>NZ_CM170494.1:0-4800000 GCF_057320905.1 Streptomyces sp. DSM 116793 | reverse complement strand
GGACGATCCCGCGGGGGTGCTTCTTCTCGGTGTAGCCGCCGGCGAGGGTGGTGAGCAGCGGCAGGCCGAACGAGAGGGTCTTGCCGGAGCCGGTGCGGCCGCGGCCCAGGATGTCCCGGCCGGCCAGCGCGTCCGGGATGGTGGCGGCCTGGATGGGGAACGGGGTCGTCACACCGTTCTGCGCGAGCTTGCGGACGACGGCGTCGGGGAGGCCGAGGTCGGCGAAGGTGAGTCCGGGGGCCTCGTCGGGATCGTTGGGCCCGTTGGGCTCGATGGACTCGTTGGACTTGTCGGGCTCGTTGGACTTGCCGTCAGCCACGGAGGTCTCAGTGGTGGCGGGCGTCTCGGAGACCTCGGTCACCTCAGGGGTCTCGGGAGCCTCGGGGGCTGAGGGGACCTCGGGAGCTTCAGGGGTCTCACGTGCGTCTGTCGCCCCGGGCGCGCCGGTGTCGGCGGGGGTGGGCTCGGCGGGCGTACCGGCCGCGTCGGCCTCGGGTACGGCGACGTGGTCAGGACTGAATACGGACATGCGAAATGCAAACCTTCCGGAGTTCACGGCACGCGCCCTGGACTCCGTGAGGTCATAAACGACCGCCTCGATGCGGTCCTGCCACGGCAAGGGAGTACGCGCCACACGCGGCGCGCTTCAGTCCCCCGCTCTGTGGGGAGTGCGCCGGGCAAATGGGATCAAACGATCTACCACCATACGTGGGCCGAGACCCGGATGGCAAACCAGCGCGGGACGGGGCGGGCCGGTGACGCGACTACGGCTGGTCAGCGACGTTCCGCAGCCGGTTACCGGAACGGCGCGGGTGACCCGGGCAGCCGCCCGGGCGCCGGAGCGCACCGCTCACGCACCGGTCCGGGCAGCCGGTGCGCACCGGTCCGGGCAGCCCCAGGGCGCACCGCCCACGCACCGGCCCGTATGCCCGGCCCGCACCACCCACCCACCGGCGCGGGCCGCGCCGCGCACCGCCGGGGCTCCGGCCCGGCGCCGGAGCCCCGGCGCCGGCTAGGCACCGCGGTGGGTGGCCCTGCCCGACGACGGGTCCGCCCACGGCCGCGGTACATCGCTCGGGGAGTCCTCCTGCGCCGCGGGCACGCTCCCCTCGGCCTCCTTGCTCGCGCGCCCGGACGCCGGGGGCGCCGTGGGCGCGGGGGTCGGGTCCTGCGCCTGCCCGGACGGGCCCGTGCCGCCGTCCGCGGGAGGCTGCGTGCCGGTTCCGCCGGATCCCGAGCCGGAATCGCCGGGCTTCGACGGATGACCGGACGGCGTCCCGGCGCCGGACCCGCCCGACCCGGCCCCCGGCCGGCCACTCGGGCGGGACGCCGCGCCGGACCCCCGATGATGCCCCTTGCCCTTGCCCTTGTCCGCCTTGTGCTTTCCCCGCTTCTTCTTCTCCTTCGCGTGCCCCTGCCCCTTCTTCCGCCCCTCCCCGGCCTCGGCCTTGTCGTTGCCCTTGTCGCTGCCCTTGTCCGTGGCCTTCTCCTCGGCCTTCTCCTCGGCCTTCTCCTCGGATTTGCCCTTAGCCGTGTCCCCGGCCCCGGCACCGCCGGCCCCGTCGCCCCACTGCGAACCGCTCTGCGCCGCGGCGCCGCCGGCGGCCGCGGCGACGTCGGGGTGCACGGCCGACCGCGAGGGCGCGGACGAGTGCGCCGGGCTCCGTTCGCCGTCGGCGGCGAAGCTCATGCAGCCCGCGGATGCGGCGACGGCCACGACCGCGGCGGTCAGGCGGACGGGAACGCGCAGGGGTCTGGCGGACTCGCACAACGAACGGTCGGACACGTACGAAGGGCGCACGGAAGTCACCTCCGGGGCACGGGGCACGGGGCACGGATCCACCTGCCCAACTCCGGCTGGGTGCGCGAGGACACGCGTTGCCTGCGGCTTGCGGCCGCCGGGGCCGGGGGGACCGCTCATTTCCAGCCGTGCGGGGGCCGGGGCTTCTGCCGAGCCCCTTCCGGTCTCGTTCCAGGTCACCTGCCGGTGGGGGCTCCTCGCGCGGTTCCCCGCGCCCCTGGCCGGAACCCGCCGAGCCCCATCCCGTCTCATCCCCGGCTGCCGGCCGGGTGGGGCCTGGGTCGCGCAGTTCCCCGCGCCCCTTGGGCGGAACCCGCCGAGCCCCTTCCCGTCTCGTCCCCGACCACCCGCCGGTGGGGCCTGGTCGCGCGGTTCCCCGCGCCCCTCAGCCGGGCGTGGCGTCGGCAGTGGTGTGGCCGAGTGTGCGCGGCCCGGTCAGCCGTAGCCCAGGTTGTGGAGGCGGGTGTCGTCGATGCCGAAGTGGTGGGCGATTTCGTGTACCACGGTCACCTCGGTCTCCTCGACGACCTCCTCCCGGGTGGTGCACATGCGCAGCGTCGGTCCGCGGTAGATCGTGATGCGGTCGGGCAGCACACCGGCGTACCACTCGCCCCGCTCGGTCAGCGGCGTGCCCTCGTACAGGCCGAGCAGGTCGGGGGCGGACGGGTCGGGCTCGTCCTCCACGAACACCGCGACGTTGTCGAGCAGCCGCATCAGCTCGGGCGGAATGCGGTCCAGCGCCTCGGCGACCAGTTCCTCGAACTCCTCGCGCGTCATCTCCAGCACACCGCCATTGTCGGCCACCCGCACGCCCCTCGGCCGCGGCGGCCGTACCGCCGGCACCCCACCCGCACATCGGCGACCGCATATCCGCAACGGCACCTGGGCATACGGGATGAATGGCCGGCCCACCCACCCCGTACCCACGTCCGCCACCGCCCGCCACCGCACGCCACCGCACGCCCCCGTACGCACCGCTCCTCGCTCACACCGCCCCCAGCCGCCGTAGTGACCGTCACCGCCGACGCAGGGACACCGCCATGGCCGCCATGTCCGCAGCGATCGCCAAAGCAGCCGCCGCAGCCCACCGCCACGTACGCGGCGCGGCCCGCCCCTTCCGGGAAGCGGCCCGCCGCCTCCGCCGGCCGGCCCCGCACACCCCCCGTCCCGCAACCGGCCGGCCCGGCCATACCCACGGCACCACCCCGCACACCCGCCACCCCGACACGCCCCACGGGCACCACGCGCCCCACGAACACCGCGCACCCCACGCGCCCCACCCGCCCCGCACCCCTCGCCCGGCCCGCACGCCCCGGAAACCGCGTCCCGCGACGCCGGGCCGGTCGTCGCTCGGCACACCGCTGCCCGAGCTGGGCCTCCCCGACCCCGCCGTCGGCCCCCGGCATCCGGGCGTCCGGGCGCTGGCGCTCGTCTGCGTGGTGCTGCTGGGCGCCTGGCTCGGCCTGCTGACCGTCGGCGGGGTGCGGGCGCGGGTCGGCCCGATGGACACGCGGATGACGCTGCAACCGTCGCTGACCGGCGGTACGAAGATCAACGTGTCGCCGCTCGGCGCGCTGGAACTGGACTCGCACACCGCTCCCCTCCGCCTGGACGTGGACGTGGACCGGCTCGACCCGGTGCGCTCGGAGGCGCTGGTCAAGCACCCGGAACGGATCTCCGGCCTCCAGGACGAGGTCGTCCACGACGTGGTGCACGGCACGGCGGACCTGGCCGTGTGCTCCTGCGCCGCCGTGGTCGCCGGCGCGACGGCGCTCGGCCTCGTCGTCTACCGCCGCCCGCGCCGCGCCCTGGGGGCCGGCGGCCTCGCGCTCGCCCTGCTCGCCGCGTCCGGCGGCACCGCGTACGCCACCTGGAACCCGAATTCCGTCCTGGAGCCCAGGTTCTCCGGGCTGCTCAGCAGCGCGCCGTCAGTCGTCGGCAACGCGCGCAGCATCGTCAGCGAATTCGACGTCTACCAGCAGGAACTGGCGCGGCTGGTGACCAATGTGACCAAGCTCTACGAGGTGACGTCCACCCTGCCGGCCTACCGGCCCGACCCGAGCACGATCCGCGTCCTGCACATCTCCGACGTGCACCTCAACCCTGCCAGCTGGCACATCGTCGGCTCGCTCGTCGACCAGTACGACATAGACGTGATCGTCGACTCCGGCGACACCATGGACCACGGCACCGCCGCCGAGAACGGCTTCCTCGACCCGATCAAGGACCTCGGCGCGCCCTACGTCTGGGTGCGCGGCAACCACGACTCGGGCACCACGCAGACGTACCTGGAGCACATGAGGAACGTGCACGTGCTCGACGACGGCCGGGCGGTCTCGGTCGCGGGCCTGCGGTTCGCCGGAACCGGTGACCCCCAGTACACGCCGGACCGCTCGATCAGGCCCGCCGGCGACCCCGCAGAGGTGATCACCGGCGCCCGGCTCGCCTCCGCGATACGCGACCAGAAGGCGGCGGGCACACCCGTGGACGTCGCGATCGCCCACAACCCGGTGGCGGCCCAGCAGACGGACGGCACCGTTCCGCTGGCCCTCGCCGGCCATATCCACCACGAGGAGACGCAGATGCTGAAGCTGGGCACCCGGCTGCGCGTCGAGGGCTCGACCGGCGGCAGCGGGCTGCGCGCGGTGGAGGGGAAGTATCCGGACCCGATCGAGGCGTCCGTGCTCTACTTCGACCGGAAGACCAGGCACCTCCAGGCCTGGGACGAGATCCGGCTGGGCGGCCTCGGCCTGTCCACCGCGGAGGTCAGCCGCCACCTCCCCGCGGAGAACCAGCCCGGCGCCGGCCCCACCGCCCAGAGCCCCGCCCCGCCCCCGGGCACCCCCTCCGCCCGGTCCTCCCAGCCCTCCGGGTCCTCCCGGGGCCCGTCCACCGGCGCCCCCACCGCCACCACCCGCAGCCCCGCCCGGAGCCACTGGCCCGTCGCCGCCCGGCCCCCCGGTACCGTCGGCACCACGGAAGCCGCCCCCGCCCGCCGCCAGAGCCAGGACCGGGGGCGCATACCACCGCGTAATCCGTTTTGGCGATCCCAACCGCCATCCCATATGCTTCTCACGTCCCCGACGCGCTGAGAAGCGCCCAGGCGGGCCGATAGCCCTCATCGTCTAGCGGCCTAGGACGCCGCCCTTTCAAGGCGGTAGCACGGGTTCGAATCCCGTTGGGGGCACGCGCCACGATGTGCGAGACTTAGTCCCGCAATCCACGAAGCTTGGTCCTGTGGAGCAGTTTGGAGTGCTCGCCACCCTGTCAAGGTGGAGGCCGCGGGTTCAAATCCCGTCAGGACCGCTGCGGTTCCCCGTGAACCGCGTGGCTGGGTAGCTCAGTTGGTACGAGCGTCCGCCTGAAAAGCGGAAGGTCGCCGGTTCGACCCCGGCCCCAGCCACAGCTGCTGAACAGCAGAAACGCCCCCTCCGAGGACCATCGGAGGGGGCGTTTCAGTCCCACCCGCTGTCAGCGGAGACCGGATCTTCCCCCTGCCGAGCCCCGTTCGCGCGCCGGAGGCCGTGGTGGCGTACGCCAGGTGACGTAGGCCATGGTCTTGAAGCCGCCGTCGCTACGCTGCGTGATGGATTCTGCGCCGTTCGGGTTGTCTCTGCCCGCGTGGGGCCGGGGGGAGGAACTGGGCCAGCCACCGCGGCGGTGGCGCCGGGGCCCGCTCCACTGATCTCGGGCCGGGCGGCCCCGGCGTCCTACGTCGTGTCCCCCTCGACGTCCCGGATGTCCCCCTGGACGTCCCGGATCTCCCCCTGGACGTCCCGGATGTCTCCCCGGGCCTGGGCCTCCCCCTTGGTCAGTGAAGGCCGCGCGCCGCCGTCGATCCGGGTGTCCCCGTGCAGGCCCCGCATCTTGTCCAGCAGCTCCTCCAGCCGCGCGATCGGCTGCGTCTCGAGGTAGGCGGAGAGGTCGCCGCCTCCGATGAACTGCGGAACCGGCGCCTTGGTGACCTCCGTGAGCATTTCCAGCACCATCACGTTGTCCAGGCCCAGCACGTCGATGCGGGCCTTGAGCTCCAGGGCCATGCGCCTGCTCTCGGCCCGTACCCGCACCATGTCGATGGCGTCCTCGCGTTCCGCGTTGGCCAGCTCCAGGTCGAGCAGTTCGCTGCGCATCTGCTCATGGGCCGGCCTCTTCAGGACCTCGTTGAGTATCGGGTCCTCGGCCCTGAATTCGCCGAGGGTGGTGTTCCGGGCCTCCACGCCCCAGGCCTGCAACGCGTTGCGCACCTGCGCGGCCAGATCGGTCCGGGTCTCGGCGTACGCTTCCAGGAACTCCTTGACGGTGGCCGCGGCGGCGATCTCGTTGAAGTACGAGGCGACGATGGCGCCCAGCACCCGTTCCACGAATCGCTGGACGGGGAGCGGGTTCCAGTCGAGGCCGCCGATGCCCGTCAGCTGGCTGCCACCGTTCTTGCTGACCAGTATGGGAGCGGATGCCGGCGGAATCTGCAGGGTCTGGCTCATGTCCACGAACAGCCGGTGGCCCTGGACGGTGACCGCGATACGGCCCAGATGCGCGTCGTAGTTCCAGACCTCCGCCGGCGACTTGTCGTTCCATTCCAGGATGAGGAGACGTGTCGGGATCAGCACGACACGGACGAAGTACGGATTGAGGGCGCAGACCGTGCCCTCGCGCAGGGTTTCCTCCTGCACCCCCCGGTGCCCACCGTTCTGCAGGAACACCCACGGCAACCGGAATCCCTGATGGCCCGGCACCCGCGGCCCCAGTTGATCAGGCGACTCCGGCTCCGCACCGTCGAGTGTGATCACCACTCCGGTGAAGCCGATGGGAATCGAGATCTCCTGCAGATGCTGGGCGGTCAGCTCGCCCTTTCCCTCCCCGACATTATCGACGGTGACGACGTCGAACAGGGCCGGGTTGATGTTGTAATAGGCACCTCCCTGCAGAATGGCCAGCTGTCTGCCCTGCTCGCCGCCACCGGCGAGGAACTGGCCGCCGTTCTGGAAGTTCTCGCACTCCACGTGCGGACCGAAGAGGCGGCCGGGCGGCCGAATCGCACCCGCCTCCGCGTTCACCAGGCCGATCGTGCCCGGGGGGACGTACACGCGGTCGACCTGCTCGACCTCGAAGAGTTCCGTGTTGACGTAGTAGGACTGGCCATGGGCCAGCGTGTCGACCTGCCTGCCCTGCTCTCCCCCGTTCAGCAGGAAAGCCCGGCCGTCCTGGAAGTTGTCGCACGCCACCGGCAGGGCCAGGGAGCGGCTCGCCGGCCGCACCCTCCCTTCCTTGGCCGTGACCAGACCGATCTTGTCATCGGCCACCCGTGTCCGGGGCGCGAACGTCACCTGGTACAGAACGGGGGACAGCCAATGGGCGCCGGGCCGCAGCGTCTGCGCCTGGATTCCCCGGGTGTTGTACGGCGTGATGTGCTGGAATTCCGGATGGCTACGGCCGTGGATCCGGTGCACGATACCGACGTGCTCGGCAGGAACGGTGCGGTAACCGCGCCAGGCGGCGAGCGCGGCGACCGCCAGAACGATGACGAGGAAAATGACCAATGCATTCATCTGCGATATCTCCCTGCCGGCCCACGGAAGCAGGATCACGAGGAGCACGATCTCTACCGCCGGATTGTTTCTCCAGTGCTTTCCCTGCTCTTGGCGTTGCCGGTCCTTTCGTACCCCACGGCGAGCGACCGCGGCGATAGCGAATATGAGCACAGGCGCGAAGGCATACGGTGAACGGATGAGCACCGCGACAGTGATTCCGACCAGGAAAATGATCAGGTTCACCTGCTGATCCCCCCGTCCTGGGCACGCAGTTGGACGGCCAGGACCGTGGCGGTCCACTGGTCGTACCAGTCGAGGAAGAGCTCGTTCTGCGGATTGCGCAGAGTGGGATAGAACCCGCTGCGGGGGCCGGGCCCCGCCAGGTCGGTGAACTCGCGGTAACCCCGCGGCACGGCGGCATCCGCGGAACTCCGCCATCCGCAGGCCACCGACAGCGCGAGGAAATCCGCATGCCGGGCACGGCGCACCCGGGCCCGCGCCGCCTGTGCGCGCAGGCCCTGCCTGCCGTGCGAATGGTCCGCCCACACCGCGTCCACGCCGGCCAGCACCGGGAGGGGGATCCTGCGCGCGTGCCGCGCGCCCACCCAGCCCTCGTCGAGCCGGTCCGCCGCGTCCAGGATGACGGCGGTGGTCTGCAGGTCCGCGTGGGCGAACTCGCCCTCGGTCAGGTAGGTGTCGAGGGCTTCGAGGGAAGCGGCCGGCGGCACCCGTACCGCCCCCACCGTGGGGCGGGTGGGCGGGGCCGGGAACACCGGTGCCGGCTCAGCCGGCCGGCCGGCGCACCCGGCCGCGTCCAGCTCCCGCAGCAGGTCGAGTTCGGACGGGCGCAGCAGCCGGCCGTCGCGCGCGTCGACGTACCACGTGTGCGCCAGATGGTAATTGCGTTGCCCCTCCAGCAGAACGGGGAAGAAGGGACGCTGGTGCAGCATCCCCTCCAGAATCATCCGGGTGACGTCTTCGGAATCCTGGGAGTGCGGCGACATCAGCACGATGACGGCCGTGGCGAAGGTCAGTTGCTGCCGGATCGTCCAGAAGTGGGAATCCCCGGGCCTGAGGTCGGCGGCCGACCAGACGGGCAGTCCGGCCGTTCTCAACTGGTCGGCGAGCGCCAGGCCGTACGCCGCGTCGGCCGGGGCATGACAGATCACGAAAGCACGCTGGTCCGGCTCGGAGACGGGACGGGGCGGCGACGGCAGCGCCGCCGCGATGTTCTCCTCCCGCACCCGCACCCGCACCCGCCCACCGGAGCCACCCGGTGTCCCCCGTGCGGACTCCTGTGCGGTCTCCCGTGCGGTCTCGCCCAGGATGACCGTGAAAAGCTCCTCGACCTTGTCCTCGTACTCCCGCTCGGTCACGTTCCTGAAGTCGCGCCAGACCCGGTTGGCGGCAAAGGGCGGAAGGGCCGCCTCGCCGATCAGCACGGGAATGAACCGCAGATTCCGCGTCGCCCCGGCCGTGGCCAGGGCCGCGTATTCGTCGAGGGCCCGCGGTGATGTCGCCGAGGCCGGGCTGACGACCACAAGGGCGCACGCCGCGTCGCTGATCGCCGCGTCGGTGCGGTGCACGATCACATCTCCTGGGAGCACGTCCCATTCGTCGAAGAAGACCCTCAGGCCGCGCCGGGAGAGGCCGCTCGCCAGCCGTCTCACCCAGGTGCCGTCCTCGTGGGCGTAGGAGACGAAGACATCGATCAGGTGGCATCCCTCCTGGGCCGCACGGCTCGCACCAGCGTGGCGAGGCTCTGCTCGAATGGGGCGCTGCCCGGGTCCCGCAGATCCACCGGCCTGCGGATACGGGCGAAGGGCGGCAGGTCGACGTCCTCCACCAGCACCGGGATGAACCGCCGCCCGCCCGAGTGCACCCGGTCGAGCAGGGCCGCGTACTCGTCGCGGATCGCGGCGTCGTTCATGGTGGCGCCGCTGAAGACCAGGAGTCCGTTGGCCGAGGCGCGCAGGGCCTCTTCCTTCTCCAGGCTCTCCACGAGACCGGGGCCGATCCACCTGGCCAGAAAGACGCGCAGTCCTTCGGCGCGCAGCCGGGACGCCAGCGTCTCCGCCGATCCGCCGTCCGCTGCGGCGTAGGAGATGAACACGTCATAACTCCCGCCCGGGTCCACAGCAGGCGGGCCGGGTGCGGGGGCGGGACGCCGTCTGCGGGGCAGCCGGTCACGGACCTCGATGCCGGTCGAGACGAGCGCAGCGACCACACCGACGACGCCTGTCACCAACCCCCACTCATCGAGACCCATGCCGGGAGATTACCCGCGGGCCCGGATGTTCCAGAGGCCTTCGCGCCGTCACTCCCCAGTCCCAGAGCTTTACTTGAGGTTGGCACGAAAGCCGGGGTGGCAGGGCCGTCTTCCGTGCGGGGCGTGCCCCGTGGCCGGGCCTTCGACCACCTCCGGGCGCACTCCCGCGCACTCCCCGCGCTCAGCGGGGGCGCGCTCAGCGGGGGCGCGCTCAGGGGGGCGCGCTCAGCGGGGCTCAGCAGGGCGGACCCCCGCTGAGCCCCGCGTGCCGTGGCTACGCCATGACGTTGAGCGCGTAGTACAAGGCGTAGAGGATGGCCGGCAGGGCTCCCAGCAGGCCGGTGATGGCCGTGATCACGACGGCGAGGCGCCGTGTGGTCCTGAGGACGCTGGCGAGATAGCCCACTAATACGAAATAGGCCAGAGTGACGATCACTCCGGCCGTGAGCCACGTTGATTGGCTACTTGCGTGCATGGCAGCGCACTTCTCCTTGTGCCCTTGTGATATGCCCGGTCCGAAAAGCGCGGCATGCACCCACAAGGGAGATCCGCACAACAGCCCTTGGCGGGGGCCCGGATCACTCTCGGCACAGAGACCGCGCGGCATGACGGTAGCTCACAGCGGCGGCGCCTGGCTAGAGTTGAAAAGGGCACAGCGAAGCTGGGGCCCTCGAGGTGCCACCCCCGAGGTTCCCCAGCCACTCGTCAGGTCCGGACCGGGCAGGTCACGAGACGCTGCTCGTACCATCCTCGCAGGCGGGAATAATCAATCGATAAACGTGTGCTAAACGTGCGAGCGGCGCGGCTCGGGAGGAGACCAGGATGAGAGGCAGCGAGGCGGCGCACGGCGTCACGCCCCAGGCCCCGGATCCCTTGGCCCCGGCTTCCCCGACTCCGACTCCGGATCCGGATCCGGCTCAAGCTCCGTCGACTCCCGCGGCTCCGGACCCCGACCGGTCCCCGGCTCCCCGTCCGCCCGCTCGGCAGGGGCCCTCGGACGGCGCCGAGTTGCGGTTCTCCGTCCTCGGTCCCGTGCGAGTCTGGCGCAGCGGCGAAGCGTTGTCCACCGGCTCCCCGCAACAGCGGGCCCTGCTCGCCGCGTTGCTGCTGCGGGCGGGCCGCACGGCTGCCGCGGCCGAGTTGATCGACGCGCTGTGGGGCACCGAGCCGCCGTCCCGGGCGCTGGCCGCGGTGCGCACCTACGCCTCCCGGCTGCGGAAGATCCTGGGTCCGGGTGTGCTGGTCAGCGAGGCCGGTGGCTACGTCCTCCGGCTGCCGCGCCCCGAAAGCGCGCTGGACCTCTCCGCCGCCGAGCGGCTGACGACGGAGGCGGAGCGGAGCCGGAACGGCGGGCACCTCGCCCGGGCGCGCTCCCTGATCGACCAGGCGCTGGCGCTGTGGACCGGGGAGCCCCTCGCCAACGTCCCCGGCCCCTACGCCGAATCACAGCGGGCCCGCCTGGAGGAGTGGCGCCTCCAGCTCCGTGAGACCGGACTGAGCCTGGATCTGGACCTGGGCTCCCACGACGAGGCCATCGCCGAACTGAGCGCCCTGACGGCCGCGTATCCGCTGCGCGAGCGGCTGCGGGAGCTGCTGATGCTGGCGCTGTACCGCAGCGGGCGGCAGGCCGAGGCGCTGGCGGTGTACGCCGACACCCGGCGGCTGCTCGCCGAGGAGCTGGGCGTCGACCCGCGGGCCGGCCTGAAGGAGCTGCATCAGCGCATCCTGCGGGCCGATCCGGTCCTCGCGGAGTCGTCGGCGCAGACCACGAAGGCCGTGGGGGCGCCGGTGCGGCCCGCCCAGCTGCCCGCGACCGTACCGGACTTCACCGGCCGCGCCGCGTTCGTGGACGAGTTGTCCCGGATGCTGGCCACGGCCGAGGGCCATGGCGAGGGCCATGGCGAGGGCCGGGTCATGGCGGTCTCCGCGCTGACCGGCATGCCCGGCGTCGGCAAGACGACGCTCGCCGTGCACATCGCGCACGCCGCGCGCGGCGCCTTCCCGGACGGCCAGCTCTACGTCAACCTCGGGGGGAGCGGCAGTCGGCCCGCCGACCCCCGCGATGTGCTGGGCGACCTCCTGCACGCGCTCCGTGCGCCGGGCGGGACCGTGCCGGACGGGCTCGACGCCCGCGCCGCGCTGTACCGGTCGGTGCTGGACGGCCGCAGGGTGCTCGTCCTGCTCGACAACGCCCATGACGCCGCGCAGGTACGACCCCTGCTCCCCGGCACCGAGGGCTGCGCCGCCCTGGTCACCTCACGCGTACGCATGGTCGACCTCGCCGGCGCCCACCTCGTCGACCTCGACGTCATGTCCCCCGAAGAAGCCCTCCAACTCTTCACCAAAATCGTCGGCGCCGAACGCGTCGCCTCCGAACGCAAAGCCGCCCTCGATGTCGTCGCCGCCTGCGGCTTCCTCCCCCTCGCCATCCGCATCGCCGCCTCCCGCCTCGCCGCCCGCCGCACCTGGACCGTCACCATCCTCGCCACCAAACTCGCCGACGAACGCCGCCGACTCGACGAACTCCAAGCCGGCGACCTCGCCGTCAAAGCCACCTTCGAACTCGGCTACGGCCAACTCGAACCCGACCAAGCACGCGCCTTCCGCCTCCTCGGCCTCGCCGACGGACCCGACATCTCCCTCCCCGCCGCCGCAGCCACCCTCAACCTCCCCACCCCCCAAACCGAAGACATCCTCGAAACCCTCGTCGACACCTCCCTCCTGGAATCCGCCGCACCCGGCCGCTACCGCTTCCACGACCTCGTACGCCTCTACGCCCGCTCCTGCGCCGAACGCGACGAACCCCCGGCCGAGCGGAACGCGGCCCTCTCCCGGCTACTCGACTTCTACCTGTCCACAGCCGCCGACGTGTACAGGGCGGAGCATCCCGGCGACCGGCTGGTGGACCACATGGCGCGCACCGAGTACCCGGGGCTCACCTTCCCCAGCCGGGACGCGGCGCTGGACTGGCTCTTCACCGAGTCGGACTGCCTGCTGGCCTGCGCACAGCAGTGCGCGGCGGGACCCACGCTGCGCCGCGCCGCCGACCTGCTGACGGCGTCCGTCGACCTGGCGGAGTCCGGGGCGAACCCCGGCCAGTGGGAGACGGCCGCGGCCGCGGTCACCGAGGCGGCCCGCGCAGCGGGCGACGTACGGGCGGAGGCCCGGGCCCGCGCCTTCCTGGCGCGCGTCCACAGCGTCACAGGGCGCTTCCGGCACGCGGAGGAGGAGGCACGGCTCGCGCTGGAGGCCGGCACCGCCGCCGGGGACGCCCTCGTGCTGGCCCGGGTGCCGAACCAACGCGGCGTCATCGCCCTCTACGAGCACCGTCACGACGACGCACAGGCACACCTGGCGAGGGCCGCCGAGGCCTTCCGTGCGGACGCCGACCGGGCGGGCGAGGCCATGGCCCTGTCCAACCTCTCCCGCGTGCGCCTCGCGCTCGACGACACCGAGACCGCCGTCGAGCTCGGCCGGCAGAGCGTGCGCCTCCTGGCCGGCCTGGGTGCCGCTCTCCGGCTGGCCCACGCCACGTACGCCCTTGGGATCGCGCTCACCCAGGCCGGGCGGCCCGACGAGGCGCTGGACCAGCTCACCGACGCGCTCGCCACGTTCCGCGCGGACCGGCAGCGGCTGTGGGAGGGCATGGCCCACTGCCGGATCGCGGAGGCGCACCTCGCAGCGCACCGCCCGGCCCGCGCCGCGGAGCACGCGGAACAGGCCCTGGCCCTGCGCGGACTCGGCGGCGAGTGGCGCCGCGGCATGATGCTCACAGTGCTGGGCCGGGCCCTCATGGGCATCGGCCAGAACGAGCGGGCGGAGGTCTGCTGGCGCGAGGCCCTGACGATCTTCGAGAGCTACGGCAGGCATGACTCTCCGGAGGCCGCGGAGGCCCACTCCCTGCTGGTCGGGGCCACTGCCTCGTAGGCGCTTCCCGTCGACCGGGGCCACCGCTCGTGGGAGGGGACTCCTGGGGCCGCCCGCGTCCACCGGCGCCTCGGTGGGGCGTTCTGCCGTCGGCGGGCGGCGGCGGGCGGGGGCGGGGTCGGCGCCTGGTGCGGCGGACGGGTGGGAGCGTCGGCGGGGCGGGCGGCGGCCGCCGGGGAGGGCGGCGGCCGGCGGGGAGGACGCGTGCGGCACCGTCACCCGGGCGGATGCCTGGCCGGACGGCGCTCGGGCGGATGCCTGGCCGGACGGCGCTCGGGCCGATTGTCAGTGGCCGCCGTTAGGGTCACATGCCATGAGCGATCAGTTACGGAACGTGGTGATGTGCGGCGCGTCGGCTCGGTCCGCGCGCGGGACGCGACCGGGCCGGGATCCCGAGGGCGGCTGCGTGCCGACAGCGCCGGTAGAACCCTGTGCTGCGTTTGTGGCCGACCGTCGCGCAGTGCACCGTGGATACGTGGAATTCCGGCGGTGGTGGACCGGGGTACGGCAGTCCTGGCCGTCGGGCACGGTGCTGCTGGTGATCCCCATTGTGCTCATCGTGGTGATCACGATCGCGGACATCCTCACCCCCACCAACATCCACCTGGGACCCGCGCTGGTGATCGCACCGGCGATCACGCCCTCGTTCGCCGGGCCCCGCAGGACGGCGTTCATCGGGGTGCTGGCCACCATCGCCCAGGTGATCATCGCCCAGTGGCACGGCGGCCTGACGACCACCAACCACCTGGTGCAGATCCCCACCATCGCGGTGCTGTCCGTCCTCGTCTGGTCCTTCTCCGTGGTGCGTGAGCGGCGCACCAGACAGCTCGCCCAGGTACGGTCCGTCGCCGAAGCGGCGCAGCATGTGCTGCTGTGGCCGCTGCCCGAGCGGATCGGGCCGCTGAAGATCTCCTGTCTGTACCTCGCCGCGGAGGACGAGGCGCTGACCGGCGGCGACCTGTACGCCGCCGCCCGCACCGAGCACGGCACCCGCGTGCTGATCGGCGACGTGCGCGGCAAGGGGCTGCCCGCACTCGGCGAGGCGGCCCTCGTCCTGGGCGCCTTCCGGGAGGCCGCCCACCAGCACGCCACCCTGCCCCGGCTGGCGGGCGCCCTGGAGCGCAGCGTCACCCGCTACCTCGGCGACTTCGAGCCCATCGAGGAGGTCGGGGAGCGGTTCGCCACCGCGCTCCTGCTGGAGATCCCCGACGAGGAACCACTCAGCCGGGTCACCAGTTGCGGCCACCTGGCGCCGCTGCTGCTCAGCAAGGGGCACGCCGTCACCGAGCCCAGCCTCCGCCCCGCGCCGCCGCTGGGGGTCGGCCTGCCCGGAGAGGCGGACTACGACCTCGATGTGTTCCCGTTCGAGGCCGGCGACACGCTGCTGCTCTACACGGACGGGGTCGTCGAGGCGCGCGACGAGAGCGGCACGTTCTATCCGTTCGCCGAGCGCGCCGCGCAGTGGACCGACGACCCGCCCGAGACACTGCTGCACCACCTGCGGCGCGACCTGCTCCTGCACGCCGGGGGGCGGCTCTCCGACGACGCAGCCGTCGTGGCGATCCACCGCCCCCGCACGCCGCGCGCCCCGCCTCGGGGGCCGGGGCCGGACCGCCCCCGGTGACCCCGCGATCCAGCACACCCGGTGACCCCGCGGTCCGCCACGACCAGTGGCCCCGCGGGCAGCAGGCCCGGCAACCCGGCGGTCGGCAGGCCACGCCGATCCGCCCACGCGCCCGGCCCGCCGCAGCCGATCCCCTCACGGCCCGCCCACTGACGGCCCGCCCACGCACGACCCGTCGCCATGATCAGTCCCCCCGTGAGCCGGACCCGCAGGACACGTCACCGCCGGTGCCACCGGTACTCCTGCCGCGCCGGGCGGGCCGCCCCCGCCTCCGCGACGCAGATCACCGCCCCACTGGCTACAGTGCCACCCGACAACTGGGTACTCTCGAACGGACTACATAAGTTACCGCTTAGTAAGGGCGGCTTGGTAATCCGCTCGCGCAGGTTCGAGGAGCCTTCATGCAACTCGCCGCGATCATCGTGTCGTTGGTCCTCGCCGTGGTCGGCGTGGCCCTCTTCGCCAGGGCCGTCGCGCAGATCTACGGTTTCGTGCGGCTCGGCCAGCCCGTGCCCGCCGGGACCAGGACGGACCGGCCCGGAGCGCGCACCGCCACCGTGGCCAGAGAGTTCCTCGGGCACACCCGGATGAACCGGTGGGGCGTGGTCGGCGTCGCGCACTGGTTCGTCGCGGTCGGCTTCTTCACCCTCGTCCTGACGCTGGTGAACGCCTTCGGGCAGCTCTTCCAGGCCGACTGGGCGCTGCCCGTGATCGGCGACTGGGCGCCGTACGAGGTGTTCGTCGAGCTGATCGGCATCCTCA
Organism: Streptomyces sp. DSM 116793; assembly: GCF_057320905.1. NCBI lineage: Bacteria > Bacillati > Actinomycetota > Actinomycetes > Kitasatosporales > Streptomycetaceae > Streptomyces > Streptomyces sp. DSM 116793. The sequence goes on along the minus strand of NZ_CM170494.1, from coordinate 4,784,089 downwards.
CGACGCTCGGCATCCTCACGCTCATCGTGATCCGCCAGCTGTCGCTGCCGGGCCGCGCCGGCCGGAAGTCCCGGTTCGCGGGGTCCAACTTCGGCCAGGCCTACTTCGTCGAGGCCGTCATCCTGATCATCGGCCTCTGCATCCTCACCCTGCGCGGGCTCGAAGGCGGCCTGCACCACGTCACCGGCTACGAGGCGTCCTACCTGATCTCGTACCCGCTGGTCGCGGCCTTCCGGGGCCTGGACCTCGGCACCCTCCAGAACCTCGTCTACCTCGTCGCCCTCATCAAGATCGGGACGTCCTTCATCTGGATGATCACGGTGGCGCTGAAGACGGACATGGGCGTGGCCTGGCACCGCTTCCTGGCCTTCCCGAACATCTGGTTCAAGCGCGAGGCCGACGGCGGCACGGCCCTCGGCGCGCTCCAGCCCATGACGTCCGCGGGCGAGCCGATCGACTTCACCGACCCCGGCGAGGACGACGTCTTCGGCGTCAGCCAGGTCGAGCACTTCTCCTGGAAGGGCCTGCTGGACTTCTCCACCTGCACCGAGTGCGGCCGCTGCCAGTCGCAGTGCCCGGCCTGGAACACGGGCAAGCCGCTCTCGCCGAAGCTGCTGGTCATGTCGCTGCGCGACCACGCCCACGCCAAGGCGCCCTACCTGCTGGCGGGCGGCGGCAAGACCGTCGAGGGCGAGGAGAAGGCGAGCGAGGAGCAGCTCCGCGACGTGCCGGCCGCCGCGCTCGCCGAGGCCGAGCGGCCGCTGATCGGCACCCTGGAGGAGAACGGCGTCATCGACCCGGACGTCCTCTGGTCCTGCACCACCTGCGGCGCGTGCGTCGAGCAGTGCCCCGTCGACATCGAGCACGTCGACCACATCGTGGACATGCGCCGCTACCAGGTCATGATCGAGTCCAGCTTCCCCTCCGAGGCGGGCACGATGCTCAAGAACCTGGAGAAGAAGGGCAACCCCTGGGGCCTGGCGAAGAAGCAGCGCCTTGAGTGGACCAAGGAGCTCGAGCGGGAGACGGGCTTCGAGGTGCCGGTGGTCGGCAAGGACATCGAGGACCTCAGCGAGGTCGACTACCTCTACTGGGTCGGCTGCGCCGGGGCCCTGGAGGACCGGGCCAAGAAGACCACGAAGGCGTTCGCCGAGCTGCTGCACATCGCCGGCGTCAAGTTCGCGATCATGGGCGGCGACGAGAAGTGCACCGGCGACTCCGCGCGCCGCCTCGGCAACGAGCCGCTCTTCCAGGAACTCGGTATGGAGAACGTCGCGTCGCTGAACATGGCGTTCGGCGAGGACGACGAGGACGAGAGCACCAGGAAGCCCAGGTCGGCGAAGAAGATCGTCGCCACCTGCCCGCACTGCTTCAACACGCTCGCCAACGAGTATCCGCAGCTCGGCGGCGAGTACGAGGTGATCCACCACACCCAGCTGCTCCAGCACCTGGTCGACGAGGGCAAGCTGATCCCCGTCACGCCGGTGGAGGGCCTGATCACCTACCACGACCCGTGCTACCTCGGCCGCCACAACAAGGTCTACACACCCCCGCGCGAGATCATCGCCAAGGTGCCCGGCCTGCGGAACGAGGAGATGCACCGCCACAAGGAGCGCGGCTTCTGCTGCGGCGCCGGCGGGGCCCGGATGTGGATGGAGGAGCGGATCGGCAAGCGCATCAACAACGAGCGCGTGGACGAGGCGCTGTCCCTGAACCCGGACATCATCTCGACGGCCTGCCCGTTCTGCCTGGTGATGCTGACGGACTCGGTCAACGGCAAGAAGTCCGCGGCTGAGGCCGCGGCATCCGGTTCCGGTTCCGGTGCGGGCGCGGGCTCCGGCGGCACGGCGGGCGGTGGCACCGCGACGGCCGTCAAGGAGTCGCTGAAGGTCGTGGACGTCGCCCAGCTCCTCCTGGACTCCGTGCGGCGGACGCCCGAGGAGGACGGGGACGGCGCCGAAGCGGACCGGGACGGGAACGGGAACGGGCCGGACGGCGGCGCGGCGGACGGCGGCGAGGTGCCGCCGGCCGCGGCGGGGACGAAGCCGGAGGCGGTGGAGTAGCGGCACACCGGCCGCGCGCCGGGCAGGCCGGCGGCTCCGGGGCACACGGGCGGCTCCGGCCGCTCCCGGAACACCTGGCCGCTCCGGCAACCCCGGCCGCTCCGGCCGGCACCGGCTCCCTGGCTCCCTGGCCCCGGCACAACGGGGCGCCTGACCGCACCAGCCGCACCAGCCCTACCGGCCGCACCAACCGCACCAACTCAGCCCAGTGAAGCGATGCCCGGGGCGCCCTCCACCGAGGGCGCCCCGACGCATACACAGGCACCCCGCACCACCCGGGGCGCCCCTCCTTGCCTCACATCCCCCGCGCACGCCCCGTGACGCCGGCACACCACCCTGTACAACCCTTGTCCCACACCCGGTGTCGAACAGACACCGGCCGGGCCCGGGCCCTGCCCAAAGGGCCCGGGCACCACCGCCCGGCCAACCGACGGAGACCCTGGGAGCCACGTGCGTACCTACCGCTCGGCCGCGACAGCCGCGGCCTCGTTTCTACTGCTGACGGGTGCCGCCCTCGCCGCCGCCCCGGCCGCCTCCGCCGGCACCCCCGGCGGCACGCGAGCCAACGACCGCAACTGCGACTTCAACGGCGACGGCTACGAGGACGTCCTCGTCGGCGCGCCCGGCGCGGTCGTCGGCGGAGCGGCCGGCGCGGGGCTCGTCACCGTGCAGTACGGCTCGCCGAAGGGCATCGGCACCACGCACGCCGGGGCCGTCAGCAGGTCCACCCCCGACGTCCCGGGACCCGCCGTGCGCGGGGACGGCTTCGGCGCCTCCGTGGCCAGCGGGGACCTCGACTCCGACGGGTACGACGACGCCGTCGTCGGTATCCCGGGCGACGACCGCTCCGGGGTGGGCGACGCGGGCGGCGTGGTCGTCCTGTGGGGTTCGCCGGACGGCCTCACCGGCGCCGACAGCACCTGGCTCGCACCGCCGGCCGCCACGGAGCACGGTCACTTCGGCGCCTCGGTCGCCGCGGCCCGGCTCAGCGGCGCCACCCCCGGCGACGTCCTCGCCGTGCTGGACCGCACGGACGTCCGGTTCTTCCTGTTCGAGGCGGAGCCCGGCAGCAGTGGCGGCGGGGACGGGGCGCTCGTGCGGGAGCGCGGCCGGGAGCGCGGGGCCTTCCGGCAGCTGGAACCGGGCGGCGGGGGCGCGGACGGGACCGGGGGCACGGACGGGACCGGGGGCACAGACGGGACCGGGGGCACAGACGGGACCGGGGGCACAGACGGGACCGGGGGCACAGACGGAGCCGGGGGCACAGACGGGACCGGGGGCACAGACGGGACCGGAGGCACAGACGGAACCGGGCACGCCGGGGCGGCGGGGGCCCGTTCGGCGGGGGCCGCGGGTACCGGGGCGGGCGAGCCCCGCCGCGCCCTCGCGCCGCGCTCCCTCACCACCGGCGATTACGACAGCGACGGCTACTCCGACCTCGTCGTCTCGGGCGTCACGACCGGCGAGGACCCCGGCCGCGGCTGGTCCGCGTACCTGGCCGGCGGCCCGGAGGGACCGGTCTGGACGCACGACCTGCGCGGGGGCCCCACCGCGGCCTCCGGCGACATCGACGGCGACGGCTACGACGACCTGGTCACCGGCGAGCCGGCCGCCGCCGGCGGGACGGGCGGCCCGGGTGCGGCGAGGCGCGATGAGCCGGCCGACGGGGCGGCGACCGGCGGCGAGCCCGCGGACGGGCAGGCGACCGGCGGCGCGGTCACCGTGTACTACGGCGGCTCGCAGGGCCCCGGCACCGACGGCCGCGTCGAGTACTGGACCCAGGACTCGGACCACGTCCCGGGCGTCGCCGAGCCCGGCGACGCGTGGGGCGCGGACCTCTCCGTGGGCGACACCGACGGCGACGGCTACGCGGACGTGGCCATCGGCGCGCCCGGCGAGGACCTGACGCTGGGCACCGGCACCCCCACGGGCACCCGCACCGGCTCCGGCACCGCCGTGGACGCCGGTGCGGTGACCGTCCTGCCCGGCACCGCGGCGGGCCTCACAGGCACCGGGTCGCGCGCCTGGTCCGAGGAGACCCCGAACGTCCCGGGCAGGGCCGAGGACGGCGACCGCTGGGGCACACAGGTCCGGCTCGTCGACCCCGACGCCGACGGCCACTTCGACCTGGTGGCCGCCGCGCCGGGCGAGAACTCCGGCGACGGCGCCGTCCGGCTGCTCCCCGCCGGCTCCGGCGGGATCACGGCCACGGGCGCGTGGACGTACGGGGCGGGGTCGTTCGGGGTGGCGTACCGCGGGGCGGCCTACGGCGCGGCGATCGACGAGTAGAGGAGATCTTCGTCACACCAGACCGCACACCTGGACCGCACACCTGGACCGCACACCAGGTCCGCCGGGGCGTCCTGCACCGGGCCGTGCACCCGGCGGACCACCGCGCCGGCACCCTGGCACCCCGGCCGCCCCGCCCACCCGTCGGGGATCCCCCGCCCACCCGTCGGGGGTCCCCCGCCCACCCGTCGGGGGTCCCCCGCCCACCCGTCGGGGGTCCCCCGCCCACCCGTCGGGGGTCCCCCGCCCACCCGTCGGGGGTCCCCCGCCCACCCGTCGGGGGTCCCCCGCCCACCCGTCGGGGGTCCCCCGCCCACCCGTCGGGGGTCCCCCGCCCACCCGTCGGGGGTCCCCCGCCCACCCGTCGGGGATACCCCGCCCACCCGTCGGGGATACCCCGCCCACCCGTCGGGGATACCCCCGGCGACCCGTCGGGGGTCCCCCCGGCGACCCCCTAGGGGATGTCACAGCTCGGCCGCAATGAGAGGTCCGGAGCCCGGGCCCCGTACGGCAGTTCGCCGGAACGGGTACGTTCGTTGACGTGGCTGGATTCAGGATCGGACGCGGCCGGGCGGGCCGCGTCCCGCAAGCGCAACCGCAACAGCACCCGCGGCAGCAGCCGTACGGCCAGGCCCCCCAGGGCCAGGCGCCGTACGGCGCCCCCACCGCGCCTCCGTACACCCAGCAGCCGGGGCACTACGGGTACCCCCACACCCAGCAGCAGCCGGGCACCCCCACGGGCGCCCCGCAGTACGGCCGGTTCCAGCAGCAGTGGACGCAGGGCCAGGCGGCGACGGGTGGGGAGGAACCGGAGTACTTCGGCGACGGGGACGGTTACGGCCGGGGCCCGGGCCCCGGCTCGTACGCCGCGAACAACCCGGGGCACACACAGGCCTTCAGCATCGACGAAGAGCTGTACAACGACGGCGGGACCTACCGCGCCGGGCAGGCCGCCGCCCCGCCCGCCGGCCCCCGGCTGGCCTGGCAGGACCTGGTCACCGGCGTCGTCCTGCGCCCCAAGCAGACGTTCCTGCAGATGCGCGACTACGCGATGTGGGGCCCGGCCCTGATCGTGACGTTCCTGTACGGCCTGCTCGCGGTGTTCGGCTTCGACGGCGCACGCGAGGACGCGATCAACGCCACGATCTCGTCGGCCGTGCCCATCGTCCTCGTCACCGCGGTCATGATGCTGCTCAGCGCCTTCATCCTCGGCGTGGTCACCCACACGCTGGCCCGCCAGCTCGGCGGTGACGGGGCGTGGCAGCCGACGGTCGGCCTCTCCATGCTGATCATGTCGCTGACGGACGCGCCCCGGCTGCTCTTCGCCATCTTCCTGGGCGGCGACGCGTCGTTCGTCCAGGTCCTCGGCGGCGCGACGTGGATCGGCGCGGGGTGTCTGCTGACGCTGATGGTCTCCCGTTCGCACGACCTGCCGTGGCCGAAGGCGCTGGGGGCGTCGGCGATCCAGCTGGTCGCGCTGCTGTCGCTGCTGAAGCTGGGAACGTTCTGAGGGGTGGCACGTGCCGGGCGGCACGTGGCACCCCGCGGCCCTCAGCGGACCCGCGGCCCTCAGCGGCCCGTAGCCCTCGGGGCCCCATAGCCCTGGGACCCCGTAGCCCTGGGGCCCCGTAGCCCTGGGGCCCCGTAGCCGTCGGTGCCATGCGGCCCGCATTGCCGCCCCGGCCCCCACCCTGCGTATCCTCGGGGCGTGCTTCTCTCTGACAAGGACATCCGGGCCGAGATCAACGCGGGGCGGGTGCGGATCGACCCGTACGACGCGTCGATGATGCAGCCGTCGAGCATCGACGTCCGGCTCGACCGGTACTTCAGGGTGTTCGAGAACCACCGGTACCCGCACATCGACCCCTCCGTCGAGCAGAAGGACCTGACGCGGCTGGTGGAGCCGAAGGGGGAGGAGCCGTTCATCCTGCATCCCGGGGAGTTCGTGCTGGCCTCGACGTACGAGACGATCACGCTCCCCGACGACCTCGCCTCCCGCCTGGAGGGCAAGTCGAGCCTCGGCCGGCTGGGGCTCGTGACCCACTCCACGGCCGGTTTCATCGACCCGGGCTTCTCCGGCCACGTCACGCTGGAACTGTCGAATCTCGCCACGCTTCCGATCAAGCTCTGGCCGGGCATGAAGATCGGCCAGCTCTGTCTCTTCCGGCTCACCTCCCCCGCGGAGTTCCCGTACGGCTCCGACCGCTACGGCTCCCGCTACCAGGGCCAGCGCGGCCCCACCGCGTCCCGCTCGTTCCTGAACTTCCACCGGACGAACGTGTGAGGCCCTGGTGAACGGACGGACGTACGAGGCGGCTGTGAACGACGGAGACGAGTCCCGGGACGGCGGTGAGCTCAGGGACGGCGGTGAGCTCAGGGACGGCGGTGAGCTCAGAGACCGCGGTGAGCTCAGAGACCGCGGTGAGCCTCGGGAGGGTGGTGAGCCCGGGGGCGGCGGCGGGCCACGCGAGATCCTGACGTACGAGGAGTTCGGCACCGCCGTCCGGGAGCTGGCGCAGACCATCGCGGACGACGGCTTCGAGCCGGACCTCGTCCTCTCCATCGCCCGCGGAGGTGTCTTCGTCGCGGGCGGCCTGGCGTACGCGCTCGACTGCAAGAACATCCACCTGGTCAACGTGGAGTTCTACACCGGCGTCGGCACGACACTGGACATGCCGGTCATGCTCGCGCCCGTGCCGAACGTGATCGACTTCACGGACAAGAAGGTCCTGATCGCCGACGACGTCGCCGACACCGGCAAGACCCTGAAGCTCGTCCGCGACTTCTGTGTCGCCGCGGTGGCCGAGGTCCGCAGCGCCGTGATCTACGAGAAGCCGCAGTCGCTGGTGAAGTGCGAGTACGTGTGGCGCCGCACGGACCGCTGGATCGACTTCCCGTGGTCCGCCCTGCCACCGGTGGGCAGGTCGGGCGCGACGACGGCACCGTCGAGAGAAGCGCCCTGACCTGCGGGTCTGCGGGTCTGCGGGTCTGGGCGTCTGGGCGTCTGCGCAGGCAGAGGCACGGATCTCGGTCAGCCGGCGCCGCTCAGCCGGTGCCCTTCGCGTGCGGACCGCCGCCCGCCGTCAGCGGACCGCCGCCCACCGTCAGCGGGCTGCCGCCCACCGTCAGCGGGTTGCCGCCCACCGCCGCCCACCGTGAACGGGTAGCCGCCCTCCGCGGCCGGAGTTCCGCCCTCCGTCCGGGTGCAGTTGCCGCAGGGCCCGGGCGGAGGGCGTGCCCGGGTCGGCGGTGATGAAGACGACCTGCTGATCGTCGTCAGGGACGACGAGGACGTCGCAGTTCAGACGCAGCGGACCCGCCTGCGGGTGGACGAGGACCTTGGTGCGGTGGCCGGGCGCGTGCACCGGGTTGGCGTCCCAGATCTGCGTGAACTCGTCGCTGCCGGCGCGCAGTTCCGCCAGCAGGCGGGTGAGGGCCGGATCGTGGGGGTAGCGGTCGGCGGCGCGGCGCAGCCGGGAGACCGCGATATGGCCGAACTCCTCGGCACTGGAACTCTCCAGGGGACGCCCCAGGAACCGCCGGCGGGCCAGGTTCGGCTCCGTGCCGAGGTCGCTGCCGAGCAGGGCCTCGGCGAGCGGGTTGAAGGCGATGACGTCATAGGTGGCGTCGGTGACGATGGCCGCCGTGTCGGGGATCCGGCGCAGCAGGTCGGTGACGTGCGGGCGGACCCGGCGCACGGGGGCGGCGGGCGCCGTCGCGGGCGTACCGGCCAGCCGGAAGAGGTGCCCGCGCTCGGCCCGGGTCAGCCGGAGCGCCCCGGAGAGCGCGTCCAGGACCCGCGGCGACGGGCGCGGGCCGCGCGACTGTTCCAGACGCGCGTAGTAGTCGACGGACATGTGCGCCAGCTCGGCGACCTCCTCCCGGCGCAGGCCGGGGGTCCGGCGGAGCCCGTCGGCGGGCAGACCGAGGTCGGCGGGGTTCAGCCGCGCCCGCCTCTCGCGCAGGAAGCGCGCGAGTTCCTGTCTCGGCATGGGGCCTCCTTCCGGTGGTTCCGGTTGCCGCGCTGCGCACTGCCGCACTGCCGCACTGCCGCACTGCCGCACTGCAAGCCTGCCAGGGACCGGCGGTGCCGGGCGAGGCCGGACGGCGTGCCGGTTGGCCGGCGACTCGACGGCGTGCCGGGGCACGGCGACGTCGCGAGGAGCCCCTGCCAGGGCCTCCGCCGGAGGCGTTGCCGGGAACAGGCGAGGAGCGTTCGCCAGGGACGATCACCGAAACCGCCGCCGGGGACGCCACCGCAAGCCGCAGCCAGGGACATCTCCGGGAACCGTTGCCGGAGACGTCACCGAAACCGCCGCCGGAGACGCCACCGCAAGCCACTGCCAGGGACCGGTTATCCCTGGCAGAGCGGACACACGCAGGGGATCGTCGGAACCATGAACGATTCCACAGCACTGGTCACCGGCGCCAACAAGGGCATCGGCAAGGAGATCGCACGGCAGCTCGCCGCCGCCGGCCTGACCGTCTACGTCGGCTCCCGCGACGCGGAGCGCGGGGCGCGGGCGGCCGAGGAGATCGGCGGCGACACGCGGCCGCTCGTCCTGGACGTCACGGACGGCGACAGCGTCGCTGCGGCGGCGGGGCAGGTCGAGCGCCTGGACATCCTGGTCAACAACGCCGGCATCATGGTCGACGGCAGCCCGGCACCGGAAGCCGACGTCGACGGCTTCCGCCGCACCTACGAGACGAACGTCTTCGGCGTCCTGGCGGTCACCAACGCGTTCCTGCCGGCGTTGCGCCGCTCGGCCGCGCCCCGCATCGTGAACGTCTCCAGCGGCACGTCCTCGTTGACGTGGAGCTCGGACCCCGAGCACCAGTTCGCCGTCTCGGCCGGCTCGGGTGCCGCGTACCGCTCGTCCAAGGCGGCCCTCAACGCCCTGACGCTGTTCTACGCACAGACGCTCGCGGGAGAGGGCTTCAAGGTCAACGCCCTGGCCCCCGGCCTCCGCCGAACCGACCTCAACGAACGCGCCGCCACCAGCGAGGGCGACCCCGCCGAGGCCGCGGCGGGCGCGGTACGGCTCGCCCTGCTGCCGGACGACGGGCCCACGGGGCGGTTCATCTCGTGGGACGGCAGCGGGGTGCCGTGGTAGTCGGGCACCACAGCGTCGGGGATGCCCGGGCAGTGTTCCTCACCTCCGCCCGCGGCGATGAGCCCCACGGCGAACGGCCCGGCTCTCACACGCTGAGCCACCGGGCCGTCACCTTACGACACGGATCCGTACGCGGCGAAACGGCACGGAAGCCGTCCGCTCACTCCACGGGAACGGACCTCACGACCCCGAGTGCCCCCCGGTCACCAGCGACCCCCACCGTCCCGACCAGTCCGACCGGAACGGCGTTCCGAAGCCGCTGACACCGTGGGCACCGGATGAGCCGGCCCGGACCAAGCCGCTCGGCCTGCTGCATCGGGAACGACGCGGTGCTGAACACATGCCCCTCGGCACAACGGACGACGGTGGGCTCCACGGTGGGCTCCATCAAATCCTCAAGTCCCTTCCCCACGAACCGATATGGCACCAACAACCGCCACATTACGGGACGAAAGGGATCCCCATCCAGAGGGCACCACCCATCCAACCCAACCCTCTCACGCTCCCCACCCACCGCCCCTGCACAGCACAAAGGCCCTCGGCGCGAGCACCGAGGGCCGGGCATGAGGTAAAGTATGCGACGTTGGGAGGACCGATCGATTCGGCTCCGCCCCAGGCGGGTGTAGTTTAATGGTAGAACATCAGCTTCCCAAGCTGAGAGCGCGAGTTCGATTCTCGTCACCCGCTCCACCACGAACCCCCAGGCCAGAGGCCCGGGGGTTGTTTGTTGTCTGGACCGGTCTGCGGGTGGCGCACCACAACCGCACCATTAGCCCTCTGGTGACTCCTGCTTGTGGTGCTTGGCACGCTCGGCCTGGACCAGGTCGTCGAGCCCGGCGGCGACCTCGCGTTGCCGGTCCTCGTCGGAGTGCTGATAGATCAGCGCCGCCTTCTCCGAAGACTGCCCGGCGCGAACCATCGTGTCCTTGAGCGTCGCGCCCGAACGCGTCGACAGCGTGTGCCCCGTGTGGCGGAGGTCATAGAACCGGAAACCCTCCGGGAGACCCGCGGCCGCACGAGCCCGGCGCCACTTGCGTCCGAAGGAGGTGCGCCGGAACGCCGCACCCTTCTCGCCCACGAAGACGAGCCCGTCAGGTTCCTTCTCGGCGAACCAGTCGAGATGCCGCCTCACCTCCTTCAGGAGGAAGGCCGGGAGCACGACGACACGGGCGCCGGCATCGGACTTGGTCGGTCCCGGAGCCCGCTTGCCGTTGGTCCGCTCAGGCTCGGCGACCCGTACGCGAATCACGCGGTTGTCGAGGTCCACGTCACGGCGGCGGAGACCGGCCAGCTCCTCCGGCCGCATCGGCCCGTACGCGCCGAGGTAGACCATGAGCCGCCAGCGGATGCCGATCGCATCGGCGAGGGCGTCGACCTGGGCAACGGTGGCGATGCGCCGTTCCGTCGCCGACTCCTTGCCCGCGCCCTTGATCCGGCACGGATTTCGGCTGATCAGGTCGTCATCGACCGCCGTCTCAAGAACGCCCTTGAGGAGGCGGTACGCCTTGGCGACGGTGGTCTTGGCCTTGGTGGTCCGCAGGCGCTCGGCACGCCACTCACGGACACGGGGAGCAGTGATCTCGTCGAGGTCCAGCTCGCCGAAGGCCGGGAGGATATGGAGCCGGAGGAGGTGCCTGTACAGGTCCTTGGTCCGAACGGCCAGTTCCCGTTCCTCGACCCACTTCTCCGCGTAGACACGGTCCAGTTGGCGGCCGAAGGCAAAGGCGTGCGCGTGGCCGTCGATGACCGGGCCGGGTGCGGTCGCCTTGTGGGCGGCGGCTCGGATGGCGTCGGTGAGCAGGTCGGGTGTCGCCCAGGCCGGGGGTGGGGTGTGGCCGCCGTCGGGTCCGTCGAGGCGGATGACGGCGTGGAAGTGGACGGCGCCGCGTTTCTGCTATTCGGCGACTTTGGCGAAGGACAAACGTGCGTGGTGGCTCAGGGCGCGTTGGGTGAGGCCGGCGCGGCGGGCGATCTCGCGGCGCAGGTGGATGGTGAAGCGTCGCCAGAGCGCTCCGGCGTGGGCGTTCCACAGCACGGCCGCTTCGTAGTCGTACCGATCGGCATCGAGCGGCGTGCCCAAGGCGGGATCTTCCTCGTGGTGGTGGCGCCCGCAGCGGCAGGCACGGCCGCCGGACGGACGGTTGTGGACCGGGCCGAAGCTCGGTGCGGTGAAAGTGGCGAAGACACGCGGGTGCGCGGTGACGGTCTCCGGGATGCCCTTGCCGCCGCGGAGTCCGGCGGTGATCAGGTGGAAGGTGTCGCGGCGGTAGGTCTCAGCGCAGGCCGGGCAGCGGGTGGCGCGTCGGTTGCCGCAGCGGACCAGGAGGTCACCGGCGGGCATCTCGGCGGAGTCGAGGCGGCGCAGGGCCGGGCCGATCTCGCCCGTAACTGTGTTGACGTGGTGCTCGGTGCGGTGTCCGGCCAGGCGGATGGGATGAGTGCAGCCGCCGAGGGGGGCGAGCTGGCGGAGGATAGCGGGCAGGGCACCTGTTGCTGCGATGTTGGCGATTTCCGGCACGGGGGCCGGGGCGGTGCGGGTGATGATGGTGCTCTCCTTCATCGGCTCACGGGTCGGAAGGGGGGCGCTGCCGGGGCGGTGGATGCTTGGCGGTATCGAGGCCGCCCCGGCAGGCGGATTCAGTGCGTGTTTCGGATCCCCGATTCTGAGTAGCCTTGGGCTCTACGCTGGCACGGTGTCCAAGGGCACCGGGCGGGCTGGGGAGCGGACCTGTCGGGCTTGTGGTGAACGGCTGAGGGCTGATTCACGGCCTGACGCCTTGTTCTGCTCCGCGGCGTGTCGTGCCAGGCAGTGGCGTATGGACCGGCGGTTGCGCAAGCTCACAGCTGCCGTGCTGGGCGGTGCGGACGAGATCGAGTGCCCTGAGTGTGGGGCCCGATGGGTGGCTGGCGTCGACCGAAGGTCGAACGCTGTCTTCTGCTCGCGCCGGTGTGTGGTGAGGGCCTGGCGGCGCCGGAAGGAAACGTTCGGCGAACGGGCACAGTGACCGCATCGCGAACGCATTCTGAGCCCAACTTCATTCAGAAACCGGTCATTTGTGGTCATTCATTGTGATCATTGCATTATCGGTCTGACTCTCGGTGATGAGCGGGTCATGTCCACGTCACGGACTTCAGCTCCGTGCCCTGACCCGCATGGGTGGTGAAACACCATGCCGGAGGAGATCGACAAGGTCGGAAATGTCAGCCAGCAGCGCTACGAGCAGATCGTGGCTGAGCTGCGGCAAGTGGTCGAGCAGCACAGCCAGGGGCAGTTCACGATCGGTGACCGCGCCCTGGAAATCGAACCGATGCGTGGGTCGGATGACGGACGGGAGGCCTTGCCGGGCCGGGATCTGTTCACCGTCCGCCAGGCTTTGACCCGGCTAGCGGAGGACATTGGACTGCGTCGCAGCACCGTGGAGAACGCCCGCTGGACAGCGTCCCGCTGGCCGAAGGACCATCGTCAGGCGGGGGTCTCGTTCACGGTCCACCGGGTCCTGGGCAGCATTCCTGACGAGGAAGAGCGGTTCGCTGCGATCAAGCAGCCGCCCGAGGGCAGGGGCCGGTGGACGGTCGACGAGGCCAACCGGCGGGTCGGTCGTCAGGTCGAGCACCCCATATCTCCCCAGGAGAAGATCACCGCGATCCACACCCTGGCCCGTGATGAGGACGTTGCCGCTGTGGTGACCAGCGATCTGTTGCGGCGGCCGGCGGTCGCCGCCCAAGTCAGGCCGGAGGACAAGGTCCGGGTGGTCGAGGAGTTCACCCGGGACGACAACGTGGCCGTCACGGCGGTCACCGGTCTGCTGCGGCGTCCCGACGTCGCCTTCAAGGCGATGAGCGACGACACAGCCCGCCACCAGGTCAACCACGCTCAGGCAGAGCGGGGCCAGCAGGCCCGCGAGCACTTCGAGGGCAGCAGCCCCATCGCCCCGGCGGTCCGCCACATCGACCGGACGGTGGAGTTCCTGGACCTGGTCACCGCCTGCCACTCGTTCGTCGCTGCGGCCGGCCGGGCGGTCCCCGGCCTGCGGGGTCGCACCCTCGGCGAGGACGAGCGCACAATCGTGCACGAGAACGTAGCGAAGGTGCGGGGTGTGTTGACTGAACTAAGACCGGAGTTTCCGCAGGTCAGTGACCTATTGAGGAAGTTCGCGTTAGCTGATGCGTGAGTGATGCTGACGGGCTGATCCGTAACCCGGCCTCCTTGGTCGTGCCGCAGATCGGTCGGCTGCTGCAGACCGGAGAGGTCGCCGAGCCGTACCGGCTGCTCGATCCTGAAGGGTGCCTCGTCGTACCAGCGGCAGCCTTCTTTGCCGACCTGCAAGCGGCATCGAAGCCGGCGACGACGATCCGCTCGTACGGCATGGACCTGCTGCGGTGGTACCGGTTCCTCTGGGCCGTGGAGGTGCCGTGGAATCAGGCGGCCAGGACTGAGGCCCGGGACTTCTCCCGTTGGCTCCAGCTCGCCGACAAGCCGGTACGTGTGCACTGGCGACAGCAACGGAGGAATGTCGAAGCGCATGTCGTGCCCGCCCAGCGCAGATCCCGGAAGGCGGAGCCCGGGACACCGAACCCGGTGACCGGCAGGCCCGCACCGAGCCTGAAGTATGCGGCCACCACCCGGGCCCACTGCGAGACGGTGCTGAGGTCTTTCTACGCCTTCCATCTCGAAGAGGGCACCGGGCCGATCGTCAATCCTTTCCCGCTCGACCGGTCACGCCGCGCCGGCCGGGCCCACGCCCATCACAACCCGATGGACGCCTTCCGCCCCGAGCGGCAGGGCCGCTATCGGCCCAAGGTTCCCAAGCGCATCCCGCGGCGCATCCCGGACGAGTTGTTCAACGCCCTGTTCGCCGCGCTGAAGTACAACCGCGACCGGGCATTGCTCGCCTTTTGGGTCTCCACCGGCGCACGCGCCGAGGAACTCCTCACCAGCCGCGAGAAGGATGCCCTGCCCGGCCAGCAGTTGATCGGCGTGACCCGCAAGGGCACCCGCGCCTACCAGCAGATCCCCGCATCGACCGACGCCTTCGTCTGGCTGCGTCTCGCCCAGGAGGATGCCTGGCGCAAGGGGGCTCCCCGCGGTCGCGGCCACACCCTGTGGTGGACCCTGCGGCGTCCGTGGCGGCCGCTGAACTACCACGCCGCCCGGGCCATGCTGAACCGCGCCAACGACCTGCTCGGGTCGAACTGGACCCTGCACGACCTGCGGCACACCGCGGCCTACCGGATGGCCCGCGATCCGAAGATGTCGCTGACCGACGTCCAGTGGGTCCTCGGACACGCCCATCTGTCCACCACCGAGATCTACCTGGCCGCGAGCCAGGACGAGGTCATCGAGCAGGTCCTCGCCCACCACGCTCGCCGAGAACGTGAGCAGAAGCGCCCGCCATCACCGGCACCCGGCTACAACTCCGCCAGCCTCAACGTGCTCTTCGGGCAGGCGGGATGACGACCACGGCCACGACGTCGACCACGGCGACGTCGCAGGACAAGGTCGTCGCGTTTCACGGGGCGGCACACAAGGCACTTCAGGAGACCTTCCCGCCGCGGCTGACGCCGGACACTTGGACAGTCACCGCCGAGTCCCGCGACCAGGCGGTCGCCCGGCTCCGCGAACTCTCGGCCGGGTCATCGAAGCACACTCGCTACATCCGGGTTCGCGGCGCCGACTTACTCATGCAGTGGCTGGAGACCTTCCCCGGGGAGACCTGGCAGCAGCGGTGGCGCTGCAGCACGGCGGATGACCACCCGCGGAGCTGGAGCGACCTTCCCGCGTCCTGGCACGCGGAGCGCGGGGTCGGCACCTCGTCCTTCCTCTCCTCGGGCACCCTGCATCTGATCTGCGGGGACGTGATCCGTCCCAGCGTGTCCTGGCTGTTGCACCTGCACTCACCGAACTTCCGCAGCCGGATGGAGCTGACCCGGGACCCGGAGGGGTACGCGGACCTGGCCGCGGCCGCCGGCCCCACGTGGTCGTCTCAGCTGGGGCGGCTGGCCCGCCTTCAGATCGCGGTGCTGCTGGCCGCCAAGGGAGGATGCATCCGCGACATCACGGTCGGCGATTGCCTTGAGCTGCGGGCGACCGAGGCCCGTGTCTACCGGTTCGGAGGCACCGGCCGATCGTTGTTCTACCGCTGGCTCAAGGACCTCGGGCAGTTCCCGCCGGACGCCCCGCACACCCTTCGAGACGTGACCAGGCACTCGGGACAGGTCAGCGTCGCCGACCTCGTGGACCGCTACCAGCTTCAGTGCGCCCCCGTCCGTGACCTGCTAGTCGACTACCTCGCCGAGCGCCAACCCGCCCTGGACTTCTCGTCACTGGAGGACCTGTCCCGGATCCTGGCCCGGCACTTCTGGAAGAACCTCGAAGACCTCCGGCCTGGCATCGACTCGCTCCGTCTCTCCGCCGAGACCGCGGCGGCCTGGAAGGAGCGTGTCCGCACCAAAGTAGACCGCAAGCATCAGCCGGACGGCAGCTACACCACCAGCCTGCGGATGAACTACATCGACCTGCTGACCGCGGTCCGTGCCTTCTACCTGGACATCGCCCAGTGGGCCGTGGAAGAGCCGTCCCGCTGGGGGCCTTGGGCCGCCCCTTGCCCGATCAAGGCCAACGAGGTCTCCCACAGGAAGCGCGAATCACGACGGAAAGCGCGGATGGACCAGCGGACCCGCGAACGACTCCCCGTTCTGCCCGCCCTGGTGAGGACGGCCGCCGCCGAGCTGAAGAAGGCCCAGGCGAGGCTGGAAGCGGTCCGAGCGGCTGATCCGGGAGCCACGTTCGCTGTCCTGGGCGAGACGTTCACCAAGGCCCGGGGCAACCGCTGGAGCGACCCGGGTCAGATGACGATCGCCTTCGACACGGACGGCAAGCGGCGGCGCCTGGGCGACGCAGAGCTCCGGGCCTTCTGGGCCTGGGCGTCGGTGGAGTTCCTCCGCCTCACCGGCGTCCGCATCGAGGAGATGCTGGAGGTCAGTCACCACAGCATCGTCCAATACACGCTGCCGACCACCGGCGAGATTGTCCCCCTGCTGCAGATCGCCCCGTCGAAGACCGACGAGGAGCGGTTGCTGCTGGTCAGCCCAGAGCTGGCCGATGTCTTGAGCACCATCGTCTGCCGAGCCCGTGACGAATCCGGCAAGATCCCACTCGTCGCCTCTTACGATCACGGCGAACGGGTCTGGAACCCGCCGATGCCGCTGCTCTTCCAGTGGCGAACCGGTGAGCAGAACCGCGTGGTGTCGATGAGTACGATCCGCAAGGCGCTGGACGAGACCCTGGACGCAGCCGGGCTGACGGACAACACCGGGCAGCCCCTGCGCTATCAGCCCCACGACTTCCGCAGAATCTTCGTCACCGACGCGATCATGAGCGGCCTGCCCCCGCACATCGCCCAGATCATCGTCGGGCACAAGAACATCTCCACCACGATGGGCTACAAGGCGGTCTATCCCACCGAGGCCATCGAAGCCCACCACGCGTTCATCGCCCGCCGCCGGGCCCTGCGGCCCAGCGAGGAATACCGGGTCCCGACCTCGGAGGAGTGGGACTCCTTCCTTGGCCACTTCGAGCGCCGCAAGCTCTCGGTGGGTACCTGCGGCAGGGCGTTCGGCACAGACTGCATCCACGAACACGCCTGCATCCGCTGCCCCATGCTCAGGCCCGAGCCGACCCAGCATTCCCGCCTCACCGAGATCCGCGACAACCTCATCGCCCGGATTGCCGAAGCCGAACAGGAGGGGTGGCTCGGCGAAGTCGAGGGACTCCGCGTCAGCCTTGCCGGCGCAGAAGAGAAGCTCGGTCAACTGGTGGCGGAGGCGAGACGGAAGTCGACCGCCGTAGATCTCGGCATGCCCACCTTCGGGCAGATCGCCATACGGACGAGTGATGTCGCAGCCCCGGGAGAAGGCGGCTGAGCTGGCATTTTTAGTTCAGAGAAGCGACGCTCGACTGGATCGAGACCGCGGTCGACACGGGCAAGGTCGACATGGACGGCGAGCTGGCCCGCCTGCTGCGGGGCGAGTAGCCGTGCCCCGCGCCTCGCGGCGCCGGGGCCAGGCCGCACGGCGGCACGCCGACACCCTCCGGTTCGTACTGTTCGAGGCCAGACCCGCAGGGCTGCTGTTCCACCAACTGGTACGCGCCAGCGACCTATCTCCGAGCCAGGTGCGGGCGGGCCTGGCCTGCCTGCGCGACATCATCGCCGAGAACGGCTGGCCACCGCTGATATGGACCAGGGCCGACGGCTACCAGCTCGGCGCCGAACCGGCCGCACTTCAGGCATACGAGCGGTCCGTGCTCACCGAGAAACTCACCGAGTTCCGCCGTTTCCTCACCGGCACCGTCGCCCCGCACGCCGCCGCCCATCCAGGCGACAAGTGGGTCAAACACATCACCGCCCAGCTCAACTCCATCGAATCCACCCTCGACCTCGTCGTCTCTTCCTGACCACCACGACAGGGGCGCCCGGCCAGAGGCCGGGCGCCCCCACAACTGCCCGGAGGGAGCCGCCATGCGCCGCCGCCGCTATCCCTCCGACACCACCGATGCCGAATGGGCCCTGATCGAACCGCTTCTGCCGACCCCAGCCTGCGAGACCCACCGCGGCGGCCGGCCGGAGAAACACCCCCGGCGCGAGATCGTCGACGCCATCCGCTACGTCGTCGACACCGGCTGCAAATGGAGGGCCCTTCCTGCGGATTTCCCGCCATGGCGAACCGTCTGGGGATTCATGGCCCGCTGGGCCGCCGCCGGGATCATCGGACAGATCCGCGACCACCTGGCCGGCCGGATCCGCCGGGAGATGGGCAAAGGCCCCCGTGCCGTCGCCACGGTCATCGACTCCCAGAGCGTCAAGGCCGCGGAAACCGTCAGAAAAGACAGCCGTGGCTACGACGCGGGCAAAAAGATCAACGGCCGGAAGCGACACCTGGTCGTTGACACACGCGGGCTGCCCCTGCTGGTCATGGTCACCCCGGCCGACCTGCACGATTCCGCCGCGGCGAAGGAAGTTCTCTTCCGCCTCCGCCTGATGCACCCCGAGATCACCATCGTCTGGGCCGACCGCGCCTACGCCGGAAAACTCGTCGACTGGGCCAAACAGCACCTCAACCTCACGATCAAGCCGGTCAGCCGTCCCAAGGACGCCTCCGGCTTCATTGTGCTGCCCCGCCGCTGGGTCGTCGAGAGATCGCTGGCCTGGATGATGCACGCACGCCGCCACGCGAGGGACTACGAACGGCTCGTCCAGCACTCCGAGACGCTGATCACCTGGGCTGCCATCACCCTCATGACCAGACGTCTCGCCCGGAAGGGCGCCACCCCCAGCTGGCCGAGGAAACCGGCCCCGGCCGCCGACTGAACGTCACTCGCGCTCAGAAGCTGCATCAGGACCACTGATCTGTGACGTCCCGGGGCTGGTGGACGGCGATCTTGTCGGCCCAACCGTTCGTCGCCGATTACTCGGCCGATGGCGGGACAAACAAGCAGAACTCATTATCTTCCGGGTCAGCGAGTACAACCCAACGGAAACCGTGTTCAGCCTGTTCCCCGGAGAGCTGTCGGGCCCCGAGCCGTTCGAGTCGGTCGACCTCCGCGGCCAAATCGGCAGTGCCGAAATCAAGGTCGAGATGCATCCGGTTCTTGCCGCCCTTCCGCTCCGGAACCTTCTGCAAGAGCAGGGTCGGCGCCGAAGCGGGCCCAGTCATGCTGAGGTAGGGAGGTTCGTCGAAGGCACGCCGATACTCCAGCGGCGCGAGCGCAGCGAGCCAAAACTCCGATTGCGCTTCGGTGTCGACACAGTCCAGCGTCACGACAATCTGCATGACCAGACGGTAGGGGACCCGAGCCCGCCGACACGACCGACTTTCAGCAACGGCGCATGCAGGCACAGCCCCGATTCACGTGACACGCCCGCGGCGGACAGTACCTCACACCGCGCTCGGGATCAGGCTTCTCACGCGACCCCAGACTGTGACCGCACCGTCCGCAGGTTTCTCCAGCTCCACCCGCACTCGCTTCCTCATACCGGGCCCAGCGATCCCTTCACCAGGCCCGTTACGAACCATGAGATCAGAAACACGCACTGAGCTTGTCCTACCTTCCAAGCGTGGGTCTGAGCTGGTCCTTCGTAAGATCGGCGGGCCCAGGGGTTCTGGGTATGGCTGTGAGCTTGTCGCCGTTGGATGGCTCAAAGAACTTGGCCGCCCGGAGCCCCGCGACGACTCGACCGCTAATTGGGATACGCGACTCGATCGCTGTGTAGGACAACGTCGGCGAGGTCGTCTGCGGGACAGTCTGTGACGACGAGCTGGCGGAGGTGACCCGTGCCTCAGATCTGGGCCGGAGTGGACATCGGCAAGGAACACCATCACTGCGTGGTGGTCGACGAGCGAGGCGAGCGCCTCCTTTCACGCCGAGTGTTCAATGACGAACCGGCCCTGCTGGAGCTCATCGCAGACGTGCTCACGCTCTCTGAGGACGCCCTGTGGGCGGTGGACATCAACCACGGCGGCGCCGCCCTGCTCATCGGCCTCCTGCTCAGCCACCAGCAGCCGATGGTCTACATCACCGGCCTCGCCGTGCACCAGGCCTCGACGGCCTACCGCGGCCAGGGCAAGACGGACGAGAAGGACGCGTTCGTCATCGCCGACCAGGCACGCATGCGACAGGACCTTGGCCCCCTGCGGCCCGGCGACGAGATAGCCGTCGACCTGCGCACCCTGACCGCCCGCCGCCTGGACCTAGTCAACGACCGGACCCGTCAGACCAACCGGTTGAGGGCACAACTGCTGGAGTTCTTCCCCGCGTTGGAGCGCGTGTTGGCCTTGAGTAAGAAGGGTCCGGTCGTGCTGCTGACCGGCTACCAAGCGCCGGCAGCGATCCGCCGCAGCGGGGCCAGGCGGATCGGAACCTGGCTGAAGAACCGCAAGGTGAAGAACGCGGCGGCGCTCGCCGAGACGGCCGTCGAGGCGGCCAGGGCCCAGCACACCGCACTGCCGGGCGAGACCCTCGCGGCCGCCATGGTGGCCCGGATCGCCAAGGGCGTGCTGGCCCTGGACGAGGAGATCGCCGAACTCGACGCGCTCATCGAAGCCCGGTTCAACGAGCACCGACACGCGTTGGTGATCCGGAGCATGCCCGGCATGGGCACCCTCCTCGGCGCCGAGTTCATCGCCGCCACCGGTGGCGACCTGGAGGCGTTCGGCACGGCCGATCGCCTGGCGTCCTTCGCCGGCCTCTCACCAGTGCCGCGGGACTCCGGCCGCGTCAGCGGCAACATGCGCCGCCCGCGCCGCTACCACCGAGGTCTGCTCCGGGCCTTCTACCTCTCCGCCATGTCCAGCCTGAGAACCTGCTCCGCCTCCAAGGCTTACTACGGGCGCAAGCGGAACGAGGGGAAGGGGCACAAGCAGGCCCTGCTCGCTCTGGCCCGTCGACGAGCCAACGTCTTGTGGGCAATGCTTCGAGACGGAAAGTGCTACGAGGTTCTACCGACCGTAACGCCAGCGGCTTGACATCGTCATTGGGAAGTTCTTTTTCTTCCGGTCTCGAATGACGACTCGAACTACGTCGCTCACCTGGGCATTCGCCGGACGTGGGGGCGGCCTTCGCTTGATCCTGTGCTCCGTCACAGAGGTACGGGATCAACCGAAGGCCGTTGTCATGAGTGTGGTGTGCCGCGATGTCCGGCGCGAAGCGTTCGCGGAAGCGTCACGCTTCCGGGGCCAGTTCTACGAGTGTCTGACCGCCCGGCGTGACGAACTGTTCGAGCTGACCGACGCGCTGTTGTGCGCCGACGGGCCTGTGGTCTCGCCGGTGGACCTGACGCTGGTGCCCGAGCACCGTCGCGGTCACGGCGCGTTGTACGGAGCCCTCAATCGCGGCCGGATCGACGTCGGCAGGTTGCGGGCCCTGCTGGCCGACATGCCTCTGCCGCACTTCGAGGGCGGGCGCCTGGTGCTGGCGATCGATGTGTCGCCGTGGCTGCGGTCGGATGCGCCGTGCTCGGCGGACCGGCTGTTCTGCCATGTCTACGGGCGGGCGAAGTCCGCTTCGCAGTTCATCCCGGGCTGGCCGTACTCCTTCGTCGCGGTCCTGGAGCCCGGGGCCACGTCGTGGACCGGCATCTTGGACGTGGTCCGCCTCGGGCCCGAGGATGATGCGACCGCGGTCACCGCCGCCCAGCTGAGGGCCGTGGTCGGGCGGCTCGTCGCGGCCAGCCAGTGGCAGTCCGGGGACCCGGACATCACGATCGTCATGGACGCCGGCTATGACGTCACCCGCCTGGCCTGGGTCCTGCGGGATCTTCCCGTTGAACTGGTCGGGCGGGTCCGCTCAGACCGGGTGATGCGCTGTCCGGCACCCTCGCGTGAGGAATTCCATCGCGCTCATCCCCGCGGCGGCCACCCGCCCAAGCACGGGCCGGAGTTCCGCTTCGCCAAACCGGAGACCTGGCCCGAACCGGCGATCACCACGGCCACCGACACCGTGAACTACGGCAAGGCCGAAGCCCAGGCGTGGGACCGGGTCCACCCGCGGCTGACCCACCGCTCGGCCTGGCTGGACCATGACGGTGACCTTCCCATCGTCGAAGGCACCTTGGTCCGCCTCAAGGTCGAGCACCTCTCGAAAGACCGGGAGGCTCCACCGGTCTGGCTGTGGTCTTCGAAGACCGGAGCCGCCCCGGCGGACGTGGACCGCTGGTGGCAGGGCTTCTTGCGGCGTTTCGACCTGGAGCACACCTTCAGGTTCAGCAAGCAGACGCTCGGCTGGACCACTCCGAAGATCCGCACTCCCCAGGCGGCGGACCGCTGGACCTGGCTCCTGGTCGTCGCCCACACTCAGCTACGTCTCGCCCGACCGCTGGCCACCGATCTCCGTCGGCCCTGGGAGAAGCCGGCCAGGCCCGAACGCCTCACCCCGGCGCGGGTCCGCCGGGGGTTCAGGAACATCCGAGCCTACCTGCTCTGCCCGGCCCGTGTTCCCCAACCTCGTGGCCTCGGTCCCGGACGGCCGCCCGGGAGCAAGAACCGCAGTCCCGCACTGCGCTACGACGTGGGCAAGACCGTCAAACGCCCCGAGACCCTCAAGGCCATCGGCAGACCCGGAAGATCTTGGTAGATAAAGAACTTCCCAATGACGATGTCAAGCCGCTGGCGTTACGGTCGGTAGAACCTCGTAGCACTTTCCGTCTCGAAGCATTGCCCACAAGACGTTGGCTCGTCGACGGGCCAGAGCGAGCAGGGCCTGCTTGTGCCCCTTCCCCTCGTTCCGCTTGCGCCCGTAGTAAGCCTTGGAGGCGGAGCAGGTTCTCAGGCTGGACATGGCGGAGAGGTAGAAGGCCCGGAGCAGACCTCGGTGGTAGCGGCGCGGGCGGCGCATGTTGCCGCTGACGCGGCCGGAGTCCCGCGGCACTGGTGAGAGGCCGGCGAAGGACGCCAGGCGATCGGCCGTGCCGAACGCCTCCAGGTCGCCACCGGTGGCGGCGATGAACTCGGCGCCGAGGAGGGTGCCCATGCCGGGCATGCTCCGGATCACCAACGCGTGTCGGTGCTCGTTGAACCGGGCTTCGATGAGCGCGTCGAGTTCGGCGATCTCCTCGTCCAGGGCCAGCACGCCCTTGGCGATCCGGGCCACCATGGCGGCCGCGAGGGTCTCGCCCGGCAGTGCGGTGTGCTGGGCCCTGGCCGCCTCGACGGCCGTCTCGGCGAGCGCCGCCGCGTTCTTCACCTTGCGGTTCTTCAGCCAGGTTCCGATCCGCCTGGCCCCGCTGCGGCGGATCGCTGCCGGCGCTTGGTAGCCGGTCAGCAGCACGACCGGACCCTTCTTACTCAAGGCCAACACGCGCTCCAACGCGGGGAAGAACTCCAGCAGTTGTGCCCTCAACCGGTTGGTCTGACGGGTCCGGTCGTTGACTAGGTCCAGGCGGCGGGCGGTCAGGGTGCGCAGGTCGACGGCTATCTCGTCGCCGGGCCGCAGGGGGCCAAGGTCCTGTCGCATGCGTGCCTGGTCGGCGATGACGAACGCGTCCTTCTCGTCCGTCTTGCCCTGGCCGCGGTAGGCCGTCGAGGCCTGGTGCACGGCGAGGCCGGTGATGTAGACCATCGGCTGCTGGTGGCTGAGCAGGAGGCCGATGAGCAGGGCGGCGCCGCCGTGGTTGATGTCCACCGCCCACAGGGCGTCCTCAGAGAGCGTGAGCACGTCTGCGATGAGCTCCAGCAGGGCCGGTTCGTCATTGAACACTCGGCGTGAAAGGAGGCGCTCGCCTCGCTCGTCGACCACCACGCAGTGATGGTGTTCCTTGCCGATGTCCACTCCGGCCCAGATCTGAGGCACGGGTCACCTCCGCCAGCTCGTCGTCACAGACTGTCCCGCAGACGACCTCGCCGACGTTGTCCTACACAGCGATCGAGTCGCGTATCCCAATTAGCGGTCGAGTCGTCGCGGGGCTCCGGGCGGCCAAGTTCTTTGAGCCATCCAACGGCGACAAGCTCACAGCCATACCCAGAACCCCTGGGCCCGCCGATCTTACGAAGGACCAGCTCAGACCCACGCTTGGAAGGTAGGACAAGCTGAGGCGGAGGTCAGTGAGCTGGCTGATCAGGCGGCGCAGCTCGGGGGCGACCGCGTCGGCGGCGAGGGAGTCCAGGCCGAGCCGGGAGCGGGCTGCGAGCAGCCACTCGTACGCGCCTCGCTCGTCGTAGGCGGCCTCGACCAGCTCCTCGGCGAGGCGGGCGAGCGGAGCGGCGGAGGCGTCCAGGGAACGCAGTTCCCGGAGGACGAAATCGTCCTCCACATCGATCCGCTCAGCGCGGCGCAGCAGAGCGGGCCACAGAGCGTCGTCCACTTCTGCGCTGCCCTGTGGTCCGATCGTGGCGTCGGTCAGCGGCCTGGCGTCGAGCCGGCGCAGGCACAGCAGGCTTCCCAGCACCTCGACCAGCTGCCACGGCGTGAACCGCTCCCGCAGCGCCATGATGCCGAACAGAGCCAGCTCGGACCGGAGCTCAGTCGCGGTGGCGTTGCCCAAGCCAGATGCGATCAACCACTCGGCCACCTCGGCGCCGTCGAACAGCGGCCGTCCTGAGTTCTCGGACACGACGGCGGGGAAATCTGGGTGCCGGCGACGCCAGGTGGAGACCACGGGACGCTTCACGCGGGCGAAAGCGGCAATATCGGACAGGGACACCAGCAAGGCTTCGTGAGTGCCCAGGGTCACGTCCAGCGAACCAGCGGCCATCATGAGCACTCTCCCTTCCCTTTCCGCTTCTGTAAGTTCCGGTGCCCCAGTCGTCAGATCAGGCCCTTTGATACACCGGAACTCCTCGCGCCTCGCCCGATGCCACAGAACGATACGACGATTGCCGGTCTGTATGTGCCGAGTGCTTGATAAGCCAGGTTATCGATGATGCGTAGCTCACGGGCCCACCCATTGGAAGAGAATCATGCGTCAGAGCCCAGGAACGCCTGGCCACATGGCCAAATGACGAGGGCATGACCGCCTTCGTCCCTAGGGTGCCTCCAGGGGAACGTGTGACTGCCGGGACAGGGAGACGGAATGGGTGAGCTGGCCAAGGCGGTGGCGCAGCTTGAAGAGCAGGTCGAAGACGCCCGCGAGCTGCGAAAGGTCATCGAGCGTATCGACATGGAGATCGAGGCACGCACGGATGAGATCGAGACGATCGGCGGCGCCATCCTCGATCTCCACGGCGATCTCGACAACGAGATCGCTGAGTACGACTACATGGCCGTCGAGCAGTCCGCCGCATCCCTGCGAGGACTGGTGGACCCGGCGGAGGTCCTTCCTGCCATCGACGCAATCCTCCTGCTCACCGCACTGCGCGACGCTGAATCCGTTCCTGATCTGACTCTGCCGCTGTCGGCCTTCGAGAACAGTGACGCAGGTGAGCATCCCCGCCTCACGCAGGATGACCTGGACCGTGAGTTCAAGGCCGACCTGGCACGAGCGGATCAGCGCTGGGAGGAGATCTGGGGCGACCATGCCTGGGAAGACCCGGACGAACGAGACTCCCATCGGGCCGAGCATCGTGCCGAAGCCGAGCAGGAAGCGATCAAAGATCGTGCCCGCCGGGCGGCTGCCCATATCGAGGAGCTCGTCGACTACATCGGTGACACGCTGTGGCCCGACCTCGTAGAGGCAGTGGAAGCCGGCAACCGGGAGCGCGCTGTGCGAGCCCTGGCGGATGCGTGCGCTGCGGCACGGGAGACCGAACCCGCCAACAAACTGTACGAGGTCAACCTCTCGGCACAGTACGAGTCGTCGCCAATGTCTCTCGTGGCCACGGGCGAGCACCTGAGCGACTTTGAGACATGATTGATGTCGCCCAGAGCTGATTGATCAATCAGAGAGTGATCGGCCCAAAGATTCGCCTGGCTCCCCATCCACTGCCGAGCGGATTCCGGCCAGCCTCAGCACCGAGTACCTGGCCATGGCCTGTCGTCGGCGGAAGCGGCCAAAGCCGCTTCGCCAGCGGAGACCGAGCCGTGGCGGGCGTCCGTGGGACTTTCGGCCACACATCGGCAGCAGCCGGATGCGCCGCGTAACCTCGCAGGCATGGAGTCACCCGCACTCGGTGCAGCGCAGGACGCTGCAGGGCAGAACGCCGTCGCGCGGGAACCTGCAGTGCAGGACGCCCACAGCGAAGCACGCCGCCGGCTGGACGCGTACACCTATCTCAGCGCGCCCGAGCGGCTGGAGCACGTCGCGATCATGCGGGTCTTCTGCGGAACCCTGCTGGCGGACCTGGCCGTGCCGGACGTCCTGGCGAAGCTGCGCGAGGCCAACGGCCCTGCCGCCGGGCTCGACGCCGACACCCTCACGGTCCGGCTGGAACAGCTGGTGCGGTGGGGCAACCTGCTGCGCAGCAGCCACACCGTGAAGGCGTCCAGCATCAGCGAGTACCAGCGGTCCCGCGCTCGCTACCAGCTGACCAAGCTGGGCGAGCGCATCCAGCGGGACGCCGACGGCGTCCTGGCCGAGGCCGACGCCGCCCGCGAGGTGAGCAACGAGCTGCTCGCACTGGTCGAGCGGGGACTCAGGGAGCTGGCCGAGCTCGCGACCGCGCCCGGCAGCATCGAACCGCAGGACGGGCTGGAGCGGGTCAGCACGCTGTTCGTACAGTTCACCGAGTTCGCGGACTCCATCCGGGACTTCTACGCCTACCTCGGCCAAGTGCTGGCTCGGTACGACCTGGACAGCGCCGAGTACCAGGGCTTCAAGGAGCTGCTCCTCGACTACGTCGAGGCGATCAGGGAGGACGTGGCGTTCCGCGCACCCCGGATCTCGGCGGCGTTGGACACGCTGTGGCCGCACGTCCCGGGTCTGCTGACCCGGCTGGACGCCCACGCACAGGGCCTCACGGGGCTGTCACCGCAGGGCGACGGCCGGCTGGAGACGCGGGTCCAGCGCAGCCGTGGGCGCGAGCTCGCGGACTGGGAGGGTCTGCGCGGCTGGTTCAGCGACACCGACGGGCAGGGCAGCCAGGTCGATCAGCTGCGGGACGCCACCCTGCGTGCGTTGCAGTCGCTGCTTGCCAACGCCAAGCGGATGCTGCGGTCGGCAACCGGGGAGATGTCCCGGCGCAAGGACCTGCTGCGGCTGGCCCGGTGGTTCGAGGAAGCGGCGCCGCAGGACGCGCATGACATCGCCGTCGCCGCCTTCGGGCTCTACGGCGCCCGCCATCTGGGCATACCCCCGGCCACCGACGAGGTGGTGCCCGCCTACACGAGCTGGTGGAGCGGCCCGGTGGTCGAGGTGCCGGTGGCCCTGCGGGAAAGGGGCAGCCGCGCCCAGCGGGGCCGGACGTCCGCGGTGGAGGACCACTCCGCGCAGAAGCGGCGGCTGCGGGAGGCCGCCCGTGAGCGGGCCGCGGCCAGGGCAGCGGCAGCGGACGAACTGCGCAGCGCCTCGGGCCGGTTCGCCGAGGTGCGCCTCACCTCGGCAGCGCTGGGACTGCTCCTGGAGCTGCTGGCCACCGCACTCGGGAACGCGCAGCTCCGGCGTCGCGCCGGCACGGTCGGGGAGGGCGCGACGGAATTCGACCTCGACCAGGCGCACAGTGAGGACGCCGAGCTGGGCATCCGGCTCACCGTTCGACGCACCGCAGGCGCGCGCTGCGTCCTGCACTCGGCCGACGGCGACCTGCTGCTGGAGGATCTGGAGCTGGACGTCGGGCGTACCTCCTCCGACGCGGCCGACAGCGATGCGGAGGTGAGCGTCTCATGACCCTCCCTTCAACGCACGACGTGGCCCTAGCCGCCGAGCGCCGCAGCGCCGCCCGGCTGCTGCTCGCCCATCCGCTGGTCACCTCGGACGGACCGCACGCCGATCTTTTCCCGCTGATACGCAGGCATGCCGACTGGCTGAGCAAGCGGTTCCAGCAGGTGCTCGGCTACCGCCTCCTAGTCGACAGCTCCTACGCCCGGCTGTTCAAGGCGGGGCTGGGGACAGGCGCGGGCCACCGGCTGGAGCGCTCCACCGGCACCCCCTTCACTCCGCACACGTACGCTTGCCTCGCGCTGGCCCTGTCCGTACTGGTGACCGCCCCCGAACAACTGCTGCTGTCACAGCTGGTGGCCGACATCAGGGCCGCCGCGGCCGACGCGGAGATCGAGCTGGAGGAGACGGGCAGGGCGGCCGGGAAACGGACCTTGGTAGCAGCTCTGCGCCTGTTGGTCGAGTGGGGCGTCCTCATCGAGACCGAGGGCCATGTGGCCGCGCTCGCGCAGGATGCGGGCGGAGAGGCCCTGATCACGGTGGATCGCGAGCTGGCCCGCGTCGTCGCCGCCGGCCCGCTCGCCCAGGCCCGTGACGGAGCCGACCTGGTCCGGCGGGCAGCGGACCCGGGATTCGGCGGACCCCGCACCTACGTGCGCCGGATGCTCGTAGAGACACCCGTCGTCCACCTCGACGAGCTGACCGACGCCGAACGCGACTGGTTGCGCACCCGGCAGCGTCGGGAAGCGCAGGCCTTCTCCGAACTTCTGGGCCTCGAGATGGAGATCCGCGCCGAGGGCGTGGCGCTGGTGGACCCCGAGGACGAGCTGACGGATCTGCACCTGCCGGGCACCGGAACGGTCGCGCAGGCCGCGCTGCTGCTGGTGGAACGGCTCGTCGAGCGGCTTCGGCCTCAGGAGCCCGGACACCCGGCGACCGGAGGGACACTCGTCATCGGCGTGGCTGTCCCCGACGGCCTCGTGGACGAGCTGCTGGCCGAACTCGTCGCCGAGTACGGACAGCGCAGCAACTGGCAGCGTAGCTACCTGGAGGACATCCCCGCCCTGCGGGAAGCCGTGCTGGACCTGCTGAGCCGCATGCGGCTGATGGCCCGGACCGGCCGGCTGCGTGCTGAGGGAGATGGGCTGCCGGACGGGTACGCCGATGAGGCACCGGAGGGGCGCACCGTGACGGATGTCCGTGAGGCACGTCCCCGCGGCGACGGCTGGGTGCTGCTGGCCGCGGCAGCGCGCTACGCCACCCAGGTGACCATGCGCCCGGCCACCGCAGCCAGCAAGGGCGCCGATGTCCAGGAGGAGTTGCCGCTGTGACCACCGATGCGCGTGGCCTCATCCCGCTGCCGCGTTCCGGACCCGCGACGACCGCCGGCACCCGCTTCCGGCTGCACCGCGCGGGCATCCAGAACGTGTGGCAGTACGACGAGCAGGAGTTCGCCTTCGGCGACGGACGGCTGCTGCTGCGCGGCAAGAACGGCGCGGGCAAGTCCAAGGCACTGGAAATGCTGCTCCCGTATCTGCTGGATGGCGACTCACGGGCACTGGACGCGACGAGCACCGGCCGGACCACCCTCGCCTGGCTGATGCTGGACGGGTTCGAGCAGACCAACCGTCTCGGCTACCTGTGGGTGGAATTCCGGGGCACGACAGACGGCGGCGACCACCGCCACCTCACACTCGGCGCCGCCATCCGCGCCTCGAAGTCGACGCAGAAGGCGCTGCCGACGTTCTTCGTCACCCCGCTGCGCGTCGGTGAAGACCTGCGCCTGGTCGAAGGCGGAAAGCCCCTGGCGGTCGACCGGCTCAAGGAGATCGTCGGCTCCGACAACATCACCGACCGCGCGGTCCTCCACCGCTCGCGAGTAGCCCGGGAACTGTTCGGCATCACCGACGCGACCCGCTACCGCAACCTCACCCAGCTCCTCCACCGACTGCGGCGGCCCACGGTCGGGGACCGGATCGAGCACGGTGGACTCGCCTCCCTGCTGAGCGAGACCCTGCCGGGACTCGACGAGGACGTGGTCGAGAAGGTCGCGCGCAACCTCCACGATCTCGACGCCGTACGCGACGAACTCGGCCGCCTGGAACGCACCGATACCGCGTTGCGCACCTTCCTCACCAGTTACCGCGGCTACCTGTCCGGAGTCCTGCGCGCCAGCGCGCAGGCGGTGAGCCGGGAGCTGGAGGTCCTCGCGCAGCGACGCCGGGCGGCCGGAGACGCCGCACAGCGGACGAACGAGCTGAGGACGCAGGAGGAGGAGTCGGAAGCCCGGCTGGAAACCCTACGCGGAGAGGAAGAAGCCGCCCGGACCGATCTCGCCGCCCTGCACGACAGCCACGCCTACCGCAGTCTGCGCGAACTGTCGGAACGCCGCACCACGGTCGAGGCGCTCCACACCGCCGCCGTGGCCGCCTTCACCGCCCTCAGCAACGCACACGGCGCAGAGGAAGGCGCGGCCGAGCGGCTGGCCGACGGTGTCGACCACCTCGGGAGCCGGCTCGCCGAACTGGGCACCGAACACCGGGAGCTGCTGACGCAGGCAGAGAGGGCCGGGCTTCCCACCGGCCATCTCGGCGAGGCAGTCGCCCTGCCCCGTACGGTCCGCTCCCAGGCCGACGAGACGGAGCTGACCGCTCCGGACGGGGAGACGCACACCGTGCAGCACCGGTCGACCGTCCGTGTGGACACGGCCGCGGTGGAGGACGGACTGCGGGCCTGGCCGGGGCAGCTAGACGACGCCGCGACGGTCGTGAAGAACCGGACCAGGATGGTCCAGGAGGTCATGGGTCTCACCGCGCAGGCCGAGAAGGCCCGAAGCCGCGCAGCGCAGGCCGACACCGAGCGGGAACGGCTGGAGGGCGAGGCGGAGGAGGCCACCGGCCGTCTCGACGCCGACTGCGAGAAGGTCGCCGAGGAGAGCGGTGCCTATGTCCGCCGGGTCGCCGAGTGGGTCACCCGCACGCGGGCCGCCGCCGGTTCCGACTGCCCGCCGCTGGACGCCGTCCACGCAGTGGTCGCCTGCGAAAGCTCCGCCGACGCCCCGTTCGTGGACCGCACGCTCCCGCCCGACACCGACAGCCAGGCGTGGCAGGTCGCCCATTCCGCACTGGAGCCGTACGGCGAGGAGCTCACCGCGCGCCGCGACGCCCTCGCACTCGCCGTCGGCAAGCTCGACGAGGAACTCGACGGCCTGGCGAGTCAGAAGCGGGACTGGGAGCGACGTACCGATCCCGAGCCGCCAGTCCCCTGCCACCGCGTCGCCGAAAGGTCGCCGAGGACCGGAGCGCCGTTCTACCGGCTGGTGGACTTCACGGATGATCTGAGCCCCGCGCATCGGGCCGGTCTGGAAGCAGCACTGGAAGCCAGCGGAATCCTGGACGCGTGGGTCGGAGCGGACGGCGCCCTTGTCGATCCCGGCACCCGTGACACTCTGCTGCGTCCCAGCCCCGCGTTGCCGGACAGACCGACCCTCGCCTCGGCCCTGCGCCCCGCACCGCAACCGGAGTGCGGGGTCACGTCCCATCAGGTGGAACACCTGCTGACCGCCATCGCGCTCGCACCGGCCGAGGAAACGACCGCTCATGACGCGGTGTACTACGACGGAAGCTGGCGTCTGGGCGTCCTCAGCGGCCGGCACCACAAGAGTGACGCCGAGTACGTGGGAGCCGCCGTACGCGCCGAGACCCGACGGCGCATCCTGGCGGAGCTGGAACAGCGGCTCACGCAGACGGAGCAGCGGCTGGCCGACGCCCGTCACGAACTCACCGAGGCCGACGCCCGGCGTCGGGCCCTCAGGCTCGCGGAGCAGGACTTCCCCCGGGCACGAGGTCTCGCCGACGCCTGGAGCAGAGCCGAGTCGGACGAGAGGACACTGCGTGACCTGACCGCCAAGGCGACCCGCGCGGCACGGCTGGCCGAGGAGGCCCGCGCCCTCGCCGTAGCCGCCCGCGCCGAGGCGGACGCCACCGCCACCGCCCATGACCTTCCAAGCGACCCCGCCGAACTGGGACGCGTACGCACCGCGCTGGCTGCCCTTCTCACCGGCATCGGACATCTACGCAGGGCGGTCGGCAGCACGGGCGAGCGGCTCGGCACCCATCGCGCCGATGCCGAGCGATATGAACGCGCCCGTAGAGAACGCCTGGCCGCGGAGGAGAACTACCGGCTTCGCCTCACCGGGCTGCGTACCGCGCAACAGGACCTGCGCATCCGCGAGGAGGCCATCGGGGCGACCGAAGAAGAGATCCTCACCCGCGAGCAGGAAGCCAGACAGCGCATCGCGCACGCCGCTCAGGCCGTCCCGGCAGCACAACGTATCCGGAACGATCTGCACGACCGGCGCGTGCGCGCGGAAGAGGAGGAGAAGCGCCTGCGCGAGGACCTGGCCGCCCAGGAGACGGCGGTCATCGCGACCGGCGGCGCCCTTCGCGGCGCACTCGGCCGGCCGGAGGTGGTGCGCGGCGCCGGGCTGGACCGGTCCTCACTGCCCGAGGACGTGGTGGACGATCCCGGCTTGGATGTCCGCAGCCGTCTGCGCGCGCTACAGGCACTGGCCGACGCGGTACAGCAGGCCCTCGGCCGCCCGAAAGGTGAGGTGTCGGACAGCACCCTGCTCAATCGGCACACCGACCTTCGCGACCAGCTGGCCGGCGGTTACGACGCGCAACTGGAGGAACGCGACGGGATCAAGGTGTGCCGCCTGATCGACGACCACGGTTCCCACGACGTCGCGGCCGTGGGCGAGCGGATCGCTGCCCAGGCGGCAGAGGCCCGAGGACGGCTCACCGAGCGCGAACGTGAGGTGTTCCAGCGCTTCCTGACCGGCGAGCTCGGCGACCACCTCTCGGCCCAGGTCATCACCGCGGCGAACCTGGTCGCGGCTCTCAATGACACCCTGCGGACCGTACGCACCTCCCACGGTCTCGGCGTGGAGCTGCTGTGGAAGCTGGACGAGGACGTCGATGCGGACGTGCGGGCGGCCGTCGAGCTGCTGCGCAGTCCTTCGAGCCTGCGCACACGTGAGCAGACCGAGCAACTCCGCGAGGTGCTGCAACGCCGGATCGAGGAAGCCCGACGGGCCGATCCCTCAGCCGGTTACGCCGCCCACCTGCGGACCGCGCTGGACTACCGCGACTGGTTCCGCTTCCACACTTTCGTGGTCGAGGACGCCGCTCCGGGACGGAGGCGGAAACTGACCGGCCGCACCGGACTCAGCCAGGGCGAGCAGCGGGTGCTCTCCTACCTCGTTCTCTTCGCCGCGGCCGCCGCCCACTTCACCAGCCTCGCCGAGTCGGCACCCCACGCCCCGCGGCTGATCCTTCTGGACGACGCCTTCGCCAAGGTCGACGAACCTACCCACGGGCGGCTGGGACGGATCCTCGTCGATCTCGACCTCGACTTCGTCCTCACCAGCGAACGGCTCATGGGCAACTGGCCGGAGGTTCCGTCCCTGCACATCTACGAGTGCCTCCGCGATCCCCATGTGCGCGGGGTGGCCACCCTGCACTACACCTGGAACGGTCGGCACCGCCGTCTGGTGTCCGTATGAGCAAGCTGCCCGCGGCGACACAGGACTGGCTGGCCGGTCCCGGGCTCACCAGGCTGTGGGAAGCGGTACGCAAGCGCCTGGAAAGCAACGGCGTGCAAGCCACCGGTTCCCTCCGGCTGACCTCGGTGAGCACCCAGGAACGCAACGACCTGTCGCTTCTGCTGGGCAAACCCGTCACGGGCGCTGCCGTAACTGTGCGCCTCGACGCGCTCGACACGCGGCTGCGCGCCTCGGCGGCCGGACTCGGGCTCAGAGAGGTCTTGGAGGAACTCGGCCCTCCGGTCACCGACCGCCGGGCCGTCCGCGCGGGTATCGCGGCACGGCGCGAGCATGTCTGGTCGTCGCTCGCCTCGGCGCTGGACGCCTCTCCGCTCGCCGGGCAGAACTGGACCAACCAGTGGTGCGACCTGCTCCGCCGTACCGGCGTCCCGAGAGGAGTGACACCTGAAACGGCGGTACGAACTCTTCAGCAGGCTGTCCAGGTCCTCACCGTACTGCTCGGCCCGGAGCGGGGCGGCACCCGAGGCCGAGGAGAACTCGCCGCCCTGGCGACCGGGTCCGCGCACGGTTTGGATGACGGCACCTGGCTTGCGCGCCTCGTCCAACGCGGCATCGCTCTCGCCCACGGCACCGAGTTCCCCGGCGACGCGGCCCGCCGGCGCGCACTGTGGCGTCTGGTGGCCGTCACACCGGACGAGGTCTCCAGCACAGTGCTGACCTACGGGCTGCGGCCCGTCGGCGGGGGCTGGCGGGAGCAGGCCCTGCGAGAGCGGGCAGACCATCACGCCGAAGCTCACCTCACGCAGCGCGATCTGCACAATCTGCAGCTGCGACTATCTGCCGGAGCAATGGTCCACATTTGTGAGAATCCGCGCGTGGTGGAAGCTGCGGCGGACGCGGCCTGTGTCCGGCCCTTGGTATGCACGTCCGGCAGTGCGGCCACAGTGGTCCTCACGCTCCTCGACGCCCTCGCCGCCACCGGTTGCCGTTTCGCGTACCACGGGGACTTCGACTGGCCGGGCATCGCTCTGGCCAACCGGATCATCCGCCGTTACGAAGCTCAGCCATGGCGCATGGGCGCCGAGGATTACGAGCACCTGGCCGCTCGCAGCCAGACCGAGGGAATCCCTCAGCTGCCGCTCGACGGCCAGCCCGTCAGCGCGGCCTGGGACCCGGGCCTCGCCCCTGCGATGACCGCTCTCGGGGTCGCACTCCATGAGGAGATCACCCTCGACCTTCTGGTGGACGACCTCTCCGTTCGGACATAGGAAGGCTTCGGGACACGCGGCAGCTGCTCACGTCACGACACCTGTCCCTGGGGGCCACTTGGGAGCCGGCATACCTCGAGAATCATCCGGGCCACATAAGACCAACCGGGACCCCGTCCAATCCCGAGAAACCGACTGCCCAAGGGGCCTACCTGCCCATAGGCTCTGGGCGCCCGATCTGACATTGCTGGGCTCATGAGGGGGAGCTTATGGATCATCTCTTCGCTGTTGCGGGCCCGTCGGCAACACCGATCTCACCAACCGGTCTAGCCACAGAGGGGCTCCTCGAACGGCAACACCTACAGGAGTGGGTGATCGACAACCCTCAGGTCCTGGGCGATTCGGTGCTTGTGATCACCGCGGAGTTCGACCGGTGGGCCGACACGGACGGTGTGCCGGCACGAGACCGACTGGACGTCCTCGGGCTCGACGCCACCGGCCGCCTCGTGGTGGTCGAGCTGAAGCGGGGAACGGCCGACCGGGACGTACATCTCCAGGCGATCACCTACGCCGCCCTCGTGTCCCGGTTCGACCTCGACACCTTGGCACAAGCACACCGCGACTTCCTGACCGGTAGAGGCCAGGCAGTCGAACTCGACGCGTGCAGACAGCGCCTCCTCGACCATGTGGACGGGGACTGGAGTCCGGAACTGCTCCAGCGCCCCCGGCAGGTGATCATCGCTGCTGACTTCCCCAAGCAGGTGACGCACACCGTGGTGTGGCTGTCGGAGATGAACCTCGACATCGACCTCGTCCAGGTGGGTCTGTGGAAGGTGGAAGGCCACCTCGTCGTCGGCTTCACCAAGGTTTATCCGACACCCGAAGTGGAGGAGTTCACCCTCGCTCCTGCCCGGGTCGAGGCCAAGGCCGCCGCCAAGAAACTGGAAGAACGTTCCCGGGCCCGCAACGCCGCTCATGTTCTCGTCGCCGCTGGCCTGTTGCCGGACGGGACAAGACTGCGGTTGACGCCGAGGCACGGCGCTCCCCAATCCATCCGCGAGGCCATCGTTGCCTGGGCGGGTGAGGATGCCGAGCGCGCTACGGCTATCTGGAACAACAACACGGCCAAACCTCTTACCTGGGGTTCCGACGGCATGCCGTACACGCCGACCGGACTGGCCAACCACATCTTCAAGAGGGTGACCGGCCGGACACCTGACGGGATACAGGGGACGACCTGGTGGGACGTCGACACCAATGACGTCCCGAACACAGTCGATCCCGATGAATGGGCGGCGTTGGCAGGGTCCAGCCTCGCGGACCTGGCAAAGCAACTCAGTGGCGCCCGCAAGGACTGGACGAGCCTCCACACCCTGCTGGGGGCCATCCCGTCCGGGCGGTGGACCACCTACGGCGACGTGGCGTCCGTCATCGGCAGCCACGCCGTCCCCGTCGGCACCCACCTGGCCACCTGCGGCCAGTGCCCCAACGCCTGGCGGGTGCTCACTGCGTCCGGTCGCGTCAGCGCAGGCTTCCAGTGGACCGATCCGTCCCGCACGGACGCACCCGCGGATGTTTTGGTGGGCGAGGGTGTCCGATTCGACGGTGGAGCGGCCGTCGCGGAAGCCCGCCTGTCGGTTGAGGCGCTTCGGAGTCTGCTCGACAGCTGACCACGGTTCCTTCGAACACAGCTCGGGGAAGAACCGTGAACCGACTGGCTACGTCAGACGAAGGCTACTGATACGAGGGAATATGAACCAGTTCGAACTGCGCCGTATGGAACAGCAGCTCCGCGAAGCGTTGCAAGACACGTCCCTGAGTTGGGTGCTCGACGATGTCGACGCCGCAATCGCCGCAGGAGTGCCTGAGGAGAAGATACTCCGCCGACGCCAGCAGCGCCGCGGCGATGACTTCCCTGCCACGAGTCCGGCGGCGGCAGCAGCTCGATACGAGGTCGTGGACCGCGGCATGCTCGGTCTCGGAGAGTACGAGTCATCACGCAAGGGAGGGACGCTGGTCATCGCCACGCGAGCCATGACAGACGAAGAACGTGTACAGCTCCTCCTCGATGCGGTAAAGCGCGTGCTCGTCGACCTGCCTGAAATGGAACTGGAGGTGCTGAAGACGCTCCGGTCCGAGCCCGAGAGCGACGCCGGCAGTCGGAGCATGGTTGAGGGGGTCGTATTCGAACCGGACGAAAGCGCTCGATCGCGCCGCAGTCGAACTGAGTACCGGGGAGATCGGGTGCCGACTGACCAACGTACACGCGTCAGTCAGCTACTGGCCGAAGTGACGAGGGAGGTAGTCAGTTGAGCACGGTGGATCACCTGGTCAACGAGATCAAAAGCCTACTGGCTGCGGGGACGGTGTCGTACGACTCTGCTTCGAAGCCGTCCGACGTCTACGAGGACTTCATCTTCTCTCTGATCGTCGCGACCGCGAGTCGGCATGGCGCCACCGTCACCTACGAAGACGTCTACGGGGCGAAGGCCAGCAACCTCGTCTTCCGGACGGGGCCCGGTCACCTGTACGGCAACAGCCAGCCTTTCACCCACGCCGTGATCGAGTTCGATGGCGCTCCCGCCCTTGAAGTCCACCTCGGCGTCTACGTGACCGGCTCGTCGGGCGTCCGGCACGAGTGCGACGTGCTGGTGCTACCAGCCGAGGAAGCCGCTCTGAGCCGGGCGCAGGGCATCGCACCACGAGGCAGTCAAAGCGTCCTCATCGTCGAGTGCAAGTACTACGTCTCCAACCTCGACATCAGCCTCGCGCGGAACTTCGAGGGACTGCGCGCCGACATCCGCACCCAGAACGAACTCTTCGTCGCCAACATCAGATCGTCGAGCATCGTGCGGTACCTCGATGCCCGGAAAAGGGGCTTCGAGCCTGACGTAGTGCCCAACTCACCGCAGGCAGGCTATCTCCAGGCGGAGATCAGGAAGACCTTCAAAAGCTACCTGAGCAAACACGCTCCCTCGACGGTGATCTGAGCCCTCCGGACGAGCGTCACGCACCGCGGATCCGGCACGAGCCAACACGGCGGACAGGCAGCTTCAGCGGCCGTCGGCTGGGAGCCACCTGTGAGCCAACCAACTCCCCAAGCTCTCCCGGGACTGCTGCATGATCGGGTGACAGCGGGGGTCTATGCAGCCAGTGCTGCAGGTGGGGTCATGATGATCTCGTACTCGACGGGGGTCAAACGGGCCAGGCGTCTCTGGCGTCGGCGCCGGTGGTAGGTGCGCTCTATCCACGTCACGATCGCGGTCCGCAACTCCTGACGGGTGGCCCAGGTACGGCGGTCGAGGACGTTCTTCTGCAGCAGCGCGAAGAAGCTTTCCATCGCAGCGTTGTCGCCCGCTGCGCCGACCCGACCCATCGAGCCGGCCAGTCCGTGGCGGACGAGAGCGGCGACGAATTTCCGTGACCGAAACTGCGAGCCGCGGTCCGAATGCACCACGCACCCGGCCACCTGGCCGCGGCGGGCGACGGCGGACTCCAACGCGGCCACGGCGAGGCGGGACTGCATGCGGGCGTCGATGGAATAGCCCACGATGCGCCCCGAGAAGGCGTCCTTGACGGCGCACAGATAGAGCTTGCCCTCGCCGGTGGTGTGCTC
Source organism: Streptomyces sp. DSM 116793 (assembly GCF_057320905.1). NCBI lineage: Bacteria > Bacillati > Actinomycetota > Actinomycetes > Kitasatosporales > Streptomycetaceae > Streptomyces > Streptomyces sp. DSM 116793. The sequence continues at coordinate 4,745,991 of NZ_CM170494.1, read as the reverse complement.
GGTGATGTCCGTGAGCCACAACCGGTTCGGCCCGTCGGCGGTGAAGTCGCGCCGCACCAGGTCATCGTGGACCGGCGGCCCAGCCTTGGCGTTCTTGCCGCGGCCTTTGCGCTTGCCGAAGGCGCTCCACCAGCCGTTGTCCCGGCAGATCCGCCAGGCGGTCCGCTCGGCCATCGGCTCACCGGCAGTACGGGCCTCGTCGAGCAGGAACCGGTGACCGAACTCGGGATCGTCGCGGTGTGCGTCGAAGAGGGTATTGGCCCGATACGCCTCGGCCAGCTCGGCGTCGGTGACCGGGCAGGCCAGCCACCGGTAGTAGGGCTGGCGTGCCAGCCTCAGCACCCGGCACGTCACCGCCACCGGCACCCGGTGAGGGGCATCGGCGGCGGCCAGCTCGCGGACGAGCGGGTACATCATTTTGCCGGCAGGTTCGCCTGTGACAGATACGCCGCTGCCCGCCGGAGCACCTCGTTCTCCTGCTCCAGCAACCGGATCCGCTTACGGGCCTCGCGTAGCTCGGCCGCCTCGCCCGACGTCGTTGCGAGCCTGGCGCCCTCGTCGGTGTCGGCGCGGCGCAGCCACTTCGAGAGCGTGATCGGGTGGACGCCGAAGTCGGCGGCGATCTGTTCCAGCGTGACGCCGGGCTCGCGGTTGCGCGCGACCCGCACGACGTCCTCGCGGAACTCCTTCGGATACGGCTTGGGCACTGCAACATCCTTCCAGGCCGCCTCTCAGCAAGCCAGGTCAGGTGTCACCCAACCCTGCAGCAGTCCCCCCAGACATCCCGACCCCACCGCACCCCAATCCCCTGACCAGGCGCGATGATGGTGTCCGCTCTGATCACCCCGGAACTTGTGCCTATCTTCGAAACCCCTGAGATAGAGGCAGCAAGACGACGGCTGAGGGACGCTAACAACGGCTAACACAATGAGGTGAATCGATCTTGGTTGCCGTGTCCGGGACAGGAGTTGAGCGTTCGGCTCGGTGTGGGGACATCGCCGTGGATCGTGTCGGATGAGTTGTGGGACCGCCTGGAGCCGTTGCTGCCGCAGCGCGAGAGGCGCTTTCGGTATCCGGGTCGCAAGCCGTTGCCGGACCGCGAGGTGCCGTGCGGGATCCTGTACGTACTGCATACGGGGATCCAGTGGGAGTACCTGCCCAAGGAGCTGGGCTTCGGCTCGGGCATGACCTGCTGGCGGCGGCTGCGGGACTGGAACGAAGCCGGCGTCTGGCAGCGTCTGCACGAGGTCCTACTTGCCGAGCTGAACCCGGCCTCACGCCTGGACTGGTCCCGCTGCGTGGTCGACTCCTCCCACGTCAGAGCCCTAAAAGGGGGAGCCATACGGGCCCGTCGCCAGTCGACCGGGGCCAGGCCGGCTCGAAGCATCACCTGATCACCGACGGACACGGCACCCCACTCGCGGTCCTGCTGACCGGCGGCAACCACAACGATGTCACCCAGCTACTGCCCCTGCTCGATGCGATCCCTCCCATCCGCGGTCGCATCGGTCGGCCCCGTCGCAAACCCGACGCCCTGTTCGCCGACCGCGGCTACGACCACGACCTCTACCGCGACCAGGTCCGCGACCGCGGCATCGTTCCCGCGATCGCCCGCCGCGGAACCCGACACGGCACCGGACTGGGCACCTACCGCTGGGGGACCGAGCGCTCCTTCGCCTGGCTGCACGGCTTCCGACGCTTACGCATCCGGTGGGAACGACGAGCCGACATCCACGAAGCCTTCCTGAAACTCGCCTGCTGCCTGATCACCCAGCGACAACTCAGCTCATTATGTTAGCCATTGTTAGCGACGGTGAGGAAGTCCTTCTCGCCCAGCTCCACCGTCTGCGGCGCCTGCGGGTCCTGGGCCAAATGCTGCACCAGGCCCAGGCTGTAGGCAGCGGCGAGCTCAGCAAGGGAGATCTCCTCTCGCCCGGTCTGCCCGAACTCCAGCAGGGCCTGCCCCAGAGCGAACTTGTAGGTGCGCGAATTGGCCCCCATCAGCACTGCCAACCGCCACGACGCGCGCGCCGAGGAATCCTGGGCGTAGAACTCGCGCCCGCTCACACGCCCCCCTTGCACAGGACAACCGTCTGCCACCACACCCCGGCACGGCCGAACCGGTCCGCGCCCTCCTCTACCAGTCGCACCAATCGCAGCGCCGCTCGCTCCCCGTCCCGCACGACCTCCTCCGCGGTCACATCGAACATCACCCGGTCTGTCGGCGGGACTCCGCGCCGAAGCGAGACGACCAGCAGCCCCGCCGGGGCCAGCAGCGTGGCCAGCCGCTCCATCGCCTGCCCACGCTCGGCCAGCGCCAGGTGCATCCACACAGCCGACAGCAGCACCAGCTTAAAAGGCCCTTGTAGGTGGGCCAGCGCGGGCAGCGAGTCCTCGACCCAACGGACGTCCTCGCACGGGTTGAGGCTCTGCGCGACCTCCCGAAGCTCACGGACCGGCTCCGCCGCCACCACCTGATAACCGCGCCGTGCGAGTGCCACGGCGTCCCGCCCAGTGCCAGCACCTACGTCCAGCACCTTCGCCGGTGCCGGCGGAAGCAGATCCAATACCCCGTCATGCACTTCCTCGAAGGTGACGCTCCCGTACCTCGGCCCCAGCAATTCGGCGCGTTGCGCGTAGTAAGGCTGGACGCCCGCAGCGGGCTGGCCCACCGCCGACGACTCGCCGAGGTGAGGGAAGTTCTCGCCTGTACCAACCATGGCCTCAAGCTACGGGACCGCACCGACAACGGCCGACGCATGAAGACGAAGGGTGGGTACGGAGTCATTCGGCACCCCGGCAGACGTGCCAGAACCGTGCCAGGTCGTGCGGGAAGCCACGGGGGACACCGAGGAACGCAAACCGCGGACGTCAGGCGTCGACACCGTTACGCCGCAGGTCAGGGAGCTTGCCGCCCCCGCAGCATCCAAGCTGCCCAAGCTGAGAGCGCGAGTTCGGTTCTCGTCACCCGCTCCGTGATTGAGGCGCAGATCAAGGACCTGGGCCTCAATGTTGCGCGGCGAGCTCCCCGGACCGGAGCCGACCCTGCACGGGCCCGACGGCGGGAGGGCCCCGGGTGGCTGCGGCGGTATCGGCCGGCCAGGCCGAGGGGGCCGGTTCGGTGCGGGTCAGCCGGACCAGTGGCCCGAGGTGAAAGTCACCGCGAGCACCACCATCAGCGGAGCCACTACGCCTGCGTACGCCTCCTTCACCCACGTGCGCCGCAGGCTCCAGTGGGCCAGGCCGGTCCACAGCGGCCACCAGAGCAGGGTTGCGCGGGGGATGGACAGGTACCAGTACGACGTCCCCAGCGCCCAGAGGTTGAGCCCGATGTACACGGCTTCCGGCCAGCGGCGCCGGAGCACGAGGAAGGCGAGCAGGAGGACACCGACCGCCATCGCGGCCAGTTCCAGCTGGAACTCCCAGGCGTAGCCGGTGGTCTGGAGGTGGTCGAAGGCGTTCCGCCAGGTGTTCCGGAACGCTTCGGCGGGCGTGTGGAAGTCGCGATGCCAGCCGCGTTCCTGCACGTGCTTCCAGGCGAACCAGTCACCGGTGTTCCCGTACAGGTAGGCGGTGTAGGCCGCGGCGGGCACGGTGGGCAGGGCGCACCAGGACAGGGAGCGCCAACGGCCGCGCCAACGGCCGTGCCCTCGGCGCTCGTCCCGGGCCAGGACGCCTTCGACCGTGATCGCGGCGGCCAGGAACAGGCCGCTGACCCGGGTGGTGGTGGCCAAGGCGGCGAGTACCCCCGCGACTGGCCAGTTGCGGTTCTTCGCCGCGAGCCAGGACGGCAGCGCGAACGCGAGGAAGAGGGATTCCGTGTAGCCGGCCGCCAGGAACACCGCGGCGGGCGACAGCAGCAGGAAGCTCGTGGCCCGTCGGCCGGCCAGAGCGCTGTCCGGCCGGCCCAGTCCGGCGATCCTGGCCAGGGCCACGACGGCCACCGCACCGCTGACCAGGGAGATCAGCAGGCCCGCCGCGGCCCAGTCGGAGACAAGGGCGTGCACGGCGCGCAGCAGGAGGGGGAAACCGGGGAAGAAGGCCACCCGGTTGTCGGAGGCGGGGTCGGCTCCGGGGAAGGGGTCGAAGTAGCCGTACTGGGCTATGTGCTGGTAGTGCACCCAGTCCCAGTGCTCCCAGCGGGACAGCCACGGGGCAGGTGTTCTGGCGTCGGATCCGGCGGGGGCCAGCCAGGCGGTGCAGTAGGCGACGAGGCACAGCCCGAGGCGCGTGAACAGGTAGAGCCGGAGCACCCGGAGGTCCGTGGGGCTCAGTCGGTCGAGCAGTCGCCGCTGCCCGGGGTCGCCGGTGGGGTTCCGTACGGGATGTGGATGCCGTGCGAGAGCGTGGTGTGCCGGCCGCGAGACCGGCTGCTCGGCGGTGGGCAGGGTCGTGGTCATCGGGCTTCCATTCCTGGGTCCGTCGGTCACGGGACGCCGAGTTCGAAGAGGACGTAGCCCGCGTACGAGCCGGAGGCCAGGGCGGCGGTGCCCAGCAGCAGGGTCTGGTGGGTCGGGCCGAGGCGGCGCAGGGCGAGGGCGAGCGGGAGGAAGAGCGGAAAGAGGGGAAGCAGATAGCGGGAGACGTTGGCGAATATCTGCTGGCTGCCCAGGACGAGGACGAGGGTGCTCACGGTGTACACCGTCAGCACGGCCGGGGGACGCAGCCGGATCAGCAGCGGGAGCAGGGCGAGCGCGAGCAGGACGGCTCCGACGCCGATCAGGTCCGCGAAGGGCCAGGCGAAGAGGTAGTCGGAGTGGCCCACCGGGACGGAGGAGAGAACGTCGAGGGTGTGCCGGCCGAAGTCCCACTGGTGGGCCCAGGCACCGGACTGGAGCCTGAAGTAGCCGTCGAGGTGACCCGTTCGGTGGCCCACCCAGCCGAGATAGGCGAGGAGGCCGAGCGGGGCGACGGCCGTCGCGGCCACCGGACGCAGGATGCCGTCCCGGCGGCGGCGGAGCGCGAGCAGGGCCGCGGCGGCAACGGCGGCGATCAGCGACACGGCGGTGGGCCGGTTGAGCCCGGCCACGCAGGTGAGGAGGCCGGCGGTGAGCCACCGGCGGCTCAGGACGGCATGGCAGGCCCAGACGGCCAGGGCCACGTAGAGGGAGTCCGAGTAGGCCGCCCACTCCACGCCGGAACCGGGCCAGACGGCCCAGAGGCCGACCGCGGCCAGCCCGGCCCGTCTGTCCCCGAGGCGTTCGGTGAGGGCGTGGACGCCCAGGGCGGCGGCGAAGGAGGCGACGACGGAGACCAGCAGACCGGCGCCGTACAGGCCGAGGCCGGTGAACTCGGAGACCAGCCGCATCAGCGCCGGGTAGAGCGGGAAGAACGCCGCCGAGTTCCCTTCGAGCGTGATCGGGCCGGTGGCGCCGGGGACCGGGATCAGCCGAGGGTCATACCCGTGCGCGGCGATCTGCTGGTACCACCAGCCGTCCCAGCTGGCCAGGACGTCCCACGGGTGAGCGCCGCCGCCGAAGCGCGGGTCCTTCGCGCGGTAGTCACCGGCGGAGTGCAGCAGCCACATGAAGGCGGCGAAGCCGGTGAGCTTGAGCGTTCCGTAGACGGCCAGCACGGGGCCGTAGCGCTCGGCCGTGCGGCGCAGCCGGCGCCGGCGGCCGGGGTTCGTGGTGGCGGACTGCCGCGACAGCCTCGCGTTCCAGCTCGGGCCGTGGGTCGCGGTCGTACGGGCGGCGGTCCTGTTCATGGGCGGAACACCCACGCTCGGAAGAGCAGGAACCGCAGCAGCGTGGCGGCGAGGTTGGCGGCGAGGAGTACGGCGAGTTCGGTGGCGTGCCCGGCCGAGGGCACCGTGTGGTGCAGGGCGGCGAGCGATCCTCCGGTGAGCGCCAGGCCGATCAGGAGGACGACCAGGCCCCTGCCCTGGTGGCGCAGCACACCGCCGCGACCGCGGATGCCGAAGGCGAGCCGCCTGTTCACGGCGGTGCCGGCGACGGCGCAGACCAGCAGCGCGAGTGCGTTGGCGGCCTGGGACCCCGCCGCTGGGCGCAGCGCCGCGTAGAGGAGCACGTAGGCGAGGGTGCTGACGGCTCCTACGGCGGCGAAGCACACGAGTGGGGTGGCGAGCCCGCCTGCCGCGTCGGCGCCGCCGTCGCGGAGCGACCCGCGCGGCAGCAGCGTGCCCCGCGCCAGCGCCCCGCCGATCCTGGCGATGCCCCGCAGGTCGGCCAGTGCCGTTTCGAGGATGTCGACCCGGCTGTCGGGATCGTCCACCCAGTCGACCGGCACCTCGTGGATGCGCAGGCCGGCCCGCTCGGCGAGCACCAGCAGTTCGGTGTCGAAGAACCACTCGGAGTCCTGCACGAGCGGCAGCAGCCGCTCGGCCACCTCACGCCGCACCGCCTTGAATCCGCACTGCGCGTCGGAGAACCCCACGGCGAGGACGGAGCGCAGGAGGGCGTTGTAGCAACGCGAGATGATCTCTCGGTGGGCGCCGCGCACCACCCGGGAACCGGGGGCCAGGCGGGTGCCGATGGCGATGTCGGAGTGACCGGAGAGCACCGGGGCCACGAGCGGCAGCAGTGCGGTCAGTTCCGTGGACAGGTCCACGTCCATGTACGCGAGGACGGGGGCCGGAGAGAGCGACCAGGCGGTGCGCAGCGCCCGGCCGCGGCCCTTCTCGGCCAGCCGGAGCCACTGTGCTTCGGTCAGTTCGTCCGCCAGCCGGGCGGCGATCCGCGGGGTGCCGTCCGTGCTGGCGTTGTCGGCGATGGTGATACGGAACGGATAGGGGAAGGTCTCGCTCAGGTGTGCGTGCAGCCGCCGCACGCTCGGCTCCAGGTCCCTCTCCTCGTTGAACACGGGGACGACCACGTCCAGAACGGGCTCGGGATGGTGCGTCGGCACCGGTGCGCGGTGCGGCAGTCGGCTCAGGGCCGTCACCTCAAGCGGTCCTTGGTTTCTCACGTTTCGTCCTTGTTCGTGCCTGGCCCGCGCCGGAGCCCGTGTCGACCTGGCGCACGGCAGGCCGAAGACACTCGGGGGGAGGGGTGGTCGGGCGTTACGGAGGTGGTGCGTGCGGACGAGGCGGTCTACGGCTCGTTCCGCGGGGTCGCCGCGCCCGAAGGCGGGGGCGAGGACGAGGGTGGGGACGCGCCGTCCGTGCTCCGCGGCGGGCTCGCGCCGCCCGTGGGCGGACTCCCGGTCGTGACCGGCGGCGTGGTGACCGAGGGGGCAGTGGAGGCGCCGGGGGATGGTGGGGCGCTCGGGGACACGTCGGGTGTCGCGGGCGGGACCGAGGGCGACGGGCTCGTCGCGGGCTCGGGGCGGGGATGGGCGGGCTCGACCGGGGTCGCACGGCCGGGCAGCAGGAACAGCCCGACGCCGAGGCCGGCGACGGCCAGGACGGAGCCGACGGCCCGCTGCGCGGCCCGTCTGCGACGGCGGGCGCGCACTCCTGCCCAGAGACGTTCCCGGTGCCTCGGCTCGAACGGTGCGGGCGCCTCGGAATCGCGCATCATCCGCGCCAGCTGCCGCTCGAAGTGATCCATGGGGTTCTCCTTCACCGCACCGGCTCGTTCATATCGGCCAGCAGTTCCCTCAGCCGCGCCACTCCGCGTGCGGCATGGGACCGGGCCGTGCCCACCGGGCACCCGAGCGCCTCCGCCACCTGCCCCTCGGGCAGATCCTGGTAGTAGCGCAGCACCACGGCCACCCTCTGCTTCGGCGACAGCCGGGCCAGCGCGGCCTCCAGCCGGGACCGCTCCACCACGTCCGCGGACACATCGACGGCCATCGCCGCCTCGGGCAGTTGCTCGACGGGGCGTTCACCCCACCAGCGCCGCTTTCTGGAGCGCGCCGCCGCGCGCACCATCACCTTGCGGACGTACGGCTCCGGTGCGCCGTCCGCGATCCTGGGCCAGCTGAACCAGAGCTTGACCAGGGACTCCTGCAGCAGGTCCTCGGCCTGATGCCGATCGCCTCCGACGAGCAGACGGGCCAGGTGTACCAGCACCGACCAGCGGGCAGCCACGAATTCGTCGAACTCCCGGGCTCGGGCTCGGCCCTGCTCCATCCGCACTGTCCCTGTCTCGCCGGTCGCCTACACCCTGTAGAAGGCACTGGCACACGGCCCACGCTGCACCTGCGGCCAGTGATCTGGATCACATAGCGGCGGCAAGCGCGCCGCTCCTCCGTCCCGTCGGCGCGGTGAGCACGGTGGGGCCGGCGAGGACGACGACCGGTCCGGCGGCCGAGCGCGCGCCCGCCCGGCAGGGCGGAAGGGCGCGCCAGGCCACGGTGATGGCCCGGCGCTCATGCTTCTGTTCCGCGTGCGGCGGTCCGGGGCGGTCCTCGGCGGGTGGTCGGCCCGTCGCCGCCGGTGGCCCGCCCGTGTCCGGGAGTCTCGTCGGTGACTCGACGGCGGCGCGGCGGTTACGAGAAGGGCGAGGACCCCGGGTCACCAGGTGAGGGCGTCGGCCATGTTCTGCTGCCAGTACGTGACCGTCAGCTTGTCGTCGATGTGGACGCCCTTCGCGGGGAGCGAGGGGGTGGCGCTCTTGGCGCGGCCGCCGCCGCCCGCGAAGAAGACCTCCAGGGTCTTGGCCGTGTAGCCGTTCGAGCCGCTGCCGTCGGCGCCCGAGAGACGTACGCCCGCGTAGCCGGACTCCCCCGGGAAGAGTGTGACCACCGCCTGGGGTTTGGACTCCTCGGACGCCGGCGGGACCGACTGGGCGCCGGTGAAGCGGAGCATCGGGTAGCCGGTGAGGTCGCAGTTCTTCGAGCCGGTGTTGGTGACGGTGATGAGGAGGTGGTTCAAGGGGCGGGAGACCACAGTGGCGGTGGTCTTGGTGTTCGAGCCGGTGCACGGGGCGTTCGGGTGGGGCCGGTGCCGGTGCGGGAGTCCTTTGAGCCGGTGGGGCCCGCCTTGCCGGCCGAACCGGCCGAGCCGGTGCGGCTCCGGCGTCCGTGGCTTCGGAGGCCGTGCGTTCCAAGGCCGTCGCTCCGGAGGCCCTTGCTTCGGAGGCCGTAGGGGTGGCCGAGGGCGCCGACGGGGCCCGGAGCCGGGCAGCGGGACCGTTCCGGAACCGACGGTCGCGCCGCCGGCGGGGCGACGTGGCCGCAGGGTCGCCCTGGCGGGGGCAGGCGTGGCCGCGGTCGTCCTGTCGGGCGCGCTGGTCCTGAGTCCGGTACCCGGCGACGGCGGCGGTCACGACAAGCAGCGGGCCGTGGGAGCCGCCTCCGAGAGCCCGGACACGCCCGGACACCGGCACCGGTTCCGGCGCCTCCCCGAGTCGTCCCCGTACGCCGGCGTCCCCCTCCTCGTCCTCCTCGTCCTCCTCGTCCGCCTCGTCCGCCTCCCGCGGTCCCGGTGCGGAGGTTTCGGCCTCAGGGAGTGGGACCGGCGGCACGGTGGCCGGCTGTGCCACCGCGCCCACCGTGGTCACCAGTGCGTACTACTGGTACAGCCCGTGGGAGCAGCACTACCTGGTGGACCGGGAACCCGCCCAGGTGCCCCCGCCACCGAGCGAGGACGACGCGCGCGGGTGGGTCACCGCGCTCGGCGGGGTCGCCGCCGGTGAGCACTGGGTGCGGCTGACCGTGCAGGGGACCGGGAAGAACACCGTCATACTGGAGGGGCTGCACGTGCGCGTGGTGGAGAAGGACGCGCCACTCGCCTGGAACGACTACCTCATGGGCGTCGACGCCTGCGGCGGCGGCGTGCAGACGAGGCACTTCGGTGTGGACCTCGACGACGGGCGGCCCGAGGTCACGCCCGAGGCCGGGCAGCGGGACTTCCCGTACAAGGTGAGCGAGACCGACCCCGAGGTCTACTACGTGACCGCACGGGCGCAGACGCACGACGTGAGCTGGTATCTGGAGCTGACTGGTCCAGCGGTGACCGGCGTGGCACCGTGCGGATCGACGACAACGGGCAGCCGTTCCGGACGAGCGGGAACTCGGGGCGGCCGGCCTACGACTATCCCCTGGGCGCCAACGACCGCTGGGAGGTCGCCGACGGCAAGCCGGGCGCTCCCACGGGCCAGGCCCACGACTGACGGGCACGACTGACGGACGGCCATCACTGACGGACGGGCATCACATGGCAGATGAGAACGGGCAGGCTGTGCATGCAGCCGTTGCCGGGGAGTTGCGGCTTCTCGATCCCGAGGTGCGTGCGTCTCCGGCCCGCGTCCTGGAGCTTCTGGATCCGGAGTTCACCGAGATCGGAGCCTCTGGACGCCGGTGGGACGTGGATTCCATTCTCACGGTGACGAGTGCTGGCACGGTGTCCCCGGAGTCTCCGGCCAAGGTCACCGAAATGTCCGGAGTCGTCCTTGCTCCAGGCGTCGTTCACCTCACGTACTTCTGCGACAACCAGGGCCGCCGGGTGTGGCGGAGCTCCCTGTGGCGCCTGACGGACGCGGGCTGGCGGTTGTACTTCCACCAGGGCACCCCGGCCAACTGAGCGTCTGGAACCGTCCGTCGGCGCCGCGGTGGCGGAGCCGTGAGGCCGGTCACCTGCCGTATGCCTGGTTCCACCGGGCCCGGTGGCGGGAGTCGCCCTGGCCGTGGCCGTTCACCTCGCTCAGGGACAGCAGCGGCGTGCCGTTGTTCCACAGGCCGAGGTGGTCGCGGTGCACGGTCAGGATTCCGTGCTGCACCGCGAACTTCTCCGAGGGCCCGCTGAACCGTGTGGTCGTCACGAACACCGCCACGTCGGCCCCGAAGTGCACCCTGGCCCCCAGCAGGTCGCGCAGCTCGCGGCTGGCGATGGCGCTGGCCGGCGCATAGCGCTTGCACTGGATCACCATCGTCCTGCCGTCCGGGAGGCGGCCGAGGACATCGGCGCCGTTGTCGTGCGCCCCGCCCACGCGCCGCACCTTGGTGCACCCGTCCCGCCGGCAGAGGGCCGCCACCAGTTCCTCGAACTCGGTGCCGGTCATCGCGTCCACCTCGGCGAGTGTCCGCCGGCCGGCCTTCACCGCCTCCTCCTGCCGCCACAGCCGGTCCCGGCCCCGCGCGAGCCGGTCCGTGCGGACCAGCCACCAGCCCGCCGCGCCCACTCCGCCGACGGCCAGGGCCCCTGCGACGTACGGCCACACGCGCGACCAGAAGGCCACCAGCAGGACCAGCGCCGGACCAGCGCCGGCCGACACCCGCTTCAGGCGCGCCACCCGACGCCGTCGGGCGGCCGCCTTCCGCCGTTTCCCGGCCGCCGCCCGGCGCCGTCGAGCCGCCGCGCCCCGCCGGCGCCCGGCCGTCACGAAGCCCTCGCCCATTGCCGCATGGACGGCATTCTGGGCGGTCCGCGACGGTAGGGGTAAGGAGGCACGGTCGGCCAGTGACCGGATCGCGTCGTCCGGCTCGGGGCGGACGTCCGATTGCCCGGCAGTCCTCCGGCTCCGGGCAGTCCTCCGGCTCCGGCCAGTCGTCCGGCTGCCGGGCAGTCGCCCCCGGCTCCGGGCAGTCGTCCGAGTCCCGGGCAGCAGCCCGACTCCGGGCAGTCAGCGGGCCTATGGAGTCGTGCGGCGTGGTGGGTTCGTGCGCGGTCCGCGTAGTCGCGCGGGCTTCGCGCAGCTCGCGTAAGGGTGCCACTCCCGGCGTACATCCGGCCGGAAGCCTCCGGGAGAAGAGGCGAAGAGGCGAAGAGGCGACGAGGCGACGAGGCCGAAGGCCCAACGCCTCCCGAACCGGGACTGGCTGACGTTACGTCAGCCCCTCCCAACATGCTCACGCCCTGTTCACGATCCGGCGCCGCACGCCGACGTGGTGCCGGCCCTGGACAACCCCTATGCTCTGCTGCGTCCATTTGGTCGTTGCGCGATAAACCACCGTGGCCGGCCGCAGCCTGCCTCATCTCACGGGTCCGCGCGCACCTTTGAGGAGTCAGCGCACCATGAGCCATCCGGGGACGTCGATCAAGCAGGTGCGGACCGTCGTGGGGGTCCTGAGCCTGGTGCTCTTCGCGCAGACGGCGTTCTGGCTCTGCTACGACGTGGTCGAGCGCGGCCCGTCCGGGGCGTGGACGGTGTGGACCACCGGCACCCCGTCCGGACTCTCCGCCACCACCTCCCTCGACCTGGGGCTCGCGGCACTGCAACTCTGCGCGGCCTGGGCGGCGCTGCGGCAGGGCCGGGGTGCCGGCGGCCTGCTGGTGACGGCGTGCGCGGCGACGCTGCTGTTCCGGCTGCCCGTGCTGTGGTACCTGCTGCTGAACTCCCCGTCGGACCCGTGGTTCGGCATGCTCAAGGGCGCGTCGCTGAACGTGGTCGGCGTCACCTGCGTCCTCGCGGTGCTGGTCGCCGTCGTGCTGGGTGTCCTGCTGCTGAGGGCGTGGCAGCTGGAGAACGAGATCGCCGAGGCCGAGGCCGCCGCGGAGGCGGAGGCGGAGTCCCTGCACGGCGGGATCCGCCCGGTGAAGGTCACGGCCACCGCCTCCGGCGCGGTGCTCGCCGTGCTGAACGTGGTCTACATCTTCCGCAACTCCATCACCGCCTACCGGATCGGCCCGCACGGTCTGGCCCATCTGCTCGCCGGGCGGGGCACCGGCCGTGCGGTGCTCGCCGTGTCATCGCCCTGGCAGTGGACGTGCCTGACCGTGCTGTGCGGCGTGGGCATGGTGCTCGCGGCCCGGCGCCGCCCGCTGGCCACCGGATTCGGGCTCGGCCTCGCGCTGTTCATGGTGCCGTCGTCCTTCACGGACCTGTGGGGCGCCGCCGAGGCCGACACGCTCCTCAAGGTGCCCGCCGCCGCCGGGCAGAACTTCCTGGAGGTGGTCGGCGGGCTGGCCATGGCCGCGCTGATCCTGGGGGACGCGCGCAGGGACCGCCGCCCGGACGCCGTCGAGTTCCCCTCGGCGTCCCTTCCGCTGCCGCACGCCCGGGTGACCGGTGGCCCGGCCACGACTGGGGTGGCTCCTTCGGACCAGTGACGCGCCGCGGCCATCGCCGTAACCCGGCGCATAACCCACCGTCGGCCCGGCGGCCCGGCGGCCCGGCCACGGCAGAGGCAGCCCCATGGGGACCGGTGCCGACCCGACGTGCCCTCGTGGCCCGAGCGACCCGAGCGACCCGAGCGGCCCGAGCGTGCGGTTCCCGCCCCACCGGGGTGTCTCAGCGGAGGGGTAACGAGGTCCGCGCCGGCCGGAAGGCCGGGGACGTGCCGGCTGTCCACCACCGCCAGCTCGTAGGCGTGCCGGCGGCCCTCCCGCCACTGCCCGCCCGCCAGCGGCACGGTGGCGACGTTCGGCACCGGCCCGGCCGTCCAGTCGAGGGTGCCCGCGACGGTCTCCAGCCGGGTGCGGCGCAGCGCCTCGGCGACGGCCGCGGGGTCCGTGGGGTCGGCGGCCGTCCGCAGCGCGTGTGCGGCCACCTCGAACAGCGCGTACGCCAGGCCCAGCGGCTGGAGCCACTGCCGGCCGGTGGTCTCCTCGTACGCCTCTGCGAGCTCGGCGGCGGTCGTTCCGTCGAGTGACGAGCGGTACGGATGTCCCGGGCTCCAGTAGACGAGGGTCGCCACGCCGGCCTGCGGCGGGCGCGCGCCGCCGCTGGTGACCGACGGCGGGTAGGCGAGCCAGCGCGAGCAGGTGAGCAGCCGGGGCGTGTGGCCGCGCTCGGCGGCCGCGGCGCGGAACAGCGCCAGGTCGCGTCCGGTGGCCGCGCTCGTCACGATGTCGGCGCCCGCCTCGGCGAGGGCCGCGACGTGCGCGGAGAGGTCGCCGGCCGGCTCGGTGTAGGGGGCCGGGTCCACCAGCCGGTGGCCGCGGTCCAGGGCCGCCGGCGCGAAGCCGTGTTCCGGGTGCCGGGACCAGGTGCCCTGCGGGCCGTCGTTCCACAGGCACCCCACGGCCCTGCCGGGCCCGCCGGCCCGCTCCCACAGGTCGGCGAAGGTCTCGGCGATGTCGTCGAGGCCCCAGCAGAAGTGGTACGTCCAGCGGAACGCGTTCGTGTCGTCCGCGCCGCGCCCGTAGTGGTAGACCTGCCACGGGAAGGTGCTCGACACGCACGGCACGCCCGCGGCCTCGCAGGCGTCGGCGGCGGCCGGCAGCACGCTCGTGCCGGCCAGCGTGACGACGATCCGCGCATGCTCGTCCGCCACCAGCTCGCGCACCGCCCGGCGGGCTCCTTCGGCGGTGGAGCGGCTGTCCCGGGCGACCAGCCGCACGGTGGGGCGGCGGCCGCCGCCCCGGACCTCGGTGAGCTGCTTCTCCAGCAGGGCCTGGGTGAACGCCAGCGGGTCGCCGAGGCTCGCCAGTCGCCCGGTCCGCGCCGCCACGACCCCCACGGTCAGCTCCGCCCGGCCGCCGCCTGTCTCTCGCATCGCCGCCTCCTGGGGTGCTCTCCGGGTGTCTCCCCGGGGCCCGGCCCCCGGCCCCGGCCCCGGACCCGGCCCGGCCCCGGCCAACGGCAGCCGCACGGCGGCCGGGGCACGGCCGCCTTCCCGAGGCGGAGGGGCCGAGTCCGGCAGGGGGTGCTCCCGCCCGGCCGGTTGCCGTCCCGGCGGTCTCGTCGTGGCTGCTCACGCCCACGCGGACACCCCGTCACTCGCGTGTTACCAGCAACCTCACGCTGCGGGGAGTCCTCACCGCACCAGTGGCAGAAGCCCGCGCAGCCGCCGGCGCACCGGGCGTACCACGCGGCCCGCCCGCCCACGCCAGCGGGCTCCGCGGCGCTGACGGGCGCGGGCCGTGCGGGTGGCGGCCAGTTCGTCGAAGAGGTCGGCGTAGGCGGTGGCGATCTGCGCCGGGTCGTAGCGGCGGGCCGAGGTGAGGGCGGCGCCGCCCATCCGGCGGCGGCCCGGCTCGTCCGCGATCAGGTCGAGCAGGGCGGCGGCCAGCGCCTGCCGGTCGCCCCGGGGGACGAGCCGGCCGTCGACGCCGTCGTGCACGATCTCGGCGGGCCCGAGCGGGCAGTCGGTGGCGACCACCGGCACGCCGCACCGCATGGCCTCGACCAGCGTCATGCCGAACGACTCGGCGTCCGACGCGGACGCCACGATCGACGCCTTGGCGAACTCGGCCTCGATCGGCGAGACCGCGCCCATCAGCACGGCGCACCCGGCCAGGCCGCGCTCGTCGATCAGCCGTTCGAGACGCTCGCGGTCGGCGCCGGAGCCGTAGATGCGCAGCGTCCAGTCCGGGTACTTCTCGGCAACCTCCGTGAACGCCTCGACGAGCAGGTCGAACCGCTTCGACCGGACGAGCCGCCCCGCGGCGGCGATCACCTTCGCGGTGCCGTCGGCGGGCGGCACCCCGGGGTCGGGGACGCTGTTCGGGACGGCGAGCACGGGCACGCCCGGCAGCCGCATCCGCGCCCGGTACACGGCGGCGTCCGCCTCGGTGACGGTGACGAGGGCGTCCAGGTCCCGGTAGTGGCGGGCGAGCTGGGCGCGCAGCCGCTTGCCGTGGCTGTCGTGGGTGAGGTGCTCCTGGGCGATGCGCAGGGCGCGGGACGGGCCGAAGCGGGCAAGGTAGACGTTGACGCCGGGCCGGGTGCCGATGATCACGTCCGCGTGACAGGACCGCAGGTACCGCTCGGCCCTGAGGTCGGTGAGCAGGTTGTACTGCCGGTAGCGGGTCTCGGCGGCCGGGAAGACCTCCGCGGGGGACCGGAACAGCGGGTCATGGGGGTCCGCGGCGTCCTCGCGCAGGTCGACCAGCGCCTCCAGCCGCACCCGGGGGTCGACGGCGAACCGGGGTCGGGCGCGGTGCCGCATCATGGACACGATGGTGACCTCGTGGTGGTCCGCCAGGGCGGCGGCGAGGTTGAGCGTGGTGCGGTTGGTGCCGCCGATCCCGTAGATGTTGTGGATCAAGAAGGTGATCTTCACGCGGCGCGCTCCCGGCCGGGATGGCGGGCGGGCGTGCCGAGTGCCGCGGTCGCCTGGAGGTCCATGCGGCCGCGGAGCCTCCTGTGGGGGCGGAGGTCCTTGAGGCTCTTGAGGGCGGTGCCCGTGAGAGTGGGGCTCTTGAGGTCCCTGAGTTCCTTTAGGTCACTGAGTCCCTTGCGGTCACCGAGTCCCTTGCGGTCACCGAGTCCCTTGCGGTCACCGAGTCCCTTGCGGTCACCGAGTCCCTTGAGGTCACCGAGTCCCTTGAGGTCACTGAGTCCCTTGAGGTCACTGAGTCCCTTGTGGTCCATGGACACCTGCACCTGGAGGTCCTTTCTGCCCGGCGCCACCCGGGCCCGGACGGCCGCGGGGCTGTCCGCGGGCACGGGCGCATGGCACACTCGGAGCACGGCAGCTTTTACACCGCCGTAGAAGTTCTACACGACTGTAGAAGACGATGGGGAGAACGACAACCGATGCCAGCCGATGCGCAGGGGCGCGGGCCCAAGCGGGCCAATGGCGCGCGGGAGGCCGAGATCCTCGCTCTCCTCCAGGAGGCCGGGGCGGCACTGACGCCCGGGGAGGTGACCGAGCGGCTGGGCGGCGAGCTGACGTACAGCAGCGTCGTGACGATCCTCACGCGTATGCACACCAAGCAGCTCCTCACCCGGGCGCCGCGGGGCCGCGCCTATGCGTACGCGCCGGTCACGGACGGCGCGGGCTTCGCGGCGCGCCGGATGCGGACGGTGCTGGAGGGGCGGCCGGACCGCGAGGCCGTCCTCGCCCGGTTCGCCGACGGCCTCTCGGCGACGGACGCGGATCTGCTGCGGCAGTTGCTGGGCCCCGAGCAGGACGCCGCCGGGGAGCGGCCCACCGGCGGTGCGCCGGGCCGCGGCGCCGGGCTGAGCGGCGGGACGGCGGTCGACGGCGGCACGGGGAGCGGGGCCGGTACGGCGGCGGCCTCCGGTGCGGGCGCGGGCTCCGGTGCGGGTGCGGGCTCCGGTGCGGGTGCGGGCCCCGGTGCGGGTGCGGGCCCCGGTGCGGGTGCCGGTACCGGTGCGGGTGCCGAACAGGTCGTCGACCGGTAGAGGGCCGTCGCCATGCGCATCGCCGTCTACGTGCCGCTGTTGCTCAGCCTGTTCGCACCGCTGGGTGCGCGCCTGCTGCCCGGCCGCTGCGAACCCCGCCTCGCCACCTGGCTGCTCACCGTCTCGGCGGTGGTGCTGGGCGCCGCGAGCACCATCTCGCTGGGGCTGCTGGC
Organism: Streptomyces sp. DSM 116793; assembly: GCF_057320905.1. Classification (NCBI taxonomy): domain Bacteria; kingdom Bacillati; phylum Actinomycetota; class Actinomycetes; order Kitasatosporales; family Streptomycetaceae; genus Streptomyces; species Streptomyces sp. DSM 116793. The sequence goes on along the minus strand of NZ_CM170494.1, from coordinate 4,728,938 downwards.
CATCGCGGGGCTGATCCGCGTACCGCTGCTGGCCGCGCTCGGCCACTGGTCACTGCACGCCGCGCAGCTCGACGACCCCACCGAGCTGTCCGTGTCCGTGATCGCCGGCCTGCTGCTGGGCGGGGCCGCGGCCGCCGCGGGGCGGATGCTGTGGCGGCGTGCGCGGTCACTGGCCAGTGCCGCGCTGGAGGCGGCGTGCCTGCCCACCCGGGACGGCCTCGTGATCGTCGAGGACGAGACCCCGGACGCGTACGCGCTGCCCGGGCTGCCGGGCCGGATCGTCGTCTCGACCGGCATGCTGCAGACGCTGGACGCCGCCGAGCACGACGTCCTGCTCGCGCACGAGCGCGCGCACCTGACCTCGCACCACTATCTCTTCATCACGTTCGCGCAGCTCGGGGCGGCCGCGAACCCGTTGCTGCGGCCACTGGCCAGTGCGGTGGCGTACACCGTGGAGCGGTGGGCCGACGAGCGGGCGGCGGCCGTCGTCGGTGACCGGGCGCGGGTCGCGCGGGCGGTCGGCAAGGCGGCGCTGGCCGCGCACCGGCGGCCCGCGGGGCGCCTGCCGGGGGCGGCGCTGGGGATCCTCGGCGGGCTCGGTGCGGGGCTCCGGGCGAGGGTCGGTGCGGGGCTCCGGGCCGGTGGGGGGTTCCGCGCCGGGCCGGGCCGTGGGCGGGGGCCGCTCAGGACGGCGGGTCCCGTGCCGCGCCGGGTGGCCGCGCTCCTCGCGCCGCCGCTGCGCCATCACCGGGTCCTGGCGCTCGCCACGGCGGCGGTGGTCGCGGGGGCCGCGCTGACCACGGCGGACGCCACGGTCGACCTCCACCGCCTGCTGGAACTCGTCGGCGCGTAGGCCGTCCCGCCCCGCAGGCCCCTCCGGTCCCGGCCCGCCCTGGACAGCTCCGGCGGCTCCCGGCCGCCGGAGAGGCCACGTGGAACGACACCGTGGGCATCGTCCACGCGGCCCCCGTGCCATGGCCGCGGGTGTCACCACCTCGGGGGCCGCTCACCACGCCACCCGGCCGCACGGGCCCGTCGACCGGGTGACGTGGCCTGACGGGCCCCCGGCCGCACGGGCCGTCGACCAGGTGACGAAGCCTGACGGGCCCCCGCCCGCACGGGCCGTCGACCAGGTGACGTGGCCTCACGGTCCGGACTCGGACGTGGCCTCACGGTCCGGACCCGGCCGTGGCCGCACGGTCCGGACTCAGTGGAACCGGGGGACGATCAGGTAGATCCCGTACGCCACCACCGCCGCGCACACCAGGAAGCACAGGGCGGCCTGGATCAGGGGAGTCCGGGGCGGGGAGCCGCTGGGGAGGCGGGAGGCGTCGGCGCGGGAGAGGCCGAGGACGCCGAGGGCGAAGACGGTGACGACCGCGACGGTCACCCCGGCGCTCACGGCGGCGACCTCGCCGAGCGCGGTCCAGTCCAGATGCATGACGGTGGTCCCTTCCCGTGCTCAGGCGGCGGTGTGGAGGTCGGCGGGCACGGCGGCGCGCAGGGTGACCTGGGCCGCGTCGTTGACGTTCCGCGCGTGCACCGGGTTGCGGCGCGAGGCGAGCACGATCGCGGTGGCGACGGCCGCGGCGGCGAGCGCGGTCAGCGCCGTGCCGACGTTCCCGCCGTGCGTGACGGCGCTCGCGGAGACCCCGCCGACCAGCGCCGCCGCGGGCAGTGTGATCAGCCAGGCGACCAGCATCCGGCCCGCGGTGCCCCAGCGCACCTCGGCGAGCCTGCGCCCCAGGCCCGCGCCGAGGATGCCGCCCGAGCAGACCTGTGTGGTGGAGAGCGCGAAGCCCAGGTGGGCCGAGGTGAGGATCACGGTGGTGGCCGCGGCCTCGGCGGCGAAGCCCTGCGGCGAGCGGATGTCGGTCAGGCCCTTGCCCATGGTGCGGATGATCCGCCAGCCGCCCAGGTAGGTGCCGAGGCCGATGGCGAGCCCGGCCGCCGCGACCACCCACACCGGCGGCCCCGCGTCGTGGCCGAGCGCCCCGGCCGAGATCAGCGTCAGCGTGATGACGCCCATCGTCTTCTGTGCGTCGTTCGTGCCGTGCGCGAGCGACACCAGCGAGGCCGACGCGACCTGGCCGAACCTGAAGCCCCGTGTCACCGACTCCTGACGGGCCCGTGCGGTGATCCGGTAGGCGAGGTAGGTGGCCAGCAGGGCGGCGACGCCCGCCACGACCGGCGAGGCGACGGCCGGTACCAGCACCTTCTCGACCACCTTGTCGACGTGCACCCCGTGCCGGCCCGCGCCGACCCACACGGCGCCGATCAGGCCGCCGAACAGCGCGTGCGACGAACTCGACGGCAGTCCCAGCAGCCAGGTCAGGAGGTTCCACAGGATCGCGCCGACCAGGCCCGCGAACACCATCCCCGGGGTGACCAGGGTGTCGTCCACGATCCCGCCCGAGATGGTCCTGGCGACCTCGGTGGACAGGAACGCCCCGACGATGTTCAGCACGCCGCTGATCAGCACCGCCGTCCTCGGTTTGAGCGCCCCCGTCGCGATGGACGTGGCCATCGCGTTCGCCGTGTCGTGGAACCCGTTCGTGAAGTCGAAGGCCAGCGCCGTGACGATGACGACCGCCACGAGGAACGTGATGTGGTCCATGCCTCACAGGCAAGCGGGGTGAGGCGTACGCCGGGGGAATGGGGGGTGGCGCGGGGGTGGGAGCGGCGCGAACGCGCGCCTGGGGCCTGACACTTGTCCGTCGTGGTGGGTCGCGCGGTTCCCCGCGCCCCTTTCGGGGTGCGCCCTCACAGGGGGTGACCCGTCAGGGGCGCGGGGAACCGCGCACGACGCCACCCGGTGCTCAGAGGCCCACGTCGCGGAGTTGGATGTCGCCCAGGGACTCCCGGCGGACCAGGAGCCGGGCGTGGCCGGAGTGGACCGCGACCACCGGGGGGCGGCCGACCATGTTGTAGCCGGAGGCCATGGAGAGGTGGTAGGCACCGGCGGCCGGCACGGCGAGCAGGTCGCCGGGGTGGACGTCGCCGGGCAGCGCGACGCCGGGTGCGAGGACGTCGCCGGCCTCACAGTGCCTGCCGACCACCGTCACCACGGCGGGCGCCGCGGTGCCCGGGCGGCCCACGAGCCGGGGCGCGTACCGGGCGCCGTACAGCGCGGGCCTGGGGTTGTCGCTCATCCCGCCGTCCACCGCGACGAAGGTGGTCCCCCCGGTGCGCTTGACCGCGAGCACCCGGTAGAGCGCCACCCCCGCGGGGCCCGCGATGGCCCGCCCCGGCTCGATGATCAGCCGGGGCACGGGCAACCCGGCCGCCGCGCAGCTCTCGGCCAGCTCCGCGCGGACCCTGCGGCCCAGGGCGGCGATGTCGAGCGCCGGCTCGCCCGGCCGGTGGGCGATGCCGTGCCCGCCGCCCAGGTCGAGTTCGGGCAGGACGAGACCGTGCTGGTCGCGGACCCGCGCCAGCAGCCCCACCAGCCGGCGCACCGCGACGAGGTACGGCTTCACGGTGGTGATCTGGGAGCCCAGGTGGCAGTGCAGCCCGGTGAGGGCGAGCGCGGGCTGGTCCAGGATGCGGGTGATGGCGTGCTGGGCGTGGCCGTCGGCGAGGGAGAGGCCGAACTTCTGGTCGTCCGTGCCGGTACGGATCTTGTCGTGGCCGCCGGCCGCCACGCCCGGCGCCACCCGGACCATGACCTGCTGCCGACCGCCGTCCCGGCGCGCGCCCGCCTGCCGGACGCCCTCCTCCCGCCCGTCGGGACCCGAGGGGCCGCCCGAGTCACCCGAGCCCCGGGGACGTCTGGCACTGCCGGAGCCGACGGGGCCCCCGGAGCAGGCCGGGCCGGCCGGGCCGACGGCCGCGGCGAGCCGGGCGATCTCCGACGGGCTGTCGATCACGATGCGCCCCACCCCGAGCCGCAGCGCGGTGTCCAGGTCGGCGGGGGACTTGGCGTTGCCGTGCAGCACGATCCGCTCGGGCGGCACCCCGGCGTCGACCGCGGTCTGGAGCTCGCCCGCCGAGCAGACGTCCATGCCGAGGCCCTCCTCGGCCACCCAGTGGGCCATGGCCCGGCACAGGAACGCCTTGGCCGCGTACCGGACGTCGGCGTCCGGGAAGGCCCGCCGGTAGGCGCGGCAGCGCGCGCGGACCTCGTGCTCGTCGAGCACGTAGACGGGGGTGCCGAAGCGGTCGGCGACCTCGGTGAGCGGGACGCCGGCCACGGCGAGTTCGCCGGCGCCCGGCTCGGTGGTGGAGGCGGGCCACACGGACAGGTCGCCGGCGGCGGCGACCGCGGGTTCGGGAACGGTGATCACGTGTACGCCCCTTTCAGCCGGCCCGCAGGGCCGGCGCTCGATCGCCGGCGGGGCGCCGCGCCGCGGCCCGCGGCCGGGGCACCGCCGCCGTCGCCCGCGCCGTGAGGGGCGGGTCCAGCGTGACGGTGGTGACGCCGAGCGGTTCGGCGAGGGCGCGCAGGGCGGGCTCGGCGAGCCGGATCCACGCCTGCCCCGCGCCGAGGGTGGCGGTCAGCCGCCGCTCGGAGGTGAAGGCGACGGCGGTACGGCCGCCGAGCGGGGTGCGGAACAGCCGGATCGTGCACCCTGACGGTCCCGGCCGGACGGGCACGTGGAGCGGTCCGGCCGGGAGACGATCAGAGGGTTCCGGGTCGTCGTCGCAGAGGGGTTCTGTCATGGGATGCCTCCTGGAGGATCCTTGGGCGGTACGTGCCACGGCCCGGCCGGCGGTCCGGTGCCCCGGCGGTGGCCGGACCGGCCGCACCGGCCGGATCCGGGCACATCACGACGGTATGCCCGCGCTCCCGCATGCTCCGATGGCTCATGACGCGATGCTGACGGCGATTCCCCGGATCTGACGCGATGCTGACGCGACGTTGACGTCATGACGCTGCCGGAACGCCGGGGCGGACGCCGGTGACGGACGCCTGTGACGTCACGATGTGGGTGGAAGGCGGTGCCGGAACGGCGGAGACGGAACGGGCGCAGACGGAACGGCGCATACGGAACGGCGGAGACGGAACGGCGCAGACGGAACGGTCGTCGGCCGGTGCGCGGCGGCCGGGCCCGGCCGCACCTCCTCCGCCCGGGGCGGTGACCGTCCCAGCCGGGCGGCGACCCGGGTGACCGGGGGCGACCGGGGCGACCGGGGCGACCGGCGTGACCGTCCCGACCGGTGGATGAGCGGTTCCGACCGGCCGGCGACCGCGCTCGACAACTGTTGGCCATCCCCTGACCGACGGTGACCGTCCCGCGGCATGGCGGGGCCCCGCCGCGGAGCACGGGACGGACGGGCCCGTACGGCGGCTACAGTCGGGGAAGCCAGCCCGTCCGGGGGAACCGCCGTGCCGCGCAAGGGCGGTGCGGCCGTCGCACGGCACCGTCCCCGGCTCCGGGTCCAGCGGGGGAGGGAGAACCGTGCAGCCGCTCCAGCCAGACGACCCCGGGCGGGTCGGCCCCTACCGGCTGCTGGCCCGACTGGGCGCGGGCGGCATGGGCGCCGTCTACCTGGGCAGCTCGCCGGGCGGCCGGATGGTCGCCGTCAAGCTCGTCAGGACGGGCCTCACCCGGGACGCCAGGTACCGCGCCCGGTTCCGCCGCGAGGTGGCCGCGGCCCGCACGGTCACCGGCGCGTTCACGGCCCCGCTGCTGGACGCCGACCCGGACGCCGAGGTGCCGTGGCTGGCCGCGGAGTACCTGCCGGGGCTCTCGCTGCGCGCGGCGACCGGCGCCTTCGGGGCCCTCCCCGTGGACACGGTACGACTACTGGCCGGCGCCCTCGCCGAGGCGCTCGCCGACATCCACCGGGCCGGGCTCGCGCACCGCGACCTCAAACCGGAGAACATCATCCTGACCGCCGGCGGCCCCCGGGTGATCGACTTCGGCATCGCCCGTCCCGACGCCGCCACCGCGATCACCCTGCCCGGCGCGCTCCTCGGCACACCGGGCTTCATGTCCCCCGAGCAGGCGTCGGGCGGGCTCGCCGGTCCGCAGAGCGATGTCTTCTCGCTCGGCGCGGTGCTCGTGTACGCGGCGACCGGACGGGAGCCGTTCCGCGCCGCGGACCGGGCGGCCACGCTGGAGCGGGTGCGGCTGGCCCGGGTGGACCTCGGCGGGCTCACGGACCGCCGGCTGCGCTCGCTGGTCGCGGCCTGCCTGCGCCGCGACCCGGCCCACCGGCCGTCCGCGGCCACGCTGCTGGCCCGTCTCGGCGAGCCCACCGCCTCGGTGCACGGCACCCGCTGGCTGCCGGCACCGCTCGCCGAGGAGGTCGACCGCCGCCTCGCCCACCCCCAGCCACCGCCCGGCACGGTGCTGCCGCCGACCGCGTTCCCGCTGCCCGCGCCCGGCGGTGCGGCGCCGGGCGGTGCGGACGCGGCCGGGCCACCGGGGCTGCACGACGAGACGACGGAGGACCCGGCCGCGGGTCCGGGAGCGGTGGGCCCGGGAGCGGTGAGCCAGGGGGCGGTGAGCCCGGGGGCGGTGAGCCCGGGGGCGGTGAGCCCGGCACCTCTTCCCGTGGCGCCCGCCGCATACTCGGCGGTGACGGCGGATTCGGCGGATCCTGCGGACGCGGGGGATTCGGCGGGCGTGAGCGATTCCTCGGGATCCGCCACGGGTTCAGGGGCCACGGGCCCGGGCGCGGCCGGTCCCAAGACCCCGGGCCCAACGGCAACGGCTCCGGGTGCGGCGAGTCCAGCGGCGACGGGCCCGAAGGCCGCGTACGAACCGACGGTCACGGACCGTCAGGCCGACGGGAGCCGGCCGGGGCGAGGAGCCGGAGCCTCCGCCGAAGCGGGGAGCCCCGCAGGCCCGGGGAGCCCCGCCGGGCCCGGCACACCCGGGACACCCGCCGCCCCCGGCACACCCGGCACACCCGGGACGCCCGGAACACCCGGCACACCCGAAACCCCCGGGGGACCCGCAACAGCCACAACGACCGCAGCACCCAGAACAATCGTGCCGCCCGAATCACACGGCACACCCGGCACACCGGGCGCCCCTGGCATGCCCGAGCCACCCGGCATACCCGGACAGGCCGCCACACGCATACCCGGACCGGCCGCCACACGCGTACACCGCGCCGCACCCGGACCGGGCGCCGCGCCACCGGCACCGGGCACCGCCCCACCCGCACCGGACACCACGCCCGCACCAGACACCACGCCCGCACCAGACACCGCCACAGCCGCACCGGACACCGCACCCGCACCCGCACCCACAGCCGCACCGGACACCACACCCGCACCGGACGCCGCCACACCCGCTCCGGGCATCCCGCCCGTGCCCGGCGTCCCGCCCGCCGCGGGCGCCCGGCCCGGGGCGGCCGGAACCGCCACCGACCACCGCTCCCGCACGCCGTTCCCGTGCCGCCCGAGCCGCCGCGGCCTGCTGACGGCCGCGGTGGCCGTGCCCGTGGCCACGGGGGCGGCCCTGCTGGTCCGGGAGTTCCTGACGGCACCGGACCCGGGGAAGCCCTCCGCGCGCCCCCACTCCCCGGCGCCCTCTCCCCCGTCGTCCTCCCCCGCCCCGCCTCCCGTGGCCGCCCGGCAGTGGCGGACGAAGGTGCTCGGGGGCGACTCGTCGTACCCGGACCTCTACGCCACCGGCGGCGTGGTGCTCGCGACGGACACCGGGGGCAGCAAGGTGCACGCCCTTGACGCGCGCACCGGCCGGGCCCTGTGGTCGCGCCCCGCCGACATGGGCCCCGCGGAGAAGGTCACCACCGGCCCAGGGGGCGTGTACCTGGTGGACCCACGGGCGCACGACTCCTCCGTCCTGCACGCCCTCGACCCGGTCTCCGGCCGTACCCGGTGGTCGTACACCGTGCCGCTGAACGACTTCGCGTGGGGCGTGGCGGCCACCGGACCGGTGGTGTGCGTGGCCCTCAGCGGCCGGCTCAGGGGACTCGACGCGAAGACCGGCCGGATCCGCTGGACCGCCCCCGCCAGCGACACGACCCTCACCGCGGGCGCGGGCCTCCTGCTGGTCCTCGCCAAGGACGAGCTGATCGCGCTGGACCCGTCCGACGGGCGCACCCGGTGGACGTACAAGGTGCCGGACTCCGCACAGCCGCCGCTGGTCGGCGACGGCGTGGTGCTCGTCCAGGACACCTTCGGCACGCTGTTCGCGATCCGCTCGAAGGACGGCGAGGGCGCCTGGAAGAAGCCGCTCGACTACCGCAGCACGGTCCGCCGCGCCGGCGCCGGCATGGTCTTCGTGGACGACCAGGACGGCCGCATCCGTGCGCTGCGGGCCGGCACGGGCGAGCCCGCGTGGTCGCGCCGGCTGGGCCAGGGGGAGCAGAACCCGTACGGCGGGTCCAGCGCGCTCGGCGTGTCCGGCGGGATCCTCTGGGCGGGCAGCACCGACCGGACGGTGTACGCGCTGGCCGCCGCGGACGGCCGCATCCTGTGGACCTACGGCGCCGACGCGACGTACAGCAGCAGCTCCGCCCACGGGTCGGGCGCGCTGGCCGTCGCGGACCTTGTGGTGCTCAGCACCCAGGAGGGACACGTGGAGGCGGTACGCCCGCCCGGAAGCGACGCGGAGGGCGGCAGCGGCGCCGGTGACGGGAGCGGTGCCGGTGACGGGAGCGGTGCCGGTGACGGGAGCGGTGCCGGTGGCGTCAGCAGGACGGGCGGCGGCAACCGGCGGGTCAGCGCACGCCGGGCGGCCGGCGGGCGGGCCGGGGCGCCGAACACGCGGGCAGCGGGGGCCGGAACGCAGAGCGGGGGGACACCGGGCGCGGGGACCCCGAGAGCGGGGACACCGAGCGCGGGGACGCTTGCCTCCGCGGCGCCCGCCGCCTGGACACCCACCGCCGCGACGCCCACGGCCGGGACGCCCGCCACCTGGACACCGGGCGCCGGAACGCCGGGTACCGGAACGCCGGGCATGGCCGGCCGGGCGGAGAGGACCGCACATGGAACCGCTTGAGCAGGGCGATCCCCGCACCGTGGGAGGCTTCAGGATCCTCGCGCGGATCGGCGCGGGCGGCATGGCCGCCGTCTACCTGGGGCGCTCCCGGGGCGGGCGGGCGGTGGCGGTCAAGGTGATGCACCCGGAGCTGTCCGCCGAGGCGGAGTTCCGGGACCGCTTCCGGCGCGAGGTGGCGGCGACCGCGGCGGCCGGCGGGGTGCACAGCCCGCCCTTCGTGGCCGCCGACCCCGACGCGGCGCCGCCCTGGATGGCGACGGCGTTCCTGCCGTCGGTGCCGCTGCGGGAGGCGGTGGAACGGTTCGGCCCGCTGCCCGCCGCGACCGTACGGCGGTTGGCGGCCGGGCTCGCCGAGGCGCTGGCGGCGCTGCACGGCGCCGGGATCGCGCACTTGGACGTCAACCCGTCGAACGTCCTGCTGACGGCCGAGGGCCCGCGGCTGATCGACTTCGGCATCGCGGCCTGGCCGAGCGGGGAGCCCTCCGCCGCGCCACCGTCCACCGCGCCACCCTCCGCCACGCCACCGTCCACCACACCACCCTCCGCCACGCCCCCCTCCGCCTCGCCACCCCCCGCCACGCCCCCCTCCGTCGCCCCGCGAACCAGCCGCTCCTCCGAGCCGCCCCCGGCCACCCCGCACCGGCCCGCCGGCCGCGCCGGTGCGCCACCGCGGCCCCCGGCCCCCGCCGGCCGCCCCGCACCCGGCACCGCCCCCGCCCCGTCCCCCGTCCACGCCGGCACCTGGGGCTTCATGTCGCCGGAGCAGGTGGCCGGGGCCGCCGGGGCGCCGAGTGACGTGTACTCGCTCGGCGCCACGCTGGAGTACGCCCTCGCGGGCCGGGGCACCGCGGACGGCCGCGCCGGCGGCCGGGACACCGCGAACGGGCCGGGCGGCCGACGCCCCGTCACCTCGGACGCCGCCCTGGCCGCGCTGATCGCGGACTGCCGGCGCGCCGACCCGGCCGCGCGGCCGACCGCCGCGGGCCTGACCGCCCGGCTGGCCGGTCCCGTACCGGGTGAGGACCACCCCGGCGCGCCCTGGCTGCCGCCGGCCGGCAGCCCCTGGCTCACCCCGGCGGTGCTGGCGGCGATCCACGCGAGGGCGAGCGAGGAGGACAACCCGCCGGTGCCGCTCACCACGCCGCCGCGCCGCCGGCTGCTGCTCGCCGTGGGCGCCGCCGCCGTCGCGGCCGTGACCGGCGGGACCGTGCTCGCGCTCGGCCATGACGGGACGTCGAAGGACCGGCCGGCACCAGGCGGCGACCGGGCGTCCGGCGCGCCCCCGCCCGCCGCGCCCGCCGCGCCCGCGGCCACCTCCGGGTCCACGGCCGCGTCCCCCTCGCCCACCGCCGCCGGGCCGCCCGTGAAGCTGGAGTTCGAGCTGACCGGCGAGGGACCGCTGACCTCGCTGGCGTATGCGGTGGACGGCAGGTTCACCAGGCTGAAGGACGTCCGGCTGCCCTGGCGCAGGACCGTCGAGGCACCGCGTACGGCGTCCGGCGGCTTCGACTGGCGGGTGCGCTTCACGTTCCCCCAGGGCAAGGTCCGGCTGCGGGTGCTGGTGGACGGGGCCGAGCAGCGGGACGAGACCTACCCCGTCAAGATCGCGAACTTCCCGGTCCCGTACCCGTACGACGTCGACACGAGCGGGGCCGGCACGATGCCGGGACCCCTCCCCGGCGTCGGTGGTTAGCGTGGGGCGAAGGCGCCGCGGGCGCGGCAGTGGGCGCCGCGGGGCGGCATCGAGGGAGGGCACATCATGGCGAGCAAGGTCAGCTTCCTGCCGAAGGGCATGGGCAGCCTCAGCCGCGGACTGCCCCCGGCCCAGCCGGGCACGCTCTTCGTGCTCGGCGCGGACGGCGGGATGAGCGTGGCGCCGGACGCCGGCTTCCGGCTGCTGTTCGGGCGGAACCAGCCGGATGTGCACGTGTGCGTCGGGGCCGGCGACACCTGCGTCAGCCGCAGGCAGGGCCTGATCACGCACGAGTACTCGCGCTGGGTGCTGCGCAACACCGGCAAGCTGCCGATCCGCTTCCCCGGCGCGCGCATGGTGCTCAGCGGCGACGAGGCGGAGCTGCCCGCCGGGTACACGCCGCTGTTCATCGTGGCGCCCCGTCAGGAGCACCTGCTGGAGGTCAGGATCGCGGCGGGCGCGCTGCCGCAGCGGGTGGACGGCGCGGAGCTGTACGGCGAGGAGACGCAGGACCGGGACGCGCGGGACGTCAGCGAGGCGGAGAAGCTGGTGCTGGTCTGCCTCGCCCAGCGCTACCTGCGCAACGACCCCCAGCCGCAGCCGCTGACCTGGGCCCAGGTCGCCTTCGAGCTGAGTGAGCTGCGGCCGGGCGAGCGGTGGACGCCGAAGCGTGCCGCGCATGTCGTCGCGCGGGTGCGCAAGCGGCTCAGTGCGCGGCACGGGGTGCCCGGGCTGATGGAGGACGAGGTCCCCCAGCCCGTGGGCAACGCCCTCAACCACCACCTGATCACCGACCTCCTCGTCACCACGACGATCGTCAAGGCGGACCTGCACCTGCTGACCGCGCCCCGATGAGGGCGGCGCCCTGCGGGCGGAAACCGCGGGCAGGCCACGACGAGCCCCCAGGCGTCCCCGAAGGCGCGCCCCGCGCGGAACCCGCTCCGGAGGAGCGGCGATCCTCCCGACCCACGTGTGCCGCCGGTGGGGGTGCCGGCGGCACACGTGCCCGCTGCGGGCGGTCAGCGCACCAGGGGCAGGAAGACCGTGTCGACGATCTCTTCGAGGACGTGGTCGGGCACGGGGGCGAAGGTCGTGAGGATCTCGTGGCGCAGCAGGTCGAAGGGGAGGGACTTGATGCGCTCGGTGAGGCGTTCGGGGCTGATCTCGCCGCGGTCGGCGGCGCGGTCGAAGAGCACGTCGACGGACTTCTTGCGCCCCGTCGCGAGGGGATCGCGCAGGTCACCGGGGCTGGTTCCGGTCTCCTGGTAGTAGCCGGCCAGGTGCACGCCCATGAGGGTGATGAGCTGGACACGGGTGGCGTTGATCTCCCGCATGAGGGTGAGGACGTCCTCCCGCAGGCTTCCCGTGTCGGGGATGCCGAGGCGGTACTCGTTCAGGATGTGGACGATGGCCGCCCGGACGAGTTCGTCGCGGTCGGACCAGCGGCGGTAGAGAACGGAAGGGCTGGTGCCCGCGCGCTGGACGACGGCGTCCACGGTGAACCCGGCGTAGCCGCTGTCCGTGAGTTCTTCCCAGGCCGCATCGAGGAGCGCCTTCTCCAGTGCCGCCCCGCGGCGCCGCTCGGGCATCCACACCTCCGTTAGATAGAGTTGCCTATCTTATTCCGGCGCCCTACTCTGGCAGCCGTAAGATAGAACTCTATATCTTAGGTGGCTGTTCGTGAGCACTCCCCACGGGACCGGACCCGCGCCCGCGGCGGTCCGGTCTCCCGGCGCGCCCCGGTCGCTGCGCGAGGCCTGGGTGGCCCTGGCCGGGCTGTCGGCGGTGTTCCTGTTCGAGATGCTGGACAACTCGATCCTGAACGTCGCGTTGCCCACGATCGGACGCGAGGTGCACGCTTCGACGGTCGCGCTCCAGTGGGTGACCGGCGCGTACGCGGTCGTGTTCGGCGGGTTGATGCTGCTCTTCGGGGCGATGGCCGACCGGTTCGGCCGACGGCGGGTCATGCTCGTCGGTCTGGTGCTGCTCGGCGTCGCGAGCCTGGCGACCGCGTTCGTCACCACTGCGGGGCAACTGATCGTCGTCCGCGTGCTGACGGGTGTCGCGGCGGCGATGACGACGCCGGGGTCGATGGCGCTGGCGTTCCGGCTGTTCGACGACGACGGCCTGCGCGTCCGGGCGACGACCCTCATCTCGACGGTGGGTCTGGTCGGTCTCGCGATCGGCCCGCCGGTGGGTGGCTTCGTGCTCGCGATCGCCCCGTGGCAGGTGCTGCTGCTGGTGAACGTGCCGATCGCCGTGCTCGCCGTCGTCGGCGTACGCGCAGGCGTCGCCGAGGACCGAGCGGCCGATCTCCACCGCGATCCGGTGGACGTCCTCGGCGCGGTGCTGGGCACGGCGGCGATCGTGCCGGCGCTCGTCGCGCCCACCGTGTTCGTGGACGACGGCACCGGTTCCTGGCAGCCGTGGACGGTGACCGCCGCTGCCGCCGTGGGGGCGGTCCTCTTCCTCCTCCGCGAGCGCTCGGCGCGCCATCCGCTCCTCGACCTCCGGCTCCTCGCCCACCCCCTCGTCTCGGGCGGCCTCGCCCACAAGGCCGCGGCCGGGCTGGCGACCGCCGGTCTCGGGTACCTGGTGACGCTGCAACTCCAGCTCGACTGGGGCTGGACGCCCGGCCTCGCCGCCATCGGAATGCTGCCGCAGGTCATCGTCCTTGTCGCGGCCGGACCGTTCGTCAGTCCGCTCGTGCGGCGGGTCGGCAGCGGCCGGGCCGCGTGGCTCGGCTCTCTGGCGGTCGTGTGCGGGCTCGCTGACTACGGTCTGCTGAGCGGCTTCGGATACATATGGGTGGCGGTCGCACTCGTACTCGTGGCCGCCGGGATGCGCGTGGTCGGCGTGGTCGCCGCGGTCGACGTGCTCCGTGGCCTGCCGGAGAACCGGACCTCGATCGGCGCCGCGCTCACCGACACCGCCACCGAAGTCACCTCCGGCGTCGGCATCGCCGTCAGTGGCACCGTCCTCGCGGCGCTGTTCACCGGAGACATCGCCACACCGAACTGGACCACGCGGCAGGCCGCGGAGTTCCACGACGCGGTCACGACCTCCGGCCTCGTACTCACAGTCGTGGCCGCATCACTCGTCGGCTGGGCGATCCGGCGCACGCGGCACGCCCCGAACGCCCAACCGAGCACGCTCGCCGCCGACCCGACGGGCACGTAGGCCAAGACCCCGCGTCGCGGGCCCGCAGGAGGGCCTCGGCCGGCAGGACGGGACCGGCTCCGGCACCACACACGCGGACGCAGCGGCACCCCCTGCCGCGGCACCCCCGGAACGGGCCGGCACCGGCAAGCAGGGCTGCCCCGGCGCACCGGGACCCGGCGCACCGGGCCCCGCCGCCGGGCCGCACCGCGGGGCCGCCCCGCCTCACCGCGGGCCCCCCGGCCCCTCCCCCCGTCCCCGCGACCGGCGTGCGTGGACGGTGCCGCCGATCACCCCGCACACCAGCCCCGGCACCAACGTGACCACCACCGGTGAGAAGACGTCCGCCGTCGCGCCGTCCAGCCCGTCCAGGGCGCCGCTGAGCAGGAGTACGAGGAAGAGCACGACGAAGACCAGCATTCCGCCGAGCCCCACGGCCGTGCCGACCATCCAGGCGCCGTACCGTTCGGTGCTGCGGTGTGCCCGCGCGACCCGGACGGCGGTCTCGGGACGGGCCGTCCAGCCGGGGCCGCGGTGCCGCTCCCACAGGGCGCGCAGGTGCCCCACCTCGTCCCGAAGCGCGGGCACCGCCTTGTCGTCGAGGTGCGGCAGGACGGTGCTGCGCCCCTCCGCGTCGTGGACGACGACCATCTGCGCCACCATCTTCGCGTCCGTCATCGCGGCCGGGTTGCCCTGGATCTCGATCGCCTGGATGTCGCTCCAGGCCAGCGCCCGGGTACGGAACGGCGTCCGGGCGGTGATGCCCGCCGCGTCCGTGACCGTCGCGCTCCGCCGGCCCACCGCCCGCATCGCCAGGTACAGCACGACGAGCAGCACCGGCAGCCCGATCAGCAGAAACGGCGGCGCCCCGGCCCTGGTGAGCTGGGTCAGGCCGATGAGGATGCCCACGAGCCCGAAGCCGGGCACCGCCACGCCTCCGCTCCGGTCCGCGGCCCGGTACTCCGGAAACCGCTCCTTCTCCGCTTCCGCCCGCGCCCCGCCGTCCATCGGATCCTCACCTGCCCCGCTCGCCGTTCGGGCCCTGCGCCCCGGTGCCGACGCACGCTACGGGGTTCCGCCGGGACCGGTCCCCCACCACCCGGGTGGCCCCCGCAGGAGCGCCGCGTGCGCACCGCACCGAGCCGGCCACCCCGGGACCACCCCGAGCGACCACGCCGAGCCGACCACCCCGAGCCGGCCCCCGGCCGACCGCCCCGGCGCACCGCCGTGCGGCCACCGCCGTGAGCCCTCCGACGCGCGCCCGTCACACACCCCCGTGCGCGGAAACACCTCCGTCACCCCGCGCGCCGCCCGGTGAAACACCACGCCCCTACCGTCCGGGACATGGACACAGGGCTGTATGCACGGCGGGACACACCGGACGGTGCCGGCCCGCCGCCCCGCCGGGAGCTGGTGTACGCGCGGCTCCGCGAGGAGGTGCTGGGCGGCGGGATCGGGCCGCGCGAGCGGCTGACCGAGGTGCGGCTCGCGGGGCGGTTCGGGGTGTCGCGGACGCCCGTGCGGGAGGCGCTGGCGCGGCTCGTGGCGGACGGTCTCGTCGAGCGCGGCGACGGCGGCTACTTCGTGACCGTGCCCAACCTCGCGCAGCTCAGGGACCTCTACGAGCTGCGGGTCACCCTGGAGCTGCGCGGGGTCGCCCGCGCCCTGGAGGACCCCTCCCTACGGCACGACCCGGCGGTGCTGGCGGCGGAGCTGACGCGCTGGTACGCGCTGCGGGCCGCGCCGCCGGCGCCGGGGCCGCAGTTCGTGGTGCTGGACGAGGAGTTCCACACCGCCCTCTCCCGGGCCTCCGGCAACCCCGCGCTCACCGAGGCGCTGGTCGCCGTCAACCAGCGCATCCGGCGCGTGCGGATGTACGACTTCCTCACCCGCGACCGGGTGGAGACCACCGTCGACGAGCACATCGAGATCATGGAGCTGGTGCGGGACGGCCGCCTCGACGAGGGCTACCGGGCGCTGCACCGCCATGTCGGGGCCTCCATGGACGTGGTGATGGAACGCGCGCAGCGCGCCCTGACCCACCTCGCCCTGCACACCGGCCCCACCTGACCCGCGCCGCCCGGCTCCCCGCCGCCCGGCTCCGAGCCACCCGGCTCCGCGCCGGCACGCACGCCCCCGTTCCCCCGCGGGCGCCCGCGACCGCACACCGTCCCGCACCCCGCACCCCGCACCCGCACCCGCACCCGCACCCGCACCCGCACCATCCCCCAGCACCCGCCGTACGCCGTCGACCTGTCGCAACCCCCACCGCACCCAGGAGGCGTGGATGAGCGCTGAGCCAGGAGTGGCAGCACCCGACAGCAGTCACAGCAGGCCGGTACCGGGCGGTGCCCGCACCGTCGCCGGTACCGCTCCCGTCCCCCGTACCGCTCCCGTCCCCGACGCACCCGCCGAGCACACCGGCCGCCCGGCCACCGTCCGGGAGACCCTGGAGGACTACACCCTGCGGTTCGCGCCGCGCGGCTACCGCCGCTGGGCGCCCATGGTGGTGGCGACCACCGCGCTCGGCGGCATCGCCTACATGGCGGACTTCTCCATCGGCGCCGGCATCGGCCTCACACACGGCACCGGCAACGCCCTCGGCGCCATCCTCGTCGCCGCCGTGATCATCTTCGTCACGGGCCTCCCGCTCGCGTACTACGGCGCCCGGTACAACCTCGACCTGGACCTGATCACCCGCGGCTCCGGCTTCGGCTACTACGGGTCGGTGCTGACCAGCGTCATCTTCGCCAGCTTCACGTTCATCTTCTTCGCCCTGGAAGGCTCGATCATGGCGCAGGGCCTGAAGCTGGGCCTCGGGCTGCCGCTCTGGCTGGGCTATCTGGTCTCCACCTTCCTGGTGATCCCGCTGGTCGTCCACGGCATGAAGGCGCTCAGCACCCTCCAGGTGTGGACCACACCGATCTGGCTGCTGCTGATGGTGGCCCCGCTCCTGTACCTGATCGCCGCCGACCCGGGCACCGTCGACCGCTTCCTGTCGTACCCGGGTACCGACGGCAGGGCGGGCGTGAACACGGCGTCCGTGCTGCTGGGCGCCGGGGTCTGCCTGTCGCTGATCGCGCAGATCGGCGAGCAGATCGACTACCTGCGCTTCATGCCGCCGAAGACGCCCGCGAACCGCCGCGCCTGGTGGACGGCGGTGGTGCTGGCCGGGCCCGGCTGGGTGGTGCTGGGCGCGCTGAAGCAGGCCATCGGGGTGTTCCTCGCGGTGTACGTGCTGGCCGAGGTGGGCCCGGCCGCGGCGACCGAGCCGATCCAGCAGTTCAGGGGCGCCTTCGACGCGATGCTGCCGGGCTGGCTGGTGGTGCCGCTCGCCGTGGTGCTGGTGGTGATCAGCCAGATAAAGATCAACGTCACCAACGCCTACTCGGGCTCGCTCGCCTGGACGAACTCCGTGACGCGGCTGACCCGGCGGTACCCGGGGCGGCTGGTGTTCGTGCTGGTCAACCTGGCGTTTGCGCTGGCGCTGATGGAGGCGGACATGTTCAGCTTCCTCAACGGCATCCTGAGCTTCTACTCGAACTGCGCCATCGCCTGGGTCGTCACCGTCGCCGGCGACATCATGGTCAACAAGTACGTGCTGCGGCTGTCGCCGCGGGTGCCGGAGTTCCGGCGCGGGATGCTGTACGCCGTCAACCCGGTGGGGGTGGTGGCGTTCGTCGCCGCGTCCGGGCTGTCGATCGCGCTCCACTTCCGGGCGTTCGGTGCGGGCCTCCAGCCGTACTCGCCGGTGGCGGCGGCGGTGATCGCGTTCGTGCTCACACCCCTGATGGCCGTCGCGACCCGGGGGCGGTACTACCTGCGGAGGGACGCGGACGGGATCGAGGAGCCGCGGTTCGACGCGGACGGGAACCCGTCCGCGGTGCGGCTGAGGTGCCATGTGTGCGAGCAGGAGTTCGAACGGCCCGATCTTGCGGCGTGCGAGGCGCACGGGGCCGTCGTGTGCTCGCTGTGCCTGAGCACGGACCGCACCGGTGCGCACGTCCTGGCCGCTCAGCGGCCCGTGTAGAGCGGGCCCACGCCCGGTCACCCGGCTTCGGGCCGGTGGACCGGCGGTCCGGCCGCCCGGCCGGCGGCCCCTGGCGGTTCGGGCTGCCCGTGCGGCCGGTGACGATCCGACGGTGTCGTCGGGTCGGTCGCGCAGTTCCCCGCGCCCCTTCCGGGGCGCCGCACCCCCGGTGCCCGAGCACCGTTGCCCCGCGCACCACCACGTTGGCTCGCCCCTCCGGAGGAGAACCGTGTTCGACACCGTGCTCATCGCCAACCGCGGCGAGATCGCCTGCCGGATCATCCGCGGCGCCCGGGCGCTCTCCCTGCGGACCGTGGCCGTGTACTCGGACGCCGACGCCGCCGCCCCGCACGTGCGGATGGCCGACGAGGCCGTGCGGCTCGGGCCCGCGCCCGCCGCCGAGAGCTATCTGCGGGCCGACCTGGTGCTGGCGGCGGCCCGGGACACCGGCGCCGGGGCCGTGCACCCGGGGTACGGGTTCCTGTCCGAGCACGCCGCCTTCGCCGCCCGGGTGGAGGCGGCGGGGCTGGTGTGGATCGGCCCCACCCCGGAGCAGATCGAGATGTTCGGCGCCAAGCACACCGCGCGGACCGCCGCCGCGGCCGCCGGGGTGCCGCTGCTGCCCGGCAGCGGGCTGCTGGCCGGCGTCGACGACGCCCTGCGCGCCGCCGGCGAGACCGGCTACCCCGTGATGCTCAAGGCCACCGGCGGCGGAGGCGGCATCGGCATGCAGGCGTGCGCGGGTCCCGACGAGCTGCGGGAGGCGTTCGCGCGGGTGACCCGGCTGGCGCGCGGCAGCTTCGGCGCGGGCGGGGTCTTCCTGGAGCGGTACGTGGCGCGGGCCCGGCACGTCGAGGTGCAGGTCTTCGGCGACGGCACCGGGCGCGTGGCGGTCCTCGGCGACCGCGACTGCTCCCTCCAGCGCCGCAACCAGAAGGTCCTGGAGGAGGCGCCCGCGCCGGGCCTGCCGCCCCGGCTGCGGGAGCGGCTGCACACCGCGGCCCGCGAGCTGTGCGCGTCGGTGGCCTACCGGTCCGCGGGCACGGTCGAGTTCGTCTACGACGCGGACCGCGGCACGGCGGCGTTCCTGGAGGTCAACACCCGCCTCCAGGTGGAGCACCCGGTCACCGAGGAGGTCACCGGGGTCGACCTGGTGGGGTGGATGCTGCGGCTGGGGCGCGGCGAGAAGGACGTACTGGCGGCGGAGGCGGGGCCGTTCGCGGAGACGCGACCGTTCGCGGAGACGCGACCGTTCGCGGAGACGCGGCGGTTCGGCGGGACGGGACCGTTCTGCGGGACGGAGCAGGCGCCAGGGACCGGGGCGACCGCCGGGACACAGCCGGCACCCGGGACGGGGAGGAGCGCGGGGACGAGGACGACCGCGGGGGCAGGGACAGCCCCCGGGACGGGGACGGCCGTCAGGTCGGGGGCGGTCGGCGAGGCGGGGCCGTTCGCGGGGACGTTCGCGGGGACGTTCGCGGGGACGCCGGCGTCCGCCGGCGAGACGGTGCCGGCCGGCGGTGGGGCGGGCGTGGGACATGCTGTGGAGGCGCGGATCTACGCCGAGGACCCGGGCGCGGGGTACCGGCCGAGTCCGGGGCTGCTGACCCGGGTGGAGTTCCCCGCCGGGGTGCGGGTGGACGGGTGGGCGGAGACGGGGCAGGAGATACCGGCCGCCTACGACCCGCTGCTGGCGAAGGTGGTCGCGACGGGGCGGGACCGGGCGGAGGCGTTCGCGCGGCTCGCCGAAGCGCTGGACCGCACCCGGATCGACGGCGTCGAGACCAACCTCGGCCTGCTGCGCGCCGCCTGCCGGGACGCCGGCGTACTGGCCGCCCGGCACTCCACCGGCACGCTCACGGGCCTCGCGGACCCCCGGCCCCGGATCGACGTGGTGCGCGGCGGCACCCTCACCACCGTCCAGGACTGGCCGGGCCGCACCGGGTACTGGGAGGTGGGTGTGCCGCCCAGCGGGCCGATGGACGACCTCTCGTTCCGGCTGGGCAACCGCGCCGTCGGCAACCCGGCGGGCGCACCCGGCCTCGAATGCACCTTCCAGGGCCCGGCCCTGCGCTTCTCGCACCCGCTCACCGTCTGCGTCACCGGCGCCCCCGCCGAGGTGACGGTGGACGGGCGGCCCGCCGCGCAGTGGGAGCCCCTGGACGTACCGGCCGGCGGGCTGCTGGAGGTCGCGGCGCCGCCCGGGCCCGGCGTGCGGACGTACGTCCTGGTGCGCGGCGGCCTCGATGTGCCCGAGTACCTGGGCAGCGCGGCCACCTTCACGCTGGGCGGCTTCGGCGGGCACGGCGGGCGGGCGCTGCGCACGTCGGACGTGCTGCGGCCCGCCGCGCCGGCCGCGGACGCGCCGCCGCCCGCGCCGGTGCCGCGGAGCGAGCGGCCCCAGTGCACCGGCGAGTGGCGGATCGCGGTCAGCGAGGGCCCGCACCCGGCACCGGACTTCCTCACCCGGCGCGGCATGGCGACGGTGTACGGCGCACGCTGGAAGGTGTCCGCGCAGTCGGCCCGCACCGGGGTGCGGCTGATCGGACCGAAGCCGGAGTGGGCGCGCGCCGACGGCGGCGAGGCGGGCCTGCACCCGTCCAACGTGCACGACACGCCGTACTCGGTCGGCGCCGTCAACTTCACCGGGGACACCCCCGCCATCCTCGGTCCGGACGGGCCCAGCCTCGGCGGCTTCGCCTGCCCCGTCACCGTCGTGCGCGGCGAGCGCTGGAAGGTGGGGCAGCTCAGGCCCGGTGACACGGTGCGCCTGGTGCCGGTCACCGAGGCCACGGCCCAGGCGCTGCGGGACACGGCACGGACGCCGGGCGGCACGGCACAGGCATCGGGCGGCACGGCGGAGGCGCGGCGGGGCACGGCCACGGGGAGACGGGAGCGGGGGCAGGGGCGGGAGCGGTCCAGGGCCCTTGGGCCGTCCCGGACCGCCCCGGCTCCCGGCCCGTACCGGACGCCCGACGGGCCCGACGGCGACGACGGCGTGCTGGCGCGCCGGCCCGCCACGGAGAGCACCCCGGAAGTGGTGCACCGGCGCGGCGGGGACGACAACATCCTCGTCGAGTACGGTCCCATGTCCCTCGACCTGGGCCTGCGGATGCGGGTGCACACGCTCGCCCGGCACCTCCACGAGCACCGTCCGCCGGGCCTGGTGGACATCACCCCCGGCGTCCGCTCCCTGCACCTGCACACCGACCCCGACGTGCTGCCGCTGCGCACCCTGCTGGGACTGCTCGCGGAGGCGGAGGACGCGCTGCCGCCGGCCGGCGAACTGACCGTGCCGAGCCGTGCGGTGCACCTGCCGCTGTCGTTCGACGATCCCACGGTGGGCGAGGCGATCGACCGCTACACGGCGTCGGTGCGCGCGGACGCGCCCTGGAACCCGTCCAACATCGAGTTCATCCGCCGCGTCAACGGCCTGGACAGCGTGGCGGACGTGCGCCGCACCGTCTTCGACGCGCAGTACCTGGTGCTCGGCCTCGGCGACGTCTACCTCGGCGCGCCCGCCGCGACCCCGCTGGACCCGCGGCACCGCCTCGTCACCACCAAGTACAACCCGGCCCGCACCTGGACCGCCGAGGCCGGGGTCGGCATCGGCGGGGCCTACCTGTGCGTCTACGGGATGCAGAGCCCCGGCGGCTACCAGCTCATCGGCAGGACCGTGCCGATCTGGGGCGGCCTGCGCCCGCCGCGCTCCTTCGCGGACGGCACGCCCTGGCTGCTGCGCTTCTTCGACCGGATCGTCTGGCACCCCGTCGGACCCGGGGAACTGCTGGACATCCGGGCCGACCTGGCCGCCGGGCGCACCGGGCTCGACATCCGGCCCGGCACGTTCGCGCTCGCCGAGCACGAGGCGTTCCTGAGGGAGAACGCGGCGTCCATCGCCGCGTTCCGCCGCCGGCAGGCGGCGGCGTTCGAGGCGGAGCGGCGGGCGTGGGAGGCGGCGGGGGAGTTCGCGGACCGGGCCGCCCCCGTCGTCTCCGCCCCCACCGCGGGGGCGCCCGCGCTGCCGCCCGGGGTCTCGTCCGTGGACGCGCCGCTCAGTTCCTGTGTGTGGAAGATCGTCGCGGCGGCCGGCACGCGGGTCGAGGCGGGGGCGCCTCTCGTCGTTCTCGAGGCGATGAAGATGGAGATCGTGGTGCGGGCACCGGTGGCGGGGGTGGTGGGGCCGGTGGTCGTTGCTCCGGGGGAGCACATCGCCGCGGGGGCGCGGTTGACCAGCGTTGAGGCGGTGTGAGGGTGCGCCTCTTGGCCCGGCACGGGCTCCGGTTGTCGCTGTTCGTCGTGATGGGAGAGGAAACCGTATGAGCCCGGGTCAGGTCTCCACCGGAGTATCGGGTGCCGTCGAACGTGTCCGTGCCGCCTACCGGCGGATCGCCGAGGTGGACCGGAGCGAGGTGTGGATCACCCTGCGGCCGGAGGCGGAGGCGGTGGAGGAGGCGCGGCGGGTGGACGGGCGGGCGGCGGCGGGCGAGCGGCTGCCGCTGGCCGGGGTGGTCGCCGCGGTGAAGGACAACATCGACGTGGCCGGGCTGCCCACCACCGCGGCCTGCCCGGGGTTCGCCCGCACCCCGGCCGCCTCCGCGCCGGCCGTGGCGCGGCTGGTGGCGGCGGGGGCGGTGGTGCTGGGCAAGACGAACATGGACCAGTTCGCCACCGGCCTGGTCGGCACCCGGAGCCCGTACGGGGCCGTGCGGGCGGCCACGCGCCCCGAGAAGGTGGCGGGCGGGTCGAGTTCGGGCTCGGCGGTCGCGGTGGCGCTGGGCATCGTGGACGTGGCGCTGGGCACCGACACGGCGGGCTCGGGCCGGGTGCCGGCCGCGTTCAACGGCATCGTGGGGCTGAAGCCGACGCTCGGCCTGGTGCCCACGACCGGGGTGGTCCCGGCGGCCCGCCCGTACGACGCGGTGACCGTCTTCGCCCGCACCCTCACCGAGGCCCAGCGGGCGCTCGCGGTGCTGACGGGTCCGGACGACGGCGATCCGGGCGGCCGCCGCTGGCCCGACGGCGTCCGGCTCGCGGCACCGCCCGCGCCCCGGGTCGCGGTGCCCCGCGGCGCGGACCTCGGACCGCTGACGCCCGGGTACCGCACGGCCTTCGAGGCAGCCGCCGAGCGGCTGAGGGCCGCCGGCGCGCGCACGGCGGCCGTGGACGTGGGGCCGTTGCTGGCGGCGGCCCGGCTGCTGTACGACGGGGCGCTGGTCGCGGAGCGGTACGCGGCGGTGGGCGAGGTGCTCGCCGGGCGGCCGGAGGGCGCGGACCCGACGGTGGCCGGCATCATCCTGGCCGCGGCCGCGCTGCCCGCCCATGCGCTCGCCGCCGACCAGGAGCGCCTGGGCCGGTACCGGGCCGCGGCGGCGCGGCTGCTGGCCGGCCACGACGCGCTGCTGCTGCCCACCACCACCGAGCACCCGGACATCGCCGCGGTGCGGGCCGACCCGGTCGGCGTCAACGCGCGGCTCGGCACGTACACCAACTTCGTCAACCTGCTCGACCTGTCCGCGGTCGCGGTGCCGGCGGGCGAGGCGGACGGGGGGCCGTTCGGGGTGAGCGTGGTCGCCCGCGCCTTCGACGACCAGGTCGCGATCGACGTGGCCGCGCTGCTCACCGGGGAGCAGGCGCCCGAGCCGTACCCGGGCGGCGGCGTAGCGCTGGCCGTGTTCGGGGCGCACCTACGGGGGCAGCCGCTGAACCACCAGCTCACGGAGTTGGGGGCGCGGTTCGGGAGCGAGGTGGTCACCGCCCCCGAGTACCGGCTCACCGCGCTGGCCACCAGCCCGCCGCGGCCCGGGCTCGTGCACACCGGGGCCGGGGCCGGCGGGGCGGCGATCCGCGGGGAGCGGTGGTTGCTGAGCGCGGCGGCGCTCGGCCGCTTCCTCACGGTCGTACCGGCGCCGCTGGCGCTGGGGCAGGTGCGGCTCGGGGACGGGGAGTGGTGCCTGGGGTTCGTCTGTGGGGCGGGGGTGGGAGTGGAGGGGGCGCGGGACATCAGTGAGTACGGGGGGTGGGTGGAGTATCTGGCGGCGGGGGAGGGATGAACGGCGCGGACTGCACGCGCGCCCCCACAACGAAACCGTCGGCCAAGGGCCTGGGAGGTGCCCCCGGGACGGACCGCGCGGAAGGCCGCACGCGCGGACTGGACGGGGCCCTCCGGCGCCGGACGGCCCGCGGTGAGCAGCCGGGGCCGTCCCTCAAGCCCGTCGCGGCCGCCGCGTACAGGCCCGCGAGACCGGTCGCGGAGGCGACCGCGCCCGCACCGGGCGGCTCCATGCCGAGCAGCGCGGGGTCGTTCCAGCCGCGCGGGTCGTCGAGGCCGGGGAAGACCAGCGCCCCGTTCATCGTGACGATCCGGGTGAGCAGCGACTCCGGCGGCGGCATCGGAGGGCGTCCCCGGCCTCCACCAGCACGAACGCGCCGGCCACGGGCCGGAAGCCCTCGTCGGCCCATCCGTTGTTTTCCACAGCCGCGGGCCCCGGCGGCCGGGCGCACGCCGTTGGAGTGAGGGGAAGGTACCCGCCATGCCCCGCACCGCCCCCCACCCGCACCCCCTGTGACCTGCGACGGCACCCCAGGGGATCACCCGTTCGGCGGCACTGCGGTGGTGGGGCTCCTGACGGGCGCACACGCTCGAAATGAGCTAGGGACACGGGCGTGCCGCCAGGTGTCCCCCTCCGACATAAGGAGCCCTCTCATGGCACAGTCAGCAGCACCCCGCACGCCCCACCGCCCCCCGCCCACCGGGATGGCCGGCGGCCTGGCCAGGGGTGGCACGATCTTCGCGGGCATCCTGCTCTTCGTGGAGGGCGTGCTCGGCATCCTCAAGGGCATCGCGGGGATCATCACGAACGACGCGTTCGCGGGGGTGGGCAACTACGTCTACCGGTTCAGCGTGAACTCGTGGGGCTGGCTGCACCTGGGCGTCGGCATCGTGGTCGCCCTCGCCGGCCTGGGCATTCTGGCCAGGGCACCGCTGGCACGCGCCTTCGGCGTGGCGGTGGCGTCGCTGAGCCTCATCGCCAACTTCATCTGGCTGCCCTACCAGCCGGTCTGGGCGATCATCTCCATCGCCATCGACATCTTCGTGGTGTGGGCACTGTGCACGGACCGCAGGCGTGCACAGGTGGACTGACCACGGCGAAGGCGACCGACCCCGCTCCCGCGGGGACGACCGGCCGCACCCCGGCGGGGGCGACCCCGGCGGGCCGGTGGGCCCGGGGCGCCCCGCCGGCCCCGGCCCCGCGCCGGGCCCGGGCGGGCACCGCCCCCTCGCGCCCGCGCGGACGTACACGGCGGCGGTCCTGCTCGCGGGCGCGATGGTGACGGCGTACTGGCTGCTCCCCCTGGACGGTCTGGGCCCGAGCCACCCGGCGGCGAGCTGGACCGGCTTCACCGCCGCCCTCACCCTCGTCGCCGCGGTCCTCGTCCGTCAGATCCTGGCGGTCCTCAGGGACCGACCGGGCACCAGGCCCGGCCTGGCCATCCCCCTCCTGGTCTGCCTCACGGCCCTGATCTTCTCGGCCGCGTACTTCGCCCTCGCGAAACAGCCCGGCGAGATCCGCGGCATCCACACCCGCCTCGACGCGGTGTACTTCACCCTCGTCACCCTCTCCACCATCGGCTACGGCGACATCGCCCCGACGGGCCAGTCCGCCCGCCTGGTGACGGTGATCCAGATCCTCTACACCTTCGTGTTCCTCACCGCCGCGACGACGGCACTGTCACGGTTCGTACGGAAGAAGGTGGGTGCGTAGCGCGCCTACGGTGCGCCGTCCCGGCCGGCCCGAGCGGTGGGGCCGCGCTCACCGATGGCGCGGCCACCGGCGGTGCCTCAGGGCGGCGGGGTGTGAAATGGCCTCATGCAACCTGTCCCCCTGGAGCCCGACCGGGCCACGATGGCCGGCATGGGCAGGCTCGTGCTGGACCGGATCGTCGACCGCACCGAGCGGCTTCCCCACCGCCCGGCGAGCAACCCGTTGGGCCGACAGGCCACGGCGGACCTGGTGGAGTCCTTCCTGGCGCCGCCGCCCGCCCAGGGCGGCGACCTGAAGACGCTGCTCGCTCTCCTGGACGAGGCCGCCGACTGCGCCCAGGAGAGCGCCGGGCCCGGTCACCTCGCGTACATCCCGGGCAGCGGCCTGTTCAGCGCCGCGCTCGCCGAGTTCTACAACCGCGCCACCAACCGCTACGGCGGCGTGGCCGCGGCGGCCCCGGCGCTCGCCGCGCTGGAGGAGAGCGTGGTCCGCTGGATGGCGACAGAGGTGTGCGGACTGCCCGCCGGCAGCGGTGGCGTGCTGACCAGCGGCGGCTCCATGGCCACCTTCTCCGCGACCGTGGCCGCCCGCCACGACCGGCTCGGCGAGGACCTCGCCACCGGCACCGTTTACACCACCGCCTTCGCCCACCACTCCGTCGCCAAGGCCGCCCGCCTCGCCGGCATCCGCGCGGCACACGTACGCCTCGTGCCGCACACCCCCGAGCTGCGGATGGACCCCGACGCCGCGGCCGCGGCGATCCGCGCCGACCGGGCGGCCGGGCTGCGGCCGTTCCTGCTGGTGGCCACCGCCGGCACCACCGACACCGGCACCATCGACCCCCTTCCGCGGCTCGCCCGGCTGGCCCGCCGCGAAGGCCTGTGGTTCCACATCGACGCCGCCTACGGCGGCTTCTTCCGCCTCACCGCACGCGGCCGGGACCGCCTCGCCGGGTTCGAGCAGGCCGACTCCATCACGCTGGATCCGCACAAGACCCTGTTCATGCCCTTCGGCACCGGCGCCCTCGTGGTCCGCGACATCGCTGTGCTCGACGCCGCGCACGGCGGCACCGGCAGCTACCTCCAGGACGTGGACGACGGCGGCGGCGTGCCCGACTCCGGGCGCCTCGGGCCCGAGCTGACCCACGAGATCCGCGGCCTGCGCGTCTGGCTCCCCCTGCACCTGCACGGCACCGACGCCTTCCGCGCGGCCCTGGACGAGAAGCTCGACCTGGCCGAGCACGTGCACGCCGCCCTGTCCGCCGTCCCGGAGCTGGAGGTCCCCCAGCGCCCGGACCTGTCCACGGTGATCTTCCGCATCCGTCCCGCGGACGTCAGCCGGGCCGCCGCGGAACGGGCCGACGAGGCGAGCCGGCGCCTGCTGGCACGCATCAACGCCGACCGGCAGGTCCTGCTCTCCAGCACGGTCATCGACGGCCGCCACACCCTGCGCGTCTGCGTCGTGTCCCACCGCACCCACCATGAGCGCATCACCACGGCACTGGAGACCATCACCGCCGAGACCGCCCGTACCGCCTCCCGCGCCGCCCCCGGGGACGGGTGAGGCCCCGCCGCCGGACGGCCGTGGGCCGAGGCCACGTTCCAGGGAGCCGGACGCCGTCTTCCGACGACTGCCGGGGTCAATGTGCCCGAACGGCTGGGACGATGGGGGCATGAGTGCCGAACAGAGTGTCGTGGGCCGGGCCGTCGTGCTGGAACAGGCAGGACGGCCGACTGTGTTGCGGGAGTTCGACGTGCCTCAGGCGCCGCCGGGAGGCGCGGTGGTTGCGTGCGGGTACGGCGGGGTGTGCGGGACCGATCTGCATCTGCAGCAGGGGCACCTGCCCGTGCCCACCCCGCTCGTGCTCGGGCACGAGGGCCTCGGCACCCTGCGCGAACTCGGATTCGGACTGACGCACGACGCGACGGGCGCGCCGCTGCGCGAGGGCGACGCGGTGATGTGGGCGTCGTCGATCGCCTGCGGCACCTGCCCTCCGTGCCGCCTGCACCGCGAGCCCACGCTCTGCGAGAACCGCCGCACCTACGGCGTCAACCGCTCGATCGCCGACGGCCCCGCCCTCTCCGGCTCCTGGGCCGACCACATCGTCCTGCAGCCCGGCACCACCCTGGTCCGCGCCCCGGGCGACGTGTCACCGCTCGCCGCGATGGCGCTGGGGTGCGCGGGCCCCACGGTCGTGCACGCCCTCTACGAGCGCCGTCCGGTCCGGCTCGGCGAGACCGTGGTGGTGCAGGGCAGCGGTCCTGTGGGGCTGGCCGCCGCGGCGCTGGCGCAGCTGTCCGGCGCGGGGCGCGTGATCATCGTGGGCGGGCCCGCCGAACGGCTGCGGGTCGCCGCCGCGGCCGGCATCGGCGACGTCCACCTGAACATCGTCGACGGCGACGACCCCGGGGCCGTCCTCGACGAGGCGCGCGCCGCCGCCGGGGGAACCGGGGCCGACCTGGTGATCGAGTGCGCGGGCGTCCCCGCGGCCGTCGCCCAGGGTCTCGCGCTGGCCCGGCGCGGCGGCTCCTACCTGGTGATCGGCCAGTACACGGACGCCGGGGACACCCTCCTCAACCCCCACCAGATCGTGCACCGCCAGCTCGACGTCATCGGCTCCTGGGCGTTCTCCGGCGCC
Organism: Streptomyces sp. DSM 116793; assembly: GCF_057320905.1. Classification (NCBI taxonomy): domain Bacteria; kingdom Bacillati; phylum Actinomycetota; class Actinomycetes; order Kitasatosporales; family Streptomycetaceae; genus Streptomyces; species Streptomyces sp. DSM 116793. Next base: position 4,700,728 of record NZ_CM170494.1, on the reverse strand, counting down.
CACCTCGTCGAGTACGTCCGCCTCCTCCCCGCCCTCACCGCCCGCTTCGACCTCACCGGCCTGGTGACGCCGTTTCCGCTCGCGGACCACGGCCGCGCGCTGTCGGCTGTCGCCGAGGGGGCCGTGATGAAGGCTGTCCTCACGAGCTGACGTGCTCGTATGCTCCGTGCCCCGTCCGGGGCGCGGGGAACTGCGCGAGCATCCCACCACTGGCCTGCGCCCTGGCTGCGACAGAAACAGCCCCCTCGGGCCGGTGACGACCCAACGGTCTCGTCGTGGCCGATCGCGCAGTTCCCCGCGCCCCTGAGGTGGGCCGGGGCACGCCCGACGTAGGGGCACACACCAAAAGGGGCGCGGGGAACCGCGCGAGCAACCCACCACCGCCGGTGGTTCCGGAGACGGCAGAGACCGCCCCCTTCGGACGGCGACGAACCAACGGCGGGCCGGGGCGCAGCCCCGCCTTGAAGGGGCGCGGGGAACTGCGCGAGCAACCACCCACCCGCCGGTGGTCCGCCTGCGACAGAAACAGCCCCCTTCGGACAGCGACGAACCGACGGCCTCGTCGCGGCTGGTCACGCCCACGCGACGGAACCGCACGATGAACACGGACCCGCGCCCCTCCCGGGGCGCGCCCCAGAGGGTCAGGAGGTGCCTTCCTCCGTCTCCGTGCCCTCCTCCAGTGACGCCTCCGCCTCCAGGAACGCCTCCCGCAGGGCCGCGAGGATCTGCGGGTCCGGCTTGGACCACATGCCGCGGGACTCGGCCTCCAGGAGGCGTTCGGCGATACCGTGCAGGGCCCAGGGGTTGGACTCCTGGAGGAACGCGCGGTTCTCCGGGTCGAGGACGTACGTCTCGGTGAGCTTGTCGTACATCCAGTCGGCGACCACGCCCGTCGTCGCGTCGTACCCGAAGAGGTAGTCGACGGTGGCGGCCAGCTCGAACGCGCCCTTGTAGCCGTGCCGGCGCATCGCCTCGATCCACTTCGGGTTGACCACCCGGGCCCGGAACACCCGCGAGGTCTCCTCGGTGAGGGTGCGGGTGCGCACCGTCTCGGGGCGGGTGGAGTCGCCGATGTACGCCTCGGGGGCGCTGCCCGTGAGGGCGCGGACCGCGGCGACCATGCCGCCGTGGTACTGGAAGTAGTCGTCGGAGTCGGCGATGTCGTGCTCGCGGGTGTCGGTGTTCTTCGCGGCCACCGCGATCCGCCGGTACGCCGACTCCATCTCGGTGCGCGCCGGGCGCCCTTCGAGCCCGCGGCCGTACGCGTAGCCGCCCCAGACCGTGTAGACCTCGGCGAGGTCCGCGTCGGTGCGCCAGTCGCGGGAGTCGATGAGCTGGAGCAGGCCCGCGCCGTAGGTGCCGGGGCGGGAACCGAAGATACGGGTGGTGGCGCGCCGCTCGTCGACCCCGGCCGCCAGGTCGGCGCGGGTGTGGGCGCGGACGTGGTTCCGCTCGTCCGGCTCGTCGAGCCCCGCGACCAGCCGCACCGCGTCGTCCAGGACGGCGACGGTATGCGGGAACGCGTCCCGGAAGAAGCCCGAGATGCGCAGGGTGACGTCGATGCGGGGCCGGCCGAGGTCGGCGAGCGGCACCGGTTCCAGGCCGGTGACCCGGCGCGACGCGTCGTCCCACACCGGGCGCACCCCGAGCAGCGCCAGCGCCTCCGCGACGTCGTCGCCCGCGGTGCGCATCGCGCTCGTCCCCCACAGCGACAGGCCCACGGACGTCGGCCAGGCGCCGTCGTGGTCGGCGCGGTAGCGCTCCAGGAGGGAGTCGGCGAGGGCCTGGCCGGTCTCCCACGCGAGCCGGGACGGCACCGCCTTCGGGTCGACGGAGTAGAAGTTCCGGCCCGTCGGCAGGACGTTGACGAGGCCGCGCAGCGGCGAACCCGAGGGGCCCGCGGGCACGAAGCCGCCGTTCAGGGCGTGCACGGTGCGGTCCAGCTCACCGGTGGTGGCGGCGAGGCGGGGCACCACCTCGCGGGCCGCGAAGCGCAGGATGTCCGCGACGGCCGCCGGCCGGCCCGCGGCCACCTCGGACACGGCCGCCGGGTCCCAGCCCGCGTCCTCCATCGCCTCGACCAGGCCGCGGGCCTGCTCCTCGGCGGCGTCGGCCGCACCGCGGGCCGCCGCGGACTCGTCCAGGCCGAGCGCCTCGCGCAGCCCGGGCAGCGCCTCGCCACCGCCCCAGATCTGGCGGGCCCGCAGGATCGCCAGCACCAGGTTGACCCGGTCGGCGCCGGCCGGCGCCGACCCCAGCACATGCAGGCCGTCGCGGATCTGCGCGTCCTTCACCTCGCAGAGCCAGCCGTCCACGTGCAGGATCAGGTCGTCGAAGCCGTCGTCGTCGGGCCGGTCGTCGAGGCCCAGGTCGTGGTCGAGCCGCGCGGCCTGGATCAGCGTCCAGATCTGGGCGCGGATCGCCGGCAGCTTCGCCGGATCCATCGCCGCGATCTGCGCGTGCTCGTCGAGGAGCTGCTCCAGGCGGGCGATGTCGCCGTAGGAGTCGGCGCGGGCCATCGGCGGCACCAGGTGGTCGACGAGGGTGGCGTGCGCCCGGCGCTTGGCCTGGGTGCCCTCGCCCGGGTCGTTCACCAGGAACGGGTACACCAACGGCAGGTCGCCCAGCGCCGCGTCCGGCGCACACGCCGCGGACAGGCCCGCGTTCTTGCCCGGCAGCCACTCCAGGTTGCCGTGCTTGCCCAGGTGGATCACGGCGTCCGCGCCGAAGCCCCCGTCCGCGGTGGGCGCGGCGAGCCAGCGGTAGGCGGCCAGGTAGTGGTGGGACGGCGGCAGGTCCGGGTCGTGGTAGATCGCGATCGGGTTCTCGCCGAAGCCGCGCGGCGGCTGGATCATGATGAGGACGTTGCCGTGCCGGAGCGCGGCCAGCACGATATCCCCGGCGTCCCCGGCGTCCGCGCCGCTCGCGGTGCCGGCCCCCCCGGTCGGTGCGCCGCCGGAGCCCGCTCCCGCCGCGGTCCGGCTGTGGCCGGTCCGGCTGTGGTCGGTCCGGCTGTGGTCGGTCCGGCTGTGGTCGACGAACATCTCCCCCGGCGGCGGCCCCCAGTGCCGCTCGACCTCGTCCCGCAGCTCCTTCGGGAGGGTGGCGTACCAGCGCAGGTAGTCGGCGGCGGGGATGCGCACCGGGTTGCGGGCGAGCTGCTCCTCCGTCAGCCAGTCCTGGTCGTGGCCGCCCGCGTCGATCAGCGCCCGGATCAGCTCGTCCCCGTCGCCGGAGGCCAGCCCCGGCACGGCGGGCACGCCCGTCTCCGGGTCGGCCGCCCCGAGGTCGTAACCCTCCGCCCGCAGCCGGCGCAGCAGCGCCACCGCGGAGGCGGGGGTGTCCAGGCCGACGGCGTTGCCGATCCGGGAGTGCTTCGTCGGGTACGCCGACAGGACCAGCGCCAGGCGCTTGTCCGCCGCGGGTATGTGCCGCAGGCGGGCGTGCCGGACGGCGATTCCGGCGACCCGGGCGGCCCGCTCCGGGTCGGCCACGTACGACGGCAGCCCGTCCTCGTCGATCTCCTTGAACGAGAACGGGACGGTGATCAGCCGGCCGTCGAACTCGGGCACCGCGATCTGGCTCGCCGCGTCCAGCGGCGAGACCCCCTCGTCGTTCTCCTCCCACGCGCTGCGGGAGCTCGTCAGGCAGAGCGCCTGGAGGACGGGCACGTCGAGCGCGGCGAGCGCGCCCGCGTCCCACGCCTCGTCGTCGCCGCCTGCCTGCGCCTCGGCGGGCCGGCTGCCGCCCGCGGCGAGCACGGTGGTGACGATCGCGTCGGCCGCCCGCAGCTCGTCGATCAGCTCCGGCTCCGGGGAGCGCAGGGAGGCGACGTACAGCGGGAGGGCGCGCGCCCCGGCGTCCTCGATGGCGGTGCACAGCGCCTCCACGAAGGCGGTGTTCCCGCTCATGTGGTGGGCTCGGTAGTAGAGGACGGCGACGGTGGGGAGGGGGGCCGGGTCGGGGGCGGGTGTCGCTGCGGGGGCGGGCGCGGCCGTCGGACCGGTGGTGCGTTCGGTGCGTTCCAGGGGGCCCCAGGTGGGGGCGGGGGCGGGCGGTTCGAAGCCGTGGCCGGTGAGCAGGACGGTGTCGGAGAGGAACCGGGCGAGCTGCTCCAGGTTGCCCGGGCCGCCGTGCGCCAGGTAGGCGTGCGCCTCGGCGGCGATGCCGATGGGCACCGTGGAGGCGGCCATGAGCTGGGCGTCCGGGGCCTGTTCGCCGGTGAGGACGACCACGGGGAGGCGGGGCACACCGGGTGCGCCGTGCCCGCCCGCACCCGCCGCGGCGCCCGGTGCCCCGGCCCCGGCCGCGTCCCGGCCGAGCAGCAGGTCGAGACCGTCCTGCCAGGCCCGGATGCCGCCGAGGAGGCGGACGACGACGAGGTCGGCCCCGTCGAGCAGGGCGGGCAGCTCGTCCAGGGAGAGCCGGGCCGGGTTCGCGTACCGGTAGCGGACGGGGCCGGTGGCGGCGCGGGCGCTGAGCAGGTCCGTGTCGGAGGTCGACAGCAGCAGGATCATGCGGGGCCTTCCTCGGGGTGTCCACGCCCCGGGTGGTCGTGAGGACGGCGGGAGTTCCTGACTCGCCCGGTCCGGGGTCACCCCGGACCGGGTTCACAGTGGCGGGACCGCGCCGGACTCACACCGGCTTCCTCCCTCGGGCCCTGCGCGGGCCCGCGCCGTCTCGGTCAACCGAATGGTACGGGTCACCGCGTGGGGCGCGCCCCGAAAGGGCGCGGGGCTGTGCCTGGGGTACCTCTGGGGTACCTCTGGGGTACCTCTCGGGCACCTCTGGGGGAGGCAGGCAGGAGCCCAGCCGCCTCCACCGCCGCACGCCCGCGACCCCCGCCCCGCGCCCCTCCGGGGCGCGCCGCTCAGGTGCAGCCCCGCTTCTTGACGGCGGCCGGGAAGTAGGACCGGAAGGAGGAACTTCGTCTGCCGGGTCGGGTCCTCCCCACGCGGTGGTCCGCCGTGCGTGGCGCGGGCGAGTGTGGGGGCGGGCACTCGGGGGGCGAGCCCCTATGGGGTGGAGGGGGGTGCGGGGTGAGGGGGGCGGTTGCGTGCCGTGGCGTGGGTGAGCGCGGCCGTGGTGGCCAGGGCCGCGCTGGTCCACGCCGCGTGGGCGTAGGCGTGGCCCGCCGTGGTGGCCCCGGCCAGGAGAGGTCCCGCGAACGCCCCGGCGTTGAGGGCCGCCGTGGCGAACGAACCGGCCAGCGAGGGCGCGTCGGACGCGGCGGACAGTACGCGGCTCACCAGCACGGACCCGGCGAAGAAGGACAGCGCACCCTGGACCACCGTCGCGGCGAACAGCGCCGGCGGGTACGGGCCGGTCACCGCCAGCACCGCCCAGCCCAGCGGCAGGAGACCGAGGGCGGGCCCCAGGCCCCGCCCTCGGCCGGCGGCTGCGACCCCCACGGAGGCCCCCACGCCGAACGCGGCGAGCAGTCCCGGCACCGCACCCCCGGGCAGCTGCGCGACCCGGGTCGCGATGACCGCGAGATAGGCGAACGTCGCGAACGTCGCCCCGTTGACCAGCGCCCCGAGCCCCAGCGCCAGCCGCACCGGCCGGGACCGCAGCGTCCGCGCCTCGCGCCGCAGCGACACCCGCCGCCCGTCCGCCCCGCGCGGCGCGGACCTGAACACCAACGCCAGCGCCGGCAGGCACAGCGCCGCCACCGCCCAGAAGGCCGCCCGCCAGCCGGCCCGCTCCCCCAGCAGCGCCCCGGCGGGGACGCCGGCGACACACGACAGCGTCACCCCGGACAGCAGGACCGCCGTGGCCCTGGCCTGGCGCCCGGGGCCCGCCAGCACGGCCGCCGTGGACATGGCGACCGCCAGGAACCCGGCATTGACGACCGCCGCCACCACCCGGGTGGCGAACAGCACGGCGAAGTCGGTCGCGACGGCGCCGGCGACGTGCACGGCCACGAACGCGGCGAGAAAACCCGCCAGCGCACCCCGCCGCGACCACCGCGCACTGAGCGCCGCCATCGCCGGCGCACCGGCGATCATCCCGACGGCATACGCGGACGTCAGGCTCGCCGCCGCGCCCACCGGCACGGACAGGTCATGGGCGATGCCCGGGACCAGCCCGGACAGCATGAACTCGGAGGTGCCCTGCGCGAAGACGGCAAGGCCCAGGACATGGATGAAGAACGGCAACGGACGGCTCCGGCACTCGGCACTGCGGGATGCGGACGGAAGGCATCCGTGCGCCGGCAGCCGACGGGCGCGGCGGCGAGGCCGCGCCGCGCGTCCAGGTGGATGTCCACGGCGGGCGCCGCGTAGCAGGGGGCCGGACACACGGATGGTGTGCGTCCGGTTGCCGGTGGCGAGGTCGGAGGGGGACCGGTCGGCGACCGGTCAGTGGGCGATCCGCCGCCGGGCAACCGGCGGCTCCGCTCTGTCCGACTCAGGGCTTGTCATGGGCCGCACCGTATCCGTCGGGACGCGGCGGCATCAACCGGTCGAGCCCGATCGCCCGGCGTCGATCCCGGTCGCCCGGCGCGGTGCCGGAGGCGCCCGGGGTCCGGCCCTGCGGGACCGCTGTCAGGACGAAGGGACCGCGCCGTTCAGGGGGACGCGGCGCGGGGACACCTTCCGGTAGCGGATGCGCCAGCCCTCGGAGGTGCGCACCACGATGTCGTCGTACGAGACCGAGCCGCACACGCCGTCCGTGGTGATGCCCAGGCCCTTGGACCGGACCCGGACGCCCCGGCCGCCGTCCGTCAGCCCGACGATGACGATGTTGGTGACGTGGTGCGCCACCGGGTTGGCCGCGCCCAGGGCCAGGGCCGCCTCGCGGATGGCCGCGACGCCCGCCAGTTGGCCCTGTTCGAAATCCGTCAGGTCGTAGAGCGCCTCCGTGGTGAACAGCTCCCCGAGCCGGTCGAGGCTTCCGTCGTCGACGAGGTGTCCGTGCAGCGAGATCAGGTCGGTGATGGCCAGACGGTCCTCGATCGTCAGCGTCATGCGGGTGCCTTCCGTGCCGGTTCCCTGTGCGTGGGGTTCTGCCATATCGGTTCTCCGTTCCGGTTCTCTCCGTTCCGGTTCTCTCCGTCCCGGTTCTCCCCGTCCCGGTTCTCCCCGTCCCGGTTCCCTCCGTCCCGGTTCCCTCCGTGTGGGGTTCTCCCCTGCCCGTTCGCCCCTGTCCGTTCTCTCCGCGCGTGTTCCCCCGCCGGTTCCCCCTGACGGGTCGCGCCTTACCGGTTTCTGCGGTTATGCGGTGGTGGGTTGTCCGGTGGGGCTCCGCGGTTCGTGATCTGCCGGTCGGGTGGCCTGCCGGTCGGGTGGCCTGCCGGTCTTGTGGCCGCCGGTCTTGTGGGCTGTCGGGGTCCTCCGGAGGGCCATGGCTTTGAACGGTATCCGGCCTCGGGAGCTTGTGGTGTCCGCCACGGCGAGGCGCGGTCCGCCGGCGTCCGGCCCGTCCGCTCCCGTCCGGTCCCGCGGCCTTCCGCGGCGTGGACGGTCCTGTCCCCGGCGGGAGGGCCGGACGGTGCGTACATTTCGGCTGAAGACCGTAGGTATGCTCGCCCGCATGCCCCCACCCAGCAGGTCCACCCCCGACGCGTGCCCCGGCGCGCTGCGGTTGCACCGTGCCGAGGACGGCCGGGTGGCCCGGATCCGGGTGCCCGGCGGTGTGCTGACGGGGCGGCAGGCCGGGCTGCTCGCGGATGCCGCCGAGCGCCTCGGGGACGGCCGCCTCGGCCTCACCTCCCGAGGCAACGTCGAGATCCGCGGCCTCGCCGAACGGCACGCCCCCGAGTGGACGGCGCTCCTCACCGACGCGGGCCTGCTGCCCTCGCACCGGCACGAGCGGGTCCGCAACATCATCGCCACCCCGCTCGCCGGCCTGGACGGCCGCGGCCACGCCGACGCCCGCGCCTGGGCCGCACGGCTCGACGCCCTGCTGTGCGGGCAGGACTGGACGGCGGAACTGTCGGGCCGGTTCCTGTTCGTGCTCGACGACGGCCGCGGCGACGTCGCCGGCCTCGGCGGCGACGTGACGGCGGTCGGCGCGCCCGGCGGCCGTGCGGTCCTGCACGTGGGCGCGCAGCGGGTGGTCCTCGCCGCGTCCGACGTGCCCCGCGCCGCCCTCGCCGCCGCCCGTGCCTTCCTCGACGCGGCCCGTGCGGCCGGCAGCGGCGCCTGGCGGGTGGGTGAGCTGCCCCCCGGTCACCGGCCGGACCTGCCCGGCGCCCTGCGCCGCGCGGGTCTCACGGACGCGGAGCCGGACGGCCCCTCCGGTGGTCTGCCGGGCGGCGGTGCGGAGGGCGAGTCCGGCGCCGCGTCCGGCGCGCGCCCCGGGCCCGGCGGGTCCGGCGGGTCCGGCGGGTCCGGCGGGTCCGGCGGGTCCGGCGGGTCCGGCGGGTCCGGCGGGTCCGGCGGGTCCGGCGGGTCCGACGGGGGGCCGGGGCCCGGGCTGCTTGCGGCCCCCGACGGGACCGTCGTGCTCTCCGTGTTCCCCCGGCTCGGCCGGCTCTCGGTCGTGCAGTGGCGGGCGCTGCTGCCGGCGCCCGGCGGGGAACTGCGGCTCACGCCGTGGCGCGGGATCCTGCTGCCCGGGTGCCCGGCGGCGGACGCGGATGTGCGGCTGACGGAGCTGGAGCGGGCCGGGTTCGTCACCCGGGCCGACTCCCCCTGGTACGGCGTCGGCGCCTGCACCGGGCTGCCCGGGTGCACCAAGTCCCGTACGGACGTGCGGTCCGACGCGGCGGCCGCCGTGGCGTCCGGGGCGCGGGTCCCGGGTGCCGGGCCGGCCGGCGGGCGGCGGCTTCCCGTCTACTGGTCGGGGTGCGAACGGCGCTGTGGCCATCCGTACGGCGAGTGGATCGACGTCCTCGCGACGGGCCGGGAGCCGGAGCCGGGTCCGGATGGTCCGGGCGGTTCGGGAAGCCCGGGAGGCTCGGGAGGCTCGGGCGGCTCCGGTGACGCGCCTGGTCCCAACGGTGCGGGTGGGTTGCCCGCCGCTGCGTCCTCCGGCGGCAGCCAGGCGGTCCACGCGCCGCCACCGGGCTACCGCGTCACCGTCCGCCGCACGCCCGCCGCGCCCCCGCCCCCGGAACCCGCACCGGCACCGGCACCCGCACCCGCACCCGCACCCGCACCGGCCGACCACGTCCCCGACCACGTCCCCGACCCGGCACCGGAACCCCCGGCCGGATCCCGCCCCGTACCCGCCCCACCGACCCGAGCGAGCGCACAGTGACCGTGTTCGAGTATGAGAAGGACGGAGCTGCGATCTACCGGCAGTCCTTCGCGACCATCCGCGCGGAGGCGGACCTCGCGGGCCTGCCCGCCGACGTGGCGCAGGTCGCGGTCCGGATGATCCACGCCTGCGGCATGGTCGACCTGGTGCGCGACCTCGTGTACACGCCGGGCGTGGTGGCGCGGGCCCGCGCCGCGCTGCGCGCCGGGGCGCCGGTGCTGTGCGACGCGCAGATGGTCGCGAGCGGAGTCACGCGCCGTCGGCTGCCCGCCGGGAACGACGTCGTCTGCACGCTCTCCGACCCGTCCGTGCCTGCGCTCGCCGCCGAGCTGGGCACCACCCGCAGCGCCGCCGCGCTGGAACTCTGGCGCGACCGGCTCGACGGCGCCGTGGTCGCCGTCGGCAACGCCCCCACCGCCCTCTTCAGGCTTCTGGAGATCCTCGCCGAGGGCGGTCCCGGCGGGCCCCGCCCGGCGGCCGTCATCGGGGTGCCGGTCGGGTTCGTCGGCGCCGCCGAGTCCAAGGAGGCGCTGGTCGCGGACGCCTCGGGTGTCGAGCACCTGGTGGTGCGCGGCCGGCGCGGCGGCAGCGCGATGGCAGCCGCCGCCGTCAACGCGATAGCGAGCGAGGCGGAGTGAGCAGGGAGCAGAGCACCGGGTCCGGCCCGCGTCCGGGCGCCCCGGCCGCGGGCGGCACGGCGCACACCGGCACCGGCACCGGCACCGGCACCGGCACCGGACAGAACCAGATCCGCACCGGCACCGGTCAGGGCCACCCCGCCACCCAGCAGGGCCGCCGGGCCGAAGCGGACGGCGCGCCCCCCACCGGGCGGCTCTACGGCGTCGGGCTCGGCCCGGGCGACCCGGCGCTGCTCACCGTGCGGGCCGTCGAAGTGATCCGCGCGGCGGACGTGGTGGCGTACCACAGCGCACGGCACGGGCGGTCGATCGCGCGGTCCATCGCGGCGCGGTACCTGCGCGCGGACCACATCGAAGAGGCGCTGGTCTACCCCGTCACCACGGAAGGGACCGACCACCCGGGCGGCTACCGGGGCGCGCTGGACGAGTTCTACGAGACGGCGGCGGCGCGGCTGGCCGCGCACCTCGACGCGGGGCGCAGCGTCGCGGTGCTCGCGGAGGGCGATCCCCTCTTCTACGGCTCCTACATGCACATGCACAAGCGCCTGGCGCACCGCTACCCGACCGAGGTGGTGCCCGGCGTGACGTCGGTGAGCGCCGCCGCGGCCCGGCTGGGCACCCCGCTGGTGGAGGGCGAGGAGGTGCTGACGGTGCTGCCGGGCACCCTGCCCGAGGAGGAGCTGGCGGCACGGATCGCGGCGACGGACGCCGCGGTGGTGATGAAGCTCGGGCGCACCTTCACCACGGTGCGCGGCGCGCTGGAGCGGGCGGGACGGCTGGCCGACGCGCGCTACGTGGAGCGGGCCACCATGTCCGGCGAGCGCACCGCCGAACTGGCCGCCGTCGACCCGGAGTCCGTGCCGTACTTCTCGGTGGCGGTCCTGCCGAGCCGCCGCACGCTCCCGCCGGTCTCCCCCGGCCCGGCGACCGGGACGGACCCGACCGGGACGGACACCCGGGCGGACACGACCGGAACCGACACCCGGGCGGACACAACCGGAACCGACACCCGGGCGGACACAACCGGAACCGACACCCGGGGCCCGGGGACGGACGCCGAGGACCCGGGCACGGATGCCGGGGCTCCGGCCGCGGGCACCGCGGGGCCGGCCGCCGCGGGCACCCCGTCACCGGCCGCTCCGCGCACCGGCGACCCCACCTCACCGGCCCCCGACGCCGCGCCGGACCCGGCTCCCGCCCCGCGCGGCGAGGTCGTCGTGGTCGGCACCGGGCCCGCCGGGCCGCTGTGGATGACGCCGGAGACCCGGGGCGCGCTGGCCGCGGCCGAGGATCTGGTCGGGTACACGACCTACCTGGCGCGCGTGCCGGTCCGGCCCGGGCAGCGGCGGCACGGGTCCGACAACAAGGTGGAGGCGGAGCGCGCCGAGTTCGCGCTGGACCTGGCGCGGCGCGGGCGGCGGGTCGCGGTGGTGTCGGGGGGCGACCCGGGCGTCTTCGCGATGGCGACGGCGGTGCTGGAGGCCGCGGCGCAGGACGCGTACCGGGACGTGCCGGTGCGGGTCCTGCCGGGCGTGACCGCGGCGAACGCCGCCGCGGCGCGTGCGGGTGCCCCGCTCGGGCACGACTACGCGGCCCTGTCCCTCTCCGATCGGCTGAAGCCGTGGGAGGTGATCGCGGCACGGTTGCGGGCCGCGGCCGCCGCGGACCTGGTGATCGCGCTCTACAACCCGGGGTCCCGCAGCCGCACCTGGCAGGTCGGCAAGGCCCGTGAGGTGCTGCTGGAGCACCGCGCCCCGGACACCCCCGTGGTCGTCGCGCGGGACGTCGGCGGGCCCGGCGAGCGGGTCCGTGTCGTGCGGCTCGCCGCGCTCGACCCGGCCGAGGTCGACATGCGCACCCTGCTGATCGTGGGCTCGTCCCGGACGCGGACGGCGCGGCGCGGCGGCCCGGGCGGCCCGGAGACCGTGGTCGCGTGGACGCCGCGCAGCTACCCGGACGGCGCGGGCGCCACGGACGACGACGCGGGCGGAACAGGCGGCATGGACGACATAGACGGCATAGGCGGCGCGAAGGGCTCGAACGGGACACGCAACACGGACGGCACGGACGGAACACGCGGCCCGGACGGAACTCACGACCCGGCCGGCGCGAACGGCGCGGACAGCCCGCACGGCGCGGACAGTCCGCACGGCGCGGACAGTCCGCACGGCGCGGACGGAACACGCGGCCCGGGCGGCAGAGGCGCCGCGGGCGGCGCGGGCGGCGCCCCGCTACCCCTCGCCCCACCGCACCCGTAGCCAGGCGACCGCCTCCTCGGGTGTGGTGACCACGGGCACGCCCTCGGGCAGCGGCGGTCGGCGGACCATCACGACCGGGACGCCGGCCTCGCGGGCCGCGGTCAGCTTGGGCGCGGTGGCGAGGCCACCGCTGTCCTTGGTGACGAGGACGTCGACGCGGTGCCGGCGCAGCAGGTCGCGCTCCCCGTCGAGGGTGAACGGGCCGCGGTCCAGCAGCACCCGCATGCGCGGCGGGCAGGGCGGCTGCGGCCGGTCCACGGAGCGTACGAGGAACCAGAGGGTGTCCAGCGCGGCGAACGCGGCGAGTCCGGTGCGGCCGGTGGTGAGGAAGACCCGGGTGCCGAGCGCGGGCAGCAGCGAGGCGGCGTCGGCGAGCGAGCCCGCCGGATGCCAGTCGTCGCCCGCGGTGGGCACCCACCCGGGGCGGCGCAGCGCCAGCAGGGGAACATGGGCCCTGTCGGCGGCCTCGGCCGCGTGGAAACTGATGGTCCTGGCGAAGGGGTGGGTGGCGTCGATGAGCACGTCGACCCGGTGGTCGGTCAGCCAGCGCGCCATGGGGCCGACGCCGCCGAAGCCCCCGACGCGCACCTCGCCGGGTGGCATCCGGGGCGCGGCCACCCGGCCGGCGAGCGAGGTGGTCACCCGCGTCACGGGCCCCTCCGGCACGGGCCCGGGGGCAGCGGACGCGTGCGGGGCGCCCGGAGCCCGGCCGGGGACGCCGGACGGGCCCACCGGGGGAACCGTGTCCGTGGCACCCGCCGCACCCGCCGCACCCCCCGCGGCCAGCAGCTCCGCCACCCTCCGGCCCTCCGTGGTGCCGCCGAGGACGAGTACGTGCATCGCGGGGAGGTCCTTTCGTGAGTGAGGCGGCGGACGGCGCGCCGCGGGGCGGGCGCCGGGGTCAACTGAAACACAGCGGCCTGCGGCCCGGCTGGACCACCGGGGCCTGTGCGACGGCCGCGGCCACCGCGGCGTACGTCGCGCTGCGCACGGGCGAGTTCCCCGACCCGGTGACGATCGTGCTGCCGGGCGGCCGGAAGGTCGCGTTCGCGCTGGCCGTGGAGGAACGGGACGAGGACGGCGGCGCGGCCATGGCGGGGGTCGTCAAGGACGCCGGGGACGACCCGGACGTCACGCACGGCGCGCTGGTCAGGGCGACCGTGCGGGGCCTCGCGCCGGGCTCGGGCGTGGTCTTCAGGGCCGGCCCCGGCGTGGGCACCGTCACCCGCCCGGGCCTGCCGCTCGACGTCGGCGAGCCCGCGATCAACCCCGTGCCGCGGCGGATGATCCGTGCCAACCTGGCCCGCGCCGCGGCCCCCGCCCCCGCCGGCCGGCCACCCGGTCCGCACGCCGGCCCGGACGGACGCACCGACCCCGGATCCCACCCCGACGTGGACGTGGACGCGGAGGTGACCCTCTCCATAGACAACGGCGCGGAGATCGCCCGCTCGACCTGGAACCCGCGGCTCGGGATCGTCGGGGGCCTCTCCGTCCTGGGCACCACCGGCATCGTCGTGCCGTACTCCTGCTCGGCGTGGATCGACTCGATCCGGCGCGGGGTGGACGTGGCGCGCGCCGCGGGGCGCCGGCACGTGGCCGGATGCACGGGGTCGACGTCCGAGCGTACGGTCGTCGCCGAGTACGGGCTGCCGGAGGACGCCCTCCTCGACATGGGCGACTTCGCGGGCGCGGTGCTCAAGTACCTGCGCCGGCACCCGGTGGACCGGCTCACCGTCTGCGGCGGCTTCGCGAAGCTGTCCAAGCTGGCGGCCGGGCACCTCGATCTGCACTCGGCGCGTTCGCAGGTGGACAAGGGCTTCCTGGCCGGCCTGGCCCGGCGCGGCGGGGCGGGCGAGGCGCTGGCGGCGGCGGTCGCGTCCGCCAACACCGGCCTTGAGGCGCTCCAGCTGTGCACGGCGGCGGGCGTGCCCCTGGGCGACCTGGTCGCCGAGGCCGCCCGCGACCACGCCACGGCGGTACTGCGCGGCGCGCCGGTCGCGGTGGACGTGATCTGCATCGACCGGGCGGGGACGGTGGTGGGGCGCAGCACCGTGCGGTGAGCGGCGAGCGGGCCGCCCGCGGGGCGGGCGCGCCGGTACCGAGGGCTGAGGCGTACCACGCGCCGGGCCCGTCGCTCGTCTACGGAGGCGGGGCCGCCGGGTATCCGGGCCACCCCGCGCCGACGGCGGGCGGCGCGGACGCGGACGCTCGCGCGGGCACCGCCGCGGGTGCGGGCACCGCCGCGGGTGCGGGTGCGGGTGCCGGTGCGGATGCGGGTACGGCCGGGGCGGCGGCTCGGCGGGAGGGTTTCCGGCGGCTCGCGCCGGTGGGCCGACGACGGCCACGGCGGAGACGGGCTCCTGGTGGGCCGAGGGCGGCTTCTGGTGGCCGAGGCGGGCTCTGGTGGGCCGAGGCGGGCCCCGGTTGGGCCGAGGCGGGCCCCAGTTGGGCCGAGGCGGGCTCCTGGTGGTTCTACTGCAGGCGGGAGACCCGCCCGCGGTCCGGGACGGCGGGGGCGGCGGGGACGGCGGGTGGGGGCGCCGGGGTCCGCGGTGGTGCCGGGCGGCGCGCCCAGACCGGGATCCAGGTCCGCGTCGTGGGGGTCGGCGTCACCCGCTTCCGTGGGGTCGTCGGGGTCCGTGTGCCGCGGTCGGCGGGTGGCAGGGCGGCGGCGAGGTGGGCGCGGAGTGCGGTGAGCGCCGGGTGTGGGTTGTCGGCACGCCAGATCAGCGAGTGCGGGTAGACCGGTGTGGGGTCGTGCAGGGCGACGCGCCGCAGGTCGTAGTCGGCGGGCCAGACGAACTGGGTCTGCTCGCCGATGAACGTCGCCACGGCGGGGGAGCCGGCGACGGTGTCGAGCAGCGGCTCGGTGCCGTAGTGCGGGCCGATGGTGTCGATGGTGAATCCGAACGCCGCGGCGAGATCGGTGTAGTAGGCGGCCCACTCGGTGCCGGTGACCATGTCGGGCATCCAGATGGTGCGCCCGGCGAGCCGGGTGGGGCTGATCGCGCCGGCTCCGGCGAACTCGTGGCCGGGGCCGGTCAGCAGCTCGACCGGTTCGTCGAAGACGCGGGTGGCCTCGACGCCGTCGGGAAGCTGCTGGCCCGGGGCGGGCACGGCGCGGAAGGACGCGTCGATGGCGCCGGAGCGCACGGCGGTGACGGCCGAGTCGGCGTCGAAGTAGGTCACGACGTCCAGTACGACCTCGGGGTGGGCGCGGTGGAAGTCGCGCAGCAGCACCGCGGGGCCCAGCCGCCTGCCGATCACGTCGACGCGCAGCGCCCGGTGGGCCGGGCGCACCGAGGCGGCCGCCCGTTCCTCGGCGCGGAGCAGGTCGCGGGCGTGCGGCAGGAACGCCTGCCCGTCGGGGGTCAGCCGGGCGCCGCGTGGTGTGCGCGTGAACAGGCGGGTGCCCAGTTCCCTCTCCAGCGCGGCGACCCGCTTGGAGACGGCCTGCTGGGTGATCGACAGGTCGTCCGCCGCGCCCTGGAACTGGCCCGCGTCGGCGACGGCGACGAAGGTGCGCACGGCCTGGAGGTCCACGTCGGCCACCCTAACCTCGCGCCCCTCCCGGACCGCGCCCCGGCCGACGCGGAACCCCCACCCGGTCTCGCCGTACCCGATCGCGCAGTTCCCCGCGCCCCTTGGGAGAAGCGGGGCCGCTCGGCACCGACACGGCAGAGACAGCCCCCTCCGGCCGGTGGCGACCACCCCGTCTCGTCGTGGCTGGTCGCGCAGTTCCCCGCGCCCCTTGAGGAAACCGGGGCCCCCGGCACCACCACTCCCGGCAGCGGCGCCAGAAACCGCCCGCGACAACCCACCACCGGGCCGGTGGCCCGCAGACGACCAAGACAGCCCCCACCGGCGGTGACGACCACCCCGTCTCGTCGTGGCTGGTCGCGCAGTTCCCCGCGCCCCTTGAGGAAACCGGGGCCCCCGGCACCACCACTCCCGGCAGCGGCGCCAGAAACCGCCCGCGACAACCCACCACCGGGCCGGCGGCCCGCAGACGACCAAGACAGCCCCCACCGGCGGTGACGACCACCCCGTCTCGTCGTGGCTGGTCGCGCAGTTCCCCGCGCCCCTTGAGGAAACCGGGGGGCTCGGCGCGGTCGGGGCGAGGTGGGGCTAGTCCAGCCGCGGGGCGGGGGCGCCGGCGTGCCGTTCGCGTTCCGCCGAGTACAGATGGCTGTCGCGGAACTCCGCCGCGGCCAGTGTGCGGCCCACGATGATCACGGCGGTGCGGGTGACGCCCGCTCGGCGCACCTGGTCCGCGATGTCGGCGAGGGTGCCGCGCAGCACCAGTTCCTCCGGCCGGCTGGCGAAGGCCACCACGGCGGCCGGGCAGTCGGGGCCGTAGTGCGGGAGCAGTTCCGCGACGACCTCGTCCGCGTACCGCACCGCCAGGTGCAGTACGAGGAGGGCGCCGCTGCGGCCCAGAGTGGCGAGGTCCTCGCCGTCCGGCATCGGGGTGGCCTGCCGGGCGAGCCGGGTGAGGATCACGGTCTGGCCGACGGTCGGCACCGTCAGCTCCCGTCCCAGCGCCGCCGCGGCCGCCGCGAACGCGGGTACGCCCGGCACCATCTCGTACGCCACGCCGGCCGCGTCGAGCCGCCGCATCTGCTCGGCGACGGCGCTGAAGACGGACGGGTCGCCGGAGTGCAGCCGCGCCACGTCCTGCCCGGCACGGTCGGCGGCCACCAGTTCGGCGGTGATCCGGTCCAGATCGAGCTGCGCGGTGTCCACGAGCCGGGCGTCCGGCGGGCAGGACTCCAGCAGTTCGCGCGGGACCAGGCTGCCCGCGTACAGGCAGACCGGGCAGGCGGCGAGCAGCCGCGCGCCGCGCACGGTGATCAGGTCGGCGGCGCCGGGCCCCGCCCCGATGAAGTACACGGTCACGGCCGGCCTCCTGGGCGCTCGGGTACGTCGGGTGTGACGGGTGTGCCAGGTGCGATGGGTGTATCAGGTGCCATGGGTGTGTCAGATGCGATGGGGGTGTCAGATGCGTCCGGAGCTGCGGATGCTTCGGGAGCCTCGGGTACTTCGGGGGCCGCGGATGCTTCGGCAGCCTCGGGTGCCTCGGGTGCCTCGGGGTGCTCGCGGTTCCGGCGGGGGACGGCGACGGACCCGGCTGGGCGGTCGGAGGGGCGGTCGGAGGGACGGTCGTCCCGGTCCTCCTCCGGCTTGGTCACCGCCCACTGCGTCACCGGCATGGCCGCCCGCCAGCCGGTGAAGGTGCCGACGGGGACGGCGTGGGCGACGGTGAGGCGGACGAGGTCGCCGCCGTGTCTGCGGCGGGCCTCGGCGAGGAGCGCCTCCGACTCCAGGGTGACGGTGTTGGCGACCAGCCGTCCGCCGGGCGGCAGCGCGGCCCAGCAGGCGTCGAGCAGGCCGGCGGCGGTCAGGCCGCCGCCGATGAACACCGCGTCGGGGGCGGGCAGACCGGCCAGCGCGGCGGGCGCGGTGCCGGTGACGACGCCGAGTCCGGGCACACCGAGCCGGGCGGCGTTGCGCGCGATCCGCTCGGCGCGGACCGGGTCGCGCTCGACGGTGTAGGCGCGGCAGGACGGGTGGGTGCGCAGCCACTCGACGGCGATCGAGCCGGAGCCGCCGCCGATGTCCCACAGCAGTTCGCCGGGCGCGGGGGCGAGCGCGGCGAGCGTGGCGGCACGGACGTGCCGTTTGGTCAGCTGTCCGTCGTGTTCGTACGCCGCGTCCGGCAGCCCCGGCACGGCGCCGAGCCGGAGTGCGCCGGGTGCCCTGCGGCACTCCACGGCCACGATGTTGAGCGGGTCCCCGGGCGGTTCCGCCCAGGTGTCCGCGGTGCTGCCGGTGCCGCCGACGACGTTCTCGCGCGGCCCGCCGAGCTGTTCGAGGACGCGCAGGGTGCTCGGGCCGAAGCCGCGGTCCCTGAGCAGCTCCGCGACCTCGGCGGGTGTCGTGGCGCCGGCGCTGAGCACCAGCAGCCGGCGGCCGTGGTGCAGCGCGGCGGCGAGCCGGGCGGTGGGGCGGCCGACGAGGGTGACGACGTCCGTGTCCTCGACGGCCCAGCCGAGCCGGGCGCAGGCGTACGACACGGAGGAGGGGTGCGGCAGGAAGCGGGGGGCCGCGACGCCCCGGCCGTGCAGCGCCGCCGCCTCCTCGGCGACGGCGCGTCCGACGCCGTGGAAGAGCGGGTCGCCGCTGGCGAGGACGGCCACTCTGCGGTCGGCGTGGGCCACGAGCAGCCGTGGCACGGCGGGGCGCAGGGGGGAGGGCCAGGTCACCCGCTCGGCGTGGCACTCCGGGGGGAGCAGGGCCAGTTGCCGGGCCGCGCCGATCACGACGTCCGCGGCCCGCAGCTCGTCCCGGGCCGGGTCCGTGAGTCCGGCCCACCCGTCGGCCCCGATGCCGACGACGCTCACGCCGGGGCGCGGGGCGGGGGCGGGGGGCATGGGGGTGCGGTGCCTCTGGGGTTCGGCCGGTACGGCGGGGTGGGCGGGTCGGTCCGGTCGGCCACTCTACGACGCCGGTGAGGCGCGTGTGCGCGTGGCCCACCACCGGCCGGTGGTCCGGGAGCGACCGGGACGGCCCCCTTCGGCCGGCGGCGAACCTCCCGCTCCGCCGTGGCTCGTCCCGCGGTTCCCCGCGCCCCTCCCCGGCGGTGTAGAAGTCGGCGGTGTCGATGAAGTTGCCGCCTGCATCGAGGTAACGGCGGAAGATCGGCCGCGCCGACCAGCCCGCCACGGACCGACCCGCACCGACCAGCCCGTTCCCACGCACCGACCCGCGCATCGGGGAACCGGTCCCCCGCCCTCTTCGAGCGCCGGCAGCGGAGGCCGGCCAAGGGGCTTACAGCTACGTGATCGGCCGGACAGCTCCTCGGTCTACGCCTTGCGGGCGAGGAGCTGAACCTCCTGGAACTGCCGCTTGTCGGTGGGCTTCGGCTCGATCACCGTACGGGCCACCTCCGCCAATCCGTGCTCGCGCAGCAGCGCGGCGAGGCGGTCGGGTGACCAGCGGTAGGCCGTTACCACCGCGTGGTCGTAGGCCTGTGTCTCGTGGTGGGGGCCGTCAGTGGCGGGGAAGCCGATCAGCAGGTGCCCGCCGGGAGCCAGCACCCGGGCGATCTCGGCCAAGACGGCGGGCACGTCCCGCGGCGGGGTGTGGATGAGGGACCACCGCGAAAGCACTCCGCCCAGCGCGCTGTCCGCGATGTCCAGCGCGGCCATCGAGCCGACCTCGAACCGCAGACCGGGGTTGGCTTCGCGGGCGAGCCGGATCATCACGGGCGAGGCGTCGACACCGAAGGCATTCAGGCCCAGCCCGTGCAGCTGAGCTGTGACGTAGCCCGGACCGCAGCCGAGGTCCGCGACCTCGCCGTCGCCGTTCGTCCGCACCAGCTCGGTGAAGGCGCCCAGGAGGGCACGCTCCACGGCCCTGTCACGCAGGGAGTCGCTGAACTGCTGCGCGTAGAGGGATGCGACGGCGTCGTAGGCCTCGCGGGTGGCGTCCAAAGTGTCGAGTTCGGTCACCCGGAGACCATAGCGGGAGGCGGGACATGCGCCTCAAGAACGTGTGACCGATTGACCGAGGCGCTGCGCGGCCGTCATGTGCGGAGCCGCACCACAAGGGCCGCCGCGGTGGCGGTTCCGGGGAACACCTCACGGGCCCACGCCCACGCCCGCAGCCGTACCGGGGAGCGCGGACCGGCGCCCTCATCGGTCGCCGTGCCGGTCTCACCGCGCCCCGCGTCACTCCCGGGCCGTCGGCCGCCCCAGGTACGTCACCTGGCCCGGGTCCGGCACGGCCAGTTCCCGGAAGCCGAGCCGGTCGTAGAAGGCGCGGGCCCGGACGTTGGCGGTGGCCATGGTGAGGTGCACCGCCGGGACGCCCCGGCCGTGCAGTTCGTCCAGGAAGCGGTGCATCAGGGCACGGCCGAAGCCGCGGCGCTGCCACTCGGGGAGCAGGTCGATGTGCAGGTGGGCGGGGTGGTCGGCGAGTTCGGGGCGGACCATGCGCTCCGGGTCGCGCAGGAGCGTGATCATCATTTCGGTGGGGGTGGCCGGCGGACCGCTCGGCACCGGGTAGCGGTCCGCGACCCTCGGCAGCCACTCGGCGCGGAACCGCGCGACAAACCGCGGGGTGTCCGCGGTGCCCAGCACATAGCCGACGGCGTGCCCGGCGCCGTCGTCCAGCACGAACGTCAGCTCGGGTTCCAGCTCGGCGTAGGGCGCGGCGAAGATCGTCGACAGCAGGGCGTGGTCCGGGTAGACCGGCCGCGCGTCACCGCCCTGGTGGCCGGTGCGGACGCAGATGTCGTCCAGCGCGGGGCGGTCCTCCGGACGGTAGCGGCGCACGGCCGGTTCATTGCTCACCCCGGCATCCTCACCCGTGAGAGAGCGCTCCCACAAGGGAGACCGGCGCCACACCGCCGACACCGCCCGCAGCGGCGCCGGCCAGCCCTCTGGTCCCGCCGGATCCACCGGGACCACCGGGACCACCGGGACCACCGGGACCACCGGGACCACCGGGACCACCGGGACCACCGGGACCACCAGACGCATCGCACGCACCGGACGCACCGGATGCACCGGACGCACCGGACACACCGGACACACCGGACCAATTGAACCCATTGGCCCCATTGGCCCCACTGGCCCCACTGGCCCCACTGGCCCCCAGGCCACCAGACCCACCAGACCCACCAAGCCCCACCAGCCCCCGGACCGCGGACGTACGGCCCAGCTCAGGTGTTCAGAACCGCCAGGTCCAGGGACCGGAGGCCGTCAGGGTCGGCGTGGACCGTGTAGGACGTGATGCGGCCGGACTCGACGGTGACGGTGAGGGCCAGACGGAGGCTGCCGTGCGGGGCGACGACCAGGCCGGGCGCGCCGTCCACCAGGGCGGGCGCGGCGTGAGCGGCGTTGGCCGCGAGGAGAGCCGTCTCGCGGGCCACCTCGTCGGCACCGCGCAGCACCGGTGCCCCGCCCGGCCGCAGCGCCGCCGGGTCCGCGCGGCGCACGACGTCCGGGGCCAGCACCTTCAGCAGCGCCGCGATGTCACCACCGCGCGCCGCCGCCAGGAACGCCTCCACCACGCGCCGCTGCCGGCCCAGTTCCGGCTCCGCCACCACCGGCGTGCCCCGCACCCGCCGCCGCGCCCGGCTCCCCAACTGCTTCGCCGCCGCCTCCGAGCGGCCAAGCACCGCCCCGATCTGCTCGAACGGCACCGCGAACATGTCGTGCAGCACGAACGCCACCCGTTCCGCCGGCCCCAGCCTGTCCAGCACCACCAGCAGCGCCCGGCCCACCGACTCGACGAGCACCGCCTCCTCCTCCGGCGACCGCTCCGGCGCTGCCCCTCCCGGCTCCGCGGCACCGTCCGGCCTGCGGGCGTCGTACCCGACCGGCCCGTGCACGTCGTATCCGGCCGGATCCTCCCGGCGCGCCCGCCGCGCCCGCAGCATGTCCAGGCACACCCGCGAGACCACCGTCGTCAGCCACGCCGCCAGATTGCCGATGCCGTCCGCGTCCACCCGGCCCAGCCGCAGCCAGGTCTCCTGCACGGCGTCCTCGGCCTCGGCCGCCGAGCCCAGCATCCGGTAGGCGAGCGCGTGCAGCCGGTGGCGGTCCCGCTCGAAGCGTTCGGCCAGGACGCGTGCGTCCTGGCCGTCCGCAGGTCCTGAGGAACCGTTCCACTCCCGCCGCTGAGCCATCCGTCACCTTTCCTCATGCCGAGCCGTCGGTCCCGTGCCGGCGAATCACCGCTCCCACGACAGCGCGCCGCCGCACCCACGACAGCAAGCCACCACTCCCACGACGACGCGCCGCCGCACCCACGACAACAAACCGCCCCCAGGGCAGCGAGCCGCCGCCCACCCATGACGACTCGGCACGAGCAGAAGTGACAGAAGGAGACGCACCATGCACGACACGCCCGTCCTGCTCCACCTGGACGCCAGCGCCGGCCCGCCGGAGGAGTCCGTCAGCCGGGAGCTGACCACCCTCTATGCCGACCTCTTCCGCGCCCGGCACGGCACGGCCGGGTACCGCCACCGCGACCTCGTCGCCGACCCCGTGCCGCCCATCGGTCCCGGTTACGCCGCGCTCGGCCGCCGCGTGGAACGGCACGGCGGCGTCCCGCCGCACAAGGTCGCCGCGCTCGCCGAGACCCCCGGGGAGGCGCGCGAATGGGCGCTCACGGAGCCGCTGATCCAGGAGGTGCGCGCCGCGCACACCCTCCTCATCGGCGCGCCGATGTACAACTTCTCCGTCCCCGCCGCCCTCAAGGCCTGGATCGACCGCCTCACCTTCCCGGCCGCCTTCACCGACCCCGACACCGGCGCGCCCCTCCTCCGCGGCACCCGCGTCGTCGCCGTCCTCACCCGCGGGGGCGCCTACGGCCCCGGCACGCCCCGCCGCGACCACGACTTCCAGGCCCCCTACCTGCGGGCCTACTTCGCCAACCTGGGCATCGCCGAGGAGCGGGTGCACTGCGTCAAGGCCGAGATGACCATCGCGGGGCTCGTCCCGCACCTGGCCGGCTTCCAGCAGTTCGCCGCCGACTCCCTGGCCTCCGCCCGCGCCGCCCTGCGCACCCTCGCGACGGACGGCGACCGGTGAGCCCCCGGACGCGACGGGCCTACGTGGGCCCGGCCCCCGCGCCCGCCCCGGGGCGGGGCCGTGCTGGGGAGGGCGGTCGGCGCGGGGGTGGCAGGCCTTCCCTTTCGTCCCTGGTGCGCCCGGTGAGGTCCGGGCAGCATGGCTGCCCGGACCCCGCACAACGCGACACCCTGCGGATCCCGAGAGCCAACTCCCACCACTTCAGCCCGTCCGGCGTTTGAGGACGAGCCCGGAGGGCGACCCCACCACCCCCCACCCGCAGACGAGAACGACACCACAACCACCCACACCCACCAGCCCGTCCGGCGTTTGAGGACGAGCCCCGAGTGCGGTCACTCAGGGGCGGGCGGGAGGGGAATCCCCCGGAAGACGCCCCCGGCGTCATACCGCCCCTTGACCGCCCCCAACCGCGCCGCATTGGGCCCGTACGCGTGCGCGACCTGCTCATGGTGATCGTCCCCGAGCAACCCCGCGTACCCCCCGGGCAACGCGTGCGAACCGAGCGCACGGGACACCCGCTCGCACCACGCCCGCTCCGCGCCCCCGTCCCCCTCGTCCCAGCTCGCCACGATCTCCACCACGAAGTGCGCCCGCCGGAAACCGAACGCCGTCGCCACGTCCGGCATCCGCGTGACCGCCCCGTGGACATGGTGGATCGCGACAGCGGTCGACGCGGACGGCAGCGTGTCCCCCGCCTCGACCAACTCGGCGATCACATGCGGGCTGAACCGCGACACCGTCCTCGTCCGCAGGTCGTAGCTGCGGCCCGTGGTGACCCAGACGTCCGTGAGCGCGAACATCTCGTCGTACGAGCGGGGCCCGACCTCCGCGAGCACCGGCGTCCCGAGGCGCTGAAGCTCGTCGACGTAGGTCCGGCCCTCCTCCAGCACCCCGCACCACACCGGGCTCAGGAACACCACCAGCTCGCCCTCCGGGCCGGTGATCAGGCCGCTCTGGACGGTGAGTTCGTCGGGGGCGGCGCGCAGGGCGGTGCCGAGGCGCTCGAAGACGTCCGCCGCCTGGGACCAGGGGTAGAGGATCAGGCCCGCGAGCACCCTGGGCACCGGGTGCAGCCGGACGCGCATCTCCGTGACCACGCCGAAGTTCCCGCCGCCGCCCCGCAGCGCCCAGTACAGCTCGGGCTCGCGCCTTGCGTCGGCGGTCACGGCGCTGCCGTCGGCGAGCACGGTCTCCGCGCCGAGCAGGTTGTCCGCCGCCAGGCCGTAGCGGCCCATCAGCGGACCGTAGCCGCCGCCGAGGGTGAGCCCGGTGAGACCCACGGAACGGACGGTTCCGGTGGCGGCGACCAGGCCGTGCGGGAGGGTGGCCGCGATGACGTCGTCCGCGGTGGCGCCGCCCTGGACGGTGGCGGTGTGGTACTCCGCGTCGACGGTGGTCCGGCGCATGGCGGTGAGGTCGATGACGAGGCCGTCCGGGCGGAGGGCGCGGCCCGCCCAGTCGTGGCCGCCGCCGCGGACGGAGAGCGGCAGATGGTGGGCGCGCGCGGCGCGGACGGCCGCCTGGACGCCGGAGGTGTCGGTGGGGCGGACGACCAGGACGGGCCTGTGGGTGACGGCGGCGTTCCAGAGGCGGATGGCCTCGTCGTACCCGGGGGTGCCGGGGAGGATGACATGGTCCGCGGGGAGGTGGGCGCGGAGTTCCGCGGCGGCGGCCTCGGCGGCGGTCCGGGCGGTGTGCGGGACGGATGTCATGCCGGTGCTCCTCCGCGATGGGGTGCACGTTCCGCGATGGCAGCGACCCACCGCGTGCGCATGCGGTACCTCGTACGCGACCAGGCTAGCCCCAAAAGCGACATACGGAATAATCGATGAATAATCTATACATTCACTCCCTCACAGGTGCACCGCTCGCACCCCGCAGCCGCACCGCTCGCACCCCGCAGCCGCACCCCTCACCCCCGCGGCTTCCGCCACACCGACACATGGGTGCGGCTCTCCGCGGTGAACGGGTTCTCCCGCCAGTCCTCCCACCGTTCGCTCGGCTCCAGGCCCGCGAGCCTGGCCATCAGGTCCAGCTCGGAGGGCCAGACGTAGCGGTGGTGGGAGAGGAACGTGTCCGCGCGGCCCTCGGCGATCCGGTAGTGGTGCGAGACCATGCGCTGGCTCGGCAGGTCGTAGGTGTCGAAGCCCACGTGCCCCGCGCCGATGTGGAAGGGGCGCGCCGTCTCCCCCGGCGGCAGGCGCCGGAGGTCCGGGACGAAGACCTCGATGACGAAGCGGCCGCCGGGGCGCAGGTGGCGGGCGGCGTTACGGAAGCAGTCGACCTGTCCGTCCTGCGAGAGGAGGTTGGTGATGGTGTTGTAGACGAGGTAGACGAGGCTGAACTCACCCGGCACCCGGGTGGTGGCCATGTCCCCGACGGCCACCTCCAGCTCCGCGCCGCCGGGCTTCCCACGCAGCTCCGCCAGCATCGGCTCGGACAGCTCGATGCCGGCCACCCGGACACCCCGGGCGGCCAGCGGCAGCGCGACGCGGCCGGTGCCGACGGCGAACTCCAGGGCCGGGCCGCCGTTCGCGCGGGCGGCCAGGAAGTCGACGGCCGGACCGAGCACCTCCGGCGTGCTCATGAACGCGGACGACTCGTCGTAGTCCCGCGCCACCCGCTCGTCCCACACCTGCGTGTCCGTCGTGTCCGTCGCCACGACCCGCAAGGCTGCCACCCCGGCCGCCCGCCGGCCACACCTTTTCGCGCGGGGGGACGGACCGGCCGGGCCCGGAGCTTACGGAGATGTGACGTGCGGCCGCGGCACCGGCGGCGCGGGCGCCGCGGACTCTAGCGTGAGGCCATGCACGTACTGGTCACCGGAGCAGCCGGTTTCATCGGGTCGCAGATCGTGGAGGTGCTGACGGACCGTGGGCACGACGTCGTCGGGTACGACGTCCTGCTGCCCGCGGCACACCGCGAGCCGCCCCCGCCCACACCGGACGGCGTGCCGCGCGTCATCGCGGACGTCCGGGACGGGGACGCCCTGCGGGCCGCGCTGACCGGCGTCGACGTGGTCTGCCACCAGGCCGCGATGGTCGGCCTCGGCAAGGACTTCTCCGACGCCCCCGACTACGTCGGCTGCAACGACCTCGGCACCGCCGTGCTGCTCGCCGCGATGGCGGAGCGGGGCATCAAGGCACTCGTGCTCGCCGGTTCGATGGTGGTGTACGGCGAGGGCCGCTACGAGTGCGGCCGGCACGGCGTCGTACGCCCGGGCCCGCGCACCGTCGACGACCTTCAGGCCGGCCGCTTCGAGCCGCGCTGCCCGCGGTGCGGGGCAGAGCTGCGCCCCGGTCTGGTCGGCGAGGACGCGCCGATGGACCCGCGGAACGTCTACGCCACCACCAAGCTCGCCCAGGAGCACCTGGCCGCTTCCTGGGCGCGCACCACCGGCGCCCGCGCCACCTCCCTGCGCTATCACAACGTCTACGGCCCCGGCATGCCCCGCGACACCCCTTACGCGGGCGTGGCCTCGCTGTTCCGCTCGGCGCTGGCACGCGGCGAGGCGCCGCAGGTCTTCGAGGACGGCGGGCAGCGACGGGATTTCGTCCATGTGCGTGATGTCGCGGAGGCGAACGCGCTGGCCGTGGAGGAGGTGACGGCCCCGGACGGCGCGGCGGGCCCCGGCGGCGGCCGCGCCGGAACGCTGGTCGCCTACAACACGGGCAGCGGGGACCCGCACACCGTCGGCGAGATGGCCGGCGCGCTCGCCGACGCGTACGGCGGCCCCGCCCCGGAGGTCACCGGCGGCTACCGGCTCGGCGACGTGCGGCACATCACGGCCGACTCCGCGCGGCTCCGCGCAGCCCTGGGCTGGCGGGCCAGGGTCGGCTTCGAGGAGGGCATGCGGGAGTTCGCCAAGGCCCCGCTGCGCGGCGGAAGTTGAGCGGTCGCGAGGGCTTCGCTGACGCAGCGGCACGGAGCGAGAGCCATACGTGTTCATTTGGTGACCGAGTCAACGCGTTGCCATCACATTAAGGATTAGCTCCTTGACGCCGTGGGGCACCCGGGGTTGGCTTTCAGCCAGCTCGGGCCCGTGCAGTGGCCACGCCAGGGAGGTGCACCGGAGTGAAGGCCTTTATACGTGGCACAGCTGAACCCGGCACGGCGCGCGGTGTCGCGCCCGGAGCGGCGCGGGGCCCGGCCGACCGGTTCTCCGACCGGTTCTCCGACCGGTTCTCCGACCGGTTCCCGGCCGCCCGGTTCAGGGCCGCCCGGGGCCCGTTGGGACGCGGCGGGACCGCAGCCGCGGCGGTGTGCGCGCTGGCGCTCTCCCTCACCTCCTGCGGCCACCTGCTGGGCTCCGACGACGCCGACCAGCACCGCGAGGTCAAGGGCGACGACGTCAGGGTGGGCCTGCTGCTGCCCGAGAGGGAGACCGCGCGCTACGAGAAGTTCGACCGCCCCGTGGTCGAGCAGGAGGTCAAGGCGCTGACGCACGGCAAGGGAACGGTCGTCTACGCCAACGCCGACTCCAGCGCCAGCAGGCAGAAGGCCCAGATGAACAAGATGGTCGACGCGGACGACGTCGACACCATCCTCGTCGACGCGGTGGACGCCAAGGCGATCGCCCCGGCCGTCAAGCACGCCAAGGCCGCCGGCATCAACGTCATCGCCTACGACCGGCTCGCCGAGGGCCCCGTCGACGGCTACATCACCTTCGACGGCGAGCTGGTCGGCCAGGTGCAGGGCCAGGCGCTGATGGAGGCGCTGGGCAAGCACGCGGACAAGAGCAGCAAGATCGTCATGATGAACGGCTCGCCGACCGACCCGAACGCCGCCCTCTTCAAGAAGGGCGCGCGCTCCGAGCTGCAGGACGTGACGATCGCCAAGTCCTACGACACGGTGGACTGGAAGCCGGAGAACGCCCGCGCCAACATGGCCGCCGCCATCAGGTCGATCGGCGCGCAGAACATCGCGGGCGTCTACTCCGCCAACGACGGCATGGCGGGCGGCATCATCACCGCCCTCAAGAAGGCCGGCGTCACCCGGATGCCGCCGATCACCGGCCAGGACGCGGAGCTTCCCGCGGTGCAGCGGATCGTCGCCGGTGAGCAGTACATGACCGTGTACAAGCCCTACCGCGAGGAGGCGGCGGTGGCCGCCCAGATGGCCGTCAAGATCTCCAAGGGCCGCATGATCGAGTACGACGCCCTCGCCATGGACCGCTCCAAGAACGCCACCACCACGGACATCCCCTCCCACCTCGTCCCCGTGCGCCCCATCACCCGGAAGACGATCGCGTCCACCGTGGTCAAGGACAAGATCTACACGGTCGGGGACATCTGCACGGCGGCGTACAAGCTGGCCTGCCAGTCGATCGGGCTGGAGAAGTAGGGGCGGGGTCGGCCGGACGCGTTGCCGGTCCGCGCCCGGGCCCCACACGCCGTTCCGCGTGACCGCCGGACGCGTTGCCGATCCAGGGCCCAGGTCCCGCGCCACCCCGCGTGACCGCCGGACGGATGACCGCGGGACCCGTGACCGCCCGACCCGTGACGCCGGACGGATGACCACCCGACCCGTGACGCCGGAGGGAGGACCGCCCGCCCCTTGGCGCCGGACGGAGGACCGCCCGCCCCTTGGCGCCGGACGGAGGACCGCCGGGCCGGGGTCCGTCAGCCCGCGGGCTCGGCGGCCGGCAGGGTGACCTCGAAGCGGCAGCCGCCGGTGACGTTGCGGACGGTGGCCTTGCCGTGGTGGGCCTCCACGATGCCGCGCACGATGGCGAGGCCGAGGCCCGCGCCTGCGGGGGGCGTCCGGGCGTGGGAGCCGCGCCAGCCGGTGTCGAAGACGCGGGGCAGGTCGTCCTCGGGGATCCCCCCGCAGCCGTCCGTGACCGACAGCACCACGCCCTGCCCGGCCCGCCGCGCCGCCACCGCGACCGTGCCGTCCGCCGGGGTGCGGCGGATCGCGTTGATGAGGAGGTTGCCCAGCACCCGGCTCATCTCCTTGCCGTCCACCTCCACCGGCACCGCCTCTATGCCGTCCCCCACCAGCCGAACGCCGTGCTCGCGCGCCAGCGGGTCGGCACCCGCGAGCGCATCACCGACCAGGTCGTAGACGGACATCCGGGACGGCGTGAGCGCCAGCGTCCCGGCATGGATCCTGGACAGCTCGAAGAGGTCGCCGACCATGTCGTTGAGCCGCTCCACCTCGGTGCGCATCCGGCGCAGGTAGCGGTCCGGGTCGGCCACCACTCCGTCCTCCAGCGCCTCCGACATGGCCCGCAGCCCGGCGAGCGGGGTGCGCAGGTCGTGCGAGATCCATGCGACCAGCTCCCGGCGCGAGGTCTCCAGGGTGCGTTCGCGGTCCCGGGAATCGGCCAGCCTGGCGCTGGTCAGCTCCAGCTCGCGGGTGAGGGCGGCCAGCTCGGCGGTGGCCGGCTCCTGTGGGGCCGCGAAGCTGCCCGCCTCGCCGAAGGACCGGGTCGCCGCGGCCAGGGCGCGGCCGCTGGCCACCACCCAGCGGCCCAGCAGCAGGGCGGTGGCCAGCGAGACGACGGCGGCCATCGCCACCACCGTCGTCACCACCGACAGGTCGTGCTCGGAGAGGAACATCGCCCACGCCACCGCCAGCGTGCCCGCCAGCATCGCGGTCACCGCGACCCCGGCGACCACCGCCAGCGACACCATCAGCGACCGCCGCCGCAGCGCCCGCAGCACCACGACACCGAGCAGCCCCGCGGCGGCGGCGCCGAGGAAGGCGAAGAGGGCGATGAGGAGGGTGGCGTGCACGGGAGTCCCTTCGGGAACCTTCGGTCCGGGGGCGGACGCGGCGGGTACGGCGCCGAGGAGGGGTACGGCGCCGAGGCGCGGCCTCGCGGGCCCGGCCCGGGGAGCGGGACCGCGGGCCGTCCGGCCCCGGCAGAAGTCTAGGAGGGGGCCGGACCGGACGGGGTGACCGGGCCGGGCGAATCGAACAGGGCAGCCTGACCAGACGAATTACGTGAACCAGGCGAACCGGAAAAATAGGCCTATGTCACCTGGCCGGACGATCCCGCGGGGGCGGAGGGATCGGCGGTGCCTCCGGCTGCGGGACCGGCGGTGCTTCCCGCTTCCCCGCCACGGCCGGACGC
Organism: Streptomyces sp. DSM 116793; assembly: GCF_057320905.1. Taxonomy (NCBI): domain Bacteria; kingdom Bacillati; phylum Actinomycetota; class Actinomycetes; order Kitasatosporales; family Streptomycetaceae; genus Streptomyces; species Streptomyces sp. DSM 116793. The sequence goes on along the minus strand of NZ_CM170494.1, from coordinate 4,670,943 downwards.
GTCCATGCGGTAGCCGACGCCCCAGACCGTCTGGATGAGCGTCGGCCGGGCGGGGTCGTCCTCGATCTTGCCGCGCAGGCGGCGGACGTGGACGGTGACCGTGGAGAGGTCGCCGAAGTCCCACCCCCACACCTCGCGCATCAGCTCCTCCCGGCCGAACGCCCGGCCGGGGTTGCGCAGGAAGAAGGTGAGCAGGTCGAATTCGCGGACGGTGAGGGCGAGCTCCGTCCCGGACTTGGTGGCGCGCCGCGCGTCGGGATCGACGGTCAGCCCCGCGGCGGACAGCAGGCCGCCGGGCTGCCGGCTGCCCCCGGACGCCGACAGCCGGCTGCGGCGCAGCACGGACCCGACGCGGAGCACCAGCTCACGGGGGCTGAAGGGCTTGGTGACGTAGTCGTCCGCGCCCACTTCCAGGCCGAGGATCCGGTCATCCTCGTCACCGCGCGCGGTGAGCATGATCACCGGAACGGGGCCCTCCGCGCGCATCCGGCGGCACACCTCCAGGCCGTCCATGCCCGGCAGCATCAGGTCGAGCACCACGAGGTCGGGCCGGTGCGCGGCCGCCCGCTCCAGCGCGGTGGGCCCGTCGGCGGCGCGGTCCACGGTGTGCCCGGCCCGTTGCAGGTAGCCGGCGACCACCTCGGCGACGGTGGGGTCGTCGTCCACGACGAGAACGCGGGCGGCCGCCGCCGCCCGGTCCGCGGGCCGCTCGGCCGCCGCGGCCGGCCCGGCCGCCGGGGGCCGGTCAGGGGACGGGGACTGGTCCGATGACGGGCGCTGGTCCGATGACGGGCGCTGGTCCGATGACGCGGGCTGGTCCGATGACGGGGAGGAGTACGCCATACCCCTCAGCGTCGCACCACCCCGCCCGCCCACGGCCTCCCCACCGGTACGAACCGCACGATGTTCCCGATTCGTAAGGACTCCGGCGCGTCCTCGGCCAGGCCCCGACGCCCTCGGCCCATGCGCCCCCACGAGTGGCCGCCCGCCCGCCTCACGCGGCCGTGCGGTGCAGCCCGAGAACCATCACGTCGTGCAGGACCGCTCCGTCCCAGGGATGGGCCTCCCCCACCTTGCGGTAGCCCCATGCCCGGTAGGCGGCCTGCGCCGCCTCGACGTCCGGCCGCGCGTTGAGCAGCACTCGTTCCTCCGCACCGCCGGCGAGGACCGCCTCGTGCAGGCGCCGCGCCACGCCCCGACGCCGCCAGTCAGCCCGCACGGCGAGCTCCATCAGCCCGAACGTCCGGCGTCCGTCCTCCCGGCGCAGCTCGTCACTCACGGGCGTGGTCAACCGGTCCCACCACCCGGTGGCCGGACTGAGCGGATAGCCGTACGCGATGCCGACCGGTTCACCGTCGCCCGTGCGGGCGAGGGCTCCGCGGAACGTCGCTTTGCGGACCTGGGAGCGGAAGCGGCGGAAGTTCGCTTCGACCGAGTCAGGCGTTTCCCGGTACGGCTCTTCGGCGAACACCTCCGCGTAGACACGCCGGAAGGCGGCCTCGGCATCCCCGGCTGCCGCTCCGTCCATCCGCTCGATCACGATGGTCTCCGGTGGCGTCATGGGTGGCCTCCTGGCACGGCTTCTCGTATCCGGTCCGAGAGATCGCGGGCTACTGGGGTGTCGATCGTGTGGACCATCTTCTGGAAGCCGCGGATGCGATCGACGAGGCGGTCGGAAGCGACTTCCCGGCAGGACTCCAGGACGCCCGTCATCTCCGCGCAAGCCTCCTCCACCTCTCCTACCTTGAGAAGCGTGTGGGCAAGCTTCGACCGGTACCATGCCGTGTTCCGGCCATATCCACCCCCGAGCCCGTCCACGGCGGCGCGTAAGAAGGGCACAGCACGCTGCGGTTTCCCGGCCCTCGCATACATGTCCGCCGTTGCGTAGTCGATCTCCACGGGACCCGCGAACCGTGCCCACGCAGGCACCTCGTCGCCGCCTGCGTTCCGGCCCTGGAACGTAAGCGCGCGGCTGAGCGCGCGAGAGGCGGCAGTGGTGTCCCCGATGTGCGTGGCGACATTCGCCTCCCGCAGAGCGATCACAAGGCGCACAGCCGGCCCTGCCCCCGCCTCTTCTGCCAGGTTGTACGCGGTCTCGACAGCTGATCGGGCTTCCCAGTGCCGGCCTGTTCTGACGTCGATCAGCACGAGCGTCTCCAGTGCCGAGATCTGCAAAAGGCCATCGCCGATGAGCTGGGCCGTCGTCAGGGCCTCTATCGAGGCGTCGCGGGCGTGCTCAACAGGACCAGTGTCGTAGCCGTACCACGCTTGGTTGCTCTGCAGTTCGGAGAGCAGGCGTTGAAGCTCCCGGCCGATCCTGCTCGTGTAGACGCTGTTGGCCAGAGCACCTGTGATCTGCCGCTCAAGGTGGAGTGCCCGCGCCTTGGCGGGGATGCCTCCGGAGCGGTGGTCGACGGTGTAGAGGTCGGCCAACCGGAGCCGGAGCGCCGCCACCTCGGCGGCGCCGATGCGCGGGCCGCGCCGCTCGGGGAGCATCGCCGCGGCGGCGATCGCCCCGGTACCGGTGACCAATGCCCGACGTTTCACGTCTCCATCGTCACCCATTTCGGCGATTCCGTTCCGATGGGCGGGAACCTCGAACCCCATCTCGGCCAGTGGTAGGCCGAACATCGCTTCCAGAACGGCCTGCTGGGCCGGGTGCGGTAACGGCGGAGGCGTCTCGCTCTCCCACCGCCGCAGTTGGCGAACGCTCACCGAGGCGGCGACGCCGAGGCGCGCGGCCTCACGGGCGAACGCGGCGACGAAGGTCACCTGCGTGTGTCCGGCGGCCTTGCGCAACCGCGCCAGCCGACCGGAGTTGATGTCCCCCATGTGCTCCCCCCAACGTTCTACGGATCGTTCTGCCACCGTCCTGCCCAGCCCCGGAGCCGGATGGGAAAACGTCCGCCCAAACGTCCGGTCGTCCACGGCCCACATCCGCCGCCGAGGCGGTGCACTGGTGGCACAGGGTCAACGAGCCGGAGGCCGGCAAGGTGACCGGTGCTCAGCGATGCCTGGTCGAAGGCGTGCGGGGAAGAGACGGGAGGCACGGAGGCCATGGTCGACGGGACCGATTCGGGCCCTGCCCTTGCCGGGGCGCACGGCCCGCCGGACAAGCCGCGGGGAATGCGTGAACCCGGCGGCGGCCCGGAGTCCGGCGCCGGTCGGCCGCCCGTGCCCGTGGCCGGATGCGCGACGTGCGCACGGCTCTCGGCGCGGCGGCGCGCCGCGCAAGCCGTGTTCGATCGCAGCGAGGAGACCGACGCGAATGTGTTGCTCCGTCGCCATCAAGCGCACGAGCACGCTCCGCCCGACCACTGACGATCGGCCGAAAGACGCCATGCCGAAGGCAGAAGAGAAGAACTGCGACCACCGGAAAATCGTGCAGCGCGACGGCAAGACCTACTGCAAGCGCTGCAAGCGACAGCTCTACCTGTGAGATGAGCGCTCCCCGCCGCAGAGGTGGGTGCAGGCCCGCTGCGAGTCCACCACCGACCTCAGCACCACCCCATGGCGACCGTTCGGGTCAGGGTCGCACCCCCACGACGCCCTCAACGGGCGTAACCGATATCCAACCGAACCAACGGAGGGACAGTTCAGTGTTCGCTCACTCGGACCGGTTGCCGGCCGGCACTCCTTTGCCGAACGGCGTTTCCACCCCGCGCACGTGGGGAGTACGGCGCCTGGCGCCGTATCCGGCGAGCGGTTCCACGGTCTACGCTCGGGCCGTGTTGGACCCCGATACGCAGACCACGCGCTACCTGGACGCCGGTGGCGCAGTGATCGAGGCGCCGGGGCACGGCACCAGCACGGGAACCAACCCGCCAACCGGCACGGGGAACCCGAATGACGGTGCCGGTCCGGGCGGTCCCGGCGGCGGCGGAGACCAGGACACGGGGAACGACAGCGACCAGTGAGAGACACATCCCGCTTCACCGTTCGCCAGGGCGGCCCCGTGCACATCTGGGACGTGATCGAGCGCGCTGTCGGAGACTGGCGCGAACAGGGCTCGCCGGGGGTCACCGACTTCCGACTCCGGGTGACCCACGAGGCGCATACGATCCACCTGGAATCAGCGCCCGACGTCTCCTGGGTGAAGCCGACCGGCCGGGCGCCGGCCCGCTGAACGCCGGCGCCCGCTCCCACGCTTCACCCGATCGGCCCAACCCCGCCCCCACGGCCCCGCGCCCGCCCCATCGCGGCCGGCGGCCGCCGACGTCCGAGTTTCGTAAGGCACCGCCACCCGATTTGCCCGTTTTGCGTCCGTAGGGTGAGGGGCGTGACTCCCTCAGATCCCCCACCCCGACCAGCCCCGCGGGAACGGGCCGCGTCGGCCGTGCCGGCACCGTCGGCCGTGCCGGTACCACCGGTCGCGCCCGCGCCCGAGGCCTCCCCCACCGTCGACGTCGTCCTCCCCTGCCTGGACGAAGCCGAGGCACTCCCGTGGGTCCTCTCCCGCATCCCCGGCGGATGGCGCGCCATCGTCGTCGACAACGGCTCCACGGACGGCTCCGCCGACCTGGCCAGGACGCTCGGAGCCACCGTCGTCCACGAGGCGCGGCGCGGCTTCGGAGCCGCCTGCCACGCGGGCCTGACCGCGGCCACCGCGGAGATCGTCTGCTTCTGCGACTGCGACGCGTCCCTGGACCCGGCGCTGCTGGCGCCGTTCGTACGGGAGGTGACGGCGGGCCGGTCCGACCTGGTGCTCGGCCGCAGGAGGCCACAGGAGCGCGGCGCCTGGCCGCCGCACGCGCGCGTCGGCAACTTCGTGCTGGCCCGGATGCTGCGCCGGCGCACCGGCGTGCGCCTGCACGACCTGGGCCCGTTGCGCGCCGCCCGGCGCACCGCACTCGTCGGCCTCGACCTCACCGACCGGCGCAGCGGCTACCCCCTCCAGATGGTGGTGCGCGCCGCCGACGCCGGCTGGCGGATCGCGGAACACGACGTGCCGTACCGCCCCCGCGCCGGCAAGTCCAAGGTCACCGGGACCTGGCGGGGCACCTGGCACGCGGTGCGCGACATGCGCAAGGTCCTGGCGGAACCGGCGCCCGAGGGAGGCCCCGCGACCGGCCCCTCGGCGGGCCCCGCGACCGGCCCCTCGGCGGGCCCCTCCGCGAGTCCCTCGGCGGGCGGCCGATCGGCCCCGTTCCGCTCCTCCGCGCACCCTGTGGACGGGCCCGGCACCACCGCAGCGCACCGCGCACGTCCCGCACACCCCGCACACACAGAAACCCCCGCCCCATGAGCGCGGCGCAGAGGACCGGGAGAACGGTCGGAACGTCACGGACCAGGCCGACGCCGGCCGGCACCGCGCCGCCCAGGCGCACACGGGCCGTCCCGGCGCCGACCGACACCGCACCGACCAAGCCGGCACCGGCCGAGGCACCACGGACCACCCCGACGCCATCCGGCCCCACACGACCGGATCCGGCACCATCGGGCCCCGCACGGCCCACCCCGGCGCCATCCGGCCCCGCACGGCCCACCCCGGCGTCGGTCGGGGTCGGCCCGGCCCGGCGCCGTGGTGGCACCACCGTGCTGGTCATCGCCAAGGAACCCCGCCCGGGCCGGGTGAAGACCCGGCTGACCCCCCGCTTCACCCCCGGGGAAGCCGCCCGGCTCGCCGCGGCCGCCCTCGCCGACACCCTGGACACCGTCCTGGCCGTCCCCGCGCGCCGCCGCGTGCTGGTGCTGGACGGCGCGCCGGGCCCCTGGCTGCCCCCGGGCGTGGACGTGCTGCCGCAGGCGGCGGGCGGCCTGGACGAGCGGCTGGCCGCTGCCTTCGCGCAGTGCACCGGGCCCACCCTGCTGGTCGGCATGGACACCCCGCAGCTCACACCCGCACTCCTCGCCCCGGCGCTCCGCCCGGACGCGTGGCGGGACTGCGAGGCGTGGTTCGGTCCCGCCGAGGACGGCGGCTTCTGGGCGCTCGGCCTGGCCGCGCCCGACCCCGCGCTGCTGCGCGGCGTCCCCATGTCCACCGCCACCACCGGCGCCGTCCAGCGCGCCCGGCTGACCGACGCGGGGCTGCGGGTGCGCGACCTGCCCCCGCTGCGGGACGTGGACACCCCGGACGACGCCGAGAAGGTCGCCGCGGACGCCCCGGCCACCCGCTTCGCCGCCACCCTGGCCGACCTCACCCGGGCTGGCGCCCGATGAGCCCGGCGAGGACGGAACGGATGCGGCAGCGGACCACCCAGCAGACGCCGCAGCGGACGCCACAGCGGCCGGCGGAACGGACAGCGGCACGGACAGCGGCACGGACAGCGGGACGGACGTCCCCACAGGCGCCCCGTCAGACACCCCCGCAGACGCCCCAGCAGATGTCCCACCGGACAGCGGAACCGACAGCAGGACGGACAGCAGAACGCACAGTGGAACGCACAGCGGAACGAGTGTCCTGGTCCGTGGGACCCGTCGACCCGTACGCGGAGGCGCTGCGCAGCGGGCGCGGGCCGCTGTTCCTGCGGCGTACCGACGGCTGGCTGCTGCCCCTGGAGGTGGAGCGCTGGTGCGCGGGCCCCGACGCGGCCGACCTGTCCGCGCTGCGGCAGTGCGAGGGCACCGTGCTCGACATCGGCTGCGGTCCCGGCCGGCTGGTCGCGGAGCTGGCGGCGCGCGGCCACCGGGTGCTCGGCATCGACGTCAGCGAGGCGGCCGTCGCGCACACCGTCCGGCGCTTGGCGCCCGCCCTGCTTGAGACCGTTCGAGAGCTCGGGGAGGGGCAGGCCCTGCGGCGCTCCGTCTTCGAGCCGCTGCCGGGCGAGGGCCGCTGGGACACCGCCCTGCTGATCGACGGCAACATAGGCATCGGCGGCGACCCGCTCGCCCTGATCACCCGCGTCGGCACCCTGCTCGCGCCCGGCGGGCTGCTGCTCGCCGAGACCGCTCCGGTGGACGTCGACGAACGCGTGCTGGTCCGGGTGGACGACGGCCGGGGCGCCGCGGGCTCACTCTTTCCGTGGGCCCGGGTCGGCACCCCGGCACTGCTCCGGTACGCGCGCCGGCTCGGCTGGCACACGGTGCGTCAGTGGACCGCCGGCGGCCGGTCCTTCGTCGCCCTGCGCCGGCGCGCCACCCGGCCGCCGGCGATCCGCGCCACCAGCCACAGCGCGGACAGCGCGAACAGCCCGACCGTGATCAGCAGCCAGCGGGACAGGAAGCCGCTGCCGGTGAGGGCCGTGGCCGACTCGTAGTGCGCCCTGCGCTGCCCCGAGATCAGCGGGAAGTACACCAGCAGGAGGAGGGCGGAGAGGAGGGCGGGCACGCGGAGGTGGTTCAGCCAGGCGGTACGGCGCCGCCGGCGCACGTCCGCCCGGCCACCGGCTCCGTCCTCGCGGGCTCCGTCCTCGCGCCCGTGGCCGGCCCGCGCGTACGCGCCCACGGCGAACACCGCCTGGGCGGCGCGGTCGGCGAACCCGTACACGGGGACCAGGACCAGGTCGTGCACGAGGGCCGCACCGACGAACCACAGCACCAGCGTGAGCGCGCTGTCCGCGCCGTGCACCAGCCGCACGCCCGCGTACGCCGCCACCGCGAACGAGACGACGAGCAGCACCAGTTGGAGCGGCCCCTCGCCGTACCAGCGCGCCGCGCGCCGCGCGAGGGCGCCGCCCGGCGCGTGGGAGCCGCCCGGCGCCTGGGAGCCGCCCGGGGCCTGGGCGCCGTCCAGGCCCCGGGCCCCACGAGGTCGGTGGTCGTCGGGGCCGGGGCCGCGATCGGAGCCGTTGCCGGAGGCGCCGGAGGCATCGGACGCGCCGGACGCGCCGGAGGCATCGGAGGCGTCGCCGGGTCCGTCGCCCGAGCCGTCCGCGTGGGCGTCGCCGGGGTCGTGGTCGTCGGTCATCACAGGTCTCCGAAGGTCAGGCCGGACACCCACTTGGTGTTGAGGACACCGGGCGCGGCGGGGACGATGACGCGGGCCGGGAAGCCGTGGTCGGGGGAGAGGTCGGCGCCGTTGACCCGCAGGGCGAGCAGTGAGCGGGCGTCACGGACCTGGTTGGAACGGAGCGCGGCCTTCCGGAAGGCCCCGCGGCGCTGGAGGGACTCGACGAACACATCCGGCGCGGGCCGGCCGCCGCCGCGCACGGTTCCGTCGTCCCGGTAGTCGTCCCCCGCCGCGTAGCCCACGAGGGCGGCGAGGTCGCGCAGCCGTACCCCGCTCCAGTGCTGGTCGTCGGTCGACCAGCCCTCGACGCAGGCGATCGGCAGCGCCGCGGTGTGCTGCGGCATCCGCAGCAGCGCCGCCCGGTCGAGGCGCACCGTGCCCCCGGGACCCTGCACGGTGAGCCGCCAGGCCGTGCCCGTCTCCCGGTCGTCGATCGCTATCGAGGCGGCGGTCTTGTTGATCTGGAACGAGTTGGGGCCGCGGTTCGCGCCCGTGTCCGGGCTGCTCCAGCCGTGCGGGGCGAGCAGCGCGAGGCGGCGCAGCGGACCGCCGATGCTCTGCCCGGCGGTCACCACCAGCAGCGCCAGCGAGCCCGCCCCGACCAGGCCGAGCGAGCCCCGCCGGCTGAGCGTGGCCGCGGCGGGCCGGGGCGAGGTCAGGCCCTCGGCCTCGGCCGCGACCCGCTCGGCCGCGGGGCCCGCGCCGCCGGTCCGCCACCGGCCGTCCCGCAGCACCCGCACGGCCTGCGGCGCCCGCAGCACCACGTGCAGCAGGAACGCGCCGAAGAACACCCACGCGCCGTAGAAGTGCAGTGGATAGAACGAGCCGGGGAAGATGTAGTCGAGCTGGACGTTGAGGACGCCGGTCGTCAGCTCGAAGAGGATGCCGCCGACGAGCAGCAGCAGCGAGATCCGTTCCAGCGCATGCCCGATCGAGCGGGCCGGCGGCAACTCGAAGAGCTTGGGCACCACCGACCAGAGCTTCGCCAGCACGACCGGGATCAGCACGATACCGAGCGTGACGTGTACGCCCTGGGTCAGCCGGTACAGCCAGTGCGGGTGGGTCGGCCAGGAGAAGAGGTAGAAGCCGAGCAGGCCCTTGTCCGGGGTCTGGTCGTTGACGCCGCCGAGATTGGGGTTGTACGCGGCGTAGGAGAGCAGCCCCGTGACGAAGACCAGGGTGATCCCGCCCAGCAGGACGACACCCAGCAGCGAGGTCAGCCAGGGGCCGCGCAGTGGGCTGCGCCAGAAACGGGGGGAGGTGGGGAGTCTGTCGTCCCGTGGATCGAGGTGCCGTAGGTCGAGCATGGGGCGACCGTAAGCCGGTGCCGGGCCGATCCAGGGTTCTTCCCCGATGACGAAACGCTGACGTCGTGGCGGGTACGGCCGGGTGGGCGGCGAGGTGGCAGCGGGTGGGTGGCGGGATCTGACGGTTCGGTGACAGGGGGCCGTCAATCGGGGCTTGGGGCGCGTTTCGCGCCTAGCGTGCCGAAGGTGACGCCCGCGATCCCCGACGACGGCTCCCCGCTCCAGCCCGGCGCCCGGTCCCCTTCCGGCACCGGCGAACGGCCCGCCTCCCGCACCAGCGCCCGGCCGGCCTCCGGTGTCGAAGAACGGTCCTCTTCCGGCCCCGGCGAACGGACTCCTTCCGGTACCGGCACCGGCACCGGCACCGGCACCGGCACCGGCACTCGGTCTACCTCCCGGACCGGCGGCCGGTCCGCCTCCCGCACCGGCGGTCCCGTCCCGGGGCGCCGGGCGGATCTGGTGGTCGTCGGTCTCGCTGCGGTCCTCTTCGCCGCCGCGGCCGGTGTGGGTACGTACATCGAGCGCACCGACCACAGCCTCTTCCTGAGCTGGCCGCCGCTCTTCGCCTCCTGGGAGCCGCACGTGGGGCCCGGGACGCCCGCGGCGCTCGCGGTCGCGGCGGCCGTGATCGCGTACGGGCCCGCGCTCGCCGACCGCCTGCGCTGGCGCGCCCTGCTCCCCGCCGCCTGGGCCGCCGCGCTCGCCTGGACCTGGTCACTCGCCCTGATCGACGGCTGGCACCGGGGCGTCGCGCGGCGGCTCACCACCGGCAACGAGTACCTCCGGTCCGTCGGCAGCTTCCGCCACGTCGGCGCGGCGCTGCGGGACTTCACCCACCACATCCTGCTGCACTCACCGCAGCACTGGCCCGCGCACGTCGCCGGGCACCCGCCGGGCGCCACGCTCACGTTCGTCTGGCTCGACCACCTCGGGCTGCGGGGCGGTGCCTGGGCGGCCGTGTGGGTGCTCGTCACCGGTACCTCGGGGGTGGCCGCCGTGCTCGTCGCACTGCGCGCCCTCGCCGGTGAGGCCCTCGCGCGCCGAGCGGCGCCCTTCCTCGTCCTCACGCCCATGGCGGTCTGGGCGGGGGTGTCCGCGGACGCGTACTTCGCCGCGGTCGCCGCGTGGGCCGTGGCGCTGCTCGCGCTGGCCGCCACGCGCACGGTGCGGGTGCCCGCCGCCTGTGCGTTCGGCGGCGGGCTGCTGCTGGGGCTGACCTGCTACCTCTCGTACGGCCTCACCCTCATGGCGGTGCCCGCCGCGGCCGTCCTGCTGCTCGCCCGGACGCTCCGGCCGCTGCCGTACGTGGTCGTGGGCGCGGCGGTGGTGCCGGCCGCGTTCACGGTGGCCGGCTTCGACTGGTGGGAGGCGTACCGGTTGCTCGTCACCCGGTACGACGAGGGGGCGGGGGGTGTGCGGCCGTACTGGTACTGGATCTGGGCGAACCTCGCCTGCACGGTGCTTGTGGTGGGGCCTGTGACGGTGGCGGGGGTGCGGCGGGTGCTCGCGGCTGCGCCGGGGGTGGTGGTGCGGTGGCGGGGGGTGGCCGGGTTCCGGGGTGTGCGCGGGGCGGGGTCTCGCGGGGCGGAGGCGCGCGGGGCGGAGGCGCGCGGGGCCGAGGTCCGCGGGGCGGAGGCGCGCGGCGCGGAGGCGCCGGGGGCGCGGGGGGCTGAGGCTCTGGTGGTGTTGGTGCTGGCCGGGCTGGTGGCGGTCCTGCTGGCGGATCTGTCCGGGATGAGCAAGGCGGAGACGGAGCGGATCTGGCAGCCGTTCGCTCTGTGGTTGCTGCCGGCGGCGGTGCTGGTGCCCGCGGCGGCTGGGCGGTGGTGGCTGGTGACGCAGGCGGGGCTGGCGCTCGTGGTCAACCACTTGCTGCTGACGGGCTGGTGACTCCGTAGCTGACCCCGGTACGCCTTCTGTCGCGTTGCGGGGCGGGTGCTTGCCGTGGACGCGGGTCAGGAGCGGGTGAGGTGGTCGGGGCGGACCTCTGTGACCTGGTAGTAGTAGTGAGTCATCGCGATCGTGCCGGCCGCAGTCAGGATGCTGATGATCACCTCACGGATGTGCGGTGCGTCCGTGAGGCTGTAGATCCAGCCGAAGGTCACCCCGGCGAAGACGCCCCAGGAGAGGGAGCGGAGCCCGCGGGGCAGCCGTGGTGACACCTGGTGGAGGGCGAAGCTGAGCACGGCGACCGCCAGGCCGCTGAAGACGCCGAAGAGGACGTTACCGGTGGTGATGGGACCCGCGTCGCGGTCGATCATGCTGGACCAGAAGCCGTAGACGATGCCCAGCGTCAGGGGCAGCGACCAGGCAGCGGTGCTGCGCGGACGGACGGGGCGGGGCAGAACCGCGGCACGGTTGTCGCGCGCGGTGATCGCATGGGTCATGGCGGACTCCTCTCGGTAATCCTTATCTCCCGCACTACCCCTTTTGTTCGCACTGACGCCCGAGAGCCGCGGGCGGCCGACCGGCACCCGGATGCAGTCCCCCCGCTCGCGCCCCGCGCACCAGGGCTTTTGCCTTGGGGTATGTCCCAGCGACGCACCACCCTGCGGAACATCCTGTCGACGGTGCTGATCACCGTCGCCTGCATCCTGGTGCCCCTGGCGACGGTCTCCGCCTGGGCCGTCCACGACATCGCCGACACCGACACCTATGTGGCGACCATGGAGCCGCTGGCCTACGACACCGCCGTCAAGGACGACGTGGCGGACGCCGTCACCGGCGCGATCATGACCTACCTGAGTCACAACCACCGGGACGGCGGCGACTCCGGCGAGCGGGGGCCGCTGCACGGCAGCGTCAGGATCTTCGTGAACGACGCGGTGCGGTCGTTCACCGGGACGAAGGCGTTCCGGACAGCCTGGAACGCGGCGAACCGGGCCACCCACGACGCGGTGCTGCGGGAGCTGCGGAGCGGGCACAGCGGGAAGGTCGACTTCGATCTGGCGCCGATCAGCGCGCACATCAAGCAGCAGTTGCTGGACGACTCGGTGCCGTTCGCCGAGCACATTCCGGTGGAGCACACCGATGTCACGCTGCTCGGCTCCGAGGACCTGGCGGTGTCGCGGAAGGGGTTCCGGATGCTTCAGGTGATGGCCGTGTGGTTGCCGATCGCGGCGGCGGTGTGTGCGGCGGTGGGTGTGCTGGCCGCGGTGCGCAGGCGGCGGGCGGTGGCGGCGACCGCGCTGGGGACGGCGCTCGGGTCCGGCCTGCTGCTGGGGGCGATCGCGGTGGGGCGGGGGCTCGCGCTGGGGGATCTGCCGCCGGATGTGTCCCGGGCGGCGGCGGGGGCGGTGTACGACGCGTTGACGCACACGTTGTGGGTGGCCGCGTGGAGCATCCTCGCGGCGAGCCTCGCCGTCGCCACGGTCACCTGCCTCACCCGCCGCAAGCGTCCGTCTCCCTGAGCCGGGGCCCCTCCCCCGCCCCCGACGGTGCGCCCGTGCGGCGCGCCGGGCCCCTTCGCCGGCACCGGTACGCCGGCCCGGGGGCAGCAGCAGCGCGGTCGCGGTGGCGAGCAGGGCGGCGGCGAACGCGGTGAGGAACGCGGCGCGGAAGGCGCCCTCCGTGGGGACGAGGCCACCGCGGAAGACGGTCACCCTGCTGGTCAGGATCATCCCGAGTACGGCACCGGACGACGAGGTCCCGAGCGACCTCGTCAGGGTGTTCAGGCCGTTGGCGGACGCCGTCCGGTCGGCCGGTACGGCGGCCATGACCAGCAGGGGCATCGCCGCGTAGGCCAGCCCGGCACCGGACCCGGTGAGGCAGCCGGCGGCCACCAGCTCCCAGGCCGTGTGCATGAGCGGCACGCTCAGCACCCAGCCGAGCGCGACCACCGCGCAGCCGGCCACCGCGGCGGCGCGCTCGGGGTCGCCGCCCCAGACGGAGCCGCCGAGTCCGAAGTGGGTGCCGTTCGCCCGGGCCAGCTCGTCCGCCACGTCGCGGTAGCCGATGATCGGCAGCGCGGGCCCGAACTGCTCCTCGTCGACGATCCGGACGCCGTCGCTGATGTCGGTGAGGATCGTGGGCTGGTAGAAGAAGCCGCTCCCCTCGATCTCGCGGCCCCCGGCGGCGACCCTCGCCCCCTGCCGCACCGCGTCGCCGACCAGCTCCGCGACGCGCTCGCGCTGGGGGCGGTTGTTGAGCGGGCCGTACTGCGTCGCGGGGTCGGCGCCGTCGCCGACGCGAGCACCGCGGGCCAGCTCCGCGAACGCCTCGACGACCGCCGCGCGCAGCGTCTCGGGGACGTAGACGCGCTTGGGGGCCACGCAGACCTGGCCGGTGTTGTGGAAGGCGCGGGGGAAGGTGCCCACGGCGACCGTGGCGGGGTCGGCTGCCGGAGCGCGCATCCGACCTCATCAAGAACTAGTTCGTTCGGTATGCTGGTCGCGTGGTCAACGACTCCGGCGCCACCAAGGCGCGCATCCTCGAAGCGGCGTACCGCGAGTTCGCCGCCCACGGCCTGGCGGGCGCCCGCATCGACCGGATCGCCGAGCAGGCGAAGGCCAACAAACGCGCGATCTACGAGTACTTCGGCAAGAAGGAACACCTCTTCGACCACGTCGTCACCACACGTCTGGAGCTCAGCCTGGAGACGGTGCCGGTCTCCCTGGAGGACCTTCCGCGGCACGCGGGTGCCGTCTTCGACTACTACGCCTCCGACCCCGACCGCGTGCGCCTGACCCTGTGGCGCCAGCTGGAACGCCCCGCGCCCACCCAGCCGGAGCTCGACTTCTACCGGCAGCGCCTCGGCGCGCTGGCCGAGGCCCAGCCCGACCGGTCGCTCGCCGCCGCCGACCTCTACGCCCTGGTCTGGGCCGTCCACCACGTCCACGTGCTCACCCCGCTGGGCCTCCAGATCGCCGACAGCGGTGCGCCGTGGACGGCCGAGCGGTGGCGGCAACTGCGGGAAGCCGTCGTCGCCTCCGTCCGCCGCATCGTCGAGGAGCACACCTCACAGCGCTGACGGCTCCCTCCGGCCGGGGGCCTCGTGCGGCTCCGCCGCGCGGGCGCGCGGACCACGAGCCACCCGGGGGCTCACGGGGTGCGAGAAGATGCGTCCAGGATGAGCAGGCGTGGGAGTGTCGACGGGCCGCCGGCCGAGTGGCCGGGCGGGGAGGGGGCCGCGCCCGGCGACGGCCGCACGGCGCGGCGCCGGGGCCACCCCGGGGCCGCCTGGCTCGCCGCGCTCCTCCTCGCCGCCGTCACCACGGTCGTCATCTGCCGGGCCACCGACACGGACGCCGTCACGCCCGTCCCCCAGCTCCTCGCGTTCTGGCCCTGGCTGATCGCCCCCACCGCCCTCGCCCTCCTCCTCTCCGCCTTGGCCCGCTCCCGCACCGGCCTCGTCTGGTCCCTGGCGGCCCTCGCCGCCCTCGCCTGGTACACGGAGCCCTACGGCAAGGTCTCCGACCCGCACGGCCTGCCCGTCGCCGAGCTCCGCGTGCTGACCTCGAACGTCGAGCACGGCCGCGCCACCGGTGCCCTCACCCGCGCCGTCCGCCGCGAACGCCCCGACCTGGTGTTCGTCGAGGAGTGCGACGGCCACTGCTTCCAGGTGCTGGACCGAGCCTTCGGCGCGCCGGAGTCCGCCGGGCGGGACCATCCGCAGGCCGGTCCCCGTGGCACGTACCCGTACCGCCGGGAGGCCAGGGCGCCGGGCTCGCACGGCTCCGTGATCCTCAGCCGCTACCCGCTCACCCCGGCACCCCCGGTCCGGGGCACCATGGCGATGCCGGGCGCCACGGCCACCGTGCGCGGCCACCCGGTACGGCTCCAGTTGGCGCACCCGATGCCGCCGTTGCCGCGCGGCCTCGACCGCTGGCGCACGGAGCTGGGGGCACTGCGCGGCTTCGCCGCGGCGGCCGCGGCCGAGCACCGCTCCACGATCCTCGCCGGCGACTTCAACGCCACCCAGGACCACGCGGCGTTCCGCCGCATCCTGGACACCGGCCTGCGCGACGGCGCCCGGCTCGCCGGCGCGGCCCGGGCCCCGAGCTGGCCGTCCCGCACCACGCCCACACTCGGCGCGCAGATCGACCACGTCCTCGTCAGCGCCGACTTCTCCGCCCGCGGCGCCCGCTTCCTGAAACTACCGGGCACCGACCACCGCGCGCTCCTCACGGATCTCACCCTGCACACCACGCCACACCCAGCCGCCGGAACGGAGTGAGGCACACCCCGGATCCGGACATGGAACCGGCCTCCCCGGGCCGTTCGTGACGGTACGGACCGCACGGTGGGAGAGCGGCCCGTACCGGTGGGGGGTGACGGCCGGGGGAGGCCGGAGCTGGCGGAACGGGTGCGCGGGGCCCGGAAGCGTTCCGGACGCCGAGGAAGGGGCGCGAGGAACCGGGGCACCTCCCGCGCCCTTCAGGCAGTGGGGAGCGATCAGCCCCCACCGGCCCGCACCCGGGACACGGACCGCAAGGGCCGGCCGCCCCAAAGGGGCGCGGGGAACTGCGCAGAAACCCCACCGGCCCGCACCCGGAACACGAACCGCAAGGGACCGACCGGACCGGCCCCGCCCGGCCGACAGGCCGCCCGCGCGCGAGCGCCGGACGGAGCCGAGCCGGGCCGGCCGGAACACGTCAGTGAACCTTGTTCAGCTTCTGCAGCGCCTTCTCGAACCCGTTGGCCCACAACTGGTTCACCCGCGCCCGCTCGTTCGAGTCCGGGTACCGGTTCGTGCAGGACGGGCCGGGTCCACCGCCGGACATCAGCTCGCTGCACGGGCCGGAGTAGTGGTCCGGCAGCCCCAGCACGTGACCGGTCTCGTGCGCCACGATGCGGATCTGGTCGTACTGCTGGCTCTGGGCGTAGTCGATGAAGATGTAGCCCCGGCCGTGGCCGTCCGTGGACGCGTACGACCCGCGCGGGTCGTTGCCCTCGCGGTAGGAGAAGTCCGAGCCGCTGCCGCCCGCGGCGAGCCGCACGTTGGTGACCGAGCTGTTCCAGATCTGCGCGGCGCTGGATATCTGCGACCGGTAGGTGGGCGCCCCCGAGGGGTTGTACGTGATCGTGACGGCCTGCAGGCTCGGGTTCGCGGCCCGCTTCTCCGCCACGGACTTGAGCACGGCGTCGAAGAACGCCCTGGTGTTGGCGGCGTCCTCGGCCGAGCCCGCGTACCGCGCGTACGAGGCGGTGGTGGCGGCGGGGGCGGCGGGGGCGGCCGGCTGCGCGAGCGCCGGGCCCGCGGTCGTCAGGGCCGCGGAGGCGAGGCCGAGGCCGAGCACCAGGGCGAGAAGTCTCTTGGAGGGCTTCCTGCTGGACATGTGGGGGCTCCTAGTCGTTCATGTGTGGGGTCGAGAACGAACTGTCGGTAGCAGGAGTGTCACGGAGCACTCCGGCCCAGCGGATGATGGCACTTGGGGATAGTCCGGAGCTATCAGCCCCGGACTAGTGGCGTTCTGGCCCGGTTTGACCATCTGGCGCGGCGCTGGGGGCGGGCCTAATCTCGGGCCATGGAGCTGGAGGTCAGGCACCTGCGTGTGCTGTGTGCCATCGCCGACACGGGCAGCCTGCACAAGGCCGCGCGTGAACTCGGCATGGCCCAGCCCTCGTTGAGCACCCAGCTCCGCCGTATCGAGCAGGCCCTCGGCGGGCAGCTCTTCGCCCGGGAGCGCACCGGCTGCCGGCCCACCCCGCTCGGCCGGGCGGTGCTCAGCCGGGCCCGGCCGCTGGTCGCCGAGCTGTCGGCGCTGGTCCGCGAGGCCCGTTCGGCCGCGGCACGCGCCGCCGGCGGCCCCCACCTGCGGATCGGCGCCACCGCGAGCCGCGCCATACCGGGCTGGCTGCGCAGATTACGCGCGGGGCCGGCGCGCGGTGAACCCACCCTCCAGATGGACGTCTCCGCGAACGCCCTGCTGCGCATGGTGGCCGCCGGCCGGCTCGACGTGGCGTTCGTCCACGAGGTGGAGGGCAGCCCGCTGCGGATCCCCCAAGAGCTGTGCGTGCGGGTGCTGGTGGAGCGTGAGCCGCAGTTCGTGATGGTCGCCGCGGACCATCCGG
Source organism: Streptomyces sp. DSM 116793 (assembly GCF_057320905.1). Classification (NCBI taxonomy): domain Bacteria; kingdom Bacillati; phylum Actinomycetota; class Actinomycetes; order Kitasatosporales; family Streptomycetaceae; genus Streptomyces; species Streptomyces sp. DSM 116793. The sequence goes on along the minus strand of NZ_CM170494.1, from coordinate 4,653,735 downwards.
CGGCGGCCCGCCCGGTGGTGCGGCTGTCCGACCTCGCCGGGGACCGGTGGATGGTGGACGCCACGGTCGACGGCGAGTGGGACGCGATGTGCCGGGTGTTCCGGGACGCCGGGCTCGACCCGTGCATGCTGCACGGGGACTACCTCACCGCCTGCTCCCTGGTCGCCACCGGCGATGTGGTGACGGTCAGCCAGCCCACCTCACGGCCCCGGCCCGACCTGGTGATACGGCCCCTGGAGGGCGATCCGGTCGGCGTACGGCTGCTGCTCGCCGCCCGCTCGGAGGCGGAGGCCGACGCGGTCTTCGCGGAGTTGGAGGAGGCGTACTGGGAGGTGGCGTGGGAAGCGCCCGCCTACCGTGCGTGGTTGCGGCGGTCTCCTCCCGCACTGCGGGAGGAGGACATGCGCTTGCTGCGGGCCGACCTCACGAACCTGTAGGGAATGCCGGGAGTGTGGGGACGTGCGGGTGTCCCGCGTCCCCGGCGGTCCGCCACCCTTCCCAAGATCGAGTGCCGTGGGGGCTAACCTTACGTGTCCGTCCTGGCCATGGATTACCAGGGATCTTGGGAAGCACGTCACGCGGAGGGTTGTGCACATGGGCATTCTGAGTCGGCTGCGGGATGCGTGGGGAGGGCGGTCTCGGAAGCGGGCGCAGTCGGGTGCCCCGGTGGACGACGCGGGCTCGGCTCCTGCGGCCGCTGCGGCTTCTCCGGAGCCCGAGGCCACTGCGGCGCCTGCGGCCACTCCGGGGCCTGCGCCCTCCCCGGCGCCTGAGGCTGAGTCCGTGGCCGCTCCTTCCGCTCCTTCCCCCGCCTCCGCGTCCTCGCCTGCGGCGGGCTCGCCTTCGGCGGGTGGGTCCATGGCGGACGATCTTGTGGCTGCGGCGTTCGACCGGGTGGAGGTGGGATCGGACGCGCCGAAGCGGGCGGCAGCCGCCGGGGCCGGGGACGAGACGGTGGACGGCGACCCCGAGTCGCCCGAGCCATCGGCCGCCGCCACGGCCGACCCTGGGTCGGTGGACGTCGACCCCGACGCACCGGAACCCGTGGAGTCGGAGCCGGCGGCCGACGCGGCGCCCGAGCCCGAGACCGCCGGCGAACCGGCGACCGAGCCCGCAGCCGCCGGCGAGTCCGAGCCGGAGACCGCGCACGCCGCCGAGAGCGCGCCGGAGTCCCAGGCCGAGGACGAGGCCGAGCCCGAGCAGACGGTCGACGTCCCCGCGGAGCCCGCCACCGAACCCGTGGCCGCCACCGAACCCGCGCCCGAACCGGAAACCGAGCCCGCCGCCGGACCCGCGCCCGAACTGGAGCACGAGCACGAGCCCGAGCACGCCGCCGAGACCGTGTCCGCGGCCGCCGGCGAGCCGGAGCCCGAGCCCCAGCCCACCGCCGAACCGGAGCCCGGCCCGACCGCCGAGCCCGAGCCCGAGCCGGCCGCCGAGCCCGAGCCGAAGCCCCAGCCCACCGCCGAGCCGGCCGTGGGGACCGCCGAGGACCCCGTCTCCGCCGAACCGGCCGAAGCCACCGAGCCCACCGCCCCCACCGAACCGGCCGAAGCCACCGACCCGGCCCAAGCCGCCGACCCGGCCGAAGCCACCGACCCGGCTCAAGCCAGCGAACCGGCCGAAGAACCGGAACTCGCCGAAACGCCCGAACCCACCGCCGTCCCCACCCCCACCCCCGCGGCAGCTGCCGCCGCCCCCGCCCCCGGTGACGGGCGTGCCGCCGATGTCCCTGCGGGGCTGGCCGCGGCCTACCGGGCCGCGGGAGACGCGCTCGGACGGGCCGGGATCGCCGGGGCGCGGGCGCGGGTGTACCTCGTGCTCGACCGGTCCGGCTCCATGCGCCCGTACTACAAGGACGGCTCCGCACAGAGCCTCGGGGAGCAGGTGCTCGCGCTCGCCGCGCACACCGATCCGCAGGCGACCGCGCACGTCGTGTTCTTCTCGACGGACATCGACGGGACGGGCGAGCTGACCCTCGACGCCTACGACGGCAGGATCGACGAGCTGCACGAGGCGTGCGGCCGGATGGGCCGCACCAGCTACCACCGGGCCGTCGAGGAGGTCGTGGCCGACTACGAGAAGTCGGGCAGCACGGACCCCGCGCTGGTGGTGTTCCAGACCGACGGGCCCCCGGACACCAAGGGCCCGGCCACCCAGGCGCTGGCGGAGGCGGCGCGACTGCCGCTGTTCTTCCAGTTCGTGGCGTTCGGCGAGCACGACGCCAAGGGCTTCGACTACCTGCGGAAGCTGAAGGCGGACAACGCCGCGTTCTTCCACGCGGGGCCCACGCCCCGCGAGCTCACCGACGCCGAGCTGTACGACGGCCTGCTCGCCGCCTGGCGCCCCTAGGCACCGGCCGGCTCACGCACGCGACTCCGGCCTCCGGCCGGCCCGTGACCGGGCCGGCCGGAGGCACAACTGGTCACCGTACGTAATCGGTGTGAGTCGATCTTTCCCGGACCAGTAGGATTTCGAGCATGGCGGCCACTGGATCCGAGAAGCAGGGTGGCAAGGCGTACTACGTCTCCACCCCCATCTATTACGTCAACGACGCTCCTCACCTGGGCCACGCCTATACGACCGTCGCAGGCGACGTGCTCACGCGCTGGCACCGTCAGCGCGGCGAGAAGGTGTGGTACCTCACCGGCACGGACGAGCACGGTCAGAAGATCATGCGCACCGCCCAGGCGAACGGCGTCAGCCCCCAGGAGTGGTGCGACAAGCTCGTCGAGGAGGCCTGGAAGCCCCTCTGGGAGCACCTGGAGATCGCGAACGACGACTTCATCCGCACCACGGAGAAGCGGCACACCGACCGTGTGCAGGAGTTCGTGCAGGCGCTGTACGACAAGGGCGAGGTCTACAAGGGCGGGTACGAGGGCCCGTACTGCGTGGGCTGCGAGGAGTACAAGCTCCCCGGCGAGCTGCTGGACGGCGAGGGCGCCTTCGCCGGGCAGAAGCTGTGTCCCGTGCACAAGACGCCGGTGGAGATCCTCAAGGAGGAGAACTACTTCTTCCGGCTGAGCGAGTACGGCCCGAAGCTGCTGGAGCTGTACGAGTCCCGTCCGGACTTCGTCCAGCCCGAGTCCGCGCGCAACGAGGTCGTGAACTTCGTCAAGCAGGGCCTGCAGGACCTGTCGATCTCGCGCTCCACCTTCGACTGGGGCATCAAGGTGCCCTGGGACGACAAGCACGTCATCTACGTCTGGATCGACGCGCTGCTGAACTACGCCACGGCCGTCGGGTACGGCGCCGACCAGGAGCGGTTCGACTCGATCTTCCCCGCCGACATCCACCTGGTCGGCAAGGACATCCTGCGGTTCCACGCGATCATCTGGCCGGCGATGCTGATGGCGAACGGCCTGCCGGTGCCGGGCCGGGTCTTCGCGAACGGCTGGCTGCTCGTGAGCGGCGAGAAGATGTCGAAGTCCAACCTCACCGGCATCAAGCCGCAGGACCTGACGTCGCACTTCGGCGTGGACGCGTACCGCTGGTACTTCCTGCGCGCCATCGCCTATGGCCAGGACGGCTCGTTCTCCTGGGAGGACTTCTCCGCCCGGTACACCAGCGAGCTGGCCAACGACTACGGCAACCTGGCGTCGCGGGTGGCGGCGATGGTCGCCCGCTACTTCGACGGGGCGCTGCCGGAGGCGACGGCGGTCGGCGCGGCGGAGACGGCGGTGCACGAGGGCCTGACGAAGGCGGTCGCGGAGGCGGACCGGCGGATCGGCGAGGAGCTGGACTTCTCGGGCGGCATCGCCGCGGTCTTCGAGTTCATCCGGCTGGTCAACGGCTACCTGACCGAGCAGGAACCCTGGAAGGTCGCGAAGGACGAGAGCGCGGAGGGGCAGGCTCGGCTGGCCACCATCCTGTACACCGCGGCGGAGGCGCTGCGGGCCGTGGCCGTGCTGCTGAATCCGGTGATGCCGGAGACGTCCCAGAGGCTCTGGGACTCCCTGGGGGCTCAGGCGGCCCTGGGCGCCCTGGCCGACCAGCGCGTCGCGGACGCGGGCGTGTGGGGGCGGCTGCCCGCGGGTGCGACGGTCACCAAGGGTGCGGCTCTCTTCCCCCGCCTGGAGGAGCGTCCCGGGGCCTGACGGCCCCGGTCACCCGTTTCTTCCGGCCCGGCCCGTGCTGGGGCCACCTGCCCGGTGGCCCCGGCGGGCCGGGCCGCCCCTTTTCGCCGGGGGGGCGACCCGCGCGTCTCGTCGTGGCTGGGCGCCCAGCCCCCACCGGCAGGAGGCCGAGAACGAGACCTCAGGGGGCTGGACGCGCCGCGGGCGCTACTGCGTGGGCCGGCGCAACGAGATGTGCAGCTCCCGGAGCCGGGCCTCGGTGAGTTCCGAGGGTGCGCCCATCATCAGGTCCTGGGCCTGCCCGTTCAGCGGGAACGCGATCGTCTCGCGGATGTTCGGCTCGTCGGCGAGGAGCATCACGATGCGGTCCACGCCGGGCGCGATGCCGCCGTGCGGCGGCGCGCCGAAGCGGAGGGCACGGAGCATGCCCGCGAACTCGCGCTCCACGGCCTCGCGCTCGTAGCCCGCGATCTGGAACGCGGTGAGCATGATCTCCGGCTCGTGGTTCCTGATCGCGCCGGACGACAGCTCCACGCCGTTGCAGACGATGTCGTACTGCCAGGCCAGCACATCCAGCGGGTCCTTGGTGCGGAGCGCCTCCAGGCCGCCCTGGGGCATCGAGAACGGGTTGTGCGAGAAGTCGATCTGGCCGGTGTCCTCGTTCCGCTCGTACATCGGGAAGTCCACGACCCAGCAGAAGCGGAAGACGTCCTCGGTGAAGTGGCCGGCGCGCCGCGCGGCCTCGACCCGTACCGCGCCCATGATCCGGGAGACCTCGTCGTACTCCCCCGCGCCGAAGAACACGGCGTGCCCGGGGGCGAGTGAGAGCCGCTTGGTCAGCTCGGCGATGTCCGCCTCGGTGAGGAACTTCGCGATCGGCCCGGACAGCGCACCGTCCGCGCCCACCCGGACCCACGCCAGGCCCTTGGCGCCCTGCTCGACGGCGTACTCGCCGAGCTGGTCGAAGAACCTGCGCGGCTGCTCGTCCACGCCCGGCACCGGCAGCGCCCTGACATGCTTGCCCGCGAAGGCCTTGAAGCCGGAGGACGCGAAGACGTCCGAGACGTCCACGAGCTCCAGCTCGGCCCGCAGGTCCGGCTTGTCGGAGCCGTACTTCTCCATCGCCTCCCGGTAGGGGATGCGCGGGAACGGCGAGGTGACGTGCCGGCCGCCGCCGAACTCCTCGAACAGCTCCGTCATCAGCTTCTCGACCGGCTGGAAGACGTCCTCCTGCTCGACGAACGACATCTCCAGGTCGAGCTGGTAGAACTCGCCGGGCGAGCGGTCCGCGCGGGCGTCCTCGTCGCGGAAGCAGGGCGCGATCTGGAAGTAGCGGTCGAAGCCGGCGATCATCAGCAGCTGCTTGAACTGCTGCGGCGCCTGCGGGAGCGCGTAGAACCTGCCCGGGTGGAGCCGGGAGGGCACGACGAAGTCGCGCGCGCCCTCGGGGGAGGTGGCGGTGAGGATCGGGGTCGCCAGCTCGTTGAAGCCGAGCGCGGTCATCTTCTGGCGGATCGCGGCGATGACGGCCGTGCGCAGCATGATGTTCCGGTGCATCCGGGCGCGGCGCAGGTCGAGGAAGCGGTACTCGAGGCGGCGCTCCTCGTTCACGCCGTCCTCGGTGTTGACGGTGAACGGCAGCGCGGCGGCCTCGCCGAGCACCTCGACCTCAAACGCCTCGATCTCGATCTCGCCGGTGGGCAGGTCGGGGTTGACGTTCTCGGCGCCGCGGGAGACGACGGTGCCGTCCACGCGGACCACGGTCTCCTTGGAGAGCTTGTCCAGCGCCTCGGCGGCGGCGGTGCCGGGGCGGGCGACGAGCTGGGTGACGCCGTAGTGGTCGCGGAGGTCGATGAAGAGGATGCCGCCGAGATCCCGGCGATTGTGCAGCCAGCCGCTCAGCCGGACGTCCGTGCCGACGTCGGAGGACCTGAGTTCGCCGCACGTATGGGACCTGTATCGGTGCATCGTCTCTTCCAGTCGTCGAATTGCGGGTGCGCTGCGGGTGGCTTTCCGGGGCCGGTGGCCCTGAAGGCCCGCGCCCCGGGGCGGGGCGCGGTGGTGCGGGCGGCCGGGCGGGCCGGGGCCGTGGGACTGCGCCGGGCTCCGGGCGCCGGTGGCCGGCCCTCAAGGTTACCGTTCGGCCCCGAGGCGCCGGGAGTCACGCTCAGTGGCCGTTAACGCCCGCATATTCCTACAGTGGACTGATGCGCACCAATAATCCCCTCTCCCAGGTAGGGGATGACTCGCACCCCGAGCTCGGCGGCGGCCCGGAGTCCCGGGCGGAGGACAGGCCGCTGCCACGCGCGGGTGAGCCGGGCGGCGCGTCCCTGGAGGACCCGCTCCCCCCGATGAGCAAGGCCGACGAGGCCGCGGAGGGCGCGCTGCCCGCACCGGACGCCGTGCTGTCCGCCGTCGGCACCGGCGTGTGGCGCTGGGACGAGGCGGCGGGGACGGTCACGCTGGACACGGAGGCGGCCCGGCTGATAGGCCTCCCCACCCGGGCGGTGACCGTTTCCATCTCGAACATGCGTTCGCGCTTTCACCCGGTTGACTGGACCGAGCTGGAGAACATCTCCCGGCTCGCCATGACCGAGGGCACCCTCGCCGAGGCCCGGCTGCGGATCGTGGACGAGCACGGCCGGGAGCTCCGGGTGGTCCGGGCGCGGTGCAGCCCGCGCGCGGCCCCGGAGGGGGACGCCCACGAGATGACCGGCACCCTCCAGGAGGTGACCGGCGCCTCGTCGGGCCCCGCCGCGCTGAGCGACGTCACCGGCGACTGGCGGCGCTCCCGTGAGGCGTTCCTGCTGGACGCCGGGCGGGCGCTGGCCGAGGCGGGGTCCACCTCGGAGGTGCTGCGGGTGGCGGCGGGCCTGTCCATGCCCGGCTTCTCGCCGGACGGCCTGGGGGTCTTCAGCACGGAGGGCGACCGGCTGGTCCTGGTCGGTCACCAGGGGCACGACCCGGGGGACGTCGGCCCGTTCGCGGAGATGCCGCTGGACTCCGACTATCCGGCCGCGGAGGTGATACGCACCGGCCGCGCCGTCTACCTCTCCTCGCCGCGCGAGTACGAGGAGCGGTACCCGAGCGCCTGGCCGATGGCGGCGCGGTTCGAGCGGAAGTCGTGGGCGTTCCTGCCGCTGACCTCGGGCGGCCGCACGATGGGCGCCTGGCTTGCGGCGTTCGCGTACCCCGTGCGGTTCACGCCGGACGAGCGGTCCGTGCTGACGACCGTCGCGAGAATGCTGGGGCAGGCGCTGACACGGGCGAGCGCCGCGGACTCGGAGAAGGCGCTCGCGCAGGGCCTGCAGCGCTCGATGATGCCGGACCTGGGGCCCCAGGTGCCGGGCCTCGGTGTGGCGGGCCGCTATGTGCCGACCGGCGGCGGCCTGGAGGTGGGCGGCGACTGGTATGACGTGATCATGCTGCCGACCGGCCGGATCGCCCTGGTCATCGGGGATGTGCAGGGGCACGACGTACGGGCCGCGGGGCTGATGGGGCAACTGAGGATCGCGCTGCGCGCCTATGCCGCGGAGGGGCACACCCCGGACGCCGTGCTCAGCCGCGCCAACCGCTTCCTGGCCGGTATCGCCGGGGCGGACGGCTTCGGGACGGGACAGGGCGACCGGCGGGAGCCCGGCGACGAGCGGTTCGCCACCTGCCTGTACGCGGAGGCGGACCCCGCCGACGGAACGCTGGCGATCGCCCGCGCCGGCCACCTGGACCCGGCGGTGCACATGGCCGACGGCACCACGCTGCTGCGGCCCACCTCGGGCGGGCTGCCGCTCGGCGTCGATCCGGATGGCGACTATCCGGTCACCCACCTCGTCATGGAGCCCGGCGAGACGATGCTGCTCTGCACCGACGGTCTCGTGGAGACGGGCGGGCACGACCTGCTGACCGGCTGGACCCGGATCAAGTCCCTCCTGGAGTCGTACGGCCCGGAGGACCTTCAGACGCTGGCGGACCGGCTCATCGAGTCCGTGCACGGCCCGGCGTCACACCACATGACCGGCCCGTACACCGACCGCCGCTACGACGACATCGCCCTGATGCTGCTGCGCAGGACCAGCGCGCCGGAGCCCGGCCGGCCGGCCCGGCGCGCCATGCTGTCGATCGCCCAGGCGGAGCCGGACCGGATCGCACAGGCCCGTTTCCAACTGCGCGGGCTGCTGCACGACTGGCCGGACCGGGACCAGGTCGACTCCGCGGAGCTGCTGGTCTCGGAGCTGCTGGCGAACGTGCTCAGGCACACGGACAGCGACGCCCGGCTGGTCGCGGAGATCACCGGGCGGCCGGGGCGGCGGTGCCTGCGGGTGGAGGTCACCGACAACAGCATCGCGCCGCCGCACCGGCGGCAGCCGGGTGAGCTGGCGTCGTCCGGGCGCGGACTGCTGCTCATCGAGTACCTGGCGGACGCGTGGGGGGTGGCGCCGCGGGGGACCGGCAAGACGATCTGGTTCGAACTGTCCGAGCCGTAGCCGAGGGGCACCGCCCCTCCGCCCCGGTGGCGTCCTGCGGGTCTGGCTGCGGCCGGTCGCGCAGTTCCCCGTGCCCCTTTTCCGGGCCACAGCCCCGTTTTGATCGGGGCGCAGCCCCGCACTGATCGGGCCGCAGCCCCGCACTGATCGGGGCGCAGCCCCGCACTGAAGGGGCGCGGGGAACTGCGCGACCAGCCACGACGAAAGCCGCAGGACGCCACAACAGGAAGGGGCTGCCCGCCCCGCACAGGCCCACCGACCGAAGAGGCCCACCGGCCGAAAAGGACCGGCCGAAAAGGACCACCGACCGAAGATGGCCACCGGCCGAAAAGGCCCACCGGCCGAAAAGGCCCACCGGCCGAAGAGGGGCCCCGCCCCGCAGGGGCGGCCGGAACCGGCCGAAGGCCGGAAACATTCGGCGCGCCCACGGCACTACTTACGCAAGGACGCCAGCACCCCGAACGCCGCAGCCGTGAGCGGCACCGCGAGGAGCAGCCCGAGGATCCCGGCCACCGACGCCCCCGCGGTGAGCGCCAGCAGGACGGCGGCAGGGTGCATCTGCACCGTCCTGCTCTGGATGAGGGGCTGGAGCACATGCCCCTCCAGCACCTGCACCGCGAGCACCACCCCCAGCGCCCACAGCGCGATGGCGAAACCGCGGTCGGCCAGCGCGACGAGCACCGCCACCGCACCCGAGATCACCGCCCCCAGGTAGGGGATGTACGCGCCGACGAACACCAGCGCACCGAGCCCGACCGCACCCGGCACCCGCAGGATCAGCAGCCCCGCGGCGATGCACAGCGCATCGATCAGCGCGATCAGCGTGGTCCCGCGCATAAACCCCTCGACGGCCCCGAACGCCCGCCGTGCCATCGCCTCCAGCGCGGCCCCGCTGTCGCCCGGCGCCACCACCCGCAGGGCCCGCAGCGCGCGCCCGCCGTCCCGCAGGAAGAAGAAGACCAGCAGCAGGGCGAGGATGGCGGTGGCGATCCACTCCGCCACCACGCTCAGCCCGCTGATCACGCCGGACGCGGCCGTCGCGCCGAACTTCGACAGCAGCTTCCCGGCGTTCGCGGCCACATCGTCCAGGGAGGTGCCCGCGGCCCCGAAGTGCTGGGCCACGGAGGTGCCCGCCCGCTTGAGCGAGGCGGTGATCTGGTCGCCGTTGTCGACCAGCGAGGCCACCACGACGTAGACGGCGCCGCCGACCACGGCGACCACGGCGACGCAGGTCAGCGCGGCGGCCAGCGAACGGTTGACGCGGGCCCGCACCAGCCGCAGGTACAGCGGCCTGAGCAGCGCGGTGCCGAGCAGCGCGAGCAGCACCGGGGTGAGAGCCGTCTGCAGCACCACGCACAGCCAGATGACGACCGCCGCGACCCCGGTGACCAGCAGGATGACGGCGCACCAGGCCGCGGTGCGCCGGACCGGTTCCGGGAGCAGGGGCTGCACGGGCTGCACCCTGACAGCCGATCACGCACCCGGTCCGCCGTCATCCGGGCCGGGCCCACGGGGGTGAAGCCCCCGATCACAGAATGTGTCATACATCACATCATCCTGATATAGCGGGCGCCCGGACACGCTGCGAATCTGCTCACCCACGGGGCGTCATGCCAGGGCGCGAGGAACAGCGCGTTGTCGAGCACGTCCGGCCACGGGGGGACGCACAGTGCCGATCCGCACAGCGAGCACCGACGGCACCATGGACGGCGCACCGCACGCGGCGTACCGGGCGGTGTGGTACGCGCTCTCCGCGGGCGTGCTCACCGCCCTGCTCTTCCTCGCCTACCACACGGCGGGGGCCTGGCAGTTCGACCTGTCCGTGTACCGGCAGGGCGTCGCCCAGGTGCTGCACGGCGCGCCGCTCTACCGGAACGACATCGACTTCACCTACCCGCCGTTCGGCGCGCTGCTGCTCGCACCGCTCTCCCTTCCCGGCGGGACGCTCTGCGCGGTGCTGGTGCTGTTCGCGTCGACGGCGCTGCTGCACGCGGCGGTGGGCGCGTTCCTCGCGCATGCCCGGTGGCCGGCGCCCCGGGTGCGGCACCGGGCCGTCATCGCCTTCAGCACCGTCTTCGTCTGGCTGTTCCCGGGCCGCACGAGCCTGATGCTGGGCCAGGTCACGTTCCTGATCCTGGCCGTGACGGCCTGGGACCTCACCCGGCCGGACACCAGTGCGGCGAAAGGAATCGGCATAGGGCTGATGGCGGGGCTGAAGCTGATCCCGGGCGTGTTCGCCGCCTACTACCTGTGCACCGGGCGGCCGCGCCCGGCCCTGGCCGCGGCGGGCACCTTCGTGGCGACGGCCGCGCTCGGCTGGCTGGTGCTGCCGCGCGACTCCGCCGACTACTGGACCCGCTACGTCTTCGCCAGCGACCGGATAGGCGCGCCGCAGACCGCGGACAGCGAGACGATAAAGAGCCTGCTGGTCCGCGCGGTGCACGGCACCGCGGGCACCACCCTGCCGTACCTGCTGACCGCGACGGCCGTCCTGGCGGCCGGGCTGTACCTGGCCAGGCGGTGCTGGCAGCGGGACGAGGAGCTGCTCGGCCTCGCGGTTGCCGCCACCCTCATGCTGCTGGTGCTGCCGGTGGCATGGACCTTCTACTGGACGTGGGCGCTGGTGCCGCTCGTGCTGCGCCTGACCCGGCTCGCCGTCGCGGACCGCTCCCGCCGGGCGGTCGCGTTCCTGCTGGTGCTGCTGGCCCTGTTCGTCCCGGACACCGTCACGCGGATCCGCGCCGAGGAGGCGGAGCTGACGCTCGCCCCCGGCGACCAGCTGCTCGCCGCCACGCACGCCGCCGCGGCGGCCTTCGTGCTGGGCATGACGGCGTGGCTGATACGGGGCGGGGACGGGCGGCGGGCCCGTCCCCCCGGCTGAGGACGGGCCCGCCGCACCCGGCGACCGCCGCTCAGGTGTGCGGGACCGGGATGGTGCCGAGCCGGCCCTTCTGGAAGTCCTCGAAGGCCTGCTGCAACTCCTCCTTGGTGTTCATCACGAACGGCCCGTAGTGCACCATGGGCTCCCGGATCGGCCGGCCGCCGAGCAGGACGACCTCCAGGTCCGGGGTGTTGGAGTCCTGCTTCTCGTCGGCCCGCAGGGTCAGCGAGGAGCCGGCGCCGAACACCGCGGTCTGCCCGGTGTGCACGGGCCTGTGCTCGGTGCCGGCGGTGCCGCGGCCCGCGAGGACGTAGGCCAGGCCGTTGAAGTCGGCGCGCCAGGGCAGCGTGACCTCGGCGCCCGGGCGGACGCTGGCGTGCACCATCGTGATCGGCGTGTGGGTGCTGCCCGGGCCCTCGTGCCCGTCCAGCTCGCCCGCGATGACGCGCAGCAGGCTCCCGCCGTCCGGGGTGCTGAGCAGCCGCACCTGGCCGCCGCGGATGTCCTGGTACCGCGGGTTCTTCATCTTGTCCGCGGCCGGGAGGTTGACCCACAGCTGAAGGCCGTGGAAGAGGCCGCCGGAGACGACCAGTTCCTCGGGCGGCGCCTCGATGTGCAGCAGGCCGCTCCCCGCGGTCATCCACTGGGTGTCGCCGTTGGTGATGGTGCCACCGCCGCCCTGCGAGTCCTGGTGCACAAAGGTTCCGTCGATGATGTAGGTGACGGTCTCGAAGCCACGGTGCGGGTGCCAGGGGGTGCCCTTGGGCTCGCCCGGCGCGTACTCCACCTCGCCCATCTGGTCCATCATGATGAACGGGTCCAGGTGCTTGTAGTTGATCCCGGCGAAGGCACGGCGCACCGGGAAGCCTTCGCCCTCGAAGCCGCTGGGGGCGGTGGTCACCGCCAGGACCGGACGGGGGGTGGCGTCTGTGGGGGGCGCCACGCGCGGGAGGGTCAGCGGGTTTTCGACGGTCACTGCGGGCATGGGGTGTACCTCCTTGTGCGCCAAGTTTAGTTGAACGTAGAACTTTCTGCCACCGCAGAACATTCCCCGGCCGCCGGGCCCGTGCCGACCCGCCGAGAATGGCTTCGAGTTCACGGGCGCGCGGACGCCCGCCCGTTCGCGGACGAGGCGCCGGAAAGGCGGAGGAGGGCCGATGAGCCGGAGGAACCACCACGTCGCCGTGCTCGTGCTGGAGGGCGCGAAGCCGCTCGACGTCGGCATCCCCGCGCAGGTGTTCGCCAACCGGCCGAGCATGCCCTACGAGGTGCGGGTGTGCGGCGCCGCACCCGGCCCCGTGACCGGCGGCGACGGCCTCTCGTACCACGTGGCCGAGGGCCTTCGGGCCCTGGAGCACGCCGACACGGTCTTCATCCCCGGCTACCGGGAGCCGGCGACCACACAGCCGCCGGCCGCGGTCGTCGGCGCGCTCATGGCCGCCCACGAGCGCGGCACCCGGCTCGCGGCCATCTCGACGGGGGCGTTCGCGCTGGCGGCGACGGGCCTGCTCGACGGAAAGCGGGCGACGACCCACTGGCACTACACGAAGGCTCTCGCGCAGCGGCATCCGCTCGTACGGGTGGACGAGAACGTGCTGTTCGTGGACGAGGGCGACGTCCTCACGTCGGCGGGCGCGGCCTCCGGCATCGACCTGTGCCTGCACCTGGTGCGGCGCGACCACGGCGTCGGGCTCTCCAACCATGTGGCGAGGCGGCTGGTGGCGGCGCCCTATCGCAGCGGAGGGCAGGCGCAGTACGTGCCGCGGAGCCTGCCCGAGCCGCTCGGCGACCTGTTCGCGAGCACGCGCGAATGGGCGCTCGCGCACCTCGCGGAACCGCTGACCCTTCAGGCGCTCGCCCGCAACGCGCGGGTGTCGGCGCGCACCTTCTCGCGGCGGTTCGTGGAGGACACCGGCTACACGCCGATGCAGTGGGTGCTCCGGGCCCGCGTGGACCTGGCACGCGAGCTGCTCGAACGCACCGATCTGGGCGTGGAGCAGATCGCCGACCGCGTCGGGCTCGGCACCGCCGCGAACCTGCGCCTGCACTTCCACCGCATCCTCGGCACCTCCCCGACGGAGTACCGCCACACCTTCTCGGCCTGAGCCCCGAAGACCACCGAGGGGCTGCTTCTGTCGTGTTCGGACCACCGGCCGGTGGTGGGTCGCGGCGCTCAGTTCCCCGCACCCCTGGGGCACCATGGGCGCTGGGGCCGCCAGGGCCGGCCACCCCGTCCTGAAGGGGCGCCGAGCACGCCGCGGGCGCCCGGCCCGCGGTGTGGCGAGATCCTTGCGCACGGTGGCGAAAGGTGGGGCGGGATCCTTGCGCACGCTGTCGTTCAGGCCACTGGCCCCCCGGCATCCGGGTGCCGACCATGGGCGGCGGGAACGAAAGGAGCCCCCATGACCCGCATCGCCGTCAACGGATTCGGCCGCATCGGACGCAACACCCTCCGCGCCCTGCTCGAGCGCGACAGCGACCTCGACGTGGTCGCCGTCAACGACCTCACCGCCCCCGAGACCCTCGCGCGTCTGCTCAAGTACGACAGCGCGCTCGGCCGCCTCGGCCGCCCCGTCGAGGTCGACGGGGACGGACTCGTGGTCGACGGCCGCCGCATCAGGGTGCTCGCCGAACGCGAGCCCGCCAACCTGCCGTGGGCCGAGTTGGGCGTCGACATCGTGCTGGAGTCCACCGGCCGCTTCACCTCGGCGGACGCCGCCCGCGCCCACATCCGCGCCGGCGCGAGGCGCGTCCTGGTGAGCGCGCCCTCGGCGGGCGCCGACGTCACGCTCGCCTACGGCGTGAACACGGACGCCTACCGCCCCGCCGAGCACGTGATCGTCTCGAACGCCTCGTGCACCACGAACGCGCTGGCTCCGCTGGCGTCCGTGCTGGACGACCTGGCCGGCATCGAGCACGGCTTCATGACCACCGTGCACGCCTACACCCAGGAGCAGAACCTCCAGGACGGCCCCCACCGCGACCCGCGCCGGGCCCGTGCCGCCGGCGTGAACATCGTGCCCACCACCACCGGAGCCGCCAAGGCCATCGGCCTGGTGCTGCCGAACCTCGACGGCAGGCTGTCGGGCGACTCGATCCGCGTGCCGGTCCCGGTGGGCTCGATCGTGGAGCTGAACACCGCGGTCTCCCGCGAGGTCACCCGCGACGAGGTGCTGGCGGCCTACCGCACCGCCGCCGACGGCCGGCTCAAGGGCATCCTCGACTACGCCGACGAACCGCTGGTCTCCAGCGACATCACCGGCCAGCCGGCGTCGGCGATCTTCGACGCCGCCCTCACCCGCGTCGACGGCAGGTACGTCAAGGTGGTGGCCTGGTACGACAACGAGTGGGGCTTCTCGAACCGCGTCATCGACACGCTCGAACTGCTCGCGCGCGACTGACCGCGCGGCGGCGCGGCTGACCGCGCGGCGGCGCGGGCCGCACACGGGAGATCAGCCGTACATCCGCCGCATGGCGAAGTCGACCATCTCCTCGACCGCCTTGGCGTCGAAGACCATGCGGTGGTCGCCCTCCATGTCGAGCACGAACCCGTACCCGGTGGGCAGCAGGTCGATCACCTCCGCACCGGTGATCACGAAGTACTTCGAGTCCTTGCCCGCGTACCGCCGCAGCTCCTTCAGCGAGGTGAACATCGGGATCACCGGCTGCTGGGTGTTGTGCAGCGCCAGGAAGCCGGGATTGTCCCCGCGCGGACAGTAGACCTTGGACGTGGCGAAGATCGACTGAAAGTCCTCGGCGGACATGGAACCGGTGGTGAAGGCACGTACGGCGTCGGCCAGCGAGGGCGGCGACGGCTCCGGGTACAGCGGTGGCGGCGGCTGTCCGTAGCCACCGGGCATCTGGGGCGGCGGCTGGTGCGGCGAGTACTGCTGCCCTGAAGCCGCGTGCTGGTCGTAGCCGTACATGTACGTAAGCGTACCCAGCGGAACGCCGCCCGGGGTGCCCGTGCTCCGGCGGGCCGCGGCGAGCGGCCGGGAACCGGACGAACCTCCGCACCGTGGGGAACGAAACCCCAGGAAGGGGTTGATTTTTATTACCGACGGGTAGCATGATGCTGCATAGCGGGTTACCAGCCGGTAGAAGGACAACGGAGCCGTAGCCATGGGCCACTACAAGTCGAATCTCCGCGACGTCGAGTTCAACCTCTTCGAGGTCCTCGGCCGCGACAAGCTGTACGGCACCGGCCCGTTCGCGGAGCTGGACACCGACACCGCCAGAAGCATCCTCGCCGAGGTCAGCCGCCTCGCCGAGCACGACCTCGCGGAGTCCTACGCGGAAGCGGACCGCACCCCGCCGGTCTTCGACCCGGAGACCAACACGGCCCCGCTCCCGGAGTCCTTCAAGAAGACGTACCGCACGTTCATGGACGCGGAGTACTGGCGCCTCGGCATCCCCGAGGAGCTCGGCGGCACCACCACACCCCCGTCCCTGATCTGGTCGTACGCGGAGCTGGTGCTCGGCGCCAACCCGGCGGTCTGGATGTACGCCTCGGGACCGGCCTTCTGCCGCATCCTCTTCGAGGAGGGCACCGAGGAGCAGAAGCACATAGCCCAGCTCGCCATCGACAAGCGGTGGGCCTCCACCATGGTGCTCACCGAGCCGGACGCCGGCTCGGACGTCGGCGCCGGCCGCACCAGGGCCATCCCGCAGGACGACGGCTCCTGGCACATCGAGGGCGTCAAGCGCTTCATCACCTCCGGCGAGCACGACCTGGAGGAGAACATCCTCCACTACGTCCTCGCCCGCCCCGAGGGCGCGGGACCCGGCACCAAGGGCCTCTCCCTCTTCCTCGTGCCCAAGTACGAGTTCGACTTCGAAACGGGTGAGCTCGGCGCGCGCAACGGCGTCTACGCCACGAACGTCGAGCACAAGATGGGCCTGAAGGTCTCCAACACCTGCGAACTCACCTTCGGCGACCGGCATCCCGCCAGGGGCTGGCTGATCGGCGACCGGCACGACGGCATCCGGCAGATGTTCCGGATCATCGAGTTCGCCCGCATGATGGTCGGCACCAAGGCCATCTCCACCCTCTCCTCCGGCTACCTCAACGCCCTGGAGTACGCCAAGGAGCGCGTGCAGGGCCCGGACCTCGCCCAGTTCATGGACAAGTCCGCGCCCAAGGTCACCATCACCCACCACCCCGACGTCCGCCGCTCGCTGATGACGCAGAAGGCGTACGCGGAGGGCATGCGCGCCCTGGTGCTCTACACCGCCGCCGTGCAGGACGAGATCGCGGTCAAGGAGGCCCGTGGCGAGGACGCCGCACAGGCGCACGCGCTGAACGACCTCCTGCTGCCGATCGTGAAGGGCTACGGCTCGGAGAAGGCCTACGAGCAGCTCGCCCAGTCCCTCCAGGTCTTCGGCGGCTCCGGCTACCTCCAGGAGTACCCGGTCGAGCAGTACATCCGGGACGCCAAGATCGACACCCTCTACGAGGGCACCACCGCCATCCAGGGCCAGGACTACTTCTTCCGGAAGATCGTCCGCAACCAGGGCCAGGCGCTGAACGCGCTCGCCGAGGAGATCAAGAAGTTCCTCGCGGTGGGCAGCGGCGGCGAGGAGCTGGCCGCCGGCCGCGAGGAGCTGGCCAAGGCCGCCGTCGAGCTGGAGGCGATCGTCGGCACCATGCTCACCGACCTCGCCGCCACGGAGAACGACGTCAAGAGCATCTACCGGGTCGGCCTCAACACCACCCGCCTGCTGATGGCCTCCGGCGATGTGATCGTGGGCTACCTGCTGCTGCGCGGCGCGGCCGTCGCCGCCGAGAAGCTCGCCGCGGAATCAGGCCTGACCGCCAAGGACACCGCCTTCTACCGCGGCAAGATCGCGGCGGCGAAGTTCTTCGCGGCGAACGTGCTGCCGGGGGTGGCCGTGCAGCGCGGCATCGCCGAGTCGGTGGGACTGGACCTGATGGACCTGGACGAGGCGGCCTTCTAGGGCCGGCCTGTCCCAGGCCCGGCCCGGCACGTTCACCACCACGAGCGGCCGGGGCGCCGGCCCGCCGGCCGGGACCCCCACCCCCGTCCGACCACCGGAGCCCCGGCCACCCACCGGCCGGCGAGACCGGCCGACGGACCGGCGCCCCGGGCCCTTCGCCCGGGGCGCGGGACCGTTCCCAAACCCTCGTTCGAGGGCCCGTTCCGCATCGCGGGGAACGGGCCCTCGAGCGTCGTTAAGGTGAACCCATGAGCACTGACGCCCGCCCGTCGACCGCCGCCGCCCCGCCAAGGGGGGCGTCGCGCGCACCCGGATCCGCCGACCGCGGCCACACCGACGATCTCATGTCCTTCCTGTCCGCCAGCCCCTCGCCGTACCACGCCGTGGCGGGCGCGGCCGAGCGGCTGGAGAAGGCGGGATTCCGGCAGGTCGCCGAGACCGACGCCTGGGACGGCTCGACAGGCGGCAAGTACGTACTGCGCGGCGGCGCCCTCGTCGCCTGGTACGTGCCGGCGAACGCGGCGGCGCACACCCCCTTCCGGATCGTCGGCGCCCACACCGACTCCCCCAACCTGCGGGTCAAGCCGCTGCCGGACACCGGTGCGCACGGCTGGCGGCAGGTGGCGGTGGAGATCTACGGCGGGCCGCTGCTCAACTCCTGGCTGGACCGTGACCTCGGCCTCGCCGGCCGGCTCTCGCTCCGCGACGGCAGCTCCCGGCTGGTGAACGTCGACCGGCCGCTGCTGCGGGTGCCGCAGCTCGCCATCCACCTGGACCGCGGCGTCACCTCGGAGGGGCTGAAGCTCGACAAGCAGCGCCACATGCAGCCGGTGTGGGGCCTCGGGCAGGTCCACGAGGGCGATCTGATCCGGTTCCTGGAGGAGGAGTGCGGGCTCGACGAGGGCGAGGTCACCGGCTGGGACCTGATGACGCACTCCGTCGAGGCCCCGTCGTACCTCGGGCGGGACCGGGAGCTGGTCGCCGGTCCCCGCATGGACGACCTGCTGTCGGTGCACGCGGCCACCGTCGCGCTGGCCGCGGTGACGGGCGCGGACGGCGGCCGGGCGGCCGGCGCCGGGCAGCCGCACGCCCAGGAGCTGCCGCACATCCCGGTACTGGTCGCCTTCGACCACGAGGAGAACGGCTCGCAGTCCGACACGGGTGCCGACGGCCCGCTGCTCGGCTCGGTACTCGAACGGTCGGTCTTCGCCCGCGGCGGGACGTACGAGGACCGGGCGCGGGCCTTCGCCGGCACCGTCTGCCTCTCCTCCGACACCGGCCACGCCGTGCACCCCAACTACCCGGAGCGGCACGACCCGACGCACCACCCGCTGGCCGGCGGCGGCCCGATCCTCAAGGTCAACGTGAACAACCGCTACGCCACGGACGGCAGCGGGCGTGCGGTGTTCGCGGCGGCCTGCGAGAAGGCGGGCGTGCCGTTCCAGTCGTTCGTGTCCAACAACTCGATGCCGTGCGGCACCACGATCGGCCCGATCACCGCCGCCCGGCACGGCATCAGGACCGTCGACGTCGGCGTGGCCATCCTCTCCATGCACAGCGCCCGCGAACTGTGCGCCGCGAACGACCCGTTCCTGCTGGCGAGCGCGCTCAAGGCGTTCCTGGCGGGCTGACGGCCGGCGTCCCGGCGCACCCGGCGGCATGCTCGCCCCGGCCGGGGGTACCCGGAGGTCGGGTCCGGATGTGCCTCATCCGGACATGAGCCGGGCGGGGCGGATCCCCTGACCCGGGCTCACCATCCGGGCGGGGATCTCCTGACCCGGACTCACCGGCCAATCCGCAAACGGGCGGACAGGAGGGAGCGAACCATGGGTCTCGGCGGATGCATCATCCTGATCGCCGCTGGCGCCATCCTCACCTTCGCGACCGACTGGCACATGAAGGGCGTCAACCTCGATCTCGTCGGCGTGATCCTCATGGCCGTCGGCCTGATAGGGATCACCACCTTCAGCAGCATCGCCAGGCGGCGTCGCGTACTGATGCCCAACTCACCGGTGGTGGAGGAGGAACGGCACCACCATCACCATCACACGAGCGGAACGTACGGGGACTACAGCGGCTACGAGTGAGCCGCCGCACCCCGGCACCGCCCGCCTGCCCCGGCCTACCTGGCCGCGGGGACCTCGGGCCCCGCGGCCGGGTCCTCCGGGAGGCGGGCGGTGATGGCTTGGACGGCGGCGAGGACGGTGCCGAAGCCGGCGTTCATGCGCTCTTCCAGGCCCGTGAACCGCGCGTCCCATTTGCGGTCCTGCTCAAGCTGCGTCTCCCGCAGCGCCTGAAGCGTCTGCCGGTGGGCCCGCAGCTCGGTCCTGACCTCCGCCACATCGCGGTCGTTTATGGCGACGAAAGCCCGCGTCGTGGTGACCTGCTCGCGCAGGGCGTCCATCTCGGCCTCAAGAGCACTGATGCGCTGGTCGAAGCGCCGAAGGTCGTCAAGCTCACTCATACCGACCACCATAGCGGAACGGACATAACGCAAATTCGTTACTGCATCATGCTATGTCGCTCATCACACCCGCGCCGCGGCCCGGCACCGCAGCGTCACTCCTCCCCCGCATCCATGCCCGCCAGCACCAGCGGCAGCCGCTCCGCGCCGCCCGCGGCGAGGCGGACCGGGACGCCCCAGTCCTGCTGGTGGACATGGCAGGCGGGGAACTCGGTGTCGGGGGAGTCGTCGCAGGAGGCGGCCATGGCGGAGATGTGCAGGACGCCCTCCGTGACGGCCGGGTTGAGCGTGAGCGTCCGGCTCAGGGCCGTGTCGGGGCCCGCGCCGTCGAGCAGCAGCTCCGGCGGGGTAGACGAGACCAGCAGGCGGGTGGCGGGACCGTACCGCTCGTCCAGCTTCTGGCCCGCGGGCGCCTGGAAGATCACATCGATCCTGAGGTCGCCGGGGGCCACCTCGGTCGCGGCGCGCTGGGTGCGGTGCGCGACGGGCGCCACGCGAACGGCCTCGTCCGGCAGCCGCAGCCGGGTCAGCCGGTGCCGGGCCGACTCCACGACCACGATCTCGTCGCCGTCGACCACCGCGCCGGAGGGCTCGCGCAGGTCGGTCGCGAGCGTGCTGACCTCGCCGGTGGCCGGGTCGTAGCGGCGCAGCGCGTGGTTGTACGTGTCGCTGACGGCGACGGAGCCGTCCGGCAGGGCGGTCACGCCCAGCGGGTGCTGGAACAGCGCCTGGTCCGCGGCGCCGTCGCGGTGCCCGAAGTCGAAGAGGCCGGTGCCGACGGCGGTGTGCACGGCGCCGTCGGTGTCGATCCAGCGCAGCGCCGAGGTCTCGGAGTCGGCGAGCCAGAGCCGGTCCCCGGCGGCCGCGAGCCCCGAGGGCTGCGCGAACCAGGCCTCGGCGCCGGGCCCGTCGACCAGCCCCTCGTTGGTGGTGCCGGCAGCGACCGCGACGGTGCGCTCCGCCGGGTCGTACGTCCACAGCTGGTGGACGCCGGCCATGGCGATCCACACGGAGCCGCCGAAGAGGGCGACGTCCCACGGTGAGGAGAGCGCCACCTCGCGCGCCGGTCCGCTGGTGGGCTCGCCCTGCCACCACTGCCGGCCGGTGCCCGCGAGGGTGGTGACGGCGCCGGTGGCGAGGTCGAGGGCGCGCAGGGCGTGGTTGACGGTGTCGGCGACGACGACCGTCTCCTCGTCCAGCAGCGCCAGGCCCTGCGGCTCGCTGAAGGCCGCCGCGTCCGCCGGGCCGTCCAGGAATCCGCGCTGCCCGGTGCCGATCCGCCGCACCACGCTCTCGCCGTCCGGGGCCAGCTCCACGAGCTGGTGCCGGGTGGTGTCCGAGACCAGCAGGTTCCCCGACGGCAGCAGCAGCGCCTTGCCGGGGAACCGGAGGTGCGTCGCCACCGGCTCCGGCGCCACATAGGGCCCTCCCCCAGAGCCTTCAGGGCCTGGGAGGGACCCCCAGCGCCGCAGCGTGCCCTTGGCCTCGTGCTCCGCCTCCAGCTCCTCCACCAGCCGCTCGATGGCGTGCGCATGCCCCTCGCCGGCGTGCTGGGCGACCACATGGCCCTCGGGGTCGATCACGACCAGCGTCGGCCAGGCCCGCACCGCGTACTGCTTCCAGGTCGCGAGCTCCGGGTCGTCGAGCACCGGGTGCTCCACCTCGTACCGCTCCACCGCGTCCACCACGGCCTGGTGCTCTGCCTCGTGCACGAACTTCGGCGAGTGCACCCCGACGATCACCACGGTGTCCCGGTGCTTCTCCTCCAGCTCACGCAGCTCGTCCAGGACATGGAGGCAGTTGATGCAGCAGAACGTCCAGAAGTCGAGGATCACGATGCGGCCCCGGAAGTCCGCCAGGGACAGGTCCTTGCCGCCGGTGTTCAGCCAGCCGCCCTTGCCGACCAGCTCGGGGGCCCGGACGCGGGCGCGCCGCGGGGCGGAGGCGGGGGCCGGGACGGGGGCGGATGCGGGGTTGCTCATGCGTCCCAGAATGCCATCGCTGTGGGCGGGTATTCCCGGGGGCCGCTCTCATGGGCATCCGTCCTGTCCGGCACAGGACCGTCGCGGGCCGACGCGCGCGTCAGGAGACGGTGGCCGGCGGCGGGGTCCAGCGGTGGGTGCGGGGGACTCCGCCGGGGACGCCGTAGGCCTTCCTCAGCTCTTCGGGGACGGCGTAGTGCATGACGCGGCCGCGGGTCAGGGAGGACAGCTCGAAGACGGTGGTGAGGTGGCCGAGACGGTCCAGGGCCCAGGCGCCCAGCGGTGAGCGGTCCTCGATCGTCTCCAGTGCGCCGAGCAGGTGGGGGACGGCCCTGACCACGGTGTCCCAGGCGGTACGGGGGACCCGGAGCCAGTCCGCGCAGGTGTCGCCGACGAGGTGCCGGATCAGGGCGGAGACGATCGGGTCGAAGAAGGTGCCGGGGACGACCTCCTCGTACAGGTCGATCAGCTGCCTGGTGAGGTGCGCGCCCTCGTCCGACGGGCCCATGTGGCGCAGCATGTACAGGTCGAGGAACTGCCGCGCTTCGGCGAGCGTCCGGGGGACGGCGTCCTGGTCGACGCCGAGGATGGCCCCGACCACGCGCCACGCGTAGTAGTAGGCGTCGGCCCCTTCGGCGGTCATGTGGATGCCGAGGCGGTGCAGGCTGTCCAGGACGAGCAGGGAGAAGAACATCTGCCCGCCGATCATGTCCTCCTGGCAGATCGGCACGCCGAGCGCGCCGGCGTCCCAGCGGTTCTCGCGCGTGAGGTGGTGGCGGATGGCCGCGTGCAGCAGCCGCACCTTCTGCGCGGCCGGGATGAAGCGGCCGCCGGCCTCGAACGCGTCGGGCTGCATGAGGTAGACGGTGAACTGGCCGGTCTCCGCCATCCGCTTGGCGGGGTAGTCGAGCCCGTGCGTGGCCGACAGCAGCTTCGCGACGTGCGGGACGACGTAACAGGCGGGCATGGAGGCGAACGACAGCGCGGTGGAGATGTGCACGTTGTTGTCGGTGAAGAACAGCCGGGCCCGCTCCATCTCGTCCCAGTCCACCCAGGACGGCGGCGCGCCGGTCGCCCGGAGGTACTCGCGGGCCACCTCGGGCAGGCCGTCCGGAAGCTCCTGACCGGCGGTGGACACGTAGCGCATCAGGGAGTTGAACGTGCCGGCCTCGCCGCGCTCGAAGAGGGTGGCGACCACGGCGTCGGCCAGTTCGTCGCCGCGGAGGCGGAGGGCGTCCATCGACGCCTCGGTGTAGGTCATCACGGTCTCCTCGCGTGGCGGCCCGGGTGGGCGGGGGTGCGGTCGCGTCGGGGGTGGGTGGCCGGGTGGGTGGGTGGCCGGGTCGTCGGCCGGGGGCTGGGGATCCGGTCGGGGGCGGCTTCGGTCGTGGTCGGGGCTCCGCTCGGGGGGAGGGGGCGGGGGGCGGGTCAGTGGGTGCGGTCGGTGGCCCGGCGCGCGAGGTCCGTCAGGACCCGCCGTGCCTGCGCGGGCACGGCGACGGCGTCCAGGGCGCGCGTGGCCTGCTCCACCCGATCGCGGATCATCCGCTCGACCCGCTCCGGCGCCCTCAGCCGGAGCATCAGGTCGCGGACGCGGTACAGGTCGGTGTCGTCCAGGTCGCCGCGGCCCAGCACGCGGCGGAGCTGCTCGCGCTGCGCGGCGTCGGCGGTCCGCCAGGCCTCCGCGAGCAGCGCGGTGGGCCGGTGGGCGGTCAGGTCGTCCAGCGCGGCCTTGCCGGTACGTTCCGGGCTGCCGAACAGGCCGAGCAGGTCGTCCCGGAGCTGGAAGGCCTCGCCCAGCGGCAGCCCGTAGGCGGAGAGGCACTCCCGCAGGTCGGGCGCGGCGCCGCCGAGCAGGCCGCCCATGAGCAGGGGCTGCTCCACGGTGTACTTGGCGGTCTTGTAGCGGATCACCTGCAAGGACGCGGCGGTGTCCGGGGGGCCGCCGGTTCGGAGGATCTCCAGGCACTCGCCGGCGACCAGGTCGCGGGCGAGGGCGGCCCACAGGTGCCGGGCACGGGCCAGGTAGGCGGCGGGCAGGCCGCTGGTGGCGAACAGGTGCCCCGCGAGGGCCATCAGGTGGTCGCCCAGCAGCATCGCCAGGGACCTGGCGGCGGCGCGGGCGCCCGGCCGTCCGCTCAGGGCCGTCTCGAGGGCGATGTGCGCGGTGGGCAGCCCGTGGCGCAGCGGGCTGTCGTCGATGAGGTCGTCGTGGACGATCGCCGCGGCGTGCACCAGCTCCATGGCGGTCGCCGCCCGCACCACGGCGTCGCTGTCGGGCTGGCCGGCCGCCCGCCATCCCCAGTAGCAGAAGCTCGCCCGCAGCCGCTTGCCGTGGACGGCGGAGTGCCGCAGACGCTCGGCCACCGGCGCGAGGTCGTCGTCGACGGCGACGAGCTGGTCGGCCTCGTCGGCCAGGAAGTCCCGCAGGACGGCGTCGACCCGGGTTCTGAAGGCGGCCGGATCCCACCCGTCAGTCATCGGATCCGGAATCGGCCTCGGAACCGGCATCGGAACCGGCCTGCGGTGCCTCCGGGGGTTGCGGTGTGTCGGAGGGCTGCCGCCTGACGGGGGGCTGCCGCGTCGTCGGGCCCTGCGATGCCCCCGGCGTCCACCCCGCCGACCCCGCCCGCCCCGCCTGCGGTGTCTCCTGCGTCTGCCCCGCCTGCCGCAGCTTGTGCCGGGCGAGCACTTCCAGGTGGGCGGGCGGCATGCTCGTGCGGCCCGCGCTCGCGCAGCGGTCCAGCGCGAGGCGGCCGCGCGCCTCAAGGTCCTGCTCCGCGTCGCGGGCCAGGTCGGCCAGGTCCGAGCGGCGCAGCAGGCCGCGGAGCGCACCCACGGCCGAGCCGACCGCCGAGCCGGCCGCGCGCACGGCCAGATCGGCCAGCCCGGCGGCGACCAGCACGGCCTGTCTGTCGAGGCCCGGGCCGCTTTCCGTCGTGTGCGTCATGGCCATCCCCCCACCCCGGGCCCATGTCCCAGGGAATCGTTTTCCCTGAAGCGGTGCGCGGGCCCGCCCGCCGCGCACACGCTCCG
The DNA here is from genome assembly GCF_057320905.1 of Streptomyces sp. DSM 116793. NCBI lineage: Bacteria > Bacillati > Actinomycetota > Actinomycetes > Kitasatosporales > Streptomycetaceae > Streptomyces > Streptomyces sp. DSM 116793. The sequence goes on along the minus strand of NZ_CM170494.1, from coordinate 4,628,857 downwards.
AGCATGACCGCCTAGACGGAACGGAATGAACCGATTACCCGATCGAGTGATGGATGGAACATATGTTCACAGGGATGCAGCGGTGTTCTCGAGCTTTAGTCGAGGGCATGGCCCGTCGTGGCGTCCACATGGGCGGGGACGGGGTCGTGGCGGTCGCCGACCGTCAAGGTCCCGGTGGGTTCGAGGAGGAGGATCGAGGCGCCGGTGGGGGCGATGGGCTTGTGCTCCGTGCCGCGCGGGACGGTGAAGACGGCGCCCTTGGAGAGGGTGACGGTGCGGTCGCCGGACTTCTCGCGCAGGGCGATGGTCAGCTCTCCGTCCAGGACGAGGAAGAACTCGTCCGTGGAGTCGTGCACGTGCCACACGTGCTCGCCGGCGACCTTGGCGATCCGGACGTCGTAGTCGTTGACGCGGGTGACGATCCTCGGGCTCCAGAGGTCGTCGAAGGTGGCCAGGGCGGCGGCGAGGGAGATGGGGCCGGTGGCCCCGGCGGGTGAGGGCGCGGCGGGGGCGGCGCCCCGCTGCTCGGGTTCGGTGCTCATGCGCCTCATCGTCCGCCGTGACCGCGCCCGGTGGCGAGTGCTAGAAATCGCATATGGCGCAAGATTTCTCGCACAGGTGGCCGGGGGCGGCCGCGGGACTCCTCCGGGACGCCGCCGAGCCCGGGGCCCCGGCCCCGGCCGGCGCCGACGGCGGTCCCCACCGCACCGCCGGAGCCCGGAAGCACCCCACCCCCGTGGTCCAGGTCCGCCCCACCCCCGTGGTCCCGGGCCGCCCCACCCCCGTGGTCCCGGGCCGCCGCACCGCCGACGCCCCCGCACCCCACCGGGTCGTCGTGATCGTCGACGACAACTCCAACCCCTTCGAGCTGGGCTGCGCCACGGAGGTCTTCGGCCTGCGCAGGCCGGAGCTGGGCCGCCGGCTGTACGACTTCCGGCTCTGCGCGCCCGAGCCCGTCACCCGGATGCGGGACGGCTTCTTCGCGCTCACCGGTGTCGAGGAGCTTGCGGCGGCCGAGGAGGCCGACACCCTGATCGTGCCGAACCGCCCCGACACCGACACCCCCCGCACCCCGGACGTCCTGGCCGCGATCCGCCGCGCGCACGCCCGCGGGGCTCGGCTCGTCGGGTTCTGCAGCGGTGCGTTCACGCTCGCCGAGGCGGGCCTGCTGGACGGGCGCCGGGCCGCCTGCCACTGGATGTGGGCGGACTCCTTCCGGGCCCGCTTCCCCCGGGTGCGTCTCGAACCCGACGTCCTCTTCGTCGACGACGGCGACATCCTCACCGCGTCCGGCAGCGCGGCGGCGCTCGACCTGGGGCTGCACCTGGTGCGCCGCGACCACGGCGCCGAGATCGCGAACGCGGTGAGCAGGCGGCTGGTGTTCGCGGCACACCGGGACGGCGGCCAGCGGCAGTTCGTGGAGCGGCCGATGCCCGAGACGGCGGACGAGTCCCTCGCCCCGCTGCTGGCCTGGGCCCAGGAGCACCTCGGCGAGCCGCTGACCGTGGCGGGCCTCGCCGGGCACGCCGCCGTCAGCACCGCCACCCTGCACCGCCGCTTCCGCGCCCAGCTCGGCACCACCCCGCTGGCCTGGCTGACCGGCGAGCGCGTCCGGTACGCCTGCCGGCTAATCGAGCGCGGCGAGGAACGGCTGGACGTGGTGGCCCGGCTGAGCGGCCTCGGCACGGCGGCCAACCTGCGGGCCCGGCTGCGCCGCGAGACCGGGCTCAGCCCGTCGGCCTACCGGCGGCGTTTCGGACCGGCGACTGGGGAACGGGTAGCAGTATGAAGTTCCAGGTGCGAGACCGGATCCTCGGCATCGGCGAGGACTACTGGATCGAGGACGAGCACGGCGCCAAGGTCTTCCTCGTCGACGGCAAGGCGCTGCGCCTGCGGGACACCTTCGAGCTGAAGGACCGGCAGGGGAACGTACTGGTCGTCATCAGGAAGAAGATGTTCGCGCTGCGCGACACCATGGTCGTCGAGGGGGACGGCCGGACGCTCGCCACGGTCCGGCGCAAGCGGCTCTCCCTGCTCCGCCACCACTACCGCGTGGAGCTCACGGACGGCTCCGAGCTGGACGTCAGCGGCAGGATCCTGGACCGCGAGTTCGTGATCGAGTACGACGGCGCCATGCTCGCCCACGTCTCGCGCCGCTGGCTGCGGATCCGGGAGACCTACGGCGTGGAGATCGTCCGCGACGACGCCGACCCGGCGCTGCTGATCGCCGTCACGGTGTGCGTGATCCACCTGGCGGAGAAGGAGCACAGGGGCGACTAGGCCTCGACCAGGCCGTGTCGTCGAACTCCCGTCGGCCGTGTCGTCGAACTCCCGTCCGCCGCGCGGGCACGACCGCGCCGGGCCCGGCCCGGACCACCGTCGGCGGCTGTGCGCCGGTCAGGCAGGCCGCTGTTCGTTGTGCAGGATCGTGTAGGCCACCATCATCGAGTCGAGGTACGCCCGCACTTCCACGATCATGTCGCCGTCGAACCGGCACACCCAGCAGTAGCGGTTGTCGAACCGGTCCCCCGCGTTGGTGCGCGAGTCGGCGACCAGCTCGGCGATCGTGGTGTCCCCGTCGACGTACAGGTGCTCGACCCTCAGCCCCGCGCCCTCCGGCAGGACACCGGCCAGCCGTTCAAAGGTGGCTTCGATGAACGCCTGCTTGCCGCGGTAACGGCCCGCCAGCGGATGCGTGCCCTGCACCGTCCAGTCCACGTCGTCCGCGACCCGGGCGAAGAACGCCGCCTGCGTCCGCCTGCTCGCCAGGTTGCCGAACAGGGCCGCACGGTCCTCGCGAACCTGCGTCATCGCACCCTCCAGACCCGCACCGACCGGCGTACGCGCGGCCACCGGCCGGCCACGCTCGACGCCGAGCGCACCAGGACCGGCGCTCACGGGCCGGTCACAAGGACACCGCCACCACGGTATCGCCCCCTTCCCGTGCGGGACCGCCGGCGCCGGCCGGCCCGGGACGGCGTCACCCCGACGGGCCAGCCGTAGCGCCCTGGGGGCGGCCGGGAAGCCACACGGCGTTCCGGAGGCGGGGAGACCACACGGGCGCCCCCGAAGCGGCGAACCGGACAGGCGATCCCGAAGCCGCGAACCACACGGCCGTCCCGAAGCCGCGAACCACACCGGCGTTCCCGAAGCCGCGAACCACAGATCGTTCCTCGGGCAGCGGTTCACGCACCGGCCCCCGGCCGGCCAGCCCGCCACCACCCCTCCGCTGTCTGACGGCGGTCAGCTCTGTCCTGCTCTTGCTGATCCATACCGAAGGATGCCCAGATGGCGAACGCTGCGCAGGAGGCCCGGCTTCGGCTGGCCGCAGCACATACGAGACGCAGATTCCTGACCGCCGGCGGCGCGGCGATGGCGCTCGCGTTCGGCACGGACCTCCCGAGCAGGGACAAGGCCTACGCGGACACGCAGCAGCTGCGTTCGGACCCGTTCACGCTCGGTGTCGCCTCGGGCGATCCCCTCCCGACGGCCGTCATGCTGTGGACCCGCCTCGCGCCGGAGATCTTCGACCCGATGGGCGGGATGCCGGACAAGAACGTCGAGGTCACCTGGCAGGTGGCGACGGACGAGACGTTCACGCGGGTCGTCCGGACCGGCTCGGCGACCGCCCGTCCCGAGTACCGCCACGCGGTGCACGTGGACGCGCGCGGCCTGGAGCCGGGCCGCGTGTACTTCTACCGCTTCCGCACGGGCTCCCACATCAGCCCGACGGGGCGGACGAGGACCACGCCGGACCTCTCGGCGCGCCCGTCCGCGCTGCGGTTCGGCATCGCCTCGTGCCAGGCCTACCTGGACGGCTACTACACCGCCTACCGGCACCTGGTCGAGGAGGATCTGGACGTCCTGTTCTTCCTCGGCGACTACATCTACGAGAACGCCGTGAACACGGTGGCCGGGGACCGTTTCGGCACCTCGGCCAACGTGCCGGACGTCTTCCAGACCTCGCCCACCACCCTCGACCAGTACCGGCTGTTCTACTCCCTGTACAAGTCCGACCCCGACCTGCAGGCCGGACACGCGGCCCTGCCCTGGATCGCCACCTGGGACGACCACGAGGTCGTGGACAACTACGCCGGCGACGTCAAGGGGACCATCCCGGTCGACGACTTCCTCGTGCAGCGCGCCAACGCCTACCGGGCCTACTGGGAGCACATGCCGCTGCGGACGGCGCAGCTGCCCGCCGGGCCCGACGCCCAGCTGTACCGGCGGTTCGACTTCGGCGACCTCATGCAGGTCAGCGTGCTCGACACCCGGCAGTACCGAACGCCCTCGCGACGGGCGGGACGGTCACCGGTGTGGCCGTCCCGCCCGCAGCGAGTACATCAGCGGCACCCGGGGCCGGCCGGCCGGGAACGTGTAGCCGTCCTCGCCGCGCTCCAGCACCGGGTACCGCCCGAAGAGCGTCGCCGGGTGCTCGCGCAGGAACTCGATCCGCAGGCCGGCCGCGGCAATCGCCGTGACCACCTCGCCGAGCGTGTGCTGCCACTCGACGTGCAGGCCGCTGGTGAGCGGCGGTCCGTCCGTGTACGTGTGCTGACTGACGTAGCGCTGCTCGCCGCCCGTGAAGTAGTCGTACGCCACCGTGGCCCCGTCGTCGTCCAGCACGTCCGTCACCGGGTGGAACTCCGCGAGGTACAGGAAGCCGCCGGGCGCCAGCAGCGACGCCACGGTCCCGGCCCACCGGGCCAGGTCCGGCAGCCAGAGGAGCGCGCCGGCGCCGGTGTAGACGACGTCGAAGCGCTCACCGGCCAGCGCCTCCCGCGCCCGGTACACGTCGGACTCGACGAACCGGGCGCGGTCCGCGAGGCCGGTCTCCGCGGCGAGACGGCGGGCGGTGCGGATCGCGGCCGGTGAGAAGTCGAGGCCGGTGACGGCGGCGCCGCGGCGCGCCCAGGACAGGGTGTCCTGGCCCATGTGGCACTGCAGGTGCAGCAGCCGCAGCCCGGTGACGTCGCCGACCTCGGTCACGTCGCGGGCGGGCAGCGTGCTGCGGCCCGCGCGGAAGCCGGGCAGGTCGTAGAACGCGCTCGCGGCGTGCACCCGCACCCGGTCGTCCCAGTTGTCGCGGTTGATGCGGAGCCAGTCCGGCACGGGTTCCGTCGTCATGGCGGCGACCGTACTGAGCGACGGGGGCGGGGCGCACCCGGATTAGGGGCGGCCGGGGCGGGGCAGGGCGGCCCGGACCGCCGGGCCCCGGTCGGCCGACGATCCGGTCGGCCCGCCGGGCCCGGCGCGGAAGGGCGGCTCAGCGGCGCGGTGCCGTGACCCCGAGGACCCGGTCCTTGAGCACCGGGAAGCGCTCCCGGGTGCTGCCCACCTTCGCCACGTCGAGGTCGACCGTCAGGATCTCCTCGCCGGGGCCCGCCTCGCCCAGCACCTCGCCCCAGGGGTCGACCGCGATGCTGTGCCCGGCCTGCGCGATGCCGGCGTGGGTGCCGGCGCTGCCGCAGGCCAGGACGTACGACTGGTTCTCCACGGCGCGGGCGCGGGCGAGCAGGGTCCAGTGCGCACGGCGCCGCTCGGGCCAGCCCGCGGGGATCACCAGGACCTCGGCGCCGTCGTCCACCAGCCCCCGGAACATCTCGGGGAACCGCAGGTCGTAGCAGGTGGCGACGCCCACGGTGGTCTCCGGCAGGCGGACCGTGACCAGCTCGGACCCGGCGCCCATCAGCACCGCCTCGCCCTTGTCGAAGCCGAAGCGGTGGATCTTGCGGTAGGACGCGGCGAGTTCGCCGTCGGGGGAGAAGACGAGGGAGGTGTTGTAGACGGTGCCCCCGCCGTCGCCGGGGGCGTCCCCGCCGTCCCCCTGGGCACTCCGGGCACCCTGCGCACCCTGGCCGCCCTGGCCTCCCCCGCCGGCCGGGCTCCGCTCCGGGATGGACCCGGCGTGCAGCCACACGCCCGCGTCGCTCGCCGCCTTGGCCATGATCTCGTACGTCGGTCCGCGCAGCGGCTCCGCGCCGGTCGCGAAGGCCTCGTACGCGAAAGCGCCGACCGTCCACAGCTCGGGGAGCACGACCAGTTCCGCGCCCGACTCGCGGGCGGCGTCCGCGACCAGGGACGCGGCGCGCTGCCGCCGGGTTTCGACTGGTTCGTCGTCGGTCACGGCGATCTGGATCAGAGAGGCGCGCACACTACCACCGTCCTGGCTTTCGAGCCGTCCATACCGGCCTACCATCGTCACGAAAGGACTGCCGGTGCACCACCGGGCAGCGTACTGTGCCTTTCCGGGGGATCAGGGGGATCCCCCGGATCCCCGGCCCTCGCCAGCCCTGCCCGGACGCCACCGCAGTCACGCACGTCAAGTCCCGTACCCGACCAGCACTCCCGTCACTCAGCCGTACGCAACAACCGCCCGAGGGGTCTCGTGAGTCTCCATCCCAGCCTTCAGACCTATGCCGACGCCTGGACCCACTCCGTGGAGTCGATCGCCGAGCTGGTGCAGCCGCTCGTGGAGGGGGAGTGGAGCAAGGCCACGCCCTGCCCGGGCTGGTCGGTGCGGGACATCGTCTCGCACGTCATAGGGCTCGACTGCGAGATGCTGGGCGACCCGCGGCCCATCCACACGCTGCCGCGCGACCTCTTCCATGTGAAGACGGACCACCAGCGGTACATGGAGATGCAGGTCGACGTGCGCCGGCACCACACCGCGCCGGAGATGACGGCGGAGTTGGAGTACACCATCATCCGCCGCCAGCGGCAGCTCAGGAACGAGTCCCGGGGACCCGACCACATCGTGCGCGGCCCGATGAGCACGGAGGAGACGCTGGAGAGCGCCATGCGGCGGCGGGCGTTCGACATCTGGGTGCACGAGCAGGACCTGCGCGCCGCCCTCGACGAGCCCGGCAACCTCGACTCCCCCGGCGCCCACGTCACCCGGGACGTCCTGCTGGACCTGCTCCCCGAGGTGGTCGCCAAGCGGGCCAAGGCCCCGGCGAACTCGGCGTTCGTCTTCGACGTGCACGGCCCCGTGGAGTTCCTGCGCACCGTCCGCGTCGACGCCGAGGGCCGGGGCACGGTCGACGGCGCCCCGTCGCTCGGCCCGCTGGTCACGTTCAGCATGGACTGGGAGACGTACGTACGGCTGGCGTGCGGGCGCGTGACGGCCGAGGCGGCCGAGGGACGTGTCAAGGCGGAGGGCGATCAGGAGATGGCGGACTCGATCCTGTCGAACTTCGCCGTGACGCTCTGAGCGGCGGGTGCCGGCGGCTCGGCTGGCGGAGCCTGCGACTCGGCTGGCGGGGCCTGCGGCTCGGCTACCGGTGCACGGGCTTGCGCCAGGTCTCCACCCGGCTGACCACCAGCCGTTCCCGCTCGATCCGGGCCACCCGGCCGCGCAGCCGGAGGATCTGGGTGATGCCCAGCGCCTCCAGGACGAAGATCACGGAGAACGCGAGGCGGTAGTCGTCGCCGGTGGCGTCCAGCAGCACGCCGACGGCGAGCAGGGTCGTCATGGAGGCGGTGAAGCCGCCCATGTTGACGATGCCGGAGGCGGTGCCCTGCCGCTCGGGCGGGTTGGCGGGGCGGGCGAAGTCGAAGCCGAGCATGGACGCGGGCCCGCACGCGCCCAGCACCGTGCAGAGCACCACCAGCACCACCATCGGCACCCGCTCCCCCGGGTAGCCCAGCGTGGCACCCCACATCACGGCCGTCGCGCCGACCGTGCCGAGCGCGAGGGGCAGCCGGGCCGCGTGGTGCCGGGCGACGACCTGCCCGTAGACGAGGCCGACCACCATGTTGGAGACGACGACCAGCGTGAGCAGGTCGCCCGCGCCCGCCGCGGACAGGCCCTGGGCCTGCACCAGGAACGGCAGCCCCCACAGCAGCAGGAAGAACATCGCCGGGAACTGCGTGGTGAAGTGCACCCACATGCCCAGCCGGGTGCCCGGCTCCCGCCAGGCCGCCACGATCTGCCGGCGCACATAGGCGGCGCCCCGGTGCGGCGCGTGCGCGGGCTCGTACCCGTCCGGGTGGTCCTTGAGGAAGAGCACCAGCAGGACGAGGACGACCACGCCGGCGAGCGAGCTGCCCGCGAACGCGGCGGTCCAGCCGAGGGAGTGCAGCAGCCGGGCCAGCACCAGCGTGGAGATGAGGTTGCCCGCCATCCCGACCAGGCCCGCGAGCTGCGCGATCAGCGGCCCGCGGCGGGCCGGGAACCAGCGGGTGCCGAGCCGCAGCACGCTGATGAACGTCATCGCGTCCCCGCAGCCCAGCAGCGCCCGCGCGGCCAGCGCCATCCCGTAGGAGGGCGAGAGCGCGAAGGCGAGCTGCCCGGCGGTGAACAGCACGGCGCCGAGGCCCAGCACCCTCTTGGTGCCGAGCCGGTCGACGAGCAGGCCCACCGGGATCTGCATGCCGGCGTAGACGAGCAGTTGGAGGATCGAGAACGTGGACAGCGCCGAGGCGCTGACGTGGAAGCGGGCGGCGGCGTCCAGGCCCGCGACGCCGAGCGAGGTGCGGAAGGTGACGGCGACGAAGTAGACGGCGACGCCGATCGACCACACCAGCACGGCCCGCCGCCCACCCGGCGGATCGCCGGGCAGGGCTATGCCACCGGACGGGCCGGAGGACGGCGGAGGGGAGGACGAGGAGGAACCCGAGGAAGAACCGGACGAGGGCCCGGACGAGGAACCGGAGGAGGAACCCGACGAGGAGGCGGAACCGGAGGAGGCGGCGCTCATCGCTCCTCGCCCCGGGCGAGGTTCGAGAACCAGTTGACGTGCCGGTGCACCAGCGCCACGGCGGCGTCCGCGTCGCCGGAGCGGAGCGCGGTCAGCATCTCCTCGTGCTCCGTGAGGGTCTTGGCGATACGGTCCGGGTGGGCGTGCATCACGGCGACGCCCATTCTGAGCTGGCGGTCGCGGAGCTGGTCGTAGAGCCGGGAGAGGATCTCGTTCCCGCCGCTGCGCACGATCTCGGCGTGGAAGCAGCGGTCGGTGACCGCCGCTTCGGCGAAGTCGCCCGCCGCCGCCTGCCGTTTCTGCTGTTCGAGCAGCTCCTCCAGGCGGGCGATCAGCCGCGGCGGGGCGGGCACCGCCTTGCGCGCGGCGTGCGCCTCCACGAGCTGCCGGGTCTCGACGACGTCCGCGATCTCCTGCGCGGAGACCGGCAGGACCAGGGCGCCCTTCTTCGGGTACAGCTTGATGAGCCCCTCGACCTCGAGCCGCAGCAGCGCTTCCCTGACGGGCGTCCGCGACACCCCCACCGCCTCGGCCAGCTCCCCCTCGGTCAGCAGCGTCCCACCCTCGTACCGCCGCTCAAGCACCCCACGCTTCACATGGTCGTAGACCCGGTCGGCGGCAGGCGGCTGCTTCCCGGCGGACGAGGCGTCCGGACGGGTACGGGGAGCACGGGGCGTACGGGGGGTGGCGGCCGTGGCGGTCGTGGGCGTGGTTGTCGTGGTGGGGGCGGCGGATGGCATGCGTACAGCATAGATACAACGTGTACGGATGACTTTTCACGTCCACCATCCGGACGTGGGGGCTCCGCTGCGCCGGTCGGGGATCAGGCACCAGGCAGGACCAGGCCCGGCATCCGCGGATGCCTCAGATGCTGTCCGCCGCCGTCGACCCGGAGCGTGAACGCCTCCGGTCCCGGCGCTCCAGCGGCGTCGTAGGCATCCAGGACATGCTCGATACGCTCCCACAGCCGCGCCGGGTCCGCCGGGCTGCCCTCGCGCACCTCCCATCCACCGCCCACGGGAGTCAGGCTCGCGGCGGAGCCGGTGACGACATCGACCAGGTGCACCACCTCGCCGACGGTCGTCATCTGGGCGTCCGGAACGGCGCTCTGGGCGAGGAACCGCAGGTGGAACGCCTCCTCGGTCGCGGCCGTGATCCGCTCCGGGGAGTGCCGCGCTGCCCGAGCCCGCGCGGGCAGGCCGGCGGCCCAGTGGGCGGGGTTACCGAACGGCGGTGCGGCGTGGGTGCGCGCGGACATGAAGGAAACGGTGCCCGGAAGCAGCGGCCCCTCGGCGGAGCCGTCCCCGTCCACCGTCAGCAGGACGCGTGCATAGCCGTAGAGCCAGCCCGACAAGGTGAGCAGGATCTTCCCGCCCGGCCGGACCTGCGCGAGCAGGGCGGGCGGGACGGCGCGGAAGGAGCAGGCGGCCACGACCCGGTCGAACGGTGCCTCGGGCCAGTACCCGTACAGTCCGTCCGCCACCGCGAGGGTGGGGGAGTAGCCGCACCCGTACAACGCGTTCGCAGCCGTCTCCAGCCGGTGCGGGTCCACCTCGATCGAGGTCAGGAGGGTGGAGCCGAGGCGTTCGCAGGCGAGCGCGGTGGAGTAGCCGGTCCCCGTGCCGATCTCCAGCACCGTATGCCCCTCCCGCACATCGGCGTCGGCCCACATCCGTACGACGAGCGACGGCAGTGTGGACGAGGAGGTCGGGGCTCCGCCGTGCCGGACGGCCGGCTGCTTCCAGTCGGGTTCGTCGCCGTCGAACTGCGTGATCAGCGTGCTGTCCGAGTAGGCGGCGGCCAGCCACCGGTCGTGGTCGAGCTCCGCGGTGACCGGCTCCCACACGGTCATGCCCTGCTCGTCGCGCCCGTCACCAGGCAGGTAGAACCCTGGCACGAACCGGTGCCGTGGCACCGCCTCCAACGCTGCCCGCCAGGCCGGATCTCCGAGCAGTCCCTTCTCGACGAGTCCCTTCACCATGGCTTCCCGCAACCTCGGGGCACCGCCCTCCCCGCCGTCGGACATGATCATGACCCGCCGGATCCTTCCGTGCTCAGAATGTCGGCGAACGCCTTGGCGATGTCCGGCGCGTCCGGGAGCCACCCCCACTGGCCGTTGGGATTGCACTCGATCGCCCACCAGTCCTCATGATTCTTCCCTGGGCCGGTGAGCGCGAAGTCGAAGCACCCGAAGACCAGCCCGAAGGACTCCAGGTAGGCGTAGAGAGCCGCCGCCACTCGGGCCGGAACGGCCACAGGGGTGTGGATCAGTTGATTCCAGTCGCCGCGGCGCCAGTCCAGCGTGCCGTTCCGGGTGGCGATCTGCTGGGCGAACACGCGGTGGCCGACCACGGTGACCCGCGCGTCCCCTGTTTTCGGGACCTCGGCCTGGAACCAGTGCGCGGTCACCGCCAACGTGTCATCGAAGGCGTCGGCGTCCACACGCTGGGTCCAGATCGCACCGGTGTGACCGTCCTCCGATCGAGGCAGACCACGGAACGTCTTGTAGATGACGTGTCCCTGTTCCGCGGCGAAACTCCGCGCGGCCTCGACGTCGTTGGTGATCAGAGTCGGCGGGATCTGAAGGCCCAGCTCGCTGAACCGCTGGAGCTGTGCGGGCTTGAAGTCCGCGTGGGTCACCGCTCCCGGGTGGTTGACGTACCGCGCGCCGCGAAGACTGGTCAGCACGCCCCCGAGTCCATGCCTCGCCTCGGCGACCGCGAAGTCCCTCTGCTGCTGGGGCAGATGTCCGAACCGGGTGGCGTAGGGCGTGGGGCGGCGGTAGTAGACCGCCGCCACCTCCTCCAGCTCCACGTTCCGGCTCGCCGTACTCAGCCGTCCACCCCAGGCCGGGCTGCCTGACCCGATCCGGAAACCGAAGGTCAGGTCGGACCCGACGTCAGCCGGATCGAGACGTGCGACGGGTACTGCGCGCTCGCTCAGCGCACCGATGACCCGGTCTGCGGTGACGTCTTCCAGAGCCGTGACGACGAGGACGGTGGAGGGCACCGGTTCAGTCCGACTCGTAGTCGGTCGTGTGGTCGTCCTGCGCCTGTGGCTGAGGACTCTGCCCGTCCCCACCGCCGGACAACGACGCCGTACCGGTGGTCTTCGAGGTACCGTGCTTGCCCATCTCCACGACCCGCCCGGCGGCGTCCGTGTAGCGAGCGGTCTGTGTGGCCTGGTCCAGTACCACGGACGCGTACGCCGGCGGGCTGACCGGCAGCCTGTCGGTCACCAGTCGCATCGCCCACGGCGCCTGGGCAGCCTCAGTCGCCACGTGTTCACCCCTCCCTCATCAATGCGGCGCAAGCCGATCGGCTCGCCCTGGGGCAAGCATCTGCCAGTGCGAGGGGCATGACCAGTGCCCTGAGGAACACGAGAGGGCGCACAGGCGCAACGCTGTGTGACGAGCAAGTCGCTGATGCGCCGTCGGCGCCTCAACCGTCGCGGCCCCTCGCCAGACGCTCTCGGCTCCCTCCGCACTCCGAACGAACGCGGCACACGCCTCCGGCGCACCGCACCACGGTGCTTGCACGTGGCCGATAGTTCCTGTGGAAACTCCTTATGGCCGGTACTGAGATGCGGTGCCCGGACGGCGGTGCGCGCCACGCTCGAACCGGGCTGGCAGTGGTCAAGGCACGTCAAACCCCTCATGGGCACGGAGAGCTGCGAGATCCCTCACCTCGGTTACCTCGCCGAGGGCAGGCTGCGGGTCCGCATGAACGACGGCCAGGAGCAGGAGTTCGGCCAGGGCGACTTCCTGAGCATCCCGTCGGGGCACGACGCATGGGTGGTGGGTGACCAGCCCTGCGTCTTCATCGACTGGCACGGCTACACGGAGCAGGCCCAGGCCGGGCGGTAGCCCGGGGCGGGTGTCCGCGCTGTTCCCGTTGCGGCACCCCGCACGAACGCGGCCCACGCCTCCGGCCCCACCCGCAGCACGGCGCCGTCCGGCGCCTTGGAGTCACGGACGGCTATGACACCGCGTATGTTGCGGGCGACTTCTACGCACTCGCCGTTCAAGGCGCTGTAGCTGGACTTGGTGAAGCAGAAGTTCATCACTCACTCATTTCCTTCGCCAGACCTTCGATGTACCGCTCCGAGTCATAGGGTGACAGGCTCACCTGGGCGATTCGTGCGAAGAGCGTTCCGTAATGCGCACTCTCCTCGGCGCCTTCGGCCCACGCAGTGGAGCGCAGGCCGTCCATGTGCACGACGTCCAAGGCGTCATCCTCAGCGAAGGACAGGATGTTGAAGGGCCCTCCGATGCACGGGTGACCACCCGCGCGATAGGGCAGCACCTGAAGCGTCACGTTCGCCCTCCGAGCCACCTTGAGAAGGTGGACCAACTGCCGAGTCATGACCTCGCGCCCGCCGACCAGCTGCCGCAGAGCCGCTTCCCAGACGATGGCGTGCATGTGCAGTGGGTTGTCGCTGTACAGGCGCTCCTGCCGTCTGGCGCGACTGTCCACGATGTGCTCGATCCGGTCGAGCTCGTCCCAGGAGAGGTCGGCGACCGCCAGGGCCCGGACGTACTCCGCCGTTTGGAAAAGTCCCGGAACAAGGGACATCTGCCAGACGCGGAGCCGGAGGGCAACGTCTTCCAACGCGATGTACTCGGCGAGCGAGTCCCGGTGCGACCCGTCCCACCAACCGCGCGCCCGCCGACGCTCCCGATCTGTCCGCGCCAGCGCCAGCAACCGGCGCACGAATTCCTCGTCACGTTGCCCGTACAGATGGCACAACGCGCGGATGTCCGGGTCCCGCATCGGCACGAGCCCCCGCTCCATCTTCGCCACCTTCGACACCGACGCCGTGAGCGCCTCGGCCGCAGCACCCTGGCGCAGGCCGCACGCCTCCCGCATGCGCAGCAGTTCACCTCCCAGTCGCCGCCCGAGGACTGTGGACACCGTCTGCCCTCGATCCGGATTGTTCCCCGCCACGCCGCACTCCTCCCTCGCCACCGTTCACCCGGGGCAGCGAATTTTCTGCCCGACTTCTTGCTGCCCTCGGGATTATATCGCTACGTTGAGTGCCCAACAGCCCACGCAGTGACACCACTCCCCGTAGGGCGGAAGCGCACCGTGCTGCCCGAAACGGGTGCCCGGCAGGCCACCGCACCGTCGGGACGAGGTCACCGCGCCGGGCGCCGCAGACGCGTGCAAGGAGGGGTGGCATGACCACAGTTCACGAGGGAATCGACGAATCCGGCGAGACGGGGAACGACCCGGACCCGGACAACGAGCCCCCGTACATCCCCGTGACCCCGCCACCGGCCGCCGTCACCGGCCCCGTCCTCCGCGAGGACGCGCACAACTACACCCCCACCGCCCACAGCGTCACCCTCGCCCGCCGGCGCGCGGAGCGCCTGGTCACCGAGTGGGGCCACCCCGCACACGCGGAGGCCACCGCGCTCATCGTGAGCGAGCTCGGCACCAACGCCCTCCTGCACGGCTGCGTGCACGACCGCCTCTTCCAGGTCAGGCTCGTCCTCACCGAGGACGTCCTGCGCATCGAGGTGAGCGACCCGCGCGGCGACCGCCCGGTGCGGATCAAGCCGCCGGGCCCGGCGGACACCTTCGGCCGCGGTCTCCTCCTCGTCGACCACCTGGCCGTCCGCTGGGGCACCGCGCCCCGCATCGTCGGAAAGACGGTGTTCGCGGAACTGGCGCTGTCGTCGGGCAGCTCTGCCGCCGGTCCGCACCACAGCCGAGCATCGGAGCGGCCGCCCTGCGGGGCGTCGCGAAAAGGCCGTCCGGACACGCCGGCTTGACGGTCCCCACAACTGGCGGGGCCCGGCGGGCAACCCTTTCGCGCCCCCATGGACTCTCATCGGCATGGAGTCGATATGACAGCGTCGGCGTCGTCGGACGACGCCTTCCGGGAGTTCATGGGCGTCCGGTGGGCCCGACTGCCGAGGGTCGCGTTCCTGGGAGTCCACCTCTCCCACCGACCACGCCCGCCCCGACGCCCTGAACCGCCGTCCGGCCGCCCGCCTCGCCGCCCGGGCCTCGCCGAGCGTGCCCGCGAACCACCGGGCGCCGAAGCCCGGTTCAGCGCCGCCCAGGCTGATGCGCCAGATGCCGTTGCAGGTCGAGGTGGCGGAACTGGTACACCGCCCCCACCTGCCGCAGCACACCCCGGTGCTCGTGGGCGTCCTGGAGGAACGCCATGAGTCTCCACGGGACGCGGCGGCGCAACGCCAGGTAGGCCCTGGCCACCACCAGGACTCCCCACGCCGTGCGTTCGAGACCCACCGCGAGCCCGGCCGTGGGACCGACGGTGAGTCCGACCATCAGTCCGGCCACGAGTGAGCCGCCGGGGAGCGCGACCGTCAGTCCGGCCGCCAGTCCGATCGCGCTGCCGAGTGAGAGACCGACCGCGAGGAAGGTGCGGCGGTCCTGGACGAGCAGCGTGACCGGTCCGACCACCGTGGTCAGGTCGGGTACCTCCGCGGTGAGGCCCCCCGTGAGCCACACGGTGAGTCCGACCGCCAGGCCGACCGTCAGCCCGGCCACCGACCCCGACGCGAACCCGGCCCCGAACCCGAGCGTGAGCCCGACCGCCAGCCCCAGCGCGAGCCCTCGTGTGAGCGAGCCGGACGACCAGCGCAGCCGCCCGCTCGGGGTGCTCGGGTGCATGTTCCTGCCGGCGATCCCGACCGCCGCCCCGCCCACGATCGCGGCCGCGAGCCCGAGCCAGGGCCCGAACCTGAGCCCGAGCCCGAGCCCGAGTGAGAGCCCGGACAGGGAACCGACCACCAGGGTGTGGGTGTGTGCGGGGATCGCGTGGCGGAGTTCCCACCAGGCAAGGTCGGGGCTGCCGCCGCAGTGGGCCTGAAGATGCCGGGCGAGGAAGACGAGGGTGCGGTGGGCCCGCGGTGCCGACCAGCGGGGCGGATTGAGGGTGCCCGAGGTGTAGGCGGCCGGAGTGAAGGCGTTGAACAGGTGGGTGTCGAGGGCGGCCCGGGTGGGGAACGCCGCGGTGTCGGCCAGTTCGTCCGGCTCGGGGACGAGGCCGGAGGCGGCACGGGCGCCCGGGCGGGGGTTGTAGATGGTGCGGGCCAGGAACAGGCCCAGCGGAGTACTCAGCGCCTGCCCGACGGAGGCAGCGGTGCCCAGGTGGGCGATCACGGTGTTCCACCGGTCGGCGGTGGGGGTGCCCGGGCCGCCCGCGTCGCGGCGCAGGTAGGCGGCCGCCTGGTCGGCGGTGAGCGGCAGCAGGTGGATACCGGCGGCGCCGTTCAGCCGCACCATGGTGCCGGGTCGGGTGAGGGCGGCACGGTAGGCGGCGGCACGACTGGCCACCACCAGGGGTTGTTTCGCCGGCACGCCCCGATTGAGGGCGTCGACGGCCAGGGCGTGCAGGGCAGGGGGCAGTTCGTCGAAACCGTCGAGGAGCGGCAGGATGCGCCGGGCGTCCAGCAGGGCCTGGGCCAGGTCGGCCTGGCCCGCACCGGGCACGGCCACCGGGGCCGGGGCACGCAGGCCGGGGTGGCTCCGCCGGAGCTGCTCCGCCAGCCAGCCGTCCAGGGGCCGGCGGGCGGGGTCCCAGGACGCCAGGGAGAACAGCACCGGCACCATGTCGCCGCCCCGCCGCCGTTCGATCAGGTCCTGCAGGAGCCGGATGAGCAGCATGGTCTTGCCGGTGCCGGGCTCGCCCAGCACCACCAGGCGGCGGGTGGGCACCCGCTGGGCGAACACCTCGCCGATCTGCGCGTCCACGCCTGCCAGTCCCGCGGCGTCCGCGGGCCACCGGGTCGGATCCCCCGGCGGCCCGCCGGGCCAGGCGGATGCCACCTCGGTCAGCAGGGGCCAGGGCTCGATCAGGTCCGGATCGGCGGCACGCCAGGCGACCGGCAGGGGGTAGGGGTCGTTCACCCGGCGGATCGCGGCCTCATGGTCCCACTGCTTCTTCACCACCTGCGCCAGCTGGTCGGCGACCGTCTCCAGGCCCACCGCGGCGGCCTCGGCCTGGTCGCGCTGGAACGACTTCCAGGCCAGGTAGGCCGGTGCCAGGGTGGGCAGCCCCGTGGCCGCCGTCGCGACCATCCCCAACTCGAAGTACCAGGCCAGCGCCAGCGCTCCGGCGATCCCCAGCACCAGCAACAGCAGATACCGCACGCCCACATGCTTCGGCCCCCGGCCGCGCCCCCCACCCCTCACGGAGAGTCATTGTGTGGCGTCCCGTCCCGCCTGAACACGGACGGGTCTCATCTACACCCTGATGAGTGAAGATCGTTTTTGACGAAGACCTCTTCCTCGGAAGTCCGGCACACAAAAAAGAGCCCTGGGCCCCGGCAAAAAGCCAGGAACGCCAGAGCACCCACCCGGTCGGCCGACGGGGGCGGCGCCCCGTCGGCCGGCCGGGTCCTAGGCCCAGGAAATCAACCGCTTGGGCTCCTCCAACAACGCCCCCACGTCCGCCAGCACCCGAGACCCCAGCTCCCCGTCCACCAGCCGGTGATCGAAGGACAACGCAAGCGTCGTCACCTGGCGGGGCTTGACCTTCCCCTTGTGCACCCACGGCTGAAGCTTGATCGCCCCCACCGCGAGGATCGCCGACTCCCCGGGGTTGAGGATCGGCGTCCCGCTGTCGACGCCGAACACCCCGACATTGGTGATCGTCACCGTCCCGCCCTGCATGGCGCCCGGTGACGTACGGCCCTCCCGGGCCGTGCTCACCAGCTCGGCCAGCGCCTGCGCCAGCTCGGGCAGCGTCTTGGCGTGCGCGTCCTTGATGTTGGGAACGATGAGGCCGCGTGGCGTCGCCGCCGCGATGCCCAGGTTCACATAGTGCTTCTGGACGATCTCCTGCCGTTCCTCGTCCCAGGAGGCGTTGACGCCGGGATTCCGCTTGATCGCGACGAGCAGCGCCTTCGCGACCATCAGCAGCGGATTGATCCGCAGGCCCTCCAGACCGTACGTCGAGGCGTCCCGCTTCAGCTCGTCGATGAGCTTCATCGTCCGGGTGACGTCCACCGTCACCCACTCCGTCACATGCGGAGCG
The DNA here is from genome assembly GCF_057320905.1 of Streptomyces sp. DSM 116793. Classification (NCBI taxonomy): domain Bacteria; kingdom Bacillati; phylum Actinomycetota; class Actinomycetes; order Kitasatosporales; family Streptomycetaceae; genus Streptomyces; species Streptomyces sp. DSM 116793. Next base: position 4,611,143 of record NZ_CM170494.1, on the reverse strand, counting down.
GTGAACGCCGAGCCGACCATCGCCTGCGCGGTGGCCTTCCGCACCCCCTTGACGGGGATCCGTGTCTCGCGCACCCCGGCAGCGGCGAAGCCGGGGGCCGTGGCGGCCTCACCGGCACCGACCGGCGCACCGGCGACCGCACCGGCCGGCGCGGCGGGAGCCTTGGGCGTGGGCTCCTCGGGCGCCGGAGCCGTCGGCGCCGCGGCCGCGTGCACGTCCTCCCGGGTGATGATCCCGTCCGGCCCGGACGGGACGACCTGCGCGAGGTCCACACCGAGATCCTTGGCCAGCTTCCGCACCGGCGGCTTGGCCAGCGGCCGTGCCGCACCGGAAACCGCACCGGCCGCGGGCACCGCACCCGCCGCTGGCGCCGTCCCCGAGGGCGCACCCGTGGCCACCGCACCCGCAGGGCCCGCCTCCGGCGGAACCGTCCCCGCCGTGGACGCCGGACCCGCCGTGCCCGCCGGCCCCGCGGGGCCCCCGCGCCCGTTCAGCTCGGCCTGGACCGCCTCGGCCGCGACCCCCACGTCGCCGCCCGCCGCACTCTTGCGGGGCCGCCGCTTCGACGACGACTGCGCGACCCCGTACCCCACGAGCACGGCCTGCCGCTCCTCGCCGTCCTCGGCACGCCCGGGGGCGGCGGGAGCCCCGGAACCGCCGGGCTCGCCGCCTGCCGCGGCGCCCCCACCGGGCGCGCCGGTGTCGTCGGGCGCGGCACCGCCGGAGACGTCCACGGCGATGATCACCTGGCCGACGTCCACCGTGGTGCCCTCCGGGTAGCGGAGGTCCCGCACCACGCCGTCGTACGGAATGGGCAGCTCCACGGCCGCCTTGGCGGTCTCGACCTCGCAGACCACCTGGCCGTCGGTGACCGCGTCCCCGGGCTGGACGTACCACTTCAGGATCTCGGCCTCGGTCAGCCCCTCGCCCACGTCGGGCATCCGGAACTCGCGTACCGCGCCGCTCGCGTTGCTCGTGTTACTCGTGCTAGTCACCGTTCCGCGCTCCTCAGTACGCCAGCGCGCGGTCGACGGCGTCGAGCACGCGGTCCAGGCCCGGCAGGTACTCCTCCTCCAGGCGCGCGGGCGGGTACGGGGCGTGGTAGCCGCCGACCCGGAGCACGGGCGCCTCCAGGTGGTAGAAGCAGCGCTCGGTGATGCGCGCGGCGATCTCCGCGCCGGTGCCGAGGAACACGGGCGCCTCGTGCACGACCACGAGCCGGCCGGTCTTCTCCACGGACCGCTGGACGGTGTCGAAGTCGATCGGCGACATGGAGCGCAGGTCGATCACCTCCAGGGAGGTGCCCTCCTCCTCGGCGGCGGCCGCGGCCTCCAGGCAGACCTTCACCATCGGGCCGTAGGCGGCGAGGGTGAGCTGGGTGCCCTCACGGACCAGGCGGGCGGCGTGCAGCGGGCCGGGGATGGCCTCCGTGTCGACCTCGCCCTTGTCCCAGTAGCGCCGCTTGGGCTCGAAGAAGATCACCGGGTCGTCGCTCTGGATGGCCTGCTGCATCATCCAGTAGGCGTCGGAAGCGGTGGACGGCGAGACCACCTTCAGGCCCGCGACATGCGCGAACAGGGCCTCCGGAGACTCGGAGTGGTGCTCGACGGCGCCGATGCCGCCGCCGTAGGGGATCCGGACGACGACGGGGAGCTTGACCTTGCCCAGGGCGCGCGCGTGCATCTTCGCGAGCTGGGTGACGATCTGGTCGTAGCCCGGGTAGACGAAGCCGTCGAACTGGATCTCGACGACCGGGCGGTACCCGCGCAGGGCGAGGCCGATGGCGGTGCCGATGATGCCGGACTCGGCGAGCGGGGTGTCGATCACCCGGTCCTCGCCGAAGTCCTTCTGCAGGCCGTCCGTCACGCGGAAGACGCCACCGAGCTTGCCCACGTCCTCGCCCATCAGGAGGACCTTGGGGTCGGTCTCCAGCGCCCTGCGCAGCGACTCGTTGAGGGCACGCGCGAGCGGAAGCTTCTGTACCGCCATGGTCACCGGCTCCCCTCGGTGTCGGATGCGTCGGCGAACGACGCCTGGTAGGCGGCGAACTGCGCGCGCTCCTCGTCCACGAGCGCATGGCCGTCCGCGTACACGTGCTCGAACATCGCGAGGTGATCCGGGTCGGGCATGGACCGCACCACCTCGCGCACTCGCCTGCCCAACGCTTCGCTCTCCTCTTCGAGTTCCGCGAAGAATCCCTCATCAGTGTGGTGTTCGGACTCCAGATGGCTGCGGAGGCGCCCGATCGGGTCCTTCGCCTGCCACGACTCGTACTCCTCGGCGTCGCGGTAGCGGGTGGGGTCGTCGTTGGTGGTGTGCGCGCCCATGCGGTAGGTGAAGGCCTCGATGAGCGTCGGGCCCTCACCGCGCCGGGCCCGCTCCAGCGCCCACCTGGTCACCGCGAGGCAGGCGAGCACGTCGTTGCCGTCGACGCGTACGCCGGGGAAGCCGTAGCCCTGGGCGCGCTGGTACAGCGGCACCCGGGTCTGGCGATCGGTGGGCTCGGAGATGGCCCACTGGTTGTTCTGGCAGAAGAACACCACGGGGGCGTTGTAGACGGCGGCGAAGGTGAACGCCTCGGCGACGTCCCCCTGGCTGGAGGCGCCGTCGCCGAAGTAGGCGATCACGGCGGAGTCGGCGCCGTCCTTGGCGACGCCCATCGCGTAGCCGGTGGCGTGCAGCGCCTGGGAGCCGATGACGATCGTGTAGAGGTGGAAGTTGTTGGTGGTGGGGTCCCAGCCGCCGTGGTTCACGCCGCGGAACATGCCCAGCAGGTTGGTCGGGTCGACGCCGCGGCACCAGGCGACGCCGTGCTCGCGGTAGGTCGGGAAGACGTAGTCGTCCTCGCGGGTGGCGCGTCCCGAGCCGATCTGCGCCGCCTCCTGGCCCAGCAGCGACGCCCACAGGCCCAGTTCGCCCTGCCGCTGGAGGACGGTCGCCTCCGCGTCGAAGCGGCGGGTCAGCACCATGTCCCGGTAGTAGCCGCGCAGGTCCTCGACGGTGACGTCGGCGATGTACTCGGCGAGTTCCTCGGGTGTGGGGGCGCCCGCGGTACGGGAAGTCCGCGTGCCGCGTGCGCTCTTCGAGGGGGCGACCCGCCTGCCCTCGGGCGTCAGCAGCTGGATGAGATCGGGGTCGGGCGTGCCGCCCGGCGGCTTCTTCGCCCCTGTGCGCTTGCGCGGCTTGCGCGCGGCAGTGCTCTCCACGGTCACGTGTGCTCCTCCGTCGGTCCGGCCCCCGGGGTCGCCGGGAACTGGGAACCCTCCCGTCCTGGTGGACGGAAGGGAGCGGCTCGCCCGGACCCGGCCCCCGCACGGGGTGGGTGCGACTCGGCCGGGAACAGGCGTGACAGGTGCTCCGGCGAGTGCCCTGCAAGAGGCACGTTACCCAGAGCTTCGCATATCTGCGAAACCCCATCTGACCTGGGATTTTGCTTGGATTTCCAAGTAAAAACCGAGATTCGGACAACGTTGCTGGTCAGGACCTCGGAAGGTCCACGTCTCAGCGTTGCAGGCCACCGGAACACCGGCACGTTATCCCGCCGACCGGAGCAGCGGAAGAGATCGTGAGCGGGCGTCGTACCGGCACCGCCCCCGCGTCGGTAGCCGCCCACGGGGCCATGTGCGTATCCGGCGGGCGCGAGCGGCCTGGTGGGCGTGTACGGGTCCCGTGGACGCGCGTGTACGGGGCTTGGGACGGGGTACCTGACCGCTCGCGAGAAGCCACGAGGGCGCTCGCGAGAGGCCACGGGGGCCGGTCACGGAGACGGGCGCACGCGCGCGTGGGGGCGCGCTTGCGGTGCCGTCCCGAGAGACCGGGGGCCCGGGGCCGGGTGCGTGGGGGCACCGGGGCTCCGGGCCCGGAAAGAGCCGTTCGGATGGGCCTGCTGCCGCGTCGGCGGCTACCGCGTCGGCGGCTACCGCGTCGCCGGCTGCGGCGTCGCCAGGCGCCGCGTCGCCGGGCGCCCGTGGCGGGTCGGTGCGCGTACCGCGCACGACGGATCCCGTGTGCACCGCCGGTCAGCGGGCCGGCGGATGCCCAGCGCAGGGAGGCGGGCGGCGGGCCGGCGGGCCGGTGGGTGGAGGGCGGAGGGCCGGACAGCCGTCCGCGGTTCAGAGGCCGTTAGGGGTTCGGTGGCCGCCGCGGTTCCGTACCGCCGCGGTTCCATGGCCGTCGGCGATTCAGCGGCCGCGACGCGTGGCCGCCCCGATCCGTGGCCGTCAGCCCCCCGTTGTGGTGCCGGGGTCGCCCGTGGAACCGCCGTCGGTGCCCTCGGTCGGTCCTGTCGGCTCGTCGGAGGGCTCGGTGCTGGGCGGGGTCGGCTTGTCCGTGGGCTTCTGGGGCGGCGGGGGCTTCTGGCGGGTCTGCGAGGGGTTGCCGGACGGGGCGGATTCGGTGGGCGTCGGGTTGGACTGGCCGCCGTCCGTGGGAGGCGACGACGGCGTGAAGCCGGTGCCGGCGTCCGAACTGGTGCCGGGGTCCGTGGCGCCGTCCGTGCTCTGGTCGTCCGAGGACTGGCTGGGCTGCTGGTCGTCGGTGCTGTGCGTGCTGGACGGCGAGTGGTGCGTGGACGGCGACTCGGTGCCGCCGCCGGCCTGCTTGAGCGCCACCGCGACACCCACGGCGATCACCAGCACCGCGAGCACCACGAGCAGCCACGCCTTGCCGTGCCGTCGGCGCCCGCCGCCGTGGCCGCCGTCGCCGGGGCCCGGGTACACCACCGGGACCTGGGTGGTGCCGTGCTCGCCGGGGTGCGGCAGCGCGGCCGTGCCCGCGAGGCCCATGGCCGGGGTGTTGCCGCGCTCGTGCACATCGACGGGGCCGGTGTTCCAGGTGCCGTTGTGGCTGCCGTGGTCGTAGAGCATCTGGAGCGCGTACTGGACGAGGCCGCGCATCTCCTCGGCGGTCTGGAACCGGTCGTCCGGCTCCTTCGCCAGCGACCGCATCACCAGGCCGTCCAGCTCGGGCGGCACGTCCCCGGAGACCTGGGACGGCGGCACCGGCGGGTCCTGGACGTGCTGGTAGACCACGGAGAGCGGGGTCTCTCCGGTGAACGGCGGGCGCAGCGCCAGCAGTTCGTAGAGCAGGCAGCCCGTCGCGTACAGGTCGGAGCGGTGGTCGACGGTCTTGCCGAGCGCCTGCTCGGGCGAGAGGTACTGGGGCGTGCCCATGACCATGCCGGTCTGGGTCATGGTCTGCTGCGCGCCGTGCAGGGCACGGGCGATGCCGAAGTCCATCACCTTGACCGCGCCGGTGTTGGTGATGATCACGTTCGCCGGCTTGATGTCGCGGTGCACGATGCCGTGCTGGTGCGAGTACGCCAGCGCCTCCAGCACCCCGGAGACGATGATCAGCGCCTGCTCGGCGCCGGGCGCCTCGGCGTTGAGCAGCAGGTCGCGGATGGTGCGGCCCTCGACCAGCTCCATGACGATGTACGGGACGGTGTTCCCGCCGACGACGTCCTCGCCGGAGTCGTAGACCGCGACCACCGCATGGTGGTTGAGGCCGGCCACCGACTGGGCCTCGCGCGTGAAGCGGGCCTTGGAGATCGGGTCCTCGGCGAGGTCGGCGCGGAGCAGCTTGACGGCCACGGTGCGGCCGAGCCGTACGTCTTCGGCGGCGAACACCTCGGCCATGCCGCCCCGGCCGAGTCTGCGGGTCAGCCGGTAGCGGCCATCCCCGACAAGCCCGCCGTTCCCCCACATTTCCGGCGCATCTGACATTCCACCGCCAGTCGCCTCGGGGTCGGACGGGCCCTGGGCGCGTTGCGTCTGTGCCATCTGTCCTCGCCGTCGTTTCTGCCCGCGTCGTGCGGTGTTGCTCCCGCGACCGCGCGGTGGTTGTTACGGTCCTCCGGGGTCTCCCACGGGCCACGCTACAGCCTTCCCGCACCCCGCCGTCCCGGGATGGCCGACCGGACGACCGGCCCCGGAGCCGACCGGCCATCGAACCGCTTGCCGCCGCGCACCGCAAATCCGCCCCGCACCAGCGCGGAAGCCTGCGGGGTCGACGGCCGGGGGGAGCCGCGATCGGGCGCGGGGCCGGAAAGCGCCGTTTGCAAAGCCGTAAGGAATGCAAAGAAAACAGCAGGAACCCGAAGGAAAGGGAACCATTTCCACCCCTTTCCCGCCACGCACGCCAACCCCCGCACCAACCCCCGGGAGACGCTGAACCCCACGGCCGACCACCCGACGACGCAACAGCAAGGTGCCACCCTCCCAAGGGGCGCGGGGAACTGCGCAGAACAACCACCAGTGGCCGCCCGCGACGAAACAGACAAGAGACCACCCCGCAAGGGGCGCGGGGAACTGCGCAAAACGCCCTCCGACAGCCAGCCGGCCACGAAAGAGCAGCAGACCACCACGCGAGGCCGATCCAGGGGGCGGGGAACTGCGCAGAACAACCACCGGCGGCCGCCCGGCGACGAAAGAGCAGCGGACCACCACGAGGCGCCGCGCGAGGGGGCGCGGGGAACTGCGCGAAACCGGGGCCGGGCCCACCCGGAGCAGACCTGGAGCGAACCCGGAGCGAACCCGGAACCAGATCCGGAGCGAACCCGGAGCGAACCGGGGCGGGCGCCCCCGCCGCGCGCCGTCCGCAGAAGGCGCACGCCGGGCGCCCCGAAGACCGGCCCCCGGGCCCGCCGGGAACCCCGCACGTACTGACCCTGTAACGCTTGCCGACCGTAGGGTCACGGAACGGGCACCGAACTTGACGTGTCAGTGCCCTCGGGCAGACTTGGCCGGGAATAAGGCACGATCACGAGCCGCGGGAGCACCCGAGCAGCTACCGCCGCGCCGATGGGGGACGCAGAACATGAGCCAGGACGGCGCACAGGGCCGGGGCGCACGGGGCCGGTACGCGGGGCGTTCCGTGGCCGGAGGCCGCTACCAGCTTCGTGACCTGCTCGGCGAGGGCGGCATGGCCTCCGTCCACCTGGCGTACGACGCGGTGCTCGACCGCCAGGTCGCCATCAAGACACTGCACACGGAGCTCGGCCGGGAGCAGGCGTTCCGGGAGCGGTTCCGTCGCGAGGCCCAGGCCGTGGCGAAGCTCACGCACACCAACATCGTCTCGGTCTTCGACACCGGCGAGGACGAGTTGGAGGGCATCGGCGCCACGCCCTACATCGTCATGGAGTACATCGAGGGCCGCCCGCTCGGCTCGGTACTCGACCAGGACATCCGGCAGTACGGCGCGATGCCCGCCGACAAGGCCCTGAAGATCACCGCGGACGTCCTCGCGGCCCTGGAGATCAGCCACGAGAAGGGCCTCGTGCACCGCGACATCAAGCCGGGCAACGTGATGATGACCAAACGCAACGTCGTGAAGGTCATGGACTTCGGCATCGCACGCGCCATGCAGTCCGGCGTCACCTCGATGACCCAGACCGGCATGGTCGTCGGCACGCCTCAGTACCTCTCGCCCGAGCAGGCCCTCGGCCGCGGCGTCGACGCCCGCTCCGACCTGTACTCGGTCGGCATCATGCTCTTCCAGCTGGTCACCGGCCGGCTCCCGTTCGACGCCGACTCCCCGCTGGCGATCGCGTACGCGCACGTCCAGGAGGAGCCGGTCGCGCCCTCCTCGATCAACCGCTCGCTGCCCCCCGCGGTGGACGCCCTGGTCGCCCGCGCCCTGCGGAAGAACCCCAACGAACGCTTCCCCAGCGCCGAGGCGATGCGCGACGAGTGCCTGCGCGTCGCGCAGTCGTTGCAGCCCGCGCCCCCGAGCATCGTGCCGGGCACGCCGTCGGCGAGCGGCCAGGGCGTGGGCTCCGCGGTCTTCCCGCCCGTCGACCAGAGCACCCCGGCGCCCACCGGCCCGGTCCAGACCCCGTACCAGCCCGGTCCGTACGGCACCCCCGCCCCGGCCCCCGCCGCCGGGTACGGCTACCCGCAGCAGGGCGGCTACCAGGCGCCCGTGCCGTCCACACAGGGCCCTGGGGCGTACGGCGGCCAGACCCCGCCGCCGTACCCGATGTCGCCCCAGCCGACCACCGCCACGTCCGGTCCGTCCGACGGCGGCGGCCGCAAGGGCAGCATGCCGCTGATCGTCGGCTCGATCGTCGTGGCGCTGCTCGCCGTCGGCGGCCTGATCACGGCCCTGACGCTGAACAACGGCGACGGTGGCGAGGCCGGCGGCCAGGCGGACAAGTCCCCGTCGGCCGTGCCCGGCCACCGCGGTCCGGACCTGACCAAGACCATCGACACCACCAAGTGCACCGATCCGCAGGAGTCGTACAACGACCCCAAGAAGGTCCAGATGCCCGATTTCCAGTTCAGGAACTGGAAATCGGTCCAGGCCTGCCTCCAGGCGGCCGGCTGGCACTACGAGACCACCATGGTCGACGAGAACGTCTACGGCCAGGACTCGGTCATGAAGCAGTTCCCGGCGGCCGGCACGGACGTCGACCCGAAGAACCCGGGGAAGATCCAGCTCGACATATCCACCGGGAACCCTGCGTGAGGGTGTGACCGCGGGGCGGGTGCGGCCACGTGGCCGCGCGGCGCGGGACGGTGCGGCGCGAGGCCGTGCGGCGCGGGACGGTGCGGCGCGAGGCCGTGCGGCGCGGGACGGTGCGGCGCGGGACGGGTGTGACCGTCGGGACGGGTCTGCGCGGACGGGTGCGGCGCGGGGTGGCGCACCGGTAACGCATCGGCGGTTCGGTGAGCGACAGCCGCAGCCCCGTCTGTCGTGGGGCTGCGGCTGCGGACGTCCGTGCGGTGGGCTTCGGTGCGCCCCGGTGGGCTGCCGCTACAGGTACGGGCCGCCCGAGCGGCCGCCGGTGCGGTCGTCGCCGCCCTCGTCGGAAGCGGGGACGACGCCGGGAGGCAGCGCACGGCGCATCTGCTCCAGCTGGGCCCGCGCGGCCATCTGCTGGGCGAACAGCGTCGTCTGGATCCCGTGGAAGAGGCCCTCGAGCCAGCCGACCAACTGGGCCTGTGCAATGCGCAGTTCGGCGTCGGTGGGCGTGGCCTCCTCGGTGAACGGCAGGGACAGGCGCTCCAGCTCCTCCACCAGCTCCGGCGCCAGACCGTCCTCGAGCTCCTTCACGGAACTGGAGTGGATCTCCTTGAGGCGCTGCCTGCTCGCTTCGTCAAGGGGCGCGGCACGCACCTCCTCGAGGAGCTGCTTGATCATGCTGCCGATCCGCATGACCTTGGCGGGCTGCTCCACCTGATCCGTTACCGAGACCTCGCGGGAGTCCTCGTTGTCTCCGCCGCCGAGTGCCATGCCGTCCTGGCCCACCACCAGAACCTTGGGGCTCTCCTGCGACCTTTCGTTCCTCGGCTTCTCCATGCGTCCATTGTCTCCCATACCCCCACCCACCGGGGCCGCAGCCCCTCCCCGGCCTCTCTGCACACACCATCTACTTGCCCAGGTCATGGCCCTTGTCGTGGAGCCTGTCGTGACGCCTGCCTGTCGTGGCGCCTGTCGTGGGCCCTGCGACGGGCCGGGGCGGGTCCCTGCCGTCCGGCCTGGGTGCGGGCTGCACGGGGGCGGAGGGGCGCAGTCATGCGCGGGAACGGGGGATCATGCGCCTCTGGCGCCCCTTATTGCTTCCTCACTCCGCTTCGGGACCTCGGGAGGGTGCTGCTCCCGGCGGCGTGCCTCGGAGCCATCCCGCTCGCTGTGCCGAGCCGTGCCGTCAGGTCGTCCCGGAGCCGCGCTCCTCGCGGACCGGCGCTTCCGGGCGCCTCACCCGCGGCGCAGGTGGAGGCCCAGGAAGCCGATGCCCAGGCCGATCAGCAGGAGGCCGGCGCCGAACGAGAGCACTCCGGACGTCGCCCCCTTCACCCGCACCCGGTCCGTGCCCGTGCCGGCCGCGTCCACGTCGCCGCGGGTCCTCTCGGTGGCCGAGCTGTCGCCGTCCGTCCGGTCCCCGTCCCGCGAGGAGGAGTCCTCATCTCCATGGTTCCGTCCGGACTCCCGCCCGGACGTCCGGGACGCGGACGGCTCCGCGGGTGCCGTCCGTTCTGCCTGCCGCCTGGGCTCGGGGTGCTCTCGCCCCCGCTCTCCGGCCGGGCCGGGGGGCCTCGCCGGGCGGTGGTCGGTGTCCCGGCCGTCCGGGCCCGCCCGGTCCCGGTCCCAGGGCCGGTGGCGGTCCCAGGGCCGGTGGCGGTCGCCGCTGCCGGGGTGGCGGTCGTTCCTGTCGTCCCGGTCATGGTGCCGGTCATTCCGGTTCCGGTCGTGGGGCGGGGCTCCGCTCCGGTCGTGAGGGTGCTCCGGACGCCAGTGACGCCATTGGTGCTGCCCACCCTCGTTCCGTTCCCCGTGTCCGCCCCCGTCGCCCTTCTCGCCGGGGCCACCGGCACCCCCGGTTCGTGGTCCGGGGCGCCGTTGGGGTGCGTCGCCGGGCACGCCGTCGTACCGGGCGGCCGGCGTGTCGATTCCGGTGCGTTCCCGCCCTCCGGGGCGTGCCGTGCCGGTACCCCCCGTACCCACGTTCCGCTCTCCCGTGGGGCGCGCCCACCGGAGGGCCGCCGGGTCGTCGCCGCGGCCCTCCGCTCTCACGGGTCCCGGTTCTCCCAGAGAGCCCGGTCCTCCCAGTGATGCCGGTTCTCCCACGTGTACCGCACCGCGGGCGGCCGACCCGATCGCCCGCGCCGCGCCGGCCGCCACGTCCAGGCCGATGCCGTACTCGACGCCGCCCTCGTCCGCAACCGCGGCGCCGTACACCGGGCCCCCCTGCCAGACCAGTGCCCCGAGCGCCAGAGTCGTGACGGCCGCGCGGAGCGCCGCCCGGCACGGCCCGCGAAGGCCTCCGACGTAACCGCCACGGGGGTCACCGTGGTCACCGTGGTCACCGTGGTCACCGTGGTCACCGGCATCGTCGGGCTCGCTGGCGTCGGACTCCCCAAGGTCACCGGCATCAGCGAGGTCACCCGGACCACCGGCATCAGCCGCGTCAGCGGGCGCACTGCCACCGCCAGTTCCACCGCCCGCATGGGACGCCCGGTCACCACGGCCTGCACCGCGCTTACGGAACCTGCTGAACCGCGGAGCCACTGGGGTGACCCCCTCCCGGGCGGAGCCGTCAAGACGTACGCCATTAAGCGTTGCATAACGGCATAAGCCCGGCATCTTGTCCGCCCGGAGGCCGGGCGACCCGGCGACCCGGCGACCCGGCGACCCGGCGACCCGGCGACCCGGCGACCCGGCGACCCGGCGACCCGGCGACCCGGCGACCCGGCGACCCGGCGACCCGGCGACCCGGCGACCCGGCGACCCGGTAGGCGCGTGGGCTGCGCCCGGCGCGCCTACCGCACCAGCACCACCTTCCCCACGTGCCCGCTCTCCTCCACCACCCGGTGTGCGGCCGCCGCCTCGCTCATCGGCATCGTGCGGTCGATGACGGGCCGGACCTGGCCGCTCCCGATCAGCGGCCAGACGTGCTCCCGTACCGCCGCGACGATCGCCGCCTTCTCGGACACCGGGCGTCCGCGCAGGGAGGTCGCGGTGACGGCGGCGCGCTTGGTGAGCAGGGCACCCAGGTTCAGTTCGCCCTTGTTGCCGCCTTGCAGGCCGATGACGGCCAGCCGGCCGTTGACCGCGAGCGCCTTCACGTTCCGTTCCAGGTACTTGGCGCCCATGATGTCGAGGATCACATCGGCGCCCGCCCCGTCGGTCGCCTCGCGCACCGAGGCGACGAAGTCCTGCTCGCGGTAGTTGATGAGCACATCGGCGCCCAGCTCCGCGCAGCGCTGCAGCTTCTCCTCGCTGCCCGCCGTGACGGCCACCTTGGCGCCGACCGCCTTCGCCAGCTGGATCGCCATGGTGCCGACACCGCTGGAGCCGCCGTGCACCAGCAGGCTCTCGCCCGGACGCAGGTGGGCGACCATGAAGACGTTCGACCAGACCGTGCAGGTCACCTCGGGCAGCGCCGCCGCCTGGACGAGGTCCGTGCCCTCGGGCACGGGGAGCAGCTGCCCGACGGGCACGACGACCTTCTCCGCGTAGCCGCCGCCCGCGAGCAGCGCGCACACCTCGTCCCCGACCGCCCAGCCGGAGACGCCGGGACCGAGCTCGGCGATCCGGCCCGCGCATTCGAGTCCGGGGTACGGCGACGCGCCCGGCGGGGGGTCGTAGTGGCCCTGTCGCTGGAGGATGTCGGCGCGGTTGACGGCGCTGGCCGCCACCTCCACCAGGACCTCGCCCTCACCGGGCACCGGGTCGGGGACCTCCGCCCACAGCAGCGCGTCGGGCCCTCCGGGTTCAGGAATCGTGATCGCATGCATGGGGTGGACGGTACTCTCCGGGGCCACGGCGGGCGGTGTGCCCGGGGCCTGTCCCGTGTGGCCGCCCACCGGAGGCGGGCGCGGCGCGGACGATGGTGATCAGGCGGTCGGTGAGCTGCAGCGGGCCGACGGCGGGGTCGTCGTACCCCAGCACCCGGTGCCCGCGTACCACGCTCACCACCAGGTCCTCGGACTCCCGCACGTCACGTCCCACCTCGGCCTTGATCACGGGCCGCTCGACGAGGTCGAGCCCGCTGCCCTGCTGGATGAGGTCCTCCATGACCATCCCGGCGCTGGGGCTGAGCACCGAGAGGCCGAGCAGGCGCCCGGCCGCGCCCGCGCTGACGATAACGGCGTCGGCGCCGGACTGCCGGAGCAGCGGCGCGTTCTCCTCCTCGCGCACCGCGGCCACGATCTTCGCCCCGGCGTTGAGCTGGCGGGCCGTCAGGGTGACCAGCACGGCGGTGTCGTCGCGCTGGGTGGCGATGATGATCTGCCGCGCCCGCTGCGCCTCGGCGCGCAGCAGGACGTCGGTGCGGGTGGCGTCGCCGACGATGCCGGCGTACCCGGCGGCCATGGCCGCCTCGACGGCCTTGCCGCTGGGGTCGACGACCACCACCTGACGCTCCCGGGGGCCCGTGGCGCACAGGGTCTGGATCGCCGAGCGGCCCTTCGTACCGAAGCCGATGACGACGGTGTGGTCACGCACGGGACCTCCAGCACTGCGACGGGGCGGCCTCGGTGCGGCGAGTGCGGCCCCGGGACAGGGACGACAGGAACGACGGGGACGACGGGGACGACGGGGACGACGGGGACGACGGGGACGACGGGGACGACGGGGACGACGGGGACGACGGGGACTCAAGTCTTGCGGGAGCGTGCCCGCTCGGCGGCCCCGGAAATCCCGGGGGACACGTCCGTTCCGCGCGACGGTGCGCGGGGGCTTCCCGACGGGTCCCGTCGAGGGTCGGGCGGGAGTCTCGCGGGAGCCATATGGGCGTCCCGCGGGAGCATGTGGGCGTCCCGCGGGAGCGCCGCGGTCGCCGAACGCCACGAATACCAACCCCTTCACCGGCGTTCAGATATTTTTGCAGCAATGTTTGATTACCCTGGTTTTTCTATCTTGGCAGATCTCACCGTATATCCGGAATGCCTTTTCCCGCACCGTTTCCCACCAGCACAATTGCTTGCATCAGGCCCTCGCCACCGCTAATTTGATGCCGCATCACCGGAAATCCCGCGTCGGAGACCCATGCCTCCAGGATCCCCGGCACGGCAGGAGATTCCGCCGCACAGAAACCACTGAACCGGCGCGAGGAATTCACGCGGTATCCGCGCGCCATATGTGTTGCCGAGGAGCTGGTGTGCGCAGCCTGATGTCATCGACGACGAATCCCGGGAAATCGGTGGACCGCCCCAGGCGCCGGGGCAGACTCCGGCGGTCGGCGCTCACGAGCGCCCTCGGCGCCGTGGTCCTGGTGGTGGCCCTGCCTGCCACCGCGAACGCGGACGTCCTCCAGCCCCTGCCCCAGAACGCCGACGGACTGGAGCAGTCGTTCTCGCCCGCGTACGACTACGACGGCGACGGCTGCTACGCCACCGCCGCGATCGGCGCGGACGGCACCATCAACCCCGGCCTGAAACTGGGCGGGGACGTGAACGGGCACTGCCACGACATGGCCCAACTGGACGCCGCCAACACCTACTCACGCGAGAAGTGCAACAACGACTGGTGCGCGGTCGTCTACGCCAGCTACTTTGAGAAGGACCAGGCCACCCTGGGCCCCGCGGCCATCGGGCACACCCACGACTGGGAGCACGTCGTGGTGTGGATCAACAACAACCAGGTGCAGTACGTCTCGGTGTCCCAGCACTCCGGCTACCAGGTCGCGCCGAGTTCCTCGGTGCGTTTCGACGGTACCCACCCGAAGATCGTTTATCACAAGGACGGCATCTCCACGCACGACTTCCGGTTCGCCAACGACAACGACGAGCCCCCGGAGAACGCCACCGGCGGCTGGTTCTACCCCCGCCTCGTGGGATGGAACGGCTACCCCGCCGGGCTGCGCGACAAGCTCATGAGCGCCGATTTCGGCGAGGCCACCATCAAAATCACCGACAGCACCTTCAACTCCGCCCTGGCCAACTCCAAGCCGGACGGAATCCCGTTCGACCCGAACGCCTGACCCTGGCCGGACCACCGGGCCGGACCGCCGGGCCGCCCCGAATGCCCGGTATCGCATATAGAAGCCCTCCGCGGAATCACGGAGGGCTTCTGCGCGTCACCCGAAGGCTCCGGCCGGTCACCTCTGAGGGCCTCTGCCCAACACCGATGGCTGCTGCCCGTAACCCCGAAGGCTGCTGCCGGTCGCCCTGAGCGCTTCTGCCGGTCAAGCCCGGAATGCTCCTACCCGTCAGCCCGGAATGCTTCTGCCGTTCACGATCTTCCCCGCCCGAACTTCTTCCGCGACCATGGTCCGTGCTGACGGACTCGATCACGGGCGCGGGGAGCGAGCGATGAAGGACGGCGACCGGCCATCGGCCAGGGCAGGCAGGCTGTCGATCGTGCGGTCCCTGTGGTATCGGTCGCGATCGGAGGCCCACGACGCCGAGGCCGGACGGTCCATCACCATGCCGGTGGAGGGCACCGCGCCCCTCCAGCAGGTGCTGCGCCGGCTGGCGATGGCGCTGGCCCTCCTGGCCGTCACCACCTGCCTCGTCTGGGTCGACCGGGCGGGCTACAACGACAACTCCGACGGCAGCGTGGACCTGCTGGACGCGGCGTACTACTCGACCGTCACCCTCTCCACCACCGGCTACGGCGACATCACCCCCGTCAGCGATGCCGCCCGGCTCATCAACATCTTCGTCATCACCCCGCTGCGCGTGCTGTTCCTGATCATCCTGGTCGGCACCACGCTGGAGGTGCTCACCGAGCGCACCCGCCAGCAGGTGCGCGTGCACCGCTGGCGCTCCCGGATGCGCGACCACGTCGTCGTGGTGGGCTATGGGACCAAGGGTCGGCACGCCGTGGAGACGCTGGTCGGCCAAGGGGTCTCCAGGGAACGGATCGTGGTCGTGGACGCCCAGCGCAAGGCGGTGGACGCCGCGAGCAACGACGGCCTGGTCGCGGTCCTCGGGGACGCCAGCCGCACCGACACCCTCCGCAAGGCCGAACTGCCCGGCGCCGCCCAGGTGATCATCGCCCCGCAGCGCGACGACACCGCCACGCTGGTCACCCTCACGGCCCGGCAGCTCAACAGGCGCGCCACCATCGTCGCCGCGGTCCGCGAGGACGAGAACGTGCCGCTGCTCAAGCAGAGCGGCGCCACCACCGTCATCACCAGCTCCAGCTCCGCGGGGCGCCTGCTGGGCGTCTCCATGGCCAGCTCCCACGCGGCCAGCACCCTGGAGTCCCTGATGACCAGGGGCAGCAGGCTGGAACTGGTGGAACGCCCGGTGGCCCAGGACGAGATCGGCCGGTCCCCGCGCGGCTGCTCCGACCTCGTCGTGGCCGTCGTACGCCGCAAGCGGGTGCTCGACTACACCGATCCGGAGGCGGCGACGCTCCAGGTCGCGGATCGGGTGATCGCCATCAGGAGATCCACCTTCCGCGCGTGACCGGGCCACACCTGACCGGTCCGCACCTGACCGGTCCCCGCACCTGCCGGGCTGCCGCTGCCCATCTGTAGCTGCCTGGCTACGGCTACCGGGCTACGGCTACCGGGCTGTAGCTGTCGGGCTGTAGCTGTCGGCCTACGGCTGGCTGACGGTGGGAGTGTCAGTGCTTGACAAGCGACGGGACCGTTTCACGTGAAACACCCGGCACGCCCACAGTCCCTCGAACGTCGGCCCAGCTCCCCGTTGAGCACCCGGTCAGCCTTCCCAAGCCCCACCTCCGCCACGTGCCCACGGCAGATCCAGGATGTCGAGCTCGTCACCCGCCTCCGCGCCACCCGGCGGGACCACTGCCAGCGCGTCGGCCGCCGCCACCCCCCGGAGCATCGCGGGCCCATTGAAATGCAACGGCAGGGCATCGACGCCCCTGAGGGCGACGGGCACCAGCCGAGTGTCCCGCGGATGCCCCTGGACCGCGTCGCGGACCACGGCCCTGTGCCCCTGAGAACGGGCGGCGGCCGCCTGCGACCCACGCTCGGGATGGCCCCGGCCCCGGTACGACGCGGTGGCGGGCGGGGAGGTGGGGGACGAGGAGGCGGGCGACGACCAGTGGACGGGCCTCTCGGCGCCGGAACCGTCGAGGCCGCCGGGGTTGCCAGGGCTACCGGGGTTGCCGGAGCCGCCGAGATCACCGAGGCCGCGGAGCGCGCAGATCAGGGGCTCGGCGAGGGTGAGCAGGCCGGAGACCGCGGCGAGCGGGTTGCCGGGGAGGCCGACGAGGTGCTGGTGCTCCCCGGTGCGGGCCAGCAGCATCGGGTGGCCGGGGCGCACGGCGACCCCGTCCACGAGGAGTTCGGCACCGATCCGCCGCAGCGTCGGATGCACGTGGTCGACCGGGCCGGCGGCCGTGCCACCCGTGGTGACCAGCAGGTCGGCCCCGGATCCGGTGATGGCCCGGTAGAGCGCCCGAGCATCGTCGCCGAGCCTGTGGACGGCGGTGACCTCGACGCCGAGGGCCCGCAGCCAGTGCGGCAGCATGGGGCCGAGCGCATCCCGGATCAGCCCATCGTGCGGCAGGCCCTCGGTCAGCAGCTCATCGCCCAGGATGAGCACCTCGGCGCGCGGCCGGGGCACGGTCGGCACCTCGTCGTACCCCGCCGCCGCGGCAAGGCCCAGCACGGCCGGGGTGATCACGACGCCGGCGGGCAGCAGCCGGTCGCCCTTGCGGCACTCCTGGCCCCGGGGCCGGATGTCCTGACCGTGCACCACCTCGTGAGTGGCGTGCAGCCGGCCGTGGTGGTCGGTGCGGCCATGCTCGCTGCGGATGACGGCGGTGGCGTCGTGCGGGATGCGGGCGCCGGTGGCGATCCGGACGGCGTTGCCGTCGCCAAGGAGCTCAGGACCCTCGTGGCCGGCCAGGATGCCGGGGGCGGTCCGGGCGGTGGAGAGGCCGCCGCGGGACGAGGCGCCACGGCCGTCCTCCCCCTGGACGAGCCAGGGGCCGGGACCCGCCACGGCCCAGCCGTCCATGGCGGAACTGTCGAACGACGGCAGGTCGGTGAGCGCGATCAACGGCGCAGCCGTCACCAGCCCCAGCGCCGCGTCCAGGGGCGTCCATCGGGCCCCGGCACCGGCACCGGCTGGGGCTTCGGATCCGGCTGCGGCCTGCGGGTCCTGGGCGGGACGCCCGGGCCGTGCGCGCTGCGCGGGGTGCCCTGGCTGTGCCGGCTGTGGGGGCAGGCCGGATCGGCGGGGACGGCCGGTGTCGCCCTGGCCCCCGGCGCGGGCCGCGTGTTGGGCTCGGCCTGCCCGTGCCGCGATGGCCCGGGCCTCGGGCCAGGGGGTGGCGGCGTGGTGGTGCGGGTGGGTGTGGGAGGACGGCCGGTGCGCCTGGGGGCCGGCCTGATGGCCTCCGGAGCCGGACGGACGGCCCGCGGCAGCCGGGGGCTCCGCAGCGGCCGGGTGCCCCGGGGCGGGGTGGCCGGGCGTGGGCGGGGGGTCCGCGGCGGTCCGGCCACCGGGTGCCGGGTGCACGGGGGCGGCCGGGCGTCCCTGGGCGTCCCGGCGTGCGGGGCGGCCGGTCATCCCGCGTCCGGTTTGCCGGGCCGGTCCTCGGCCTCCCAGCGGGCGGCGAGCGCCGCCGCCTTGCGGGCCGCCTCGGCCACGGCCTCGCGTCCGCCGCCGTTCAGCGCCGCGGCGTACCCGACGAGGAAGGACGTCAGCGGTGCCGCCGGCCTGGCCACGCCGTGCGCCACATCGCGTGTGAGGTCGAGCAGGACGCCGGTGTCGACGTCGAGATCGAGGCCCAGCTCATCCTTGACTGCGGTCATCCATTCATCCAGCACGTGCCCATGCTCCCTGATCCGTGATCGCGCCGTGGCAATGTCATCCCAGGTGTCGCAGTCGAACGACGCGACCGGGTCGGACATGCGTGTGAGGGACAGCTCCGCGGTGAGCAGCCGCAGCGGCAGGCCCGTCAGGCCACCGTGCTCGGCCGCGAGCAGCGCGATCTCACGCTGCAACGGCTCACTCAGATAGGCCCCGACCAGGGGTTGCTCACGCCCCTCATCGTCCACGAGCACCACGCCCTCGGGGCGGCCCGCGGCAGTCGTGGCAGCGCCGGCCGCGGGGGTGCCGACTGTGGCGGCACCGGCAGTGGGGGTGCCGCTTCGGCCCGCGTCGACCCCGCTGCCCCGGCCGGAACCGGGGCCCTCGCCCGTACCATGGCCCCCGCCCGTACCAGGGCCTCCGTCGGCACCGGACTCGGCACCGGCCCCTGCGCCGGTGCCGTCGAGTGCCGTCAGCAGGCGCCGTACCGTCTGCTCGCCGAGGAACGGCAGGTCGGCGGAGAGTACGACGACGCGGTCGGCCGTCGTCCTGCGGAGACCGGCGTGCAGCGCCGCGAGGGGACCACCGCCCCGAGGCTCCTCCAGAGCCCACTCCACCGGCCGCGAGGTGGGCCTGCGACCGCCGACGACGACGGTGGTACCCGCGGCCGCGCAGGCGGCCAGCACCCGGTCGAGCAACGACCGGCCACCCACGCTCACCCCCGGCTTGTCGGCCCCGCCGAGCCGCCGGGCGGCACCGCCCGCCAGGACGACGGCGTCGAAGACGGGCCAGGGCGCGCCCGCACCGGCCTGCCCGTGGGCGGGGCCGGTCCCGGGGGCGCCGTCCCCGTCGGCTGCGGAGCCCGGCTCATCCGCGGGCTCGGGCGCATACGCGGTCATCCCCCGAGTATGAGCGCCCGGGCGATCTTTGCCACCCCCGCGCAGACCCCCAACTGGTCGAATCCCACGTCACAGTGCGCGCAGCAGTACCGCCGGCTGCTCCACGCTGTCGGTGACGAAGCGCAGGAAACCGGCCGCCGTGCCGCCGTCGCACACCCGGTGGTCGAAGGTGAGCGAGAGCTGCACCACCTGGCGTACCGCCAGCTCGCCCTGGTGCACCCATGGCTTGGGGGCGATCCTGCCGACGCCGAGCATGGCCGCCTCGGGGTGGTTGATGATCGGAGTGGAGCCGTCGACGCCGAACACACCGTAGTTGTTCAACGTGAAGGTGCCGCCGGTGAGTTCCGCCGGGGTGAGGGTGCCGACGCGGGCGGCTTCGGTCAGCCGGGCCAGTTCCCCGCTCAGCGACTCCGTATCCCGGGTGTGGGCGTCCCGCACGACCGGCACCACCAGGCCCCGATCGGTCTGCGCCGCGAAGCCCAGATGCACCTCCTCGAACCGGACGATCTCGCGGGCCTCCACGTCCACCGTCGAGTTGAGCTCCGGGTAGCGGGCCAGTGCGGCAGCGCATATCCGGGCGAACAGCGCCAGGACGGAGATCTTCGGCCCCTGGACGGCGTTCATGGCCGCTCGCGCCGCCAGCAGCTCGGTGGCATCGGCGTCGACCCAGCAGGTCGCCTCCGGGATCTCCCGGCGGCTGCGGGCCATCTTCTCGGCCACGGCACCGCGCACGCCGCGCAGCTGAACACGCACCCCGGGGCGGGCCTCGGCACCCTCGCCGTCCTCAGCACCCCCGGTGCGCGACCGGGCGAGCGCTCCCTGGCCCGCCGGCTGTCCGGGAGCCGCCGTCCGCCCCACCACGGCCTGCCCGGGGGCGGGCGGCTGCCCAGCGACCGTCGCGTTCCGGCCGTCGTGCTCTCTGCCGTCTCCACCGGGGGCGGCCCGACCGGGTGCGCCAGCGAGGGCGGACGCCCGTCCGCCGGGGACGGTAGGGGCCGACGGGGCGGTGGGCGCCGTCCGCGCGCGGGTGGTCTCCGGCGCCCGGGCACCGGCGGCCCGCACCGCGTACTCGACATCCGCACGGAGAATCAGCCCATCGGGCCCCGAGCCGGCCAGCTCGCGCAGGTCGAGACCGTGATCGCGGGCCAGCTTGCGCACCAGCGGCGATATGACCGGCACCGGGCCCCGGGCCCGCGTCAGGTCCGGCGGCCGCACCCTGCGGCGGCGGACCGGCGCCGCGGCCGTGCCGTATCCGACGAGGACATTGCCGGAGCCCTCGTCCGCGGTCGGCCGCCCCGCCGCCCGACCGGCGCCGGCCGCCGGCTTCGCGTCCGCGGGCCGAGCGCCCGCAGGCTGAGCGCCCTCGGGCTGGGCGTCCGCAGGCCTGCCGCCCGCAGCCTGCGCCGTGCCCTCCGGCCGCCGGCCCCCGGCCGAGTCCGCGGCCGGTCGCGTCCCGTTCCCGCCGAAGGCCACGCCCGAAGCCGCACCGGCCGCGCCGGAAGCCGTCCCGTCAGCATCGGAAGCCGGCCCATACGCCCCAGGGCCCGCCCCGGCCGGGGCCCGCGCCGCCCGACCCGCAGCCGCGTTCCACCGGGCTCCCTCGGGACCCGCACCGCCGGCTCCGCCCCCGGCACCGCCGCGCTCGGCCCGCTCGCCGCCGCCCGCGCCGGGGGCACCGGCGCCGGCCCCGGCCTCGGAAACCGCCGCCGCGCCGGGCCCCGTGCCGTCGGCCGGTCGGCCGACCGCGACGGTGAGCAGCGGCGCCCCCACGGGCAGCTCGGTGCCCTCCTCTCCGAAGCGGGCCGTGACCACGCCGCCGTAGGGGCAGGGCACCTCGACCATGGCCTTGGCCGTCTCCACCTCCACCACCGGCTGGTCGACGGCGACGAAGTCGCCGACCTCCACCAGCCAGCGGACGATCTCTGCCTCGGTGAGCCCCTCCCCCAAGTCGGGCAGCCTGAACTCCAGGCTGTGCATGTCAAAGGCCTGCCCCATCAGCCCTCAGCCTCCCACTGCAATCGCGCCACCGCGTCCAGGATCCGGTCGACCCCGGGCATATGGTGCCGTTCCAGCATCGGCGGTGGATAGGGGATGTCGAAGCCCGCCACCCGCAGTACCGGAGCCTCCAGGTGGTGGAAGCAGCGCTCCGTGACGCGCGCGGCGATCTCCCCTCCCGGGCCGCCGAAGCCGCCCGACTCGTGCACCACGACCGCCCGTCCGGTGCGCCGCACCGACGCGCAGACCGTCTCGTCGTCGAACGGCACCAGCGAGCGCAGGTCGACGACTTCGAGGTCCCATCCCTCGGCCCGCGCCGCCTCGGCCGTCTCCAGACAGACGGGGAGCGAGGGACCGTAGGTGATGAGCGTGGCGCTGCGGCCCCTGCGGCGCACGACCGCGCGGCCGATGGGTTCAACGGACGGCGGATCGTCCTGGTTCCACGCCTCCTTGGACCAGTAGAGCCGCTTGGGCTCCAGGAAGACCACCGGGTCGTCGGAGGCGATGGCGGCCCGCAGCAGGCCGTAGGCGTCGGCGACCGTGGCGGGGGTGACCACGTGGAGGCCCGGGGTGGCCATGTAGTACGCCTCGGAGGAGTCGCTGTGGTGCTCCACGCCGCCGATGCCGCCTCCGTACGGCACCCTGACGGTGATCGGCAGCGGCATGGCGCCCCTGGTGCGGTTCCGCATCCGTGCGACGTGCGAGACGAGTTGCTCGAACGACGGGTAGGCGAACGCGTCGAACTGCATCTCCACCACCGGCCGGAGCCCGTACATCGCCATGCCGACGGCCGCGCCCAGGATGCCGGCCTCGGCGAGGGGGGTGTCCGTGCAGCGGTCGTCCCCGAACTCCTTCGCCAGGCCGTCGGTGATCCGGAAGACGCCGCCCAGGGTGCCGACGTCCTCGCCCATCACATGGACGGACGGATCCGCGGCCATGGCATCACGCAGCGCCCGGCGGAGCGCCTGCGCCATGGCGACGGGCTTGACGGCACTGTCGGCCGACGTGGCCCCGGTGGTCTCCGCGGTGATCATCGCTGCGTCCCCTCCGTGCCGGTGCCGGTACCGCTGACGCCGCCCGCGCCGTCCGCGCCGCCCGCCTCGCCGCCCGCCGTGGCGGCCGCCGTTTCGGGCGCAGCAGGGGCCTGGCCCGGCACGCCGGGCACGGGGCCCTCCGCCTCAGCCGCCAGCTCGGCGCGCAACTGCGCGGCCTGCTCCCTGAGCTGACCGGTCTGCTCGGCGAAGACATGGCGGAACAGATCCATCGGGTCGAGCCGCGGGTCCTCGTTCATGTGCGCGCGCAGGGCGGCTGCCATGGCCTCGGCCTCGTCGCGCACGGCCGCCTTCCCCGCCTCGTCCAGCAGCCCACGCTCGGTCAGCTCCCGCTCCAGGAGCTCGACCGGGTCGTGCGCGCGCCAGGCCGTCACCTCGGCGTCGGTGCGGTAACGGGTCGCGTCGTCGGCGTTCGTGTGCGCGTCCAGGCGGTAGGTGACGGCCTCGACGAGGGTGGGGCCGCCGCCCTCGCGGGCGCGGCGCACGGCCTCGTCCAGGACCTCGTACACGGCCAGCGCGTCATTGCCGTCCACCAGGCGGCCCGGCATGCCGTAGCCGACGGCCTTGTGGGCCAGCGACGGCGCCGCGGTCTGCTTGGCGAGCGGGACGGAGATCGCGAAGCCGTTGTTCTGCACCAGGAAGACCACGGGGGCCTGCCAGACGGCGGCGAAGTTCAGTGCCTCGTGGAAGTCTCCCTCGCTGGTGCCGCCGTCGCCGACCAGGGCCAGGGCCACGACGTCGTCCCCCTTGAGGCGGGCGGCGTGCGCCACGCCCACGGCGTGCGGGAGTTGGGTGGCAAGGGGGGTGCACAGCGGGGCGATGCGGTGCTCGCGGGGGTCGTAGCCGGTGTGCCAGTCGCCGCGCAGCAGGGAGAGCGCCTGCGCCGGGTCGAGGCCGCGGGTGACGGCGGCGAGCGTGTCCCGGTAGCTGGGGAAGAGCCAGTCCTGCTCCTTGAGCACCAGCGCGGCCGCCACCTCGCAGGCCTCCTGGCCGGTGCTGGACGGGTAGACGGCGAGGCGGCCCTGGCGGGTGAGCGCGGTGGCCTGGGTGTTGTACCTGCGGCCGCGCACCACGTGGGCGTAGAGGCTGCGGAGCAGGGCGGGGTCGGCCGTGCGGACGGCGTCGGTGCCCAGGGCGCGGTACGGGGCCGGCTCGGGCAGCAGCGGGGCCGGGTCCGTCCGCGGCTGCCAGGCCGGCGGCGGGGCCGGCCGGTATGCGTCGGGCTGCTCCATGACGGGCGTGCTGTGCCTCTTCACCGCGTGCACCTCCTCGTGAACGGGTCTCCTCGTGGGAGCGGTGGAGGCGTGTGGGGATCCGGCACGCCTCACCAACCGATTGTTCGGTCGACAGCGCATTTTGGCTACAGGCGCCCTCAGCCTGTGGACAAACGGTTCTCCACAGCTTGAGATGGAAGCAGTGCGTCCATGCTAGGGAGGCAGGGGGACGTGGCAGCTGAACGAATGGCCCAGGACAGGGCGGGGGCACGTCCCGCGGCGGCTTCACAACGAGGGGAGCCGCCGGGGAGCGCTCAGGACGGAGCGGCACGCGACCCCGCGCACCAGGCGCCTTCCCGCGCACCAGATGCACCGGGCCACACGACGGGGACGCAGGGCCGGTCGCCGGACGTCTCGGGCCAGGCACCGGACGCTCCGGGCCGGGCCTCGGACACCCCGACCCGGGCCTCGGACACCCCGACCGTCGGGCGTCCGCGGCGCCCGGAGACGGCTTCCCGCGTGGACGACGGTGCCGCCCCGCAACTGCCGCCGCCCCGCCCGCTGGACGCCATCGACCGCGACATCCTGCAGATGCTCCAGGCCGACGGCCGCGCCTCGATACGGTCCGTGGCCGAGCGGGTCCACGTCTCCCGCGCCAACGCCTACGCCCGGATCAACCGGCTCATCGAGGACGGCGTGATCCGCGGCTTCGGCGCCCGGATCCACCATGAGCGGGCGGGGCACGGCGCCTCCGCCTACATCACGCTGAAGATCGTGCAGAACACCTGGCGGACGGTGCGCGACCAGCTCGCCGCGCTGCCGGGCGCCTCCCACATCGCCCTGGTCAGCGGCGACTTCGACGTGCTGCTGCTGGTGCACACCCCGGACAACAGGGCGCTGCGCGAGCTGGTCCTCACCAAGCTGCAGGCCATCCCCGAGGTCCTCAGCACCCGCACGCTGCTGGTCTTCGAGGAGGAGGACCTTGAACAGGACATCTGACGTGGAACGGTGGCACCGATGGAGCGGTGCCCCGGGAGTTCACTCCTCGCCGCGCAGCCCGGCGAAGATCAGGCGGACGACGGTGTCGGCGAGCCTGCCGTCGCCCGCGTCCCGGCCGTCCGGCCTGTACCACTCCACGATGGAGTTGATCATCCCGAAGACCAGCCGGGTGGCCAGGCGGACCTCGACGTCGCCCCGGACGTCGCCGTCGGCGGCGGCCTCCTTGAGGAGCTCCGCCACCTGGTGGTCGAACTCGCGGCGCCGCTCCAGCGCCCAGCGCTCGGTGGCCGTGTTGCCACGCACGCGCAGCAGCAGGGTGACATAGGGCAGTTCGGCCGTGAGCACCTCGACCATGCGCCGGGTGACGAACTCGAGCCGCTCCACGGGCCGCCCCACGCGTGCGTGCTCCTCGTCCAGGATCCCGAAGAGCCCGTCGAGGGCACGGCTGACGGCCCGCCGCAGCAGCTCCTCCTTGCCGGACACATGGTGGTATATCGACGACTTGGAGATCCCGGCGGCCTTGGAGAGGTGCTCCATGGAGGTGCCGTCGTACCCGCGCTCGTTGAAGACGGTGACCGCGACCGCGAGCAGCGAATCAGGTGTGTAGGTGTCGCGCTTGGCGGTGGTCATGAGAGTCCCTGCTTGTAGGCGAGATCCGAGCGGTGCGCGAGCGGCAGGCAGGCGCCGTAGCGCCCGCCGGGATAGGCGGCGTGCAGATTCTGCAGGGTCTGCCACGCCCAGCGCACCCCCACCTCGTCGCACCATTCCAGCGGGCCGCGCGGGTAGTTGACGCCCAGTTTCATGGCGGTGTCCACGTCCGCCCGGTCCGCCACGCCCCGTGCCTCGGCGTCCAGGGCGAAGTCGATCAGCATGGCGACCGTGCGGCCCACGATCATCCCGGGGGTGTCGGCGACGACGCTGACCTCCTTGCCGAGCTTCTGGAAGAGGCCGATCGCGGCGCGGACGTCCAGGGGGTCGGCGTCGGCGCCCGGGGCGAGCGCCACGCGCGTGCAGGTGCGGTAGTCCAGGGCCAGGTCGAGGCGGATGGCGGGGCCGGCGACGTCGCCGGTGGCGGTCGCGCCGTCGGTGACGGTCAGCCGGGTGCCCCGGGGGAGCACGATGGAGGTCATGGCGGTCTCCGACCCGGCCGGTGCCGGGTCCCGGACGGTCCGCACGCCGGCTTCCTCAAGCAGCTCGACCACGGTCGTCAGCAGGCCCTTCCGCCCGCGGTGCACGCCTATCCCGGCGGGTGCCTCGCAGGGCTCCGCGGTGTGCGGGCGGGCGGACTCGGCGTCCTGCCCGTAGTCGTACCAGCCGCGGGCCGACTTGCGGCCGAGTCTGCCGGACTCCACCAGGCGGCGCTGGGCCGGCGACGGGGCGAACTTGGGGTCGTGGAAGAACGACTCCCACACGGAGCGGGTGACGGCTTCGTTGACGTCCTGGCCGATCAGGTCGGTCAGCTCGAAGGGGCCCATGCGGAAGCCGCCGCTCTCCCGCAGCACGGCGTCGATGGTAGCGGGGTCGGCGGCCCGCTCCTCGTAGAGGCGGAAGGCCTCCGCGTAGAACGGGCGGGCGATGCGATTGACGATGAAGCCCGGGGTGTCCGCACAGCGGACCGGTGTCTTGCCCCATGCCGCGGCGGTGTCGTACGCGCGCGTGGCCGACGCTCCGTCCGTGGCGACGCCGGAGACGACCTCCACGAGCGGCAGCAGCGGCGCCGGATTGAAGAAGTGCAGGCCGACGAGCCGGCCGGGGCGGCGCAGCGCGCCGCCGATGGCGGTGACCGAGAGGGAGGACGTGTTCGTGGCGAGCAGGCACGAGTCGTCGACGATCTCCTCCAGTTCACGGAAGAGCGCCTGCTTGACGTCCAGCCGCTCGACGACGGCCTCGACCACCAGGCCCGCGCCGGCGAGCCCGGACGGGCTTCCCGCCGTCTCCAGGCGGGCCAGCGCGGCGTCCCGGCCGGCCGCTGTCAGGCGACCCTTCTCGACCAGCCTGGCCAGCCGCCCGGCGATCGCCTCCTCGGCGTCCTTCGAACGGTCCGGCACCGCGTCATGGAGCAGCACGGGATGGCCGGCCAGCAGTGCGACCTGGGCGATGCCCTGGCCCATGGTGCCGCTGCCGACGACCGCCACGGTGCTCTTCAGGTCGAGTGCTGTCATGTTCGCGATCCTCCCGCACGAGTTGTCCACAGGTTCGCCGGATCCCCCTTGCCCCGACCGATCGTTCGGTTACTCTAACCCTGTCCGCCCGTCCGCCGCGCCCGATCCCGGAACGGGGGATCCCCGCCGCAGCGCCCAGCGCCCAGCGCCCACCCGATCCCGTCCCACCCAGCCGCCGGTTCGACGAGGAACCGGCGCGAGGAGGAGTTGGTCCCTCATGGCAGCCGCACTCACCGCGCCCCAGCTCATCGCCCGCCACCGGCCCACGCTCGACGCGGCCCTGAAGACCATCGGCACGCGCGCGTACTGGTCCCCCCACCCGGAGCACCCCAAGGCCTACGGCGAGCAGGGCAGCCTGAGCCCCGAGGAGGGCCGGGCCGCCTTCGACGCCCTGCTCGGCACCCGCGTGGACCTCGCCCAGCCGGGCACCGACGACTGGGTGGGCACCGAGACGTCACCGTACGGCCCGAAGCTCGGCGTCACCTACCCCCACCCCGACGTCGACGTCCTGCTGCCCGCCATGCGCGCCGGGATGCGCGCCTGGCGCGAGGCGGGCCCGGAGGCACGCGCGGCGGTCTGCCTGGAGATCCTGTCCCGGATCAGCGCCCGCACCCACGAGTTCGCCTACACCGTCATGCACACCACCGGTCAGGCCTTCATGATGGCCTTCCAGGCCGGCGGGCCGCACGCGCAGGACCGCGGCCTGGAGGCGGTGGCGTACGCGTTCGCGGAGCAGACCCGCACGCCCGACGCGGCGGAGTGGACCAAGCCGCAGGGCAAGCGGGACCCGCTGAAGCTGGAGAAGCGCTTCACCGCGGTGCCGCGCGGCATCTCCCTGCTGATCGGCTGCAACACCTTCCCGACGTGGAACGGCTACCCGGGCCTCTTCGCCTCCCTCGCCACGGGCAACGCCGTCCTGGTCAAGCCCCACCCGCGCGCGGTGCTGCCGCTCGCCCGCACGGTCCAGGTCTGCCGTGACGTGCTCGCCGAGGCGGGTTTCGACCCGAACCTGGTGGCTCTGGCCGCCGAGCGGCCCGGCGAGGGCATCGCCAAGACCCTCGCCGTGCGCCCCGAGATCAGGATCATCGACTACACGGGCTCGTCGGCCTTCGGCGACTGGCTGGAGACCCACGCCCACCAGGCCCAGGTCCACACGGAGAAGGCCGGCGTCAACACGGTCGTGGTCGAGTCCACCGACGACTACCGGGGCATGCTCGCCAACCTCGCGTTCTCGCTCTCCCTGTACAGCGGCCAGATGTGCACCACTCCGCAGAACCTGCTGATCCCGCGCGCGGGGATCGCCACGGAGACCGGCCCCAAGGCCTTCGACGAGGTCGTCGCGGACCTCGCCCGTGCCGTGGACTCCCTGCTGGGCGACGACGCCCGGGCCGCCGCCCTGCTGGGCGCTCTGGTGAACCCGGAGGTGAAGGACCGCCTGGAGGCGGCCCCCGGCCTCGGCGAGGTGGCGCTCGCCTCCCGCGAGGTCCGGCACCCCGAATTCCCGGAGGCGGTGGTCCGCAGCCCGCTGATCGTCCGGCTCGACGCCGCCGAGCCGGACGATCTCGCGGCCTGCCGCCAGGAGTGGTTCGGCCCCGTCTCCTTCGCCGTCGCGGTCGACTCCGCCGCCGACGCGGTTGAGTTCCTGCGGCACACGATCCGCGAGCGCGGCGCGATGACCGTCGGCGCCTACACCACGTCCGGCGAAGTGGAGAAGGCCGTCGAGGAGGTCTGCATGGAGGAGTGCGCCCAGCTCTCCCTGAACCTGACGGGCGGCGTGTACGTGAACCAGACGGCCGCGTTCTCCGACTTCCACGGCTCGGGCGGCAACCCCGCGGCGAACGCCGCCCTGTGTGACGCCGCTTTCGTCGCGGGCCGGTTCCGGATGGTGGAGGTGCGCCGGGAGGTGTAGAGCGGGCGCTACGTGCGGTCCAGCGACCAGTGGTAGAGCGCCATGGCGACGCTGGTGGCCAGGTTGTAGCTGGACACCTGGGGTCGCATCGGCAGGGAGACCACGCGGTCCGCCCGCGCCCGGAGCCGGTCGGACAGGCCGCTGCGCTCGGAGCCGAAGGCGAGCAGGGCGTCGTCGGGGATCACGGTCCCCCGGATGTCCTCACCGTCGGCATCGAGGGCGAAGAGGGGCCCGTCCGGCAGGTCGCCGACGTCCATACGGGCCACGGCGGTGGCGAAGTGCAGACCCGCGCCACCGCGCACGACCGCTGGGTGCCAGGGGTCGAGGGTGCCGGTGGTGATCACCCCGGTCGCGCCGCAGCCCGCCGCGAGGCGGATCACCGCTCCCGCGTTGCCGAGGTTGCGCGGCTGGTCGAGGACCACCACGGGGGCGGTGCGCGGGCTCCGCGTCAGCGCGGCGAGGTGCGCGGCGCGGGCGGGCCGTACCGCCAGCGCGGCCACCCCGGTGGGGTGCAGCCGGGGCACCAGGGACCGCAGGACGTCCACCGGCAGCTCCACCAGATCGGCGGCCAGGGACGGCCGTACGTCGGGCGCCAGGTCGTCGGCGAGGGCGAGGGCGGCCGGCAGGTCGCCGGTCAGCGCCACCAGCAGCTCCGCCCCGAAGCGCAGGGCGTGCTTGACGGCATGGAAGCCGTCGAGGAGGACGGCGTCGTCCACGGCCCGTCGCCATGCGCGTACGGCATCGGCGGCCCGGTCTTCCGCCTGTCCGCTGCCGTGCACAGCGCCGGGCGCGGCGCCGGTCTCCCGTGGCTGCATCGTTCCGCCTTCCGAGCCTGGGGCGCCTCGGTCCTCTCCGCGCCAGGAGCCCTGTCCGTGCAGCGTACGTGCGGTGCGGCCGGGGCGGGCGCCCGGGCCGGGCCGTTCCGGAGCGCTCTAGCCGTGCGTGCCGGCCGGGCTGAGGGGCGCCTCCGGGTGGGGCTCGCGGAGACCGCCGTCCCGATCCGTACCGTCGTCCCGTCGAGCGCCGGAGCCGGGCCGCCGTGAGCCCGGCAGCAGCCGCCCGTACACGCGCGTCGCCAGGCCGCCGAGCCTGGTGAGGAACGACGTCGGCAGGAACACCGCGTCCGCGGTGATCATCGCCAGCGAGAAGAACGGCAGGCCCAGTGTGATAGCGATGACGGTGTGCTCGATGATCATCGCCACCAGCAGCACGTTCTTGACCCGCCGGTTGAAGAGGGTGAAGGGGAAGGCCACCTGGGCCATGACCGTGCCATAGGTGACCACCATGACGACCAGGCCATGGGCACCGAGTTGGTCGGAGAGGGCGGGCCAGGGCGAGAAGTAGTCGAGGTGCAGGGGGTAATAGACGGCGGTGCCGTCCTCCCAGCGGCTGCCCTGGATCTTGTACCAGCCCGCCGTGGCGTACACCAGGCAGGCTTCGGCCATGATCACCAACAGGCCGGCGTTGTGCAGCAGATTGGCGATGACGTCGAGCAGCAGCCGGGGCTCGTTGCGGCCCGGGCCACCGGGTACCGCGTCCACGACCGCCGCGTCGGCGACCGCCGCATCACGTGCGGCCGCGTCGCGGGCTGCCGCGTCTCGGGGCGCCGCGTCTCGGGGCGCCGTCTCGCGAAGCACGTCGGCGGGCAGCGCGTGGGCGGAAAACGCGTCGGCGGAAAGCGCGTCGCCGCCGCGGGCCGAGCGCCGGTTGGCGGCCCACCACAGGGCGTGCGCCCCCCACATCCCCCAGAAGACCAGCATCCAGCCCGGGCTGAGACAGCCCCGGCCGGTCACCACCACCAGCGCCGCACCGAGCACGACCCACAGCGCCGGACCGGACGCGTCCGCGCGGAAACGTGCGCCACGCGCGCGTGCCGCCGCACCGCGCCGCTTGCGGCGGGCGTCCAGGGACCAGACGGCACCGCACCGGGTGAACACCAGGTAGATCGACATCAGATGGAGGACGTTGTCGCCACCGTCACTCATGAAGATGCTGCGGTTCTCCAGGGAGAGCACGCCCACCATGAAGAGCACCGACATGGCCCGGGTGTGCCAGCCGAGCAGCAGCAGTGCGCTGGAGACGATCGCCAGGGCGTACACGATCTCGAACCAGGTCTGGCTGTCGGTCCATATGAGGGCCGTGAAGGCGCCGTTGGAGTCGATCAGCTCACGCGCCATGGACCAGCTCCACGGCCCGTCGGGCCCGTAGAGCTCCTGGCGGTGCGGGAACTCCCGCAGCAGGAACAGCAGCCAGGTGGCGGAGAAGCCGATCCGGATCACCGCGGACTGGTACACGCCGAGCGGGGCGGAGGTGATGCGGTTGATGCCGCGGGCGAGCCACACTTCGATGCTGGTCATCGGGCATCCGCCTCCGTCCGGGCGTCCTCAGGGTGCGTGTCCGCGGCGGCGGCCAGCGGCAGGTCGCCGGGGCCGACCTGCCACCAGGAGAGCGTGCGGTAGAGGGGCTTGGTGTTCATCCGGCCCTCACCGCTCCACGGCGGCGGCTGCACATTCGTCGTCCTGGACCGGACCTGAATACGCACGACCACGTCCTTGGCGCCCTCTCCGCCCACCCCGACCCGGCTGAGCCGCAGCACCATGATGCGGCGCAGATAGCCCTCGGAGAGCTTGCCGCGGGTGCCGACGGGGCGGTTCTGGTTGTCGTGCGAGGCGACGAAGAAGTCCCAGGCTCTGCGCAGTTCGTTCTGCTGCGTGTGGCTGGGCAGCGGATTGCCGTCGATGGCCGCGCCGTCCAGCGCCGAGAAGTTGTACCAGCCGGTGGTCCGCACCTTTCCGGAAGCGGAGCGCACCTCCGCCCGCGCCTCGACGGCTATGTTCTGCTGCAGGGGGTTGGGCGCGAACAGCTTCCAGTTCTGCTCGAACTCCGGGAGCACCCAGTCGTTCACCGCCTGCCCGTGCTGCCTGGTCGCCGTGTTCGACGGAGCGACATGCAGGAAGACCATCAGCAGATGCACGCACACGACGACCCCGATGCAGGCCAGGGCGACGGCGGCGATCACCTGGTAGCGGAACGAGAGGCCGTTGATTCCGGTGCGGGGGCCTATGGGTGGGTCTGTGGACGGGTCTGTGGGTGAGCCGGCGGTCGAGTCCGCCCACGGACCCGTGGGCGGGTCCGTGGGCGGATCCGTGGGCGGGTCGCCGGGCGACTCGCCGTGGCCGTGGTGCCGACCGGGGGCGTGACCGTGGTCCCGGCCGGAGTCGTGGCCGTGGTCCCGGCGGAGGCCCTGCCGGGGATCGTGGCGGGGGCCCTGGCCGGATTCGTGGCGGGGGCCCTGGCCGGATTCGTGGCGGGGGCCCTGACCCGGCTCCGCCTTGTCGCCTGCGGGGCCGCCTGCGGGCGCGGCGGTGCCGGCCCTGGGGGCTGCCCGGGGGGTGCCGGGCCGTTCGGCTGAGGCTCCTGTCGCGGTGGGCGTCCCGGGCTGCGGCCCCGGGTCGGCGGATGCCTCGGCCGACCGGGGCGCGGCGGGCTGCCGTGCGCCGGGCCGTGGGTTCGTGCGCTCGTCGTACGAGTCCATTCCGTCCCGTTCCCGCTTCTCATTCCGGTCAGTTCCGGTCAGTTCGATCCGGCCGTCCGCGGCCGTCCGGCCGGACATGCGGGGATCGTTCACGCCCGCCGCAGCCGGGGCCCATGCTGGTGCATGCACCTTCGCACAGGGCCGCGCGGCCGCACGCGCACGAGCACGGTACTCACCTCCGGCTCCGGGCGCAGGGCGCCTTGAGGTTATCCACAGGGTTGACACGTTATGGAATCGCGACCCACCATGGTCATGGCTGACCGAACGATCGGTCGGTACGGGGGAGCAAGGGTCCCGTCGCGAGGCCTGCCCGGGCACCACACGCCGCCCCGGATAGGGCCGCGGCCGAACGAGTCGAGACGAGCCAAGTCGGGAGTCGAGAGGATCGGCATGAGCACAGCGACCGTGCAGCAGACGTCCGGGGCGGGGCCCGCCCCCGGTCCCGGCTCCGCCGAGCCGGACACGGCCGCGCTGGAGGCCGGCTTCGACGCCGCCGTGGCGGCGGACGAGCGCATCGAGCCGAGGGACTGGATGCCCGACGCCTACCGCAGGACACTCGTCCGCCAGATGGCGCAGCATGCCCACTCCGAGATCATCGGCATGCAGCCGGAGGCCAACTGGATCACTCGCGCCCCCTCCCTGCGTCGCAAGGCGATCCTGATGGCCAAGGTGCAGGACGAGGCGGGACACGGCCTCTACCTCTACTCGGCCGCCGAGACACTGGGCACCAGCCGCGACGAGCTCCTCGACAAGCTCCACTCCGGCCGCCAGAAGTACTCGTCGATCTTCAACTACCCCACGCTGACCTGGGCCGACGTCGGCGCCATCGGCTGGCTGGTGGACGGCGCCGCGATCACCAACCAGGTCCCGCTGTGCCGCTGCTCCTACGGCCCGTACGCGCGCGCGATGATCCGCATCTGCAAGGAGGAGTCCTTCCACCAGCGGCAGGGGTACGAGCTGCTGCTCGCCCTCAGCCGCGGCACCGAGGCCCAGCACGCCATGGCCCAGGACGCCGTGGACCGCTGGTGGTGGCCCTCCCTGATGATGTTCGGCCCGCCCGACGACGAGTCGGCGCACTCCGCGCAGTCCATGGCCTGGAAGATCAAGCGCCACTCGAACGACGAGCTCCGCCAGCGCTTCGTCGACATCTGCGTGCCCCAGGCCGAGACCCTCGGCCTCACCCTCCCCGACCCCGACCTGGCCTGGAACGAGACACGGGGGCACTACGACTTCGGCCCCATCGACTGGACCGAGTTCCGCGAGGTCCTCGCCGGCCACGGCCCCTGCAACGACCAGCGCATCACCCAGCGCCGCCGGGCACACGAGGAGGGCGCCTGGGTCCGCGAGGCCGCCACGGCCTACGCCCACAAGCACAACGGCGGCCACCCGGACGCGGAGGCGGCGGCATGAGCGGCACCACGGCTCCGCCGGACGGGAGCACGGCGGAGGGTTCGAGGGGAGAAGACATGACCGAAGGTGCCGCGGGGGGCCACGCGGGCGAGGGTTCCGCGGGGGGCCACGTCGGCGACGATCCGGCGGGCAGGAACACGGGACAAGGCGCCGCGGGCAGCCACGCGTGCGAGGGTTCCGCGGGGGGCCGCGTGGGCGAGGGTTCCGCGGGCAGGAACGCGGTCGGCGGCTCCGCTGGAGGGAGCGCGGCGCCGTCTTCGGCGAGCGGGGCACCGGGCGGGCCGGCGGCGGGGGACTGGCCGCTCTGGGAGGTCTTCGTACGCGCCCGCCGCGGGCTGTCGCACACGCACGCCGGCAGCCTGCACGCCCCGGACGCGCAGTTCGCCCTGCGCAACGCCCGCGACCTCTACACCCGACGCGGCGAGGGCGTCTCGGTCTGGGTGGTCCCGTCGGCGGCCGTCACGGCCTCCTCACCGGACGAGAAGGACCCGTTCTTCGAGCCCTCCGCCGACAAGCCCTACCGCCACCCGACCTTCTACGAGATCCCGGAGGGGGTGAAGCACCTGTGACCGGCACCGCCGAGACCGTCCCCACGGCGACGGCCCTCGCCCTGGGCGACGACGCCCTGGTGCTCTCGCACCGCCTGGGGGAATGGGCCGGGCACGCCCCCGTCCTCGAGGAGGAGGTCGCCCTGGCGAACATCGCCCTGGACCTCCTGGGGCAGGCTCGCATCCTGCTCTCCCTGGTCGGCGACGAGGACGAGCTGGCGTACCTCCGCGAGGAACGCGCCTTCCGCAACTGCCAGCTGGTGGAGCAGCTCAACGGCGACTTCGCCCACACCATCGCCCGGCAGCTCTACTTCTCCACCTACCAGCACCTGCTGTACGAGCGGCTCTCGGCCACGGGCGACGGCACCGGGCCGCTGGCCGCGTTGGCCGCCAAGGCGGTGAAGGAGGTCGCCTACCACCGGGACCACGCCCGGCAGTGGACCCTCCGCCTCGGCGACGGCACGGAGGAGAGCCACCGCCGGATGCAGCGCGGCTGCGAGAGCCTGTGGCGGTTCACCGGCGAGCTGTTCCAGCCACTGGGGGAGGCACCGCCGGGCGTCACTGCCGGCCGCGGGGGCGGCAGTGACGCCGGCGGTCACACGGCTGGGAGCCGTGACCGCAATGAGGGCGACGGCCGCGGCGGTGACGGTCGCGCCGGCGCCGGCGCCGGCGCTGACGCTGACGGTCTCGGGATCGACCGGGCCGCTCTGGAGTCCGACTGGCTGGCGTCCGTCACGGCCGTCCTGACAGAGGCCACCCTCGCCGTTCCCGAGGGCCCCCGCCGGGGAGCGTGGACCGCGGGGGCGGGCCGTCAGGGCCTGCACACGGAGCCGTTCGGCCGGATGCTCGCGGAGATGCAGCACCTGCACCGCAGTCACCCGGGAGCGTCCTGGTGACCGGCCGCACGGTGCGGGGCCGAGACCGCGGCACCCACCCGGACGACACCCGCCGGACCGCGGCGGACCACGGCATGGACGGCCCGGCGGACCACGGCACGGAAGGCCCGGCTGACCGCGGCACGGAGGACAGGGCAGACCGCGGCACGGAGGACCGGCGAGCCGATACCCCGACGTCCCTGGAGACGGAGCTGCGCAGGCTGGCCGGTGCCGTACCGGATCCGGAGCTTCCGGTGCTCACGCTGGAGGAGCTGGGCGTCCTCCGCGGCGTGGAGATCACCGGCCCCGGCCGCGTCGAAGTCACGCTGACTCCCACGTACACGGGCTGCCCTGCGATCGAGACCATGTCGGCCGACATCGAGCGGGCGCTGCATGACCACGGCATCCCCCAGGTGACCGTCCGCCCGGTGCTGTCGCCGCCCTGGACGACCGACGACATCTCCGACGAGGGCCGGCGCAAGCTCCTCGGGGCGGGCATAGCCCCGCCCCGCGCCCGGGGCACATCCGGCCCGGTCCCCGTCCCCCTCGGCCCGACCCGCGCGGCGGACCGCCCCAGCGGCACGACGACCGCTCCGCACGCGTCGGCGCCGACCGCCGGTTCCGTGACGGTCCCCGGCTCCACTCCGGCCGCGGCAGATTCCGCAACGGCCCCCGGCTCCACGCAGAGCACGGGCAGCGCACCCGGCACGGCCACCGCACCCGGCACAGGCAGCGCACCCAGCACAGGCACCGCACCGGACACCGGCGCCGCACCCGCGCAGGGCGACGATCCCGTGCGCTGCCCGCACTGCGGGTCGGGCGCGACCGAGTTGCTGAGCCGGTTCTCCTCCACGGCCTGCAAGGCACTGCGGCGCTGCCTGGCCTGCCGGGAGCCGTTCGACCACTTCAAGGAGTTGTGATGGCCCGCTTCCACCGGCTCCGCGTGACCGCGGTCGACCGGCTCACCGAGGACGCCGTGGCCCTCACCCTCGCCGTGCCGCCCGGTCTGCGCGAGGAGTACCGGCACGCCCCCGGCCAGCACCTCGCCCTGCGCCGCACCGACGACGCCACGGAGATACGCCGCACCTACTCGATCTGCTCCCCGGCCCCGGCGCCCGGTGGCGAGGGCCCCCGCACCCTACGGGTGGGCGTGCGGCTCGTGGCGGGCGGTGCCTTCTCGACGTATGCGCTCAAGCAGCTCGCCGTCGGGGACGAGCTGGACGTGATGACGCCGGCGGGGCGCTTCACACTGGAGCCCGCAGCCGGCCTGTACGCGGCCGTGGTCGGCGGCAGCGGCATCACACCGGTGCTGTCGATCTCCGCCACCCTGCTGGAGCGTGCTCCGGGGGCACGGTTCTGCCTGGTGCGCAGCGACCGCACCGCGGCCTCCACGATGTTCCTGGAGGAGGTAGCGGACCTGAAGGACCGGTTCCCCGAGCGGTTCCAGCTGGTGACGGTGCTCTCCCGTGAGGAGCAGCAGACGGGCCTGCCGTCCGGCCGGCTCGACCGCGAGCGCCTCAGCCGCCTGCTGCCCGCGCTGCTGCCGGTGGACGACGTGGCGGGATGGTTCCTGTGCGGGCCGTTCGGCCTGGTGCAGGGAGCGGAACGGGCGCTGCGCGGACTGGGGGTACGGCGGTCCCGGATCCACGAGGAGATATTCCACGTGAACGACGGCCAGGCCTCGGAGGGATCGAAGGGATCGGCCCGGGGGCGGTCCGCCGCGAGCCGGTCGGTTCCGGCGCGGAGCACGGTGACCGCGCGACTCGACGGCCGCACCGGTTCCTGGCCCGTCGGCGAGGGCGATTCGCTGCTGGAGGCGGTCCTGCGCAACCGTCCGGACGCCCCCTACGCCTGCAAGGGCGGCGTCTGCGGCACCTGCCGCGCCTACCTGGTCACCGGCAGCGTCCACATGGACCGCAACTTCGCGTTGGAGCCGGAGGAGACGGCGGCCGGGTACGTGCTGGCCTGCCAGTCCCACCCGACAACGGAGCGGGTGGAACTGGACTTCGACCGCTGAACGACCGCGGAGCGCGGCCGGCGTCACCGGCCCCAGGGACGGACGGCCACCCGCCCGGGCCCGACCGGCCCCGGGGTCAGAGCACCGCGCCGGGCTGACCCTTGTCGTCCACGACCGGGCGGCCCGACGCGGCCCAGGCCTCCATGCCGCCGTCGACGTTCAGCGCGTCGACACCCTGCTGGGCCAGGTACATCGTCACCTGCGCCGAGCGGCCGCCGGACCGGCAGATGACATACACCTTGCCGTCCTGCGGCGCCGCCTCGGTCAGCTCGCCGTACCGGGCGACGAACTCGCTCATGGGGATGTGCAGCGCACCCTCGGCGTGGCCCGCCGCCCATTCGTCGTCCTCC
Organism: Streptomyces sp. DSM 116793; assembly: GCF_057320905.1. Lineage (NCBI taxonomy): Bacteria > Bacillati > Actinomycetota > Actinomycetes > Kitasatosporales > Streptomycetaceae > Streptomyces > Streptomyces sp. DSM 116793. Next base: position 4,573,993 of record NZ_CM170494.1, on the reverse strand, counting down.
CGGACGTCCAGCAGGAAATCCCCGTCGGCGACATCGCCGACCCCGACCGTAGGCACACCAGAACCGAAAACCATGGGTTCGACGCTACCCGACCCGGCCCCCTGCCCGGCCATCCCACCACGGAGACCTGTCGGCCGGGCCGCCGCACCGTGCCGGGGCAGCCGAGGACACCTCGGCCCCGGGGGCAGCCCGGCCCCGGGGGCAGCCCGGCCGGGCATGTCATAGGCGAGTGTCAGCCCAGGAGGGCCGCCAGCTCCGCCTCGCGCTCGGCGACCTGGGCCAGCAGTTGCTCCGCGATCTCGTCCAGGAGGCGGTCCGGGTCGTCCGGCGCCATCTTCAGCATGGCCCCGATCGCGCTCTCCTCGAGATCGCGGGCGACCATGGTCAGCAGCTCCTTGCGGTGCGTGAGCCACTCAAGACGGGCGTACAGCTCCTCGCTCTTGCTGGGGCGGCGTTCCTCGGGGGCGGGCCCCGCGGCCCACTCCTCCGCCAGTTCGCGCAGCAGCGTCTCGTCACCGCGACCGTAGGCGGCGTTGACACGGGCGATGAACTCGTCGCGCCGGGTCCGTTCCTTCTCGTCCTGGGCCAGGTCGGGGTGGGCCTTGCGGACGAGCTCGCGGTAGAGCTTGCGGGCCTCGTCGCCGGGCCGGACCCGGTCCGGAGGCCGGACGGGCTGCTCATTGAGCATGGCGCTGGCCTCGGGCGACAGGCCATCGGAGCCCAGCCAGTCGTGGAACAGCTCTTCCACGTTCGGCATGGGCATCACCCTGGCCCGTGCGGCGTCCGCCGCGCGGATGTCCTCCGGGTCGCCGGTGCGGGCCGCCTTGGCCTCGGCGATCTGCGCGTCGAGCTCGTCGAGCCGGGTGTACATCGGACCGAGCTTCTGGTGGTGCAGGCGGGAGAAATTCTCCACCTCGATCCGGAACGTCTCGACAGCGATCTCGTACTCGATCAGCGCCTGCTCGGCGGTTCGGACCGCCCGCTCCAGCCGCTCCTCCGGCCGCTCTCCCGTGCGCGTCCCGGCCCGTGCGGCCCCGGCCGTCGCCTCACCGTCACCGCGCCGCTCGCCGGTTCGCCGCCCGGTCGCCTCGTCGGCCCCAGATCCCTCACGCGCCGCCCCGACTCCCGCCGTTTTCTGGAACGCCTCCGCAACGGGCTCCTGGGCCACGGGCACCTCCACGGGCTCCTGGGCCCCCTGTTCCGAGGAGGACGGCCGCTGCTCGGACGAGGACGACCGCTGCTCAGAGGACGACGACCGCGCCGTGGGCTGCGGGCCACCGCCAAGGGGGGACGCCGGCTCCCGCGCCTCGGCAGGCGAGGCGGCAGGACTCTCGGGCTGGGGCGGCTCGGCTTCCGGGGTCATCACCCGTCCAGGGTAGAGGGTGGGGCCCATGGCCCCGGCGCCCCCGCTCGGGCCCCTCCGGGAGCCTCCCATCCCGGCTCCCCTCCCGGCCCCGCATCACCCCGCGGCCACCCGCTAGTCGTCCTCACACCCCCTTCTCCGCCGCCACCAGCCCGCTGCGCACCGCAGTCACCAAGGCGGCGTGGTCGGCCTCGGTGCGGTCGGCGTAGGTGACCGCGAAATCGGCGATGGCCGCGTCGAGCGAGTCGTTCTTGCCGCAGTAACCGGCGATCAGGAGGGGGTCGGCGCTGTGGGCGTGGGCGCGGGCCAGGAGGGCACCGGTCATGCGGCCGTAGTCGTCGAGCTGGTCCGCGGCGAGGGCGGCGGGGTCGACGCTGCCTTTGCGGTTGCGGAACTGCCGGACCTGGAACGGCCTGCCCTCCACCTGGGTCCAGCCCAACATGATGTCGCTCACTATCTGCATGCGCTTCTGCCCGAGCACGACCCGGCGGCCCTCATGGATCACTTTCGGCACCGGGAAGCGCGCGGTGGCCAGATGGGGGAGCAGCACGGACGGACGGGCCTCCTTCACCTGGAGCACCAGCGGCTCGCCGCGGTGGTCGAGCAGCAGCACCACATAGGAGCGGGTGCCGACGCTGCCGGTGCCGACCACGCGGAAGGCCACGTCGTGTATGGCGTGCCGGGCCAGCAGCGGGAGCAGGTCCTCGGGGAGGGTGTCGGCCCAGTCGCCGAGCGACGCGGCCACGGCCGCCGCCTCCGCGTCGGGAACACGGCGCAGGACCGGTGGGGCGTCGACGAACCGGCGGCCGCCGCCCTCCACCGGCTCGGTCGACTTGGCCGCGAACCGGCCGCTGGTGTTCTTCCTGGCCTTCTCCGAGACGCGCTCCAGGGTGCCGAGCAGGTCGTGGGCGTCCGTGTGCGAGACAAGTTCCTCGTCGGCGATCGCGTTCCAGGCGTCCAGGGCGGGGAGCCTGGCCAGCAGGCGCATGGTGCGCCGGTAGGCGCCCACGGCGTCGAACGCCGCTTGGCGGCAGACGTCCTCGGCCGCGCCTGCCTCACGTCCTGCGAGGACCAGGGAGGTGGCGAGGCGTTTGACGTCCCACTCCCAGGGGCCGTGGGCCGTTTCGTCGAAGTCGTTCAGGTCGATGACGAGATCGCCTCGGGCGTCGGCGTACAGGCCGAAGTTGCCCGCGTGCGCGTCACCGCAGATCTGGGCGCCAATGCCGGTCATGGGGGTGTGGGCTAGGTCGTGGGCCATGAGGCCGGCGGAGCCGCGCAGGAAGGCGAAGGGGCTTGCGGCCATTCTGCCGACCCTGATGGGGACGAGGTCGGGGAGACGGCCTTCGTTCGACTGCTGAACCGCCGTCACCGCGTCAGGGCGGGTGGTGCCGCTGGGGAGTTCGGCATGGGACGAGCGTGGCACCCGGTCTCTCAGCGCCTTGCCGTCCCGCTTGGGCGAACCCTTGGGAGCACGCTCGGCGAACCCCCGTACACACGGCAGGCGGAGATCCGGTGACTGCGCCGGGCCCGGGGCCGGCGCGTCCGGACGCGGGCCCGTGGGCACAGCCGCCGCGCGCTCCTCCGGCACCGCCGCACCGCTGCCGGTCATGCCGACCACCCCCGTCTCGCCGTGGGCGCGCCCGGCCCCGTCCGGCCATCGGACCGAGTGCGCTGAACATCAACTGGCCCTGACGGTACCGCCGGCGGACGAACCGCGTGAGGGCCTGTGGATAACGGGCAGCGGGGCACCGGGAGCCTGTGGATAACTCGGCGCGGCAGGCGTGGAGTACGGCAGAGCTGCGGTTTTCCGCGACGTCACCGCCACGACGGCCGCGCGCCACAGCCACGACGATCGCGCACCACCGCCACGGCGGCTGCGCAGCATCGCCGCAACGGCCAGCGAGCCGGCGCCGCGACAATCAGCGAGCCGGCGCCGCGGCCAGCGAGCCAGCGCCGCGACAATCAGCGAGCCGGCGCCGCGGCCAGCGAGCCAGCGCCGCGGCGGCCAGCGAGTCGGCGGCGCCGGTGCCCCGGCGGCAAGCACCGCCGCGGGGGGTATTCAGGTCGTGTTCGGACCATCGGGCCGGTGGGGCCTGGTCGCGCAGTTCCCCGCGCCCCTGTCAACTGCGCCCCTGTCCCCAAGGCCTGGCGACCCCGGGACACCCGGATCCCGGACACCCGGATCCCGGACGCCCCGATTCCGGATACCCGGATCCCGGACACCCATATCCCCAGGTCCCCGAAGGCTGACTCCCCCCAGACACCGGAGCCCGGCCCCCAGACACCGGAGCCCGGCCCCCAGGCACCGGAGCCTTGGCCCTCAGGCACCGGAGCCTTGGCCCTCAGGCGCCGGGGAGCACCGGCCCCCGGCCCCGGACCCGGCAGTCCGGCCCACCCCGCCCGAACGCGGGCCTACTTCCGGAACTCCTCCGGGCACTGTCCGCCCTCGGACAGGTACCGCTCGGACCACCGGCGCAGTTCGCCGAGGGCGGGGCCGAGGGCGGCGCCGGCCTCGGAGAGGCGGTACAACACGCGCAGCGGCGGGCCCTCGGCGACCTCGCGGACGACGAGGCCGACGTTCACCAGCTCGGCCAACCGGTCGGAGAGCATCCGCTCGCTGATGCCGGGGATGGCCCTGCGCAGGTCGGCGAAGTGCACGGGCTGCTGCATGAGCACGGCGATGACCAGCCCCGACCAGCGCTTCCCCAGCAAGGTGAAGACGCGCGTCATGTCGTCGTCGACCCTCGTGCAGGCCTCTTCGGTTTTCGCGCAGGCCGCCTGGGCCTCTGCGCCTACCGCCACGGCCCCCGCACAGGCCGCCTCAACGTGGATCCGGTCTGCCGCCATGGGTCCAGGGTACTGCGCCTCCGACATGGGGTGAGAAAAAGTAAGGGACTGTGGTAGTAATAGTTGCGTACTCAATAACAGGCACAGCGGCCGGCCGACCACCGGCTGTCTGGTACCACCCATTTTGGGAGAGAACGACATGGCCACCCTGCTGCACCTGGACTCGTCCATTTTCCCGGGCTCCGCATCCGCGTCCCGCACCGTCACGGACGCCTTCCGCAAGGCATGGGAGGAACAGCACCCGGAGGGCACGGTGATCTACCGCGACCTGGGCGCCAACCCCGTCCCCCACCTCGATGCGCACGGCGCGACGGCCGGCTTCGCCGACCCGTCCACGCACACCCCCGAGCAGGCCAGCGCCTTCGCCGAGCGCCTCAAGCTGATCGAGGAGCTGGAGCAGGCCGACGCCGTGCTGATCGGCGCGCCGATGTACAACTTCACGATTCCCTCGACGCTGAAGGCGTGGCTGGACAACGTGATCCTGGTCGGCCGCACCGTCGGCGAGACCTCCAAGGTCGCGGGCACCCCGATCACGGTCGTGGCCAGCCGTGGCGGCGGCTACTCGCCCGGCACGCCGCGCGCGTCCTTCGAGTACGCGCAGAGCTACCTTCAGGCCACCCTCACCGAGATGTTCAAGGCCGAGGTCGACGTCATCGTGACCGAGCTCACCCTGGCGCACTCGAACCCGGCGATGAAGGACCTCATCCCGCTCGCCGAGGAGTCCCGCGCCAAGGCGCTGGAGGACGCGGTCACCAAGGCCAAGGCCCTCGCCCAGCGCCTCGCGCCCGCCGGAGCCTGACATCCGGGGTCCGGACCCGGGCCCGGACCCCGGTGACGCCACGAAGGCGCACCGCAACCCTCCGTTCAGCCACAACGGAGGCCCGGCAGCCCGGCGCGGCGGACCACCCCTTGGGGGCCGCCACGCCGGGCTCCGTCACGCTCGGCGGACACAGCGCACCACGGACGAAGCGACGACACCGACCGCCGGCGCCGGGACGACGGCGACCTCCGGCACCACGCCCACACCGACCGCCGGCACCGCACTCACAGCGAAGCACAGCGAACACAGCGAACACAGCAGCCGGACCCACAAAAGCGAACACAAGGACATCACGGCACAACAGCAAAGGACGCGACATATACGGCACCGGAGGTCGCCCGGAAGACGCCCTCCACACTCCGCACACAATTTGAGACCCTTCTCACACCCCAGGGCCACCGCACCGCACTGCACCCCGCGGCACCCCCACTGCGCCCCGCCACCCCCGCCTCACCCCCGCGACATCCCCACTGCGTACCGCCGCACCTCCACCGCGCCCCGCCGTACCCTCTGCGCGACCCGCACCGGCCCACACCAACGCAGAAGAGCACAAAAGAAGAAGAGCACAAAAGAAGCGGTCTTCATGGTGACCACCATGAAGACCGCTTCACTGTGCGCGAGGGGGGAGTTGAACCCCCACGCCCTTGCGGGCACTGGAACCTGAATCCAGCGCGTCTGCCTATTCCGCCACCCGCGCATGGGCTGTGTCCTCGGCCCCCTCACCTCTCGGCGAGAGCGCCTTCCGACATCCAGAAGGTTAGCACGGTGGCAAGGGTGACTTCACATCCGTTTCCCCGTGCCCGCCACCCCGCCCGCCGCGCCCACCCACCCCGCTCGCGCCCCCGCTCGCGCACCCCGCTGCCGCGCCCGGCCTCCCGCCCGCGCACTCTCCCCACCACGGGAACCGCCCGCGAAACGACTCCCCGCACCGGCCCCGCCACAGCCTCCGGGCCTCCGGGCCTCCGGGCCTCCGGGCCTCCGGGCCCACCGGCGCGGCCCTGTGGAACAAGGGTTGACAAAGCAAGGCGTGTCACCACAGAACGATATGTTGACGGATCCATGTGTCACATCGGGTGTTTCTGCGTGTCGCGGAGCGAAGCGAGCTGCACCGCCGACGCGGCCGGCCCGGAAAGCCCGCCGCCCCTGCTCGCGCCCCCACCCACACCCCCCAACACATCCCGCCCGCACGCCCCACCGCGTCCCCCCATCCCCCAGACTCGCACCCGACCCGCCCATCCCCGCGCACCAGCACCAGCACCAGCCCCAGCAGCCGACACCGGCACCGGCACCGGCACCGGCAGCCGACACCCCAGCGGACCCCACCAGCCGACGCCCCCACCGACACCCCGACCAACCCCACCCCGGACACCCCGCCCGCCGCCTCCCCCCACCTCCCCCACCCCACCCGTCCCCCCGGCCCCACCCCGGCCCTCGCTCCGTATCAACCCCGCATCAACCCCGCACCAGTCCCCCCGCCGCGGGCGCGCGTGGTCCTGAGTGTGCCGCGGGTGCGGGACACTGGATTCCGGCCCCCTTTACGATCCCTACTGGGAGGTGGCCGAACGGCCGTCCTTCAAGGGCCGGACCGGTGTTCCGCGAGGCACACGGGCCGCGTCCGGCAAGGGGGCCTCGCAAGGGCCCGGGGCGGATCCCGGGGGGCCGGCGAGGGCATGTGCTGTGAGAGTCGACACCCGTCGGCCGGGCAGACAGGGGGAACCAGCCGATTTACCGGCGCGTGGATACGATCAGTAAGCAGTACCGGAACGAAGCAGAAGACCGGCAAGGCGAGCACGACGAACACCGCGGTGGGCGAGCGGTGGTGGGAAGAGAAGGAGGAGGTGCCCCGTGGGAGTCCTGAAGAAATTCGAGCAACGCCTCGAAGGTCTGGTCAACGGCACCTTCGCCAAGGTCTTCAAGTCCGAGGTCCAGCCCGTCGAGATCGCCGGCGCCCTGCAGCGCGAGTGTGACAACAACGCCACGATCTGGAACCGCGAGCGGACCGTCGTCCCCAACGACTTCATCGTGGAGCTGAGCGCACCGGACTACGAGCGGCTGAGCCCCTACGCGGGTCAACTCGGTGACGAGCTCGCGGGCATGGTGCGCGACTACGCGAAGCAGCAGCGCTACACGTTCATGGGCCCGATCAAGGTCCACCTGGAGAAGGCCGAGGATCTCGACACCGGCCTGTACCGGGTGCGCAGCCGCACGCTCGCGGCGAGCACCTCGCAGCCGTCCGGCCAGCCCCCGGCGAGCCCGGGCGGCTACAGCCACCCTTCCCAGAGCGCGCCCGGCGCCGGGCGCGGCGGCTACGGCTACCCCCCGCAGCCCGTCGGCGCCCCGCCCATGCCGTCCGCGCCGCCGCCCGGCATGCGCCAGGGCACGTCGGGCGGGCACCCGGGGGCGCCGTCCGGCGCCCAGGTCCGGCGCTGGATCGAGATCAACGGCACGCGTCACCAGATCGCCCGCCCGACGATGGTGCTGGGCCGCAGCACCGACGCCGACGTGCGGATCGACGACCCCGGTGTCTCGCGCCGGCACTGCGAGATCCGGACCGGAACGCCCTCGACGATCCAGGATCTCGGGTCCACCAACGGCATCGTGGTAGACGGACAGCACACCACCCGCGCTACGCTCCGCGACGGCTCGCGGATCGTCGTGGGCAGCACCACCATCATTTACCGGCAAGCCGAAGGGTGAAGCGGGGGCAATGTCAGAGCTGACCCTGACGGTCATGCGGCTGGGTTTCCTGGCCGTTCTGTGGCTGTTCGTGATCGTGGCCGTCCAGGTCATCCGCAGCGACCTGTTCGGGACCCGCGTCACCCAGCGCGGGGCGCGCCGCGATGCCGGGCGGTCGGCGGCCGCGAGGGCCGCGCGGGAGGCTCCCCCGCAGCAGCGCGGCGGGGCCGGCGGCCGGCAGCGCCGCGGCGCGCCGACCAAGCTGGTCGTCGCCGAGGGCACCCTGGCCGGCACCACCGTCGCGCTCCAGGGCCAGACGATCACCCTCGGTCGTGCGCACGATTCGACGATTGTGCTGGACGACGACTACGCGTCGAGCAAGCATGCCAGGATCTACCCGGACCGTGACGGCCAGTGGATCGTGGAGGATCTCGGGTCCACCAACGGCACCTATCTCGACCGGACCCGGCTGACGACGCCGACGCCGATTCCGCTGGGCGCACCGATCCGCATCGGCAAGACCGTCATCGAGCTGCGGAAGTAGTGCTACGTCATGAATGAGCGCGAGCGGAGCGAGCGAGCCGACGCTGTCCCCACCACGGACGCCAGCACGCTCCCGACCGGAGGGTGGGCAGTGTGGCTCGACACGACCGGCTGCAGTCGGAGCCGACGGGCGAGGTGCGCATGAGTCTGTCACTGCGCTTCGCCGCCGGATCGCACAAGGGCATGATCCGGGAGGGCAACGAGGACTCCGGCTACGCCGGGCCCCGGCTGCTCGCCATCGCCGACGGCATGGGCGGGCAGGCGGCGGGCGAGGTCGCCTCGTCCGAGGTGATCTCGACGCTGGTCACACTCGACGACGACGTGCCCGGCTCGGACATCCTCACCTCCCTCGGCACCGCCGTGCAGCGCGCCAACGACCAGCTGCGGGTGATGGTCGAGGAGGACCCCCAGCTGGAGGGCATGGGGACCACGCTCACCGCCCTGCTGTGGACCGGCCAGCGGCTCGGCCTCGTCCACGTCGGCGACTCCCGCGCGTATCTACTCCGTGACGGCGTGCTCAGCCAGATCACCCAGGACCACACCTGGGTGCAGCGGCTCGTCGACGAGGGCCGGATCACCGAAGAAGAGGCCACCACCCACCCGCAGCGGTCGCTGCTGATGCGCGCCCTGGGCAGCAGCGAGCACGTCGAGCCGGACCTGTCGATCCGCGAGGTGCGCGCCGGCGACCGCTATCTGATCTGCTCCGACGGCCTCTCCAGCGTCGTATCCCACCAGACGATGGAGGACGCCCTCGCCAGCTACCAGGGCCCCCAGGAGACCGTTCAGGAGCTGATCCAGCTCGCGCTGCGCGGCGGCGGCCCCGACAACGTCACCGTCATCGTGGCCGACGTCCTGGACATCGACAGCGGCGACACCCTGGCTGAGCAGCTCTCCGACACGCCGGTCGTGGTCGGCGCGGTCGCCGAGAACCAGCACCAGCTGCACGACGGCGGCGCCATGGAGACCCCCGCAGGCCGTGCCGCGGGCCTCGGCAGAGCGGTGCCAGGGCAGGGCGGCGCGGTCGGCCAGTTCGGCCCGCCCGGCTCCGGCGCGGCCGGCTACGCCTCGGAGGACGGCTTCGGGCCGTACGGCGACGAGGACTTCGTCAAGGGCCGCGGGCGCCACCCCTGGCTGAAGCGGTCCGCGTACATCGTGCTGGCGCTCGCCGTGGTCGGCGGGGGCCTGTACGGCGGGTACCGCTGGACGCAGACGCAGTACTACGTGGGCGCCAAGGGCCAGCACGTGGCGCTGTACCGGGGCATCAGCCAGGACCTCGCCTGGGTGAGCCTGTCCAGGATGGAGGCCGACCACCCGGAGATCGAGCTCAAGTACCTGCCGCCGTACCAGCGCAAACAGGTCCAGGCGACCATCACCGAGGACGGCCGCGCACAGGCCACCGACAAGATCGACGAACTGGCGGTGCAGGCCTCCGCCTGCAAGAAGGACGCCCAGCGGCGCGCCGCCGACCGCGATGCCGCGCCCGGCGGCCAGACCGGCGGCCAGACCGGCGGCGGCCAGGACAGCGGCGCCAAGAAGCCGCTCGGTGAGAGCACCAAGGCCACCGGCACGTCCTTCGAGACGTCCGCGGGCCAGGCCACCGGGGGCACGGGCAGCACGGCCGGCACCGATGGAACCGGCGACACCGGCAGCACCGGCAGCACCGGCAGCACCGACCAGAGCAAGGACGGCCAGAGCGCGGGCACGAGCTCCGACGACAAGAACACGACCGCACCGAAGCAACCCACACCCGGCCCCAGCCTCTCGGAGGAAGAGCAGAAGCTGGTCGCGCTGTGCGGTAAGCAGTAGCCGTGAGGGGCCCTGTCACACCATGAGCAGCACGCATACGGCGCAGACCGCGCATACTTCGACCATCGGGTCCATCGGCGCGCCGAGCCGCCGCAACACGGAGCTGGCGCTCCTGGTGTTCGCGGTCGTCATCCCCGTCTTCGCCTACGCCAATGTGGGCCTCGCCATCAACAACACCGTCCCGCCTGGCCTGCTCAGCTACGGCCTCGGGCTGGGTCTGCTGGCCGGTGTCGGCCACCTCGTGGTGCGGAAGTTCGCCCGGTACGCCGACCCGCTGATGCTGCCGGTGGCGACCCTGCTGAACGGCCTCGGCCTGGTGATCATCTGGCGGCTCGACCAGTCCAAGCGTCTCCAGGAGATCCACCAGGCGGGCGACGCCGCCCCCCGCCAGCTGCTGTACACGGCGATGGGCCTGGCACTCTTCGTCGTCGTGCTGATCTTCCTGAAGGACCACCGGGTCCTGCAGCGCTACACGTACATCTCCATGGTCGGCGCCCTGGTGCTGCTGCTGCTGCCGCTCGTCCCCGGGCTCGGCGCCAACATCTACGGCGCGAAGATCTGGATCTCGGTGGCCGGGTTCTCCATCCAGCCCGGTGAGTTCGCCAAGATCGTGCTGGCCATCTTCTTCGCCGGGTACCTCATGGTGAAGCGGGACGCCCTCGCGCTCGCCAGTCGCCGTTTCATGGGTCTCTACCTGCCGCGCGGGCGTGACCTCGGGCCGATCCTGGTCGTCTGGGCGATCTCGATCCTGATCCTGGTCTTCGAGACCGACCTCGGTACGTCGCTGCTGTTCTTCGGCATGTTCGTGATCATGCTGTACGTGGCGACGGAGCGGACCAGCTGGATCGTGTTCGGTCTGCTGATGTCCGCGGCCGGCGCGGTCGGCGTCGGCTCCATCGAGCCGCACGTGCACCAGCGCGTGCAGGCCTGGCTCGACCCGCTGCGCGAGTACAAGCTGAGCCAGCAGGGCGTCACCGGGCACTCCGAGCAGTCCATGGAAGCCCTGTGGGCCTTCGGCTCCGGCGGAACGCTCGGCACCGGCCTCGGCCAGGGCAACTCCGACCTGATCAAGTTCGCCGCCAACTCCGACTTCATCCTCGCCACCTTCGGCGAGGAACTGGGCCTGGCCGGCATCATGGCGCTCCTGCTCCTGTACGGCCTGATCGCCGAGCGCGGCATCCGCACCGCGCTCGCCGCCCGCGACCCGTTCGGCAAGCTGCTCGGCGTCGGCCTCTCCGGCGCCTTCGCGCTCCAGGTCTTCGTGGTCGCCGGCGGCGTCATGGGCCTGATCCCGCTGACCGGTATGACGATGCCGTTCGTCGCCTACGGCGGCTCCTCGGTGATCGCCAACTGGGCGCTGATCGGCATCCTGATCAGGATCAGCGACACCGCGCGGCGCCCAGCCCCGGCCCCCGCCGCCAATCCCGACGCCGAGATGACCCAGGTGGTCCGACCGTGAACAAGCCCCTGCGCCGGATCGCGATCTTCTGTGGACTGCTCGTCCTCACCCTCCTCATCCGCGACAACTGGCTCCAGTACGTCGACTCGGACAAGCTGAAGACCGACCCGCTCAACCGCCGGGTCTCGATCGAGCGCTATGCCGTGCCCCGCGGCGACATCATCGTCCAGGGCGGCCAGGACATCACCGGGCACACCACGACGTCGGGCAGCGACTTCAAGTACAAGCGCACGTACAAGGACGGCCCGATGTGGGCGCCCGTCACGGGCTACGCCTCCCAGGCCTTCGGCGCCTCCCAGTTGGAGAGCATCGAGGACGGCATCCTGTCCGGCACCGACGACCGGCTCTTCTTCCGCAACACCCTCGACATGCTCACGGGCAAGAAGAAGCAGGGCGGGAACGTCGTCACCACCCTGAACGCCGCCGCGCAGAAGGCCGCCTTCGACGGCCTCGGCCACAAGAAGGGCGCCGTGGCCGCGATCGACCCGTCCACCGGGGCGATACTGGCGCTCGCCTCCACGCCGTCGTACGACCCGTCGAGCTTCGCGGGGAACTCCGAGAAGGACGCCGAGGCCTGGAAGAAGCTCCAGAAGCAGAACGACCCGGATGACCCGATGCTCAACCGGGCGCTGCGCCAGACCTACCCGCCGGGCTCCACCTTCAAGGTCGTCACCGCCGCCGCCGCGCTGCAGAACGGGCTGTACACGGATCCGGACCAGGCCACCAAGTCGCCGCTGCCGTGGATCATGCCCGGCACCACCACCCCGCTGAACAACGAGGGCAACATCCCCTGCAAGAACGCCAGCCTGCGCCAGGCGCTGCGCTACTCCTGCAACAGCGTCTTCGGCAAGATCGGCGCCGACCTCGGCGAGGACAAGATGCTGAAGGAGGCGGAGGCGTTCGGATTCAACTCCGAGCAGTTCACCCCGGTTCGCTCGAACGCGTCCAACTTCGACAAGAAGATGAACCCCTCGCAGACGGCGCTCTCCTCCATCGGCCAGTTCGACACCGCGGCCACCCCGCTGCAGATGGCGATGGTCGCCTCGGCGGTCGCCAACGACGGCACCCTGATGGAGCCGTACATGGTCGACGAGCTCCAGGCCCCCAACCTGGACACCATCGAGAAGACCACGCCGAAGAAGCTCAGCCAGCCGCTGTCGCCGGAGAACGCCCAGAAGCTCCAGTCGATGATGGAGACCGTCGTCAAGCAGGGCACGGGCACCACGGCACAGATCCCGGGCGTCACCGTCGGTGGCAAGACCGGTACCGCCCAGCACGGTGAGAACAACTCCGGCAAGCCCTACGCGTGGTTCATCTCCTATGCCAAGACCGCGGGCGGCTCGCCGGTCGCGGTCGCGGTCGTCGTCGAGGACGGCAGCGCGAACCGGGACGACATCTCGGGTGGCGGCCTGGCCGCACCCATCGCGAAGAACGTGATGAAGGCGGTCATCGACAGCAAGCGCTAAGCCCGGACGTGACCTTGATCACGTCCCCTTCACATCGGTGCACGATGCGGTACCGGTCCGGTATCGGGTGACCGGGAGGGCCGTGGCACGCAAGGTGAGCCGGGTACGGTAGCCCGGACAGCACACCGCCGGACCACACATCGGGTGCGGTCAAGGCCGACGGAGAGGGCTGGTAGGTAGCTATGGAAGAGCCGCGTCGCCTCGGCGGCCGGTACGAGCTGGGCCAGGTGCTCGGCCGCGGTGGCATGGCGGAGGTCTACCTCGCGCACGACACCCGCCTCGGTCGCACCGTGGCGGTGAAGACGCTGCGCGCCGACCTCGCCCGTGACCCGTCGTTCCAGGCCCGGTTCCGCCGTGAGGCCCAGTCGGCCGCCTCGCTCAACCATCCCGCGATCGTGGCGGTCTACGACACCGGCGAGGACATGGTCTACGACCAGGCCGCCGGCGGTGGCGGGGTCTCCATCCCGTACATCGTCATGGAGTACGTGGACGGCTCCACGCTCCGTGAGCTGCTGCACTCGGGCCGTAAGCTGCTGCCCGAGCGGGCCCTGGAGATGACCATCGGCATCCTCCAGGCGCTGGAGTACTCACACCGCAGCGGCATCGTGCACCGCGACATCAAGCCCGCGAACGTGATGCTCACCCGCACCGGCCAGGTCAAGGTCATGGACTTCGGCATCGCCCGCGCCATGGGCGACGCCGGGATGACGATGACGCAGACCGCCGCAGTGATCGGCACCGCCCAGTACCTCTCGCCCGAACAGGCCAAGGGCGAGACCGTCGACGCCCGCTCCGACCTGTACTCCACCGGCTGCCTGCTGTACGAGCTGCTGACCGTCCGCCCGCCGTTCGTGGGCGACTCCCCGGTCGCGGTGGCCTACCAGCACGTCCGCGAGGAGGCCCAGCCGCCGAGCGCCTTCGACCCCGAGATCACGCCCGAGATGGACGCGATCGTCCTGAAGGCCCTCGTCAAGGACCCGAACTACCGGTACCAGTCCGCGGACGAGATGCGCGCCGACATCGAGGCCTGCCTCGACGGCCAGCCCGTGGCGGCCGCCGCCGCGATGGGCGCGCCCGCCTACGCCGGCTACGGCCCCGACGACCAGCCGACCACCGCCATGCGCCCCCAGGACCCCGGCGGCGAGCGCACCTCGATGCTGCCCCCGGTCAACCCGGACGACGGCGGCTACGGCTACGACGAACGGCCCGACCGGCGCCGCCAGAAGAAGTCGAGCACGTCCACGGTCCTGCTGGTCGTCGCGGGTGTGCTGGTGCTGATCGGCGCGGTCCTGATCGGGAAGTGGGTATCCACCGGCAACGGCTTGGGCGACGCCCAGGTTCCCGTGCCCACCCTGGTCGGCGAGACCCTCTCCGACGCCAAGGCCAAGGCGGCCAATGTCGACCTGGAGGTCTCGGTGTCCGGCAGCAAGGAGTGCAAGGACCAGCCCAAGGGCCGGGTCTGCACCCAGGACCCCACGCCCGGCGGGAACATCGACAAGAACAGTACGATCAAGGTCGTGATGTCGGCGGGCGCCCCGAAGGTGGTCGTGCCCGGGGTCGTCGGCCTCTCGCTCGACGATGCCAGGGACCAGCTGACCAGCAAGAAGTTCAACGTCGACGTCAAGTACAAGGAGTCCGACCAGCCGGTCAACCAGGTGCTCTCCCAGGACCCCTCCGCGGGCGCCAAGCGCGAGTCGGGCAGCACCGTCACGCTGACCGTCGCCCAGGAGAAGAAGCAGGTCACCGTCCCCGACGTGACCGGCAAGAGCTGGGAAGAGGCCAAGGCCCAGATCGAGGCCAACAACCTCAAGGCCGTGCGCCAGGACGTCGACAGCACCAGCGTCCAGCCGGGGAAGGTCGTCCAGACCAGCCCCGCCGCGGGCACCCAGGCCGACCCGGGCTCGACGGTCACCGTCCAGGTCGCCAAGGCCGGCCAGGTGGCGGTGCCGCCGCTCACCGGACAGACCCTGGGCGCCGCCAAGCAGGCGCTGACCCAGGCGGGCCTGCAGGTCGGCAAGATCAACGGACCGCAGGACGACACCGCCTACGTCATCACCTCCACCCCCCAGGCGGGCCAGCAGGTCGCCCCGGGCACGGCCGTCGACCTCCAGACGGTGGGCGGCGGCGGCGACGGAGGTGACGGAGGCGGCGGCCCGGGCGGACCGGGTGGCAATGTCTTCGGCGGGCAACGAGGCTTCTAGCGGCCCCCGGCCAGCCCCGGGCCCACGGTCCTCCACGAAGCCCCGGGCACGGGCCCGGTCATGGCGATGACGGGGCCCGCACAGCCGGGAAGCCTCCCTTCGGCCCCTCACCCCCGTCGCTCCTCCGGGAGCGGCGGGGGTGAGCCGTCTCTTGCCCACCGGCCCCGCCCTACCAGGGGCGCGGGGAACTGCGCGCCCAGGCCACCACCGGCCGGAGGCCCGGAGACGACAGAGACCGCCCCTTCGGGACCGGTGACGACGCTCATGTCTCGTCGTGGTTGGCGCGCGGTTCCCCGCACCCCTTCAAGGGGGCTGCGCCCCGATCCCGCGCCGGCGCAGGCGTCGTCTTCTGCATCCGCACCGCACCTCGGGCTACCGAGCCCGCCCGACCACCGCCTGACGCACCACCCCGGGACCCGGCCTGGGCACTGGCGTCGCCGCCCCAGCGGCCGAAGCGGCAGCGGGGCCGGGCCGGGCCGAGGCCGGAGACGGGGGCGGGGGCGGAGACGGGGGCGGAGACGGGGACGGGGACGGGGACGGGGACGGGCCGGGGCCGGGCCGGCAGCGTAGTCGGGGCTAGCGCAGCTCCGCCGGAGGCGTCCGCTTGCTGTCGACCTTCTCCGTGCGCTCCAGCTCGCCCCAGACCACATAGCGGTACAGGGAGGTGTACACGGGCGTGCAGGTGGTGAGGGTGATGTACCGGCCGGGCTTCTTCTTGCCGGACTCCCTGGGGATCTGGTCGATCACCTGCACGTTGTACTTCGAGGTCTCCTTGAGGATGGCGTAGACCTTGTAGACGTACCAGGTGTCCTTGGTCTCGAAGACGATCGGATCACCCTTCTTGACCTTGTCTATGTTGTGGAACTTCGCCCCGTGCCCGTCCCGGTGCGCGGCCAGCGTGACATTGCCCTCGGGGTCGCCCGGCAGGGCCGACTTGACGGGGTGGGTGTAGTAGCCGGCCACGCCGTCGTTCAGCACCTCGGCCGACGTGCCCTTCTTCACCAGGACCTCGCCGTTGTGCATGGCGGGCACGTGCAGGAAGCCGATGCCGTCCTTCGTGTCGAGCGCGCCCGGTCCCTGGTCGGCCCAGTGGTGCCTGATCTCGTCGCTCTGGCGGTGCGCCTCGCGGTCCGCGGTGACGTTCGTCCACCACAGGGAGTAGACGACGAAGAGGCCGAGCACCAGCCCCACCGTTATCAGCAGCTCCCCGAACACGCTCACCGCCAGGGCGATCCGGTGGCGCGGCCGCCGGGCGGGCGGTGGCGGCGAGGACTCTGCGGTCCTGTCGTCGGGGTCGGTCGTCGCTACCACTGCACCTGCCCTGTCTGTCCGATCCGGCCGGGCCGGGGGCACGGACCCGCCCCGCCCCGGCGCGTGCAGCCGGTGTTGTCCGTGTCAGTCTGCCTTGTCCGGGCGGCCGTCCGTCAGGCGTGCGTGCTCAGTTGACGAGGGCTGCCGGCTTGCCCTTGCTGCGCGGCCGTTCCTCCACCATCTTGCCCCAGACGATCAGCCGGTACTTGCTGGTGTACTCGGGCGTACAGGTCGTCAGGGTGATGTACCGGCCGGGCTTGGTGAAACCCGAACCGGGAGGTATGGGGCCGATGACGCCTATGTTGCTCGGCGGGGTCTGCGGCAGCATGCTCGTCACCTTGTAGACGTAGTAGGTGTCCTGCGTCTCGACGACGATCACGTCGCCCCGCACCAGGCGGTTGATGTAACGGAACGGCTCGCCATGGGTGTTGCGGTGGCCGGCCACCGCGAAGTTGCCCGTCTTGGCGTCGGGCATCGCCGTCTGGATGTCGTCGGGCCCGCCGTAGTGGCCGACCATGCCGCGGTCGAGGACCCGGTGCTTGTCGGTGCCCTGGGCGATCGGCACGATCACGTCCAGCTTGGGGATGTGCATGATGGCGAAGCCCTGGCCCGGCGCGAAGACGCCCGGCTTGCCCTTCCCGTTCGCCCAGTCGTCCTGGAGACTGTGCGCCGCGCCGTCCGCCTCCTGGTGCGCACGGACGTTCGTCCACCAGAGCTGGTAGGTGACGAACAGCAGCATCAGGACGCCGATGCTGATGAACACCTCGCCGATCGCCCGGCTGGCGATCACCCCGGCGCTTGGCTTGGCCGCGCGGGCGGCGCGCCGTGCCGCCACCCGGGACAGCGGGGCGGACTCCGCCTCGCCCTCGTCGCCGGCGGACCGCTCGCCGCCGGCCTCGGCCGGCTCGGCGGCCGCCCGGTGGCCGCGGGCGCGGTGCCCGCCGCGGCCGGCACCCCTGCTGTCGTGCCGGGCCCCGGCACGGCGCCTACCGCCGCCGGAGCGCTGCTTGGCGGCCCGCCGCCGCGCAGCGCGGCCCCCGGCCGCCGCTCCCACGGCCAGACCTGCCGCCCCCGCGGCACCCAGGGCGCTCCCGGCCGCGACCGCACCGGCCGCTGCGCCGGCGGACTCCGTCTCGCCCGTGCCCGTGCCCGTGCCCGCGCCGCTCGGGGGGGCGTGCGGGTCCTCGCCGGGGGCGGTGCCGGGAGCCGGGGGGCGCCCGGTGCGGCGGCGTGTGCCCGTGCCTGCGGCACGGCCCGCGGCGGTGCCCGGGCCGCCCGTCGCGCGGCGGATATCGGCGGTGTGCAGGCTGACCGTCGCGTCGTCCTGGGCCGACGGATCGTGGGCCGACGGCACGTGGACCGACGGGTCGTGGGCGGGGCCGAGGAGGGTCTGGGCCGCCTCCTGGTGGTCCTCGGGGGGCTTGCGGTGCGATGCGCGCCGCGCGGACCGCTGGGGGGGTTGAGGCTGCTGCGGCTCGTGCGACTGCTCCGCTGGGGCGAGTTCGGACGGCTCGTCGCTGAACCACTCGGACGAGTGACGGCCCGCGGCGGACGAGGGTTCACCTGCCGACGGCTCGTACCCGAGCGCATACGGCCCGGCCGGCGCATCGGGGGCCGGGGCGCCCAGCACGTCGTGCGCCACGGCGCCGTCGCTCAGCGGGCGCCGCGCGGCGGCGCCCGGGCCGAGCAGCGGATCCGGCGCGGGGGCGCCGCGGCCGGGCAACGGACCCCGTGCCCGGGCGGGGCCGGGCAGGGGGTCGGACGCAGGAGCGGGACCGGGCAGCGGGTCCGGTGCCGGGGTGTGCCGGAGCGTCCCCGGGTCGTACGGCGCCGCGTACCGGCCGGGCTGCTCGGGCCGGGTGGGGTGCGGGAACGGCTCGGGGGCCGCGTGACGGCCGGGCTGCTCCGGTGCGCCCGCGCCCTGGCCGGGCAGGGGGTCGTTCAGCGGGTCCGCGAGCTGCTCGACGGCCGCCTCGAAGGCGGTGGCGTCCCCGTAGGCGCCGGCCTCGAAGCGTGCCGCGTCGCCGTACGCGGCGGCCTCGAAGGCCGTGGTGTTCCTCAGGAGCGCATTGCCGAACTCGGCGCGCTCGCCCAGCTCCGTGTGCTCCCCGAACGCGGCGTGCTCCCCGAACGCGGACTCGTCCCTGTAGGCGTACGCGTCCTGCGCGTCGTACTCGCCGTACGGGGCTGCTCCGTCGCGCTCGGGGCGCAGCGCGGTCACGCCGAGGCCCTGCCCACCACGGGCGCCAGGCCCGCCGATCGCCGCACCGCGCCCTCGTCACCGCACTCGGCAAGCCAGTTGGCCAGCATCAGGTGGCCGTGTTCCGTGAGCACGGACTCGGGGTGGAACTGCACGCCCTCCACGGGCAGGTCGCGGTGGCGGATGCCCATGACGATGCCGTCGCGGGTACGGGCGGTGACCTCCAACTCGGCGGGGACGGTGGTGGGCTCGGCGGCGAGGGAGTGGTAGCGGGTGGCGGTGAAGGGGGACGGCAGGCCGGCGAAGACCCCCCGGCCGTCGTGCTCGACGGGTGAGGTCTTGCCGTGCAGCAGCTCGGGGGCGCGGTCGACCACGCCGCCGTACGCCACCACCATCGACTGCATGCCCAGACAGACGCCGAAGACCGGCAGGCCGGTTTCCGCGCAGGCGCGCACCATGTCCACGCAGACTCCGGCCTCCTCGGGGGTGCCGGGGCCGGGGGAGAGCAGCACGCCGTCGAAGCGGCCGTCCTGCTGGGCGTAGGCGGGGGTGACGGCGTCGTTCCTGAGCACTTCGCACTCGGCGCCGAGCTGGTGGAGGTACTGGACGAGGTTGAAGACGAAGCTGTCGTAATTGTCGACGACGAGGATGCGGGCGGGGCGGCCCGCGCCGGGCCGGCCCGGGGCGCCGGCGGCCGCGGGCCCTCTCACACCGGCCGGCGGGCGGGTCTGGCTGGTCATCGGAGCGCCACCGATCCCGGCCACGGCGCGCTGCCGTTGACCGTGACGTCGTTGAAGGGGAGCAGGGGCTCGGCCCAGGGGAACACGTACTGGAAGAGGACGTACACCACCGCCAGGGCGAGGACGAGCGAGATCAGCGCCTTCACCCATGTGTTGCCCGGCAGATGCCGCCAGATCCAGCTGTACATGCCGTCCCTACTCGCCGTCGCCAAAGCTTGCGTCCCCCAGACTACGGTGAGGCGAAGGGTACGTGGGCAGCCTGTGGATAACGTGACGATCGCCTCGTTCCGTTGGGCCGTGTGCCCACGTACCCACGTACTCGCGCGCCCGCGTCGCCCGCGCATCCCCTATGCCCGCGCGCCGGCGCGTACCCGGCGCCGGTGCGCCCTTGTCGCCGGTGCGCCCTTGTCACTGGTGCGTCACTGGTGCGCCGGTGTGCCTGTGAGGCATGCGGACCGCTCCGCCGGAGCCGGGCCGGGCTACTCAAGGGGCCGGGCGTAGTGGAGGTCCACAGTGCCCTTGTAGCCGGGCAGCGTCCGCGTCCCCTCCTCCTCGACGCGCCAGCCCAGGCCGTAGGCGTTGACGTACAGCATGTAGTTCTGGATCTCGGGTGAGTCGGCGAGCGCCTTCTGGAGGGTGTCCGGGTCGCCGACGGCCGTCACCGTGTAGGGCGGCGAGTAGACCCTGCCCTGCAGGATCAGGGTGTTGCCGACGCAGCGCACGGCGCTGGTGGAGATCAGCCGCTGGTCCATCACCTTGATGCCGCGGGCGCCGCCGTGCCACAGGGCGTTGACGACGGCCTGCAGATCCTGCTGATGGATCACCAGGTCGTTGGGCTGCGGCTCCGGGTAGCCGGGGAGCTTGGCGGTGGCGTCCGGCGGGGCGTCGTCCAGGGTGACGCTGACGGTCCTGCCGCGCAGCGGCCTCGTGGCCGCCTCCTTCTCCAGTGCCGTGAGCTTGTCGTCCTCTTCCTTGCTGCGGCCGTCGCCGCGGGCGGCGAGGGACTCTATGTCCGCGCGGAGCGTGCCGTTGGTGTTCTCCAGGGCGCCGTTGCTGCGGCTGCGCTCCTGAATGAGGTCGGACAGCTTCAGCAGGGAGGCGTCCGTGCGGATGTCCGTGCCCTTGGCGGTGTTGAAGCTGGTGACGAAGATCAGGCCCGCGAGCGCGAAGACGCCGGCGGTGAGCACCCTGCCGCCGTGCCGCAGAGACGCCGGCCGGACCCGCGCCGGCCGGTGGCCCCCCGCGTGCGCGGGGTTGGTGCCGGTCCCCGGGGAGTCGGCAGAATGACTCTGCTTGCTCAACGCTATCCTTACTCCTTACGGCTCCCCCAGTTCCTGGAGGGCCTGGGAGGTACCCCTGGAAGGCACTACGCTAACGGACGCCCTGGGGAGCGCTCGGTGCCCCTCGTACTTCCCCTTGTACGCTGCCCGGGAGCCCGCCCGTTTCCCTGCGCGGCCACGCAGCGCATCGACAGGAGAGTCTCTCGTGCCGAAGTCACGCATCCGCAAGAAGGCTGACTACACGCCGCCGCCGACCAAGCAGACGGCGGCGATCAAGCTGACGAACCGCGCCTGGGTGGCGCCGGTGATGCTGGGGATGTTCCTGATCGGCCTCGCCTGGATCGTCGTCTTCTATGTGACGGACGGGGACCTGCCGCTCAGCGCGCTGGGTAACTGGAACATCGTTGTCGGCTTCGGCTTCATCGCGGCGGGCTTCGGCGTCTCCACCCAGTGGAAGTGACGGCCTCGGCGGGCGCCCGGCGGGTGCCCGGCGGGACGTGACGACCCCGCGCCCCGCGCCGCCGCACCAGACACCCGAACCGGTCCCGGGGCGCGGAAACCCCGGGCGACGGCCGGGTGAACCGCGTCCCACCAGGGACGATCCGCCGAGTTATCCACAGGCCTGTCCACACGTGGGGATATTCTGAAGATCTGTGGATAACCCACGGGACGTTGACGCCGGTATGACTTCAAGACCGGACTCGGGGGCGGTCGAACGGTTCCGCCAGCTTCGAAAAAAGCCCTGGTCAGCGCGGTGACGAACAATCCGTGCAGCTGGTGCGCGGGGTGGTGCCGGGCGTTGCCCACAGTATGCACAAGATCGGCCACACGCTGTGGACAACTTCCGCCAGAGGGCGCCCGGCAACGCGCCGGGCGCACACCCTGGGATGACCACGCCGGGTGAGCGCCGCCCTACGCACCGCGCGCGTCGGTGAGCGCTGCCGGCGCGGCCATGGCCCGGGCCTCAGCCGCTCGCCTCACGCCGGCACCCCGCACCCCGCACCCCGCACGTCAGGTGAGGGCCACCGTGCGCGCCGCGAGCACGATCGCCTCGACGAGCAGCACCCCCGCGCACGTCCCCCACTGCACCAGCGCCCGCCTCGCGCGGGGGGCATGCACCATCGCGTAGGCCATCGGCACCCCGGCGACCAGGCCGCCGATGTGGGCCTGCCAGGCGATACCGCTGATGCTGAAGGTGAAGATCAGGTTGATCACCAGCAGCGCGATGACCGGGCGCATGTCGTAGCGGAGCCTGCGCACCAGGACGGCCGTCGCGCCGAAGAGGCCGTAGATCGCGCCGGACGCGCCCAGCGAGGCCTGGGTCGGGGAGGCCAGCACATACGTGAGTGCGCCGCCCGCCAACCCGGCCACCAGGTACAGCGTGAGATAACGGGCTCGTCCGAGCGCCGCCTCCAAGGGGCCGCCCAGCCACCAGAGGCTGAGCATGTTGAACCCGATGTGCCAGATCTCCTGGTGCGCGAACATGGACGTGAACAGGCGGTACCACTGGCCGGCCGCGAGGCCCTGCGTCGCGTGGTAGGGCACGCCGGGCGGGAAGAGGTTCCTCGGCGGCCAGCTGCCGATCAGCACCAGCTTGTCGACCAGGGTGTCGTTGAGCGAGATCGCGATGAAGACGGCGATGTTGATCCCGATCAGGATCTTGGTGATCAGATGCGGGTCGGCCGTCACCGCGCCGCCCGCGATCGTGCGCGGCCGGCCGGCCGCCGGGCCGCCGCCGACACCGGTGCCCGTCCCGGAGCCGCTGCGGACACAGTCCGGGCACTGGAAGCCGACCGAGGCGCTGACCATGCACTCCGGGCAGATCGGGCGGTCACAGCGGGTGCACCGCACGCCCGTCTCCCGGCCCGGGTGGCGGTAGCAGACCGGTGCGCCCCCGGCGCCCCCCGCGCCCTGCGCGCCGTCCGCACCCTGCCGGTCGCCCGGCGGCGGAGTGTCCGGCGCCTGGTCCGCCTGGCCCATGGGAATCCCCTCATTCTCCGTACGAAGGCCCGGGGCGGCGGGAAACCTCCCCCAGTGCCTCAAGGGCCCGGGCGGTACGCCCAGCCCCGCCCTTCCTTACGGACGGGCGGGGCGTATTGGTTCCCGAACGGGCGCACGAGCGCGACCGGAGCCGTACCGGGCCCGTACCAGGCCCCTGCCGGGCCCCTGCCGGCCACCGGCGGTGCGCCGGCAGTGCCTCGTCGGTGCCTCGTCGGGTGCCTCTGCGTGGTGTCTGCGCGCGGCGCCCCGGCGACGTGGCCCCGGCGGGCGGCGCGGCGGCGCCGGCCCCTCCCCCGGACGCCCTGCTCAGCTGCTGCGGGTCTCCACGACGACCGACTCGATGACGACGTCGTTGACCGGCCGGTCGGTGCGGGGGTTGGTCTGGGTGCCGGCGATGGAGTCGACGACCTTCTGGCTGGCCGCGTCGGTCACCTCGCCGAAGATCGTGTGCTTGCGGGTGAGCCACGCGGTCGGCGCGACGGTGATGAAGAACTGCGAGCCGTTCGTGCCGGGACCGGCGTTGGCCATGGCCAGCAGGTAGGGGCGGTCGAAGGCGAGGTCCGGGTGGAACTCGTCCTCGAAGGTGTAGCCCGGGCCGCCGGTGCCGTTCCCCAGCGGGTCCCCGCCCTGGATCATGAAGCCGCTGATCACCCGGTGGAAGACCGTGCCGTCGTACAGCCGGTCCGTGGACTTCTTGCCGGTCTCCGGGTGGACCCACTCCCGCTCGCCCTGGGCGAGCTCGACGAAGTTCTTGACCGTTTTCGGGGCGTGGTTCGGCAGCAGCCGTACCTCGATGTCGCCGTGGTTGGTCTTCAGGGTGGCGTAAAGCTGCTCAGCCACGATCTGCCTTCCGTTGTCGTCTGGGACCCCACGATCCTCGCATGGACCCGTCCGGCGGGGCGCTGCGACCACGGCCGACGCCCGCGCGCGGGTGCGGCCGGGGCGTCCGTCCGGGCGGCACCGTCCTGCCGTCCGCGTGCTGTCCACGTGCCGTCCGTGTGCTGTCCACGTGCCGTCCGCGTGCTGTCCGCGTGCTGTCCACGATCCTGCAAGGCCTTTCCGGGGGCTTTCCGGGCCCCTTTCGGGGCCACTTCGGCGCCTACCCGGGCCGTGCCTGGGGAACCCGGGCAGACATCCCGCGCCGGACGTGACCCGGATGCCCGTCCTCGCATGCCGGGGCACAGTCCGGCAGGCATGATCCGTAAAGGGGTGGAAAGGTGCAATACCGTACGCCACCAAGGAGGAGGATTCCCGTGACCCGCATCGACAGCGTGCGCGCCGCGACGGACTCGGCGAAGGACAGCGTGCTGCACGCCGCGGAAGTGGTGGCGCCCTACGCCGACACGGCCAAGGACCGGGCCGCCCAGTACGCCCGCGAGGCCCGGGTGCGCATCGCGCCCAAGGTCACGCTCGCCGCGGACCAGGCCCGTCTCCAGTACGACGCGCGCCTGGCGCCTCGGCTGGAGCTGGCCAGGAAGCAGGCGCGCTCGTACGTGCCGCCAGCGGTGGACGAGGCCGCCGCCCGCACCCGCAAGGCCGCGCGGCAGGCCGCCGCCGTGTCCATGCCCAGGATCGAGCAGGCCGTCGCGGTGTCGCGGCCGCGCATCGAGCAGGCCGTCGCCGTCGCGGGGCCCGCGCGGAGCGAGGCGGTCTCGCGCAGCGCCGCGGCGCTGGCGGCGCTGCGCGGGCAGGTGTCGGCGAAGGACGTCGAGAGGATCATCCGCCGCCGGGAGCGGCGGAGCCGGGCCGGCCGGGTGGCCAAGGGGGTCGTGCTCGTCGCCGCCCTGGCGGGCGGTGCCTTCGCGGCGTGGAAGTGGTGGGACAAGCAGGCGAATCCGGACTGGCTTGTCGAGCCGCCCGCCGCCACCGAGGTGCCGCCGGAGAGTTCCCGGCTCTCGGCTGTCGACGGCAGCGGGGGCCGGTCCGGGGAGGCGGACCGGCCGGGTGAGGGGGAAGGGGGCGGTGAGTCGGCTGAGGGGGTTGCTCGGGAGCGGCGCCGGAGGAAGTGATTGCAGGGCGCCCGGCGCACCCGCGCCCCTCGGCGTGGGGTGACCCCGACCCGACTCTCCCGGTGTTCCGGTATCCCCTTTGTTGCGCTTTGCTGGATTTCGGCGCGCTGGCGCGGCTTGGCGCTGTCGCGCGGCTTGGCGCTGTCGCGCCCCTCACACCGGAAGCCCCCGGGACGCCGGGGGCTTCCTTCTGTCGTCGGTCCGGGCGTCGGGCGGCGGTCGTCGATCACTGATCATCGGTCGTTGGTCGTTGGTCGTGGGTCGTGGGTCGTGGTGGTTGGTCGTGGGTCGTGGGTCGTGGGTCGTGGGTCGTGGGTCGTGGGTCGTGGGTCGTGGTGGTTGGTCGTGGGTCGTGGGTCGTGGGTCGTCGTGTGGTGCGGATTTTTCGCCCTCCGGGCTCGTCCTCAAACGCCGGACAGGCTCATTCATCGCCCTTCGGGCTCGTCCTCAAGCGCCGGACGGGCTTTTTATGGCGGCGCCCGCGCCCGCCGAGGTGCCCATCGAAGAGGACGCTGCGGTGCCCCCAGTCTCCCCGAAACGGGACGGCACCCGCCCCCACAAAGCGGCGCGGGGAACTGCGCGAACAACAAAGGGGCGCGGCGAGCTGAGCCGGTGGTCCACCGCCGGCCCGCAGCCCGAAGGTGCCTGAACGTAGCCGGGGTTGCCGGGGCGGGCGCGGCGGGGTCGGGGAGGCGTCGACGTCCGGCGGTGGGGCATTCGCCCCGGGACGCGGGAGGGGGCGCCGACCATAATGGCCGGCACATGCAGTGCTCTGACTCGCGAACGGAGCTGGGGGGCAGTGGCAGACCACGAGCACGGCCGCGCCGCGATCGACACCGGCAGGCCGCACCCCGCACGCGTCTACGACTGCCTGCTGGGCGGCAAGGACCACTACCTCGTGGACGAGGAGGTGGCCGCGCAGTTGCCCGCGGAGGCGAGGGATGCCGCACGGGAGAACCGGGCGTTCATGCGGCGCGCCGTCGCCTGGGCCGCGGACGCGGGCGTGACGCAGTTCCTGGACATCGGCACGGGGATCCCCACCGAGCCCAACCTCCACCAGGTCGTCCAGGAGATCCGCCGGGCCGCCCGGGTCCTCTACGTGGACAACGACCCGATCGTGCTGCGCCACGCCGAGGCCCTGCTGGTGAGCTCCCCCGAGGGCGCGACCGACTACCTGGAGGCCGATGTCCGTGAGCCCGCCGCGATCCTCGGCCACGCCCGCCGGTTCCTGGACCTGAGCAGGCCCGTCTGCCTCTCCCTGGTCGCCCTGATGCACTTCGTCCCGGACGAGGACGACCCCTGGGACATCACCCGTACCCTCCTCGGCGCCCTGCCCGCCGGCAGCTGCCTCGTCCTGTCCCACGGCACGTTCGACTTCGTCCCCGGCCAGGCCGGGAGAGTCCGGCGGGAGCAGCGGCGCCTGACCCCCTACACCACGCACATCACGGCCAAGGCCCGCACCCGTCCCGAGGTCCTGCGCTTCTTCGACGGCCTGGAGCTGATCGGCCCCGGTCTGGTGGCCGCCGTCCAGTGGCACCCCGAGGGGGCGCGGACGGACCTGGCCCCGAGCGGGATGTACGCGGGGGTTGGGCGGGTGCGGTAGGGGGCGCGCGGCACGTGCAGCTCCGCGGCCGAGCCGCGCCGTGACCCTCCGCACCGTCCGTCCGCCGTGACCCGCCGCACCGTCCATCCGCCGTGACCCGCGGGGCGGGCCCGGGCGCCCTCGTTCAGGAGCAGGCCCGGGCGCCGCCCTTCGGGAACGGGCCCGGGCGTCCGCCCTCAGGACTGCGGCTTGTAGCACACCGTGTACGTGCGGGCCCCCGCCACGCCGGAGGCGAAGCCCAGGTGGAGGCGGGGCGCGGAGCCGAGCTGGACGGCGAGGCCCTCGGGCTCGCGGTAGTCCAGGGAGTACGCCGCCTCGGTGCGGGCCCGCTGTTCCACCCGGCTGGTGGGCAGGTGAACCCTGGTGAGGTAGGTGTTGCCGTGCCCCGAGGGCGGGTTGTCGCCGGATTCGTCCGTGTAGTGGGTGCCGGTCATCTGGTAGACGTAGTCGCCCAGGATGGCCACGCCCTGGGGGGTCTCGGTGGCGTCGATGCCGACGCGGGGGATGTCGAAGAGCGGGCGGACGTCGCCCCACTTGGCGCGGTCCAGATCGAGCACGCGGTAGCGGTAGCTGCCGTCGTCGAGCATGTACTGCACCAGCAGCCTGCGGCTGCGCATGTCGAGCGCCGGCCGGTTACTGGTCGAGCCGCGCACCACGTGGAGCTTGTGGACGGCACTGGAGTCGCTGTCCACGACGCCCCCGTCCGCGTAGGCGAATCTCGCCACGGCCGTGCCGTATCCGCTGTCCGGATTCGCTTCCGCCTCCGTCCAGATGTACGAGGTACGGCCGGCGGGCTCCACCCCGATCGATGCGCCATGGCCGAAACCGCGGAGGTACATATGGCCGAGCTGGTCGCCGGCGAGACTCAGCTTGGTGAGGCACATGTCGCCGCGCGCGCTGCGGTCGCTGCCCGAGACGGGCCCCGGCTCCCCGGGGAGCTGTATGCCGCCCTCCATCAACTGCACCGCAAAAATACAGCCGTTGACGTCGTCGAAGGCGAACGACTGCAGGATCGTGGAGTTGAACAGCGTCTTCTCGCGGATGAACTGAACGGCGGGGGCGGTGAGATCGAACCGGTCGCCGAAGGCGGCGGCACGAGCGCCCGCCGTTCCGGCGCGGGCACCGGCCGCGGAGGGGCGGGCGCCCGCCGCCGCGGCGCGAGTGCCCGCCGCCCGGGCACGGATCGCGGCGTCCGCGGCGGCCGCGGCGGCCGAACTCGTCCAGGTGGCGGAGGCCGCCAGTCCTGCCGCGCCGGCCAGCACAAAGGCCCTTCGATTGATCATGCGGGACTCCCCTGCCTCATCCGTCACCTGGGCCACGAGATGTGCCGGCGAATGTTTCGCAGGCATGTCAGGTGCATGCCCTTCGCGCCGATGAGTCAGCCTTTGGGGCGTCCCTTTCCAGCCGCCCGATCCCGTGTTCCCACGCTCCTCGTGACAACTGAACTCCGGTCATAAAGGAAACGCGCCATAGCCTTTACGGAACACGCGGCCGGATCTGAGCTACCGAATCGCGGCCGGGGCGGGCGCCAGACAGGCGCGTTGACCGGCACATGCGTCACCCCGTCCCCCGCAGGAACAGCTGTTCACCCCCTCATCCGTACCGTGTCTCCTCCCCCATGCGCCGCCTCGCGCCCCAACGCACCCGGGACCCCTCGCGGCACCTCCCGCACCGCACCCGACCGGGGCCACCACAAGAGGGCCGAAAAGAGACATACGAACAGGAACTCTTCAGAGCGGGGTCACCGATCCGCCTCGATCGGTTCACACGCCGTTGGCCGCGACGCGGGCGGACCGGGGCCTCCGCCGACCCCGCGCCGGCCCCCGCGCCGACGCCGTGCCGATTCCCCCGCCGACCCCGCGCCGACCCGGGCCGGCGCGTGTGCGCGTCCGGGCACGGACCGTGTGCGTGAACGCGTGTGCGCCCCTGTACGTGTACGGGGACGTGGACGTGTAAAGGGACGTCGACGTGCACGACGTGTACAGCGACGTGGACGGGTAAGGGGACGTGGGCGGGGGCGCACGGAAAGGCCCCTTCAGCCCGCGTTCGCGCGGGCCGGAGGGGCACTGGGGACGTGGAGCCTAGGGGAGTCGAACCCCTGACATCTGCCATGCAAAGACAGCGCTCTACCAACTGAGCTAAGGCCCCTCGCGGGAAGCGTCCGGCCGGGCCGTGGAGCAATCCTGATCCGGGCGGGCGCCGCGACAAGAGTACCGGGTCTTCCCCGGTATTCCGCAAAAGGATTGGGGTCCCCGCATGCGACCACGCTCCGTAGGATGCCCCTCACGGGTTCGCTGGAGCGAACCGCGGTTCATGGGGAAGCGATGGGGAGACGCAATGGATGCCGCACAGCAGGAAGCAACAGCCAGAGCCCGCGAACTGCAGAGGAACTGGTACGGGGAGCCGTTGGGGGCGCTCTTCCGCAGGCTCATCGACGATCTCGGCCTCAACCAGGCACGGCTCGCCGGGGTACTCGGGCTCTCGGCTCCCATGCTGTCCCAGCTGATGAGCGGCCAGCGCGCCAAGATCGGCAATCCCGCGGTCGTCCAGCGTGTGCAGCTGCTCCAGGAGCTGTCGGGGCAGGTCGCGAACGGCAGCGTGAGCGCCGCCGAGGCCACCGACCGGATGGACGAGATCAA
This sequence comes from Streptomyces sp. DSM 116793, assembly GCF_057320905.1. Taxonomy (NCBI): domain Bacteria; kingdom Bacillati; phylum Actinomycetota; class Actinomycetes; order Kitasatosporales; family Streptomycetaceae; genus Streptomyces; species Streptomyces sp. DSM 116793. Next base: position 4,545,029 of record NZ_CM170494.1, on the reverse strand, counting down.
GAAGTCGCAGGGGGGTTCCGTGCTCAGCAACACCGCGCAGACGACGAGCAGTTCGGGGGCGCCGACCGTCAAGCGCGTGGTGCGGGAGATCCAGTCGCTGCTCAGGTCGGTCGCCGCGGCCGGCGACATCATCGACGCCGCGGACACACTCGCCGACACCCACCCGGAGCTGGCAGAGTTCCTGCGGGTGTACGGGGCGGGGCGCACGGCGGACGCGGTGGCGCACTACCAGGCGCACCAGAGCTGAGGCGGCGGGGAGCACCGCCACCGCGCTGAAGGAGAGCGACGCACGATGGGTGAGGTCTTCGCCGGCCGGTACGAACTGGTCGACCCGATCGGGCGCGGGGGAGTCGGCGCCGTCTGGCGCGCCTGGGACCACCGGCGGCGGCGGTACGTGGCCGCCAAGGTGCTCCAGCAGAGCGACGCGTACACCCTGCTGCGGTTCGTCCGGGAGCAGGCGCTGCGGATCGACCACCCCCATGTGCTCGCCCCGGCGAGCTGGGCCGCGGACGACGACAAGGTGCTCTTCACGATGGACCTGGTCGCCGGCGGCTCGCTCGCCCACCTGATCGGGGACTACGGGCCGCTGCCGCCCGCCTTCGTCTGCGTCCTGCTGGACCAGCTCCTCTCGGGGCTCGCCGCAGTGCACGCGGAGGGGGTCGTGCACCGCGACATCAAGCCCGCGAACGTGCTCCTGGAGGCCACCGGGACCGGCCGGCCCCATCTGCGGCTCTCCGACTTCGGCATCTCCATGCGCAAGGGCGAGCCGCGGCTGACGGACACCAACTTCGTCGTGGGCACGCCCGGCTACTTCGCGCCGGAGCAGATCGTCGGCTCGGAGCCGGACTTCCCGGCCGACCTCTTCGCCGTCGGCCTGGTCGCGCTCTATCTCCTCCAGGGTGCCAAGCCGGACGCGAAGGCGCTGGTGGACCGCTTCCGTGCGCACGGCACGCCGTCCGCGCCGCAGGACATCCCCGAGCCGCTGTGGCAGGTCATCGCCACGCTGTTGCAGCCCGACCCGGACGCCCGCTTCCGCACCGCTACGGGGGCGCGCAAGGCACTCGCGCACGCGGCCGAGATGCTGCCCGAGCCGGGCCCCGACGACGAACTCGTCGAGGTCTTCGACCAGATCGGTCCGCTGCCCGCGGACTTCGGACCGGACGGGCCGCTGCGGGGGGCGCCGCGGATCCCCGGGGCGGGGGCCCAGGTCGCGACTGAGGCTGCCGCAGGAGCCGACGGGGTCGGCGGGGTCGGCGGGGTCGGCGGGGCTGGCGGGGCCGGGAGTGCTGGGGTGGACGGTGTGGGTGGTCCTGGTGCGGACGGTGCGGACGGTGCGGGGGGCTCGGCAGCGAACGGTGCGGGGGCCCTGCCGGCGCACGGTGCGGGGGTCCCGGGCGCGCAGGATGCGGGCGTCCCGGGCGCGTACGGGGCCGGGCTGCCGGGGGCGCCGGGCGCGGGGGCGCAGGCGCCCGGCGCGGGGCCGGACGCCGGACAACCGTCCGCGGCCCACGCACGGCCTGCACAGTCTCCCGGCGTCCAGCCCGCCCCCGCGGTCGAGCCGTCTCCCGGCCTCCAGCCGGCCCCTGCCGTGCAGCCGGCTTCCGGGGACCGGCCGCCGCAGCCGCCGCACGTGGCCCAGTCGTCCGGCGAGGAGGCTCCGGCGGCGGGGCCGGCCATGTCCGAGACGGGGAGTTTCCACCTGCCGCCTCCTCCGGCGACGGGGACGGGCGCGGGGGCGAGGGCGAGGGCAGGTGCAGCGGCCGGGACAGGCGCAGGCGCGGGAGCCGGGAGCGAGGCCGGGGCGTCAGCGGACCAGGGCTCCTTCTCCGGTGCGGCTGCCGGTGGGACGGCGGCCGCCCCCTCCGCGCCGGGTACGGGAACGGACGCGGCCTCTCCCCCGGGTGCGCGGACGGGCGCCGTCTCCGCCTCGGACGGGGCACGGGACGCCGGCTCGTTCACCGGGGCCACGGGCGGCGGTCAGGCCGCGGGCGGTGGCTTGGGGGCCGGAGAACCGTCACGGCAACGGGGTCCCCGGGACGGTGGCCACCAGACGGGGCCCGGTGGCCACCAGACGGGGCCGGGAAGCGGGTCCCAGACGCCGCCCTCCGCGGAGCCGCATCCGGGACCGCCGCACGGAGTGGCTCCGGCCGCTCCCGCCGGACCGGGGCAGGAAGCCGCACCGGAGGCGGTGCCGGGGCAGGGCGGAGTGCGGGAGAGTGCGCGGCCGGGGATGCCGCTGTCGCACGATGCGCCCCACGCCCCGGCCGAGCACGGCGGGCCTCAACCGGCCGCCGAGCACGGCGCGCCTCAACCGGCTCCGCCCACGGGCCCCGTCACACCCCCAGGTGGCCCGTTCACAGGTGAGGGTTCATTCACCGGGCATGGCCCGCTCGGAGCGCCCGCCCCGTCCCTGGGGCCCGCGGCGTCCGCGGCGTCCGCGGCGTCCGCGGCGTCCGCGCAGGGTGCCGGACACGCACCGCCCCCGGGCCAGGAGTCGGGCCCCGTCGGCCCTCACTCGCCGCGGGCACCGCGGACACGCCCTCCACAGGCGCCGCAGACACCCCCGACACCGCAGGCACCCCAGCCGCCCGGGCACCGAGCGGCCTCCGCTCGGGAGGCGGCGCCGGGGCACCCCGCCGCGCCCGCACGACACCCGTCAGCCCCGCTCCCGCCGGCACCCTCGCACGCCCACGGGGGCTTCGAGGGCCACGGAGACCCCGAGGGCCACCTCGGCCCCGCCGGTCACCAGGCGGCGCACGCCCAGCAGTCCCCCGGGCCGGCTGTCCAGCCGTACCCCGGGCCATCCGCCCACCCGGCCGCCCGTGGCGGCCCGCACCAGAGCGCGCTGGGTGCGCCTTCGCCGGTCGGCCCGCTGTCGCCCGACCCCTCCCAGACCCCCACCACCCCGGCGCAGCGCGAGACCTCCCCCACTCGTCCTTACACCGGTCAGCAGCCGCATGTTCCCCTCCCGCCGCAGAACGGGTCTCCCTACGAACCGGTGCCGTACGAACCCGCTCCCGGCGTGCTCACGCATCCGGGCGGACGGGACGCCGACGCGGCGCACCCGGCGGCAGCGGTGGACCCCGTCCCACGCGGCCCCCGGCCGTCCCGGCGCCGGGCACGGCAGCGGCGGCCGGGGCCCTCCCCGAAGGTCGCGGTCCCGATGCTCCTCGTGGCGCTGGCCTGCATCGCCTTCGGCCTGTGGGCGGTCATCCAGGGCTGACCGCTCCGGCCCGCACCCGACCCGACCACACCCGACCCGACCGCGCGTGGCCCGACCGCGCGTGGCCGTGTCCCCGGTCGCGAGCAGGCCCCGAGCGGATCCCGAGGGAACATGGACACCGAAGCCGGCCCGCCCCGCCTTGCGGCGCCTACCAGGCCCCCGGCGGCCCGTACGGCCCCGTCCGCCCCTGCGGCGTACCGTGACCGCCCGTGCCGCCCCCACCGGCCGTACCGCCGTGCTGCGCGCCCGTGCCCGCACCCCAGCCGGAATCGGTACCGGTACCGGCGCCGTACTCGGGCCGACCGTGTTCCGCCCGGCCGTACCCGGCGCGACCGTACTCCGCGCCGCGGTCGCCGCCGTGGCCCCCGCCGTCGTACTCACCGCGGTCCCCGCCGCCGTGGGCCGCGCCGTACTCCGCACCCTCCGCACCGCCATGGCCGCCGTGGCCGCCATAGCCGCCATGGCCGCCGTGGTCCGAGGACGAAGACTCGTACCCGCTCCCGTACCCACCGATGTCGCCGGGGCCGGGAACGTGGCCGTACCCCTGATCGGAGAGGGGATCCGGCACGTCGACGGCGGCGGTACCGCGGGCGGCGCGGTCGCCGTCCCCCGTGGACGCCGGGCCCCCGGCGGACGCGGCCGCGGGCTCAGTACGGGATGCCGACGCGCCGCCCGCCGCCGCGTACCGGCGCCTGGCCAGCACCGTCCACGCGGCGAGGACCAGCAGGATCGCGGTGCCCACGCCGAGGGCGGTGACGCCGAGCGGGCGCAGGGAGCCGTCGCCGGAGACGCCGGACGTGGTGGTCCCGCCCCCGGCCGCCCCGCCGGACGGGACGTCGAACAGCCCCGCGGGCTGCGGCGCCCCCACGTAGCCGGGGCCCTCCTGGACGCTGCCGCTGACCGTCACCCGCAGTGTCACCCCGTACCCGCCGTCGCCGAACTCCTCGGCGAGCTGCGGATTCAGATTCACCGCCAGGTAGTACCACCCCGCGAAGGGCATCCCCTCGACCTGGGGCACACTGGAGTAGCGGTTCCGGTACGAGACGGGGGCCAGCGGCGGGAAGGCGGCCGACGCCTGCCGGCCGTCGTACGTGGCGCCCTCGGTGTCGACCTGGCCGCGCACCGGGTTGTAGAGGCGCATGACCAGCGCAGACCCCACGGATCCACCCCCCGTGGCACCGCCCGCGGACCCCTCACCCGTCGCGCCGCCCGAGGCGCCGTCCGAAGTCCCGTCCGAGGCGCCGCCGCCCGGGGCGCCGTCCGGGCCGCTCAGTTCGGCCGTGGCGGAGAGCCGCTGGCCCCAGCCCACGGGCACCCGGTAGAAGGCCGTCTGACCGGGCCGCACGGAGTCCCGCCAGACGCCCGCGCCGATGCGGGACGCGGTGCTGAAGCTGGTGCCGCCGTGCCGCCGCTCGCCGTGGCCGCCGGCGGGCGGGGGCGGGGAGGCGGAGTCCGGGTTCTCGGGAGGGGTGGTCGGTCCCGGCGTCCTCAGGGCGGCGGGTTCCGTGGCGGTGCTCAGCTCCAGGCCCCAGTCGTCCGACGGCGAGCCGGCGGCACTCTCCCGCTCGACGACCAGGTAGTACGTGCCGGCGTGCGCGCAGGAGGGATCGGTGGGGTCGATGATGCGGGTGGCCGTGGCCGCCACCGGCCAGGGGCTCTCCGTCGAGCCGAACTGCGCGGTGTCGTCGGAGCATTCGTAGCCCTCGGCGTCCTGGATGTGCACCTTGAGGCCGTCGGCGTAATCCGCCTTGGTGCCCAGCCGGGGGACGGCCGTCACGGACGCGTAGACGTTGTCCTTGGTGCCGAGTTCCAGCCGGTAGTAGAGCTTTCCCTGGGAGCCGCCCGACGGGCCGATCGTGCTCCTGTAGGTGGTGCCAAGCCCGATCTCCTGGGCGGCGCCCTCGCTCGCCGCGCCCTGCACGGTGCGCGCGCGGGGGTCGTAGGCGTAGGGGTCGGACGTGCCCTGCTCCGGCTGGTCCGGCTGGTCCGCCAGCGCGGTCCCCGGCAGCGCGGCGAGCGCGCAGAGGGCGACCGTCGCACAGAGCGCGCTGCGCGCGGCCGCCACGCATATCGCGCCACGGCCGGCCGGCACGCCTCCCCGGGCGCTCCGGTACGCCTCCCGGCCGGCGGCGGCCACGCCCGTGCGCGGCACGGCGAACAGGCCGGGAGCGCCGGGAGCGGACCGCTCGGCACCGGACCGCTCGGCACCGGACCAGACGGCACCGGACCACTCAGCACCGGACCACTCGACGGCGGACCACTCGGCACCGGACCACTCGACAGCGGACCACTCGACAGCGGAGCAGTCGGCAGCGGACCGGACGGCAGCGGACCGGCCGGCCGATGGCACGGGGGTGCGCGACGCGGCCCGGTCACCGTGCCGCCGGATCGTCACCGGACGCCTCATCACGCGCCACATCGTGCGCCACCCCTCCGTCCCCTGGTCGTCTCTGTCCCCGGTCGTCGACCCACTGGCTCCGCCCGGTCGCCGGCCCGGAGACTCCGCCTGGTCGCCGCCCCGGGAGACTCCGCCCGGTGGTCACCGGAAGCGCCCCTCCGGAAGCGACCCGAATCGAACCCTCGGGAAGCACCTCTCGGGAAGCCCCCTCCTGAAGCACCCCTCCGGTCACGCACCTCCCAGAGCGTGCCTCCGCGCCGACCGCTGCGGCCGCCCGCCCGCCGCCCGCCCGCTGCACCCTGTGCAGCCGAGCGCGTGCGCGCGGCAACCGCAGCGGTGACATCCTGCCTCGCCCAGGTGTCCACTGTCCGCACCGGCGACTCAATCACCCGTAAGGTCCGGCTTGTGCGCGGGCCGATGCACCCCTGCCGCAGCTTCGCGCCGTGCTCCATAAGCACCATCGACCCGAAATAAACGTCGGTTATGCGCCACCACTGGGACGCCATGTCCAACTCGACGGACGATCATTTGCTGGCGTGAATTCAATGGCCACGAGTTTGCTTCTCCGTGCCGGCGTCACGTGATCGGGATCGCAGCCGGTTCACACAGCACAGGGCCCCGGCCGCATCCGCGGCCGGGGCCCTGGCGAAAAATCTCGGGGAGTACTCACGAACCCGTGGGCACGGAGTCGGTCGCCTCCGTCCACAGATCCTGCTCGGCGCGATCCGCCTGGATCTGGCGGTACACGAGGAGCCCGCCGATGGCGGCCAGTGCGACCAGGAGAAGCTTCTTCACCGCGCGACCTCGTCTTTCCTTGACGTAGGGGACTTCTGCCGCCCGACTATACACACCGACCGATACCGATCGGTGACCTGCATCCCGGGGCTCCGCTGCCCCGTGGAACCGCTCCCCACCTGCCTCACGGCGCCCGCCGGCACCCACCCGCCCACGCCTGCCGCACCCCTGGCACACCCGGGCGGATCCCGGGGCAAACCCGGGACCAGCCCCGGACGACCGCCGGGCCGACCGGTGCAGAAGCCCACCTGCGCCACACGGCCCATTTCTGATTTTTCCGCGGTACGCCGCTATTCAGGTGGTGTTCCCCTCGCAATCACCAGGAGCCGAGCGTCGGTCCCGCGCAGGACGACCCGTATACACATCATGAGGAAAGTACGCAAATCGCCTGACCCGAAAGTGAGGGGCCATGACCGGAAACAAGGCCGCGAAGCTGTGGTCCGTCATCCTGGCCGCTTTTGTCGCACTGCTCACCGCCCTTGGACTCGCCTCCACGGCACCGACCGCTGCCGCAGTACCCCAGAGTGGGGAGATGCGCAACAGCGCCCCCGACCAGACGGCTCCCCAGCCGGTGCCGGAGCAGTTCTCCGCGGTGTTCCTGCGCTCGCTGCCCCCCACGATCAAGCAGCGGATCATGGCCGAGGCGCACGGCTCCTCGCCGAGTTGCCGGCACGGCGCGGTCCTCCCGTCCGGGGACATCGCCTGGCCGTCCGCGGAGGCGTTCGACGACGACGCGTGCTCGCCCGCCCCCACGGCTCCCTCCGGCTCGTCCACCTCCGGCAACCCCGCCCCGGACAACAGCGCCCCCAACACGACGTCCCCCGACGCCGGCTCGCCCGCGGCCCCGGCCGACCCCGCCCAGGGCCAGGCCGACGCCGCGCAGCAACAGGCCGACCCGGCGCAGCAACAGGCGGACCCCGCGCAGCAACAGGCCGCACCCGACCAGCAGCAGACCGGCCCCTCGGAGGCCGCCGCCCCGGCGGAGACGGACACCGCACAGCCCGGCGAGGGCTCCCAGCCCACGGACGCGCAGCCCGCGCAGAGCGGCGGCACCCCGGAAGGCCGGCCCGCCGAGGCCGGCGCCCCCACCACGGCCGACGGCCCCGAGGCCGCCCAGCCCGACCGCCCCGCCGAGGACACCCAGGGCGCACAGCCCACCGAGGGCGCACAGCCCACCGAGGCCGAGGGCCGCCAGGACGCCCGCCCCACTGACGGCACCGACCAGGCACGGCCGGAAACCGACCAAGGACAGCCGAACGCCGACCAGGGACAGCCGGAGTCGGGCCAGGGACAGCCGGAGTCGGGCCAGGCAGAGCCCGCCGCCGACGAGGAACAGCCGGACACCGACCAGGGACAGCCCGGCCCCGGGCAGGCAGAGCCCGCATCCGACCAGGCACAGCCGGACACCGACCAGGAACACCCCCGCGCCGACCGGGACCGGCCCGCTCGCAACCAGACGCACCGGGACAGCAACCGGGAGCAGCCAGCCCGCGACCAGGGACAGCCGGACACCCACCGGGAGCAGCCCGCCTCCGACCAGGCCCAGCCCGACACCAACCAGGGACAGCCGGACACCCACCGGGAGCAGCCCGCCTCCGACCAGGCCCAGCCCGACACCAACCGGGAAAACCCCGCCTCCGACCAGGCCCAGCCCGACACCAACCGGGAAAACCCCGCCTCCGACCAGGCGCAGCCCGCCCCGGGCCAGGCACAGGCCGCCCCCAACCAGGGCCTCGGTCCCCAGCTCCGCCCCCAGGACAGGTCGCTCGCCCAGGCTCTTCTGGGGGCGCTCACCGGCCGCAGGATCTGAGCCCAGGCCCCCCACCTCCACCGGAGTACACAAAGGCCCGGTAACTCACCAGAGTTACCGGGCCTTCCGGTGTCCGGGGACAAGACGAAACGGAGTGATCGGAAAACACCAGAGGCGGGAGGGTCCGCTTTCCGCAGACCATCCCGCCTCTCGCAATGGGGCTAACAGGACTTGAACCTGTGGCCTCTTCCTTATCAGGGAAGCGCTCTAACCGTCTGAGCTATAGCCCCGCATCATGCGGCCCGGTGACCGGACCCACGCGCAATGCGCGCTGACCACTGAAGATTAGCGCACGACAGGGTCAGTCCCAAAATCGATATCCCCGGCCCGCGAACCACCAGGACACCACGGACGCCGACGAGTGGGGGACGCCCCCGAAGGGGCGCGGGCAACTGCGCGACAAGCCCCCACGGGCCCGGGGAACCACCCCTGCCCCAAGGGCTTGCCCGCCCCACCGGGGGCACCCCGGCCAGGGGAACCCCAGCCGACTACTCGTCCTCCGCCAGCGTCAGCTCGACCCCGCCCACGAACCCCGCGGAGAGGTTGTAGATGAACGCGCCGAGGGTGGCGAGGGCGGTGGCCAGGACGACGTCGATGACCGCGATGACCCCGGTGAAGACCAGGACGTGCGGCAGCGACAGGAACGACTGGAGGTCGAAGCCGCCTGAGTCGTTGGACCCGGTGGCCTCCGAGATGGTGCCGCCCACGGTGGAGAAGACACCCATCGCGTCCATCACCATCCACAGCACCGCGGCAGCGACGACCGTGCAGATGCCGAGGGCGATGGAGAGCAGGAAGCTGACCTTCATCACCGACCACGGATCGACCCGGGCCACCCGCAGGCGCGCCTTGCGGGTCCGCGGTGTGGTGCGGGCGCCGGTCCGCGGCCGGCGCACCGCGCCGGAGGGCGTCTGGTACGCCTGCGGCGGGTGGTACGGGCCCTGTGGCGGCGAGGGCTGGCGCTCACCGGGCAGGGGCGTCGCCGCCGCGGGGACCCCCGCGCCGCCGGACGTCCCCGCGCCGTACTCCTGCGGCGCGCCGTATCCCTCGTAGGCTCCCGATCCCTCGTAGGCTCCCGCCTGAGACGGTCCCGCCTGAGACCCGCGGGTGTCGGTCACAGTTCCCCCCTGGGGTCCGTGAGGCCGCTTCGCATGGCCTCCGTGGGGCTGCTGCGCATCGGCGGCGCCACGGACGCCGTCTGCTCCGGTTCCGCCTGCTCCGGGGCCCGTGGCTCCGCTCACGATGACTCTCTCCTCGCCTTACTCGGCCGGGGGCCGGGTGTCGTCGTCCGTGCCGTCGGCTTCCCGGTCCTCAGCCGGTGCGCCGCCGGCGCCGTCGGCCGCGTCCCCTGCGCTCTCCGCAGGCTCCGGGGCCCGGGCGGCGTCCGCCGCTTCCACGGCGTCCACCCCCTCCGCCGCTTCCGCGGCTTCCGCAGCTTCCTCTACTTCCTCGGCCTCGCGGCCCGCCTCGGCGTTGCGTGCGATGCCGACCACCGCGTCGCGCTTGCCCAGGTTGATCAGTTGGACGCCCATGGTGTCACGGCCCGTCTCCCTGATCTCGTTGACCCGCGTACGGATCACGCCGCCGCCGAGCGTGATGGCGAGGATCTCGTCGCTCTCCTCCACCACGAGCGCCCCGACGAGCGAGCCGCGATCCTCGACGATCTTGGCTGCCTTGATGCCGAGACCGCCGCGTCCCTGGACGCGGTACTCGTCCACGACGGTCCGCTTCGCGTACCCGCCGTCGGTTGCGGTGAACACGAACGTACCGGGCCGGACCACATTCATCGAGAGGAGCTCGTCGCCCTCGCGGAAACTCATGCCCTTGACGCCGGAGGTGGCGCGGCCCATCGGGCGCAGGGCCTCGTCGGTGGCCGTGAACCTGATGGACTGCGCCTTCTTGCTGATGAGCAGCAGGTCGTCCGCGGCGGAGACCAGCTCGGCGCCGATCAGCTCGTCGTCGGAACCGGCCTCCGTCTCCCGGAGGTTGATGGCGATCACACCGCCGGAGCGGGGCGAGTCGTAGTCCTTCAGGGGCGTCTTCTTGACTAGGCCCGCCTTGGTGGCGAGCACCAGGTAGGGCGCGGCCTCGTAGTCGCGGATGGCCAGGATCTCGGCGATCGCCTCGTCCGGCTGGAAGGCCAGCAGGTTCGCGACGTGCTGGCCGCGGGCGTCGCGGCCCGCGTCGGGCAGCTCGTAGGCCTTGGCGCGGTAGACGCGGCCCTTGTTGGTGAAGAACAGCAGCCAGTGGTGGGTGGTCGACACGAAGAAGTGGTCGACGATGTCGTCTTCCTTGAGCTTGGCGCCGCGCACGCCCTTGCCGCCGCGCTTCTGGGCGCGGTAGTCGTCGGTCTTGGTGCGCTTGACGTAGCCGCCGCGGGTGACCGTGACGACGATGTCCTCCTCGGCGATCAGGTCCTCGATGGACATGTCACCGTCGAAGGGCACCAGCTTGGTGCGGCGGTCCTCGCCGTACTTCTCGACGATCGCGGCCAGTTCCTCGCTGATGATGCCGCGCTGGCGGATCGGGGAGGCCAGGATCTCGTTGTACTCGGCGATCTTCGCCTGGAGTTCGTCGTGCTCCTGGACGATCTTCTGGCGCTCCAGGGCGGCCAGCCGGCGGAGCTGCATCTCCAGGATGGCGTTGGCCTGGATCTCGTCGATCTCCAGCAGCCCCATCAGGCCCTCACGGGCCGTCTCGACGGTGTCGCTGCCGCGGATCAGGGAGATGACCTCGTCGATGGCGTCCAGGGCCTTCAGCAGGCCGCGCAGGATGTGCGCACGCTCCTCGGCCTTGCGCAGCCTGAAGCGCGTACGGCGGACGACGACCTCGATCTGGTGCGTCACCCAGTGGCGGATGAACGCGTCCAGGGAGAGGGTGCGCGGGACGCCGTCGACCAGCGCCAGCATGTTGGCGCCGAAGTTGGTCTGCAGGTCGGTGTGCTTGTAGAGGTTGTTCAGGACGACCTTGGCGACCGCGTCCCTCTTGAGGACGATCACCAGGCGCTGGCCGGTGCGGGAGCTGGTCTCGTCGCGGACGTCGGCGATGCCGCCGATCTTGCCGTCCTTGACCCCGTCGGCGATCTTCTGCGCGAGGTTGTCGGGGTTGACCTGGTAGGGCAGCTCGGTGACGACCAGGCACTGGCGGCCCTGGATCTCCTCGACCTCCACCACGGCCCGCATGGTGATCGAGCCGCGTCCCGTGCGGTAGGCCTCCTCGATGCCCTTGCGGCCCACCACCAGGGCGCCAGTCGGGAAGTCGGGCCCCTTGATGCGCTCGATCAGGGCGTCGAGCAGCTCCTCGTGGGTGGCCTCGGGGTGCGTCAGGTACCACTGGGCGCCGTCGGCGACCTCGCGGAGGTTGTGCGGGGGGATGTTGGTGGCCATGCCGACCGCGATGCCCGCCGAGCCGTTGATCAGCAGGTTCGGGAAGCGGGCCGGCAGGACCGTGGGCTCCTGGGAGCGGCCGTCGTAGTTGTCCGTGAAGTCGACGGTGTCCTCGTCGATGTCGCGGACCATCTCCATGGACAGCGGGGCCATCTTGCACTCGGTGTAGCGCATGGCCGCGGCGGGGTCGTTGCCCGGGGAGCCGAAGTTGCCGTTGGAGTCCACCAGCGGCATCCGCATCGACCACGGCTGGGCGAGGCGGACGAGCGCGTCGTAGATCGAGGAGTCGCCGTGCGGGTGGTAGTTGCCCATCACGTCACCGACGACGCGGGCGCACTTGTAGAAGCCCTTCTCGGGGCGGTAGCCGCCGTCGTACATGGCGTACAGCACCCGGCGGTGCACGGGCTTCAGGCCGTCCCGTACGTCCGGCAGGGCCCGCGAGACGATGACGGACATCGCGTAGTCGAGGTACGAGCGCTGCATCTCCGTCTCGAGCCCGACGGGCTCGACGCGCATGGCCAGCTCCGCGGGGTCCTCGATGCCCACGAGGCCTTCGGGGACCTCGGGTCCCGTGGGGCCCTCGGGTGGGGTGGGGGTGTTCTCGTCGGCCATTGCCGTAACTCAATCCTTTCGGACTTCTCGCATCCGGGCTTCCCGCATCCGTCACCGACGCGCGCGTGCCGCATCGGGTGCCGGGTCAGATGTCGAGGAAGCGGACGTCCTTGGCGTTGCGCTGGATGAACTGGCGGCGGGCCTCGACGTCCTCGCCCATCAGCACGGAGAAGAGGTCGTCGGCCTGCGCGGCGTCGTCGAGCGTGACCTGGCCGAGGACGCGGTGCTCCTGGTCCATGGTGGTGATGCGCAGCTCCTCGGCGTTCATCTCGCCGAGGCCCTTGAAGCGCTGGACGGAGTCCTCCCTGATGCGCTTGCCGTGCTGGCGGCCGAGCTCGATCAGGGCGTCGCGCTCACGGTCCGAGTACGCGTACTCGAAGTCGTCCCGACCCCACTTGATCTTGTACAGCGGCGGCCGGGAGAGGAACACGTGCCCCGCCTCGACCAGCGGCCGCATGAAGCGGAAGAGGAACGTCAGCAGCAGGGTGTTGATGTGCTGGCCGTCGACGTCGGCGTCCGCCATCAGGATGATCTTGTGGTAGCGGAGCTTCTCGATGTCGAAGTCCTCGTGCACACCGGTGCCGAAGGCCGAGATCAGCGCCTGGATCTCCTGGTTCAGCAGGATCTTGTCGACGCGGGCCTTCTCCACGTTCAGGATCTTGCCGCGGATGGGCAGGATGGCCTGGTACTGCGGGTTTCGGCCGGACTTGGCCGAGCCGCCGGCGGAGTCGCCCTCGACGATGAAGATCTCGCACTTGGACGGGTCGTTCGACTGGCAGTCCGAGAGCTTGCCGGGCAGGGACGCCGTCTCCAGCAGGCCCTTGCGGCGGGTCAGGTCGCGCGCCTTGCGGGCGGCCACGCGCGCGGTGGCCGCCTGGATGCCCTTGCGGACGATGTCCGCGGCCTCGTTGGGGTTGCGGTCCAGCCAGTCGCTGAGGTGCTCGTGGACGACCTTCTGGACGAAGGTCTTCGCCTCGGTGTTGCCCAGCTTCGTCTTCGTCTGGCCCTCGAACTGCGGCTCGCCCAGCTTGACCGAGATGATCGCGGTCAGGCCCTCGCGGATGTCGTCGCCGGTGAGGTTGTCGTCCTTCTCGCGGAGCAGCTTCTTGTCGCGCGCGTAGCGGTTGATCAGGGCCGTCATCGCCGCCCTGAAGCCCTCCTCGTGCGTGCCGCCCTCGTGGGTGTGGATGGTGTTGGCGAACGAGTACACGCCCTCGCTGTAGCCGCTGTTCCACTGCATCGCGACCTCGACGGAGAGCATGCGCTCCCGGTCCTCGGACTCGATGTCGATGACGGTGTCGTGGATCACCTCTCCCTTGCGGGAGTTGAGGTACTTCACGAAGTCGACGATGCCGCCCTCGTAGTAGTACGTCACCGAGCGCGGCTCGGCCACGGTCTCGTCGACCGCCTCGCCGGCGTCCGCGCCGCTGGTCGCCTTCGCGGACTCGCGCTCGTCCGTGAGCTTGATCCGCAGGCCCTTGTTGAGGAACGCCATCTCCTGGAAACGCCGGGAGAGCGTCTCGAACGAGTAGTCCGTGGTCTCGAAGATGTCGGGGTCGGCCCAGAACGTGACCGTGGTGCCGGTCTCGTCCGTGGCCTCGTTCCGCTGCAGGGGGGCGGTGGGGACGCCGAGCTTGTAGTCCTGCGTCCAGCGGTAGCCGTCGCGCTTGACCTCGACGCTGACCTTGGTCGAAAGGGCGTTCACCACGGAGACGCCGACGCCGTGCAGACCGCCGGAGACGGCGTATCCGCCGCCGCCGAACTTGCCGCCCGCGTGCAGCACCGTCAGCACGACCTCGACGGCCGGCTTCTTCTCGGACGGCACGATGTCCACGGGGATGCCACGGCCGTTGTCCACGACGCGCACGCCGCCGTCGGGCAGGATCGTGACCTCGATGGTGTCGGCGTGGCCCGCGAGGGCCTCGTCCACCGAGTTGTCGACGACCTCGGTGACGAGGTGGTGCAGGCCGCGCTCGCCCGTCGAGCCGATGTACATGCCGGGCCGCTTGCGGACCGCGTCAAGACCTTCCAGAACCGTGATGGCGCTGGCGTCGTACGCGGCAGACTCCGCGGGCTCAGCGGACTCCGCCGACACTGTGGTCCCGGTCACGGCTTCCGAGGCCGCCGCGGCGGCCTCGGAAGCGCCCACGCGGGCCTCGGCGGACTCGCCTGCGGCGGTGGACGGGATGTTCTCGTTGGGGTTGCCGGAATCGGCCACGAAGCGCCCTTTCTGGCACAGCACAACCAGGGTCCCGGCAGGGGCCGGAGCGGCTGCGGCGTGGTGCGTTGGTAAGCCTTGTCAGCGTTGCGCAGCTAGGTGCAGCGTCTGTTGGTGATCTTCGGGGTGGGTCTGTGGTACTCGGGGTGGTCCCGCGTCATGCGTGGTCGTACAGCATTCTCCTCATGCGTGGTCGTACAGCATTCTCCGAATGCGTGGTCATACAGCATTCTCCGAATGCGGCGTGCCCGGCATGCTCCGAAGTGCTCCCCCCACGAATGGACGAGATTGGCTTCAGTCTACCGGTACCGCGGACGGTGATGGGGGTTTGCGGGTACCTGAGTCCGCATGTGCCGCCCTGAACCGGCCGCCGCCGACTCCCCATATGCGGCCCCCGCCCCTAAGAGGCTCACAGCGGCACTCAGCGCTTCGGGCCGTCAACCCCCAGCTACCGGGCCAACGCCTCACCCAGGGTGCCCGGTCGCTCACCCGTAGGTGTCGCGCGGGCCCACGCTGCCGGGGGCGCGCAGAGGTCCGAAACGGCGCCCAGGGGTGTGCGGTCCCAGCACCTTGATCCGCTTCACGGTGCCCTGGCCCAGGTCGGCGTTGAGACGGGCGAGGAGCTGCGGGGCCAGCAGCCGGACCTGGGTCGCCCAGGCCGTCGAGTCGCACTGGACGGTGAGCACCCGCTGGTCGGGGGCGTCGTCATAGGAGAGCGGTGTGCAGTGGTGCGCCAGGTCCTCGCCGACGATCTGCGGCCAGCGGCCCATGACACCGCCCACCGCGGCCGGGGTCTCCCAGGCCTGGTCGGCGATCAGCCGGCTGATGGCGGAGGACAGCGGGACGGGGTCCCGGCCGTCGGCGCGCGCGCCGGACCTGAGTCCGCCCCTGCGTGCCTGCCGTTTCTGCTGGACGAGGGCTCCACGCGCGCGTGCCTCTTCCTTAGCGGCCCGCAGGGCGACGCGCGCGAGGTCCACGCCGGAGGGCGCGGGGGCCGGCGCAGGGGTGGTGGGCGGGGCGGCCGGGGAGCGCTCGGCGGGGGCGGAGGGATCGGGCAGTGGCTCGGGCGCGGGCGCGTGGGCGGCGGGTTCGCTTCGGGACGGGGAACCGCCGTCGGCCTGGGGGCCGTTGGGAGGCGGGGACCCGGGGGACCCGCCACCGGTCCGGAAGCCGCTGACCGCTGGGGAGCCGCCGCCGACCCGGGAGCCGCCGCCGGTGTCACCGGGCCCGGAGCCGCCAGTCCTGGAGCCGCCAGGCCCAAAGCCGCCGCGGGTCGGCAAGCCGCCGCCGGTCGCGGGCCACCCGCCCGGCAGGGCGGGGCCCGGGGTGGCGCCGAGTGCGGGGGCGGCACCTGATCCGGGGGCGGCACCGGCGGTGCGGGCGGGTCCGGGAGCGCCGGAGGGTCCGGGAGCGGCGCCCCGGCCCGGCAGTCCTCCGCCGCCGGGCGTGCCCTCTCCGGACGGGCCTCCGTGCGGTGTGATGTCGCTCATACGCGCTCCACCCTCCCCTCGGTCACCGCGTACCGCCGGCCCGTGAGCACGGCCGGCACGTCCTCGTCCACCGCGGCGGTGACCAGTACCTGCTCGCCCGGCGCGACCAGCTCCGCCAGGCGCTCGCGGCGGCGGGCGTCCAGCTCCGCGAAGACGTCGTCCAGCACCAGAATCGGTTCGCCGGCCCGGCGGGGCGGGGGCGGGGGGGCCGGGTCCCGGCCCTCGGGGGATCCGGCGGGCGGGGTGTCCCGGCCGGGCGGGGTGGTCGGGGGCTCCTGGGGCGGCGGCACGGCCTGGCCCGGCTCGGGCTGCTGCGGTGGCGGCACCGGCTGCGCGGACCCGGGCTGGGGCGCCCAGGGGTCCTCGGTGCGCAGCAGGTCGTAGGAGGCCAGGCGGAGCGCCAGCGCACAGGACCAGGACTCGCCGTGGCTCGCGTACCCCTTCGCGGGCAGCCGCCCCAGCTTGAGCAGCAGGTCGTCGCGGTGCGGGCCCACCAGGGTCACGCCCCGCTCGATCTCCTGCTTGCGCCCGCCGGTGAGGGCGGCCATGAGCTGCTCGAACAGTGCCTCGCGGGTCTCTCCCTCGCCGGGTGCGGACGGCCTGTACTCCAGGGTGACCGGGCCGCCGCCGGGCGCGAGCTGCTCGTACGCCTTGTCCGCGAGCGGCTGCAACGCGGCGATCAGGGCGAGCCGCTGCGCCAGCAGCTCGGCGCCCGCGCGCGCGAGGTGCTGGTCCCAGACGTCCAGCGTGGACAGATCCATCGAGCGGCCGCCGTGCCGCCGGGCGAGCGCGGCCGACTTCAGCAGGGTGTTGCGCTGCTTGAGCACGCGCTCGTAGTCGGCGCGCACCCCCGCCATGCGCGGCGCGCGCGCCGTGATCAGCTCGTCGAGGAAGCGACGGCGCTCGCCGGGGTCGCCCTTCACCAGCGCGAGGTCCTCCGGGGCGAAGAGCACCGTCCTGACGATGCCCACCACGTCACGGGACCTGACCTGGGACGACCTGTTGATTCTGGCGCGGTTGGCCCGGCCCGGGTTGAGTTCGAGCTCGATCAGCTGCCGGCGCTCGCCCTGGCGCACCGCGGCACGGACCACGGCACGCTCCGCTCCCACGCGGACCAGCGGGGCGTCCGAGGCGACCCGGTGGCTGCCGAGCGTGGCCAGGTAGCCGACGGCCTCGACGAGGTTGGTCTTGCCCTGTCCGTTGGGGCCGACGAACGCCGTGACGCCCGGTTCGAGCGGCACGTCGACCGCCGTGTACGAGCGGAAGTCGGCGAGCGAGAGATGCGTGAGGTGCATGGTCGGCGCCGACCTCCCCCTGATGTCACTGAGAACTACGGGTACGCCTGAGTGCGCGATGCTAGTGGCCCGCGCCGGCCTGTGCGCGGCCCGTGCGCGGCGCGGGCGTCCGCACGGGCCGGGAGCGGGCCGTGAACGACCGGGAAGCGCCCTGGAGCCGTGCCGACCGTGCCGACCGTGCCGGCCGGGGCCGGCACGGGCCGGACCGGCCGGGGACGGCGGTGGGCCGGAGGCGGCCAGGACGGGCCTGTGCGGGCGCCCGCGCCGCCGCACAGCGGCTCGCCCGGCCGTGGACGGACCACGGCCGGCTCCGGCCGCTGCGCCCGGCTCAGGCCTTCTCGACCTCGTGGCCGCCGAACTGGTTGCGGAGCGCCGCGATCATCTTCATCTGCGGGGAGTCCTCCTGGCGGGAGGCGAAGCGGGCGAAGAGGGACGCGGTGATGGCGGGCAGCGGCACGGAGTTGTCGATGGCGGCCTCCACCGTCCACCGGCCCTCGCCGGAGTCCTGGGCATAGCCCCTCAGGCTCTCCAGGTGCTCGTCCTCGTCGAGCGCCTTGACCGCGAGGTCGAGCAGCCAGGAGCGGATCACGGTGCCGGACTGCCAGGACCGGAACACCTCGCGGACGTCGGTCACCGAGTGCACGGCCTCCAGCAGCTCCCAGCCTTCGGCGAAGGCCTGCATCATGGCGTACTCGATGCCGTTGTGGACCATCTTGGCGAAGTGGCCCGCGCCGACCTTGCCGGCGTGCACCGCGCCGAACTCACCCTCGGGCTTGAGCGCGTCGAAGATCGGCTGCACCTTGGCGACGTTCTCCGCGTCGCCGCCGTACATCAGGGCGTAGCCCTGCTCCAGGCCCCAGATGCCGCCGGAGACGCCGCAGTCGACGAAGCCGACGCGCTTGAGGCCGAGCTCGACGGCGTGCTTCTCGTCGTCCGTCCAGCGGGAGTTGCCGCCGTCCACGACGACGTCGCCGGGCTCCAGGAGGCCGGCCAGCTCGTCTATGGTCGCCTGGGTCGGGGCGCCGGCGGGCACCATCACCCACACCACCCTGGGGCCCTCGAGCCGGCTCACCAGCTCCTCCAGGCTGCCGACATCGGACAGATCAGGATTGCGGTCGTACCCGATGACGGTGTGGCCGGCGCGGCGAATGCGCTCACGCATGTTGCCGCCCATCTTGCCGAGGCCGACGAGACCGAGCTCCATCAGTGGTTCCTTAAGTAGCGACGTCGCGTGGGGTCCCCTGCTCGAACGGAGCCGAGAGTTCGGGGGAGGCACTGTGCGTACCCGCCCCGAGCCTACGCCCGGCGTCTCACGCACACCTGTGGGCACAGCCGCTCAGGCGTCACCCGCGCGCTCCGGGGGAGGGCCCCGGCGGCGGGCTCGCCCCGGCGGCGTGGGCGGGCTCCTGGCGGGGCTCAGCCCGACAGGCGCACCGGCATGATCAGGTACTTGTAGGCGTCGTCCGCCTCGGCGTCCAGCGCGGGCTTGCCGCCCAGCAGGGCCGGCTTGGTGGAGGTCGTGAAGGAGAGCTGGGCGACGGGCGAGTCGATGGCGCTGAGGCCGTCCAGCAGGAACGTCGGGTTGAAGGCGATGGAGATGTCGTCGCCCTCCAGCCGGGCGTCGACCCTTTCCACAGCCTGTGCGTCGTCGCTGGAACCGGCCTCCAGGGTGAGGACGCCCTGCTCGAAGCTGAGGCGGACCGGGGTGTTCCGCTCGGCCACCAGGGCGACGCGCTTGACGGCCTCCACGAAGGGGGCGGTCTCGATCACCGCGACGGAGTTGAACTCCGTGGGGAAGAGGGTGCGGTACTTCGGGAGGTCGCCTTCCAGCAGCCGGGTCGTGGTGCGCCGTCCCGCGCCCTCGAAACCGATCAGGCCCTCGCCGGCGCCGGAGCCGGACAGGGCGATGGTGACGCTGTCGCCGCTGGTGAGCGCCTTGGCGGTGTCCAGGAGCGTCTTGGCGGGTACCAGGGCGACCGCGGAGGCGTCGGCCGCCTCCGGCTTCCACAGGAACTCGCGGACCGCGAAGCGGTAGCGGTCGGTGGACGCCAGGGTGACCGTGTCGCCCTCGATCTCGATGCGGACGCCGGTGAGCACCGGGAGGGTGTCGTCGCGGCCGGCGGCGATGGCCACCTGCGCGGCGGCCGAGGCGAAGACCTCACCGGGGACGGTGCCGGTCGCGGACGGCATCTGCGGCAGCGCGGGGTACTCCTCCACAGGCAGGGTGTGGAGGGTGAAGCGGGAGGAGCCGCAGACGACGGTCGCCCGTACACCGTCTGTGGAAATCTCCACCGGGCGGTTGGGGAGAGCGCGGCTGATGTCGGCCAGCAGGCGGCCGGAGACGAGGACGGTGCCCTCCTCCTCCACCTCGGCCTCCACGGAGACCCGGGCCGAGACCTCGTAGTCGAAGCTGGAGAGGCTGAGTGCGCCGTCCTCGGCCTTCAGCAGCAGGCCGGCGAGGACAGGCGCCGGCGGACGGGCCGGGAGGCTGCGTGCCGCCCAGGCCACTGCCTCCGCGAGTACGTCGCGTTCCACCCGGATCTTCACCGTAAGCCGCCTCCTGCTGTGGCCGGCCGCCTTGCGCCGGCCGCTCTCTGCTGCTGCCGGCCCGTGCCGCGCCGGCTGTGCCGTCTGGTTGCCATCTGCCGTCTGACTCGGTGTCGGCTCGTCCCCTGCGGGGAAGGACACCGGGGAACAGTCTGACGCACACCACTGACACTAGGAGCCCGTCGGGGTCAAGTCATGCCGCCCCGCGCTGGAGCGCCGTGTCGCCGCGAGCCGCGAGTTGTGCACAGCCCCCACTTCGAAACCAATTCCCCGCTCTCTCCGTGTGGGGGTAGTAGTAGGGCCTGTGGAAACCGTGGATAACCCCGTTTTCGCAGCTCAGAGGGCAGATTTTGTCCACTGCGCCTGTGGGCGCCGCCCGTGGACAACCCGGGTCCGCTGTGGACGGGGAAAAGTTCTGCACACCCGATGCACAGGGTGGAGCCACTTCTCCCCAGCTGCGTCCCCAGGTTTACCCACGTTGCCCACAGGTCATGCCGGCGTACCGATGTGACGCCTTTCACTCGACCCGGTGAGATGGCGCGTCGTGTTGCCGAACAGTGGACAGCGATGTGGAGAACTGGGGAAAAGCTGGGGACAACGGCCCCCGGGCTGTGGGCGCGCGGTGGACAACGGCCGGGAGACCCCTGTGGACGGCGGCGTCGTCCACAGTCTGTGGAGAGCCGTTGTCCACGAATCCACAGCCGGTTGACCTGGCACGAAGGATCTTGAGCAGCCTCCCCTGTGGATGCCGTCTGGACAACTTCGCTCTCCCCAGGGTGTGGACGGGAAAAAGTCCCCGCATCTGTGGAGAACACCCGTGACCTGCCCAGAAATCGAACAGCCCCGCCGCGTGCGGGCGCGCGGGGCCGCGTCGCGCGGCGCGTCGGCACGCGGCGCGTCGGCACGCGAGCGGCGGGCATGACACCCCGCCCGCGACCGGCACGGGCGGCTCTGTCTCCGCTCGCGATCGGGCAGCAGCCCGGCTCGTAGGCGGTCGGGGGGATCGGGATGCGCCCCGCCTGAAGGCGCGTGGAGGCGAACGGTCCAGGCCCCGTCCGAAGAACGCGCCGGGTGACTGGGCCGCGGGGCGAACCCTGTACTGACGGGGCCGCCAGGGGAGGATCGGGGCGCAGCCCCGCACCGCAGGGGCGCGGGGATGGGGGTACCTCCCACGCTTCGACGCAGTGGGGGAGCGACAAGCCACGACGAGACGGTCGGAGAGCCACCGGCCCGCAGGGGCAGGTCACTGTCCCCGCGAGCCCACACGGCGACGGCCCGGGCAGGCCGGAGGCCGGGTCAGGGCGGTGGACGCCGGAGACCCGCGGGTCCCGGGGCCGACGGGGCCGATGGGGTCAGGTCGACGGGATCCGAGGTCGACGGGGTCCGAGGTCGACGGGGCCCGCGATCGACGGGGCCCGAGGCCGATGGGGCCCGAGGCCGATGGGGCCCGAGGGCGAGGAGGTCCAGGGGACGGACGGGCCCGGGGCTGGCGGAAGCGTCGCCGCGCGAAGGCGCGGCGCGAAGGCGCGGCGCGAAGGCGCGGCGCGAAGGCGCGGCGCGCCTCGCCTCAGCCGTTCTTGATGCGGTTGGTGAGCTCGGTCACCTGGTTGTAGATCGACCGCCGCTCAGCCATCAGCGCCCTGATCTTCCGGTCCGCATGCATCACCGTCGTGTGGTCCCGCCCCCCGAACTGCGCACCGATCTTGGGCAGCGACAGATCCGTGAGCTCCCGGCACAGATACATGGCGATCTGCCGCGCGGTCACCAGCACCCGGCTCCGTGAGGAGCCGCACAGGTCCTCGACCGTGAGCCCGAAGTAGTCCGCCGTGGCCGCCATGATCGCGGTCGCCGTGATCTCCGGGGAGGCGTCCTCGCCGCCCGGGATGAGGTCCTTGAGGACGATCTCCGTGAGGCCGAGGTCCACGGGCTGCCTGTTGAGCGAGGCGAACGCGGTGACGCGGATCAGCGCGCCCTCCAGCTCACGGATGTTCCGCGAGATCCGCGAGGCGATGAACTCCAGCACCTCCGGCGGTGCGTTCAGCTGCTCCTGGACGGCCTTCTTGCGGAGGATCGCGATCCGGGTCTCCAGCTCGGGCGGCTGGACGTCGGTGATCAGGCCCCACTCGAAGCGGTTCCGGAGCCGGTCCTCCAGGGTCACCAGCTGTTTGGGCGGCCGATCCGAGGACAGCACGATCTGTTTGTTCGCGTTGTGCAGCGTGTTGAACGTGTGGAAGAACTCCTCCTGCGTCGACTCCTTGTCCGCGAGGAACTGGATGTCGTCGACCAGCAGGATGTCCATCTCCCGGTAGCGCTTGCGGAAGCTGTCGCCCTTGCCGTCCCGGATGGAGTTGATGAACTCGTTGGTGAACTCCTCCGAGCTCACGTACCGCACCCGCGTGCCCGGGTAGAGGCTGCGGGCGTAGTGCCCGATGGCGTGCAGCAGGTGCGTCTTGCCGAGGCCGGACTCGCCGTAGATGAACAGCGGGTTGTACGCCTTGGCCGGGGCCTCGGCGACGGCCACCGCCGCCGCGTGCGCGAAACGGTTCGAGGCACCGATGACGAAGGTGTCGAAGAGGTACTTGGGGTTCAGCCGCGCCGTCGGCTCGCCGGGACCCGTGGCCGGCGCGGGCTGCGCGGCGAGCGGTCCGGGCGCGCCGCTGGGAGCGGGCAGCGACGAGCCCACCGGCCCGCCCCCGCGCACCCCGCCGTGCCCACCCGGGCCGCCGGGCAGCCCGGCGCCCGGCATGCCGGGCCCGCGCATTCCGGGGGACGCCGGCTCGGGCCGCTCCCCGCGGTCGCCGCGCGAGGCGTAGTCCGACCGTCCCTCGTAGCCGGGCCGCTGCGCCTCGTAGTCGGTGCGCTGCTGCTCGTACTCCGCGCGCTGCTGCTCGTACGGGGAGCGCTCCTGGTCGTAGGGGGAGCGCTCCTGCTCGTAGCCGCGGCGCTCGCCCTCGTAGCCGGGACGGCCCTGATCGTACGGGGAGTGCTCGGGGGACGCCGGGTGGTAGTCGTGGCCCGCCTGCTGGGCGGTGGTGGCGTACGGGTCGCGTTCGGGGAAGCCGAGCCGGGGCTGCTGCCAGCCGACGTCGTCCCCGGGCCGGGGCCAGCCGCCGGGTTCGCGGCGCTCGTACTCGTCCGGATACGCGGGGCGTGCGGTGGGGAGCTGGTCGCCGCGCGGCGGGAGGTCGGGTTCCTCGTAGCGCTGCGGCGGGACGGGGTTCGGGGCGGGCGGCGCCGGGGGCTCGCCCGCGGAGTCGTCGACGGTGATGGCGATCCGGATCGGGCGGCCGCACTCCCGGCTCAGGGTGTCGCTGACCACCGGCGCGAGCCTGCCCTCCAGTACGCCTTTCGCGAATTCGTTCGGTACGGCGAGCAGAGCGGTGTCCGCCACCAGCGCCAGGGGCTGGCAGCGCCTGATCCAGTGCTCGTCCTTCGCCTCGACGCTGTGTTCCCGGTGGCCCCGGCCCTCGCCGAGGAGCTGCTCCAGAACTCGTGGCCACACTGCGGCAAGATCGGCAGGTACGTCAGCCACAGGGCACGCTCTCTCACAGGTCCCACGGACGGGTGGTGTCCGGGACGGGTCGGAAGAAAATCTTGAGGGGCCCGGAAGGACTCGGACCGTGGGGCTTTCGACGGGTGGCGGAACAGAGACGACGGGTCATGGAAGGGACGAATCGGAGTCCAGCCACGGTAGTCAGGGCGCTCGTACGGTTCAAGTTGTTGTCCACAGGCTGTGCACAGTGTCTCAGTGTCTCCCGGTCACGGATGCGCGCGGTCTCCGGGTCACGGGTGCGGGAGCGCCACGGGCGCTGGTTTGACCCAATGGCCTAGGCCGCCGTACCGTTACGAGGTCGAGTTGTCGATGGCTGCTGCCGCCTGCCTTCGAAGGGCGAAGATCACGCAGAGTGGTCGGGAAGCGGTGCACTCGGGCGTAGGCGAGCTACTCGTGGGCGCACGGTGACAGCCAGCCGACGCTCGTCATCCACCGACACCTTTCTGGAGCCCCCGAGTGAGCAAGCGCACCTTCCAGCCGAACAACCGTCGCCGCGCGAAGACCCACGGCTTCCGGCTGCGTATGCGCACCCGTGCCGGCCGCGCGATCATCGCGTCCCGCCGCAGCAAGGGTCGCGCGCGTCTGTCGGCCTGAGCCCCTGTGCTGAGGCCGATGTCGCTGTGCTGCCTACCGAGCATCGGCTGAGGCGGCCCGAGGACTTCGCGACCGCGGTACGACGGGGACGCCGGGCCGGGCGCCCGCTCCTCGTCGTCCACCTCCGCAGCGATGCAACGGACCCGCACGCCCCCGGGGAAAGCGTTCCCCCGGCGCGTGCGGGTTTCGTCGTGAGCAAAGCCGTGGGTGGAGCGGTGACGCGAAACACAGTAAAACGAAGGCTCCGCCACCTTGTGCGGGACCGATTGGCTCTTCTGCCTGCCGGTAGCCTGGTAGTCGTGCGCGCGCTGCCCGGTGCGGGCGACGCCGACCACGCACAGTTGGCCCGAGACCTGGACGCCGCTCTTCAGCGATTGCTGGGAGGGGGTGCGCGATGAAGTACCCACTGCTTGCCTTGATCAAGTTGTACCAGTGGACGATAAGTCCACTGCTCGGGCCCGTGTGCAAGTACTACCCGTCGTGCTCCCACTACGGATACGAGGCCATCGACCGGCATGGTGCGGTCAAGGGCACGGCACTCACCGCCTGGCGCATCCTGCGGTGCAACCCTTGGTCGCTCGGCGGTGTGGACCACGTACCGCCGCGCAAGCGTCCACGATGGCACGAAATGCTGCGTGACGCATGGCGTACACGCAAGGGCGGGCCTTCCGCCACCGGCGAGCCTTCCGGGGACCACCCCGCCGAGACCCAGAGCCCGGTCGCCGAGACCCCGACCCATGCTCAAGGAGCCTGATTAGTGGACAGTATTGCCGGCCTGTTTAGCTTCATCACGACACCCGTCTCGTGGATCATCGTTCAGTTCCACACGCTGTTCGGTGCGATCTTCGGTCCCGATACGGGGCTGGCCTGGGGCCTGTCCATCGTGTCCCTGGTGGTTCTGATCCGGATCTGCCTGATCCCGCTCTTCGTGAAGCAGATCAAGGCGACCCGCGCCATGCAGACGCTGCAACCTGAGATGAAGAAGATCCAGGAGCGCTACAAGAGCGACAAGCAGCGTCAGTCCGAAGAGATGATGAAGCTGTACAAGGAGTCGGGCACCAACCCGCTCTCCTCGTGTCTTCCCATCCTGGCGCAGTCCCCGTTCTTCTTCGCCCTCTACCACGTACTGAGCGGTATCGCCTCCGGCAAGACCATCGGCGTGATCGACCAGCCGCTGCTGGAGAGCGCACAGAAGGCACACATCTTCGGCGCCCCGCTGGCCGCGAAGTTCCTGGACAGCTCGGACAAGGTCGGGGCGCTCGGCGCCTCGCTGACGGACGTCCGGGTCGTGACCGCGGTCATGATCGTCCTGATGTCGTTCTCGCAGTTCTACACGCAGCGCCAGCTGATGACGAAGAACGTCGACACCACGGTGAAGACGCCCTTCATGCAGCAGCAGAAGATGCTGATGTACGTCTTCCCGCTGATCTTCGCCGTCTTCGGCATCAACTTCCCGGTCGGTGTCCTCGTCTACTGGCTGACCACCAACGTGTGGACCATGGGCCAGCAGATGTATGTCATCCACAACAACCCGACCCCGGGTTCCAAGGCCCAGGCCTCCTATCTGGAGCGCCTGCACAAGCACGTCACGCACCACGGCAAGACCCGTAACCGCCGTGAGCGCGCCATCGTCAAGGCCATCGTCGCCAAGGGCCGGGACCGCAACGAGTTCGAGCGCAAGTTCATCAACGGCCTCAACAAGGCCGGCCTGGCGGCCCAGGCCGACGGCACGGTGGTGCCCAGCGAGAGCGTGAAGGCCGCGGCCGGCGTGGAGAGCGCCGTAGACGGCGGCGCCCCGGCCGGGGGCGGCGTTCCGCGGCGCCAGCAGCCCAAGCGGCAGTCCAAGGCGCAGCGGCAGTCGGGTGGCGCCCAGAGCCATGGCGGTGCCAAGCCGGGCGGGGGCGCCAAGGACGCCACGGGCGGCGCCAAGGAGGACACGGACGGCGCCAAGGAGGACACGGACGGTGGTAAGTCCGAGGGCCAGCGGTCCGGCAAGCCCTCGCTGCAGAAGTCGGAGAACGCCCCGAAGGACGCCAAGCGGGAAGAGTCGGGGGATGCCAATGCGCCTGCCAAGCCGGCCCGCAGCCGGGCGTCGTCCGGTAACGCACGCCAAGCCAAGTCCGGACAGCGCAAGGGCCAGCAGCGGCCCAAGCACCCGTCCAAGAAGTAAAAAGGAGTCCATCCGTGACGGAAGGCACCACCACGGCCGCTGCCGAGGCGAGTGACAGCCTGACCCGCCTGGAGCAGGAGGGCGAGATCGCCGCCGACTACCTTGAGGGGCTGCTGGACATCGCCGACCTCGACGGCGACATCGACATGGACGTCGAGGCCGACCGGGCGTCCGTGTCGATCATCAGCGACAGCGGCAGCCGTGATCTGCAGAAGCTGGTCGGGCGGGACGGCGAGGTCCTGGAGGCTCTCCAGGAGCTCACCCGTCTCGCCGTGCACCGGGAGACCGGGGACCGCAGCCGGCTGATGCTGGACATCGCCGGGTACCGCGCCAAGAAGCGCGCGGACCTCTCCGAGCTGGGCGCGAAGGTCGCCGCCGATGTGAAGAGCTCCGGGGAGCCGGTACGGCTCGACCCGATGACCCCCTTTGAGCGCAAGGTGGTCCATGACGCGGTGAAGGCCGCCGGCCTGCGCAGCGAATCCGAGGGCGAGGAGCCGGAGCGCTTCGTCGTGGTGCTCCCCGCCTGATCATCGAACGTCCCCGGCCCCGTCTGTTCGCAGGCGGGGCCGATCTTTGTCAGCCTGATAGTCACCAGCCGTGCGCCAGCGCGGTACGGAAGGACGGTCCTCGTGACGGAGGCAGCGGAGCTTCCCCCGGCGCCCGAAGCGGCGCGGGCGATCTTCGGCGAGCGTTTCCCGGATGCGGTCCGGTACGGAGAACTGCTTGCCGATACGGGAGTACGGCGCGGCCTGATCGGGCCACGTGAGGTGCCCCGGCTCTGGGAGCGCCATCTGCTCAACTGTGCGGTGCTCTCCGAGGTCGTACCGGATGGCGTCACCGTCTGCGATGTGGGCTCGGGGGCCGGGCTTCCCGGCATCCCTCTGGCGCTGGTCCGCCCCGACCTGAAGATCACGCTCCTGGAGCCACTTCTGCGCCGCACCAACTTCCTCTCTGAGGTGGTCGAGCTGCTGGGGCTTGATCATGTGAGTGTGGTGCGGGGCCGCGCGGAGGAGGTCCTGGGCAGCCTTACCCCCGTGCATGTGGTCACGGCCCGTGCTGTGGCTCCCCTCGACCGGCTGGCGGGCTGGGGGGTGCCGCTGCTACGACCCTATGGGGAGATGCTGGCACTCAAGGGCGATACGGCCGAGGAAGAGGTGAAGGGAGCCCGCGCGGCCCTCGGAAAGCTGGGTGCCGTCGAGACCTCAGTTCTCCATGTAGGTGAAGGTCTGGTAGACCCTCCGGCGACTGTCGTCCGGGTCGAGGTCGGAGAGAGCCCTGGCGGGGTGCGGTTCGCGGCCAAGCGGGCCAAGGCGGCTCGGACGGGGCGTTCTCGGCGCCGACGGTGATCGTGTAACCGGCTCCGCCCTGGTCGGAGCCGTGATCACGGAATGATTACGTGGCTGGTCGTCCCCCGCGAGGCCGAAACCGCGGACGACGGTCATCCGTCTTGGCGATAGGCCGTACTCCACACAAGCTGCCGAAAGTACGCATCTCGGAGTGTCGCGCGGGTGTGGCGTTGACGGCTAGGCATCGTGTTTCACGTGAAACGTCGCTCACTTCTGCATGGCATCATCAGTCGAGGTCGCGCTGCGGCCCACCCGCGTGATCGGGGGCGTTTTGGCGCCCTGGGGTCACCCGAAGAGGGCATGGAGTTGTCCACAGAAGCGGATTTCTCCACAGAAGAACAGACCTCGCTGGTTCACGACCCCAAAGACATGGGAGGCTCTGTTCATCGCGAGCCTGAAGTCGAGGAGAGTGAATCCTTGCGGTCCGACGCCAACATCGCGGGACCGATGACCGATCCGGTCCCCGGTCCCCGTACCGAGACGGCGGGGGAGGATGTTTCACGTGAAACACCGACCCCGCTGGACGACACCCCCATCGGTCGTGCGGCCCAGCTGGCCGTAGAGGCTCTGGGCCGTGCCGGTGAAGGCTTGCCACGGCCAGAGCAGACCCGGGTCATGGTGGTCGCCAACCAGAAGGGTGGGGTCGGCAAGACCACGACCACCGTCAACCTCGCCGCCTCGCTGGCGGTGCATGGCGGCCGGGTCCTGGTGATCGATCTGGATCCGCAGGGCAATGCGTCCACAGCGCTGGGAATCGATCACCACGCCGAAGTCCCGTCGATCTACGATGTGTTGGTCGAAAGCAAGCCGCTGTCGGAGGTCGTACAGCCGGTCCCTGATGTGGAGGGGCTCTTCTGTGCGCCTGCCACGATCGATCTGGCCGGTGCGGAGATCGAACTGGTCTCGCTGGTAGCACGGGAGAGCAGGCTACAGAGGGCCATTCAGGCGTATGAGCAGCCGCTCGACTATGTCCTGATCGACTGCCCGCCGTCCCTGGGTCTGCTGACCGTGAACGCCCTGGTGGCCGGTGCGGAGGTCCTGATCCCCATCCAGTGTGAGTACTACGCGCTGGAGGGGCTGGGGCAGCTCCTGCGCAATGTGGACCTGGTCCGAGGGCACCTCAACCCGACCCTGCATGTCTCCACGATCCTGCTGACCATGTACGACGGCCGGACCAGGCTGGCGTCGCAGGTCGCGGAAGAGGTGCGGAACCACTTCGGGGACGAGGTCCTCCGGACGAGCATCCCGCGCTCGGTGCGTATCTCGGAGGCGCCGAGCTATGGGCAGACCGTCCTGACCTACGATCCAGGGTCGAGCGGCGCGCTCTCGTACCTTGAGGCTGCGCGCGAGATCGCCCTACGGGGGGTCGGCGTGCGGTACGACGCCACCCACGCCCATCTGGGCTCTCAGAATGAACAGCAAAGCATCGCGGAGGGGATCCAGTGAGTGAGCGACGGAGAGGGCTGGGCCGCGGCCTCGGGGCCCTGATCCCTGCGGCCCCGACAGCCGAGAAGTCCACGCCCCCGGCCGTGGGCAATGGCACATCGTCGTCGGCGTCGCCCGCCCCCGTCCTCAGTGCCGAACGGGGAGCGCCGCCGGCGGCCAAGGTGGCCACGCTGCCCAGAGGCACCGTCTCTCCCGAGGTGGAGGAGTCCTCTCCGGCGCCCCAGGTCACCGAGGCGCTGGAGCAGCATCCCTCCGGGGCGTACTTCGCGGAGCTTTCGCTCGACAGCATCACGCCCAACCCACGGCAGCCGCGTGAGGTCTTCGACGAGGATGCGCTCGCGGAGCTGGTGACCTCCATCAAGGAGGTCGGCCTTCTCCAGCCGGTCGTGGTGCGCCAGGTCGGCTCGTCCCGCTACGAGCTGATCATGGGCGAGCGGCGCTGGCGGGCCTGCCGTGAGGCGGGCCTGGAGCGTATCCCCGCCATCGTCCGTGCCACCGAGGACGAGAAGCTCCTCCTGGATGCCCTGCTGGAGAACCTGCATCGGGCACAGCTGAACCCGCTGGAAGAGGCGGCCGCCTACGACCAGTTGCTCAAGGACTTCAACTGCACCCACGACCAGCTTGCCGACCGCATCGGCCGCTCGCGGCCCCAGGTCTCCAACACCCTGCGGCTGCTGAAGCTCTCGCCGGCCGTTCAGCGTCGGGTGGCCGCCGGTGTGCTGTCCGCGGGGCATGCTCGGGCGCTGCTCTCCGTGGAGGACTCCGAGGAGCAGGATCGGCTGGCCCATCGGATCGTGGCCGAGGGACTCTCGGTGCGGGCCGTGGAGGAGATCGTGACCCTGATGGGGTCCCGACCGGCGAGCGCGCCCCGTCCCAAGGGGCCCCGGGCCGGTGCCCGGGTGTCCCCCGCACTGAGCGACCTTGCCACCCGGCTCTCGGACCGCTTTGAGACCCGGGTCAAGGTCGACCTGGGGCAGAAGAAGGGCAAGATCGTCGTTGAGTTCGCCTCGATGGACGATCTGGAGAGGATCCTTGGGACGCTGGCTCCCGGGGAGGGTCCGGTGCTGGGGAACAGCCTTCGGCAGGAGGAGTCGGAGGACAAGGAAGCCTGAGTGCGACGGCCTGGGGCCGCTGCCTCCTGAATGAGCCAGAAGCGGGCCGTGTCCGGTGTGTACCGGAACACGGCCCGCTCTTTGCTTTACTACGGTATCGGTGCAATCACTTCGTGGCTACGATGCGATCAGGTATGGCGCACCCACCTGGCGGGACTTCATCGGAGGCGGGGCCATGCAGCCGGTGAGCGGCACCGCGCTGGTGACTGCAGGGCCCGTGCTGGGGGTGGTCGGCGATCGCCGACAGCCTGCTCGGGAAACGGGGCGCTCTGGCGGCCGTCCGTGGCGCGTCGGGCGGCGGAGGAAGTGAGGAACTGCCTTCATGGGGCGTCGGCTCGTACCGCTTACCCTGGACAACCTTCCGGATCTCCCCAAGCGCTGTCGGACCTGTGTGTTCTGGGAGCTGGATCCCGTCAGCGGTGAGGCCGCACAGAAGGCCGGCACCCCCGACCTGGAGAAGGAGGCGTGGATCTCCGCCGTCCTTCTGGAATGGGGATCCTGCGGACGTGTCGTCTACGTCGACGATGTGCCCGTGGGCTTTGTGCTCTACGCACCCCCGGCCTATGTGCCGCGGTCCACGGCCTTTCCCACGAGTCCCGTATCGCCGGACGCCGTACAGCTGATGACCGCGTGGATCATGCCCGGATACCAGGGGCAGGGACTGGGCCGGGTGATGGTGCAGACGGTCGCCAAGGATCTGCTCCGCCGGGGTTTCAAGGCCATCGAAGCCTTTGGCGACGCCCACTGGAAGGA
The DNA here is from genome assembly GCF_057320905.1 of Streptomyces sp. DSM 116793. Lineage (NCBI taxonomy): Bacteria > Bacillati > Actinomycetota > Actinomycetes > Kitasatosporales > Streptomycetaceae > Streptomyces > Streptomyces sp. DSM 116793. The sequence goes on along the minus strand of NZ_CM170494.1, from coordinate 4,514,281 downwards.
GCCTGGCTGCCTCCTGCCCGCCGACCATCTGCTTGCGGTGGGCTTCAAGACGGTCCGTCCTCACCCCGCCTATCCGCGGCTGAGGTTGGAGCTACGGACGACGCTGTCGTGGAAGGAGGACGTCGAGATGGCGATCGACCGCCTCCTGGGCGCGGTACAGAAGGAGCCGGTGCTACGGCCACTGTGAGATCCATGACGACGCCCGATACGACGACGGGCCAACCCCATGGGGTTGGCCCGTCGATGTTTCACGTGAAACAGCGCCGCAGCATCACTCAGAGATGAAGTCCTCAAGGTCGCGGACAATCGCCGCCTTGGGCTTGGCACCGACGATGGTCTTGGCGACCTCGCCACCCTGGTAGACGTTCAGCGTCGGGATGGACATGACGCCGTACTTCGCGGCAGTCCCCGGGTTCTCGTCGATGTTGAGCTTGACGACCTCGATCTTGTCGCCGTACTCGCTCGCGATCGCCTCCAGGGACGGGGCGATCTGGCGGCAGGGACCACACCAGGCGGCCCAGAAGTCCACCAGTACGGGCTTGTCGCTCTTGAGGACATCCTGCTCAAAGGAATCGTCAGTCACATGCTTCAGGGGGCCGGCCACGGCTAGCTCCTTAGATCGGTGTGGGTGGGGTGTGAGTCAGACGACGGCGCTGGCTGATGCGTTCTCGGCGTCGGCGAGAGCGGCAAGGAACCGCTCTGCGTCGAGGGCCGCGGAGCAGCCGGTACCCGCCGCGGTGATCGCCTGACGGTAGGTGTGGTCGACGACATCACCGGCAGCGAAGACGCCGGTGATATTGGTGCGGGTGGAGGGGGACTCCACCTTGAGGTAGCCCTCGTCGTCCAAGGTGAGCTGGCTCTTGAAGAGCTCGGTACGGGGGTCATGCCCGATCGCGATGAACAGTCCCGTCACCGCCAGGGGTGAGTTCTCGCCCGTCTTCACGTTGCGCAGGGTCAGCCCCGAGAGCTTCTGGTCGCCATGGATCTCGGCGACCTCGCTGTCCCAGATGAACTTGATCTTGGGGTCGGCGAAGGCGCGGTCCTGCATCGCCTTGGACGCACGGAGGGCGTCCCGGCGGTGTACGACGGTGACGGACTTGGCGAACCGGGAGAGGAAGGTGGCCTCCTCCATGGCGGTGTCACCGCCACCGATCACCGCGATGTCCTGGTCCTTGAAGAAGAAGCCGTCACACGTGGCACACCACGAGACACCGCGTCCGGAGAGGGCGTCCTCGTTCGGCAGGCCGAGCTTGCGGTGCTGCGAGCCCGTGGTGACGATGACGGCCTTCGCCTGGTGCACGGTCCCCGCGGTGTCCGTCACGGTCTTGATCTCGCCGGTGAGGTCGACCGAGACCACATCGTCCGGCACCAGCTCGGCACCGAAGCGCTCGGCCTGAGCCCGCATGTTGTCCATCAGCTCGGGGCCCATGATGCCGTCTCGGAAGCCGGGGAAGTTCTCCACGTCTGTGGTGTTCATCAGCGCGCCACCGGCGGTGACCGCGCCCTCGAACACCAGGGGCTTCAGCGACGCACGCGCAGTGTAGAGCGCCGCCGTATAACCGGCGGGCCCAGACCCAATGATGATCACGTTACGGACGTCGCTCACGGCTGATTCCTCGTCTCTGGGGACTGGCTGCTACTCCTGGCGGGAGCCGTTTCTGGACTCACACACCACCCAACGGATCCTACGGGGCCCACATTCCCGGCGTCTGCGAGCCCGGTCGACGCGTGTGTCGACACTCCTCAGGGCCGCCGACGAGTCCCCCGCACGATGCCATGGCGCAGCGCTCGGGGGCAGCTCTCCGGCACCGCGGCGCCCGGCAGGCCCCCGCGTCAGTGCCGCGCGTATGACTCCGTGAGCAGGACCGCACCGGCCGGCAGGGTGGGGCGGTGGATGCAGGTGGCATCCACCACATAGGCCGAGACCTTGTGGGGGTCGGTCGCATGGGGGAGCACGACAAGGTAGGCATCCGTGCCCTGGAAGACACCCTGCTCCGCCGCGATCGCCGGCTCGGGACGACCGATGCCCTTCCGGACGCAGTCCGGCACCGCCACAGGGGGATCGGTCCGCTGAAGCGGAGTCGCCGTCTTCGGTGGCGCTTCCGGGGATCCCATATCAAGTGAGGGCGATTGCGTGGGGGCGGGCGGGGCAGAGTCGGGACCGCTGTCCGTCTCGTCCGGAGCGGACTGATCTTCGGTGGGATGCTTCTTGAGGAGCGTGGTGACCTGCCCCTCCAGGGTGTGCTTCGAGAACGTGTGGCGGGAGTCGGACGGGCGGACGCTGGACGCCTCGGCCGGCCGCTTCGAGGAATCGTCGTCGCCGAGGGACTGGATCAAGAAGGAGCCCAGGCCCAGTACCACCAAAGTGAAGACCGCACCCAGGGTGATGGTCCGCCGGCGGTTGATCGAGCGGCCCCGCCCGGGGCGTCCCGGGCCGGTGGAGCCTCGGGGGTGGCCGGCCGGCCGACCGCCGGAGGTCGGGGAGCTCTCTCCGGGCGATGTTTCACGTGAAACATGCGTCGCGGAGGAGGACGAGGGGTCGATGGTCGCACTGGAGGCCGCGGAATCCGTGGGGGCGCCGGAGGGTGAAGCTTCCGTACCGGAGGGCGAGGAACCCATGTGTGCAAGAAGGGCCTCCGCCGCCAGAGCCGCATCGATGCGGTCGGCCACATCCTCCGGCATGGGGGTGGGCGTCGACAGCTCGCCAAGGAGCGCACGGACCTCCTCCAGGGAGGTGTGGATGTCGGAGCAGTCAGCACACCCCTCCAGATGTGCCTCGATCTCCTCGCGCTCCTCAGGAGGGAGAAGGCCTTCGACGAGCGCGGAGATCCGGTCCACGTCAGGATGCCCGGCCGCGCCGGTCGTGGATGTCACCCTCGCCCACCTCCGCCCTTCACAGAAGCTGAGTTGCCTGATTCCTCACCCACGGGGTCTTCCGCAGGTGGGACGGATGCCTCGTCCGTCCGGTTCCTTCCGGCACGGGGCTTCCTGATGCGCCCGCGCCCTCTGTGTTCCCCGGGGGAGTCTCCTCTGTTGTCAGGCCTGGCGTCATCCCCGCCCGTGCTCCCCCGCGCGGTCCCGTCCTGCGTGCCGTGGTCCGGGGCGCGGTCCAGACCGTGGTCCGGGGCTTCCTCGTCCAGCGCGCGCCGGCCCTGGGGGCCGCCGCCCGGGGTGTCGGGCGGTGCGCTGCCGTCGGCTGCGGCCCCGCTCTCGGCGCGCCGGGCGTCGTCTCTGCTGCTTCTGCGGCTCCCCCTGCTCCTGCCGCTCCCCCCGCTCTCCCCACTCCGTTCGGGACGCAGGTGGGTGAGCAGCGGCAGCAACCTCGCTCTGCCGCGCGCGCAGCGGCTCTTCACCGTGCCCGTGGCGACGTCGAGGATGCCCGCCGCCTCCGCCACCGGGTAGCCCTGCATATCGACCAGGACCAGGGCGGCACGCTGCTCCGGCGGAAGGGTCCGCAGGGCGTCCAGCAGTTCCCGGTGCAGATCCTTGCGCTCCGCGGGAGCGGAGGCGGCCTCGTGGGGCTCCAGGAGGTGCTCAAGACGCTCGGTGTCCTCGACGGGGGAGGTCTTACGGGAAGCGGTCTTGCGGGCCCGGTCCAGGCAGGCGTTCACGGTGATGCGGTGCAGCCAGGTGGTGACGGCGGACTGTCCGCGGAAGGTGTGGGCGGCGCGGTAGGCGGAGATCAGGGCGTCCTGGACCGCGTCGGCGGCCTCCTCACGGTCCCCCAGGGTCCGCAGCGCCACCGCCCACAGCCGGTCCCGGTGGCGTCGTACCAGCTCACCGAAGGCGTCCGGGTCTCCCGCGACATGACGGGCCAGGAGGGCCTTGTCGGAATCCTCTGAGGAGGTCTCCTCCGCTCGCACCGTGCCCCCTAAGCCGTCCAGGGCGCTCAGAATATAGGCGGCCCAGGTGCCTGTAAACGCCGGGCCTGAAGGAGGCAAAGGAAATGGCCCAGAAGCGGTTGACTTCTGGACCAGGTATTAGTGACGCGCATTTAACGGGCCTCGGCCGTGCACCGGCGCTCCTCGGCGCCTGCGTATCCACCCACGGTGCCGCCCCGGCCGGCCCGAATGGCGGGGCCGCCGGGCCGGCGGGAGAAACGGCTGAGGCGCTTTGCGGGGCTATTCGGAGGATGCGCCGAGGACCTTTATCTCGGAAATTCCGCCACGATATCGACTCGGTGATCCGTCTGTTGGCAATGAGGTGATGTGGATCAGGACGTACCTGGTCCGCACCGCCTTGCCCAGGGTCGTCTTGAGCGTGGCGCCGACCGTGTCAAGCTTCGTGAGCCGCTGGGGGAAGTCGCTCAGGGAAGTGGGACCGGACGCATTCGCGTCGGCCGCCAGGACCTCCACCTGCTGCCCGCTGCGGTACAGGTCGACCTCGATACCGGAGACCTCCTGCACGCTGCCGAGGTCGACGACGATGCCGCTGCCCTCCTGGCGGTTGGGGAGATTGCCGAAATTCGCATGGTTCTCGTACTGGGGGGTGACCCAGGCGGTGGCGGTGCTGCCGTCCACGGCACGGGGAACCTGCTCCCCCTTGACCGGGGGCCCCGTGGGGGCGAACTCGTCCGCAGAGACGATCTTCAGCGGCTGTCCTGCCCGGGGGGACTTCCTGCCCGTGCCGCCGTCATGGGTCCCGGAGGCACCGGGCTCCCCGCCCGACGTGCCGCCGCGGTCCATCAAGGCGTCCGCCAGCTGCCAGCTGCCGAGCCCGAGCGCGGCGATGAGCAGCGCGGAGACACCCCATTTGAGCACTCGGCCGGTACGGCTCTGCAGCGGCGGGGGCGGCTCCACGGGCGCCGGCACGGCAGGCCTGCCCGTCGGGGTCCTGCGGTACACGCCCGGCTGGTACGTGGTGCCCCGGTACTCCGGGGGCGGGGTGAACGCCGGCTCCGGCGGGCGGATCCGCGGCAGCGCGGCGATCGCCTTGACCAGCTCCTCCGCGGTGGTGCAGGGCTGCTCCTGGCGGGACGCCGTCGCCCCGTCGTTGACCAGCGCCCGCATGGCGAGCTCGGACAGCCCGCGGTGCACTCCCGCGCGCACCTGGTCGGGGGCGATCAGGCCCACGCCCTTGGGCAGCCCGTGCAGGCCGTAGGCGTCGCTCTCGTAGGGCCAGCGCTGGGTCAGCGCGGCGTACAGCAGCGCCCCGACCGCCTCCACGTCGGTGCGCTGCGGGGTCTCGGAGGTGATACCGCGCAGGGCGGCGTTGACCGCCAGCCCCCTCACCCGCCACTGGCCGGAGGAGGTCCGCAGCACGGCGTTGGGGTTGAGCCGCAGATGCGCCAGACCCTCGCGGTGCGCGGCCGCCATCGCCTGCGCCACCTGGGTGACCATCTGGTACGCCTCGTGCACCTCCAGCGGGCCCGAGGCGAGCAGCGCGGTCAGCTCCGTGGCGTCGGGTAGCCACTCCTGGACCACATAGACGAGATCGTTGTCATCGGCGGCGTCCAGCACCTGAACGAAACGGGGGTCGCCCAGCAGCGCGGAGGAGCGAGCCGCGGCGAGCACCGAGCGGGCCCGTGGATGGTCGGCGGGCAGCACATGGACGCCCACGGCCCGGCGCAGTTTCTCGTCCACCGCACGCCAGCTGCTGAATCCGTCCAAACGGGTGACGCATTCTTCGAGGCGGTAGCGCCCGGCGAGCTTGTGCCCGCTGTGCAGCTCGGGCGCGGGCGACTGGGGCGACTGTGGCGCCGCGGCCACGGGGACGGGGGGTTCGGCGGGCTGGGGGGCGGTGGGCCCGGTGGCGGTGGGCTCGGCGGTGCGCCTGGTGGGTGCCTCGGTGGTCGACTCGGCCGGCTTGGCGGTCCAGGGCGCGGTGCGGCGTGCGGCAGGCCCAGCGGGCTCGCCGGAGGCTTTGGCGCGGGGCTCCGCGGACGGCTTGGCGGTGTCCGTGGGTGCTTCTGCCGGCTTGGCGGTGGCCGTCGCCGACGGCTTGGCGGACGCTTCCCCGGCCCGCTTGGAGGCCGCTGCGGTGGGCCGGCCGCCGGACCTGCCACCGGACGCCTTCGCGGCCGCTCCCGCGGACTCTCCGTCCGGCCTCTTCACCGCGGCGGCCGGCTCACCGGACGTCCTGCCCGGACCCACCGCGCCGGTCTTCGTCGACGTCCGGTCCGGCACCCCGGCGTCGGCCTTCTCCGGCTCGCTCCCCGAATCCTCCGCAGCGGGGCGCGCGGACTTCCCGTCCCGCTTCCCGGCCGTGAGCTTTGCATCCGGCCCCTCGGACCTCGGCTTCGGGTCCGGTCCCTGGGTGGACGGCGTCGCGTCGTCGTCCGTCTTCTCGGCGGCCTCCGTGGTCTCTTCGAGGGACTCGCCGGGCGCCCGGGACACCGCTCGGGATGGAGCGGCGGCCCCGCCGGACGAGTCGTCGGACGGGTCGTCGGGCGTTCCGGGACCGGTGCCGGTCGGCTCGGACGCCTGGTCCGGGCCGACCGCGGACGCGAATGCGGTGTCCGGCTCCCGGGTCCGTGCCACCTCGTCGGCCGTGGCCTGATCCGCCTTCGCGGTCAGCGACTTCTCGCCGCTGCTGTCTGCCACGTCGATGGCAGCCGTGCTCCGTTCCGCCACCGTCGTTCCTGCCTCCCCATCCATTGCGTTCGACGCCAACCCCAATTGTGCCCACAGTCCACCGCTATGCACGACACGCGAGGGGTGGCGATGGTTGTGCGCGGACCCCCACCCGCAGCGATCGCCGGTGCTCAGCGCCCGAGTCTGCCGCGGACCATGCCGAGTACCGAGTTCAGCTCCTGGACATGCATCCGGCGGGCGGCCAGGACGAAGACCGCGATCAGCGCGAGCCCGCCGCCGAGCAGGGACGCGATCGAACCCAGCACGCCATGTCCGAGCGCCCGGGTGATCAACAGGCCCAGTGCGCCGCCGACCAGCGCCGCGGGAACGGAGGCCATGCACAGCCGCGCATAGCTGCGCAGCACCTGCCGGCCGTCCAGGTCGCCGTCCAGCCGCCTGCGCAGCCGCCGCCAGGCCACGCCCACGCCCACCGCGTAGGCCAGGCCGTACACCCCCGCCATGCCGACCACGGCCCACCTGGCGGGCAGCAGCAGGTAACAGAGCCCGGACCCGGCGGCGTTGGCGATCGCCACGATCACCGTGTTGTAGAACGGCGTCCGGGTGTCCTCGAAGGCGTAGAAACCACGCAGGACGACGTACTGGACCGAGTACGGGATCAGCCCCACCCCGAAGGCCATCACGATGTAGCCCATGGACATGGCAGGTCCCGCGCCGTTGGACGAGTACAGCAGCGTGCACATCGGGACGCCGAGGGCGACGAAGGCGAAGGAGATCGGGACGATCACCACGGCCGAGGTCCGCAGGCCCTGCGAGATGTCGTCGCGGATAGCCCCGAAGTCGTTGTCGGCCGCGGCCCGCGAGATGCGCGGCAGCAGCGCGGCCATCACGGAGACGGTGATGATGGCCTGCGGCATCGCCCAGATGAGCTGCGCGTTCGTGTAGGCGAGGAAGCCGGTGCCGTTCACATGGGAGGCCGTGCCGGCCGCGGTGGACAACTCGGTGACGACGAGCAGTCCCGCCTGGTTGGCCAGCACGAACAGCATGGTCCACTTCGCGAGCGCCACCGTCTTGCCGAGCCCGTGGCCGCGCCAGTCGAAGCGGGGGCGGAACCGGAAACCGGCCTCCCGCAGGTACGGGATCATGGCCAGGGCCTGCACGACCAGGCCGAGCAGGGTGCCGATGCCCAGCAGCCGGACGCCCTCCGGCGGGATGGTCTCGACCCCCATCCGGGTGTGCGCCGAGGTGCCGTACACCCAGATGAAGGAGCCGAAGGTGGCGATCATGACGATGTTGTTGAGGACCGGGGTCCACATCATCGCGCCGAACTTGCCGCGGGCGTTGAGGATCTGGCCCATCACCACATGGATGCCCATGAAGAAGATCGTGGGCAGGCAGTAGCGGGCGAAGGCGACGGCGACGCTGTTCGCCGCCACGTTGTCGGCGATCGTGGGCGACTGGATCCGGATCAGGTACGGGGCCCCCACCACCACGACGACGGTGATCAGGCCGAGGGTGACCATCACCAGCGTCAGCAGCCGGTTCGCGTAGGCCTCGCCGCCGTCGTCGTCCTCCTTCATGGAGCGTACGAGCTGCGGCACGAAGACGGAGTTCAGGCCGCCACCGACGGTCAGGATGTAGACCATCGTGGGCAGCGTGTAGGCGATGGTGAAGCTGTCACCGAGCAGGCCGGAGCCCAGCGCGGCGGTGATCACGATGGTGCGGACGAAGCCGGTGAGGCGGGAGACCATGGTGCCGGCCGCCATGACCGCGCTGGACTTCAGGATGCCGGAGGCGCGGCCGCCGGTCTTCGGCGCGGGAGCGGGGGCGGCCGCAGGTGCCGCCGTGTCGGTCGCCTCCGCGCCGGTCTGGCCCGGGGCGACCGGGCCGGGGCCGGACGCCCCGGGGGCCTCGGATCCCGCCACGGCGGCGGTGCCGGGGCCGGCGGGCCGTCCGGTGTCGTACTGCCGAGGTCCCGGGTCGTACGGTCCGGGACCCGCGTCGTACTGCTGGCGTCCTGCGTCGTACTGCTGGCGGCTCACGTCGTACTGCTGGCGTCCCGCGTCGTACTGCTGGTCGCGGAAGAGGTACGCGAAGGCGTCCTGCTGGGGGCTCTCCTGGCTCGCCCCGGCCATCAGGCCGTCCACGCCGACGTACTGCGTCGTCGCGTCGTCGCCGTAGGACCCGGGAGGCGTGGACCCGGGGTGCGCCCCGTCCGGCCCGGCGCCCGGGTCCGCGGCCCACATCCGCGGGTCCTGGACCTCACCGCCCGCGACCGGTGTGCCGTACGGCCCCTGCCCCGATCCGTGGCCCTGCCCCGATCCGTGGCCCTGCCCCGATCCGTGGCCCTGGCCCGGGCCGAAGCCATGCCCCGGGCCGTGGATCTGTTCCTGCCCCTGGCCCCGGTGGCCGCCGGGATACGGCGGGGGGTGGGCGGCACGGTCGTAGAGCGCCTCGGCGACCGGGTCCTGGGCGGTGGGGTCCTGCCCGCGGTACGGGTCCTGTGCGTAGGCGTCCTGTACGTACATGTCCGCGGCCTGCTGCTGCGGCATCCGGGGATCGGGCGAGCCGACGTGGCCCGAGTGGCCGGACCCCGGTCCGGTGCCGGGAGCGACGTGGTAGCCGGCATCCGATGCGTCCTGGGGGCCGGGGCCGGGCGCGCCCGGGTACGCGGGACCGGAGCCGCCGGGGTAGCCGGAGCCGGGCGCGCCGGAGTACCGGGCACCCGGGTCGGCCGGGGGGCCGGGGTGGCCGGCACCTGAGTCGCCGGGGTACCCGGTGCCGGAGCCGCCGGGAGGGCCGGGCTCGGAGTCGCCGGCGTGGGCGGGACGGCCGGGAGGGCCGGGCTCGGGCGGGCCGGGGTAGGGGTCACCGGCGGGTGGACCGCCGCTCCCCTGGCCGCGGTCACCGTCGTACGGCGCGTTCATGGTCTACCCCACCTCATCGTCCCCGGCCGGCCCGGCCACGACATCGCTCAACGGTCCACTCTCTCACCCGTCCCGGACGGGTCGGTGCTTTCCGGAGCGGTGTCCGGCGCCGGGTCACTCGGCTGCCCCGAGGCGGTGACCCGCGGCTCTTCCAAGGTGTCCGAAGCGGCCCCGGCGCCCTGGGCAGCCGTTCCGGGGGCTTCGCCGCCCGCCGGGGTGGCGGAGCCGGGCGTACCGGCCGTAGCGGGCGTGCCGGCCGTGGAGAGGCCTCCCGCGCCGTCCACCGGCTCGGGCTCGGGGCTCGTGCCGGGCACGCCCGCGTCGTCCGCCGGCGCGGCAGCCGCCTCGGGACCGCCCTCAGAACCGCCCTCTGGCCCGCTCTCGGCACCGCCGGCAGGCCCACCACCCGCGGACCCGCCGTCCGCCTGCCGAGCCGCCCTGCGCTTGCGCTGGGTGTACATGCGGAACCCGGCGAGCACCAGCAGCAGCACGCCGCCCGCGATGACCAGCATCACCGTGGCTGTGATCTCGGTTACATCCACATCGAAGGTGACCGGATCGCCGTACGGCTGTCCGTCCTCGGTGTAGAGCTGGGCGACCACCGGCACCTGACCGTTGGCGTTGGCGGTGGTGGTGAACTTCACGGACTGGCTGTGGCCACCGCTCACCTTCACAGGCTGCTCGTAGTAGGCGCCGTCGCCGATCTTGAGGCGGGTGGGCTTGGTCGAGGTGAGCCGGAGCCTGAGGTGGTCGGCGCCCTGGACCAGGTTGTTCTGCACGGTCACCGGGATCGTCGCGCTGCGCCCCGAGAGCTTGGTCTCGGACTTGTCGATCAGCCGGACGCCCTTGGTGAGGCCCTCCAGATAGGAGAAGACTCCCCTGCGGAACGTCCGCGCCTCGCCCTGGTGGCCCCGCCAGGACGTCGACATCTCACGGTCCATGGCCCGCCCGAAGGGCGTGACGACCCGGGAGGAGTCCGAGAGGATCGCCTTGAAGTCGTCGAGGGTGTGCTCGGTCCTCTCGATGGCCTCGAAGGCCCGCTTCGGCATCTCCTGCCGACGCAGTGCCGCCGGGTACGAGCGGCCGGAGGGCACGCGTGTGGCGGCGCCCGGGTCGGGCTTGGCCTTGGCGGCCGCCGCCAGGTCCTGCGGCTGGGACCAGCCGCCGCCCTGGAGGGCCTTCACCGCCTTCGCCATCGTCTGCGCCTGGCTGGCGGTGGGCATGCGCTGCGGGGCCACCACGATGCTGCGCTGCTTGTCGGGGGCCTGCTGCCGGATCATCAGGCTCTGGGCGAGGAAGTCCTGCACGGCCAGCGTGGAGGCCTCGGCACGGGTCATATCGCCCTGGAAGGCCTTCGAGAGGCCCGCGTCGGCCACCACGGCGGTCGTACCGCCGCCGATGGGCCGGGCGGCCGTGGGCGTGTAGGGCAGGGTGCCCGCCTCGTGGAAGCTGTCGCTGCGGGCGATCACCGCATGCGCGCCCGCCGAGGTGGCCACCTCGATGATGGACGGGTCGACGGCCCCGTCGGCCGGCCAGGCGAAGTCGGTGTCCGGTTTCACGTGGAGCACCGTCTCCACGGTGGTGGCGGCCACATCGGTGGCGTCCTGGAGGTGGCTCAGCGAGCCGGAGACGTTCTTGCCGGTGTGCGCGAGAGAGGCCAGATCGGGGTCGCCGAACGGCAGGGCGACGACCTTCGCCTTCGCCACGGCCTTTTCGAGGTCGTTGAGCCACTGCTTGGCCACTGCCTGGTTGGTGCCCGGCTTGGTGGTGCCGTCGGGCTGCTGGATCCGGTAGCTCCGGGTCATCGCGTCGACCGACGCCAGCAGGTCCGGGTCGATGACCCAGGTCACGTCGAGCTTGCTGCCCAGCGCGAGCATCTGCTCGAGCCGGCCGCCCGGGCCGATCTCCTTGGCCAGCGAGTCGTCGTGGAAGACGGGCGTCTGCTGCTCGTCCGAACCGGTCTCCGCGGTGACATGCGTGGCGGAGATCAGCGGCCACAGATAGGTGGTCCTGGTCTTGCGGGGGGCGGGCTCGGGCTGCCACGGCAGGACGGTCCGCTGGACACCGAGCACCTGGTTCCAGGGCTGCGCGGCGGTCTGCCCGCTCAGGGTGACACCGAGCTGGTAGACCCCGTCGGAGCCCAGATGCAGCTTGCTGACCGGCACCGAGAGGGCGAAGGTCGCGGGGACGCCCGGGGCGAGCTTGGCGATGTTCTTGCTGTACTTGTCGTCGATGTCCGAGCCCTCGGGCACCGATCCGAAGGCCGCCTGCTTGGAGACCGCCTCGACCGCCGACCGGCCGCCCAGCACGGGCCCCACACGAAGGGCCAGGGACGCGGCGGTGATCGTGTGCCGGCTCCTGTTGGTGACCGTTCCGGAGACCCTCAGGGTGTCCCCCGGCCCAGGCGTGCTCGGGGAGAGCGAGTTCAGCGCCACGTCCACGGTCCGCGACCCGCTGGCCTCCGCCTGCTCGGTGGCCCGGGCAGCCATGCCGCGGGCGGGGGAGTCGGGCGCGGTGCCGGCCGCCGCTGGGGTGGGCGAGTGCAGGGCCATGCCGACGACGAGCGGTGCCCCGGCGAGCAGTGCCCCCGTCCGCCGCAGCCACCGCCGGGCGGCCGAGGCACTCGTCCCCTGGATGTCTGCCGCCTCGGCCACGTGCTCGCCCGTCCTCGTCGTCGTCAGTGGTCGTCGGTGCCCGCCGTCGCGTCTCCGCGCCGGCGGGAAAGCTGTTCCCCGCATGGTAACGAGGCTCGCTGTGGCCACGCGCCACGCACTGCCCCGTGCGATCGCCCGACCGGTCCGGGCAGGGTACCGGGAGCCATGGTCATCACGGGCGCACGAGGGACCGTGGGCGCCCCCCGGCTCCGGGCGGCCGCTCCGGGACGCCCCCTCGGAGGCACGGTGCGTGACCGCGGCCACGTACCCTTTTCTGTTGTGCCGAACGCCAACGAAGACAAGCCCAGCGAAGACAAGTCCACCGCCCTGAACCAGGTGCAGCACCGCGCGGTCAGCGAACTGCTGCGCGTGTCCCCCGTCGCCGACGACCTGGCCCGCCGGTTCCAGGCGGCCGGGTTCTCTCTCTCGCTGGTGGGGGGCTCGGTCCGGGATGCGTTGCTGGGGCGGCTCGGCAATGATCTGGACTTCACGACCGACGCCCGTCCCCATGACGTACTGAAGATCGTCCGGCCCTGGGCCGACGCGGTCTGGGAGGTGGGGATCGCCTTCGGCACCGTGGGCTGCCACAAGAACGGTCACGTCGATGGGACCGATCAGACTTTCCAGATCGAGATCACGACTTTCCGGTCCGAGTCGTATGACCGCACCTCGCGCAAGCCCGAGGTCTCCTACGGCGACTCCATCGAGGAGGACCTCGTCCGCCGTGACTTCACCGTGAACGCCATGGCGGTGTCGCTCCCGGAGAAGAAGTTCATCGATCCGCACGGCGGGCTCGGGGACCTGGCGGAGCGGGTGCTGCGCACCCCGGGGACCCCGCAGGCCTCGTTCTCGGACGACCCGCTGCGGATGATGCGGGCCGCGCGGTTCGCCGCCCAGCTGGACTTCGAGGTCGCCCCGGAGGTCGTCTCGGCCATGACGTCGATGGCCGGGCGGATCGAGATCGTCTCCGCGGAACGGGTCCGAGATGAGCTCAACAAGCTGCTGCTCTCCGCGCATCCCCGCAAGGGACTGACCCTGCTGGTGGAGACAGGTCTTGCCGACCATGTGCTCCCCGAGCTGCCCGCCCTCCGCTTGGAGCGCGATGAGCACCACCGGCACAAGGACGTCTACGAGCACACGCTGATCGTGCTGGAGCAGGCCATGGCCCTGGAGGAGGACGGCCCCGACCTCACCCTCCGGCTGGCCGCCCTGCTGCATGACATCGGCAAGCCGAGGACCCGGCGATTCGAGAAGGACGGACGGGTCTCCTTCCACCACCATGAGGTGGTGGGCGCCAAGATGGCGAAGAAGCGGCTGACCGCGCTGAAGTACTCCAACGAGCTGGTGAAGGACGTCTCGCGCCTGGTCGAGCTCCACCTTCGCTTCCATGGTTACGGCACCGGGGACTGGACGGACTCCGCCGTGCGCCGGTATGTGCGGGACGCCGGGCCCCTGCTCACCCGGCTCCACAAGCTGACCCGCTCGGACTGCACCACCCGGAACCGGCGCAAGGCGGCCGCCCTCTCCCGTGCCTACGACGGGCTGGAGGAGCGCATCGCCCAGCTCCAGCAGCAGGAGGAGCTGGATGCGATCCGGCCCGACCTCGACGGCAACCAGATCATGAAAATCCTCGACATCCCCCCGGGGCCGATCGTGGGCGAGGCCTACTCCTTCCTGCTCGACCTGCGCCTGGAGCATGGGCCGATGGAGCATGACCAGGCGGTGGGGGCGCTGCTGGAGTGGTGGCGGGGCCGGCAGAAGGGTGTTTCGGAGGGGGAATGAGGAAGGGGCAGTGATGTTTCACGTGAAACATCACCCCTTGCCTCCCGAACGCGGACGATCGGTCGGGTTGTGGGCGACGGATCGATGTCATAGACGACGGGCCGATGTTTCACGTGAAACATCGGCCCGTCGTCGTGGTGTGACCTCTTGCGGACTCCCAGCCGCGACCTGGCTGATCCCTACCGGCGGTCCTGGCTGATCGATCCCTGCGTGGAGTCCTCTACTTGTAGTCCTTCAGACAGAGCAGGAAGCTGTCCCCGTCGCCGGTCTCGGTGTAGGCGGACTGGAAGTCCTTGGCCTGGGCCGCGCACTTCTCCTGTGCCTCGGTCTGGCCGAAGGAGCCATTGATCTTCGCGAGCACCTTGTACTGCGCCTTGGCGTCGCCGCAGTCGACGACCTCCAAGTCCGGGTGGGTGGGGTCGGAGCTGCCCTGGTGCATGCAGTCGCCGACGCCGGCGGTCTTCGCGTCGTCCCGGCTGGCGTACCAGCCGCCGATGGCCACCACCACGACGACGGCGAAGCCGACTATCCGCAGGATCGACCTCGGGCTGCGACGCGGACGTGTCGGAGCCATCGGGGCGGGAGCGGGCTGGTTGAAGTAGGGCGAGGGGCCCGGCTGTCCCGGCTGTCCCGGCGTGCCCGGCTGCCCGTGCTGCGGCGGGTAGCCAGGGCCACCCTGCGCGGGAGGCGGCGGCTGCTGCCCGTAGGCGTTCTGGCCCTGGGCGAAGGGATTCTGGCCCTGGGGCGGCGGCGTGGTCATGGGGTCCCCCTTGGATGCGGCGCGTTGGCGCGGATAAGACCCACGTAAGTTACCGGCCCCGAGCACGTGCTCCGCACCCGGTGAAATCTCTGTGGCCCTGATGTGACACTTACCGACCGTCAAACCTGGCCATTGCCCCGGCAATCGCCGCATAGACGACGGTCACGGTGACGATCAGGGTCGTGGACCGGCCGTCCGGCGGCAGGATCAGCGCGGCGACACCCGCGGCGCCGACGAAGGCGACGTTGAAAAGCACGTCGTACACGGAGAAGATCCGTCCGCGGAAGCGGTCCTCGACGGAGGACTGCACCACGGTGTCCGTCGAGATCTTCGCGCCCTGGGTGACCAGCCCCAGGACGAAGGCGGCGACCAGTAGCGGCACCGGGGCGAAGGGCAGCCCGAGCGCGGGCACGAGGACGGCTGCCGCCCCCGAACAGGCGATGATCCACCCGCCGGCGCCCAGCAGCGCCACGGCGGCGGGCGTCAGCACGGCCGCGGCGAAGAAGCCCGCCCCCGAGAGGCTCACCGCCAGCCCCAGCAGGGCAAGCCCGCCGCCCGCCCCCACGGGCCCGCCGTGCCCGGCGGGCCACGCATAGCGGCAGAGCATCAGCACCATCACCGTCAGGGCGCCGTAGCAGAACCGCATCAGCGTCATCGCCAGCAGCGCCCGCGCCGCGGGCCGCCGTCCCGGGGCCGTCAGATGCCGGATGCCGGCCGCGAGGCCACGCGCCGTGCCCACCAGAGCGACGCCGAGTCCGGGGCGCGCGTCCCCGGCACCGGGGCCCAGCAGGGCCCGGCCCATCCGCAGCGCGGCCAGCGCCGAGGTGAGGTAGAGCGCCGCGGCCAGCAGCACCACCGCCGTGGGCTCGCTCTCGTCCGGGCCCGCCAGCCGGACCACGAAGGCCAGCCCGCCGCAGACGGTCGCCGCGAGGGTGCCGGCCGTCGGGGACAGGGAGTTGGCCAGCACCAGCCGCTCGGCGTCGACGACCCGGGGCAGCGCCGCGGAGAGGCCGGCCAGGACAAAGCGGTTCACGGCGGTGATAGAGAGCGCGGAGGCGTAGAAGAGCCAGCCGGGGGCGGTGCCCGCCATCAAGGCGGCGGTGGCCACGGCCAGCAGGGCGCGCAGCAGATTGCCGTACAGAAAGACCTGCCGCCGCTGCCAGCGGTCCAGCAGGACCCCGGCGAAGGGCCCGACGAGGGAGTACGGCAGCAGCAGGACCGCCATCGCGGAGGCGATGGCGCCGGCCGAGGACTCCTTCTCCGGGGAGAAGACGACATAGGTCGCCAGGGCGACCTGGTACACGCCGTCGGCGCCCTGGGAGAGCAGTCGTACCGCGAGGAGCCGCCGGAAGCCCGGGAAGCGCAGCAGCACGCGCAGGTCACGGACGACAGCCATGGCCCCAGCCTCACATATGGCCCCCAGCGGCAGAGGCCCCGGGCATGCGCCCGGGGCCTCTTGACCGCTCACGGCAGGACAACCCGGTCAACCGGGCTGTGACTCCCTGATCCGTGCCAGGAGCGGAGTCAGCGCTCGACCTCGCCCCTGATGAACTTCTCCACGTTCTCGCGGGCCTCGTCGTCGAAGTACTGCACCGGCGGGGACTTCATGAAGTAGGAGGAGGCGGAGAGGACGGGGCCGCCGATGCCGCGGTCCTTGGCGATCTTCGCGGCGCGCAGGGCGTCGATGATGACACCCGCGGAGTTCGGGGAGTCCCAGACCTCCAGCTTGTACTCCAGGTTCAGCGGGACATCGCCGAAGGCGCGGCCCTCCAGGCGGACATAGGCCCACTTACGGTCGTCGAGCCAGGCCACGTAGTCGGACGGGCCGATGTGGACATTGTCGGCGCCCAGCTCGCGGTCGCGGATCTGGGAGGTGACGGACTGGGTCTTGGAGATCTTCTTGGACTCCAGCCGCTCACGCTCCAGCATGTTCTTGAAGTCCATGTTGCCGCCGACGTTGAGCTGCATCGTGCGGTCCAGGATGACGCCGCGGTCCTCGAAGAGCTTGGCCAGGACGCGGTGCGTGATGGTGGCACCGACCTGGGACTTGATGTCGTCACCGACGATCGGGACGCCGGCCTCGGTGAACTTGTCCGCCCACTCCTTGGTACCGGCGATGAAGACCGGCAGGGCGTTCACGAAGGCGACCTTGGCGTCGATGGCGCACTGGGCGTAGTACTTCGCGGCGTCCTCGGAACCGACCGGGAGGTAGCAGACGAGGACGTCGACCTGCTTGTCCCTGAGGACCTGGACCACATCGACCGGAGCCTCGGGGGACTCCTCGATGGTCTCGCGGTAGTACTTGCCGAGGCCGTCGAGCGTGTGGCCGCGCAGCACGGACACCCCCGTGCGCGGCACATCGGCGATCTTGATGGTGTTGTTCTCGCTGGCTCCGATCGCGTCGGCCAGGTCGAGACCGACCTTCTTGGCGTCGATGTCGAAAGCCGCGACGAACTCGATGTCACTGATGTGGTAGTCGCCGAACTGGACGTGCATCAGGCCCGGGACCTTGGTCTTCGGATCTGCGTCCTTGTAGTACTCGACTCCCTGCACCAGCGATGCGGCGCAGTTGCCCACGCCCACGATGGCTACACGAACCGAACCCATTCCGCTTGCTCCCTGTGATCTCTGCGGATAAGGCCTGCTGGCGTGCAGGTCCTTACTTGGCGGTGTCGTCGGACGGATCCGGCCGGGTCTCCCCGGACCGGGGCAGGCCGCCCGACGTCCCCGATGTGTCCTGCTGAGCGGCGTCCCCCGAGGCGGTCGGGGCGGCGTCGGCATGCTGCCGCTGGTCCCGGCCCGCTCTCTCGCTCTCGATGAGCTCATTCAGCCAGCGCACCTCGCGCTCCACGGACTCCATCCCGTGCCGCTGCAACTCCAGCGTGTAGCTGTCGAGGCGCTCCCTGGTACGGGCCAGAGAGGCGCGCATCTTCTCCAGGCGCTCCTCCAGCCGGCTACGACGCCCCTCCAGTACACGCATGCGCACATCCCGTGACGTCTGTCCGAAGAAGGCGAAACGGGCGGCGAAGTGCTCGTCCTCATAAGCGTCGGGGCCGGTCTGCGACAGCAGCTCCTCGAAGTGCTCCTTGCCCTCGGCGGTCAGCCGGTAGACGATCTTGGCCCGGCGGCCCGCGAGAGGAGCGGCGAGGGCGTCCTGCGCCGTACTGCCCGGTTCCTCGATCAACCAGCCCTGGCTGACCAGAGTCTTCAGGCAGGGGTAGAGCGACCCGTAACTGAAGGCGCGGAACACCCCCAGTGACGTATTGAGCCGTTTGCGCAGCTCGTAGCCGTGCATCGGGGACTCACGGAGCAGGCCGAGGATGGCGAACTCGAGGATGCCCGAGCGCCGGCTCATCGTCGCCTCCTTCTGCACGGTCTGGCTGTACCCGCCGTCCGGTCTGTCTCCGCGACCGGTCCGCGCGGACGCTCCGCACGGTGGGCGGACGGTCCGGGCGGTGGCGGGATCCAGTGCTGCGATCCGCGCTTATCTCGTGCTGATGTATCGGCTCGATACATCTCGACGATAGAACGGCCTGCCGGATGCGACAAGTGGGGAAGCGGTGAACGGCATCACATCAGGGATTCGTAGGAAAGAGTTGCCTGATTTTGGGCGGCCTTCCGTCTTACGCCGGTTTTGACGGTGCGTAGTCTGTGCGCCATGCAGACCACCGGGAACCGAGTGACGCTCCCCTTTCGTCGTTCTCCCTGGTGCAGTGCGGGTGAGCGCCAGCCAGGCCGCATCCGTATGTCGGGGGAAGCCGGAAAACCGTTGTCGTGCCCAGGCGGACCAGCGCCTGTCCGAGGAGTAGTCCTTCGATGAGCGAGCACCGTCGCAAATCGCCGCAGCCAGGAGGTGGCGGACGGGCCGCGGCCCGCCGTGGTGCGTCCGGCGCCTCACCAGGTCGCCGGGCCGCGCCCCGTGGCTCCGGCGCCCCTTCCGACGCATACGACTCCTATGGCTCCCATGCTTCGGGCGCCGGCGAAGAGCGGCCCTATGAGGGCCGAGCCGCCGCCCGGCGCGCCGCACAGCGTGGCGGCCGGCGCAGAGCCGCCGACGGCGCGGGCCGCGGCGGTCACGGCGGCCGAGGCCGCCGGGGCGGCGGCCCGGGCGGCCCGAACGGCCCCGGACGCGGCAAGGGCCGGGGCCCGGCGCCCAGGAAGCGATTCATCGACTACCCGCGCGCCGGCAAGTACGGCTGGGCCCGCTGGGTGCCCTCCTGGCGCCTGGTGACCGGCATGTTCGTCACCTTCTTCGGCGGCATCCTGGCGGTCGCGGGCCTCGCGTACGCGATGGTGACCGTGCCGAACGAGGCCGCGTCCGCGAAGGCCCAGAACAACGTCTACTACTGGGCGGACGGCACGCAGATGGTCGCCACGGGCGGCGGGGGCGCCAACCGTCAGATCCTCAAATACGAGGACATCCCGGAGGCGATGCGCTGGGCCGTCATCTCCGCCGAGAACAAGACGTTCTGGACGGACAGGGGCGTCGACCCCATGGGTATCGCCCGAGCCATCGTCAACATGGCCAAGGGCGGTGAGACCCAGGGTGGCTCCACCATCACCCAGCAGTATGTGAAGAACGCCCGGCTCGACGACCAGGAGCAGACCTTCAGCCGTAAGTTCAAGGAACTCTTCATCTCGATCAAGGTGGGCGCCAGCGTGCGCAAGACCGACATCTTGGCGGGGTACCTGAATACGGCGTACTACGGGCGCAGCGCCTACGGCATCCAGGCCGCCGCCCATGCCTATTTCAACAAGGACGCCAAGAACCTCGACCCCAGCGAGTGCGCCTTCCTCGCGGCGGTCCTCAAGGGCGCCACGTACTACGACCCGGCCGGCAACACGAACTACGACCCGGCCGCCACGGCGGCGGCGAACAAGGCGCGCGCCGAGCAGCGGTGGAGCTGGATCCTCGATCAGGAGGTCAGGTATCACCACATGAGCGCCCAGGAGCGGGCCAAGTACACCGCGTTCCCCCACGTGCAGGACCCGCACTCCAACGGCCAGCTCAGCGGACAGATCGGTTACCTGGTCGACCTGGCCAACGGGTACGTCGTCAACACCGCCCACATCCCGCAGTCGAACCTCGAGCGCGGCGGCTACCAGATCTATACGACCTTCGACAAGAAGAAGGTCAATGAGCTGCAGCAGTCCGTGGACAAGGTCCGGAAGGCGAAGATCAAGCCCAAGGAACGCCCGAAGACGGACACACACGTGCAGTTCGGCGGCGCCTCGGTCGACCCCAGTACGGGGGCCATCGAGGCGATCTACGGCGGTGAGGACGCCACCAAGCACTTCACCGACAACGCCGACCAGACGGGTGCTCAGGTCGGTTCGACCTTCAAGCCCTTCGTCCTGGCCGCCGCCATGAGAGACGGCGTACGGGATCCCCATGGGCCCCCGGAACAAGGCGAGGACGAACGGACCATCGTCTCGCCGAAGAGCATGTTCAACGGCATGAACAAGCTCAAGATCAAGAACTACGACCACACGGTCTGGACGGACAAGGAAGGCAAGGAGTGGCTCCAGACCAACGACGGCAATGAGTCGTACGGAACGAAGCCGGACTACCTCATCAGCCTCCGTGAGGCCATGCAGTTCTCCGTGAACTCGCCGTATGTGCAGCTCGGCATGGACGTGGGACTGGACAAGGTCAAGCAGGCGGCACTCGACGCAGGCGTCCTCGACGGCAGTCTCGCCAGCTCCAACTACCCCTCGTTCTCGATCGGTACCTCCGACCCCAGTGCCATCCGCATGGCCGGTGCCTATGGGACGTTCGCGGCCCACGGCCAGCAGCGCGACCCGTACTCGGTCAAGCAGGTCAAGCACGAGGGCGACATCGCCTACCAGCACAAGGACAAGGTCGAGCAGCCCTTCACCCCGCAGGTCGCCGACAACATCACCGATGTGCTGAAGACGGTCGTCGACAAGGGCACCGGTACCGCCGCCCAACTGCAGGGCCGCGATGTCGCGGGCAAGACGGGTACCACGGACGGCAACAAGTCCGCCTGGTTCGTCGGCTACACCCCGCAGTTGTCCACGGCGATCTCCATGTACCGCCTCGACGACAACGAGAAGAACAAGCAGCGTCAGTTCCTGGAGATGTTCGGCACGGGTGGCGAGGAGAAGATCCACGGTGCCTCGTTCCCGGCGCAGATCTGGCACGACTACATGACGCAGGCGCTCCAGGGGAAGAAGCCGATTCCCTTCACCAAGCCCCAGCCGATCGGTGAGGTCGTGGGGGCGACCCCTTCGCCGTCGACGTCGCCGTCCGACAGCGCGAGCCCGAGCGACTCGCCCACGCCCTCGCCGTCCGACTCCGGTCCGAGCGACAGCCCGTCCCCGTCGGACTCCCAGACCTGTGGTGCCTGGTACCCCTGTAACGGTGGCACGACCAATGGCGGTACCAACGACGGAGGTACCACCGACGGCGGCGCCCTCGGTGGGGGTACCGACGCCGGAACCACCGATGGCGGCACCGATCCCGGTGGCGGCACCAACGGGAACGGCAACGGCGGCAACGGCGGTAACGGTGGCAACGACGACGGGGAACTCTTCGGAGGGCCATCGGGCTGAGCCGTTGATCGCCGGGCCGGTCCGGTGACCGCCGTCACCGCTCGGTGTTTCACGTGAAACGGTGGCTGCATGAGGCCGTGTGAGGCCTCCGAGGGCCGTAGAGGGCCGTCCCCCCGGGGGGACGGCCCTCTACCCGTTCCCGGTCTTCTTAGGCTTCCTCAGGCACGTACGGCAGGATGGGCGGCATGCCCAGTGCAGAGATGATGCCCACGAGCGCCCACGAGCCCGGGACCGTGCGGCCCACCAGGGAGGACGAGGTCGCCGCGGCCGGCAGTGAGCTGATCGGCGGCCCGCTGGGACGCCGGGCGCTCCAGGGGTTCTCCTGGTGGACTCCGGTGCGGGTCATCGCGCTCGTCATGCTCGGAATGTTCGCGCTGGGCATGGTGCAGAAGTTCCCGTGCTACGACGGTGCCTGGTTCTTCGGGGCCAGCTCCCAGTACACCCATGCCTGCTACTCCGACATCCCCCACCTCTACCAGGGCCGGGGTTTCGCCGACGGTCTCGTGCCGTATTTCGACCGGCTGCCGGGGGACATGGACTACCTGGAGTATCCGGTCCTGACCGGTGTGTTCATGGAGGTGGCCTCCTGGCTCACTCCGGGCAGCGGCACCCTGCAGCACCGGGAGCAGGTGTACTGGCTGGTCAACGCCGGGATGCTGATGATCTGCGCGGCCTTTGTCGCCGTCTGTGTCACCCGCACCCACCGGCGTCGTCCCTGGGACGGCCTGCTGGTCGCCCTGGCGCCCGCCCTGGCGCTGACCGCCACCATCAACTGGGACCTGCTGGCCGTGGCCCTCACGGCCGGGGCGATGCTGATGTGGGCGCGTGGGCGGGCCCTCGCGTTCGGTGTGCTGCTGGGCCTGGCGACCGCCGCCAAGCTCTACCCCGCGCTGCTGCTGGGCCCGCTTCTCCTGCTGTGCTGGCGCGCCGGCGCCTGGCGGCAGTTCCGGGCCGCGTTCACGGGCGCGGTCGCCTCCTGGCTGGTGGTGAACCTGCCGGTGATGCTGCTGGCTCCGGAGGGCTGGGCGAAGTTCTACACGTTCAGCCAGGAGCGGGGGGTGGACTTCGGGTCCTTCTGGCTGATCCTCTCCCAGCGGATGAGCAGCCCGCTGGCCACCGGCACGGTGAACACCCTGGCCATGGTCCTGATGGTGGCGGCCTGCGCGGGCATCGCCGCCCTGGTCTTCACCGCACCCCGCCGGCCGCGCTTCGCCCAGCTGGCCTTCCTGGTGGTGGCCGCGTTCGTGCTCACCAACAAGGTCTACTCGCCGCAGTACGTGCTGTGGCTGATCCCCCTGGCCGCCCTGGCCCGGCCGCGCTGGCGCGACTTCCTGATCTGGCAGGCCTGTGAGACGGCGTACTTCCTGGGGATCTGGATGTACCTCGCCTACACGACCAGCGGGGACAAGCACCGCGGCCTGCCGACCGACGGATACCACCTGGTCATCGCCCTGCACCTGCTGGGCACGCTCTACCTGTGCGCGGTGGTGGTGCGTGATGTGCTGCTGCCGGAACGGGACCCGGTGCGGCGCTCCGGTGACGACGATCCCTCGGGCGGTGTGCTGGACGGCGCCAGGGACGTCTTCGTCCTCGGCCAGGCGGCTCATCCACCCCGGCACGCGGCCCACGCGGCGGGGGCTCAGGCGGTGCGCTGGGGCGCGCAGGATCCCGGGGCCGGGGCCTCGGGGGACCACCGGTGGGAGTGAGCGGGCCCGGCGGGTCCTGTGCGCGTGCGCGGGGAAGCCGCGGCCGGCGGTGAGCCTCGTCTGGCGGTGAGGCCTCGTCGGCGGGGAAGCCTGGGCTGGCGGTGGGCCTAGCCTCGCGGTGAAGCCTCGGCTAGCGGTCGACCAGCCGGTCGAACTGCGTCGTGGTGTGCCGCAGGTGGGCCACCAGCTCATCGCCCACCTTGGGCTCGGGGGAGCCGTCGGCCGGCACGAAGAGGATGGACACCTGCATGTGCGGCGGCTCGGCGAACCAGCGCTGCTTGCCCGCCCAGACGAACGGGGAGAGGTTCCGGTTGACCGTCGCCAGGCCGGCGCGGGCGACGCCCTTGGCGCGCGGCATCACGCCGTGCAGGGCCTTGGGAGCCTCCAGGCCCACCCCGTGCGACGTACCGCCCGCGACGACCACCAGGAAGCCGTCGGAGGCGGCCTTCTGCTGCCGGTAGCCGAAGCGGTCGCCCTTGACGACCCGGGTGACGTCGAGGACGGCACCGCGGTACTCGGTCGCCTCGTGGTCCCCCAGCCAGAGCCGGGTGCCGATCCGGGCGCGGAAGCGGGTCTGCGGGAACTGCTGCTGGAGGCGGGCCAGCTCCGTCGCCTTCAGATGGCTGACGAACATGGTGTGCAGCGGCAGCCGGGCGGTCCGCAGCCGGTCCATCCAGCCGATGACCTCCTCGACGGCGTCCGAGCCGTCGGTGCGGTCCAGGGGCAGGTGGATGGCGAAGCCCTCCAACCGCACGTCCTCGATGGCCGCGTGCAGCAGGGGCAGGTCGCGCTCGCTCACACCGTGCCGCTTCATGGACGACATGACCTCGATGACGACACGGGCGCCGACGAGTCCGTGCACCCCGTCGACGGACGAGACGGACCGGATGACCCGGTCGGGCAGCGGCACCGGCTCCTCGCCACGCCGGAACGGCGTCAGGACCAGCAGGTCACCGCTGAACCAGTCCTTGATCCTGGCGGCCTCGTACGTGGTACCGACGGCGAGGACGTCCGAGCCGAAGCGCGTCGCCTCCTCCGCGAGACGTTCGTGACCGAAGCCGTAGCCGTTTCCCTTGCAGACCGGGACGAGCCCCGGGAACTGCTCCAGCACATGTTTGTGATGTGCACGCCAGCGCGCGGTGTCGACGTACAGCGTGAGCGCCATGGCCGGTCCCGGAACCTTTCTCGTGTCTGCGGTGTATGAGGTGTATGTCATGTATGGACGGAGATTCTGCCGGATACGCCGGTGAAGCCGGTGTGACCCTCGTCTGCCTCGGCCGTGGCCACCGCCCAGGTTCGCTCTCGCGCCGGCCCGGCCGCGCTCAGCGGCGCGACATGTATATGTCGAGCGCCTTGTGCAGCAGCTTGTTGAGTGGGAAGTCCCATTCGCCGAGGTACTCGGCAGCCTGCCCACCGGTGCCGACCTTGAACTGGATCAGGCCGAAGAGATGGTCCGACTCGTCGAGCGAGTCGCTGATCCCCCTGAGGTCGTACACGGTGGCGCCGAGCGCATAGGCGTCCCGCAGCATCCGCCACTGCATGGCGTTCGACGGCCGTACCTCGCGCCCGATGTTGTCCGAGGCCCCGTACGAGTACCAGACGTGCCCGCCCACGACCAGCATGGTCGCCGCGGAGAGGTTCACCCCGTTGTGCCGCGCGAAGTACAGCCGCATGCGGTTGGGGTCCTCGGTGTTCAGGGCCTGCCACATCCGCTGGAAGTAGCCGAGCGGTCGGGGCCGGAAGCGGTCGCGCTCGGCCGTGATCTCGTAGAGCCGCTGCCACTCGGGAAGGTCGTCGTATCCGCCCTGCACGACCTCGACGCCGGCCTTCTCGGCCTTCTTGATGTTCCGCCGCCACAGCTGGTTGAAGTTCTTGTGGACCTCTTCCAGGGAGCGGTTGGCCAGCGGCACCTGGAAGACGTAGCGGGGCTGCACATCGCCGAAGCCCGCGCCACCGTCCTCGCCCTGCTGCCAGCCCATGCGGCGCAGCCGGTCGGCGACCTCGAAGGCGCGCGGCTCTATGACGTCCGCCTCGATGTCCCGCAGCCGCTTCACATCCGGGCTCTGGATGCCCTTCTTGATCGAGGCGGCGTCCCAGCGCCTGATCACCACCGGCGGACCCATCTTCACCGAGAAGGCGCCCTGCTGCTTGAGGTGCGCGAGCATCGGCCGCAGCCACTCGTCGAGGTTCGGCGCATACCAGTTGATCACCGGGCCCTCGGGCAGGTAGGCGAGGTACCGCTTGATCTTCGGCAGCTGCCGGTACAGCACCAGACCGACACCGACCAGCTCGCCCGTTCTGTCCTCGAACCAGCCCAGGTTCTCGGAGCGCCACTCCGACTTGACGTCTGCCCACGCCGGGACCTGCATGTGACTGGCCGCGGGCAGGTTCTGGATGTACGCCAGATGCTGCTCACGACTGATGGTCCTCAAGGTCAGGCTCATTCGGGACGCTCCTCGGGCTGGTGTGTCCCCATGGGTCAGGGGCTCCGGCTCTCGCGCCGAAGCCTACTGCGCCCCGTGAGCGCCTTGTCCGGGCATGCGGAAGCTCGTCCGCGGGCATGCGGAACCTCCGCCCCGGCGGGAGATCCGGACGGGGCGGAGGGCACCTCCCGGTGCGCCGTTCAGCCGATGAGGCCGCCGAAGAGGCCGCCGTGCGCCATGCCGATGAAGAATCCGATCGCGGCAGCCCCGAGCCCGATGACCAGAAGGAAGCGGGCCCGGGTGGTCTCCGAGATGAACTGTCCGTAGCCGCCCGTGAGCACCCCGATCAGGCCCGTCCAGGAGCTGAGCAGGTGGAGGTCGCTGTCGATCGTGGTGAGGGCCGCGATCGCCCCCAGGATCAGCGTCACCACCAGCAGGGAATCCTGGAGGGGGTGGGGCTTGCCGTCGCCGGAGAACAGGACGGACACGGCGTTTGATCGCATTGCATGTGCCATGGAGGGCACCTCCTGCAAGAGGCCGCGCATCGTAGTGCCGGACACACCCGTTGCTTACAGACTGCAAGCCGTGGGTGCCGGATTTCAACCGGAAGCGGGTGTGCGGGTAGTCTGTACCGTCTGCATCGGTGTCTGCCCAGGCCGAGGCCCGGGTACTCCCCCACGGGACAGCCAGTCGGCATGGCGCTGTCAGTGGCGGCTGATGTACTCGTCGGACACCGGTGAACAACGCATCACGACCCTCCTGCCACGGAACGACCGTGGCCGCTGAGTCCAAAGGAGGTGGGTTCCACATGCGTCATTACGAGGTGATGGTCATCCTCGACCCCGATCTCGAGGAGCGCGCTGTCTCCCCGCTGATCGAGAGCTTCCTGTCCGTGGTCCGCGAGGGCAACGGCAAGGTCGAGAAGGTCGACACCTGGGGCCGTCGTCGTCTCTCGTACGAGATCAAGAAGAAGCCCGAGGGCATCTACTCGGTCATCGACCTGCAGGCAGAGCCCGCGGTCGTCAAGGAGCTCGACCGCCAGATGAACCTGAACGAGTCGGTCCTCCGGACCAAGGTCCTCCGCCCCGAGACGCACTGAGCCGTCCGGCTCAGCGGCGTACCGGTCACGAGTAGCAGCACAAGCAGCCAGCAGCAAACCCGCCGAGAGGTTCCCCATGGCAGGCGAGACCGTCATCACGGTCGTCGGCAATCTTGTCGACGACCCCGAGCTGCGCTTCACCCCTTCCGGCGCGGCGGTCGCGAAGTTCCGTGTCGCGTCCACCCCGCGTACCTTCGACCGTCAGACCAATGAGTGGCGGGACGGCGAGAGCCTCTTCCTGACCTGCTCCGTCTGGCGCCAGGCCGCGGAGAACGTCGCCGAGTCGCTGCAGAGAGGCATGCGCGTCATCGTGCAGGGCCGACTGAAGCAGCGGTCGTACGAGGACCGCGAGGGCATCAAGCGCACGGTCTACGAGCTCGACGTCGACGAGGTCGGGGCGAGCCTGCGCAATGCCACGGCCAAGGTCACCAAGACCACCGGCCGCGGCGGCCAGGGCGGCTTCGGCGGCGGTGGCGGTGGCGGCCAGCAGGGCGGCGGCTGGGGCGGCGGCCCCGGCGGCGGTCAGCAGGGGGGCGGCGGCGGGGCGCCCGCCGACGATCCCTGGGCGACCGGCGCACCGGCCGGCGGTGGCCAGGGCGGCGGCGGTGGCGGCTGGGGCGGCGGCTCCAGCGGCGGCGGCTACTCGGACGAGCCCCCCTTCTGAGGGGCCGTACCCCACACTTCTTGATCACACAGGAGAAACACCATGGCGAAGCCGCCTGTGCGCAAGCCGAAGAAAAAGGTCTGCGCATTCTGCAAGGACAAGGTCACGTACGTGGACTACAAGGACACGAACATGCTGCGGAAGTTCATCTCCGACCGCGGCAAGATCCGTGCCCGTCGTGTGACCGGCAACTGCACGCAGCACCAGCGTGACGTCGCCACGGCCGTCAAGAACAGCCGTGAGATGGCGCTGCTGCCGTACACGTCCACCGCGCGCTGAGGAAAGGGTGACCTACTGATGAAGATCATCCTGACCCATGAGGTCTCCGGCCTCGGTGCCGCGGGCGATGTCGTCGAGGTGAAGGACGGCTACGCCCGTAACTACCTGATCCCGCGGAAGTTCGCGATCCGCTGGACCAAGGGTGGCGAGAAGGACGTCGAGCAGATCCGTCGTGCTCGGAAGATCCACGAGATCGCGACCATCGAGCAGGCCAATGAGATCAAGGCTCAGCTCGAGGCCGTCAAGGTCCGCCTGGCCGTGCGGTCCGGCGACGCCGGACGCCTCTTCGGTTCCGTCACCCCGGCCGACGTCGCCTCGGCGATCAAGGCCGCCGGCGGGCCCGAGGTCGACAAGCGCCGGGTGGAGCTGGGCGCGCCCATCAAGACGCTGGGCGCCCACGCGACGTCCGTGCGTCTGCACCCCGAGGTGGCCGCCCAGGTCACCGTCGAGGTTGTCGCCGCCTGAGCGAGCGCGGTACGACAGCACGTCAGGGGCCGCACCTTCGGGTGCGGCCCCTTTGCTGTGCCGTTCCCGTTGCCGTTCCCGTTCCCGTTGCCCCCTGCCTCTTGCCACGCTGTGCCGTTCCCGTCGTTCGACCCCCCCGGGGTTTCCGGGGAAGGACGGTGTTTCACGTGAAACAACCGAAACCGGCGGAAGCCGGCGGGGCTGCCACCGAGGACGGGTCGGCGGTGAGCGTCAGCGTGTGGCGCCGGTGATGATCCAGCGGCCGGAGCGGGAGCGGAGCCAGAGCGTCAGCATCCGCACCACCATCATCAGCGTCATGGCCCCCCAGAGGGCGGTGAGTCCACCGCCGAGCACGGGCACCAGCAGCGCCGCCGGTGTGAAGACGGCCAGCGTGATCAGCATCGCCCAGGCCAGATAGGGGCCGTCCCCGGCGCCCATCAGGACACCGTCCAGGACGAAGACGATTCCGCAGATCGGCTGCGAGACGGCGATCACCAGCAGGGCGGGCAGGGCGGCGTCCTTGACGGTGGCGTCCGAAGTGAAGAGTGGCAGAAACAGCGGCCGTGCCGCCACCACCAGCAGGCCCAGCACCACACCGGTGGCGATCCCCCACTGCACCATCCGGCGGCAGGCCTCACGGGCCCCCTGGGCGTCCTCCGCGCCCAGATAGCGGCCGATGATCGCCTGGCCGGCTATGGCTATGGCGTCGAGCGCGAAGGCCAGCAGGCTCCAGAGCGACTGGACGATCTGATGGGCTGCGATATCGGCGTCTCCCAGCCGGGCGGCGACCCCGGTGGCGATCATCAGGATCGCCCGGAGTGAGAGCGTACGGACCAGCAGGGGCGCACCCGCACCGGCGCTGGCGCGGATCCCGGCGGCGTCGGGCCGGAGCGAGGCGCCGTGCCGGCGGGCACCGCGGACGACGACGGTGAGGTAGACGGCCGCCATGCCGCACTGGGCGATGACGGTGCCCCAGGCGGAGCCGGCGATGCCGAGACCGGCCCCGTAGACCAGGCCCGCGTTGAGAACGCCATTGGCGACGAAGCCCGCGATGGCGACGTACAGCGGGGTGCGGGTGTCCTGGAGGCCGCGCAGGACACCGGTGGCGGCGAGCACCATCAGCATGGCGGGGATGCCGAGGGCCGAGATCCGCAGGTAGGTGGCCGCGAAGGGGGCGGCGGTGGGTGAGGCGCCGAAGAGCGCCACGAGTGCCGGTGCCGTGGGCAGGACGGCGAGGATGATGGCGACGCCGAGGATGAGGGCGAGCCAGATGCCGTCCACGCCCTGCCGGATGGCGGCCTGGAGGTCGCCGGCGCCGACGCGGCGTGCCACGGCGGCCGTGGTGGCGTACGCCAGGAAGACGAAGACGCTGACGGCGGTGGTGAGGAGCGCGGAGGCCACACCGAGTCCGGCGAGCTGGCTGGTGCCGAGGTGGCCCACGATCGCACTGTCGGCCATGACGAAGAGCGGCTCGGCGACGAGCGCGCCGAAGGCGGGGATGGCGAGTGTGAGGATCTCCCGGTCGTGCCGCCGGTGCTTCTTTTGCGGGGCGCGGTCGGCCGCCGCGGGAGCCTGTGTCATAAGCACCAATGTAATCTTCCACAGGTAAGAGACGCAATGCGGTTGTGACCATTACCTCGCCTCGCTTGGGCGGACCCTCGTACAGGGCCCGGGGTGATCTTGAGCCGACCGGGGAAGTTTTTCTTCTGCACAGTCGGTGGATGCTGAATTGCCAGGTCAGGGGTGGTCTCCCGGGAAGCGGGCGGGCTTGTTCACAGTGCTGTCCACCGGCTCGTGCACAGGTTTTGGCGGGTTCTCCACAGCCTGGGGGCCGTTATCCACAGTGCCTGTGGATAACCAGATTGGCTGACGGTGCGGAGCGGCCTACGGTAGTGCGGCGCCCATCCCGTTCTGAGACCGCGGACTCCACTCAGTGACGCGCCCGAACCGGACCTGGGCCTTCTTACTTTGTCAGTGCCGTGCCGTAGGAAAGAGGGGCACGGCTAGGTCCGCCCGGCGGACGCGAGGAGGTGGCCCGGTGAGCCTTTCCGAGCCCTTGGACGATCCGTGGGCCGACAGCGGACCAGGTGACCGTCTGCCCGCCTCCCGCCGCCGTCCCGACGGCGACCGCTCGACCGGCAGCCGCCGCACCCGCGACGACCAGCACGAACGAGGCCGGGAGGGCGACGGCTGGGACGGCGGCGCGTCCTTCGAGCGGGTGCCGCCCCAGGACCCGGAGGCCGAGCAGTCCGTCCTCGGCGGCATGCTCCTCTCCAAGGACGCCATCGCCGACGTCGTCGAGGTGCTCAAGGGCCGCGACTTCTACCGCCCGGCCCACGAGACCGTCTTCCAGGCGATCCTCGACCTCTATGCGAAGGGCGAGCCGGCCGACCCCATCACGGTCGCCGCCGAGCTCACCCGCCGTGGCGAGATCACCCGCGTCGGTGGCGCCGCCTACCTGCACAGTCTGGTGCAGACGGTGCCGACCGCGGCCAACGCCGAGTACTACGCGGAGATCGTCCGTGAGCGCGCGGTCCTGCGCCGCCTGGTCGAGGCCGGCACCCGTATCACCCAGATGGGTTACGCCGCCGACGGCGACGTCGACGAGATCGTCAACAGCGCCCAGGCCGAGATCTACGCCGTCACCGAGCAGCGCACCAGCGAGGACTACCTGCCGCTCGGCGAGATCATGGAGGGGGCGCTCGACGAGATCGAGGCGATCGGGTCCCGCAGCGGTGAGATGACCGGTGTGCCCACCGGCTTCACCGACTTCGACTCCCTGACGAACGGCCTGCACCCGGGCCAGATGATCGTCATCGCGGCGCGGCCCGCCATGGGCAAGGCCCTGGCCCTGGACACGGTCCTCCCCACCCCCACCGGCTGGACGACGATGGGAGAGGTGGAGGTCGGAGACCACCTGATCGCCGCGGACGGGACGCCGACGCGCGTGACCGCCGCCACCGACGTCATGGTCGACCGCCCCTGCTACGAGGTGACCTTCGACGACGGGACCACGGTGGTCGCCGACGCCGACCACCAGTGGCTCACCGAGACCGGAGCCTCCCTGGGCGCCGTCGGCGAGAGCGGTCCGTCCGGCCGGCGGGACCATGCCGCGGTCAGGACGACCAAGGAGATCGCCGCCACGCTGCGCCGCCTGGACGACGACCGCCTGAACCACTCCGTGCGGAACACCGCCCCGCTCGACCTGCCCGGCCGGGAGCTGCCGGTGCCGCCCTACACGCTGGGCGCGTGGCTGGGCGGCGGCCACAGCGCAGCGGCGAGCGTCGCCGCTGCGGAGCCCGAACGCACTCCTGCCGGTGCCGAACGCACTCCTGCCGGTGCCGAACGCACTCCTGCCGGTGCCGAACGCACTCCCGCCGGTGCCGAACGCACTCCTGCCGGTCCCGAACGCACTCCCGCCGACCCCGAGCTGTTCCGGCGCGTCACGGGCGACGGCCGCAACCGCATCCCCCAGGAGTACCTGCGGGCTTCGGCCGCGCAGCGCCGGGCGCTGCTGGCCGGCCTGCTGGACACCGGCGGGACGGTCACCGGCAGTGGGTCGATCCGGTTCACGGCCACTGAGTGGGCCCTGGCCGAGGACTTCCGTGAACTGGTCGTGAGCCTCGGCTACCGCTGCGGCTCACCGACCGAGGACGTGAGCGTGCCCGAGGGCCGCCCGGAGACGACGCCGGCCCCGGCGGGCACCGTTACCCCGGCGGGCACCGTCACCTTCAGCACGACGGACGACGTCTTCCGGCTTCAGAGCAAGAGGCGGACGCACGCGGAGCGCGGGAACTCTGGCGCGCCCCTGTCGGGGCGGCGGTTCATCACCGAGGTGCGGGAGGTCGGCAGCGTTCCCGTCCGCTGCGTCCAGGTGGACCACCCGGACCACATGTACCTGGCCACCGCGTCGATGGTGCCCACGCACAACAGCACGCTGGCGCTGGACTTCGCCCGCGCCGCCTCCATCAAGAACAACCTGCCGAGCGTCATCTTCTCCCTGGAGATGGGCCGGAACGAGATCGCGATGCGGCTGCTGTCCGCCGAGGCGCGGGTGGCGCTGCACCATATGCGCTCGGGCACGATGACGGACGACGACTGGACGCGCCTGGCGCGCCGGATGCCCGAGGTGACGGCGGCTCCGCTGTTCATCGACGACTCGCCGAACCTCTCCATGATGGAGATCCGGGCGAAGTGCCGCCGCCTGAAGCAGCGTCACGACCTGCGGCTGGTCGTCATCGACTATCTGCAGCTCATGCAGTCCGGCGGCTCCCGGCGCCCGGAGAGCCGTCAGCAGGAGGTCTCCGACATGTCGCGGAACCTGAAACTGCTGGCCAAGGAGCTGGAGCTGCCCGTCATCGCCCTCTCCCAGCTCAACCGCGGCCCCGAGCAGCGTACGGACAAGAAGCCCATGGTCTCCGACCTGCGCGAGTCGGGCTGCATGACCGCCGACACGACGCTGCTCCGCGCGGACACGGGCGCGCCGGTCACGTTCGCCGAGCTGATGGCGGACGGCCACCAGGGCGTTCTGGTCTGGTCGCTCGACGAGGACGGGCGGCTGGTGCGGGCACCGGTCACGAACGTCTTCTCGTCCGGTACGAAGCAGGTGTTCCGGCTGCGGCTGGCGTCTGGACGCCAGGTCAAGGCGACGGCGAACCATCCGTTCCGCACCCGAGCGGGCTGGCGGCCGCTGGGGGAGCTGGCCGTCGGCGACATGCTCGCGGTGCCGCGGCGTATTCCGGCCCCGCTGAGCACGGGACTCGACTGGCCCGCGGCCCGCATCGAGGCCCTGGCGGACGAGGTCGGGGGCGCTGCGGGGGGTACGCGGGGGCGCGCGGCGCGGGTTCCGGAGGAGGTGTACGCCGCCGCCGACGCCGAGGTGGCGGTCTTCCTGCGGCGCCTCTGGGCGGGCGGCGACGCGTGCGCGGCCGCTGTGGACGTCGTCTCCCCGGACGCCGGCGCCCGCTCTTCCGGAACGGCCCCGTCCTACGCCGCCTACGCCGCCTACGCCGCCTACGCCGCCTACGCCGCGTCGAGCCGGGAGCTGGCCGACGGCGTGGCGGTCCTGCTGGCCCGGTTCGGGATCGTCGCCCGGATCGAGGAGCGCGAGGACGGCCGCGTGTACGTGGTGGTGGCCGACGAGGACGGGGCGCGGACGTTCCGCCGGGTGATCGACGCCGGCGACACGCGCACCGGCACGTCGCGCCCCGGCACGTCGTCCGACGACCAGGACGACGTGTTCTGGGACCGTGTGGCCGCCATCGAACCGCTCGGTGAGCAGCCGGTCTTCGACGCCACCGTGAAGGGCACGCACAACTTCGTCGCGGACGGCATCCTCGCCCACAACAGCATCGAGCAGGACGCCGACATGGTCATCCTGCTGCACCGCGAGGACGCCTACGAGAAGGAGTCCCCACGCGCCGGCGAGGCCGACCTCATCGTGGCCAAGCACCGCAACGGCCCCACGGCCACGATCACCGTGGCCTTCCAGGGCCACTATTCACGGTTCGTGGACATGGCGGGGACGTAGTGGGCTGGGGCGTGGGTTCTCAGACACCCCGGGGTCTCGGTGCACACCACGCGCCACTAGGGTGTGCCGATGGCGTCGGTCAAGCAGGTCCAGATCACCTTCGACTGCGCGGAACCTGAGCGCGTCGCTCGTTTCTGGTGCGAGGTGTTGGGGTACGTCGTTCCGCCGCCACCGGACGGGTTCGCCACGTGGGACGATTTCGACCGCGCGCTGCCGCCGGAGCGTCAGGGTTCGGCGTTCGCGTGCGTTGATCCCACAGGCGCGGGCCCGCGCCTGTTCTTCCAGCGCGTTCCCGAGGGCAAGGTCGTCAAGAACCGGCTGCATCTCGACGTGCGGGTCGGCACCGGGCTGGTGGGTGAAGAGCGCCTGGCCGCACTTGAGGCCGAGTGCGCACGACTGGTCGCGCTCGGCGCGGTGCGCGTGCGGCTACTGCTTGCCGATGGAGTCAACGAGTCGTGCCTCGTGATGCAGGACATCGAGGGCAACGAGTTCTGTCTCGACTGAGGGGCGCGAACGTGTCCTCGTTCTGACCCGAGGGGCCGAGGCGAAGAGCCGTCCCCGACCTGTCAGGGCGCCAGGCGCAGATCGCCGGATCAGGCGGGGACGGGTGAGCCGCGCCCTCAGGAGGAGTCACGGCCGTCGGCGAAGGTGGTGCTGGGCGGGCGGGACGTGCGGGCGCGGGCCGATATTCGGGTGAATCCGGGTGGGTGACCGCATAGCGTGGTCGCCATGGATGTGACGTTCACCAAGCTGCCCGCGCGCCGGTATGCGATGACGGTGGTCCGTGAGCGTCGGCCCGAGCTGGCGCCGCGTCAGGGGCCCGGCTACGACGACCACATCCCGCATGACGCCGTGCACTTCATGGTGGAAGTGGAGGCGGGGCTCTCCGGTGGGGCGTTCGGCCGGATCGCCGCGGGGCGGAACAACATCTTCTGGCCGCTCGATCCGGCGGAGCGGAGGCGTCAGGCCCGCCGTGAGGCGAAGCGGCCGCCCACGGCCGCGGAGCATGCCGACATGGCACGCTCCGAGCGGCTCGCCTCCGTCTGCCAGTGGCTCTGGCAGTTGCGCGCCGGGCACCGCGACGAGCTGCCGCCCTGCTTCGACCTCGTCGCAGAGCTCGACGGCTCCGGGTCCCCCCTGGTCGAACGCATACTGGCGCGGATGGACGCGTTCGCGGAGCGTTGGCACGCGCTCCCGCCGGATGGCAGCATCACGCTGACCTGGCCCTCCGGCGTACGGCACGCGGCCGGACGGGGCGGTGCACCGGAGTCTGCCGGCCGCCCCCGGTCCCGGACCCCGCGGTCACGCGAGCGCGGCGCGACGGCCGGACGCCGCCGGAGCGCGCGCTCCGGCGTGCGGCGCTGAGGTTCGGGGGAGCCGGTGCCTTCGCGCCGCCGGTAGGTCCGGTGGCGGGCCCGGTGGCGGGATCGTCGGCAGGCCCGGTTGCCAGCCGGGTGGGCATCCACGTGGCGATCGGGAACCCTGAATCGGTCCTCGCCAGGAAGACACCGACCCCGGCAACCTCTCCACCGTCGCCTCCGACGGTCTCGACCGCCCGTTCCTGCTGGTCGGCAAGGACGGCGACGACCTCGGCACGGAGCCGTCCTGGGCCTCGCTGTGGCGGCTCAGCACCGGTTGGCACCGGGGGCTCGCGCTGCGCGGTGCCCAGCACGCCACGTACACGGACGCCGAGGCGCTCGTCCCGCAGATCGCCGCCCGGCTCGGTCTGCCGGGCGGGACCGTCGAGGAGAACATCGGCACGATTCCCCCTGGCCGTGCGATCGCCGCGGACCGCGCCCACCTCGCCGCCTTCTTCGACCGCTGGCTGCGCGGCCGGGACGACCACGACCTGCTCGAAGGCCCTTCGGCCCGCTTCCCGGAAGCACGCTTCTTCCCACGGCCCGCGTAACGTCCACGGGGTGCGCCGCCTGACGGCCGCCCCGGGCGGCCCCAGGGGGCGCCGAGGCGGGTTGCCGGTCCGGTGGGGCGCGGGCCGCCAGGGGAGCCGGCACCAGGAAATCCGCTCGACGCCCGGCCCGTCCCGGCGATGGACTGGCCCCATGACGACACCCACTTCCGCCGAACCCCCGCCCGGCACCGCCGCGCTGCTGCCCGCCACCTCCCGTGCACTGCTCCAGCGGCTCGCCACCGCCCAGCGCGAGGGCCGGACGCCCTCCGTGGTGGCCGCGGTGTTCCGCGAGGGCGAGACCGTCTGGCACGGCGCGCGGTCATGCGTGCCCGGCCATGCGCCCGACGGGCAGGTGCAGTACCGGGTCGGCTCGATCACCAAGACGTTCACGGCCGTCCTGGTGATGCGGCTGCGCGACGAGGGCCTGCTGGACCTCGGTGACCCGCTGGAGAAGCACC
Source organism: Streptomyces sp. DSM 116793 (assembly GCF_057320905.1). NCBI lineage: Bacteria > Bacillati > Actinomycetota > Actinomycetes > Kitasatosporales > Streptomycetaceae > Streptomyces > Streptomyces sp. DSM 116793. Next base: position 4,478,519 of record NZ_CM170494.1, on the reverse strand, counting down.
TCCCTGGCACGGGGGCGGGGGACGTCACCATCGCCGAACTCCTCGCCCACACCGGCGGCCTGTCCGCCGAAGGGCCGGCGCCCTGGTGGGAACGGAGCCCTAGTTCCCTGCGGCCCACCCTCGGTGACGTCCTCGGAGAGGCACCGTTCCGACATCCGACGGGCCGCAGGCACCACTACTCCAATCCCGGCTACACGCTGCTGGGCGCCCTCGTCGAGAAGCTACGGGGCGCCCCCTGGGAGGAGGCGCTGCGCCGTGAGGTGCTGGAACCGCTGGGCCTGCGCCGCACAAGCCGTGAGCCGAGGCCCCCGCACGCCGGAGGCTGGGCCGTGCATCCCTGGGCGGATGTGATGCTGCCCGAGCCCGTGGAGGATCTGGGCCTGATGGCGCCCGCAGGGCAACTGTGGTCCACGGCCGGCGACCTGGCACTGTTCGGCCTCTTCCTCATGGAGGGCGACGACCGGGTGCTCGGCGCCGAGTCCCTGCGCGAGATGCGGACTCCCTCGGCGCCCGCCGAGACCGCCGATGTGTCGGCCGGGTACGCCTATGGCCTCGGCATGCAGATCCAGGCCCGGGATGGACGGGTCCTCGTGGGGCACTCCGGCTCGCTGCCCGGGTTCCTGGCCGGCCTGATGGTCAGTGTGGAGGAGCGGCTCGGTGCCGTCGTCCTCACCAACTGCACCTCGGGCCCGGCCGCCAGTGCCCTGGCCGGCGACCTGGTGCGGATCGTCGCCGAGGCCGAGCCGCCGATCCCGGAACCCTGGCGGCCGCTCACCGAGGTGGACCCGGCCGTCCTGGAACTCGCAGGGCCCTGGTACTGGGGCACCCAGGCCCATGCCCTGCGGCTGACCGCCGGGGGAGCGCTGGAACTCGGCCCGCTGGGAGCGAGTGGACGGGCGGCCCGGTTCCGGGCCAACGCCGACGGCACCTGGACCGGCCTCAGCGGTTACCACGCCGGGGAGGTCCTCCGTGCAGTGCGCCGGCCCGATGGCTCGGTGAGCCACCTCGACCTGGGGTCGTTCGTCTTCACCCGCCAGCCCTACGACGAGGGCGCCCCGGTGCCGGGCGGGGTGGACCCGGACGGATGGCGGCCGCTCCCGGCGTAGCCGACGCGTTGGCCTTGGCGAGGGCGAGGGCGGTTAGGGCGACGGCGAGGGCACGGCCTCGGCGATAGCGACGGCCTCGGTGGTGACGGGGAGTGGGGGCGGCGGGGAGTGCGGGCGACGGGGGCGGTGGCGGTGAACGCTGGCGGGTGTTTCACGTGAAACACCCGCCAACCACCGCTCCGTCCCCATCGCCCCGGTCACAGCGCCAGCTTGAACCCGAGGTGTGTGGCGGTGAACCCCAACCTCTCGTAGAAGCGGTGGGCGTCGGTACGGGTCATGTCCGAGGTGAGCTGGACCAGGTGGCAGCCCTGGCGCCGTGACTCGTCGACGGCCCAGGTGATCAGGCGGCTGCCCAGGCCGCTGCCGCGCTCCTCCGCGTGGATCCGCACTCCCTCGATGATGGAGCGGGTGGCGCCCCGCCGGGACAGGCCGGGAATGACGGTGAGCTGGAGGGTGCCCACCACGCGGCCCTCCCGCACCGCGACGACCAGGTGCTGGTTCGGGTCGCCGGCCAGCCGCTCGAACGCCGCGGTGTAGGGCGCCAGGTCGTCCGGCGATTCCCGGGTGGCCCCCAGCGGATCATCGGCCAGCATCTCCACGATGGCCGGGATGTCCTCCACGGCGGCCGGTCGTATGTCGAGTTCTCCCATGTTTGCCGAGCATACGTGCCCCGGCTCACCGTAGCCGGGGCACGGGGGCGAGCCCGGGGCGGGTCGGGGCAGTCGCGGTGGGCGGCTCCCTGCGGGGGCGAGCCTCGGGGGCTCGGTCAGCCCGTGGCCACGGTCAGCGGCGCGAAGTTCCGGGTCCAGTCACCGGGGAGGTCCGGGATGCCGAGAGTCATCACGGTGTCGGTGCTGTTCGAGGTGAGGCCCCGCTCCTTGAGCCAGGCCACCAGCTTCTCGTGGCGGCTGTCGACATTGGTTCGCAGGGGCAGGTCCGTGCCGGCGGCCAGAGAGGCGATCAGGGCCTGTGCGGTCCCGAGGTCCCGGGCGACCAGCGGGCCCACGACCTGGGTGGTCACGTTCGGCCAGGCCGCCGCGTATCCGGTGATCTCGCCGTCGGATTCGGCGACCCGGAGCTGGTCGGCGAAGGCGGGCAGGCGGGTGATCATATGGGTGCGGTCGGTGCCGAAGACCGCGTTGTCGAGACGGAGGATGGCGGGCAGGTCCTCGGCCACCGCGGGGCGGGTGCCGAGCGTAGGAGTCCCGTCCGGCACGAAGCGCCCCCTCAGCGTCGGGGCCTGCCCGATGGCCTTGAAGCCCAGCTCCTCGTAGAGCGGACGTCCCTGGGGCGTGGCGTAGAGGGTGAGGGGTGTGCCGCTCGCGGTGTCGACGATATGCCGCATCATCCTGCGCCCGACTCCCTGCCGGGCATGCCGTTCGGCGACCAGCATCATGCCGACCGCGCCGAGGCCGGGGGTGTCCGGGGGACCGTAGGAGGTGAGGACACAGGCGCTGACCAGGCCGCCGCGCGGGTCGTCGATGCCGTAGCCGGTGCCGGCGGTGAGGAGGAGGCCCCACTTGTGCTCTTCACGGGGCCAGCCGCGGTCTTCGGACAGATCCGCGCAGGCCTGAAGATCGCGGAGGGTCAGACGGCGGATGGGGAGTGCGGTGAGGGAAGGTGTCGACACGCAGGTCAGGCTGTCGGACGCAGCACCGTGACGTCCACCGGTTTGTGGGCACGGGACCTCAGCTTTCGGCCACGCTTGGTCAGCCCCCAGGGCTTCAGCACCGAGATCGCCGTCATAAAGCCATAGGTGGCCAGGGCGACCGAGGGGGCGACGACGAGGTCCGACGCCTTGGTGACCGGCTGGCCCGCGATCGCCTGCTGAGCGGCTCCGGTGATCTCCGGCCGGAGGGCGAAGATCGTCAGCCCGGTGGCGGCGAGGGTCATCCAGAACTTGGTGTAGACCCAGCGGTGCCGCGCCAGCCCCCAGGGAGTGCCGAGCGAGAGCACCACGCCCGACGCCAGGCTCAGCAGGGCTATCGGGATGTTCAGCCAGTCGGCGAACACCTTCATCGAGCGGTACGACGCCTCCGCGACCTCGGGGGAGCCCGAGGTGGCCGCGGTCACGCCGAGCGCCAGCAGCCCGAGCGTGAGTCCGAGCCAGCCGACGGAGGAGACGGTGTGGACGACGAGGAGGGCCCGGCGGGGCCGGCGTTGGAGTCTCATGTCCGCCACGGTGCCGGGCGGGAGCCCCGCCCGGCGTCTGACGGAGGGAGTAACCGGACGTACTAGCGTCGGCGTAGGCCCGTTGTGTCCGAGACCTTCATCGCCCCCATGGCTCAGCCGCCCGCGCCCCTTACCCCAGGTCAGGCGCGTGCAGCGCCCGTACCCCCTCGATATTGCCGTCGAGGTAGTGCCGCAGCGAGAGCGGGACCAGGTGGACGGAGGCGATGCCGACCCGGGTGAAGGGCACATGGACGATCTCATACTCCCCGCAGGGAGCGTCGACCTCCGGGCCATGCCGCAGGGCGGCGTTCATGGACTCCAGACGGCAGACGAAGAAGTGCTGCACCTTGACCCCGGTGGCGCCGCCGTCCTCGCCGATGTGCTCCACGGTGTCGACAAAGCAGGGCACCACATCGAAGATCTTGGCGCCGAGTTCCTCGTCCACCTCGCGGTGGAGGGCATCGATCACGGTGGCGTCTCCGGGCTCCACCCCGCCGCCGGGGGTCACCCAGTACGGGTCGACTCCGGGTTTGGTCCGCTTGATCAGGACCAGATCATCGCCGTCGAGCAGGATGGCGCGTGCGGTGCGTTTGACCACGGGTCGGACGGTCATGGGAGGAATGTGGCCCGGCATGTTCCACGTGAAACATCCCGGAGCGGACCGGTCGCGGCTCCAGAGCGGTCCGGCCGCGGGTCAGTCCCAGTCAAGCGCGGCCCGGAGCAGCCACTCGTGTGCCCGGTTGATGGGGGGCAGTGCAAGGGTGCCGGTGCGGACCACAAGGAAGTAGGTGCGCAGTGGCGGCACCGGCGGGTTCAGCAGCGCCACCACCTCGCCGCGCTCCAGTGCGGCGGCACAGAGATAGCGAGGCAGGACGGCTAGACCGGCGCCGGAGATCACACAACTGAGCACGGCCCGCAGGTCCGGCACGATCACGGTGCCGGAGGCGGCGGGCAGGCAGTCGAAGACCTCGGCCCAGTACCGGCTGACCAGCGGCAGGGACTCATGGACCTCCACCACCGGCATGTCCTCGATCGCAAGGGCACCCTTCATCCGGAGAGTGCCCGGAGGGATGCGGGCCGCCCAGCGGGGGGCCGCGACCAGAACGTGCTCCTCGTCGCAGAGCGCCGTCGCCGTGAGCAGCGCTCCCCGGGGGCGGGCCGTGCTGATGACCAGGTCGTACCGACCGGCGGCAAGCCCCTCCAGTGACTCGTCGGCATGCCCGAACGACGCACGCAGCGCCATCCGGTATCCGTCCTCGGGCAGCGCCGTCAGGGCAGGCAGGGCCCGCTCCGCGACAAACTCCGGAGGGCCGTTGAGATGGAGGGTACGCAGCGGCCCCGCGTCGTCGAGTCCGCTCTCCGCGATCTCCATCAGCGCGTCCAGGTGCGGCGCCGCCTTGTGGGCAAGCTCGTCGCCGATGGAGGTGGGCGTGACCCCGCGCGCCTGCCGCAGGAAGAGCGGACGCCCCAGTTGCCGTTCCAGCGCCTGGATCTGCGCGGTCACCGCCGGCTGAGAGAGCCCCAGCAGCGCGGCGGCCCGGGTGAGGGAACCGGCCCGGTGCACCGCCACAAAGGTGCGCAACAGGGCCAGATCCATATCGAAACCCACCCTCCCCACCATGAACCGCGGAACGATAAATAAGTCGATAGCCCTCTGCCAGTAGGGTGATTGGACACTGACAGAGAGTCAACTAGCCTGTTTTATACGGTTCTCCGCGCGGAGACCCAGGGGGACACACGGCCCGAGCCACGAGGGGGGAGGCTCGGGCCGTTCGACGCGTCTCGCCCCGCCGTCCGGGGGACCGGGGACGACGGGGGCCGGGGATGCGGCCGGAGGGAGGAGACTGCGGTCCGGATCCGGGTGATGGGTGCGGTGCGGCTGTCGGAGTGAGGGCGGGGGCGGAGGCTGAGGCGAGGGTGAGGGCAGGGTCGGGTGCGGCGCGGGCCCGGGGCGGGCCGACCGGGTGCGTTCGGTCGCCCGGGTGGAGTACGCCCGGGGCCGGGCCGGAACGCACGCCCGCGGGGCTCCATAGGCTTGCGGTGCGCTGAGCGCCGGCAGCTCATACGCTGGCGGTGCGCCGACCGGAGGAGTGCGTGCCGCATGGGCCTTCGTCTGACACCCATCACTCGTGAGCAGCACCTGGCCTTCGTCAGGTCCCGGCCCTCGGCGAGCCATCTGCAACTCCCGTCCTGGGCCGGTGTGAAGCCGGACTGGCGGGCGGAGAGCCTGGGATGGCTGGACGACGACGGTCGGCTCCTCGGTGCGGGGCTGGTCCTCTTCCGCCCGCTGCCCGGCATCGGGCGCTCCCTCGCCTACCTGCCCGAGGGGCCGCTCATCGACTGGTCCGCGCCCGGCCTGGACCGCTGGCTCGATCCGCTGCTCGCCCACCTCCGGTCACGGGGTGCGTTCGCCGTGCGGATGGGCCCGCCCGTCGTCACCCGGCGCTGGGACGCGGAGACGGTCAAGGCCGCGCTGGCCGATCCGGGCGCCAAGCGGCTCTCCGACGCGAAGCCCACCGCCCACGACCCGGCCGCGGCGGCCGTCGCCGACCGGCTGCGCGCGACGGGCTGGCGGGACACGGGGGCCGGCGACGCGAACGGCTTCAGCGCGGGGCAGCCCCGCCATGTGTTCCAACTGCCGCTGGCCGGCCGGACCCTGGACGAGGTCCGGCAGGGCATGAACCAGCAGTGGCGCCGCAACATCAAGAAGGCCGAGAAGGCCGGGGTCAAGGTGGTGCAGGGCGACCGGGACGACCTGCCGGCGTTCTACGAGCTGTATGTGGAGACCGCCGCGCGCGACGGGTTCGTCCCGCGCCCGGCGGCGTACTTCCAGCGCATGTGGACGGCGCTGACCGCCGAGGACCCGGGCCGGATGCGGCTCTACCTCGCCCACCACGAGGGGGATCTGCTGGCGGCGGCCACCATGCTGACCGTCGGCGAGCACGTCTGGTACTCGTACGGGGCCTCCACCGCCCGTAAGCGCGAGGTCCAGCCGAACAACGCCATCCAGTGGCGGATGCTGTCGGACGCGCACGAGCGCGGCGCCGCCGTCTACGACCTGCGCGGTATCACCGACACCCTGGACGAGGACGACCACCTGGCCGGCCTGCTCCGCTTCAAGGTCGGCACCGGCGGACAGGCCGTGGAGTACCTCGGCGAGTGGGACTACCCCCTCAACCGCCTCCTGTACCGGGCGTTCCAGCTGTATATGTCCCGGCGCTGAGGCGCGTCCTCCGGCGCGGGGTGCGGTTCCCCGGTGCCGAGGCCTTCCCAGGGCGCTGAGTGGTCCTGCGGTGCTGGGCGCGAGCCGATGTCGGGGCGTCCGTCGGCGCTGGGGCGTGTGCGCCGCGGTTCGACGTGCTCCGGTTCCCTGCGGTCCGTTTACGCTCCGGTCCCGCACGCCGGCTTCCGTACGCCGACTTCCGCGCACCGGGCACGTCCCGGGATCCGGGGGCACGTCCCGGGATCCGGGCATGTCCGGGGACCGCCTTTCCTTGCCAGGCTCCGTCCCGGAAGCTCCCCGTCCCGGAAGCCCCCCGTCCCGGAAGCCCCCGTCCGGAAGCACCCCCGCGCCCCCGAACCGCCCGTGGCCGAGACCCCCGCGGCCGAACCGCTCGTGGCCGAAACCGCCACCACCCACACAGAGAGACGACATGCCGCTTGACCCGCCCCCGGCCGGCTCCCAGCCTGCTGGCATGGCGCAAGGAACCCACAGCGCGGGTACGCGCACGCACGCCGTCGTGCTCGGCGGCGGACTGGCGGGAATGCTGGCCGCGGCCGCCCTGGTCCGCCACCTGGACCGGGTCACCGTCGTGGAACGCCACCCCCTTCCCGACGGCCCCGACGCGCGCAAGGGCGTGCCCCAGGCGAGGCACGCCCATCTGATGTGGTCGGGCGGCGCCCGGGCCGCCGAGTCGCTGCTGCCGGGCATCACCGAACGGTGGCTCGCGGCCGGCGCGAGGAGGGTCGGCGTCCCCGACGAACTGGTCCTGATGTCCGCTCATGGCTGGGCCCGCCGCTGGCCGTCGATGCAGTACCTCGTGGCCTGCAGCAGGGACCTCCTCGACTGGGTGCTCCGCACCGACGTCCTCGCCCACGACCGGATCACCCTGGCCCCGCCCGGCCGGGCCGTCGGCCTGCTGGGCGGCGCCGCCCGTGTCACCGGCGTGCTCGTGCGCGACGAGGAGAGCGGCCGGGAGACGGAGCTCGCGGCCGACTTCGTCGTAGACGCCACCGGACGGGGCTCGCAGGCCGGGCGGTGGCTGACCGGGCTCGGGCTGCCGGGCGCACCGGAGGTGACCGTCGACTCCGGCCTCGCCTATGCGACCAGGATCTTCAGGGCTCCCCCGGCCGCCCCGGCCGACTTTCCGCTCGTCAATGTGCAGGCCGACCCGCGGGTGCCGAGGCCCGGCCGGACCGCCACCCTGGTCCCCATCGAGAACCGCCGCTGGCTGGTCACCCTCTCCGGCACCCGGGGCGGCGAACCGCCCACCGACGCCTCGGGGTTCGTGGACTTCGCACGCGGTGTGCGCCACCCCGTCGTCGGCGACCTCATCGCCCACGCGGAGCCCGAGGGCCCGGTGCACGGCTCGCACAGCACCGCCAACCGGCGCCGCTGCTTCGAGCGGCTGCCGCGGTGGCCGGACGGCTTCGTCGTCCTCGGTGACGCGCTCGCCAGTTTCAATCCGATCTACGGCCACGGCATGTCCGTCGCCGCCCAGGGCGCCGTCGCCCTCCACCAGGGACTGGCCCGCCACGGCCGGCGGCCCGGGACGGCGCGCCGCATCCAGCGGGCCGTCGCACGCACCACGGAGGGCGCCTGGTCGATGGCCACCACGCAGGACGTCCTCTACCCGAACGCCATCGGCGCACCGCCCACCGCTTCCGCGCGCCTCCTGCAACGCTATGTGGACCGGCTGATGGCCGCAGCCGGCGACCGCCCCGCCGCGGCGGCCGCCCTCTACGACGCCTTCACCCTCTCCCGGCCGATGACCCGCCTGGTGTGGCCGCGGGCCGCCGTCGCCACTCTCCTCGGCCCCGCCGGCCCGGCCCCCGAGACGCCACCCCTGGACGCCGCCGCCCTCGCCCTCACCCGTCCCCTCTCCGCGCCGCCACCCGACGGGCACGACGGGCACGACGGTTCCCCCGCGGCCCCCGGTGGCTCACCCGGCACCTGACGCGCTGTCGGACGGCCCTCGGACGCCCCCTCACACGCCCCTCGGACGCCCCTCACACGGCCCTCGGACGCCCCCTCACACGGCCCTCGACGACTCCTCACCGCGACCCTCGGACAACCCCCTCACGCGGCCCTCGCGGCCCGCGATCGGTCCCGCGACTCCCCAACCCGCCTCTATACACTCCATGTATACACCTCATGTATAGTCACTCTCATGACAGCCGCGTACGTACTGCCGATCAAGACGGCCGCCGCTCTCTTCCCGCTGCTGGCCCTGGTGCTGTTCCTGCCGACGGCCGTCGTCCTCTACCGGCGGCACGGCGTGCTGTGCCGGTGGCGTGCGCTGTCCCTGTGCGGCTTCCTCTACTACGCGGTCACCGCCGTCTGTCTGACCGTCGTACCGCTGCCCAGGCGGACGCCCGGGATGTGCCGGACGTTCGCGCCCGTCGCCCACCCCCAGTGGGTCCCGGGCAACACCTTCGGTGACATATGGAAGGAAGCGCACCACAAGGTCACGCTGGACGCGCTGGTGCTGCACAACCCGGCGGTCGCGGGAGCGGTCTTCAACCTGGTCATGCTGCTGCCGCTGGGCGTCTTCCTGCGCTACCACGTCCGCCGCGGGATAGGGGCCGCCGCGGCGGCCGGCTTCGGCGCCTCACTGTTCTTCGAGCTCACCCAGGGCACCGCCCTCTGGGGCGTCTACCCCTGCCCGTACCGCCTCTTCGACGTGGACGACCTGCTGATCAACACCGCGGGGGCGGTCGTCGGCTGGCTCCTCGCCGGACCTCCGACGCGCCTGCTGCCCACGATGGAGACGCTGGACGAGCGTGTCCTGGCCCGTCGCCCCGTGGCCTTCGGCCGGCGGCTCACCGCCCTGGTGGTGGACCTGCTCGGGGTCGCGTGCGCGACCGCGTTCGGTGTGCTGGCCATGGCGTACGACGGTCGCGGCGGGGCGGAGAACGTGCTGCGGGTGCCGCTCGTGGTGTTCACGCTGTGGTTCGTGCTGCTGCCCTGGCTGACCGGGGCGACGCCCGGCAAGCGGCTGCTGCTGCTCAGGCTGGTGACGGCCGACGGCGACCGGCCCGCACCCTGGCGGCTGGCCGTGCGCGCGCTGGTCCTCGGCGTGGTCACCCTGCCCCTGCTGGCGTCCGGCGCGGCGCTCCCCACCGCCCTTCTGTACGACCCGTCCCTGCCCAGGGTGCTGGACAGGGCCCGGGAGGCGGGCACCGGTGACGCGCTCTACCTGGTGGCCCTCCACCCCGCCCAGACCCTGCTCACGGTGCTGCTGCTCGGCTCACTCGGGGTGTACGCGGTGATGACGCGGCGCCGCTCCGGAGGGCTCGGCATCCACGAGGTGGCCTCCGGTGTGCGGAACGAGGCGCTGCCGCACGCCCGCGCTCTCCCCAGCGCCCGCGCCCTCCGCGGTGCCGCACGCCCCGGTGCCGCACGCCGCCGTGACGCCCGTCGCGTGGACGCCGGACGGCTCAGCGCCCACAGCCGTGCCGGCCGGCCCGGGCCCCGCCCCGTCCGCGCTTGGCGCCCCTGCCCCGGCGGGCACGGTCCCAGGGGGTGCGCGTCTAGCGGCCCAGGGGGTGCGCGTCTAGCGGACCCGCCCCACGCCGGCGTACATGTTGACGTCCTCGTCGGGCGCCACGTTGCCGGGCTCGGGTTTCCAGCGGTTCATGGGCACCACGCCCGGGTCGACCATCTCCAGGCCGGTGAAGAGCCCCTCGACCTCGCTCCGGGTGCGCAGGAACATCGGCACGTCGCGCCGGGTGTACTCCTCCGCCATGGCGGTCACCTCGTCCGGGGTGAGGTCGGCGGTGGCCGTGGTCAGCGCCAGGTAGCTGCCGGACGGCAGCGCGGCGGTCAGCTTCCGCACCAGGCCCTCCGCGTCCTCGACGAACTGCAGCATCGCGATCACGGTGACGCCGACGGGACGGCTGAGGTCCAGCGTGCGGCGGAGCTCGGGGGCGTGCAGCACCTGCTCGGGGGAGCGCATGTCGGCGTCGATGTAGGCCGTGCGCCCCTCGGGGCTGCTGGTGAGCAGGGCGCGGGCGTGTGCCAGCACGATCGGGTCGTTGTCGACGTAGACGACATGGCTCTCCGGGGCCACCTCCTGCACCACCTCGTGCAGGTTGGGCGCGGCCGGCAGGCCCGTGCCGATGTCGAGGAACTGGCGGATGCCGGCCTCGGCCGCCAGCCAGCGGGCCATCCGCCGCATCGTGTCGCGGTTGATCCGCATGCTGGTGGCGAGCTTGGGCCAGGCCGCCAGCAGGGCGTCGGCCGCGGCCACGTCGACGGGATAATTGTCCTTGCCGCCGAGGATGTGGTTGTAGACACGCGCGGAGTGCGCCTTGCCGGTGTCGATCCGGGGAGTACCGGGCGCCGGCGGCGCGGCGTCGCGTTCCCCCGCTTCCCCGTGCTCGACCGGGTCCGCTGAGTCGTCGTGCTCCATGGGTTCTCCTGGCGGTTGGCGGCGGGCCGTCGAACCGCCCCGGACGGCGGTTCGACGGCTCCTCGGACCCCATGCTTCCCCATGGCCCCACGCTTCCCCAAGGCCCCGGCGGACGGCTTTCCCGAGGCGCCGCCGGACCGCTCCCCCGAGGTACCCGGCCCCCGCCGGACCGGGTCAGCCCGCTGCGGCGTCCAGCGCCCGCAGGACGTCCCGTACCAGGTCGGCGGTGTCCTCCGCGCCCGCGGAGAACCGGATGAAGCCCTCCGGTACGGCGTCGCCGCCCCAGCGTCCGCGGCGCTCGGCGGTGGAGCGCACCCCGCCGAAGCTCGTCGCGTCGTCGACCAGGCGCAGCCCGGCCAGGAACCGTTCGGCACGCGCGCGCGTGGGCAGCGTGAACGACAGCACGCACCCGAAGCGCCGCATCTGCCCGGCGGCCACCTTGTGCGCGGGATCGCCGGGCAGTCCCGGGTAGCGCAGCCCCGTCACGTCGGGCCGTCCGGCAAGGGCCTCGGCGAGCGCGAGGGCGTTGGCGTTCTGCCGCTCCGCCCGGAGCTGGAGCGTGGCGAGCGACCGGTGCGCCAGCCAGGTCTCCATCGGCCCCTGGACGGCTCCCGCGATCTTGCGCCAGCGCCGTACCGCGGCCATCAGCCCGGCGTCGCGGCCGGCCACGTAGCCGAGCAGCACATCACCGTGGCCGGTGAGCTGTTTGGTGCCGCTGGCCACCGAGAAGTCGGCGCCCAGCTCCAGCGGGCGCTGGCCGAGCGGCGTGGCGAGGGTGTTGTCGACGGCGACCAGCGCCCCGCCCGCGTGCGCCGCCGCCACGAGGCGCCGGATGTCGCACACGTCGAGACCCGGGTTCGAGGGCGTCTCCAGCCAGAGCAGTCGGGCCCCTTCCAGCACGCCGAGCTGGGCGTCGCCGCCGGTCGGCGCCGTGCGCACCTCGATGCCGTACGCGGTGAGCTGCTCGGCGATCAGGGGCAGCGCCTGGTAGCCGTCGCTCGGCAGGACCACCGCGTCGCCCGCGCGCAGCTGCGAGAAGAGCACCGCGGAGGTGGCGGCCATCCCGGACGCGAACACCAGTGTCTCGACGCCCGCCCCGGCGGGCGCGCCGGCTCCGCCCGCCTCCGCGGCGCCCGCCTGCACGGTGCCCGCCTGCACGGTGCCCGCCTCCGCGGTGCCCGCCTGCACGGCGCCCGCCTCCGCCGGAACCCGTGGTGCCTCCAGCTCGCCGATGGCCTGCTCCAGGCGCGTCCAGGTGGGGTTCTCGTCCCGCCCGTACGTGTACGGGCCGGTGGGCTCGCCCGGCAGGTGGTAGTGGGCCGCGAACACCGGGCCGGGGAGCGCGGGCTCGTACTTCTCGGGGGCCGGCAGCCCCGCCCGCACCAGCCGTGTGCCGTCGCCCGCGGCCGGCTCCGGAGCGCCGGGGCCACCGGTACCGTGCGCGTCGCCCTGTCCGCCCGAGCCGTTCGCGCCGCCCACCGAACCGTTCGCGCCGCCGGTGCCGTCCGCGCCGGCCCGCCCGGAGCCGTGCCGCTCGTTGTCGTCGCCCACGCGCGCGTGCGTCATGCCGCCCTGCCCTCCACCGCCTCGGCGACGGCGGGGAGCAGACCCTCACAGGCCGCCTCCACCATCTCCAGGCAGTCGTCGAAACCGTCGATACCCCCGTAATAAGGGTCGGGCACGTCCAGATCGTCACCGGCGGCGGGGTCGTACGAGCGCAGTAGCCGCACCTTGCGGGCGTCCGCCCCGGTCGGCGCGAGGGCCCGCAGTTCGCGCAGGTGACCGGAGTCCAGGGCGATCACCAGGTCCAGCCGGGCGAACCAGGACGCATGGAACTGCCGTGCGATGTGATCGCTCTCGTATCCCGCGGCCGTCAGCACGGAGACGGTGCGCGGGTCCGCGCTGTCCCCCTCGTGCCAGCCGCCGGTGCCCCCACTGTCCACCTCGACGAGCCCGGTGAGCCCCGCCTCGTCGATCCGGGTGCGGAAGACGGACTCGGCCATGGGCGACCGGCAGATGTTGCCGCTGCACACGAAGCACACCCGGTACGGGCGCGGGGTGGGGTCCGATGGCCGTGCTGTCTGAGATGTCCCCGACGTCGTCATCGTCCGCCCTCAGTCCTCGTCGGGCAGGACGAGGTGCAGCGCCCAGGAGACGACCGAGACGATCAGGCCGCCCAGCACCGCCGTCCAGAAGCCCTCGACGTGGAAGCTCACGTCCAGCGTGCCCGCGACCCAAGAGGTCAGCAGCAGCATCAGGGCGTTGACCACGAGAGTGATCAAGCCCAGGGTGAGTATGAACAACGGGAACGTGAGTACCTTGACGATCGGCTTGACCACGACGTTCACCAGGCCGAAGATCAGCGCGACGATGATCAGCGTGAGCGCCTTGCCACCGGTGCTTCCCCCGCTGAGGGTGATCTTGTCGAGCACCCACACCGCCACGGCGAGGGCCGCCGCGTTGGCGATCGTCTTGACTAGGAAATTCTTCATGTGTCTGATCGTGGCAGACGCGGCAGACCAGCTGGGACGGATCGTGAGCAGGGCCACGGGGGCGCAAGGGCGCCTCACGCGGCGGACGAGGGGCGGACGGGGCGATGCAGGAATTCCGACTGGACGAGCTGGACGCGGAGCGTGCCGCGAACAACGGGGCGTACCTGCAGTTCCTGCGCTCCAGGAACATGTCCGCCGGGCTCTACGCCCTCGACGCGGGTGCCCAGGACCCACAGCAGCCGCACCGGCAGGACGAGATCTACTTCGTGGTGAGCGGCCGCGCCTCCCTCACCGTCGGCGCGGAGACCACCCAGGTCGCCCGCGGCAGTGTGGTCCACGTCCCAGCCGGGGTGCCGCACAAGTTCCACCACATCAGCGAGGACCTGCGGGTCCTGGTGGTGTTCTCCCCGCCGGAGGGTGCCTGACCTGCGGTTTCGCGCTGGTGGCGGCGTGGCGTGTACGGCGCCGGCTCCGGCACCGGGCTACGGAGCCGGTACCGGGACCGGGCTACGGAGCCGGCGTCCCGCTCCCGGCGGAGGCGGAGCCCCGGATTCCCTAGGGGACGGGTCAGGGAAGGACAAGGGCCGCGGAGACGCCCGTTATGCCTCCGGGCCGCTTAGCATCGAAGGCACGAACAGCGTCGGTGCGCGAGCACCGGGCCGAGCGGTTCCCGGAGAGACCGGGGCCGTGCCGGCCGGAGAGCTAAGGACGGTAAGGACGATGGCGGTGCGTGGAATCTTCGCGGGCGTGCCCTGGTGGCTCAAGTGGGTCGTGGTGCCGGTCATCGCCCTCTTCGTGTTCGGCGGGCTGATCGTCGGCATCCTCTCGTTCCTGATAGGGCTGCTCTTCAAGGTGCTCATCTTCGTCGCGGTCGTGGGCGCGCTCCTGTACGTGGTCCGGAAGTTCATGTCGAACAAGTCCTCGCACGGCGGGTGGTGACCCGGGCCCGCCAGCCCCTCGGGGGACGCCGGCCCCTCCGGCTCTCCGGTCCTCTCCGGTTCACCGGTTGTGCCTGCGCCGGTGGCCCCGCCCGCCCCGCCCGGGACGGTCGTCGCCCGCCGCCGGTACGCCGTCCGCGGGCACCCCGGGCCCCGGCACCCGCCCGGTGGACGTTCCGGTGCCCGCGCCCACGGCCGCCTCCGCCCCCGAGTCGGTCCGGTCGGCGGAGACCACCAGCGCGGCCAGCGCGGTCGTCACCGGCACCGACGCCACAAGACCGATCGACCCCACCAGCGTCCGGACGATCTCCTCGGCCACCAGCTCGCTGTTGGCGACCTGGGCCACCCCGCTCCGCGCGATCGAGAAGAGCAGCAGCAGCGGCAGGGCCGCGCCCGCGTAGGCCAGCACCAGCGTGTTGACGACCGAGGCGATGTGGTCGCGCCCGATCCTGATGCCCGCCCGGTACAGCCCCCGCCAGCCCATCGTGGGATCCGCCTGGTGCAGCTCCCACACCGCGGAGGTCTGCGTGACCGTCACGTCGTCGAGCACGCCCAGCGAGCCGATGATCACGCCCGCCAGCAGCAGGCCGCTCATGTCGATCGACGGATACAGGCCGTGGATCAGCCCCGTGTTGTCGTCGGTGTTGCCCGTCAGCGCGGACCACCCGATGAAGAGCGAGCCGAGCACCCCGATGAGCAGCAGGGACACCAGCGTGCCGAGGACGGCGACGGACGTGCGCGCGGTCAGACCGTGGCACATGTAGAGCGCTATCAACATGATCGCGCTTGCGCCGACCACGGCCACCAGCAGCGGGTTCGCCCCCTGAAGGATCGCCGGCAGGACGAACTGGTTGAGCACCAGGAAGCTGACGGCCAGCGCGACCAGCGCCGTGACGCCCCGCAGCCGGCCCACCACGACCACCGCCAGCGCGAAGATCCCGGCGAGCAGCGCCATCGGGAACTTCCTGTCGACATCGGCGACCGAGTACTGGAGGTCCTTCGGCGCGTCGGGCGCATACGCCACCACCACCTTCTCCCCCTGGTGAAGCTGGCGCGGCGCGTCCGGCTGGACGATCTCCGTGAAGGTGCGTCCGGTGTCCTTGCCCGTGGTGACCCGGACCGTCGCCTTCCCGCAGGTTCCGTTCTTCTCCTGCTGGGCGGAGCTGCCCTCGGCGGTCGAGGTGTCCCCCGTGGGCGACTCCCCGGAGGCGTTCACAGACGCACAGCTCACCTTGTCGACGCGGGCCACCACCGCCTGCTGGGTCTGCCGGTCGAAGCCGACGCCGGTCCGCTTGTGCGGTGGCGCCCCGCCCGGCCAGAGCGCCACCATGCCGACCGCGACCGCCACGGTGAAGGGGATCAGGATGGCTGCGATCACCTTGCGCAGGTGGCGGGAGACGGGGGCGGCGGGGCCATGACTGTGGGTGTGCCCATGGCCGTGGGCGTCCGGCGAGGCGATGCGGGAGTGGTCGCCGGAGTGGTCATGGGCGGCCGGCGGGTGACCCTGCGGGGTGCGTGTGGTGTGTGGGCCGGTGCGAGTGGCGTGTGGGGCACCCGGGGCACCCGGGCCGGGTGCGGGGTCCGGGACGGGCAGGGCGCCCGTGTCGTAGGGGGTGCCCGGTACCTGCGTGGCGCCCGTGTCGTACGGGATGCGCGAGGGGCCTGTGTCGTAGGGGTCTCTCGGGACCTGCCTGACACCCGTGTCGTACGGGTCTCTCGGAACCTGCGTGGCATCCGTGTCGTACGGATCACGCCCGTACGAACGTCCGCCCCCGCCCCGGTCGTCGTACCCGCCCGATCCCTCGTATCCGCGCGACCCCTCGTACCCGCCGGGCTCCTCATACCCGCCCGACCCCTCGTAGCGGCCGTAACCCGGGTATCCCTCATACCCCTCGTACCCGTCGCGGCCATGCCCCTGACCTGCGGGTTCCGACCCGGGGCCGGGGTGGCCGCCGGGTCCTGGACGGGGCTTACGCCCCGGCGGCGGCGGGGGAGACGGCTGCATGCTGGTCACCGACCGATCTTCGCAAGTACTCGCTCGTGGGCGTGGGCCCTCTGTTCAGCGTGCCCGGCATGACGCTAGCGTGGATGCACCTTTGCACACGCGGGAGCTCGGAGCACCGGGCTGAGAGGGCGCTGAATCTCACACACGGGACATGTGCTGTATGCGTACGAATGTACGCATCTACGGATCCAGGTCCCGTCGTCGTGGAGTGGCTGCGTCGACCGCCGAACCTGTTACCGGGTAATGCCGGCGTAGGGAGTAGGTCTTATGACCAGTCAGGATGCACACACGCCTGCCGCCACCCCGACCACGTCTTCCCCGTCTCCTGACCAGGAGAACGGAAAGCCCGTCGGCTGGCACAAGGCGTATCTGCCGGGTCCAGAGGGGTCGCACCCCGATCTGCGCGTACCGGTCCGTGTGGTGCACCTCACCAACGGAGAGTCGGTCACGCTGTACGACACCTCGGGCCCGTACACCGATCCGGCCGTCGAGACCGACGTCCGCCGGGGTCTGCCGCCGCTGCGGGAGAACTGGATCACGGCGCGCGGGGACACCGAGGAGTACGCGGGCCGTCCGGTCCGCCCCGAGGACGACGGCATCAAGCACACCACGCCGCGCGGTGGGCTGCGCAATCTCGACGCGGTCTTCCCGGGCCGGCCGCGCAGGCCGCTCAGGGGCCGGCCGGGCGTCGCGGTCACCCAGCTCGCGTACGCGCGCCGGGGCGAGATCACCCCGGAGATGGAGTACGTGGCCGTCCGGGAGAACATGAGCCCCGAGGTGGTGCGCGAGGAGATCGCGGCGGGCCGCGCGGTGCTGCCCGCGAACATCAACCATCCGGAGTCCGAGCCGATGATCATCGGCAAGCGGTTCCTGGTGAAGGTCAACGCCAACATCGGCAACTCCGCGGTGACCTCCTCCATCGAGGAGGAGGTGGAGAAGATGACCTGGGCGACCCGCTGGGGCGCGGACACGGTCATGGATCTCTCCACCGGCCGCAACATCCACACCACCCGTGAGTGGGTGCTGCGCAACTCACCCGTCCCCATCGGCACCGTCCCGCTCTACCAGGCGCTGGAGAAGGTCGACGGCAAGGCGGAGGAACTCACCTGGGAGATCTACAAGGACACCGTCATCGAGCAGGCCGAACAGGGCGTGGACTATATGACGGTGCACGCGGGCGTGCGCCTGTCGTATGTGCCGCTGACCGCGAACCGCAAGACCGGCATCGTCTCGCGCGGCGGCTCCATCATGGCCGCGTGGTGCCTCGCGCACCACAAGGAGAGCTTCCTCTACGAGCACTTCGAGGAACTCTGCGAGATCCTGGCGGCCTACGACGTGACGTACTCGCTCGGCGACGGCCTGCGGCCCGGCTCCATCGCGGACGCCAACGACCGGGCGCAGTTCGCGGAGCTGGAGACCCTGGGCGAGCTCAACAGGATCGCCAAGCGGCATGACGTGCAGACGATGATCGAGGGCCCGGGACACGTCCCGATGCACAAGATCAAGGAGAACATCGACCTCCAGCAGGAGATCTGCGAGGAGGCCCCGTTCTACACGCTCGGCCCGCTGACCACCGACATCGCACCCGCCTACGACCACATCACCTCGGGCATCGGCGCGGCGATGATCGGCTGGTGGGGCACGGCCATGCTCTGCTACGTCACGCCGAAGGAGCACCTGGGCCTGCCCAACCGCGAGGACGTCAAGACCGGCGTGATCACCTACAAGATCGCCGCCCACGCGGCGGACCTCGCCAAGGGCCACCCCGGCGCCCAGGACTGGGACGACGCACTCTCCGACGCCCGGTTCGAGTTCCGCTGGGAGGACCAGTTCAACCTGGCCCTCGACCCCGACACGGCCCGCGAGTTCCACGACGAGACACTCCCGGCCGAGCCGGCGAAGACGGCGCACTTCTGCTCCATGTGCGGGCCGAAGTTCTGCTCGATGAAAATCAGCAAAACCATCACATCACGCTTCGGCGGCGATGCGGTCGAAGGCGCCACCGAAGAGGAGATCACGGAAGGGATGCTCCAGAAGTCGCGGGAGTTTGCCGCGGCGGGGAACAGGGTGTACCTGCCGTTGGCGGAGTAGGTCCAGGTGAGCGCCGGCCCAGGGACTCCTCAGGGGCCCTGGGCCGGCGGCAGCTCCTTGCTGACCGACCAGTTCCCCGGGGAAGAACCCGATCGCCATCTCCGCGCCATCGCCTGACGTGTAAGGCGAGTCTCCGAAACGCCTGAACTCACCTTCACGGGCCTCGACAAGGACTGTGAGGGCGACGCGGGTCCCTGCATATGCGCGCACGCGCTGGAGTTGCCCACCATTGTTTTCGGTGGCAAGACGACCGGTCGGTGATCGACCACAAGGCTCCGCGACAACTGATCGACCGCGCAGCGTGGAGACGCCCCGGGCGTGAGTCGCACACCGCGGCCGGCCGAGGAGAGCGCGGAGATCGTCGTGCGCATGGCGACCATGGGGCGGGACGGTTCCACGGGGACGTTCCAGGAGCCCCCGGGGGGCTTGCCTGGTGAGGCGGGCCCGTTGTCAGTGGGTGGGGTTACGTTGCCTGTACGTGGCTGGTGGATGCCGATCGAGGGGGAGGGCGCAGGTGGCCGGGGTGGGGTCGATGGTGGCGGTGTCGTACGGGGAGGGGTGGGATCTTGCGGCGCGTTCGGTGCTGCGGCCGCTGACGCGGGAGGGCGCGGTGGCCCGGGACTCGGCCGGGCTGCCCTATGTGGTGGTGTACCGGCGGCCCGGGAGGGCCGCTCCGGTCGAGGTACGGCTGGTCGCGTGGCGGGACCACTACGTGGGCGTGTGGGGGTACGACGAGCTGGGCCGCCGTACGCAGAGCATCGACCTGCGGCTCCTGGACGGCGACCGGCTGTTCCACCGCGAGTCCAGGAACTGGCTGTACACCTCCTCCGGCATGCCCGAGTTCGACCCCGAGTGCCCCCGCAGGACGCTGCGGCTGTCCCCGGACGGGAAGGGCACGTCCTCCTGGGAGCCCCGGGGGGACCGCGGCGACCGGATCGACACCGCCCCCGAACTGCCCGGCGGCCAGCGGTGGCTGGACCGGCCCCCCTTCGGCGGCTGGCCGCTGCTCTCCATGGAGGGGCAGGGGCTGGGGGAGGGAGTGACGTTCCAGGACGCGCAGGCGCCCGGCGGGGGTGCGGACGTGCCCGGCGGGGATGCGGACGTGTCCGGTGCCGTCGGCGAAGGGCCGGGCGGGGGTGACGGGACGGCCCGGAGCGGTGCAGGCATACGTGGTGGTGCGGCTGGTGGTCCGGCTGGTGGCGCGCCCGGTGGCGCGCCCGGTGGTGTGGACGCCGGCGCGCCGGGTGGTGCGGCAGGTGACGCGGCTGATGGTGCGGCCGACGGCGCGGTCGGCGGTGTGGCAGGTGGCGCGACCGGGGCGTGGCGGCCGCCTCGGCCCGCGCACCCCGGTCCGCTGGGCGCGCTGTTCCTCGCCGGTGCGCGGTTGGCCGATCCCGACGATCCCGACGGGATGGAGAGCACCGTCCTGGAGCCCCGGGAGTGCGGGAAGCTCCGCGTGCCCAGCGGCTGGCTGGCCGTCGCGGAGCCCAGCCTCGACTTCCTCGACGAGCCTGACATCACGGTCGCCATACCGCCGGGCGAGTACCTGCTCGAAACGGCGCGCGTCACGGTGCGGGGCCGCGTGGAGACCCCCGCGGTCCGGCTGCGGGTGAGCGACGCCGCCCCGGTGTCCTGGGAGATGGCCGTCGGCCCGGGCGACGACATACGGCTGCTCGGCGAGGGCGAGGCGTACGGCTTCGGCACGGACGGCGCCACGGGCTGCTTCGCCGATGCAGGGGCCTGGGAGCCGCTGGTGCGGCTCTTCGAGCGCGCGATGGTCGACGACGACCCGGACGCCGGAGAGGATCTCGACGACCCCGGCTACCTTCTGCGGACGACCGACGAGGACACCGGCGCCGATCTGGTCGCCTTCTACACGGTCGCCGACGGCCTCTTCCCCGTCTGGGTGGGCCGCTCGGCTTCCGGAGACGTCGTCTGCGTCGATGTGAAGGTGGACTGCTTTCTGCCCGAGCTCACGGTGCTCTGACGCGGAGGTGCGCCCGGGTACCCGGATCCGGTCGCGGGCGTGCCGGTGGGCCGATTACCCGGATGTGCCGGTGCGCCGGGGATCGGATCCGGTCGCTGGCGTGCCGGTCCGGAGCCGCGGACGCGCGTACGCCGGTTCGGAGCCAGGTACTCAGGGGTGCCGGTCTGGAGCCAGGTACGCGGGGGTGCCGGTTCGGAGCCGCGGACTCGGGGGTGCCGGTCCCCGCCTCGTACTCGGCTCTGCCGAGTTCGCACGGCGTACCGGGTCTCCCGGTGCCCGTCGCATCCGTGGCCCACCTCCCGGGGTGATCCCCGGCGCCCGGGGCACCCGGTCAGCGCATCCTGGCCTCCCGTCCCTGGCCTCCCGTCCCGGGCCGCTCACTCCGGCTGGTG
Source organism: Streptomyces sp. DSM 116793 (assembly GCF_057320905.1). Classification (NCBI taxonomy): domain Bacteria; kingdom Bacillati; phylum Actinomycetota; class Actinomycetes; order Kitasatosporales; family Streptomycetaceae; genus Streptomyces; species Streptomyces sp. DSM 116793. The sequence goes on along the minus strand of NZ_CM170494.1, from coordinate 4,457,702 downwards.
CTCCGGGCCCCCGAAGTCGGGGCTGGTGAAATCGGGGCTGCTGTAGCGGGGGCGGGCGGCCGTGGTGCCGGTCTCGGGGCTGCTGAAGCCGGGGCGGTGGTAGCCCAGGTGGGGCATGCGGCCGGTGTGCTCCGCTTCTGCGGGCTCCGCGCCGCCCCCCGCCGCGGGGCGGCGTTCCCGCAGGGCCTCCTGGAGGAAGGGCCGGATCCCGTGCTCCAGCAGGGCCCGCTGCCAGGCCTCGCGGGCCCGCCGCACCTCCTCGTCGAGCTGGTCGCGGTCCTCGGCGCGCACGGAGGTCGAGCCGTTGCGCAGCGCGGTCAGCAGCAGGCCCGCGGCGGCGACGAGGATGGCCGCCGCGGTGAGCGCGGCGAACACCCATCCCGTGGTGCGCAGCGTCTGCGCGAACGCCGGCTCCGGGCCGACCATCTTCAGCGCATAGCCGACCAGCAGGAAGATCAGCGCGGCGGCTCCGGAGAGCAGAGGCGCGAGCACCGCGAGCACGGCGGCGAGTCCCGCGCCCGCGGGCTCGCCGGGTTCGGCGCCGCCGCGCGCGAAGTCGCCCAGGGCACCCGCGTCCTGAGCCGCTTGGCCCGCTTGACTCACCTGTCCCGCGCGGCTCGCTCGGCCCGCTTGCCTCGATGGGCTCGCCTTGCTGGCTTGGCCCGCTTGGCCCGCTTGGCCCGCTTGGCCCGCTTGGCGCGCGCCGCGGCGCACGCTCGCCGCCCGGGATGCACGGGTGGTGCGCGCGGGAGCGCGTAGTTCGCCGCGCACCCTTACATAGTGCTGGTACTCGGCGGCGGCCGCGGCCGTTATGAGGGCCGTCGCATCGAGTGCCATGGTGCGCAGCTGCCCGGCGGTGAGCGCCTCGCCGGCGACGGTGAGGTCCCGGCGGTGTGCGCGCAGCGCTTCGTCGAGGATCCGCTCGTAGTCCCTGCGATCCTCATTGAGCAGGTGTGGAGCGATGTTCATCTGCTTCCCCCGATGCTCCGTAGGACGTGGGGCCTGCTGGGACGCGGGCCGCGGGCAGAGACGGAGGGGGCCCTGCTACGGATGAACAGATGGTAGAGCGGTCACGGCGCACGGTGACAGGGGGTTTCCGAAAATTGCCCCACTGGCCAGGGCGATCCCAGGACCGCCAGGGGTCGAACAGAGGATCGGCCGGTCAGGCGGGCAGGGGAAGCGGGCAGACCAGCAGCTTTCCGGCCATGGTCACTCCGCCGTCCATGGCGATGGCCAGCCCGTCCGCGTACACATGGGGCCCCTCGACGACGGGTCCCGCGGTCTCCTCGCCGTCCTCGGAGCCGACCTCGCCCAGCAGGTACGGGATGGGGCTGTGCCCGTGCACGATCCGGCTGCCGCCGTAGGTGCTCAGCAACTCGCGTACGGCCTGGGGGCCGTTGTCGTCGCGGAAGGCGAAGCGCTTGGTGAACTTGCGGAAGAGGTCCCAGCACTCGTTGGCGTCGTTGCGCGTGAGGGTCTCGCGGACGGTGTCGTTCACGGCCTCGATGGAGTCGCCGTAGTCGAGGTAGGCGGTGGTGTCGGAGTGCACCAGCAGGTGGCCGTCCTCCTCCTCCATCGCGTCGAGGCGGGCCATCCACTGCAGGTGGTGGTCCTGGAGCCGGTCCATGTCGGTCTTCTGCCCGCCGTTCAGCAGCCACGCCGCCTGGAAGGTGGCGGTGCCGGCGCCGGAGTTGACGGGTGTGTCCCCGAACCGCTTCGCGCCGAGCAGCAGCAGTTCGTGATTGCCCATCAGCGCCTTGCAGTAGCCGCCCGCGGCGGCGGCCTCCGCGGACAGCCGCATGACCGTGTCGATGACGCCGATCCCGTCCGGCCCGCGGTCGGTGAAGTCGCCGAGGAACCACAGGCGCGTGTTGCCGGCGATCCACTGCCCCTCGGCGTCGATGATGCCCTGGGCGCGCAGCGCCGCGAGGAGTTCGTCGAGGTAGCCGTGCACATCGCCGACGACGAACAGCGGGCCGGGGCCGTCCGGACTGCCCGGCACCGGTGCCGGGCCGGAGGCGGGGGCGGGGGCGACCGGCACCTGAAGCGTGTCACCGCGGTTGATGACAGGCAGGTCGCGCTGGGTGGGGGTGTATCCGTCCGGTTCCTCGACCGCCCCGGGTGCCCCGGGCGCGTCGAAGGACGCGGTGGTGGTGGGCGGCACGGGGGCGCCGGGGGCGTGTTCCAGTGCGCCGCGGCCCGGGCCGGGCACGGTACGGAAGGCGCTGGATGCGGGAGCGGCAGGGGTGCCCGGAGCGGCAGGAGTGTCAGGAGTGGGGAGGGCGGCCTGAGCGGACGCGACGGACGGGTCCACGGCGCCGGGCGCGGGACGCGGGAACTCCGGCGGGAGGGGCGGGAGCTGCACTGCGGCCGGCGCCAAGGGGTCCTCGGCAAGCGCATCGTCGCCGTACTGTCTGCCGCCGGCGTGCTCTCCCGCGCCGTCGGCTCCCGTCCGGGGGCCGGGCGCCGGACGGCCGGTGAGGACCGTCACGGCGTCTCCGGGCCGGACGGCGGCGGGTTCCTCGTCCGCGGGACCGATGCCGCGCACATACGCGGGTACCCGGAAGTCGCGTAGCGTCGCCGTCCGCATCACGGGTCCCTGACCGGCCCCCTGAGTCATCGACCCCTCCACCACCATCGCGCCGCAACTGCACCGGATCGGACTGCCTGGTCGCAGCGGCCCGCGGTGTCGTCCGCCCATCATAGGAATGCGGCTCGCGCTGTGTGATGACCTAGGGGTGGTGAATCGGGACCTGACGCCGTTTCACCGAGCCTTTCGCCCGAATTATCCGCTCGTTTCCGCTGAGTTTTCCTTGGTCCTTCCTCGGACTCCACGCCGGACGTCCTCGGACTCCACGCCGGACGTCCTCGGGGCCCGCCCGGAGCCCGTCCTCCTGTGCCGCCGGTGCCGACCCCGCGTCCCTCCGCGGGTGTTGCCCGGCTCCACGTCCCCAGGACCGCCGGCGCACGCCGGGGACCCGGAGCCTGGGGGCCTGGGGACTGCGGGGCCCCAAACGGACCGCGAAACCCCGGAGGACCGCGACTCCAGAAGACCGCGGAGCCCCGCCGGGGAGCCGCTAGCCCTGCCCCGGCGACCGGGGCGGGCTCACCGTGGTGCGCGGCGGTCGCCGCTGGGACGAGCTCCGCACGATCAGCTCCGTCGGTATCACCTGCTCGACCGGCTGCCCCGAGTCGATGCCCTCGATGGCGTCGATGAGGAGCTGGACGACGGCCGTACCGATCCGGCGGGGCTTCAACGAGAGCGTGGTGACCGGCGGTTCGGTGTTGGCGTACACCATGGACTCACTGCAGCAGATCAGCAGCAGGTCGTCGGGCACGCGCAGACCGTACCGGCGGGCCGCCGCGAGCAGGTCGGTGCCGTTGGGGTCGAAGAGGCCGTACACCGCGTCGGGGCGGTCCGGGCGCGCCAGCAGCCGGTCCGCGGCGTCCGCTCCGGCGCGCGGGTCGTGCGCCGGGTAGCTCTCGTACACCGGGTCCTGCCCCATGCGCTCGCACCACCGCAGGTAGGCGGTGGTGGAGAGGTGGGTGTACGTGTCCGTGGAGGTGCCGGTGAGCAGGCCGATGCGGCGGGCGCCGGCGTCCGCGAGGTGGTTGAGGATGCCGGTGACGGCGGCCTCGTGATCGTTGTCGACCCAGGCGGTGACGGGGAGCTGGCCCGCCGGGCGCCCGTCGGAGACCACTGGTAATCCCTGCCGGACCAGCTCCGTGACGACCGGGTCCTTGTCGGACGGGTCGATGACGACGGTGCCGTCCAGGGCGACGTTCGACCAGACGTCGACCGGGCTGCGGCGGGAGGTCGCGGGGAGGATCACCAGCGCGTAGCCGCGGGCGAGCGCGGCGGACGTCGCGGCCCTCACCATCTCGGCGAAGTACGCGAACTCCGTGAAGGTGAAAGGTTCATCCCCGTACGTGGTGACGGTCAGGCCGATGAGCCCGGACTTGCCGGTGCGCAGGGTGCGGGCCGCGGCGGACGGCCGGTAGCCGAGCCGGTCGGCCACCTCCCGCACATGGCGGCGGGTGGCGTCAGGAAGCCGCCCCTTGCCGTTGAGGGCGTCGGAGACGGTCGTGATGGAGACACCGGCCGCGGCGGCCACATCTCTGATGCCCGCCCGCCCCGGTCGACGCGCCCGACGGGCGGCCTCCGCCCGGCTCACCTGGTGCTTCCCTGCTGCTGTCATGGCGAGCCGATAGTAGGGCTCACGGGGTGGGGTGGCGCGGCCGTCCAGGCATGCATTGACAGGCACGTTTCTGCATGGCGGAAGGGGTTTGATCGCCTTGGAAAGGAAGGGCAGGCAGAGGATCAGGGACTATTGGTTTGCTCTTGGCCCGCATAAACCTGCCAAATGAGCCATGTTTCGAAGAGGTCTCAACTCACCTTGACGAGCGATGCGTGCAAGGGCGCAAACAACCGGCGCGCGCCGTTCCGCAAAACGCGCCCCCCGGTCCGTCCGGGGCCGGGTCTCGGGAGATCCGCATGCACGGCGGAGGGGGAGCGGGTGGCCCTCGGCGGGACCATCGGCCTTTGCGGCACGGCCTGTTGGGGGCACGGCCTGTCGGGGCACGGCTCGTTGGGCACGGCTCGTTGGAGCACGGCCTGTTGCCGCACGGCTCGTTGGGGCACGCCCGTTGGGACGTCGCCCGGCGGGGACATTCGCGGGGGAATCCTGTCTTGTGACGGATTTCGCCCGTGGGGTCATCGCCCGTCGGGACATTCGCGTTGGGGCCTCGTCCCGTGGCGGGCCACCGCAAGGTGAGGGCGAAAGCCCGGTGCGCCGGCTGAGTTATCCACAGGCCATTCGCTGCCGGTCGCCTTCCTCTTATGGTGAGCAGTGTCGAAGCCGGCGGTCGCCGGGTGCCCGTGAGGAGGACAGCGGTGAGCGATACGTATCCGAAGCTGCGCCCCGAGTTGGAGGGGATCCCCACCTACAAGCCGGGCAAGCCGGCGGCCGCCGCGGCCCCTCAGGCCCCCGCCGCCTACAAGCTCTCGTCGAACGAGAACCCGTACCCCCCGCTCCCCGGCGTCATGGAGCGCGTGATGGCCGCGGCCGACTCTCTCAACCGCTACCCGGACATGGTGTGCACGCACCTGACGAGCGAGTTGGCCGAGCGCTTCGCCGTCCCGGTCTCGCATGTGGCGACGGGCACGGGCTCGGTCGGCGTCGCCCAGCAGCTCCTGCAGGCCGCCGCCGGCGCGGACGACGAGGTGATCTACGCCTGGCGTTCCTTCGAGGCGTACCCGATCATCACGCGGATCAGTGGTGCGAGAGCGGTGCAGGTCCCGCTGACGTCCGGCGAGGTGCACGACCTCGACGCCATGGCCGGCGCGGTCACCGACCGCACCCGCCTGATCTTCGTCTGCAACCCCAACAACCCCACGGGCACGGTGGTTGCCCGCGCCGGGCTGGAGCGCTTCCTCGACCGGGTGCCGGACGACGTCCTCGTGGTGCTCGACGAGGCCTACTGCGAGTTCGTCCGCGATCCACAGGTGCCGGACGGCATAGAGCTCTACCGCGAGCGGCCCAACGTCTGCGTCCTGCGCACCTTCTCCAAGGCCTATGGGCTCGCGGGCCTGCGGGTCGGGTTCGCCATCGCGCACGAGCCGGTGGCGGCGGCGCTGCGGAAGACGGCGGTGCCGTTCGGGGTCAGCCAGCTCGCCCAGGAGGCGGCGGTCGCCTCGCTGCGCGCGGAGGACGAGCTGCTCGGCCGGGTGGGTCTCCTGGTCGACGAGCGCACCCGGGTGGTGGACGCGCTCCGCGCCCAGGGCTGGACGGTCCCCGAGACCCAGGCGAACTTCGTCTGGCTCCGCCTCGGCGACCGCACGGAGGAGTTCGCCGCCGCCTGCGAGGAGATGGGCGTCGTGGTCCGGGCCTTCCCGGGCGAGGGCGTCCGCGTCACCGTGGCCGAGACCGAGGCGGACGACCTGTTCCTCCAGACGGCGGAGGCCTTCCGCAAGAAGGGCTGAGCCCGCCCCGCCCTCGCCGGGTGCCCCAGGGCGGGGATCCGGCGTCCTCCGGTGCCTCACCAGGGCGCGGGGCCGTGCACCTCGACGGGCCTCGCGCCCTCCCGGATGCGGCCCCGTCGGTCCCCTACGTCCCGAAGGGGACCCCCCTGAATCCTCCGCCATGTGAGTGAGTCATAATGCTTGTGAATGTGAACGCGTTCACAAGCACATCCGCTTGATCCTGTTATCGCACGATCAAGGCGGCCGGATCGACCAAGGAGAGGTCGACGTGGACATGGCTCTGGCGCCGGAGACCCTGGCGCGCTGGCAGTTCGGCATCACCACCGTCTACCACTTCCTCTTCGTTCCCCTGACGATCTCGCTCGCCGCTCTCACGGCGGGCCTGGAGACCGCCTGGGTGCGGACGGGGAACGAGAAGTACCTCAGGGCGACGAAGTTCTGGGGCAAGCTCTTCCTGATCAACATCGCGATGGGTGTCGTCACCGGCATCGTGCAGGAGTTCCAGTTCGGCATGAACTGGTCGGATTACTCCCGCTTCGTCGGCGATGTCTTCGGTGCTCCCCTGGCGTTCGAGGCCCTGATCGCCTTCTTCTTCGAGTCGACCTTCATCGGCCTGTGGATCTTCGGCTGGGACAAGCTGCCCAAGCGGCTGCATCTGGCCACGATCTGGATGGTCGCCCTCGGCACGGTGCTCTCCGCCTACTTCATCCTGGCGGCCAACTCCTGGATGCAGCACCCCGTCGGCTACCGCATCAACAAGACCACGGGGCGCGCGGAGCTCACCGACTTCCTCGCCGTGCTGACCCAGAACACCGCCCTGGCGCAGGCCTTCCACACCCTCGCGGCGTCCTTCGTCACCGGCGGCGCTTTCATGGTCGGCATCGCCGCCTACCACCTGGCCCGCCGCAGGCATGTCCGGGTGATGCGGACCTCGCTCCGGCTCGGCCTGGTCACCGTCGTGATCGCCGGGCTGCTCACCGCCGTCAGCGGCGATGTGCTCGGCAAGGTGATGTTCAAGCAGCAGCCGATGAAGATGGCCTCCGCCGAGGCCCTGTGGGACGGGCAGCGGCCGGCGCCGTTCTCCCTCTTCGCCTACGGGGATGTGCAGAAGGGCCACAACACCGTCGCCATCGAGGTGCCCGGCCTGCTGTCCTTCCTCGCCGACGACAGCTTCCACTCGTACGTCCCCGGGATCAACGACGTCAACAAGGCCGAGCAGCAGAAGTTCGGGCCCGGTGACTACCGGCCGAACATCCCCGTCGCGTTCTGGGGGTTCCGCTGGATGATCGGCTTCGGCATGGCGTCGTTCGCGCTGGGCACGGTCGGGCTCTGGCTGACCCGGAGGAAGTTCCTGCTGCCGCAGCGGCTGCGTACGGGCGAGGACGACGTCCCGCACCTGGTGCCGTTCCGGACGCCGCTCGGCTCCCGGCTCACGGGCTGGTACTGGCGGGCCGCCACCTGGACGCTGGCGTTCCCCCTGGTCGCCAACTCCTGGGGCTGGATCTTCACCGAGACCGGCCGGCAGCCCTGGGCCGTCTACGGCCTGCTCCAGACCCGGCAGGCCGTCTCCCCCGGGGTCTCCCAGGGTGAGGTGCTGCTCTCCCTGTCCGTCTTCACCGCCCTCTACGCGGTGCTGGCGGTGATCGAGGTCCGGCTGCTCGCCACGTATGTGAAGGCCGGGCCGCCCGAGCTGACCGACGCCGACCTCGACCCGCCCACCCGTATCGGCGGTGGGCACGACGGTCCCGACCACCCCGATCACGACCCCGACAGGCCGATGGCCTTCTCGTACTGAGGCCAGGACCTGCACCACCGAGCACCGAGCACCGAGAGCCGAGGAGCGCGGACATGGAACTCCACACCGTCTGGTTCGTCCTCATCGCCGTCCTGTGGACCGGCTATTTCTTCCTTGAGGGCTTCGACTTCGGCGTCGGCATCCTCACCGGGCTGCTGGCCCGCGACCGAGCCGAGAAGCGGGTGCTGATCAACACGATCGGCCCGGTCTGGGACGGCAACGAGGTGTGGCTGCTGTCGGCCGGCGGCGCCACCTTCGCCGCCTTCCCCGACTGGTACGCCACCCTGTTCTCCGGCTTCTACCTGCCGCTGCTGCTCATCCTGGTCGCGCTGATCGTGCGCGGGGTGGCCTTCGAGTACCGGGCGAAGCGGCCCGGCGAGCGGTGGCAGCGGTCGTGGGAGCGGGCGATCTTCTGGGCCTCGCTGGTGCCTGCACTGCTCTGGGGGGTGGCGTTCGCCAACATCGTGCACGGAGTGCGGATCGATGCCCACGGCGACGTCGCCGGTGGGCTCGGCGACCTGCTGCGGCCGTACGCCCTGCTCGGCGGGGTGGTCACCCTGCTGCTCTTCACGTTCCACGGTGCGGTCTTCGTGGCGCTCAAGACGGTGGGGGACATCCGGGTGCGGGCGCGGCGGCTGGCCGGGTTCGCCGGAGTCGTCGCGGCGGTGGCCGCCCTGGGGTTCCTGCTCTGGACCCAGGCCGACACCGGCAACGGCCGGAGCCTGGTGGCGCTGGTCGTGGCGGTGGCCGGGCTGGCGGGGGCGCTGCCGGCCAATGCGCGGGGCCGTGAGGGGTGGGCGTTCGCCTTCTCCGGGACGGCGGTGGCGGCGAGCGTCGCCATGCTCTTCCTGGCGCTGTTCCCCGAGGTGATGCCGTCCACGCTGAACGCCCACTGGAGCCTGACGGTCTCCAACGCCGCCGCCAGCCCCTACACACTCACGATCATGACGTGGTGCGCCGGCATCGCCACACCGCTGGTCCTGCTCTACCAGTCCTGGACGTACTGGGTCTTCCGCAAGCGCATCGGCACGCAGCACATAGCCGGCACGGGGCACTGAGCGATGAGGCGGGGTGAGCCGTGGACGGTCGAGGCGGCTCAGACGGTCGAAGCGGCTGACATGGCCGGGTTGGTCGAGGGGCGGTGTTTCACGTGAAACCAGTCGATCCACGGTTGCTGCGCTATGCCCGGCACACCCGGGTCTTCCTGATCGCCGTGGTCGTCCTTGGACTCGCGGGGGCCGGCCTGGTCGTGGCGCAGGCGACGCTGATCGCCGATGTGGTGGTGGGCGCCTTCCAGCATGGACTCTCCGGTGGGGAACTCCGGCGGCCGCTGGTGCTGCTGGTGGCGGTCGCGGTGGGTCGCGGTGCGGTCGGCTGGCTCACCGAGCATGCGGCGCACCGGGCCAGTGCCGCGGTCAAGTCCGAGCTGCGCGGACGGCTGCTGGACCGGGTGGGTGAACTGGGGCCGGGGTGGCTCGGCGGACAGCACACCGGCTCCCTGGTGACGCTGGCCACCCGGGGCGTGGACGCGCTGGACGCCTATTTCGCCCGCTATCTCCCGCAGGTGGGGCTGGCCGCTATGGTGCCCGTGGTGGTGCTGGCGCGGATCGTCACCGAGGACTGGGTGTCGGCGGTGATCATCGCCGGCACGCTGCCTCTGATACCGGTCTTCATGGTGCTGATCGGCTGGGCGACGCAGGCCCGGATGGACCGTCAGTGGCGCCTGCTGTCACGCCTGTCGGGCCACTTCCTGGATGTGGTCGCGGGCCTGCCGACGCTCAAGGTGTTCGGCAGGGCGAAGGCGCAGGCCGACTCCATCCGCCGGATCACCGGCGCCTACCGCCGGGCCACCCTGCGCACTCTCCGGATCGCGTTCCTGTCGTCCTTCGCGCTGGAACTGCTGGCCACGCTCTCGGTCGCGCTGGTCGCGGTCACCATAGGGATGCGGCTGGTACGCGGAGAGCTCGACCTGCACACCGGGCTGCTGATCCTGGTCCTCGCCCCGGAGGCGTATCTGCCGGTGCGGCAGGTGGGCACGCAGTACCACGCGGCGGCGGAGGGACTCGCCGCGGCGGAGGAGGTGTTCGCGGTCCTGGAGGCGGAGGGGGACGGCGGGCCGGGTGCCGCCGGGTCGGATGCCGCAGGACCCGGTGTGCTCGGGCGCCGCGCCGCTGTGCCGTCGTCCTTGGTGGCGTCGCCGGTCGTGCCGTCGCCGGTCATGCCGTCGGCCCTCATGCCGCCGGCCGTCGTGTCGTCGGCCGTCGTGTCGTCGGCCGTCGTGCCGTCCGCCGAGCGGCCGGGGGCCACCGAGCCGGTCACCGATCTCGGCCGGGGCGGGGCCGGGGTGCCGCGGGGGCTGTGGGGGATCCGGTTCGAGGGGGTGTCGGTGCGGTATCCCGGGCGTTCCGTGGACGCGGTCTCCGATGTCTCGTTCGTGGTGCGGCCCGGGGAGACGGTGGCGCTGGTGGGGCCCAGCGGGGCGGGCAAGTCGACGCTGGTGGGTGTGGCGCTGGGACTGGTGCGGCCCACGACGGGCCGGGTGTGCGCCGGGGGCGCCGACCTGGCGGGACTACCGCGGGAGGAGTGGCACCGCCGCGTGGCGTGGGTGCCGCAGCGGCCGCATCTGTATGCCGGGTCCATCGCCGAGAACGTCCGCCTGGCGAGCCCCGGGGCCGGCACGGCGCAGGTCAGGAAGGCGCTGGACGATGCCGGTGCGCTGGAGTTCGTGGACGCGCTGCCCGACGGGGTGCGCACGGTGCTCGGCGAGGACGGCGCAGGTCTCTCCGCGGGCCAGCGCCAGCGGATCGCGCTGGCCAGGGCGTTCCTCGCGGACCGCCCCGTTCTGGTGCTCGACGAGCCGACGGCGGGTCTCGACGGCGCGACCGAGGCCGCCGTGGTGGCGGCCGTCCGCCGTCTGGCCCACGGCCGCACGGTCCTGCTGGTGGCCCACCGGCCGGCCCTGCTCACGGTCGCGGACCGGGTGGTGCGGGTGCCGGGCCCCGACTTCGGCCTGGCCCCGGGCCCGGCGGTGGCTCGTGGTGCGGCGGACGCGGGCAGTGCCGGTGCCGGTGCCGCGGAGGGTTCCCATGGGGGTGCCGATCCTCGGCTGGGTGCCGGTGCTGCCGAGGTTGTGCCCGCGCATGCGGACCGCCGTCCGGTTGCCGGTGCCGCCGGTACGGGGGTCGGGGTGGGGGCCGGCGTGGACGGTGCCGTCCTCGCACCCCCGGAAGCTGGTGGTGCGGACGGCGCACACGGCGAGTCCGTGCTACGGCGGGTGCGACGCATGGCGGGGGCGCGACGCATGGCGCTGGGCCTGGCGCTGCTGCTCGGAGCGCTGGCGCTGAGCAGCGCGGTGGGCCTGATGGGCACCTCCGGGTGGCTGATCTCACGGGCGTCCCAGCGGCCCCCGGTGCTGTACCTGATGGTCGCCGTGACGGCCACCCGGGCCTTCGGGATCGGTCGGGCCGCGTTCCGGTACGCCGAGCGGCTGGTGTCGCACGACGCGGTGCTGCGGATCCTGGCCGACGCACGGGTCGCCGTCTACCGCCGCCTTGAGCGGCTCGCGCCCGCCGGGCTGCGCGCCGCACGCCGCGGGGACCTGCTCTCGCGGCTGGTCGCCGACGTGGACGCGCTCCAGGACTACTGGCTGCGCTGGCTGCTGCCCGCCGCTGCGGCCGTGCTGGTCTCGGCCGGCACCGTGGCCTTCACCGTCTGGCTGCTGCCTGCCGCCGGTGCCGTGCTCGCCGCCGGACTGCTCTCAGCCGGACTCGGCGTACCGCTGCTCGCCGCCGCGGTGGCCCGGCGCGCCGAACGCAGGCTGGCGCCCGCCCGCGGCGTGCTCGCCACCCGGGTCACCGACCTGCTCACCGGCACCGCCGAGCTGACCGTCGCCGGTGCGCTGCCGGCGCGTACCGCCCTCGCGAAGCGCGCCGACGCCGCGCTGACCGGGATCGCCGCGCGCGCCGCGGCGGCCACGGCGCTCGGCAGCGGCCTCACCGCGCTGCTGTCGGGGCTGACGCTGGCGGGCACCGCGCTCTGCGGTGTGACGGCCGTCCGGGAGGGGCGGCTGACCGGGGTGGCGCTCGCCGTCGTCGTCCTCATCCCGACCGCCGCCTTCGAGGCGCTGCTCGGCCTGCCGCTCGCCGCCCAGTACCGGCAGCGGGTGCGCAGGAGCGCGGAGCGCCTGTACGAGGTGCTGGACGCGCCCGTGCCCGTACGCGAACCGGCGGTCCCCGCCGCCGCGCCCACGTCTCCGTTCCCGCTGGAGCTGCGGGGGCTGACCGCGCGTTACGCGGAACGGGCCGGGGCCGCCGGGCGGCACGGGACCGGGCCGACGGGCACGGGCGGCGCGCCCGAGCGGGACGCGCTGCACGACGTCGACCTGACGCTGGAGCGGGGCCGCAGGATCGCCGTGGTCGGGCCGTCCGGCGCGGGCAAGTCGACGCTGGCGCAGGTGCTGCTGCGGTTCCTTGACGCGTCCGCGGGGACGTACACGCTGGGCGGCACGGACGCGTACGCCCTCCACGGGGACACGGTGCGGCGCCTGGTGGGCCTGTGCGCCCAGGACGCGCACGTCTTCGACAGCTCCGTGCGGGAGAACCTGCTGCTGGCGCGGAAGGGCGCGAGAGATGCCGAGCTCCGCGGCGTGCTGGCCCGGGTCAGGCTGCTGGGCTGGGTGACGTCGCTGCCGGACGGCCTGGACACGCTGGTCGGCGAGCACGGCGCGCGGCTCTCCGGTGGACAGCGGCAGCGGCTGGCGCTGGCCCGTGCGCTCCTCGCCGACTTCCCCGTCCTGGTCCTGGACGAGCCGGCCGAGCACCTGGACCTGCCGACCGCAGACGCCCTCACCGCCGATCTGCTGGCCGCGACCGAGGGCCGCACCACCCTGCTGATCACCCACCGGCTCGCCGGCCTGGCGGACGTCGACGAGGTGATCGTGATCGACGGCGGCCGGGTGGTACAGCGCGGCCGGTACGCCGAGCTGGTCGCGGAAGAGGGACCGTTGCGGCGGATGCGGGAGCGGGAACGGCTGAGCGAAGGGGACGCGGTGCCGGCCTGAGGGGTGAGGGGGAGGCGGAGGCGGAGGCGGCGGCAGAGGCAGAGGCAGAGGCAGAGTCCCGCTGGGACCGGCCGCGCGGATCAGTGCCCCGGCGGCCGGCTGTGCGCATCGGCGTCGCCCGGCAGTCGCCCGAATGTACCGGTGCGACCCGGGCCGCCGGTCGTGTGCGGCTTGTGCCGCCTGGTCGCCGGTCGTGTGCGGCGCTGCCGCCCACCTGCTCTCAGCGGTTGAGCAGGAGCTGTTCGATGACCGCGGCGACACCGTCGTCGTTGTTGCCGGCCGTGCGGCCGGAGGCGGCGGCGAGGACCGCGGGGTGGGCGTTGTCCATGGCGTACGAGGTGCCCGCCCAGGTGAGCATCTCGACGTCGTTCGGCATGTCGCCGAAAGCGACCACCTCGGCCGGTGAGATGCCGCGCTCCGCGCAGCACAGCGCCAGGGTGCTGGCCTTGGAGACACCGGCGCCGCTGATCTCCAGCAGCGCGCTGGGGCTGGACCGGGTGATCGTGGCCCGGGCCCCCACCGCGGTGCGGGCGAGCGTCATGAACGCGTCGGGGGCCAGCTCGGGGTGGTACGCGAGGACCTTCAGAACGGGCTGGCCGGCCACGTCGGAGTGCGCGGAGAGCAGCTTCTCCGCGGGGGCGACGCTCTCCCCCGGCTCCAGGTGCAGCGGCGGGTACGTGGGCTCGTGGTGCAGCCCGCCGGTCAGTTCCACCGCGAAGGAGGTGCCGGGCGCGACGGACCGCAGGATCTCCACCACCTCCCGCGCCCTGGACCGCTCCAGCGGCCGTATCTTCACGAAGCGGTGCCCGCCGAACCACTGGCCCTCGGCGTCCGCGGCGCCCATGGCACGCCCGGCACGCCCCGCCCCGGCCGTGCTGCCGTGCAGGTCCACCACCGCCGCGCCGTTCCCGCAGATCGCGAGGCCGTGCCCGTGGACGTGGTCGCTGACGACGCCCATCCAGCGGGCCGGGCGTCCGGTCACGAAGAAGACCTCGATGCCGGCCTCCTCGGCGGCGGCGAGGGCGGCCACCGTGCGCCGTGAGACGGACTTGTCGTCGCGGAGCAGCGTGCCGTCCAGGTCCGTCGCGATCAGCCGGGGCCGGAGGGGAGGGGCGGGCTGCCGGGGCGGTGCGGTAGCTGAGGTCACGGTGGCATTGTCCCGCATATGCCAAACAGGCGTGCGCATATGCCGACACGGGCGTGCGCCCGGCCGCACATATGAGTACCGAGCACCGCGCCGTCCCGTCCCCTTACAACGTCAGCGCCGCGCGCACCGTGTGCTGGAGGAGAAGGGCCGTGGTGACCGGGCCGACGCCGCCCGGGACCGGGGTGATCGCGCCGGAGCGCGCCCCCGCGGCGGGGTCGACGTCGCCGACCAGGGTGCCGTCCTCGGTGACGTTGGTGCCCACGTCGATGATCACCGTGCCCGGCGTGACGTGCTCCGCGGTGATCAGCCGGGGCCGTCCCACGGCGGCGACCAGCACGTCCGCGGTGCGGGTGAGCGCCGCGAGGTCCGTGGTGCGCGAGTGGCAGACGGTGACCGTGGCGTCGCGGTCGAGCAGCAGGTGTGCGGCGGGTTTGCCGACGACGGTGGAGCGGCCGACGACGACCGCGTGCCGGCCGGTGAGCGGGATCCTGTGGTGGTCGAGCAGCGCGATCACCGCCTCCGCGGTGGCGGGCGCGAAGGCGGGCAGACCGGCGGCCAGGCGCCCGAGGGAGAGCGGGTTGGCGCCGTCCACGTCCTTGACGGGGTCGATCGCGGACGCCAGATCCTCCAGGCGAGCGCCGGCGGGCAGCGGGGTCTGCAGGATGACGCCGTGCACGCCCGGGTCGGCGCTCAGCTCCCGCAGCCGCGCCCGGACGGCGGACACGGACGCGTCGGGCCCGAGATCCACGATGGTGCAGTGCAGGCCCGCCTTCTCGGCGCTGCGGGCGATGGAGCGCACGTACCACGCGCTGGACTCGTCCGCGGTCGCCGTGACCACGGCGAGGTGCGGCGCGGTGCCGCGGGCGGCCAGCTCGGCGGCACGCTCCGCGACGTCGGCGCGCAGCGCCGCGGCCAGCTCCCTGCCCTGAAGCTCCCGGACCCGGGGCGGAGCGGACGCCTCGGCGGCGGTCTGCCCGCGGTGGGGCGGGGCGTCCGGGGAGGCGGCGGGCGTGTGAGGGGTGGGGCCTTCCGCGGCCGGGGCGGTCGTGCGGGTGCTGGCGCCCGGGGCCGGGGCGGGCGTCCGCCCGTCGCCGGCGTCCGGGGAACGGGGCGTCATGCCGTCCTCGGGAGGGCCGGGGACGGCAGGGGAGCTGGGAGTGCCGGGGGAGCCGGGACCGTCAGGGGAGCCGGGACCGTCGGGGTCGCGCAGGGAGGGGGCCGTCATGCGGTGATCTCCTTGCGCACAGCAGCGGTGACCTGCTCGGCGCGGGCCATGATGCCGTCCACCCGGTGTACGGCCTCGGTCAGCTCGGCGCGCACCAGGGGATCCTTGATGCCGGTGAGGTTGATCTCGACGTTGACCCGGGCGGTGGTGGCGGCCGCGCGGGCGGCCTCGGCGGCGGCGGCCACGTCGGTGAGGACGTTGCGGTTGGCGGCCGGCAGCAGTTCCTCGGCCAGTTCGACGGTGCGCAGGGCGGTGCAGATGACATCGGCGGGCGGGGTCGCGGCGGCCGCCAGCGCACGCGCGATCGCCGCCGACCTCGCGGCCTTCTCCTCGTCGGTGGCGCGCGGCAGCCGGTAGGCGTCGGTGACGGCGGTGAAGGCACGGGCGTCGTCCTCCGCCAGGCGCATCGCGGTCGCGCACAGGTCGTCGGTGGCGGCGGTGACCCGGGCGACGAGCGCGGCCTGTGCCGCGTACTTCTCGCCGGTGCTGTAGCGGGCGACCATGCCCAGCAGGGCGGCGGCCTGTGCGGCGTGCAGCGCGGCGGCCGCGCCGCCGCCGGGGGCGGGCACCCGGGCGGCGAGGCGGGCGAGGAAACCGCCGATGGACTCGTCCCGCAGGGGGCGTTCGGCAGGCGGGGAGTGATCGTTGCGCATGGGCGCTCGCCCTCCAGGACGTCGGTGCGGATCCGCGGCCATCCTTTCACGCGGGAGCACCGCCGCCCCGTGCGGACGCACCGGCACCGGGGCCCGTCACGGCCTGCGGCGACGCGCCGGGGGCGCTCTCCCTCGCGGGTTCTGTGCGCCTCCGGCCCCGGGGTGGTGCCACCGTGCCGGGGCGCTCACCCGTGTGTGCCCGCCTCGGCGTCACCTCCAGGTGGACGGAAATTCACTGGAGAAAATGCCCGGCTGAGGTTTGATCCACAACGAAGTACAGTTATCCACAGGTGAATTGGCGATTCCTGTGGACAACCGGCGGGCGACTCGGGGCCTTTGGGCGGCCCATGCCGCTTTGCTGCCGCACCGGCGCCGGTGGCACGCCGTGCGGGGGTCCGAGGCTGCCGGGGTCCGAGGCTGCCGGATCCGAGGCCGCCGGGTCCGAGGCCGCCGGGTCCGAGGCCGCCGGGTCCGGGACCGCCGGGTCCGGGACCGCCGGGTGCAGGGCTGCCGGGTCCGGGACCGCCGGGTGCAGGGCTGCCGGGTCCGGGACCGCCGAGCCCCATGGCTGCCCGCTTCGGGCGTGACCGCAGCCGGTCCCGCCGGCCCGGCCGGCGTCAGCCACCGTCGGGGCGCCGCCCCGTGCCCCGCCGGACCCCCTCCCCCCGGAGTCTTACCCCTACGGGCCCGTACGCCTGGAGGCTGAGACGGGTCCGGCACTCTGGTCTGACGCCGGGAGCGGGCGCCACCCCTACCGTCGACGTGTGACTGTGATCGCGACCGAAAGCCTGAGCAAGCGGTTCCCGAGGGTGACCGCTCTTGACCGGCTCTCCGTGGATATCGGGCCCGGTGTGACCGGACTCGTGGGGGCCAACGGAGCCGGCAAGTCCACACTGATCAAGATCCTGCTGGGTCTGTCGCCCGCCACCGAGGGGCATGCCACCGTGCTGGGCCTGGACGTGGCGACGAAGGGCGCCGAGATCCGTGAGCGTGTCGGGTACATGCCCGAACACGACTGCCTGCCGCCCGACGTCTCGGCCACCGAGTTCGTCGTGCACATGGCCCGGATGTCGGGGCTGCCGCCCACCGCGGCCCGCGAGCGCACCGCGGACACCCTGCGCCACGTCGGCCTCTACGAGGAGCGCTACCGGCCCATCGGGGGCTACTCGACCGGCATGAAGCAGCGGGTCAAGCTGGCGCAGGCGCTCGTCCACGACCCGCAGGTCGTCTTCCTCGACGAGCCCACCAACGGCCTCGACCCGGTGGGCCGGGACGACATGCTGGGCCTGATCCGCCGGGTGCACACCGACTTCGGCATCTCGGTCCTGGTCACCTCGCACCTGCTGGGCGAGCTGGAACGCACCTGCGACCACGTCGTCGTCATCGACGGCGGAAAGCTGCTGCGCTCCAGCGCCACCACGGACTTCACACAGATCACCACCACGCTCGCCGTCGAGGTCACCGACACCGACGAGCACCCGGACGGCACGGCGGCCCTGCGGGAGGCGCTCGCCGCCCGGGGCCTGACCACCGAGTCCGGCAGCGGCCTGCCCGGCGCCGGCCACCTCGTGCTGCTCACCGCCGACGGCGAGGAGACCTACGACGCCGTCCGCGACACCGTCGCCGACCTGGGCCTCGGCCTGGTCCGCATGGAGCAGCGCAGGCACCGGATAGCCGAGGTCTTCCGTGCCGAGGAGAGCGGCGGCACCAGCCCGGGCGACGGCCCGGGGGCCGGCGGTTCCGGTTCCGGCGGCCCCGGCCAGGGCCCGCGCCCCGGCGACGACACCGCCCCGGGCGCGCCCGCCGGCGGCGCCCACCCCGACGAGCAGCACAAGGAGGCGGTCCGCAATGGCGGCTGAGCACAGCGGGCCGGCCGGCCGCGCGGCCGGGAACCCGGCCCCCGGGGCCGGAGCGGCCACCCTGGCCGAGCAGTCCCGGATCCACAACATCGGCTACCGCACCTACGACGGCCCGCGGCTGGGCCGCGCCTACGCCACCCGCTCGCTGTACTCGCAGTCCCTGCGGGGCGCCTACGGACTCGGCCGCTCGGCCAAGTCCAAGGTGCTGCCGATGGTGCTGTTCGTGGCGATGGTCGCGCCCGCGCTGATCCTGGTGGCCGTCACCGTCGTCACCAAGGCGAAGGACCTGCCGCTGGACTACACGCGCTACGCGATCGTCCTCCAGGCGGTCATCGGCCTCTACCTGGCCGCGCAGGCCCCGGTGGCCGTCTCCCGCGACCTGCGGTTCAAGACGGTTCCGCTGTACTTCTCCCGTCCTCTTGAGCACGGCGACTACGTGCGCGCGAAGTACGCCGCCATGGCGTCGGCCCTGCTCATCCTCACCGCGGCGCCCCTGCTGGTGCTCTATGCGGGCGCGCTGCTCGCGAAGCTCGACTTCGCGGACCAGACGAAGGGTTTCCTCCAGGGGTTGGTCTCCGTGGTGCTGCTCTCCCTCCTCTTCGCCGGGATCGGCCTCGTCATCTCGGCGATCACACCGCGCCGCGGCTTCGGCATCGCGGCCGTCATCGCCGTCCTGACGATCTCCTACGGCGCCGTCTCCACCGTGCAGGCCATCGCGTTCAACCAGGGCAGCTCGTCGGCCATCGGCTGGCTCGGCCTCTTCTCGCCGATCACGCTGATCGACGGCGTGCAGAGCGCCTTCCTCGGCGCCCACTCCTCGGCCCCCGGCGGGCCCGACATCTCCGCCGGCCTCGGCGTGGTCTACCTGGTGGTCGTGCTGGGCGTCATCGCCGGCTGCTACCGCCTGCTGGTGCGGCGCTACCGGAAGGCGGGCCTGTGACGACCGCACGCCCCCTCGCCACCCCACCCGCCGCGCGGCCGGGCCCGTGCGCCACCGGTCCGTCGCCCACCACCGGTCCGTCGCCCGCCACCATCCCCCAAGGACGGGGCTGAACCCATGAGCACACTGCACATCGACCACACGTCCCGCTGGTTCGGCAACGTCGTCGCCGTCAACGACGTCACCATGGACATCGGCCCCGGCGTCACCGGCCTGCTCGGCCCGAACGGCGCGGGCAAGTCCACCCTCATCAACATGATGGGCGGCTTCCTGGCCCCCTCCACCGGCACGGTCACCCTCGACGGCCGGACGATCTGGCGCAACGAGGAGATCTACCGGAGCATCGGCATCGTGCCGGAGCGTGAGGCGATGTACGACTTCCTCACCGGCAAGGAGTTCGTCGAGGCCAACGCCGAACTGCACGGACTCGGCCCCGCGGAGGCGCGCCGCGCGCTCGCCACCGTGGAGATGGAGTACGCCCAGGACCGGAAGATCTCCACCTACAGCAAGGGCATGCGGCAGCGCGTGAAGATGGCGTCCGCGCTGGTGCACGAGCCGTCCGTGCTGCTGCTCGACGAGCCGTTCAACGGCATGGACCCGCGCCAGCGGATGCAGCTCATGGAGCTGCTGCGGCGGATGGGCGACGAGGGCCGCACGGTGCTGTTCTCCTCGCACATCCTGGAGGAGGTCGAGCAGCTCGCGTCCCACATCGAGGTGATCGTCGCGGGCCGGCACGCCGCGTCGGGCGACTTCCGCAGGATCCGCCGTCTGATGACCGACCGCCCGCACCGCTACCTGGTCCGCTCCAGCGACGACCGGGTGCTGGCCGCGGCGCTGATCGCGGACCCGTCGACGGCCGGTATCGAGGTGGACGTCCAGGAGGGCGCGCTGCACATCCAGGCGGTCGACTTCGGGCGGTTCACGGCGCTGCTGCCGAAGGTCGCGCGGGAACACGGCGTCCGGCTGCTCACCGTCTCGCCGTCCGACGAGTCCCTCGAGTCCGTCTTCTCGTATCTAGTTGCGGCCTAGTCGCGGTCGTAGGAGGCCGAACGATGTACAACCCCACAGTCGCCCGGCTCACCTACCGGGCCCTGCTCGGCCGCCGCCGGGCTCTGATCCTCTTCGCGCTGCCGGCCCTGCTGCTGGTGATCGCCACGGCGGTGCGCGTCCTCACCGGCGCCGACGACCAGGTCGCCTCCGATGTGCTGGGCGGCTTCGCGCTGGCCACCATGGTGCCGATCATCGGCGTGATCGCGGGCACCGGTGCGATCGGGCCGGAGATCGACGACGGCTCGGTGGTCTACCTGCTCGCGAAGCCGGTGAAGCGGCCCACGATCATCGTCACCAAGCTGATCGTGGCGATCGCCGTGACCATGGCGTTCTCGGCCATCCCCACGCTGCTCGCGGGCCTCATCCTGAACGGCAACGGCCAGCAGGTCGCGGTCGCCTACACCATCGCCGCGCTGGTCTCGTCGATCGCGTACGCCGCGGTGTTCCTGCTGCTAGGCACGGTCACCCGGCACGCGGTGGTCTTCGGCCTCGTCTACGCGCTGGTGTGGGAGGCGCTCTTCGGCTCGTTCGTGTCGGGGGCGCGCACGCTGAGTGTGCAGCAGTGGTCGCTGGCCGTGGCCCACAAGGTGGCCGGCAACGACCTGGTCACCTCGGATGTCGGGTTGACGACGGCGACGGTGCTGTTGGTTGGCGTGACGGTTGTGGCTACGTGGTATGCGGGGCAGAAGTTGCGGGCGCTGAAGCTGGCGGGTGAGGAGTAGGGCCCCCTCACCCGGGGTCCGCCCCCGGCCCGGGGTCACCCGTGCTTCCGGCCCGGCACCCCGCCCCACCTGCCCCTTCGGGGCGGTGTCCCCTCCGGGCCGCCCCTTCGGGGCGGTGCACCATCCGATCTGCCCCTTCGGGGCGGTGGTTCTCTGCCGGTTTCGATGTGGCTGGTCGCGCAGTTCCCCGCGCCCCTTTTGGGCGGGGCTGTGCCCGCCCTTTTTGCCTCTGGGCTTGGGTGGGCGCGTAGTTCCAGGTGGTCCTGGTGGGTGGCGGGGCGCAGCCCCGGGTTGAAGGGGCGCGGGGAACTGCGCGCGCAACCGGTCACCGGCCGAGAGGAGAGAGGCGGGCCGCGCCGAGACGGCGCTGGAGGGGGCGCGGGGAGGCGCTAGCGCACCCCGCGAAAGCCATCCCACCGCTTCGCCGACGGCGTACACATCTTGACGCCGCCTTCACCCTCCCACCCGGACACTGGGTGGGAGGGTGCGCGTTTCAGGGCCCACCGGGCGCGGAAACCGCAGGCAGGGCGCCGTGCGCGCCGTCGAGTGAGGAGCAGTGATGGGCAGCGAGCCCAGGCCGGACGGGGAGCAGCCCCCCGGCGAAGAAACGTGGGACGAGGTCAGTCTCGATGAGGACTTCATACGCCTCGCCCCGCGGCGTGAGCCGTCCGCACGGGCGCGAATGCTCGCCGCGCGCTGGCGCAACGGCGCCCCCGAGCCCCAGCCGTGGCGCTCCGACGAGCCCCCGGCGGGCTGGTTCTTCAGCCGGGCGCGGCGTCGCTGGTGGCGCAAGAGGCACTGAGCAGGTCCTCAAGGACGAGGGCGATGCCGTCGTCGTCGTTGGAGGCGGTGACCTGGTCCGCGACGGCCCGCAGGTCCGGGTGGGCGTCCGCCATCGCCACCCCGTGCGCGGCCCAGGAGAACATGGGAATGTCGTTCGGCATGTCGCCGAACGCCAGGGTGTCCGCGCGCCGGGCGCCCAGCCGGCGGGCGGCCAGAGCGAGACCGGTGGCCTTGGTGAGGCCGAGCGGCAGCAGCTCGACCATGGCCTCGCCCGCCATCGTCACCTCCACCAGGTCCCCCGCGGCGCCGCGGGCCAGCCGCACCAGCTCGTCGTCGCCGATGCCGGGGTGCTGGAGGTATACCTTGTTCAGTGGCGCGGACCACAGCTCGGCCCGGTCGGTGAACGGGGTCACGGGCAGCGGCCCCTCGTGCACCCGGTAGCCGGGGCCGACGAGGACGTCCGCCTCAAGGCCGTCCCGGCTCGCGGCCAGCGCCAGCGGCCCGGTCACGGCCTCGATCCGCTCCACGGCGAGGGCGGCCAGCTTCCGGTCCAGCGTCACCGAGGTGATCAGCCGGTGCGCCCCCGCGTCGTACAGCTGCGCGCCCTGACCGCACACCGCGAGGCCCCGGTACCCGAGGTCGTCCAGGATGTACCGGGTCCAGGCCACGGCACGACCCGTGACGACGAGGTGCGCGGCCCCCGCAGAGACCGCCGCGGCCAGCGCCGCCCGAGTCCGCTCCGAGACACTGCCGTCGGACCGCAGCAACGTCCCGTCGAGATCGGTCGCGACCAGCCGGTACGGGAAACCCCCGCCCGCGCTGCGGCCCCGGGCCGTACGGGGTGCCTGCTCGGTGGTCTGGTCCAAGCCCGCACGGCGAGCCTGTTCGGTGGTCCGGTCCAAGCCCGCACTGCGCGCCACTCCGGCGTCCGGACCTGAGCCCACCCCATGAGCCCGTCCGGCGTCCGGGGACGAGCCCGGGGGGCGATCCGGGGTGCGCGGGGCGGACGGGTCCCCCGCGCCGACGGAACCGGTGCTCACTTGGGCTCCAGAACCTCCCGACCCCCGAGGTACGCCCGCAGTACCTCGGGGACCCGCACGGAACCATCCGCCTGCTGGTGGTTCTCCAGCAGCGCGACGATCGTGCGCGGCACCGCACACAACGTGCCGTTGAGCGTGGCCAGCGGACGGACCCGCTTGCCCTCGCGCATCCGGATGGTGAGCCGGCGCGCCTGGAACTCCGTGCAGTTCGACGCGGAGGTCAGCTCGCGGTACTTCCCCTGCGTCGGGATCCACGCCTCGCAGTCGAACTTCCGCGAGGCCGACGCGCCCAGGTCGCCGGTGGCCACGTCGATCACCCGGAAGGGCAGCCCGAGTGCGGTCAGCCACTGCTTCTCCCAGGCGAGCAGGCGCGCGTGCTCCGCCTCCGCGTCCTCGGGCGCGACGTACGAGAACATCTCGACCTTGTCGAACTGGTGCACCCGGAAGATCCCGCGGGTGTCCTTGCCGTAGCTGCCGGCCTCGCGGCGGTAGCAGGGCGAGAAGCCCGCGTACCGCCGCGGTAGGCGCTCGGCCTCCAGGATCTCGTCCATGTGGTACGCGGCGAGCGGGACCTCGGAGGTGCCGACGAGGTAGTAGTCGTCCTCCTGGAGGTGGTAGACGTTCTCCGCGGCCTGGCCGAGGAAGCCGGTGCCCTCCATGGCGCGCGGCCGGACCAGCGCGGGCGTCAGCATGGGGATGAACCCGGCCTCGGTGGCCTGCGCGATCGCGGCGTTGACGAGCGCCAGCTCCAGGAGGGCGCCGACGCCGGTGAGGTAGTAGAAGCGCGACCCGGAGACCTTGGCGGCGCGCTCGACGTCGATGGCGCCGAGGGCCTCGCCCAGCTCCAGGTGGTCCTTGGGCTCGAAGCCCTCGGCCGCGAAGTCGCGGAGGGTGCCGTGCGTCTCCAGCACCGTGAAGTCGTCCTCGCCGCCCACCGGGACGTCCTCGTGGACGATGTTGCCCAGCTTCAGGAGGAGGTTCCTGGTCTCCTCGTCCGCCGCGTCCCGCTCGGCGTCGGCGGCCTTGACCGCGGCGGCCAGCTCGCCCGCCTTCGCCAGCAGCTCCTGCTTCTCGTCCCCGGACGCCTTGGGGATCAGCTTGCCGAGCGACTTCTGCTCGGAGCGCAGCTCGTCGAAGCGGACGCCGGACGACCTGCGCCGCTCGTCGGCGGAGAGCAGGGCGTCGACGAGCGCGACGTCCTCGCCACGGGCGCGCTGCGAGGCGCGGATGCGGTCGGGGTCCTCACGGAGCAGGCGAAGGTCAATCACGCGGTCAAGGCTACCGGTGCCCGCTCCCGGGCCACGAGCCGATATTCCGGGTCGTTCCGGAATCGGCGCTCTCCCGTGCCGGGCGCGCCCCGAGGTGATCGAATTGCCCGAAAGGGAAATGCCGAATGCGGGCCGCCGCGGGGCGGGGAGAGAAGCGGAATTGTGCGTTCCGGGGTCGTCAACCGGCTGCCCCGCATTCCCTGGGACGAGGGAGCGTGCGGGCGGCCGCTTGACCCGATTCCGGTGCTGAGAAGGGGACTTGGAGGCCGTGGGGGACGTGGGTTGTCCACAGGTGTCCACACGCTCGGGAGAGTTATCCACAGCCTGTGTGGAAGATCTGTGGACATCGCAAGGTTACCTCGGAGGCACGGAAAGTGATCATTCCGAAATCGGTCGACAACGGGACGATTCCCTCAGCAAACCCCATGCGGCCCCACCTTCGAGTGGAATTGGTTCGCTCCAAAGAGTTGATCAAGGGAAAATAGTGGACGAGTGATGACGGGGGCGGCCGTGGGGTGGCATGGGGGCATGTGGTACTTGTGGGGCGATTTGTCGACTGTGTCGCGCTTCCTTGTCGACTTGTCCCCAGGTCTCCGTGCCGCCTGTGGATAACCCCTGTGGATAACGTCCCCAGGGGATGGGCTGAGCGGCCGCGGTAAGCGCGGGAGCAGCCGTGACCGGCTCCGAAGCCACCGCGCCCGGGCCCGTGACCGTCTTCACGTCGGCCAGCGTGGTGCCGGGCCGCGCCAGCAGCGCGAACGCGATCGGCAGCACCACCTAGCGGTAGATCATCAACGGCTCGCCCCTGGCCAGCTCGTCGACGGTGGCGGTGACCCCGCCCTCGACCGAGTTCTCGATCGGCACCAGCGCGCCCGAGGCCTCGCCGCTGCGTACCGCGTCCAGTGTGGCCGGCACGGACACCATGGGCACCAGCTCCCGGGTGGCGGATTCCGGGAGCGTGCGCAGGGCGGCCTCGGTGAAGGTTCCCTCGGGGCCGGGATACGTGAAACGCGTCGCCGACATGGCGTCACCCTAGCCTGCGCCACGAGTGACGCCGGACACACCCGGGTGCCCCGTTCTGTACGCCCGGGGGAAGTTCAGCGCCTACCCCTCCGGGACGCCCCACCTCCCCGAGCCTCGTCAGGCACCCGCCTGCGCCTGTGGGACGCCCCACCTCCCCCAGGCCGCTTCAGGCTCCCATCGCCTACGCCTCCAGGAGGCGCTGGCCCACGTACTCGCCGTCGGCCGCGCCCCCCGGTACCGCGAAGAGGCCGCTGGCCTCGTGGCGGATGAAGGCCGAGAGGGCGTCACCGCGGTCGAGTTTGCGCTGGACGGGGACGAAGCCGCGCAGCGGGTCGGCCTGCCAGCAGATGAAGAGCAGGCCCGCGTCCGGGGTGCCGTCGGCGTCGAACCCGTCGTGGTAAGAGAACGGGCGGCGCAGCATCGCGGCACCGCCGTTCTGGTCGGGACGGGTGATCCGGGCGTGGGCGTTCAGCGGGATCACCGGCTTGCTGTCGGCGCCCAGCCGGTCGAGCCGCATCTCGGTCCGCTCGGTGCCGCCCGTCAGCGGCGCGCCGGTGGACTTCCGCCGCCCTATGACCTTCTCCTGATCCGGCACGCTCAGCCGCTCCCAGTCGTCGAGCAGCATCCGGATCCGGCGTACGACGACATAGGAGCCGTGCGCCATCCAGCCCGGGGTGCCGTCCGCGGGGACGAAGATCCGCTGGTCGAAGTCGTGGTCGGACGGTTCGGGGTTGTCGGTGCCGTCGATCTGGCCCATCAGGTTGCGGGTGGTCATCGGGTGGGCGGTGGCGCCGGGCGACCGGTTGAAGCCGTTCATCTGCCAGCGCACCCGGGCCACGTCCGCCGCGTCCTTCTGGACGGCGCGCAGCGCGTGGAAGGCGACCAGGGCGTCGTCCGCGCCGATCTGTACCCAGAGGTCACCGTTGCTGCGGGCCGGATCGAGCCGGTCGGAGGAGAAGTCCGGCAGCGGGTCGAGGGCCAGGGGGCGCTGCTTCTCCAGGCCGGTACGGCCGAAGAAGCCATGGCCGAAGCCGAACGTCACGGTCAGCGAGGCGGGCCCGGCGTCCAGGGCGATCCCGGTGTCATGCCCGCCCGCGGCCACCGGCTCGCCCGCCATCAGCTGTGCGGCCGTCGCCGACCAGCGGCGCAGCAGCGCGGCGGCCTCCTTGCGGCCGGTGCCGGGGCGCAGGTCGAAGGCGATGAGATGGCCGCTGGCCTGCATGGGGGTGGTGATGCCGGGCTGATGTTTCCCGTGAAACACCGCCGCGGTGGAGCCGAGGGTGGTCAACGGGGTGGTGGCCCCGCTCCCCGCTCCGTGAGCCCCGGCCGGCGCGTCGCCCCCGGCCACGGCATAGCCCGCGGCGCCGCCTGCCGCTCCCAGGACGAGGCCGGCCGCTCCGGCGGCTCCCGCGGTGCCGAGCAGACGGCGCCGGGTGAGCTGGGCGGGGATGGTGGGGTTGCGGGTGGCAGCGGGAGCGGGGTCGGCGGGTGTGGGCGGACCGGAAGCGGCTGCCGAGGTGCTGGTTTCCGCTGGGGCGCCCGCCGCAGGGGTGCCCTCGAAGGACGCGGCCGGTGCGGGGGGCGGGGGCTCGGCGTGGTCCGGCGCCGGCCGGGGGCCGGGGGCGTCCGCGGGGTCGGAGGGGTGGGCAGGGTCCGCCATGGTGGGTCAGCCGATCTTCGCGTTCTTGTAGACGGTCACTTCGTCGATGTCGGAGGTGCGGACGGTCACGGCGAACTGCCAGTCGCCCGCCATGGGGACGTCCACGCCGTTCGCGGTCCACTGGCCGGCCGCGGTGCGCCTGGGCGTGATCCGCAACGGCCCGAGGTGCCGGGACCCCAGCGTGAGGGCGACCGTCACCTCGGGGACGTCGAGGGCCCCGCCCTCCGGGTCCATCACCATGATGTCCATGCTGTTGCGGCCCGGCCGGCTGGGGTCGAGGTCGAGCATCACCGTGCCCTGGCCCTTGGGACCGCCGGTGTCGAACGGCACGTCCAGGGAGACCGGCGGGGCCTGCTCCCCGGGGACGACGGCCGCCGCGCCGGCGTGCGCGGCCTGCTCCGCGGTGCGGCCCGTCTCCGTCGTGGTCAGGATGGTCGTGACGGCCAGCACCACGACCGCCACGGCCGCCTCGGCGAGTACCGAGCGGCGCAGTCCGGCGCGGGCCGGGTCGGCGTCGCGCTGCCGCCTGCGCCGCGCCGTGGCCATCGCGGCCCGCTGCCGGGCGAGCTGCGCGGCCCGGGCGGGTCCGGTGGCTTGGACGGAACCGGACGGCTGGGCGGCCCCGGTGTCCTCGGGCCGGGGGACCGGGGCGGGGATGGCGGGGGCGACGGTGTCCGAGGCAGCCGGGTCCCGGGTGGCGCCCGGGGCTGCTGCGTCCGCTGCGGCGGCGTCCGCAGGCGCGGTGGTCGATGTGCTCGATGTGCTCGGTGTGCTCGGTGTACTCGGTGTGCTCGGTGTACTCGGTGTGCTTGGGGAGCCCGAGGCGCCCGAGGACCTCGGGGGGCCCGAGGCGGCCGTATCCGTGCCGGTGGTCCCGGAACCGGGGGCATCTGGGGCGCCTGTGGCGGCGTATGGTCTGGCACCGTCCGGCCCGCGAGCGTCCGACTCTGGTCCGGGCGCGTCCGATCCAGGCTCGGCCGCGCCCGGTCCGGTCATGCCCGGACCGGTCATGACCGGCCCCGGAGCGTCCGAACCCGCCGCCGTGCCGACCGTGGCCGCCGTGCCGACCGTGGCCGGCGTCCGCCGCTCGGCGTGCGCGGCCCGCTCCACCGCCGCGGCGGTGTCCGTCAGCCGCGCGGTCCAGCGGCGCGAGGTACCGGCGATGCCGACGACCACGGCGACCAGGCCGACCTTGACGAGCAGGAGCCGCCCGAAGTCCGTGCCGGTGAGCGCGGAGAAGGAGCCGACCTGCCGCCAGGTCTGGTAGAGCCCGGTGGCCACGAGGGCGAGCACGCTGCCGAAGGCCAGCGCCGAGAAGCGCCGCACCGCGGCCGCCTCGATCGACGGTACCCGGTACAGCGCGGTGAGCAGCGCCGCGAGCCCGCCGAGCCAGGCCGCCACGGACAGCAGGTGGACGACGTCCAGCGGGATGGCGAGCCCGGTCTGGAGGCCGACGGAGGCGTGCTCCGACAGGGCCCAGGTCGCCGCGAGCCCGATCGCGACGACCGCCCCGCCCACCGCGAGCCCGAACGCGAGGTCCCCCGCGCCGTCGGCCCCGGCGCCCGAGCCACCTCCGACGACGCCGGCGGCCGGGGCACCCGTGCCACCCGCGCCACCCGCGCCGCGGGCACCCGCACCGTCGACACCCGGCGCACCGGGCCCACCCGGCGCACCCGTGCCACCCGCGCCGCCGTCTCCCGGGCCGCCGTCGGCCCCCACGCCACCACCGCCCCCCGCCCCGGCCCCGTTCCGCCGTGCGTACGCCCCGAAGAGCACCGCGACGAACAGCGCCGCCACCGCGAGCAGCAGCAGCCGGGAGACGAGTGCGGTGCCCTCCTTGGTGCCGAGGACGTCGTGCAGCAGGCCGAGGTCGACGATGTCGGCCACCTTGCCGGAGCCGGTGTAGGCGCCGCGCATCAGCAGCAGCGCCAGGGTCGCCGCGGTGATCGCCACCCAGCCGGAGACCACCAGGCGCTGCACCGGCCGCACCCCGGCCCCCCGCGGCCAGCAGACCAGGACGAACGCCGCCCCGCCCACCAGCAGGATGAACCCCGCGTACGACGCATACCGGGCGGTGTCGTACAGAGCGCCGACCACACCGCCGCCCGCGGCCCGGCTCGGCAGCGACACGGAGGTCTTGGACGGCGCGCCCACCGAGAAGGTGTACGCGCCGGAGACGGGGTGGCTGTCCGCGGAGATCACCTGGTAGGCGACCGTGTAGGTGCCGTGCGGCAGGCCGGGGCGCAGGCGCACCTGGTAGGTGTCGGAGCCGGTGTGGGCGACCGCGCCGGTGGTGGCGCTGTGGCCCGCCGGGTCGAGCACCCGCACTCCGTCGCTCTCGATGCTGACCTCCTCGGAGAAGGTCAGCGACACCTGCGCCGGTGCCGTCCGCACCACCGCGCCCTGCCGGGGGTCGCTGCCGGTGAGCGCGGCGTGCGCGCCGGCGGGCGCCGCGGTACCGAGCAGGACGGCCAGGCAGGCGAGGGCGCAGAGGACGACCGCGTACAGCGCACGGCGGCCGGGCCGGGAGCGGAGGGGGATGCTCTGCACGGTCAGCTCCTCACGAGGTGGTGGGACCGCCGGTCCCGCCGGCCCCGCCCGCAGGCGTCCCGGACGGGGCCCCGGCGCCGGGGTTGTAGGTGGCGGGCCGCACCGGGACCTTGACGGTGAGGGTTCCGGAGCGGGTGAAGTGCAGCCGGACGGTGACCGTCTCGCCCACCTTCGGCTTGTGCGTGAGCTGTTCGAACATCAGGTGGTTGCCGCCGCGGGTGAAGTCCAGCGAGCCGTGCGCGGGCACGCGGAAGGAGTCCTGCATCTCCATCCGGCCGCCCGTGGTGTGGTGCAGGGTGACCCGGGCGGCGATGTCGCTGGTCACCGAGGTGAGGGTGTCGCCGCCGCCGGTGTCGTGGACGGTGAGGAAGCCGGCGGCCAGGCCGGTGTCCACGGGCTCGGGGAGGAAGGCGCCGCTGACGCGCAGGTG
Source organism: Streptomyces sp. DSM 116793 (assembly GCF_057320905.1). Taxonomy (NCBI): domain Bacteria; kingdom Bacillati; phylum Actinomycetota; class Actinomycetes; order Kitasatosporales; family Streptomycetaceae; genus Streptomyces; species Streptomyces sp. DSM 116793. The sequence goes on along the minus strand of NZ_CM170494.1, from coordinate 4,428,515 downwards.
CGGCGCCGCCGTCTCCGCCGCGGCCGGGCCGCCGTCCTTGCCGTCGGCTCCCGCGCCGCCCCCGCACCCGGCGAGCGCGCCGCACCCCACTGCGGCCACCAGCGCGAACGCGGCCACCCGCGCCCGGGTCCGCGCCCCCGCACGGGCACGGGAGGGGCCCTGCGCGCCGGTCACGGGTGCCTCGCGCAGGCCGGAGCGGCGGCCGGTCACGGGGGCCTCGGGCAGCTCGGCCCGGCGCCCGGTCACGGCCGCTCCCCCCGCACTATCTTCGGCAGGTCCTTGGTGTAGTCGTCGACGGTGGCGTCCTCGTGGTACAGCAGGTAGCCGCCGTTCGTCTTCGGCGAGAAGGCCACGACCTGGGTGCCGTGCGTGGACACGACGGTGCCGTCCTTCTCCTTCTTCGGCGGCTCGATGCTGATGCCGAGCGACCGGGCCGCGCGCTGGATGGTCGCGAACTTCCCGGTCAGGCCGATGAAGTCGGGGTCCTGCTGGCGCAGCCAGCTGCCGAGCGCGGCCGGGGTGTCCCGCTCCGGGTCGGTCGTGACGAAGACGACGCGCAGCTTGGCCTGCTCCGCCTCGGGGAGCTGCTTCTTGGCCACCGCGATGTTGCTCATCGTCAGCGGGCAGACGTCGGGGCAGTGCGTGTAGCCGAAGTAGAGGAGCGTGGGCCGGCCCTTGGTCTCGGCGCGCAGGTCGTACTTCTTGCCGTGGGTGTCGGTGAGCACGAGGTCCGGCTTGGTGAAGGGCGGGTCGAGCACGGTCAGCGCCCGTCGGCCGGACTGCCCGGACTGGGTGTCCGCCTGGACGGTGGCGGGCTTGTCGGAGTCATGGCCCCCGCCGCCGCTCCCGCACGCGGACAGCGTGAGCACGGCCGAGGCCAGCAGCGCGGCGGTCAGGGGCAGGGTCTTGTTGCGCATCAATGGTCGTCCCAGATGGTGAGGTCCCGGGGGCACCGGAGCGGTACGCCCCGGGCTGGTGCCTCCGGGGTGTGTGGCGGCGCGCACAGCGTGCGCCCATACGCCCGTACGGTGCCGGGCGCGCGCACCGTGCGCCCGCGCCCTTACGGCACCGTACGGCGCCACTCATCCCGGAAGGCGCCCGGGTAGGCGGAATGGCCCCGGACCGTAGCCGGGACCGGGGACCGGGGAGCCGGTGTGGGCCTCCCCCCGAGCCCCGCTTTCAGCCGTTCGGCCGTTCATCCGCTCAGCCGATGCAGGTCGGCAGGTCGGCTGGTCGGCAGGTCGGCAGGCTGGGAGGTGGCGAGGCCGGCTGGTCGGCTGGTCGGCTCGACCGGTCAGCCGGTGCGGCGGCGCCCGGCCAGCACGCCGAACGCCACACCGAGCACGCCGACGACGATGCCGACGACGCCCAGGACGCGCGCAATGGTGTCGGAGCCGCCGGAGTCACCGGCCGCCTGGGTGCCGCTCTGCCCGGCGGTGCCGCTCTTCTCGTCGCTCGCCGCCTGCGCACCGCCCTGCCCGTGCTGAGCGGGCGCGGTGGTCAGCTGGAGCACGGGCGCGGGGTTGTCGGGCTCGGGCCGGCCCTTCTGCTGCTCCTCGATCCAGCGGACGACCTCGTGGTCGGAGTACGTCTGCAGGGCCTTGAACGTGAGCGTGTCGGCGTCCTCGGGCAGCTTGCCGACCGAGACCGGGAACTTCTCGAAGTAGCCGGGCTCGATGCCCTTGCCGTCCGCCGTCCAGGTCACCTTGGAGACGGCCTCGTCGATCGTGCCGCCCTCGGACTTCAGGGGCGTGCTCAGCCTGCTCTTCGTGATCTTGATGGACCAGCCGGGGACGGGCTCGGGCGCGACGGAGGCCAGCGGGTGCTGCTGGTAGGGGAAGTTCACCTCCAGCTTGGTGGTCGAGGCGTTGTCGCGCTCGTTGGGCACCTTGAAGTCGAGCACGGCGTAGCCGCCCTTGGCGGCGTCGCCCTCGGACGCCACGGTGACGTGCGCGAAGGCGGGGGCGGACAGGCCGAGCACGGCGAGCGCGGCGGCGGCGCCCACCACGGTGACGCGGGAAACCTTCATGGTCGGAACACTCCACAGTCAGGAGGGGGTCGTGCGCACCGGTGGACACCGGCGCGGGAGGCACGCGGACGCGTGCCGGGCGACACCGCTCCGTTCGGGGCGGACCGGGGCAGGGCGGGGGCCTGGCCGATGGCGCACCGGCGCCGGCCCGGGCCGAGGGGCCGGGGCGGGGCGCGGAGACGACATGGCCGGGCGTGCCGAACCGGTGCCCGATACAGCGGTGTCGCGTCAGGCTGCGAGCAGGAAGGCGCGGGTGGTGGGCGGCCCGCGCCGGATCACCGAGTGCTGAAGGACCGCCGTGGGCGGCGGGGGTGGGGCGGTTTCCGCCGGCCGGGGCGGGCGCGGTCCTGTGCCTCCGGCGCCGGGCAGCCCCGCACGCAGGGCGCGCACCAGGGCGAGCGCGGCGCGCAGCGCACGGACCAGCGCGGCCTCGGCGACGCCCTGCGCGGAGAGCGCCACCAGCCGGAAGACGGCGACGTCACCGCGGCGCAGCAGCCATCCGGCGACGACCCCGGCCAGCACATGCCCGAGCAGCATCGGCGGCGATGGCAGCATGAGCATGACGTGCAGCAGCGGCACGGTGTACGCGCTCACCGCCGAGAAGCCCCCGAGCCCGGGAAGGCCCCCGCCCGTCTGTGCGAGCACGTCTGCCGCGTGCGACGACATGCCGCCCAGGGACGACGACATGCCCGCCCCGTGGGGACCGCCCATGGCGGACGCGATGCCGGCCATGGAGGACGCCATGGCCCCGCTGTGCGGCATGGCCCCGCTGTGCGCCATGGCCGCGCCGTGCGGCATGACCATGGTGTGCGGTATGACCATGGAGCACTGGCCGAGGCCGAAGAGGACGTGCAGCGCGATCTGCCCGGCCCCGAGCACCGCCGCCATACCGGGCAGCGAGCGCTGCCGCCCCGCGAGCGGCAGCACGACGAGCAGCAGGCCGCCGAAGCCGGCGGCCAGCGTCCACAGCGGGACGGCCGTCTCCGACGCCAGGCCGTGCCCCGCCGCGGACAGCGCGACGCAGGCCGCGGTGAACACCGCGGCCCTCAGCAGCCGGAGGCCGACTCCGGCGCGTGCCTCGCACGGGCGGGGGGCAGTCATGGCGGGGCCATCATCCCATTGCGCACAGATGTTTCACACGGCAGGTCCGCAAGGTCATATTAGGTCCACGAGGTTACGCAGAGTCGGTATTCCGCTCACTATCGGTAAAAATTCCCGAAATCAACGTCGATAGCCCGGTACTGATACCGCACGACCCGTGTCCGCCGCCGAAGACCTGGCCTTTTGACAGAAATGCCGGGCCTGTTCCGAGATTCGGAAATGATGCGCAGGCCGGGGGCCGCACCCGGCCGCATCCACCCGTTCGCGCAGGTCGGGGGTCCGGACACCGCCCCGGGACCGTTCTCCATACCCTGACGCGCGCACTCCGCGCATCCGCCGAACGGGCGGTGTCGGATAAGCGTAGGGCTTACTTCCGCCTGCTTGAGGCAATACGTATCGGTATGTCGAGCCGCACCCAGGAGGCTGGAGCATGAGCATCTTGTGGTCACTCCACTTGCGGCGCGAAGCTGCGAGCGTTCCGCTCGCCCGGCGCCTGCTCGTCGGCGCGATGGAGACCGCGGGGGTCGACCCCGACATCTCGTACGACCTCTCCGTCGCGCTCAGCGAGGCGTGCGCCAACGCCGTCGCGCACGGCGGCTCCGGATCCGTCGGAGCGTCGGGCGCGTACCAGGTCACCGCCTATCTCGACGGCGAGAAGTGCCGGATCGAGGTGGCCGACTCGGGCCCCGGCTTCCCGGCCGGCCGCCCGCGCCCCGTCACCCGCCCGGCGCCGCCGAGCACCGAGCACGGCCGCGGTCTCTGCCTGATCGAGGAACTGGCCGACCATGTGCACTTCGGCAACAAGCCGGGTCGCAGCGGCGCGGTGGTGAGCTTCGACAAGATCCTCAAGTGGCGCGACGACGCCCCGCTCGTGGCGGTGTGACCCGCACGGAGGGAGGTATGACGCCCCGTCCGCCACGGCGCCGCCGCGGCGGACGGGCGAGATCGCGCATCGGGCAACGCGCCGTACGTGAGCGATGGTCCGTCAGACCGGAACCCGGTGGACGCAGGCGCCGGCGCCGGCAGACCGCGACCGCGCACGGCGCCCCACGATCCGTCAGACCGCAGGCAGCCCGGCCGGGGAACCCCCGGCCGACCGCCCGGGCCCGGCTCACGTCTTGAGCCGGGCCTCACGCCTTGAGCCGGGCCTCACGCCTTGAGCCGGGCCTACCGGGCCTCGCGTCTTGAGCAGCCTCACGCCCTGAGCCGGGCCATCCACTGCTCCACCTCGTCGGCGCGGCGCGGCAGGCCCGCGGAGAGGTTCCTGTTGCCGTCCTCCGTCACGAGGATGTCGTCCTCGATGCGCACGCCGACGCCGCGGTACTCCTCCGGCACCGTCAGGTCGTCGGCCTGGAAGTACAGGCCGGGCTCGACGGTGAGGCACATGCCCGGCTCCAGGACGCCGTCGGCATAGGTCTCACGGCGGGCCACGGCGCAGTCGTGCACGTCCATGCCGAGCATGTGCCCGGTGCCGTGCAGCGTCCAGCGGCGCTGGAGTCCCAGCTCCAGGACCCGCTCGACCGGGCCCTCCAGCAGCCCCCACTCGACGAGCCGGGTGGCCAGCACCCGCTGGGCCGCGTCATGGAAGTCGCGGTACTTGGCGCCCGGCCGCACGGCGGCGATCCCGGCCTCCTGCGCGTCGTACACCGCGTCGTACACCTTGCGCTGCAAGTCGGTGTAGCGGCCGTCGATGGGCAGGGTGCGGGTGACGTCGGCGGTGTAGAGGGTGTGCGTCTCGACGCCCGCGTCGAGCAGCAGCAGCTCGCCGGGGCGCACGGGGCCGTCGTTGCGCACCCAGTGCAGGGTGCAGGCGTGCGGTCCCGCGGCGCAGATGGAGCCGTAGCCGATGTGGTTGCCCTCGACGCGGGCCCGCAGGAAGAAGGTGCCCTCGATGTAGCGCTCGCTGGTGGCCTCGGCGCGGTCGAGCACCTTCACGACGTCCTCGAAGCCGCGCACCGTGGAGTCGATGGCCTTCTGCAGCTCGCCGATCTCGAACTCGTCCTTCACCAGGCGCGCCTCGGAGAGGAAGACGCGCAGCTCATCGTCGCGCTCACCGGTGACCTTGTCGGTGAGCGCAGCCTCGATCCCCGCGTCGTGCCCGCGTACCACGCGGACCGGCCCTGTGGCCTCGCGCAGGATGCCGGGGAGCCGGCGGACGTCGGCGGCCGGGATGCCGTAGAGCTGCTCGGCCTCGGCGAGCGAGTGCCGCCGCCCGACCCACAGCTCGCCCTGGCCGTCCAGCCAGAACTCGCCGTTCTCGCGGTTGGAGCGGGGCAGCAGGTAGAGCGTCGGGGAGTGGCCGTCCGCGGTCGGCTCCAGGACGAGGACGCCGTCCTGGGTCTGGTCGCCGGTCAGGTAGGCGTACTCGACGGACGCGCGGAACGGGTACTCGGTGTCGTTCGACCTCGTCCTGAGGTTGCCGGCCGGGATCACCAGGCGCTCGCCCGGGAAGCGGGCGGAGAGGGCGGCACGGCGGGCCGCGGTCCGGTCGGCCTGGGCGATGGGCGCCAGGCCGTGCAGCTCCGTGTCGGCCCAGCCGGACTTCATGTTCTCGGCGAGCTCATCGGAGACGCCCGGGTACAGACCGTTCTTGCGCTGCTTGACGGGTTCCTCGTCCTTCTCGCCGACCACGGCCCACTCCTCACCCACGACACACCACTCGAACAGCCCCATCGTAATTCCGCCCACCCACCGGGTGGAGGGGCCTTTCCCCTCCGACCTCGCGGAGCGACTGCCCACAGCGGCAGCATCAGGCCGGCACCAGGTCCTGTCGTCGAACTCCCGTCGTTCGCCCGGAGGGCGGGTCGCGCGGCGGACGAGGGGTTGGACGACAGGGCCCAGCGGTGGGTCGGGACCGCCCAAAGGCCCAGGACCCGCGCGCCGGGCCGCAGTCGCCGACGAGGCGGGAGGGGACGCGCACCGGCCACACCAAGACCGCACACGCCGAGCGCCTCATTCCGCCTCAGCCGAAGCAAGCCGCCAGCAGCACCACGTCCGCGTCGTCCCCACAAGACCGCCCGCCCCCACCACCAGACCCCTCAGCCCCAGCCCCAGTCCCACCAGCCCCGATCCCACCAGCCCCGGTCCCACCAGCCCCGGACCCGCCGGGTCCCGCAGCACCACGAGACCCCACAGCCCCACCAGACCCTGCCGAGCCCCCGCCCCCCATGCACCCCAGCACATGATCAACCACAGCCCCCGGATCCCCCCGCAACCCCCCGGGCACACTCGCCCCCGCCGCATGCAGCCGGGCGAACGCCCGGTCCATCGGCTCCCCCGTCCGCCGCAGCACCCCGTCCGTACACAGCAGCACCGTTTCTCCCGGCAGGGCCGAAACCTCCACGCTCGGTGCCTCCCAGCACGACAGCATCCCCAGCGGCGCGGACAACGACGTCTCCACGAACTCCGTCCTCTGCGCCCCCACGATGAGCGGCGGCGTATGCCCGGCCCCGGCGAACGTGATCTTCCGCAGCGCAGGCTCGCAGTACGCGAAGAGAGCGGTGGCGGCGCGCGCGGGCTCCGTCAGACGCATCAGCAGTTCGAGATCGGACAGCACGGCCACCGGATCCTCCCCCTCCATCAGCGCATACGCGCGCAGAGAGGCCCGCAGCCGCCCCATCGCCGCCACCACCCCCGGCCCGGACCCGGTGACGGACCCCACCGCGAGCCCGAGCGCGTCGTCGGGCAGCGGCAGCGCGTCGTACCAGTCGCCGCCCCCGCCCCGCCCCGCCCGGTGCCGCACGGCCAGCCGCACCCCGGGCACCCGGGGCAGCCGCGCGGGCAGCAGCTCCTGTGCGACGGCGGCGAGCGCGGACCGCGCGCGTTCCAGCTCCAGCAGCCGCCCCAGGTGCTCGGTGGCGTGCCGGGCGTAGAGGCCGATGAGGTGGCGCCGGCGCTCGGTGGGCTCGGCGGGCTCGTCGTAGAGCCAGACCACCGCCCCGAGCCGTCCCGCCGCCTTGGTGGTGAGCGGCAGCGCATAGCTGGCGGCGCAGCCGAGCCGCGCGCTGACCTCGCGGTGCCGCGGATCGAGCCCGTCCTCGGACGGCAGGTCCGCGTGCACGATCTCCCGCTCGCCACCGGGCAGCCCGGCGGGCGTGTCGAGCAGCCGCCCGTGCGAGGTGGCCGCACGCGGCACGGTCTCCAGGTGTCCGAGGTCGGCGCGGGAGAGGCCGAAACCGAGCGTGGTGTCGGGGCCGAGCCCGTCGGACGGTTCGAGGACCACCAGCCCGCGCCGGGCACCTACGAGGGCGGCGCCGGCGCGCAGCAGTTCGTGCAGCGCGTCCTGGAGGCGCCCGGTACGCGTCAGGCGTTCCGTCAGTTCTTGGAGTGTGGTGAGGTCGGAGACCCAGCCCGCGAGCCGGTCCTGGAACACCGCCGCGGGGGCGGACGGTCCGGCGGAGTGGCCGCCGGGGGGCGCGGAGGAGTTGGACGGGGGAGCAGGGTGGCCGCCGGGGGGCGCGACAGTGTGTGCGGGCGCCGGCACCGTGGAGTCGATTCCGGCCACTTTCGGCAGATGCGGAGCGCTCATGGTGCCCAGCTCTCAGGCTGGTACGTACTCCACAAAAGCATGACAAACCCCCTGTCGTCCCACGCCATCCCACGCCATCCCGCGTCGTCCGCGTCTCTCCGCGCCGCTGACCCTGCCGGCAATGGCTCCACATCTACACGCAGAGATACACAGATGTCCAGCATTGTCCTGTTCGGTTTTGCAGTGTCTGTACCCGGTCGGTCACACAGGGAACTTGGCCAAAAAACGCCGCATGGAAAGGCATATTGCGGTCGACTGGTTTCGTTCAACGGAGCGTCACGACGGCCGCGATGGGTACGTAACCGGTGAAAGCCGGGGGTACCGGGAACGCATGATCTCGGAACCCGGCGGCGGACCCCGGCGTCCTTACCACCGACGGTCGTGCTTCTATCCTCCGTGGCGGAGGCGGCGAGAGCCATGCGCGACGGCGCATCGCCGGGCACCGCCACCCCATGCCATGCCCGTGCTCTGAGCAGCGCAGTATGGCCGACAGTCCAGCGTCGGCCCAGGGGTATCCCCCTGTCTCCGCAGGGTGTGACGCGCCAGTACGTACGCGTAGTGAAGTGATCGACACATGGTGTGATGTGGTCCTCGGCGTTCAACGCGGAAAGGAACGAGCGCTCATGCGCGAGATCCTCGGAAGGCGACGCAGGCTCCTGTCCAGGTGGACCTTCGGACGGAAGAACGGCAACGGCAGCGGGGAGGAGCGCGGCCCCGCGAGCGGCGCACGCACCGGTACGGCAGGCAGAGGCGAGAGCCCCAGGTCCGGCGGCCGGAAGAGCCGCCCCGACATGTGCGGTGCGGCGCTGACGTTCGCGACGGAGTGGCACTGGCCCGTCCTGCCCGGCGTCGGCCTCCAGTCGCACCGCGGCACCCCCGGCACCCGCTGTGCCTGCCCGGACCCCGAGTGCGTGGTGCCGGGCGCGCACCCCTTCGATCCCGGTCTGCTGGCCGCCACCACCGACGAGCGCATGATCCGCTGGTGGTGGACGAACCGCCCGGCCGCCCCCATCGTGATGGCCACCGGAGGCGGCGCCCCGTGCGCCGTCAGCCTGCCCGCCGTCGCGGCGGCGCGGGCGCTGGCCGCGCTGGACCGGCAGGACATCCGGCTCGGCCCCGTGGTCGCCACCCCCACCCGCTGGTCGATCCTGGTCGCCCCCTACTCGATGGAACAGCTCGGCGACCTCCTCTTCGCCAAGGACTTCGTCCCCGGCTCGCTGCGCTTCCACGGCTCGGGCGGCTACCTGGCCCTCCCGCCGTCCCTCACCGGTGCGGGCCCCGTCCGCTGGGAGCGGGCACCACTGCCCGGCTCCGCGGCCCCCTGGGTACCGGACGTGGAGGCCGTGGTGGACGCGGTGGTCGACGCCCTGACACACCGTGGAGTGAGCGCACCGGAGATGTGAGCCGTCATGTGAGGCGCGCCTCGGATGCCGGGGGCGCGCCCTGTGCACGGCGCGTCCTGTGTACGGCCCGCGCTGTGTACGGGCGCGCTATCTGCGGGCGCGCCTCGGAAGCAGGGCGGGCCCTCCGATGTGGGCGCCGATCCGCAGCTCTGGGGGCGGCACCCCAGGCTCCTTGAGGCACTGGAGGAGGGCGGCCTCCCGCGACACGCCGACCTGAGGATCCGTCCCACCGCGTCGGGAACGCCCCGTTCTGCTGACACGAAGGCCAACCACCGCGCAGGGGCCCTTCCCGGCCAACCCCGCCCGCGGACCGTCACTCCGCCGCTGACCTGCCCCGCGCCGGGGCCGGCTGACCGACCGGTCAGCCGCAGAGCGCGGGAAACGGCGGGTGACTCCTGTCACAACTCCCCATCCACGCAGGTAAGTCCGTGTGCGAATGGCCGAGATCGAATTTGCTAACCGCCGATCTCTTGTTACGGTTCATATAGCCCGGTTGCTGGTGCATCCCCCGTCGCCAGCAACCGGGCGCTTCTGTGCGTGCCCCGCGCCAGGCTCCGCCCGTCACCCTGCGCAGCATCCGCGGCCCGCGGGCCGCGCCCCGGTAGGGGCGCGGCGAACTGAGCGACCAGCCACGACCGAACTGCGCGACGCGAACCGCGACGCCACGACGGGACCGTCGGATCCGAGGCACCTCTGGGGTACCTCCCACGCCTTCAAGGCAGTGGGGCCCTCGGGAGAGCGCTGGGGGAGACCTGGGGAGCCCTTCAACCAGTAGGAGAGTTCGCCGGGAGGGACAGTTGCTGCCGTCTCCGGGGCTCTCCGGACCACCGGCCCGGTGGTCGGATGCCCGCTCGGCCCCGCGGCCCCCACCGGGCCCAGCCCCGCACCGCCCTGATGAGGCGCGAGGCCCAGCGAGGCCCTGAAGCGGTGCCGCGTCAGCTCAGCGTGACCTGCCGGTTGGTGAGGCCGCCGCGGGCGCGGCGCTCCTCCGCGGTCAGCGGAGTCTCCGAGGCGAGGGCGGTGGCCAGCCGCTCCGCGAACTCGGCGGCGGGCTTCTCGGTGTCCTCCGCGGACATCCCGGTCGGCAGATCCCAGACCGGCACGGTCAGTCCGTGCGCCCGGAACGAACCGACCAGACGGGTGCCCTCGCCCAGCGACGACGCGTCCGCCGCGTGCAGCCGGGCGAGCGCGTCGAGCAGCCGCTCCTCGGGGTGCGGCATCACCCAGCGCAGATGGTTCTTCTCCGGCGTCCCGCACCAGTACGCCGACGGCACGCCCGACAACTTTGCGGTCGGGATCGCCGCGGCGTTCGCACGCTCCAGCGAGGCGGCGACCTCCGGGGTGGCGTTCTCCGCGTCGGGCACCCAGAACTCGAAGCCCGCGTGCACCACGGGCTCGAACGGCGCCTCGGGATCCAGCAGATCCTGGAGCCGGGGCCCGTCCGCCGGCACCCGCCGGCCCGCTACCGGGGAGCCGGGCTCCGCCGTCAGCGCGTGCTGCAGCGTGTCGGCGAGGTCACGGCTGATGTCGCCGGACGAGGTGTCGTTCTGCAGACCGAGCAGCACCGAGCCGTCGTCGCGGCGCAGCGCGGGCCACGCCATCGGCAGCACCGTGGCCAGCGTGACGGAAGGGACGCCCTCAGGCAGGCCCTCCTTGAGGGTCAGCTCGGCGGTCGCGGCCGGCACCAGCTCACGCAGCGCCACCCAGTCGCCCTCCCCGGCCAGCCCCTCGAACGGCCGCTGCACCAGCTCCGTCGCCGCCTGCGCCGCGGCCCTGCCGTGGCACGCCTTGTAGCGGCGGCCGGAACCGCACGGGCAGGGCTCACGGGCGCCGACGACCGGAATGCTTCCGTCCGCGCCTGCGCTCTGCTGCGGGCGCCTGGCCTTGGTCTGGGGGCGCTTCTTCGCCATCGTGGGCATCTCCCGGGTACGGCTCGGTCTGGTACGCGCGAGCCTAGCCGCTCGCACGGACAACGGGAGAAAACGCGGCATCCCGCCGCAGGTACGGGGACGGCAGGCGGGCCCATCCCCGGAGGGCGCCCGCGACGTGCCTCACTCGGGGTCGTCGAGGGCGTCCGCGAAGTCGCGCTCACCGCGCGCGGGCAGGGGGCGGGAGGGCATGCGTGCGCCGAGGTCGCCGCCGCGCCGGTGCGCAGGGCGGTGGGCGTGGGCGACGGGGGCACTTCCGGTGGTCCTGCGGGTCTGCTTGCCCAGGGCGGCGGCGCGGCCGTTGGCCTCCGGCCGGGGGCCGTGGCCACCCTCCGGGCGCACCGTGCGGCCGACCGTGCGGGCCGTGGCCTCGGGGATGCGGGTGGGAGCCGGGTCGCCGTGCACCACGACCCAGACGGTGACCTCGCCGTGCGGGTCGTCCCGTACGCCCCAGTCGTCGGCGAGAGCGGTGATGATGTTCAGCCCGCGGCCGCCGTGCGCGGTGACCGAGGGCTTGGCCGGGACGGGGCGCGTCGGTCCACCGCCGTCCGTGACCTCGACCGTCAGCCGGCCCGCCGCGTCGACACGCCAGGCGGCCAGCACGTCCCCGTCCCCGTCCCCTTCCCCGTCGCCGGCCTGCGTGTCGCCCAGGGGTCTGCCGTGCCGGCAGGCGTTGCTGAGCAGTTCGGAAAGGATGAGTACGGCATCGTCGACGACCGCGTCCGAAACCCCGCTGACCCGCAGCTGGTCACGCATGCGACGTCTTGCTTTTCCCACGCCCGCAGGGCCATGGGGTACGGCCATGCACGACGACGTGGGCACCTCCTGTGCCACCACCAACGCCACCCCCGAGACCTCCTTCGCCCCACGCCACGGTGTGGATGCCCCGGGCCACGGAAGGGGAAACCGGCCGACGGCCGTACCGTGACGCATTACTCACCCTCGAATACGCATCGAACGCGCCGGTGCACGCCCGGTAACTGCCGTTATGCACGGCCGAGGCGTCGCAGCACCTGTTTCGGGCGGTTGGTGATGATGGCGTCCACACCGAGCGCGACGCACAGGTCGACGTCCGCGGGGTCGTCGACGGTCCAGACGTGGACCTGGTGCCCCGCGTCCTTCAGACGGGCGACGTACCCCGGGTGATTGCGGACGATCCGCATCGAGGGCCCGGCGATGTGCACCCCCTCGGGCAGCCGTCCCTCCCGGTGCCGCGGGGAGATGAACTGCATCAGGTAGACGGTCGGCAGCCCGGGCGCGCCGGCACGCACCCGCTGCAGGGAGCGGGACGAGAAGCTCATGATCCGCACGGGGGACGGGCCGGGACCGGCCGCATACCGCGACGCCTCCGAAGCGACTCCCCTGGGCACGGCCCCCGAACCGTTCTCGCTGGGCACGTCCCCCGAACCGTTCTCCCTGGGCACGTCCCCCGAACCGTTCTCCCTGGACGACGCCCTGGAACCGTCCTGCCTGAACGTGGCCTCGGAACCGTCGCCCTCCTGCGGGGTCCCCGAACCGTCACCCCTCTGCGGGGCCCCCGAACCGTCCTCCCTCTGGACGCTCCCGGAACCGTCCTCCCTCTGAGCAGACCCGGAACCGTCCTCCCTGTGCGCATCCTCACGCGGACCCGCGGCGGGTCCCGTCGGGGCGTCCAGGCCGAAGCGGCGGAGCAGGGAGAGCAGCCGCTCCTCGACCTGACCCGCCCAGCGGGTCGGGTGTTTGGTCTCGATGGCGAGCTCGACCCTGCGGTCCGTCTCCGCGACCAGGGTGAGCAGGCGCTCCAGGGTCAGGACGGAGGTGTCCTCGGGGCGGAGCAGGGCACCGGCGGCGCCGTTCGCCGGGTCCCAGTCCGGGCTCTCCTCCCAGCCCGGGGCCTCCGCGCCGGGCGCCCGCCTCTTCCAGGAGCCGAAGTCGAGCGCGGCGAGTTCGGAGAGCTCCAGTGCGGAGACCGCTCCCCGGCCGTTGGACGTACGGTTGATCCGCCGGTCGTGCACGCATACGAGGTGGCCGTCGGCGGTGAGGCGCACATCACACTCCAGGGCGTCGGCACCGTCCTCGATGGCCTTCCTGTACGCGGCCAGGGTGTGTTCGGGCGCGTCCTCGGAAGCCCCGCGGTGGGCGACGACCTGAATGGCATGCTGGCGTGCGTCGGTCACCGCGTCATGGTGCCACCCCGACGGGGTAGGCGTGTGCCCGGTGACGGCCCGCGCCCGGCCGCGTTGAGGATGCGCCGATCGGGCGTGAAGTGTCCGATGTAAAGGATGGCGTCGGACGCACAGCCTCGGCTTACAGTGCCCTGACGTCCGGTAGGAAAGGCTGACCGCGTACAGAAGGCACAGCTGGGCCGCGCCGGGCCGTGCATGCATGCGCACGCATGCGACCGAGTGCTGTCGACACCTGCAGCCGTGGATTGAGGAGAAGAGCTGTGAGCACCGAGAACGAGGGCGCTGCGGTACCGCCTGCCCCGTCTGCACCTCCCGTGCCGGTGGAGTCTCCCGAGCCGGCGGGTTCGCCTGCGGCGCCTCCCGCTGCGGAAGCCCCGGCCGCCGGACGGCCGGCCCCCGGCCAGGATCCGTCCGCCACGGTCCCGCAGCGTCCCGCCCAGGATCCGCCGCCCCCGGCCGCCCCCGACGCCGGGACGACCGCGACGATGCCGGCGTACCCGCCGCCTGCCGCGCCCGCCCAGGGCGCCGGGGCGCCGTCCCCCGGCCCGGGGGCGGCCGGCCAGCCGGGCCAGGCAGCGGCAGCGGCCGGCCAGCCCGGTCACCCCGGTCACCCGGGTCACCCGGGACAGGCCCCCGGTCAGCCGGCTCAGCCCCCGGCCCAGCCCGGTCACGCTCCCGGACAGCCCGGCGTGGCCGCGTCGTCGCCGGTCTCGGGCGAGTGGCCGCCCCCGCCGCCCGCCACGCCCTCCTACGGCGACCCGGGCGGAGGCACGCCGTCGTACGGTGATTCGGGCGGCGGTACGCCCTCCCACGGTGACCCGGGCAGCGGTACGCCCTCCTACGGTGATTCGGGCGGCGGCGCCGGATGGGGCTCCTCGTACCAGCCGCCCGCGCCGCGGCCGGGCGGTCGGCGCGGGGGCGGTCTCGTCGCGGCCGTGCTGGTGGCCGCGCTGGTCGCGGGCGGCATCGGCGGCGGCGTCGGCTACTGGGCCGCCGAGCACAGCGACAGCTCGACGGATTCGACGACCGTCTCCGCCTCCGGCCCCTCGGACGTCAAGCGCGCGCCGAACTCCGTCGCGGGCATCGCGTCCCGGGCGCTGCCGAGCGTCGTCACCATCGACGCGCAGAGCGGCAACGGCGACGGCGGCACCGGCACCGGCTTCGTCTACGACAAGCAGGGCCACATCCTCACCAACAACCACGTGGTGGCGGCCGCGGCCGACGGCGGAACCCTCTCGGCGACGTTCTCCAACGGCAAGAAGTACAGGGCCGAGGTGGTGGGCCGCGCGCAGGGCTACGACGTCGCGGTCATCAAGCTGAAGAACGCCCCGTCCGACCTGAAGCCGCTGGCACTCGGCGACTCCGACAAGGTGGCCGTCGGCGACCCCACGATCGCGATCGGCGCGCCCTTCGGCCTGTCCAACACGGTCACCACGGGCATCGTCAGCGCCAAGGACCGCCCCGTCACCACCAGCGAGAGCGGCAACACCAACGACGCCTCCTACATGAGCGCCCTGCAGACCGACGCCTCGATCAACCCCGGCAACTCCGGCGGCCCGCTGCTGGACGCGCGCGGCGCGGTGATCGGCATCAACTCCGCCATCAAGCCGTCCAGCGACGGCGGCCTGAGCGGCAGTGGCCAGGGCGGCTCGATCGGCCTCGGCTTCGCCATCCCGATCAACCAGGCCAAGAACGTCGCCAACCAGCTCATCAAGACCGGCCAGCCGGTCTATCCGGTGATCGGCGCGTCCGTCGCCCTGGACGACCAGGCACAGGGCAACGGCGCGGTCCTCTCCGACCAGGGCCCGAACGGCTCGCAGCCCATCACCCCCGGCGGCCCCGCGGACAAGGCGGGCCTCAAGCCCGGCGACGTCATCACCCGCTTCGACAACTCGGTGATCGACAGCGGCCCGACCCTGATCGGCGAGATCTGGAACCACCAGCCCGGAGACACCGTCAAGGTCACCTACAAGCGCGGCGGCCAGGAGCACACGGTGAACGTGACGCTGGGCGAACGCAAGGGCGACAGCCCGAGCTGACCCCCGTGAGGGGCGCCGCAGTACCCGGCGCCCCTCACTCCGCCCACCGGGCGCGCGGCACGCGGGGGCGCATCGTCCAACCTGCTAACCGCCCGCACACGGCCCCGACACAGGAGGCCGGCCCACCGAGCCCGCCGGCCGCCTTCGGCCACAGCACCACGCCCACCCGGCCGAACGACCACTTCGGCGCCGCCCGACCACCGACCCTCCCCCGCACGACCAGGACCTCCCCCTCCCCGCACCACCAGGACCGCCCCCTCCCCCGACCCACCCGGTAGTCTGTACCTGCCCCGCCCAGCCGGGCGTCGGCAGGGAGGCGTGCCCGAGCGGCCGAAGGGAACGGTCTTGAAAACCGTCGTCGTGGCAACACGACCGTGGGTTCAAATCCCACCGCCTCCGCGGTAGTTACGGCCCCTGACCAGGCAAGACGGTCGGGGGCCGTTGGCATGGGTGCTACCCGCCCGGCACCGCTGTTCCCCGCACGGCTGGCCCCTGCGTCGGGTGGCGGAGCGCTTCCAGGTCTCGCCGACCACCGCCCAGTGGTGGTCCGACCGCTACCGCGCTCAGGGCCGGGCCGGGATGAGTGATCTGTCCCCCCACCCGCGCGCAAGCCCGCGCCGCACCCCGACCCAAACCGAGCGCCGGATCACCAAGGTTCGCATCCTGCGCCGGTGGGGACGGGCCCGTGTCGTGCACCTGCTGCACCTGCTCCTCGACCGTGCACCGCGTGCTCACCCGCTACCGCCTGGCCCGCCTCGCCCATCAGGACCGGGCCACCGGCCGTCTCATACGCCGCTACGAACGCGACCGCTCCGGCGAACTGATCCATGTCGACAGCAAGAAACCCGGCAACATCCCCGACGGCGGCGGCCACAACGTCCTCGGCCGGGCGGCCGGCCGCAGGAACCGCACGAACGCCGGCTACAGCTACCTGCATACCGCCCTCGACGACCACTCCCGCCTGGCCTACAGCGAGATCACACCGACGAGAAAAAGGAGACCGCCACCGGCTTCTGGAACCGGGCGCGAGCCTTCTTCGCCTCGTTGATGTCAGCCATGGATGTCACCGCATCGGCTCACGACCTCAGCGCTTGCACGTGGACGTTCCGGACGTGCAACTGCTCCGGCTCATTCCTGAGCCCGACGATGCTCGATCTACGCCACTTTCGGGAGCCAGGGACCCATGCCTATGGATCATGCAGGCAGTTGCGACGTGAGGCATCGTCTCCCGCATCCGGGGTGGTCGGCCTGTCAGGCGGCGATGCCCCGGCTCCGGAGCAGTTCGGTGTAGGCCGCCTCGGCGGCACGTCCCGCGAGAGTGCCGGGTGGGGTGTGGGTCAGAAACGTGCCGGTGTTGCCGTGGTGGAGGACCGTCCCGGCGTGCACAACGGTGACGTGGTCGGCCTCCTCCGCGAGGTCGGCGACGTCGTGCGTGGACAGCAGCACCCGCACGTCGCCGGTCAGGCCGCGCAGGATGTCGCGGAAGACGCGGCGCTGGTAGGGGTCCATGCCGGCGGTGGGCTCGTCCAGCAGGAGGATGCGCGCGCCGTGCACGAGTGCCCCGGCCACGCCGACGCGTCGCATCTGGCCGCCGGAGAGCCGGCTCGTGCGGGTGTCGGTCTGCTCGGCCAGGTCCACGCGGGCGAGGGCTCTGCGGGCCTGTTTCCAGGCGTCGGTGCGGTTCATGCCCTTGAGCCAGCCGATGTAGGCGACGTACTCGCGCGCGGTGAGCGTGGGCATGGGCGCGATGTCCTGCGGCATCCAGGCCACGGCCCGCCGATATGCCGCGGTGCCGGCCGGCGCGTCGTCCAAGGTGACGTGTCCCTTCTGCGGCCGGGTCACCGAGGCGGCGAGCTTCAGCACGGTGGACTTGCCGGCGCCGTTGGGGCCGAGCAGGACGGTGAGGCCGTCCGGCAGGGTGTAGCAGAAGTCCCGCAGCACGGGGCTTTTCCAGCGCCGGTAGCCGTAGGTGCAGTTGCTGAGTTCGAGTGTCACGCTGTCTTCCTCGACGTGCGGATCTGGGCGGCGAGGCCGACGGCGAACGCCACCAGGGAGACGGTAGCCGCGAAGAGGTTGTCCGCGGGCAGGGCGACAATGGTCCAGGTGTGCGGCACGTTGGCGTGGAACCCGGTGAGCGTGACGAAGAACAGCCACCCCACAGGGATCATGACTGCCGCCTGACCGGCCCACGCCCGCCCCAGCAGCATGAGCCCGGCCAGGAAGGCCGCGTTACGGCCAGCGCAGGCGGCCGTTGCCGTGCCCTGCACGGCTGAAATGAGAAGGCCGCACAGGATCCCCGCAGCCAGAACCGTGGTGATGAGTACGCTGTCGAGCCGGTTCACGGACCGGACCGCGGAGTCCTCGGCTGCGGAAAGCCGGGATTCGAGGACCGTCATGAGGAGGGCGAGCAGAGGGACGGGAACGAACACGGAGAGTGCGATCTGGGTGTTGCCGGCGAGTGCGGGCAGGATCACCGTGACGTCCTGCACCGCGAAGAGGGTGGCTGCGAAGACGACCAGGGCGAGCGGCAGCAGAAAGTGCCCCCGTCGGGCCTTGAACCACCACCTCACCGCGACGTCGCCCCGCATGTGTCGAGCGATCGTCTGACCCATGCGGCCTGTTCGGCTTTCGGCTCGGCCAGTACACGGGCCACGTCAGCGTGCACCTGCTTTTCCAGCTCCTGAGCTCGAGGGTCTTGGTCCTCTCGCTTCCGGTACTTTCGGTACTGCTGCTCCTGACCGGTTTTCATGGCCGCCCACAGCCAGACGGAGTGGGCGGTACGGGTGTCGACCTGGGTACAGCGGAAATGCAGGGAACGCGCCACGATCTGGTATACGGCATCACCGCTTCGTACCGGGCCGGTCAGGATCATGCGCCAGTCAGTCGATGTCGAGGGTTTCCCTGAACGGTGGTAGGTATAGCTGTCGGTGATCAGCCGGGGTGGTGCCGGAACAGCCCCGGCGTCATGCAGGACGCGCAGTGCCTTTGCGGTGTCGCGCTGGAGCTGCGGCAGATAGCGTGCGTTGTACTCCGGTACGCACATGCGCGGCGCGCTGCCCGCGCACGTCATGGTCACGTGCCCGCCGGTCACCGGCGGAGTGGCCCGCCAGCCCTCGGCCGTGTGGTAGGCCCCGAAGACACCACACACGGCGACCGCGGCCGCAACCACGACTCGGAGCATCCGCCATCCGTATGGCAGCCAGAGGATCGCAAGTCCGACGGCAATCCCACCCGCGAACAGCACGGGCACCACAACGGTGACCAGTTTTGGCACCTCGCCGATGCCGAAGATGCCGAACTCCCCGGAGACATGGCGAGGCCAGTACGGCTGCACCGCCACGGTGAAGGCCACGATGATCCAGTCGGCCACAGCCACGATCGGTGTGGCGATGACCCGGGAAATCCTGTAGCCGACGGCGAATCCGACGACGGCATGGACGACACAGAGCACCATGGCGGCGCAAGGTAGCCGCAGGCTGTCTAGGGTGGGTATGGTTGCCGACCGTGCAAGTGAGATCGCCGGAGGAAGCAGCAGAACGAGCCAGGAGAGTGCAATCACGGGGGCCAGCACATTGGCCGCAATCCGGTAACGAGAACGCGCCGGGGCCAGCGCCCATATGCGTGCGTTCTTCAAGCCCCCGCTCTCCCAGCAGGCAAGAGCCGCTGCCACCGCATACGCCAACGCATACAGCGAATCCAACGGTTGGGCGACGATGGCAAGCGCGTAATGGTAATGACTTGAGAGAGGGGCCGTCTCTCCCACAACGTAGTAGAAAAGTGTGAGCAGGAGGGTGATGGGCGCGGCCCATCGCATGCATCCGCCACGCAAGGCGGTAATGAACTTCACGGAATCCCACCGAACCAGTCGTCGACTACGCAGGGCGCCCTGGCGGGGCACCCTGGCGGGACGCCCTCGGAGCTGAAGCTCGGCCAGTGCCGTCGGCCTTGGTGGTATCCACGGTGAGCGAACCCACGGTGAGCACAGGACCGGCCGTACCCGATCCACCGATCTTCATAATCTCCAAATAATAATCCAATTGCACGTCCGTGGAGTGCGTCGTGGCGTCCGTACGGCAGTCGTGGAAAGTAATCTGCGAGTACAGCTCATCCTGCCAGCGCCGGGATTCGAAGCCTGGGCTGGCAGCGATAATGGAGCTGGTCCAGCTGGCTTCGGCGGTGGGAGCAAGGGCGAGAGTGATCATCGCTGCTGTGCCGAGCGCCATGGATATGCGTCTACCGTGCTTAATTTCTCTCTTCTCTCCGGGAATCCTGGTAAAGCGAATGCGAAGGTAGCTTGGGAGTGATAAACCGGACACATGGCGGTCTCGCCATCTCCGCAATGCGCAGCACTGGCCCAGACCAGTCATGGCGCGTGATTACTGTAGAGGAGGGCACATGTGTTCGGCTCCATTCGTCAAGGCGTGACGGAAAATCGACCTCACGCGCCCATGGCGAATCCACCTCTCAGCGGTATCTCCTCGCCCCCGCGCCTGCGCGCTTGCCCTACATCGCAGCGTGACGAGGCAGTGAAGGGTGGGCCGTGAACTTGGCTGAAGTGTGATCACGCGGAAACGTCGAGGTGAACGATGCGGGTGGGATCCGGGGTCGTCTTCGATGAGGGCAGAGAGGGAGCGCGGCAGACGGGCCGTGGTGGGGACTGTGCAGGCCCCACCTAGGGCGTGTTTCAGAAGTGGATCTTGATGTGTCAAGATCCACTTCATGGGGAGGCACGACCTGACGAATGCGCAGTGGGCGAAGCTGGAGCCGCTGCTCCCGGTCGGGAAGAAGCCCGGACGGCCGCCGGTACACACCAAGCGGCACCTGATAGACGGAATACGCTGGCGCACCTGCGCCGGTGCTCCCTGGCGGGACGTGCCCGAGCGGTACGGCCCGTGGGAGACGGTGTATGGCCTGTTCCGGCGTTGGCAGCGGGACGGCACCTGGCACCGCATCTTCGAGCAGCTGCAGGCCCGGGCCGACGCCGAGGGACTGATCACCTGGGATGTCTCGGTGGACTCGACCGTCGTTCGCGCCCACCAGCATGCGGCTGGTGCCCGCAAAAAGGGGATCTGCAGATCGAGCCGCCCGGTGGTGTCTTCGCCGAGCCCGACGACCACGGGCTCGGACGCTCCCGGGGCGGGCTGACCACCAAGCTCCACCTGGCAGTCGAGCAGGCCCAGAAGCCGATGTCACTGGTGATCACGGCCGGACAGCGCGGTGACTCCCCGCAGTTCCAAGTGGTCCTGGGTGTATCCGGGTGCCCAGGCTCGGGCCCGGCCGCCCGCGCACCCGGCCGGACAAGGTTCGTGCCGACAAGGCGTACGGCTCCCGCGCGAACCGCGCCTACCTGCGCAAGCGCGACATCCGCTGCACGATCCCGGAGAAGCGCGACCAGATCGCCAACCGCAAGAAGCGCGGTTCCCAGGGTGGTCGGCCGCCGAAGTTCGACGCCGCGGATTACAAAGAGCGCCATGCGGTGGAGTGCGGCATCAATCGCCTCAAGCGACACCGAGCAGTGGCAACGAGGTACGACAAGCTCGCCGTCCGCTACGAGGCGACCGTGCTGGTCGCGGCCATCAATGAATGGCTGTGACCTGCACGGTGGCGGGGACCTCGCGAGGCTGCGACGAGCTCAGGGCTGGTGACACATCACTCGATTCCGAGGGGTCCGATGCCCAAGTCCTCACGCATGAGGCGACGCATCTGCGCCATAGCCTTGCGTCGCCGCTCTATCAGGGGCGCCTCGTCGGCGGAGCCGACAGCCACTCCACGGGCATAGGCGTCGCGGATCGCGCGCAGGCGTTGGAACGCCTCGTTCCCCGCCTCCACGACCTGCGGGGGGCCCACGAGCCAGAGGCGTTCGCTCGCCGTGTAGACGCCGGTGCCGCGCACGGCTTCCCGCACCGCCGCGTCGCGTGCCGACTCGGACATGTGGTCGCCCAGGGCGACGGCCCGTATCTCCTCACCCGCGGCTTTGAGGGCGGAAACATACTCCGTGTAGACCTCGCGCCGTACTTCCAGAGCGTGCCTTGCTTCCTCCCGCCGCCACCGGTTGCGGTCGGCGATCAGAGTGGCTGCGATGCCGATGACGGCACCGCTCAGTGTGGAGAGCAGGGGCGTCCAGTCCATGTGTCGCAGCTTGTCGAAACCGGTGCGCTGGCACCAGTGCTTTCGCTACGCATGGCTGTGACCAGCACTTCGAAACACGCCCTAGCTAGCCCACGGAGGGGCGGTGGTGGTGCTGACCTCAGCGCTCTTGCACCCCACTTCCCACCTCAGCTCTCATCCCGTCTGCCGTCGACCCGCACGCAGTGGAGCGGGCGCTCGACCTGGGTGGTGGTCGGGGGCCGTCGGCGTGTGTGGGGTCATCGTGGGGGGCCGCTGAGTCCCGTGGCTCATCGGTGGGTGGGGCAGGAGTGGGGGTCACCTTGTGCGGTTGGCGGTTGGGCGGTTTCGTTCGTCTCCGTCTCACTGGGCCGTGCCCGTGAGGAGCCAGTGGGTTGTCTGGATCTTGATCAGGACGCGGCGGTCGGTGTGCGATGTGGTTGCCGTGACGTCCCATGTGTACTTGGCCTGGAAGGCCGATGTGATGTCCGGGGGGAAGTCGGTGTGGAGGACGGTGGCTGTTCCTTCGGCGACGACCGGGTGGGTGGGGTTCTCCAGGGCGAGGGAGACTCGGGGGTCGGCCGCGATGTTGCGGGTCTTCACCGCGTGGGCGTCCGCGCCGATCCACCAGGCGGGGGCCGGGGCGGCGGTGTCGGTGCAGACGAACCAGACCGGTGTCACGTGGGGGGTGCCGTTCGGGCGCAGGGTGCAGAGCCAGGCGTTGCGTTCCTCGGCCAGGCGGGTGCGCACGGCCGGGTCCGGGGTGCGTGCGGGTCTTGTCACATGACGTATTCGAACAGGGGGTTCCGGCGCGCGCATCGGGCGACGGCTCGTGCGTGCGTCCTACGTCTTCCGGCGGGGCGCCCTCGGCGGCGGTGGTGTCCGGGTGCGGCCGGTCTGCGGGGGTCTGCGGGGTCTGCGGTGGCGCGTGTGGCCGCGCGGGTGCCTCCACTGCCTGCCGCCGGTGTCCCCCCTGCCTGCCGCCGGTGCCCCGGCCGGCCGCGGGTTCCTTCACCCCAGGCCGCGGCTGCCCTCACCCCCGCCCGCGTGTGGCCGTCAGGCGGGCGGCTGAGGCGATGGTGGTGCGGGCCTCCTGTTCCGTGAGGCCGGTTTCCAGGGCCGCGGCGATCAGGGGGGCCGTGAGCGTCTCCGCGAGGCCGTTCTCGTGGGCGCGGCAGGCGGCCCAGAACAGACGGGTGTTCCGCTGGCCTTCGTGCGAGGCGAGCACGAACTGGACCAGGCCCGCGCCCCGCTGCTCGGCCGGCACGTCCGGCCCCGGCACCGCCTGGTACGGGCGCGTGGGCGGCAGCAGCAGGCGCAGGAGCGCGGGCGGGCAGGGCGCCGGCCGCAGGTGCCCCGTGCCGGGCACGGCGCTGTACACACCGCGCGCGGTGAGGGACCCGGGGCCGACCAGATAGCCGCCCGCCCCCCGTATGTCGATGCCGGGAGCCAGCCGGCCCACCGAATTGGGCACCGCCACGTCGGGTGGACCGCTCAGCCACACATGGCGGCCGTCGCTCGGGGTGATCACCACCACGGTGGGCGGGATGGTGAACAGGTGCCGTAGTGCCAGTTCGCGGAGCGCGGCCGACGAGTCCGTGCCCGGCTTGGTGTCCAGGTCGACGCCGATGAGGTGGTGCGGCGCCACACCGCAGGCGATGCCGTACGCGGTGGCCCGGGGCGCGGCCGCGAAGAGGGCGCGGACCCGGTGCGGGTCGGACGAGGCGTCGTACACGCCGTGCCCGAACCGTCCGCACTCGCCGCGGCAGAGCGGGGGCACCGGCTCGTCGTGGTGCGGTGACCGCAGCGCCGGCAGCTTGTTGCGGGAGAGCGGGAAGACGGCCAGCCCGCGCTCGGCGGCGGCGAGGGCATGGGCGAGGGTCAGGGCTGCGGGGGGCACGGCATGCCGGTCGGTGGTGGGCATGGCGCTATTTTCGTACGTACGTTCGATAAAGGGAAGGGGGGTGGGTGGCGCGTGGGGAGGGATTCGGCCGGTTGGGTCGAACTGCTGTGTCGAACGGTGGGGAGGGCTGGACGGCCCGTGGGGGCGGGGACAAGGGCGGTTCGCCCTCGGGGCGGGGCGGGGTGGGGGGCGGGCCTCGGTTCGTACGCGGCCGGCCGTCGAACGGCGTCCCCGACGCGGGTGGCGCGGGGAGCACGGGAGGTTTACGGGGATGGGATCACGCTTGCGAGCGAATCGGGACGCTGGAGGTGGTTCGGCCGGTTCCGGTGGGCAACTCTGAACTCGCAACGCCGTGATCACCGCATCCGGTGTGGTGATCGTCCGTTGTCGGCCCGAGGGACGGGGAGTTGGGAAGCGTGCGGAATCCGGGAGTTCCGAGGCGCGGGGAGCCGGTGTGGGGGCCGGTGACCGGGGGCCGGAGGTCGGGGGCGGGGTTCGGGGGTTGAGGAAATCAGGGGAGATCAGGGGAGACCAGGGGAGATCGACGGGACCGGAGGAGATCGAGGGGACCGGAGGGGATCGGAGGGGATCGAGGGAGGCCACGAAGGAGATCAGAAGGAAGCAGAGGTGGTGGCGGGGAGCAGGGCCGTAGGGGAATTCCGAGGTCTGTTGGGACGGACGCCTGAGGAGGTGGTGACCGAGGTCATTCATGGGGGTGGTGTGAGGGACTGCGCGGCGGTGCACGACGCACCGCCGCGCAGTCGCGTACCGGGACACCGGCGGGTCACGAGGTGGGCCGAACCGGGTGTTCAGGCGCCGTGCGCGGGAACTCCGGCACCGTGCGCGCGAACGCCGGCGCCGTACCTGGGAACTCCGGCACCCGACTCCGGCCGGGCCTCAGGGACGACCCGCAGGGGACGCCGTGCCCGCCTCCACCCTCAGGAGGTGGAGACAGCCCCCCTCGTACAACCTGAGGGGGACAGCGCTTCGGGACCTTCGGCCGATCCGCAGGGAGGGGCACGAATCTAGCGTGGAGCCATGACCGTTCTTCTGGCGCCAGTCCGCACCAGTACCGCCACGACCACGGCCCGCGTGCCCGCGGCGGCCGCAGCTCCCGTGGTCCCCGCGGCGAGCCCGGCGCATCCGGCGCGCACGGCGCGGAATCCTGCCGTGCGCACGGCGCGCACGGCGCACGAAGCCTATGGGGTACGGCACACCTACCCCTCCTTCGCCTCGTACGTCCAAGCCCGTGGCCCCGTACTGCTGCGTACGGCCCGGTCGCTGACCTCCAACCCGTCCGACGCCGAGGACCTGCTGCAGACGGCGCTCACGAAGACGTACGTCGCATGGGACCGCATCGAGGACCACCGCGCCCTCGACGGCTATGTCCGGCGGGCGCTGCTGAACACCCGTACCTCGCAGTGGCGCAAGCGGAAGGTCGACGAGTTCGCCTGCGAGGAACTGCCGGAGCCGGAGACCGTCCCGGGCGAGGACCCCGCCGAGAGCCAGGCACTGCGGGACGCGATGTGGCGGGCGATCGTCAAACTGCCCGCGCGGCAGCGCGCGATGGTGGTCCTGCGCTACTACGAGGATCTGAGCGAGGCCCAGACCGCCGAGGTGCTGGGCGTGTCGGTGGGCACGGTCAAGAGCGCGGTCTCACGTGCCCTGAGCAAGCTCCGCGACGACCCCGAGCTGACCCCGGCGGCCTGATCGGTCCCCCAGGGCCGCCGACGCGCAAGTCCGCCCATGCGGTGAGACCGCCACGCGCAGGGCCGCCCATGCGGTGAGACCGCCACGCGCAAGCCCACCCAAGGCGGCCGACGAGCACGCTCCTCGCCTAGGCGCAAGCCCCCCACGCGCAAGCCGCGCTCCCGCGCGACACCCGGCCTCCGGGTGACACCGCGCAACACGCCACCGGGCAACGGCACGCCCCCCGCACGAGCCATGCAGAAGCCCGGGCGACCCGGGCGATCCGAGCGACCCCAGCGACCCGGGCGATCCGAGCGGCCCGAGCGGCCCGAGCGGCCCAAGGACCGAGTGACCGACCGACCCAGTGAGCGAGTGACCCTAGCGACTCCGGTGACCACGGCGCACCGGCGCACCGGTGCACGGCCGTCATGATCGATCATTGCCACGGGTAGTGACGTACCAGCCGGTATGCACAGACAATCGCCACACCCCTACTGCCGCGTAGGCGCCGCCCACCCACGCGCAGCCGCCCGTGCGTGAACTGGTGGACGGCCGCCGGCAGGTGTCGCGACGCCGCCCGGGAGGACGTTGTGCTGAGCACGATGCAGGACGTACCGCTGACCGTCACCCGTATCCTCCAGCACGGCGCGCTGGTACACGGCGCGTCCCGGATCACCACCTGGACTTCACAGGGCGAGCCCCGCCGCCGCAGTTACGCGGAGGTCGGCGCGCGGGTGGCGCAACTCGCGCACGCGCTCCACGACGAACTGGGAGTCCGCGGTGACGAGCGCATAGCCACCCTCATGATGAACAACGCCGAGCATGTGGAGGCCTACTTCGCCGCTCCGGCCATGGGCGCCGTCCTGCACACCCTGAACCTCCGGCTCCCCGCCGACCAGCTGGTCTGGATCGTCAACCACGCCGCCGACCGCGTCCTCATCGTGGGCGGCTCGCTGCTTCCGCTGCTCGCCCCGCTGCTGCCCAAGCTGCCCACCGTCGAGCACGTCGTCGTCTCCGGTCCGGGTGACCGGGCCGTCCTCGACGCCGCTCTTGAGCAGGGCCCGGTACGGCCCCACGTCCACGACTACGAGGAGCTGATCGCGGGCCGGCCCACCGCCTACGACTGGCCCGAGCTGGACGAGCGCCAGGCCGCCGCCATGTGCTACACCTCCGGCACCACCGGGGACCCCAAGGGCGTCGTCTACTCGCACCGTTCCATCTATCTGCACTCCATGCAGGTCAACATGGCGGAGTCGATGGCGCTGACGGACGAGGACACCAGCCTCGTCGTGGTGCCGCAGTTCCATGTGAACGCCTGGGGCCTGCCGCACGCCACCTTCATGACCGGCGTCAACATGCTGATGCCCGACCGCTTCCTGCACCCGGGGCCGCTCGCCGAGATGATCGAGACGGAGCGGCCGACGCACGCCGCCGCGGTGCCGTCCATCTGGCACGGGCTGCTGGCCGAGCTGGCGGAGCGGCCGCGTGACGTCAGTTCGCTCAGGCTGGTCACCATCGGCGGCTCGGCCTGCCCGCCCGCGCTGATGGCCGCCTTCGACGAGCTGGGGGTGCGGCTCTGCCACGCCTGGGGCATGACGGAGACCTCCCCGATCGGCACGGTCGCCCGGCCGCCCGCGCGCGCCCTCGGCACGGAGGAGGAGTTCGGGTACCGCGTCACCCAGGGGCGGTTCCCGGTGGGCGTCGAGGCGCGGCTGTCCGGCGCGGACGGTACGCGGCTTCCGTGGGACGGCCGGTCGGCGGGCGAGCTGGAGGTGCGCGGGCCGTGGGTCACCGCCGCGTACTACGGAGGTTCGGACGGCGAACCGCTGCGGCCCGCGGACAAGTTCAGTGCGGACGGCTGGCTGAAGACCGGGGACGTCGGCACCATCAGCCCGGACGGTTATCTCACCCTCACCGACCGGGTGAAGGACGTCATCAAGTCCGGCGGTGAGTGGATCTCCTCCGTGGAGCTGGAGAACGCGCTGATGGCGCACCCTGACGTCGCCGAGGCGGCCGTCGTCGCGGTCCCCGACGACAGGTGGGGCGAGCGGCCGCTGGCCACGGTCGTCCTCAAGGAGGGCGCCACCGCCGACTTCGCCGCGCTGCGCGCCTTCCTCACCGGCCGGGTGGCCAAGTGGCAGCTTCCGGAACGCTGGACGCTGCTGGAGGCGGTGCCCAAGACGTCCGTCGGCAAGTTCGACAAGAAGGTACTGCGGCGGCAGTACGCGGCGGGGGAGCTGGACGTCACGCGCATCTGAGCGCCGGGCGGGCCCCGGTCAGCGTGGGATCGCCCTGAGCAGCGTGCGGGCGAGGCCCCGGGGGTACCCCCGGGGCGCCCCACTTCCCGCGCCTGTCGGGGTGGCTCCCAACGGGCTTGTTCCCGGTCGGCCGGGCGCCGGCACCCGGCGCTGGACCCTGCCGTCGGCACCCGGCACCCTCGGCACCCGGGATCCGGCACCCGGCGCTCGACGCGCCGCCCGCACCGGCGGGCCCCGTCGGCCCGTCGGCCCGTCGGCCCGCCGGGCCCACCGGCCCGCACCTCCTAGTTCGTCCCGATCTTCGCCAGCAGGTCCACGATCCGCGCCTGCACCTCCCCGCTGGTGGAGCGCTCCGCGAGGAAGAGGACGGTCTCGCCGGCCGCGAGGCGGGGCAGGTCGGCGTGGTCGACGGCGGCGGTGTAGACGACGAGCGGGGTGCGGTTCAGCTGGCCGTTCGCACGGAGCCAGTCGACGATGCCGGCGCGCCTGCGGCGTACCTGCATCAGGTCCATGACGACCAGGTTCGGCCGCATCTGGGCGGCCAGCGTCACCGCGTCCGCGTCGCTGGCCGCGCAGGCCACCTGGAGGCCGCGCCGTTCCAGCGCCGCGGTCAGCGCGAGCGCGATCTCGGGGTGCTCCTCGATGAGCAGCACCCGCGGCGGGTGCTGCTCGCTGTCGCGCGGCGCGAGCGCCTTGAGGAGGACGGCGGGGTCGGCGCCGTACGCCGCCTCCCTGGTCGCCTGCCCGAGCCCGGCCGTGACCAGGACGGGCACCTCGGCCGCGACCGCGGCCTGCCGCAGCGACTGAAGGGCGGTCCTGGTGATCGGGCCGGTGAGCGGGTCGACGAAGAGGGCGGCGGGGAACGCCGCGATCTGCGCGTCGACCTCCTCGCGGGAGTGCACGATCACCGGGCGGTAGCCGCGGTCGCTGAGCGCCTGCTGCGTGTAGACGTCGGGGGCCGGCCAGACGAGCAGGCGGCGGGGGTTGTCCAGTGGTTCGGGAGGCAGTTCGTCGTCCAGCGGCTGCGGCGCGGGCTGGTCGGAGACCTCCACGGCGCCACCGGGACCGTCGAGCGGCTCGGGGCCCTCGTCGGCGTCCTCGTCGGGCGCGCCGATGGCGTAGGAACGCCCGGCGCCCTCGGACGCCGACGCCAGGCGGGTGTGCGCGGCGGGCGGGGGCGGGGTCGGCGTCTGCGAAGTAGGCCTGGCCGGGCCGAGCGGCGACGGCGTCCCCGCCGCGGGCGTCGCGGGCGTGCCGCCCTCCGCCTCGCGGGTGCCGAGCTTGCGGCGCCTGGCGGCGGCCTGGGTGGAGCCGGTGGCCTGGGCGGGGGGCTGGGCGGGGGGCTGGGCCTGGGCGCCGGGCTGCTGACCGGACTGCTGCGGGGGCTGCGCGGCGCCCGCAGGCGTGGTGGTGGCCTGCCGCGGCGGGTGGGACGGGCCCGGGGCCGGCGGGGAGGCCGGGGGGCCGGAGGGCGCCTGCGGCCGGCCGGTGCCGGGCTGCTCGGGAATCCGCCGCCCGAACGGCACGCCCTGCCCGAGGGTGCGCACGCTGATCGCACGCCCCTGGGTCGAGTCCGGGTCCGGTGCACCGGCCTGGGCGGCACCGCGGGCGGACGGTGCCGCCTGCTGCCCGCGGCCGACGCGCTCGGCGGGCAGGGGGGCACCCGACTGCGGTGTGCCCGGCTGGGGTGTGCCCGGCTGTGGTGTGCCGGGGTGGGGTGTGCCGGGGTGGGGTGTGCCGTGCTGGGCCGGGGGCGTGGGCGCGCCGGGCGCACCACCCGGGGCGGTCCCGGGGCCGGCGCCGGGGCCGGCGGACAGCTCGGGCCGTGGGCGCTGGTCCTGCGCGGCGGGCCCGGTGGGCGCACCGGGCGTGGCAGGCACGCCAGTCGCGGGCGCGGGGCGCGCGGGGCCCTGCGGTGCGCCGGTGCCGGCGGCCGGGACAGGCCCTCCGGATGCTCCCGACCCGCCGGGTCCCCCGGGCCAGGACTGGGCCGCCGGGTGGGCGGGCGCGCCCGCGGCCCCAGCTCCGGACCCAGTTCCGGCCCCGGCCCCGGTGCCGTGCCGCGGGCGGGCGGACTGCTGTGGCACGGGGCCGACGCGGGGATCGACACGGGGGTCCGCCTGGTGGCCGGGGCGTGCCGTCGCGGCACGGCGGCGGCCGGTGGGTTCCAGGGGGTGCGGCTCGGGCGGCGTGTGGTCGTCGGCGGGGTTGTGCAACGCCGCCGCGTGCCCACCGGTGCCGTCCGTGTCGGCGTCGGTGCGGTCCGCCTCCGCTGGCGGCAGCGCGAACATGGCGCGCGGGGCGGGGCCTTCGGCCGGTGTGCGGTCCCCGGCCGTCGCGAGCGCCCGGCGCGCACGGCGCCCGGAGGGCCCTCCGGCAGCAGTGTGCGCCACCCCGCCGCCCTCAGTACCGGACGCGCCCTGCGCGGCACCCGTGCCGTGCCCCGCGCCCTGCGCGCCGCCGCCCACCGGGGCGTCCGAGGGCTTGGCCAGCGGCACCGGCGAGCCCGGCGGAATCGCCGTACCCGGCGGAAGCACCGAGCCGGGCGGCACCGGGGCGCCCGCTGGCACCGGCGCGCCCGCAGCAGGTGCCGTCCCGTGCGGCAGCGGGCTGCCGGGGGCCACCTGCGTGCCCGGCGGCACCTGGACCGGTGCGCTGGGGGCCACCTGGACCGGTGCGCCGGCGGGTACGGGGACCGGGGCGCCCGGCGGCGTCTGGACCGGCGTGTTCGGCGGTACCGGAGCGGCTGCCGCAGGATCGGCGGCGCCCGGCGCCCGGCCTGCCGCGCCGGTGGACGGCCCCGCGGGCAGCGCGGGCGCGGGCGGCAGCGCCGGTTGGGCGCCCTGGGCGCCCTGGGAGGGTTGTGCGGACTGGCCCGGGAGCTCGGCGGCGGCCCGGCGCGCGCGCCGCCCGGTGGGCGCGGGCCCGCTCTGCGGCACGCCCTGGGGCGGCACCGCCTGGCCCTGGGCCGCGGCGCCCGCCGCGTGCTCCGCGGCCGTCGTGACGGCGCCCTCCGCGGGGCGCCCGCGCCTGCGGCCCGTACCGCCGGCCGGCGTGGGCGCCGCGCTGGGTGCCTGGGGAACCTCCTGGGGCTCCTCGGCGCGGCGGCCGCGGCGCCGCCCGGTCCCGCCCTTCGCGGGCGTCCCGGAACCGTCCGTGCCGTCGCCCCCAGCGGGCTCCTGCCCCGGCGCCCCGGTCGCGCCGCCGGCTCCGCCCGCCCCGCTCTCCAGGAAGGCGTCCACCGAGGACCGCCGCGCCCTGCGCCGCCCGCCCGTCGCCTGCTGGGGCAGCGCCAGTGCGGCGCCCGGCTCCTGGGCCGGTGCGGCCCCGGCGGCGGGGAGAGCGGCGGGCGCGGCAGGTCCGGCGGGCGCCGCAGGTCCGGCGGGGGCGGCAGGGCCGGCGGGCGCGCCGCCCGCCGCGGGATCGTCCGGGTAGGCCGCGGGAGCCTCCGGATAGGCGGAGGGGTCGGCCGGGTAGGCGGACGGGTCGTCGGGGTAGGCCGAGGGGGCGGTCGGGTACGCGGAGGGATCGCCTCCGTAGAGTGCGACACCGGCCCCTGACGGGCTCCCCGAGGAGCCGCCCTGGGAGTGGCCGCCGAGGGGCGCGCCCTGGGCGGGGTCGCCCAGGGCGGGGTCCGTGCCCGGGGGTTGTGCGCCCGGCACACCGGGCATCCCGGCCGCACCCGCGGGCGCCGCCGCGCCAAACCCGCTGGGCGCCGCCGAGCCCCCGATCGGCACTTCCAGGACGTACGCGGTGCCGCTCATGCCCGGCACCTCGTGCGTCTGCAGAACACCGCCGTGCGCGCGCACGATGCCGCGCACGATCGGCTCGTGCACCAGGTCCCCGCCGGCGTACGGGCCGCGCACCTCGATGCGTACGACGTCGCCGCGCTGCGCGGCGGCCACCACGATGGTGGAGTCCATGTAGCCGCCGGCCGTGACGGGCGCGTTTCCGGTGGCGTCCACGCCGGCCACGTCGGCGACGAGGTGGGCGAGCGCCGTGGCGAGCCGGTCGGGGTCGACCTCCGCCTCGATGGGCGGGGCGTGCACGGCGAACTGCGCGCGTCCCGGCCCGATCAGCTCCACCGCCCCGTCCACGCCCGCGGCCACCACGCCGTCGATCAGGACCGGCCGCTTGTAGAGCTGGTCGGTGCCCGCGTCGAGCCGCTGGTAGTGGAGGACGTTGTCGACGAGCGTGGTGATGCGGGAGTAGCCGGCGGCGAGGTGGTGCAGCACCTGGTTGGCCTCGGGCCAGAGCTGGCCGCCGTCGTCCTGGGCCAGCGCGAACAGCTCGTGGCGGAGTTCGTCGAGCGGGCCGCGCAGGGAGCCGCCGAGCACCGCGAGGAGCTGTTCGTGCCGCTCGTCCAGGGCCTCGTAGCGGTCCTTCTCGCGCTCGGCGAGCGCCGCGTAACGGTCCTTCTCGACCGCCAGCTCCTCCTCGTGCGCCTCGACGGTCGCCTCGAACGCCTCGGCGTGCTCCGCGCGCAGGGCGGCCAGCTCGGCCGCGTGCCGCTCGTTCAGTTCGGCCAGCTCGGCGGCGTGCTCCTCGCGGAGCCGTGCCAGCTCCTCGCGGTGCCGGGCTGCCTCCTCGTCCTTCTCGGCGGCCAGGCTGTCGTACGGGCGCCGGTCGGTGAACGTCATCACGGCGCCGACGAGCTGGTCGCCGTCGCGGACGGGGGCGGTGGTGAGGTCGACCGCGACCTTCTCGCCCTTCTTCGACCACAGCACCTGCCCGCGCACCCGGTGCTTCCGCCCGGACCTGAGCGTGTCGGCGAGCGGCGACTCGGCGTACGGGAACGGCTCGCCGTCGGCGCGCGAGTGCAGGACGAGGGTGTGCAGCTCCTTGCCGCCGAGGTCGCTGGCGCGGTAGCCGAGGATCTGGGCGGCCGCCGGGTTGACGAGCACCACCCGGCCCTCGGTGTCGGTGCCGACCACGCCCTCCGCCGCGGCGCGCAGGATCATCTCCGTCTGCCGTTGCGAACGCGCGAGTTCGGCCTCGGTGTCGAGGGTGCCGGACAGGTCGCGCACCACCAGCATCAGCAGCTCGTCGCCGGTGTAGCCATGGGTGTCGTACGCCGTCTGGCCGCGTTCCAGATTCGCGCTCGTGACCTCGACGGGGAACTCGCTGCCGTCGGTGCGGCGGGCCATCATCCGGGTCGGCTTGGTGCGGCCGAGCTCGTCCGTGGTGTCCGGGCGGCGCATCGAGCCGGGGATCAGCCGGGAGTCGAAGTGCGGCAGCAGGTCGAGCAGCCCGCGCCCGACGAGGGCGGTGCCCGGCGCCTCCAGGAACTCCAGGGCCATGGTGTTGGCGTTGACGACCGTGCCGTTGGCGTTGACCAGCACCAGAGCGTCCGGGAGTGCGTCGAGTATGGCTGCGAGGCGAGCAGCGCCTCGGGATGGCCTGCTGCTCACGACGACGCATCCTCCCTGTTACCGCTCCGTACTGGCCGCCCGGGCCATCTTGCCTCTCTGCCCGCAGCGTGTCACGCGAGCGAGTCTACGGGCAGCGGTTGCGCTCGCGACGCCGGATGAGCGGGTGTTGCGGGGAGGGCGCGGGTGGAAGCTGTGCTTCCTCGAACCCGTGCCTGGTCATGGCGGCCGTGGGGGCCGCCATGACCTCTGGCATGACCTCTGGCATGACCTCTGGGGGCATATGTGTGCGGTGGGGTTGTTCGGTGGGGTGTGGGCGGAGGGTTGTCCGGAGGGGGCGCGGGGGTCGTCCGGAGAGTTGTTCGGAGGGTGTGCGCGGGGTCGGCGGTGGGGCGTGCGCGGGGCTGCCCGGTCTCCTCGGGTGCGCTCCCCCGGGGCCCGGGGAGGGGCCGCGTGGAGGGGCCTGATCGCGCGTGCGTCCTATCGCGCGTGCGTCCGGCGGGCGGAGGGTCAGCTGGGGGTCACGGACGGTAGGACCGGGACGAGGGCGTCCCAGCGGTTGACCTCGCAGCCGTCTTTGCGCGTGAAGGTGGCGT
Source organism: Streptomyces sp. DSM 116793 (assembly GCF_057320905.1). Taxonomy (NCBI): domain Bacteria; kingdom Bacillati; phylum Actinomycetota; class Actinomycetes; order Kitasatosporales; family Streptomycetaceae; genus Streptomyces; species Streptomyces sp. DSM 116793. The sequence continues at coordinate 4,395,402 of NZ_CM170494.1, read as the reverse complement.
CCACGGCGCGGCCCTGCCAGGTGCCGGTGACGTGGGCGGTGGCCGGGCCGCCGTACTGGAGGGTGCAGACGCTGCGTTCCGGCAGGGCGGCGAAGGGATCGCGGCCGTCCTGGAGCAGCTGCCCGAGTCTGCCGCAGGCGCCGACCGGGTTGGGGTGCGTACCGCCGTTCGGGCGGCATTCGAGGCTGTACGTTCCGTCGATGCCCGGGCCCGCGTCGGTGACCATGACCGTGAGCGTGTCGTGGTCGGCGAACAGCGGCGGCAGGCCCAGCGAGGGTGCGCTCTCCGCATGGGCCAGCGCGGGCGCCACGGACACGGCGGCGAGGGAGGCGGCGGCGGTGAGGGCGAGTCGGTGCAGCATGGCGGCTCCTGGGGTTACGGGTACGCCGGGGGCGTACGCGGCTTCACCGCGTCTAACGCCGAGCGCCCCGAGACGTTGCGCGCCGAATGGGCTTTGCCCTGTGGCCTGCCTGCCTAGTACCGTGGGGGCCGATTGGTGACAGCCCGCTCGGCTGTGTCATCATCTGCTCGCGCCGCGCTTGCGCGGGCGAGGTTTGGAGGCGTCGCCTAGTCCGGTCTATGGCGCCGCACTGCTAATGCGGTTTGGGGCTTAAACCCCATCGAGGGTTCAAATCCCTCCGCCTCCGCACCGTGATCCGAAGCCCCGGCCCCTGCGGCCGGGGCTTCGGCGTGTCCGAACACCGCCCGCCCGACCCGCCCCCGATCCGGGGCCCGCCGCACCGCCCCGCCGCCCCGCCGGCCGCCATCCGCCCCGCCTCGCCCGCACCGACCCACCCGCCGGACGGCGTCCCCCTCCCGGGGGAACAAATCGCAGGTCAGCCTGGGTGACCCAAACGGATTTCGCCTGACGGCACGGGTCATGTAATGTTGTTCCCGCGCAGCGGACGGGGCGCGGACCCCGGACGAAACCAGCGCAGCACAAGAGAACACGGGCACTCGTAGCTTAACGGATAGAGCATCTGACTACGGATCAGAAGGTTGCAGGTTCGAATCCTGCCGAGTGCGCAGCACGCCAGGGGCCCCGGAGCGATCCGGGGCCCCTGGCGTTTCGGGGGGCGTACAGCGGCGAAGTACAGCAACCCGGCGGAGGGCAGCGACGGTCTCAGCCGGCGGTACCCATGGCGTCGGACGGCTTGCCGGGAGCGGCGCACCTCCTCGTCACGTGCCGCCGCATGGACCTCCACCCGCATGGCGATCCCCGAGTGCCTGAGGATCCGCTGCCCCACCCCTGGCCGGCATCATGGTGCTCCTGCTCCGCCACGGTCTGATCGCCGAGCGCGGCCCTTCGGGTGAACACCCAGCGCGACCAGGGGTGAGCTGCGTGTGTGCCGGGTGTTCCGCAGCGGGATCACCCGGAGGCCGGCGCGACGGGTGCGCGGTGCGAGCATCCGGGGCAGGTTTCCCGGCTCGGTCGGGGTTCCGTACGGCGTCCCGGAGACCAGGCCCCGGCTGCTGCGCCGTGGGACCCGGGGCGAGAAGGCAGGACTTGACTCCGACCTCGGTGGGTGGAACCGGACGGCAGCGGTGCGGCCTCCTGTTCAGAGACCGTAGTTGCACCCATGGACGCTCAGAGGGGTGATGTTGACGTGTCACGACGATGGAAGATCACGATCATCGTGCTGACCGCGGGAGTCGCTGTCGTGGTCTGGTGCTTGCTCTATGGGCCCTATTACTTCCTTCGCTGGGCCGACGACCCGGGCAAGTAGGGCACGCGCACGGGCGAGTGCCGGGTCTCGGCGGCGAGGATGTCGGACGGTGAAGCGGGTGCTCACCACGAGGGCGTCGACCGGCACCAGGGTGCCGTCGGCCAGGCGCATGCCGGTCAGGTGGCCGGCACGGGTCTCCGCAGCGGTCACCTCGCCGTCCACGACCGTGATGCCGCGCGCCGCAAGGAGCCGTTCCTCCTCCGCGGCGGGCCGGGGCGCGGTGTGGGGGAAGAACGTCAGGTTCGCGCTCCACTGCCGCCACAGCAGGGCCAGCTCCACGTCGTCCATGCCGTAGGCCAGCAGGCCGATCGCCTGGTCGCGCAGTTCCCATCCGTGGCAGTACGGGCACGTCACGACCCGGCGTCCCCACTGCTCGGCCAGGCGGGGATGTCCGGTAGCTCCTCGGTCAGGCCGGTGGCGAGCAGCAGTCGTGAGCCGGTGACGGCTGATCCGTCGTCCAGGACGGCGCGCAGCCCCTCGTCGTGCTTGTGCGCCGTCACCACGGTGCCCGGGAGGATGCGTCCGCCGTAGCCCTGCACCTCCGCGTGGCCCACGGTACGCAGGTGGTGCGGTGCTGCGCCTTCGTTGGCTTGTGGGATCGGCTCGTTCAGGCCCCGCGCGCGTGCACGGTCGCACGCGCTCTCGGTCCGGGCACGACGCAGCATCCCTTGGTGACGGCGAAGAAGCGTTCCAGGCCGGGGGTGAAGGCCGTGACCGTGGCGATGCCGTTGGGCTCGGTGTGCAGGACGTGGCCGTAGGCGCGGTGTCCGCGTCCGGCCAGCGCCTCGTCGAGCTGCCGCAGATGCCCGCGCGGGGTGGCCGGTGCGCGGGTCGGTGTGAACGGGGTGGGCCTGGCGGCGTCCAGGTGGGAGTCGAAGTCCGCCCGTGCGGCGGCCAGCAGCCGGGGATACGGCTCCAGGTCATCCAGCGAGGGCGGAGAGTGGTCTTCTTCCCTGGCCACCGCCGCCACCTGCACCAGCTCGCCGAGGGAGCGCTGGACGGCGTACTCGGCCGACAGGGAGGCGCCGTAGCCCTGCATCAGGTGGCCGCGCCACGGGGAGGCGTGGGCGCAGCAGGCCGGGACGCCCAGGTCGGTGGTCATGTCGAGCAGCGCGACCGGGCCGGCCAGGTACTGCTCGGCGCGGGCGTGGAGGGCCCTGAGGTGCGGGGGCAGGCTGTCGTGCTCGACCAGCCGCAGGGGTGCGGGTGTCGGGGAGAGGAAGGTGGTCACGAGCAGCAGGGAGTAGGCGTCGCGCTCGATCGCCTCCGCCAGGGCGTGGCCGAGGGCTTCGGTGGCGTCGGTGCCGATGGCGGTGCCGCTGTTGCTGCTGAACCGCTCCAGGGACAGGTAGCCGAACGTGTCCGCCACCGCCTCCTGGCGCTGCTGCGGCCTCAGCTCGAGGTACGCGGGGCTGTGCAGGAAGACGGGCACGTCCAGGGGCGGGGACGGCCTTGCGGGGTCAGGTCGACGGTTCCCGTGCTGCGCCGGCGTCGATGAGGAGTTGTTCCGGCTGGGTGACGTTGTCGGCGCGGACGGCTTGGGCCATCGCGGCGCGCGCCGCCTCCGGCGCCGTCTGCGGGGGGATCACCAGCAGCGAGAAGTAGTCCTCGTCGCCGCGCGTGATCAGGACGGTGTCGTCACCGATCGCGAACGAGTCGATGTGCACCACGCGGTCGTCGATGACCAGGCGGGTCGGAAGCTCTTCCCAGGCCGCCTCGTCCAGCCCCACCCGGGTGATGGGTCCGATGTGCCCGGTGAGCGCGCGGACCAGTGGGGGAAGCTCGGTGGCGACGGTACGGGAGCGCGGCCACCAGGCTCCGTCGAGGATGCCCTCGCGGGACTGTGTCGTCTCCAGGCGAAGGAGCGCCGTCCCGGGCCTGACAGCCTCGGGGACGCTGTTCGGCAGGCGCCGGGGAGCAGAGGATGTGCCGGAGTCGGCCATGGGAGTCCGCCCCTCTGCGTAGTCCTGGTAGTCCTTCGGGAACGGTTGATGCGCTGCAAGCCAGGTTACTCCGCTCACCTCATGCGGCCGGGGTGCGTGCCCGGCGGCCCACTCTGGGCAGCCTGTCCGACACGCAGAGCGCTCGCGGTCGGCCTACGCTGGGTGCTGAGTCCGTGCAGCACGGGAGGTGTCGTCCATGGGCGGGGAGCCGTTGCCCCCGGCGGGCCGCGCCGAGATCCGTGTCGTCGCGGCGACGCCCGAGGTGGCCCGTCGTGTCGCGGAGGTGCTCCGCCGCTGCTTCTCCGCGACCGAGCAGCGCAGCTACCCCGCCGGCGGCGAAGGCGGCACCCGTCTGCACCTCACCGTCGACACGACGCATCCCGCGGAGCCCGCACGATCCTGGCTGGCGAGCACCGAGTCGTCCTCCGATGACCGTTCCCAGGACGGCTTCCAGAACGGCTCCCGGGGCGGTGACCGTTCCCAGGCGGACGACGGTGACCAGGGCCCGGACCCGTCCTGAGCGGCAGGCCGGTACGGTGCCCCGCTCGCTCCGCCCCGGCGCCCGGGCAGGGGCCGGGGCCTCCCGGCTCACCCGGCCGAGGTCCAGCCCCGCCAGACGTCGACGTGGATGGTGATGACGGGACCGGTGGGAGGTGTCGTAGCGTACTGGGGGTACTTCTCGCGGAGGAGCGCCACGGCACGGCGGTGTGGCTCGCCCGTGTGGTGGATCTCCGCGCGGCCGTCGGCGCGGGCCCACCAGAGGGACGACCAGTCGGCGGTGTAGTGATCCGCGAGGACGGTCACGCGGGGGTTGGCCGCGATGTTCCGCAGCCGGCGGAGGCGGGCCGCCCCGCCCGTTCCGCCCGTCCGGCCCGTTCCGCCCGTCCGGTCCGTCTCGCCCGTTCCGCCCGTCCGTTTGGGCTTGTGGTCGATCGCGGTGTGGATCACGTCGTCCTGCACGGCGAACGTGATCGGTACGAGGTGCGGGACGCCGTCGGCGTCCGCCGTCGCCAGTCTGGCGACGGCGCAGGCGGCGAAGCGGGCACGGGCCTCGGCCGGGGACAGGTCCACGCGACGACCGTACCTGCCGCCTGCCGCCTGCCGCCTGCTGCCCGCGCGGCGTACCGCGCTCGGTGAACCCCGCTCCGGTGCCGTCCGCCATGGTTACGCTCGCGGTGTGAGCGACGGCGCGCGTACGGGGACGTGGGAGGCGGCGGCCGCGGGGGTGATGCGGCTGCCCTCCGGGCGGACGGTTCGGGGACGGGGGCTGCGGCGCGGGGTGCCGGAGGGGCCCGTTCCGGAGTTCGGGCTCTACCTGCTGGGGCGGGAGCCGGCGCCCGTCGGCTGGGAGAGCCGCTGGGTGCGCTGGCCCGACTTCCGTCTTCCCGCCGACCGTGCCGAGGCCGCCGGGGCGCTGCGGGAGGCGTGGCGGCGGGCCGCGTCCGAGCGGGTCGAGATCGCCTGCGGCGGCGGGTACGGCAGGACGGGCACGGCGCTGGCCTGCCTGGCCGTCCTGGACGGGGTGCCCGCGGACCGCGCCGTGGACTACGTCCGTGAGCACTACGCCCGCCGGGCCGTGGAGACACCCTGGCAGCGGTGGTTCGTGCGGCGCTTCGGGTAGTGCGGAGCGCACGTCGACGCCGGCGGCGGGGGAGGCACGGCTCGTTCTCGGTGGCTCGGTGGCTCGGTGGCTCGGTGGCCACGGCGGTGGGCGCTGACGGCGGGACGGGACGCCTGCCGTCAGCTCCACACGAGGTGGACCAGCGCCACCGTGCCGACCGCCACGATCAGGGTGCGCAGGACCCGGGGGCTCAGGCGGCGGGCCGCCCGGGCGCCGAGCCCGCCGCCGAGGGCCGAACCCAGGGCGATGAGGGCGACGGACGGCCAGTCGAAGGGGGCGACGGCGAGGAAGAAGAGCGCGGCGACCGTGTTGACGACGGCCACGAGGACGTTCTTGACGGCGTTGAGGCGTTGCAGGGGCTCGTCCGGGCCCAGGGACATGCCCATCAGGGAGACGTAGATGATGCCCTGGGCGGCGGAGAAGTAGCCGCCGTAGACGCTGGCGAGGGTCAGCCCGGTGAGCAGGAGCGGGCCGCCGTCCGGCCGGGCGGGGGCGTCGGGTCGGCGGCGCCGGACGTGCCGAGCGATGAGGGGCTGGCACGCGACGAGGACCAGGGCGATGCCGACCAGCACCGGAACGATCGTCGCGAACGCCGCCGCGGGCAGCGTCAGCAGCAGCGCCGCCCCCGTGAGGCCGCCCGCCAGCGCCCCCGCGCACATCCTCAGGATCCGGCGGCGCTGGCCGCGCAGCTCGGCCCGGTAGCCGAGGGCGCCGCTGAGGGAGCCGGGGATCAGCCCGAGCGCGTTCGAGACGGTGGCCGTCACCGGCGGCAGGCCGGTGGCCAGCAGCACCGGGAACGTGATCAGCGTGCCGGAGCCGACGGCCGTGTTCACGGCCCCCGCCGCGAGGCCCGCGCCGAACACGGCGGGCATCTCCCAGACCGTCATGCGCCCCTGCCTTCCGCTGCCGCACTGCCGTGCGGTGCCACAGTGGGCAGCGGCGTGCGGCGGCCGTTCCTTCGCCGAGATCCCATGCGCGGCACGTTAAGCGGCTGATTCTTCGATCCCGGACGAATCGTTCCGGCCGTGCGGCCCGGCCAAGGGGCCCGGCCAAGGGGCCCGGCCGTGCGGCCCGGTCATGCGGCCCCCGGCCATGCGCCCCGGCCAAGGGGCCCGGCCGTGCGATCCGGTCACGTGGCCCGGCCGTGCGGCCCTGCCAACGGGCCCGGTCATGCGCTCCGGTCATGCGGCGCCGTCCGGCCGCCGGGGGCCCCGAGACGGGCGCGGGGAATCGCGCGACCAGCCTCCACCGGCCGGTGGAGCCCCCACCGGCCGGTGGGCGGGCAAGCGTCCGCAAGGGGCTCGGCCCGGTGGCCCGCTGCGGCGGCGTCGTGGCTGGTCGCTCCCCACTGCCCGGAGGCCGTGCCAGGTGCTCCCGGTTTCCCGCGCCCCTTCAGGGCGCACGGCGCCTCCGGCGGCCCCCGCGCGCCGTTCGCGTTTTCTCAGGGAATTCACAGACAAGGCCAAGATCCCCTTCACGGAGGCCCAGGAACCTGAGGCCATGACCGCGACCACCTCGCCCCAGGGGCGTACCGAACTGCTCAGGCCGGACGGGAGGCCCGTCCGGGTGCTAGTCGTGGACGACGAGGCGTCCATCACCGAGCTGCTGTCGATGGCTCTGCGCTACGAGGGCTGGCAGATCCGCAGCGCGGGGGACGGCACGGGGGCGGTGCAGACCGCACGCGCCTTCCGGCCCGACGCCGTCGTGCTCGACATGATGCTGCCGGACATGGACGGCCTCTCCGCCCTCGGCCGGCTCCGTCGTGAACTGCCCGACGTACCGGTGCTGTTCCTGACGGCGAAGGACGCCGTCGAGGACCGGATCGCCGGGCTGACGGCGGGTGGGGACGACTACGTGACCAAGCCGTTCAGCCTGGAGGAGGTCGTCGCCCGGCTGCGCGGCCTGATCCGCCGCTCCGGCGCGGCCGACCGGCGCAGCGACTCCACGCTGGTCGTCGGGGACCTCGTCCTGGACGAGGACAGCCACGAGGTGAGCCGGGGCGGGACCAGCATCCATCTGACCGCCACCGAGTTCGAGCTGCTCCGCTTCCTCATGCGCAATCCGCGCCGGGTGCTCAGCAAGGCGCAGATCCTCGACCGGGTCTGGTCGTACGACTTCGGCGGGCAGGCCAACGTCGTCGAGCTCTACATCTCCTACCTGCGCCGGAAGATCGACGCGGGCCGTGAGCCGATGATCCACACGCGGCGCGGTGCCGGGTACCTGATCAAGCCCGCCGTCGCGGCGTGAGGGACGCGCCCCGTGGGGGCGCGCAGGACCGCCCGCCCACCCCGCCACCGGCCAGTGGTCCGGGCACGGACCGGGCTGCCCCCGTGGGGCGGTGGCGCCGGGCGGGCCCCGGGCCCGGCCGGCGCCGCGGGGCACGGTCGCGGCGGCCCCCGCGGAGCCGGTCGCTGCGCACCCGGCTCGTGTTGGCGGCGGTCACCCTGATCGCCGTCGTCTGCACGGTGATCGGCACCGTCACCACCATCGCCCTGCGCTCACACCTCTACGAGCAGCTGGACGGGCAGCTGGGCGAGTTGGGCGCGCGGGCGGCGGGGCCGCACGCCTACGTGTCCCGGTCCGAGCGGCCGCCCGGAGCGCAGGGGCCGCCGCCCGGCCCCCTGCTGCCGAGGCACGATCCCCTGGACTTCGTCAGCAGGGGCCCCCAGGAGCTGGGCACCATCGGCGCCACGCTGAACGGCGACGGCACCATCACGCGTGCCGTCGTCAGCGAGGAGCAGCAGGCGGCCAGGTCCGGCGGACAGGCGCACGCCGCAGCGCTCACGCGGGCGCAGGAGACGGCGCTCGGGAGCGTCCCCCGGGACGGGCGGCCGCACACCGTGGACGTTCCCGGCCTCGGCGAGTACCGCGCGGCGGCCGTCAAGGGCGAGCGCGGCGCGTTCCTCGTGGGGCTCCCCACCGACCGGGTGACCAACACGCTGCACACCCTGATCGCCGTCGAGGTGAGCGTCACCGCGGCCGGGCTCGTCGCGGCGTCCCTCGCGGGCGCCGCCGCGGTCGGGGTCGCACTGCGTCCGCTGCGCCGGGTCGCCGCGACCGCCACCCGGGTCTCGGAACTGCCCCTGCACCGCGGGGAGGTCACCCTCTACGAACGGGTTCCGGACGCGGAGGCCGACCCGGCCACCGAGGTCGGGCAGGTCGGCGCGGCGCTGAACCGGATGCTCGACCATGTGCACGACGCGCTGGACGCCCGGCAGCGCAGCGAGACGCGGGTGCGGCGGTTCGTCGCCGACGCCAGCCACGAACTGCGCACCCCGCTGGCCTCGATCCGCGGCTATGCGGAGCTGACCCGGCGCGGGCACGAGCAGATCGGGCCCGACACCCGGCACGCGCTGGGCCGGATCGAGTCCGAGGCGCGCCGGATGTCGGGGCTGGTGGAGGACCTGCTGCTGCTCGCCCGGCTCGACGCGGGACGCCCGCTCTCGTACCGGAGCACCGACCTCTCGCCGATCGTGGTGGACGCGCTCAGCGACGCACGGGCGGCGGGCGCGGCGGGCGCGGGCCACGCGTGGCGGCTCGACCTGCCGGACGAGCCCATGCCGGTGTCCGGCGACGCCGCCCGCCTCCACCAGGTCCTGGTCAACCTGCTCGCCAACGCGCGCACGCACACCCCGCCCGGCACCACCGTCACGGCCCGCGTCCGGCGGGACGGGTCCTGGGTGCGGCTCGACGTGGAGGACGACGGGCCCGGCATCCCGCCCGCGCTGCTGCCGCACGTCTTCGAACGGTTCGCCCGCGGGGACGCGTCCCGGGCACGGGTGCCGGTGGGTGGCGACGGCACCCCGGTGCCGGAGGGGGAGGCGGCGACGGACGGCCCCGCGGACGGCCCCACGGACCCGGCCCGCGCCACCCGCGCCACCCGCGCCACTCGCTCCACCGCCTCCACCGGCCTCGGCCTCGCCATCGTGCAGGCCGTGATCGCGGCGCACCGGGGGACCGTGAGCGTACGGAGTGTGCCGGGGCGCACGGTCTTCACGGTGCTGCTCCCCGCCGAGCGGCCGCCCGCGGGCGGGGTGCCGTAGGACGCCGCGCGACCGGGGCCATGGGCGAGGGAACCACCGCACCGCACCGACTCACAGGCCCGCCACAGCCTCGGCACACGCCCCTGACAGCGCGTTTCGCGAGCGTCGACGGCATGCGAACCGAATCTTCTGCGGGCGCGGGCGCGGGCACGGGCGCGGGCGCGGGCACGGGCCCGGGAGTGGGCCCGGGCGCGTGCGCGGGTGCCGGCGCGGGCGCGGCCGCCGGCTCGGGCGCCGGCCCCGGACACCGCCTCGGCCCCGGGGCGCTGCCGGCGCGGGAGCACCTCCCGGCGGGGGGCGGGGGCGCCCCGGGGACGCCCGGCGTGCCCATTCTGGACGTCGTGATCCCCGTCTTCAACGAGGAGAGGGACCTCGAACCCTGTGTGCGGCGGCTCCACGCCCACCTGGCGCGCACCTTCCCGTACCCGTTCCGGATCACCATCGCGGACAACGCCTCCGCCGACGCCACCCCGCAGGTCGCGGCGCGGCTCGCGGCGTCCGTGCCCCGGGTGCGCAGCGTCCGGCTGGCCGAGAAGGGGCGCGGGCGGGCGCTGCGCGCCGTGTGGTCGGCGTCCGAGGCACCGGTCCTCGCCTATATGGACGTCGATCTCTCCACCGACCTCAACGCCCTGCTGCCGCTGGTCGCGCCGCTCATCTCCGGCCACTCCGACCTGGCCATCGGCTCCCGGCTGTCCCGTGGCGCGCGTGTGGTCCGCGGATCCCGGCGGGAGCTGATCAGCCGCGCCTACAACCTCATCCTGCGCGGCTCGCTGGCCGCCCGGTTCTCCGACGCGCAGTGCGGTTTCAAGGCGATCAGGCGGGAGGTGGCGCGGGAGCTGCTGCCGATGGTGGCGGACACCGGGTGGTTCTTCGACACCGAGATGCTGGTGCTCGCCGAGCGCGCCGGGCTGCGGATCCACGAGGTGCCCGTCGACTGGGTCGACGACCCGGACTCCACCGTGCGCATCGTGCGGACCGCCGTCGACGACCTGAAGGGCGTCTGGCGGGTGGGGCGCGCGCTGGCGGTGGGGGCGCTGCCGCTCGACCGCCTTGCGCGCCCCTTCGGCGACGACCCACGGGACCGGGCGCTGGCCGGGGTGCCCCGCGGGCTCGCCCGGCAACTGGTCGGATTCTGCGTCGTCGGGGTCCTCTCGACACTCTTCTACCTGCTGCTGTACTCCGGTTTCCGGACGTTCTGCGGGGCGCAGGCCGCCAACGCGCTGGCGCTGCTCGTGTCGGCGCTGGCCAACACCGCGGCCAACCGGAGGCTTACGTTCGGCGTGCGCGGCCGTGAGCGTGCGCTGCGGCACCAGGCGCAGGGGCTTGTGGTGTTCGCCATCGGGCTCGCGCTGACCAGCGGGTCGCTAGCGGCGCTGCACACGGCGCGCGCCGATGCGCCGCACTCCACGGAACTCGCGGTGCTCGTGGCCGCTAACCTCGCGGCCACCGTGCTGCGGTTCCTGCTGATGCGGGTGTGGGTGTTCGCGGAGAGCCGCGAGCCGCCGTACCGGACGGGGGACGCGCACCCCGCGGCCTCCACCACGCCTTCCCCCGCGTCCTCCCCCACGCCGCCTCCCGTACCCGCGTTCCCTCCCGTACCCGCGTCCCCTCCCGTACCCGCGCCCCCTTCCCCTCCCGTACCCGCTTCCGCCCGCGACCTCGCGTCGGCCCCCGACGCCGTTTCCGCCCCCGATCCGAGGACTCCCCGATGACGACCCATCCCCTGACCCTCCGTCCGGCCCGTACCGGTCGCCTCGCCCTGCTGTGGCGGGGCCGGGCCGAGGACGCGGCGTGGGTGCGGCCGGCCCTCCTGCTGTCGCTGCTCGCCACCGGGCTGCTCTACCTGTGGAACCTGAGCGCCTCCGGGTACGCCAACTCGTTCTACTCCGCCGCCGCGCAGGCCGGCAGCCAGAGCTGGAAGGCGTTCTTCTTCGGTTCGCTGGACGCCGCGAACGCCATCACCGTCGACAAGCCGCCCGCCGCGCTGTGGCCCATGGCGCTCTCGGTGCGGATCTTCGGCCTGGGCTCCTGGCAGATCCTGGTGCCCCAGGTGCTGATGGGGGTGGCCACCGCGGCCGTGCTGTACGCGGCGGTGCGGCGCCGGTTCAGCGCGGCGGCCGGACTGATCGCGGTGGCCGTCCTCGCCCTGACGCCGGTCGCGGCGCTGATGTTCCGCTTCGACAACCCGGACGCGCTGCTCGCCCTGCTGATGACGGTCACCGTCTACTGCGTCCTCCGCGCGCTGGCGCACGGCAGCACGAAGTGGCTGGTGGCGGCCGGGGCCGCGGTGGGCCTGGCGTTCCTCGTCAAGACCCTCCAGGCGTTCCTCATCCTGCCGCCGCTCGCCCTGCTGTACGCGGTGTGCGCGCCGGTGCGGCCGGCCAGGCGGCTCGGGCAGCTGCTGCTCGCCACGGTGGTCCTGGTGGTGTCCGGCGGCTGGTGGGTCGCGGTCGTGGAGCTGTGGCCCGCGTCGTCGCGCCCGTACATCGGCGGCTCCCAGCACAACTCCTTCCTTGAGCTGACGTTCGGCTACAACGGCTTCGGGCGGATCAACGGCGACGAGACCGGCAGCGTCGGCGGGGGCGGCGGCCCCGGCGGGTCGGGCGGGCCCGGCGGGGCCGGGCACTGGGGCGGGACCGGCCTGACCCGGATGTTCACCCCGGAGGTCGGCGGCCAGATCTCCTGGCTGCTGCCGGCCACGTTGATCCTGCTGGTCGCCGGACTGGCGGTGACCCGGCGGGCGGCCCGGACGGACACGGCGCGCGCGGCCTTCGTGGCGTGGGGCGGTGCGCTGCTGATGACGGCCGGCGTCTTCAGCTTCATGGCCGGGATCTTCCACCAGTACTACACGGTGGCGCTCGCCCCGTACATCGCCGCGCTGGCCGGCATGGGCGCCACCGTGCTCTGGGAGGAACGGTCCCGCCTCTGGGCGCTGCTCGGCCTGGCCGGCACGGTCGCGGTGACCGGCTGGTGGTCCTTCACCCTGCTCGGCCGCACACCCGACTACCTGCCCTGGCTGCGGTGGGCGGTGCTGTTCGGGGGGCTTGCGGGGGCACTGGGCCTGGTGGCGACGGGACGTCCGGGGCGGGCGGCGCTGGGCGGGGCCCCGATGGGTGGGGCCCCGGTGGGCGGTGCTGTCGCGGGGCCGGCTCCGGCTGCCGGTTCCGCCGGGGAGCCGGACCACGGGCGTCATGCCGCCGCTCGGCCGGCCCCGGCGGACGGTGCCGTGGGCGCCGGGGCGGTGCCCGTCGTGCCGCCCCTGCCGCCGGGTGCCCCGGTCACGGCTTCCGCGGCTTCCGCGGCTTCCGCCGGTCCGGCGGCTCCCGCGGGCCCTGCGGTTCCGGCGAGTCCGGCGAGTCCGACGTGGCCCGCGGCCGGTGCCGCGGGCCGCCGCGGCGGGGGCTTCGGGCGGGTGCTCGGCCGGGCGCTCACCGGGCGCGCCGTGCGGCGCGGGGCGGTCGCCGCGGTCGGGCTGAGCATCGCCGCCTGCCTGGCGGGCCCGTTCGCATACTCCCTGACCACCGTGAACACCGCCCACGCGGGCTCCATCGTCACGGCGGGCCCGCCCGGTGCGGGCATGATGGGCCCCCGCGGCCGTGGGTGGCGCGGCGGTGCGCCGGGCGAGGGGCGCCCCGGTGCGGCCCAGGGCATGGGTGTCCGGCCGGGCTTCCCCGGTGCCGGCGGCCAGAGGCAGGGCTGGGGCGGTGCCCGGCAGGGCGGCGGGGCCACCGGAGGGTGGGGCCAGGGCCGTCCTCAGGCGGGTGCCCGGGGCTGGAACGGCGGCGTTCCCGGCGGCCGTGCTGCCGGGGGCATGCACGGCGGCAGGGGAGGCGGCATGGGCGGCCTGCTCGACGGCGCCAGGGTGTCCGACGCCGCCGCCGCGCTGCTCAAACGGAACGCCGACGCGTACACCTGGCCCGCCGCGGCCGTCGGCGCCCAGAACGCCGCGAGCTACCAGCTGGCCACCGGCGATCCGGTGATGGCGATCGGCGGCTTCAACGGCAGCGACCCGTCGCCGACCCTCGCACAGTTCAAGAAGGACGTGGCGGACGGGAGGATCCACTACTTCATCGCGGGCGGCATGGGCCGAATGACCGCACCCGGGGCCGAGGGCCACACCCAGGCCGGCTTCCAGGCCGGCTTCAGCCACGGCGGCAGCCGCATCTCCTCGGAGATCAGCTCTTGGGTGGAGACGACCTTCAAGAAGGTCACCGCGGGCGACGCCACGTTCTACGACCTGACCCAGAAAAACTGACCGAACACACGCCTCACGGGGGCGCTTCACATCGCGGGACGGGGCCCCGTGTGAAGGGGCGCGGGGTACGGCGCGACCAGCCACGACGAAGGCCGCGGGTCGCCCGGGCCCCAGGGGGCTGCCCGTGCCGCTCTGGGCCACCGGCACGCGCTGCACGCGCAGCCGCGCGCCCGCGCGCCTTGGCGGGGCGCAGCCCCGTGTGAAGGGGCGCGGGGAACTGCGCGACCAGCCACGACGAAGGCCGCGGGTGGCCCGGGCCCCAGGGGGCCGCCCGTGCCGCTTTGGGCCACCGGCCCGCGCTGCACGCGCAGCCGCGCGCGTTGGCGGGGCGGGGCCCCGCATGAAGGGGCGGGGCGCAGCCCCGTGTGAAGGGGCGCGGGGAACTGCGCGACCAGCCACGACGAAGGCCGCGGGTGGCCCGGGCCCCAGGGGGCTGCCCGTGCCGCTTTGGGCCACCGGCACGCGCTGCACGCGCAGCCGCGCGCACCCGCGCGCCTTGGCGGGGCGCAGCCCCGTGTGAAGGGGCGCGGGGAACTGCGCGACCAGCCACGACGAAGGGCGCGGGTGGCCCGAACCTCAGGGGGCCGCCCCTGCCGCTCCGGGCCACCGGCCCCGCCGGAAACCCGCCGCCGCGCACAGCGGCAGCCCGCCCGGCAGCCCGCCGGAACCGGGGCGCCCTACCCCCGCCGCAGCGAGACGTCCGCAACCACTGGACGGTGGTCCGAGGCCACCGTCCCGGGCACCGACACCTTCCGCACCGTCATGGCCGCCCGCGACCCGGTCACGAAGTCGATCCGCTTCTCCGGCTCGTCGGCCGGATACGTGTACCCCGCGGCCCCGGCCGTCGCATCGGGCCCGGCGTCCCGCAGGTCCCGCCAGAGCGGCGCGAGCTCGGCCGCGTCGGGCGTCGCGTTGAAGTCGCCGACGAGAATCTGCCGCGGGCAGCGCCCCAAGGGCCCGCAGTCCTCTGCCATGATCCGCCGGGTGTCCGCGACCTGCGCCACCCGCACGACCGGATCCGCGCGGTAGTCCAGATGCGTGACGTACACGTGCACCGGCAGGCCCCGCACCTTCACCACGACCTCCGGAAAGCCCGGCGCCGGCGCGGGCACCGGGTTCGGGTCCTGCGTGGAGAGCCGCGTGATCTCGTGGTTCTCCGCCGAGCGGAACGCGTACCTGGAGAGCACGGCCACCCCGTACTGGCGGCGCGGCGCGCCCTCGGTGGCCGGATCCTCGTCGTAGATGGGCGCGAAGTACACGTGCATGTGCGTCCGCCGCGCCAGCTCGGTCGCCAGGTCGCGCCACTCGCTGCGCGCGTCCCAGTGCACGTCGACCTCCTCGAGGCCGATGACGTCCGCACGCAGCGCACGCAGCTCGGCGGCCGTGCGGTCGAGGTCGAAGACGTTGTCCATCCCCGCGCCCGCGTGGATGTTGTACGAGGCGACCCGCAGCGGCACCGCGCCGCCGACCGCCGCACCGGCGTCCGCCGCCGCGCCGCCGCCCGGCGCCGCCCCCGCCGGCCCAGGCCAGCCGCCCAGCACCCCCAGCACCGCACCGGCCGTGACCAGCCACCGCACACTCCGCCGACGCCGTGACATACGACCCCCATCCGCCCGCGGCGGGATCCTCGGACCCCGCCCCTCGGGCCTCGGTTACGCTTCTCCGCTCCGCCGCACAGGCTCCGGCCGTCGTTCCCGCCCGCCGCCCGTGCGCTCGTACCTGCCGCGAACGCGCCGGCACCCGCTGCTCGTGCCCGGCGCCTGCCGCCTGTGCTCCGGCACCCGCCGCTCGCGTGCTCCGGCAGCCGCCACTCACCCCGGCAGCCTGGTGCGCGGAGAACGCTACCGTCTGAAATCAAGTGGTACACCGTACGACGCCATACCCACGGTGCGGGAACCGCCCTCCCGTACCGCGCAGAAGCCCGCGGTGCTGCCCGCCAGTCAGTTCGCGCGGAGTGGTTGCCGTTACCGCTCGGCGGGCTCCTCGCGGTGGTGTTGCCGAAACGGGCGATGCTGGTGCATACCTGACGGTATGAGGGTACGTACCCTACGGCGTTCCGACGGCGTATCTCCGGTCGTCGACCCTGCCCACCAGGCCCTTTCGGGGAAGCGGCGCCGACGCCCGGTAACGGAACCGGCCTTTGGCGCGCATAGCATCGAGAGAGGCGGACCGGGTTTCACCGGTGCGGACGAGGCGTACGGCGCATCGAAGGGGTAGCCATGGTGAGGGCAGCCGACCGGACGAACCGTCCGCCGCGGGCCAGCGTCTGGCTGGACGTCAGAGCCCGCCGCGGCGCCCCCCGCGGTGGTGCCGGCCGCCGGTCGTCCGACCAGCCGAGCGGCCTCGACCGGGACCGCATCACGGAAGCCACCGTCCGGCTGCTGGACGCCGAGGGGCTCGCCCGGTTCTCCATGCGCCGGCTCGCCGCGGAGCTCAACGTCACCGCCATGTCCGTCTACTGGTACGTGGACACCAAGGACGACCTGCTCGAACTCGCCCTGGACGCGGTGTTCGGCGAGCTGAGCCTGCCGTCGGACACCGACCCGGGCGACTGGCGCGAGCAGGTGCGCATGCTCGCCACCGAGTACCGCGCCCTGCTGGTGCGCCACCCCTGGCTCTCCCCGCTCGCCGGCCGGTTCCTCAACATCGGCCCCAACTCCCTCGAACTCTCCAGCGCCGTCCGGCGCGTCATCCGCGGCACCGGCCTGCCCCCGCACGGGCAGGCCGGGGCGATCTCCGCGATCTTCCAGTTCGTCTACGGCTTCGGAACCATCGAGGGACACTTCATCCAGCGGTGCGCCGAGGCCGGGATGACCCAGGACGAGTACGTCCACGAGGCGATGAACTCCATAGCGGCGACGCCCGAGGTGGCGGGCTCGATGCGGGAGTCGGCGGAGCTGGTGGGGGCGCGCGGGGAGGGGGCGGTGGAGGAGACCCGGGAGGGGGAGTTCGCGTTCGCGCTCCGGGTGCTGATCGCGGGGATCGAGGCGATGGTGGAGCGGGGGTAGGGGGCGGCTTCGGCGGGTGGGTGCGCCGGGTTCGCCTGCGGGGCGGGCGCGGGCCGGTTCTCGGTGCGTGGCGCTGGTGCGCCGGTCTCGGCGTGAGGTGCCGGTGCGCTGGTCTCCGTGTGTGGGGCTGGTGCGCCGGTCTCGGCGTGAGGTGCCGGTGCGCTGGTCTCCGTGTGTGGGGCTGGTGCGCCGGTCTCGGCGTGAGGTGCCGGTGCGCCGGTCTCGGTGTGTGGGGCTGGTGCGCCGGTCTGGGTGTGGTGGTCGGTGCGCTGGTTCGGGCGCGGTGGTGGGGCTGGGTGCGCCGGGTGCGCTCGTTCTGTCGCGGTGGTTGCTCCGGGTGCGTCGGTTTGCCCGCGGTGGTTGCTCCCGGGGGCGGGAGAGGGAGGCTGCTCCGTCAGGTGGGGCTGACGGAGTGTCGCTGCTTCCTCCGGAGGCGTCGGTCGGCGCTCAGGCGTCCTCGGCCAGGCGGGCCGGGAAGCCGCCCGTCGCCACGGGGCCCCAGCGCTCCGGGGTGATGCGGATCAGGGACTTGCCCTGCTTGCGCATGGCCTCGCGGTACTCGTCCCAGTCGGGGTGCTCGCCCGCGATGTTCCGGTAGTACTCGACCAGGGGCTCGACGGACTCGGGGACGTCCAGGACCTCCGCGGTGCCGTCCACCTGGACCCAGGGCCCGTTCCAGTCGTCGCTGAGCACCAGCACGCTGACGCGTGCGTCCCGCTTGGCATTGCGGGTCTTCGCCCGCTCCGGATACGTCGAGACGACGATCCGGCCCGCGTCGTCGACACCACAGGTCAGCGGCGAGGCCTGTGGTGCGCCGTCGGCGCGCCGGGTGATCAGGACGGCGTGGTGCCGGGGGCGGAGGAAGTCCAGCAGCTCCGCCCGGTTGACGGGGGTGTTCGTTGCGATGTTCCGTGCCATGGCCGGAAGCCTACGCCTCTGGCAGGTTCTCGCCCTGGACCGCCTGGATGTTCAGCTCGACCCTGAGCGTCGTGCCGATGGCGGCTATGCCCGCCTGGACGACCTGGTTGTAATTGATGGCGAAGTCCTCGCGGCGCAGCTCCGCGGTGGCCCGGAACGCGGCGCGGACGCCGCCCCACGGATCGGGGCCCGTGCCCAGGTAGCTGAGGTCCAGGTCCACGGGGCGTACCACGCCGTGCAGGCCGAGTTCGCCGTGGACCGTCCAGCGGTCCGCGCCGGCGGGGGAGAGGCCCGTGGAGCGGTAGGTGATCTCCGGGTGGCGCTCCACGTCCAGGAAGTCGGCGGAGCGGAGGTGGCCGTCGCGCATGCTGTTGCCGGTGTCGATGGATGCGGCCTTGATGACCGCCTCCACGCGGGAGTTCTCGATGGTCTCCGCGTGGCTCGCGTGGCTCGCGGGGTTCGCGGCGTGCGCCGGGTTGGCGGCGGTCGGGGTCACGCCCTCGCTGTACTTGGCGATCTCGATGCGGCCGCTGAAGTCGGTGAAGCGGCCGTGGACGCTGGAGATGCCCAGGTGCTGGGCGACCGCGGCCACGGAGGAGTGGGCCGGGTCGATGGTCCAGATGCCGGGTGGCGGGAGTTCGGAGCCGCCCTGGCGGGCCAGGGTGACCTGGCCGATCTCGGCTCGGCCTGCGGCGGAGACGATGGCGGTGGAGGCGGTGGGGGTGTAGCCGAGGGCTGTGATGATGACGGTGTAGGGGCCGGGGGCCAGGGGGGTGTCGTCGTGGATGGTGCCGTCGTCGTCGGCTTCGGCACGGAGGATCTGGGTGCCGGTCATGTCGGTGACGGTGACGACCGCGTGTGACACGCCCCAGCCGTCCCGGGTGCGGACCCGCGCGCTCAACGCCATGGTGTGTGGTTCTCCTTCGGGGTCGTTCCTACTGCTACCGGCTCTTGGGGCCGGCTCGTCTTTCGTGGCGGGCTCGTGGGGGCCTGCTGTCTCGTTGTCGGGTGGCGGTCCCGGTGGGGGGCGCCTGCTGTTTCGTTGTGGGGCGGGGCCGCGGGGGGAAATCCCTCCTCGGTCCGGCGCCTTCCGCACACTGGATGGTTCTCTGGTCGTGGCGCCGGACTCCCCCAGTGCCTTAAGGCCTGGGAGGTACCCCCAGGGCGGACATCCCCCCACGTCCCCTCACGTCTCGTCGGCGACTGCGGCCCGGTGGGACCGCACCTTCCCACCTCGTTCCCACCGCTGTGGGCAGTCGTTCCGCAGAGCGGGGGGTACCTCCCAGGCCCCCAGTGCCAGGGGCCACAGCCCACGGCGCCCGGCGCCCGTACGATGCCGGTCCGCCCCGCCAGGGGCAGGCGGGGAAGGGGGCGGGCCGCCTCCGCCCCAACCCACCCGGGACGGGGAAGAGGGCCGCCTCCGCCCCCGCCCACAACGAGGGGACCGGGGTGCCGTAGGCCCCGGGGGAGCTAGTCAGTGGGGTGGGTGAGTTCGACGTCGTGGTTTTCCACACCGCGGCCGCTGACCCAGACGCCGGTGGCCACCGGCGGATACCCCGTGGCGATCACGGTGTACTCCCCTTCGTCCAGATCGGCGAAGCCATACGCCCCGTCGTCCCCGGTCGTCGCCGTCGCCACCACGTTCCCCGCCGCGTCCACAAGCGTGACCCGCGCATCGGAGAGCGGCCCGCCCGCGCCGCGCACCGTGCCGCGCACCCGTGCGCCGGAGGAGAGGACCACGTCGGCGCGGGTCATCCCCGCGCCGCCTATCTCCACGGGCAGGGCCTGCGGCCGGAACCCCTCGGCGTTCACGGCGACCGTCACATAGCCCGGCACCAGCTCGGTGAAGCCGAACTCACCCTGCGCGCCGGTGGCCCCGGTGGCCAGCACGTCGCCGCGTACGTCGGTGACGATGACCACGGCGTTCGCGACGGGGCCGCCGTCCGCGGAGCGGACCGTGCCGGTGAGGCCGCTGGTGCCGCTGAGCAGGATGTCGAACGAGACGGGGGTCTCGCCGACGACGACCGTGGACGCCTGCGGCTGGTAGCCGTCCGCGGAGGCGATCAGGACGTAGGAGCCGGCGCCGGGCGCGTCGACGGTGTAGCCGCCGTCGAGGTGGGCCATGGACCGGCTGAGCTGCCGCCCGGCGAGTGAGATGAGGGTCACCGCGGCCCGGGCCACCGGCAGCCCCTCGGCGCCGCGGACGAAGCCCTGCACGGGGATGCCGCCGCCCGCTCCGGCGGCGGTGCCGCCCGCGGGGGCGCTGGACGCGGCCGCCTGGAGCCGCTGGGTGCCGTACGTGTCGTCCGGACCTTCCCCCAGCCTCGACTCCGCTCGACCGGGGGCGCCCCCGGCCCAGCTCGGCACGCGCTCACGCTTGGGGAGTTCGGGGCGCTCCTCCGCGGCCTCAGCGGCCGCTGCCGCCGGTGCGGCCTCGGTCTGCTCGGCCGCTGCGGACTGCTCCTGTGCGATACCGGCGTTGGTGCGCAAAGGGACCTCCTTGATGAACAGGGTGACCAGGAAGGCGACTCCGGCCAGCGGTGCCGCCGTCAGGAAGAGGTCGGCTATGCCATGACCGTACGCGCTCTCCACGACGGTGCGCACGGGGGCCGGCAGCTTGCTCAGGTCGGGGATGGCGGTACTGTCCGAGCCGCCCGCGGTCATCCGGGCCGCCTGGGGCCCGAGGACGGCGAGGCCGTCCCTGACGTAGTCGGTGATGCGGTTCGACATGACCGCACCCAGCGCCGAGACGCCCATCGCACCGCCCAGTGAGCGGAAGAACGTCACGGTGGAGCTGGCGGCGCCCAGGTCGGCGGGCGCCACCTGGTTCTGGGTGCACAGCACCAGATTCTGCATGGTCATACCGATGCCCAGACCCATCAGGGCCATGTAGATCGCCAGGTGCCAGTACGGGGTGTCGTACCGCATGCCGCCCAGCAGGCCGAGGCCCGCGGTGAGCAGGATGGTGCCGCTGACCAGCCAGATCTTCCAGCGTCCCGTCCTGGTGATCACCTGTCCCGAGAGGGTGGAGGCGATGAACAGGCCGCCGATCATCGGGATGGTGAGCACGCCGGACATGGTGGGCGTCTTGCCCCGCGCGAGCTGGAAGTACTGGCTGAAGTAGACGGTGCCCGAGAACATCGCGACACCGACGAAGAGTGAGGCGACGGACGCCAGCGAGATGGTCGGGTTGCGGAACAGGCGTAGCGGGATGATCGGCTGCCTGGCCCTGCTCTCGATCAGGAGGAAGACCAGGCCCAGCAGGATCGAGCCGCCCACCATGGCGTACGTCTGCCAGGACAGCCAGTCGTACTTGTTGCCCGCGAAGGTCACCCAGACCAGCAGCAGGCAGACCGCGGCGGTGATGAAGAACGCGCCGCCCCAGTCGACCTTGACCTCACGCCTGACCACCGGCAGCTTCAGCGTCTTCTGGAGCACCAGCAGGGCGATGACGGCGAAAGGCACCCCGACGTAGAAGCACCAGCGCCAGCCGAGCCAGCTGGTGTCGGTGATCACACCGCCGAGCAGCGGGCCGCCGACGGTGGCGACGGCGAACGTGGCGCCCAGGTAGCCGCTGTAGCGGCCCCGCTCCCGGGGCGAGATCATCGCGGCCATCACGATCTGCGCCAGCGCGGACAGGCCGCCGACGCCGATGCCCTGCACCACACGGCAGGCGATCAGCATGCCCGGGTTCTGCGACAGACCGGCCACCACGGAGCCGGTGACATAGATCACCAGGGCGGACTGGACCAGGATCTTCTTGGAGAACAGGTCGGCGAGCTTGCCCCAGAGCGGGGTCGTCGCCGTCATCGACAGCAGCGCCGCGGTGACGACCCAGGTGTAGGCGCTCTGCCCGCCGCCCAGGTCGGAGATGATGTGCGGGAGGGCGTTGGAGACGATCGTCGACGACAGGATCGCGACGAACATGCCGAGCAGCAGGCCGGAGAGCGCCTCCATGATCTGCCGGTGTGTCATCGGCGCGCCCGCGGGGGCGGGGCCGTGCTTGGCATGGCTGCCCCGCACACCGGTCGGTGTGGTCGTTGCCATGGATGTCCCTATCTCCTACGTGGTCATGCGTTCGGTGGGGGGAGGGTGCGCACGTCCGCCGGGGTCACTGGGGCGTGACCGTCGCCTCCGGCGGGTGCGCGCGGCGGGCCGCGGCCGAGCGTGAGTCGTCGAAGCTGTCGCGCAGCCGGGCCAGCTGGGTGTTGAGCTGGTCGACCTCGTCGTCCGACCAGTCGGCCAGGTAGCCGGCGAGGGCGCGGACATAGGACTCGGAGAGCTCGGCGAGCTTGGCCCGGCCGGCGTCCGTGAGTGTGAGGATCCTGGAGCGGCGGTCGACGGGGTCGGGGGACCGGTCGATCCAGCCGCGCTGCGCCACGTGCGCCACATGACGGCTGGTCACGGACATGTCCACGGCGAGCAGCTCCGCGAGCCTGCTCATGCGCATGGGGCCGTACCGGTCCAGCAGGGTGAGGACACCGGCGGAACCCGTCGGGCACTCCGGGGGGAGGATCCTGGCGAGTCCGCGCTTCACCGCGCCGATCGCGCTGAGCTGCCTGGCCAGCTCCTCGTACTGGTGGCGTGCCGCCATCACACCTCCCGGGCCCCGGTCTTTGTTGCTCAAGGCAACTGTACGTTATTTGGTTGCCGCAGGCAAATGATAGGATTCTCACAGGATTCAAGCCTTGGCAAAGCGATATGTATGCGATGGCAAATATCTGACTCAGGGGTGCGGGGGTGACCCTTGGGGGAGCTGCCGTGATTCGCTAGGGTCTCGGCCCATGGCACACAACCCCCAAGCCCCGCAGGGCCCCGAGGGCAATCACGACCCCGCGGGCAGCACCCAGATGTTCCGCGCCTTCGTCGACGACGGAGCGCCGCAGCGCCGGCCGCAGACGGCGAGCGCCCAGGGCGGACCGCGCGTCGGCGTGATCGTCGGCGTCATCGCCGTGATCGTGGTGGTGGCCGCGGTCGCCTGGCTGGCGCTCTCCTAGTCGCACTGGTCGCACTGTCCCCATGGGCCCGGTCTCTCGGGGCTGCTCCGGCCCGCCGGATGGAGTGGTCCGCTGACCCGGGTCCGGTACCCCGGGTCCGCCCGGGCATGCGAAACCGCCCTCCGCGTGCGCGGAGGGCGGTTCGGTGGCTGTGCGGTGCGAAGGCCGGCCCGGGGGTCGGCCGCCGGGCGGTCAGTCCGAGGTGAGGCCGTCCCTGAGCTGGGCCAGGGTGCGGGTGAGCAGCCGGGAGACGTGCATCTGGGAGATGCCGACCTCCTCGCCGATCTGGGACTGCGTCATGTTCGCGAAGAAGCGCAGCATGATGATCCGGCGCTCGCGCGGCGGCAGCTTGGCCAGCAGCGGCTTCAGGGACTCCCGGTACTCGACGCCCTCCAGGGCGCTGTCCTCGTACCCGAGGCGGTCCGCGAGCGAGCCCTCGCCGCCGTCGTCCTCCGGGGCGGGGGAGTCCAGGGACGAGGCCGTGTAGGCGTTGCCCACCGCGAGGCCGTCGACCACGTCCTCCTCCGACACCCCGAGCGCGGAGGCGAGTTCGGGCACGGTCGGGGAGCGGTCGAGGCGCTGGGACAGCTCGTCGCTGGCCTTGGTGAGGGCGAGGCGGAGCTCCTGGAGGCGGCGCGGCACCCGGACCGACCAGGACGTGTCCCGGAAGAAGCGCTTGATCTCGCCGACGACGGTGGGCATCGCGAACGTCGGGAACTCCACGCCCCGTTCGCAGTCGAAACGGTCGATCGCCTTGATCAGGCCGATGGTGCCGACCTGGACGATGTCCTCCATCGGTTCGTTCCGGCTGCGGAAGCGGGCGGCCGCGTACCGGACGAGTGGGAGGTTCAGCTCGATCAGCGTGTCCCGTACGTACGCGCGCTCCGGGCTGTGCTCGTCCAGCGCGGCGAGCCGCAGGAAGAGGGAGCGGGACAGGGTCCGGGTGTCGATGGTCTCCGGGTGCGGGAACGCGTCGGGTACGGGTACCGGTGCGGGCGCGGGCTCACTCACGTCGAGCGTGAGCACCTTCGAGCTGCCCTGATCTACGGACATGCCACCCCCTTGAGGTCGCGGACGGTCACTGCGGCCGCTCTCGTCGAGGGAACGCCGAGAAGCACAGCCTCCACCTGAATACCGGATGCTGAGCCCCGGCAAACGCGCTTCCAGCAGAATGTCACATGTCGGCAACACGCTGTAGTGACTTGTCGACAACACGGCATTGGGTCTGTACGGGAAAGAAGGGGTACAGGCGGAAATGCCCGGTGACGCTGTCGTGAAAGAGCCGGGATTCGGTCCACTCTTTTCAGCTATGCGTCGATTCTGTTTGCGGATCTCAGCCGGGCGAAGCTGCGGGCCAGCAGCCGCGACACATGCATCTGGGAGACGCCGAGTTCGGCGCTGATCTGGGACTGCGTCAGGTTGTTGTAGTAGCGCAGCAGCAGGATCCGCTGCTCGCGCTCGGGCAGTTGTACGAGCAGGTGGCGGACGAGGTCGCGGTGCTCGACGCCGTCCAGCGCCGGGTCCTCGTAGCCGAGCCGGTCCAGCAGCCCGGGTAGCCCGTCGCCCTCCTGGGCCGCCTCCAGGGAGGTGGCGTGGTAGGAGCGGCCCGCCTCGATGCAGGCCAGCACCTCCTCCTCGGTGATGCGCAGCCGCTCGGCGATCTCGGCGGTGGTGGGCGACCTGCCGTAGGCGGTGGTCAGGTCCTCCGTCGCGCCGTTCACCTGCACCCACAACTCGTGCAGCCGGCGCGGTACGTGGACGGTGCGCACGTTGTCGCGGAAGTACCGCTTGATCTCGCCGATCACGGTGGGCATCGCGAAGGTCGGGAACTGCACGCCGCGGTCCGGGTCGAACCGGTCGATCGCGTTGATCAGGCCGATGGTGCCGACCTGGACGACGTCCTCCATGGGCTCGTTGCGGCTGCGGAAGCGGGCGGCGGCGTAGCGGACCAGCGGGAGGTTGGCCTCGATGAGCGCGCCGCGCACCCGGCCGTGCTCCGCGGTGCCCGGGGTGAGGCCCTTCAGCCGGCCGAAGAGCACCTGGGTCAGGGCACGGGTGTCGGCGCCCCGGGTGTTCGGCTGTGCGGGGGCCTCGGGCGGGGGCGGGCTGCCCGGCACGCCGGGGGTGCCGGGCGGGGCGGGACTGCCGGGCGTGTCCGCGGTGCCGGGCGGGGTGGCCGGGTGCGCGGCGGGGGTGGACGTGTGCGGCGAGGGGGCGGACGGGTGCGCCGGTGGATCGTGACGGGTCGGGGCCTGGGGCGCGGTACTGGCCGGCACGGACAAGGCCACCCCTTCCCTTTCGTACGACGGCTCGGCTGGCCGCGGACTGGGGGGCGGCACAGGGGGAATCGTTCACCTCGGCTAGCAAAAGCGGTCATAGCATCACAAGACATGTGCACTGTGTGCAAGCACCGCATAATGCCGTGTTGAAGGCGAGTTGAGGCCACCGGAGAGCGGGTGAGCCCCTCACCGCCAAGGTGAGGGGCTCCTGTCGCGGGCCGCTCAGAACTCGTAGTCGGCGATCACCCACGTGGAGAACTCCCGCCACAGTGCGACGCCCGCCTGGTGGTCGGGGTGGGCCAGATAGCGGCGCAGCGCGTCGGCGTCCTCGACGGCGGCGTTGATGGCGAAGTCGTAGGCGATCGGCCGCTCGGAGATGTTCCATGCGCACTCCCAGGATGTCAGCTCCGGGACGCGGTCGCCGAGCTCCTTGAAGGCGCGGTACCCCTCGACGACCCGGGGATCGTCACGCTTGACGCCTTGGTTGAGCTTGAAGAGGACCAGATGGCGGATCACGGGGACTCCTTCGCGGTCGGGGGACGGACGGCGGTGCGGGTGCGGGTGCGGGTGCGGTGCGGGGGCGGCGGGGCGGCTGGGCCCCGGCGCGGTCCGGGGCGCGGTGGGGGGGCGCGGTGCGTTCGGGGGCGCGGCGTGGCGCGTTCGGGGCGCGCGGTGCCATGCGGTGGGCCGGCGGGGCCCCGGGGCGTGGCGCGGGGCGCGTGCGCCGAAGGGCCGTGGCGGTACGCGGGTGGAGGAACGCTTGCGGCGGGACGCGGGCGCCGGGGACACGGGAGCCGCGCGGAGTCAGTGCGCGCCGTTGATGACCCAGGTCATGAAGTCGCCTATGGACTTGGCCGCGCTCGATATGCCCTCGAACCCTATCTGGACATAGTCGGCAGCCTTGGCCGGGTCCGTGATGATCAGATAGAGCACGAAGACGATCACTACGTAGAGCGCGATCTTCTTCGGCTGCACGGCTGTGGCCTCCCCTGCCTGCGGTGTCGCGTGGGTCCCCTGGTGCCGGCGGTGAGTGTAACCCGGCTGACCATGCCGGACGAGGACGCGCGGCGCCTCCGGCTGCGCCGGCGGGGGCGGTGGGGGTCACCCCGTGCCGCTCTCCCCCGGCTCCCCCGGCTCCCCCAGCGCCACGGCGACCACCTCCCGCAGGGCCCCGGGGTCCGGGGCCGTCGGCAGGGCGCCCTGGGCGACACGGGGGTTGCCGCCGCCCGCGCCGCCGAAGCGGTCCGTGATCCGGGCCAGCAGCCGGGCCGCGTGGAGGCGCCGCCGGTAGCGGTCGGGGACGCTGACGACGACGTTCGTCCGTTCGCCGCCGGTCAGCCAGAGCACCGCGACCCGGCCCTCCCCGGACAGCCGCCGGGCCTGACCGCGCAGTCCGGCCGGTGCGCCGGCGGCCTCGGCGAGGGTCACCTCGGCACCGTCCAGGACGGCGTCCCAGCGCCGGCCGACGGTGGCGGCGCCGGGCGCGGGCGCGGCGGAGCGGGCCTGGCGGGCCAGCCGTTCGAGCGCGGGCAGCAGGTCCTGGGGCGCGGTGCGCAGCACGCCGGCGGCCTCGGCGAGCATCGTGGACTGTTCCAGCGTCAGCTCCACGGCCCGCTCCCGGGTGACGGCGACGATCCGCCGCACCCCGGCCGCCACGCTCTGCTCCGACACGATGCGGAACGAGCCGATCCGGGAGGTGCGCTCGACGTGCGTGCCGCCGCACAGCTCCTTGGAGAAGCCCCCGAACGACAGCACCCGCACCTCGTCGGCGTACTCCTCGACGGGCAGCGAGAGGGCGCCGGCGGCGAGCGCGTCGGCCGGGGGCATCGACTCGACGTGGCGGGGGGCGTCGGCGAGCACCCACTCGTTGACGAGGCGTTCGACGCGGGCCAGCTCCTGCTTGGTGACGGGCCGGGGGTGGGTGAAGTCGAAGCGCAGCCGCGCGGGCTCGACCAGCGATCCCGCCTGCCGGACATGCCCGCCGAGCACCTCGCGCAGCGCGGCGTTCAGCAGGTGGGTGGCGGTGTGGTTCGCGGCGGTCATGGCGCGTGCGCCGGCGTCCACGGCGAGGTGCACGGTGTCGCCGCGGTGCAGTTCGCCTGCGGTGACCACGGCGCGGTGCAGGAGGCGCCCGCTCTCGTGCGCCACGGTGTCCGTGACCTCGGCCTGGCCGCCGGCCGCGGTGACGGCGCCGCGGTCGCCGACCTGGCCGCCGCCCTCGGCGTAGTACGGGCTGCGGTCGGTGATCAGGTCGACCTCGGCGCCCTCGGCCGCCCGCTCCACGGGGACGCCGCCGCTGAGCAGTGCGAGGACGCGGCCCTCGGCCTCCAGCGTGTCGTAGCCGAGGAACGTGGTGCGGGGGGTGCCGGAGAGCGTGCCGGGCAGGACGTCGCCGGGGCGGGTGCGGCGGGCGGCGCCGGGCTCGGCGGGGCCGCCGCGGCTGAGGGCGCGGTGCCGCTCCAGGGCGGCGTCGAAGCCGGCGCGGTCCACCAGCACGCCGCGGGCCGCGGCGATCTCGCCGGTGATCTCGACGGGCAGGCCATAGGTGGCGAAGAGCCGGAAGGCCTCGTCGCCGGGGATCTCGTCGTACCGGTCGAGGACGCCGTCGAGGTGCTCCAGACCGCGCCGCACGGTGCCCTGGAACTCGTCGCACTCCCGGGCCGCGGCGGCGGCGATCTCGGCGTGCCGGGCGGCCCAGTGCGGGTAGTGGACGGCCATCCGGCCGACCACGGCGTCGATGACCGGCTCGGGCGCGAAGCGCTCGTGGCCCCGGCTGAGGGCCAGGGTCGTGCACTTGCGGACGAGCCGGCGCGGGATGTGACCACGGCCCTCGTTGCCGGGCCTGACGCCCTCGGCGAGGATGGCGACGGCCGCGCGCATGTGGTCGGCGATCACGCGGTGGTGGTGCTGCACGGCGCCGCGCTCGCCCAGGCTCTCCTGGACGGCGGTGACGACCGGGGCCAGCAGGTCGGTGTCGTGGACGCTGTCCAGGCCGTTCAGCGCGAGCTGGAGCCGTTCCAGGCCGGAGCCGGTGTCCACGCTGTGCTGCGGCAGCGGCCGCAGCACGCCGCCCGGCCCCTTGTCGAACTGCATGAACACCCCGGCGTTCCAGATCTCGATGTACCGCCGGCTGGTGTCGAACGGGCCGCCGGGCACGTACGCGGGCCCGAACGTGTCGCCGGTGTCCAGGAACACCTCGGTGGACGGACCGCAGGGGCCGCTGTCGCCGGCGGGGCCCCAGAAGTTGTCCTCGGCGGGCAGCGCGACGATCCTCTCCCGCGGCACACCGACCCGCTCCCAGGCCGCGGCGGACTCCTCGTCCGGGGGCAGCCCGAGGCCTGCGTCACCCGCGAAGACGGTGACGTAGAGCCGGTCCTGCGCGAGCTCCAGGTCGCCGGTGAGCAGTTCGAAGGCCAGCTCGACGGCGCGCTCCTTGAAGTAGCCGCCGATGGACCAGCTGCCCAGCATCTCGAAGAACGTGATGTGGTGCCGGTCGCCGACGTCGTCGATGTCCTTGGTGCGGACGCACCCCTGGACGTTGCAGAGGTCGGTGGCGGGCGGGGCGCTCTCGCCGGTGAAGTACTTCTTCAGCGGCGCCATGCCGGAGTTGACGAACAGCAGCGTCGGGTCGTTCCCCGGCACGATCGACGCGCCCTCGATACGGGTGTGGTGGTGCCGTTCGAAGAAGCGCAGGAAGCGTTCCCTGATCTGCTCACTGTCCATGGAGGGCACGGAAAGCACCCCTTTCGAGGCCCGGTTCCGGAAAGGTCCCGCAGCTCAATTCCCACCCACGGGCCCCCGCCCGGCAATTTCCGGGCGCCGGGCACCGGGGGTCACGGCCGGGGCGCGAGGGGCCGGGAAACGAGACGGAAACGAGCCGAAGGGGCGCACCCGTACGGGTGCGCCCCTTCGTTCACCTGCGGTAGCGGAGGGATTTGAACCCTCGGTGACTTGCGCCACACTCGCTTTCGAGGCGAGCTCCTTCGGCCGCTCGGACACGCTACCGAGACAGATCCTAGCCCACCGGGGGCCATGCTCAGAAATCCGTTCCCGGGGCGGCGCCGGGTGGGTCAGCGGGTGCGGAAGAAGTCGGTGAGGAGGCGGGCGCAGTCGTCGGCGAGGACGCCCGCGATCACCTCGGGGCGGTGGTTGAGCCGCCGGTCGCGGACCACGTCCCAGAGCGAGCCCACGGCGCCGGCCTTCTCGTCGCGCGCGCCGTAGACCAGCCGGTCCACCCGCGACTGCTGAATCGCGCCCGCGCACATGGTGCACGGCTCCAGGGTGACGACGAGGGTGCAGCCGGTCAGCCGCCAGCTGCCGAGCGCGGCGGCGGCGCGCCGCAGGGCGAGCAGCTCGGCGTGCGCGGTGGGGTCGGCGATGGCCTCGCGTTCGTTGTGCCCGGTGGCGAGCAGGGTGCCGTCCGCGGACAGCACAACGGCGCCGACGGGCACGTCGCCGCCCTGGACGGCCTTGCCGGCCTCGTCCAGGGCGCGCCGCATGGCCGCCCGCCAGCGGTCTCGTACGGGGTCCCGGGAGGGGCCGTGCGCCGTGCTCATACGGGGAGAGCGGTGCGCGGCCCGGGGGGACCCGCGGGCCCGTGGCCGGGCCCTGCCGTGGAGTTCAACGAACGGTTTCCAGCACCTCCGCCGCCCCCAGCGCGTCGGCGATCTCGCTGAGCGCGTCGCCGCTGTCCAGGGCCAGCAGGTCCTTCTCCTCGACTCCCAGGTCCGCGAGGATCTCGAAGTCGCCGAGGGGGCCGGACGGCACGGTCTCGTCGGACCCGAGGTCGCCGTCGTCGGTGGCGCCCACCGGCTCGCCGTCCTCGGTGCCGTCGAGGTCGAGGGCGTCCAGGTCGTCGCCGTCGTCGTCGGCCCCTGGCTCTCTGCCGAGCAGTTCGTCGGTGAGCAGGATCTCGCCGTACGCGCTGCGGGCGGCGGCGGAGCCGTCCGAGACGTAGATGCGCGGGTCCTCCTCGCCGTCCACGCGGACGACGCCGAACCAGGCGTCCTCCTGTTCGATGAAGACGAGCACCGTGTCCTCGTCGGACGCGGCCTCGCGGGCCAGGTCGGTCAGATCCGAAAGGGTCTCCACATCGTCGAGCTCCGTGTCGCTCGCTTCCCACCCGTCTTCGGTGCGCGCGAGCAGTGCGGCGAAGTACACCGTGACTCTCCCACTGGTCATAGGCGTGCCGGTTGGTGGTCCCCCCGGCGGCGGCTTGAGGCGGGTGCTGCGCCGAGCCCTGCCCCAATCGGAATCGTGGCAGAAAGAACGGCTTCAGGAGAGGTCTTCCGCCCCCTGTGTCCGCTCTTGTTTTCGCTCGGTCCGCCTTTCGGGCATTCTTCCGTATCGCCGTCCGTTCCCGAACAGCCCTCCCCCCGCCCACGGCCTGCGCTTTCTCCGGGACGCCCGGGCGCCCCCGCCGAACTCGCCGGACCCGTCCCGCGGGCGCACGGGCGGAGGCGCGACTGCGGCCAGGAGGGCGAACGGGGGGCCAGGTGAGGGAATCCGGAAGGAGCCGGAGGAGCGGATGGACCCGCGCCGCCGGGCGGCCCCGTCGTGCGGCCCGCCCGCCGGACCCGCCGGAACCCTCACAGGTCCCGGTGTTCCATCCTGCGCGAATCCGGCTACCAGCGGAAGGTCCGCATACGCATCGCCTGTCTCATCCGTTCCGCACGGGCGTGGCGCGGGCGGACTCGGGCGCGCAGCTCGCGTGCCTCGGTGAGCTCGCGCAGGAACTGCGCCCTGCGCCTTCCGCGCTCGGCTTCGCTCTCCCGCGGCCCGGCGCCTCCGGGGTCCTCGACGGTTCCGGTGTTCCCGGTGTTCCCGGTGTTCCTGAGGGGCCCAGTCCTCCCGGTATTTCCAACGGTTCCGGTGCTCCCGGCGGTTCCGGTGCTTCCGGTGTTCCCGAGGGCTCCGGTGCCTGCCGTGTCTCTGGCGGCTCCGGTGCCTTTCCTGTCTCCGATGCTTTCGGTGGGTCCGGTGGGTCCGGTGGGTCCGGTGGGTCCGGTGGGTCCGGTCGCCCGGGCCCCGGCGGGGCGGGGTGCGGCTCGGGGGGCCGGCGGGTTTCCGGCCCGCTCGGCCGGCCGCCCGTCCGGTCGCTCCGGCTTCTGCTCGCCAGTGCCTCCCGGCCTTTCCGGCCTTTCCGGCTGGGCCGGTCGCTCCGGTCGCTCCGGCCGTCCCGGCCGTCCCGGCCGCCCGTCCGTCCCGTGTGCTCTGTGTACATCCCCGCTGCCGTCAGGCATCGGCCCCACCACCCCAGCCCCCGAACCCCCGTCGAAATCATCATCTTCCCTCTACCGGGCGGTTTGATGCCGGCGCGGCCGCGGCCGGGGCCCCGTTACTGTGGGGGCATGCGTCTCCACGTCGTCGACCACCCCCTGGTGGCCCACAAGCTGACCACGCTGCGCGACCAGCGCACCGACTCCGCGACCTTCCGGCGGCTCGCCGACGAGCTGGTCACGCTGCTCGCCTACGAGGCGACCCGGGACGTGCGCACGGAGCAGGTCGACATCGTGACGCCCGTGTCGACCACCACGGGCGTGAAGCTGACGCATCCGCGGCCGCTGGTCGTGCCGATCCTGCGGGCCGGGCTCGGCATGCTGGAGGGCATGGTGCGGCTGCTGCCCACCGCCGAGGTCGGCTTCCTGGGCATGATCCGCGACGAGGAGACGCTGTCGGCGTCGACCTACGCCAGCCGGATGCCCGAGGACCTCTCCGGCCGTCAGGTGTACGTGCTCGACCCGATGCTGGCCACCGGCGGCACCCTCGTCACGGCCATCAAGGAGCTGATGAGGCGCGGTGCGGACGACGTGACCGCGGTGGTGCTGCTGGCCGCGCCGGAAGGCATACAGGTCATGGAGCGTGAACTGGCGGGCACCCCGGTCACCGTGGTCTCCGCCGCCCTGGACGAGCGCCTCAACGAACAGGGGTACATCGTCCCGGGCCTCGGCGACGCCGGCGACAGGATGTACGGCACGGCCGCCTGAGCGTGCCCCGCGCCTCCCAAGGGGCGCGGGACTCCGTCCTGGGCGTCCGGGTGTCCGGGTGTCTGGGGGGCCTGGGGCCGCCTTTGGGCGTCCCTCTCCTGACCGCGGCCCGTGGCGGTGACCGCCGGGCAGTGGCGGGTCGCGCAGGACGGCGCCGGGTGGCGGCGTCGCGCCGCGCGGCCGCCGGGCCTCAGCAGCTCCTGGAAGGCGACGGCGACGGTGCCGGGTGCGTCAGCACGTGGAGGGCCTTCGCCGCCGCCGCCTCGCTCGCCAGCCCCTTGAAGCCGTCGCCGATGATCAGATCGACCGTCGTGCCCTTGCGGCCGTCCGCGTGCTTCTCGGCGCCCGTCAGCTGGGTGCCCAGCACCGGGATCGCCGTGCCCATGGCGGACGGCGGTCCGAGCAGCACCCCGACACCCTTGACCTTCTTGTCGTACCGGGGTGTGGCGTTGCCGACGTCGCCGATGGTGAAGCCGCGCTTCTTCAGCTCGTCCGCGGTCTTCTTCGCCAGGCCGCTGCGCGTGGTGGCGTTGAGGACGTTCACGGTGATCTGCTTCGGCTTCGGCAGCTTCGCGCCGGGGGAGGGCGAGGCGCTCGCGGCGGGGGCGCCCGCGGCCCTGGACTCCGCCTTGCCGGTGCTCCTGGACGTCACGCAGTCCTTGCCGCGGCCCGCGGCGCTGGCCGTGCCGCCGCCCGTGAACACGTCGACGAGTTGCACGCTCCCCCAGCCCAGCAGCCCGACCACGGCGGCGGAGGCGATGACGGCGAACACGAGTCTGCCGCGCCGGCGTCCACGCCGCATACGAGGGTATTTGTTCCCTGTGATGCGGTATTTGCCGCCCAAGCCGGGGGGAGTGAGCATGCTCATGGCCGCAGCGTAGTGCGAGGGGGCGGCGATGCCTACCGGATGATCATCGTATGACAGGCATTCTGCCCCGAAAGGGTTATCACGGGCCTCCGTCCGGCCCACGCACGGGACAGGGGAGCGAGCCCGTCTCCGGGAGCGGGGCGCGAGCCACTACCCGGGACCGGGGCAAGCCCGGGAACGTGGGGCAGCACACGACGATGGGGCGGGTGCGGGACCGTGGGGGCTCAGTCGAGTTCGAGCACGCGGGCGTGCAGCACCTGGCGCTGCTGGAGCGCGGCGCGCACGGCGCGGTGCAGGCCGTCCTCCAGGTAGAGGTCGCCCTGCCACTTCACGACGTGGGCGAAGAGGTCGCCGTAGAACGTGGAGTCCTCGGCGAGCAGGGTTTCCAGGTCGAGCTGGCCCTTGGTCGTCACGAGCTGATCGAGGCGGACCGGGCGCGGCGCGACGTCCGCCCACTGCCGGGTGCTGTCCCGGCCGTGGTCGGGGTACGGCCGGCCGTTGCCGATGCGCTTGAAGATCACACGGAAAGCCTACCGGGCAACGCTCCGTGGGCGCAGCCGCGACGGCCGTAATTCCCACCCGGCGGCTCCCCCGCCGGCCCCCGGCCCCCTGGGCCGCCACCGCCCCGGGACGGGGCCCGGAAGACGGGCTCCGGGAGCCGGGAGCGGCCCGGTCCCGCTCAGCGCCGCTTCAGCTCCCGCTTGTGCGCGCGCACCTTCGCCAGGGACTCCTCGCCGGTGATGTCGGCGACGGAACGGTACGCGCCCTCCTCCCCGTACGCACCCGCCGCCTCCCGCCAGCCCTCGGGGCGGACGCCGAGCTGCTTGCCCAGCAGGGCCACGAAGATCTGGGCCTTCTGCCGCCCGAACCCGGGCAGGTCCACCAGGCGCCGCAGCACCTCGGCGCCGTTGGCCGCGCCCTCCCAGACCCCCTCGGCCCGCCCGTCGTACCGCTCCACCAGGTACTGGCAGAGCCGTTGCACGCGGTTCGCCATGGATCCCGGGTAGCGGTGCACGGCGGGTGGCCGGGCGAGCAGCGCGGCGAAGTCCTCGGGATCGTGCGCGGCGATCGCGAACGGGTCGAGGTCGTCGGTGCCCAGCCGCTGCGCGATCGTGTACGGCCCGGTGAACGCCCACTCCATCGGGATCTGCTGGTCGAGCAGCATCCCGACCAGCGCGGCCAGCGGACTGCGGCTCAGCAGGGCGTCGGGCTCGGGCTGCTGGGCGAGGTGAAGGGAGGCGTCCATGCCTCTGATGATCGCCCCCGCCCCGCCGCCCCGCCCCGCTCACCACGGCGCGCCGTGCCGGGCGGAACCCGAAGCGGGGGGTGTGGTGCGCCGTTCGGGTGAGACGGGGGCCCGTTCGGCCGTCCGGGTGGGGACGGGCTCTGCCGTGAGGTCGAACGGGTCCGGTTCCGCCGTCCGGGTGGGACGGCGTCCTTGGGCCGTTCGGATGGGGGCGGGGTCCTTGGGCCGTCCGGGTGGGAAGGGTCCGTTGGGCCCTTCGGGTGGGAAGGGTCCGTCGGGCCGTTCGGGTGGCCGTTCGGGTGGTGGCTCCCCGGCGGGCTCTGCCCCGCCGCGTCAGGCGTCCGGCTTGCGGGCCTCGATGAGGTAGCGCGTGGAGTGCGCGACGAACGGGCCCTCAGCGCGGATCCGCGCGTCCAGCTCGCGCAGCCGGTCGCGGTGGCCGTCGACGGTGAAGCCGGGCACCATCCAGACGACCTTGCGCAGGAAGTAGACCACCGCGCCGACGTCGAAGAACTCGATCCGCAGCCGTGTGTACCGCAGGTCGACCACGTCGAGGCCGGCCGCCGCGGCCCCGCTGCGGGCGGTGTCCGGGTGGCGCCCCCGCCGTTCCTCCGCGGTGCGCGGCCCGAGGAAGTACTCGACGAGCTCGAAGACGCTGGCCGGTCCGACCTGCTGGGAGAGGTAGGTGCCGCCGGGGCGCAGCACCCGGGCGATCTCCTGCCAGTGGACGGTCACCGGGTGGCGGCTGGTCACCAGGTCGAAGGCGTGGTCCGCGAAGGGCAGCGGCGGCTCGTCGGGGTCCGCGACGACCACCGCGCCGCGCGGGTGCAGCAGGGCGGTGGCCTTGGCGATGTTCGGCGGCCAGGACTCCGTCGCCGCCATCAGCGGCGGCAGCCGCGGCACGCCGGCGAGTACCTCGCCGCCGCCGGTCTGGATGTCCAGCGCGGCCGAGGCGCGCGCCAGTCGTTCGCCCAACTGCCGCTGGTAGCCCCACGGCGGCCGCTCCTCGGTCGCCCGGCCGTCCAGCCAGGAGAAGTCCCAGCCGTCGACGGGAGCGGCGGCGGCTTCGGCGATCAGGTCCTCGAACGTGCGGACGGCGGCGGGGCGCGCCCCGCCGCCGTCGTCGTCGTCGTGGTCGTGGTCGTGGTCGTGGTCGTGCCGTGCGCCGGCCGGTTCGCGGTGCCATTCGGGGGTGGCGCGGGGTGGGGGCGGATCGGTCATGGGGTGAGGGTGGCAGGGGTGGCGAGGGGTGCACCACGGGTTATACGGGCGCTGTTGTCGGAGGTGGGGGGAGCGGGCAGGGGGTGCCCCTGGGGGCGGTGGCGACGTGCGGGGCTCGTCGTGGTTGCGCGCGCGACCACCCACCGCCCGGTGGCCCGGAGACGACAGATACTCCCCTTGGGACGGGGCGACCCTCACATGGACGCGGGACCGCCGGCGGCCAACCGTTCGCCCAGCCTGACGTTCCACCGCCCGCCGCGGCCGCTCAGCACCACGGCGGTCAGGGGGCGTACGTCGAATCGCCAGAACATTCCGGGTGCCGCGTCCAGCGCCGCCACCAGGGCGGCTCGTACGACGTCGGGCTCCACGACGGCCACGACCCGACCGTCCCCCGCCGCCTCCGCCAGCCACCCGCGCACCCGTGCGCAGAGATCCGCCAGGCACTCCCCGCCGGGCGGTGCGGCGCTCGGGTCGAAGAGCCAGGCGGTCACCGCGTCCGGTGACTCCTCGGCCAGCTCCGCCAGGGCCCTGCCCCGCCAGGTCCCCACCGACCACCCGGCCAGTGCCGCCTCGGGGCGCGGCAGCAGCCCCAGCTCGCGCGCGGTCTCCCGGCAGCGGACGGTGTCGGAGACGGGTACGGCGGCGGGGGCGGCGCCGGGAGCGAGACGGAGGGCCGTCCGCAGCGCCGGGGCGGCGGCCCGGGCCGACTCCCGGCCGGCGGGCGTCAGCGGATCCCCGGCCTCGAAGCGGGCCGCGGCCGTGGCCGTGCTGACGGCGGATGAGACGAGGGTCACGCGGACCGTCATTCGGGGCTCCGTGCTCTCTGCGCGCCGGTCGGGACCGTCGGGGCCGGCACAAGTGCCGTCGGTCGCCGCCGGGTTGGGCGGCGCCACCGGCCGGACGGGGCCGTTCCGGCCGGAGAAGGCGGTGTTGGCCTGCGGGCGGCCGGGCGGTACCGTTCCGATCATATTCACGCGACACGGCGGAACCCGGTGGGAGACCGGGGCGGTCGCGCCACTGTATGTCCGGCCAGGTCCGGACGAGCCAGACCCGCCGTGCCGTACCGAGCTCCACCTATCGGGACGCGAGTTCCCCGCAGGAGGTCCATCATGGCGCAGTCCATCGCCTCGCCGGCCACGGAATCGGCCGCCCCCCAGACGCTTCCCGTCACCAAGCTCTCGGTGCGGGCCGTGCTCCCCTGGGCGGTCTTCTTCGGCGTGCTGATGCTCGTACTGCTGTACTTCGTCGGCGCCGAGCAGGGCGCCACCTCGGTCTTCTCCGGCACCGACGTGCACGAATGGGTGCACGACGGCCGCCACCTGCTCGGTTTCCCCTGCCACTGACGGGCCGGGGCACCGTGCGTGACGAGCGGGCAGTGGACTCCACCGCTGTCCGGAACCTCCTGGTGCGTGGCATGCTCGCGGGTCTCGCCGCGGGCGTGCTCGCCCTGGTCGTCGCATACCTGCTGGGCGAGCCGCGGATCGACTCCGCCATCGCCTTCGAGGATGCGCACTCCCACGATCACGAGATGGCGGTCGTCAGCCGGTCGCTGCAGTCGACGGCGGGCCTGGCGACGGGCGTGCTGGTGTACGGGGTCGCCTTCGGCGGCATCGTCGCGCTGGCGTTCTGCTTCGCCCTGGGCCGCGCCGGGCGCTTCGGGCCGCGGGCCACGGCGATGCTGGTGTCGGGCGCCGGTCTGGTCGCCGTTTATCTCGTACCGTTCCTGAAGTACCCCGCCAACCCGCCGGCCGTGGGCGATCCCGGCACCATCGGCAGGCGGACCGCGCTGTACTTCCTGATGATGCTGCTCGGCGTGCTGCTCGCCGTGGCCGCGGTGCTCGCGGGCCGGCGGCTCGCGCCGCGGCTCGGCACCTGGTACGCCACCGTGGCCGCGGCGGCCGGCTTCGCCGTGGCGGTCGGCCTGGCCTACGCCTTCCTGCCCGCCGTCGACGAGGTGCCCGACCACTTCCCGGCGAGCCTGCTGTGGCAGTTCAGGCTGGCCGCCCTGACGATCCAGCTGGTGCTGTGGACGGCTTTCGGGCTGGTCTTCGGCGAACTGGCGGAACGGCTGCTGCGGCCGGCCCCCGCGGTACGGACCGCGGCGGGACGGGAAGCGGTGGGACGTGAAGCGGTGGGCGACGATGCGCCGGACCGCGGTGCGTCCCTTCCGGCGGGCGGCCGGACCGCGGGGCAGTAGGGGCGATCGGCGCCGTCGGGCGTGCCGCGTGCCGGTGCGCCCGGATCGCCGGCGAGCCGGCCGGCGTTCCGCACGGCGTGCTGATTCCGCTCATGTCGCCCAGGGCCGGCCCGCCCGCCTTTCCTACGGCGTGGGCCGCGGGTGCCGGCGTCGGCGCCCGTGCCGGGGTTCTCCCGCCCCGGGGGCGGAGGTCCGCGGACCGCCTCGACGGTCGACCGCCGCGGCCTGGGCGTCGACCACCAGGTGCTGTTGGGGCGGGGCGGAAGCGATGTGCCCTCGCCCGTCCGTGTCCTGTTCCCCGGCCATGCCTCGGCCCCGGCCGAGTCCTGCCAGGCATGCGGAGCCTCTGACCCGAGCAGACGTCCAGCAGCGGGGTACGCACTGGACTAGGGATTCCGGGAGAGGAGTGGGAGCTGCGATGCAACACGGCCGTGGTGCGGTGCCGGACATGAGCCGTCCCGAGGCCGGGGTCACCCTGCTGAGCGAGTGGGTCGCCGCGCCGGGCCGGCAGGAGGACGTGGCCGACGCGGTGGCCGGCACGTGGGCGCTGGGCCCCTGGCCGGACGGGCTGCTCTCCCGATCCTGCCTGACCGGCGCGGACGGTCCGTGGGTCGCCCAGCTCTCCCAGTGGGCGGACGACGACGCGGCACGCGCCTTCGCGGCCTCCTCGGAACCGCGGCTGGCCGGAGAGGTCACCGAGGCGGTTCCGGGCACGCGGTGGGTGGGCACGGTGCCGTATCTGCGGTGCCGCGGCAGGCAGTTCGGGCTGCGCCGGATACCCGGGTGCATCGTCCTGGTCAGCCATGAGTTCGACGCGCCCGATCTGGCGCGGGCCCGGCAGTGGGTGGACGCGACCTTCGCGATGCCGGCCTCGGGGCCGCCGCCGGGGCTGATCTCCACGCACTTCCATGTCGGCGTCGACGGGTCGAGGGTGCTCAACTACGCGGAGTGGACGTCGCACGACGAGCACCGCGCGGCGGCGGGGCAGGACGCCGCGGGGCCCGGCCCCGGCGGCCCCGGGCGCACGGAGCCCCCGGCGTGGCCCGGCCTCCGCCGGACGACCACCCGACGCTTCTCGCCGTACCGCCACACCACGGGCCGCTCACGCCCCACGTGAGCCCGATGGTGCGGCTCCGCCGCGGTTGGCGCGCTGCCCGGCCACGACGCGCCTGCGGCGGGCCACCGGGCCGAGCCCTTGCGGTCTCGTTTCCGGCCACCGGTCGGTGGGGTCGGTCGCGCAGTTCCCCGCGCCCCTGGAGGGGGTGCCCCTTGGGGTTTCGTTTCGGTCATCGGTCGGTGGGGAGGGGGCTGGCCTGCTCAGGGGCGCGGGGAACGGCGCGCCCAGCCACGGCGCGCCTGCGGCGGGCCACCGGGCCGAGCCCCTTGCGGTCGGAGGCCTGGCCCCCGGCCGGTGGGGGCAGGGCGGAGGAGTTGGCCGCGGCCCACGCGGCCCACGCGGCGCAGCCGCACCGCTCCGTGGGCCCCGTCCTCCCGGGCCCACCGGAGGCGTGCTGCGAGACTGCACAGGACTCCCCGACGTACCAGGAGTAGTCATGACCACCATCGCCATCATCGGAGCGGGACCCGGCCTCGGCGCCGCGGTCGCCAGGCAGTTCGGGCGGCAGGGCCTGGACGTCGCGCTCGTCTCCCGCAGCCAGGAGCGTGCCGAAGCCCTCGCCGCCGCCCTCACCGCCGACGACGTGAACGCGCGCGCCTTCGCCGCGGACGTACGCGACCCGGCCGCGCTCGCCGCAGCCCTGGAAGCCGTGACCGAGACGCTGGGCCCGATCGAGGTCATGCAGTACAGCCCGCTGCCGCAGAAGGACTTCATGCGGCCGGTCCTGGAGACCACCCTCTCCGACCTGGTGGGACCGATCGAGTTCTCCGTGTTCGGCCCGGTCGCCGCCGTGCACCAGGTGCTGCCCGGCATGCGGACGCTGGGCCGCGGCACCATCCTTTTCGTCAACGGCGGCACCGCCGTACAGCCCCGGCCGCACCTCGCGGGCACCTCGATCGCGTTCGCCGGCGAGAGCGCCTTCGCGCGGATGCTCCACGAGGAACTGGCCGACGAGGGCATCCACGTCGCACAGCTCGTGATCCCCGGCGCGATCACACCCGGGCACCCGAGGAAAGACCCGGCCGTGCTGGCGCAGACCCTGTGGACGCTGCACGCCGAGCGGCAGGGCTTCCGGCACTTCGCGGAGGAACTGGAGGACATCGCCGAGGGCTGACGGTCGCCCGGGCGCGGGGCCGCGGCGGCGCCGGGCGGCACGGGCCGGCGGCGGCACGGCAACCGGGCCGGCGGCGGCTCAATGGCGGAACGGCGGCGGCTCAACGGCGGAACGGCGGCGGCCCGACGGCCGGGTGGCGGCGGCTCGGTGACCGGGTGGCAGCTCGGCGGCCGAGGACGCTCGGGGACCGGCGGCGGGCGGGTGCGCAGGGCTTCCGCGGCTTTGGCGCGCCCGGTGCGCGCACGGCACCTGGCCCCGCCCCCACCCGGAGACGGGCGGGGACGGGGCGCAGCCGGCGGGGCCCCGTGCGGCGGTGGCCTGAACGGCAGCGGCCTGAGCGGTCGGGCGCGGCCACGGCCGTGGGAGGCTCCGCCGGATCCGACCGGCCGGGCGGTCGACTGGCCGACTGGCCGACTGGCCGGGTGGCCGACTGGCCGGGTGGCCGGGTGGCCGGGTGGCCAGGCGGTCGGTGGCCGGGTGGACGCTCGTCGGATGGTCCGTCAGCGCCCGGCTAGTCCGCCGGGCACTCCTCCCAGGCGAGCTGGTAGGTGGTGCTGACGTCGCCGTCCGTGGAGTCCATCGCCATGAAGCTGGTGGTGGCGGTGGTGTCGGACGTCCCGCCGTTCACCCGCAGCTCGGTGTTGATGTTGAGGTTGCGGATCTCGCCGCACGGCGCCCAGACCAGCGAGGCGATGTCCGTGCTGTCGGTCGCCTCCCAGTTGTCGTCGTACGGTCCCGTGAAGTTGTGCGTCCGCTGATCGGTGTCGGCCTGGCCCTGGAAGTAGTACTGCGCCTTCTGGGAGGCGCTCGCGCCGCTCTCCAGGAAGGCGTAACCCCGGTAGTTGACGCTGACGATCGCGTAGGTGAAGCCCTGTGGGACCTTCACGGCCAGGTTGAGCTGGCAGTTCTTCCGGAAGTCCGTGGGCTTCGCGCCCACGCCCACCTGGGCGAGGTAGTCGCTGTAGGTGACGGTGAAGGCGGTGTTGTCCGGGGAGACCGCCACCGCGGCGGTGCCCGCGGGACAGCCCGAGCCGTTCACGGTGACTAGGTCGATCACCATCTGGTCGGCCGGCGCGTCGTCGAAGTCGGGCGGCTGCGCGACGCCCGGCTGGTTGGGACCGGTGAAGCCGGCGGCCGTGTCCACTCCGGTCAGGGTCAGGCATGAGGCAAGGAACGCGGCTATCGCCCCACCCGCCACAAGAGCACGAGACATGGTTCTCCCATCGGTTGTGCGGACCGCTGTCCGCTGGGGTGCTGATGTCTGCCGGGGTGCTGACGTGCGGGGATCATGCGGCGGACGGGCATTCCTTCCACGCGAGCTGGTAGGTGGTGCTGACGCCGCCGTCGGTGGCGTCCATCGCCATGAAGCTGGTGGCGTCGGACGAGCCGCCGTCGACGCGCAACTCCGTGTTGACGTTGAAGTTCCTGGTCACCCCGCAGGGCGCCCAGACCAGCTCGGCGACGTCCGTGGTGTCGGTGGTGTGCCAGTTGTCGTCGTACGGGCCGTTGAACTGGTGCGAGCTGGCGGAGGTGTCCGAGGAGCCCTGGAAGTAGTACTGCGCCTTCTGCAGCCCGCTCGCGCCGTCCGCCAGGTACGCGTAACCGCGGTAGTCGACGCTGGCGATGGCGTACGTGAAGCCCTGCGGTACCTTCACGGCCAGGTTGAGCTGGCAGTTCTTGCGGGACTCCGTGGGGTTCGTGGCCGCTCCCGCCTGGGCGAGGTAGTCGCTGTAGGTGACGGTGAAGGCGGTGTTGTCGGGCGCGGCGGCGACCGCGGCGGTGCCCGCCGGACACCCGGAGCCGTTCACCGTGTTGATGCCGACCTCGATTCTCTGCGAGGGGACCTCGACGGTGGTGCCGGTGCTGTGCGCGCCCGCACTCTCTGCGATCGCGCTCTGCGCTCCGAGGGCGGAAGCGATGAGGGCGGCTACCGTGCCGCCTGCCAACAGGTACCTGGACATGGGTACTCCCATCGGTTGTCGTGAGGCCGTGCGGGATCGGCACACCGGCACGCCGGCGTACGGGATCGGCACACCGGTGCCGGACGGCGCCGGGTGTGCGGGTGCGCGGACGCCCGGTGTGTGCGTCGTGCGTCGTGCGTCGTGCGTCGTGCGCGGGGTGGTGCGTGGCGGTGCGTGGCGCGCGGTGCGCGGTCACGTGGGGTGCGGGGGTGCGGGGGTGCGGGTGCGCAGGGGTGCGCGGTGCGCCGGTGCACGCGGGAACGTCTCCCGCTCGGGCCTCGCCGGTGTGTGGGTGGTGCTGCGGTGGCTTCGCGCAGAGAGCGCAGGAGTGCGTGCACGGGTCCGCTGTGGGGCGCGGACGGAGACGTGCGGTGAGCGCGGAGCCGTGTGCGATGTGA
Source organism: Streptomyces sp. DSM 116793 (assembly GCF_057320905.1). NCBI lineage: Bacteria > Bacillati > Actinomycetota > Actinomycetes > Kitasatosporales > Streptomycetaceae > Streptomyces > Streptomyces sp. DSM 116793. The sequence continues at coordinate 4,353,503 of NZ_CM170494.1, read as the reverse complement.
GGGCGGCAGCCGTTGTGCCGTGGTCGTGCCGTGGTGCGGGGCGGCACATCGGTCCTGCCGTGAGGTGGCCGGACGGAGGGTGACCCGTCAAGAGCGTCCGGCGGTGAGCGGCGGTGCGGAGGCGGTGCGGGCGCGGAGGACGGACGAGGGCCCTCGGCGCGCCGGGTGCGCGCGTCCCGGGTGCGCACAACGGGGTTCTGCTCCTGCCGGATGCCTTCGTGAGGCGGGTGGGAGCGCTCCCAAAGTACGGCCGGCGAGGGTGCGAGGGCAAGATGTGGAGCCGCGAATTCTTTACAAGTCCCTTACCGATCGGGCGAATTGGGAGGGGGTTCGCGAGGCGGTACCCGAAGCGTGGTGATTGCCCGAAGCGTGGCGTTTCCGGGGTGCGGCGTTCTGTGGAGTGCGGCGTTTGGGGGGTGCGGTGATTCCCGGCGTGCGGCGTTTGCGGGGTGCGGTGATTCCCGGCGTGCGGCAATTCCGCCGGAACGGTCGGAACGCCGGTTAACGGAAGCCGGAACGGTCGGTCGTTGAATTACGTAGGGCGGACCGGCCGTTCGTTGCCTCACGGGAGAGGGCGGGCCCCGACGGCTCTCCCGGTTGCCGGAGGGACGGCTCTCCCGCCGAGTCGCCCGACCGTCGACGGCGGTGAGCGCACACCTCGTTCACCGGTGGTGGCGCCTCTCGCTCTTGCCCGGCGAAAGATCGAATCCGCGCCGATCGCGTCTGTCGCCTCCGCGTCCGCCTCCGCCCCCGCTTGCGCCTCCGCCTCCGCTTGCGCCTCCGCCACATCGCTCTTGCCCCCTGGCGCCACCTCCACCGTCATCGCCATCGCCGCCGTCCCCTCCGTCGGCTGTCGCGCGCAGCCGCGCGGGGCAGGCGCTCTGCGTCCTGCGGCGGCAGCCCGCACCTCTGTCGCGGGCCGTGGAGGATCCAGGCCGGTGAACGGACCCGTCGGCGTGGCGTCAGGAGAAAGCTTTCCGTAACTGTTCGATTACGCTCAGTGTTGTGAGTAGGAGGGGAACGTGGTGGTGGGGCTGAAGAAGGCGGTGTAGGCCTCGCCGTGGTGGCGGCGGTGGCGGCCGGAGCGGCGGCGGTGGTCCGCGGGGGGCTGGTTCTGGTACTCGGGCCGGGGGTAGTCGGAGCGGGCGTACTCGGGCCGGGTGTAGTCGGACGCCCGGTAGTCGGACCTGGTCTGGTCGGCCGGCGGGCCGGGCGGCACGGTCGGCGAGAGCAGTCCGTCGTCGGCGAGCACCTGCACCCTGAGCAGCAGGGTCCGCACGTCCAGGCCGAGTTCGGCGGCCACGGTCCGCAGGTCGAGCCCCGACTTCCAGCTCCACAGCAGCACCGAGTCCATGCTCGACGACCAGGTGACCGGCTTCTCCGGCTCGGGGACGGCCTGGCCGGTGGTGCTGGTCGTCGGGTCGTGCGGGGTGCCGTAGGGGGCGGGCGGGGTCGGAGGCGGCTCCTCGCGCGGGTGCGGAACGTGCGCCTCCGCCGGGGCCGCGGGGGCGTGCTCCGGTGCCGGGGGCTCCCGCTGCGGGGCCTGCTGGGGGTGGGGAGGCTGCTGGGTGGGGGTCAGGAGGTTCTGGGCGACGGTGCGCGCGTCGCCGCGGCCGACGGCGCGGCGTGCCGTGCGCACCTCGCGTTCGTGCAGGCCCATCAGGGCGGCGATGGTGCGGTCGCTGCCGACGGTGACGGCGAACGCGGCGAGCGTTCTGGACCGTTCCGCCCGTGCTTCGTCCAGGAGGGACTGGACCTGGCGCACGCGTTCGTCGCTGGCGCAGAAAGCTTCGGCCAGGATGGTGTTCCGGTCCCAGAATTCACGTGGTCTCACGATCGTGACAACGCGGGTGGGGCCGTTTGGGACGGATTCCGCGGTTGAAATACACCTGGATGGCTTAAAGGAGTAGTCAGTCCACTAGCGGATTAAATGGTTTGCGGAACCGCGCGGTTCCCTCTCCCGAAGGAGCCCGCGAACTGCCGGGCAGGACGCCGTGGCGCGGCGGGATTCACCCCCTCCTGTCGGCCAGCACGGCGGCGAGAAGCCCCGGGAAGCGGGCGTCGAGATCGGCGCGACGCAGGGACATCAGGCGGGACTTTCCGGCCCGGCGGGTTCGCGTGATGCCGGCTTCGCGCAGGATCCGCCAGTGGTTGGACAGCGTCGACCTGGGCACGTCGAGGCCGTCCGGGCTGCACGCGCTCTCGCCGTCCTCGGCCATCCGGCGGACCAGCGTCAGCCGAACCGGGTCGCCGAGGGCATGGAGCACCGCGGCCATGTCCGCGTCCACATGGTCGGTCCGTCCCACTGTCCCTCCTCGTTCTCATCCGAGCGGCACCCGTAGTATGCGGAACGATTCGTTGTTTCGGGAACATCGAAATGATCTGGGGGATGGACCTGTGACGGTGCTCGCCACCTTCGCCCGCGTCTACGTCGACGACCTGGACGTGGCCTTGCCGACCTTCGTCGCCCTCACCGGGGAGCAGCCACGCCTGCGGTTCGGCCATCGCGGCCTGGACCTCGCGACCGTCGGGGGCTACCTGCTCCTCGCGGGTTCCAAGGAGGCCCTCGCGCCGTACCGCGGCACGCACGCCACCACGATCGTCGAGTCCATCCAGGAGGTCCTTTACATCACGGAGCAGCAGGGCGGAGAGATCGTGGACGGCCCCAACGAGGTGCCCACCGGCCGCAACCTGACCGTGCGCCACCCCGGCGGCGCCACCATCGAGTACGTCCAGTTCGACACGGCGGCACGCTCGGCCCTGGGGTGAGCGGGCCCGTCCGGCCCGGAGACGCGCCAGGTTTCCCGGCCACGCCGGCCATCGGCTCCTCACCCCCACCTGCCGCCGTGCTCCTACGCGCCCCGCCGTGCGCCGCCGGCTGGCCGCTTGAGAGCGGCCGGCGGGCGGTCCCAGCCATCGAGGGCGAAAGGCTGTCGTTTGGCGATCCGCGCCAGGGCTGCGGCTGTGTAGGGGACGGTGTTGACGGGTGGGGCCGCAGGATCCGCCCACAGAAGCTGCGCGCATTTGTGCGGCTCGCGGTTGACCGGCCGGCCCCGCCAGCTGTCTGCGAGGAAGAAGAAGCCAATGCGTGCCTCTTCGTCGCCGTTGCGGTGGTGGACGACGTGGGCGAAGCCGAGGTCGGCTTCGCTGAGCTCGACACCGACCTCCTCGGCGGCTTCGCGGATCGCGCCGGCGATCACCGATTCTCCCTCTTCCAGGTGTCCGCTGGGTGGGCAGAGCTGACCGTCTGCATAACCCGTGTTGGCACGTTCCATGAGCAGGATGCGGCCGTCGGCTCTGCGCAGGAGCACGTGGACGTCGATGATGCTGCGGTAGCGGCTGGTCATGAGGGCCTCCCGATTCCTGGTCGACCTGGGCCCGCGTGGCGGCGTAGGGGGCGTCCCCGCGAGGTGGCTCCGTCCCGGCGGGCCGAGCCGGTGGACCGGGTCCGTCCCCGGCGCCCCGCGCAAAGGCGGGGCGCCGGGGACGGCGGGGTCAGTGGGACGCTGACGTTTGTTCGAAGGTGATCTTGTGGAGCTGGCCCGGGAGGTCGTTGACCAGGTACAGCTCGCCGTCGGCGCCCTCGCCGAAGGCGGTCACCTGGGTCGGCAGGGTGCCGAGCGTGCCCGTGGTGTAGGTGCCGTCCGCGTTCTGGCGGATCGCCCAGGCCGTGGACGTGCAGTAGTCGCTGGCGAGGTAGGTGCCGTCCGCCAGGCCGCCGAACTCGGCGCCGTGGTAGACGTAGCCGCCGATCACCGAGCAGCCCTGCGTCGACGTGTGGTACGTGAAGACCGGCTCGGTGAACTCCGTGCCGTCGGCGCACCGGTCCGGCAGGTGCGCCTCGGTGCCCTCGCGGCACGACCAGCCCAGGTTGGCGCCGCCCTGGTCCGGCGTCAGGTGGTCCACCTCCTCCTGCGAGCCCTGGCCCACGTCACCGATCCACAGTGAGCCGTCGTCGTCGAAGGAGAACCGCCACGGGTTGCGCACCCCGTACACCCAGATCTCCGGGCGGGCGTTCGCGACCCCGACGAACGGGTTGTCGTCCGGCACGCAGTACGGCAGGTCGCCGCAGGTCCTGCTGACGTCGATGCGCAGGATCTTGCCGAGCAGCGTGTTCAGGTTCTGCGCGTTGTTCGGCGGGTCGTCGGCCCCGCCGCCGTCCCCGATGCTCCAGTACAGGTTGCCGTCCGGGCCGAACGCCAGCTGTCCTGCGTTGTGGTTGGTGTTCGCGCTGTGGTCCTGGGAGAGCAGCACCTCCAGGGAGTCGTCGGCGAGGGAGTAGCGGGCCAGGGTGTCGGCGCCGTTCGGCCGGGCCGTGTAGGCCAGGTACACCACCTGGCTCTGCGCGAAGTCGGGCGCCGGGACGATGCCCAGCAGCCCGCGCTCGTTGCCGGACTCGTCCACCTTGTCCCTGATGTCGATCAGCGGGTCGGGCAGGAGACCGCTGTCCGGGTCGTAGACCCGGACGTCCCCCGCCTTCTCCAGGATGAACAGGCGTCCCGTGCCGTCGTCCGGCGCGGTGATCCCGACGGGCCGCTGAAGTCCCTGCGCCAGCTGGGTGGTGGTCACGGTCAGGTCGTCCAGCGGAACGGACGCGCTCGACGTGCCGGACGCGGCGGAAGTCCCGGGTGCGGCGGAGGTGTCGGACGCGCCGGACGCCGCGGACGCCGCGGAGGCGCCGGCCTGGGCGGCCGTCAGCGGCGTGAAGAACATCGCGGAGATGGCGAGAACGAGCAGCTTGGTCCATCGGCGTTGCTTGGTCCATCGGCTTTGCGTCATGGATGCTCCAGAGGTTGCGTGGGGGTTTCCTCATGGGCGGTGGCGCAGTGGAACGCAAGAACTTCTCAGGCCGACGAGAACTTCTCAGGCCGAGCGGGGAACGACGGTACCCGCCCGACCGTTCGGACAACAGAAGGTTCTTGGGCAACTCCTGGCAGGTGTGGCTCGCGGCGCGGAGCGCCCGCAGGACGCGTCGGGCCCGTCGGGAACCTCGACCGCGCCGTCGAGCGCGGACGGGGCCTTGGGGGTTGTCGGGCCGGTCAGGGGCGTGGGGGTCGTCGGGCCGGCCGGTCAGGGGCGTGGGGGTCGTCGGGTCGGCCGGTCAGGGTCGTCGGGATCGGCGGGCCGGTCAAGGCCGTCCGGATCGTCAGGCCTGGACGAAGACTCCCGCCCGTGCCGCAGCATCCGCCGCCCGTGCGGCGCGTCCCGCCGCGGTGGCGTCCAGGGGGGCCCCGGTGGTCAGCAGACGGTAGTAGAGCGGGGCGGACACGGCGCGGATCACCTCGTGGGGGTCGGTGCCGGCCGGGACCTCGCCGCGGTCGACGGCCTGCCGGACGCAGGGCGCCCACTCCGCGACCCGGGTCTCGTAGAAGCGGTACAACTCCCGGGCCGTGCGGGGGTCGTCGGTCGCGGCGGCGATGATCGCCTTGAAGAGGGGGCCCTGCCTCGGGTCGGTGAGGGTGCGCACCACCAACTCGGCGTTGGCCGTCAGGTCGCCCAGCAGCGAGCCCGTCTCGGTGCGCGGCAGCGACTCCTCGGCCATCTCCCTCAGCAGGTCCGCGACCAGGCCCGGGACGCTGCCCCAGCGCCGGTACACCGTCGTCTTGCCGACCTCCGCGCGCCGCGCCACGTCCGCGAGGTCGAGCCGGGCCAGACCGTGCCCCGCCAGCGCGTCGCCGGCCGCACGCAGTACGGCGGCCCGCACCCGGGCCGTCCGCCCGCCGGGCCGCACGGTCCCCGGGCCACCGCTCGTACGGACGCCGGCCCCTTCAACGCCTGCGTCCCCCGCGCCGGCGCCTTCAACGCCTGCGTCCCCCGCGCCGGCGCCTTCAACGCCTGCGTCCCCCGCGCCGGCGCCTTCCACGCCTGCGTCCCCCGCGCCGGCGCCTTCCACGCCTGCGTCCCCTGCGCCCGGGTTCCCTGCGGCCACGTCCCCCGCGGCCACGCCTCCCACGCCGCGCTCACGCGTCATAACGGGTCTCCAGTTCCAGTAGTGCGGGTGCCGGTGTTAGGGTAGGGCAAAACGTTAACGGGACTATGGAACCGTTAAGGATGAGGGGACGGAAAGCGCATGGACGGACGGCGCATCGGGGCGGGGGCGGGTGGGATGGAGTACCGGCGGCTGGGCGCGTCCGGGCTCGACGTGCCCGCGCTGAGCTTCGGCGCGGGCACCTTCGGCGGACGTGGACCGCTCTTCGGCGCCTGGGGGAGCACGGACGCGGCGGGGGCGCGGCGGCTCGTGGACGTCTGCCTGGCGGCGGGCGTCACGATGTTCGACACCGCGGACGTGTACTCGGACGGCGCGTCGGAGTGCGTGCTCGGACAGGCCGTCAAGGGCCGCCGCGACCGGGTGCTGCTCGCCACGAAGGCGGGACTGCCGACGGGCGACGGGCCGTGGCACGCCGGTACGTCACGGGCCCGGCTGATCGGGGCGGTCGACGCCGCGCTGCGCCGGCTGGACACCGACTGGATCGACCTGTTCCACCTGCACGCCTTCGACGCCGCCACACCCGTCGAGGAGGTGCTGGAGACGCTGGACCAGCTGGTGCGGGCGGGGAAGATCCGTTACGCGGGGGTCTCCAACTTCTCCGGCTGGCAGCTGATGAAGTCGCTCGCCGTCGCCGGACGGTACGGCTACCCGCGATATGCGGCGCACCAGGTCTACTACTCGCTGGTCGGCCGGGACTACGAGTGGGAGCTGTTGCCGCTCGGTCTCGACCAGGGCGTGGGCGCCGTCGTCTGGAGCCCGCTGGGGTGGGGCCGGCTCACCGGCAAGGTACGCCGCGGGCAGCCGCTTCCCGCCAGGAGCCGGCTGCACAGCACCGCGGACTACGGCCCGCCGGTGCCGGACGACGTGCTCTTCCGGGTGGTCGACGCGCTCGACGCCGTTGCCGCGGACACCGGCAGGACGCTCCCCCAGATCGCCATCAACTGGCTGCTGCGGCGGCCCACCGTGTCGTCCGTGATCATCGGTGCCCGTGACGAGGCCCAGCTCCGCGAGAACCTCGGCGCACTGGGCTGGACCCTCGATCCCGAGCACCTGGCCCTGCTCGACGCGGCGAGCGGCAAGCCGGCGCCGTATCCGTACTTCCCCTACCAGCGGCAGGAGGGATTCGCACGGCTGAATCCGCTCCTGGCGGAGCTGACCGGGGGCCCGGCGGGGTGGCCCCCTTCGGCGTCGGCCGCGGGGGCCACCCCCACCCGGTAGGCCTCAGTAGTTGCCGCAGGGTGCGGCGTGGGACCCCGGCCGGGTGCGGTACCGGGTGCTCCTTGGGGCCGGTGGCGGTGTGCGGGCGTCGTCTCGGCTGGTCGCCCGCCACTGTCTGACGGGTTCCTCCTCTGCCTTGAAGGCGTGGGCGGTATCCCCGGAGGTGCCTCCAGTTCCTCGCGTCCCTTGCCCGAGCCGGGGTGTCCCGGCCTCTGCGGGAGCCCGGGGCTCCCTTCTTCTTGGGCCGTGCCCCGGCGGGACCACCGAGGGACGCTCGGCGGGGCGGCATTCGGTCGGGTGCCGGTCGGGTGCCGGTCGGGTTTCGGCGGAATGGTGCGTAACGGGCCGGCGGGCGGCCCCTTCGCCGGATGATGGAGGGGCACGGCACAGGGCGTGGGGACCGCACGGGTACGGGATCGCGGTGCGTACGGACGTGTGCCGGACGGCGCCCGGGGCTCCAGGGGGGTGAGCCCCGGGCACGTACGGAAAGGGGGACGCCCGATGGGCTCCGGTGGAAACGAGGCCCTGCGGGACCGGGCCGTGCGTGCCGTCGCGGCGAGCGGTCCGCTGGTCTCCAGGGCGAAGATGGAGGACCGGCCGGGCTCGACACCGGCCGACCCCGGTGCCGTTCGGCGCGCGATGGACGAACTCGCCGCGCTGGAGGCGGAACTGTGCGCGGCCGTGGGCGACGCCGACGGTGCCATGGGCGACCCCGACGGTGCCGGGGGCTCCGGCACCGTGCCGTCCGACGGCAGCGGGGGCTCCCGCACCGTGCCGCGCGCGGAGTCGTCGGGCGAAGAGGCGACGCCCGCGGAGTCCCCGCTCGCCGCGACGCCCGCGGAGTCCCCGACCGCCGGGACACCCGCCGCCCCGCCTGCCGGGACCTCCGTCGCCCCGCCTGCCGGGACCTCCGTCGCCCCGCCTGCCGGGACCTCCGTCGCCCCGACCGCCGGGACATCCGTCGCCCCGCCCGCCGGGACACCCGCCTCGCCCCGCCCGGGGACACCCGCCCCACCGCACGCCGAGGCGGGCACGCTCGCCGTACCGCTCGCCGCGGTGCGCGCCCGGCTCGGGGAGCTGTACGCCGACCGGTACCTGGCGCAGAGCCAGGACGCCGACCGGACGCGTGCGCGGACGCTGCTGCGGGCGGCCCGGGGCGGTGGCCTGCTCGACGCGCGGGAGCACCGGCGGGTCACCGCGCTGCTGGCCGCGGTGCTGGTGCGGCCGCTGATACTGGGGCGCTGGGAGGGGAGCCTGGCGCAGCTCGGGGAGATCAGCGAGGTGGGCCGGAGGGTGGCGGCCGGGGACTCGTCGCTCGTGGCGGACCTCGCCGAACTGCGCACGCTGCTCGACGAACTGACGCCGGGTGCGCCCGACGAGATCGCGACGTCCGTACGGAACTTCGGCGCGGCCCTGGACCTGCTGCCGCGCGCCATGACCACCGGTGACGTCGGGCCCCTGCTCGACCTGCTCCCGGCGGACGCCCTGCCTCCCGGGCTCCCGTCCGGGCTGCTCCAGGCCGGCGTCCGGATGATGATGGAGTTCGCCCGCTTCCACGCGCCCGGGGCCACGGTCCCGGCGCCGCCGCGGCCCACCGGAGAGCCCGCCTCCGCCGTCGGTCCCGCCTCCGTCGGAGAGCCCGGCTCCACCGAACGGCCTGCCTCAGCCGAAGAGCCCGCACCCACCGGACGGCACGTGTCCGCCGAAGGACCGGCGTCCGGCGGGCAGTCCGCCCCCGCGGCGCGGGATGCCCACTCCGCCCCAGCTGACGGGGCGGCCGGGGCGGCCGGGGCGGCAAGGGCAGACGAGGCAGCCGGGGCAACCGGGACAACCCGGGCAGCCGAGGCGGCCGGAGCTCCGGGGAAGGAGGGCGTGGAAGGGGCACCCGCGGAGCACGACGCCCCCGACGGGGCCGGGCCGGCGCACGGGACCGTCGTTCACGGACCGCCCGTCCCCCGGGACCTCCCGGAGGAGGCCCTGAGCGCCGCAGCCATCCTGATGCTGGAGCTGGCGAGCCCCGGCACCGTCCGCCCCGAGGAACTTCAGACGCTGCTGCGGTCGATGTCCGCGGGCCGGTCCGGGGAGGAACTGGAGCTGCCCGCCGGGGTGGGGCGGATGGCGCTGAGCGTACGGGCCGGCGACCCCGAGGGGCTGGCCGCGGCGGCGGGCCTGCTGGACGCCGCGGCGGCCAGGGACGGCAGCGGCCGGGACGGCTGGCTGGCCGGCATGCTGGGGCCCGGCCTGCTCACCGCGGCCACCGCCATCGGCGGCAGCCGGCTCGACCGGGACGCCGCCCGAGACCGGCTGGACCGGATCTTCGCCGCCGACTCCGGGGTGTTCGACTCCCCGTTCGCCCATGGCCCGGGCTCCGACGGGCTGCGGCTGGCCAACCGCTGCCTCCGGATCCACCTGCACATCGACGAGGCCCGCAGGAACAGGGACACCGCGCGGCTGCGCGAGCTGATCGAGGAGCTGGGCACCCTCCGGGCCCGGGAGGACGACCAGCTCGACTTCTTCTTCATGGTGCTCCTGCTGCTCGCCGTGGCCCAGCTGGCCCTGCTGACGATGACGGGCGACCAGGAGCTGCTGCGGTCGACCGTCGACCTCCTGGAAGAGGCCGAACGGCTGCCGTCCGTGCTGCCCTTCGCGGGGCGGATGCTGGAGACCGTCCGGGTACCGCTGCTGGCCATGCAGTCGATGTTCGAGCCGGACGCCGAGCGGCTGTCCGCGGCCGTCGAGCGGGCGCGCGCCTCGCTGGACGCCCCCGTGTCCACCGCGGACCAGCGGGTGCGGACCCGGCAGGCGATCGCCATCGCCCTCGAAGTGCTGCACACCGGCGACCGCGATCCGGCCACGCTGGACGCCGCGGTCGCCGAACTGGAGCAGGCCAGGGACGAGTTCACCGACGCCAACACCACGGACACCGTCCAGACGATCCTGTGGGAGCTGGCCGTGCTCCGGCACAAGCGCGGCGACCCGGCCCGCGGTGACCTGGCCGCCGCGGTGGCCGCCGCCCGTCGGTCGCTGGACCTGCTCGCCGAGGACGTGCTGCTGCAACTCGGCCCCGAGCACGGCCTCGAAGTCGCGCGGACCGGTGCGAGCCGGGGGGTGCTCGCCGCGTCCTGGGCCGTCGCGGACGGCCGCCTCGACGCCGCCGTGGAACTGCTGGAGGCCGGCCGCACCCTGGTGCTGCGGTCCGCCGCCGCGGCCGCCGGGGTGCCCCAGCAACTGGCCGACCTCGGCCATACGGACCTGGCCGAGCAGTGGCGCGCGGCGGTGCCGCCGCCGGTGCCGTCCGCCGGGGTGCCCGGCGGGCGCGCCGCGGAGCGGGCGCAGGAGGCCGAGGCGCTGGTGCGGCGGTCCCTCGACGGCGGCGTCACCATTCCCAGCACGCTGCGCCGCCGCGCCCTGGCGGCGCTGCGCGGCACCCCGGGCACGGCGGAACCGCTGCGGGACCTGCTCGCCACCAGCGGCATCACCGACCTGCGCGCCGGCCTCACCGCGGCGGGCGCCGACGCGCTGATCTACCTCGTGCCGGGTGAGGATCGCGACGCGGCGGACGGCATGGCCCTGCTGGTGCCGGCCGCCGGGGAGCCGCACCGGCTGTCCCTGCCGGGCCTGGCCCCCGGCGGCCGGGCACCCCTGGAGCGCTACCTGGACGCCGCCGCCGTCCGATCCGCCACCGGCGGCCCCGGGGCCGACCAGGACGCGGCGGACCGCGCCCAGCGGGACTGGCGCGACGCCCTGGAAGACCTCTGCGACTGGGCCGGCCCCGCGGTCCTGGCCCCCGTCCTGGCGGCCCTCCCGCCCACCGGCGCCCCACCCCGTCTCGTCCTCGTACCCTGCGGAAACCTGGGCGCGGTCCCGTGGCACGCCGCCCGCCTGCCGGCCCCGGCCGAGCCGGATCACACCCGCCGGCGAGACGCGAGGGGACACGGGGGGACGTCCGCCCACCGGGGGCACCTCCCACGCCCTTCAGGCGGTGGGGGAGCGACCGGCCCGGACGGGACCGCCACGTCGCCTCCGGAACAACCGGGACAACCAGAACAGAGGGGCGGTCTCCCCAGCGCGCCGCACGCCCACCGCTACGCCTGCGAACAAGCCGTGATCTCCTACGCCGCATCCGGCGGCGAGTTCCTGCGCGCCACCGCACGGCAGCGCATGCCGGCCGGTGACCTCGCCGTACTCGTCGCGGACCCGCAGGGCAGCCTCCTCCTCGCCGAGGACGAGGTGGACGCCCTGGCCCGGTACTACCCGCACGCCGTGCTCTACGGCTGCCACCGGACGCTGACGGACATCACCGGCACCCCCGGGGACGTCCTCGCGCACCTGCCGGGCGGAGACGGTCCGCCCGCCTCCGTGCTGCACCTGGTGGCGCACGGCACCGCCGCGCCCCTGCCGACCGCCTCGGCCGTGCACCTGGCGCCGCCCCCGGACGCGCGGACGCCCGGCGACGCGTTGCTGACGGTCACCCGTGTGCTCGGCACGGAAGCGGACGACCGGCCGGGCGAGCCGGGCCCGTTGGTGGTGCTCAGCGCCTGCGAGACGGACCTCAGCAACCGCGACCACGACGAGGCGCTGACCCCCACCACCGCGTTCCTGGCCCGCGGCGCCGCCGACGCCGTCGGCACCCGGTGGCAGGTACCGGACCTGGCGTCCGCGCCGATGATGGTCGTCCTCCACCACCACCTGACCGTCACCGGCCTCGCCCCGCCCGACGCGCTGCGCGCCGCCCAGCTGTGGATGCTCGACCCGGGCCGCGAGCCCGTGCCGGGGCTCTCCGGCGACCTGCTCGCCCTGGTGGCGGACCACGCGGACACCCTGGCCGCGCTGCCCGCCTGGGCGGGCTTCATCCACCAGGGCAACCCCCGCCCCCGGTCGCCGGGAAACGGCCGGTCAGCGCAGTCGCCGGACGGCCGCCGAGCCGGGTCGCCGGGAAGCGGCCGGTCAGCGCAGTCGCCGGACGGCCGCCGAGCCGGGTCGCCGGGAAGCGGCCGGTCAGCGCAGTCGCCGGACGGCCGCCGAGCCGGGTCGCCGGGAAGCGGCCGGTCAACGCAGTCGCCGGACGGCCACCGAGCCGAGTCGCCGAAAGAGCGGCCGACCAGCCCCGTCGCCGGCCGCCGCCGGACCCCGTCGCCGAGGAGCCGATCGTGACCACCGATGACCTGCTGGCGCTGCTGCGCCGGCACCTCCCCGCGATCCGCGCGGCCTTCACCGCCGAGCAGCTCGCCGCGCTCACCGACCTCGTCGGCGCGCTGGGTGCCGCGGGGGACGACGGGCCCGCGCTGCGCAGGGCGATCCGGGACATCGGCAGGATGCTGCTGATCAACCTGCCCGCGGGCGACCCGCTGCGCGAGCGCCTCAGTCAGGAGGTGCGCTCCGCCGCGCCCGTGGAGGCGCCGCCCGCGGACCTGCGGCCCGACCCGGCCGCGCTGGCCGAGGTGCGGTCGCTGCTGGAGACCGTCGACTGGCCCGCCCTGCCGCCCGAGAGCGCCGAGCTGGCCCGCGCGGTGCGGCGCCGGCTGCTCGCGGCACCGGCCCGCGGCGCCGACCGGCTCACCGCGGACACCGCCCAGGACCCGCTGAGCGCCGGCCTGATCCGGCTCACGGACCCGGGCGGCGGACACCGGTATCCGGACTTCCAGTTCGACCCCGACACCGGAGAGCCGCGGCCGGTCGTCCAGCGGATCAACCGGCTGCTGCTGGCCGACGAGGACCCGTGGGGCGTCGCCGACTGGTGGCTGGGCGGCAACCGGTGGCTCGCCGGGGCGCCCGCCGCGCTGCTCGGACAGGTGCCCGACGACCTGCTGGTCGACGCGGCCCGTGCGCTGGTGGAGGACGCGGCATGGTAGCCCAGGGACCGCTGCCGGAGGGCGTCCGCATGCACCCGGCGGTGCGGGAGCTGCCGGCCGGCACCACGCTGTGGCGCTGCCACGACTCGAAGTTCGCCGCCACCGCGTTCAACGACAGGATGGCGCACGCCCAGTTCGGCGGCAGCCGCTTCGACGGCACCACCGCGGACCCGTACCCGTATCTGTACGCGGCGGTGGAGCCGACCACCGCGCTCGCCGAGGTCTTCCTCCGGTCGCTGGAGTTCACCCCGCCGGACGGGGCGCGCCGGGTGCCGCTCGCGCAGGCCAGGCGGTACACCCTGAGCGAGGTGCGCACCACGCGGGAGCTGAAGCTGGTGAGCCTGGTGACCGAGGAGGACCTGGCGCGGGTCTTCCAGACGGGCTGGCTGCTGGAGGCGGAGGGGCTCGCCTACGCGCAGACCCGGTTCTGGGCCTCGGAGATACGGCGGCACGCGCCCGGCGCCGAGGGGCTCGTGTGGCTCTCCCGCAGGCACCGGCCGCGGCTGGCACTGGTGCTCTTCGGGGACCGGTGCGGCGGCGACCCCGTGGCGCCCGTCGTCGGCAGCGCGCACGACCTCGGCACGTCCGACGGACTCGCCGAGGCCAACCGGCTGCTCGCCCCGCTCCGGGCGGTCATCGTGCCGAGCGGCTGGGACGCTCCGTGACCGGCTGCGCGGCGCCGCCCGTGCCGGGGCCGCGCAGCCGTACGCAGAAACTGAGGGTGTGCAGGCCGAGGCGCAGCTCGTCGCCGTCGCGCAGTTCGGCCCGCACGCCCGGGGTCAGGCGGGCGCCGCTCACGTAGGTGTGGTTCCTCGTGCCGGTGAGCGGTTCCTCGGCCCAGCCGGTGCCGTCCGCCTCGATGCCCACGAGGACATGGCGGCGGGAGACCGCGCGCAGGTCCGCAAGGAGCGTGGCGGTCTGGGGGGCCCAGCCGGGGTCGCGGCCGATGCGGAGGTGCGCGTCCGCGCCCACCCGTAACTCCAGCCTCGGTGTGGTGGATGTCAGCACCAGGTGCGTCTGGGGGTGGTCGCAGAAGGGGCAGTCGGCTGTGGCTTCGGGGAGCTCGGCGCGGCAGTGCCAGCAGAGGGAGGCCGGTGCCCCGGCCTCGCCGGCCTCACCGGCCGGGGTGGTTCCGGCCTCCCCGGCCGCCGGGGCCCGCCTGTCGGCGGTTTGCCCGGTGGGTCCGCCGGTGGCCTCCTGGGGGCTGTGACTGCCCCGCTGTGCCGGTGGCGGGCTGCCGGTTTCGTCGTGGTCGGTCGCTCCCCCACTGCCTGAAGGGCGTGGGAGGTGCCCCCAGTTCCCCGCGCCCCTTTCGGTGGCTGGTGTCGGTGGTGTGGTACCGGTTTCGGCGTGGTCGGTTGCTTCCTCGCTGTCCGGAGGGTGGGGGGAGTGCCCCCGGTTGCCCGTGTCCCCGCCGGGGCTCGGGGGGTCGTCCTCGTAGTCGTCGTCCCCGCCCGTCCAGTACGGCTCCGTGCTCATGCGCCGGTCGCCCTCCTCCCCGGCCCGCCCGGTGCCGTCGTGATCCGGAGGTCGAGTTCGACGGAGTCCGCCTCGTCCACGTGGGCCGCGGCGACCGTGACCGTGCTGCCGGCCGGCTCGTCGAGGTCGAAGAGGCGGCGGGCGAGGGGGTTGATCAGATGGGTCTCCAGGGCCATGCCGATGCCGCGCCCGCCCTGGTACGGGTCGCGGGTGCACTGCTCGCACAGCACCTTGCGGGCCGCGTCGGACAGCCGCAGGTGGACGCCCTGACCCTGTGCCAGGGTGCGCCTGATGTTGTCGACCTGGGAGTCGAAGATGCCGGCGGCGACCTCGGGGCCGATGTAGTCGAAGACGACGATGTTGCCGCCGAGCCGGTTCAGCAGTTCGGGCCGTTCGATGTCGGAGACGAAGAACTCGCGGATGTTGTCCAGGATGATCCGCTCGACCTGGTGGTAGGGCATGCCGGGCCGTGCCACCTGCACGCTCGGCCCGGTGCCGTCGCCGGGCTTCTGCAGCACGCCCTTGTTCGAGGTGAAGATCAGCACGCACTCGCTGAAGTACGTGGTGACGCCCTGCCCGTCGGTGAGCCGGCCGTCCTCCAGGACCTGGAGGAACTTGTCCAGCACCCCCTTGTGCGCCTTGTCGATCTCGTCGAAGAGCACCACCCGGAACGGGTCGTTGCGCACTGCCTTCGTCAGCTCGCCGCCCGCCTCGTAGCCGACGTAGCCGGGCGGCGCGCCGACCAGCCGGTCCACCGCGTGCGGCGCGGAGAACTCGCTCATGTCGAAGCGCAGGCAGGCGTCCTCGCTGCCGAACAGCACCTTCGCCACGGACTTGGCCAGCTCCGTCTTGCCGGTGCCGGTCGGCCCCGCGAAGAACAGCACACCGCGGGGCCGGCTGCCGGGGTGGGCGGCCTGCGCGCCGGACAGGCCGAGCGCGGCGCGCTTGAGGATGTCCAGGGTCTTGCCGACCGCCTTCTCCTGGCCCTTCACCCGGCGGCGGACGTACTCCTCGCCGTCCCTGATCTGGGCGCGCACGAACTCGCGCTGCCAGGGGTTGTCCTCCACACCGAGCTGGTAGACGCGCACCGCGTCGCGCATCCTGGCGAACGGCAGCCCGCGGTCCAGGGCCATCCGGGCGCTCTCCCGCATGCCGCGCAGCGTCAGCCCGGCGGCGGCCTGTGCGAAGTCCTCGACGTCGGCGGGGGCGGGCGCGGGCTCCTTGCCGAGCGGGTCGCCGGCCCCGGTCCTCGCGCGGTGCTCCTCGGCGAGCAGCGCGGCGATCCTGCGGCGCTGGCCGAGGTCGGGCAGGGAGAGGCCGACGGTGCGCACCCGCTCGCTGCCCGACACCAGCCAGGCGGGCAGGTCGCGGTCCCCGTCGGCCAGCCAGATCACCGGGTTGAAGAGCCGCCGACCGCTCCTCGGGTCCCGGATCGGCCTCGCCTCCTCGGCGAGCTTCAGGCAGCTCAGGAAGAAGTCCCGTTCGGTGTCGCTGAGCCGGGTGACGTCCGTGGCGATCCGGGCGGCGTAGTCGATCAGCAGCACCAGGCGGAGCGGGTCGGGCCGGTACGGCGTGCGGTCGTGGCCGCGGCCGGGGCCCGGTGCGCCCTGCGGGGGCTGCCGCCAGCCGGAGGTGATCAGCCGGAGGGTGCGTTCCGCGCCGGGCAGCGGCGAGGGCTGCTCGCCGCGCGGGGCGGGCAGCGGGCGCTGGGCGGCGAGCAGTTCGCGCACCTCGCCGGCGGCCCGGCCGGTCTGGACGGTGAAGCCCGCGGCGATGTCCCAGCGGATCAGCGCGTCGTAGCCCTCGTCGCGCAGCGCGTTCCACAGCACCGTCACCAGGCTGTGGTGCTCGTCGTGGCCCGGCGCGTCCACGCCGTCGGCGGGGAGCGGGGGCTGGGTGACGAGGTGCAGGTCCCGGATGTTGCCGTGCAGCACGTACTGCGCGTGCACGCTGAGGGTGCCGGTGACCTCCTCGACGAAGGCCGGGACGGTGCGCGTCCTGCGGCGCGGCGGGGCGGCGGGGGCGGTCTCGGTCATCGCTGCTCCTGATCGTGGCGGCGGGCGCGGGGCCCGGGGCGGTCGTCCCGGGCGCGCCTGCGGTGGTCGGCCGCACGGTGGCCGGGGTCCGCGGTCGGGTCCGCGGGCCATGACGGGTCCGCGGGCCAGGCGGCGGACGGGTCGGCGGGTGCCTCCGCGCGGTCCGCGGTGGGCCGGTCCGCGCTCCGCGGCCCCGGCGGGTCCGCCGGCTGCCCGGGCAGGTCCTCGAAGACGAACGGCAGGTCGAGCCCGGCCCGGCCGGTGAGGCGGCGGACGTCCTCGGCGTAGCCGGCGGCCTCGGCGCACCGCCGCCGGTCCAGGTCCCGGGCCTCGGGGGTGTCCTCGGCGGGGGTGCGCGGGCGGTGCTGGGTGGAGACGCGCACGGTGCCCGAGCCGTCCTGGGTGATCCGCAGCCAGTGGTCGTCGTCCCAGCCGGGCGGCGGCCAGTCGATGACGTGGGTGCCGTCGGCGGCCGTGTGCTCGGCGACGACGGCCGCGCCGGCCCGCAGCGCCGCGTCGAGCGCCTGGGCCGTGTAGAGCCGCTCGAAGAGCGCGGTGCGCTCGCGGATCCGGTCCCGCACCGCGTCCCGGTCGGCCTCGGTGAGCCGCCGGCCCGGGTGCTCCAGGTACGCCTTCAGCGCCGCGATCTCGGGGCCCGCGTCGGGCAGCGGTACGCCCTCGGGCGGGGCGGCGAGGAAGGCGAGCTGGGCCGCGGCCGTCTCGCGCTCGCGGACCTCCTCCGCCACCCCGTCGGCGAACTTCCGCGCCTCCCGCAGCGCCCGGGCGGCCGCGGCCCGGTTGGTGCCGGCCGCCTCGGCCGCCGCGGCCACCTTCGCCTCCAGCAGCCGGTAGTCGTCGCCGGGCGCCCCCGGCGGCAGCGCGGCCAGCAGGTCGCCGCCCTGCCGCAGCACCTCCTCGGCGGTGAGGTCCCCGGCCGCGGCGGTGGCCAGCGACGCCAGCGAGGCCTCGCCGCGTGTCCGGCCGGCCGTGGCCGCCGCCTCGGTGGGAGCCGCCTCGTACGCGGCCAGCTCGCGGCGGCGCCGGGCCCGCAGCCGTTCGTGGAAGCCGGCCGTCCTGCTGCTCATGCCGGGCGCGGGGCCGCGCGGCACGGCCAGCGCGGCGCGCGCGTGGTGCGCCTCGGCGCGCCGCAGCCGGCAGTCGGTGTCCGCCAGCAGCCGCCACACCTCGGCGAGGCTCCGGCCCACCGGGTCGATGAGCGGCGGGATCCCGGGCCCGCCGGACCCGCCGGGCCCGCCCGAGCCGTCAGGTCCGCCCCACCCGCCGGGGCCGCCGTCCGCGGCAGGCCCGGAGCGGGCGCGCAGCGCGGTGATGCGGGCGTTGAGGCGCGCGGTCGCGTACGCCGCGTCACGCCAGCACTCCGCAGACCTGCGGGCGTCGAGCTGCCGGGCGCGCAACTCCTCCTGGTGCCGCCCGGCGCGCAGCGCCGCCTCCGACAGGAGCTGGGCGCCGGCCATCACGGCCCGCCCGGCGAGCAGCGCGCCGCTCAGCGAGCCCAGCGCGATCAGGGCCGGCTCGACGAGCTGGTGCGCCTCGTGCAGCGCCCCCTGGAGGACGTGCCCGGCGAGGTCGTGCGCGGCGGTCAGCGGGTGGGGCACGGAGCCCCCGAGGCCGTCCAGCGCGTGGTGCGGGAGGCCGAGCCCGTGGGCCGCCCCGGCGTGCTGCTGGACGGCGTCGTGGACACCGAACGGCTGGGCCGCGCCCGGCGGCGGGGCGAACGCCTCCGGCGGCGGGAACGCCATGTCCGGCAGCACGTCCACGATCTCGGGCACCGCGATTCCGGAACTCATCGCCGCTCACCCGCCCCGGGCAGGGCCCCGCGGGCCGCCGTCGGTCCCCCGGCGGCGAGCGCCCTGCCGCGCAGCTGGGCCGTGTGGCGCCGCCACGCCCGATCGCGGTGCCAGGTCCACCAGGCGAGCCCCGCCACCGTGCCCGCGGGCCAGGCCCACGGCGCGTACGCCACCATCAGCCACAGCACGAGCCCCGGCACGAGCAGCAGCAGCCCGCGGACCGGGAAGCGGGCGCCGGGCCTGCGGATGAACCGCGCCGGGCGCTGCGCCCGGTCGACGACCAGTCCCATCAGGGACCGGTCCGGGTGGTAGCCCGGGCTGCCGATGCGGTAGGCGATCCACAGCTCCAGGGCCAGCACGGCCGCCGCCCCCGGCACCGCGAGCATCCAGGCGACCAGCACCGCCTGCGGCCCGGGCCGGCCGATCACGTCGCTCAGCCCGATGACGAAGACCCAGGGCACGATGAGCGCGAGCGCGCCGCCGGCCGCCCGGCCGAGGGTGGGCGGCATCTCCTCCCGGCGCAGCCAGGCCGCGGCACCGTCGCGGGCGAGCGCGACGCGTAGCTGGCCGAGGTCCTCGTCGATCCGCCGCCGCGCCTCCTCGGCCTCCCGGCGGGCGAACCCGGACAGCCGCTGCGCCAGGTGCAGCGACAGCAGGTCGTCCCGGTCGGCCACCATGCGCCGGTACCACCCCACCGTCCCCGCGGGGCCGCCGAGCTGCGCGTCGGCCTGCTCGCCCAGCCTGCGGCGGGCCCCCGAGGGCGCCGCGGCCAGCCACAGCAGCTCGACGTGGAGCCGCGCCGGGGGCCCGAGCGTGTCCCACACCTCCCGGCCGGCGTCGCGCAGCACCGCCGAGTGCGCGAGCACGCCCTCGACCCGATGCCGCCAGGTGGACATGGCGGTCAGCCAGCGCTGCTGCACCCCGGCCAGGTCGGCGCCGCCCGGGCGGTCCGCCAGCAGCGGCAGGATGGTGTGCCGCCGCAGGTCCTCGATGACGGACAGCGCGGCCTCGTCGTCGTTCCAGGCGCTGTCGACGAGCTCGTTCAGGCCCGTCAGGTCCAGCGGCAGCCCCTGGTAGGACGGCGGCCGGGCCGGGCCGAGGCAGGTGATCAGGCGGACCAGGCCGGCCGGCCCCGGTGCCTTGGCGAGCAGCCGGGCGGCCGTGTCGAGCACGCCGTCGTCCAGCAGCCCGGACCCTTCGAACTGCCGCAGCCACTCGACCAGCGAGGCCCGCCGGGACCGGCTCGCGAGCCACCGCTCGGCCGCGCGCCAGTGCTCGTCGAAGGCCCCCGCGAGCCGGCCGGGACGGGTGTACCGCTCCTGGAGGAACACGAGCGGCTCGACGTCGGGGCCCGCCTCCTCCGCCGCGCCCGCGGCCGTCCCGCCCGGCTGCGGCGGCGCCACCCGCGGGGAGCCGCCGGCCAGCCACTGAGCCACCTGGACGGTGTTCCAGCGGTGGTCGTAGTCGCGGGTCAGCAGGCCCTGGCAGAGCAGCCCGAGACGGGCGTCGGTGACACGGGAGAGGTTGGGACCGCGGGTGGTGATCTCGTCGCGGATGTGGTCCGGGTCGGTGGTCGGGTACACCGGGTGCCGCCCGCCCGCCATCTCGGCGACGACCATGCCCAGCGCCCACCAGTCGGCGGGCGGATGGATCAGCTGGTGGCGGGTCGCCGTCTGCGGCGACATGTACGCGGCGGTGCCCACCCAGCGTTCGGCGGAGGTGGTCCACCGCTCCTCGGGCGCGTACGAGGAGACGCCGATGTCGACGAGGACGACCTCCGGCTCGCCCGGGCCGAGCGACCTCAGCATGACGTTCGCGGGGCTGACGTCCCGGTGCACGATGCCCAGCTCGTGCAGGGTCGTGAGCGCGTCGTGCAGTTGCCGGACGACGGACGTGACGAACGCCGGGTCCACCGGCCCCGGGTTGGCGCGCAGCCAGGCCGCGAGGTCCGTCTCGCCGTAGGACGGGGCGAGGTCGTAGGGGTGGCCGTCCGCGCCGGACGGAGAGCTCTCCAGCAGGTGCGGCAGGTGCGGGCGGGGGCGTTTAGCCAGCAGCCGCCACACGGCGGGGTCGGGGGCGTGCGCGCGGTCGTACCACTTGAGGATGTACAGGCCGTGGGCGTCCGCCACCCGGAAGACGGCCGCCCGGTGCGGTACGTCGGGGCTGCGCAGCACGGCCCGCAGGGTGAACCGGCCGCGCAGCGCGACCGGCAGCTGCCGGGTGTCCCCGCGCGACCGCGGGCCCGCGGCCGGCGGCTCCTCGTACGCGGTCTCGGGCGCGGGGGCCCGGCCGGGGGCGTGCACCCGGCCTGGGGCGGCGCCCGGTGGGGCGGCGCCCGGTGGTGCGGCGCCCGGTGGTGCGGCGGGTTCGTAGGTGGTTTGGGGGGCGGTGCCGCCCGGTGGTGCGGAGGCTGGTTCGGGTTCCGGTTCGGGGTCGGGGTCGGGGGCGGGTTCGTACGCGGTGTCGGGTGCGGTGCGCGGTGGCTCGGGTGCGGTGCGCGGTGGCTCGGCGGCGGACTCGTACGTGGTCTCGGGCGCGGGCGGGTGCCCGGGTGCGGTGGCGGGCGGTTCGGCGGGTTCGTACTCGGTCCGGGGCGCGGGCGGGCGCCCGGGTGCGGTGGCGGCCGGGGCGCCCGTGGGCTCGGCCCCGGTCCCGGGCGCGAAGGGCGGCTCGTCCTCGGTGGGGTGGGTCATGGCGCCGGCACCTCCGGGCGTGGTTTCTCGTAGCGGTTTTCGACTCTCGTATGAGCGTTCGGCGCCCTTGAATTCATATCCGTCACTGCCGTCCTTCTGATAAATCCCGTACCACCCCGGGGGAAACCGTGGACACCCGGAATTGGCGCGTCCGCACCCGCCGGAACCGGCCACATTCCGCACCGTTCGACCGGCCGCTATCTTGGTGCGCATGAGTCAGGAGCCGTCCTCTTTAGCTCTTCCGACGTACGATCAGCTTCTTGACGAGCTCAAAGCCCTGCGCAGACCCGGGCTCGCCGATCTCCGCAGCACGGAGCGCCCCGCCCTGCGCGCGGCCGCGCAGGCCGCGGGTCTCTGCGAGGGGCCCGACGCGATACCCGCCGGCATAGAGGCGCTGCTGGCCGCCGCCGTCCGCAGGCTCGGCGAGAACGACCTGCTGGGCAGGGCCGCGGCCCAGACGTTCGGCCTGGCGCAGGGCCGCAGGGGCGCCCCCGCGGTGGAGCGCCGCAAGGCCGCCGCCGCGCTCTACGGCGTCAGCCCCGAGCGGTTCCGCAGACAGCAGGAGCCGCAGGTGATCCAGCAGCTCGCCGAGGCGGTGCTCGCGGTGCTCCGCCGGCCCTTTCCGCCGGCCGGCCTCGCGTCCGGCCCCGCGGCGGGTGCCGCCGCCGCGCCGGGCGCGGGCCCCGGCGGGGGCGGGAGCCTCGGCGCCGGGCTCGGCGTGGGGCTCGGGACCGGCCTCGGCGCGGGCCTCGGCGCGGGACTCGGCCCCGGTGGGCCCGGCGGCCCAGGCGGTCCCGGTGTTCCCGGCCCCGGCCCCGGCCCGGGCACCGGCACGCGGCTGCACCCCGCCGCGCACGAGCCGCCGCTGCACATCGACGGCGTACGGGTGGGCGAGCTGGGCGCCATCACGGTCCATGTGTCGCCCATCGAGCTGCTCCGCGACATCGACATCCTGGTCTCGCCCGAGAACATCTACCTGGAGCTGTCCAAGACGTTCCACCCCACCGTCTCCGGCACCCTGCGGCTGGCCGCCGCGGACCGCGACGCGGCGGGGGAGATCCACGACGACGTGCTCGCCAGGGAGTTGGGCGGCTGGCTGCGCGAGCACGGCAGACCCGGGCTCCCGGTGCGGCCCGGCACGGTGGTGCCCACCTCCTCCGGGCGGCTGATCGAACGGGGCGTCAAACGGATCTACCACGCCGCCGTGGCCACCCCGCAGGGCTGGGACTACCAGGTCCAGCCGGAGACCGTGGCCCGCGCGGTCGCCGAGTGCTTCGCGCTGGCCCGCGCCGAGCGCGGTCACCTCGACGCCACCCTGTCGTCCCTGTGCTTCCCGCTGCTCGGCGCCGGCCGCGGCGGACTGCCGCACGCCACCAGCGCCACCTGGCTGACCTGGGCGATCCGCGACGAACTCGCCCACGACGACTCCTGGCAGGTGCACCTGGTGGTCAGGAGCCGCGACGTCGCCGAGGCCATCGGCGCCCTGTGACTCCCCGGGGAACCCGGGCGACCCGGGCACCTCTGGCACCCGGGTCGCGGACACCCCCGGCACCCCGGGCACCTCACCGCCGCCAGCTCGGTGCGGCCAGCCGGACGCCCGAGCGGGCCAGCCGCCGTTCGACCGCCGCCAGTTCCCCGCGCAGCGGCACCCCGTAGAGCCGTACATCGCCCTCTTCCCCCCGCACCATCTGCAAGCGCGGACCGGCCGGGCGCCGGTCCAGGTGTGCCGCGTACCGGGCCCGGCCGAGCGCGGTACGCGGCACCAGGCGCTGGTTGGCCGAGCCCCGCCAGGCCAGGGCGGTCGGCTCGGCGGCCCGGAACCGGCCGGTGATCAGCGCGTCGGCGTGCCGGACGGCCGCCGCCCGCGCCGGGTCCGCCGCCACCTCCTGCTCCTCGTAGCCCGTGTAGACCAGCAGGTCGGGCGCGCGTCCCGCGGCCCTGCCCAGGGCGGCGGCGCCCGCGAGCAGGGCCGCCAGCGGGCCCGGCTGGTCGAGCGGCTCCCCGCCGCTGACCGTCAGGCCCTCCGCACCGGCCTCCAGCGCGGCGGCCCAGCGGCCGAGCAGCCAGCGCACCGTGCGCGCGGTGCCGCCCGCCGGGTCCCAGGTGTGCCGGGACATGCAGCCGGGGCAGGCCAGGCCGCAGCCCTGCACCCAGATGCCCAGCCGGGGGCCGGGGCCGAGGGTGTGCAGCGGGAAGTGCGTCTGGCTGACCCGCAGCACCTGTGCCGGCGGCGTGTCCGGCGTCTTGCCGCGGGCCTCGCGCGGCGGCGTGTCCGGCGTCTTGCCGTGGGCCTCGCGCGGCGCCTCGTCCCCTGCCTGGCCCGGGGTCCCCGGTGCCTCACCCGGTGCCCCGGTGGGTGCCTCGTCCCGGGCGTGGGCGGAGGCCCCGTCCCGCGCCGCGCGGGGCGCCCCCCGCGCCGTAGCCGTACCCTCCGGTGTGTCCGTCACCTGAACCGTCCCCTCCCCTCGGTTGCCGCTCCCGGCTGTCCGGCGCCGCGCACGGCACCGCATCACCCCGCCGGCGTGCGACCGCGCGAACGCGGCGGCGTACGCGCCGGACAGCGATGCGACTCCGCCGCATACGACGCGCTCCGCATACGACGCGCGCTGAACACGGCCCGCGCCGAATGAGCGCCGCGCCGAATGAGCGCCGCGCCGAATGAGCGCCGCGCCGAACGCGTGCCGCCCGGGCGCCCGGGCAGGCCGTGCCGGTGGGCGATATCAGTATGTAGGCGGCGGGGAAAGGAAACCGGTCGGCTTCCGGTCGAAAGCCGGTCGCTTTCCGGTGCGGCCCCGAATTCCGCTTTTCCGCGGCGCAATTACGCGGCGTTCTCCCGTACTCTCTCCAGCACGGCGGGCCGGAAACACGAACTCCCTTCCGCGGCCGCCGTATTCACGGGGCGTCATTCATGGGGGAAGGCATGTCATGATCGCAGCAGAGAGAGTGGGAGGGGTGGTGCGCCGCGGCACGGCCGGGCCGCTGGCCCGCGCCCGGGCCAGGCGGCGCGGCAGGCGGGACGCCGCCGGCGGCATACCGCACGCGCCGCTCACCGTCCGCATCGGCACCGACCCGGTACCCGACCTGGTGCTCACTCCCTACGTCCGTGAGGTGTGGGACACCGCGCGGCAGAGCACCCAGCAGATGCGGTCCGCGCTGATCGGGCAGCGCCGGGAGCTGCTGGCCCGGCTGCGCGCCGAGTCCGTGCGGGTCGTCACCCAGTACGACGTACGGCGCTCCCCGGCCCCCGCCGCGCTGGCCCGGTACGGCCACTGGGTGGCCGGCTGGCGCACCGACGTCGACCTGTGCCGCTCCCGCGCGCAGGCCGTCGTCGATCACTGCAACCAGCTGCTGGCCTGCTACTGGGACGCGCTGCGCGCCGTGGACCCGCGGCTCGCGGCGCCCGCCGGGGACCCGGGGGCCCGGCCGCTGCCCGCCCGGGTGGAACTGGACGACTCCTGGCGCCGCCCTGTGACGTGGCTCCTGGACGACGACCCGCAGACCGCGACGGCCACGTCACGCGCCCTGCGGATCCTTCAGCAGCGCGAGGGAGACCTTCGGCAGCGGGGCGGAGAGGAGAACACGCGATGACGAGGAACGCCCGGGGCCGGACCGTCCACCACAGCCGCAGCCGGGTCCACGGCGGCCAGGACCACAGCCGCACCGAGGGCCGCGAGGCGAGCCGCAGCCGCATCGGGGGCAGCGACGAAAACCGCAGCCAGGGCCAGAGCCAGGGCCTGGCACAGAGCCGGAGCCAAGCCCAAGCCCAGGCCCAGAGCGAGAGCCAAGCCCAGGCCCAGAGCCAAGCTCAGGCCCAGAGCCAAGCCCAGGCCCAGAGCCAAGCCCAGGCCCAGAGCCAAGCCCGGGACCAGAACCAAGCCCAGGTCCGGAACCAAGTCCAGGCCCGGAACCGCAAGCAGGGTCACAACCGCAGGCAGGGCCACAACCGCACCGGTGGCCGCGCCCGTCCGGGTGGCCCGGGCCGCGTCTCCCGCCTGCTGCCCGCCGCCGTGGCCCTGCTGCTCGCCGCAGCCGGCACCGCCTGCTCGCAGCTCTCCAACGAGCCCACCAGGTACACCCTGGCCTGCGGTGTGGTGGTGGACGGCTCGGGATCGGCGGCGCCGGGGAAGAAGGGGTTCGACTCGCGGGCCAAGCTGACCGCGAAGCTCCAGCCGTTCCTGGCCGACCACAAGTGCCGCAAGGTGTCGTTCGCGCCCATCACCAAGGTGTCGCAGACCTCGCCCTGCCAGGTCAGCACGCTCGACCTCGACCCCGACCTGCCCGACGAGGCCGACCGCGACAGCACCCGGGTGAGCATGCGTGCCGTGGCGCTCTCCACCGCCCGCAGGCTGCTCGACTGCGCCGAGGAGCGCAACCCCGGCTCGGACGTGCTCGGCGGCCTCTCCCGGATCGCGCTGGCCAGGCCGTCCGGTGACGCGCCGTTCGCCGTCCTGGTGGTGAGCGACTTCGACCAGGGCGACACCGACTTCCGCCTCGGCGAGAAGGACCTGACCACCGCGGGCAAGCGGAAGACCGTCATCGACCGCTTCCTGACCACCCACGGCACACCGCACCTCTCCGGCGCCGACGTCTACCCCACCGGGTACGGCATGGCGTACGAGAGCGCCCACCGCTACCCGCAGTTCGACGCCTTCTGGAAGGAACTCCTGGAAGAAAGGGTCAAGGCGCATGTCCACACCGACTACCGGTAGCGGCGACGACCGCCAGGCCCTGCCCTTCCGGATCCGCCGCCGTGGCGACGACGGGCGCACCCGCGGCCGCGGACCCGGGCGGCGCGGTTCCCGGGGCGCGCCGTACGGGAGCCTGCCGCAGCCCGAACCCGTCGAGCCGGAGGCGATCCGGGCCACCGACCGGGACGCGCTGCTCGCCGGCGCCCGGCGGCACGGCGCCGAGGCCGCCGCGCGGGGCGTGTACGACCCCTGGGTGCTGGCGGGAAGGGACCAGGTGCACTACTTCACCGAGCTGGCCGGCCGGCGCGACCGCGTCAGGCGGCGGCTCGTGGTGGCGGACGCGCGCGCCGACGAGGATGCCCGCCTCGCCGCCTCCCGGATCAGGGCGGAGGCGACGGCCGCGGACCAGCGCCGAGAACAGGCCGCCGTCCGGCGCGCCGAGCTGGTCGAGCAGCGCGCGCGGACCGCCGCCCAGCTCGACCGGGTGGCCCAGCGGGCCGACCGCTGGCAGGACTTCCGCGACTCCGTGCGGGAGGGCTTCGAGCGCCGACGGCTGCGCGAGCGGCTCGCCGGCATCGACGACGCGTCCGCGAAGGCGGTCGGGCGCCTCTCGGACGACGACCTGACCGCCGAGGAAGCCGTGCGGGTCTCCTCCGCGGCCCGCGCCAGCGCGGCCTGGGAGGGCGAACCGGCCTCCTCGGCGATGGGCCGCTGGGGCCGGATGATCGTCCTGCTGGGCCTCGCCGTGGTGGAACTCCCCGTCTACTACACCGTCTTCGAGAACCTGCACGGCATCGGCCCGCTCGCCAACCTGCTCTCCGTCAGCCTCACCTTCGCCACCGCCGCGGTGATGATCCTCGCCCCGCACATCACGGGCCGGGTGCTGCGGCGGCGTGCCGCGACCGGCGCCGTCAAGCTGTCCGCCGTCCCCGCGCTGGGGGCGCTGGTGGCCTGGGGGTACGGGGCGTGGGCGCTGGGCGAGCTGCGCGCCAAGGTGGTCTTCAAGAAGCCCACGCCGCCCACCCTGCCGCCGGACGTCGCGGACACCGTGCCGGAGAGCGTGCGGCACCCGCAGGGCATCGTCGAGTCGCTGCACCTGGACCCGCACAGCGTCACGCTGATGTTCGTGGCGCTGCTGCTGCTCTCCGGCGGCATCGCGTTCCTGCTCGGGCTCGCCGAAGAGCACCCGTACCTGGCCGCGTACCGCGGCATCGGCCGGCGGATCGCCCGGGTGGACCGCGCGATCGCGGCGGACGCCGCACTCGCCGCGCAGGCCCGGGAGGCCGACGACGCGCTCGCGGCCCGGCTCGCGGACCGCAAGGCGGCCCAGGAGGCCCGGCTGCACGCCGTCGACGACCTGTACGAGGCGGCCGCCCACGCCTACCTCGACGGCATCGCAGGCGCCGCGAAGGACCCGGCGATGACCGAGGCGGTCATGCGGCTCGCCGGCCGGTGGCCTCTGCTGCCCGAGCGGCCCTACGCGCCGGCGGGCGGGGCGTATGACGGCGCGTGA
This sequence comes from Streptomyces sp. DSM 116793, assembly GCF_057320905.1. Taxonomy (NCBI): domain Bacteria; kingdom Bacillati; phylum Actinomycetota; class Actinomycetes; order Kitasatosporales; family Streptomycetaceae; genus Streptomyces; species Streptomyces sp. DSM 116793. Next base: position 4,326,227 of record NZ_CM170494.1, on the reverse strand, counting down.
GCGCGGGCCCGAGGGGCTCGGCACCGGCGCCGGCGCGCGGGGTGGCGCCGGCGCCGGTGGTGCCGGCGGTGGTGCGGACGCCGGTGGGGGCGTCGGCGCCGGTGGGGGCTCCGGTGGTGCGGGCGCCGGTGGGGGTGCCGGCGCCGGTGGCGGCTTCGGTGGCGCGGGCGCCGGCGGCGCGGCGCCGGAGACGACGTACATCCTGATCACGCAGTGCCTGCAGAACGACTTCTTCCTGAACCTGGACTGCCGGCTCTCCCTCCCGGACGCCGCCGTGGCGAAGTTCCTCGCGGACCCCGAGAGCGCGGAGGACCTCCCCGCCGACGGGCACCGCAGGACCCCGTCCGCCGCGGGGCTCGAGCGCTCGCCCCTGGCCCGCTTCCTGGACGCCACCGTGGGCGCCCGGCTGCGCGGCCTGGGGGACGGCGTCCTGCACCTGGTCAACATCCGTGACTGGCACGTCCCGGGTGAGTCCTACGAAGTGGAGCGCCGCCAGTACGGCGCGCACTGCGAGGCGGGCACCTGGGGCGCGGCGTACATCGACGGGTTCGGGCGGTGGCTGGCGCCCGGGGAGGGGGACAGGGCGGTGGACGCGGACGGGGCGCGGGAGCCTGGCGGGGCGGACGGCGTCGGCGAACCGGTCCGCCCCGGTGATCCGGGCGACTCCGGTGATCGGGGAGACGCCGGTGGCCCGGTCCGCCCCGGTGATCCGGGAGACGCCGGTGGCCCGGGCGGCGCCGGTGGCCCGGGCGGCGCCGGTGGCCCGGGCGGCGCGGGAGCCCCGGGTGGCGGGCGGGTGCTGGGTGGCGGGCGGCTGCATGTGCACCACATCCGTTCCAACTCCCTCTTCGACCTCCAGCACCACACCGGTGGCCGCCCCGTCCCGAACGCCCCCTCCGCGCTGTCCGTGCTCCTCGACGACCTGCTCGCGGACGGCCGGCACGAGCGCGCGCACGTCGCGGTGGTCGGGGTGCTCACCGACATCAAGGTGCAGCTCACACTCACCGCGCTGCGCTCCCGATACAACGTCCGCAGGCTCGTCGTCTCCGACGCGCTGACCGCGAGCAGGACCCTGGACCGGCACCTGTCCGCGCTGGACTTCTGCGAGCGCGTGCTGCGTGCCGAGGTGATGAACGGCCTCGCCGAGCTGGCCCGTTTCGTCGGCTCCCGGCCCGCCGACGACCGGCGGCTGACCCGTGGCGGCGACGCGGAGTACGCGGACCACTCCGGCTACTTCCAGGACCGGCAGGGCATCCTCTCCTACGAGGACGCCAGGCTGCGCGACTACCGCGTGCGCGCCGCGGGGCGTCTCAGACAGGCCCAGCACTCGGCCGGCTTCGCCGGCAGGTTCCTGCTCGGTCTCGGCGCCGTGCTGATGGTCGCGGCGCTGGTCCTGTCGCTGCTTGGGGTGCTGCTGCCGGGCCGGATCCAGTGGCAGGTGCCCGCGCTGTTCGGTGCCCTCGGGGCCGGGCAGATCGTCACCCTCTTCTTCACCCGCCCGGTCCGCTCCCTCCAGGACGCCCTCGCGGAGGAGACGATCTACCAGATGATCCTGGAGAGCCGGAGCCTGAAGGTGGCCCTGGCCCGCTTCCACGTCACCTCGGCCGGCTCGCTGCGCCGGCACGGCGACGCCGCCCGCCAGCTCGACGCCCTCGAACGCCAGCTCGCCGTGCTGGACCGCATCGACGCCGCCGACTTCGACCGCCTCAAGTCCCTCGGCGTCCGCGTGACCGCCCCGGCGCCCAGCCCGGACACCACGGGGTCCCCACCGGCCTGAGCCGGCGGGGACCCACCGCGACCCGGGGGGCTTCTGATGGATCTCCGTGCGTCCGTGGGCACGCGTGAATCGGACGGGGCGGGCCGACCCCCGGTGACCCGCCGCTGTCGGCTACAGCTGGGTACCGATCCCGGTCAGCGCACGCACTTCCATCTCCGCGGCCTTGTCCGGATCCGCGGGGTGCCTGCTGAACACGGTGCCGAGGTATCCGCACACGAAGGAGAGCGGAATCGACACGACGCCCGGATTGGTGAGCGGGAACCAGTGGAAGTCGACGCTGGTGAAGATCGACGTCGAGGTTCCCGAGACCGCCGGCGAGAAGAGGATGAGCACGAGGCAGGACGCCAGACCGCCGTAGATGCTCCACAGCGTTCCCGAGGTGTTGAAGCGTTTCCAGTACAGCGTGTAGAGCATCGTCGGCAGGTTGGCGGACGCGGCGAGCGCCAGGGCCAGCGACACGAGGAAGGCGACGTTCTGACCGTCGGCCACGATCCCGCCGGCGATGGCCAGGCATCCGATCACGATCGCCGTGAGGCGGGCGACCCGGATCTCGGACCGGGGATCGGCCTTCCCGCGTCGTATCACATTGGCGTAGACGTCATGCGCAAAGGAAGCCGAGGCGGCCAGGGTCAGACCGGCCACGACCGCCAGGATCGTCGCGAAGGCCACCGCCGAGACGATTCCCAGGAGCACGACTCCACCGATACGGAAGGCGAGCAGAGGCGCTGCGGAATTCTCCCCGCCCGGGGCGTGCACAATGGCGTCGGAACCGACCAGAGCCGTGGCGCTGTAACCGACGACCATGATTCCCAGGTAGAACGTGAACATCGACCAGGAGCACCACACCACCGAGCTGCGTGCCTCCTTGGCGTTGGGCACGGTGTAGAAGCGCATCAGCACGTGCGGCAGGCTGGAGATGCCGAGCACCAGCGACAGAGCCAGCGAGACGAAGTCGAGTTGGCTCGTCGCGTCCGTGCCGTACGAGCTGCCCGGATCAAGCAGTCGTCGGCCCATCGGGCTGTGCTGCGTGGCCTGTTCCAGGAGCGCGGAGAAGTCGAATCCGAACTTGCCGATGAGGAAGACGCTGATGAAGGTCACACAGACCAGGAGCAGAGTGGCCTTGATGATCTGCACCCAGGTGGTGCCCTTCATCCCGCCCACCAGGACGTAGAGGACCATGACGATCCCCACGCCCGTGATGAGGAGCGCCTGCCCACCCCTGGTGTGCACGTCCAGCAGCAAGGCGATCAGCCCGCCGGCGCCGGCCATCTGGGCGAGCATGTAGAAGAGCGTGATCACCAGGGTGGCGTTGGCCGCCGCGGCCCGCACCGGGCGCTGTTTCATACGGAAGGCCATCACGTCGCCCATCGTGAACCGCCCGGTGTTGCGCAGTCTCTCACCGATGAGCAGGAGGGCGACCAGCCAGGCGACGAGCCATCCGATGGAGTAGAGGAATCCGTCGTAGCCATGGACGGCGATCGCCCCGGAAATACCCAGGAAGGAAGCGGCGGAGAGGAAGTCGCCGGACATCGCGATGCCGTTCTGCAAACCCGTGAAGGCGCTGCCGGCGGCGTAGTAGTCGGACGTCGTCTGGTTTCTGTTGGTGACCTTGTAGACGACGAACAGGGTGATGGCGACAAATATCAGGAACACGCTCAGATTGAGCGTGGGACTACCGGTCGCGGGGGCCGCGAGCTGCGCTGTCATTGCTTGCCGGCTCCTGCCAGGTCATTGATCCTCTGCACCTCCGGATCAAGCTTCTTCCGGGCGAAACGCTGGTACGAGAGGACGATCGCGATGGTTGTCGCGAACTGCATCAGGCCAAGCACGGTGCCGGTGTTGATTTCGCCGAGCAGCTTGTGACTCATGAACGTGTGGGCGTAGGCGGACAGCACGGCGAACGCCATGTACCAGAGGAAGAAGGCGGCACTCATCGGAAAGACGAAGAGCCGGAGCCGTCTGCGTAGCCGCAGGAACTCCGGGCTCTGCTGAATCGCGCGGTAGGCAGGCTCGGCTGCGTCGCGGGCGCCGATGAACTCCCCTCCAGCAGGCCGCTCGGACGTTTCGGCGGTGGGCGACCCTACCGGTTTCGACACGTTCCCCTCCTGGGGTTTTCGGGCAGGACGGCCAACTGGGTGCTCCTGGGGCGAGAGACGGGAAGGTGTGAGCCGTGGCCCGTTGAGCCGTGGAGAGTGTAGTGAGGTGCCGCGCGCCGTCAAACAACGCCCCACCATTCACATGGTGCGCACAAAATCTACACGCGGCTCTTCATGTGCCCCCGAGTTCTGCCCCCTTCGGCCATGTGTAGCCTTGGATGCTTATGAGTTGAGGGAGGGTTGATCTTCTCTTTGTTGAGTATTTACCGTCTTGGGTATTTGCGTGCCCGGTGCCGCCCGTTCGGTTGCCGGGTAAGGCGAACCTGCGGGTGCGGGATTGCTCGTCACTGCCCGGGGTGGAGTGGGGGCGGCTTGTTACCGATCCCTCGACTGCCCTAAACTCGCCCGCGCTACCCAGTACGTGACGAGCAGACACATTATGGGCGGGGGATCGGGCCGGGAGAGAAGGGGAGGGCGGCGCGCACCAATGGATTTCCTGTGGCGCACTCCCCGTGTCGACCGGCCGGCTGGGATCCCTTGGCTGAACCTTCGCTTAGCTCTTGAGGTGCTTCTCCACCGGCCGTGCGTCGCCTGCTCGTAGGGTTCGCGCACCGTGCGTGACCGCGGGTGGTCGCGCCATCTCGCTGGCATCGCCTTTTGCTGCCGAGCATTCCAGATCCTGTTCAGGGGAAACCCAGGAGAAACGGCACCGTGATAGGTCCCTGTGAGCAAGCTGTTCCGACTGCGGGGCTCGGCTCGTGACCGCGGCGAGGCATGCGGCCCCGCGGCCGGCCGGGCCGTCGCGGTGGGCCAGGCTCGTGCAGTGGCGGAACTGGCGGCTGCTGATGAAGCTGGCGGCGGTGCTGATGGTGCCGGCGCTGCTCGCCGTCGCCCTGGGCGTCGTCCAGATCCAGGGCGACGTCGCACGCGCCAACTCGTACGCGGACATGCAACGACTGGTCACGATGCGCGGCGAGACGCGGACCCTGCTGGAAGCCCTGCAGATGGAACGCACGATGTCCGTCGAACGGCTGAGCGGCAGCGTTCCCCTTGAGCCCTCCGCCCTGCGGCAGCAGACGCGGCGCGTCGACAGCGCCGGGACCGCTGTCATGAACGCCAGGAACCAGGACGTCTCCCTCGCGGGCGTCGCGGCGAGCCGCTACCGGGACGCCGCCGGCCTCCTGACCCGCCTGCCCGCCCTGCGCGAGCGGGTGGCGTCCGGCCACATCTCTTCCTGGACCGCCCTCAACGACTACAGCACGATCATCAGGGGGCTGCTCAATCTGGACCAGGCGCTCTTCAGCCCGCTCAGCGCTACTCAACTGTCCAGGTCGGCGACCACGTTGTACGACCTGGAGGCGGCCGAGGAGCAGATCCACCTCCAGCACGTGATTCTGCTGCAAGCGGTCGGCCCGGACCATTCGATGACCCCGGTGCTCGGCAGGGCCCTACAGGAGTCCGACGTCCGCCTGCGGGACGCGCTTGGCGACTTCCGGACCGTGGCCACCCCCGGGGAACTGGACGACTACCAGAAGACGGTCACCGGCCCGGCCGTCAGCGGGCGGGCGCGAGCGGTGAGCGCCGCGCTGGCCGTCGCCTCCGGGGCGGGCGCCCGGCAGGGTGCCACCACCTCGCTGCCGTTCGCGGCCGAGCGGTGGAACCACGACTCGGAACACACCGGAATGCTCGTCGGCAAGGTGGGGGACGACCTCACCCGCACGTTGCTCACCACGTCGGCCAGGCTGCAGGACCAGACGAGCAACCGCGCAGGCGCGGCGTCCGTGATCGTCTTCGCGGTGCTGCTGCTCGCCCTTGCCATCGGTCTCGCGATCGGCCGGCATCTGCTGCGGTCGCTGACCGTCCTGCGGACGACGGCACTCGACGTGGCGGAGCACCGGCTGCCCGCCGCGGTCCTGAGCATCCGCGAGGGGCAGGTGGCGGACGCCGCCGTCGACGTTGTACCGGTCCACACCACGGAGGAGTTCGGCCAGCTCGCCAGGGCGTTCGACACGGTGCACTCCCAGGCCCTGCGCCTGGCGGCGGAGCAGGCCCGGCTGCGCGGCGACCTCAGGAACACCCTGGTCAACCTCTCCCGGCGCAGCCAGAGCCTGGTGGACCGCCTGCTGCTGCTGATGGAGCAACTCGAGCGCCGCGAAGAGGACCCGGACCAACTGGCCAGCCTCTTCACGCTCGATCACCTGGCGACACGTATGCGGCGCAACAACGAGAATATGATGGTGCTGTGCGGCAGCACGCTGGTGCGCCCATCCCAACAGCGTGTGGCGCTGGACACCGTGCTGAGGGCCGCCGTCTCCGAGATCGAGCGGTACCAGCGCGTGCTCGTCCAGCCCAGCCCGCCCGTCGACGTGATCGGGTACGCCGCCGGTGACCTGGGGCGGCTCGTCGCCGAACTGCTTGACAACGCCACCGCGTTCTCCCCGCCGCACACCCAGGTGATCATCGGCGGTACCCGGGAGTCCGACGGCTCGATACTGATCGAGATCCAGGACGAGGGAATCGGAATGAGCGAGAGCGACCTGGCCATGGCCAACCAGCGGGTGGCGGCGGAGGCCGTCACGGACACGCCCGCGTCCCGGCAGCTGGGACTGTACGTGGTCGGTCGCCTGGCCCATCGGCACGGCATCGCCGTCAACCTCCGCTCGCAGCCGGGCCGCAGGGGACTGGTGGCCCGGGTTCGTCTGTCGGCCACGCTGGTCAAGGCGCAGGCGCAGGCGCCGGCCCGCACCGACCGGCGGGGCACCATGGCCGAACGGCCGACCGCCGCCAGGATTCCGGTGCCGGCGAGCGGCGGCCGGATGGACGACGGCAAGACGGCGTCGCGCCGGCCGCGGCCGTTCGTCGGCACTGCCCCACGGCCCGCCCCGGCCGACGAGGGCACCGCCCGGGAGCCCGTCGGCCTGCCTGTCCGACGCCCGGCCGGGCGAGCCGCGCAGGAGCCCGACGGACCGGCCGACCGCACCCGGGCCGGGTTGCCCAGAAGGCCCCCGCCCGCGACCCCCGCCCCACCGGCGCCCCGGGCTGAGCGGTCCCCCGCCGCGGACGGGACACCCGCGGGCTTGAACGCCAGCCGCGCCCACAGCTTCCTCAGCAGCTACCAGGCGGGCCTCCGTCGGGCGCGACCCGACCAGACACAGAATCCATCGGCGACGGGCAGGAAGAAGCCATGACATCACCCCACTCCGGGGAGGTGAGTCAGTTCGGATGGCTGGTCACCAACTTCACCGAGCGAGTTCCCAACGTGGCGCACGTCGTGGTGATCTCAGCCGACGGACTGCTGCTCACCGCATCAGACCGGCTGGAAGACGAGCGTGCCGAGCAACTCTCCACCATCGCGGCCGGTGCCATCAGCCTGATCCACGGCGCCGCCCGCTGCATCGACACCGGAGACGTGCGGAGCACGGTGATCCAGATGGAGCACGGCAACATGCTGATGATGTCTATCCGAGACGGCTCGTGCCTGGTCGCCCTGGCAGCCCCGGACTGCGAAATAGGCCAGATCGCCTACGAGATGTCCGTGCTCGTCGACCAGGTCGGCGAGATGCTGACCCCGGAACTCCGGGCCGAACTACAGCAGTCGCGGCAGAGTGCCGCCCGGTAGCGCGGACGAGAAGAACATGAGCACCGGTGGAGGCCAGGCCGGGCCTCGCAGAGATCAGGACGCGGACGACGAACAGACCTTCGCCGACGTGCTCAACGCGTTCAGTTTCGGCAACGCGCGACGCAGGCGGAAGACGTCCGGCGCTCCCGGCACGCCGCAGGACACGGCGCAGCAGGAGAAGGAGGAACCCTCGCCGGCGCCTGCCGACGAGTCGTTCGGGCAGGCGCCCGCGGGGGACGACCGGCCGGCCACCTGGGAACCCGGGAGCGCCGACCGGGCGGTATCGGCCGCATCCGTCCGCGCCTACGTGTGGACGGGCGGCCGGACCAGGTCGCGCCACAACTTCGAGGTCGAGACCCTGGTCACCGCTACCGAACCGATCAGCGACGCGGTCACACAGCCCTACCGCACGGTGCTCGGGCTGTGCCGGGAACCGAGGTCGGTGGCCGAGGTGGCGGCGCTGCTCGCGATGCCGCTCGGCGTGGCCATCGTCCTCCTCGGTGACATGGCGGATCGCGGGATGATCGTTGTGCACGAGGCGGCGACCGGCGCCGGCGGCGCCCCGAGCCGCACGGTGATGGAGAGGGTGCTGATCGGACTGCGTCAGCTCTGAAGGACCCGTCCTCACCCTCGGGGCGTCGCCGGGGTCACCAGGACCCGTACACCTCGAACTCGTACAGGGAGTCGCCCCACTGACCGGCGTCCACCTGGTCGGCCTTCAGGGTGAAGTAGTTCAGGCCGTCCAGGTAGCAGCGGATCTGCTCCTCAGACGTCGACCTGTCCAGCTCCACGGCGTACGTGTGGTAGCCGCTCCGGCACCCGGCGCACGGCCGCCCGCCGCTGAGAGCGCTCTGTGTGAGAGCGCTCTCAGGAGCGTGTTCCCTGGGTGGTCCGGTGTCAAGGAACGTGAGCGGAACGGGGGTTGGGAGCGCGCGGGGGTGGGGCGGGGCGGGAGCGGGCGGCGCAGGGGGACGGTGGAAGGTGCGGTCCGTGGGACGATCGGGGGCGTCGCGCGCGGGGTCCGAGGGAGTGCTCGCGGGGCAGGCGCGGGTGCGGGCGGGCGCGGGCGGGCGCGGGACCCCTGAGCGCGTGGCGGTGGGGAACCGCCCGTCGGGCGTCCGGGAGCGGAACACCGGGCGCGTCTGTCCGGAAGCCGAGGTCCGCCGACATACGATTTCCGAACCATTCGGATTCGGAATTTCCGGAACAAACCGTATCGCCGAACGCCCCGGCGAAGCCCGCGCCCGGCCGAGGAGACGGACATGAAGGCACCCGCGCAGAATCAGTTCGCCATCGACGTGAGCAAGATTCGCGAAGAGGCCAGAAAACACATCACACGGGGCCCCGTGACCCCCGCGAACACGTCTGACCTGGACCGTCTCATCGATGTGCTCAACCAGGTCGTCGCCACGGAGATGGTGTGCTACCTGCGGTACACGCAGAACGCGATCGTGGCGCAGGGCATTCACCGTGAACAGGTGGCCGCGATGTTCCGGGAGCACGCGGACGAGGAACTCGACCATTTCCGCCGGGTGTCGGACCGCATCAACCAGTTGGGCGGCAGCCCCGACATGGACCCGGGCTCCCTGGTCGCACGCTCCCACACCGAATACGCGGCGCCCGCGGACACGGACCTACAGGGCATGATCCGCGAGAACTTCGTCGCGGAACGCATCGTCATCGAGACGTACACGGAGATCGTCCGCTGGATCGGAGAGAACGACCCGACGAGCCGCCGCCTCATCGAGGACATCCTCGAAGAGGAGGAGGAACACGCAGACGAACTGAACGACCTCTACCAGCCCACCCCCACAGACGAGCCGTAACACCCCGATGACCTCAGCCCCGAAAGGGGGGCGGGTAACTGCGCGAGAACCGGGACGGGTGGGTGGTTGGTCGACGGCGGGGTGGGGCTGGGCCCAGGGCTTCGGCGCAGTCGCGTGACGTCCGTTTCGTGGTCATGTGAGTCCGATGAGGCGAGAGGGCGGCTGGCGTCGCGGGCGTTGCGCCGGAGGCCGGCGGCGACGCTGCCCGTCCCGGCGAGGCGAAGGGCGCCGACGGCGGGGTTGCGCCAGGTCGCCATGGCGCGGGGTGCGGAGCCGGTTCGCAGCTGGGAGGCGTCTTCGGCGAGCGTCACGTCTCGGACGTGGTGCAGGGCCTCGGTCTTCCAGTGGCTGCGGATCAGCCGAGCGAGTTCGGCGGGTGTGGCCTGTTCCGCAGTGAGGCTGGTGACCGCGTAGACGGTCTTGACGCCGACCTTGCCGTCGACCGCCACTGGCATGCAGCCGGCCGTCGACCCCAGCGCGCCGGTCGGCCGGCCAGCGGCCCACCGCCCGGTCCAACGCGTCGCCGTCGATGCGGCCCGGCAGCCGACGCACCGTCGCCTCCGCCGGCAGGCACCGCTTCGGGGACAGCGGATCGGGCCGTACGCCGAGACGCTCCAGGACGGACGGCGGGGCGTCGGTGATCCAATCGCCCACCGCCGGCAGGGAGCCAGCAGGGAGGTCGCTCCGGCCGGAACCGCGCACGCGGTCAGCGCAAGCACGACGACCAGAGCGTGCCGTACGCCGCGCGGATCGCGAGGGTCGGGCACCTCGGCCAGAGCTCCAGCAGGCCCGGGATCTCTCCGGGTACGGCCCCGGGATGCTCGTGGAGTTGGTTGAAGGCAAGCGGGATCGGCGATGACGCGTCGGCAGGCACGGTTCATTCGCCCGCGGTGTCCTCGGCCTCCCAGCGAAGCAGGTCGCCTGGCTGGCACTTGAGCACCTCGCAGAGCGCGGCGAGCGTCGCAAAGCGCACCGCCTTGGCGCGGCCGTTCTTGAGGACCGCCAGGTTGGCGGGCGTGATGCCTACGCGGTCTGCGAGCTCGCCCACGGACATCTTCCGCCTGGCCAGCATCACGTCGATGTCGACGGCGATCGGCATCAGATCACCTCTTCCAACTCGGCCTGCATCTGCGCCGCTTCGACGTCGCGGGCGACGGCCTGGGCGAGCAGCATCCGCAGCACGAGCACGATGAGCGCTACTCCCAGGATGGCCACGCCGATCCCGCCCATGATGAGGGTGACGCCCGGGTCGTCCCGCTGGCCGGGCGCATTCAGGGCCGTGACCGCGAACCACACGAGAGCAGCCGCGACGATCGCGCCGATGATGACGTCCACGTACCGGAAGGCGGCGTGGGAGAACACGGTTCCGCGTCGCACCATCGTTACCAGTCGCCATATACAGACCAGGGCGACCTGGGCCGCCCCGATGCCCAGGATCGTGATCACGCGCAGCGGGGTCAGCGGGAGCGACCCGTCCTCCGGGTCACTCCCGCTGACCAACGCCCACACCATCAATGCCTGTACGAACAGGGTGCCGGTGAGCACCACCACGAGCACGGCGCGAAGCGCGCGCACTGTCAGCTTTCCCATGCCCCATCCTCCCATCGAGCTACGATGGGAATCTATCGAATTTCGATAGATAAAGCAAGGCTGGATCGGAGGGCGAGCGGCGGCTTCACACCATGGCGGGATGCCGCCGCCCCCTCCCGCGGCATGGCCCGATGCGAAGGTTCTCGATCTTGCCGAAGTCGACCTCGCCCAGCCATAGATCGGACGCCATCCGACCACGCCGAAGCCTTGGGGGTGGGTCTGATGACGGGCGCGGGGAACTGCGCGAAAACCCCGACGGGTGGGTGGTTGGTCGACGGCGGGGTGGGGGTTGGGCCCGATGAGGGGCGCGGGGAACTGCGCGAATACCCCCACTGGCGGGTGGTTGGCTGACGACCGGATGGGGCTGGGCTTTGGAAGGGGCGCGGGGAACTGCGCGAATACCCCCACCGGTGGGTGATTGGCTGACGACCGGACAGGGCTGGGCCGGATGAGGGGCGGGGGGAACTGCGCGAAAACCCCCACCGGCGGGTGGTTGGCCGACGCCCGGACAGGGCTGGGCCGGATGAGGGGCGCGGGGAACTGCGCGAAAACCCCCACCGGCAGGTGGTTGGCCGACGCCCGGACAGGGCGGGGCGGGCGGGTGGGCAATTCAGCTCGCCGGATCCACAAGCACCCGCAGAACCCCCTCGACCCACCGAACCAACTCCCCCTCCTCACCCCCCACAAGCCCCCGCGTCCCCAACACCCTCCGCATCAACCACACCCCCGCAAGAACAGACAGAACCAACTCCGCCCGCTCCTCCACCCCCCGCCCTCCCAACCGCTCCGCAAGCTCCCGCCCGACATGCCGCCCAACCCCGTCCCGCACGATCTCCACCGCCCGCGGATTCCCCGCGGACCGCAGCATCAGCAGGAACGGATCAAGTGGTTCCGCCCCGGGCGCGGTCCGTGCGACGAGCGCCTCGGCCGTGTCCCGGGCCAGGGTGTCCGCCGCCCCGGTCACCACCGTCCGCGGCGCGAAGGATACGTCGACCACTTCGGCGAAGAGCTGCTCCTTGGAGCCGAAGTACCGGTTGATCAACATCGCCGTCACCCCGGCGTCCCGGGCGATCTCGCGCACCCCCGCCCCGTCGTACCCACGGCGCGTGAAGGCGGCCGTCGCGGACCGGAGGATCGCCTCCCGCGTCGCCGTGGAGTCGCGCGTCCGCCTGGGCGTGGCGCCGGCCCCGCCGTTGCGCCCGCCGTTGCGAGGGTCTGCAGAAGAGGTCATGTCTACCAGCGTATACATCACTCCGAGCCATGTATACACTCGTAGACATAGCGCGCAGCGGCACGGCGCATGGCGCGTCCGAGACAGGGACCACCCGGAAGGGAGGACGAGGAGACCTCATGGACATGCAGATGACGGGCAAACGGGCCCTGGTGACCGGATCGAGCTCCGGACTCGGCGAGGCGATCGCCAGGATGCTCGCCGCGGAAGGCGCCGAGGCCGTGGTGCACGGCCGCGACGCCGACCGTGCGAAGGCGGTGGCCTCCGCCATCCGGGCCGCGGGCGGCCGGGCCGGCGTCGCCCTGGGCGACCTCGCGACCGACGCGGGCGCCGACGCGGTCGCCGCGGCCGCACTGTCCGGCGGACCGGTCGACATCCTGGTCAACAACGCCGGAGGCTACGGCCACCTCTCCTGGTCGGAGGCGACGCCCGAGCTCTGGACCAGGACGTACGAGGTGAACGTGGTCTCCGGGGTCCGGATGATCCAGCGCCTGGTACCGGCGATGCGGGAGCGCCGCTGGGGCCGGGTGATCCAGATCGGCGGCGGCCTCGCCGTACAGCCCACGAAGGCCCAGCCCCACTACACCGCGTCCCTCGCCGCCCGGCACAACCTGGCGGTCTCGCTGGCGCGGGAGCTCAGCGGCTCGGGCGTGACGTCGAACGTGGTGGCACCGGGAGCGATCCTGGTGGACTCCGTCCAGCGACTGCTCACCGACATCGCCCCGTCCCACGGCTGGGGCGAGATGTGGAAGGACATCGAGCGGGCCGCGGTCGAGGAACTGGTGCCGAACGACACCGGCCGGCTGGGCCGCCCCGAGGAGATCGCGGCGGCCGTGGTCTACCTGGCGAGTCCCCTGGCGGACTACGTGAGCGGGGCCACACTCCGTGTGGACGGCGGGACGATCCGCTCGGTCCAGTAGTCGCGGGCGCGGGCGCGGGCGCGGGCGCGGGCGTGTGGGCGGGCGCGGGCATGCCCGCGGGCGCGGGCGCGGCGGCGCGAGACGGGGCCGAGCGGGCGCGGGCCGGCCGGCCCTGCTGTCCCGCCAGGGCCGTGCCCGCACGGCGGTGCCGCGCCGCCGCGCTGGCACCGCCCCGTCCGTCGGCCCGGCGTCAGTCGCCCGGCTGCCCCCCGGCCCGCCACCCCAGCGCGGGCCCCAGCCGAGTCGCCATATCGGTCAGGATCTGGACGTAGTCCTCGTGCTCGAACGTGAACGGCAGCGCGAACGCGACCTCGTCGACCTCCCGGAAGGCGGCATCCGCGTACAGCCGCTCGGCGATCTGCTCGGACGTGCCGACGAGATCGGCGGCGAAGAGCATCCGCGCCGGCCCCTGCGGCGCGGCCGTACGCGGCATCCGCTGCCGTGCGAACGCCTCGTACTTCTCCCGCTGCTCCGCCGTCGCGCTGTCCGTCGGAATGACCACGAGCCCCTGGGAGACCCGGGCCCGCTCCCCGTCGGGATGGTGCGCGCGGAAGGCGCGGATGTGCGAGAGCTGGATCTCGGCGAACCGCTCGGACTGCTCGGCCTTAACGACACTGCTGGTCAGCAGGTTCATGCCGTGCTCACCGGCCCACCGGGCGGACCGCAGGCTCCCGCCGCCGTACCACATCCGTCCACCGAGGCCGGGCGAGTGCGGCTGGACGCGGTCGGAGAACACCTCGAAGCCCTCCGTGCCGGCGAAGTCGGTGGCCGGCTCCCCGCGTACGAAGGACAGCAGCCGCCGCACCCGCTCGTAGCCGAAGTCCTCCGCCTCCGCGGTGTCCGGGTACAGCGCGGGCCCGACCCGTTCGAGGTCCCGCGGCGGCCCGACGCTGACCCCGGGGTTGAGCCGGCCCCCGGAGAGCACGTCGACGGTGGCGAGGTCCTCGGCGAGCCGGAGCGGGTTCTCCCAGCCCACCGGGATCACTGCGGTGCCGAGCTGGATCCTGCGGGTGCGCTGCGAGGCGGCCGCCAGCAGGGCGACCGGTGAGGAGATGCCGTACTGGAGATGGCGGTGGCGCACCCAGGCGCTGTCGAAGCCGAGTTGCTCGCCCAACTCGATGATCTCCAGCGTGCTCTCGTGACCGGGACGGGGGTCCGCCCCGTCGAACAGCCCGATGGTCAGAAAGCCCAGCTTCCGCAACGGCTTCGAGCTCGGCGGCACGGCGTCCTCCCAGATCCGCGGCACGGCCGCCGGACGGCCGCACGCCTGCGCTGATCCAATTGTGTCCGACGGGTGCCAGGGGGCCTCGGCGGGTCGGCTGCGACGGGGCGTACGACGGGCGGCCGGCCAGCCAGACGGCCGGGTGGCCAGACGGCCGGGCGGCCGTGCGCGGCGGCGGGCGCCCGTCAGCCCTGGCGGAAACAGCCCGCCGGCAAGGCGGCCCCCGTGGCAGACAGATGCCTGAGGGCCGCGGCGAAGGAACGGCAGTCGAAAAGGGCGGAGTGCTCTTCGCCGGCACCGGGCTTGGGCAGGCCGAGGACCTTCCACAGGCGGCCCACGTTTGCGGACCGCGTCGCGGGAGCAACAGTGTTCAGCCAGGGCCGGATATTCAGGAAGCCGGCGGCGAGGTAGCTGTTCTCAAGCTCCTCTCCGCGCGCGCGGATCCACCCCACGTTCTCCCCGAGCACGACCATGTCGTTGCCGTACGAGAGCACGGACTGGCCTTTGCAGAACCCCAGGAAGTCACCGATCGCCTGAGCCGGAGCGAGGCCGTCCCGGTCCACCGTCTCCTGGCCGATGCCGGTGAGCTCGGTGAAATACGGGGACAGCTGCGGATTCACGGTGGGCCGGACCAGCGCTTCGTACTCGTCCACCACAGAGAAATCCTCATCCAGACGCAGAGCGCCGATCTGCACGATCTCACGGAGCTGCCCGGGGGCTGCCCAGTCCTCCTCAAGAGCTCCCGGCCATGACGTGAACTCGAGATCAAACACCACACAGGTGGCCAACGCCGACACTTCCATTCCCTCTAGGCGATTTCTCCGGCGATTTCGCAGTACGCCGCGCGCGGCCGGCGCGGGCGGCCGCGCCGGCGGCCGGGCCCCATTCTCATCGCCGGGCACGGAGGCCGGGCGCGGTGCCGCGGCGACCGGGGCCGGGCGCGGTGCCGGGCACGGTGCCGCGGCGGCCGGCCGCACCGGACCGGCGTGTTCCGGCGCGGTCACGGTGACGAGACCGGTGGGGCCGCTCCGTCAGGACCGGCGAGTCCTCCACATCGGCCCTCCGGCACTTCCGTCCGACTCCGGACCGTGGCCGCGGGGACCGGGAAGTTATCGGCACCCGCACCCAACGCCATGCCGCCGGCGCAGGACCGCCCCGGAGCCAACGGGTTGTCCATCCGCCCGGATCGGCCATTCGATCGTTTGAACTGCGCGTTCATCCACAGAGGCCTACAGAGGCCTGCGAAAGAGTTTCGGCTTTTCTCGCGAATCTTGCGAGAGGCATTGACGCCGTTCGCCGTTTCTCTATCATCCAACGTGGTCGACACTTCGACCCTTGTTCGATACTGCGAACGAACACCATGGCTGCTCCACTCGTGCAGCAGGGCACCTCCCCGATCACGACCACCGCAACGGCCGAGCCGCAAGGAGCACGCCGCTCATGCATATGTCATGGCCTCGTCAATGGCGCCGTTGTCACGCGCCCACGCCCGCGGCCGCCACCGGCCTCGCCACCGCCGGTGCGGTTCCCCCGTCTCTCCCGTCTCGCAGGACCGGTAAGCCACGAGGGGCAGCCCGGTACCCACGGGTCGCCACGAACCGCACCACTTCGACAGTCCGGACAGCCTCCGAGGGGGCCGACCGGAAACGCCTACTCAAGGATCAAGAGGTCCCCATGCGCAGAGGAAGTCTCAGTCGCAGAAATCTGTCCGTGGTGCTTACCGCCGCGGTCGCGGCCCTGGTCGCGTTGGCGGCGACGCTCGTCGCCAACCCGGCTCAGGCGGCCGTCGGCGGCGCATCGCGAAGTGCTGGTCCCGGCGCCCCGGCGGCGGGGGACGCGTGTTCTCTTCCGTCGACGTACCGGTGGTCGTCGACGGGTGTGCTGGCGCAGCCGGCGAACGGGTGGGTCTCGCTGAAGGACTTCACCAATGTGGTGTACAACGGCAAGCACCTGGTCTACGCGTCCAACGTGTCGGGATCGTCGTACGGCTCGATGACGTTCAGTCCCTTCACGAACTGGTCGGACATGGCGTCGGCCGGCCAGAGAGGGATGAGCCAGGCCGCGGTGGCGCCCACGCTGTTCTACTTCGCGCCCAAGAACATCTGGGTGCTGGCGTACCAGTGGGGCGCGTGGCCCTTCATCTACCGCACGTCGAGCGACCCCACGAACCCCAACGGCTGGTCCTCGCCGCAGCCGCTGTTCACCGGTAGCATCTCCGGCTCCAGCACCGGCCCGATCGACCAGACCCTGATCGGGGACGGCCAGAACATGTACCTGTTCTTCGCCGGTGACAACGGCAAGATCTACCGGGCGAGCATGCCGATCGGGAACTTCCCGGGCAACTTCGGCTCGTCGTACACGACGGTCATGAGCGATTCGACGAACAACTTGTTCGAGGGGGTGCAGGTCTACAAGGTTCAGGGCCAGAACCAGTACCTCATGATCGTTGAGGCGATGGGTGCGAATGGGCGCTACTTCCGCTCGTTCACGGCCTCCAGCCTGAACGGTTCGTGGACCCCGCAGGCCGGCAGCGAGAGCAACCCCTTCGCGGGCAAGGCCAACAGCGGTGCCACCTGGACCAACGACATCAGCCACGGTGACCTGGTCCGCAACAACCCCGACCAGACCATGACCATCGACCCCTGCAACCTGCAGTTCCTCTACCAGGGCAAGTCCCCCAGCGCGGGCGGCCCCTACGACCAACTGCCCTGGCGGCCGGGTGTCCTCACCCTCCAGCGCTGACCTGCCTGATCCACGGTGATCGCGATCCGGTGCGGCCTGCCGGCGCGTGGACGGGCTGTTCACGGCGACGGCGACTCCACTTGCTGACCGGTATCCACCGCCTCGGGGAGCCCCGGCCGTGCGTCGGCCGGAGACCCGAGCCACTCGTCGGCTCGCGCGCCCCCGCAGTGCGGCAGGAACCATCCCGATCGCCGGGCGCGGGAAGCGCAGCACAGGGCATCTCGGACTGAGACCACACAACAACCCACACAACAACCCACACAACAACGAGGGCCCCGACCGCCCAACGGTCGGGGCCCTCGTACAGCCCGGTGAGAGCTGGGCGGAGGATACGAGATGAGGGCACTCAACTTCGCAGGAGCCCCATTAGCGAGTCGCGGCGGATCTGTTGCGTGAACGTTAGCTGCTCCTGCAACCGTCGCTCGTGTTCATCTAGTTGCCTCATCGCGTCGGCGATCGCCTGTTGCACCCCGAGATCTGGCAGTGCGACTGGCAATTCACTCAACGCGTTGAGAGAGATGGTCTTCATGGTCATACTCCCCGTGGAGTGGGCCTCGAGCCACTGGCGTGCCTCCGAACTCCGTAGGTAGGCCGCGAAGTAGTCGGCGTCCAGATCAGCGGGCGGCCGAAGCACGAAGCAGCCAGTTCCGCAGAGCCATCCCTGTTGCTCCTCTCGGGCTACCGCACATCGCCCCAGCTCTCCGCGACGTGCCAGGACCACGTCACCGAGGTGGAGGCGAAAGCGTTCCAGATCCTCGGCTTGATCCTCGGCGATGTATTTGATGCTCGCCGTGCTGATGCCATTGCTGGTGAGGTCCTTGGGCATCACTACGGGGATGCCGGCGTCAACGTAGTCCTCCGCATGGAGGCGACTTCCCGAAGGTCCGGCGAAGAGCAGGCCGGGCACCGGTTCGTCGAATGAGCCTGCTCGAGTGCCCTTCACAATGCGCCCAAGAGATATACGCGGAGGATCGATCCCCCTGCGAGTCAATCGCCCGCATACGCTGAGACTTCCATGCACGGCGCGGCTCGAACTTGACGTTGCACCGTCATGCCAGTCCAGGCCATCGAGCATGAGATCAAGATCTGGTGCCGTTGGTCGCTGCTGATCGAAGTGGACGTACCGGCGTGGGTCGAGGTTGCCGTCGTTCTGGTCGATCTCGGCATGTGAAACCGAACGAGAGAAACCTGGTTCATCGGGCGTTGTGGGAGGGGACAACCGCCACGCGTGGAACCGTCCGCTGATGCGATCAATGTCCTCGGCGGTCAAGGTGCACGGCTGCCGTGGAACCTGTGTACCGAGTCTGCTTGCATCGATGAAGAGGACGGATTCGGTATCGCCTACCGGCAGGTGGCGGGACTTGTCGCGAGCCAACACCCAGATATGCACGGGGATGGAGGTATGAGGCGCGAAAAGGTTCGCCGGCAACGCAATGACAGCGAGGAGAGTGCCACTTGCGATCATGTTTCTGCGGATGAGCGCTTCACGGCCGCTGGACCAGGCGGCTCCCGGCGGCATGATCACCACTGCGAACCCCTTCTCGCTCAGTCGGCTCCACGCGAGCTGGAGCCAGGCGAAGTTCGCATTGAACTCGGGCGGTTGTCCGAAGGGCCAGCCGACTGTGTGGGTAGTCTTGATGCGCTGGTTAAACGGCGGGTTGCTCAGAACTCGGTCAAAAAGGCCGGTGCCCCGGTGCTGAAAGAGCGACACGGGATCGGAGGCAGCTACGACGGGCTGATCCACTCCGTGGATGGCCAGGTTCATCATCGCTAGCCGGGGATTGCTGCGATCTGTGGCATAAGCCTCGAAGGAAGCACCGTCTAGCTTGCCGTGTTCCGCGATTCGCTCCGCTGCGACTGCGAGAAGACCGCCAACCCCGCAAGCCGGATCAAGGATTCGGTCCCCCGGCCGCGGGTCTGCGGTCTCGACAAGCAGGCGCGCAACGGCGCGCGGTGTGTAGAACTCTCCTGCCAGAAAAGCCCCTTCCTGAACGTGGCGTTCGAGGAGCAGCTCACAGACTTCCGCCAGGCTGGCTTCGGCCAGCGTCGGACGTTGCGTTAGGGCAGCAAGGAACGCAGCTGCCCAGGGAACATCATCCGCTCCTTCACTCCCGTCGAGGAACTCGACGTCAAGCCTGTCGATGTCAGGCACAGGAAAGAGTTGATGCCTACTCGCGCTCCTCAGGGCGGCGCGCAGGTCCATCAGTGGCGAGATGCCGATCTGGGCCTCCGCGGCCGCTCGATCCCACCGCTTGACGAACTCATCCTCCGGTTCACCGACCGACTCAACAAACCCTGCAAGAAGCAGGATTGTGGTCATGGAGGTGAGGTCGCCGAACGTGTTCCGGCCTCGTTGGAAAGGTGCGTATGCCCGCCAGAGCCGGTCCACAACGTCTGCAGATGCGCTTCTTGTTTCCACTTGTGGGTCTCCTTGCTCCACGTCGACCTACTGCAGTTGGCTGATGGCGTATGCCGCTGCTGAGGCGACAACCATCAGCAGGCATAGACGCAGCGTCATGCCTGTGCTCTGCATCGCCTTCCCCAGCAGCTCGAAGAACGACTTCACTCTGTGGTGCCCCCTGCCACTCTCGATTGGTCTCTGCGCAGTAGCACTGCGCACCTCTTGAAGTCCGGGCCCAGGTGGCACGGTGGCGGTACCGGGCCCTGGACTAGAGGTAGATTGATGGGAAATCTAGCAGTGGACGGCGATGAGCGTGTGGCTAGTGTTTCCTTGCTCTCGCTTGATTCGCCATCTGCGCAGCGATGCTGCGCAGATGGCGTGACGTTAAGTCGCTGATGGCAGACGTGCGGGGTCTGCGGCGGCGGAAAGGTGGCGCCTGGGGCGGCAGCCGGATTGTGAGTCAGATCACTTGCTGTGCTGGCTGGGGTTGCCAGACCGCTCAGCTCGTCCTCTGCCCGCCAAAGATCACATCGCACCGCATCCCCTGGATCTGCTTGGTCGACAAGCTCGCGCGTACCGAGGGGAACCGGCCCTGTACCCAGGGGCGCCCTCGCGCCTGCCCGTACCGCGCGACTGAGATCACGCACCGGCGAAGGCTCTGACCGCTAGGTGGTCGGAGCCTTCGTTTGCCCAGGTGGGCGGCTGCGGAGGATACGAGATTCGAACTCGTGAGGGTTGCCCCCAACACGCTTTCCAAATGTTCGGCCGGGGATCCTGGGACGTGCCGGAACGTCCTCACCTGCGGTGCAGTAGGGGCGGATGGGGTTTCTGAACGGTGCTGCACGGCGGTGAATGCAACCAGAACTGCTACCACGGTTCGTCCTGGCGAGGGGCCGAGACGGGTTGGCTATGGACGCGGGTGGTGCTGAAGGATGCCTTCGATGTCTCGGAGCCAGCGGCGCAGGGGGACCCCTTCCGGAGGGTAGACCTGGAGGCCCAGGATCTTGGCCGCACGGTCGAGGCCGGTGTCGTCCTCAACCGAGGCGAGGAGGGAGCGGATCTCCTTGGCTGCCTCGTCGATCGTCTCCGGGCCGTTGGCGTCGAGGTAGTCGTCCAGGGCTTCTCGATGGGATGCGTAGAGCTGCGAGAAGTTCTGATGGAAGTAGCCGCCCAGCATGTCGTGCAGTTCGGGGAACTGCTTGGCCCACTCCCAGTCCGTGCGGGGAATCTGCGAGTGCTCGTAGTCGCCGCCGCGTCGGACCTGGTCGAGATGGTCTCGGGCAAGGGCGAGGCACTGCTCGACGGTGCGGTCGGCGGACGGCTTGATGTGGGGCAGGGTGTCGACCTCGTCGGCGATCTCGTCACTGAACAGGCCGACGGCCAGCAGGTCGTCGATCTCGGCGATCACAGTGTCCAGCAGGCCCGGAGCGCGGACGGCCTGGCGGATGTAGGACTGGAGGGCTTCGCCCGGCTGTTGCGGTGTGTCTGTGAAGACGTATCCGGCTGAGGCGTAGGCGTGGAGGAGGTCGTGGACTTCGGGGAATCGGATGTCGTCCAAGAAGCCTTCGGGGGGGATCATGGGCCGGTCCTTGGTGGCTTGTCGGTGCTCGCGGTCAGGCGACGGGGTAGGACGTGTGGATACGGAAGCCGCTGGGCATGTCCGGATCTCGGCGTAGGACGAGCTGCACCTGATGCACGTCGTGGGGCCCGGTGCCACGGATGAAGTCCTCGCGGGACAGGCTACGACCGGTGACTTCGTCACCAAAGTCCACCTTGATCACCTTCTGCCCGCTGGACGTGTTCTCCAGCCAGCGCCGTACATCGTGCTGCCTCTGGACGATCGCCCGGTCGGTGAGGTCTTGCGCCGACTGCTCGTTGATGAAGCTGGAGCTACCGGTGATCTTCTTGTCGGAGCGTAGCCGGGCACGTAGCTCGCGGTCTGTCTTCTCGACGTGTCGCTCGATGGTGTGAGCGCCCTTCTTCCCCTCGTCACCTGCGAGATCACCTCTGTACTTCGGCCTCTGGGCTCCTTTGCGTTTGCTCCGTGGCCAGGCGTTGGTTTCCCCGTCGCCCTTGATGAGCAGTCCGAGGTCGTCGAGGCCGGCCGATTCGCCGCCTGCGATGGCCATCTGTGGTCCGAATCCTGGTACGCGTACGCCGCCGAGCAGTTCGGTCATTCCGCCCGCGTTCTTCACGGCCTGGTAGGTGGCGCCCGCGCCGCCGAGGGCTCCGCCGGTGAGGGCGCCGTAGAGCCCGGCCTGACGGGCTTCGTCGAGGCTGAGGCCCTTGCTCTCGCCGGTGGCCATGGCGACGGGCTGGGTGACGGCGAGGTCGACGGTGATCGATTCGATGCCTGCTATGGCGGCGGTGGCGAGGGTGGTGCCGGCGATGGTGGCGATCTCGGTGGAGACGGTCACGCCGAGGGTGGCGGCGAGTTCCACGACGCTTGCGGTTGCCGCTGCGGCTGCGGCCTCGGAGATGCCGGCGGTGAAGATGGCCAGGGCAGTGCCGGCGATGATGGTCGCGCCGACGATCTCCAGTTCGTGTTCCAGGCGGTTGACGGCGTGGTGGACGGAGTCGGCGTACTGGTCGAGGGCCTTGGCCATGTCGCGGGCGCCGTCGATCATGTCTTGGAGCCAGCCGTGGCCGTCGTAGTAGTAGCGGCGCCAGAACGGGTCGTCGAAGGCGGATATCGCCTCGCCCTTGTTGTGCTCGATGATGCCTCGTGCGGACCTGTTCGCGGCGGCCGTGACCTCCTCCAGGTCGTCGGCGAAGTCCCGCCATACCTTCGCCGCGTCGCGTAAGCCGCCTTCGTCGGCATCCGGCCACCACATGCCGGTCATGTCCTGGACGATCTTCTTGGCCTTGTCGGCTGCGCTCACCGCGCGGTCCCGTTGCCGTCATGCGGGGTTGCCTGGATCTTGCTGAACATCGAGCGGATCAGCTCTTCGTTGGCGATGTGGCCGTCGGCCATGTCGGTCATCGCGTCGTGGATGCTGGCCAGGCCGAGTGCCAGGATCTCGGAGGCGCGTTCCATCTTCTTCACGTGCGGGCCGTAGTGCTCGTGGAATTTCCGGCCCTGCTCGTCATCGCCCCACGGTGAACCGGTTGCCGCAAGGCCCGTCTTGAGCTTGGCCAGTGCCTTGGCCAGGTCGGTGCTGTGGGTGTGGAAGTGCGGGGCCGTCGCCTTCAGGTCGGCGATCTTGATGTCGAGTATCTTGCCGTCGCTGCTTTCGCCCATGGCGTCGTCTGCTCCCCGTGAAGTGGCTGACCGGCCCGAAGACGGTAGTTGGTCCTGAACCTTCGTGAGTGCGATGAACGCAAAGAGGAGGCAAAAGTCCGATTGAGGGTAGTCAAGCGTTGGGGCGTGTCGACGGTCACGTAACTCGGCTCTGGGGTGTGGTCACCTGATTCCCCAGGTGGGCCGTAGCAGGTGTCGGGCCCCGCTCGTGATGCGGGCCCGACGGCTCGGTCTTGCAGCTGGGGCTCGGGATTCGATGGAGCGCGCGTCTTGGCGACGTGCGGCGGACTCTGGCCAACTCAATCCCGGCCCGCAGACTTCCCGCGATCAGCACGCCTACCAGAAACTGCAAACACGGAACGGCAAGGGCTCCGACCCAGATCTGGTCGGAGCCTTCGTTCGCCCTGCTGCGGCAGCGACCTGGGATGGCGTCGTGCGTCGGACAACGGCTGAACGGCGCTGGACGATGTGGGCTGGGAGGGGGCGGGGTGCGGCTGTACGGGTCGTGCTGGTGGTGTTCTGGTCGGTCGTGTGGCCGTATATCACTGGGGCAGTGATCCTCGGCGGCGTCGGAGCTGCAGGCTGGTGGCTGTGGCGTACGGACCGGCTCGTGCGGGGGCGGGGCCGTCTCTGGCGGCATGAAGAGGCGGTGAAGGCCGGCCGCCGGACGCTTGCCGAGGTGGATGCGATGACACAAGGCCGTGTCCTAGGAAGAGCTCCGGATCTTCGCCGACGAGGAGACCGGCGTCCTCGAACTGCTCCGGGACGAGGAACCGCGGGCCGCGTTCCAGATGTGAGCGGCCAGGCCCGAGCCTTGCCGCCACGCCCCTCGGCGCCAACTTGAACCACACCACGACGAAGGCCCCGGCCAGCTTGCGGTCGGGACCTTCGTTTCGGCTGGTCAGCCACGGCGGAGGATACGAGATTCGAACTCGTGAGGGGTTGCCCCCAACACGCTTTCCAAATGTTCGTCTGAGGGTTCGGCGAGGGCCAGGGATGTTCCGACCTGCGGTGAAGCGGGTGGTGGTGGGCCTTCTGGACGCTGCTGGACGAGGGTGAATGAGGCCAAAACTGAGACCATAGAGCAACTGGCCTTCGCTGGTTGGCGGAGCGTGGTGGCTGTGTCTACGGAGTGGCGTGTGGATCTTGCAAGCAGGGCCAGCCGCCTCGACTGGAAAGCGTCGTGGAACGCGCTGGCGCAGTAGAGAGTCTCGGTGATCCAGGTGCTCAGTGACCTTGGTCGCCCTATCCTGATGGGAGGTCAGACGAGTGGGGGCGATGGGAGCATCGGGGGAGACGAGGCCGGAAGCCGCAACGGTGCGGAACGAGTTCGCCCTGGAGCGGTACCGGTACATCCTGCAGCAGATCCACGCGGTGAACGAGAATGCGCACCGTTTCCTCGCCATCTATCAGACGCTCGCCACCACCCTTGTCGGCGCGGCTCTGGCGCTCTTCGTGGGATACCGCAAATGGGATGTGGCGTCGGATACCGCGCGGAGCGGCGTGATCGGGCTTCTGGTCCTCACGACGGTGGTCGCCGCGTTCACCATCACGCTGATCGTCGTGGGCGCCCTCGCCTGGCTGGACTACCGCAATGAGGAGTGCGACATCACGGACGAGATTGTCGGACCCGGCTTCCGGAAGCGCCCACGTCCGGGCAATCTCCTGCGCTGGTACGAGACTTACGTGCTGTTGTTCATACTCGTCTCGGTGATCGTCATGTGGCTGCTCGCCGGGCTCTTCGTCCTGCCAGCAATGAGGTGATCATTCCCAGTGCCTGAGCTTGACTTCGTCAGTGCGCCTCTGTGGCAGAAGACCCTTGCTGCGCGTCTGCGTAACGATGACCACTACAGTCAGCGTGAGCGATTGCGCGTGTCGTATCTGGCCATGCGGGACAACGCGGCTGTACTCCTGGCAGAGAACGCACGCAGTATGCCCGAGTTCACTGTGCATGACATCAGCCACGTGGACGCGCTGTGGGAGACGGCCAGTCTCATGTGCGGTGATCAGGTGGGGCTGAATCCGGCTGAGGCATACGTTCTGGGCTGTGCCTTCGTGTTGCACGATGCCGCGATGGGGGCGGCCTCCTACGAGACGAGTGTTCCTGACGCCCTAGGACAACAACGGTGGCGTGACCTGGTGTCGGTCGCTTATTTCCATCGGAAGGGATGCTGGCCGGATCGGGCTGAGCTGGACACGCCGCCGGCCGAGATCGCGGAAGCGTGTCAGGCGACCGCAATCCGTGAGACGCACGCTGAGCAGGCTCGGAAGCTGGTGGACCAGCCGTGGCCGTCCAGTACGGGCAACGAGATCTTCCTCATGCAGGACGTTCAGCTACGTGAAGCATATGGTCCATTGATCGGCGAGCTGGCAGCCAGTCACTGGTGGTCAGTGGACAAACTCGCGGATCGGTTCCGTACAGCGAAAGGCTCGCTGACCTGGCAGCCAGCGGATTGGATCATCGAACCGCTCAAGCTGGCCTGCATCCTGCGGCTTGCCGACGCGGCCCAGATCGACAGCCGTCGTGCCCCGACGTTTCTATTCTCCCTGCGGAAACCACAAGGCATTTCCCGTGAACACTGGCGTTTCCAGGAACACGTGAGCCGCCCACACCTGGACGGCGACCGGATCACTTACACGTCGCTGAGACCGTTCTTCCCTCATGACGCCAGTGCCTGGTGGCTGGCCCTGGACTACCTGCGTGGCGTCGATCAGGAGTTGAAGAAAGTCGATGCCCTCCTGCACGACCTGGGTCACAGGCGGCTCGCCGCCCGTGCGGTCGCCAGAGTCGACTCTCCCGAGCGCTTCGCGGAACTCTTCCCGGTGTCTGACTGGCCGCCCATCGATGCCACCGTCAAAGTCTCCGATGTACCTGCCCTGGTCGAGACCTTGGGCGGGGAGCAGCTATACGGCAACGAACCCGAGGTCGCTGTTCGTGAGCTGATCCAAAACGCCCAGGATGCTGTCCTCGCTCGCCACGCCTTAGAGGCTGACGCCAGCGAAGGCCGGATCGACGTAACCCTCACCGCCGCCGAGGGCTCCTGGTACCTGGAGATTCGCGACAACGGCATTGGAATGGACGAGGAGACCCTCGTTCACGGCCTTCTCGACTTCGGGACCAGCGGCTGGAGCTCCACCCGCATTCGCAATTGTCTCCCCGGCCTGGCCAGCGGAGGATTCCAGCCTGCAGGCCGATTCGGAATCGGCTTCTTCTCGGTGTTTCTGCTTGGCGACCAGGTCGAACTGATCAGCCGCCGCTACGACGCCTCTGTGGCGGACGCGCGTCGCCTGACATTCGACGGCCCCGCACATCGGCCACTGCTTACCCCACTACCTGCTGGCGGCCGTGCTGCGACGGGCACGACGGTGCGCGTCAGGCTCAAGATGAACCCCTATGACATTCAGGGGCTCCTCCGCAGGACCAGCGATGATCGGCTCGGCCAGTTGATTCGCCGACTGGTCCTGGAGAACGCTGTCCCGATCCGCATTTGGGAGCCCGATGCGACGCAGTCCGACACCATTCCACCCTTCGCACTGGCCACAGGAGCACCCGAGGAAGTCTTCGATCGCCTCTACCCACCCTTGATGGACAGTTGGCGTGCTGGGCAAGAGAAGCAACGTCTCCAACTGCGTGACGCCTTTGTTGAACGGGCAACAGAGCTGGTGGACGGATCCGGGCGGCGCATCGGACTGGCCACACTCTGGACGGACTTGAACTACCAAGGGCAAGGCAACTTCAGTGGGATTGTCCCAGTGAACGGCTTCCTGGCTGACCAAACAATGGCCTTCGCCGGATACCTTGCCGGTCAGCCCAGCCGGGCTTCGAGGGACAAGGCGAGCCTGGTGGCAGATCAGGCTCAGGTTCGTCAGTGGTTGCGCACCCAGGAACAACAGCTTCGCGACATCGGGCACTTCGGCAACTCGGTCCAAGTGGAACTGGCCAGCACGCTGCACAGTGCGTGCAACAGCCTCTCGGACGACATCGCTTTTGCCCTTACAGCACAGGGCCTGCTCCGTCCGATCGATGTCGCGGCATGGGCCGCACAGCGGACAGAAGTCTTCCTGGCATCAGGCCCAAATGTCGCTGCCCGGACCCGGCCACCGCAGGTCTATCACTACCTGTCGGGACGGAACGTGCAACTCCCCGACAACTGGGTCGTCTTCTTCCTGAGAGCGCCTCTTCCTCCTTTCGCAGGCGTTTTCCCGGACATTCTGAACCGTGACACGGAGTATGAATCCGCGCGCAACCATCCCACTCTGACCTGGGAGAAGGTCTGGTGGCGAATGTCCGGTGGCCTTTACGGGCTCTTCTTGCGTGCCCTGTGCGAGGCTTGGCTGTGCACCATTGAGGACCTGCTTGCTCCGCTCGAACAGCGTCACTGGTCCGACTCCCTGGCCTTGGACGACGAGGCACTGGACCCTGTCTGGGGCTATCTATTGCAGCGTCCTGACAACCCCAGCTGAAGGCAGCTGATCATCTCCGTGGTGGCTGCCGTTCCGGTCTCGGTGCGCGCCTTCACTCCTGGCTGTAGAGCGCAGCCAGGTCGATAAGACGGACATCAGTGTCGGCTTCCGCTGCTGCATGGGCTTTGTCGTTGAATCCTGCTCCGCTGAAACAGATGAGCCGAGTGTCGGTGGTGTCATAACGTCCGGCCTGGCTGACAAGGCTGCGGATATGCCGGAGGCGGTCGATGTGGGCAATGCCCATGGTGTCGTTCCACTTGGCCTCTCCGATGGCCAGGAGCGGAGGTTTGCCGACGTCGGCGATGCCGATCACCGCCACGTCGACCTCATGGCCGATGCGGGCCTCGGAGTCGCGCACCACGCCATGTCCCACGTGGGCGGGCAGACCGCCCAGAAGGTCGGGATCGGCGTGATGGAGCGCCCAGTCGCGGCAGACCTGTTCGAAATGAGGCCCCAGGACATTGCTCACGAAGCGTCGGCGGCTGGCTTGCCAGACCCGTGTCGCACTGCCCGGGCGTTCGAGCTGGTCCCATACCGGGCGCATGATCGCATGGTAGAAGCCGATCAGCGGTTCTGCGATGCGATACGTGGGACGGTTGTCACGGAATGCGTCCGCGTCGCGGTGGAGCAGTCCCGCGTCTTCCAGCACGTTGATGGGGTGCGCGATATCGGTGGCCTTGCGTTCCAGATAGCTGGCCATGCCGCCTCGGGTGGCGTTGCCATCAGCGACGGCGGCCAGGACGGACAGGTACAGGGCGGTGTCGCGAAGGTCGGGCTCTTCGGCGAGCAGGTAGCGGGCCTCGCGGAAGAGGGGGGTCTCGGGATTGAGGACGGTGCGGACAACCCAGTCGTCGAAGTCGTCCGGCCCCTTGGGAGTGTCGCCGCGCGCGAACTCGCGCCGATAGGCGGGCGTGCCGCCGACGATCGCGTTGACCTTCATGGCCAGACGGGGGTCGGTGATGTCCCAGAAGTCCGCGGCGAGGCGGTGGTCGAGGGGGCGGACGACCAGTTCCAGGCCAGCCCGTCCGCGCAGCGGGGCGTTGCCCGACAGTAGCCGGCCCATGAAGGACAGCGCTGAGCCGCACAGCAGCAGCCGAGTGCGCGAGCGGGTGCGCTGATCACGCAGGGGCCGCAGAGCCTCCTGGATGATTGAGGGCAGTTCCGGGTTGGCCTTGGCCAGGTACGGAAACTCGTCGATCACAACGGGGACGGGGCGTTCGGAGCCGAGGGCAAGAAGCGTGTCGACCGCCTCGGACCAGTTGGCGAAGTGGAACGGGCTGGCGGGCCGGACGTGATCGGTCAGGGCGGTGCTGATCCTCCGCAGTGACTCGGCGTCCGTGGCTTCGGTCGCACCGAAATAGAAACCTCCGGCGGCGCGGCACGCGGCGTCCAGCAGGAAGGTCTTGCCTTGGCGGCGACGTCCGGAGACCACGCCGAGAGTCGCGCCCGGTTGTGGGTCGGTGATGAACCGCCTCAGCGACGACCACTCGTAGTCCCGGTCGAACATCTCGGCAGGCTTGTCCATGCCACACCCCAGATATAGAAGTAAGCCTCCATGAAACATACCCCTATATTGTGAGCGGTGCGTACCTGCGCGGATGCCGCTCGGTAATCGCCATGCCGCATCCGCGAGTGCCCCCCTTGAAGGGGATCAAAGCTCGCGGGAGCGGCGAGCCGCACATGCGAGAAGAATGCCTTGAATGTCGGAAGTAAACGAGACCAAAACTGAGACCAACGCACAACGAGGAGTCGGACCGCGCAGAGCGGTCCGACTCCTCGTTTCGCCTGTTCAGGCGGCTGCGGAGGATACGAGATTCGAACTCGTGAGGGGTTGCCCCCAACACGCTTTCCAACTGTCCGCATGGCCGTGCGGGGCCGTTCACGGCGGTTCACTCGGCAGGTCAGACGAGCTGCGTGTACCGCCATGAACAGCAGCGTCCCGCGGTGCACTGGACAAAGATCAGGACAAGGATGGGGTGATTGAGGCAACGGCTGACACCACACGCGACACCAGGTGGCCCAGACGGGCCACCTCCACTCCTGGCCTACGGCATGCGACGCTTGACCCCGACGACAGACACAGAGAGGGAGTGCGAGTGTCGCGGCAGGCCAGCCCTCGGGGGACCTTTCTGAAGATCGCAGACGTGTTGAGCGCGCGGATCGAGAAGCACCCGGAGATGACGGAGCTCCCGTCCGCAGCAGAGATCATGCGCGACCACGGGGTCTCCCGTGGTGTGGCACTTCGGGTGTTCGGCGTGCTTCGTGAGCAGGGACTCGCGGAGCCCGTACCAGGCGGGCGCTGGCGCGTGATCCGCAGTGGTCATCACGCGGACCGCCGCCCACTTGCCGACCGTATTGTCGACGTCTTCACCGACGACAAGCTCAAGGTCGGGGATCCGTTCCCCAGCGCTTCGGCGCTCTCTCAACGGTTTGGCGCATCGCGTCCGACTGTCACCCGAGCACTGGAAAAGCTGGAAGCCGCCGGTTGGCTTTCGGAAGGAAGACAGGGAGCGGTGCGGACGGTCCGCGCGCTGCCGAATCGAGAGGAGCACTTCTAGCCTTGTCGTCGCTGACTGAGTGGGCGTACCCGCTCGCCGAATCCCTGCTCGCCGAGCCGCTGCCCCGCCGATGGGCACACTCGCAAGGCGTCGCCGCCCGGGCGAAGACGCTCGCGCCCTGTCTCGGGCCGGACGCCGATCTGCTGACGGCCGCTGCGGTGCTGCACGACATCGGCTACTCGCCGGATCTCATCAAGACCGGGCTTCATCCCTTGGACGGTGCGCGGTACCTCCGTGCTGTTGCGCGCGCTGATGAGCGTCTTGTGCGGCTGGTCGCACACCACTCCTGTGCGTGGATGGAGGCTGAAGCCCGGGGTCTGCGAGAGGAACTGGAAGCCGAGTTCGCTCGCATGGACGAGAGCCTGAATGACGCGCTCTGCTACTGCGACATGAACACCACGCCGGACGGCACGCCCACGAATCCGGTGGACCGGATCAACGAGATCTCCGGCCGCTACGGGCCGGACAGCCTGATCGGCACGTTCATCCGCCGCGCCGAACCGGAGATCCTGGCAAGCACCGCCCGCGTGCTCGAACGGGTGGCCGCGGCCAAGCGTCAGCCGATGTAGGGCTCCGTCCGGCTCCGGTCTAGCGCGTGCTCGATCCGGAGTCGCATGGTCGGGTGTACGTCGAAATTCAGCAGGTCCGCTGGGGAGACCCAGCGGACCTGCGTCGTCTCGTCGCTCGTACGCAGGTCGCCTGCGACCGGCCGCGCGCGGAAGCACATGCTGAACTGCTGGCGTACCTCTCCGTCGTCGTACTGCATCACGTGGCCGGGGTCGGTGTAGATCCCGGACAGGCTCACGACCTCCACTTTCAGGCCGGTCTCTTCCCAGACCTCCCGGACCACGGTGTCCTTGATGGACTCGCCGAGGTCGTGCCCGCCGCCCGGCAGGGCCCAGCGTCCGTTGTCGGACCGCTCGATCACCAGAATGTCCCCGGTCTCGTTCTGCACGAACGCCACGACCGATGGCACGACGGAGTTGGCCGGCGGAGCGTCCGGGTCGTGGTAGTAGTCGATGCGTCCCATGGTCAGCCTCCTGTGATGTCGCGATCGGTGACCTTCCGGGCCCCCTCCCAGGTGTGCTCGATGCTATTCGCGTACGTGTCGAACAGGCCGCCACCCGGCAGGCGACGGAGATGGAAGACGGGCGCCAAGTAGGCCCCGATCCCGTAGACGTGGGGATTCACCAACATCTCGTCGTCAGCCCGATAGATCGAGTTGTACAGGGTCGTGTCGTGCAGCCGTAGGTCGATCTCCGGGCGGCTCGCCACGACCGGCCTGTAGTTGAGCAGGGCATTCCGGATCTTGCCATCCATGATCTGATGACCTTCGTCTATCCCTCGTTGCTTGACCGCCGCACAGCCGGGATCACCCAGCAGCACACGGACCTGGGCGCTTCCGGCCTTCGCTTTGAAGATGTCGAGGACCGTGGGGTCCTCCGACAGAAAGAGCCCGGAGTACACCAGCACGTCCAGATGCTTGCTGGCCCGCGCGTACATCTCACGCCAGAGCCTCGGAGGCACCGTGTGTCGGTGCGGGTACACGGTGACGATCTCTGCCTTGCTCAGGTCGGCGGCGCTCTCGACAGCCCTGCCGTCGTCCGGCCACAGCGTCGTCACGTCGACCTTGAGTGCCGTTGCCGTCGCGTACTGGTGCCGCCGGTACGGCACCTTCCCCTGAGCGATCCAGCGTTCGACCGTCTTGGGGTTGACCCCGATCACTTCCGCGAGGTCTTGCACAGACATGCCCTGAGCCAAGAGGGCAGACCTTAAGCGCTCGTTGGACATCTCACCCTCCGAGGGGACGTCTAGGGACGTCTTGACGGTAGCCAGATGACCCGGAGCTGTCCAGAGATTGGGTAACCAAGTCCCCCGACCTGCGGCGATTCTGATGGGGCGACAAGGAAGCCGACAGCAAATCCAAGGATCTCGACCGGCTGACTTGACGCACCCCCATACAGTACCTGTAAAACAGGTACTACAACGCAACGCCCGGAGGGCCCTGGAAGGGGTTCGAAGGAAGCGTCTGTGCCTTGAGAACTGAACAGCGTGCCAAGTCGACGGGGTGAGAGTCCCCGTCCCCGCAACGGCCCGGGTGATGGCCGCCCGGCGACCACTTCCTTGCCCGCCAGCTCTGGAGAAACGGCCCGGGGGATCATGCCTCCTTTTCGGGAGGAAACCCCTCGGGGCGCCACCTGGTGGGCGTCGCCCTGCTGGCGTCAGAGCAGTGACGATGACGCGCCCGATTTCCCGGCTCGGGACCGGTACTCCGCGGCAGCGGCGTACCGGTCATCTCCGGTCCGCTCTGGTCTCGCAGCGTTGACGCTGCGGCCGGCTGCCTCTCCCGCCCGTCCGTTCCGCGCACCGCGTGAGGACGTACGGGCGGGAGCGCGGGGAGCCGGAGAGCCCGACTCCATGCCTGCGGCATCCCGGGATGCCCCCCGGGATGCCGCGTACAGGCACCTGACGTGGAGGAACCTGTGTTCACCAGTCTTACAGATGCGGAGCGGGAAGAGCTGTCCCGCAAGAACGCGGAGCAGAACCGGCGCAGCGAGAACGGCTGGGGGCGCCGCTGATGGCCGGCAGCGAGCACGAGCGCACGAAGGAGCCGCTGCCGATCCGCCGGCCGTCGCACCCGTACCTCTTCCCGACTTTCTGGGCTCTGGATCCGGTCCGCTCGCCTCGGCCGGTCCGTCCGGGGGACACCAGCCCGGAGCTCCGGGCCGCTGCGGGTGGTGAGTGAGCGTGGATCTCGCTGAGCACTTGCAGCAGTACGGGGAGAACGTGGCCGCTGCCATCGACAACGACCCGCCCGCCACGGGCGCGGAACGTGAATGGATGCAGCAGCAGGCACGCGACGCGCAGAGCGACGCCGCGCACCTCACCAGCCAGTAACCCCCTCGATCGCCGCGGTCACGGCATATCCGTCCCCCGGTCGCCGTGACCGCGGCTCCCACTCACCTCATCACCGCCCGAGCAACCAGCGCCAAGGGAGTTCCTGTGACCACAGAAGAGCTGGCCAACGTACTTCGCGAGCACCTGAACACCACCCCACACCCTGCTGTCGAGGCAGCCGACGAGATCCCCGATGACCCCAGCACCGTCGGGATCCGCTGTGCAGACGGGACCCTCCTCTTCCTGGAGGTCCAGGCGATCTGACGCCACGACCGCCACCTACGTCATGCGCGATGCCCGTGACCTGGCCGAACTTCAGGCCATGCGGCAAGCCGCACTCGATGCACACGACCGGTTCGTGATGACCGCAGGCGCGTACTTCGCCTGACCGGTACTCGGACCGGCCAGCCCCGGACAAGCCGCGAGGGCGCCGGATCGGATCCGGTCCGGGGCGCGCACCACCAACCTGATTCCTGACCTTCCTGGAGTGTGTTCATGACCAGTGCTGAGCTCTTCGAGACCATCCGGTACACCGCCGACGTCCTTGCCGTCACCCCCGACGGCCACGTGCTCCTCATCCAGCGCGGCGACGAGCCGTTCACGGGGCACTGGGCCCTGCCCGGGGGCCATGTGGACCCGGGTGAGACCAGCCGCGCCGCCGCAGCCCGCGAACTGGCAGAGGAGACCGGGCTGACCGTGGCGCCCGCTGACCTGCGCCAGATCGGCACGTGGGACCAGCCCGGCCGGGACCCGCGCGGCCGGTACGTCACCGTCGCCTACCAGGCCACCGTCCCGGCCGGTACCCCGATCACCGCCGGGGACGACGCCGCCGTGGCCCGCTGGTGGCCGCTCACCGCGCTGCCGGAGCAGGTGGCGTTCGACCACGCCGACATCCTGCGCGCAGCCACCGCACGCTGACCCGCCACATCCCGAAGGGTCATCTCGCCGCGGCGTCGGCGCACGCGCCGCGACTGGCACCACCGCCCCGATGGTCGAAGGCCGGGTTCGACTCCCGGCCGGGGCACTTCGCCCTCCGCTTGGCGGTGTGGCGCTTCCCTGAACGGCCGCGGCCCCGGTGGTGACGCACCGGGGCCGCTCTTGTGGGCCGTTCCAGATCCGAGAGGAAACGTGACCCGATGAAGCACATCGGTGCTGATCAGGGCTCTGTTACGGAGCCCTCACCGTGGGTGGAGCCCACGGATGTGGACCTGTACGCCACCGGGCTGGAGATGCCCGTCGTTCTGGCGGAGGTCGACTTGCTTGACGTGGAGATCGGTCTCCTGGACCGCCCGGCCACGGAGCTGGACGCGCGGCGCTTGCGGCGGGCGGAGTCCCGGGTGCTGGGCGCCCGGCGCGACCTGGCCAACCGCGTCACCGGCCTCGCCAACCGCTTCGCCGAGATGGGTGGTGCGGCGTGAGCGAGCGACTGACGCTGGACGCGCTGGCCGCGCCCCTGCGGGTGCTGCGGCTGCTGGCCGCGGATTTCGGGCACTTGCCCGCCCCGAACGTCGACCTGACCGATGTCTACCCCGAGCGGCTGAACCTGCGGTTCCACGAGGGTCTGGACGCGTTTGAGGCGTGGCGGGAGGCGCTGGCCGTGCCGCCGGAGCAGGTGACGCACGGGGTCCAGTGCGGGCGAAGCGGCACGACGCGTGTGCTGAAGGCGTCGACCGACTACGCGGGCGCTGAGGTGCACCTGACCGGCTACACCGACATCCCCTTTGTGGACGGGGGTGCGGCGTGAGCACGCCGGTACAGCGGTCCCTGAGTAGGGGCCAGCAGGTCGTGTTGGGTGCCGCCGCGGTGCCCATGGTCGCCTTCGGGAGCCTGGGTGCGTACGGCACCTACAGCAACATCACGTCCGTCTTCAAGCGGTCCGCCACCGCGCTCGGCGTAGTAGCGGCCGGCGAAGGCGCGACGCTGGTTCTGGCGCTGACCCTGGTCGGGTTGACCATGCTCGGGCAGTCGTCCCCGGCCCCGGTCCGTATCGGGCTGTGGACGCTGCCCGCGGTGGCCTCCCTGACCGGCGCCGCCGTCGCGAAGTCGACCACGGAAGCGGTGGTCTTCGCGGTCACTCCGATGGCCATGTGCGTCTCGGCTGAGGGTATGGGGCTGCTGGCCCGGCGGATCGTGGTCTACCGCACCGGCGTGGACGCCGAAGCCCAGCGCCGCAACGCCGCGGTCATGCAGCGGCTCGCCTACCACCGGGCCCGCGCCGCGAACCACCCCGATAAGGGTGCCCGGCAGGAATCGGAGCTGGAGTCCTGGAAGCTGGCCAAGAAGGTCGGCACCGGGGATATGCAGCTCGGTGCGCACCTGGTGGACGTGCAGCGCGAGCGGATGACCGACGGCGCGGATGCGGCCCTGGCGGGCATGTTCGCCCTGCCCGTCACACCCGTGACGCCCACCGTCACGGCCGTGACGCCTCCCGCCCTCGACACCCCCCAGGCCCCCGCACCGGCCGCTGTAGAGCACCCGGCGGTCCAGGGTGAGGCTCTGCCCACAGCGGAGCCCGAGCCGCAGCAGGACGCGCAGGTCACGCCCGATCCCGTGGAGCCGGAGCCGCAGGCCACCGAGCCCGTGACTCCCGCGACGGACCCCGGCGTCACGCCCGTGACGCCCACCGGCACACCCACCCCGGCGGAGCCTGATCCGGACATGGTGAAGCTGCCGGCGCAGGGGCCCGTGACGCTGGAAGAGGTCGCGGCCGTCGCGGGCGTGACGACCCCCGCCACGGGTGAGCCGCTGTCCGACGTTCAGCTCATCGTCGTGCTGCGGCACCTGCGCTACTCCGCCGACCCGCCCATGTCCTACCGGCAGGCCGCGACCGCCTTCCGCGACGCCGGATACGTCGGCGGGGAGCAGCGCGTCCGCAAGGCGTGGGGCGTGCTGATGTCCCACGAGGAGAACACCCCGTGAGCCGCCTGCCCGTCTACCCCTGGCGCTGCGCACCCGACGGGCTGGCCACGCGCCGTCAGCTCCGGTCCCGGGGCCTGCGGCCGGGTGGTCAGGACGTGGCCGCGGAGCTTCGGCGGTCCCGGCGGCGCCGGCCGCCACTGGTGGCCTACCTCTACCGCATCGACGCCGCGAAGCCCGTGCGGCCGATGACCCCAGCCCGGTGGGCGGCGCTGGCTAAGGCCAACACCGCCCGCCGCACCTGCCCCGAGTGCGGACAGCAGAGGTGGTACGTCATCCCACCCACGCTCGGCATGTGCGTCACCTGCGCCGATCTGTGCGAAGTCCCGCTCTGACCAACCCCACCAGCCCCTGGACCTGCCGGTCCGGTCCATTCCCTCTGGAGTCCGCATGAAGCCCTCCCGGGTCCGCCGCCACCTGCCGCTCTTGATCGAAGTAACCGCCGCGGTCGGCATCGCCACGGCCGTCGCTGTCCGCCTGGCCGCCTACGACGTGCCGCCGCTGCTGATCGCCCCGTGCTGGTTCGGCGTCTTCGGCTCGCTGCTGGAGCTGTTCGACCGCATCGTGCAGACCGCCTCTATGACTACGCACCGCTGCCGCGAGGCCGGGTGCGACTTCAAGGTCAGCCTGGGGCACGTGAGCGCCGCGGAGAACCGCCATTGGCAGGAGATCGCCGCCGCTCACCCGCACCACCACGTCTGAACCCTCCCGCCGTCCCCTGGCCCGGCCGCCGCATCCCACACGCGGCCGGGCCCCTCTCCTGATCTGGGGGTTTTCCCTGTGTCCAAACGAACGACCGGCCGTGGTCCGGGTGTGACGGCTGTGCGGATCCCGCATCAGCGCGGGCACCGCTCGGATCCGTTCCTTGTCGTGGTGCCGCACCGCCCGTCGTGGGCCCTGCTGGCCGCCGGTGCGGTGGTGCGGTGGCTGTGGCGCCACCGCCGCCCGCTCGTCCCGGCGGGCGCGGCCGTGGCGGCTGTGCCGCTGGCTGTGGTGCTGCATGCGCTGGGCTGGTGGACCTCGCTGGTCCTCGCCCCGGCGGTGGCCGTCCCGGCCGTGTGGCTGGCCGTTCATGGCCATCTGCGGTTGCGGGACCCGCTCGATCACCTCGTGCCCGCCTTACAGGCCGCCGTGGTGACTTCCGCCCTGGCCTGGCTCGCCCTGGCCGCCGCCTTCGGTCCGCTGGCCGGCGCCCTCGACACCGCGTGGGTGCTGCTCGCCCTGGCTGCTCAGTCTCTCTGGCTGCTCCTCGGTCTTGGAAGGAAGCACTGAATGACCGCCTACGACACCACCGGCCCGGCCGCGGCATCCGCGGACCCGACCCACAAGTTCACCAACTCCGCGAAGTGGGGCGCCACCTTCGCGCCCGGCATCACCCTGAACGTCAACGCCGGCAACCGCACCAACACCGCCCCCGCCCAGTCCGGCAGGCAGTCCAGCAGCGGCGGGCAGGGGCAGACGCTTCTGCCGGAGCCGGACTTCTCCTCCCCGGCGCAGGTGCGGCACTACTGCAACAGCCTGCGCGCCGCCGGGGTCGCCCTGTCCATTGAGGTGGCCATGGGCGCCGAGATCCTCAAGGGCGTGCTCGGGGCCGTGCCGGACCCGGAGGGCCGCCTGGGTGGCTCGCGTAGCAGGGCGAACAAGGTGGCCCGCAAGTTGCAGAAGTCCGCGGATGCACTGCGTTCCGCGGCCATGAACGCCGCCGCCACGTACGCGACATTCCAGCAGCAGTACGAGGAGGAGATCAACCGCGTCCGTCACCGTGCCCGGCGCCCGCAGGGCCCGCGCATGGACTGGGCCCAGCAGTAAGGGAGGAACGCTCATGGTGACCGAGCACGCCGCCGCTGAGCGGCAGCACGAGGAACAGCTCCGCGGCGCCTCCGACGCCGCGGGGATCGGCAAGTACCTGCTGCACCGGGCCAAGCCCCACATGCCGCCCTGGCTCGGCGTCGCCGGCACCGGCCTGGCCGGCGTCCTCGGCAACGCCCGCTGGGCCGACAGCGCGGGCGCCGCTGTGGGCCTGACGCTCACCTCGGTGGCGCTGACCGGCGTCACCTGGTGGGCCGCCCGTGACAACAGCAAGCAGCGCCGCCTGCACTCCGCCATCACCGTCGCCGCAGGCTCCGCCTGGCTCACGGCCGCGTGCCTGGCCGGGCCGACCACCGGCCCGATTGACGACATGTACCTGATGGGCGGCCCGGCGGTCGCGGTGAGCTGGAACGTGCGGATGGTCCTGCGCCGCAATCCCGACCCCACCGGGCAGTCCTCGGACAAGGGGCTGCTGGAGAAGGTCGGCCTGGCCCGCGCCCAGATCGGCGCCGCGAAGGTCGAGCCGAACCGGGTCACCGCCAAGGTGGCCCTGGAGGCCGGGGTGCAGACCAACGACGACATGGCCAAGAGCCTGGGCAACATCGCCTCCGCTCTCGACCTGCCGACCAGCGCCGTGCGCTACATCCCTGACCCCGACTCCGCACGCCGCGGGGAGCTGGTCATCGTCCCCGAGGACATGCTCGCCGAAGTGGTCGAGTGGGAGGGCCCGTCGAACCTGGGCGGCTCGATCGCGGAACCGCTGCTCCTGGGCCGCTACGACGACGGCTCGCCGCTCGTCCTCTGGCTGCCCGGTGACCCCGAGGCCGGCCGCAACAGCACCCACGTGCTGGTGGCCGGGGTGTCCGGATCGGGCAAGGGCGACGCCGCCCTGAACCTGATGACGGAGATCATGTCCCGCCGGGACGTCGTGCTGTGGCTGTCGGACCCGAAGTCGTTCCAGGACTTCCGGCCCCTGCTGCCCGGTATCGACTGGCCGGTAGAGGGCGGCACCGGCACCGAAGTCATGGTCGAAGCCGTCCAGGCCGTCATCCCGGCCCGCACCCGCTGGCTCGGAGCCCACCACTACCGCCAGTGGGCCCCCGAGGCGGCCCAGCAGCAGACCAGCACCGAGCACACCTGCCGCCCCGACGGCCAGCCCTGCGGCTGCCCCGGCATGCCCTTCCTGGTCACCTGGTTCGAGGAAGCCGCCAACACCCTGCGCGCGCTCGGCGACGACGCCTTCACCGGCATCTCACAGGAAGCCCGCTCCGCAGGCGTCTGCCTGATCGTCTCCCTCCAGCGACCCTCCTACGACCAGATGTCCACCAGCACCCGCGCCTCCCTGCCCTCCGTGGTTGCGCTCGGCTGCGATCCCCGCGACGAAGGGTTCTCCCTGCCGGACAGGGTTCTCGACGCGGGCGCCCACCCCGGCGCCTGGGGCAACCGGCGCCCCGGCTACTGCTACGTCGTCTCCCCCGGGATCCCCGAGGACCGCTACCCCTCCCCGGGCCGCACCCGCCGCTTCACCCACCGCGCCGTGCCCGTCATGGAACTGCTGGCCACCTGGGCACAGCGCAACGGCGCCCACCCCGACCCCATCACCACCCAGTCCGCCACCAGCATCGCCGGAAAGCTCTACACCAGCCGCACCGCCGACCAGCCCACCCCGGACCCCGCTGAGGACGACGACATGACCAACACCGCGTCCCTCGTGGACCCCGAGGACACCGGCATCGACCCCGAAGCCGACCTCCCCCCGGCCGAGCAGGGCGACGACGCCCCGATCTTCGCCCAGCAGGGCCGCAAGCCCGACCCCGACGAAGCGCGCCAGCTCTTCGCCGACGCGCTGCGCGAGTTCGAGGAGCAGGGCCTCATGGTCGTCGGCCCGAAGGACTTCACCGACTGGTGCGACCGCCACAGCCTGTCCCGGACATGGGTGTCCCTGCGGCTGAAGGAAGCCGCCCTGGAAGGACGCCTGGAGCCGACCAGCAAGACCGGCCGCTGGCGCATCGTCCCCGCCCTCACGGCGGCCTAACACCTCGTAACGCGTTACGGGGACCTAACACCCAAACCCCTAGGCAGACGCGCCGTTACGGGTGTCTAACAGCGGCCGCTCACGCCGCCTAACGCCTCACCCTCACACTCGCCACGCGGGCCCGCGCCCCTCCCGGCGCGGGCCCGCCCCACACCCCCGGGAAGGCCCCGCATGCCCTACCCCGACCACATCCACCAGCCCACCCAGATCACCATCCACCCCACCGACCCCCACGCCTTCCCGGGCCCCCTCGCCCACCGCCCGATGCACCCCGCAGAGATCCCACCCGGCGTCCAGATGGTCACCCTCCCCAACGGCATCCGCACCCTCGCCTACACCGACCCCGCCCCGACCGCCACCCTCCCCACCCCCACAAGCCAGGCCCTGCAGTCGGTCCCCGCGTGGGCCAAGACCACCGCCCTACTCGCCCCGACCGTCGGCACCGGCCTGGCCGGCGGCGGCATCGGCCTCTCCTACGCCGCACCAGGACTGATCGCCATGAGCCACGCCCTGTGGGCCGCTGTCGCCCTCATCGCCGCCGGCGGCACCGCCGGGGCCGCCTTCCTCGGCCGCGCCCGCAAGCTCGCCGCCGCCCGGCGGGCGCCCACCCAGATCACCCAGAACATCACCGCCACCGGCATCTTCGGCCGCGCCAACGGCACCATCCACCACCACTGACGGCACCTAGCAGCCCACCCGCACGGCACGTCACAGCCGCTAGACCTAGCACCCCCGCTAGCGGCCCATACCTGCTGTGACCAGCCCTCTAGCACCTAGCACCACATCGAATCCGAGTAAGGAGACTCACCGTGGAGTGCGAAGCCGAGTTCATCGACGGCTCGTGGACGTACTGCGGCTGCGACGACTGCGACCAGCGCGAGTACGACGACATCGAAGCCGACGTCGAGATGGGCAACCTCACCGAGGCCGAAGCCCTCGACCTACACCACCGCAACGGCGCCCTCTGACCGACCCCGGGACGGCCGCCCCATCTCGCCAAAGATCGGCGGCCGTCCCGGCTCTCCCAGTCCTTCTCAGCCCCCCGGACGTCCACCACCACTACGAGGGCCCCGTCTACCAGGACCAACGCAACGTCCACAGCCAGACAACCGGCGTAGGGGCCAAGACCAGCAACCAGCCCTGACCTGAGGAGTCCCGTGCGTGACCAAGAGCTGATCTGCATCACCCTGCCCGTGGCGGGCGCGCCCGAATGCATCGACTGGGACGGCGCCCGCAAGACCACCGTCACCCCCAAGTCCTGCGCCCTGTACTACCGCCCCGGCATCCCCGGCGCCGTACGAGCAGAGGTCACCGGCCCGTGGCGACCCAGCCGTCCCGGCATCATCCACGACGGCTCCCCAGCGGCGACCGTCGTCTACTACGCCCAAGATCCCGAGCACTGGCCCGACTGGCTCCGCGAACTGGAAGCCCGCTACCAGCCCTGACCCGACACACCAAGGGCGGCCCCCTCATCTCGCCAAAGACCCGGGGCCGCCCTCGATCCAGCACCACTCAGAGAACTGGAGCCTCCAGCATGACCCAGCCCATCCCCATCCGGCGAGCGGCCGGTGAGCCGTTGCGGATCCTGGCGCTGTGCGCCGGCTACGGCGGTCTCGAAATGGCTGTCCGTGCCGGTATCGGTGGCCAGGTCGTCGCCTACGCGGAAAGCGACCCGTACGCCGAGGCCGTGTTCGCCACTCATCACCCGGGGGTGCCGAATCTCGGGGACATCACAGCCATCGACTGGCAGCAGGTCCGGGACGCCTTCGCCCCGGACGTCATCGGCGCGGGCTTCCCGTGCCGCAATATCTCCAACGCGGGACGAAGGGACGGCATCCATGGCCAGTGGTCGAAGGTCTGGAAGAACGTTGCTCAGGCTGTGGGCATCGTTCGACCCCGCTACGTCTTCCTGGAAAACGTGGCGGCGCTCACGCGGCGGGGGCTGGACGGGAGGGCTGCCGCATGAGCAGCACCCTGAACGCCGCCCTAGCCGCCGCCGAGTACGGCTGGCACGTCTTTCCCCTGCGGCCCGGCACCAAGCGCCCGGCGCTGCACGGTGAGGGCTCCTGCCCCGGCATCGGCGACTGCGCCGACGTCCACCGCAAGTGGGAGGACCGCGCCACCACCGACCCCGACCGCATCCGCCGCGCCTGGGACCACGTGCCGTTCAACGTCGGCATCGCCTGCGGCCCGTCCGGGCTGCTGGTGGTCGACCTGGACCTGCCCAAGGACAAGAGCAGGAAGGACGCCCCTTGCGGGGCGACGACCTTCGGTGCGCTCTGCGAGCGCGCCGGGCAGCCCGTCCCCCACACGCTCACCGTGCGGACCGCGAGCGGCGGAACCCACCTGTACTTCACCGCCCCGCCCGGGGCCCGCATCGGCAACAGCGCGGGCAAGCTCGGCAGACTCATCGACACCCGCGGCTGGGGCGGATACGTCGTCGCCCCCGGCAGCACCACGCCCGGCGGCACCTACGAGATCATCGACCCGGCACCCGTCGCCCCACTGCCCGGATGGCTGTACGCCTTTGTGACGCCCCGTCAGGCCGTGCGGGCACTCACCAACCCGAACGCCGCCCACAGGCGCCACAAGGCCCCGCGCTACGTCACCAGGGCCCTCACCGCGGAGACCGCGGCCGTGCAGCACGCCCCGGAGGGCGAGCGCAACGCGACGCTGCTTCGGGCCGCGCGCGCTCTGGGGCGGTTCATCGCCTCGGGCGACCTCCCCCGCACGGTGGTGGAGGAGGCTCTTCAGGAGGCGGGAGCGGGGGCCGGACTGCCGGATGCGGAGTGCCGCACCACCATCCGCAGCGGCCTGAACTGGTCCATCGCCCACAACCCCAAGCAGGGGGCCGCATGAGCACCCCCGCCCGCCCCTCCCTGAAGAGCATCACCCCAACCCCCACCGGCCCCAGCCTCGCCGAACCGGGCCGCGCCAGGTCCGGCAGTAGGGCGCCGAAGGACGCCGCCCGCAAGGGCGTCCCCACTGCTCTTAGCCCTGACCCGCACACGGCCACCGTCACCGGCATCCGACCCGGCTTGTCCGTGCGTGGTCTGGGACGCGGCGCCGTGCCGGCCGCGGACTGGCTGTGCGCCTGCGGAAGGCACGAGCGCGCCCGCGGCCGGGACGCCGTGGCCGACCTCACCGCACGGGCCAGCGTCCGCGAGTGCCCCCACCGCACGACCATGACCAGTGAAGGGAGGGCCGCCGCATGACGGGCACGCCCACCGACGGCGCCGCCCTGCTCGATGATGTCGAGCGCTTCCACCGGCGCTTCAACGTCTTCCCCCTGGAAGCTGCCTACGTCGCGGTCACCCTGTGGGACGCCCACGCGCACCTGCTCGACTGCTTCGACAGCACGCCGCGGCTGGCGTTCCTCTCCCCGGAGCCGGGGTCGGGCAAGTCCCGGGCGCTGGAGATCGTGGAGACCCTGGTTCCCGCGCCGATGGTCGCCGTCAACGCCAGCGCGGCGGCCCTCTTTCGCGCCGTCTCCGGTGCCGAGGGGCGCCCGACTATCCTCTTCGATGAGATCGATACCGTGTTCGGCCCCAAGGCGGGGGAGAACGAGGAACTGCGCGGGTTCCTCAACGCAGGTCACCGCCGCTCCGGAGTCACCTACCGGTGCATCGGCGACGGGGGCAACCAGACCGTGCAGGCCTTCCCCTCGTACTGCGCCGTGGCCGTGGCCGGACTCGGCTCCCTGCCGGACACGATCCTCACCCGCAGCGTCATCATCCGCATGCGCCGCCGGGCCCGGAACGAGAAGGTGGAGCCGTTCCGGCAGCGGCTGCACACCAAGCAGGGCCATGCCCTGCGGGAGCGGCTGGCGAAGTGGGCCGAGGCGGTACGGCCCCTGGTCGACGGGGTGTTCCCGGAGCTCCCGCCGGAGGTCACCGACCGGCCAGCCGACGTGTGGGAACCCCTGATCGCTGTGGCCGACGCGGCGGGCGGGGACTGGCCGCAGCGTGCTCGCGCCGCCTGCGTCGAGCTGGTCAAGGCAGCCCGCGCCGACGACAAGGGCAGCATCGGCATCCGGCTGTTGACCGACCTGCGCGATCAGGTCCTCAACGGCATTGACCGCCTGCCCACCGTCGCCGTGCTGGAACGGCTGCACAGCCTCGATGAGGCACCGTGGGCGGACATGGGCGGCCGGCCGCTGGACTCCCGCGGACTGGCCAAGCTGCTGCGCGAGTACATGACTGCGGACAACGAGCCCATCTGCGCCCGCAACATCAAGACCGGTGCCGGAGTCCTCAAGGGCTACTACGCCTCTGACCTCGCCGACGCGTGGGCGAGGTACTGCCCGCCACCCCCCACCCTCTGAAGTCCGCTACTTCCGCTACCGCCGCTACCTCGCAGGTCAGCGGCCCCATTTCGGTAGCGGAAGAGCCGGATTTCTCCGCTACCACACACGCAACAACCGCTACCGGCCCCCGGCACCCCGCCCGGGGCCGGTAGCGCATTTATCCGCTACCGCTACCCCCTATCCGCTACCTCGATCATGCCCCTGACCAGGGCGGTAGCGGAGGTAGCGGAAGTAGCGGACCTGACAGGGGAGGGGGTCGAACCCCCTCCGTCGTGCTCCGAAGGAGAAGACCTCCCATGGAAACGGCACCCGCATCCGAACGCTTTGACACCACCCTCGCACTCCTCACGGTCGAAGAGGCCGCCCGCCGCCTCAGCATCGGCCGGACCCTCTGCTTCCGGCTCATCCGCACCGGACAGCTCGAATCCGTCACCCCCGCTGGCACCCGCCTGCGCCGAGTGCCCGCCGACGCCGTACCGGCCTACGTCGCCCACCTCCGCCGCGCCAACGGCGCCGCCGCCTGAAGGGACTCCGTTGGAAGAGAAGAAGCGAACCCGCAGAGCGAACGGCGAATCCGCCATCTACTTCGGCAAGGACGGCCGTTGGCACGCCCGTGTGCCGATGGGCTACAAGGACGACGGAACGCCGTACCGCAGGCACCTGACGCGCCCGACCCGCAAGGAGCTGGTGGACGAGGTCCGGCGGCTGGAGAAGCAGCGGGACGAAGGGGCGGCGCGGCGCCCCGGCAAGCCGTGGACCGTCGAGAAGTGGCTGTGGCACTGGGTCGAGGACATTGCCAAGCCGGTCGTCAGCGAGAACACGTACGCAGGCTACGAAGTTGCGGTTCGGGTCCATCTCGTCCCCGGCATCGGTAAGCACCGCATCGACCGCCTGGAGCCTGAGCACCTGGAGAGCCTTTACCGCAGGATGCAGAACAGCGGGAGCAAGGCGACCACTGCTCACCAGGCTCACAGGACGGTCCGCACCGCTCTCGGTGAGGCGGTGCGGCGCGGTCACGTCGCGAAGAACGCCGCCGCGCTGGCCAAGCCGCCACGGACCGAGGAAGAGGAAGTGGAGGTGGAGCCCTACTCCGTGGAGGAGGTTCAGAGTCTGCTGCTCGAAGTGAACAAGCGCAGGAACAGCGCCCGGTGGATGCTGGCGCTTGCTCTGGGGCTACGCCAGGGGGAGACGCTGGGACTTCGCTGGTCGGACGTCGATCTGGACAACGAGTACCTGAAACTCCGCCGGAACCGGCTCCGACCCAAGTACGCGCACGGGTGCACCGATGCGGCTCCCTGCGGGCGGAAGCCGGGGTACTGCCCGG
Source organism: Streptomyces sp. DSM 116793 (assembly GCF_057320905.1). Taxonomy (NCBI): domain Bacteria; kingdom Bacillati; phylum Actinomycetota; class Actinomycetes; order Kitasatosporales; family Streptomycetaceae; genus Streptomyces; species Streptomyces sp. DSM 116793. The sequence goes on along the minus strand of NZ_CM170494.1, from coordinate 4,281,252 downwards.
ACCGGGTGCAGGTACGGCGCGAAACCAAGAACACCAAGTCCCGGGCAGGGCGCCGAGCCGTGCCCCTCCCCGGTCCTCTCGTCGCGATGCTCCGGGCACATGCGGAGGCGCAGGCGTGCGAGCGGAAGGCTGCTGGGGACCTGTGGGTCGACTCGGAGTACGTGTTCACCAAGCCGCTCGGCGGACCTCTGAGCCCGAACACGGACTACCACGACTGGAAGCGACTCCTGGACGATGCCGGCGTCCGGGACGGCAGGCTCCATGATGCCCGGCACACGGCCGGCACGGTCCTGATGCTGCTCGGCGTCCCGGACCGAGTCATCGACCAGATCATGGGATGGGAGCCGGGCGGTGCCGCCCGGATGCGGGCTAGATACCTCCACGTGACCGACCCCATGCTGAAGGAGGTGGCCCGGAAGATCGGAACAGCCATCTGGGGAGCCGGGACACCCCTTGTGGACAAAGACCAGGACAACGGGACCTGAGACAACGCCGTAGGGCCCCCTCGCAAACGAGAGGGCCCTACGGCGTTATGCCCGGTGAGAGCATGAGCGGAGGATACGAGATTCGAACTCGTGAGGGGTTGCCCCCAACACGCTTTCCAAGCGTGCGCCCTAGGCCTCTAGGCGAATCCTCCGGCGGAAACATTACATGACGGGCTGGAGTGGTCGCGAACTCGTTCGTGGGGCCCGGTATCGGGTACTGTGTGGGCAGCCCCTCACGTGGCGCTATCTGACTGAACTCCCCCAGGGCCGGAAGGCAGCAAGGGTAGGTTGGCTCTGGCGGGTGCGTGAGGGGCGCTTGTGTGCCGGGTCCTGTGCCGAGACCGGCGCGCGGGCCTGTGCGCGGCCGGTGTGCGTCGGGGCCGGGGCGTTGTCAGTGGGCGGCATTAACCTCGTAGGCGTGTCGTCTCTCGCGCTGTACCGCCGCTATCGCCCGGAGTCGTTTGCCGAGGTCATCGGGCAGGAGCATGTCACTGACCCGTTGCAGCAGGCCCTGCGGAACAACCGGGTCAATCACGCGTACCTGTTCAGCGGGCCGCGCGGGTGCGGGAAGACGACCAGCGCGCGGATCCTGGCCCGCTGTCTGAACTGCGAGCAGGGGCCCACGCCCACCCCCTGCGGCGAGTGCCGCTCCTGCCGTGACCTGGCGCGGAACGGGCCGGGCTCCATCGACGTCATCGAGATCGACGCCGCGTCCCACGGAGGCGTGGACGACGCCCGTGACCTGCGAGAAAAGGCTTTCTTCGGGCCCGCGGCCAGCCGGTACAAGATCTATATCATCGACGAGGCGCACATGGTGACCTCGGCCGGGTTCAACGCCCTGCTGAAGGTCGTCGAGGAGCCGCCCGAGCACCTCAAGTTCATCTTCGCGACCACCGAGCCGGAGAAGGTCATCGGCACCATCCGGTCGCGTACGCACCACTATCCGTTCCGTCTGGTACCGCCGGGCACACTGCGTGACTACCTGGCCGATGTGTGCGGCAGGGAGCAGATCCCGGTGGAGGACGGCGTTCTTCCGCTGGTCGTGCGGGCCGGCGCCGGATCCGTGCGGGACTCCATGTCCGTGATGGACCAGCTGCTGGCCGGGGCGGGCCCGGAAGGCGTGACCTACGCCATGGCCACGGGGCTGCTGGGCTACACGGACGGCTCCCTGCTGGACGCCGTCGTGGAGGCCTTCGCCGCCCACGACGGAGCCGCCGCCTTCGAGGTCGTCGACCGCGTCGTCGAGGGCGGAAACGACCCGCGTCGCTTCGTCGCCGACCTCCTTGAGCGGCTCCGCGACCTGGTGATCCTCGCCGCCGTGCCGGACGCCGCCGAGAAGGGGCTCATCGACGCGCCAGCCGATGTCGTCGAGCGGATGCAGACCCAGGCCGGGTCCTTCGGCGCCGCCGAGCTCAGCAGGGCCGCCGACCTGGTCAACGAGGGCCTCACCGAGATGCGCGGCGCCACCGCTCCCCGGCTCCAGCTGGAGCTGATCTGCGCGCGCGTGCTGCTGCCCGCGGCCTACGACGACGAGCGGTCCGTGCTGGCCCGGCTCGATCGGATCGAGCGCGGGGTCCAGGTGATGCCCGGCGGTACCGGGCCCGCCATGGGGTACGTGCCCGGGTCGGATGCGCATGCGCCGGGGGCGGGCCCCGGCGGTTCCGGTCCGGCCTTCGGCGGCGCCGGCCCGGGCTCCGGCGGACCGGGGCAGGCGGGTGGAGGTGCTGGTTCCGGTGGCCCGGGTGGCCCGGGTGGTCCGGGTGGTCCGGGCGGGGCCGGCGGTCCTGGTGTTGCCGGTGCGGGCGGGGCGCCCTCGGGAGGCGGGGCCTCGGCCGCACGTGCCGCCGCGCGGGCCGGGGCCGCGGCCTCCGGGGGCGGACTCCGGGGTGGTGCGGGCGGCTCGGGGGGTGCGCCTGGGGCGGTCGGCGGTGGTGCGTCCGGTGGTGCGGCTGGTGCTGTTCCGCAGGGGGGCGCGGTCGCGGGTGGTGCGGCGCCCGCTGGGGGCGCCGAGGATGCCGGGGGCCCTGGCGCGGGTGGCACCGGGGCGGGTGACACCGGCGCGGGTGCCCCGGGGGCCGGTTCCGCTTCCGGGCGGACCGGGCCCGGAGCCTGGCCGACGGCGGCCGCGCGGCACCCCGGCGGGGAGTCCGGCCCGGGCGGCGGAGGCGGCAGGGGCGGTTCCGAAACGGGGCCCGGAGCGGGTGCGGAGAGCGGGAGCGGCGGTGCCGCAGGCCCGGGAGCGGGCGGTTCCGGTGCGCCGGCGCGGCGGCCCGGCGGCTGGCCCACCGCGGCCACCACGGGCGGCGGTGCGCGGTCCGCGCCGGGTACCACGTCCGGTGCGGCGGAGACGTCCGGGTGGGGGAGCCGGGCCACGGGAGCCCCGGGTGCCGGTACCCCGGCAGGGGGCACGCCCGGCCCCGCCCCGTCCGGCGGCGCGGGCGGCGGCCTCGACCCCCGTGCCCTCTGGCCGAACATCCTGGAGGCGGTGAAGAACCGCCGCCGCTTCACCTGGATCCTGCTCAGCCAGAACGCCCATGTCGCGGGCTTCGACGGCACGACCCTCCAGATCGGCTTCGTCAACTCCGGCGCGCGGGACAACTTCGCCGGCAGCGGCAGCGAGGACGTACTCCGCCAGGCGCTGACCGAGCAGTTCGGGGTGCAGTGGAACATCGAGGCGATCGTCGACCCGTCCGGCGGGTCCGCGCCGTCCGGTGGCGCGGGCGGTGCCGCCGGCCCCCAGGGCGGCCGGGCCCTCGGCCAGCCGTCGGCCCCGCCCCGGCCAGGCCCGTCCCAGCCCGCGCCCGCCCCGGCGCCGGACGCACAGGGGCCCGGGGCCGGTTCCGGGCCGTCCGGGGCGTACTCGTCCGCCTCGTCCGGGGGGCACTCGGCCGGTGCCCCAGGGCGGGGTGGATCGTCCCACGGGGCGCCGGGAGCGTCCGGTGCCGCGAGTGCCACGGGCTCAGCGTCGGCCGCGCCCGCCCGTCCCTGGTCCCCGGATCCCGGTACGCCCCCGCCGGTCGCCCCCGAGGACGACATCCCGGAGGACGACGACCCCGACCTCGACGAGTCCGCACTCTCCGGCCACGACCTGATCGTCCGCGAGCTGGGCGCCACCGTCCTGGAGGAGTACGCCGCGGAGTGAGCGGCGGAGGGTCGTGGCGCCCCTCCGCTCATGAGCTTGTTCCGCGCTGGACGTCGTTGACCTCGCCGGACCTCGCCGGACCTCGCCGGCCCTCGTCGGACGTCGTCGAATACCGCTGGACGGGGTCGCCGGATAGCGCCGTATGTCGTCATGTCGTCGAACGGCGCGGCTGAACGCCATCGGACGCTGCCGGGCGCCGCCCCGGACGCTCCCGAGCGCCCTCGGCCACCGTTGAGCGCTGCCGAACGTCGCCCGCCGCCGCCGAGCGCCGCCCGCCATCGAACGCCGCCGCCGGACATCACCGCACGTCAGGGGCCGACGGTCAGGGGCCGCACGTCAGGCACCGCACGTCACGGACCGCACGTCACCGGACGTGTGGGAACCCTCGAACCCAGAGCCCGACCCCCGTGTCCCGCGTCCACCGCCCCCGGAGGAACACGCACCCCACCCTGAAGGAACACGCGCCCCACCCGCGCCCCACCCCGAGAGGAACCCACAAACCTTCGGAGAACCCACAAACCTCTGGGGGAACCCACAACCCCTCCCGCCCCACCCCCCCGGAGGCCCGTACAAGAGGCCGGCCGCCCGGCGGCTACGCTGGCTGCCGTGAAGGTCCTTGTCATCGGCGGCGGCGCCCGCGAACACGCCCTGTGCCGTGCCCTGTCCCTCGACCCCGCCGTCACCTCCCTGCACTGCGCCCCCGGCAACGCAGGCATCGCCGAGGTGGCCGAGCTGCACGAGGTCGACATGCTCGACGGCGCTGCCGTGACCGCGCTGGCGCAGCGCCTGGACGCGGGACTGGTCGTCGTCGGCCCGGAGGCACCGCTGGTCGCCGGGGTCGCCGACGCCGTCCGGGCCGGGGGCGTCCCCTGCTTCGGGCCGTCCGCGCAGGCCGCCGCGCTGGAGGGGTCCAAGGCCTTCGCCAAGGAGGTGATGGCCGCGGCCGCGGTCCCCACCGCCCGCAGCTACGTCTGCACCACCCCACAGGAGGTCGACGAGGCGCTGGACGCCTTCGGCGCGCCCTACGTCGTCAAGGACGACGGGCTGGCCGCGGGCAAGGGCGTCGTCGTCACCCGTGACCTGGCGACCGCGCGGGACCACGCGCGCGCGTGCGGACGCGTGGTCATCGAGGAGTACCTGGACGGGCCCGAGGTCTCGCTCTTCGCGGTCACCGACGGCAGCACGGTGGTACCGCTCCAGCCCGCCCAGGACTTCAAGCGCGCGCTCGACGGCGACGCGGGCCCCAACACCGGCGGCATGGGTGCCTACTCCCCGCTGCCGTGGGCGGACCCCAAGCTCGTCGACGAGGTGACGCAGACCGTTCTGCAACCGACCGTCGACGAGATGCGGCGGCGCGGCACCCCCTTCGCCGGACTGCTGTACGCGGGACTCGCGATCACGTCGCGGGGCGTGCGGGTCATCGAGTTCAACGCACGGTTCGGCGACCCCGAGACACAGGTGGTGCTGGCCCGCCTGAAGACCCCGCTCTCGGCGGTGCTGCTCGCCGCCGCCGACGGCAGCCTCGCCGACCTGGGGCCCCTGCGCTGGAGCGACGACGCCGCGGTCACCGTGGTGGTCGCCGCGGAGAACTACCCCGGAAAGCCCCGCATCGGCGACCCCGTCGAGGGGCTGGACGAGGTCGCGGCGGAGGACGCCCCGCACGCGTATGTCCTGCACGCCGGGACACGGCTCGAGGACGGGGCGGTGCTGAGCGCCGGCGGACGCGTGCTCTCCGTGACGGCGACCGGCGCCGACCTGGGCGAGGCCCGCGAACGGGCGTACACGGCGATCGGACGCATCCGGCTGGACGGTTCCCAGCACCGCACCGACATCGCGGCGCAGGCGGCGCAGGCGGCGCAGGCGGCGCAGGCTGCGAGGGCCGCCGAAGGGGCGGTGGGACGACCGTAGCGGCTGCCTGACGCCCGTAGCGGCCGGGCCTCCCGGACACGGGAACGTACGGGACAGGGCACCCGGACACGGGAACGTACGGGACAGAGCATCCGGGCAGGGGAACGTACGGGACAGAGCACCCGGACACGGGAAGGGGCACCATTCCCGTGGGGTCGCCGAATGCCGCGTTCCGCGGGCCCCGGGGGCCGTACGCGCGGGAATCGTCCGCACACGCCGAAGCATCGGCACACACGGAAAACGTCCGTTCCCGACGGCAACCGGACATCCCGGCCCCGGCGAGCGCGTGCGCATGCAGGATGGCGCCGGAGCCGCCGGCGCACGAAACGTGGTGCACGGCAGCGAGCTCCTGCCCGATCGGGGGCGGATACGTCATCCGGCTTTGCCCAAAGCCATTCCATCGAGTGACCGCCCGAGCTTCCTGCTGACGGGCCTCGGAGCCCCAACTAGGGTGCCGCGCAGGCATTCCGGCACTTGGCTCATAGACATTGCGATGTCAGTGCCGGGTGCCACAGTGGGGGAGTGAGCAGTGCCATGGATGTCCGTCCGCGGTGGCTGGGACAGCGTGCGCCGGGCGGGCAGTGCGGAAGGGGGTGACATCCGATGGTGTCCGGAACGCCGGTAGAGGCGGGGGCGCGGGCCGCCCGTGCGCGGGCGCTCGCCGTGCTGCGGGTCCGCGGCAGGGCCCTCGGTCTTGCGCTGCTGCCCGCGGCCGTGGCCGTGATCCTGCAGGTCGGCGGTGCCACCGGGCACCTCACGGGCCCTGGCTGGGCCGCCGGAGCCTGGGTGGTCACGACGCTCGCGGTCGTGGTGCTGCTCGCCGCGGTCTTCTTCGGCCTGGTCGTGACGCGCGCCCGCCCCGCCGTCAGCCCCACGGTGACCCTCTCCGAGACGGCGGCCCCCGACCTCTACCGGCTGGTCCGTGACCTGGCTGACCGCCTGGAGGTCCCCGCACCCTCGGCCATAGCGCTCACCCCCGACTGCGACAGCTGGCTGGAGGACCGTACGCACCGGGCGCACCACCAGCCGCCCGCGCCGGCGGACTCCCGCGGCCGCGCCGCAACCGGTGGGCGGGCGGACTCCGGCGGACAGGCAGACCCGGCCGCGGGCGCGCGCGGGCACACGGACGGGCGGGACGACCGCGCCGGGTCGGGCGGGGCCCGCCGCGGAGCCGAGTCCGGCGCACCGGGCGCCGACGCCCTGCCGGTGCCGAGCGGCCCGGGCGCATGGCCGGACCCCGGGCACCCGGTCGGGGGCGACGGCCTCCCGAGGGGCAGACGGACAGGCGGGGCAGGCGGGCCCGGCGTTACTGGCAGAGCCGGCAAGACACGCCGGAGGACCACGGGCTGGACAGGACGGACGGGCTGGACAGGACGGACGGGCTGGACAGGCCGGACGGGCGGAACGGACGCCGGCGGCAGAGCAAGCCAGGCCGCCGGATCCGCCCGCGCGCGGCGCCCCGCCACCGCCCCGGTACTGGTCATCGGCTCGCCCTTCCTGTGGTGGATGCGCGTCGCCGAGCTACGCGCGCTCCTCGCCCCCGTCGTCGCGGGGACCGGCCCCTCGGCGCACCCCGACATAGCAGCGGCCCGGCGCTTCGTCCGCGGTCTCGACGCGGCCGTCGCGGTCGCCGCCGCACCCGGCCGCGGTCTGCTCCCGACCGCCGCGCTGCGCTGCGCGGGCTGGGCCGCCCGGCTGCTGCTGCGGATCTGCCGCGAGCCCGCCACCGAGATGGAGCGCGGTGTCGCCGCGGCCGCCGCCGAGCGTGCACAGGCTGTGGACTACGGCCTGCGGATCGTCGCCCAGGAGCAGGTGGGCCTGGCGTACGCCGGGTGGGACAGACTGCTGACCAGGGTGGCGCTGCCCGCATGGCGGATGGGACGGTGGCCCTCGCGGCTGGACGCCGGGGTGGTGGCCGCCCTCACAGAGCTGTCCCGTCGCGACCGGCTTGCCGAGGGCTTTGCGTCACGGCTCGGCGAGCGCCCCGCCTGCGATCTGCTGGAGGAGCCCGGGGCGGTCGACGAGGCCGCGTCTCTGCTCGCCGCGCGGCTCTTCCACGGCGGCCCCGCCGAGCCCGGCCCGGACTGGGTGCCCGTGGACTGGCAGCAGTACCCGGCGGAGGTCGTCGACCGGAAGTGGCGTGCCGACGCCGCCCGGCTGCAGCGCGTGCTCGACGCCCTGGGGGTGCGCCGGCCGGCCGGCGCCGCGCACGGCGGAGGCTCCGATCCGCCGGACGCGAGCCTGGCGCGCGTGCTGGACCATCTGTCGGCACCGGACCCACTTGCGGAGCCGGCCCCCGCGCCGCTGCCGTCCAAGGCCCCCGGTCGCACGGAACCGGCCACCCAGGACTGGGCGAGCGCCCCGGGGAGAACGGGTGCACCGGAGACCCCCGGCGCGCCCGGCAGGGCACCGGCACCGCAGAAGGCAGGCGCCCCGCACAAGGCAGGCGCACCGGAGAAGGCAAGCGCACCGCAGAGAGCTGGCGCACCGGAAAGAGCGAGCGCACCCGAAAGAGCGGGCGCACCGGAATGGCAGAGCGCCCCCGAGGAACCCCCCGCACCACCCCACGCATCCGGACTGCCGGACCCCTCATCCGCACCGGAACCCGTCGGGGAAGCCGGCGGCGAAGAGAGCCGCCGCGCCAACGAAGGCTTCCACGCGCCCGGCGCCCAGCATGCGCCGCACGCCCCCGCCACGCGCTCCAGCCACGGGATCACCCCGGGCAGCGCTGACGGCGCCCGGCACCCATACCCGAACACGGATACGAACCCGGACCAGAGCACCGACCACGACAGCCGGCGTACCGACCACGACAGCCGGCCTACCGACCACGACCGGCGGCGTACCGACGCCGCCGGCCGGGCTCCCGCCCCTGACAGTCGTCCCACCGCCCCCGACGGCCGCTCCGCCGCCCCCCACGGCCCTTCCAGCGCGCCCGATGCCTGTCCCGCCGGCCCGGACAACCGAGGCCCCGCCCTGGACAGCCAGGGAGCCGCCCACCGCGGCCGGGGCGCGGCGCTCGCCGCCGAGCTCAGTGCCGAGCTGGCCCGCGAAGAGGCCGCTCACCTGGGTGGACGCCGGGATGCGCTGAGCGCGTCCGGGCCCTGGGGCCCCGACGGGGCCCCGTGGGACGAGGGCATGCTCCCGCTCTTCCCGAAGCAACCGCCCCGCACCGGCCGCGAACTGCTCGCCGACCACGTCACCGCCATGGTCTGCTGCGCCGCCGTGGACACCGCCGGTGCCGTCCCCGGCCTCGACTGGCTCGACGGACCCTCGCTGCTGGTCGGCGGGGAGCGTGCCGCCGATCTCGGCCCCCGGGTGCTGAGCCTCATCGAGGACGGCGACCCCGAACCATTGCGCGGCTGGCTCACTCGAATCGGTGTCCGTCCCGAAAAGCCAGTACGCCTCGTTTAGCGGTCAATAACGTCAACAGTACGGAAAGAGGTTCTTGTCGCCTTCCGATCGCGACGAACCGTGAGCGATTGTCTGCGTAGTGTGATGTGCTGAGGGCCGGGCCGCGCACCGGGTGGGCGTGGAGCGGGGTCTCGGGTGCGAGGGAGGGGAGCACGATGGGCACAGACGGGCTGAGGCGGCCGCCCCAACCGATCCGCCGCTGGGAGTCGGGCGCGCTGGCGCACGCGGTGTCCGATCCCTTCGGCCAGGGGCCCCTGCCATGGCTGCGCGGCAGTGAGAACTACTTCGACGACACCGGCCATGTCGTCCCCTGGTACGTCGACCACGCCCCGGCCCCGGGCGCCGCCGGCATCCCCCACCAGCGCTCCGCCACCGGCCTCCGCACGGCCGACGACGTGCACCGCCAGATCAAGGGGTTCGCGTCACCGGGCGCGGCCGCGCCGGGGGAGGCGATCGACTTCCATGTCACCGTCGACCCGCCGCAGCAGTTCAGCGTGGACATCTACCGCATCGGGCACTACGCGGGCGACGGGGCCTCCAAGATCACGACCAGCCCGCGGCTCTCCGGCATCGTCCAGCCCGCGCCGCTCAGCGCGGACCGCACGGTCTCCTGCCACCACTGGTGGCTCTCCTGGCGCCTGCAGATCCCCAGCTACTGGAACGTCGGCGCCTATGTGGCCGTGCTCACCACGGCCGACGGCTACCGTTCGCACGTCCCGTTCACCGTTCGCGACGACCGCGTGGCCGACCTGCTGCTGCTCCTGCCGGACATCACCTGGCAGGCGTACAACCTCTACCCGGAGGACGGCCACACCGGCGCCAGCCTCTACCACGCGTGGGACGAGCACGGCAGGCTGCTCGGCGAGGAGGACGCGGCGGTCACGGTCTCCTTCGACCGGCCGTACGCGGGCGCGGGCCTCCCGCTGCACGTGGGCCACGCCTACGACTTCATCCGCTGGGCCGAGCGGTACGGCTACGACCTGGCCTATGCCGACACCCGCGACCTGCACGCGGGCCGTGTCGACCCGGGCAGGTACCGGGGCCTGGTGTTCGCCGGGCACGACGAGTACTGGTCCGTACCCATGCGCCAGGCCGTGGAGCGGGCCCGCGACCACGGCACCTCGCTGGTGTTCCTGTCCGCCAACACCATGTACTGGCAGGTCGAGCTGGGCCCCTCGCCGTCCGGTGCGCCCGACCGGCTGCTGACCTGCCGCAAGAACCGCGGCCCCGGGCGGCCCACGCTCTGGCGGGAGATCGACCGTCCCGAGCAGGAACTGCTGGGCATCCAGTACGCGGGCCGCGTCCCGGAGCCGTATCCGCTGATCGTCCGCAACGGCCACCACTGGCTCTGGGAGGCGACCGGCGCGGAGGAGGGCGACGAACTGGAGGGTCTCGTCGCAGGTGAGGCTGATCGTTACTTCCCCCGCGCGCCCCTGCCCGAGCACCGGCGCCGGATCCTGCTCGCCCACTCCCCGTACCTGGACGCCGAGGGCGGTGCCCGGCACCAGGAGACGTCCCTGTACCGGGCGCCGTCCGGCGCGCTCGTGTTCGCCTCCGGCACCTTCGCGTGGTCCCCGGCGCTGGACCGCCCCGGGCACGTCGACACCCGTGTGCAGCGCGCCACGGCCAACCTCCTCGACCGGATCTGCAAGCGGGACTGAGCGCCTGACAGGAGGCTGGGTCCGCGGGCCGGGTGCGGGCGCCTCGTGGTTGCTCGCTCCCCCACTGCCTGACCCCGGTTCCCCGAGGCCTGCCGGGCTGGCGAGCGCGCCCTGGAGGAGCCCTGGCGGTGGCCGGGCAGAGGGATACGGGAGAATTGGTTCCACTTGGACAGAGCCGCGGGAGGAACCGTGTCCGGATTCGTCGACAAGCCCGAGCCGATCCAGGTTCCGGGACTGGTGCATCTGCACACCGGCAAGGTGCGCGATCTGTACCGGAACGAGGCGGGCGATCTGGTGATGGTGGCCAGCGACCGCCTCTCCGCCTACGACTGGGTGCTGCCCACCGAGATCCCGGACAAGGGCCGGATCCTCACCCAGCTCTCGCTCTGGTGGTTCGACAGGCTCACGGACCTCGTGCCCAACCATGTGCTGAGCACCGACCTGCCCCCGGGCGCCCCCGCCGACTGGGCCGGGCGGACGCTGGTGTGCAGGTCCCTCGCCATGGTGCCGGTGGAGTGCGTGGCGCGCGGCTATCTGACGGGCTCGGGCCTGGTCGAGTACCGGCAGAGCCGGACCGTCTGCGGCCTGGCGCTCCCGGAGGGCCTGGTGGACGGCTCGGAGCTGCCCGCGCCGATCTTCACCCCCGCGACCAAGGCGGAGGTCGGCGAACACGACGAGAACGTGTCGTACGAGGAGGTGGCCCGCAAGGTCGGCGCGGACGTCGCCGCCCAGCTCCGCCAGACCACGCTGGCCGTGTACGGCCGGGCCCGGGACATCGCCCGCGACCGGGGCATCATCCTGGCGGACACCAAGTTCGAGTTCGGCTTCGACGGACAGACGCTGGTCATCGCGGACGAGGTGCTGACCCCGGACTCGTCCCGGTTCTGGCCCGCGGACCAGTGGCAGCCCGGGCGGCCCCAGCCGTCGTACGACAAGCAGTTCGTACGGGACTGGCTGACGTCCCCCGAGTCCGGCTGGGACCGGGCGGCCGAGCAGCCGCCGCCGGAGCTTCCCGGGCACGTGGTCGCGGCGACGCGGGCGAAGTACGCGGAGGCGTACGAGCTGCTGACGGGAACGTCCTGGGACTGAGCCCGACGCCGGGCGGGCGGTTGCGCCCGGCCGGGGCGCAACCGCCCCGGCCGCACCCGGGTGCGGGAGTCAGACATGCACTAGCCCCCGGTGGCCGGCCACCGGGGGCTAGGTGTGGAGCGGACGACGAGGCTCGAACTCGCGACCTCAACCTTGGCAAGGTTGCGCTCTACCAACTGAGCTACGTCCGCACGTCCACAGGCGACCGCCGGGCCGCCCGCACGGGGGAGCGCCCGCCGCGGGGACGGCCGCCCGCACATCGGCGCCCGCGCCCGGGGTGACGAGCACTCCGGCGACGTCACTATACCCAACCCCGCTCGCGGGCGAGACGGACAGCGGTGTGCCGGTTCTCGGCGCCGAGTTTGGAGACGGCGGAGGAGAGGTAATTGCGGACGGTCCCCGGCGAGAGGGCGGCGCGCTCGGCGATCTCGGCCACCGGGGCGCCGTCGGCCGCGAGTTCCAGGACCTCGGTCTCGCGCTCGGTCAGCGGGGAGTCGCCGGCCGATATGGCGTAGGCGGCCAACTCCGGGTCCACATAGCGGTTTCCGGCGTGCACGGTGCGGATGATCTCGGCGAGGTGCTGTGCGCTGACCGTCTTGGGCACGAAGCCGCGGACCCCGGCAGCCAGGGCGCGCTTGAGGTGGCCGGGGCGGCCGTGGCTGGTCACGATCAGCACCTGGCAGTCGGGCAACTCGGTGCGCAGCGTGGCGGCGACGGCTACTCCGTCGGCGCCCGGCATCTGAAGGTCGAGCACGGCGACGTCCGGGGCGTGGGCGCGGGCCATGGCGAGGGCCTCGGGGCCCGAGGCGGCCTCGGCGACCACGACCAGGTCGTCCTCCAGGGTGAGGAGCGTGGTCAGGGCGCCGCGGATCAAATGCTCGTCGTCCGCGAGCAGCAGTCGAATGCACGTCATGACACCCTCCGCTCCGCCGCCCCGGCCCTGGCCTCCGGCACTTCGGCCCGCGCATCCGGATCCGGATCTCCGGCATGGGCGTGCGCGTGCGACGCCCCGGCTCGGGGTCCGGGAACTCCGGGCCGGGCCTCGGCGGGGCGGTGGTGTGTGCGGGGTACGACCGCCGTCACCCGGAAACGGCCGGCTTCTGCCGGACCCGCCTCCAGCGTTCCGCCGACCTCCGCCAGCCGCTCCCGGAGGCCCGCGAGACCCGTACCGCCGGAGGGCCCCGGCCGGGCAGGGGAGCGGTCGGGGCCGGGGACCGCGCTGGGGTCGGGGTCGGGCGCAGGGTGGGCAGGGGGCGGGGTGGCCGGAGCGGTGGGCATGGGGCGCCTCGGGGGTGGAGTGGTGCCGGAAAGGGGCTGGCCGGTGACGGGGTGGCCGGGGGCATGCCGGCTCTCGGCCGGGGCGCCGGTGGCTGGTCGGTCGTCCGCCGGGGTGCCGGGTGCGGCCTGGTTGTCCCCCGGGGTGCCGGGTGTGTGGTGGCCGTCGGCTGGCGCGCCAGGTGTGTGCTGGCCGGTGGCGGGAGCGTCCGCTGGTGGGCGGCTGCCCGCCGGGGAGCGGGTGGTGGTGGGCGCCGGGGCGCCGTCGTTCTCGATGGTGAGGGTGGTGTGGGTGGGGTGGTGGGTCAGGCTGACCGTGCAGCGGGTGGCGCTGCCGTGCCGCAGTACGTTCGTCGTCGCCTCCCGTACCACCCAGCCCAGCGCCGCCTGGACCGGCGCGGGCAGCGGGGCCGGGTCTCCGGTGATCGCGCAGGTGATGCCGGCCGCCCTCAGTACGCCCTGTGCGCCGGCGAGTTCGGTGGCGAGGTTGGCCTCGCGGTAGCCGTGCACCACGTCCCGCACTTCGCGGTGGCACTCCTGCGCGATGTGCTGGACCTCGAGCATCTGGTCCACGGCCTGGGGGTGCCCGCGCCGGGCGAGCTGGGTGGCCAGCTCGCTCTTCAGGGCGATGACGGCGAGGTTACGGCCGATCACGTCATGCAGGTCGCGCCCGAACCGCAGCCGCTCCTCGGCCACCGCCAGGTGGGCCCGGGCCTCGCGGGCGGCGTCGAGTTGGTAGACGGCGTCGAGGAGCCAGACGGAGAACACCGTCGCGAAGGTGAGAAAGCCTGCGGAGAGCAGGAGCACTCCGGCCAGGACCATGGCGGCGGGTCCGGGCATGCCGAGCGGGAAGGAGACCACGGCGGCGCTTGTGGCCCCGCTCGCCACCGCAATGAGTACCTTCCTGGTGTTCTTCAGGCCCAGGGCGAGGATGCCGATGCCGTAGGAGAGGACCCCGAGGTAGACCGTGGCTCCGGCGGTGAGACTGCCCCGGTCGGCGGGCCGCCAGTCGGTGCCGGTGAGCGGCAGGCACACGGTGGCGATCGCGACGGTGAGGAGTGTGAGCGCGCCGAACAGCCGGGCTGGGGGCAGTGGACGGAGGCCGCGCCTCCAGTCCAGGGCACGGGACGCCGTCACTCCGCAGAGCACCGCGTGGGCGAGCACCATGGCGAACAGGCACCAGGCCAGCTCCCTCCCCACCTGCCCGAACGGGGCGATACCGAAGCCGCAGACCTCCACCAGGCAGAGGAAGTGGAAGGACCACCGGGTGTAGCTCTCGACCTTCTGCGGTGTGCTCTTCGCACGCCAGTTGGTTGGCCGGTCGCCGCCCCTCTCGGGGCGATGATGGCCGGTTGCCCGCGGCGCGGCACTGCGCGCGTGCGTAGCGGCCACGGGCGTTGGTTGCTTGCCCGCTCGACACCCTCTCAGGGGCGATGAGGCCCACGAGGCCACCACTTTCCGCATGCCTGCCCTCCCCCTTGAGCCGGCCGGCCAGGCGCCCGGCTCAGCGTCGCGGCTCCCAGCGGAACCGCCGTCGTACAGCAAACACTCCTGCCGTGATCCAGGCCACCGCGATCACGAGCGCGCGGAGGGTTTCGCCCGCGGACAGGTCGCCGGTCCAGCCGCCGCGTATCAGGGTGAGTACCGGCGTCATCGGCAGCACCTGGCACACGGCCGCGAGCGGGTCGGGCATCACCTCCAGAGGGACCGAGAGACCGGAGCCGAGGAGCGAGAGAAACAGCACCGGCACGCCCGTGACCTGTGCACTTTCCGTCGTGCGGCTGACGCTTGCGGTGACGGCGGCCATCACCACACATATCGCGATCCCCAGCAGCAGCCCAGCGAGCGCCAGGTGGGGCGCGGGCGGCGCCGGCACGTGGAGCAGCACGGTGCAGGCGGCGGCCAGCAGGGTGCTCTGCGCGATGCCGATGGTGATGGCGGGCAGCGCGGCTCCCGCCAGGATCTCGCCGTCCCGCAGCTCACCGGTCCGCAGCCGCTTGAGCACCAGCTCCTCGCGGCGCGACACATACACGGTGAGCAGAGCGGCGTAGACCGCGAAGAGGAGGGAGAGGCCGATGGCGCTGGGCAGGACCATGGTGCCGGTGGTGAGGCCGACGCTCTTCAGGTCCATGCTGCTGGTGGCGGAGCGGATGCTCATCGGCAGCACCATCGGGACCACGACCACGCTGAACAGCGTGCCCTTGCTGCGACCGAGCAGGGTGAGTTCGGCGCGGGCGAGGGCGGCCATCCGCCCCGGTGCCGTGGACGGTTTTCCCCGCGCCGGCTCCGCCCCGCTCGGCGTCCCGGCCGTGGCGCTCACCTCGCCGGCTGTGGCGCTCATACCGCGGACTCCTTCCGCTTCCGTCTCCCGGCATCTCGTGCGGCGGCCGGTCCCGGCCCGCCGGTGTATCCATGGCCGCCGCCTCCTGCGTCGCCGTGCGCACCGGACTCCGCTCCCGCCTCGCGTGCTATGCCGAGGAAGACCTCCTCCAAAGACGCCGACCTGATGTCGAGCCCTGTCAGCTCGACGCCCGCCTGCTCGGCCCACACGAGCAGGCGGGTGGCGGCGCGCTGTAGCTCATGGGTGCGGAGCCGGAGCCTGCGGTCGCGCCCGGTACGCCGGCCATCGGTGGTACCCGTGCGCCGCGGCGTGCCGTCGGCTGCTGACGCCGCTCCGGACGTGGCCGGCGCGGCTCCCGATGCGGCCGCTCGCGCCCCGGCGTCCTGTCTCGCCCCGGGGCCGTCATGGCCGATCACTCCCAGGGAGGCGAGCGGCGGGAGGTCGCCCACCGTGTAGCCCTCGGGCAGCTCGAAGGAGATCTGCGAGGGCTGCCGGGCGACGACGTCGGAGAGCCTGCCGTGGGCCGCGATCCGGCCCTCGTGCAGGATCGCCAGCCGGTCGGCCAGCTCTTCCGCCTCTTCCAGGTAGTGGGTGGTGAGCAGCACGGTCGTCCCGGTGTCGCGCAGGGCGCGGACCAGCTGCCAGGTCTCGCGTCTGCCCTCGGCGTCGAGGCCGGTGGTGGGCTCGTCGAGGAAGAGGACCTCGGGGCGGCCCAGCAGGGCGAGCGCCAGGTCCAGGCGGCGCTTCTCGCCGCCGGAGAGCTGCTTGACCCGGACGTCTGACCTGCGGGTGAGGCCGACCGCCTCGAGTGCCTCGCCCATGGGGCGCGCGCCGCTGGTGCAGCCGGCCCACATCCGGACGGTCTCCGCGACCGTCAGCTCGGAGGGGAAGCCGCCTTCCTGGAGCATGACGCCGATCCTGGGGCGGATGGCGGCCCGCTGGGTGTACGGGTCGTGACCGAGCACGCGAATCCTGCCGCCGTCCGGCCGGGCGAGGCCTTCCAGCAGCTCGACGGTGGAGGTCTTGCCCGCGCCGTTGGTGCCGAGCAGGGCGAAGAGCTCGCCGCGTGCCACGGAGAAGGTGACTCCGCGCACCGCCTCGAAACGCCTCGCACCGCGCCTGGCTGGCCCGGGGCCGCCGGTGTAGGAGCGGCGCAGATCCGTGACGTCGATCACGGGCTCCTCGCCGTCCGTCACGCGCTCGTCGGTATCCATGCACCGAGCGTCGCCCAAGCCGCGACAGCTCGTCAGTGCGTCATGTCAGCGGATCAGATGACAGATGTCACGTTCCGCGGCCTCCCCGCACGTGTATGCCTTCGCCCAACGCCCCTGCCGTCTCGTCACACGACCACGCCGTTCGCCCGCCGCGCACGTTCTCTCGCCCCAGGTGCACGCTGCCCGTGGTAGCCGGGTGAGGACGATCCTCCCTGCCTGTCCCCTGCCTGTCGTGGCCGGGTGGGGCCGGACCGCCCTCCCCCGGGCGTGGAAGCGGTAATCCACCGAGCCCGGTCGACCCGCGGCACCGAGCCCGCCTGGCACCGAGCCCGTCCGCAGGGCCGAGCCCACCGGCGAATCCGGGCTCACGCACAAAGTCGTACCGTTGGCGGGCACTTGGCCGATGCCGCTTACGGATGCAACTGGTCACGCTTACGGATGCCACTGTCCGTTACGCGGATGCACTATGTGCGCAGACGAAGAAACCCCGGCCCACGAGGACCGGGGTTTCGCTGGAGCGGACGACGAGGCTCGAACTCGCGACCTCAACCTTGGCAAGGTTGCGCTCTACCAACTGAGCTACGTCCGCATTGCTCCCGACCGGCTCTCACCGATCGGTGCAGGCACCAGCCTACCTGATTCACCCGAGTGGTCGCCGACCACCCCGAGTGCTCGATGGATGATGCAGAGCGGGTGACAGGAATTGCACACTGCGCCTCCCCCTTGGAAAGGGGGTGTTCTGCTACTGAACTACACCCGCAAGGACGCTCCGAGGAAATCGCCCGGCCTTCCGGCCTTGTTCGCCCCTCGGCGTGCTCCAGACTCTAGCTGATCAGCGGGGGTGCCGCGCAAGTCGATTGCGGCAGACGCGCGATCGCCGCAACTCGGTGCCAGTGTCGGCCGGGTGGCGATTCGGCGCACGGCGCGGATGCCCGCGTGTGGCGGGCGGTCGCCGCGTCGGGCGGCTCCGGGCGGGCGCTTGGCGTGGGACCCCGAGAGAAGCTGCATGCCACATGCGCCACGTGCCTCCGCGGGGGCGGCGTCCACCGCGCCGCGGCCCACGGCGGGCACGGCGGGCACGGTGGACACGACGATCACACCCGTACCGACGATCACGCGCGTACCGCTGTGCGGCGACGAAACCCGGCCGACGTGCGCCCTCGGGCGGGCGTGGCGCCCGCCCGCCGCGGTACGGGGACGGCCGCAACGCCCGCGAACGGCCCCACGTCGACGACCACAGCCCGCCCGCGCCCACCGCGGCGCATCGCGGCTCACTGCGGCGCATCGCGGCCCACCGCGGCACCGACACCACGAGCGGGGCCGACCCGACGGCGATGACCGGCCACCCCGAGACGGCGATGACCGACCCGCCCCTCCCGAGACGGCAACCGACCCGCCCTCGCGAGACGGCGACGACCGACCCGCCCAGACGGCACCGAGCGGACCCCCGCACAGCAGAGGGCCCGCTCAAACGCCGAATGCCGATGCCGAGCGCACCGCGAGACACCCCGCGGCTTCGCGACCCGGTCGGTGCGCGCGGGCCGGCTCGCGCGCCCTGCGCCCGCCGGCCCGCGCCCGCGCCCTGCGCCCGCCGGCCCGCGCCCGGCGGATGCGAGCCCGCTGGCCCGCGCCCGCCGGCCCGCGCCCGCGATCACCCGCCCTAGTTCGCCGCCTCGAACGCCTCGTACACCTTCTTGGGGATCCGCCCGCGCGGCGGGACCTCCATCTTGTGCGACCTGGCCCAGGCGCGGACGGCCGCCGGGTCGGGGGTCAGCGAGGTGTACTTCAGCGCCTTGGCCGGTTTCCCGGCGCGCGCGGCGGCCTTGCGGCCGGCGTGCATGTACGGGGCCAGGGCCTTACGCAGTTTCTTGGCATTGGCTGGATTGAGGTCGATCTCGTACGACTTGCCGTCCAGGCCGAAGGCGATGGTTTCCGCTGCTTCGCCTCCGTCAATGTCGTCGTAGAGCCTGACCACAACACGCTGCGCCACGAATATCGGTCCCTTCGTGCGACATCACAGCCTTGACGTGCGGTGATGGCGACTGTCCGGCTACTTGGGGCAATGTATCGGCTAATGCCTTTTCCTTTGTACAGTGCTCGGCATTGAATTGGGAAGTCCGGGTAAAACCGTCAGCGTGTCCAGGTTCATTGTGGATCTGCGATTTTTCCCAGAATTTTTGGTGAAGCGGCGTCGCGGGCCGGGCCGGCGCCGGGCGGCGCGCAGCAGGTCAGACGCCTCGTCAGGGTGTGGGGGCGGCGTCCGGAAGAATGTGTGGGGCATCATGTTACCTGTGAGTAGCTAGGTTTCTACCCGCGTAGAAATTTTGTCCGGGTAGTCTGAAGGCGTTGCCTGCTCAGCCCCACACACCCGGGAGTGCCAGTGGCACGCGTCGTAGTCGACGTCATGCTCAAGCCCGAGATCCTCGACCCTCAGGGACAGGCCGTCCAGCGTGCGCTGCCGCGTCTCGGCTTCGAGGGCATCTCCGATGTCCGCCAGGGAAAGCGCTTCGAACTCGAAGTCGACGGCCCCGTCGACGACGCCGCGCTCGCCCGCATCCGGGAACTCGCGGAATCGTTCCTCGCCAACACCGTGATCGAGAACTTCGACGTCAAGGTCGAGGACGCGCCCGGCGCCGCCGCGAGCGCGGAGAGCGCACCGGCGGCCGCCGTGACCGCGGGGGCGGAGAAGTGACCGTGCGCCCGTCCGCCGCCGCCACCCCGGGCGACGGCCCCGGAGCCGCCCAGGACGAAGGCCTCGGCCGGAACGTCCGGATCGGCGTCGTCACCTTCCCCGGCAGCCTCGACGACCGGGACACCCAGCGCGCGGTCCGGCTCGCCGGTGCCGAGCCGGTGCCGCTCTGGCACAAGGACAGGAACCTGGGGCAGGTCGACGCGGTGGTCCTCCCGGGCGGCTTCTCCTACGGCGACTACCTCCGCGCCGGCTCGATCTCACGGTTCTCGCCGGTGATGGAGACGGTCGTCGAGCGGGCCAGGGAGGGCATGCCCGTCCTCGGCATCTGCAACGGCTTCCAGGTGCTCACCGAGGCCCACCTGCTGCCCGGCGCCATGCTCGGCAACGACCACCTGCACTTCATCTGCCGCGACCAGAAGCTGCGCGTGGAGAACGCCGGGACGGCCTGGACGACCGACTACGAGGCGGGCCAGGAGATCCACATCCCGCTGAAGAACATGGACGGGCGCTACGTCGCCGACGAGCGCACCCTCGACATGCTGGAGGCCGAGGGACGCGTCGTCTTCCGCTACGCCGGCCGTACCGGCGCCCCGAGCACCGGGCACACCGCCTACCCGCCCACCGCACAGGCCAGCCCGAACGGATCGCTGCGCCGCATCGCCGGCATCTGCAACGCCCAGGGCAACGTCGTCGGCCTGATGCCGCACCCGGAGCACGCCACGGACCCGCTCGTCGGCACCGGCCGCACCGACGGCCTCCCGTTCTTCACCTCGATCCTCAGGTCCGTCATGGAAGGCGCCCTCGCATGAGTCGCACCCCCTCAGGGGCGGGGTCCCCCGGCGCGGCCCCGTCGAAGCTGGACACCGTCGAGCACGCGGCGGCCACCCCCGACGTCGAGCAGCCCTGGGCCGAACTCGGCCTGAAGAAGGACGAGTACGAGCGCGTGCGCGAGGTGCTCGGCCGCCGGCCCACCGGCGCGGAGCTGGCCATGTACTCGGTGATGTGGTCCGAGCACTGCAGCTACAAGTCCTCCAAGAAGCACCTGCGCCAGTTCGGGGAGAAGGCCCCCCAGAGCGACGCCCTGCTGGTCGGCATAGGCGAGAACGCCGGTGTCGTCGACATCGGCCAGGGCTATGCCGTCACCTTCAAGGTGGAGTCCCACAACCACCCCTCCTATGTGGAGCCCTACCAGGGCGCGGCCACCGGTGTCGGCGGCATCGTCCGGGACATCATCGCGATGGGCGCCCGCCCGGTCGCCGTCGTCGACCCGCTGCGGTTCGGCGCCGCCGACCACCCCGACACCAAGCGGGTGCTGCCCGGCGTGGTCGCCGGCATCGGCGGGTACGGCAACTGCCTGGGCCTGCCCAACATCGGCGGCGAGACCGTCTTCGACGCCTGCTACCAGGGCAACCCGCTGGTGAACGCCGGGGCGATCGGCGTGATGCGGCACGAGGACATCCACCTCGCCAAGGCCTCCGGCGCCGGCAACAAGGTCATCCTCTACGGGGCCAGGACCGGCGGCGACGGCATCGGCGGCGCGTCGATCCTCGCCTCGGAGACGTTTGACGACGCAAAGCCCTCCAAGAGGCCCGCCGTCCAGGTCGGGGACCCCTTCCAGGAGAAGCTGCTCATCGAGTGCACCCTGGAGGCGTTCGCCGAGAAGCTGGTCGTCGGCATGCAGGACCTGGGGGCCGCGGGCCTGTCCTGCGCCACCAGCGAGCTCGCGTCCAACGGCTCCGGCGGCATGCGCGTCACCCTGGACGACGTTCCGCTGCGCGACTCCACGCTCTCGCCCGAGGAGATCCTCATGAGCGAGTCGCAGGAGCGGATGTGCGCGGTCGTGGAGCCCGACAAGGTGGACCGCTTCCTGGAGATCTGCGACAAGTGGGACGTGATCGCCACCGTCATCGGCGAGGTCACCGACGGTGACCGGCTGGAGATCTACTGGCACGGCGAGAAGATCGTCGACGTCGATGCCCGCACCGTCGCCCACGAGGGCCCGGTCTACGACCGCCCCTACCGCCGCCCCCAGTGGCAGGACGCCCTCCAGGCGGACGACGCGAACGCGCTCCCCAGGCCGGCCGACTCCGCGGAGCTGCGCGCCCAGGTCCTGAAGCTGGTCGGCTCGCCGAACCAGGCCTCCAAGGCGTGGATCACCTCCCAGTACGACCGTTTCGTGCAGGGCAACACCGTGCTGGCGCAGCCCGAGGACTCCGGGATGCTTCGGGTCGACGAGGAGACCGGTCTGGGCATCGCCCTCGCCACCGACGGGAACGGCCGGTACACCAAGCTCGACCCGTACACCGGTGCGCAGCTCGCGCTCGCCGAGGCGTACCGCAATGTGGCGACGACCGGTGCCCGGCCGCTGGCCGTCTCCGACTGCCTGAACTTCGGCTCGCCGGAGGACCCCGCTGTCATGTGGCAGTTCACGGAGGCGATCCGCGGCCTCGCGGACGGCTGCCAGGTGCTGGGCACGCCGGTCACCGGCGGCAATGTCTCGCTCTACAACCAGACGGGTGAGGCGGCCATCCACCCGACGCCCGTGATCGCCGTCCTCGGTGTCATCGACGACGTCGCGTGCAGGACGCCGTCCGCGTTCGCCACGGAGGGGCAGCAGCTGTACCTGCTCGGCGACACCGCCGAGGAGTTCGGCGGCTCCGCGTGGTCCCAGGTCGTCCACGACCACCTCGGCGGGCTGCCGCCGAAGGTGGACCTGGAGAGGGAGCGGCTGCTCGCCGAGGTCCTGATCGCCGCCTCCAGGGACGGCATGATCGACGCGGCGCACGACCTCTCCGACGGCGGCCTGATCCAGGCGGTCACCGAGTCCTGCCTGCGGGGTGGCCACGGGGCGCGCCTGGTGGTGCCGGACGGGCTCTCCGCGTTCACGTTCCTGTTCTCGGAGTCTGCGGGCCGTGCGGTGGTCGCCGTGCCGCGCTCCGAGGAGGTCAGGTTCACCGACATGTGCGGCGCGCGCGGGTTGCCCGCCACGCGGATCGGGGTCGTGGACGGGGACGCGGTCGAGGTGCAGGGCGAGTTCAGCGTGCCGCTCGGTGAGCTGCGGGACGTGTACGAGGGCACGATTCCGGCGCTCCTCGCCTAGGCCTGGGCGGGGGCTCTGCGGGCTCCCGCGGGGCTCTGCGGGCTCCCGCCCGGTTGTGCCGGGGCCGCGGTCCGGGGCGGTTTTCCGCTGGCCCCGGGCCCCGGGCCCCGGGCTCTGCGGGTGGTTTCCGCGCCCCTGTGGCGGAGCACGCATCGACACGGCCCCGCGCCCCTGTCGGAGGTCCTGCCCCTTGCTGTCGTGGATCGACTGCTGGTGCGTCGTGGTTGTTCGCGCAGTTCCCCGCGCCCCTTTTCGTCCTGCCCCTTGCCGTCGTGGATCGACCGCCGGCTCGTTGTGGTTGCGCGCGCAGTTCCCCGCGCCCCTGAGGGGGCATCCTGACCGCTCCGGCAGGGGTGGCCCCGGAAGGGGCGCGGGGAACTGCGCGACCGGCCCGGACGATGCCCGCACATCGCCACCGGCCCGGAGGGGCAGCCCCTGCCGTACCGGGGCCACCGAGCCGAAGAGGTGCGGGGCGCGGCCCCGAGAGGTGCGGGGCGCGGCCCCAAGATGCGCAGGACGGCGGCCCAGAGGCGCGGGCCGGCTGTCGCGTCGAGGGCACCGGGGCCGGTCTCGATATTCGGTGCCGGGCCCCACCCCGGCACCGTAAGCTCGGCGGCATGACGGCAACGGGGAAACGGCGGCGCCAGTACGATCCCGCGAAGGCGCGGGCGGCCGTGCGCGCCCAGTTCGGGCTGGTGCACGAGGCCGTGCGGGGCCTCACGGAGGAGCAGCTGGCGGGCCCGACGGCGCTCGGCGAGTGGACCGTACGTGATCTCGTCGCCCACCTGACCCTCGCGCCGAACGCGATCGTGCGCGGCCTGGACGCCCCGGAGCCCGCCAAGCAGGAGACGAACGTCACAGACTGGGCGCTCGGCACGTCGGCCAGGGCCGCCGCCGTCGACGAGGGCACCCGCGCCCACGCCGCCGCCCACCCCGACCTGCTCGCGCTCTACGAGGAGACGGCGGCCCGGTTCGCCGACCGGATGGAGGCCGCCGGAGCCGAGCGCCTCGTCACCACCAACGCCGGCGCCATGAACCTCACGGACTACCTGGTCACCAGGGCCGTCGAGCTGGTGGTGCACACCGACGACCTGAACCGCGCCGCCGGCCTCGGCATCCCGCTCGACCGCCGGGCACTGGCCGCCACCACCCGGCTGCTGGCCGACGCGCTCGCCGCCAAGGCCCCGGGCGGCGCCACGGAGGTGCGGATCCCGCCGTTCGCCGTCGTCCAGTGCGTCGCGGGACCCCGGCACACCCGTGGCACCCCGCCCAGCGTCGTCGAGACCGACCCGCTCACCTGGATACGCCTCGCCACCGGCCGCGCGCAGTGGCGCACGGAGCTCGCCGAGGCCAGGATCAGCGCCAGCGGCGAACGCTCCGACCTCGCGGATCTGCTTCCGGTGATGAGCTGAACGAGGCCCACGACCGGGAAACCGGACCCCGCCGAGACGGACGCCGGACCGGGGAGGTCACGACCCTCGCCGGGCCGGCCGGCGAGGCGGGCGCCGGACCAAGGCACCGCCGGGAGTGAGGCACCGCCGGGAGTGAGGCACGACCGGACCGTGGCCCTCGAGGCCCACGACGGCCCACGACGGCCCACGACGGCCCACGACGGCCCACGACGGCCCACGACGGCCCACGACGGCCCCCGCGTCACCCGCTCGTCACCCTCCGTATAGCATGGGGGCCCCTCCCGCATCCCCAATTCGGACCAGTGGTCGATCTCGCCTACACTCGGTTGCGTGCCACGTGGTGACGGACGACTCAGCCACGACCTGCTCCCCGGTGAGAAGGGCCCCCAGGACGCGTGTGGCGTCTTCGGTGTCTGGGCCCCGGGCGAAGAGGTCGCCAAGCTCACGTACTTCGGGCTCTACGCCCTCCAGCATCGGGGCCAGGAATCCGCGGGTATCGCGGTCAGCAACGGCTCCCAGATCCTCGTCTTCAAGGACATGGGCCTGGTCTCCCAGGTCTTCGACGAGACCTCCCTCAGCTCCCTTCAGGGCCATATCGCGGTCGGACACACCCGGTACTCCACCACCGGCGCCTCGGTGTGGGAGAACTCACAGCCGACGTTCCGGGCCACCGGCTACGGTTCCATCGCCCTCGGCCACAACGGCAACCTGGTCAACACGGCCGAGCTCGCCGGGATGGTCGCCGACCTCCCCAAGGAGAACGGCCACACCCCCCGGGTCTCCGCGACCAACGACACGGACCTGATCACCTCCCTGCTCGCCAACCAGGTGGACGACGAGGAGCAGCCGCTCACCGTCGAGGCCGCGGCCGTGAAGGTGCTGCCGGCGGTCAAGGGCGCCTTCTCCCTCGCCTTCATGGACGAGCACACGCTGTACGCGGCGCGGGACCCGCAGGGCATGCGCCCGCTCGTGCTCGGCCGCCTGGAGCGCGGCTGGGTGGTCGCCTCGGAGACCGCCGCGCTGGACATCTGCGGCGCCAGCTTCGTCCGCGAGATCGAGCCGGGCGAGTTCGTCGCCATCGACGAGAACGGCCTGCGCTCCACCCGCTTCGCGGAAGCGAAGCCCAAGGGCTGTGTCTTCGAGTACGTCTACCTGGCCCGCCCGGACACCGACATCGCCGGCCGGAACGTCTACCTCAGCCGGGTCGAGATGGGCCGCACGCTCGCCCGCGAGGCCCCGGCGGAGGCCGACCTCGTCATAGCCACCCCCGAGTCCGGCACCCCGGCCGCCATCGGGTACGCCGAGGAGTCCGGCATCCCGTTCGGCAGCGGTCTGGTGAAGAACGCCTACGTCGGCCGCACCTTCATCCAGCCGTCCCAGACCATCCGGCAGCTCGGCATCCGGCTGAAGCTGAACCCGCTGCGCGAGGTCATCAAGGGCAAGCGGCTGGTCGTCGTGGACGACTCCATCGTGCGCGGCAACACCCAGCGCGCGCTGGTGAAGATGCTGCGCGAGGCGGGCGCCGCCGAGGTGCACGTCAGGATCTCCTCGCCGCCGGTGAAGTGGCCGTGCTTCTTCGGCATCGACTTCGCCACCCGCGCCGAGCTGATCGCCAACGGCATGTCGATCGACGAGATCGGCAAGTCGCTGGGCGCCGACTCCCTCTCGTACATCTCCATCGACGGCATGATCGCGGCCACCACCATCCCCAAGGGGAACCTCTGCCGGGCCTGCTTCGACGGCGAGTACCCGATGGACCTGCCCGACCCGGAGCTGCTCGGCAAGCAGCTGCTGGAGACCGAGCTGGCCGCGGGCCCCGCGGCCACCGCGGCCACGGAGGCGCTGCGCCGCCCGTAGCGCCCCGCCCGCCGGCGGCCCCGCACGGCCCACCGTGCCACCTGGGCCATCCGCCGCCCCTGGCGGCCGCCCCGGCCTCCAGACGCCTCCCAGTCGCCCCCAGTCGCCCATTCAGCCGTCCAGAAACCGACCCGAAGGCCTTCCGTCATGTCCGAGTCACCAGCGACTCCCGGTGCCAGCTACGCACGTGCGGGCGTCGACATCGAAGCGGGCGACCGCGCCGTCGAGCTGATGAAGGAGTGGGTGAAGAAGACCCGCCGCCCCGAGGTGCTGGGCGGCCTCGGCGGCTTCGCGGGCCTCTTCGACGCCTCCGCGCTCACCCGCTACGAGCGGCCCCTGCTGGCCTCCGCCACCGACGGCGTCGGTACCAAGGTCGACCTGGCCCGCCGGCTCGGCGTGTACGACACCATCGGGCACGACCTGGTGGCGATGGTCATGGACGACATCGTGGTGTGCGGGGCCGAGCCGCTGTTCATGACGGACTACATCTGCGTGGGCAAGCTGCACCCGGAGCGGGTCGCCGCCATCGTCAAGGGCATCGCCGAGGGCTGTGTGCTCGCCGGGTGCGCCCTGGTCGGCGGGGAGACGGCCGAGCACCCGGGGCTGCTCGGGCCCGACGACTTCGATGTGGCCGGCGCCGGCACGGGCGTCGTCGAGGCCGCGGAGCTGCTGGGGCCCGACCGGGTCCGCGCCGGCGATGTGATCGTCGCCATGGCGTCCTCCGGTCTTCACTCGAACGGGTACTCGCTCGTTCGGCATGTGCTGCTCGACGGGGCCGGCATGCCGCTGGACGGGACGGTGGCGGAACTCGGCAGGACCCTCGGGGAGGAGCTGCTGGAGCCGACGAAGATCTACTCGCTGGACTGTCTGGCACTGGCCCGGGAGACCGGGGTACACGCCTTCAGCCATGTCACCGGCGGCGGCCTCGCGGCCAATCTGGCCCGCGTCGTCCCCGAGGGGCTGCACGCCGTGGTGGACCGCGCCACCTGGGCGCCCGCCCCCGTCTTCGAGCTGGTCGGCAGGGTGGGCCGGGTCGAGCAGCTGGAGCTGGAGCGGACCCTGAACATGGGCGTCGGCATGTTCGCCGTGCTCCCGGAGGCCGCCGCCAACCCCGCCCTGACCCTCCTCGCCGAGCGGGGCGTCACGGCCTGGGTCGCCGGCGAGGTCGTCCCGCGCGAGGCCGGCCACGCGACCGGCGCCGCGCTGACGGGCGACTACGCGAGCTGAGGCGGGGCGGGAGACGTGGTGGGCGACGCCTGGCCCGAGGCCCCGGTTGGCTTCCGCCGCCCGGGTTGGCGGCACCGACCGGTCGGGCCCGGATGGGCCGATGCCGATGCCGATGCCGTCGCCCCCGGCCCCCTGGCCGAGGCAGCACTAAACCCGGCCCGGCGCTGTGGCCCGGACCGGGAGAGGTGCGGTGGCTACGAGTCCCTGGCGGAGGGCCCGCGACCGGACGGTGACGTGCGCTGCCCGGCAGTCAAGCGCCGCGGCGGCCTGACGAGGGACCGGAGTCTTCTTCCTCGTCGTCGTCATTGTCGTTGTAGAGATCCGCGTACTGTGCGTACGGGTCGTCGTCCTCATCGTCCTCGAACGGCTCGCCGTTCGGCGGCTGGCTCGAAGTCGATGCGCCCAGCTCGCTAGCCAGGCGTGCGAGGTCGGTCCCACCGCTGTTGTACTTCAGCTGACGGGCGACCTTCGTCTGCTTGGCCTTGGCCCGGCCGCGCCCCATGGCTCGACCCCCTCGGTGACGGGGCTCGACGGCCCCAGAGTCTTGACACGCGTTCATGATCTGGAACGGGCTCTCCGCAGAGAGACCCGGTCCGTAGGGCTTCAACCGTACCTGCTTCCGCGCCCGTACGGTACGTCGCCCACAGGACGTGCCCCTGTACGAAACCCGCAAGGCGCCCTGTCCTTGCTGGTCAACTCCAATTTTAGCCTCTTATGGGGTACGACCCGCCGACGGGGGTGAGTCATCTCTCCCGTCCGTCGCGAATCCGTCTCCCCCTCGCCTGCGTGCGGAGGACATATCGGGTCCGCCCCGCGCCCCCGGGGCACGGGGCGGACCCGAGAGGGGCAACGGTCCCCGGGGCTCAGTGGCGAGTGGCGGTGCGGGACGCGGCGTCGGCGATGCGCTGCTCCGCGAGGCGGTCGGCCGCCGCGGCGGGCGGAATGCCGTCAGCCTTCGCACGAGCGAATATATCGAGCGTGGTGTCGTAGATCCGTGCGGCCTTCGCCCGGCACCGTTCGAAGTCGAAGCCGTTGAGCTCTTCGGCCACCTGGATGACGCCGCCGGCGTTCACGACGTAGTCGGGCGCGTACAGGATCCCCCGGTCGGCGAGGTCCTTCTCGACGCCCGGATGGGCGAGCTGGTTGTTGGCCGCGCCGCACACCGCGCGCGCGGTGAGCACCGGCACGGTGTCGTCGTTCAGGGCGCTGCCCAGTGCGCAGGGGGCGTAGACGTCGAGGCCCGGGGTGCGGATCAGCTCGTCGGTGTCCCGCACGACCGTGACCTCGGGGTGCGCACCCGTCACCCGGCGCACCGACTCCTCGCGGACGTCCGTGACGACGACCCGCGCGCCGTCCTGGAGCAGGTGCTCCACGAGGTGGTGCCCGACCTTGCCGACGCCCGCGACGCCGACCGTGCGCCCGCGCAGCGACGGCTCGCCCCACAGGTGCTGCGCCGAGGCCCGCATGCCCTGGAACACGCCGAAGGCGGTCAGCACGGATGAGTCGCCCGCGCCGCCGTGCTCGGGCGACCGGCCGGTCGTCCAGCGGCACTCGCGCGCCACCACGTCCATGTCCGCGACATAGGTGCCCACGTCACAGGCCGTGACGTACCGGCCGCCCAGGGAGGCCACGAACCGGCCGTAGGCGAGCAGCAGCTCCTCCGTCTTGATCTGCTCCGGATCCCCGATGATCACCGCTTTGCCGCCGCCGTGGTCGAGCCCGGCCATGGCGTTCTTGTACGACATGCCGCGCGCGAGGTTCAGCGCGTCGGTGAAGGCCTCGTCCTCGGTGGCGTACGGGTAGAACCGGGTGCCGCCGAGGGCGGGGCCCAGTGCGGTCGAGTGGATGGCGATGATGGCCTTGAGGCCACTGGCACGGTCCTGGCAGAGGACGACCTGCTCGTGTCCCCCTTGGTCCGGATGCTGGTCAGAGCCGAACAGGGTGTGCAGGACGCCGTCGGTCGCGTCGGTCACTGTGGTGACTCCCGGGTGGTTGCGGCGGAGTGGGGAGGAGCCCTGGGGGTCCCCCGCTTGTGGCAGGGGAAGCGCTGCGGACGCCTGTTGAGCACGAGACTAGAGCCTCGGCGCACCCGGCGATCGTCCAGTGCCGGGGATCACCCTCTCGCGGAGTACGGGCATGGGACGATTTGCTGGGTTGTCGCAGAGCTTTCCAGCTCCGCCCGGCGTTTTGCAGGCTTCGACAGGGGAGGCAGCAGGAGTGCCCAAGGTGTCCTCGCTGATCGTGCCGTACGCGTCCTACCTGCGCGTGTACGAGCCGCTGGCCGCCTTCCCCGAGCCGGAGCGGACCCACTGGGCGCGCTATGCCGAGCGCCGGGACCGCCCCTCGTACCAGGACGAGCTGCGCCGCTCGCTCACCGACCTGCTGCCCACCCCGCCGGTGCCCGTGCCGGTGCACGAGAGCGACGACGCGTTCGTCACGGAGGTCGACGGGGTGCTCTGCGTCTGCCCGTGGCGCACCCGGCTGCGCGGCTGGCAGGCGCTGGACGCGCTGGACGGCCAGCTCGCCCCGCCGGTGCTCGACGCCGTGCTGCCGCCGGTGGTGCGCCGCCAGACGGCCGCCGACTACGAGCGCTGGCGCGCCCTCAACCCGGACGCGCGCCCCTGGATCCGCACGGCGACGTGGCACGTCCCGCTGAACTGGTTCGTGCTGGTCTCGGACGAGGAGCGGGTCTACGAGAAGCGGTCCGGGCAGACACCCCCGATGCTGCGCTACCGCACCCCGATGGTGCAGGCCCGGCGGCGGGTGGCGCGCGGGCTGCGCGCGCTCAAGGAGACACTGGACGAAGGGCCGCTCATCGAGGGGCTCTTCGACGTCGGCCGCTGGCTGGAGGAGTTCCACCCGCGCTCGCTGGTCGAACTGGACTACGGCGGCCTGGTGCACGCGCTCCCCGAGGAGCACCTGGCCGCCGACCACTCGGCCGCGGACGTCGCGGAGGGCATCGACGCGCTGCGCAAGGGCGACGGGGAGACGGCGGGTGAGGCGTACGCCCGTCTGGTGGAGCGCTGGCGGACGGTGCGGGACCGGCAGTCGGCGAACTGACGGGGGCCGGCGGTCGGCGTACGACGCGACCGCCAGCGGGCGAACCGGCTCGGGAGTTGGCTGCCCGGCCGTCTCAAGCGGGCCTGTCAGGGGTCTGTCGGGACGGCTGTCCGGGCGCTGATGAGCGGGGGTGTGAGGGACAGACGTGAGTATCCGGGCCTTTGTGTCAAGCGTGACGGACCGCACTTTCAGGGCTCTTGCGTCCATCGCCCCTCCTCGTGCCAAAATAGGACAAGGAGTCCGGGGAAGGCTCCCTCCATCCATCTATGGGTGGGATGCCCAGCATTGCACGCTTTGGGGGGCGCTGCTGTCTCTGGTGATCGCTCAGTGACTGATCGTCACAGTGGCGTGACTGTCCGCTATGGCCCGGTCCATCGGCTTCCGTCGCTGATGAACACCTGGGAGGGCAATTCCATCGGTTTGGCCGACGCGGCTGGACAGATGGTGTAGTTGTAGTGCCGAGGACAAGCCGTTCGTCCTATAACCGACTCGACTCGCGTCCGCCATTTCGGGCAACGCGGGTCAAGGTGCAGAATTTAGAGGAAAGAACCGAGAAGGTTCGGTTCTCCCGAGGAGGCCGCTCATGACCGCTCGCACCCCTGATGCCGAGCCGCTGCTGACCCCCGCTGAGGTTGCCACCATGTTCCGCGTCGACCCGAAGACGGTGACGCGCTGGGCGAAGGCAGGCAAGCTCACGTCGATCCGCACGCTCGGCGGGCACCGCCGCTACCGCGAGGCGGAGGTCCGCGCACTGCTCGCGGGCATCCCGCAGCAGCGCAGCGAGGCCTGAAAACCGCATAACCCGGGCATCTCACGGGTTCCCCCAACCCGAGGCAGGCCCGGACCTCAGCTCCACACGACGAGGGTCCTGCCCCAACAGGGCCCGTACCCGGGTACATGACAGGGTGCGTCGTCGGTCGCGCTGGACTCCGCCGGGTCCAGCGCGATCTTTTTGTGTCCGGCCGCGGTGGGGCGCACGGGCCGGGGGCGTGCGCCGGGGGCGGACGGGAGTGCGGCGGGGCGCGTTCGAGGCCGCGCGATCACATCGTGAGACGTGCGGGCGCATGCGCCGGAGTGGGGGTCTTGCGGGACGAGCGAAGGTGCTCGGCGGGTAGTGCAATTGCACATATTAAATTGACCAGTTGTAGGGCACGGGTAAGTGAGGCGGGCTCCGAAAAACCTTGGGTGACACCCGTCACAGTGCAGGATGCTTGTTGTTCGGGTGGCTCCTGCGCTAATGGGGCGCGCTGGGACGTTGTTCGGCGCATCGGGGTGTGTCGGGTGTGCGGGGGGTGTGCGGACCGGGGCCCGTACCAAGGATCGGGGTCCGGGCGCCGTAATGCAGCACGGCGCGCCGTCCGGCGCGCGAGGAGTGCGTCCGGTGGGGCGTGCCGGCGCGCGCGGCGCGCCGTCCGGGGATTGTGGCCGACGGGCGCCTGGCTGACGGCGCCTCAGGCCTCCGGGAAGCTCTCCTCGCCCGGCTGGAGCGCCTGCAGGACGGGGGTGGGCTCTTGGGCGCCGGGGGCCGTCCCGGGGGCCTGAGAGGGCTCCATGGCGAGGCGCTGGAGCTGGTGGCATATGGGGCAGCGGCGGGTCAGGTGGCGGTAGCCGGTCGCGGCTGACAGGTGGGCGCGCAGAAGAGCGCGCGTCTCGTGCCTCGCGGATGCCGGCATTCCCCACCTCCATGGCCGCTGGCAACGGGCAGCGGTCCCACATGTCTGAGTACCGACGGAATGTGAGGCGGTCAAGACGCACCGCGATGATCCTGTGGGCCTTGGCCGGGAGAACATGTGCATCCGGACAGCCGGGGCGGCCCGTCTTCCCGTCGTTGTAGGGCGATGAAATCAGGGGGTATTATCCGGTTTGCCGCCCCTGAATTGGCCTGGCATATGCCTGATGCCGGGTGACATGGTGCTGAGCGGGGTGCACATGTAGTAGGCCGAAATACTTTGGTTGCGCGGGGAGCGGAGTGCGCCGGGGGCGGCGGCATGGGGAGCACGGGAAAGCCCGCGAGCCGGGGTAGCCGCGGGCCGGGGGCATGAGAAAGCCCGCAACCACCGGGGCTGCGGGCTTGGGTGAGGTTGTTCGACTGTGCGGTCCTGACGGGATGTGCTGTGTTGGTTTGCGGCTCCGCCGCGGGCGCGGCCTCTGGTGGGTCGCGCAGGGGCATGAGAAAGCCCGCAACCACCGGGGCTGCGGGCTCGGATGAGATTCTTCCACTCTGCGGTCCTGACGGGATTTGAACCCGCGGCCTCCACCTTGACAGGGTGGCGAGCACTCCTAACTGCTCCACAGGACCTTGCTTCGCAGCACCGAAGCTGCGTTGGGCTGCGGAAAGAGACTGTACAGCAGTGCGGGACCCCAGGTCGAACCGGATCCTTCGGGGGGTCGCTCGTCGTCGCACGTCATGTGAGCGCGGCGTCGATCGCCTTGATGATGCGCTTGTCGGAGACCGGGTACGCCGTGCCCAGCGCGTGGGCGAAGTAGCTGACCCGCAGTTCCTCGATCATCCACCGGATGTCCCGCACCTCCTGCGGCACCGGGCGTCCCTTCGGGAGCTGCTCCAGCAGCCAGGCGTACTCGTCCTGCATCTCGTGGATCTTCGCCATCCGTGAGGTGTCCCGCTGGGCGTTCGCCGGCATCTGCGTCAGGCGCCGGTCGGCGGCGACCAGATAGCGCATCAGGTCCGGCAGCCTGGCCAGGCCCGTCGCCGTGACGAAGCCGGGCCCGACGAGCGCCGCGAGCTGGTCGCGCACGTCCGCCAGGTTGGCCGTCAGCGCCGGGCTGCGCATCGACTTCAGACGCCGTTCGCAGGACTGCCAGGCGGCAAGAACCTGCTGCACCTGGCCGACCGTGCGCACGGTGGTGTCGACGATGTCGGCGCGCACCTTGTCGTAGAGCTTGCGGTATGACTCCTCGTCCCAGACGGGGCCGCCCGCGTCCGCGATGAGCCGGTCGGCGGCGGCCGTGGCGCAGTCCTCGAAGAGGGCCTGCACGGAGCCGTGCGGGTTCGCCGACAGGGCGAGCTTCTGGGCGTTGGTCAGCCGGTCCGCGGCGAACTTCGCCGGGTTCACCGGGATGTTCCGCACGATCAGGCGGCGGGTGCCGCGGCGCATCGCCTCCTGCTGCTCCGCCTCGGTGTCGAAGAGCCGTACGGAGACGGTGCCGGCGGCACCGTCGTCCACGAGTGCCGGGTACGCCTTGACGGGCTGGCCGGCGCGCCTGGTCTCGAAGACCCGCGGCAGGGAGCCGATCGTCCAGTCCGTCAGGCCGCTGCGCTCGATCGCCTCGCCGCCGGTGCGCTCGGCGGTGGCCGCGGCGGCTCGGGAGAGCGCCTTGCGGGCCTTGGGGCGCAGCCGTAGCCGCAGCGCCTCCAGGTCCTTGTCCTCGGTGGCCCCGTCGCGATCGTCCAGCTTCCGGCGGCGCTCGTCGGTGATGCGGAACGTGATGCGGAGGTGGTCCGGGACCTTCGACCAGTCGAAGTCGTCCGCGCTCAGCGGGACGCCCACCATCCGCTGCAACTCCCTGGCGAGGGTGACCGTCAGCGGCTCCTGGCGGGGCTCGGCGCGCTCCAGGAACTTCCTGGCGTAGTCCGGTGCCGGTACGTAGTGCCTGCGGATCTGCTTGGGCAGGGAGCGGATCAGCTCGGTGACGACCTCTTCGCGCAGGCCCGGGATCTGCCAGTCGAAGCCCTCGTGGGTGACCTGGTTGAGCACCTGGAGGGGGATGTGCACGGTGACCCCGTCCGCGTCCGCGCCCGGCTCGAACTGGTAGGTCACCCGGAACCTCAGGCGGCCCTGCTGCCAGACGTCCGGGTAGTCGTCCTTGGTGACCCGGCCGGCCTTCTCGTTGATGAGCATCGAGCGCTCGAAGTCCAGCAGCTCGGCGGCCTCGCCGCCCTTGCGGAGCTGCTGCTTCCACCAGGCGTCGAAGTGCGCGCCGGAGACGACGTCCTCGGGCACCCGCTGGTCGTAGAAGTCGAAGAGCGCCTCGTCGTCGACGAGGATGTCCCTGCGGCGGGCGCGGTGCTCCAGGTCCTCGACCTCGGTGAGGAGCCTGCGGTTGGCGGCGAAGAACTTGTGGTGGGTGCGCCAGTCGCCCTCCACCAGCGCGTGCCGGATGAACAGCTCCCTGGAGAGCTCCGGGTCGATCCGGCCGTAGTTCACCTTGCGGTGCGCCACGATGGGGACGCCGTACAGGGTGACCTTCTCGTACGCCATCACGGCCGCCTGGTCCTTCTCCCAGTGCGGCTCGGAGTACGTCCGTTTGACGAGGTGCTGGGCCAGTGGTTCGACCCACTCGGGCTCGATACGGGCGTTGACGCGGGCCCACAGCCGGGAGGTCTCGACCAGCTCCGCCGACATCACGAACCGGGGCGGCTTCCTGAACAGCGCGGAGCCCGGGAAGATGGCGAACTTGGCGTTCCGGGCGCCCAGGTACTCGTTCCGCTGGGAGCGCCTGGCGCCGTCGGACCCCCGCCTGGCGGCGTCCGCCGCCTTGCCGTCCTGGGTGTCCTTCATGCCGATGTGGGAGAGCAGGCCGGCCAGCAGCGAGACGTGGATCTGCTGGTCGGGGGCGTCGTCCTCGTTGACGTGGATGCCCATCTGCTTCGCGACCGTGCGCAGCTGCGTGTAGATGTCCTGCCACTCGCGCACCCGCAGGAAGTTCAGGTACTCGGCCTTGCACATCCTGCGGAACGAGGAGGAACCGCGCTCCTTCTGCTGCTCGCGCAGGTACCGCCAGAGATTGAGGTACGCCAGGAAGTCGCTGCTCTCGTCCTTGAAGCGGGCGTGCTGCTGGTCGGCCTGGGCCTGCTTGTCGGACGGGCGCTCGCGGGGGTCCTGGATCGACAGCGCGGCGGCGATCACCATGACCTCCCGGACGCAGCCGTTCCGCTCGGCCTCGACGACCATGCGGGCGAGCCGCGGGTCCACCGGGAGCTGGGCCAGCTTGCGGCCCATGGGGGTGAGGCGCTTACGGACGTCCTTCTGCTCGGGGTCGAGCGCGCCGAGCTCTTGGAGGAGCTGGATGCCGTCGCGGATGTTGCGGTGGTCCGGCGGGTCGATGAAGGGGAACTTCTCGATGTCGCCGAGGCCGGCCGCGGTCATCTGGAGGATCACGGAGGCCAGGTTGGTGCGGAGGATCTCCGCGTCCGTGAACTCGGGGCGGGAGAGGAAGTCGTCCTCGGAGTACAGGCGGATGCAGATGCCGTCCGAGGTGCGGCCGCAGCGGCCCTTGCGCTGGTTGGCGCTGGCCTGGCTGATCGCCTCGATGGGCAGCCGCTGCACCTTGGTGCGGTGGCTGTAGCGGGAGATGCGGGCCGTGCCGGGGTCGATGACGTACTTGATGCCGGGGACCGTCAGGGACGTTTCGGCGACGTTGGTGGCGAGGACGATCCGGCGGCCCGTGTGGCCCTGGAAGACGCGGTGCTGCTCGGTGTGTGACAGGCGCGCGTAGAGCGGCAGGATCTCCGTGAATCTGTACTTCTTCTTCTCCAGGGCCTCCGCGGTGTCGCGGATCTCACGTTCACCGGAGAGGAAGACCAGGATGTCCCCCTGGCCCTCGGCCATCAGCTCCTCGACGGCGTCGGTGATCGCGGTGATCTGGTCGCGGTCGGGATCCGCGGCGGTGCCTTCCGCGGCTTCTTCGAGGAGCGGCCTGTAGCGGACCTCCACCGGGTAGGTGCGGCCGCTGACCTCCACGATCGGGGCGTCGCCGAAGTGCCGGGAGAAGCGCTCCGGGTCGATCGTCGCCGAGGTGATCACCAGCTTGAGGTCCGGGCGCCTCGGCAGCAGCTGGGCCAGGTAGCCGAGCAGGAAGTCGATGTTCAGGGAACGCTCGTGGGCCTCGTCGATGATGATCGTGTCGTAGGCGCGCAGCTCGCGGTCGGTCTGGATCTCGGCGAGCAGGATGCCGTCGGTCATCAGCTTGACGAACGTGGCGTCCTGGTCGACCTGGTCGGTGAAGCGGACCTTCCAGCCGACGGCCTGGCCCAGGGGGGTGGACAGCTCCTCGGCCACGCGCTCGGCGACCGTGCGGGCCGCGATCCTGCGGGGCTGGGTGTGGCCGATCATGCCGCGTACGCCACGGCCCAGCTCCAGGCAGATCTTCGGGATCTGGGTGGTCTTTCCGGAGCCGGTCTCGCCCGCGACGATCACCACCTGGTGGTCGCGGATCGCCGCCAGGATCTCGTCCCTCTTCTGGCTGACCGGGAGCTGCTCGGGGTACGTGACGGCGGGCAGGCGGGCCGCGCGCGCGGCGAGGCGGGCCTCGGCCCGCTCGATCTCGGCCGCTATCTCGGCGAGTACGGCGGACCTGGCCTCGGGCTTACGGATCCTGCGTGCGCCTTCCAGCCTGCGGCCCAGGTGGTGGGCGTCGCGGAGGGAGAGCTGGGGGAGGCGGGGGGCGAGGGTGCCGAAGGCCGGGGGCTCGGGTGTGGGGCCAGGGTGCGTGGACATACGGGCTCCAGGATCTCACCTCCGGGAAATACGTGGCGAACGGTTTTGGGGGGTGGGGGTTCGGGGGGCTCGGGACTGGTGGGGCGGGCTGGGGATCGGGGGTGGGATGGGCGCCATGCGTGTGCGGGTTTCGTTGTGGCCGGGGCGCCTTCTGTTTCGTTGTGGGGCGGGGCCGCGGGGGGATCTCCTCCCCCACTGCCTTAAAGGCGTGGGAGGTGCCCCCACGGTCCGGCGCCCTCCGCCCACTGGAGGGTTCTCTGGTCGTGGCGCCGGCCTCCCCCACTGCCTTAAAGGCCTGGGAGGTACCCCCAGGGCAGACATCCCCCCACGTCCCCTCACGCTCGTACGCGACCGCGGCCCGGTGGGGCTCGGCCTCCTGCTTCCCACTACCGCTGTGGGCAGTCGTTCCGCAGGGCTGGGGGCACCTCCCAAGCCCTTGAGGCGTGGGCACAAGCCCACGGCGTACGGCGCCCGTACGGTGCCGGCCCGCACCGCCAGGGCAGGCGGGGAAGGGGGAGGAGCCGCCTCCGCCCCGGCCGGCGGCTTGCGGTGGCGTGCGCTCGGGCAGGCGCCGTTAGGTATAAGCGCCGTATAAAAGTTGAGTCCGCTCGACTCAGGTCTGTTGACTCACCCTTCTCGGTGAGGCATCCTTGAGTCCGATCCGCTCAATAAAGCTGGAGGAATCGAAATGGCACGTGCGGTCGGCATCGACCTGGGCACGACTAACTCCGTCGTCAGCGTTCTGGAGGGCGGTGAGCCCACCGTCATCACCAACGCCGAGGGCGCCAGGACCACGCCGTCCGTCGTCGCCTTCGCCAAGAACGGCGAGGTGCTCGTCGGCGAGGTCGCGAAGCGTCAGGCGGTCACCAACGTCGATAGGACGGTTCGGTCGGTCAAGCGCCACATGGGCACCGGCTGGAAGATCGACATCGACGACAAGGGCTTCAACCCCCAGCAGATCTCCGCCTTCATTCTGCAGAAGCTGAAGCGGGACGCGGAGGCCTACCTGGGCGAGAAGGTCACGGACGCCGTGATCACCGTCCCCGCGTACTTCAACGACTCCGAGCGCCAGGCCACCAAGGAGGCCGGCGAGATCGCGGGCCTGAACGTCCTGCGCATCGTCAACGAGCCCACGGCCGCCGCCCTGGCCTACGGCCTCGACAAGGACGACCAGACCATCCTGGTCTTCGACCTCGGTGGCGGTACCTTCGACGTCTCGCTGCTGGAGATCGGCGACGGCGTCGTCGAGGTGAAGGCCACCAACGGTGACAACCACCTGGGTGGTGACGACTGGGACCAGCGCATCGTCGACTACCTGGTCAAGCAGTTCTCGAACGGCCACGGCGTCGACCTGTCCAAGGACAAGATGGCGCTGCAGCGGCTCCGTGAGGCCGCGGAGAAGGCGAAGATCGAGCTGTCCTCGTCCACCGAGACGACCATCAACCTGCCGTACATCACGGCCTCCGCCGAGGGCCCGCTGCACCTGGACGAGCGCCTGACCCGCGCGCAGTTCCAGCAGCTCACGTCCGACCTCCTGGAGCGCTGCAAGACGCCGTTCCACAACGTCATCAAGGACGCGGGCATCCAGCTCGGCGAGATCGACCACGTCGTCCTGGTGGGTGGCTCCACCCGTATGCCGGCCGTCGCCGAGCTCGTCAAGGAGCTGACCGGCGGCAAGGAGGCCAACAAGGGCGTGAACCCGGACGAGGTCGTCGCCATCGGCGCCTCGCTCCAGGCCGGCGTCCTCAAGGGCGAGGTCAAGGACGTCCTGCTGCTCGACGTCACCCCGCTGTCCCTGGGTATCGAGACCAAGGGCGGCATCATGACGAAGCTGATCGAGCGGAACACCACGATCCCGACCAAGCGCTCGGAGATCTTCACCACCGCCGAGGACAACCAGCCGTCGGTGCAGATCCAGGTCTACCAGGGCGAGCGCGAGATCGCCGCGTACAACAAGAAGCTCGGCATGTTCGAGCTGACGGGCCTGCCGCCGGCGCCGCGCGGCGTGCCGCAGATCGAGGTCTCCTTCGACATCGACGCGAACGGCATCATGCACGTCACCGCGAAGGACCTCGGCACCGGCAAGGAGCAGAAGATGACCGTCACCGGCGGCTCCTCGCTGCCGAAGGACGAGGTCGACCGGATGCGCGAGGAGGCCGAGCGGTACGCGGAGGAGGACCACAAGCGCCGCGAGGCCGCCGAGACCCGTAACCAGGGCGAGCAGCTCGTGTACCAGACGGAGAAGTTCCTCAAGGACAACGAGGACAAGGTCCCCGGCGAGATCAAGACCGAGGTCGAGACCGCCGTCGGTGACCTCAAGGAGAAGCTGAAGGGCGACGACACGGCCGAGATCCGCACGGCCACCGAGAAGGTCGCCGCGGTCTCCCAGAAGCTGGGCCAGGCGATGTACGCCGACGCCCAGGCGGCCGGCGAGGGCGCGGGTGCCGCGGGTGGTGCCGGTGCCGGGCAGGCGAAGTCCGGTGATGGCGCTGACGCCGACGACGTCGTCGACGCCGAGATCGTCGACGAGGAGCGGAAGGACGGTGCCGCGTGACGGAGGAGACCCCGGGCTTCGACGAGCAGCACGAGCCCGCCGACGTCTCCTCCGGCGCCACCCCTGACGACGCCGAGCAGAAGGCCGCCGAGTCCTCCCAGGAGGGCGCGGCGGCCCCGGCCGGGGACGAGACGGCGGGGCTGCGGGCCCAGCTCGACCAGGTGCGCAGCGCGCTCGGCGAGCGCACCGGCGACCTCCAGAGGCTGCAGGCCGAGTTCCAGAACTACCGCCGCCGGGTCGAGCGGGACCGGGTGGCCGTCAAGGAGATCGCGATCGCGAACCTCCTGACGGAGCTGCTCCCGGTGCTGGACGACATCGGCCGCGCGCGGGAGCACGGCGAGCTGGTCGGCGGCTTCAAGTCGGTGGCCGAGTCGCTGGAGACGGTCGCCGCCAAGATGGGCCTCCAGCAGTTCGGCAAGGAGGGCGAGCCCTTCGACCCGACGGTCCACGAGGCCCTGATGCACAGTTACGCGCCGGACGTCACCGAGACCACGTGCGTGGCGATTCTGCAGCCTGGGTATCGGTTCGGCGAGCGCACCATCCGCCCCGCGCGGGTGGCGGTGGCCGAGCCCCAGCCCGGCGCGCAGAACGTCAAGCAGGAGAAGTCCGGCAAGCCGGGCAGGAGCGAGACGTCCGGTGAGCCGGGAGAGGCCTCGGCGGACGGCTCCACGGAAGGTTCGGAGGGGCAGAACGCCGACAGTAGGGACAGCGGTGGCCCGGACGAGGGCTGACATCGCCTACCGGCACACTGCTGCGCATCGGGCAGCAGACGAGAGGAAGGAGGGACGCCGGGGATGAGCACCAAGGACTTCATTGAGAAGGACTACTACAAGGTCCTCGGCGTCCCCAAGGACGCCACCGAAGCAGAGATCAAGAAGGCGTACCGCAAGCTCGCCCGGGAGAACCACCCGGACGCCAACAAGGGCAACGCCAGGGCGGAGGAGCGCTTCAAGGAGATCTCCGAGGCCAATGACGTGCTCGGCGACCCGAAGAAGCGCAAGGAGTACGACGAGGCCCGCACCCTGTTCGGGAACGGCGGCTTCCGCCCCGGCCCCGGCGGGACCGGCGGCAACTTCAACTTCGACCTGGGCGACCTCTTCGGCGGTGGCCCGGGCGGTGGCGCCGGCGGCTTCGGCGGCGGCCTGGGCGACGTCTTCGGCGGGCTCTTCAACCGCGGCGGCACCGGCACCGCGGGCGGCAGGGTGCAGCCCCGGCGCGGCCAGGACGTCGAGTCCGAGGTCACCCTGAGCTTCACGGAGGCCATCAACGGCGCGACGGTCCCGCTCAGGATGTCGTCCCAGGCCCCCTGCAAGGCCTGCTCCGGCACCGGCGACAAGAACGGCACACCGCGCGTCTGCCCGACCTGTGTCGGCACCGGCCAGGTCTCCCGCGGCGGCGGTGGCGGCTTCTCGCTCACCGACCCGTGCGTGGACTGCAAGGGCCGCGGCCTCATCGCCGAGGACCCCTGCGACGTCTGCAAGGGCTCGGGCCGCGCGAAGTCGTCGCGGACGATGCAGGTCCGCATCCCGGCGGGCGTCCTGGACGGGCAGCGGATCCGGCTGCGCGGCAAGGGCACGCCGGGCGAGCGGGG
Source organism: Streptomyces sp. DSM 116793 (assembly GCF_057320905.1). Taxonomy (NCBI): domain Bacteria; kingdom Bacillati; phylum Actinomycetota; class Actinomycetes; order Kitasatosporales; family Streptomycetaceae; genus Streptomyces; species Streptomyces sp. DSM 116793. Next base: position 4,240,772 of record NZ_CM170494.1, on the reverse strand, counting down.
CGGCCCCGCCGGCGACCTGTACGTCGTGGTGCACGTCGACGCCCACCCGGTCTTCGGCCGCAGGGGCGACAACCTCACCGTCACCGTCCCGGTCACCTTCTCGGAGGCGGCGCTGGGCGGCGAGGTGAAGGTCCCCACCCTGGGCGGTCCCCCGGTCACCCTGAAGCTTCCCGAAGGCACCCCCAACGGGCGTACGATGCGCGCCCGCGGCAAGGGCGCGGTCCGCAAGGACGGCACCCGCGGCGACCTGCTCGTCACGGTGGAGGTCGTGGTACCGAAGGATGTGACAGGCAAGGCGCGGGACGCGCTGGAGGCGTATCGCAAGGCCACCGCGGGAGAGGATCCGCGGGCGGAGCTTTTCCAGGCCGCGAAGGGAGCTTGACGCATGGACGGCCGTCGCCGAAACCCGTACGAGCTGACCGAAGAGACGCCGGTGTACGTCATCTCGGTGGCGGCCCAGCTCAGTGGGCTGCACCCGCAGACCCTGCGGCAGTACGACCGCCTCGGGCTGGTGTCGCCGGACCGCACCGCGGGCCGCGGCCGCCGGTACTCGGCCCGTGACATCGAGTTGCTCCGCCAGGTGCAGCAGCTGTCGCAGGACGAGGGCATCAACCTCGCCGGCATCAAGCGGATCATCGAACTGGAGAACCAGGTCGCCGCTCTCCAGGCGCGCGTCGCGGAGCTTCAGGACGCGCTCGACGGTGCGGCGGCGGCCATGCGGCAGCGGGAGGCGGCGGTGCACGCCTCGTACCGGCGGGACCTCGTGCCGTACCAGGAGGTCCAGCAGACCAGTGCGCTGGTCGTGTGGCGGCCGAAGAAGTCCGAGTAGCGCCGGTGCCGGGGCGCGGTCGTCCGGATCACCACGCCGGTGGCCCGGGCGACCGGGCCGCCTCCTCCGGGGGCCGGGTGCGCCGTTCGCCGTGGCGGGTCGCGCCGTTCCCCGCGCCCCTCGGTGGGCGCCCTGGCCGTCGGGGTGCAGGGATGCGCCCCTCCGGGGGCGCGGGGAACGGCCTCAACCGTGCGGCGTGCCGCTCTTGATGTCCGCCAGGAGCGCGGCCAGTCCGTGCGGCGTGGCGATGAGCACAGTCCGCGGAGCGTCGCTTTCGCGAAGGCGTATCGTTCCGTCAGGGGCGACGGCGACATTCAGGCACTCGCCCTGGGGGCCACTGCTGAACGTCGACTTCTGCCAATGGAGTTCGGGCATCTGAGCCTTCCTACAACGTGTAGAGCAGGTGTTGGATAAGAGCGAGCGAATCCTTCACCGAATGCGCCTCGGGCGCGGACGATACGTTGATAGGAGCAAGGGCGTTCTCGGTTAGCAAGTCGAACAACGCGCTGTACCGTTCGAGATGGAAACTCTCGCCGAGGTACTGGTAGCCGATGGGCTGCTCCAGAGCCACGGTGCTCAGCCGGGGATTGCTGGGGATGATGTGCAGGAAATTCCCGCTGATGGCGGCGTACGCCTGGGCGCTGAACGGATAGACCTGGATCGTCACGTTGGGCAACTTGGAGAGCTCGACCAGCCGCAGCAGTTGCTCCCGCACCACTTGGGCGCCGCCGAAGCGTATCCGCAGCGCCGCCTCGTGGATGACGGCCCGTACCCGCGGCGGATTCTCGCCGGTGAGAATCCGCTGCCGTTCCATACGGAACCGCAAAGGCGCCTCGAAATTGTCGAAACCAAGGCCCGGGCTGTTGAAAATGGCCCGGGCGTACCCGGCGGTCTGGAAGAGTCCGGGAATGAAGAGCGACTGGTGCATTCGCACTTCCACAGCGTTCGCCTCCAGTTCGGCGAGGCTGAGGGCGTCCGTCACCATGGACCGCTTGTACGCGCTCCACCAGCCCTTACCCGAAGCTTCCGACATGGCCACCAGCGCATCCACGTAGGCCTTATCTGTGCATCCGTAAAGGTCGCAGAGGGCCCTGAGCCGCTCGGTCAGGATCGTCGTCTTCGCGGTTTCGATCTGGCTGAGCTGGGCGCGGCCCATCCCGATCCGTTCTGAGGCCTCGGCGGCGCTCAACCCGGCCTGTTCACGTAGATGTTTCAGCTCGAAACCAAGACGTCGCTGACGCTCGCTGATGGTGCTGCGCAATCCCACGGGGTACTCCTTGTCCGTCGATCAGAGTTTTCCCGGGGGTGGGGGAGTTCGTCCACCGATCCGTGTGAATGGCGTGCACAAAATAAACGCCGCCGGATGCGCGTCGGTGCGCCGAAGAAATCCGCCCCCGGGCGCGGGCGGCGGGACGGGCGCCGCTCCGTGCGGGGCGCCACCCTGCCACGTCGCCGTTTCCGCTTCAGCACGACGGGCCGGGGCACTGAAGGTGTGCACGGCAGTGGAGGCGTGCCCTCCCGCGGCGCACATCTCGTTGACTCCCGCGGCACAACCGGAACACCGCCCTCCCGCCTCCGCCGCATTGCCCGGGCACTTCGCCCGTTGCCACTGCATCCGGCGTCCCCGCGTCCGCGGCTCCGTGTCCCGTGTGCGTGCGTGCCCGTCTGTGTGTCCCGTGTCCCGTGTGCGTGCCCCGTACCCGTGCCCCGTGCCCGTGGCTAGACGTCCTGCTCCAGGATCCCCGACTGCCCGATGCGGTAGCCGAGCTGGGCGCGGCTGCTGGTGCCGAGGATGCCGGCGAGTTTGGCGATGTGCACGCGCACCGTGCGGACGTTCATCGCCAGGCGCAGGGCGATCTTGTCGTCCGTGAGGCCCTCGATCAGCAGTGCGGCGATGGCGCGCTGCCGGGCGGTGACGCCCCCCACGGCGGGTGTCCGCGGGGCGGTGCTCGGCCACATGGGGGTGGCGAGGTCCCATAACCGGTCGAAGGTGGTGGCCAGGTAGGTGACCAGCGCCGGGTGGCGGACCACCAGGGCGGCGCTGCGGTCGGAGTTGGCCGGCACGAAGGCCACCCGGCGGTCGAAGATCACCAGGCGCTCCGTGACCTCGTTCAGGGTGCGCACCTGCACGTCGCCGTGCAGTTGCTCGTAGTGGGCGAGGACTTCGGGCGAGTGCCGGGAGGTGTGCTGGTAGAGGGCGCGCATCCGGGCGCCGCGGTCCAGCAGCGCCTGCTCGCCGGGCCGCACCCGGCTCAGCAGGGTGGGCGGGCGCCGGCCACCGGGCTGCACGGTGAGGGCCTCCTCGGACGACTCGTACGTGGCCTGCCTGATGGCCGCGTTGATCGGCTGGAGGCCCCGCAGCACGGTGATCGCGGCCTGGTCCTGCACCAGGGCCTGCTCGGCGGCGATCGCCATGAGCGGCTGGAACGCCTCGGCGAGCGCCATCTCGCTGCGCCGCCGGCGCTCGATGTCGGCCTCGAAGGTGTGCAGCAGCCGGGGCAGCGCGAGTGAGGGGGCGGTGGGGCGCAGCCAGCGCATGCCCTCGCCGTCCGGGTAGAGCAGGCCCAGCTCGACGGCGCAGGGGGCGGTGCCGGCGTCCGCCAGGGGCACGCGGCCCTCCCGGAGGGCGCGTGTGTACAGGTCCATACCCGCCGCGCACACCGGCTCGCCGGGAGTGTGCGGATGGCTCTGCTCGGTCACGGACCGCTCTCCTGCCGGGACGTGCACGGGCCGGTCACCGGCCCGCGGAGGGCCGCCTCTCCGGTCCTCGTGGGCCGCTGGTCGTCATGGCCGGCCGTGGGCCACCGGCGGTCGTGAACGGCAGCGGGGCGCCCGCCGTCGCGGCCGGGCGGGGGTCACTGGTCGTTCTCCAGGATCCCCGATCGTGCGATGAGGTAGCCGAGCTGTGCTCTGCTGCCGCTGCCGAGGGCGGCGGCGAGCTTCGCTATGTGCGCCCGGCACGTGCGTACGTTCATGCCGAGACGCCGGGCGATGGCCTCGTCGACATGCCCCTCGACGAGGAGCTTGGCGATCGTCCGCTGGACGCCGGTGATGCCGTCCGGCGTGGGATCGTACGGCACTTCCTCCAGCAGGGGGACGCCGCGTCGCCACAGTTGCTCGAAGACCTTGATCAGGTAGCTGACGAGGCCGGGGTGGCGGAGCTCCAGCGCGAAGTCGGGCTGGTCGCCCGCGGGGATGAAGGCCACGGTGTCGTCGCAGATGATCAGGCGCTCTATGAGCTCCTCCAGGGTGCGTATCTGCACCCGGCCGTCGGCCATCTGGTCGACGTAGGCCAGCGTGCCCTGGCTGTGCCGGACGGTGTGCTGGTAGAGGGTGCGGATACGGACGCCGCGGGCCGTCAACGGGCGGTCGCGCTCCAAGGCCTGATTCAGTATGTGCTCACTGCGCCGGCCGCCCGGCTGGACCGTCAGCATCTCCGTTCTGCACTCGGCCGTGGCCAGGTTCAGAGCTGCGTTGATGCGGTCCAGGCCCTCCAGGACGGTGATCGAGTGGGTGGGCGCGGGGGTCTGGGCGCTCAGAGCCATGAAAGGCTCGAATGATTCGGTCAGTTCGATGGACAGCCGGCGCTTGTCCAGGATCTCCCGTTCCAGGGGGTGGAGCCGTTGGGCGAGGGCCACGGAGGGCGGCACGGGGCGCAGCCAGTTCGGATCGTCCGGATCCGGGTGCAGCAGGGCGAAGTCGAGGAGGCAGGGTGCCGCCTCCACCTCCGCCCGGGCGATGCGACCGGCGCTGAGTGCGCTCGCGTAGAGCTGCGCCCCCTCGTCGCACAGTTCGGCCAGCGAGTGGGGATGTGTCGGCTTTGTGGAAGTAATAGGCATTTCTCCACCCCCCAGGGTCCTGAACGTGCAAGAACATGATGCATCGCTCCTGTGGCATTGACGTGCCTGAATGAGCCATCGTCTTGTTGCACCGGGGGAGATGACTTCACCAAGTGAGGACGAAGCCGACTATGTACACGAGATTGCTTCGCGGGGTACTTGCGACCGCTTTCTCCACGGTCGTGGCTTTTGGGGCACTCAGTGTCGTGGGTGATTCCCAGGCCAAGGCTCCGGCGCGCCAGGTCGGCGCCGGTTCGGTACAGGCGGCTCCTGCTGACAGCGGCTGGGGTCTCCACGTTCTCCCCGCCGACAGCGGCTGGGGTGCCACGCCCGCGGACAGTGGGTGGGGCAACGTTGTCCGGGCGCTCCCCGCGGACAGCGGCTGGGGCATGCGCGTCGAGACGACCCCGGCCGACAGCGGCTGGGGTGTCGCACCCGCGGACAGCGGCTGGGGCAGCACGGACGCCGTGGCCTACGACAGCGGCTGGGGCAACTCCACCGGTTCGGTGAACGCATGACCACCCCTCCCGACGATCGTTCCTTCCGGCGCGAGATGGCCACCGCCTACCGCTCCGGGTGGCACTTCATCGACCTCGTCACGGCGATCCCGCATCCCGGCGACTCGCTGATGGTCACGCTGTTCGGTGAGCCGGTCGTCGTGGCCCGGGACGGGGACGACGACATCCGGGCCTACCGGTGCCTGCGCCGCCCGCGCGGCGCGCCCCGGCCCGTGCGGTGTGCCGTGCGGTACGGAATGATCTTCGTCAACCTCGACCAGCGCGACACCCATGGGGTGGAGCACGAAGTAACCGGAGCGACACAGACTATTTCCGCCACCCCCCGCAGTGCCTGACGCGATTCCCCCGTCGTTGTAGATCGCGCAGGCACTTCCCCCCCGCAGCGGCGTCACCGTGGACCTGAGACACGGTGGCGCCGCTGCAGTTTTCAGTACTCCCGGTGGCCCCGCCTCGCGGTGGGCGGCACACCGGAAGGGGCGCGGGGAACCGTGCGGGCAGCCCCCACCGGCCGGTGGTCCGGAGGCGACAGGAACTGCCCCTCCGGCACGGTGGCGACCTGGCGGTTCCGTCGTGGCCGGGCACGCGGTTCCCCGCGCCCCTGAGGTGGGCCGGGGCGCCGCCCCCGCCGCCAGGTCCGCCCGCCGGGTCGGCTAGCAGTTGCCGAGGGCCGCCGTGAGGGCGATCTCGATGACGACGCGCCGTGGGTTCGGGCGCGGCGCGCGCCCGTACCGCTCCTCGTACCGCCGCTCCGCGTCCGCGATCAGCCCCGGCTCCGTACGGACCACAGCCAGCCCCTCCAGCGTGGCCCACAGCCGCCCCTGGAACTGGCACACCGCGACCGGTGCGCCACCGCGCCCGCCGGCCCCGGAACCGTCGCCACCGCGCCCGCGGGGACCGGACCCGCCGGCACCGGGCCCGCCCGCACCGGCGGCGTCCCCACCGGAGGCGCCCCCACCGGCGGCGCCCGTACCGCCCCGCGCGCCGTCCACGCGCGCCGCCGCCGCGCGCACATGCCGCACCTTCGCGCTCGTCCCGGAGGCGATCACCCGGGCGAGCCCCGCCTCGGGGTCGTACGTCGCCCCGACCGGCACCACATGGGGCGTGCCGTCCGGGCGGAGGGTCGTCAGGGTGCACAGATGACGTTCGCGCCAGAAGGCGAGGTACGACGCGGAGGGGGCACACGGGTCGTGCCGGTGGGAGGCCATGGCCCGGAACCTATCCACAGATGTGCACGGTTCGGCGGCCGCCCCCTCCCGTCCCGTCCTTGAGTGGAATAGACTCAACTTTGTGTACGCTATGCGAGTCAGAATGATGGCCGGGGGTGGCCCGGACCCGGGGGCCCGCGGACGGCAGAGCGACAAGAGCGAGCCAGACGAGACAGCCGAGCCAGAAGCGAGGAAGGAACAGCAGACGTGGACGCCGAGCTGACGAACAGAAGCCGGGACGCGATCAGTGCGGCCACCCAGCGCGCCGTCACCGACGGGCACCCGGACCTGACTCCCGTACATCTGCTGCTGGCCCTCCTGGAGGGCCAGGACAACGAGAACGTCACCGATCTGCTCGCCGCCGTGGAGGCGGACCGGGCGGCGGTGCGGGCCGCCACCGAGCGCGCCCTCGCCACGCTGCCCAGCGTCACGGGCTCCACCGTCGCACCCCCGCAGCCGAACCGCGAGATGCTGGCCGTGCTCGCCGACGCCGCGGAGCGCGCGAAGGAACTGGGCGACGACTACCTGTCGACCGAGCACCTGCTGATCGGCATCGCCGCCAAGGGCGGCCAGGCGGGCGAGGTGCTGCGGCAGCACGGCGGCAGCGCGGAGAAGCTGCTGGACGCGTTCCAGAGGAACAGGGGAGGACGCCGGGTGACCACACCGGACCCGGAGGGCCAGTACAAGGCCCTGGAGAAGTTCGGCACCGACTTCACGGCCGCGGCCCGGGAGGGCAAGCTCGATCCGGTCATCGGCCGCGACCAGGAGATCCGCCGCGTGGTGCAGGTCCTGTCGCGCCGCACCAAGAACAACCCGGTGCTCATCGGCGAGCCCGGCGTCGGCAAGACCGCCGTCGTCGAGGGCCTCGCCCAGCGCATCGTCAAGGGCGACGTTCCGGAGTCGCTCAAGGACAAGCGGCTGGTCGCGCTGGACCTGGGCGCGATGGTCGCGGGCGCCAAGTACCGCGGTGAGTTCGAGGAGCGCCTGAAGGCGGTGCTCGCCGAGATCAAGGACAGTGACGGCCGTATCATCACCTTCATCGACGAGCTGCACACGGTCGTCGGCGCGGGAGCCGGCGGCGACTCCGCCATGGACGCGGGGAACATGCTCAAGCCGATGCTCGCCCGCGGCGAGCTGCGCATGGTCGGCGCCACCACCCTGGACGAGTACCGGGAGCGCATCGAGAAGGACGCCGCCCTGGAGCGCCGCTTCCAGCAGGTGCTGGTCGCCGAGCCGACCGTCGCCGACACCATCGCCATCCTGCGCGGCCTCAAGGGCCGCTACGAGGCGCACCACAAGGTGCAGATCGCGGACAGCGCCCTGGTCGCCTCCGCCACCCTCTCCGACCGGTACATCACCTCCCGTTTCCTGCCGGACAAGGCCATCGACCTGGTCGACGAGGCCGCGTCCCGGCTCCGTATGGAGATCGACTCCTCGCCCGTCGAGATCGACGAGCTGCAGCGCGGCGTGGACCGGCTGCGCATGGAGGAGATGGCCATCGGCAAGGACACGGACGAGGCCAGCAGGGAGCGCCTTGAGCGGCTGCGCCGCGACCTCGCCGACAAGGAGGAGGAGCTGCGGCACCTGACCGCCCGCTGGGAGAAGGAGAAGCAGTCCCTGAACCGCGTCGGTGAGCTCAAGGAGAAGCTCGACGAGCTGCGCGGCCAGGCGGAGCGCGCCCAGCGCGACGGCGACTTCGACACCGCGTCCAAGCTGCTGTACGGCGAGATCCCCGCCCTGGAGCGCGACCTGGAGGCCGCCTCGGAGGCCGAGGAGGAGGCGGCTTCTCTCGGGAAACACGACACCATGGTCAAGGAGGAGGTCGGCCCGGACGACATCGCGGACGTGGTCGCCTCCTGGACCGGTATCCCCGCGGGGCGCCTCCTGGAGGGCGAGACGCAGAAGCTGCTGCGCATGGAGGAGGAGATCGGCAAGCGGCTGATCGGCCAGAGCGAGGCCGTGCGGGCCGTCTCCGACGCGGTGCGCCGCACCCGCGCCGGCATCGCCGACCCCGACCGGCCCACCGGCTCGTTCCTCTTCCTGGGCCCCACCGGCGTCGGCAAGACCGAGCTGGCCAAGGCGCTCGCGGACTTCCTCTTCGACGACGAGCGGGCGATGGTCCGCATCGACATGAGCGAGTACAGCGAGAAGCACAGCGTCGCCCGCCTGGTCGGCGCGCCGCCCGGGTACGTCGGCTACGAGGAGGGCGGCCAGCTCACCGAGGCGGTGCGCAGGCGGCCGTACTCGGTCATCCTGCTGGATGAGGTCGAGAAGGCCCATGCGGAGGTCTTCGACATCCTCCTCCAGGTGCTGGACGACGGCCGGCTCACCGACGGCCAGGGCCGGACGGTCGACTTCCGCAACACCATCCTGGTGCTCACCTCCAACCTGGGCAGCCAGTTCCTGGTGGACCCGGTGCTCGGGGAGGAGGAGAAGAAGCAGCAGGTCCTTGAGGTGGTCCGGGCCTCGTTCAAGCCCGAGTTCATCAACCGGCTCGACGAGCTGGTGGTCTTCTCGGCGCTGGACAAGGACGAGCTGAGCAGGATCGCCCAGCTCCAGATCGACCGCCTCGCGGCGCGCCTCGCCGAGCGGCGGCTCACTCTGGAGGTCACCCCCCAGGCCCTGGTCTGGCTCGCCGACGAGGGCAACGACCCGGCGTACGGTGCGCGCCCGCTGCGCCGCCTGGTGCAGACCGCCATCGGCGATCGGCTCGCCAAGGCGATCCTGTCCGGTGAGGTGAAGGACGGGGACACGGTCCGGGTCGATGCGTTCGGGGACGGGCTCATCGTGGGGCCCGCATATGCGAAGGACGACGTGACGAGCCTGAAGAAGGAGCTGTAGGCGCCGGTGGTGCCGGGTGCCGGGTGCCGGGTGCCGGGTGCCGGTGTCGGTGTCGGTGTCGGGGCCGGGCCGCGTGGTGTCGGGCCGCCCCGGCCTGCCTCTCGGCTCCCCCGGCCTCTCGGCTCCCCCGGCCTCTCGGCTCCCCCGGCCTCCGGCCGGTTCGGTCGCCTTCGGCCACCCCGTCCTGGGGGTGCCTCTGCCGTTTCGGGACCACACTGTCGGCGGGTGGTTGCCCGCGCCGTTCCCCGCGCCCCTTTCCGGGCCGCCGTCCACCGGACGGCGGCCCGGGGGTGTGCTGAAAGCTGAAAGCGGAGCTGTTCCAGGGGCGGGGGTTGCGGGCACCCGGCGCGTATGGGGGAGGATGGCGGAACCTACGAAGGGAAAATCACGGTGAGCATCGACCCGTCCTCGATTCCGAACTTCGGGGACAAGCCCGAGCCTGAGCCCCAGGGACCGGCGGGCCCCGTCATCCCCGACCAGGACCTGGTGAAACAGCTGCTCGACCAGATGGAGCTGAAGTACGTCGTCGACGAGGAGGGTGACCTCGCGGCGCCGTGGGAGCAGTTCCGCACGTACTTCATGTTCCGCGGCGAGGGCGAGCAGCAGGTCTTCTCGGTCCGGACGTTCTATGACCGCCCGCACAAGATCGACGACAAGCCCCAGCTCCTGGAGGCCGTCGACGACTGGAACCGCCGCACCCTGTGGCCCAAGGTCTACAGCCACACCCACGACGACGGCACGGTCCGCTTCATCGGCGAGGCCCAGATGCTGATCGGCACGGGCGTCAGCCTGGAGCACTTCGTGTCGTCCACGGTGAGCTGGGTGCGGGCCGCGATCGAGTTCGACCGCTGGTTCGTCGAGGAGTTCGGCCTGGAGAAGGACATCGACTCCGCGTCGGGCGACGAGGAGTCGGAGTAGCGCCCCTGTGGGGCGCGGGGAGCCGGTGGGGTCGCGGCCGGCCGTCCGCCGGCCTGCGGCCGGGCTCGCTGCTTGGCCCCCGCCGGGCCTGGCCGTCGGTTCGCCCTGGCCGGGCTTGCCTGTCGGTTTGCCATCGCCGGGCTTGCTGTCGGTTTGCCCTGGCCGGGCCCGCCTGTCGGCCTCGCCCTCGCCGGGCTCGCAGGGCTTGTCCGTCAGCCCGTCCTCGCCGGGCTTGGTCGGCGGCCTGCGGCCGGCCTCTCGTTCGTCGGTCCTTGGCCGGATCCCTGTGTATCGGACCTGGCCGGATGCGGCAGAGGCTGCACCGTGGGGCCGGTGGCGGTCTGCGGGTTTCGTCGTGGCCGTTCGCGCAGTTCCCCGCGCCCCTGAGGGGTTTCCGGGGCGTTCTCCGCGCCCCGTGAGGGGTTCCGGGGTGTTCTCCGCGCCCCGTGAGGGGTTCCGGGGTGTTCTCCGTGCCCGTGAGGGTTTCCGGGGTGTTCCGCGTGCCGCTGAGGTTCCGGGCGTGCCCCGCGCCCCTGGAGGTCTCCGGGCTCTCCCCGCTCCGTCCCCGGGCTCCCGCCCCTTCCCGGGTGTCCTGGGCCGTGGCGGCGCCCGTGTGCCCTTGGTGCACCATGACCAAAAGCCCACCTAGGCACGGGCGGCGCTCTGTCACATGCTGAGAGCGCCGGAGAAGCGTGGGCCAGTGGTGTGATCTGAGGGTGGTGACTTGGTGGCCGGGTCCGACGGGGCAGAGACGGACTCCAGCTCGTCGGGAGGCCGCGACGGTGTCCTCCGCGCCGCGCGCTGGGGAGCCGTGGCCGCTGTTCTCGCCGCCGTGGTGACCGGGGTCTTCTCGCTCTGGGCGGCCACGATCGACGGGGGCCGGAACTCCCGGGGTCCCACCGCCGTGGGCTCGGCTCCCTCCGCCTCCGTGTCGCCCTCGTCGCCCTCGGCCTCGCCGGTCGCGACGGGGCTGCCCGCGACCGGCGGCAAGGACGACCCGGGGGTCCCGCTGGGCAAGCCGGTGCGCATCCATCCGGCCGGGGCCGCCGACCTGTGCCTCACGGAAGGCCACAGCGACAAGTACCAGAGCGTGGTCGCCGCACAGGTGCCCTGTGACCGGATGCCCCTGCCGCACGTCAGCATCGAGCCGGCAGGCGGCGACAGCTACCACATCGTGTGGCGGAACGCCGAAGGGCAGCCCGGCTGCCTCGACGTCATCCAGGGGGAACAGGCGGCCGACGGCCTCCTGCAACCGGTCGACGACTGCGACAGCGCCGTACGGTTCGCCGTCGACCGGGTCGCGTCGCCCGGCCACGGCTCCCGTTACCGCTTCGTCGCGGACGAGGACGGCCAGTGCCTCGGCATCGACGACGTGGCGTCCGAGGGCGCCGAGGCAGCGCTCCAGAGCTGCTCCGGAGAGGCCGGCCAGGCCTTCACCATCGATCCCGCCTGAGAGCGGTCCCGCCCGGCCGGTCCCGGGGTTCCCCGCGCCCCTTCGGGGCGCTCGGCGGAGCCGGGGCTCAAGCGAGGCGCTTCAGGCGGGTCACCGCCTCCGTGAGGACTTCCTGCCGTTTGCAGAATGCGAACCGCACAAAGGGGGCGCCCTCCTCGCGGTGGTCGTAGAAGACCGCGTTCGGGATGGCGACCACACCGATGCGTTCCGGCAGGGCGCGGCAGAAGGCGAAGCCGTCGTGCTCGCCGAGGGGGCGGATGTCGGTGGTGATGAAGTACGTGCCCGAGGGCCGGTAGACCTCGAAGCCGGCCTCCGCGAGGCCCGCGGCCAGCAGGTCGCGGCCGGCCTGGAGGTCCCGGCGCAGGCCGGCGAAGTAGCTGTCCGGCAGGGCGAGCGCCTCGGCGGCCGCGTACTGGAACGGTCCGGCCGACACGTACGTCAGGAACTGCTTCGCCGATCGCACCGCCGTCACCAGCTCCGCGGTCGCGGTTGCCCAGCCGACCTTCCAACCCGTGAAGGAGAACGTCTTCCCCGCCGATCCGATGGTGACCGTTCGCTCGCGCATACCGGGGAACGTGGCCAGCGGGACGTGCTCGACGTCGTCGTAGACCAGATGCTCGTAGACCTCGTCGGTGACCACCAGCAGGTCGCGCTCGACGGCGAGGCGGGCGATCTCCGCCAGCTCCGCGCGGGTGAGGACGGTGCCGGTCGGGTTGTGCGGGGTGTTCAGCAGGAGCAGCCGGGTGCGACTGGTGACCGCGTCCCGCAGCTCGTCCAGGTCGAGCCGGAACCCGCGGGGCGCGACGGCGCTGCCCGCGCCCGGCCCGGCGCTGCCCGCGCCCGTGCCCGCGCCGTCCGCGCCCGTGCCCGCGCCGTCCGCGCCCGGTGACGTCGCCGGGGCAGGTCCCGGACGGAGGGTGACCGGTACGCGGGTGCCGCCCGCCATGGCGATGCATGCCGCGTAGGAGTCGTAGTACGGCTCCAGGGCGATCACCTCGTCGCCCGGCTCGACGAGGGCCAGCAGGGCCGCCGCGATCGCCTCCGTGGCGCCCGCGGTGACCAGCACCTCCGTGTCGGGGTCGTACTCCAGGTCGTACCGGCGCCGCTGGTGGTCCGCGACCGCCGTGCGCAGCTCGGGGATGCCGGGGCCCGGCGGGTACTGGTTGCCGCGGCCGTCGCGCAGGGCGCGCACCGCGGCCTCGCGCACCTCTTCGGGGCCGTCGGTGTCGGGGAAGCCCTGGCCGAGGTTGATGGAGCCCGTACTCAGGGCCAGCGCGGACATCTCGGCGAAGATCGTGGTACCGAACTCGGCCAGCCTGCGGTTGAGCAGCGGACGGGGTCCGGGACCGGCGGCGGAGGCAGTGGATGTCATGGCCGCCATCCTGGGCCGAACCTCTGGACTTCCTCAACTCTGCTTTGCCCCCCGAGACCTACGGGCATCCCCCTGTCACGCTGATGGAGAGCGAGGAAGGACCGCCCGGTACGGGCCCCGAGGGGCCTGCGCAAGGCGGCTGAAGGCCGCGCCCGGACACCGTCGGGAGCGGTGGACGCACGACGTCGCACGAGCGCGAGGACGTACACGGGAACACGGAACAACGCACAGGCGCGCGCACGCGCGTACGAGAGCGGCCGGGGGAGCCGCTACGGGGGAGAACGGAAGGAGGAGGGCGATGAAGCAGATCGTCATCCTGGTGGTGCTGGTGGTGCTCGCGGCGGTCCTGATCGCGGCAGGCCGCGGAAGGAACCCACTGGCCCCGAACGTCAAGACGGTGAAGAGGCCCAGGCCCCAGCGCCGGCACAGCAGGAACGACAGCGGCTCCGGGAGCTGGTGGGCCGGCGGCGCGGGCGCGGCCGGCGGCACGGGCGGCGACGGGGGCTCGTCGCACGGGGGATCGCACGGCGGATCCCACGGCGGCCACTCCTGCGGCGGCGGTCACTCCTGCGGCGGCGGCTCGTCGTGCGGCGGCGGCGGCGGAGGCGGCGGCTGTGGGGGCGGGGGCGGCTGAGGCGGAACGGCTGACACGGGGCAGCTGATCCGCACGGACCGGGGCCGCTGGGGGAACGACTCCGGACCGTCCGTCCCGAAAAGAGGTGCCCGCCGGGAGACCGACCCGGCGGGCACTTCGCTGTCTTGGCGCTGTCTGGCGATGTCTGGCGATGTCAGCGCTATGTCCGGGCGATGTCCGACGGTGGTGTGCGGGGACGGCGGCCCTGGGCGGGGCGCCAAGCGGTGCTGCAGCATTGGACAGTTGAACACTGGGCCGCCCGAGCGAAGGAAACCCGGCCAAGTTGGGTAAAAACGCTGTGGTGGCACCGCTGTTCATGATTGCCTCTTATCCGTTAATGCGGCCCTCGGACATCCTCGTGGGCACGAGTCGGCATTCGGGGGTTCCCGGTGCGTGACCGGACGGATCTCTCTGCGATCACCGGTGCGGCCGGCCACTTCCCCGGCGTCCCGAGGACGCGCGTCGGCCTCACTTCCTTGCGTGCTAGCGGAGCGGACCCATGCTCAGGACCCTGACCACCTCCTATACCGACACGCGCGCGGCTGACCTCGCCTGGGCACTCGGGCGCGAGCCGTTGCCCGCCCTCGCCACCCTCGACCTCGAACTCACCGACGCCACCATCCAGTTGCGCCTCCTCGGCGCGTCCCACCAGGTGATCCTCCAGGAGGAGCGGGGCACCTGCTCGGAGACCGTCGCCTGCCTGCCGGGCACCAGCACCTCGCTCCCGCTCGGCGTCGCCAAGCGGCTCGGCGAGTGGGAGTACGAGTTCGCGGCGTGCGTGGAGACCCTGGCTCCGGGACAGTTCGCCGGCCGAGCGCGGGAGCTCATCGCGCTGGTCTCGGACCACCCGCACGGCCTCGTCGGCATCTTCCCCGGCAGCCCCTACGCGTTCACCGCCATGCTCGCGCAGCGCCACGACGGGCATGTGCACTGGCGCACCTGGCACGCCTACCCGCAGGACGGCGAGCTGGTGACCACCCGCACCCGCGTGGGGGTGCGGGTGCCCAGCCTGCTGCTGGCGGGCTGTTGACGTGCGTCACCCCAGTTCCACACGTGTGGGTGACGGAGCGAAGTGAACAGGTGACGTAGCGTTCGGAATGTGATCGAGCAGCCTGCGTCCGTCTCGCCGCCCGCGCCCGCGGTGTCCGGGCCCGGGCAGCAGGGCGTGCCGCGGCTGCCCGTCAGGCAGACGACGGGCCGCGTCCTGGTACTGGCCGGGGGGTTCGTCTGCGCCGCCTGCGGCCTCGTCTACGAGCTCGAACTCGTCGCGCTCGCCTCGTACTTGCTGGGCGACTCGGTCACCCAGACCTCCGTGGTGCTCTCCCTGATGGTCTTCGCGATGGGCGCGGGATCGCTGGCCGCCAAGCGCCTGCGGACGAACGCGGTGGCCGGCTTCGGCGCGGTCGAGGTGGCGCTCGCGCTGATCGGCGGGTGCAGCGGCATGGGCCTGTACGCGGCCTTCGCCTGGGGCGGCGACTGCGGCTGGGCGGGCGGCCCGCGCTGGCTGCTGCTGCTCTGCACGCTCGCCATCGGCCTGCTCATAGGCGCCGAGGTGCCGCTGCTGATGGTGCTCATCCAGCGGGTACGCCGCCAGGATGCGGGGATAGCGGTCGCGGACCTGTTCGCCGCGGACTATGTGGGCGCGCTGGTCGGCGGCCTCGCCTTCCCCTTCCTGCTGCTGCCGCTGCTCGGCCAGCTCACCGGCGCGCTGCTCACCGGCGCGGTGAACGCCCTGGCGGGCGGCGCGCTCGCGCTCGGCCTGTTCCGCCAGGACCTGGGCCGCCGCGGCCGCCGGCTGCTGCTGGTGGTGACCGTGCTCGTGCTGGTGCTGCTCGCCACCGCCGCCGCTCTCGCCGACGACTTCGAGCGCGCCGCGCACCGCGCCGTCTACGGCGACGACATACGCGTCACCCTGCACACGGACGTAGGCGAAGTAGTGCTCACCGGCGGACGGCATGGGCCGTTCAAGCTGTTTCTCGACGGCCGGTTGCACGTCCGCAGCCGTGACGAGCCCGCGTACCACCGCGCGCTGGTGGTGCCCGCGGCGCGCGGCCCCCGGGCCAGGGTGCTGATCCTCGGCGGCGAGGACGGGCTCGCGGCCGGCGCCGCGCTGCGGCTGCCCGGGGTGCACAGGGTGGACGTCGTCGCGCTCGACGCGGGCGTGGTGCGGCTGGCGCGCGGCGACCCCGCGCTCAGCGCGCTGAGCGGCCGGGCGTTCCACGACCCGCGGGCGCACGTCGTCACCGCGGACCCCTTCAGCCGCCTGCGCGGCCTGCACCGCCGCTACGACCTCGTCGTCTCCGACCTCCCGGCCCCCAGCAGGACCTCCAGCACGAAGTACTACTCGCAGGAGTTCTACGGCCTCGTGCGCCGGGCGCTGGCCCCCGGCGGGCGCTTCGCGGTGCACGCGGGGGGCTCGGGCGCGCCGGACGGGGAGTTCTGGACGGTGGACGCCACCCTGCGCGCGGCCGGCCTCCGGACGCTGCCGTACCGGGTGGGCCGGTGGGACTTCGTGCTCGCCGCGGGTGGCCCGCGCGGGCCCGGTGCGGCCCCGGCGGCGCGGGGGGACGGGCTCCCGGGTGCGGTCCCCGGGGTGCGGGTCCTGGCCGGGTCCCGGCCCGCGGGGGTGGCCCCCTCGACACTGGTGCATCCGCGGTACGGAGGCTGAGTTCCCGGGCCGTGCGTGGGTAGGCTCGGTACTCATGGAGCATGAGGTGTTCGTTCCCGTTGCGGTAGAGCCTCTGCGGCGTCTGCTGGCCGACCCCGGACGGGTCGCCGGCGCGGTGCCGGGGCTCCAGCAGGACGCCGGGGAGCCGCCCGTGTCCGGGCGGCTCAAGGTGCGGGTCGGCGGCACCTCCATCACCTACCGCGGGGCGCTGCGGGTCACCGAGCGCGACGACGGTGTCTACCTCCTGGAGGGCGAGGCCGCGGAGGCGCGCGGCAGCGGCACGGTCTCGGTGGCGCTGACGCTCCGGCTGGTGCCCGGCGACGGCGGGACGACCCTCGCGTTCTCCGGCGGCGCCACCGGGGACGGCCGCTTCGCCGAACTGGACGCCGGGGTCGCGCGGACGGCCGGCCGGCGCATGCTCAACAAGACGGCGGCGCTCCTGGAAGCGGGGGCGTCGGGTACGGCCGGCGACGCGGGTGCGGCCGGTGCGGGTGCGGGTGCCGGTGCGCCGGCCGGGGCGCAGGTGGGGGCGGGTGAGTCCCCGGACTCCCCGGAATCCCCGGACTCCCCGGACTCCCCTCCGTCCCCGGAGCCTCCGGAGTCCTTGGAGCCCGCGCAGAAGGGCGGGGACGAGGACGAGGTGCCGCTCGCGGACGCCGTCGACGCCGCCGTCGTGAGCGAGGGCGGGGCCGTCTTCGAGGTGGACAACGAGCCTCCGGCGGAGGCTGCGCACGCTCGGCGGACGATGATCGGGCGGAGCGCGGAGGAGGTCGACCACGCGCCCCCACGTGGCCGGTACGCCCCCGTTCCGGCGCCCGAGAGCACGACGGCCTCCGTCGCTCTGCGCTGGGCCGCCCCCGCCGCCGCGGTGGTACTGGCCTCGGCCATCGTCATCGGCCGCGCGTTGCGTCGGCGACGCTGAGCGCCCCGAAGGGGCGCGGGGAACCGTGTGATCGGTCCCGACGGCGGTTGGGTCGCCACCGTCCCGCGGGGGGTGTTTCTGTCGTCTCGGGCCTGCGGCCGGTGGGTGGTTGCGGGCGCAGTTCCCCGCGCCCCTGAGGTGGGCCGGGGCGTGGCCCCGTCTTGTGGGGCGTGGGGAACTGGGCGATCAGCCAGCGCGGGACGGTTGGTTCGTCGCCGTCCTGCGGGGGGTGTTTCTGTCGTCTCGGGCCTGCGGCCGGTGGGTGGTTGCGGGCGCAGTTCCTCGCGCCCCTGAGGTGGGCCGGGGTGGGGCCCCGTCGGTGGGGCGCCTGGTGGGGCGCGGGGGTCTCGGGGGGCCGGTAGGGTCGCCCCGTGGGTAGTGACGACATCACGCTGACCGCGGGCGACGCGGAGGCGACCGTGCGGCCGGCCAACGGCTGCCGGATCGCCAGTCTCAAGATCGGCGGCACCGAGCTGCTGCGGCAGGGCGACCGGTACGGCTGCTTCCCGATGGTGCCGTGGTGCGGCCGGATCAGGAACGGCCAGTTCCGGGATGGCGCCGCCGTCCACCAGATGCCGCTCAACTCTCCCCCGCACGCCATCCACGGCACCGGCCGCGACACCGCCTGGCGCACCGCCCGCGCCGCCGCGGACGAGGCGGTCTTCACCTACGACCTCACTGCCCCCTGGCCGTACACCGGCCGCGTCACCCAGCTGGTGCGGCTGACCGGGGACAGCCTGACGCTGACGATGTCCGTCGAGACGTACGAGTCGTCGTTCCCGGCGCAGGCGGGCTGGCACCCGTGGTTCCTGCGGCGGCTCGGCGACGGCGCGCCCGCCCCGGACGGCGCGGGCGCCGAGGCCCGCGACGGTGCCGAGGAGGTGCGGATCGACTTCGCGCCCGCCTGGCAGGAGCGCAAGGGCGACGACCTGCTGCCGGCCGGCGAGCGCATCGAGCCGGTGCCGGGCCCCTGGGACGACTGCTTCGGCATGCCCGGCGGCGTCGACGTCACGCTGACCTGGCCCGGGCGGCTCCGGATGAACGTCGCCTCACGCGAGGAGTGGGTCGTCGTCTACGACGAGCAGGAGGCCGCGGTCTGCGTGGAGCCCCAGACCGGCCCGCCCAACGGCCTGAACACCCACCCGCGGCTGGTCACCCCCATCGAGCCGCTGGAGACCACGGCCACGTTCACCTGGCAGCGGCTCTGAGGACGGCGCACCGGATACCGGCCCTTCACCGGAAGCCGACCTCCCCGGGCGCCCGCCTGACCTGACGCCGACCTCCTCGGACGCCCGCCTGACCTGACGCCGACCTCCCCGGGCGCCCGCCTCACCGGACGCCGCTGCCGGCCGGTCCGCCGTCCGTCGCGGCGTCGCCCGCCACGGAGTCGTCCCTCTCACCGCGCCCGGCACGGGCACCGCCCCCGGCATGGGCGCCCTCGCCCGGGCCCCCGGAACCCCCGGAACCCCCGGAACCGCCGGGACGACCGGCCTCGCCGGGCCCGTCCGGCCCGTCCGCCCCACCGAAGCCGCCCGGATCCCCGCGCCCGTCGCCCGGTGACGCCGGCCGCCGGGACGCCCGGCGGAGGATCTCGTCGGCCAGCACCCGCCGGTCGGTGCCGCGCCGCAGGCCGCCGTTCCGCTGCGCGTCGACCGCCCCAGCGAGCCGCCGCAGCGCCGCCGCGTCGAGGTCCTCGACCATCTTCGAGAGGAGGACCAGCGCGAGGTACTGCTCGAACGGGCTGCGCGGCCGGTCCACCGCGTCCAGCGCCCCGCCCAGGTCCCGCAGCTCGGGCCGGGTGTGCATCATCGCCAGCGCGACCACCCGCTCGCCGTCGGTGCCGCCGCGCAGCCAGTCGCGTACCGCTTCCGGCTCGAAGGACCGCTCGGCGGCGAGCCGCCGTACCCCGTCGACCAGGTCGGACATGGCGGCGGTGCGGTTCGTGCCGCCCCGCATCGAGCGGCGGATCGCGCCGTACTCCGCCGCGATCGGCCCCGCCACCTCCAGCAGCGAGCGTGCCTCGGCGCGCAGCGCGTCGGCGGTGTCCTGGTCGCCGGCCAGCTCGGAGGCGTCCGCCAGCTGGTACCGGTCGGCGGCGGCGGCACGCAGCCGGAGGCTGGCGCCGCCCACCTCGAAGCTCTCTATCCGGTTGCCGAGCAGTGCGAAGACCAGCAGGACGGCGCCGATGGCGAGCAGCACGCCGGTGCCGGTGCCGTTCTGCGTGACGAAGACCGCGTAGATGCCGGTGCCGAACGAGCCGCCGCCGAGCACCCCGAGAACGGTCCTGAGCAGCGGGGTCAGCAGCGGCGACGGCCGGCTCCCCGGGCGGTTCCGGCCGGGCATGTGGTCGTCCTCCATGATCGTCCCCCTCCTTGGCGCACCCGCGCGGTGTCCGACGCACCCGCGGTGTCCGGCGCGCCCCCGGTGGGACGCCCGCCCGCGCACGGATGTGCGGGAGGGAACCTACCGTCGCCCGGTCGCGGGCGTGCGGCTCATATGCTGGCAGACATGACGGACGACGTACGCGGCGCGCTGCTGCGGCAGATCAGGGACAAGGCCGTGGTGCACGGCAGGGTGACGCTCTCCTCGGGTCTGGAGGCCGACTACTACGTCGACCTGCGCCGGATCACCCTGGACGGCACCGCGGCACCGCTGGTCGGCCGGGTGCTGCTCGACCTGACCGCGGACCTGGAGTTCGACGCCGTCGGCGGGCTGACCATGGGGGCCGACCCGGTGGCGGCGGCGATGCTGCACGCGGCGGCGGAGCGGGGCCGGACCCTGGACGCGTTCGTGGTGCGCAAGGCGGCCAAGGCGCACGGGTTGCAGCGCCGGGTGGAGGGTCCGGACATCGCCGGCCGCAGGGTGCTCGTCGTGGAGGACACCTCGACGACGGGCGGCTCGCCGCTGACCGCGGTCGAGGCCGTCCGTGAGGCCGGTGCCGAGGTGGTGGCGGTGGCCACCATCGTGGACCGGGCCACGGGCGCGGCGGAGAAGATCGAGGCGGCCGGGGTGCCGTACCGGTTCGCCTATTCGAAGGACGACCTCGGCCTGGACTGACGCACCCGGACCGAGGCACCCGGACCAGAGGCACCTGGATCGGGCACCCGGACCAGAGGCAGCCGGATCGGGGCACCCGGACCGAGGCGTCCGGGGCGCCGCGCCCGGGTCGCCGCACCCGGACGACGGCCGCGGCCGGCCGCGTCGCACCCGGCCGGGAGGCGCCCGGCCGGGTGCGACGGGGTGCCGCCGGGCGCCCGGCGGCGCGGAGTCCGGCATCGCGGACGCCGTAGGCGGAGTCTGGAAAGATGGGGCGCCGACGACGAGGTCGACCCCGTGCACAGCACTCACCCGCACATCGACGAGGAGCGGACAGATGCCCATCGCGACCCCCGAGGTCTACAACGAGATGCTCGACCGGGCGAAGGCAGGCAAGTTCGCCTACCCGGCCATCAACGTCACCTCATCCCAGACGCTGCACGCCGCCCTGCGCGGCTTCGCCGAGGCGGAGAGCGACGGCATCATTCAGATCTCCACCGGCGGGGCGGAGTTCCTGGGCGGGCAGTACAAGAAGGACATGGTCACCGGCGCGGTCGCGCTCGCCGAGTTCGCCCACGTCGTCGCCGAGAAGTACCCCGTGACGGTGGCCCTGCACACCGACCACTGCCCGAAGGACAAGCTGGACGGCTATGTCCGCCCGCTGCTGGAGATCTCCGCCGAGCGGGTCCGCGGCGGCGGGAACCCGCTGTTCCAGTCCCACATGTGGGACGGCTCCGCCGAGACGCTCGCCCACAACCTGGAGATCGGGCAGGAGCTGCTGGCCAAGGCCGCCGCCGCCAAGATCATCCTGGAGGTGGAGATCACCCCGACCGGCGGTGAGGAGGACGGCGTCTCGCACGAGATCAACGACAAGCTGTACACGACCGTCGACGACGCGATCCGCACGGCGGAGGCGCTCGGCCTCGGCGAGAAGGGCCGCTACCTGCTGGCCGCGTCGTTCGGGAACGTGCACGGCGTGTACAAGCCGGGCAACGTGGTGCTCAGGCCCGAGCTGCTGAAGGACCTCCAGGAGGGCGTGGGCGCCAAGTTCGGCAAGCAGGCGCCGTTCGACTTCGTCTTCCACGGCGGCTCCGGCTCCACGCGGGAGGAGATCCTCACGGCGCTGGAGAACGGTGTCGTGAAGATGAACCTGGACACCGACACGCAGTACGCCTTCACGCGGCCCGTCGCGGACCACATGCTCAAGAACTACGACGGTGTGCTCAAGGTCGACGGCGAGGTCGGCAACAAGAAGGTGTACGACCCGCGGAGCTGGGGCAAGGCCGCGGAGGCGAGCATGGCCGCCCGGGTGGGCGAGGCGTGTGCGCACCTGCGGTCCGCGGGGACCCGTATCAAGTGATCCGCACCGGTGCCGGTGCGCCGGGTTCCGGTGCGCCGGTCCGGTGGTCCGGCGGTCCGGGGTGTCCCGGGGCGCCGGTGTCCCGGTGTGCCCGTGTTCACGGTCGGCGGGGCGTGCGGCTGCCGCCGCTTCCGCCGGCCTTCCGGCCGGGGCCGGGCCGGGCGGTCCGTTTCTCCCCCTTTGCCGGTGCCCGGGCCTTCCGTCCTTCTTTCGCCTGTTCTTCGTTCGCCTGCTCTTCCTTCGGCTGCGACTTTCGGCTGCGACTTTCGG
Organism: Streptomyces sp. DSM 116793; assembly: GCF_057320905.1. Lineage (NCBI taxonomy): Bacteria > Bacillati > Actinomycetota > Actinomycetes > Kitasatosporales > Streptomycetaceae > Streptomyces > Streptomyces sp. DSM 116793. The sequence continues at coordinate 4,218,907 of NZ_CM170494.1, read as the reverse complement.
CTGCGACTTTCGGCGGCGGCTGCTCGGCCGGGGCGGTGGAGGCTGCCCCTGCGGGGCGGTGGCGGTCTTCTGAGTTCGTTCTTGCCGGGGGCGCAGTTCCCCGCGCCCCTGATGGGGTGCCGGTACGGGTGGTGCACCCCAAAGGGGCGCGGGGAACTGCGCGCCCGGCCATGACGAGACCCGCAGGATGTCGCCGCCCACAAGGGGCACGGCATCCGGGGCCGGGGGGCGGAAGCCCCCGGGCTACTCCTTGAACAGGGCGTCGTAAGCCTCCGCGCTGCTGTCCTTGAGGAAGTCCCCGCACCGCTTCGCCTCTTCCGTCTCCTCGATCGCCGAGGCCGCACGGGCGAGGGCGGCGAGGCAGCGGAGGAAGCCGTGGTTCGGGCGGTGGTCGTAGGGAACCGGGCCGTGGCCCCGCCAGCCCGCGCGGCGCAGTGCGTCCAGGCCCCGGTGGTAGCCGGTACGGGCGTACGCGTACGACTCGACCGTGCGGCCCCCGGCGAACGCCTCCTCCGCGAGCACCGCCCACGCCAGCGAGAAGGCCGGGTACCGTGCGGCGACCTCGACGGCGGGCGTCCCCTCGTCGAGCAGGCGGGTGGCGGTGCCCGTCTCCGGGGTCTCGGGCAGCCGCGTCGGCTCGGGTCCGTCCAGCAGGTTCTTGTGGATGTCCATGACCGAAGTCTGTCACCGCACCGCGCACGCTCCGGTGCGGGTGCCCGCTGACCGGTGACGTGCGCCGTCCGCCTCTTGTTCCTTCTTGCCTGCGCCGGTGCTGGTGCGCAAGATGCGGGTGGGGACCGGGGCCCCCGTGCCGGCACGGCAGGGGCGGACCGCTACCCGGAGTAGTACCGAGGAGACAGCGATGTCCCACGAGGTGTCGCAGGGCGGGCAGGAACGGGCGGGGGCGCGGACGGAGGACGCCGGTCCGCATCTCGACTTCGCGGGTACGACCCCGTACGAGGACTACGTCAGGGCGGACGTCCTCACCCACCTCCAGCAGCCGCTCTCCGACGATCCCGGCGAGCTCGTCTTCCTGGTCACCACCCAGGTGATGGAGCTGTGGTTCACCGTGCTCGTCCACGAGTGGGAGACGGCGGCCCGGGCGCTGCGCGACGACGACCTGCCGACCGCGATGGCGGCGCTGAAGCGGAGCGTGCGCGAGCTCACCGCGCTGAACGCCTCCTGGACACCGCTGGCCGGCCTGACGCCCGCGCAGTTCAACTCCTACCGGGCGGCCCTCGGGGAGGGCTCGGGCTTCCAGTCGGCGATGTACCGGCGGCTGGAGTTCCTGCTCGGGGAGAAGTCCGAGTCGATGCTGGTGCCGCACCGCGGCGCCCCGCGCGTCCACGCCGAGCTGGCCGGGGCGCTGCACGAGCCGAGCCTCTACGACGAGGTGCTGCGGCTGCTGGCGCGCCGCGGCCACCCGGTGCCCGCGGCCGTCCTCAGGCGGGACCTGACCGAGCGCTACGAGCCGTCGCCGGAGGTGGAGGCCGTGTGGGCGGCGCTCTACGCGGGCGACCAGGACGCCGACCTCGTCCGCCTCGGCGAGCTGCTGACCGATGTCGCCGAGCTGGTCTGGCGCTGGCGCAACGACCATCTGGCGGCCACCCGCAGGGCCATGGGCGCCAAGCAGGGCACCGGCGGGTCCGCGGGCGTGGCGTGGCTGGAGAAGCGGGCCGCGAAGAGCGTCTTTCCCGAGTTGTGGACGGCGCGCAGTCATGTGTGAGGTGCGGCCCTCGCGGGGCGGTGCGCTGTGCGGTGTGCGGTGTGCGGTGTGCGGTGTGCGGTGTGCGGTGTGCGGTGTGCGGTGTGCGGTGTGCGCTGTGAGCGGTGGGCGGGTACGGGTGGGTTGGTGTGAGTGGGTCGGTGTGGGTCGGTCCGTATGCGGGAGGGCGAGCGCGTGGGTGTCGGTGCGGAGGACGGGGTGACCGGGGAGAGCACACGGCCGGGCGGCGGCCAGGGCGTGCCCGGGGCTTCCCCGGCCCCCGGGAGCCGGGTGGGCCGGGCCGGGCTCCGGGCGAGGGCCGCCGGGCTGGACGCCGCGGATCCGCTGGCCCACGTGCGGGAGCGTTTCGTTCTGGACGCGGGGGGCGAGTCCGCGGAAGAGGGGGCCGGCCCCGGGGACACGGCGGTGCCCGCGGACACGGCGGCCGGCCTCGGGGACACGGCGGCCACGCCCACCGTCGCGTATCTGGACGGCAACTCCCTCGGCGTCCTGCCGCGGGCCGTGCCGGACCGGCTGGCGGACGTCGTGCGGCGCGAGTGGGGTGAGCTGCGGATCCGGTCCTGGCGGGAGAGCGGCTGGTGGACGGCGCCGGAGCGGGTGGGGGACCGGCTGGCACCGCTGATCGGGGCGGGCCCCGGGCAGGTCGTGGTGGGCGACTCGACCAGCGTCAACGTCTTCAAGGCACTGGTCGCGGCGGTCCGGATGGCGGGCGACGGGCGTGACGAACTCCTCGTCGACGCCACCACCTTCCCCACCGACGGCTACATCGCACGCTCCGCGGCCCGGATGACCGGGCGGGTTCTGCGTCCGGTGGCGCCCGCGGAGGTGCCGGACGCGGTCGGGCCGCGCACCGCCGCGGTCCTCCTCAACCATGTCGACTACCGCTCGGGCCGGCTGCACGACCTGCCGGGGCTGACCGCGGCCGTGCACCGGGCGGGCGGGTACGCGGTGTGGGACCTGTGCCACAGTGCGGGCGCGCTGCCGGTGGGGCTCGACGCGCACGGTGTGGACCTGGCGGTCGGGTGCACGTACAAGTTCCTCAACGGCGGTCCCGGCTCGCCCGCGTTCCTGTACGTGCGCAGGGACCTCCAGGAGCGGTTCGACTCGCCGCTGCCCGGCTGGAACTCGCACGAGGCGCCGTTCGGGATGCGCGCCGAGTACGTGCCGGGGGAGGGGCCGGTGCGGGCGCGGGTGGGGACGCCCGACATCCTCTCCCTGCTGGCGCTGGAGGCGGCGCTCGACGTCTGGGACGGGGTGCGGGTCGCGGCGGTGCGGGCCAAGTCGCTGGCGTTGACGGACTTCTTCCTGGAGTGCGTGGCGGCGTATGTGCCGGCGGGGCGGGCGGAGGTGGTGACGCCGCTGCCGCACGCCGAGCGGGGGAGCCAGGTCGCGCTGCGGTGCGCGGATGCGGGGGCGGTCATGGAGCGTCTGATCGCCCGGGGTGTCGTCGGTGACTTCCGCGCGCCGGACGTGCTGCGCTTCGGGTTCACGCCGCTGTACCTGAGCTTCGCGGAGACGGAGGCCGCGGCGGCGGCGCTCGCGGAGGAACTCGCGCGTTAGGGGTCCCTGTCCGGTTCGACCGGGGCCGGTGCCGGTGCCGGGGGCCGGTGCCGCTGCCCGTGCCGGGTGCCGGGGGCGAGGCCGGTGGGGGTTGGGCGGGTCGGTCCGGTGCGGCGGCGTCGTGGTTGTTCGCGCGGTTGCCCGCGCCCCTTTTGGTGTGGGTGTGGGTTTGTTGGCCGGGTGCGGACCGGCCTACCCGGAGGCGCGGGGACCTGCGCGAACGGCCCCCCGCCGGCCGGTGGTCCTCGTGAGACCGTGAGGGGCTGGGCGCGTGGGGGGTTCAGGGGCGCGGGGGCCTGCGCGAACCGGGCCCGCCGGCGGCTGGGTCGTCGTGCGGCCCCGAGGGGCTGGGCCGGGGGGAGTCCCCGGGGCGCGGCCTCCGGGGTGACCCCCTGGTACCGTCCCGCTGACGCAGAACCGCGAACCACCCGTGCACACACCGTGGTTCGCCCCGCACTCCCCGCGGAAGAGCCGAGCCGCTCCCGGCGGGAGGAGCCCCCATCGCTGAGAGGTCTGAGGCATGCCGGACGACGCCGTCGCTCCCGACACCGGTGCCCCCGAGGGCACGTCCCGCCGCGCGGCCGAGGAAGAGTCGGCCTTCTCGCACGCCCCCGTGCCCCCGGACACCACCGCCGCGTACGGCGACCATCCCGATCAGCTCATCGACTTCTACGCGCCCCGCGAGGGCGCCCGCAGCGACGGCGCCCCCGCGCCGCTCGTCGTGGTGCTGCACGGCGGTTCCTGGCGGGGTCCGTACGACCGCGCGCACGTCTCACCGTTCGCCGCCTTCCTCACCCACCGCGGCTTCGCCGTGGCCAGCGTCGAGTACCGGCGTGGCCAGGACGGCCCCGACCGGGACGGACTGCCCCCGGCGGGCCGCTGGCCGGAGACGTTCGACGACGTCGCGGCGGCCCTCGACGCGCTGCCCGCGCTGGTCGCGGAGGCCCTGCCGGCCGCCGACCCGCGGCGCACCGTCGTCACCGGGCACTCCGCGGGCGGTCAGCTCGCGCTGTGGGCGGCGGCCCGGCACGTGCTGCCCAAGGACGCTCCGTGGCGCACCGACGAGCCGGCCGCGCTGCGCGGCGTGGTGGCGCTCGCGCCGATCGCCGACTTCACGCTGGCGCGCGACCTGGGCGTCTGCTCGGGGGCAGCGGAGCAGCTCCTCGGCGGCCCGGAGCACGCGGAGGAACGGCGGGCGTACGCCGACCCCGTCACGCTGCTGCCCACCGGGATCGCCACCACCCTGGTGCAGGGCCGCGCCGACGAGGTGGTGCCGCCGGCGGTCGCCGAGTCGTACGCCGCTGCCGCCGCCCAGGCCGGCGAACTGGTGGGGGTGACGCTCCTGGAGGACGTGGGCCACTACCCGCTGATCGACCCGGCGGCGGACGCGTGCGCGGTGGTGGCGGAGGAGATCGCACAGCTCGCGTGGTGAGCGGGCCGCTCGCGCACTGAACGGACCGGGCCCCCGGGCCGGCGGGCCCGCTTGCCCGCGCCCGGAGCGGCCCGGGGAGGCGGCCGCCCGGACGGGGCGTACGGACACGGCGCGCGCTGCCGATCGCACCCCCCTGCGTCAGCGGGTCCCTCTCGGGGCATCGTGCACGACAGGGGCCGGTCGCGGGCCGCACGGCCCGCTCAGCGCGGCCGGCCGGGCGCCGGGAACGGTGCCGGAGACGACGGGAGTTCAGCGATGACGGTGAAGATCCTGCTGGTGACCGGGGACGCGGCCGAGTCCCTGGAGGTGATGTACCCGTACCAGCGGCTCTCCGAGGAGGGCTACGAGGTGGTGATCGCCGCCCCGGCCCGCAAGAAACTGCGGTTCGTGGTGCACGACTTCGAGGACGGCTTCGACACCTACACGGAGAAGCCGGGCTACACCTGGCCCGCGGACGCGGCCTTCGAGGAGGTCGACCCGGAGCAGTACGCCGCGCTGGTCATCCCGGGCGGCCGGGCGCCCGAGTACCTGCGCAACAACGCCCACCTGAAGCGGATCGTCGAGCACTTCTTCACCGCGGGCAAGCCCGTCGCCCAGATCTGCCACGGCCCGCAGATCACCGCGGCGGCCGGGGTGCTCGCCGGCCGGCGGACCTCCGCCTACCCGGCGCTCGAACCGGACGTGCTGACCGCGGGCGCGCAGTTCCAGGACGGTGACGCCGTCGTGGACGGCACCCTGGTCTCCGCCCGCGCCTGGCCCGACCACCCGGGCTGGATGCGGGCCTTCATCGAGGTGCTGCGCAAGGAGGCGCCGGTTTCCTGAGCCGCACCGCCGAGTCGTGCCCGCCGCGTGCCGCCGGCCTCGGCCGCCCGCCGCGCCGGGCACGTCCGGCTCGCCGCCGGGCCCGACCACCCCGCACCCCACCCGCGACGAGCGGGCACCCCACCCGCGACCCGCGGGTACCCCACCCGCGACGAGCGGGCACCCCACCCGCGACCCGCGGGCCGGGCGCGCTCCCGCAGGCTTGTGGCCCGTACCCGCGGGCCGTGACCCGCACCCGCGGGCCGTGACCCGCCCCGGACCCGTAGTACCTGAGACGGATCCCCGGCAACCCTCCTGCGAGGGGACGACCGCGACCCGTGGCACCCCCTACCGTGCGGTGTATGAGCGACAGCCCTGCGCCGCACCCGGCAGACCCCGGGCGCCCCGACGCGCGCCGTGAGCCGCGCACCGTCCCGACCGGCCCGTACGCTGACCCGCACGCCGGCGCGCGGACCGGCCCGTACGCGGCGGCGGACGCGCCCGGCAGGGGACCGGCCGGGGCCTTCACGGAGCCGACCGCGCCCACCGACCAGGGGCAGGCCGGGCCGGGCCTGCCCCGGACCCCCGAGTACCGGTTCGCAGTGCACGCCCTGCGCGGCCTGCGTCACGACCTCTTCGAGGACGCCGCCGCGTACCGGCCGCTGCCGCCGGGCGGCACGGACGGTGCCGTCGTCCGGCGGCTGCCCGCGCAGCTGCGGCGGCTGGTGGCATGGGCGCCGCACACCACGGTGGTGTTCATGGCGCTGATCGTGCTGCTGCTCGGGTACAGCACCGGCTCCGGCCCGTACAGCGGCTCCGCCGCCGGCTTCGTGCTGGACGCCCTGATGCCGGCGGCGGCCGTGCTGCTCACCCTGATACGTCCCGTCGCCGCCTTCTGGGCCTCGCTCGCCGGGTCGCTGGTGAGCTGCGTGCTCGTCTCGGTCTGGGGCCGGCCGGACGACGTGCCCTGGCTGCCGGGCGCCTACCTGGCGCACCTCATCGTGCTGACGGTGGTGGCGCTGCGCACCAGGCCGCGGACCGCAGCCTGGATGTGGGGGCTGACCGCCGTGTACGGGGTGGTGGCCTCGTTCCTGCTGGACCAGGGCATGGGTACCGACACCGCCTCGATGCTGGTGGTCTCGGCGGTCGCGCTGCTCTGCGTGGCCGTGCGGCACATCCGCCGCGCGGCCCAGCGGGAGGTCACGGCGGAGCGCCACGCCAGCGCCGCGGAACGGTCCCGCCGCACGCTGCTGGAGGAGCGCACCACCATCGCCCGCGAGCTGCACGACGTGGTCGCCCACCACATGTCCGTCGTCGCGATCCAGGCGGAGGCCGCCCCGTACCGGGTGCAGAATCCGCCGCCGGAGCTGGAGAAGGCGTTCACGACGATCCGGGAGAACGCGGTGGCCGCGCTCGCCGAGCTGCGCCGCCTGCTCGGGGTGGTGCGCGCCGAGGACTACCAGGCGCCGGACGCCCCGCAGCCCACCCTCGCCGACCTCGACACCCTGCTGGGCAACGTCCGCGACGCGGGGCTCACCGTGGCGAAGACGGTGACCGGCGCGGTGCGCGAGCTGCCGCAGGGCGTGGAGCTCTCGGCGTACCGCATCGTCCAGGAGGCGCTCAGCAACGTGCTGCGGCATGCGCCGGGCGCGACCGCGACGGTGGAGGTCAGCCATGTGCTCGGCGGTCTCGGGCTGCGGATCGTGAACGGGCCGGCCACCGAGCCCGCCAAGCCGTCGCCCGGCGCCGGGCACGGCGTCACCGGGATGCGGGAGCGGGTCACGATGCTGAGCGGTGAGATGACCGCCGGGCCGACGGCCGACGGCGGGTACGAGGTGGCGGCCTTCCTGCCGGTGGCGGCCGAGCCGGTCCGCCGGGACGCCGCGCGGGGCGGGGGAGCCGGTGGCGCCGTGCAGGGCGGCGCTGTGAAGGGTGCCGGCGGGCCGGGCGGCGCCGTGACGGGTGCCGCCGGGCCGGGCGGCGCCGTGGACGGGGCCGGCGCGGCGGGCCCCGGCGGGAAGGGAGAGCCGGCGTGAGCATCAGGGTGCTGATCGCCGACGACCAGATGATGGTCCGCGAGGGCTTCTCGGTGCTGCTTAACGCGATGCCGGACATCGAGGTCGTCGGCGAGGCGGTGAACGGCCGGGAGGCCGTGGAGCGGGTACGCGCGCTGGCGCCGGACGTCGTCCTGATGGACATCCGGATGCCGGAGCTGAACGGCATCGAGGCCACCCGCGAGATCGTCGCGGCGGACGCCGAGGCCAAGGTGCTCGTCCTCACCACCTTCGACCTCGACGAGTACGTGTACCAGGCGCTGCGCGCGGGGGCGTCCGGGTTCCTGCTGAAGGACGCGTCGGCGCAGCAGCTCGCCGACGGGGTGCGGGTGGTGGCGTCGGGGGAGGCGCTGCTCGCGCCGAGCGTGACACGGCGGCTGATCACGGAGTTCTCCCGGCTCACGGAGGCACCCAGGCTGCCGGTGTCCGGGCAGGGGGCTTACGGGGAGCTGACCGATCGGGAGACCGAGGTGCTGGTGCTCATCGCCCAGGGACTGTCGAACGGGGAGATAGCGGAGCGGTTGGTGGTGGCCGAGTCCACCATCAAGACGCATGTGAGCCGGATCCTGGTGAAGCTGGGGCTCCGGGACCGTACGCAGGCTGCGGTGTTCGCCTATGAGGCGCGGTTGGTCGTGCCGGGGTGAGGGGCGGCGGGTGAGCTGACCGCGGGGCGGCGCCCGAAAGGGGCCGCGGGGAGGCGTGGGGACGCGGGAGCGCGGGAGCGCGGGAGCGCGGGGAACGGCGTGCACACGGTTGGCCGCCGCCTTCGGTGGCTGTGGTGCCGCGGATGTGCCGCGGTTGTTCCGCGGAAGAAACCGGTGCGGATTTTCTTCGGTGCGGGTGTCGATGTCGTGGGGGGTCGTCCGTCGTGAGGGTGTGCGGGCCGGGGAGGCCGGGCCGCCCGAGCGGAGAGTGGGTTGGGCCATGGCTGTGTGGCACGGTGTCCTGTCGAAGGGTGCGGGTGGCGTGATCCCTGCGCCGGATCCGGACGGGGTGACGGGGGCGCGGGTCGAGGCCGAGGTGGAGTTGGGCGTGGCCCCCGGCGCGCTGTGGGACGTGATCACGGATGTGACGCGGATCGGTGAGTTCAGCCCCGAGTGCGTCGGCGGAGTCTGGCTCGACGAGCGGGAACCCGGCCCGCGGGCCGGCGCGAGGTTCCTCGGCCGTAACCACTACGCGAACGGCTTCAAGGCCGATGTGCACTGCCTCGTGATGGAGGCCGAGCGGCCGGCCGTCTTCGCCTGGATGGTCCTCGACCCCTCCGGGGACCCCGAGACCCCGGCCTCGCTGTGGCGCTACGAACTGCGGCCGGGCGCGGCGCCCGGCACCACGCTGGTGCGGCACACCTTCGAGCACGGCCCCGGTACCAGCGGCGCACGCCTCCGGCCGGAGACGTTCCAGGAGCGCCTCGGGCAGCTCGGCGACCATATGGCACACACCCTGGCCGCGATGGCGACCGCGGCGGCCTGACGGAAGAGGACGGACACCATGAAGTACCTGTTGCTGATCTGCGAAGAGGCCGAGCCCGTGCAGGCCGCGCCGGAGGACTGCGACCCCCTGCCCTGGGTGACGGAGATGGAGGGCCGGGGCGTGCGCAAGTTCGGCAGCCGGGTGCGGCCCGCCGAGAACGCGACCACTGTACGGGTACGGGACGGCGAACTGCTCGTCACCGACGGCCCGTTCGCCGAGACCAAGGAGCAGATGGCGGGCTTCGACGTCATCGAGTGCGCCGACCTGGACGAGGCCCTTGAGGTCGCGGCCAAGCACCCCATGGCCCGGCTCGGCATGGTCGAGATCCGGCCCTTCTGGACGGAGTGAGGTGACATGACGGCACGGCACCGGCCCGGTTCCGGGCGGGAACCCGCCGGCGGCGGCGCCCGCGGTCAGGACCATGACCGGGGCGCCGGCCGCGGGGCAGGTACCGGTGTCGGCGGCGTCCCCGACCGGGCCGCCCGGCCCCGTGCCGAGGGTGCCGTGGCCGCCGCGGTCGCCGCCGCCTACGAGGCCGAGTGGGGGCGGATCGTGGCCGCCCTCATCCGGTTCGGCGGTGACTGGGACCTGGCGGAGGAGTGCGCGCAGGAGGCCTTCGCCAAGGCGCTGGAGCGCTGGCCGCGGCTGGGCGTGCCGCGCAACCCGGGCGCGTGGCTCACCACCACCGCCCGCAACGCCGCCCTGGACCGGCTGCGCCGCGCCGCCACCGAGACCCGCAGGCTCCGGGAACTGGCCGGCGAACTGCGCACCGCGACCGAGGGCGCCGCGGACACCACGGCGGACGAGGCGGCCGAGCGGGCGGAGGCGGCCGAGCGGGCGGAGGCGGCCGAGCGCGCGGTCGTCGCCCCCTCCGCCACCGGGGCGCCCCCGGTCGGCGGGCCCCCTGCGGTTCCCGGCACCTCCCGCACTCCCGGCACCGCCGTCCCCGGCACCGCCGCCCCCGGCGCCCTCGCCGCCGACGACCGCTTCCTCGACGACCGCCTCGAACTGATCTACACCTGCTGCCACCCCGCCTTGCCCCGGACAGCCCAGGTCGCGCTGACCCTGCGGTGCCTCGCGGGACTGAGCACGGCGGAGATCGCGCGGGCGTTCCTGGTGCCGGAGGCGACCATGGCGCAGCGTCTGGTGCGGGCCAAGAACAAGATCCGGCACGCCGCCATCCCGTTCCGGGTGCCCCCGGCCCACCGGCTCCCCGAGCACACCGCGGGCGTGCTCACCGTGCTCTACCTGATCTTCAACGAGGGGTATGTGGCCACCCGCGGTGACGCCCTGACCCGCCGGGAACCCGCCGAGGAGGCCATCCGGCTGGCCCGGCTGGTGGTGCGGCTGCTGCCGGAGCACGCCGCCGGCGCCCGGACGCGGGCCGAGGCGGAGGGCCTGCTCGCCCTGATGCTGCTGCACGACGCACGCCGTGCCGCGCGCACCGGGCCGGACGGCGCGCTCGTGCCGCTGGAGCAGCAGGACCGCACGGCGTGGGACCGGGACCGTATCGAGGAGGGTCTTGCGGTGCTCGACCGCGCCCTGCACCGGCGCCGCCCCGGCCCTTACCAGGTCCAGGCGGCCATCGCAGCCTGTCACGCCACCGCGGCCGAGCCCGCGGACACCGACTGGCCGCAGATCGCGCTGCTCTACGCGGAGTTGGCGAAGAAGGCGCCGAGCCCCGTGGTGGAGCTGAACCGCGCGGTGGCCGTCGCCATGGCCGAGGGCCCCGAGGCGGGCCTCGCGCTGGTCGACGCCCTCGCCAGGGAGGGCTCGCTCACCGGTTACCGCCAGCTTCCCGCCACCCGCGCCGACCTCCTGCGCCGCCTCGGCCGCCGGACGGAGGCCGCGGCGGCCTACCGCGAGGCACTCTCGCTGGGCGCCACCCAGGCGGAGCGCCGCTACCTGAAGCGCCGCCTCCGCGAGATGACGACCTCCGCACCCGCCGCCGCGCCGTGAGTTCGCGCCCGCCGTGACGCTCGCGCCCGCCGCCCTGACACCCGCGCCCGCCCGTTCAGCGCCCGCCCTGATGCCCGCGCGGCCCGATCAGCACCGCACACGGCGGGGCCTGTCGGCCCCGCGGGATCCACCGTCCAGCCCGGGTCTGCCTGTCCGCTCCGGATCGGCCGCCGGTGGCCGGCTGGGGTCGCGCAGTTCCCCGCGCCCCTTCCGGGGTGCGGCCACCACAAGGGGCGCGGGGAACTGCGCGACCAGCCAGGAGGAGAGCCGCGGACTCCCGAACAGAGGACCAGCCCGAAGGGGCGCGGGGAACTGCGCGGACAGCGCGAGGTTCGGGGCGTCCGGCGTCTTCGAGGTGCCGGCACCTGAACCACCGACGACGCCGACCGCCCCGTACCGTCGAACGCCGCACAGGGCGGGAGGCGACTCGCCCCCGCCCCGCCTCCCGGTTCGGCCCTCCGCGCTTGGCCTCCCCGTTCGGCCCTGCCCGCTCAGTCCTCCCCGAACAACTCTTCCCGGTGCTTGCGCCACCGCTCCATCACCGCGGTGAACTCGGCGGAGACGAACAGGAAGAACTCCAGGGTCTCCGCGATCCGGCGCCCCGGCCTGCTGTCGGGGCCCATCGTGGCGATGCCCTCCCGCAACGTCAGCTCCCAGCGCCGCAGCATCCCCTCGCGGTCGGTCAGCACCTCGTACCACTGGTCCCGGTGCATCCGGTACCGCTCACGGCGCGACCCGGGCTCCCGTTCACGCGAGACCATGGTGACCCCGTCGAGGTACCGGATCGCGCCGGAGACGGCGGCGGGGCTCACCTGAAGCTGTTCGCTCAGCTCGGCGGAGGTCATGACGCCGTCCTCCGAGGCGAGCAGCGCGGCGAACACCCGGGCCGGCATCCGCAGCATCCCCGCCGCGACCAGCTGGGACGCGAAGGCCTCCACGAACCGCGACACGGCCTCCGGGTCCGCCGCCGACGTCGTCCGGTCACCGGGGCCCGGCCCGGGTCGCTCCTCGCCGCCCGGCCCGGACCCACCACCCTGCGACGCCTGGTTCCGCTCCGTCATCCCACGATCATCTCCCACTCCCCCCTCCCCACGACACGGCTCCCACCGGCTCCGGCTGCTCCCGCGCACCCCACGTGCGGCCTCCCGGCCGGCCCGCGACGTGCCTAGTTTATACGCTTCCTTAACTTCACAAATTTCTGAAAGAAGCGTACGTTCGCCACCATGACGAAGGCAATCACCGCCTCGGGACTCCACAAGTCCTTCGGGCGGACACATGCGCTGGACGGCCTGGACCTGGAGGTCGTGAGCGGCGAGGTGCACGGCTTCCTGGGGCCCAACGGCGCCGGGAAGTCCACCGCCATCAGGGTGCTGCTCGGCCTGCTCCGCGCCGACGCGGGCGCCGCGCAGCTCCTCGGCCGGGACCCGTGGCGCGACGCCGTGGAGCTGCACCGCCGGGTCGCGTATGTGCCGGGGGACGTGACGCTGTGGCGCAACCTCAGCGGGGGCGAGGTCATCGACCTCTACGGACGGCTGCGCGGGGGGCTCGACAAGGCCAGGCGCGCGACGCTCATCGACCGCTTCGAGCTGGACCCGACGAAGAAGGGCCGCACCTATTCGAAGGGCAACCGCCAGAAGGTCGCCCTCGTCGCCGCGTTCGCCTCGGACGTCGACGTGCTGATCCTGGACGAGCCGACATCCGGTCTCGACCCGCTGATGGAGGAGGCGTTCCAGGTCTGCGTGGACGAGGAGCGCGAGCGCGGCCGCACCGTGCTGCTGTCGTCGCACATCCTCAGCGAGGTGGAGACCCTCTGCGACCGGGTCAGCATCATCCGCAAGGGGCAGACGGTGGAGACGGGATCGCTGGCCGACCTCAGACACCTCACCCGCACCAGCGTCACCGCGGAGCTGGCGGGCGAGCCGGGTGCCCTGGACCGGCTGCCGGGCGTCCACGACCTGGACGTGCAGGGCAGGCGGGTCAGGCTCCAGGTGGACAGCGACAAGCTGGACGCGGTGCTGCGCTCGCTCACCGACTCGGGCGTGCGCACCCTCACCTCCACCCCGCCCACCCTGGAGGAGCTGTTCCTCCGCCACTACCAGGGCGACGGCGCCGGCGCCTTTGGTGCGGGCGGCACCCGGCGGCCGCGGAACGGCGGCGACCGCGCGGAAGAGGCGATCACACGATGACCTCCGTCGCCCTGCCGGAGACCACCCGCCCCGGACGTCCCGCCCGCCCCGGCGGCTCCCGGCAGCTCGCCGGTACCGGCACCCTGCTCAGGCTGGCGCTGCGCCGCGACCGCGTGATGGCACCCGCCTGGGTGCTGATCGTCGGCGGCGTCATCGCCACCGGCTCCGGCGCCCTGCGGACCCTCTACGCCACCGCGGCCGAGCGCGCCGACCTGGCCCGGTCGATGAACGCGAACAGCTCGATGCGCTCGCTCTACGGCCCGGTGTTCTCGGACTCGGTCGGCGGCATCGTCGCCTGGCGGTACGGCGTCTTCGGGGCGGCGCTCGCGGGCGTGATGAGCCTGCTCATCGTGGTGCGGCACACCAGGGAAGAGGAGGAGACGGGCCGACAGGAGCTGCTGTCCTCCGCGATGGTGGGCCGCCGAGCCCCGCTCACCGCCGCACTGCTCACCGCGCTGATCGCCGACGCCGCGATGGCGCTTATCATCACGGCGGGCCTGGCCGGCGAGGGCGGGGCGGGCGCGCTCGCCCTCGGCCTGTCCATCGGCGGCTGCGGCATGCTCTTCGCGACGGCGGCGGCGATCGTCGCCCAGCTCACCGAGAGCGCCCGGCTCGCCAGGGGCCTTACGACGGCGGTGATCGGCCTCGCGTTCGTGCTGCACGCCGCGGGCGACGCCGCGACCGATGGGGGGTCCCCCCAGGCGTCCGGCTCCGGGGGAGCGTCGTCCGTCCTCACCTGGCTGTCGCCGATCGGCTGGACGGAGAACGTCCGGGCCTTCGCCTCGACCGGCACGGTCGTCGGCGGCTCCGGCGAACGCTGGTGGGTGCTGCTGCTGTTCGCCGCGGCGATCGGCGTCCAGGGCGTGGCCGCGTACACGCTGGCCGGGCGCCGGGACGTCGGGATGAGCTTCCTGCCGACCCGGCCGGGACCGGCCACCGGCCGGATGGGCACCGCGGGCGCCCTCGCGTGGCGGTTGCAGCGCGGCACCCTGCTCGGCTGGAGCCTCGGCTTCCTGATCAGCGGTGTGCTCTTCGGCGGGATGGCCAAGGGCGCGTCGGATCTGGTCGGGGAGAACGAGCAGGCCAAGGAGATCTTCCAGCGGATGGGCGGCCAGAGCGGCCTGACCGACGCGTTCCTCTCCGCGATGACCGGCATGCTCGGCATGGTCGCGGCGCTGTACGGGGTCTCGGCGGTGCTCCGGCTGCACGGGGAGGAGACCGCGGGGCGCGCCGAGCCGATCCTCGCGAACGCCGTCGGCCGGATCCGCTGGGCCGCGGGCCACCTCGTCATCGCCTACGGCGGCACGGCCCTGGTGATGCTGCTCGGCGGCGCGGGCCTCGCCCTCGGCTACGGGCACCGGGCCCCCGGCATCCTGGGCGCGGCCCTGGTGCAGCTCCCCGCCGTGTGGACGCTCACCGGCGTCGCGCTGCTGCTGTACGCGGCGGCCCCGAAGGCGGCCCCGGCCGGCTGGGCGGTGGCCGGCGTCTGCCTGGCCATCGGCTGGATCGGCCCCGCGCTCGACCTCCCGCAGCCGGTGATGGACGTTTCACCCTTCACCCACCTGCCCAAGCTGCCGGGCCCAGCCATGCACTGGCCCCCGGCGGTGACGCTCACGGTCCTCGCGGCGGCCCTGGTCGCGGCGTCGCTGGCGGCGCTGCGGCGGCGGGACGTGAGCGCGTGAGCGCGGCTCCTATGTGCCGGCTCCGGCCCGGTGGGGTTGTTGCGGTCGTGTCCGGACCACCGGCCGGTGGGTGGTTGCGCGCGCAGTTCCCCGCGCCCCTTGAGTAGTGACCCTCACGGTTGGGGTCTGCCCCGGCCTGCCCCAGGACGCGGGGCCGTGTCGATGTGCGGCTCCGCCGCGTGGGCGCGGCCGGCCACGACGAGACCGTCAGGTCGTCACCCGCCGGAGGGGCAGTCTCCGTCGTGGCCCGGCCTCCGGCCCCCGGCCCCCGGCCCCCGGCCCCCGGCCGGTGGCCGGGGGCCGGAGGGGGCACCGTCAGACCTCCACCAGCAGTTCCGTGAGCCCCCGGATCACGGAACCCGGCTTGCGGACGGGCTCCGCGGCGAGCCGCAGCGCCGGGGCCTTGCGGAGCAGCGCGGCGAAGGACGCGGTGAGCTCGATACGGGCGAGGGGCGCGCCCAGGCAGTAGTGGATGCCCGCACCGAAGCTGATGTGGGGGTTGTCGGTGCGGGCGAGGTCCAGCCGGTCGGGTGCGGCGAAGACGGCGGGGTCGCGGTTGGCGGAGCCGAAGAGACACGCCACCTCGCTGCCGCGCGGGATCCGCACGCCCGCCACCTCGATGTCCTGGAGCACCCACCGCTCGAAGAGCTGGAGCGGGGTGTCGTACCGCATCAGCTCCTCCACGGCGGTGGGCAGCAGCGCCGGGTCGGCGCGCAGGGCGGCGAGCTGTCCGGGGTTGCGGAAGAGGGTCCACCAGCCGCCGGAGGTGGTGTGCACGGTGGCCTCGTGGCCGGCGTTGAGCAGCAGCGCACAGGTGGAGATCATCTCCTGCTCGCTGAGCCTGCCGGCGTCGCCGTGATCGCCGTCGTGGCCGGTGGGACCGCGGCCGTCGCGGCCGTCGCGGCCGTCCTGATCGTCCTGATCGTCGTGGTCGTCGTGGGCCGCGATCAGCGCCGAGATCAGGTCGTCGCCGGGCCGTTCGCGCCGCTCGGCGATCAGCGCGGCGAGGTACGCGGAGAACTCGCCGGCGGCGCGCACCGCGCGGTCGCTCGCCTCCTTCGTCGGGTTCAGCTCGTACATCCCCACGATCGCCGCCGACCAGGGCCGCAGCAGCGGCCGGTCGCTCTCGGGCACCCCCAGCATCTCGGCGATCACGGCCACCGGCAGGGGCTCGGCGAGCCCGGTGACCAGGTCGCCGCCGCCGTCCGCGAGCAGGTCGTCGACCAGGTCCTCGGCCAGCGCGCGCACATACGGCCGCAACCGCTCGACGGTCCGCGGGGTGAACGCCTTCGACACCAGCCTGCGGATCCTGGTGTGTGCGGGCGGCTCCAGGTCGAGCAGCCCGAAGTCGTTGAGCGTGTGGAACGGCTCCTGCTCCGGGGGCGGTGCGGTGCGGCCGAACTCCTCGTGCGTGAAGCGGTGCCGGTAGGTGCGGCCGAGGCGGCGGTCGCGCAGCAGCGCGGAGACGTCGGCGTGGTGCGGGATCAGGTACTGGTCCGACGGCTCGAAGTAGTGCACCCGCCCCGCCGCGCGCAGCTCGGCGTAGGCCGGGTAGGGGTCGGCCTGGAACTGCGGTGACCACGGGTCGAAGCGAGCCATTTCCGGACGGTAACGTTCCGCGCCCGGGGCCGCCAGCCCCCTGTCCCCCTGGCGGGCCCGCCGCTCGGCGCGCGGACGGTGCCGGCCCGTACCGCTCGGGGCAGGCGTGGGAACGCTCACCGGGGCAGCGTCAGCGCCCACGCCCCCCGGCTCACCGTCCACGTCCGGGTCCGGACCGGGCCGCCGATCAGGGTGTCCGCGAGGTAGCGGAAGTCCGGCCCGGAGACGGTGACCGTGCGGGCCCGGGCGTGTACCCGGGCGGGGCCCGGACCGGGAGCGGCCGGGTGGATGTCGACACGGGCCAGGCCGCCCGCGTCCGGGGCCACGCACACCGCATCCACGGGCTGGTCGAAGTCGACCAGGGTCACCCCGTCGGCCTCCACCCGCAACCGCGCCGGCCCCGGCGCGGAACTCCCCAGGACCCCGCCCCAGCGCCGCGCCGACCGCGCGGGCGGGGCCACGCCCACCGGGCCGCGGCGCGCCGAGAGCGTCCGCACCAGCGACTGGCAGTGCCGCAGCCACCCCGGCCCGTCACCGCCCTCGCCGCCCGTACCGCCCGCGCCGTCCCGTCCGACCGCGTCCTCGGCGCGCTGCCACCCGCCACCGCCCCCGCCGTACCCCGCCCCGGGCCGCCCGTCCCCGGGCCGCCCGTCCCCGGGCCGCCCCTCCCCGGGGCGCGTGTCCCCGGGACGCCCGTCCGCCGGTCGTCCGTCCCCGTGCCGCCGCCCCGGTAATCCCCCGGGGCGGCGGGAGGGTATGTGCAGGTCACCGAGGACCATCCCGCCGCTGTCGTCGACGAGCAGGTCGAGCCGGCGCGCCGCACCGCCCAGCACGGCGCGCGACGCGGCCACCGCGCCGGTGGGCACCCCGAGCGAGCGGGCCAGCGAGACCGTCGTCCCCACCGGGACCAGGGAGAGCGCGCAGGAGTCCAGCTCACGGGCCCTGTGCAGAGTTGCGACCGTGCGCAGCAGCGCACGGTCGTCGCCCACCACCACCAGACGCCGCGTGCCCCGTCTGGACACCGCACGGGCGAATTCCTCCGCGTTCGCGGGCAGGCACACCTTGGTGGCCGCACGGGCGCTGAGCACGTCTTTCGCGATCCGCACCGACTCCCCGTCACTGCGCCGGGCAACCGGGTCGACGACCACCAGCAAGTGATCGGAAGCCGACACTTCTGTCCTGCCTCGCTTCCTCGGGTAGCATCTTTGTGCAAGAGCCCCTTGCGCTATTGCGCCAGGGGCTTCGTCTATTCCGGGGCACCGGTCCGACGGTTTGCGGCCGACGTGAGGTCGGCGGGGTGCGCGCACGCGTACGCCCCATCCCCCAGACTTAGGACACATGCCCCGCCCAGAAGGGGTGTACGCCTGTGCCCGCACTTGTGCTGCTCGGTGCTCAGTGGGGTGACGAAGGCAAGGGAAAGGCCACCGACCTGCTCGGCGGCTCCGTCGACTACGTGGTGCGCTACCAGGGCGGCAACAACGCCGGCCACACGGTGGTGGTGGGCGACCAGAAGTACGCCCTGCACCTGCTCCCTTCCGGAATCCTCACCCCCGGCTGTGTCCCGGTCATCGGCAACGGCGTCGTCGTCGACCCGTCGGTCCTGCTCTTTGAGCTGAGCGGCCTGAACGAACGCGGCGTCGACACGTCCAAGCTGCTGATCAGCGGAAACGCTCACATCATCACGCCGTACAACGTCACCGTGGACAAGGTCACGGAACGCTTCCTCGGCAGCCGCAAGATCGGCACCACGGGACGCGGCATCGGCCCCACCTACGCCGACAAGATCAACCGGGTCGGCATCCGCGTCCAGGACCTCTACGACGAGTCGATCCTGACGCAGAAGGTCGAGGCGGCCCTCGACGTCAAGAACCAGATCCTCACCAAGCTGTACAACCGCCGCGCCATCGCCGTCGACCAGGTGGTGGAGGAGCTGCTCGGCTACGCGGACCGGCTCCAGCCGTACGTCACGGACACCGCGCTGATCCTCAACGACGCCCTGGACCACGACAAGGTCGTCCTCCTGGAGGGCGGCCAGGGCACCCTCCTCGACATCGACCACGGCACGTACCCCTTCGTGACCTCCTCCAACCCGACCGCGGGCGGCGCCTGCACGGGCGCGGGCATCGGACCCACGAAGATCAGCCGGGTGATCGGCATCCTGAAGGCGTACACCACCCGGGTCGGCGCGGGCCCGTTCCCCACCGAGCTGCTGGACGCGGACGGCGAGGCGCTGCGCCGGATCGGCGGCGAGCGCGGTGTGACCACCGGGCGGGACCGGCGCTGCGGCTGGTTCGACGCGGTGATCGCCCGGTACGCCACCCGCGTCAACGGCCTGACCGACTTCTTCCTCACCAAGCTCGACGTCCTCACCGGCTGGGAGGAGATCCCGGTCTGCGTGGCGTACGAGATCGACGGCAAGCGCGTCGACGAACTGCCGTACTCCCAGACGGACTTCCACCACGCCAAGCCGGTCTACGAGACCCTGCCCGGCTGGTCGGAGGACATCACCGGCGCCCGCTCCTTCGCCGAGCTGCCGAAGAACGCACAGGGGTACGTCCGGGCCCTGGAGGAGATGTCCGGAGCGAGGATCTCCGCGATCGGCGTGGGCCCCGGCCGGGACGAGACGGTACAGATCCACTCGTTCCTGTGAGACCCGGCACGCAGTTCCCCGCACCTTCGAGGCCGGGCCGCGCCCCGGAAGGGGCGCGGGGCTGCTGCCGACGTGCGGCTCCGCCGCGTGGGAGCCACCAGCCGTGACGAGACGCGAAGGCGGCAAGCGGCCCGAAGGGGATGCCCCTGCCGCCCGGGCCACCGGAGCAACCTGACGGCCGGGACGGGCCACCTGACGGCCGGGACGGGCCACCGGAGCAACCTGCCGACCGGGGCCGGCCACCGCGCGATCCGGGACTCACGCATCCCGCAGCAGCCCCAGGCTGGTGAACATCCCCCGGCACCACTCCAACGCCGAATCCGCGGTGGCCCACTGCGGATCGTCGGGCGACAGGAACGGCAGCACATAAGGCTCCGTGATCCCCTCGGGAAGATCCGCCCGATGGCACCCGTTCGGCTCCGCCCCGTAGTGCGCGTCGTGCATACGACGCGCGATCCGCTCGGGCGCGCTGTCCCACACCGCGAACCACAGCCTGCGGAACATCGCCGGATGCGCCATCACGAACATCAGCCGCCCCATGTCCAGCGGCTCCGCCGCCGACACCACCCGCGCCACCGAGACGAACCGCTCCGTGGCGGTCACATAGGTGCAGAAGCCCGACCAGATCTCGACGCTGTGCCCCGCCGCGAGGATGGACGAGCAGAGCGCGGCCAGCGCCACCCCACGGTGGTGCACCGCCGAGTGCGGGGTGGTGTGGATGAACCCGGCCGGCACCAGGAACGTCACCACCCGGCCCCGCGCCGAGATCCGCTGCGGCACCGCGTCCACCATGCACTCCGGCTCACCGCTCAGGTAGGCGCCGATGTCCACCTCGCTGCCGGTCACGTCCCAGGCGGGCACCAGGGTCGTCGTCAGCACCTCGTCCGCGACCCGCGCACGCAGCTGGGCCACCTCGGCGTCCACCTCGGGGAGCACGGTGGTCCACCCGTCCTCGGCCAGCCGCAGTGCCTCCTCCCAGGAGGCGCCGGTCCACTCGTCGCCGCCGTGCCGCCCGGCTCCGTCGTCGATGCTGTCGGGCGCGCGGGCCCGGTCCACGAACTCCTGCCAGGACCACATGGGGGGCAGCGCGTGCACGGTGTCCCGGGGCCACCGGTTCTCCTCGCTCATCCTGCGCCGTTCCCGCCGTTCCCGCCGTCCGCGCCGTCCGCGGCGAGCCCCAGGGCCGAGCGGTGCGCCTGAGACATGCCCCGCACCACCCGCCACCGGACGGCCTGCTCGACGCTCGCCCCCGCCTGGAGCAGCTTGGCCGCGTCTATGCTCGCCCGGGGCGAGAACATCACCGGCAGCCGTTTCCCGGCGGCCGTGGCGCGCAGCCGTCGCACCTCCTGGATCACCTGCCGGGCGTCGTCCTGACGGGCGGGCGCGTGCGCGAGCGCGAGCCGTTCCTCCAGGTCCTCGTCCACGGGCACGTCGATGATGACGAACCGGTCCAGCGTCGCCGCGTCCAGCGCCTGGCGGCCCACGTAGTGCCGGTCGCCGCCGGTGCCGTAGGTGTTCGCGGTGGCCATCAGGCGGAAGTCCGGGTGCGCGGTGACCATGCCGTCGGCGAAGGCGCAGGTCCGGATGGACAGGGCCTGGTTCAGCTCGGCCAGCAGCCCCGGATGGCCGCTGTCCAGCTCGTCGAGGAGCATCAGACCGCCGTGCTCGAAGGCGCGGCGGAAGGGCGTTCCGTGGTAGTGGCCGTGGGCGTCGTAGTAGCCGAAGATCTTGCTCATGGGCGTCGTCGGCCCCAGCGAGAGGGCGTGGAACTCCTGCCCGAACGCCTCCGCCGCCTGCTGCGCCATCATCGACTTCCCGGTCCCGGCCGGGCCCACCAGCAGCACGTGGCAGCCGGCCCCGAGCGTGAGCAGCACATCGGGCAGCACGGCGTGGGTGTGTCCGGTGACGCGCCCCGCGTCGGCCGCGTCCCCGACCCTCACCTCGACGACGGGCGGCACGGTCTCCGCGACCGTCTCGGCGACCGCGCGCACCGCCTCGTCCCGCGCGAACTGTCCGACGGACCGCGTCAGCTCGGCCCGCGCGTCCGTCAGCTCAGCCCGCGTCCTCGCCACCGTCCCGCCGAGCTTCAGCCGCTCCTCGTCCAGCGTCTCGTGGAGCTCACGCCGTGCCTTCTCCAGGGTCCCGCCGAACTCCTCCCTGGCCCGCCCCAGCGTCTCGTCGCGCGCTCGCCGTTCCTCCTCGATCGCCTTCCCGACGGTCGCGCGCACCTCCTGGAGCACCGTGGCCGCGGCCTGGGCCCCGAGGTCCGTGGCCGTCTTCCCGGCGACGTCCCGCGCGGTCCGGGTGGCCGTGTCCTCGGCCCGGGACGCGGCGGTCCGCACGATCTCCTCCGCGTGCGCGACACGCTCACCGGCGATCTCACGTGCGACCTCGGTGGCCACCCGGCGCGCCGTCTCGTCCATGGTCTGCTGGGCGTAGGGCGATCTGGCCAGGGCGTCGGCGTACCGCATGATGGTGTCGCCCGCCACGGCGCTCGCGATCTGGTGGACCTCGGCCCGGAAGTTCTCACGCATGCGGCGATTGTGGGCGAGCGTCCCCGGGACCCCTCCCCGACGCGTGCGCGGGGCGGTCCCCGGTCCCGACCGCAGACGGCCAGGGCGGCGCGGCACGCGACGGACTCCACCCGCCACAGGCCCGGCACGCGACCGGCTCCGCCTGGCACGCTTCCGGCACTGTTCGGCGTGGGGACACCAGCCATTCGCGTCCGACGGCTATCGCATGGACGAGGAGCGGTCGGAGCGCCGGAAGCGGTCGGCGCCGCCGGCCGGCGCGGCGAGAGGCACGGAGGGCACGGCCCCATGGACACATCCCGTAAGCAGGCCGGAATCGTTCGCCGGGCGCTGTGCCGGGTCGGTATACACAAGGCGCGGCCCGTCGTGCGGGATCCCGAGCCGTGCCTGCGGGAGTGGCGGTGCGCGTTCTGCCACTGGCTGCTGTGGACCCGCGGGAGACACGACTACGGACCTGAGACCGGGACCGACGACCCGTGCGTGACGGTCGAGACCTGCGTCCGGTGCGGCGACCGGCGGGCCCACCCGCGGCACGAGTTCTACGACCGGGTCCGCGCGGACGACCTGCCGGTGGCGGAACAACCCCGCTACCGGGGCAGGTTCAGCGAGGCCACACCCTGCGACTACGCCGTGTTCTGCCGCCGCTGCGGCCGGATGGACCCGGACGTGGAAACCCACCACGACTGGGACTGGGACGCGGAGCGCGCGTGCCGACGCTGCGGCACACGCTGGGTCGACGACGGCGACGACTGACCACCCTCCCACCACGCGGCCCCTGCGCCAGCGGAGGAGCGGGGCTCTCCGCCGGTCGTTCGTCTTCGATGTTCTCTCTGAGTTTTCCCGCGGAATGCGGGCCGTGCGTGGCATGCGTGTTGTGCGTTATCGAGCGCACGACCCAGCCTGTGCCCCGGTGACCGAAAAAATGGCGCAGAGCTTTTCCAACCTGTACATCGATCACCAGTCGGAGTAGACGTTTCCCGGTGACTAGGACGATGTTCGGAACATCTCGCGTCTTACGGCGCTGTCTGCTCGTATCCGTGGCGGCAACCATGCCGTTCGTGCTGGCGGCGTGCGGAGGCGAAGCCGCCCACGCACGACACCACTCCGGGGCGTGCGGTGGCCGACGCGAGCGGTGGCGTGGGGCCGGCGACTCCGCGGGAGACCCCAGTGGGCGGTACAAGCGACGAGAAGGGCCAGAAGGTCCTGGAGGAACGAGCGCGGAGCGCACCGAGCGGAGACCCGGTCGTCAGGAACACCCACGTCCCGGCGCCTGAGGAGTACGGCTTCGGAACGGCCGCCGCAACCGCCCACCACGGTGAGGTCATCGCCTACGAACCCCGCCTGGAAAACGGAGAACTCCTCGTGCCCGTCACGATCCACAACGGCGCCGGCAAACAGGCCGCGTACACGGTGGTCATCACGGTCGAGGACGAGGACACCACCCGCTCCGTGACGGTGAAGGCCGACAACGTGTTCCCGGACACCACCTGGCCGACTCGGGCCGGCATCACCGCGGCCGGCTTCGACCGGCCGCAGGACGTCGAGACCACACTCAAGGTGACGGAGGACATCTACCCCTTCGGGGACGGCCGCTGACCGCGGTCCGGGCCCGTTCGCCGGCGTGGCTACCCGGCCTCCGCGTCGAAGTCGGGCAGGACCAGTGAGCCGTCCTTCGTGAGGGTGAAGCCGGGGTTGTAGGCGATCTCCCAGGAGTGGCCGTCGGGGTCGGTGAAGGCGCCGGCGTAGCCGCCGTAGAACGTGTTCGCCGGGGTGCGGGTGACCGTGGCGCCGGCTCGTTCGGCCGCCGCGACCAGCTCGTCCACCTCCGCCGCGGAGCGGAGGTTCTGCGCGAGGACGATGCCGCCGAAGCCGCCCGGCTCCGCGGTGTCGGCGCGGCCGGTGTCCTCGGCGAGCTTCGCCCGCGACCAGAGCACCAGGGCGAGGCCGCCGGCCTGGAAGAAGACCGTGCCGTCCACCTCCTGGCCCCGCCAGCCCAGGGTCTCGTAGAAGCGGCGGGCGCGGCCGATGTCGGCGACGCCCAGCGTGATCAGACTGACGCGCTGTTCCATGGGTCCGTGCTGCATGGCCCCAGTCTGGCGCGTGCGGGCCGGGACGGCACCGCACGGCGACCGGCGCGGCGGCATCGCGCGCCTCGGCAGTTCCCGGTGCCTCCGCAGCCCCCGGTGCCTCCGCAGCCCCCGGTTTCCTCGGTTTCCCCCCAGCCCCCGGTTCCTCGGTAGTCCCCGGTTCCTTGGTGGCCCTCCGCCCTCGGCAGCCCCCGCACCTCGGTGGTCACGGGTTCCTCAGTCCCCCTTCGTGTACGTCAGCTTCTCGCCGGTGTCGGCGGCGGTGCGCTGGAGCCTGCCGTCGGAGAGGAGGGTGATGGTGGTGGGGGCGCCGGGGGTGCAGGAGGTGGCCGGCTTGCCGACGGTGACGACGGAGGGGCCGATCCGCAGCGGGCCCTCGGCGGTGGGCGGGGACTGCAACGGGGCCTTGAAGACGCAGTGGTAGGTGCCGCCCTCGTCGGTGGGTCCGTCGGCGGTGAGCGAGAGCACCGTGTCGCCGACCTCGCCCTGCGTGATCACGAGTCGGCGGGTGCTGTGGCCGGCCGTGGTGTCGATGCTTCCGCGCCAGGTGCCGAGGTAGCGCGCCGGTACGAGCCCGGGGCCGGGCGCCGGCGACGACCGGCCGGCGTCCGGGGGCTGGGAGCGGTCGCCCTGCGGCGCGCCGGTGCCCCGGTCCGCGGGGTGCGACGGGCGGGCGGTGGGCGCGGTGTGGGCGCCGCCGTCGGTCCCGTTCAGCAACGCGTGGACGGAGGCGCCGGCGCCGGCGGCGACGATCAGCGCGGCGACGATCAGGGCGATGGTGGATCTACGGCTGTTGGGCGGGGCTGACGGCGCGCCGCCCGGCCCGTGGGTGGGCACGTGGGGCCCGGGAGCGGGCGCGCCGAAGGGGCCGGGCGCGGAGGGGCCCGGTGCGCCGAAGGGAGGCGGGGCGGCCGGGACGGGTGCGGTCGGGGCCGGCCCGGTGGGGCCGGGGGTGGTGGGGCCCGGCGCGGGGGGTGCGGGGGGCCGGTCGCCCCGCGGGGCGGGCGGACGGGTGCGCGGGTAGCCGTTGGCCCGGGTGCCGGGGGCTCGGACGGGACGGGGCGCGGGGGCGTCCGGGGTGGCCGGTGCGCCGGGGGCGCCCGGGTGGGCCGCGGGGCCCGGGGCTCCCGGGGCGGTCGGGGGCGGGCCGGGGTGGCCCGTTCGCGGGGTGGTGGAGCCGTGGGTGGTCGGCGGCCAGGCGGGGGTGCCGTTCGGTGTGCCGGAGGTGGTGGCGGGGGCGGGGCGGCCGGGGCCCGGCGGGGCGGCGGGTGCGGTGCGGCCCCGGGCCGTCGGGGGCCCGGATGGTGCGAACGGGCCCGTGGGGGAGGGGGTCGCGAACGGGCTGGACGGGGTCGCCGACGTGCCCTTGGAGAGCACGGTGGGCAGCGGACCGGAAGACGCCGGGCCCCGGGCCCCCGGCCCGTCCCCCGGCACGCGCCCGGCCTCGGCGGCCCGCTCCGTACGGCCCTGGTGGTCACCGCGGTCCCGCTGGACCGTGGGCGCGGACCGGCCGGCGGGGGTACCAGGGGTGCCGGTATGCGGGGTGTCGGTATGCGGAGCGTCCGCGGTCTGGACGTCCATGCGCTGGACGTCCGCGGGTTGGACGTCCGTGCGCTGGACGTCCGCGGGTTGGACGTCCGTGCGCTGGACGTCCGCGGGTTGGACGTCCGTGCGCTGGACGTCCGCGGGTTGGACGTCCGTGCGCTGGACATCCCTGCGCAGGGCCTCGGCGCGCAGCCGGTCCGTGCGCGGGCGGTCCGTCCGCAGGGCCTCGGTGAGCCGGGCGGCGAGGGCGCCGGGCAGCCAGGGGTCACGGAAGCGGCCGTCCGCGACGATGGCGTGGCCGCCGGTGCGCTCCAGCAGCTCCGGGACGCCGGGCCGGGCCGCCGGGTCCTTGCGCAGGCAGTCGGAGACCAGCTCCGACAGGCTCTCCGGCAGGCCCGCCAGGTCGGGCTCCTCCTGCGCGACCCGGAACATCAGCGCGTGCAGGCCGTTCCTCACCTCCCCGAACGGCATCCTGCCGGTCGCCGCGTACGCCAGCACCGAGCCCAGGGAGAACACGTCGCAGGCCGGGGTGAGCGGATCGCCGCGGACCTGCTCGGGGGCCATGAAGGCGGGGGAGCGGACCGGCCCGCCGGTGCGGGTGAGGCCGCCGTCGGCCTCCAGCGCGCCGGCGATGCAGGCGTCCACGACGCGGGGCCCCTCCAGGGTGAGCAGGATGTTGGACGGCTTCAGGTCGCGGTGGGCCAGGCCTGCGGCGCCCAGGTCCCGCAGGGCGTGCGCCAGGCCGGCGGCGAGGATGTGCACGGAGCGCTCGGGGAGGGCGCCGTACTCCCGGCCCACCACCTTGTGCAGCGTGGGGCCCGGCACGTGGGCGGTGGCCACCCAGGGCACGGGGGCGTCGGTGCCGGCGTCCAGCACCGGGGCGTGCCACGGGCCCCGGATCCGCCGCGCGGCCTCGACCTCCTGCTTGAACCTGGTCCGGAACCCCTCGTGCCCGGCGAGCTCGCGCCGGACCAGCTTGACGGCGGCGGTGCGGTCCGGGTCGGCGTGGGCGGCGAGGTAGACGCGGCCCAGGGTTCCGGTGCCCAGGTGGGCGAGGAGGTGGTAGGCGCCGATCTTTCGTGGGTCGCCCGGTCCCGGCTTCTCCATGTGGCGCCGCCTTCCCCCGCTCGGATGCCAACAGGCAACGGAACAAGGGTAGTCCGGGTGTTCCGGTGCGGGTTCCTCCCGGGGGGCGGCCCCTGGGGACGCGAGGCTGCGCCTCGCCGTCCTGCTCGCGGCTCGCGCTCGTGGCTTGCGGCTCGCGCTCGTGGCTTTGCGGCTTGCGGCTTGTGGCTCGTGACTCGTGAATCGTGGCTCGCGGATTGAGGCTTGCGGCTCGCGGCGTCGTCCGGCCTGGTGGCCTGGGAGCGGCAGAGGGAGTCCCTTGAGCGGGTGGCGACGCCCGGGTCTCGTCGTGGCCGGGCGCGCAGTTCCCCGCGCCCCTACGGGGTGCGGCCCAGCGAGGGCGCGCACCCCCCACGACACCCCCCACGACACCCCCCACGACACCCCCCACGACACCCCCCACGACACCCCCCACGACACCCCCCACGACACCGACCGGCGGCGCCGAACCGGCCGGAAGCGCCGGAGGCGTATGCCCCCTGACATGCAGGGGTGACGGCGGGGCTGAGGGCGGCGTCACAGTGTGTGTCGGGGTGGGGGGTGGGAGGCGCCGCGTAGGGTTACTACGTCGTAAGTCCGTCCGTGTTCACGCCCACCGGGAGGCACGCCCACGATGCGCGGCCCCGCCGTCACCCGCAGCACCCTGCGCCAGCAGATCGCCGACGCGCTCCGCGACGAGGTGCTGGCCGGGCGCTTGCGTCCGGGGCAGGAGTTCACGGTGAAGGAGATCGCCGAGCAGTACGGGGTCTCCGCCACCCCGGTCCGCGAGGCGCTCGTCGACCTCTCCGCGCAGGGCCTGCTGGACGCCGTCCAGCACCGCGGCTTCCGCGTCCACGAGTACTCGGTCGACGACTACCGGGGCATGATCGAGGCCCGCAACCTCGTCGCGGACGGCATCTTCAACGACCTCGCCCAGAACTGCTCCCCCTACGGACCGGACAGAACAGAACGAGAGGACAGAGCGGACGGCAGCGGCACCGGCACCGGCGACCGACCCGGAACCGGGGTGGCCCCCGACCGGCGGCCGCAGCTCGGGGTGGGCGCCGAGCGGGCCCTGCTGGCCGTCCGCCGCCGCGGCGAGGAGGCCGAGCGCGCCGCCTCCGCGGGCGACCTGAACGTCCTCATAGGCTACGACCTGCGCTTCTGGCGTGAACTCAACTCCCTCTTCGGCAACCCCTACCTCGCCGACTTCCTGCACCGGCTGCGCGTGCAGTGCTGGGCCTGCGCCGTGCCGCTGCTGCGCCGCGCCGGTGACCTGAAGGGCATGCTGTGGGCCGGGCACACGGAACTCGTCGACGCCCTGCTGCACCGCGACCCGCGCGCCGCCCGCGCCGTGATCGCCGCCTGCAACGCCCACTCGCTCGCCCTGGTGGAACGGCTGGCCGCTGGATGAGCGGTGTGGATCTGACGGTGGTCGTCCCGGCGTACGACGAGGAACGGCGACTGGGGCCGACCCTGGACCTGATCTGCGCCTACCTGCGCGGGGACCGGCACGGCGGCACGGAGCCGTCCGCGAGCGCCCACGACACGACCGGAGGAGCAGGAGCCACCCGCACCGGACCAGCGGGCTCGCCCCGCACCGGAACAGCGGACTTGCCCCACACCGCAACGGACGGAACGGCCGGACTTCCCCGCACCGGACCAGCGGAAGTCCCCCGCCCCCGCACAGCGGGGTCCCCCGGCCCCTGGGGCGAATGGGAGCTGATCGTCGTGGACGACGGCTCCCGCGACCGCACCCGTGAGATTGCCGCCGCTGCCGCCGCCCGCGAACCCCGCGTCCACCTGGTCAGCAGCGGCCGCAACCACGGCAAGGGCCACGCCCTGCGGCAGGGCGTGCTGGCCTCCTACGGCCGGCGGGTCCTAGTCACGGACGCCGACCTGGCCGCGCCCATCGAGGAACTGGAGGCGCTCGACAAGGCGCTCGCCGAGGGCCACGCCGCCGCCATAGGGTCGCGCGCCGCGCCCGGCGCCACCATAGAGACCCGCCAGCACCGGCTGCGCGAGCTGCTCGGCCGCACCGGCAACTACCTCATACGGGGCGTCGCGGTGCCGGGCATCCGGGACACGCAGTGCGGCTTCAAGCTCTTCGACGGGGACGTGGCCCGGGAGGCGTTCGCCGCGTCCCGGCTCACCGGCTGGGGGATCGACGTCGAGATACTGCGGTACCTGCGGCGCACCGGCCGCCCGGTGGCGGAGGTGCCGGTGCGCTGGGCGCACCAGGAGGGCTCCAAGGTACGGGCGCTCGACTACCCGAAGGTGCTCGCCGAGCTGACCCTGCTCAGGCTCCGCGGCGTCCGCGGGGCCGACCTCCTGGCCCTCACCCTCTTCCTCGCGCTCTCCGTGGCCCTGCACTGGGGCCGCTGGACGGGCGGCGGGCCGGCGCACCGCTACCTCCCGGACTCCCTCCAGGACCAGAACCAGTGGGAGTGGTTCTTCGCGGTCACCGCCCACCACGTGGCACGGTTGCAGGACCCGCTCTTCACCACCCTCCAGGGCTTCCCGGGCGGCGTGAACCTGATGGCGAACACCGCCATGCTCGGGCTCTCCGTCCCCCTCGCGCCGGTGACCTGGCTGCTCGGTCCCGCGGTCAGCCTCGCGCTCGTGATGACGGTGGGAATGGCCGCGACCGCGGCCGCCTGGTACCGGCTGATCGTCCGCAGGCTGACGCCGAGCCGCCCGGCCGCCGCCCTGGGCGCCGCGCTCGCCGCGTTCGCGCCGCCCATGGTCAGCCACGCCAACGCGCACCCGAACTTCGTCGTCCTCTTCATGGTCCCGCTGATCGTCGAACGGGTGCTGCGGCTGTGCACGGAGGGGCCTGGGCGCGCCGCCCGGCACGGCGCCGTCCTCGGCGCGTACACCGCGTACCAGGTCTTCCTGGGCGAGGAGCCGCTGCTGCTCACAGCGCTCGGCCTGGCGCTGTTTCTGGCGGCGTACGCGGTGGTGCGGCGGGATGCCGCACGCGCCGCCTGGCGACCTCTGCTGCGCGGCCTGCCGGTCGCCGCCGCGGTCTGCCTGCCCCTGGTCGGCTACCCGCTGTACTGGCAGTTCCTGGGGCCGGGCAGCTACGGCAGCGTGCTGCACGGCGACAACGCCGCGAACAGCCCCCTCGCGCTGTTCTCCTTCGCGGACCACTCCCTCGCGGGCAACGCGCGGGAGGCGGCCCGGCTCGCCGCCAACCCCACCGAGCAGAACGCGTTCTACGGCTGGCCGTTCACCGCCCTCGCGCTCGCGATCACGGTACGGCTCTGGGCGCGGCCGGCCGTCCGCGCGCTGGCCTGGACCGCGGTGGCTGCCGCGGTCCTCTCGCTCGGCCCCCGTGTCCCGGTGCCCTTCACCGCGCGCACGGTCCCGGGGCCCTGGGCCGCGCTGGCCCACCTTCCGCTCTTCGAGTCCGTCATCGAGTCCCGGGTGGCGATGGTCTGCGCACCGGCGCTCGGGATGCTGGTCGCGGCGGGTGTCGCGGCGCTGCTGCCGGTCCGCCGCCCCCGGCCCGCCCGTGGGTGGGTCCCGGATCCGGCCAGGACCGGCCGGGGAGTTGGGATCCTGGCCCTGATGGCGGTGGCCGCGGCACTGCTGCCGATCTTCCCCACCCCGCTGAAGGCGGTGGACCGGGCGCCGGTGCCGGCCTTCATCGCCGACGGCACCTGGTCCTCCTACCTGGACCCGCGCTCCGGCCGGACCCTGGTCCCGGTGCCGCTGCCGGACCCCGGCAACGCGGAGGCCCTGCACTGGCAGACCGTCGCCGGCCTGGGCTTCCGGCTGCCCGGCGGCTACTTCAACGGCCCCTGGGGCCCCGACCGGACCGGCATCTACGGCGCCCCGCCCCGCTGGACGTCCAACCTGCTGCGCGACGTCCGCTACACGGGCCGGCTGCCCCGGATCGGCGGCGCCTGGCGGGCGCAGGCACAGCGGGACCTCGCGTACTGGCGGGCGGGCCTGGTGGTGCTGGCGCCGCAGCCGAACGACGGGCCGCTGCGGCAGGTCCTGACGGAACTCCTCGGGCGGCCGGGCCGCTGGGTGGACGGCGTCTGGATCTGGCAGCCGCTCGCTGCGCACCGGGGGAGCTGAGCGGTCGATGACGCATTACGCTGCCCTGACCACGTACCGTGCCGGAGGCCGGCAGGGCGGTCCGTGCGCACTCATGTCCGTCCCCGTACGCATCCCTCCGCTCTGCCCGGGTACGGGAGCCCGGCGATCCGGAGCCGTGTGCCGTGCTATGCGAGGAGTCTTCCTTGGCCTGTGACCTGTGGCTGGTCCCGCTTGTCGACGTGCTGTGCCACAGCCCCGACAACCCGTTCGCCGAGGAGCTGGCGCTCTACGACAGGACCCTGAACGAGGCCGGGCTGCCGCCGGTGCCGGTCTACTCCTACATGCCGGGTCTCTCCGGTGACGTGGCGCCCGTGGCGGGCTTCGACTACGACGCGCTGCACTTCCTCCGCCGCGCCTACCTGCTCCAGGTGTGCGGGCTCGCGGTGACGCCGGTGGACGAGCTCGGCGGCGACTACGAGCAGCTGCTGGAGATGTTCGAGACGACCGCGCAGCAGTCCCATCTGGTGTGGCACTACGACCACGCGGGGGCGTACGTCCCGGTGGACTTCTCCGTGCCGCTCTCCAACGAGGAGTTGCTTGCCGGGGGCGGGCCGCTCGGGTCCTCCCACGCGCTGCTCCGTGAGCTGGAGTACGTGGCGCCGTCCATCGGCATCGATCCGGTGAGCCCGCCGCGGGCGCCCGCGGCGCCCACCGCCCCCACGGCGCTGGAGGAGCCCGCGGCTCCCCCGCCCCCCGACGACAGCCCCTTCGCCCGCGAGCGCCACGTCTGGCTCGGCCTCCACACCGCGGCCACCCGCAGCCTGGCCCAGGGCTCCATGCTCGTCTTCAGCTAGCCCCTTTCCGCGGGGCCACCCCGTCCGGCTGCCGCCGGGGGCCCGGGGTTCCCCCACCGACTCTCTCCCGCCCCGTGCGGGGCGACGGCTCGTTCCCGTTCCCCGTCCTGGGCGGTGGAGGGAACGACCCCTTCCCCCGTCTGCCCCTGGCGGTGCGGGCCGGTACGTTCAGGCGCCGTACGCCGTGGGCTGTGCCCACCCTCCTCCAGTGCCCCAAGGGCCTGGGAGGTACCCCAGCCCCAGCGGAACGACTGCCCACAGCGGTAGCAGGAGGCCGGGCGGGCAGGGGCCTGGTGGCTCGGCCCCCGCCGGGCCGCAGTCGCGTACGAGACGTGAGGGGACGTGGGGGGATGTCCGCCCTGGGGGTACCCCCCAGGCCTTTGAGGCACTGGGGGAGTCCGGCGCCACGCCCAGAGAACCCTCCGGTGTGCGGAGGGCGCCGGACCGTGGGGGCACCTCCCACGCCTTTAAGGCAGTGGGGGAGGAGATCCCCCCGCGGCCCCGCCCCACAACGAAACCCAAGGCGCACCGGCCATGACGAAACCCGCACACGCCGTAGCACCCCGCCCTCGGCGAACCCCAAGGCGCACCGGCCGTGGCGACAGCCGTTCGCGTGGTCGTCACTTTCGCTGGCAGTGCGGGCACCACACCGTCGCCCGCCCCGCAACCCGGGTCCGCCGCAGCGCCGTGCCGCACCGCGGACAGTGGGGATCCGGCTCATCCCGCCGCCCCGTGAGCCACGACCCACGATCCGGCACCCGCCCCACCCGGACCGCGGCCCGCACAGTCTTCCGCATCTCCTCGTACAACCGCCCCCGCCCCTCCCCCGAGATCCCCCGCACCGACACCGACGGATGCAACCGCGCCCGCCACAGGATCTCGTCCGCGAGCAGGTTCCCGAGCCCCGCCACCACGGACTGATCGGTCAGCGCCGCCTTCAGCCCCCCACGCCGCCCACCCAGCACCGCATCGAACTCCGCCCTCCCCACCTCCGCGGCATCCGGCCCCTGACCGGCCAGCATCCGCTCCGCCCCCGCCGCGTCCACCAGCCACAACCCCTTCAGCTTCCGCTGATCCCGATACCGCAGCTCACGCTCCCCACCGGACCCACCAGACCCACCGGAACCGTCAGAGCCACCGGACTCACCAGACCCACCAGACCCACGCCCCTCCACCGTGAACACCACCCGGTCGTGCGGATGAAGCTCCGCCCCTGCGTCCTCGCAGACCAGCCGCCCCGTCATCCCGAAGTGCAGCATCACCTCGGGTGCCCCGCCGTCCCCCCGGCCGGCCCCCTCGGTGGGCTCGGTGGGCGCCAGCAACCACTTCCCGTGCCGCTCCGGCGCCGCGAACGCCCGCCCCGACAGCGCCGCCCCGAGCCGCCGCGCACTCACCCCGTGCAGCACCCCGCTGTCGTACACGTCGACCCGCCGTATCGGCGCCCCCTGCGCACAGGAAGCCAGCACCTTCCGGAACCCCTCGACGTCGGGCAGCTCGGGCATGACCTCTCCAGACTCTCCACGTGCCGTTCTCCCCCGCTTCCCCGCGCCCGTGCCGGGTGCCCAGCGCCGAGACGGGGATGCATGGCGCGGGTGGCCGCGGGACCACGTAGGCTCGGGACAGACGGGTCACACGGACGACCCCGGACAGTCGACGACAGGAGCCGATCGTGATTCCCGGTGGTGGGCAGCCCAACATGCAGGAGCTGCTCCAGCAGGCGCAGAAGATGCAGCAGGACCTCGCGCGTGCACAGGAGGAGCTGGCCGAGACCGAGGTCGAGGGGCAGGCGGGCGGTGGTCTGGTCCGGGCGACCGTGACCGGCACGGGCGACCTGCGCGGCCTGGAGATCGACCCCAAGGCGGTGGACCCGGAGGACACCGAGACCCTCGCCGACCTGATCGTCGCCGCGGTCCAGGCGGCGAACGAGAACGCCCAGAAGCTCCAGCAGCAGAAACTCGGCCCGCTGGCCCAGGGCCTGGGCGGCGGCAACATCCCCGGCATGCCGTTCTGACCCGATCCTTACGGAACGGCTGCAAGGCTCGGAGAGGCTGCAAAGAAGCCGCCCCGGCGAACTACGGTTACCGCCGGGACCACCACCGACACGCACCGGAACCGACCGACACACCCGGAACCACCCGGAACCGACGCGAAACACACCGGCAGGGCCCCGCACCACCCGCACCGACCCCACCCCACCCCCACCTCCAACCGAACCCCCCACGGCCCCGCGGCCTGCAAGGCCTGCGAGACCGCACCACATGCGAAACCACATGCGAACCACATGTGAGACCGCATGCGAAAGCCACATGTGAGACACACAGAACACAGAGGCACCCGGCGAGTGCCACCCGCACGAAGGGCAGTCCGTTGTACGAAGGCGTGGTCCAGGACCTCATCGACGAACTGGGCAGGCTGCCCGGCGTCGGTCCCAAGAGCGCGCAGCGGATCGCCTTCCACATCCTGCAGACCGAGCCGACCGACGTCCGGCGCCTCGCCCAGGCGCTGCTCGAGGTGAAGGCGAAGGTCAGGTTCTGCTCGGTGTGCGGCAATGTCGCCCAGGAGGAGCAGTGCGGCATCTGCCGTGACGCCCGGCGCGACCCGGCCGTGATCTGCGTGGTCGAGGAGCCCAAGGACGTGGTGGCGATCGAGCGGACCCGCGAGTTCCGCGGCCGGTACCACGTGCTCGGCGGGGCGATCAGCCCCATCGAGGGCGTCGGCCCCGACGACCTGCGCATCCGGGAACTCCTGGCCCGTCTGGCGGACGGCACCGTCACCGAGCTGATCCTGGCCACCGACCCCAATCTGGAGGGCGAGGCCACGGCCACCTACCTCGCTCGCATGATCAAACCCATGGGCCTCAAGGTCACCCGCCTGGCCAGCGGCCTCCCGGTGGGAGGGGACCTGGAGTACGCGGACGAGGTCACGCTGGGCCGCGCCTTCGAGGGGAGACGACTCCTAGATGTCTGACACCACGCTGCACGCCACCGACCGACAGGACCCCCAGGACCCGCAGGACCGACGGGAACGGACCGGCGGGGAGGGCCGGGGCGCGGTGAACGCCACCTCGGGCGACCCGGACGACTTCGCCGTGCAGATCTCCGACCAGGTCGAGAGCTTCATCCTCGCGGTCGAGGAGGTGGCCAAGGGCGACGAGCCCGACTCCGCGGTGCCCTTCCTGCTCCTGGAGGTCTCCCAGCTGCTGCTCGCCGGCGGCCGCCTCGGCGCCCACGAGGACATCGTCCCCGACGAGCGCTACGAGCCCGACCTCGGCCCGGAGCGGGACGCCGAGGACGGGGCAGAACTGCGCGAGCGCCTCGCGGTGCTGCTCGACCCGGTCGACGTCTACTCCGAGGTCTTCGACCCGTACGAGCCTCGTAAGGCGCCGGTGGCCTGCCGGATCTCCGACGACCTGGCCGACGTCGTCACCGATCTGCGGCACGGCATGGCGCACTACCGTGCGGGCCGGACGGTCGAGGCCCTGTGGTGGTGGCAGTTCTCGTACTTCTCCAACTGGGGCGCCACCGCCTCGGCCGCCCTGCGGGCCCTGCAGTCGCTCGTCGCGCACGTTCGGCTGAACCAGCCGCTTCAGGAGCTGGACGGTCTCGACACCGACGAGGATCTCGGCGAGGAGTCGCTCGCCGAGGAGGCCGGCAAGGTGATGGCCGAGGAGATCGCGGGCCCCCTCGGCCTCCGCAAGACCCGCTAGGCCCCACCACCTCTCGGGGCTGCGCCCCGGCCTGCCTCGGGGGCGCGGGGCTGTGTTCATATGCGGCTCCGCCACGTGGGCGTGCTCAGCTCCGACGAGGCCGTCGGATCGCCACCGCCCGAAAGGGGCAGTCTCTGCGGTCTCCGGACCACCGGCTGGTGGGTGGTTGCTCGCGCGGTTCCCCGCGTCCCTTTTCGAAGCCGGGGCTGCGCCCCGGCCCGCCTCGGGGGCGCGGGGCTGTGTTCATATGCGGCTCCGCCGCGTGGGCGCGCTCAGCCCCGACGAGACGCGTCGGGTCGTCACCGGCGTGAGGGGCCCCGGGGCGAGCCCCGGAGTCGGGGGACTGTGAGCCGAGCCACTTTTCCGAGTGGTCTTCGTGGATGTGGGGCAGATGCGCACGTGGGCCGCCGCCCGATCGCCGTCCGACAGGTCGGATTCCGGAGGCTCGGTAAAATGACGGAGCCGCACTTGTGCAAAGTGCGCGAAGGCACTGATGGAGCGAGGAGCGCACGTGAGCCTTGTCGTGCAGAAGTACGGAGGCTCCTCCGTAGCCGATGCCGAAGGCATCAAGCGCGTCGCCAAGAGAATCGTGGAAGCCAAGAAGAACGGCAACCAGGTGGTTGTCGTGGTCTCCGCGATGGGCGACACGACGGACGAGCTGATCGATCTCGCCGCGCAGGTATCCCCGATGCCGGCCGGCCGTGAGTTCGACATGCTGCTGACCGCCGGAGAGCGGATCTCCATGGCGCTGCTGGCCATGGCGATCAAGAACCTGGGCCATGCGGCCCAGTCGTTCACCGGCAGCCAGGCGGGCGTCATCACCGACTCCGTGCACACCAAAGCCCGGATCATCGACGTCACACCGGGCCGCATCCGCACGTCGATCAACGAGGGCAACATCGCCATCGTGGCCGGCTTCCAGGGCGTGTCGCAGGACAAGAAGGACATCACCACCCTGGGGCGCGGCGGCTCCGACACCACCGCCGTGGCGCTCGCCGCAGCCCTCGACGCCGACGTGTGTGAGATCTACACCGATGTGGACGGTGTGTTCACCGCGGACCCGCGGGTGGTGAAGAAGGCCCGGAAGATCGACCGGATCTCCTTCGAGGACATGCTGGAGCTGGCCAGCTCCGGCTCCAAGGTGCTGCTGCACCGCTGTGTGGAGTACGCCCGCCGGTACGACATCCCGATCCACGTCCGGTCCTCGTTCTCGGGACTGCCGGGCACCTGGGTGACCAATGAGCGCCCGGACACAGGAGCACAAGGACAGCAGGGAGAACAGAAGGTGGAGCAGGCCATCATCTCGGGTGTCGCCCACGACACCTCCGAGGCCAAGGTCACGGTCGTCGGCGTACCGGACAAGCCGGGCGAGGCCGCCAAGATCTTCCGCGCCATCGCCGACGCCCAGATCAACATCGACATGATCGTGCAGAACGTCTCGGCGGCGGCCACCGGCCTGACCGACATCTCCTTCACCCTGCCGAAGACCGACGGCCGCAAGGTCGTCGACGCGCTGGAGCGGATCAAGCCCACGGTCGGCTTCGAGTCGCTCCGCTACGACGACCAGATCGCGAAGATCTCCCTGGTCGGGGCCGGTATGAAGACCAACCCCGGGGTCACGGCCGCGTTCTTCGAGGCGCTCAGCGACGCCGGCGTCAACATCGAGCTCATCTCGACGTCCGAGATCCGCATCTCGGTCGTCACCCGCGCCGACGACGTCAACGAGGCCGTGCGCGCCGTGCACACCGCCTTCGGGCTCGACTCCGACTCGGACGAGGCCGTGGTGTACGGAGGCACCGGCCGCTGATGGAGCGGTCCGCGCGCCCGACGCTCGCGGTCGTGGGGGCGACCGGGGCCGTCGGCACGGTCATGCTCGAAATCCTGTCCCAGCATGCGGACATCTGGGGCGAGATCCGTCTTGTCGCCTCACCGCGCTCGGCCGGCCGCAAGCTGACCGTGCGCGGTGAGGAGGTCGAGGTCGTCGCGCTCGACGAGGCGGTCTTCGAGGGGGTCGACGTCGCCATGTTCGACGTCCCCGACGAGGTCGCCGCGCACTGGGCGCCGGTCGCCGCCGCGCGGGGCGCCGTCGTCGTCGACAACTCGGCGGCCTTCCGGATGGACCCGGAGGTGCCGCTCGTCGTCCCCGAGGTCAATCCGCACGCCGCCCGGGTCCGCCCGCGCGGCATCATCGCCAACCCGAACTGCACCACCCTCTGCATGATCGTGGCGATCGGCGCCCTGCACGCCGAGTTCGGGCTCCGTGAGCTGATCGTCTCCTCGTACCAGGCGGTGAGCGGCGCGGGCCGGGCCGGGGTGGAGACCCTGCGCCGGCAGCTCTCCCTGGTCGCGGGCACCGAGCTGGGCACCAGCCCCGGCGACGTGCGGCGCGCCCTCGGCGACAGTACCGGGCCCTTCCCCGAGCCGGTCGCGCTGAACGTCGTCCCGTGGGCCGGGTCGCTGCGGGACGAGGGGTGGACGTCGGAGGAGATGAAGGTACGGGACGAGTCCCGGAAGATCCTCGGGCTGCCCGGTCTCAAAGTCGCCGCGACGTGCGTCCGGGTGCCCGTCGTCACCACCCACGCCCTGACGGTGCACGCGTGCTTCGAGGGCGAGGTGACGGTCGACCGGGCCCGGGAGATCCTCGCCACCGCGCCCGGTGTGGTGCTCTTCGACGATCCGGAGGCCGGGGAGTTCCCGACACCCGCCGACGCGGTGGGGACCGACCCGACGTGGGTCGGCAGGGTACGCCGCGCCCTCGACGATCCCACCGCGCTGGAGCTGTTCGTGTGCGGCGACAACCTCCGCAAGGGCGCTGCGCTGAACACGGCCCAGGTGGCGGAGCTGGTGGCCGCCGACCTGACGGCTTCCTGAGCCCCGGCCAACCTCAGGGCCCCGACGAGACGCGTCGGTCGTCACCGTCCGGAGGGGGCTGTTCGCTGTCGTGTCCCGGCCACCGGTGGGTGGGCGGTTGCGCGCGGTTCCCCGCGCCCCTTAGAAGCCGGGGCTCCGCCCCGGCCCGCCTTGCGTCACAGGCTTCGACCGGATGCGTCGGGTGGGGGAGCCGCACCGTGACCGGACGACCGGCGAAGCCGGGTATTTTTGCTCGGGTCGTGGAACCGTGCGGCACCCGCGTGGCGTCTCTGCGATCACGCCGGGGGTGCTGCCCCGGGGGCGGGACGAACACAGGGGACGTACACAGGGGAGGGGCTGGGGCGATGGGAGAAGGTGACGCACCGCCGGCCACGGAGCCCGCGAGAGCGGTGCCCGATCGACGTGAGATGCCCGGTGCGTACGGCGTGTGCGGCAAGACCGGTGCGTATGGCGTGTGCGGCAAGTACGGCGCGTATGGCGGGTGTGACGCGTACGACTCTGCGGGCGCGTACAACCCTGACGGGGGGAAGAGTGTCCAACTTGCGTGGCAGAGGTCGTCAAATACCCAGCGTTCTCGGTGGCAGCCTCAGGCGCCGCCGTTCTCCGGCCGCCCAGACGGCCGCGTGTGCCCGGCGGCATGCCGGTGATCGCCCCGATGCCCGCGGCACGTCCCGTCCCCGCGCAGTCCCACCGCGAGGGCGCTGACGACACGATGGCCGCCGGCACCACAGTCGATCATCTCACCGAGACCTATCGCGCGCATTACCGGTCGCTCCTCGGCCTCGCCGCGCTGCTCCTGGACGACACCGCGTCCTGCGAGGACGTCGTCCAGGAGGCGTTCATCCGGGTGCACTCCGCCCGCCGGCGGGTGCGCGACCCGGAGAAGACCCTGGCGTACCTGCGCCAGACGGTCGTCAATCTGTCCCGTTCCGCGCTGCGCCGCCGCATCCTCGGGCTGAAGCTGCTGACCAAGCCGATGCCCGACATGGCCAGCGCCGAGGAGGGCGCGTACGACCAACTGGAGCGGGACGCCCTGATCAAGGCCATGCGGGGGTTGCAGCGCCGCCAGCGCGAGGTGCTGGTGCTGCGCTACTTCGCCGACATGACCGAGGCCCAGGTCGCCGAGACGCTCGGCATATCCCTGGGCTCCGTGAAGGCCTACGGCTCCCGCGGCATAGCCGCCCTGCGCACGGCCATGGGGGCACCGGCATGAACACCGCCGGACGCGGGCACGGCAGGTACGGGCGCACCGGCGGCCCCGGGGCCCGCCCTGCGTCATCCCGCCCCGGCACCGTCCGCAGCCCCGGCCGGTACGATCCGCACGACCGTCATGGCCCGTCCGCCCCGGGCGGCCACCCCACAGACAGACACCACGCTGGGAACGCAACAGTGAACGACGCCCCCTCCGACAGCTTCCCCGAAGGGAACGCTCACGGCGACGGGACCGCTCGCGGCACTGCGGGCCCCGGCGCGCCGGGCCCGTGCGGAAACGTGCGTGAGACGGCCACCACCGCCCACCCGACGGACTCCGACCGGTCGTCCGACTCCGGCCACCCGTCAGATTCCGGTCACCCGTCCGGCTACGGCCGCTCGGCGGACTCCGGCCACCCGTCCGGCTCCGGGCACCCGGCGGACTCCCGCGGCCCGGCCGACTCCGGTGAGTCCGGTGCCGGCGCGGGCCGCCGTGGCACCGGCGGCGGAGGCCGCGGCGGCGACGGCCCCGGTGACCCCGGCGGGCCCGGCGCGTGGCGGCCGGACCCCGGCGACGATGACGACCGCGACGGCGACCACGGCGACGTCGGCGCCGACGAGGAGGCGCTGCGCAGGCTGCTGCGGCAGGCGGTCGCGGACGTAGAGCCCGGCGAGGGCAGCCTGGAACGGCTGCGCCACGCGGTGCCCGCCCGGCGCGCCCGGAAGCGGCAGGCCCTCGTCGGCGCCGCCGCCGCGGTCGTGCTGCTCGGCGCCGCCGTCCCCGCGCTCATCCACGTCTCGCACGCGCGCGGCTCGAACGGCGACCGCACCGCCGTCGCCGGTCACGGCGAGGCCGTGCACGGCGGCACCAGCGGCGGCAAGGACGCCGACGGCGGCCGGCAGGGCGCCGGCGAGCCGTCCGGGTCCGGACACGCCAAGGACGACGGCCGCGGAGACGGCCACGACGGCCGGGGCAAGGGCAGCGCGAGCTCAGGCACCAGCCCCGACCCGGAGGACACCCTCGCCGCCCGCTCCCCGGGCTGTGTGGCGAGCGCGCTCGGCAACGTCCAGGCGAGCGTCGGCGCGCCGGACGCCGAGGGCAGGGTCTACGGCAGCTTCCGGGTCTCCAACACCTCCGGCAGCGACTGCACCGTCGACGGTGCGGGCACCGTGACGGCGACGGCGCAGGGCGCGGCGGACCCCGCGAAGATCACGGTCGTCGACCACACGGACGGCGATCCGGCGGCGGGCCTGCCCGCGCCCTCGACCCAGCCCGCCCACCTCATCCTCGCGCCCGGACAGTCGTACCAGGTGGACTTCGCCTGGGTGCCGTCCGGGAGCTGTCCGGCCGACCCCGGCTCCTCGCCCGACCCCACGTCCTCGGACACGCCTCCCGGCGGTGACGGGACGTCCGGCGCCACCACCCAGTTGTACCGGGAGGACGGGGTGCCCGAGGACGGCAGCGTGGCCGTGTCGCACACCGCGGAGCCGGGGGCGCCGACTGCCGCGGCCACCATTCCGCACGCGTGCGCGGGCACGTTGTACCGGACGGGGTTGCTGCCCGCGTCGTGAGCGTCGCGCCTCTCGCGAACGGGTCGTCTCTCGTGAGCGGTTCGCTTCTCGTGAGCGGTTCGCTTCTGTACGCGGCCGGCGACGACCGCGGCATCGTCCGGGGTGCCGTGCCTCTGGCCCGTACCGGGCCGCCCTGCCCCAGGGCCGCCCTAGCGGGGCGCGTGGTCGAGGTGGGCCTCGGAAAGGGTGGGGTCCTCGGGCTCGGTGGGCAGGAGACCCAGGCGGGCGTCGCGGGCCAGTTCGGCCTCGCGGCGGGCCAGCCGGAACCACATGAAGACGACGAAGCCCGCGAAGACGAACCACTCTCCGGTGTAGCCGAGGTTCTGGAACGCCTTCAGGTCCAGGCCGCCGCCCTGCGGAGCCACGGCGGGCACCGCCTTCAGGCCCGGGGACGCCGTGTCGAGCGTGATCCAGGCGTCGTAGACCCGGTACGGGACGAGGTTCACCAGCGAGGCCGCACTGACCATGCCGACCTGTCCGGACGGCAGGCCGCCCGGGTCGGAGACGCCGTTGGTGCCGGGGCTCTCGGAGGCCTGGAGCGCGCCGGTCACCGTGACCCGGCCGGTGGGCGGCGCGGGCGCGGCACCGGGGCGGGCGGGGCCGGGCAGCCAGCCGCGCACCACCGGCAGCGCCCTGCCGTTCGCGGTGCGCAGCATGGTGAGGACGTAGCAGCCGTCCCTGCCGTCCAGCGAGCGGTGCGGGACGAGGAACTGGGTGGCGTAGCGGCCGGTGGCGGTGGCACGCTCGCCGGCCGTCCGCTGGCTGACCGGGAGCAGGGAGTCCAGCGGCCGGGGCGCGGCCCGGTGCGCGGCGCCGGCCGCACGGTCCGCCTCGTGCTGGTCCCGCACATGGTCCTCGAACCGGCTGAGCTGCCAGGTGCCCATGAAGACGCAGAGCGGGATCGCCAGCAGCGCGAAGACATTGATCCCCCACCAGCGGGGGGTCAGCAGGAACCGGTACACACCACCACGGTACGGGGCGCCGCGGCACCGCTGCCCCGGGGGTTCGCCGCGCCGGCGCGCCCGCCGCCCGGGAAACGCGGGTAGGACCCGGTCAGGGGCAGGCCAGGGCCGTACCGGAGACCGGGGCCGGGCCCTCGCCGGTGCGGTGGGGGCCGGAGCCGGGGGCGCGGCCGGTCAGCGGCCGGTCGGTGCGGAGACGGGCGAAGAGGGCCGCGGCCCCCGGCCGGTCCCCACGGGCCACGGCGCCGTCGCCGGGGGCCGTCGGCCGGCCCGGGGGCGCCGGGGCGACGGCGAACTCCGTGCCACCCGGGCCCACGAGGCGCAGCGCCCCGGCGAGCGTGACGAGCTCCGGCACGGTGAGCCGCCCATCGGCGCGGGCCGTCCCCAGCAGGACGCGACCGAGGCGGGCCACGCGGGCCGGGGCGTCGAGGGTGTGCCCGGCGGCGAGCCGGCTGAGCACAGCCACCAGGAACCCCTGCTGCCGCCGGATCCGGCCCGCCTCCCCGGCGGCGCCGGGCTCCCCGGCGCGGACGTACCGAAGGGCCTGGGCGCCGCCCAGCAGGTGCCGCCCCGGGGCGAGGTCGAGCCCGGCGCCGGGATCCCGCAGCGGGCGTGCGGTGCACACCTCCACGCCGTGCAGGGCGTCGACGACTGCGGTGAGGCGGCGGGCGTCCACCGGGACGTGGCGGTCGACCCGGACGTGCGTCAGGTCCTCCACCGCCCGGGCGGCCGGCGCCCCGCCGGTGTCCGGGCCGCGGCGGGCGGGGACGCGCGCATAGAGGCCGCCGGGCAGCCCGACGACGCTCACGCGGTCGTGCGCCTCGGAGACGTGCACCAGCATCAGGTCGGAGGGGCCGCGGCCGTCCGCGGTGGCCCCGGGGCCGCCCCGGGAGGGCCCGCGGCCGTCCGTGCCGATCAGCAGGATATTGGTACCGGGTCCGCCATTCGGACGGTCCCGCATACCGGCGAGGCCGTCCGCGCGTTGGTCACCCCGAGGCAGTGCGAGTGAGGCGCCGCCGATTCCGGCGGCCAGGGCAATGAGTGCGGTGGCGGTGAGCACGGCGGGCGACCGTCGGTTCCCGCGATATGTGGGCGGTGATTTCTTATGATTTTCCATCATGTGTTTCACCATGCACTCCACTATGCGGTCGGCCGGGTTCCCCTTAAGCCCAACAATCGTATGACCGATATCCCGATGGTGTGGGCGCACAGCCGTTGCGGCGCGCCTTGAGGACTCGTTTGTGTCAATGCCGGGAGAAGAGGCGCCATGACCCGTTCCCAGGGCCACGGGAAACATCGGAGATGGATTCCGGAGAGTCGGCGAACCCCCGAGAACCGGGTGCCGGAGCCGGTCTATGACGCGCTGTTCGAGGCCTGGCGCCGCCAGGGCAGGACGCTGCCGGGGCGGCCGGACCCGGAATGGAACGCGATTGTGTCCCGGGATTTCTGGCCGCGCGGCGGCGGTTTGTGAACACCGACCGGGTGAGCACCCGAAACCATTTGGATGCGGCACAGTTGAACAGGCGCCAGTGCCTACGTGCGCGTGCGTTGTCCCGAAAAGCAGAAAAGAAAACGGGAATCGCCCAGGGCGCCCTGCCGTTTCCACGGCCGGCCGTGCTCGCGCGGTACGTGGCAGCTGTGACAGCCAGCCAGGCTGTGTCAGTGCCGGACTTGGACGGTCAGCCGAACAGGCCGGCTCCCAATTGCGAGCAGGAAGACGATTAGATTGCGACAGGTCCTCAGTAAGGGAATGCTCACGGCCGCGGCCGTGACGGGAATCCTGTCCGTGCCCGGCGGCTATGCGTTCGCCGACGCGGACGTGGACACGATCGTGTCG
This sequence comes from Streptomyces sp. DSM 116793, assembly GCF_057320905.1. Lineage (NCBI taxonomy): Bacteria > Bacillati > Actinomycetota > Actinomycetes > Kitasatosporales > Streptomycetaceae > Streptomyces > Streptomyces sp. DSM 116793. The sequence continues at coordinate 4,175,478 of NZ_CM170494.1, read as the reverse complement.
GACACGCCCGGTGTGCTGGCCGACAGCCTGCCGACGGCCGTGCGCGGCCCGGTGAACGTCTGCGACGACGGCGTGACCATCGGCGACACCGGCAGAGCGTCCCGGGACGACTGCATCACCGTCGGCGACGTCGCGGGCAACAGCTCCGCGGCGGACCCGGAAGACTGCGAGGAGCCCGGCGAGGAGCCGGCCACCCCCGGATCGCCGGACCCCGAGGCCCCGCGGCCCGAGTCCCCCCGGCCGCAGGCGCCCGCGCCGGAGCGGCCGGCGGCCCACCAGGCCCGCACCCTGCCGGCCGCGGCCCCGCAGCTCGCCGAGACCGGTGGTGACCCGACCACGCTGGTGGCCGGCGGCCTCGGCGCGGCCCTGCTGGCCGGCGGCGGCATCCTGTACCGCCGCGGCCGCGCGGCGGCCCGCGGGTAACCGGCCCGCCCCCGCCAGGGGCGCCCTGGCAGGGGCGCCGGGAACTGCGGGGCGCGGGGAACTGCGTGCCCGGCCACGCCGAGGCCTCCGCTTCCGGGGGCACCTCCCACGTCCCTCGGGCCGTGGGGGACGGCCTGAAGGGGCTGTCTCCGTCGTCTTCCGGCCGAAAGCTGGTGGCCGGTGGCGGGTTGCGCGCGCAGTTCCCCGTGCCCCTTCACCGGCCGGAGACCGCGGACGGCCGCGCACGCAGCAGTTCCCTGGCCCGGCCCCGGGCCGTCGCCGCGCAGGCCGCCACCGTCAGCAGGACGGCGCCCCGCCCGCCGGCGGCGAGCAGGAGCCGCCGGTTGACGACCCGTTCCGGCCGCCAGTGGTGCTTGTACGGCTCGTCGCCGCGCAGCAGGCTCAGCACACCGGGGCCCTCTGGCGGCGCGCCCCGCGCCGCCAGATGCAGCGTCCCCGAGTGCATCAGCATCGTCGCCACGTCCACCTTCCGCTCCCGCAGCCGCGGATCCGCGCCGTACAGGTAGCCCCCGGCCAGCCGGGGCGCCAGCAGCGTCAGGTCGACCGCGGCCACCGACCCGTCGAGCCGGAACTCCGTCACCGCCGCCGCCCCCCGCGCCGCCATGGCCCCCACCGCCTCCTCCAGGTGCGCCGCGAACCGCGGCCGCAGGTGTTCCCGCGTCACCTTCCGCCCCCGGCCCTGCCACTGCGCCCGGTGCAGGTCGAGCAGGACCCGCAGCGCGCCGGGCACCTCCTCGGGCGGCACCACACGGCGCTCGACGCCCAGCGCGGCCAGCTTGCGCAGGTTCGAGCGGACGCGCTGCCCCCGGGACGACGGCAGCCGCGCCACAAGACCGTCCATCGGCACGGCGGGCAACTCCAGGCAGAGCGAGCCGGGCAGCGTCCGGCGCGGGCCCGGCCAGCACGCGTACACCCGCTCCACCGCCGCGCCCGGCCGCACCTCACGGAAGTCGATCGGCGCGCCGCCCGCGACCGCGCCGAGCGCCTCGGCCAGCACCGGCGCGGCCTGCTCGGCGCAGGCGTCGTCCAGCAGCACGTCGGAGAAGTCGGAGATCGCGCCGCCCAGCGGCACCAGGGCGGGCACCGGCCACCGGGCCCGCAGCATCGCGGCGGCCCCGACGAGCAGTCCGCCGCCCCCGCCCGCGCCCGCCGCGCGCACCAGGACCACCCGCAGGCCGCGACCGTGCCGCGGCGCTCCGTACGCACGCCACCAGGCGTGCAGCCAGGCGTGCGTCTGGAACGGGGTGGCCGGTGTGCAGCGGGCGTGCAGACGGTCCCACTCCGGTCCGAGCGCGGCGAACTCCTCGGCGGACGTGCACAGATGAGCGGCGACGACACCGGCACGCGCCCCGGTGCCGGCGGGGTGGTCGGTGGGGTCGTCGGGGGTGTGGGTCGGGTGGTCAGCGGGACCGTCCGGGTCGTGGGCCGGGGTGCCGGTCTGGGCGTGGGGGTGGGGCGGGAGGGCGTGGGAAGTGGTCTTCGGGCCCGTCATCGACGGCTCCCCTCCAGGTCGCCCGAGACGTCCGTGCGGGCGGGGGCCCCGGTGGCGGCCACCCCCGCGGCGGTGGTGAGGTCCGTGGTGCCGGCGGGATCCGTGGCGGGGATGGGGTCCGTAGTGGAGATGGGGTCCGTGGTGGGGGTGAGGTCCGTGGTGGGGGTGGGGCCGGGCAGCGCGGGTGGTACCTGGTCCGGGTGGCGCCGGGGGCGGGCCAGCAGGGCCAGGCCACCCAGCAGCCCGCCCGCGCAGCCGCCCACCAGCGCCGTGGCGGGCGCGGACGCGGACGAGGGCTCGACGGGGTCGACCGCGCGGGAGAACTGGACGAGCCGCACGTCCGTGTCGCCCCGCGTCCGGTTGGCGTGCGCGATCAGCGTCCGGGAGACCGCGTTGGCCATGTCGGCGGTCCTGCCGAGGTGGGACGAGGTGGCGGTGATGGCGATCATCGGCGCGTCCGGGGAGGTCTCCGCACGCACGCTCCTGCGCAGGGTGGGCACCGGCACCCCGGCCCACACCGGGGCGTCCCCGAGGACCGCCACCTGGGTGGCGACCCGGCCGTACGCCTGCGCGAAGCCCAGCGCGCGGGCCGAGTCCGCCTTGTTGACGGGCACCGCGAGCACATAGCTGGTGGCCGTGTACTGCGGGGGCTTCACCACGCCGTAGAGGCCCCCGGCGAGGGCGCCGAGCGCGGCACAGGCGGGCAGCGGCCACCACGCCGGCCGGCGGTGGTTCCGGCGCGCGTGCCGTGCCCCGCCGGCCGGCAGCCACCGTGCCCGGCGCAGCCGGGTGGGGATGCGCACGGGCTGGTCGGCCGGCTGTGCGGGGGCGCCCGGCGCGGGCTGCCCGGGTGTGGTGCGCTCCGGCGGGTCCGGCTGCTTCGGCGGGGCGGGCTGTCTCGCCGGTACGGGCTGCTTCGCCGGTACGGGCTGCTTCGCCCGGACCGGCTGCGCCGCGGGCTGCTCAGCAGGAGCGCGCCGTCTGCCACGGGTTCGGGTCATGGGGAACTCACTCCCAACGAGGTGGAGTCGGCACCCGAGTCGGTGCCGGGGCCGGCACCCGGGCCGCCCCCGTCGGCTTCGGGTGTGCCGGGGGCGGTGGGGGGCGCGGCGGAGGGCGGACCGGGCGGGGGCTCTGCCTCCGCCCCGGTTCCGGGCTGCTCCCCGGTTCCGGCCTCCGGCCCGGCCTGTGCCACGGGGGCGGACGCGGCGCCGGGCTCGGCGTCAGATGCGGCGTGGGCGTGGGCGTGGGCGTGGGCGTTGGTGCCGGTGCCGGTGCCGGTGCCGGTGCTGGGGCTCGGGTCGGGCTTGGGTGCGGGTGCGGGTGCGGGTGCGGTTGTGGTGCTGGACGTCGGGGTGGTGTCTGGCGCGTCCGCGGTTGGCGGTGCGGCGGCCGCGTCCGGGCCCGGGTCGGGGTGCGGGACGGGGGCGGGAGGCGGGAGGCTGCCGGCCTCCGGGGCGGTGGGCGGTGCCCCGGGGGGTGCCGCGGCCGGGGCCTCGACGGGTTCGGGGGCGACGGCGGGCGGCTTGCCCGGTTCCGGGGAGGTGGCCGGGGGCTTGCCCGGTTCCGGAGTGGTGGCGGCGGTGCGCTGCCGGCGGAGCTGCGGGATGCGGAGCAGCCGGAGTCGTTTCTGGTCCTGGTCCTGGTTCTGGCCCTGGCCCTTGCCCCGGCCCTCGTTCTGGCCCTGGCCCTGGCCCTGGTTCTGGTTCTGGTCCTGGCCTTGGTCCTGTTTCTGCTTCCGGCTCTGGTTCTTGTTCTGGTCGGTGGCGGGTGTCTGTGGGGTGTTGGCCGCAGTCGGGTCCGGGCTCGTTCCGGGGGTGGTCTCCTTGCTGGTGTGCTGTCGGCGGAGCTGCGGGATGCGGGGCAGTCGGCGTCGTTTCTGCTTCTGCTCCTGGTCCTGGTCCTGGTCCTGGCTCTGCTTCTGGTCCTGGCCTTGGTCCTGGCCTTGGTCGTGTTGCTGGTTCTTGTTCTGGTCGGTGGCGGGTGGCTGTGTGGCCTCGGTGGCGGCAGTGTCCGGGCTCGTTTCGGGGGTGGTCTCCTTGCTGGTGTGCTGTTGGCGGAGCTGCGGGATGCGGGGCAGTCGGCGTCGCTTCTGTTTCGGCTTCTGCTCCTGACGCTGCTTCGGGTTCTCGTTCTCTTGAGCGGTGGGGGCGGTGCCCGTGCCGGGCTCCGGTGTGGAGGATCCATCGGTGCCGGGCTCCGGGGCGGTGGCCGTCGCGTCGCTTGGGGCGTCGGGGCCGGTGGGCTCGGTGGACTTGGGTTCCTCGACGGGCTCCGGGGCGGGCCGCGGGCGTCTTCGGGCGCGCTCGGCCGGGTCGTGGAGGGCGGCCGAGTAGACCCGCATCAGCAGTTGTGCGCTCTGCTCGATGCCGTAGTAGTGCACGGCGTCCGGGACCGGGAAGCGGATGGTGCCGGCGGTGCTCAGCTCGTACAGCGCCCGGGCGTAGGCCTGCGGGGTGCTGGCCACCTGGCGTGCGCCGGGGGCCGCCGCCGGGGGGAGGTCGTCGAGTGCGGGGCAGGCCGTGTAGAGCACCGGCAGCCCCGCCGCGAGCCCCTCCACCACCGCCAGTCCGAACGTCTCCTCCTCGCACGGCGAGGCCAGCACATCCATGGCGGCGAGCAGCGCGGGCAGCGTGCGTGCCGTGGCGAGGTCGGCCATGGCCGACTGCTCACCGCGCCCGCCTGAGCCGCCCTGGCCGCCCTGCCCGGAACCTCCGCGCGCCCCGCGCGCACGTCCCGCGGGGCCGTCGTGCTCAGGAAGCGAGCCGGAACCCCACAGGTCCCCGGGACCCGCGAGGGGATCCCCGGCGAAGGGATCGTGCCCAGCAGGCTCGCCGTGCAGGGGCCGGGAACTGCGCCCGGAACGGGGGTCGTACCCGGAACGGCGGACCTCGCCCGCGCGGTGAGCGTCGAGCCCCGCGCGGTAGTCGTCCGGAGCCCGGTATGCGGGTTCCCCCGCACGGGCACCACCCGTGCGCGGGTCGTTTCCCTGGCGCGGGTCGTATCCCAGCCGGGAGTCGTAGCCCTGACGGGAGTCATGGCCCATACGGGAGTCGTGCTCCGTCCGGGGAGCATGGCCCCCATAACCGTCGGCTCCCGGGCGGCGGTCGTCACCCGTTCGGTGATCAGGCACCGGACGGCCGTCCTCCCCCACGCGGCGGACGTGCCCCGTCGGATGGCCGTCGCCCGCCCGGTGGTCGTACTCCGTGCGGCGGTCGTCGCCGTGGTTGCCGTACCACGGCCGGGCGGCGTCGTCCGCTCGGCGGCCACCCGAGAAGAGGCGGCCTCCGGCGAAGGGGGTGTTCCCGAAGTACGGACGGTTCCCCGGACCGCTTCCCGCGTAGGGACCACTTCCCGCGTAAGGCCCGTCCCCCGGGGAGGGCCGCCGACCTCCCGGGTGGGGTCCGTTCCCCGCGCTTCCCGGGTGGGGCCCGTTCCCCCTGTAGGGCCCGCCTCCCGGGGAGGGCCTGTTCCCCGCGGCGGGGCCGCCCGGGGCCGGACCGTCTCCCGCGGAGGGCCCGCTCGCCGCGCCCGGCCCTTCCGAGAACGGCTCGCGGCTCGTCCGGAACCCGGCCTCCGCGACCGGATCCGGTCCCGCCGGCCGCCCACTCCGCCCCCCGCGCCCGTCGAACCCCTTGTATCCCTCGTATCCCTCGTATCCCTCGTATCCCTCGTACCTCTCGTACCCTCCGGGACCGCCCGAGCGTCCGTGCCCTCCGCGGCCGTCGGGGCCACCGTGCGCCCAGGGACCGTCGGAACCCCCGCGGCCGCCGTGACCGCCCGCACCGTCGCCCCCGCCCCGTTCCCCGAACGGGGCCGCCGGCCGATGCCCGGGCGCACGTCCCGCCGGACCCCCGGACCCCGCGCGCGAACCCGCCTCCGGGGCCCGGCCCGTGGGGCGGGCCCCCGCACGGGAGCGCCCCTCTCCCGGGGCGGCCCCCGTCCCTCCGAGGCGTTCGGCGCCCGCCAGGAACTCCGGCGGCTCGGGCGGCGGATATGGTCGCTCACCGGCGAAGACGACCCGCTCGCTGATGCCCAGCAACGAGGCGGTGCGCCGCAGCGTCACCTCCTCGGGACCCCCGCCGACCAGCAGCAGCACGCACTCGTCCGGCAGCGCGGTCAGCGCGTGCAGCAGGATGTCGAAGCGCTTCCCGGGCGCCAGCCGCCCCACCGCCCCGATGACGTACACGTCGTCCGGCAGGCCGAGCAGCCGCCGCGCCCGGTACCGCACCTCGGGGTCGAAGCGGAAACGGGCCGCGTCGATGCCGTTCGGCACGAGGTGCACGCGCTCGGGCGGCACGCCCCAGCGGCATAGCCGTTCGGCGACCGTCGGCGAGACGGCGACCGTGGCGCGCCCCAGCCGTTCGGTGCCGAGGTACAGCGTCCGTACCCCTGCCGTGAGGCGCCGGCCCTCCATCAGCGTGTCACCGAGGGAGTGCTCGGTGGCGACCACCGCCCGCACCCCGGCGAGCCGGGCCGCCACCCGCCCGTAGACGCAGGCCCGGTACAGGTGGGTGTGCACCAGGTCGTAGTGGCCATCCCTGATCAGCTTGACCAGACGGGGCAGGACCCTCAGGTCGAGGTTGCCCGTCATCCGCAGGTGGGTGACGCGCACCCCGTCCGCGGCAAGGCCCTCGGCGACCGTGCCCGGATCGGTGAGGGTGACGACGTCGCCGGTGACGGGCAGCTGCTGGAGCATCAGCCGCAACTGCTGCTCCGCACCGCCCACGCCGAGACCGGTGATGACATGCAGCACCTTCATGGCGCCTCCACGGGGTGAACGGAGCGCACGGGGAACGCGGGGAACGCGGGGAACGCGGGGAACGCGGGGAACGCGGGGAACGCGGGGAACGCGGGGGACACGGGGGACACGGGGGACACAGAGCCCGTGGGGCTTGTGTGGTTCGTGGGGCCCCGGCCTCCGCCTCCGGGGTGGGTCTCCGAGGCGGTTGCGCGCGCGGGGAGCGCCGGGGACGACGAGGACGACGGGCTGAGCGACGGGGACGACGGGAGGCGCGGGAGGGGGCGGCGCAGCGGTGCCAGCAGCCGTTTCACGGTGAGCCGCACACCGGTGTCGTGCTGGCCGACGTACACCCGCGGCAGCGCGAAGACGCCCGCCAGCGGTCCGGGCGCGATGGCGCACGCGTACGCGTAGCCCGCGCGCCGCACGGCGTCCGCGGTGTCCGGGTCGACGGCGCCGTACGGGTAGCAGAAGCCGCGCACCTCACGCCCGGTCAGCTCGCCGAGCAACGTGCGGCTGTGCACGAGTTCCGCGTGCCGCAGCGCCTCGTCGGCGCGGGTGAGGTCGATGTGGGTCAGGCCGTGCGAGGCGATCTCCATGCCGGCGTCGGCGGCCTGCCGGACGCCGTCCGCGTCGAGCAGCGGCTTGCGCGGGCCGCGCGCGTCCCAGGCGTTGACGCCGCCGAGCCGTCCGGGCAGGACGAAGACGGTGGCGGTGCAGCCGTGCCTGCGCAGCAGCGGGAGGGCCTGTTCGGTGAAGTCCCGGTAGCCGTCGTCGAAGGTGAGCCCGACCAGGTCGCGGTCCCGGCCCGCGGCCCGTGCCGCCAGCAGTTCCGCCACGCCCACGCCGCGCAGCCCGCGCCGGCGCAGCAGTCCCAGCTGGGCGTCCAGGCGGGCGGGGGTGACGGTGATCCGGTACGGGTCCTCGGTGCGGTCGGCCACGGAGTGGTACATCGCCACCCAAGGCGGCGCCCCGGACGGCCACCACATGGCACGGGGCGCGCGCCTCGGGCCTGCGGACGCTGGGGACGGGGCCGACGCTGCGGACGCTGCGGACGGTTTCCTGGGCGGCGAGGGGACGGATCGCGTGTCAGCGGACATGGGGGTGCTTTCCAGTGAGGAACGGGGACGGGGGCGAGGAGGGCGAACGTGACGGGTCCGGGGCGCGCACATGAGGTGGGGAGGGCGAGGGGGAGGGCGAGGGGGAGGGGGTTGGCGACGGGGCGGCGGGGGCGGCGGACGTGGCCCGGGAGGCGGCCGGAGACGGGAGCGCGGTCGGCCGGGGGCCCGCGGGGGTGCGGGTGTGGGTGCGGGCGAGGCCGGGGACGCGGGGGCGGGGGCCGGCCGGGCGGCGCGGCCTGTGGCGGGCCGCCCGCAGGATCCGGGCGGCGGCGCGGGGGTGGAGCGCCGCGAGCACCATCCCGTAGACGGCGGTGACGGCCGTGCCGGACACCGCCACCGCGGCAAGCGGTCCGTACGCGTCCGCCCAGCGCGCACCGCCGAGCCCCGCACCGGCCGCGACGGCCGCCGCCGGCACCTGCCCGGCGAGTCCGGTCAGCACGCGCCGGGCCCGGACCGGCGCGGTGGGTTCGGTGGCGGTGGCGGTGGCGGGCTCGCGAGGCTCGGGGGCGGTGGCGGACGCGGCGGGCAGGGCCGCAGCGGTGGGCACGGTGGCGGTGGCGGGGACGGCGGGCACGGTGGCGGTGGCGGGCACGGAGGGCACGGTGGCGGTGGGGGGCACCGCCGGTCCGGAGCCGTCTGGGCCGGGGAGGCCCACGTCGGCCGGGCCGCCCGTTCCGGCGGGAGTGCGGGCGTCGGCGGCCTCGCCCGCGTCGGTCGTGCCCCGCCCGGGTCTGCCCCGCCCGGGCCAGCCCCGCCCGGGTCTGCCGCGCTTGGGTCCGCCCCGCCGCCCGGGTCTGCCCCGCCCGGGCCAGCTTCGTCGGCCGGCCCCGGCCAGCAGGAGCAGCGCGGTGAGGGTGATGCCGGCCGCGTTGGCGGCGGCGATGCCCCGGACGCCCCAGGGGCCCACGGCCCAGGCCCCGAGCAGCGCGGTCGCGAGCGCGCCCGCCACCATCGCCGCCAGGGGGCGCCAGGTGCGGCGGCCCGCGGAGAAGTGGCAGCGGACGAGGGCGCCGACGAGCGTGTGACCGAGCAGTCCGAGCGCGTACACCCGCAGGACGTCCGCGGTGGCCGCGGTGTCCCGGGCCGTGAAGGCGCCCTGCTGGAAGAGGAGTTCCAGCAGGGCGGGGCCGCAGGAGACGAGGGCGGCGGCGCCCAGCAGCACCACGCAGCCGGCCAGCAGCAGGTCGCGTTCCATGCGTTCCCTGGCCCGCGTGGTGTCGCCCTCGGCGAGCGCCCGCGCCACCACCGGGAAGGTGACGGTGCAGAGCATGAGCGACAGGGCCATCGGGATCTGGGCCACCTTCTGGGCGTAGTTCAGGTGGGAGATGGCGCCGGGCGGAAGCGCGGAGGCCAGGTACCGCTCGACGAGCACCTGCGACTGCCGGCACAGCGCGAAGAGCAGGACGCAGGCGACCAGTCCGGTTTCGATGCCGGTTGCCCGGGGGCGGGCGGCGGGCGTGGTGGGTCGGGTGGGTGTGGCGGAGGCGGCGGGTGCGGCGGGTGCGTCACTGCTGGTGCTGCTGCCGGTGCCGGTGCCGTTGCCGTTGCCGGTGCCGGCGTCGGCGTCGGGGGTCGTCCGTGGGCGTCCCTGCCGGGGGGCCTCGGCCTCCGTGGGATCCTTCTCCGTGGGACGGGCCGCTTCCGCGGGACCCGCCTGGGCGGGACTCGTTCGTGGGGGACGGGCCGCATCCGCGGGACCGGCCTCCGGGGTGCGGGCCCCCGCGCCGTTCCTCCGCCGCAGTGCGTGCCACAGTGCCGGGATCTGGACGGCGACCATCAGGAAGCCGCCGCAGGCCACTCCGAGGGCGGCGGCGCGGACGCCGAGGCGGTCGCCGAAGGCGGCCATGGCGGCGATGATCCCGAGGTTGTACACCACGTAGATGGCCGCGGGCGCGACGAAGCTGCGGTGCGCGCGCAGGGCCGCGCTGCAGTACCCGGCGAGGCCGAACGACACCGCGCAGGTGCCGGTGAGCCGGGTGCAGTCCACGGCGAGGCCGGGTTCGGGCAGGCCCGGCGCCAGCGCGTGCACGAGCAGCGGCGCCCCGGCGACCAGCAGCGCGCCCGCCGCGCCGAGGGCCAGCAGGAGGCGGGGCAGGGAGGCGGCCACCAGCGCACGGACCGGGTCCCGGCGGTCGGCACGGGCCGGGGCGGCTCCGGCTCCGCGGCGGGCCAGCGCCATGCTGAACGCGGGCACCAGGACGAAGGCCATGCCGTCCTCGATGAGGAGTGTCGCGGCGAGTTCGGGCATGGTCCAGGCGACCAGGAAGGCGTCCGTGTCGCCGCCGGCCCCGAAGAAGTGGGCGAGCGCGCGGTCGCGGCCGAGGCCCAGGAGCGCGCCGGTCACCGTCAGGCCGGCGGTGACCAGGGCGGCCCGTGCGAGGGACCACCGTGCTGCGCCCGTACGGGCGCCCGCCGCCGCTCGGTCCGCGGTCACCGCCTTTTCCACGGTCACCGCCTTTTCCACGGTCACCGCCTTCTCCAAGGGCACCGCCCTGTCCACGGTCACCGCCCCGCTCCCGCGCACCCGGCCTCCGCTTCCCCGGATCCCTGGCCGCGTCGGCCCTCCGCTCCCGGGCCACCCGGGCCTTTGGCTCCCGGGCCACGCGCCGCGCCCTCGGCTTCGGGCACACTCGCTGCTCCGGAGCCCTTGCAGGTCCCGGGCGGTGACCCGGCCCGAGCCCTGGCCCCGGGGCCGGGCCCGGCCCCGGAAACGGTCCCGGTTCGGGAAACGGTCCCGGGTCCTGTGGACCCGGCGCCCGACCCGGATGCTCCGGTCTCTCCGGTCTCCCTGGCCTCTCCGGTCACCCCGATCTCTCCGGTCACCTCGGTCTCTCGGGTCTTCCTGGTCTCTCCGGTCTCTCCGGCGGCTTCGCGCTGGGGCGTCGCCGTCCCCGAGGGGTGGTTTCTGCTGTGTTCGGGGTGCGGGTGGGTGGGGGTTGGTCGCGCAGTTCCCCGCGCCCCTGTCCGGGGCTGGGGTGGTGTTGGGGGGACTGGGGCCTGGTCAGGGGGCCTGGATGCGCCGGTTTCCGCGGCGGCTTCGCGCTGGTGTGTCGCCACCCTCGTCGGGTGGTTTCTGCCGTGTTCGGGGTGCGGGTGGGTGGGGGCTGGTCGCGCAGTTGCTCGCGCCCCTGTCCGGGGCTGCGGCGGCGTCGGGGGCACCCCGGCAGGCCTGGACGAACCGGAGGCCCCGGCACCTCTCGCGGCGTCGCCTGCCGCCACCGCCTCCCCCGGCCCCCTTGCCCCCGGCTCCCCCGTTCCCACGGCCCACCACGCCGCCACGCCGAGGACGACCGAGGTGAGGACGGTCGACGGGCCGCCGATGTCGGCGTAGCCGAAGTCCACGAGCTGCCAGACGAGCAGTCCGCAGGCGATGAGCGCGCAGTCCATGCCCCGTCCGGCCCGGGACGCCCCCCGCGCCCGGCTCGGCGACCGCCCGACCGCCGCGGCCCTGCGCAGCCCGCATACCAGCAGCGCCGCCCAGCACCCTGCCAGCCCGGCGAGCCCCAGGAGGCCCTGCTCGCCGAGCACCAGGAGGTACATGTTGTGCGGGGAGAGCAGTGGCTGACGCCGGAAGGCGGCGCCCGCGCCCTCCGTGTCGCTGCCCGAGGACAGCGCGAGGGAGGCATGGCTGTCGCGGTACGCAGGGAAGCCCTTCAGCCCCACGCCGGTGAACGGGTGCTCGCGCCACATGCCGAGCGCCGCGGACCACATCGTGTACCGGTCGACGACCGACTGGTCCGGCGCGTCCGCGACGTGCGTGATGCTGCTCAGCCGCTGCTCCAGCATCGAGCTGCCCACGCCCACCCCGCCGACCAGCACCACCAGCGCGGCGGCCAGCGCGGCGCCCACCGCCACGGCCCTGCGCAGCCCGGTGAGCGTGAGCTGCACCCCGCACGCCACGGCGGTGGCGATCCATGCCCCCCGGCTGAACGACACCGCCAGCGGCACCACCAGCAGCACCGCACACACCAGTGCCGCCGCCCGCTCCCGCCCGCCGAAGACCGGGAGCGCGCCGAACCCCGCGACCGTCCCCCGACCCCGACCGACCCCGAGCCCGAGCCCCGCCCCCACCCCCGGCCCCGCCTTCGCGTGCGACTCCGGCCGCGGCTCCGGCTCCGGCTCCGGGCCCGGGACGCCCGCGGGTCCTCCCGCCTCTCCGGGCCCCCGGCCCGCCCCTGTGCCCGTTCCCGTCCCTGTCCCCGTTCCCCTGCCCGTCCCCCTGCCCGTCCCCGTTCCTCGGCCCGTTGCCGTCCGTGCCCCCGTCTCCCCGCCCGTCCCCAGGGCCACCCCCACCGCACACACCAGGCCGTAGGCCACCGTGGTCGCCATCCCCATCACGTCGCCGGCGCCGAAGGTGCCCACGGCGCGGACGTCGGAGCCCATGTACGAGGCGCCCGTGCCGGTGGCGTACTGGAGCACGCCGAGGCCCCCCTCCCACAGGGCGAGCGCGATGAACGCCCAGGCCACCAGGCGCAACTGGGCCCGGTCGCGGATCAGGAGCAGCACCGCGGCGGGCACCAGCACGAAGACCTGGAGGTAGCGGGCGAGCCCGGCGAGGCCGGTGGCGGTGTCGGGCGCGCCGGTCGCCGCCACCGCGAAGCCGAGCACGGGCAGGCCGAGGACCACGGCCGCGGTCCTGGTCAGCGGCCGGCGCGCCAGCCGGACCGCGCGCAGCGCGGCGCAGAGCACAACGAGCGCCGACACGGCGTCGGCCGCCGTGCCGCCCTGGCCGCCCGAGGCGCCGAGCGCACCGGCGGAACCGGGACCGGGCAGCGCGGAACCGGGCCCATGACCGCCGGCGCCCGGCAGCGCGGGCAGTCCGAGCGCCGCGACCAGTGCCACCACGGGCAGGGCGGACCCCCATCGCACGAGCGCATTCCGCACCCGCACGGAAGGCCACCCGCCGAGCGCCGCCCGTCCCCGAGCGGGAGCCCACCGCACCAGCCCCGCCGGCCCCGCCAACCCGGCCGGCCCCGCCGGCCCCGCCGACCCCCGCGCGGACACCGTACGGACAACCCCCGCGCCCCCCGGCACGGTCCCCCACCGGACAACCCCCGCCCGCCCCGCCTGCTCCGAACGCCCCGCCCGCTCGACCTCGTCCGCAGGTGCCACCTCTTCCGCCCGCGCGACCTCGCCCGCAGACGCCACCTCGTCCGCCCGCGTCCCCTCGCCCGCAGGCGCCACCTCGCCCGCAGGCGCCACCTCGCCCGCAGACGCCACCTCGTCCGCCCGCGTCCCCCCGTCCGCCCGCGCTACCTCGCCCTTACGGAGTGCCCAGCCCTTGCGGACCACCCAGATCCTCCAGGCCCTCCCGCCCTTGCGGACCATACGGGCGCATCCCGCCGAGGTTCGTCGCACGGTGCCTCAGCTCCCCGTGGGCCGGACGAGGATGACGGCGGTGCGCACGAGGATGCAGATGTCCTGCCAGAACGACCAGCCGTCGATGTACGCGTTGTCGAAGCGGCACCGGTCCTCGATGGAGGTGTCGCCGCGCAGGCCGTGGATCTGGGCGAGTCCGGTGATCCCGGTCCGCATGCGGTGCCGGGCGGCGTAGCCGGGGTGCATCCGGCTGAACTTGGCCACGAAGTGCGGCCGCTCGGGCCGGGGCCCCACCAGGCTCATGTCGCCGCGGAAGACGTTCCACAGCTGTGGCAGCTCGTCGAGGGAGGTGCGCCGCAGGAACCGGCAGAAGGGACTCATGCCCACCTCGCCCGCGATGCTCCAGCGGGTGCTGGCCTCCCGCGCGTCGGCGGGCGGGTAGGTGCGGAACTTCAGCAGCGTGAACGGCCGTCCGTCCTTGCCGACGCGCTCCTGCCGGAAGACCACGCCGGGCCCGTCGATCAGCCGCAGCACGGCCGCGCAGCCCAGCAGCAGCGGTCCCGCGAGCATCAGCAGCAGCCCCGAGACCGTCACGTCCAGCGCCCGCTTGGCCCAGGAGGGGCGGGCGGACCGCAGCGGCGACAGCGGGGTGCAGGGGAAGCCCGCGAGGTGCCCGGGGCCCGGCGGACACGGGCGCCGGGCCGGGACCGCCGGGCGGTACGGGACGCCACCGACGGCACCACCGACACCACCACCGGCCCCGTCAACGCCACCGACACCGACACCACCAGCCCCGCCACCGCTCCCGTCAACGCAACCGCCTCCGCCCACACCACCGACGGCGCCGGTCCGCGCCGCCAACGGATCGGTCGCCGGGTGCGGCACGGCCGCGGGGTGCGCCGGTACGGCCATGGGCTGCGCGGGCACGGCCGTGGGATGGTCCGGCTCACTCGTTGTGGGGTGCCCGGGGACGGCCGGGGGGTGCCCGGACACGGCCGCCGGGTGCTCGGACACGGCCGCGGGGTGCCCCGACGCGGCCGTGGGATGGCCGGCTGCGGACGTGGGGTGCTCAGGTCGGGACGTGCCACGGTCCGGTACGGATACGGGGTGGTCCGGTACGGATACGGGGTGGTCCGGTACGGACGTGAGACGGTCCGGTACGGGCACGGAGTGGCTCGGTACGGCCGCGGGGTGGCGCGCGGCGGCCGGATGCGGCACCGCGGCCGGCGGCTCCGGGTCCAGCCGCCACACCATGCACTGGTACTCCGTCAGCACCCCCAGCAGCGGCCCGTACTCTCTGTCGTCCGCCGCCACGAACAGCGCGGCCCGCACGGAGTTCTGCACCAGAGCGCGCCGCACGTCCGGGAGCGCGGACAGCACCGGCAGATCCGTTTCTTCTGAAGCCGTGGCCCCGTACGCGGCCGCGCCCGACACTCCCGCGCCCGACTCTCCCGCGCCGGAGGCCGCCGCCCGGTCCGGTGCGGGCGTCCCGTCGCCGCCCGCCCCCGCCAGCGGAACCGTCTCCGCGGCGCGGGACCCGGGGTGCCCTTGGTGTGCCTGCTGTCCTTGGAGTCCCTGGTGTCCAGGGTGCCCTTGATGTCCAGAGTGTCCGGGGTATCCGAGGTGTCCGTGGTGTCCGAGGTATCCAGGGTGTCCTTGGTGACTGAGGTGGCCCGAGTGGCCCTGGTGGCCGGGCCCCATGTCGAGGGTCGCCACCCCCACCGGACGCAGCCCGCAGGCGGGGTGACGCAGCAGGGCCGCCGCGACCCGCTGGGCGGTGGCCGCGGGGCCGACGACGAGGGCGGGGTGCGGGTGCCGGACGGCCCTGCGGCGGCGCCGTCCGTGCACCGCGGCCCGTCCCGCGCAGCTCGCCGCGGCGTGCACCGCGCAGCCGGCGAGGAGCGCGGGCAGCGGCATGGCCCGGTCCGGTGAGAGCCCCGCGAGCAGCGCGGCGAGCAGCACCCAGCCGGCCGTGATCCGGCCGCAGAGCGCGGGGAGTTCGTCGAGTACGTGGGGCGCGCGGGGCGGCGGCGGCACGGCACGCGTCCCGTACAGGCCGGCGCGCGCATGCAGCACCGCCACCGTCAGCAGCAGCGCCACCACGGGCCAGACGGCCGCCACCGCCGGCAAGGCGGGCCAGGCCGCCGGCCAGCCGTGCGCGGCCGCCGTCCACCCGTGTCCGGCGGCCGGCCAGGCGTGCGCCGTCGCGGGCCAGACGTGTGCGGTGGCGGGCCAGGCGTGTGTGACGGCGGGCCAGGCGTGCGCGGCGGCGGGGGCGCCGGGCGCCGTGGCACGCCAGCCGAGCGCCCCGGCACGCGCCGCGGCCGCCACCGCCGCGATGCCGAGCAGCGCCGCCGCGGCGTCCACGGCGAGCAGCGGCAGCGGCGAGGCGTGCCGCACCGCGCGGCGCGGCCCGGATGGCGGGCGGAGCCCGCGCAGGGGAACGCGCGGCCGGACGACCGCGACGGGCGCGGCGGCGCCTGCCGCCCGGGGCCGGCCGGCAGGGGAGGGAACGGTGCTTTCCGCAGTCACGACGCCAGGGACTCCCTGCGATCGGTGGACGCCGCGTGCGCCGCGTCCCTGGTGGGCCCGGTCCGCCCGGTGCCGGGCAGCGCCCGGTACACGGCCGCGACCGCGGCGGCGGTGCGCCGCACGTCGTGGGTGGCGAGGACGTGCCGCCGGCCCGCCAGGCCCAGCTCGGCGCGGAGCGGGGCGTTGCGCAGCAGGGCGACGGCGGCGCCGGCCAGCGCGGCGGGGTCCTGCGGCGGGACCAGGCAGTACGGCTCCTGACCGGCCGGCAGCGCCTCGCGGGCCCCCGCCACATCGGTGACGAGGACGGGGGTGCCGCACGCCAGCGCCTCCAGCGGTGCCAGCGCCATGCCCTCCCAGCGGGACGGCAGCACGAGCAGGTCTGCGGCCCGGTACCAGGCGGCGGGGTCGCGGGTCGGCCCGGCGAACGTGACGGACGGCGGCGCGGCGCGGCGCAGTGCCGCCGCCGCGGGCCCGTCGCCGACCAGCACGAGACGGGCGCCCGGGACCTGACCGGCCACCAGGGGCCAGGCCTGGAGCAGCACGTCCTGGCCCTTCTGCCGGCACAGCCGGGCCACGCACACGACCAGCGGCGCGCCGGGCGGCACGTCCGGGTGCAGGGGCAGGGCGGCGCGCCGGTCCGCGGCCGGGGCGGGGGAGGGGCGAAAGCGCCCGGTGTCCACGCCGTTGGGGATCACGGCCCAGTCGGCGTCGATCCCGGCGGCCTGCCCGGTGCGCATCTCGGCGGCGCTGACGCAGACGATCCGGGCCGTCCACCGCGCCCCGTACCGTTCCCAGCGCCGGGCGAGGCGCCCGGTCGTGCCGCCCACCGCCTCGAAGGACCAGGCGTGCGGCTGGAAGACGGTCGGCACCCGGCCGCGCAGGGCGAGCCGGGCGGCGAGCCCCGCCTTGGCGCTGTGCGCGTGCACCACGTCCGGGCGCACCTCGGCCACCAGCCGCGCCAGCCGCGCCACCTCGCCGGGCAGCCCGGGTCCCGGCGCCCTGCCCGCCGCCCAGTGCCGCACCGCGCCGCCGGCCCCGCGTACCGCGCCCGCCAGGGCGCCGTCCGCGGGGCAGGCCACGGTGGTGTGCAGGTCCTCGGCCGGCCCGGCCGCCACCAGGTCCACGACCACGCGCGCCACCCCGCCGTCGACCGGCTGGACGACGTGCAGGACCTTCAGGGCGCGGCGCGGGGCCGGGGCGGGATCGGTGCGGGCAGGCGGCGTCCGTGGGCTACCGGAGGGCATCGGCGGCGACGGCGCGGGCACCGGTTCCGTACGGCGGGAGCGGGCCCCGCGGGCCCGGGCCCGCGTGGTGACCGCGGGAGGTCCGTGCGCACGAGCGGCCGTGGGGACGACAAGACGGGGAAAGACCAGGAGAATGACGCATGGCCGACTCTGCCCTTTCGGGATGCGGGGGTCCTGAAACCCGCGGGGCGTAAAAATCACACGATCAGCCGCGCCCGCGCCGGTGCCGTCAGGACGGTTTCAGGAAGCGCAACTGTAGCTGATTTGTGAACGTATCCGATAATTTCCCAGGATTCTGTGTGTCGTATCGGGTTGCATTACTTCTGGATGATGTGGCGATCCGAATTGTGGGTGCGGCCGGCGGGGGGTGTGCGCTGTCTCGCGGGCGGTGTGCCCAGGTCACAGCCCCGTGCCCGGGTCGGGCGCGACCGGAGGCCGGAGGTCGAAATCCCTCTCGCCGCACCGGAATTCGGCGCGCCGAGCGTCGAATTACCCGTCGCGCGGGGGGAATTCACCGCCCCCGTTCCGGCATGTGATCGTACGAGCATCGGCGTGCCGCTGCCTACGATCGGGTGGGACCCGCGGAATTTACCGTGGACAGAGTTTCCGCACCGCTCAGGGCTCGTTGTGCACGTCGAAGCAAGGGCATCGGACACGCGCCGGTGTCCGGACGCGAACGTCCGCCGGCGATGTGCGTCGCCGGAGAAAGGAACACCATGAAGCCCCTGAAGGCTGCCGCGGTCCTCGCCGGTGCCCTGGCGGCCGCCGGTGCCGCGGCACCGTCGTACGCCGCCTCCGGTGCCGCACCCGTGTCGGTGGGCGGCGTACTGGACACGGTCGCGAAGAAGAAGGCGGTGGACCCCCACCTCGTCGGCGCCCGCCAGTTCGCGCCCGAGCAGGAGACCTCCCCGGTCTCCGCGGTGCAGGGCCTGACGAACCAGGTCAAGCAGAACAGCGTCACCCGCAAGCTGCTCGGCGGCCTGCCCGTCGGCTGACCGGTGCCCCTCCTCACCGGTCGGCCGGCCGGGCGCCCGGCGGCCGGGGCGCGCCATCGCGCCGCCCGGCCGCCGGCCCCGGCACACGCCGGCAGAAGCCGCGGCAGCCACGCCGCTGTGCTCAGGAGCGGCGCGGCCCGCCCCTTCGCGCTCCTGCTGACGCTCACCGGGGTGGCCGGTCTGCTGCCGTCCTGGGTGATCACGCTCGACGAGTTCGCCCTGCTCAAGGACCCCGACTTCACCCCCGGGTGCAGCCTCAACCCGGTGGTGGCCTGCGGCAGTGTGATGAAGAGCGCCCAGGCGTCGGTGTTCGGCTTCCCCAATCCGATGCTGGGCCTCGTGACGTACGCGGTGGTGGTCTGCGTGGGCGTGAGCCTGCTCGCCGGGGCCCGCTTCCCCCGCTGGTTCTGGCTGGGCCTGAACACCGGGGCGCTGCTCGGCGCCGGGTTCTGCGGCTGGCTCCAGTTCCAGTCGCTGTACCGGATCCACGCGCTCTGCCTGTGGTGCTGCCTGGCCTGGGCCGCCACCGTCGTCATGTTCTGGTGCGTGACGTCCTTCACCGCGCGCTGCGGCTTCCTCCCGGCGCCCGCGGGACTGCGGGCGTTCCTCGCGGACTTCGCCTGGGCGCCGCCCGTCGTGCACCTCGGCGTGATCGGGGCGAT
The DNA here is from genome assembly GCF_057320905.1 of Streptomyces sp. DSM 116793. Lineage (NCBI taxonomy): Bacteria > Bacillati > Actinomycetota > Actinomycetes > Kitasatosporales > Streptomycetaceae > Streptomyces > Streptomyces sp. DSM 116793. The sequence goes on along the minus strand of NZ_CM170494.1, from coordinate 4,156,928 downwards.
GGTGCTCACCCGCTGGTGGTCCTTCTGGACGGGGACCGGTACCGGCACCGGCTGAGACCGGTCCTTCGGGACCCGGCCGGGGGGCGGGACGAGCCGGGGCCGGGGCCGGGCGTGTCCCGGGACGGGCTGAGCTGCCTGCGGCTGTCCGGGAACACCGGCTGTCCGGGAACGGCGGTCGTCCGGGAACGGCGGCTGTCCGGGAACGGCGGCTGTCCGGGAACGGTGGTCGTCCGGGAACACCGGTCGTTCGGGAACACCGGTCGTTCGGGAACACCGGCCGTCCGGGAACGGCGGCTGGCCCGGAACACCGACCGTGTCGCCGGAACGCGGTGCTGACGCCGCGTCACCTGTAAGGCGGTCCGCACTGCTGCGCCCGGGCGAATTCCGCCGTGAATCGGCCCCGTACCCGATGCCCTCCGGGGTGGTGTGCCGTTGCGCGTGGCAGAACGGAGCGCCGGAGCGCCACCCGCCCCGCGCCCGACCAGAACGCACCCGTGCGCACCGCACCCCGTGGGCGCCACCGGCGCACGGCACCCCGTGCGCACCCGTGCACGGCACCGTGCGCACCACCGCGTGCACGGCACCGTGCGCACCGCACCGCCCGCGCACCCGCGTGCACCGCACCGTGCGGACCGTGCCGTGTGCGCGGTACCGCGTGCGCACCACCGCGTGCACGCGCCGTGTGCACCGCACCGCTACCGCGAAGGGACCGATCACAGATGACACTGCCCGCACACGACGGCCGCGCCGCCCGCCCGGCACCGGTGCCGCGGTCATGACCGCCCGCAGCCGCCGCGCCCTGCTGCGGGCCCTGTTCGCCTCCGGCGCCTCCGCCGCCGCGGCGGCCGCCATCGTGCCCGTCGTCGCCGACGCCCGGGAGCCCGGCGCGCCGGCCCAGGGCGGCACGACCGACGGGCGCGCCCCGGGGCCCGCCCACGAGGTGCTCTTCGACGAGGTGTACCGCGGCCGGCACATCCACGCCCGCCAGCGGGCCCTGCTCGACCACGTCACCGGCCGCACCGGCCGCACCGGCGGGGCCGGCGGCCACACCGCCATGGCCTCCCACGATCAGGCGGACCGGCCGATCGAGGTCCTGATCGACGGGCGGCCGCTGCACCTGATGCGCCGCGCGGACGGCAGCTACCTGAGCATGGTCGACCACTACGGCTCCCACCCGACGGTGCTGGCCGCCGCCCGCGGCGCCGTCGAGGCACTCGGCACCTCCAGGCTGGCCCGCGAGCACGTCCACTGACGGCGCGTTCAGGGCGCCCCCGCGCCCGCGGCGCCGGGCGCCGTCGTACGGTCCCGGCCCGCCCCGCCGCCCTCGGCCGAAGGAAAGCCGTCACCAGGAAGCCGTTCACAAGGAAGCCGTCATGGTGTACATCCGCAAGAACCAGAACGCGCTGACGCGCAGCGAGAAGAAGCGATTCGTCGATGCGGTGCTCGAACTCAAGAGGACGGGCGTCTACGACGAGTTCGTGCGCATCCACATCCAGTACTACGTCTCCGACGGGGAGCCCGGTCTCCGGGTCGCCCATATGACGCCCTCGTTCCTGCCCTGGCACCGGCAGTTCCTGCTGGAGTTCGAGCGGGAGTTGCAGCGGGTGGACCCCTCGGTCACCGTGCCGTACTGGGACTGGACCGTGGACCGCAGTCCGTCGTCGTCCCTGTGGGCGGCCGACTTCCTGGGCGGCAACGGCCGCGACGGGGACCGGCGGGTGACCACGGGCCCGTTCGCCTACCGGCAGGGGCACTGGAAGATCACGGAGAGCGTCAGCGACGACCCCTTCCTGATGCGCGACCTAGGCCACCCGGAGCAGCCCATCTCGCTGCCCACCAAGGCGCAGCTCGCGGTGGCCACCCGCCAGAAGGTCTTCGACGTCTCGCCGTGGAACTCCGTCTCGGCCTCGGGCTTCCGCAACAAGCTGGAGGGCTGGGGCAGCGGATCCGGCAACGCCCAGTACCAGAACCACAACCGCGTGCACCGCTGGGTCGGCGGGCACATGCTCGGCGCCGGCTCCAACAACGACCCCGTCTTCTGGCTGCACCACGCCATGATCGACCGCGTCTGGTCGCAGTGGCAGAAGGCCCACCCGGGCGCGGCCTACCAGCCCGCGAGGCCGCCGGGGGCGAATCACTCGCAGTACCGCAGGATCGTCGCCCGCGACGAGCCGATGCCGCCGTGGGGCGTCAGGCCGTCCCAGCTGGAGAGCCACAGCAGGATCTACCGCTACTCCTGAGCCTCTGCGCCCCGAAGGGGCGCGGGGAACCGCGCGAGCACCCTGCGGCCCTCGGGGGCCTACGGCCCCCACGGCCCCCGTGGCCCCGGCGGCCCCGCGGCCCCCACGGCCCTGCGGCCGGGAGGCGGCAGCATCTGCCCCTGGTGGCCGGTGGTGGTCTGTGGGTTTCGTGTGGGTTGGTCGCGCAGTTCCTCGCGCCCCTGTGGGGGTTGTGGTCTCGTGGTTGCCTGCGGCCCCGTGGTCGGGAGGCGGCAGCATCTGCCCCTGGCGGGCGGTGGCGGTCTGCGGGTTTCGTGGGTGCTGGTCGCGCAGTTCCCCGCGCCCCTGTGGGGGCCCTGGTCCTGTAGGTGGGCGTCGGGCGGAGGGTCGCTCGCGTTTTCGGTCGTACTCGGTGCCGACGAGACGGTCCCGCCGCGCACGGTGGCCTGGGCCTGCGGTGCGTCGCCGCCTGCCGCCAGCCGCCTGTCCCCAGCCGTCGGCCGTCGGCCGTACGCCGTCGGCCGTACGCCGCCGGTCGCCGACCGTCGGCCTCAGTGGCGCGGCCAGGCTTCCCGCATCGCAGATACCAAGCCATGGGAAACTATTCCTTGCAGATAAGAGGAATCGCCGCATACATTGACGCGCATGCAGTCCTACACCATTGGTCAGGCCGCGCGTCTGTTGGGCGTCAGTCCCGATACGGCGCGGCGCTGGGCGGACGCCGGGCGGGTCGCGACGCATCGGGACGAGGGCGGGCGGCGGCTCATCGGCGGGCGGGATCTCGCCGCGTTCTCCGTGGAGATCGGCCAGCAGGGCGGTGACGACGAGGAGGTGTCGTACACCTCCGCGCGCAACGCGTTCCCCGGCATCGTCACCGGCGTCAAGCTCGGCGACGTCGCCGCCCAGGTGGAGATCCAGGCCGGCCCGCACCGGCTGGTGTCGCTGCTCACCAGGGAGGCCGTCGAGGAGCTGGGCCTGGAGGTCGGGATGGAGGCCACGGCCCGGGTGAAGGCCACCAACGTGCACATCGACCGCGGTTGAACCGCCGCTGACGCCGGCGCGCACCCCGGCGCCCCACCGGCGCCCCGGCCGTCGTTCCCCCCGCCGGCCCCGTTCCCCCGCCGGTCCGCCCGTGTCCGGTCCGACCGCCCTCGTCCGGCCCGCCCTCTACCGCCCTCTACCGTCCTCGTCCGCCCAAGGAGGCCGCCCATGCCGATCCACCTCACCCGCCGAGGCACCACCGCGGCCGTGCTCGTGGCCGCCCTGCTCGCCACGCTCGCCGCCTGCGGCGGGGACGGCGGCGGTGCGGCCGAGAGCGGCACCAAGGGCGGCGCGTCCGCGGGCGGGCCGCCGGCGGCGGACCTCACCGTGCTCGCCGCCTCCTCGCTCACGGACGTCTTCCAGAAGGCCGGTGCCGCGTACGAGAAGGAGCACCCCGGCACCCGTGTGACGTTCTCCTTCGCCGGGTCCCAGGAACTCGCCGCCCAGGTCAAGCAGGGGGCGCCCGCGGACGTCCTGGTCACCGCGGACCAGAAGACCATGGACGGGGTGCGCTCCGACACCGGCACCCCCACGGTGATCGCCAGGAACCGCCTGGTCATCGCCACCGGCAAGGGCAACCCCGACAAGATCAGGAGCCTCAGGGACCTCTCCGATCCGAAACTGAAGGTGGTGCTCGCCGCGCCCGAGGTACCGGTCGGCAACTACAGCCACCAGGTGCTCCGGGCCCAGAAGATCACCGTTCACCCGGTCTCCGAGGAGGCCGACGTCCGGGCGGTGCTCAGCAAGGTCGAACTGGGCGAGGCCGACGCGGGCATCGTCTACAAGACCGACGCCGCCACCGCGCCCGGCAAGGTCGACGCGGTCACCATCCCCGACGCCCAGAACGCCCTCGCCTCCTACCCCGCCGCCACCCTCAAGCAGTCCGCGCACGGCGCGGCGGCCACCGCGTTCGTCCACTGGCTCTCGTCCCCCGAGGCGCAGAAACTCCTGCGTGCCGCGGGGTTCCAGCGGCCGTAGCGACGGTGGCGTGGGATGCCGGAGGAGGCGACGGAGAACGGACCGCGCGGCACGGCCGCGGAGGGCGCGCCGCGCGGGCCGGAACGCGGTGCGGAGGGTGCCGGGTCCCCCGGTCCGGGGGCCGGGGCGGAGGGTGTGCCGCGTGATCCCGGATCCGGGTCGGGCACCGGCCTTGAGGGCGCCGTGCGGGCGGGGCGGCGGGTGCGGACACGGGCGCCCGTGACGCTGGCCCTGCCCGCGCTGCTCGCCGTCGCGTTCCTGCTCCTGCCGCTGCTCGGCGTCCTCGCCCGCACTTCCTGGGGCGAGTTCGGCCACGACCTCACCGGCCACGACTCCGTGCAGGCGATCCGCCTGTCGCTGCTGGTCTCCTGCTGGGCCCTCGGCCTCTCCCTGCTGCTCGGCGTGCCGCTGGCGTGGCTGCTGGCCCGGGCCGACTTCCCCGGCAAGCCGTTCGTACGGTCCCTGGTCCTGCTGCCGATGGTGCTGCCGCCGACGGTCGGCGGTGTCGCCCTGCTGCTCGGTTTCGGACGGCGCGGACTCATCGGTCCCTGGCTGGAGGACTGGTTCGGGATCACGCTGCCGTTCCACACCTCGGGCGCGGTGGTCGCGGCGACGTTCGTCTCGATGCCGTTCCTCGTCATCAGCCTGGAGGGCGCGCTGGCCGGGCTGCGCCCCCGGTACGAGGAGACGGCCGCGTCGCTGGGCGCCTCGCCGCTGCGGGTCTTCGGCACCGTCACCCTGCCGATGGTCGCCCCGGGACTCGCCGCGGGCGCGGCGCTCACCTGGGCCCGGGCGCTCGGTGAGTTCGGCGCCACGATCACGTTCGCGGGCAACCTCCCCGGCACCACGCAGACCCTCCCCCTGCGGGTCTACCTCCTCCTCCAGGACGACCCGGAGGCGGCGACGTCGGTGTCCCTGCTGCTGCTCGCCATCGCGATGGCGGTGCTGGTGGCGCTGCGGGGCCGCTGGACGACGGCACCGGCGGGCACGGGCGGGGCGACGGGGGGCGGGGAACGGCGGTTCGCCCGGTCCCTCGGCCGGTTGCTCCGCCCGGCGGGCGGTGCCGGGGCCTCATCCGGACGGTCCCGGCCCGCCCCGGACGGCACCACCGAGACCGGCGACACCCCCGTCCCCGCATCCCTCACGCCCGCCACACCCGCACGCGTGTCGCCAGCCGGAACCGAAGCAGGAGCCGAAGCCGGAGCAGGAGCAGGAGCCGCACCCACACCCCCGGCACCCGCCCTCCCGGCCGCACCGGCCGCACCGGCCGACCGCCACGCCCTGCACGCCCTGCACGCCCTGCATGCCGTGCACGCCCTGCACGCCACCGTCACCGGCTACGACGAACTCACCCTCGACGCCCCGCCCGGCACCACCATCGCCGTGGTGGGCCCCAACGGCGCCGGCAAGACCACCCTCCTGCGCGCCCTGCTCGGCCTCACCCCGCGCGCCACCGCACGGTTGCGCCTCGGCGACACCGACGTCACCCCGCTGCCCCCGCACCGCAGGGGGGTCGCCTGGGTGCCGCAGGACGGCGCGCTCTTCCCCCATCTGACGGCGCTCGGCAACACCGCGTACGGCCTGCGCGCCCAGGGCGTGCCGCGTGGCGAGGCCCGCCGCACCGCCCAGCAGTGGCTGGACCGGCTCGGCGTGGGCCACCTCGCGCACCGCAGGCCCGCGCAGCTCTCCGGCGGGCAGGCCGGCCGGGTCGCGCTGGCCAGGGCGCTGGCGCCGCGCCCACGGCTGCTCCTCCTCGACGAGCCGCTCGCCGCGCTCGACCAGACCACCCGCGCCCGGGTACGGCACACGCTGCGCACCCACCTCGCCGGCTTCGGCGGCGTCTGCCTGATCGTCACGCACGACCCGGTGGAGGCCGTGTCGCTGGCCGACCGGGTGCTGGTGCTCGACCACGGCCGCGCGGTGCAGGACGCCCCGCCCGCGGAGGTCGCCCGGCACCCCCGCTCGCCCTGGGTGGCCGGGATGCTCGGCCGCAACGCCTGGCCCGGCACCACCACGCCCGACGGCCTCGCCCTCACCACGGGCGGCCACGTCGTCATCGCCCCGCCCACGACGCCGCCCACCGTGGACCCGTCCGAACCGGGACCGCCCCCCGCGGGCGCCCCGGCGCTGGCGATCATCGCCCCGGAGACGGTCGCCGTGCACCGCGAACGCCCCGGCGGCAGCCCGCGCAACGTCTGGCCCGGCACGGTCCGCGAGATCACCGCGCTCGGCAGCCGCCTGCGCGTCCTCATCAGCTCCGACGTCACCCCGGACCTGATCGCCGAGATCACCCCCCAGGCCGCCGCCGACCTGGGCCTCGCGGAGGGCACCCCCGTACACACCACGGTGAAGGCCACGGACATCACCCTGGTCCCGACCTGAGCCGGTGCGGAGCCCTCCGTCCGGACGCGGTGGAGGGACCGGCGGAGCTGTCAGCGCAGAGCGCCGAGCCCGAGCGCGAGGAGCGCGATCGCCGGGGCGACGAGCTGGACCAGGGCGGAGCGGAGCTTGGTGCGGTCGCCGAGAACGAGGACCAGGCCGGCGAGCACCATGCAGGAGGTTCCCGCCATGACGAGGGTCCTGCCCACGGTGCCGTCGCCGGCGAGGGCCACCGCCGCGCCGAGCGCGACCATCACGGCCAGGAAGAGGTTGTAGAAGCCCTGGTTGAACGCCAACTGCCGGGTCGCCAGGGCCTCGTCCTCGGAGGTGCCGAAGATCGCCCTGGTCTTCGGAGCGGTCCACCGCAAGGACTCCAGGACGAAGATGTAGATATGGATCAGCGCGGCGAGCACCGCGAAGACAAGCCCGACGACCAGCACGTTCACTCCTGACGACCCGACACCCTGTTGCCAGGGCACTATCGCCTGCCCCGCCCCGGGCCGGTGCGCCGGGGGTACCGACGAGGCCCCGGCACCAGGCCGCCCGCGTCAGGTGTCGGGGCGACCCCTACCAGGTGAGGCGCTGCCCGCTCGGCCCGACGTGCAGGCGCAGGCGCTCGGCGGCCGGCTGCCCGGCGTCGCGCCACCGCCGGATCCCGTCCGCGATCGCATCCCACAGCCGGACGGGCCCACCCTGCCGAACCAACCAACGGCCCCGGTCGTGGTACGCGACCGCCCACGCCCCGGCCGCCACGTCGATGACGACGAACTCGTCCCGCCCGTTCCGCACCAGTGGGAGCGCTGGGCTCCCGGTGCCGCGAACTGCGCGACGAAGCGTGCCGTCCAGTCGTCCAGCACGTCACCACCCACGTCCGTGGGAAGGGCCTCCCCGGCGTCGAGATCCGGCAGCATGCCCAGCGCCGGGGGAGTGTGGGACCGCGAGCATGAACGACACGTGCCCGCCCAGCACGTGCCCGCTCGCCGTTGGCTCACACTGTGGTCGATCTCGCCGGGAGCGACCGGGGCAGCCCAGATACCAGCAGGCTCGCCGTCAACCTGGTATGCGCCGGCATGCAACGGCTTGTAAATGGTGGGCTGTTCGGTGGCGAATGACGTCGCTTCCGCCTTATTGCTGGTGATCAGTGTGGCGGGTACGCTGAGCCCTTCGCGGATCGCTGCCGCAAGCTGTGCGGGTTTGTACTCGGCGCGGGCAATAGCTTGGGGGTGGCTCACATAGAAGCACCCTGAAAGAGCCGCTAACACTCCTCCGAGGCCACGCCGGTTTTCCTGCGCGATGAACCGGGACGCCTGATCACCACCATTCGGCGTGTAACCACTGGGGGCGACGGTGATACGGAGCACGCACGCTCGCCAGGTCCGCCGCCCGTTTGCCCACCGTCAGCCGCCCACCCCAACCGCCCGGCCCGACGCGGGCAGAGAGGACCAAGGGATCAGGGAAGTCCCGCCCCGGATCAAAACGAAGAACGGGCACCCGGCGCCGGTTCAACTCCGCAATGACCAGATCAGCGGTCGGGTCCTCGAACTCGGTGACGACCAGCACCGGACGCCCCTTCACTTCATTTCCTCTCAATCCTGCGTCGCGTCGTGTCCGCTGTCCGCGTCCATCTTGCCGTCTTTCCCGATCTGGGCAGGCGGGTAGGTGTTGACGGAAGTGCCGTGCTTACCGAGCTCCGCGGGAGTCGGCACACCGTCATTTCCCACCCATCGGCCGGTTTGCGTCTCCGGGTCGATTCCCGCGTACTGCCAGGGAGACAGCTCCCCGTTCCGAAGTGGGGCCATGCGGCCCATTCCCCACGGAACCGGCGCTGCCGACTCCATGCTGACGGAGTTACCGCTCATTTTCCCTCCGATTTCGTCGATGCCGGGATGGTCCGCGGCCTGGGCGCCCGCCCATGCCCCGGGTACGGGCACTGCTTGTGTGAGTGGTTGGTCGTGCCCGCGAGGCTGGCCCCGTGGTGGATGTGGGTCTCGTAGGGCTCGCCCTGGCGGATGGGCTGGTCGCAGCGGACGCAGTACATGAGGGTCACGGGGGGCTGGTCTCCCTCTCCTGTTCGTACAGTGTTGGTGCCACTCATGCCGGCTCCCCCGCACGGGCGCCGGTCAGCACCACGTAGTGGTCGCACAGCCAGGCCAGCTCACGGGCGAGGCTGCGGGCGTGCTGCGTGGCGGACACAAGTCCCGGCCCCGGGGAGGCGGCCAGGCGGACCCGGGCGTTCTCCACGGCGGCCAGTGCGGCGACCTGGTCGGCACGGTCAGTCCGCTCGGCGTCCGGCGTTTTCGCCGCGCTCTCCACCAGCGGGATCAGCCGCAGGAGGTGCGCGGACAGCCGTTGCGTCACCTCGCCGAGTTCATCGAACCGCCGGAGCGGCACATCCTGCGCCAGTGCCTCGGCCGCGGCCGCACGCATCGTCTCGATGTCCGGACGGACGGTGCCGCCGGAGATTGCTGAGGGACCGCTGTCGTTGCGCACGTCGTCTCCTTGCCGTCGGCCACGCCCCGTGTCGCGGTCGCCGGGGCGGGTTATGACGGTAGGAGCCGGTGTGCGGAAGAGGGGACACAGAATGTGCCCCCATGGGTCACGCGGTGAGCAGGCCCATCTTGACGGCCAGTTGCGAAGCACGGCGGCGGCGGGCCGGCACCTTGGATTCGGTCTCTCCGAGGACGATCGACTTCGCGTAGCCGTTGTACTTGATGGTCTCCGGGGCCGCCTCATGAGCCTTGTCCAGCGTGGCCAGCGCGACGTCCGGTTGTCCGTCGAGCTGGTATCCCCGGGCCTCCTCGATGCGGTGCCGGGCCCTGCGCGGTCGGGACGGGATCGTGACCGTGTCGGCAGCCGCAGCCTGCCGAACGGACTCGCCACCTGCGCGCAGCTCGACGGCGATCGTGACCGCGTGAGCGCCCATGATGGCCCGGGAGAAGGACGTGATGGGATCGTAGTAGTCCTCGGGCAGGCGGTCCGCCATGGCGCGTGCCTGGTCCCAGTACCGCCATGCCGTGCCGGTCTCCATCCGGCGTGCCGCGGTGTACCCGGCGGCGAACGTCAACGCGCCCGCGATGGCCAGTACGTCGTCGGAGGCGTCGGGGAGAGGGGTGCGAGGTAGGCCAGGCCTTCCTGCGCAATGGTGTCGGCGGCGTCGAAATGCGCAGGACCGGAATCCCGGTGGGCCTCGGCGGCGAGCCAGGCGGCCACGCCGATCGCCCTTGCGTCGCCGCTCTCCTGAGCCGCTACCAGGGCCCGCTCCGCGACGCGCCACAGGAGTGCGGCGTCCGGCTGGTAGGCCACGAAGAACTGGCAGAGCGAATAGGTCTCGCTCAGCAGAGCCTGCGCCCTGCGCCGATCAACGGAGGTGTCCGCCTGCCGCGCGGAGGCCTGGGCGTCCCGGATGAGGTCAGGAAGGAGCGCACCGATGACGTCGCGGTGGTTGGGCGCCTTGTGACGTGCCTGCCAGGCCAGGTCGAGACGCGCCCGCACATGGGCGATCGGCGGCGCTTTTGTGCGGTCGGCGACGGGAAAGGCATCGACGGCCGCTCTGACACCGGGCAGACGGGGATGGCCCGGTCCGGCGAAGAGGTCGACCGGAATGTCGTTGCCGGTGAGCTCTGCCAGGTTGCGCACCCGCAGGATCTCCGCGATGCGCAGGACGACGTCCAGTTTCGGGGTCTGGAGCCGACCGCTCTCCACGCCCTTCACCCAGGACCCGGTCAGCCCCAGCAATCCGCCGAGCTGATCCCGCGTGATGCCTCTCCGCTGCCGGAGGATCTGCAAACGCTGACCGAAGGCCAGCGGGTGGGCGTTGGGGTCCGGAGTACCGGTTGAGGAAGTCACGGCGGCCTCGCCCTCCTTGCGGCTTCGTGACTGTCAAGCGTAGGGCAGCACCGCCTGCTTGTGAGCGGTGTCCGGTTACGCCGCCCGTAGACCCCAGGTGACGGGCGGCACGCGCCCCGGCTGGCGGGCGGGCCGAGGCGGCGGCCCGGCGCGACCTGCCGGGCCGGACAGGCGTTCATGCACCTCGGGGCAGGCCGCGCCGTCGCGCCCAGCGCTCCCTCACCGCGGCGCCGAATGCCGCGTCCGCCGTCCCAGAAGCTCGGCCAGGCCCTGGCGGGTGGCCGCGAGGACGACCCGGTCGCCGGGGTGGAGGCGGGTGTCGGGAGGCAGGTTCCAGACCAGGTCGGGGTTCCGGTCGGAGCCCGGGGCCCGACCGCCGGAGGCCGCCGTCCGTCCGCCGGACCCGGACGCCCGTCCGCCGGACCCGGACGTCCGTCCGCCGGACCCGGACGCCCGTCCGCCGGACCCGGGTGCCCGCCCGCCGGAACCGGAACCGGAACCGGAGCCCGCCGTCCGCCCGCCGGAGCCGGAACCAGACGTTCGGCCGCCGGTCGCCGGCGGGCGCTCCGCCGAGGGGTCCGTGGGGGCCGCGAGGGCCAGGATGCGCCACTGGCCGGGGCGGAATGCCTCCCGGACCGTGTGACCCTCCAGCTGGGGGTGCCCGGCGACGTCGACCACCGCGAACAGCAGCACCCGCCGCTCCACGGGGATCGCGCCGAGGATCTGGCGGCCCATCATCGCCCCGGCGAACGAGGGCGCGGCCAGATGGGAGACGCTGCGGCTGCGGGTGAGCGCATGCGGGTGTGCGGCGCGCAGGGTGCGGTAGACGACGGTCGCGAAGTCGTCGTCGTACAGCCGCAGCACCACCCGCAGTTCCGGCTTGACGGAGCGGGCGATCAGCGCGGCCTCCAGATTGATGGTGTCCAGGCTGGTGAGCGCGAGCAGCGCGCCCGCGCGGTGGATCTTGGCGGCCTCCAGGACGCCCTCCTGGGTGACGTCGCCCAGCACCACCGGCACCCGCAGCCGCCGCGCCACCGCGATGCCCCGCGCCTCCGGGTCCAACTCCACGCACACCACCGGGATGTTCAGCTTCCGCAGCTCCACCAGCACCCGGGTGCCGATCTTGCCCAGGCCGAGCAGCACCACGTGGTCGGAGAGGCCGCGCGGCGGCCGGCGCGCCACCGACCCGCTCCGGAAGCTGCCCAGCGCCTCCAGGACCGCCGCCAGCAGCACCGGCAGCAACAGCAGCCCCACCACCCCGGAGAGGAGTTGCAGGATCTGCCGGGCTCTGGGCCCGTGCGTCGCCGGGTCGTTGATGGCGAGCAGGTCCAGCACGGTGAGGTAGATCGCGTGCAGCGGGTGGTCGCCGGTGGTCAGCATCGACGCCACCGCGAGCGCCAGCACCGCTCCCACCAGCACGGTGAACGACCAGCGCAGCCGGCGCGACAGCAGCCACCCGAGCGGCACGCTGCGGCTGCGCGCCGGCTGCGGACCCGAGTACGACACGGTCTGCAGCACCACCTTGCCGCGGCCGGCCGCCGCGGCCACCTCCGCCTCGTCCGGAAGCAGCCGGGGCCGCTCCGCGCCGCTCATGTCGGAGCCCTCGGCACCGGCCGGATCGGCGGCGGTGGACGACAGCAGCGCCAGCACGCACATGCCCTGCCCGGCCGCCTCGCCCCGCCGCGGGTCGACCTCCGCGGCCCGCAGCAGCAGGCCGCCCGCGCGGACGACCTTGCTGGAGCCGGCGATCGCGGTGGCGGCCAGCGCGGGCGCGGCCGTGTCGGCGTCCGACAGGACGGTGGTGGAGGCGTCCAGCTCCGCCGTGTCCATGCCGGGACTGACCATCGCCGCCGCCTGGTCGAGCAGGTCCTCCAGGTACTGGCCGAGGCGGCGGTTGTAGAGCCGGATCACCAGGCGCAGCCGGGGGTTGAGGCGGCGGGCGGCGAGTGCGGCGCGGATGTTGGTCTCGTCGTCGTCATGGACCAGGGCGAGGGCGGCGGCCTGCTGCACACCGGCGTCGGCGAGCACGTCCTCGGTGAGCTCGGGCGCCTCGATGATCCGGTCGGCGGCCTCCATGCCCCGCTCTCCGGCACCCCGCTCGGCCGTCCCCGGCGGGCGTATGCCCCGCTCGGCGGGCCCCGCGGTGCGCCCGGTTCGGTCCGCCGGTCCCGCGGATCGTCCGCCCCGCTCGGCGGCGGGGCCGGTCGAACGGCCGCCCTGCGCAGGCCGGGTGCCGGAGCCGGCGCGGCCGGGCACCGCCTCGCCGCCTCCGGACCCGCTCGCGCCGTTCGCGCCGTTCCCCCCGCCCGCCGCCGCGGTCGCGGCGCCGGTGGCGCGGGTGACGGCCGCCGAGATCCGGCCGAACAGCATCGAGGCGCGGGCCCGGCCGGAGGCCGGCTGACCGGTGTCGCTTCCCGGACCCGGCACCACCAGGGTGACCGTTTCTCCATAGAGGCCGCGCAGCTCGGCGGCGAGCCGGTGCGCCAGGGCGTCGTCCCCGCAGACCACCATGGTCCCGGTGACGTCCTTCGGCGGCGCGGCGGTTTGCAGCGGAAGACTCGGAAGACTGGCCACGTAGGGAAAGACTGCCCCACGGCACGGCATAGTTCCCATCCGGCCGGCCAACAAGCGGTGCACGCGCTCCGGTTGACGCCGCGCCATCCCAACGGCACCCGTACACCTGCCGAATTCCGGGTGTCCGGCCCGTGCATTCTTGCCGGCCGCTACAACCGCGCCCCACCGCTTGCGGTCCAACGGGTGCCGGCACGCCAGGGGCGCCGCCGGCAAGACGAACCGGCCGGCCGTACCAACCGGCCGGCCGCCTCGACCACGGAGCTGCACGTGCACATGAGTCCCACCACGGCGCGCCTCGCCGCGACCGCCCTGCTCGCCCTCGCCACGACCGCGGCCGGTGTGCTGCCGGCCCAGGCCCTCCCCGCCGGGTCCGGCGCCGCCGCGCACGGCGCCGCCGCCGAACCCGGTACCGCCGCCGAACCCGGCACCGCCTCCACCGCCGCGGCCGGCTACCACCTCGCCCTGACCACCGACCCCGCCTCGCCCGACTTCGTCAGCCGCACGGTCGACGTCACCGGCGTGCTCACCCGGGACGACGGCACCCCGGTCGCGAACGCCCCCGTCTCGCTCGGCGAGGCAGTGCTGTACGAGACCTGGAACCCGTGGGGCGACCCCATCGACCCCGTGGAGCGGGAGAGCCGGAGCCTCGGCACCTTCCAGACGGACGAGAACGGCCGCTTCACCGTCCCCGGCGTCACGGCGGACCGCTGGGACAGCACGCCCAGCCCCTTCCTGAACCCGCTCCACGAGGTGCAGTTCTGGGCGGACTACGACCCGCCGGAGGACCCCACCGACCAGGACCTCGTCTACGCCGACGCCTACGTCAACACCCCGTCGGTCAGCAGCGGCATCACCTACAAGGTCAACAAGACCAAGGTGCGCGCCGGTGACACCCTCACCGTGACGGGCAAGGTGATCTTCCCCGACGGGCACGGGCCCGTCGCCGGCACCCGGGTCTTCCTGCGCGGGTACTACGAGAGCGAGTACAACGCCCAGACCACCGCCGACGCCGCCGGCAACTTCACCGTCAGCCTCAAGGTGAAGGACTACTACCAGGACTTCGCCGTCTTCTCCGCGCCGGACGACTACTACATCTCGCGTGCCGGCCAGGATCTGCCGGTGACGAACGTCTCGGCGCCCTGACCCTCCTCCGTGGTCCGCCGGGCCGGACTCGCCCCGGCGTGGTGAGCGCCGTCACGGTGGAGGGCCCGCTGCCGTCTCCACCGGCAGCGGGCCCTCGGTCCGTGGTCCCGGGCGTTCCGCCCGGCCCCTTGTGGTTTCGTCGTCGGCTGCCCGGCCGGTGGGGGCCGGGCGCGGCCCCGCGGCGGAGCCTCCCTTCGGGTGCCCTACGCGTTCAGGACGCCCGTGCCCAGGAGCCCGAAGAGCAGGACGCCGACCGCGATGCGGTAGAGCACGAAGGCGTTGAAGGAGTGCTTGGCGACGAACTTCAGCAGCCAGGCGATGGAGCCGTAGGCCACCACGAACGACACCGCCGTGCCCACCGCCAGCGGCATCACGGGCGCGCCGCCGCCCACCGCGTCCTTCAGCTCGTAGACGCCGGCGCCGGTGAGCGCGGGCAGGCCGAGGAAGAACGACAGCCGGGTCGCGGCCACCCGGTCCAGGTCGAGGACGAGCGCCGTGGACATGGTGGCGCCGGAGCGCGAGAAGCCGGGGAAGAGCAGCGCCAGGATCTGCGAGCAGCCCACCAGCATGGCGTCCTTGAACGACGTGTCGTCCTCACCGCGCTTGTGCCGCCCCATCTGGTCGGCCGCCCACATCACCGCGCTGCCCACGATCAGCGACCCCGCGACCACCCAGAGCGAGGCGAGCGGCCCCTCGATCAGCGGCTTCGCGGCAAGGCCCACGGCCACGATCGGAATGGTGGCGTAGATCACCCACCAGGCGAACTTGTAGTCGTGGTGATAGCGCTCCTCGCGGTTGGCGATGCCCCTGAACAGGGCGCGGACGAACCGCACGATGTCCTTGAAGAAGTAGACGAACACCGCGGCGATGGCCCCGACCTGGATCACCGCCGTGAACGCCACCACGGACTTGTCGTCGACCGGGATGTCCATCAGGCCTTCGGTGATCTTCAGGTGGCCGGTGGAGGAGACGGGAAGGAATTCGGTGATCCCTTCGACGATCCCGAGGACCGTGGCCTGGCCCGTGTTGATGGCGCTCACGTGATCCGTCCTTATGCGCGGGGGAGACGGAAGCGACTGTACTGGAGCGGGCTCGCGGGCCCGTACCGCGCACTGGGCGTGCGGCCCGCCCGGGCGGGCGGTGGGCACCCGGCCACCCGGGCCGCCTGGCCGGCGGGCCCCTGCGGAGGGCGCCCTCCGGGCGGGCGTCTGCCCTCCGGGCGGGGTGGTCCGGTCGTTGCGGGATCGTCCGCCGGTGGGGGCTGAGCGCGCAGTTCCCCGCGCCCCTTCTGGGGTGGGCCCGGACGATGGGGCGTCCTGGGAACGGCCGGGGTGTCCCCCCACGGGGCGCCCCGGCCGTTCGTCTCTCAGTGGTGCACTACCGTGTGGGCCGGCTCACCCCCGGTGACCGCCGTGGCCGTGCCCGTGGCCGCCGTGCCCGTGGCCGCCGTGCCCGTGGCCGCCGTGGCCGTGAGAGCCGTGGCCGTGGTGGTCGTGGGAACCGTCGGGGCCCTGGGGGCCGGCCGCGGTGCCCAGGTCGTCCACGTAGGACGCCACCCAGGCCAGCGGCGCGTTCCAGTTGATCGCCATCTCGTTGGTCGAGTAGGACTCGATGTCGTCGATGTAGCACATCGCGGCCACACACCCCGCGAGCTTCTGCTCCGCCTTCGGGTCCTCCAGCGCGTCGTCGGGGCCGCCCGCCATCGAGCCGGCGATCGGATGGGCGAGGTCCGCGTCGAGCTGGTGGGCGTAGATGCGGTTGTGCTGGTTCTGCGTCGCGCGCTCGCCGAAACCGGTCACGTACGACTGGTTCATCGGGTTCTCGCCGAGGATGTAGTCGACGGCGCCCAGCACGGCGTCCTTGTACTTCGCCCGGCCGGTCAGGTCGGCGGCCGTGGCGAGCACCACCGCGTTGTTGAGCACCTGGCTGTTGGAGCCCCACACCCAGTGGCCGCCCTCCGGGTCGTACGGCATGCCGTACGCGGCCTCGGCGGCGTCCGCGGCGTACCCGTCGGCCGCGGCCGTGACCTCGCCGCGCACCTCGGCGAGCTGCGCAGCGGTGAGCCCGCTGGGCACCGTCGCCAGGTCGAGCGCGCCCAGCGCGGCCGTCGAGCCCCAGGAGAAGCCGCCCTGCGGGAAGACGTCCGCGGTCTCGCCCCACAGCGGGGAGTCCAGCACCGCGTCGCGGTAGGCGGCCTCACCGGTGGTGAGGTACAGCTCGGCCGCGGCCCAGTAGAACTCGTCCGTGACGTTGTCGTCGTTGTACGCGCCGCCGCCCGTGGAGTCCGTCGCGGGGGCGTAGACCGCCGGGTGCGCCACCGCCGCGTCGTACGCGGTGCGGGCCGAGGCCAGCAACTTGCCGGCGAACGCCGGGTCGTGGTCCTCGAAGAGCCGGGCGCCCTGTGCGGCGGCCGCGGCGAGGTTGAGCGTGGCCGCCGTGGACGGCGGGTGCAGCTCACGCGGCTGGTCGTCGTCGGTGGGCTGGGTCGGCAGCGCGGTCCACTGCGCGTCGTGCAGCTTGTGGTGGACCATGCCGGCCAGCTCCTCGCCCTCCGGCACCTGCATCGACATCAGGAACGACAGCTCCCAGCGGGCCTCGTCCAGGATGTCCGGCACACCGTTGCCCCGCTCGGGCACCCGCAGCGTGCCGTCGCCCAGCGCGTCCTTCGACGCGCCCTTCGCGGTCAGCGTCCGCTCGTAGCCCGACAGCAGCTGGGCCGTCGCGATGCCGCCGTTCACCACGTACTTGCCCTGGTCACCGGCGTCGTACCAGCCGCCGGCCGCGTCCAGGGTGTAGTCGCAGGGGTGGGCGGCGACACAGGTCACGTTGTTGTCGCCCTTGTTCGGGGCGACGTTCAGGTGCCCCGCGGGCCGCGCCCAGGCGTCGCCGACGAGGTCGCCGCGGATCTCGACGCCGCTGCGCTCCACGTAGAAGTACTGGAGCGCGTCCTTGCGCAGGTCGCTGTAGATGTCCGCGCCGATGGAGAACGGCTCGCTGGTCTGGTCGCCGATCGTCACCGTGTAGCCGTCGCCGTGCGCCGTGACGTCGCTGAAGTCGAACGACTGCACGTTCTGGCCCGACGACTTGTCCACGCCCCGCGGCGTGGTCGTCCCGCTCGCCACCTCTGTGCCGTCGGCGTCCTTCAGCAACCAGGCGGCGGGCGTGGTCGCGTCCGTGACGAACACGCCGGTCTTCGGCCCGTCGGGCAGGTAGCCGACCTGGTTGACGCGGACCGGTGAGCCGGTGTCCGGGTCGTACGGGGGCGTCTGAGCGCCGCCCGTCAGCGAGATGTCGTCCACGCAGAACGTGTACGCCTCGTCGCTGCCGCCGATCTGGAACGCGAGCTGCGCCGCGGCGTCGTCCGTCTTCGCCGTGAACGTCTGCTGGAACGTCTTCGGCTCGTCGGTGAGCTGGTCCGCCGACGTGAAGTACTGGGTGTACGGCTCCGTGGCCCGCTGGACGTTGGTGGTGACGGTCACCGGGACCGTGGCGCTCGCGGTGTACGTCAGCGCGTAGGTCTCGCCTGCGGTCACCGGCAGGTCGTTCTGCCCGATGATGGCGTCCCACGGGTTGGCGGTGCCGGCCGGCACGTCGGCGCAGAGCCGGCCGTCGACCACCGAGGCCGGGTTGTTCGCGGTCCACCACCAGGGTGCCGTGGCGCCGTCCGCGAAGTCGCCGTTGACGATCTCCTCGGCGCCGGCGCCGGCGCCGGCGCCGGCGGCGGATCCGGCGGCCGGGGCCACGGGCGCGGCGGAGGCGTTCGCGGCGAGCGCGCCGGCCATCAGCCCGGCACAGGCGAGCGCGGCGACCAGGCGGAACACCGGTCTGCCACGCCGCCCACGCCGCACACGGGCCGCACCGGCGGCTTCCTGAACGGGGGGTTGGGTCACGGTCGGATCCTTCCGGGTAACAGGGGCAACGTCGGTGAGCAGAGGGTCGATCGACTCGGCGAGCTGGGTCGGGCGGCGAGCGGCGGCTCCATTCGCGGGGGGCGATATGACCATCGGAGCGGAGGCCCACGTGTCGTGGGGCATCGGGGGTATGGGAGCGCTCCCATACCCCCGCATCGTGGTGGGTTGCCCAAAGGTTCGTCAAGACGTTGGAAGCTTCCGGGACTTCACCTGTGTAACGCGGCAGGTGGTGGTCGGGGTGCGCGTGGGATGGGGCGCGGCGTCTTTCCGGCTGCGGGGTGTGTCGGGATGCGGGGTGTACCGGGCCGTCATGCTCCGGTTGCGGTGGGCGCGGGGGCGGCTCTGGCGCGTTGGCGGACGTTGTGCGAAGGTCGCGTGCGCCGTATTCGGCGCCCCGATCGCGGCGGGCACCCCCGGCGCGCCCGCGTGCTCCCGGGAATGGGGCTCGGCAAGGTTTCTGCAAGGCAACGGCAAGGGCGCTTCGAGGATTTGGCAGGCAATCCGTCGGATCGGCTGGTGACCACCCCCTGCAGTGGCCCGTGGACCGCGGGCCCGCCAACCGGAATCTGCCAACCCATCTGTCCGGCCGCGGAGCCCATCCGCGCGGCGGCAGAGGAAGCACGGGGGATTGTCATGTCTGTCTGGAACACGGCAACGTCACCACCTTCACCGGGGCTGCCTCCGCGGGGGCCGTCTCCGCAGGGGCTGCCCGGATCCCATGGGCCCGGTGTGCAGCCGGAGGAGTGCCGCGACGGCCGGGCGTCCGGCGGCGCCGGGCCCTCCGGTCGCCAGTGGCTCACCAAGGTGGGGGCCAAGCGGGTGCTGGCGATCGTGCACACCGTCACCTACGTCAAGCGGCTGCTCGACGTCCTGGCGCTGCTGGAGGCGGACTTCCGCATCCAGGTGCTGTTCACCGCGCCGCCGCACGTCTTCGGCGACGAGGTGCCCCGCTTCCTCGCGGAGCTGGGCAGCGCGGTGCTGCCCTGGGAGACCGCCACCAGGATGACGTTCGACCTGGCCCTGGCCGCCGGACCCGGCGGTGTCTCGGACGTCCGGGCGCCGTTGGTCGCTCTGCCGCACGGGGCCGCCTACCTCAAGCGGATCACCGAGGCCGGCCCCGCCGAGGCCGGGGTCGCCGGGCTGCGCCGCCGCGACATCCTGCCGGACGGCCGCACCCTGCCGGCCGCGCTGGTGCTGCCGCACACCGACGAGCTGCGGGTGCTCGCACAGAGCTGCCCGGAGGCGCTGCCCGTCGCCCACGTCGTCGGCGACCCGGTCCACGACCGGATCACGGCGAGCCTGCCGTACCGCGCCGCATACCGCCGTGCGCTCGGCCTCGACGACGGGCGGCAGCTGGTCGTCGCCGTCTCCACCTGGGGCCCGCACTCGTCGTTCGGCCGGATCGAGGCGCTGTTGCCCCGGCTGACCGCCGAGCTGCCCGCGGACCGGTTCCGCGTCGCGGTGCTGGTCCACCCCAACGTCTGGTCGGGGCACAGCGCCTGGCAGGTGCGGACCTGGCTGGCGCACTGCACCCGGCGCGGGGTCTCGGTCGTGCCGCCCGAGGCCGACTGGCGCCCCGTGCTGCTGGCCGGCGACTGGATCATCGGCGACCATGGCTCGGTCACCCTCTACGGCACGCTGACCGGTGCCCCGATCCTGCTGGCCGCCTCGCCCGAGCAGGAGATCAACCCGGCCTCGCCCGCCGCGGCCCTCGCCATGACGGCGCCCGCGCTCAGCCCGACGCACCCGCTCCCGAAGCAACTGGAGTACGCGCTCGCCGAGTACCGCCGGGACGAGTACGCCGCCATCGCCGCCCGGATCACCTCCGAGCCGGGCCGCTTCAACCGCACCATGCGCCGCCTGATGTACCGGCTCCTCGGCCTCGGCCAGCCGGCCCACGAACCGGTGACCGTCCCCCTCCCGCTGCCGCCCCCGCTGGAGGAGTGGACGGCACGGGGCGCGGCGGCCGGCCCCGACGACGCACGAGGGGAGGTGCCGGCGTGATGCGCTGCGTCATGGTGGCCGTCCTGGGCGAGGTGCCGGAGGCGGTGGCGCGGGACGCGCTGCGCGGGCCCCGCGTTCGGGGGCCGGTGCTGACGGTGACGGTGCGGCCCGGTGGGGAGGACCCCCGGGGCCCCCGGGACTCCCGGGGTCCCTCGGACGCGTACGGGTACTCCCTGCTGGCATGGGAGGCCGAGGCGCCCGGGGCGCCGGTGCCCGGGGCGCCGGTGCCCGCTGGGTCGGCGGCCGGGGTGCGGGTGCTGGACGAGCACCTTGCCGTGGACGTCGACGGCCTTTGGTACGGCGGGCGCGCGGAGCCCGCCGCGGACGGTGCGCCGGGCGACCGGTGCGTGCCGACGGGCCGGCACGCCCACGACCTGTGTGCTCAGGCGGACGTCCTGCTGCGCAGCCGACCGCGGTCCCACGAACGGTCCGCACGGGCAGCGGCGGAGCTGGCGACGGGGCACGGCGGTTGCCTGCTGGCCGCGGTGCCGCGCGCCGACGGCGGCTGGGCCGTCGCCCGGCCGGCCGGGGACGTCCACCACGTCCGGACGGCCTGGGCGCCCCGGACACCGTCCCCGTCCGGCGCCGACATGTCCGCGCCCGTCCTCCCCGAGCGGCACCTGCTCCTGCCGTCCTGCCTGCACGCCTGGCTGGTGGCCGGACGGGACCTCGACGAGCTGGCGTCGGCCACGCTCGTCCTCCGGTGCTGACCCCGGCACCATGGCGGGCCGGCCTCTGGGGCCGGCCCGTCTCCCCGGGGGTTCCCGGGTTCCGGGGCGGCCTCACCACCGCGACGCATGGTCCCGCCCCTTGGACGCTCCCGGCCGCGTCCGGAGCGGCCGCGTCCGGTCCGGAGTGGGCCTGTGTCCGGAGGGGCCCGTGTCCGGAGGGGCCCGTGTCCGAAGTGGCTGCGTCCGAAGGGACTGCGTGGAAGTGGCCGTGTCCGAAGTGGCCGCGTCAGAAGTGGCCCTGCGTGAAGAGGCCCCGTCCGGACGGCCGCCGTCCCTCACCCCTCATCCGCTACCTGGTTCACCCGCTCCCGCACCCGTCGTGCGTCGGCCGGACTGGTGGTCTCGTAGTGGGTGCGGGCCGCCGCGAAGTGGTCCAGGGCGGCCTCCCGGTCGCCTCGTTCCAGGGCGCTGTCGCCGAGCATCTCCCGTGTCCGGGCCTGCCAGTGGAGCGATCCCGCGGCGCTGAACACGCCGAGTGCCCGGCCGAGTTCCCGCACGCCGGCGTCGTGGTCGCCCGCGACGACCCGCGCGCGGCCGAGCAGTGCCAGGGCACGGGCCGTGTCATGGGGGTCGTGCACGCCGGCGAGGATGCCGTGGGCGCGGGTGAGACGGTCCACGGCGTCCTCGGGCCGCCCCGTGTCGAGGAGCACCTCCCCGAGCACGATCAGCGACAGCGCGACTCCCCGCACGTACCCGCAGCCCTGCCAGGTGTCGATGGCGCGGTGCAGGAACGTGGCCGCCTGCTCGGGGCGTCCGGCGTCGCGGTGACAGGTGCCCAGGCCGTGCAGCGCCTGGCCCTCGTCACGGACGTCGCCGGCGGCGCGGGCCGCCGCGAGGGCGTCCTGGTACCAGGCGATGGCGGTGTCCGTGCGGCGGGCCGCGGTCAGGCCGATGGCGCCGGAGTTCAGCATCTGGCGCTCCGCCTCGCGCCGTTCGGGATGCCCGGAGTGGCGGGCGCAGTCGAGGCCGATCTCGTGCGCCTCGAACCACAGGTCGTAGTGGCGCAGCCGCAGGAACAGCGGCCAGCACGCGTCGACGAGTTGCCACCCGGTGTCGTGCCACTCCCGTTCCGCAGCGGCCCGGACGCAGGCCATCAGGTTCTGCCGCTGGGCGTCGAGCCAGTGCAGCGCGGCCGCGTCGTCGGCGAACCCGGCGGGTTCCGCGGGCGGGTGGGCGTAGTCGCGGGAGAGGACGAACTGCGCCGGGGTGAGCAACTGCTCCGCGGCGGTGGCGGTCGCGAGGTAGAGGTCGCAGACCCGCCGCACGGCCTCTGCCGCGGCCGCCCCGGAGCCGTCCTCGGCCGTGGCCCGGTCGCGGGCGTGGTCCCTGACGAGATCGTGGAAGCGGCAGTCGTCGGGCCCGGGTCTGGCCTCCTCCAGGAGGTTGGCCTCGATCAGCTCGTCGAGCAGCCGCTCCGCCTCGTCCCGCGGGAGCGCACCGGCCGCGGCGGCGGCGCGGGCGTCGAACGTCCGCAGGGGCAGCACCCCGAGCGTGCGGTAGAGGCGGGCGGCGGCGGGGCCGAGGGCGGCGTACGAGAGGTCGAGTGCGCTGCGCACCGCGGTCTCTCCTTCCACTGTGAGGACGGTCAGCGGGCCCGCGTCGCGGGCCAGTGCGTCGGCCATGGTCCGGACGGGCTGCCGGGGGCGGGCGGCGAGCCGGGCTGCGGCCAGGCAGAGGGCGAGCGGCAGCCCTCCGCAGAGCTCCACCACGCGCCGCGCGGCGGCCGGCTCGCCCGCCATGCGCCGTCGCCCGATGCCGCCTGCGAGGAGGGCGAGCCCCGCATCGGTGTCCAGCACCCGGAGCGGATGGAACCGCGCGCCGTCCACGCCGAGGCCGGTCAGCCGGTTCCTGCTGGTGACGACGGTGACGCAGCCCGGGCTGCCGGGCAGCAGTGGGCGAACCTGGGCGGCCGTGAAGGCGTTGTCGAGCATCACCGCGAGCCGGAGCCCGGCGGTCATGGACCGCCACAGGGAGACCTGCTCGCTCGCCTCCGCGGGGACGGAACCGGCGCCCAGCGCGCGCAGGAACTGCCCCAGGATCTCCGTCGGCTGCGCGGGCCGCACGGCGGAGTGCCCTCGCAGGTCGGCGTACATCTGCCCGTCGGGGAAGTCCTCCGCGACCGTGTGCAGCCACGCCGAGACGAGGGTCGTCTTGCCGACGCCCGGGGGGCCGTTGACGACGATCAGCAGCGGCGCGTGCGCGGTCTTCTCCCGCAACAGCACGTCGAGCGCGGCCAGGTCGGGGGCCCGGCTGGAGAAGTGGGCGGGGGTCGGGGGCAGTTGGTGGAGAGCGGGCGGCGGGGACGGCGCGGGGGCGGTGCCCGGCGGCGGGTAGCCCGGGACACCGCCGGGTCCGGGGCCCGGTCCGGTGCCGGTGCCGGTGCCGGGCACGAAGGCGCCCGGCGGATAGGCGCCTGGGGGGTAGGCGACCGGGGGGAATGCGCTCGGCGGGTAGGCGGTCGGAGGGTAGGCGCCCGGAGGGAAGGAGGGGCCGGCGTGGATGTGCACGGAGCCGTGGATGTCGCCGGCCTGGAGGGCGGGGCCGTGGACGTGGGCACCCGCGGTGATGGAGTTGGCCTGTCTGGGGGCGGGCGGGGGAGCGGGTGCGGGTGTGGACCCGGATTCGGATCCCGGTGCGGCTTCCTCCGCCGGGAGCGCCGTTCCGGCTAAGTGCGGATCCCGTTCTGCGAGGAGCGCCACGAGGCCGGAGAGTTCGGCATCCAGTTCCGGGCGTGCCCCGGCGTGTTCGAGGAGCTTGTCCGCGAACGCCCGCACGGACGTGCGGTCGGCCGGTGAGGCGAGGGCCTGCTCCCAGAGCGCCTCCAGACCGCTGGGCCCTGGACCCTGGACCCGGCCCGGACCCTGACGCTGCTCCGGATCGGACTCCGGGCCGGACTCCGGGGCGGACTCGGGGTCGGTCGGCGGGCTCGTCGAGGCGTGCCCGCCGCCGGTGGGGCCGCCCCGGCCTGCCCGTGGTCGGCGCGGTCCAGCTCGGAGCGCCCGTGGTCGGCGGGGTCCGGCCCGGCGTGTGCGGCCGCGGTGACGAGGGCGCCCAACGCCCGCCGCACATACGCCGCTCCCGCACGGCTGGCGTGCTCTGCACCAGCTCCGGAACCCGGACCGTCCGGCCCGCGGAGCGCCACGGCCACCAGTTCCTCGATCCCGGCGCGCGTGACCGTGCCCATACGCCCGTCCCCCCGATGTCCGGCCGCCACCGTCTGCCGACCGCCGCTCACCCGGCCGCCCGGCCGCCCGGCCGCCCGGCCGCAGGGCCGCCGGACCACCCGGCTCTCCGGCCCCGCCTCTCCGCGACTGCGAAGTGGTCGTTCATGAGGTCAGCAGTGGTCGTTCTTTGCGTGTTCGTACCCACAACGAGAGAGAACAATGATCGACACCCGAACAGAACACGACCGACCAGTACAGTGCATGGCCCCACCCGTACAGTTCGATCCGTACGCGGTCCGCCCCCTCTCTCGCCGCCTGCGGCCGTCAAGGCTCTGGGAGAGTTGTGAATTTGGCCAATGTGCGTCCGGCCGTCGGCAGGGGTCAGGGAAGCCCGGGCGGAAGATCGCAGAACAGAGCGGTCTATGGCCTGGGCATAACTGTCCGTTCTGGACTGTGAAGGGCGCGAACACACAGGTCAACCACTGAGGCGGGCTTGACGGACCGCCGCAGAGTGCCGCACTTCACGAACATCAGAAGTAACCGGTACGGGTGCCGTCGCATTCACCAATGCGATTTCTCCGACCCCTCTCCTCGCCCGGCGCTCACTCCGAAAGCGATCACCTACCGACACGCCGGAAACCACGCGGAGGAATACCGGCCAGTGCCCACCACACCGCCCGGCGCGCCGCCCTGGCGGCCCCGTCGGACCCCGTGCCATCCTCGAACGGAAACACGTCAAACCGACCACAAGTGCGCCGAAACCGTGACGTGCCGACGATTCATGTACCAGCGGGAGGTTCGCTGGTGGACATCATGCTCCTCGGTCCGGTGGAACTCCGTGCCGGTGGGTGCATTTTCGAACTGACATCCGACAAGGTGCGCTCCCTCATCGCCGTTCTCGCCTTGGAGGCCGGTAAGCCGATCGCCAGCGACACACTTGTCGAGCGCCTGTGGGAGGGCGATCTCCCCCATGCCCGGGAACGTCTGTACTCGCATGTCTCCCGAGCGCGCAGGCAACTGTCGGAGGCCGCGGAGCTGGAGCGGAACGCTGATCATGCGACTGGGCGCGAGGGCACGGCGAGTTCCGTGAGAGGTGCGACGCCCACCATCAGCGGCCGTGCTCACACCTACACCCTGGAGGTCGATCCCGAACACATAGACCGCCACCGGTTTCGGCGGCTGTGTGACCTCGCCCGCAGGGCGTCCGCACACGGCGAGGACGAGCGGACCGTGGCGCTGTTCGCTGAGGCACGCTCCTTGTGGCGCGGAAAGCCGCTGGCCGGACTGCCCGGCCTCTGGCCCAAGCAGGTGCGCAAGTCCCTGGAGCAGGAGTTCCTCAGGGCGACGGCCCTCAGTAGCGCGGCCTCTCTGCGCCTGGGCCGCTTCGAGGCGGTGGTGGAGGACTTATCCGACATCGTCGAGCGCAACCCGGAAGACGAGCAGCTTGCCGGCCACCTGATGCTCGCCTGCCACGGCAGCGACCGACACGGCGACGCGGTCCGGGTCCACCAGCGGCTCAGGCAGGTGTTGCGTGCTCGATTCGGTGCCGAGCCCGGAGCCGCCCTGGAACGGATCTATGAGGGAGTGGTCGCGAGGCGTCCCATTCCGGATCTATTGCGCGATGCTGTACCCGGGGCCGGGGGAACGACGGTCGTCGTCCCGCGGGCCTCCGCCGTGGCGCCGGCTGCGGAGGGCGGGACTCGTGCAGAGACCGGGGAGCCGGTTTCCACCCGGACGGCACCGGCCGCCGGCGCGGGACCGGCCGGGAGTCCGTCGAAGCATGAGCTGTGGGCCCCGCGTGGCCTGGTGGACACAGACGAACTGCCGTCGGTGGCGCCCCGTCCGCGGATGCTACCGCGCCAGGTCCCCCTCGAGGGCCGGCACACTGAGTTGCACCAGCTCACCACAGCCGTGTGTGCGGGCCATGGCCGGATTGCCGGGCTCATCACAGTCTCCGGGATGCCGGGCGTCGGGAAGACCGCCCTCGCCGTGAGCGCGGCCTACCGACTCGCCGACAGGTTCCCGCACGGCGAGCTGTACATCAATCTCAAAGGCCACGAGGGCTCCCAGGGCCCGCTCAAACCTGAGGCCGCACTCGGCATCCTGCTGCGCGGGCTCGGAGTCCAGCCGGAGTCGGTGCCGGTGAACGTCGACGAGTGTGCCGCACTGTGGAGAGCCATGCTCGCGGGCCGTCGCTGCGTCGTGGTGCTCGACGACGTGGCGGACACGGCCCAGGCGAGGCCGCTGCTGCCGGGGGACTCCGAGTCGGCGGTGATCATCACCAGCCGCCGGTATCTCGCCGGCCTGCCCGACGCACACTCCATGACACTGGAGGCGCTCTCGCAGAAGGACGCGATCGCCCTCTTCCGGCGGCTCGGCGGCGAAGAGCGCACGCGCGACCTCATAGAGGTCGCCCGCATCGTCCGCTACTGCGGTTATCTTCCGTTGGCCGTCGAGATAGCCGCCATGCGTTTCCGCGGCAGGCCCACCTGGGGATTGAACACGCTGACCGAGCGCCTCGGGCGCGGCACGGGCCGACTCAGTGAACTCAGCGACATGGACACGCACCGAGGCGTGGGCCGAGCCTTCTCGATGTCGTATCGCGTGCTCGGCCCGGCCGAACGCCGCGCGTTCCGTCTCCTGAGTCTGCACCCGGGAGCGGGTTTCTCGGCGGAGGCGGCCGCTGCCCTGCTGGACGTGCCGCTGCAACAGGCCGAACGTCTGCTTGAGGCGCTGCTGTCGTGCCACCTCCTCCAGGAGACCGCACCGAACCGGCACAGTTACCACAGCTTGCTGGGCGAATACGCAACGTTGCTGTGCCAGGCCGAGGACAGCGGACCCGAGCGCAACGGAGCTGTGGCCCGCCTGATGGACTACTTCATCTGCACGGCGGACCAGGCTGAGCGCCTGGCGTATCCGCATCGCATCGAGCCCGCTGCGTTTCATGGCATCATGCCCGGGCCGCTCCCGTTCCATCCGACCGCGGACAGCGCGAAGGTCTGGTTCGAGACGGAACGAGAGGCCCTGCTGGCCATCGCACGGCACGCCTTCTCCCATGGCGCAGCCCATCAGGCGGCCGTCCTCGGCCAGTACCTGGCCACCTACTTGGACGCCGAGTGCTACTGGGACGAGGCGAGAGAGGTGGCCGGCAACTCGGCGGACCACTGGCGCCGCCTCGCCGATCACCGCGCCCTGTGCCGCGCACTGCTGTGCCTCACCACCGCCGGTGTGCAGACCGGGCGGTATGCGGCGGCGGCGGCCACGGGGGAAGAGGCGCTGAGACTCGCCGAGGAGACGGCCGATCCGGATGTCCAAGCCGAAGCGTGCCATGCCCTGGCGATTCTCCATCTCGGCCTTGGTGAACACAGTCGGAGCCTGGCACTTCTCGAACGTGCCTATGCAATCAGGGTGGCTTCCGGGACGGAGGGGGGCAGGGCGGCTGTGGAGAACGCACTGGGCACCACGCTTCTCTACCTGGGAGACTACGACAGATCTCTTGAGTACTTCCGTAAGGCGGTTCGGGGCTTCCAGTCCTCCGGTGACGGCAGACGACTGGCCAGGGCTCTGAACAACACAGGAAACCTGTTCAAGCGGCTGCAGAGGAACGACGACGCACGTGCCTGTTTCGAGGAGGCGATCCCTCTCATGCGCGCCTCGGGAAATCGACAGGAACTGGCCGCCGCGACGATCAATCTTGCAGATCTCGTGGCCAATTCCGGCGATCCTTCCTCGACCCGTTCCGCCATTTCACTGCAGAGGGACGCGCTCAGCTTGTTCCGGCTGCTCGGCGACAGGAAGAACCAGGCGCATACTCTGAATGGCACAGGGCAGCTCTTCCTCAGATCGGAGCACTGGGAGGAGGCCATCGAATGCCACCGCAACGCCCTGCTTGTTGCCGATGAGATCGGTGCAACGCGTGAGCAGGAGATTGCTCATCGTGGCCTGGGTGAGGCGGAGTTGGCCCTCGGCAGGACCAGCGCTGCGGCCGATCACTTTCGCGAGGCCATGGATCTTGCAGACCGAACCGACGACAGAATCGAAAGCGTCAGGTCCAGAGAGGCGCTGGCCGATGTCTGCCTGGAGCGGGACGCCAAGGATGAGGCGATGGCTCTGCTTCGGCAGGCTGTCGACGCGGTACGAGGGCACAGCCCGGAAGAGGTGGTCCGACTCAGCGACCGTATCCGGGAGTTGGGTCGCACGACGGCCGCGTGACCGACCGCGGTCACAAGGTGTCCGTTCCCTGCGGCGACATCACGCCTGACTGTGCCGTCGGGTCGAAGGTCCCGGCCGGCCGGGACCGGTGGGGCATACTGCCAGTGGCATAGTCTTAGCCATTGCGAAGCATTCGCCCAAGCGAAGCAGGCACTCGTGGAGCAAACACGCAGTCGTGAATCTCCCCCGGTGTGACCTCGTCTGGCCTTTGAGTGCGCCTGCGAGGGCGTCAGATGCCCTGGCTGGGGGGTGATATGAATTCCGCCACTGTTGCTATGATCCTTTTTTGGTATGCGCGACAATCGTGTGAGAGATGTTTGTCAGGGCGTGTGGGTGACGTGTGAATTGTCCCATTTGTAGTCGTGCGTAGCGAGCTAGGCTCTTGGTCGATTGATGGGCACAATCTGAACGGGATGACGGATGACATACGAGGTGGAGGCGCCGAAGTATGTACGCCTCGCACAGGTCATCCGGCGCCGGATCGAAGAGGGGACGTACCAGCCCGGGACGCGTGTGCCGAGCGAGAGCCAGCTTGCGCAGTCCTTTGGAATGTCACGTCCCACCGTGGTGCGCGCACTCGAACTCCTGAAGCGTGATGGCTGGATCGAGTCCAGGCAGGGATTCGGCACCGTCGTGCGTGGGCGTCCTGAAGCCGTCGAGCAGCGGGCACGGCCTGTGCGGATTGCCTTGGAGCGGGGTGAGAGCCAGACGCAAGGCCAGGTGGTGGACGTCGGCTTCGTTCGGGCACCGGAGCGCATTGCCGAGCTGCTGGACGTCCCCAAGCGGACGATGGTGGTCCTCCGGCGCTTCCTGGTCGAGGAGGACGGCGAACCGACCGAGGTCGTGTGTTCCTACTTCTCCAAGGAGATGGTCGAAGGCACCGAACTCGCGGACCCGGACCCACTGGAGGAGAGTGCGCGCTCGCACGTGGAGGCCCGTAAGAAGGTGCGCTACGACAATGTCCACGAGCATGTGTCCACACGGCCGGCCTCGGATGACGAATCCCGCCTCCTCGGACTGCGCGGTCGCGAGTGGCTGCTGAGCGTGCTCGCCGCGGTACGCGACCTGTCCGGACGTACTCTTCAGGTCGTCGAGGTCCTACTGCCTCCTGACGGGCGCGCACTGGACGGGGTCTATCGCCTGGAGTGAGGTCGTCGGCGGCCACATGCTAAGTCATCTTGTTCTGTATGGACCGTAGGTGACCAGGTGGCTGAGTAGATGAGACGACTGACCCGAGTGGTCTAGAGTGAGTCTCCGCAATCAAGGCCAAGGGCCTCGATCCCCAGCGCTTCTCGACCCGTACTCCCGGTACTTAGGATCTGAATGACCAAAAAAATCGCGGCGCTCATCGTCGGCGTGGCTGCACTCGTCGCCATAGTTGCCGCCACCGAGATCATGCTGCCGATCGCGCCGCAGACTCACTCAGTCACTCAGTAGCTGTCGTCGACGCCGACCGTGCGCGTCACGGTCGGCGTACTGCTCTCTCAGCCAGTCACCCGAGTCAGGGCCGGGGCTCCTTACGCCGAAGGCTCTGCCCGGCCATGGTGCCGAGCGCCGTGGGCCGGCCCGGTCCCGCGGCGGCTTTCGGAAGAACCGGCTTCGGCCCGGTGGGGCGAGGGGAACGTCCGCAGGGGAGGGGGCGGCCCCAAGGTCTCCCCGGCCGCCCCGCACCCGGTACAGCCCCCACCGGAGCGTACGCCCAGGGCGCCGCGTGCCCCCGGGTCCGCTACCCCGCCGCCTCCGACAACGCCTCCCGCAGGTGCCCCCCGGTCCCGGACAGCAAGCGGGCTGCCGTCGGTGCGTCGACCTTGCCGAGGATCATCAGGATCGCGTTCTTCACCTCGCCGCCCGTCGCCGTGAGGGCCTCCTCGATCTCGGTGTCGGAGGCCTCCGTGGCGAGGGCGACGATGCGGCGGGAGCGGGCGCGCAGCTTCTCGTTGGAGGCGCGGACGTCGACCATCAGGTTTCCGAAGGTCTTGCCCAGGCGGATCATCGTGATCGTCGAGATCATGTTGAGGACGAGCTTCTGTGCCGTGCCCGCCTTCAGGCGGGTGGAGCCGGTGAGCAGCTCCGGGCCGACGACGACCTCGATGCCGTGCTCGGCGGCGGCCGCGAGCGGGCTGTGCGCGTTGCACGACAGGCCGATGGTCAGCGCGCCGAGCGCCCGGGCGTGCTCGACGGCGCCCACCGCATACGGGGTGCGCCCCGACGCCGAGATGCCCACGACCACGTCCTCGCCGGTCAGCGCCAGGTCGTCGAGGTCCCGGGCAGCCAGCTCCCCGGAGTCCTCGGCGCCCTCCACCGAGGTGACCATGGCCCCGGGGCCGCCCGCGATCAGGCCCACCACGTCGGACGGGTCCGTGTTGAACGTGGGCGGGCACTCGCTGGCGTCCAGCACCCCCATCCGGCCCGCGGTGCCCGCGCCCGCGTAGATCAGCCGGCCGCCGCGGGACATCCGCTCGGCGGTGGCGTCGATGGCCGCGGCGATCTGCGGCAGCCGCGCGGCGACCGCGGCGGGGACGGTGGTGTCCTCGCCGTTCATGAGCCTGGCGATCTCCTCGGTCGGCAGCCGGTCGATCTCCGCCAGCTCCGGGCGGAACGCCTCGGTGGTGAGGGACGCCAGCTCCGTGCGGAGTGCGCTGTACGTCTCCGGGGACCCGGGGACGGGCGCGGGGGACGAGGCGGCCGGGGCGGGGTCCGCGCCGGAGGCCGAGCTCGCGCCGGAGGCCGAGCCCGAGCCGGACGTCGGGCCGCCCGCTGCGGGCGTGGTGGGGTCGTCGGGTGTGGAGGTCATGGGGTGCGGCTCTTTCCGGTGCTTTCCGTTGTCGTCTGGGCCGTTGTCGTCTCGGGCCGTGGGGGTCTGGGCCGTTGTCGTCTCGGGCCGTGGGGGTCTGCGCCCTTGTCGTCTCGGGCTGTTGTCGTCGGGGGCCGGTGTCACGTGAGTCCGGTGTCGTGTGAGTCCGGTGTCGTGTGAGTCCGGTGTCGTGTGGGGCCGGTGTCGTGTGGGGCCGGTGTCGTGGGGGTGGTTGGGATGTGACGCCGTTGTCACGGTGACCGTTGTCACATGGGCTTGTCATGGGGGCGTTGTCACACGGTGTGTCGCGTGGGACGCGGTGCGGTGGAGTCGGGGGACGGCAGCCGGGGCACCGGCACGGTCCGGGTGCGCGCCGCGGAGCGCGTCCACGGCGGGACGCCGGCTGCGGGCCGCCCAGCGTACGGGCCGCACGGGCCGGGCGCCTGGCGGCGTGGCGGGACGGCGCGGGTGGACGAGGTACAGGGGGACGAGGTACGGGGGGCGAGGTACGGGGGGACCGGGTGCGTGCGCCCCGGGTGCGGGTGGACGTGGTCGGGGTGGTGCAAGGTGCCGGGCGGGGTCGGGGGGCGGTGCGTGGTCGGTTCGGGTCGGGTCGCGGAGGGCCGCTGGTCAGCGGCCGCTTCCGGGGCGGGCCGTGTGGCGGTGGGCCAGCGCCTCGTAGGACGCGGCGAGTGCGGGGGCCGCGGTCTCGTAGGTGCGCTGGGCGACGCCCACGAAGAGGCAGTCCACGACGAGGAGCTGACTGGTGCGGGACGACATCGCGGCCGGCCGCAGCTCGCTCTCGCGGGCCGTGGAGGTGGTCAGGACGTGGTCCGCGTACTGCGCGACCGGGCCGTCGGGCCGGCCGGTGATGGCGATGGTGGTGGCGCCGTGCTCGAAGGCGACGCGCAGCGGCTCGATGACGTCGCCCGTCGAGCCGGAGTGCGTGATCGCTATCGCGACGTCCTTGGTGCGCAGCTGCACGGCGTTGGTGATGGCCAGGTGGGGGTCGCCGTGCGCATGCGCGATCAGGCCGATGCGCAGCAGCTTCTGCGCCAGGTCCTGTCCGACCAGGGAGGATGCGCCATGGCCGTAGATGTCGATGCGGCGGGCGGCGGCGAGGCTGCCGACGGCGGCGCCGAGCTGCACCGTGTCCAGGGCGGCGGCCGTGTCGGCGAGGGTCTGCTGCTCGTCGTAGGCGAGCTTCGCCACGACGTCGGCGATGGGGTCGTCGACCGCTATGTCCGCCGTGACCGCGGGGGCGCGGCCGGACTGCTGCTGGGCGGCGAGGCCGGCCAGCGCGAGGCGGAGGTCGCGGTAGCCCGGGTAGCCGAGGAGGCGGGCGGTGCGCACGACGGTGGCCTCGCTCGTGCCGGTGAGCTCGGCGAGTCCGGTGACCGTGAGGGCCGCGCACCCCGCGGGGTCACCCGCGACCGCCTCGGCGACGCGCTGCATGGAGCGGGTCATGGAAGGCGCCAGGGTGCGGACCTTCGCGGCGAGGGCCGCCGGGGCCGGCGGCGTCTCGCCCAGGAAAATTTCCTTCACATCTTGGGTCACCTTTGAAAGATATTTTCGAAAACGGTGACGGGTCAAGGGGGTGCGGGAGCGCAGGTTACGGCCCGCGTGCGCCGGCGCGCCACGGCCCGGTCCCGGACGCCTCCGGGACCGGGCCTGTACGGCGGGCCGGGCGCCTCCCCGGACCCGGCGCGCGGCCGCGGCGCACAATGGGTGCATGGCGGATTCGGGAGATTCCGGGGCGGCGGCGATCGGCGCCCTGGAGCGGGCGCTGCACGCGGCGCGGGCGCTGGTACTGGCCGACCTCGCGGCCGGGGAGGTGGCGGACGCCGACGTCGTCTCCATGGTCGAGGACTCGGTGGCGCACCGGCGGTGGTGGGTCGAGCAGTGGCCCGAGGGCGCCGCGTACGTCGCAGGCCTGGTCGCCCAGGACGTGCAGGACGCCCTGCTGGAGACGTACGGGCGGTGGCCGCTGTGCCCCGTGTGCCACACCCAGGATCCGCACATCCTCGACGTGCGCCCCGAGCTGGGCCCCGACCCGCAGTGGGTGTGCCACGAGACGGGCGTGCTGGTGGCCCCCGTCGGGGACCTCGGCACCGTGCCGGGGCACGGCCGCGGGACGCCCTCCGCATGACCGTCTACATCGACCCGCCCACCTGGCCGGGGCACGGCCGCATGTGGTCGCACCTGGTCAGCGATGTCTCGTACGACGAGCTGCACGCCTTCGCCGGGCGCCTGGGCGTGCCGCCCCGGGCGTTCGAGCGCGACCACTACGACCTGCCGTCGCACCGGTACGCCGACGCGGTGCGCGCCGGCGCGGTGGAGGTCAGCAGCCGTGAGGTGGTCCGCCTGCTGACGGCTTCCGGGCTGCGGAGGCCGAAGGGGCGGTTGCCGGAGGGGAGATCGCCGGAGGGGAGATCGCCGGAGGGGCGGTGACGGAAGCGGCGGTAAGGGGTTCTTCCCGTGCGCCCGTGCCCCCGCTTCCGCCGGCGGCGACGCCCGTGCTCCCCTCGGCGCCCGTGCTCCCCCCGGAGCCCGTGCTCCCGGCCACCCGGCGGCTGGGCGCGGGCGTGCCGCGGTGCAGGCGCGCCGAGACGGCCACCACCGCGAGCGCGACCACGGCCATCGCGGCGCCCGCCCACGCCGTGGCGGCGTAGCCGAAGCCCGCGTCGATCACCGTGCCGCCGACCCAGGGGCCGCCGCTGTTGCCGAGGTTGAAGGCGGCCGTGGTGGTCGCACCCGCCAGCGTCGGCGCGGCGCCGCCCAGGTTGAACATCCGGGCGTTCAGCGCCGGAGCCGTGTAGAACGCCGAGACGCCCAGCAGCAGCGAAAGACCCACCGCCGCGACGGGATACCCGCTGAACAGCGCGAGCGCCACGAGCAGCACCGCACTCGCCGCGATGCCGGATGACATCACCCCGAACAGGTGCGCGTCCGCGATCCGCCCGCCGACCGTCGTACCGATCAGCGCGCCCACCCCGAACAGCGCGAGCACCGTCGGCACCCAGCCGTCGTCGAGGCCCGCCACCTCCGTCAGCACCGGCGCGAGATAGCTGAACAGGCAGAAGACGGCACCGCCGGAGAGCGCGATGAGGACGACCGACAGCCAGACCTGCCGGTCCCGGTAGATGCGCGCCTCGCGGCGCAGTTGCGGCATCCGCCGCGGCCGGGGGATGGCCGGGATGAGGGTCGCGATACCGGCGAACGCGATCGCGGACGCCGCCCCCACCGCCCAGAACGCGGCGCGCCAGCCGAGGCCCTCGCCGAGGAAGGCACCGGCCGGCACGCCCAGCACGTTGGCGATCGACAGGCCGCCTATCATCACGGCCATGGCGCGTGCCCGCGCCGTCACCGGCACCATCGCGATGGCGACGGCCGCGCCCACCGCCCAGAACCCGGCGCACGCCAGGGCGCTCACCACCCGCGACACGAACAGCACTCCGTACGTCGGCGCCAGCGCCCCCGCGACCTGGCCCAGACCGAAGACGGCGATCAGGGCGAGCAGGGTCGCGCGGCGCGGCAGCCGCAGCGTGGTGACCGCGAGCAGCGGGGCGCCCACCACCATGCCGATCGCGAACGCCGAGATCAGCAGGCCCGCCTGGGGGATGGTCACCCCCATGTCGTCGGCGATCGGCGGCAGCAGCCCGGACAGCATGAACTCGCTGGTGCCCAGCGCGAAGACGGCGAGGCCGAGGACGTAGACGGCCAGCGGCATACGGGAACGGGACGGGGAACGGCCGGAGCGGGAACGGGTGGTGGGGTCGAGGGGGCCCGCGCCCGTCGAGCCGGTGGTCGCGCCGGTGGGCGAGCCGGTGGTCGCGTCGGTGGCCGAGTCGGTGTGCGCCGGGGCGCCTCCGGTCGCCGCCGCGGCCGTTCCTGAGAGCGGGACGGAGTGCGGGGTGGAGAGGGTGTCGGCGGTGGGCACGGAGACGGAGACGGAGACGGAGACGGTGTCGTGAACGGACTCGGAGACGGAGACCGCGTCGTGAACGGACTCGGAGGCGGCGCCGGAGACGACGCCGGTGTCGGCGTCAGCGGGCAGGGGGATCGGGCCGGTGGGCTCGGGGGCAGGCATGTTCAGGGGAACGGGTGTTCCCTGCGGCCGCATTCCCCGTCTGAGCCGGCGTCATACGGAGAGCAGCTCCAGTTCCGTGCTGAGGTTGTGGCGGGCCGGAGCCTCCCAGTGGGCGGCACCGTAGGGGGTGCGGAAGAGCGCGGGGAGCGCGAGGAGCTGGCGCAGTACGCCGGCGCGGCCCGCGCGGAACGCGTCGTCCGGCACGAAACCGTACTCCTCACGGACCGCCGCCGCATACGCGGCGTACTCCGTCGCCGGCGCGGCGAGCACCGCCAGGTCCGCGTCGCACAGCACCTCTCCGTCCGCGTCGGCGGGCCGCGGGTCGTGGGTGACGGTGAGCCGGACGAGACGGGCCACCTCCGCGGTGGGGCCGGGACCGAGCCCCGCCTCGGGCAGCGCGCGCTCGGCCAGCGCGGCGGACCGCTCCTCGTTCTCGGAGCGGTCCGGCCGGTAGACGGCGTCGTGGAACCAGGCGGCGAGCCGGACCACCGCCGCGTCCCGCGCATGCGCCTGGAGGACGTCGATGCGGTCGAGGACGGCCACCAGGTGGTCGGTGGTGTGGTAGCGCCGGTGGGGCTCCGCCCAGCGGACGAGGAGGTTCTCGGCGTACGGCGCGGGGTCCGGGTCCGGCGCGCCGCCGCGTGCCGCGAGCAGGGCCGCGCGCCAGCGCTCGCGCAGGTCGTCGTGGGCGGGGTGCGGCGGGAGGGGGGCCATGCGGTCCATTATCGGGGGCGGGTGCGGATGATTCGGGGGACGGGTTCCGGGTTCTCCGTGACCGGCTCGGACGGGACGGCGGCCGGCTGGGTGCGGGTTCGGGGGACCGTGGGTTCCGGGGGTCGTGTGTTCTGGGCTTGCGGGCTCCGGGGACCGTGGGTTCCGGGGGCTGGCCGGGGCGGGTCCGCCGCCGGCCGGGTGCGGGGAGCGGGGTTGCCTCTAGCGTGGAGTCATGACTGCAGACGTACGAGATGTGCTCCACGCGCGCCATGCCGGCCGTCCCGGTGCCGCGACCGGTGCGGAGGCGTCCGACCCCGAGCTCCCCGGGCAGCTGCTCCGGATCGAGCGCGACGCGCTGCTGCCGCTGCTGCGCGCCCGCGACGCCGAGGACTTCGCCCTCTACACCGCGTGCCCCGGCTGGACGGTCCGCCATGTGGTCGCCCACTGCAGCGCCGCGCTGCTGCGGGTGGTGGAGGGCCGGACCGGTGACGGGGCGTTCACGCCCGAGGGCAACGAACGGGACATCGCCGAGCGCGCCGACTGGCCGCTCGAGCGGCTGCTGGACGAGCTGGAACGGGGCATGACCGACGCCGGCCCGGCCATCGCCGAGGCCGGCGGCCCGCTGGACGGGGTGGCGCTCGGCGAGTGGGTGCACGCCGGGGATGTGCGGGACGCGCTGGGCGAGCCGGGGGCGTACGCGGGGGACGGGCTGCCGTATGCGCTGGCGCTGCTCGCGCGGTGCAGCCGGGAGCGCGGATACCAGGCGTTGCACGCGGACCTCGACGACCAGGACGAGCCGCTGCTGCTCGGCGCAGCGGCCGGGGACGCGCCGCCGGCCCGGTACATCGGCGACTCCCCGACGCTGGTCCGGCTGTACACGGGGCGTCCGGTGGTGGGGGCGCGGTATGAGCTGGCGGGGGCGAAGGAGAGGGATCTGCTGTTTTACCGGTGAGGCCGGGGCTCCTTCCTGCGGTGTCGGTGCGGCCGTGCTTCCGGCCCGGCCGTGTTTCGGGTGCGGCCGTGCCGGCCGGCCCAGCCGTGGTGCCGGTGCCCCGGTGCAGCCGTGGTGCCGGTGCAGCCGTGGTGCCCCGGTGCAGACGTGGTGCCGGTGCACCGATGAGGCCGTGCGCCCGGTGGCGCCCGGGGGGCTTTCCAGGGGCGCGGCGTGGTCCGTCTCCTCGGGGTGCCGGTGCGGGTCCGGCGGTGGGTCAGTGGACTAGACCTGTAAATTGAGGCTGTCGTCCGTCGAGCGAGGAGCGGGGTTCCATGAGCAAGCCTGCGGGCCGTGCGCTGCTGGAGGTGATCGCCCTCGACGCCGAGGACGCGCTGGCCGCCCAGGAAGGGGGCGCCGACCGGCTTGAGCTGGTCTCCGAGATGGCCGCCGACGGGCTGACGCCGTCCCGCGCGACCTTCGCCGCGGTGCATGCCGCCGCGCGCGTCCCGGTGCGGGTGATGATCCGCCTCGCGGACGGCTTCACGCCGGCCACGGCCGGTGAGCGGGCGGCGCTGGTGCGCCGGGCGAGGGAGCTGCGGTCGGACGGGGCCGAGGAGTTCGTACTCGGGTTCCTGGACGCGACCGGGGCGCCGGACCTCGCCATGCTGGAGGAGCTGGTGGGCGAGCTCGGCGGGTGCCGGTGGACGTTCCACCGGGCCATCGACCATGCGGCGGACCGGGAGGCGCTGCGGAAGCAGCTCGCCGATGCCACCGGCCTCGACACCTATCTGACGGCGGGCTCGGCCCGGGGCGTCGACCACGGCATGCCGGTGCTGCTGGCGGAGGCCGCGCGGCGCGGCGAGCCCGGGTACGAGCAGGAGCTGCTGGTGGGCGGGGGACTGCGGCTGGCGCATGTGGCGGCGCTGCGGGACGCCGGTGTGCGCGCGTTCCACATCGGCGGCGCGGCCCGCCCCGGGGGGTGGGGTGGTCCGGTCTCCCCCGGGGCGGTGCGGGAGTGGCGGGCCGCGCTCGACGCGTGAGGGCGCCCCGGCGGGCGCGGCTTGTCGTGTGGCTCGGGTCTGTGGGCGCGACCAGTCGCGACGCGCCTGCGGCGGGCGACGGGCCCGGCCACTCGCGGCCTCGTCGCCGGTGTCCGCTGGTGGGGGTTGTGCGCGCAGTTCCCCGCGCCCCTTTTTCGGCTGCGCCGAGTTCCTTGTGGGTTCGTTGCGGGCTGCGGGTCGGTGGGGGTTGTGCGCGCAGTTCCCCGCGCCCCTTTTTCCGGCTGCGCCCAGCCCCTTGTGGTTTCGTTGCGGGCTGCCCGCTGGTGGGGGCTGGTCGCGCAGTTCCCCGCGCCCCTTGCGGGGTGGCCCCCGCCTGGAGGTGCCCCCCGGGGCTAGGTGAGTTGTGGGGGGAGTGGGGACGCGTGGAGGACCGTGAGGCCTGAGACCGCGCGGGTGAGGCAGACGTACAGGCGGCGGAGGCCGGTGCGTTCGTCGGGCTCCCCGGCGACGATCGCGTCGGGCTCGTCGAGGACCACGTAGTCGTACTCCAGGCCCTTCGCCAAGGACGCCGGCACCAGCGTGAGGCGCGTGGTGAGCGTGGTCTCCTCGCCGGGCGCGAGGTGCGTGAGGCCCGCCTCGGCCAGTGCCTCCGCGAGCACCGGAACGCGGACGTCCGCGGCGATCAGACCGATGGACCCCTCGTGCCGCAGCGCCGCCCGGCACGCGTCCACCACCGCGGCCGTCAGCTCCCCGGGCGCCGCCCGCCGCACCTCCAGTGACCCCGGCGACTGCCGCACCGACGCCACCTCGGCGAGCCCCGGCGCGATCGCCGGCAACAGCCGGGAGGCGTACGCGATGACCTCGCGCGGCACACGGAAGCCCGCCGTCAGCTCCTCCACCACCGCATCGCTCTTGCCCAGGTGCGCCAGCGCCTCGTCCCAGCCGCGCGTCGCCCACGGCGTGGTGCCCTGGGCCAGGTCGCCCAGGACCGTCGCCGACCCCGTCGAACAGCGCCGGCCCACCGCCCGGTACTGCATCGGCGAGAGGTCCTGCGCCTCGTCCAGCACCACATGACCGAGCGACGGAGTGCGCGAGACCAGGTCGGCCGCCTCGTCGACGAGGACGGCGTCGGCCGCCGACCACCGCGCCGACTTCACGCTCCGCGGCGGCTTGACCCACAGGATCGCCTTCTGCTCCTGCTCGGTGAGCACCCCCTCGGCGTGCGCGGCGAGGAAGTCCGCGTCGGAGAGCAGCCGCAGCACCAGCCTCGCCGGGTCCACCGCCGGCCAGACCGCCTTGACCAGCGCCTTCACGGCGGTGTTGCGCGCCACCGCGTCCTGTACCCGGTCATCGGGGGCCTCCCCCGCCTGCTCCATGCGGACCAGCACCGCGTGCGCGACGCGCTGCGGGAGGGCGTCGCGTGCGGCGCCGTAGCGGATGTCGCGGGCCAGCAGCTCGTCGACGATCTCCGCCAGCTCGTACGCCGGGATCCGCCAGCGGCGCGAGCCGCGCACCACCACCAGCGGCTCCGCGGGCGGCGTGACGTGCGAGCGCAGCGCGCGCCGCAGCACCTCCGCCATACGCGCGTCGCCCTTCACCAGCGCCGCGGCCGGGTCGTCCGTGCCGGAGACCGGCACCTGCCCGACCAGCTCCCCGATCGTCGCCTGCTTCACCTCCAGCTCGCCCAGCGCGGGCAGCACCTGCTCGATGTAGCGCAGGAACGACGCGTTCGGGCCGATGACGAGAGTGCCGGTCCTGGCCAGCCGCTCCCGGTGGGCGTAGAGCAGGTACGCGACGCGGTGCAGGCCCACCGCGGTCTTCCCGGTGCCCGGGCCGCCCTGCACACAGACCGTGCCGGACAGGCCGGAGCGCACGATCTCGTCCTGCTCGGGCTGGATGGTCGCGACGATGTCCCGCATCGGGCCCACACGCGGCCGCTCGATCTCCTGCTGGAGCAGCCTGCTCGCCCGCACCGCCTCGGCCGGGTCCATGAGGTGCTCGTCCTCGTAAGCCGAGAGGTCGCCGCCGGTGTAGCCGAACCGGCGGCGCAGCACCACGTCCATCGGGTTCTTCTTCGAGGCCTGGTAGAACGGCTGCGAGACCGGGGCGCGCCAGTCGATGACCATGGGGTCGCCGTCGGCGTCGTGCACATGGCGGCGGCCGATGTAGAGGGCGGTCGCCGGTTCGTCGGCATCCGGTTCGGTGGGGGTGCGGGGTTCGGCGGGGGTGCGGGGTTCGGGGGCACGGTCTGGGGTGGGGGTTGGGGTGGGGGCTGGGTCTACGTCGGTGGTCTGGTCGGGGGTGGGGGCCCGGTCTGTGGCGGTGGGGCGGTCTGCGGCGGTGGGGCGGTCCGGGCCGGGGGCGTGCCGATAGTCGAGGCGGCCGAAGAAGAGGGGGGTGTGCGCCAGGTCCGCCAGGGCCTTGATGCGGGCCTCCATCTGGCGCCGGAGCACCTCGGCGTTCACCCAGTTCGCCGTGACGTCGCTGATGTCCAGGGACTCGACGTCCTCGCGCATGGCGCGCAGGGCCGCACGGGAGGCGGCCAGGTGCGCCTGCTCACGGGCCAAGGGGCCGGGGTCGTCTTCGCGGGCCGCGTCGGGGCCGGCGGCCTCTTCGGGGTGGGTGCCCGGGGCGGTGGCCTCTTCGGTTTCGCGGGCCGCGTCGGGGCCGGCGGCCTCTTCGGGGTGCGTGCCCGGGCCGGTGGCCTCTTCGGTGTCCGGCGCGGTGCCGCCTCGTGGTGCGGTGCGCTGTGGCGCGCTGGTCCCCGGTGGCGAGTCCTGCGGCGAACGGGCCGCGGGGATGCCGGACGG
Organism: Streptomyces sp. DSM 116793; assembly: GCF_057320905.1. Taxonomy (NCBI): domain Bacteria; kingdom Bacillati; phylum Actinomycetota; class Actinomycetes; order Kitasatosporales; family Streptomycetaceae; genus Streptomyces; species Streptomyces sp. DSM 116793. The sequence goes on along the minus strand of NZ_CM170494.1, from coordinate 4,116,383 downwards.
TTCGTCGGCGGGGTGGGGGTCGGCGGGTGGGGTGGACACGGGTACTGCCTCCGGGAGCGTACGGATACCCGGCGGGGCACGCGCGGATGCGGTGCGCCGCCGGGCGCTGTGCGGTGGGCCTGTGCGGTGGGTGCGCGCACGCGGGCGCGCGGGAAGAGCCGGCCGGTTTCCGTCCGGGCGGCGGCGCTCCACAGAGGGGAGGCGGGCAAGAGGCGAGAGTGTAGTCGGCGGAGGGTCGGGAGGCGAAGCGTTTTTCTCCCGCCCATCCGCCCTTTGGGGCGCGCCCGCCCAGGCCCCGGTCCCGGTATCGCGCCGGCCCCGGTATCGCCCCGGTCCCGGTATCGCGCCGGCCCCGGTATCGCCGGCCCCGGGTATCGCGGCCGCGCCCAGTCCGGTGCGTCGTGGTTGCCCGCCTCGCGGGGCGCGGGCGGTCCTGGGTCTCACCTAGGGGACGGGAGGCCGGCGGGTCAGCCTTGAGGTGTAGGGGATGGGCCCCTGGGCGGACGGGGTGGGCCGCGGCTATTACATCTGTGGGCTGATGCCCCCGAGCTGGTCGGAAACGACCATGGATACATGAGCATATCGGCCTTTTCCCTCACCCCGGCCGCCATGCCGTCCGGCCCGCCGGGCGCCACGGCCGCGACTGGAACACCCCATCAGCACCGTCTCGGTGATGCTCTGCGAGCGATCAGGGTCTACGTGGCCTCCGCCTTCGAGGTGGCGATCTTCGGGGAGTACATGGAGGAGGTGGAAGTGGTGCTGCGGCGCCACTGAGCGGCGCGGGCGGTTCCCCTCCCGCTCCCCGGCGGCGGTCCCCGGCCGCGGATCCTCCCCCTCCCGCGGTCGGGCCGCGGAATCCTCCTCGCGGTCCTTGTCTCCCCGACCCCGGCTCCCCGGGACCGCCGACCCTGCCCCCCGGGGCCGGCGGTCCCGGGGGCCGGCTTGCGTCCCGGGTCCGAGAGGGACGGCGCCTCCGTCCGCCGGTGCCGGTCGGTCGCGGTGGTGCCCGCGCCCCTTTCGGGGGTGCGCCCCCATGAGCCGGCAGCCCCGGCCCCCGGCGGGGCGCCGTCTCTCAGGCCTCCAGCTCGCCCGTGAGCAGGTCGTCCGCGTCCACGATGCGGTAGGCGTAGCCCTGTTCCGCCAGGAAACGCTGGCGGTGCGCCGCGAAGTCCTGGTCGATGGTGTCGCGGGCGACGATCGAGTAGAACCGCGCCTCGTGGCCGTCCGCCTTCGGGCGCAGCACCCGCCCGAGGCGCTGGGCCTCCTCCTGACGGGAGCCGAAGGTGCCCGAGACCTGGATCGCGACGGTCGCCTCCGGCAGGTCGATGGAGAAGTTGGCCACCTTGGAGACCACCAGCACCGAGATCTCGCCCTCGCGGAACGCGCCGAACAGCTTCTCGCGCTGGGCGTTGGTCGTCTCGCCCTTGATCACCGGGGCGTCGAGGTGCTCCCCCAGCTCGTCGAGCTGGTCGATGTACTGGCCGATGACGAGCGTCTGCTCGCCCGCGTGCCGGCGCACCAGCGCCTCGGTCACCCGGCGCTTGCTGTCCGTCGTCGCACAGAAACGGTACTTCTCCTCGGTCTCCGCGGTGGCGTACGCGAGCCGCTCGCCGTCGGTGAGGTTCACCCGGACCTCCACGCAGTCCGCGGGCGCGATATAGCCCTGGGCCTCGATCTCCTTCCACGGCGCGTCGAACCGCTTCGGGCCGATCAGCGAGAAGACGTCCGACTCGCGGCCGTCCTCCCGGACCAGTGTCGCGGTCAGGCCCAGGCGGCGGCGGGCCTGGAGGTCCGCGGTGAACTTGAAGACCGGCGCCGGCAGCAGGTGCACCTCGTCGTAGACGATCAGGCCCCAGTCGCGGGAGTCGAAGAGTTCCAGATGGGGGTAGATGCCCTTCCGCTTGGTCGTCAGCACCTGGTACGTGGCGATGGTGACCGGGCGGATCTCCTTCTTCGTACCGCTGTACTCGCCGACCTCGTCCGCGGTGAGGGAGGTGCGGGCGACCAGCTCGTGCTTCCACTGGCGGGCCGAGACGGTGTTGGTGACCAGGATCAGGGTCGTCGCCTTCGCCTGAGCCATCGCGCCCGCGCCGACCAGCGTCTTGCCCGCGCCGCAGGGCAGCACGACGACGCCGGAGCCGCCGTGCCAGAAGCTCTCCACGGCCTGCTTCTGGTACGGGCGCAGCGCCCAGCCGTCCTCGGCGAGGTCGATGGGGTGCGCCTCGCCGTCCACGTAGCCCGCCAGGTCCTCGGCGGGCCAGCCCAGCTTCAGCAGGGTCTGCTTGATCTGGCCGCGCTCGGAGGGGTGGACGGCGACGGTGTCGTCGTCGATCCGGGCGCCGACGAGGGGTTTGATCCGCTTGGAGCGGAGGATCTCCTCGAGGACCGGACGGTCGGTGGTGGTGAGGACGAGGCCGTGGGCCGGGTCCTTGCTCAGGGTGAGGCGCCCGTAGCGGTCCATGGTCTCGGCGATGTCGACGAGGAGGGCGTGGGGGACCGGGTAGCGGGAGAACTGCACGAGCGCGTCGACGACCTGTTCGGCGTCGTGGCCCGCGGCACGGGCGTTCCAGAGGCCGAGGGGGGTGACGCGGTAGGTGTGGATGTGTTCGGGGGCGCGTTCCAGTTCGGCGAAAGGGGCGATGGCGCGGCGGCAGGCGTCGGCCTGGTCGTGGTCGACTTCGAGGAGGAGGGTTTTGTCCGACTGGACGATCAGGCAGGACACGCTTGGCCTCCGGCGGAGGGGTGGGGTTGGGGTGGGGTGGGGTGGGTGTCTTCCGGGGGCGCGGCATGGGGACGGCGCCGACGCCAAATAGTGGAGTCTACTTGGTGGGGCGCGGGGGTGGGGGTGGGCTGGGTATGGCCGGGCGTGGGGGCGCTGGGTACGGCCGGGCGTGGGGATGCGCTGGGTACGGCCGGGTGGGCTTTGGGGTTCGCCGGGGGGCGGGTGCCACGGCGTGTGCGGGTTTCGTCGTGGCGGGTGCGCCTTGGGGTTCGTTGTGGGGCGGGGCCGCGGGGGGATCTCCGTCCTCGGTCCGGCGCCCTCCGTGGGCTGGAAGGGTTCTCTGGCCGTGGCGCCGGCCGCTGCGGGCGGACATCCCCCCACGTCCCCTCACGCCTCGTCGGCGACTGCGGCCCGGTGGGACCGCACCTTCCAGCCTGGTGCCCACCGCTGTGGGCAGTCGTTCCGCGGGGCTGGGGGTACCTCCCAGGCACTTGGGGCACTGGGGGAGGGTGGGCGCAGCCCACGGCGCACGGCAGCCGGACGGCGCCGGCCCGCACCGCCAGGGGCAGACGAGGGAAGGGGGGAGGAGCCGCCTCCGCCCCCACCGAGCAGCGCACAGCGCACGAACGTGCCCGCCCGTACCGGCGGGGGCAGGCGGGGGATGGGGGAGAGCCGTCTTCGCCCCGCCCCCTGGCCCGGGGGGCACGGAGACGATGCCGGGTAGGCCGGGGGCGGAGTGAGCGGTGGGTGTCAGTCCGTGGCTAGTTCTGCTGCGCCCGTGATGCGGTGGAGAGGGTAGGTGCGGACCTCGTCCGCCGTGTGGTCGAAGGCGGTGACGAAACCGCCTTCCACGCTGATCGGCGCGATCACCCGCTGACTCGCCGCCCCGTCGGCGTTGACGTACCCGATCCACACCGCCTCCCCCGCCAGGACGGCCGCCTGCATCGTCGCCAGCGTGTCCGCGGAGGTGGTCCGCGGCAGCCCCGAGGCGGGGGCGGCCGGAACTCCGGGGGCGGCCGCCCGGGGCACCGGCTTGCGGGGCGCCGTGGATGCCGCGTCCCCCGCCCGGATCGCCCGCACCGCCGCCCCCAGCAGCGTCCCGTCCGGCACCGGAGGACCGTCGGGCACCGGCTCGGGCGCCGCACGCGGCGGCGTCCGGTGCGCGGTGGCGCGGGTGATCAGCACATCGCCGTCCGCCGACTCCGCGGCCGGCGCGAACCCCATCGCGCGCAACCCCTCCAGCAGCGTCGCCGGATCGGCCTGCGCCGCCAGCACGGTCGGCGCCAGGCGGCGCAGCCGCAGGGCCGCGGCGCGCCGGTCCGCGAGGATCTCGCCCAGCACGGCGTCGTCGTCGCAGCGGACGTACGCCGATGCGGCGCCGATCCGCAGGTGGCCGTGCCGGCGGGCGACGTCGTCGATGAGGTACGACAGCGGCTGCGGCACCGGCGTCCGTGAGTGCGCCGCCAGGAACGCGTGCAGCTCCGCGGCGGACTGGCCCGCGTCCAGCGCGCGCCGCACCGAGGCGGGCGTGAAGCGGTAGACGGTCGCGCCGCCCTTGGACTCGACCTCCGCCAGCACGTCCAGCATCGCCGCGAGCGGACGCAGCAGCGGGCCCGGCGCGACCGCGGTGAGGTCGGCCTGGAGCAGCACGTGGTCCAGCGGCTCGGGCAGCAGCGGGGCGAGCCGCCGGGCGGCCTCCGCGGCGCCCACCGCCGGGGCGGCCCCCGCTTCGCGCGGCGCGCCGAGCAGCGCGCGGCCGTGCGCAGACAGGGCACCGCGGCCGGTGACGCCGAGGAGTTCCGCCTCCGCCAGCGTCCAGCGCGCCACCCGGGTGCGCAGGTCGTCCTGGTCGTCCGGGGCCGGGCGGCGGGGGCCGGGCGGCTCGGCCGGGCCTCTGGCCGCCGGCTGGCCGGCCGCCGCACCGCGCAGGGGCCGCTCCCAGTGCAGCCTGGCCAGCAGGGCGTCCTGGTCGGGAGCGGCGCCCTCCGGGAGGCCGGCGAGCAGCTCCAGCACCCGGTGCCGCACCTCGGGGGCGGCGGAACGGTCCAGGCCCGGGCCGAGCGCCGACAGCACCCGGTCCTTGCCGTCCCGGCCGCCGACCAGGCCCGCCGTGCGGGTGGCCGCCAGCCACGCCGAGACGAGCCGCGCCCAGCGCTCCGCGGCCGGCAGGCCGAGCCAGTCGTCGTACGCGGGCGTGGGCGCGTACCGCTCCGCTTCGCGCCGCCCGCCGGGCTCCCCTTCCGGGTGCGCCGCGCCCTCGAAACCGCCGTCGGACGCCAGCAGCCCCGCCGCGTACGCCAGCTCCACCCAGAACGCGGCCGTCGGCTCCGGAACGTCCAGCAGCGCCGCCGTCCGCTTCAGGTCCCGGACGCTGAGCCCGCCCGCGCGCAGCACGGCGGGACCGCCCTCGCCCCAGTCCTTGAGCAACTCCTCGACGGTCGCGAGCGCGGTGTGCGCCTGGCCGGCCGCCGTGCTGTCCACAACCTGTGGACGGTGCTCGGCGGCCGGGATGACCTCCGGTGCCAGCGGCGCGAGGTCGCGGTGCGCACGGCCGCCGCGCAGGTGCAGGGCCACCTCGCGGGGCAGCACGACGGTGCCGGGCGCGGTGGGCAGCAGCAGGCCGCGGTCCAGCAGCCAGCGCAGGTGCGGCGCGGGGTCGGCGGTGACCTGCCCGTACGGCGGTCCCCACTCCAGCCGGGCCAGCACCTCCAGTGACGCCGCCGGCGCCCGCGCCAGCAGCTCCGCCATCCGTGTCCGGTCGGTGAACAGGGCGGTCAGCGCGGCGACCGCGGAGACCGAGTCGTGGGTCGTCGGCAGCCCCGCCGCCGCGACGATCTCCTGGATCCGGCCCGGCGACATGCCCGCGGTGGCCTCCGCGACCGCCGGCCCCAGGCCGGTCGGGGACGGGTGCCGTGGCGCGGGCGCCAGCAGTTCACGGGCCGTGCGGACCAGGCGGAGCTGGTCGTCGGGGCCCCACACGAGTGCCTGTTCGCGCAGCGTGTGCAGGGCGTGGGGGAGGGCTTCGGCGACGGTGGCGGGGTCGGGTTCGGGGGCCGGGCCCCCGGCCGGCTGTGTGCGTGTGTCCGTGGCGGCTTCTGCGGCTGTGTCCTGCGCTGTCTCTTCGGCTGTGTCCCCGGTTGTCTCTTCGGTTGTCTCTTCGGCTGTGTCCCCGGCGGTGCCGCCGGTTGTGTCCCCGGCGGTGTCGCCGGCTGAGTCGCCGGTGAGCAGGGTGAGCAGCGTCTCGTACGGGGTGGGCTCGGGGGCCACCGCCAGGGCCTGGGCGGTCTGCAGTGCGAAGAGGTCCAGACGGCCCAGGGCACGGACGACGGAGGCGCGGGTGCCTGCGCGGGTGGCCAGCTGCGTCAGGTCGCCCGGGACGGGGGAGAGCAGGTCGGGGCGGGTGCGCAGGAGGGTGGCCAGGGAGGAGTCAGCGCGGAGGCGGAGGTCCTCCGCGAGGGAACGGGGTGTGGTGCCGCCGTTCTGGGGTGCATGACCGCTCATCCTGTTCACGGTAATGGGTGCGGGTGACATCGGGGGTGTGGCGTGGGGGTGCGGGGTGTGGGGGCGTGGGGGAATCGGCACCGCCGACGGGCTCGTGGGGGTCTCGCCGGTGCGGCGGGGCGGGGTGCGGATGCTCACCGCTCGCGCCTTGGGTTTCGTTGTGGGGTCGGCTGTCTGGGCGTGTGCGGGTTTCGTTGTGGCCGGTGCGCCTTGGGTTTCGTTGTGGGGCGGGGCCGCGGGGGGATCTCCTCCCCCACTGCCCTGAAGGCGTGGGAGGTGCCCCCACGGTCCGGCGCCTTCCGCCCACTGGAGGGCTCTCTGGTCGTGGCGCCGGACTCCCCCAGTGCCTTAAAGGCCTGGGAGGTACCCCCAGGGCGGACATCCCCCCACGTCCCCTCACCTCTCGTCGGCGTCTGCGGCCCGGTGGGACCGCACCTTCCAGCCTGGTGCCCACCGCTGTGGGCAGTCGTTCCGCCGGGGGCTGGGGGCACCTCCCAGGTCCTTGAGGCACTGGGGGAGGGTGGGCACAGCCCACGGCATACCGCGCCCGGGCGGTACCGGCCCGCCCCGCCAGGGCAGACGGGGGGAAGGGGGAAGAGCCGCCCCCGCCCCCACCCGCCCAGGCCCCGGCGCGAGGGGGAGGGAGAGGGGGAACGCCGGCGCACCGGCGGGGCGTGGTGGGTTGGGTGGGGTGGGGCGCGGTACCGTCGGGCGGGGTACTGGAACGGGTGCGCCCCGGAGGGGACTTCGTGGGGATCGAGAGCGATCGGCTCGTCTACGACTACCTGAGCAAGGTCGGAGACCTAGCTCAGCAGCGCCAGCTGCCGTCATCGGAACGCATGCGGCTGGTCACCGAGCTACGCGGCGAGATCGACCGGCGCCGCACCGGCGCCGAGAGCCCCGCCGCCGTCCGCCGCCTCCTGGCCCGGCTCGGCAGCCCGGACGAGGTGGTCACCGCGGCCGGCGGCACGGCGCCCGCCCGGCAGGACGCGGGCGGTACGGCGGCACGGTCGCGGCGCCGCGACGAGGAGGCGGCGGGACGCCGTGCCGGCGGGCCGGCGGACGCCGACGAGGCGGGCCGCAAGGCCGCCGAGAGCGGTGAGCGGGCGCCGCGGCCGCGCGGGCTGCGCCGGCGGATGCCGCGCCCACGGCCGCCGGAGGCGGGGAGCGAACCCGGCACGCCCGGGGCCGAGGCCCCCGAACTGCCCGTCTACCGGGCGGTCCCGCTCGACGGCCCCTCGCCACCGCACCTCGCCGGCTCCGACGAACTGGGCCCGCCGGGTTCGCAGCCCGACTGGTGGCGCATCGACGCAGGCCCGCTGGGCGGCTCCGACATGGTGCCCGGCTTCACCGGCGGCGTGGAGATCCCGGAAATACTGAAGCCGCCGCCGCTGCGGCCGTTCGACGAGAGGAAGCAGGCGGACGAGGTCCGCGGCGCGGACGAGGCCGCCGGGCCGGACGGCGCCGCGCCGAGCGCTGTCCCGCGCGGCGGGTGGCGTCGGCTGCTGCGGCCGGGAGCCGGTGCGGCCCCCGCCGCCAAGGCGGCCGCCGGGGCCAGGCGCTGGACCAACCCGCTGCTGCTGCTCGCCGCCGCCCTCCTCGTCGCGGGCGCCGCGGTCGGCAACTGGATCGCGCTCGGCCTCGGCTGGGTCATCGCCTACGCGTCGCGGCGGCTGACGGCGGCGGAGACCAAGTGGGCCGTCGTCTTCCTGCCCGGCCTCGCCGTGGCCGTCGGCGCGGTCTGGCTGTGGGGCCGGCAGAACGGCCGCTGGGGCGAGCCCATCGCCGACGGCCACATGAACGACGCGGTCTCCGGCACCTGGCCGTGGGTGGTGCGCGGCGCCGCCCTCGCCTCGGCGCTCTTCCTCATCTGGCGGTCGCAGCGCGGACGTTCGTGACCAAGGTCCCGGCGCGCACCTCCTGATAGCCCACCCGGCGCGCGCGGGGCGGCCGAGCCCGGCAGGATCGGTGCTGGACCAGCACGTTCCCCCTGCTCGGAGTACCCATGCGCCTTGGACTCAGACCGTGCCCCGGCCCCGTCGGGACGACCGTGACGGCGGCGCTCACGGCCGCACTGCTGTGGCCGCCGCCCGCGGCCGCCGCACCGGCCGAGGACCCCGCCGCCCCCGTCACGTACTGCGCTCCCGCGGGGCACCGCCCGGCGGGGCTGTGCGTCACCCTCGCGGGGGCGGCGATGACCGTGACGGCGCTTGAGTCCTGTGCGTGCCGGGTGTCGGGTACGTGGACGGCGCGGCCGGCGCGCCGCGGGGCGGCCGTCGTCGCCTCCGGTGTGCTCGCGGAGCGGGCCGGGTATCCGGGGCCGGGCACGTACGAGATCACGGCCGCGACCGAGACGCGGCCCACCGGGCGGGCCGCGCCCGTGGTGCGGCGGCAGGTGCGGGGGACGTTCACCCTCACCGCTCGGAAACCGCCGGTCACCCGGCGGATCGAGGTGCATCCGCGGGTGGTGCGGGCCGGGCGGACGACCACCCTCACGTACACGATCTCCCGGACGGGGGAAGGGGACAGCAGCGCGCGCCTCGGGCTGATCGGGGAGGAGGCGTCGGGGGTCGTGCTGGCCTCGGCGGACCGGCGGTGCGTGAATCCCCTGACGGGGAGTTACCCGTCGAACGCGCGGGTGGGGTACGCGCTGGACTGTGCGCTCACGGACGTGCAGCCGGGGCGGGCGGCGCGGGTGGTCGTGCGGGTCGCCGTGCCGGGGGCCTGTTCGACGGTGGTGTCGATGCTGGGGTACTGGACTCCGGTGGGTCAGCACGTCACCGGCGCCATGCTCAACGGTCCCACGGTCACCTGCTCCCCGTGACCCTCCGGGGCCTCGCCCCGGCCCCCTACGGTGACTCCCACGGGCAGATGGGACGGCTCTCCCCCTTCCTTACCACGGGCGGGCGGGGGCGGAGGTGGCTCTCCCACCGCGGCCCCGCCCCACAACGAGAACCGAGGCGCACCCGCCACGACGAAACCCGCACGCGCGCAGCGTCGAGCGCCACGCCGAGAGCCGCGCGCCGCAGCACCCCGCCCCGCGGCGGAACACAAGCCGCACCGGTCGGCACGAGCGCCGCGCACAATGGCGGGTATGAGTTCTCCCGCCCTGACCGTCGGCTTCGACCTCGACATGACCCTCATCGACTCCCGCCCCGGAATCCGCGCCGTCTACCAGGCCCTCTCCACCACCACCGGCGTCCCCATAGACGCCGACCTGGCCGTCACCCGCCTGGGCCCCCCGCTCGACGAGGAGATGGCGAACTGGTTCCCCGCCGAGCGGATCGCGGAGGCGAGCGACCTCTACCGCGCGATGTACCCCGCCCACGCCATCACCAGAACCCTCGCGATGCCCGGCGCCCGCGAGGCCGTCGACGCCGTGCACGCCGCCGGCGGCCGCGCGGTCGTCGTCACCGCCAAGCACGGGCCCAACGCCCTCCTGCACGTCCGCCACCTGGGCATCGAGGCCGACGTCGTGGTCGGAGACCTGTGGGCGGAGGGCAAGGCGGCGGCCCTGCGCCGGCACGGCGCAAGCATCTACGTGGGCGACCACGTCGGAGACGTACGGGGTGCCCGCGCCGCGGACGCGGTGTCCGTCGCGGTGGCCACCGGCCCCTGCACGGAGGCCGAACTCCTCGCGGCGGGCGCGGACACGGTTCTGGCCGATCTCCACGCGTTCCCCGAGTGGCTGGACGACCACGTGGCAGCCGCGGCCTGACGCGAGGAGCCCGGCCCCCACGGCACAGCCGTCACCCCCGCTACCGCCGCTGCGCCGCCACCACCCGCAGCAGCCCGACCGCCGCGATCACGAACCCCACGGCCATCAGCATGCTCAGGGCGAACATATACGCCGGAAAAGGTTTGACCCCGAGGAACAGCGGTGCCACGGTGATCAGAGTGGCCACGGCCCCGGCAAAGAAAACGATCGCACCGATTCGAACCAGCCGATCTCCCGCGCCACCGCCGCTCCGAGTGGTTTTGTCACGCACCCGACCAGGGTAGTTCCCAGCGCGAAGGAACTCCGGCAGCGTCTTGTCACCGGCCACGGGACCATTAGCCTTGGTGACGGCGGGTCGGGTGACCCGCTGTAGTGCTATCCAGAGCCGTTTTTCACCCGTGAAGCGGCATGACACAAGTACGAGGACGAGGACTTCAGGTGCCCACCGGCAAGGTCAAGTGGTTCAACAGCGAGAAGGGCTTCGGCTTTCTCTCCCGCGACGACGGCGGCGACGTCTTCGTTCATTCCTCCGTACTGCCGGCCGGTGTGGACGCACTCAAGCCGGGACAGCGCGTCGAATTCGGCGTGGTGGCGGGACAACGCGGCGACCAGGCACTTTCCGTCACCATTCTCGACCCGACCCCCTCGGTCGCCGCGGCCCAGCGCCGTAAGCCCGATGAACTGGCCTCGATCGTGCAGGACCTGACGACGCTGCTGGAGAACATCACCCCGATGCTGGAGAAGGGCCGCTATCCGGACAGGACATCCGGCAAGAAGATCGCCGGCCTGCTCCGCGCCGTGGCGGACCAGCTCGACGTCTGACCCAGGCCCGCCCAGCGGCGCGGGGAACCGCGCGGAACCCCGACGCACCCGACCGGGCCGCCGGGGCCCACCGGGCCAACCGTCCCGGCCCGGGCCCCGGCCCGGGCCGGCGCTCACGGAAACGCCAGCGCCTCCGCCCGCACCGCCGGAACCAGCCCCTCCGCCGCCGCCCGGGTGAGCAGGCCCCGCACGGCGGCGTAGCCGTCCTCGCCGAGGTCGGCCGTGAACTCGTTGACGTACAGGCCGATGTGCTGGTCCGCCACCGCGGGGTCCATCTCCTGGGCGTGCTCCAGGACGTACGGACGGGACGCCTCCGGGTCGTCCCAGGCCATCCGGACCGACGCGCGCGCCGCCTCGGCGAGCCGCCGCAGGGTGCCCGCGCCCAGCGAGCGGCGGGCGATGATGGCGCCCAGCGGGATCGGCAGGCCCGTGGTGGTCTCCCAGTGCTCCCCCATGTCGGCTAGGCAGTGCAGGCCGTAGTTCTGGTACGTGAAGCGGGCCTCGTGGATGACGAGGCCCGCGTCCACCTTGCCGTCCCGCACCGCGGGCATGATCTGGTCGAACGGCAGTACGACTATCTCGCCGACCCCGCCCGGCACGGTGTCCGCGGCCCAGAGCCGGAAGAGCAGGTACGCCGTCGACTTCTCGCTGGGCACCGCGACCACCGCGCCGGTGAGGTCGCGGCCCGGCTCGGCGGTCAGCACCAGCGGCCCGCAGCCCCGGCCGAGCGCGCCGCCGCACGGCAGCAGCGCGTACTGGTCCAGCACCCACGGCAGCACCGCGTACGACACCTTGAGGATGTCGTGCTCGCCGCGCTCCGCCATGCCGTTGGTGATGTCGATGTCGGCGAAGGTGACGTCCAGCGCGGGCGCGCCGGGGACCCGGCCGTGCGCCCAGGCGTCGAAGGTGAAGGTGTCGTTCGGGCAGGGCGAGTAGGCGATCCGCAGGGGGCCGTCAGGGGTCCTCGCGCCGGGCGTCGTGTCGGGCGTCGTGTTCATGATCTATCCAACCTTCCAGTACGGGCCTGAGCTTCCCGAACGCCTCGGTGAGTGCCGCCAGCGCCTCCGCGATCCGCCAGGCGTCCCGGTCGCGGGGGCCGACGGGATTGGAGACCGCGCGCACCTCCAGCACCGGCACGCCGTGCGCGGCCGCCGCCTCCGCCACCCCGAACCCCTCCATGGCCTCGGCCACGGCGTCCGGGTGGCGGGCCCGGAGCGTGGCGGCGCGCTCCGCGGTGCCGGTGACGGTCGAGACGGTGAGCACGGTGCCGGTGACCGCCGAGGCCGCGGCGGCCGCCTCCCGCACCAGGGCGGGGGGCGCCGGGTGTGTGACGGTTCCGAAGCCGAGGGCGGTGACGGGCAGGAAGCCGTCCGGGGTGTCGGCGCCCAGGTCGGCGACGGTGATCGCGTCGGCGACGACGACCGAGAGGGGCGGCGCGGCGGGCGCGAAGCCGCCGCCGATGCCGGTGGAGACGACGAGCCCGTACGGGTCGCCGGCGAGCGCCGCCGCGGTCAGCGCGGCGCTGGTGCCGGCGGCGGCACGGGCCGGTCCGACGCCGGCGGCCAGCAGGTCCCAGCGGGGCGCCCGGGCGCCGGGGGGCACGCCTGCGTCCGGTGCCGTGGGCCGGTCGGGAGGCACCGGGACGTCCGCCGGCGAGAGCAGGACGGCACCGGGGAGCCTCTCCCACTGCCTCACGGGCGCGGGAGGCGCCCCCGGGCCGCGGGCCGGGGTGGCGAACGCCTCCGCCACCGCGTCCCGCTCCGGGGCGACCGCGGTGGCGACGAGAATGCGCATGGGCGGCGTGGCTGTCCTTCGTGGTGGGTGGTTCCGCCGGGTCCGCCGGGTCCGTTGGGTCCGGTGGGTCGGGTGGTTCCGGCGGGTCCGTTGGGTCCGTTGGGTCTGGTGGGTCTGGTGGTTCCGGCGGTCCGGGCGGTCCGGGCGGTCCGGATGATCGGGCTGTGGGCTGGTCGCGGTGCTCGTTCTCCTGGTGTACGGGTCGTACTGACCGTATACGGGCGTACCGGGCGCACCGGCGCACGGCCCCGGGGTCAGGTCTTCCTCTTGAACGTGAACGACCATAGGCCGATCGGCCGGCTCGCGCTGCCCTCCAGGATGCTCACGGTGCTGGCGCCGCCCTGCGCACCGAACTGCGGGTTGAAGAACACGCTGCCCGGGATGGTGCGGTACGTCTTTCCGGTGGCGTCGGTGAGCGACCGGCCGTTCAGGAGGATCGTCCAGCCCTGGTCGGCGATGTCCGGATCCACCCCGAACCGGACCGTGGCGTCCGGGTCCACCCCGATGCTGTGGAAGTCCCGCTGCCTCAGACAGCGCTCGAGCTCCGCCGCCGGCACCTGCTTGCCGTCCCGGTAACAGGCCGCCTCCGTGTGCACCGAGTCCTGGCCGACGGTGACGGTGGCCAGCGGCGTCGGCTTGCCGCACCCGGAGAGCGCGAGCAGCGCGGCACAGACCGCGCCGGCCGCGGTGGCCGTCGTGGCGGGGCGGCGGGCGCGGGGCGTGCGGTGGGGGCGGCGCGTGCCGTGGGGGCCGCGGGTCAGGAGCGCGCTCTGGGTGCGGTGGACGCGGCTGGTGCGGTGGATCCGGTGGGGCTGGACGGTGCCGGGGCGCGGTTCCGCCGGGGGCGGGGAGGTCATGGGCGCAGGCTATCCGCCGGGTAGGCGGGGCGCGGGGTGCGGCGGCGGCGTGCCGTGCCGCGTGGTGGCGGGTCGTGCCGGGGCGGCGGCCGGGCGCCACGGGGGCCGCGGCCCGGTGTACCGAGCCAACCGGTTCAGACCACTCTCGTACGGCCCGGGGCACCGCCGTGCCGGGTCGCGGACAACAGCCCCCGTACGGTCGTCAGCCACCCGGTGGCCACCACGCCCGCGGCGACCGAGAGCCCCAGCGTGCCGTTGAGCGGCAGGGCGATGCCGACCGCGCCGCCGATCACCCACGCCATCTGCAACAGCGTCTCCGACCTGGCGAACGCGGACGTGCGCACCTCCTCCGGCACGTCCCGCTGGATCATCGCGTCCAGCGACAGCTTCGCCAGCGCCTGCGCGAACCCGGCGGTCGCGGCCAGGCACGCCACCAGCAGCGCACCGAACAGCGCGGCGGCGGTGACGGCCACCCCGGCCGCGACCGCGACCACCGTGACGACGATCACCTCGGGTGCCCGGGCCTTCAGCCAGGCGCCGACCGCCGTGCCCAGCGCGTTGCCCGCGCCCGCGCCGACGCCCGCCGCGCCCAGCGACACCGCGGCGCTCTGCCCCGCCAGCGGGTGCTCGCGGAGCAGGAACGCGAGGAAGAAGATGAGGAAGCCGGAGAGCCAGCGCAGCACCGCGTTGGCCGCCAGGGCGTGCGTCACCGCGGGGCCCACCGTGCGCAGCCCGGGGCGGCGGCCGCGCTCCCCGGGCCTCTCGTGTGCCTCGTGTTGCTCGCGGGCCTCGCGTTCCGCGCGGGCCGTGCGCGGGCCGTGCAGGTGTTCCTCGTCGGCCGCGAGGAGCGCCTTGTCCTCGCCCTTGCCGGAGTCGACCTTCGGCGGGAGCTGGAAGGAGAGCACGGTGCCCGCGATGAAGATCACACAGGCGCCGTAGAGGGGCCAGCGGGGGCCGATCAGGTGCAGGCCGGCGCCGATCGGGGCGGCGGCGCCGGTGGCGAGCAGGCCGCCGAGAGTCACCCGGGAGTTCGCCTTCACCAGCGAGAAGCGGGGCGGCAGCAGCCGCGGTACGACCGCGCTGCGCACCACTCCGTACGCCTTCGACGCGACGAGCACGCCCAGGGCGGCCGGGTACAGGGCCAGGGAGCCGGTGACGACCGCGTTCGAGAGCAGCAGGGCGAGGAGGACGCGGGCCAGCATCGCGGTGGCCATCGCGGCGCGGCGACCGTGCGGGATGCGGTCGAGGAGGGGGCCGATGACGGGGGCGAGGAGGGTGAAGGGGGCGAGGGTGACGGCCAGGTAGAGGGCGACGCGGCCGCGGGCCTCGTCGGTGGGGACGGAGAAGAAGACCGTCGAGGCGAGGGCGACGGTGATCATGACGTCGCCGGCGCCGTTGACGCTGTGCAGCTCGATGAGCTTGCCGAGGCCGGATTCGCCGGCGCCGTGGGCGTTGGTGGCCTTGCGGATGGTGCGGGCTGCGAGGGTGAGGGGGAAGTTCAGGGCGTGGGCCAGTGCCCGGACGGTCCGGCGCAGCGGGCCGGGTCCGCCGGCGGTCAGGGACGCCCGTGCGGCTGCCACTCCGTCATAGTGCCCCCAGATGCCTCCCACTAGCTCGCTTCGCACGCTGCACGCGGCACGTTTGGCGGTAGGCACCGCATGCCTCGGCGTCTACGTGCCCTGGCTTCGGTGACGCCGCGGCGGGTTCGTGGTGGTGCTTGGGGCTGGGGCGGGTGCGGGTTTCGTCGTGGCGGGTGCGCCTTGGGTTTCGTTGTGGGGCGGGGCCGCGGGGGGATCTCCTCCCCCACTGCCTTGAAGGCGTGGGAGGTGCCCCCACGGTCCGGCGCCCTCCGCACACTGGAGGGTTCTCTGGTCGTGGCGCCGGCCTCCCCCAGTGCCTTAAAGGCCTGGGAGGTACCCCCAGGGCGGACATCCCCCCACGTCCCCTCACCTCTCGTCGGCGACTGCGGACCAGTGGGCCCGCACCTTCCCACCTCGTGCGCCGCAGGCAGTCGTACCGCAGGACTGGGAGTACCTCCCAAGCCCTTGAGGCGCTGGGGGAGGGTGGGCACAGCCTGGCGTATAGCGCCGAACGGTGCCGGCCCGCACCGCCAGGGGCAGACGGGGAAGAGGGCCCACCAGCGGCAGACGGGGAAGGGGGAGGAACCCCCCGTGGAGGTGGTCCAAGGGGCCGGAGAACCCGGGGTCGGGGCTGGGGGAGAGTTTGTGTGGACGGGGCGGCGCGCGGCGTGGTCACCCGGGGGTGTGGGACCGTGGGCCCAGAAGAGGTAGCGTGCGTAACGCGCCCCGCGGCGGTCCACTCACCCCCGCGCCTGCGAGCATCCCGCAGAATGGAGGCAGCAGGCGCGCCCGAGGACGACCGGGCGCGGACGTCGACGCGGCCCCCCGGTCCGCTCCGTCCGCACCCTCGCCGACCGGAAGCGCACCCGTGAGACGGCGTAGGAGAGAAGCGATACCTGTGAGCGCAGCGACAACGCGAGGCCGTACCCCTGACCGTCTGTGCGCCGAGGCGGTCGGCCTTGCCAGGGCCGCGGCGGAGGAGGCCGCCGCCCCCGGTGCGGTCGGTGAGCACGTCGCCGCGGTGGGTGAGGGCGACCGCGTCGTCACGCACCTCTTCGAGTGCAACGAACCGGGCTACCGCGGCTGGCGGTGGGCCGTCACGGTCACCCGTGCCTCCCGCGCCAAGGTCGTCACGCTCGACGAGTCCGTGCTGCTGCCCGGCCCCGACGCCCTGCTCGCACCCGAGTGGGTGCCCTGGAGCGAACGGCTCCGCCCCGGCGACCTCGGCCCCGGCGACCTGCTCCCCACGGACGCCGACGACCTCCGGCTCGAACCGGGATTCTCCGGCGAGGACGTGCCGCCGCCGAACTCCGCCGTGTCGCACGAGATGGCCGACCTCGTCGAGGCCGAGGACGCCGAGGTCACCTCCGGCCCTCCGGCGAACCTCCCCACCGCGCCGTCCCGCGGCAGCATCGCCTCCGTCGCCGAGGAACTGGGCATGACCCGGCCGCGGGTGCTCTCCCGGTACGGGCTGCGGAAGGCGGCGGAGCGCTGGGAGGAGGCGTACGGGCCGCGGACGGCGATGGCGCAGGCGGCGCCCGCGTCCTGTGTGAGCTGTGGGTTCCTGGTGCCGGTCGCGGGGTCGTTGCGGCAGGCCTTCGGGATCTGTGCGAACGAGTACTCGCCGGCTGACGGGCATGTGGTGTCGTTGGCGTTCGGGTGTGGGGGGCATTCCGAGGCGGCGGTGATGCCGCGGGCTCCGCAGCCGGCGCCGCCGGTGATCGATGAGACGCGGGTGGACCCGCTTCCCCTTCGCCCCTCCGACGACTCGGGCTCCGTCGAGCCCGGCACCCCACCCGAAGACCTCGGCCACAGCTAGCCCCCCACGGCACCACGTTGTGCCGCCCGCCTCCAACCCCTCCCCCCGAGCGGCGGCGGCTCCCCATCCCGGGTGGTGGGCCTCTCCCGTTCCCCCTGCCCCTGGCGGCGCGGGCCGGTACGTTCAGGCGCGGTGGGCCGTGGGCTGTGCCCACCCTCCCCCAGGCCCTTAAGGCACTGGGGGAGGCCGGCGCCAAGACCAGCGAGCTCGAACGTCTACGGAGGGCGCCGGACCGTGGGGGCACCTCCCACGCCTTTAAGGCAGTGGGGGAGGAGATCCCCCCGCGGCCCCGCCCCACAACGAAACCCAAGGCGCACCGGCCACGAGGAAACCCGTACACGCCACACCCTCGCCCCACAGCGAAACCCGCACGCGCCATCGCGCCACGCGCCCTGACGAGGCAGAAGGCGCATTGGTGACCAGGCACCCGGTGACCAGGCACCCCCAGCCACCCACCCCCCCAGCCCCCACGCGGTACCTTCGGGCGGCGGCGTACCCTCGTCGTCCCGGTGAAGTGCAGGTTCGGTAACGAGGAGTGACCACCGTGAGCAAGTCCGTGCGGCCGGCCCCCGAAGGGGCGGACCCCTTCGGAACCGCGCGCCTGCGCCGCGGCGTCCTCGACGCCTGGCGCACCAGCCCCGCCCGCTTCCGCGAGGACGCCAACGCGGAAGAGGACCTCGCCCTGGGCGGCTACCGCGACCGTCTGATCGTGGAACTCGCCCAGAACGCCGCTGACGCCGCCGCCCGCGCCCGCACCCCGGGCCGCCTCAGCCTCACCCTGCACGACGACGTCCTGGTCGCCGCCAACACCGGCGCCCCCCTCGACGCGGCAGGCGTCGAATCCCTCTCCACCCTCCGCGCCTCGGCCAAGCGCGACGAGCCGGATACCCCGGACACCCCGGGCACCCCCGCCCCCGGCGCCCCCGGCACCCCCGGCACCGCCCACACCCCCGCCGAACCGGCCCCCGTAGGCCGGTTCGGCGTGGGCTTCGCCGCCGTCCTCGCCGTCAGCGACGAGCCCGCGATCGTCGGCCGCACCGGCGGCGTCCGCTGGTCGCTCGTCGAGGCCCGCGGGCTGGCCACCGAGATCGCCCGGGACAGCAGCGGTCTCCGCGACGAACTGCGCCGGCGCGAGGGGCACGTACCGCTGCTGCGGCTGCCGTTCCCGGCCGAGGGCACGGCCCCGGAGGGCTACGACACGGTCGTGATCCTGCCGCTGCGGGACGCCGCCGCCCGTGACCTCGTGGAGCGGCTGCTCGACGGCATCGACGCGGCCCTCCTCCTGACGCTCCCCGGCCTCACCGAGGTCGTCGTGGAGACCCCCGCAGGCACCCGCACCCTCCGCCGCCGCACCGCCCCGAGCGGCGAAGCCGCGCCGCCCGCCCCCGCCGCCGCCGAGCCCACCCCGACCCGCGAGCCCGCCCCCACCGGCGCGCCCACCCCGGCCCCCGAACCCCTCACCCTCATCGAGGACACCCGCGAGGGCACCACCCGCTGGCGCACCGCCCACGTCCACGGCGCGCTGGACAGGGAACTCCTCAAGGACCGCCCCATCGAGGAACGCCTCCGCCCGCACTGGTCGGTCACCTGGGCCGTCCCGGTGGACGACGACGGCGCCCCGCGCCGCCCGGGCACCGAGCCCGTGGTGCACGCGCCGACGCCGAGCGACGAACCCCTCGGCGTCCCCGCGCTGCTGATCGCCTCGCTGCCGCTGGACACCACGCGCCGGCACGTCGCCCCGGGCCCGCTCACCGACTTCCTGGTGGAGCGCGCAGCGGACACGTACGCCGCGCTGCTGGCCGCCTGGCGGCCGGTGAGCACGGGGCTGCTCGACCTGGTGCCCGGACCGCTCGGCAAGGGCGAGTTGGACGGTGCCCTGCGCCGGGCGATCCTGGAGCGGCTGCCCCGCACCCCGTTCCTGCCGCCGGCCCTGGCGACGACCGCCGCCGAACCGGGTCCGGTCTGGACCGACGACCTCGGCGACCTCGACCGGGGCGGCCCCGGCGAGGCCGGGACGGCCGCGCTGCGTCCGCGGGACGCCGAGGTGGTGGAGGGCGCGGGCGCCGAGACCGTACGGGTGCTGGCCGAGGTGCTGCCCAGCCTGCTGCCCGCGGGCCTGGAGCGCCGGGTGGAGCTGCGCACCCTGGGGGTCGCCCGGGTGCCGCTGACGGAGGCGATCGACCGGCTCGCCGGCCTGGAGCGCGAACCCGGCTGGTGGTGGCGGCTGTACGACAGCCTGGCGGGTGTGGACCCGGAGCGGCTGACCGGCCTGCCGGTCCCGCTGGCCGGCGGCGCCCCGCGCGGCGGCGAGGCGGAGGAGGACACCGGCGAGCAGGGCCCCGCGATGCCGCGCACCACCATCGGCCCCCGCCACGTCCTGCTCCCGCTGCCCTCGTCGGAGACGGCCGCCGAGCCCGCCGGTGCCACCGCCCGCACCGGCACGAGCGCCTCCGTTCCGTCCCCCACGGCCCTCGCCCGCCTCGGCCTGAAGGTCGCGCACCCCGACGCCGCCCACCCCCTCCTGGAGAAGCTCGGAGCGCTGCCCGCCTCGCCGCGTGCAGTGCTGACCACCCCGCAGGTGCGGGCCGCGGTGGCGGCGTCGCTGGACGACGAGCCGGACTGGTTCCCGGACGGCCCGGGCGGCGAGGAGACCCGCGGCCTGGACGCGGAGGAGCTGGCAGAGGTGGTGCTCGCGCTGGTGCGGGACGCGGGTCTTGAACCCGGCGACGAGCCCTGGCTCGGCGCCCTCGCGCTGCCGGACGAGGACGGCGAGCTGGCGCCCGCGGGCGAGCTGGTGGTGCCGGGCAGCCCGTTCGCGCAGGTGATGCGGGAGGGCGAACTGGCCGAGGTGGACGCCGAGCTGGCCGAGCGCTGGGGCACCCAGCCGCTCGCGGCGTGCGGTGCGCTGGCCGAATTCCAACTGGTGCGTGCCACCGACGTGGTCCTGGACCCGGACGACCTGGAGCCCCGCGAGGGCGACTACGCGGAGCCGGACGACGTCGGCCTGCTGGACGCCGTGGACGTCTGGTGCGAGGACGTGCTGGACCGGCTGCAGTTGTCATCGTCGCCGGGGAGCGGCGACGACGAGGGATGGTGGTCGGGCGGCGGGCGGACCTCCGTGCCGCCGGTGGCCACCGAGATCGTGGCGGTGCGGGACCTGGACCTGGTCGACGAGGACCGCTGGCCGCAGGCGCTGGCGATGCTGTCCCGGCCGCCGCTGCGGGACGCGCTGACGCAGCCGGTGCGGATCCTGCTGCCGGACGGCACCTCCGAGACCGTCCGCCCGTACACGGCGTGGTGGCTGCGCGGCCACCCGGTGCTGGACGGCCGCAGGCCCGCCGGGCTGCGCGCCGCCGGCGGCGATCCGCTGCTGGCCGGCCTGTACGACTCCGCGGACGCCACCGGTTTCGAGGACGAGCAGGTGCTGCGGGCCCTCGGGGTGCGCACCTCGGTGGCCGCGCTGCTCGACGAGCCGGGCGGCGCCGCCGAGCTGCTCGACCGGCTCGCCGACCCGGACCGCGAGGTCGGCGCCGCCCAGTTGCACGGCCTGTACGGGGCGCTGGCGGAGCTGGACCCGCAGCAGGTGACGCTGCCGGACGAGCTCCGGGCCGTGGAGAGTGCCGAGGGCGCCGGGGGCGGCGGCCGGGTGGTGGTCGTGGACGCCCGGGAGGCGCTGGTCGCGGACTCCCCGGACGTGCTGCCGCTGGCGGCGGGACGCCCGCTGCTGCCGGTGCCGCCCGCCGCGGCCGCGGACCTCGCGGAGCTGTTCCAGGTGCGGCGCCTCAGTGAGACCGTCCCGGGCGAGGTGCGGGGCGAGGGCGCCCGGCGCGAGGTGCCCGAGTCGGTGCGGGTGCTGCTGGGCGCGGGCACTCCCGGGTCGTACGTCGAGCACGAGGAACTGGTCGTGGACGGAGTCGAGCTGGACTGGTACCGCACCGAGGACGGCGAGGTGCACGCGGCGACGCTGGAGGGGGTCGCGGCGGGCCTGGCGTGGGCGGCCGGCGAGTGGCCGCGCCGCTTCGAGGTGGCGGCGCTGCTGGAGGATCCGTCCCGGACGGCGGAACTGGCCCGGGACCGCTGGTTCGACTGACCGCCCGCGCCGCCTCCGCGCGCCGGGCGGTGGCCGTGGAGAAGCGACGGAGAGTCGGTCACGGAGAATTCACCTCTTGTACAACCTCTCTCCCCCTTTGGGGGTCTGATCCCCTGAGTCAGCAGACTCCTGGATCACCCGGGCCCCGTGCGTGCCGTCCAACGGCACCCCGGGGTCCCCTCTCCACATGGGGAACACATGCGTATTCGCACCCTGGTGGCCGCCGCGACGATGTCGGGCGCCCTGGCTCTGACCGCGTTCGCCGTCCCCGCCGCGCAGGCCGCCGGTGGCACGGGCGCCCACGAGGCGTTCACCGCGCCGGACGCCGCCTCGCGGTTCGGCGACGCCCCGGCGAAGAAGGCGCCGCGCGCCGCGGTGAGCGCTGACGTCACCGAGCCGGTGGTCATGGACGTGCGCGTGCACGGTGGCGCCGACATCGTCCTGGGCACCACGGACAAGAAGACGATCAAGGTCGCGGTCACCGCCTCGCACCCCGCGGGCATCCGCGACGCCTATCTGGACCTGTGGCACGGCACCGACCTCGGCACCATCGACGGCCTGCTGCTGCCGAACGAGGACCAGGCCACCTGCACCGCCGTCGACGCCACCACGTCCACGTGCGTGCTGAGCTACACCATCGACCCGCGCTCCGACCTCTCCATGAACGCGCTCGCGGGCACCTGGCACGTGACGGTGGGCGCCCTCTCCCACGACAACCAGGTGTTCTGGGACGACTACTACACCACCCACCACGTCCAGCGGCTGTCCAAGCAGACGGTCAACGCCTCCCCGGAGCCGGTGAAGAAGGGCGCCGCCATCACCGTGACCGGCAAGCTCTCCCGTGCCAACTGGGAGGACCACGCCTACCACGGCTACACCGGACAGAAGGTGCAGTTGCAGTTCCGCAAGAAGGACTCCAGCACCTACAGCACCGTCAAGACGCTGACCACGGACGGCACCGGCGAGCTGAGGACCACGGTCACGGCGGCCACCGACGGGTACTGGCGCTACTCCTTCGCCGGCACCTCCACCACCCCGGCCGTGAAGGCCGCCGGTGACTTCGTCGACGTGAACTAGCCCTCAGACGGCCCCGCGTCGGCCGGCCTTGTGCCACACGATCTCCAGGCCGGCCGACGTCACCGCCGAGATGGCCACCGCCGCCCACGGCACCGCCATGCCCACCAGCTTCAGCCCGAAGAACTCCTGGAGGCCGGGCAGGGTCAGCACCAGCAGGAAGCACAGGCCCATGGCCAGCACCAGGCAGACCCGCCACCATGTGTAGGGGCGGGCGACGATCGCCAGCACCCACAGGGAGATCAGGAAGAGCGCGAGCGTGGCGGCGCTGGTCTCCGCGGCGAGGGCGCCGCTGCCCGTGTAGTAGTGCCGGGCCAGCATGTACGTGGCGAAGGTGGCCGCGCCCATGAGGATGCCGCCGGGGATCGCGTACCGCATCACGCGCCGCACGAACTGCGGCCGGGCCCGCTCCGTGTTGGGCGCGAGCGCCAGGAAGAACGCCGGGACGCCGATGGTGAGCGTGGACAGCAGCGTCAGGTGCCGCGGCAGGAACGGGTACTCGACCTGGAACAGCACCACCAGGATCGCGAGCAGCACCGAGTAGACCGTCTTGAGGATGAAGAGCGTGGCGACGCGCGTGATGTTGCCGATCACGCGGCGGCCCTCCGCGACCACCGCGGGCAGCATGGCGAAGGTGTTGTCGAGCAGCACCACCTGTGCCACGGCCTTCGTCGCCTCGGATCCCGAGCCCATGGAGACGCCGACGTCGGCGTCCTTCAGCGCCAGGACGTCGTTCACGCCGTCGCCGGTCATCGCCACGATGTGGCCGCGGGACTGGAGTGCCCTGACCATCTGCTGCTTCTGCCGCGGGGCTACCCGGCCGAAGACGGTGTGGGTCTCGACCGCCTCGGCCATGGCGTCGGGGTCGGCGGGCAGCGTCCGGGCGTCCAGGGCGCGCTCGGCGCCGGGCAGCCCCAGCTTGGCGGCGACCGCGCCGACCGAGACGGCGTTGTCGCCGGAGAGCACCTTCGCGTCCACCCGCTCGGCCGCGAAGTACCGCAGCGTGTCCGGGGCGTCCGGGCGCAGCCGCTGCTCCAGGACGACGAGGGCGGTGGGGCGGACGTCCGCGGTGACCTCCGGGTCGTCCAGGTCGCGGTCGCGGGCGGCGCGGGCGAGGAGCAGGACGCGAAGGCCCTGTTCGTTGAGGCGTGCGGTGGTGGACAGGTGGGGGTGGGTGGGCGGCAGCAGGACGTCGGGGGCGCCCAGCAGCCAGGTGCGGGGGGTGCCGGCTTCGTCGGTGCGGTCTGCGTCGTTGGTGTTTCCGCTTCCTCTTCCGTTTCCGCTTTCTCCCTCTCCTTCCCTGTCGTTTTCCAGGGTGGCCGCGCTGTAGCCGCGGGCTGAGGAGAACGGGAGAACCCGGGTGCCGGGGCCCGCGGGGCGGCGGCGTTCGCCGGCGAAGGCCTCGATGATGGCGCGCAGGCTGGCGTTCGGGCGGGGGTCGGTGTCGCCCAGCGCGGCGAGTACCGCGCGGACCTCCTTCTCGTCGCTGCCGTCCAGGGTGCGCAGCTCGGTGACGCTCATGCCGCCCTCGGTGAGGGTGCCGGTCTTGTCCAGGCAGACGGTGTCCACCCGGGCCAGGCTCTCGATGGCGGGCAGTTCCTGGATGAGGCAGCGGCGGCGGCCCAGCCGGATCACGCCGATCGCGAAGGCCACCGAGGTGAGCAGGACCAGGCCCTCCGGGACCATCGGGATGATGCCGCCGACGGCGCGTGCCACCGACATCTTGAGGTCGGTGTGGTGCGCCACGAGCTGGCTGATGGCCAGGGCGATCGCGGTCGGGATCATCATCCAGGTGACGTACTTGAGGATCACGGAGACGCCGCCGCGCAGCTCGGAGTGGACCAGCGTGAAGCGGGACGCCTCCTCGGTGAGCCGGGCCGCGTAGGCGTCGCGGCCGACCTTGGTCGCGGTGAACGCGCCGGTGCCGGCGACCACGAAGCTTCCGGAGAGCAGCTCGTCGCCGGGGCGCTTGGCGACGGGGTCCGGCTCGCCGGTGAGCAGGGACTCGTCGATCTCCAGGCCGTTCGTCTCCAGGCACGTGCCGTCCACGACGATCTTCTCGCCCGGGCCGGTCTCGATGACGTCGCCGAGGACGATCTCGGCGGTGGTGATGCGTTCGGCTCTGCCGTCCCTGCGGACGGTGGGCTTGGCCTCGCCGATGACGGCGAGGTTGTCCAGGGTCCTCTTGGCGCGCAGCTCCTGGACGATGCCGATGCCGGTGTTGGCGAGGATCACATAGCCGAAGAGGGTGTCCTGGACGGGGGCGACCGCGAGCATGATCAGCCAGAGGATGCCGATGATGGCGTTGAAGCGGGTGAAGACGTTGGCCCGGACGATGTCTGTGGTGGAGCGGCTGGAGCGGACGGGGACGTCGTTGGTCTCGCCGCGGGCGACGCGCTCGGCGACCTGGGCGGAGGTGAGGCCGCGGGTGCGGGGGGCGTCGGGGGGTGCGGGGGGTGTGGGAGGTCTGGGGGTGGGCCCTCCGCCCGGTTCGTTGGCCGCCATGCATCAGACGGTACGGGGGAGAGGGGGGTTTGTCCGTCTTCTATGAGTTTGTTGCGATCCGTCTTGTGTGGGCTTGTGGCGGTCCGGGGCCGTGGGCTTGTTGCGGTCCGGCTTCTACGGGGTCGTCGGGGGCTGGTCGGAGTCCGCGTGCTGCGCCGCTCGCCTTATCGCGGCGTCGCGGCGGCGGACGTACCAGATGCCGATGGTGCCGAGGGCGGCGCCGGTGAGGCAGGTCCACAGCCACCAGGTGTGGCCGTGGGAGTGGAACCAGTTGTAGAAGGGGAGCTGGGCGAGGAAGAGGACGAACCAGATGATCGTGCCGCCGGTGATGGTGGCGACGACGGGGCCTTCCAGGGGGGCGGGGGCTTCATGCCTGACCGGCTGCCGGAAGACGCTGGGAACTCCACGCATGCGGTCAGCTTACGGGGGCGGCGTTGTTGTGGCCGGTGCGCCTTGGGTTCGTGGTGGGGCGGGGGGCGGGAGGAACCCGGGCGTATCGGGCGGATGGCGGGACCGGGGCGGAGTCCCGGATGAGGGGTGTGGTGTATTCGTACCGCCAACGTCGGAGCCCACCCGAACCCGAAGGTCCCCGCATGCCGAACGCCGCCGAGGCCACCCCCCAGCCCCCGCGGGACGCGATCGACCGCTTCTTCAAGATCTCCGAGCGCGGCTCGACCTACGTGAGGGAGATCCGCGGCGGCTTCGCCACCTTCTTCGCGATGGCCTACATCATCGTCCTGAACCCGATCATCCTCAGCAGCGGAACGGACATCGAGGGCCACCACCTGGACAACGGCCAGCTCGTCACCGCGACCGCACTGACCGCCGCGTTCACCACGCTCCTGATGGGCGTCATCGGCAACGTCCCCATCGCCCTCGCCGCCGGCCTCGGCGTGAACACGGTCGTGGCGCTCCAGCTCGCCCCCCGGATGACCTGGCCGGACGCGATGGGCATGGTGGTGCTGGCCGGGTTCATCGTGATGATCCTGGTGGCCACGGGCCTGCGGGAGCGGGTGATGAACGCGGTCCCGCACGGCCTGCGCAAGGGCATCGCGATCGGCATCGGCCTGTTCATCCTGCTGATCGGCCTGGTCGACTCGGGCTTCGTCACCCGCATCCCGGACGCCGCCCACACCACCGTCCCGCTCCAGCTCGGCACCGACGGGCGGCTGCACGGCTGGCCGGTGCTGGTGTTCGCGCTGGGGGTGCTGCTCACGCTGGGGCTGCTGGTGCGCAGGGTGCCGGGGGCGATCCTGATCAGCATCATCGCCATGACGGTGCTCGCGGTGATCATCAACGCGGTGGGGCATGTGCCGTCCTGGGGCCTGACCACCCCGAAGTGGCCCGGCAACCCGGTGGCCAGCCCGGACTTCGGCCTGATCGGCAAGGTGAGCCTGTTCGGCGGCTTCCATCGGGTCGGCGTCGTGACCGGTGTGCTCTTCGTCTTCAGCGTCCTGCTGTCCAGCTTCTTCGACGCGATGGGCACGATCATGGGCATCAGCGACGAGGCCGGGCTCACGGACGCCCGGGACAACGTGCCGGGGATCAACCGGGTGCTCTTCGTGGACGGCATAGCCGTGGCGGCGGGCGGGGCGTCGTCCTCGTCGGCCACCACCTGTTTCGTGGAGTCCACGGCCGGGGTCGGCGAGGGCGCGCGCACCGGCTTCGCCAACCTGGTCACGGGCGGTCTGTTCGTGCTCGCCCTCTTCCTGACGCCGCTGGCCACCATGGTGCCCTCGCAGGCGGCCACCCCCGCCCTGGTGACCGTGGGCTTCCTGATCTTCGCGGGATCGATCCGCGAGATCGACTGGAGCGACTGGACGATCGCCATCCCGGCGTTCGTGACGATGCTCCTGATGCCGTTCACCTACTCGATCACCAACGGCATCGGGATGGGGTTCATCACATTCGCGGCGCTGCGGCTGGTGGCGGGGCGGTGGCGCGAGGTGCCGGTCCCGATGTACGTGGTCGCCGCGATCTTCGCCTTCTACTACCTCATGCCCGCGCTCGGACTCGTCTGACGCCGGCCGTCGGTCTGACGCCGGCCGTCGCCCTCAGGCGCCTGAGACGCCGTAGAACCGCTGTGTCTCCTCGACGGCGGCGCTGAACCGTTCGTCGAAGTCGTCGCGGACGAGCATCTGGATGACGTAGTCCTGCACGGTCACCCCCCTTCTGGCGGCGTGCTTCCGCAGACGGTCGAGGAGCTGGTCGTCTATCCGCAGGCTCAGCACGTTGGTCCCCATGGGCACGAGGGTCCCGGGGGTGGGCCGTGGTTTGTAGCACTTTCCGGCCTCTCATCACTCGTATGGGTGAGATGGGGGTTCCTGTGCAGGTCCGGTGGGCATTTGGCGCTGGGTGACGCGCGTCATGGTGGTACTTAGCCAGAGTAATGAGTTATGCTAAAGACCATGCCGGATCTTTCCCTGGGCGAGGACGCCGACGCGGTGAACGCACTGCGTTCCGCGGTCATGCGCCTGTCGCGTCGACTCAAGCACCAGCGGGTCGACGAGTCGCTGAGCCCCACCGAGATGTCGGTGCTCGGCACCCTGGCCCGGTGTGGCACGGCCACACCGGGTGAGCTAGCCCGAAAGGAGCATGTGCAGCCGCCGTCGATGACCCGCATCGTGGCGCTGCTGGAGGCCAAGGGCCTGGTCCGTCTGGAGCCGCATCCCGAGGACCGCCGCCAGAAGGTCGTCACGCAGACCGAGCGTGCGGAGGCCATGCTGGAGGAGAGCCGCCGGCGACGGAACGCCTGGCTCGCGGAGCTGGCGGCCGGCCTCGACGAGGAGGACTGGGCGAAGCTGCGCGTCGCCGCCCCGGTACTGGAGAAGCTGGCCCAACTCTGATCCGCCCGCCCATGAGCCCCCGCCCACCCCCGGGGACCACACCCGACCACGGCACGCCAGGCGTGCCCCCGCGCCAAGGAGGCGAACCCCTTTGAGTACGGGATCCGGAGCAGATTCCGCCCCCGCACCGATACCCGACCCCACCCACCACCCCCAGACCCCACACCCCGCCCGGTCCGCCGCGGCGGCCGGGGCGACCCCGGCATCCCCGGCCGCGAGCGCCGCCCCGCACCCAGGCGCCGCCCCGCACCCAGGCACCGCCCCGCACCCAGGCACCGCCCCGCACCCAGGCACCGCCCCGCACCCAGGCACCGCCCCGGACGCGGACACCGCCCCGCGGGAGAGCGCCGACGACTCGGCGCACTGTCAGCGGCCCGCGGCCCCGGCCGACGACGCCGCGGACTCCCCGGCCGCCCCCGCCGCGGCCGTGCCGCGGGCCACCGCCCAGGGCGCCGGCACCCGGGGCGCCCTCGCACCCGGCGCCGGTTCCGTCGCCGTCGGCGGCCCCAAGGACCCCGGCAAGCCCGCCGGCCGCCGCGACGGGATGTTCTCCTCGCTGCGGATCCGCAACTACCGGCTCTTCGCGTCCGGCGCCGTCATCTCCAACACCGGCACCTGGATGTCCCGCATCACCCAGGACTGGCTGGTCCTCAGCCTGACGGGTTCGTCCGCGGCAGTGGGCATCACCACCGCGATGCAGTTCCTGCCGATGCTGCTCTTCGGCCTGTACGGCGGCCTCATCGCCGACCGCTTCGCCAAGCGGAAGCTGCTGTTCTGCACCCAGAGCGCGATGAGCCTCAGCGGCCTGCTGCTGGCCGCGCTCACCCTCAGCGGCGTCGTGCAGGTCTGGCATGTGTACCTGGCCGCGTTCTGGACGGGCCTCGTCACGGTCGTCGACAACCCCACCCGGCAGACCTTCGTCTCCGAGATGGTCGGCCCCGACCGGGTCCGCAACGCCGTCAGCCTGAACTCCGCGAACTTCCAGTCCGCCCGCCTCGTCGGCCCCGCCGTCGCCAGCGCGCTCACCGCCGCAGTCGGCCCCGGCTGGGCGTTCCTCGCCAACGGCCTCTCCTTCCTCGCGCCGCTCACCGGGCTGCTGCTGATGCGCACGAGCGAGCTGCACGAGATCCAGCCCACCCCGCGCGGCAAGGGCCAGCTCCGCGAGGGCCTGAAGTACGTCACCGGGCACCCCGAGCTGATCTGGCCGATCGTCCTGATCGGCTTCGTCGGCACGTTCGCGTTCAACTTCCCCATCTGGCTCAGCGCCTACGCCAACGACATCTTCCACGGCGGCGTGGGGATGTACGGGCTCTTCAACATCCTGATGGCGTCCGGCTCCCTGATCGGCGCCCTGCTCGCCGCGCGGCGCCGCAGCACCCGGCAGCGGATGCTGATCGCCTGCGGGCTCACCCTGGGCGTCCTGGAGGCGGTGGCGTCCTGGGCGCCGTCGTACTGGATGTTCGTGGTGCTGGTGGTGCCGGTCGGCATCGTCGGCATGACCACCAACGTCACCGCGAACTCCTCCGTGCAGATGGCCACGGACCCGGAGATGCGGGGCCGGGTGATGAGCCTGTTCATGATGGTCTTCACCGGCGGCACTCCGCTCGGCGGCCCGCTCTTCGGCTGGCTCGCCGACTCCTACGGCGTCCGCGTCAGCTTCTGCGTCGGCGGGCTGGTCTGCGCCGCCGCGGCGGTCGTCGTCGGCTTCATGCTCGTGCGCGCGGCCAACCTCCGCCTCAAGGTCGACCTGCGCCCGGGGCGGCGGCACGTCCAGTTCGTGCCGCGCGGGGAGCTGGCGACGGCGGCGTAGGGCTGGGGTGGATCGTCGCGGCCGGGCAGCTCGGCTATCCGCGTGGGCGCTGCCCCTGATACGCCGGAGCGAGTGCGTGCCGCGGCGTCAGCACAGGGTGCCGGCCTTGACCGCGGAGACGAACGCCGACCATGCGGTCGGCCCGAATATGGCGGCTGGGCCGTGGGGGTTCTTGCTGTCGCGAACGGGTACGCCGGTGGGGTGGTCGTCAAGGACCTCGACGCAGCTAGCCCCGATGTTGTCGCTGTAGGACGACTTGCGCCAGATGTCCAGTACCTCCAGGCAGTCGCCTCCCACGTTGTCGCTGTAAGACGACTTGCGCCAGCCGGTCAGCCTGCTGGCTTCCGGAATCGTGTGGTCACTCATGGTCTCCGTATTCCTTCGCTGTCGCCTTGAGTAGGGTGATGGACTCCTTTAAGGGCAGCGCATCACTCAGTACGAGAGCGTAGGAGTGTTGGAGCCGCTGCACCATGGAAGGTGAGTCGATCATCTTGCCCATGCCGATGCCCTCGGTGTAAGCCACCGGTGGCTGATCCTCAAACCACATCAGCTTCAGCATTCCCTGCGTCAGTGTGTGTTCCCCCAAACCGAACGGCAGGATGTGTACCCGCACCCTTCCGCCTTCGGCCAGGCGCACGACGTGCATGAGCTGGGCTGCCATGACATCGGGTCCGCCTGCTGGGCGGCGAAGCACCGCCTCGTCCAACAGCGCCCAGAATACGGGCGTCACAGGGTCTGAAAGGATCTTCGCGCGTTCCAGCCGTGATACGACGAGCCTGTCACACTCATCTTCGCTCCACGGGGGGAACGCGGTCCGCATCAAGGCCCTTGCGTACCCCTCGGTTTGCAGGAGGCCCGGCACCAGCATCGACGCGAAATCGTGGATGATGGTCGCCTGCTGTTCCAGGTCGCGTGCCGTCGCGAAGTGGTCGGCGATTGCCGAATCGTCCTCCGGCAGAAAACTGCTCAGCACATCCCCGGTACCCAGCGCCTGATCGAGGCGCCGCGCGTCCTCGCGGGACGGAATCCGGCGTCCCGCCTCGATGTGCGCGATGTGCGAGCGCGTCATGAACGCCGCGTCGGCCAGCTCCTGCTGTGTCATGCCCGCCGCCTCGCGCTGCGCCTTCAGCCATGCCCCGTAGGTATTGCCCACCGTCAATCCCCCTGTGACAGAACCAAGGTCACCGTCGACCTGCTGGCGAGCGTAACCCGCACCGCCCCACTCTGTGAGCGAATCGCTACACAAAGGAACCGTCCCAGCTCACCGACGCCACAAGGAGTTGCCGTGGACTCTCAACCCCCCACCCCGGACTGGCCGGACGAGGCGCGGCTGCTGCCGTGGCGGCGGCCCGACGGCGGGCCCTGCTACCTCGTGGGCGACGGCACCGGGCGCGTGTCGCGGCTCGCCGACAGCATCGAGGCGATCCAGCTCGGCATGGCGGAGGAACTTCTCCGGCACGCCGACGACATGGTCGCCGACCGGAGGGTCACGTTCGCGCAGGTGCTCTTCCTCGCCACCCGCCTGGCCGAGGCGCTGCGGGACGTGATCCGGATCGCCGAGAGCAGGGGAGCCCGCCTGACGACGGCGTGCGGCGCAGGCGGCTCCGGTGGCGCGGGCGCGGGCGGGGCGGCAGCCGGGTCGGATGAGTGAACTCCCAGCGGCGCCACGCGCCCGTGCCGGGGCGCGGACACCTCCGCGTGAAAGGCAGTCCGTTGCCCAAACTGACCATGCTCCGCAGCGCACGCGCACGCTCCCTCTCCGTGAGGGTCCCGTCCCGTCCCGTCCCGTCCCGTCCCGTCCCGTCCCGGCCCGGCCCGTCCCGGCCCGTCCCGTCCCGGCCCGTCCCGGCCCGTCCCGTCCCGTCCCGGCCCGTCCCGTCCCGGCCCGTCCCGGTCTGCCTCGGCCCACCCGGTGGGGCGTGGGGGCGGACCGGGGCGCACGCCGTGGCGCAGGTGTGAGCCGCGGAGCCGTCTGGGCCCCGGGCCGCTCAGGCCAGGCCGGCACCCGGCTCGTCCGGACCAGGCCGGCGCACGGTCCTTCCAGGCCGGGCCGGCCCCCGGGCCGTTCAGACCAGGCCGCGGGCCGCCGCCTCGAAGCCCGCCTGGAAACGGGTCCGGGCGCCCAGCCTGGCCAGCACGGCGGCGATGCGGCGGGTGGCCGTGCGGGTGCTGAGGCCCAGTTGGTGGGCGATGGCCTGGTCCTTGAGGCCCGCCTTGAGCATGCCGAGCAGGACCACCTCCTCGTGGCTGAACCCCTGAGCCCGAGACGCCTCCGGCGACGCCTGCCCGAGCGGCTCGGCCCGTTCCCAGTACGCCTCGTACAGCTCCACCAGCGCGTCGAGCAGGCCCGACGGGTGGACGACGGCCAGGCTGTCGTAGACACCCCCGACGAGCGACACCAGGGCGACGCGCTTGTCGATGATGTGCAGCTTGAACGGCAGGGTGGGCAGCATCCGGCACTGCTCACCCTCGGCGGCCAGGCCCAGCAGTGTCTCGAACCGGCCGGGGCGCTCCATGGACTCGGGGCAGTAGATGGAGCGGACCTCGATGCCCCGGGCCAGCCAGGCCCGGGTGACGGCGCGCTCGTCGTCGTTGCTGTGCTGCGCCCCGTCCGTCCGGCCCAGGTAGGGCGGTCTGTCCAGTGCCCATATGTGGCTGCTCGCGGACCGGTTCAGCTCCTCGACACGGGCCATGACGACGTCACGTCCCGACAGCACCTCCACCAGGTTGCCGGGGTCGGCGCGCAACTGGCCCGCCCGGTAGGCGTCGGCGATGGTGTCGACCTCGGCGCGGGCCGCGCTGAACGCCGCCTCCGCCTCCAGCCGGCGCCTGCTCAGCAGCGGCAGCAGCGCCGTTTGGGGGTTCACCGCCTGGTAGGTGCCGGGGTGGGTCCTGCGCAGCAGCCCGAGGGCGGTCAGGCGGGAGAGGCAGCCCCGGACGCGGCCCGGTGTCAGGCCGCTGGCCTCGGCCACTTGGCGGGGCGTCAGGTCGTCGCCTTCGAGGAACAGGCGGTAGACGCGTTCGTCGGACGGAGTAATCCCCAGGGCCGTCAGCACGACTTGTCCTCCGCATCACCCATGGCGGGCCTCCCCGATCACCGAGGGGCCTCCCGCGGCGTGGCGATCTCCGCCAGTTGACCAAGAACGCCAGTCAGAGTATCTGGACAGCTTTCCGTGGCGCGATGTTCACTTTCCACGCTGCGACGAGGAGGCCGTGGCGTCCCCCCACCAGCCTGCTCCCTCCCGTCCTTTCCTTCCCTTTCCTTCCCCCGGCTTCCGTTCCCCCGCTCCCCCCTGCCCTCGCCGTCGGTCCTCCATCGCCGGGCGGGGCGCGGTGCCGTCGAGCGGCCGGGGCGCGCGGCCGGGCCATGCCCAAGAGGAGGACCGTGTGACGTCGACGTCACGAAGAAGATCCTTTGGACCCGCTGGCAGAGTTCCGGCCCGGGGGGCGGTGGCAGCGGCCGCCGTCCTGGTCACGCTGTCGGCGGGCGTGCCCGCCGAGGCGGCCGGGGGCCCGCCGCGGCCGGTGCCGGCCGCCGGCCACCTCGCCGCCGGCCGCTATGTCGTCACCCTCGCGGACGCGCCCGTGGCGTCGTACCGGGGCGGTGTCGACGGGATACCCGCCACCGCGCCGGCCCACGGCGCGAAGGTGGACACCACGGGCGCCGACGCGCGCCGCTACCGCGCCTACCTCACCGGCCGGCAGAGCCAGGTCGCCGCGTCCGTCGGGGCGAAGATCGGCAAGCGGTACTCCGTGGCGACCGACGGCTTCACCGCAAAGCTGACGGCGGAACAGGTGGTCCGCCTCGCCCACCGGAAGGGCGTGCTGTCGGTCGCCCCGGACCGGCTGAACAAGATCGCCGACGACACGCGGTCCACCGACCTCCTCGGCCTGTCGGGACGGCACGGCCTGTGGTCCGCGCTCGGCGGCACCGCCGAGGCCGGCCGGGGTGTGGTGATCGGCGACATCGACACCGGCATCTGGCCGGAGAGCGCGTCGTTCGCCGCGCCCGCGCTGGGGACCGCGCCGCCCACCGCGAAGGACCCGTACCGGCCCTACCGCAAGGGCTCGTCCATCGTGATGCGCAAGGCCGACGGCGGCACGTTCACCGGAACGTGCCAGACCGGCGAGAAGTTCACGGCGGACCTCTGCAACACGAAGATCGTGGGTGTCCGGTACTTCGGCGACACCTGGCTGTCGGCCTACCCGCCCGACAAGCGTGCCGACTACGTCTCCGCACGGGACGGCGAGGGCCACGGCACCCACACGGCGTCCACGGCCGCGGGCGACGCCGACGTGGACGCCACCGTGAACGGCACCGACTTCGGGAAGGTCAGCGGCGTGGCCCCCGCCGCGAAGATCGCCGTCTACAAGGCGCTCTGGACCGACACGAGCGGCAATGCGGGCGGGTACGACTCCGACATCGTCGCCGCCGTCGACCAGGCGGTCGCCGACGGCGTCGACGTGATCAACTACTCGGTCGGCTCCACCCTTGAGACCGCGCTCGACTCACCGGTCCAGCAGGCCTTCCAGGCCGCCGCCGCGGCCGGTGTCTTCATCTCCACGGCGGCCGGCAACGCCGGCCCCGACGCCGCGAGCCTGGACAACACCGCCCCCTGGACCACCACGGTGGCCGCCAGCACCATCAAGCCCCTGGAGGCGACCGTACGGCTCGGCGACGGGCGCGACTTCACCGGCGTCAGCACCAGCGTTTCGGCGCAGGTGGGCCCGGAGCGGCTGGTCCTCGCCGAGGACGTCAAGAACGCGGACGCCACCACCGCCGACGCCGCGCTCTGCCAGGCCGGCACCCTCGACCCGGCGAAGGCGGCGGGCACCATCGTGGTGTGCGACCGCGGTGTCAACGCCCGGGCGAGCAAGTCGCTGGAGGTGGCCCGCGCGGGTGGCGTCGGCATGGTGCTCGTGAACACCCAGGACCTCGACACCGACGGGGACACGCACGCCGTGCCCACCGTGCACCTGAACACGCCCGACGCGACCACGGTCCGGGACTACGCGGGCACGGCCGGCGCCACCGCCAGCCTGGTGCCCGGCGGCTCCTCGGGCGAGCCCTACCCGCAGATCGCGGCGTTCTCCTCCCGGGGCCCCTCGACGCAGAACAAGGGCGACCTCATCAAGCCGGACATCGCCGCGCCCGGCGTGGGCATACTCGCCGCGGTGGCGCCGCCGACGCAGAACCGCCTCGGGTACCCCTTCGACTTCATGTCCGGCACGTCCATGGCCGCCCCGCACATCTCCGGCCTGGCCGCGCTCTACCTGGGACTGCACCCCACCTGGTCGCCGATGGCCGTCAAGTCGGCCATGATGACGACCGCGGTGGACACCAGGACCGCCACCGGCGCCGCGAACACCGACGTGTTCGCGCAGGGCTCCGGTGAGGTCGACCCGGCCCGGATGCTCGACCCGGGCCTGGTGTACGACTCGTCCCGCACGGACTGGCTGGCCTACGAGGAGGGCCAGGGCATCGACACCGGCTCCGGTGTGAAGGCCGCCGACCCCAGCGACCTCAACTACCCCTCCATCGCCATCGGACAGCTCCTCGGCCGGCAGACGGTGACCCGGACCCTCACCGCCGAGCGCCCCGGGACGTTCCGCGCCTCCGTCGACCTGCCCGGGATCCGGGCGACGGTCACGCCGGCCACCCTGCACTTCACCCGGGCCGGCCAGACCGCCGAGGTCGGCATCACCTTCGAGCAGACCACCGCGGCCTCCGGCAAGCTGGTCACCGGCTCGCTCACCTGGACGGGCCCCGGCCGCACCGTGGTGCGCAGCCCCATCGCGGTCACCCCGCTGACCCTGCTCGCCCCGGACCGGGTGACCGGCAGCGGCGCGGACTCCGGCACGTCGTTCCAGGTGACCCCGGGCAACCTGGACCTGACCATCACCGGCTACGGCCCCGTGTCGGGCCCGCGGGTCACGGCGGAGCTCTCCGCGTCCGGCACCTCGGAGCGGGACTTCCGGATCACCGCGCCCGCGGGTACGAAGGCGGGCGAGTTCTTCGCCACGACCGACGACCCGGAGGGCAAGGTGACCATGCTGGTCGCGCGTGATCCCGGCGCCGGGCAGCCGCTGGAGCTCGTCGGGGACATCACGCCCGACGCCCACCAGGCGCGGGTCAGCGTGCCCGACCTGCCTCCGGGCGACTACCTGGCCATCGTCGTCGACCTGGGCGACGCTCCGGGGACCACGGCCACGCCGTTCACCTTCCAGGCGAACCTCGTGGGTGCCGGCTCCACGCCGTCCGGGACGCTCACGGTCTCGCCGACCGCGCCGCCCCGGGCACCCGGTGTGCCGCTGACGGTCACGGCGTCGTGGACGGGCGTCGACACGTCGAGCCCCGCCACGGCGTACATCGGCTATCCGAACGGGGCCGGGACGTTGTTGTCCATCGGGTGAGGCTCGCGCCGCTCCCCGCGCCCCTCGGGGCGCTCGGGCCGTCGTGTCCCCTCCGGGAGGTTCCCGGAGGGGACACGGTGCC
Source organism: Streptomyces sp. DSM 116793 (assembly GCF_057320905.1). NCBI lineage: Bacteria > Bacillati > Actinomycetota > Actinomycetes > Kitasatosporales > Streptomycetaceae > Streptomyces > Streptomyces sp. DSM 116793. The sequence goes on along the minus strand of NZ_CM170494.1, from coordinate 4,080,749 downwards.
ACGGGGCCTCGGTACGATGCGCTGGTCGCCGAGGGACCGGGGAACGGGAGACGGGAGACGGGAGTGCCCGTAGTCGTATGAGACTTTTCACAGCAGTCCTCCCGCCGGAGCACGTGGTGGCCGAGCTGGCCGCCGTCGTCGACCTGCTGCGCAGCCGCGACGGGTCGGCCGTGGACGGGCTGCGCTGGACCCAGCGGCCCGGCTGGCACTTCACCCTCGCGTTCTACGGGGAGGTGCCCGACGAGACCGTGCCGGAGCTGTCGGCACGGCTGGAGCGCGCGGCGTCCCGGACGGAGCCGTTCCGGCTGGCCCTGCGCGGCGGAGGGCAGTTCGGGCCGGGGCGGACCCTGTGGGCCGGGGCCGAGGGGGAGCTGCCGGTGCTGCGGCGGCTCGCGGACCGCGCGGAGGCCGCGGCGCGCCGCGCGGGCCTGGACATGGGGCGGCACCGCCGCTACCGCCCGCACCTGACGCTGGCGAGCACCCGTGCGCAGCGGGACCTGGACGCCCTGGTGACCGAGCTGGACGGGTTCACCGGCAGTGAGTGGACCGTGGACGAGCTGGCGCTGGTCCGCAGCACGCTGCCGCGCAGCGGGGTGCCCGGTGAGCAGCCCCGGTACACCAAGGTCGGCGGGTGGCCGCTGCGCGGCGCCGGTTAACCTCAGCTCTGTGGACCCGAAGACCCGGAACCGGATCATGGCCGGTGTGCTCGTGCTGATGTTCGCGGTCGTCGTCGTGGCGGCGGCGGTCAACAGATGAGGCGCGCGGACGCCTCCGGCGCGCCTGGGGGCGACCAGACGTGTCCGGTCCGCGGTGATCTGTCCGTTTCGTCACGGTAGGGACGTGGGAGGTGCCCCCGCCCCCGCGCCCCGTCCGGGGCGCCCGGCACGGCACGAGACGCGCCGCCGCCCGCGCGCCCGCTACCAGGCGAACGCCTCCGGGGACGGGCCGGTGCCCGGGAAGATCTCGTCGAGACCGGCCAGGACCTCCTCGGACAGCGTCAGCTCGACCGCCCGCACCGCCGAGTCCAACTGCTCCTGGGTGCGCGGACCGATGATCGGTCCCGTCACGCCGGGCCGGGTGAGCAGCCAGGCCAGAGCGGCCTCCCCGGGCTCCAGGCCGTGCTTGTCCAGCAGGTCCTCGTAGGCCTGGATCTGACTGCGCACCGCCGGGTTCGCGAGCGCGTCGGCGGCCCGGCCGCCGGCGCGGCGGCCGCCCTCCGCGGTCTTCTTCAGCACGCCGCCGAGCAGGCCGCCGTGCAGCGGCGACCACGGGATGACGCCCAGGCCGTAGTCCTGCGAGGCGGGTATGACCTCCATCTCGGCGCGGCGCTCGGCGAGGTTGTACAGGCACTGCTCGCTGACCAGGCCGTAGCTGCCGAGCCGGGCGGCGGTCTCGTTCGCCTGGGCGATCTTGTAGCCGGAGAAGTTGGACGACCCCGCGTACAGCACCTTGCCCTGCTTCACGAGGACGTCGATCGCCTGCCAGATCTCCTCGAACGGTGTGTTCCGGTCGACGTGGTGGAACTGGTAGAGGTCTATGTGGTCCGTCCGGAGCCGCTTGAGGCTGGCGTCCACGGCGCGGCGGATGTTCACGGCGGAGAGCTTGTCGTGGTTGGGCCAGGCGTCGCCGTCGGCGGCCATGTTGCCGTACACCTTGGTGGCGAGGACGACCTTGTCGCGGCGTCCGCCGCCCTGGGCGAACCAGTTGCCGATGATCTCCTCGGTGTGGCCCTTGTGCTCGCCACCGCCGTAGACGTTGGCCGTGTCGAAGAAGTTGACTCCCGAGGCCAGTGCCGCGTCCATGATGGCGTGGCTGGTGGCCTCGTCGGTCTGCGGTCCGAAGTTCATGGTGCCGAGCACCAGCCGGCTGACCTTTGAGCCTGTGCGTCCGAGCTGCGTGTACTCCATGGTCGTCAAGCCAACGACGTCGAGTGCGCTCTAATCAAGGGGGCGGGGGCGCCGAGGCGCCCGTCGCAGGCCGGGCCGGCCCCCGGGCGTTCACCCGGGGGCGGTGGGGGCGGTGGGGGTGGGGACGGTCAGTCCCGGGGGAAGTCGGCCGTGTGGAGGACGAGGCCGACGGGGGTGCGGGTGAGGTCGATGTCGGAGCCGAAGGTGATCTTCGACTCGGTGGTGTACTCGCCGTCCTTGGGCTCGCTGTAGACGCGGCAGGTGCCCTGGTAGGGGTCGGCGATGAGGTAGACGGGGACTTCGGCGGTCGCGTAGATGTTTTTCTTGGGGCCGTAGTCGTTCATTCCGGTGCTTCGGGAGATCACTTCGGCGACGAACTCGACGTCCTGGTACCGCCAGCGGCCCGCCTCGTTCTTGACGGCGTCCTCGGCGAGCACCGTCACATCGCTGGCGAAGCCGTTGAGGAGGTCCGGGTAGTCGATGCGCACATCGGACTTCAGCCGACGCCGGGGGTACTTGGCCCGCAGTTGCTCGATGATGTCCAGGGTGATTTCCCAGTGCGTGTCGCGCTGCGGCGCCATGAAGATGTTGCCCCCGACGATCTCGGTCTTGAATCCCTCGGGGACGGGCATCCTCTCAAGCCACTCGAACATCATGTCCAGGGTGCGCTCGTCGCGGCTGTCGGCCATTTCGATCCCGTCGGTCGCTTCGACATCGATCCTGTCGGTCTCCTGGACCTTCATCATGGCGCTCCTCCCCAGCCGCCGCTGATCGCGCGCGGCCGCGCAGTACAACGATACGCAGGGTGACGAGGTAACGCGGCAGGGCTGGGGTAGGTGGGGTGGATGTGGCAGGTGGGGGCTGGGGCGGGTGCGGGGGTTGTCACACTGGGGGTATGGAGCAACGTGAGATCAGCAGGCTCGGCAAGCAGGTGTCCGTCGTCGGCCTCGGCACATGGCAGCTCGGCGCGGACTGGGGAGACGTGGCCGAGAAGGAGGCGCTGGACGTCCTGGACGCCGCCGTCGAGAGCGGGGTGACGTTCTTCGACACGGCGGACGTCTACGGCGACGGGCGCAGCGAGCAGCGCATCGCGGCCTTCCGCAAGGCGCGCCCGGACGCGGACGTCCTGGTCGCCACCAAGATGGGCCGCCGCATGGAGCAACTGCCCGAGAACTACGTCCTGGAGAACTTCCGCGCCTGGAACGACCGCTCCCGCCGCAACCTCGGCGTGGACCGCCTCGACCTCGTCCAACTGCACTGCCCCCCGACCCCCGTCTACTCCTCCGGCGAGGTCTACGACGCCCTGGACACCCTGGTCGCCGAGGAGCGCATCGCCGGCTACGGGGTGAGCGTGGAGACCTGCGAGGAGGCGCTGACGGCCATCGGGCGGCCGGGGGTGGCCAGCGTGCAGATCATCCTGAACCCGTTCCGGATGAAGCCCCTGGAGAAGGTGCTGCCGGCCGCCCGCGAGGCCGGGATCGCCATCATCGCGCGCGTGCCGCTCGCCTCGGGCCTGCTGTCCGGCCGCTACACCAAGGACACCGTCTTCGCGTCCGACGACCACCGCACCTACAACCGGCACGGTGAGGCGTTCGACCAGGGAGAGACGTTCTCCGGCGTCGACTACGCGACCGGCGTGGAGGCCGCGGCGGAGTTCTCGGCGCTCGCCCCCGAGGGCGCCACGCCCGCGCAGACCGCGTTGCGCTGGATCGTGCAGCAGCCCGGCGTCACCACCGTCATCCCCGGCGCGCGCTCCGCGGAGCAGGCCCGCGGCAACGCCGCCGCGGCCGACCTGCCGCCGCTGTCGCCGGAGACCATGGGCGGGATCCGGGACCTGTACGACCGGAGGATCAGGCCGCAGGTGCACGACCGCTGGTGAGCGGGGCTCCGGGGTCCGGTCGGGGCGGTCCGGATGCCGGGCCGGGGCTGGTTCAGGGCTGGTCCGGGGGCCGGGCCGGGGCTGGTAGGGCTGGTTCGGGGGCCGGGCCGGGGCTGGTAGGGCTGGTTCGGGGGCCGGGCCGGGGCTGGTAGGGCTGGTTCGGGGGCCGGGCCGGTGCGGGGGCGGTGTCGGGCCGGAGCCGGAGACGGTCTCCCGGCGGCTCTCCGGTCACCCCGGCGGGCCGGGGGATCTCCCCGGCTCCGGTCACCCGGGCGGGCGGGTCTTCCCGGCGGCTCAGGACCCCGCGGCTCCGGTCACCCCGGGCGGGCCGTACCGTTCACCGGACGCCGGTACCCCGGGCCCACCGGACGCCGGTGCCCCGGGCCCGCCGCGGCCGGTGCGCACCGGCCTACCGCCGCGGCCGGTACGGCCCGCCCAGCCCCCACGCCTCGTGCAGCGCCCCCGCGAACGCCGCCGCGAGCTTGTGCTCGCCGGAGGCGTTCGGGTGGGTGCCGTCGTAGGTGTCGCGGTGGACGTCGTACTCCTCGGGCGGGGAGGCCGCGAGCAGCGGTGACGCGGGCCGGTCGAGGTTGGCGACGGCCTTCGCGAGCAGCGCGTTGAACTGCTCCACCTCCGCGGCGAAGAACGCGTCCGACTCCGCGCGGATGTTCGGGATGACGGGCAGCAGCACGATCGCCACGTCCGGGTTGGCGGCCCGTGCCTCGGCCACGAACCGGTGCATGCTGACCGCGGTGTCGGCGGCGCCGGTGAAGAAGCCGAGGTCGATCAGGCCCAGCGACACCAGCAGCACGTCGGCCCGCTCCCGGGCCACCGTCTCGCCGATCAGCGGCGCCATGTGCCGCCAGCCCTCGCCCCAGCCCGCCAGGTGCCGCCGGGCCCGCGCGGGGAACGCGGGATCGGCGTACGCGGACGACACGGGGGCGTCGGCCGCCTTGTCGTAGAGCGTCTCGCGCGGTCCGACGATGGCGAAGGGGCCGCCGAAGGTGGCGCACAGGTGCTGCCACATCCGGTAGCGCCAGGTGTGCTCTCCGGCGCTCCCTATCGTCATGGAGTCGCCGACGAACATGAACCTCAGCATCCGGTCATCATCCCGGACGGTCCGCGCCGCCCGGTGCCCGGGGCCGCCCGAGCCCGAGGGCCGCCCGTTGCCGCGAGCCCCGTACGCCCGGCGACGGGGATGGCAGGCTTGGCCCCATGCGTGCGCTGACGCCCCTCGCCGGGGCCGCTCTCCTTGTCGCCCTGTCCGCGGGCCCCGCCGCCCTCTCCCCGGGGGCCGCCGCGGCGGACGGCGCGCCCCGGGCGTTCACGATCGAGGACCCGCGGATCACCGAGTCGAGCGGCCTCGCCGCCAGCCGCCTCCACCCGGGGATCTACTGGACGCACAACGACAGCGACGACGGCCCGTACATCTACGCGGTCGACTCGCGGACCGGGAAGACGGTCGCCACCGTCACCATGACGGGCGTCGGCCGCCCGCGCGACGTGGAGGCCATCTCCATGGGCCCCGGCAACACCCTCTACGTGGGCGACATCGGCGACAACCTGGGCGGCACCTGGCCCCACGTGTGGATCTACAAGCTCCCCGAGCCCCGCGAGCTGCACGACCAGACCGTGCGGGCCACCCAGTACACCGTGACGTACGAGGACGGCCCGCGGGACGCCGAGGCGCTGATGGTGCATCCGAAGACGGGGCGGGTCTACATCGCCGACAAGAACGAGGACGGCGGGCACCTGTACGAGGGCCCCGCCACGCTCTCCCCCTCCGGCACCAACGTCTTCAGGAAGGTGGCCCCCATCGACCTGTGGGTGACCGACGGGGCGTTCTCCCCGGACGGCAGGCACCTCGCGCTGCGCGGCTACTTCGGCGGCATCCTCTACGACTGGCTGGACGGCAGGCCCAAGCGGAACGCCCGGCTGGACGTGCCCATGCAGGGGCAGGGCGAGTCCGTCACGTACACGCCCGACGGCGGCACGCTGATGTACGGCAGTGAGGGCGCCCGGAGCAAGGTCGTCCCGGGCCGGCTGCCGGGCGCCTCGGGCTCGGGCGCCGCGGGCGGCAGCGGGGCCACGGGCGGCGGCTCGGGCGGGCACGGCTCCACGGCCGACTACGGGAAGGGCGCGCTGGTGCTGCTGATCGCGCTGGCGGTGGTGTTCAGGGCGAAGAAGGTGGTGCGGCGGGGGTGAGGACCCGCTTGCGGCGCAAGTGAGGACTCGCGCGGCGAGTTGTCCGGCCGTCACCGGCCGACGGGGGCGGTTTCTGTCGTGTCCGGGCCCGGGGGAGCGACCGGCCACGACGAGACCGCCGGGTCCCGTCGGGTCGTCACCTGCGAAGGGGGCCCTTTCTGTCGTCGCCGGCCACCGGCCGGTGGTGCTACGGCTCGCCGGCGACGCCGTCGGACCGCGGGCGCGCGCCGCGACGCTCGGCGGGGAGCGGCCGTAGCTCGTAGTGGAGCGTGGCCTCCCGCCGCATCCGGTGGAACGCCGGGACGAGCACGCCGTGCACCAGCGGGTACTTGCGGGTCAGCAGCCGTGCGGCGTGCCGGTCCTCCGCGCCGCCGTGCTCCAGCAGCCGGACCCGGGCCTTGACCGCCGGGCCGGTGGGGACGCCGCGGGCCGTCGACGGCGCGAGCTCCACCACGGGGTCGTTCCGCATCCGCCTGGCCTTCCAGGAGGTGCTGAAGGTGCGGAAGTATGCGTGGTCGCCCTCGACCACCACGTTGACGGGGGTGCCGACGCCCGTGCCGTCCCTGCGGTGGCTGGTGAGCAGCGCGGCGAACTGTTTGACGAAGGGGCGGAGCGGTTCGCTCGGGGGAGTCGTCATGCCTCCATGAAGGCACAGGGGCGTGGGGCCGGCGACCGGTGTGCCGCGCCCCCGCCCCGCCGCCGGCCCCGGCTTCCCGGGCCGCCGGCCTCAGAGGCTCCCCGGGGCCGCCGGCGCCGTCAGAGCTGCTCGATGACGTAGTCCACGCACTTCGTCAGCGCCTCGACGTCCGCCGGGTCGATCGCGGGGAACATCGCGACGCGCAGTTGGTTGCGGCCCAGCTTGCGGTAGGGCTCGGTGTCGACGATGCCGTTGGCCCGCAGCACCTTGGCGACCGCGGCGGCGTCGATCTCGTCGCTGAAGTCGATGGTGCCGATGACCTGCGAGCGCTTCGCCGGTTCTGAGACGAAGGGGTTGGCGTACTTGATGTCCTCGGCCCAGCCGTACAGCGTCCGGGCGGAGGTGGCGGTGCGGCGGACGGCCCAGTCCAGGCCGCCCTGGCCGTTGATCCAGTCGAGCTGCTCGGCGAGCAGGAAGAGCGTGGCGAGAGCGGGGGTGTTGTACGTCTGGTTCTTGCGGGAGTTGTCGATCGCGGTCGGCAGCGAGAAGAACTCCGGCACGTGGCGGCCCGAGCCGTGGACGCGCGCGGCGCGCTCCAGTGCGGCCGGGGAGAAGACGCCGATCCACAGGCCGCCGTCGGAGGCGAAGGACTTCTGCGGGGCGAAGTAGTAGACGTCGGTCTCGGCGATGTCGACGGGCAGGCCGCCCGCGCCCGAGGTGGCGTCCACCAGTACGAGGGCGCCGTCGTCCGCGCCGGCCACACGCCTGATGGGCATGGCGACGCCGGTCGAGGTCTCGTTGTGGGTGAGGGCGTACACGTCGGTGCCCGGCTCGGCGTGGGGCTCCGGGTGGGTGCCGGGGTCGGCGGAGACGATCGTCGGCTCCGCGAGCCAGGGCGCGAGCTTGGCCGCCTTGGCGAACTTCGACGAGAACTCTCCGAACGAGAGGTGCTGCGACTTGTCGTCGATCAGGCCGTGGGTCGCGATGTCCCAGAAGGCGGTGGAGCCGCCGTTGCCGAGGATCACCTCGTAGCCCTCGGGCAGTGAGAAGAGCGCGCTCACGCCTTCGCGCACCCGGCCGACCAGGTTCTTCACCGGGGCCTGGCGGTGCGAGGTGCCCATCAGCGAGGCGCCGGTGGCGGCCAGCGCGTCCAGCGCCTCGGTCCGCACCTTGGAGGGGCCCGCGCCGAAACGGCCGTCCGCGGGCTTGATGTCAGCAGGAATCCGGATCTCAGCCACGATCCGGAGCGTATCGCCTTACGGAAACGGGAGGGAAAGGGTGTCCGTCCGATGAGACACGGGGCTCCCGCTCCGGGTGGGCCCCCTGCCGGGGCGCGCCCGGGTGCGGGGGCCCGCCCGGGTGCGGGGGCCCGCCCCGGCCCGCGCAGGGGCGCGGGGAACTGCGCGGCCGGCCGCGGTGACGCCCGCGGGTCGTCACCGGCCGGGGGAGGCTGTTGCCGTCGTGGTGGCGACCTGGTCGAGGAACGCCCGTACGGCCGGGGACGAAGCCCGGTGGTCGGCGACGGCGACCGCCAGGGAGCGGGGGGTCCGGGGAGCGAGCGGGCGCGTGACGACGGCGCCGAGGTCCGCGGGGAGGCCGAGGGTGGGCAGGATGCTCACCCCGAGACCGGCCCCGACCATCTCCAGCACCGCGGACATCTCCCTCGCCTCGAAGGCCATGTCGAACTCGACGGAGACCGTGTGCGCGACGGCCAGGAACACCTGCGCACAGCCCCCCGTCGGGCAGACGAACGGCTCGCCCGCGAGCTCCTGATAGGTGACCGCCGGCCGGCCGGCGAGCCGGTGGGAGGCGGGCAGTACCGCGACCATCTCGTGGGTGTCGAGCAGGACCGTGTGCAGGTCCGGGGCCGGCAGCGTGACCACGCCGGCGTCCACCGCCCCCTGGCCCAGCCAGTCGCGGACCTCCTGATCGCTGCCTTCGAGCAGCCGCACCTGCACCTGGGGGTGCCTCCCGGCGAACGCGCGCAACTGGGACGAGACGAGCCTCTCGGTGGCGCTGGGCACGCTGGCCAGCCGCAGCGCCCCCGTGACCCGGCCGGCGACGGCGGCGACCTCTGCGTGCAGCAGGTCGAAGTGGCGGACCGACTCGCGGGCGTGCGCGACGGCGCGCGTCCCCGCTTCGGTGAGGGTGACACCGTCGCGGTGCCTGACCAGGAGCGGGACGCCCAGCTCCGCCTCCAGCGAGGAGACGGACCGGCTGACCGACGGCTGGGACATCCCGATCCTCCTCGCCGCGCTGGTGAACCCGCCGTGCTCGGCGACCGCCAGCAGCACCCTGAGCTGGAGCAAGGTCATCGCGGCCCTCTCGCCCCTCGTCCCTCGTCGTCCATCGTTCGTCCCTCGTTCGTCCCTCGTCGTACAGCGCAGCCCTGGCGCGCGGCCATGACCGCAACGCATATCCGCTATAACCAGGATGATATTTCACTAACTCCATCCAAAACAATAAAGTCATGGATCCAAGCGCTCCCCTCGCAGGAAGCTGAGGAAGCTGAGGAAGCCCGGGAAGCTGAGAAGCCCATCCGGCGACGCGGCGGCGCTGAGACGCACGTCCGGCCGCACCGCGCCGGGCCCCGGATGGAAGAGAGTGAGCGATGGACAGCAGGAGAGTGCTCATCACCGGTGCCTCGAAGGGCATCGGGCGGGCCGTGGCCGAGCGGCTCGCCGCGGCCGGGCACCGGCCCGTCGGCCTGGCGCGCACGCGCCCCGAGGACTTCCCGGGCGAGTTCCACGCCGTCGACCTCGCCGACCGCGCGGCCACCGCGGCCGCGCTCGACGACGTCCTCAGCGCCGGCACCGTCGACGCGGTGGTCAACAACGTGGCGCTCGTCCGCCTCGCCGAGCTGGGCTCCATCGACCTCGACGACCTCGCACCGATCCACGACCTCAACGTGCGCGTCGCCGTCCAGGTCGCCCAGGCGGCACTCCCGGGCATGAAGGCGCAGGGCTGGGGGCGGATCGTGAACATCTCCAGCATGGTCACCCTCGGCACCCCGCAACGGACCGCCTACGGGGCGGCCAAGGCCGCGCTGGACGCCTGCACCCGCATCTGGGCCGGTGAGCTGGGCACGACCGGGATCACCGTGAACGCGGTGGCGCCGGGCCCGACCGAGACGGAGCTCTTCCGTGCCAGGACCCCGGTCGGCTCCGCCGGCGAGGCCCGTTACCTCGGCGGCATCCCCGCGAAGCGGTTCGGCCGGCCCGACGAAATCGCCGCCGGCGTGTGCTTCCTGCTCTCGGACGACGCGGGCTTCGTCACGGGCCAGATACTCCGCATCGACGGCGGCGGCAGCCTCGCCGCCGCCTGACACACCACGGAGGAAGTGGGGGAGCGACCGGGCAGGGCGGTGCCCGCGGGTCTTCACCGGCCGAATGGGTCTCTCTCCGCCGCCCCCGCCCACCCCCCGGCCCGGGGCCGGGGCCGGGGCCGGGGGCGGGGGCGGAGAAAGTCGGTGAGTGGCTGCAACCTCGGCGAGGGGTGCGCGTCTGTCGGGGTGGAGGCGCCTTCGCAACGGGGCCCGCGGTACGGGACGCCACCCGTGCCGTGCGCCCGCCCACGCCAACGTCGAGCTGATTCGAGGAACGGAATGTCCGCACGTCACACCGCCACCCGCAGCACCCTGCGGAGCCGGATGCGCAGGGTCCTGGGAACGTCCGTGGCCGTCGCCGCGCTGGGTCTCGGAGGCGCCGTCGCCGCCCACGCGAACACCTCGGGACCGAGCCCCGCCCCGGCACCGGCCCCGGCGAAGCCCGCGCCTGCGAAGCCTGCGCCGTCCACGCCCGCGAAGCCCGCGCCCGCGCCCGCGAAGCCTGCGTCCGCGAAGCCCGCGCCCGCGAAGCCTGCGTCCGCACCCGCGAAGCCTGCGCCCGCGAAGCCCGCGCCGTCCACGCCCGCCCCCGCCCCCGCGAGGTGACGCCGCCGCGCCGGTGAGGTGCTGCCGTCCCGTACCCACCCCCACGTCCAGGAGATGCATGAGGACAGCGACGTTCCCGGTCGTTCCGGTGCGGGATGCGGTGCGGGATCCGGTGTGGAGCCCGGTGCGGGCGATCGCGCCGGGCCCCGCGCCGCGGTGGTGGCGCGCGCTGCTGCGGAGCATCGAGCGGAGCCGGGGGCGCCCGGCGCCCTCACCCGGGCCCGCGGCGCCCTCACCCGGGCCCGCGGGCCCCGCCGTCGGGGCGGACGGCGGCGGGGTGCGGCCGCGCATCGACGAGCTGTACCACCACCGCCGCCTGGACCTCGTCCGGCTGGCCCTGCTGCTGGTGGACGACCTGCCGACGGCGGAGGACGTCGTCCAGGACGCGTTCGCCGCGCTGTTCCGGCGGCACGGCGAGCTGCTGGCGGGCGTGGAGGACCCGGAGGCGTACCTCCGTACCAGCGTGGTGAACCGGGCGCGTTCCGTGCTGCGGCGGCGCAGGACCGTCCGCGCCCACACCCCGGAGCGAGAGGGGCACGCGCCGCCCGCCGAGGAGTACGCGCTGCTCCACGAGGAGCACCGGCAGGTGCTCGCCGCGCTCGGGCGGCTCACCCGGAGGCAGCGGGAGGTGCTGGTGCTGCGGTACTGGTCGCACCTCACGGAGGCGGAGATCGCCGAGACGCTCGGGCTGTCCCGCGGGGCGGTCAAGTCCACGGCGAGCAGGGCACTGGACGCGCTGGAGAGACGGCTGCGGGAGGAGTGAGGACTGGTGCGGACTCAGGCGGGGTGCCGCGGGGCGCGGGTCCTCAGGGATACGCCGAGGGGAGGGTTCCGGTGAAGGGGTGGCCCAAGCGGCTGTGGGCGCCGCGCTGGGCGGTGGGGCGGCGAGGGACGCGTCCGGGCGCCGGCGGTGCGCTGATCGAGCGGCGGCTGCGGGACGCGCTGGAGGCGCGGGCCGGCGCCGTCGGCCATGCGGACCTGCGGCGGGCGGTGCCGCCGTCCGCCGCCGCGGGGCGCGGCCGGTTCGCGGTGGTGCGCGGTCCCGGCGGCGGGGGACTGGCGGCGCTGGGGCTGGCCGCCGCGGTGGTGTGTGTGCTGGTGGTCGCCGGTCTGCTGGTGCGGGGCGGGGCGCCGCGGCACGAACCCGTCGGGCCCGCGCACCCCTCCCGACCGCACACCTCTTCCCCCGTGCCGCGACCGCCCACCACGCACGGCCCTTCGCCGGCGCGGCCTGCCCCGCACGGGTCTGGCCCGGGCTCCGCGCCGGCGGCGGGGTCAGGGCCCGCGGCCCCGCCGAGCGCCGGCTCCGGTTCCCCGGCCGGCGCGGGGCCCCTGCCCCGCTGACCCGCCGCTCGGCGCGTTCGGCTGCTTCGGGTGGGTGGTGCCATGCCTTGCCCCTTCGGGGCGGTGGTTCCCTGGCTGTCTTGTTGTGGTTGCGCGCGCAGTTCCCCGCGCCCCTTGCGGGGCGGGGCTGCGCCCCTGCCCTGTTCTCTCGGGTTGGTGGTTGCCTGGCTGTCTCGTCGTGGTTGCCGCGCAGTTCCGCGCGCCCCCGATACGCGGGGCCGCGCCCCGATCAGGGGCGCGGGGCTGTGACATCGTGCCGCTCCGCCGCGTGGCGCGGGCACCACCCACCGGGCCGCGGGCCGGAAGGGGGCCGCGGTGCGCTCCGCGCCATCGCTCACCCTCCGTGCTCTCCACGGAGTCAACACCTCCGAACCGGCGCCGCAGAAGAGCCCCTGTGGCAGACTGCCGCGGGTCATCAGGCTCGGAGGTGGGGGCGTGAGCGAGCCGCGGTCGGCTCCGACGATCGGTCAGCTAGTGCTGAGCAGGCAGCTCCGCGCGCTGCGCGAGAAGGCCGGCGTCAGCAGGGAGCAGGCCGCCGCCCTGCTGCACGTCACGCCCAGCACCATCCGGCGCATGGAGACCGCGGAGGTCGCCCTCAAGATCCCCTACATCCAGTTACTCCTGCCCGCGTACGGCGTCTCGGAGAGCGACGTGGCGGTCTTCCTCCGGCTGGCCGACGAGGCCAACGAACCGGGCTGGTGGCAGCGGTTCCACGACATACTGCCGGACTGGTTCAGCGGCTACGTCAGCCTGGAGGAGTCGGCCCGCGTCATCCGTTCGTACGAGCCGCACTTCGTGCCCGGCCTGCTCCAGACGGAGGACTACGCGCGCGAGGTCCTCACCAGCGGCTCGGTCGGCCGCCGGGAGCCCGGACGTGTCGAACGTCACGTCGCTCTCCGTCTCGAACGCCAGGCGCTGCTGAGGCGTCCGGACGCGCCCCGGTTCTGGGCCGTGGTCGACGAGACGGTGCTGCTGCGTCCCGTCGGCTCGTCCGCGGTGATGCGGGCGCAGATCGACCGGCTGCTCCAGGCGACCGAGCTGCCGAACGTCACCCTCCAGATGGCGGAGCTCTCCGCCGGCCACCACCCGGGCACGTACAGCCCGTTCGTGCTCTTCCGGTTCGCCGCGCCGGAACTCCCCGACATGGTCTACATCGAGTACCTGACCGGTGCGCTCTACCTCGACCAGCCGGACGAGGTCGCGGAGCACATGGAGGCGATGGACCGCATGGTGGCCCACGCGGAGTCCGCCCAGCGCACCCGGGAGATCCTGCGGCGGTACCGCGACCGGGTCTGAGACCGGTCACTGCTGCGGACTGCCGGGGCCGCACCGGGGGTTCGCACGCGGCCGCACCGGGTCCGCACGCGGCCGCACCGGGTCCGCACGCGGCTGAACGGGTCCGCACGGACCGAACGAGTCCGCACGGGCCCCGTACCGAAGACGGCACCCGTGCACAGCACGCCCACCTCGGCCACACGGTTCGCCCGGGGTTCCGGATGCATGCTGGAGGCATGACGGATCTCGACGATGCGGCCCGCCACCCCCACCCCGGACATCACCCCCGATCCCACCCGGACCCGGCCGACCCCGACCGGCTCACCGCGCTCCGCCGCGAGCTGGCCGCCGCCGTCTCGGGCGGCGCGGGCGACGTGGACTTCTCCACCACCGCCCGGGCCCTCACCACCATGGACGCCTCGAACTACCGGCGGGTGCCCGTGGGCGTCGTCACGCCGCGGGACGCCGACGACGTGGCCGCCGCGCTCGCCGTGTGCCGGAGCCACGGCGTGCCGGTCGTCGCGCGGGGCGGCGGGACGTCCATCGCGGGCCAGGCCACCGGCACCGGTGTCGTCCTGGACTTCACCCGCCACATGAACCGCATCCTCGCCCTGGACCCCGCGGCGCGGACCGCCGTCGTCCAGCCCGGTGTCGTCCTCGACCGGCTCCAGGAGGCGGCGGCACCGCACCGGCTGCGGTTCGGGCCCGACCCGTCCACGCACGGCCGCTGCACGCTCGGCGGCATGATCGCCAACAACTCCTGCGGCTCGCACTCGGTGGCGTGGGGCACCACCGCCGCCAATGTCCGGGAGCTGTCGGTCCTCACCCACCGCGGCGAGCGGCTGCGCCCCGGCCCGCACTGGGCGGGCGCGCCGGACGGGCTGCGGGCGCTGGTGGACGGCGATCTCGCGCTGCTGCGCACCGGTTTCCCCGAGCTGCCCCGCCGGATCTCCGGCTACGCCCTGGACGCGCTGCTGCCGGAGCAGGGCGCGGACGTCGCCCGGTTCTTCTGCGGCAGCGAGGGCACCCTGGGCGTGCTCACCGAGGCGGTCGTCGGCCTTGTCGAGGCACCACGCGCGCGTGCCCTCGCCGTGCTCGGCTACTCCGACGAGGGCGCCGCCGCGGACGCCGCGGCCGGGCTGCTGCCGTTCGGGCCGCTGACCGTGGAGGGCATGGCGGCGGACCTGGTGCCGCCGGGCACGGCGGGGCTGCCGAAGGGCGGGGCCTGGCTGTTCGTGGAGACCGGCGGCGACACGGAGCAGGAGGCACGCGCGCGTGCCGACGCGATCGTGCACGCCGCCGACGTGCTGGACGCGCTGGTCGTGGCCGACCCGGCCGGGCAGCGCACCCTGTGGCGGGTCCGCGAGGACGCCTCCGGCACCGCCACCCGGATGCTTGACGGCAGCGAGGCCTGGCCCGGCTGGGAGGACTGCGCGGTGCCGCCCGCCCGGCTCGGCGGCTACCTGCGCGACTTCCGCGCGCTGCTCACCGAGCACGGCCTGCGCGGCACACCGTACGGGCACTTCGGCGACGGCTGCATCCACGTCCGCATCGACTTCGACCTGATCGGTGCGGACGGCATCCGGCGCTTCAGGCGGTTCTCCGAGGCGCTGGCGCATCTCGTCGTGGAGCACGGCGGCTCGCTGTCCGGGGAGCACGGCGACGGCCAGGCCCGCGCCGAGCTGCTGCCGAGGATGTACGGGCCCGAGCTGGTGCGGCTCTTCGAACGGACGAAGGCGGTCTGGGACCCGGACGACGGGCTCAACCCCGGCATGCTGGTCCGCCCCGCCCGGATGGACGAGAACCTCCGGTTCGCGCCGCTGCCGCGCGAGCCGGTCCCGGTGGCGTTCGGCTACCCGCACGACGGCGGCGACTTCTCGGCCGCGGTACGGCGGTGTGTGGGCGTGGCCAAGTGCCGTGAGACGGCGGTCTCGCCGGGTGACACCGCCGTCATGTGCCCCTCGTTCCGGGTCACCGGTGACGAGAAGCACTCCACGCGCGGGCGTGCCCGGCTGCTCCACGAGATGCTTGCGGGTGGCGTCGGCGGCGGCGGTGCGGCCGCGCGCGGGCCGGGCGCCGGGGCGCCCGGCGGCGGGGGCGCCGTGGGGCCCGTGGACGTCGTCATCACCGACGGGTGGCGCTCCTCGGAGGTCATGGAGGCGCTCGACCTGTGCCTGTCCTGCAAGGGCTGCCGCAGCGACTGCCCGGTGGGCGTGGACATGGCCACGTACAAGGCGGAGTTCCTGCACCACCACTACCAGGGCAGGCGCCGGCCCGCCGCGCACTATGCGCTGGGGTGGCTGCCGCGCTGGCTGCGCGCCGCCGCCGCGCTGCGGCTCGCGGGCCCCGCGAACGCCGCCGTGCGCGTCCCCCCGCTCGCCGCCCTCGCCAAGCGGCTCGGCGGCCTCGCGCCCGAGCGGGAGATCCCGCGGCTGCCCCACGAGACGTTCCGGCAGTGGTTCGCCCGGCAGCCCGGGACGGCCGGCCTGGGCGGTCTGGGCGGCGTGGGCGGTCTGGGCGGCGTGGGCGGCCTGGGCGGCGTGGGGACGGGGGGCACGGGGACGGGCGCGGGCGACGGCACGTCCGCGGGCGGCGGGCCGAGGGGTGGCGGTGGGCGCTCGGACGGCGGCCGGCCGCGGGGCGGTGACCGGCCGGGCGGCGGTGACCGGCCGCGGGACGGCGCCCGGGCCCCCGGCGAGGAGGGGCCGCTCGGCGACGGCGTCACCGTGCTGTGGCCCGACACGTTCACGGACCACCTCTCCCCTGAGGTCGGCAAGGCGGCCGTCCGGGTGCTGCACGACGCGGGGCGCCGGGTCGCGGTGCCGCCCCGGGGCGTCTGCTGCGGCCTGACGTACATCTCGACGGGCCAGTTGGACCGCGCCCGTGCCGTCCTGCGCCGCACCCTGGACCTGCTGGAGCCGGCCGGCCTCGACCGCCCCGTGGTGGTCCTGGAGCCGAGCTGCGCGGGCGCCCTCAGGTCCGACCTGCCGGAGCTGCTGGCCGACGACCCGCGCGCGCGTCGGCTCGCCGACTCGGTGCGGACCTTCGCCCAGGCGCTGGAGGAACAGGCCCCCGACTGGCGCCCGCCGCGCCTGGACCGGGCGGCCGTCGGCCAGACCCACTGTCACCAGCACGCGGTGCTCGGCGACGCCGCGGAGCGGCGGCTGCGCGAGCGGGCGGGCCTGACCGGCACCCTCAGCGGCGGCTGCTGCGGCCTCGCGGGCAACTTCGGCTTCGAACGCGGGCATTACGACGTCTCCGTGGCCTGCGCCGAGGAACAACTGCTGCCCTCCCTGCGGCAGGCCCCGTCCGGCGCCGCGGTCCTCGCCGACGGCTTCTCCTGCCGCACCCAGCTCCAGCAGCTTTCCGGCGTCCGCGCCCGCCACCTCGCGGAGGTGCTCGCCGAGGGGCTGGCGGTGCGGGGCGACGGGGAGGTGCCCGGGAGCGGTTGACGGGGCCGTGGGCGACCCCGGGTCCCTCCGGGGCGCGGGCCTTCCGGGGCGCGGGCCTTCCGGGGCGCGGGCCTTCCGGTCGGCGGGCCGGTCGCCGGCCGTGGGGGTGGTGGCGGTTGCCCACGGTCTCCCCGCGCCGTTCCCGTGGCCTTCTCCGCGCCGTTCCCGTGGCCTTCCGCACGGGGATCCCGGGGGGTTCCCGCGCCTGCCGGGGCGGGTCCGGACGCCCGGGTTCCGTACCGTGGACGTCCAGTCGACGGGACGGGACAGCGATGACGGACGGCAGAGCGGGCGGGGCGGGGTCCGGCACGGAGGCCATGGGCGCGGGCGGCGGGGTGCGTGCGGACGGCGTGCCGCCCGGTGGCGGGGGCCCGCGGGACGGCGTGCCGCCGGGCGGCGGGGGCGTCGCGGGCCGCGAGCGGCTGCGGTCCACCCTGCCGTCCGTGACGATGGTGGTGAGCGCGGCGGTCTCCGTGCAGTTCGGCGGGGCGCTCGCCGTGTGGGTGATGCCGCGCACAGGGCCTGCCGGGGTGGTCGCGCTGCGGCTGGTCGTCGCCGCGGTGGTGCTGCTCGCCGTCTGCCGCCCCCGGCTGCGCGGGTACACGCGTGCCGACTGGGGCACGGTCGTCGTCTTCGGTGTGATCACCGGCGCGATGAACAACGTCTTCTACCAGGCGGCCGCGCGGATCCCGCTCGGCATCGCCGTCACCCTGGAGGTGCTCGGCCCGCTGGCCCTGTCGGTGATCGCCTCCCGGCGGCTGATCAACGTCCTCTGGGCGGCCCTCGCCCTCACGGGTGTGTTCCTGCTCGGCGGGGGAGGGTTCGGCGGGCTCGACCCGGTGGGCATGGCGTGCGCGCTCGGCGCCGGCGCGCTGTGGGCGCTGTACATCCTCTTCAGCGCCCGTACCGGGCAGCGGTTCCCGCAGGCGGACGGCCTGGCGCTGGCGATGGCCGTGGCGGCCGTGCTCTCGCTGCCGTTCGGTGCCGCGGCGGCCGGGCGGCGGCTCCTGGTGCCCGGCACCATCGGCCTCGGCGCGGGCGTGGCGCTGCTCTCCACCGTGCTGCCGTACACGATGGAGCTGATGGCGCTGCGCCGGCTGCCCGCCGCCACCGTCGCGGTGCTGACGAGCCTGGAGCCGGCCGTCGCCGCGCTGGCCGGCTTCCTCGTCCTGCACCAGGCGCTGTCGGCCACCGACGCCCTCGCCGTCGCCATGGTGATCGTGGCCAGCATGGGCGCCGTGCGCACGCGCACCGGGCGGCTGCGGCCGCCGCGCCGCAGGCCGCCCCGGGGCGGGCCACCCCGGCGCGGGGCGGCGCGGGGCATGAGCGAGGCTTGAGCAACTGTCCGGGCGCGGTAGGCGCCAGGCCGGAAGGAGTCCCCACGTGTCACGTCCGATCACCGTCGTCACGGGTGGCAGCCGCGGCATCGGCGCCGCCACATGCGTCCGGCTCGCCGCCGAGGGGCACGACATCGCCTTCAGCTACGTACGCGACGGGGCCGCCGCCGAGGAGACCGCCCGGAGAGTGCGTGCGGCGGGCGCGCGGTGCGTCGCGGTGCGCGGGGACACGGCGAGCGAGGCGGACGTGGAGCGGCTCTTCGACACCGCGGTGGCCGAACTGGGCACGGTCACGGGGCTGGTGAACAACGCCGGGGTGACCGGGCCGCTCACCCGGCTCGCCGACGTGGAGACGGACGTGCTGCGCCGGGTGCTCGACGTGAACGTCCTCGGCTGCCTGCTGTGCTGCCGCCGGGCCGCCCGGGACATGGCGGCGTCCGGCGGCGGCGCCATCGTGAACGTCTCCTCGGCCGCGGCCACCCTCGGCAGCCCCGGCGCCTATGTGCACTACGCGGCGTCCAAGGGCGCCGTCGACACCCTCACCGTCGGCCTCTCCAAGGAGTTGGGCCCGGACGGGATCCGGGTCAACGCGGTCGCGCCGGGGATCATCAGGACGGACATCCACGCGGCGATGGGAGCGCCCGACCGGCCGGTCACGGCGACGGCCGGTCTTCCGCTGGCGCGGCCCGGGGAGGTGGGGGAGATCGCGGGGGCGATCGCGTGGCTGCTGTCCTCGGACGCCTCGTACACGACGGGTACGGTCCTGAGGATCGCCGGGGGAATGTAGTCCGCCCCCCCAGCGTGATCGCCCCGCGGGCTCGACCTCCCTCTCCCCTGGGGATACCTCCCATGCCGTTGGGGCCGTGGGGGAGCGACCGGCCCCGACGAGACCGCCGGATCGCCACGCACCGCAGGGCCCGGTCCCGGACGTCCGGGCCACCAGGGCCACCGGGACCGCCCCACGCCCACGGGGGCGGTCCCAGGCGCCCGCGCCACGGAGGGGCGGGAGGAGGCCGCCGCTGTCGGAAGAAACAGTCGCGGGAGGCAGTTCGAAAGGGTGTCCAGAGGGAGCCGGGTGGGGAGACGGGTTCCAGAGAAGGGGCCGCTCGGGACGGAGTCCAGGGGAGGCCGGTTCGCGATGCCGTCGTCAAGGAGGCCGCACACGTGACGGAACAGCCGCAGGCGCCCGGGGCGCCAGGGCCGGCGCAGGCCGGGCAGGACGTCCCCGGAGCGGTGCTCACCCAGGAGCACCGGCTCCGCAAGGACCTCGGCTTCTGGGGCCTCACCTCCATCGGCTTCTCCAACATCGTCGGCTCGGGCTGGCTCTTCGCCGCCCTCTACGCCGCCCAGACCGCGGGCCCCGCCGCCCTCCTCTCCTGGATAGCCGCGGGCATACTCTGCGCCCTCGTCGCGCTCGTCATGGTCGAGCTGGGCGCCACCCGCCCGGAGGGCGGCGGCACGGTCCGCTGGCCGCTGTACGCGAGCGGCCGCCTGGTGGGCACGGTGATCGGCTGGTCGGTGGTGCTGTCGGTCGGCGGCACCGCCGCCGAGATCGCCGCGATCATGCAGTACGCGGCGCACTACGTGCCCGGCCTCTACAGCGGCGGCAGCATCACGGGCGCCGGCCTGGCCGTGGCCGCCGTGCTCAGCGTGGTGCTGACCGTGCTCAACTGGTTCGCGGTCCGCGTCTTCGCCCGGATGAACAACCTCGTGTCGCTGCTCAAGGTCGTCATCCCCGTGATCACGGTGGTGGCGCTGTTCCTGTCCGGTACGCACGGCGGGCGCCTCACCGACCACGGCGGCTTCGCCCCGTACGGCTACGCGGCCTGCCTGAGCGCCCTGGCGAGCGGCGGCATCGTCTACTCGGTGAACGGCTTCCAGGCCCCGCTGGACTTCTCCGGCGAGGCCCGCAACCCGCGCCGCACGGTCCCCGCGGCCGTGCTCGCCGGCATCGGCCTCGCGGTGGCCATGTACCTGGGCCTGCAACTCGCGTTCCTGTTCACGGTGCCCGACTCGCTCCTCGGCCACGGCTGGCAGGGCGTGAGCTTCGAGTCGCCCTTCGGCCAGCTCGCCCTCATCCTGAACCTGCACTGGCTGGCCACCCTGCTGTACGCGGACGCCGTGCTGTCCCCCGGCGGATCCGCGTACGTGGGCGTCGCGATCGACGCCCGGCACACCTATGCGCTCGCCAAGAACCGGCTGCTGCCGCGCTGGTTCATGCGGATCGACCCGCGGCACGGCATGCCGCACCGGGCGCTGGTGCTCAACCTCGCGGTGATCGTCGTGTTCATGCTGCCGTTCGGCGGCTGGCAGGACATCGTCAGCGTGATGGGCGACATGTACCTGCTGATCTACGCGGCCTCCGCGGTCGCCGCCGCCGCGTTCCGCGCCCACGACCGCGACCGGGGGGTGCCGCGCGCCGCGGGGCAGGTGCCCGGGATGCGCTGGATAGCCCCGGTCAGCTATGTCGTGGCCAGCGAGTTCATCTACTGGTCCGGCTGGGACGACCTGCGGCTCGCGCTGCCCATGGTGCTGATCGGCGTGCCGCTCTACCTGGGCCTGCGGTACGGCGACCGGCGGCGCGCGGCACGCGGGGGCGCGCAGGGGGCGCGGGAGGCGCAGGGCCCGCAGGGGGCACAGGGCGCTGGGGGCGCGTCCGCCGGCGGGGCCGGGAGCCGGGAGCCGGCCGGGGCACCGGCCCTGCCGGCCCTGGACGAGCTGCGCCGCGGCGCCTGGCTGGTGGTGCACCTGGCCGTGCTCACACTGCTGTCCTGGCTGGGCACGTTCGGCGGCTCCGGGCACCTGCCCGCGCCCTGGGACAGCATCGCGGTCGGCATGGTGGCGCTCGGCGTGTTCGCCTGGGCGGTACGGTCCGGAGCCGGCCACCTGAGGACGTCGCCCCCGCCCGGACTGGTGGACGCGCAGACGTGAGGGGACGCCCGCGCGGCGAACAGGGGGGACGCCCGCGCGGCGAACAGGGGGACGGGGACAGGGGACGGGAGCCCGGACAGGGGACAGGGACGCGGGGTACGGGGGGTACGGGGTTACGTGGGGTTACGGGGGGGACCGGGGGTACGGGGGTTACGGGGGGTACGGACGACGAGAGGAACAGGAAGCACCATGCGCATCGGGATCGCCCTCCCCAACACCACCACCGGCACCAACGGCCCCTTGATGCTGGACTGGGCGCGCCGCGCCGAGGAGCGCGGGTTCGCGTTCCTCTCCACCATCGGACGGGTGCCGTACCCGTCGTTCGACTCGCTCACCGCACTGGCCGCGGTCGGCGGCGCCACCTCGCGCATCGGGCTGCTCACCAACGCGGTCCTGGCGCCGACGTACCCGCCCGCGGTGCTGGCGAAGATCACGGCCACCGTGGCCCAGCTCACCGGCGACCGGCTCACCCTCGGTCTTGGCGTGGGCGCGCGGGAGTCGGACTACCGCGCCTCCGAACGCGACTTCGCCGGCCGCGGCGCCGCCTTCGACCGGCAGTTGGAGTATCTGCACCGGGCCTGGCGCGGCGAGCACGTCGAGGACGGCGACTTCCCCGGCGAGCAGCGTGCCGTCGCCCCCGCCGGCAACCCGATCCCGATCCTGATCGGCGGCCACAGCAAGCGTGCCGTGCGCCGCACCGTGCGCTGGGGCGCCGGCTGGACCGGCGCGGGCGGCGGCCCGCGCCGCGCCGAGCCCACGATCCGCGAGATCCGGGACGCCTGGGCGGTCGCGGGCCGCGAGGGCGAGCCCCGCCTCCTCGGCCTCGCCTACTTCGCCACCGACCTCCGCCACGAGGCCGAGTCCGACCGCTACATCCGCAGCTACTACGCCTACGCGGGCGACCACGCGAACACCATCGCCGACGGCGTCGTCCGCACCCCGGCCCGCATCCGCGCCATCATCGACGAGTTCGCCTCCGTCGGCATGACGGACCTCACGTTCACCCCGACGGTGGCCCGCCTGGAGGAGGTGGACCGGCTGGCGGACCTGGTGCTGTGAGGGCGGCCCGGACATCGTCGGGCAGGGCGTCGAAGTCGTCCGCGACGTGCACCAGGCCGCCGAGTGAACCGCGTCCGGCTCGCCTCCCCGCCGGGCGCGGCGCCGCTCTCCTGCCCGGACGCGGCGCCGCCACCTCGGCCACCGGCTCCCCGGCCCCGCTGTACCGGAGGCAGCCCCTCACTCGGGCACGAACTCGTATTCCAGCTCGTAAAGGTGTCCTGCCTTCACCATCACCGTGGCCTCCACGGGCCGGTCGTCGTCGCTGTGGACGGTGCGGAGGGTCCGTAGGACGGGAAGGTCCCCGGGGAGCCGGAGCATGCGGTACTGCTCCTGGGTGGGAACGCGGGCCGAGACGCGGTCGACGCTGCGGCGCGGCGGGTGGCCGAGAGTGGTGAGGAGGGTCGGGGTGCCGCCCTTGATCCTCCGTTTGACGGTCAGGGCCGTGCCGTGGGCGATGTCCAGCGGGTAGTAGGACCTGACCAGTTCCAGCGGCTCGTCGCCGACGGAGATGAGCTGGAACCGCAACAGGGCTCTCGGGGGCTCCGGTCCGCCGGCGGCGAGTCCCAGCGCGGCTGCGACGTCCGCCGGGGGCCTCTCCTCGCTGACGTCCAGCAGCGTGAGGTGCGCCTGCCTGCCTCGCTCGCCGGCCTCGGCGAGCCACCGGTACGGCGCGCCTGGCGCGGAGGGCGCGAGCGAGGAAGCCGGGCGCAGCGTCCGCTGCCGGTGCGCCCGCACCGTGACGGCCGCGCCGGCGCGGCCCACCACGAGCTGTTCGTCCTTGAGGAGCTGGAGGGCCTTCTGCACGGTGGCGTTGGAGGCGTCGAAGCGTGCCTTGAGCTGTGCGGTGGAGGGCAGCTTGGCGCCCGGCGGCAGGTCACCGGTCATGATCTCGTCGCGGAGGTCCGCGGCGATGCGGGCGTGCAGCGAGCGGCGGTCGGGCGCGTCTTCGGACGGGGTGGGGCCGTGGTGGGACATGGTCACCCGATCCGGATCTCGTAGCGGAGGCGTTGCCGGCTGGCCGGCATGGTCATCCTGTCCGCCTGGATGGAGCGGCCGTCCGCGTCGAGCGTGCTCCTGGTCAGCCGCAGCACCGGTTCACCGGGGCCCAGGTGGAGCAGGTCCCGTTCCCCGGTGTCGGGCATCCGGGCCGTCACGTCCTCACGGACGAGGACGCCGACGTGCCCCAGCTCGGCGAGCAGGGCGACCGCGCCGCCGCGGATCTTTCCGGTCCGGCTGAGCGGCGTGCCACGGGCGATGCCGACCGGGTAGTAGGTGTCCGTCAACTCGCAGGGCTCGCCGTCGAGTTCCATGATGCGGCGGCGCACGACCACCGGCTCGCCTTCCCGTACGCCCAGCAGCCCCGCCACTTCCGCGTCGGCCGGGACCTCGCCCGCCTCGACGATCCGCTGACCGCCCTTGCCTCCGCGCGCCGCGGCCTCGGCACTCCACGGGTCGGGCCGCCCGTCCGTCGCGCGCGGCGCGAGGTAGGGCAGCGAGCTGCCGACCCACGTCGTGGCCTGGCTCATGACGATGTCCTCCCTGCGGGTGTGACCTTACCGCCTTACACATTAAGTGAATCACTTCGAATGACAGACGTCAGGGAAGCTTGCTGCTTTTCGCGAAAGGAAATACGGTTCTGATTGTCCGTTCGCGACCAAGGTGGTGATGTTCCGTGCGTCTTTCCCGGCAGCGACGCTTCCCTCGTGAGCGCCGTTCGGTGCCAGCAGCGCGTTCGTTCGCCGTCGAGACCCTCGTCCGATGGGATCTCGCCGAGCGCTATGAGGACGTTTCTCTGTGCGTGTCCGAGCTCGCGACCAATGCCGTGGTGCACGGTGCGCCGCCGGGGCGGGAGTTCTGTCTGCGCCTCGTGGCCGGGAGCGGGATCCTCCGGGTCGGGGTGCGTGACAGCGGTGGAGGGCATCCGGAGGTGTGCCGGCCCGGGGAGGGGCGGGACGGCGGGTGGGGTCTCCGCCTTGTGTCCGCCCTCGCCGACGACTTCGGCGTGACCCCCCATTCGGTCGGCAAGACCGTCTGGTGCGGTTTTGGTCGCGGACGAGGCGGTGGACCGTGCCGTGGCCGGCTAGGAGCGCGTAGGGCCCCCGCCGGGGGTCGGCGTCGGGCCGGGGGCCGTCTGCTGGAGGTCGTGGACCACGGCCTCCAGCTCGCCGATGCGGTCGGCCAGTGCCGTCGCCGTCGGGCCCTCTCCGTCGCGGAGGAGCGTCTCGATCTGCATGAGCCGCCAGATGATCTCGGTGAGGCGTTCCGGGTATCCGGTGCCCTCGCCCTGGTCGGTGATCAGCAGCCGGCGCAGTTGTTCGGTCTGCACGGCGAGCTGGCGGTTCTTGCGGTGCAGCTCAAGGAACACGCTGACCTTCGTGCGCAGCACCCACGGGTCGATCGGCTTGGCCAGGAAGTCCGCGGCGCCCACGGCGTAGCCGCGGTAGGCGTAGTCGGGGTCGACGTCGGTGCCGGTGAGCAGGATGATCGGCACGTCCTTGGTCTGGTCGAGCCGCTTGATGTTCCCCGCCGTCTCGAAGCCGTCCATGCCCGGCATCAGGATGTCGAGCAGCACGACGGCGAACTGCTGCCGCAGCATCGCCTTCAGGGCCTCCTCGCCGGAGTGGGCGAACACCACCCGCTGGCCGAGCGGGCCGAGCACCGCGGCCAGCGCGACGAGGTTCTCCTCCATGTCGTCGACGATGAGGATGCTGGACCTCTCGGGGCTGGGCGCGACGGGGGGTGCCGATGCTGGTGTGGTCATGAGGACTGTCCTCGTGGCGGTGATTCGTCTGACTGCTCCCCCTCTTCGGGGGTTCCCTTCTCGGGGGCCCCTTCCTCGGGTGCCCCGTCCTCCGTGGGCGCGGAGGTCCCGGAGGGACCGGAGGGACGGGGGGTTTCGGGGGCTTCCCCGGCTTCCCGGGTCTCCCCGGCCGCCGTCTCCCCGGCTTCCGGGGCTCGCGGGGCTCCCCGTGTCCCGGGTGCGGGCCCGGGTTCCGGCCCGCCCGCGTCGGGCCCCGCGTCGGGCCCCGCATCCGGCCCCTGCCCGTCACGGGCGTTCAACTGCTCGTAGATGGCCGACAGAAGCTCGTCGACGTTCACCGGCTTCGGCACGTACCCGTCCGCGCCCGCCTCGATCGCCTTCTCGCGGTCGCCGGACATCGCCTTCGCGGTGAGCGCGATGATCGGCAGGCCGGCGAGGCGGGGCGTGGCACGGATGGTGCGGATCGCCTCGTAGCCGTCGATCTCCGGCATCATGATGTCCATCAGGACGAGGGAGATCTCGGGGGAGCGGTCCAGCACCTCGAAGCCCTCCCTGCCGTTCTCGGCGTACTTCACGGAGATGCCGACGCGGCCCAGCATGTGCGTGAGGGCGAAGACATTGCGGATGTCGTCGTCGACGATGAGGATGTGCCGGCCGGTCAGGATGCGGCCGGGGCGTCCGCTGAGCCACTGCTTCAGGCGGGTCGTCTCCGGCCACGCGTCGTCGCGGTCGCGGCCCCGCTCGCCCGGGCTGCGGAACGGGGGCTCCGTCTCGGGCGCCGCCGTCCCGGGTGCCGTGCCGGCCGCGGTCGCAGCCTCCTCCGGGGCCCCCTCGGGCGCCCGGGCGGGTCCGGCCACCCGCTCCTCCCTGTCCCGTTCCTGCTCCGGCAGCACCGGGGGCGTCCCCGCGGAGGCGAGCACATCGTCGGCCCTCTCCGGGCGGGTGCCGGTGCCGGGGCCCGGACCCGCGGGCACCCCGGTCCCCGGGCCGCGGCCCGTGCCCGTGCCGGGAGCCCGGCGCCCGCGGCTGCCGTCAGGACCGACCGCCGCCCCGGCTCCCGGAGCGCCGCCGGCCGCCGTCGCGCCCGCGAGCCCCGCACTCGTGGCGCCCCCCGCCCCGGGCACCCGCTCCACCTGCGGCCCGGGACCGCCGAGCCCCGGCGTCGCGCTCCCCGAGGCGGCGGCGAGGGCCCTGGTGGGCAACCGGGCCGGCACGTAGAGGGTGAAGCGCGAGCCGACGCCCTCCTCGCTCTCGGCGGTGATCCGGCCGCCCAGCAGACCGGCGATCTCCCTGCTGATGGAGAGGCCGAGACCGGTGCCGCCGTACTTGCGGTTGGTGGTGCCCTCCGACTGCTGGAACGCCTCGAACACCACCGCCAGCTTCTCCGGCGGGATGCCGATGCCGGTGTCCTTCACGGAGAAGGCGATGACGGTCTCCGCGTCGCGCAGCGTGACCTCGTCGAACGCGGCCGGCGACACCCGCTCGACCCGCAGCTCGATGCCTCCGGAGTTGGTGAACTTCACCGCGTTGGACAGCAGGTTGCGCAGCACCTGCTGGATGCGCTGCTCGTCCGAGTACAGTTCGCGCGGCACGTTCTCGCCGACGGCGATGTCGAAGCCGAGGCCGCGTTCGATCGTGAGCGGCCGGAAGGTGGCGTGCACGTAGTCGAGCAGTTTCGTCAACGGCACGTTCTTGGGGCGCACGTCCATCCGGCCCGCCTCGACCTTCGACAGGTCCAGGATGTCGTTGATGAGCTGCAACAGGTCGGATCCGGAACGGTGGATGGTGCCGGCGAAGTCGACCTCCTGTTCCGACAGGTTGCCGTCCGGGTTGTCGGCGAGCAGCCGGGCCAGGATCAGCAGCGAGTTGAGCGGCGTGCGCAGCTCGTGCGACATGTTGGCCAGGAACTCCGACTTGTACTGCGAGGAGGTGGCGAGCAGGGCGGCCTTCTCCTCCAGCTCGGCGTTGGAGCGCTGCAACTCGTCGGAGCGCTTGCGCAGCTCGGAGGTGAGGCGCTGGGACTCCGACAGGAGCGCCTCCGTGCGGGCGTTGGCGAGGATGGTGTTGAACGAGACGCCGATCGTGTGCGCGAACTGGTCGACGAAGGTGAGCTGGATCTCGTTGAACGGGCTGAACGACGCCAGTTCGATGACGCCCAGCAGCCGGTCCTCGAAGAGGATCGGCAGGATGAGGATGCTCGACGCGGGCGACGCGCCGAGACCGGACTGCACGGTGACGTAGTCCGGCGGGGCGTCCTCGATGAGGATGCGCTTCTTCTCCCGCAGGGCCTGGGCCACCAGGCCGCGCAGCGGCGACTCCGTCGGGAGGTCCTCCCGGCCGCGCCCGCCCATGCCGTAGTCGGCGATGAGCTCCAGGCCCTCGCGGGGCTGGGCCGCGGAGTCGACCAGGAAGAACAGCTCGGAGTGCGCGTTCACCAGCGGGGCCAGCTCGCGCAGGATCAGGTCGGCCACCTCCACCAGGTCCCGGTGGCCCTGCATCAGGCCCGCGACACGGGTCAGGTTGGACTCCAGCCAGTCCTTCGTCCGGGTGGTCTCCCGGAGGTTGGACACCATGCGGTTGACGTTGTCCTTGAGGTCGGCGACCTCGCCCTGGGCCTCCACCGTGATGGAGCGGGACATGTCGCCCTTGGCCACCGCGCTGGCGACCTCGCCGATCGCGCGGACCTGCGTGGTGAGGTTCAGCGCCAGCTCGTTGACGCCGGTCGTCAGCCGCTTCCAGTTGCCGGACACGCCCTCGACGCGGGCCTGGCCGCCGAGCTGCCCCTCGCTGCCGACCTCGCGGGCCACCCGGGTGACCTCCGAGGAGAAGGCGGACAGCGTGTCGACCATGGTGTTGAGGGTGGTCTTGAGTTCGAGTATCTCGCCGCGTGCGTCGACGTCGATCTTCTTGGAGAGGTCGCCGTTGGCGACGGCGGTGGCGACCTGGGCGATGTTGCGGACCTGGCTGGTGAGGTTGGACGCCATGAAGTTGACGTTGTCGGTGAGGTCCTTCCACACCCCCGACGCCCCGCGCACCTGGGCCCGGCCGCCGAGGTTGCCCTCCGTGCCGACCTCCCGGGACACCCGCGTCACCTCGTCCGCGAAGTCCCGGAGCTGCTGCACCATGCTGTTCACGGTCGTCTTGAGTTCGAGTATCTCGCCGCGTGCGTCGACGTCGATCTTCTTGGAGAGGTCGCCGTTGGCGACGGCCGTGGTCACCTGGGCGATGTTGCGGACCTGGCTGGTGAGGTTGGACGCCATGAAGTTGACGTTGTCGGTGAGGTCCTTCCAGACGCCGGAGGCGTCCCGTACCTGCGCCTGGCCGCCGAGGTTGCCCTCGGTGCCGACCTCGCGGGCCACCCGTGTGACCTCGTCCGCGAACGCCGAGAGCTGGTCGACCATGGTGTTGAGGGTGGTCTTGAGTCCGAGTATCTCGCCGCGTGCGTCGACGTCGATCTTCTTGGAGAGGTCGCCGTTGGCGACGGCGGTGGCGACCTGGGCGATGTTGCGGACCTGGCTGGTGAGGTTGGACGCCATGAAGTTGACGTTGTTGGTCAGGTCCCGCCACACCCCGGAGACGTCCCGGACATGGGCCTGGCCGCCGAGGTTGCCCTCGGTGCCGACCTCGCGGGCCACCCGTGTGACCTCGTCGGCGAACGCCGAGAGCTGGTCCACCATCGTGTTCACGGTGCTCATCAGCTGGCGTATCTCGCCCTTCGCGTCCACCGTGATCTTCTGGCTGAGGTCGCCGCGCACCACCGCGGTCGTCACCTGGTCGATGTTGCGGACCTGGGAGGTGAGGTTGGACGCCATGAAGTTGACGTTGTTGGTCAGGTCCCGCCACACCCCGGAGACGTCCCGCACCTGCGCCTGACCACCGAGGATGCCGTCGGTGCCGACCTCGCGGGCCACCCGTGTGACCTCGTCGGCGAACGCCGAGAGCTGGTCCACCATCGTGTTCACCGTGAGCTTCAGCTCCAGCAGCTCGCCCGCGGTCTCCACGGTGACCTTGCGGGTCAGGTCGCCGCTCGCCACCGCCGTCGTCACCGCCGCGATGTCCCGGACCTGGGCGGTCAGCCGGCTCGCCATGGAGTTGACGGCCTCCGTCACGCTCCGCCACGAGCCGGAGAGCCCCCGCACGCTGGCGCGCCCGCCGAGCCGCCCCTCCGTGCCGACCTCGTGCGCGACCCGCATCACCTCGCCGGTGAAGGAGGACAGGTGGTCCACCACGGTGTTCAGGGCCACGGCCAGGCAGCGCAGATCGCCGCGGAGCTGCCGGGTGCCCACGCGCTTGTCCATGTGCTGGGTGAGGTCACCCTCCGACACCGCCTCCAGCACGCGCGTGGCGTTCATCATCGGTTGGGCCAGGGCCTCCACCAGGTCGTTCGTGTCCCTGACGGCCTGCGCCCAGGCACCCGGGCCCGGGCTCTCCGCGATCCGCTCGTCGAGCGCGCCCTCCATGCGCACCACTCCGCGCACCCGGCGCACCTCCGAGGCCAGGTGTTCGTTGCGGGCGGCGACGCGGTTGAGCGTGCCGGCCATCTCGCCGAGCAGGCCGTCGCCGTCCTCCGCCACCCGAACGGAGAAGTCCCCGTCGCACAGCGACCTGAGCGCGCCCAGGAGTGGTCGCAGGTCGTCCGTCCGCACCGTCTGTGCGTTCCGGTCCTCCATACTGTCCGTTTCCTGTCGGTTCGGCTTTTTGATGCCTGGGATTCGCATGCGGTGTGCGCGACCTGCCTGGCGGGCGAAATCAGGCACTCCATATGAGAAAGGGTTATTTATGTCACTATAGTGGTTTCTAGGTCATTCGTTCGAGTCAGGAGTTTGTCCTGTGCAGGCCCTCTCCTCCGGCGGGCGTGGCGCCAGGCCGAGAACGGGGCTGCCTGCGAGCCAGGTGGCCCCCTCCCGGGCCCGTGACTTCGTCCGGGCCGTCATCACCGAGCGGGCCCTGTCGACGTCCTCGCTGGGCCGTCCCGCCGAGCGCCTCGCCGACGACGCGGCCCTGCTCGCCGGCGAGCTGACCACGAACGCGCTGATCCACGCCGGGACCACGATGGACGTGATCTGCCAGGTCGAGACGGCACCGGGCCCGGACGGGGCGCTGACGGGCGCCAGGATCGAGGTGGTGGACCGGCAGCCGTCGGGCACGGTGCCCGGGGGCTCCGTGCCGGTCGGCGGCGGGCGGGGGCTCGGGCTCCAGATCGTCGGCGCGCTCGCGGAGTCGTGGGGGGTGACCTACCGGCGCACGGAGAAGGCCGTCTGGTGCCGCCTGGAGATCTCCGCGCCCGACGAGCCCCCGGTGCCCGTCGGCCCGCTCAACAGGGCGCTGTACCGGCAGCTGGAGGCCACCGAGGTGGCGTTTCCGTCCGCCCGGGTCGAGTATCACGGCGCCGCGGGACCCACCGCACGCGGCGGCACGTTCCTGGCGGAGGCCAGCGAGCTCCTCTCCGGCCAACTCGACGAGGACATGGTGGCCGCTCTGGCCGCCCAGCTCATGGTGCCGAGGCTCGCGGACTGGTGCGCGGTGTGGATCGCGCCCGAGACCGGCCGCCTGCGGCTCGCCAGCGTCTGGCACGCGGACGAGCGCAGGATCGCCCCGCTCCGGCGCGACCTGGAGCACGACCCGCCGCCCTGCGAGCCGTGGAGCGCCGGCCTGGCCTGGCCCTGGCCCGAGGCCGCGGGCGGCGAGCGCGGCGGGTCCGCGCTGGCCTTCTCCATGGTGTCCGGCGGGGTGTGCCGGGGCGCGCTGCTGATCGGCCGGGCCGCGCCCGGGGAGATCACCGACTCGGCGGCACGCACCGTGGAGGACGTGACGCGCAGGGTGGCCCAGGCGCTGGACACGGCCCGCCGGTACGCCCACCAGACCAGCATCAGCAGCGCCCTCCAGCGCAGGCAGCTCCCCTCGTCGCTGGGCAGCCTGCCCGGGGTGGAGTCGGCGATCGTCTACGAGCCGCACGCCAGCGGCCTGACGGTCGGCGGCGACTTCTACGACCTGTTCCCGACCGGCGACGGCCGGTGGTGCTTCCTGCTCGGCGATGTGCAGGGCAAGGACGTCGAGGCGATGTCCGTCACCGGTCTCACCCGCCACATGGTGCGGCTGCTGGCGCGCGAGGGGCACGGCGTCGAGTCGGTGCTCGGCTGGCTGAACGCGGTGATGGCGGAGGACGCCGCGGAGGCGGTGAGCGTCGCGGGCGAGGGGGCCCGGCCGCGGTTCCTGAGCATGGTGTACGGGGAGCTGACCCCCGATCCGCACGTGGGGGGTGCGCAGTGCACCCTGGCCAGCGCCGGACACCCGCTCCCGCTGCGGATGACCGCCGACGGGCGGGTGACGGCCGTGGCCCACTCCCAGATGCTGCTCGGCATCGACGAGGACAGCGACTTCACCGCGGAGTCCTTCCGCCTCGAACCCGGCGAGACGCTGCTGTGCGTGACCGACGGCGTCACCGAGCGCCGTGACGGGCAACGGCAGCTCGACGACGGTGAGGGGCTCGCCCGCATCCTCGCCGGCTGCGCGGGCATGGGGGCCATGGCGGTGGCCGAGCGTGTCCGCCAGGCGACGCACGACTTCGGGGCAGAACCGGTCGAGGACGACCTGGCGGTGGTGGTGCTGCACGCCACGGCGCGGCGGTGAGGGGGATGCCTTCTCGGGGGTGACGGCCGGCGGTCGTGGCGGGGCGGCGGCTTCGTGTGCGTGCGGGGGCCATATTCAAGCACGTGTGCTTGTTTTGCTCCTGGCGCCGTGCCATGCTCGCCCCACACCGCCGCCCTCCGAGGGACGGGACCGCCGTCCTGTCGCCAACGCGGCGCTGTCGTGAGGGAGTTGTGGCGTGTCCGACCTCCGGATCAGTCAGCCCGCGCCGTGCCGGGGGTTCGGGGGTGCTCTGTGAGCCGGATGCTGCGGGTGGGGAACTTCTCCGGGTTCTACGGCGACCGGTTCGACGCGCCGGCGGAGATGCTCGGCGGCGAGGTGGACGTCCTCACCGGCGACTACCTCGCCGAGTTGACGATGCTCATCCTGGGCCGGGACCGGATGCGGGACCCCGCACAGGGGTACGCGAAGACGTTCCTGCGCCAGCTCGAGCAGTGCCTGGGCCTCGCGCACGAGCGGGGCGTGCGGATCGTGACCAACGCGGGCGGCGTCAACCCGGCCGCGCTCGCCGCCCGGATCCGGCACCTCGCCGACCGCCTCGGCATACCCGTACGCGTCGGCCACGTCACCGGCGACGACCTGACAGGCCGCGGGACCTGGGGCGAGGGCGTCGTCACCGCCCACGCCTACCTCGGCGGGCGCGGCATCGCCGCCTGCCTGCGCGCCGGCGCCGACATCGTGGTCACCGGACGCGTCACCGACGCCGCCTTGGTCACCGGGCCCGCCACGGCGCACTTCGGGTGGTGGCCGGAGGAGTACGACCGGCTGGCGGGCGCCGTGGTCGCCGGGCACGTCCTGGAGTGCGGCACCCAGGCGACCGGCGGCAACTACGCCTTCTTCGCGGAGCACGGCCCGGGCGCCGTGCACCGGCCCGGCTTCCCGCTCGCCGAGATCCACGAGGACGGCTCCTGCGTCATCACCAAACACGACGGCACGGGCGGCTTCGTCGACACCGGCACCGTCACCGCGCAGCTCCTCTACGAGACGTCAGGAGCCCGGTACCCGGGCCCCGACGTGACCGCCCGCCTCGACACCGTCCGGCTCACCCAGGAGGGCCCCGACCGGGTCAGGATCGACGGTGTCCGGGGCGAACCGCCGCCACCCGCCCTGAAGGTCGGCCTGAACCGGCTCGGCGGCTTCCGCGGCGAGGTCGTCTTCGTGCTGACCGGACTCGACATCGACGCCAAGGCCGCCCTCGTGCGCGACCAGATGGAGGACGCCCTCGGCAAGCGGCGCCCCGCCGAGCTGCGCTGGGAGCTGGCCCGCACCGACCGCCTGGACGCGGACACCGAGGAGACCGCCAGCGCCCTGCTGCGGCTGATCGCGCGCGACCGCGACGAGGAGGCGGTCGGACGCGCCCTGGGCGCCGCCGCGGTCGAGCTGGCCCTCGCCTCCTACCCCGGCTTCCACGTGACCGCACCGCCCGGAAAGGGCACGCCCTACGGGGTGTTCGAGACGGCGTACGTCGCGCAGGGCGACGTCGAGCACGTGGCCGTCCTCCCGGACGGGCGGCGGGAGCGGATACCGGCACCCGCGCGGACCGCCAGCCTGGGCCCGGAGGCCTTCCGGGGCGGCGACGGACCTGGGGAGGGCGGCGACGGACCTCGGGAGGACGGCGACGCATCCCGGGAGGGCGGCGACGGACCTCGGGAGGGCGGCGACGGACCTCGGGAGGGCGGCGACGCATCCCGGGAGGGCGGCGACGGACCCCGGGAGGGCGGCGACGCATCCCGGGAGGGCGGCGACGGGGCGGGCGAGCCGGCCCGTACCCGTGCCCGGCGTGTCCCGCTGGGGCTCCTCGCGGGCGCCCGCAGCGGTGACAAGGGCGGGGACGCGAACATCGGCGTCTGGGCGCGGCAGGGCGCCGACGAGGGCCGTACGGACGCCGTCTGGGACTGGCTGCTGCGCACGCTGACCACCGACCGGCTGCGCACCCTGCTGCCGGAGTGCGCGGAGCTGCCCGTCACCCGCCATGTGCTGCCGAACCTGCGGGCCCTGAACTTCGTCGTCGAGGGCCTGCTCGGCGAGGGCGTCGCCGCCCGGCACCGCTTCGACCCGCAGGCCAAGGCCCTCGGCGAGTGGCTGCGGGCCCGGCACGTGGACGTCCCGGAAGAGCTGCTGGACGCCGTGGGGGCCACGGCGGAGGGCGTGGCGGGCGGCGCGGGGGAGGGCGCGGCGGGCGGCGCGGTGGAGGGCGCGGCGGGCGCCTCGTCCGTCGTCCGCGCGCCGCGTGAGACGGCCGGGCCCCGGAACACCGCCGCGCCCCGGAACCCCCCGCACCGCTCCGAGGAGCCGCTGTGACCCTGCTCGCGTCCGCCCTGGACACCACCGCGCCCGCCTACGCGGCGCACCGCGCGGCCATGCTCGACAAGCTCGCCGAGCTGGCGGCCGAGCACGCCAAGGCCCTCGCGGGCGGCGGCGAGAAGTACGTCGCCAGGCACCGGCGGCGGGGCAGACTCCTCGCCCGGGAGCGGGTGGAACTGCTGCTCGACCCCGACACGCCCTTCCTGGAGCTGTCGCCGCTCGCGGCCTGGGGCAGCGAGTACACCGTGGGCGCCTCCCTGGTGACCGGCATCGGCGTCGTCGCGGGCGTCGAGTGCCTGATCACCGCCAACGACCCCACCGTGCGCGGCGGGGCCAGCAACCCCTGGACGCTGAAGAAGGCCCTGCGCGCAGGCGAGATCGCGCTCGCCAACCGGCTGCCCTGCATCAGCCTGGTCGAGTCCGGCGGCGCCGACCTGCCGTCCCAGAAGGAGATCTTCATCCCCGGGGGCGCGCTCTTCCGCGACCTCACCCGGCTGTCCGCCGCCGGCGTCCCCACCCTGGCGGTGGTCTTCGGCAACTCCACGGCGGGCGGCGCCTACGTGCCCGGCATGTCCGACCACGTGATCATGGTCAAGGAGCGCTCCAAGGTGTTCCTCGGCGGACCGCCGCTGGTCAGGATGGCGACCGGTGAGGAGAGCGACGACGAGTCCCTGGGCGGCGCCGAGATGCACGCGCGCGTGTCGGGTCTCGCCGACCACTTCGCCGTCGACGAGCACGACGCGCTGCGCCAGGCGCGCCGGGTCGTCGCCCGCCTGGGCCACCGCAAGGCGTACCCGGATCCGCCGCCGTACGCGGTGGAACCGCCCGCCTATGACGCCGACGAGCTCCTGGGCGTCGTCCCGGGCGACCTCAAGGTCCCCTTCGACCCGCGTGAGGTGATCGCCCGGATCGTCGACGGCTCCGACTTCGACGAGTTCAAACCGCTCTACGGGACCAGCCTCGCCACCGGCTGGGCACGGCTGCACGGCTACCCGGTCGGCATCCTCGCGAACGCCCGGGGCGTGCTGTTCAGCGCGGAGTCGCAGAAGGCGGCCCAGTTCATCCAACTGGCCAACCAGCGGGACATCCCGCTGCTGTTCCTGCACAACACCACCGGCTACATGGTGGGCAGCGACTACGAGCAGGGCGGCATCATCAAGCACGGCGCCATGATGATCAACGCCGTCTCCAACTCCCGGGTGCCGCACCTGTCCGTGCTCATGGGCGCCTCCTACGGCGCCGGGCACTACGGCATGTGCGGCCGGGCGTACGACCCGCGGTTCCTCTTCGCCTGGCCGAGCGCCAGATCGGCCGTGATGGGTCCCCAGCAGCTCGCCGGCGTGCTGTCGATCGTCGCCCGGCAGTCCGCGGCGGCCAGGGGCAAGCCGTACGACGAGGAGGCCGACGCGGCGCTGCGGGCGATGGTGGAGCGGCAGATCGAGGCGGAGTCGCTGCCGATGTTCCTGTCGGGGCGGCTGTACGACGACGGGGTGATCGACCCGCGGGACACCCGCACCGTGCTCGGCCTCTGCCTCTCCGCCATCCACACGGCGCCGTTCGAGGGCGTCCGCGGTGGTTTCGGTGTCTTCCGGATGTGAACGGACGGTATGTCAGCGGTGATCACCTCCCTGCTCGTCGCCAACCGCGGTGAGATCGCCTGCCGCATCGTGCGCACCTGCCGCGACCTCGGCATCGCCACCGTCGCGGTGTACGCGGACGCGGACTCGACCGCGCTCCACGCGCGCGTGGCCGACGCCGCCGTACGCCTGCCGGGTGACGCGCCCGCGGACACGTACCTGCGCGGCGACCTCGTCGTGAAGGCCGCGCTCGCGGCCGGCGCGGACGCCGTGCACCCCGGGTACGGCTTCCTCTCCGAGAACGCCTCCTTCGCGCGTGCCGTCCTCGACGCGGGCCTGGTGTGGGTGGGCCCGCCGCCCGCGGCGATCGAGGCGATGGCGTCAAAGACGCACGCCAAGAGGCTGATGGGCGTCGCGGCCGTGACCGACCCCGGCGCGCTGACCCAGGACGACCTGCCCGTGCTGGTGAAGGCCGCGGCGGGCGGCGGCGGGCGCGGCATGCGGGTGGTGCGGGACCTCGCGTCGCTGGACGCCGAGCTGGCCGCCGCGCGCGCCGAGGCGGCGAGCGCCTTCGGGGACGGCGAGGTCTTCGTCGAGCCGTACATCGAGGGCGGCCGGCATGTGGAGGTGCAGATTCTCGCCGACGCGCACGGCACCGTATGGACTCTCGGCACCCGCGACTGCTCCCTTCAGCGCCGCCACCAGAAGGTGATCGAGGAGGCCCCGGCGCCCGGCCTCGCCCCGGGCCTCGTGGCACGCCTCACCGAGGCCGCGGAGCGGGTCGCCCGCGCCACCGGGTACGTCGGCGCGGGCACCGTCGAGTTCCTGGTCGACGGTGCCCGCGCCGACGCCGCCGACGCGCGCGTGCACTTCCTGGAGATGAACACCCGCCTCCAGGTGGAACACCCCGTCACCGAGGCCGTGTTCGGGATCGACCTGGTCGCCTGGCAGATCCGGATCGCCGAGGGACAGCCCCTCGACGCACGTCCGCCCGCCGCGCACGGCCATGCGGTGGAGGCCCGCCTCCACGCCGAGGACCCGGCCCGCGACTGGGCCCCGTCCACCGGCGTCCTGCACCGGCTGCACGTCCCGGGCGCCGTGCCGGGAACAGCCACCCAGGGGGCCGTTCCCGGCACGGCCACGGAGGGAGCCGGTTCCGGAACCGCCACCCAGGGAGCCGTTTCCGGCACGGCCGCCCAGGGCGCGGTGCCCGGATCGTTCGCCCCGGGGAGCGCGGTCGGGTCGTTCGCCGTGGGTGCCGGGGCCCTCGTCCCGGGGAGCACGGTCGGGTCGTTCGCCCAGGGGAGCCCGGTACCGTACGGCGCGGGGCTGCGGCTCGATGCCGGGTACCAGGACGGCGACCGCGTCGGCGTGCACTACGACCCGTTGCTCGCCAAGGCCGTCGCATGGGCGCCCACGCGCGCGGAGGCGGTGCGCAGGCTCGCCGGGGCGCTTGAGCACGCGCGCGTGCAGGGCCTCGTCACCAACAGGGAGCTGCTGGTGCGGTCCCTGCGGCACCCGGAGTTCGCCGCGGGCCGCATGGACACCGGCTTCTACGAGCGGCACCTGTCCGAGCTCACGGCGCCCGCCCCCGACCCGTCCGCGCCGGTGGCCGCGGCCGTGGCCACCGCGCAGGGCCGCTCGCGCTTCGGCG
This sequence comes from Streptomyces sp. DSM 116793, assembly GCF_057320905.1. Taxonomy (NCBI): domain Bacteria; kingdom Bacillati; phylum Actinomycetota; class Actinomycetes; order Kitasatosporales; family Streptomycetaceae; genus Streptomyces; species Streptomyces sp. DSM 116793. The sequence goes on along the minus strand of NZ_CM170494.1, from coordinate 4,043,848 downwards.
GGTTCCGCAACGTTCCCTCGCAGCCGCAGGTCAGGCGGTACCGGGGCGAGCCCGACGGCACCGAGTACGAGGTGCGCTACCGGCACACCCGCGGGGGGATCGTCGTCGACGACGTCCTGTGGAACGGCCCGGGGGCCGCCGCGACGGCCCCTGAGCCCGCACCGAACGCCCCGGGCGCCGGCCCGTCCGCCCCCGCCGCCCAGGACGGCCCCGCGCCGGCCCTCCGGGACATCCGCGTCCTGCGCGCCGCCCCCGGCCAGGTCGTGCTCGAAGTGGGCGGCATCCGGCGCACGTTCGACGTCACGGTGCGCGGCGAACGGGTGTGGGTCGGCGACACCGCCCTCACCGCCCTGCCCCGCCTGCCGCCGCCGGCCGCCCCGGAGCGCCCGCCGGGCTCGCTGCTCGCCCCGATGCCGGGGACCGTCGTCCGGCTCGCCGAGGGCGTCGCGGAAGGGGCGCGGGTGAGCGCGGGAGCGCCCCTGCTGTGGCTGGAGGCCATGAAGATGGAGCACACCGTCACCGCCCCCGCCACCGGCACCCTCACCGCCCTGCACGCCGCCCCCGGCCGTCAGGTCGAGTCCGGCACCCTGCTCGCCGTGGTCACGGCGGACGGGCCGCCGAGGCCGACGGAGGACGGGATCCGGACGGGCACGGACGTGCCGCCGTGAGCAGGGCGGACGACGGGCCCGTGGCGAGTGCGGGGGACGGGCCGCTGGTGAGCGCGGCGGACGGGCTCCGGACGAGCGCGGGGGAGGGACTCCGTACGAGTGCGGGGGACGGGCCGCTGGTGAGCGCGGCGGACGGGTTCCGGACGAGCGCGGGGGAGGGACTCCGTACGAGTGCGGGGGACGGGCCGCTGGTGAGCGCGGCGGACGGGTTCCGGTCGAGCGCGGCGGACGGGCTCCGGAGGAACCCGGCGGACGGGCCCGTCAGGAGCACGGAGGAGAAGTCCCCGACGAACGCGGAGGAGAAGCCCCGATGAGCACCGCCCACGAAAGCGCCGAGCACCAGGACCTGCGCGCCGCCGTCGCCGCGCTCGGCAAGCGCTACGGCCGCGCCTACCTGACCTCCGTGGTCCGCGCCGGCGGCCACCCGGACGAGCTGTGGCGGGAGGCGGCGAAGCTCGGCTACCTCGGCGTCAACCTCCCCGAGGAGTACGGCGGCGGGGGCGGCGGCATCGAGGAGCTGTCCCTGGTGCTGGAGGAGCTGGGCGCCGCGGGCTGCCCCCTGCTGATGATGGTGGTGTCGCCCGCCATCTGCGGCACCGTCATCGCCCGCTTCGGCACCGAGGCCCAGAAGCGGGCCTGGCTGCCGGCGTTCGCCGACGGCAGCCGCACCATGGCCTTCGGTATCACCGAGCCCGACGCAGGCTCCAACTCGCACCGCATCACCACCACGGCCCGCCGCGACCGGGCCACCGGCGACTGGCTGCTGACCGGCCGCAAGGTGTTCGTCTCCGGTGTCGACGCCGCCGACGCCACCCTGATCGTCGGCCGCACCGAGGACGCCCGCACCGGCCGTCTCAAGCCGTGCCTGTTCATCGTCCCGCGGGACGCCGACGGGTTCGGGCGGCGCCGGATCGACATGGAACTGCACGCCGCGGAGAAGCAGTTCGAGCTGGTCCTCGACGACGTCCGGCTGCCCGCGGACGCGCTCGTCGGCGACGAGGACGCCGGCCTGCTCCAGCTCTTCGCCGGGCTCAACCCCGAGCGCATCATGACCGCCGCCTTCGCGATCGGCATGGGCCGGTACGCGCTGGACCGCGCGGTGGCGTACGCCAAGGAGCGCACCGTCTGGCAGGCCCCCATCGGCGCCCACCAGGCCATCGCCCATCCGCTGGCGCAGGCCCACATCGACCTGGAGCTGGCCCGCCTGATGATGCAGAAGGCCGCCCGCCTGTACGACGCGGGCGACGACACCGGTGCGGGCGAGGCCGCGAACATGGCCAAGTACGCGGCGGGCGAGGCCTGCGTACGCGCCGTCGACCAGGCCGTGCACACCCTCGGCGGCAACGGCCTCACCAGCGAGTTCGGCCTCGCCTCCCTGGTCACCGCGGCCCGGGTGGCCAGGATCGCGCCGGTCAGCCGGGAGATGATCCTCAACTATGTGTCGCATCAGAGCCTTGGCCTGCCCAAGTCCTACTGAGCACGCTGGTCGGTAGGCCTGCCGGAAGGAGCCGCCGTGGTCCACCCCGGCCACCACGCGGACGTCCCGGTACTCGAACACGCGGACGTCCCGGTCCCCGAACCGCCCCACGACGCCGGGGAGCTGATCGAGCACGAGGACCACCGGGCGGCACCCGGGGAACTGGAGGTGGCGGCGCCCCCGGGGCTGGAGGCGGTGCTTCTCGGCCAACTTGGGGTGGCGCGACGCCGCCGTGGTCGGCGTCCCCGAGGACGGCGGGAACTCAATCCCCATGGCGCCTGCGGCGCCCGCCGGGGAAGCGGCGCCCACGGCGGACGACGTGCCGGCCTCGGGGGCCGCGCGCCGCGCCGTACCGGAGGATCAGGCGGGCGGGGTTCACCGGGGCGGTACTCCGGGCAGCGTCCGGAAAGATCCTCCGCGGGGAACCGAAGAGCCTGCCGTGTACGTGTCCCGCCCCGCGGAGCACACCGCCGGCCCCGGCGTGCACCATCGCGCGGGGCCACCGCCCGACACGACCCTGGGAGCCGCCGGTGACCGAGCCCCTCACGACGGCGCACGAGCGCGGCGTCGCCGTCCTCACCCTCGACGACCACCGCCGGCGCAACGCCCTGTCCGGGCCCCTGGTGAGCGCCCTGACCCAGGCCCTGGAGAAGGCCGACGGCGACGAGGACGTGCGCGCGATCGTGCTCACCCACTCCGGATCGACGTTCAGCGCGGGCGCCGACCTCAGGAACCCGCCGGCGCCCGGGGCGTTCCTCGCGCTGCTGCGGATGCTCCTGGAGCTGTCCACGCCCGTGGTCGCCCGGATCAACGGGCACGCGCGCGCGGGAGGGCTCGGTCTGATCGGCGCGTGCGACATCGCCGTGGCGGGCCCGGAGGCCACCTTCGCGTTCACCGAGGTGCGCCTCGGGGTGTCCCCCGCGGTCATCAGCCTGCCGCTGCTGCCCCGCCTCGACCCGCGGGCGGCGAGCCGCTACTTCCTGACGGGCGAGACCTTCGACGCCCACGAGGCGGCCCGCATCGGCCTGGTGACGTCGGCCGCGCTGAGCGTGGACGCCGCGCTCGTCCCCGTCCTCGACGGGATGCGCAAGGCCGCCCCGAGGGCGCTGCGCGCCACCAAGCGGCTGCTCAACGCCAGGGTCCTCGATGCCCTCGACACCGGCAGCGAGGCCGTGACGGCGCTCGCCGCCCAGCTCTTCACCTCCGCGGAGGCCCGGGAGGGAATGACCGCCTTCCTCGAACGCCGCGACCCCGCATGGGTACGGTGACGGCATGGGGACGGCGACGGCGTGGGACGACCGCGTGGGAACGGTGACGGCGTGGGGGCGGTGACCGCGGCCGACCGGACGCCGAAGCAGGACCGCAGCCGCCTGACCCGGCAGCGGCTGCTGGAGGCCGCCGTGACCTGTCTCGCCGCGCACGGCTGGGCGGGCTCCACCGTCGCCGTGGTCGCCGAGCGCGCCGGCGTCTCACGGGGCGCGGCCCAGCACCACTTCCCGACCCGCGAGGACCTGTTCACGGCGGCCGTCGAGTACGTCGCCGAGCAGCGCTCCAGGGCGCTGCGGGCCCTCTTCCCGGACGGCACGCACGACCGCCGGGCGGTCGTCGCCGCGCTCGTCGACCTCTTCACCGGGCCGCTGTTCAAGGCGGCGCTCCAACTGTGGGTGGCCGCGGCCCACGAGGACCTGCTGCGGGTGCGGGTGACCGAGCTGGAGGCCAGGGTGGGCCGTGAGACGCACCGCATCGCCGTGGAGCTGCTCGGGGTCGACGAGTCCGTGCCGGGCGCCAGGGAGACCGTCCAGGGCCTGCTGGACATGGCCCGCGGCCTGGGCCTGGCCACCCTCCTCACGGACGACACCCGCCGCAGACAACGCGTCGTCGACCAGTGGTCCACCCTCCTCGACACCACCCTCCCCTGACCACCGTCCCAAGGGGGCAGTTCCGGTCGCTTCCGGGCCACCGGCGGGTGGGTGGTCGCTCGCGCGGTTCCCCGCGCCCCTTGGTGGGTGCGGTTGGTGTCGGGGCATCCCGGGGTTCCTGGGGGCGCGGGGAACTGCGCGCCCGGCCACGACGAGACCGTCGGGTCGCCACCGTCCCAAGGGGGCTGTTCCGGTCGTTTCCGGGCCACCGGCGGGTGGGTGGTCGCTCGCGCGGTTCCCCGCGCCCCTTGGTGGGTGCGGTTGGTGTCGGGGCATCCCCGGGTTCCTGGGGGCGCGGGGAACTGCGCGACAAGCCACGACGATGCCCGCGCGTCGTCACTGCCCAGAGGGAGCCGGTCCGGCCGCCTCCGGACGCAAGCCGGACGTACGGTACCCGGGAACCTCGGCCACCCCCCGCGGCCCGGGCCCCGCATACCGGGCCGTGGGCCGCACCAGGCGGCCCGTCCGCTTCTGCTCCAGGATGTGCGCCGCCCACCCCGCCGTCCGCGCACAGGTGAACATCGACGTGAACATGTGCGCCGGCACCTCGGCGAAGTCCAGCACGATCGCCGCCCAGAACTCCACGTTCGTGGCCAGCACCCGGTCGGGGCGGCGGGCGTGCAGTTCCGCGAGCGCCGCGCGCTCCAGGGCCTCGGCCACCTCGAACCGCGGCGCGCCCAGCTCCCGGGCCGTGTGCCGCAGCACCCGCGCGCGTGGGTCCTCGGCGCGGTAGACCCGGTGGCCGAAACCCATCAGCCGCTCGCCGCGGTCCAGCGCCCGGCGCACATAGCCCTCCGCGTCGCCCGAGCGCTCGATCTCCTCGATCATGCCGAGCACCCGTGAGGGCGCTCCGCCGTGCAGCGGCCCGGACATGGCGCCCACCGCCCCGGACAGCGCCGCGGACACGTCCGCGCCGGTGGAGGCGATGACGCGGGCGGTGAACGTGGACGCGTTCATGCCGTGTTCCGCGGCCGACGTCCAGTAGGCGTCCACGGCCGCCACGTGCCGCGGGTCCGGCTCGCCCCGCCACCGGGTCATGAACCGCTCCGTGATGCTGCCGGCCTTGTCGATCTCCCGCTGCGGCACCATCGGCAGCCCCTGCCCGCGCGCCGACTGCGCGACGTACGACAGCGCCATCACGGCGGCCCGCGCCAGGTCCTCCCTGGCGCGGGCCGCGTCGATGTCGAGCAGCGGCCGCAGGCCCCACACGGGCGCCAGCAGCGCGAGCGCCGCCTGGACGTCCACCCGGACGTCGCCGGAGTGCACCGGGATGGGGAACGGCTCGGCGGGCGGCAGCCCCGGGTCGAAGGAGCCGTCCACGAGGAGCCCCCACACATGGCCGAAGGAGACCTTCCCCACCAGGTCCTCGATGTCGACGCCCCGGTAGCGCAGGGCGCCGCCCTCCTTGTCGGGTTCGGCGATCTCCGTCTCGAAGGCGACGACTCCTTCGAGGCCGGGTATGAAGTCGGACATGGGGCGGCTCCTGACTGGGCTCCATACTGCGAACGGTCCACGTGCGGGCTACGAATCTATGAGAAGTCCTCGAACGAAGGCTGTCACCGTCGTCGCCGGCCGTTCACCCCGCCCCGAACCGGAAACGCGTGCGGGACCTCACCACCGCCGGGGACGGTCCGTACGGCAAGATGACTGCGTGACAGACCGCGCGCACCCAGCCGACGCCAGCCCAGCCGACCCCGCGGACAGTGCCGCCGCAGCGGCCGCCGCGGCCGATGCCGCCGCCATCGACGCCGCCGCCCACCCCGAGGTGGCGGTGCCGCCCGGCGCGGCCGACCCCGCCGAGATGCGCGCCCACTACCGCGCCGAGGGCCTGTCCGAGAGCGATCTCGCACCGGAGCCGATGGAGCAGTTCAGCCGGTGGTTCCAGGAGGCCGCACACGTCGCCGAACAGGGCGGGCTCTACGAACCCAACGCCATGGTCGTCTCCACGGCCGACGCCGAGGGCCGCCCCAGCTCCCGCACGGTGCTGCTCAAGCAGTACGACGGGCGGGGCTTCGTCTTCTACACGAACTACACCTCGCGCAAGGCCCGCGACCTGGCCGCCAACCCCCGCGTCGGGCTGCTCTTCCCCTGGCACCCGATGGCCCGCCAGGTGATCGTCACGGGCACGGTGTCCCGCACCGGCCGCGACGAGACCGCCGCCTACTTCCGCACCCGTCCGCACGGCTCCCAGCTCGGTGCCTGGGCCAGCGAGCAGTCGTCGCAGGTCGCCTCCCGCGCGGAGCTGGACCGGGCGTACGAGGAGCTGGCCAGCCGCTACCCGGAGGGGGAGGCCGTGCCGGCGCCGCCGCACTGGGGTGGGTTCCGGGTCGCGCCGGAGACGGTGGAGTTCTGGCAGGGGCGGGAGAACCGGCTGCACGACCGTCTGCGGTACGTCCGCACGCCGGCGGGGGCGTGGCGGGTGGAGCGGCTCTATCCCTGAGCGCGGCGGGGCGGCGCGCCCCCGGCTTCTCCCGAGCGGGGCCGGGTCCCCGGCTTCTCCCGAGCGGGGCTGCGCCCCCGCCCCTTTGGGGTGCCGCCGGAAGGTCCGGAAAACGGACAACCCGCGGGCCATGGTTCCTGCCGCCTGGGCGGAAGGAAGCCGGCCGGACGTACCGGCGGCCCGCGGGTCGGGTGACTGTGTGGAATTGGCCGGCTGCGCTCACGCGCTGGTCCGGCACCGCACTTGAGTGTGATGTCGGGCCGCTAGCCCGCAGTCACCTCTCGTGTCCGGTTGTCATACATCTGCCGAACCACCTCCTTTCCCGAGTGACCCCAGCCTAAGCACGCCCCCGCCCCGTGCTCAAGGGGATTTTTCCGGGGGCGCACGGCCCCGCCGGGACGGCGCGGTGTTTTTCACAGGGAGGGCAGTTGTTCGTGGGGCCCGGAACGGGCCATCATCAATGGCGGGCGTAAATGCGGATGTCATCCCCATGCCGCCGGATATTCACGGCGCAACGATTTTCGGGGAACGGCATGTGGGCTCCGTCACGTTCGAGTTGAATGATCTGGAGTGCCGTCACCGCGTGCACTCCACCTGGAATCGGCCGGCAGGGGGTGCCCCGGTGAGTGCTTCCCGGCGCAGCGGAACCACCGACGAGCTGGGCCCGCCCGACCCCGGGCGGGACGGCGCGGATCTGCTCGCCGCGCTGCTCGACGGCATGGACGCGGCACTGTGCGCCTTCGACGCCGACGGCGTGGTGACGCACTGGAACCGCGAGGCCGAGCGGATCCTCGGCTGGAGCGCCGAGGAGGCGGTCGGCAGGCAAGGCTTCGCGGGCTGGGCGGTGCGTCCCGCGGACGCCGCGGAGGTGGAGGGCCGGCTGATGTCGGCGATGCGCGCGCCGAGCCGCCAGGTGCACGAGTTCGCGCTGCTGACCAAGGACGGCGGCCGGGTCCTGGTGCGCACCCAGTCCGCCGCCGTGCGCGGCCCCGACGGCGAGCCCGCCGGCGTGTACTGCGCCTTCAGCGAGGTGCACGCGCAGATAGACCTGGAGCGCTCCATCGCGCTCAGTGAGGCACTGTTCGAGGACGCCGCCTGGGGCGTCGTCCTGGTCGACGCCGACCTCCGCCCCGCCGTCGTCAACCGCTACGCGGCGCGCGCCCTGGGCACCGGCCGCACCGCTCTGCTGGGCCGCCCCCTGGGCGAGCTGATCACCCAGGGCGCGGAGGAGCTGGAGAGCGCCCTCACGCACGTGCTCGCCGAGGGCGCGCCGCCCGCGCCGGCCGAGATGTGGGTCACCCTGCGCACGGCCGACGGGGAGCGGCGCCGCTGCTGGCGCAGCGGCTTCCTCCGGCTCGCCTCGCCGCTCGCCGAGGAGCCGGTGCCGCTGGGCGTCGGCTGGCTCTTCACGGACGTCACGGAGACCAAGCAGGCCGCCCAGGAGGCCGCCCAGCTCAGGTTCCGCGCCAACCAGCTCCACCGCGCGGCGCGCGCCGCGGCGGAGTGCGAGGACCCGGCCGAGGCCGCCGCCGTCCAGCTCGACTTCGCCCTCGCGGGCTTCGCCGACCATGCCCTGATCGACCTGATCACGCCCGGCGGCGCCCCGGACGGCGGCCCGGTCCGCCTGGTCCGCGCCGTCACGACGCCCTCGGGCACCTCGGGGCCGAGCGCCCCGGCGGGCTCCGCGGGCCTGCCCATGCGGTACGCGGCCGGGCACCCGGCGCTGCAGTGCGTGGACCGCGAGGGGTCGGTGCGCGCCAGCGCGTACGCCGCCTCCCGGAGCCTGTCGGGACCGTCCGAGGCCCGCGGCGCACGGGACGCCGGAGATCGCCCCCGCGCCGCCCGGAGCGCCGCCGACCGGATCCCGGACCCGGCGTGGGCCACGGAGCGGCAGTGGCCCGAGGACGCGGTGCACGCGCTCTGCACGGTGCTGCGCAGCCGCGGCAGGACGCTCGGCGTGGTGACGTTCCTGCGCGGCGCGAGCCGGGCGCCCTTCGACCGCACGGACGCCTCCTACGCGGAGAGCGTCGCCGTGCGGATAGCCGCGGCCCTCGACCTCTCCCAGGTCCTGGACGGCGGCGGCCTGACCTGACGCACGGCACCTCTGCCGGGGGCGCGGCCCCGCTTCGGAGGGGCGCGGGGGAACCCGGGGCACCATCCGCGCCATCCGCCGGCGGCGGGCTTCGCCGCCGGTTCCCCGCGCCCCTACCGGGGCACTCCGTGCTGGTAGAAGATCCGGTCCCCGTACTCCGTGAACACCTTCTCGTTCCACGCGTGCCCGCCGTCGACATTCGCGGACCGCAGCAGCGGCGGCTCGACGCCGCGCTCGGCGAGCAGGCCCGCCGCGGTCGCCACGGTGGCCTGGAGCAGCGCGCTGGTGACGACGGTGGAGGCGGGGGCGAACGGCGCCGCGATGCCGTCGGCGGACAGCGCCGCGTCGCCGACCGGGATCCGGCTGTCCAGCACGACGTCGCAGTGGTCCTTGAGGAAGGTGCCCGACGCGTGGCGCGACGCGGTCGCCGCGGTGTAGCCGACCGACGTCACCCCGATCACCTTCAGGCCGCGCTGCCGGGCCGCCAGTGCCATCTCCACGGGAAGCGCGTTCCGGCCGGACAGCGAGATGATCACCAGGACGTCGCCGGCCCGCGCGGGGCTCGCGCCCAGCACGGCCGCCGCGAGCCCGCCCACGTGCTCCAGGGCGGAGCCGAGCGTCGCGGGCATCACGTCGACGCCCACCGTGCCGGGCACCGCGAGCAGGTTCACTAGCGCCAGCCCGCCCGCCCGGTAGACCAGGTCCTGCGCGGCCAGCGAGGAGTGGCCCGCGCCGAACGCGAACAGCCGGCCCCCGGCCTGGACGGTGTCGGCGAGCAGGGCGCCGGCCGCTCGGATGCTGTCCGCCTCCTCGTCGCGCACCCGCTCCAGCAGCGCGATCGCGGCGTCGAAGTACCGACCGGCCAGGTCCCTGTCGCTCATCCGGGAGTCCTCTCGTAGCCGGCCGCGGGCGGGAACCCGCGGCCCTGGGTGGATGCCGTGCCGAGCCGGGGGTGCGGCCGGGTGCCCGGGGGCCGGTTCGTCGCGGCGCTCCCTGGCCACGGCCCCCGGTCCCCTGGCACACTCCTGTGACCCGGGTCGGCCCGGTGCGGGACCCGCGAGCGGTCCCGTGTGCCTGTCCGCGCCCCGCGCGCGTCCCGCGGCTGTGCCGCGGATCACGGTGCGGTCCGGACCAGTGCGCTGTCAACCGGTCTTCCCGTGCGGGGTGCGCCTCCCGCCGGCCCGCCGCGGTACGGCATCTGCGACGGGTCCGGTTGTCAGCGGTATGCGTCAGAATTGTTCCAGGGCCACGCGCACCCGTGGTGATCACCAGCGGGGCGAGCAGTAGAGCCAGCAGAGCCAAGCGAGGGGCACGTATGTCCGGACTGATCGACACCACGGAGATGTATCTCCGCACCATCCTCGAGCTGGAGGAGGAAGGTGTGGTTCCCATGCGGGCCCGGATCGCCGAGCGGCTGGACCAGAGCGGCCCCACGGTCAGCCAGACCGTCGCCCGGATGGAGCGGGACGGCCTGGTCGCCGTCGCCAGCGACCGCCATCTGGAGCTGACGGAGGAGGGCCGCCGGCTGGCGACCCGGGTGATGCGCAAGCACCGCCTCGCCGAGTGCCTCCTGGTCGACGTGATCGGCCTGGAGTGGGAGCAGGTGCACGCGGAGGCGTGCCGGTGGGAGCACGTGATGAGCGAGGCGGTGGAGCGCCGTGTCCTGGAGCTGCTGCGGCACCCCTCCGAGTCGCCGTACGGCAATCCGATCCCGGGCCTGGAGGAGCTGGGCCAGAAGGACCAGGCCGACCCGTTCCTGGACGAGGGCATGGTCTCGCTGGCCGACCTCGACCCCGGCCTGGACGGCAAGACGGTCGTGGTGCGCCGCATCGGCGAGCCGATCCAGACGGACGCCCAGCTCATGTACACGCTGCGGCGCGCCGGCGTGCAGCCGGGCTCCGTGGTGAGCGTCACGGAGTCGGCGGCCGGGGTGCTGGTGGGCAGTGGCGGCGAGGCCGCCGAGCTGGGCTCCGACACCGCGTCGCACGTCTTCGTCGCCAAGCGCTGAGGTCCCCGCGCCGGGTGCCCGCCGGGATCGTGCCGGGCCCCGTGGCCGGATGCCCGCCGGGGCCGATGACGGGCCTCCGCGCCCCGGCACCGTCGGGGCGTGACGGGCCTCGCGCACCATGCGCGCCGGGCGGCGCGCCGGCGGCCGCTGGGATGTCAAATTATGTGGCATCAGGGGAGGTTGTGTTCAGGTCACCGGGTCGCGGGATGCAAAATTAACCGGATTCTGTGTGCGGAACGGCAGCGCCCGGACGCTTCGCGTGCGAGGCTGTGTGCCCAGAGGCATATGACCTGAGAGGGCTGTCCTCGGCTTTTCCATGACCTGGTGCAGGCCCGGCACCGGGCCCTGGCGGCGCCCGCCGCCGGGCCCGCCACACGGCCGGGAGAGGGGGCAGTGCGATGTGCCGTGCGACGCGAAGACGGCGCCGGTGTGGCCAGAGCGAAGGTCCCGGCGCCGGGCGGCGCCGGGACCCGTCCTCCCCTGTACTGACCCGGAGCCCCGAGCTCTCAGGGTCAATCCCCTCGGACCGATGTCCCCGAGCGGTCCGCCTCCCGCTGAAGATCTCCCCTCGGCCGCACCGCTCAATCCCTGGGCGCGGTCACTCGAACGAGGGGTCTTGGCGCCAGAAGCAGCATCTTCGAATAATAGTTCGATAGCGTGCAGGTGCTCTGGGGCGAACGGCATGTACACAGGTCAAGTCGGCCGGAGACACAGGGGGTGCCCATAGATGGTGCGGCGCATCGACGTGACGGGCGCCGGCGGCGTACGCCTCGCCGCCTGGGAGTTCGCCGATCCGCCCAAGAGCGGTGAGGCCGGGCGGCAGCCCGGTGTGCTGTTGCTGCACGGCCTGATGGGCCGCGCCTCGCACTGGGCGGGCACGGCGCGCTGGCTCGCCGAGCGGCACCGCGCGGTCGCGCTCGACCAGCGGGGCCACGGCCACAGCGCCAAGCCCGCCGCCGGCCCGTACGACCGCGAGGCCTTCATCGCGGACGCCGAGGCGGCCATCGTCCAGCTCGGCCTCGCGCCCGCCGTGCTGATCGGCCACTCCATGGGTGCCCTCACCGCCTGGCAGCTCGCCGCCCGCCGCCCCGACCTGGTGCGCGGTCTCGTCATCTGCGACATGCGCGCGTCCGCGCTCGGCGTCGCCTCGCAGCGCGAGTACGAGGACTGGTTCACGTCCTGGCCGGTGCCCTTCGCGACGCTCGCCGACGTACGGAAGTGGTTCGGCGGGGACGACCCCTGGGTGGAGCGCCCCAGCCCGGCCCGCGGCGCCTTCTACGCCGAGGTGATGACCGAGGGCCCCGACGGCTGGCGGCCGGTCTTCGACCCCCGGCAGATGCTCAAGGCCCGCGAGACCTGGGTCTACGACGCGCACTGGGAGGAGCTGGCCCAGGTGCAGTGCCCCACCCTCGTCGTCCGCGGCCTGGACGGCGACCTCGGCCGCGCGGAGGCGCAGGAGATGGTGCGGGTGCTTCCGCGCGGGCAGTATGCGGAGGTGGCCGATGCGGGGCATTTGGTCCACTACGACCAGCCGGAGGGGTGGAGGGCGGCGATCGAGCCGTTCCTCGAAGGCGCGCTGGCCTTTTGATGTTCGGGGTGCCCCGGGTCCGGCCCGGGGGGTCTCCCCCCGGCCCCCCTTTGTCGCCCTGCGGGCTCGTCCTCAAACGCCGGACGGGCTGGGTGGGCCGATGTCTCGTCCTTGGCTGCGGGCCCGGTGCCAGGGGGTCGCCCTGCGGGCTCGTCCTCAAACGCCGGACGGGCTTGGTCGTGGTCGCCGGACGGCGTGAGCGTGGTCGCCGGACGGCGTGAGCGTGGTCGCCGGGCGGGCTTGATTGTGGCCGCCGGGCGGGTGCTTCCCGGCCACCCGACGAGCTCCGTGCAGGGGGAACGCCGGGTGCCGTCAGCCGATGGTGACCGCCGTCAGGATCTCCGGGAGGCGGCGGGCCATGCAGGGGGCCGCGGCGCGGAGGCCGATGATGGTGGCCGCCGTGCCGTAGAGGGCGCCCAGGGGGAGCAGGAGCCAGGTCCAGGTGGTCTGGCCGGACAGGTGGAGCCAGATGGTGAGGGCCAGCAGGGGGGAGCAGATCAGCGCCGAGGCCGCCATGCCGCCGAAGATGGAGATGCCCGCGAGCCCGCCCTGGCCGGGGGCGACGTTCTTGTAGCCGTCGCGGGGGATCGAGTACGGGAACCGGGCCGAGGACCAGGCACCGGTCGCGAGCAGGGCGCCCAGCAGGGCGTAGGAGAGACCCAGCACCTCCGGCAGCCGGTCCCAGTCGTCGACCAGGGCGGTGGTCACGACGGTCACCAGCGTCGCGTACGGCACCGTGATGAGGACGAGTACCTGCGCCCGCCCGCGCAGCTCCAGCAGGGCCTCTCGCGGCGAGGACACCGTGGTGGCGATCATCCAGAACGCGGACGTGTCCTGCCCGAACTGGTTGAACATCTGGATGCCGAGCATGCCCGAGGCGAAACAGGCGAAGTACACCGAGCCGGAGTGCTGGAGGGCGTTGAAGACCGGCACGATCAGGCCGACGGCGAGCGACGTCACCCAGGCCGCCTTGGTCTTCGGGTCGCGCCACACATAGCGCAGGCTGCGCTCCATGACCGTCCCGACGCGTCCGTCCGGCAGCAGCCGGGTGAGGCCGGAGCCGCGGGAGGCCTGCTCACGGCCGCCGGCGGAGGCGTCCAGGGTGGAGCCGTCCGGGGCCGTCATCAGCCGGGTCATGCTGCCCTGCCACAGGTACAGCAGCACCGCCAGCGCCGCCACGGCCAGCGCCAGTTGCACGGCTGCGGAGACATAGGCGCCGTCGCCGACCGAGTCGACCGCGCCCAGCGCCGACGCGGGCGGGATCCAGCGCACCACGTCGCCGACCGGGTCGAGCTTGCCGAGGCCGGCCGCGCCGAGCTTCTGCGCGCTGAAGTTCACCACCTGGATGCCGACGGCGATGATCAGACCGCTGAGCACGGCGAGGTCACGGCCCCTGCGGGAGGTCAGCAGCCGGAGATTGGCGGCGGCGACGGTGCGCGCCAGCGCCACGCAGATCAGCAGCGCCAGCACGACGGCGGGCACCGCGACGACCGCCGCCGCGACGCCGTGCGCCGTCGCGATGGCGGACCCGACCACCAGGCAGAGCGTGAACAGCGGACCGATGCCCACCAGGGAGGCCGCCAGCAGGGCCCGGACCAGCGGCCGCGGGTGCAGCGGCAGCATCACCAGCCGGGTCGGGTCGAGAGTCTCGTCGCCGCTCGGGAAGAACAGCGGCAGCACCGCCCAGCCGATCGCGAGCACGGCCACCAGCAGCACGCACACCGTCGTCGCGTGCTCGGTGCCGCGCAGGGCGACGAGCCCCAGGAGCTGGAGGGCGGCGAAGAGCAGCACGACGACGATCGAGGTGATGTACACGGCCCGGCGCTTGGCCGACTGCCGCAGCCCGTTCCTGAGCAGCGACACCTTCAGCCGGACCAGCACGGGTGTGATCGATCCCGTGGGGGCGCCGGCCGGCGTGGCGCCGGGGGTGAGGACGGCGGCGGGGGCGGGGCCGCCCGCGGGGGCGGGTGCGCTCATCGGGCGCCACCGCCCAGCCAGTCGAGGGAGGAGCCGGCGTCGCTGTCCTGGGCGCCGACCAGTTCCAGGAAGGCGGCCTGGAGGGAGGGCGCTTCGCCGCGCACCTCGTCGAGGGGGCCCTGCGCGCGGATCCGGCCCGCGGCCATCACGGCGACCCAGTCGCACAGCGACTCGACCAGTTCCATCACATGGCTGGAGAACACCACGGTCGCGCCGGAGGCCGTGTACCGCTCCAGCACACCGCGGATGGTCTGCGCCGAGACGGGGTCGACGCCCTCGAACGGCTCGTCCAGGAAGAGCACTTCCGGATTGTGCAGCAGGGCGCAGGCGAGGCCGATCTTCTTGCGCATGCCGGTGGAGTAGTCCACGACCAGCTTGTGCTGGGAGCCGGCCAGGCCGAGCACGTCAAGGAGCTGGGTGGCGCGCTTGTCGACCTCCGCGGTGGGCAGTCCGCGCAGGCGTCCCGAGTAGGTGAGGAGTTCACGGCCGGAGAGCCGCTCGAACATCCGCAGGCCCTCCGGGAGGACGCCGATACGGGACTTGACGTCGACCGGGTCGCGCCACACGTCGCGGCCGACGATCTCCACGGTGCCCTGGTCGGGGCGGAGCAGGCCGGTGACCATCGAGAGGGTGGTGGTCTTGCCCGCGCCGTTGGGTCCGACGAGGCCGATGAAGCGGCCGGCGGGGAGGGTGAGGTCGATGCCGGCCACGGCGACCTGCTGGCCGAAGCGTTTCCAGAGTGACCGGATCCTTACGGCCGCGTCGGGTTCCCTCCCGGCGTCCGGTTTAACTGCTTCCGTACTTTTTGCCGGTTCTGCACCTGTCACCGGTCTGCCTTTCCCCGTATCCGTCAACTCCTCGCCCGCACCCTACGGCTACCCCGCACGGTCGCGGGGGCCCCTTCCGTGCCCCGGGCACCCCTGGCGGCGCGGACCGGTACCGTCCGCACACCGTGCGCTCCCCCCCCCTCCTCGTGTGCCCCTGGTGGTGCGGGTCGTACGTTCGGGCGCCGTGGGCCGTGGGCTGTGCCCACCCTCTCCCAGTTGCCTTAAGGGCCTGGGAGGTGCCCCGAGCCCTGCGGAACGACTGCTCACAGTGGTGGGCACGAGGTGGGAAGGTGCGGTCCCACCGGGCCGCAGCCGCCGACGAGACGTGAGGGGACGTGGGGGGATGTCCGCCCGCAGTGTCCGGCGCCACGACCAGAGAACCCTCCAGTGTGCGGAAGGTGCCGGACCGAGGACGGAGATCCCCCCGCGGCCCCGCCCCACAACGAACCCCAAGGCGCCCCGGTCACAACGAAACCCGCACCCGCCACAGCCCCCGGCCCGGCGAAACAGAAGGCGCACCGCCCATGACGAAACCCGCGCACGCCGAAGCAGCGAGCCCCATAACGAGCCCAAGGCGCCCCAGCCCCCGGCGCAAGCCGCCGTACCCGAGCGCCCACCACCCCAAGTCGCCGCCCTACACACGCCCCCGGAACCGCCGAAGCCCCCGCCGTCGCGCAGCCGGTACCGGGCCGCCCCGGAACCCGCACCGCCGCACCCACAACGAAACCCAAGGCGCCCCAGCAATCACGCACGCCGCCCCCGCACTGCCGAATCCCCTCAAAGCGCCCCCTCCCGCCCACACGCATAGGCCACCGCAGCCACCAGCTCCTCCACATCGGGCAGCCATCGATTCGCGGCAGTCGGCCGCCGGGCCCACTGCACGACCCCCCGCCCCCCGACCCGCGTAGGTGGCGCCGCCACATAGTCCCCCTCGCCGAGCGCCACCAGGTCCAGCCCCGCGGGCGACCACCCGAGCTTCCGCACCAGCCCCGGCACCTTCCCCGCGCCCCCGGGCAGCACGAAGAACTGCAACCGCCCCGTGGGCACCCGCGTCACCGGCCCCAACGACACCTGCATCCGCTCCATCCGCGCCAACGCCAGGAACCCCGCCGTCTCCGGCACGTCCAGCACGTCGAACGCCCGCCCCGCGGGCAGCAGGATGGCCGCCGTGGGCCGCTCCTCCCACATCCTGCGCACGCCCGTCGCGCTCCCGGTGGCCACCGCGGGCCAGTCCGCGTCCAACGCATGCGCCCCGGGCACAGCGCACGCCGGCGCGCGGCACGAGCAGGTCTGCACCCCCTCCGCCACCTCCAGCCACGCGCCGGGGAACACGTCCCAGTGCCGCTCCTCCGCGTACCGCACGGCGGCGTCCAGCAGCCCCTCGTCGTACTGCTGGGTCATCGGCACGGCCTCCCGCCGACCGCCCTTGCGCGCCCGCGACCCGGCCGCGGCGCCACCCGCCGGCCCGCCGGCCCGGTCGGCGGACCCGCCGGTACGGGCACCGGGGCCACCGGTACGCGCCGCGGGCGCGGCGGCACGAGCCGCGGTGGCGGCGGGGGCCGCGGGAGCCGAGGGGGCCGACGGTGCGGTCGCCCGTGCCGAGGGCGCGGCGGCACGGGGTGAAGCGGCTGCCGGACGAGTCGAGGGGGCGGCCGTGCGGGCCGAGGGGATGGCTGAAGTCACTCCGATGGTCTCTTCCACAACCATCCCAACGTCCTTTTGTCACACCGGGTTACGCCTTTGGTGAGTGCAATACGAAAACATCGTTCGATCGAGCGGGCACACCGTGCACACCGGGCACACACCGACCCCGGGGGGGGAGCACCAGCCCACAGACGGAGCACCGCCCCCCGCGCAGGGCGCACGGATGCACACCCGGGGGCGCGCACGGGCAACCATTCCGGGCGCCGGGTAACCAGGTACGGGGCGAACGGGGCCAGGGGGACCCCTCGTCAGGCGGCCGCAGGCCGGACCGGGCTCGGGCAACAGTGCGAAAATCTCTTACCGGGCATTCCTCGCATGTCCTCGCATTGACCCATTGTTTGCTGGGCATCGATCACCGGTGAGGGCCCCTGAGGGCCCCGAGCCTGAGGAGGAGAGGCCCCGCGTCGGCGTCAGATGGCATGCGGACGGGACGGCACCTCCAGGCGGCACCCCTGTGGTTCCCTCCGGAAGGAGTCCCACAAGGGGGCACCCCGCAAGGAGAACCCTCACAAGGGGATCCCCTCCGGACCGGAAAGCCGCCCCGAAGGAAACCCCCGGCGGGGAAGCCCCGAGGGAAGGCCGCCACAGGGAAGCCCGAAGGCCTCCGGAAAGGCAACCCCGAGGGGGCGGCCACGAGGAACGCCTTCCGGAAGGCGAACCCTCCGCAGGGGCGCCCCGAACCGGCCCCAGGAAACGCATCCGCACGACACACACGACCCATCCACTCCACCGGTGCACGGGCAGGGCACCACCGCAGCCACAGGGGGTACGACGCCATGGCCGCACGGCCACTCGTCGCGCGGCAGCCGAACGAACGGTTGCAGGCGCTCATCCAGGAAGCCGCGTGCTCCAACGCAGGACTGGCCCGCCGGGTCAATCTCTGCGGCGCCGAGCACGGTCTCGACCTGCGCTACGACAAGACATCCGTGGCCCGCTGGCTGCGCGGACAGCAGCCGCGCGGCAGGGCCCCGGCCATCATCGCCGAGGCCCTCGGCCGCAAGCTCGGCCGTACGGTCACGATCGACGAGATCGGCATGGCCAACGGCAAGAACCTCGCCTCGGGCGTCGGCCTGATGTTCTCGCCGACCGTGCTCGGCGCCATCGAGCAGGTCTCCGAGCTGTGGCGCAGCGACGTCGGCCGGCGGGACTTCCTCACCGGCTCGGCCGTGGCGGCGTCCGCGCTCGTGGAGCCCAGCCGCGACTGGCTGATCTCCACCCCGGACGCCCAGGTGGCCCGCACCGCGGGGCCCCGCGTGGGCCTCTCTGACGTGGCCGCGCTGCGCGCGATGACGGACGCGCTGGTGGCCCTCGACCACCAGTACGGCAGCGGCCAGGTCCGTCCGGTCGTCGTCCACTACCTCAACAGCGTGGTCTCCGGGCTGCTGGCCGGCTCCTACCGGGAGGCGGTCGGCCGGGAGCTCTTCGCGGCGGCCGCGCGCCTGACGGAGCTGGCCGGGTACATGGCCGTCGACACCGGGCAGCCGGGCCTCGCCCAGCGCTACTACATCCAGGCCCTGCGGCTCTCCCAGGCGGCCGGGGACCGCGGGTACGGCGGGTACGTCCTGGCGGCGTCCATGAGCCACCTGGCCGCACAGCTCGGCAACCCGCGGGAGATCGCACAACTGGCGCGCGCGGCCCAGGAGGGCACCCGGGGCAGGGTCACCCCGCGCGCGGAGGCGATGTTCCACGCCGCCGAGGCCCGCGGCCACGCCCTGCTCGGGGACGCCCGCCAGACCCAGGAGGTGGCGGGCCGCGCGATCACGGCGATGGAACGGGCGGTGGGCACCGCCGACTCGGGCGACGACCCGGTGTGGATCGCGCACTTCGACGAGGCGTACCTCGCCGACGAACTCGCCCACTGCCACCGCGACCTGGGCCAGGCCGAGGCCGCGGCCAAGCGGGCGCAGGAGGCGCTCGCGGGGCTCCCGGAGACCCGCGCCAGGCGGCGCGCCATCGGCTACGTCCTGCTGGCCACCGCCCAGGTGCAGCAGCGTGAGGTGGAACAGGCCTGCCACACCGGCCTTCAGGCCGTCGAACTGCTGGGCTCGGTGCGCTCCAACCGCGGCGCGGAGTACCTGGAGGACCTCCAGGAGCGCCTGGAGCCGTACCGGGACGAGCCGGTGGTACGCGAGTTCGGGGCACGCCTGGAACTCCAGGCGGCGTGAACGGTGCCGGCGTGAACGGTGCCCGCGCCCGGGGAGAGGGCGCGGGCACCCGCGGGCCGGCCGGCACCCGCGGGCCGTCAAGCATCCGCAGGCACCCGGGCACCCGGGCACCCGGGCACCCGGGCACCCCGGCACCCGGGCACCCGCCAGGGTCCTGGGAACTCGCCAGGGCTGTGGGCACCCTGCCAGGGCAGTGGGAACTCGCACAGGGGAGCCCGGGAAGGGCTTCGGCGCACCGGAGAAGGGGCTGGGGAACACCCGGGAGTGGCTGGAGCAGCCCGGCGGGCCGGATTGTGACGGAGACCATTCCCGACAGCGGCCGTCCGCAAGGAGGGCGTTGAACAGCGTCGTACCGGGCGAAGGTGTTACCCGGCCACGCGCAGTGTCCGTTTTCTCCCTGCCCCGGCGCCGTGCCACGCGCGCGCGTGGACCGCTGCGCGTGGCACCCGGCTGCGGGCACCCGGTAGCGTAATCCGACGATTCCGTAGATCCCCCTTATGTAGGAGTCCCGGTGACGCAGAGCGGACACGGCGAGGATCCGCGCCTTCCCGCGGCACGGCAGCCGCGTGAAGGGATCGTGCTGCCCGCCGACGGCAGCGGGCCGCTGATGCCGGGCAGCACAGGAGACCAGGCGGCGCCGGCCGGCGGCAGCCCGTGGGGGCAGCCGTGGGGGCCCGACGCGGGCGCCCCGCCGTGCGACGCCGCGGGGCCGGCACCGGGCGGCGCATGGGGGGACGGCCCCGGGTCCCCGGGGCTGCCGGACCCGTCCGCCTCGTGGGGTGCCCCGGGCGGGGCCCCACAGCCGCCCGCGGGCGGGCAGCCGCAGCAGCCCGGCGGGCATCAGCAGCCCGGCGGGCATCAGCAACCCGGCCCGCACCACACACAGCAGCCTTACGCGTCCTACGGCGCGGGACCCCTGCCCCCGCAGGCCCCGCAGGCCCCGCAGGACTCGCAGGCCCACTCGCCCCACGCCCGGGGCCCGGTCCCGCAGGCGCCCGCCCAGGGCCCCTACGCGGGCCCCTTGCCGCCGGCCGTGCAGACCGGCGGGCAGCCGCCGCAGGCCGGTCCCGGGGGCCCCTCGGGGGCGCACGGCGGCGCGGCACACGCCGCACGGCACGGCGCACCCCTGCCGCCCGCCGCGCAGCACGGCGCGCCTCCGCCCCACGCAGCGCAGGCCGGAGCGCCGCTGCCGCCCACCGGCGACGAGGCCGCCACGCAGTACCTTCCGCCGATCAGGCAAGGCGCCCCCGGCGGACCCGGCTCCTCCGGCACCCCCGGTGGCCCCGGGGCGCTGCCGCCCGAGCGGCCCGCCGAGTCGACGCAGCGGCTGAGACGCGTGCCGGGACACCGGCGCCCGCCCCAGCCGGCCCCCGCACCGGCCCAGGACCCCGACAACCAGCCCACGCAGTACATCGCGCCGATACCCGGCCCGCCGCCCGGCGCCCCGTACGGCGTACGGCCCGGTTCACCCGCGGACGGGCCCGGTTCCGACCGGCAGCCGCCCGCCGAGTTCGACAGCCTCTTCCGCACCCAGCCGGAGTCGGAGGCCGCGGGCGCCACCCAGCAACTGCCGCGGATCGACCAGCAGGCGCCCGGCCGTCCGGGCCCCGGTCAGCCCGGGCCCGCCGCCCAGGCCCCGGGACCGTACGGCGGCTACGGCGGCGACGCGTACGGCGGTGGCGGCGGCTACGACGACGGGGCGGGCCGGAGCGCGGGGCGCCGCGGCGGCCGCGCCAAGGGGCCGCTGCTCGCGGCCGTGGGCATCGGCATCGTGGTGCTCGGCGTGGGCGCGGGCGCACTGCTCAGCAGCGGTGGGGACGACGGCAAGGACGGCGACAAGAAGACCGTCTCGGCGACCGCACCGACCGGTGACGCGTCCCCGTCGGCCGATCCCGGGCAGGCGCAGGCCGCCGCGCTGGACAAGCTGCTCGCGGACAGCAACAACAGCCGGGACGCCGTCATCGGGGCCGTCGGCGACGTCAAGAACTGCAAGAACCTGGGGCAGGCGGCGACGAACCTGCGGAACGCAGCGAAGCAGCGGAACGGTCTTGTGACCCGGTTGTCCCGGCTCGCCGTGGACAAGCTGCCGAACCACGAGCAGTTGACGTCCGCGCTGAACGACGCCTGGAAGGCGTCGGCGTCCGCCGACAACCACTATGCGGCGTGGGCCGATCAGGTCTCCGGCAAGCACGGGTGCCGTAAGGGGCACGCGCGGAACACCGGGGAGGCCGCGGCGGGGAACAAGGCGAGCGGGGACGCGACGTCCGCGAAGGAGACCGCGGCGGGGCTCTGGAACGCGATCGCCTCGAAGTACGGGCTGACTTCCCGGGACAAGTCCGAGCTGTGAGTTCCGGGGGGGGCGCTCCCTCCGGGGGCGCCCCGGACAGGCGTTTTCCGGGGGAGTGCCCCGGACGGGCGTTGAAGTCCGTCCCTGTAGGCCGGGTAGGCCGGGTGAGCCGGTTGAGCCGGTTGAGCCGGACAACGGCAAGCCGGCAGGCCCAGGCGGCCCCGGTGTCCTAAGACGTGCTCTCCAGCGTCCGGGACACGTTGATGAACCCCTTGTGCTCCGAAACCAGGCGGCCGTCGCGTACCTGTTGGAAGGTGACGTCCGCGTTGACGAGGCGGGGGAAGTCGGGGGCCGCCAGGAGGTCCTGGAAGCGCCAGCGGAGGGGTGGGGTGAGGCCGCCCGTCTCGACCTGGAGGCCGTTGTCGAAGGCGTGGCGGAGGGTGTTGGCGGTGACGTCCTTCTCGCCCAGGGACTCCACGGCCTTCCGCAGGACGGTGTAGGCGATCCAGGTGGTCTGCACGCCCGCGTCCGCCGGGTCGACGCGGTTGTCGCCGAAGGCGTACTTGCGGATGACGTCCCGCATGCCGTCCCACCGGGAGTCGGTGAGGACGGGGTACCAGCCGGTGACGTAGGCGCCCTCGTAGGGGCTGTCGGCGCCGCCCGTGCGGTCCACGGTGGACTGGTCGACGCTGCCCAGCACCGAGGCGACCCTGACCTTCGGGTAGCCGTCGCGGGCGCGGCGGAAGGAGTCCGCGAAGGTGTCCGTGCGGTCGCCGAGCACGGCGGAGACGCAGCCCGTGCCGGTGGCCGACGGGTCGGTCACGCCGCTGGCCACGGTCAGCGCGTGCTCGGCCTGGGCGTCGTAGGAGGTGGCGTCCTCGGTGGTGCGGATGTCGGTGGCCGGGTCGTGCCGGCCGGCGCGCAGGCCGGCGTCGAGCAGCAGCGGGAGGCTGTCGCCGGCGATGGTGTCGGGCCGCACCAGGGCTATCCGGGCGCAGTTCGCGGCGAGCTGGCGGCCGTTGCCGGCCATCAGCGCGGGCTGGCCGCCGTTGACGGGGTACGACAGCGGGCTGGTGAACTCGTCGTCGGTGAGGCCGTACCCGCCGATGTAGGGGATGCCGGCGGCCTCCAGCGGGGCGAGGAACGAGCCGCTGTACTGGCTGTACGAGCCGACGACCGCGACCGCCTTCGCGGTGACCGCGCGGCGGGCGCAGTTCGCGGCGCCCACCGGCGTGTTGTGCTCGTTGCAGGTGAGGACGTTGACGTGGTGGCCGCCCAGGCCGCCGTTCGCGTTGGCCCAGCGGGCGTAGGCCTGGGCCATCGCGGGCATGCCCGGCTTGTTGGTGGCCTTGGTGTTGTCCGGCGCCCAGGTCATGACCGTGATCGGTGCCCCGGAGCCCCCGCTGCCGCCGGGCAGCACCCCGCAGGCGGCGCTGAGCACCGCGCAGAGCCCCACGACACCGGCCCGGAGTGACAGACGTCCACGACGGCGGGGGGCAACGGCCGAGGCGGCATGGCGCCCCACGACACCGGCCCGGAGTGACAAACGTCCAGGACGGTGGGGGGCAACGGTCGGAAGAGTCGTGCGCCTGCTTCGCCGGGCGGTCATGCATCCGCACGATTCCTCCGCCCCGCGAATCTTCGTGTGCGAGTCGGCCAACGGAAGGTGACACGGCGGTGAATTGCGGGGTGGCCGGTGACGTTCCGTAGGAGAAACGTATGATCACTCAGCGTGCGGAGTTCCGAGAAGTCTTCCCGTCGCGGTCCGGCCTCATCCACCATGGATCGCATGCCACTGAACGACATGCCGTGGTGGCGCTGGCGCAGCAATGTGCGCTCCGCGCTGCACATGCTCTCCGATCCGCAGTTCCAGCGGGACTGCTGGCTGGCCGGGCGTACCGAGTACGGCGACGTCACCGACGCCGTCTACCGGCTGGTCGAGGACACCTGGCTGGACAACTGGTCCGCGGAGAAGTACGTGGGCACGATATTCCGCGACTCCCAGGAGGCGTCCCTCGTGGACGTCGCCGTCCTGCGGGTGCTGCGGATCATGCACCAGGTCGGCCCCGACGCCCCGGTCTCCGCCTATCTGGACCACCACGGGTGGCCGGAGGCGGTGCGGGCCGCGCGGGACGCCCACGTCCGGCTGGCGACCAGCGACGGCGACGATCCCGACCAGCCGCCCCGGACACTCGAAGTGCTGCAGATCATGACGAGGTCCGCCTGAGGCCGGGGGCGTGTGTGCGATTCTTGCGGGCATGAACGAGCAGTCCGCCCGCGGGGCCGCACCCGCCGAGCAGTATGTGCTGACCCTCTCCTGCCCCGACAAGCAGGGCATCGTGCACGCCGTGTCGAGTTACCTGTTCATGACCGGCTGCAACATCGAGGACAGCCAGCAGTTCGGCGACCCCGACACCGGTCTCTTCTTCATGCGGGTGCACTTCTCGGCGGAGCCTCCGGTGACCGTGGAGAAGCTGCGCGCCAGCTTCGCCGCCGTCGGCGACTCCTTCCAGATGGACTGGCAGATCCACCGCGCGGACCACCGCATGCGGGTCGTGCTGATGGTCTCCAGGTTCGGGCACTGCCTGAACGACCTGCTGTTCCGGGCGCGCACGGGGGCGCTGCCGGTGGAGATCGCCGCGGTGGTCTCCAACCATACGGAGTTCGAGGAGCTGGTGGCCTCGTACAATATTCCATTTCGCCATATTCCGGTCACGGCGGACACCAAGTCGGAGGCCGAGGCGGAGCTGCTGGAGCTGGTGCGCGAGGAGCGGGTGGAGCTGGTCGTGCTGGCCCGCTACATGCAGGTGCTCTCCGACGACCTCTGCAAGCAGCTCAGCGGCCGGATCATCAACATCCACCACTCGTTCCTGCCGAGCTTCAAGGGCGCCAAGCCCTACCACCAGGCGCACGCGCGCGGGGTGAAGCTGATCGGCGCGACCGCGCACTATGTGACGGCCGACCTGGACGAGGGGCCGATCATCGAGCAGGAGGTGCAGCGGGTCGGGCACCAGGTGACACCGCGGCAGTTGGTCGCCATCGGCCGGGACGTGGAGTGCCGGGCCCTGGCCAGGGCGGTGGCCTGGCACGCGGAGCACAGGATCCTGCTGAACGGCCGGCGGACGGTGGTGTTCGCGTAGGGCGCCCAAGGCCCGGGTGTGACGCGTGAGCGCAGGCGCGCACAGGGGTGCTACAGGCGGCTCAGGGACGCCGTCGCCGTCAGGACCGCCGTGATCGCCGCACGGTCCCCGGTGCTGCCCGCCACCGCGTCCCCGGGGGCGATCCGGCCCGCGGCCAGGCGGCAGAACTCGATGCCGTCCAGGGCCAGGTGCGCGACCTCCTCCAGTTCCCGCGTGGCGTCCGGCGGCGGGACCGGCGGGACCGGAGGAACCGGCGGGACCGGGCGGTCCAGCGGGACCCGCCACACGCCCCCGCCCGCGCCCTCGATCTCCAGCCGCAGGACGCGGCCGGGCCCGGCGGCGGGGTCGTGGCCGGTGCGCCCGGGGCCCGCGCGCTGCCGGGCCAGGGCGGCGGGCAGCAGCCGGGCGGAGAGGTCGATCATGCGGTGCAGGTGGGCCGCGGCGGGCGGCCCGTACGGGTAGGCGACCGCCTCCGCGATGTCGCCCGCGTGGAGCCAGCACTCGAAGGCCCGCTCCAGCAGGGCGTCGGGCAGCGGCAGGGCGACGTCGCCGTACCGCACCGGCACCTCGGACGGCGTCGGTGCGTCGCCCGTGCGGGGCGTGGCCGGCCCTTCGTCCCCGCCGGGCGCGGTCGGCCCTTCGTCCCCGCCGGGCGCGGTCGGCCCTTCGTCCCCGCCGGGCGCGGTCGGCCCTTCGTCCCCGCCGGGCGCGGTCGGCCCTTCGTCCCCGCCGGGCGCGGTCGGCCCTCCGCGCGGGCCCGGCCCGCCCCGCTGTCCGGCGAGGGACGAGGCCGTGCGCACCAGGCGGCGGCTCTGGTCGCGCCAGGGCAGCCGGACGGCGGAGGTGGGCGGCACCGGCGAGGCGTGCCAGTACGCCTCGGTGCGCCTGGTGGGGTCGAGGTCGCCCGGGGTGCCGCCACCCAGCGGGTCGGCGAGGCCCAGCGCCACCGCGACCAGGCCGTCCACGCAGAGCAGATGGGCGATGGTACCGGCGACGGTGGTCCGGTGGCTGACCCGCGCACCGCGCTCGTACCAGCGCAGCCGCACCGGGGCGTGCCACTCGGCGTCGCCGATGTCCTGGAGCAGCGCGTCGAGCCGGGCCGTCTCCGCCTCGTACGGCGCGGCCCACTCCGGCACCGGCACCCGCGGCGCACGGCGGGCGAGGCAGTACTCCAGGACCCGGGCGCGCAGCTCGGGGGCGAGGTCCAGGTTCTCGGCCGGGTGCAGCAGGCCCACCGTGTCGCGCAGCCGCAGCGCCTCCTCGGCGCAGGGCCCGCAGCCGCCCAGGTGGTGCTCCACGGCCGCGGTCTCCTGCGGCGAGAGTGCGGCCAGTGCCCAGGCGCCGAGGAGCGACCGCAGCGTCGTGTGCGACAGTTCGGCCGCCCGGCGGCGCTCGGCCGGCCGGCGGCGCCGGGCGAGCGGGCCGGCGGGGCCGGCCACGGCGGGGAGCGGGAAGGGGGCCCGCAGCCGGCCGCCGTCCTCGACGGGGCCTCGCTGCATGGGGATGCGCGCGCCCTCCATGGGCCGGGCACGGCCCGGAGCTCCGCTCTGTCCGTGCGCTTCGGCCTGCTCTCCAGATTGACCTGATTGTCCTGTTTGGTGCGAATGCAGTGCAGTGCCGGAGTGTTCGGGGTCACAAGGGCGTGCGGGATGCTCGGAGTGCGCCGGCCGCTCGGGGTGCGCGGGCCGCTCAGCGGGTTCCGGATGTGCGGGCCGTTCGGGCTGTGCGGGCCGTTCGGGCTGTGCGGAGCGCTCGGGGTGCTCGGGGTGCTCGGGGTGCTCGGCGTCGGTCACGGCGTTCTCCCGGGGCCTGGCGAGGGGCCGGACGGGTCCGGTGAGGTGTCGTGGCCGAGGGGCGGGTCCAGCGGGCCGGAGCAGTGCGCGGTGGCGAGGAGTTGCAGGCCGAGGTGGAGTCGGTGGTGCGCCTCGTCCTCGGTGATGCCGAGGTCGGCGGCGGTCTGGCGGCAGTCGCGGCGCTGGGCGTAGGCGAGGTGCAGGGCGGCGCGCAGCGACACGGGCATGGACTCCACGAGATGGTCGGCGCGGGCCGCCGCCGAGGCCCTGCGGACCGTGCGCTCCAGCTCCGCCGCGGTCCCGGTGTCCGCCGCGGTCCCGGTGTCCGCACCGGTCCCGGTACCGTCCCCGGATTCCGCCCGGGCGTCCGCCGGTCCCGCGCTCCGGGTGCCGCGCAGCCGCCGTACCGCCAGCCGGTGGGCCAGCTCCGCGAGCCAGGAGCGCAGGGGCCCGTCCCCGGGGTCGTAGGCGTCCGGGCGCTCCCAGACGTGGCCGAAGACCTCGCGGGTGACCAGGTCGGCGGCGGCGTCCTCGGCGAGCACGCGGTGGGCCAGGCCGTGCACGAGCGGGGCGAACCGGTCGTACAGCTCGCCGAGCGCCGCCGCCTCGCCGTGGGCCAGGCGCAGGTGCATGACGCGGTCCCAGCGGGGCGGTGCGCTCTCCGCCATGTGGCCCCCTCAGCCTGTGTCGTGCCTGGCGCCGGTCCGTCGTACCGCCGTGCGGTCCCGGGGCGCGCCGTGCGGTCCGGGACCGTCGTGCGGTCCGAGCCCGCCATGCGGTCTCCGGGTCCGCCGGTGCGGTGCCGGGTCCGCCGTCGGTCCCGGGCGCCGCGGGCGCGGTGATGGTGGCTGCCGCGGTTGCCCGTTCCCCGGGCCGCCGGGCCCCGGTCGGCTCCTGCCGCCTTCCTTTCGCCGCCGCCGGCCTCGCGACCGGGACGGCGATGGTGGTCGGTGATGAGCGGTGGTGGTCGGTGACGAGCGGTGGTCCGCGCCCCGGGTCGGGGTCGAATGTAGCGGCCCTCCCCCGGATGCACCCCCCTTTGCCGCATTGTGCGCCCCGGAGCAGGGCGCAGATGGTAGAGGAGTGCTCACGCTCTGTGGGGACTGCCCTGGGCTTCTTTATCGTTGATGCTCGGCTATTGGTCAATAGTGACCGAAAACGTTCGTTGCTGTCCTGAGTAGTTCTGCTTCCCGTTCTGGCGCGTTTCTCACAGACGTGTTTCGGCGGGTGGCCGAGAGGGCAGCCGCGCAACACGGGGTGGTGGCCGGGGGTTGTGCGGGCGAGTGGAAGGCATAGGGGCGTGACGCTCAGGGTGACCGAGGACGCGCAGGGCGGCTGGGCCGTGCTGCGGGTCTCGGGTGAGATGGACCTGGTGACCTCCCCCGTGCTGCGCGAACGGGTGCATCACGCCGTCGCCGACGGCCGGCACAGCCTCGTACTCGACCTGTCCGACGTGCTGTTCTGCGACTCCAGCGGAGTCGGTGTGCTGGTCGCCACACGCCGGCTGATGCGCTCCTGCCACGGCCGCCTGCGGGTCGTGCTGCCCGCGCGGGGCGCGGAGGACGGCTCGCACGTCAACCGGGTGATGGCCGCCCTCGGGGTGCGCCGCCTCTTCGACGTCTACGCGGACGCGACGGACGCCGTCGACGACACCGCGGGGCCGCTCTCGGCCTGACGCCGGGCCGCTGCCGGCCCGGCGGGCCGGCCCGGCACCCTCCGTGCGCCTCGCCGGGCACGCCGCGAACCGCCCCCCACGCGCCCGCTCCTCCCCGTACGCTCCCCCGTGCGCCGCCCGCTGCCCCCGGCGCGCGTACCCGAACTCCCGCGCCTCCGCAAGAGGCATTCGCACGCCGGACACGACGTCGTACGCTCGCCGCACAAGGACGTAGGCTCCCCAGGACACACGAGGACGTACGCTCCCCGGCAGATTCACCCACCGGATACGTGAGGCGGCCCGACACGAATGGTCAGTCCCGAGTACGAGCACAGGATCGCCACCAGGTTCGCCGGCTTCGACCAGGACGGCAACGGCTACATCGACCGTCAGGACTTCAGCGGCGCGGCCAAGGCGCTGCTGGCCGAATTCGGCACCACGGCCCGGTCGGACAAGGGCCAGGCCCTGTTCATCGGCGCCGAGGCGTTCTGGCAGGGGATGGCCGGCATCGCGGACCGGGACGGCGACCAGCGCATCACCCGGGACGAGTTCGTGAACGGCGCGGTGAAGCGGCTGCGGGACAACCCGGAGCGCTTCGCCGCCATCGCCCGCCCCTTCCTGCACGCGGCGCTCGCGGTCGCGGACGGCGACGGGGACGGCACGGTCACCGTCGACGAGGTCGGCAGGGTGCTGCGGGTGCTGGGTGCGGCCCCGTCGATCGCGACCGCCGCGGCCGCCGCGCTGGACGCGGACGCGGACGGCCGGGTCGCCGAGGAGGAGATCGTGGCGGCGTTCGCGCAGTACTTCACCGTCCCCGAGTAGTCCGGACGGTGGCCGAGGGCGGCCGCCCCGGAAGCGGGGCGGCCACGGGGTGCCTGGGACCACGACAGTGCCGGCGACGGTGTGGAGGTGCGGTGGGGGCGGCTTGGAGCACGGCGGTGGTGACGGAGCGTGCGAATGCGCCGTCACTGAGCGTTGAGAACGACGTATGTCCGGCAGGCGCCTTGTCACGTCACGGAGCCGGTGCCCGGCTCGGGTACCTTGGTGCCGATGCGAGTGGTTCCCAGGTCGACGTGTTCCGGTGGCGCCCCCGGGTGCGCCCCCGACCTGGTCATGTGCGCCGGTCAATGGGCAGGGTGCAGCCCCATGCCCCCGTGTTCGACTCCCCGCGGTGCGCGTCGCACAGTATGCCGCACGCGTACTCCTTCGCGCTGGAATATGCCCGAAGCGCTTGTTGGGGTGACTGTACGTCAACCATGCTGTCTCGCAGGGGGGTCACGTTCCGTGAACCCTGTTGCTCATCGGAGGCGCAAGGGATGTTCCCCCAGAGCTTGAAAGGCCTGGGTGGGACACCCGGGCCGGTTCGGATGGTGTGAGCGGTGCAGGTGCTTCAGTTACAGCTTGAGGTCCGGCCCGACCCCGCGGAGGTGGGACGGGCCAGACGATGGGCCCGGTCACGGCTCGCCCGGTCCGGCATAGACGTCGACGAACCCATCGCGGAGACGCTGATCCTGATCGTCTCCGAGCTGGTCACGAACGCGGTGGTGCACACCGGTTGCCCGGCGGTGCTGCGGATCCTGCTGCGCTCAGGCCCGGAGAGCGGCACGCCGGACGCGCCCGCCGGGCCGCGAGCCGTGGTGCGCACGGTCCGCGTGGAGGTCTCCGACAGCTCCCGGCGCCCCCCGCGGCCCCGGCTGGCGGAGGGCGAGGAGACCGGTGGCCGCGGCCTGGCGCTGGTCGACGGCCTCGCGGACCGCTGGGGCTGGGAGCCGGCCGGTGCGGGCAAGCGCATCTGGTGCGAGCTGGACCGCTGCACCGCCCCGCCCGCGGCCCCGGCCGCCTGTTGCAGCCGGGCACCGTACGAGGGCATGGCGGCGTACGAAGCGGTCTGAGGGGTGCGGACCCGTGTACCGCGTGTGCGCCCCCGTGCTCCCTGTGCGGCGAGGCGCGTCAGGAACCCCCGAGCGGGTGTTGACGTGAGGTGTCCGTTTGATCACGCTTGTGGTCAGCGATTCGCCGCGAGGGGACGTCAAGGGCGCCCGGGGGAGACGTGCTTGACGAGCGCGGGTCGCCGCCGCGGCGTCGGTCACCCGGGCCCGGAGCACGGCCGACGGGTCAGGCGCCGGGGCCGGGCCGCCCGGCCCGCTCATCCCACGGGGCATGCGCCCGAGCCCGCTAGCCATCCTGCGGACCGCCCCGACTCCCGCCCCTGAGCTGGCTCGTGCCCTTGTGCCGGCTCGCCGACTCCCGGCTCTGTGCCGGCTCGTGCTCTTGTGCCGGCTCGTGCCCCTGTGCCGGCTCCGGCTCCTGCTCCTGCCTGCGCGCGCCGGCTACCGCGCCGGCTCCCGCTCCTGCCTGCCTCCCGCTCCTGCCTGCCTCCCGCGCCGGCTCTGCTCCTGTCCGCGCCGGCTCCCGCCCCGCTCCTGTCCGCGCCGGCTCCGGCGCCCGCGCCCCCGCTGACTCGAACGGGCAGGCGCCCACCGCACGTTCGAGGGTCACCCTGCGCTTCCCGGTCTTCCCGGTCTTCCCGGCCGGCGGCGGGACGGCTACGTGTTCCGGGCTGGGGGGTGGCCGGCCGTGGTGCGGAAGGTGCGGCGGTAGGCGGTCGGGGTGACGCCGAGGGCCGCCTGGAGGTGCTGGCGCATGGACTGCGCGGTACCGAAGCCGCAGTCGTGCGCGATCTGGTCGATGGTGAGGTCGGTGGACTCCAGCAGGTGCCTGGCGCGTTCGATGCGCTGCTGCGTCAGCCACTGCCCGGGGCTCGTCCCGGCCTCCTCGCGGAACCGCCGGGTGAAGGTCCGCACCGACATCGACTCCCGCTCGGCCAGGTCCCGTAGCTGGAGGGGCTCGTGCAGCCGCTGGAGCGCCCACGAGCGGGCCGCGGCGGTGGTCGCCTGCTGCTCCTTCGGCAGCGGCCGCTCGATGTACTGGGCCTGACCGCCGTCCCGGTGCGGAGGGACGACGGTACGGCGGGCGACGTCATTGGCGACCGCCGTACCGTGGTCGCGGCGCACCACGTGCAGGCACAGGTCGATACCGGCGGCCACCCCCGCGGAGGTGAGCACGTCGCCGTCGTCGACGAAGAGCACGTCCGCGTCGACCCTGGTCCGCGGGAAGAGCCGCTGGAAGTGCTCGGCGTGCGACCAGTGCGTGGTCGCCGGGCGGCCGTCCAGGAAGCCCGCGGCGGCCAGGACGTAACTGCCGGTGCAGATGGAGACCAGACGGGTGCCGGGTGTGAGGTGCGCGAACGCGGCGGCCAGCTCCGGGGTCAGCCGGCCCTCCTCGAAGACCGGGCCCAGCTCGTAGGAGGCGGGCACCACGACCGTGTCGGCGGTGGCCAGCGCCTCCGGGCCGTTCTCCACCAGCACGGCGAAGTCCGCGTCCGTGGTCACCGGGCCCGGCGCGCGGGCCGAGCACGTCACCACCTCGTACAGCGGGCGGCGCGCGGCGTCCCGCGCCTTGCCGAAGATCCGCTGGGGGATGCCGAGTTCGAACGGGAGGAGGCCGTCCAGAGCCAGCACCACCACGCGGTGCAGGGATCTCCGTACGGCCTGGGGCGGGGGCGGGGTCATGGCCCGATCCTAACGAACACTGTCCCTCGGGCCACTCGTACGGCTGTTCCCGGTCCGGAAGTCTGAGGGGGTGACGCAGACAACCGAAGCTCCCGCTCCCCAGGGCGACCCCGCGGCAGACGGCGCGCGCTCCCGGCGTCCGCGCCGCGCGATCACGGTGCACCGCGCCTGGTTTGTCGCGGCTGTCGCCTTTGTCACCATCATCGGCGCGGCTGCTTTCCGCTCCCTGCCCGGCCTGCTGATCGACCCGCTGCACCAGGAGTTCCACTGGTCGCGCGGCACCATCGGCGCCGCCGTCTCCATCAACCTCGCGCTCTACGGGCTCACCTCGCCGTTCGCCGCCGCGCTGATGGACCGCTTCGGCATCCGCAAGGTGGTCGCCGTCGCGCTGAGCGTCATCGCGCTGGGCTCCGGGCTCACGGTGTGGATGACGGCCGCCTGGCAACTGCTGCTCTGCTGGGGGCTGCTGGTCGGCCTCGGCACCGGCTCGATGGCGCTGGCCTTCGCGGCGACGGTCACCAACCGCTGGTTCACCGAGCGGCGCGGCCTGGTCACCGGCATCCTCACGGCCGCCTCCGCCTCCGGCCAGCTGATCTTCCTGCCGATGCTGTCCTGGCTCGTGGAGAAGCACGGCTGGCGGCCCGCGGCGGTGACGGTGGCGCTGGCGGCGCTCGCCGTGGTGCCGTTCGTGTGGCTGCTGCTGCGGGACCATCCGGCGGACGTGGGGCTGAAGCCGTACGGGGCACGGGAGTTCGTGCCGAAGCCGCCGCCCGCGCGGGGCGCCGCCCGGCGCACCGTGGGCGTGCTGTTCTCGGCCGTGCGCACCGGTCCCTTCTGGCTGCTCGCCGGCTCCTTCGCGATCTGCGGGGCCTCCACCAACGGGCTGATCCAGACGCACTTCGTGCCCGCCGCGCACGACCACGGGATGCCGGTGACGGCCGCGGCGTCGCTGCTCGCGGTGGTCGGCGTCTTCGATGTCGCCGGGACGATCGCCTCCGGCTGGTTCACGGACCGCTTCGAGGCGCGCCGGCTGCTGGCGGTCTACTACGCGCTGCGGGGTGTCTCGCTGCTGTTCCTGCCGGTGCTGCTGGGGCCGAGCGTGCATCCGACGATGCTGTTCTTCATCGTCTTCTACGGGCTCGACTGGGTCGCCACCGTGCCGCCCACCGTGGCGCTGTGCCGTCAGCACTTCGGGGCGGACAGCGCGATCGTCTTCGGGTGGGTCCTCGCGTCCCACCAGGTCGGGGCCGCGGTCGTCGCCTACCTTGGCGGTGTCGCCCGGGACACGTTCGGCTCGTACGACGTCGTCTGGTACGCGGCGGGGGCGTTGTGTGCGGCGGCGGCGCTGATGTCTCTCGTGATCCGCCGGGTGAACCCGGTGTAGGCCCCGGCCCGGGTTCCGCCCACAACGGCTTCCCTGTGCCGGGGGAGTCGCCCTTCGGGCTCGTCCTCAATCGCCGGACCGACTTGGTGGGTTGGGGAGCGGGTCGCCCTGGGGTGCGCCGGGGTGTGTCGCCCTTCGGGCTCGTCCTCGAACGCCGGACGGCCCGGTTCGGCGGCCCCGGGACGGGCCTACCGCGAAGCCCGGGCCAGTGCGCGGGCGAGCTTGCGGGAGTCGCGGGCCAGCTCCCGCAGCGTCCCGCTGATCGGTGTCGTGAAGCCGAGGAAGAACAACCCGGGCGCGTGCCGCACGGCACGTGCGCCCTGGATACGCGGTAACCCCCGCTCGTCCAGCACGTCCAGGTGCCCCACGAGCCCCTCCAGGCCCTGCCGGTACCCCGTCGCCGCGATGACCACATCGGGCGCGACCACGCTGCCGTCCGCGAGCACCACCTTGCGCTCCTCGAACGACACCACCGCACCCACCGGCTCCACCCGCCCCTTGCGCACCGCGTCGATCAGCCCCACGTCCTGCACGGGAATCGCCCCCTGCCGGGCCCGCGTGTACAGGCCGGCGTCCGGCCGCGGCAGGCCGTGCGCCGCAAGGTCCGGCACGCTCAGCCCGGCGAGCGGCCGGGCCAGCCGGTCCACCACCCACACCGGCAGCCGGCGGCACAGGATGCCGGTGGCCTGCGCGGGCCACCCCGCAGTGGACCGCCGCACGATGTGCGGGGGCGTGCGCACCGCGAGCCGCACCCGCGCGGCCCCGCCCTCCACCAGGTCGACGGCTATCTCGGCACCCGTGTTGCCGGCCCCGACCACCAGCACGTCCTTGCCGGCGAACGGCGCCGCGTCGCGGTACGCGCGCGCGTGCAGCAGCTCGCCCCGCCAGGCGTCCCGTCCCGGCCAGTCGGGCAGCCGGGGCGTGTGGTTGTAGCCCGTCGCGACCACCACCGCGCTGGCCAGCAACTCCCGGCCGCCGCTCGCCCGTAGCAGCCAGCGGTCGCCGCCGTCGCTGCCGGTCCGCTCCACCCGGGAGACCTCCACCCCGGTGACGATCTCCAGACGGTGCTCCTCGGCGTACTGCTCCAGGTACCGCACCACGTCGTCTCGCGCCACCCAACGCCCGTAGGCGCGGGGGATCGGCAGGCCCGGCAGCGCGGACATCCGCCGGGTGGTGTGCAGCCTGAGCCGGTCGTAGTGCCCGCGCCAGGCGGCGCCGACCTGCCCCGACTTCTCCAGCACGACGGCCCGTACGCCCCGGGCGCGTAGCCCCTGCGCCACCGCGAGCCCGCCGGGACCGCCGCCGATGACGTACACGGGGTGGTCCTGGGAACCGCGCGCGGGCCGGACGTCCCGGGCGGTCGTTTCTGTGGCCATGGGCGGGAGCGTAATCCGGGCATTCGTTGATCGGTCCCGGTCAAATGCGAAATCGGTTGCGAATGGATTACGAACACGGCACGCACCCGTGCGCCGCCCGGCGGGCCTCAGGGCAGGGGCAGGGCAGGGGGAGGGGCAGGGGGAGGGGCGGCGGGCCCAGGGGCAGGGCGGGGGCAGACGCCGGAGCAGGGGGAGCAGGGGCAGGGGCCCGGGGCATCAGGGACGTTCAGGGGTCTTCGGGTCGGGGTCTCGGGGCTTCGGGGCATTCGGGATCTCGGGGCTGCCGGCGTTTCGGGTCTCAGGGCTTCGGGGTCTTCCGCGGGTCAGGGCGTTCACCGGGGGAGTTCAATGGGGCGATGACCGACGAAGCGAGAAGCGAGGATCACCTCACCGGCGTCAGGGTGCCGTCCGCCGCCGGGATGTCCGGGCACGGGCTGCGGCTGCGGCCCTGGCGCCCCGAGTCCGCCGAGGACGTGGACGCCTGGCTGCGCGGCGTGCTCGACCCGGAGTTCCTGCGCTGGAACACCCCGCTCAGGACCGTCGCCACCCCCGACGACGCGCGTGCCTCGCTGCGCGCCCGGCTCGACGACGCGGCGCAGGGCGTCTCCGCCGCGTTCTGCGTCACGGACGCCGGGACCGGCGCCGTCCTCGGACACATGGGCGTCAACAACATCGAGCACGTCCTGCGCACCGCCCGCGTCGGCTACTGGGTGCTGCCCGAGGCCCGCGGCCGCCGCGTCGCCCACCGCGCCCTCGCGCTCGTCTCGGCCTGGTGCTTCACGGCCGCGGGCCTGTACCGGGTCGAGCTCGGCCACGCCGCCGGCCACCAGGTCTCCTGCCGGGTCGCGGAGCGCTGCGGCTACCGGTACGAGGGGACGCTGCGGGGCGCGATGTTCGAGGCGGGCCGGAAGGACGCCTTCCGTGACGTCCACCTGCACGCCCGGCTGGCCACCGATCCGGACCCGCAGGTACCGGACGGGGCGGCGGCGCAGGCCGGGGGGAGAGCGCCTGAGGCGCGGCAGCACGCGGACGGCATCCAGGACCCGCCGCACGGGGGCCCGGCCGCCCCGGCGCCCACGGAGTTCACTTTCGCAGACCCGGCCTGACCCGTCCGGGTGACGCACGGCCGGCGGCCAGGCGTGCGCGGCCACCACGTCCCACGGCCCACCGGTCACGACGGCCCACCGCTCACGTCTCACGTCTCACGGCTCGCCGACGCCTCACGGCGCACAGCCCCCGCCGCTCACGTCTCACGGCGCACACCCCCCGCCGCTCACGTCTCACGGCTCGCGGCCCCCCGCCCGACGCCTCACGGCCCCCGCCCGACGCCTCACGGCTCACCGTCCACGGACATACGACAGCGGCGGGGCGCGGGCTTCAGCCGCGACCCGCCGCTGCGAGACAGGACCCCGGGGGTGACCCCCGGCTATTCGGGTGAACGGTGACCGGCCGGCGGTCGCTCCCACGCCGGCGCCGGCGGCGTCATCTCGGCGGCTTGCGCCCGGTCACCCCCAGGTGCACCAGCAGTGCGAGATTCGGCTTGATCTCCGCCTGCTTCACCCCCCAGGCCTGCAGGTTCTTCTGGTGGGAGGCGACGGAGGCGAGCATCGTGACCAGGGAGCCCGCCACGGCCTGGGGGCTCACCTCGCGGTCGACGCGGCCCTTGGCCTGGAGATCCTTAACGCTCTCCGACAGAGAGCTGAAGATCGAGTTGAGGATTCGCATACGGAGCCTGGCGAAGCGTTTGTCGCCCTCGGCCGCACCGAGATCGATGACGCGGAGAATTGCGTCGTTGCGGCGCCAGAAATCCAGGAAACCGTCCACGAGATCCTGGGCCGTCTGCCATCCTGACTTACCCGCCCAGGAACGGCCGGCGACCAGCTCGCTCAATCCGGCGCCTTCCGACGTCAATTGCTGCGCGAGCTCCAGAACCGCGCCTTCGACATCCGGGAAGTACTGGTAGAACGTCGCCGGTGAGGTGCCTGCTTTCCGGGCGACGTCAATCACCTTGACGTCCCGGTAGGGCGAGGTGCGAAGCATCTCACCCAGGCACTCCAGCAGTTTCTGACGCGTTGCCTGACCTCGCCGTCCGGCCACCCGGCCGTCGACGGTACGCACTTGTCCTGTCATGCCGTCAGCTTACCGACGGGGGGTCCGAGCGCGATTCGGCCGACTGCAAATGGGGTTACCCGGCCGGTTCACCGGCCCTGTGCGGACGAGAACGAGGGGCGATCGAGGGCCGGTACACAATCACGTCCGTATTGATGACGTAATTGGTCTAGACCTGGGATGTCCGGGTGATCCATAGTGGTTGCCCGTCCGTATCGCAGAAAGCGAAGGGAAATCCGTCATGCCCAG
The DNA here is from genome assembly GCF_057320905.1 of Streptomyces sp. DSM 116793. Classification (NCBI taxonomy): domain Bacteria; kingdom Bacillati; phylum Actinomycetota; class Actinomycetes; order Kitasatosporales; family Streptomycetaceae; genus Streptomyces; species Streptomyces sp. DSM 116793. The sequence goes on along the minus strand of NZ_CM170494.1, from coordinate 4,007,419 downwards.
GAAGACCGCCGCACTGGTCACCGCCGGACTCACCGGTGCCGCCGCCCTCACCGCGTCACTGCTCACCCTTGCCGCCCCCGCCGGCGCGGCCTCGCTGCCGTGCAACCTGACGAGCAGCGGCAGCACGGCCTCCGCCACCTGCTTCAGCGGCTCCTCGTACACCTGGCGGCTCGTCGCCGACTGCTCCGACGTCAGCGACCCGCGCAACCCCTCGCACGTCACCACCCTGTACGGCGACTGGCGCACCGGTGACGGCACGGAGACGCTCACCTGCGACGGTGGGCTGCGGGCTACCGGACACCTCGAAGCGAGCTGACGCGCGCTGACGCGCGCTGAAGCGCGTTGTGCCCCGTGCTCCGCGCCGGGCGCCTCTGCGCCGCCCGGCGCGGGTGCGCCCCTGCGGGGTGCGGGAAACCGCGATGCGCCTTGGGCGTACCTCCCACGCCCTTCAGGTCAGGCAGTGGGGGAGGGTCACCGGGACGAGCTCCCTGCGGTCTCGTGGCCCGCCCCGCCGCGGTGACCCCTGCGGTCTCGTGGGCTGCCCCGCCGCGGTGACCCCTGCGGTCTCGTGGGCCGCCCCACCGGGGTGAGCCCCTTGCGGTTCGTGTCCGGCCGCCGGCCGGCGGGGGCCTGCGGCGCGGTTCCCCACGTCCCTTCGGGATGCTCCGTGTCCACGATGTGACCACTGGGCTTTCTGATACCGGACGGTAGGGATGTCAAGGGGGGTTGTTTTCCTGCGCCCTCACTTGATACGTCCTTGTTTGTCCGGGACACCCCCGTCCTCACCCGGGTTCGCAACCAGCGCTCCGGACAGGAAGAATCAGGGTGCGTGCCGCCACGGCGGTTCGGTGGTGAGACGCTGCACGGGGCCGTTGCTCGGCACGGCCGTACGGGGAGGTGGCAGGCAAGGTGGACCAGCTGACGCAGCAGGATCCGAGACGGATCGGGCCCTTCGAGGTGCTGGGCCGGCTCGGAGCCGGGGGCATGGGCCTCGTCTATCTCGCGCGCTCGGCGTCCGGCCGGCGCGTGGCGATCAAGACGGTCAGGACGGAACTGGCCGAGGACCAGCTCTTCCGTGTCCGCTTCACCCGCGAGGTGGAGGCCGCCCGCGCCGTCTCCGGCTTCTACACGGCCGCCGTGGTGGACGCCGACCCGCGCGCCGCCGTGCCCTGGCTCGCCACCGCCTACGTCCCCGCGCCCTCGCTCGAGGAGATAGTGAACGAGCAGGGCCCGCTGCCCGCCCAGGCGGTGCGCTGGCTGGCCGCGGGCGTCGCGGAGGCGCTCCAGTCCATCCACGGCGCGGGCCTGGTGCACCGGGACCTCAAGCCGTCGAACGTCCTGGTCGTCGAGGACGGCCCGCGCGTGATCGACTTCGGGATCGCGAGCGGCGTCTCCAACACCCGGCTGACGCTGACCAACGTCGCGGTGGGCACGCCCGCGTACATGTCCCCCGAGCAGGCGAAGGACTCCCGCAGCGTGACCGGCGCCAGCGATGTCTTCTCGCTCGGCTCCACGCTGGTCTTCGCGGCCACCGGCCATGCGCCCTACCACGGCGCCAACCCGGTCGAGACCGTCTTCATGCTGCTGCGCGAGGGCCCCGACCTGTCGGGGCTGCCCGACGAGCTGCGCCCGCTGATCGACTCCTGCATGCAGATGGACGCCGCCGCCCGGCCCAGCCCCGCCGACCTCCAGGCCCAGCTGGCGCCGCACCTCTTCGCCGGCTCCGACGACGACAGCGGCTCGGCCTCCGCCTGGCTCCCCGAGCACGCCGTGGCCCTGATCGAGGCCCGCCGCGCCGGCCGCCCCCACCCCAAGCCTGCCCCGGACGGCGCACGCGCCGGCAGCCGGGGCGCGCCCGCGGTGCCACCGCCCCCGCGGCACGCGCCGGCGCCGGCGCGCCCGCCGGTGCCGGCCCCGGTCACCGGCGGAGCCACCGGCGGCCCGGGACTCGACGGCCACGCCCCGGCCGGGATGCGGGACAGCGAGCCGGTGCGGCTGGGCGGCGCGCAACTGCCCATCGGCCCGGGCCCGCGGGTGGCCGACGCCCGCGCCACCGCCGTGCACGCCGCCCCGGCCGCCGCCGGGACCGGCCTGGCCGCCTCCTGGACACGCGGCAGGTCCGCGCCGCCCGGTGACGTGCCGGCGCCCGCGCCCGGCATCCCCGCGCCCCCGGCGGCGCCCCCGCCGGACGGTCCCGGCACCTGGCGCCCCTGGCGCTTCCGGATGTCGAACGACGTCTGGGGCACCCCCGCGGTCGCCGGCGACCTCGTCTACGTCACCTCCTTCGAGGTGCACGCGCTGGACGTGGCCACCGGGCGGCGCAAGTTCAAGACCCGCGACGTCGCCTGGTCGATGGCCGTCTCCGACGGCCGGATCCACGCCTCCGACGGCCCCACGCTCTACGCGCTGGACGCCCGCGAGGGCACCGACCTGTGGCGGCTGTCCACGGACGGCTGGGTGTACTCCCTGAAGGCCGACCGCGGCACCGTCGTCACCGGCACGCGCGGTGGCGGCGTCCAGGCCTGGGAGGCCGCGAGCGGCCAGAAGCTCTGGGAGCTGACCGGCGCCCAGGCGGACTTCGAGGCGCCCGAGTCGGGCCCCGTCATCCACGACGGCACGGTCTACGTCTGGCAGGACGCGCGACTGCGCGCGCTGGAGGCGCGCACCGGTGACGAGCGCTGGTCGTACCCCATCGGGGACGCGGCCTCCTGCGGCGGCGTGCCGGTGCGGCTGACGCAGGCGCCGGACGGTTACGTCTACGTCTGCGCGGGCACCCGCGCACTCGCCGTCGACGTCGCCTCCGGGCACGTCCGCTGGCACTTCGAGGCGCCCGCGGTCTTCCTCTCCCCGCCGGCGTTCGCGCCGGGGCCCTCCGTCACCGGCGGCGGCGTCTACCTCGCCGACTACCTCGGCACGGTGTACGCGGTGGACGCCACGGACGGCCGGGACCGCTGGCGGATCGCCACCGAGGCCCGCGCCTCCATCGAGCCGGTGCTGATCGTCGGCGGACATGTCCACGTCGGCAGCGGCAAGGGGCTCTACACGCTGGACGCGGTGACCGGGACGCCCAAGTGGCGCTTCCAGGCGGGCGGGGACGTGGTGGGCTCGCCGGTGGTGGCGGAGGGCCGCATCCACTTCGGCTCCACCGACCACCTCCTCTACACGCTCAAGTCCGACGACGGGCGGCTGCGGTGGAAACTCGCCACCGGGGGTGAGATCACCGGGGCGCCGGTGGTGCAGGGAGGTGTGGTGTACGCGTGCAGCAAGGACCGGTGCGTGTACGCCCTGGACGCGGAACGGGGCACCGGCACCGCCCGCACCTGACTCGGGGCTCCGCCCCGGTGCCGGAACGGGGCGCGGGGAACCGCGCGCCCAGCCCCCGGCGGCCGGTCGCTGGCGACGGAACCACTGGCGACGAGACCGCAAGGGGCCTGGCCCGGTGGCCCTCCCCCACTGCCTGAACGGCGTGGGAGGTACCCCCGAGGCGCGTCGTGGCCGGTCGCTCCCCCACTGCCGGAAAGGCGTGGGAGGTACCTCCATCCCCGCGCCCCTGGGGGCGGAGCCCCGCGACGCCGCGCCGCGGGCCCGGCGTCGTCCTCGGGCCGCGGGCCCGGCGTCGTCCTCGGAAGACGGGTCTGAGCTGGGCGCTCACAGCGGCGCGGGGCCGGCCCATGCTGGTGGCGGAGGCCACCGGACGGCGGTGGCCGGCCACGACAGGAGGATCTCATGGGCATCAGGACGCACCAGGTCGGCAGCCAGGGCATGACGAGCTCGGTCGAGGGACTGGGCACCATGGGCATGACCGCCATGTACGGCGCCCGGGACGACGCCGAGTCGACCGCCACGATCCACCGGGCGGTGGAGCTCGGGGTCACCATGTTCGACACGGCGGACTTCTACGGTCCGGCCACCGGGGAGGAACTGGTCGGACGGGCCCTTGAGCCCCACCGGGACAAGGTCGTCATCGCCACCAAGTTCGGCGGCGCCACACTGGACGACACGGGCAGGATCGTCGGCCCCCCGAACGGCCGGCCCGACTATGTGCGGACCTCCGTGGAGCGCTCGCTCCGCCGGCTCCGCACGGACCACATCGACCTGTACTACCAGCACCGTGTGGACCCCACCGTGCCGGTGACCGAGACGTTCGGCGCGCTGGGCGAGCTGGTCGCCGAGGGCAAGGTGCGGTACCTGGGCATCAGCGAGGCGTCCGCCGAGACCATCCGCGCCGCCCACGCCACCGCGCCGCTCACGGCCGTGCAGACGGAGTACTCGCTGTTCACCCGGGACGTGGAGACCAACGGCGTGCTCGACACGGTGCGCGAGCTGGGCATCGGGTTCGTGGCCTACGCGCCGCTGAGCCGCGGTTTCCTGACCGGCGAGGTGCGCTCGCTCGACGCGCTCGACGACAACGACTGGCGTCTTCGCATGTCCCCCCGGTTCAGCCGGGAGAACTTCGCGCACAATCTCGCCCTCGCCGACCGCGTACGGGTGATCGCCGACAAGTACGACGTCACCCCCGCCCAGTTGGCCCTGGCGTGGGTGCTCGCCCAGGGCGTCACCGCCATCCCCGGCACCAAGCGGCGCCGCTACCTGGAGCAGAACGTGGCCGCCGCGTCACTCACCGTGGCGTCCGAGGCGCTGGACGCACTCCGCGAGGCGGTTCCGGCCGAGGCGGTGTCGGGCCCGCGGTACGCCCCGGCCGGGCTGCGCACTGTTCAAGAATGAGAGCACATGCAGTGATCAGGGAAGATCGTCTTCAGTGATGGGGCCGCGATGAAACGCAACGACCTGGGGAGCTTCCTGCGGGCTCGGCGCGAGGCGCTGCGGCCGGCCGACGTCGGCCTCGCCGCCGGTGGCCGACGCCGCACACCAGGGCTCCGCAGGGCCGAAGTCGCGTTCCTGGCGAACGTCTCCGTCGACTACTACGAGCGGCTGGAGCAGTCCCGTGACGCACACCCCTCGCAGACCCTGCTGGCGAGCCTGGCCAGGGCCCTGCGGCTGTCCCTGGACGAGCGCGACCACCTCTACCGGCTCGCCGGCTACGCGCCCCCGCTCACGGGCGCGACCGGCGGGTACGTCGACCCGGCGATGATGTTCCTGCTCGACGCCCTGACGACCGTGCCCGCGCACGTCATCGACGACCTCACCACGGTGCTCGCGCAGAACCGGCTGAGCCAGGCACTGATCGGCTCGTGGGAGCTCGGCGACGAGCGGGCGGGCAACGTGACCTGGCGCTGGTTCACCGATCCCGCCTCACGCGCGCTCAACGTGGCCGAGGAGCACGAGGAGATCGGACGCGGCTACGCGGCGGACCTGCGGGCGGCCGCCGCGCGCCGTGGCGGGGACGCGGTGGCCGAGCGTCTCGTCGCCGACCTCCTCGAAGCGAGCGAGGAGTTCGGCCGGTACTGGGCGGAGATGGCGGTGGCACCACTCCGCTCCACGCGCAAGCAGTTGGTCCATCCGCACGCCGGGCCCCTCGACGTGCAGTGCGACTTCGTCCTGAGCACCACCACCGGCCACCGGCTGGTGATCTTCCGTCCCCAGCCCGGGTCCGCGACCGCGGCGAACTTCGAGTTCCTGGAGGTGCTCGGCGAGCAGAGATTCGACGCCTGACGTCGGCCGGCTCTCCTGTGCCCGTGCCATCTCCGGCGGTCTCCGGCCAGGGGGCCGCCCGGTGGTGCCGGGCTGTCACTTCGCATGGCGGCCCGCCGAGTGGCGCGGGGACCCGCGCGCGACCACGATGAGACCGGCAGGTCGACGGGGGCACCTCCCATGCCCTCCAGGCAGTGCGGCGCGTCCCCGGGGGGACCCTCTGCCGTGCGCCGTGCCCGGGGCGTCCTCCGCCGTGCCCGGGGCACCCTCTGCCGCGTTCGGGACCACCGGTACGTCGCGGGACCGCGGACACCGCGAAAACCTCCGCCCACGTGGCCGAAGATGTCGATGTGGCAAGCGCACGCCTCGCCGGGGAAGGCGCGAACGGATGACCGAGAGAGTCAGAGCTGATCAGCACGAGCAGATGCGGCGGCTGTCGCTCCGGCCGGACGGTCTGAACCGCCTCCTGCGCCGGCTGGCGCGGCAGGTCGGCGGTCACGCCCTCGTCGTCGACGCGCACCGGCCCCGCCACGAGTCGCTGGCACGGCTACCAAAGGACCTGGTGGCGCCGGCCGCCGACGCGGTCCGGCGCGTCACCGCCGGAGAGGTCCGGTCGGCCGTCCTGGACGTCGGCTCCCACACGGTGTACGCGGCGGCGATCGGCGACGAGGGGCCCCGGGCCACCTCGTCGTCGCGCGGGAGGGACCGTTCCCGCCGGTCCGGGACATGGTCACCGACGCCTCGGGATATGTGTGGCTGCGCTGGCGGGTGGAGGAGTTGCAGCGCCGGCAGACCGCGATGGAGCTGGCGGGCACGCTGGCCCGGGAAGCGGCCCTGCACCTGCTGCTGGCCGGACACGTGCACGAGGCCAAGCGCGTCACCGCGGCCCTGGGCTCACGGCTTTCGGATCTCACCCGTGTGTACGTCATCGAGTGCCCGCCCGGCCTGCGGGAGGAGTGCGCGCGGAGCTGCGACGAGGCCACCGGCGGCCGCGCCTGGCTGGTCCGCTGCCTGGTGAACAAGCGGCACCTGATCGTCCTGACCCGTTCCGGCTCCACGGAGCAGGACCGTGCCCTGGACCACGCCCTGCGCCCCTGGGTGACGAGCCGGCCGAGCTGCTACATCGGGGCCGGGCACGCCGTGGCCCTGCGCGACACCGCCGCAGGGTACGAACAGGCGTTCCACGCGCTCGCGGTCGCCAGGAACGGCGCCACACGCTGTGCGACGTTCAGCGCCCGTACGGAGCCGGCCGCCCTGATCGGCCCGTCCGGTCACCCGTGGGCCTCCCGCACGCTCCGCCCGCTGCTCGACCACCGGCCCCGGCGCCCGCAGGGCCCGGACGCCGGCGAACTCCATGCGACCCTCATCGCCTGGCTGGCCTTCTCCACCCGGGCGTCCCGCCAACTGAAGATCCACCGCAACACGCTCACCGCCCGGCTCCAGCGCATCGGACAGCTCCTGAACACGGACCTGCACAAGCTGTCGTCGCTCGCCGAACTCGACCTGGCGCTACGGATCTTCCACCGTCCCGAGCCCGCGCGTGGCGACCACGCCCACGCACCCCTGGACCTGGACGGACTTCTCGCGGCACCCGAGGCCCGCCACTGGACTCGGGCCGCTCTCGACGAGATAGGCAGGGGCGATCCGCAGCTCTTGGGCACCCTGCGCTCCTGGCTGGACCACAACGCGCATCTGGCCGACACCGCGGCATCGCTGAGGCTCTCCGTACCGGCCGTCCGCAAGCGCCTGCTCCGCATCGAGCAGATCACCGAGCGCTCCCTGCTCCACGCGCCCTCGGCGCTGTACGACGCGCACCTCGCCTTCCGCATCGTCGACCGGAGCCGCGGGCACGCCTGACCGGTCCCGTCCGACCGGCTTCGGCTGCCGGTGCCCGGGGGCCGGTGCCCGCACCGGTGCCCCGGGCCGATGCCCGGCTGCCGGCGCCGGGCGGGCTGCCGACGCCCCGCTGACGCAGCAAACGGAAACCGGTCCCGGCGGTCACTGTGCAAAGAGGCCGTTGAACGGGGAACGTCCCATTCCGCAGAGTGGACCGGTGAGATGCCGGTCGTGGCCGGGCGCGGGCTGGGGGCCACGCGCCTGACGGGGATGGGGGAACCCGGCGAGCCACGGGCTCGGGCCACTGACCGTGGGCCAGGGGTCACGGGCCCGGAGCCGCGGGCCGCGGGCCACGCGGTGAGGCGGGGGAATCGTCGACGGCCCGAGGGGGCTGGGTCCGCCGTGGCCGAGCCACCGGTCTCGCGTAGTTCCGCGCCCCTTACCCGGGGCGGCGTACAACGGGGGTGCGCCCCGATGGGGCGCGGGGCTGTGATCTGGGGGCCGGGGCCGACGGGGCTGGCCCGACGACACCGTCAGGTCACCGTCGGCATATCCGGCGAGGCGCCGAGGAACATTCGGGTCAAGTGTCCTTCGGTGAAGGAGCCGCCCCGTGTTGTTTCCCCTGACCATCCAGGACTTCCTGGACCGTGCCGTCACGGTCTACCCCGAGCGCACCGGCATCATCGACGAACCCGTCCAACCCGCCCCGTCGTGGGGCGAGGTGACCTACGCCGAACTGGCCCGCAGGGCCGCCGCGCAGGCCGCCGCGCTGGACCGGCTCGGCGTGCCGACTTCCGCCTCACCGCGGCCGAGATCACCTACATCGTGGGCCACTCCGGCGCCGAGGTGCTGCTCCTCGACCCCGAGCTCAAACAACTGGCGGGCGAGATCGGCGCCCGGCACACCTTCGTCCTGGGCGAGGACGACGACGCGGTCTGGGGCACGGACGACCGCGGCGCGGACCCCCGCCCGTGGGAGGCGGACGAGGGTGCGACGGCCACCCTCAACTACACCTCGGGCACCACCGCCCGCCCCAAGGGCGTCCAGCTCACCCACCGCAACCTGTGGCTGAACGCCGCGACCTTCGGCTGGCACACAGGCGTCGGCGACCGCGACGTCTACCTGCACACGCTGCCGATGTTCCACGACAGTGAACCTAAAGGGGCATGGCCCCCAAGGGACGGAAAGGCACAGCACAGCGCCCCCGGCAGTGCCGGGGGCGCTGTGCTCCACAGGACCCGGCCGCCCCTCGGGGGAGCGGAAGCGGCACGGCCGTCAGGCGGTAAGCAATTCGATCCTGATCGCGAGGGCGCCGAGCGCTTCCTTTTCGGGCGGGTAGATGGTGCGGATATTGGTGAGCTGTTCCTCGCGCGTCGCCGTCGGGTTGACGTTGGCCGGCCCCTCGCCGTCGAGCAGTGCCTCGAAGTCGTTGTACTCGGTGACTTGCCGTACGTGCACGTCGCACGTCTCGTCGGTGCCCTTGATCCGGAACCGGATCACGTCGCCCGCGGCGAGGTCGGCGAGGTGCGGGTACTTGACCCGCACCTCGATCGACTTCCGGCCTGCGGCGATGAGGTCGAAGTACCGACGGTAGAGGTTCAGCTCGCGGACGCGAGGGGCGGCGGTTCCGGTCATTGGACGGGAATGCTCCTAGCTGCTGGTGCGGTCATCAGCCGGCCGATCTCGCCGGCCGAGTACGAGCGGAAGAAGTGCCGTGGGTCAGAGAGTACGACCTCGGCGAGGCCGAGCAGGTGCTCGACGAAGTCGGAGACGGAGCCGGGCCATTCCCGAGTGTCGAGCATCCAGGGGGCGGCCCCGGCGGGCAAGGTGGCACGCCTTTCGCGAATGAGGGACTTGGACAGTTTCGCGCCGGTGTCCGTAACGATCTGCGGGCAGAAGAGGCGCGCGGGGAGCTGCCGCGGGGGGAGGCCGACGGCCTGTAGGGCGCCATCGACCAAGTGGGAGCCGAACACCCAGTCGCCGCCCTTGACCATCACGTACAGGGTGCCGTGTCGCCCCGACAGGTCGAGTTCCTTCACGAGGTTCCGGTACAGGGTGGCGAGGTCGAGGTATCCATTGCCGTACCGGTCGAGTGTGACCTCGTACTCGCCGTGTTCCAGGCAGACGGCTGTGATCTTGGCGTAGTCCGGGCCAGCCTCCCGGACTGCGGTGCGCTCCGCGTATTTCTCGGCCCAGCCGCAACCGACATGCGGACAGGGCACGCGCAGGTGGGCGACGCCTGCTGAGGGAGCCAGCCACCAGCGGGCCGCCTCGATCCGCGGCAGCACGCGAAGCCACGTCTGGCGGAAGTGCTCGCCGGCCTGCTGCTTCGAGTAGGTGTGGATGGAGTAGGGGATGTGCAGCCGTGCGGAGAGGGCGGCGAGCAGGGGAAGGTACAGAGCGTCGATCTGTTCGCCGATTGCCTGCATGCCGAGTGCATGCGCGTAGGTGCGCTGGTAGCGGTGGCCGGTCACGTTGTCTGTGACGATCTCGTGCGGGGCGTTGTCGAGTGCCCCGAACCAGACCTCAGCCGGTAGGCCGAACTTGTCGCGGACGTGGGCCGCGGTCGCGAAGGTGAGGGATTGCACGAGCGAGGTCCCGACATGGGGTGTGCCGTTGATCTGCGTTCCGACGATGAAGACGACGCGGTCAGGCGCGGAGTCGACCACGCGGGGAGTGAGTACGTCGACGGCGTGCGAAAGTGCGTTGGCCAGGACGGTATTCGGTGATACCGGGTGGATTGTCACCCGTTCCCCCCTTGGGATGATGGATAAGACGATGTCGAGCGGATCCGGGAGCGGTTCTCTCTCCGCGGTTTTCGGTGGCGACCCGCCCCCGTCGGGGAGAAGTTGGGTGGACACCCGACGGGGGCGGGGGACTGTGGGAGCCGTGGTTGGCGTGTCGGAATCGGGTACACGCGCAGGGAATACCGGGCGTCGTAGTCGGTCACGCTGAGCCGCAGCGGGCGCCCCGCGGCGAGGGCGCGCAGCGCGTGGTCGTATGCCTGGTCACTGCCGGCCCACCCGCGCAGCTCTGCCTCTGGGCGGGGAGTGTCCGGGTCGCTGGCGAAGAGTGCGGTGTGCAGGTGGGCGGCGTCCGGGGCCGGGTCGAGTAGGTCGGCGAGGTGCCTTGCAGCGGTTCGCAGCCATCGGGCGGCGAGACGTGGCGAGCGACCGCGGTAGACGGCGAGCACGACCTCGCGGGATCCGCTGAGGTCGTGCGCGACGGCCTCGCAGCGGAAGCCGACGGCGGGCAGCGCGGGGGCGCACGTGGCGGCGGCCGGCGGCGCGGGTGCCTGCGAGTCCGGGCTCACCATTCCCGTTCCCGGGCCGACGTCCGGTGTTCGATCATCTGGTCGAGCTGCATTCGGTACAGCTCGACCTGACCAGGCGTGAGAATGAGCAGAGCCTCGGACGTCCCGCCGTCCTCGTGGTGGACGATTACCGGTAGCGTGGCGTGCTGCGCCTGGTGGTCATGGACCGCGTCGCGGTGGAGTGGGGTGACGTGCGTGACCGGGACGGGGACGGGGCGCAGCGTGGTCCCGTCGCGCTTCGCGCGCCAGTCCTCGCCGCCGCCCGGCGGGCGCAGTTGGTAGGACGCCGACGAGGCACCCGGCAGGGCGACGACGACCCCGATTCGTCCCCCCTTGGCGAGGTCGGAAGCGAGGTCACCGAGCCGGGGGTGGAACGGGGCGCCTGCACCTAACTCGACGCCCCGCGCGGGGAGTTGCTTCGAGGTTTGATCGGCCATGCCCCGAAGCTAGGCGGATGCGAACGGCCCAATATGAACCCCAGGAATACGACCCTTATCCGTCGAGGTGGAAGCGGTCCGACATGCGGCGCAACTTCTCGCGGGTGCTCGCCCGTTCGGCGTACACGATCTTCCGAAGGGTTGACCGGGCAATGGGGTGATTCCGGACCAGCTGAGGCGCCAGCCGCTCGGCCTTCTCCAGCTCCTTCAAGGCGTCGTCCCGGTTGCCGTCCCACAGCCACGCACGCGCGAGGTCCATGTGGTGATGCCCCTGCCGGGAATTGGGCAGAGCCGCGACCACCTCTGGACTAGTGCGCCGGTTTATCCTCAACGCCTGGCGCTGCTGGTGCATCTCCAGTGCGACACTGATTGCGTGAATCTGCACATTCCCGGCTGAGAACGTCAGGCTGTGCCGGTCGTACACCGGGGGGCCGGCGTACTGCTCCAACCGTTTTGCGGCGCTGCGGGCGTGGCCGATGCGGTCCTCGGCTTCCGACTTCCGGCTAGCACGCGCCGCGGAGACCGCCGCGCGGAGTTGCAGCGAACCCCACGCGCGAACGGCAAGCGGCTCTCCCTGCTCGTATCCCTGCTGTACGCCCTCGATCGCCTTGTCGGAAAGGGCCATGGCGTCGTCCCAATCCGCCGTCGCCCACATGTCCCACACACGCATCCAGTCGGCGACGGCCAACATGACAGGGTCGCCGGACTGCCGTGCCGACCAGGCGGCCCGTTCACACGCCATGGCGATCAGCTCGGGATGCCCGAGGGCATGCGCGGCGGTGTGCGCGAACTTGCAGCACACGGCATAGACGGCGAACGCTTCCTCCCGCTCGTGCTGCCCGGTGCTCACCTCAGCGAGGGCGCGTGCCTCGCGGAACATGTCGGGGAGTACTTCCATGATGGCCACGTTCGCCGCAGCGTCGCGCAGGCGGTGCAGCCGAGTGGTTTCCTGCCAGAGCTGCGCGGCCGGCCGCGGGGTGCCGTTGAAGACCGGGGAAAGGTCGTACCGGCGCAGTTCACGCAGGATGGATGCGGCAGAGACCTGCCACTGATTCTCTTCCGGTGAGCTGTTGTACGGGCGCCCGATCAGGTCGTTGGGGTGTACATGAAGTTCTGCGGCGAGAAGGTTGAGCAGGCCGACGCGGTCAAGCTCAATGTCGCCCCGTTCCATCTTGGACACCCAGCCTTGCGTTTTGCCGATGGCAGCGGCGAGGTCGGCTTGTGTCATACCGAGGCGAAGCCGTGCGCGGCGTGCGCGGCGGCCGATCTTTTCGGCTTCTTCCAGCATCAGCGCGCCCCCTTTTGGGTGAGGCGCCGGCGTACTGCGCGGCGAGGCATCCGAGCTCCAGACGTAGGGGCTTTCACTCATGAAAGGTACCCAGCGGGTGCCACTCGTGTGGAGTGCCGTCAGGAAGTGCCCCCACGAATACAGAAGGCGCCCCCGCCCGGCGCAGGGCCGGGCGGGGGCGCGCTCAGGACGAACTACTCATCGACGGTGAGACGGGTACGGGCGTCGACGCGGTCGACGGCATCTCGCAGGCTCGTTCCGCTGTTCGGGTGTAGCTCGTGCTCAACGGCGGCGAGCTGCCGCTCGATGGCGTCGAGCCGCTGCATGACGCCTGGGCGGGCCGGCACCCCGGGGCGGGCGGGTACGCCCTGCCAGTCGTCGGCAACCTCGCCAAGCCGGTCAGCGAGGCGCGCGCCCCTGCTGGCCCGGTAGAGCAGGCCGACGGCGCCCCCGACGGCTGCAACGACACCGCACCAGACGACGGCCAGGTCTACGCCCGGAATTCCGGTGGTCACTGGCGCGGGGCCTCCTCGTCAACAAGCCGAGGCCGAGGCCGAACCGGTCGAGCAACTGCTCGACGACCGGCAGAGCCATGACCCGGGACAGGGCTCCGGCAACAGCGATGGCGCCGGTGGCTCACGCCGCGGGCTGCGGGCCGCGGGCCACGCGGTGAGGCGGGGGAATCGCCGACGGCCCGAGGGGGCTGGGTCCGCCGTGGCCGAGCCACCGGTCTCGCGTAGTTCCGCGCCCCTTACCCGGGGCGGCGTACAACGGGGGTGCGCCCCGATGGGGCGCGGGGCTGTGATCTGGGGGCCGGGGCCGACGGGGCTGGTCCGACGACACCGTCAGGTCACCGTCGGCATATCCGGCGAGGTGCCGAGGAACATTCGGGTCAAGTGTCCTTCGGTGAAGGAGCCGCCCCGTGTTGTTTCCCCTGACCATCCAGGACTTCCTGGACCGTGCCGTCACGGTCTACCCCGAGCGCACCGGCATCATCGACGAACCCGTCCAACCCGCCCCGTCGTGGGGCGAGGTGACCTACGCCGAACTGGCCCGCAGGGCCGCCGCGCAGGCCGCCGCGCTGGACCGGCTCGGCGTGCCGGCCGGCGGCCGTGTCGCGGTCGTCTCGCAGAACAGCGCCCGCCTGTTCACCTCGTTCTACGGCGTCTCCGGCTGGGGCCGCGTGCTCGTTCCGATCAACTTCCGCCTCACCGCGGCCGAGATCACCTACATCGTGGGCCACTCCGGCGCCGAGGTGCTGCTCCTCGACCCCGAGCTCAAACAACTGGCGGGCGAGATCGGCGCCCGGCACACCTTCGTCCTGGGCGAGGACGACGACGCGGTCTGGGGCACGGACGACCGCGGCGCGGACCCCCGCCCGTGGGAGGCGGACGAGGGTGCGACGGCCACCCTCAACTACACCTCGGGCACCACCGCCCGCCCCAAGGGCGTCCAGCTCACCCACCGCAACCTGTGGCTGAACGCCGCGACCTTCGGCTGGCACACAGGCGTCGGCGACCGCGACGTCTACCTGCACACGCTGCCGATGTTCCACGCCAACGGCTGGGGAATGCCGTACGCGGTGACCGGCATGGGCGGTACGCACATCGTGCTCCGCAAGGTCGACGGCACCGAGATCCTGCGCCGTGTCGAGCGGCACGGCGTCACGCTGCTGTGCGCCGCGCCCGCCGTCGTCAACGCGGTCCTGGACGCCGCCCCCGACTGGGATGGCGCGATCCCGGGCCGCGACCGCACCCGTATCGTCGTGGCCGGCGCCCCGCCGCCCACCCGCACCATCGAGCGCGTCCGCGCCGACCTCGGCTGGGAGTTCATCCAGCTCTACGGCCTCACCGAGACGTCCCCGTTCCTGACCATGAGCCGGATGCGCGCCGAGTGGGACGGCCTCGACCCGCACGAGCAGGCCGTCAGGCTGGGCCGCGCCGGCGCCCCCGGTATCGGCGTACGGATCACCACCGACGAGACCGGCGAGGTGCTGGCGCGCAGCAACCACAACCTGGCGGCCTACTGGGACGACCCCGAGGCGACCGCGGCGGCCCAGGCCGGCGGCTGGTTCCACACCGGCGACGGAGGCGTCGTCGAGGACGGCCAACTGACCCTGACGGACCGCAAGAAGGACGTCATCATCACCGGCGGCGAGAACGTCTCGTCCATCGAGGTGGAGGACGTGATCACCAGCCACCCCGCGGTCCGCGAGGTCGCCGTCATCGGCATCCCCGACGACAAGTGGGGCGAACTCGTCACCGCGCTCGTCGTCACCGCGGACGAGGCCCTGACCGCCGACGACGTGATCGCGCACTGCCGCGCGAACCTCGCCGCGTACAAGTGCCCCAAGCGCGTGGAGTTCCGCGCGGAGCTGCCGCGCACGGCCACCGGGAAACTCCAGAAGTTCAAACTCCGCAAGCCGTACTGGGACCGGGACCCGTCGTAGGGCCGGGACCTGGCGTGGGGCCACACGGTCCGGCTCGGCTGGGCGAGGCAACAGAGCACCGCCCGCCGCCTCGGAGTCCCGTCGCCATCGACCCCGACCACGCGTGGTGCCACTGCACATCGCCGTCGCCCCACGCCGGCTCGCAGCTTCACCCGGGCGGATGAGGGTTCCTGCGAGGACAGGGCGAGGGCACAGGCGCGGGATGACTCCACATGCCCTGCCGGCCCCGCGACAAACACGCGAGCTTACCTATGCCCCGAAACCGGTAGCCGAGTCAAATGACTGATGTGTCTACGCTGCTGCGCTTCCTAGTCTTTTCATTGTTCAACTCGGCACGATGGGAACGACACTGTAAGGACTGGGAGAGATGAATCGGATTGCGGCAAAGGCCGGAGCGGTTTTCTACGTCATCTGGGGCCTTGTGCACCTCAACGCGGCGCACGACCTGTTCACGCTCGGGGGCTCGCTCGACGCGGGCATGGTCCAGGCCCGCGTCTATCAGGATGCCTGGAACATCCTCTTCGGTGCGATCGCGGTGATCATCATCGGCACTGCCATGAACTGGCGCAACTCCAAAACCGGGTTCTGGCTCAACCTTGCCCTCGTCTCACTGCTGGACATCGCCTTCGTCATCTACGTCATCGTGCCCGGCTACGCGCCGCTGTGGCCGGGTCTCGAAGGCCCGATAGCCTGGGTGATCGCCGCAGCCTTCAGCGTGGTGGGAATCCTCGGCCGCGCACACCGGCCCGCGACTCCCAGGAACACACTTTCCTCGTCGGGGAACTCCCGCTGAACCACAGGCGAATATTCGATGGACGCCACGGTCTTAAATTCCAAGGACGTATCGGAGACAATATGCGAAAGAGAATGTGGGGACTGGCCACTGTAGCGGCGGCAGCTCTGGTGGTCCCGCCGGCGAATGCCGCTGGTGCCGCCGTTGCTGTTTCTGCTCCTACCCTTGCCTCGTCCCGTACCGTTCCCGCTGACGCCGGTGCGTCGGTCTCGCCCCTCGACTGGCACGCGTGCGGAGACCTGGGCGCCGACTGCACGTCCGTGTCGGTGCCCCTCGACTATGCACACCCCGACGGTGAGAAGATCAGCCTGGCGGTGAGCCGGTTGAAGGCAACCGAACCCGCCAAACGGATCGGCGTGCTGTTCTTCAGCCCGGGCGGCCCGGGCAACGCCGCGGGTTCGTGGATCCAGGAACTGGGGACTCAGGTGTTCCCGGCCGAACTGCGCGAGAGATTCGACATCATCGGGGTCGACACGCGCGGGGTCGGTGACAGCAGGCCCCTGGTCCAGTGCCAGGAGCCGACGTCGGATATGAACGGCGGCCGCTATCCGAAGACGTCCGAGGAGTTCAACCAGCTTATCGACCACAACCGCACACTGGCCGCGGGATGCATCAGTGCCACCGGCCCGCTCATCTACCACATGGACACGCCCACCATCGCCAAAGACTTCGACCAGGTGCGCAGCGCACTCGGTGAGAGGCAGGTGAGTCTGGAATTCCTCTCCTACGGCACTCAATACGCTGCCTCCTACGCTCAGCAGTTCCCCAACAGGGTGCGTGCCGCCGTGCTGGACGGACCCCTCGACCACTCCATGGGGACGGAACGGCTGGTCACCGAGGATGCTGCCGCGGCCGAGGACGTGTTCGGAAGATTTGTCGACTGGTGCCAGTCGGCCCCCAGTTGCGCGCTGTACGGCCACGACGTCAAGGCGGAGTACAACTCCCTGATCGACCGGGCCCCGTTGCCGGCCGAGGGTTTCCCGGGCGGTGCCACCGCGGAGCAGATCGGAAACGGCACCTACCAGCTACTGATCCGGCAGAGCTCGTGGCCCAAGCTGGCGCAGCAGATCGCGGACGCCTCCACGGACGCGGCGGCCTTCGCCGCCGTCACGGCGCAGAGCCCTGCTTACCGGGCCACAACCTGTCAGGACATGCCCACCGGTGATCTCAGCTTCGATCAGTTCGAGTCACTCCTGGCGGAAGCACGCGCCAAGGGGCCGGACATCCACGCTTTCATGGAGGCCTGGGACGTCGCGGCCGGCTGCCTCGGCTGGCCGATTCCGCCCCGCAACCCGTGGGGGCCCTACCACGTGACCGGCACCCCGCCACTCCTCGTCGTCTCGGGCGCCCATGACCCCTCCACCCCACTCACCTGGGGCCAGGGCATGGCGTCGCAGATCACCGGATCGCACCTGCTCACCTGGGACGACGCCACAGGCCACACCGCGTTCCTCAACTCCCCGCAGACGCTTGCCAAAGAGGTCGACTACCTGGTCAGCGGCACAGTGTCATAGCCCCGCGCCACCCCGGGCACGTGCGTGAAGGCCGCGCGGCGACGGCCCGACGCCGTTCCCCGTGCCCGGGGCTGCCGGGGCCCGCGGTCCCCCTCCCCGGCCGTGCCGCGGCCCGGCTCCCGCGAACCGGAGTGCCGTCTCTCACCCACCGCCGCGCTATTCCCGCGACCCCTGCGGCCTGGGAGACTCCCTTGCCATTCCGCGCGGGCTCCCGGGCCCGCGGGCGGCCGGGCGGGGCCACGCGTGCCGGGGCCTCCCACTGCCGCCGGCCCGGGGAGCCCGGATTCCGAAGGGAGCACACCGGTGCAGAGATCCACCGTCTGGCGCCTGGGACTCGCCACGGCACTCCTCCCGGCCACCCTGCTGGCGTTACCCGCCGACGCACAGGCCGCGGCGGACGCGATATCCCCGGCCGTCTTCAACGACCCGGCCGGTACCGCGGCCGACCAGAGCCGCATCCGCGACTACGTGCTCGGCCTGATCGACGACACCGCGGCCGGCCAGGAGATACGGGTGTCGATGTACGGGTTCACGGACGACCCGGTCGCCGACGCCCTGGTGGCCGCGGCACAGCGCGGGGTCGCCGTGAAGGTGATCGTCGACCACTACACCGTGGGCCTGGACGGCACCGAGTACCCCACGCTCCTCACGGGCCTCGGCACCGACCGGTCGAAGCCCTCGTGGGTGCTGGCGTGCCCCTCGGGCCGGGCCTGCATCGCCGACCGCGACGGCATCAACCACACCAAGTTCTTCCTGTTCTCGCAGGTGGACGGCGAGAGCAATGTCGTCGTGCAGACCTCGGCCAACATGACCGGCACGCAGCGCACCGACCTCTTCAACAACGCGGTGACGCTGTCCGACGCGCCCCTCTACGCCAGTTACATGGCGTACTTCGACGACCTGGTGAAGTACGGCACCGCCGCGAACGGCCTCACGGACTACTACAGGACCACCACCAGCGGCCCCTACAAGGACTACTTCTTCCCGCGCCACGAGAAGTCCGGCACCACGCCCACCACGGATCCGAGCACGGACACCATCAAGCTGATCCTGGACAACGTGAGCTGTTCCGGGGGCACCCAGATACGCGTGGCGATGTTCGCCTTCACCCGGACGCAGGTGGCGCAGAAGCTGGTCGACCTCCAGAACGCCGGCTGCACCGTCACGCTCGCCTTCGACGGCCACACCGACCCGAACGGCACACCGCACCTGCCGCCCAGCGTGGAGAGCATCGTCTCCGGCAAGCTCGCCCAGCGCGTCGAGTGCGACGACGGGCCCACCGGCATCGGGGTGCACTCCAAGTACCTGCTGGTGAACGGCACGTACGACGGGAAGACCGGGCGCAAGATCGTCTTCACCGGAAGCCACAACTATACGTACGGCGCGTTGCGCGACAACGACGAGGCGTTGCTGAAGGTGGACGATGCGGCGATCTTCGACGCGTACAAGGCCAACCACGACCGGTTGATGGCGTACTGCGAAGGGTCCTGACGGACCCCCACGGGCCCCCTCCGTGGGGCTCGTGGGCTGTGCCCCGGTGCCGCGAAGGGGCGCGGGGAACTGCGCGCTCGGCCCCCACCGGCCGGTGGGGGAGACGAGACCGCGAGGGGCTCGGCCCGGTGGGCCGGCGCCCGGCGCCTCGTGGTCGCTCGCGCAGTTCCCCGCGCCCCTGAGGCGGGCCGGGGCTCAGCCGACGAGGACGTTCACCAAGCGGCCCGGCACGACGATGATCCGCTTGATCGGGCGGTCGCCGACCTCCTGGCGGATCAGGGACGTCTCCCGGACCGTCGCCCTGATGTCGTCCTCGGACGCGCTCGCCGGGACACTGACGCGCCCCCGCGTCTTCGCGTTGACCTGGACGATCAGCTCGACCGTCTCGGTCTGGAGCAGCGACTCGTCGGCGACGGGCCACGGCTCCTTCCAGACCTGCTTGCCGGTCAGCCGGTGGTAGACCTCGCTGGCCAGGTGCGGCGCGAACGGCAGCAGCAGGGACGCCAGCGTGCTCACCGCCTCCGTGACGGTCTCGCGGCGGATGCCGTCCTGGAGGGCCTTGCTGCAGTCGTTCGAGAGCGTCATCAGCGCGGCGATGGCCGTGTTGAAGGCGAACTTCCCGGACATGTCGTCGGTGACCTTGGTGATCGCCCAGGCCGTGCGCCGCCGCAGCGCGAGGTCGCGCTCGGGGTCCTCGGCCCTGCCGATCACCTCGGCGTCGGTGCCGGTGATCTGGTCCGTGTACCGCCAGACGCGCCGGAAGAAGCGGTGCACGCCCTCCAGGCCCTCGTCGGACCAGTCCGCGCCCTGCTCCGGCGGGCCCATGAACAGCACATAGCAGCGGGCCGTGTCGGCGCCGTACTTCTCGATGATCGTCCGGGGCGAGACGACGTTGCCCTTGGACTTGGACATCTTCGCGCCGTCTTTGGTGATCATGCCCTGGGTGAAGAGCTTCGCGAAGGGCTCCTGCACCGGCAGGTGGCCGAAGTCGGCGAGCGCCTTCACCAGGAAGCGCGAGTACAGCAGGTGGAGGATGGCGTGCTCGACGCCGCCGATGTACTGGTCCACCGGCATCCAGGCGCGCATGGCCTCCTGGCTCCACGGCGCCGACTCGTTCTTCGGGTCGCAGTACCGCAGGTAGTACCAGGACGAGTCGACGAAGGTGTCCATGGTGTCGGTCTCGCGCCGGCCCTCGCCGCCGCACTTGGGGCAGGTCGTGCGCACCCAGTCCTCGGCGGCGGCCAGCGGGGACTTGCCCTTGGGGGCGTAGTCCTCGATGTCCGGCAGGTGGACCGGCAGCTCCTCCTCGGGCACCGGCACCAGGCCGCAGTCGTCGCAGTAGACGATCGGGATGGGGCAGCCCCAGTACCGCTGGCGGGACAGCAGCCAGTCGCGCAGCTTGTAGCTGACGACGGACTCGCCCTGGCCCAGGTCGGCGAGACGCCCGGTGATCCGGGTGGCGGCCTCCTCGCTGGGGGTGCCGTCGAACTCGCCCGAGTGCACGGCCGTGCCCCGGCCGCTGAAGGGCAGCTCGGGGGAGCTGCCGTCGTCCAGCGCGATCACCGGCTGGATGGGCAGGTCGATGGCCTTGGCGAGCTGGAAGTCGCGCTCGTCGTGCGCCGGGACGCCCATGATGGCACCGGTGCCGTACTCCATCAGCACGTAGTCGGTGACGACGATCGGGATCTTCTGCTCGGTCAGCGGGTGGATGGCGTGCCGGCCGGTGAAGACGCCGGTCTTCGGGCGCTCGTCGTTGCCCCGCTCGGCGTTGCCGGCGCGGCGGGCGGCGTTCACGTACTCGCGGACGGCGGCTTCCTGGGGGGTGCCCGCCGTCAGCTTGTCCAGGTCCGGGTGCTCCGGGGACAGGGCCAGGAACGTGACGCCGAACAGGGTGTCCGGGCGGGTGGTGAAGACCCGGATCTCCTGCGGCTGGTCGGCGACCTTGAAGGTGACGCCCGCGCCCTCGGAGCGGCCGATCCAGGCCCGCTGCATGGTCTTGACGTGCTCGGGCCAGTCCAGGCCGTCCAGGTCGCGCAGCAGCCGCTCGGCGTAGTCGGTGATCCGGAAGAACCACTGCTCCAACTGCTTCAGCTCGACCAGGCTGCCGCAGCGCTCGCAGTGGCCGTCGACGACCTGCTCGTTCGCCAGGACGGTGGCGTCCTGCGGGCACCAGTTGACGGCGGAGCGCTTGCGGTAGGCCAGGTTGTGCTTGAACAACTGCAGGAAGATCCACTGCGTCCAGCGGTAGTACTCCGGCTGGTGGGTGCTGACCTCGCGGGACCAGTCGATGGAGATGCCCCACTGCCGGAACTGCTCGCGGAACGACGCGATGGACTCGTCCGTGGAGATCCGCGGGTGCTTGTGGGTGCGGATGGCGTGGTTCTCCGCGGGCAGCCCGAAGGCGTCGAAGCCCATCGGGTGCAGCACGTAATGGCCCTGCCGTCGCAGGAAGTGTGCGACCGCGTCCCCGACCGAGTAGTTCTTGAGGTGCCCCACGTGGGGTTCCCCACTCGTGTAGGGGAGCATCTCAAGGACGTAGGCCCGCTTGTCGGCGGTGTGGGAGTTCGAGACCTCCCAGCTCCGCTCTTCGAGCCAGACCTGCTGCCAACGCCTTTCGATCGCGCGAGGATCGAACGGTGTCGATGGAGTGACCTCGGTCATGGGGTTCCTAGGGTGAACTAATCCGGCCTGATCGTAATGATGAGAGATGTATCCTATCACACGGGGGAAGTGATCGTCCCCATTAATGGTGCCCTTGGCGGCGGCATTAGCGACGGTATTACCGAGGGAATTTCCGACAGCATTAGCAGAGGTGCAAAGCTCCAGGTCGGAAGTGTTGTGGAGAATATCTTACGCCCTGGATTCCGTGGCGTCCTTCTCCCGGCCTCCGGATATTCACACGGTGAATACGGGGCGCCGTCGCCCGCTATTCCGGGAGCCATTGTGCGGCCTTGACGCCGAAGGCCGTCGGATGGTCGTCCGTGCGCTCCGCCGCGCCCCCGAGTGAGGGCGTCGGCCGTCGGGACGGCGAAGGGCCGCCTGGGCCCCGGCCGGCCTTCGCGCCGCCCGGGGCCGTAGGCCCCGGGCGTCAGCTCCGGCCGAACAGGACGCGCGAGAAGTACTGCGTGTCGAAGAACTCCCGCATGCTCGTGATCCTCCCGTCCTCCACCGTGAAGTGCGCACTGATGTCGATCGCGTACGGCATCCCCGTCACCGTCGCCGTACTCGTCACGCACTCCACGACCACCTGGTTCCCCTCGGCCACGACATGGGTGACGTCCACGTCGTACTCCGCCGCCGGATCGAAGAGCTTCCCCATCGGCGCGAAGAAGTTGGCCGCGATGTCGTCCAGACCCGACCAGGTGCCCGCGAGCGGATGGTCCCCGGGGATGCGGTAGACGACGTCGGGAGCGAGCAGCTCGGACACCGCGCCGAGGTCGCGCTGGCGCAGGGCCTGAAGATAGCGGTTGACGACGCTCTTCGCGTCGGGGTGCGTGGTCACGGGGTCTCCCTTGTGGTGACGGGTGCGGAAAGATCACGCCGGTCCGCGGGGGCCGGCTCGTCCGTGAGGAGGTGCGGCGTCATGGCCCGCCGGAACGGCGCGAGGAGGGCGGCGGACGGCCCGAAGCGGATGTACAGGTCGCGTGCGGCGCGCCGCACCGGGCTCTCCAACTGCTCGAACGCGGCCATCTTCCGGGAGACGTCCACCATCTCCTTCGTCCGGGCCCGCCGCATGTTCTCGTAGGTGCGCAGCGCCGCCACCGGATCGGACTGCGCCCTGAGGCACTGCGCGAGCACCACCGCGTCCTCGATGGCGGTGCTGCCGCCCTGGCCGAGGCTCGGCAGCATCGGGTGCGCCGCGTCGCCCAGCAGCGTCACCGGGCCCTCGCCCCAGCGCGCCAGGAACGGCCGGTCCTGCGCGGGCACGGCGACGACGTCCGTCACGGGCGTGGTGCGGATCGCCGCCCGCACCTCGTCGGCCCAGCCCGCGTACGTGCGCAGGATCTGCTCCTTGTCCCCCTTCCAGGCGCTCGCCCGCTCCGCGGGCATGTTCACCGTGCCCCACCAGTAGACGCGGCCGTGGCCCACGTCGTGGATGCCGAAGCGGCGGCCGAGGCCCCAGTAGTGGGCGTTGAAGCCGGCCGTGATCCGCGGGTGCGAGAACGGGGTGACGGCCAGCCAGCACAGGAAGCCGCCGTACCGGGGCCTGCTGTCGCCGGCGATCTGCCGCCGGACGGCGGAGTTGATGCCGTCGGCGCCGATCAGCACGTCCCCGGTGTCCTGCGAACCGTCCGCGAAACGCACCCGCACCCCGTCCGGGGTGGTGTCGAAGCCGGTGGCGGCGGCGCCCAGGCGGATGTCCCTGTCCTCGCCCAGGCCGCCGAGCAGCGCCTCGTGCAGGTCCCCCCGGTACATGGCCACGCTCGGCGCGCCCAGCTCGCTGCCCGTGCTCCCGATCGGCAGCTTGCGCAGCGTCCGGCCCCGGTCGTCGAGGATCTCGGTGCGCAGCACGGTCTGGCCGAGCGCCTCCAGGCCCAGGTCGATGTCCAGGGCCCGCAGCGCGCTGACCGCGTTGCTCACCACGGTGATGCCGAAGCCCTCCGGACGCAGCTCGGGAGCGCGCTCGTACACCGTCACGGCCACGCCCACGCGGCGCAGCGCCACGGCCGCGGCCAGGCCGCCGATGCCGGCTCCGATGACCAGTGCTCTGGTGTTCGCCTGCGGCGCCATCTCAGTGTCCTTTCCTCGGGTGTGGGGTGCCGGTGCCGTTCCCCGGGCGTGGGGTGCCGGTGCCGTTCCCCGGGCTCGCGGTGCCGGTGCCGCCGGGCGGGACGGCCGCCCGTGCGCGGTCCGCGAGCAGCGCGGCGACCCGGGCGACATGCGGCTCGGCCACGATCGTGAGGTGGTCGCCGGGCACCTCGACGACCTCGACGGTCCCGGTGGTCATGGCCCGCCAGCCGTTCGCCGGGTCCTCGAACCGTGTGCCCGCGGCCCCGTGCATCGCGCGCAGCACGTCCGGCAGCGGCTCCTGGGCGCGCAGCAGGGTGAGGTCCAGGTCGGCGGCGGGCGGCCGGTAGTCGAGCGTGGCCCGCCAGTGCGCCGCGTACATCCGGAACAGCCGGCGCACCAGCGCCGCGTCGCCGTGCTCCGGCAGCACCCCCGCCCGGGCGGCGAGCCGTGCGATGTACGCGAACTTCTCGTCCAGCGTGGTGAGTTCCGCGGGCAGCACGGCCGGTGGCGCGCCGGCGCCCCGGCCCAGCCACAGCAGCTCCCAGAAGAACCAGACCAGCAGCGCCTCGTCGGTGTAGGTCGCCCGCCGCGCCGTCGGCCCCAGCGCCACGGTGTCCAGCAGGATCACGTCCGCGACCTCCTCCCCGGCCGCCCGCAGCCGCCGGGCCATCTCGAACGCCACGAACCCACCGAACGACCAGCCGCCCACCACATACGGGCCGTGCGGCCGCACCCGGCGCATCGCCGCGACGTACGCCGCCGCCATCTCCGGCAGGCTGGTCAGCGGCTCGGTTCCGGCGTCGCCGCCGGCCGACTGGAAGGCGTACAGCGGCTGATCGGCGGGGAGGCGCCGGCCGAGCGGGACGTAGCAGAGCACGTTGCCGCCCATGGGGTGCGCCAGGAAGAGCGGGGTGCGGCCCGGGGGCGTGCGGCCCGCGGCCGGGGTGCGGCTGTCGTCCGGGGTGCGGCCGGCGGGCGGCGTGCGGCCGGCGTGCGGCGTGCGGGTTCCGCCCGGGGTGCGGCCGTCGGGGGTGTGCCCGCTGGAAGGGGTGCGGCTGTCCGGCGGCACGCCGCCGTCCGGGGTGCGGCTGTCCGGCGCCCGGCTGCCGTCCGGGCCGTGGTCGCCGGTCGGCGTGCGGCTGCCCCCCGTGCGGATCGGGACGAGGTGGTCGAAGGCCGCCCGTGCGCCGCCCGCACGGAGGGTGCCGGCCAGCGCGGCGACCGTCGGGGCGGCGACGAACGACGCCAGCGAGACCGGCACGCCGTACCGCCGCTCGATCTCCACGACCAGTCGCATCACGGTGATCGAGGTGGCACCCAGGTCGAAGATGCCGTCGTGGACGCCGACGGGGCCGGTGCCGAGCAGGTCGCCGAGGAGTTCCGCGAGCGTACGCTCCAGCGCGTCCCGCGGCGCCCCGCGGCCGCCGTCCCCGCGGCCGCCGTCCCCGCGGCCGGCGTCCCCGCGGCCGGCGTCCCCGCGGCCGGCGTCCCCGCGGCCGCCGTCCCCGCGGCCGGCGTCCCGGCGGCGGTCCTCGCGGCCGTCTCCGCCGCCCCCGCCGCCGTCCGTCCGGGGCCGGGCCGGCGGCATCGCCCGCAGCGCCGCGTCGTCCCGCTTCCCGCTCGGCGTGAGCGGCAGCGCGGGCAGCCACTCGATGCTCGCGGGGACCATGAACTCGGGGAGCACGGCACGCAGCTCGGCGCGGAGCAGCGCGGGGACGTCCCCGGGGGCGGGGCTCGTGCCACCGGACGGTTCGGTGCCCGGGGGCTCGCCGCCGGCGGGTTCGGTGCCGGACGGCTCGGGGTCCTCGGGGTGGCCGCCGGCGGGGGTGCCGTCCGGCGCCGTCCCGTCCGCCACCAGGAACGCCGCCAGGCCGGTGAGCCCGTCGCGCTGCTCGCGGGCGACCACCGCGGCGTCGGCGACCCGGACGCCCGTCAGGCGCCGCGCGGCGGCCATGAGGGCGACCTCGACCTCCGCCGGCTCCACGCGGTACCCGCGCACCTTCACCTGGGTGTCGGCACGTCCCGCGTAGGCGAGCGACCCGTCCGGCAGGACGAGCCCCAGATCCCCGGTGCGGTACACGCGCCGCTCGCCCGCCGGCGTGGGGATCCGCACGAACCGCTCGGCGGTCAGCGCGGAGTCTCCCAGGTAACCGTCCGCGAGGACCGCGCCGCCGAGGTACAGCTCGCCCCTGACGCCCACCGGCACCGGCCGCAGCCGCGCGTCCCGCACGTACACCTCGGCGCCCGGCACCGGGGCGCCGATCGGCACCAGCGCCGGGAACGCCGCCGGGTCGCCGGTCAGGGTGTGGCGGGTGGCCACGTGCGACTCGGTGGGCCCGTACTGGTTCTCCAGCAGTGCCCCGGGCGGCAGCGCGGCCAGCAGCGCCCTGATCTCGCCGGTCACGCGGAGCTGCTCGCCGGACGAGACGATCACCCGCAGCCGCCGCGGCACGATCCCCAGCGCCGCGGAGGCCTCGGCGAGCTGCTGGAGCGCCACATACGGCAGGAAGATCCGCTCCACACCTTCGGCGTCCAGCAGCCGGAGCAGCGCCGGCACGTCCCTGCGCTGCTCCTCCGTCACCAGCCGCAGGGTGCCTCCGGAGCAGAGCGTCGAGTAGATCTCCTGGAACGAGACGTCGAAGCCGAGCGGGGCGAACTGCAGGGTGGTGCCGCCCGCCGCGCCGCTCGCCGCAGCCGTCTGCCAGCCGACCAGGGCGGCCAGCGACCGGTGCGGCATCAGGACGCCCTTGGGGCGGCCGGTCGAGCCCGAGGTGAACAGCACATAGGCGCCGGACGCCGGGTCGATGACCGGCAGCGGGTCCGCGGAGCCGCCCACCGGGTCCTGTCGCCCGCGGGTCCTGCCGGTCCCCTCCGGCCGGCCCGTCCCGTCCGGCTCTCCGGTGAGCAGGGCGTCCGCGGGCAGCAGCAGGCCGTCGGCCGGCCCGGGACCGCCGTCGCGGGCCGCCGTGGCGGCCAGTTCGGCCGCGAGGCCCGCGTGCTCCGCGGGGACCACGACGCGGAACGGTTCGGCCTGGGCGAGCATCGTCGCGAGGCGGGCCCGCGGGTAGCCGGTGTCCAGGGGGACGGCGGTGGCGCCGGCCTTGGCGATCGCGAGCAGGGTGGCGACGGTGCCCGGGGTGCGGTCGGTGAGCAGGGCGATCCGGTGGCCCTCGCGGACGCCTTGCCGGCGCAGCTCCCGGGCCGCACGGTCGGCGGCGCGGTGCAGCTCGCGGTAGGTCCAGACGGTGTCCCCGGTGCGCAGCGCGGGCGCGTCCGGGGTACGGGCGGCCTGCCGGTCGAAGCGGGCGACCACCGTGCAGGCGGGGTCCACGGGGTCCACGGGGTCCGCTGGGTCCGCGGGGTCCACGCGGTCCGCGGGGGCGGTGCCCGCCGGGACGCCCCCGTCCGCCGCGGGCCGCTCCCGGGGTGCGGAGGGTGCCGCGGAGGGCTCCGCGACGCGCGCCGGGCGGTCCGCCATGCCGTCCGCCGGGCCGTCCGCCGGGCTGTCCACCATGCCGTCCGCCATGCCGTCCGCCGTGAGGAAGCCGAAGCCGGCCGGTTCCCCGGGGGCCGTCACCATGCGGCGCAGGATCTCCGTGTAGGTGCGCCCGAGCAGATCCACCTGGGACGGCGGGAGAGTGCGGCCGTCGCCGTCGACACGCAGGGAGAGCGCGCCCGTGACCGGGTCCGCATAGGCGTTCACGAGGAGCTGGAAGTCGGTCTCCTCGAAGGTGGTGAAGGACTCCAGGGTCAGTGCGGGGTGGCTCAGGACGTCGGCGAGCACATGGAAGTGGACGTAGTTGAACGCGGTGTGCAGCGCCGGGCCGCCGTGGTCCTCCTGGATGGCGCTGAGCGGGTAGCGGCGGTACGGGTGCGCCTCCCGCTCCTGGCGGAAGACATCATGGACGGCACCGAGCCAGGTCGCATCGGGCGCGCCGGCGGCACAGGCACCCCCCGCCGCGGCACCGGCGTTGTCCCCGCCCGCGGAACCGGACCCGCCCGCGTCGGACCCGCCCGTACCGGACCCGTCCGCCCTGGACCCGCCCACACCGGCGTCCCCCGGTACCGCGGCCCCGCCGCTCCCCGCCGCGTCCACCGGTGCGGCCGGCCGACCAGGTGCTCCCAGCTCCGGCACCCGCACCGGAACCGTGTTGAGGAAGAGCCCCGCCATCCGGTCCGCCCCCGCCCGCCCGGGGCGGCCGTGGACGATCAGACCCGTGGTGAAGGTGCCGGGCGCGCCGAACAGCCGCAGCGTCAGGCAGTGCGCCGCGAGCAGCACCGACTTCAGCGGGACCGCGTGCCGGCGGGCGAACGCGCGGGCGGCGCGGGTGACGTCGTCGGGCAGGGGCACGTGCCGCACCACCAGGTCGCCGGCCCGGGGCGGCTCGTGGGCGGCGAGGCCGTCCAGGCGCAGTGCCCGGGCGCCGGCCAGCACCCGCCGCCAGTGCTCACGCGCACCCGGGTCGGCGAGCGCGGCACGCTCGGCCCGCACATGGAGGGCGGGTGCCACCGTGGGGCCGTCCGGCACCGGATCGGTGCCCGCGCCCGTCAGGTGCAGGTAGTCCTGGAACAGCTCCCCGAGCAGTCCCGCGACGCTGCCGCCGTCCAGCAGCGCGTGGTGGAAGCTGAGCACCAGCTCCACGGCGTCGTCGTCCAGTACGTGCGCCCGCAGCAGGTACAGCGGGGCGCGCTCGAAGACGTACCGGTGGAAGCGGCGCCGCTCGACGTGCGCGCGGATTTCGTCCTCGGCCGCGGCCGGTGGGCGGCCGCGCAGGTCGGCGACCTCCAGGCCGCCGGTGACGTGCGGGTGCACGATCTGGAGCGGCTCGGTGAAGCCGCCCAGCGCGAACGAGGACCGCAGCGCGGAGTGCCGGGCCGTGAGCCGCCCGAACGCGCTCCGGAACGCCTCCTCGTCCCATGCCACGGCGAGCCGGTAGCGGAAGACGTCGTGGTAGACGGCGGAGTGGTCGTCCCGGCGGCTGTGGTAGACGAGCCCGAGCTGCATCCGGGTGAGCGGGAAGGCGTCGACGGCGTCCCCGAGGCGGGCCCGGTCCATGCCGGACACCAGGGCGAAGGGCGGCGGGTCCGCGGACTCGGCGGCGCGGCCGGACGGGGACGCCGGGCCGCCCGCTGCGGTGCCCGCGGTGCCCGCTGCGGTGCCCGCGGAGCCGTCCGCGGTGGTGTCCGTGCGGCCGGCCGCGGAGGCTTCCGCGGCCGGGTCCGAGCGGTCCGAGCGCTCCGAGCGGTCCGAGCCGTCCGAGCCGTCCGAGCGGTCCGCGAGGGTCGCGAGGGCCGCGAGGGCCGCGACCGTGGGATGCCAGAGCAGGTCGTTCAGCGAGAAGCGGATGCCGCGCTGCTCGGCCGCGGCGCGGATGCGGAGCATCAGCAGGGAGTCGCCGCCCAGGGCGTAGTAGTCGTCGTGCACGCCGACCCGTTCGACGCCCAGCACCTCGCGCCATATCTCGGCGAGCGCCGCCTCGGTGGCGTTCCCCGGCGGGGTCCCGCCGGTCTCGCACCCGGTCTCGGGGCCGGGAGCGGGCAGGCGGCGGCGGTCGAGCTTGCCGCTGGGCGTCAGCGGGATCGCGTCGAGCGGCACGAGGCGGGCGGGGAGCATGAAGTCGGGCAGCACGAGGGCGAGCTGCGCGCGCAGCGCCGCGGGGTCCGGGGCGCCGGCGCCGGGGTGGCCGTCGGGCACGTAGTAGGCGACCAGGTGGGTGCCGCGCTCCGGGTCCGTGCGGACCGTCACCGCGGCGTCGCGTATGCCGGGTATGCGGGCCAGCGCGTCCTGGACCTCGCCCGGCTCGACCCGGTTGCCGCGGATCTTCACCTGGTCGTCGAGCCGGCCCAGGTACTCCAGCTGACCGTCCGCCAGCCAGCGCGCCAGGTCGCCGGTGCGGTACAGCCGCGCGCCGCCGGCCGCCGGGGCGGGCGCGAACCTCTCCCGGGTCAGCTCCGGGCGGCCCAGGTACCCGCGGGCCAGGCCCACGCCGCCGACGCACAGCTCGCCCGGCACCCCGGGCGGCTGGGGGAGGCCCTGGGGGTCCAGGACGTACAGGGAGATGTTGTCGATGGGCCGGCCGATGGGCACCCGGGCGACCGGGCGGCCCCTCCCGTCGGGGCACTCGTGGGCGGAGACGTCGACGGTGGCCTCGGTGGGGCCGTAGAGGTTGACCAGCCGGGGCGGCCGGTGGCCGCCGGTGCCGAGGACGCGGTTGAACTGCTCCACGCGCCCCGGCGGCAGCGCCTCGCCGCTGGTGAAGACGGTGCGCAGCGACTTGGTGGCGGCCCGCGGGTCCGGCGTGGCCTCCAGCAGGTCGAGGAACGGGCCGAGCATGGAGGGCACGAAGTGCGCCACGGTGACCCGCTGGGCGCCCACGGCCCGCAGGATCTCCTGCGGGTCCTTCTCGCCGCCGGGCGGCAGCAGCGCCACGGCGGCGCCCTCGACCGCCCACCAGAACAGCTCCCAGACGGACACGTCGAACGAGATCGGGGTCTTCTGCAGCAGCACGTCGTCCGGGCCGACGGGGTACGCCCGCTGCATCCACGCCAGCCGGTTCACCACCGACCGGTGCTCGACCATGACGCCCTTGGGCCGGCCCGTGGAACCGGAGGTGTAGATGACATAGGCCAGGTCGCGGGCCGTGGCCAGCGGCTCCAGCGGCTCGCACGATTCGGCCAGCAGTTCCTCGACCGGGCAGACGAGCGGGCCTCGCCCCGGGCGGTCGCGGGGCTCACGCCCCGGGCGGTCGCGGGGCTCACGCCCCGGGCGGGGGAGTGGGTCACGCCCCGGGCGGACGAGTGGGTCACGCACCGCGCGGGCACGGGGTGCCGCGCCGCCGGGGCCACCGCTCTCCGAGAGGTCGGGCACGGGGCCGCCGGGCCGGTCCGTGACGACCACCCGGGCGCCGCTGTCGGCCAGCACGAACGCGTTCCGGCGCGCCGGGTGCCCGGGGTCCACGGGCACGTACGCGGCGCCCGCCTTGAGCACCCCGAGGATCGTGGCGAGCATCCGCGGGCCGCGCTCCATCAGCACCGCCACCCGTTCACCGGGCCGGGCGCCGCGCTCCCGCAGCGACCGTGCGATCCGGTTGGACTCCGCGTCCAGCCCGGCGTAGGTGAGCGGCTCGCGGGCGCCCGCGGCGAAGACGGCGGGCCGCCCGGGGACGCGGGCCGCGCGCCGCTCGAAGAGGGCGCCGAGGGTGGCCGTCTCGTCGAACGGCACCCGGGGGCCCCGCGAGAACCGCCGCAGCGTCGCGCGTTCGTCCGCGCCGAGCATGGGAAGCTCGCCGGCGGGCGTGCCGGGCGCCGCCAGCATCCCGGTGAGCAGCGCCGTCAGGTGTCCGGCGACGGAGGCGATGGGGAGGTCGGCGTCGAAGACGTCGCGGGCGTAGTGCAGGTCGACCCTGAGCTCCGCCGTGCCGCGGGTGCCGACCACCATGACGGCCAGCGCCTCGTCGTCGTGCGGCGGGGCGAAGAACCGGAGGCCGTCGTGGCGCACGCCGGGCAGCGGGGTGGGCGGCCTGGTCGTCATGAAGGAGAGCGTCACGTCGAAGAGCCGGCGCTCGCCGCCCGCCGCGTCCGGTAACTCCCGCAGCACCTCGCCGACCGGCAGCTGCTGGTGGGCCTGGAGCCGCCGCGCAGCCTCCCCCACGTCCGCCACGAGCGCACCCACCGGGCGCCCGTCGGGCACCTCGATACGGAGCGGGAGGGTGTTGGCGTAGTAGGCGACGGCGGCCAGCTCCTCGCGGGTGCGGCGGTTGAGGAGGGGCACGCCGAGCACGGCCTGTCCGCTGCGGTGCACCCGCGACAGCCAGATCCCGAGTGCGGTGGCGATCGCCGGGAAGGGCGCGAGACCGGCCTTCTTGAGGCCCGCCATCAGCTCGTGCCCGAGGGTGAAGCCGTACCGGCCGAAGGGGGGCCGGACGGCGGGGACGGGGACGGGACCGCCGGGGACGGGACCGCCGGGGGCGGAGCCGGTGGGGGCGGTGCGGTACCGCTCCGGGGCGGCGCACTCGGCGGGGCCGCCGGACTCCGGGTCGAGCGGCCCACGGACGGCCGGCTCGCGGACGGCCGGCTCGGGGCCGCCTGGCTGAGGGCCGGTTGGCTCGGGGCCGCGTGACGCGGGAACGGCCCGCGCGGCCTGGGGTGCGCCTGCCGTGGGCGCGCCTGCCGTGGGAGCGTCTGCCGTGGGTGCGCCTGCCGTGGGGCGGCGGCGCGGGAAGAAGCTGGGGGTCATCGCGGCGAGTTCCGCGCGGTGGAACGCGCGGTCCGCGGCGTGCTGGGCGGAGCCCGGGTAGCCGTCCCTGCTGCGGACCGCCGCAAGCACCGGGACACAGGGCCCGGGCGCGGGTAACTCCGCGCCGGCCGCACGGCGGGCGTAGTCCTCCACCACCTCCCCGTGCAGCAGCTGCACGGCCCGTCCGTCGACGAGGATGTGATGCGCCTTCAGGAAGAGGTGCACGACCGTGTCGCTCTCCTTGAGCAGCGCCGCCTCGAAGAGCGGGTGGTCGCCGAGGAGCGGCACCGGTGTGGCCTGGGACCGCTCGTGCCAGGCACGGCGGGCGGCCGCCGGGTCGGGACGGCGGCCGGAGAAGTCCACGATCTCCACCACCGGGGCGCCGTCCTCGCGCAGCGCGCCGGCCAGCCACTGGCTCGGTGCGTCGTCGAAGCGGAGCCGGAAGGTGTCGTGCCGCTCCAGGGCCCGGGTGAAGCACTCCCGCAGCAGCGGGATGTCCACGGCCCCGCTGAACCGCTCGGAGACCACGGCGTTGAACTGCGGGCTCCCGGGTGCGCGCAGGCAGGCCAGCCAGATGTCCCGCTGGTGGGCGGAGAGCGGCTGGTGAGCGGTGGCGCCGACCGGTGGGACCGCGGGTGACCCGAGGGCCGGCGGGGCGGTGGGCGCCTGACCGGCCGGCGGGGCGGTGGGCGCGCCGCCGCCGGAGGGCGGGGCCCCGGTGCTCTTCGGGGCAGGCCGCAGCGGACTGGCTGTGCTCATGCTTCTCCCCCCAGGGAACGAACCGTGCGGTGCGGCGCCGTGCCGGGTACGGCGTGTCCCCCGACACCGCCGCGGCTCCCCTCCGCCCCGCGGTCGACTCCGTGCGATGTGGTCGTTCCGGGCGGCCGGTCCGGGTGGTGCTCGTGGTGCCGTCGACGGCATGCCGGCCGCGGAGGCGGTCAGGTGGCCGGCCGCGGCCGGCGGGTCACGCAGTGTCCGGTGTGCACGTCGACGTCCGAAGTGGCGGATGCGGTCGCGCCGCGACCGCGCATGGCCCGTCCGCCATGGTCGTGGTCACGACGAGCTCTCGGGGCGGGACATTCCCGGCTCCCCAGGAGCGGCACGATGTCCAGAACATCGGCAGTGACTGTAGTGGCGATTCAGTCGGTTGTTCGAGACAATCAAGCGGTTTCCGCCATTCATTGGCGCAAAGCAGCGCTTCGCAAGCACGCGGCGGTGAGGGTCCGGCCATGAGCGCCGGAGGGTGACCGATAGGCGCCGAAGGCCCGGCGGCGAACGGCGGATGGTGAACGCCGGCTGGTGAACGTCGGAGGCCACCGCCGGACGGCGACCCTCCGGCGGCCTCCGGCGGCGGACATGCGACGGCCGCGGCGGCTCCCCCTCCGCGCCGCCGCGGCCGTTCTCCTGCGTGGTGCGCCTGGCTGTCGCTGCCCAGGTGCGCAGGCGTTCCCGCCTGCCCGGGTGATCGCCGCCCGGCTAGGCGGTCCCGCCGGAGCGGAACTCGTCGAGCGGCTTGGCGGGCTCGCTCGGCAGGTGCTCACCCTCGGGCTCGATCCGGCCGCTTCCGCCCGAGCCGTCGGCCTGCCTCTCGGGCACAAGCGGCATGTGGTGGTCGAGCGGCTTGATCGGTCCGCTCGCGAGGGCCGTGGTGGGCGGCGCCGGCATGTGGTGGTCGAG
Source organism: Streptomyces sp. DSM 116793 (assembly GCF_057320905.1). Taxonomy (NCBI): domain Bacteria; kingdom Bacillati; phylum Actinomycetota; class Actinomycetes; order Kitasatosporales; family Streptomycetaceae; genus Streptomyces; species Streptomyces sp. DSM 116793. The sequence continues at coordinate 3,974,062 of NZ_CM170494.1, read as the reverse complement.
CGGCTGGACCGTCTCCTCGGTGAGGGCCGTGGTGGGCGGTGCGGGCATGTGGTGGTCGAGCGGCTGGACCGTCTCCTCGGTGAGGGCCGTGGTCGGCGGCGCCGGCATGTGGTGGTCGAGTGGCACGACCGTTTCCTGGTCCTGCTGCGGCGTCACTGTCCCGGGCTTGTCATCGGCGCTCATCGCAACTCCTGAACTCGCAAGGGTGGGGCGAGAAGCACACACCCGGCGACTCCCCCGAGGGCCGCCGGGTGCTTGCTCCGGGTTGTTCACCCTAAAGGTGAGGCCCCGGCGACCCGTCTGCCCCCCGACGCGACGGATCGACAGCAATGAGAGTGCCGTGCCGCGATAAACAAACGATGAACGAACCCACGGGCGGCCGGCCCGCGGGCGGCTGCCGGGGTCCCCGCCCCGGTCCCTGCCCCGCTATGAGGCGGACACCGCGCTCAGCAGGGAGCGGGCCTCGGACGCCTCGGGCGAACCGAGTCTGTCATAACTGCCGTAGATCGACAGCGCTTCACGCAGACACGCCTCCGCGCGCACGCTCTGGCCGATGCCCATGAGCGCCTTGCCCAGCACCGTCAGCATCATGCCGCGGCGCCACTCGCCGCCGAGTCCGCGCAGGGCCAGGGCCTGTTCCGCGTGCTCCGCGGCGCGGGCCGGGCGGTGCGCTGCGAGGTGCGCCTCCGCGATCCGGCAGTGGGCCATGCCCTCCCACAGGCGCTGCCGGCTCTCGCGGAACGCGGCGAGCGCGTCGGTGAGCTGGTCCAGCGCCTCGTCGGGCCGCCCGTCCTGGGTGAGCGCGAGGCCGAGTGCGTACTTGGCGTTGGCGAGCCGGAAGGTGGCGCCCAGGCTGGCGTAGATCTGCACGCTCTGCGAGGAGAGTTCGACGGCGGCCTCCGTCTCGTCCAGCGCCAGGTGGACCCGGGAGAGGTTGGACAGGGCCCCTGCCTCGCCCGAGCGGTTGCGGTCGGCCCGGAAGACCTCGACGGCCTGCCGCAGATGGGCCAGCGCGCTCTCGTGGCGGTGTGCGTAGATGGCGATGATGCCGCTCTGGTTCGACACCCGGGCGATGACCAGGGAGTCCTCCGCGGCGGTGCCGGCCTTCAGCGCCAGCTGCGCCTCCTCGTCGGCACGCTCGAAGCGCCCTGTGACGCTGTGGACGTGTACCAGGCAGGTACGGGCCCGGCCCTCGGCGTGGACGTCACCGGCCGCGCGCGCCGCCTCGCCGACCGCGACGGCGGCGACCTCGTAACCGCGGTGGTTCGCCCCGGACTCGGCCAGGTCGTTCGACGCCATCAGCAGGTCGGCGGCGCGGCGCAGCGTGGGTCCCGCCGCGCACTGCTGTGCGCAGGCCAGCAGGCAGTCAGACTCGGCGAACAGCCAGTCCAGCGCCGCCTGCCGGCTGGGGAAGGTGAGCCCCGGGTACTCGGTGCGCTCCATGTGGTCCACCAGCCGGTCGCCCGGCCGCTCGATGGCGTACACGCCCGCGGCCGTCACCACATAGAAGTCGAGTAGGCGGGAGAGGGCCGCGTTCCGCTCGGCTGGGGGTTCGTCGCGTTCGGCGCAGGAGCGGGCGTAGAGGCGTACGAGGTCGTGGAAGCGGTAGCGGCCGGGTGCGGCGGATTCCAGGAGGGAGGTGTCGACGAGGGTTTCGAGGATGTCTTCGGTTTGGGGGGTGGGGAGGTTGAGGGTGGCTGCGGCGGCGGGGAGGGAGATGTCGGGTCCGTCGGCGAGGCCGAGGAGGCGGAAGGCGCGTGCTTGGTCGGGTTCGAGTTGGCCGTAGCCGAGTTCGAAGGTGGCTTTGACGGCGAGGTCGCCGGCTTGGAGTTCGTCGAGTCGGCGGCGTTCGTCGGCGAGTTTGGTGGCGAGGATGGTGACGGTCCAGGTGCGGCGGGCGGCGAGGCGGGAGGCGGCGATGCGGATGGCGAGGGGGAGGAAGCCGCAGGCGGCGACGACATCGAGGGCGGCTTTGCGTTCGGAGGCGACGCGTTCGGCGCCGACGATTTTGGTGAAGAGTTGGAGGGCTTCTTCGGGGGACATGACGTCGAGGTCGACGAGGTGGGCGCCGGCGAGGTCGACCATGCGTACGCGTGAGGTGACCAGGGCGGCGCAGCCCTCGGTGCCGGGGAGCAGGGGTCGTACCTGCGCGGCGTCATGGGCGTTGTCGAGCAGGACGAGCACCCTGCGGCCGTCCAGCACCGACCGGTACAGCGCGGCCCGCTCCTCCAGCGAGTCGGGGATGCTCGCCTCGGCGGTGCCCAGGGCACGCAGGAAGGCGCCGAGGACGGCCTCCGGGTCGGCCGCCCGCGGGCTGGTGCCCTGGAGGTCCACGTAGAGCTGGCCGTCCGGGAAGGCGCCGCGCGCGGCGTGCGCGACGTGCACGGCGAGCGTCGTCTTGCCGACGCCGCCGATGCCGGCCAGCGCGGAGACCGCCATGACCCGGCCCTCGGCCGTCGCCAGCACCTCGGTCAGCTCGGAGACGAACGCGGTGCGGCCGGTGAAGTCCGGTACGGTCGCGGGCAGCTGGGCGGGCCGCACCGCGGCCACGGCCGGCTCCGCGGCCGGTGAGGCGGGCTCCGCCAGGCCCGGGTCCGCGCGCAGGATGCGCTGCTGGAGGTCCTTCAGGCCGGCCCGCGGGTCGACGCCCAGCTCCTCGGCGAGCAGCCGCCGGGTGTCGGCGTACACCGCCAGTGCCTCGGCCTGCCGCCCGCTGCGGTACAGCGCCAGCATCAGCAGCTCCCGCAGCCGCTCGCGCAGCGGGTGAGCGGCCGTCAGGGCGGTCAGCTCCGAGACCGCCTCCGCGTGCCGGCCCTGCTCCAGGTCCATGTCGAGGCGGGACTCGAGCAGTTGCAGCCGCCACTCCTCCAGGCGGGCCCGCTGGTTCTCCGCGTGCGGCCCCGGCACGTTCGCCAGCGGCTCGCCGTCCCACAGGCCGAGCACCTTGTTGACGAGGTTCCTGGCGGCCGTGAGGCTGCCCGCGCCGCGGGACTTCTGGGCCTCGGCCCACAGCTCCTCGGCCCGGGTCAGGTCCAGGGCCTCGGCGCCGGTCCGGATCGAGTAGCCGCCAGCCTCGCTGACCAGCACGCCCGGACCCAGGGTCTTGCGCAGCCGGGAGGCGTAGGTGCGCACCGCGGCCAGCGCCTGGGACGGCGGCTCGGTGCCCCACAACGCGTCGATCAGCTCGGGAGCGGTGGCGGTGCGGCCCTCCCGCAGCAGCAGCACCGCCAGCAGGGCACGCTGCTGGGGCGAGCCCATGGGCAGGGGCTCCTCGCCGCGCCAGGCGCGCACCGGACCGAGCACGCTGAAGCACAGCGCCGGCTGCGCGGGGTCGGGCCCCGCGGCCGGAAGCCGCTGCTCCGGTACTCGCGGTACACCGCTCATCGCTGCCCCCTGCACCAGTTGGATCGCCTCCGTCAGTTTGCCTTGTTCATGGCAGATGCGTCAGCTCCGCGGATGACCTCTCACAGGGTCCTCGCACGTGGGTGTGTGTTCTCGCCATGGCGCCACACCGCGTGAGGGCGCGCCTGACGGCGCCTTGAGGGGCGCATTCCGGATTCCGCTTAGCGGCCGGCGGGGCCGCGCGCCGGCGTCCTGCGCCGGGCCGGGCCGCGCACGGTGCGAGCCGGATGCCGCGGGCGCCCGTGCCGTGCGGTCCGGCCCGTGCCGTGGCGTCCGCTTTGCGTCGGGGGACCGGTGTGCCCGGCGGGGCCCGCCGGGCGGCGCCCACCCGCGGGGCGGCCCTGCCGAGCCCGGGTCCGGCGGGGGCGGCGGGCCGGTTGCCAAGGTTGCACGGTGTATACGGTGGAACGCGCTCGGGGAGCGGCATTGGCCGAATACAAGCGGAGGACGAATTCCGGATAATTCCGGGGGCAGGACCGCCGCGGTACTCCACCGGGCCCCGGTAACGGCGGCCGGCTGTCGGTCACGTTCGATCAGGCCTTCCATGCTGCCGGCCCGAGGTGTTCGGAGCCCGGCGGGGCCGATCACCCTAACGCGTGACGCGGCCGCGGTGAGCCGGAACTCACCACTCCGGGTGGCCGCGCCCCTTCCGGGGCGCGGCGAACCGCGCGTCCGGCCGCGAGCCCTCTCCGCCCCGGGGCAGCCCGTGAGCCCTCTCGGCGCCGGGGCCGGTGAGCCCTCCTGGCGCCGGGGGCAGCCCCGGCGAGAGGCCCCTGCCTACCTCCCCAGGAAGATCGGGTTCGTGAGCGCCGTGAACGCGCCGGGCAGGCCGGGGGTCGCCGACGGGTGCCGGACCTCGGCGCGCACGTAGGCCGCGTACGAGGCGGTGGTCTGCCACTCCACCGTGCCCGCGCCGGAGTCCGGCAGGGCCGGGCCGGTGAAGAGGGTGCCCTGGTCGGTGACGATGTGCGTGGTGCGGCCCGGCGCACCCTTGACCTCCAGGCGGACCGTGACCGGGGTGTTGGGGTCGACGTCCAGGCGCTCGCCGATGCCCGCGTGCTCCCCGCGGCTGCCGGACGCGGTGAAGGCCACCTCCACCGCCGACGACTCGGCGATGTAGCTGCGGCCGGCGCGGATGCCCGCGAGGATCGCCTCCCTGGTCAGGTCGTCGGCGAGCACCACGGTCTGCGGCAGGCCCACCACGTCGGGGTCGCGGTGCGCGTCGCTGTTGCCCATCGCGGGCAGCCAGTCGCGGCGGCCGGCGCGCACGCCCGCGACGAGGGTGTTGTCCCAGTCGGCGAGCTGGATCTCGTCGTCGGCGGTGTAGGGGCCGTTCCACACCTCGACCGCGTCCGCGTCGTTGAAGCCGAACTTCCAGCCGCAGCCGACGCAGGTGGCGTGCGGGTGCGCGGGCACGACGAGGCCGCCCCGGCGGTGGATCTCGCGGGCGAAGCTGCCGAAGCGGTTGTCGCGGGCGCGGTAGCGCCAGTCGATGAAGGTGCCGGGGTCGGTGCTGAGCGCGACCACGTGACCGTTGCGGGTGGTGATTTCCTCGCCGAGCAGGATCAGCAGGTCGTCGCCGGCCTGGTCCGCCCAGTGCGGGTGGGAGGAGTTGGTGTTGTGGTCGGAGGTGTTGATGAAGTCGAGGCCCGCCTGACGGGCCAGGGTGGCGATCTCGGCGGGGGTGCGGCGCCCGTCGGAGTACCAGGAGTGCAGGTGGCAGTCCCCGCGGTACCAGGCGCGGCCGCGGCCCTTGGCGCGCTCGGGCGGGTAGACGGGCTTGGGCGTGGGATCGGAGGGGCCGTAGGTGAGCGTGAGGGTGACCTCGTACGGCAGGCCGTCCGGGGCGACGGTGTAGGGGCCCAGCGCGATGTGCCAGGTGCCGGGGCGTACCGGGCCGGGGAGGTAGCCGGGCGTGGCGTCGTCCTCACGCACGAAGAACTCGGTGCGGGCGCCGCCCGACCAGCCGCGGAAGCCGGCGCCGCCGAGGGCGGTGCCGCGCTCGTCGAAGAGGCCGATGTCGAGGGCGTTGCCCTGCGTGCCGGCGGGCACGGACGGCTTCTCGTAGGTGTACGCCACGTGCAGCTCGCGGACGCCCGGCGGCACCTCCACGGGCAGGTAGACGAAGTCGGGCGAGCCGGGCGGCAGGGTGCCGCGGACGGTCCTGGTCTGTTGGCCCGAGGCCGGGGGGCGCCCGTCGGCGCCGCTCGCGAAGCTCACGGTGCCCAAGGTAAGCGCGGTGGCGGCGGACGTCACGAACAGTGCGCGTCTGCCCAGGGGGCGGCCGGTGCGGGGGCCGCGTTCGCCCTGTTCGGTGGCGCCTTCGGCGCCGGGTGTCCGGCTGGTGCCGGTGGTGCCGGCTCCGGTGGTGCCGGTGGCTCCGGTGGCTCCGGTGGTGCCGGTCCTGGTGTGGTCCTCGCACATGCATGCCCCCATGAGGGTGGGTCGGTACGGCGTGTGTGGTTCGGCCAACCCTGGTATTGAGCCGTGAACTGCGGAGGAAGGGAAGGGAATCGACGCGTGCACAGCCACGAACCCTCGCCACGTCCGACTTCACCCTTACGCAGGGGGCGCCCCGGTGGGGGTGGCCCTGGCCCGACTCCCTACGGCGGCCACCTCGCCAAGCCCCTTACGACCTCCGGCCCCGGCCACCGGCCTGGTGGGGGCTTGTCGCGCAGTTCCCCGCGCCCCTTGGGGGTGCCACTTGCGCTTGTCGTATGTCTGCGGCCCGGCGGGGGCTTGTCGCGCAGTTCCTCGCGCCCCTGGGGAGCCGGGGCGGCCCGGCGCTCAGGGGGCGCCCCGGTAGGGGCGCGGGGAACTGCGCGACGAGCCACGATGTGCGTGTGCTGGGGGACGGCCTCTGCCCGTTGCGGTGGTGGCTGAGGGCGCCGGAGGCGCCGTGGTAGGGGCGCGGGGAACTGCGCGACGAGCCACGGCGTGCGTGCGCCGGGGGGACGGCCTCCGCTCGTTGCGGTAGTGGCCCGACGGCGCCGGAGGCGCCTGCAAAAGGGGGCGCGGGGAACGGCGCGAGAAGCCTCCACCGCCCGGTGGGCCGGGGCGAACCGGGACCGTCGCCCCGGTGGGGGTGCACGTTCGGACAAGAAGTGCGCGCCGTACCGTTCGACAAATGGCCGCAGGCCGATCGTATGCTCGGTTCATGACCGATGACCGTCTTGTCCCCACCGCCCCCACCGCGACAGCGATGCGCCGAGCGCTCCGGCGGGCGCGGGACGGCGTCGCACTGGACCGCACCGAAGCCGCCGTCCTCCTCCAGGCCCGCGGCGACGACCTGACGCAGCTGTGCGCCGCGGCCGCCCGCGTCCGGGACGCCGGACTGGTGGCGGCGGGCCGCCCCGGCACGCTCACCTACTCGAAGTCCGTCTTCATTCCGCTCACCCGGCTCTGCCGCGACCGCTGCCACTACTGCACCTTCGTCACCGTCCCCGGCAAGCTCCGGAGCGCGGGCCACGGCATGTACCTCTCCCCGGACGAGGTCCTGGACATCGCCCGCCGCGGCGCGGAACTGGGCTGCAAGGAAGCCCTCTTCACCCTCGGCGACAAGCCCGAGGACCGCTGGCCGGAGGCCCGCGAGTGGCTCGACGCGCACGGCTACGACGACACCCTCGCCTATGTGCGCGCGATGGCCGTCCGCGTCCTGGAGGAGACCGGCCTGCTGCCCCACCTCAACCCCGGCGTGGTCGGCTGGACCGACTTCCAGCGCCTGAAGCCCGTCGCGCCCTCCATGGGCATGATGCTGGAGACCACCGCCACCCGCCTCTGGTCCGAGCCCGGCGGCCCGCACCACGGCTCCCCGGACAAGGAGCCCGCCGTACGCCTGCGGGTGCTGCACGACGCGGGCCGCTCCAACGTGCCGTTCACCACCGGCATCCTCATCGGCATCGGCGAGACCATGGAGGAGCGCGCCGAGTCCCTTTTCGAGATCCGCCGCGTACAGCGCGCCTACCACGGCATCCAGGAAGTCATCATCCAGAACTTCCGCGCCAAACCGGACACCGCCATGCGCGGCATGCCCGACGCCGAGCTGACCGAGCTGGCCGCGTGCGTCGCGGTGGCCCGGCTGATCCTCGGCCCCGACGCCCGCATCCAGGCCCCGCCGAACCTGGTGGAGGGCGAGTACGCGCTGCTGATCGGCGCCGGCATCGACGACTGGGGCGGCGTCTCCCCGCTCACCCCCGACCATGTGAACCCCGAGCGCCCCTGGCCCCAGATCGACGAACTCGCCGCCCGCGCCGCCGAGTCCGGCTTCACGATGCGGGAACGCCTGGCCGTCTACCCCGAGTACGTCACCCGCGGCGAGCCCTGGCTCGACCCCCGCCTGCTGCCGCACGTCACCGCCCTCGCGGACCCGGAGACCGGCCTCGCGAACGAGTCCGCGCGCCCCGTCGGCCTGCCCTGGCAGGAGCCCGACAGCGGCTTCACCGCCACCGGCCGCACCGACCTGCACCGCACCATCGACACCGAGGGCCGCACCGCGGACCGCCGCGACGACTTCGACGAGGTGTACGGCGACTGGGCGGCGCTGCGCGAGCAGGCCGCGCCCGGCATGGTGCCCGAGCGCATCGACGGCGACGTCCGCGCCGCGCTCCGCCAGGCCGCCGACGACCCCACGCTGCTCACCGACGAGCAGGCCCTCGCCCTGCTGCACGCCGACGGGCCCGCCCTGGACGCGCTCTGCGCGGTCGCCGACGACCTGCGCCGCTCGGTGGTCGGCGACGACGTCACCTACATCGTCACCAGGAACATCAACTTCACCAACGTCTGCTACACCGGCTGCCGCTTCTGCGCGTTCGCCCAGCGCCGCACCGACGCCGACGCGTACACGCTCTCCCTGGAGCAGGTCGCCGACCGGGCCGCGCAGGCCTGGGACGTCGGCGCTGTCGAGGTCTGCATGCAGGGCGGCATCCACCCCGACATGCCCGGCACCGCCTACTTCGACCTGGCGCGCGCCGTGAAGGAGCGGGTGCCCGGCATGCACGTGCACGCCTTCTCGCCCATGGAGGTCGTGAACGGCGCCGCGCGCACCGGCATGTCCGTGCGCGACTGGCTCACCGCCGCCCGCGAGGCCGGCGTCGACTCGCTGCCCGGCACCGCCGCGGAGATCCTGGACGACGAGGTCCGCTGGGTGCTCACCAAGGGCAAGCTGCCCGCGGCCACCTGGATCGACGTGATCAGCACGGCCCACGAGGTCGGCCTGCGCACCTCGTCCACCATGATGTACGGGCACGTGGACCAGCCCCGCCACTGGCTCGGCCACCTGCGCACCCTCGCCGGCATCCAGCGCAGGGCCGTGGAGAAGGGGGTCGCGGGCTTCACCGAGTTCGTGACGCTCCCCTTCATCCACACCAACGCCCCCGTCTACCTGGCGGGCATCGCCCGCCCGGGCCCCACCCTCCGCGACAACCGCGCGGTCACCGCCATGGCCCGGCTGCTCCTCCACCCCTACATCCCCAACATCCAGACGAGCTGGGTCAAGCTCGGCACGGAGGGCGCGGCGGAGATGCTCCGCTCCGGCGCGAACGATCTGGGCGGCACCCTCATGGAGGAGACCATCTCCCGCATGGCGGGCTCCCGGTACGGCTCGTACCGGTCGGTGCGGGATCTCGTCGCCATCGCGGAGGCCGCGGGGCGGCCGGCCCGGCCGCGGACCACGCTGTACGGTCAGGTGCCGGACGAACGCAGGCGGGCGGCGGCGGCCTCGGACGGTCACCTCCCGGAGTTGCTCCCGGTCCTGACGGACTGACCGTCCACCCACGGACTGACCGTCCACCCACGGACTGACCGTCCACCCACGGACTGACCGTCCGGCTACGGACTGACGTCCGTCCACCTGTCGGCGGGGCTCCGCCCCGGTGCCCTCTGGGGGCGCGGGGAACCGCTGGGGGGGCACCTCTGGGGGCACCCCAGCGATCCCCGCGCCCCAGTCGGGCGCGGCCGACCGGAAGGTGGCCTCTGCCGGGGCCCGTCCTGGGGCAGGATGGAGGGCGGGAGGGACCGCCGGGGGACCGTGGGAGGGGGAGGGGCCGTGGCGCGTGCCGGGCTGTCCATGCACGAGCTGATCCGCCGGCGCAGGCGTGCCGGATTCGTCGGCCGGCAGGGCGAACTCACCGCGTTCCGGGCCAACTTCGACCTGCCACCGCAGGACGACCGGCACCGCTTCCTCTTCCACGTGCACGGCGCCGCCGGCGTCGGCAAGACCTTCCTGGTGCGCGAGATGGAGCAGGCGGCGCGCGAGCGGGGCGCGCTCACCGCGTACCTGGACGAGTCCGTGGGCAGCGTCCCCGAGGTGCTGGCCGCCGTGAGCGCCGAGTTCGCCCGGCAGGGCCGGCCGCTGAAGACGCTGGAGAAGCGGCTAGCCGCCTACCGGCAGAAGCGGCAGGAGGCCGAGTCCGTCTCCCTGCGGGAGGCGGGGGCCGACGACGCCGGCGCCCGGGGCCGCCCCTCCACGGGCGGCATGGTGGCGGCCCGCGCCGGTCTTGCGACGCTCGGCCTGGTGCCGGGGGTGGGCCCGTTCGCCGGGGTCCTGGACCCGGCCGATCTCGCGCACGGCGCCGACCGGCTGCGCGCCACGCTCGCGGCCCGCTTCCACGACCAGGGCGACGTCCAGCTCGTCCTGGCGCCCGAGCGCGCCCTCACCCCCGTCCTCGTCGACGAGCTGTGGGAGGCGGACGCCCCCTGGATCGTCCTCTTCTTCGACACCTACGAGCGGACCGGGCCCTTCCTGGACGGCTGGCTGCGCGATCTGATGACGACGGACCGGCACGGGGAGCTGCCCGCGCACGTGGTCGTGGTGCTGGCGGGCCAGCGGCCGTTCGACGCGGTGCGCTGGGGCGGCTGGGCCGACTTCGTGGCCGACCTGCCGCTCGGACCGTTCAGCGAGGCCGAGGCGAGGGACCTGCTCGCGGCCAAGGGTGTCACGGACGAGCCGGTGGTCGCGGAGGTGCTGCGGCTCTCCGGGCGGCTGCCGGTGCTCGTCTCCATGCTCGCCGAGAACCAGCCGGGCAGCGCCGGGGACGTCGGCGACCCCAGCGCCACCGCCGTGGAACGCTTCCTGAAGTGGGAGCCGGACCCGGTGCGGCGCTCCGCCGCCCTCGCGTGCGCGCTGCCGCGGAGGCTGGACGAGGACGTGTTCCGCGCGGTCGTGGACGAGGCGGCGTCCGGGCTGTACGCGTGGCTGTGCCGCCTGCCGTTCGTGAGCGAGCGCGGCAGCCGGGTGCAGTACCACGACACCGTGCGGGGGCCGATGCTGCGGCTCCAGCGGGCCCGGTCGCGGCGGGAGTTCGCGGCGCGGCACGCGCGGCTGGCCGAGGCGTTCGGGGCATGGCGGGCGGAGGCGGAAGAGGGCGTGGACGTCCACAGGCTGTGGACGCACGAGCCGTGGCGGGCGTACCGGCTGGAGGAGATGTACCACCTGCTGTGCGCCCACCCGGCCGCCGAGCTGCCCGCGGCGCTGAGGGACACCGTCGAGGCCTGCCGCCAGGGCGCCGCCGTGGGCCGGCGGTGGGCGCGGATGCTGGCGGACGCGGGGCGGGACGTGGACGACGCGGGCCTGCGGGAGTGGGGGCGGGCGCTGGGCGGGGCGCTGGCGGGCGCGGGTGGGACGACGGCCGCCGGCACCACGGACCCCGGGGGCAGCGTGCCGGCCGCCCTGGACCTGCTGCTCGCCCGGCCCGGCCTGGACGTGCGCGGCCGGGCCCTGGCGCACAGCACACGCGGCCGTCAGCTGTACGACGCGGGCGATCTCGACGCGGCCCTCGCCGAGTGCGACCGCGCGATCGCACTCGATCCCGGACTCGTGAACGCCTACCACGGCCGGAGCCTGGTGCACCGGCGGCTCCAGGCGTACGAAGCCGCCCTCGCCGACACCGACCGGGCCGCTGCCCTCGCGCCCGACGACCCGCACCTCATCGGGACCCGGGGCGAGATCCTGCGGACGGCCGGGCGCTTCGCCGAGGCCATCACGGAATTCGACCGGGCCATCGCGCTCGACCCGACCGGTGCCGGGTCCTACGCGTCACGCGGGGTCTGCCACGGCGCGCTCGGCCGCCGGGACGCGGAACTGGCCGACCTGGACCAGGCACTCGCGCTCGACGCGGACCACGTGTGGGCGCTGGTCCGCAGGGGGCGCCTGCGCGGCCGCGACGGCGACTGGGACGACGCCTTCGCGGACTTCGACCGGGCGGTGCGGCTGGCGCCCCGTTCGGCCTGGATCGCCTCCGAACGGGGCGACGCCTACCGGCTCGCCGGGCGTCACGACGATGCCGTCGCCGAGTTCGACCGAGCGCTGGCCATCGACCCGGACCATGTCTCCGCGCGCGCCAGCCGGGGTGCCGCGTACCGGGAGCTGAACCGCCACGAGGAGGCGCTGGCCGACCTCGATCGTGTCCTGGAGGCGCGTCCGGGCCATGCCTGGGCCTTGGTGCAGAGGGCCTGGGTCCGGGAGGCGCTGGGAGACCGGGCGGGCGCCCTGGAGGACCTCGAACGCGCCGCCGGGGCCGATCCCACGAACCCCGGGCCGGCCTCCTTCCTCGCCGTCGGATACGAGGACGCGGGGCGGTACGACGAGGCGCTCGCGGTGCTCGACCGCGTGCTGGACGCCGCGCCGGACTTCGCGTACGCACTGACCGCACGGGGCAGGGTGCACCGCGTCCTGGGCGCGTTCCGGGCGGCACTGCGGGATTTCGACCGGGCGGCCGAGGCGGATCCCGGTGCCTGGCAGCCCCTGGCCGGACGCATCCGGACCTGCGTCAACATGGGGCGTACCGGTCAGGCGCTGGAGGACCTGGACCGGCCCGAGGTCGTCGGGTCGAGCCCCGGCTGGGCGGCGGTCACCGCCGCCCGGCTGATGCTCTGGTCCGGCCGCCAGGAGGAGGCGCTACGCCGACTGGCGGACGGACCCCACGACGCCGAGGCCGACGCGCTCCGCTCGGACGCCCACCGCGACGCGGGCAGGTGGGCCGCGGCGCGCCGTCTCGCGGAGCGGGCACGTGCCGGAGCACCGCTGAACGGCACGTGCCGGCTCGCGTTGGCCATCTCCGGGGCAGCCGGACCGGGCGCGGCGGCGGCGCTCTGGCACCGGACCCGGGACCTGGCGACGGAGGCGGACCCGGACGGGCTGACCTGGTCGTGCGTGCAGGCCGTCGGCAGCCACGCCCTCGGCGAGTGGGACCGCGCAGACCACCACCTGCGCACCGTCCTCTGCGTCGAGCGGGACTGGAACGTCCTCGCCGAGCTCGCCCACGACCTGGCGGCCCTGCTCCGCTCACCCGGCGCCGACCGCCCCCGCCTCGGCGCCCGCCTCGCCCATGTCGCCGCCGCCCGGGACGCCGTCCGGGCCCGGTACGCGCAGGACCCACCGGGCTGACCGACACGCTCCGGCCCCGCCCCGCCCGGCGTCTCGGCCACCCGGGCGACACCCGTCGAACCCCCTGAAGGGACGACTCCGGTCGATTACAGTGCAGCAGGGTCACCCTCACCGGTGGCCGCGAGGACACGGACACCGGGTGCGCGGGGGCGCCGGGAGATGTCGTTGAGGCGAGGTCGGTGAGGAGGAGGCGCGGTGAACGCTGGGGCCAGCGCCGTCTGGGGCCGCGCGGAGCAGCAGGACTTCCGCAGCCGGGTCCGGGGCACCCTGCTCGGCCTCGCCGTCGGTGACGCGCTCGGGGCGCCCGTGGCCTCGCTGACCCTGGAGGAGATCCGCGCGGCGCACGGCCCGGAGGGCCTGACCGGCCTCGCCCCGGTCCACGGCAGGCGGGGTACGGTCACCGCGGGCACCCAGCTGGCGCTCTTCACCGTGGACGGCCTGATCCGCGCGCAGGTGCGCCGGGACACCGGCGCCTGGCACCCGCCCACCGACCTGCACCGTGCCTACCGCCGCTGGCTGGCCACCCAGCACGACTGGGGGCCCGACGAGCGCCGCGCGGAGGACGGCTGGCTGGCCCGCGAGGAGTGGCTGTACGCGCGCAGGGACCCGGCGCGGGCCTGCCTGCTCGGCCTCGGCGACACCCCGATGGGCACGCTGGACGCCCCGAAGAACCCCGAGGAGCGGGGGCCGGAGGCCGCGGTGCGCGCGGCGCCGTTCGGACTGCTGGTGGGCTGGGAGCCGCAGCTGGTGGTGCAGCTCGCGGTCGAGTGCGCCGTGCAGACGCACGGCCACCCGGTCGCGTACCTGGCTGCGGGGGCGCAGGCGGTGATCGTGCATGCGCTGGCGCGCGGCGAGAGCCTGGACGGCGCCGTGCAGCGGGCGCTGGCGCTGCTGTCCGCGCGCCCCGGGCACGAGGACGTGACGGCCGCGTTGCAGCGGGCGCTGGGCGCGGTGCGGCAGGGCATGCCGACGCCCGGCCGGGTGGAGGAGCTGGCCGCGGAGGGCACGGCGGAGGGCGTGCTCGCGGCGGCCGTGTACTGCGCCCTGGTCGGCGAGGACATCCGGCACGGGCTGTGCCTCGCGGTCAACCACGGAGCGGGCTCGGCGGTGTGCGGGGCGCTGGCGGGGGCGCTGCTCGGTGCGCTGCACGGGGAGACGGCGCTGCCACCGGCGTGGGTGGCCGAGCTGGAGGGGCGCGCCGCGATCCTGGAACTCGCCGACGACTTCGCCATGGAGATGACCCAGGGCCCCGCCCTGCACGGCCCCGCCCTCGCGTCCCAAGCCTGGCTGCTCCGCTACCCGCGCGGCTAGGGGGTGGCCTGCTTCAGCCAGTCGGTGTAGTGCGTGGGGGCGATACGGGCGCCGCTGTTGGTGGTGAGGACGTCGCCGTGCACGGCGGCGAACATGCCGGCGGTGTCGTCGGTGGTCACCGAGCGCCCGTCGCCCCTGGCGGCGAGGGTGATGCGGCCCAGCTCGTCCAGCAGATACGTGTCCGGCCCGCCGACGTCGAGGGTGCCGCCCAGGGGCGCGCCCGCCGCGACCTCGGCCACGGTCGCGGCGACGTCCGCCGCGGCGATCGGCTGGACGGGGGTGCGGGGCAGGCGGACGGTGTCGTCGTCGGCGGTCCAGGACAGGACGGCGTCGACGAACTCCATGAACTGGGTGGCGCGGACGATGGAGTAGGGGACGGGGCCGGCCTTGAGGATGTCCTCCTGGAGGGTCTTGGCCCGGTAGTAGTCCAGCTCGGGCACCTGGTCGACACCGACGATGGACAGGATGACGAAGTGCCCGGTGCCCCGGGCAGCGGACAGCAGGGTGTCCATCGAGGTCCGGAAGAACGCGACGGAGGCCTCGTCGAAGGTGGGGGAGTTGGTCAGGTTGACGACGACATCGGCGCCGGCCAGCGCCGCGTCCACGCCCCGACCGGTGAGGACGTCGACTCCCGTAGACAGCGAGTGCGGCACCGCCTCGTGCCCCGCCGCGTTCAGGTTCCGCACGACCTGTGACCCGATGAGCCCTGTTCCGCCGATGACTGCGCAGCGCATGGTGTGCCCCACTCTCCAGGGGTATGCCGGTTATGCCCACTGTAAGGCCCGCGCCCCGGAGGGGCGCGGGCAGTTCCGGTATGCGGCTCGGCCGCGTGGGAGGTACCCCCAAGGCGGACCGTGGCCGGTCGCGCGGTTCCCCGCGCGCCTGCCGGGGCGCACCCCCTGCCGGGGCGCACCCCCTGCCGGGGCGCACCCCCTGCCGGGGCGCACCCCCTGCCGGGGCGCGCCCCGCGCCGGGTCAGGCGGAAGGAGTCGTACCGGACGTCCCGGCCGACGGCCCGGTGCCCGCCCCCGTGACCGCCGCGACGCTCACCGCGTACGCCGTACCCGGCCGCAACCCGCCGACCACCCGGAACATCCCCTTCCCGGTGGGCTGGCCGACCAGCGCGTCCCGCCCGGAGACGTCCACGACCCGGCTCCCGGAGGGACCGGTGAGCGTGATCCGGTACCCGGTCACGGGCGAGTCCCCGACGCTCGTGGGCGGCGTCCACGCCACCGTCGCGGCCGTCGCCTGGGCGCGCAGCTTCACCCCGGTGGGAGCCGCGGGCAGCGCCTGGGACGCCCGGGGCGCGAGCGGGGCCGAGGGCAGCGACGCCGCGCTGGTGCCCACGGAGTTGGCCGCTGTCACGACGACCCGGTACGCCACCGTGTCGGTGAGCCCGGTGAGCCGCACCAGCGCCGACGAGCGGTAGTCAGCCGCCGTCACCCGCGCGCGGGCCGCCACGTGCCCGGCCGGGTCGAGCGCCGTCGCCTCGTAGGCCGTCACCGGCGCGCCCCCGTCGACGTACGAGGGGTTGAAGGTGACGAGCAGCGTCCCGGAAGGACCGGTGGCCGCGGCGACCCGGGTCGGCGTCACGGGGGCCGTGCGCGCCCCGAACCGCTTCCCGAGGATCGACCGGTACGCCGGTTCGAGTCCGGCGCGCGCGACCACGTCCTCGGGCGCGTCCGACGGGTCCGCGATGATGTGGTTGCCCCTGGTGACGAGGCCCTTGTCGGCGTTGTCCGCGTCCCCCTGCTCCCACCAGTTGTCCGAGACGAGCGTCGGGTCGTTGTTGCCGAGGCTGTCGCGGTAGTCGGTGTGCCGGCTGGCGACGTTGGCGTAGGACGCGTCGTACAGGACGTTGCCGGAGACCGTCTCGTACGTGCAGCCGTTGTCGGTGTAGACGTTCTTGCCGAGACCGAACTGTCCGTGGATGACGTTCCCGGTGACCTTCTCGCCGTCGGCCATCGAGGTGCCGGTGATCCCTTGCGTGTAGATGCCACCGCCGTCGTCGAGGCCCTGCATGTAGTCGGTGATCAGGTTGTCGCTGACGGTGTTGTCGTGGCTGTTGTTGGGGGTCGCGGGCGAGCCGATCTTGTCGGGCCAGCCGCCCCAGCCCATGGAGATCGCCGAGTAGCCGACGTGGTCGATCTGGTTGTGCGAGATCAGGTTGTGCTGGGTGTAGCCGTTGAGGATGGCGACCCCGCCGGCGTACTCGCGCGGCAGCGCGTAGAGGTGGTTGTCGGTCACCGTGACGTGGTGGGTGACGTCGGCGCCGGTCGCGAGCGGCTTGTCGACGCCGCCGATCTCCAGGCCGTTGCCGGAGATGTCGGTGAAGACGCTGCCGCGGACGGTGGCGTTCTGGGTTCCGTCGCCCAGTTCGAGGCCCGCGGCGCCGAGGTGGACGAAGGCGTCGCCGCTGAACTCGATGTCGTGGGCGTGGGCGAGCGAGACGTTCCCGGGCTCCTTGGTCCAGTCGCCGAAGGGGCACGTACCGCCCTCGGTGAAGCCGCACAGCCCTTCGTCGGCCCAGCCGGTCGGACCGGAGATGGTGTAGCCGGCCTGGATCTCGGAGAAGCCCTCCGGCGAGGACGGCTCAAGCCAGGTGGCGTACGAGAACTGCACGTCGCGGAAGGCGATGTCGTGCAGCGGCGCCTCGGCGGTGCCGCGGCCGTCGACCAGCTTCTGCAGCGCCGGCGCCTCCACGTCCGCGTGCCGCAGGTCCTCGCCCTTGCGGGGCAGGTAGTAGACGGTGCGGGCCGCGCGGTCGAGATACCACTCGCCGGGGGTGTCGAGCAGTTCCCTGGCGTTCTCCATGTATGTGACGTGGGCGTTGTTGGTGAGGGCGCCCGGGCCGACCATGCTGACCGTGCGGCCGGGGATGTCGGGGAACTCGACGCGTTTGTTGGAGTTGTCCCAGCACGGCTGGACCATGGTCACGGTGGTCCCGGACGCGGCGGCGATGTCGCAGCGCGGCTGGGTCCACTGGCCGAGACCGTCCCGCTGGAGGTTCCAGAGCGCCTCGCCGCTGGTGTAGACGAACTCGGCGCCCTTGATGTCGGGCCAGGAGGCGAGGGTGTCGGCGGACGCGGTGTAGCCGGAGTCGGTCCTGGTGAGGGTGACCGGAACCTCGCCCGCGGCCCGCACGGCCCGCGCCCCGTCGACGTAGAGCTGCCGGGTGTCGTCGAGCCCGCGTGGCGCCGGGGCGGACCAGAGCCCCGGGTGCCCCGGGGCCGGGCGCCAGCCGGTCACCTGCCTGCCCCCGCTGATCACGGTGCCGTCGGTGCCCTGCCAGACGACCCGGTGGCCGTTCGACCCCGAGTCCCGCGCGTCGAGCGTGAGCGGCTCCGACTCCCGGTAGGTCCCGGGAGCCAGATGCACGGTCAGGTCTTCACCGAGGTCCGTGTTCCGCTGCCGCACCAGTTGCTGGGCGCGCTGGAGCGTACGGACGGGGTGGGCCCGGTCGCCCCGTGCGGCGTCGGTGCCGTTCGGGGCGACGTAGACGTCCGCGGCGGACGCCGCCTGCGCGGCGGGTATGGCGGCCAGGGTGCCCGCCGCCAGCGCGAGCGCCGCCGCGAGGGCGGGCAGCAGTGATTTCCTACGCACGTTCATCGTCCTCCGAGGGGTTCGTTTCGATGTACGCGGTACGACTGTTCGGGGCTGCGCCCCGTCAGGGACGCGCCCCTTGCGGGGCTCACTCGACCGGAAGGCCCCACCGTGGGGCGGGCGCGTTCGGGGTGACCGGGCGGACGACGGGCGAGGGCCGGCTGCCGTGCGGGTGGATCCACGCCTCCTCGCCCCGCCGCAGTTCGATCCGGAACGTTCCCCCACCGAGGTCCTCGAACGCCAGCCCCCGCCCCCGCGCATCCCGGACGTCGACCGGCCCTTCGATGTCCGTCCGCACCACACAGGGCGCCCCGGCCTCGCTGAACAACCGCACCCACCGCGTCGCACCGCCCTCCCGTGCCGCGCTGAGCAGGAACGCGCCCTGCGTCCGGAAGTCGTGCACCGTCACGTCCCGCCAGTTGGACGGCACCGCCGGGAAGACCCGGATGACACCGCCCCAGCTCTGGCAGACCATGTCGTGCAGGGACTGCGACGCCGACAGCGGTGTCTCGATGACGGGGCCGGACTCCTTGTAGAGCGTGTTCGGCTGGACGTACAGCCGCAGCAGGTCGGACAGGTAGCCGGCGGCCCGGTCGCCGTCGAGCATCTGTGCAGAGAAGGACGCCGCCCCGGTGTAGCTGTAGCCCTGGAGGGCGCCGGTGAAGCTGATCCAGTGGTCGAGCGAGGTGCTGATCAGCTCGCGGTTCTCCGGCTGCTCCCAGTTGACCAGGTACAACGGGTAGACGGACAGCATGTGCGAGTAGTGCCGGTGGGACTTCGCGAAGGGCTGCCCCGCGCCGATCATGAAGCCGTTCTCGTCGGTCGGCGCGGGCACGAGCCGGGCCAGCACGTCCCGCCAGCGCGGCGCGAGCGGGTCGTCGACGCCGAGGGTCTCCGCGGAGTCCAGCAGCGTGGTGCAGCCCCACCGGATCAGCGCCAGGTCGTAGTTGGTGTCGGGGGTGTCGACGCCGTACTCCGGCGAGAACGTCTTCGGCAGGTGCAGCTTGCCGTCGCTGCCCGGCTGAAGGAAGTGCAGGTAGTAGTTGATCGCCTGGCGCAGCAGCGGGAAGACGACGTCGCGCAGGATCGACTCGTCCATGGTGTGCCGGTACGACAGCCAGACGTTGTGCAGCGCCCAGGTCAGGTTGCCGACCTCGGGCGTGGGCGGGTCCTGGCCGGGGATGCCGCCGCCGGTGCCGCCGGGCCCCGCGTCGGTGCCGTGGCTGAGCGTGATGTCGTTCGACCGGGCGATGACGAGGGAGTCGGAGCGGTAGGCGGGCGCCGTCTGGGCCTTGATGTTGTCGCGGAACTCGCTCAACGAGCGGGTGACGGCGTCGAGTTCGAGGTGGTTGGAGCCGTGGATGAGCCAGTACTCCAGCTGGACGTTGAGGTTCCACCAGGACGCGGGCCACGGGGTGGGCTCCAGCCAGGGCCCTGTGGTGGCCATCACGGGGGCGTCCCGGCGGGCCGCGGAGGCGACCTTGTACAGCTGGATCCAGTAGAAGCTCTGCAGCCGGGCGTCGGGGATCGACAGGAAGCTCTTGCGGTAGTAGGCGTGCCACCAGGCGCGGTGGCCGAGGGCGTGCCCGCCCAGCGGCAGCAGCGCCGCCTCGCGCACGGTGCGGCGGGCCGCGGCGGTGGCGCCGGTGCCGGGGAAGGAGTGCGCGACGGTCGCGTAGAGGGTGCGGGCCCGGCCGCGGGTCACCTCGCGCCAGGCGGTGACGTGCTGCCCGCCGCCCAGCAGCGACTGCACGGCGGTGCTCGTGCCGCCGTCCTCGGTGACGACCGCGGGCGGGTTGCCCGTGTAGCCGTCGGGCAGCGGCTTGAACGCGGCGCGGGGGCTGATGGCGTCCGCCGGGTGGAAGACCCAGCGGTGGTCGCGCTCGCCGTCGCTGGGCGTGATCTCGACGGCCAGCACCTGGCGGGTGGCGTGGATGAGGGCGCGCAGGCGCAGGGTGCCGGCGTCGGTGGTGACGGTGCCGGTGAGTTCGCCGTTCCAGAGGTCGAGGCGCCAGTCGACGGCGGTGATGGTGCCGACCGGCTCCAGTGTGAAGTAGCCGATGGGCAGCCGCGCGAGGCCGAAGAGGGAGCCGAACTCGGGCCGGTGGTCCTGGACTTCGGAGTGCTGGACGTTGAAGCGGACGGCGTTGGCGTCGGGTTCCGCGTAGATGCCGGAGCCGAGGAAGCCGTTGCCGAGGAACGGGCCCTCCTCCCAGGTGGCGGGCAGCTTCTGCCAGACCAGGTCGGAGTCGGCGAGGACGTCCGCCCAGGGGCGGTCGCCGCCGTCCCGCACGGCCAGCGGGGCCCCCGTCCCGTCCGCGGCCCCCGGCTCGGGCGCCGCCGCCGCCGTCCCGGCCGCTCCGGTTCCGACGGCCGCACCGGCCAGCGCGGTGCCCAGCACCACGCGCCGTGACACGTCTCGTCTACTCCCCATCACGCCTCACGCCCCTTGAGATCCGTTCGCCTACATGAACACAGATCCGATGTATGACCCTCCGGGACGCTAGACCTGGCCAGGACCCAAGTCAATGACTAGAACACCGGCTCAAGCCATCCGACGACTGAAGGCGAGCCCGTTGTCCGAGCCGGCCCCCATGGGTGAGCCTGTCGTCGGGCCGGCCCCGGAAAGGGGCGCGGGGAACTGCGCGACCAGCCACGACGCAGTCGCACCGGGCCGACGGGCCGAGGCCCTTGCGGCCCCGCATCCGACCACCGGCCGGTGCGCCCGAGCGCGCCCCCGCGGCGGAGCCGCATCTCGACACAGCGCCGCGTCCCTGCGGGGTGCAGGTTGTTGTAAGGGTGCCGGCGGAAAAGGGGCGCGGGGAACTGCGCGACCAGCCACGACGCAGTCGCACTGGGCCGACGGGCCGAAAGCCTCTTGCGGTCTCGTATCCGACCACCGGCCGGTGCACCCGAGCGCGCCCACGCGCCGGAGCCGCATCTCGACGCACCCCCGGGCGGCCCCTGCCGGAGGCAGCCCCCGCCGGGGAAACCGGGGCCCGGGGTGGGCGAACGGCGAAGCCCGCCCACCCCGGAAAGGGGCGGGCGGGCGGGAAAGTGGAGCGACGAGGACCCGCCTCGGTCGAACCCCTCAGTCGGAAACCCCCGCAGGAGCAGCCGCGGAAACCCCCGGACCCCCCACATCGTCCCCGTCCGTGTTGACCCGGTCGAGAATCGCGTCCCGCTTGGCCGTGGACTCCGGCTTGATCCACCCGATCACGGTGTACAGCACCAACGACGTCGCCACCGGTGTGGCCGTCTGGATCTGTGTGCTCAGACCGGAGATGCCGTAGTTGGTGAGCCAGAAGGCGAACAGCCCCAGCGCCCAGGAGACCAGCGCCGCCGTCGGCCCGGACCGCCGCCACGGCCGCAGCATGCCGAGCATGAAGGGGATGGCGATGGGCCCCATCAGCCCGGCCACCCACTTGATCACGACGGAGATGATGCTGCCGAAGGTCGGCGAGGACACCTGCGTGGCGATCGCCATGGACAGCGCGAGGAACGCGATCGTGGTCCACCGCGCGGCGATCAGCCCGGCCCGGTGTGTCCAGGTCCGGGCGTGCTTGTTGATGACGGGGAGGATGTCCCGGGTGAAGACGGCCGCGATGGAGTTGGCGTCGGACGAGCACATGGCCATGGTGTGCGAGAAGAACCCGACGACGACGAGCCCGAGCAGCCCGTGCGGCAGCAGCCGCTCGGTGAGCAGGGCGTAGGAGTCGGACGCGTCCGGCTTCTTCGCGTGCACCAGCAGCGGCGAGGCCCACATCGGGAAGAACAGCACCGCCGGCCACACCAGCCACAGCGCCGCCGACAGCGCCGCGGACCGCGAGGCCGCACGGGCGCTGCCGGTCGCCATGTACCGCTGGGCCTGGTTCCACATGCCGCCGTTGTACTCGAACGTCTTGATGAACACGAACGCCAGGAAGAACGTCACGGTGTAGGGGCCGGCGGTGGGGTCCCCGTGCCCGGGGGGCAGCTTGTCCCAGACGGTCCACAGGCTGGAGAAGCCGCCCAGCTCCGCCAGCACCGCCACCAGCATCGTGATGCCCGCGACGAACTGGATGACGAACTGCCCCATCTCCGTGAGCGCGTCGGCCCACAGTCCGCCGATCGTGCAGTAGATGGCGGTGACCACGCCGGTGATCAGGATGCCCTGGTTGAGGGAGAGCCCGGTGAAGACGGAGAGCAGGGTCGCGATCGCGGCCCACTTCGCTCCCACGTCGACGATCTTCAGCAGTCCGCCGGATATCGCGAGCGCCTGCTGGGTCGTCACGTTGTAACGGTCCTTCAGGAACTCCAGGGGCGAGGCGACCCCCAGCCGGGACCGCAGCCGGTTGAGCCGCGGCGCGAACGTCTTGATGCCGATCGCCACACCGATGGCGATCGGGAACGACCAGGTGGCGAACGAGGTGAAGCCGTACTGGTAGGCAATGCCCGCGTACCCCGTGAACATGACGGCGCTGTAGCCGGACATGTGGTGCGAGATGCCGGACATCCACCAGGGCATCTTGCCGCCCGCGGTGAAGAAGTCGCTGACGTCGCTCACGCGTTTGTGCGACCAGTAGCCGATGGCCGCCATCACGCCGAAGTAGGCGATGAGCACCGCCCAGTCGAATCCGTTCATGCCCCCTCCTGGGGTCCGCCTTGTGAACTTCCGTGTACCGGTGCGCTCTTCGCCAGTACTCCCCACGGCGTCGGGCGTGGGCGGGGCCCCCAGGTCGGGCAACCGTTGCGGGAGGGGACTTCGGGGATTGAACCGTCGGATCCAGGGCCCGGTCAAGACCTGCAAGGTCACGGATATGAACGGAGGTCAGAAAGCAGAACGATTTTACGTTCTCTTGACCTGCTGGGCGGTTGTCGCGACGGCACCGGCGAATCCACCATGAGCGGGCACTTCGTCAGACATACCCAAGACAGGCCCGCCAAGAAGACGGCCGCCCAGGGATGCGGGTCCCGGGCGGCCGGTGGTGCGGGCGGGCGTGCACACCGGGGCGGGATGTGCACGTATGCGGACATGGCCGAGCCCCCTCGGCCGGGACGGCGAACCAGTCGAGAGGGCTCACTGCGTGGTGCATGGGCGGGCGGTCACGCCCGCGTGTCAGTCGAGGTCGAACGCGCCCCGGCTCACCTCCGACACGAAGGCGGTCCAGGATCCGGGCGCGAACGCGAGCGAACGCCCTTCCGGCACCTTCGAGTCCCGCACCGCGATCGCGTGCGAAACCGGGGACTTGACCTCGATGCACGCGCCGTTTCCGGTGGAATACGAGGATTTGGTCCACGCGGACGTAGCGCCCTGCTTGATTGCCATGATTGCTCCGGTTCAGCCAGTCGTCAGTGAACTGGTGCGCCGCCGCCGGGCGGCGTACCGCCGACGCCGGGGCGCCGACTGCGATCGACGCTACTCGTCCCGCGCGGACGCCGAACGAGGCATTCACTCGACTGGATGGCATATTCCAACGGTGCTTCCGCCGTCACCTGGGGAGGTGTACCGTGCGACACCTTTGGAACGAGGGGGATTTGGGGCTCCGGCTCTCGTCCGCTATGGCGGCGTTCGCCAGCGTACGTCGTCCTCCTCGGAGCGCGTGACCCCTTGTCAGTGCATCCCTGGTTTCAGTGCATCCCTTGTCGGTGCGCGTAGTCCTTTATCAGCGCGCGTAGTCCTTTGCGATCTTTGAAATCAGATCGCGTGACTGCTCCGCGTTCAGGGCCTGTGCGCGCAGGTGCTCGTACATCACGCTGTATTTCTGGACGTCACCCGACTTCTCCAGGTAGAGATCGCTGGTGACCCCCTCGATATACACCACGCTTGAATCGGTGGCCTCCGGGAATTCCAGAATCGCATACTGGCCGTTGAGCCCCGGATGCGCCCCCATCTCGAACGGGATCACCTGCACGGTCACATGCGGCAGCTGGGACTGCTCGACGAGGTGGTCGAGCTGGTCCCGCATCAGGCCCCGGCCGCCGACGACCCGGCGCAGCGCCGCCTCGTCCATGACCGTCCACAGCCGCAGCGGGTTCTCCGAGGCGTAGACGCGGTCCTGCCGGCGCATCCGCACCTGCACCCGCTTCTCGATGTCGGCCTGTGGCGTCTCGGGCAGCGCGCCCTTGATCAGCGCCTCCGCGTAGCTCCGGGTCTGCAGCAGGCCGGGCACGACCTGCGGATCGTAGACGCGCAGCGACGCGGCGTCGGTCTCCAGGCCGATGTAGACGCTGTACGGGATGTCGCCGAAGGAGTGCCACCAGCCCTGCTGCCGGGAGTCCTTCGCCATCTGCATCAGCGACTCGACGACGCGGTGGTCCTCCACCTCGTAGACCCCGCACAGGTCGCGGACGTCGCGCTGGCTGATGCTGCGCCGGCCGTTCTCCAGACGGCTGATCTTCGACTGCGAGACCAGCAGCCGCTCGGCCACCTCTTCGGCCGTCATGCCTTTCAGCTCGCGCAGTCTGCGCAGTTCCTGGCCGAGACGGCGTCGTCTTACGGTGGGATTGACGTGGGACGCCACGGACGTGCACCTCCGGCTTTCGGCCTGCGGGCCTGTACTTTGCGTATCTGCTGTTGAGCAGATTGCCACCAAGAGGCTCGGCGCCGCTGGGAAACGGCGGATATGCAAGGGGTATGCGGCGGATCCGCCATAAATATACGGCGCAAAGCGGGTACTTGACCGGCGTTTTGCAGGTCCGGACGCCCCCCGGCGTGCACCCCCGTGCCGGAGACCTCGCCCCGGGGGAGCCGGGGTGCCACGGCCCACATGGGGCCGCGCGGGGCGGTGGGCCGTGTCGTCGTCCGTGACGTCCGGCGGTCACCGCTCCGCGCGGCCCAGCGGCTCCCGGGCCGGGTCCGGCGGACTGCGGCTCGGTGGCTGCGGCGCGGTTCCTGAGTCCGCGCCGCAGCACTCGCTGGTTCGTCGTTGCTGAGCGTCGTTGCTGGTGTGTGGGTCTTGGTGCGTGGTACGTGGTGCGTGGTGCGTGGTGCGTGGTGCCGGGTGGGTGGTTCCTGGGTTCCCGGCTCGTGCCGGCTTGTGCTGCTGGTCGTTCTCGGGTCGTACGGTCGTTCGTCGGCGGCTCTGCCGAGCCGTCCCGGGCCGGTACTGGATCGTGGTCCGGGATGGTGCCGGCTGCCCGCAGGGCCGGTCTCGCTCCGTGGTGCGGTGCGCCCCGGGTGTCAGTGGGCCACGGCGCGTGCCATGGACCCGCGGCGCGGCTGCATCGGGACCCTGCCGGGCTCCGGTGCCGGCCGCCCTGCCGCCTGTCGTCCGGTGGGGGCCGGACCGCGCCGGGGCTGTGCCGCGACACCGTTCTGGACGTCCATCACGGCGTGCGCCACGAGGCCGCCCATCGGGTCGTGCCTGATGAGGTCCCGGAGCCGGGAGCGGGAGGACCGCCCCTCGTTACCGGGATAGAGGTGCTTGCCGAGGCCCACCGCATGGGCCAGCGCGGCGAGCGCCGCGGTCCGCGGGTCCGGCGGCACGCCGGTGCGGATCGCGGAGTCCAGCCGGGCCCTGATCTCCCGGCTGATGGCCGTGTCCGTCGCCTGGTAGCGAGTGGTCGGCAGCACCCCGCACATCTGGCCCGCCACGGCATGGACCATGCCGCACCGCTCCAGGTGTGAGAGATATGTCTGGCGGAGCCCCAGCCGGGGCCCGCCGATCCAGTGGACCGCCCGCACCGGGGCGCCGCGCCTTCGCAGCAACTCCAGTGCGCAGTCCAGAGTCGGATCTCCGGTCGGCCGTGGCACCACCACGGCGATACGATCCCCGTCTGGGGCTATTCGTCCGGCCAGCGCCAGCTCCACTAGCTGTGCTCCGGCCAGACCGAGGTCGAGCGACTGCGGCTGCGCTGTGGTACCCGTGGCCGGGTCCAGAGCGAGCAGCAGAAGCTCCTCCGGAAGTGTTCTGCGGCTCCTGCCCATCCATGCCTCCCCGCGTGGATGAATGACAGGGTGACCCCTCTCACATTGGTCTGTCGAGAGTGCGTGACCGCTTCGTAAGGGAACCGGTAGGTATGTCGTTCTCGTCTAGCACAGGGGTCAACCCCTCACACGGGACACTGGTACATGGTTCGGACACCGGGTTCCGGGACGGTTGACTGGGTGTTGGACGGCATGAGCGCAGGGCGTATGGAGGAGGCATCGGTGGCGGGTCAGTCCCCCGACAGGTCGGAGCAGCAGAAGACGCCGGGGGGCCCGATCGCGGCACCGGCGCCCGGCCCCGCACCCTCGTCGGACGAATCCGACCCCCGGCACGAGGTGGCCCGCGGCCGCGTCGACCAGCCGACGGCGGTCTTCCGCACACCACCCGAGCGCGACGAGCCCTCAGCGGCTCCTGCGCGGAGAAGGACGCCCGACGGGGCGGGATTGGTTGCGCCGCGCCGGCAGGAGGCGGAAAGGGACGAGCGGGGCTCGTCCGGTGAGGAGGACGCGTCCGGCGATCCGGAATCGTCCGGATCCGGCGAACGGGTCTCGTCCGGGTCCGGCGATCGGGTCTCGTCCGGCGGCTTGGGTTCGTCCGGCGGCTTGGGTTCGTCCGGTGACCTGGGTTCGTCCGATGATCCGGGCTCGTCCGGTGCTCCTGGCTCGTCCGGTGGCCCTGGCCCGTCCGGCGCCTCGGACGCCGGCGGTGCCTCGGACTCGTCGGGGGAGCCGGACGGCTCCGGTGGCCGGGAGGCCGGCTCCGGCGGTTCCGGCGCGCGTGACGCTTCGGGTGAGGACGGCGGTGGCTCGGACGAGGTCGGCGGTGGCTCGGGGGAGTCTGGCGCCGGTCGCGGGGACGAGGGTGCCGCCGCCGTCGGCGGCGAGGATTCCGGTAGCGGTGCGGACGGCGGTAGCGGTGCGGACGCGGGCGCAGGTCAGGGCGCGGAGGACGACGCGGACGCGGAGGTCGGCGACGGCGGCCGTGGCGCGGGCGGCGGCGAGGAGAGCGCGAGTACCGGCGAGGGGGCCCGCGCGGGTACCGGCGAGGCCGTTGGTGCCGGTGCGGGTGTGAGCGCTGGCGCCGGTGGGGAGCGGGGCGCTGACGAGGACTCGGGTGCCGCTGCCGGGAGCCCGGAGGGCACCGGGGATCGGGGCACCGCCGAGGGTTCGGATGTGGCGGACGGTCCGGATGCGGCGGAGGGCTCGGGTGCGACGGAGGCCTCGGGTGCCGACAAGGGCGCCGGCTCCGACGAGATCACCGGCTCCGGTGAGAGCGCCGGTGGCGACGAGCGCGCCGCCGGTGCCGACAAGAGCGCCGGTGCCGGCGACGACGCCGCGAGCAGGCCCGCCGACCGGGACGTCGATCAGAAGACCACCGCCTTCCGGGCCCCGAAGCCGCCCCCCGCCGACCAGCCGACGACCGCCCTGAAGTGGGGCGGCCCGCGCCGCGCCGGCGGTGAGGGCGAGGACGGCGACGCCCCGGCGTCCGGGACCGCCTCCCCGTCCGCCGCACCGGACGCCGCACCGGACGCCGCCAAGGCCACCCCCGGCGTCCCGCCCAAGCCCGCCACCGCCCCGGACGGTGCCCGGCCCCCCGCGTCGTCGCCCCTGCCGTCCGCCGCACGCACCGAGGAGCCGTCCTCCGGGGCGAGCGGTGCGGACGTGCCGGAGAAGGCCGCGGAGCGCACCAGCAAGTTCGTCGCCCTCAAGCCGCTCGACGAGCCGGCGCCCCCGCGGAGGCAGCAGGCCGGCACCGCGACCGGGGCCGAGTCCGGGCAGGCCCCGTCCGGGCTGGCGGACGACACCAGCAAGATGCCCGTGCCGCCCCGGCCGCCGCTCGATCTGCTCGCCGAGCTGACGAACACCCCGCCGCCCCCGCAGACCCCGCTCCGCACCCTGCTGCGGCGGATCAAGATCTGGACGCCGCTGGTGGTGCTGCTGGCGATCGTGTTCGCAGTCGTACAGGCGGTCAGGCCGCTGCCGGCCCCGACGCTCACGCTCACCGCGGACGACAGTTTCGCGTTCGACGGCGGCCGTACCGCACTGCCCTGGCCCGGCGAGGGACAGGGCTGGATGGACGTCTCGGGCATCGGGACGATGGACCACTTCGGCGCGCAGAAGCCGGTGCCGATCGGCTCGGTGGCCAAGGCCATGACCGCCTATGTCGTCCTCAAGGACCACCCGCTGAAGCCCGGTGAGGCCGGGCCGAAGATCCGGGTGGACGCGACGGCGGAGAAGGAGGGCGGCCTCAGCGCCGACGGCGAGTCCACGGTCGACACCATCAAGGAGGACGACACGCTCACCCTTCAGCAGGCGCTCTCGGCCATCATGATTCCGTCCGCGAACAACGTGGCGCGGCTGCTGGGCCGCTGGGACGCCGGCTCCCAGAAGGCCTTCCTGGCGAAGATGAACGCCACGGCCAAGGACCTCGGCATGAAGAACACCACGTACACGGACCCCTCGGGCCTCGACTCGACCACCGTGAGCAGCGCCGAGGACCAGGTCAAGCTCGCGGACGAGCTGGTGAAGATCCCCGCCCTGATGGACATCACCAAGCTGCCCTACTGGGTGGATCCCTCGGGTCACAAGTGGCGGAACTGGAACACCCTGGTGCCGTACGACGGCGCCATCGGCATCAAGACCGGCTCCACCTCCAAGGCGGGCGGCAATCTGCTGTTCGCGGCGACGAAGGACGTCGACGGGCAGACCGTCACCGTCGTCGGGGCGGTGCTCGGCCAGCACAAGAACCCGATCATCGACACCGCCAACGCCGTCAGCAAGACGGCCATGCTCGCCGCCCGAGACGCGCTGAAGTCCGCCGTGATCCTCAAGAAGGGCGACGTCGTCGGGTATGTGGACGACGGCCTGGGCGGCCACACTCCGGTGGTGGTCACCAAGGACGTCAGCGCGGTCGGCTGGTCCGGGCTGACCGTGCGGCTCGGTCTGGACGGCCGGACGGGCACGAGCCTGCCGCACGAGGCGAAGGCGGGGACCGTGGTCGGCGCGCTCAACGTCGGCGGGACCGCCGCGGGGGCCGCCGCCGGGAGCGGCGGCGGCAAGGGCAGTGCGATCAAGGTGCCGGTGGCCTTGCAGAAGGATCTTGTGGAGCCGGGGTACGGGGCGAAGTTCACGCACCTCGGGTGAGGGGGTTCCCGTGGGGTGGCCGGGTTCGGCTGCCCCTTCGGGGCAGATCCCGTGTGGGGGGTGCCTCTTTGGGTTCGTGGCGGGCTGCGGGTGCGCTGTGGCTGGGCGCGCAGTTCCCCGCGCCCCTCGGGGGTGCCTCTTTGGGTTCGTGGTTGGGTGCGGGTCCGTCTGGGCCGGGCGCGCCGTTCCTCGCGCCCCTTTTGGGGCGGCCCTGGGCCGGAGGGCGTACGTCGGTGGCGCTTGTCGCCCGTCGGGAGGCCGTCCGCGTTCCCGGCGGCGCACCGCGTGCTAGCGTCGCGAGATCGGGGTACGTCACCGGACCAGCAGCCGGAAATTCCCAGGGGCGAAGGCCCTGGAGCCGGCAAGGAGAAACGGGGAGAGCCTTCAGTGGCCACTGCGGAGCCGACGCGGGCCGACGACGCCGACGAGACGGGTGCCGGCCGGGGCGTGGGGGCGGGCGCCAGGACAGACACTCGAATACCGCAGTCCCCGGCACAGGACCCGCGGGACGGCCGCGGAGCGCCCGACCCCCCGGACGCCCCCGACACGGCGCGCCCACACCCGGAGGGCCCCGGCACGGTCGAGGGCCCCGGCGCGGGCCCGGACGCGGACGCGGAGGGCGTCCGTCCGCACCCGGAGGACGTCCGCACCCATCCGGAGGAGGTTCCGCCGTGCCCGGACGAGGCCCGTCCGCGCCCCGACGAGGAGGCGGCCCCGGGAGACCCGGAGGAGCCGGCCCAGAGGGACCCGAGCGGGTCGGCCACGGCCGCCCCGGAAACCCCGGAGACCCCGGAGATCCCAGGCACCCCGGGCACCCCGGAGACTTCCGGGTCCCTGGGCCCGGACACCCCCAACACCCCGGAGACCTCCGGATCCCTGGGCCCGGAGGCCCTGGAGGATCCGGCGGCCCCGGAAGCCCGTGCCCCCCGGCCCGCCCGTTCCCTGGCGCGTGAGCGTGTCCGCAGGTTCCTGCACCACCCGGTGACCGTGGTCACCGCCGCGGCCGCGCTCCTGCACATCGTGTGGGTGTTCGCATTCGCCAACGGTGGCGGTGACCTGGCGGCGCAGGACGCCTGGGCCGAGTTCGTCGGCCGGCACCCGGACTCCGCGTACAACCTCGCCTGGTACGGCGGCATGCACCCGGTCTCGTACAGCGTGGTGTCGCCGTATCTGATGTCGGTGCTCGGGGTCCGGACCACCATGATGGTCGCCGGCACCGTCTCGGCCGCGCTGCTCACCCTGATCCTGATGCGCAGCCGCGCCGTGGCGAAGCCGCTG
The DNA here is from genome assembly GCF_057320905.1 of Streptomyces sp. DSM 116793. Lineage (NCBI taxonomy): Bacteria > Bacillati > Actinomycetota > Actinomycetes > Kitasatosporales > Streptomycetaceae > Streptomyces > Streptomyces sp. DSM 116793. The sequence goes on along the minus strand of NZ_CM170494.1, from coordinate 3,944,033 downwards.
CCGCCCGCGCTCTTCGGCGTCCTCGGGCTGCTCTGCAACGCCATCTCGGGACGGGTCACCTTCGGGCTCGGCACCATGTTCGGGCTGGGCGCCGTCGCCGCCGTCTTCTGCTGGCCGTACCGCTGGCGGTACAAACGGTGGGCGAAGGCGGCCGTCGCGGCGCCGCTCGCCGGCATCGCCACCGCCGCATCGCCGGTCGCCGGTCTCTTCGTGGGGCTGATCGCGGTGGCGCTCTTCCTCCAGCACCGCCGCCCCGGCGCGTACGCGCTGGGCCTCGCGCCGGCCGCGGTGGTGGGGCTCTCGGCGTGGCTGTTCCCGTTCTCCGGCACCCAGCCCATGACGATCCTGTCCGCGCTGGAGCCGATCGGGGCCGGCCTCGTCGCGTTCTTCCTGGTGCCCAAGCAGTGGAAGACGGTGCGCATCACCAGCGCCGTGTACACGCTGTCGGTGCTGCTCGCCTGGCTGGTCAGCTCGCAGGTCGGCTCCAACATCACCCGCCTGGCGATGCTGTTCACGGGCGCGGTGCTGCTGGCGGCGCTGCCGTTCACCGTGCCGCGCACCCGCAGGTGGTACACGATGGTGCTGGCGCTGGTCGGGTTCGTGGTGTGGATAGGGATACACACCGTCGCGGACGTCGTGCACACCCGGCCCGCGGCGTCCTGGGCGCGCGAACTCGCACCGCTGGTCCACCAGCTCCAGGTGGTGGGCGCGGAGCGGGGCCGGGTCGAGGTGGTCCCCGCCCGCAGCCACCGGGAGGCCTCCGCGCTCGCGCCGTACGTCAACCTGGCCCGCGGCTGGAACCGCCAGGCCGACATGGAGCGCAACCCGCTCTTCTACGACGACACGCTGAACTCGGCGAACTACCACGAATGGCTGCGCCGCTGGGCGGTGCACTACGTGGTGCTGCCCAAGGACGAGCCGGACGGCGACGGCGGACAGCGCGAGCGGCAGCTGCTCCAGCGCGGCCAGCCGTATCTGAGGCAGATCTGGGGCGACGCTAACTGGCAGCTGTTCGCCGTCACCGACCCCGTACCGCTCGCGACGCCGCCCGCGGTGGTGGACCGCGCGGCGCAGGGCGAGCTGACGATCGAGGTCAAGCGGGCCGGCCGGGTGCTGATCAGGGTCCCGTACTCGCCCTGGCTCGGCCTGGTCGACGAGCACGGCAAGGGCGTGAAGCCGCCGCAGGAGACCGAGGAGTCCAAGCACCGCGCGGACGGCGAGCCCAAGACGTACGACAACGTCAACGGCTGCCTGATGGAGACCGAGGAGGACGCCGCGGGCGACCGCTGGACCGAACTGCTGGCCCCCCACGCCGGCGTCTACCGCCTCGCCGCGCCCTACCAGCTGCCGCGGGGGACGCCGTGTCCGAAGGAGCTGCGGTAGGGGCGCGGCAGCGAGCCTCGCCCGACCCCGACCCCGACCCCGACCCCGACCCCGGATCCGGAGCCGGACTCCGACCCTGACCAGGCCCGGCCCCCGACGCGCGCGCCACGCGCACGGGCTCACCCGCACGCCACGCGCACGGGCTCACGCGCCTCACGCGCACGCGCCTCACGCGCACGTGCGCTCGCAGACCCGAGGCCGGTGCTCACCCGGTGACCGGGAACGCCACGTCGCAGACCTCGTCGTCGGGTCCGGCGGAGGTCCAGTCCGTGAAGTAGACCTCGCGGCTGGGCCCCGCGATGCCCAGGCCCTGCCGGGCGATCCACTCCTCCACCGCCTCGAAGGCGGCGATGATCTGCGGATACACCACCTGCGCCTTGGTGATCCTGGTGTACGCCAGCCGGTGCGCGCGCTCCTCGCGGGCGCGGGTGTCCCAGCTGCGGCCCTGGGCGAGCGCCCAGGCGCGGGCGGCGGCCGGGTCGCTGACGGGCACGCAGGTCTCGACGGGCCCATCACTCTCCTGGGTGACCTCGGCGTGGTAGACGACGAACGGCGGCCCCGCCACTCCGCCGCACTCCCGGGCACCGGCCAGCAGCCGGGTCAGGGAGGCGCCGATCCAGGCCGGCAGCTCGTCCGCGAGGGTGTGCCGCGCCTGGGTGATGACGTACTGCGCCGGTACGTCCACGGTCCTGATCCCGAACCTTGCGTACACCTCGGAGCCCCTCCCCGACAGGCGTGCGCGGAGGTACTCGACCAGGGTCCGCTGGGCCGCGATGCGTTCCTCGACGCCGCGCCAGTACGCGGTGACCCGCTGTGCCGCGGGCTCGCCCGGCTCACGCACCACCTCGGCGATCCCGGCGAGCGGCATGTCCAGCCGGCGCAGCAGCGCCACCAGACGTGCGCGTTCGACCTGGTCGGCGCGGTAGTAGCGGTAGCCGTTGGCCTCGTCGACGTGGGCCGGGGCGAGCAGTCCCGTGCGGGCGTAGAGCCGCAGCGCCTTGGGGGAGAGGCGGGCGCGGGCGGCGAAGGCACCGATGCTGAGCAGTGCCCCCGTACCGTCCCCCGCCGGCCCACCGTGAGGCCCCGCCCCACGGCCCACGCCGCCACCACCCACGCCGCCGCCCCTGTCGTCCGCGTCCACGTCCCCATCCTCCGCCACCGGGCACCACGCGCCCGGCCACAGAGACGATGAACTCTGCCCCAGAGACAGAGCCACCCCGAATCCGACCAGCCCCCCGGCCCCCCACGCAAACCCCGACCACAACGCACGAGCACACCGGGACCCGACCAGGGGCGCGGGGAACTGCGCAGGAAACCCGCCGGGGCTCACCGGACCACGAGACCTCAGCCACGACGGCTCAGGGGCGCGGGGAACTGCGCAGAAAACCCACCGGGGCTCACCGGACCACGAGACCTCAGCCACGACGGCTCAGGGGCGCGGGGAACTGCGCAAAAAAACCCACCGGGGCTCACCGGACCACGAGACCTCAGCCACGACGGCTCAGGGGCGCGGGGAACTGCGCAAAAAACCCACCGGGGCTCACCGGATCACGAGAGCTCAGCCACGACGGCTCAGGGGCGCGGGGAACTGCGCAAAAAAACCCACCGGGGCTCACCGGATCACGAGACCTCAGCCACGACCGATCAGGGGCGCGGGGAACTGCGCGAACAACCAAGACGAACCCGCACCTCGCCACCGACCGAAAGAGGCACCCCCCAAGGGGCGCGGGGAACTGCGCAAAAGCCCCACCGGCGCACAGCCGGTCACGGAAGACCCACGCCCCCGGGCCACCCCCGGGGCCACCCCCACGCCCCGCACCCCCTACTCGGCCAACACCTTCTCCACCGCAGCCACCACCTCCGCCGCATCGGGCACCGTCTGCGGAGCGAACCGAGCCCGCACCACCCCATCCCTCCCCACAAGAAACTTCTCGAAGTTCCACCGGACGTCCCCGACGTACCCCTCCGCATCCGCGTGCCCCACCAGCCGCGCATACAGCGGATGCCGCCCCTCCCCGTTGACCTCCACCTTCTCGGTCATCGGGAACGTCACCCCATACGTCGCCGAGCAGAACTCCGCGATCTCCTCCGCACTACCCGGTTCCTGCCCCATGAACTGGTTGCAGGGCACCCCCAGCACACTGAAGCCACGCGCCGCGTACTGCTCGTGCAGCCGCTCAAGCGCCTCGTACTGCGGCGTCAGACCGCACCGGGAGGCCACGTTGACCACCAGCACGACCTTCCCCCGGAACTGCTCCAGGTCCGCGGATCCACCCCGCAGCGCCCCGATCGGGACCCCGTACACGTCCTGTCCTGCCTGCGCATTCTGTACATCGTCGCTCATACCCGGATGCTAACGCCGATGCCGCCGCCACGGACGTGGCACGGCCCCCCGGACTCCGGATCGCCGGCGGGCCGCTCCCGCGCCCTCAGCAGGTCTGATGGCGCCCGGGAAGGGTGTGCAGGACACGCGTGAACTGCCGGAACAAGGTCACACGGTGCCGCATCTGCTCCGGGTTGCCGCCGTCGCACTCGGCGGTCCCGTTGAGGCTGCGGATGGTCTCGCCGAAGCCCTTGTGGCGGACGATGGCGTCGTGGCCGGTCATGGTGCCGGGGCCGGTCTGGGTGTTCCAGTACCACAGGGCGGTGGCCCAGGCGACGGCCGGATCGCGCTCCACCAGCCAGGGGTCGTTCAGCAGGTCGAGCCCGAGCGCGTCGCCGGCCGCCTTGTAGTTGAAGTTCCAGCTCAGCATGATCGCGCCGCGCCCGTAGTACGCGTCCCGCCCCGCCGGACAGCCGTACGGCCGGGTGTCGTCGCAGAAGAGCGGGTACGACGCCGGGTTCTGGTTGACCTTGTAGACCAGCGCACCCGTCTCATGGCTGACGTTGGCCAGGAAGGCGGCCGCCTCCTGCCTGCGCACCAGCAGGTTCCCGGTGTGCGCGAAGGCCGGGTACGAGCGGGTCGCGGCCAGCAGCCCGGCGTAGGTGAAGAACGGGTCCCGGTCCGGGAACATCCGGTCGAACTGTGCCTCGCTGACCACGAAGCCCGTCCCGTGGGCACCGCGCGGCGCCCCGTCCGCGGCCACCGCCGTCGAAGCCGCCGGTACGAGGGCCGCCAGGAGCACCGCCAGAAGGCCCAGCGCCCGGCTCGCTCGACTCACCCGGCTCACGCCGCTCGCTCGCCTCACCCGGTTCACCGCGCCCGGCCTGCTCAGATGTCGTCGCACCACGCGCTTCGTCACTCCTCGGATCGGGGACGGGTCGGGACCGGCCAGGGAGGGGAGGGGCCGGGGGAACGTTCCGGTAGGGAGGGAGCCGCCGCGAGAATAGGCTCAGATGAGGCAGAAGGTCTAGACCATGCCGGGAAGTTTTCACGGTCGCCGTCCGAGTGGTCGCCGCGCCCGTGGCCACCGGACGAGAGGGGCCACCTGGACGCCCGTGGCGCAAGTGCTGCACGATGACGGAGGGGCAGCACGCCGACACGGAATGCACGCGGAGGCCGGACCCGTCGCCGCCTGACCGAGGCGCGCCGAAACCCACCGAAGCCAAAACCGCTGAAACCCACCGAAGCCAAAACCCGCCGAAAGCCGCCGAAACCGAAACCCGCTAGAGCCTCCGAGTCGTAGGCCCTCAAGCCGCAGGAAAACGCAAGTCCGCACGAACCCGCACACCGCACGAACCCGCAAAGCAAACCGTAGGAACCCGCAAACCCTAAGAACCCGCAAACCGTAGGAACCCGCAAACCGTAGGAACCCGCAAACCGTAGGAACCCGCAAACCCTAAGAACCCGCAAACCGTAGGAACCCGCGAACCGTAGGAACCCGCAAACCGTAGGAACCGTGGAAACCCGCACGAAGGGAAGCCGTTCAAGGTGAGGACGATCAGCCAGTGGCGCCTGCGGGCCGCCTTCGCCCGGCGGCTCTCGGAGATGTACGGGCAGGAGGTCCCCGCGTACACGACACTCGTGGACGTCTCCCGCGAGGTCAACGAGGACGTGCTGCGCACGCGCGGAGCCGACGCCGAACGCCTCGGCTCCATCGGCCGGGTGACCGCGGAGCGGCACGGCGCCATCCGCGTCGGCACCCCCGGCGAACTCCAGCAGGTCGCCCGCGTCTTCGGCGCCCTCGGCATGCACCCCGTCGGCTTCTACGACCTGCGCGAGGCGGCCGCCAGCGCCGTCCCGGTGGTCTCGACGGCGTTCCGGCCGGTGGCCGGCGAGGAGCTGGCCCGCAACCCGTTCCGGGTCTTCACCTCCCTGCTGACCCCCGCCGACCCCCGCTTCTTCGACGCGGAGCTCCGCGCCCGGCTGGAGACCTTCCTCGCGGGGCGCGAGCTGTTCCCGCCCGAGCTGCTGGCCCTCGCGGACCGGGCGGAGTCGGAGGGCGAGCTGCCGGAGGCCGAGGCAGAGCGCTTCCTCCAGCTCGCCGTGGCCGCCTTCGAGCTGTCCCGGGAGCCCATCGACCGGGTCTGGTACGAGACGCTGGAGAAGGTGTCCGCGGTCGCCGCGGACATCGGCGGGGTGCGCAGCACCCACATCAACCACCTCACCCCGCGCGTGCTCGACATCGACGAGCTGTACCGCCGGATGACCGCCCGCGGCATCGAGATGATCGACACCATCCAGGGCCCACCGGGTGGCCGCGTCACGCCCGGTGCCGGCGCCCGGGACGCGGGCGGTGGCCGGAACACGTCCGATGACGGCGCGGGGTGGCCGGACGTCCTGCTCCGCCAGACCTCGTTCCGCGCCCTCGCCGAACCGCGGGCGATGCGCGAGCCGGACGGCCGGGTGCGCGAGGGCGCGTTGCGCGTGCGGTTCGGCGAGGTGGAGGCGCGCGGCATCGCGCTGACCCGGGCCGGCCGGGAGCGCTACGACACCCTGCTCGCGCGGGTCGACGAGCGGCTGGCGCAGGAGCCGGGGGCGGACCGCCAGGCGGTCGCCCGGAGCCTGTGGCCGGACCTCATCCCCGCCACCGAGCACGAACTCGCCGCCCAGGGCCTGGCCTACTTCACCTACCGGGCCGCCCCCGTCCCCGGCCGCGACCGACCCGCCGACGGCACCCGCCCGCCCACCGCCCTCGCCGACCTGCTCGCTGCGGGCTGGCTGCGCGCCGAGCCGATCGTCTACGAGGACTTCCTGCCGCGCTCGGCGGCCGGCATCTTCCAGTCCAACCTCAGCGGCGAGGGCCGCAGGGACGACGAGCAGGAGGGCACCGCCTACGACAGCGCGTGGCTGGCCGACGCCCTCGGCCGCGACGTCCTGGACCCGTACGAGCTGTACGCGGACCAGCAGGAGCGGTCGCTGGCGCGGGCGGCGGAGGAACTGGGGGTACCGCTTCCGGCACCGACGCCGGCGCCCGCCCGCTGACCCCGGCACGGTGCAGGGCCCGCGCGCCCCGCGCGCACCGCACCCGGGCTCTTGGGCCGTCGGCCGTCCACGGCTCCGCTGCCGTACCCACCGCCGTACGTGCCGCCGTCCCCACCGCCGTCCCCACCGCCGTCCCCACCGCCGTGCCCGCCGCCGTGCCCGCCCCCCGCAGGCACCCGTACATACTCGTACATGTACATATGAGCCGTAGTGGTGCGAGGACCCGTACCATCCCCTCCGCACCCGTGACGTGAACAGCCAGGAGCCCCCATGAGCACCACGACCGGCACCCCCACCCCAGGCGGCACCCCCGGCACCCCTGGCACTCCCGGTACCCCCGGCGCCACCAGCGGCGCCGTGCCCGCCGTCGAGGCCCTGCCCAGCGCGGAGGAACTGCGGGACCGGGCGCGGGCGAGCCTCCAGCGGATCGGGGTGACTCTTCCGGAGCCCACGGCGGCCCCGGGGCCGGGCGCCCGCGGCACGAACGGGGACGGCGCCGCGGACGTCCTCCGCTCGCGCACCCCCCTCACCGGCGAGGACCTCTTCACGCTGGCCGCCGCCACCCCCGCCACCACACAGGAGGCCGTCCGGGCGGCGTCGGAGGCGTTCGCGGCCTGGCGGAGCACCCCGGCACCACGCCGCGGCGAACTGGTCCGCCGCTTCGGCGACCTGCTCCGCGCCCACAAGGACGACCTGGCGGACCTCGTCACCATCGAGGTGGGCAAGATCCGCTCGGAGGCGCTGGGCGAGGTCCAGGAGATGATCGACATCTGCGACTTCGCGGTGGGCCTGTCGCGCCAGCTCTACGGCCGCACGATCGCGTCCGAACGTCCGGGCCACCGGCTGGCGGAGACCTGGCACCCGCTGGGCGTGGTCGGGGTGATCTCGGCGTTCAACTTCCCGGTCGCGGTCTGGTCGTGGAACACGGCCGTGGCTCTGGTCTGCGGGGACACGGTGGTGTGGAAGCCGTCCGAACTGACCCCGCTGACCGCGCTGGCCAGTACGCACCTGCTGGCGAGGGCCGCCGAGGAGGTGGGCGCGCCGGACGGCGTGCACCGGCTCCTGCTGGGCGGCCGGGCGGTCGGCGAGGCGCTGGTGGACGACCACCGGGTGGCGCTGATCAGCGCGACGGGCTCGACCCGGATGGGCCGCGAGGTGGGCCCGCGGGTGGCCGCCCGGTTCGGCCGGAGCCTGCTGGAGCTGGGCGGGAACAACGCCGCCGTGGTGACGCCCTCCGCGGACCTGGACCTGGCGGTGCAGGGCATCGTCTTCGCGGCGGCGGGCACGGCGGGCCAGCGCTGCACGACGCTGCGCCGCCTGATCGTGCACAAGGACGTCGCGGACACGCTGATCGCCCGGCTGACCGCGGCGTACGGCAGGCTACCGATCGGCAACCCGTTCGATGAGAGGACCCTCGTGGGCCCGCTGATCACGCCCGAGGCGCTGGAGCGGATGCAGGACGCGCTGACCCGCGTCCAGGCCCAGGGCGGCAGGATCCTCACCGGAGGCAACCGCCGCATGGCCGCCGCGGCACCGGGGGCGGCCTACGTCGAGCCGGTCATCGTCCAGGTCGAGGAGCAGACGGACGTGGTCCGCGAGGAGACCTTCGCGCCCATCCTCTACGTCCTCACCTACGACACCCTCGACGAGGCCATCACCCTCCACAACGCGGTCCCCCAGGGCCTCTCGTCCAGCATCTTCACCCGCGACCAGCAGGAGGCGGAACTCTTCCTCTCCGCCGAGGGCTCGGACTGCGGCATCGCCAACGTCAACATCGGCACGTCCGGCGCGGAGATCGGCGGCGCCTTCGGCGGCGAGAAGCAGACGGGCGGCGGCCGCGAATCGGGCTCGGACGCGTGGCGCGCGTACATGCGCCGGGCCACGAACACGATCAACTACTCGAGCGAGCTGGCTCTGGCCCAGAACGTGAGCTTTTTGTAGGGGCGGGTCGGCTCGGGTGCGGGGGTCGGGTGCCAGGGGGTTGGGAGCTGGGCGCCGGGGGTTGGGTGTTGGGGGGCTGGGGGCTGGGGGTAAGGGTGCCCCTGGGCCCGGGGGTACGTACGGGTGCCTGGGGGCCCGGGGTGCGGCGCCGGGGGCCGGGGCCGGGCCGGGGGCTGCGGGTGCGGTGCCGGGGGCGGGGCCTGAGGCCGGAGTAACGCGGGTGCCGGGGTTCTGGGCCCGGGCCCGGGACGCCGGCTGCCGGGACCGGGATGCGGTCGCCGGCGGTGCCGGCGGACGCACCCACCACCTCGCACCGCTGCCACCGCCCCAACCGCTACACTGTCGGGGGTACGCCAGACCTCGGCGTACCCCCGGACTGCCCGGGTGCCACACCCCGACCCGCCACCAAAACGGCCCGGGGCCCACCACCCGACAGCTCCTCGCCTTCGTAGCTCAGGGGATAGAGCACCGCTCTCCTAAAGCGGGTGTCGCAGGTTCGAATCCTGCCGGGGGCACAGAACGCCGCGCGAGCGGCGAGCACGACGAAGGCCCAGGTCAGCCGGTATGTAGCCGGATGCCTGGGCCTCAGTCATGTGCGGGGGTGGATCAGGGCGCCGGAGCTGTCGTGCCAGATCCGTGCCAGATCAGTAGTGCACGCCCTTGACGCCGGCCCGGCGGCACGCGGCGGTCCACGAGTCGTGGAAGTTGTTCCGCCGCAACCGACCACCCTTCGGGCCGACGAACAGCAGGCCGGTCCGGCCGTCCTCACCGAAGATGCGCAGATGCTCGCTGATCTCCGGGACGAGGGAGGCCGGGAACGACACCGTGCGGACGCCTGCCGCGCTCTTGGGCGCCTTGATCTCCAGCTTGCCCGACTGCGGCTCGGCCTGGGCCCGGCGCACGTGGACGAAGCGTCCCTCCACGTCGATGTCACGGCGTTGCAGGGCCGCCAGTTCGCCGAACCGGAGACCGGTGAACGCGGCGAGCAGGACCAGCACGCGGTAGCGGCCCTCGATGGCGCCGGCCACTGCGAAGACTTCCTCTACGGTGAGCACGGGCCGTTCGGGGGACTTGGTGATGCCTGCGCCCCTGATGCGGCACGGGTTGCGCTGGATCAGTCCGTCGTCCACGGCGGTCGGTGTTCATGGCGGCCCGCAGGATCTGGTATGCCTTGACCACGGTGGCTTCACCCACGCGTGCGTCGAGCAGGTCACGCGCCGTCACTGCCGCACGCGCGGTGTGGTGATCTCGGCGACGGCCAGGTCTCCGAGGTACGGGCGGATGTGCAGCCGGATGACGCGCCCGTTCCTGCCGCGACTGGTGGCCGCGTAGTCCCGTTCGCGGAACCAGCGGTCGATGAAGTCGCCGAGCGTGACCTTCCCGGCGTTCGGATCGGTCCAGCGACCCCGGTCGATGTCCGCCTCGATCCCGGACAAGGCGACCTCGGCGTCACGCTTCGTCGGATAGGCCCGGTCACCGTTGCGGAGCTGCTTGGCCACCGGGTCGGGGTAGCGGACCTGGAACCGGCCGGACGGGAGTTGGCGCACGGCACCGAAGCGCCGCTTGCGCCCCTTGTTGTTCGGCATCAGGCCACCGTCCTTTCTGCCGTGGTGGTGTGTGGGTTCGTCGTCCGGCGCTCGATGTAGGCGTTCAGCGCGGACTCGGGTATGCGGACATGGCGGCCGACCTTGACGAAGGCAATCCGCCGTTCGGTGATCAGCCGTCGGGGGAAGCGCTGCGTGGTCCCGAGCCGCTCGGCGACCTGGGGGACGGAGAGGAGCCGGTCACTCATGCCCGCACCCCCTGTGCTTCTGTCCCTGGTGCGGGTGCCTCGGTCTTGGCCGCCCGGACGTCCGCTGCGATGAGCGCTTCGTCGGGTGCGTAGCCGCGTCCGGCGAAGCGCCAGTGGGAGACGGTGACCGTAGGCCGGTCGGCCAGGCCGAGGGCGGTGCGCTGTTGCTGCGCGCGGTGTTCGCACGGGCTGTGCGGAGGGCGGTCAGGGCGGTCGAGTAGCGGCGGGACTTGGTGGAGAAGTGGCCGCCGTAGCCGAGCATGTGCGTCCACTGCCGCAGCCGCAGCGGCTGGAACTGCGGCAGCGCGCCGAGCCACCAGCACGTTCCGATCATGCGCAGCGTGTGGTCCCGGACGGGGAGCTTCGCCAGGTCGACCGCCCGGTGAATGCGGGCATCGACGGCGCCGGCTGCTTCGGCTCCCTTGGTGGCGTACATCGCCGCTCCCTGGTGCCAAACTCGGCGATGGGCCGGACGTCGATCTGCCAGCCGAAGCGCAGCACACGCGGCCCGATGACGTCACCGCCCCGAGCGCGCAGGCGGACCAGGGCGGCGGAGCCGTGTACCGAGTCGGCCAGGAGCGCTGTGGTGGCCCACACGGGCGGAGCGGACTCAGGCCCGTCCGGCCCATCGAGCCGGATCACGGCATGGAAGTGGATCAGTCCGCGCCGCTGGTACTCGGCGACCTTGGCGTACGAGACCCGCAGTCGGCCGCCCAGCTCTGCACGGGTGAGCCCTGACCCGCCGGGCGATCTCGCGGCGCAGCTCCAGCGCGAACCGGTGCCAGAGCTGTCCCGCGTGAGCCTGCCAGAGGACGGCGCCCGCGTAGTCGTAGCACCGCGGGCAGAGCGGTTCGCCGAGTCGCTTGTCGTCTTCCGCGTGCCGCACGCGGCAACCGGTCGGTACGCCGTGCGGGCAGCGCTCCTGTGCGCGGCGGGACGGCAGGACTGGACCCGTCCGGAACGTTCGCGGCGGGTATGGACGGCACCGAACCCGGGCGCGGTGAGGGTCACGAAGACGCGCGGGTGCCCGCCGACCGTGGCCGGTGTCTCCTTGCGCCGACGAGTCCGGCACGGATGAGCTGGTACGTGTCGGCACGGTAGAGGCTGGCGCAGGTCGGGAAGACGCTCGCCCGCCGGTTTCCACAGGCTGTGAGCAACCGACCGCCACGGTGGTCGGACGCGAAGGAGTGCAGCACCTCTCCCGTGATCGTGTCGACGAGCGAGGCGTTCCCTGAGGGGTGCACGGGGTTGGTGCAGCCGCCCAGATGTTCGATGTTGCGGTAACTGGCCCCGAAGTCACCCGCCGACGCGCGTTCGGCAAGTGGGGTGACGGCGTTCGTCCTGGCGTTCATCGGCCACCTCCGAACGCCTGCGCCATGACGGTCGCGATGGCTTCCGGCCGGGTCTTGGCGCTGAACCGCAGGGCGGGAACTGTCAGCCACAACGCGGCGGCGTGCGCCGGGCGGAGCCGCTGCTCGGCGCCGTTGCGGTCAACCAGGATGGCTTCCGGGCGTCCGACACAGGCGGGTGCCCCGTCCTCGCATCACCCACTGCCTGGTCTTTCCGTCGCGGCTTGGAGCGCCAGCCCCTGCGAATGGCGGCTGGGTCAGCCGAACGGATGTATGAACTGCCAGCTTCCCGATGTCAATCGCGGTAGGCCGTGCCTCCAAGTCCGGTAGGTGCCCCTACGCTCCTTCCACTCTATGGACCCCTCTATGGACACCGGGATGTGCCGATCCGTTGGGCGCTGTCTCGATGCCGAGTTCCCCTCACCACGGCAACGGACTGGGACGCCGTCTCCACCACCAACCCGCGGCCGAAGCTCCGAGGTCGTCGCCGGACGTCAAGGCCTTCCGGAGCGAGCCGGGATCCTGGATGGTCAGGTCGGTGAATTGGGCGTCCAGCTGTTCAACGGGCTCCTGTAGCAGAGCCCGGACATTCTCAGGGAGCTGGTCGCGCACCTGTTCCAGTTCGTCACGGGATTCGAGGCGTTCTCGGTACAGGTCGGGGGGATACCAGCCGGCTGGGGCCCAGGAGGCTGCCATCTGGCGGACGAGTTTCTCCCAGGCGCCCAGGCGGGTGCGGGCCAACCAGTGGGGGGTCCCGGGAGTGGCGGATTCGTCGGGGGCCAAGCGTTCGAGGTAGGCGGTGAAGGTGTCCGTCAGCGGGGTGGCGACGTGCTGCTCGCGTACGACTTCCGCGATGCGTGTGACCGGGACGTTGGGCAGTTGGGGGACGGCGGCTTCGACGGCGTCGATGGTGTACCGGGGCAGGTCGTCGTCGGAGGCGTACATCCGTGCGCGTGTGACGGTGCCGTCCGGTGTGGTGAGCCAGTAGGCGCTCGGCAGGTCTTCCTCGGCCGGGAAGAGGATCACGGTACCGGCCGACTGCGCAAAGGCCGATGCCAGCTCGGTTTCGTCCGGTTGCGGTTGGGCGGAGTCCTGGGCGTAGATGTCCAGCGATGACGACACGTCGCCGGTGAGCGCGGTCTGCTCGCAGAGCACCAGCGCGTCCCAGTTACGCAGGTCGGGGTCGGTGTCCTCGCCGGCGACATCCACCTCGTGCACGGGCACGGCCAGGCAGTGGGCGAGTGCCGTCGCGATCGTGTCCGGGGACAAGGGCTCCATGAGGAGCAAGTTGTACGTCATCGATATGTTCCGTTGTAGACGGCCAGGGCCTTCTGCACAGCCTCTGGATTGTTGGTGAAGCGCGGGTTCTTGGTCAGTTGCGGTGCGGCATCGATGTCGCCCTTGGCTTTGGCTATCTGCTGGAGTGCCGCGTACTCGTTCCGGTCGAGTTTCACGATGCCCTCGCCGCTGTCGGGGAACACCCGCCCCGTTTCCTCAACACCGTACGAGCGTCCATTGACCTCGTAGCGACCCGTCGCGTCGTTGAACGCGGCCCGGCCGGCGGCGATATCCGCGACATCCTGGTTCACCTGCTGCTCGTAGCCCCGTACAATGACGCTGTTCACCTCCTTGACCTGGCCGCGGGCTGACCCGGCGATCGTATGGCGTGGATGGGGCGGCTTGAGTTCTTTGCCGGCGGCCGGTCCCTTGATTCCGGAGGACGTCGGCCACGGACCCTCGCCCGGTCCAGCTCCTGTGCTACCGCCCTCTCCCGCGCCGCCGACTCTCATCGCATAACGGTCACTGGCGGCGAGGTCTTCCGGTACCCCGGCCAGCGCAAGACCTGGCCCGTTCAGACCGACGTCAATGCCGTCGAAGAAGCTCGACAGCCCACCCGCCCTCTTCATGCCCTGGTACGCCGCCCCGCCACCGCCCAACAGACCCCCGGTGAGGGCGCCGAACAGGCCGGCCTGCCGGGCTTCGTCAAGGTTGAGACCGCCCTTCTGCTCGCCGGTCGCCATGGCGACCGGCTGGGCGACGGCCAGGTCGACGGTGACCGATTCGATACCGGCGAGGGCGGCGGTTGCCAAGGTGGTCCCAGCGATGGCGGCCACCTCGGTGGAGACGGACACCCCCACTGTTCCGGCAAGCTCCACGATGCTGGCGGTCGCGGCGGCTGCGGCTCCTTCGGAGATGCCTGCGGTGAAGATGGCCAGTGCGGTGCCTGCGGCGATGGTCGCACCGACGATCTCCAGCTCATGCTCAAGCTTCTTCACCGCGCCATGCACGGAGTCGGCGTACTTGTCGAGGGCCTTGGCCATGTCGCGGGAGCCGTCGATCAGATCCTGGAGCCACCCGTGTTTCTGGTAGTAGTAGCGGCGCCAGAACGGGTCGTCGAAGGCGGAGATGGCTTCACCCTTGTTTGCTCGATCAGTGAGCGGGCGGCCTTGTTGGCCGCTGCGGTGACGTCCTCGACGTCGTCGGCGAAGTCCCGCCATGCCTGTGCTGCGTCCCGCAGCTTGCCCTCGTCCGCGGCCGGCCACCACATGCCGGTGAGATCTTGCACGATCTCCTTGGCCTTGTCGGCTGCGCTCACTTGTCGTGGCCCTTGGAGCCGTTCTCGACGTTGATTCGGCTGAACATCGCGCGGATCAACTCGTCGTTGTCGATGTGGCCGTCGGCCATGTCCGTCATGGCTTCGTGAATGCCGGCCAGGCCTTCGGCGAGGATCCCAGCGGATCTGCCTGAGGTGCGGCGCATAGGCCTTGTGGAAGGCGGCGCCCTGGTCGTCGTCTCCCCAGCAGTCACCGGTCCTGGCCAGGGCGGTCTTCAGCTTGCCGAGAGCCTTCGTGAGGTCGACGCTCTGCGTGTGGAAGTGGGGTGCTGTTCTTCTCAGGTCGGCGATCTTGATGTCGAGGATCTTCTCCTGGTCTCCCACTGTTCGCCGTACCCCTCCGTCAGCTGACATGCGTACGGACCGGACCAAGGCACGACGCTCCTCGTCGTGTCATGCCTGGTCCATGGCACCGTCACATCATTTCATCAGATGGTGTAGCCATCATCAGATGGTGTAGCCGTTTGAGGACTTGCTCGGCGGCTTGGCGCGAAACGACCCGTCATAGACGGTCGGTGATGGCGTCAGGAACTGGGCCGAACGAAGTGAGTTCTTCAATTGTCGCCGCCAGATGATGCTGTTGGCCAGAGTGAGGGATGCCTCGTGGATGTCGTCGCGGATCTCCCAGCGGATGCGTAAGCGTCGGAACCAGTGCCCCAGCGCGAAGCTCTGCTCGACGACCCACCGGTTGGCACCCAGTCCTGAGCCGTGTTCGGTGCCGCGGCGGGCGATGACGGGAGTGATCCCGACCGCCCGGACCTGCCTGCGGCGTTTGTCGTGATCGTAGCCGGGGTCTGCGTAGGGCCTGTCGGGGCGTGGGCGGGGACGTCCGCGTTGGCCGTGCACCGGTGGGACGGCCTCGACCAGCGGCATGAGCTGGGTGACGTCGTTGCCGTTACCGCCGGTCAGCGAGATGGCCAGCGGAATGCCGCGCGCTTCTGCGATCAGGTGGCGCTTGGAGCCTGTTCCGGCACTGCCAACCAGCATGGGGATTGATCTGGAGCTGCACTCGTCACGGCCGGCACGCAACAACTGGCGCAAGTCCCGAACAACACTCGTGCGGAGCTCCTATGGGCACGGCGACACACTGGCCGATGCACTCGGCTCGCTCCAGCTCCTTGGAGTACCCGGGAGGCTCACTGCGGTCGATCCGTACGGGGACACGTTGATGAACCAGCAGGAGGCCGCAGCCGCCCTCCAGGAAATCCGCGACCTAAGGCAGAAATGCGGTGATGAGCGTCAGCTGGCCGCATTGGACGACCTGGCAACAATGCTGGCAGAGTGCGCGGCCACCCCAGGCGGTTATCTGTGGTTCGCGGGCGACTGAAGCACGTACCGTGCCTGCCGTGTGAGTGTCCAACTGCGTGACAACACCCGCGATCCCGGTGGAGAACTCGACAGATTCAACGCGTTGACCCAGAGACGTAGTTGGATATCCATTTTTCGGAGGACCGAACTGAGCATGTTCCGCAACCATCGGGAACTCGATGTGACGGTCGTCGCAGTGGCCCCCGTGGGCGCCAAGGTGGAAGTACACGGGACAGACGGTGCGACCGGGTTCATCGACCAGGTGAAGCATCCCTCATGGTGGAACGAGAGCGTCGCACCACCTCAGGTGGGCGACGAACTGCACGTCGTCGTCCTGGACGCCAGCCGCCGGCCGCCACGGCTCAGTGCGTTGCAACGGGACATCGACATCGCACGCCGTCTCCGCGACGAGGCACCCTGAGGCTGACCGCATGCGGAAGCGGGTTGCGGGGCGTTCACACCGTGTGCCGAGATTTGCACGAGGGAGGCCTCGGACCGCCCCAGGAGACCAACTCCTTTGCATTCGTCCGCCTCCGGGAGCGCGGTGGCGAGCAGGTCGCGTCGGTCGGGCCCGCGGATACGCTCGGTGAAGAACTCGTGCAGGGGATCGAGCAGGCCGGCTTCCCTGGTGCAGAGGCTGTTGGGGCGGCTCGCGGCCCGGTGGGATGTACTCGGGTTCGGGGCGCAGCCGCAGAAGCCGCACTCGCGCCCGCTCTCGCCGAACATGTGCCGCTCGCGGATCGCGCAGAGCAGGAACGATCGCAGGGCATCGGTGCGGGTGGCCTGCGGATGGCCTGCGGGTGGGCGGTGTCCGGGCCGGTGGCGATGCGCACGCGCTCGCGTTCCCGGGCCGGACCACGGTCCGGGCGTGGTCGAGGGTTTCGGGAGGCGGGCAGTCGGGTGGGTGGGCTGTGGTGATCAGATCCAGTCCTCGACCGGGGTGACCTTGCCGCCGCGGCTCTTCTAGGTGGTCTCGATCACCTCGGAGTCTTCGGGATCGTGGATCCAGAATTCGGGATGTGACGCGGTGATGTCCGGCAGCTGGCTCAGGACGGAGGAAAGCGGCATTCGCGCGCTCGGCAGCGCGAGACTTCCCCAGAAGACTACGAGGCCGTCGGTCCCCGCGCAGTGGTGCCTGACCAGGGCGTCCAGATCGGCGGTGTCCTCGTCCGTGGAGACGAGGACCAGTCCCGCGGACACCTCGTCCCACGCGATCGTGCCGTCCGAACGGTGCCGGAAGCGGCCGAGGCTCGCGTGCTCGTACCGGACGTGCTGGTCCACGTCCAGCAACTGGACGTCGGGACGGCCGACCCAGGTCAGCTTGCGGCCCTCCGGTTGTTCCGTACGGGCCAGGCGGACCATGGACCGCGGCAGGAGGTCAGGCCGCCTGTTCCTCGGGCCCCCGAATCACCCGGGTGCCGCCATTCCTGCTGTTCCGGGAGTTCACCAGCCCCGCGACCGACCGTGGCCGCCGGCAATTCCAGGAACAGGGCGGACACGGAGGGAGTGCCCTCCGGAGCACACCTCTGCCGCGCCTCTGCGGCACGAAGTTGCCCAAGGCAAACAGTTGCGCTAAACTTGCTGATGCCAAGCAAGTTTGCAGGGAACAGGCGATCGATACGAGAACAGCCCATGACCGCGGGAACAGGCCCCGCCGGTACGAGTGGTGACACGCCCGCCCCGGGCACCGCTACCGGCATGAGCCCCGGCAGGCTGACCGCAGCGGAGCCGCCCCAGCGTCGGAGTCGAGGTGATACGGCTCATGCGGCTGGTGTCAGCCTTGAGGCATCTTGCCGCGTACGGGGTTGGCGGCGCGGATCGCCCACTGCCGGCCCGACTCCTGATGGACGGCCCACAGTGGGCCACCGATCCGGCCGTGGACGCGCTCCTCGATCTCTCGGCGGTCAGTCGTCGGACCGGGTGCCCGGCGGACCGCGGCTCGGTGGAACGTCGGCCGGAACCGGAAGACGGGCGTGGCATGCCGCTGACCGCCACCCGTGCCGGGTTCGCCGTCCTGGAGCGGAACCGGCGGGAGGAGAACCGGCGGCAGCAGTACCGGCACGAGCGGGACTCCGAAGTCGCGGCCGTTCCTCCGGGACGGCCGCCCGAGGGCCGCTTCCGGCTCGTCCGGCTGTCGACGCATCTCGACGACGACTTGCTGGCACATCACAACGCGCGACACTGCCCACGAGCTCGCTCCGGGGTGTCGGTGGAGGACAGGGAGAAACAGCACGATGAGCCATGCAGCCCCCGCGCAGAGCGTGGGGTCCACACCGATAGCCTCGCCGGGCGGCCTCAGCCACCGGCAGATCCTCACCATTCTCAGCGGCCTGTTGCTGGGCATGTTCCTGGCCGCGCTCGACCAGACCATCGTCAGTACGTCCATCCGGACCATCGCGGACGATCTGCACGGCCTCAGCCAGCAAGCCTGGGCCACCACCGCGTATCTGATCACCTCGACGATCTCGACACCGCTGTACGGCAAGCTGTCCGACCTCCACGGCCGCAAGCCCTACTTCCTGGCCGCGATCAGCATCTTCATCGTCGGCTCCGCGCTGTGCACCTTCTCGACCTCGATGACCGAACTGGCCGGGTTCCGGGCCTTCCAGGGCATCGGCGCCGGTGGTCTGATGTCACTCGCGTTGGCGATCATCGGTGACATCGTCTCGCCCCGCGAGCGCGCCCGTTACCAGGGCTACATGCTCGCGACGTTCGGCGTCTCCAGCGTGGGCGGACCGCTGATCGGCGGTTTCCTCGCGGGGACGGACAGCATCCTGGGCGTCGTCGGCTGGCGCTGGGTCTTCCTGGTCAACGTGCCCATCGGCATTATCGCGCTGTTCGTCGTCGCCAAGGTGCTCAACATCCCGCACACCCGCCGGGCGTCCCGTATCGACTGGTGGGGTGCGCTCACCCTCGTCATCGGTGTGGTGCCGCTGCTGCTCGTCGCCGAGCAGGGCCGGGGCTGGGGCTGGGGCTCGGCGCGGTCCCTCACCTGCTACGCGATCGGCGCGGTCGGCATCGTCGTCTGGGTCTTCGTCGAGCGCTGGATGGGCGACGCCGCACTGATCCCGATGCGCCTGTTCCGCATCCCGATCTTCAGTCTGACCAGCCTGGTCGGGGTGCTGATCGGTATGGGCATGTTCGGCGGCATGCTGGTGATCCCGCAGTACCTGCAGATCGTCAAGGGCGCGAGTGCCACCAAGTCGGGTCTGGAGATGCTGCCGCTGATGGCCGGCATGATGGCCGCATCGATCGCCTCCGGCCAGGTCACCTCCAGGACAGGCCGGTACAAGATCTTCCCGATCGTCGGCAGCGCCCTGATGGTCGTCGCGATGGGGCTCTTCTACTTCAGGGTCGACTGGGACACGCCGCTGTGGCAGACCATGGTCTTCATGGCCGTCTTCGGCCTGGGCCTCGGCTGCTGTATGCAGACGCTGGTCCTGGCGGTGCAGAACGCGGTGCCCATCAAGGACATGGGTGTCGCGACCTCCTCCTCCACCTTCTTCCGGCAGATGGGCGGCACCGCCGGTACCGCGATCTTCCTCTCGGTGCTCTTCAGCACGGTCAGCGGCAAGATCGCATCGGCGTTCACCGCGGCCGCGTCAACCGCGAGTTTCAAGGCCGCGCTGAAGGATCCGGCAGTGCTGGCGGACCCGGTGAACAGGCCGGTGGTGAGCATGCTCAAGGGCGGCTCCAGCGGCAGCTCCACCAGCGTCCTCAGTGACTCCTCCTTCATCCAGAAGCTGGACCCGCGCCTGGCCGTACCCTTCAAGGCGGGCTTCGCGGACGCCATGCACTCGGTGTTCCTGCTCGCCGCGATCGTGATGCTCGTCGCCTTCGTTGTGATCCTCTTCATCAAGGAGGTGCCGCTCCGGAAGTTCTCCGCACTGGAGGCGCGTGCTGCCGAGGCGGCGGGGGCTGCGGAGGCGGCGGGGGTTGCGGAGGCGGCGGGTGCCGTCCAGCACCCCGAGCAGGAGCGGGTCCCCGTGGGCGCCGCGGCCGCAGCCGCAGTCGCGCAGCCGCAGCAGCAGCCGCGACTGGAGCCGGTGGCCGCCTTCGCCTCGTCGGGTGGCGATGACGACCCCGTGGCCGGCGCCACCCACGCCGTCCACGGCCACGTGCGGAGCTCCGACGGCACACCGCTGGCGGCCGCCACGCTGACCCTGATCTCCCTCACCGGACGGCAACTCGGTCGCGCCGCCGCCCAGGCCGACGGCTGCTACACCCTTCCGGTGCCGGGCGCCGGGTCGTACGTCCTGATCGCGGCCGCCGACGGCTGCCGACCGCAGGCATCCACCATCACGGTCGGCCGGGAGCCGGTGTCCCACGACGTGTCGCTGTCCGCGAGCGGTGGACTGACAGGCGTCGTGACCACCGCGCTGGACGGCCTGCCCGTGGAGGGCGCGATGGTCGTGGTGACCGATGTCCGGGGCAACGTGCTGGCCACCGGCAAGACCGACGCGGGCGGTGGCTTCACCATGGCCGAACTGCCGGTGGGCGAGTACACGGTCGCGGTCCATGCCGCCGGTTGCCGGCCGAATGCCCGCCTTGTCGAGGTCGGCGGTGCCGGGCTCACGCGGCTGGAGATCGTCCTCCAGGAGGGTGCCCAACTGCAGGGCTCCGTCCGGGCCGGTGCCGACCACCGTCCGCTCGCCGATGCCCGGCTGACCCTGCTCGACGCGGCCGGGAACGTCGTAGGCACCGCCACCAGCGGCCCGGACGGCGCATATGCGTTCACCGACCTCGACGAGGGCGGGTACTCGCTCATCGCCAGTGGTTACGCCCCGGTGGCCACCGCCGTCACGCTCGACGGCACGGGAACCAAGGACGTCGACGTCGAGCTGAGCCACTCCGAAAGGTGACCTTCCGGTGAAAAGGCCGGCCTGTACGTGCAGCACAGAGTGCAGCACAAGGTACAGGCCGGCCTTGCCGTTGGCCGCCAACGACGGCCGAGGGCGCCACCCCGTAGGCTCAGCCACCAGAACGGCGCAACTGACCAGCCCCCCCGCGATGCCCCCATACGACCAAGTCCTGTCCTGGCCGGAGTGCTCGACGGGGCCGCGTACGCCGTTCCGTAACGCTCGCCTTGTCCGGCAGCCCACCGGCCGCACCGGCGGCCGGGTCGGCAATGGAGAACGGTGCTGCTGCCCGCCGGGCCCGACGAGCCTCGTTGACGAGTCGAAGAGAGCACCGATGGATCCCATGAGTATTCCGTCCGTCACGGAGTGGGCGGAAGCAACCGGCGACGGTACCGACTACCTGGACTACCTCTCACAGCATGTGGGTCTAGGTGAGTGGGCTGCCTTCACACGGGTGTTCGTGCCGCAGTTCGTGGAGGTGGAGGGCTGTGTGCTGTGGGACCGAGTTTATGACCCGGGAAACTTCCGCGAATGGCATGAGCGGTTGCGGGGCGGTACCAGGGCTATTGAGGCCACGTTGAACCAGTTCCGGCTGTGGCTGCACGTTGACATTCCCGAGGATCCCGCGTCCGAGGCCGGTGCCCTCGCGCTGGCAGAACAGATATCGGTGTCCTGGCGTCGCTGTCTGCGGGAAGCATTCCCGGACCGTACGTTCGAGGTCACGGCATCGAATTCAGAGGACGGTCCTATCGTTCGCTTTGTGACGGCTCTTACATGTAGTGAAGAGATTCCGCAGACTCGGACAGCTCTCAGAGATCGGCTATCCGGGTGACGGTGCCCTAGTAGCTGAGCGCGGCGATCCAGTCGCCGCGGCCCCGGCGGGTGAGGTCGAGGATGTGCCACACCGGGCTGAGCAGGTCGATGCCGCGTTGGTCGATGTCGTCGGACATCCTTGGGTGCACCGAGTAGTAGTGGCGCACCGCCCCGTTGCTGTCGCGGGTGAACACCGACACCGTCGAGTCCTGGTTGCCCTCGGCGTCCTCGCTGCCCAGGTCGTACTTGAAGGTGTTCGCCCGGGCGCTGAGCAGGCGCAGGTTCGTCCACTGGCGGTTTCGGGCGTGGGCGCGCAGAGTGGGCAGATCGGCCGCGGCGACGATCACGAGATCCGCGTTCTGCCTGACGTGGTGGGCGACTCCGTTGAACCCGTCGATCCACATCGTGCACATGGGGCAGGCCTGCGTCTGCTGCTTGCCGTACATGAAGTGATACACGACAAGATCACGGTCGGGCCGGGTGAACAATTCGCTCAGGCGTACGGTCCGCACCGGCGCGTCGCCGGCGTTCAGGTCCGCGGGGCCTTCCTCGAAAACGTAGTCCTCGACGACGGGGCCCGGGGGCAGTCGGCGGCGTTGTTCCGCGACCCGTTCGCGATGGCGCATGAGGTCGATCTCGGCCTGGCGCAGATCCTCGCGGGCGCTGACGTAGTCAGCCGACTCCTCGGCGAGATTGGTTCGGCCCATTGCTGCCTCCTGGACGACCGGCGCGTGACCGCGGCGCTGCCACCATTGTCTGGTCGCCTACGAGACCTCGCCACGCGAGCCGGCGGAGCAGTGACCTTCGCGGGGCTGACGCTCGCCCCGGTGGGGCCGTGGCGCCCGTGCGGCGTCAGCCGACGGGTTCTCGGCATTGGCCGGGGAACGGAGTGGGCAGTCGGTGCCGCTCGGCTTGGAGAGACGCGCCGGTGCGCCACAGGGTGGTGCGCTGCTGCCAGGTGAGTTCGCCGTCGGGTGTGGCGGGCTCGGGCGGGGTGCCGAGGGAGTGGGTGAACGACGGCGTGCGGACGAGGGGCCCGGTCGGCGTCGTCGGTGAGCTGGGTGAGGAACGACTTGCCAGACCGCCGGACCAAGGGACGCGCCCCGGGGCGTCTTGCGTGCCGTGTCCTAGACGTGCTGCCCGGGTTCCCGGCCTGCCGGCAGCCGTGCGGCGGTCACGAATCCGGCGATGCCGAGCACGCCGAGCGCGATGCCGCCGATGAGCCGAGGCGTCTCCACCTTCGAGCACGCCGCGTCGCCGCCGGGGCTGTCCGCCTCGTTGTCGCCCGAGGTGAACACGAGGCCGCAGTTGAGCCGAACGCTGGTGACCGCCCCGTCGTCCCCGCCGCTGCCGACCGCCGGGTCCTCCTCGCCGAACAGGTCGGCCGGCAGGATCATGACCTGGTCACTGGTGCCGCGGCCCCAGGCGTACTTGACCTCGACGTCGTAGGGCGCGCCGCCGTCGTCCACGTAGTACAGCGCGATCCGCGGGACCAGCAGCAGCCACAGCGCGAAGCCGAGCGCGACGACGGACGCGAGCCGCACCCACGGGCGGGGGTACCGAAGCGGGTTCATGCCGCGAACGTAGCTCCGCGCTCCCGGGACCGGTCCCCGCATCGACCAAGGGACGTCGTCCTGCCGGCCGCCGGCACCCGCGGCCCGTGCCGGCGGCCGCTGCCAGGCCACACCGGCACCGGACTCCTCACCGCTGCTCTGGACGACGAAGGAGCAGCCCGGAGGCAGGCGACCGTACCGGGCTCGCCCGGCCGTGCAGTCCGAGAGGCACCGGCATCAGCCAAGTAGCCTTCAGCTGTCGGCGTCGGCGCACCTGGAGGCCTCGTGGAAGCGACCGCTCTCACCGGTCCTGATCGACTGTGGTCAGCTCACGACGTCCTGGCGCGTCCGAGCCCCGTCCCGGCGGTGGCAGGGGTCTACGGCTGGTGGTTCGAGCAGGCCCCCCACCCGGACCTGGCGGCCGGGCGCCTGCTCTACGTCGGCATAGCGCCCCGGTACATGGCCAACCGGACCAGCAGGCAGAACCTGCGCAAGCGGGTCCGGTACCACTACCGGGGCAACGCGGAAGGCTCGACGCTGCGGCTCACCCTCGGCTGCCTGCTCGGACTCGAGCTGCGCCGCGTGGGCAGCGGGAGGCGCATGACCTTCTGCAAGGCCGGTGAAGCCGCGCTCAGTGAGTGGATGGCGGACAACGCGCGAGTGTGCTGGATCGAGCATCCCGAACCCTGGACCGTGGAGTCGGAGCTCATCTCCCGACTCGACCTACCGCTGAACCTCGATCAGAACCGTCACAACGCGTTCCACGGCCGTCTCAAGGAACTGCGGGCTCAGGCGCGCCGGCGGGCACGAGAGTTGCCCGTCGCCCCCTAGCCATGGGTGTCCCGGCCCGCCCCCGGTGACCCGTAGGGCTCACCGGAGCCGGGTGGGTGGGGGCTTCGGGGTGGGCTCATGGATGTGCGCCGGCGTCGCCGCCCCGCAGTGCGCTGAGCGCCTTGGTGGCGCCCTCGGCCCCGAGGTGTACGAAGGTGGGGGTGACGCCGAGGGGTGTCGCGTAGTCCTCGAGGGTTCGGGGGCCGTGGAGCACCCTGGCCTGGTTGACGTCGTACCAGGTGCCCGGTGGCAGGTGGACGGTGCGGGTGGTGCCCGCGCCGAGGTCGGGGGCGGCCAGCACGGCGGGGCCGAGCATCCACTCGTCGGTGACGGTGTAGCTCGCGTCGTCCCGGGGGAAGTCGAAGAAGAGCGGGCGCATGATCGGATCGCCCGTCTGCAGCGTGTGCCGCACCTGGTCCCAGATGTACGGGGCGAGCCGCTCGTGCCGCTGGATCGCCGCCCGGTAGAGGTCGACCGTCTCCTGGTCGTAGTCGACCTTCTGGCCGGTCGTCGCGTCGACGGTGTCCACCGGTGACGTGGATCCGTACATCAGCGGCATCAGCGAGGCCGACTGCGCCCACCGCACCAGCACCTCCTTCGACGGCGCGGGCTGGCTGAGGGAGCCGCCGATCATGTCGGACTCGAT
This sequence comes from Streptomyces sp. DSM 116793, assembly GCF_057320905.1. Classification (NCBI taxonomy): domain Bacteria; kingdom Bacillati; phylum Actinomycetota; class Actinomycetes; order Kitasatosporales; family Streptomycetaceae; genus Streptomyces; species Streptomyces sp. DSM 116793. Next base: position 3,919,579 of record NZ_CM170494.1, on the reverse strand, counting down.
GAACGGGTAGCCGATGGTGGAGATCGCCAGGTTCTGGGTCACGGACGCCTTGAGGGAGTCCCAGCCGGTGCCCTTGTCGACCTGGCGGGTGACGAAGCCGGCCTGGTGTGCCGTCTCGGTCCAGTGCACGCGGATGCCGGCGCCCTGGAGGTCGAACTCGTCGGCCAGTTCGCTGCCCAGCCGCTGGTAGTCGGAGGCCTTGTAGCCGTCGCGCGGGGCGCACTTCTCGTCGAAGAAGCGGGTGTCGAACTTCAGCCCGTCGACGTCATAGGTGCTCATCAGCGTCTTGAGCCTGCCCTCGTACCACGCCCTGGCCTCGGGGTTCGCGAGGTCGACGATCCCGGCCGTGCCGTTCCACCACGTCACCTCGCACGGCTTGGCGGGGTCCTCGGCGTCCCTGAGCAGATAGCCCTTGTCGGCTGCCTCCCGGTACTTCTCGGAGTCCAGGTTGATCCAGAGGGTGACCCAGAGACCGAAGTCGAACCCCATGTCGTGGATCTTCTCCGACATGGCCTTCGGATCGGGGTACGCGGCGGAGTCGAAGGTCAGGTTGCCGTAGTTCGACTCCCACTTGTCGTCGAGCTGGATGGTGTGCCCGGCCAGTCCGTTGTCCTTGAGGTCGGTGGCGTAGTCGAGCAGTTTCGCCTGGTCGACGTGGGTGTAGAACTGGGCCCACGAGTTCCACAGCGGTGTGGCGTACTGCTCGTAGGTGGCGTCGCTCTTGGCGGGTTTGCCGACGATGCCGATGTAGTCGCGGTACACGTCCAGGGGTGTCGACTCGACGAACACGGTGGCCCGGTAGGTGTCCGGCGACTGAACGGTGAAGCGGCCGGTGCCGTCCTCCCCGCCGCCGTTGATGGACACGTCCATGACGTGCCCGGTGTCGACCCGGAGCCCCGTGGAGCGGGAGGTGTACCAGAACGGGTCGATCATGTTGTACGAGGCCGGCCCGAAGTCCTTGTGCTCGACCACGCCGGCGTCGAGGGGCCACGGCTGTTCGACGCCCGGGCCGCCGGCCGGTGTCTCGGCCTCGCCGTGGCCGTACCAGTGTCCGGCCGAGGAGAGGTCGTAGGCGAGACCGAGCTGGTCGGGGCTGCCGCCCTTGACGTCCCAGTCGAGCTGGTAGCGGTCGGCCTCGGGCGTCAGGCGGGCCTCCACCGTGGCTCGGTCGAGCGTGGTGTCCGCGGTGAGGGTGAGGACGCCGCCGTCGAACGTCCAGCCGGTGAGCCCGGTGGCGTGCTGCCAGGTGCCGCCGGAGCGGAAGCGCAGCCCCCCGGTGTCACCGGTGGCGGACCTGAGCACGGTCGCCCCTGCCCGTCGGGTGGTGAGGGTGAGATCCCCCTTCGCCACGTCCACGGTGTAACCGGGCGAGGTCATGCCGGCGGGCACGGTGACGGAGACCGCGCCCGGGCTCTCGGTGACCTTCGGACCTGGCGCGGCGTCAGCACGGGCCGGGGCTTCGGCCCTTGCCGGTGAGGCGTGGAGCAGGCCGGTCACGGATGGGAGGAGAAGCAGAGACAGCGAGGTGGCCAGGAAGACTCTGAGGCTACGCCTGCGGGGGTATGCGCGCACGACTCATGCCCTTCGGAGGGTGGACCATGGCGTCCTTGAGCTGTTGTGCAATCGCCCTGTTCAATTCTGCTCATAGTCCGGCGGTTTACGTCACATGTCAACACGATGTCCCGCGTCTGGCTCCAACAGCTCCGGCTGGCGCCCGCGTTCGGGACGGGTCCCGGGGCGGAGGGCTTACCGTTCGGTCCGGCCCGACGCGCCGGCCCGACGCGCCGGAGACGAGCCGGAGACGAGCGAGGCGAGCCGAAGACGAGGAAGGCGAGCCGAAGACGGGCCGGACGTCAGCGGAGGACAGGGGGATGGTCATGGCGACTGCGGCGCTGCCGCGCCGAGCACCACGGCCCTGACCACGGGTGAGGATCCCCGGCGGTCCCGTCCGGACGCAGCGCGGCGGTTTCCGCAGCGTGCCGTGCCGTGCTGTGCCGTGCCGTGCCGCGCCGTCAGTCCGTGCGCGCGTCGCGCAGGCCGTCGATGACCACCGCCAGCATGCGCTCCGGGCGGTCCGGTGTGGACGGCACCTGCTCGTTGATCAGGACGATGCCGTGCACCACGAGGAGGAGGTCGCCCAGGTCGATGCCGGGCCTCACCCGCCCGGCCGCCACTGCCCGGTCCAGCAACCTCTGGCCGGCCTGCTTCATCTCCAGGCAGCTGGTGTTGACGGGCGTGCCCGCCTGGAGCTTGGCGCTCATCACACGGGCGGCCAGGCCGCGGCCGCAGGCACCGCTCTCCAGGTGGAGGCGCAGCCACTGGACGAAGGCCGAGCGGGGATCGTCCGCTTCCAGCAGCTCGGTCGCCTGATCGCGCAGGGTGTCGGCGATCCGCAGGAAGACCGCCTCCACGAGGTCCTGGCGGGTCGGGAAATGCCGGTACAGCGTCGCGATGCTGACACCCGCCCGGCGCGCGATGTCCTCCAGCGACGCCTCCGTGCCCGATGCGTCGAACGCCGCGTCGGCGACCTCGATCAGGCGCTCGTAGTTGCGGCGCGCGTCGGCGCGCATGCGCCGACCGACGGGAGCGGTCTCCAACCGCTGCCGGTCACCCACGGTCATCGCCGCGCCACCTCCTCCTCGTGTTTGTAACCGTAGCCATCCTACGCTTACTCTCATCCGTAGGACCCCTACGGTTAAGCGGGCCGATCGGTGCGGCGTCCGGGCCGTGCCCCGCGGCACCGGCATCTCCACAGAAGGAGGACATGTGTCCAGTCCAACGCAACAGGGAGGCGTGGCGCTGATCACGGGCGCCGGCTCCGGCATCGGACGAGCCTGCGCGCTGGCCTTGGCCGACGCCGGGACGGCCGTCGCCGTCACCGACATCAACGCCGAGACCGCGGATCAGACCCACGGCCTCATCCGGGACGCGGGAGGAAAGTCGGCCGCTTACCCGCTCGACGTGGCGGACGAGGCCGGGTGGCGGACCGTGGTGGAAGCGGTGCGCCGGGACCTCGGCCCCGTCACCGTGCTGGTCAACAACGCCGCCCTCAAGGCATCGGTGGCCGGAGACGGCGGCCTCCTCGACACCACCGTGCCGGTATGGGACGCCGTCGTCGCCGCGAACCTCCGCGGGCCGATGCTCGGTGCCCGTCAGGTGCTGCCGGACATGCTCGACGCCGGCCGCGGCTCGATCGTCATGATGACCTCGACGGCGGCGCTGCACAGCGTCCCCGGATTCGCCACCGCCTACTCCTCGGCCAAGGCCGGGATGATCGGGCTCATGCGCTCCCTCGCCGTCACCTACGGACCGCGGGGCGTGCGCTGCAACGCGATCGCGCCGGGCGTGATCATGGTCGGCGACGACACGGCGAGCCAGGAGGCCTTCCGCAGGTCATCCCATGGTCTGGTGCAGCGCCCCGGCCGGCCCTCCGACATCGCGGACACGGTGGTGTTCCTCGCCGGGCCCGGCGAGTACGTCAACGGTCAGGTCATCACCGTGGACGGCGGTCTCATCGCACACATGCCGTCCCTGTCGCCCGCATAGCAGAGCCCGTCGGCACGGCGGGCCGCGAACCGGACGACGAGCCAAGCGACCGACGAACCAACCAAGCACCCAACGCACCAAGCATCCAACGCACCAAGCATCCAACGCACCAAGCATCCAACGCACCAAGCATCCAACGCACCAAGCACCCAACGCACCAGGAACCAAGGAAGACCGCAATGGAGATCGTTGACGGGCAGTTGCACGCCAACCAGATAGGGCCCAACTGGCGCGAGGTCGGTCTGGAGGCCACCCTCGACGCCACCGTCGTCGCGATGGACGCCGTCGGCGTGCACGCCGCCGTCCTCGACGAGTTCACTGGGCTGGACGACGAGTACCACATGCTCCCGGGCGGCTACCACGAGAACGGAGCCTGGCGCCCCGAGCGGCCGTTCTCCGAACTCGCCGCCGCCAGGTACCCGGACAGGTTCGTGTGGTTGACACGGGTCGACCACAAGGATCCCGAGCTCGAAGAGCTCGTGGCCGGCATACGCTCGCGGCCGGGCTGTGCGGGGATCCGGGTGCATGCCGGTGTCGACGGTGGCGTCTGGCGCGACCCCGCCTTCCTCGACGGCGGCTACAACGACCTGTTCGCCGCCTGCGAGGCCCACCAGGTGCCCGTGTTCATCATGATCACGCCGCGCCTGGACACGCTCCAGCCGTATCTGAAGCGATTCCCCGACCTGCCGTTCGTCGTCGACCACATCGGCATCGGCTGGCCGGCCGCCGACGCCTCACCCACCGAGCGGTACCGCCGCCTGGACCCCGTCCGCGCCCTGTCCTCGTACGGCAACGTCCACCTGAAGTGGTCGCACGTCGAGCGGCTCGCGGCCGAACCGTACCCGTACCCGGACCTGATGCCGCACTTCCGCAAGGTCGTCGACGCGTTCGGCCCGGAGCGGGTCCTGTGGGCGAGCGACCACACGCAGGCCGTCAAGGAGGGGCTCTCGCCCCACCCGGCGCCGTACTCGCACAGCCTGCACTACCTCCGCGACTCGGACGTGTTCTCCGAGTCCGAGAAGGAGTGGCTGCTCGGCAGGACCGTCCGGACCGTGCTGCGGTGGCAGAGCTGACACCGCACCGTCGGATCGTCCCCGGTGGCACTGTCGGATCGTCCCCGGCGACACCGCCGAATCCCGCGCGGTGACACCGGTACCGGCGAACCGGTCGCCGGGCCGGCGGTGCCGCCGCCCCGGCTGGTGCGTCAGCCCTGTGCGGCGCCCGGGAGCCGGACCGTCAGGGAGTAGAAGCGGGTGATCTGGGAGTCGCTCTGGTTGTCGTCGCTGACCAGCAGCAGCCTGAGGTGGCCGCCGGGGGTGCGGGCGGTGACGGTCATGCCCTCGATGTTGTCCAGCAGCGGGTTCGGCTGGGGCTGCTTCGCGGTGGCGCCCAGCGACGGGCAGGCGCCGATGTCGGCCAGCAGGGTCTTGTGGACGGTCCTGATCCCCGGCCGGCCCGTCAGCTCCGCCGTACCGCTCACGTCGGTCGCGTGGGACGGGTCGGCCAGGTAGAGGCGCACCGTGTTGCCGACGTCCGGGGTGTAGCCGCGCTCCAGGACCAGCAGCCTGCCGTCGCCGGCCGACGCGATGTCGGAGACGCCGAGGACGGTGCCGTGCTCGTCGGTGTCGACGTGGTAGGCGTACTGAGCGCCCGGGGCGAAACCCCGGCGGCCCGTCCGATGCCAGGTCTGGAAGCGGACGAGGTCGGTCTTGTCGCCGGACAGCGCGCCTTCCATGGAGGCGACGAGCGCCTGGCCGCCGGGCTGGAGCGCCAGGCCCTCGAAGGTCTGGTTCGACGTGGCCCGGCCGGCGGGCGTCACCTTGAGGGGAGCGGGCACAGGCAGGCTGCCGACGATGTGCCCGGCGCGGTCGTAGCGGCGGACGCCGGGCTCCACCTCGCTGGTGATCAGGCGCGTGCCGTCGCGGTCGACGACCAGGGCCTCCGAGTCCAGCGGCCGGCCCTGCTCGTCGGCCAGGGGCTGTACGTGCTCCGGGCGGAGTGTCCGGCCGTCGAGCGTGAACAGCGACGAACGGTCGGCCAGGGCGTCGACGGTGCCGTGGGCGTCCACGGCGAGCGCCGAGAAGTTGCCGACGTAGGTGCCCTCGAAGGTGGTCTTGTCCAGCGCGTCGGAGAACCAGTCGATACCGGTGGACGGCGAGCAGGCGTGGGCCGTGGCGGCGGCCGGGTGCGCCACGGCCGCGGCTCCGGGTGCCTCGTGGGCCTGTGCGCTGCCGGTGACCGTGAGGCAGGCCGCCATCGTCAGACCGGCGGTGATGCCGGCGACACGGGGAGGAAGGGGCATGGTCGCGTGCTCCGCGTGAGAGGGACGGATTTCCGCCCGGGGGCGTGGAGCGGCTTCGCGCCGGTCACGCCGCCGGTGCGCACGGGTGTGGGTTGAGGTCTGCGCTGAGGTGTTCGCTGAGGTCTGCGCTGAGGTCTGCGCTGAGGTCTGCGCTGAGGTCTGCGCTGAGGTGTGCGTCTGTGTGTTGAGGTGTGCGTCGCCGACCGATCTTAGACCGCGGGCACCCGGCGGTCCTCCGCGGCTGGCCGGCCGCGGAGTCGCGCTGGTGCTCCGGGGGCGCTGGTGCTCCGGGGGTTGCTACCGCGGCCGCGCGGGCGCCGGGGTCCCGGACGGCGTCCGGAGCGTCCTCGGCCGGGCCCCGAGGGGCTTCACGCGTTCGCGAAGGACGCGGCGGCGGCCGGGGGCGGACGGCGAGGAGGCCGCGACCCGGGTGCGGGTCGCGGCCCCATGCCGGTGCGAGGGCGGATCGCCGGTGCGGCGGACGCGTCGGCGTCGGCTGCCGTACGCCTCCAGCTCGGTGTCGGCTGCCGTACGCCTCAAGCTGGCGTCAGCTGCCGTACGCCTCCAGCTCGGAGAGCTGCGCCGCCGGCCACCCCGTGTTGCCCGTGAACGTCAGCCGCAGGTAGCGGACCGAGGTGCCGGGCAGGGTGACGGTGACGGTGTTGCCGCCGGACGGGGTGAAGGTGTAGCCGGCGGAGCCCTTGAGGGTGGTGTACGTGCCGTTGTCGGTGCTGCCGAGCACGCTCAGCGTCTGGGTCCGGGTGCTCCACGCCGCGGCGGGCGGGAGTTTCAGGACCAGGCGGCCCACGGCCTTGGCCGCGCCGAGGTCGACGGTGAGGGACTGCGGGAACGCGTTGTTCGGGCTCTCCCAGTACGTACTCGCGTTGCCGTCCACGGCGTTGGACGGCACGTAGACGTCCGCGTGGCCCGCCGTGACCGGGTGGCTCAGGGCGAGGTTGCCGCCGTCACCCGGGTCGCCGGGGTCCCCGGGGTCCTCCGGGTCGCCGCCCCCGTCCGACGGGACACCACCGTTGGTCCACACCGGAGTGGGCCAGCCGCCGCAGTACGGCTTGTCGGTGTACCAGCCGGAGTTCCCGCTGCCCTGGGTGATGGCGAACGCGTTCCCCTGGCAGCTGTAGATCGGAGAGGGGCCGTTCACGTGCTTGGCGGTGACGTTGGTGAAGGTGCCGGCGCCGCCCGCCTGGAGCTGGAGGACGAAGGTGCCGGTGCCGTCGATGTTGATGTTGGTGAAGTTCAGCGTCTTCCCGCCGCCCTCGATGGTCTGGATCGCCTCGTAGGAGGAGTCGAGGATGTCGGAGTCGGTGATGTTGACGGTGGCGTTCAGCGCCTCGTTGAGGCCGTCGAACCACATCGCGCCCACGCCGAACTGCCAGTTGTAGTCGCTGTTCCCGGTCCTGATCAGGGTGTTGCGGGCGGCCGTGATGGTGCCGGACACGGCGGTGCCCTGGCCGGAGTTGACGCCCGGGTAGCGGTTGGCGATGTGCAGGCCGCCGCCGTTGGTGACGGTGTCCGACATGGTGTTGTCGGAGATGGTGATGTTCTTCCCGCCATAGGTGACGATGTTGTTCGCCAGGATCGGGGCCACCACCGTGTTGTGCGTGAACGAGTCGTTCACGTTCGGGACGTTCTCCGCCCACATCGCGAGGCCGTCGTCACCGGTGTTCCGTACGAAGGTGTTGGTGACGGTGGAGTTGGTGACGCCCATGTGGAAGTTGACGCCGTCCGCGGTCTGGTCGAGGATCCGGCTGTTCTTGATGGTGAACCTGTCCATCGGGCCGTCCATCCAGGCCCCGACCTTGGTGTGCTGCATCCAGACGTCGTCCACCGTCGAGTTCGACAGCGCGCCGCCGATGGCGTTGACCTGGTCGGCGTCCACCCGCTCCTGGATGTCGCCGATGATCGCGAAGTCCTTGAGGGTGACGTCGCTGCTGCCGCCCTGGTTCGCGTACTTGCCGTAGACGCCGACGGCCTTGCTGCGGTTGGCCGGGTCCCGCCCGGTCAGCACGCTGTACCAGGGGCCGGCGCCGGCCAGGGTGACATGGTCGACGACGATGTGGTCGCGGACCTGGAAGGTGCCCTGGGGGAGGTAGACCGTCCTGCCCTGCTGCTGGCCCGCGGTGACCGCCGCCTGGATCTCGGCGGTGGAGTCGGTGGCGCCGGTCGGGTCGGCGCCGAAGTCGGTGACCACGTTCAGCGCGCCGGAGGGCTGTCCGATCGGCGCGGCCACCTGCTCGAAGTCCGCCAGGTCGATGGTGAACGACGGCGACTGCGCGGTGGAGGAGACCTGGAGCCGCACCTTGCTGCCGGCCGGCAGGGTCCTGCCGAACAGGGTCCGGGCCTCGTCGTAGAAGTGGTGCGGGTTGCCGCTGCCCGGGTTGTTGTTGAACGGGTAACCGCCGTAGTACCAGCCGTACTTGGACGTCACCGGGACGCTCTTGAGGACGCTCCCGTCCACCCGCACGTCGAGCGAGGCGGTACGGCCCGTGCCGTCGGGGCTGTCCGGGACGGAGTAGCGGAAGTCGACCGCGTTGGCGGGCTGGGTGAGCGTGAACTCGACGTACTCGCCCGTCGCGTCCAACGTCACCGCCTGCCGGCCGGACGCCTCGGAGGCGAGGTGGGTGTAGAGGCGGTCGGGGGCGATCACGGTGCCGTTGGTCGCCGCGTACTCGGCCTCCAGCTCCGTGAACGGCACGGACGCGCCGCGCCCCGATATGCCCACGGGGGAGGGGGCCGGCACGCCGGCGGCCTGTGCGGGCGCGGCGACGGTCAGGACCGCCGCGGTGGCGACGCCCGCCGCGACGAGGGTCAGCGAGGTGACTGCGGAGAGCGCGCGGCGCAGCGCGCGGTGTCTCGGGGGTGGGGTCACGGATCCACATCCTTGCGGCTCGGGGAGAACGGGACTTGGACGTGCCGGACGCGAAAAGGCTAGGAGTGTGGGCGTAGGAAGTCTATGAATTCGCGCAACTCTGTTACGAAAGCTTGCAAGAAGTCGTCTACCGAGGCTTGCAAGGAGTCGTCGCGAACGCTCTGAAAGGGGCGTGCTCCCGGTCGCCGGCCGGTGGGACCGCGCCCCTGTCCGGAGGTGCCGCGCGCGCCGTCGGTCCCTTGCGTCTCCGGAACGCAGTTCGACCGGTCCCGGACGTGGTGCGGGGTCCGGGACCGGTCGAGGTTCAGGGTGCCGACCGGCTACTGCGGCTGGAAGGACCGGATCTGGTAGTTCCCCTGGAGGTTGCCGCCCTGGCCGGCCTTCGTGGAACCGACCCGTGACTTGTAGTTGGTCTGCGTGTAGTACTGCACCCGGTGGCCGGTGTTGTTCCACACGGAGAGGACGTTCGTGCCGCGCTGGATGAACGAACAGTTGTCGGCGGTGTTCGCCAGCTTGGACTGCGACCACTGGCAGCGCGTACCGCCGCCGTTCCAGCCGCTGTAGATGCAGAAGTACCCCGAGGCGCAGTTGTAGGCCGCCGCGTCGGCGGCTGCCGTGGGGGCCGCGGTGGCGGTCGGGACGATGCCGGAGGCGGCGGCGAAGGCGAGCGCGGCGACGGCGAGCGAGCGGAAACGGCGCATGGCACACTCCTTGTTCCTCCGGAGCGGCAGGCGCCGCTCCGGACAGACTGAGAAGAAGGGGCTGAGCGCGGCAAGGAGCCGCTCCCGGCGGCTCCGGGCGGGCGGTCCTGCGGCACGCCGTCAGTATGTCCGCGTTGGGTCGGGTGCCGGGGACATTCCCGAACCGTTCCGTCTCCGGGTGAAGCGCACCGGTGTGCCCGCTTTCGTGTGCGCCCGCGTCTGCGCCCCCCCGGCCGCGACGGGCGCCTGCCGGTGCCTCGGGCCGTTACGGCCGGGGAGGGTGGTGGTTCGGCTGTTCCGGCCGGGGAGAGTGGTGGTTCGGCTGTTCCGGCCGGGGAGAGCGGTGGTTCGTGGCGGGTCATGCACCATTGTGGGCCTTTGTCGGATAGCGTCGCCTTATCGAAAGCGTGACCGGGCGGTTGCCGGAGACGGGCTGTTGCCGGAGACGGGCGGTTCGGCCGGTGACCGGTGGTTCGGCCGGAGACAGGCGGCCGGTGACAGGCGGCCGGTGACAGGCGGCCGGTGACAGGCGGTTCGGCCGGAGAGGCGACGACATGAGGGTCCTCATCGCGGGGGCGGGGGCTGTCGGTGGTGTGGTGGGTGCGGCGCTCATGGGCGGTGAGCGGGAGGTCGTCTTCCTCGTCAGGCCCGGCAGGGCGGAGCAGTTGAGGGACCGGGGGCTGCGGGTCGCCGTGGGCGAGGACACCCGGGTGCTGTGGCCCGGGGCGGTCACCGCGGACGGCCTGGACGGGCCGTACGACCTGGTGTTGATCGCGGTGAAGGCCGCGGCGCTCTTGCAGGTGGTGGACGATCTGGCGCCGGCGGTCGGGCCGGACACGGCGGTCGTGCCGTTCCTCAACGGCATGGCCCATATGGACGCGCTCACGGCGCGGTTCGGCACCGCGGTGCTGGGCGGTGTCATCTGGGTGGCGGCGCAACTCGGCGACGACGGCACGGTGGTGCAGCTGGCCCCGGGGGTACGGATCGAGGTGGGCGAGCTGGACGGCGCGGACACGCCGCGGGTCGGTGCGGTCGTGGCGGCGCTGGACGTGCCGGGCGTCGAGGTGCACGGCCGGGGCGACATCCTCGACGCGATGTGGGCGAAGTGGGTCTTCATCGCCGCGCTCGGCGCGGTCACCTCGCTGATGCGGGCCCCGGTCGGCGATGTCGTCGCGGTGCCGGGCGGCACGGACTTCGCCGAGGAGGTGCTCGCCGAGATCGCCGGTGTGGCCCGGGCTGCCGGACATCCCGTCGCCGGCCCCGAACTGGCGGCGACCCGGGCCGCGCTGACGGCGCCGGGCGCCCCGACGACGTCCTCGCTGGCACGGGACCTTGTCGCGGGGCGGCGCACGGAGGTCGAGGGGGTGCTCGGCGATCTCTGTGAGCGGGCGCATGCTCTGGGGACGGCGGTGCCGCTCACCGAGGCGGCGACGCTGGCGCTCCGCGTCCACGACCGCGTCGGCCGGGCCGCGACCGCGCCCCGGTAAGCGGCGCCCCTCGTGGTCGCGGCCTCCGGCCACGGCCGGTGGGGCTGTGGCCCGGCACGCGTGAGGGTGGGGGCGGCGTTGACTGTGCGGCTCGCCGCGTGGGCGTGACGCCGCGTGTCGCCTGCGGCGGGCCATAGGGTTCAGCCTCTTGTGGTCTCGTTCTTGACTGGCGGTGGGTGGGGGTTGGTTGCGCAGTTCCCCGCGCCCCTTGGAGGTGGTTGCCTCTTGTGGTCTCGTTCTTGACTGCCGGCGGGTGGGGGCTGGTCGCGCAGTTCCCCGCGACCCTGAGAGGGCGGTGCCCCCTTGCGGTCTCGTGTTCGGCCGCGGGCTGGTGGGTTGCCCCGGCCCGCCTGGGGGCGCGGGGAACTGCGCGACCAGCCACGACGTCGTCTGTGGCGGGCCACCGGGCCGAGCCCCCTCGTGGGCTCGGTCTGCCCCGCCGGCCGGTGGGACCTGTGCCCCGGTGCCTTGAAGGGGCGCGGGGAACTGCGCGAGCGACCACGACGGGGCTGAGGTGGGCCACGGGCCGAGCGTCTTGCGGCCCCAGGACCGGCCACCGGCCGGTGGGACCCCAGGGCGCACCCTCAACCGTTCGCGCGGCGCATATCGTCGCTTTCGCGACGGAGCTCCGTCGTCCGATGGGTGATCGCGGCGATCCGGGCGGCCAGTTCGGGGTGGCTGTGCTCGATGTGGGGGCGGGTGTCGGCCAGGGGCGTGACGAGGGTGGCCGGATCATCGTCGGCGAGGGCGCGGGCGAGCAGGGCCACCGGGGAGTGCGCCTCCGCGGGGAGGTCCGTGAGGGCCGTGATCTGGCCGGCGAGCTGGCGCAGGCCGGTGGCGTTGGCACGGGACCAGGCGGTGACCGAACGGTCGGCGGCCCGGCGGTCACGAGTGGCCTTCACCCGCTGCTCGCCCGTGCTGCCCGCGGCCCCGGGCCGCAGGCGGAGGTACCGGCGCTCGGCGGCCTGGCGGCTGGTGACACCGAGCGGCCGGGCGAGGTCGGCCCAGCTCGCCCCCGCCGCGCGCGCGGCCTCGATGAGCGCCGGCTCCCACCCCGCGAGCCGGTGCCGCACCTCGCGCAGCAGAACGAGCGCGGTCAGCGCCTGCTCGGGGCCGGCTGCCCCGGTGCCGTCGCCGAGCGGCCCCGCGCCCTCTGGTAGCCGTCCGCCCCCGTCAGCCGCGGGCGCCGCCCCCGTGGCGTCAACCGGCTCCCCGGTCTGCGCCGCGCGCACCGCCTCGTCGATGGCGGTCAACGCGGCGGCCGCGGCCAGGAACGAGGCCGGCGCGGGGGACTCCGCGGGGCGTGGTGGACCGGGTGTCCCGGCCCCGGGCGGGCTCTGCGCCGGGGACGCGGTGTGGGGCGGCCGGTCGGTGCTCGGCATCGTGATCGGCTCCTTCCGGTAGGTGCGCCGGACGGACGGCGCGCTGATCGCGGGGGTGTGGTCCTTCTGATCCTGCTGGGCGAGGGGGTGACGTGCCTGCGGTGACCTCCGTCCTCCACTCACACGGTATGTCGTCGCAACGGTGACTTTCCTTGTGTCGTCCGATCAGCGACGTTTCGACTTGTCGTCATTCCGATGACATGCTACAACCGAAAGCAAGGTGGACGCATTGGCAGACCACGGAACAACTCGGAGGTGTGTGCACGATGTTGATGCGTACCGACCCCTTCCGTGAGATCGACCGGATCACCCAGCAGCTCCTCGGCACATCCGGCACCTGGACGAGGCCGTCGCCGATGCCGATGGACGCGTACCGCGAGGGCGACGAGTACGTGATCGCCCTGGACCTCCCGGGCGTCTCCCCGGAGGCCATCGACGTCGACGTCGAGCGGAACATGCTCACGGTCAAGGCCGAGCGCCGTCCCTCCGCGCAGGCGGAGCAGGTGCAGATGGAGCTGTCGGAGCGGCCGCTCGGTGTCTTCTCGCGCCAGGTCGTGCTGGCCGACACCCTGGACGCCGAGCACATCAGGGCCGACTACGACGCGGGCGTCCTCACCCTGCGCATCCCGATCGCGGAGCGCGCCAAGCCCCGCAAGATCGCCGTGAACGCGGCGCCGGAGCCCCGGCAGATCAGCAGCTGACCGGTGCCGTCCGGGCCGGACCGGGCCGCCCCCGCCGGGGCGGCCGGCCGGCAACCCCCGCCGGGGCGGCAGGCCGGCCCGGCCCGGCTTCCCCGCCGGGACGGCAGCCCGGTCCGGGCCCGGCTTCCCCCGCGCGGAGCAGCACCCGGAGCGGGCCCCCTGGCACGCCCCGGAGCAGGAGCCTGAACCCAGCAGGCCCTGATCAGGACCCAGAGCAGGAAGGACAGCCAGACGTCATGAGCCGGCGCACACTCGTGCAGCGGATACGCAACTCGGGCGGGTACGACAGCGACGCGGAGGCACAGCGTGTGCTGCGCGCCGTCCTGACCGTCCTGGGCGGTCATGTCATCGGCGACGAACGCTGCGAATTGGTGCGGTTGCTCCCGCCGGACGACGCGGAGCTGTTCGCCGGGCAGATCCCGGTCACCCAGCCGCTGACCGCGCCCGAGTTCGTGGCGGCCGTCGCCGCCCGCCTCGACATGCCCCAGCTCACCGCCCGCTGGGCGACCAGCACGGTCCTGACCGTCCTCGCGGAGCACGCGGGCGACGCGCTCACCCGCCGGATCCTCGCCGGCCTGCCGCGCGGCTACGCGCTGCTCTTCGGCGTCGCGGACCTCACGGCGGCCCGCGCCGTCCCCGCCGCGAGCGGCCGGACCGGCCGGACCGGCCGGGGCAGCCGACGGAGCCGGTATGTCCGGAGCGGCAGGGGCCGTTCGGTGTTCGCTCAGGCTCAGGCCGCCGGCGTCCCCGCCGAGACGCCCCAGAGGCGGCCGGCCGCCGCGGGGTCGAGCGCGTAGGGCCGGACACCCGAGCCGACCGGGAGCCCCAGCCGGCTGGGCCCCCAGCCGGCCGGATACCTGACCGTCCGGATACCTGAGCTGGCCGGTGTCCGAGTTGTGCCGGGACGGAACCTCGCCCCGGCCCGGGACGGAACCTCGCCCCGGCCCGGGACGGAGCCTCCCGGCCCCTGATGGAGGCGCCTGCCGCCCCCGGGCCGGAGGCCCGCCCCGGTGCGCAGCCGCGAAAGAACACCGCATGCGCCCCCGGCGCACCCACCGGCTGACCCCTGGCGCACCCACCGGCTCGCCCCGCCCGCACCCCGGCGCGCCCACCGGCTCGCCCCGCCCGCACCCCGGCGCGCCCACCGGCCCGCCCCGGCCGCACCCCCCACACCCCCTGGCGCCCCCGCCGCCCCCGGCGCACCGCCCGCTCACCGCCGGGTGACCCGCACCCGGTAGTTCCCGTCGCCGTCCACCGACAGCACCCTGATCCGGACCCCGGAGGCACGGTCGCGGAACGTCCCGCCCGGGGTGAACGTCGCGTCGGACAGCTCCGCGTGCACATTGGGGCTGCGGGTGCAGCCGCCGCTGTGCCGGGTGGCGTCGTAGACCGTGACGGGACCCTCGCCGGTGTCCACGTCCGCGTCCACGCGGTACACGAGCACGCCGGGCCGGCAGACCGCCTCGTCGTTGCCCGCATGGGTGCGGACCTCGGCGGCGAGCCCCGCCGTGCCGCCGAGCGGGACGAAGAGCAGCTTGCTCCCGCCCGTGCGGGCCAGCGGCGTCAGCACGTGCTCACTCGTCCCCGGCGGCGAGGCGCAGTCGACCTGGTCGTCGTCGAGCCAGCCGAGCTTCCATTTGTGCCAGGCCAGCAGGTCGTTGTTGGCACCCCAGTCCTCGCTCATGATGTCCCAGTGGCCCACCGCGCCGCCGCCCTGGCGGGTGTAGAGGTCGGGCAGTCCGAAGATGTGCCCGTTCTCGTGCGGCAGCACCCGGTAGCCGGTCCGCGCGTAGGAGCCGGAGCCGTCGTCCTGGCGGCTGTAGATGAACGAGGCGTTGGAGAGCGGCACCCCGTCCGCCACGGGTGCGTCGTGGTTGCCGGCGAAGGTCACCGACAGCACCGTGTTGAGCGCCGAGGGCCCCGCATTCGGCGTCATCAGCACGTTGACCAGGTCGTATGCGCGGAAGTCCACCACCGGGTCGGCCTTCTTGATGATGTCGTCGACCAGCCCCCGGTAACCCGGCTCGTAGGGGGCGCCGCGCTCGATGCCGTACGCCTTGAAGGCCTTGGGCATCCGCAGCCAGTGCGGGATGGGGGCGCGCGGCAGGTAGTCGAGACGGCCGTACGAGGCGGTGCGGAACCAGGCGCGGGTCTGCGGGAAGAACTCGTCGAGGCGGTCCAGGGCACGCCCCTGACCCGGCGCGTCCGGAAAGTCGATCATCAGGTTCAGTGCGCGCACCACGCCCGTGGAGCGCACATAGCCCGGCGGGGTGGGCACGCCCTCGGACATCTGCACGCCGAGGGCGCCACCGATCATGCAGGGGCCGAGCGCGCTGGTACGCGGCAGGGCGACGGGACCCGTGGCGGTGCCCGCGCCCGCGGGCGGCGGGGCGGTGCTCGCCGAGACCGTGACGGCCAGGACCGGTGAGACGAGCGCGGCGAGCAGCACCGAACGGCGACGAGGCGTCCGCGGACGAGGGGCTCGCGCGCCGGGAGCCCGCGGACGGAGGATCCGCGGACGGAGGATCCGCGGGCGGAAGACTCGCGAACCGAGAACCCGCCAACCGAGAACCCGCGGACCGAGAATCCGGGAACGGAGGGCTCGGGGATGAAGGGCCCGTGACCGGGGGGCCCGTATGCGGCGGCCGGAACGATTGTGACGACCGTGACGGTTACGACGGCTGGCCGGCTGCATCGCATGACCCTCCGCTCCGCCCGCGGCAGCCGGCCGGCCCGGCTGCACCCTGTCCGATCACCCTGTGCCGGTGGCTCCGGGTCCGCTCGCTGGGTGCGACCGAACGTGGGTTTTTTCGGGGCGGGCTCCCGGAGGGAGAGGGATGTGACGCAGGTCACGGAAACGCCGGGAAATAACCGGGGATGGGATCCCCGTTTAACCGTGTGTCCGTACGGAACGAGAGCGTTCCTTCAGGGCGGAGCAGACCGGATCACAGAGCAGACGGGACACGCGGAGCGCATCGGGCACTCCGCGGCGGAGCGAAGGAGGCAGCCGTGACGACCGCCACCGCCACCAGTGTGCAGCGTCAGGTGCCGCGGCAGGTGCCGCGGATGCGCGCCGACGCCCTGCGCAACCGTGAGCGGATCATCGCCGCGGCCCGCGAGATGTTCGTCGAGTACGGCGCGGAGGTGCCGCTCGACGAGGTCGCCCGCCGGGCCGGCGTCGGCAATGCCACGGTCTACCGCCACTTCGCCGACCGCACCGAGCTGGTGCGGCAGGTCGTCGTCGCCGTGCTGGACCGCGTGACGGACATCGCCGAGCGGGCCGTCGCCGCCGCGGATGCCGTGGACGGTGATCCCTTCGTCGAGCTGCGGCGGTTTGTGCACGCCGCCGCCGACGAGCGGATCGGTGCCCTCTGTCCGCTGCTCGCGGCCGGCTTCGACAAGGGCCACCCGGACCTCACCGCGTCCCGGCTCCGCCTCGAAGTCGTCCTCGACACCCTCATGGAGCGGGCGCGCGACGCGGGGCAGCTGCGCGCCGACGTCGCCGTCGGGGACCTGCTGGTGGCCCTCTCCCAGCTGACCAGACCACTGCCCGGCACCGTCTGCTCGGGCATCGACCGCTTCGTCCACCGCCATCTTCAGCTCTTCGTGGACGGCCTGATGGCGCCCGCCCGGTCGGAACTGCCCGGGACGGCCGCCACCCTGGAGGATCTGCGACAACAGGCCTGACGTTGAGACTCGCCTGAACCGGCACCCCGGCCACCCTTGGCCGGCAGCACACAGCACCGGCCATCCGTGGCCGGTGTCCCACCTCCGTCCCGGCGCAGTGCGGCGCCCGGACGGCTCCCACCAGCCACATCCCTCCCCTCAGTGGCCCACCAGGGGACAGCAGCGATGAGTTCCGCGGCTCCGCCGAGTCTCATCCGTCCCTGAGGCCACTGACGTCGCTGGCACCCCACGGCCGCGGCGTCACCCACATCACTGGCGGCGCTGGCGTCACTGGCATCGCTGGCATCACCGATGTCACTGGCGTCACGGACGTCATCGGTGCCACCGGCGTCACCGATGCCACCGGCGTCAGCGGTGCTACTGGCGTGATCGGTGCCACCGGCGTCACCGATGTCACCGGCATCGCTGAAGTCGCCGCGTCTTCGCTCTCCTTTTCACCTCACTTTTCCCTACCGTCACGATCTTGCGACCTACCGAAACGGGTACTTTCATGTCCGAAACCGTCCTTGCCAAGGGACGTCACGCGCAGCGGCAGGACGCCGACAACCGCCGCTGGCGCGCCCTCTTCTTCATCGCCCTGGCCCAGCTCATGGTCGTCCTCGACGCGACGATCGTGAATATCGCGCTGCCGTCCGCCCAGCAGGACCTGGGCATATCCGACGCCAACCGGCAGTGGGTCATCACCGCCTACGCGCTCGCCTTCGGCGGCCTGCTGCTGTTCGGCGGGCGCATCGCCGACCTGTGGGGGCGCAAGCGGGCCTTCGTCACCGGCCTCGCCGGCTTCGCCCTCGCCTCCGCGGTGGGCGGCGCGGCGCAGAACGAGGTGATGATGCTCGGCGCCCGCGCGCTCCAGGGCGCGTTCGGCGCGCTGCTCGCGCCCGCGGCGCTCTCCCTGCTCGCCGTGATGTTCACCGACGCCAAGGAGCGCGCCAAGGCGTTCGGCATCTACGGTGCGATCGCGGGCGGTGGTGGTGCCGTCGGCCTGATCCTCGGTGGCTTCCTCACCGAGTACCTGAACTGGCGCTACACGTTCTTCGTCAACGTCCCGTTCGCCATCGTGGCCGCCCTCGGCGCGCTCCTGGTGATCCGTGAGCCCGCCGGCGGGCGCAACCGCGCCCCGCTGGACATCCCGGGCGTGGTGCTGGCCACCCTCGGCCTGGTGACCCTCGTGTACGGGTTCACGCACGCCGAGTCCAGCGGCTGGACCGACCCCGTGACGCTCGGCCTGTTCGTCGCGTCGGTCGTGCTGCTCGCCGCCTTCGCGGTGACCGAGGCGAAGGTCAAGGCGCCGCTGCTGCCGCTGCGCGTGGTCACCAACCGCAACCGTGCGGGTGTCTACCTCTCGCTGGGCCTGGCGATCATCGGCATGTTCGGCCTGTTCCTCTTCCTGACGTTCTACCTTCAGATCGTCAAGGGCTACTCGCCGGTCGAGACGGGCTTCGCCTTCCTGCCCATGATCGCCGGCATGATCACCGGCTCCACGCAGATCGGCGCCCGGCTGATGACCCGCGTCGCGCCCCGGCTGCTGATGGGCCCGGGCTTCCTGGCCGCCGGCATCGGCATGCTGCTCCTCACGCAGCTGACCGTCGGCTCCTCGTATGCGGGGCTGCTGCTGCCGGCGATGCTGCTGCTCGGCCTGGGCATGGGTACGGCGTTCATGCCGGCCATGGCGCTGGCGACGCACGGTGTCGAGCCGCGGGACGCGGGTGTGGCCTCCGCGATGGTGAACACCTCCCAGCAGGTGGGCGGCGCCATCGGCACCGCTCTGCTGAACACCATCGCGGCCTCGGCGACCGCGTCGTACCTCGCGGGGCACGCCGCGGGTGCCACCAGCCGGCCGGCGCGGCAGCTTCTCCAGCTGCAGGGCATGGTGCACGGGTACACCAGCGCGATCTGGGTTGCCGTCGGCATCCTGCTGATCGCCGCGGTGATCGCGTTCACCTTCGTCACCACCGGCCGTCCCGGCACCAGCCGCCCGGCGGCCTCGGGCGGCACGCGCTCCGGTGCGGCGGCGGAGGGTGCGGAGGACGAGGTGCACGTTCCGGTCATCGCCCACTGAACGGTCGCCTCTGCCGGGGCGGGGGCCCGGGTGCGGGGAACTGCGCGAGCAACCACGACGCGCCTGCGGTGGGCTATCGGGTCCGGTCCCTTGCGGTGTCGTCGTCGGCCGCCAGCCGGTGGGGGCTTGTCGCGCAGTTCCCCGCGCCCCTTGCGGGGCACCGGGGCACCCGGGGCCGCCCCCGGAACCCGGGGGGCACCGGGGGCGGCCCCGGAACAGAGATCTGTCCTGGCTTCAGCGGAGCCAGGGCAGGTCCGCGCCGACGGTGGGCTGCAGCCCGTCGGCGATCACCTGCATGATCTCCCCGAGCGCCCGCTGCTGCTCCCGGCTGAGCCGGTCGAAGAGCGCCTGCCGCACCGCCTCCACGTGCCCGGGCGCCGCACGGTCCAGGACCCTCCGGCCCTCTTCCGTGAGGATGGCGAACTGCCCCCGCTTGTCCGAGGGGCACTCCTCGCGGCGCACCCACCCGTGCTCCTCCAGACGCGCGACGGCGTGTGAGAGCCGGGATCGGGTGATCTTGGCCCGGCGGGCCAGTTCGGTCATCCGCAGCCGCCGCCTGGGCGCCTCGGCGAGCTGCACCAGCAGGCCGTAGTACACATGCGGCATGGCCGCGTCACGCTGGAGCTGACGGTCCAGGTGGTCGTCGAGCAGCATGGTGGCGTTCAGATAGGACCGCCAGATGCGCTGCTGCTCGGCGTCGAGCCACTGCCCCGCCCGCCCGGCGCCGGCCTCGGAGGGTCCGGTCGCCTGCTCCGGTATGGCCTGCTGCGGGCAGCGGGTGTGCTGTGGATCGCCGGTGCCCTGTGGACCGCCGGGCCCGCACGGGCCCGGCCCACCGCTCGCCTGCCGCCGCTCGGCCTGCGGTCCCCGGACGGGTGGTGATGCGGGAGCCGTAGTCATGTCACCACTGTAGGGACCGGATGGCGTCATATGTAACAAGCCTGCATATACGAGTGGGCCCTCCCGTGACGACCTTGTGTAAATAAGGCGCACGGACCTGCGGTCACGCTCCCGGCGGCCGCCGTCTAGGGCGCCCCGGGCGCCGCGGGCACCGCGGGCAGTTCCCTCTCGTACCAGGCCACGTCCCAGTACCTGCCGAACTTGCGGCCCACCTCCCGGTACGTGCCGAGGTGCCGGAAGCCGAAGCGCTCGTGGAGCCGGGTGGACGGGATGTTCGGCTGGGCTATGCCGGCGTAGGCGCGGTGCACGTCCTCGTCGGCGAGGGCCTCGAAGAGGCGCTTGTAAAGGAGGGTGCCGACGCCGCGCCCGACCGCGTCCGGCGCCAGGTACACGCTCACCTCCACGGAGGTGCTGTACGCGGGCTTCGCACGGAACGCGCTGGACGTGGCGTAACCGAGGGTCGGGCCTGACATGCCTTCCTGAGCAACCAGGAGGCGGTGCGGACCGTCTTCAGGGTGGGAGAGGAGCCACGGACGCCGTTCCCCGGGGGTGAAGACCGTGGTGTCGAACGTGATGGCCGTCTCGCGTACGTAGTGGTTGTAGATGTCCGTGAGGGTGCCGAGGTCGGCCTCGCCGCCCGGTCTGACCTGGACTTCCGGGGGGTGAGCGGGCAACGGACCTCCCTGTGTGCGAGCGCAGGATACTGCATGATCAGAAAATTTGATGGGCGGGTTGGGAATTCTGTCCGGATTCCAGTCGTTGTTTCCATCGGATGCAGGGCACCCGACCGGTGTCCGGCACGAAGGAGCACGTCACGTACCGCGGAACGTACTGCTGAGCCTACTGACAACTGCTGAGTACCGACCTGACCACCGTAAGGGAGCACGCATGGCAACCCGTGCCGTCGCCCGTCGCCAGTCCACCTCGGGTGGCACTGAGACGGCAAGCAGTGTTCGCGCCGTAGGCGGCGAGGTCGCCGACCGCGACCTGGTCGGCATGTACCTTGACGAGATCGCGCGTACGCCGCTGCTCGACGCCGCCAAGGAAGTCGAGCTGTCGCAGATCATCGAGGCGGGTGTGTACGCCCGGCAGATTCTCGACGGAGAGGTGGAGAGCAAGGCGGCCGAGAAGGCCGGTGCCACCCATGAGGAACTGCAGGCGCTGATCGCCGAGTCCGAGCGCGCCAAGGACATCTTCATCCGCTCCAATCTGCGTCTCGTCGTCGCCGTCGCGCGCCGCTACCCGCGCAGCGGTCTGCCGCTGCTCGACCTCATCCAGGAGGGAAACGCAGGCCTGGTACGCGCCGTGGAGAAGTTCGACTACCGCAAGGGCTTCAAGTTCTCCACCTATGCCACCTGGTGGATCCGCCAGGCGATCACCCGCTCGATAGCCGACCAGTCCCGCACCATCCGGCTCCCCGTCCACCTGGTGGAGGAGCTGGGCCGCATCCGGCGCGTGCAGCGCGAGTTCAACCGAGAGCACGGCCGCGACCCGGAGCCGGAGGAGGTCGCCGCCGAGCTGGGCACGAGCCCGGAGCGCGTCACCGACGTCCTGGACTGGGCCCGTGACCCCGTCTCGCTGAACATGTCCGTGGACGACGAGGGTGAGACCCAGTTCGGCGACCTGCTGGAGGACACCTCCGCGGTCTCCCCTGAGCAGTCCGTGCTGACGCTGCTGCGCAGCGAGGAGCTCGACGAGCTGATCAGCCGGCTCGACGACCGCACCGCCTCCATCATCAAGATGCGGTACGGCATCGAGGACGGCCGTGAGCGTACGCTCACGGAGGTCGGCAAGGAGCACGGGCTGACGCGTGAGCGCATCCGGCAGATCGAGAAGCATGCGCTGCTGGAGCTGAAGAAGCTGGCCCGGGACACCGGGTTCGACGCGGCGGCGTGAGCCGCCGCGGTCCACGACGGACAGCCGCGTAACCGCGTAACCGCACAACCGCATACGACCACCGAGACCAGCGCTGCGGGGAAATCCCCCGTCACCGCAGCGCTTCCCGGGGGGGCACATGCCCCCCCCGCGAGCCCCGGCGCCTCCCCCCTGGCGTCGGGGCTCGCCCCTTTCGTCCCTGAGCGGTATGTGCGGCTCCGCCGCGTGGGGGTGGGGTGGCGGTTGCGGTTGGGCCGGTGGCTCGCCTCGGGGGCGTCGTGGTCGTTCGCGCAGTTCCCCGCGCCCCTCAGGTGGGCCGCCCAGCCCATGAGGGTGCGCTTCGGGGGTGGCGTGGTGCTCACCGGCCCGTGCTCCCGTTGGCGCCGGGGCGGCTGTGCATGTCCGTTTGTGTCCGGATGGTGTCCGGGCGTATTTACTTGTGCTGGTCACGGTCGTACCCTCCTGTGAAAACCACACCTTCGGGCATGCGACGGAACGAATCGGCGCCCGAAGGGCCCAGAACGACCGGAACGAGAGCGGCGCCCGCGTATGTACGCCCAGGAGCGGCAGCAGGAAATCCTCCGACTCGCCCGCGAGGGCGGCCGGGTCGACGTGCTGTCGCTCAGCGACACCTTCCAGGTCACCGCGGAGACCATCCGCCGCGATCTGAAGGCCCTCGACCGGGCGGGCCTGCTGCGCCGGGTGCACGGCGGGGCCATTCCGGCCGGCCGCCTGGACTTCGAGCCCGACCTCGCACAGCGCGAGGGCACCGCGGCCGAGCAGAAGGACCGCATCGCGCGCGCCGCCCGCGGCGAGCTGCCGACCGACGGCAGCGTGATCCTGGACGCCGGGACGACCGTCGCCCGGCTGGCCGCGGCGCTGCCGCTGGAGTCGACGCTGACCGTCGTCACGCACAGCCTGCCCACCGCGGCCCAGCTCGCCGACCACCCCGGCATCCAGCTCCACCTCGTCGGCGGCCGGGTGCGCCACCGTACCCGTGCCGCCGTGGACGCCTGGGCGCTGCGCGCCTACGGCGAGATCCGCGCCGACGTCCTCTTCCTCGCCGCCAACGGCTTCTCCGTCGAGGGCGGCCTGACCACACCGGACCTGGCCGAGGCCGCCGTGAAGCGCGCGGCCGTCGCCGCGGCCCGCCGTGTCGTGCTGCTCGCCGACTCGGCCAAGTACGGCCAGGAGCACTTCGCCCGCTTCGCCGGCCTCACCGACGTCGACCTCCTCATCACCGACACCGGCCTCTCCCCGCTGGACGCCGCCGCCATCGAACGCGCCGGAACCGAGGTCCTCCGCGTCCCACCCGACGGCCGTCCGCAACCGCCGGCACGTCGCGCGGCACCGCCCGACGGTGACCCGACACCGCCCGACGGCCACCCGGAGCCGCCGGACAGCGCCCCGGGCCCGGCGGGAGGGGAGACGCCCGCATGATCCTCACCGTCACGCCCAACCCCTCCCTGGACCGCACATACGAGGTGCCGTCCCTGGACCGCGGCGAGATCGTCCGGGCCGAGGGCGAGCGCATGGACCCGGGCGGCAAGGGGGTCAACGTCTCCCGAGCGGTGGCCGCCGCAGGCCGCCGCACCGTCGCCGTGCTCCCGCTCGGCGGCGCCCCCGGCGCCCTGGTCGCCGAACTGCTCACCGCCCAGGGCATCGAGGCAGCCCCCGTCCCCATCACGGGCCTGACCAGGTCGAACATCGCCCTCGCCGAACCCGACGGCACCCTCACCAAGATCAACGCGCCGGGCCCGGAACTCACCCCCGAGGAGGCCGAGGCGCTGCTCGGCGCCGTGGCCGAGCGGTCCCCGGGCGCCCGCTGGATCGCCTGCTGCGGCAGCCTGCCGCGCGGCCTCGGACCCGACTGGTACGCGCAGCTGGTGGCCCGCGCCCATGCCGCCGGCGCCAGGATCGCGCTGGACACCTCGGGCCCCGCTCTGCTGTCCGCGCTGCGCGAGGGACCGGACGTCGTCAAACCCAACGCCGCCGAGCTGTCCGCCGCCGTGCGGCGCCCGCTCGCCACGGTGGGCGACGCGCTCAAGGCCGCCGAGGACCTGCGCGACCTGGGCGCCGCCGCCGTGCTCGCCAGCCTGGGCGCCGCCGGTCAACTCCTCGTCGACGCCTCCGGTGCCTGGTACGGCACCGCGCCGGCCGGTGCCGTACGCAGCGACGTCGGCGCCGGGGACGCCTCGCTCGCCGGGTTCCTGACCGCCGGCGGCGCCGGGCCGGACGCGCTCGCCTCGTCCACCGCCCACGGCACGGCGGCGGTCCGGCTTCCCGGCAGCGCCATGCCGACCCCGTCCGACCTCGTGCCGTCCGCGGTGACGGTCACCAGGGACGTGCCCCTGGAGCGGCCCCTCGCCGTCCCGAGCCCCGTGAACCCGTCCGCACGCGAACAGAGGAGCCCGCGATGAGCGACACGATCACCGCGGACCTGGTCGACCTCGACCTGTCCGCCGACACCAAGGAGACCGCGGCACACACCCTCGCCGAACGGATGGCGGCCCTCGGCCGCGTGACGGACCTGGACGGCTTCCTCGCCGACGTGGCCGCCCGCGAGGCGCAGATGCCGACCGGCCTGGAGGGCGGCATCGGCATCCCGCACTGCCGCAGCGCGCACGTCACCGCGCCCACGCTCGCCTTCGGCCGCAGCGCCGGCGGCATCGACTTCGGCGCCCCCGACGGGCCCGCCGACCTGATCTTCCTGATCGCCGCACCGGCGGGCGCCGACGACGCGCACCTGACCATGCTCTCCGCCCTGGCCCGCCGGCTCATGGACGCCGACTTCACCGCGGCCCTCCGCCTGGCCGACGACCCGGCCCGGGCCGCGGCACTGATCCGCGGCGAGGAGCCTGCTGCGGAGGCAGACGCGGAGGCGGAGGCGGACGCGGAGGCGGAGACGGACGCGGAGCCGGACGCGCACGCGGGGGAGGCGGGGTCCGGGACGGAGGCGGTGCCCGGGACCAAGGTGGGGACCGAAACGGCGGACGGTGCCGGAGGGCGGCCGTTCCGGATCGTCGCCGTGGCCTCCTGCCCCACCGGGATCGCGCACACGTACATGGCGGCCGAGGCGCTGGAGAACGCGGGACGCGCGGCGGGCGTGGAACTGTCCGTCGAGGCCCAGGGCTCGGCGGGCTTCACCCGGCTGGACCCCGCGGTGATAGCCGCCGCCGACGCGGTGATCTTCACCCATGACGTGCCGGTACGCGAGAAGGAGCGGTTCGCGGGGAAGCCCACCGTCGACGTGGGCGTGAAGGCGGGCATCAGCCGCCCCGCCGACCTCATAGCCGAGGCCCGCGCCCTGGCCGCCCACGGCACGACGCCGGCGCCGGGCGACGCGCCGGCGCACCGGACCGCGGGGACAGGTGCCGGCGCGGGGGAGTCCGGGCGGGGCGCGGCAGCGCGCACGCCCGTGGAGAGCGCCGGTGCGCACACCGATGGGTATGGGACAAGACTCCGCACCTGGCTGATGTCCGGCGTCAGCTACATGGTGCCGTTCGTCGCCGCGGGCGGCCTCCTCATCGCGCTCGGCTTCGCGATCGGCGGCTACCGCATCGACAAGGCCCCGTCCGTCGCCGAGCACTTCGTCTGGACCGACCACACCAGCTGGGCCGCGCTGCTCTTCCAGACCGGCGGCCTGGCCTTCGGCTTCCTCATCCCGGTGCTCGCGGGCTATATCGCCTACGGGATGGCGGACCGCCCCGGCCTCGTCCCCGGATTCGTCGGCGGCTCCGTCGCGGTCACCATCAACGCCGGTTTCCTCGGCGGCCTCGTGGCCGGCCTGATCGCCGGCACGGTGGTGCTGGGCCTGCAACGCCTTCGGATCCCTGCTCCGCTGCGCGGCATCATGCCCGTGGTCGTCATGCCGCTGGTGTCGTCGATCGTCGTCGGCTTCCTGATGTATCTGGTGATCGGCAAGCCCATCGCGTCCCTGCAGAGCGCCCTCACGGACTGGCTGAAGGGCCTGTCCGGCGCCAACGCGGTGATCCTCGGCGTCGTCCTCGGCCTGATGATGTGCTTCGACCTCGGCGGCCCGCTGAACAAGGTCGCGTACACCTTCGCGGTGGGCGGCCTTGCGGGACCGACCACCGGCAGCCTCAAGGTGATGGCCGCGGTGATGGCGGCGGGCATGGTGCCCCCGCTGGGCATGGCGCTCGCGACCGTGGTGCGCGGCCGGCTCTTCACCCGCACCGAGCGGGAGAACGGCAAGGCGGCCTGGCTGCTCGGCGCGTCCTTCATCACCGAGGGCGCCATCCCGTTCGCCGCGGCCGACCCGCTGCGGGTCATCCCCTCGTCGATGGCGGGCGGCGCGGTCACGGGCGCCCTCTCGATGGCTTTCGGCTGCACGCTCCGGGCGCCGCACGGCGGCATCTTCGTGGTGCCGCTGATCGGTGGGCCGCTGTTCTACCTGGTGGCGATCGCGGCCGGCGTGTGCGTGTGCACGGCGCTGGTGGTGGTGCTGAAGGGGGCCAGGGCCGCGCGGTCCACCGCCGCACGTGACCCGCGCCCCGGAAGGGGCGCGGGGAACCACGCGAGCGACGCCCCACCGGCCGGTGGCCCGCAGACGGCAGAAGCAGCCCCTACGGGCCCTCGTCCCCTGCCTTGAGGCCGTCGGAGGTGGCCCCTGGACCCGGCCGGGTGGCCGTGGGTGGCCGGGCCGTGGGTGGCCGCGCGGTTCCCCGCGCTCCGGAGGGGGTGCGGAAATCGCTTCGCGCCGTTCTGTCTCATAATCGCCTGTCAGGTGCCGGCATCATGCGGTCTACTGGGTGATATGTCCGAACACGTCTCGACAATTCGGCGCTTGGGGCAGGTCGTTCTGACCGCGGCGACCACCGCCGTGAACGCTGTGCGCACCGCGGTGCCACGCGGGCTGGCCCGGCTCGCCCGCATGGTGCGGACGAACCCCAGGGTACGTCCGTCGCACCCGTCCGGCCGGGAACGACAGGCGGAACGCGCCCGGCCGCACGGTGGACGCCTGCCGCACCGGGGGCGCCGACCTGCCGTGCCGGAGCGCGGCAGCGGCCGGGACCGGCCGGGTCTTGCCGGGTGGCGGCGGGTACAGGCCCTTCATGCGATGCCGCGTCAGGTGGTGCCCCCGACCGAGACCGTGGAACTGACTCCCGCGGAGCGTGCGGCCTTCGCCGGTCTTGTGCGGCAGTTCACCGAGGGCCGCCGCTGAGCCGGCCGTGCCGGTGCCGTGGGGTAGGTCCTCAGGGGGTGCGGGAGGCGCGCAGTGCCATGGCCTGGCGGGCCTCGGCCTCGCTGGCGTAGACCTCGCACATGTGTCGCCCGTCGGGGGTGGCCGTGTGCTCCACCTCCCAGAGGCTGACCTCCCGGCCGTCCGCCAGCAGGAAGGCGTGCTCGTACAGGGAGTACCCCAGCCAGGCCTCCCCGGGCGGCACGGGGCGTCCGAACGCCTGTGTGATCTGGTGCGCGAAGGCGGTACCGAGCAGGCGTAAGGTGTCCAGGCCCGGCCGGTCGGCGTTCTCCGCGCGCCGCAGCACGCGGCGGGCGTGGTCAGCGGAGTTGTCCGGGACGTAGGCGTGCCGGGTGAGCGGGACGGGTGGGCTCTGCACCGGTACGGGCGGATCGAAGTCCTGCGGCTCGTCCGCCGGCAGCGGCAGCCGCGCCACGGCGGCACGGAGCTCTGCCTCGTCGGCATAGAGCTCGTGCTGCTCGGGGCGCGAACCGGTGGGCGGCTCGGAGCGGGGCGTCTCCGGGGCGCCGGGGGTGGCCTCGGGCGGCAGGGGGGTGTTGTGGACCAGCTCCCATAGGGTGACGGCGCTGCCGTCGGTGAGCAGCCAGGTGTGCCGGTAGGTGAGCCGGTGCAGGCCGCCGCTGTGGTGCGCGGAGTGCAGTGAGCCGTCGTACGCGAGGGCCGTGTCGAGACGGCGCAGGATCTCGTCGGGGAGCTCGAAGGAGTTCAGGGCGCGCCCGAGGAGCCGCGCGAGCTGCTCCTCCGGAGTCTCCGGCGACTCGGCTGGTTCGCACGCTGTTTCGTACGGAACGCTCAAGGCTTCTCCCGGCGTTGCTACATGTCACCTCGTGAGTGCATACCGTAGCCCCTTCCCGGGCCGTCATGTCCAGGAACCAGGAAAACGCACGGTCTGCGCGAGAAGTTCCTCATCTGGCCCCCGCGGACGGGCAGTTCAGGTGCGGGCGCCGGTCCGGGCGCGGTCGGTCGGGCCTCGGATGCCGGCCGCGCGCGCCCGGGCTCGCGGACGCCCGCCTCAGAGTGCGCTGCCGGCCTTCCAGGCGCTCCACGACATGTTCCAGCCATTCAGCCCGTTGCCGGGGGCGACGGTCTTGTCCGGCGAGTTCTTCACCGTCACGACGTCCCCGATCAGCGAGTGGTCGAAGAACCACTCGGCCGGGGTGGCGGCCCCGCCGCCCCGCACGTCCTGCAGGCCCACGCAGCCGTGGCTCGTGCCCTGCCGCCCGAACGGCGGGTTGCCGCGGGCGTACCAGTAGTTGCCGTGGATGAAGGTGCCGGAGTCCGTCAGACGCATCGCATGCGGGACGTCCGGGATGTCGTACTCCCCGCCGAAGCCGACGGTGGACCCCTGCATACGGGTCCGGGTGAACTTCTGCGAGATCACCATCCGGCCGTTGTAGGTGGTGTGCTGCAGGCTGCCCGACGAGATCGGGATGGTCTTGACGGTCTTGCCGTTCCTGACCACCGTCATCGTCTGGGTGCCCGCGTCCACCGTGGAGACCTGGGACCGGCCGACGGTGAACGTCACCGTCTTGTCCTGCACGCCGTAGACCCCCTTCGCGCCCTCCACGCCGTCCAGGTGGATCCTCACGGTCACCCTGGAACCAGCCCGCCAGTACGACTGCGGCCGGAAGTCCAGCCGGTTGGCGCCGAACCAGTGGCCCACCACCTCCTGCCCGCTGCCGGACGTCACGTCGATGCCGGACTGCACCGCCTTCCTGTCCGAGATCGCCTTGTCGAAGTGGAACGAGACCGGCATGCCGACCCCGACCGTCGTGCCGCCGTCCGGAGTGTAGGTGCCGATGAAGCTGTGGGCCGGAGTGACCGTGGTGAACTGCGCGTTGGCCGCCGCCGGGCGCCCCCTGGCGTCCTTGGCCGTGGCCGATATGCGGTACTGGGTGGCGCGCTCCAGCTGGTCGTCGGGCTTCCAGACCGAGCCGTCCGCCGAGATCGTCCCCGGCACCGACCGGCCGCTCACCGCCTCGGTCATGCTGACCTTCGTCAGCTTGCCGCCGCTGACCTTCACACCGGTGGCATTGATCGAGGCGTCCGTGGAACCGTCCTTCGCCGAGATGGCGATCTTCGCGGTGGAGATGCGCCCCGAGTTCCTGCCGCCGCTCGCACTCCCCTGGTGACCGCTGCCCTTGCTGTTGTCCGCCGAGGCGTCGCCGCCGCAGGCGGTCAGGGTCAGCGCGCCGACCGCGAGCACGGCGCACGCCGGCAGAGCCCGCCGGGCGGCACGCCCGCGGCTCGGCCGCACCGGCTGGACACCCCGTACGGCGGTCTCCCGCTCCGCCGCCCTCTGCCCCACCATGTCCTGCGTTGTCACGAGTTTGCTCCAGTTGGTCCGTGATAAGCGCGATCTTCGCGACCCGGGCGATCCAGGTGATCTGCTCCGTTGTGGGTAGAGAGACGGACTCGGCGGGAATGGTTCCCTCCAGTTGGCTGCGCCGCCCTTCTCAAAGCCGGTGCGGGCGGTGGCCGTTACCGGGACTCGTACAGCTCGCGGTAGGACGGGAACGTGCCGCCCGGGCCCGACACCGACTCGGCCGCCCGCACCGCCGCGACGATCGCCCGCGTCACCAGGTCCGCGCCCGCCGCCAGGATCTCGTTCTGCGCGGCCACGGCGGCCGCCTGCGCCAGCGCGGCGGCCTCGCTCCCCGGCTCCGCCGGTCCCTCGCCGGCGCCGCCGGTCAGCGGACGGGCGCCGGTGGCCAGCGCGAACACCGTGTCCCCGTCGTGCAGCAGATGCACGGGCCGCACGGCGCGGGCGATGCCGTCGTGCGCGGTGCCGGCGAGCTTCTGGGCCTGGGCCCGGGTCAGCGCGGCATCGGTGGCGACCACGGCGAGCGTGGTGTTCAACGGAGGCGGCGCGCCCCCCGCGGCCTCGGCCAGCCGCCGCCGCGCCGTCTCGTGCACCGCCGCGTCGGGATACCGCACCCGGCCCCCGAGGTACTCCCCGTACAGGACGCCCGTGGCGGGATCCAGCGCCGAACCCGCGGCGTTCGCCACGACCAGCGCGCCGACCGTCACCCCGGACGCCAGCACCGTGCTCGCCGTGCCGACACCGCCCTTGACGCCGCCGACCACCGCGCCCGTGCCCGCCCCGACGCAGCCCGTGGCGACCGGGGCGCCCGGCCCCGAGGCCGCCGCGGCCTCGACCGCTGCGCGCCCGGTGGCGGCGTCCGGCCGGGCCCGGAAGTCCCCGCCGCGGCCCAGGTCGAAACAGCAGGCGGCCGGCACCACCGGAACCACATGTGCAGGATCGGGCCCCACCCGCACCCCCCGGCCCTGCTCCTCCAGCCACGCCATCACGCCCGACGCGGAGTCGAGGCCGTAGGCGCTGCCGCCGGTCAGCACCACCGCGTCGATCCGCTGGACCACATTGCGCGGGTCGAGCGCGTCCGTCTCCTTCGTGCCGGGGCCGCCACCGCGGACGTCCACCGCCGCCACCGCGCCGCCCTCCGGGGCGAGCACCACCGTGGTGCCCGTGAGCCACCCGCCGCCGGTCAGCGTCGTGTGCCCGACGCGCAGCCCGGGAACGTCCGTGAGAGCGTCCCGTCGCGCCGGGACCCGGCCCGCACCGCCCGCGTCGTGCCCCGCCTGCGGCCCGTCCGCGCCGCGTCGATCGTCACTGTGCTCCGTCATGCGGCATGCGTATCACGGGGGTTCGCCACCGGTGGCCGTCCGCTCCCCGGTCCGGGCCTCGCGGGCCGCCGTCCGCGCGGTGAGAGCGGTGCCCGTGGCCACGGCGAGCGCCGCCGCGGCACCCGCCGCGAGGACCGCCCAGTGCCCGGCGAACGTACAGGCCAGCACAGCCACCGCGGTGCCGGGCAGCACCAGTTGCTCGACCGCCCCTACCTTGGAGAAGCGGGCGTGCAGCGCCCACACCGTGAGCAGGTACACCGCCATCGGTACCGTCACGGCGGCGTTGGCGGTGAGCCGGGGGATGTCGGCCCCGCCCACCGTCTGCTCCACGGCCACCTCGATGCCCGCACCCAGTGCCGCCGCCGAGGCGAAGATCAGGTAGTGGCCGTAGCCCCAGAGGAAGGCCCGCCGCTTGGTGCGCAGATGGCCGTGGATGGGAACCACGAAGTAGATCCACCACGCGGAGAACACCAGCAGCAGTCCGCCCGCCGCATACGGCAGCAGCTCGGTCAGCGCGTCGTTCTCCTCGATGCCGGACTTCACGGCTGCCGTGGCCGCGGCGATCGACTCGCCCAGCACGATGATGGTGAAAAGGCCGTACCGCTCCGAGATGTGGTGCGGGTGCCAGGACGACTTCGCACGCCGCTCCGCGTAGGGCGGCACACAGATCTCGGCGATCGCCATCACCAGGAACACCCAGGGCCTGGCCGGCCTCGGCGCGAGCAGCACGGCCAGCCAGCCCGCCTGGCAGAGCAGCACGCCCGTCGCGTACCGCAGGGCCATCCCCCGCTCCCTGCCCGTGGCGGCGCCCGCCACTCTCAGCCACTGGGCGGAGAGCGCCAGGCGCATGATCGCGTAGCCGAGCCAGACGGCCAGGAAGTCGTGGCTCACGAAGACCCGCGAGACGCCGGCCGCCAGCACCAGCACCCCGGCGATCTGGACGAGGGTCGCCAGACGGTAGAGGACGTCGTCGTTGTCGTACGCCGAGGCGAACCAGGAGAACTGCATCCAGGCCCACCAGATGGCGAAGAAGATCATCGCGTAGTCGAGCAGGCCCTCGCCCAAGTGGTCCGCCGCGATCATGCGGACGAGCTGCCCGCCCGCCTGGGCGATGGCCACCACGAAGCAGAGGTCGAAGAAGAGCTCCAGGGGCGAGGCGACCCGGTGGGACTCGTCGCGGCGCCGCGCGGAGATCCTGCGCACCGGCCGGGTCGGCGGGGGACGGCCGTCGGACGCACCGGAGGGGGAGTCGGAGGGGGAGCCGGAACTGGAGGTCATGTGCCCAGCACAGCAGAACCGTCTCACCCGGCGGCCCCTCCGGGGCCGTGTCGATCGGTGCGTGCGGGGAGGTGGCGGCGGTGGGGCGGTGTGTGGTTGGGCCGGAGGTGGGGGCGGTGGGGTGGTGTGCGGCTGGCGGGGAGACGGGGGAGACGGGTCGAGTCGGGTGGTGTGTGGTTGGCGGGGAGATGGGGGCGGTCGGTCGGCGTGTGGGCGGTGAGGACGTCGGTGTGGGGGACCGGCGTGTGGGCGGTGGGGAGGCGGAGGCGGATGGCCGGTGTGTGGGCGGTGGGGACGTCGGTGTGGTGGGCCGGTGTGCGGTCGGTCGGGAGGTGGTGGGTTCCGCCACGGGAGTCCCTGGCCGGGCGCCCCTGCGTCGCGCCCTGGCCGGGGGCGGTCCGGGGTGCGGACCCTGGGGGTGGGTCGCGACGACGGGTCGTACGCTGGGGGCATGACCACCGCTTCCGGCCCCGCGTCGCGTGACGCCGAGGCAGCGTCCGATCGGCAGACGCCTTCCGAGCCAGAGGGTCCGTCGCGTCCGGCGGCCGGGTCCGGTCCGAGGGCTTCCTCGGGCTCGACGGCCTCGGCCCGTCGGAAGGACATGATCGTCTTCGACGACCCGCTGTCGCAGCGGTCCTCCGACGACTCGGACCAGGGCTGGGGCGAGCGGCCCTCGGGAGGCGGCGACAGCGCCGCGGACCTCGCACGGTTCCTCGACGAGAAGCCGCCCCACCACAGCTGAACCCGGTGGCCCGGGCCCTCCCGCAGCCACCGGACGGCCTTCACCATGGGACGGCCGCGACGGCTGGGGTGGCCGCGATGGC
Source organism: Streptomyces sp. DSM 116793 (assembly GCF_057320905.1). NCBI lineage: Bacteria > Bacillati > Actinomycetota > Actinomycetes > Kitasatosporales > Streptomycetaceae > Streptomyces > Streptomyces sp. DSM 116793. Next base: position 3,887,081 of record NZ_CM170494.1, on the reverse strand, counting down.
CGCCACGGCAGCCCAAGAGGCCTGCGCGGCGGACGGTGGCCACCGGGCCGGCCCGCCCGCCGGGGGCCGTTAGCGGCCGGGCCGTTAGTGGCCGACGACGGGGCCGCCGCGCTGGGCCACCAGCTCGTCGCGGATCTGCTGGAGAACCTCCAGCTCGGTGATGTCCGAGGCATCCTTCGTGCCCTCCTTGGCGGCCCTCCGCGCCGCTTGCCGGGCGAGCACCCTGGACATCGGCAGCACCATGAGGAAGTAGACGACGGCCGCGGTGATCAGGAAGCTGAGGGCGGAGCTGAGCACCGTGCCCCACATGATGGGGACGCCCTCCGTGACCGTCCCCGTCTTGAGGTCGTACCGGCAGGGGTCCTTGAGACACGAGCTGTACTTGTCCAGGTCCTTGGTACCGAAGGCGCCGACGACCGGGTTGATGACGCCTTTCACCACGGAATTGACGATGTTGGTGAATGCGGTGCCGATGACCACCGCGACCGCCAGATCCACGACATTTCCGCGCATCAGGAAGGACTTGAAGCCCTGCCAGACGCTGGGCTCCTGGTTCACGCTCACCGAGAGGCCTTTCTTCACATGGGCAGCTTGTGGAGTAATCAGGTCCGCAACCTACGGCAGCGCGCGGGAGGCCTGTCCATTTCGCTGACTCATATGTGGGACTTGACACGGAAACGTCGTGCGCTGGGTACTGGAGCGTCAGCACAGTGTCACCGCCAGCCTTGCCGTGGCCCCGGCTCCGGCGAGCCGGGCGGCGGTCGGACGGGGTACGGAGAGTACGACCAGCGCGCCGGTGCCCACGCCGCCGTCCGTCGGCTCCGGCACCTCCACGACGCGGGCGCCCTCCGCCACCACCTGGGGCTGCCCGGTACCGCCAGGGCCCTGGGCGTCGGCCGCGATCACGTCCACCCTGTCGCCGGGGTGCAGCAGCCGGGCCGTGTCCGCGTCGGCGATGCGTACGGGGGCGGTCACCAGCTCGGGTGCCGGGTGTGCGGGGTGCCGGGCGGCCGGGTGGTCCCCGGGCTGCGGCCTCGCTCGGCCGGAGTCGGACGGTGCCGCCGCGACGAGGGCGGCCGCGGTCATCGCCAGACCGGCGGCCACGGCACGTCTGCGGTGGCGCAGTAGCCGGCGGAGCCGGGGGTGACCGGGACCCACCCGGACCGGGGCGAAGTGCGGCACCTCACATGTGGGCGGCGCGCCCCCGCCGCGGTCGCCCGCGGGGACGAACTGTGTGCCTCCGCGGTAGCTGCCGGCGGGGACGGGCTGTGCGCCTCTGCCGAGCGCGCTCGCGGTGGCCGCGGAGCTGGGCGGCGCGCCTCTGGAGGGCATGGCGTCCCCTCTGGAGGGCATGGCTTCCGGGGCCGCCCACGACGGCACGGGCCGCGCCGCCGCGGAGGTGCGAGGCTCCACCCGCGCTGCCGCCGCGAAGAGATCCGCGCGGCGGCCGGGAACGGAGAGAGAGGAGGAGGACGAGGAGCCGGGACCGGAGCGAGAGGAGCCGGAAGGAGAGGAGCCGGAGGGAGAGGAGTCGGGACCGGAAGGAGAGGAGCCGGAAGGAGAGGAATCGGGACCGGAAGGAGAGGAGCCGGAAGGAGAGGAATCGGGAGAGGACGAGGGGAACTGGGACATGACGACCACCGCCTGCGTAAGAGTCCGGAGAGGCCCTCCCACGATGCGGCGATCTGCCGGATCCCGCTGAGGCCCGTGGACAACTCACCGGTTGTGGATAACTTCCTCACCCGAAGGTGAGGCTCCGCCGCCCCGGCGCAGGAGGCGTGCCATCCGTCATGGCCGCGAGCCACTCAGGCGTTCACCGGCTCCGGCACCGTCACCGGGCTCCTCCCCCGCTCCGGCCTCACCGGTGCAGGCGGCACCGTGCCTCACGGCAGCACGATCCCCGTCTCCAGACCGTTCAGCGCACCGCCGCACAGGCACTCCCGGCCCGCCTCCGCCGGCAGTTCGGCCACCGCGTCGAACAGCACCGTGCGCAGCCGGCCCACATTGGCGGCGAACACCTTCAGCACCTCCTCGTGCACCACGCCCTCGCCGGTCTCGGCGCCCGCGTCCAGGTCGGTGACCAGGGTGATCGAGGTGTAGCAGAGCTCCAGCTCGCGGGCGAGTGCCGCCTCCGGGTGGCCGGTCATGCCGACGACGGACCAGCCCTGGGCCGCGTGCCAGCGGGACTCGGCACGGGTCGAGAAGCGGGGGCCCTCGACGACCACGAGGGTGCCGCCGTCCACCGGCTCCCAGTCGCGGCCGCGGGCCGCCTTGACGGCGATCCGGCGCCCGGTCGGGCAGTAGGGGTCGGCGAGGGACACGTGGACCACCTTCGGGGTCGTGCCGTCCGGCAGCGGCTCCCCGTCGAAGTAGCTGTTCGCCCGGCTCTTCGTGCGGTCCACGAGCTGATCGGGAACGAGGAGGGTGCCCGGCCCGTACTCGGGCTGCAGACCCCCCACGGCGCACGGGGCCAGCACCTGGCGGACGCCCACGGCGCGCAGCGCCCACAGGTTCGCGCGGTAGTTGATCCGGTGCGGGGGCAGGTGGTGGCCGCGGCCGTGCCGGGGGAGAAAGGCCACCCGGCGGCCCGCGACCTCACCCACGAAGAGCGAGTCGCTCGGCGCCCCGTAAGGGGTGTCCACCTGGACCTCGGTGACGTCCTCGATGAAGGAGTAGAAGCCGGAGCCGCCGATGACACCGATCTCGGCCTGCGTCGCGTTCGCCTTGTTCGCCATGGTCAGCACAGTATCCGGACAAGATTGCGACCGAGACCCGCCGTGGGAACGGCCGGGTCTCGTGAGGACTGCCACCGCGGTCCCGCGGGCACCGGCGCACCGACGGCCCACCAAGGAAGGAGCACGGGGAGGCACGCAACCGCCCGCTGCGCCGCCGAAGAACTCCTGAGCCGCAGACGAGCGGCTCGGCGGGCCCGGCCGACGGGCTACCAAGCGGGCCGAGAAGCCGATCCGCCGATGAACCGGCCCATCGACGGGCCGATCCGCCGGTCCACCGACGAGCCGACCCACCGACGAGCCGCTCCGCCGACGAGCCGGTCCGCCGACCCACCGACGAGCCGCTCCGCCGACGAGCCGGTCCGCCGACCCACCGACGAGCCGCTCCGCCGATGAGCTGCTGACCCCGAGAAGCCGCTCGGCCAGCCCGCTGACGAGGCGATGGACTACTGAGCCAGAGGGAGCTGCACGGCCAGCCCGCCGCGAAGGCGCCCCGCGGCTGCCGAGCCCCGGTCCGGCCCCCGCGCCGCTAAGCCGCCGAAGAACTGGTGCTGGTGCTTGAGGACGACGACGAGCCGGAGTCCTTCGAGCCCGATCCCGACCCCGAACCCGAACCCGAGCCGGATCCGGACGAGGAGGAAGCCGAGTCCGAGGAGGAGCCCGACGTCTTCGACCCGGACGACGACTTCGAGGACGACCCGTTGGACGAGCTACGGCTGTCGTTCCGGTAGAAGCCCGATCCCTTGAAGACGATGCCGACGGCGGAGAACACCTTCTTCAGGCGGCCACCGCAGTTGGGGCACTCGGTCAGGGCGTCGTCGGTGAACTTCTGCACCGCCTCGAGGCCCTCGCCGCACTCGGTGCACTGGTACTGATAGGTCGGCACTGGTCTTCCTCCTGGCACTCTCACTCGTTGAGTGCTAACGACGGTCCATAGTGACGTATTCCGCGGTGGGAGTCCACTGCCATGGGGGCGCGGTGATCCACGCCACGCGCGCGGGGGACGTGCGGGGGAGCCCCCTCCGCGCACCGCGGAGCCGCCGCCGCGCGCTCCACCCAGGTTGATGCCCAGGCCGGCGCCCAGGTCGGCGCCCAGGCCGGCGCCCAGGCCGGCGCCCAGGTCGGCGCCCTGGCCGGCGGCCTGATCGGCGCCCTGGCCGGCGGCCTGATCGGCGCCCTGGCCGGCGGCCTGATCGGGGCCCGTTCACGGGCCGGCCAGTGGCCTGGTCGGCGCCCCGCTCAGCGGCCCAGCCACCAGCCCGGTCGACGACCGGTCAGTGGCCCCGCGCGGGCCCCCGGCGATCGCCCTGCTCTCCACCGGTCCCCAGCCACCCGGCGAGCTTGCCGCCGCGGGCGACCGCGCGCAGTCGGCGTTCCGCGGCGTCCCGCACCGGGTCCGTCGCCACCACCAGGAGCTCGTCGCCCTGCCGCAGCAGGGTGGTGGGCAGCGGGACGAACGAGGCGCCGTCGCGCACCACCAGGGTGACCGCGGAGCCCAGGGGGAGCCGCAGCTCGTTGATCTCGACGCCGTTCATCCGGGAGCCCTCGGGGATCGACACCGACAGCAGATGGCCGCGCAGCCGCTCCAGGGGCGCCGCCTCGATGCCGAGGTCGGCCGCGCCCTCCTCGTCGCCCAGGTGCAGCTTTCTGGCCAGCCAGGGCAGGGTCGGGCCCTGGACGAGGGTGTAGACCACCACCAGGACGAAGACCATGTTGAAGATCCGGCGGCTGTCGTGGACGCCGGTCACCATCGGGATGGTGGCCAGGATGATGGGCACGGCGCCGCGCAGCCCGGCCCACGACAGCAGGGCCTTCTCCCGCCACGGCATGCGGAACGGCAGCAGACTGAACACGACGCCCACGGGCCGGGCCACCACCGTCAGCACCAGGCCGATGATCAGCGCGGGCAGGATGTCGTCCACCAGGTCGTGCGGGGTGGCCAGCAGTCCGAGCAGGACGAACATGCCGATCTGCGCCATCCAGCCGAGCCCTTCGGCGAAGCCCCGGGTGGCGGGCCAGTGCGGCAGCCGGGAGTTGCCCAGCAGCACCGCCGCGAGGTACACGGCGAGGAAGCCGCTGCCGTGCGCCAGCGCGCCGGCGGCGTACGCGGTGACGGCGATCGCCAGCACCGCGATCGGATAGAGGCCGGAGGCGGGCAGGGCCACCCTCCGCAGGCCGTAGGCGCCCATCCAGGCGACGGCGATCCCGATCGCGGCGCCGATCGCGAGCTCCATGGCGATCTCTCCCAGCAGCGCGTACCAGTGCTCCACGGGGCCCCTGCTGGAGAAGGCCACCACAAGGATGACGACAGGGGCGTCGTTGAAGCCCGACTCGGCCTCCAGGACGCCGGTGATGCGGGACGGCAGCGGCACCTTGCGCAGGACGGAGAAGACCGCGGCGGCGTCGGTCGACGACACCACCGCGCCGATGATGAGGGACTGCCGCCACTCGAGCCCGGCCAGGTAGTGCGCCGCGGTCGCCGTGACTCCCACGCTCACGGCGACACCCACCAGGGAGAGCGCCACGGCGGCCGGCAGGACGGGCTTGATCTGACTCCACTTGGTGCCCAGGCCGCCCTCGGCCAGGATCACCACCAGGGCCGCGTACCCGACCATCTGAGTCAGCTCGGCGTTGTCGAAGGCGATGTTGCCGATGCCGTCCTGCCCCATGGCGATGCCGATGCCCAGGTAGACGAGCAGGCTGGGGAGCCCGCTGCGGGACGAGAGACGGACCGCCACCACCGCGACGAGCAGCACGAGCGAGCAGACGAGCAGGAGCTGGTTGAGGTCGTGGACAGTCAGCGGCCGTTCCTTCCCCTTCTGGGTCCGAGTGCCCTTCTGGGCCCAAGTGCCGTCCCGGCGCACGGGCCTGTGCACGCGCGCGTGCCGCGTCCGCGCACCTGGCACCCGCGCCGGGCACCTCCAGGTACTTCGTTACCTTACCTAATCGTTAACGCTTCCTTGACGCGTTCCCGGCAGTCGGTCGCGGCCGGCAGGCTCCCTCGGGGTGCCGCGGTGGCCGGAGAAGGTCTGAAGAGCCATGGCCGCGTCCGGGGCCCACAGCTCCTGCGCCTATGGTTGCTCCAGCGCTCTCGCGCCACCGGCCGAACGGCCGCCCGCACTTGCGCCCGTACGTCCCAGCCCGCACGTTCCCGACCGCCCGTTCCGCCCTGCCGCTCGCGAAGGACTGCAAGGACAGCGATGCCCTCCACCACCACCGCCTCTTCCGGTCGAAAGTCCGGCAAGTCCGGCCGAAAGAAGGGGCGCCGTGCGCGTCTCCTTGTGCTGGTTCTGGTCCTGGCCATCGTTGTGGGCGTCGGCTATGGCGCGTACTGGAGCGTCAGCACAGTGCGTGCCTCCTTCCCGCAGACCAAGGGGTCGGTCAGGCTGCACGGTCTGGACGGTCCGGTGGACGTGAAGCGGGACTCGTATGGCGTCCCGCAGATCTATGCCTCCTCCGACGAGGACCTGTTCATGGCGCAGGGCTATGTGCAGGCCCAGGACCGGTTCTGGGAGATGGACGTCCGCCGTCATACGACCTCCGGGCGGCTCTCCGAGATGTTCGGCAAGAGCCAGATCAAGACCGACGAATACCTCCGCACGCTCGGCTGGTACCGGGTGGCGCAGGAGGAGTACGACTCCAAGCTCTCGCCCGCGACCAAGAAGTACCTCCAGGCGTACTCCAAGGGAGTCAACGCGTACCTGGCGGGCAAGGACGGTGCCGACATCTCGGTCGAGTACGCCGCCCTGGGCTTCAGCAACGACTACAAGCCGCAGAAGTGGACCCCGGTCGACTCGGTCTCCTGGCTGAAGGCGATGGCCTGGGATCTGCGCGGCAACATGCAGGACGAGATCGACCGCTCTCTGATGACGAGCCGGCTGAGCGCAGCCCAGATCAAGGACCTCTACCCGGAGTACCCCTACGGCCTGCACAAGCCCATCGTCCAGGAAGGCTCCTACAACGCCGTCACGGACACGTTCGACGGCACCGGGACCACCCAGGAGAGCACCGGGACCCCCCAGGGGAACGCGGGCACCACCCAGGGGAGCGTGGGCACCACTCAGGGGGGCGCCGGGTCCGCCGGAGGCTCGGTGACCGGCCAGCAGGCGAGTGACCCGGCGGGCACCGGGCTCGCGGGCGACGCCGCCGCCCCCGGCGGCCTGCAGAGCCAGCTGTCGGCCGTCTCGGACGTGCTGGACGGGGTGCCGTCCGTCTTCGGGCCGAGCGGCAGCGGCATCGGGTCGAACTCCTGGGTCGTCTCAGGAGCCCACACCATCACCGGGAAGCCGCTGCTGGCGAACGATCCGCACCTGGCGCCGCAGCTGCCCTCGATCTGGTACCAGATGGGCCTGCACTGCCGGTCCCTCTCCGACACCTGCCACTTCGACGTCTCCGGGTACACCTTCTCCGGGATGCCGGGTGTGGTCATCGGTCACAACCAGGACGTCGCCTGGGGGATGACGAACCTGGGCGCCGACGTCACTGACCTCTACCTGGAGAAGCTCTCCGGCAACGGCTACCAGTACGGCGGCCAGGTGCTGCCCTTCAAGACCCGCAAGGAGACCATCAAGGTGGCGGGCGGCAAGCCCGTCACGATCACGGTCAGGGAGACCAACAACGGCCCGCTGCTCTCCGACCGCGACGACGAACTGGTCAAGGTCGGCAAGAAGGCCACCGTGGACGCCGCGGCACCCGACCGGGGCGACGGCTACGGGGTAGCGCTGCGCTGGACCGCGCTGACGCCCGGGAAGTCCATGGACGCCGTCTTCGAGCTGGACCGTGCGCAGAACTGGCAGCAGTTCCGCGCGGCGGCGGGGCACCTGGAGGTGCCCTCCCAGAACCTCGTCTACGCCGACACCAAGGGCAACATCGGCTACCAGGCCCCCGGCCGTATCCCGGTGCGGCCCAAGGGCTATGACGGCTCCCTGCCGGCACCCGGGTGGGACCCCAGGTTCCGCTGGACCGGTCAGTACATCAAGCAGGCCGCGCTGCCCAACGAGTACAACCCGAAGCGCGGCTACATCGTCACCGCCAACCAGGCCGTCGTCGGCAAGGACAAGTACCCCTACCTCCTGACCACCGACTGGGAGTACGGCACCCGCAGCCAGCGGATCACCGACCTGATCCAGTCGAAGATCAAGAACGGCGGCAAGATCTCGCCGGACGACATGCGCCAGATGCAGATGGACAACAGCAGTGAGATCGCCAAGCTGCTCACGCCCAAGCTGCTGAAGATCAACGTCTCCGACAAGTACGTCCGCCAGGCCCAGGAGCTCCTGGAGGGCTGGGACTACACGCAGAACCCGGACTCGGCGGCCGCGGCGTACTTCAACGCCGTCTGGCGCAACATCCTCAAGCTCGCGTTCGGGAACAAGCTCCCCAAGGAGCTGCGGGTCGAGGGCCAGTGCCTCAACGTGCCGCCGGCCGACAAGACCGTCCCGGAGGACGAGGAGAAGCACCTGGTGACCGAGTGCGGCGAGCGGGACGCCGACTCGGCGCAGCCGGACGGCGGCGACCGCTGGTTCGAGGTCGTCCGCAGGATCCTGAACGACCAGCACAACGCCTGGTGGCAGTCGCCCAAGACACGCCTGGAGCCCGCCACCAAGACCCGCGACCAGCTCTTCGCGCGGGCCATGAAGGACGCCCGCTGGGAGCTCACCGCGAAGCTCGGCAAGGACATCGACACCTGGAGCTGGGGCCGCCTGCACCGGCTGACCCTGAAGAACCAGACCCTCGGCACCGAAGGCCCGGGCATCCTGCAGCGCCTCCTGAACCGCGGACCGTGGAACCTGGGCGGCGGCCAGGCCGCCGTGGACGCCACCGGCTGGAACGCCGCCGGGGGCTACGGAGTCATCTGGGTGCCCTCCATGCGGATGGTGGTCAACCTCAAGGACCTCGACAAGTCCAAGTGGATCAACCTCACCGGCGCGTCAGGACACGCCTACGACTCCCACTACACCGACCAGACGGACAAGTGGGTGAACGGCTCCCTGCTCACCTGGGCCTACTCGCAGAAGGCGGTCGACAAGAGCACCCGGGACACGCTGGTCCTGCGGCCTTGAGGCCGGGCGGCCCTGAGGCCGGGTGTCCCCGGCGGGCGGTGACGCCCCGCCCGGCGGCCCCTGCCCGGGGGCCCCGCCCGGCGGCGCCTGCCCGGGGCCCCGCCCGGCGGCCCCCGCCCGCCGGGCGCCCGGTGCGCTCCCGCCCGCGTCTCTTCCGGCCCGCGCCCCTTCCCGCCCTCTCGCTCTCCCCCCTCGGCGGTCACCCCGCGCCCTCCCGCGCCGTCCAGAACCGCCGCGCCCCTTCAGGGCCGCACGCTCAGAACCTCCGCACCCCCGACGGCGTCACCACCGCCTGCACCGGCCGGTCGTGCGCCAGCCCTGGCAGCCGCTCCACGACCTCCGTGTCGTACAGCAGCACCACCAGGGCCGGGGCGGCATCCGCGGCCGCCAGACGGGCCAGTACGCGGTCGTACGAGCCGCCGCCGCGGCCCAGCCGCATCCCCCGCTCGTCCACGGCCAGACCGGGCAGCAGGACGACGTCGGCGGCGAGCACCGCCTCACGGCCGAGTCGCGCGCCGCGCGGCTCCACCAGGGTGAGCCGCCCCGGACGGGGGACGCGCACCACCGAGTCCGGGCCCTCGTACACACCCCAGTCCAGGTCGTCGTCGGGCAGCAGCACCGGCAGCAGAACACGCGCACCGCGCGCGTGGAGGGCGTCCAGCAGAGCCCGGGTGCCCGGTTCGCGGCCCACCGAGACATACGCCGCGACCGTCCGCGCCGCCGCCACCTCGGGAAGCTCCAGGGCGCGCCGCGCCAGGAGCCGCGCCGCCTTCTGGACGTCATCGTCCGTAAACCTGTCCCTCACCGACAGGAACCCTCGGCGCAACTCGCGCTTCTCAGTATGGGAACCCTCGGGGAATTTCTTCCCGCGCTGACGCATGGGGTGCTCACAAACCTCTCTGAACGCACTCATATGCCGATGAATTATGTGGAGCCACAGTTACCGCACATAGCCACCCGTTATGGTGGCGGCATGACTGAGTCTCCCCACCCCCCGATCAGCAAGGCTGTCATTCCCGCGGCCGGCCTCGGCACGCGTTTCCTTCCGGCCACGAAGGCCACGCCCAAGGAGATGCTTCCGGTCGTCGACAAACCGGCGATCCAGTACGTGGTCGAGGAGGCCGTCGCCGCGGGCCTCAACGACGTCCTCATGGTCACGGGCCGCAACAAGCGCCCTCTCGAGGACCATTTCGACCGCAACTACGAGCTGGAGGAGGCGCTGTCCAAGAAGGGCGACAGCGCCAGGCTCGCCCGGGTGCAGGAGTCCAGTGACCTGGCGACCATGCACTATGTGCGCCAGGGCGACCCCAGGGGGCTCGGCCACGCCGTGCTGTGCGCCGCTCCGCACGTCGGCAGGGAGCCCTTCGCCGTCCTCCTCGGGGACGACCTGATCGACCCCCGCGACCCGCTGCTCGCCCGCATGGTCGAGGTGCAGAAGCAGCAGGGCGGCAGCGTCATCGCGCTCATGGAGGTCGAGCCCGAGCAGATCCACCTGTACGGCTGCGCGGCGGTGGAGGCCACCACGGACAGCGACGTCGTCAGGGTCGGCGGCCTGGTCGAGAAGCCCGACGTCTCGGACGCCCCCAGCAACTTCGCCGTCATCGGCCGGTATGTCCTCGACCCCGGGATCTTCGACATACTGCGCCGGACGGAGCCCGGCCGCGGTGGCGAGATCCAGCTCACCGACGCGCTCCAGCAACTCGCCGTCGACGAGAAGGTGGGCGGCCCGGTGCACGGCGTCGTCTTCAAGGGCCGCCGCTACGACACCGGGGACCGTGGCGACTACCTGCGTGCCATTGTCAGACTCGCGTGCGAACGTGAAGACCTGGGCCCCGACTTCCGGGCCTGGCTCCGCCGTTACGTCACCGAGGAGATGTAGCAATTTGAGCAGCACCGCCACCCCGCATGCCGCAGGTCAGGACCGCTTCTGGTCGGTGACCGAGCACCTGGAGGACATCCTCGCCACGGTCCGGCCCCTGGACCCCATCGAGTTGCACCTCCTGGATGCACAGGGCTGCGTCCTCGTCGAGGACATCGCGGTGCCGCTCTCCCTCCCGCCCTTCGACAACAGCTCCATGGACGGCTACGCGGTCCGCTCCGCGGACGTCTCGGCCGCCGACGCGGAGTCCCCCGCCGTGCTCACGGTCATCGGGGACGTCGCCGCGGGCCAGGCCCAGCAGCCCACCGTCGGCCCCGGGCAGGCCGCCCGCATCATGACCGGCGCCCCCCTGCCGCCCGGCGCGGACGCCGTCGTACCCGTGGAGTGGACCGACGGCGGCCTGGGAGGCGGTCCCGTCTCCGGCATGCGGGCGCACAGCGCCGCTCCGGAGGGCGCCTCGGGCGAGGTCCGGGTGTACCGGCCCGCGCGGCAGGGCGCCCATGTGCGCGCCCAGGGCAGCGACGTACGCGCCGGCGACCGCGCCCTGGCGGCCGGCACGGTCCTCGGCCCGCCGCAGATCTCCCTGCTCGCCGCGGTCGGCCGCAATGCGGTACGCGTGCGCCCGCGCCCGCGCGTGGTGATCCTCTCCACCGGCAGCGAACTGGTCCAGCCCGGCGCCGACCTGCGCCCCGGCCAGATCTACGACTCCAACAGCTTCGCCCTCACCGCCGCCGCGCGGGACGCCGGCGCCCTCGCCTACCGGGTCGGCGCGGTCACCGACGACGCGGACACCCTGCGCGCCACCATCGAGGACCAGCTCATCCGCGCCGACCTCCTGGTGACCAGCGGCGGCGTCAGCGTCGGCGCCTACGACGTCGTCAAGGAGGCGCTGTCCGCCATCGGCGACCCCGCGGACGCGCACGACCCGGCGGCGGGCAGCGGCATCGAGTTCCGCAAGCTCGCCATGCAGCCCGGCAAGCCCCAGGGCTTCGGCACCATCGGCCCCGAGCGCACCCCGCTGCTCGCGCTCCCCGGGAACCCGGTGTCGTCGTACGTCTCCTTCGAGTTGTTCGTCCGCCCGGCCATCCGCGCCCTCAGGGGCCTGCCCGACGTGCACCGGCCCACCGTCAGCGCCACGCTGCGCGCCGAGACGCCGCTGACGTCCCCGGAGGGCCGCAGGCAGTTCCTCAGGGGGACGTACGACCCCGAGACGGGCACCGTCGCCCCGGTGGGCGGTGCCGGATCCCATCTGGTCGCGGCGCTCGCCCATGCCGACGCCCTGATCGTCGTCCCCGAGGACACGTCCTCCGTGGCCCCAGGCACCAAGGTGGAGACGATCCTGCTCGGCTGAGGCGCCGCGCCGCGCGGTACCGTGTCGCGCACACAGGGTCCGTGCGCCGTGGCGCCCGGACCAGGACCGGGAGCGCAGAAGATGACGGCGATGTCCAGGGGAGAGACCCCCGGACCCCCTCTCCGGGGCCGGGAGGCCGAGCAGGACCTCCGGGCCCGGCAGGGTGAGCAGGGCTTCCAGGGCGAGCACGGCTTGCAGGGTGAGCACAGCGTGCAGAGCGCGCAGGGTGTCCGGGGCGGTCAGGGCGGCGAGCGGGGCCGGGGGAGCCCGCCGGACCCCGGCGCCCGCCAGGGCGCCGGGGACGGACGCGGCCCGGGGCCGGGCGACCGGCTCACGCACATCGACGAATCGGGCGCCGCCCGGATGGTCGACGTCTCCGGCAAGGACGTCACCGCGCGCACCGCGCGCGCGAGCGGCCGGGTGCTGGTGAGCCCCCGGGTGGTCGAACTGCTCAGGGACGGCGGCCTGCCCAAGGGCGACGCACTGGCCACGGCGCGGATCGCGGGCATCATGGGTGCCAAGCGCACCCCCGACCTGATCCCCCTCTGCCACCCACTGGCCGTCTCCGGCGTCACGGTCGACCTGGCCGTCGCGGACGATGCCGTCGAGATCCTGGCGACCGTGAGGACCACCGACCGCACCGGCGTCGAAATGGAGGCCCTCACCGCGGTCAGCGTGGCGGCGCTCACGGTGATCGACATGGTGAAGGCCGTCGACAAGGCGGCGGTGATCACGGACGTCCGCGTGGAGGAGAAGACCGGCGGCAGGTCGGGCCACTGGACCCGCACCCGCCCGGAGGCAGAAGCATGACCGACCACCAGGAAGCCCCCCGGCACACGCCGCAGCACGACGGCGCGGGGCACGGCCCACACACGCCGCAGCACGACGGCGCGGGGCAGGGCCCGCACGCCCCCCACCACGACGGCGCAGGGCACGGCCCACACGCCCCGCACCACGACGGCGCAGGGCACGCCCCCCACACCGGACACGTTCACCACACTCCGCACCACGGTGAGACCGGGGACTCCCGCCACACTCCGCACCACGGCGAGACCGGAGGATCCCGCCACACTCCGCACCACGGCGGGACAGGGCGTGCCCCGCACGCTCCGCACCACGACCACGCCGGCGAGGACGCCCCGGAGAGCCCCGGCCGGGCGCTCGTCGTGACCGCCTCCAACCGTGCCGCATCCGGTGTGTACGCCGACACGGGCGGCCCGCTGATCGCCGAGGCGCTCGAGGAGCTCGGCTTCGCCGTGGGCGGCCCCCGGGTGGTGCCGGACGGCGACCCGGTGGAGCAGGCCCTGCGTGCCGGCGTCGCGGACGGGTACGACGTCATCGTGACGACCGGCGGCACCGGGATCTCACCGACCGACCGCACCCCCGAGGCGACCCGGGAGGTCATCGACCACGAGGTGCCGGGCATCGCGGAGGCCATCCGGGCGTTCGGAAGGGAGAAGGTGTCTACGGCGGCCCTCTCGCGGGGGCTCGCCGGAGTCGCCGGCCGGACACTGATCGTCAATCTGCCCGGGTCCACCGGTGGTGTGCGCGACGGCCTGGCCGTCCTGGCGCCGCTGCTGCCGCACGCCGTGCAGCAGCTCCGCGGCGGCGACCATTCCAGACCCTCGCCCAGCGCCGAAGCGGCCTGGGAGGTACCCCCAGGGAGTGCGCACTGAACAGCCCGTCCTGGCCCGTCGAGCTGGCGGACGGCGAGGTAGCCCTCCGCCCCATAAGGCTGCGCGACCAGCGCGCCTGGCGAGAGGTGAACCGCCGCAACCGGGACTGGCTGCGCCCCTGGGAGGCGACCATCCCGCCGCCCCCGCCCACGGGCCCGATAACCCAGCGGCCCACCTACCGCCAGATGGTCCGCCATCTGCGCGCCGAGGCGCACGCGGGCCGGATGCTGCCGTTCGTCGTCGAGTACGGGGGACGCCTGGTGGGGCAGCTCACCGTGGCCGGCATCACGTGGGGCTCCATGTGCTCCGGGCACATCGGCTACTGGGTCGACCAGGATGTGGCGGGCCGCGGAGTGATGCCGACGGCGGTCGCGCTCGCCGTGGACCACTGCTTCCGCACGGTCGGCCTGCACCGCGTCGAAGTCTGTATTCGCCCCGAGAACGCGCCGAGCCGCCGGGTCGTGGAGAAACTCGGATTCCGTGAGGAAGGGCTTCGTCCACGTTATCTTCACATCGACGGGGCGTGGCGTGACCACCTTGTGTTCGCGCTGACCGCGGAAGAGGTGCCCGAGGGGCTGCTCAACCGCTGGCGCCGGGTGCGCGCCGAGGACGCCCGCCGACGCATGGCGTGACGCCCGCCTCCCCGGGCGGGCCGCGCCCGGCCCAGGCTCCGGCGCCCGGCTCCCGGCCCCGGCCCCGGCCCCGGCCCCGGCCGCAGGCCCCCGGACGCCCGGCTCCCGGCCCGGGCGCCGGGCCCCGGCGCCCGATCGGGACTCCCGGCTCCCGGCCCACGGCCGCATGTGCGACAGCCGGCATCCGGGCAGGTGACGGCGGTGTCCACAGGCCCCCGTGCCCGTCACCCGGGCGGAGACTGCCGGCTCACCGGGACCGTCGGCTGGTCTGGGCCGTCGGCTCACCGGCACCCTCTCCCCGCCGGGACCGTCGGCCCGCCGGGACCGTCGGCCCGCCGGGTGACCGGCGCACGGGTCACGTCGCACAACCCCCCGCGCCTCGGCGCCCCGAGCCACCCGAGCCACGCCCCGAGCCATGCGCCGACCTTCCCGGGCCTTCCCACCACCCCTGGAATAAAATAAATGTTCGAAGAAAGCGCTCGACTTCGATCGCTTCCCTTACGAAATTCGCCCTCCCGGCGGTCGGCTGATCGCATCAGTCGCAAGAAAGGCTCGGAATATCAGCCAGATCGTGCGACACACCGGAGCAATTGGCAGATGGCCCCATGCAAACCCCTCTACCGTGTGAGGCGTGAGCAGCAGCGGCCTCATCTACGCAGTCATCGTCGGGGCCTGGGCCGCCTACTTGGTGCCGATGTGGCTCCGTAGGCAGGACGAGCTGAACGAAGCCCGTCCGACCGAACGCTTCAGTACCGCCATCCGGCTGCTGTCCGGACGGGCGGGAATGGAGCGCCGGTACGCCAAGGACCTGCAGGCGCGCTCGGACGCGGCGGACGAGCCGCGGAGCGACCCGGACCAAGTCACCGGCTCGGTGGACGTCCGGGCCTTGGCCGTGCCCACCCGCACGGAGCCGCGCCCGGGGCGCGGCTCCCGGACGCCGTCCGCGTCCCCGGCCGCGTCGGGCTCCTCCGCCTCCCCGTCGGCCGGTCGTCGTCCCGCCGCCGCCCAGCAGGTACCGGGCCAGGCGGTGTCCGCGCGGTACGAGCCCGGGCAGGACCCGGGCGCCCGGCGGGCCGCGGCCGGGGCTTCGGCCGGGCAGCCCGGGCCGGGGGGACAGCCGGGGGCGGAGCGGCACGCTGCCGGGCGCGGGTCGGCCGCCGCGGAGGCCGCTGCGCGCGCTCGGCGCTCGAAGGTGCTCGCACGCCGCCGCCGCACCACGGTGCTGCTCTTTCTCGCCTTCACGCTGGGCACCGTGATCGCCGCGGTGGGCGGGATCGCCCTCCTCTGGGCGCCCGGCGCCCCCGCCGTGCTGCTCAGCGTGTACATCGCGTACCTGCGCCGCCAGGAGCGGCGCCGTTTCACGTACATCATGGACCGCCGCCGCGCCGAGGCCGCGGCGCAGCGGCTGCGCGAGCGGCAGCCGCGCAGGCGGCCCGGCCCGGCCGCCCAGGACCCCGCCGGGCGCGGCAACGGCGGCGCTCCCGAGGGCGCCGGCGACTCCCGGCCGGGCGGCGACGCGCCCTCGCCGGAGCTCTCCGCGCTGGCCGCGGACCGCCGGGCACTGGTGGAGCAGACCGATCACGCCGAGTGGGTCGACCAGCAGCGCGAGCGCCGCCGCGGTCCCGCACCTGGCGAGAGCTGGGACCCCGTCCCGGTGCCGCTGCCCACCTACGTCACCGCACCCGTCGCACCGCGCGCCGGGGGCGACGTCGACCTCGGCGGCCCCGACACCTGGAGCTCGGTGCGGTCGTCCCCGGCCGAGCCCCCCGCGGGAGCACGCACGGAACCGTCCGAAGGGACGCACCCGGACGCGCCGGGAGACCCGGGGACGGACGCGGACCCGGCCACGGGCCCGGCGGGACCGGAGAACTCCAGGGGCCAGGCGGGCCCGGGCGGACGGGCCGCGGGCCGCAGGCGCGGTGGCGCGCAGGGCGGCGCGTCGGGTGCGTCGGGCGGCGCGCGGACGCGGGGCACACGGGCTCAGCGCGGGGGGAACGGGCGCGGGGGCGAGGACGCCAGCGATCGCGCCGCCCCCGGAGTCCCCGGCCCGGGCCCCTCAGCGGGCTCCGCCGACGGGGACGAGCAGGACGACACCGCGGGCGGACGCAGCGACGCCCGCCGCGCCGCATCGGCCCGGCGCTCCCGCGAGCGGGGGCGCACACCGCTCTTCGACCAGTACGCGGAGGGCGAGCGGCCGTGGGCCGCGAACCAGTGAGGCACCGGGCCATCGCGGTCACCCCGGTCCCAGAACCCCGGGTACGCCGGCACCGGATGTCCGGGTACGCCGGCAGGGGACGCCCGGGTACGCCGGCGCGGGATGCCGGGTACGCCGGCGTGGGACGCCCCGGCGCGAGTCCGCCGCGCGGTGGCTGACCAGCACCGGGGGCGTACCGGAACGCATTTCCAAGCACACGCGGCGGGATGCTAGAGTTTCACTCGTTGCAGGGGCCTGTGGCGCAGTCCGGTAGCGCACCTCGTTCGCATCGAGGGGGCCAGGGGTTCAAATCCCCTCAGGTCCACAACAACAAACACTGCACGCGCAGGGCCGTTCGTGGGTTAGCCCGGAACGGTTCGCAAGATCCCGATCAGACGGTCACCGTCGGGTCGGGATCTCGCCGTTTCAGGCTTGGTCAGTACGCCAGTCTGCCCACCGGCTCGCCGGGGCGACGCCCGCCGAGCGACGGGCCAGGATCAGCTGTGAGGATGCGGGCATGCCGCGGGAGCGCGGGCGTCGGGCCGTGTGCAAGCGGCTCCTCCAAGCGGGCGACCACTAGGATGCTGTTCGGCGGTTGAGCCGTTCAGGCCCCGCGACCAGGGGCAGCAGCGAGAGCCCATGCACTCGGCCGATGCTGCGCGGTGCACGACCTGCCTTTCGCGCCAGATGTTCAAGCCAGGAGGTCCCGGTGACTCCACCTGCGCGGCCGTCCGCGCCGAAGCCCGCCCCTCCCGCCGGCCGTGAACGCTGGTTCCAGCCGCGACGCTCCGGTCACGCGTGGGAGCAGGAGGGCCTGGAGCACATCCGGCAACTGATGCCGAAGGCGGAGCCCTACCGCGCGTGGGCGACATTCCAGTTCACGGCGCCGTCCGGCCGGGTCAACGAGTGCGATCTGCTGATCGCCGTGCCCGGTGGCGTGTACCTGCTGGAGCTGAAGGGACATCCGGGCCGGGTCGTCAACCACGGGGACACGTGGCAGTTCCACGGCGAACGGGTGCGCACGCTGAAGAACCCGCTGCATCTCACCGACGTCAAGGCCAAGGACCTCAAAGAACAGCTGGCGCGAGCGGCACGCGCCATGGGCGTCGATCCGAGGCGAGTTCCGTTCGTCAAGGCGGCGGTCTTCCTGCACAGCCCCGACCTGGCGAGTGACCTCGACGACTTTCAACGCACCGCGGTATACGGCCGCAACGGCGCGGGGAGTGGACTGCCCGGCATCTGGGACGGGCTGCTCGGCGTGCCGCCCGAGCGGGAGAGCTGGCGCGTCACGCCACAGAAGAGCCAGCTCCTCGAAGAGCTCATGAAACGCATCGGGGTCAGTCACTCGACGGCCCACCTGCGCTTCGGCGACGACTGGCGTTTGGAACCGCGTGCCCTGGATGCGGGGCCAAGCTGGGAGGACCGGCTCGCGATACGCGACGACGGTCTGGTCAAGGAGAGCGGTCGGGTACGGATCTACCTGGCCGGGGAGGCAGCGTCCGAGCAGCAGCGGCAGAAGGTCGACCGGGCGGCACTCCGCGAGTACCAGGTGCTCCAGGGCATCAACCACCGCGGGATCGTGCAGGCCGTGCAGATC
Source organism: Streptomyces sp. DSM 116793 (assembly GCF_057320905.1). Classification (NCBI taxonomy): domain Bacteria; kingdom Bacillati; phylum Actinomycetota; class Actinomycetes; order Kitasatosporales; family Streptomycetaceae; genus Streptomyces; species Streptomyces sp. DSM 116793. Next base: position 3,868,958 of record NZ_CM170494.1, on the reverse strand, counting down.
CGCGAGCACGTCAGCGGACCCGCGATCCTGTTCCGGCACCGCGCGTCCGACCTGCGGCTCGACGCCTACCTCGACGCGTACGGTGGCCGGCTCACCCCCCAGGTCCGCCTCGACCTGGTGCGGCAGCTCGCCGAGGCGGTCCGCTACGCCCACAACCGCTCCCTCTACCACCGGGCCCTCTCCGCGCGCTCGGTATACGTGTCGGCGAAGGAGGACGGCGGCGATCCGGTCCTGCGGATCGCGGACTGGCAGACGGCCGCCCGCGACTTCCGGACCACCCTGCACCGCACGCTCGGGGACACCCCGTTGGACGGCGGCCTGATCGCCGACGTCGCCCAGGTGTACCTCGCCCCCGAAACGGACCAGGAGTTTGCCGATCCGGTCGACTTGGACGTCTTCGGCCTGGGCAGCCTCGCCTACCTGCTGCTCACCGGCCGTCCGCCGGCTGACCGGCGCGGTGCCCTGGTGGACCGGCTGCGCGAAGAGGGTGGCCTGCACCCGTACGCGGTTGCCGATGGTGTTTCGGCCGCCCTGGACGAGCTGGTCTTCCGGGCCACCGCCGCGGACGTACGGGACCGCTTGCCATCGGCCGACGAGTTCCTGGTGCTGCTGGATGCGGCGGAGGCCGACGCCACGACGCACGCGTCCCCGGGTTCAGACGTGGATCCGCTGACCGTCCAGCCCGGTCAGCCGCTGGACGGCACCTGGACGGTCGCCCGGGTGCTCGGCACCGGTGCCACGGCCCGAGCCCTGCTGGTACGCAGCACGGCCGACGAGCCGGGCGCCGGGACGGATTCCCTGCGGGTCTTCAAGGTCGCCCTGGACCACGAGAAGGACACCCGGCTGTACGCAGAGGCCCGGGCGCTCAAGGAGGTCGGCGGGGGCCGGATCGTTAAGCTGCTCGCCGAACCGCGCGAACTGGGCGATCGCACCATCCTGGAGATCGAGTACGCCGGCGGGTTCCGGGCTCCCGACGATCGAGACCCGGTGAGCCTCGGCTCGCGGCTGCGCGGCGAGGGCGCCCTCGGCTACGGCCAACTGGAACGCTTCGGGAACGACCTCTTCGACGCTCTCGACGCCCTTGCCGCCCGTGGGGTCCGCCACCGCGACATCAAGCCGGACAACCTCGGCCTCTTCAAACGAAGTGACGGTTCCTGGCAGCTGATGCTGTTCGATTTCTCCCTGGCCGAAGCCTCCGACCAGGACCTCCACGCCGGTACCCGCGGCTATCTGGACCCGTTCCTCGGTGGCAGCCGCCGGGCCCGTTACGACGACCACGCCGAGTGGTACGCGGCCGCGGTGACCCTGCACGAGATGGCCTCCGGTGAGCGACCGGTGTGGGGGGACGGCAAGACCGACCCGTTGACCGTGTCGGACGCCGAGCTGTACGTCGCCAGCGAGCTGTTCGACCAGACGCTGAGCGAGGGCCTGACCGAGTTCTTCCAGCGGGCGCTGCACCGCGACGTCGAGCGGCGCTACGACAGCCTGCGCGACATGCAGGAGGCATGGCGCCGGATCTTCCGCAGGGCGGACTCGACACGGCCGGCCACCACCCCCGCAACGGTCGGCATGACCGTCGGGGACATCGAGGACGCCCGCGAGCAGGCCGCGGCGGCAGCCGGTCTGAAGACGCCGCTGGAGGCGGCGGGCCTGTCCCCGCGCGCCGTGTCCGTCGCGGGGGCGCTCGGGGCGGCGACCGTCGAGGGCCTGCTCGACATCGCCCCGCACACGATCTCCCGGGCACGTGGCGCCGGCAACGTCATCCGCAAGGAACTCAACCGCCGGCACCGCCAGTGGACCCAGGCCCTGAGGAAGCGTCCCGCGTCCCACGGGCCCGTCGTCATCCCGACGGACGCCCCCCAGGAGGCGCTGGAGTCGGTGGAGACACTGGCCGCCCGGCTGACGCCCGAGGAGCGCAGGCGCCGGGGCAAGCCGCGCGCGGACGTCGTGCTCGCCACGCTCCAGTTGCCGGGCGGTGAGCGCCTGGAGCCCTGGCCCGCCCAGCCGGCCATAGCCAAGGCCCTCGGCATAAGTCAGCCCACGGTCTCCCAGCACCAGCAGGCCGCGGTCGAGCAGTGGGCGGCCCTTCCCTGGTTGCGCCGCATCAGGGACGAGTTGGTGCTGGTCCTGTCCGAGCACGGCCGGGTGATGACCGCCGAGGAACTCGCGGGCGAGCTGTGCGTCCGGCACGGTGCCGGTGCCGGCGACCCCCACGACACGCAATCCCGTGCGCTCGCCGTGGTCCGTGCGGCAGCGGACACCGAGGCCCGCAAGCGGGGTGGGGAGGGCGGCCCGGACGATGAGCTCCCAGCCCGGCTGGCCGTGCTGCGGCGCGGCGGGCGCGTGCTGCTGGCCCTGGAGGACCAGCCCGGCGCGGACGACCCGACGCCCGCCGAACTCGCTGACTACGCGGCGGCCCTCGGTGAGGTGGCGGCCGCAGTGGCACGCCGCGAACCCCTGCCCGGCCGTGCCACGGTGCTGCGCGAACTGCGCGGCGTGCCCGCCCCCGAAGGCATGGCGGCCCTGGCCGACACCCGGCTCGTCGACCTCGCCGCCGCGATGGCGGGCGGCGTGGGCGTCAGCCCGCGTTTCGAACTCTTCCCGCTGGACCTGGACCTCGTACGTGCCCTGCGGATCTCGCAGGCCGCCGCGGGCGTGCGCGCCGACACCGGCATCGGCACCGACGACCTCCTGGCCCGTCTACGCGCCCGCTTCCCCAGGTTGGCGGTGCTGGCCGACACCACCTACGTGGAGCTGGCGGACGCCCTGAGGGAAGCCGCCTTCCCGCTCGACTACGACCACAGGGCGAAGCGCTTCCTGCCGCGGGTCCCGGAGGCGCCCCGGAGCGGCATCGAACCGTCGGTCTCGATGCTCACCAGCACCGGCTCCCTCCTCGCGGCCGCACAGCGGGACCTGGCCCTGGGCCGGGACCCGAGGCGCGTGCTGGCCGCCCGCCTGGAGACGGCCCGCAAGCGGGGTGGTTTCGTCGCGCTCACCCTCAAGGGAACGGAGGTGCCGGGCGTCGCCGAGCGGCTGGCGACGCGTTTCGGCGTCGTGCCCGTCGCACTGGACGAGCTGTTCCTCACGACGCTGCGCGAGCTGGCCGCGGAGCAGGGCGCACCGTGGCAGGCGCTGCTGAAGGCCGACGCCAAGTACGCCGCCTCCGGAGTGATCGGTGCCGGCCTGGCCTCCTACACGCGCCTGGCGTCCGAGCGTCTGGCGGCCCGCGTCACCGCCCTGGCGGAGGGCTCGCAGCCGCGCACGGTCGTCCTCGCCCACCAGGCCGCGCTCATCACCCGCTACTGGTCGACGGGGGGCCGCGAACTGCTGGTCGCCCTCCAGGAAGCGGCCCGCCGCCCGGCCGACGCCCCGCACGGCCTGTGGCTGCTGGTCCCCATGGAGGACCCCGAGGCCTCGCCCGCCCTGGACGGCTGCACGGTCGACGTGGTGGATCGGGTGAGCGAGTGGGCGGTGCTGGAGGGATTGTTCCTCAAGGAGCTGAAGGAGGAGCAGGGAGAGAGGGTGCCGGAGCCATCGGCTCTTGGCTGATGGGCAAACAACTGCTGTGCTGCTGTGCCGGGTTGATGTACGGATCCCGCCCGCTCGGTTCCCGGATCACCTAGGATCCGGTGCGTGCCGGAAACTCCACCTGAGCGCCATTTTGCGTCTGCCGCGAAGCGGCACTTCGACGACGCCGACTTCCTCCGTACCGACGGGCGGCTGCCCACCGCCGACCACCTTTACGGATTCGCGGCCGAGTGCGCCGTGAAGAGCCTGCTGCTGCGGTTCACCGAGGTGACCATGGGGCAGCCCAAGCCTCAGGCGCCGCACCCGGACAACCCGAGCCGTGTGATCCAGTTCGGGCACGTCAACGAACTCGTTGGCGAGGTCAGGCTGCTGGCACGCGGCCGGACCGGAGCACCGATCCACGCCGCACTCGACGGTGACCTGCGCGCGTTCACGGAATGGCATGTGAAGTACCGGTACTTTGACGGCACCTACGTCCAGGTGGACGTGGTGGGCAAGCGCCGGGACGCCGCCCACCGCATACTCTCCCTGCACGAACAGGCCGTACTCAACGGAAGGCTGCCGTGACCACCCGCCCCTCTCCGGTCCGCTTCGACGAGGCACGGCACCGTGCGTTCGAGACCGCCCGCGCCGCCGCCGGCAGGGGTTTCCCCGTCGTGCTGGTCCGGGACGTGCTCGGCCGCTTCTCCCTCGTCGTCGACGACACGGGTGGACGCAGCGCGGGCCGGTTGCCGCAGGACTGGACGGCGGAGCTCACCGAACGCCTCGGCCCGTACCTGTCCGACCAGCCGGTGCTGCTCGCCTCGGAGATGTTCTCCGCGGACGCGCTGCTGAACTCCCCGCGCACCGTGCCCGACCCCGCCGGCCCGGCCGGTGCGGGCTCTGTCCGGTTCCTCGACAACACCGTCGTCGGTGAGGACTGGGCCAAGGTCTCCCGGCCGGTCCGTCCGTCCGGCGACGACCGCCCGCACCGCATGACGCTGTACGGCTTCAAGGGCGGCGTCGGCCGCACCACGGCGACCGCGGTGCTCGCCCGCCACCTGGCCGACCGGGGACACCTGGTCCTCGTCGTCGATCTGGACCTGGAGTCGCCCGGCGCCGGCCCGCTGCTCGTCGGCAAGGACCTGCCGCCGTACGGGCTCGTGGACCAGCTCGTGGAGGCCGCGGTCGGCAACGCCGACGGCATGGAGGTCGTGACCCGCTCCTCGTACACGCCGCGGAGCCGGTTCGGCGAGCTGTGGGTGGCCCCCGCCAGGGGCGAGGGCCCCCAGGGCGTGCCCTACTCGTTCGTCGACAAGCTGAACCGCGTCTACGCCGACACCGCCGACGCGACCTTCGCCGACCGGCTCGAACAGGCGGTGGGCGCCTGCGAGGACGCCGTCGAGCGCGCCGGTGACAGCGGACGCCGCCCCGACGTCGTCCTGCTGGACAGCCGGGCCGGCATCCACGACGTCGCCGCCGTCGCGATCTCGCGCCTGTGCGACCTGGCGCTGCTGTTCGGCGCGAACAGCGCTCAGACCTGGGAGGGCTACGGCGACCTGTTCACCGCCTGGCGGTCCTCGGGACAGGCCCCGCGGATCCGGGAGCGGCTGCGCATGGTGGCCTCGATGGTGCCCGACTCGGTGCACTACCCCATGGAGGAGTATCTGGACGCCTTCCGCCGGAAGGCGTTCGAGTGCTTCGAGACCCTCTACGACGAGGTCGTCCCACGGCGCGACGGCGACGGGCAGAGCGGCGGTGGCGACCCCGCCGCCCCCGAGGAGCCGTACGCGCCGAGCGAGTCCGACGAGTCGGCTCCGCACTGGGCCATCCCGATCCTGTTCGAACCGGGCCTGGTGGGCATGGACGCGGTCGCCGCACCGGGCTGGCAGGACCGCGCGTTCGTCCGGGCCGCGTACGGTGACTTCGTGGCCACCGTCGGTGGGCTGGTCGAGGAGGCCCTGGCGGCGCGTGGGAGCCGGGAAGGAACGTGATGGCCGAGGCGCCCCTCACCGCGGGCGAGTACCGCGACCTGCTGTCGTCCGCGCTGGAGGACGCCGCCTACGCCGACACCCGGCAGCCGACCGCGCACACCCTCTTCATGCCGGACGCGCACCGCAACGCGCTGTACGTGGACACCACGGTGGTGCCGGGCGGCCGGGGAGTCGGCAAGACCTTCTGGTACCACTCGCTGCTTCAGGACGAGCTCCGCGAACTCGCCGCGGTCGAGTACCGCATCAACCGGTTGAGCCGCCTGCGTGTCGCTCCTGGTTTCGGCTTGAAGCTGCGGCTGGATTGTTACCCAGGCGGGCTTGCCCTGCGGGCCCTGGTCGAGGCGGGCGAAGACCCGTACCTCATCTGGTACGCGGTCCTGTTGACTTCCCTCGGCCAGGAGGAGCTGTGCGCCCGGCCGGAGTGGCCCGACAAGATCGCCTGGGTGCGTGCCAACCCCGGCCCCGCTCAGCGCACCCTGGAGCGCGCGGACCGCGAGCTGTACGAGCAGAAGCAGGTCCACCTGCTGCTCTTCGACGCCCTGGAGCACTTGCACCCCGACCGCAATCAGGCGGACCGACTGGTCGCCGGCATCCTGCGGCTGGCCCTGGAGATGCGGTTCGGCACCGGCAGTATCCGCCTGAAGGTCTTCATCCGCCCGGACATGTTCGATGCGGCGAAGCTGCACTTCGCGGACGCCTCGAAGCTGTCGGGCTACGCGGCGCGGCTGGAGTGGAGCCGCACCGACCTGTACGGCCTGCTGTTCCACTTCCTCGGCAACGAGGACGGCGACCGGGCCGACCTGGGACGCCGCTTCCGCGGCATCACCGGAGGCTGGGAGCCCTACGGCGACGGCGCGCGCCATGTCCCGCCGCCGCTGCTGCGCAACGACGAGGCGATCCAGAGCCGGACGTTCGAGCCGATCGCAGACCCGTTCATGGGTGGCAACTACCGCAAGGGCAAGCCCTACACCTGGCTGCCCAACCACCTCATGGACGGTCAGGGCCGGATCAGCCCGCGCAGCTTCCTCAAAGCCCTGTGGACTGCGGCCGAGGCCACTCGCAGCGGTTACCCTTCCCACGACCGCGCCCTGCACCAGGAGGCGATCCGCCAGGGCGTCCAGGAGGCGTCGAAGGGCCGCGTGGCGGAGGTCAGCGAGGACACGCCGTGGGTCGAGCTGGCGATAACTCCGCTCGCCGGCCACCAGGTGCCCATCGAGAAGGACAAGGTGCTGCACCTGTGGGGGGAGCGGGACCTGCCGGCCGAGCTGGCCCGGGACTCCGCCCGCTATGCGCAGCTCGACGAGCCCGAACTCGTCAAGACGGGCCCGCGTCACCCGGACGACCTGCCCCGCTTGGTGGATGAGCTGATCGAGCTGGGCGTCATGACGTGGCCCCGCAGCGACGGGCGCCTGGACCTGCCCGACGTGTACCGGATCGCGTTCGGTCTGGGCCGCAAGGGCGGGGTGCCGCGGCCGAAGCCGTAGGCCCCCGCCGCATCCCCTCCTCCGACCCGACCCGCCGTGTTCCGGATCGCGGCGGGTCCCGATCGGGGCGGCGGGGCTGGCAGGATGGGTGGGCGGCCGCCCGGGCGGGCGGCCGGGCGGCCGCCCGGGGGAGCTCGGCCGCCGCGCAGGGGATGGAGAGGTTCCACGGGTGTCGTCTGAAGAAGTCCGTACCGTGCCGGGCGCGTCGCTGGACCGCGCGAAGCAGCAGGCGTTGCTGAAGGATCTCCAGAAACAGGTCGCCCTCCTGGAGGCGGACCTGCGCCGGCAGGCCCGCCTGGAGAGGTTCGACGGGCCGCTGCGGGCCGAGTACGCCCGCGCCGTGCAGGCAGACCGTACGGCAGCCGACTACGAGCCGTGGCTCGACGACCGCCTCGTTCAGATCGCCGCCGCGTGGGTGCTGGCCTGCGTCTTCGTCCGCTTCTGCGAGGACAACGGGCTGATCCCGGAGGCGTGGCTGTCGGGCCCCGACGAGCGGCTGGCCGAAGCTCAGGACCGCCACGACGAGTACTTCCGCGCCCATCCCGAGCGCAACGACCGGGACTGGCTGAAGGAGGCCTTCCAGGCCCTCGCCGATGCCCACGCCACCGCAAGGGGCCTCTTCGACGAGCGGTACAACCCGTTGTACGAGGTCGAACCGTCCTACGAGGCCGCCAGCCGCCTGCTGGCCTTCTGGCGCGAACGCGGCCCGGATGCCAAGATCCGCTACAACTTCAAGGACGAGGAGCTGAACACCCGCTTCCTCGGCGACCTCTATCAGGACCTCTCCGAGCACGCCCGCAAGACCTACGCCCTGCTCCAGACCCCCGTCTTCGTCGAGGAGTTCATCCTCGACCTGACGCTGGAACCGGCCGTGGAGGAGTTCGGCCTCGACCCGGTGTGGAAGCACCGGCCGGATGGCTGGCGCGGCGAGGTCGACGGCGACGGCCAGGTGCGCGGCCTGCGCTGCATCGACCCGGCGTGCGGCTCGGGTCACTTCCTGCTGGGCCTGTTCCGGCGCCTGCTCGCCAAGTGGATCGACCTGGAACCCGGCACCGACCGCTGGCTCCTCATCCGCCGCGCCCTGGAATCCGTCCACGGCGCCGACAAGAACCCGTACGCGGCGTCCATCGCACGCTTCCGGCTGCTCGTGGAGGCCCTGAAGGCGGGCGACATCCGGGACCTTAGGGCCGCTCCCGGGCTGCCGATCCGGGTGGCGGTGGCGGATTCGCTGCTGCACGGCCGGGAGGCCGGCCGGGACCGGGACCCGACGCTGGACGACGCCGAGCGGGGCGACGTCTTCACGTACCGGACGGAGGACGTCGGGCAGTACGTGGGTGAGGCGGACCTGCTGGGACGGGGCTCTTACCACGTGGTGGTGGCCAACCCGCCGTACATCACGGTCAAGGACAGGCAGGAGAACCAGAATTACCGGGAGGCCTACTGGGCCTGCTCGGGCAAGTACGCTCTGTCGGTGCCGTTCGCCCAGCGGATTTTCGATTTGGCGGTGCGGGCCGGTGGTGGTGAGCAGGACGGTGGGTTCACCGGGCAGATCACTGCGAACTCCTTTATGAAGCGGGAGTTCGGCAAGGTCCTCATCGAGTCGTTCTTCCACGGGGGCGTGCCGTATACGGATCCGGTGATCAAGCGGAAGCGGACTTTCGGGGGTGTCGATCTCACGCATGTCATCGATACGTCTGGGGCCTATATTCCTGGGCATGGTACGCCGACGGTGATACTGGTTGGGCGGAATCAGGTGGCACGGCAGGCGCGGCCTATTCGGGCTGTGTTGGGGGTGCGGGGGGAGGCGAGTGTTCCGGAGGACGGGGAATTCGGTCCTGTTTGGCTTTCGATCACTGAGTTGGTGGGGAAGCCGGGGAGCGAGTCGGAGTGGGTGAGTGTGGAGGATGCGGAGCGGGGTCGATTCGCTACGTATCCGTGGTCGCTTAGTGGCGGTGGTGCCAAACCCGTCATGGAACTGCTTGAGCGGGCTCCAAATCGACTGGCGACAGCTATTTCGGAGATCGGCCGCACAACTCATACCGGGCAAGATGAGGCATACTATATGCCCCCGCCGACTGTAGTAACGCGTGGTCTGGTTGCTGGAAGTGTGCCTGTGATCCTCGGGGACGATGTGCGAGATTATTGCGTCTCGCCCTCAACGCGAACTCTTTTTCCGTATGCGACGGTGGCGCCTCAGAGCGTACGGGGTTGCCTTAGAGATCTGACTGCGAACGAAGAGAAGTTCATCTGGAGGAACCGGGCGGTACTTCGTGGGCGGCTGGACTTCGGGCGGACGCCAGAGCAGCGAGGGCTTAGCTGGTTTGCGCACAGTATGTTTTTTCCGAAGCGCTATCGGAGCGATTACTCTATCGCTTTTCCGTTTGTCTCTACTCATAATCATTTTGTTCTTGATTGCGGCGGTAAGGTTTTTAATCGTACTGCGCCTGTGGTTAAGTTGCGTGAAGATGCTGGCGAGGAGCGGCATCTGGAGTTGCTAGGGGTGCTAAACTCTTCGGTTGCTTGCTTTTGGCTGAAGCAGGTAAGTCATGACAAGGGGAGTCAAGGGGTTAACGAGGGTTTCAAGTCGCAGGAGTGGGAGAGATTTTTCGAGTTCACTGGAACGAAGCTCCAAGAATTTCCGCTCGTCGAAACTCTCCCTCTAGCTCTTGCCTATCAGCTTGACACTCTTGCGCGGGACCTCGCCCACCATGAGCCCACCGCCGTCGCTGGCTCCGAAACGCCCACCCGCGCCGCCCTAGCAGAGGCCTGTGCCGCGCAGGAGCGGATCCGTTCCCGAATGATCCTCCTCCAGGAAGAGCTGGACTGGACCGTGTACGGGGCGTACGGGCTGCTCACACCCGATGAGGTCGCTCGGACCACGATGCCGGGTGACCCGGCCGAGCTGAACGACGCCGACGTGCCGCAGCTTCGACTTGGACAGCGGGCGTTCGAGATCGATCTGAAGCGGAAGGTGGATCGCGGCGAAGTCGAGACCGCCTGGTTCACTCGCCACGGGTCCACCGAGACCGCCGTCTCCGAGATCCCGGCCGACTGGCCCGAGGCGTACCGGAAGGTCGTACAGGCCCGGCTCGACATCATCGAGTCCAACAAGGACATCCGGCTGATCGAGCGGCCCGAGTACAAGCGGCGCTGGTCCACCGAGCCCTGGGAGAAGCGGGAGGCCGCCGCCCTCCGGACCTGGCTGCTGGACGCCGCCGAGCGCAAGGAACTGTGGTTCGAAGAGCGCGGCGACTACGTCGCTCCCCGCCCGCTCACCGTGTTCCAGCTCGCCGACGCCCTGCGGCACGACGAGGACGTCCAATCCGTCGCCGCCCTCTACGCCGCCGACCACCTCGGCAACCGGCACGCCTCCCTCGCGACCGTCCTCGCCACCGTCATTGAGCCCGAACACGTCCCGTACCTCGCTGCCCTGCGCTACAAGGACTCCGGCCTGCGCAAGCGCGCGGTGTGGGAGCGGGTGTGGGACCAGCAGCGCGAAGAGGACCGCGACGGTAAGCGGCTCGACATCAAGGTCCCGCCGAAGTACGCCGGTGCTGACTTCCTCAAGCACTCCTACTGGTCGAACCGCGGCAAGCTGGACGTGCCCAAGGAACGGTTCATCTCCTACCCCGGCGCCTCCCCGGACGCCGACCCGTCACTTCTCCTCGGCTGGGCCGGCTGGAACCACCGGGATCAGGCGGAAGCGCTCGTCAACCTGATCAACGACCGTTCCTCGGTGAACGGCTGGGAGAGGGAAGACCCGCGTTTCGTTCCGCTGCTCGCCGGGCTCCAGGAGGTCATGCCCTGGGTGCACCAGTGGTACGACGAGGACGACGAGGAGTGGGGCGGCAACCCCGCCGAAGAGTTCCAGACCGTGCTGAACCGAGCCTGTGCGGAGCGCCGCCTCTCGGAGTCCGACCTCCGTGCCTGGCGCCCGGAGAAGCGGCGCGGCGGCCGGAGGTCGGCTGTCGAGTAGCGCGTCAACTGGCGGAGTCGGCTGTATCGCTGGGCGGCTGCTCGGCGCACACGAAAGTGCCCTTGACCGGAACCGTTATAACGAGGCCCTGATCGCGGAGTTCGCGGACGGCCCGGCGAACTGTGGTGACAGCTACGCCGTACTGCTCCGCGAGGTCACGTTCACCAGGAAGTCGTGCGCCGACTGGCAGGCGCCCCTTGCGGATCTGCTCGGCGATGTGGTGCACGACCTGTAGATACACGTAGACGTGGCTCGCTGGGTCGGGCCTCCAGTCACGGTCGTCAACCATGGCTGCACGCTAAGGCGTCGTATAGCGATGCGCTATACCCGATAGCACACGTGTGCTATGAAGTGCTCTGCATTGCTATGCACTGCTATCCAGTGCAAACTGGGCAACAGAAGACCCCGGCGAGGTGGCCAGACCTCCCGGGGCATGGCCAACGCTGACTAGGAGCGTCGACGTGCAGAACCTTATCCGCCGCATCGCCGAATGGCTGAGCCTGCTGTTCGGCCCTGGCACCGGCACCCACCGCCGAGGCCCCCGCCACGCATTACCCGCACGCCGCCGGCGGCCGAACGTGGGCTCCGCCCAATCCACTGCCCCAGTCGCCGCCCCGGTTCACCTCACCGCCGTACCGTCCCCCGACCAGCGCCCCGCACACCTACCACCCCGCCCCCGCTCCCCGTACGGAGCAGCCGGAGCCGCCGACACCCGCATCGACGCCACCGCCACCGGCCCCGCCTTCGTACGCCCCTACGTCCTGGCGCACGAACGCGAACGCGAACGTCAGCGGCGGCGCCGGATCGCCCTGGTGCTCGCCGCGGACTTCGGAGTGGACTTTGACCAGCACCTGGTCGGCGCGCCAGACGCGCCCCTCGGGCAGAAGGCGGCGGCGTGACGAACCCCCAGAAGCGGAACCGGCAGCAAACCCCGAAGCAAGACCGGAAGCCGGAGCAGAGGCAGGACCAGAGGGTGGGCGAGAAGGTGGGTCGGAAGGTGAGTCGGCAGGAAGTTCCGACGGGAACGTCGATCCCGCCCCGTCTGCTGCCGTGGCCGTCCGAGGACGGCAAGCCCTGCTACCTCCTCCCGGACGCCGACGGCGGCTACCTCTCACGGCTGGCCGACGACATGGAGTCCGAGCAGCTCGAAACGGGCGCGGCGGTGCTGGGACACGCGCGGAAACTGCTGGACGATCCCACGTCGCCGTACACGGAGGTGCGGTACGCCGGGATCCGGCTCGCCGAGTGCCTGGGCGACGCACTGCGGGTCGCCGAGTCCCGCGGCATGCGCATCCCCGCGCCGGAACCCGAACCGCACACACCGGAGACCGCCGAGCCAGGCAGCACCGGCACCTGCACCAGCGCCAGCACCGGCCCCGATCCCGGCCCCGGAGTCCACCCGGCCGCCCGCGACGAGTAGTCCGAACGCACCGCGGACGCTGTCCGAACCGCACCACCTGGCTCGGACGGCGTCCGCTCGTGTTCTTCGCCCAGCGAGCGACGGCCGGATGACCGAGCGCCCGCTTGCTCTGTGCACCTGTCCGACTACTGTCTAGTGCAGGACCCTGGCGTCCACCAGGCTGGACCAGGTCGGCAACTGGACCGGCCCACAAACGGGGAGGGGGCTCACGCGTGGCGTGGGACGAGTGGGAACAGCTCAAGACGCAAGCCGCCGAGCGGCAGTCAGCCGGGATGCAGATCGACCACCTGCCCGATCCGGACAGGGGCGGAGGCGGGGCCAGGAGCAGCGTCACCGGGGGCCTGAAGTCCACGAAGGCCGCGTGGAACAAGGCGGGCGAAGGTGTCGGCGGGCTGCGCGAAGGGATCGGCAAGGCCCTGAATCGACTTGAGGACGGGCAGAAAGGGCTGGTCTCCGACGCCGGCTGCCTGTGTACCGGCGCGCAGAAGGACGTGTACGACTCCTGGGCGCGCTACGTGAAGAGCGTGGGCGAGCGCTGCGGCAGCGTTAAGGAGATCTTGGAACAGGTCGGGCACGACCTGCTGATGACTGACGAGTCCGTACGGTCCGCATTCGGTGCGATCGACACCACGTACGCCGACACACCCGCCCTCGGCGGGCAGGGTACCGGGCGGTGACCGGCGGCCATGGACCTCGCGACGCTCAAGAAGCTGAAGCCGTCCGAGTTCGAGGAAGCGGCTGACGGGTACCGCGCCGTCGGCGAGATGGCCAGCGCGGCCAAGGACCACCTCGACAACGTCGTGGTCGCCGGCATGCGCAAGGCCCTCAGCGGCCAGGCCCTGGAAACGGCGGCCGGAGAACTGAAGAAGCTCTCCGCCGACTTCCACTACACGCAGATCGAATGCGGACTGGTGAGCACGGCGCTCAATGGCTTCGCCCACGACATCGACGCTGCCCGGAAGAAGCTCCTGTCCGCACTCGACGACGCGGAGGCGCTCACGTTCACGGTCAACGCGGACGGCAGCGTCACCTACCCGGAAGGACAGTCGAGGAACGGGGTCGAGTTACCCCCGAGGGGCGGCACGGTCGGTGGCGCCACGGACCCGACCGCCCAGGCCGTGGGCCGCCAGTCCGCCCACTTAGACCCCAATCCCCACCACGCCGAGGCACTCGCCCTCGCGGATCGCATCGCCGCTGCGCTCAAGGAGGCGACGGAGGCGGACGCGAAGTGGGAGCCGAAGATCCGGGCGCTCAAGGCCGACGACGACCTCACCGTGTCCAACCAGGACCTCAAGGACGCCCTGTCGGACATGGGCGGCGTACGGGAGGCGGGAAAGAACTATCTGGACTCCATCGGTGGCCCTCCCAAGGGCGCCACCCCTCAGCAGAACGCCGACTGGTGGCGGGGCCTGACCCCCGAGGAACGGGAGGCGTACCTCTCCACGCACCCCGATCTCGTCGGCACGTTGGACGGTCTGCCCTCCGCGGTCCGGGACGAGGCCAACCGGATCGTGCTCGACGAGAAGCAGGCCGAGTACCAGGTCAAGCTGGACTCGATCCCGAAACCGCCCGCGAACGAGTGGACGTGGATCATGGCAGGCACGTACCCGTCCAAGGTCCACACGGACGAGTGGATGGCGTGGGACAAGAAGTACGGCGACGAGTACCGTCATCTCACCGCTTCGCTGGGCGGCATGAAGGCGATAAGGAACCGCTTCGACGACACCGGGAAAGAGGGACTGCCCGAGGCGTACCTGCTCGGCTTCAGCCCGGAAGGCAACGGCCGGGCCATCGTCGCCAACGGCAACCCGGACACGGCTCAGCACCAGGCGGTGTATGTGCCAGGCACTACATCGAACCTGGAAGGGATCGGCGGCGACATCAACCGGATGACCGAACTCTGGCGCCAGACGAGCAAGGCGGACCCGAACGCCTCCGTCTCCACCATCACCTGGCTCGGATACGACGCCCCGCAGGACATCGTCAAGGACTCCCCCTTCGAGCACTACGCCTACGACGGGGCACCGGCCTATCGGCAGTTCATGGACGGCCTCGACGCTTCACACAGCGGCCCCGGCGAACCCCATCGCACCGCCATCGGGCACTCCTACGGCACCACCCTCATCGGCGCCGCCGCACAGACCGGCGACCTCAACGCCGATGACGTGATCTTCGCAGGTAGTCCCGGCGTCAAGGTCGGTTCCGCCGAGGAGATGGACGCACCGAAGGGGCACGTGTGGAACGAGGAGGCCGACGGGGACCCGGTCCCCGACATCGGCCGTTGGGGCCACGGCGGCAGCCAGTGGAAACTCGGCGGCGGCACCTTCCTCATCCCCAGCGACGAGGTCTTCGGCGCGAACCAGATGAACACGCACGCAGAAGGCAGCGGTCCCACGGCCACCACGGGAGCGGAAGGCCACAGTGAGTACTGGAACCGGGGCACGACCGCGTTGAAGAACCAGGCACTGGTCGTGGTCGGCGAGTATGACGACGTCACGAAGCCCCGGTGAGCGCCGCAGCGGTACCGGCCCGCCGAGCGATCCGCCACCGGCCCACCCAAGGACACCTAGGACCCTCATGCTCCGTGCACTATGCTCCGCCGCTCGTCGGCCCCGCGTGGTCGGCGTTCCCGTGACACTCGCACTGACTGGACTTCTCCTGAGCGGATGTGGCATGACCGAGGACGACGCACCTTCGGAGATCCCGTACGCGGGGACCGCCGGCACCGATGAAGCGGTCGCCGCAGTCAAGGGCGTCTCCAGCCAGATTTACGACTTCGCAGGTGTTCCCGGCAAAGCATCTGAACCCGGGCCCGGTGTCAAGGAATGCGAGGGCAAGGACCCGAAGAAGTACTTCGTGGTCTATCACCCGTGGAATTTCGCTCCGAAGAGCGCCGACGACATCGACGCGGCCATGGCGAACCTGAAGAAGAAGCTGAACACCGGCGGCTGGGTCGTCAAGGACACCTACCGGGACAACAGCCCCAACAAGAACCTCAACCTGGTGGCGGACAACGATTCCAAGAAGATGAGTGTCTGGATCGTCGCGTACGGCGAGCGCGACACGCCGAGCCTCGGCATCGAGGTCACATCCGGTTGCTACCGAGTACCCGAGGGACAGACGATCGACCACTTCTGACCGCCCGGTCCGCCTCCGGCCCGCCCCGGTCCGCCCCGGACCGCCCCCTCCGCCCACCGCCCGGATGGCAGGATAGGAAGACATGTGCGTGCCGCGGGTGACCGCCGGGGCGCGCTGCGTGAGGGAACCGGTCGTGGGGCCGGGCGGTGTGCCGAGGGGAGCGGGAGCGAGCGATGGCCAGGGGTAGCGACGCCGTGCTGAGGGACGTCCTCGACATCAAGGAGGACGCGCACGCCGGCGACTTCAAGGTCGCGCTCGCCCAGGGGTTCGGCGACGACTCGGCCGGATCGGTGGCCGAGTACGTGGTCACCGAGCAACTGGCGAAGCAGTTCGACGTGGCGCTCGGTCTTGTGCGGGCCGCGGTGCGCAGGAACACCTCGTACGCCGCCTACCTGCACGGTTCGTTCGGCGCCGGTAAGAGCCACTTCCTGACCGTGCTGCACGCTGTGCTCAACGGCGATCCGGCCGCGCGGACCAAGCCCCGGCTGCGGGAGGTGACAGCCGCGCACGACGACTGGCTTCCCGGGAAGAAGTTCCTGATGGTGCCCTACCACCTGGTGGGCGCCGCCACTCTCGACTCCGCACTGCTCGACGGGTACGTCAAGACCGTACGGGCCCGGCATCCGCACGAGCCCACGCCGGCGGTGTACCGGGACGACTCGCTGCTCGCGGACGCCCGCGCGCTGCGCGACTCGCTCGGCGACGAGGCCTTCGTGCGGCTGCTGCCCGCCGCCAGGCCGCAGCCCGCCGCCGACGACGGCCTGACGCCGATCGGCGCCGGCCCCGCCGCGGGCGCGACGGACGACGGGGAGCTGCGGCCCATCGGGGCGGTCGCCGGCGCGCCGTGGACCGGGGCGGAGCTGGACGCCGCCTTCGCCGCCCCGCCCGGCGACGAGCGCCGCACGCGCCTGGTGTCCGCCCTGCTCGACGGCCCGATGAAGTCGTACGCCACCGGCAAGTCGGGCGCCGCGGACGCGTTCGTACCGCTGGACGACGGGCTCAGCGCGATCAGCAGGCACGCCCGGTCCCTCGGCTACGACGGGGTCGTCCTCTTCCTCGACGAGCTGATCCTTTGGCTCCAGGCCCGGATGCGGGAGCGCACCTGGGTGAACGAGCAGATCCAGCAGCTCGTCAAACTGATCGAGGCGGGCAACGCCGACCGACCGGTGCCGATCGTCTCGTTCATCTCCCGCCAGCGGGACCTCTCCCAGCTCATCGGCAAGGACATCCTCGGCTCCGATGTGCAGAACATGGAGAAGTCGCTGGAGTACCTGAAGGAGCGCTTCACCGTCATCAGTCTGGAGGACCGCAACCTCCCGGAGATCGTCAAGGAACGGGTGCTCAAACCACGGCCCGGCCAGGAAAGCGCGCTGGAGGCAGCGTTCGCGGGTGTCGACCGGTCCAGCCAGCAGGTCAAGGACGTCCTGCTGGACGACGCGGGCGCCACCAGCGCGGACTGGGACGACTTCCGGGCCGTGTACCCGCTGTCACCGGCGCTGCTGAACGTCCTCGTCGCGCTCTCCGGGGCGCTCCAGCGCGAACGCAGCGGCCTGAAGCTGGTGCAGCAGCTACTGGAGAAGAACGCCACCGCCCCGCTCGGCCAGCTCATCCCCCTGGGCGACCTGTGGGACGTCCTCGTCGACGGGACCGGGGTCGCCTTCACCGAACAGCTGACCCGCGAGGCCACCGCCGCGGAGACCTTCTACGCCAAGGCCCGCCAGCACCTGCTGGACACCTACGGCGACCCGGACCACAAGGACTTCCGCGCCGACGACCGCTTCGTGAAGACGCTGCTGCTGGCCTCGCTCGCACCCGAGGTCCCCGCGCTCCGCAGACTCACCGGCGCCCGCCTCGCCGCCCTCAACCACGGTTCCCTGCGCTCCAGGACGGTGCCCCCGGGGGACAGGGTCATCGAGCGGCTGCGGTCCCTCCAGGGCGAGTTCCCCAGCCAGCTGCGCGCCGAGGGCGAGCAGGACCCGGTGTTCTCGCTGCACCTGTCCGACGTCGACGTCGAACCCTTGCTCAAGGAGGTGGAGGGGGAGGACAAGGCGGGTGCGCGGCGGGTGTGGGTGAACGACCGGCTGTGGGAGCTGTGCGGCGTGAAGGTGGGAACGTTCACCAGCGAGAAGGAGATCGTCTGGCGGGGCACGCGGCGCACCGCCGAGTTCGTGTTCGGCAACGTGCGCAACCCGCGCGAAGTGTCGGACGAACAGTTCACCCCGTCCGAGGACGGCCGGATCCGGTTCGTCGTCGACTACCCCTTCGACGAGGATCACAACCGCTACCCCAGCGACGATTTCCAGCGCTGGCAGGGGTTGTACGACAGCGGCCAGCACGCCCCGACCCTGGTGTGGCTGCCCGACTTCTTCTCCGAGCAGCGCAAGGCCCAACTGGGCCGCCTCGTGAAGATCAACTTCCTGCTGGAGCGCGATCGCCTGGACGAGTACACGCGCAAGTACGCCCCGGACGACCGCGCCAAGGCACGGCGTCAGCTGGAGGTCGGCCAGGAGACCCTCACCCGCACCCTCGTCGAGGCGCTGGCTGAGGTATACGGCATCTCGCAGCCCAAGGAGGGCACGGTCGGCGCCACGGTGCCCCCCGGCCGCCACGTACTGTCGCTGCTGCCCCAGTTCCAGCGGCCCGAGCCGCAGGGCGGCAAGACCTTCGAGGACAACGTGGTCCACCTCGCCGACGGGATGTTCGCCGCGCTCTACCCGAAGCACCCCGACTTCGGCCGGGCCCCGGGCCGCGTCGGCCAGCCCAAGGCCGTCACGGTGGGGGACCTGCGCACCACGCTGAAGTGGATCACCGGGGCCATGGACGAGGCGGACGGTCGCGTGCTGGTGGAGGGCCGCGAGGGCGAAACCGTCAAGCGCATCGTGGAACCTCTGGAGCTCGGGACGGTCCACGACGGTCCGCTCGTGCTGCGCGCCGACTGGCGCACCCGCATCAACCAGGCCGCCGCCGCGGCACGCAAGGAGCGCGGCAGCGACGACCTGACCGAGCTGGCCGTCGAGGACATCCGCCGGTGGATCACCAGCGACCTCGGCTACGCGGGCCTCGACACCCAGGTGACGAATCTGCTGATCGCCGCCTACGCGCTGCTCGACGACCGTGCCTGGGTGTCGACCCACACCGGGCAGGAGGTACCCGCGCCCGACCTGACGTCCATCGGGCCCGGCCTGGCGCTGCGTGCGCAGCCGCTGCCGGACAAGGAGGAGTACGAGGCCGCGCGGGACCGTGCCGCGCGGCTCTTCGGCGTGAACGCCAAACCCAACCCATATGCGCGCAATGTGAACAAACTCGCCACCCAGGTCCGTGAGAAGGTCGAGGCGTACGAGGGGAACGTGGCGGATGTGCGGGCCACGTTGGAGCGGCATGCCGCCCTGCTCGGCCTCGACGACGGCACACCGGCGCCGCGCACGGCCGTGCTGCGCGAGGCCGCGGGCCTGCTGGCCCGACTCGCCCGGCACGGCAACGACGCCACTGGTTTCGTCAAGGAACTGGCCGCGCTCACGTACGACACGCCTGACCGGGACCTGGCGCACGCCATGAGCAGTGCCGGGCAGGTGCTGCGCGCCCTGGACGACACCGACTGGTGGAGGCTCGGCAACGTACAGCGCCTCATCGACCGGGACGACAGCGTCGGCGACCGCGCCGTGCGGCTGCTCGCACGGATCTCCGAGGCCGCCCGCGCCTGCGAGTTCGAACGGCCGTTGGTGCCCGTGTTGCGTGAAGCTCGGGAGAAGGCGGAGGGCATCCTCGACGCCGCGCTCAAAATGGAACGCACCGCGCCGCTGCCCCCGCCCGCACCCGCCCCTGGCCCGGAACAGATCCCCCTCAGCACCCACGGCAACCCGCCGGTGCCGGCGCAGCCCGCCGCACAGGGGCCGGACGGTGCGCCGGCGCAGGCCGCTGCGCCGGCGGACGCGCCCGAGCGACCCGCCCCGGTGGGCCGCAGGGTCATCGACGGAGAGTCCGGCGGCCTGGAAGCCCTGCTCGCCGCGGAGTTGGCCGCCGTGCGGAAGGAGATCGAGGAGTTCCGGGCCGGGCACCCGCACACCGCGGTGGAGATCGTCTGGCGTCCGCTCGCCGCCGACCCGGGGGCCGCCGACGACGCGGCGCACCAGTCCGGTGGCGAGGCCGGACTCCGACCGGAAGGACCCCGCTGATGGCCCCGCGCCCCACCGTCGGGCGGCGCGCGATCGAGGTGCTGTTGGAGGCGAACCTCAAGAAGGTCCACCGGCAGCCTCTCGTCCTGGTCGACGCCGCCTACGACGCGCCTGAGCGGGAAGTGGACTTCACCGTGCGGGTCGACGGTCAAAGCCGTCGGGTGCACCTCACCGACCAGGACTCCCTGCTCGGCATCGTCGAGGCCTGGCAGCGCCACCGGACGGACAACGGCAGCGGTGACGGCGTGCTCGTCGTCACGGGCTCCGTCCCCGCCGACCAGATCGGCTGGGACCTCAAGGCGCACGCGGTCGGTCATCGCCCCCTCGGCGTCGACCGCGCCGAGATCGTCAAGCAGCTCTTCGGAGTCACCGACCTCGACCCCCGGATGGTCGGCGAGCGGTGGCTGCTGGACGCGCTGCTGGAGGCCGAGCCGGTGGACGGCTGGCGGCGCGCCGGTTCCGTCCTCACCCGTGACCGCGCCGTGCGTGCCCTGCTCGCTGCGCGACTTGGCCTGGGCGACACCTCCGCCGACACCCTCGACATCGACGCGGACGCGTTGTTCGCCTGGACCCGCAACCCGTCGGGCCCCGACCGCTTCGCCGCACTCCCCGAGGCCGAACGAGGCGGGCTCAGCGCCTGGCTCGCACGGGCCGTCGGCCCGGCCGCGCCCACCCTGCTGGCCCTGGTGGCCGACGGGCGCGGTAGTGACGCGCTGCCGCTGGGCGCGCTCGCGTCGGCCGCGCTGAGCAATGGGGCGTCGGAGGCCGCCGGGTTCGCCCTCGGGACCCTCTTCGGATCGGCCCTCACCTCGTTCGAGGCACTGCGGCCCTTCTCCGACGTCGCCGCCGGTGTCCTCACCCGCTGGATCGCCGAGGCCGAGGGCAGCGGGACACAGCGCGCGGACGCCCGCCGCCGGGTCCTCGACGTCCTGGACCGCGCCGACCGGCTCGCCGACGAGGCCGGGCTCAGCCCCCTGATCGGCGCCGACCGGCTGCTGCCGGCCGGCTACCGTACCCGGCTGCGGCACCTCGCCACGGTCCTGGAGGGGCCCGCTCCCGCCGCCGAGGCGGGGCTGCGCGAACTGGGTGAACACCAGCTTGCCGCGCTGTACGGCGACTCGACGGACAAGGCCCGCACCGCCGTGCGCCTGGTGCGCTGGCTGGCGGCGGCACCGCAGGTGCGGGTGGCGTCGGTGGCCCAGGGCGTCCAGGCCCACCTGGACTCCACTGCGTGGGTCGACGTGGCCGTGGGGATCCTCGCTGAGGGCGACACCTCCCGGGACCCCGTCGTCTCGGAGGCCTACCGGCGGTTGGTGGACACGGTGCGGGCGCGCCGGGCGCGCATCGACGAGGAGTTCGCGCAGCGGCTCGCCGTGTGGACGGAGAGCGCCAGCCAGCAGGCGCCGGGCGGCGCCCTGCTCATCGAGGACGTGCTCGCCGAGGCGGCCGTGCCGCTCAGTAGGCCGCTCAAGCGGGAGGAAGACGGTGACACACCGCCCAACGGCGAGAACGGCGGACCGCGGAGCCGCGAACGCGGTCGTCCGCTGATCCTGGTCCTGGACGGCATGAGCGCCGACGTCGCCATCCAGCTCGTCGCACGCCTCGACCGGCGGGTGTGGACGGAAGTGGTGCCCAAACCGGAACCCGGTCGGCGCGCCGCCCGCCGGGCGGCGGTGGCCATGCTACCGACGGTGACGACGGTCAGCCGGGCCTCGCTGTTGGGCGGACGGGCCGTCGAAGGCGGGCAGAGCGTGGAACGCGCGTCATTCACCGACTTCTGGAAGAGGCGGCGCAGGGGCGCCCGCCTGTTCCACAAGGGCGGTTACGAAGGGCCTCCGGGGCACCGGTTGGCCCCCGAGCTGATCGAGGCGCTCGCCTCCGACGACATCGTCGGCGTCGTCCTCAACACCGTCGACGACACGCTGGCCGACGGGCGCGAGGGTGCGCGCGGCCGGTGGGCGCCCGAGGACGTCGGCAAGCTGCCCGACCTGCTGAACGCGGCTCGCGACTACGGACGCCCCGTCGTCCTGGTGTCCGATCACGGTCACGTCCTGGACCGTACGCCCCGGGGCGTTCAGCAGCCCGAAGCCGACGGTGTGGAGGGGGCTCGGTGGCGTACCGGGGCACCCAAGGAGGGCGAGATCGAGCTGGCCGGCCCCCGGGTGCGCGCCCGTGGCGGCCGGGTCACCCTGCCCTGGCGCGAGGACCTGCACTACACCGCCCGGCAGGCCGGCTACCACGGTGGCGCGTCCCTCGCGGAGGTCACCGTGCCCGTGATCACACTTGTTCCGTCGGCCGATCTGGTGCCTGAGAAGTGGACCCTGCTGCCTCCCGAACGCGTCGCGCCCGACTGGTGGCGGGGTGAGGAGGATGCGCCGCACACCGCCACCGCGCCACCCGTCCGCCCGGACCCGGCGCGCAGTGCACGACCGGCGCCTGATCAGCCTGGCCCGCCCCAGGGGACCGAAGCCCCCAGCCTCGGTCGGCGGACCGTGAAGTCCGGTCCCTACAAGGCCCTGCGCGAGTTCGTCCGCGGTGCCCCGAGCGACAGCGCCGTCGCAGCCGTCCTGGATGCGCTGGCCGCGGCGGGCGGGAAACTCTCGCCGGGCGCCGTGGTCGCAGCCGCCCAGGCCGCCACCGGCAAGTCGGAGCGCAACCCGGAGCGCTTCGCCACCGTCCTGGAACGCCTGCTCAACATCGACGGCTACCCGGTGCTCCAGCTCGTCGAGTCGGGTCGCACCGTCCAGCTCGACAGGGCCCTGCTCGAACAGCAATTCCTCGGGACGTGACATGAGCACACCTGCGTTCGACGTCAGCACCGCGCGGCGGCGTGACGTGATCGACGCCCTGCGCCGCGGCACGGTGCCGCACACCGGCCTCGACCTGTTCGCCGTCGGCCTGGGACGGTTCGCGGCAGCTCTGGACGACGACCTGGCCACCGTGGCCCGTGGCGGCTCGGCGTTCCACGCCCTGCGCGGCGAGTACGGGTCCGGCAAGACCTTCTTCGCGCGCTGGCTCTCCGAGCGCGCCAAGCGCCGCGGACTCGCCGCGAGCGAGGTGCAGATTTCCGAGGCGGAGACTCCGCTGCACCGTCTGGAGACGGTCTACCGCAGGCTCGTCGAGCACCTCACCACGGCCACCCACCGGCCCTCAGCCCTCCGGGCGGTCATCGACTCCTGGTTCTACGCCCTGGAGGAGGAGGTCCTCGCCGCGGGCGAGGTCGCCGCGGACGACGAGGAGGCGCTGGCACGCGCCGTGGACGAGCTGCTGGAGCGCCGGCTGGCCGACGTAGCCCGCACCACGCCGGCGTTCTCCGCGGCCCTGCGCGGCTACCGCCGGGCCGTGGCGAGCGGTGACGGTGTGCACGCCGAGGCGCTGATCGCCTGGCTCGGCGGGCAGCGGTCCGTGGCAGCCGCCGCGAAACGCGCCGCGGGTGTCCGCGGTGACCTGGACCACTTCGCCGCCCTCGGGTTCCTCCAGGGCCTGCTCACCGTGTTGCGGGACTGCGGACACCCTGGGCTGCTGCTGGTCCTGGACGAGGTGGAGACCCTCCAACGGGTGCGTGGCGACGTGCGGGAGAAGTCCCTGAACGCGTTGCGCCAGCTCCTCGATGAGATCGACTCCGGTCGCTTCCCCGGCCTGTTCCTCGTCATCACCGGCACCCCCGCCTTCTACGACGGGCAGCAGGGCGTCCAGCGTCTGGCGCCCCTCGCCCAGCGGCTCGCCACCGACTTCACCACCGCCCCCCGCTTCGACTCGCCGCGCGCCGTCCAACTGCGCCTGCCCGGCTTCGACATCACGGCCCTGGGCGAACTCGGCCGCAAGGCGCGTGACCTGTACACGGGCGTGGCACGTCACCCCGAACGGCTCACCACCCGGGTCGACGACGCCTACCTCGACGAACTCGCCAGGGCCGTCACCGGTGCACTCGGCGGCAAGGTCGGCATCGCACCGCGTCTGTACCTGCGCAAGCTCGTCGCCGATGTCATGGACCGCGTCGACGAGTTCGAGGACTTCGACCCCCGCGTGCACTACGCGCTCACGGTCGGTGGCTCCGAACTCAACGAGACCGAGCGGAGCGCCGCTGCGAGCGCAGGGGACGTCGTGCTGGACCCGGACCCGTCGTGACCCGGACCCCTCCGGAAGGAGACGAGCCACTCACGGGGGAAGCGGCCGATCCCTTCGACATCCTCGACCCGGTGATCGGGTACCACATCGTGAATTCGCTGGGGTGGCGCACCCTGCGGCCCTTGCAGGAAGAGGCCGTCGCACCGCTGCTGGGCGGCGAGGACG
The DNA here is from genome assembly GCF_057320905.1 of Streptomyces sp. DSM 116793. Classification (NCBI taxonomy): domain Bacteria; kingdom Bacillati; phylum Actinomycetota; class Actinomycetes; order Kitasatosporales; family Streptomycetaceae; genus Streptomyces; species Streptomyces sp. DSM 116793. The sequence continues at coordinate 3,844,974 of NZ_CM170494.1, read as the reverse complement.
CCGTGCTGCTCGCGCCCACCGCCGGAGGCAAGACCGAGGCAGCCGCGTTCCCCCTGCTGACCCGCATGAACCGGAGCGGCTGGAAGGGCACCAGCGTGCTGTACGTGTGCCCGCTCAAGGCGCTGCTGAACAACCTGCACCCCCGGCTGCGGACATACGCCGAGTGGTTGGGCCGCACCGCCGAGCTGTGGCACGGCGACGTCGTCACGTCCCAACGCCGGCGCATCCTCACCCAGCGGCCCGACATCCTCCTCACCACGCCGGAGTCCCTGGAATCCATGCTGGTGAGCACGCACGTCGACCACCGCTCGTTCTTCTCGGGGCTGCACGCCGTCGTCGTCGACGAGGTGCACGCCTTCGCTGGGGACGACCGTGGCTGGCACCTGCTGGCCGTTCTGGAGCGCCTGAGCCACGTCGTCGGACGTCCGCTCCAACGGGTGGGCCTGTCCGCCACCATCGGCAACCCAAGCGAGCTGCTGGCCTGGTTCCAGGGGTCGGGGCGAGGACGCCGCCCTGCCCGGGTCGTCGCCCCGCACCTCGCGGGTGGGGAAGGCCACGAAGGGGGCGCACGGACCCCGGCCCAACCCCTGGCGCCGCACTCCGATCTCACCTTCCCCACCTCCGCGCCCCCGCCGCCGGGGGACGTAGAACTCGACTACGTCGGCTCCGTCGCCAACGCCGCCACCGTGATCGCCGCTCTGCACCGGGGCGAGAAGCGGCTGGTCTTCTGCGAGAGCCGCCGCACCGTCGAGGAACTGGGCGAGAAACTGCGCCTGAAGGGGGTCACGACCTTCCTGTCGCACGCATCGCTCTCCGTGGACGAGCGGCGACGGGCTGAGGCGGCCTTCGCCGAGGCGCGTGACTGCGTGATCGTCTCCACCAGCACCCTCGAACTCGGCATCGACGTGGGGGACCTCGACCGCGTCATCCAACTGGACGCGCCGTCCACCGTGGCCTCCTTCCTCCAGCGCCTGGGCCGCACCGGACGGCGTCCCGGCACCACACGGAACTGCCTGTTCCTCGCACTCGACGGGGAGGGACTGCTGTCGGCCGCGGCGCTGCTGTTGCAATGGGCCCGCGGTTGGGTGGAACCCGTCCTCCCCCCGCCGGAGCCCCGCCACTTGGTGGCGCAGCAAGTACTTGCGCTGTGCCTCCAGGAACACCGGGTCGGGGAGAACCTGTGGCACGAGTGGTGGGGCGGCCTCGGTCCTTTCGGAGTGGGTGCGGCGCCCGTCGTGCGCCACCTGGTGGAGCAGGGATACGTGGACCGGGACGGTGGACTGCTCTTCATCGGTCCGGAGGCGGAGCGCCGTTATGGCCACCGCCATTTCATGAACCTGACGGCCGTCTTCACCGCCCCGCCCGAGTTCACCGTCTTCAACGGTCGCACCGAGATCGGCCGCACCGACCCCGACCTGCTCACCGAGGAGATCGAGGGACCCCGCAGACTGCTCCTGGCGGGGCGCAGTTGGCTGGTGACCTACATCGACTGGAGCCGCAAGCGCTGCTTCGTCGAACCCGCCGACGGGGGAGGCCGTGCCCGCTGGAGCGGCTTAGGTGCGGAGCGGGTCCGCTCCTTCGCTCTCGCCCGCGCGGCCCGTGACGTCCTGCTAGGCGCGGATCCCCCGGTCAGGCTGACCAACCGGGCAACGACCAAACTCGCCGAGGCCCGGGACGTGCACCTGAACGCCGTGCACCCGGCGGGGACGCTGATCACCCGCTCCGGCGATGGCGACAACCGGTGGTGGACATGGGCCGGCCACCGGGCCAACGCCACGCTGGCCGCCTCCCTGCCGACCGCTGTCACACCGCACCGGCGCGTCAACGACCGTTGGATCCGGCTCCGCGACGACCTGACCCCGGGCGGCTGGAAGACCGCAGTTACCGACGCGTCCTGCGGACTGTGCCTCCCCGAAGTCGACGGGCGGGCCGTGCGCGGGCTCAAGTTCGGGGAGGCGCTCCCGGCCCGGCTGGCCGAGGCGACGCTCGCCGTCCGGTCCGCGGACGCCGAGGGCGCTGCCGAGGTACTGGCGGAGCCGGTGCGCTTTGTGACGCTCACCGGTACCTAGGCACACACCCGGCTCCTACGCCGCGGCGGCCCCGGAGGAGCGGAGCAACTGCGCCAGTTCCTCCCGGCCCCGCCGGATCACGTTCAATACCCCTGCCGTGTCCGTACCAGGTGGGAGCGGGGTGTCCGCGAGCAGGTCGTCGAGGTCGTACCGGGTGTGCAGCCAGAGCTGGAGGGCACGCCAGTCCCGGCTGCGGCGGGGGGAGAGGGCATCGCTCCAGGGAGAGGTCTCGTAGGGGGTGAGGTCCCCGCTCTCCGTCTGGAGCAGTCCGGAGCGGCGCACCAGACACGGGAAGCAGACGCCGCAGTTTGCCGAGCGGGAACCGTGCCTCTGGCGCACGGGCGGTTTGCCGCAGCTGAGGGTGGCAGCCAGGTCCAGCGGGCTCAGTCCGGCGCTGCAGGCCAGCCGGCAGACCCCGCCCTTCGTCAGGTGGGCGAGCGGATTCACCACCCGCACGCCGGGGCTTCCCGAGCTGATCAGGGCGATCAGGGCGTTGAGGTGGTGCAGGGTGAGGGGGTGCACCGACCGGGTGGAACAGGCGGCGCAACGGGCTGCGGTCAGTGGCGGATTCAGGGCGACCTGGCCGTTCTCGGGCACGTTCACAGTCGATGCCCCGTGCGCGGCGGCAGCCCGTACGGCGCCCGCCGCGTACAGCAGACCACGGGTGCGGGACGAGGTCTCCAGCCGCTGACGGGTGCCGTCACCCGCAGGGGTCTGGCCCAGCTCGAGGAGCTGGACGTCCCTGGCCGTGCTCAGACCCCTGACCGCCTCGTACACGCCCCGTTGGAGTCGACGCAGACTGATCTCGCGGAACATCACCAGCAGCAGCGGCCGCGAGTCGTTGGCTCGGGCACGTGTGGCCGCCCAGCTGAGGGAGTCCAGCCCACCGGAGAACAGTGCGACCTCGCCGGCACGCTCGGCGTCGGTCAGCGGAAGGGCCTCCGCGACACAATGCCCGGTGAGGGCGCGGAACTCTACGGTCCACATGTCCGCGGTGAGGATCCCGAGCAGCGCACCGAGATGGTGTCGGGCGGCCGGGCTTCGCCACAGCCCCGGGTCTTCCACGGGGACGGACACTCGGACACGACGGGTCCACCGGTCAGCGGCAGAGGTTCTCCGTACGCGCTTGTCGGTGGTGAACACGGCCCTGGCGACGCGGAAGAGGTCGTCGGCCCACTGTGGCACGCGACCGGGCAGGCGATCGAGGCCCGTCACGCGGTTCTCCGTCTCCTGGAAATCGTCCTCGCCGACCACGGTCCAGACGGCGTCATCCGGCCGGTCCTGGGGCTGATTGCTCCACCAGATGGAGTGCACGGTGTCGCTCACGCTGCTTCTCCCTCCGCGCTCTCTTCGTCAAGGACGCCCAGGACCGTGGCGACAGATTTCGGCACGAGTCGGGCGGCGATCTTTGGGAGTACGTCGTCCGGGTCCTGCACGACGTCCACCGCGGTGTCCAGCGCCTCGGCGGGGTCGGCAGCCCCCGCTGCCTCCTCGCACGGGCTCGGGACGAGTTCCAGCAGCCGGTCCGCGACCCGATCTGCGATCGTGCCCTCAGGATCGATCGCCACGAGCACGGGTACGGACAGCTTGATGTGCTCGGCGATCATCGACCTCAGGAACTCGGCGACCACTTGGGCGAAGAACACCTGGTACAGGTCGCAGAGGAGGTCCCACGCCCAGCCACCGCATGTCGAACTCGGGGGAAGTGACTCCGCGGTCTCCGCACGACGGTCGATGACGTGACGGCCGGCCCGGACGGCCGCTCTCCGCACGACGGCGTCCGCAAGGGTACCGCCGTCCCCACCCACTTCGAGGGCGAGGCGGGTGATGAGCGTGTCGGGCGATTCCGGGGCCTGGCGTGCCAGCGAGCCGAGGACCGTGGTGAGACGATTGCCTGCAGCACAGGTCGTGTCGTACAGGCCGAAAGCTGATCGATCAGCTCGCAGCGTGGTGTGCAGAGCATGCAGGAGGTCGTCGGCGATCTCTTCGAGGCGTTCGACCGCGTTTCCGGTGTCGTGCCGCCACCGGGCCACCCGTCCGCCCAGGGCGCTCCATCGGCCGCCTCCGGGTCCCTCCCACGGTGTGGACGTGCCCATTGCACCCCCCGAGTAGATGCCTCGTTCGGCTCCTCTCCGGATGGCAGCAGATGTACGGCCGGATCGGTAGGGCACAACCACGCCATGATCCGCGGCGTCCGGGCGTCGAGGCATCGGTGACCTGTCGTGGTGGGCGGTCGCGACCCGGGGGTGCGCTTCAGGAGTTGGAGGGGTCGGTCGTGGTCGCCGGCACGGTCATCGGGACGGAACGATGTGGAAGAAAGCGAACGGCGTTAGCGGTATGCCCAGCCCCGTGACGACCTCCGATCCACTGATAGGTGCTTTCACGTGGGAGAATGACGTGCGTGTCGAAGTGGACTCAGCAGGAAGATGGAAGTGGAGGTAGCTGCGCATTCTGAATGCGCAGTTGGCGTGAGGGTTTGGCTGCTCCTATCGTCAACGGCAACAGGAAGACACCGAGAGCAGTTCGCAGGGGGAGTTGAGCCATGTCCACCAGGGGCAGCCACGATGATCCACTGATCACCCGGTCGGAGATCGGCAAGTTGGCCGGGGTCGAGAGACCGACAGTCACCCCCTGGGTGCGGGACCCGGGGTTCCCCCGCCCGGTACGGGCGGGAGGTATGGAGTTGTTCCGCCGGAGCGAGGTCCTCATGTGGCTCGACGCCCGCCGCATCCCTCGGAGGTCCCGTCGCGGGTCGGAAGTGGAGGGCACCACGTACGGCGACCGTGCCCGCCGAGCCCTTGGTGCGCAGGAGGTGCGGAAAGCGGGGGGCAGGCCGTCCCTCGCCGCTCCTCCGCCGGAGGACTCCCGTGACCGTCTACGCGTGCGCGCACTCATGGGCGATCCGGTCGACCGCGTGCGCGGTGCCGGTTCCGTGGTCGACTACATGAACCTTTTGCTCTGCCTGCTCTACCTCCGGAGCGCGGGGGGCCCCCGGTGGGAGGGCGTGGCGCACCGGGCCCGAACCGGACGTGGCTCGGACGGCGCCGCTGCCTTGCTGTCCCACATCGGCACGGCGACGGACGAGCTCCTGAAGGGCCTCGGGGCCGTGCCGGGCATGCGGGAGACGCTGCTGGGCTTGGAGCCACGCACGTACGACGACCTCAAGGGCGTGGTGCACCAGGTCGAGGAGCTGGACAGAAGCGCATTCCGGCTCGTGCTCGACGAGTACGAGATGCGTGCCGGACTGCGCAGCACCGAGTTCTTCACGCCCCGCGCGGTGGCGCGGATCATGGTGCAGATCGTCCGCACGGAGCGTCACGGGAAAGCGCCCCGGAGGATCTACGACCCGTACGCCCGTGGTGGTGAACTCCTGGCTGCAGCGGTCGCCGAGTGTGCGGCAGGGGGAGACCCGAGCGCACTGGACGTGCGCGGGTACAGCCACGGGCGCGACACCATGCGCCTGGCGAGCATGAACCTGGCCCTCCAGGGAGTGCGCCCGGGTGTGGTCCTCGGCCGCAGTACGCCGTGGGCGCCTCAGCGCGCCCGCCATGACGCTGAGCGCTTCGACCTGGTACTGACCAATCCACCCTTCAACATGAGCGACTCCGCGGGGGAGCCACGGGCCAAGGGTGCGTGGCCGTACGGTCCGCCACCGGTCGGCAACGACAACTTCGCCTACGTGCAGCACGTGCTCGAAGCATTGGACGAGGACGGCGCAGCCGCCGTGGTGATGCCCAACAAGGCAGGCAACTCGGCGAACGAGGCGGAGGTGAAGATCCGTCACGTCATGCTGGAACGCGGTGTGGTCAGATGCGTGATTGCATTGCCGGACCGACTGTTCTCCAGTACGCCGGTGCCGGTGTCGGTGTGGATCCTGGTGTCCCCGACGCGCCCCTGCGATGAGGTCCTGTTCCTCGATGCCCGCGCGCTGGGCAGCAGGCGCAACGGTAAGCGTGTGCTCGTAGACGAGGACGTCGAAGCCGTTCTCACGGCCTACCGTTCGGCCCTTCCACCGCAGGCGGACGCGCACGCGGGGCAGTCACGCGATACGGGCGTGCTGTCCGCGGTCGTGCCCCGTTCGGTCCTCCTCCGGACCGTGGATCGCTCGCTCAGCCCCACGGACCACGTCCACGCTGGACAACCTCGCCAGGGTGATGCGGGATCGGCATTCGAGAAGGCCGCGCGCGAGGTGGAGGCCCGACGGCGGGAGCTGTACGACGCCGACTCGGCCGCTGCCCCCGTGGGTATCGAACTCGAGCGTCCGACGCCCACGGAGCGAAGGAAAGTCCGGCTGTCCGAGTTGTGCTACATCAAGGCCGGTCCGTCCTACAGCCTCCTGAGGGCCGAACAGCGCACACCGGACGGCGGCGTTCCGCTCGTGTTCCCCAAGGACCTCCACGACGGCCGCATCCAGGGCCCCGGTGATCGACGCGTTCCAAGGGAGCTCGCGGAGCGCTTGCGGGGATTCCAACTGCAGACGGACGACATCGTGTGCGTCCGGTCGGGGGCGATCGGTCCGCCGGCGCTCGTCAGGCCGGAGCAGAGCGGATGGTTGCTGAGCACCAACCTGCTGAGGCTGCGACTGCGCGAGGAAGCGCGAGTCGACCCTGAGTACCTGCTGGCCTGTCTCAGCCGTCCCGAGGCCGTGGCTTGGGTGCGTGACCGGGCGACCGCCACCGGAGCCCCGTCGATCAGTGCTACTGCACTGGGCAATCAGCAGGTCGTGCTCCCGCCCCACGGTGAGCAGCAGCGGATCGCGCGCGCTCTCGCAACCCTCGAAGCCCAGGTCTCCGCGCACCTGCGGTTCGCGGATGCGGTGCGGGGCGCCCGTGATGCTCTCGTCGAGCACTTGGTGGGCGGCCGGTGATGTCGGTCGACCACTTCCCGAACCACCAGCTCCACTCAACACACACCCCGAAGGGAACCAGCGTGACACCTCCCACCACGCCGACCCAGCCCCCGGCCCGTGCCGCGGGCGCATGGGTGCCGTGGCTCCTGGCGATGACCTTCTTCTCGCTCGTCGTCGCCATGGCCGTCGGCATCCTCAAGTCGCTCGGCGGGGCCGCCCTGCCGGAAGTCGTTCTGGCAGGTGGAACCGCGTTCGGTGCGACCATGGGCGCCTGCTTGGCTGCGATCACCGCGGTGAAGGAACTACGGCGGATCACGTAGTCGCCTCAATCGCCGGGAGAAGGGCGTCGGGTGGGCACCAGCCCCTTGTACAAGGGCCGCCTTGACCCCGTTGTCGCAATCGCGGGGCGAAGGCGCGGGGCCGCTGTCGCATGCCTGCCACAGCGGCCCCGCGCTACGTTCTGCACAGAGGGGGCGGGGACCAGGTGGCCGAGTTGGACGCGCTCGCTTCCCGGGGCACCCGCGACGCTGCGCATCCGGAGCGGAAGCGTGACGACAAGCAGGTAGGCGCTTATAGATGGCCTATGAATTGGGGAATGATCTTCCAGGCGGTGGGAAGGCCCGGCGCGACGCCTCCGTAGTCGCAGGTCAGCCCCAACCGTGAACGTCCCACAACACAACATGAGATCCCGATCAGACGGTTGCCGTCGGATCGGGATCTCGTCGTTTGGGGAATGAGGGGCGCGGAAGCCGTGCTGGGCCTGCCGGGGCACCGCCGTCCGGCGGTGGAGGGCGGTGCGGCGAGGGCGGCGTGGGTACGGTGACCGGTCCGGTCCCGGCGCGATAACGCTGGTCGACCGACCACGAGTCGAAGACGTTGAGGTTGCCGAGCGCGGCCGGTAAGCGGGCCGCGGACCGGCCGGGCGTCAGCAGGGCGACATCGGCGGCGACCCATGGCAGCTGTCCGTGTTCGCGGCTCACCTTGCCCGTGCCGGGTCCGGCACCCAGGAGGCCTTTGCCGGAGGCTTTCCCTGCTTACTGGGGCCCATGGTGGCGGTAGTGAACCTCACATCCGTGCGTAGTGGCGCAGTTGTGTCTGGAGGTCCGAGTACGGGACAGCCGGCGGCAGGGGGGTCTCGTCGCGGGTGGAGAGGGCGGTTAGGGCTGCTGTGTGCAGGGCGGCGCGGTACGGCAGGGAACCGGTGCTGACGCGGCGTACGCCCAGGTCGGCGAGGGCGGTCAGGGTGAGCTGGGGAGCCACCAGGACGTTCAGCGGGACGGGGAGGTGCGCGGCGAGTTCGCGGAGTACCTCCGGGTCGGCGGTGCCCGGCACGAAGATGCCGTCCGCGCCGGCCTCGACGTACTGGAGGGCGCGGCGGAGCGTGGCGTCGGTCGCGGCGTCCTGGCCGAGCCAGAACGTGTCCACCCGGGCGTTGACGAACAGGTCCGGGCGGCGCTCTTTGACCGCGGCCACCTTGGCGGCGTGCGCCGCGGGCCGGACCAGGAGCTCCCCGCTGCTGTCCTCGATGTTGACGCCCGCCACCGGCAGCCCGGCGACATACTCGGCGACCTGCTCGGGGCTCTCCGCGTAGCCGTCCTCGATGTCCACGCTGACGTGGCAGGGCAGCTTCGACAGCTGGTGCGCCAGGGCGAGGTTCGCCTGCGCGGTCGCCGGCCGGGCGTCCGGACTGCCCAGGGCGGCGGCGACGCCGAAGCTGGTCGTGCCGATGGCCGGGAAGCCGGCGGCCAGGAAGACCAGGGCGGACGGGACGTCCCATGCGTTCGGGAGGACCAGCGGCCGGTCCCCGTGGTGGAGATCGCTGAAGGAGTCGGTCATGGGGTGGTTCCCTGCATGCGGTGGGTGCGGTGGGTGCGGTGGGTGCGGTGGGTGCGGTGCGTGCAGTGGGTGTGGTGGGTGTGGTGCGTGCGGTGGGTGCGGTGCGTGCGGGTGGTGTGGTGGGGTTCGGTGGGTGTGGTGGTTTCCTGTCGTGGGTTCCAATGGGGGCCCGCGGTGGGTTCCGGTGGGGGGCCTGCGGCGGGTTCCGGTGGGGGGCCTGCGGCGGGTCCCGGTGGGAGGCCTGCGGCGGGTTCCGGCGGGGGTTTCCTGGTTTCCTGCTGCGCGTCTTCCGGCTGCTCCCCGCCGATTCTCGGCCGCCCTCCGTTCGACGGGCGTCGAAACGTCCGAGAACTAGCCTGGGGCGCATGGAGCGATCGTCATCCGTGCCGGCGCCGGGCGCATCCGGGGGCGGCGACAGTGATATCGCGGCCGTCGGGTCCCTGGTGGCCGACCCCGGGCGGTGCCGGATCCTGCTGGCACTGGGCGACGGGCGGGCGCTGCCGGCGAGCCGGCTCGCCGCGGAGGCCGGGGTGAGCGCGGCGACGGCCAGTTCCCACTGGGCAAGCTGACCGCCGGCGGGCTGCTGACCGTCGAGGCGCACGGGCGGCACCGGTACTACCGGCTCGCCGGGCCCGCCGTGGGGGACCTGATCGAGGCGCTGCAACGGCTGGCGCCGGCCGCGCCCGTGCGCTCGCTCAGGCAGAGCAGCAGGGCCCGCGCGCTGCGGCAGGCGCGGACGTGCTACGACCACATCGCTGGGCGGCTCGGGGTGGAGCTGATGCGGGCCATGATCGAGCGCGGGTACGTGACCGGGGGCGACGGCACGTACGACCCCGCGGTGGCCGTCGCCGACGGGCGTACAGGCTACGGGAGGGACGTGGAGTACGCCCTGACCGGGGCGGGGCGGGCGTTCCTCACGGAGTTCGGGGTGCGGATCCCGGAGCGGCGGCGGCTGATGCGGTACTGCATCGACTGGAGTGAGCAACGGCACCATCTCTCGGGGGCCGTGGGGCGGGGCCTGCTGGACCGGATACTCGAACTGGAGTGGGTGCGGCCCGCCGGGGACAGCCGGGCCGTGTTCGTCACGGAGGCCGGGGGGCGGGGGCTCGCCCGGGTCTTCGGAGTGCAGGTGTAGCGCGGAGTCAAGGCGGTGCGGACGCCTATGCCTGTCTGTTCTCTGTCCGGCTGCCGGCCGGTGGGGGCGGTTGCGCAGTTCCCTACGCCCCTGAGCGGGTGCCCCTTGGGGTCTCTCGTTCGGCCGGTGGCCGGTGGCCGGTCGGGGCCGGTCGCGCAGGTCCCCGCGCCCTGAGGGCGTCCGGTTCCGGGGGCGGAACCGCTGACCGGGCCTCGCGCAGGGCGGGGGGATTACGCTGACGTGCATGAACATATGCCGCGTTCCGTTCGACCACCCCGACGCAGTGAAGCTCAACGACCGTGTGCTGCTGGAGTACGCCGAGCGGTACGGGGACGGGGACGGGGATGCCACGCCGCTGGACGCGTGGATGTTCGAGCCGCCGCACGGGCTGTACCTGATCGGGTACGACGAGCGGGGCGTGCCCGTGGCGACGGGCGGCTGGCGCAGCCAGGAGGCCAACAGCATGGGCTACTCCGACGGCGACGCGGAGATCAAGCGGATGTACGTGGTGCCCGAGGCGCGCGGCCGGGGGCTCTCGCGGCGGGTGCTGGCCGCCCTGGAGGCCGACGCGCGGGCCGCTGGGCGGGCGCGGATGGTGCTGGAGACCGGGACGAAGCAGCCCGAGGCCATCGGGCTGTATGTGTCGAGCGGCTACGAGCCGTGCGCCAAGTTCGGCCACTACCGTGACGACCCGCTGAGCCGTTGCTACGCCAAGCCCCTCGCCCCGGCCCTGCACAGCGCGGTGCCGGGCGACTCCGCGCGGGAGAGCGTGGCGCGTGAGAGCGTGGCGCGTGAGGGCGTGGCAGGGGAGAGCCTGGGGCGGGAGAGCCTGGCGCATGAGACCGCGGGGCGCGAGACGAGCTAGCCGGACCCCGGCTGCCGGGCCCCCGCGCGGCGGTCCAGGGCCAGGGAGAGTTCCGCCTCGAAGACGCTCTTGGCGAGCGGGCGCAGCTCCTTGGGGTCCTCGTCGGCGGCGTGCTCCCTGACCAGCTCCGTGAAGATCTCGGCGAGGGCGTCCGTGTGGGCGCGCACCCGGCGACCCGCCTCCAGGACCGCGGCGAGCGGGACGCCCTTGTGCACCAGCGCCGAGGAGGCGTCGAGCAGGCGCCTGCTGACGTGCACGACCTCCTCGCCGTCGGTGCCCAGGTAGCCCAGCTCCAGGGCGGTCGCCAGGTTCTCCGCGGTGTCCTGTCCCGCGAAGTGGTCCGCCAGTTCCTCGGGGGTGAGCCGCACCGGGGTCTCCTCCGTGGGGGCGCCCAGGCCCAGCAGCTCGCCGACGCCCCGGCCGTGGTCGAAGGCCTCGGCCAGCTCGGCGATGCCGGTGAGGGTGTGGCCGCGGTCCAGGAGCGCGGCGATGGTGCGCAGACGGGCCAGATGGTGGTCGTTGTACCAGGCGATCCGGCCCTCCCGGCGGGGCGGTGGGAGGAGCCTGCGCTCACGGTAGAAGCGGAGCGTGCGTACCGTGATGCCCGCGGCCCGGGCCAGCTCCTCGGTCCGGTACTCGCGGGCCCCGGGGGCCGGGGTCGGGACGGGGTTCGCATCGGGCACGCCCGTCACCCTACGGCGCCCGGACGGGCCCCGGCGGGGTGGTGCCGGCGGGGTCCGGCGGACGGAGGCTCGTACCCGCGGTAACTTTCCCGCCCCCGCCCCCTACCCATGAGTACGCGCCTCGCCTACGCTCCCATCGTGCCAGTGGTTACTGGCACGATCGCGGGGCGCCGCGACCGCGGGGTGCCGCGGTGGGGCACCTCCGACCGCGCGGGCGGCACGGTCGCAGGACGTTGGGAGGGTCCGGATGGACGGGCATGTGCGGGTGGCTGTGGTCGGGTCCGGGTTCGGCGGTCTGGGGGCCGCCGTCCGGCTGCGGCGGGCGGGCGTCTCCGACTTCGTGGTGCTGGAGCGGGGCGACGCGGTCGGCGGCACCTGGCGGGACAACAGCTATCCGGGGTGCGCCTGCGACGTGCCGTCGCACCTCTACTCGTTCTCCTTCGCACCGCACCCCGACTGGCCGCGCACCTTCTCCGGCCAGGAGCACATCCGCGCCTACCTGGAGCACGTCGCCGACGTCTTCGGGATCCGCCCGCACCTGCGGCTGGGCTCCGAGGTGACCAGGATGCGCTGGGACGCCGCACGGCTGCGCTGGGAGCTGGAGATCGGCGGCCGCCCGGGGCTCACCGCCGACATGGTCGTCTCCGCCACCGGACCGCTCTCCGACCCCCGGATCCCCGACATCCCGGGACTGGACGCCTTCCCCGGCAGGGTCTTCCACTCGGCACGCTGGGACCACGGCTACGACCTGCGCGGCAAGCGGGTCGCCGTGGTCGGCACCGGGGCCTCCGCGATCCAGATCGTGCCGTCCATCCAGCCGGACGTGGCGCGGCTGACGCTCTTTCAGCGCACCCCGCCCTGGGTGCTGCCGCGCGCCGACCGCGAGATCACCGGCGCCGAGCGCTGGCTGCACCGCCACCTGCCGCTCACCATGAAGGCGCGACGTGCAATGCTGTGGGGCATCCGGGAACTCCAGGTGCAGGCGTTCACCAAGTGGCCCGACGAGCTCGGGCTGGTCGAGCGGATGGCCAAGCGGAACATGGCCCGCGCCATCGCGGACCCGGCGCTGCGCAGGCGGCTCACCCCTTCGTACCGCATCGGCTGCAAGCGCATCCTGCTCTCCAGCACCTACTATCCGGCGCTCGCGCGGCCCAACGTGGACGTGGTCGCGGCGGGTCTCGCCGAGGTGCGCGGGTCCACCGTGGTGGGCGCCGACGGCAGCACGGCCGAGGTGGACGCGATCGTCTTCGGCACCGGGTTCCACGTCACCGACATGCCGGTCGCCGAGCGGGTGGTCGGCGCGGACGGGCGCACCCTCGCGGAGAGCTGGGAAGGCGGCATGGCGGCGCTGCGCGGCAGCACCGCCGCCGGTTTCCCCAACTTCATGACGGTCATCGGGCCCAACACCGGGCTCGGCAACTCCTCGATGATCCTCATGATCGAGTCCCAGCTGAACTACCTCGCGGACTACCTGCGGCGGCTGGACGCGCTGGGCGCCCCGGGCGAACGGGTCGCGCTCGACGCCCGGCAGGGCGCCGTGGACGCCTGGAACGCCGCGGTGCAGCGGCGCATGCGGCGCACCGTCTGGAACACCGGCGGCTGCACCAGCTGGTACCTGGACGCGCAGGGCCGCAACACCACCATCTGGCCCGGCACCACCACCGAGTTCCGCGCCGCGACGCGCCGCGTGGACCTCGCCGAGTACGACGTGATCAGGGCCCAGGGCCCCGGGACGACGACGGACGACAGCACAGCACAGAAGGCGGAGGCCGGAGCGTGAGCCGAGTGAGCAGCTGGGGCAGTGGGGGCAGTCGGGGCAGTGGGGGCAGTCAGGGCAGTCAGGGTGGTGGGGGCAGTCGGGGCCGCTGGGGCCGCTGGGGCGGCACACGGCGGACGACCACCGAGGGGCGCCCGGGCGGGCGGTCCGGGCCGATCGCGGCCGGGGGACGCGGCGCCGGGCTGTCCGGTCCGATCGCCACCGGGCGGTACGCCCCGCCGCCTCCCGTCCGCGAGCTGACCGCCGTCTCCGGCGACGGCACCTCCCTCCACGTCGAGCTGCACGGCCCCGACGACGCGCCCGCCGTGGTGCTGGTGCACGGCTGGGCCTGCTCCACCGCGTTCTGGGCGGCCCAGATACGCGACCTCGCGGCCGACCACCGCGTCATCGTCTACGACCTGCGCGGCCACGGCCGCAGTGACGCCCCCGAGGCGCCCGCCGGATACGGCACCCGGCAGCTCGCCGACGACCTGACGGCGGTGCTCGGCACCGCGCTGGGGCCGGGCCGGCGCGCGGTGATAGCCGGCCACTCCATGGGCGGGATGACGGTGATGGCCGCGGCCGGCACCGACGCCCTGCGGGAGCGTGCCGCCGCGGTGCTGCTGTGCAGCACCGGCAGCTCCCGGCTGGTCGCCGAGTCGCTGGTGCTGCCGCTGCGCGCCGGACGGCTGCGCTCCGCGGCCACCGGCCTGCTGCTCAACTCACGTGCGCCGCTCGGTCCGGTCACGCCGCTCAGCAGGCGGATCCTCAAGTACGGGACGATGGGCCGGGCCGCGACGGCCGAGATGGTCGAGGCGAGCGCCCGGGTCGTGCACGCCTGCCCGCGCCGGCCGCGCCACCACTGGTCGCGGGTGCTCGGACGGCTCGACCTCGACGCCGAGGTGCGGCAGCTCACGGCGCCCACCGCGGTCCTGGTCGGCACCGCCGACCGCTTCACACCGCCCGTGCAGGCCCGCGCCCTCGCCGCCGCGCTGCCGCGGTGCGTGGAGAGCACCGAACTGCCCGGGCTCGGCCATATGGTGCCGGTGGAGGCACCGGACGAGGTGAGCGGGCGCATCCGCGCACTCACCGGAACGTACCTGTCGGCGAAAGGGGTGGTCTCCGCGTGAGCACCGCAAGGAACGTCCTCGAAGGGCGGGTCGCGGTCGTCACCGGGGCCGCGCGCGGCATCGGCGCCCTGCTGGCCCGCAAGCTGTCGGCGCGCGGCGTGACGGTGGCGCTGGTCGGCCTCGAACCCGAGGAGCTCAAGGGGGTCTCGGCACGGCTGCACGGCGAGAGCGGCCACTGGGAGGCCGACGTCACCGACCGGGCCGCCATGGAGCAGGTCGCCGAGGAGGTCTCGGCGCGGTTCGGCCGGACCGACATCGTGGTCGCGAACGCGGGCGTGGCCACCGGCGGCCCGTTCGCCACCTCCGACCCGGACGCCTGGCGCCGGGTCGTCGAGGTCAACCTCATCGGGTCCGCGGTGACCGCCAGGGCGTTCCTGCCCGCGCTGCTGCGGAGCCGGGGCCACCTGCTCCAGATCGCCTCGCTCGCCGCGATCACCCCGGCACCGCTGATGACCGCGTACTGCGCGTCCAAGGCGGGTGCCGAGGCGTTCGCGCACAGCCTGCGCGCGGAGGTGGGGCACCGGGGGGTCACGGTCGGCGTCGGCTACCTGTCCTGGACCGACACGGACATGGTGCGCGGCGCGGACGAGGACGAGGTGATGCGGGAACTGCGGGGGCGGCTGCCGTGGCCGTCCAACCGGACGTACCCGGCGGGGCCCGCGGTGGACCGGCTGGTGGCCGGTATCGAGCGGCGCTCCGCGCATGTGTACGGGCAGTGGTGGCTGCGGGGCATGCAGCCGCTGCGGGGGCTGCTGCCGTCGGTCATCGGGACCGTCGGGCAGCGTGAGATGCGGCGCGTCGAGCCGCGGCTGTCCGCCGGCGGGCGGGGGCTGGTGGGGGCGGGTGGGGCGGCTGACGCCCACGCAGCCGGCCTGTCGGCCGGCGGTGACCCGGCGTAGGGGCCACCCCGACAGGGGCGCGGGGAACTGCGCGAGCAACCACCCACCGGGCCGGTGGTCCGGCTACGACGGAAACTGCCCCTTCGGGTCGGTGGCGGAGCGCGGGTAGCGCGGTGGCTGGTCGCGCCGTTCCCCGCGCCTTCTGTGGGGCCGCGTGGGGCCGCGCCTTCTGTGGGGCCGCGCCCCTATCGGGGCGTAGCCCCGCCTCGAAGGGGCGCGGGAACTGCGCATCGCGCACCGTCGACGGGGCGTCAGATGTCGTAGTCCTGCTTGTAGCGGTCCTCCTCTTCCTGGGCCGAGCGGGGCTCGTCCTCGGAGATGTGCATCCGGCGGTCCCGTTCACGTTCCCGTTCGCGCTCCCGCTCCCGGGCGCGCTCGGCGGAGTCGGGTGCGGACTCCCTGCCCTTGTTGCGCTGATCGTTGGCAGCCATGGGGGCTCCCTCCGTGGATGGCGGCTTCAGACGGCGTCCGGCCGGTGTCTGGGGGGCAGCTTCGGGCGGATCCGGGCCGGGACGTGAGCGTGGTCGGGCGGCGCGGACGGCGGGTGCTCGGCGAGTAGGTCGAGAGCGACGCGGACGGCGTCGTGGAGCTGCGCGTAGCGGCCCTCGGCCCAGTCGACGGGCGTGCGCAGGGCCGGGATGTCGGGCGGCACGCCCCGGTTCTCGACGGACCACCCGTACGCGTCGAACCAGGCCGCGTTCATCGGCACCGTGATCACCGTGCCGTCCGCGAGCCGGTGCCTGCCGGTGATGCCGACCACGCCACCCCAGGTGCGCTGGCCGACCACCGGCCCCAGCTTCAGCAGCTTGATCGCCGCGATGATCATGTCGCCGTCGGAGGCGGTGGACTCGTCGGCGAGGGCGACGATCGGGCCGCGCGGCGCGTCCTTGGCGTAGGAGACGGGCTGGGCGCCGCGGGTGAGGTCCCAGCCGATGATGGCGCGGGTGAGCTTCTCGACGACGAGTTCGCTGATGTTGCCGCCCGCGTTGCCCCGCACGTCCACGATCAGCGCGGGCCGCGACACCTCCCGGCGCAGGTCGCGGTTGAACTGCGCCCAGCCGGAGCCGCCCATGTCCGGAATGTGCAGGTAGCCGCACTTGCCGCCGCTCAGCTCCCGCACCACCGCGCGCCGCCCGGCCACCCAGTCCTGGTAGCGCAGCGGCCGCTCGTCGATGAGCGGCACCACCGCGACCCGCCGCGGCCCCCGGCCGCCCGCGCTGCCCTCCGCGGGCCTGAACGTCAGCTCGACCGTCGTGCCGCCCGCGCCCGCCAGCAGCGGATAGGGGCCGGCGACCGGGTCGACCGGGCGGCCGTCGACATGGGTGAGCACGGCGCCCTCCCGGATCCCCGTGCCGGCCAGCGGCGACCGCGCCCTGGAGTCCGAGGAGTCGCCGGGCAGGATGCGCTTGACCATCCAGCCCTCCTCGCGGGGCACCAGGTCGGCGCCGAGGAAGCCGATCAGCCGCTGGTAGTGCGGCGGCCCCTCGTTGCGGCGGGCCGGGACCGCGTACGCGTGCGAGGTGCCCAGCTCGCCCAGCACCTCGCGGAGCAGGTCGGTGAACTCGTCCGGCGAGGCGACCCGGTCCACCAGCGGGCGGTACTGCGCGAGCCGGCCCGGCCAGTCGATGCCGGCCATGTGCGGCTCCCAGAAGTAGTCCCTGATCAGCCGGCCCGCCTCCGCGAAGGCGCCCCGCCACTCCGCGGCCGGGTCCACCTCCTTCAGGATGCGGCGCAGGTCGATCCAGACCGTGGTGTCCGCGTCGCCGGGCCCGGTGGCCGGCATCGCGCGCAGCTCGCCCTGGTCGGCCACGACCAGCCGGGAACCGTCGCCGCTGACTCCGAACGAGTCCAGGTGCACGACCAGCTCCGCCTTCCGGCAGCGCGCGATGTCGAAGTACTCCAGCGTGGGCCGCCCCGAGGTGTCCGCCGGGTTGACGAAGGTCTCGCCGAGCGCCCCGGAGATCGGCCAGCGCAGCCACACCAGGCCGCCGCCCGCCACCGGCCTGAGCGCCGAGTACTTCGACGCCGCCACCGGGAACGGCGTCACCCGGCTCGCCAGGCCCTCCACCTCCACCGCCGCCGCGCCGCCCGCCATGGCCGCGGCCCGCGCGTCGGCCGGGTCGATGCCCAGCGGGTCGTGGGCGCCCGCCGCGGGCCGGCCGTCCGGCAGCAGCGCGAACGGGGAGGGGATCGCGGAGGACAGCGGGACGAGGTAGGGGCGGCAGCCGAGCGGGAAGGAGAGGTCGCCGGTGTGCACGTCGTAGACCGGGTCGAAGCCGCGCCAGGACAGGAACGCCAGATAGCGGCCGTCGCGGGTGAAGACCGGGCTCTCGTCCTCGAAACGGCCGTCGGTGACGTCCACCACGGTCCGCGCGGTGAGTCCCTCGTCCGGCCGGCCCGGTGTGACGTCCTCGATGCGGGCCAGCTTGATCTGCCGCAGCGACCGCCCGATTCCCGGGTGCGACCAGGTCAGCCAGCCGCCGTCCGGTGAGAACGCGAGGTCGCGCACCGGGCCGTTGAGGGACCGCGCCAGCTCGCTCACGACGGTGCCGTCCGGAGCCGGGGGCGGCGGCGCGCCCCGCTCCCCGCCGGCCCCGCCGCCCAGCTCACCGACCCCGCCGCCCGGTTCCCCGGTGCCGGCGCCCTGCTCCCGGGTGCCTGTGGTGCCGCCCGCCGTCGTGGCGCCCGCCGTCGTGCCGCCCGCCGTCGTGGCGCCGGCCCCGGGCCGCGCGGCCGCTCCGCCGGCGAGGGCCGCGGCGGCCGCGGCGTCCTCCGGATCCTCCGGCACGTCCACGATCAGCAGCCGCCCGTCGTGCGAGGCGATCGCGAGGCGCCGGCCCTCCGGGTCGGGAACCATCTCCAGGACCCGGCCGAGCCGCCCGCCGGCGAACCGCACCGGCGGCGGCGTGCCGACGGCCCGCGGCAGGTAACCGATCTCGACGGCGTCCTCGCCGTCCGCGTCCGTGACGTAGGCGATCCGCCCGCTCGCGCCCAGCATCGCGGGCAGCCGCACCCGTACGCCGGGGGTGTCCGCGACGGCGCGGGCGGGACCGTCCCGGTGGGTGAGCCAGTGCAGGCTGCCGCGCACCACGACCGCGCTGGAGCGGCCCGTGGCGTCCACCGAGATCCCGTCCAGGTGCTGTGCCGGGGGTATCTGGTAGCGGCGGCGGCCGGGCCGCGGGCCGCCGAGGCGGACGTCCACGCGGTGCGGGACGGAGTCGGGCGTCAGCTCGTCGACCATCCAGATCTCGCCCGCGCACTGGTAGACCACCCGTTGTCCGTCGGTGGACGCGTGCCGGGCGTAGAAGCTGCCGTGGTCGGTGTGGCGGAGCAGGTCGGAGCCGTCCGGACGGCACGAGTAGAGGTTGCCGATGCCCTCGTGGTCGGAGAGGAAGGCGATCCGTCCCGCCACGAACATCGGGCAGTCCAGATGCCCCTCCAGGTCCTCCAGCAACCGCCTGCCGTGCAGCCAGAGCCGGCCCATGCCGCCACCGCGGTACCGCTTCCAGCCCGCGGGCTCGTGCGGCGCACTGCCGGTGAGCAGCAGCGTGACGTGCTCGCCCGCGAGGTCGGACACGGCGATGTCGTTGACCGGGCCCCACGGCAGCGGGCCGCCCGGGGAGCCGTCCGTGGGCACCTTGTAGGCCCAGGTGTGGTGCGAGAAGGGCCGGCCGTGGGAGGCGACGGCGAGGATGCGGGGCGCCTCGTCCGGCTCGGGCGGGCTCCAGCCGCAGATGCGGGTGTCGGCGCTGCCCCAGTACGTCAGCCGGCGGGCAGGGCCGCCCTCGACCGGCACCAGATGGATCTCCGGGTCGATGCTGCGCCAGCTCGTGTACGCGATGTGCCGGCCGTCGGGTGCGAAGCGGGGGTGGCCGGCCTTGGTGCGGTCCGCGGTGAGCCGCCAGGCGCGGCCGGTCGTGGTGCCGTCGCCCGTCAGGGGCGCGAGCCAGAGGTCGTCCTCGGTGATGAAGCAGAGGCGGTCGCCGTGCAGGTGCGGGAAGCGGAGGTAGCCCCGTGCGTCGGGGGTGCCCGGTGCGTCGGGGGTGCCCGGTGCGTCGGGGGCGCGGCCGGCGGCCGTTGCGTTGTCGCGCACGTCACTCACCCCACCATGCTTTTCCGGCTGACGCCCGGCGGCAACTCGTGCACTGCCCGGCCGACGGCGGCCCCTTCCGGGCGGGGCGTGACCCTGCCGGGGCGCGGCCCCGGCGGAGCGTGACCAGACCGGGGCGTAGCCCTAGTGGTGGACGGGGCCGGTGGTCGCGTACGTGCGGCGGAGGAAGCGGGTGAGGGCCGCGGAGTCGAACTGCACCACCGCCACATGCCGCTCCGAGTGCAACTCCACCACCGCCCGCACCCGCCCGCTGGGCCACACCCGCACATCGCCGCCGCTGACCGGCCCGCGCAGGCCGCGTTCCAGGAGGTCACGGGTGAACGTCCAGTGCCGCGGCGGGGCACCCGGGGACTCCGGCAGGCTGATCCGCACGCTGCGCGGTGCCTCATCGGGGTCGTACCGCAGATCCACGGGGACCGCCCACCGTTCCTCCTCCGCGCCATCCGTGACGACGCGGACCTGCGCGTGCTGCTCTACGGCGACGGACATCGGACCGCTCCTCACGCTCATGGCCATCTTGTCCGTTAATGTTCCATATTTTGGGTTTCATCAACCATGGAATCCACAGGGAATACGGACGGCGGGCCAGTGAGCCGGGAGGACGCCCGGCGCCGGGAACCGTCCGACCTGCCCGCGGCATCATCCCGTGTGGAGCATCAAGCCGATCCCGATCATCCCGTGTGGAGCATCAAGCCGATCCCGGCCACCATCAGCCCCGCGGCGGCGATCCTCGGCAGGCCGAAGCGCTCCTTGAAGAAGAGGGTGCCGATGGCGGCGCCGACGATGATCGAGGACTCCCTGAGCGCCGCGACCGGCGCCAGCTCCGCCCTGGTCTGCGCCCACAGCACCAGGCCGTAGGCGGTCATCGACATGGCCGCGCCGAGCAGCCCGCGCACCGCGTACGGGCGCAGTGCGGCGAGCAGCCTGCCGCGCCGCGCCCTGACCGCGTACGCCGGGATGAGCATGCCCTCAAGGACCATCAGCCAGGCGAGGTAGCCGAGCGGGGTGCCGGAGGCCCGCACGCCGACGCCGTCCACGACGGTGTACGCGGCGATCGCCAGACCGGTCGCCAGCGCCGCGGCCAGCGCGGGCCAGTCCGGTCGGGCGCCGGAGCCCCTGATGCCCCACAGGGCCAGCCCGACCAGGCCCGCGCAGCACACCAGGACGCCAGCGGCCTGCGGCCCGTCCAGCGTCTCGCCCACGAAGAGGGCCGCGAGCACCGTCACCACCAGCGGCGCCGTACCGCGGGCGATCGGATACATCTGCCCGAAGTCGCCGAGCGTGAAGGACCGCATCAGCAGCAGCTGGTAGCAGGTGTGCAGCAGCGCGGACACCAGCAGGTAGGGCCAGGCCGCGCCGGACGGCAGCGGCACGAAGCAGGCCAGCAGTGCGCCGAGCACCGTCGCGCCGCCGCCGATCAGCGTGAACGCGACGACCTGGTCCCTGATCGCGTGGGCGATGGCGTTCCAGGCGGCGTGCGTGACGGCCGCGAGCAGCACCGCGGTCGCGACCAGCGGTGTCACTCCGACTGCTCGCGGACGTCCACCAGAGTGCCGCCGGCATGGGCGATCAGGGCCTTCGGCTCCATCGGGAAGACGGTGTGCGGGGTGCCGGCGGCGGCCCAGACGGTGTCGTGGGCGAGCAGGGAGCGGTCGGCGAGGACACGGGTGGGGGCGCGGTGTCCGAACGGCGGCACGCCGCCGATCGCGTACCCGGTGGTCTCCCGGACCAGTGCCGCCCTCGCCCGGGCCACCTTCTCGGCGCCCAGCTCGTGCCGTACCAGCTCGACGTCGACGCGTGAGGCGCCGTCCATCAGCACGAGCACCGGCTCGCTTCCCCCGGGTTCTCGACCTCGCCCGGACCGGGAGGATCCCCAGGCCTCGAAGACCAGCGACTTGCAGATCTGGCTGAGCTCGCACCCGATGGCGGTGGCGGCCTCGGCCGCGGTGCGGGTGGCCTCCGGGAAGCTGCGGATCCGCGGCACGACGTCAGCGAGGCCCAGGTCGGCGAGGGCGGCCAGGAAACGCGGGTGGGGGGCGGGCTGTTCGGCGCCGTTGCCGGACGGCGGTGCGGTGGAACTGGTCATGCCCGGCACGCTAGTGGTCACCGCCGGCGCGGGCGAGCGGGTTTCAGCCCCTGCGTCCGGTGCCGATCCCGTCCAGCAGGTTGTCGACCAGGGCCACGACGAAGTCGTCGGTGACGGGCTCGTCGGGGATGAGCAGCCGGTGGTACACCGCGCCCCAGAGCTGGTCGACGAGGACCTGAAGATCCACGTCGGCCCGGATCTGGCCCAGCTCCCGGGCCCGCCCCAGCCGCTCCACGGCCAGTCGGCGGCGCTCCGACGAGTACAGCTCCCGGTAGGCGGCGGCCAGTTCGGCGTCGGTCTGCGCCTGGCCGATCAGCTCGGCCAGCACCCTGCCGCCCGGGGTCCTGGTCATCACCTTGGCGAAGGCGCGCAGCTGGTCGAGCAGGTCGGCGCGGATGTCCCCGGTGTCGGGGAAGGCGAGCGTCTCCTGCACGGCGTGGAAGTAGCCGTCGAGTGCGAGGGCGCCCTTGGACGGCCACCACTTGTAGAGCGTCGTCTTGCTGACGCCCGACAGGCGGGCCACCCGCTCGAAGGTCAGGTCGGCGGTTCCCTCGTCGAGGAGGAGGGCGCTGACGGTCCGCAGCACGTCCGCACGGACCTCGTCCACGGGGCGGCGTCCGCGCCCGCGGCCACCGCGCTCCTTGACGACGGCGCCTTCCGACTCCTTCGCCACGGTGCTCTCCCGTCCGCATAGCTGCTCGGTCCGCGCCAGTGTAAGCCGCGCGCCGCGGAGCCCTCCCCACGTGGTGACTACCGCTTGACGGTGAGCAGATCGGCGAGGTCGACCCGGGCCAGAAACTCCCGGCGGATGCGGTCCGCCACCTCGCTGACCTCCTCGGATCCGTCGTCCGCCGGGTCGATGTGGACCCGGTAGGGGCGCTCCCCGGCGGGCAGGGCGACGATCCGGGCGATCTCGTCGGAGACCAGCGAGGCATCCGCACCCTCCGGGGCGAGGTCGGCGAGCTTCTGGCCTACCTGGTCCATCAGTCCCGCGTACCGGGTCTCGTACTCCGCCTCGACCGCGCTGTCGGCGGGGCTGCCGGAGTGCGCGAAGTGGTTCGTGCCGCTGGTGAACGAGCCCGGGACCACGATCGACGTCTCGACGCCCCAGCGGGCCAGCTCGGCGGCGTAGCTCACCGCGAGCGAGTCCATGCCCGCCTTGGCGGCGAAGTACGGCGCGAGGTAGGGCGGGGTACCGCCCTTCACGCTGGAGCTGGAGACCCAGACGACCAGGCCTTCTCCGCGGTGGCGCATGCCGGGGAGCACGGCGCGGTTGACCCGCTGCGTCGAGAGGACGTTGACGTTGTACAGCTCGGCGAGCTGCTCGGGGGTGAAGGCCTCGGCGGGGCCCACCACCATGTGGCCGGCGTTGTGGATCAGCACGTCTATGCGGCCGTGCTCGGCCTCGATCCCCGCGATGGCGGCGTCGACGGACTCCTGGGAGTTCACGTCGAGCTCCACGGAGCGCAGGTCGACGCCGTGCTCCTTCGCGTAGTCCGCGGCGGACCGTACCTGCGGCGCGTTGCGGCCTGCGGTTTCGCGCATGCCGGCGTAGACGGTGTGGCCGGCGTCGGCGAGGGCGCGTGCGGTGAGGGCACCGAAGCCGCTGGAGGCTCCTGTGATGACGATCACGTTGGCGGTCATGATGCTTCCTTTCGGGTGCGAACGCCGTCCCATATGGACGACGCGTTCATATAACCATGCCAACGCCGCCCCCGTCCATCCCCGCACGAAATTTCCTCCACCGGAGCCCCGTACGAGCGCGAACGGCCAGAGGGCCTTCCAGTCCCCCGTCCCGGGCGGGTGGGGGTGGAGGCGGCTCTCTCCCTTCCCCCGTTCCGGGCAGGTGAGGGAGGGGACCTTGTCCCTTTCCCCCGGCCACGGGTGGGCGGGGTGGGGGTGGCTCTCCCGCTTCCCCGTCTGCTCCTAAGGGCCTGGGAGGTACTCCAGCCCCGCGGAACGACTGCTCACAGCGGTGGGCACGAGGTGGGAAGGCGCGGTCCCACCGGGCCGCAGTCGCGTACGAGACGTGAGGGGACGTGGGGGGATGTCCGCCCTTGGGGGTACCTCCCAGGCCTTTAAGGCACTGGGGGAGGCCGGCGCCACGACCAGAGAACCCTTCCAGCCCACGGAGGGCGCCGGACCGAGGACGGAGATCCCCCCGCGGCCCCGCCCCACAACGAAACAGAAGGCGCACCGGCCACAACGAAACCCGCACACGCCGAATCGCCGAGCCCGCAACGAAGCAGGGGGTGCACTGGCCACAACGGAGCCGCGCCCGCCGCAGCGTCAGGCACCGTCACGAAACAGAAGGCGCACCGGCCACAACGAAACCCGCACACGCCGAAGCGTCAATCGCCCTCACGAAGCAGAGGGCGAGGCGGCCGCCGCGGGTTGCTGAGCTGCTCCGCCCCGACGCCCCGACTTCCCACCGCCGGGCTCACCCCACCGCCGGGCTCACCCCACCGCCGGGCTCACCCCACCGCCGGGCTCACCCCACCGCCGGGCTCACCCCACCACCGGGCTCACCCCACCACCGGGCTCACCCCGCCGCCCTGAGCACCCCCGCCACAATCGGCCCCGCCGCATCCCCGCCGTGCCCGCCGCCCTGCGTCATCGCCGCCGCGGCCACGTCATTCCGGTACCCCGCGAACCAACTGTTGGACTTGGCCTGCGCATCGACCTCCGCGGACCCGGTCTTCGCCCCGATGTCCCCGCCGAGCCCCGCCATCACCCCGGCCGCGGTCCCGCTCACCGCCGTCCGGTGCATCATCTGCCGAAGCTGCGCCACCGTCCCCGCGGGCAACCCCTTCGCCGTCGCCAGCGTCCGCCCGTCCAGCGACTGCGGCACGATCACCGGCTGCCGGAAGACCCCGGTCATGGCCGTGGCGGTCACCGAGGCCATGTTCAGCGGGTCCATCTGGACCTGCCCCTGCCCGATCATGTTCGCCGCGGTGTCGGGCCCGCCGGACGCCGGCACGCTGCCGTCGAACGACGATATGCCCGTCTTCCAGTTGTCCCGCCCCAGCCCGAACCGGTCCTGCGCCTCCCTGGTGAGGGAGTCGACCTTGACCTCGTCCGCGTACTTGATGAACGCCGTGTTGCAGGACCGCGCGAAGCTCGACGCGAGGGTGGCGTGCTCGTCGGGCGCCATGCCGGCGAGATTGTGGAACGTCTGGCTCTGCCACGTCGCCGTGGCGGGGCACGGCGCGGGACCGCCGGCGGTCGTGATGCCGTTGTCGATCAGCGTCGCCGCGGTGATGATCTTCATGGTGGAGCCGGGTGCCAGCTCACCCTGGAACGCGGCGTTGAAGGCGTCGTCCCGGTGGTTGGCGACCGCGAGCACCTCACCGGTGCTCGGCTTGACCGCCACCACGGACGACTCCGGGTACCCCGCGACCGCTCGCTCCGCGGCGGCCTGCGCGGTGGCGCTGAGGGTGGTGTGCAGCTTCCCGGGGCTGCCCTTGGCGAGCGTGGCGAGGACGGTGTCGGGCGCGGACTCGTCCTGGTGCCGGATGGCCAGCTCGACGCCGGGCGTGCCGCCGGCCTTGGCGCCGTACTTCGTGCGCAGCTCGTCCAGGATCGGGCCGAGCGACGGGTAGGCCTCCTTGGTGAGGACCGTGCCGTTCCGGTCCACCGCCTCGATGGGCGGGGCGCCGGACGCGTCCGTGACCAGCGTGTCGCCGTCCCCCAACTGCGGGTGCAGCACGCTGGGCGTCCAGTCGACGAGCGCGCGGCCGGTGGTCACGCCGCGGACGACCGTCAGCTTGCTGTCGTACGAGAGCTGCTTGCTCTTTCCGTGGTACGAGACGGTGGCCCGGACCGTGTAGGGCACGGTGGCGCCGGTGGCCGCCCCGGGGGTGATCGTGACGTGGCTGATGTGCGCGTCGTCGTGGTAGCCGGTCAGGGCCTCCCCGGCGGACGCGGCGTCGTTCGTGTAGGACGCGGCGCCGGTGGCGTCGCCCTTCTCCCAGGCCGCGAAGAACTTCCGGGACGCCTCGCGGATCTCCTTGGCGTCGGGCGGTCCGGTCCGCTCCGGCGCCGGGTGTCCGCTCGCCGCGGAGACCGTGTCGCCCGCCAGGCCGTTCCAGAGGTTGTATCCCGCGTACCCCACGCCGCTGGCCACCAGGACGAACGCCCCGACGACCGCACCGGCCACCCCCCTGCGCATACCGCGCCCTCCCCATCTCCCCGTGTCCCCGCGCACGAGCGGGAACATCATCGCCAGCACTGTAAGCGCAGGGTGTGACAAACGGCGCCGTTGTTCCGGATGGTGGCCAAAAGGAGACCGAGGGCGACATACGTGTCCCGCCACGCGCGCGCCGATGAGTTCCGGGCCCCGGGGCGGTCCACCATGAGGACGTACCGCCCCGGTAAGGAGAAACACCATGCGCCTCATCGTCATCACGTTCCTGACCCTCGACGGCGTCATGCAGGGCCCCGGAGCGCCCGAGGAGGACCGCAGCGACGGGTTCGAGCACGGCGGCTGGCAGGTGCCGTACACGGACGAGGACACCCTCCGGACGATCAGGGAGTGGTTCACGCACGCCGACGCCTTCCTGCTCGGCCGCCGCACGTACGACATCTTCGCCGCGTACTGGCCGAACGTCCCCGACCGGGACGAGGACCCGATCGCCCTGCGGCTCAACACCCGGCCGAAATACGTCGTGTCCACCACGCGCGACGAACTGTCCTGGGAGCACTCAACTCCGGTCAAGGGGAACGTGCCGGAGGAGGTGCGGAAACTGAAGGCGTTGCCGGGCGACGAGCTGCAGGTGTGGGGCAGCGGCCGGCTCGTCCGGACGCTGATGGAGCACGGCCTCGTCGACGAGTACCGCCTGCTGACCTACCCGGTCGTCCTGGGCACCGGCCGCCGCCTGTTCGACGACGCCCCCGTGGCCGCGCTCCGGCACGTCGACACCGCGGTCACCGCCTCGGGCACGATCGTCACCACCTACGAGCCGGCAGGCACCCCGGGCTACGGCTCCTTCGCCCCGGACCATTCCTGACGGCAGGCGCCCCGAAGGGGCGCGGGGAACTGCGCGACCAGCCCCCGCGAAACGGAACGCCAGCCACCGCCCGCAAGGGGCAGCCGCGCCCGCCCCCGGGCCACCGGCCCGAAGGACCGGAAACCGAAGGACCGGAAACCGAAGGACCGGAAACCGAAGGACCGGAAACCGAAGGACCGGAAACCGAAGGACCGGCCACCCCCGGCCCCCCGGGCCGGCCCGCTAGATCCACGTATCCAGCCACATCCGAGCCCGCCACGCGTCCAGCGAGATCGGCTGCCCCGTGAAGATCGGCCAGAAGTACACGAAATTCCAGATGATCAGCAGAACCAGCACGCCCGCCCCCACCGCGCCCACCACCCTGCGCCGCTCACTCGCCCCGGGCGGCCCGAGCACCGCGCCGACCATCATGGTCACCGCCAGGCACAGGAACGGCACGAAGACGACCGCGTAGAAGAAGAAGATCGTCCGCTGCTGGTACATGAACCACGGCAGGTAGCCCGCGGCGACGCCGCACAGGATCGCGCCCGCCCGCCAGTCGCGCCGCAGCAGCCAGCGCCACAGCACGTACAGCAGCGCGAGGCACCCCGCCCACCACAGCAGCGGCGTGCCGAGCGCCAGCACCTCGCGGGCGCACTTCCCGCCGGCGTCCACGGGGCAGCCGTCCGTGCCCGGGGCGGGCGACTCGTAGAAGTAGGAGACGGGGCGGCCGAGGACCAGCCAGCTCCACGGGTTGGACTGGTAGGTGTGCGGGGAGTCCAGGCCGACGTGGAACAGGTACACCTGGTACTCGTAGTGCCACAGGCTGCGCAGCCAGTCCGGCAGGAACGTCCAGTCGCCGCCGCGCCCCGCGGTGGCCGCCCAGTTCCTGAAGTAGCCGCCGGTGCCGTCCGCGGGCGAGAGGATCCAGCCCAGCCAGGACAGCAGGTACACGCCCACCGCGACCGGCACCGTCGAGACGAACCCCCACACCGCGTCGTACCTGAGCACCGCCGCGTACGGCCGCTCGGCGCCGGCCACCCGGCGGGCGCCGACGTCCCACAGGACCGACATGAGGGCGAAGGCGGCGAGCACGTAGAGGCCGTTCCACTTGGTGCCGAAGGCGAGGCCCAGGCAGAGGCCGGAGGCGAGCCGCCAGGGGCGCAGGCCCAGCCGGAGCGTCTGCGCGGTCGGCGGGTCCGGCCGCACCGTGCCGTCGGGGCCCGCGGGGAGCGCGGCGGCCAGCCGGGCGCGGGCGCGGTCCCGGTCGATCAGCAGGCAGCCGAAGGCCGCCACCACGAAGAACATCAGCACCTCGTCGAGGAGCGCGGTGCGGCTCATCACGAAGTGCAGCCCGTCCACCGTGAGCAGCGCGCCCGCCAGGCAGCCGAGGAACGTGGACCGGAAGAGCCTGCGCCCGATGCGGCAGAGCATCAGCACGGAGAGGGTGCCGAGCAGCGCCGTCATGAAGCGCCAGCCGAACGGGTCGAAGCCGAAGAGCCACTCCCCGATGCCGATCACGTACTTGCCGACCGGCGGGTGCACCACGTACGCGGCGTCGGTGGGCAGGGTGACGTGGCCGCCCTGCGCCAGGACGAGGTCGTTGGCGTCCTTGGGCCAGTTGACCTCGTAGCCGCGGTGGATCAGCGCCCAGGCGTCCTTGGCGTAGTACGTCTCGTCGAATATCACGGCCCTCGGGCTGCCGAGGTTCCAGAACCGCGTCACGCCCGCCACCAGGGTGACCAGCAGTGGTCCCAGCCAGCCGGACCAGCGGCCGAGGCGCGCCGCGGCGGCCGAGCCGAGGCCGGGCAGCGACCACACGCGGGGGCTCGGCTCCGCGTACGGCGGCACCAGCCGGTCGCGGACGCCGGCCACCGGGCGCGCGACGTAGCCGTAGCCGCGCAGGTGCTGCTGCCAGGCCGGCGGGCGCCGGCCGGACGCGCTGTCCTGGCGGTCGTCCGTGGAGTCCGTGGAACCCGGAGAACCCGGGGAGGCTGCCGTACTGGTCACCGCGCCATCGTAGGGAACCCGCCTGTGCCCCGCCCGCTTCCGGCCCCTGCGAGGATGGATCCGTGACGAATGGAACCGTGCCGGAGACGGCTCAGGCGCAGCACGACGGGGCCCCCGGCGCCGCGCGGGACGGGGCGGACGGCGGGCCGCGTGGCGGGGTGCTGGTGCTGGCCGGCACCCCCATCGGCGACGCCCGGGACGCACCGCCGCGGCTCGCCGCCGAGCTGGCGGGCGCCGACGTGGTGGCCGCCGAGGACACCCGCAGGCTACGCCGGCTCTGCCAGGCGCTCGGGGTTCGTCCCGCCGGGCGTGTCGTGTCGTACTTCGAGGGCAACGAGGCGGCCCGCACCCCCGAGCTGGTGGCGGCGCTCGCGGACGGGGCCCGGGTGCTGCTGGTCACCGACGCGGGCATGCCGTCGGTCTCGGACCCGGGGTACCGGCTGGTGGCGGCGGCGGTGGAGGGGGGCATCCGGGTCACCGCGGTGCCGGGCCCGTCGGCCGTGCTCACCGCGCTCGCGCTCTCCGGGCTGCCGGTGGACCGGTTCTGCTTCGAGGGGTTCCTGCCCCGCAAGCCCGGCGAGCGGCGCGCCCGGCTCGCCGAGGCGGCCCGGGAGCGCAGGACGCAGGTCTACTTCGAGTCGCCGCGCCGCCTGGACGCCACCCTCGCCACGATGGCCGAGGCGTTCGGCGGGGAGCGCAGGGCGGCGGTCTGCCGGGAGCTGACCAAGACCTACGAGGAGGTCAGGCGGGGCACGCTGGCCGAGCTCGCCGCGTGGGCGGCGCAGGGGGTGCGGGGCGAGATCACCGTGGTCGTGGCGGGCGCGGACACCTCGCCCGGGGACGCCGCGCCGGACGCCGCCGAGCTGGTGCGCAGGGTGCGGGTGCGCGAGGAGGCGGGGGAGCGGCGCAAGGAGGCGATCGCCGCGGTGGCGGCCGCGGCGGGAGTGCCCAAGCGCGAGGTGTTCGACGCGGTGGTGGCGGCCAAGAACGCCGCCCGCGACCCCGCACGGACCCAGGACTTCCCGAACGCCCCAGGGCACGGCAAAGGACTATCGTGAAAAGCAAAGCAAGTACCGCGTCTCCGGCTGAATCCGGCTGATTCTTAGCGGAATTGCCAAATCGCGTTCAATAGTCGACAGGCCTGGTGCACCCACGCCGTGAGAAGCGTCCACTGGACAGGGAGGACGCTTCCGTCCCCCGCTTCCGCGGGCCGTCGGGGCCGCACGGTCTCCGAGGGTCCGGAAGTGCTCGTCCAGCGGACACGAGGAGCTGGCATGAGTGAGATCGCAGGGACCGGCCGCAGCGCCACCGGACTCCCGGTTGTGCACGAGTCGTATTCATTCGTCTGCATGCGCTGTGGGCACGGCTGGGAGCAGTCGTACGACATAGAGCACCACATAGATGTGAACGGCAAGGAATTCGTCGTCTACAAGGCGGACGGCCAACGGGTGCCGTCGCCACTGAGCCAGCCGACGTGCGACCACTGCGACGGGCACGTGGTCAGGATCATGCGCCCGGGCCGGGTCTCCACGGTGCGCGAGTGGATGCGCGCCGACCGGGTGCCGGGGCAGGCGCTCGGCGGGCCGGCCGTCGAGGGGTCCGCCCGGCGGCGGAGGGGCCCGTACCGCACCGGGTCCACGGACGCCGCGGCCCTGGCGGAGGGCGCCGGGGGCGCGGGCGGTTCCGGGAGTGCCGCTCCCGGCGGGGCCGGGAGCGGCGCCGGAGAGGCAGGCCGCCACTCCTGGCACGTGTCAGGCCTGCTGCGGCTGCTGCACATGCAGCGGCGGGCGCGCTGAGACGACGCCTCGGCCGGCCACGGGACGGTCGGCCGGGGCCGGCCGGCCGCGAGACGGTGGGCCGGGGCGGCGGGCACCCCTGAGGCGGGCGTGGGCCGGTTCGTAGGATCGGGTGCATGTCCGCGAACGACGCCGCCGCGACCCCGACCCCGACCCCGACGCCGGGCCGGGCGAAGAAGGCCGACCGCCAGGCCCCACCCCCGCTGCCCGAGCCCCTGCCGGTGCCGGCGGCCGACTCGCACACGCACCTCGACATGCAGTCCGGCACCGTCGAGGAGGCGCTCGCGAAGGCGGCCTCGGTGGGGGTCACGACCGTCGTCCAGGTCGGCTGCGACGTGCCGGGCTCCCGCTGGGCGGCCGAGACGGCGGCCGCACACGAGGCCGTGCACGCGGCCGTCGCCCTCCATCCGAACGAGGCGCCGCGGATCGTGCACGGGGACCCGGAGGGCACACCGCGGCAGGGCGCGCGGGCCCCGGGCGGCGCCGCCGCGCTCGACGAGGCGCTGGCCGAGATCGACCGGCTGGCCGGCCTCGACCACGTCAGGGCCGTCGGCGAGACGGGGCTGGACCACTTCCGCACCGGCGAGGCGGGCCGCGCCGCCCAGGAGCGGTCCTTCCGCGCGCACATCGAGATCGCCAAGCGGCACGGCAAGGCGCTGGTCATCCACGACCGCGACGCGCACGCCGACGTGCTGCGCATCCTCAAGGAGGAGGGCGCCCCGGAGCGCACGGTCTTCCACTGCTACTCCGGCGACGCCGCCATGGCGGAGGTCTGCGCGGCGCACGGCTACTACATGTCGTTCGCCGGGAACGTCACGTTCAAGAACGCCCAGCCGCTGCGGGACGCGCTCGCCGTCGCGCCGCTCGATCTCGTGCTCGTCGAGACCGACGCGCCGTTCCTGACCCCCGCGCCGTACCGCGGACGGCCGAACGCTCCATATCTCATTCCGGTCACGGTACGGGCCATGGCGGCGGTGAAGGGCGTCACCGAGGAGACCTTGGCGGCGGCGGTATCCGCCAATACAGGCCGCGCTTTCGGTTACTGAATGATTACGGTACGAAACTTTCGGGTGCGGCCGATCGTGGGAGGCCGCCGCGACACGGCGTGATCGGCTTGCTTGGGAGAGTGACCAACGCTCATTAGGTTCGGTCCCGCCCTGACCGGACTCTCCTTGGAGCGTTGGCATGAGCACAGACAGCCGTCACGACGGACCGGCGGCCGGCGGACGCGCCGGCCGACCGCACCACCAACCGCGCGGCATCCGGGACGGCGCCTCGTCCCTGCGGCTGCGCGAGCACCCCCGCGACGCCCACGGCCGGCCGCTGTGCGGGACCGGCCGGGCCGAGCGGGCCGTGCGGACCGTCCGCGAGGTGCGTCAGGAGCGGCAGGCGCGCGGCACCCGGGGTGCGCGCGAGGCGCTGAGCGCGGCGCGGGCGGTGTGCGGGGTTCCGGCTCGCGCCCGGCGGCGCGGCAAGGCGGCCGCGGCCCCGGAGGGCGGCGCGTCCGCGGCGGCCGGCTCGCCGGACGGCGCCGGGGCCGGCGCGGGCGGGGCCGGTGCGGGCGAGGTCGTCCGCGCCGGGGGCGGGCTTGGGGCGGGGGCCGGGGGCGCCCGGGTGCGCGGGGGCTGGGCGCGGCGGGAGCCGCTGCGGCGGCTGCTGCCGCAGGCGCTGGTGGTGGCGTGTCTCGCCGGGGGCACGTCCGCGTTCGTCGCCGACGACAAGGAGGTCAGGCTCAGCATCGACGGGGCGCCGCGCATACTGCATACGTTCGCCGACGACGTGGCCGGGCTCCTGGCCGACCAGGGGATCGTCGTCGGCGCCCACGACATCGTCGCGCCCACCCCGCGCACCCCGCTGACCAGCGGGGACGAGGTGGCCGTGCGCCATGGGCGGCCCCTTCGGCTCACCGTCGACGGGGCGCGCCGCAAGGTGTGGACGACCGCGCACACGGTCGACGGTGCGCTACGCGCCCTCGGGGTACGCCCCGAGGGCGCGTACTTGTCCGTGTCCCGGTCCCGGCGGATCGGCCGGGAGGGACTGGCGTTCGACGTCCGCACGGAGCGGACGCTGCGGGTCGCGGCGGACGGCCGGACGCGCACAGTGCACACCAACGCGGCGAGTGTCGCCGCGGCGCTGCGCGAGGCCGGGATGCGGCTGCGCGGGCACGACCGGCTGTCCACGGCGGCGGGCAGCTTCCCGCACGACGGGCAGATGGTGACGATCACGCGGATCACGGTGGGGCGCAAGGTGCGGGCCGAGTCGATTCCGTTCGGGGTGCGGCGGGTGGTGGACCCCTCGCTGCCGGCCGGCAAGGAGGTCGTGCAGCGGGCGGGCCGTGCCGGGACCCGGCGGGTGACGTATGCCACGCGGACGGTGGACGGGGTGGCGCACCGGTCCCGGCGGGTGGCGGAGGACGTGGTGGTACGGCCGCGGGACGCGGTGGTCCTGGTGGGTGCCGGCGCGCGGGCGCCGGGCGGTGCCCGGGCGCACGCCGGGAGCGGTCCGGCGCCGGGGGGCGGCGCCGGGTCGGAACGGCTGGACTGGGAGGCGCTGGCGCGCTGCGAGTCCGGCGGGCGGCCGGATGCGGTGGATCCGTCCGGGACGTATGGCGGCCTGTACCAGTTCGACGTGGCGACGTGGCGGAGCCTCGGGGGGCGGGGCCTGCCCCAGAACGCGCCCCCTGCGGAGCAGACCCGCCTGGCCAAGCAGTTGTACGCCCAGCGCGGCGCCAGCCCCTGGCCGGTCTGCGGCACCCACCTCAGAGGCTGACCGTGCCGGTGCCTCCGGTGCCTCCGGTGCCTCCGGTGCCTCCGGTGCCTCTGGTGCCTCCGGTGCCCCCGATGTCTCCAGTGCCCCCGGCTCCCCTGGGGGCGCGGGGAACTGCGCGCGAAACCCGCCACCGGCCCGTGGTCTGGCTGCGACAGGGACCGCCCCCTTGGGCCGGTGACGATCCGACGGTCGCGTCGCGGCTGGTCGCGCCCACGCGGCGGAGCCGCATACCGACACGGTCCGGCGCCCCTGAGTGGGCCGGGCTGGGCGGCGCATAGGGTGGGCCTGTGGAAGATGTGTTGCTGGGCCCCGCAGAGATCAGGGAACTGGCGGCCGTACACGACATACGGCCGACCAAGCAGCGCGGCCAGAACTTCGTGATCGACGCCAACACGGTCCGCCGCATCGTCCGCACCGCGGACGTCCGGCCGGACGACGTCGCCGTGGAGGTCGGCCCGGGCCTCGGCTCCCTCACGCTCGCCCTCCTTCAGGCCGCCGGCCACGTCACCGCCGTCGAGATCGACGACACCCTCGCCGCCGCACTGCCCGGCACCGTCGCCGCCCGCCTCCCGGAGCGCGCGGACCGGTTCGCGCTGGTGCGCGCCGACGCCCTGCACATCCGGGACCTGCCCGGCCCGCCCCCGACCGCCCTGGTCGCCAACCTCCCCTACAACGTCGCCGTCCCGGTCCTGCTGCACATGCTCGACACCTTCCCCAGCCTCGAACGCGCCCTGGTCATGGTGCAGTCCGAGGTCGCCGACCGGCTCGCCGCCGCCCCCGGCTCGAAGGTGTACGGCGTGCCCTCGGTCAAGGCGAACTGGTACGCCCGCGTCAAACGGGCCGGCGCCGTCGGCCGGAACGTCTTCTGGCCCGCGCCCAACGTGGACAGCGGCCTGGTCTCCCTGGTGCGCAGGACCGAGCCGATCGCCACCACCGCCTCCAAGGAGGAGGTCTTCGCGGTGGTCGACGCCGCCTTCGCGCAGCGCAGGAAGACCCTGCGGGCCGCCCTCGCGGGCTGGGCCGGCTCCCCGGCCGCAGCCGAGTCCGCGCTGGTCGCGGCCGGCGTGCCGGCGCAGGCGCGGGGCGAGGCGCTGACCGTGGCAGAGTTCGCCCGTATCGCCGAGAACAGGCCCCGGGCGGGCGGCGAGCAAGGACGGGCCGCGGGTGCGCGGCCCGCGGAGAGGCGGAGAGCGCAGTGACAGTGACCGTACGGGTCCCGGCCAAGGTGAACGTCCAGCTCGCGGTGGGCGCCGCGCGCCCGGACGGCTACCACGACCTGGCCAATGTGTTCCTGGCCGTGGGCCTCCACGACGAGATCACCGTCGAGCCCGCCGACGACCTGTGGGTGACCTGTTCGGGCCCGGGCGCCGACCAGGTGCCGCTGGACCGGGGCAACCTCGCGGCCCGCGCCGCCATCGCACTGGCCGAGCGGGCCGGACGCTCCCCCGACGTGCACATCCACATCGCCAAGGACATCCCCGTGGCCGGCGGCATGGCGGGCGGCAGCGCGGACGGCGCCGGTGCGCTGGTCGCGTGCGACGCGCTGTGGGGGACCGGCGCCGGCCGGGCCGAGCTGCTGGAGCTGGCGGCCGGCCTCGGCAGCGACGTGCCCTTCAGCCTGGTCGGCGGGGCGGCGCTCGGCACCGGGCGGGGCGAGCACCTGAGCGAACTGCCGGTAGGCGGCACCTTCCACTGGGTGTTCGCGCTCGCCGAGGGCGGACTCTCCACGCCCGCCGTGTACCGGGAGTTCGACCGGCTGGCGGCCGAGCGGGGCGTGCCCGTGCCCGCGCCGGTGGCGTCCGGGGAACTGCTCGCGGCGCTGCGGGACGGCGACCCGGTGGCCCTCGCGGCCGCGGTCGGCAACGACCTGGAGCCCGCCGCGCTCTCCCTGCGCCCGTCGCTCGCCGACACCCTGACCGCCGGCACCAAGGCGGGCGCGCTCGCCGCCCTGGTCTCCGGCTCGGGACCCACCACGGCCTTCCTCGCCGCGGACGCCGCCGCGGCCCGCACCGTCGCGGACGCCCTGCTGGACTCGGGCACCTGCCGCACCGCACGGGTGGCGACGGCCCCGGCCCCGGGCGCCACCGTCGTGCCGTAGCGCCCGGCCGCACCGCCGCGTGCCGGGGCGCGTTCCACCGCGGCCCGCGCCCCGGTCCGCCGTCACCCCCGGCAAGTACGCTGGGAGGCTGATCCGTCCCGCAGCGCGTCAGGAGTGTCGGTGGCCGTCAATCTGGTCAATGTCGAGGCAGTCAGCAAGGTGTACGGCACCCGTGCCCTGCTCGACTCGGTCTCCCTCGGCGTCTCGGAGGGCGACCGGATCGGCGTCGTCGGGCGGAACGGCGACGGCAAGACCACCCTGATCCGGATGCTGGCCAAGCTGGAGGAGGCCGACTCGGGACGCGTCACGCACAGCGGCGGCCTGCGCCTCGGCGTGCTCACCCAGCACGACTCCCTCGACCCGGCGGCCACGGTGCGGCACGAGGTGATCGGCGACCTCGCCGACCACGAGTGGGCCGGCGACGCCCGCATCCGCGACGTGCTCACCGGCCTCTTCGGCGGCCTGGACATGCCCGGCTTCCCGGCCGGCCTGGACACCGTCATCGGGCCGCTCTCCGGCGGCGAGCGGCGGCGTATCGCGCTGGCCAAGCTGCTCATCGCCGAGCAGGACCTGATCGTCCTGGACGAGCCCACCAACCACCTGGACGTGGAGGGCATCGCCTGGCTCGCCGGGCACCTGCGGGCCCGCCGCTCCGCGCTGGTCTGCGTCACGCACGACCGGTGGTTCCTCGACCAGGTCTGCACGCGCATGTGGGACGTGCAGCGCGGCACCGTCCACGAGTACGAGGGCGGGTACTCCGACTACGTCTTCGCGCGGGCCGAGCGGGAGCGCATCGCCGCGAGCGAGGAGGCCAAGCGGCAGAACCTGGTCCGCAAGGAGCTGGCCTGGCTGCGGCGCGGCGCCCCGGCGCGGACGTCCAAGCCCCGCTTCCGCATCGAGGCGGCCAACGAGCTGATCAAGGACGTGCCGCCGCCCCGCGACAGCGGCGAGCTGATGCGGTTCGCCTCGTCCAGGCTCGGCAAGACCGTGGTCGACCTGGAGGACGTCACCGTCCAGGCCGGCCCCAAGACGCTGCTGGAGCACGTGACCTGGCAGCTCGGCCCGGGCGACCGGATCGCCCTGGTGGGGGTGAACGGCGCGGGCAAGACCTCCCTGGTGCGCGCCATGACCGAGGCGGCGGCCAGCGGCGGCGACGCCCAGCCGGCGGGCGGGCGGATCGTGGTCGGCAGGACCGTGCGGCCCGCGTTCCTCTCCCAGGAGGTGCGGGAGATCGACCCGGCGCTGCGGGTGCTGGAGGCCGTGCAGCAGGTCAGGGAGCGCGTCGACCTCGGCAAGGGCCGGGAGCTGACGGCCGGCCAGCTCTGCGAGACGTTCGGCTTCGGCAAGGAGAAGCAGTGGACGCCGGTGGGCGACCTCTCCGGCGGTGAGCGCCGCCGGCTCCAGCTCCTGCGGCTGCTGATGGACGAGCCCAACGTGCTCTTCCTCGACGAGCCCACCAACGACCTGGACATCGAGACCCTCACCCAGCTGGAGGACCTGCTCGACGGCTGGCCCGGCACCCTGGTCGTGATCTCCCACGACCGGTTCTTCCTGGAGCGCACCACCGACCGGGTGTTCGCGCTGCTGGGCGACCGGACCCTGCGGATGCTGCCGCGCGGCGTGGACGAGTACCTGGAGCGGCGGGAGCGGATGCGCCAGGCCGCGGCCGCGGTGCCCGCCCCGGCGGCCGGGGAGGCGCAGAAGGCGGCGCGCGCCGTCTCGGCGGCCGACGCACGCGCCGCGAAGAAGGAACTCCAGCGCATCGAGCGGCAATTGGACAAGATCGCGGAATCCGAGAAGGAACTGCACACCAGGATCGCCGACAACGCAACCGATTTCGAGAAAGTGGCCGAATGGGACGGGGAGCTGCGTGAACTCGCCGGCCGCCGTGAGGAACTGGAGAACCGCTGGCTGGAGCTCGCGGAGGACGCGTGAAAACCGCGTAACAGAGCCATCACGGCAGGGTCCGACGTTGGGAACAGGACACGATCCGATCAGGTGTGCTAGGGCGTCAGGGTGATAGAAAGGCGCCCTGGACGACAACCTGAGCGCGATCAGGTGTGCCGAAAACCAGCGTTGTGCGCATCCCGGGATGAGCCCCGGGCCCCGGCCGTGACGTTCCGACGGTCGTAGGAGCCCGACGGCCGTGACGGGTCTGACGGCCGTGGTGGTGCCGACGACCGTGACGGTTCCGACGACCGTGACGGTCGGACGGCTGTGACGGTCCGACCGCCGTGACGGCCACGGGGCGCCGGCGGGCCTCGGC
Organism: Streptomyces sp. DSM 116793; assembly: GCF_057320905.1. NCBI lineage: Bacteria > Bacillati > Actinomycetota > Actinomycetes > Kitasatosporales > Streptomycetaceae > Streptomyces > Streptomyces sp. DSM 116793. The sequence continues at coordinate 3,807,628 of NZ_CM170494.1, read as the reverse complement.
CAGGCGAGATATCAGTGAAACGAGGGGGGAGCGCTGTGACTCAGCCGCCCAACCAGCCGCCGCAGGGCGGCTTCGGAGCTCCACAGGACCCATCCCGGAACCCGCCGGGCAGCCCCGGCGGGGGCTACCCGAACCAGCCCGGTACGCCACCGCCGCCACCCGGTCGGCCCCCGCAGATGCCGGGCACCCCACCGCCGCCGGCCCCCGGCACCCCACCGCCGCCGGCCCCGGCCACCCCGCCCCCCGCGGGCCAGGGCGGGTACGGCCAACCCCAGCAACCCCAGCCCCAGCAGCCCGCCGGACCGGGCTACGGCTACCCGCAGCAGCAGCCCGCCGCCAACAACCCGTACGCGCAGCCCTACCCCCAGCCGCAGCAGGTGGGCCCCTACGGTCAGCCCGCGGCACCCGGCTTCGGCTACCCGCAGCAGGGGCAGTACCCTCCCGGCCCCGGCATGCCCGGCGGGCCCGGTATGCCGGGGATGCCGGGAGGCAGTGGCGGGAAGAGCCCGTTCAAGGGCAAGCCCGCGGCGATCATCGGCGCGGCGGTGGCCGTGCTGCTGGTGGCCGGTGGTGTCGTGTGGGCGGTCTCCGGCGGGGACGACGGCAAGCAGAAGGAGGCCGACGCCCCCAAGAGCCCCGGCGCCTCGGCCCCCGTCAACCCGGGTGACGGCAGCGGCGACGGCGAGGGCAAGGGCGGCGGCGACCCCGACAACCTCAACGCCGGACGCCAGGCGGGCGAGGACAAGGTGCTCTGGTACAAGTCGGCGCCGGACGCTCCCCGTTCCGGAGCGGCCGCCCCCGGCATGTGGATCACCGACACGGTGGCCGTCAAGGCCGCGTACAAGCAGATCCTGGCGTACCGGGTCGCCGACGGCACCCCGGCATACGCGCCGGTCACCCTGCCGCAGGCGATCTGCGCCGCGTCCAGGCAGGTGAGCCAGGACGGCAAGGTCGTGGTCGCCTACAAGAGCGACACCACGAACTCGGCCAAGTGCAACCAGCTCGTCCAGATCGACCTGAAGACCGGGAAGAAGGGCTGGACGAAGAAGATCGAAGAGGGCGAACTCTTCGACAGCACGATCACCCTGGAGCTGTCCATCGCCAAGGACACCGTGATCGTGGGCCGTGACCAGTCCGGCGTCGCCCTCCGGGTGAGCGACGGCAAGCAGCTGTGGACCAAGAAGGAGGAGAAGGAGGGCGTCTGCTTCCCCAGCGGCTTCACCGGCGGCGACCGGATCATCCTCGCGCTGTCCTGCGCGGCCGGCCAGCCGAACCAGCACGAGCGGGTGGAGGAGCTGGATCCCGTGAGCGGCAGGACCAAGTGGACCAAGGACCTGCCCAAGGGCTGGCAGCTCAGCCAGGTGTACTCCACCAGCCCCGTCGTCCTCTACCTCACCAACGAGGACAAGAAGCAGTGGAACATCAGCACCCTCAAGGACAATTCGAGCGCGACCCGCTCGCAGGTCGACGTCGACGAGAGCTTCGCGCCCGAGTGCGGCTTCTCGGTCATCGACCGTGACCTCCAGCGCTGCGTGGGCGTGGCCTCCGACGCCGACACCCTCTACCTGCCCACCGAGGCGAAGAGCGGCGCGAACGACATCGTCGCGATCAGCCTGGGCACCGGCAAGGAGAAGTGGCGGGTCAAGGCCCCCGGCGACACCGCCATGCTGCCGATGAAGGTGTCCGGCGGCGCCCTCATCGCCTACGAGGACCCCTCGTACGACAAGGGGGGCAGGGTGCTGTCGATCCCGACCGGCGGCGACCACAAGGCGAAGACGCTGCTGCAGAACCCGCAGTCCGCGGCGGAGATCGAGAACGGCTTCTTCTCGAAGGCGATCGACTACGTGGACGGGCGCTTCTACATCTCCACCACTCGGCTGACGGGCAATGACAAGGCCCCGGAGAAGCTGATGATGGCATTCGGCAACTGATGAGCCCCGCCCCGCTCCGTCCTCCCGACCACTCCGCCCGCTTCCCAGAGGTTGACACGTCATGACGCAGCCGCCCAGCCAGCCGCCGCAGGGCGGGTTCGGCGCACCGCAGGATCCTCCCCCCGGCTTCGGCGCACCGCAGGACCAGCCGCCCACCCCGCCCCAGAGCCCCGGTTACGGCTACCCGGCGACTCCGCCGCCGCCCGGGCCCCCGCAGGCTCCTCCGCCGCCCCCGGGCCAGCCGCCGCAGGCTCCTCCGCCCGGTCAGCCGCCCGTGCCGCCCGGCCCGCCCGGTCAGCCGCCCGTGCCGCCCGGCGGCCAGCCCGGTTATGGGCAGCCCGGCTACGGGCAGTCCGGTTACGGCCAGCAGGGCCCTGGGTTCCCGGGGGGTCCCGGCGCCGCCCAGCAGCCGACGGTCGTGGCCCAGCCCGGGGTGCAGCCGGGCGTGCAGCAGTACGGCTATCCGGCCCAGCAGCCCTACGGCGGCCCGTACCCGCAGACGAGCGTGGGGCATCCCGCGGCGTCCGGCGGCCGGAAGATCAACGCCCAGATGACGATCATCATCGCGGCGGTCGTGGCCGTCGCGCTGATCGTCGGCGGCGGCATCTGGTACGCGTCCTCGGGCTCCGGCGACAAGAAGGACGAGGCCTCCTCGTCGGGCAGCGGCGGCTCCGCCGGCGGCGACGGCAAGAACGCGAACGGCGGCCAGGGCGGGGGCGGCAAGGAGAAGGTGCCGTCCAACACCAGCGCCAGGGTGCTCATGCAGGTCCCGGCGCCCGAGGTCGGCAAGCAGGACGTGATGGACGTGCACGGCTCCTGGCTGCACGGCTCCGTCTACGCCAAGTCCGGCGAGGACAAGATCGTCGGCTACGACACCGCCAGCGGCAAGCAGTCCTGGACCATCCCCCTGGACGGCCAGGCCTGCGCCGGCTCGCCCGAGGTCACCGACGCGGGTGTGGCCGCGGTGGTCTACGCGGAGGGCAAGTCCAAGGGCAGGAACGACTACAAGCACTGCGACAAGCTCGCGGCCATCGACCTCACCTCGGGCAAGAAGCTCTGGTCCAAGGAGATCCTGCTCGGCGACGACAAGCCCGACTACGACGAGGTGAGCATCAGCGGGAACGTGGTCGCCGTGGGCGGCGGCACCGACGGCGGCGCCGCGTTCGACCTCGCGACGGGCAAGGCGAAGTGGACCCCGCAGCCCGGCGACCAGTGCCACGACGTCGGTTACCGGGGTGGCGAGCAGCTCGTCGCGGTCCGCACCTGCGGTGAGTACGACCATCCGAAGATCTCGGTGCAGCTGCTCGACCAGAGCGGCAAGCCCAAGTGGTCGTACAAGCTTCCCGACGGCGTCGACAACGCCAAGGTGATCTCCTCCAAGCCGGTGGTCTTCGGTGTGGACTCCGGTGAGATCACCGCCTCCGGCGTCACGGACGTCTTCGCGCTCGACGACGCCACCGGCAAGCTGCGCTCGAAGATCACGCTGGAACCCGACAAGTACAACCACCGCTGCGAGATCACCGAGGTCCACTCGTGCTTCGCCATCACCGTCGGCAACGACAAGCTGTACGTGCCGACCGCGGAGCACGAGGGCAGCGGGAACGGGTACAGCACCACGAACGAGATCGTCTCGTTCGACCTGGCCACCGGGAAGCCCACCGGTGACCGCGCCGACGCCGGCCAGCGGTACAAGATCTTCCCGCTCCGGATGGACGGCTCCAACATCCTCGCCTACAAGGACGGCCCCTATGACAAGGGGGCGCAGATCGTCTCGGTCGACAGCCGGACGTTGAAGGAGACCAAGCTGCTTGAGACCCCGGCGTCCCGGAACGTGCTGGACGTGCTCAGCAGCATGGTGCCGGACCGGGCCGAGATCCTGTACGGCGACGGCAAGCTGTTCATCGCCAAGCAGCTCATCGGCTCCTCGATCACCCCGGACCAGAAGGCGTACGCGGCGATCGGCTTCACCGACTGAGCGCGGCGCTCCACGGCACGCGCCGACGGCCCCGCCCCCTGCCGGGCGGGGCCGTCGGCGTTCCCGGACGGCTTCGCGGACGGCTTCCCGGACGGCGTTCCCGGGCGGCGAGACCGCCGGGGTGCGGCTGTTCGCGCGTCGTGCGGCTGTTCGCGGGCCGGCCCTGTGGGTGGCCGCGACCCGAAAGGAACAGGGCGAATTCCGGTGACCGCCCGGACTTATCGACGGTAAGGGAAGCGTAATGTCGAACAGGCGTGTAGTTTCCGGGGGATGAACAGCGCAGGCAGGGCGCCCACCAGACCCTTGGGGCACTGGTGGGGCACCTCCCAGGCCTTTGTGGCACTGGGGGAGAAGGGGGGATCGGTTTCGGTATGGGGGACTGGGGGGTTGCTCTATGGCGGCGGTCCGGATCGTGGTGGTCGACGATCACCGGCTGCATGCCGAGGCACTGGCATCGGCCCTTAAGCTGCGCGGGCACCGGGTGCTGGCGGCCGCCGCGCCCGCGGGCGGCGCCGCGGAACTGGTGATCGCGAGGGCGCCCGAGGTCTGCCTGCTGGGCACGGCCGCCCCCGACCGGCCCGGTGTCTTCGACCCGGTGCTGAAGATCAAGCAGGACCGCCCGCAGGTGGCGGTCGTGGTGCTCGGGCCCGTGCCGTCGCCGCGTGGCATCGCCGCCGCGTTCGCCGCCGGGGCCAGCGGATACGTCCGGCACGACGAGCGGATCGAGGGGGTGGAGCGGGCCATCGTCAAGGCCCGTGCCGGGGAGGCCGCGGTGGCCCCCGCGCTGCTTCAGGGGGCGTTCGGCGAACTGCTCAACCCGGCCGCGCAACCCGACGACGAGGGCCAGCGGCTGCTGGGGATGCTGACGCCACGGGAGGTAGAGGTGCTGGTGCGGGTCGCCGACGGCGAGGGCACCCGGTTGATCGCGGCCGGCATGGGCATCGCGCCGTCCACGGCGCGCACCCACGTCCAGCGGGTCCTGATGAAACTCGGCGTCGGCTCCCGCCTGGAGGCCGCGGCCCTGGCCGCGCGTACGGGCCTCCTCGACCGGGCGGGGCGCTCCCGCGGCGCGCGTTAGCCGCTTCCGGTCCGCACCCTGGCGAGGTGGAACGCCGTGTGAGGCGCGGGCCCGACCCGGGTCATGCGGTCCGGGTCGGGCCCGCACTGCCCGACGAGGGGCGGTGACGGATCAGGCGCGAGCTCTCCACCACGTCACCGTACGGAACACGCCGTCAGGGCGGACGCTCTGCCGGAGTGGCTCAGGCGCAGGGCACCGGGGGCTCGAGACCGCATCCGACGGGGGTGGTGCAGCAAGGTGCTCCGGCAGTGCTGGCCTGGGCGACGCCGACACCTGCTCCGGCTGCCAACAGCATGGTCGCCAGCAGGGCGGCAAGCCTTCCCATAGTGCGCATGATTCGTCCTCGTTCTTTCTTGTCACAGGTATTCCGCGGCCATCTCGGCCACGGCTTCCGTGAGACTGCCATATCGCGCACGGCCGTTGTTGAATTCCGAGCAAATGGTTCCCGGTGATTCGAGAGAGAACGAGGAAGCCCCGCGACTTTAATTGTCAGAATGTGGAGAACCCGGGGAAGGGCGCTCCGCATAACCTGGCTCTCTGCGGCGGCGAAGCCGGATTCCCCACGCCGCCGCAGCGGCGACCGCCGCCGACGCGTTCCGGCGGCCCCGGGCCGCGGGCGGAGGCGACGGTGTCAGTGCGCCGTGTTGGACGCCCAGAACACCGGGCCGCCCTGGCCCTGTTCGATCACGACGTTTCCGTCGTTCTGGAGCACGAGTTCGGCGCCGTTGTGGCCGGCTGTCCCCGAGGTCCAGAGGGGCTGGTTGGCGCTGTTGTAGACGGCCAGGTTGCCGTCCGCCTGGAACACCGCCCTGTTCCCCGAGCCGGAGGTGTGCGAGGCCCAGCGGGCGTGTCCGTGCTCGTCGTAGATGACCAGGTTGCCGTCGCCCTGCATCACCATGCGCGCACGCGTCGCGTTCCAGGACTGGCCGGCGCTCAGCACGCGCGTCGCGCCGATCACGAGGGTGGTGGCGCCCGGGTGGGAAGCCGATGTCCTGTTCGCGGCGGTGAGGTGCCGTGGGGCCGTGGTCCGGTCACCCGTCTCCTGCGCGCGCCCGGATCCGGTGGCGTGCGTGGACGTCTTGTCCGGCGCCGCGTGCTTGGCCTTCTTCTCGGACTGGGGCACGTCACTCGGCGAAGTCTTCGCGAGTTTCTCGTTCTTCGCGGGGCTTCCCCGGTGTTTGCCGGTCCCCGACGAAGTCGGAGCGGCCGCGGCGAAGCCGCCCTGCCCGCCGTCGCCGGCGTCGCCCAGCACGGTGCCCGCGGGTACGTCGGACTGGCTGCTGACGTTCTTCCCGTCGTCCTGGCCACGGCCGAGGAACATCAGCGGGATGCCCATCAGCAGGGCCCCGGCGATGCCCGCGGCCGCCAGGACGGGCTTTCCCGGACGCCCCGGGGCCGGTGCCGCCGCGGTCGCGGTCCCGGCCTCGCCGTCAGCCTGTGCGGTCTCGTCGGCAGTTGCCTGTTGGGCGGACGGCTCGGGCTCATCGGCGGCGGTCTGTGCGGTCTCGTCGGCAGTTGCCTGTCGGGCGGACTGCTCCGGTTCGTCCGCAGCGGCCTGTGCCGTCCCGGTGGCGGTCGCCGGTTTTGTGGACGGCTCCCGTTCACCGGCGGCGAGTGCCTGCGCGGCCGCGGGCGCCGCGCCCTTGGTGGCAGCGCGGTACGGAGCCGGTTCTTCTTCCCTGGCTGGTGCGGCCGCGGACGCGGCGGCTATGGCGGTGCCCGAGGGTGCTACCGGACTACCTGACGTCTGCCCCATGTGAAATCCAAGCGTTCAGAAGCGATGTAGGCGGCGTGAGCCTCGATGATTTCATGACCACCCCCCGCCCAGGAACGCTTTCCTATACCGAGTGCGTATCAACTGAGGGAAGTCCTAAGGGCGTTTTGTGAACGAGGAGTGCGAACGCCGCTACGGCCGTCCGGTCCGCCTGGGCGGGCGCCCGGCCCGCCCCGGGACCCAGGAGCAACACCACCGGCGGTGACACCGTACGGCTGCCGGCGCGTCGCCACGGGCAAGGGGCGGGCCGCGCGTTCGTTCCCCGGCCGGCCTTCCGGAACAGACCGGCCGGGGGCCGTTACTCCGACGACTCGGAGACCGGCGGAGCCGGCGGCACCGTAGGCCGTAGTTTCAGCCAGAGAAGGAAGAGCAGGCCCAGGACGAGCATCCCGATCCCCGTCCACAGGTTGATGTTGATGTCCTGCGCCTTCTTGATGTCCGCGTCGGACGCGGTGAACCCGGCGATCGTCACGATCACCCCGTACACCACGAACAGCCCACCGATGATCCGCCGGATGTCGAAGAGCCGAGCGGCGGTCGCGGACCGTCGCTCCAGCTCGGCCACCTGCTCCTGGTAGTCGGCCTCCGCCGGGGCCCCGCCCCGGCCGGCCTCGTTCTGGTTGTCGTCAGACATGCTGCGCCGTCCTTAAACGTGCTCAGAGGGAAGCGTGCTCGAAGCGTGCTCAGAAGGAGAAGGGGAGGTAGCAGAGCGCGGCGAGGACCACCGCGCCCCAGCCCAGCAGGGCCGGCCTGCGGTACCACGCGTCGTCGCCCTCGCCGGGCGGCTCCTCCATCCCGGGGGACCGGGTGCCGTAGACCAGCCCGGCGAGCGCCTCGGCGGGCTTCGGCTTCGTCGCGTACGAGATCACGACCATCACGACCGCGCCGACCACGAAGGCGACGATGGACGAGACGAAGTTGGCGCCCTGGTCGCTGGGGATGCTGATGACGCCCTGCTTGTAGAGCCAGAAGTAGTTGACCATCGCGGCGACGGTGCCGGACAGCAGCCCCCAGAAGCCGGCCGCGGCGGTGGTCCGCTTCCAGAACATGCCGATGATGAAGACCACGAAGAGCGGCACGTTGAAGAACGAGAACAGCGTCTGAAGATAGTTCATGATGTTGCTGAAGCTGGAGGCGATGAACGCCGTGCCCATGCCGATCAGCACACCGGCCGCGGTGACCACGCGCCCGGTCAGCAGGTAGTGCCGGTCGCTCTGGCCCTTCTTCAGGTAGGCGGCCCATATGTCGTTGGTGAAGACGGTGTTGAACGACGACACGTTCGCCGCCATACCGGCCATGAACGCGGCCAGCAGGCCGGTCACGGCGATGCCCAGCACACCGTTGGGCAGCAGGTCGCGCATCAGCACCGGGATCGCGTCGTTGTAGGTGAGGTCGCTGTTCTTCTGGCCGATGGTCGGCTCCATCACCAGCGCGATCAGGCCGGGGACCACCACGACCATGGGTATCAGGATCTTGGGGAAGGCGGCGATCAGCGGGGTGCGCTTGGCGGCGGAGAGGTTCTTCGCGGACAGCGCGCGCTGCACCTCGGCGAAGTTGGTCGTCCAGTAGCCGAAGCTCATCACGAAGCCCAGGCCGAGGACGATGGTCAGCCAGTTCGCGCCGAGCGGGTTGGCCGAGCCGATGCCGGTGCCGCCCCAGGCGCTCATGAAGTCCTGACCGTGTGACGCGGTGAGCTTGTCGCTCATGCCGTCCCAGCCGCCGACCCGCTTCAGGCCGACGATGGTCAGCGGTATCAGCGCCGCGAGGATCACGAAGAACTGGAGCACCTCGTTGTAGATCGCCGAGGAGAGCCCGCCGATGGTGATGTACACCAGCACGAAGAACCCGGCCACCACGATGGCCACCCACTGCGGCCAGCCCAGCAGCGCCTGGAGCACGATCGCCATGGCGTACAGGTTGACGCCCGCGATCAGCACCGAGGAGACGGCGAAGATGATCGACGAGAGCAGGTGCGAGGAAGGGCCGAAGCGGTGCAGCAGGAACTCCGGGACCGAGCGCACCTTCGAGCCGTAGTAGAACGGCATCATCACCAGGCCGAGGAAGACCATGGCGGGGATGGCGCCGATCCAGTACCAGTGCACCGTGTACGCGCCGTACTGCACGCCGTTGGCCGCCATGCCCAGGATCTCCGTGGCGCCGAGGTTGGCGGCGACGAAGGCGAGTCCGGTGACCCAGGCGGGCAGCGAGCGGCCCGAGAGGAAGAAGTCGAGGCTGGTCTTCACCGAGCGCCGGGCGGCGAACCCGATGCCCAGCACGACCGCGAAGTAGATCGCGAGGATCGTGTAGTCGAGCCCGTTCGTGGGGAGACGGAGCCCATCGGCCAGGTTATGCATGGGGGGTACCCGCTTCGTTGCGTGAACTGAACGGAGCGGAACCTACGCTTCTCCCTTTAAGAACTGAACCGTTTCCTTGATGTTCTTTGTTTGATTGTGATCGAGCGAGGCGTTTTGTCTGAGATGTTCCCGGTCGGGAGAGGGGAACCTCACAGAGAACGCCTAGGTTTACCCCGTCCCCTCCGTTGACGATGCTGTTGTGTTGTGGTTTGTTATGTTTAGTTATGTTGGGGCGGTGGCAGGAAGCGGGAGCACGGCGTGAAGAAGACCTCGACCCGGCTGGCCGACGGTCGTGAACTCATCTACTACGACCTCCGCGACGACGTCGTCCGGGACGCGGTGGACCGGCGCCCGCTGGAGTCGGCCGCCCTGGTGCGCTCCGAGATCCGCCACGACCGGCTGCTCGGTGACTCGGTCGCCATCGCCTCGCACCGCCAGGCCCGCACATACCACCCGCCGGCCGACGAGTGCCCGCTCTGCCCGTCCTGGGAGGGCCGGATGAGCGAGGTCCCCGACTCCTGGTACGACGTCGCGGTCTTCGAGAACCGCTTCCCCTCCCTGGCCGGCGACTCGGGCCGCTGCGAGGTGGTCTGCTTCACCCAGGACCACGACGCGTCCTTCGCCGACCTCACCGAGGAGCAGGCCGCACTGGTCCTGACGGCCTGGACCGACCGCACCGCGGAGCTGGGGCGGCTGCCCGCGGTACGCCAGGTGTTCTGCTTCGAGAACCGTGGCGAGGAGATCGGCGTCACCCTGGGCCATCCGCACGGCCAGATCTACGCCTACCCGTTCGTCACGCCGCGCACGGCACTGATGCTCCGCTCGCTCGCCGCCCACCGGGAGCGCACCGGCCGCAACCTCTTCGACGACGTCGTCGCCGACGAGCTGGCGGACGGCCGCAGGGTCGTCCTGTCCACCCCGAACTGGACCGCGTTCGTCCCCTACGCCGCGCACTGGCCGTACGAGGTACACCTCTACCCCAGGCGGCGGGTGCCCGACCTGACGGCGCTCGACGACGCCGCGCGCGCCGAGTTCCCCCGGGTCTACCTGGAGCTCCTGAGGCGCTTCGACCGGATATTCGCGACCGAAACCGCCACGGGCACCGGGGCCGCGGCTGTCGCCGGGGCCGCGGCGGGCACCGGGGTGCACACCCCGCCCACCCCCTACATCTCCGCCTGGCACCAGGCCCCCACCGGCGACCTCGCCCCCTTCGGGGTCGCGCGCCACGACGTCGCCCTCCACCTTGAGCTTTTCACCATCCGCCGCACTTCCGGCAAGCTGAAGTTCCTCGCGGGTTCCGAATCCGGCATGAGTGTGTTCATCAACGACGTGCCGCCGGAGGCCGCGGCCGAGCGACTGCGAGAGGTAGCGAGTAGATGAGTGGGACGTATCTGGTCACCGGCGGTGCGGGCTATGTGGGGAGCGTCGTCGCGGCCCACCTGCTTGAGGCCGGACACCGGGTGACGGTGCTCGACGACCTCTCCACGGGCTTCCGGCAGGCGGTGCCCGCGGGCGCCGAGTTCATCGAGGGCCGCGTCCAGGACGCCGCCACATGGGTGGACTCCCGCTATGACGCGGTACTCCACTTCGCCGCCTTCTCCCAGGTTGGCGAGTCCGTCGAGAAGCCCGAGAAGTACTGGGAGAACAACGTCGGCGGCACCATGGCCCTGCTCGCCGCGATGCGCGACGCCGGGGTCCGCACCCTGGTCTTCTCGTCGACCGCGGCCACCTACGGCGAGCCGGTGAACACCCCCATCACCGAGTCCGACCCCACCGCGCCCACCAGCCCCTATGGCGCCAGCAAGCTCGCCGTCGACCACATGATCAGCGGGGAGGCGACGGCGCACGGACTGGGCGCCGTCTCGCTGCGCTACTTCAACGTGGCGGGCGCGTACGGCGACCAGGGTGAGCGGCACGACCCGGAGTCCCACCTCATCCCGCTGGTCCTCCAGGTGGCGCAGGGCCGCCGCGACGCCATCTCCGTCTTCGGCGACGACTACCCCACCCCGGACGGCACCTGCATCCGCGACTACATCCACGTCGCCGACCTCGCCGAGGCCCACCTGCTCGCGCTGGACGCCGCCACCCCCGGCGAGCACCTGATCTGCAACCTCGGCAACGGCAACGGCTTCTCCGTGCGCGAGGTCATCGAGACCGTCCGCCAGGTCACGGGGCACCCCATCCCGGAGGTGGCCGCGGCGCGCCGCGGCGGCGACCCCGCCGTGCTGGTCGCCTCCGCCGAGACCGCCCGCACCCGGCTCGGCTGGCGCCCCGCGCGCCCGGACCTCGCCGGGATCGTCGCCGACGCCTGGGCGTTCGCCCAGCAGGTGGCCGGCGAGCCGGCGGCGGGGAGCCCGGCCGCTTCGTAGCCCGTCCGTCCCACCGCGCCGCCCGGCCCGCGCCGGGCGGCGCGCCAGTTCAGCAGCCAGCACCAGGAGGAGCCGCCGTGACCAGCCCAGAGACGGCCGAGGCCGTGGCCAAGGGTTTTGAGAAGCTGTACGGGGCCGCGCCGGACGGCGTCTGGGCCGCTCCCGGACGGGTCAACCTGATCGGCGAGTACACGGACTTCAACGAGGGTTTCGTGCTGCCCCTCGCCCTGCCGCACACCGCCGTCGCGGCCGTCTCGGCGCGCACCGACGGCGTGCTGCGGGTGCACTCCGCGGACACCGGCACCCCCGTGACCGAGCTGCGCATCGACGACCTCGTGCCGGGCGCCGACGCCGGCTGGGCCACCTATCCGGCGGGCGTGGTCTGGGCGCTGCGCCAGGCGGGGCACGACGTCACCGGCGCGGACCTGCACCTGTCGTCGACCGTGCCGACCGGCGCGGGACTCTCCTCGTCGGCCGCGCTGGAGGTGGTCACGGCCGTCGCCCTGAACGACCTGTTCGGCCTCGGCCTGAAGGGCCCCGAACTGGCCCGCCTCTCCCAGCGCGCGGAGAACGACTTCGTCGGCGTGCCCTGCGGGGTGATGGACCAGATGGCGTCCGCGTGCTGCACCGAGGGCCACGCACTCCACCTGGACTGCCGGGACCTGTCGACGCGCCAGGTCCCCTTCGACCTCGCCGCGCACGGCCTGGACCTGCTGGTGGTGGACACCCGCGTCAAGCACGTCCTGGGCGACGGCGCGTACGCGGAGCGGCGCGCGGGGTGCGAGGAGGGCGCCCGGTTGCTCGGCGTCCCGCACCTGCGCGACATCGGCTACGCGGAGCTGCCGGCCGCCCTGGAGAGGCTGGCCGAGCGGGAGCGGCGCGGCGCGGCCCCGGACGACCGGGTGCGCCGCTACGTCCGCCATGTCGTCGCCGACGACCACCGGGTGGAGCAGGTCATCGCCCTGCTGGACGCGGGCGAGGTACGCGCCATCGGCCCGCTGCTCACCGAGGGCCATGCCTCGCTCCGCGACGACCTGCGGATCTCCTGCGCCGAGTTGGACCTGGTGGTCGAGCGGGCCAACGCGGCGGGGGCGCTCGGGGCACGGATGACCGGCGGCGGCTTCGGGGGTTCCGCGGTGGTGCTGGTGGAGCGCGCCGGTGCCGAGGAGATCGGGACGGCGGTCGTCGAGGCCTTCGCCACGGCCGGCTTCACGGCCCCCCGGGTGTTCTCCGCGATACCGTCGCGGGGGGCGCACCGGGTCGTCTGAGGGCGCGCACGCCCGGGGCGTGCCTCGGGATCCGGGCGGTGTCCGGGCTTCCGCCGCCGGGCTCCGCGGCTCGCTCAGGCGAGGCTTTTCGTCAGGGTGTACTCGGTGATTCCCGGCGGATAGTCCGGGATCTCGCACACCACCTCGTACCCGTACTTCCGGTAGAATTCCGGTGCCTGGAAATCCCACGTCCACACACGGGAGTTGAGGCAGTCGCGGTCCTCCCGGGCCGTCCGCTCGGCGTCCAGGAGCAGCCGGGAGCCGAGGCCGGCGGAGCGGTGCCGGGCGTCGACCCAGAGCAGGTTGACGTGCAGCCAGTGCGCCCAGGTGTGCGCGTCCAGGCCCGCGACCAGCTCCTCTTCGGGGCCCTCTGTCGTGAACACCCATATCTGCAAGGGGACTTCGCGCTCCTCCGCGGTGCCGCGCAGGGCGCGCAGGGCCGGGGAGGCCGCCGTGTTGGTCTCCCGCAGCCGGTCCCTCAGCAGAGCACGGCGCGGCCTGTCGACCTTGGCGGTCTCGGTCTCCACTCGAAACATATGACTCACGATAATGTGCCGGCCGCACCCCGCCGCAATGGATAACTCCCCGGCACATGCCGCCCCGGGGCCCGCTCGCCGAGTTCTGCAAAGGGGCTTCCGCTCCGGCCGGGCGCCCGTACTCTGAGAGAAGCACCGGTGGGGGCCGGTGCCGATCAGGGGGCGAGAGAAACCGGGTACGACGCCCGGAGTGGGGGTAGCAGTTCCAGCACGGCGGCGGCCGTGCGGCTGCGGCGACCCCGCACCGGCCCGTGAGGGTTCCGGTCACCGCACTCCGGGCGCCGTGCCCGCACCGACCGTCCCCCGACCCGTGGGGGTTTTGACGTGGTTCGCATCCGAGTCCTGGTCGTCGACGACCACCGTATCTTCGCCGAGTCTCTCGCCGCGGCCCTCGCCGCCGAGCCCGACGTCGACGTCACCCCGGCCGGCAGCGGCCGGATGGCGCTGCGCTGCCTGGAGCGGGCCGCCGCCGTGGGCCGCCCGTTCGACGTCCTGCTCGTGGACGCCGACCTCGGCCGTGCCGCGCTGGGCGCCGCGGCGGGCGCGGTGCCCGGCGGGCCGGGGAGCGCGGGCGGGCCGGCCGGACAGCCGGGGCCCGCCCGGCGGGCGGTGGCCGTGGCCGACGGCAGCGCCGACCAGCTCGTCGACGGCATATCCCTGGTGGCGGGGGTGCGTTCGGCGCAGCCCTCGGTGCGCTGCGTGGTGCTCGCCGAGAAGGACGACCCGCACCGCGCGGCCCTCGCCCTCGGGGCCGGCGCCTGCGGCTGGGTCGCCAAGGACTGCTCGCTCACCCGGCTGCTCACGGTCGTGCGGGGCGTGCTGCGCGACGAGACGCACCTGCCGCCCGCGCTGCTCACGGGCGTGCTCCGCGAGCTGACCGCGGCGCGCAAGCACCGGACGGAGAGCGAGCGGCTGGTGGAGTCGCTGACGCCGCGGGAGCGGGAGGTGCTGCGCTGCATGGTCGCCGGCCTCGGCCGCAAGGCCGTCGCCGAGCGTCTCTTCCTCTCCCCGCACACGGTCCGCACCCATATGCAGAACGTCCTCGGCAAGCTGGGCGTCCACTCCACCCTCGCCGCAGTCGCCCTCGCCCGCCGCGCGGGGGTCGGCCCGGCGGACCTCGAAGAGGCGTCCTGACCCCTTGCGCGGGGCTCCGCCCCGGCCCACCCGGGGGCGCGGGGAACTGCGCGCCCAGCCCCGACGAGACGCGTCGGGTCGCCACCGTCCCAAAGGGGCTGTCTCTGTCGTGCCGGCCCACCGGCCGGCGGCGTGGTCGCTCGCGTAGCCGCTGATCGGGGCGCAGCCCCGTTTTGAAGGGGCGCGGGGAACTGCGCGCGCAACCACGACGAGACGCGTCGGGTCGCCACCGTCCCGAGGGGGCTGTCTCTGTCGTGCCGGCCCACCGGCCGGCGGCGTGGTCGCTCGCGCAGCTCCCCGCGCCCCTGGGCAGGCCGGGCCCCCGCGCGCCGTGCGCGAACCGGTCAACCTGGAAGGTTGTCGAACGGCGCCGTCAGCTGCCGCAGCAACGCCGCAAGCTCACTCCGCTGCGCGCGCGACAACTCCGCGAGCAGCGCCCGCTCCTGCTCCAGCAACCCCGCCAGCGACTCGTCCGCGCGATCCCGCCCGTCGTCCGTGAGGCGGACGAGCACACCGCGCCGGTCGCTGGGGTCCGGCAGCCGCTCGACGAGGCCCTTCTTGGCGAGCCGGTCGATGCGGTTGGTCATGGTGCCCGAGGTGACCAGCGTCTGCGTGAGGAGCTGGCCCGGTGAGAGCTGGTAGGGGGCCCCGGCGCGGCGCAGCGCCGTGAGGACGTCGAACTCCCAGGGCTCCAGACCGTGCTCCGCGAAGGCCAGCCGGCGGGCACGGTCGAGGTGCCGGGCGAGCCTGCTCACCCGGCTGAGCACTTCGAGGGGCTCCACATCGAGGTCCGGGCGCTCCCGGCGCCATGCAGCAACCAGCCGATCGACCTCGTCCTCCATGGAGATCAGTCTAGTCGGTCTGTCGACGTGAAGTCTCTTGACGTCAAGATATGCACCCTGTGAGGATGGCGATGGTCACCCGGACGCCGGTTGCCCGCGGCTCAGGGCTGCCGCAGACCCACGGCCCAGGACGGCCGCGAGGCACCGGGGCCGCCCGGGGCCGTGATCCGCGCCCCACCCGCAAGGAGGCTGCATCCGTCATGCCCAGCACCGTGCCCACCTGGGACCCCGGCCAGTACCTGCGCCATGCGGGGCACCGCGCCCGCCCCTTCGCCGACCTGCTCGCCCGGGTCCCCGACCTGCCCGCCACCGGCGGCCGGCGGCCGGTGATCGCGGATCTGGGGTGCGGCCCCGGCAACGTCACCCGGCTGCTCGCCGAGCGCTGGCCCACCGCCCTGATCACGGGCCTGGACAACTCCGGGGAGATGCTGGAGCGGGCCCGCCGCGAGCACGCGGGCCCCACGCCCGGCGGCGGCCGGATCGAGTTCGCCCACGCGGACGCCCGCACGTGGGTGCCCGACGGACCGCTGGACCTGATCGTCAGCAACGCCACGCTCCAGTGGGTGCCGGGCCACCCGGACTCCTTCCCGGCCTGGCTCGACGCCCTCGCGCCCGGTGGGGTCCTCGCCTTCCAGGTGCCCGGCAACTTCGAGGCGCCCAGCCATGCGCTGATGCGGGAGCTGGCCGTCTCCGAGCGGTGGCGGGGCCGGCTCGGCACGGTGCTGCGACACGCCGACGCGGTGCTGGAGCCCGCCGGCTACCTCGACCGGCTGCTCTCGCTCGGCGCCGACGCCGACGTCTGGGAGACCACGTACCTGCACCTGCTGCCCGGCGAGGACCCCGTGCTCGACTGGGTCAAGGGCACCGGCCTGCGGCCCGTGCTCGCCGCCCTCGCCGACGACCCCGCGGCCACCGACGCCTTCCTCGCCGAGTACCGCGACCTGCTCCGGGCGGCCTACCCGCCCACCCCGCACGGCACGGTGCTGCCGTTCCGGCGGATTTTCGCGGTCGCGGTGCGGCGGAGCACGGAGGCGGAGGCGGAGGCGGCCTCCGGCGCGGGCGGCGCGGGCGGCGCGGGCGCGGGGCGCGGGGCGCGCGGAGGGTGCCGGGTCCGCGGAGGGCGCCGGGCACACCGATGACACCCGCACGGGGGAGGGTGCTCGGTGATGCTGGTCGCCATCGACCATGTGCAGCTCGCCGCACCGCCGGGCTCCGAGGACGCGTTGCGTGCCTTCTACACGGGTGTCCTCGGCATGACGGAGCTGCCGAAGCCGCCGGCGCTCGCGGCGCGCGGCGGCTGCTGGTTCCAGGCCGGCTACGTCCGGCTGCACCTGGGGCTGGAGGCGGACTTCCGCCCCGCGACGAAGGCCCACCCGGGTCTCAGGGTCCGCGACATCGCCGCCTTCGCGGCCCGCCTCGCCGCCCGCGGCGCCCGGATCGCCTGGGACGACGGCCTCCCGGGCCACCGCCGCTTCTACACGGCGGACCCGGTGGGCAACCGCCTGGAGTTCCTGGAGCCGGTCACAGCTCCCTGAGGGCGTCCAGGGAGATGTCGATGTCGATGTCGAACGGAACGCTGATCTTGAGCTGCTCGTGGTGGCTGCCTGTCAGCTGGTACCGCTTGGTCACCGGGTCGCGCTCGTAGACCCGCACCACCGGGTGGCGGTCGGTCCCGGCGGTCTCTACCAGCCAGAAGTGGGGGATGCCTGCCGCCGCGTACTTGGCGGGCTTCGTGTCGCGGTCGCGGGCCTCGGAGTCGGGGGAGACGACTTCCACGGCGAGCACCACGTCTGCGGCCTCGAAGCGGGTCTGCTCCAGATCGACTGCGGCTTCCGCGCGGACGACGGACAGGTCGGGCTCTGGGCCGTTGCGCCGGTCGAGCAGGATGGTCATCTCCCGCTCGACGCGCTGGTAACTCGGCACCGTGCGCCTCAGCCCCTGGACCAGAAGGTCGATCATCTTGCTGTGGAAGCGCCTCTGGGGGCTCACGAAGACCAGACTCCCGTCGATCATCTCTGTGTGCGGCGGGAGGTCCGGCAGCGTGAAAAGGTCGTCCACGGTGTATCCGTCCCGGGGTGGCACCGGCCAGCGGCAAGCCTGCTCGGCGGTCGGCTCGGCAGTCATGATTCCTCCCATGGACAGGATTCTGAGCCTGCTCTTCCACGGTATCGGGCGGAATTCACCGCTGTCACCGCAATGAGTGATCAAGGACGGGTTCGATCGGTGATGTTCGATGGGGGTGGTGCGTGGCGGGCGGCGCGCACCCGGCCGGGCGGACCCCGGCCCCGCGCCCCCGGCCCCCGCGCCCCCGGCCCCCGCGCCCCCGGCCCCCCGCCCCCGGCACCCCGGCACAGAACCTAGGCCTTCCGGTGCCCGATCAGCCGGGGCCGCTGTTCAAGACCGTCCAGGCCGTGCCAGGCCAGGTTCACCAGGTGGGCCGCCACCTCCGCCTTCCTGGGGCGGCGGACGTCCAGCCACCACTGGCCGGTCAGGGCGACCATGCCGACCAGGGCCTGGGCGTACAGCGGTGCGAGCTTCGGGTCGAAGCCGCGGCTCTTGAACTCGCGGCCGAGGATGTCCTCGACCTGTGTGGCGATGTCCGAGATCAGCGAGGCGAAGCTGCCCGTGGACTGCGGGATGGGGGAGTCGCGGACCAGGATGCGGAAGCCGTCCGTGTGCTCCTCGATGTAGTCGAGCAGCGCGAACGCCGCCTGCTCGCACAGCTCACGCGGGTGGCCCGCGGTCAGCGAGCTGGTCACCATGTCCAGCAGCCGCCGCATCTCGCGGTCCACCACCACCGCGTAGAGCCCCTCCTTGCCGCCGAAGTGCTCGTAGACCACCGGCTTGGAGACCCCGGCCTTCGCCGCGATCTCCTCCACCGATGTGCCCTCGAACCCCCGGGCCGCGAAGAGGGTGCGACCGATCACCAGCAACTGCTGACGGCGCTCCGCGCCGGTCATCCGGGTGCGGCGTGGCCGCCGCGGCTTCTCGCTGCTCGGTGTGCTGCTGGAGTCGGTCGCCACACCGTCCATCATGCCGCGTCGGCGGCCCGCCCATCGCCCGGGGAGGCAATCGGCTTGCGGCGGGAGTCGATCCGCGACTGGGACGGCCAGCGCACGTCGTAGGCCCAGCCCAGCTGCTCCATCCAGCGGATGAGGCGCGCCGAGGAGTCGATCTGGCCGCGCATCACGCCGTGCCGGGCGGAGGTGGGATCGGCGTGGTGCAGGTTGTGCCAGGACTCGCCGCAGGAGAGCACCGCCAGCCACCAGACGTTCCCCGACCGGTCGCGGGACTTGAACGGCCGCTTGCCCACCGCGTGACAGATCGAGTTGATCGACCACGTGACATGGTGCAGCAGCGCCACCCGCACCAGCGAGCCCCAGAAGAATGCCGTGAACGCCCCCCACCACGACATCGTCACCAGGCCGCCCACCAGCGGCGGAAGCCCCAGGGACAGCACCGTCCAGAGCACGAACTGCCGGGAGATCCGGCGGATCGCCGGGTCCTTGATCAGGTCGGGCGCGAACTTGTCCTGCGGGGTCTGCTCCTCGTCGAACATCCAGCCGACGTGCGCCCAGTACAGGCCCTTGATCAGCGCCGGCACCGTCTCGCCGTACCGCCACGGCGAGTGCGGGTCACCGTCCGCGTCGGAGAACTTGTGGTGCTTGCGGTGGTCCGCCACCCAGCGCACCAGCGGGCCCTCCACGGCCAGCGACCCCATGATGGCCAGCGCGATCCGCAGCGGCCGCCGTGCCTTGAACGAGCCGTGCGTGAAATAGCGGTGGAAACCGATCGTGATCCCGTGGCAGCCCAGGAAGTAGAAGAAGACGAGCAGGCCCAGGTCGAGCCAGCTCACCCCCCAGCCCCACGCCAGCGGCACCGCGGCGAGCAGGGCGAGGAAGGGGACGGCGATGAAGAGCAGTAGCGTGATCTGCTCGATCGAGCGCTTCTGCTCGCCGCCGAGTGTGGCGGAAGGAAGGGGAGTGTCGGACGGCGCCGGTGAGGCGTCTTCGATCACATCGGAGCTCGTGCTCATGGGCATTCCTGTGGGGTGTCGAGGGCGATGGCAGGTTGCCCGGCCGGAATCCTACGCTTCCGTAACCTACGGCATCGTAAGTATGACAGCGCGTCGCCCGGCAGCAAGAGGCCGGACGGTTGCGCCGCGGCCGAGCCACCTATCCTTGACTCGGTCGGACAGCGTGGTCCGCTCTCTCTTCTTCCCGGGCCCGCGCGGCGCTAGCCGTGGATCAGTGGGACGTCAGCCGGGAATCAGTAAGGAAATACCGGTACAGATCAGTGCGTACCCACTAACAGGGCCGGCACTGAAGACGTGAGACGTGCCTCACCACTGCAAGGAGTCGCACCTGTGAGCAGTGCAGACGACCACGGCCACCGGGCCACCACGCACGGCGCCGGCACCGCCGGTGCCGAACTCCGCGCGGACATCCGCCGACTGGGTGATCTGCTGGGGGAAACCCTCGTACGCCAGGAGGGACCCGAACTCCTGGAACTCGTCGAACGTGTCCGCCGCCTCACCCGCGAAGACGGTGAGGCCGCCGCACGGCTCCTCGGCGAGACCGACCTGCTGACCGCCGCCAAGCTGGTCCGCGCCTTCTCCACCTACTTCCACCTCGCCAACGTCACCGAGCAGGTGCACCGCGGCCGCGAGCTGCGCGCCCGGCGCGCCGCGGAGGGCGGCCAGCTGGCCCGCACCGCCGACCGCCTCAAGGACGCCGACCCCCAGCACCTGCGCGAGACGGTCGGCAATCTCAACGTACGCCCGGTCTTCACCGCGCACCCGACGGAGGCCGCCCGCCGCTCCGTCCTCAACAAGCTCCGCAGGATCGCGGAGCTGCTGGAAACCCCCGTCATCGCGGCCGACCGCCGGCGCCACGACATCCGCCTCGCGGAGAACATCGACCTCATCTGGCAGACCGACGAGCTCCGCGTGACGCGCCCGGAGCCCGCCGACGAGGCCCGCAACGCCATCTACTACCTGGACGAGCTGCACGCCGGCGCCGTCGGCGACGTCCTGGAGGACCTCACCGCGGAGCTGGAGCGCGTCGGCGTCAAGCTCCCCGACGACACCCGTCCGCTCACCTTCGGCACCTGGATCGGCGGCGACCGCGACGGCAACCCGAACGTCACGCCCGACGTCACCTGGGACGTTCTGATCCTCCAGCACGAGCACGGCATCAATGACGCCCTGGAACTCGTCGACGAGCTGCGCAATTTCCTGTCCAACTCCATCCGCTACACCGGCGCCACGGACGAGCTGCTCGCCTCGCTCCAGTCCGACCTCGACGGGCTCCCCGAGATCAGCCCCCGCTACAAGCGCCTCAACGCGGAGGAGCCCTACCGCCTGAAGGCCACCTGCATCCGGCAGAAGCTCGCGAACACCAAGAAGCGCCTCGCCAAGCGCACCCCGCACAAGCCGGGCCGTGACTACCTCGGCACCGCCGAGCTGCTGCACGACCTCACCCTGATCCAGACCTCCCTGCGCGAACACCGCGGCGGCCTCTTCGCGGACGGCCGGATGAACCGCATCATCCGCACCCTCGCCGCGTTCGGCCTCCAGCTCGCCACCATGGACGTCCGCGAGCACGCCGACGCCCACCACCACGCCCTGGGCCAGCTCTTCGACAGACTCGGCGAGGAGTCCTGGCGGTACGCGGACATGCCGCGCGAGTACCGCAGCAAGCTGCTCGCCAAGGAGCTGCGCTCCCGCCGGCCGCTGGCTCCGACCCCGGCGCCGCTGGACGCGGCCGGTGAGAAGACGCTCGGGGTCTTCCACACCGTCCGCCGCGCGCTGGACGTCTTCGGGCCCGAGGTGATCGAGTCGTACATCATCTCGATGTGCCAGGGCGCCGACGACGTCTTCGCCGCCGCCGTGCTCGCCCGCGAGGCCGGCCTGCTCGACCTGCACGCCGGCTGGGCGAAGATCGGCATCGTGCCGCTGCTGGAGACCACGGAGGAGCTGCGCGCCGCCGACGTCATCCTCGACGAGATGCTGGCCGACCCCTCCTACCGGCGTCTCGTCGCGCTCCGCGGCGACGTCCAGGAGGTCATGCTCGGCTACTCGGACTCCTCCAAGTTCGGCGGCATCACCACCAGTCAGTGGGAGATCCACCGCGCCCAGCGCCGGCTGCGTGACGTGGCGCACCGCTACGGCGTGCGCCTCAGGCTCTTCCACGGCCGCGGCGGCACCGTCGGCCGCGGCGGCGGCCCCTCGCACGACGCCATCCTCTCCCAGCCGTGGGGCACCCTGGAGGGCGAGATCAAGGTCACCGAGCAGGGCGAGGTCATCTCCGACAAGTACCTGGTGCCCTCGCTCGCCCGGGAGAACCTGGAGCTGACGGTCGCGGCCACCCTCCAGGCGTCCGCGCTGCACACCGCCCCGCGGCAGTCCGTCGAGGCGCTGGCCCGCTGGGACGCCGCCATGGACGTGGTCTCCGACGCGGCGCACGCCGCCTACCGGCGCCTCGTCGACGACCCCGACCTGCCCGCGTACTTCTTCGCCTCCACCCCCGTCGACCAGCTCGCCGACCTGCACCTGGGCTCCCGGCCCTCGCGCCGTCCCGACTCCGGCGCGGGGCTCGACGGGCTGCGCGCCATCCCGTGGGTGTTCGGCTGGACCCAGTCGCGGCAGATCGTGCCGGGCTGGTTCGGCGTGGGCTCCGGCCTCAAGGCGCTCAGGGAGGCCGGGCTCGACCCGGTGCTCGACGAGATGCAGGAGCACTGGCACTTCTTCCGCAACTTCGTCTCCAACGTCGAGATGACCCTCGCCAAGACGGACCTGCGGATCGCCCGGCACTACGTCGACACCCTCGTCCCGGAGGAGCTGCGGCACGTCTTCGAGACGATCGAGGCCGAGCACGAGCTGACGGTCGCCGAGGTGCTGAAGATCACCGGCGGGGAGAGGCTGCTGGACACCCAGCCGGTGCTCCAGCAGACCTTCGCCATCCGCGATGCCTACCTGGACCCCATCTCCTACCTGCAGGTCTCCCTGCTCGCCCGGCAGCGGGCCGCCGCCGCCCGCGGCGAGGAGCCCGACCCGCTGCTCGGCCGCGCCCTGCTGCTCACGGTCAACGGCGTGGCCGCGGGGCTGCGGAACACGGGCTGACGCCCCGCCTGACGCTTCGGGTGCACGGATCGTCAAGGAACCGTGCACCCGACGTCAAGGACAGCGCGCCTCGGGACCGGCATCCTCGTACAGACGGGGGCGGCCCGTGGAGACCTCGTGAGGGGGATATCCGAACGCAGGGGGAACGCGCGGAAACCGCGGGCCGGCCGCCATGGCAGCGGGATCGTGCACCGAACCGCTGCGGGACCCGGTGTCCCGGCGTGCGTACGCCGTCGCCTGCCGGCCGCTGCGCTGATGGGGGTCAGCGCGCGTGGGGGCGGTAGCCGCGAGGACGGCGGACACCGGAAGGGGAGCGGCGGGCGGGGTCTCGCACCGGCCCGCCCGTCGCTTTCGTCTCCGTCGCCGGTCACCCGGCCCACCTGCTCGGGCCGACCCTCGGCCTGCCCAGAGGGCCTGCTCGGGCCGAGCCCCGGCCTACCTGGGGTGGGGGGCTGTGTTCGGTATGCGCGGCTGCGCTGCGGGGGTGTGACGAGCTGCGAGGGGGCCGTCCGGTCGTCACCGTCCCGAGGGGGTGGTCTCCGCCGGCGTCGGAACACCGGCCGGCGTCACAGCGTGACGGCCGCCGCCCCCAGCAGGGCCAGGCCCAGGAAGCCCGTCGCCCAGGCGGTCCTGCGGAGTCCGAGGCCGCCCGCGACCATCACCGCCGCGAGCAGCAGGGCGCCCCCCAGCGGCAGGCACGCCCGGACCAGGCCCGCCCAGCCGGCCCGGACCACCTCGTCGCCGTGGGCCGTCACCACCGGCACCTTCGTGCCCTTGTGCATGCCCACCGTCTCCTTGAGGACCACGGTGTCCCGGGGCGCCGCGCCGGGGGACGCGGGGGCGTACATGCCGGTGCAGCGGTCGTCGGAGCAGTGGGTGACGGTCATGGTGCCGCGCCCCGCGGTGGCCATCGCCGCCCGGGCCGGATGCCAGGACGCCCGGACTCCCGCGGCGACCACCAGCACGATCAGGAGGGCCAGCAGAAGGTGCCGGGCCAACAGCAGGAGACCGTACGCGCTCTCGCCGGCCCTGCGCACCCGGCTCCGTCTGAGGACCGGGCCGACGCGGGACGAGGTGCGCGTGCGGGCCATGGCGGCGATCCTTGGCCATGGGTGGGGACCCGGTCAACCGCCGTGGTACGGCTCGCGGCAAGTGCGGTGAGAGATCACCTGTGAGCGGAGTCGTCAGGAGTTGTGCGGGTGTCGGTCAGGAGTTGTACGTGCCTTGTGCGCGTTCCAGCCCCTCGATGACCAGGCACTCCACCGCGTCCGCCGCCCGGTCGACGAAGTAGTCGAGCTCCTTGCGCTCGGCCGACGAGAAGTCCTTCAGCACGAAGTCGGCCACCTGCATCCGCCCCGGCGGCCGTCCGATGCCGAACCGCACCCGGTGGTAGTCGGGGCCCATCGCCTTCGTCAGGGACTTGAGGCCGTTGTGGCCGTTGTCGCCGCCGCCGAGCTTCAGCCGCAGCGTGCCGTAGTCGATGTCCAGCTCGTCGTGGACGGCGACGATGCGCTCCGCCGGGATCTTGTAGAAGTCGCGCAGGGCCGCCACCGGGCCGCCGGAGAGGTTCATGTACGACAGCGGCTTGGCGAGCACCACCCGGCGGCTGCCGGGTCCCTGCGGTCCGATGCGGCCCTCCAGCACCTGGGCCTGCGCGCGGGCAGCCCGTTTGAACACTCCGCCGATCCGCTCGGCCAGCAGGTCGGCCACCATGAAGCCGACGTTGTGCCGGTTGCCCGCGTACCCGGGGCCCGGGTTGCCCAGACCCACCACCAGCCAGGCCCCGCCGCCGTCCACCATCCCCGGACCTCCTCGCCATGCGGAAGCAGCCGCCCCGGGGAGGGCGGCTGCTGATACCTCGTCATCGTGCCGGGTGTGGCGCGACGGGTCGCGCCACACCGGTTCCGGGCCACCGCGGCCCGGCCGGGAGTCAGGCTCCTGAGCAGGGGACCGGCTCCCGGAAGTGGGACCGGCTCCCGGAAGGGAATCGGCTCCCGGAAGGAGATCGGGCTCCGGGAAGGAGGTCAGGCCTCCTCGCCCGCCTCGCCCTCCTCGGCGCCCTCCGCCGGGGCCTCCTCGGCCTGCGCGGACAGCACCTGGAGGACGACGGTGTCCTCCTCCACGCCCAGCGAGACGCCGGCCGGCAGCGGGATGTCCTTGGCCAGGACGGCGTCACCGGACGCCAGGCCCTCGATGGAGACGGTCACCGACTCCGGGATGTGGGTGGCCTCGGCCTCGACGGGCAGGGCGTTCAGCACGTGCTCCAGGAGGTTGCCGCCGGGGGCCAGGTCGCCCTCGGTGTGCACGGGGATCTCGACGCTGACCGTCTCGCCCCGGCTCACCAGGAGCAGGTCGACGTGCTCCAGGAAGCCCTTCATCGGGTCACGCTGGACCGCCTTCGGGATCGCCAGCTGGTTCCTGCCCTCGATGTCCAGGGCGATCAGGACGTTGGGGGTACGCAGCGCGAGCAGCAGCTCATGGCCGGGCAGTGTGATGTGCACCGGGTCGGCACCGTGGCCGTAGAGCACACCGGGCACCTTGTCGGCGCGGCGGATGCGGCGCGCGGCCCCCTTGCCGAACTCGGTACGGGGCTCGGCGGCGAGCTTCACCTCGGGCATCTGCACTCCTCGTAACTCGGACGTCGTGGGACGTCATCCAGTGGTCTTGAGCGGGTTCCCCTGCCCGAACGAGCCTGGGAAGGTCACCCGGCCACACGACTGGCCTGCTACGAAGAGCGCGTCGATAACGGACCGCCGCGGCCATCCCGGCCACGGCCTCCCTCGCCGAGCAACGCCTTCAGGGTACCCGAACGTCCGGGGCACCCCCTTACCCCCAGGGGCGCGGGGAACTGCGCGGCCCGCCCCCACCGGGCGGGTGGGGGCGGGAACGGGACCGTAAGGGGCTCGGCCCGGTGGCCGCCGCGGGCGTGCCGCGCCGGGCGCGCAGTTCCCCGCGCGCCCCCTTTGCGGGACGCTTTGGGGGACGGGGGCGCTGCCCCCCCGTCCGGCCCGGGGCGCTGCCCCCATCCGGGCCGGGGGCGCTGCCCCCCATCCGGGCCGACGCCGGCCCCAGGTCCGTGGGCCGGGGCGCCGCCCCGGCCCTACTGCTCCTCGAAGAGGCTGGTGACGGAGCCGTCCTCGAAGACCTCCCGGACCGCCGTGGCGATCGTCGGCGCGATGGAGAGCACCGTGATCTTGTCCAGCTCCAGCTCGTTCGGCGTCGGCAGTGTGTTGGTGAAGACGAACTCGCTGACCTTCGAGTTCTTCAGCCGGTCCGCCGCGGGACCGGACAGCACCCCGTGCGTCGCCGTCACGATCACGTCCTCGGCGCCGTGCGCGAAGAGCGCCTCCGCGGCGGCGCAGATCGTCCCGCCGGTGTCGATCATGTCGTCGACCAGGACGCAGACCCGGCCCTCCACGTCGCCGACCACCTCGTGCACCGTGACCTGGTTGGCCACGTCCTTGTCCCGGCGCTTGTGGACGATGGCCAGGGGTGCGCCGAGGCGGTCGCACCAGCGGTCCGCGACGCGCACCCGTCCGGCGTCCGGCGAGACCACCGTCAGCTTGTCCCTGTCCACCTTCGCGCCGACGTAGTCGGCCAGGATGGGCAGTGCGAAGAGGTGGTCCACGGGGCCGTCGAAGAAGCCCTGGATCTGGTCGGTGTGCAGGTCCACCGTGAGGATCCGGTGGGCGCCGGCGGTCTTCATCAGGTCGGCCACCAGCCGGGCGGAGATCGGCTCCCGGCCCCGGTGCTTCTTGTCCTGCCGCGCGTATCCGTAGAACGGCACGATCACCGTGATGCTCCGCGCGGAGGCCCGCTTCAGAGCGTCGATCATGATGAGCTGCTCCATGATCCACTTGTTGATCGGGGCCGTGTGGCTCTGGATCAGAAAGCAGTCCGCCCCGCGGGCGGACTCCTGATAGCGGACGTAGATCTCACCGTTGGCGAAGTCGAAGGCCTTCGTCGGCACCATCCCGACACCGAGCTGGTGCGCCACCTCCTCGGCGAGGTCGGGGTGGGCGCGGCCGGAGAAGAACATGAGTTTCTTCTCGCCCGTTGTCTTGATCCCGGTCACAGCACTGTCTCCTCGGCGTGTCTCAGGGTTGTCAGCCGCTGCACCCGCACGCGTCCCTCAAGCGACGAGCCAGCCGCGGTGTCTTCAGGGGACGCCCCCAAGCCCCCGCGTTTGTGCACGTAACACGGTACGCCGCCATTGGCGCACCTATTTCCCGACAGTTCCCTGGATGCTTCCGGCCACATCCGACCGGTCCTGGGCAGCACGCGGTGCCCCGGAGTCACCCGGGGCACCGGACCGCCGATCCGGACCACCCGATGGCCGGAGGTCAGACGCCGTCGTCCGACCCGCTCCCGGCGCCGCCCGCGCTCCGGGCCGCCTCCGTCTGCCCGGCGCCCGCGGGCGCCGGGGGCTGATGTGCCGTGCCCGCCGCCGCGGCCTCGGCGGCCTCGGCCGCCTTCGCCGCCGCGCTGCCCGGCCGCTTCCGTGCCACCCAGCCGTCGATGTTGCGCTGCTGGGCGCGGGCCACCGCCAGGGAGCCCGGCGGCACGTTCTTGGTGATCACCGACCCCGCGGCCGTGTACGCGCCGTCGCCGACCGTCACCGGGGCCACGAACATGTTGTCCGAGCCCGTGCGGCAGTGGGAGCCCACCGTGGTGTGGTGCTTCTCCTGGCCGTCGTAGTTCACGAAGACGCTGGCCGCGCCGATGTTGGTGAAGTCGCCGATGGTGGCGTCGCCCACGTAGGACAGGTGCGGCACCTTGGTGCCCTCGCCGACCGTCGCGTTCTTCATCTCCACGTAGGTGCCGGCCTTCGCCTTCGGGCCCAGCCGGGTGCCCGGGCGCAGGTACGCGTACGGGCCCACCGACGCGCCCGCGCCCACCTCGGCGGTGTCCGTGACGGCCGTGTGCACCCGGGCGCCGGGGCCCACCAGGGTGTCGGTGAGCCGGGCGTTGGGGCCCACCTCGCAGCCCTCCGCGAGGTGGGTGGTGCCCAGCAGCTGGGTGCCGGGGTGCACCAGCACGTCCTGGCCGAAGGTGACGCCGACGTCCACCCAGGTCGACGCGGGGTCCACGACCGTGGCACCGGCGAGCATGGCGCGCTCCAGCAGACGGTCGTTCAGGATCCGGCGGGCCTCGGCGAGCTGGACGCGGTTGTTGATCCCCGCGATCTCGCGGTGGTCGGCGGCCACCGCGGCGCCCACCCGGTGCCCCTGCGCGCGCAGGATCCCCAGCACGTCGGTCAGGTACTCCTCGCCCTGGCTGTTGTCCGTGCGCACCTGCCCGAGCGCCTCGGCGAGCAGCCGGCCGTCGAACGCGAAGACGCCGGAGTTGATCTCCCGGATCTCCCGCTGCCGCTCGGTCGCGTCCTTGTGCTCCACGATCTCCAGCACCGCGCCCGAGGCCTCGTCGCGGATGATCCGGCCGTAGCCGGTGGCGTCCGGGACCCGCGCCGTGAGCACCGTCACGGCATTCGCGTCCGCGGTGTGCGTCTCGGCCAGCCGCCGAAGCGTTTCCCCGGTGAGCAGCGGGGTGTCGCCGCACACCACGACGACGGTGCCGGCCACGTCGGGGACTGGTCCCGAGCCGTTCGCCGCCGCGCCGGACGGGTCGCCCAGCTCGGCGAGGGCCACCCGCACGGCGTGGCCGGTGCCGCGCTGCTCGTGCTGGACGGCGGTCCTGGCCGCCGGGTCCACCTCGGCGCAGTGCGCCACCACCTGCTCGCGGGCGTGGCCCACCACCACGACCACCTGCTCGGGCCCCAACTCCCGCGCCGCCGCCAGCACGTGTCCGATCAGCGAGCGGCCGCAGAGGTCGTGCAGGACCTTGGGGGTCGCCGACTTCATCCGGGTGCCCTCACCCGCGGCGAGGACGACGACGGCTGCCGGCGGGTTCTCCCCTGTTCGAGCGGAGCCGAGAACTCGGGGATCGATGGCGCTCACAAGACTGCCCTTCGGCTGGGGTGCGGGGGACGTCCAGGGTGTTTCGGCTGGGGACATCCGCAGGATACCGGGGCGAAGGGGGCCCGAAACGGAAGCGGGTCCCGACCAGAGGTCGGGACCCGGAGAGCGCGGCTCCCCCGCCAGGATTCGAACCTGGACATACGGCACCAAAAACCGCAGTGCTGCCAGTTACACCACAGGGGAATGGACCCCACTAAACCCGACATTCAGTCGGCCTGTCGAGTCGGGCCACCCCCACTATGCCGTACCAGGGGCCCTCGATGCGACGGTGTAGTGGGTGTCCGCAGCCGCACGGACGGGGTCCTGCGGCCGGCCGGCGGCGGGTCGGGCCTGGGTGGCGTCCGGGGGGCTCGGGTTGGGGTGCGGCTGAGGGGGGCTGAGGGGGACGGCGGGGTGCGCCGCGTGGGGCGGGGCGGGTGCGGGCGGGTGCGGGGCGGGTGCGGGGTGCCGCGGACGGTGCCGTGCATGCTTCCGCGCAGGGCGTGCGGTGCGGCCGGCGCCGGCCGCACGGTGCCGCGGGTGTGGGCGGGACCTCACCGCCACGCCGGGGAAAACCCCTCGGAGAAGCCGCCCCCCGCGCCCGTACGCTGGGGGCATGACCACGACGGGGGAAGACCACACGACGGCCCGGGGAGGGCCGTGGTGGTGGACGCGCCGGCGCAGTGCCGTGCTGGACGTGGCGCTGGCGCTGATGTCCGCCCTGGAGTGCGGGGCAGAGGGCATCGACTTCTCCGGGGACGCCGGCCTTCCCGTGTCGGTGGGAGTGGTCTTCGGCCTGCTCGGCGGCTCGGTCCTGCTGGTGCGGCGGCGCTGGCCGATCGCCGTCGTGCTGGTGTCCATCGCGG
Source organism: Streptomyces sp. DSM 116793 (assembly GCF_057320905.1). NCBI lineage: Bacteria > Bacillati > Actinomycetota > Actinomycetes > Kitasatosporales > Streptomycetaceae > Streptomyces > Streptomyces sp. DSM 116793. The sequence continues at coordinate 3,778,421 of NZ_CM170494.1, read as the reverse complement.
TGACACCCGCCCAGATGGGCTTCCTGATGGGTCTGGTGGGGCTCTACACGCTGGCCGCCTCGGAGCTGCCGCGGCGGCTCATCGGCGCGCTGGCGGGGGTGTCGTTCGCGGGCACCATGATCGTGACGTTCGTGCGGGCGAAGCAGGACATGGCGCACGGCCACCTGACGATCGGCGACTGGTTCGTGCCGTTCCTGGCCGTCACCACGTCCGCGGGGGTCACGGCGCCCCCGGTGCTGCTGGGCCTGTACGTGGGGGCCCGCAGGCGGCTGATGGAGAGCCTGCGGGAGCGTGCGGACTCCCTTGAACGGGAACTCCAGCTGCTCGCGGAGCGGGCGGAGGAGCGCGCGGAGTGGGCGCGTGGCGAGGAGCGCACCCGGATCGCCCGTGAGATGCACGACGTCGTGGCGCACCGTGTGAGCCTCATGGTGGTGCACGCCGCGGCGCTTCAGGCGGTGGCGCGGAAGGACCCCGAGAAGGCCGTGAAGAACGCCGCGATCGTCGGGGACATGGGCCGCCAGGCGCTGTCGGAGCTGCGGTCGATGCTCGGGGTGCTGCGAGCCGGCGACAGCCTGGTGCCGCACGATGCCGTGCCGCTGGCCGCGGTCGGGGCAGCCGCGGCCGCCGCGGCGTCCCGGGCCGTCGGTGACCCGGCGGCGGACGCCTGCAAGGACGGGCCGACCCTCGCCGAGCTGGACGAGCTGGTGGACCAGTCCCGGGCGGCGGGCATCGTGGTGGAGCTGTCCGTGGAGGGCACGGAGCGCGTCTATCCGCCCGAGGTCGAGCAGACGGCCTACCGGGTGGTGCAGGAGGCGCTGACGAACGTCCACAAGCACGCGGCCGGCGCGAAGACGTACGTACGGCTGGCGCGCCGGGTGTCGGAGATCGCCATGCAGGTCGAGAACGAGTCCGCGCCGGACGGCGAGGGCGAGAGCGCGCGGCTGCCGAGCGGCGGCAACGGTCTGGTCGGCATGAAGGAACGCGTCGCCGCGCTGGGCGGCGTCTTCGTCTCCGGTCCCACGGACACGGGCGGTTTCCGCGTCTCGGCGGTCATACCGGCGTCCTGAGCCCGCAGGGGTGACGGTGGGCGGCTCTGTGAGGGTGTGCGGCCTTGTGGGGGTGTGCAGCCTTGCGAGGGTGCGCGGCCTTGTGAGGGTGTGCGGCCTCGTGAGGGTGCGCGGCCTTGTGAGGCCTTGTGAGGGTGCGCGGCTCCGCGACGGTGGGGCGGCTTCGGGACGGTGATGCGGTTTCGTGAGATGCGCGACTTCGCGACGGTGATGCGGCTCCGCCGGGTGGGTGGAGGGTGCTTGGGCCGGTGGTCGGTGGCTGGTGGTCGGTGGCCGGTGGCCGGTGTCCGGTGGTCGGGGGCCGGGGCGGTGGAGGTGCCCCTTCTGGGCTGTGGCGACGTGACGGTCTCGTCGGGCTGGTCGCGCCCGCGCCGCGGAGGCCGCACGGTCGACACAGCCCCGCGCCCCTTCAAGGCGGGGCCTGTGGCCGATGGGCAGCAGTCCCTCCGGACTGGCCACCCGACCGTCCCGCTCCCTCCCTCACCCCGTGGTGAGCCGCTGTGGCACCGTGCCGGAGATGAGCGTGTCGAAGGCGTGGTGGAGGTCGGGACCGAGGTACCAGTCGCCGCTGTGGTCGAGGCTGTACACCCGCCCCGCGGCGTCGATGGCGAGCAGCGCCTGAGGCTCAGCGCCCTCCGGCACCGGGGCGATCTCCTGCCCGAGCGGACACACCTCGGTGCCGAGCGCCCGCCCCAGGTCCCCCAGGGTGCGGGCCATGTGCAGCCCGTGCAGCGGGTCGAGGTCGAGCACAGTGGGAGCGACCTGGCGGCCGGGCGCCGTCGGGTGGATGCGCAGGCCGCCGAACTCCGCCCAGGCCTCCACCGCGGCCGGGAAGATCGCATGCTGGTGACCGGCCGGCGAGGTGTGCGCGCTCAGGGTGTCGGCCCAGAACTCGGCCTGCTTGATGTCCCACCGCCCGGGGCGCCAGCCGGCGGCGCGCAGGGCGATGTCGACGTCGACGGGGAAGCGGGTGGTGGCGGAGGGATCGGGGTGCATCGGGCGTTGTCTCGTCCGGATTCGTCGATGAGGCGGGATCGATGGGGCGGGGCCGGTGCGGCAGCGGCGGCCGGGAGCTGGTCGCGACGGCCCGGGCGGGGCGCGGAGTGAGCACGGGCGGTCGGCGCGGTCGGTGCGGTCGGTGCGGTCGCAGCGCTCGCGACGGCGGCCCGGCGACGTCGGACCGGGCTGCGGGCCGGGACCGGGGCGCGGGCCCGCCCGGGGGCGCGGCACCCGTGCGCTGCGGCGCCGGTGCGTCAGCCGTCCGGCGCGGCCGGGTCGACCACGCGGATGCCCAGGTGCTCGGCGAGCGCGGTGCAGGCCCGGCAGGGATGCGCGAAGCTGCCGTGCAGCGGGTCGCCGTCCTCCCGGATCCGCCGGGCGGTGAGCTTGGCGTTCTTGACGGCCTTGCGCGCCTCGTTCCGCGTCATCGGCTTGCGCCGGGCGCGCTTGCTGCGTTCCGCGTCCGCGGTACCGAGGTGGCGGGAGATGAGCAGCGTCTCCGCGCAGCGTCCGGTGAAGCGGTCCCGTTGCTCGGGCGGGAGGGCGTCCAGGAACTCCTGGACGAGCGGGTGCAGCGCGGGCGCCTGGTCGCCGCGCGCGGCCGTGCCGGTGAGCGTGGTGCCGCGCACGGACAGCGCGGCGGCCACCGTGGGCAGGATGCCGTCGCGGCGGTGCCGGAGCACGGGCACGTGCGGGACGGCGTCGCGGAGGGCCGTCCGGGAACCCGCGAGGCCGCCCGGCGCGCCGGCCCGGGTGCCGGCCGTGACCTGGCCGGGCACCTGCACGGGAGCACCGGCGGCGCCGGGGCCGTCTGGGCGGCTGAGGCCCGCGTCCCGGTCCGTTCCGGTATTCGTTTGTGCGGTGTGCATGGTGGTGCTTCCCTCCCGGCCCCCGGCAGTGGACCCCGTGACTCCGGCACCCGCCGCAGGCGTCACGCCCCCGAGTTGCGGTGACAGCCTGCCAAACCCGACGGCCGCTCGGGAAGCTGAGGCCATGCGACACGCTGATCAGGCGGCCCACCGTCATCATCGGGTGACTACAGGTCACTGGATCGGGGGCCGGTGACCGGCCGGGCCCTACCGCTTAGGCTGTCGTCATCCGTGGGAGGCCGCGCACCGGCGGGTCCGGCAGAACACGGACGGAAGGAGAGTCCGCACACGGACAGAAGGAGAGTCCGCGCGGACGGCCCAGTCCATCAGATCAATCAGGATCCATCCAGCACGATCCATCCATCACGACCCGTCAATCACGATCCGTGGATCTCGATAATCACGATCCGTGGATCTCGATCCATCGATCCCGCCGAGCACAGACACAGCAGGACACAGCAGGACGCAGCAGGGGGCTACCGCCATGACGACAGGTCGGCTCGGTCTTGGGGCGCCTGGCGCCCCGGCCGGGGGACACGCCGCACCGCCGAACGCGGCGTACGCCGGGCAGGTTGTGCACTTCCCGGACCCGGTGCGCGCCGCCCGGCACCCCAGGGGTGTCCGCGTGGACGAGCGGGGTTATCCGGATTTCTCGCCCTATGCGTGCGCGGCGGCGGAAATAGCGGAGCCCCCGGAGGGCTTCGGCGTGGACGAACTCCGCCTGACGGACTACGTGTCCGCGAACGCCGCGCTGGCGGCGCGGGGCCACGACCTGTGGAGCGGCATTCCCCCGGTGGCGACGCCGCACGGCTGGACCTGGCACCATGTGCCGTTCTCGCGCCGGCTGGAGCTGGTCCCGGCCGAGGTCAAGGCCCTGCTGCGGCACCACGGCGGCCTCGCGACGGCCACGGTGGACCAGAACAAGCGGGGCACCCGCCCCCTCCAGGATCCCCGCCCCGCCCACGTCGGGCTGCCGGAGCGCGGCACCGCGGTCACCGAGCGGCAGGTGCAGGGCGTCGAGGAGGACCTCGGCTACCGGCTGCCGGGCGCGTACCGGTCGTTCCTCAAGGCGGCCGGCGGCTGCGCCCCGGTGGGCGCCGCGCTCGACGCCGAGTGGGGACTGCTGGTGGACCAGCCGTTCTTCACGGTGCGCGGCGAGGCCGCGATCGACGACCTGGTGTACGTCAACAAGTGCCTGCGCGACCACCTGACGAAGGACTACCTGGGCGTCGCCTTCGTGCAGGGCGGCCTGCTCGCGGTGAAGGTCAAGGGCGAGCGGCCGGGCTCGGTGTGGTTCTGCGCGTACGACGACGCGCGCGACCGGGACGGCTGGACGGTCACCGACCGGGTGCCGCGGCTGCTGCTGCCGTGCGGCGAGGACTTCGACGCGTTCCTGACGCGTCTCGCCGGCAATCCGCCGGAGCTTCAGACCGTGGCGAGCCTGATGGTGGACGGCGGATTCGCGCGCGCCGTGCCGGTGGCGGAGTGAGTGGGGGAGTGAGTGGGGGAGTGATCTGCCGATGGTGACGTTCGCCCAGGCGCAGGACCGCGCCGAGGAGTGGATCAACGCCGGGGTGCCCGCGTACCAGCACCGGGAGGTGCGGGTGCGGGAGTTCGAGCTGGGCTTCGTCGTCTGGGCGGAGGACCGTCCGGACGGGCCCCGTTCGGAGGGCGGCGCGCAGCGGCTGGTGATCCCGCGCGACGGCGGCACCGCCACGCTGTGGCCGGGCCTGCCGGTCGGCGAGGTGATCCGCCGCTACGAGGAGGAGTACGGCACTTCGGACGAGCCCGCCCGGGCCCCGGCGCCGGCCGCGGAGCGCGTCGACCTCAACCAGACGTCGTTCCTGCTGAGCCCGCCCGAGTGGCTCCAGGAGGCGGCGGACAGGCTGGGCATCCCGGACCGGCGCTCGGGCGACACGGCGAGCGCGGCGAGCGCGGACGGTGCGGCCGTGGACGGTGCCGGTGCGGGGGCGGGCGGTGCCGGTGCCGGTGCGGGGGTGGGTTCCGGTCTGGCCGTGGGCGGCTCCGGTGCGGTCCCGGGTTCTGGCTCGGGGGCGGGTGACTCCGGTGCGGGGGCGCATGCGGGGGCCGCGAGCGGCTCCGCTGCTCCGGGCTCCGGTGCGGGTGCGCATGCCGGGGCGGGTGCTTCTGCTTCGGGCGCTGAGGACGATTCCGGGGCCTCTGCGGCTTCTGCGGCTTCTGCGGCCTCTGCGGCTGCTGGTGCCGTTGGTGCCGGCGGCTCCGCCGGGGACGGTGCGGAGGCCGCAAGGCCCGGTGCCGGTCCGGGGGCGCCCGAGCCCGCCGCCGTCTCGGACGACGCCACGCCCTGGGCGGGCACGGACACCAACGCCGACGCCGGCGACGACCGTTCCGTACCGCTGCCCGCCACGGTCTTCGCGCCGCCGCTCTCGGGCCTGGACGACGACGCGCCGCCTCCACCGTCGGTGACGCCGGAGGCGAAGACGGCGCTGATGTCCGGCGGCAGCCAGTTGCCGCCGACGGCGATCGCGCCGGCGCTCGACGTGCCGGGTGGTGGTCCTGGTGGCGGGCCTGCGCCGGATGGGCCCGGTGGGCCTGTGCCGGATGGGCCCGGTGGGCCAGTGCCGGGTGGCTGCGGTGGGCCTGTGCCGGGTGGCGCCGGTGGGCCTGTGCCGGGTGATCCGGGCGGGCCGGCTTATGGCTATCCGCAGGGGGACGGGGGGCCGGAGGGTTCTGGTGTGCCGGGTGTGCCCGGTGGTCTCGGTGCGTCGGCTTATGGCTATCCGCAGGGGATTGGGGGGCCGGAGGGCCCTGCTGTGCCGGGTGTGCCCGGTGGTCTCGGTGCGTCGGCTTATGGCTATCCGCAGGGGGGCGGAGGGCCGGAGGGCCCTGCTGTGCCGGGTGTGCCCGGTGGTTCCGGCGGGTCGGCTTATGGCTATCCGCAAGGCGCCGCGGGGCCGGAGGCTCCGGGTGGGCCAGGTGTGCCAGGTGAGCTGGGTGCGCCGGGTGCGCCGGGTGCTTCTGGACGGCCTGGCTATCCGGGTGGTCCGGATGGCCCCGGTGGGGGTGTGGCTCCCGGCGCGCCGGGCAGCGCCGCGGTGCCGGGTGATCCTGCGGTGCCGGGTGCGCCGGCTGTCCCGGGCGTCCCGGGCGTCCCGGGGGCCCCGGGGGCTCCGGGCGGATCCGGTGCGCCGGATGCTCCTGGTCGACTTCGTGGACCCGGTGGACCCGGTGGACCCGGGGACGCTGCCGTGCCGGCGGGCCCGCCGCCCGGGGATCCGGGTGCCCCTGGTGCCGATGCGCCGCTCGCGCCGGGTCCGGGCGCGCCCGGTACTCCGGCGGGCGGTTACGTACCGACCCAGCTTGTGTCGGCGCTCGGCCCGGACGGCCCCGGCGGCCCCGGTGCTCCGGGAGCCGGCGGTCCGCCCGCGCCGGGAGCACCGGGTGCCGGAACCCCGCCACCACCGGGTGCGCCCGGTGCCCCCGGTGGCCCTCCGCCGCCCCCGGGCGCTCCGGGGACGCCCCCCGGCGCCGTGCACCAGGCCGCGACCATGCTGGCCGACCCGAGCCAGGGCGGCCTCGGCCTGCCCAAGCCGCCCGCGCCCGGGGCGCCCGGCACGCCCGCTGGCCCGCTCCCGCCCCCGCCGCCGGCGCCCGGCGTGCCCGGCACCCCGCCGCCCGGGGCCGCCCCCGGCGCGCCGCCGCCTCCGGGCGGGGTGCACCAGGCGGCGACCATGCTCGCGAACCCGGCCGTGGGCGGCCCCGGCACGCCCCCTCCCGGAGCCGCACCGCCACCCGGTGCGCCTGGCGCGCCTGGCGCCCCCGGGGCACCCGGTGCGCCTGGAGTACCCGGCGTGCCCGGGATGCCCGGCGGTCCCGGCATGCCCCCGCCCCCGCCCCCGCCCGGTCACGCCGTGCCGGGCGTACTGCCGCCGCCAGCGGCGTACGGCTATCCCCAGCAGCCGGCCGGCCGGCCGACCGTCGGGCCCGGCTACCAGGCGGTGCTGCGGTACCGCGCCGCGGACGGCTCCGAGCAGCAGCTCATCCGCCGCTCGGCGCCCGGCATGCCGCACCCGGAGTGGCAGATCCTGCACGAACTGCACGCCATGAACGTGCCGCCGCAGCAGGTCCTCGAGCTCCACACCGAGCTGGAGTCCTGTGAGCTGCCGGGCGCGTACTGCGCCCGCATGATCAGGGAGAACTGGCCGCAGGCACGTATCACGTCCATCGCCCCGTACGGCAGGGACCACGCGTCGCGGCAGCAGGGCATGCAGCAACTGCTCGTCCACCAGGGGGAGCTGCACCAGGTGGCGGACGGCCCCGCGCGGCTCGCGCCGGTGCGTGCGCCGCTGCCGCCCGTGCCGCCCGCGCCGCCGCTGCCGCCGGAGGGCGTGGCCCAGGAGCTGGCCGCCGCGTACGGCCCCGGCGTCTACCGCTTCGACCAGCGGGCGGTGTCCCGGCAGGGCGTGCCCGAGGTGGTGGCCGCGACGCTGATGTGGGCGGGGCTGCCGCTGGAGATCCGGCCGTTCTTCTGGGCGCAGGCCCAGCCGGGCCGCCCGGTGCCGACGCTCCAGGAACTGGCCCAGGAGCGCGGCGTGCAGCCGGCCTCCGACGCCGCCTCCTACCTGGTGATGGGCACCGACTTCGGACGGGCGATCTGCGTCCAGTACGGCACGGCGAACATCGTGGCCGTACCGGTGGAGGCCGGCCCGGGCGGCGCGCCCGTACCACCGCAGTTCGTGAACACGGGCCTGCCCGAGTTCGTACGCTGCCTGGCTCTCCTCGGCCGGATGTGGCCGCTGCGACTGGGCCTCAACCAGGAGCAGGCGGGCCGCTGGACGGTCGACTTCCAGGCCCAGCTCGCCTCACTCGACCAGGCGGCCCTGGCCTCCCCGGAGAGCTGGTGGTCCGTCCTCCTGGAACAGATGTGGGACGGCCTCCTCTGACCCCGCCCCCGCGCCCCACCAGGGGCGCGGGGGACCACGCGAGCAACCACCCACGGGCCGGCGGCCGCAAGACTCCCGTGCCTGCGTACCCCTCTCGGAGCTGAAGGCGACGGCCCACGGGCCGCCCGCAAGGGGCGTGTGGAACGGCGCGAGAAGCCCCCAGGGACGGATGGCCGGGAGAGACAACAGGACGCCCCCGTGTGGGTCCGTGGGCAGGCCCTCGGGGTTGGAGGCGACGGCCCGGGGAGGCCGGCGAAGGGGCGCGTGGAACGGCGCGAACAACCCCCACCGGCTGGCAGCCGGAACACGACAGCACGCCCCCTGTTCCGTGGGCAGACCCTGGGGCTGCGGGCGACGGCCCGGGGAGGCCGGCGAAGGGGCGCGGGGAACTGCGCAGAAACCCCCACCGGCCGGCAGCCGGAACACGACAGCACCACCCCGTCAGTCGCCCTCCGCCTGCACACCCCGCCCACCGAGGGCGAGCAACCCGGCACGCACACGTTCCATATGCGCCCGCACCGCATCCCGCTGAGCCGCATGCTCCCGCAGCACCCGCTCCGTCTCCCGCCCCACCCGCTCCGCCCGCACCCGCGCCTCCGCGAGCACCTCCGCCGCGCACGCCTCGGCACTCTCCTGGTCCCGCCTGACCCTCTCCCGGACCGCCACCAGCGCCTGCTGCGCCTCCCGCAGCCGCTCCCCCGCCTGCGCCGTCAGCTCCTCGTGGTGCGCCTCGAGCTCCGCCTCACGCTCCGCGAGCTGCCGCTCGGCGGCCTCCCACCGCTCCTTGTGCTCGCTCTCCTGCTCGGCCAGCAGCTCGGCCACCTGCTGCCGCATCTCACGCAGCGCCGCCTGCACCTCCGTACCGGTCTCCTTGACCTCGGCGCGCGCCGCCGTACGCAGCTCGTCGGCGGTCTCGCGGTCGGTCACCAGCCGCCGTTCGGCGTACTCGTCCGCCTCCGAGCGCAGCGCCTCGGCATAGGCGCGGGCCGCGTCCCGGGTCCTGTCCGCCTCGCCCACCGCGTCCTCCCGGGTGCGGCGGGCCTCCTCCTGCGCGTCCGCCCGCACCGCGAGGGCCTCCTCCTGGGTGAGCGCGAGGAGCTGCTGTGCGCGGCCGCCCAGGGCCTCGTACGTCTGCGGGGTGAGCTGTTCCACGGCGGTGCGCAACCGTGCCAGCTCCGCCTCCATATCCTTGGCCAGCACGGTCAGCCGCGCCGCACGCTCCCACGCCGCGTCGCGCTCCTGCGACAGGCCCGCCACGAACGAGTCGGCCTGCCCGGGACGGTAGCCACGGCCCCGTACGACGTTGAAGCCGTGCGGTGACGCCGATGCAGTGCTCACCCTGATACCCCTTTTCCCGGTTTCCGGTTCTCCGGTCCTTCCGGCGCCGGACGGCACCGGAGCACGGGCCACGCGGCGGCGGGCCCCGGACGCGCGGTGCGGCACCCACGGCGGCAGACGCGTACCACGCCATGTGCCGCACATCTTGATGGATCGAGAGGAACACCCCATAACGCGACACTCCGCACATTCGTCCGTCAGTCGAGCCGACCGACGCGGGGACCGGGCCGCGGACCCCCGCCCGCACCCCGCCCGCCCCGGCCGTGCCCCGCCCGCCCCGTCCGCACCTCACCCGCCCCCGTCCGCCCCCGCCCGCACCCGGCCGCGCCCCGCCCGGACCCGTCCACACCTCAGCCGCGCCCCGCCCGGACCCGGCCCGGATCTCGCCCGTTCCGTCCGTCCATGCAGGTGGGGCCGGGTGCCCCGGAACGGTCGCGGCCGTCCCCTCGGCGCTCACGCGGTGGGAGGGTGGAGGCTGCATGCGCAGCAGGGTGGAGCCGACCCTGAGAACCCCTCCTCCGGGGGATGGAGAGCCCCTAGGGGATCCTCCGTACTCCGTACCGGGGCAGGTTCGTACCGGGGAACGAGGAGGCGGAGCGGGGCCGCCGCCTAGCCTTGCTGTGTACGACGGACCGGGCGGACCGGCGGCCGCGGAGGCCGGGGGACCGACGGGGTGCCGGAAGCGCCGGGCGTCGTACCGGCCGGCCGCCGGCACTGCGTGGCACCACAGCGCGGGGGGTGGGGTTTTCCCCAGGAAAAGACTGCGCTGAGCCTCAGCGCGGCGGGGCGTGCCGACACCGCAGACTGAAGCGCAGAGCGAAGCACGGCTGTCGGCCGCCCCTCACGGCCCGCATCACACCCCTCATCGAACATCTCTCATCGCACACCCTCATCGCACACCCTCATCGCGCGCTTCATCGCGCGACTTCAACGACACCCTCTCGGACGCACCGCACCGATCGGCCTACCCGACAGGTGCCCGACATAGGAGACTTAGCGTGACAACGGCTGTAACCATTCCCAGGCACGGGGAAGCCGGAGGGCGTACGGTCGCAGCCGCCCGTGCCCGGCAGGTCGTCAAGGCGTACGGCGCCGGCGAGACCCGCGTCCTCGCGCTGGACAGCGTCGACGTGGACATCGCGCGAGGCAGGTTCACCGCGATCATGGGCCCCTCCGGGTCCGGCAAGTCCACGCTGATGCACTGCCTCGCCGGACTGGACACGGTGACGTCCGGCCAGATCTTCCTGGACGAGACCGAGATCACGGGCCTGAAGGACAAGAAGCTCACCAAGTTGCGGCGGGACAGGATCGGCTTCATCTTCCAGGCGTTCAACCTCCTGCCCACGCTCAATGCCCTGGAGAACATCACACTCCCCATGGACATAGCCGGCCGCAAGCCGGACCGCGCGTGGCTGGACCGCGTGGTGGAGACGGTCGGCCTGGCCGGCCGTCTGAAGCACCGCCCCAGCGAGCTCTCCGGCGGCCAGCAGCAGCGCGTAGCGGTGGCCCGCGCCCTGGCGGCCCGCCCGGAGATCATCTTCGGCGACGAGCCCACCGGGAACCTGGACTCCCGCGCCGGTGCCGAGATCCTCGGCTTCCTGCGCCGGTCGGTCGACGAGCTCGGCCAGACCATCGTGATGGTCACCCACGACCCGGTCGCCGCCGCCTACGCCGACCGCGTCCTCTACCTGGCGGACGGCCGGATCGTGGACGAGACCCACAACCCCACCGCGGACCAGGTCCTGGAGCGCATGCTGCGCTTCTCCGGCGAGCAGCCCCGTGCCGCGCGCTCCGACGCCCGGGGGCACCGGTCATGACCGTCCTGAAGACCTCGATGCGCAACTTCTTCGCGCACAAGGGCCGCATGGCGCTCTCCGCCGTCGCCGTCCTGCTCTCCGTGGCCTTCGTCTGCGGCACCCTGGTGTTCACGGACACCATGAACACCACGTTCGACAAGCTCTTCGCCGTGACGTCCGCGGATGTCACGGTCGCCCCCAAGACCGGCAAGGACCGCCCGCAGTCGGACAACGGCCGGCCTCAGTCGCTGCCGTCCGCCCTCCTGGCGAAGGTGCGCGCGGTGGACGGCGTGAAGTCCGCCGAGGGCTCAGTGGGCAGCGAGAAGGTCACCGTCGTCGACGCGCACAACAAGAACATGGGCTCCGACACCGGCGCCCCCACCATCGCCGGCAACTGGACGCACAACGACCTGCGTTCCATGCAGATCACCTCGGGCCACGCCCCGAAGGGCCCCTCAGAGGTGATGGTCGACGCCGACACGGCGGACAAGCACCATCTCAAGCTGGGCGACAGCCTGCGCACCATCAGCGCCACCGGCGACCTCACCGCCAGGATCTCCGGCATAGCCACCTTCAAGGTGACCAACCCCGGCGCGGCGATCGTCTACTTCGACACCCCCACCGCGCAGCGTGCGCTGCTGGGCACCACCGGCCGCTTCACCCAGATCGACCTGGTGGCGGACAAGGGCGTCAGCAACGACCGGCTGAAGAGGAACGTCAGCGCGGCGCTCGGCTCCTCGTTGAGCGTGAAGACGCAGGCGGAGACCGCCGACCAGAACCGCAAGGACGTCGGCTCCTTCCTCGACGTGATGAAGTACGCGATGCTCGGTTTCGCGGGGATCGCCTTCCTGGTCGGCATCTTCCTGATCATCAACACCTTCTCCATGCTGGTGGCCCAGCGCACCCGTGAAATAGGCCTGATGCGCGCCATCGGCTCCTCCCGCAAGCAGGTCAACCGCTCGGTGCTGGTGGAGGCCGTGCTGCTGGGCGTGTTCGGCTCGGTGCTCGGCGTGGGCGCCGGTGTCGGTCTCGCCGTGGGCCTGATGAAGCTGATGGCCGGCCTCGGCATGGAACTGTCCACGGCGGACCTCACGGTCAAGTGGACCACCCCCGCCGCCGGTCTGCTGCTCGGCATCATCGTCACCGTCCTGGCGGCCTACCTGCCGGCCCGCCGCGCCGGGAAGGTCTCGCCGATGGCGGCGCTGCGGGACGCCGGCATCGCGTCGGACGGCCGGGCCGGTGTGGTGCGCGGCATCGTGGGCGTGGTCCTCACCGCCGCGGGCGGCGCCGCGCTGTACGCCGCGGCGGTGGCGGAGAAGGCGGCGCAGGGCTCGCTGTGGCTGGGCCTCGGCGTGGTGCTCTCGCTGATCGGGTTCATCGTCGTCGGCCCGCTGCTCGCGGGCGGGGTGGTCCGGGTGATCAGCGTCGTGATCCTGCGGCTGTTCGGTCCCGTGGGCCGGATGGCCGAGCGGAACGCGCTCCGCAACCCGCGGCGCACCGGGGCCACGGGCGCGGCGCTGATGATCGGCCTCGCGCTGGTCGCCTGCCTCTCCGTGGTCGGCTCGTCCATGGTCGCCTCGGCCACCGAGGAACTGGACAAGTCCGTCGGTGCCGACTTCATCGTGCAGTCCAGCACCGGCCAGGCGATCGTCCCGCAGGCCGCGAAGGCCGTGGAGACCACACCGGGCCTCGCGCACGTCACCCACTACATGGGCGTCCCCGCCAGGCTCACCGCGCCCGACGGCGCATCGGAGAACGAGGAAGTGGTGGCCACCGACCCGACGTACGCGCAGGACCTGCGCCGCAAGACCACCGGGGGCGACCTCGCCGCGGCCTACGGCAAGGACGCCATGTCCGTCGGCTCGGGCTACGCCGACCGCAATCACATCAAGGTCGGCGACCGCATCACCGTCGCCTTCACCGGCGGGAGCACGGCCAGGCTCAGGGTCGCGGCGATCACCTCCGACGACACCACGATCGACCAGGGCGCCATGTACCTGAACATCGCGACGGCCCGGCAGTACCTCCCGGCCGACAGGATGCCGCAGAACATCATCATGTTCGGCGCCGCCAAGGACGGCCAGGAGAAGCAGGCCTACGCCGCCCTCAAGCGGTCCCTCGCGCCCTATCCGCAGTACAAGGTGCAGAACCAGACCGACTTCAAGCAGCAGCTCAAGGACCAGATAGGCCAGCTCCTCAACCTGGTCTACGCCCTGCTGGCCCTGGCGATCATCGTCGCCGTGCTGGGTGTGGTGAACACGCTGGCGCTGTCGGTGGTGGAGCGCACCCGGGAGATAGGCCTGATGCGCGCCATCGGCCTCTCCCGCCGCCAGCTCCGCCGCATGATCCGCCTGGAGTCGGTGGTGATCGCCCTCTTCGGCGCGCTGCTCGGCCTGGGCCTCGGCATGGGCTGGGGCGCCACGGCCCAGAAACTGCTGGCCCTGGAGGGCCTGCGCACCCTCCAGATCCCCTGGCCGACGATCACCACGGTCTTCATCGCCTCGGCCTTCGTGGGCCTCTTCGCGGCCCTGATCCCGGCCTTCCGGGCAGGCCGGATGAACGTACTGGGGGCGATCGCGACGGAGTAGGTCTCCGGCGGCCAGGCGTACACCCCCGAGCCTGACCCTCGCCGCGCCACGGTTCGCCCCGCCCTGCGTGGGGGCCGCCCCAGGTGCGATGGCCGCTGCCCGGCACAACCGCTGATCCGGCCGTGCGGGCAGCGGCGTTGCCGCTACGCGTCTGAGCGGATACCGAGACGCGCCTGATACGTGGTGGAGGCCGGTCGGAGGGCCGCCGGGCCCAGGATCGGGGCCGGAGCGGGACGGTCGGGTGCCGTCCCGCGCGGAATCCCGCCGGGGCGGTGCCCGGTGGCAGACGAAAGCGAGTGCCTCTTGCGCACGTCAATAAGCCGACGCACGGTCACGGCCCTTGCGAGTGCCGGAGCGTTGGGGATCGTGTTGACCGCCACGCCCTCCGCCTCTGCGATCATCGGCGGAGAGCCGGTCGCGAACGGCGCGCGGCCCTTCGTCGTGCAGATCGAACAACAGGGTGACGACGGGACGTGGTCGCACTACTGCGGTGCGGCGCTCATCGACAGCCGGGTCGTCGCCACGGCGGCGCACTGTGCCGAGTGGGCCGAGAAGGGCGAAGTCAAGATCCGGCTTGTGCTGGGGCGGGCCGATTCGAGTACCACCGAAGGGACGGTGGTGACCGATGATCACTTCTCCGTCCACAGCGACCCCGATTTCTCGACACAGACCAACACGGACCTGGGCCTCATCGTGCTCGACAGCCCCGTCGACCAGGCGAGCGCGGCCCTCCCCCACTTGGGAACGAAGCTGCGGGAGGGCCGTCTCCTGCAAGCCGCCGGCTGGGGGCGTACGGACCTCGCCGATCCGCGGAAGCCGTCACGCCTGCGGGAAGCGACGCTTCCCGTCACCACGTTCGACACCGAGGGAGGCGTCTGGGACAAGGAGTTCATCTGCGCGGGCACCGCTGAGTCGCGGGTGGCGCCCGGCGACAGCGGAGGCCCGCTGTTCGACACGGCCTCTTCCGGCAAGGCCGTCGTCTACGGTCTCGTGACCGGAGACACCAACACCTGCCCGGGGCTCTTCACCAACCTCTCGGACCCGACCATCTGGAAACCGTTCAGGGACCTGCTCGCCTCCGAGGGCCTCTCGCGCGTCATCCCGACCGAGGCCGCCGGCGCCCGGGTCGGGGCCGGCGCCGCCGCCGACGCAGCCTGACAGGACACCAGCCCCCTGTCGGGGCCGGCTGGGCCCCTTTCGCGGTCTCGTGCCCGGCCGCCCGCCGGTGAGGCTTGATCGTGCCCGCGCGGGGGAGCCCCCCACTGCATCAAGGGTTCCCCTGCCTTGCGGGCGCGGGGGCGTCCCCCAGAGGCGCCCCGGCCCAGCCCCGCGCCCTCCCGGGGCGCGGGCAGCTCCGCGCCCCCGGGCCTCGGGCAGCGCAGAGGGGGCCCGAGGAGTCGTAGGCTGGAGGTTCCGGCCCGCCCGGCGCACCGTGGGGCGGGCGTTCGCGCTGCCCACCGGACGGAAACCCTGTTCATGAGCCTGCACGGCCTGCTCGACGCCGTCGTCAAGGACGCGGCCCTGGCGGAAGCGGTCACCGCGGCCACCGACGGTCACCGGATGCACATCGACCTGGTCGGCCCGCCCGCCGCCCGCCCCTTCACGGTGGCGGCGCTGGCCCGTGAGACCGGGCGCCCCGTGCTGGCCGTGACCGCGACCGGCCGCGAGGCCGAGGACCTGGCCGCCGCGCTGCGCAGCCTGCTGCCGCCGGACGGTGTCGTGGAGTACCCCTCGTGGGAGACGCTGCCGCACGAGCGGCTCTCCCCCCGCTCCGACACGGTCGGCCGCCGCCTCGCGGTGCTGCGCCGCCTCGCCCACCCCAGCGCGGACGACCCCGAGACCGGCCCGGTGTCCGTGATCGTGGCCCCCGTGCGGTCCGTGCTCCAGCCGCAGGTCAGGGGCCTGGGCGACCTGGAGCCCGTAGCGCTGCGCACCGGCATGCGTGCCGACCTGGAAGAGACCGTCGACGCGCTCGCCGCGGCCGCCTACGCGCGTGTGGAGCTGGTCGAGAAGCGCGGCGAGTTCGCGGTACGCGGCGGCATCCTCGACGTGTTCCCGCCCACCGAGGAACACCCCCTGCGCATCGAGTTCTGGGGCGACGACGTCGAGGAGGTCCGCTACTTCAAGGTCGCCGACCAGCGCTCCCTGGAGGTCGCCGAGCACGGCCTGTGGGCGCCGCCCTGCCGGGAGCTGCTGCTCACCGACGAGGTGCGGGCCCGCGCCGCCGAGCTCGCCGAGGCCCACCCCGAGCTGGGCGAACTGCTCGGCAAGATCGCCGAGGGGATCGCCGTGGAGGGCATGGAGTCCCTCGCCCCGGCCCTCGTCGACGACATGGAGCTGCTGCTCGACGTGCTGCCGGCGCGCAGCATGGCCGTGGTGTGCGACCCGGAGCGGGTGCGCACCCGGGCCGCCGACCTGGTGGCCACCAGCCAGGAGTTCCTCCAGGCGTCGTGGGCGGCGAGCGCGGGCGGGGGAGAGGCGCCGATCGACGTCGACGCGGCGTCCCTGTGGTCCATCGCGGACGTCCGCGAGCGGGCCCGGGAGCTGGGCATGATGTGGTGGTCCATCTCGCCGTTCGCCGGCGACGAGGCGCTCGCCGAGGAGTACGCCGACGAGTCGTCGGACACCCTCAAGCTCGGCATGCACGCCCCGGAGACCTACCGCGGCGACACGGCCCGCGCCCTCGCCGACACCAAGCAGTGGCTCGCCGACGGCTGGCGCACCGTCTTCGTCACCGAGGGCCACGGCACCGCCGCGCGCACCGTGGAGGTGCTCGGCGGCGAGGGCATCGCGGCCCGCCTCGACACCGACCTCGGCACGCTCACCCCGTCCGTGGTGCACGTCTCCTGCGGGTCGATCGACCACGGCTTCGTCGACCCGGCGCAGCGCCTCGCCGTGCTCACCGAGACCGACCTGTCGGGGCAGAAGGCGTCGGGACGGGACGGCGCCCGGATGCCCGCGCGGCGCCGCAAGACCATCGACCCGCTCACCCTGGAGTCCGGCGACTACATCGTCCACGAGCAGCACGGCGTGGGCCGCTACATCGAGATGGTGCAGCGCACCGTGCAGGGCGCCACCCGCGAGTACCTGGTCGTCGAGTACGCGCCCGCCAAGCGCGGCCAGCCCGGGGACCGGCTCTACATCCCCACCGACCAGCTGGAGCAGATCACCAAGTACGTCGGCGGCGAGGCCCCCACGCTGCACCGCCTCGGCGGCGCCGACTGGACGAAGACCAAGGCCCGCGCGAAGAAGGCCGTCAAGGAGATCGCCGCGGACCTGATCAGGCTCTACTCGGCCCGGATGGCCGCGCCCGGGTACGGCTTCTCGCCGGACACCCCCTGGCAGCGCGAGCTGGAGGACGCCTTCCCGTACGCGGAGACGCCCGACCAGCTCACCACCATCGCCGAGGTCAAGGAGGACATGGAGAAGACGGTCCCGATGGACCGCCTGATCTGCGGCGACGTCGGCTACGGCAAGACGGAGATCGCGGTGCGCGCCGCCTTCAAGGCGGTGCAGGACGGCAAGCAGGTCGCCGTGCTGGTGCCCACCACCCTGCTGGTGCAGCAGCACTTCAGCACGTTCTCGGAGCGGTACGCGCAGTTCCCGGTCTCCGTGAAAGCGCTCTCCCGCTTCCAGACCGACACCGAGGCCAAGGCCGTGCTGGAGGGCATGCGGGACGGCTCGGTGGACATCGTCATCGGCACCCACCGGCTGTTCTCGTCGGAGACCAGGTTCAAGGACCTCGGCCTCGTCATCGTCGACGAGGAGCAGCGGTTCGGCGTCGAGCACAAGGAGCAGCTGAAGAAGCTGCGTGCCAACGTCGACGTGCTGACCATGTCCGCCACCCCCATCCCGCGGACGCTGGAGATGGCGGTGACGGGCATCCGGGAGATGTCCACGATCACCACGCCGCCGGAGGAGCGGCACCCGGTGCTCACGTTCGTCGGGCCCTACGAGGAGAAGCAGATCGGCGCCGCGATCCGCCGCGAGCTGCTCCGCGAGGGCCAGGTCTTCTACATCCACAACCGGGTCGAGTCCATCGACCGCGCCGCCGCCCGGCTGCGGGAGATCGTCCCCGAGGCCCGGATCGCCACCGCGCACGGCCAGATGTCGGAGCAGGCGCTGGAGCAGGTGGTGGTCGACTTCTGGGAGAAGAAGTTCGACGTCCTGGTGTCGACGACGATCGTCGAGTCCGGCATCGACATCTCCAACGCCAACACCCTCATCGTGGAGCGCGGCGACAACTTCGGCCTGAGCCAGCTCCACCAGCTCCGCGGCCGGGTCGGCCGGGGCCGCGAGCGCGGCTACGCCTACTTCCTCTACCCACCGGAGAAGCCCCTCACGGAGACCGCCCACGAACGCCTCGCCACCATCGCGCAGCACACGGAGATGGGCGCGGGCATGTACGTGGCGATGAAGGACCTGGAGATCCGCGGTGCGGGCAACCTCCTCGGCGGCGAGCAGTCCGGCCACATCGCGGGCGTCGGCTTCGACCTGTACGTGCGCATGGTCGGCGAGGCGGTCGCGGACTACCGCGCCTCCATCGAGGGCGGCGAGGCCCCGGAGGAGCCGCCGCTCGAGGTCAAGATCGAGCTTCCGGTCGACGCGCACGTCCCGCACGACTACGCGCCCGGCGAGCGGCTGCGCCTCCAGGCGTACCGGGCCATCGCCTCCGCCAATGCGGAGGACGACATCAAGGCGGTCCGCGAGGAGCTCACCGACCGCTACGGCAAGCTGCCGGAGCCGGTGGAGAACCTCCTCCTGGTCGCGGGCCTGCGGATGCTGGCGCGTGCGTGCGGCGTGGCCGAGATCGTGCTCCAGGGCAACTCCATCCGCTTCGCGCCGGCCCCGGAGGAGCTGCGCGAGTCCCAGGAGCTGCGCCTGAAGCGCCTCTACCCGGGCACGGTCGTCAAGGCCGCCGCCCGCCAGCTCCTCGTGCCCCGTCCGAAGACCGCGAAGGTGGGCGGCCGGCCGCTGACCGGGCGGGAACTGCTGTCGTGGACGGGCGAGTTCCTGACGTCGGTCCTCGGGTCGTAAGCGGCGGCGGTGGACCACCCCTGCCTGGTGACCGTGCACGACGCGGGCAGCGAGGGCGACGAGCTGTACCTGGTGATGCAGTACGCGGCCGGCGCCGACCTCGCCGACCACCTCGCGCGGCACACCGGGGAGCGGCGCCCGCACCCTCCGCAGGCACTACGCCGCCATGCTGATGGACGACGGCCAGTACCGGCGCGCCCTGCCGGAGCTGCGCAGGCTCGCCGAGGAGCGGGCCGCGGAGGGCGGCGTGGGCGACGAGGAGTCGCTGCGGTTCCGCTACGAGGCCGCCCAGTGCCTGGAGCAGCTCGGCGAGCCGGCGGCGGCCCTCGCCGAGTACCGCGCCCTGCTGCCGTACCACGAGCACCGGCGGGACTCGCGCGAGCCGGCGCCCGGCTACGTCCCGGACCCGCCCTATCCGGCCAACCCCTATGCGCAGGGCGCCCCGGTGGACGGGGTGGGCGAGCCGTCCACCGCGCTCGACATCAGGCGCCGCATCGGCCATCTCCTGCTCGCCCTCGGCGACCAGGCCGCCGCCCACGACACCCTGGGCAAGCTCCTGCACGACGCCCGGCTCCGGCACGGCCCCGGCCACCCGTTCACCGCGGAGATCCAGCGCACGCTCCAGTGGCTGGGGCAGGTACGGGCGTAGCCACGGGCCGCGGTACGGGCGGTTGGGGCGGGAGTGCCCCGACTGGCCCCGAATCGTTGGTCGATTCAGTCCGCCGAATCGGTGGCCCCCGCCACCGGGACTGCATAGCATCGATCACCGCAAGCTTGTGCTCCGTTGCACAATCTCCTCGGGAGGTTCCTTTGCACCGCCGCCGTCGCACTGCGCTTCTCGTCTCCTCCGCCGCACTGCTCGCCGCCGCGCCCCTCCTGACCGGCTGCGGGAACGACACGCACCCCGGCACGGCGGCCGTCGTCGACGGCCGGCGGATCACGGTCTCCCAGCTGGAGGGCAGGGTCAACGAGGTCCGGGGCGCCCTCAGGTCGGCCGTGAAGGACGACGTGCAGTACGAGCAGGTGGTCGGCAAGACCGGCGGTCTCACCCGGAACACCCTGCAGACGATGGTGCTCGACAAGGTGCTGCACAAGGCGGCGGAGGACGCCGGGGTCGCGGCGGGCCGCCGGGAGGTGCAGGAGATGCGGGACGGCCTGGAGCGCCAGGCGGGCGGCGCGAAGGCACTGGAGACGGGCTGGCTCGAACAGTACGCGGTGGCCCCCGCGTACCTCGACGAGAGCCTGCGCACCGAGCTGGAGGCCCAGAAGCTGGCCCGGAAGCTCGGCATCAACATGAGCTCGCCGGACGGCCAGGCCGCGCTCTGGCAGCACCTCTCCAAGACGTCCGAGGCGATGCACATCGATGTGAACCCGCGGTACGGGACGTGGGACGTGCGGAAGAGCAGTCGCGTGGACGCGAAGCTGCCGTGGCTGCGGGAAGTCGGTTCCCCGCAGCAGCAGGTCTAGGGGCTGCGCCCCTGTGGGGGCGCGCCCCTGTAGAGGCGCGGGGAACTGCGCGACAGGCTACGACGAGACCGCAGGTCGTCACCGGCCCGGAGGGGCTGTCTCTGTCGTGTCCGGACCACCGGCTGGCGACGGGTTGCGCGCGCGGTTACCCGCGCCCCTATCGAGGCGCGGCCCCCACAACGGGTGGCTGGGTTACGTTCGAGGCGTGAACACTTCCCCCGGCCGTATCGTTCTGCTCACCACCAGTCACCGGGTGGCACCGGGGCTGCTGTCCTGGCCCGCCTGGCAGGTGCTGCGCACCGCCGAGCGGGTGCTGTGCGCCGACCCGGCCCACCCGCAGCTGCCCTACCTGCGTGACGCGGGTGTCACCGTCGAGCACGCCTCGCCCACCGCCCGGGAGCTGGTGGACGCCTGCGCCGGCGGCGCCACCGTGGTCGTCGTCGCCACCGGCGAGGGAGACCCGCGGCTGACCGACGGCCTCGCCCGGCTGGCCGGCTCCGGCCGGACCCGCATGCCCGACCTGGAGCTGCTGCCCGCCTCGTACGACCTCCCCGGCGCGCGGCTGCTCGACCTCGTCCAGGTGATGGACCGGATCCGCAGCGAGTGCCCCTGGTCCTCGCGCCAGACCCACCAGGGCCTGGCGAAGTACGCCATCGAGGAGGCGTACGAGCTGGTAGAGGCCATCGAGGACGGCGACCGCGACGAGCTGCGCGAGGAACTGGGCGATGTGCTCCTCCAGGTCGTCTTCCACGCCCGGATCGCCGAGGAGGGTGTCCCGGTGGACGCCGCCGGCGCCCGGGGTGTGGACGACGAGGATAACGAGGGCAACGGGGTCAACGGGGGCAACAGGGGCAACGGGGACAGCGGGGAGGACGAAGAGGATGAGGAGGACGAGGAGAAGGGGCCGGACGGCGCGGGAGGGGCGTTCTCCATCGACGACGTCGCGGCCGGCATCGTCGCCAAGCTGATCCGCCGGCATCCGCACGTCTTCGGCGACGACACCGCGGAGACCCCCGAGGACGTCAGGCGGCACTGGCTGCGCACCAAGGCCGAGGAGAAGCGGCGGACCTCCGTCACCGAGGGCGTCCCGCTGGGCCAGCCGGGGCTGGCACTGGCCGCGAAGCTGGCGTCCCGGGTGCGCACGGCCGGGCTCACCGTGCCGCTGCCGGCCGGTGAGGGCGTGGGGTACGAGCTGCTCGCCATGGCGGTGCGGGCGGAGCGGGAGGGCGTCGACCCGGAGGCGGCCCTGCGGGCCGCCGCCCGCGCCTACCGGGACGCGATACGCGCGGCCGAGGCGGCCCCGGAGCATCCCCACTCCGTGTGAGGGTGCGGCTCCGGCGGACCGTCAGGCCGTCACCGTCCCGAAGGGGCTGTTTCCGCCGTCGCCGGACCACCGGTGGTCCGGTGGCTGCTCGCGCAGTCCCCCCGCCCGTACGGGGCGCGCCAGTACGGGAGGCGCCCCGTAGCGGGCGCTCCCCCTATCGGGGGCCCGCCGGGGTGAACGACACCGGCAGGTCCCGGAGGCCGCGCATGATCAGGCCGCCGCGCCAGCGCAGGTCCGCCGGGTCGGCGGCGAGGCGGAGATCGGGCAGCCGGCGCAGCAGCGTCGCGAGCGCGGTGCGCCCCTCCAGCCGGGCGAGCGGGGCGCCCAGGCAGTAGTGGATGCCGTGGCCGTACCCGAGGTGCGGGTTGTCGCGCCGAGCGAGGTCGAGTGTGTCCGGCCGCGCGAACCGCTCGGGGTCCCGGTCGGCGGCCGCCAGCACCACGAGCACCGGCTCGCCCTCGGCGATCCGCTGCCCGCCGATCTGAAGGGGACGGGTGGCGAAGCGCCAGGTCGCCAGCTCCACCGGACCGTCGAAGCGCAGCAGCTCCTCTATGCCGCTCTCCAGCAGGTCCGCCTCGCCGCGCGCCAGCGACCCCGCCAGGGCGCGGCGCTGCGCGGGGTGCGTGAGCAGCGCGTAGGTGCCGTTGCCGATCAGGTTCACGGTGGTCTCGAAACCGGCGAAGAGCAGCACGAAGCACATGGCCGCCGCCTCGTTCCCGGTGAGGTGCTCGCCGTGGTCGGAGGCCCGGATCAGGCCGGAGATCAGGTCCTCGCCGAGATCGGAGCGCTTGCGGTCGATCAGTTCGGTGAGGTAGCCGCGCATCTTCTTGACGGCCCTGCCGACGCCCCCGCGCGGCCCGCCGCCGTGCCGGATCATCATCCCGGCCCAGTCCCGGAAGTCGTCCTGGTCCTCGGCCGGTACGCCCAGCATGTCGCAGATGGCGTAGATCGGGAGGGGGAAGGCGAACTCGTGGATGAGGTCCGCGGAGCCCCGCCCCGCGAAGCCGTCGATGAGGCGGTCGGTCAGCTCCTGGACGCGGGGTGCGAAGGCGGCGACCCGGCGCGGCGTGAAGGCCTTCGACACCAGCCGCCTGAGCCGGGTGTGGTCCGGCGGGTCGATGTTGAGCAGGTGCGTCATCAGCTCGGCCTTGCGCTCGCCGGGGATGCCGGTGCGGCCCTGGGCGTGGGCGGGCTCGGCGTGGTGCGCCGGGTTCTTGCTGAGCCGGGGGTCCGCCAGTGCCTCGCGGGCGTCGGCGTACCGGGTCACCAGCCATGCCTCGACACCGCTCGGCAGCCGCGTCCACCGCACCGGCGCGTGCTCGCGCAGCCAGGCGTAGGCGGGGTACGGGTCCGCGGCGAAGGCCTGGGTGAACAGCTCGGGGGGCGCGTCGGGGCGGGGCACGTCTCTCACGCCCCGACGGTAACCGGTGTGTGCCGCGCACCCGCCCCGGGTGCGCCACCGGGCACGGCAGACGGGCGGTACTCGGCGGCCGGCGGAACCATCGGCTCCGGCGTGCCGGAGTGCCGTCCCCCACGAAAAGCTGATGCCCCGTCAGGAACGTGACACCGATGTGATCTCCGCTGCATCGACTTGTGACAGGCGTTCGAGACCGCTACGTTCACGTCAACCGGCAGGCGTGGTCACATGTGTCACACCTGCCACACCTGTACGACCCGTTTCGTTTGCACCGTCGTCACATCTGTTGCGGCATCCGTCACGCGAAAGGCTTGCGCATGCTCTCCGGGAACGGCCGGCACCGTCGCCCCCGTCAGGCCCCCGCCCTCGTCGTCGCGGCAGGAGTGACCGGCTCCGCCATCGCCATCCCGCTGCTCGGCGCGGCGAGCGCGCACGCCGCGGACGGCACCACGTGGAACCGCCTCGCGGACTGCGAGAGCGGCGGCTCGTGGAGCGCGAACCCCGGCAACGGCTACTACGGCGGCCTCCAGCTCTCCCAGAACATGTGGGTGCTCTACGGCGGCCTGGACTACGCGCCGCGCGCCGACCAGGCCAGCAGGGCGGAGCAGATCGCCGTCGCCGAGAAGGTGCTCGCGGACCGGGGTCCCGGGGCGTGGCCGGGGTGTGCCGACATCACCGGGCTCGGCGGGAAGGGCGGCGGCTCGTCGGCGCAGGACCCGTCGGGCTCCGGCGGCGGCGGGAGCCCGGCTCCGTCGGCGAGCACGGGCTCCGGTGGGGAGTCGTCCGGCGCGTCCGGGGCCTCCGGTGCGTCGGGTGGGCCTGGTGCCTCCGGCGCGTCCGGCAGTTCCGTTTCATCCGGCGCGTCCGGCGCGTCCGGCTCGGCCGGGGCGTCCGACTCGTCCGGGTCGGCTGGAGCGTCCGGCTCGTCCGGTACGAGTGGGGGTGCTTCGGGTGCGTCCACGGGTGCTCCGTCCGATGCATCCGGTTCATCCTCTTCGTCCGGTGCTGGGGCCTCGTCGGGTGCGGCCGGCGAGGACGGCTCCCCTGGCGGCGGCCACGGTGCCACGCCGACGGGGGCGGCTGCCGGCTCCGGCGGTGCGGGTGCTTCCGACGGTTCCGGCCGGCACCGCGGCGACCGCGCGCACGAGGCGCACCGGGGGTCCACGAGCGCCGGCGCGGACGACTCCCGGGGCGCGGGCCGGCACGCCTCGCGCGGCGCGGGCGAGGAGGGTCGCGGCGTCGGCGAGGGCCTGTACAAGGTGCGGCCCGGCGACAACCTCTGGGACATCGCCGAGTCGCACGAGGTGAAGGGCGGCTGGCCGGCGCTGTATGACGCCAACAAGAAGACAGTCGGGGCCGATCCGGATCTGATCCTCCCTGGCCAGACCCTTGATCTTTCCTGAACTCTTCCCGAAACTTCTTGATCTTTACTGCTGAATCGGGCGAAAAACGGCGGAAGTTCGGCCTGTTCTGTCCGGTTTGCTCGAATGAGAGATGGGTCTCACCAACCCCAGTTCACTTTGAAATCCGGCGCATCAGCTGTTTACCGTCATGTCCGCTCGCCACAGGCGGGCACCGACGGACGCCACGCCGAATCCTGCCGGCGTCCGTACGGGAACAGTCGTCGCGTCGAAGCGCCGTAGGCAGGAGCGGGGGACCCAAGGTAAGCGCCGGCCCCACCGGGCGGCTGTGCAGGCCCGTACGACCACGGGACGAGCAGCGGCACGGGGAGCGGACCGGCTAGGGGTGAAGTCGCGCGCAAGCCGCGCGGCCGGGCAAAACCTCCCCACGCTCGCGAGAGCGGGGGATACCCCATCGGCCCGAACCCGACAGCTCACCTCGCAGGCGTCGGTGAGGGGATCACTTCATGCTGCTTTCCGGCAAGGGCCGGCACCGCCGCCCGACCGCGCTCAACCGCACCACCCGTGCCGTCGCCATCGCCGGTGTCGCCGGCGCCGCCGTCGCCGTCCCGCTGGTCAGCGCGGGCAGCGCCTCGGCCGCCACCGCCTCCGAGTGGGACAAGGTCGCCCAGTGCGAGTCCAGTGGCAACTGGTCGATCAACACCGGTAACGGCTTCTACGGCGGCCTTCAGTTCACCCAGTCCACCTGGGCCGCGTACGGCGGCACCGCCTACGCGCCGCGCGCCGACCTGGCCACCAAGGACCAGCAGATAGCCGTCGCCGAGAAGGTCCTCGCAGGGCAGGGCAAGGGCGCCTGGCCGGTCTGCGGCACCGGGCTGAGCAGCACCGCGTACAGCGGTGGCTCGGGCTCCACGGGCTCGGGCTCCGCCGGCCAGACCCAGCAGGGCGCCGTCTCCCCGCAGACCCAGAACACCGCCGACGAGAAGCCGGTCAGCCGGGGCTCGCAGCACGCCGCGCGCTCCCAGCACCGGCAGACGGTGACCACGCCGACCGGCAAGAAGGTCAAGAAGGGCGACGGCGAGTACAAGGTCAAGAAGGGTGACACGCTCAGCGACATCGCCCACGACCACCACGTCAAGGGCGGCTGGCACAAGCTGTACAAGCTGAACGACGACATCGTCGACAACCCGTCGCTGATCTACCCCGGCCAGCAGCTCCACCTCCACTGAGCCGTCCCGGCTCCCCGGTTCGCCCCGCCTCGGTGCGTCGTCCCCCCGGACGCGCCGGGGCGGGGCTCTTCGTGCCTCCGGCACCCCCGAGGGGGCGCGGGGGACCGCGCGCCCGGCTCCCCGCGGCCGGTGGCCGGTGCCTGCCCCTGTCGGGGCGCGCCGTGCGGGCCGGGGCCGGTGGCCGGCCCCCGGCCGGTTAGGCTCATGCCGCAAGGCCCAAGAAACGCACAAGCCAAGCGTCACATCCCAGAAGGAGATGCTCGTGCCGTCCATCGACGTCGTCGTAGCCCGGGAAATCCTGGACTCCCGAGGCAACCCCACCGTCGAGGTCGAGGTCGGCCTCGACGACGGCAGCACCGGCCGCGCCGCCGTGCCCTCCGGCGCCTCCACGGGCGCGTTCGAGGCGCTGGAGCTCCGCGACAAGGACGCCAGCCGCTACGGCGGCAAGGGCGTCGAGAAGGCCGTCCTCGCCGTGATCGAGCAGATCGGCCCGGAGCTGGTCGGCTACGACGCCACCGAGCAGCGCCTGATCGACCAGGCGATGTTCGACCTCGACGCCACCCCGGACAAGTCGAGCCTCGGCGCCAACGCCATCCTGGGCGTCTCGCTCGCCGTCGCGCACGCCGCCTCCGAGGCCTCCGACCTCCCCCTCTTCCGCTACCTGGGCGGCCCGAACGCGCACCTGCTGCCGGTGCCGATGATGAACATCCTGAACGGCGGCTCGCACGCCGACTCGAACGTCGACATCCAGGAGTTCATGATCGCCCCGATCGGCGCGGAGTCCTTCTCGGAGGCCCTGCGCTGGGGCGCCGAGGTCTACCACAAGCTGAAGGCGGTCCTGAAGGAGCGCGGCCTGTCCACCGGCCTCGGCGACGAGGGCGGTTTCGCGCCGAACCTCGGCTCCAACCGTGAGGCGCTCGACCTCATCCTGGAGGCCGTCAAGGAGGCCGGCTACACCCCCGGCCAGCAGATCGCCCTCGCGCTCGACGTCGCCGCGTCCGAGTTCTACAAGGACGGCGTCTACCTCTTCGAGGGCAAGGAGCGCACCGCCGCCGAGATGACGGAGTACTACGAGGAGCTGGTGGCCGCCTACCCGCTGGTCTCCATCGAGGACCCGCTGTTCGAGGACGACTGGGCCGGCTGGCAGACCATCACCGAGAAGCTCGGCGAGAAGGTCCAGCTCGTCGGCGACGACCTGTTCGTCACCAACCCGGAGCGGCTGGCCCGCGGCATCGAGGAGGGCGCCGCCAACGCCCTGCTGGTCAAGGTGAACCAGATCGGCTCCCTGACGGAGACCCTGGACGCCGTCGAGCTTGCCCAGCGCAACGGCTTCAAGTGCATGATGTCGCACCGCTCCGGCGAGACCGAGGACGTCACCATCGCCGACCTGGCCGTCGCCACCAACTGCGGTCAGATCAAGACCGGCGCCCCGGCCCGCTCCGAGCGCGTCGCCAAGTACAACCAGCTGCTGCGCATCGAGGAGATCCTCGACGACGCCGCGGTGTACGCGGGGCGCAGCGCCTTCCCGCGATTTCGCCCGGAGAGCGAGTAGGAACGGCGCGCAGCGCGTCGGCAGGGACGACCTCTGGCGGCTGCGCCGGTACGGCAGAGCGCATGCCCCCGCGCCCGGCGGGGGCACCGTCTGACACTCGCGGATCCCGCCGTCCCCGCCCGCGGTCCCGTACCGTGTGCGGGGACACCGGCACATTCAGGGGAGGCGGGAACAGATGCCCGGAAAGGACCGGGACACGGGCCGCGACCGGTTCTCCACCGCGACCCGGCTGCGGCTGCTCGGCGAGCAGACGGCCGCCCGTGTCTACCGCTCCCAGAGCAGGCGCCAGGCCCGCCGCTCCCGGCTCACCGGCCGTGCGGCGGTGCTCGCCCTGGTGCTCTGCTCGCTGATCGTGGCGCTGGCGTACCCGATGCGGCAGTACGTCTCGCAGCGCGCCGAGATCGGCGACATGCGCCGCGAGATGGAGCAGGACCGTGCCCGCGTCGAGAAGCTGCGCGACCAGAAGGCCCGCTGGCAGGACGACGCCTACGCGGAGCAGCAGATCCGCAAGCGGCTGCACTACGTGAGACCCGGCGAGACCGGGTACACGGTCGTGCGGCCGAGGTCCGACGAGCGGTCGAGCACCGACGAGGGCTCCCGGGCGCCCGCCGTACGGCCCTGGTACGCGCATGTGTGGGAGACCGTGGACCGTGCGGACGAGGCGGGGGACGGCGGCGGGCCCGGCGGTGCGGAGAGCCCCGGCCACCCGGCTCCGGGCGGCCCCTGAGTCCGTGGGGCCGGCCGCCGGGGCGACCTCCGAGCACCGCGCGGTGTGCCCGGCGCTCGTCGCCGCCCGACCACCGTGGCCCCACCGGCCACGGCAGCCGACCATCGGCCGCAGCGCCGGCCACCGGCCGCCCGGGTCCGCCGGCCATCCGCGAGCCCACGGCCCTCAATCCCGCCCCTGTCCTCCACCTCCTCCACCTCCTCCCCTTCCTCCCCCCGACCCCCTTTGCGGCCCACCGACCGCCCCGTCATCCGACCCACCGATGAGAGACACCACCCCGGCCATGCAGACGCCCCCGCCGCCCACCGAGCGCACCGAGCCGACCGAAGCGGACATCGCGGCCTGTACGCGGCAGCTCGGCCGTACCCCGCGCGGCCTGCGGGCCGTCGCGCACCGCTGCCCGTGCGGGCTGCCCGACGTCGTCGAGACGGCGCCCCGGCTGCCCGACGGCTCGCCGTTCCCGACGCTGTACTACCTCACCTGTCCGCGGGCCGCCTCCGCGATCGGCACGCTGGAGGCCGAGGGCGTCATGAAGGAGATGACGGACCGGCTGCGCACCGATCCGGAGCTGGCCGCGGCGTACCGGCGGGCGCACGAGGACTACCTGCGGCGCAGGGACGAGATCGAGGAGCTGACCGGGTTCCCCAGCGCCGGTGGCATGCCGGACCGGGTGAAGTGCCTGCACGTGCTGGTCGCCCACTCGCTCGCGGCGGGCCCCGGCGTCAACCCGCTCGGCGACGAGGCGCTGGCGATGCTTCCGGAGTGGTGGCGCAAGGGCCCGTGCGTCCAGGCCGACGCGGACTGAGCGCCACCGGTACGCAGTGCTCGGTGCCCCGGCGCACGCCGCCCCCGCCGGCGATCGACGCCACGCCGCACCGCCGTCGCCCACGCACCGCCGTCGCCCACGCGCCCCGGCGCGCGCCCACACACGCGCCACGGCCCAAGCCGGCGCGCCCGTGCACGACGCGCACCCCCTGCCCGTAGGAACCGCGGCGGGCGCCACCCGCGCCCGCCACGCGCCCGCCACCGCCCCGTACGCCGGTGCCCACCACGTTCCCCCCACGTACCACCCATGGGCCACGGCCCATGGCCTCGGCCTCGTCCCCGTATCCGACAGGAGCCCCGATGACCCGTGTCGCCGCCATCGACTGCGGTACCAACAGCCTCCGGCTGCTCATCGCCGACGTTCATCCCGGGACCGGTGAGCTGACCGACGTCGAGCGCACCATGGAGATCGTCCGGCTCGGGCAGGGCGTGGACAAGACGGGGCGGTTCGCCGAGGAGGCCCTGGAGCGGACGTTCCGGGTGTGCCGGCGGTACGCGGAGCTGATCGAGCGGCACGGTGCCCGGCGGGTGCGGTTCGTGGCGACGTCCGCCTCCCGGGACGTGGCCAACCGGGACGCGTTCACCGAAGGCGTCCGGGGCATCCTGGGCGTGCCGCCGGAGGTCGTCACCGGGGAGACGGAGGCGGCGTTCTCCTTCACCGGCGCCACCCGGGACCTCCTCGGGCGGACCGATGTGCCGGGGCCCTACCTGGTCGTCGACATCGGCGGCGGCTCCACGGAGTTCGTGCTCGGCGAGGACCGGGTGGCGGCGGCGCGCAGCGTGGACATCGGCTGTGTGCGGATGACGGAGCGGCACCTCGTGCGGGACGGCGCGGTGACCGACCCGCCCGAGCCCGGCCAGGTCGAGGCCATACGGGCCGATGTCGAGGCGGCGCTCGACCTCGCCGCCGAGACCGTGCCGCTCACCGGGGCCCGCAGCCTCGTCGGGCTGGCCGGGTCGGTCACCACGGTCGCGGCCATCGCGCTCGGCCTGACGGAGTACGATCCGGCGGCCATCCACCACGCGCGCGTGCCGCGCGACAAGGTCGCCGGGATCACCCGTTCCCTGCTCACCGCCACCCACGCCGAGCGCGCCGCGATCCCCGTGATGCACCCGGGCCGGGTCGACGTGATCGGCGCCGGCGCCCTCATCCTCTTGGCGATCATGGAGCGCACCGGCGCCGAGGAGGTCGTCGTGAGCGAGCACGACATCCTGGACGGCATCGCTCACTTCGCGGCGAGCGAGGTGCGTTGAGGGGTGGTGCCCGGTGGTCCCGGTGCCGGGTGGGGCGTCACAGGTTGCGGTAGACGTCCCGCCGGTCGCCCACCTTGACAACGAGGACGACGAGTTCGCCATCGTTGATCTGGTAGGCGATCCGGTGGCTTCCGACCCGGAGGCGGTAGAGCCCGGACGGGCCGGTGAGCTTCTTGACGTCGGCGTCCTGGCGGTACGGGTCGTCACCGAGTGCGGTCAACGCGGTCAGGATGCGCATGGCGTCGGGTCGGCTGATCGCCCGAAGCTGACGCTGTGCCGCCGTGGTGAACCGGAAGGCGTACTTCACGCCGCCTCGCCGTCCTGCTCGGTGAAGAGGTCTGCCAGCAGTTCAGCCATCGTCACGGTAGTGCCGCCCTCCGCCAGTACAGCTTCGGCCTCGCGCGCCAGCATCACATCGGCCGCTTCCTCCAATGCTTCGAAGTCCGAGATCGGCACCACGGCGGCCACCGGGGCGCCATTGCGCGTGATGACAGTCGGGACGCCTTCCTCAGCCCGGTTGATGTGGTCGGCGAGGTGTGCGCGGGCTTCCCGTACGGTCACGGTGTTCTCAGTCATGAGGTCAGTGTACGCGTGCACGTGTACACGTTGGCGTCCGTTGGGGGTCGCGTTCGTGAGCGATGCTCGACGGCATCGCGTACGAGGTGGCCCTGGAGGGTCGCTGACCGGGATGCCGTGGGACGGTGTACGCGGAGTGGGTACCCGGTGCCGCGGGTGCGGCGTGCCGCCCCTCCCTCGTCCCCAACTGGCCGTCGGCAGAGGGGCGTAGGAGGGGGGAGTCCGCCGCGGGTGCCGCGCCGGAACCGGTGCCTCCGCGGGGTCTCCGCAGGGCCTCCGCGGAGGCCCGCAGAGCCCGCGTGGCGGTCCGTGGCGGGACCGTGTGAACGCCCTCTCCGGAAAAGTTCGTGAAGTTCTTCACAAGGAATTGGCCCCGGTAGGGGCAGCTTGCGGGGTGTCATCCGCCTCTGGAAGGGGCGCAGGGTCCCTGCCGCCCACTACGGCCCGATGGCGGGAATGTGTCACTCCGATGAAAAGGGGCCGTGGCGCAGACCACACTCAGCCTCTGAGGGGCAGCTCACAGGGGGTGGTCCGGGGGAGGCGGTGGAAGGGGGCGGTCGACGGTTCACGGGGCCGACACGTGCACCCGGGCGCCCCCGGTCGCGGTGGCCGTGCAGGGTAACACACCTCCCCGCGAACCTTGTGAAGGGGCGCACGAGACCCCCCTCCGGTCGGGTGGATACTCGATGGCATGAGCACCACGGAGCGTCCCAGGATCCTCGTAGTAGGCGGTGGGTACGTAGGCCTGTACGCAGCTCGTCGCATTCTGAAGAAGATGCGCTACGGCGAGGCGACCGTCACGGTCGTCGACCCGCGCTCGTACATGACGTACCAGCCCTTCCTTCCAGAAACCGCGGCCGGCAGCATCTCGCCCCGGCACGTCGTCGTGCCGCTGCGGCGCGTGCTTCCCAAGGCCGAGGTCCTCACCGGCCGTGTCACCGGCATCGACCAGGACCGCAGGGTCGCCACCGTCGCTCCGCTGGTCGGTGAGGCGTACGAGCTGCCCTTCGACTACCTGGTGATCGCGCTCGGCGCCGTCTCCCGGACCTTCCCGATCCCCGGCCTCGCCGAGCAGGGCATCGGCATGAAGGGCATCGAGGAGGCCATCGGCCTGCGCAACCACGTCCTCGAGCAGCTCGACAAGGCCGACTCCACCACCGATGAGGAGGTCCGCCGCAAGGCGCTGACCTTCGTCTTCGTCGGCGGCGGCTTCGCCGGTGCGGAGACCGTCGGCGAGGTGGAGGACATGGCGCGGGACGCCGCGAAGTACTACACCAACGTCAGCCGCGAGGACATGCGCTTCGTCCTCGTGGACGTCGCCGACAAGATCCTCCCCGAGGTCGGCCCCAAGCTCGGTGCGTACGGCAAGGAGCACCTGGAGAGCCGGGGTGTCGAGGTCTACCTGAAGACCGGCATGGACTCCTGCGTCGACGGTCACGTGGTGCTGAACAACGGCCTCGAGGTGGACTCCAACACGATCGTGTGGACCGCCGGCGTCAAGCCCAACCCGGTGCTGGCCCGCTACGGCCTGCCGCTCGGCCCGCGCGGCCATGTGGACACCGCGGCCACCCTCCAGGTGCAGGGCACCGACTACATCTGGGCCGCGGGCGACAACGCCCAGATCCCGGACCTCGCCGCCCGGAAGGCCGGCGTCGAGAACGCCTGGTGCCCGCCGAACGCCCAGCACGCGCTCCGCCAGGCCCGGGTCCTCGGCGACAACGTGGTCTCCGCGATGCGCGGCTTCCCGCAGCGCGAGTACAGCCACGCCAACAAGGGTGCGGTGGCCGGGCTCGGCCTGCACAAGGGCGTCGCGATGATCGTGGCCGGCAAGATGAAGATCAAGGTGCGCGGGCGTCTCGCCTGGTACATGCACCGTGGGTACCACGGTCTGGCCATGCCGACCTGGAACCGGAAGATCCGCGTCTTCGCCGACTGGACCCTCGGCATGTTCCTCAAGCGCGAGGTCGTCTCGCTCGGGGCGATCGAGTCCCCGCGCGAGGAGTTCTACGAGGCGGCGAAGCCCGCGCCGGCGCCCGCGGTGCGGAAGGAGGCCTCGGTGGCCTCGTCTTCCGGCGGCGAGAAGGCCAAGGCTTCCTGACGTCCTGGGCCGGCCGCCGGCCCCCGCCCTCCCCGAAGGGGCGCCCGCCATCCGTGGTGCGGGCGCCCCTTCGGCGTTCCCGCGCCTCCGACCACCGGCCGGTGGTGGGGCGATGGTGGGTTGCGCGCGCCGTTTCCCGCGCCCTTGAGGGCAGCCGGGGGCGCCCGCACGTAAGGCCCGCCCGGAAAGGGCGCGGGGAACGGCCGGGGGTACTCCCACGCCTTCCAGGCAGGGGGGACGGCCACGGCGAGGCCGTCGGGGTGCCACCGGCCGAAGGAGGGCCGTTTGCGTCGTGTCCCGGCCACCGGCCGGTGGGGGCTGATGTGTGGTCTATACAGTCACCTTTGCCGTTCCATGACGCCGGACGGGACTGCGGGAGAGGGCCGCCCGTGTTTACGTGGTGTCGGACGGTTCCGGGATCGACGTCACGGAGGTGTGTGCCATGCCGGAAGCCGCGCAGCGGCTGAGGACGCTTGCCGAACAGCTGCTGGGAGCCCCGCTCCCACTGCGCCTGCGGGCCTGGGACGGTTCCGAGGCGGGCCCGCCCGATACCCCCGTACTGGCCGTACGGAACCGCCGCGCCCTGCGCCGCCTGCTCTGGAAGCCGGGTGAACTGGGCCTCGCGCGCGCCTGGGTCGCCGGCGAACTCGATGTCGAGGGCGACCTCTACCGCGCCCTCGACCTGATGGCGGGCCTCATCTGGGAGCGCGGCACCGAAGCCGCACACCCGGACGCGGCCGGGGCCGCGGAGGGCACGGCCCCGGTGGACGCCCTGGGTGCCGCGGGCACCGGCGGCGTGAAGGGCCTCAAGGCCGCGCTCGACGCGCTGCGCGACCCCGCCGTGCGCTCCGCACTCCAGGAGTTCGCGGCGCTCGCCGGCCCCCTGCCGCCCCCGCCCCCGCCCCCCGAGGAGATGCGCAGGACCCGCCGCGGCCACCTGCACACCAAGAGCAGCGACAAGGAGGCCATCAGCCACCACTACGACGTCGGCAACGACTTCTACGAGCTGGTGCTCGGCCCGTCGATGGTCTACTCCTGCGCGTACTGGGAGCACCCGGACGCGACCCTGGAGGACGCCCAGCGCGACAAGCTCGACCTCGTCGCCCGCAAACTCGACCTGAAGCCGGGCCAGCGGCTGCTGGACGTGGGCTGCGGCTGGGGCTCCATGGCGCTGCACGCGGCACGTGAGCACGGTGCCCAGGTCGTCGGCGTCACGCTCTCCTCGGAACAGGCCGCCTACGCCCGCAAGCGGGCCGCCGACGAGGGCCTGGCCGACCGGGTCGAGATCCGGGTCCAGGACTACCGCGACGTCAGGGACGGGCCCTACGACGCGATCTCCTCCATCGGCATGGCCGAGCACGTCGGCGCGGCGCGCTACCTGGAGTACGCCCAGGACCTGTACGCGCTGCTGAAGCCCGGCGGACGGCTGCTGAACCACCAGATCGCGCGCCGCCCGCAGGCCGACGAGTCCGCCTACCAGGTGGACAAGTTCATCGACGCCTACGTCTTCCCGGACGGCGAGCTGGCCCCGGTGGGCACCACCGTGTCGCTGCTGGAGCGCGCCGGGTTCGAGGTGCGGGACCTGGAGTCCATCCGCGAGCACTACGCGCTCACGCTGCGCCGCTGGGTGGCCAACCTGGAGGCCGACTGGCAGCGCGCCGTGCGGCTCACCAGCCCGGGCCGCGCCCGGGTCTGGCGCCTGTACATGGCGGCCTCCGCGCTGTCCTTCGAGCGCAACCGCATCGGTGTCAACCAGCTCCTCGCCGTGAAGACGCCCGCCCCGGGCACCTCCGGGATGCCCCTGCGGTCCCGCACCTGGAACTGACGCGACCGCGCCCCGTACCCGTGGCGCCGGGCGCCCCGTACTTGTGGCGCCGGGGAACGCCCCGTACGCGTACGCCGGGGACGGAGAACGCTCCTGGGGAGTCCATGACCGATGGGCTCCCCAGGAGCGTTTCCCCGGGGGGCGGCACCGAGCCCGGCGCCACCCCCGGCGGCGGCCCGGGCCCCGTGGGGGCGGGTCCGGACCGCCGGGCCCCGGGGCGGGCGGTAGCCGGGCCCCGGGGCGGCCGTGGGCGCTACTCCGCGTGGATCGCGCTCAGCATGTTGAGCCGGGCCGCGCGCCGCGCCGGCCACATCGCCGCCAGCACGCCCACGATCGCGGCCAGCACCAGGAAGATCACCATCCGGCCCCAGGGCAGCACCATCGTGTAGGTGTCGAGCTGGGAGGCGATCGTCCTTCCCGCCGCCCAGCCGAAGAACACCCCGAGGCCGACGCCCAGCACCCCGCCGAAGAGGGAGATGACCACCGACTCCAGGCGCACCATCCGCTTCACCGCGGACCGGTCGAGGCCGATGGCGCGCAGCATGCCGATCTCCTGGGCGCGCTCGAAGACGGACATGGCGAGGGTGTTGATCACGCCGAGCACCGCGATGACGACCGCCATGGCCAGCAGGCCGTAGAGCATGTTCAGCATCAGCGTGATCTGCTTCGCGAGCTGATCGGAGACGTCCTGCTTGTCCTGCACGAGGACGGCCGGGTTGTTCCCGAGCGCACGCTCGATGGCGTCCTTCGTGGCGGCATCGGGGCCGTGTGCCGTCTTCACCAGGACCTGCATGTCGGTCGGGTCGCTCTGGTGCGGGCGCAGCGCGGTGTCGTCCATCAGGATGCCCTGGATCATGTCGTTGCCGCGGTAGACGCCCGCCACGGTCAGCCGCTCGCTCCTGCCGTCCTCGAAGGTGGCCCGGACGGTGTCCCCGGCCCGCCAGTGCTGCGCGTCGGCGGTCTTGTCGTCGACGACGACGTCCCGTCCCGACACCTTGAACGAGCCGCCGGTCACGGTCAGGTCGGTGAGCCGGCCGATGTCGTGGCCGTTCACGCCCGTCAGGTAGTGGCGGTGGCCGTCGACCTGGGCCGGCGCGTTGCTCATCGGGCTGCTCGCCGTGACGCCGTCGGTGTGCGCGATGGTCCGCGCCACATCGGACGCGAGCGGGTTGTAGTTCGCCATGGAGACGACGTAGTCCGCCTTCAGCGCGGAGACCGCCATCTTGTCGATGGCCTGCTGGGCGCTGCCCGCGATGACGGTCAGGCCGGTGATCAGGGTGAGGCCGATCATCAGGGCGGAGGCGGTCGCCGCGGTGCGCCGCGGGTTGCGCACCGAGTTCTGCCGGGCCAGCTTCCCGGAGACCCCGAAGATCCGCAGCAGCGGTGCGGCGGCCGCGATCAGCGGCCGGGACAGCAGCGGTGTCAGCACGAAGACGCCGATCACCAGGACGGCCGCGCCCATGCCCACCACGGGCCGGCCGGTGTCGGCGTCCATCCGGGTGCCGGCGATCACCAGGACGGCGCCGGCGGCGGCGATCAGCGCCCCGATGGTGTTGCGCAGCACCAGCGACCGGGTGGTCGGCTGGGCGTGCACGCTGCTCATCGCGGCCACCGGGGGGATCTTGGCGGCCCTGCGGCCCGGCAGCCAGGCCGCGAGGACGGTGACGACGATGCCGACCGCGAGCGCCGTCGCGATGGTGCCCGGCGACACCACGAGCGGCCCGTCGGGCACGGTGGTGCTGTCCATGGACGCGATCAGGGACTTCATGCCCGCCCCGATGCCGATCCCGGCGATCAGGCCGGTGACGGCCGCGACCGCGCCCACCACCAGCGCTTCGAGCAGCACGGACCTGGTCACCTGCCGGCGGGAGGCGCCGACGGCGCGCAGCAGCGCCAGTTCCTTGGTGCGCTGGGCGACCAGCATCGTGAAGGTGTTGGCGATGATGAAGATGCCGACGAAGAGGGCGATGCCGGCGAACGCGAGGAGCCCCGTCTTCATGTTGCTCATGGACGAGGCGATGCTGCGTGCCTGGTCGTCGGCGAGCTCCTGACCGGTCTCGGTGCGCACCGCGTCCTTGGGCAGCGCATGGTCGAGCGCGTCCTGGAGCTGGACCTGGCTGGTGCCCGGGGCGGCCTTGACGTCGATCTCGTCGTACCGGCCCTCCTCGTGGAAGAGCCGCTGGGCGGTGGCCGTGTCGAACAGCGTGAGGCTGCCGCCGGCGGCCACGTACCCGTCGTGGGTGGTGAAGATGCCGGAGATGGTGGGGGTCAGCACGGGGCCGTCGACGGACATCCGGACGTGGTCGCCGACGTGGTAGCCGGCGCGGTCGGCGGTCCTGGCGTCGAGCGCGACCTCGTCCGGGCCCTTGGGCGGGCGGCCGTCCCGTAGCGGGTAGCGCGGGTCCTTGTCGCCCCAGTAGTTGCCGCCCTCGGACCGGAAGCCCCCGCCGAGCAGCTTGCCGTGCTTGTCGGAGACCGCCGTGAAGCCCTGTACGACCCCGGTGGCGGAGGCCGCGCCGGGCGCCTTCTCGGCGCTCACCCGCAGCCGTTCGGTCAGCTTGGGGTCCTTGTCCGGGGTGTCGGAGGAGGAGGCGCCGCCCGGCGTGACGGCGACGTCCACCTGGTCGTACCCCATGGACGAGCTCTTCTGGTAGGCGTCGGAGATGGTGTTGGTGAAGACGAGCGTGCCGGCCACGAACGCCACGCCGAGCATCACGGCGAGCACGGTCATCAGCAGCCTGGCCTTGTGCGCAAGGACATTGCGCAGGGCTGTACGGAACATGTGAGGTCCTGTGGGGGAGGGTCAGGCGGAGCGGTGCGCGGCACCCTGGGCGGTGGTGTGGGGCGTGCCGGTGCCGCCGGGCAGCATCCGCATGCGGTCCAGCACGGCGTCCGCGGACGGTCCGTACAGCTCGTCGACGATGCGGCCGTCGGCGAGGAAGATCACCCGGTCCGCGTAGGCGGCGGCGACCGGGTCGTGGGTGACCATGACGACGGTCTGGCCGAGCTGGCGCACCGAGTTCCGCAGGAAGCCCAGCACCTCGGCGCCGGCGCGGGAGTCGAGGTTCCCGGTCGGCTCGTCGCCGAAGATGATCTCGGGCCGGGAGGCCAGGGCGCGGGCCACCGCGACGCGCTGCTGCTGGCCGCCGGAGAGCTCGGAGGGGCGGTGCTTCAGCCGGTCGGCTATGCCCAGCATGGTGATCACGTTCTCCAGCCACTGCTGGTCGGGCTTGCGGCCCGCGATGTCCATGGGGAGCGTGATGTTCTCCCGCGCCGTGAGGGTCGGCAGGAGGTTGAACGCCTGGAAGATGAAGCCGATCTTGTCCCGGCGGAGCCGGGTGAGCTGCTTGTCCTTCAGCGCGCCCAGCTCCGTGTCGCCGATCCGCACCGAGCCGGACGAGAAGTCGTCCAGGCCGGCGACGCAGTGCATGAGCGTCGACTTGCCCGATCCGGACGGACCCATGATCGCGGTGAACTCCGCGGCCCGGAAGTCGACGGAGACGCGATCCAGGGCGACCACCTGGGTCTCGCCCTGGCCATAGACCTTGGTCAGTTCCGTGGCACGCGCGGCCACCTGGGTGGTCCGGTCGGCGATGGGGGTGGTGGTCACGGGGGAGCGCTCCTGTCGTACGGGGTTCTGGGGACTGTTCCATCGTGTCGGCCCGGGACGGCGATGTAGTCAGTCGCTGTTCCGGTTCCCGGGGCCGTCTGCGGTCGGACCGGCCGGGCCGCCGTCATACCTGGGGATGACATCCGACCCTCAGAGGGCGCACGCCCGTGTTGACCGCGAGATGATGCCCGATATGCGGCGGGTAACCGTGTCGGGGAACGGTGAATCTCCCCGGGGGTGCGGTGAAATTCCGTCATTCCGTACGGGACGGTGCGGCGGGGCGTAACGGCCTCTGGCGGGTGTGAACAGCTACCGACGCGGTCTGACGGGCCCTCAGGGCTCAATAAAATAAGACAACATCGTTCCATCGCACCGTAGTTCGGGGGAGGCCTCCCGATAGGCTCGGAACCACGACGGAGCGCACGGCCTGCCCGGATGGTGGAATGCAGACACGGCGAGCTTAAACCTCGCTGCCCCTCGCGGGCGTACCGGTTCAAGTCCGGTTCCGGGCACCATCGTTCTGGGCCCTCTGACCTGTGGAAACGGCATGAAGACGCCGTACCGCGGCGGGGTTCGGGAGCACGGTGGGAGCACGGAGCCGCCGGCGTCCCTCGCACGGCGTATACAACGGGCGTATACGGGTTCCGCAGCGGTTCTCCGGTGGTGTCCGCGACAGCCCGCAGGGATGCCGCAGGGGAGGTCGCGCCCGCCGGGGAGGACGGTGGGTTCCGCGAGATCCGTGCCGTGGCTCCGCGATGTGATGAGGGGTCTGTCGCACGCCGGTACCGGCGGTACCGGCGATACCAGCGCCATGCGGCCGACGTGACGCGGTCCGTCCGCGGACGGACCCGGGCCTGACAACCGGACGGGCCCGGCCGGGCCGCGCTCTCGTCGTCAGGCCACGCTCTCGTCGCCGGTCTCCAGGGCGCCCTCGCGGACGGCCGCGGACCACTCCGTGACCAGCCGCTCGTAGGTGCGCCGCTGCTCGGCGGAGAGGCGCCCACCGGCGCGCAGCCACAGCGCACGGATCTCCTCGTTCACCGCGGCGGCGGACCGCGCGGGACGGGAATCAGAAGTCGTGGCCATGTGTGAAGCTTACGGGTAGGCAGGTGAAGGGGGCGTGAATCCCCTCCAACGGTAGGGCGCGGCATCGGGGAGCACCAGCCCTTTTGTGCTCGGAACCCCGGCACGACCGCGCCCGCCCCGCCCCGAAGGGGCAGGTACCACCGCCTCCGGGCCACCGACTGGCGGGTGGTTGCGCGCCCGGTTCCCCGCGCCCCTTGAGGGTGGGGCTGCGCCCCGGTAGGGCGCGGGGCTGCGCCCCAGTAGGGCGCGGGTCTGCGCCCTGGGGTACCTCCCACGCCCTTGAGGCAGTGGGGGAGGCTCTGCCGCCTGGGGGGCGCCGTCCACACCGTTGAGGCAGTGGGGGAGCGATCGGCCGCGGCGAGACGTGAGCGTCGTCACCGTCCCGGAGGGGCGGGTGGTGTCGTCGAGGGCCACCGGCGGGCGGCCGGTGCGGGTGCCTAGGGAACGGGAACCGGGGTGAAGCGAGACGCCGTGTGAAGCTCGGTCTCGATCGCCGTGGCCGCCGCACGCAGCGCGGGCAGCAGCGCCTCACACGCCACCGCCAGGGGCTCCCCGGCGGCATGCCGGGCGACGTTCACCGCGGCCACCACCCGGCCGGCCGCGTCCCTGACCGGCACGGCCACCGCACGCAACCCCTCCTCCAGCTCCTCGTCGGCACACGCGTACCCGTCCCGCGCGGCACGCGCGACGAGCAGCGCAAGCCGCCCCGGGTCGGTGACCGTGTGCCGGGTGAGGGCGACGGGCCGGACGGCGGCCAGCACCCGGTCGCGTTCCTCCGGGGGCAGCCCGGCGAGCAGCACCCGGCCGGTGGCGGTCGGATACGCGGGGAACCGGGCGCCCGGTGCGATGCGCGGACTCATGATGCGGGCGCCGGGCGCGCGCGCCACATGGACGACGTCCGGCCCGTCGAGCACGGCCACGGACACGGACTCGTGCACCCGCTCCGCGAGGTCCTGCAGGTGCGGCTCGGCGAACTCGGCGAACGACAGCCGGGACAGCCGGGCGTGCCCGAGCTCCAGGACCCGCGGCAGCGGCCGGTACAGGCGGCCGTCGTACGTGGCGTACCCCTCGCGCACCAGCGTGTGCAGACAGCGCCGGGCGGTGGCCCGGGGCAGCCCGGTCGCGGCGGCGAGCGCGGCCAGCGGCAGCCCAGGCTCCCGTGCGGCCCCCAGCGCCTGAAGGACCGCGAGGCCGCGGGCGAGCGACTGAAGGAACCCGGGGCCCAGTTCGGCCTTGGCGGCCCGGGCGAGTGCGGCGGGGGAGAGCGGGAGGGGAGGCGCCGCGCCGGTGGCGGCCGGGTCGGTGGCGGCCGGGTCGGTGGTGGGGGTGAGTGGGTTGGCGGCCGGGGTGAGTGGGTCGGTGGCCGGGGTGAGTGATTCGGCGGGCGGGGTGAGTGGGTCGGCGGCCGGAGTGAGCGGGTCGGCGGTCGGGGTGAGCGGGTCGGCGGTCGGGGTGAGTGGGTCGGTGGCCGGGGTGAGTGGGTCGGCGGCCGGAGTGAGCGGGTCGGCGGTCGGGGTGAGCGGGTCGGCGGTCGGGGCGGGCGAGCCGGTGGCCGGGGTGCCGGCGGCCGGGGTGCCGGCGGTCGGGGTGAGCGGGGTGGGCGCCGTCGCGAAGGCCTCGGCGAGTCGGGCGGCCTCCGTGCGCAGCCGGGGCAGGACGAGCTCCGCGAGGCTCGCCGCCGTGTGCCTGCTGGTGTGGCTGACCGCGCTCAGGGCGCAGCGGACGCGGCCGTGCGCGTCGGGCACGGGTACGGAGACGGCGATCAGACCGGGCTCGATGAGCTGGTCGTCCAGGGCCCACCCGGCACCGCCCGCCCGCGCGGCGCGCGGCGCGAACTCCGCTTCCGGGACGGCGCGGGGGCGTACCGCGGGGAAGGCGGCGCCCTCGGGGTCGGCCGCCCGCGCGGTGCGCCAGGCGGCCCACTGAGCGGGCCCCCACTCGGCGGCGAACAGTGCCCCGGGCGCGCAGCGCTCGGCCGGCAGCAGGTCGCCGACGCGGAAGGCGACGGACATGGTGCGGCGCCGGATGGCCTGGGCGACGAACCTGACCCCGTCGCCGTCCGGCACCGCAAGGGAGACCGACTCGTCGAGCTCGTCCGCGAGGCGCGCCGCTCGGGCGGCCATCTCGCCGGTGAGGCCACTCGCGGCGAGGTACGCGTTGCCGAGCGCCATCAGGCGCGGGGTGGTGGCGAGCTCCTGGCCGCGCTGCCGCAGCAGCCCGAGCCGGAGCAGGGTGGCCACCACGCGGTCCACGGTGGCGCGGGCCAGCCCCGTGGCGCGCACCAGGTCGCCCGCCCGCACCGGCCCCGTGGCCCCGGACAGCGCCCTCAGCACCGCCAGGCCCCGCTCCAGCGGCCGCACCGCCTCGGGGGTGCCCGGTCCGTCCACGGCGTCCTGCGCGGCGCTCTCGGCGCCCCTCAGCGGCTGGCCGCTCCCTGCCGTGTCCATCCCCGTCACCGTGCCTCCCTCAGGGCTTCCTCGCCGCCTCCGCGCGCGTGCCCACCGGCCCCCGGGCCCACGGGTCCGAATCCACGGGGCCCGAGCCCACCGGCCCGCGCAGGCTCCGGCGCACCGACTCGGCCACCGGAACCCGAGCCGCTCCCGGGCCCGGACGACCCGGTCCGCCGGAACCGTTCCCGGAGCCGCTGCCGGACAGGGACGGAAACCGCACCCGGGCGTTGACACCGGCCCGCCCCGGACAGAGACTCCCGATGGCGTTTGTGAACGAAAGTTCACCACGCGAACGCCCGCCTTGGCAA
Organism: Streptomyces sp. DSM 116793; assembly: GCF_057320905.1. NCBI lineage: Bacteria > Bacillati > Actinomycetota > Actinomycetes > Kitasatosporales > Streptomycetaceae > Streptomyces > Streptomyces sp. DSM 116793. The sequence goes on along the minus strand of NZ_CM170494.1, from coordinate 3,736,693 downwards.
GCAGTCCAAGAAGCCCCGACAGTCCGCCCGCGACCCGACAGGACACCCATGCACACCACCGTCGGCATCATCGGAGCCGGCCCCGCAGGCCTCCTCCTCGCCCGTCTGCTGCACAACGCCGGGATCGACAGCGTCGTCCTGGAGAGCCGCGACCGCGCGTACGTGGAGCAGCGGCAGCGGGCCGGGATCCTCGAACAGGGCACCGTCGACGTGCTGCGCGCCGCGGGCGCCGGGGCCCGCCTGGACCGCGAGGGGCTGCGGCACGACGGCATAGAGCTGCGCTACGACCGCCACCGCCACCGGATCGACTTCCCCGGCCTCACCGGCGGCAGGGCGGTGACCGTCTACGCCCAGACCGAGGTCGTCAAGGATCTGGTGGAGCTCCAGCTCCGGGAGGGCGGGCCGCTGCTCTTCGAGACGGAGGCGCTCGCAGTGGAGGACGCCGACACGGACCACCCCAGGGTGCGTTTCGTGCGGCGCGGCGGACAGGACGGCGGGCAGGGCGGGCAGGCGCCGCGCGAGTCCGTCCTCACCTGCGAGTACGTGGTGGGCTGCGACGGCTTCTGGGGCGTGTCACGCAAGGCGGTGCCCGCCGCCGTGTCCCGGGTGTTCGAGCGCGTCTACCCGTTCGGCTGGCTCGGCATCCTGGCGGATGTGCCGCCGTCACACGACGAACTGGTCTACGCCCGCCACGACCGCGGCTTCGCGCTGCTCAGCATGCGCTCCCCGGTGGTCTCCCGGCTCTACCTCCAGGTGCCCGCGGACACCGATGCCGACGACTGGAGCGACGAGGCGATCTGGGACGAGCTGGAACGCCGCCTGGAGACCGCGCCGGACGACGACTGGGTGCTGCGCCGGGGCCCGGTCACCGCCAAGTCCGTCACGCCGATGCGCTCCTATGTGCACGAGCCCATGCGGTACGGCCGCCTCTTCCTCGCCGGGGATGCCGCCCACATCGTGCCGCCCACCGGCGCCAAGGGGCTCAACCTGGCGGTCGGCGACGTCGTCACGTTCGCGCGCGCGTTCGTGCACTTCCGGAAGACCGGCGACCCCGCGCTCCTGGAGGCCTATTCGGAGACGTGCCTGCGGAGGGTCTGGCAGGCCGAGCGGTTCTCCTACGCGATGACGACGATGCTGCACCGGCCGCCGGGGGCGACACCCTTCGACGACCGCATCCAGCTCGCCCGCCTGCACCGCATCGCCACGTCGCGGGCGGCGGAGCAGGACCTCGCGGAGTGCTACACGGGCTTCCCCTTCGAGTGAACCGAACGGCGGCGCTCCTCACCCGTCCGGCGCGCTCCCCCTATACCACGGCCGAGCCGGGCCGCCCCGGTCGTCCACAGGCCAACTGCTCCCGCGCGACACGTTGTCCACAGGCGTCGGGCAGCGCCCAGCGGGGAATCGTCATCGGGCGTACCGTGTTCGACGTCAGGGCGGGGCGAGGATCATCCCCGAGCAGGAGGCTCAATTCTTTGCCCACCTATTACTCTTGAGCCCAAGGCCACGCACGGTGGTTATGGAGGAGTGACATGAGGAGCAGTAACCCGGTCTTCTCGCGACGGGGGTTCAGCCGCGACAACGGCTACGCGGGTTTCCACGCGGCGCCGCAGGCCGGGGGACCTGCCGTCGGCACCCAGGGCAACCCGTACGCGGGCCCGTACGCGGGTGCGCCCGCCAACCCCTACGCACAGAACCCGTACGCCCAGCAGGGCGTCCAGTACGGGGCGCCTCCGCAGGCCCCGGCCACCCCCGACCGCATGACGATGGACGACGTCGTCGCGCGCACGGCCGGCACCCTCGGCGTGCTCGTCGTGGCGGCGGCCCTCGCCTGGGCCCTGCTGCCGGTGGACGACGCGAACATCAACCGCTCCTACGGCATCGCGGTCGTCTCCGGCCTGGTGGCGATGGTCCTGGGCCTGATCCAGTCCTTCAAGCGGACGCCCACGCCCGCGCTGATCCTCACCTACGCCGCCCTGGAAGGCGTCTTCCTGGGTGTGCTGTCCAGCATCGTGGACAACCGCATCGCGAGCGGCGCCGCCATGCAGGCGGTGATCGGCACCATGGCCGTCTTCGCGGCCGTGCTGGTGGCCTACAAGGCCGGCTGGATCCGGGTGAACCGCAGGTTCTACGGCTTCGTGATGGCCGCCGCCCTCGGCTTCATCGCGCTGATGGCGATCAACCTCCTGTTCGCGGCCTTCGGCGGCGGTGACGGCCTCGGCTTCCGCAGCGGCGCCCTCGGCGTCGTCTTCGGCATCCTGGGCGTGCTGATCGGCGCCTGCTTCCTCGCCCTGGACTTCAAGCAGATCGAGACGGGCGTCGCCTACGGCGCGCCCCGCCGGGAGTCGTGGCTGGCCGCTTTCGGCCTGACGCTGACCCTCGTCTGGATCTACCTGGAGTTCCTCCGCCTGATCGCCATCCTGCAGAGCGACAACTGACCATCGGGCGACAGAGCACCTCGGGCACCCGGAGTGCCGGGGCACGCCCCGACGACGGCCCCTGACACGGGAAGGGCCCGCGAACGATCGTTCGCGGGCCCTTTCGCACAGGGCTTCCGAGGGGTCGCACAGGGCTTTCGAGGGGCCTCGGGGGCCCGCAAGCGGGGCCGCACAAGGCATGGCCGGGCATGGGGGCCGACACGACCCCCTGCACTCGCCCCTGACGGCGCAGAGCAGCTCTGCGCGCGGCCTGCACTCGCCCCTGACCGGCTCAGAGCAGCTTGCGCGCGGCGCGGCGCAGATCGTATTCGTGAACGATCGCCTTCGCGTGGCCGTAGGCGAGGTTGTGCTCGCCGCGCAGCCAGCTCACTTTCTCCTCGAAGCGCGACAGCGAGGGACCTTCGTCGACGGTGCGTAGCCAGTCGGAGATATCACGACCAGTGCATTGGGGGATGCGGGCGAGCAGATTCTGGTGGGTCTCCTCAGAGAAGACTTGAGACATCGGCGCCTCCGGCGGCTTTCGATGTGGTCCGTCCTTCACGCCACCGTGCCTGAGCGTTTGCGTGTTGGCAACAGTCCCGGTCGGGCGCATAAGGTCGCCGCGTGCTCGATACCACCCCTCTCACGGCCGCCGTTGATCACTTCGCCGACCGGCTGCGGGCCGCGCCGCAGAGCAGGCTGCAACGTGGCGCGGCGGCCGAGGCACTGGCTCTGGCCAGGGAATTCGCCCGCTGGGCGCAGCGTCTGGAGGACCCGGGGAGCCCGCCGCGGGAGATGCCGGACGCGGGTATGTTCGCCGCCGCGGACCAGATCACCGTCGCCGGCAGGGATCTTGCCCTGGTGTTGACAGATCCGGCCGACCTGACCCGCGCGGTGGCCCTGGTGGAGGAGGCCCGCAAGCGCGCGGCGGTCTGACGACGGCCCGGTGGCCTGGCGGCTCGGGGCTCGACGGACCGGTGCCGTGGATGCGACGGGGCCCGGGTGCATGGACGTGGGTCCCGGCGAGGGGCTCGGCCGAGCCGAGCGCCGGCGTCCGCGCGAGCGGTCAGTGGGACGCGATCACGCGGTCCGCGAGGATGTACACGGTCTCGTCGCCGCAGGTGAACGTCAGCGCGTAGGCGCCGAAGACGCCGGAGCCGCCCAGCAGGACGGGGGCGTGGCCGCGCACCAGCGCGTCGGCGAGCCGTTCGGCGGTCTCGCGGTGGCCGGGCGTCATACAGAGCGTGGTGCCGTCCTCGAAGACGTAGACGTCGAGTGTGCCCAGCGGGCCCGGGCGAACGTCCGCGAGCGCGGTGCGGGCCTCTGCGAGCCCCGCCAGGCAGGCGACCACCTGCTCGTGGTCGCCGCCGGCAGCCGGGTAGGGCGACTGGGCGGACCGCGGCGGCCTGCCGGGCACGAAATCGGGGTGCGAGGGGTGGCGGCGGCGCGCCGCCGCAAGCTCGGGGGAGTCCCCGGGGTGGTCGTCGGGGTCGGTCGGCGTGTCCAGCGGGGGCTCGAAACCGAGGAGGCCGGCGAGGTCGGCTCGGCGGGCCGGGCCGGGGTCCTCCCGGGGGAGGTCGGGCAGGCCGGGCAGGGGGGAGGCGTCCGAGGGGGTGTCCGAGGAGGCGTCGCGCGCCTCCTGCGCCGCCCAGAAGGCGCGGGCCTCGGCCATCTCGCGCTCCCGCTCGTCGGCCAGCGCCTCGGCGACGGCCGTGCGTATCTCGTCGGGTGCCAGCGGGGCCCGGGCCCCCGGCACCTGGGGGCGGGCGCCCGCGCCCCGGAACCCGGCCAGCTCGGTGTGCAGTGCGGCGATCTGCTTGCGCAGCCCGTGCACGGCGTGCACGGCGAGGGCGCCCACGGCGGTGGCGGTGGCCGTGGAGAGCAGCAGAACTACAGGCATGGCGCTCACTCGCATACTCCCGGGTTGGTCCGATCCCTCCGACTTCTACCTCAGGCTGGTGGCCGGGCCGGCGGGCTGTCCGTGCATTACGTTACGAAAGGGGCGGCGGTAGGGGCAGGGGGTCCGTTTCGGGCGCGGGCGTGACCTGCGTCGATGCGGTGGTGGGGGAGGAAGGTCACATCCTGGCGGAGATTTGGCCACGGAGTGGTCCCCGTGGCCGGAACGCGGCCGGGGCCGGGCCGTGGGGCCCGCCCGGTGGGTCGCTGCGGGTGCGTCGTCGTTCGCATGGTTCCCCGCCCCTGCGCACCCCCGGTCGGGCGGTCGGCAACCGCGCGGTCGGGGCGGGATCGGGGACGGCTTGGCCCGGGGGTGCGCCAGGGGTGCGTTGTGGCTGTCCCCCACTGCCTGAAAGGGCTCCCCACTGCCCTGAAGGCGTGGGGTGCCCCCGGAGGTCCCCCCCAGCAGTTCCCTGCGTCCCCGGGTGGCGAGCCCCCTGTGTTGTCCCCTGTGTGTGCTCTCGGTTCCGGCCGCGGCCCGGCAGGGGGCTGGTCGCGCGGTTCCCCGCGCCGCTTGGGGCGCGGGGCCGGAGAGGGCGCGTCAGCTGAGGCGTTCGATGATCATTGCCATGCCCTGGCCGCCGCCGACGCACATGGTCTCCAGGCCGAATTGCTTGTCGTGGAACTGGAGGCTGTTGATCAGCGTCGCGGTGATCCGTGCTCCGGTCATGCCGAACGGGTGCCCCACGGCGATGGCGCCGCCGTTGACGTTCAGGCGGTCGAGGTCGATGCCGAGTGCCCGGTAGGACGGGATGACCTGGGCCGCGAACGCCTCGTTGATCTCGACCAGGTCGATGTCCCCGATGCTCATGCCCGCGCGCTTGAGTGCTTGCTTGGACGCCTCCACGGGGCCGAATCCCATGATCTCGGGCGACAGCGCGGAGACGCCGGTGGAGACGATCCTGGCCAGCGGGGTGAGGCCCAGCTCCCGCGCCCGGGTGTCGCTCATGATGACGAGGGCGGCGGCGCCGTCGTTCAGCGGGCAGCAGTTGCCGGCGGTGACCAGGCCGTCCGGGCGGAAGGCCGGCTTCAGGCCCGCCACGCCCTCCATCGTGACGCCCGGCCGGGGACCGTCGTCCTTGCCGACGACCGTGCCGTCCGGGAGGGTCACCGGGGTGATCTCGCGCTCCCAGAAGCCCTTGGCGATGGCCTGCTCGGCGAGGTTCTGCGAGCGGACCCCGAACTCGTCCATCTCCTCCCGGGTGATCCCCTTCAGCCGGGCCAGGTTCTCGGCGGTCTGGCCCATCGCGATGTACGGGTCGGGCACCAGGCCGTCCTCGCGCGGGTCGTGCCAGCCGGCGCCCTCGGAGGCGGCGACGGCCGCGGTGCGGGCCTCGGCCTCCGCGAAGAGCGGGTTGTGCGTGCCCGGCAGGCTGTCCGAGTTGCCCTTGTCGAAGCGCGAGACCATCTCCACGCCCGCGGAGACGAAGATGTCGCCCTCGCCGGCCCGGATGGCGTGCATGGCCATCCGGGACGTCTGCAGCGACGAGGAGCAGTACCGGGTGACGGTGCAGCCCGGCAGGTGGTCCATGCCCATCTGGACGGCGACGATGCGGGCGAGGTTGTTGCCCTGCTCACCGCCGGGCAGGCCGCAGCCGAGCATCAGGTCGTCGATCTCCGCGGGGTCCAGCTCGGGGACCTTGGCCAGGGCGGCCTGGATGATCGTGGCGGTCAGGTCGTCGGGGCGCAACTCCTTCAGGGACCCCTTGAAGGCGCGTCCGATCGGGGAACGAGCGGCGGAAACGATCACTGCTTCGGGCATCACGGCTCCTGGGGCGGCGGGTTGCGGGCACGACCTGCCAGGAAGTTACCCGCGCGTAGGCTCCGGGTCACGCGTCGGTGCGTGTGACTCCCACTCCACCATCCTAAGCGGTCGCTCAGCCCTGTCGACGGTCCCTCTCCGGCACCACCCGCCCGCCCCCTTTCGGGCGGGGCCCTTACGTGATCTCCATGTGGAGCTGGCCCCGGCCCACCTGCGGGGCGCGGGGAACCGCGCGACAAGCCGCGACGAGGCGCATCGGGTCGTCGCCGGCCGAAGGGGGCTGTTCCGGTCGTCTCCGGGTCACCGGCGGGTGGTGGGTTGCGCGCGCGGTTCCCCGCGCCCCTGCGGGCCCGGGGAGCGCCCTTACAGCGGTGACGGCGTGTCCGCGGACTCCGTCGACTGGATCCTGCGGCGCCGGCGCCGCTTGAGCAGGGCCCACGGTCCCCGGCCACCGGTCCCTCCGGCGGCCGTGACCTCCGTGCCGCCCTCCGCCGCGGCCTCCGCGGCGGCGCGGGCCACCGGCAGGTACCCCTCGTCGCGGGCCGCGTCGGGCCGCTCCCCCTCGGGCCAGAGGCCGAGCGCCGCGCAGAGCGTCGGCAGCACCGCCATGGACGCCGTGGCGTAGCCCTCGGCGGAGGGGTGGTAGTTGTCGGGTCCGAACAGCTCCCTGGGGTTGGCGGCGAACTCGGGGCCCAGCAGGTCGCCCAGCGACACGGCCCGCCCGCCCTGCTCCACCACGCCGATCGTCTGCGCCGCCGCCAGTTGCCGCGAGGCCCGCCGCGCCAGCCAGCTCAGCGGCTGGTACACGGGCTCGATGGTGCCGAGGTCGGGACAGGTGCCGACGACCACCTCCGCGCCCGCCGTGCGCAGTCTGCGCACGGCCGCGGACAGGCAGCGCACCGAGCGGGTGGGCGGCATCCGGTGGGTGACGTCGTTGGCGCCGATCATCACCACGCACACGTCCGGCACCCAGGCCGGGTCGGAGAGGATCTGGGTGACCTGCCGCTCCAGGTCGTCGGAGCGCGCGCCGGACAGGGCGGCGTTGCGCAGCTCCACGGGGCGCTCGGCGACGGCGGCGAGCCCGGAGGCGAGCAGCGCGCCGGGTGTCTGCCGTGCGCGGTGCACGCCCTGCCCGGCGGCCGTGGAGTCGCCGAGCATGGCGAACCTGAGGGGTTCCAAGGCGGCACCCGGCCCCGAGAAACCCTTGCCGTACAGGCCGTCGGCGCGCGGCGGCGGCATGCTGCCGCCGCTGCCCGGGACGATGCCCACCTGCCGCTTCGCGAGCTGCACCTCGGCGAGCAGCACTCCGACCGCCGCCACGCCGATCAGCCCGATCCCGCCCCCGCCGTATGCCGCCCCCGCGGCGATCCGCCGTGCCACTCGCGCTCTGGACATACCGCCCAGTCACCTCCTCCGACCCGTACATCAACTCCTTGCCCCGTACGGACGGTGAGCCAATCGTGCGGAAAAGTGAACCCTCTGTGTGCTCGGCCGTAGGCTGACCGCATGGCGGTCGATCCCGGCCGCCGGCGACTTCCCGTCCTTCATGGAGCCCGGAGACCTCGGTGCATTTCCACGACTCGATGATCAGCCTCGTCGGCAACACCCCGCTCGTGAGGCTCAACAATGTGACCACCGGCATCCAGGCCACGGTGCTGGCCAAGGTGGAGTACTTCAACCCAGGCGGCAGCGTGAAGGACCGTATCGCGCTGCGGATGATCGAGGCCGCCGAGGAGAGTGGCGAGCTGCGGCCCGGCGGCACCATCGTCGAGCCGACCAGCGGCAACACCGGTGTCGGCCTGGCGATCGTGGCCCAGCAGAAGGGCTACAAGTGCATCTTCGTCTGCCCGGACAAGGTCTCGACGGACAAGATCAACGTCCTGCGGGCGTACGGTGCCGAGGTCGTGGTCTGCCCCACCGCCGTCGACCCCGAGCACCCGGACTCGTACTACAACGTCTCCGACCGCCTGGTCCGCGAGACGCCCGGTGCGTGGAAGCCGGACCAGTACAGCAACCCGCACAATCCCCTCTCGCACTACCACTCGACCGGCCCTGAGCTGTGGGAACAGACCCTGGGCCGGATCACCCACTTCGTCGCGGGGGTGGGCACGGGCGGCACCATCTCCGGTACCGGGCGCTACCTCAAGGAGGTCAGCGACGGCCGGGTCACGGTGATCGGCGCGGACCCGGAGGGGTCGGTGTACTCGGGCGGCTCCGGGCGGCCGTATCTGGTGGAGGGCGTCGGCGAGGACTTCTGGCCGGAGGCCTATGACCGCACCGTCGCCGACGAGATCGTCGCCGTCTCGGACAAGGACTCCTTCCAGATGACGCGCCGCCTCGCCAGGGAGGAGGGGCTGCTGGTCGGCGGCTCCTGCGGGATGGCGGTGGTCGCGGCGCTGAAGGTGGCCCGGGAACTGGGGCCCGATGACGTGGTGGTCGTGCTGCTGCCGGACAGCGGCCGCGGCTACCTGAGCAAGATCTTCAACGATGAGTGGATGAACGACTACGGCTTCCTGGACGAGGGCGGGGACCAGCCGCGGGTCGGCGACGTGCTCGCCCACAAGGAGGGCGGCCTGCCGTCGCTGGTCCATATGCACCCGGATGAGACGGTCGGCCAGGCCATCGAGGTGCTGCGGGAGTACGGCGTCTCACAGATGCCGATCGTGAAGCCCGGTGCCGGGCACCCCGATGTGATGGCGGCCGAGGTGGTCGGCTCGGTCGTGGAGCGTGAGCTGCTGGACGCGCTCTTCACCCAGCGGGCCGTTCTCGACGACCCGCTGGACAAGCACATGTCGCCGCCGCTGCCGCAGGTCGGCTCCGGCGAGCCGGTCGCCGATCTGATGTCGGTGCTCGGGGCGGCGGACGCGGCGATCGTGCTGGTCGAGGGCCGCCCGACGGGGGTCGTGAGCCGGCAGGATCTGCTGACGTTCCTCGCCGCCGACGCGGGGGGCGCGGCGGCGGCCAAGCGGTAGCCGCACGCCGTGGGCGCGCCACCGGGGAAAACCGGGGCAGACCCTACAGCGGCGGTTCCCTGAAGTGGTACGAGCGCGTCACGTCGGCGCAGCACACGCGTAACACGGCTCCGGCAGATTGGTGGGCGTCGGCAGGGCACGGCATCTCCTCTCGGTGAGCAGGGATTCGCGGAGCCTCGGCCGGCGAGCACGGCGCCATGGACCTCCGGAGCGGCTCCCGGACCTCCCTGGACGCCTGGGACATGCAGGCCCGGCCCTGAACCCGGCCCGTGTCCCCCGCGGGGACCGCCGTCGTCCCGCCCCCCGTCACAGGGGGTGCGGCGGTCCCCGTGCCGTATCTTCCGGTTCTGGTCGGTGCGGCGATCCCCGCGTGTTTCTTCCGGTTCTGGTCGGTGCGGGGCCCGCGTGGTCCTTCCGGTTCCGGTCGCTGCCTCCGGTTGGTCCCGCTTCCGGTTGGTCCCCGCTTCCGCCGGTCACCGCTTCCGTCTGGTCCCCGCCTCCGCCCGTCGTCTTCCGGTGTCGTCGCTCGTTCGGTGTCGTCGCTCGTTCGGTGTCGGTCGCCCGCCCGGTTCGGTCGCCCGATCGGTCACCGGCTCCCCGGTCACCGGCTCCCGGAGACAGTGGCCCCCCGGACACCCGCTTTCCCCCGGACACCGGCGTTTCCTGGGGGACGGCGGCTGTCCCGACACCGGCCCCCGAGGACAGCGGTTTCCGAGCCCGGTGCCTCCGCTCAGTCGTCCCAGTCCGAGGACTTCCTCGGGACCCTGCTGAGACGAGGCCGGCTCCGGAGCGCCTGGACGACGTTGACACCCACGATGCCGGCCCAGGCCACGAAGAGGCCCGGCAGCTCCGCATTGACGGCGGCTATCGCGGAGAGCGGTATGGCGAGGACCAGGGAGATCACGCCGAACCCGAAGCGCTCGGCCCAGGAGTCACCGCCCCGGGGTGCCGAGGCGCCCCGGGCCACCACCATCTGCTGCTCCGCCAGCTGACGCCGGACCCGGCGGTCGACCGCGGTATCCAGGTGCTGCTCGACCTTTTCCAGGAACGAGTCGACCAGCGCGGACTCGTAATCCTCGCCCAGGTCCCTGCGGGCCCGCAGGGTGGCGTCGAGTTCCTTCTTCAGATCGGCGTCATGCGCGTCCATGGGAACACCGTACGGAGACCGGCGGCCCGGGGCAGTGGGGCTAACCCCCGTCTTCGGGGTGTGGTCCACCGCATCGTCCGATGAGGCGGCGCGGACGCCGGTATGGAGACACCCGGGGCTCCGGGGATGTGGCACACCGCACACCGCGCACCGCACCCCGCCCGGAGCGGCCGTTCCCCGCATCCGCCTTGCCGTGATGCATAAGTCCATGCAGAGTTACCCCTTACTGAATACCAGCGGCGAGAGGACGTGATGGGCGACAGCGCGGCGCGGTTGCAGGCGCTCTTCGAGGGGCGTCGGCTCACGCCCACCCAGCGGCGCATCGCGCACTGCATGGTGCGGCGCGCCGCTGAGGTGCCGTTCCTGTCCTCCGTCGAGCTGGCCGAGCTCGCCGGGGTCAGCCAGCCGTCGGTGACCCGGTTCGCGGTGGCGCTCGGCTTCGACGGCTACCCCGCGCTGCGCAGGCACCTGCGCGAGGTCGTACCCGCCCCGGCCCCCGCGGACGCCGCCGCGCACAACACCTACCAGCAGGCCGTGGAGGCGGAGATCGCCAACCTCCGCCAGCTCGCCCAGGCCCTCGCGGATCCGGAGCCGGCGGTGCGGGCCGGGCGGCTCCTGGCCGGCTCCCGGCCGCTGCCGGTGCTGGGCCTGCGGGCCGCCGCCGCCCAGGCGCACGGCTTCGCCTACTTCGCCGCCAAGGTGCACCCGGACGTACGGCTGCTGACGGAGGGCGGCACGATGCTGGCCGACCGGATTGACGCGGCCGCGCGCGCCGGAGCGAGCGCCCTGCTCTGCTTCGCGCTGCCGCGCCACCCCCGCGAGACCCTGGACGCGCTCGCCCGTGCCCGCGCGGCCGGGCTCACCGTGGTCACCGTCGCGGACAGCGCCTTCGCGCCGGTGGCGAAGGCGTCCGACGTGCTGCTGCCGGCCGCCGTCGGCACCGGCCTCGCCTTCGACACCGCCTGCGCGCCGATGCTGCTCGGCCGGGTCCTGCTGGAGGCCATGTGCGACGCGCTCCCGGACGCCCAGGCGCGCCTGGAGGACTTCGACGCGAGTGCGGCGGCGCGGGGGCTGTTCGTGGAGTAGTGCGGTGGGCATGCGCACGTGCGGATGCCCGGGTACGGAAACCCCTGCGCGGGCCACGTGCTGTGGGCGTCCCTGGACGTCCCCGGTGCACGTCCCGCGTACGCGTCCCATATGCGCACCGTCCAGGCCCCGCGCCGGTGCCCGCGTGCTGTGCGCTGTGCGCTGTGCGTTGTGAGCTGCGCGCGCGAGCGTACGTGCGGTACGCGCGCGCACGGCTCGTGCCGGATCCGGGGGCGCCCCGCGTGCGCCCCGGCTTGCCGCTCGTGGTGCGCCCCGCCCTGCGCACCATCGCGCGCTTTCGCCGCGCCGTCTCTCATGGCGTCCTCAGAAACACCCGCTAGCCTCCCCGGCCGACACCCCTCCCGGCCCCTGCCGGGAGGACCGGAGCGGTGCGCGGGCCGCAGGGAGACGACGGTTACTGAGGAGGCGGAAGGTGGCGCGCGGAGGTCAGGGACTGGCGCGGGTGGCGGTGGTCGTACGGGCCGGGGCCGCACCCCTGTGGTGGCTGGGTGTGGTGGCGGCCGGCATCGGTCTGCTGATACCCGGTCTGACCGGGCGCCGAATAGGTGCGTTCGCCGGGGCCGCGCTGTTCCTGGTGGCGGCGGCCGTGGTCGCGTGCGTCCGCAGGAAGCGGTACGCGGCGCTGGCCCGCGGTGCCGTGCGCGCGGGCAAGCACGATGTGCTCCAGGACCGTTGGGTGACGGTGCGGGGTTGGCGGCGCGGACACCGGTGGTGGCTGGCCGGCGGGTTCCTCGCGGCCGTCGCCGCCTCGTTCGCCGTGCCGGCCGCCGGGGGGATGCTGCTTGCCGGGTGCGGGGCGGGGCTGTGGCTCAAGGCGGTGTGGCTGGGGCGGCGGGAGCGCCGGGAGGAGACGTTGCTGTGGGCGCGGGTCGACTGGCTCACCGGGGGGCTGGGGCGGCCGGCCGGGCCCCGGGTCAAGGCGTACCGGGGGACCGGGCTGGGAGCGGGCGACGCTGCGCCTGGGGGCGCGCGTCGTCGGTGAGTCTGCGGTCTGCGGCCGCCCGGTCCCGGTCCGCGTCTGTCTTGTCTTCGGCCTGCGGCCGCCCGGTCCGGTCCGCGTCTGTCTCGTCTTCGGCCACCTGCCAGTGGGGGTTGGGGGCTTGTTGCGCAGTTCCCCGCGCCCCTGGTCAGGGGTGGTTCTCCTCGTCCGTCCCCGCTGGTTGTGGGGGTTGTCGCGCCCGCACGGCGGAGCCTCCCCCCACCGCCTCAAGTGCTCCACCACCGACTCAAGGCATGGGGGTACCCCCATAGGTACCTCGCGGGGTACCCCCAGAGGTACCCCGGACGTACCCCAGAGATACCTCCGGACGTACCCCTGAGGTGGCCCCTGACGTACCCCAGAGGTACCTCCGGACGGACCCAGAGATACCCCGGACGTACCCCAGAGGTGCCCCACAGATCCCCCCAGGACACAGCCCCGGCGTCTCGATCAGACACGGTTGCGTGCCGACCGCAGCACGGCCCTGTTGACGGCCCACAAGGCGATTCCGACGGCCACCAGGACGGCTGCGCGGATGTAGACGTCGGCGGGGCGGTCGGCCAGGGGGCTGGCGAGGATGAGGGAGGTGAGGGCGCCGAGCACCGGCAGGGGGGTCGGTACGCGGAAGTGCCGGTGCGGTACGCGGTCGCGGCGCAGTACCAGGACGCAGACGTTGACCACCGCGAAGACGCACAGCAGCAGGAACGACGTCGTGTCGCCGAGCCCCTCGATCTCGCCCGTCGCGACCAGGCCGACGGCGAGCAGCGAGACGAAGACGATGCCGGCGACGGGGGTGCGGCGGCGGGGCAGTACGCGCCCCATCGCGGGCGGCAGGATCCCCTCGCCCGCCATGCCGTAGCAGAGCCGCGAGGCCATCATGATGTTGATCAGGGCGCTGTTGCTGACGGCGAACAGCGCGATCACGGCGAACAGCTTGTGCGGGAACGCGACCCCGCCCGCCTTCACCACCTCCAGGAGCGGGCCGCTGGAGGCCTTCAGGGTCCCGGAGTCCACCAGCAGCGAGGAGACGAGGGCGACCAGCACGTAGATCGTCCCCGTGACCGCGACCCCGATGAAGATGGCCCGCGGGAAGGTGCGCACCGGATCGTGCGTCTCCTCGGCCATGTTGACGGAGTCCTCGAAGCCGATGAACGCGAAGAAGCCCAGTGCGGTGGCCCCGAGCACACCGCTGAGCAGCGCGTACCCGGTCGCGCCCGCCTCAAAGTCGCCGAGCCGCGCCGGCTCGCCGCCGCCCGTGAGCACCGCGTACGCCCCGATCCCGAGGACGATCAGCAGGCCCGTCAGCTCGACGAGTGTGAACACGACGTTCGCCTTGACGGACTCCGAGACGCCGCGCAGGTTGAGCGCGGCGAGCAGCAGCACGAAGAGGATGGCGACCAGGGTGGGCGGCACGGCCCCGCCGGTCAGCTCGCCCATGTAGTCGCCGCCGAAGGCACGGGCCGCGGCGCTCGCCGACGACAGGCCCGAGCACATCACCATGAAGGCGATGACGAACGTCAGGAAGGGCAGCTTGAACGCCCTCTGCGTGTACAGGGCCGCGCCCGCCGCCTTCGGGTACTTGCCGACCAGTTCGACGTACGAGGCCGCCGTCAGGATCGCCACCACGAAGCCGATCGCGAACGGCACCCACAGGGCGCCGCCCACCTTGCCCGCGACCTTGCCGGTGGTGGCGTAGATGCCGGTGCCCAGGATGTCGCCGATCACGAAGAGGATCAGCAGCCTGGGTCCGATGGCGCGCTTGAGCGCGCCGTCCTCGGCGTGTGCCGCTCCGGTGGATCTCTCCGCGGTGGGCATGGCGGCCTCCCCGACCTTCCGAACGGCTCCCGGCGGCCGTGTGCGGCCGCCGGGATGCTGACCAGGTGTGAAGGTGTGGATGCCCTGCACGGCCGCCCGGAATGCCTGCTGCCGCCCGCTTCCCGCCTTCGGGTGCTCTCGGGGGGCCGCGGATGAGTGAGGCCGCGCGTGGTGGCGGCTCGGCGCCGGCCTGGGCGAGGCAGCCGGCGTCGAGAGTGAGCCCGCGCGCGTGGTGGCGCCTCCGGGGACGCGGACGGGGTGGCGAGTGAGTCTGCGCGGAGCGGTTCCGCGCGTGTGGTGCGGTTCCGCGCGCGTGGTGCGGTTCCGTGGGACGCGTACGGGTGACCGGGTGCCGGCGGGATCAGAGGCCGCTGACGAGTGACTCCGCGTGTGCCCCGCCCGACTCGGCGACGATCTCCTCGATGCTCTGGGCCGGCCGCACCACGGCGAACCGCACGCCCCCGGGTCCTCCGTCCGCCCCTCCGCCCGCGCTCTCGTCCGCCGCGAAGCCGAAGACCGCGGGACGCGGCAGGGAGTTGTACGCGTAGTGGTGCGCGAAATAGTAGGCACCGGTGTCCAGGACGGCCGCGTAGTCGCCCGGCCGGAGCAGCGGCAGGGCGCGGTCGCGGGCCAGCAGGTCGCCCGCGAAGCAGGCGGGGCCCGCGACGTCCTGGACGACGTCCTCCCCGGTCCTGGGCCGGCCCTCGGCGTCGTAGCCGGCGATGCGCAGCGGCCAGGACGCGGGCGCGTAGACGGTGCGGGCGGCGACCTGCACACCCGCGTGGGTGACGGCGATGGGGCGGCCGCCGGAGGACTTCGTGTACTCGACGCGGGCCAGGACGAGCCCGTGCTTGGCGAGCAGCGACCGGCCGAACTCGGTGACCAGGCCGTACCGCCCGTCGAAGAGCCCCGGCACCCGCTCGGCGAGCAGCCGGGCGTAGTCGGCGTACGTCGGGATCTGCTCGTCGGAGGAGAAGTTGACCGGCAGGCCGCCGCCGATGTCGATGGTGTCGATCTGCCGGCGCCCGGCCTTGGCGTTGATCTCCTCCGCCAGCTCGTACGTGGCCGCCAGGCCCTCGGCGATGAGGTCGAGCGCGACGCCCTGGGAGCCCGAGTGGGTGTGCAGCCGGGTCAGCCACGGCCGGTCCAGGTAGGCGCGCACCACCCACTCGCGGGCGCCCTCGTCCCGCAGGGCGACCCCGAACTTGGACGTCGCGGTGGCCGTGGAGAGCGCCTCTATGGTGCCGCTGCCGGTCTGCGGGTTCACCCGGATGCCGAGGGGCGCGGGGGCCCTGCCCCCGGCGGGACGGTCACCGGGCGCGCCGGGCGGCGCCGACGGCACCAGGGCGTCGATGCGCGCCAGCTCCTGGGCGTTGTCCGCGTTGACGGCGACCCCGAGCGCCAGCGCCTCGCGCAGTTCCCCGGGCGTCTTGGCGGGGGAGTCCAGCACGATGCCGGCGGCCGGGATGCCGGCGGCCCGCGCCAGCGCCAGTTCGCCGGGGCTCGCCACCTCCGCGCCGAGGCCCGCCTCCCGCAGCAGCCGCAGCACCGGGACCAGCGGCGCCGCCTTCACCGCGAAGGCGTGCAGCACGGGGGTGCCGGGCGGGGTCACCGCTGCGAACGCCTCCCGGAGCCGCGCCGCGGACTCGCGGATCCCGTCGACGTCGAGCAGCGCGACGATGGGGATGTCCGGGCCGACGAGGCCCCGCTCCACGGCCGCCCGCACGGCGGCGTCACGGCGCCGGCCGCTCAGCGCCCCGGACGCCGTCCCCCGCGCCGCCGCGCCCCGCGCCGCCGTCCCCCGCGCCGCCGCGCCCCGCGCCGCCGTGGCCTCGTCCCCGCGCACGCCGTCGCGCGTCCCGTCCGGCACACGCATGCCGTCGCCCGCGCCGCCGCGCGACCCGCTGCCCGCGCCGCCGCGCGACCCGCTGCCCGCGCCGCCGCGCGACCCGCTGCCCGCGCCGCCGCGCGACCCGCTGCCCACGTCGCCGTGTGCGCCGCCGCGCGCGCCGTCGCTGACGTCTCCCCGCGCGCCGCCGCGCACGCCGCCGTTCGCGCCGTCATCCACACCGATGTCCACACCGATGTCCACGCCGTCGTCCATGCCGTCCATAGCGTCCATAGGCCCCGGTCCGTCCGTTCCGCGACGCCGCCGCACGATCCCGCCGTGGGTGCACGCGGCCGCCGCCCGATCACTGGTCCGCGGGCGCCCGCCGTGGCCGGGCCACGCCGTGCGCCGCGGTCGGTCCACGCCGTGCGCTGCGGTGGAGCCAACGCACTGGTCCCCCGCTCTGTTCCAGCCAATCACCCCTGGCCGCGGCGGGCACCGGCGGGCCCGGGCCCCACGCGGCCGAGAGCCGTGCCGCGCTTGGCGCAGACCGCCTTGTTGACTAGTTCTATTCAGGAGACGAGGATGTGAATAACTGGCTGTAACAGTCGCGAGGAGGCACTTCATGTCAGGACCACGCCCGCCCGTCTCCCGCCACCACGCTCAGACGAGGTCCTACGGGCCGCCCCCCGGCCCGGTACGCGCCCCACGCGGCACGGAGCTGAGCGCCCTGGGCTGGCCCCAGGAGGCCGCCCTGCGGATGCTGCAGAACAACCTCGACCCCGAGGTCGCCGAGCACCCCGAGCGGCTCGTCGTCTACGGCGGCACCGGCAAGGCGGCCCGCGACTGGCGCTCCTTCGACGCGATGGTGCGCACGCTCACGACCCTCAAGGCCGACGAGACGATGCTGGTGCAGTCCGGCCGCCCGGTCGGCGTCCTGACCACCCACGAGTGGGCGCCGCGCGTGCTCATCGCCAACTCCAACCTGGTCGGCGACTGGGCCACCTGGGAGGAGTTCCGCCGCCTGGAGGCGATGGGCCTGACGATGTACGGCCAGATGACGGCCGGGTCCTGGATCTACATCGGCACGCAGGGCATCCTGCAGGGCACCTACGAGACGTTCGCCGCGGTCGCCGCCAAGCGGTTCGGCGGCTCCCTCGCCGGGACGATCACGCTCACCGCCGGGCTCGGCGGCATGGGCGGCGCCCAGCCGCTCGCGGTCACCATGAACGACGGCGTGGCCATCTGCATCGACTGCGACCCGCGCGCCATCGAGCGCCGCATCGGGCACCGCTACCTGGACGTGCGCGCCGACTCCCCGGCCGAGGCGCTCCGGCTCGCCGTGGAGGCGCGCGACGCCCGCCGGCCGCTCTCCATCGGCCTGCTGGGCAACGCCGCCGAGCTGCTGCCGCGGCTCCTCGCCGAGGGCGCCCCCATCGACGTCGTGACCGACCAGACCAGCGCCCACGACCCGCTCTCCTACCTGCCGCTCGGCGTCGCCTTCGAGGACATGGCCGGCTACGCCGCCGAGAAGCCCGCCGACTTCACCCAGCGGGCCCGCGAGTCGATGGCCCGTCATGTTCAGGCCATGGTCGGCTTCAAGGACGCGGGCGCCGAGGTCTTCGACTACGGCAACTCCATCCGCGGCGAGGCCAAGCTCGCCGGGTACGAGCGGGCCTTCGACTTCCCCGGGTTCGTGCCGGCGTACATCCGGCCGCTGTTCTGCGAGGGCAAGGGGCCCTTCCGGTGGGCGGCGCTGTCCGGCGACCCGAAGGACATCGCGGCCACCGACCGCGCCATCCTGGACCTCTTCCCCGAGAACGAGTCGCTGGCCCGCTGGATCAGGCTGGCCGGCGAGCGCGTCCACTTCCAGGGGCTGCCGGCCCGGATCTGCTGGCTCGGCTACGGGGAGCGGGACCGCGCGGGGGAGCGGTTCAACGACATGGTGGCGAGCGGCGAGCTGGCCGCCCCGCTCGCCATCGGCCGCGACCACCTGGACACCGGCTCGGTGGCCTCCCCGTACCGCGAGACCGAGGGCATGCGGGACGGCTCCGACGCGATCGCCGACTGGCCCCTGCTCAACGCCATGGTCAACGTCGCCTCCGGCGCGTCCTGGGTCTCCATCCACCACGGCGGCGGCGTCGGCATGGGCCGCTCCCTGCACGCCGGCCAGGTGACGGTCGCCGACGGCACGCCTCTCGCCGGCGAGAAGATCCGCCGGGTCCTCACCAACGACCCCGGGACCGGTGTCATCCGGCATGTCGACGCGGGGTACGAGGAGGCGGAGGCGGTGGCCGAGGCGCGTGGGGTGCGGGTGCCGATGCGGGAGGACGGCGAGTGAGCGCGGGGTCGCCGTCCGGGGCCTTCCGCCCCGGGGTGCTCCACTCCGCGTCTGCGGCTCCCCCGCCGGGGCAGGGCCCCGGGGCTCCGGGCGCCCCCGGGGGCGGGCCGGGTCCGGTGGGGCAGAGCCCCGGTGCCCCCGGGGGCGGGGCAGGCCCGGCGGGGGGTGGCGGTGCGCTGCAGGCCGCGGCTCCGGCTGTGCCCACCCGTTCCGCCCTGCGGAACGATTGCCCACAGCCTGTGTGGGCTGCGTCCGCTGCTGGACCTGTGGGCAGCCATTCCGCCGGGGCGATGGGGGTCCCTCCGGTCGAACGAGGCCGAGACGGGGGGAAGGCGGACACAGCCGGACCCGTGGACGGGGGACTGCCGATGGGGGCGGATGCCCGACCGACGGGCGGGCCTTCGGCCGCGGGCCGGGTGGCCGAGCCCGCCTGGGGCGGGGGCGACGCGCCGTCGTTCCGGGAGATGTGGCGCGACCTTGCGCCGGTCGGGCGGAACGCCGGGAGCGGCGGGTACCGCAGGTACGCCTGGACCGCGGCGGACGGCGAGTGCAGGGAGTGGTTCCGGGCGCAGGCCGAGGGGCGGGGGCTCGGCTACGAGGTGGACCGGAACGGCAACCAGTGGGCCTGGCTCGGCGACCCCACCCGAGGCGGCGCCGTGGTGACCGGCTCGCACCTGGACTCCGTCCCGGACGGCGGCGCCTACGACGGCCCCCTCGGCGTCGTCTCCGCGTTCGCCGCGCTGGACGCCCTGCGCGCCTCGGGAGAGGTGCCGGACCGTCCGCTGGGCATCGTCAACTTCGGCGACGAGGAAGGCGCGCGCTTCGGCCTCGCCTGCGTCGGCTCCCGCCTCACCGCGGGCCGGCT
The DNA here is from genome assembly GCF_057320905.1 of Streptomyces sp. DSM 116793. Taxonomy (NCBI): domain Bacteria; kingdom Bacillati; phylum Actinomycetota; class Actinomycetes; order Kitasatosporales; family Streptomycetaceae; genus Streptomyces; species Streptomyces sp. DSM 116793. Next base: position 3,717,507 of record NZ_CM170494.1, on the reverse strand, counting down.
GACCCGCGGCGCGGCGCACGAGCTGCGCGACGCGGACGGCGTCAGCCTGCCGGAGGCGATGGCGGCGGCCGGGTACGACCCGGACGCCCTCGGCCCCGACCCGGACCGGCTCGCCCGGATCGCCGCCTTCGTCGAGCTGCACGTCGAGCAGGGCCGCGCCCTGGACCGCACCGGCGACCCGGTCGGCATCGCGTCCGCCATCTGGCCGCACGGCCGCTGGCGCTTCGACTTCCGCGGCGAGGCCAACCACGCCGGCACCACCCTCCTCGCCGACCGTCGCGACCCGATGCTGGGCTACGCGGAGACCGTGCTCGCCGCCCGCCACGAGGCGGAGCTGGCCGGGGCGCTCGCGACCTTCGGCAAGGTTGCCGTGGAGCCCAACGGCGTCAACGCCATTCCGTCCCTCGTCCGCGGCTGGCTGGACTCGCGCGCCCCCGACCAGGCGACCCTGGACGCCGTCGTCGCGGCCGTCGAGCGCGTCGCGCGGGAGCACGCGGCACGGCACGGCGTCGAGCTCGACGTGGTCCGCGAGTCGGCGACACCGGTCGTGGAGTTCGGCCACGCGCTGCGGGACGAGATCGGCCGCATCCTCTCGGGCGGTACCGGACCCGGCGGCACCCTCTCGGGCGGTACCGGACCCGGCAGCGCCGACGGGGCCGCCGGGTCGGGCGGTGGCGCCGCCCCGCGGCGCGTCCCCGTGCTGCCCACCGGCGCGGGACACGACGCGGGAATCCTCTCCGGAGCCGTCCCGACCGCCATGCTGTTCGTACGGAACCCCACCGGCGTCTCGCACTCCCCGGCCGAGCACGCCACCGAGGAGGACTGCCTCACCGGTGTGCGCGCCCTGACCGAGGTGCTGCGGGGGCTCACCCACGGGCAGGACCACAGGTGACCTCGGACACGACCACGTACTGGATGGAGCACGCCTGGCTCGGCACGCACGTCGAACCTGGCGTGGCTGTCGACGTCCACGGCGGCCGGATCGCCGCCGTGCACACGGGCACGCCGGCCCCGCCGCGGGGCGCGGAGCCGCTGCGCGGCCTGACCCTGCCGGGCCTCGCCAACGCCCACAGCCACGCCTTCCACCGCGCCCTGCGCGGGCTGGTGCAGATCGGCACCGGCACCTTCTGGACCTGGCGCGAGCTGATGTACTCGGTGGCGGACCGGCTCACCCCGGACACCTACCACCGCCTCGCGCGGGCCGTGTACGCGGAGATGGCGCTCGCCGGGATCACCGCCGTCGGCGAGTTCCACTACCTGCACCACGCGCCCGGCGGCCGGCCCTACGCCGAGCCCAACGCGATGGGCGAGGCCCTGATCGCCGGCGCGCAGGAGGCCGGCATCCGGATCACCCTGCTGGACGCGGCCTACCTCTCCGCGGGCTTCGGCGCCCCGCCCGACGTGCACCAGCAGCGCTTCTCGGACGGCACCGCCGAGGCCTGGGCCGAGCGGGCCTCGGCGCTGGGGGAGGCCCCGCACGCCCGCATCGGGGCGGCCGTGCACTCCGTGCGGGCGGTGCCCGCGGACCAGCTGGACACCGTCGCCGAGTGGGCCCGGGACCGCGACGCCCCGCTGCACGTGCACGTCTCCGAGCAGACCAAGGAGAACGACGACTGCCGCGCCGCCCACGGCTGCACCCCCGCCCGGCTGCTCGCCGACCACGGCGTGCTCGGGCCGCGCACCACGGGCGTGCACCACACCCACCTCACCCGGGAGGACATCCGGCTGATCGGCGACTCCCACACCGGCACCTGCATGTGCCCCACCACGGAACGGGACCTCGCGGACGGCATCGGGCCCGCGGCGGCGCTCCAGCGCGCGGGCAGCACGCTCTCACTGGGCACCGACAGCCACGCCGTCATCGACCTGCTGGAGGAGGCCCGAGCCATGGAGCTCGACGAGCGGCTGCGCACCCGGCGCCGCGGCCACTGGACCGCCGCCGCACTGCTGCGGGCCGCCACCGCGGACGGCCACGCGGCGCTCGGCTGGCGGGACTCGGGCACGATCGAGCCGGGCTGCAGCGCCGACTTCACGACGGTGGCCCTGGACTCCGTGCGCACCGCGGGCGCCCCCGCCCGGCTGGGCGCCGAGACCGCCGTCTTCGCGGGCACCGGTGCCGACATCCGGCACACCGTGGTCGCCGGCCGGCACGTCGTACGCGACGGAGCGCACACGCTGGTCCCGGACGTCCCCGCCGCCCTGACCGCGGCCATCGAGGCACTGAGCGGCTGACCCCGCCGAGAGGAACGGATGACCACCCCGGAGAACACCCCCACCGCCCCCACCGCCTCCACCGCCCCCACGGCCTCCGCACCCGGGCCGCACCCCGGCGGCACCGGTACCGGCACCGGCACCGGCATCGGTACCGGCATCGGTACCGGCATCGGTACCGGCATCGGTACCGGCAGCGGTACCGGCACCGGCACCGGTACCGGCGTGCCGGTCGCGCCGGGCCCCGGCCTGCCCCTCGGCACGGCCGCCGGCGCCCCCCGGCCCGCCGCCTCCGGCACGACCGTGATCACCGGCATCGCCGCCCTGGTCACCAACGACCCCTCCCTCGGCGACGGTTCCCCGCTCGGCCTGGTCCGGGACGCGGCCGTCGTCCTGGACGGCGACCGCGTCGCCTGGGTGGGCGCAAGCGGCCGGGCGCCCGCCGCCGACCGGCACGTCGACGCGGAGGGCCGCGCCGCGCTGCCCGGCTTCGTGGACTCCCACTCCCACCTGCTCTTCGCGGGCGACCGCACCGAGGAGTTCAACGCCCGGATGTCCGGCCGCCCGTACACCGCGGGCGGCATCCGCACCACGGTGGCCGCCACCAGGGCCGCCGGCGACGGGACGCTGGAGGCCACCCTCACCCGCCATCTGCGCGAGGCGCTGCGCCAGGGCACGACCACCTTCGAGACCAAGTCGGGCTACGGCCTGACCGTGCGGGACGAGGAGCGCGCCCTGCGCATCGCCGCGCGGCACACCGACGAGGTGACGTTCCTCGGCGCGCACATCGTGCCGCCCGAGTACGCGGACGACCCGGACGGCTATGTCTCCCTGGTCACCGGCGAGATGCTGGACGCCTGCGCCCCGCACGCCCGCTGGATCGACGTCTTCTGCGAGCGTGGCGCCTTCGACGCCGACCAGGCCCGCGCCGTGCTCACCGCGGGCCGGGAACGGGGCCTCGTGCCCCGGGTGCACGCCAACCAGCTCACCGCGGGGCCCGGTGTGCGACTCGCCGTGGAGCTGGGCGCGGCCAGCGCGGACCACTGCACCCACCTCACCGACGACGACGTGGCGGCGCTCGCGTCCGGGGACACGGTGGCCACGCTGCTGCCCGGTGCGGAGTTCTCCACCCGGGGGGCGTGGCCCGACGCGCGGCGGCTGCTGGACGCGGGGGCCACGGTGGCGCTGTCCACCGACTGCAACCCCGGTTCGTCGTTCACGTCCTCGCTGCCGTTCTGCATCGCCCTCGCGGTGCGGGACATGGGGATGACGCCCGGTGAGGCGGTCTGGGCGGCCACGGCCGGGGGCGCGGCGGCGCTGCGCCGCACCGATGTGGGGCGGGTCGCGCCCGGCGCCCGTGCGGACGTCGTGCTCCTGGACGCCCCCAGCCACGTCCACCTGGCCTACCGGCCCGGGGTGCCGCTGGTGGCGGCGGTATGGCGCGCGGGCGCCCGCCTTTTGTGAGCCGAGCTCACGCAGGGACGCGGGGAACCGCGCGACCAGCCCCCACCGGCCGGTGGTCAGGCATCAGAGCCCAAGGGCCTCGGCCCACCCCAGGGGTCTCGGCCCGGTGGCCCGCCGCAGGCGCGTCGTGGCTGGTCGCGCGGTTCCCCGCGCCCCTTCCGCGGCTCGGCGGGCCACCGCCTGCCGAGCCGGGGCGAGGCGAGCCGTCAGGCTCACTCCTCGACTGTCAGCCCCTTGCGCAACCGCACCAACGTGCGGGAGAGCAACCGGGAGACGTGCATCTGGGAGATGCCCAACTCCTCCCCGATCTCGGACTGCGTCATGTTCGCGACGAACCGCAGGGACAGGATCTTCCGGTCGCGGGGCCCCAGCTCCGCGATCAACGGCTTCAGGGACTCGACGTACTCGATCCCCTCCAGCCCATGGTCCTCGTACCCGATGCGGTCCGCGAGGGCGCCCTCGGAGTCGTCCTCCTCGGGCTGCGCGTCCAGCGAGCTGGCCGTGTAGGCGTTGCTGGCCGCCATGCCCTCCACGACCTCGTCCCTGGACAGGTCGAGGCGTGCGGCGAGTTCGGCCACCGTGGGCGCGCGGTCGAGCTGCTGGGCGAGTTCGTCGCCCGCCTTGGCCAGGTCGAGTCTGAGCTCCTGCAGTCGGCGCGGCACCCGCACCGACCACGAGGTGTCCCGGAAGAACCGCTTGATCTCGCCGACGATCGTGGGCATCGCGAAGGTGGGGAACTCGACGCCGCGGCTGAGCTGGAAGCGGTCGATGGCCTTGATCAGGCCGATGGTGCCCACCTGGATGATGTCCTCCATCGGCTCGCTGCGGGAGCGGAACCGGGATGCGGCGAACTTCACCAGGGCGAGGTTGAGCTCCACGAGGGTGTTGCGCACGTAGGCGTGCTCATGGGTGCCCTCCTCCAGCGTCTCCAAGCGCTCGAAGAGGGTCTTCGACAGGGCCCGTGCGTCGACGGGACCCACCGTGTCGTAAGGGGGGATCTCCGGAAGGTCGGTCAGGCCCTCCGGGAGGAGGTCGGCTCCAGCGGCGTGGTCCGCGAGCTCGTCCGTGAGGTCAGGGGGGAGAGTCGACGTCGCCTGGTCAGGGTGCGGTGCGTCGAGCCGGGGTGACATGATGTCCTCCATCGTTCTCGGCATATGGCTGCCGAAGCCACTTTCTGGGCTGGGGTGTGCGGCGCCTCCAAGGCCGACGTGTCCGAATGCTTTCCCTCTAGGCCTACCCGGTTTCGCGCACCCGTCGCAAGTAGCGGTTCGCCCCAAATGTCCATTTCTGGGGGGTTGTTCGGGTACCGGAGGGCGGCCACAGGGCGTAATGTTCGAAAGAGTCAGGCAACACCCACGACGCTCGGGAGAGAGACGGCATGGACCGCGGGACGGTCGGCAGTACGCACAAGGGCCGGCTGCACGTCGAGGTGCGAGAACAGGGCTCCACCGCCGTGGTGACCCCGGTGGGCGAGTTGGACCATGCCACCGCGGACGTGCTGCGCGAGCCGCTGGAGAGCAGTCTTGGCAACGGATGCACCCGGGTGGTGGTCGACTGCTCCGGCTTGCAGTTCTGCGACTCCACCGGGCTCAACGTGCTCCTCGGCGCCCGCCTCAAGGCCGAGGCCGAGGGCGGCCAGGTCCACCTGGCGGGCATGCAGCCGGTGGTCGCCCGGGTCTTCGAGATCACCGGGGCGGAGGCCGTCTTCACCGTGCACCCCACGCTCGACGCCGCCCTGGCCGACTGAACCAGGCGTTACGCCACAGTTCTCCCTGCGTGATCGCCGCGTAACCGGCGTCACAGCTCTCGCGTCGAATTAGTGGGTGTTCTCACGGTTCGGCCGGGCAGAAGACACGTGGATCCGTCGTCGTACGGCGGCCGGGGAGGCGTGCCACGGCCCGCGGAGCGGCCTCGGGCGAGGCACGGACCGTTGCTGACATTCTGAATCGTTGAACTGGTGAATCGGTGAGGTGAAGCGCTGATGAGCACCACCCGCCCGGGCTCGCCGGGCGATGGGGGCCCGGAGCCGGGTGCCGAGGGCGCCGCGACGGCGCCGGGGCATCCCGCTTACTCCGTGCCCGGTGCCGTCGCCCCCACCGACCCCGCCCCCACCGACCCCGCCCCGGCCGCCGCCGCGCCCGGCAGCGCCGCCGGCATCGTCGGCGCCCCCGACCCGGGGGACGAGCTGGACGACGCGGGCCGCCGCAGCCGCCGCCTCAGCTTCCGCGACGCCACCGGCATCGTGCCGCTGGCGAGGGACTTCACCCGGCAGGCGCTCTACGCGTGGGGCTGGCTGCCGGCTTCCGGCGCCGACCAGCGCGCCGCGGCCGAGGACGTCCTGCTGGTCGTCTCCGAGCTGGTCACCAACGCCTGCCTGCACGCCGAGGGGCCCGAGGAGCTCTGGCTCGGCTGCGACCGCAAGATGCTGCGCATCGAGGTGTCCGACCGCGGCGCCGGCCAGCCCGCCCCCCGCACGCCGCACCGCGCGGGACGCCCCGGCGGGCACGGCATGTTCATCGTGCAGCGCCTCTGCCTGGACTGGGGGGTGATCCGGATGCCCGGACTGCCGGGCAAGACCGTCTGGGCGGAACTCGGCTCCCCTTAGGGGGCGCCGGAGCCCCGAAGGGACCGTGCCGGGCGCCGGCCTCGGCGGCCCTGACCCGCCTGCCGGCGCCTCAGTGCACCCGGCCCATCGCCTCAGTGCACCCGGCCCATCAGGGTCCTGACCCTGCCCCGGTAGGTGTAGACGCCGATGCCGGCGAGGACCGCGACCGCGGCCTCCAGCGCCACGATCCCGGTGGTGTTGAGGTCGACGCCGGCCAGCGAGAGCAGGCCGGTGACGCAGTCGCCCGCGGTGACGGCGAGGAACCACACGCCCAGCATCTGCGAGGCGTACTTGGCCGGCGCCATCTTGGTGGTCACCGACAGGCCGACCGGCGAGAGGCACAGCTCGCCGACCGTCTGCAGCAGATAGATCCCGACCAGCCACAGCGGGCCGACCTTGCCGCCGCCCGCCGCCGACAGCGGCAGCATAAACAGGAAGAACGACAGCCCCACCAGCGCCAGGCCGGCCGAGAACTTCACCACGGTGCTCGGCTCCTTGGCGCGGCGCGCCAGGTACAGCCAGACCCAGGCGAGCGGCGGCGCCAGCGCCATGATCAGCACCGGGTTCACCGACTGGAACCAGGAGGCCGGGAAGGACCAGCCGAAGACCGAGGTGTCGGTCTTGTCGGCCGCGAAGATGGCCAGCGTGGAGCCGCCCTGGTCGTAGATCATCCAGAAGATGGCGGCGGCCGCGAAGAACCAGATGTAGCCGGTCATCCGGGACTGCTCGCCGGCCGTCAGCTCCTTGTCCCGCTTGATGCGGACCAGCACCCCGATCGGGATCAGCAGGCCGGCCACGGTGATCGGCACCAGCGCCCAGTTCATGGTGTACAGCCCGGCGGCGACCACGGCGCCGTAGAACACCGCGGCCGCCACCACCCACAGCAGTGCCTTGCGCAGCACCGAGTTCCGTTCCTCGCGGGGCAGCGGCTCGGGGACCAGGCTGGAGCGCGGGTTCAGGTGGCGGGTGCCGAACAGGAACTGCACCAGGCCGAGGCCCATGCCGACGGCGGCGAGCGCGAAGCCGAGGTGCCAGCTCACCTGCTGGCCGACCGTGCCGATCACCAGCGGCGCCGCGAAGGCGCCCACGTTGATGCCCATGTAGAAGACGGTGAAGCCGCCGTCGCGGCGGGGGTCGTCCGGGCCGTCGTAGAGGTGGCCGACCATCGTGGAGATGTTGGCCTTCAGCAGTCCGGAGCCTATGGCGACCAGCGCGAGACCGGCGAAGAACGTGGCCTGCCCCGGCAGGGCCAGGGTGAGGTGGCCGAGCATGATGACCGTGGCCGAGACGGCGACCGTCCTGCGCGGACCCCAGACCCGGTCGCCGAACCAGCCGCCGGGCATCGCCAGCAGGTACACCATGGCCAGGTATATCGAGTAGATCGCGGTGGCGGTGGCCGCGGTCATCGCGAGACCGCCGCCCTGCGAGCCGGTGGCGGCCGCGGCACCGCCGGAGACGAGGTACAGCGGGAGCAGGGCCCGCATGCCGTAGAAGCTGAAGCGCTCCCACATCTCGGTCATGAACAGGGTGGCCAGTCCGCGGGGGTGGCCGAAGAAGGTCTTCTCCGGTCCCGGGATCGGGGACGAGTCCTTCGTCAGGCTGGACGCCATGGGTGGTCCTTGTGGGTCGGGACGTACCGCGCGGGGGTTTCCCGCTCCGTTCGGAACCGCGGCACGCCGGTGGGGGGCGCGGCCGGAACCGGTGGCGCACGTCGGACCCGCGGACGGGACGCCCGCTCCCGGGGGAGGGGGCACCACCCCTGGTGGGGGCGTGTGACGGACGACACCGGGATCCACACCCCGGGCGCTTCCTCACGCACGGGGCCCGGCCACGGGTCATTGCTCGGGGACCGGGACCGGCGGGGCCCGACCCCTTCTCACCGGCACATACAGAAGTGACCTTTGGGGAAGAAGCCGTGATGGCCCCCAAAGGCCCTGAAGTGGTTCCGCGTACCGATGAGTACCGCCGAATACTGCTTACAGGCGTTCTGCCACCATACGGCACGTGAGAGTCGCATATGGAAAGGGTTGAGACAGGAATCACAGGTCCCATCTCCTGCGCAACCCTCTTTCCAAGGCGTTCGCCAGCATTGCATCCGCAAGCCGCAGGCGCACACCGCGCGCCCCATGTCAGGGTGCCGTGCGCCCCGGTACGGCCACCGATCGCGCCACGGGCCCTCAGCCACGCGGACTACCATCACCCCATGACCCGTGTACTGCTCGCCGAGGACGACGCGTCCATTTCGGAGCCCCTGGCCCGTGCCCTGCGCCGGGAGGGGTACGAGGTCGAGGTACGGGAGGACGGCCCCACCGCGCTGGACGCCGGCATGCAGGGACAGGTCGACCTGGTCGTCCTGGATCTGGGCCTGCCCGGCATGGACGGCCTGGAGGTGGCCCGCAGGCTGCGCGCCGAGGGCCATGCGGTGCCGATCCTGATCCTCACCGCCCGCGCCGACGAGGTCGACACCGTGGTCGGGCTCGACGCGGGCGCCGACGACTACGTCACCAAGCCGTTCCGGCTCGCCGAACTGCTCGCCCGGGTGCGGGCCCTGCTGCGCCGCGGCGCCGCCGAGCCCCAGCAGCCGCCCGCGACGCACGGCGTGCGGATCGACGTCGAGTCGCACCGCGCCTGGATGGGCGAGGAGGAACTCCAGCTCACCGCGAAGGAGTTCGACCTGCTCCGGGTGCTGGTGCGGGACGCCGGCCGGGTGGTCACCCGCGACCAGTTGATGCGCGAGGTCTGGGACACCACCTGGTGGTCGTCCACCAAGACCCTCGACATGCACATCTCCTGGCTCCGCAAGAAGCTCGGCGACGACGCGGCCAACCCCCGGTACATCGCCACCGTCCGCGGGGTCGGCTTCCGCTTCGAGAAGAGTTAGGGGGTTTCTGATGGATCTTCGTGGGGAAGGAGCGGCGTTCGGTGCGTGCTCTCGGCGTGCCGGGTGCAAGTCCTCGTACTGGGCGTACGTGGGCTTGTGCCCGGTGCGGCGAGTGGGGGTGCCCCCGCGCGAGCGCAGCCGAGCGTGGGGGAGCGTGCCGGGCGTCGCGACGCCGCGGAGATCCATCAGAAGCTCCCTAGTGCAGTGACCGGAACGGTTCACCGGCTCGCAGTGGGGGAGTCGCGAGCTTCCGGCGAACCTTCCCGGTCACAGCGCTAGCCAGACCTACCGGAGGTGCCTGCGCCGTGCGCCGCCGCCTGATCAACTCCACGCTCGCCGTGGTGCTCGTCGTGATCGCCGTGTTCGGGGTCTCGCTCGTCATCGTCGAGACCCGCACGATCAGCAACAGCGCCCATGAGCGGGTGGACTCGGAGGCGGTGCGCCTGGTCAGCATCGTCAACAGCCGGCTGCTCACCGACCGGCAGATCACCGGCGACGTCCTCAAGGACCAGGTCGCCGAGCGGTACGCGGTGATCGACATCCCCGGCCGGCCGCCCATCGAGATCGGCACCCGCCCCACCGGCGACGTGATCAGGGCCAACGCCAAGGGCGACCGGGGCGAGACCGTCACCGTGGAGCAGCCGCAGTCCACCGTCACCCGGGAGGTCGGCAGGACCCTGCTGATCATCGGGGCGGTGGCCGCGCTGGCGATCGCCGCGGCCGTGCTGCTCGCGGTCCGCCAGGCCAACCGCCTCACCTCCCCGCTCACCGACCTCGCCGAGACCGCCGAGCGCCTCGGCTCCGGCGACCCCAGGCCCCGCCACAAGCGGTACGCGGTACCCGAGCTGGACCGCGTCGCCGACGTGCTGGACGGGTCCGCGGAGCGCATCGCCCGGATGCTCACCGCCGAGCGCCGCCTCGCCGCGGACGCCTCGCACCAGCTCCGCACCCCGCTCACCGCGCTCTCCATGCGCCTGGAGGAGATCACGGTCACCGACGACCTGGACACCGTCAAGGAGGAGGCGACCATCGCGCTCACCCAGGTCGAGCGGCTCACGGACGTCGTGGAGCGGCTGCTCACCAACTCCCGGGACCCGCGCACCGGCAACGCCGTCGCGTTCGACCTGGACGAGGTGATCAAGCAGCAGATAGAGGAGTGGCGCCCGGCCTACCGCAGCGCGGGACGCGCCATCATCAACTCCGGCGAACAGCACCTGACGGCCGTGGGCACGCCCGGCGCGGTCGCCCAGGTGCTCGCCGCGCTGATCGAGAACTCCCTGATGCACGGCGGCGGCACGGTCGCCCTGCGCACGCGCGTCACCGGCAACCAGGCGGTGATCGAGGTCACGGACCAGGGGCCCGGGGTCCCCGCCGACCTCGGCGCGCGCATCTTCGAGCGGACGATCAGCGGCCGGAACTCCACGGGGATCGGGCTCGCCGTCGCCCGCGACCTCGCCGAGGCCGACGGCGGCCGCCTGGAGATGCTCCAGGCGAAGCCGCCCGTCTTCGGCCTCTTCCTGTCCCGCACACCACTGCGGAGGCCCGCGGGGACGGGCGAGCCGACTGTGCGGTAAGCCCTGCGGTGAGCCCTGGCCGGGGCGGCCTGCGGCCTGCCTGTGCCCCTGAAGGGCACGGGGAACCGCTGGGGGGTACCTCTTCCTTTCAGGCAATGGGGGACAGCCATGGCGACCCTGCGGGTCGCCACCGGCCACAAGGGGCAGTTTCGGTCGTATCCGGACCACCGGCCGATGGGCGGTTGGCCGCGCACTTCCCCGCGCCCCTTCAGGAAGCCGGGCCGACGTCGGCCGTTGACGCTACGGACGCCCGTTCCGCGCGGGCACCGGGGCGGCCGGGGGCCGCTGCGGCAGCGTCCGGAAGACCCACGTCCGGTACGACCAGAAACGGAACAGCGTGGCGAGGCCGATGCCGAGGAACTTGAAGATGTTGCTCTGCAACGGGGAGTCCCAGCCGAACCAGTACGTCGCCGCGTACAGCAGGCCGTTCTCGATCACCAGCCCGACCGCGCTGAACAGCAGGAAGAGGCCCAGCTCCTTGGTCCGCCGGCTCTTGTCGCGGTCCCGGTACGCGAAGTACCGGAACCCCACGTAGTTGAAGACGATGGCGACCACCGTCGCGATGACGCTGGCGCGCACCACCTGGAGGTCGGTCGCGCTGCGTACCAGGTTGAACACGAGCAGGTTGACGAGGAGCCCCGCGCCGCCGACCGCACCGAACTTGACGAGCTCGCGCACCGTCCGCTCCACCCGCGCCCACAGCGCGCCTGCGGGCGATGTCTTCGGATGCGCGGCGTCGTCCTGGTCCATGGTCTCGTCCCGCCCCCGACTCGCTCGTCGCTCGTGTGCGTCAACCGCACCATGCTAACCAGCCCTCTCGGGCCGCTCTCCGCGGCCGATACCCTGGGGCTGTGACGTTCCCGGTAGTCGGCATGGTCGGCGGTGGCCAGCTCGCTCGTATGACACACGAGGCGGGCATCCCGCTGGGCATCAAGTTCAAGCTCCTCAGTGACACCCCGCAGGACTCGGCGGCGCAGGTGGTGGGCGACGTTGTCGTCGGCGACTACCGCGACCTGGCGACGCTGCGCGCCTTCGCGCAGGGCTGCGACGTGATCACGTTCGACCACGAGCACGTGCCCACGGAGCACCTGCGCGCCCTGGAGGCCGATGGCGTCCGGGTGCGTCCGGGTGCGGACGCGTTGGTGCACGCCCAGGACAAGGGCGTGATGCGGGCCCGGCTGGACGCCCTCGGGGTGCCCAGCCCGCGGCACCGCATCGTGCGGGACCCGGCCGACGTGGCGGCGTTCGCCGCCGAGCAGGCCGGGGGCGCGGACGGCGCAGCCGGGGGCGCGGATGGCGCGGGGGGCCCCACTGCGGGCGGTGGCTTCCCGGTCGTCCTGAAGACCGTGCGCGGCGGCTACGACGGCAAGGGCGTCTGGGTGGTCAGGTCCGCGGACGACCCCGCGATCGCCGAGCCCTTCAAGGCCGGGGTGCCCGTGCTGGCGGAGGAGAAGGTCGACTTCGCCCGGGAGCTGGCCGCCAACGTGGTCCGCTCGCCGCACGGCCAGGCCGTCGCCTACCCCGTCGTCGAGTCCCAGCAGGTGAACGGCGTCTGCGACACGGTCATCGCGCCCGCGCCCGGCCTCTCCCAGGACCTCGCGCTGCACGCCGAGGAGCTGGCGCTGCGGATCGCGAAGGAGCTGGGCGTCGTCGGCCACCTCGCCGTCGAGCTGTTCGAGACCCGCGACGGCCGCGTCCTCGTCAACGAGCTGGCGATGCGGCCGCACAACTCCGGCCACTGGACCCAGGACGGCGCGATCACCTCGCAGTTCGCCAACCACGTCCGCGCCGTCCTCGACCTGCCGCTCGGCGACCCCCGGCCCCGCGCGCCATGGACCGTGATGTGCAACGTCCTCGGCGGCGACTACCCCGACATGTACGCGGCCTACCTGCACTGCATGGCCCGCGACCCCCAGCTCAAGATCCATATGTATGGCAAGGACGTGAAGCCCGGCCGCAAGGTGGGGCACGTCAACACCTACGGCGACGACGTGGACGATGTGCTGGAACGCGCCCGTCACGCTGCCGGCTACCTCAGAGGAACGATCACGGAATGACGCACTCCCCTGATTCGGCGGGCCAGGACGCACCGGGCGCCTCGGCGGGCCCGGTCACGTCGGTGGGCACGGACGCCGCCCGCACCGCGGGTGCCGCACGGGCCGTCGAGGGCCCGGCCGTCGGCATCGTGATGGGCTCGGACTCCGACTGGCCCGTCATGGAGGCGGCGGCCCAGGCGCTCGACGAGTTCGAGATCGCCTACGAGGTCGACGTGGTCTCCGCGCACCGGATGCCCCAGGAGATGATCGCGTACGGCGAGCAGGCCGCCGGCCGCGGGCTGCGGGCGATCATCGCGGGCGCGGGCGGCGCGGCGCACCTGCCGGGGATGCTCGCCGCGGTCACCCCGCTGCCGGTGATCGGCGTCCCGGTGCCGCTGAAGCACCTGGACGGCCTGGACTCCCTGCTCTCCATCGTGCAGATGCCGGCCGGGGTGCCGGTCGCCACGGTCTCCGTCGGCGGCGCCCGCAACGCCGGCCTGCTCGCCGCCCGGATTCTCGCGGCGCACGACGACGAGCTGCTCGCCCGGATGCAGGAGTTCCAGCGGCAGCTGAACGAGCAGGCGACCGAGAAGGGCCGGCGGCTGCGCGCCAAGACGCAGAGCGGCGCCGCGGGCTTCGGCTTCCGTTCGGGGAAGTGAGGAGATGGCGTCCGAATCCGCCGGGACACCGGCCACTGCCGCGGTCTCCACGGCCTCGTCCGCCTCCGCCGCCTCCACCGGCGCGTCTGCCTCCGCCGGGCCCTCGGCCGCGTCCGCCTCCGCCGCCTCCACGGCCTCGTCCGCCTCGGCCGGGCCCTCGGCCGCGTCTGCCTCCGCCGCCTCCACGGCCTCGTCCGCCTCGGCCGGGCCCTCGGCCGCCGAGCCCGAGGCCCGGGCCGCCGACGCCCTCACCGAGGCCCGTGCGCTGCTGAGCGAGTACCCCGTCGTCGACGGGCACAACGACCTCCCGCACGCGCTGCGCAAGCAGGTCCGCTACGACCTCGGCCGGCGCGACATCGCCGCCGACCAGAGCGCGTTCCTGCACACCGACCTGGCCCGGCTGCGGGCCGGCGGGGTGGGCGCGCAGTTCTGGTCCGTCTATGTCCGCAGCGACCTCGCCGGGGACGACGCCGTGAGCGCCACCCTGGAACAGATCGACTGCGTCGAGCAACTCCTCGCCCGCTACCCGGAGGCCCTGGCCCCGGCGCGCACCGCCGCCGACATGGAGCGGGCGCGCGCCGAGGGGCGCATCGCCTCCCTGATGGGTGCGGAGGGCGGCCACTCCATCAACTGCTCGCTGGCGACGCTGCGCGGTCTGTACCGGCTCGGGGTGCGCTACATGACGCTCACCCACAACGACAACGTCCCCTGGGCGGACTCGGCCACCGACGAGCCGGGCGTCGGCGGGCTCTCTGCGTTCGGCCGCGAGGTGGTGCGGGAGATGAACCGCATCGGCATGCTGGTCGACCTCTCGCATGTCGCGCCCAGCACGATGCGGGACGCGCTGGACGCTACCGAGGCGCCCGTGATCTTCTCGCACTCCTCGGCGCGCGCCGTCTGCGACCACCCGCGGAACATCCCGGACGACGTCCTGGAGCGGCTGCCCGCGAACGGCGGCGTGGCGATGGGCACCTTCGTGCCCAAGTTCGTGCTGCCCGCCGCGGTCGCCTGGACCGAGGCGGCCGACGAGAACATGCGCGCCCACGGCCTGCACCACCTGGACACCACTCCGGAGGCGCTGGCCGTGCACCGTGCCTTCGAGGAGCGCCACCCGCGCCCCGTCGCGACCGTCGCCACGGTCGCCGACCACCTGGACCACATGCGCGAGGTGGCCGGCATCGACCACATCGGCATCGGCGGCGACTACGACGGCACGGCCTTCACGCCGAGCGGTCTGGACGACGTCTCCGGCTATCCCCGCCTCATCGCGGAGCTGCACACCCGGGGCTGGTCCCGCGCGGACCTGGCGAAGCTGACCTGGCGGAACGCGGTGCGGGTACTGGGCGCGGCGGAGTCCGTCGCCGCGGACCTCGGGGCCCGCCGGGCCCCGTCCAACGCGACGATCGGCGAACTCGACGGCTGAGGTTCCCCGGTTCCGCTCGGGGCGCCCGTGGTTCGCCGGGTGCCCCGGTTCCGTCAAGGGGCGCCGGGGGACGGCCGGTGGCCGGGGCAGGGCACAGGCCGCCCGGCAGGGCACAGGCCGCCCCTTGCGGCCGGTGGCGACCTCCAGGGTCGCGTCGTGGCTGCTCGCGCAGTTCCCCGTGCCTCTGAAGGGGGCGCCAGGGGCACCCCGGGGCCAGGGGGAGCCCCTGACGGGGCACCGTCGCCCGACAGGGCGCTGTCAGGCCGTCGGGCGGCCCATCGCCCGGTACGTCCAACCGGCCGCACGCCACCGCGCCGCGTCGAGCGCGTTGCGGCCGTCGAGGACGAGCCGCCGGGCGACGACCGGCGCCAGCGCCGCCGGATCCAGCTCACGGAACTCACGCCACTCCGTGAGGTGCAGCACCACGTCAGCGCCGCGCACCGCGTCCAGCGCCGACTCGGCGTAGCCGAGGGTCGGGAAGACCCGCCTGGCGTTCGGCATGCCCTTCGGGTCGTAGACGGTGACCTGGCCGCCCTGGAGGTGGATCTGCCCGGCGACGTTCAGCGCCGGCGAGTCCCGGACGTCGTCGGAGTCCGGCTTGAACGCGGCGCCCAGCACCGCGACCCGCTTGCCCAGGAAGCTCCCGCCCACGCCCTCGCGCGCCAGGGCGACCATCTGGCCGCGGGCCCGCATGTTGATGGAGTCGATCTCGCGGAGGAACGTCAGCGCCTGGTCGGCGCCCAGCTCGCCCGCGCGGGCCATGAAGGCCCGGATGTCCTTGGGCAGGCACCCGCCGCCGAAGCCGATCCCGGCCCGCAGGAACTTCTTGCCGATCCGCTCGTCGTGCCCGATGGCCTCGGCGAGCTTGGCGACGTCGCCGCCGGCCGCCTCGCAGACCTCCGCCATGGCGTTGATGAACGAGATCTTCGTGGCCAGGAACGAGTTCGCCGAGGTCTTCACCAACTCCGCGGTCGGGAAGTCCGTGACGATGAACGGGGAGCCCTCGGCGACGGGTTTCGCGTACACCTCACGCAGCAGCTTCTCGGCGCGCTCGCTGCGCACGCCGACCACGATCCGGTCCGGGTGCAGGGTGTCCTCGACGGCGAACCCCTCGCGCAGGAACTCCGGGTTCCACGCCAGCTCGACGTCGCTGCCCGCGGGCGCCAGCTCCGCGATCCGGCCCGCCAGCTGCGCCGCGCTTCCCACCGGCACCGTGGACTTCCCCACCACCAGCGCCGGCTTGCGCAGCTGCTTGCTGAGCGAGTCCACCGCCGCGTTCACATACGACATGTCGCAGGCGTACTCGCCGTGCTTCTGGGGGGTGTTCACGCAGACGAAGTGCACATCGCCGAAGTCGGCGGCCTCGGCCCAGTCCATCGTGAAGCGCAGCCGCCCGCTGGACCCCTCGATCCCGGCGACGTGCGCCCGCAGCAGCTCCTCGAGCCCCGGCTCGTACATCGGGACCTCGCCGCGCGAGAGCATCTCGATCTTCTCGGGCGCGACATCGAGTCCCAGCACCTCGAAGCCCAGCTCGGCCATGGCCGCCGCGTGGGTGGCCCCGAGGTAACCCGTGCCGATCACGGTGATCTTGAGAGGCATGCGTACTCCAGGACTTCTGCGAGGACGGTGTGGGTGTATGTGGGCGGTCGTGCGCTGGCCCGAGCATAGCCGCGGGCCCCTGTGGGCAGGCCCTGAACGACTGCCTCCGGACGCTGTCGGGAAGCTCACGCGCGTGTGCCTGTGCCTGCCGGGGGCGGGCCCGTAGGATGCGGTTACTTAACGGTAGTTAGCGACCGTGTCCAGGGCGGTGCGGGCGTGCCCGCGGGCCGGCGGGGTCGTGACGGTGCACGTGACGGTGCAGGTGTCTGGGGCTAAGGAGTGAATGGCAGTGGCGGGATCGGCGGGAAACGCGGCGTTTGACCTGTACCAGCCGTCGGAGGAACACATCATGCTCCGGGAGACGGTGCGCTCCCTCGCCGAGGCGAAGATCGCGCCGTTCGCGGCCGCGGTGGACGAGGAGTCCCGTTTCCCGCAGGAGGCGCTGGACGCGCTGCGCGCCGCCGACCTGCACGCGGTGCACGTCCCGGAGAGCTACGGCGGCGCGGGTGCCGACGCCCTCGCCACCGTCATCGTGATCGAGGAGGTGGCGCGGGTCTGCGCGTCCTCGTCGCTGATCCCGGCGGTGAACAAGCTGGGCTCGATGCCGCTGATCCTCTCCGCCTCGGAGGACCTGAAGAAGCGCTACCTGGCCCCGCTCGCCAAGGGCGACGCGATGTTCTCGTACTGCCTGAGCGAGCCGGACGCGGGCTCGGACGCGGCGGGCATGAAGACCAGGGCGGTACGTGACGGCGACCACTACGTGCTGAACGGCGTCAAGCGCTGGATCACCAACGCCGGCGTCTCCGAGTACTACACAGTGATGGCGGTGACGGACCCGGAGCAGCGCTCGCGCGGCATCTCCGCCTTCGTCGTCGAGAAGTCCGACCCGGGCGTGTCCTTCGGCGCGCCCGAGAAGAAGCTCGGCATCAAGGGCTCCCCGACCCGCGAGGTCTACTTCGACGACGTCCGCATCCCCGCCGACCGCCTGATCGGCGAGGAGGGCACCGGTTTCGCCACCGCGATGCGGACCCTGGACCACACCCGGATCACCATCGCCGCCCAGGCCCTCGGCATCGCCCAGGGCGCGCTCGACTACGCCAAGGGCTACGTCCAGGAGCGCAAGCAGTTCGGCAAGCCGATCGGGGACTTCCAGGGCGTCCAGTTCATGCTGGCCGACATGGCGATGAAGCTGGAGGCGGCCCGCCAGCTCACGTACGCGGCGGCGGCCAAGTCGGAGCGCGTCGCCGCCGGCGGCAAGGAGGAGGCCCTCACCTTCCACGGCGCCGCCGCCAAGTGCTTCGCCTCGGACGCCGCCATGGAGATCACCACGGACGCGGTCCAGCTCCTCGGCGGCTACGGCTACACGCGGGACTACCCGCTGGAGCGGATGATGCGCGATGCGAAGATCACGCAGATTTATGAGGGCACGAACCAGGTCCAGCGGATCGTGATGGCGAGGAACCTTCCCTAGCAGGTTTTGCAGGTCGGAGGCTTTGCAGGTCAGAGGCTGTTCAAGGGCTTCGGGAGCCCATCACGGCCGCCGCTGCGGAAACCGGGTAGGAGGGCCGGGCGGCCCGGCCCTCCTACCCGATTGCTCCGGCTACCGCATGGGGCAGGCCAGGTCGGGCATCGAGCGGTTCGGGGAGCATGTCACCAGCGCAAGGTGCAGATACGAGGGGCGTTCGAGGTAGAAGCCCCACGACACATCCGTACCTGACTCCAGCCGCTCCGCAGTAGCTGTGACCAATAGGGCCAGCCGAGTGGTGTCGCGATCCCGCTCGGAGGCGAACCGGAGCGCGTACGCGGCCAGCCGCTCCCCGAGCCAGGCCGCCGCCTCTTCGGCCTCGTCCCATGTGCCACGAACCAGGGCGCGGGGTTTGATCAGCCAGTACGACGTTTCGATCGGCGGCAGATCGGACGTCGGGAATTCTGTCACCACTTCCCGGTAGCGCTTGAGTAGGCGTTCCGCCTGTACGTCACCATCGGATACCGGAGCGGGTGGAGGATCAGGGTGTGGGGGACGCCGTAGAGCTTCGTTGTCGAAGCGCTCTTTCGGGCCGGTCCACAGATAGCCGTGGTGGTGCACGAGCCGTTCCCGTTCGAGAGATGCCAGCCGGGCCGAATCCATGGACGGGGGATGAATACGGCCCGGCTGGTGGAGGGGGAGGATCAGACGGTCAGGCCGAAGCGCGCCGGGTCGATACCGGCCGCGTCCAGCTCCTCCGTGGTGAACCGCAGCGGCTCCGCGTCCGGCCGCTTGCTGTCCCCGAGGGCCCAGGCGTCGCCGCCGATGCGGGCCAGGGTCACGCATCCTTCCGTGCAGGGGCCGCCGCACGCCTTCACGAACGAGGCCCCGCTGATGTCGAGCGCGTACAGTTCACTCCTGTTCAGCATCACTGCACCTTCCTGCTCAACTGATCGCGGTCATGGCTGACCGCCGCCGCCCGGGTCGGACGGGAGCCCATGGGAGGAGAGGGAGAGACTTCAGCGCCTGGAACCTTGGCCGCGTTTCGTGCAGTGCCAGCACTCGCATGGCGGCCAAGCGCTTGTGAGCAGCGGTGGAAGATCGTCCGTCGTGGCCACGGCTTACTCCGGCCCGCAGGTCTGCCTGGCACGTCCGTGCTGTCGTGTGGGTTCCAGGATCGGCAGTTCTCTCTTCGCTCTCCACGGCGCTATCTTCGGCGGGCCATGGATGCGGCTCTAGCCTGTTTCCTGTTCCCGCAAGAAGTCGTCGCGGATACCTTCGACCAGGCCACGCATGTCGTCACCGGACAGCGCCACCTGTTCGAACCCGTGGAATTTCTCTACGTAGATTTCCACGTCCCTGGGGTCGGTGACGAGCACCTCGGCGTGGACCGTCTCGACGGTGACCAGGCGGTTGTCCCGGATGGCGAACGAGTGGTTCGCGATGTCATGCTGCTGAACGCTCAACGGGACTACTTGGATGTCGATGTGAGACAGACGCGACATCGAAACGATTCGGTCCAACTGGGCAGCCATCATCGACGGCGGGACGAGCCGCCACCGTAGAACGGGTTCCGTGATCACGAACCGCAATGACTTGGTGTTGTCGTAGAGGATTGCTTGGCGTTCCAACCGGCCTCTGACGGTGCGGTTGAGGGTATCTTCACTCAGACTGTGACGTTGCAGGACAGCCCAAATGTACTCAGGAGTCTGGAGCAGACCCGGAACCAGAGCTGGTTGGAACATCCGCAGCACTGACATCTGGGCTTCAAGAGCCTTGACCTCCTGCTGACCCTTGTGGACTCCAACCCGTTTCAACAGCCGCCACTCGGTCGTCTCGGTGCCGGCCGTTCGAGCGGCGTCGGTGTACTCGGCCTTGATCTCCTCGGACACGCCGATGGAAATCAGAATGCGTTCGACGTCCGTCGCGCTGGGCGCCAGCTTCGCATTCTCGATCTTGGAGAGCTTGGACGGAGACATGAGAGCGCCACGGGCGACCGCTTTGGCTTCCTTCCCGGATGCCTGACGCAGCGCCCGCAGCGCGGCCCCCAACTGTGCCCTGTTCACGCCCCGTACTTAGCCCACCATTCCGTGAAGGGCTCCGCATGGGTGAGTGCCGAGTCACGGTGCCCGGCGAATTCCGCCGTTCGTTCCGATGACAGGACTTCCGAGCCCAGGTACTTTCCGGCGCCGTCGTAGTTCATCACGGCCACGGACTCGGAGTCGAAGAGCCAGAAGTCAGGTACGTTCTGCAGCGGGTTCGACCTGTCGGTAATGTCCAGAATGAAGAACTCCTCACCCCCGGACATGTTCTTCTGGTATCCCCACCCGAGTTCGAACCTAAGATAATCCGTGAGCGGGCGGCGCAGAATGTGAACCCGGTAGACCCGTTTCCCTTTTCCTGTGTGTGAGCGGAGTTCTTCGACCCAGCCCGCGTTGTAGTCGTCCGGCTGCGGCTCCCCGGCCAGGAACGCGTGATAGGCATCGACGTTCCCCGACTTGCTGTAGTCGTCGAGGGTTTCGAGCCGGAACGCCGCATGCTGGAACGCGTCGAAGAGGTCGCCGAGGGTCCTAGACGAGGTTGTCACGGATAGCCTTTTGGATCAGTTCCATCGGGATCTCGACCAGAGTTTCGTGAGCGGGAATCTGAAGCCCGTGGTCGGTCGGAGTCTCTCCCTGGACCAAGAGCGTGCCGCGATCCGTCGCGTAGATCGTCGGACAGTCCGTGATGTCGCACGTGCTGACCAGCTTGGTGACCTTCATGGTCTGTTCCCCTCTCCGGTGCTGCCAGTACACCGCATCTGCGTTGATGCTCCCGAGGCCAGGGCGCGGGGGTCAAGCGATCACGGTTGACGGAACGGGAAAACCGCGTAACCTCCCCGCAGCCTGCCGCTCCTCCGACCGGTCGGGGAGGCTGCGGCCGGTACCGCGCCGACCTCGACCGGCCCCCTGTTCCAGGGCTCTGACTTGCAAGGACACCCCTCTTGGCAGAGCCCTTCCTCGCCTTTCCCCATGATCGTCAGAAATGGTCGCAGAGTTCATCGGAATCGACCCCGACACGGACCGGACCACTGCCCCACCGTGCGGACGGACGTGGAGGCTCAGAAGATCTTGTTGCAGGGGTGGAGTCGAGCACCGAGAAGATGGAGTAGTCGTTGGACGACGAGATAACTTCAGACCCGGCAGCCCTGAAGCTGTGCTCCGCCGCCTTCGAAACGGTCTGGGAGCGAGCGATCCCGCACCACCTGTACAAGATCTGACGAAAAGCCAGGCCCTGCCTCCCTGTGGCCGCAGTGCCTCGCGATGTCCCGCCGGGCATTCGGCGGAGTACGGTTCGGATTGTCCAGGTCCGAACGGAGGTGCCAGTATGTCCGAGAGCGGTGACACCCGTATCGGTCGGCACGTCCGAGACCTCCGAAAGCGGCGGGGCCTCGCACGGCGAGAGCTGGCCACCGCCTCAGGAGTCTCCCTCTCCACTATCCGGAAGCTGGAGCAGGGGAGCGCGGGAGACACCAGGTTGGAGACGGCACGTGCTCTGGCCATGGCCCTACGTGAGTACCAGCATGCTTCTGCGCCGTGACACAGCCCCGACGGACGAGCCAGCCGGTGGCCACTGGGCTCCGGTACGTGCCGCGCTGATGGCACCGCCGCCGCCGCGTACGTCAGTGACGATGCGCCCGCCCCTGGGGGTTGCGCGCGGCTCTCCAAGACGCTGACCCGCTCTTCGCCCATGACCAGTTCGCCGAACTGGCCGTGGTCCTGCCATCGAAATGGCTGCCTCAGCAGCGTTACGCACGGGACATCATGGCTCGGATCACCAAGCGGCGTCGGACGTTGACAACGGAGATGCGCGAGTTGGCTGACGTGACAGGCGTACCGCTGTGATCTGCTGACGGTCAGTGGCACTTCCACAGGTCAGGCGGGCAATGTGCCCTTGAGGCCCCGTGCCGGCGCCCCGTATTTGACATGAGGAGAGTCACAGAAAGTGATCAATCGTGTACGGCGTCCGAAATGGACGACCCTGTGCACTCTGACGTCGAGTCGACGCGCGCCGCTGCGGCCGAGTTGCTCGACGAAACTGCGCCGCTACCGCGATCCGAAGACCTCGGCGAGATGACCATGCGGTTGCGCGGCTACGCGCAGGTGCTGATCCCCTGCGGGAGGACGCCGCCAGGTTGCTGCCGGAGTACGACGGTGGGCGGATCCGTGTCCAGTTGTCCGTGGAGAGCGCCCGTGTGCGCTTGGCCTCGTCGCCGGGTGTGGGGCTGGTGTCCGCGACGCAGCACGCCCGGAGCCTCGCCCGGGAGGTGGCGTGGTTGTGCGACCACTACAAGACGCTGGCCGTCACCGGCTCGGCCGGGGAGTCGGCATGAGGGGCATGGCGAGCGGTGCCGTGAGCGCGGCGCCGCGGTGCGCGGAGTGGAGGATCGGGCCCGCGCGGGACCGCCGGGGACACCTTGTGGCCCCCAACCGTGCGGTGGGCGACGGACGGCGCCGGGGCCGGGGGACTCACAGCCCGAACAGCCGCGCCCCGTTGTCGTGGCAGACCGCGCGGAGCCAGGCCGGGCCCAGGCCGGTCTGTTCCAGGGCCGTGAGGGCGTCGGCGTACGGATAGGGGATGTTGGGGAAGTCGGTGCCGAGGAGTATGCGGTCGGCGAGGGCGGCGAGGCGGGGGAGTGCGGTCCGCGGGAAGGGGGCCTCGGACTCCACGAAGGGCGTGAACGCCATGGTGGTGTCCAGCATCACCCGCTCGTGCCGCTCGGCCAGGTCCAGGAACTCCTCGTACTCCGGCATGCCCAGGTGGGCGACGACCAGCCGCAGCCGGGGATGGCGGGTGAGCAGTGCCGCGATCGGGCCCGGGCCGGTGAAGGCGCCGGGCACGGGGCCCGAGCCGCAGTGCGTCACCACCGGCACCTCGGCCTCGGCCAGCAGCCCCCAGGCCGCGTCGAGCACCGGGTCGTTGGGGTCGAAGCCGCCGACCTGCACATGGCACTTGAAGACCCGCGCGCCCTGCTCCAGCGCCCGGCGCACGTCGGCGGCGGCCTCCGGCTCCGCGAAGAACGTCGCCGAGTGCAGGCAGTCGGGGGTGCGGGCGGCGAAGTCCGCCGCCCAGTCGTTCAGCCACCGGGCCATGCCCGGCCGGTGCGGGTAGAGCAGCGAGGTGAAGGCCCGGACGCCGTAGCCCCGGAGGATCGTGAGGCGCCGCTCCTCCCGTTCCCGGTAGGTGATCGGCCAGGGGCGGCCGACCAGCGGCCCGGCCGCGTCGAAGTACGCCCAGACCTTGGTCAGGACGCGCTCCGGCATGAAGTGGGTGTGGATGTCGACGAGGGCGTCCAGTCCGAGCGACCCGCGGAACTCCGCGACCCGGCCGCGGTCGGCGGGCGCGGCGGCGGCCTGCGCGGCGCCGGACGCCCCGCCCGGGGCCGCGTCCGGCGTACGGGCCGCGTCCGGCGTACGGGACACGCCCGGCGCGCGGGACACGTCCGGCGTACGGGACTCGCCCGGCGCGCGGAACACGTCCGGCGTACGGGACTCGCCCGGCGCGCGGAACACGTCCGGCCGTCCGTCCTGCGCCGTGGTGCCGCTCGTGGGGGTCATGGTGGGGGTGGTGGGGGTGTTCTCCTGCACGTCCTGCCTCGCTGGGGGTCCCGGCGGCCGGCTGCCGCCCCGCCCGGCACCGTACGCCGACGGCCCGCCGACGTGATCGGCGGGCCGTGGTGGCAGGGGGCGGAGAACGGGGCTCAGTTGCCCGACACCGTCACCTTCTCGTCGTTCTTCAGCTCGTCCACCAGCGTCTTGACCTTCGCCTTGTCCCAGAGGAGGTTGCCGCCGACGGAGCCGGAGACCGGCATGTTCATCTGCTTGCCCTCGCCGCCGGAGACGCCCTTCATCGCCCAGAACATGGAGGCCAGGTCCCACAGGCTCATGTCCTTGTCGACGATCAGCGAGTCCAGGCCCGCACCCAGCACCGGGTACAGCTTGAACGGGTTGAGCACCGTCGACGGGGTGGCCACCTGGTGGGCGAGGGCCGCCAGGAACTTCTGCTGGTTCTTGGTGCGTTGCAGGTCGCTGGCGGCGAACGCGTGCCGGGTGCGGACGAACGCCAGCGCCTGCTGGCCGTTGAGCGTCTGCTTGCCCGCCTTGAAGTCCGCGCCCGAGTACTTGTCCTTGAAGCCCTGGTCCAGGGTCATCTCGACGCCGCCGACCGCGTCCACGATGTTCGCGAACCCGGCGAAGCCGATCTCCGCGTAGTGGTCGATGTGCAGGCCGGTGTTGTACTCGATCGTGCGCACCAGCAGTTCCGGGCCGTCCTCTGCGTAGGCGGCGTTGAGCTTGGTGTGCCGGCCCGTGCCCGGGTACGTCTTGCCTGACTCGGAGCCCTTGAAGGTGGGGATCTCGACGTCGGAGTCGCGCGGCAGCGAGATCATCGTGTCGCCGTTGTCGCCGACGTGCAGGATGATCATCGAGTCCGTGCGCTTGCCCTCCGCCGACCCGGTGTGCAGTTCCTTCTTCTGCTCGGCGGACATGCCCTCGCGGCTGTCGGAGCCGACGATCAGGTAGTTGGTGCCCTTGCCCGCCGCGGGCCGGTCGATCACCTTCGAGAGGTCGACGTCCCTGCGGAGCTTGGAGTCGGCCCAGAAGTAGGTGCCGATGGACGCCACGACCACGACGACGACCACGGTGAGCACGGTCCACTTGATCCGGCGGCCCCAGTTCGGGCGGGGGCGCGTGCCGGCGGTGTACCCGTCGTAGCCGTCGTACCCGCCGCCGCCCGGGCCGCGGCGCTGCGGGGAGCCGTAGACCTGGCCCGAGCTGTAGCCGCTGTCGTAGGGGCCCTCCGGGCCCTCGAAGCCGTCCGCGTACGGGCCGCCCGGTCTGCCGGTCGGCTGCGTCGGGATGACCGGCGGTCTGGCGGGGGCGCCCGGCGGGACGGACGGGCGGGGCCGGGGCGCCTGCCCGCGCGGGACGCGCCGCATCACGCGCGCGCCCTCCGGCTGTGTGCTGCCGCTGCCGCGCCCGTAACGGTCCTGGCCGTTCTGGTCGGGCCAGCCCCCGCCGTTCCCGGTGCCGCCCGGACGGGAGGAGCCCCCTTGCCATTCACTCATACGGGCCAGTGTGCAGGCTCCTGCCAGGGCGCTTACAGGGCGCGAGGAGCTCTGCGCCCGTGCTGTTGCAGAGCTGATGCAAAGTTCCGGGGGCCGGAGGCGGCAAAGGGGTTGGGGGACGCGGTATGCGGGCGTCCCTCACATAGGGGCCGGGGGTGCGCTGGTCGTGTGGTAGACGGCATACGTGAGGTGCGTCACATATGTGGTCGGACGTGCTCGGATGTATTCGGAGGTACGGGGTGCGCTGGGTGCGCTGGGGCCGGTGGCGATCTTCAGGTCCCGTCGTGGTCGCTCGCGCAGTTCCCCGCGCCCCATTCGGGGTGCCTCCGGCGCTCAGCGTGTGTCGTCGAGGTGGTGCCGGCCTTGCGCCGCGGCAGTCCCCGACTGCCCGAAAGCCAGGGCGCCTCCGGCGCCCACCGGGACCCCGGACGACCGGTGCGGCGCCCGAATCAGGTGCAGGCCACCTGGTCCCCCCTCACCGCCCCCGCCCGCCCCGCGTCCGGATCCTCGCCGTGGACGCGGGTGACCGCCCGGAAATCCGCACCGGCGATTACCGTGAGGACGGCCCCCCGCCCGGGAGCGGCCCGCAGTTCACTGCCGGGCAGGGCCGTGGCGAGGGCTTTCGCGGAGCGGTTCCAGCGGGGGTCGTAGACGATGACCGTGCGCCGGGCCCCGCGCTCCTGCGCGGTCCGCGGCGTGCCCGTGGTGCGGAAGCCGGTGGACCTGAGCGCGGCGTCCACGCGCCGGGCGAGACCGGGCGTGGTCGTGCCGTTCTCGACCTGCACCCGGATGCCCTCCGGGGCGACGTCCACCACCCGGGCCCGCTGGGCGGCCGTGGCAGGGGCGAGCGGCCGGTCTTCGCGGATCGCGTCGAACAGTTCCCGCGCCTTCGCGCCGTCCCACCGCACGGTGTCGCCGAGGCCCCGCACGGGACGCCCCGCCTCCCGGACCGGCACCGTCGCGAACTCGGACGACGACGGCGTGAAGCCCCGCATCGCGCGCCCCAGGTCCAGCATCTCGGGCGGCCCGAAGCCGCCGTCCGCGCGGACCGACCCCAGCACGGTCCGGGTGAGCTCGGTGAACTTCACCGGGTTCAGCAGCACCCCCGACGACGTGGCCGCGGAGATCAGCGAGGCGAGGAAGCGCTGCTGGCGCTGCACCCGGCCCAGGTCGGACGCGCCGTCCACATGCCGGGAGCGCACGTACTGCAGCGCCTCCCCGCCGTTCAGCAGGTGCCGGCCCGCGCCCAGGTCGAGGCCCGTGTAGGCGTCCCGCAGCCGGGTGGGCGTGCAGATCTCCACGCCGCCCAGCACGTCCACCGTCTTCATGAAGCTGGTGAAGTCGACCTCCAGGTAGTGGTCGATCTTTACACCGGTCATGTGCTCGACGGTGCGCACGGTCAGCGGCGGGCCGCCCTCCGCGTACGCGGCGTTGATCTTGATGGGGTGGGCGGGCAGCTGCCGGCCGGTGGCCGGGTCCCGGCGGGCGGGGACCTCCGCGTACGAGTCCCGGGGCAGGCTCACCACACTGGCCCGGCTGCGGTCCTCCGAGACGTGCACGATCATCATGGTGTCCGTGCAGTGGCAGGGCGCGCCGCCCAGCCGGTAGGCGGCCCGCTCCGCCGGTGTGATCCTGTCCCGGCCGTCGGTGCCGACCAGCAGGACGTTCATGCCGTGGCCGGGCTCCGGCCGGTTCTTCATGTCCTTGAACGGGTCGACCCGGTCGATGCCGCTGTCCAGGCTGCTGACCACCGCGTGCCCGATGCCCGCCGCGGCCAGCACCAGTACGGAGATCGTGGTCGCGGTGCGCATCGCCCAGCGGGGCCTGCGGCGGCGCCGCACCGCCCGGGGCGGCGGAGCCCCGGGCCCACGCCGCTCGGCCGCACCGGGAGCCGGCGCCTGCGCCGGTGCCGCCGGCGGCCGGGGGCCCCGCGTCCGCCGGGCGGGGACGGGTGGCGGGGTGCGGCGCGGCGGATGCGGGGGGCGTGCGGGGCGTGCTGTCGAGCGGGGCGGCGTGGGCACAGGGCTACCTCCGCGGTGCGGGGCCGGACGATCGCCCAGAACAGTACGTCCATACGACATCCGGCCCGGGTCCGCGACCGGACGGCGCGCGCCGGTGTCCC
This sequence comes from Streptomyces sp. DSM 116793, assembly GCF_057320905.1. NCBI lineage: Bacteria > Bacillati > Actinomycetota > Actinomycetes > Kitasatosporales > Streptomycetaceae > Streptomyces > Streptomyces sp. DSM 116793. Next base: position 3,690,363 of record NZ_CM170494.1, on the reverse strand, counting down.
CCGGACGCGCGCCGGTGTCCCCCGTACGCGGTAACGTGACGGGCTGATGCCGCCGTGCCGCGGGGGCCCGGGCCGTCTCGGCCCGCCGCCGCGGCCGGGCGCCACCAGGGCGTACCGCCGCTCCGGGCGGCGCCCGGCGCCCGGCGGCAGCCGCGCCCCCGGCCGAGAGAACGCGGAAAGAAGCTCGAAAGCAGCCATGGAATCCCTCACGTCCCGCCCCGCGGACCACAAGCCCGTCCCGGTCTCCGTGATCATGCCGGTCCTCAACGAGGAGCGGCATCTGCGCACCGCGGTGCAGGCGATCCTCGCCCAGAGCTACGACGGCGACCTGGAGGTCGTCATCGCGCTCGGCCCCTCCACGGACCGCACCGACGAGATCGCCGCGGAACTGGTCCGCGAGGACCCGCGGGTGCACACGGTCCCCAACCCGACCGGCCGCACCCCCGCCGCGCTGAACGCCGCGATCAAGGCGTCCCGGCATCCGGTCGTGGTCCGCGTGGACGGCCACGGCATGCTCTCGCCCGACTACATCGCGACGGCGGTGCGGCTGCTGGACGAGACCGGTGCGCAGAACGTCGGCGGGGTGATGCACGCCGAGGGCGAGAGTGACTGGGAGCGTGCCGTGGCCGCCGCGATGACGTCCCGGATAGGCGTGGGCAACGCCGCGTTCCACACCGGCGGCGAGGCGGGTCCCGCGGAGACCGTGTACCTGGGCGTCTTCCGGCGGGAGGCCCTGGAGCAGCAGGGCGGGTACAACGAGGAGTTCATCCGCGCCCAGGACTGGGAGCTGAACTTCCGGATCCGTCAGGCCGGGGGCCTGATCTGGTTCTCGCCCGAGTTGCGGGTCTCCTACCGGCCGCGGCCGACGGTACGGGCGCTGGCCCGCCAGTACCGGGACTACGGCCGCTGGCGCCATGTGGTCGCCCGGTACCACGAGGGCTCCATCAACCTCCGCTACCTGGCGCCCCCGACGGCTCTCTGCGCGATCGTGGCGGGCGTCGTCGTGGGCGCGGCCGTCACCCCGTGGGCCCTGCTGGTGCCCGGCGCGTACGTCGCCGGCATCGTGGCCGGCTCCGTCCCGGCGGGCCGCGGCCTGGGGCCGCGGGCACGCGCCTGGATCCCGGTGGCGCTGGCCACCATGCACATGTCGTGGGGCTGGGGCTTTCTGACCAGCCCCCGTTCCCTGGCGAGGCGCGTCAAGGCCAGCCGCCGCGGAGCGCCCCGATAGCAGCGCGGGGAACCGCGCGACCGACCACGACGACCCTGCGGGTCCGGGGGCGCCTCCCACGCCCTTGAAGGTGGTGTGGGCCGTCGCCCACCGCCTCCCACGCCTTGAAGGCAGTGGGGGACGGCCCGGAGGGGCAGTCTCCGCCGTGTCCGGACCACCGGCCCGTGGTGGGTGCTCGCGCAGTTCCCCGCGCCCCTGCCGGGGTGGCCGGAGGCCGAGGGGAGTCGTCAGAACGAGTACGCCGGGTTGACGTGCATGCACGCGGACGAGTCCGCGCCGTTGAGCGGATCCGCGGACTTGGGCGTCTTGTCGCCCACGGCGTCGGAGGACTGCTTCGGATAGGGCCCCGCCATCCGCCAGTCCGCCCCCACCACCAGCGTCACACCGGTGACATCGGTGGAGCGGACCACCGACCCGAGCGGAATGCCGAGCGCCTTGGCGACGCGCTGGGCGTCGCCCTCCAGGTCCGCGGTGGGGTACCGCACCACCGTGTGCTGTTCGCCGAGCGGCGTCGTCGGATCCGCGACGGCCCGGGTGAAGCCCTGCTGGGCGAGCCGTGCGGCCACCGCCGCGGCCCGTCCGGTGACCGGCGCCAGCGCCGGCGTCCTGGTGCCGTTCTGCACCCGCACGCCGATCTCGCCGTCGGGCGCCGCCGGATCGTCGGAACCCTTCGCCTGCGCCGGCTTCTTGTCCTTGACGCCCTTGCCGTCCAGCGGGATGTCGTCGCGGATCAGCCGGAAGAGCTGGTCCGCGTCGCCCGGCTTGGGCTCCACCCGCGCCCCGACGTAGTCGAACGGCATGGTGGTGCTGGTGATGCGATCCGCCGGCACCTTCTTCAGCTCGTTGCTGAGGTCGTACAGCTTCTTGACGGTGTTCAGGCCCTCGTCGACGCGGAGCGCCTTGGTGGCCTCCTCGGCGATGCTGCGCAGCTTGGCCGGGTTGGACAGGGTGGCGTTCTTGCGCAGCTCGCGCACCATCGCGTTCATGTACTGGTGCTGGGCCTTGGTGCGCGCGATGTCGCTGCCGTCCTCGAAGCCGTACCGGGTGCGCAGCCACTGCAGGGCCTGCTCGCCCTTCACGTAGTGCGTGCCCTTGGTCAGCCTCAGCCCCGAGCCGTGGCCCTGGCTGTCCTTGGAGTAGATGTTGGCGTCGACGCAGACGGGGACGCCGCCGATCGCGTCGGCCATGGACACCACGCCCGCGAAGTCGACCATCATGAAGTGGTCGATGTGGATGCCGGTCAGCTGCTCCCACGTGGCGACCGTGCAGCCGGGCCCGCCGCGCTCCAGCGACGCGTTCACCAGCGTCCGTTCCGTGGTGGCCGGATACACCCGGCCGGTGGTCGGGTCGGTGCACTGCGGGATCCGCACGAGCGTGTCCCGCGGCATGCTCACCACCGACATGTTGGTGCGGTCGGCCGAGAGGTGCACCAGCATCTGGACGTCCGCGCGCGGTGCGCCGCCGAAGGTGTCCCGGGCGCCGCCGAGCTTCTGGTTCTCCTTGGAGTCCCGGGCGTCCGAGCCGATCAGCAGGATGTTCAACGGGGTCTGGCCGGCCGCGTTCGGCGTGGGCGGCGGAGCCTTGTGGTCGCCGATGTTCAGCGGATCGGTGCGGATGTTGTGGTTGAGGTGCTGGTAGTACAGGTAGCCCGCGCCCGCGGTGCCGAGTATCAGCACCGACAGGACGGTCGCCGACCAGCGCAGCACTCGCCGGCCGCGCCGGGGCCCCGCGCCGGCGGCCCGCCGCTCAGCCCCGGCCGCCGTACGCGCCCCGGCCGGGGCGTCACGCCCGCCGCCTCCGGCGCCCGGTGGGCCGGTGGCGGCCCCGGGGCCCTCCTCGTACAGGCTGTCGTCCCAGCCCAGCTCGTGGGCCTGACGGACCGCGTGGGCCCGACGGGACCCGTGAGCCTGACGGACCGCATGGCCGCCGGCGCCGACGGCCATGCCGTCGCCGCGCACACCGCTCTGCCTCATGCCCTGCCTCCCCACCCTGCGTCGCTTCGGGCCCCCTACTCCCGGTTAGACGCACAAAACCCCTTGAGGGTTACTTGGCACAGACCGCCTTGTCGGCCTCCACCTTCTGGATTCCCTCCGGCGCCTTCGACGGAGCGGCTATGGGCACCCCCGCGCCCTTGAAGTCCTGCCCCAGCGTGAGGATGACCGCGGGCAGTCCCTGGTCGTTCTTCTCGCTCTTGCCCGGCTTCATCGCCGAGGCGGGCAGCCCCATCAGGTCGGCCAGCTCACGCGCCTGGTCGGCCTGGTCCGGGGAGTATTCCAGCGTGGTCTTCTTCAGGGTCTCAGGGGCGTTGCCCAGCTGGCTGGACTTGAGGACGCCCTCGGTGTTCTGGAGCCAGGTCAGGGTCTCCTGGGCGGAGCCCGCGGGGGCGCCGCCGTTGTAGATGTTGACGCGCACCTCGGACGCGGCCGACTTGGGGCCCTTGAGGCGGTCCGCCGCTTCCTTCTTCTGCGCCGACTCCTTCTTCTTGACCTCCGTCAGCGACACGTCGTCGCGCATCATCGCGAAGAGCGGGTCGGCCTGCGCCTTGTTGACGACCACGGTCGCGTGCACTATCTCGTCCGGGTTGTCCACCACCGGCAGCGTGGCGAAGGTGATGTTCTTCGGCGGCACCTTCTTCAGCTCCAGCGCGACGTCCTTGAGCGTGCTGATGTGGCCGATGCCGGTGTCCACGGTGAGCGCCTTGGTCGCCGTCTCCGCGAGGCTCGTCAGCTTGGTGGGGCTGGTGAGGGTGTCGCTGGACGACATCTTCCGCATCAGCGAACCCAGGAACTGCTGCTGCACCTTGATGCGGTCCAGGTCGCCCTCGTTGCCGAAGCTGTGCCGGGTGCGGACGAACGCCAGCGCCTGCTCGCCCTGGATGTTGTGGTGGCCCGCGGAGAGCTTCAGGTGCGACTCGGGGTCGTCGACGTCCTTCCCCAGGCAGATGTCGACGCCCCCGACGGCGCTGCTCAGCGTCTTCACCGCGTTGAAGTCGGCCATCATGAAGTGGTCGACGTGGATGCCGGTGAGCTGGTCGACGGTGCGCATGGTGCAGCCCGGGTCGCGGCCGTCCTGGCCGAGGCTGGTGTTGAACCGCACGTGCTGCGTACCCGGAATGATCCTGGTGGAGCCGTCGGGCTGCTTCGTCGGGCAGTCCGGGATGTCGGTGATCAGGTCCCGGGGGATGCTCAGCGCGGTGGCGTTGGAACGGTCCTTGGCGACGTGCAGCAGGATGTTGGTGTCGGCGTGGCCGACGCTGCCCTTGTCGCCGTAGCCCTCGTTGCCCTTGCCGGTGCGCTTGTCGGTGCCGATCAGCAGGATGTTGAAGGCCGCGTCCTTGGCGAAGCCCTGGCTGCCCGCGCCCGCGACGTCCGTGGTGTTGATGTTGCCGTCCAGGTGCCGGTAGTAGAGGTACCCGGCCGCCGACGCGCCCACCAGGACGAAGGCCATGACGCCGCCGGTCCACAGCAGCGCCTTCTTCGCGGCGGACTTCTTCCTGGGCCTGCCCCGGCGCCGGCCCGGCGGCTCCTGGACCGGACGCCGCCTGCGCTGCCCCGGTACCCGCGGGGTCTCCTGGTCCTCGTACGGCGGCGCTCCGCGCCCGCCCGCGCGCCGGCCGCCGGGGCGTTCGACGGTCGGCATGCGCTGCGTGGCGCCGTCCTGCCCTGCCGCGCGCCCCGGGGAGCGCGGGCCCTGCCGCGCGCTCTGCTCGCCGCCGGGGCGCCCTGCCCCGCGGGCGCCGCGCCCGGGGCCGCGCTGGCCCGGCATGGGTGACTGCCCAGCGGAGGGATTCAGTCGCAGCTCGTAATCACCGGTGTCCGGGTTCAGTACCCACTGGTCTGCGGGGTCGATGTCGTCCGACCGCCCACGGCCTTGCGCGTCCACGGTTGTCCGTCCTCCGTCGGGGCCACGCGGCGCCTTCCCCCTTGCCTGTTGTCAAGGCGCTCGGTGAGTCGTCCAGCAGTGCGCGACCGAAGCGGCCTGATGCACCGGAGCGCTCACACTATCCGCCCACTTCAGTACGGGACGACGGCGGTGACGAATTCCACGCCCCTACAACCGGGCAATCCCCCGCAATTCCTCGAAACGAAGGTGCCCGATTGGCTTTCGCTTTACTCGTCCCGGGTGTACGGGCGTGGCCCGGCGTGCCGCGGCCGCTCAGCCGCAGGTGTCCTGTGCGGCCGTATTGCCCGGGAATGTCGGGGCGGGAGAGCGGGTCGGGCCGCCGCCCCTGCCGTGCGCGCCCTTCCGTGGCGGCCGGACGACCTCCACAGGGGCGTCCGTACGGAGCCGGTCGAAGAGCTTCTCTGCACGGTTCTGTACGAGTTGGTCCCGGTTTGCATTGCCGGGGTACGGGCGGCGTGGCACCGTCAGGAACTGGGTGCGTCCTGTAGGAATGTTGCGCACGCCTCTGACCAGGTCGTAAAGGCTCCGCAGGCGCGCCAGGCCCGGATCGGTCGTCAGGGACGAGGTGGCCGCGTCCAGGACCGGGTAGAGCCGGCCCGGGTTGAGCAGCACGCCGTTGCTGCGCACCTTGGCCATCAGGGCGCCGAGGAAGCGCTGCTGGCGGTCCATGCGGCCGGTGTCGCTGCCGTTGCCCAGGGTCTTGCGCGCCCGTACATAGCCCAGCGCCTGCTCACCGTTGAGTATCTGCCGTCCGGCCCGCAGGCTCAGATGGGCGTCGGCGTCGCGCATCGGCTCCCGCAGGCAGACCCCTACGCCTCCCACGGCGTCCACCAACCGCTTGAAGCCCCGGAAGTCGACGATCACGTAGTGGTCGACGCGGATGTCGGTGAGCCGCTCGACGGTCCGCACGGCGCAGGCCGAACCTCCGGTCTCGAAGGCGTAGTTGAACATCGCGTACATCGGCTTCGTCACGGTGCCGTCCCGTCTGCGGCAGGCGGGCACCCGCACCATCAGGTCGCGCGGTACGGACACCGCGGTGGCCCGCCGCCGGTCGGCGGCCAGGTGCAGCAGGATGGTGGTGTCCGAGCGCTGGGTGCCGTCGTCGCGGCCGTATGTGCGGTTGGCGGCGCCGGCCCGGCTGTCCGAGCCGATCAGCAGGATGTTCTGGGCACCCCGCACCAGCGCCGTGGGCCGCTCCTTCTCGTACCGCTCCAGCTCGGCCGCCGCGCCCGTGTCCGCGGTGATGTTGCCGTTCAGCTTCTCGTACGCGACCCATCCGGCGCCCCCGGCGCCGAGCACGAGGGCGGCGCCCGCGGTCGCGGTCCAGCGCAGCCAGCGGCTCCTGCGCCGGCGGCGGGCGGTTCCGGCGCCGCTCGGGGTCGAGCCCCGGCGGCGGGGGCGGCCGCGACGGGCGGCCGGTCCCGGCGTGCCGTCGCCCGGCCCGGCCGGCCCGGCCGGCCCGCCCGGCCCGCCCGGCCGGCCGGACTCCGGCGGCATGCCCTCGGTGTCGGCCACGTGCGCATCCACCCCTTGGGACGACGGCGGGAAACCGGCCCGACGGCGACTTTCGGCCGCGGCCCGGTCCGTTCCTACGACCATCACCCGCGAACGCCCCGGCGGCGCGCGGGCGGTGCGGCGCACTGCGCCGAACGGGTGGCGTCCGAGGGCCGGCGTCCGGTGGGGGTGCTGGGAGAGGGGGGCGGGGAACTGCGCGACCAGCCCTCCACGGGCGGTGGTGGTGAAGGGGGCCGTAAGGGGCTGGGTCTGGGGCGCGCCGCAGGCGTGTGGTGTGGGTGTCGGGGGTGCTTGTGTCTGTGAGGGGGGGTGCCGCTTGTGGTTTGTGTCCGGTCAGCGTCCGGTGGGGGGTGCTGGGAGAGGGGGGCGGGGAACTGCGCGACCAGCCCTCCACGGGCCGGTGGTGGTGAACGGGGCCGCAACGGGCTGGGCCTCGGGCGCGCCGCAGGCGCGTCCCGCGGCGGAGCCGCACAATGCCGCAGCCCCGCGCCGGGGCGCCCTACCGGGCGATGGCCGTGACCCGCTCGGACTCGACGCGCTTGTCAAGGGCACCCTCGACCAGGGCATCCGCGTTGCGGCACAGCACCACGGACCCGCCGGCCGCCAACGGTGCGTACAACCCCGCGCTCAGGCCGTCCCAGGTGTCGTACCCGCGGGTGGACAGCAGCCGGGAGCCGGGCCCCGTCAGGCCGAGCCCGGGCGCGTCGGCGGCGGCCCGCGCCGCGACCTCCGCACCTGACAGCTCCGCCCCGGCGACGACCAGCGCGGGCGCGGCGGGGTCGACGGGCGCGAACGGGCTGAAGCGGTCGCCCTGCCCCGGCACCTCCACCGCGTAGTCGGTGAACCCCTCCGGCGGTTGCGGGAAACGCCCGCCCAGCGGGCGCAGCGCCAGCGCCACGCGCTCCCCGCGGCAGGCGCGCGCCGCGTCGAGCGCGTCAGGTCCGCTGACCACCAGGTCCGCCTCCGCCGGGTCCCCGCCGACGTCCGCGACGACGCCCACCGAGGAGCAGGCGAGCAGCCACACCGCCGTCTGCCAGTGCGCGGGCAGCAGCAGCGCGAGCCGGTCGCCGGGCTCGGCCGCCAGCTCGTCCTGGAGGAGGTTCGCCGTCTTGGCCACCCAATTGGCGAAGGTCGCCACGGACAATTCGACGCGTTCACCCGTCGCGTCGTCGTAGAAGGTCACCAGAGGGCGGCCCGGGTCGGCGGCGAGTGCGGATCGCAGCAGGTCGGCGGGGGTGCGGTCGGTGGTGTTCACGCCGGTGAGCATACGCGTGCACCGGCCGGGCGCGGCCGTGCGGGGGAACGCGGGGCCACCCGGATGGGCCGACGGCGCTTCGCTGCGGCCAGGGTCCGCGCCTCGGGTGAAATGGACAGTTTCGTTGCTGTCTGTAAACGATCGGATGCATGCGTGGATTTCTTCTCTCCTCAGCGGGCGCCACATGCGTGGCCGCCCTTGCCCTGCCCTTCGCCCTCACGCCCGGAGCCAGGGCGGCCACCGCGGCGCCGTCCGCGCCCCCCGCCGCCCCTGCCTCCGGCGGCACCCAGTCCCTGCCCCTGGTCCCGCTCGCCGCGGGCCGGGCCCTCGGCGACGTCCCCGCACAGGGCCTGATGCGCGGTCATGTGCGTCCCTTCTCGCTCGTCGGCGTCGCGTGGGACGACCCGGACGCCCCCCTCGCCGGACGGGTCCAGGTCCGCACCCGCCCGGCCGGCGGGAAGGCCTGGTCGCGCTGGCGGGACGTGGCGGTACAGGGCCACGAGCACGCGCCCGACCCCGGCTCCGCCGAACGCACGGGGCGCCGGGTGCGCGGTGCCACGGCCCCCCTGTGGGTGGGCAGGTCGGACGGTGTGCAGGTCCGGGTGACGCCGGCGGCGACGGGCGGCAAGGGCGCGCCGGCCGCCCGGGGCCGCCCGGCCGGGACCGGGACCCGGGGGGCCGCGGGGCGCACGGCGAGGACCCTGCCGGCCGGGCTGCGGCTCGAACTCGTCGACCCGGGCGGGCCGGGCGAGGCACCCGTGATCCGGGAGGCACCCGCGACCCGTGAGCGGCAGGCGATCCGCGAGAGGCCACCGGCCCGCGAGAGGCCCGCGACTCGCGAGGCACCCGCGCCCCGTGAGACGCCCACGGCGGGCGCAGCCGCGGAGGACGGAGCCGGAAGGGACGGAGTCGGTCAAGGCGGGGCCGGAAAGGGGGGAAGCGGTCAGAGCGGAACCGGGAACGAAGCAACCGGGAAGGAAGGAGAAGGAACCGGAAAGGAAGGAACCGGAACCGAAACCGGTCACGGCGAGCACGCGACCGCGCCGGGAACCGCGGCGGGAGCCGCCGTGCAGGGAGCGGCCGTGCAGGGAGGAGCCGTGCAGGGAGGAGCCGCGGCACCGGGCACCGCGCGCCCCGCCGGACTCGCGCATGCGAGCGCGCCGCGGCCGGTCATCGTCAGCCGTGCGGACTGGGGCGCCGACGAGAGCCTCAGGGAGAGCGGCTTCCGCTACACCGACACGGTGAAGGCCGCCTTCGTGCACCACAGCGACAGCGGCAACGACTACTCCTGCGCGCAGGCCGCCGAGGTGGTCCGCGGCATCTACCGCTACCACGTGGAGACCCAGGGCTGGCGGGACATCGGCTACAACTTCCTCGTCGACAAGTGCGGAACCGTCTACGAGGGCCGGGCCGGAGGCGTGGACAGGCCGGTGATGGGCGCCCACACCATGGGGTTCAACACCGACAGCACCGGCATCGCCGTCCTCGGCAGCTTCACCGACACCGACCCGCCCCAGGCCGCCCTGGACTCGCTCGCCCGGCTCGCCGCCTGGAAGCTCGGCCTGACCGGCGCCGACCCCGAGGGCACCACCCTCCTCACCTCCGACGGGGGCAACCTGTTCCCCAAGGGCGAGCAGGTCCGGCTGAACGTGATCTCGGGACACCGGGACGGCTACAACACCGACTGCCCCGGCACCCGGCTGTACGACAGGCTCGGCACGATCCGCAGCAGCGCGGCGGCGCTACAGGGCCGGTGAGAGCGGAGTCGTCGAGAGCAGGGCTGTTGAGGGCACGGTCGTCGAGGGCAGAGGCGCGCGGGCGGGACAGGCCCGCAGGCATGCAGGCATGCAGGCATGACGCAGGTACGCAGGCAGGGGCAGGGGCAGGGGCAGGGGCAGGGGCAGGGGGCTCAGGGGCGCACAGGGGCCAGGGGCACAGGCACAGGTCGCGGAGCGCGGAGGAGGGCCGCCGGGGTGCCGCTCAGGCCGGTCGCCGCCGGACCGTCTGCCTAAACTGGCCGGCCGGAACAACCTCCGGCCGGCCCCAGCAGGAAGCAGAGACGACGTGACAGAAGCGATCCTTCTGGTCGGGGGCAAGGGCACCCGGCTGCGCCCGCTCACGGTGAACACGCCCAAGCCGATGGTGCCGGCCGCCGGTGTGCCGTTCCTCACGCACCAGTTGGCGCGGGCCCGGGCGGCGGGCGTCGAGCACATCGTCCTGGCGACGTCCTACCTGGCGGAGGTCTTCGAGCCGTACTTCGGCGACGGCTCCGGGCTCGGGCTGCACCTGGAGTACGTCACCGAGCGGGAGCCGCTCGGCACCGGGGGCGCGATCCGCAACGTCTCCTCCCGGCTGCACTCGGGCCCCGACGACCCGGTGCTGGTCTTCAACGGCGACATCCTCACCGGTCTCGACATCCGTGCCCTGATCGCCGCCCACGACGCGGCCGGCGCGGATGTGTCGCTCCATCTGACGCGGGTCCCCGACCCGCGTGCGTACGGCCTGGTCCCCACCGACGCCACCGGGCGTGTGCTGGCCTTCCTGGAGAAGCCCAGCACGCCCGAGGAGATCGTCACCGACCAGATCAACGCCGGCGCGTACGTCTTCCGGCGCTCGGTCATCGACACCATCCCCGAGGGCCGTCCGGTCTCGGTGGAACGGGAGACGTTCCCGGGGCTGCTGGCCGCCGGGGCCCACCTGCAGGGCATGGTCGACTCCACGTACTGGCTGGACCTGGGCACCCCGGAGGCCTTCGTCCGCGGCTCCGCCGACCTCGTCCTGGGGCGCGCACCGTCGCCGGCGGTGCCGGGGCGCTGCGGGGACCGGCTCGTCCTGCCCACGGCACGGGTCGCGCCGGGCGCCAAGCTGAGCGGGGGGACGGTGGTGGGGGAGCGCGCGCTGATCGGCGCGGGCGCGCGGCTGACGGGCAGCGCGGTGCTGTCCGGCGCGGTGGTGGAGCCGGGTGCGGTGGTCACCGACTCGCTGATCGGCGAGGGTGCCCGGGTGGGCGCGCGCACGGTCGTCACCGGAGCGGTCATCGGCGACGGGGCGTCGGTCGGCGCCGACAACGAACTGCTCGCCGGGGTCCGCATCTGGTGCAACGCGTCGCTGCCGGCGGGCGCGGTCCGGTTCTCCTCCGACCAGTGAGCGGCGGCCCCGGGCGGGGACGCGGTCTGCGGGCGGGGCCGCGGAGCCCTGCGGGGCGGGGCGCTCGCGGGCGGGACGCGGGAGACGCGCGGGCCGGGACCGGGGAAAGGGGGAACCGCCCCCGGCCGGGAGACCGGGGGCGGTGGTGTCGACGGGGTCGGCTCAGTAGCCGTGGCCCTTGACGTCGATGTCGACGTTCCGCGAGCAGTCGATGTTGTCGTTGTTGGTCGACAGGATCGGGACGTCGATGACGCGGATGCTGTTGCAGTTCAGGACGTTGTTGTCGTTGCTGATGTCGTCCTGGGCAGCAGCAGTTCCGGCGGCAACGCCCGCCAGCGCCAGAGCGGTGAACGAGGTGGCGAGGGTCTTCTTGAGCATCATGTTTCTTTTTTCTCCTTGAGGAGTGGGGGAATTCCGCGGATGCGAAGTCCACGTTTGGTGGCGTCGGCCGACTGGCCCACATCCGTTCACCCCGGAGGGTGTGCGTTCTGTGGGAGTCAGTATCCGGCGTTGCCAATTGGTGAACGAACCGGAGGCCCGCCAGGTATTGATCCGAACGGGTGCCGTTTCATCGTCCTACCGGATCGGAGCCGTATTCGTTTCCGGCGCCTCGACTTCCTCGACATGCCGCACATTCGTTGAGCAGTCGATGTTGTCGTTGCTCGTTGACAGGACAGGGACGTCGGCAAGGCGCAGGTTGAGACAGTTGAGCACCTGTGCATCGTTGACGAGAATCACGTCGTTGTCGGCCTGCGCGACGCCGGAGCCGGCGGCGAGCAGGGTCGCCGAGGAGAGCGACACAGCGGCGATTCTTTTCAGGATCACAGAAGCCTCTGTTCGTATCGGAGCGCTTTGCTTGGTTCGTCTCGCGACACATTCGGGAGATGGCCCGTATGCCGGACAGGCAGTGCTTGCACTGTGTTCTGCCTTGTCTGCCTTGTGTGTTACTGCGCTGATAAACGAGAGCGCCCGGCCCGAGTTGTGCTGCCGAATGAGTGAACCGACCGCCGTAAACGTCCGCATGGCCGCGTCCGGGACACGCCGGGGCGTGGTGCTTGAGTTTTCCCGGCCGTGAATGCAGGGGAATTCGGGATTGTGCGGTGGCGTGGCGTCAGAGGGGCGGCGCGGGTGTCGGGAGAGTGGCCCGGATGTCATGAGGGGCGGCGCGGACGTCATGAGGGGCCGGCGCGGGGATCGGGATAGTGGCACGGTGTCGGAGGAGCCGCGCGCGTGAGGGGTCCGGCAGCCGGAGGAGGGGCCGGGGTGAGCGGCCGGCAGCCGGAGAAGGCGCCGGGGTGCCGGGGTGACTGGCCGGGTGTCGGAGGAGGCGCCGGGGTGAGTGGTCCGGGTGAGTGGCGCGGGCGTCAGAGCAGGCCGATGTCCGTGCGGCGCATGCGCGGGGCGCGGCGGGCCGGGGCGCGGCCGCTGAGCAGGATCAGCCGGGCGGCGCGGTGCCGCTGCCCGGCGTACGGCTCCAGCAGCCGCAGCATCTCCGCGTCGTCGGCGGTCCGGTCGCCGTTCAGTGCGTAGCCGACGATGCCGGGCAGGTGGAGGTCGCCGACGGTGACCTCGTCCGGTGCGCCGTGGCTGCGCTGCACGGTCTCCGCGGACGTCCAGGGCCCGATGCCCGGCACCAGTTCGAGCCGGGTGCGGGCCTCGCCGGGCGGCAGGTCCACGGCCTCCTCGAGCCGCCGGGCCACCCGTACCGCCCGCAGGATCGTCGACGACCGCTTCTGGTCGACGCCGGCGCGGTGCCAGTCCCAGGACGGGATCAGCGCCCAGGTGCGGGGCGCCGGCATCACGTGCAGCCGGTCGGGCGCGGGTCCGGGCGCCGGCTCGCCGTAGCCGCGTACCAGTCGCCGCCACGCCCGGTACGCCTCCAGGGTGGTGACCTTCTGCTCCAGCACCGTGGGGATCAGCGACTCCAGGACGAGACCGGTGCGGGTCAGCCGCAGGCCCGGCCTGCGGCGCTGGGTCAGCGCGACGAGGCGGTGCCGGGGGGTGAAGGCGGACGGGTCGTCCGCCGCGCCGAGCAGGTCCGGGAGCCGGTCGAGCAGCCAGGGTGCGCCCGGCCCCCAGGCGGCGGCCTCCACGTCGGCGCCGGAGACCGCCACGCGCAGCGTGCCGGGCCCCGCGGGGGTGCGGGTGGCGCGCCATATCGAGCCGTCCGGCAGCGCGCGGAAGGTGGGGTCGCCGCCGCCCCTGCGCAGCGGCCCGAGCACCAGGCCCAGGTCGAGCGGCCCGGGGGGCGTCCAGCGCCGGGTGAGCACCCGGGGGCGGGGGGCGCCACCGGGAGCGGGCGCCGGGGCGGCGGGCTGCGCGGGCACACCGGGATGCCCGGCGCGCACTGCGGTGCGCGCCGGGTGGCGGGGGGCGAAGCGTCCTGCCACGGTGCACCTCATTTCACGCTACGGCCGCGAAGTGCACCCTACGTGCCTTCGGCACGGGGACGACGGCCCGGGCGCCGCCCCGCACCGGCGGTGGCCGGAGACAACGGAGAGTGCCCTTTCGAGGGCGCCGGGACAGCAGGGGAGGGAGGTCACCGCGTCACGATGAACCCCTCCGCCTCGCGCGCGGGCCGTTCCTTCGGCGGCTCGGCCGGATGACCGATCGCCACCGCCCCCATGGGGTCCCACTCCGCGGGGAGCCCGAGCACCTCCCGGACCACGTCCCGGCAGAACATCGTCGACGACACCCAGGCGGAGCCCAGCCGCTCACCGGCGAGCGCGACGAGGAAGTTCTGCACGCCCGCGCCCATGGCGACCACGAACATCTCGCGCTCGGCGGCGTCACGGCGCGCGTCACCGTAGGTGTGCGCGCCGTCCGTGACGAGGCACGGCACCGCCAGACAGGGGGCGGCCCGCAGCACCTCGCCGCGGCGCACCCGCTTGGCGATGGACTCCTCGGACTTGCCGTCGGCACGCAGATCGGCGATCCAGGCGTCCCGCATGGCGTCCAGCAGGCGGGTGCGGGAGTCCGGCGACTCCAGCAGGACGAAACGCCACGGTGTGGTGTGGTGCGGCGCGGGCGCGGTGACCGCCGCCGCGACCGCCCGGCGCACCGCGCCCGGGTCCACGGGCTCGTCCGTGAACGCGCGGACCGTGCGCCGCTGGGTCACCGCCTCCCGCACCGCCTCCGAGGTGCCGAGCCGGAACATGTCGTCACGGGCGACCCGCACCAGCGCCCGCGCGCCCTGCGCCCCGTCCCCGTTCGCCGGCCCCTCGCCGTCCTCGTCCGTGGCCGTCAGCTGCGGCAGCCCGCGCACCACGGCCACCGGCAGCCCCGCCGTCTTCCCCTTGACCAGGTCCCCCGCGGCTGCCAGCTCGTCGGCGGTGGCGATGACGGTGGACTCAAGGGGGTTGCCGTGGGCGTCCGTGCCGCCGCGCAGGTCGTCCAGGACGCGGACGCCGCAGGAGCCGATGGCGACGTCGGTGAGGCCGGTGCGCCAGGGGCGGCCGAAGGTGTCGGTGACCAGGACACCGACGTCCACTCCGAGGATGTCGCGCAGCCCGGCGCGCACCGCGCGCGCGGAGGCGTCCGGGTCCTCGGGCAGCAGCAGGACCGTGCCTGCGGGGGTGTTGGACGCGTCGACGCCGGCGGCTGCCATCACCAGGCCCTGGCGGTTCTCGACGATCCGCAGGGTGCCGCGGCGGGCCACCACCCGGACCGTCTCCGCGTCGATGGCCGCCTCGCGGTCGGCCGCCTCGACGATCCGGCCCTCCGCCTTGGAGACGACCTTGGAGGTGACCAGAACCACATCGCCGTCCCGGAGGCCGGGCTCGGCGGCGGCGATCAGCTTGGCGAGGTCGTCCCCGGCCGCGACCTCGGGCAGGCCGGGCACCGCCCAGACCCGGTACGCCGCAGGGGAGTCGTCCGTCGCGCGTGTGCCGGCGTCCGTCGCGCGCGTGCCGGCGGTCATGCCCGGACCTCGTCGGCGAGGGCGAGGGCCTCCTCGGCCATCCGGGCCGCGGCGCCGACGTCCGTCATCATCAGCGGCACCGCCCGGCAGCGGATCCCGGCGGCCGTCACCCGCTCCACCGCGGCGGCGTCCACGGTGTCGACGAGCCAGCCGTCCAGCAGGCCCGAGCCGTAGTGCTCGGCGACGGCGGCGGCGTTGGACTCCACGCCGACCGCGGCGAGCACCTTGTCGGCCATGCCGCGCACCGGCGCGCCGCCGACGATGGGGGAGAGGCCGACGACGGGCACGCCGGCGTCCGCGATGGCCTCCCTGATGCCGGGCACGGCGAGGATGGTGCCGATGCTCACCACCGGGTTGGACGGCGGGAAGAGGACGGTGTCGGCCTCGGCAATCGCCTCCAGGACGCCGGGCGCGGGCTTCGCCTGGTCGGCCCCGACGGGCACCACCGCGTGCGCGGGCACCGAGGCGCGCAGCCGTACCCAGTACTCCTGGAAGTGGATGGCGCGCCGCTCGCCGGCCGCCCCGGTGCCGTCCCCGCCCTCCTGGGGGGTGGCTTCGCCGTCGGCGGGCGGCAGGGTGACCGCGACGTGCGTCTCGACGCGGTCGTCCGTCATGGGGATGAGCCGCACGCCGGGCTGCCAGCGGTCGCACAGCGCCTCGGTGACGGCGCTCAGCGGGTACCCGGCGCCGAGCATCTGGGTGCGGACGACGTGGGTGGCGAAGTCGCGGTCGCCGAGGGCGAACCAGTCGGGACCGGCACCGTAGGCGGCGAGCTCCTCCTTGAGGTGGAAGGTCTCGTCGGTGCGCCCCCAGCCCTGTTCCTCGTTGATCCCGCCGCCGAGGGTGTACATCACCGTGTCGAGGTCCGGGCAGACCCGCAGGCCGAAGAGGTGGATGTCGTCGCCGGTGTTGCCGATGACGGTGATCTCGGCGTCCGGTGCTGCTTTCTTGAGACCGCGCAGGAACCGGGCACCGCCGATGCCGCCTGCCAGAACCACAATGCGCATAACGCCCAGTCTTGCAGGCGGGTACGACAACGCGTCAGCCGCGGCCCCCGGACCGGCTCCGGACGCCGGGACACCGGCCCGCACGACGGCCGGCGCCTGGCCGTGCGCCGGCCGTGCGCCGGCCGTCCGCCGGCGAGAGCGGCCCCGCGGGCCGCGGAACGGTCAGGCCGCGGCGGGACCGTCAGGCCGCGGCGGGACCGTCGGGCACTGGTGGGAACCGTCAGGCACCGGTTCGACGGTCAGGCCGTGGTGGGGCCGGAGTGTCCGGCGGGGGCGGTGTGCCGCCGGATCGCGCAGCTCGCGGTGTGGACGGGCATCTCGGTGAGGCCGGGGTGGTAGATGTGCAGGCTGACCGCGGGTTCGAGGGAGTCGTTGACGACGCCGTGCACATAGCCGGGGGCGAAGACGCGCTGGGCGCCGGCGGTGAGGGTGTGGACGCCGCGCCCGGTGTGCTCGGTGAGGGTGCCGTCCAGGACGGTCAGCACCCCCGAGGAGGGTCCGTGGTCGTGCGTTCCGCTGCCCTGGCCGGGCACCCAGGAGAGCAGCCACATCTCGTACCCGGGGCCGGTGCGCAGCCGGTGGTACCAGCGGCTGAGGGGGTCGTAGCGCACGAGGGGCCGCCACTGGGCGCGGTCGGCGGCGATCGCGCGGGCCAGGCCGGCGAACTCGGCCACGGTGGAGGGGTGCTCGGGGGCGGGCTGGAGGAGGTGCATGACCTCCAGGATGTCGCCGGCGATCTGCAGATCGCTGTCGCTGTTCATGACGGCGGGAGTGTCCTTGGCGGGAGAGCTGGGGTGTCGCGGACGGCACCCGGAGCCGGGGCGTCGGGGGAGAGGGGGCCGGAGCGGTGGGGCTCAACAGCAGCGACAGCAACAGCTCATGCGCGCGGGGGCAGCACTGGAAGACCCGGTGGGACGGGTCACGGTGAGCGCCGAGTTCGCGAGCATGCCCACAAGGACATCGGTTCACACCTGTGTTGTCAATCTGATGCCGTATATGGCCGGGATGTTTCACCCCATCCGGTTGCCCGGCTAGACGAAAGGTTTGTGCACCGGGGAGGGTGGGGCGGTGTCCCCGGGCGGCCGGAGCGGTGCGGCCCCGGTGGTTCCGTGCCCCGCGTGCAGGGGCCCGGCCCGGTCCGCGAAGAACCGGCCGTGTGGCTGAACTGGATCGGCGTGCGGAACGTCTTTCTCTCTGGAGGCTCGTGCACGGCCGCGGAGGGTCCGCGGCGCCCTGTGGAACCTCCCGGGGACCGGGGTGGAGTCCGGCCTTCCGGGTGGGTCTCTGGCGTGTGCCGCGGTTATGCGGATTTGAACACTTTCGGCAAGGGGTTGGTTCCGCAGAGTGAATACAGGGCTCGGTAGCAGATCCCAGCTTGACTGCCCCGGAGCGTCACACTTGTAATTTCACTCGTGTCGTTCGGCCGGAATCGGAACGGGCGCACCACGGGGTCGCAAAGACAGACGAGGGGCACATATGACCGAGCTGTTTGAGGAACTGCTGGTCGAGGCCGAAGAGGAACTCGGCTGGCAGGAGCGCGCGCTGTGCGCTCAGACCGACCCTGAGTCCTTCTTCCCCGAGAAGGGCGGCTCCACGCGCGAAGCGAAAAAAGTATGCCTCGCGTGCGAAGTACGCTCGGAATGCCTCGAATACGCACTCGCCAACGACGAACGGTTCGGTATCTGGGGCGGCCTCTCGGAGCGTGAGCGGCGCCGTCTGAAGAAGGCGGCCGTTTAGCGGCTGCCCGCAGGGGCCCCGTCGCGCCGTGCGCCGCACCCGGGGCCGCGCCGCGCCCGGCCCGCCAGGGGCCCGAGGTCCCGGCACGCCCATCGCCGCGTGCTCCGCCGTGTCCGGAGATTCTCGTGCCGCCGCCATGCGGTGGCACCTTTTCGGGGCGCCTCCGCATTCGCGTGTGCCGCTGCGGCCCGTACGCCCGGAGGGAATCGTCTCCGGTGCGCATCCGGTACGTATCCGCTGTGCGTCAGCGGGTACGGAACTCACTTGCCTGTGTTCGTCCGCGCAATCGCCTGCCGGCCTTCGGTCGTGGCCGGGGAATCGCCTGCCGGCGCACGGCGGTGGGTGCCCAAACGCGCGCCGGCGCACGGTAGTTGTAAGCAATCACCTGTGCTTTATGGAGCCGCCGGCGCGGAATCGTCTCCCGGCTCACCGGACGGCGGCGCCCGGCGCATTCGGAAATGACTTCCCGTCAGTTTTTTCGGTGACTCCGTGTGACGCGTCGCTTTGCGTGCTCGGCGGGACGGGGACGGCCGGGGCCGGGCGTGCGGTGCGGCAGCGTCCCCGAGCGATGGCGTCCGGCGCGGGAGGCCGGCGGAACCCCTGCGGGACCCCCCTGCGGGAAACCCCGCCGGGGAGCCCCGCGGAAAGCGGGCGGGGGAGAGGTTGTCCACAGGCGGCCGATGGCTGTGCGGCCCAGCCGTTAGTGTGGGCCTTCGTCCGAGACGCACCGCGACCAGAGCGGGACCCGGTGCGTCCACCGCAGTCCAGCGAACCGGGGCCCGTACCTCGATGTCCGTGCACAGCCATCCGGCCACGCAGTATGCAGCCGCCGCCACAGGGTTCGGCGGGGTGGGGCAGCCGCTGTCCGACCCGGCCCGGCAGCCGCTGTCCGACCCGGCCACGCCGCCGGAGTTCCCCCGGCACGTCGTCACCGCCGTGCTGGTCTCGCACGACGGCGCCCGCTGGCTCCGCGACGCCCTCGCCGGCCTGCTCGGCCAGGACCGCCCCGTGCAGAGCGTGATGGCGGCCGACACCGGCAGCGCCGACGACTCCGCACGCCTGATCACCGAGGCCATCGGCCAGGACCGCGTGCTGCACCTCGCGCGGCGCACCGGATTCGGCGCCGCCGTCGACGAGGCGGTCCGTACCGCGGGCGTGCTCACCCCCGACGACCTGCCGTACCTCAAGCGTCCCAGCGGCTGGGACCCGGTCACCCGCGCCTGGCGTGACGAGGCGTACGACATGCCCGACCTGCCGTACGGCGAGCCCGAGCAGTGGCTCTGGCTGCTGCACGACGACTGCGCCCCCGAGCCCGGCGCCCTCGCCGAGCTGCTCCGCGTCGTCGAGCAGGAGCGCGAGGCCGGCAAGGACGTCGCCGTCGTCGGCCCCAAGCTCCGCGGCTGGTACGACCGCCGCCAGCTCCTGGAGGTCGGCGTCTCCATCGCCAACAGCGGCCGACGCTGGACCGGCCTGGACCGCCGCGAGCAGGACCAGGGCCAGCACGACCAGGTGCGGCCCGTGCTCTCGGTGTCCACCGCGGGCATGCTGATCCGCCGCGACGTCTTCGAGGAACTGGGCGGCTTCGACCGCCGCCTGCCCCTGATGCGCGACGACGTCGACCTGTGCTGGCGCGCCCAGGCCGCCGGCCACCGCGTCCTCATCGCGCCCGACGCGATCGTGCGGCACGCCGAGGCGGCCTCCCGCGAGCGCCGCACCGTCGACTGCGTCGGCCGCACCTCCACCTCGCCGCACAAGGTCGACAAGGCCGGCGCGGCCTACACCCTGCTCGTCAACACCCGCTCGGCCGTGCTGCCCTGGGTGCTGCTGCGGCTGGTCCTCGGCACCCTGCTGCGCACGCTCGCCTACCTCGTCGGCAAGGTGCCCGGCCAGGCCCTCGACGAGATCACCGGCCTGCTGGCGACGCTGCTGCGGCCCGAGCGGATCCTCGCCGCCCGGCGCAGGCGCGGCGCGCCGGTCATCGGCAAGGACGAGCTGCGCCCCCTGTTCCCGCCGCCCGGCGCCACCGTACGGCTCACCATCGAGCAGGCCGCGGCCAATCTCGTGGGCCGCTCCGACCCGGAGGCCTCCAGCGCCGGCCGGCACGGCGGAGCCGTGGAGTCGGGCCCCGGCGGCGACGACGCCGACTTCCTGGAGATCGAGCAGTTCGCGCGCCTCAAGCGGATCGCGCGCAGGCCCGGGCCGATGCTCTTCGTGGTGCTGCTGCTGATCTCCCTCGTCGCCTGCCGCGCCCTGATCGGCGGCGGCGCGCTGGCCGGCGGCGCGCTGCTACCCGCCCCGGCCGACGTCTTTGAGCTGTGGGGCCGGTACCTGGACGGCTGGCATCCGGTCGGCCCCGGCGGCACCGAGTCCGCGCCGCCCTATCTGGCCGTCGTCGCGCTCCTGGCCACCCTGCTGTTCGGCTCCACGGGCCTCGCCGTCACCGTGCTGCTGGTCTGTTCGGTGCCGCTGGCCGGCTTCACCGCCTACTTCGCCTCCCGGCCGCTGGTCGCCTCCCGGCTGCTGCGCGCGTGGGCGAGCATCGCGTACGCGTTCCTGCCCGCCGTCACCGGCGCGCTGGCGGGCGGCCGGATCGGCACCGCGGTGCTCGCCATCCTGCTGCCCCTCATCGCGCGCGCGGCCATCGCCTCCGGTGGCCTTGCCTCCTCAGGCGCCTCCGGCGCGCGCGGCAGCTGGCGCGCCACCTGGGCCTACGCCCTGCTGCTCACGCTGACCACGGCCTTCACGCCCATCGTCTGGCCGATCGCGCTGATCCTCGGCATCGGCCTGCTCGCGCTCCGCCGCGACGACCTCGTGGCCCAGGGACTCCGCTTCCTGGCCGTGCTGGGCACCCCCCTGCTGATCCTGGCTCCCTGGTCGCTCTCGCTGCTGCCGTTCGGCTTCTTCCGGGAGGCGGGCCTGGCGTACGGAAAGGGGGTCGCCTCCGCGTTCGACCTGCTCGGCGCCTCGCCCGGCGGCCCCGGCACCCTCACCGGCCTGCTGCTGATCGGGATCCCGCTGGCCGCCCTCGCCGCCCTGCTCCGCGGCGAGCGGCAGACGGCCGTGTACACGGCGTGGGCCGTCGCCCTGACCGCCCTGGTCTTCGCGGCGCTCTCCAACGCCTCCACCTGGGCCGGCCCGGCCACCCTCGTCTACGGCATCGCCCTCCTGGGGGCCGCGGCCGTCGGCGCCGAAGGGGCACGCGCGCGCGTGGCCGAACTCAGCTTCGGCTGGCGGCAGCCCGTCGCGGCGCTCATCGCGCTCGCCGCGGCACTGGGCCCGCTGGCGGCCGCGGTCTCCTGGATGGTGGGCGGCGCCGACGGTCCGCTGGAGCGGCGCGACCCGGTGCAGGTGCCCGCCTTCGTCGCCGAGGAGAGCGGCACGCAGGACCAGGCCCGCACCCTCGTCCTGGACGGCGATTCGCCGGCCAGGGTCTCGTACAGCCTCGTGCGGGGCTCGGGCGCCCGGCTCGGCGACGCCGAGCTGACCGAGGCGGCCGGCGGCAACACCCGCCTGGACAAGGTGGTCGCCAACCTGGTCGCGGGCTCCGGCGCCGACCAGGCCCAGCAGCTCGGCGGCTTCGCGGTGCGCTATGTGCTGGTGCGCGACGGCGCCCCCCGGCAGATGAGCCGCGTCCTGGACGCCACCCCCGGCCTCACCCGGCTCAGCCAGCAGGACGGCACCGCCCTGTGGCGCCTCGACCGCCAGGTGGCCCGTGTGGTCGTCGAGCCGCCGTCCGGCGCCGGCTCCACCGAGCCGGCCCCGGTCGCCGCCGGCCCCGTCGAGGTGCACACCACCATCCCGTCCGGCGCCGACGGCCGCGTCCTGCGGCTGGCCGACACCGCGGACCCGGGCTGGACGGCCACCCTGGACGGCCGCCCGCTGGCCAGGACCACCGTCGACGGCTGGGCGCAGGGCTTCAAGCTGCCCGCCGCCGGTGGCCGTCTCGACGTCACCTTCGACACCCCCGTCGGCCACACCGCCTGGCTCATCGTTCAGGGCTTCCTCGCCGTGGTGCTGGTGGTGCTGGCCCTGCCGGGCCGCCGCCGCGACATCGACGACGACCTGCCGGAGGAGACCCCGGTCCCCGCCGAGCCCATCGAGGGCGAGGGCCGCCGGGCGCGCAGGCTGCGGGCCCAGGCGGAGTCCATGGAGGCCGCGGTGGACGGTGCGCCCGGCGGCCGTCCGGCGAGCGGTGCGGCGGCCGCCCCCGGCGCGGGCACCGGGGGCGCCGATCAGCCCCCGCACCCCGAGTTCGCGGGCGCCCCGGCCGGCACGGCCGTCCCGGAAACGGTGCGGCAGCCGGACGACACGCTCCACCCGGGCGCCCCCGGTGCCGACGACGACACACAGGCCCCCACCCCCGTGGACCAGCCCGCCGGCCAGATCCCGCAGCAGGGTGCGTACGGCGAGTGGGACACCGGAAGCGAGCCGTACCAGCCCGCCGGGTACGGCGCCGGCTACGGCGACGAGCAGTACGCCCAGGGCCAGTACGGCGCGGGCCACTACCAGGGCGGCGCCTATCAGGAGGGCGAGTACGCGGACCAGGGCGCCCACCAGGGCGGCCAGTTCGGCCAGGACGCCTATGGGCAGCAGTACCAGCCCGGTGAGTACCCGTCGGGCGAGTACTCGCCCGAGGGGTACCAGGACGCCGGCTACGGGCAGTCCGGGCAGGGCGCAGGCCAGTACGGAGCGGGCGGCCCGTACGACCCGTACGGCACCTACGGCGGCGCGTACGACCAGTCCGCCCGGCCGGACCAGCCCGGCTACGACCCCGCCTACGGCCAGGGCTACGACACCGAGTACGGCCAGGTGCCGCCGCCTCCCGCCCGGCCGCCGCACGGCACCGACAGCGACCGCCCCGACGGGAGCCAGCAGTGAACCGCACCACCCTGTCCCTGATCGCCGGAACCACCGCACTCGTGGCCGTCACCGGTCTCGCGACCCTCACCGCGCCGGACGGCTCAGCCGACGACACCGGGGGCTCCGCGGCACGGCGGCCCGTGGAGCGCAGCAGCCTGCTCTGCCCCTCGCCCGGCCCCTCGGACCTCGCCGACACGACGTACACGTCCTTCACACCGGGCTCCGCGAGCGGCGCGGCCAAGGGCGCTGCCGAACTCCTCCCCGCGGACCGCCGGCCGGACGACGCCTCGGACACCGGCGGCAGCAAGGACAAGGGCAAGGGGAAGAGCGGCGGCAAGAAGACCGACGACAAGACGTCTGGATCCGACAACAAGACGTCAGGATCCGACGACAAGACGTCAGGGAAGGGCGCAGGCCAGGCCAAGCCTGTGCTGTCCGGCAAGCAGCCCGGCAAGCCCGCCACCGCGGACGTGTCGGGCGCCGACCGCCCCGCGCTGATCGGTTCCGCCGACGGAGCCATGGCCCCCGGCTGGACCGTGCAGCAGACGACGCAGATCCCCGCGGGCGACGGCCGCGGCCTCTACGGGGTGAACTGCTCGGCACCCGACACGGACTTCTGGTTCCCGGGCGCGAGCACCGCGGACGACCGCACCGACTATGTCCACCTCACCAACCCGGACGACTCCGCGGCCGTCGCCGACGTCGAGCTGTACGGCAAGGGCGGCGCGATCAAGTCGGACGTCGGCGAGGGCATCCAGATCGGACCCCACCAGAGCGTCCCGGTGCTGCTGTCGACGCTCACCGACCGGCCGGAGACCAATGTCACGGTCCATGTGACGGTCCGCAGCGGCCGGGTCTCCGCCGCCATGCAGGCCGCCGACGCCCACCTGGGCGGCGACTGGCTGCCCGCGGCGGGGACGCCCGCGACCAGCCTGGTCCTGCCGGGCATCCCCAAGGACACCACGTCCGCCCGCCTGGTCGCCTTCGCCCCCGGCGAGGACGACGCCGACCTCAACGTGAAGCTGATCTCCCCGACCGGCGCCATCACCCCCGCCGGCCACGAGACCCTGCACGTCAAGTCGGGCATGACCGCCGCCGTGGACCTGGGCGACATCACCCGCGGCGAGGCGGGCACCCTGATGCTGACCCCCTCGGACTCCGAGGGCCGCCCGGTGCCCGTGGTGGCGGCGCTCCGGGTGGTGCGCGGCAAGGGCGCGAACCAGGAGTCGGCGTTCATCCCCGCCACGCCCCCGGTCGGCGAGCGGGCCACTGCCGCCGACAACCACGCCAAGGGCACCACGCTCTCCCTCACCGCCCCGCACGGCGCCGTCAAGGTCCGCGTCACCTCGTCCGCGGGCAGCGGCGGCGGGTCCCCGGCCTCCAAGACCTACACGGTCAAGGCAGGCACCACCCTCGCCGTCCAGCCCCCCGCCCCCCAGGGCCTCAAGGGCACCTACGCCCTCACCGTGGAACCCGTCTCCGGCGGCCCCCTCTACGCCTCCCGCACCCTGGAACTCCCGCACGACGACATCCCCATGTTCACCATCCAGCCCCTCCCGGACGACCACGGCATGGTCCAGGTCCCCAAGGCGGCGGAGGACCTGTCGATACTCCAGTAGGAGCGCCCGGTCGGGCGCCTGGCCCCGAGGGGCGGTGAATCGAGCCGGTCCGGCGTCGGGGACCGGGGATCGCCCAAGCCCGTCCGGCGGTCCAGGTCGCCCGAAGGGCGACGGGGCCGGGACGGGCCCTGAACTGGGACGGGCGAGGCCGGGGCGAGCCGGGGCCGGAACGGGCCCTGAACCGGAACGGGCCCTGAACCGGAACGGGCCCTGAACCGGAACGGGCCCTGAACCGGGACGAGCCCTGGACCGGGACGGGCTCGGGACCCGCACGGGCCCGTCGGGCCCTATTCCTCCCCGTACCCGGGATCCACCGTCTCCGGCGTCAGACCCAGCAACTCCGCCACCTGCTCCACGACCACCTCATGGACCAGCACAGCCCGCTCGTCCCGGCTCTTGGTCCGGATCTCCACCGGCCGCCGATAGATCACGACCCGCGCGGGCCGCCCCGCGCCTCCGGACACCGTGCCGCCCAGCGGAACCGCATCGTCCGCCCACCCCCCGCCGTCACCACTCCCCGGCTGGGGCACCTCCAGGACCAGGAAGTCGATCTCGGCGAGCTGCGGCCAGCGCCGCTCCAGCCGCTCCACGGAGTCCTGCACAAGATCGGCGAAGACCTCCGCGCGGCTCGCGGAGAGCGGTACCTGCGGCGGTGCGACGGGCCCGCGCATACCCCGTCCATGACGGTCGCGACGCCGTGGCCCGGGGCCCGTGGTGGGGGGCGGTACTGGCTTGTCCATCACTGGTGAAGCGTAGTCCTCACGCGGGCCCGGGCGCGCGTGCGGAGGACGGCCCCGCCGCACCGGAGCGGCCGCGTGAACCCCCGTGGACGCCGGCGTCCACACCCGACCCCGGCCATTCCGTCCGTGCACGAACTATGCCGTTTCACGATCATTCGGGCCAGGCTTGAGCACGATTGCATTTCTGTCCCAGACTGCGCTGCTACTGCCAAATGACGGGTTTTATGACGGCTGATGACCGGACAGCCCGACATGACCCTCCGAACCGCGCACCGTCCGTGCAGGTCAGTACGGACTCGCCCGAATTGCGCCGCGACGAGATCCCGCCACGACACGGTGGGGTGACCTCGGGGAGAGTCATCGCGGCCCGGTCAAGAGTGCGGTACCGTCCATCGTCGTGAGCCCTGTACGTCGCTGTTCGCGCACCGCCTGCGGCCGGCCTGCCGTTGCGACGCTGACGTACGTCTACGCCGACTCCACCGCCGTCCTGGGTCCCCTCGCCACCTACGCCGAGCCGCACTGCTACGACCTCTGCGCCGAGCATTCCGAGCGGCTGACCGCGCCCCGCGGCTGGGAGGTCGTCCGGCTCGCCGACGCCTCCGGCCCGGCCCGCCCCACCGGCGACGATCTCGAAGCGCTCGCCAATGCGGTAAGGGAAGCGGCCCGGCCCCAGGAGCGCGCCGCGGAGGCGGGCGGCGGCCGCCAGGCGGACCCCATGGAGGTCGCCCGCCGCGGCCATCTGCGCGTCCTGCGCTCCCCGGACAACTGAGCACTCTCCCGCTCCCGGATCCCGTCCGCCCCGGCCCCCGCGCTCGCGATCGGCCGCGCACCCCCGCCCCGGGCCACTCGGGAGGCCCCACGCCCCAGGCATCCCGAGCAGCCCGAGCGCCCGCGCCGCCCGAGTGCCTCCCCGCGCCCTGGCAGACGTCCCGATGGCGTCCCCATGGCGTCCCCATGGCGTCCCGATAACGCCCAGACGACGACGCCCCGCTGACGACTTCCGGTCGTTCAATTCTGTACAAGGCATTGACGCAGGGTCCCGCAGACACGAACATCCCCGTACCCGTGAGAGATCACTTTCCACATCACGGAATCCGGGGAGATGAGGTTGTCCGTGTTCACCCAACAGCTGGAGCCCGTCGCCGCCTCGCTGGGCCTGTCAGCGCTTGTCGCATGCCTCCCGCTCGTCGTGGTCCTGGTCCTGCTCGGCGCCGTCCGGATGAAGGCGCACCACGCGGGCCTGCTGGGCCTCCTCGCCGCCGTGCTCGTCGCGTGGTTCCCCTACGGGATGCCGCTCGGCCAGACGGTCTCCAGCGCCTTCGAGGGCGCCGTCTTCGGGCTGCTGCCCATCATGTGGATCGTCGTCAACGCCCTGTGGGTGTACCGGATGACCCTGCGCACGCGGCACTTCGACATCCTGCGCCGTTCCTTCGGGCGGCTCTCCGACGACCCGCGCATCCAGGGCCTCGTGATCGCGTTCTGCTTCGGCGCGCTCCTGGAGGCGCTGGCCGGTTTCGGGGCACCCGTCGCGATCTGCTCGGTGATGCTGGTGGCGCTGGGCTTCGACCCGGTGCGCGCGGCCGTCGTCTCCCTGGTCGCCAACACCGCGCCCGTGGCGTTCGGCGCCATGGCCACCCCCGTCGTGACCCTGGCCCAGGTCGCCGGCCTGCCGCTGGACCAGGTCGCCTCGGTGGTCGGGCGGCAGACGCCGCTGCTGGCCCTCGTGGTGCCCCTGGTGCTGGTCGGGCTGGTCGACGGCCGCCGCGGGCTGCGCGAGACCTGGATACCCGCGCTGGTGTGCGGGGTGGCCTTCGCGGTGGTGCAGTTCGCTGCGTCCAACTACGTCTCCCCGCAGCTCGCCGACATCGGCGCCTCACTGGCCGGCGCCGGCGCACTCGTGGCGCTGCCGCGGTCCCGCAGGCCCGCCCCCGAAGCCGTACGCGCCTCCGTCCTCACGGGCGCGCGCAGCGAGGACATGGACCAGGAGGACCCACGGCCCGAGGTGCTGCGTGCCTACGCGCCCTACGCGCTCATCGTCGTCATCTTCTCGATCGCCCAGATACCGCCCGTGAAGGAGCTCTTCGACAAGGCGACCCAGGCGGTCGACTGGCCCTTCCTGAACGTCGCGGGCCCCGACGGCAAACCCGTCAGCTCCAACGTCCTCAGCCTCCCCCTGGTCTCCACCGGCGGCACGCTCGTCCTGGTGGCGGGCCTGTGCACGGCGATCGTCCTGGGGGTCCACGCGCGCGTGGCGGTACGGGAGTGGGCGGCGACCGTCCATGAGCTGCGGTACGCGATCCTCACCGTGACGTCGGTGCTGGCCCTCGCCTACGTCATGAACCTGTCGGGGCAGGCGGCGACGATCGGCCATTTCGTGGCCGCGGCCGGCGCGGGCCTCGCGTTCCTCTCCCCGGTGCTGGGCTGGTTCGGCGTGGCCGTCTCGGGCTCGGACACCTCCGCCAACGCCCTCTTCGGAGCGCTGCAGGTCAGCGCCGCCCAGCAGTCCGGCCTCCCGCCGGACCTGCTGGCCGCGGCCAACAGCTCCGGCGGCGTGCTGGGCAAGATGATCTCCCCGCAGAACCTCACCATCGCCTGCGCCGCCGTCGGCCTCCGCGGCCGCGAGGGCGACCTGCTGCGCAAGGTGCTCCCCTGGAGCCTGCTCCTCCTCCTGATCATGTGCCTGATCGTGGTGGCGCAGAGCACGGCGGTCCTGGGCTGGATGCTGCCGTAGGGGCCGCCGGGAACGAAGGAGCAGGGGGACCGCACGAGCCGGAGGGCACCGCACGAGCGGGAGAGCACCGGACGAGCCGCACGAGCAGACCGAGCCGCACGAGCAGACCGAGTCGCAGGAGCATGCCGGGCCGCACGATCCGCACGAGCAGGCCCGGCCCCATGGAGATACCGGTCCGAACGGATGGCAACGCGCTTTCCGAGGCCACGGAGTCTCCAGCAGCCTCCAGAGATACCCGCAGCCATACGGGGGTATACGACCGTTACAACGTGCACAACGTGCACAACGTGCACAACGCCCGGCGCCGCGGCTCCGCGCTCCGTCCGTCGCCGTACGGTCCGCGTCAGCTTGGGCTCCGTACAAACGGCCGTCAGTCCCTACGGGTAGCGTTGGCCTACCGCAGAGGACTTCAGGAGGGCTCGCTGTGACCGCTGATCTGTCGCAGATCGTGAAGGCGTACGACGTCCGCGGAGTGGTCCCCGACCAGTGGGACGAGCCACTGGCCGAGCTGTTCGGGGCCGCCTTCCAGAGGGTCACCGGCGCCGCGGCGATGGTGATAGGGCACGACATGCGCCCCTCGTCGCCCGGCCTGTCGCGGGCCTTCGCGCGCGGCGCCGCGGCCCAGGGCGCCGACGTCACGGAGATAGGGCTGTGCTCCACCGACCAGCTCTACTACGCCTCGGGAGCGCTGAACCTCCCGGGCGCGATGTTCACGGCGTCGCACAACCCCGCCCGGTACAACGGCATCAAGATGTGCCGCGCCGGCGCGGCCCCGGTCGGCCAGGACACCGGCCTCGCGGAGATCCGGGCCCTCGTCGAGGAGTGGCAGGACACCTCGGCCCCCGCCCCCGCCGAGCGGGCCGGCACCCTCACCCAGCGTGACACCCTGCGGGACTACGCCGACCACCTCCGCTCCCTGGCCGACCTCACCTCGATCCGCCGCCTGAAGGTCGTGGTCGACGCCGGCAACGGCATGGGCGGTCACACCGTGCCGACGGTCCTGAGCGGTCTGCCCATCGACCTCGTGCCGATGTACTTCGAACTGGACGGCACCTTCCCGAACCACGAGGCAAACCCGCTCGACCCGGCCAACATCGTGGACCTCCAGGAGCGCGTGCGCACGGAGGGCGCGGACATCGGCATCGCCTTCGACGGCGACGCGGACCGCTGCTTCGTGGTCGACGAGCACGGCGACCCGGTCTCGCCGTCCGCGGTCACCGCCCTCGTCGCCTCCCGCGAGCTGGCGAAGAACGGCGGCAGCGGCACCGTCATCCACAATCTGATCACGTCGTGGTCGGTACCCGAGGTGGTCCGCGAGAACGGCGGCACCCCGGTCCGCACACGCGTCGGCCACTCTTTCATCAAGCAGGAGATGGCCAGGACCGGCGCCATCTTCGGCGGGGAGCACTCCGCCCACTACTACTTCCGCGACTTCTGGAACGCGGACACCGGCATGCTGGCGGCCCTGCACGTCCTCGCCGCGCTCGGCGGCCAGGACGGCCCCCTCTCGGGCCTGGTCGCCCAGTACGACCGCTACGCCTCCTCCGGCGAGATCAACTCCACCGTGGACGACCAGGCGGACCGCCTCGCCGCGCTCAGGACCGCCTTCCAGGACCGCGAGGACGTCACCCTGGACGAACTCGACGGCCTCACGGTCACGGCCGCGGACTGGTGGTTCAACGTCCGCGCGTCCAACACGGAGCCGTTGCTGCGGTTGAACGCGGAGGCCCGTGATGAGACCACGATGACCAAGATCCGCGACGAGGTCCTCTCCATCGTCCGGGGCTGACCCCCCAAGCGGAACGGTTGCCCCCGGTCCCCACACGCACGCCGTGGGCCCGCGCGCCCGCGGTGGCGGCCTTCCCCCCTGCCCTGGCGGTGCGGGCCGGTACGTCCAAGCGCCGCGCGCCGTGGGCTGTGTCCCCCGGTGCCTGAAGGGCCTGGGAGTTACCGCGGCGTGCGGAACGATTGCCCACAGCGGTCAGCGGTACGGGCGGGCGCCGACAGCGGGCGGCGGTTCTGGCGGGCGGGCGCCGACAGCGGTGACCGGTGGCTGGAAGGTGCGGTCCCACCGGGTCGCAGTCGCCGACGAGAGGTGAGGGGACGTGGGGGGATGTCCGCCCGCAGTGTCCGGCGCCACGACCAGAGAACCCGAACGCCTACGGAGGGCGCCGGACCGAGGACGGATATCCCCCCGCGGCCCCGCCCCACAACGAAACCCAAGGCGCCCCAGCCCCATCAGAACCCGCGCACGCCAAGACCACCCCACCCACCAAAGCCAGAAGGCGCCCCAGCCACAACCAACGCCCGCACCGGCCCCGCGAGCACTCCCACAAGCACCCCCGGGCCGGCCCCCACCCCCGCGCTACCCTGACCAGGAAACACGCTCCAGAAAAGGACCCCGAATGCCCCTCGAATCCGGCCTCCTGGACATCCTCGCCTGCCCGGCCTGCCACGCTCCGCTCACAGAGGAAGAGACCCAGGACCACGACCAGGACAGCGAACTGCTCTGCACGAGCAAGGACTGCGGCCTCGCCTACCCCGTCCGAGACGGCATCCCCGTCCTCCTCGTGGACGAGGCCCGCCGCCCCGCATAACACAATCGCCCCCCACGAACTCGAACCACACCCGCGCCACCTCACACGCGAACCACCCTCACCACCCCACACGCGCACCACCCCACACGCGCACCACCCCACATCCCTCCACCGCACCACCGCTCACCCACCCACCCCCCTCCCTCCCTCCCCCTCCCCCACCCCGAAGCCCACCGCCGCACAACCGACGCCCCGCCCCGGAGGCCCCAGCCATGCTGGACGAATCGCTGCTCGACGCGCCCGAAGACCTGGCCAGGGCCGACCGCCGAGGCCTGCTCCGCGGCGCCGCCGAAGCCGGCGCCCGCGTCCGCACAGCCCTGCGCCACGCCACCGAGTCCGGCATCGCAGAGCTCCAACCCGACGGCCGCCCCCGCGCCCTCCTGATCGCCGGCCCCGGCACCGCCGCCACGGGCGTCGCCGACCTGCTCGGCATGCTGGTAGGCGCCGGCTGCCCCGTCACACGCCTGAGCCCCACCGGCGTGGCCCCCGCCGCGGGCGCCCTGCGCTGGGCCCTGCCCGGCTGGGCCGGCCCGGTGGACCTGCTCCTCGTCACCACCCCGGACGGCACCGAGCCCGGCCTTGAACTCCTCGTCGAGCAGGCCTACCGCCGCGGCTGCACGGTCGTCTCGGTGTCCCCGGCGGGCTCCCCGCTCGCCGAGGCGGTCGAGGGCGCGCACGGTCTCGCCGTACCGATGGCCACCGCCCCGTACGAGCAGGACGAGCCGGACGCGGCGTCCGCCCCCGGCGCACTGTGGGCGTTGCTCACCCCACTGCTGATGCTGCTCGACCGCACCGGCCTGCTGACCGCTCCGCCGCCGGCCCTCCAGAAGGTCGCGGACCGGCTCGACCACGTCGCCGAGCGGTGCGGCCCGGCCA
This sequence comes from Streptomyces sp. DSM 116793, assembly GCF_057320905.1. Taxonomy (NCBI): domain Bacteria; kingdom Bacillati; phylum Actinomycetota; class Actinomycetes; order Kitasatosporales; family Streptomycetaceae; genus Streptomyces; species Streptomyces sp. DSM 116793. Next base: position 3,659,229 of record NZ_CM170494.1, on the reverse strand, counting down.
TCGCCACGTACAGCAATCCGGCCAAGACGCTCGCGGCCGAACTCGCCGAGTCGCTCCCGCTGATCTGGACGGAAGGTCCGTCGGCGGGCCCGGCAGGCCGCCGGTTCGCCGCCGCGCTCGCGGAGCTGGCCGGCCGGCCCGCGCTCTCCGCGGAGCTGCCCGAGGCTATGCCGGCGCACGGTGCGCTGCTCGTCGGCGCCCTGGCCGCCGGCGCCGACCCCGACGACTTCTTCCGCGACCGGGTGGAGGAGCCACAGCCGCTGCACGCACGCGTGGTACTGCTGCGGGACCGTCCCACGGACAACCTCAGCGCCGCCCCGGCCGCCCGCGAACTGGCCCTCAGCCATGACACCGCGATCAGCGAGTTCGAGCCGGAGGACGGCGCCGAGCTGGAGACGATGGCCGAGCTGATCGCCATCACCGACTTCGCCGCCGTCTACCTCGGCCTGGCCACCAGGACCTACTGACACACGGATGCGCACAACCTGAGAAGCGCACCCCCCAACCCGCCCCGAGACCCACCCCAGGAAGCCCCACATGGACCGCCTAGCGAACACGATCCGGCCCTACGCCTGGGGCTCGGCCACCGCGATCCCGAACCTCCTCGGCGTCGAGCCGACCGGCGAACCGCAGGCCGAGATGTGGATGGGCACCCACCCCGGCGCCCCCTCGGGCACCCCCCGCGGCCCCCTGAACGAGGTGATCGCCGCGGCCCCCGAGCGCGAACTGGGCGCGCGCGCCACGGCCAGGTTCGGCCCCCGCCTGCCGTTCCTCCTGAAGCTGCTCGCCGCAGGCGCCCCGCTCTCCCTCCAGGTGCACCCGAACCGCACCCAGGCCGAGGAGGGCTACGCGGACGAGGAGCGCCGCGGCGTCCCGGTCGACGCGCCGGAGCGCAACTACAAGGATCCCAACCACAAGCCCGAACTCATCTGCGCCCTCACGCCCTTCGACGGCCTCTGCGGCTTCCGCGAACCCGCCGCGGCCGCCGACCTCCTGGCCCGCCTGGAGGTCGACTCCCTCAAGCCGTACGTGGACCTGTTGCGCGCCCACCCCGAGGAGGCCGCCCTCAGGGAGGTGCTCACGGCGCTGCTCACGGCCGACCCGGACGACATGGCCGTCACCGTGGCGGAAGCCGCCGCGTCATGCGCCGCACTCGCCCGCCGAACCGACGACGGCACCGGCACCCGCACCCGCACCCGCACCGGCACCCGCACCCCCGCCGTCCCCGACTCCGGTATGGACACCGGCACCGCCTGGGGCGCGGACTACGCCGCATACGCCTCCCTCGCACACCACTACCCCGGCGACCCCGGCGTCATCGCCGCGATGCTGCTCAACTACGTCCGCCTTGCACCGGGCGAGGCCCTCTACCTCGGCGCCGGCGTCCCGCACGCATACCTCCAGGGCCTGGGCGTGGAGATCATGGCTAACTCGGACAACGTGCTGCGCTGCGGGCTCACCCCCAAGCACGTCGACGTCCCCGAGCTGCTGCGGATCGTCCGCTTCGAGGCGAGCGGCCCTGGAGTGCTGCGTCCGGCGCCGGGCGAGGACGGCGAGGAGGTCTACGAGACCCCGATCGACGAGTTCCGCCTCTCCCGGTACGCCCTGACCGAGGGCACGGCCCCCCGCGTCCTGACCGTGCCCACTCCGCAGATCCTGCTCTGCACGGCGGGCGCGGTACGGGCGGGCGACGTCCCGCTCGGCCCCGGCGAGTCGGTGTTCGTCCCCGCCGGTGAAGAGGCCCGGGTGAGCGGGACGGGAACCCTCTTCCGGGCCACCGTCGTGGCCTGAGGGACCGCAGAGGCACCACCGCATGCGGGCCTGTCGGCGCGTGCTGCAACAATGACCCACTGCAAAGGACGGGCAAAGCCGGTGAGCGCGCCGCCGACGACACGGCACCGGCGAACACAGCGCACGCGACGAACACAGCGCATGTGACGAACACGGCGCATGTGGACGAACACAGCGCATGTGACGAACAGCGTCACGCGACGAACAGAGTCACGCGACGAACAGAGTCACGCGACGAACACAGCGCACGCGAAAAGGGCGAACGCAAAAAAAAGGGGATGCGGGGAACAGATGAGCGCTTCAGGCGGCACCAAGGCGATCGTGGCGGCACTCGGCGCCAACCTGGCGATCGCCGCATCGAAGTTCGTGGCGTTCGTCTTCAGCGGCTCCTCGTCGATGCTGGCCGAGGCCGTGCACTCGCTGGCCGACTCCGGCAACCAGATCCTGCTGCTGCTCGGCGGCAAGAAGGCCCGGCGCGCCGCCACCCCCCAGCACCCGTTCGGCTACGGCCGCGAGCGCTTCATCTACGCCTTCCTCGTCTCGATCGTCCTGTTCTCCATCGGCGGCATGTTCGCGCTCTACGAGGGCTACGAGAAGGTGAAGCACCCGCACGACCTGGAGTCCTGGTACTGGCCGGTCGGCGTCCTGGTGTTCGCGATCGTCGCCGAGGGGTTCTCGTTCCGCACGGCGATCAGGGAGGCCCGTGAGCTGCGCGGTGGCTTCTCCTGGGTGCAGTTCATCCGCCGTGCGAAGGCCCCCGAGCTGCCGGTCGTCCTGCTGGAGGACTTCGGCGCCCTCATCGGCCTGCTGCTCGCGCTGGGCGGCGTCGGCCTCGCGCTGCTCACCGGCAGCGGCGTCTGGGACGGCGTCGGAACCCTGTGCATCGGCGCGCTGCTGATCTCGATCGCCCTGGTGCTGGCCGTCGAGACCAAGTCGCTGCTGCTCGGCGAGGCCGCGGGCGCCGAGGTGCTGGCCAGGATCGAGAATGCGCTCGTGGACGGCGAGTCGGTCACCCGCATCATCCATATGCGCACTCTCCACCTCGGGCCCGAGGAACTCCTCGTCGCCGCCAAGATCGCCGTCCGGCACGACGACACCGCCGCGGAGGTCGCCGCCGCCATCAACGCCGCGGAGGAGCGCATCCGGGGCTCCGTCCCCATCGCCCGGGTGATCTACCTGGAGCCCGACATCTACAGCGCCGAGGAGGCCGCCGCGGGCCCCGACCCGGCCGCCACCCCGGGCGGCCCGGGCCCGGCTGCCGGCCACCCGGAACACTGAGCTTCCGGGGCGCGACCGCCGCGCCGCCGTCGTCGTACTTCTTTGTGAGTCCGCGCACGTCGATCCTGGGCGGCACGCCGGGAATGATGGAGGGTGCGGCGGTACGGCCGGCGGAGAACCCCGCCCGCACCGCCGCGAAGGGCCGAAACGGACTGGGGTCGGCGCCCCGATCGGTGTAAATTCGTGACCGAGCCAGACGTCGCTGCTGATGGCGGTCGGGCGGCCTCCAGGGGCCGACCGAGGGAGAGAGGGCCTCCGACGGACTGCGCTGCGCGCACCCGGGCATCCGTATGCCCGTTGCCCGCCGTTGCGCAGGTCAGCCGTACCCACCTCGATCAACCACGAGGAGCAGCACGAATGTCGACTGTCGCGAACCGACAGCAGCAGGACTTCAAGGTCGCCGACCTTTCGCTGGCCGAGTTCGGCCGCAAGGAGATCACCCTCGCCGAGCACGAGATGCCCGGCCTGATGGCCGTCCGCGAGGAGTACGCCGCCCAGCAGCCGCTGGCCGGCGCCCGGATCACGGGCTCGCTGCACATGACCGTGCAGACCGCCGTGCTCATCGAGACGCTGGTCGCCCTCGGCGCCCAGGTCCGCTGGGCATCCTGCAACATCTTCTCCACCCAGGACCACGCCGCCGCCGCGGTCGCCGTCGGCCCCGACGGCACCCCGGACAACCCCAAGGGCGTCCCCGTCTTCGCCTGGAAGGGCGAGACCCTTCAGGAGTACTGGTGGTGCACGGAGCAGGCGCTGACCTGGCCGGACACCCCGACCGGCGGGCCCAGCATGATCCTCGACGACGGCGGTGACGCCACCCTCCTGGTGCACAAGGGCGTCGAGTACGAGAAGGCCGGCGAGGTGCCCTCCGTCGACACCGCCGAGAGCGAAGAGCACGCCGTCATCCTGCAGCTGCTCACCCGCAGCCTCGCCGAGAGCCCGCAGAAGTGGACGAACCTGGCCTCCGAGATCCGCGGCGTGACCGAGGAGACCACCACAGGCGTCCACCGCCTGTACGAGATGCACCGCGACGGCACCCTCCTCTTCCCGGCGATCAACGTCAACGACGCCGTCACCAAGTCGAAGTTCGACAACAAGTACGGCTGCCGCCACTCCCTCATCGACGGCATCAACCGCGCCACCGACGTCCTGATCGGCGGCAAGACCGCCGTCGTCTGCGGCTACGGGGACGTGGGCAAGGGCTGCGCCGAGTCGCTGCGCGGCCAGGGCGCCCGGGTGATCGTCACCGAGATCGACCCGATCTGCGCCCTCCAGGCGGCGATGGACGGCTACCAGGTGGCGAGGCTCGACGACGTCGTCGAAGAGGCCGACATCTTCGTCACCGCCACCGGCAACCGCGACATCATCATGGCCGCGGACATGACCCGGATGAAGCACCAGGCGATCGTCGGGAACATCGGCCACTTCGACAACGAGATCGACATGGCGGGCCTGGCGAAGATCCCGGGCATCGTCAAGGACGAGGTCAAGCCGCAGGTCCACACCTGGACCTTCCCGGACGGCAAGAAGATCATCGTGCTCTCCGAGGGCCGCCTGCTCAACCTGGGCAACGCGACCGGCCACCCCTCCTTCGTGATGTCGAACTCCTTCACGAACCAGACGCTGGCGCAGATCGAGCTGTACACCAAGCCCGACCAGTACCCGACGGACGTGTACGTCCTGCCCAAGCACCTGGACGAGAAGGTCGCCCGCCTCCACCTGGACGCACTCGGCGTCAAGCTCACCAAGCTCCGCCCCGAGCAGGCCTCCTACATCGGCGTCGAGGTCGAGGGCCCCTACAAGCCGGACCACTACCGCTACTGAACCACCGGCCTCGGCCGACGGCCGGGTCGAGCAGGCCCCCGCACCCCCGTGGCGGGGGCCTGCTCCGTCCCGGAGGTACGGTCGACGCGTTCCGACGGGTACGGGACGCCGCCGTCCCCGACCCGTGTGCCGGAAGACTCAGGACCTCCCATGCCCCGCGGCCGTTATTCGCTCCATGATCCGCACGATCACACCCCCCTGGGCGAGGAACACTTCCACTGCGCCCCCGGCCCGTCCGGCTGGCGCTATGTCTCCGAGCTGACCACTCCCGCGGGCGACCACGCGGGCTCCGTCGACCTGGCCGTCGACGAACTGGGCCGCCCGATCCGTCTGGAACTCCACGCGTCGAGCTGGCAGGTGCGCGGGGCCGCCCTCGACGGCGTCACCTGGGTACGCACCGACCCCACCGGCACGCACGCCACCCAGGGCAACGCCCCCGCTCATGCCTTCAGCGGCACCTCGCCGGCCTTCCTCGTCTCCACCGCCCGACTGCTGCGCCTCACCCCCGGTTCCCCCGCCACTCGTGTCCGCCTCGTCACCTTCACCGACCCCGTGCTGGCACCCCGCACCGTCGACCAGTCCTGGGCGCTGGTGAAAAGAGAAGCACACGCCACTGACAACGGCCCCCTGACCGTGGACGAATACCAGGTCAGCGCCCTGGACACGGGCGAGCGGCACACCGTCCACCTCACCGGCGACGTGGTGCTCGCCGCCCCCGGTATCGAACTGGAAGACCTCGACTCGCCGCCGTCGGTGTTCCCCTGATCCCGGGGCTCCGGAATGTCATGGCGGTGCTTCGGAAGGCCGCGGCGGTGCTCCGGAAGGCCGCGGCTGTGCTCCGGAACGCTGTGCCGGTCCGGGAGGGGGCCGGGCCGGCGGTCACGTCCGCGACCGAACTGCGGTCGTGCCGCGGTCACGCCCGGCGCCGGACGAGCCGTGCCTGTGCTCACGCCGGCGGGACGAACCCCGTGGCAGCCCCGTCGCGCGGTGCAGGCCCCGATCCCGGAGCGCGAGTGGGACCCGAGGGGGGCGCCGGCTGCGCACCGGGAGCCGCCGGTGCGGGAGCGGGCTCAGGTGCGGGGGCGGGCTCGGGTGCGGCGGTGGGCTCGGGTGCCGTGATGGACTCAGGTGCAGCCGTGGGCGGTTGCGCCGGAGCATGGGGCGGCGCCGGAGCGAAGGCGGGCGCGGGGGCGGGCGCGCCCCCAGAACCTCCCCAGCTCCACGCGCCCGGCGCCGCCCCGCCCCCGAAGGCCCGGCGGGCGTCACGCGTCTGCCGTTCGTGGACCACGGCGGCCAGATAGGCGGCGGGCGGCACGTCGGGTGGCGCCGGGGCGCCCGTACACTCCGCGAGGTCCGACGCCAGCCGGGCGGCCATCGTCCAGCCCACCTGCGGGTCCAGCTGCTCCATCCGGGTCAGGTACTGGCGGACCGCCAGCCACAGACCGTCCGGCACGCCCGACAGGTCGAGGCCCGAGAACCGCCCGGCCAGCCACGGCGGCGGAGGTGGCACAAACCCGCCGGACGGTCCGGGCACCCGCTCCCGCACCACCAGCGTCCCCGCGAACACATCCCCGACGCGTCGCCCGCGCGCCGACACCAGGGACGCGATACACGCGACGACCCCCACGGACAGCAGGATCTCCACCGCCCCCATCGCCCCGCGCACGAGCGCATGCCGGAACCGGATGGGCCCTCCGTCGTCCCGCACCACGCGCAGCCCGAACGCAAGCTTCCCCAGCGACCGCCCATGAGAGAGCGTCTCCACCGCGATCGGCCCGCCCACCAGCAACAGCAGGAACGACGCGATCGCAATGGCCGCCGCGGCGGCATCGTCCAGGGAGGACGTCGAAGCCAGCACCGCGAACATCACCGACAGGTAGACCACCAGAGCGACGACCAGATCGAGCACCTCGGCCAGCGCCCGGCTCGGCAGCCTCGCGGGACGCAGCTCCAGCGCCACCGCCTCGCCCGTCACAAGCTCGCTCACGCCTGCCGTCCTCTCTCCGCTCCCCAACGGTCCGCGCCCGCCTCAGCGCCCTCACGGGGCCCCTCCGGGGCAGTGGCCCGGTCCGCACCGGAAACTGCCAGTCTGCCAAGCTGACGTGTATCGCGCCGCACCAGGAGGTGGGATACACCTCGTAGTCGGGGCCGGACGGTGGCGCCGGCGGTGGCACACGGCCCCGTGTCAGCGACGGGTGGCCACGAGAGCCACCGGGAAGCTGTGAGAGTCACAAGGAGCGACGAGGAGTGGCCGCCATGGACCTCGATGTGTTCGTGTCCGCGCACCGTGCGCAATGGGACCGCCTCGACAGCCTGGTGCGCCGCCGGCGCCGCCTGACCGGCGCGGAGGCCGACGAACTCGTCGCCCTCTACCAGCGCACCGCCACCCACCTCTCCCTGATCCAGTCCAGCGCCCCCGACCCCCGGCTCACGGGCCGCCTCACACAGCTGCTGGCCCGCGCCCGGAGCGCGGTCACCGGCACCCGCCGCGCCTCCTGGCGCGACGTGGCCCGCTTCCTCACCCGCGGCTTCCCGGCGGCGGTCTACCGCAGCAGGCACTGGTGGGTCCCGACTGCCCTGGTCTCCACGGCGATATCGATCGTCCTGGGCTGGTGGATCGGCACGCACCCGCAGGTCAGGGCCACCATCGCGGCCCCGTCGGAACTCCGGAGCCTGACCCGGCCGGGCGGGGAGTACGAGACGTACTACTCCAGTCATCCAGCGGCATCGTTCGCAGCCCAGGTGTGGACGAACAACGCCGAGGCAGCCGGACTCTGCCTCGTCCTGGGAGCCTTCGTCGGCATACCCGTCCTCTGGGTGCTGTTCCAGAACATGCTCAATGTGGGCGTGGGCATCGGCCTGATGTCCTCGGCAGGTCGCCTGGACACCTTCCTCGGCCTCATCCTCCCGCACGGCCTCCTGGAACTGACCGCCGTCTTCGTCGCCGCCGGCACCGGTCTCAGGCTGGGCTGGACGGTGATCGACCCCGGCCCCCGCTCCCGCCGGACCGCCCTCGCGGAGGAGGGCAGGGCCGCCCTAGGGATGGCGGTCGGCCTGGCGCTCGTCCTCTTCGTCTCGGGGACCATCGAAGGCTTCGTCACACCGTCGGGACTTCCGACGTGGGCGCGCATCGGCATCGGCATCGCCGCGGAGACGGCGTTCCTGGTGTACGTGTACGTGGTCGGGGGGCGGGCGGCCAGGGCCGGCGAGACGGGCGACCTGGCCCCGGAGGAACGCAGTGCGGACCTCCCGCTCGCGGCCTGATGTGCATCAAGCACCCGCGAGCTGCTAGTCTCCCTTCACCGCGCCGAAGTCCCTTGACAGGGATGGGGCGTGGCGCTAGGTTAGAGCAGTTGCCTTGAATCAGGTCAGGCCAGGTTGGACTGGACGCCGGTTCAGGCTTCCGTGACGATCTACGAACTCCTTCGCAATCCTGGATTCCGGAGGAGCCTCCCGGCCCTGAAATGGAATATGCGGCTGGCCAGTCCCGGTCAGTCCCCGCTGAATCCATCTGATAAGGTCAGGACCTGCAAAGGGAAGCCGAGAGGCACCCAAAGGCACAGGCCCTCCAACGGCCACTGGATACGAATTCCGGTCGGTGACGACAAGGAAAACGGATCTGGTACGGTTGGAAACACCGAAGGGAAACGCCCGGAGGAAAGCCGCGGAATTTGGTTCCGGGGTGAGTACAAAGGAAGTGTCCGTTCCTTGAGAACTCAACAGCGTGCTAAAAGTCAACGCCAGATATGTTGATACCCCGTCTGCCGGAGATTGTTCTCCGGTGACGAGGTTCCTTTGAAAAAATACACAGCGAGGATGCTGTGTGCGGGAAGATAATTCCTCTTCCCGCACCGCTCTCGTGATGTGTTCGCCCCGAGTACGGGGAAGCATTCACGGAGAGTTTGATCCTGGCTCAGGACGAACGCTGGCGGCGTGCTTAACACATGCAAGTCGAACGATGAACCGGCTTCGGCCGGGGATTAGTGGCGAACGGGTGAGTAACACGTGGGCAATCTGCCCTTCACTCTGGGACAAGCCCTGGAAACGGGGTCTAATACCGGATATGACACCGGGAGGCATCTCCTCGGTGTGGAAAGCTCCGGCGGTGAAGGATGAGCCCGCGGCCTATCAGCTTGTTGGTGGGGTGATGGCCTACCAAGGCGACGACGGGTAGCCGGCCTGAGAGGGCGACCGGCCACACTGGGACTGAGACACGGCCCAGACTCCTACGGGAGGCAGCAGTGGGGAATATTGCACAATGGGCGCAAGCCTGATGCAGCGACGCCGCGTGGGGGATGACGGCCTTCGGGTTGTAAACCTCTTTCAGCAGGGAAGAAGCCGCAAGGTGACGGTACTTGCAGAAGAAGCGCCGGCTAACTACGTGCCAGCAGCCGCGGTAATACGTAGGGCGCAAGCGTTGTCCGGAATTATTGGGCGTAAAGAGCTCGTAGGCGGCGTGTCACGTCGGTTGTGAAAGCCCGGGGCTTAACTCCGGGTCTGCAGTCGATACGGGCATGCTTGAGTTCGGTAGGGGAGATCGGAATTCCTGGTGTAGCGGTGAAATGCGCAGATATCAGGAGGAACACCGGTGGCGAAGGCGGATCTCTGGGCCGATACTGACGCTGAGGAGCGAAAGCGTGGGGAGCGAACAGGATTAGATACCCTGGTAGTCCACGCCGTAAACGGTGGGCACTAGGTGTGGGTCACATTCCACGTGGTCCGTGCCGCAGCTAACGCATTAAGTGCCCCGCCTGGGGAGTACGGCCGCAAGGCTAAAACTCAAAGGAATTGACGGGGGCCCGCACAAGCGGCGGAGCATGTGGCTTAATTCGACGCAACGCGAAGAACCTTACCAAGGCTTGACATACACCGGAAAACCGTGGAGACACGGTCCCCCTTGTGGTCGGTGTACAGGTGGTGCATGGCTGTCGTCAGCTCGTGTCGTGAGATGTTGGGTTAAGTCCCGCAACGAGCGCAACCCTTGTCCCGTGTTGCCAGCAGGCCTTTGTGGTGCTGGGGACTCACGGGAGACCGCCGGGGTCAACTCGGAGGAAGGTGGGGACGACGTCAAGTCATCATGCCCCTTATGTCTTGGGCTGCACACGTGCTACAATGGCCGGTACAATGAGTTGCGATGCCGTGAGGTGGAGCGAATCTCAAAAAGCCGGTCTCAGTTCGGATTGGGGTCTGCAACTCGACCCCATGAAGTCGGAGTCGCTAGTAATCGCAGATCAGCAGTGCTGCGGTGAATACGTTCCCGGGCCTTGTACACACCGCCCGTCACGTCACGAAAGTCGGTAACACCCGAAGCCGGTGGCCCAACCCCTTGTGGGAGGGAGTCGTCGAAGGTGGGACTGGCGATTGGGACGAAGTCGTAACAAGGTAGCCGTACCGGAAGGTGCGGCTGGATCACCTCCTTTCTAAGGAGCACTTCTTACTCGGATCCTGTTGTGGGGTTCGGGTCAGAGGCCGGTTCATCGGCGAGTGTCCGGTGCCGGTTGCTCATGGGTGGAACGTTGACTATTCGGCCTGGTTCTGGGCTTGGAGGCTGCTAGTACTGCCCTTGTGGGGGCGTGGAACGTGGTTCTTCGGGTGGGACGGGTTGAGCACGCTGTTGGGTGTCTGAGGGCGCGGCCGCTTGGTTGTGTCTTCGGTTGCCGGCCCCAGTGAACTCAAGCCGTGTGGTTTGGGGTGGTGGGTGGTTGGTCGTTGTTTGAGAACTGCACAGTGGACGCGAGCATCTGTGGCCAAGTTTTTAAGGGCGCATGGTGGATGCCTTGGCACCAGGAACCGATGAAGGACGTGGGAGGCCGCGATAGGCCCCGGGGAGCTGTCAACCGAGCTGTGATCCGGGGGTGTCCGAATGGGGAAACCCGGCAGTCGTTATGGGCTGTCACCCATACCTGAACTCATAGGGTATGTGGAGGGAACGCGGGGAAGTGAAACATCTCAGTACCCGCAGGAAGAGAAAACAACCGTGATTCCGGGAGTAGTGGCGAGCGAAACTGGATGAGGCTAAACCTTGAGCGTGTGAGACCCGGCAGGGGTTGCGTTCAGGGGGTTGTGGGAGCGAGCTTCAGCAGTCTGCCGGCTGTTGGGTGAGTTAGAAACCGTTGATGTAGGCGAAGGGCATGCGAAAGGCCCGGCGTAGAGGGTAAGACCCCCGTAGCTGAAATGTCAGCGGCTCACTTGTTTGTTTCCCGAGTAGCATGGGGCCCGAGAAATCCTGTGTGAATCTGGCGGGACCACCCGCTAAGCCTAAATATTCCCTGGTGACCGATAGCGGATAGTACCGTGAGGGAATGGTGAAAAGTACCCCGGGAGGGGAGTGAAATAGTACCTGAAACCGTGTGCCTACAAGCCGTGGGAGCGTCGCTGGCGGGAACTTGTTCCTGTTAGTCGTGACTGCGTGCCTTTTGAAGAATGAGCCTGCGAGTTTGCGGCATGTTGCGAGGTTAACCTGTTGTGGGGGAGCCGTAGCGAAAGCGAGTCCGAATAGGGCGGTGGAGTAGCGTGCTCAAGACCCGAAGCGGAGTGATCTAGCCATGGGCAGGTTGAAGCGGCTGTAAGAGGTCGTGGAGGACCGAACCCACCAGGGTTGAAAACCTGGGGGATGACCTGTGGTTAGGGGTGAAAGGCCAATCAAACTCCGTGATAGCTGGTTCTCCCCGAAATGCATTTAGGTGCAGCGTCGTGTGTTTCTTGCCGGAGGTAGAGCACTGGATAGGCGATGGGCCTTACCGGGTTACTGACCTTAGCCAAACTCCGAATGCCGGTAAGTGAGAGCGCGGCAGTGAGACTGTGGGGGATAAGCTCCATGGTCGAGAGGGAAACAGCCCAGAGCATCGACTAAGGCCCCTAAGCGTGTGCTAAGTGGGAAAGGATGTGGAGTCGCAGAGACAACCAGGAGGTTGGCTTAGAAGCAGCCATCCTTGAAAGAGTGCGTAATAGCTCACTGGTCTAGTGATTCCGCGCCGATAATGTAGCGGGGCTCAAGCACACCGCCGAAGTCGTGTCATTGCGATATTACTCTTAACGGAGGTCGTGATGGGTAGGGGAGCGTCGTCTGCTGGGTGAAGCAGCACCGGAAGGTAGTTGTGGACGGTTGACGAGTGAGAATGCAGGCATGAGTAGCGATTCACACGTGGGAAACGTGTGCGCCGATTGACTAAGGGTTCCTGGGTCAAGCTGATCTGCCCAGGGTAAGTCGGGACCTAAGGCGAGGCCGACAGGCGTAGTCGATGGATAACCGGTTGATATTCCGGTACCCGCTGTGAAGCGTCAAACATTGAATCCAGTGATGCTAAGCCCGTGAAGCCGCCCCGGAGCCTTCGGGTGAAGGGGAGTGGTGGAGCCGGTGGCCCGAGCTGGTAGTAGGTGAGTGATGGGGTGACGCAGGAAGGTAGTCCATCCCGGGCGGTGGTTGTCCCGGGGTAAGGGTGTAGCCCGTCAGGTAGGTAAATCCGCCTGGCTTGTGGGTGAGGCCTGATGCCGAGCCGATTGTGGTGAAGTGGATGATCCTATGCTGTCGAGAAAAGCCTCTAGCGAGTTTTGTGGCGGCCCGTACCCTAAACCGACTCAGGTGGTCTGGTAGAGAATACCGAGGCGTTCGGGTGAACTATGGTTAAGGAACTCGGCAAAATGCCCCCGTAACTTCGGGAGAAGGGGGGCCATTCCTGGTGATCGCCCGTGCGGTGTGAGCTGGGGGTGGCCGCAGAGACCAGCGAGAAGCGACTGTTTACTAAAAACACAGGTCCGTGCGAAGCCGTAAGGCGATGTATACGGACTGACGCCTGCCCGGTGCTGGAACGTTAAGGGGACCGGTTAGCTCACTTTCGGGTGGGCGAGGCTGAGAACTTAAGCGCCAGTAAACGGCGGTGGTAACTATAACCATCCTAAGGTAGCGAAATTCCTTGTCGGGTAAGTTCCGACCTGCACGAATGGCGTAACGACTTCTTGACTGTCTCAACCATAGGCCCGGTGAAATTGCAGTACGAGTAAAGATGCTCGTTTCGCGCAGCAGGACGGAAAGACCCCGGGACCTTTACTATAGTTTGATATTGGTGTTCGGTTCGGCTTGTGTAGGATAGGTGGGAGACTGTGATGCGGGCACGCCAGTGTTCGTGGAGTCGTTGTTGAAATACCACTCTGGTCGTGCTGGATGTCTAACCTGGGTCCGTGATCCGGATCAGGGACAGTGTCTGATGGGTAGTTTAACTGGGGCGGTTGCCTCCTAAAGGGTAACGGAGGCGCCCAAAGGTTCCCTCAGCCTGGTTGGTAATCAGGTGTTGAGTGTAAGTGCACAAGGGAGCTTGACTGTGAGACTGACGGGTCGAGCAGGGACGAAAGTCGGGACTAGTGATCCGGCGGTGGCTTGTGGAAGCGCCGTCGCTCAACGGATAAAAGGTACCCCGGGGATAACAGGCTGATCTTCCCCAAGAGTCCATATCGACGGGATGGTTTGGCACCTCGATGTCGGCTCGTCGCATCCTGGGGCTGGAGTCGGTCCCAAGGGTTGGGCTGTTCGCCCATTAAAGCGGTACGCGAGCTGGGTTTAGAACGTCGTGAGACAGTTCGGTCCCTATCCGCTGTGCGCGTAGGAGTCTTGAGAAGGGCTGTCCCTAGTACGAGAGGACCGGGACGGACGAACCTCTGGTGTGCCAGTTGTTCTGCCAAGGGCATGGCTGGTTGGCTACGTTCGGGAGGGATAACCGCTGAAAGCATCTAAGCGGGAAGCCTGCTTCGAGATGAGGGCTCCCACCTACTTGATGGGGTAAGGCTCCCAGTAGACGACTGGGTTGATAGGCCAGGTCTGGAAGCACCGTGAGGTGTGGAGGTGACTGGTACTAATAGGCCGAGGGCTTGTCCTCAGGTGCTCGCGTTCACTGTGTTGGTTCTGAAACCACGAACAATCACATGGTCTTGCCCGTAGGGGTTGGGGTTGTGGTTGGTGGTGTGTGTTTCGGTGGTTATAGCGTGGGGGAAACGCCCGGTTACATTCCGAACCCGGAAGCTAAGCCTTACAGCGCCGATGGTACTGCAGGGGGGACCCTGTGGGAGAGTAGGACGCCGCCGAACTCTTATTAGAAGAAAACCCCCGTACCGGTTTCGGTACGGGGGTTTTCTTTTTTTGTGGCCATGGGCTCTGCTCATTCCTGCAAGCCTCCGGTCCCTACAACTCCCGTCGCTCACAGCCTCCCTGCGGACTTCAGAGCGAGGTAGGCATCGGCCAGCTCGGGAGCCAGAGCGTCCGGCAGAGCGTCTACCACCGTCACACCACGGCGTGTCAGTTTGTCGGCGGTGCGGCGGCGTTCGTCCTGGGCCTGAGCGGCGGCTGCCGCGTCGTACACGGCGTCGATGGTTCCCCTTCCCGCGGCCATACGGGTGATGCGCGGGTCCGCGACGGAGGCCACCAGCACGGTGTGCCGCTGGGTGAGCATGCCGAGGACCGGAAGCAGCCCCTCCTCCACGGGAGCCGCTTCGAGACTGGTCAGCAGCACGATGAGGGCGTGCCGGGGCGCGGTGCGCAGGGCCGCGGACACCAGGCCCCGCGCGTCCGTCTCCACCAGCTCGGGTGCCACACCGGCCATGGAGTCCACCAGCGCGGGCAGGACGTCGTTCGCGGTCCTGCCCTGGACCAGGGCGCGGATCCCGCGGTCGTAGGCCAGCAGGTCCACGCGGTCCCCTGCGCGGGAGGCGAGCGCGGCCAGCAGCAGGGCCGCGTCCATCGCCGCGTCGAGGCGTGGCGCGTCGCCGACGCGGCCGGCGGAGGTGCGGCCGGAGTCCAGGACGAGCAGGATGCGTCGGTCCCGTTCCGGACGCCAGGTCCGGACGGCGACCGAGGACTGTCGTGCCGTGGCCCGCCAGTCGATGGAGCGGGTGTCGTCGCCCGGGACATAAGCGCGCAGGCTGTCGAACTCCGTGCCCTCACCGCGGGTCAGCACACTGGTGCGGCCGTCCATCTCCCGCAGTCGGGCCAGCTTGGACGGCAGGTGCTTACGGCTGTGGAACGGCGGCAGGGCCCGCACCGTGCCCGGAACCAGATGGCTGCCCTGGCGGCACAGCAGGCCCAGCGGCCCGTAGGAGCGGACGGTGACACGGACGGCGTGGTGGTCTCCGCGGCGCGTGGGGTGGATGTGGGTGACGACACGGCGGCGTTCGCCTGCCGGCACCGTCAGCCGATGATGCCTGGCACCGTCCTGCGAGGCCCGTGCCCCGCTGCTCGGCGGCCAGGCATCGCGTAGGGCGGCCCGCAGCGGGCGGCCGGAAGTGTTGGTGACGGTGAGCGTGGTGTCCACCGATTCGCCGAGGCGTACCGACGTGTCCGGTGAGCGGGTGAACGCGAGGCGGCGCACGGGAGCGGCCAGTGCGAGGTCGCAGAGGCACGCGAGCGCGATCGGGAGGTTCACGGCCAGGATGCCCGTCCAACTCGGCGCGAAGAAGCCGACGAGCAGGGAGGCGAGGGCCGCCAGCAGAGCGGTGCGTCCGGTCAGGGCCATGAATCCTCGGGCTGTGGTCGTGGTGGTCGTGGTTGGTCGTGATCGTGGTCGGTGGTGCAGGTGGGGGGGCGACGGGGCGGGAGCGGGACGAGTGAGTGGGGAGCCGTGACGATGGAGTCAGCGGGGCACGGGGACGTGCGCCAGGACCGAGTTGATGACGGAGTCGGCGGTGATGCCCTCCATCTCGGCCTCCGGCCGCAGTTGGACGCGGTGCCGGAGGGTCGGCAGGGCCAGGGCCTTCACATCGTCGGGGATGACGTAGTCGCGGCCGGTCAGCCAGGCCCAGGCGCGGGCCGTGGAGAGGAGGGCCGTGGCGCCGCGCGGGGAGACGCCGAGCGTGACGGACGGCGACTCACGGGTGGCGCGGCACAGGTCGACCACATAGCCGGTGATGTCGTGCGAGACGGCGGTGCGTGCGACCGCTTCCCGGGCCGCTTCCAGGTGTGCGGGAGTGGCGACGGGGCGCACCCCGGCGGCGTGCAGGTCGCGCGGATCGAAGCCTTCCGTGTGGCGCTTCAGTACGCCGATCTCGTCCTCGCGCGAGGGCAGCGGGACGTGCAGTTTCAGGAGGAAACGGTCGAGCTGGGCCTCGGGCAGCGGATAGGTGCCCTCGTACTCGACCGGGTTCTGCGTGGCGGCGACGAGGAACGGCTCGGGGAGCCGGCGAGGTGTGCCGTCCACCGTGACCTGGCGTTCCTCCATGGCCTCCAGCAGGGCCGACTGTGTCTTCGGCGGGGTGCGGTTGATCTCGTCGGCGAGCAGCAGATTGGTGAAGACCGGGCCCGGCTGGAAGGAGAACTCCGCGGTGCGCGCGTCGTAGACGAGGGAGCCCGTGACGTCGCTGGGCATCAGGTCCGGGGTGAACTGGACCCGTTTGGTGTCGACTGCGAGGGCGGCGGCGAGGGTGCGCACCAGGAGCGTCTTCGCCACCCCGGGGACACCTTCGAGAAGGACATGGCCGCGGCAGAGGAGCGCCACGACCAGGCCTGTGACGGCGGGGTCCTGGCCGACCACGGCCTTGGCGATCTCGGTGCGCAGCGCCTCCAGGGAGGCGCGGGCGCCGCCCGGGTCGGCCACGCGAGGGGCATTGTCAGTGGTCGGGTCCATCATGAACGGCGTACCTCTCCTTCGAGGGCGTCGAGGTGTTCGGCGAGGGCGATGAGTGCTGCGTCGTCGCGGGGCGGCGGCCCGAAGAGGAGGGCGTGCAGGTGCTGTTCACGGCCCGGGGCGTGCGGCTGACGGCTCGGGGAACCGGGTGTGCCCGGGGCTTGCGCGGGGCTCTGGCTCCTGGCCAGCCGGGCGGCCAGGGCGGGGAGCAGCACCTCGGGGGAGTGCGCGTGGGAAGGGGGAGTGCCGATGAGTGGGGCGAGTCGGAGGCGGGTGGCGGTGCGCAGGGAGTCGGCGGCGCGGTCGCGTGCGTCGGCCTTGCGGTAGAGGCGGGCGCGGCCCTCCGCGGCCTCGGAGGCACGGATGGCGACGGGCAGCCGTTCGCGGACGAGGGGGCCCAGGCGGCGGGCCCGCCAGAGGGCGGCCAGCGCGACCGCGACGGCGGCCTGGAGCGTGCCCCAGAGCCAGCCGGAGGGGATCAGGTCGTAGAAGCTGCGGCTGCCCGTGTCCGTGGTGGCCGGGTCGGCGAGCGAGGGGAGGTACCAGACCAGATGGGGGCGGGAGCCGAGGAGTTGCAGGGCGAGGGAGGCGTTCCCCCGAGCGTCGAGCCGGTCGTTGTAGAAGATGTCCGGCGCGCCGAGGACGACGGTGTCGCCCCTCGTGCCCGCGTCGGGGACACGGACGAGCGTGGGGAGCCCGTCGCTGAAGTAGCAGGAGTCGGCGGAAGGGGACGTCGGGTCGTAGCGGAGCCCGCCGGTGTCGGCCGCGCCCGCGCGCCGGGCGGCCGGAAGGGCGCAGCCGGGGGTGAGCGTCGAGTCGATGCTCGGGGCCGGGTCCGCGCTGACGTCCGGGACGAGCGTGGCGGCCGACGCCGCGCTCGGTGCGACGAGGACGGTACGCCCGCCGGCCCCTGCCATCGCCGCGTGCAGCCGCGCCTGCTGGCGGGGCGTCAGCAGATCCGGGTCGGCCACCAGGAGGGTGGTGTCCGGGCCCGCGGCCGCCCGTGCCGCCTCAAGGGTGGTGACGGTTCGCGTGGAGACACCCCGGTCGGAGAGGAGCGCTGCCACGGCCCGGGAGCCGAGCGGGTCGGCGGACCGTGGATCGAGCCGGCCGTGCTGGGCGTCCGAGCGGACCACGGCGATGACGATCGCCGCGGCCAGCAGGACCGCGGCGGCCAGGACGAGACCTCGTGCGCGGGTCCAGACGCTCCGGGCGGTGGGGGCGGTGGACGTTGTCCCGGGCGGCGTCGGCCCCTTCGGCGTCGTGCGGGGTGGCGCCGTGCCGCGTGGGTTCGTGCCGGATGGTGGCGTTCCGGACGGGGACGTGCCGGACGGGGACGTGCCGGCCGGCGGGGCGGCGGTGCTGTGCGGTGGAGCGTCGGGGCCGGCCGGCGGGTGTGGTGCCGCGGGGGGCCGGGAGCCGTCGGGGGTGCGCCCCGGGGCGGGGGCGGCCCCTGGGGTGGGAGCGGTGTCCGCCGCGGGAGTCTGCTGCGAAGCCTGGCTCGGCCGCGAGGCGGGACCCGGCTGCGGGGTGGGGGAGGAGCCGGTCATTCGGGCGTCCTCCGAGGCGGGGTGCCGGGATGGCTCGCGGTGGTGGTGTGGCTCGTGTGGCTGCTCGCCGTGCCGGCGCCGGCCCCGGTGAGCACGGGCCGGGCGCGTACCAGGTCCTCGTCGAGCGCGGACATGCGCCGGTACGCGGGCTCGTCGCCGCTGCGGCCGCCGTATGCGACGTCGTCGAAGTCCCGCGCGGCGGCGCGCAGCCGGTCCTCGTGGGAGGGCAGCGAGACGGCGGCCTCCGCCGCGGCCTCGTCGGCGGTGCGCCCCGGCCGCGGTTCGAGCAGCGCGCGTTCCTCCAGGTCGCGCACGATGGCCCGCATCCGCTCCTGGACCGCCCGGCTCCAGTGGCCCTCGGCGGCGTGCGCCTCCGCGGCGGCGCGGTGTTCCGCCGCGCCGCGCGGCCGGTCGGTGAAGAGCGGTGCGGCCGCCGCGGGTGTGCGGCGGGGCGTGCCCAGGCGCCACCAGAGCGCCGCGGCAAGCGCCAGCACGGCCAGCACGATGACGAAGAGGCCGAGCCCGCCGCCGGGCGTGACGCCGGAAGCCGCGTTGAAGAGGTCCTGGACCCAGGCCAGAAAGCGGTTCAGCGCGCGGTGGAGGAGACCAGGGTCGTTCTGGTGGTACATCCGCTTCGACAACTCGCGCTTGGCGGCTTCCCGCGCGGGGTCGCGCGAGATGGTCACCGGGGGGTCGTCGGCGCGGCGCGGCAGCAGCGCTGCCGCCGGCAGAAGGCCGGACGTGAGGCCGGACGCCAGGAGCCTGCGCCACGGCCGGTTCCCGGCCGCCCCCACGGCCCACGGTCGTTCTCCGGCCGTCCCCGTGGCCCACGGCCGGTTCCCGGCCGCCTCCGCGGCCCACGACCGGTCCGCGTCCCCGGCCGCTGCCACGACCCGCGGGCGGTTGCCCGCTGGCGGGCGCCTGCCTTCTGGCCGCTGCTCTCCATCCGGCCGGCGCCTGCCCCCCGCCCCAGTCCGTGGCGGGTCAGGCGCCGCCCCCGGGCGCGGTGGGCCGGCCGTGTGCGGTCTCCCCCTGGTGCCCACGGCATCAGCCTCCGGGGACCGCGCCGGGCGCCTCGGAACCGTAGCCGTGGAGGCCGGCCGCGCGGCCGAGCTCCAGGTCGAGCGCCTCGCGGCGGATGCGCTGGTCGATGTAGAGCAGGACGGCGACCCCCGCGGTGATCGGGAAGGTGAGCGTGGAGCCGACCACCGACCCGATGCCGCTGATGATCAGGAACGTCCAGCTGTGGGCGCCGCCGGAGCTGCCCAGGATCCCCGAGACGCCGTCGCCGCCGACCGCGCCGGCGACGAGGGAGAACGGGATCAGGATGATCGACGACACGATGTTCGAGATGATCGTGGCCAGCAGCTGGATGCCGAGGACGCGCCACCAGGAGCCCCTGACCAGCTTGGCGGAGCGGCTGAGGGACTTCAGCACGCCCTGCTTCTCCAGCATCAGCGCCGGCGACGCGAGCGCGAAGCGGATCGCCAGCCACAGCGCCACGACCGCGGCGGCGAGCCCGCCGAGCACGGCGAGCGGGACGCCCGCGCCGCCCCCGGCCGTCAGCGCGATCAGCACCCCGGGCAGCGTTCCGGCGGCGACGATCGCCATGACGATGAGCGGCAGCAGGAACGTGAGCCCGAACAGTCTGGGCACCTGCGGCCGCGCGTCGCGCCAGGCCTCCGCGATGGTCACCGGCTTGCCCAGCACGGCCCGGCTGGTCACGGTCGTGAGCAGCGCCGTCGCGATGATCACGCCGAGCAGGCTGACGAGCAGCACCACACCCGAACTGATCAGGACCCCGCGCATGGCGTGACCGAGCTCGTCGATCGAGGCGGTGCGGTCGTCGAGGGCCGCCGTGTCCGCCGTGTCGTTCAGCACCAGGCCCTGCACCAGGACCAGCGCGATCTGCACCACCACGGCGACGCTCAGGGAGATGCCGAGGACGGTCCGCCAGTAGGTGCGCATGGTGGACACGGCGCCGTCGAGGATCTCGCCGACGCCGAGCGGACGCAGCGGAATGACGCCGGGCTTGGCCGCGGGAGGCCGGCCCTGCCAGCCGCCCCAGCCGGGGCCCCCGGGCTGTCCGCCCCAGCCGGGTCCACCGGGGCCGCCCCAGCCGGGGCCGCCAGGGCCGCCGGGCCCCGGGCCGCCCCAGCCCGGCCCACCGGGACCACCGGCCCCCGGGCCGGGTGCGCCCCAGCCGGGTCCGGGCGGCGGCGGGGGCGGCTGCGCCGGGGGCGGGCCCGCCTGCTGCCCGCCGGGCGTCGACCACGGGCCGGGCGGCGGCTGCTGTTCGGACCATCCCGGCAGCGGCTGCGGGGCGCTCCGGCCGGGTGGCTCAGGGGCCTGCCGGCCGGTCGGCTGTGGAGAGTCGTGCGGGGGCCGCTCCGGGACCCCCTGGCCGGTCGGCCGGGGAGTGTCCTGCCTGGTCGGCTGGTGCCGGGTCGGTTGCGCGGTGTCCTGGCCGCTCGCAGGCTGCTCCGGGGACTCGCCGGCCTCCCCGGCCTCCCGGGACTCGCCGGCGCTGCCGGTGCCGGCCGGGCTGCCCGTGGGGCCCGTGCCGCCGGGTTCACGTCCGCCGTGGGCGCCGGCGGGGTCGCCGGCACTGGCAGCGCCGCCCGCGCCGGCCGGTGCGCCTGCGTCGCCGGCGCCCGCCGCGGTGCCGGCGGGCTGCTGCTGCGATGGCTGTCCGCCGGCGGGCGCCTGCGGCTCGTCGGCGGGTTTCCGGCGGGGGTCCGGTGCGTCCGGGGCAGGTGCGCCGGCGGAGGGGTCAGGGCGGTCGGAGGGTGCGGATCCGGGCGAGGCCCAGCCCGGAGTGTCGTTCATCGTCGCTCCTTCACGGTGCCCGTCCGCGGATGCGGCGGCAGGTTGGGGGCCATCGTGTCACGGTGCGTCCGCCGGGGCGCCGGGCGGCATCGGCAGACCGGGCAGCATAAGGCCGGACCGCCTTCGATTGTCCGCCGGATACCGGGCAGACTGGGCCAATGGCTGAGTACGCGCGACCCACCCAGGACACAGAGCCGGGCGATGCCCCGGGCGACAGACCGGCGCTCGCGGTGATCCGCTGGGCGGAGCCGCCCGAGGGCCCGGCGGTGGTCCTGCTGGACCAGACCAGGTTGCCGTCCGAGGAGACCGAGCTGGTCTGCGCGGACGCCGCGGCGCTGGTGCAGGCGATCCGGACGCTGGCGGTGCGCGGCGCCCCACTGCTGGGCATCGCGGGCGCGTACGGGGTGGCGCTCGCGGCCGCGCGCGGATCCGACGTCGACGAGGCCGCCGACGCGCTCGCCGGTGCCCGCCCCACCGCGGTCAACCTCGCCCGTGGCGCACGGCGCGCCCAGGCGGCGTACCGTGCGGCGCTGGCCGCCGGGGGCGACCGGGCGCAGGCGGCCGCGGCGTGCCTCGCCGACGCGCGCGCCCTGCACGAGCACGATGCGCGGAGCAGCGCGCGGATGGCCCTGCACGGCCTGACGCTGCTGGACGAGCTGGCGCCGGGCGACGGCCACCGGATCCTCACCCACTGCAACACCGGGGCGCTGGTCTCCGGCGGTGAGGGCACCGCGTTCGCCGTGGCGCTCGCCGCCCACCGCGGCGGGCTGCTGCGCAGGCTGTGGGTGGACGAGACGCGGCCGCTGCTGCAGGGCGCCCGGCTCACCGCATACGAGGCCGCCCGGCACGGCATGCCGTACACGGTGTTCACCGACAACGCGGCGGGCGCGCTGTTCGCGGCGGGCGAGGTGGACGCGGTACTGATCGGGGCCGACCGCATCGCGGCCGACGGGTCCGTGGCCAACAAGGTGGGCAGCTACCCGCTGGCGGTACTGGCGAAGTACCACCATGTGCCGTTCGTGGTGGTGGCGCCGGTGTCGACCGTCGACCTGGACACACCGGACGGGGCCGCGATCGTGGTGGAGCAGCGCGCGGCACACGAGGTGACGGAGATCACGGTGCCGCGGGCGCTGACGGGGGTGGACGCCGGCGCGGTGATCCCGTTGGCGCCGGCGGGCTCCCCGGCGTACAACCCGGCGTTCGACGTGACGCCGCCGGAGCTGGTGACGGCCATCGTCACCGAGGAGGGCGTCGCCTCGCCGGTGACGGCGCAGGCGCTGGCGGAGCTGTCCGCCAAGGCGCGCCCGGCGGCGGTGAGCTGAGCACGTCCGTGCCGCGCCCCGCGAGGGCCGGGCCCGCCCCGACGCGCGGCCGGGAAGGAAGCCGGTCCGGCGAACGGCCCCGGCCGCCGCTGGCCCGCCACTATGCTCGCAGCGCTGCCGGGCCCGTCCGGGCCCGGCACGGCAGCCGTGCACACGGCACAGGACCCGCGGCCCGGACGGAACGGACGGGCCGTTCGGACCGGACGGACCCGGACCACCTCGGCCCAGGGCCGCACGCCGGCGGTAACCGGCGGAGACCGACGGCAACCGGCAGGGACGTGCAAGGGACAAGGGGGACGACACGAGAGCGGGGGAGGTCCCTTGAGGTGCCGGTAACCACCCTTGGCATCAACGCCGACATCGACACCACCGGACACAGACGGTCATCAAGGACATCCAGGGACAATGGTAGGCGTCGCCGCAGGTCAGTGAGCTGGGTCACGCATGTGCACGGTTCGAAAATGAAAATGGGATGATGTCG
This sequence comes from Streptomyces sp. DSM 116793, assembly GCF_057320905.1. Lineage (NCBI taxonomy): Bacteria > Bacillati > Actinomycetota > Actinomycetes > Kitasatosporales > Streptomycetaceae > Streptomyces > Streptomyces sp. DSM 116793. Next base: position 3,636,551 of record NZ_CM170494.1, on the reverse strand, counting down.
TTATGAAGGGACGAGTCCTTGTCGTCGACGACGACACCGCACTGGCCGAGATGCTCGGGATTGTGCTGCGTGGTGAAGGGTTTGAGCCGTCGTTCGTCGCCGATGGCGACAAGGCGCTCGCCGCTTTCCGGGAAGCCAAGCCCGACCTGGTGCTGCTGGATCTGATGCTGCCCGGCCGGGACGGCATCGAGGTGTGCCGTCTGATCAGGGCGGAGTCCGGTGTGCCCATCGTGATGCTCACCGCGAAGAGCGACACGGTGGACGTGGTCGTCGGCCTGGAGTCGGGCGCGGACGACTACATCGTCAAGCCGTTCAAGCCGAAGGAACTGGTGGCCCGGATCAGGGCCCGGCTGCGCCGCTCGGAGGAGCCCGCGCCGGAGCAGCTCGCCATCGGCGACCTGGTGATCGACGTCGCCGGGCACTCCGTGAAGCGGGAGGGGCAGGCGATCGCGCTCACCCCGCTGGAGTTCGACCTCCTGGTGGCGCTGGCCCGCAAGCCGTGGCAGGTCTTCACCCGTGAGGTACTGCTCGAACAGGTCTGGGGATACCGGCACGCCGCCGACACCCGGCTGGTCAACGTGCACGTCCAGCGGCTCCGCTCCAAGGTCGAGAAGGACCCCGAGCGGCCCGAGATCGTGGTGACCGTCCGCGGCGTCGGCTACAAGGCCGGACCGAGCTGACATGCCCCGGGACGACGGCGCCGCTCCGGCCCCCGGCACGCCGGGAGTGCGCCCGGGGCGGCCGGTCGGCCCCGGGGCCACGAGCCCGCAGGTCGCGCGGCTGGTGCGGCTCGCCAGGCTGGTGGAGGGCGGCCTGCTGCTTCAGGGGGGCGTGCAGGGCAGCCCGGTGCTGCGGCTGTTCACCCGCTGGGTGCGCCGCCCCCTGCTGCCCGCGGCGCGGCTGTGGCGGCGGAACATCCAGCTCAGGGTGGTCGCCACCACCCTGGTGATGTCGCTGGGTGTCGTCCTGCTGCTCGGCTTCGTCGTCATCGGTCAGGTGCGCAACGGCCTGCTGGACGCCAAGGTGAAGGCGTCGCAGAGCCAGGCGGACGGCGGTTTCCGCGCCGCCAAGGACAAGGCCGACTCCGCCGGCACCGACACCGGCCAGGGCACCGCCACCACCCCGGACGGCCGTCCCGAGCAGAACGCCGCCGTCTGGATGACCGAACTCGTCGACCAGCTCTCCAGCGGCGGCCAGAGCGCCTTCGACGTGGCGACGCTGACGCCCGACGGCGACGGCGACGCCAGCAGCGTCCGCGCGCCGCGCGCGTCCGGCGGCGTCGACCCGATCCAGAGCGTCCCCACCGACCTGCGCCGCAGGATCGCCCGCGCCGCGGGCGCCTCGCAGAGCTACACCCGGATCATCTACAGCGACGGCCAGGAGTCCCAGCCGGGCCTGGTCATCGGCAAGCAGCTCAACGCCCTGAACGGCACCACCTACCAGCTGTACTACTTCTTCCCGCTCGCTCAGGAGGAGAAGTCGCTCAGCCTCGTCAAGGGGACGCTGGCGACGGCCGGTCTCTTCGTGGTGGTGCTGCTCGGGGCCATCGCCTGGCTCGTCGTACGGCAGGTGGTGACGCCCGTGCGGATGGCCGCGGGCATCGCGGAGCGGCTGTCCGCGGGCCGCCTCCAGGAGCGGATGAAGGTCACCGGCGAGGACGACATCGCACGCCTCGGCGAGGCCTTCAACAAGATGGCGCAGAACCTCCAGCTGAAGATCCAGCAGTTGGAGGAGCTCTCCCGGATGCAGCGCCGCTTCGTCTCGGACGTCTCCCATGAGCTGCGCACCCCGCTGACGACGGTGCGCATGGCGGCCGACGTCATCCACGAGGCCCGGGAGGACTTCGACCCGGTCACGGCGCGCTCGGCCGAACTGCTCGCCGACCAGCTCGACCGGTTCGAGTCACTGCTCGCGGACCTGCTGGAGATCAGCCGCTTCGACGCCGGGGCCGCCGCCCTGGAGGCCGAGCCGGTCGACCTGCGGGAGGTGGTACGGCGTGTGGTCGGCGGCGCGGAGCCGCTGGCCGAGCGCAAGGGCACCCGGATCCGGGTCGTCGGCGACCACCAGCCCGTGGTCGCGGAGGCCGACGCCCGGCGTGTGGAGCGGGTGCTGCGCAATCTCGTCGTCAACGCGGTGGAGCACGGCGAGGGCCGGGACGTCGTGGTGCGTCTCGCGGCGGCCGGCGGCGCGGTCGCCGTCGCGGTGCGGGACTACGGCGTCGGTCTCAAACCGGGTGAGGCGACGCGTGTTTTCAGCCGTTTCTGGCGGGCCGACCCGGCACGCGCGCGTACCACCGGCGGGACCGGACTCGGGCTCTCCATCGCCTTGGAGGACGCCCGGCTGCACGGCGGCTGGCTGCAGGCGTGGGGGGAGCCCGGCGGCGGCTCGCAGTTCCGGCTGACGCTGCCCCGCACCGCCGACGAGCCGCTCAGGGGCTCACCGATCCCGCTGGAGCCCGAGGACTCCCGGCGCAACCGCGCCCTGCGTGAGGCACGGCTGCCGCACGCGCGTGCCGCACTTCCGCCCGGCCGCACGGCCGGCTCCGGCGGTCCCGCCGTCCGGACCGGGCCGTCCGGACGGCCCGCCGTACCGGCGCAGCCCGCCGTTCCGGGCACCTCCGCAGCGCCCGGCACCGGCGCGCCCACGGCCGGCCCGACGGCCCTGCCGGGCAGCGGCGCCCGCGTCGTACCCCGCGGCGGCAAGGGCCCCCGCGCGAAGACGGGCTCGCCCGTCGGCAGCGGGTCGCGCTCCCCCGAGGAGCCGACCGCCGCGGAAGCGGAGCGTGCCGAAGCGGAACGTGCGCAGAAGGCGAACGTTCCGGAAACCGGACGGGGCGCGGACAGCCCCTCGGGAGCACGACGGACGGGCGGCGCGCACGGCACCGGGGAGACGGACCGCCCGCACCACGCACACGATGCGACCGGGTCCCCCAGTGCGCACGATGCGACCAGTGCGCACGATGCGACCGGGGCCCCCGGCCCGGACGGCACACCGTCCGTGAAGGCCACCGGTGCGCCCGCGGACGCCGCCGCCACCCGGCGCACGGAAGAAAGGGCCGCGCGTGGCTGAGGGGCGGACCCGGGACCCGGGATGGGAGCGGATACGGCGCGGGCCTCGGTGGGGGCGCATACGGCGCGGCGGGCTGCTGCTGGGCGGCGCAGTGGTGCTGCTCGCGGGCTGCGCCTCCATGCCGGACAGCGGGGACCTGCGCGGCGTCGAGGCCTCGCAGCGGCCCGACTCGCAGGTGCGGGTCTTCGCCATGCCGCCACGTGAGAACGCCGGCCCGGATGAGATCGTGCAGGGCTTCCTCGAGGCGCTGACCAGCGACGACCCCAAGTTCGAGATGGCACGCAAGTATCTGACTCCGGCCGCCGCCAAGGCCTGGCACCCGGAGGGGTCCACCACCGTGCTCGCCGAGGGCCCCAATCCGGTACGCGTCACGGACCGCAGCGGGTACGACAGCGACGGCGGCCGCCAGTACGCGCTGAAGGGCCACAAGGTCGCCTCCGTCGACCGGCAGCACGCCTACCAGCCCGCGGACGCCCCGTACAGCGAGGCCGTCCACCTGACCCGCCGGAAGGACGGCGGGCACCGCGAGTGGCGCATCGACCTGCCGCCCAGCGGGATCGTACTCGGCGCGTCCGACTTCCAGCGCATCTACCGGCCCGTCAACAAGTACTACTACGCGTCGGGACCCGCGTCCGGCGCCGACGACGGCAGCGGCGGTCCCGGGCGGCTCGTCGCGGACCCGGTCTACGTGCGCCAGCGCGTGGACCCGGTGACCCAGACCGTGCAGGCCCTGCTGGACGGCCCGACACGGTGGCTGAGCCCGGTGGTCCGGACGAGCTTTCCCCCCGGGACGCGCCTGAAGCCGGGCGTCGGCGCGCTGACGCCCGACGACCAGAACCGGCTGAAGGTGCCGCTGAACGCCAGGGCCGATCGGGTGGGACGGTCGCAGTGCCAGCAGATGGGGGCGCAGATCGTCTTCACCCTCCAGGACCTGATCTCCACGGGCGTCATCGACGTGGAGCTCCAGCGCCCCGACGGGTCATCGCTGTGCGAGGTGAACGAGGACGAGGCGGAGGCCCTCTCTCCGCTGCACACCGCGGACCGCGTCGGCTACCAGTACTTCCTCGACGCCGAGCACCGGCTGGTCAGGCTGCCCGGCGCCAGCACGGGTGCCCACGAACAGGCGCAGCGGGTGCCGGGCCCGTTCGGCGCCGGCAGCAAGGCGATGAGCAGGATCGCCGTCTCCCGGGACGAACTCCACGCCGCCGGGGTCTCGCTGAACGGGCGTGACCTGTACGTGGCCGACATGCTCTCCGGCGCCTCCTACGGTGCCCCGGTGCTGCACAGCGAGGCCGCGTCCGAGAGCGACCGCCTGACGGCGCCGAGCTGGGACGGGCACGGTGACCTGTGGGTGGCCGACCGCGACCCGCACAAGCCGAGGCTGCTGATGCTGGAGCACGGCACGGGCGACGTCGTGGACGTCACCACCGACGGCCTCGACCCGGCGCACATCGACGCCGTACGGGTCGCCGCCGACGGCGTACGGATCGCGCTCCTCGTCGAGCAGGACGGCAAGGAGCACCTGCGGATCGGGCGGATCGAGCGGTTCGGCGACGGCGACAACCCGCACGTGAGCGTCACCGACCTGCGCCCCGGGGCGCCGCAGATGGAGGAGGTCACGGCCATGTCCTGGGCCGGCGACAGCCGCCTCGTGGTGGTCGGCCGCGAGTCCGGCGGGGTGCCGCAGGTGCGGTACGTGCAGTGCGACGGCTCGGCCCCGGCCAGCGGCGTCCTGCCCGGCCTGACGGGTGTCCAGGAGATCGCGGCGGCCGACGACGACCGGCTCCCGCTGCTCGCGCACTCGGACGACGGGATCGTCAGGATGCCGCCCGGGGCGCCCTGGCAGACGGTGCTCACGGGCGGGACGTCACCCGTCTACCCGGGGTAGCCCTGCCCTTCTACCCGGTAGCCCTGCCCGTCCACCCGGCGCGGAGGACTGCACGCCCCGGGCCCGATCCGGCGCCGCCCGGGGGGCTCGTCGCGCGGAACTGAAGCCGGCTGGCGGAGGCGCGGCGGCGCACAGGGAGGCGGGAGGTTGCACCCCGCGCAGAGTTGTCCACAGGGAGTTTTCCACAGGGGTGGCCGCGCGCCGCGGGCGTTGGCACAGTGGGCGTATGAGGGCGTGGTGGCAGGACCTCATGGACCTCGTGGTGCCGTCCGAGTGCGCCGGATGCGGGCGGCCGCGGGCGGTGGTCTGCGCGGTCTGTGCCGCCGCGCTGTCCGGCCGGCAGCCGCGCCGGGTGCGCCCCGTGCCCGAGCCCCGTGGCCTGCCGCCGGTGCACGCCGCCGCCCCGTACGCGGACGCGGTCCGCGCCCTGCTGCTGGCCCACAAGGAGCGCGGTGCCCTGGCCCTGGCCCGCCCGCTGGGCGCCGCCCTCGCGGGTGCGGTGCGCGCGTCCTGCGCCGGCTCGGCCGCTGCGGGGCCGGTGCCCGTGGCGCTTGTGCCGGTGCCGTCCGCGCGGTGGGCGGTGCGGGCGCGGGGCCACGACCCCGTGCGCCGGACGGCGCTGGCCGCTGCGGCCGAGCTGCGCCGCGCCGGGACGCCCGCTCGGGTGCTGGCGGTGCTGCGCCAGCGCCGCCCGGTCGCCGATCAGTCGGGCCTCGGCCCCCGGCAGCGCGGCGCCAATGTCTCCGGCGCGTTGGGGCCCGCCCCCGGCGCGAGCGCGTTGTTGCGCGCCGCCGGCAGGGCAGGCCGGGTCGTTCTGGTCGATGACCTGATCACGACGGGGTTCACCCTGACCGAGGCGGCGCGTGCATTAAGTGCGGCGGGAGTGGAAAGGGGGACCAGTGCGGCGGTGGTGGCCGCCGCACCCGACTCCTTCGGAGCCCTCGAAACCGGCGGAAGGTGTCAGGACCAACCGCTCCCACAGGGCCCCGCGGAACGGGCCGGTACTGCTTGAAACACACCTCACCGCAGGTGGGGACCGAGCATCACCGCAGGTGGAGAGGGGGCAGCGGATGCGAGGGGAGGTAGCCGGCGCAAGAGGGTGACGACATCCGCTCGGGCGAGATACGTTCGATTGTGAGGAATGCGGAGTCCGCACCCGACACAGTCGAATCCTCGTTCCGGGCCTCCGCAATCACCCGGAAGGGGTGGGTCGAGATCCCGCCCGCTGGGGAGGAGGAGGTGGACGTCACCGAGTCCGAGGTTCCGGTACGGCCGGGATCTGGTGCACAAGGGAGATGCTCCGCCGCCTGTGCGGAGCGATCCGGGAACGGAGTTCTGCGTGGACATCGTCGTCAAGGGCCGCAAGACCGAGGTGCCCGAGCGGTTCCGGAAGCACGTGGCCGAGAAGCTGAAGCTGGAGAAGATCCAGAAGCTCGATGGCAAGGTGATCAGCCTCGACGTCGAGGTGTCCAAGGAGCCCAACCCCAGGCAGTCCAACCGCTGCGACCGTGTGGAGATCACACTCCGTTCGCGTGGCCCCGTGATCCGCGCGGAGGCCGCCGCCAGCGACCCGTACGCGGCGCTGGACCTGGCCACGGACAAGCTGGAAGCCAGGCTGCGCAGGCAGCACGACAAGCGGCGCAGCCACCGCGGCCGGCTCTCCGCGGCCGAGATCGCCGATCATGTTCCCGAGGCGGCCACGCTGGGCGGCGACGGCTCCATCGTGACGGAGCAGGAGCCGACCGCCCCCGTGCCCACGAAGAAGATCGGCTCCCTGGAGGTCACCGGCGAGGGCCCGCTCGTGGTGCGCGAGAAGCACCATGTCGCGGCCCCCATGACGCTCAATCAGGCGCTCTACGAGATGGAGCTGGTCGGGCACGACTTCTACCTGTTCATCGACTCCGAGACGAAGGAGCCCAGCGTCGTCTACCGCCGGCACGCGTACGACTACGGCGTCATCCACCTCACCACCGATCCGATGATCGCCGAGGCCCCGCCCGGAGCGGGCGGCGCACTGGGCGGCTGATGCGCCGGGCGTGATGCCCGAGTCCCATGGGTGCCCCTGGAGCGCTTACGTGCGCCCCGGGGGCACCTCTGTGCGACCACATCCAGTCGCTTGCCGTCGCCGCACTGTCATCCGGGCATGAAATCATGGGCGTCTACCCGACCCGGGGTGCTGTCGACCCGGCTTGGCCCAAGACCCATCCGGCAGCGAGCAGACGGGCCACGGCCTTCAGGGGGAGGAACGATGGCGGAGAGCTTCGGACCACTGCACGGCGCCCAGTACCACGACGCGAACGCCGGGGCCGGCGAGAGCGACGAGGGCACCGACGGCATGGGCCCGGACACGAGCGGGTCGCGCAAGGAACCCATCAGGGTCCTCGTGGTGGACGACCATGCCCTCTTCCGCCGCGGCCTGGAGATCGTGCTCGCCGCCGAGGAGGACATCCAGGTGGTGGGGGAGGCGGGAGACGGCGCGGAGGCCGTGGACAAGGCCGCCGACCTGCTGCCCGACATCATCCTGATGGATGTGCGGATGCCGAAGCGCGGCGGTATCGAGGCGTGCACCTCCATCAAGGAGGTGGCCCCCAGCGCCAAGATCATCATGCTGACGATCAGCGACGAGGAGGCCGACCTCTACGACGCGATCAAGGCCGGTGCCACCGGCTACCTGCTGAAGGAGATCTCCACCGACGAGGTGGCCACCGCGATCCGGGCCGTCGCCGACGGCCAGTCGCAGATCAGTCCCTCCATGGCCTCCAAGCTGCTCACCGAGTTCAAGTCCATGATCCAGCGCACCGACGAGCGGCCCCTGGTGCCCGCGCCCCGGCTCACCGACCGCGAGTTGCAGGTCCTGAAGCTGGTCGCCACGGGAATGAACAACCGTGACATCGCCAAGGAGCTCTTCATCAGCGAGAACACCGTGAAGAACCACGTGCGCAACATCCTGGAGAAGCTTCAGCTCCACTCCCGGATGGAGGCCGTGGTCTACGCGATGCGCGAGAAGATCCTGGAGATCAGGTAGCGCGCGCCGGTTTCCCGCGCGCCGGCCCTCCGCGTGCCGGCCTTCCACTCGCCGGCCTCCCGCGTGCCGGCCTTCCACTCGCCGCCCTCCCGGGTTCCGGCCTTCCGCGCGATGGCCTTCCACTCGCTGCCCTCCCGCGTGCCGGACTCCCCCGCACCGGTCGTTCCGCTCAGGCCCTGACTCAGCCCGTCGCCGGCCTGTGGTGAACGCTCACTTCCAGCCAAGTACGCCGTCCCACGGCGCGGCACCGGCGGTCGGCCGCCGTCACTCCAGGGCCCGGGCCAGCTCCTCGCCCAGCGGCACGCGCAGTTCCGGGGAGTCCACCTGCTCCAGGCGGACGTCGGAGCACCCCACCCAGGCTGCGGCCTCCACCAGTGCCTCCGCCACCCCGCGCAGCGCCTTGCGGTCGGTCAGCTCCATGCTCACCTGCTTCGCCACCAGCGTGCTGCCCGAGCGCGCCGGGTCCACCCGGCCGACCAGCCGCCCGCCCGCCAGCACCGGCATCGCGAAGTAGCCGTACACCCGCTTCTGCCGCGGTACATACGCCTCCAGGCGGTGGCTGAAGCCGAAGATCCGCTCCGTGCGCTGGCGCTCCCAGACCAGCGAGTCGAAGGGGGAGAGCAGCGTGGTGCGGTGCCGGCCGCGCGGCGGCGTCTCCAGGGCCGCGGGATCGGCCCAGGCGTCCGCCGCACCCCGCGCGCCGCGCCCGGCCCGACCGGCCCCGCCGACCGGCCGGCCGCTCGCCTTCGCCCAGCCCTCGACGCGCACGGGGACGAGGCCGGAGTCCGCGACCACCGCGTCGAACTGCTCTCCCTTGAGGCGGTGGTAGTCGGCTATGTCGGCGCGGGTGCCCACGCCGAGCGCCTGGCCCGCCTGGCGGACCAGGCGGCGCACGCACTCGTGATCGTCCAGATCGTCATGGCGCAGTTCCTCGGGGACCGCGCGCTCGGCGAGGTCGTACACGCGCTTCCAACTGCGGCGCCGGGTGCACACCACCTCGCCGTACATCAGCGCGCGCTCGACGGCTACCTTGGCGGCCGACCAGTCCCACCACGGGCCGCCGTTCTTCGCGCCGCCCAACTCGGTGGCCGTCAGCGGGCCTTCCGTGCGCAACTGCTTGATCACCTGGTCGTAGGTGCCGTCGGGCAGGTGGTGGTTCCAGTGCGGCCGGGCGCGGTAGGCGCGGCGGCGGAACGCGAAGTGCGGCCACTCCTCGATGGGCAGCACACAGGCGGCGTGCGACCAGTACTCGAAGGCGTGCGGAGCGCGGGCGGGGTCGGGGGTCCAGTACGCCTCCTCCACCGTGCGCCGGCCCACCGCGCCGAGGCGGGCGTACGGCACCAGCTCATGGCTGCGGGCCAGCACCGAGATCGTGTCGAGCTGCACGGCGCCGAGGTGCCGCAGCACGCCCCGCACCCCCGCCCTGCGGTCCGGCGCCCCCAGCAGCCCCTGGGCGCGCAGCGCTATCCGGCGGGCCTCCTCGGCGGAGATGTCGACAACGGGCGGCGGCAGACTCGTCATGCCGAAACCATAAGCGGGGCCACTGACAAGCCGTTCCGCGCGGCCGCCCGCCCCGGCCAACCGCCCGCGGGAGGCCGCGGGGCATGCCGCCGTTGCGCAGGAGGGCGGGCGCCTCACGCACGGTGCGTCACACCGGCAGGCACACGCGTCACGCCGGTGACGACATCGCAGCGGCAGGCACACGCGTCACGCCGGTGACGACACCGCACCGGCAGGCACACGCGTCACACCCGTGAGGACGAGAACGCCGCACCGGCAGGCACTCACGCCAGAGGGACCCGGGCGAGCCGGGACCCGGCGGGGCGGACCCGGCGGGGCAGGCCGGCCGCGCCGCCCCGCCGGGCGGGGCTACGGGTCCCTGCGGACCCGGCGGGACCACTCCGAGTCCGGGCCGGACTCGGGGTCCCGCACCGTCAGCGGTGCCGTCGCCGGGAGGGAGCGGGGCGTGCCCGGGTTTCCAGGCCCGGCGTCCGGCACCGCCGTCCGGCACGCGCGCGTCACCCGCGGTCCGGTGCCGGAATGTAGGCGCTGTCCGTCGGCAGCCCCAGGTCCGAGGGGAGCAGAGCGCCCACCCAGCTGTCGCGGCGGGTGCCCTGGTGGACGATCGCGGAGCGCAGCACGCCCTCCATGGCGAAGCCCACCTTCTCGGCCACCGCCCGTGACGCGGCGTTGCCGACCTCGGCCCGCCACTCCAGGCGCTCGACGCCGGCGCAGGTGAACGCCCAGCGGGTCACGGCGAGTGCCGCCTCGGTGACGTAGCCGCGGCCGCGGTGTCGGGGCGCCGCCCAGAAGCCGATCTCCCCGGTGCCCATCCTGTGCATGATGACGCCGACCATCGCCGCCAGGGCGGTGTGGCCGCCGGGCGCCGCGTCGTCGCGCAGGAACGCGGCGAACGTGAACGTCGTGCCGTTCCGCCAGCCGTCCGGGACCTGCTGGGCGAGGAAGTTCTCCGCGTGCTCGGGCAGGTACGGCGAGGGGACCGTGGTCCAGCGCTGGATCGCGGGGTCCTGGCAGGCCGCGAGCACCTCCTCGGCGTCCTCGGGGCCGGGAGCGCGCAGGAGAAGCCGGGCGGTGGTCAGAGTCTCGGGTTCCATTGGGCGATTCTGCGCGTGTCACAGTGGCGGGTGCCATGATTTATCGCTGCTGCGGCACGGCACTTTCCGGCGCCTCGGTGCGTTGTGCTTGTGGCCGCAGTTGCGGCAGACCTCCCGGCGCGGCGGGGTCCTCGCATACGATGGCCGTTGCTCGACCCGACCGCGTCAGCCCGACCGGCAAGGAGACCCAGCCCCGTGTCCGTCCTCCAGAAGATCATGCGTGCAGGCGAAGGCAAGATCCTGCGCAAGCTGCACCGCATCGCGGACCAGGTCAACTCCATCGAAGAGGACTTCGAAAGCCTCTCCGACGCCGAGCTGCGCGCCCTCACGGACGAATTGAAGCAGCGCCACGCCGACGGCGAAAGCCTTGACGACCTGATGCCGGAGGCGTTCGCCACCGTCCGTGAGGCCGCCCGCCGCGTCCTGGGTCAGCGGCACTACGACGTCCAGGTCATGGGCGGTGCCGCGCTGCACTGGGGCTATGTCGCCGAGATGAAGACCGGTGAGGGCAAGACCCTGGTCAGCACGATGCCGGCGTACCTCAATGCGCTCACCGGCAAGGGTGTCCACCTGGTCACGGTCAATGACTACCTGGCCGCGCGCGACTCCGAGATGATGGGCCGCGTCCACAAGTTCCTCGGCCTGAGCGTCGGCTGCATCCTGGCCAACATGACCCCGGCCCAGCGCCGCGAGCAGTACGCCTGCGACATCACCTACGGGACGAACAACGAATTCGGCTTCGACTACCTCCGCGACAACATGGCGTGGTCCAAGGAGGAGCTGGTCCAGCGCGGGCACAATTACGCGATCGTCGACGAGGTCGACTCGATCCTGGTGGACGAGGCCCGTACCCCGCTGATCATCTCCGGCCCCGCCGACCAGGCCACGAAGTGGTACGGCGACTTCGCCAAGCTGGTGCTGCGCCTCAAGCGCGGTGAGGCCGGCAACCCCATGAAGGGCGTCGAGGAGACCGGCGACTACGAGGTCGACGAGAAGAAGCGCACGGTAGGCATCCATGACTCCGGCGTCACCAAGGTCGAGGACTGGCTGGGCATCGACAATCTCTACGAGTCGGTGAACACCCCGCTGGTCGGCTATCTGAACAATGCCATCAAGGCCAAGGAGCTCTTCAAGCGAGACAAGGACTACGTCGTCATCGACGGCGAGGTCATGATCGTCGACGAGCACACGGGCCGCATCCTCGCCGGCCGCCGCTACAACGAGGGCATGCACCAGGCCATCGAGGCCAAGGAAGGCGTGGAGATCAAGGACGAGAACCAGACCCTCGCCACGATCACCCTGCAGAACTTCTTCCGCCTCTACGACAAGCTCTCCGGCATGACCGGTACGGCCATGACGGAGGCCGCCGAGTTCCACCAGATCTACAAGCTGGGCGTCGTCCCGATCCCGACGAACAGGCCCATGGTCCGCCTGGACCGCCCGGACCTGATCTACCGCACCGAGGTCGCCAAGTTCGACGCCGTCGTCGACGACATCGCGGAGAAGCACGAGAAGGGCCAGCCGATCCTGGTCGGCACCACCTCCGTGGAGAAGTCCGAGTACCTCTCCCAGCAGCTCTCCAAGCGCGGCATCCAGCACGAGGTGCTCAACGCCAAGCAGCACGAGCGCGAGGCCGTGATCGTCGCCCAGGCCGGCCGCAAGGGCGCCGTCACCGTCGCCACCAACATGGCCGGCCGCGGTACGGACATCAAGCTCGGCGGCAACCCCGACGACCTCGCCGAGGCGGAGCTGCGCCAGCAGGGCCTCGACCCGGTGGAGCACGTCGAGGAGTGGGCCGCCGCGCTGCCCGCCGCCCTGGAGCGCGCCGAGCGCGCCGTCAAGGCGGAGTTCGAGGAGGTCAAGGAGCTCGGCGGGCTCTATGTGCTCGGCACCGAGCGCCACGAGTCGCGCCGGATCGACAACCAGCTCCGCGGCCGCTCCGGCCGCCAGGGCGACCCCGGCGAGTCCCGCTTCTACCTCTCCCTGGGCGACGACCTGATGCGGCTGTTCAAGGCCCAGATGGTCGAGCGCGTGATGTCCATGGCGAACGTCCCCGACGACGTCCCCATCGAGAACAAGATGGTCACCCGCGCCATCGCCTCCGCCCAGTCCCAGGTCGAGCAGCAGAACTTCGAGACCCGGAAGAACGTCCTCAAGTACGACGAGGTCCTCAACCGCCAGCGCGAGGTCATCTACGGCGAGCGGCGCCGCGTCCTGGAAGGCGAGGACCTCAAGGACCAGATCCAGCACTTCATGGACGACACCATCGACGCCTACATCCAGGCGGAGACCGCGGAGGGCTTCGCGGAGGAGTGGGACCTGGACCGGCTGTGGGGCGCCTTCAGGCAGCTCTACCCGGTGAAGATCACCGTCGAGGAGCTGGAGGACGAGGCGGGCGACCGCGCCGGCCTCACCGCCGAGTTCATCTCCGAGGCCATCAAGGACGACATCCACGAGCAGTACAAGGCGCGCGAGGAGCAGCTCGGCACGGACATCATGCGTGAGCTGGAGCGGCGCGTGGTGCTCTCGGTCCTGGACCGCAAGTGGCGTGAACACCTCTACGAGATGGACTACCTCCAGGAGGGCATCGGCCTGCGCGCGATGGCCCAGAAGGACCCGCTGGTCGAGTACCAGCGCGAGGGCTTCGACATGTTCACCGCCATGATGGACGGCATCAAGGAGGAGTCCGTCGGCTACCTGTTCAACCTGGAGGTCCAGGTCGAGCAGCAGTTCGAGGAGGTGCCGGTCGAGGAGGCCGGGGCGGTGGACCTGGAGAAGGACGCGCAGGACACGGTTCCGGCCGGCGCGGGTGCCCGCCCCGAGATCCGCGCGAAGGGCCTCGACGCCCCCCAGCGCCCCGACCGCCTGCACTTCTCCGCGCCGACGGTGGACGGCGAGGGCGGCGTCGTCGAAGGCGACTTCGAGAACGGCGACCAGCCGGTGCGGTCCGAGGCGGACGGTCTGACGCGTGCGGAGCGGCGTAAGCAGCAGAAGGGTGGGCGGCGCCGCAAGAAGTGAGCGTGGCCCCTGCGGGCCGCTCGGCCGGGTACCCCTGCGGGGGTGCCCGGCCTTTTGCTTGGCCATTGCCGGGCCGGGCTCCCTTCGGCGGGGCTCTCCTTGGCTGGGCGACCTTCGGCGGGGCTCCCTTCGGCCGTTGTACGGTCGCGCCCCGGCCTACGCAGGGGCGCGGGGAACTGCGCGCGCAACCCACCCCGGCCGGTGGTCCGCCGACGACAGAGACCGCCCCTCCGGGACGGTGACGACCCGACGACGCCCCGCCGTGGCCGGGCAGGTCGCGGCCTTGTCGTGGCTCGTCCCGCAGTTCCCCGCGCCCCTTTGCGGCCGGGCTGCGTCCCGGCATGTCAAGGGGCGGCCTCGCGTCGAGGGGGACGCACCCTCCGTAGTCGTTCAGGCTGCAAGGGATCTTGCGGCCTGGTTTCACTCGTTCGAGTGGCCCCTCACCGCGAGTGGTCGGGTGGCCGTCGTAGGCCCGGGCCGCCCAGTTCGACGGCGGTGCAGCGCCAACGCTGGTCGCGGCCGAGTTCCAGGCGGAACGCCATGGCGCTCAGGCGGTCGCCCACGCCGATCCGGGCGAAGGCCTCCACGGCACCCTCTCGCGGCACGAAATAGCCGATGTCGTGGACGACGGGGCGGGCCCCGGCGGTGCGCAGGGGCGAGTTCTCGGCCAGCCAGGCCAGGTCGTCGTAGGCCTGGCCCGCGGTGTGCCGCAGCATCCAGTGCACGGGCCGCCGGCCGCTCAGGACGGCGAGCAGGCGGTCGGCGAAGACATCCGTGGGCCGCGCGGGGCCCGGGTACGCCGCGACAGGACCCGGGGGTGCCGGGGGAGGACCCGGGGGTGCCGTGGGAGGGCCCGGGGGTGCCGGGACAGGCCCCGGGGGTGCGGGTGGGCGCACGGTGCGGGTGGTGGTGCGAACCGGTGTGCCGCCCGGGCGGCGGGTGTCGTGGCGGCCCGGCGGCCGGTTGCTGCCGCGGCGGCCCGGGCCGGTGACGGCGCCGGCGGGCCGGGTGGTGGTTCTGGCGCGGCGGTGGGCCGACAGTCTGGACATCACCTTGATCATCAGGTCCATGGGCGTTCCCCCGCTCCGACACGCCGGGTCTACCGGGCAGTAGCTTTTCTTGGGGATCTTGTACGAGGGCCGGGGCGGGTGCCGCAACCGGAGCGGGGCCGGTCTGCCAGGCCGGAGAGATTCACCTATCCGGGGGCTTCAGGAGCGAAGGGCGCACGGAGGGCGCCGGGACCGGGCGGGGTGGTGCGCCGTGTGCGGACGGCGGGTGGCTTCCGGGTGCGGCCCTCCGGGCGGTGGGCCGCCCACGTATCCTGTGGGCCGCTCCGGCAGGCCCCGGCGAGCAGCGTGCGGGCGGATGCCGGCGCCCGGCGCTCCCGGTCCGCGGTGGTCCGCGGCGCGCCCGGTGCCCGGCGTCCGGCGGCGGCGTCCGGCGCCCGGCGCCCGGCGAGCAGTGACCGATGACCGATGACGACGAAAGCGGCCAGCATGCGTGTCTACGTCCCTCTGACCCTCCCCGGCCTGGCAGCGGCGCACAGGACGGGCGAGCTGGGGCCCGGGCCGCTGACCGCCTATGCCGTGACGCCCGCGCTGCGGGAGTGGTACCTCTCCGACGACATCGAGGAACTGGAGTACGCGGCGCTGAACCGGGCCGCGCTCGCCTCTCTGCGCCTGCTGGCCACGCACCCGGGCACGCCCCGGCGGCGGGTGGTGGTCGCCGCGGACGTGCCGGACGGCACGGCCGTGCCGGATCCCGACCGCGGGCTCGACCCCGGCGCGCTGGGGGAGGTGCGGATCGCCTCCCCGGTGCGGATGGACCGGGCCGCGGCGGTGCACGTGGACGGCGACGAGGCCGAGAGCGATGTGGCCGCGGCGGCCGACGCGCTGGGGGCCGCGGACCAGGGGGACGACGACGCGCAGTTCACGGTCGACGGTGCGGAGGACCACGAGCTGCTGTGGTACGCGACCCAGGAGATCCCCAACCTGATCGCGGCGGAGGCGGACTGACGTCCGCGAAGGGCCGACGGTCCCGGGCCGGGGAACGCCGCACCCACGGCCGGCGCGCCCCGCCCCGGCGCGGGGCAGCCCCAGCCACCCGGTCCGGGCGGGGCAACCCCAGCCACCCGGTCCGGGCGGGGCACACCAGCTACCCAGTCCCGCTCGGGGCACACCAGCCCCGGCGGGCGCGGCGTCCCAGCCCGACGCGACGGGCCACACCAGCCCCGGTGCGGCGCGAGTGTGCCCCGGTACCGGGCCCCGGGGCCGGACCCACACCGGGTCCCGGGCCGGCCCGCACCGGGTCCCGGGCCGGCCCGCACCGGGTCCGGACGGGACTGTCAGTGGGGGCGGGTAGCTTGCGGTGCATGGGATCGGATGCAGCGCACATCGTCTGGGATTGGAACGGCACCCTGTTCCACGACATCGACGCGGTGATAGGAGCCACGAACGCCGCGTTCGAGGAGATCGGGCTACCGCCGATCACGCGGGAGACGTACCGCGAGCTGTACTGCGTGCCCGTGCCGAGGTTCTACGAGCGGCTGATAGGGCGGCTGCCCAGTGACGCCGAGTGGCAGATCATGGACGCCGCCTTCCACCGGCACTACGAGCGGCACCGGCTGCGCTGCGGGCTTGCGGAGGGGGCGCAGGCCCTGCTCGCCCGGTGGCAGTCGGCGGGGCACAGCCAGTCGATCCTGAGCCTGTACACGCACGAGGAACTGGTTCCGCTGGTGCGCGGGTTCGGCATCGAGGCGCACTTCGTACGCGTCGACGGGCGCACCGGGCCCTCCGGCGGCACGAAGGCCGAGCAGATGGCGCGGCACCTCGCGGCGCTGGAGGGCGCGGGTGTGGACCCGGCCCGTGCGGTGGTGATCGGCGACGCGCTCGACGACGCGGTCGCCGCTCGGCATGTGGGGGCGCATGCGGTGCTGTACACCGGCGGGTCGCACAGCAGGGCCAGCCTGGAGGCGGAGGCCACGGGGGCGCCCATCGTCGACACCCTCGCCGAGGCGGTCGAGACGGCGGCCCGCCTCGTCTCGTAGCCTCGCTGGCGCTGGCGGTGGCGGTGGCGCCCGAGCCCGGGCCCCGAGCGCGGGCCTGGTAACCACTCTTTCGGCGTGAGGGACCGCCTGCCTCGGGAGGCGCCTTCAGGAGCCGGCCTGCGCCCGAGCGCACCCAGGGGCGCGGGGGAACTACGCGCGCAACCATCCACCGGCCGTCCCCCTGCCTCAGGAGCGTGGGGGCCTTAGGACGCCTTAGGACACAGCCCCGCGCCCCTGCGTGGACCGGGGCGGAGCCCCGAGAGGGGCGCACCGCTACGTTTCGGCCACCCCGGGCCCCGGATGGAGCAACCGGGAACCGTTCCGCTTCCGCCGCGGCGAAGCCGGCCCGGGCGGCCCGGGCACGTGCACAGCGGCCGAACGCACCGCACTTGCGCATAGTGCCAAGTTCCGGGCCGGGTTTGTGTACCGATGGCCGATGGACCTCTTCTGGCGGAGAGAGGGTACGTTGGTGCTGTGATCAGCGCGATATGTCGCGGGGGCGTCGCCCCTGCCCTGCGCCCGGAGAGCACGGAAACGCACCGTCGCCGGGCCCTCGCTGGTCGTCTCGGACGGGGTCCGGCCGCGGAAAACGCCAGAAAAGCCCCGTTCACCTCTCATCGCCGCATAACGTCGAAGTGGAGCGGATATCCCGCGTCGCGGCGTTATATTTCATCACTTTACGTCACGCAACGGGGCGCGACAGGAGCCAGAGGACAATGCAGACCAAGCTGGACGAAGCCAAGGCCGAGTTGCTCGCACGGGCCGCTCGGGTAGCTGAGAACAGCCCGGCGGGGGGGCACCTTCCAACCGGGACGACGGACGGGCCGGGCGCTCCGGACCAGGACGCCGTGCTCGCGTTCCTCCAGCGCTACTACCTGCACACGGCGGCCGAGGACCTCACCTACCGCGACCCGGTCGACGTCTTCGGCGCCGCCTTCTCGCACTACCGATTGGCTGAAAATCGCCCCCAGGGCACGGCGAATGTCCGGGTCCACACGCCCACCGTCGAGGAGAACGGCTGGACATGCAGCCACTCGGTGGTCGAGGTAGTTACGGATGATATGCCCTTTTTGGTGGATTCTGTCACCAATGAGCTGTCCCGTCAGGGGCGTGGCATCCACCTCGTGATCCACCCCCAGGTGGTGGTGCGCCGCGACATCACCGGCAAGCTCCTGGACGTCCTGCCCGCCGAGGCGCCGCAGCCGTCGGGCAAGCCCGATCTGCCGCATGACGCGCTCACGGAGAGCTGGATCCATGTGGAGATCGATCGCGAGACGGACCGCGCCGATCTCAAGCAGATCACCTCCGACCTGCTGCGTGTCCTGTCCGACGCCCGCGAGGCCGTCGAGGACTGGGAGAAGATGCGTGACGCGGCGCTCAGCATCGCCGACGGTCTCGCCACCGAGCCCACCCCGGCCGACCTGCCCGAGGAGGAGATCGAGGAGGCCCGCGAGCTGCTCCGCTGGCTCTCCTCCGACCACTTCACGTTCCTGGGCTACCGCGAGTACGACCTGCGCGGCGACGACGCCCTCGCCGCCGTCCCCGGCACCGGCCTCGGCATCCTGCGCTCCGACCCGAAGCACGACGCCGACGAGGACCACCCCGTCAGCCCGTCCTTCAGCCGGCTGCCCGCCGACGCCCGCGCCAAGGCCCGCGAGCACCGGCTGCTCATCCTGACCAAGGCCAACAGCCGCGCCACCGTGCACCGCCGCTCGTACCTGGACTACGTGGGCGTCAAGAAGTTCGACTCGGACGGCAATGTCGCCGGCGAGCGGCGCTTCCTCGGGCTCTTCTCCTCCGCGGCGTACACCGAGTCCGTCCGCCGGGTGCCGGTGATCCGGCGCAAGGTCCAGGAGGTGCTGCGCGGCGCGGGGTTCTCGCCCAGCAGCCACGACGGCCGCGACCTGCTGCAGATCCTCGAGACATATCCCCGGGACGAGCTCTTCCAGACCCCGGCCGACGAGTTGCAGTCCATCGTCACCAGCGTGCTCTACCTCCAGGAGCGCCGCAGGCTGCGGCTCTACCTCCGCAAGGACGAGTACGGCCGCTACTATTCGGCGCTCGTCTACCTGCCCCGCGACCGGTACACCACCGGCGTCCGGCTGCGCATCGTGGACATCCTCAAGGAGGAGCTGCGCGGCACCAGCGTCGACTTCACCGCCTGGAACACCGAATCGATCCTCTCCCGGCTGCACTTCGTCGTGCGCGTCGCACCGGGCACCGAGCTGCCGCTGCTCAGCGACGCCGACCGGGACCGTATCGAGGCCCGGCTCGTGGAGGCCGCGCGGAGCTGGGACGACGGGTTCAGCGAGGCGCTGAACGCCGAGTGCGGCGAGGAGCGCGCCGCCGAGCTGCTCCGCCGCTACCAGGGCGCGTTCCCGGAGGGCTACAAGGCCGACCACACCCCGCGCGCCGCCGTCGCCGACCTCGTCCACCTGGAGAAGCTGAACGGCGCACGAGGCGCGCGTGAGAAGGGCCGCAAGGGTCCCGGGCAGGACTTCGCGCTCTCCCTCTACGAGCCGGTGGGCGCCGCCCCCGACGAGCGGCGCTTCAAGATCTACCGCACCGGCGGCCAGGTCTCGCTCTCCTCCGTGCTGCCCGTGCTCAGCCGCCTGGGCGTGGAGGTCACCGACGAGCGCCCCTACGAGCTGCGGTGCGCCGACCGTGAGGCCGCGTGGATCTACGACTTCGGCCTGCGGATGCCCAAGCCCACCGGCACCGTCGGCGACTACCTCGGCGATGACGCCCGCGAGCGGTTCCAGGAGGCCTTCGCGGCCGTCTGGACCGGCCAGGCGGAGAACGACGGCTTCAACGCCCTGGTGCTCGGCGCCGGCCTGACCTGGCGGGAGGCGATGGTGCTGCGCGCCTACGCCAAGTACCTGCGCCAGGCGGGCTCCACGTTCAGCCAGGACTACATGGAGGACACCCTCCGCACCAATGTGCACACCACCCGGCTGCTGGTCTCCCTCTTCGAGGCGCGGATGGCGCCGGAGCGGCAGCGCGCCGGGACCGAGCTCATCGACGGCCTGCTGGAGGAGGTGCAGGGCGCCCTGGACCAGGTGGCCAGCCTGGACGAGGACCGGATCCTGCGGTCCTTCCTCACCGTCATCAAGGCGACCCTGCGCACCAACTTCTTCCAGGAGGCCGGTCCTGGGCGGCCGCACGGGTACGTCTCCATGAAGTTCGACCCGCAGGCCATCCCGGACCTGCCGGCGCCCCGCCCGGCGTACGAGATCTGGGTGTACTCCCCGCGGGTCGAGGGCGTGCACCTCAGGTTCGGCAAGGTCGCGCGCGGCGGGCTGCGCTGGTCCGACCGGCGTGAGGACTTCCGCACCGAGATCCTCGGCCTGGTCAAGGCGCAGATGGTGAAGAACACCGTGATCGTGCCGGTCGGCGCCAAGGGCGGCTTCGTCGCCAAGCAGCTGCCCGACCCGTCGGTGGACCGCGAGGCCTGGCTCGCCGAGGGCATCGCCTGCTACCGCACCTTCATCTCCGCGCTCCTGGACATCACCGACAACCTGGTCGCGGGCGACGTGGTGCCCCCCGCGGACGTGGTCCGCCACGACGAGGACGACACCTACCTGGTGGTCGCCGCGGACAAGGGCACCGCCACCTTCTCCGACATCGCCAACGAGGTCGCTCAGGACTACAACTTCTGGCTGGGCGACGCCTTCGCCTCCGGCGGCTCCGCGGGCTACGACCACAAGGGCATGGGCATCACCGCCCGTGGCGCCTGGGAGTCCGTGAAGCGGCACTTCCGGGAGCTGGGCCACGACACCCAGACCGAGGACTTCACCGTCGTCGGCGTCGGCGACATGTCGGGTGACGTCTTCGGCAACGGGATGCTGCTCAGCGAGCACATCCGGCTGATCGCCGCCTTCGACCACCGGCACATCTTCATCGACCCCACGCCGGACGCGGCCACCTCCTACGCGGAGCGGCGCCGTCTCTTCGAGCTGCCCCGCAGCTCCTGGGCCGACTACGACAAGGCGCTGCTGTCCCCCGGCGGCGGGATCTTCCCGCGCACCGCCAAGGCCATCCAGCTGAACGGCCACATCCGCGAGGCCCTGGGCATCGAGGGCAACGTCGCCAAGATGACCCCGGCCGACCTGATGCGCGCCATCCTCAAGGCCCCGGTCGACCTGCTCTGGAACGGCGGCATCGGCACCTACGTCAAGGCGAGCACGGAGTCCCACGCGGACGTCGGCGACAAGGCGAACGACGCGATCCGGGTGGACGGCGCCGACCTGCGCGTCCGCGTCGTCGGCGAGGGCGGCAACCTCGGCCTCACCCAGCTCGGCCGGATCGAGTTCGCCCAGCGCGGCGGCCGGGTCAACACCGACGCGATCGACAACAGCGCCGGCGTGGACACGTCCGACCACGAAGTGAACATCAAGATTCTGCTCAACTCGGTCGTCAGCGACGGCGACCTGACCGTCAAGCAGCGCAACAAACTGCTCGCCGAGATGACCGACGAGGTCGCCTCGCTGGTGCTGCGCAACAACTACGCGCAGAACATCGCACTGGCCAACTCCATCGCCCAGGCGCCCTCGCTGCTCCACGCCCACCAGCGCTTCATGCGCCGCCTGGTGCGGGAAGGCCACCTGGACCGCGCGCTGGAGTTCCTGCCCAACGACCGCCAGATCAAGGAGCGGCTGAACGCCGGCCGCGGCCTGACCCAGCCCGAGATGGCCGTGCTGCTCGCCTACACGAAGATCACCGCGGCCGAGGAGATCATCGGCACCAGCCTCCCCGACGACCCGCACCTGAGGCAGCTCCTGCTCGCCTACTTCCCGCAGGCGGTGCGCGAGCGGTACGCGGAGCAGATCGACGCCCATGCGCTGCGCCGCGAGATCATCACGACCCTGCTGGTCAACGACACCGTGAACACCGGCGGCACCACCTTCCTGCACCGGCTGCGCGAGGAGACCGGGGCCTCGCTGGAGGAGATCGTCCGGGCGCAGCTCACGGCCCGCGAGATCTTCGGCCTCGCCGCCGTCTGGGACGCCGTGGAGGACCTCGACAACGTGGTCTCCGCCGCCGTGCAGACCCGGATCCGGCTGCACTCGCGGCGCCTCGTCGAGCGCGGCACCCGCTGGCTGCTCAACAACCGCCCGCAGCCGCTGCAGCTCACCGAGACGGTCGAGTTCTTCAGCGAGGGCGTCGCCCGGGTCCGTGCCGAGCTGCCGAAGCTGCTGCGCGGCGGCGACGCCGAGTGGTTCCAGTCGCTGCGCGACGAGATGGCCGGCGCGGGGGTCCCCGACGAGCTGGCCGAACGGGTGGCCGGGTTCTCGTCGGCGTTCCCGACGCTGGACATCGTCGCCGTCGCGGACCGGATGGGGAAGGACCCGCTGGAGGTCGCCGAGGTCTACTACGACCTCGCGGACCGGCTGAACATCGCCCGCCTGATGGACCGGGTGATCGAGCTGCCCCGCACCGACCGCTGGCAGTCCATGGCGCGCGCCTCCATCCGAGAGGACCTGTACGCGGCGCACGCGGCGCTCACCGCGGACGTGCTCGCGGTCGGGGACGGGCTCGCTGTCGGGGACGGGCTCGCCACGCCCGAGCAGCGCTTCAAGGCGTGGGAGCAGAAGAACTCCGCGATCCTGGGGCGGGCGCGGGCGACCCTGGAGGAGATCCAGGGGTCGGACTCCTTCGACCTGGCGAATCTGTCGGTGGCCATGCGGACGATGCGGACGTTGCTGCGGACGCACAGCTGAGGGCGCGGCGCCGCTTCGGCGCGCCGGCCCCCGGTTCCGTCGGGGGCGCGCTTCCCTCTGGGAGTGCGCCCCGCCCCCGACGCGCCTGCGCCGGGCCACGGGGCCGAGCCCCTGGGGGTCTTCCGGCCGGCCACCGGCTCGTGGGGGCCAGGGGCGCGTAAGCTCCCCGCGCCCCTGGCGGAGACCGGGGCCGACCGGGCCCGAAGCCCCCGCGGTCCGGGGTCAGTAGTCGATCGACCAGAGGGTGACCCTGCCCACCACCGTCGGCGGCTCGGAGTCGTACTCGGCAGGGGTGACGCTGGTGATCTCGAACATCGCGAGGTTGCCGTCCCGGGTGACCGTGCACAACCGGTCGCCCTCGTTGAGGAGGCTGTTCTTCCGGCCGATGTCGCCGGCGTCGATCTCGCTCGGCAGCGCGTCCGTGCCGGCGCCGGTGACGCAGTCCTGGGGCGTGTCGCCGGCGCTCTTGCCGAATGTGGTGGAGAACTCCCAGTTGCTGTCGAACGACGAGACGCTGAAGTCCGCGATCTTGTCGTCCATCTGTCCCTTCGTGTCCAGCTTCGGCTCGTCGAGGTCGACGTCGGTGGTGTCGTACGCGCCCGGGGTGCGGATGGTGAGGGGCTTGCCCTTGAAGATCACCTTGTAGGTGGCGTCGGCGGGCGGGGTCGACGCCGAGCCCGTGCCGGAGTCGCCCGGCCCACCGCTCAGGCCGGGGCCGGCCGAGCGGTCGCCCCCGGGGGACGCGCTGCCGGGCGCGGGCCCTGCGGTCTGCTTGCCGCCGCCCCGTCCGCCGTGGGCGGCGGTGTCGTCGCCCTTGCCCTTGCCAAGCAGCCAGACGGCCGTACCCGAACCGGCCGCCACCGCGATGACGAGGACGGCGGCGAGCAGAGCGGTACGCCCGCGGCGCCGGCGTCGTCCGGGCGGGTTGCCGGCCGCGGTGCCGGGCCCCTGCGGTGGGCCGGCCGCCGGGCCCGCGGCCGCCGGGCCCGCGGCCGCGGCGCCCGGCCCGCCGGCGCCCGGCCCGCCGGCGCCCGGCCCGCCGGCGCCCGGCCCGCCGGCGCCCGGCCCGCCGGCGCCCGGTGCGGCGGGGCCGGTGCCGAACTGCCGGGTCGCGTCGAACCCGGTGGACGAGAGGGGTGTTGCGGCGTGCGGGTAGCCGTACCCGGGGCCCGCGGCCTCCGCGGGGGGAGTGGGCGCGGCGGGATAGCCGTAGGCGGGGCCCGGGCCCGCGGCGGGCCCGGGCCCGGGCGCGGCGGCGGGCGGCTGGGCGGGTGCCGACGGGGGGACGGGCGGCGCGCCTGCCGGGGGCCGGGGCACCCGCGGTGCCGCCGCGGGCATCTCGGGCGGGCCGGGCGGCAGGGGCGGCGGCGGAGCCGCGGCGGGCGGCGGGGGTGTCCGGGCGGCCTCCTCACGGCGGCCGATCTCCGCGGCGAGCGGCGCCGGCAGCCAGGCGCCGAGGTCGTTCAGGGGCCGGCCGCCGGCCGCCTGACAGAGCGCGGCCAGCTCGTCCGTGCCGATCCGGTCGGCGGGGTCCGCGGTCAGGCAGCGCTCCAGCAGGCCGCGCAGCTCCTGTGGGTACCCGGAGAGGTCCGGAGGGCGGTGGGCGGTGTTGGCGATCTGGGCGGCGACGGTGATGGCGCCGCCGTCGCCGTACGGGTGGCGGCCGGTCGCCGCGACCGCCGCGATCAGGCCCAGCGAGAACACGTCGGTGGCGGGGCCGACCGGCTCGCCCAGGGCGTGCTCGGGCGACATGTACTGGGGCGTGCCTATCAGGCCGCCGCTCTGGGTGAGCTGGGTGGCGTCGGCGGCGCGTGCGATACCGAAGTCGATCACGTAGGGGCCGCTGGGGCCGAGCAGGATGTTGCTCGGCTTGAGGTCACGGTGCACCACACCGGCGGCGTGGATCGCGGTCAGCGCCCGCGCGGCACAGCCCACCAGCTGGAAGACGGCGGGCAGCGGCAGCGGGCCGTGCGCCGCGAGGGCGTCGTGCAGCGGGATGCCGGGGATGAACGTCGAGGCCAGCCAGGGCAGCTCGCCGGTGGTGCCGTGGTCGACGACGGGCACGATGTGGTACCCGTGCACCCGCCGCGCCGCCTGCACCTCCTGCTCGAAACGGCGCCGGAAGTCGGGGTCCTGGCCGTACTCGCGCCGGATCACCTTGAGCGCGACCGGCTGACCGCCGCGGGTGTGCGAGAGGTAGACGGTGCCCATGCCGCCCTCGCCGATCCGCGCCAGCAGCCGGTAGCCGGAGGCCTCGCGCGGGTCCTGCGGGCCGAGGGGACTCAGGATGTCGCCAGTGCTGCCAGAGATGGGAGCCTCCCCCGATGGATGCCGACTCTGTCGCGGAGCGCTCCTTGTGGGGGCGCCCGAAGCATGCAGAGCTTACGACACCTGGGGCGGTGTCAAGGTTCCCTTGTCGTACGGGGTTCGACGCGGTCCGCGCCCCGGGCGCCGGTCGTGGGGCTCCACCCCGGGCGCCCCGGCGGGGGTCTGTGCCCCGGTGCCCCCGAGGGGTACGGGGAACTGCGCGAGGGGTCACGATGTGCCTGTGGCGGAGGAGGACACAGCCCCGCCACGGGGTGGGCCGGGGCGCCGCTCCCGCCGGGCGCGGCTACGGGTCCCTGCGGACCCGGCGGGACCACTCCGAGTCCGGGCCGGACTCGGGGTCCCGCACCGTCAGCGGTGCCGTCGCCGGGAGGGAGCGCACGGTGGGGGCCTCGGCGAAGGCCGTGAGGCCGGTGAGGGCCTGTTCGACGCGGGTGACCTCCGCGGCGACGGGCGCCGGCAGCCAGTCGGTGAAGTCGCTCACGTCCCGGCGTGCCGCCCCCGCGCAGAGTTCGGCGAGCGCCGCCGCGGAGGGCCGGCGGGCGGGCCAGGCGGCGAGGCAGGCCGCGACGATCGCGCGCAGCGGCTCGGGGACGGCGTCCAGGACGGGCGGTTCCCGGTCGGTGCCGGCGATGCGCGCGGCGACCGCGAGGCCGTTGCCGCCGCCGTAGGGGTGCTCGCCGGTGGCCGCCTCCGCGGCGAGCAGGCCGAGCGCGAAGACGTCGGACGCCGGGGTGACCGGGCGGCCCAGGGCATGCTCCGGCGACATGTAGCGCGGGGAGCCCACCAGCCGTCCCTTGGTGGTGAACGTCGTGGCGCCGGTGGCGCGGGCGATGCCGAAGTCCAGCAGCCAGGGGCCCTCGGCGGACAGCAGGAGGTTGCCCGGCTTGACGTCGCGGTGCACGATGCCCGCGGTGTGCACGGCGTGCAGGGCGGTGGCGGCGCCGGCCAGCAACTGGAGCGTGGTGGCCACCGGGAGCGGGCCGTGTGCCTCCAGCGCCACGTCCACGGGGACGCCGGGGACGTAGCGGGTGGCGAGCCAGGGGCGTTCGCCGTCGGCGTTGTGGTCGACGACCGGGATGACGTGGTAGCCGGAGACCCGGCGGGCCGCCGCGACCTCGCGGGTGAAGCGTTCCCGGAACGCGGGATCGGCGGCGTACTCCCTGCGGATCAGCTTGACGGCGATGGGCTGGCCGCCGCGGGTGCGGGAGAGGTAGACGGTGCCCATGCCGCCCTGGCCGATGCGGGCGTGCAGCAAGTAGCCGGCGATCTCTCTGGGATCGTCGATCCTGAGCGGTACGGGTATGGGTGCGGCGCCCATGTGCTGCCCTCCGGTGAGCGGTGCTCAGCGGAGCGTAGCGGCTCTTCCCGCGCGGGGGCACCCGGATGGTACGGAGCACCCCCGGGCGCGCGGTTCCCCGCGCCTCTTGTGGAGCGCGGGGAACCGCCGGGGCCGCTACTTCTTCGTGAACGCCTCGTACTCCTTGAGGACGTCCTCCGTCGGCCCGTCCATGCGGAGCTCCCCCCGCTCCAGCCACAGCACCCGCTCGCAGGTGTCGCGGATGGACTTGTTGTTGTGGCTGACGAGGAAGACCGTGCCGGCCTCGGCGCGGAGTTCGCGGATGCGGGCCTCGGAGCGGCGCTGGAAGGAGTGGTCGCCGGTGGCGAGGGCCTCGTCGATGAGGAGGACGTCGTGGTCCTTGGCCGCGGCGATGGAGAACCGCAGCCGGGCCGCCATGCCGGACGAGTAGGTGCGCATGGGCAGGGTGATGAAGTCGCCCTTCTCGTTGATCCCGGAGAAGTCGACTATCCCCTGGTAGCGCTCCTTGATCTGCGCGCGGGACATGCCCATGGCGAGTCCGCCGAGGTACACGTTCCGCTCGCCGGTGAGGTCGTTCATCAGGGCGGCGTTGACGCCGAGCAGGGAGGGCTGGCCGTTCGTGAAGATCCGGCCGTTCTCCACCGGCAGCAGCCCGGCGACCGCCTTGAGCAGGGTGGACTTCCCGGAGCCGTTGGTGCCGATCAGGCCGATGGCCTCGCCCTTGTAGGCGGTGAACGAGACCTTCCTGACCGCGTGCACGGTCCGCACGCCCGACGCCTTCGCGGCGGCGCCCGGCCGCAGGATCCGGCTGAGCGCGGCGGTCGCGCTGCCCCGGCCGCCCTTGGTGCCGTTGACGCGGTAGACGATGTCGACGTCGTCGACGATCACGGTGGGCACCGGTTCGCCGCTCGGCGCGGCCTCCTGCGGCCCGGTGCCGGTGAGAGCCCTCGTGTCAGCCACGGCCGTACGTCTCCTCCGCCTGCCAGAAGTAGATGAACCCGCCGACCCCGGCGAGCAGGGCCCAGCCCGCGGCCAGTGCCCACACATGGGGCGGCAGCTGACTGGCGTGGAAGCTGTCGATGAGCGAGAAGCGCATCAGGTCGATGTAGACGGCCGCGGGGTTGGCCTGGAGCAGCAGTTTGACGATCGCCGGGATGTCGCGGCCCGCGAGTATCCTGTCGATGCTCCACATCACCCCGGACATGTACATCCAGGTGCGCAGCAGGAACGGCATCAGCTGGGAGAGGTCCGGCGTCTTGCTGCCCAGCCGCGCCATGATCATGGACAGCCCGGCGTTGAAGCCGAACTGGAGCGTGAGCGCGGGTATCGCCAGCAGCCAGGAGAAGGCCGGCGGCACCCCGAAGCAGAGCAGGATCACGACCAGCGCGCACATCGAGAACAGCAGCTGCTGGAGCTGCTGGAGGCAGTACGAGATCGGCAGCGCCGCACGCGGGAAGTGCAGGGCGCGCACCAGGCCGAGGCTGCCGGAGATGGCGCGGGTGCCCGTCTGCACCGACTGCTGGGTGAACGTCCACACGAACACGCCCGTGACCAGGAACGGGACGAAGTCCGGCACGTTCCGCTTGGTGCCCAGCAGGACGCCGAAGATGAAGTAGTAGACCGCGGCGTTCAGCAGCGGGGTCATGATCTGCCAGACCTGGCCGAGCTTGGCCTGGCTGTACTGGGCGGTCAGCTTGGCGGTGGCGAACGCGGTGATGAAGTGCCGCCGCTGCCAGAGCTGGCGCACGTATTCGGGCAGGCCCGGCCGGGCCCCGCTGACCGTGAGGCCGTACCGGGCGGCGAGCTCGGCGGGGGGCAGGGCCGCCTGGGTGGAGGCCGCCGCACCGGAGCCCTGGGGGGTGGGCTCCGCCGGGGAGGACGGCGTGTGGAGTACCTGGCTCACATCCGTTTGCTTTCGCTCGGGGAGGGGTGAACGAGTTCCGGCCCCGTCCACGACGTCGTAACCGATGCGTCGCGACGGTTCCGTATCGTCGCAGCGTCGAGAGTAGAGCGAGTCTCCGTCGGAACGCAACCGTTTCGTTGTAACGTCGTACCTATGCTGTCCCTCATGACGACCTCCCCGACCGACCCCACGGACCCGATGGAGCCGAGCGGACCCGAGGGCCCGGCCGAGCCGGCGGGCGGGGCGCCCCGGCCGCGGCGGCGGCCGGCGGGCGCGGCCGTGCTGCGCGCGGAGAAGACGGAGGCGATCCGGGCGGCGGTCTTCGAGGAGCTGGCGGCCGTCGGCTACGCCCGGATGTCGATCGAGGGCATCGCGCGCCGCGCGGGGGTCGGCAAGACCGCCGTCTACCGCCGCTGGCGCTCGAAGCTGCACCTGGTGCTCGACCTGGTCTCGGCGCTGGCCGTGCAGGGGCTGCCGACACCGGACACCGGCTCGCTGGAGAGCGACCTCAGACTGCTGTACGAGCTGACGGCCCGCGCGCTGCGGCACCCGGTGGCGTCCCAGATCATCCCCGACCTCCAGGCGGAGGCCGCGCGCAACCCGGACATGGCCGAGGCCCTGCAGAAGGCGCTCCGGGAGGGGCAGGCGAGCGTGGCGAGCGGCATCGTCCGGGCCGCCGCGCAGCGCGGCGAACTCGCCGCCGACCTGGACGAGGACCTCGCCCTCGACCTCATCTCGGGCCCGCTGTACTGGCGGGCGGTGGTGGTCAGGGCGAAGCAGCCCAAGGGCTACCTGGCCCGGCTGGCGGCGGCCACGGCGGCGGCACTGCGGGCACTGTAGGGCGCCCGCGGTGCCGGGACCGCCCGGTTCACGCCCGTCGGCCGGGCGCCGACGCGGCGCCGTGCCGCATCCTGGTGCGATGACAGTGGACTTCGGAAGGACGTCGAGGGACTACGCCCGCTACCGGACCGCGTTCCCGCCGGAGTTGTTCGCCCGGCTGGCCGCGATGGGCGTGGGCCTGCCCGGGCAGCGGGTCGCCGACCTGGGCACCGGCACCGGTGTGCTGGCCCGCGGCTTCGCCTCCGCGGGGTGCGAGGTGACCGGGGTCGACATCTCCCCGGAACTGCTGGAGCAGGCCCGGGGGCAGGATGCCGAGGCGGGCGTGGAGGTGGCCTACCGGGTCGCGCCCGCGGAGGACACCGGGTTGCCCGGCGGGGCCTTCGACGTCGTGTCGGCGGGGCAGTGCTGGCACTGGTTCGACCGCGGGCGGGCCGCGGCGGAGGCGCGCCGGCTGCTGGCCCCCGGCGGCTCGGTGGTGATCTGCCACCGGGACTACCTGGTGCTGCCCGGCAACGTCTGCGAGGCCAGCGAGGAGTTGGTGCTCGCGCACAATCCCGGGTGGCCGATGGCCGGGGGCACCGGGATCCACGCCGAGTGGACGGTCGACGTCGCCGCGGCCGGGTTCCAGGGGCTGGAGACGTTCAGCTTCGACATCGAGGTGCCGTTCACGCACGAGGCGTGGCGGGGGCGGATGCGGAGTTGCAACGGCGTCGGGGCGAGCCTCTCCGAGGCGGAGGTCGCCGCGTACGACGCGGACCTCGCCCGCCTCCTGCGGGACCGCTTCCCCCAGGACCCCTTCCGGGTCCCCCACCGCATCTGGACCCTCACGGCCCACACCCCACCGCCCCGCCGGTAGGTACGGGGGCCCCTTACCCGCCGGCCCCCGGCGACCCGGTCCGCGCCCGTCCGTACGCCCGGCGCCAGAAGTGGTCACCTCAGGTCCCACCGGTCCGCGGTCGCCGACGAGACGTGAGGGGACGTGGGGGGATGTCCGCCCTGGGGGTACCTCCCAGGCCTTTGAGGCACTGGGGGAGGCCGGCGCCACGACCAGAGAACTCTCCAGTGTGCGGAGGGCGCCGGACCGTGGGGGCACCTCCCACGCCTTTAAGGCAGTGGGGGAGGATATCCGCCCGCGGCCCCGCCCCACAACGAAACCGAAGGCGCACCGGCCACAACGAAACCCGCAGACGCCACAGCACCCGCCCCACAACGAAACGCACCCTAAGGCGCACCGGTCCCAAAAAACCCGCACACGCCAAAGCCGGTTCGCCCCCGCGTAGTTCCCCGCGCTCGATTCAGGGCACCCGAGTACAGACCAGCCCGCCGCGCTGAGCAGCCGTACTCATGCCGGTCCCCGGACGCCGCCGCCACCGTGCGGACGACACCCTTAGCACACCGCAGCAAGCGTCGCCCACCGGAGGACACCATGGACCTCAACCACCGCAGCCGAGCCCTGCTCACCCTGGCCACGGCCAACTGGCTGTCCCGTACCTACCTGACCGCCGTCGCCACCGCGACCGGCTTCTTCCTCTACGACAGCCTCCTCGTCACCCACCCCGACGCCTCCATGGCCGCCGCCCTGCCCTGGCTGCTGACCGCCCCGCTCAGCCTCCTGCTCGTGCTGCTGCCCGACGGCACACCCCCCGCCCTTTCCACGCCCCTCTTCCTGGCGGGAATCGCCGTCGCCGCCCTCGCGAACGCCGCGCTCCTCGGCGCCGCCCTCCGCAGGATCCGCCCGTCATCCCGCCACAACGCCCCCGCAGGCGCCTCCCGCGCCTGATCAGCACCGTCAGGGGGGCAGGGGACAAGGGGCCCAAGAGCCAGAGACCACGGGCCAGGGGCCAGGGACCAGGGACCACGGGCCAGGGACCAGGAGACAGAGCCCAGGGCCCAGGGCCCAGGGCACTAGACCGCGGGCGGACCCTGCTCGACGCGGTGCAGGACGGGGGCGAGCCGGTCCAGGTCGGGCCCTTCCTGGAGCTGCCGCTCGTCCCACCAGGTGGCCCCCGCGTCGATCAGCGGACCCAGCACGTCACGAGCACGGCGGGGCTCGACCGGGCTGACGCCGCCGAGGACGAGCTCGAACGGGGCGTCGGGCTCGGCGCGATGCCTTCGCACATACGCGGCCAGGTCGCGGACCTCGTCGACGGGCGGGATGTGCCCGTGCCGCGCGGAGGCGAACAGCGGAACCGCGCCGTCCCAGCGCGCCGCGCGCCGCATCGGCGGGCGGTTGGGCCAGAAGCCGGCGATCCAGACGGGCGGCCGCGGCCGCTGCACGGTGCCGGGCCGCAGGGTCACGTCCCTGGCCTGGTAGTGCCGGCCGTCGTGCGTCACGGGCTCGCCCGTCCAGTAGCGCTGGAGCAGTCCGAGGCCCTCGTCCAGGCGCTCGGCCAGCACCACCGGGTCGGCGGTGTCGCCGAAGCTCTCGTACTCGTCCTCGATCGGGCCGCCCAGGCCCGCGCCGAAGACCACCCGCCCGCCGCTGAGCCGGTCGAGCGTGGCCACCTGCCGGGCGAGCTGGTGCGGCCGGCGGCGCGCCACCGGGGTGACGAGCGTGCCCAGCCTGATCCGCGAGGTGGCGAGCGCCGCCGCGGTCAGCAGCATCCAGGGGTCCCCGAAGGGCCGGGCGTGCCGCCGGTGCAGCACGTGGTCCCAGACGAACAGCCCGTCCCACCCGGCCTCTTCCGCCGCGGCGGCCACGCGCGCCACGGCCCTGGGGTCGGCGAAGTCCCCGAAGTTCGGAATATTGATCGAGAAGCGCACCCTCGCATGCTGCCGCCCCGGCACCCCGCTCACAACACCTCGGTCGCGGTTCGCCGGTACGTCGACCCGCGGTCCCCGATGCCGGGCCACAGGCCGCCGTGGACGAGGCCCTGGGCGGCCGGTTCGTGCATCGGGCGTGCGGGAAGGCGGGCGGCACCTCGCCGGCGGCATCGAGGCGGGCGACGGGGTTGGGCGTCGGGGACGTCGGCGTCGGCGTCGAGGATGACATCGACGGCGGACAGGTTGCCGGCGAGCGGTGCCCCTTCGTGCCGCCGATGATCCGGACGACGGTTCCGGGCCGCTACCTGGGGCGCGCTTTGGAGCAAGGGCGGGCCCCGCGCCCTCCGCTGTCAGATCCGGGTGCTCGGCGCCCTCAGATGTAGGGGATGAGCGAGGCGAGCAGGTCGATGGCGGGGGCCGGGTCGGGGAAGCCGGCGGCGTACACGTAGGCCGTGGTGAAGCCGAGGCTGCTCAGCTCCTCCAGCTGGGTGAGCAGTTCGCCCCTGCGGCTGTCCGGTGTGACGTTCATGGTGACGGTCTTCTCGATCTCGTCGTAGTCGCGGCCCACGGCGTCGCAGTGCTGCCGCAGGACGTCGAGCTTGTGGGCCGCCTCCGGGCCCGGGAAGAGGTTGCAGGCGTCGGCGTACTGGGCGACGAGACGGAGGGTCTTGCGCTCGCCGCCGCCGCCGATCAGCAGGTACGGGTGGGGCCTGCTGAGGTTCTGCGGCCGGTTGAGGGTGCGTTCCAGCCGGTAGTGCGTCCCGGAGAACGCCGACTCGTCGTCGCTCCACATCTGCAGGCAGACGCGGAGCGTTTCGTCGAGCCGCTCGAAGCGCTCCGCCACGGGCGGGAAGGGCAGGCCGAGGCCGTGGGCCTCCCCCTCGAACCAGGCGGCCCCGATGCCGAGTCCCGCGCGTCCGCCGGAGAGCACGTCCAGGGTGCTGACCTGTTTGGCGAGCATGCCGGGGTGCCGGTAGACGGTCCCGGTCACCAGGGTGTGCAGCAGCGCCCGCTCGGTGTGCGCGGCGATGAAGCCCAGGGCGGTGTACGCCTCCAGCATGGGGTCCTCGGGTTCCCCGACTCCCTGGATCTGCCAGAGGTGGTCCATCACCGTGAACCGGGCGACTCCGGCGGCCTCGGCGTTCCGGACGGTCCTGGCGAGCGTCGGGCCGATCTCCGGCGTCCCGCCGTTCCAGTTGAAGTCGGCGATGTGAAGGCCCAGGTCCATGGGATGACGCTCCTGTCCGTCCTGTCGGGTCTGTGGTGTGTCGGCTGATCGAAGGTGTGCCGACTGAAGCGATCGCGTCCGTGACGTGGCTTTCCGATGGCTTCGGTACGACTCTGTGGCTTTGCGGTTCTCACGGGATGCTGCTGCGCACGGTACGACCTGGAGCGCACTCCATGGCAAGGGCGCTCGGGGGGCACCCCCGTTCGGTGGGTCAGTCCTGGCGGCGCAGGCCGCCCAGGATGATGTCGAGCACGTGCCGGGCGCGGGTGTCCCATTCGGTCTCGTCGAGTCGTGTCAGGTAGCCGAGCAGGATGATGACGTCACGGGCGTCGACGTCCGTGCGTATGGTGCCGTCGGCCCTGCCCGCGTCCAGGAGCGTGGTGATCGCGTCGCCGATCGGGCCGAGGCTGTGCGCGGAGAGGTCCTGCCACACGGCCACCTCCACCGCCGCGAACACCCCGCGCTTGACCCGTGCGTAGTCGACCACCCGGTCGAACCAGCGGCGCAGCGCCTCCAGTGGCGCGTGCTCGGCCAGCAGCTTCGGCGCCGTCGCGACGAGTTCTTCGACGTCCTTCCGGTAGACCTCGGCGAGCAGGTCCTCGCGCGTCGGGAAGTGGCGGTAGAGGGTGCCCTGGCCGACGCCGGCCCGCTTGGCGATCGCGTTCAGCCTCAGCTCCTCCGGGCCGGCCATGACCGTGCGCGCGGCCTCGATGATCCGCGCGCGGTTCTCCTCCGCGTCGGCGCGGCGACGGGGTGTGCTCATCGCTCCTCCGGGTCTCCTCTGAGTCTCGGCCTGGTTGAACGGACACGTGTCCGGTACTGTCGGAGGTAAGCGGACACGTGTCCACTTTACTCTCCGCACCACCTCCTGCGGATTCCGCATCCTTTCCGCATCCCATCCGCATCCCATCCGCATCCCTGAGGATTACCGAAAGCGAGACCCTTCGTGTCAGACATCAGTGGCAAAGTCGTCGCCATCACCGGAGCGAGCAGCGGCATCGGCGAGGCCACGGCGCGGTTGCTCGCCGAGCGCGGTGCGGCCGTCGTCCTCGGCGCGCGCCGGTCGGAACGGCTCGACGAACTTGCCCGGGACATCCGTGCGCGCGGCGGGCGCGCCGCCGTGTGCGCCACGGACGTCACCCGGCCCGCGGATCTCGAACGCCTCGTCGCGCTGGCCGTGACGGAGTTCGGCCGGCTCGACGTGCTCGTGGGCAACGCCGGCATCGCCAGGATCGGGCCCATGGCCGACCTCGACGTGGACGGCTGGTCGTCGATGGTCGACGTCAACCTCCGGGGCGTGCTGAACGGCATCGCCGCGGCGATGCCCGTGTTCCGGCGGCAGGGCCACGGGCACCTGGTGACGACGGTGTCCACGTCCGGCCTGAAGATCGTCCCCACACAGGCGGTCTACGCGGCGACCAAGAACGCGGTCCGCACCCTTCTGGAAGGGCTGCGGCAGGAGTCCACGGACGGGGTGCTGCGGACGACGGCGGTGTCCCCGGGCATGGTCCGCACGGAACTCGTCGACTACATCGACGACCCCGAGATCCGGGACCAGGCCCGGCGCACCATGGACGGCCTCGGCATGGCGCCGGAGGCGGTGGCCCGCGCCATCGCCTTCGCGGTGGAGCAGCCGCACGACGTGGAGATCGGCGAGATCGTCATCCGGCCCGCGGCGCAGGGCTGAGGCGCCGGCGGTCGCCTCATACCCGCCATCGCGGCGGCGCCGGCGCCGCGCGCCACGCCGCGCACGTGGTCGTCCACCTCGCCCACTCCAAGTCGACGCCATCGATTCCTCGCCTGCGCGGCACGCCATCGCCACCGACCTGTACGGGCACCTCGCCCCGCGTCTGTGCCTGGTCCACGCCGACGTGCACCACCATCTCCTCAGCCACCCGGCGCACTACGACGTCGCATTCAGCTTGTTCGGTGCCGCCGACTTCACCGACCCGCGCCGGCTCCTGCCGGCCCTCGCTCCCTCGTGGCGTGAGAGTGGCCCCGCGGCCGAAGCACAAGGCCAGGGGGGCCTACCGATGTCGGGGGCGGCTGGGATATCCCGGAGGTGGCGGTTCCGGACGGGGCCGCCGTCCCGGAAGGAGTCCGTAGTGGACCAGTGGCACGTGGACGACCGCTGCACCAACTGCGATGTCGCCCGGCAACTCGCACCCGGCCTGATCGGGGAGGCCGAGGGAAGGTCGCGGGTGCTGCGGCAGCCGCGCGACGAGGCGGAGGCCCGGCGCCTGAACGCCGCCGCCTTCGCCTGCCACACCCGCTCGATCCGGCCGCCGTCCGGGCGGCTCGACCAGGAGGCCGACCCGTTCCCGCTGGCGCTGGACGACGGTGTGCTGATCTGCGGGCACAACTCCCCGCACACCGCCGGGGCCAACTCCTACCTGCTGCTGCGGCCGTCCGGCACGGCGATGATGATCGACACGCCACGCTGGAGCACGGAACTGGCCGGGCGCTACGCGGCATCGGGCCGCGTCACCGACGTGCTGCTCACCCACCGGGACCATGCCGCACACGGCCGCCGGTACGCCGACCACTTCGGCGCCCGGCTCTGGATCCACGAGGGCGACCTCGACGCCGCGCCGGACGCGGACGAGGTGATCCGGGGCCTCGCCCCGGTGGACGTCGGCGAGGGCGTGACCGCCCACCCGCTGCCCGGGCACACCCTCGGCAGCGTCCTCTACCTCGCCGACGACCGGTACTGCTTCAGCGGCGACAGCATCTACTGGTCGCGTACGACGGGCGACCTGGAGGTCGTGGACAGCGTCACCTGGTACTCCATCGAGGAACTGGCGGCCTCCCTGGCCAGGACGGCCGGAAAGCTGCGGTTCGAGTGGATCCTGCCCGGGCACGGGGACCGTCGCCGACTGCCCGCCGACGAGATGTCCCGACGCCTGCGGTCCCTCACGGACCGCACCCGGCTGCTGCGGCCCCGGCCGGTCGACTTCACAGCGGTGCGGTGGTGAGGGCCCCGGTGCGCTCGGCCAGACCCGGCGTGCGTGACCACGACCACGGCCACCGAGCACCAGGACCATGAGGAGCCGGTCCTCCGGCCCACCGACCCATCCCTGGGGACACCGTCACGATCTCCGGGGGCTACGGTGGAGGACACCTCCCCGGCGCATGGGGGACGCGTCCACGCCCCCGCCTGAGCGCGGATGCTACCTGACCAGCGATTTCCGTGCGTTCCCACCCGAAGGACACCGGAGACAGCGGGCGGGACAGGTGCGGAGACGGTGTCCGACTTTGCCTACACCTCCACCGTCCGCCGCGGCCAAGTGCGCCGCCATGGCGGAGACCTTTGAGCTCCTGGACCGTGCGCCCTCCTCCGTCCCGAGACGGAGGGGGACGGACATGGCATCCGGCCCCCACCCCCGATACTCATATGTGACCCGTACCACAGCGCAAAGCGGACGATCCTCAGGCGGGGACTGCCCTTGTACGGACCGCGAACTCGCGCACGCCGGGTACCCGGGTCGGGGCGTACAGCAGATCAGCGGTCAGGGCGCGCAGTGCCGGCCGCCGTACTTCTTGGGGTGCCTCCTGCTCGACGTGCCGCAGTGCAGTGAACGTACGCGGGCCGTCGCCGAGGGCGTGCCACATGCGGGCGGTGTCCGTCCACGCGCGGGCTCGGCGCTCCGGCGTAGGCATGCGGCCGATGTCGAGACGCCGTGCCACCTCCACCCCTTCGTCCGGGGTGCCCAGCGCGGTGAAGACGCCGATGCGGTAGACGTCGACCTGGGCCTGGGTGGCGTCCACGGTGAACAGTCCGCTGGGGAGCGAGCGGCGGCGCGCGGTTTCCTCATCAGCTGCGTTGAGTAGGTCTAGTGCCGTCGTGCGGTCCCGGCCCGTTGCCGCGCTGTACGCGGCGGTGAGCAGCAGCGTTGTGCGCACCGCGCCGGTCTGCGCCTGTCCGGCGTCCAGGTCACCGGCCTCCTGGGTCAGCAGCCGCACCGCTGCCGAGCTCCGCCCGGACCGGCGCATCGTGATCGCCAGTACCCGTGAGGCTTCCCCGACCGGCACCGGGTGGCCGCTGTCGCGGGCCGCGCTCAGGGCCCTGTCCGCTGCCACCCATGCCGCGTCACTGTGCTGTTTGAGGGCGAGTTCGGCGGCGAGCACGTACGCGCGTGCCAGGACCGCGCTCGCCTCCTCCTGCGCCCGCCCGGTCGAGGCGTCCCGAGTGGCGGACGCTACGGCCAGGAGGCCGGGCAGCGCGTGGCCGAGTGCGCCGTACCGCGCGGCGCGGAAGTCGTTCCGTGCGCTCGCCGCCTCCTGCGCCAGCTGCGCGACGGATGCCGGGCTCGCGGGCGGTAGCCGGAAGAGGACATCCTCAAGGCTGTCGGCGGTACCGGACGCGGCCTCGGCCGCTGGTGCGCCGATCGCGCCTGTCGCCCCGGCTGCCAACGCCCCGGTGAGCAAGGTCCTTCGACGCATCGCTTCCTCCTCGTCCGCTGAGCGCCCCACGGTATCGAGCGGGGCCGGGTTCGGCACAGATGTCCCGATCAGCCTGTCGGGTGCGATACCCAGGAACTTGGCGAGCTGGAGGAGCCGGTCGTGCCCCACCTGCATCCGCCCGGCCTCGATACGGGAGATGGCCGAGGCTGAGTATCCGCACGCGGCGCCCACCTGGGCCTGGGTGAGACGAGCGGCGCACCGGGCGCCCCGGAGCAGGGCCCCGATCTCGCGTGCTGTGGTGACGCCCATAGGAGCCGCCTACGGAACGACGGGAGCATGACGTTAGCGTCGCCGTTCGCGTGCGGGGAGGGCGTACGGAAGCACACGCTGTGCGAGGTCCGCACGCCATGTGCGGATGAGCCCCGACATGCTCCCGCACTGTGCTGACCAGCCGACATGGTGATGCCACGCCCGGAACCACCCGGAGCCTGTTCCTTCCCCGTACCGGGAGGCACCCATGAAACATGTACTGGTCACTGGCGGGGCCGGCTTCATCGGCTCGCACTTCGTCAGGCGCATCCTCGGGGCAGAGGACGTCGCGACCGTGACCGTCCTCGACGCCCTGACCTACGCCGGCCACATCGAGAACCTGGGCACTGCGTTCCTCAGTCCGAAGCTGACGTTCGTCCACGGCAACATCCTCGACGCCGAGATCGTTGACGACGTGGTCCAGCGGAACACCGTGGTCGTGCACTTCGCCGCGGAGTCGCACGTCGACCGCTCGTTCTTCGCCGCCGGCACGTTCCTCGCGACGAACGTGCAGGGCACACAGACCCTCCTCGACGCCGCGATGCGGCACGGAGTCGAGCGGTTCGTGCACGTCTCAACGGATGAGGTCTACGGCCCGCTGCTGGAAGGCACGGCCACCGAGCAGTTTCCGCTCCGCCCGTCCGTCCCCTACGCCGCCTCGAAGGCCGCGAGCGACCTCATCGCCCTCTCCTACTTCCAGACCTACGGCGTGCCGGTGTGCGTGACGCGCTCCTCGAACAACTACGGCCCGTACCAGCACCCCGAGAAGATCATCCCCCTCTTCGTCACCCGGCTCCTGCGCGGGCAGCCGGTCACCCTTCACGGCCGGGGTGAGCACGTCCGCAACTGGCTCCACGTCGAGGACAACTGCGCCGGCATCGAGGCGGTCCTCCGCGGCGGTACGCCCGGAGAGATATACAACCTCGGTGGCGGCGCCGACCTCACCGGCCGGGAGCTCACCGAGCACCTGCTCCGCATCTGCGGCGCCACCTGGGACGCGGTCACCTACGTCCCCGACCGGCCGGCGAACGACCTCCGGTACTCCATCGACTGGTCGAAGGCCGCCGCCCAGCTCGGATACCGGCCCCACGCGGCTTGGAGGACGGGCTCGCCGAGGCCGCCGACTGGTACCGCCGCAACCCCGACCGATGGGCGCCACTCATGCGCAACCCGGAGGCGGCCCGCCCCGCGCGCAGCGTGCCCGCGGCTTCGGCCAGGCGGTGACCAGCATGTCGCAACGCATCCTTGTGACCGGTGTCGGCGGGGCCCCCGGCTTTGATCTCGCCAGGAGCCTTCAGCGGCTCGGTTGCCGCGTCATCGTCGCGGACTGCGATCCCTGCGCGGCCGGGCTCCTCCTCGCGGAGACCACCGCGCAGGTCATCCCGCCGGCGGCAGACACCGCGTACCGCGCCAGCATGCTCCGTCTGTGTGCGACGGCCAGGCCCGACGCCGTCCTGTCGACCGTCGAGGCGGAGCTTCCGCGGCTGGTCACCCTTCGTCGGCCGCTGGCGGACCTCGGCGTGGCCATGTGGCTTCCCGGACGGGATGCGGTGGCGGCGTGTGGCGACAAGGCCCGGTTCGCCGCGGTGCTCACCGAACGCGGCGTACCGACGCCCCGTACTGTCCTTCCTGACGAACTCGACCGCGCACCGGACGGCCTCCTCGTCGTCAAGCCGCGGCAGGGGCAGGGCGCAAAGGCAGTGCACGTGTGCCGCACACGGGAGCAGGCCCGCGTGCTGTGTGAGCTCGTCCCGGAGCCGATCGTGCAGGAGTACGTCACTGGGCGGGAGTTCACAGCTGACTGCCTCGTCGACCGTGCCGGGCGGGCCTCGGTCATCCTGCGGTACCGGCTCCTCGTCAAGGGCGGACTCGCCTTCGTCTCCCGCACCTTCACCGACCCCGAGGCAGCCACCCGCGTCCGGGCGGCGCTCGCCGCGACCGGTGTCACCGGCGCCTGCTGCGTGCAGGGCTTCATCCGCGAGGGCGGACCGGACCGCGTCGTCATCACGGAGGCGAACGCCCGGGTCGGCGGAGGCTTCCCCGCCTCGATCGCGGCCGGTGCCGACTACGTCGGCCAGCTCCTTCGCGGCCTGTTCCACCAGGACATCGACCACGACCGGCTCACGTACAAGCCGGACGTCACGCTGACCAAGTACATCGAAACGCTGGCCACGCACGAAGGGACCCGGCAGTGACCCTCACAGCGCCAGCGGGCGCCGCCCACAACGCCCGCCCGTACCTCTACGGCGGCGAGAGAGCCGCACTCGCCGCAGCTCTGAACAGCGGGCAGTACAACCACAGCGCGACCACAGACGAGTTCGAGCAGGCGGTGGCCGCGTTCCTCAGCGTGCCGGACACCGTCGCACTCGCCTCCGGCACCGCGGCCCTCCACGTCGCCCTGCTCGCAGCCGGCATCGACGGAGGCGAGGTGATCGTGCCCTCTTTCACCTTCTGCGCGACCGTGCAGGCCATCGTTGCCGCCGGCGGGCGACCCCGCTTCATCGAGGTCGACCCCCGCACCGGATGCATCGAGAGCACCGCAGTCCTCCAGGCCCTCACACCGGACACGCGCGCGATCGTGCCCGTGCTGTACGGAGGCCGGGCCGTCGACCTCAGCGACGCACGCCCGGTACTGGCCGAACGCGGTGTCACCGTCATCGAGGACGCGGCCCACGCATTCGGCTCCCGTCAGGGGGCCCGCCGTGTCGGTGCAACCGGAGCGCTGACCTGCTTCTCCTTCGGCCCGATCAAGAACCTCACCTGCGGGCTCGGCGGCATGATCGTGCCGCGCACCCCGCTGGAAGCAGACACCTGCCGCCGCCTGCGCAGCCTCGGCATCGTCGAATCCGCGGCCTGGCGCGCGGAGGCGACGACATACACAGTCGACGGATTCGGGATGCGGGTCCAGATGTCCGGCCTGAACGCCGCGATCGGCCTCGCCCAACTCCCGTACTTCGCAGAGGCGGAGACCAACCGGCGTGCCCTATGGCGCGCGTACGCAACCGCCCTCGACACCATCGACGGCATCGCCCTAGTCGACGTCGACGTCGACCGCTCCGTGCCACACCTGTGCGCCGTGCGGGTCCTTGAGGAACGTGACCGCGTGTTCCGCACACTACGGCAGCGGGGCATCGGGGTCGGCACGCACTACCCGCCCAACCACCTGCAACCCGCCTTCGCCCAGTGGCACCAGCCGCTGCCGGCGACCGAACGCATGGGCCGCCAGATCATGACCCTGCCGTTCCACCAGCACCTCACGCAGGCCGACGTCGACCGCGTCACCAGCGAGCTGCG
Source organism: Streptomyces sp. DSM 116793 (assembly GCF_057320905.1). Lineage (NCBI taxonomy): Bacteria > Bacillati > Actinomycetota > Actinomycetes > Kitasatosporales > Streptomycetaceae > Streptomyces > Streptomyces sp. DSM 116793. The sequence continues at coordinate 3,595,783 of NZ_CM170494.1, read as the reverse complement.
CCGCGCCCTCGCCACTTACGTCGACCGCTGACCCGCGCCGTCCCACCACCCGCGACACGGCCTACACGTCGGCACACCCAGATGCGGCGGACAGGAGCACATCCACCAGCCTCTCCGCCGCATCCGGCCGCCCATGCGCCCGGGCCGCTTCCGCCATCGCCGCGCGCCGCTCTGGATCCGTCAGCAATGGGCCGACCGCCTCCCGCAGCCGGTCGCCCGTGACCTCGCCGAGGAGGGCAACGGCGGCGCCGGCCTCCTCCAGATGCCGAGCGTTGTGGGCCTGCTCGTCACCCGCCGCCGAGGCAAGCGGCACGAACACGGCCGGTTTGCCGAGGGCGGTCAGCTCCGCGAGGGTGCCTGCGCCGCTGCGTGAGATCACGATGTCCGCCAGCGCAAGCACGTCCGGCAGTTCCGCACCCACGAACCCCGTGAGGTAGTACCGGCCCGCGAGCTCCGCCGGCAGCGATGCCGCGGGCCGGCGCAGACCGTCGACGTTCGCCGGACCGCACTGGTGGACGATGTTCGCGCGTTCCAACAGCCACGGCAACGCATCCCCGACCAAGTCGTTGATCTGCTGCGCGCCCTGAGCGCCACCGGTGACGTAGAGGGTCGGGAGCCGGCGGTCGAAGGCGCCGAGCCCCAGCGCGGCCACGGCCTTGTCCGCGTGCCCGGTCAGCACCTCGGGCCGCACCGGGTTCCCCGTGATGACGGCTGCGCCGCGCACGGCTTCCGGCAGAAGAGGCAGTGTCGACTCGGACGAGACAGCGATACGTGTCGCCGACCCGGCCAGCTTGCGGTTCGCCAGACCGAGCCGCACGGTCTGCTCGTGCAGCACGAGCGGGCGCCGGCACATCCGTGCGGCGAGCCCGGCCGGGACGGCGACGTACCCGCCGGTGGCAAGGACGACATCCGGCTGAAAGTCGGAGATCACCTTCCTCGCCTGCGCGACCCCGAGCGGCACCCGCGCCATGTCCTTGACGTTGGCCGGGCTGATCATCTTCAGGGGGTTGCCGGAGCGGCGGATCTTGCCCGTCGCGACCGTGGTGAAGGCAATGCCCTCGGCCGGGGCCACCCGGGCCTCCAGCCCCTCAGGGGTGCCGATCCACAGGACATCGAGCGTGCCGCCAGCCGTTGCCAGCCGGTTTTGCAAGGTACGAACCGCGGTCAGTGCCGGGTAGGTGTGGCCTCCGGTGCCTCCCCCCGTGACGATCAGACGGAGCGAGCGCGGAAGACGGGAAGCAACAGTCACCCCGCGACCTTACTGGCCGCCTACGGCCGCGCCGGGCACATCCGTGCCGCACACATCGAATGGGCCCCCGGAGGCCGGCAGTACCCGCGCGGCGAGCCGGGTGCCGACCTCGGGCGCCGGCGCTGTTCAGGCGTCGGGCCCTGGGCCGGCCGCCCGGGGCCCGGCTGCCACAGCCTGACCGTTCAGGCTGACAGTCACCGCCCTGCGACGGGAGAACCCAGCGACACCACGTCGTCCCTCTGGCCACCAGAGCCGGTACGAACCACACCCGTACGCTCTCGGGCGCTCGCATGTCACGGCCCCCGCGCTCGGAAACGGCGGGGACTGCGCTACTCCACAAGCAGTCAGGTCCGGTCGACCCCGGACACCGACGGCCGGTCCCGCCCCGCCGGCCACTGAGGCCGCGTGATCCCACTCGCCCGGAGCCCCCGGCCGTCCGTCCGCTTGCCCGGAGCCCCAGCCGGCCGTCCACCGCTTGCCCGGGGCGGAGTCCGGGCGAGCCCGCTTGCCCGGGGCTCGGCGCCCTTGCGGCGGGGGTACGAGGCCCCCTCCTCTTCGCGGGGACGGCGCCGGCTCAGCGCAGCAGCCGGTCCGCCACCCGGGACGCCGCGTGGCCGTCGTCCAGGTCGCAGTAGGCGTCACGGAACGCCGCGTAGGCGTCGGCGTGCCGTTCGGTGAGGGCGTCCAGGTCGCGCAGGGCCGCCAGGACCTCGTCGGTGGTCGCGAGCAGGGGGCCCGGTGCGCGGGCCTCGAAGTCGAGCGTGAAGCCGCGCACGGTGTCCCTGTAGTGCTCCAGGTCGTATGTGTGGAACAGCATCGGACGGCCGGTGTGCGCGAAGTCGAACATCAGTGACGAGTAGTCCGTGACCAGGACGTCCGCGATCAGCAGCAGTTCCCCGGCGTGCGGGTAGTGCGTGACGTCGCGGACGAACGGGGCGCGCGCCCCGGGCAGCCTGCCCGAGGCCAGTGGGTGCCTGCGCACCAGCAGCACGTGGTCCTCGCCGAGCGCGCGTTCCGCGGCGTGGAAGTCGAACGCGGGCTCGTAGCCGTACCGGAACACCGCGTCCGTGCCCGTCCGCGGGCCGTCCTGAGACCCGTACGCGCCGGGCACGCCGCTCTCGGGACCGCCGCCGGCCGCGCCCGGCCCGTCCGCCGGGTCCCCGCTGTCCAGCCATCCGCAGTGGTCGCGGTAGGTCGGTGCGTACAGCACCACCCGTCGTCCGGGCCCGATGCCCAGCGCCGACCGCACCCGTTCCGCGGTCTTCTCGCGGTCCGGGGCGAACAGCACGTCGTTGCGCGGCGAGCCGGCCTGGAGCAGCTCGCCGTCGTAGCCGAGCGCGCGGCAGAGGCGGCTGACGGCGAAGCGGTTGGGGGCGACCAGCACGCTCCACTGCGCCGCCAGCCGCGGCAGCGCCTCGATGTGGGAGTGGTCCGCGTACCGGGTGCCCGCGAGGTCGGCGCCGATCCGCTTGAGCGGGACACCGTGCCAGGTCTGGACGACGGTCTGCCCGTCCCGGCGCTCGAACCACTCGGGGAGGTGGTCGGAGGCGATGATGCGGCGGCAGCGCGCCAGCGCCTCGTACCAGGCGGCGCTGTGCTCGGGCACCGCCCGCGCCGCGGGCGGCACCTGGGTGCGTCCGTCGCGGGTGACCCACAGGTGCTCGACCCCGGTGCCGCGCCGCACCAGTTCCCCGTGGACCGCGCGCAGGGAGTCGTCGCCGCGGCCCGCGGCATAGAGCACGGCCTCCTGAAGCGGCTCCACGCGCTGCCGCGGGTAGTGGCCGGTGCGCAGCCGGTGCTGGGCGTACCGGCCGCGGTCTTCGGCCGGCAGCACCGAACCGGCCTCGATGACGAGGTGGTCGCCCTGAGCGCGGTACACCGTGCACGGCCGGTCCCCGCAGGTGCGGTGGGCCGGCAGCGCGGCGGCCAGCGGGGCGAGGACGCGCAGGGGGTACTCGGTGGGGCGGTGGGGCGCGGTGGGGGCGCCGGGTGGGGGTGTGTACGGCTCAGGGGGTGCGTACGGTTCGGGGCTCGTGCTGTCCGGCTCGTGCGCCGCGTCCGGTTCCGGCGCCGTGGACTGCTCCGGCGCCCCGGCCGCCTCCGGAGCTGCGGCCGGCTCGGGGGGTGCGGACGGCTCCGGCGCCGCGGCCGGGCGCGGCGCCCGCTCCCGTACGTAGGCGTACCAATGGCCCTCGCGCAGCAGGCCTCCGCCGGGGTTCAGCGTCACCGAGAAACGTGCCCCGTGGGCCTCGGCCGGCTCCGGGACGACTGCGGGCGGTTCGGAGGGGGCGGCTTCCGGCGCGGCTCCGGATGTGCCTACCGGGGCGCTTTCCGAGGTGCCTTCCGACGTGCTCTCTGACGTGACTTCTGACATGGCTGCCGACGTGGCTTCCGACGTGCCTTCTGGTCTGCCTTCTGCTTCCGGTTCGGGTTCCGTTTCGGGCTCCGTCCCGGGTACCGCCTCTTCCTCCGCTCCGGACGGAACGGTCTCCTTGGGGACGCTTCCGGAATCGATCGCCCTGGTGAGGATCTCCGGGACCGTTTCCGGGGGCACCACCCCTTCGAGCACCGCCCCCGGGGGCACCCGCACGAGAGGCACCTCCACCTCCTCGTCCAGCACCGCGTGCCGCAGCACCAATTCCGCGCCCGGCGCCGACTCCGTGCCGCCCACGCCCTGCGAACCGTCCGCCCCGAACCCGCCGAACGCCCCCGACACCGTCCCGCTGATCGTCAGCGTGCCGTCGTCCGCCCAGAGGACCGTGTCCGCGAGGGGACGGCGGGTCAGCTCGACCCGGAGCAGGCCGCGGTCGTCGGCCGTGGCGACCAGCTCACGGCCGTCCCCCAGGGCGTACCGGCCGGGTGGCAGGCCGGGTGCGGCGGCCGGCCGTGTCAGGCCGCCGTCCGCCATGACCAGGTCGGCACGCCACAGCTCCGCGCACGGCGGCGGCACCTCCTTGGGGGCGCGGTGCACCGGTGCCGGCACCGCCGCGAGCTGGGTGAGCGGCACGCGCAGCTCGAAGCGGCCGTCCTCAGGGGTGAGCGGTGCCTCGATCACCATTCCGCTTCCGGTTCCGTCCGGGCCCTCGGGGCGCCAGAGTCTGAGCGCCTGGACACCCTCCTCGAAGACCCGCCCCGTGAACACCACGTGGTCGCCGTCGCGGTGGTGGCTCTCGACGCGGGCCTGGTGCGCGACGACGCTCAGCGTCAGGCGGCCAGCGTCCCAGCCCAGTTCCAGGCGGAGCCGGCCGGCGTCGGGGCCGTCATCGGGACCGTCGTCGAGATCGCGCACGATCCACTGCGCGGCGGCGGCGCCCGCGGGGCGCACGGGAGCGTGGCGCACCGTGCCGTGGCCGGCGATCAGCACCCCCAGCGACCAGACCCCGGGCCGCCACCGGCCCCCGGCCCGCAGCTTCGCCGGGTCGACGGTCATCTCGAAGCCGGCCTGGTCGTAGCAGTGCAGGAGCTGCCCGGAATCGGCCGTGGCGGCCGGATCGGGCAGGGTCCTGGCCGGCACGAGCCGCACCCGTGGCACGCCCCGCACACCCGACACGCCCCGCACACCCGACAGGCCCCGCCCGCCCCGCCCGCCGGGCGCGCTCCGGGGCGCGGGCAGGCCTTGGTCGCGTGCGGGGACGAGAACGCCCGTCTTGACCGACTGGTTGGGCCGGACCGCCTCCAGATTGCGAATGTAGGCGTACCCCCTGACGACGAGCCGGCCGCTGTCGTCCCAGGTGATCTCGCGCGCCCTGGCGACCCCGTCCAGCTCGCTCCGGGCCAGCCGGGTCACCGTCTCGCCGGGCCGTCCTGCCGCGTCCGGCGGGAACGCCGCGGTCCGCAGCAGACGGCCGCGGACCTGGAACGCGGTGTCGTCGCCGGGGCCCGAGGCGAGGAGCTCCAGCAGTTCGGGCAGCCGCCGCTCGCGCACCAGGTGCCACTTCACGCGCAGCCCGGCGGGCAGGCCGTCGAGCGCGGCGGGCGCCGCGCGGGCCACGAACTCGGGCGCCGCGGCGAGGAACGCCTCCCGGTAGGCCCGCCCGGCCGAGGGCAGCGCCTCCAGGAACGGCACCAGGTCGCCGCGCAGGCACGACGCGTCGTACGCCTCCCGGTGCGCGGGCTGCTGCACGGACAGGAAACGGCTGATGTGCTCGCACGCCGCGATCCGGTCCCGCACCGCCTTGGCGTCGGCGTGCCGTGCCGCGCCCGCGCCCTGCCGCGCCCGCTGGTACGAGACGTGCTCGCGGAGCAGGTCGACGGAGCCGGCGAGGAAGTGCGCCGGAATCGTCACCCGGGTGGACGCGTACTCCCTGCCCTCGGGGAAGGAGAGGGCGTGCCGGTCCCAGAACGCCCGCCGGAAGACCTTGTTCCGGGCGGTGCGGTCGGCGAGCAGCCGGGGGGTGCGGGTGATGTGCGTACGGGGCCGGCTCTCGGTGAGCCAGTGGTACGCGGGCTCCTGGCGGCGCCCGTGCCTGCCGAGCTGCCAGACGTTGCCGGCGGCGAAGGCGGAGCCGGTGGTGTCCAGGCTGGCGATCAGGCGGTCGTACGCGTCGTGCGGGACGACGTCGTCGCCGTTCACGAAGGCCAGGAAGTCGACGGTGCGCGGGGTCTCGCGCACGCCCCGGTTGCGCGCGGCGCTGAGTCCGGCGTGCTTCTGGCGCACCAGGCGGAAACGGGGGTCGCGGGCGGTGAACTCCTCCGCGACCCGCGCGCTGTCGTCGGTGGAACCGTCGTCGACGAGCACGGCCTCGAAGCACGACAGGGTCTGCCCGGCGATCGACTCCAGGCACTCCGTCAGGAACTCCGCTGCGTTGTGGATCGACACGACGACGCTGAGACGCGGCTGCACGGTACGGACCTTTCGTAGGCCGCCGACGACTGCGGCGGGCAACGGGAACGCATTTGTCCCCTTTGCCCATTCTCGTCACCTTCTTTGCCTCGATTCACTCCCAGGGGTGATCTTCGGGGCCGCTCAGGGCGCGCCGCCCGCACTTCTCCGCCGCGGAGGTGCGGTCTGCTTCTCCGTCCGCGGAGGGTCGCTCGCGCTCTTGGCGACCGCGGAGGCACTTCCCTGGGGGTGCGCCCGGACGCCGCGAAAACAGCGCGGGTTCGTCGTGGGCTGGTCGCGCAGTTCCTCGCGCCCCTTTATTGTGCGCCTTCGGCGCGTCCTGGAGGGTGCCACCTGAGGCCGCGAAGGCAGCGTGGGTTCGTCGTCGCTGGTCGCGCAGTTCCTCGCGCCCCTTTATTGTGCGCCTTCGGCGCATCCCGGGGGGTGCCACCTGTGGCCGTGCGTACAGCGCAGGTCCAATCCGGCTGGTCGCGCAGTTCCCCGCGCCCCTTTTGGGCTGGGGTTGTCGCCACAGGTCCCCTGAAGGGGCGCGGGGGACTGCGCGAGCAACCACGGCGAACCCGCGGACAACCGCAAAGCCAGGGGGACCCCCACGCGTCCGGTCACACTCCTCTTCCGCACAGGTTCGCCGCCGCCAGGTGGGGGGCGCGGGCGAAGCGGAAGCGGGTGCGGTCCCAGGAGCCGGTCAGGTTCTGCCAGAACCGGTCGGACGTAAGCGGTGCGCGGACCGAGTCGGTCAGCTCCGCGAGTCGGCCGCAGCCCAGCGCCTTGCGTGCCGCCAGCATCTCCGCCCGCTTGACGCCGGCGCGCCGCAGGTCCGCGTCCGACGGCGAGTCCACCGCCCAGTCCGCGAAGATCCACTCGTTGCGCAGGAACTTCTCATGGCCCGGCCAGGCCCACCGCTCCAGCGCGAGATGGGCACCGATCGGACTGGCCAGGCCCCAGGCGTCGTTCACATACCCGTCGAGCGGCACGGCCGCGCCGGTGACGCCCAGGTGACGGCCCACCATGACCACGTGGTACGGCGCGTCCGGGCGCATCGGGGCGGTGTGGAGGCGCCGGCGGTCGTCGAAGTAGAGGATGGCCGGCTGCGCGCCGCGCACCGCCGCGCCCAGCATCGCCTCGGCGTGCGGCAGCCGGGGCCAGTGCCGTACCCAGGTGGCGCTGCGCACCGGGTTGTGGTCGTGCGTGTAACGGACGTCCGAGCTGCGCACGTTGAACGTGCCCGGGGACGCGTTCAGGTCGAACGGCTGGCGCAGCGGGCTGAGGGTCGCCGCCAGCCACACCAGCAGCAGGCCGCCGGACGTGGCGGTCCACCGGGTGGCGGGCACCACCAGCACCGGCAGCAGCAGGAGCAGCAGCGCGGGCAGGATCATCCGGGCGTGCATGTAGTCGCCGCCCACCCGCATCACGTACAGCGTGAGCAGCAGGCCGGCGGCGGGCGGTGCGAGGAGGACGGCGGCGGGCGTGCGGTCCGCCGGCGACGGCCGGCGGCCGGCGGCCCGGGCTCCGCGGAGGGCCGCGGCACGGCCCTCCCAGGGCGCCGGTGCGCGCCGGCCGCGGCCGGGCCGTGCCCCGCGTTCGTGCGCGCCCCCGTGGCCGGCCACGACCCACGCGCGACGGCCGGGTTCGGCTCCGCTCTCGATCGCGGCCCACGGCCGCCACTCGGAGGTGTCCTCGTCATCGCCGGTCCCGGAGGCCCCGGGCCCCTCGGGGCCATCGGGGTCGTCGGGTTCCGTCCGCCCGCGCCGGGAGGCGGTGCGCCCGCCGGCCCGGGCGCCGCGGTCGCGCGCCGCCCGCCTCCTGGCCGCCGCCCACGCCCGCCACCCGGGCGTCCACCCACCGTCGGCCGCCCTCCGCGCGCGCCGCGCGCCCAGCAGCAGGTGGCCCGCCACCACGACCAGGACGGCCAGTGCGGGCCAGAGCCAGTACGGGCCCAGCGTCTCCTGGACATAGCGCGCACCGCGGCCCCAGTCGCTGGCGCCGGCCTCCTTGGCGATGGCGGGCAGCGGCAGGAGGACGCCGTAGTAGCCGGCGCGGAACACCTCGTACGCCGCCGGGACCAGCGCCGCCGCGCCCAGCAGCCGTGCCGTCCGCGCCGGCCTGGGCTGCAGCACCCACCACTGCGCGGTCAGGAAGCAGACGGTCACCACCGCCAGATCGGGCCTGACGAGCCAGCCGAGGCCGAAGACGAACGCGGTCCACACCTGCGCCCGCACCCGCTGCCCGCGCCGGGTGCGCACCAGCAGCCACCAGGAGAGCCCCGTCCAGAACGTGCCGAGCCCGCTCTCCAGACCGGAGGTCATGTACGACCAGACGGGCGGCACCGCGAGCAGGGCGAGGATGCCGGCGGGCAGCAGGACGGGTACCGGGGGCCGGGGGCGCCGGGCGCGGGGCCTTCGGCGTCCCGCTCGTCCGGTACGGGGACCGGGGCGCCCGGCGCCGGGCGCGGGGCGTGCGCCGCGGGAGCGGGGGGCTCCGGGGGCGGCCCCCGCGCTCCGGTGGCCCGGCCCCGCACGCCGTGCGTCCGGTTCCCCGTCCCCGTTCTCCGGTGCCGGGGGAACGTACGGCCGGAACGCCGCGCACCCCACGTACGCCCGGCAGGTCGCGCAGAGCGCCACCGCGTACCCCGCGGTGCTCAGGGCGAGGCCCATGCCGACCGCGAGGAACGCGGGGTCCGCGTGGGTGAGCCAGGTGGCGAGCGTCAGCAGCCACTGCCAGATGGCGCCGGTGGAACTCTCCGCGCGCTCCCCGACGTTGAACACCGGTCCGTGGCCCGCCAGGACCTGCCGCACCGGCCGGAGGTAGATCAGGCCGTCGTCGCAGATCCAGCGCCTGCGGTAGCCGAGCACGAAGAGCGCGGCGACCGGGGCGGCGATCACCGCGGCGGTCCACCAGCGCGCCGCCGCGGGCCGCCGGCCGGCCGGCGCCTCCCGCAGGGGCGGGCGCCCGGGCATCGCCCCCGGCCGCGTCCCGGTGACCGCGTCCGCCCGGCCCCTCACCGGTCACCCGCCCCGGAGACGGGGTCACCGACGGGGGCGGCCCCGGGCGCGCCGCCCGGGGCCGGGGCGCCGGACCCGGGGGGTCCCTCCGCGCCGGGCGGGCCGGGTGGACCGTCCACGTCACCTGCGCCCAAGGCAACCGGCCCGCCCGCGCCGGGTCCGTCAAGAACAGCCGGCCCGTCGGCGCCTGGTGGTCCCGGCACGCCCGGTCCGTTCGCGCCGTGTGCGCCGTGGACATCCGATCCAACCGCCCCGTCCGCCCCGCGTGCGCCCGAGACGGCCAAACCGTCCCCGCTCGGCGCGCCGGCACCCACCGGCCTGCCCCGCAGCGGTGGGGTCCCGGACACCAGGAACGGTCCCGTGCCCCGCGCGAACTCCGGCTCGCCGAGCAGCACCTGCCGTACCACCCGCTCCGCGGCCCGTCCGTCCTCGTACTCGCAGAAGCGGTCCCGGAACGCCGCGCGCCGGCGTCCGGACTCCGCGTCGCACCACGCGCCGGTGGCGAACAGCTCCGCCAGCTCCTCGAACGTGTACGTGACATGGCCGGGCGGCTCCGCGGTGACGTCGAAGTAGGCGCCGCGCACCGCCCGGAACGCGGCCCAGTCGTCGGCGTGCACGACCACGGGGCGGTCCAGCAGCACATAGTCGAACATCAGCGACGAGTAGTCGGTGATCAGCGCGTCGGAGGCGAGCATCAGGTCCTCGACGGACGGCTCGTCGGTGGCGTCCACCAGCAGCCCGCGGCGGTGCAGGTCGCGGGGGAGCAGCGCGCGCGCCGGGTGGTCGGCGAGGGCGGGGTGCAGACGGAGCACCAGCGTCCGGTCCGGCCCGAGCGCCGCCGCGAGCCGCTCCAGGTCGATCCGCTCCACGTACCTGCCGCGCCGGTAGTCACGGTAGGTGGGCGCGTACAGCACCACCTCGGAGCCGTCCGGGACGCCGAGGCGGCGGCGGGCCGCGGCGGCGCGGCCGGCGTCGCCGCGCACCAGGACGTCGTTGCGGGGGCTGCCGGAGCGCAGCGAGCGGTAGTGGCAGGGGTAGGCGCGCTGCCAGACCTCCTCCGCGTACCGGCCCGCGACCAGGCTGACGTCCCAGCGGTCGCTGCGCCGCAGCATGGCCCGCACGTCGAAGCCGTACCGCGCGCCGGGCCGATCCAGCAGGTCGAGCGCCATGCACTTGAGGGGGGTGCCCAGGTGGGTGTGGACGTGCACGGCGCCGGGCCGCTTGACCAGGCCGCCCGGCCAGTTGACGTTGTTCACCCAGTACGTGGCCCGGGCCATCACGTCGTAGTAGCGGCGGGAGCCGACGGTGACCCGGTCCACGTCCGCGGGCAGCCGGTCCTCCGCCTCCGGGTGCACCACCCACACGCCCCGCACCCGCGGTGCGAGTTCCCTCGCCCGGGTGTAGATCGCCGCCGGGTCGCCCGACATGCCCTGGTGGTGGTCCGAGGCGTAGACCGCGAGGTCCGGGTCCAGCGGGCGGCGCAGCCGGTCCGCGTACCAGCGGGCCGCGGCGCGTGCGGTCACCGTGTCCCGCAGCCGGCGCGGGGCACGCCGCAGCACCGCGCCCCGGGCGGCGTTCAGCCGGTGCAGCGCCCGGTAGGCGGGGAACGGGGCGGTGGCCAGCAGCCGCATCTCGGCGCCGCGCAGCCCGCCCGGCGGGGTGAAGCCGGGCGGCCGCATCCGGTGGTGGAAGTCCACAGCGCGGGCCCAGAACTCCTCGCGGTCCTCCGCCGTCACCCGCTCCGGCCTGCCCAGCGTGAAGAGCATGTGGTCCAGGGCCCGCTCGAACAGCAGCGGCCGGGACCAGTCCAGCTCGGGTCTGGCGTCCAGCTCGGCGAAGAGCCGCTCGTACTGCGCGAAGATGTCGAAGTGCTTGCGGCCCGGGGTGCGGGTGATCGCCCCCTGCCGCCGCTGCCGGTACTCCACGCCCACCCGGTCCAGGCAGCCGATGCGCTCCGCGGTGACCATCGCCCGGTAGGTCACCGGCGCGTCCTCGTAGAGGCCCGGCGCGTAGGCGAAGTCGTGCGCCAGGTAGAAATCGCGCCGGTACGCCTTGTTCCAGGCGACCAGGAACAGCTTCAGGTACTCGGGGTTCGAGCGGATCCGGACGGTGTCCGTGCCGGCCTGCTCCAGCAGGTCCGCGGAGGCGCTGCGGCCACTGGTGCCCCACCAGTGGGTGCGGACGTGGTCGAAGCAGAGGATGTCGGGGTCGCCGGTGGCGGCGAGCCGGTCGGCGGCGGCCGCGAACAGTCCGGGCGTGTAGGCGTCGTCGCTGTCCAGGAAGAGCACGTAGTCGCCGGTGGCGTGCGGCATCCCGGCGTTGCGGGCCCGGCCGAGGCCGACGTTCTCCGGCAGGTGCAGCACCTTCAGCCGTGGATCGCGGGCCGCGTACTCGTCCAGGATGGTGCCGCAGCCGTCCGGCGAGCAGTCGTCGACGGCGATCACCTCCACGTCCGGGAACGACTGGCCCAGCACCGAGTCCAGGCAGGCGCGCAGATACCCCTGGACCTTGAAGACGGGGACGATGACGCTGAAACGGGGCACGGTCAGCTCTTCTCCGGGGTGGGGACGGGTGCGGGCGGCGGGCCGGAGGCGGCGCCGGCGGGACGGTCGGCCGGGTCGCCGGACGGATCGCCCGAAGGGGCGCCGGACGCGTGGCCGGCCGGATCGCCGGACGGGTGGCCGGACGCTGGGGCGGTGCGGGCGGTGCGGGCGGTGCGGGCCGCGGGGGCCGGGGTGCGCTCGGCGAGCGGCACCAGCGGGGGCAGCGCCTCGGGCGGCTCGCCCAGCAGCACCCGGCGGACCACGCGCTCCGCGGCCCGCCCGTCGTCGAACTCGCAGAACCGCGCGCGGAACCGCCCCCGCAGCTCCGCCGAGCCGTCCCCCGCCCACGAGCCGTCCCGGAAGATCCCGGCCAGCTCCGCCGCGGTGCCCGCCACCGGGCCAGGCGGGCACTCCATCAGGTCGAACGTGACGCCGCGGGTCTCCCGGTAGACGTCCCAGTCGTCCGCGTACACCACGATCGGGCGGTCCAGGTTGGCGTAGTCGAACATGATCGACGAGTAGTCCGTGACCAGCGCGTCCGCCGCGAGGCAGACCTCCTCGGCGCTGCGGTGCCCGGTCACGTCGATCACCCGGCCGCCGAACCTGCGGCGGGTGCCGTCCTCGTAGAAGTAGTGCGCCCGCAGCAGGACCACGAACTCCTCGCCCGCCGCGGCGCAGAACTCCTCCAGGTCCAGGTGGGCGCGGAAGGCGGTCCGGTAGTCGCGGTGCGTGGGGGCGTACAGGAGCGCGGTGCGGTCCTCGGGCACGCCCAGCTCGCGGCGGATCCGGGCGACGTCCGCGGCCGTGGCTCGCTGGTAGACGTCGTTGCGCGGGTAGCCGTACTCCAGCGTCTCGTAGTCGGCGGGGAACTCCCGCTCCCAGACCTCGGTGGAGTGCCGGTTCGAGGAGAGGTTGAAGTCCCAGCGGTCCACCCGGGCGAGCAGCCGGCCGAAGCCGCCGCTCTGCGCCGCCACCACCGGGTACTCGGCCTGCTCGATGCCCATCTTCTTCAGCGGGGTGCCGTGCTGGGTCTGGAGGTGGACGGTGCCGGGGCGCTTGACGACGGAGCCGGCGAAGTTGGCGTTGTTGACCAGGTACCTGGCGCGGGCCAGCAGCTCCCAGGCGCGGACCGTGCCGAGCACCGCGTACTCGACACCCTCCGGCATCCGGCCCGCAGCCTCCTCGGTGACCAGGAACACCGACCGGATGTGCGGGGCCAGCCGCTGGGCCTCGGCATGGATCGCGGCCGGGTTGCAGAGGTAGCCGCGGCCCCAGTAGGCGCAGTACACGGCCAGGTTCTCGTCGATCGGGCGGCGCAGCGCGGCGCGGTAGAGGGCGAGGTGGCGGGGGTGGCGGGCGCGCACCCTGGCGGCGGACGACACCGCCCCTCGGGCGGCGCGCCGGGCACCCTGGCGCGCCCCGCGCAGCGCCGTGAACGCCCGGTAGGACCCGGTCGCCAGCAGCCGGTGCTGCACACCGAGCCGCCCTAGCGGCGGATGGAACCCGATCGGCCGGTGCCGCCGGTACAGCTCGCCCGCCCGGTCGAAGAAGACCGGCCCCGCGCCGTCCGGCAGCAGCACGGGCGCGCTCGCGGCGGTCCGCAGCACCTGTGCCATCAGCGCGGCGAAGAGCGCGTGCAGGCGGTCGGCGCCCGGCGGGCGGGGCGGGGCCTGCGGGCGGGGGGCCAGGGCGGTGTTGTGGCCGGGAGCGCCGGCGGTGTCCTGGCGAGGGGCCTCGCGGGTGCCCTGGCGGGCCCGGGTGAGCACCAGGTCCACCTGGTCCAGGAGGTCGAAGTGGTGCTCGCCCGGCTGCCCCAGCCGGTTGCCCTGACGGCGCACCAGGTGCCGTACGCAGACCCGCGGCAGCACGGCGACCCGCCGGGCCGCCAGCAGTTCGAGCCCGCCCCAGCCGACGTCCGTGTACGCGCCGGAGGGAAAGGCGAGGCCGTGCTCGGCGAGGAACGCGCGGCGGTGCACGGCGCTCCACGCGGGCAGCTCCACACCCGTCAGCCAGGGCGCCTCATCCGGCGCGAACGCGTCCTCGGGCGCCTCGGGGAAGGGGTCCTCGGCGGGCAGCGCCCCCTTCCACCAGTGCACGCGTTCATGGCCCAGGCAGAGCACGTCCACGTCACCCGTCTCGCCCAGCCGCGCCGCGATGGCGTCCAGCGCGCCCTGGGCCAGGGTGTCGTCACCGTCCAGGAAGAGCAGGTACGCGCCGCGGGCCGCGGTGATCCCGGTGTTCCGGGCCCCGCTCAGCCCGGCCTCCGGCGGCGACCAGAGCGGCCGGACCCGGGGATCGGCGCGGGCGTACCGGTCGGCGATGCCCGCGTCGAGCGAGTCGGGCGCGGCGCAGACGGGGAGCAGCTCGACGGCGGCGGCACCCTCGGCGACGGGTCCGGCGCCGCGGAACGACTGCCCGAGCACCGAGTCCAGTGCCTCGGCCAGCCGTCCGGCGACGCCGTGCGCCGGGACGATCACACTGAAACGGGGCGCGGGGCCGGTGCCGGACGGGGGTGTGACGACGGGTTCGGAACGCGGGCTGGACTCGGGCATACGTCATATTTTGCCCACTTGCAGCTCATAGGATCGTAAGCTCCGCCGAATGGGTGAGGGGGTGTGCCGCGGCCCCGCGGCACACCCCCTCACCCGTCCTGACCGGCCCCTTCAGGGTCGTCAGCCGATGCGCACCGCCGTGCCGCTCACCCGCACGCGGGGGTCCCCCGCGCGCAGCTCCACGGTGAGGGTGGACGGGCGGCCGAGGTCGTGGCCCTGGTGGAGGGTGAGGCGGGCGTCCGGCCCCACGAGGCCGCGTTCGCGGAGGTAGGCGCCGAGGGCGGCGGCGGCCGCGCCGGTGGCGGGGTCCTCCACCACGCCGCCCACCGGGAAGGGGTCGCGGACGTGCAGGACCGTGCCGGACTCGCGCCAGACGAGCTGGACGGTCGTCAGGTCGAGCCGGTGCATCAGGGCGGCCAGCCGGTCGAAGTCGTAGGCGAGGTCCGCCAGGCGGGCGCGGGTCGCGGCGGCCAGGACCAGGTGGCGGGCGCCCGCGTACGCGATACGCGGCGGCAGGGCGGTGTCCAGCTCGTCGGCGCGCCAGTCCAGGGCGGCCAGCGCCTCGGCCACGTCCTCGTCCGCGACGTCGCCGACGTACGGCGCGACGCTGGTGAGCGTGGCACGCGGGGCGCCGCCGGGCGCGCCGGCCGTGACGGACACCGGGACCTCGCCCGCGGGGGTGGCGAAGAGGAGGTCCCCCGGCCCGATCCGCTCGGCGAGCGCGACGGCCGCCGCGACGGTGGCGTGGCCGCAGAACGAGACCTCGGCCTTCGGGCTGAAGTAGCGCACGGCGAAGGCCCGCGCGAAGCCGTCACGCGGCCCCTGTGCCCGGCCCGCGGCCCGGGGCCCCGCGGCCAGGGTCTCCGCCGCGCCCGGCTCCTGCGGCGGTGCCGTCAGGAACGCCGTCTCCGAGTAGCCGACCTCCGCGGCCACCGCGAGCATCGCGGCGGCGTCGAGCCCGCTCGCGTCGAGCACGACACCGGCCGGGTTGCCGCCGGCGGGGTCGTCGGAGAAGGCGGTGTAACGGAGAACTCCCGCCGGCAGGACGTCTGCCGACGGAGTCGCGGTCGTACTGCGGGGAGTCGTCATGCGCAGGGCAACGCGGCGTGTGGGGTGGTTGTTCCCCAGGGGCGCAAAGGGGACGGCCCGCAATGGCGTGACATCCGGCGGCACCATGTGGCACGTCGTCGCTAATCCCGTTGCGCCGCCGCCGCCGTTTCGTCCCCCGCAGCGAGTTCGCCGCCATGTCGCGCGCCGCTCCCGACAGCTCTTTGGACGCCTTCCGCGCCGACCAGGACGCCACCGCCGAGCAGGAGCCGGACGACACCTGTGCCGGCCGGTATCCGGCATGAGACGGGACCTCGCTGCTCGATCCAGCCGGTGACACCCGGAAGCACGTGCACAACGCAAAGGCGGGTCGGACCGTCACCGGTCCGACCCGCCGGGTCCCGTCGGGCCCCGCCATGCACGCGCCCCAGGGCTACTTCACCGCGCCCGCCATCACGCCGGACACGAACTGGCGCTGGAAGGCGAAGAACACCACCAGCGGGATCACCATCGAGATGAACGCGCCGGGTGCCAGCACGTCCACGTTGTTGCCGAACTGGCGCACCTGCGTCTGGAGCGCCACCGTGATCGGCTGGCTGTCCGAGTCGGAGAAGATCAGCGCGACCAGCATGTCGTTCCAGACCCAGAGGAACTGGAAGATGCCCAGCGAGGCGATGGCCGGGCCGCCGAGCGGCATCACGACACGGAAGAACAGCCGGATCTCGCCCGCGCCGTCCAGCCGCGCCGCCTCCAGCAGCTCCTTCGGGATCTCCGCGAAGAAGTTCCGCAGCAGGAAGACCGCGAACGGCAGGCCGAAGCCCACATGGAAGAGGACCACGCCGATCAGCGACCCGAAGATGCCGATGGCGCCGAACAGCTTGGCGATCGGCAGCAGCGCCACCTGCACCGGCACCACCAGCAGGCCGACCACCGCGACGAACCACCAGTCGCGGCCCGGGAAGTCCATCCAGGCGAAGGCGTAGCCCGCCAGGGAGCCGATCACCACGACGAGCAGCGTCGCCGGGACCGTGATCAGCAGGGAGTTCACCAGGGAGTCGGTGATGGCGGGGTTCTCCAGCAGGCTCCGGTAGCTGTCGAAGGTGAGCTTCGACGGCGCGCTGAGGACCGTCCACCAGCCGCTCTCGGCCATGTCCACCGGCTGGCGCAGGGAGGACAGCAGCAGGCCGATGGTCGGCATCAGCCAGAACAGGCCGACGACGATCAGGAAGACCTGGACCAGGCCCCCGCTGACGCCCTCCGCAAGGCGCGCGCCCAGCGAGCGCCGCGCCCCCGCGGCGCCGGAGGCGCCGGACGCGGACGGCGCGGGCGCCGGCGCGGCCCCACCCGGAGCGACCGCGCCCCGCGCGGCCTCACTCGACGTACTCACCGCCGCACCTCCTGCCTGAGCCTGCGGATGTTGAACAGCATCACCGGCACCACCAGCAGCAGCAGGAGGATCGCGATGGCGCTGGCGATGCCCGGCCGGTCGTCGGCGAAGGCCGAGCGGTAGAGCTGCAGGGCGAGCACGTTCGCGTCGTCCTGCGACGAGCCGGGGGCGATGATGAAGACCAGGTCGAAGATCTTCAGGACGTTGATCATCAGGGTGACGAGCACCACCGCGAGCACCGGCGCGAGCAGCGGCACCGTCACCCGCCGGAAGACCTGCCACTCGCTCGCGCCGTCCACCCGGGCGGCCTCCAGCAGCTCCCTCGGCATCCCGGCGAGGCCCGCCGCGATCAGCACCATCGCGAAACCGGCCCACATCCACACGTAGGAGCCGATGATCGCGGGCGTCGCCAGCGTCGGGCCGAGCCACTCCAGACCGTTGTACGGCTCGCGGAAGTTCGCGGCGGGCAGCCTCAGCCGTGCGCCGTCCGCCTTGGCCGACAGCGTGAACGTCCCGTCGTCCGCGGCCTTGACCGACTCCACCACCTTGCCGCCCTTGACGGCCTCGATGGTCATCCCGGGGTAGCCCAGCTCGGAGGCGTCCACCCCGTTACGGGTGCCCACACCCTTGCCGCGGGTGAAGTCCTGCCAGGTCGTGCCGGTGATCTTGCCCGGCTCGGCCGTGGCGGCGCCGGCGTGCGCGGCGCCGTCCGGCATGTTCTCCGGGGCCACGCCCACCAGCGGCAGCGCCACCTTCTGCCCGGTGTGCACCGGGGCCCTGGTGATGAACGCGCCGCCGCCCGCGGGCCGCAGCGGCGACTGCTGCCCCGGATGGGCCATCGGGAACGCCGACGACTTGGCGAACGTGTCGTGCACCCCGACCCACACCGCGTTGGCGGCCCCGAGCCCGGGGTCCTGCTCGTACACCAGCCGGAAGATGATCCCCGCGGCCAGCATCGAGATCGCCATCGGCATGAAGACGATCAGCTTGAACGCCGTTCCCCAGCGGACCCGTTCGGTGAGCACCGCGAAGATCAGGCCGAGCGCCGTCGCCACCGCGGGCGCCACCGCCACCCAGATCGCGGTGTTCTTGATCGCGGTGAGGATGCCGTCGTCGGTGAACAGCTCCTTGTAGTTGTCGAACCACACGAAGTCGCTGCCCGACTGCCCCAGGAAGCTGCGGACCAGCGAGTACCCGATCGGGTAGACCACGAGCGCGCCCAGCAGCACCAGCGCGGGCAGCAGGAAGAGCACCGCCACCGTCGCGCGGGTGCCCGTCACGCTCCTGCGTCTCTTCTTGTTCGCGGGAGGCGCCGTACCCTTCGCGGCGCCCCCCACGGCAGCCGTCGTCATGGCGCGTCAGTCCCCGTACGCCTTGGCCGCGTCGGCCTCCAGCTTCGCCTGCGCGCCCGCGACGTCCTTCGGGTTCTTCAGGAAGTCCTGGAGGTCCTTCCACTCGCCCTTGCCGGGGGTGCCGCCGAACGACTGCGGCGCCTGGTCCGACATGTCGTACCGGAAGTCGTCGCCCGCGTCGATCAGCGCCTTCGCCATCGAACGCTGCTCCGCGTTCGGGTACGCCGCCAGGTCCACGTTCTTGTCCGGCGAGAGGAAGCCGCCCGCCTGGGCCCAGATCGTCGCCGCGTCCGGCGAGGCGAGGAACGTCAGCAGCGCCTGGGCGGCCTTGGAGTCCTTCAGCACCACGGCCGCGTCACCGCCGCTGACCACCGGCGCCTGCGCGCCCACCGCGGGGAACGGGAAGATCTTCGCGTCGGTGCCGATCTTCGCCTTGGCCTCCTGGACGTTGGCCCCGGCGAAGTCCGCCTCGAAGACCATGCCGGCCTTCGGCTGGTCGCCGCCCTGGAAGGTCTGGGTGACCGACTTCGGGAACTCCGTCTGCAGCGCGCCGTCCGCGCCGCCCGCGATGTAGTCCTGCTTGCCCCACAGTTGTGCGAGCGTGGTCAGGGCCTGCTTCACGGACGGGTCCGTCCACTTGATCTTGTGCTGGGAGAGCTGGTCGTACTTCTCCGGGCCGGCCTGCGAGAGGTAGATGTTCTCGAACCAGTCGGTGAGCACCCAGCCGTCCGCGCCGCCGATCGACATCGGCGTGACGCCCGAGTCGTAGATCGTCTGTGCGGTGGTCAGCAGGTCCTTCCAGGTCTTCGGTTCCTTGGCCCCCGCGTTCTCGAAGACCTTGGTGTTGTACCAGACCAGGGACTTGTTGGCGGCCTTGAAATACACCCCGTACTGCGTGCCGCCGACCTTGCCGATGTCCTGCCAGCCCTGGGAGTAGTTCTTCCTCAGCTGCTCCACCGCGTCGGGCCCCGCGGGCTTCGCCCACTTCTTGCCCACGGCCTGCTTGATGGCGCCGACCTGCGGCAGCATCGCCACGTCCGGCGGCGAGCCACCCGCGATCTTCGACCCGAGGAAGTTGATGATGGGGTCCTGCGCCGGCACGTACGTCACCTTGGCGCCCGTGCGGTTCTCGAACTCCGCGAGCACCTTCTTGAAGTTCTTCGCCTCGACACCCGTCCACACGGCCGCCACCTCGAGGTTCGTGCCGTTCAGCTTGGGCAGCTTGACGGTCGTCGCGGTCTTCGCGGCGCCGCCGTCGCTCTTGCCGGAGTCACTGCCGCCGTCACTGCCGCCGCACGCACCGAGGGTGAGCACGAGTGCCCCCGCGACCGCGGCGGCCGCCCCCCGGGCGCATCTGCCGGCTCCGTTTCCGCCGGCTCCGCTCCCGGTGGCCCCGGCCACCCGCTCCCCCGCGTTGCCCGACTGACGAAGAGTCCTGCGCATCACGTCCCCGTTCTTCAATTGAGCGTCGCTCGCACGTTGATGCGAACGTTGTGCTGTGCGCACTGGTCTACTGCCGCGCCGCAGACAGCGGCAAGGGAGTCGGCGCTTCCAACTAGCTGATCGTGACGGGGTCGTGATCTCGTGTGAGAGGGGTTTCACCGGGGGTTTCGGCCATGTCCCCGGGCCCCGGGGGGTGCGCTGACGCGCAGGGGCACACCGGCTTCCGGCGGTGCGCCGACGCGCCGGGTCCCTGGGCCCTGGGGCGGTGCGCTGATGCGCCGGGTCCCCTGGGCCCCGGGGGCGCCCGGCGTGCGCTGACTCCGCTGTGGGGGTGCGCCCCGACGGGCGGCGGGGCTGTGAGGGTGCGCCCCGGCAGGGGCGCGGGGAACTGCGCGCGTAACCAGCCACGGGCCGGTGGTCCGGAGACGGCAGGGACCGCCCCTTCGGGGCGTGGCGGGAGGGCGGCGGCGGCCTTCGGCGTGGTTGGTCGCTCAGTTCCTCGTGCCCCTTGCCACGCGGGCTGCGCCCCGATCCCGGTCAGGGGCCCCGGGCTCCGGCTTCGGGCGCCTCTCCGGCAAGAGGTCGCCCGCCTCGGCTCCGGGCATGGCGCATGGCTGTCGTTCGTGGGGCCCACGACGGTGGCACCGTGGTGGACGTGGCTCCGTAGGCCTCCTCCGGACGGATGGGCTGATCGCAGCGGACGCAGAACAGAAGGCTCACCGCCCGGCCTCTTTCTCTTGCTCGGACCACACGAGGCCGGCCCGGACGATCCGGTGCGTGTCCTCCAGGAACCGCGCGTGCCCGAAGGCGTCGGCGTGGCCGGCTGCCCCCCGCCGCCCGGCACCGTGCCGCTCATGCCGGCTCCCCGGCCGGGGCGGCGGCGGTCAGCGTCTCGTAGTGGTCGCACAGCCACGCCAGCTCGCGGGCGAGGCTCCGGGCGTGCCGGGTCGCGGACACCAGCCCCGCGCCCGGGGACGAGGCCAGGCGCACGCGGGCGCTCTCGACGCACAACTGCACGCGGATCCGCCCACCGTCGTACTCCGGCAGCATCCGGACGGCGTCCGCCACGAGAGGGATCAGCAGCTGGAGATGGCCCCGCAGCCGGGCCGTCTTCTCGCCGAGGTCATCGAACCGCGGTAGCGGCGAGTCCTCGTCGAGCAGTTCGGCCGCGGTGGCGCGCATCTGAGCAAGATCCAGCGGCTCGGGACCGGCTCCCTTCCCCGCTGAGGGGCGTTCCGTCATGTCGACTCCATCCATCGGCCGCACCCAGGGCCGCGAGGCTGGCCGCTGGGGCTTGCGCGACATGCGTAACGAAGGCCACACCGAGAGTGTGTGTCCTAGGACAGACGCTAGCGTGTCCTAGGACACGTTCGCCAGCCCTTGCCTGATCAGGTGTCATTCACTGATTCGCAGTGTCCTAGTACAGTCCAACGTGACCTAGGACATAAGGAGAGGTCGCATGCCCGACAATCCGCCGCCGTACATGCAGGTAGCCGAGCGCATCCGGCGCCGCATCCTCGATGGCGACCTGCCCGAGGGCGCAAAGCTGCCCGGCCAGCGCGACCTTGCCCACCAAGAAGGCGTCGCCGTGGCAACACTCGGCCGCGCGCTGGATCAGCTCCAGGTCGAGGGCTACATCACCACCAGCCGCCGCGGAACCTTTGTCGCCGACGCCCCGTCGGTCGCGTCCTCGTCCTACGACCGCATCGCCCGTGTGCTCCGCAACGGCAGCGTCCTCAGCGAAGGCGAGACACTCCGCGTCACAAGCGCCATGCTGGTGGTGCCGCCGCTCTACGTGGCCGAGATCTTCGACATCGACCCCAGCGACCGCGTAGTCCGACGCGAGTGGGTCACCGGCAAGGGGACGCGGCGCACCATGCTCCAGGTCACCTGGTATCCGGCGCACTTCGCGGCCGCAGTACCGGAGCTGCTGTCGGAGTCCCGGACAGCCACAGCCGATCACGGGAGGCTGCTGGCCAGAATCGAGGAAGCCACCGGCCGACGTGTGCGAGCAGGACGGGACGACATTCACGGCCGGGACGCCGACGAGCGGGAGGCGAACCTGCTCGCACTGCGCACCGGAAGCCCGATCCTCGCAGGGGCGCACCGGCTGTGGGACGACGAAGGCGTGATCGAGTACGGAGAATGGTGTCTGCCGTACCGGCTCGTCATCGGCTACGAGTACAGCTTCGGTACGTCATCGAGCGGCTGACACGGGATGCACGGAGGCAGTCCCCGTTGTGCGGACTCACGTTCGTGGGGCCGAAGTCTGGCCAGAAGGGGCGCCCTGACCAGTCTCTGACGTGCCGTCGGTGAGGCCGCGCCCCCGAGGGGCGCCGGGCGCCCCGGACCCGTGGGGTGCCCCTCGGCGGGGCGCCGGAAACGGACGGCAGCCGGAACGCGGTGACGCGCCGTCAGGCGCTTGCGCGGGCCGCGCGTTCCAGGGCGCTGGCGAGCAACGCCAGGTCCGTGGGGCCGTTGCCCAGCTCCCGGACGCTGCGCCGGGCCGGCGGATCACCCATCCGCTCCCACTCCAGGGGCACCACGGTCGGCCGCAGCGTCCCCGTGCGCGGGATGCGGCCGGTCACCCGGCCGCCCTGGAAGGCGGTGCTGCGGCCCCCGGGGCCGCGCAGCACACCGCGGCCCGGCGCCGGGTCGTCCACGCCGCCTGACGGGGCCTCCAGCGTCACCCTGAGCGCGGCGGCCCGGCCCGGCTCGGACTCGGCCATCCGGCCGCCGGGCAGCCCGGCGGCGACCAGGTGCACCCCGAGCCGCGCCCCGTCGCGGACCACGGCCTCCAGCGCCCGGACGACCGAGCCCGCGGCGGGCCGGCCCGGCGAGCCGAGCGGCGGGGCCAGCAGGGCGTCCAGGTCGTCCACCAGGACGACCATCCTGGGCAGGCCGGCGCCCGGCAGCGGCAGCGGGAGCCGCTCCGGTCCGGTGGAATCCGGTGCAGGTGTCCGCTCGGCGGGGCCCGGCGCGCCGGGACGCCGGGCGGGGTCGTACGCCGCCGTCCGCTGGGTGGGGTCCGCTGCCCCCGTCCGCTGGGTGGGGTCCGCTGCCGCCGTCCGTTGGGCGGGGCCCGGGGCCTGCGCCCGGTCCCCGGCACCCT
Source organism: Streptomyces sp. DSM 116793 (assembly GCF_057320905.1). Taxonomy (NCBI): domain Bacteria; kingdom Bacillati; phylum Actinomycetota; class Actinomycetes; order Kitasatosporales; family Streptomycetaceae; genus Streptomyces; species Streptomyces sp. DSM 116793. Next base: position 3,573,253 of record NZ_CM170494.1, on the reverse strand, counting down.
GCTCCGCGCCGGGCCCGCCGCCCGGGCCCGGGCGCCACGCGCCGGCGCGCAGGCGCAGCGTCGCGCTCGACGCCTCCAGGTCCGCGGCACCCGCCTCCGCCCCGGCCCCCTGCTCGCCGCCGGCCGCCGCGGCGGCCCCTCGGCCGACCCGCGCCGCCGCCACGCCGTGCTGGGGCAGCCGGGCCGAGGAGGCGCCCTCCTGCGCCGCCTGCCCCGCCCGCGCCGCCCGCGCCGAGAACCTGCCTTCCTGGGGCTCCTGGGCGGCGTCGCGCGCAGACGAGACGCCTTCCTGGACGGCGCGCGCAGACGAGACGTCTTTCTCTTCCTCGGAGACCCGGCCCGCCGCGGCGGGCTCCCGCGGCGCGCGGGCGGCCGGCCGGCCCGGGGCCCGGCTCCGGGAGTGCCACTCCGCGAAGTCGAGCGGCCCCAGCAACTCCGCACGGCGCTTCAGCTCCGCCGTCAGCGACTGGGCGAACTCCCGCATCCGCACGGGGTCGTGGGCGGCGAGATGCGACACGGCATGGGGGAGATCAAGGCATATCCGCAGGCCCTCACCGGCGCCGGGGTGCGCGCCGCGCAGTGCGCCCGGTCCCGCGCCGGCGCCGCCGGCGGCACACAGGCCGTCGCGGCCGTCGATCAGGACGAGACCCAGCCGCTCGGGCCGCTCAGCGGCGGCGAGCGAGGCGGCGACGGCGCGCAGCAACTCCGTCCTGCCGCTGCCCGCCGGGCCCTCCACCAGCAGGTGGGGCCCCTCCGCCACCAGGTCGGCGGCCACCGGACCGCGCGGTCCCGCGCCCAGCACGGCCGTGGCCCGGCCGCCGGCCGCCCGGCGGTCCTCGGCCGCCGCGGCCCATCTAGCCAGCAGCGACGCGGGGGTGGCACGGGCAAGTCCCAGCTCGTCGAGGAGCCGTGCCACCTGCGGCAGGGGCGCCGACGCGGGCCCCTGCGCACCGCCGGGGCCGCCCTCCGGACGCAGCGGCGCGAGCGCCCTCGCGAACCGCTCGGCCCACGGCCCCGACACCGCGTCCACCGCGGCGACCGCCCCGCGCCCCGCGAGCCTGCCCCGCACCGCGCGCAGCAGCCGCAGCTCCGTGGCCACGTCGCCGCCGAGCAGCGCCACCGCCCCGCAGGACCGGAACACCGGGGTCACCTCGCAGGCCGCCTCGTACGTCGCGGCAACCGGGACGGCGGTGGACACGGCCCCCGTCTCGGCCAGGCAGAGCACGTGGATCCCGGCACCGGGCCCGGCCTCGGCCAGCCGGGTCACGGCCTCCCGCACCTCCGGGGTGCCGGGGTCGCCGTCCACGACGAGGACGGTGTACGTGCCGCCCGTGTACTCCTGCGCGGGCGCCCCGGCGTCGGGGGAGGTGTGGGGGTGGGCCGCGGCGCCCGTGCCGGGGAAGGCCGCCTGGCCTGCGTGGCCCGTAGGGCCGGGGTGACCCGCCTGGCCGGGGTGACCCGCGAGGTCGGCCGGGCCGGCGTGGGCTGCGCCGGCAGGGCCCGGGTGGACCGCGAAGCCCGGCCCGGGCTGGGCCGCGGCCGGGTGGACGCCCCCGTGGCCCGCGGCACGGGGCCCGCCGGGCAGCCCGACTGAGCCCCGGTCACCCGAACCGCTCCGGACACCGTGCCCATGGGTACCGCCCGCGTAACCGGCACGGCCCTCCTCCGCCCGGCCGCCCTGGGCATGGCCGCCGTGGGGGTCGTGGGTGCCGTGGGGGCCGTAGGCGTCGGCGGAAGGACCGGAGGCGTACCCCTCGTGCTGCTCGCGACCGCCGCGGGGGAGCGGCGCACCGCCGCCGTGGGCGGAGCCGGGAGCCGGCACACCATGGCCGCTGTGTCCGCTGTGTCCGCTGTGCCCGCCGGGGCCACCGGGAGCCGCGCCCATGGCGGCCGCGGACGCCGCCCCGGCCTGCGTGGCCCCGGTCGTACCTGTCTGCGTGGCCCCGGTCGCACCGGTCCGCGCGGCCGGGCCGCCGGCAGAGTGGCCGGTGCCGTACGCGTCCGGCGCCGGACGGCCGTCCGCGCACTCCTCGTACTCCGCCAGCCTGCGGAGCAGTTCGCCCGCGCGCGCGGTGGCCTGGTCGCGGTCGTAGGCGACCAGCAGCCGGCAGTCCTGGCCGCGCTGGGGGCGCAGGTGGGGGAGCCATCCGAGCCACGCCCACTCGGCGGTCCGCTCGCCGGTCGCGCGCCTGCGGTCCGTGCTGATGAGGACGATCTCCAGGGTGTCGGGGGAGTGCAGCGCGGCAAGCTGGGCGAGCACGGACCTGACCAGCCCCGACAGCCGCCGGCGCGGCCCGGCGAGGCCCAGTGCGCCGACCTCGCGCAGCCCGGTGGTGAGGGGCACGGCGGGCAGTACGCCGCCCTGCGCGGGGCGGTCGGCGGTGCCGAGACGGACCGTGAGCGCCTCCGGGTGCCGGGGCCCGCGCTCCCAGAGCCGCGCGCCGGGGCCGAGGGCGGTGAGCAGCAGCGCCGCCGGGTCGGGCCACGTCTCGTCGGCGGCCGGGCCGACGGGGGCCTCGGCGCCCTGGGCCGCCCGGCCCGCCGGGCCCTGCTGCGCCCCGGTGGACAGCCCGCCGTAGGTGCCGTACCCGTGCCGCAGGCCGGACCCGCCGGATTCCGGACCCGGGGCGCCCGGCTCCCCGGGCGTCTCGCCCGCCCTGCCGCCCGCCAGCCGCCGGGCCCATGCGGAGAAGCCGCCGCGCCTGCGGGCCCCCGCCCCGCCCTGGCCCGCCCCTGACGGGTCCGGCCCGCCCTGCCGCTCGGCATGAACCTGCGCGCCCCCCGGCCCGTGACCGGGTGTGCCGGGGGACACGGGCCCTCGGCCGGATGTGCCGGATGTGCCGGACACCTGGCCGGCGTGCAGGGGCCCGTGCCCGGGCGCCCCGAACGCGGGGTCCGCCCCTCCGTATGCCTCCGCCTCGCCGTATGCCTCCGCTGCTCCGTACGCCTCCGCCTCGCCGAGGACCTCCGGCGCCCACCGCACCCCGCGCGGTGCGTTCCGCTCGCGGGTGTCCGCGAAGGCGTCGGGGCCCCAGCCGTCGTCCCGGTGGCCCCCGCCCCGGACCGTCCTTCCGCCGTGCGTCCTTCCGGCGTCCCGCCCGGCGCTCCCAGGGGCCCGCGCGGCGCCCTCCGGGGCCGTGCCCGAGGCGGGCCACCCCTGGGCCCGGGGATCCGACGCGGACCGCGCCGGGCCGTCCGTACCCGCGCCCTGTGCCCGTCGGCGGTCGTGGCGCGCGCGTTCATGGCCGTGCGCCGCGGCCGGGCCCGCGCCGCCGGCGTCCGCGGGGCCGCCCGCCGCGCCCCAGCCCGCCGAGCCGTATCCATGGTGCGTACCGCCGCCGGGCGCGCCGTGCGCACGTCCCACGCGCCCGCGGGGGCCGCCGCTGACATCCCCCGCACCTCCGTGGGGGCCACCGCTCATGTCCTCCGCGCCCCGGCCGGGTCCGCCGCTCGCGTACCCCGCGCCCGTCCCGGGGGCGCTGCCCGCGCCCTGAGGGCCGCCGCCCGCGTGCCCGCCGCCCCCGGGGACGCCGTACGCGCCCGCACCGGAACGGCCGCCCGCCGCCCCCGCCTCCGGCCCGCCGTACCCGGACGCCGCATCCCCGCCGGCCCCGGACCCGTCCGAACCGACCCCGCCGGCCCGGGACCCGCCCGCACCGAACTGGACGCCCCCGAATCCACCGGTAACGGACCCGCCGCCCGAGCTCCCGACCCCCGGCCCGCCGTCCCCAGGCCGGCCGCCGGGTCCACCGGCCCCCGCGCCGACGCGTACCCGCACATGCCCTTCGCCGTCCGGCGCCGTCGGCAGCGCGGCCGGGGGCTCGGGCGGGGCGGGTGTGAGGCGGAGGGCGGACTCGCCGAGGCGGAGCAGGGAGCCGGGCGGGACGCGGACGGGGTGGGTGGAGACGGCGACGCCGTCGATCGTCGTGCCGTTCGTGGAGCCCAGGTCCGTGAGGGTGACCTCGCCGCCGGGGGTGACCGTCACCGCGCAGTGCAGCCGGGAGACGTCCGGGTCGTCCAACGGGACGTCGGCCTCCGCGGAGCGGCCGACGCGGATCTGGCCGCCGTGCAGGAGGTGGACGCCTCCGGCGTCGGGGCCGGCGATCACGCGGAGCTGGGCGACGGCCTCGGCGGTGCCGGGGCCGGGCCCCACGCTGTCCGTGGGCGCGCCGACGGACAGCACCGCACCGTCCAGCAGCGGGGGCTCGCCCAGGGTGCAGCGCCGCGGGTCGAGACGCTCCTCGCCCGCGAACAGCACGACGGGGCCCTCGCTGCGGTCGCAGCCGACGGCGGCGGCCAGGCCGGAGGCCACCGCTCCGAGGGCGGTCCCGGCCGGCGCGGTGACCAGTACGTCGCTCGCCGCCGGGCGGCCCGCGGCTGGTTCGCGGAGCGGTCCGAGGACGGTCAGCCGGATCTGCATCGCGTCAGCGGTCCCTTCTGCGCGGGCGCCCGGCGGGGAACGGCGCTTGTGACTTTCCCCCCACCACACACGGGCACGTGGCCAGTACAGAGGGCATCCTCGCACCTGCCACCGACAACACGCCCGACGGCCGACCGGAGACGATCTTGAATGGCCGACTCTGCCCTGAAAAGTGCCCGGCGGACGACGGGTGGCGCGAATCACGGGATCGCGCACGTCACCCCCGGCGGCAACCATCGGCCCCCCGCGCGCGTCTTTCCGTCGAACACGTTCCTGACGCCCGGGACGGGCCCACACCGCCTCCGTACAACCTCCGGAAGTTCACCCGGACCGACCGAAAACCGCCCCGTCACTTACCGAAAACCGACCATGGTCCCCGCCCGGACACAGGAACCGGACCGGCCGGTACGCACCGGAGCGGCACTACAGTGGTGGGCCGGACCCTCCGCCGGGCGCCGGCCCGGAACCGGTCCGGACCGACGGGGCCCGGGACCGGGCTCCGGACGACCGACCAGCCGGCCCCGCACCGGGGCCGCGCCCGACAGCGCCGGACCGCACCGGGCCCGGCACCCGAACAGACCGCCGGACCACCCGGCTCGTCCCGGTACATCCCGGGCCGTCGAGCAGGGACCGACCATCCATCTCCGAGCAAGCAGGGAGCGCATGACGTGCGGCCGGTAGGCAGCAAGTACCTCCTGGAGGAGCCGCTCGGACGCGGCGCCACGGGAACCGTCTGGCGGGGCCGCCAGAGGGAGACCGCGGGGGCCGAGGCGGCCGTGCAGGGCGCGCCCGGCGAGGTCGTCGCGATCAAGGTGCTCAAGGAGGAGCTGGCCAGCGACGCGGACATCGTGATGCGCTTCCTGAGAGAGCGCTCGGTGCTGCTCCGCCTCACGCACCCGAACATCGTGCGCACCCGCGACCTGGTCGTGGAGGGCGACCTGCTCGCCCTGGTGATGGACCTGATCGACGGCCCCGATCTGCACCGCTACCTCCGCGAGCACGGCCCCTTCTCGCCGGTGGCCGCGGCCCTGCTGACCGCCCAGATCGCCGACGCGCTGGCGGCCAGCCACGCCGACGGCGTCGTGCACCGCGACCTGAAGCCCGCGAACGTCCTCCTCAAGCAGGAGGGCGGTGCCATGCACCCCATGCTCACGGACTTCGGTATCGCCCGGCTCGCCGACTCGCCCGGCCTGACCCGCACCCAGGAGTTCGTCGGCACCCCCGCCTACGTCGCCCCGGAGTCGGCCGAGGGCCGCCCCCAGACGTCCGCCGTGGACGTCTACGGCGCCGGCATCCTGATGTACGAGCTGCTCACGGGCCGTCCGCCGTTCTCGGGCGAGACCGCCCTGGAGGTGCTGCACCAGCACCTGAGCGCGGAGCCGCGCCGTCCCTCCACCATCCCGGACCCGCTCTGGACGATCATCGAGCGCTGTCTGAGCAAGGACCCGGACCGGCGTCCCAGCGCCGAGAACCTGGCGCACGCCCTGCGCACCGTCGCCGACGGCATCGGCGTGCACGCCACGGCCGCCCAGATCGCCGCGGCCGAGGGCGTCGCGGCGCTGCTCGGGCCCGACCCGGACCCCACCGCCGTGCCGGAGGTGCCGGGCGCCGCCGACCCCACCCAGGTGCTCCCGTACGGCGCGGGACCCGACCCGAACGCCGCGACCAGCGTGCTGCCCCACACCGCCCAGGGAGCCACCGGCGACGCGGACCCCACCTCCGTCCTGCCCAACACCGGCGCGCCGGGCCCCACCTCGGTCATGCCCCCCGTCCCGCCGGGCCCGCCCGGGGCGAACGGGCCGGGGCCCGAGGACCCGCACCCCTGGCAGAACCAGCTGCGCGCGGCCCGGGACCGCAACGAGCAGACCCAGATCCGGTACCTGGACCCGAACGAGGACCCACTGCGCCGCCGCCCGCAGCGGCAGGTCGCACGGCCCCAGCAGCAGCCCCAGCGGTACGCGCCGCCGCCGGGACCCCAGCAGTACGCCCCGGCACCCCAGCCGGGACGCTACGGAGCCCCGCCGCAGCAGCCGGCGCCGCGTCCGCCCCGCGAAGCCAGGGAGCCGCGCCGGCGCAACCCGAACAAGATGCGGATCCCGGGCCTCGGCTGCCTCAAGGGCTGCCTGTTCACGATCGTCATCCTGTTCGTCGCCGGCTGGCTGATCTGGGAACTCAGCCCCCTGCAGGACTGGATCGGCACCACCAGGGGCTACTTCTCCGAGCTGAGCAGCTGGTTCCACACGGTGACGGGCTGGATCGACAAGCTGGGCAACGCCGGCAACTAGCCGGCTGCGGCGCACCGCACCCGCGGGCGAACCGCCCCGGATGCACACTCTGGTGATTTGTCGACACCCGTGGGGTGATTTCCGCCGTGGATATGAAGGTTGCCGCTCCGGACGCGTAGCTTTGTCGCCAACACGCGTCCGTAGGAGCAGCCTTGGCACGGAAGATCGGCAGCCGGTACACCGCGCACCAGATCCTGGGGCGGGGCAGCGCCGGCACGGTGTGGCTGGGCGAGGGGCCGGACGGTCCCGTCGCCATCAAACTGCTGCGTGAGGACCTGGCCTGCGACCAGGAGCTGGTGGGCCGCTTCGTCCAGGAGCGCACCGCTCTCCTCGGCCTGGAACACCGCAACGTCGTCGGGGTGCGCGACCTGGTGGTGGACGGCACCGACCTCGCCCTCGTGATGGACCTCGTCCGCGGCACCGACCTGCGCACCCGGCTGGACCGCGAGCGCCGGCTCGCCCCCGAGGCCGCGGTCGCCATCGCCGCGGACGTCGCCGACGGCCTGGCAGCCGCCCACGCGGCGGGCATCGTGCACCGCGACGTCAAGCCCGAGAACGTCCTGCTGGACATGCAGGGCCCGCTCGGCCCCGGCGGGGCGCACCCCGCGCTGCTCACCGACTTCGGCGTGGCCAAGCTGATCGACTCGCCGCGCCGGCCGCGCGCCACGAAGATCATCGGAACGCCCGACTACCTCGCCCCCGAGATAGTCGAGGGCCTGCCGCCGCGCGCTGCGGTGGACATCTACGCGCTGGCGACGGTGCTCTACGAGATGCTGGCGGGCTTCACGCCGTTCGGCGGGGGGCACCCCGGGGCGGTGCTGCGCCGGCATGTCACCGAGACCGTGGTGCCGCTGCCCGGCATCCCCGAGGAGCTGTGGCAGCTCATCGTCCAGTGCCTGGCCAAGGGGCCCGCCTCGCGGCTGCGCGCCTCGGAGCTGGCGGCGCGGCTGCGGGAGCAGTTGCCGTCGCTGGCCGGCATCCCGCCGCTGGACGTGGACGAGCCGGAGGCCGAGCCGGTCGAGGAGCCGCAGGAGGCCGCGCCGGCGGGTCAGGCGCGGCAGCCGGTCGTACGGCGGGGGGCCGTGTCGCTGGTGCCAGGGGCTGAGCCCGACTCCAACCGGGACACGCACACGAGTATGCGGGTGCCGGCGGCGGATGAGCTCGCGGGCGGCGCCCGGGGGACCGCCCGGGTCCCGCGGCCCGCCGGCGCCCCCCGTCCCGGCTCCGCGCGGCACCGGACCGCTTCCGGGCGGCGCAGGATCCTCCTCGGCGCGAGCGCGGCACTCCTCGCCGCCGCGGCCGCGGCAACGTACTTCGCCACGTCGGGCGACCCCGACACCCCCCCAACCCCAACCCCCGCCTCAGCCACCCCCTGACCCGGACCCGGCTCCCCCCTTCCCCGTGCGCCCCTGGCGGTGCGTGCCGGTACGTTCGCGCGCCCGTGGGCTCTGCCCACCCTCCCCCAGTGCCTGAAAGGCCTGGGAGGCACCCGCAGCCCCAGCGGAACGACTGCCCGCAGCGGTAGCCGGAAGGTGTGGCCCCACCGGGCCGCAGTCGCCGACGAGACGTGAGGGGACGTGGGGGGATGTCCGCCCGCAGTGTCCGGCGCCACGACCAGAGAACCCGAACGCCTACGGAAGGCGCCGGACCGAGGACGGATATCCCCCCGCGGCCCCGCCCCACAACGAAACCCAAGGCGCACCCGCCCCAACGAAACCCGCACACGCCCGAGCCGACCCGCGCCCCGCGAACCCAAGGCGCACCAGCCCCAACGAAACCCGCACACGCCACAAAACCCAGCCACAACGAACCCAAGGCGCACAGATCACAACGAAACCCCCACACGCCAAGCCGACCCGCACTCCGCGAACCAAGGCGTCCCCGACGCAGTGAACACCGCCTCTCAGGAAGCAGTGTGAGCCAGCCCACAGCGACCCCCGCCGGAACCCCGCCCCCCGTAACCCCCCGTGTCCGCCCCCGCACAGGGATTTCGTCGGTTGCCCCAGCCGTTAGGCTGGAGTCGTGGCAGTCGTCGACGTATCCGAAGAGCTGAAGTCCCTCTCCTCCACGATGGAGTCCATCGAGGCCGTCCTGGACCTCGACAAGATGAGGGCTGACATCGCCGTGCTCGAGGAGCAGGCAGCCGCGCCGTCCCTCTGGGACGACCCGGACGAAGCGCAGAAGGTCACCAGCAAGCTGAGCCACCTCCAGGCCGAGGTCCGCAAGGCGGAAACCCTCCGCGGCCGGATCGACGACCTGGCCGTGCTCTTCGAGCTGGCCGAGACGGAGGACGACCCGGACACCCGCGCCGAGGCCGAGACGGAGCTTGCGGACGTCCGCAAGGCCCTCGACGAGATGGAGGTCCGCACCCTCCTCTCCGGCGAGTACGACGCCCGCGAGGCCGTCGTGAACATCCGTGCGGAGGCCGGCGGCGTGGACGCCGCCGACTTCGCCGAGCAGCTCCAGCGCATGTATCTCCGCTGGGCCGAGCGGCACGGCTACAAGACCGAGGTCTACGAGACCTCGTACGCGGAGGAGGCCGGCATCAAGTCGACCACCTTCGCCGTCCAGACCCCCTACGCCTACGGCACCCTCTCCGTCGAGCAGGGCACGCACCGCCTCGTCCGCATCTCGCCGTTCGACAACCAGGGCCGCCGCCAGACCTCCTTCGCGGGCGTCGAGGTGCTCCCCGTCGTCGAGCAGTCCGACCACGTCGACATCGACGAGTCTGAGCTGCGCATCGACGTCTACCGTTCCTCGGGCCCCGGCGGTCAGGGCGTGAACACCACGGACTCCGCGGTCCGCATCACCCACCTGCCGACCGGCATCGTCGTCTCCTGCCAGAACGAGCGCTCGCAGATCCAGAACAAGGCGACCGCGATGAACGTCCTCCAGGCGAAGCTGCTGGAGCGCCGCCGTCAGGAGGAGCAGGCCAAGATGGACGCCCTCAAGGGCGACGGCGGCAACTCCTGGGGCAACCAGATGCGCTCCTACGTCCTGCACCCCTACCAAATGGTCAAGGACCTGCGGACGGAGTACGAGGTCGGTAATCCGCAGGGGGTTCTGGACGGCGAGATCGACGGTTTCCTGGAAGCCGGAATTCGCTGGCGCAAGCAGCAGGAGCGCTGACACCCGGCGCGCGCCACGGGGCGCCGGAACACGCAGCCCCGCAGCCACGGAACGGTTACCCGCAGCCCCCTGACGCGGACCCCGCGACCCCGGAACGCGGGACCCGCAACCCCGGAACGCGGAAACACCGCAACCCGGAACCCGTCCCGGAAAAGCGCCGGCAGAAAGAGCGAAAGCACCTTTGTCGACAAGGTAACCGCCGCCCCGCCGCGGTCACTTACCACCACCTCTTACCCTCACCCCTTACCCCCACCCCCGTGCCCATTTTGAATGTGCCGCTCCCTTTTACGTCACATTCACATGACCTTGCAGCCGCCAACTCCTGCCAAACCGGACATCGTTCGCGCAACGACCTTGACGGGACCATGAAAACTGGGAAGGCTGCACGGCGGCATGCGTATCCCTGGGGCGCGCGTGGACGGGGGCGTAAGAGCTACTCCCGGCGAACCCAGCCCTGGGCGCTGCACCACTGACGATGAAGCTACTGGGGGTAGCAGGCAGATGACGAAGAAGACGCGGGTCCGCGTGGCGCGGGTGGCAGCTGGCGCGGTGATCGCCGTAGGCGCTTCGCTGACCGCCGCCGGCGCCGCTTCGGCCCTGGACGTCAATGTCGGTGTGCTCGGCCTGAATGCGGGCGTCAACGTCACGGGTGGTGAGGACTCGACCGGCGGCGAGACCACCGGTGGCAACGGCATCAGCGGTGGCGTCGCGATCGGCGGCGAGACCACGGGCGGTGACACGACCGGCGGCGACACCACGGGTGGCGACACGACCGGCGGCGACACGACGGCCGGTGACACCACGGGCGGTGACACGACCGCGGGTGACACCACGGGCGGTGACACGACGGCCGGTGACACCACGGGCGGTGGCACGACCGCCGGCGACACGACCGGTGGCGACAGCGGCACCGGCGGTGACAGCGGCACCGGTGGCGACAGCGGCACCGGTGGCGGCAACGGCACGGGTGGCGACCACGGCAACAGCGGTGGCAACGGCAACAGCGGCGGCAACAGCGGCGGCAATGGCACCGGCGGCAGCACCGGCGGTGACCAGGGCACCGGCGGCAACGACAACACCGGCCCCGACACCAACGGCTCGCAGCCGGTCGAGCAGGGTCACGGCAAGGACGGCCTGACGGACACCGGTTCGCAGCCCGCCGCGCAGGGCAAGGGCAAGGACCAACTGGCCGAGACGGGTGCCGCCGAGACGTCGTTCCTGATCATCGGCGCCGCCACCATGATCGCGGGCGGCATCGGCTTCCGCATGCTGCCGCGCTTCGTGAGCGGCCGCACCGCGGCGTGACACCGCACCGGCGGGCGTAATAACGCCGCACGGACGCACGCGGAAGGGCCCGGAGCAACCGCTCCGGGCCCTTCCGCGTGCGTATGGAAATGTCTGCTAGCGGACATGTCTGCTGGAAATGTCCGCGTACGGAGAACGGCCGGGTGCTGACGCCGTCGTCCGTCCGGACGACCTCCCTGCCGTCCGCCCGCCGCGGCGCACACCATGCGCGCCCCATGCGTCTCATCGTCACATCATGCGGTCACAGCGACACGCACCGTACCGGTGCGACATGCACCGTACCGGACCCTGGTCCTCACACCCCGGCCGTCCGGTCCGAGCCGGTGGCCACCGTGCTCTGACTACCGGGCCACCAGCGCCGCCACGGCGATCAGCACCGCCAGCAGGGCGATCAGGGCCGTAGGGCTCAGGCTGCTCCAGAGGCTCTCGTGCTGCAGGCGCTCGCGACTGGCCCTGCATACGGGGCAGCGGCCCTCGCTCACCGGGGCAGCACAGTTCGCGCACACCAATCGGTCGTAGGTCATGCGCTCTCCTCCTCCCGCGCGGCGGGGGCTGCCGCAACAGCGTCATTACAGATAACGCTCAGAGTCACGCAACCGTTCCCCTCCACTGTGCCAGCTTCCCGGGATTTCGGCGCGGTCCCCCCGTATTCTGCCCCCGTATTGTGCCCCCGACCCCGCCCGGCCCACGCCCGGCCCACGAACGGATCCTCTCCCGCGCCCCCGCGCCCCCGCGCCCCCGCGCCCCCGCGCCTCCGTGCCCCCGTACCTCCGCGCCTCCGCGACCGGCCCGCCGCGTCCCGCCGGCCGCGGGCCGCTGTCACCGGCTCGCGGGCCGTGTCCGCGCCCGGGTCCGCGCGGGGGTCCGCACGGGGGCCGCCTGTGCGGCAAGCCCCACCCGTCCCATCAGTCCCGATGGCACCTGAAGTACGCAATCCGGGCACTCCAGGCCATGACAAATGCCGCAATCCATGCGTAACTCATGCCGTCGACTGCGAGCAGCCACCCGCTTCGCGTATGGTCACGCTCACCTACCTCCGGCGAACCCGTGGTGCATCCGTGATCCGATTCGACAACGTCACCAAGGTCTACCCCAAGCAGAACCGCCCCGCTCTCAGGGATGTCTCCCTGGAGGTCGAGCGCGGTGAGTTCGTGTTCCTCGTGGGGTCCTCCGGCTCCGGAAAGTCCACCTTCCTGCGGCTGGTCCTGCGCGAGGAGCGGACCAGCCACGGCCAGGTGCACGTCCTGGGCAAGGACCTCGCACGGCTGTCCAACTGGAAGGTGCCGCAGATGCGCCGCCAGCTCGGCACCGTGTTCCAGGACTTCCGGCTGCTGCCGAACAAGACCGTCGGCGAGAACGTGGCGTTCGCGCAGGAGGTCATCGGCAAGTCGCGCGGCGAGATCCGCAAGTCCGTGCCCCAGGTGCTCGACCTCGTCGGGCTCGGTGGCAAGGAGGACCGGATGCCGGGCGAGCTGTCCGGCGGTGAGCAGCAGCGGGTGGCGATCGCGCGCGCCTTCGTCAACCGCCCCAAGCTGCTCATCGCGGACGAGCCCACCGGCAACCTCGACCCGCAGACCTCCGTCGGCATCATGAAGCTGCTGGACCGCATCAACCGGACCGGCACCACCGTCGTGATGGCGACCCACGACCAGAACATCGTGGACCAGATGCGCAAGCGCGTCATCGAGCTGGAGAAGGGCCGCCTCGTCCGCGACCAGGCACGTGGCGTCTACGGCTACCAGCACTGAGGACCCGCGATGCCCGAGCAGACCCGAGCCCGTCCCGGCATCCCAGGGGGGACCGGCCCCGGCACCCCCGGGGTGGCCGCGGCGACCGCCTCGGCACTGATCCACGGAAAGGCCTGAGAAGACGCCATGCGCGCCCAGTTCGTCATGTCGGAGATCGGCGTCGGTCTCCGCCGCAATCTCACGATGACCTTCGCGGTCGTCGTCTCCGTGGCCCTCTCCCTCGCCCTCTTCGGCGGGTCGCTGCTGATGCGCGACCAGGTGAGCACGATGAAGGGCTACTGGTACGACAAGGTCAACGTCTCGATCTTCCTCTGCAACAAGAGCGACGCCGAATCGGACCCCAACTGCTCCAAGGGTGCCGTCACCACGGAGGAGAAGAACCAGATCAAGTCCGACCTGAGCAAGATGCAGGTCGTCGACAAGATCATCTACGAGTCGAGCGACGAGGCCTACAAGCACTACAAGCAGCAGTTCGGCGACTCCCCGCTGGCCCGGTCGCTCACCCCGGACCAGATGCAGGAGAGCTACCGCATCAAGCTCAAGGACCCGCAGAAGTACCAGGTCATCGCCACCGCCTTCAACGGCCGTGACGGGGTGCAGTCCGTGCAGGACCAGAAGGGCATCCTGGAGAACCTGTTCGGCCTGCTCAACGGCATGAACTGGGCGGCGCTCGCCGTGATGGCGCTGATGCTGGTGGTGGCGCTGATGCTGATCGTGAACACCGTACGGGTGTCCGCGTTCAGCAGACGGCGGGAGACCGGCATCATGCGGCTGGTCGGCGCGTCCAGCTTCTACATCCAGATGCCGTTCATCATGGAGGCCGCGGTCGCCGGTCTCATCGGCGGGTTCGTCGCCTGTGCGATGCTGCTCGTCGGCCGGTACTTCATCATCGACCACGGCCTCGCGCTCTCCCAGAAGCTGAACCTCATCAACTTCATCGGCTGGGACGCGGTCCTCGCCAAGCTGCCGCTCGTCCTGGCGATCGGCCTGCTCATGCCCGCTCTCGCGGCGTTCTTCGCGCTGCGCAAGTATCTGAAGGTGTGACGAACGCCCCGTCACCGGCGTCGTCAACCTCCCGTGCGGGGGCTTGCCTTGTCCTAGACTCACCGTCATGTCCGACCCCGACCTATTCGACAGACCCCGCCGCAGCAGGCGACCGGCGGTCCTGACGCTGGTCTTCGCGGGCGTACTGGCGACCGGCGCGGCGACGGGAGCCTGGAGCGACGGACGCGGCCAGGAGGGCGACCCCACCGCCGTCCCCACCGGTTCGGCGAGAGCCGCCGGCCAGCGCGAGGTGGCCGAGGCCGCGGCACGGGCCATGGCCGCGGGCAAGTCCCCCGAGGAGGCGGCCCGGCGCGCCGTCAGCCGCAGCGGCGACAGATGGGGCGCCGTCTACTCGCAGGGCCAGTACGCCGAGTTCGAGCAGGCCCTGGACGGTGAGTACACCGGCGTCGGCCTGTGGGTGAGACGCGGCAGCGACGGCCGGGTCGAGGTGGCCCGGGTCCAGCCCGGCGGCCCCGCCGGGCGTGCCGGCATCCGCAAGGGCGACCGGCTGACCAGCGTCGACGGCCGGCGCGTCGACGGTCTGCCGGTCACCGAGGTGGTCGCCCTGCTGCGTGGCGACGCGGCCGGCGGCGGCACCCCGGTCGTCGGCAGTTCCGTCGGCGTCGGCGTGCGGCGCGGCGCGCACGCCTGGCGCGAGACGCTGCACAGAGCACTGCTCTCCACGGACTCCGTGACCGTGCGGCGGCTCGGCGGACGGACCGCCGGCGCCGTGCTGATCAGAGTCACGTCCTTCACCAAGGGCACCGGCGCACAGGTGCGCGAGGCGGTGCGCAAGGCGCCCGCCGGCGCCGGCATCCTGCTCGACCTGCGGGGCAACTCCGGCGGCCTGGTCAGCGAGGCCACCGCGGCGGCGTCCGCGTTCCTGGACGGCGGCCTGGTCGCGACGTACGACATCGAGGGCGATCAGCACGCGCTGCACGCGGCGCGCGGCGGCGACACCCGCCGCCCCCTGGTGACCATGGTCGACGGTGGCACGATGAGCGCCGCGGAGCTGCTGACCGGTGCGCTCCAGGACCGCGGCCGGGCCGTGGTGGTCGGCACCAGGACCTTCGGCAAGGGCTCGGTGCAGATGCCCAGCCGCCTGCCGGACGGCTCCGTGGCCGAGCTGACCGTCGGCCACTACCGCACGCCCGCCGGGCACAGCCTGGACGGCCGCGGCATCACCCCCGACCTGGAGGCCGACGACGATGTCCAGAAGCAGGCCGAGACGGTATTGAGTGGCCTCGGAAGCCCCTCCTAGTGCGAAAATGGCCACACTATGGCTAAGGAAAAAGGGCGCAAGCTGATCGCGCAGAACAAGAAGGCGCGGCACGACTACCACATCCTCGACACCTACGAGGCCGGTCTGGTCCTCACCGGCACCGAGGTGAAGTCGCTGCGCCAGGGCCGTGCCTCCCTTGTCGACGGGTTCGTCCAGCTCGACGGCGGCGAGGCATGGCTGCACAACGTCCATGTGCCCGAGTACAGCCAGGGCACCTGGACCAACCACAGCGCGCGACGCAAGCGGAAGCTCCTGCTGCACCGGGCCGAGATCGAGAAGCTGGACGCCAAGTCCCAGGAGACCGGGCACACGGTCGTGCCGCTGGCGCTGTACTTCAAGGACGGCCGCGCGAAGGTCGAGATCGCGCTGGCCAAGGGAAAGAAGGAGTACGACAAGCGGCAGACGCTGCGGGAGCGGCAGGACCGCATGGAGGCGGAGCGCGCGATGTCCGCGGCGCGGCGGCGGGGGCGGGCGCCCGTTCGCTGAGCACGCCGCGTGCCGCCGGCCCGGTCCGCGGGCCCCCTTCTGCCGGCCCCCTTCTGCCGGCCCTGTTCTGCCGGCCCTGTTCTGCCGGGCGTCCGCCGGGCCGTCCGCGGCCCCGTCCGCCGGCCGGTTCTGTGAGCGGACGGCGACGACGGGTGGTCGCGCCGTGCATGCGGCCCGCCCGCCGGGCGGGGGAATACGCTGGCACCCGCCCGCGTTGATCCCGTACGATGGCACAAGCCCTCCGGAGCGGGGGCGCGCGATTGAAAAATCAACATGGGGATGATCGGTTTCGACAGCGGCTGTCGAAGCAGGGGAAGCGAGCCGAGGAAGCGGCCATGATCTCGTAAACCACAGGCCGAAAAAAATAATCGCCAATACCAAGCGCGATTCCTTCGCCCTCGCTGCCTGAGCAGCGACTTGCGAAGTGTCAGCCCGGGGCTGTTCCCGACCCGGATCCTGGCATCAGCTAGGGAACTAAACCTGTAGACCCGGTCACGGGGCCTTCAGGGAAACCAAACAGTGACTGAGCCCGTCGGAGACTTGTCCGCGTGATCTCCGGGGCCGAGAAAAGCGAAGCGGACTGCGCTCGGAGAAGCCCTGATTCTGCACCGTTGGACGCGGGTTCGATTCCCGCCATCTCCACTAAGGCGACAGGCGACGTGTGCCCGCGGACCGCGCGGGTCTCGTCGCCTTCGTCGTGTGCGTCGTTCTGCGCGCCTTGTCGTTCTGCGCGCCTTCGTCGCGCCTGTGGGGGGCTTCGCCCACCCACGCCCCCGGCCGGCGTGCCGTCGGCTTCAGGGGGTGTCCCGGTGGACCGTGTACGCGGTCTGTCGGTCAAGGCGTTGTTCCGGGATGCTCCTGTGGCATGAGCAGATCACTGAGACGACGTAGGGGTCCGGGGCGGGCCGGACCGTGGATCCGGGTGCTCGCCGCCGCGCTCACACTGGGCGCGCTGGCGTGGGCGGCGCCCTCGGCCGGGGCCGACGGGGACGACAGCGGGCTGTCCGAGGCGCTGGACGGCATCCTCGCCGACGCACGGATGGCGGGCGGCGCGGAGAGCGTGGTGGTGGCCGACGCGAAGAGCGGCGACGTCGTCTACCAGCACGCCGCGGGGGACCGGCTGATGCCCGCGTCCAACACCAAGCTGCTCACCTCGGCCGCCGCCATGGCGCTGCTCGGGCCCGGCTACCGGTTCAGCACCGATGTGCTGGCCGGCGGCAGACAGCAGGGTGACGTGCTCACCGGCGACCTCTACCTGCGCGGCACCGGCGACCCCACCATCCTCGCCGACGACTACGACGCGCTCGCCGCCCGGCTCGCGGACGCGGGGATCAGGCGGGTCACCGGGAAGCTGGTCGCCGACGACACCCGCTTCGACGACCAGCGGCTCGGCCGCTCCTGGGCCGCCGACGACGAGGCCTCCTACTACTCCGCGCAGATCTCCGCACTCAGCCTCGCCCCGAACACCGACTACGACACCGGCACGGTGATCGTGAACACCGCCCCCGGTGCGGCCCCGGGCGACGCGCCCAAGGTGACCCTGACCCCGCCCACCTCGTACGTCCATGTGCACGTGTCGGCGACCACCGCACCCGCCGGCGACGACGGGGGCGTCACGGTCGACCGTGCGCACGGCACCAACGACATCACCGTCAGCGGGAGCGTGCCCGTGGACGCCGACCCCGACATGGAGTGGGTGAGCGTCTGGAACCCCACCGGCTACGCCGCCGCCGTCTTCCGGGACGCGCTGGCCCGGCACGGCATCCGGGTCGCCGGTGCCACCCGCCTCGGCGCGGCCACCCCACACGGCGCGCGGCGGCTGGCCACGCACGACTCCATGCCGCTGGGGGACCTGCTCATCCCGTTCCTGAAGCTGTCCAACAACATGCACGCTGAGATCCTGACCAAGGCGATGGGCGTCAAGGCGAGCGGGCGCGGCACCTGGGGCGCCGGGCTCGCCGCCATCGACGGCTACCTCAAGGGCCTCGGCATCGACACCGGGCAGTTCCGGCAGGTCGACGGCTCCGGACTGTCCCGGATGGACGTCATCCCGGCCAGCGTCTTCGCCGAGCTGCTGAGCGCGGTGCGCGGTGAGCCGTGGTACGCCGACTGGTACCGGGCGCTGCCGGTGGCGTGCGACCCGGAACGGTTCGTGGGCGGCACGCTCCGGTCCCGGATGTGCGGGACCCCGGCCGCGCTCAACGCCCGGGGGAAGACGGGGTCGTTGACCGGTGCGGACACGTTGACGGGGTACGTCACCGACGCGGGTGGGCGTGAGCTCGTGTACAGCATCCTGCTGAACGATTACCTCGCGGACGACGTGGACGACATCCTGGACGCCGTCGTCGTCACGCTCGCCTCGTCCAGTGCGGAGAAGGCGGTGCGGGTGGCACCGCGGTCACTCCGGCGCCCGGCGGGTCCTGCGGACGGCTCCGCCCTCGAATGTGCCTGGCAGAAGCCCCGCCTCTGCTGAACCTTCCGCCGGGGGCCACCCGGCGCGCCCCTTCGGCACCGTCCCGGTCGGTTGTCGCGGTGGTGTCCGGACCATCTGCCGGTGGCGGGTTGCTCGCGCAGTTCCCCGCGCCCCGGCGTGAGCCGGGGCCGGCCCGACGTAAGGGTCCGCCCGATAAGGGGCGCGGGGAACCGCGCGCTCGGCCACGACGAGACCGTCGGGCCGTCACAGTCCCGGATGGGCAGTCTCCGCCGTACCCGGACCACCGGCCGGTGGGTGGTTGCTCGCGCCCACGCGGCGGAGCCGCGTCAGCGTCTCACCGGACGTACCGTGAACTGCGTTACGCGCAAGCCCTTGCCGAGGACGAGGTAGACGTCCTGGGCGCCGCCACCGCGGGCCCGCAGGGGTGCCGTCACCGTCGTATAAGAGTACGGGGACGCCGTACGCGTCGCGTGGGCCGTGCCCATGAGGGGGCCGGTGGGGGAGCCGAGACGTACCTGGAGCGTGCCGGCGCAGTCCGCCGGACAGGCGACCCGGGCCGTGAGGCGGGCGGGCCCGGCACCCGGCGCCGCGTCCGCGAACGACACCCAGGCCCCAGAGGCCCCGGCCTCGACCGCCGTGCCGTCCGCCTTCGACTCGTCGACCAGCCGCACCCCCGCGTAGTCGTCGAAGTTCTCCGCACGGGTCGGCCGCGCCAGGTCCCGCGGCGGGATCGTCTCGCCGTGCACGGCGAGCGAGACCCGGCCGCGGACGTCCGCGGACGAGGCGCCCACCATGACGTCGTACGTGCCGCTCTCCACCACCCACTTCGAGCGGGTGACGTCCCAGTGGGCGAGGTCCGACCGGCTCAGCTCCAGGGTCACCTGCCTGGTCTCACCCGGCTTCAGGGACACCCGCCGGAACGCCTTCAGCTGCTTCAGCGGCTGTTTGTCGCGCGACGTCCGCTGGTGCGTGTAGAGCTGCACCACCTCGTCGCCGGCCCGCTCGCCCGTGTTGGTGACGGCGACGCGGTACCCGCCGGGGACGGGCCTGGGGGTGCCGTAGCGGAAGGACGTGTACGACAGGCCGTACCCGAACGGGTAGAGCGGATCGCCGCGGAAGTACTGGTAGGTGCGGTCGCCCTTGATGATGTCGTAGTCCAGCAGGTCCGGCAGGGCGGACGCGGAGCGGTACCAGGTCTGGGTGAGCCGGCCGGCCGGGTTGACGTCGCCGAACAGCACGTCCGCGAGGGCGTTGCCGGTCTCCTGGCCGGCGTGCGTGGTCCACAGCAGCGCCGGGACGTCCTCCGCCAGGTCGCCCAGGGTGGTCGGGTAGCTGTTCTCGACGACCACGACCGTGTGCGGGTTCGCCGCCCGGACGGCCCTCACCAGGGCCTCCTGGGCGGGCGCCAGCGCCATGCCGGGGCGGTCGTGGGCCTCCCGGCCGTTGATCGCGGGCATCGAGCCGACCACCACGACCGCGGCGTCCTTGCCCTTGACGGCGGCGACGGCCTGCGCGGTGCCGCTGCTGATGACGTCCTTGGCGAAGTGCGCGGCCCGGTCCCTGCCGACGAGGCCGAGCGTGCCGTCGGCGGCCGGGCCCAGGTAGGTGCCCTGGGTCCACCAGGACTCGGTGGTGTCATAGCCGGCGTACCGGAGCAGATAGCCGCCGTCGTCCTGCCGCTCCAGCGCGAACTGCTGCTGGACGTACCAGCCGTTCGGCTGGTCCTGGTCGTTCGGGAACCCGGCGCCGTTGTAGCCGACGTACTTGCCGTTGGCCGCCGCGCGCAGCGTCACCACGCCGGCGCCCCAGTCGAAGACGTCGAACCGCGCCTCGTCGGACGCCGTGGTGCCGCCCTCCCTGAGCGGCGCGCCCGACGCGCCGGTGCCCGCGGTGACGTACCTGCCGGTCGCCGTGTCCTTCAGCGCGATCCGGTCCACGGCCTCGCTGCCGGTGACGGAGCCGGCGGAGCCGAGCCGGGCCGCGATGCCGTCCTCGGGGGTGACCTGGTACGGCATGGTGCCGGAGTACCAGTCCGAGTAGAGCGTGTCGGACAGCGGGCCCACGACCGCCACGTCCCCGGTGCCGCCCGCGG
The DNA here is from genome assembly GCF_057320905.1 of Streptomyces sp. DSM 116793. NCBI lineage: Bacteria > Bacillati > Actinomycetota > Actinomycetes > Kitasatosporales > Streptomycetaceae > Streptomyces > Streptomyces sp. DSM 116793. The sequence continues at coordinate 3,553,028 of NZ_CM170494.1, read as the reverse complement.
TCAGCGGGAGCGCACCCCGCGCGTTCTTCAGCAGCACCATCGACTCGGCCGCGGCCTTGCGGGCCAGTGCCCGGTGCGCCGGGCTGTCGATCACGGACGCGTCGATCGACCCGTACGGACCGCCGTCCGGGTCGAACTCGCCGAGCCGGAACCGCACGGAGAGGACGTGCCGGGCGGCGTCGTCCACATCGGCCTCGGTCAGCAGCCCCCCGGCCAGCGCCGTCCTGATGGCGGTCGTGGTCGGCTCCGGGTTCGCGTCGTCGGACGTGAAGCTGTCCACGCCGGCCTTCAGCGCCGCCGCGTCCCCCTCGGCGAGGGTGCCGTAGTACTTCTGGCTGCCGCTGGTCAGCAGGTTGTTGGGGGCGCCGGCGTCGGTCACGTTCAGCAGGTCGTGGTCCGTCCAGCCGCGCACGTCGTCCAGCAGCGGGCTCACGGTCATCGGGCGGCCGTTCACCAGGTTGTACGAGGACATCACGCCGGTCGCGGCACCCGCCTCGATCGCGGGCCTGAACGCCTGCTCCTCGTACTCCTTGAGGACCCGTGGCCGCAGGCCGGACGAGGTGGTGTCGCGGTGCACCTCGTTGTTGTTGCCGAGGAAGTGCTTGAGGGTGGGCGCCGTCTTCAGGTGGTCGGGGTCGCCGCCGGTCAGCCCGGTGCCGTAGGCGGTGGCCATGGCGCCGGTGAGGTACGGGTCCTCCGAGTAGCCCTCCTCGTTCCGTCCCCACCGCGGGTCACGCAGCGGGTTCACCACGGGCGCCCACACGTTCAGGCCCCACCCCGCGGGCCGCTGCTGCTGGAACCCGCGGTCCTCGTCGCCCACCGCCGAGCCCACCCGCCGGATCAGCCCCGGATCCCACGTCGACGCCAGCCCCAGCGCCTGCGGGAACACCGTGGTCTTCCCGAGCCACGCCACTCCGTGCAGCGCCTCGGTGCCGGTACGGAAGGCACCGACGCCGAGGCGGGGGATGGCCGGCTCGTACTGGTGCAGCAGGGAGATCCGCTCGTCGAGCGTGAGCCGCCCCAGCAGGTCGTCCACCCGCTTCTCCAGGGGGAGGGAGGGATCGCGGAACGGATACGCGCCCGCCCCGGCGCCCCCGGCGCCCCCGGCGGCGCCCGCCGCGGTGCCGGTGCCGAGCGTGGCGATCAGCGCCAACGCCAGTCCGGCGACGGTCCCCCGCGCCCCCCGCACCCAGCGGCGCCGGCCGCCCCGGCTCCATAAAGCTCTGCTCGTCGTCATGTGTGGTGCCTCTCGTGGTCGAAGCGATTCGATGAGGTGGTGCGTTTCGTCGTTCCCCTGCGTATGCCGCGCATCGAAGGGCGAGCCCGGCCGAAATCAAGCCTGTCCGGGGGCACCTCCCACGCCCTCGAGGCACTGGGGGAGTTCGAGGACGAGCCCGAAGGGCGATCGACCGGGGGGCGATCGACTGGGGGGTGTGGGGGCTTGCCCCCACATCACGACCGCGGCGCCGTACTGCCCCGCACAACCAGCCGAGGCGGAAGCAACGTCGCCTCCGGTACGGCCGAACCCCCGAGCTTCCGCATCAGCAGCTCCACCGCCCGCGCCCCCACCTCCGCCGCGGGAACGGCGACGGACGTCACCGGCACCCGCGCCGAGCGAGCCACCTCCTCCGGACAGATCGCCGTGACCGACAGATCGCCCGGCACCCGCAGCCCCAGCTGCTCGAACGCGTCGATCAGCGGCTCCACCAGCGGCTCGTTGTGCACGACCACCCCGGTGAGCGCCGGCTGTCCGCGCAGCAGCCGCTCCGCCACCGCCCGCGCGGCCGCGGGCGACGCCTCGCAGGGGTGCACGGACGACGCGAGACCGTGCCGGTCCGCCGCGGCCGTGAACCCCTCCGCGACCCGTCGCGCGAAGCCGGTCTGGCGCAGGTAGACCTCCGGCGGGGAGCCGATCAGCGCCACACACCGGTGCCCGAGCAGCGCCAGCTGCTCCACGCACGCCGCGCCCGCCGCCCGGAAGTCCAGGTCGATGCAGGTGAGGCCGGCGGGCTCGGCGGGGAAGCCGATCAGCACCGAGGGCCGGTCCAGGGCCCGCAGCAGCGGCAGGCGGGCGTCGTGCATCTGGACGTCCATCACGATCAGGGCGTCCACCAGCGCGGTGTCCGCGACCCGCCGTAGCCCCTCCTCGCCCTCCTCCTGGGTGAGCAGCAGCACGTCGTGGTCGTGCCGCCGCGCGGTGGTCACCACCGAGACCGCGAACTGCATCACCACCGGCACGTGCATGCCGGTGCGCAGCGGCACCACCAGCGCCAGGACGTTGGAGCGGTTGCTGGCCAGTGCCCGCGCCCCGGCGTGCGGCCGGTAGCCCAGCTCCCGGATGCTGGCCTCGACGCGGCGCCGGGTCTCGGCGGAGATGGACCGCTTGCCGCTCAGCGCGTAGCTGACGGTGCTGGGGGACACTCCGGCGTGCCGCGCCACATCTGTGATCTTGACCAAGGTGGCCCCCTTCAGCCGCCGCGCGGTGCGCCGCCACCGACCTGTACGGACGAAAAGCCCTGGTAACCGACGGCAAACCGCTACTCCAGCTCCAGCGAGAGAAACCCGGTGCCCGCCTCGGCGCGGGCCGTCCGCCCGCCGCACTCGACGGCCCAGGGCGCGGCCGGGTCGTCGGCCGCGGCGCGCAGCACGCTCCCCTCCCGGGCCACGGTGAACGTCGTCTCGCCGACCGGCACGGTGACCTGCGTGCCGGGCTCGGGCGCGAAGACGCGCAGGGTGACCCCGTCGGCGTAGGCGTAGTCGGGCCGGTCGTGCACCGCACCCACCGGGACCACCGCGCCGGGCCGCACCAGCAGCGGGACGCTGAGGAAGCCGTGCCGCTCGCGCACCCAGCGCGGCCCGGTGACCGTCTCGCCGGTCAGGAAGTGCGTCCAGGTGCCCTCCGGCACGTAGTACGCGACGTCGCCCTCGTCGGAGAAGACCGGGGCGACCAGCAGGTCAGGACCGAGCATGTACTGCCGCTCCAGGTGCGCGCAGGCCGGGTCGTCGGGGAACTCCAGCACCATGGCCCGCATCATCGGCACGCCCTCGGTGTGCGCGGTGCGCGCCGCCGCCGACAGGTACGGCATCAGGCTGAGCTTCAGACGGGTGAAGAGCCGCAGCACGTCCACGGCCTCCTCGTCGAAGAGCCACGGCACCCGGTACGACGACGAGCCGTGCAGCCTGCTGTGCGAGGAGAGCAGCCCGAAGGCGATCCACCGCTTGAACAGCGCCGGCTGCGGGGTGCCCTCGAAGCCGCCGATGTCATGGCTGAAGAACCCGAAGCCGGACATGCCGAGGCTCAGGCCGCCGCGCAGCGACTGGGCCATCGCCTCGTACGTGGACGCGCGGTCGCCGCCCCAGTGCACCGGGAACCGCTGGCTGCCCGCGGTCGCCGAGCGGGCGAACACCACCGCTTCGCCCTCGCCGCGGTGCTTGTCCAGCACCTCGAAGACGGTGCGGTTGTAGAGGTGGGTGTAGTAGTTGTGCATGCGCTCCGGGTCGGAGCCGTCGGCGTAGGCGACGTCGACGGGGATGCGCTCGCCGAAGTCCGTCTTGAAGCAGTCGACGCCCATGCCGAGCAGCGCCTCCAGCTTCGCCGCGTACCACTCGCGTGCGGTGGGGCTGGTGAAGTCGACCAGCGCCATGCCCGGCTGCCACAGGTCCCACTGCCAGACACTGCCGTCCGGCTTCTTCAGCAGGTGCCCGAGCGCCCGGCCCTCCGCGAACAGCGGGGAGCGCTGCGCGATGTACGGGTTGATCCAGACGCAGATCCTCAAGCCCCGCTCCTTGAGCCGGGCGAGCATGCCCTCCGGGTCGGGGAAGACCCGCGGGTCCCACTCGAAGTCGCACCAGTGGAACTCGCGCATCCAGAACGAGTCGAAGTGGAACACCGACAGCGGTAGGTCCCGCTCGCGCATCCCGTCGATGAACGACGACACGGTCCGCTCGTCGTAGGAGGTGGTGGACGACGTGGACAGCCACAGGCCGAACGACCAGGCGGGCGGCAGCGCGGGGCGGCCGGTGAGGGCGGTGTACTTGCGCAGGATCTCCTTCGGCGTCGGCCCGTGGATCACGTAGTACGTCAGCTGCTGGCCCTCGACGCTGAACTGCACCCGGGAGGCCGCCTCCGAGCCGACCTCGAAGGAGACCCGGCCCGGGTGGTCGACGAAGACGCCGTAGCCGGCGTCGGTCAGGTAGAACGGGACGTTCTTGTACGCCCGCTCGGTGGCGGTGCCGCCGTCGGCGTTCCACATGTCCACCGCCTGGCCGTTCCTGACCAGCGGCCCGAACCGTTCGCCGAGGCCGAAGACGGAGGTGCCGACGCCCAGGTTCAGCTGCTCGCGCAGGTAGTGGGCGCCGGCGGCGTCCCGCATGATGCCCATGCCCCTGGTGCCGCTGGCGGTCAGCGGCCGGCCGCCGGCCAGGAAGTCGAGACGCCAGGGGCCGCTGCGGGCCACCCGGAGACAGAGGGCGCCGGAGGTGAGCAGGGCGTGGCCGTCGTCGTAGGACACCTGCGGCGCGAACTCGGGCTGCTCGGCGACGGTGAAGTGGGGGCCCCGCTGCCGCTCGCCGTCGAAGTGGGTGAGGGTGACCCCGATGACGTCGGGCATCGGGGCGTGCGCGCGGACGGTCACGACCGGTCCCTCCAGCAGGTCGCCGCGGTGGCGGACGGGCCGCGTCGGCGCGTGGATCTCCAGGCTGCCGGGGCCCGGCGCGACGTCGAGCACCTCGACCGGGCAGGCGGCGCCGACGCCCTCACGCAGCATCCGGTAGCCGTCGGTGGACTTCATTCGGCGCTCCTTGTCGATGACGTGCGGTGACACGCCACGGTCACGTGACGGCGCCCACGGCGATGCCGCGGGTGAGGGTCCGCTGGAACACGGGGAAGAAGCCGAGCGCGGGCGGGGCACCGAGCAGGGCGGCGGCGTTGGTCGTGGTGGCGCCCATCAGCCGCCGGCCCTGGTGAACGCCGAGCGCCACGGACGCCGTCTGGACGTCGTGGAGACCAGCGTCATCAGCGGTGCCGGAGAACGGCGCAGTGCGCTCACCCGGGGCCCTCCTGCGGTCACCTGGGGCCCTCCTGCGGTCACCTCGGTGCCTCCCGTCGCGGTCACCCGGGTTGCTCCCGGGCGTCGTCCTCCGCGCGGTCCCGCAGGCGCAGGGCGCTCAGGGCCGGCAGGCTTCCCACCGCCACCGCCGCCGCACGTCTTCGTGCCGTCACCATCCAGTGCCTCCGCCGTCGAGTCAGCCGTCGGGTCGCTGTCGTGCCGGGTACCGTGCCGTGCCGTGCAGAGGTGTCGAAGCGTTTCGACGGCGTTCGTCGAAACGCTTCGACGCGGACCGTAGGGGCGGTGCGGGGGCGCGTCAATGGGATGCGCGGGAATCGGGGGGATGTGCGGCGGGCCGAACGAGTGGGGGCGGGCTCCTGCCTGGCCCTGGGGCGAGGCGTGCTGCGCCCGGCGGCCTCGGGGGAGAGGGGGGTGGGCGTGGGCCGTCGTGATCGCTTTCCCGTCAGGCAAGGTCATGCTGCCACCGCAGCGTGGGGTGCCCTTCGCTCCAGTACGTGTGCGAATTTTCCGTGATGCGGAGCTTTACGGAGGAGATATCAGGGCTTCCGGCCTCCTGCCAGGCGATGACCGCTCGCTCGATGTCATCCCACATCGGTACGGGGCCGCCCTGCCGGACGGACTTCCATTCGCCGCCGTCTGCGATGAAATCGGCGAAAGACTCTCGCTCGGGATCGAAGACGTACATCAGTGTGGTTCCGTCGCTCGCTTTGGCCCGCGTGAACTGTGCGCCGGGCGCGGCGAGCTGCGCGAGGAAGGTGGGCATCCACTCATCCAGGATGACGGGTGACACCTTGGTCGGGCGCTGGCTGTTCGCATAGGCCACGCGGGCGGCCAGATCACCGGATACCAGCTCGGGGGCGCCCGAGCGAGCCTGCATGAAGGAGGAGCGGCCGACGATTCGCCCCTCTGCGGTGCCATCCGCGGTAGCTGATCTCCGCCCAGGTATCGGCATCGGTACAGGCCCATGGGACTGGCCGCCACCGGCCCCCGTCAACAGGAAGGAACACGCCGGGTCTGAGGAACAGCTCCCGGGGTACGGACTCCACCCCGGCCCGCCAAGCGGGGGTGGCGAGAACGCCGGCTTTCTCCAGCCGGTCGGCGAGGGCACGCCGTTCGGACGCGGTGTCGGTCATGCGGTTTCTCCCCGTCCCCGGGTCAACAGATCAGCGAACGCGGCGGACATCCTCAAGCCGGTGTTCTCCTCCAGCCACGCCCACTGGCCGTTCGGATTCAGCTCCAGCCACCAATGGTCCCCGGCTCGATCCACGGCGAGGATCAGGGAGTTCCACCACGGTGTAAGAGAGCGCCGAGTAATCCATGCGCCAGTCCAACAGGCCGGAGTCGATCCGCACGGCGAACAGGCGCCGACCGACAACCAGCACTCGTACATCACCGGTCTTGTCCACCTGGGCCTGAAAAAGGTGCGGCGTCACGCGCACGCCGTCATCGATCTCGTCCGAAGTGACCGGCTCCGCCCACGCGGTCACAGGGACGCCGTTCCGCTGGTACGGAGTCCACCGCAGTGCCTTGTGGATCACCCGCCCATGCGCGGAAATGAACTCCCGTGCGGCAATCGGATCGTTGGTCACGAGAGTCGGCGGCACGGACCTGCCCGGCCACGGGGACCGGACAGAATCCAAACCGAGCCAGGACCGTCAGGCCCGCGCCGATGTCTGCCGGGTTGAACCTCACCACCGGAACGCTCCGCCGATTGAGTTCAGCGATCACCATGTCGGCGGTGACGTCCTCTGCCTCGGTGGCCACCAGTACCGGTCTTTGCTCGGTCACCGACATCAGTCCTGCTGGGAGTCCTGGTCGTGACCCTGGTCGTGCTGCGAGTCCGCATTCGTGACCGTGGAGGTCTCGGTACCGGAGCTGGTGCCGTGCTTGCCCATCTCGACCACCTGGCCGGCACGGTCCCGGAAGACGCCGAGCTGCGTCGTGGGGTCGATGGCGACCGTCGCATGAGGGAGACGGGTGATGGTCGGATACGCGGCGAGTCGGCCGGCACCCCACGGGCGTAGGCCGGCGGATGTCCCGTGTGCGGTGGTCATCGTGTCTGTCTCCTGCCTGATGGTCGAAACGGAACAGTGCACTTGCTGAGCCGGCCACGGGCTCCGGGCTTGGTTCTGGTTCCGCGGCCTCTTGTGAGGTGTCGTCGGGCGGTTCTTCCGCGACGGAGGTCACCGGCCCGCCCGAGCCAACCGTTGCGCGTGGCTCAGGCGCCGCCCTATGCGGCAGCGGTCACCCTGCTTGCACGGCGCGCACTCGTCCTCGTGCAGCTCGCGGGCGTAGTCAAGCTGCGCGATGTCGGCCGGGCGCGGATCGGGGGAGACTTCGGCGCAGTGGATTTCAGGCTGTGCCGCGCCGTCTCTCATTCCTCCTCGGTTCCGCCGAGAGCCTGGGTGAGCAGGCGCGCGGTTCCCAGATTGATCCTGCCGAGTTCGATCAGCGGCCGCGTGTGTGGCTGCGACAAGGACACGACATCGAGGCCGAGAGACGGAACGCGGACGCCGTGCATGGCCAGCGCCGACCGGAGTTCGTTCAGCGTTCGGGCTGCTTCCTGGTGTGGGGTCGGCGGAGAGGCAGGGTCGAGATACGCGGCCTCTCCCTCATGGACATCGGGCGATGGCTCCAGATGTGGCCTCGGTGAGCCGTCGCCGGATTCCCCGGACACTGAATTGCTGTGCGTAAGCTCGGGCATGGCTGCCTGCTCCCTTCAGGTGGTCGACACACAGTCACAGGCTGAAGTGGCTCCGCCAACGGCTTGCCTGGTGCTGCCCAGTCAACGCCCGGCACGACACGGGGAACAGGTGAAAGGCCACCGCTTCCCATCGCGGGACCCCGGTGTTTTTTACCTTCGCCCGTGCCCGGGGCATTGCTTGTCGTTACGGTGAGGGCATGGCACGGAGCAACCGCAAGCTCGGCGCACGTATCGCCGAACTCGGCTTCTCTCAAGCAGGGTTAGCACGTCAGATCAATGCCGAGGTCGAACTCCTCACAGGCCGGCCCGGCAACGTCACAGATGCCGACATCCGGCGATGGCTACGCGGCGAGACCAAGTGGCCGCAGGACCGCATCAGGCTCTGTCTGGAGAAGGTTCTCGATGCCAGCGCCGTGGACCTGGGGTTTGTGCCTCGCACGAAGCGCGTCCCACCACCGGAGGAAGATCCCGTGCAACGACGAGCGCTCCTCACCGCCACAGGCGGTACGGCCCTGGCCATTGCCGCTCCGCCCGCGTCCGTCCACAGACGTCTTGGCGTAAATGATGTCCGGCGATTCCAACGGGACTACGTGGCCATCCTTCGACAGGATCAAGCCGTGGGAGGATCACGGAAGGTGGAAGACCGCGCGGTGGAACTGGCTTTGCGGGTTCAGTCAGCCCTTGCCGTATCCTCGTCCGCAACCCGGGTGCGGGAGATGTTTCATCGACTCGCTGCCGAGGTCCTCAGCTCTGCGGCTTTCGCGGCCATCGACGCAAGTTCCCCCGACCGCGCACGCACCCATCTTGACAGAGCTCTGACCTTCGCGGGCCTGTCTCGTGACAGCGGAACGGTCTATCACGTCTGGGACCATCTGACCCTTACCTCCAGCCAGCGTGAGAATCACGGGGAAGCCGTTGCCGGATCGGAGGTGCTGAAGCGCTCTTCCATCGCACGGAAAGACCCGTTGTACGCCTCTCTGGGGCACATCCGGAATGCCAACGCACTCGCACGCCTCCGGTATCGCTCCGAAGCTCTCCGAGCCCTCAGTGACGCGGAGCGTGCTTTTGCCCGTAGCGTTGACGAGGATCGGCCGGAGTGGATCAATTTCTTCGACGCCAGCGAGGTGGACGCTCTCTCTTCGTTCATATGGTCGGCACTAGGTGATCACGGACGGGCCGAGTACTGCCTGCACCGCACGCTCGCTGCCATCCCTGACGGTATGGTCCGAAACAGAGCTCTGTATATCAGCTCACCTGTCGCTGGCTCAGGCCCGGCAGGGAGAACTGGAGTTGGCCTGTGCGACTGCTCGGCAGGCTCAGGGGTTGCTATTGCGCTCTTCCGGTTCGAGGAGAACCGCCAATACTCTGACGGCGACGCGAAGGGTGATCACAGCCACAGGGTCAAAGAGCCCGGAAATCATCAACTGGGTCGAGGAGTCCCGTCAATGGATCTGAAGCACTATACGCATGCCGATGCACAAGACATCAGGTCCCTGCTGCTCGACATTCACGACGAGGTGTATGCGGACGATCCGGACCCGTTTTCCTCCCGTGAACGCTTTTCGTACTTCGTCGATCTGTGGTCCTCGCGTGAGAACTGGCAGTGTGTGTTGGGCTGGGAAGAGGACAGCCCAGTCGGGTACGCGTACGGCTCCATGCTCAAGCGCGGTGGATGGTGGAAGGGGCACCAACGTCCGATCGGCATCCGGGGATCGGTCTTCGCGCTGTCGGAATTCATGGTCGTTCCCCAATGGCGCGGGACAGGCCGGGCAAAACAGATTCATGACGCGTTGCTCGCCTCGGTCGAAGCCGATGTGATAACGCTTCTGGTCAACTCCAGTCACCCCAAAGTCCGAAGTCTGTACGAGAGTTGGGACTACAACAAGGTGGGCGAGGCGAAGCCGTCGGAGGACTCGCCGTTGTACGTCGTCATGGCCAAGGGGTAGACGCGCGCGCCGGGTCGGGTCGACGGCAGCCCTTACAGCAGCGCTCCCGAGGGGTCGATGCGGAAGGCGCGGCCGTGTACGGCGAAGTCCGAGGGGTCGCCCGCGGTGCGGCTGTCGTCGGCCCAGGCGATGAACGCGGACTCGCCGTCGCCGCCGAAGGCCGTCGCGGCCGAGACCTGGAAGCGGTCGCCGCTCGGCGCGGTGTTGACCTGCACCTTGTCGGTGAGCGAGCCCTGGCTGTCGGAGCAGACCTTGGCCATCACCGCGGGGACCGTGGACAGGGTGGTCGCGCTCTTCTCCACCCAGGCGAGCAGGAACCGCCCGCCGGGCAGCGGCGCGACCGCCGGCCAGGAGCGGTGGAACCCCTGCGGGGTGCCCGCGGTCAGGCTGCCGGCCAGCGTGCCGTCCGCCTCGAAGATGCTCGCCTCCACGGTGCTCTGCGGCACACCGAGGTCGCTGTCGGCGATGTGGTCCACATGGGTGATGACGAAACGCCCGTTGTCCAGGAGCGTCACCGTGTTCCCGGGCCGGAAGCCGGAGATGTCCGGCTGGATCTCGCCGCTGCGCGGAGTGCCGTCGAAGGCGAAGAGCCGGAAGACGAGGCGGTCCCCGTCGGCCGCGGCGGGATCGCTCGTCCAGGCGACGACATAGCTGCCGTCCGCGAGGATCGAGGCGACCGGGCTGCTGTGGAACCCCTCGGTGGTGTTGACGGTGAACTCCGGCTCCGCCCTGTTGCCCTCGGCGTCGAAGCGCTGGGCGCGAATGCGCCGGTCGGGCCGGGAGTCGGTCCAGACGACGACGGTGCCACCGTCCACCATCCGGGTGACGGAGGGGCGGTTGCCGGGGTCGACGTCGGCGGTGCTGACCTGGATCTCGGGGCCGGCCTTGACCGTCTTCCTGAACCGCTGCATCTTCACGTGCGGGTGCGGCGGGGGAACGTCGAAGGGCTGCTCGATCCAGGCCGTGACCACGTTGAACCCGGTGTCGGTCAGCGCCGGAAGCTGCCGGTTGACGTTGGCGGTGTCCGGCGCGGGGGCGTTGACCGTGAACTCCGCGCCGCTCCTGTCGCCGCCGGAGGTGAGGACCTGCCCCTTGATCTCGGCGGTCTGCCGGTCGGCCCACACGGCCATGTACTCGGTGCTGCTCAGGGAGTCCACGGCCGGCTGGAACTGCGGGCCGGCCGTCGACGTGTTCACCTGGATCTCGCCCATGACTGCCCTCCGTCCGGGTCCTCCTCGCGGGGCGCCCCCGGCGAGGGCGCGGGCCGCCCCTTTCGGGGCCGGGCGCTGATGAAAGGGTGGCACGGGCGGGATGGGGGTGCATCCGGAAGCGGGCCGCGGGCTTGTGGTGCTGCGCCCCGCGTGGGGCGGCGCGTGACGGTCTAGTCGTGGCCGCCGCCCACTGCCCGCAAGGCGTGGGAGGCACCCCCGGCAGGTCCTTGCGCCCCTCGCGAGCGCGCCGCCGCGCAGGACAGGGCGAACGCCGTGGCGGCGGCCGCCGCCGGTACCGCGTAGCCGGTCGCCGCGCCGGCGTGTTCCACCAGCCAGCCGCCGGTCGCCGAGCCGGCGGCGACGCCGCCCAGCAGCGCGGTCACCGAGAGGGTCATGCCCTCGTTGAGCCGGCCTGCCGGGGTGCGGCGCTGGACCAGCGTCATACCGGTGACCATGGTCGGCGCCGTCGCCATGCCCGCGACCAGCAGCGTTCCCGCGAGCACCGGCAGCGAGCCGGTGAGGGTGGCGGTCAGCAGCGGCAGCGTCATCAGTACGGTCATCGCGGCCACACAGCGGGGCAGCCGCCGCTCGGGCGGGCCGGTGAGCCGCCGCGCCCCGTAGACGAGGCCCGCCGCGCACGACCCCGTCGCCTGCAACGCGAGCACCGGGCCCGCCATCGCCCGATGCCCCTGTGCGTCCGCAAAGGCGATCGTCACCACTTCGAGGGAGCCGAAGACCCCGCCGGTGGCGAGGAAGACGACGAGCAGGGCCGGGAACCCCGGCGCCCGCAGCGGGGCCCGGCCCGCGCTGCGGCCGTGCGCCGGGGGCTGGGTGCGGCGCTGGGCGGCGAAGAGCAGCACCCCCGTCACCAGCAGCACCACCCCGACGACCGTGCCGGCCTCCGGGAACAGCGCGGTGCACAGGAACGCCGCGAGCACCGGACCGAGCATGAAGCACAGCTCGTCCGCGGCCTGCTCGAAGGAGTTCGCGGTGTGCAGCGCGGCCGGGTCGCCCCGCAGCAGGTGGGCCCAGCGGGCCCGGGACATGCCGCCCGTGTTGGGCGTGGTGGCGGTGGCCGCGTAGCAGGCGAACAGCGTCCAGTCCGGTGCGTCCGTGGCCACGCACAGCACCAGCGCGAGGGAGCCGAGCGCGGCGCACGCGGTCGCCGGTACGGCGACCCGCGCCTGCCCGTACCGGTCGACCAGCCGCGCCGTCCAGGGGCCGGCGAGCGCGGTGGCGGCGAGCCCGGTGGCCGTGACGGCACCGGCGAGCGCGTACGAGCCCCGGGCTCCGGCGATCATGGTGATCGCGCTCACGCTGAACATGCCCATCGGGAGGCGGGCCAGCAGATTTCCGAACGTGAACGCGCGGGCGCCCGGTATGGCGAAGAGGCGAACGTACCGGGCGGCGGCGCCCCCGGTGCCCCCGGCGGGGGGCGCGCCAGGCCGGGGCGCGGAAGCGGCCCCGGGGGCCCCGGTGGCGGGCGTCTGGTCCGTCATGCGCCAACGGTCCTACGGGCGGCCCGCCCCGGTCCAACGCTTATTCGGGGCGCAGCGCCTCCAGGCGGGGGTGCGCCCCGGCCCCCTCACGGGACGCGCTGTGCCCCGGCCCCCTCACGGGACGCGCTGTGCCCCGGCCCCCTCACGGGACGCGCTGTGCCCCGGCCCCCTCACGGGACACGCTGCGTCCCGGCCCCCTCCCGCGACGCGCTGCGTCCCGGCCCACCCAAGGGGCGCGGGGATGGGGGTACCTCCCACGCCTTCAGGGCGGTGGGGGAGCGACAAGCCACGACGAGACCGTCGGGTCGTCACCGTCCCGGTGGGGCTGTTCCGGTGGTCTCCGGGCCACCGGCCGGTGGGTGGCTGGTCGCGCAGTTCCCGGCGCCCCTTTTGGGGCGGCGCTGTGCGCCGATGGGGTCGTCACCGTCCCGGTGGGGCTGTTCCGGTGGTCTCCGGGCCACCGGCCGGTGGTGGGTTGCCCGCGCCGTTCCCCGCGCCCCTCGGGGCGGGCCGGGGCGCAGCCCCGTCGCTCTCGTGGGACGGGGCCCGGGTGTGGACATAGAGGAGGCGGCGGTCGTCGACGTTCAGGCGGTGGGGGAGGGGCAGCTCGTAGCGGACCGGGCGGTCGTGGTCCGCGAGCTGGGCCTTCGGGTTGTAGACCCGGTTGAACCGCCACAGCATCCGCGCGAAGTTCGTCTGCCCCCGCGCCAGATTGCCGGCCAGCACCCGGAACGCCCCGAACGCCGTGGACAGCCCCAGGTGCTTGCGGTTGATGACGGCCTGGGTGCGCACCAGCTCCCGGTAGAACTCGTCCAGCGGCAGCGTGGTGGGCACCACCGCGTGCTGGATGTCGAAGAGCCGGTAGTCCCGGGTGGTCAGCCGGCGCGCCTCGGTGTGCCAGATCTCCGTGCCGGGGTACGGCGTCATCACCGTCAGGTGCACGATCTCCGGCACCGACATGGCGAACTCCCGCACGATCCGGAAGCGCTCCTTGTCCCAGGCCGGGTCGACGATCAGGTTGATCGCGACGTTGATGCCCAGCCGGCGCGCCACCTCGAGCGCCTCGAAGTTCTGGTCCGGGCTCACCCGCTTGCGGTACAGGTCGAGCCCCTCGGCGTCGATCGCCTCCATGCCCAGGAACATGTAGCGCAGGCCCAGGCGCGTCCAGCGCTGGAAGACGTCCGTGTTGCGCAGCAGCACATCGCTCCGGGTCTCCAGGTAGTACCGCTTGCGTACTCTCCGGCGCTCGATCTCGGCGGCGATGGCGTGGCCGTGCTCCGGCCGGATGAAGGCCACGTCGTCCACGATGAAGACGTTGGGCTCCCGGATGCCCGCCAGCTCCTCGGCCGCTGCCTCGGGCGACGCCTTGCGGTAGCTGCGGCCGTAGAACGTCCAGGCCGAGCAGAACGAGCAGTCCCAGGGGCAGCCGCGGGTGAACTCGATGGAGGCGCAGGGGTCCAGCTCGCCGATGAAGTAGCTCTTCCGCCGGCGCATCAGGTCCCGGGCGGGGCGCGGCTCGTCGATGCTGTGCAGCATCTTCGGGGCAGGACCGCGGCCCTCAGGGGTGACGATCCCGGGCACCTCCCGCAGCCCGCCGTCGCGCACCGCCTCCAGCAGGGGGACGACGGCCGTCTCGCCCTCGCCCCTGACGACCGCGTCGACGGCGCCCTCGGCCTGCTCCAGCACGTCCTCGGCGACGAACGAGACGCTGTGCCCGCCGAGAAAGACGAAGCAGTCCGGCAGCGTCTGCTCGGTGTGCCGGGCGATGTCGATGGCCTCCGGGATGTTGGCCAGGTAGTTGAGCGAGATGCCGAGCGCCTCCGGCCGGAACGAGGCCATCTCCTCGTGCAGGTCGCGGTGCCCGTGCACCTGGAGGTCCAGCACGCGCACCTCGTGCCCGGCGGCGCGGGCCGCGCCCGCCACCCGTTCCAGGCCGAGGGGTTCCAGTCGCAGGAAGATCTCCGAGTACATCAGGGCGCTGGGGTGGACGAGCAGTAGGCGCATGAGTACCTCATGTCCGGGGATAGGTGGATAAAAGTATCCGCGCCCCGGGGTGGGAGTGCCGTGTGCGCCTGAGCCGTTCGGGTGCGGGTGCGGGTGCGGGTGCGGGTGCGGGTGCGGGTGCGGGTGCGGGTGCAGGGGCAGGCGGGAGGCGGGAGGCGGAAGGCGCCGGGCCCGGTCGTGCGCCCCGGCGCACAGCGCAGCCGGGCGCGGCGGCGGTGCGCCCCTCGCGGCGGTGTGCGCACCATGTCCGGCCACCCCGCCGCGGCGCATGCCGCCGCGGGCCGGAATAGGAAGCGCGGCCCGGCGGTTGTCGCTACGACGAGATGGATCCCGCGTCGCGACGCGGGCAGGCATGCGGTCCGGCGTGGCCCGCGCGCGCACGTCGTGCCGGAGGGGCGGAGGTGACGGACATGCGACCGGCGGCCGGCCTCCGTGTCCCCACGCGCGCGGTCCGCGTGCTCGCCCCCCGCCACCCCGTACACCTCTACACCCGGCCGCACATCGACCTCCAGCGTGTGGCCGGCACGCTCTGTTGCTCCTGACTGTCCCCCGCCCCGGGTCCGCCCAGCCGCGGCCCGGCGTTCTCGTACGGCCGATCAGGAAGGCACCTCTCGTGTCCGCGTCTTCATCGTCTCCGCTGCCCTCTTCCCCCGCCGCCCCCTCCGGCGCCACCGCTTCCCCGGCCCCCGCCGCCGCGGGGCCCGCCGCCTCCGCCGCGCCGGACGCCCCGACCGCCCCCGCCGCTCCGGACGGCGCCCTCCACCTCGCCGTCGCGCTGGACGGCGCGGGCTGGCATCCGGCCGCGTGGCGCGAACCGGTCTCGCGGCCCCGGGACCTGTTCACCGCCGGCTACTGGGCCGACCTCGTGGCCGAGGCCGAGCGCGGCCTGCTCGACTTCGTGACGTTCGAGGACGGGCTCGCCCTCCAGTCGTCCCGGTACGGCGTGCCGGACGACCGCACCGACCAGGTGCGCGGCCGCCTCGACGCGGTCCTGATCGCCGCCCGTGTGGCGCCCCTGACCTCGCACATCGGCCTGGTGCCGACCGTGGTGGCCACCCACACGGAGCCGTTCCACATCTCCAAGGCGATCGCCACCCTCGACTATGTGAGCACCGGCCGCGCCGGGCTGCGGGTGCAGGTGACCCGCCTCCCCCATGTGGCCGCACACTTCGGCCGGCGCACCTTCCCGCCCGCCCGCGTCGAGGACCGCGCCACACCTCAGGGGCGCCGGCTCACCGAGGAGCTGTTCGCGGAGGCCGCCGACCACGTCGAGGTGGTCCGGCGGCTCTGGGACAGCTGGGAGGACGACGCGGAGATCAGGGACGTCGCCACCGGCCGTTTCATCGACCGCGACAAGCTGCACTACATCGACTTCGAGGGCCGTTTCTTCAGCGTGAAGGGCCCCTCCATCACGCCGCGCCCGCCGCAGGGCCAGCCCCTCGTCACCGCCCTCGCCCACGGACGCGTCCCCTACCGGCTGCTCGCCACGTCCGCGGACATCGGCTACGTCACCCCCGAGGACACCGCCCACGCCCGTGCGATCGTCGGCGAGGTGCGCGCGGCACAGGGCCGCGCGGGCCGCGCCGCGGAGCCGCTGCACCTCTTCGGCGACCTGGTGGTGTTCCTGGACGACGACCCCGCGGCGGCGCGGGAGCGCCGGGCGCGGCTCGACGATCTGGCCGGCTCCCCGTACACCAGCGACGCCCGGATCTTCACCGGCAGCCCCGCCCAGCTCGCCGACCTCCTCCAGGAGCTGGCGGACGCCGGCCTGACCGGCTTCCGGCTGCGGCCCGCCGTCGCCGGTCACGACCTGCCCGCGATCACCCGGGGCCTGGTGCCCGAGCTACAGCGCCGCGGCGCCTTCCGCACCGCCTACGAGGCCCCCACCCTGCGCGGCCTGCTCGGCCTCGCCCGTCCCGCCAACCGTTACGCCACCGGCCCCTCCGGCCCCGTCCACACCACCGGCACCACCGGCACGACCGGCACCACCGGCACCACCGACACCGACACGACCGGCGCCGTCGCCGTCTGAGCCGAGGGGACCCACCGACCATGAGCAGCGCACACTCCCGCACATCGAACATATCGGATACATCGGGCAAGCCGGTCAAGCAGATCCACCTCGCGGCGCACTTCCCCGGCGTCAACAACACCACCGTCTGGAGCGATCCGGCCGCCGGCAGCCACATCGAGTTCAGCTCCTTCGTGCACTTCGCCCGCACCGCGGAGCGCGCCAGGTTCGACTTCCTCTTCCTCGCCGAGGGCCTCAGGCTGCGCGAGCAGGGCGGCAAGATCTACGACCTGGACGTGGTCGGCCGTCCGGACACCTTCACCGTCCTCACCGCACTCGCCGCCGTCACCGACCGCCTCGGTCTCACCGGCACCATCAACTCCACCTTCAACGAGCCGTACGAGGTGGCCCGCCAGTTCGCCAGCCTGGACCACCTCTCCGGCGGCCGCTCCGCCTGGAACGTCGTCACCTCCTGGGACGCCTTCACCGGCGAGAACTTCCGCCGCGGCGGGTTCCTGCCGCAGGAGGAGCGGTACTCGCGGGCCAAGGAGTTCCTCCAGACCGCCACCGAACTCTTCGACTCCTGGCACGGCGACGAGATCGTCGCCGACCCGGCCACCGGCACCTTCCTGCGGGACGCGCGGGCCGGGGCGTTCGTCCACAAGGGCAGGCACTTCGACATCGAGGGGCAGTTCAACGTCCCGCGCAGCCCCCAGGGCCGTCCGGTGATCTTCCAGGCCGGCGACTCCGACGAGGGCCGCGAGTTCGCCGCGTCCGCCGCCGACGCGATCTTCAGCCGGTACAGCACCCGCACGGAGGGGCAGGCGTTCTACCGGGACGTCAAGGGCCGCCTCGCCCGCCACGGCCGCACCCACGACCAGCTGCTGATCCTGCCCGCGGCCACGTTCGTGCTCGGCGACACCGACGAGGAGGCCGCGGAACTGGCCCGTGAGGTGCGCCGCCAGCAGGTCAGCGGGGCCACCGCCATCAAGCACCTGGAGTTCGTCTGGAACCGCGACCTGTCCGGCTACGACCCGGACGGGCCGCTGCCCGACATCGACCCCGACCCCGGCGAGCACACCATCGCCCGCGGCCGGGCCCAGGTGCGGATGTACCGGGACCCGCTGAAGACCGCCCGGGAGTGGCGGGAGCAGGCCGCCGCCAACAAGTGGTCCATCCGCGACCTCGTCATCGAGACCGGCAACCGCCAGGCCTTCGTGGGCTCCCCGGCCACCGTCGCCCGGGCCATCGACGACTTCGTCCAGTCCGACGCGTCCGACGGCTTCATCCTCGTCCCGCACATCACGCCCGGGGGACTCGACGGCTTCGCGGACACGGTGGTGCCGCTGCTCCAGGAACGCGGCGTCTTCCGCACGGAGTACGAGGGCACCACCCTCCGGGACCACCTCGGCCTGGCCACGCCGGGGCGGTGAGTTCGGCTTCCGCCCCTGAGCCGTCGTGTTTCGGCCGCGGGCCGGGGGCTGGTCGCGCCCGCGCGGCCGAGCCGGATGTCGACACGGGCCCCGCGCTCCCGTCGGGGCGCGGCCCCGCCTTGACGGAGTGGGGAGCCGCTGCCCGGACTCACCCCGGCCGGCCGCCGCCACCCGTGAGCAGGGCGTCGAGTCCGGCCGCGAAGAACCGTCACGTCGGCGGCCGCGGCCCGTCGAGCCCGCCTCCGCAGGGGCACGGACCGCCCTCACCCCCCGCTCGCGGCCGGCGTGAGAGCAACGTTCCGTCGTGGTCACGCCGTGCCACGGCGACGAAATCCGCCATCCCTACCGTCGGGCTCACCACCCGAGAAAGTGGAGGCGGGACATGCGCGAGACACCGGCCCCTGGCCGTACCGGAGGCCGCTTCGACCGTGGCCGTACCAGCCGTGGCAGAGGGCGCTGGATCGAGGAGTGGGATCCGGAGGACGAGCGGTTCTGGCGGGAGAAGGGGGAGCGGATCGCACGGCGGAACCTGTGGTTCTCCGTGCTCTGCGAGCACATCGGCTTCTCCGTGTGGACCCTCTGGTCCGCGCTGGTCCTCTTCATGGGCCCCGAGTACGGCATCGACCCGGCCGGGAAGTTCTTCCTGGCGTCCATGGCGACCCTGGTCGGGGCCGTCGTCCGGGTGCCGTACACCTTCGCCGTGGCGCGGTTCGGCGGGCGCAACTGGACGGTGATCTCGGCGTCGCTGTTGCTGGTACCGGCCGCCGCGGCGTTCGTGGTGATGACGCCCGGCACCCCCTACTGGACGTTCCTGCTCTGCGCGGCGCTCAGCGGCATCGGCGGCGGGAACTTCGCCTCGTCCATGACCAACATCAACGCGTTCTTCCCGCTGCACCGCAAGGGCTGGGCGCTCGGGGTGAACGCGGGCGGCGGCAACCTGGGCGTGCCGGTGGTCCAGTTGGTGGCCCTCGCCGTGATCGGCGCCGCGGGCGGGCCGCGGGTGCTGCTCGGGATCTACCTGCCGTGCATCCTCGCCGCGGTGTGCTGCGCCATGCGGTTCATGGACAACCTCGCGACGGTGCGGAACGACACCGGGGCGGCGCGCGAGGCCGCCCGCGACCGGCACACCTGGATCATGGCGTTGCTGTACGTGGGCACCTTCGGGTCGTTCATCGGATACAGCTTCGCCTTCGGGCTCGTCCTCCAGACGCAGTTCGGGCGCACACCGTTGCAGGCCGCGTCCCTCACCTTCGTGGGCCCGCTGCTCGGCTCGCTGATCCGGCCGGTCGGCGGGCGGCTCGCCGACCGGTACGGGGGCGCCCGCATCACCCTGTGGAACTTCGTCGCCATGGCCGCCGCCACCGCGCTGGTCGCGCTCGCCTCCGGCAGGGCGTCGCTGCCGCTGTTCACCGGGGCGTTCATCGCGCTCTTCGTGCTGTCCGGGCTGGGCAACGGCTCCACGTACAAGATGATCCCCGGCGTCTTCCAGGCCAGGGCGGCGGCCCGCGGGCTGACCGGGGAGGCCGCGGCGGCGTACGGACGGCGGCTGTCGGGGGCGGCGATGGGGCTGATCGGCGCGGTCGGGGCGCTCGGCGGGCTCGGCGTCAACCTCGCCTTCCGGCAGTCCTTCCAGACCGGGGGCACCGGCACCACCGCGTTCCTCGCCTTCCTCGGCTGCTACGCGGTGTGTTACGCGGTGACCTGGGCCGTATACCTGCGGCGGCAGGGCACCGCCGGCGAGCCCGGGGCCGGGGACCGGGAAGAGCGGCGGGCGGCGTACGCGGAGGTGTGAGACGGCGGGGCCGGACTACGCGGAGGCGCCTGGGGGACCCGGCGGGTTGGCGGGCGCGTCCGTGCGCGGCGTGCGGCGGACGCGTCCGTGCGCGGCGTGCGCCGGTGCGGGCCGGCCGACGGGTGCCGTAACACTGCGGACATCATGGTGATCCGAGCCTGACACGGCCCCTTGGCAGGCTCGACCAGCAGAGCGGCACAGTGGCCACGGCACGAGCTGCAGCCAACGAGACCACGGGACGCGGGACGAGAGCCATGGACGAGCGACAGCAGGGTGAGCGGCCGAGGGAGAACGGGAGGGCGGCGCAGGCGCCGGCCGGGACGCCGGCCCAGGCCTCGGCCCGGAGATCGGCCCAGGGGCCGGATGAGGTGCCGGGTCCAGGGCAGGGTCGGATGCCGGGTCGGTGTCAGGAGCCGGGTCGGGTGCCGGATCAGGAATCCGCCCGGGTGTCGGATCAGGAATCCGCCCGGGTGCCGGATCAGGAGTCCGCCCGGGTGCCGGCCCAGGAGTCGGCCCAGGCGCCGGCCGATCGGCTCGCCGCCGCGGGTGCCCCGCTCGCCGGGTTCACCGTCGGGGTGACCGCGGCCCGCCGTGCCGATGAGCTGGGGACGCTGCTGGAGCGCCGCGGCGCCGCCGTGCTGCACGCGCCCGCGCTGCGTATCGTGCCGCTCGCCGACGACAGTGAGCTGCTCGCCGCCACCAAGGAGCTGATCGACCGCGCACCCGACGTGGTGATCGCGACCACCGCGATCGGCTTCCGCGGGTGGGTGGAGGCCGCCGACGGCTGGGGGCTCGGCGAGGGGCTGCTCGACCGGCTGCGCGGGGTGGAACTGCTGGCCCGCGGGCCCAAGGTCAAGGGGGCGGTGCGGGCCGCAGGGCTGACGGAGGAGTGGTCGCCGTCGTCCGAGTCGATGGCCGAGGTGCTCGACCGGTTGCTGGCGCAGGGCGTCGAGGGACGCCGGATCGCCGTCCAGCTGCACGGGGAGCCGCTGCCCGGCTTCGTCGAGTCGCTGCGGGCCGGGGGAGCGGAGGTCGTCGGGGTGCCGGTGTACCGGTGGCTGCCGCCCGCCGACCTCGCGCCGGTGGACCGGCTGCTGGACGCGACGGTGGCGCGGGGGGTGGACGCGCTGACGTTCACCAGCGCGCCGGCCGCGGCGTCGCTGCTGCGGCGGGCTGAGGAGCGGGGCATGCTGCCCGGGGTGCTCGACGCGCTCGGGCACGATGTGCTGGCGGCCTGCGTGGGGCCGGTGACCGCGACGCCCCTGCAGGCCCACGGCGTGGTCACCGTCCAGCCCGACCGCTTCCGGCTCGGGCCGCTCGTCCAGCTCCTCTGCCAGGAGCTGCCGGCCCGCGTCCGCGCGCTGCCCGTCGCGGGGCACCGCCTGGAGATACGCGGGCACGCGGTCCTCGTCGACGGTGTGCTGCGGCCCGTGCCGCCCGCCGGGATGGCCCTGCTGCGCGCCCTGGCCCGGCGGCCGGGCTGGGTGGTCGGCCGGGCTGACCTCCTGCGCGCGCTACCCGGCGCGGGGCGGGACGAACACGCGGTGGAGACGGCGATGGCGCGGCTCCGTGCGGCCCTGGGGGCGCCGCGGCTCATTCAGACGGTGGTCAAGCGGGGGTACCGGCTGGCGCTCGATCCGGCGACCGACGCGAAGTACGCGGACCGGTAGGGGGCCGCCACGGCAGGGGGCCGCGTACCCGAGGTTCGGGGCGCCTTGTGGTCTCGGGTTCGCCCGGTGGGCGGCCGCGGGGTTCGCCCGTGCCGGGACGCCTTCGGTTCGGTGGGGGCGGTGCCTGGCGTGTGCGGGTCCGCTGTGGCTTGTCGCTCCTCCGTACCTGAAGGACCTGGGAGGGCCCCCAGCGGACGGACATCCCCGCCTCCCCTCGCGTTTCGCCGGCGGCTGCGGGGCCGGTGGCCTACTCCGCCCCCGTCAGGAGATGACCTCGATCGGGCAGCGGGCGGCCTTGCAGCGGCTCAGCCGTGCGGCGCCGGTGACCAGCGGGCAGGAGAAGACCTCGGCGGCGGCCAGGTAGGCGGCGTCGTGGCCCGGGACGCTCTCACGGAGTTCCCATCTTCCGCAACGTCACTCGGCGGACACGCGGCGGAAGGGCGGTGCCGCGGGCGCCGAAGTGGCGTCTCGCGGTGTCCGGCGGGTTCCGGGCGGGCGTTCGGGCGGGCACTGTAGGGGGAGGCCATACACCCGGACCCCCACAAGGCGGTGACAGGCTCATGGCAGCGGGCGCCCTTGGCACGGCCTCGGCAACCTCCGAGTTCCGGTTCGACTCCGGGCGGATCTGTCTGGATCTGCTGGCGACCGCGCATCCCGGCGAACGTCTCGATTCCGTCTCCCGGTTGCGGGCCTGGTGCACCGGCGAGGGGCTGGTGCCCCCGGCCCCGGTGGCCGCCCCGGCCGTGCTGCCGGCGGCCGACCCGCTCTGGCTGGTCGCCTTCCGGGAACTGCGCGGGCACATCGGGCACCTGGTGCGGGGCGAGTTGG
The DNA here is from genome assembly GCF_057320905.1 of Streptomyces sp. DSM 116793. NCBI lineage: Bacteria > Bacillati > Actinomycetota > Actinomycetes > Kitasatosporales > Streptomycetaceae > Streptomyces > Streptomyces sp. DSM 116793. The sequence goes on along the minus strand of NZ_CM170494.1, from coordinate 3,530,861 downwards.
ACGGGCGGCCCGCGACCGGCGCCCTGGAGTACGTCAACGCACTGGCGCGCGAGGCCCCGCCCGCGCCCCGGGCGGTGCGGAACGGGGACGGCACCCTCATCCGCGCGCTGCACGCCGACCCGGGCTGCAAGGCCCTGCTGGCCCTGCTGGCCCGGGACACCGTCGACCTGCTCACCGATCCGGCGGCCCGGGGCCGCCTGCGCCGGTGCGAGGGGGACAACTGCCCGCTCATCTACCTCGACACCTCCCGCGGCCGCCGCCGCCGCTGGTGCTCCAGCGAGGTCTGCGGCAACCGGGAACGCGTCGCCCGGCACCGGCGCCGTGCGGCACTGGCCCGGGTGTAGCGGGGCGAGCCCTTCGGGCGCGATCAGTCCGGGGCCGGGGCGAGGTTCCGGACCAGGTGCAGGTACACCTCGTCGCCGACCGCACCGTGCTCACGCTCCGGGACGTCCAACCCGGAGCATGTGGTACTCGTCACCCGTGCGGTGAGCAGAGCCCGTCGGCGGCGGGGCTCCGGAAGATCGCGCCGACCCCTCTGACGGGCCCTGAATTTCCGGTCTGAGGGACATTTCGGGACGTACAAATCGCCATCAAGTATCCCTTGCCGGACCGAATCGCCGAAGAGGGCCGATCGGAACGGAGCAGTGGCGAACGGTGCTGAACGGACTCCTTGTCCCATCCGTATGGAGCGGTGGAAACGCAGGGCGGGAGGACATCGGAGGCACGGGTGCGCAAGGATTTGGCCGTGGCCGATGAACGCCCGCACAGCCCGCCGATCCCGCCGACCCAGGCCGGGCCGCCCGGCATGCCCGACGGGGGTGCCTCGCACGCCTCGAAGGCGATGGGGGAGACCGGCCGACGCGGCCCCGCCCGCGTGCCGGGTCCCGCCCGTCCGCCCGATCCGCCGGGGGACGGCCTCCCGCGGCCCGCGGCGGGGCCCGACGAGGAGCTGGTGCGCGCCCTCTACGAGGAGCACGCGGGGCCACTGCTCGGCTATGTGCTGCGCCTGGTCGCGGGCGACCGGCAGCGCGCCGAGGACGTCGTCCAGGAGACGCTGATCCGGGCCTGGCGGAACGCCGGCCAGCTGCACCGGGCGACCGGCTCCGTGCGCCCCTGGCTGGTCACCGTCGCGCGGCGCATCGTCATCGACGGGCACCGCAGCCGCCAGGCCCGGCCGCAGGAGGTGGACCCCGCGCCGCTGGAGGCGATACCGGCCGCCGACGAGATCGACCGGGCCCTGTGGCTGATGACGCTCTCGGACGCGCTCGGGGACCTCACGCCGGCCCACCGGGACGCACTGGTCGAGACCTATTTCAAGGGGCGCACGGTCAACGAGGCGGCCGAGGCGCTCGGCATCCCGAGCGGCACCGTCCGTTCGAGGGTGTTCTATGCACTGCGTTCACTGAAGCTTGCGCTGGAGGAGCGGGGGGTGACGTCATGAGCGCACACGGACCTGGTGACCCGGGCGCGTCCCCGCCCATCGACGACGACGTACACGAGACGGTCGGGGCGTACGCCCTGGGCCTGCTGGAGCCCGCGGAGGCGAGCGCGTTCGAGGAGCACCTGGCGGGCTGCGAGCGGTGCGCCGGGCAGCTCGACGAGCTGGTCGGCCTCGGCCCGATGCTCGCGGAGCTCGCCGACCTGCCGGATCCCGCGGCGCCGTCCGCGGACGTCCCGGCGGCCGCGGACGGCGCCCAGGGCGCGGCCCCGGCGCCCTCGGCCCCGCATGCGCCCACGCCGGGCCGCCCGCCCGTGCGGCGCGGCGCCCCCCGCCGCCGGCCGCCGGCCGCTCCGAGCCGGGGGCTCGCCGACCGGCTGCTCGTGGAGGTCGCGGCGGACCGGGCGCGGCGGCGCCGGCGGGCCCGGTTCCTGATGGCCGGGGCGGCGGCGCTGATCGTGGCGGGGCCGTTGGCGACGCTCGGCCTGGGCGGTGGCGAGGACACCGCGCGGCCGACGCCGGACAGCGTCGCCCTGCGGAACATGCCGGAGAAGGTGCACGCCATCGATTCCGGCACGAAGGTCAGCGCGACGCTGGGCCTGGCGGACACGCCGTGGGGGACGGACACCGTGCTGGAGCTGAAGAACCTCAAGGGGCCCGAGAGCTGCTCCCTCGCCGCGGTCGGCGACGACGGCAGCAGTCAGACCATGACGTCCTGGTCCGTCCCGGACTTCGGCTACGGCATCCGGAACAGCACGAACCCCGTCGCCAAGCTCCCGCTCTACGTCCACGGCACGGCCGCCTTCGACCTCCACGACATCGACCACTTCGAGGTCAGGACGCTCGACGGCAAACACTTGGTGACGCTGAACGCCCCGCCCGCCGAGTAGCGCTCACCTTTCCGCAAGGGCGCGCCCGGAAGGGGCGCGGGGAACGGCGTGCCCGGCCCCGACGCGAGAAGAGGCTCGCCACCGGCGAAAAGAGGCGGTTCCTGTCGTCTTCCGGCCACCGGCTGGTGGTGGTTGCGCGCGCGGTTCCCCGCGCCCCCTGCGGGCGGAGCCTTATGTGCGGCGCGCCCGGAAGGGGCGCGGGGAACTGGGGGCGCCACCCACGCCTTCAGGCAGTGGGGGAGCGACGAGCCACGACGAGACGGGAGGTTCGTCACCGGTGGAAAGGGGCAGCCGTGTCGGGGCTCAGCCCCCCTGAAGGGCGCGGGGAACCCGCGCGACCAGCCACGACGACGCGGGAGGGGCGCCACCGGCGCAAGGGGACCGCACCCAAGGCGGGGGCGCCCGAAGGGGCGCAGGCGCGCACGACCGCTCGGTTTCGCGTACGGTGGACGGCTGCCCAGCACGTCAGAAGGGGGTTTCGGTGGCCGCGCAGGAAGCCGTCGATCCATCCGTCGCCCAGCCCGCCGAGCCGGACACCGCATCCGCCCGGCCCCAGGACGCCGCACTCGCTCCCGCCCACCCGCCCGGCCCCACCGCCCCGGAGCCGCCCGCCGCGGCTTTGGACTCCGTGCGCGAGGGTGAGATCGCCGTCGAGCAGCGGCACCTGGACCGGGTCTACCGCCGCCTCGAGGAGAAGATCGACGAGGCCGAGTTCCTGATGCGGGACGCCGCGGAGCGCGGCAAGGTCGGCACGCCGGGAGCGCTCGCCGAGCGGGACGCGCAGGTGTTCCGTGCCGGGATCCACCTGAACCGGCTGAACAACGAGTTCGAGGACTTCCTCTTCGGCCGGATCGACCTGCTCCGCGGCAAGGACGGCGAGAAGGGCCCCGACGGCGCCTACACGGCGCTGGAGCCGGCCGACGGCGCGGTGCGCACCGAGGAGAACGAGTCCGGCGTCCCCTCCTCGTACGCGGACATCGCCGAGACCCTGCACATCGGCCGCCTCGGCGTGCTCGACGCCGACTACACCCCCCTCGTCATCGACTGGCGCGCCCCCGCCGCGGCCCCCTTCTACCGCGCCACCCCGGTCGACCCGGGCCGCGTGGTGCGCCGCCGTGTGATCCGTTCCAAGGGCCGCCGGGTGCTGGGCGTGGAGGACGACCTGATGCGGCCCGAGCTGACCGCCTACGACGCCGAGGGCCGCGAGCTCCCGGTGGTCGGCGACGGCGCCCTGATGGCCGCGCTGGGGCGGGCCAGAGGCCACACCATGCACGACATCGTGGCCTCCATCCAGGCCGAGCAGGACCTGGTGATCCGCGCCCCCGCCGCCTCGGTGACCCAGGTCGAGGGCGGCCCCGGTACCGGCAAGACCGCGGTCGCCCTGCACCGCGCCGCGTACCTGCTGTACCAGGACCGGCGGCGGTACGCGGGCGGCATCCTGGTGGTCTCGCCGACACCGCTGCTCGTCGCCTACACGGAGGGCGTCCTGCCGTCCCTCGGCGAGGAGGGCCAGGTCGCGATCCGCGCGGTGGGCTCACTCTACGACGGCGCTCCCGGCGTCGAGGCGACCCTCTACGACACCCCGGCGGTGGCCCGGATCAAGGGTTCCACCCGGATGCTGAAGGTGCTCCGCAAGGCCGCACGCGGCGCCCTCGACCTGCACCCGGACGGCACCCCCACCCGGCTGCGCGTGGTCGCCTTCGGACGCCGCGTGGAACTGGACGCCGACGAGCTGGCGCAGATCCGCCGCGCCGCCCTGGGCGGCACCGCCCCCGTCAACCTGCTCCGCCCGCGCGCCCGCCGGCTCCTGCTGGACGCGCTGTGGGCGAAGTCCGGCGCCGCGGGCCGGCACGACGACCCCGAGCTGGCCGCCGAGCTGCGCTCCTCATTCGACGACGACATCACCTCGGAGGACGACTTCCTGGCCTTCCTGGACGCCTGGTGGCCCGAGCTGACGCCGCGGGGCGTGCTGGCCGCGATGGCCGACGAGAAGCGCCTGAGCCGGTGGTCCCGCCGCGTGCTCAACCAGTCAGAGGTGCGCAGGCTGGCCCGCTCGCTGACCCGCGAGGGCACCTCCGTGCACGACGTGGCGCTGCTCGACGAGTTGCAGGCGGTCCTCGGCGCCCCGGCCCGCCCCGCGCGCCCCCGCGAGCTGGACCCGCTCGACGCGCTCACCGGCCTCGACGAACTGATGCCCACCGGCTGGTCGAACGGCGAGAGCAGCCGGGAGCGCGCCGAGCGCCTGGCCCGGGAGCGCACCGAGTACGCGCACGTCATCGTCGACGAGGCGCAGGACGTCACCCCGATGCAGTGGCGCATGATCGGCCGCCGCGGCCGGCACGCCACCTGGACGATCGTGGGCGACCCCGCGCAGTCGTCCTGGTCCGACCCGGACGAGGCGGCCGAGGCCCGGGACGAGGCGCTCGGCACCCGGCCGCGCCGCCGCTTCACGCTCACCGTCAACTACCGCAACCCCGCGGAGATCGCCGAGCTGGCCGCGCAGGTGCTGGCGCTGGCCATGCCGGGCACCGAGGCGCCGACCGCGGTGCGGACCACCGGGCTGCGGCCGCGGTTCGCGGTGGCCGACGGCGGGACGCGGGGCCTCGCGGAGGCCGTCCGCGCGGAGGCCGCCCGGCTGCTGGCGGAGGTGGACGGCACCGTCGGCGTGGTCGTCGCGATGCACCGCCGCGCGGACGCCGCCCGCTGGCTCGCCGGTCTCGGGGAGCGTGTGGTGGCCCTGGGCAGCCTGGAGGCGAAGGGGCTGGAGTACGACGCCACGGTGGTCGTCTCGCCCGCGGAGATCGCCGATGAGGGGCCTGCGGGGCTGCGGGTGCTGTACGTGGCCCTGACCCGCGCCACTCAGCGGCTCACCGTGGTCGCCACGGACCGCGATTCCCCGGACGCGTCCGGCGTCCCGGACCTCCTCCGGGCCTGATCCGGCCCGCGACCGGCCCCCGGCAGGGGCTGCCCCTCCGGGCCGGTGACGACCTGACTGCCTCGTCGTGGCTGGTCGCGCAGTTCCCCGCGCCCCTCTCACGGGCGCTTCGCGCCCCGGGCCGGGGCGCAGCCCCCGCCTGGAAGGGGCGCGGGGAACTGCGCGAGCAACCCCCACCGGCCGGCAGCCGCGGACGAGACCGAGAAGGGGCTGACCCGGACACGACACCGTCCGTACGCCGAGGCGGAATTGCCTTGCGGGGATCGTTTGTTACCGTGGATGTGGCACCGGCCCGATCCAAGCCCCCGGGCCCAACCATAGTCGCTTCGAGCGACCACTTGCCGCGAGGCGAGCATGGCGGGTCGGTGTCGCCACACTTCACAGCGCAGCGGAGAGGCCCGCGCCACCCCGGTGGCGCGGGCCTCCCCCATCCCCGCCCATCCCCGCCCGGGACTCCGTGCACAGCACGTGGCTCACGGCCCTTCTGTTCCCGAGCGGTCGCCGCACCGGATACCTTGCGCTCCACACCGGATTTCGCCGGAGACTCCGTCTCTCGTAAGGTCTCTCGTATGGTGGAAGCCAGTTTCCGTAAGTACGGCAAACAGTACGGAAACACCATGTGCGTCATCCAGGGCCGGGTACCACATACCCGTCGGTAGGTGCGACTATCGGATGGCGCTCCTCGTGACATACGCACATCACAGGCAACCGATTCACGGGCCGCGCGCACGCGACACAAGGGAAAGCAGAGGAAGTCGGCCATGGCAACGGCGCCCAGCGTCTCCTACTCGATGACGGTCCGGCTGGAGGTGCCCGCAAGCGGAACCGCGGTCTCCCAGCTCACCACGGCGGTGGAGTCCTCCGGTGGCTCGGTCACCGGCCTCGACGTCACGGCCTCGGGGCACGAGAAGCTGCGCATCGACGTCACCATCGCCGCCAGCTCCACCGCGCACGCCGACGAGATCGTGGGCAAGCTGCGCACCATCGAGGGCGTCGTCCTGGGCAAGGTCTCCGACCGTACGTTCCTGATGCACCTCGGCGGCAAGATCGAGATGGCGTCCAAGCACCCCATCCGCAACCGCGACGACCTCTCCATGGTGTACACCCCGGGCGTGGCGCGGGTCTGCATGGCCATCGCGGAGAACCCCGAGGACGCCCGCAGGCTCACCATCAAGCGCAACTCCGTCGCGGTGGTCACGGACGGCTCCGCCGTGCTCGGCCTCGGCAACATCGGCCCCAAGGCCGCGCTTCCGGTGATGGAGGGCAAGGCGGCCCTGTTCAAACGGTTCGCGGGCATCGACGCCTGGCCGCTCTGCCTGGACACCCAGGACACCGACGAGATCGTGGCCATCGTGAAGGCCATCGCGCCCGGGTTCGCCGGGATCAACCTGGAGGACATCTCGGCGCCCCGCTGCTTCGAGATCGAGGCCAGGCTGCGCGAGGCCGTCGACATCCCGGTCTTCCACGACGACCAGCACGGCACGGCCATCGTGGTGCTCGCCGCGCTCACCAACGCCCTGCGGGTGGTCGGCAAGGCGATGGGCGACGTCCGCGTGGTGATGTCCGGTGCTGGCGCGGCCGGCACCGCGATCCTGAAGCTCCTCATCGCGGCGGGCGTCAAGCACGCCGTCGTCGCCGACATCCACGGCGTGGTGCACGCCGGCCGGGACGACCTCAACGGCGGCGCCGCCGACTACGAGCAGTCCGCACAGCTGCGTTGGATCGCCGACAACACCAACCCCGAGGGCGTCACCGGCACGCTCAAGGACGCGGTGCGCGGCGCCGACGTGTTCATCGGCGTCTCCGCGCCCAACGTGCTCAGCGGCGAGGACGTGGCCGCCATGGCGGACGGCGCGATCGTCTTCGCGCTCGCCAACCCGGACCCGGAGGTGGACCCGGCCATCGCCCGGCAGACCGCGGCCGTCGTCGCCACCGGACGCTCCGACTTCCCCAACCAGATCAACAACGTGCTGGTCTTCCCCGGCGTCTTCCGCGGCCTGCTCGACGCCCAGTCGCGCACCGTCAACACGGAGATGATGCTCGCGGCCGCGCACGCCCTCGCCGACGTGGTCCGCGAGGACGAGCTCAACCCGAACTACATCATCCCCAGCGTCTTCAACGACAAGGTCGCCTCCTCCGTCGCCGGGGCCGTGAGCAGCGCCGCCAAGGCCGCCGGCATGACCGCCACGGCACCCTCGCCGGGCGCCGCGCCCGCCGCCGGCACCGCACAGTGACCGATTTCACCCACGGCGCGTCGCGGATCGGCTGACCCGACCGGCCCTCTAGGGTGGCGGGCAGCAATCACCCGGGCCTGCGCACGTCCCCCGGCATCGGGGCACCTACCAGGCCCTTGAGGAACCGGGGGAGGGCCTTGGAACACGGAAGGCACCCCTCACGGGGAGTGGACGGAGCGTCACTATTTCTGGGCTGTGGCGCTTTTCGTGTGACTCCCACGGGTGCCGGATTGGCGTTCCCGCCGCAGGTGGGGGCAGGATGCCTTTCTGGGCGCGAGGGTCCGGCCACGGACCCGGGTCCGGGGACCGACCGAGGACCCTGGCAGCATCGGCTTCGCTGTGCCCATCATGCGGCTCCGCCGCGTGGCACGCCTCAACGCAAGAAGAACACGGGAGTAACAAAATGAACCGCAGTGAGCTGGTGGCCGCGCTGGCCGACCGCGCCGAGGTGACCCGCAAGGACGCCGACGCCGTGCTGGCCGCGTTCGCCGAGACCGTCGGCGAGATCGTCTCCAAGGGGGACGAGAAGGTCACCATCCCCGGCTTCCTCACCTTCGAGCGCACCCACCGTGCCGCTCGCACCGCCCGCAACCCGCAGACGGGTGAGCCGATCGAGATCCCGGCCGGCTTCAGCGTCAAGGTTTCGGCCGGGTCCAAGCTCAAGGAAGCGGCCAAGGGCAAGTAAGCCCATCGTTACGCCGATGGGGCGGTCACTCTCCGGGGGAGGGTGCCGCCCCTTCTCGCGTTCGGCCGCGGGTTCGGATTGTTTTCCGTGGGTGGCCTCAAACGCCGGCCGGGCTCGTTTTTTGCGGGTGCGGCTTGTGGACTGCTTCTGTGGGGTGGCCTCAAGCGCCGGCCGGGCTTGTTCTGCGTGCGGCGGGTTGTTCGGGTGCGGCGGTGGGTCGCTTCCGTGGGGTGGCCTCAAGCGCCGGCCGGGCTGTTCCGAGTGCGGCCGGCCGGGCTGTAGGTGGTTGCCGTCGGCTATGGGGCTGTCGGCGGCATCTCCGCCTTGGCGCCCAGTTCCCTGAGCTTCTCCATGAAGTTCTCGTAGCCGCGGTTGATCAGGTCGATGCCGTGGACGCGGGAGGTGCCCTGGGCGGCGAGGGCCGCGATCAGGTAGGAGAAGCCGCCGCGCAGGTCGGGGATGACCAGGTCGGCGCCCTGGAGTCTGGTGGGGCCGGAGACGACCGCGGAGTGCAGGAAGTTCCGCTGGCCGAAGCGGCAGTGGGAGCCGCCCAGGCACTCGCGGTAGAGCTGGATGTGCGCGCCCATCTGGTTGAGCGCGGACGTGAAGCCGAGCCGGGACTCGTAGACCGTCTCGTGGATGATCGACAGGCCGGTGGCCTGGGTCAGGGCGACCACCAGGGGCTGCTGCCAGTCCGTCTGGAAGCCGGGGTGCACGTCCGTCTCCAGGGCGATCGACTTCAGCGTGCCGCCGGGGTGCCAGAAGCGGATCCCCGCGTCGTCGATCTCGAACGCGCCGCCCACCTTCCGGTAGGTGTTCAGGAACGTCATCATCGACCGCTGCTGGGCGCCGCGTACGTAGATGTTCCCCTCGGTCGCCAGCGCCGCGGAGGCCCAGGAGGCCGCCTCCAGGCGGTCCGGCAGGGCGCGGTGGGTGTAGCCGTCCAGCTTGTCCACACCCGTGATCCGGATGGTCCTGTCGGTGTCCATCGCGATGATCGCGCCCATCTTCTGCAGCACGCAGATGAGGTCCTCGATCTCCGGCTCCACGGCGGCGTTGGAGAGTTCCGTCACACCCTCGGCCAGCACCGCGGTCAGCAGCACCTGCTCGGTCGCGCCCACCGACGGGTAGGGCAGCCGGATCTTGGTGCCGCGCAGCCGCTGCGGCGCCTCCAGGTACTGCCCGTCCGCGCGCTTGTCGATCCGCGCGCCGAACTGCCGCAGCACGTCGAAGTGGAAGTCGATGGGCCGGCCGCCGATGTCGCAGCCCCCGAGGCCGGGGATGAAGGCGTGGCCGAGGCGGTGCAGCAGCGGGCCGCAGAACAGGATCGGGATGCGGGAGGAGCCCGCGTGCGCGTCGATGTCCGCGACGTTGGCGCTCTCCACATGGGTCGGGTCGAGCAGCAGCTCGCCCGGTTCGTCACCCGGGCGGACCGTCACGCCGTGCAGTTGGAGCAGCCCCCGCACCACCCGCACGTCGCGGATGTCGGGGACGTTGCGCAGTCGGCTCGGGGCGCTGCCGAGCAGCGCCGCGACCATGGCCTTGGGCACGAGGTTCTTCGCGCCGCGGACACGGATCTCGCCCTCCAGCGGGGTGCCGCCGTGGACGAGCAGGACATCATCGGTGACGGTCATGAATCTCGCGTTCCGAAGAGAGGAAAGGGCCGGAAGCACAGACTAGTGGCCGGGCCGCGCGGTTCCGTAAGCCCGCCGGTGGGCCGGGAGGGGGCCGCAGGGAGGGTCGGCACGGACGGTGTCCGCCCGGGTGCGCGGGGTGACCTTCCGGGGGCCCGCGCGGCCCGCGCCGGCCGGTCCTCGGCCGCATTCGGACGCATGCCTGCGTTGGGTGCCCGGATCGGGGGAAGATGCGGGATCATGGCTGGCATGACCGAGGTGTCCTCGCTCACAGGGCGGCTGCTCGTGGCCACCCCCGCCCTGGCGGACCCGAACTTCGACCGCGCGGTGGTGCTGCTCCTCGACCACGACGAGGAGGGCTCGCTCGGCGTGGTCCTCAACCGCCCGACCCCGGTGGATGTCGGCGACATCCTGGAGGGCTGGGGAGAGCTCGCCGGCGAGCCCGGCGTGGTCTTCCAGGGCGGTCCCGTCTCGCTCGACTCCGCGCTCGGCGTCGCGGTGATCCCCGGTGACGCGGCGGGCGAGGCCGTACCACTCGGCTGGCGGCGGGTGCACGGCGCCATCGGCCTCGTCGACCTGGAGGCCCCGCCCGAGCTGCTCGCCTCGGCGCTCGGCTCGCTGCGGATCTTCGCCGGTTACGCCGGATGGGGGCCCGGCCAACTGGAGGACGAACTGGCGGAGGGCGCCTGGTACGTCGTCGAGTCCGAACCCGGCGACGTGTCGTCCCCCGCGCCCGAGCGGCTCTGGCGTGAGGTGCTGCGCCGCCAGCGCAGCGAACTGGCGATGGTGGCGACCTATCCGGACGACCCGTCTCTCAACTGATGTCCGTACCCTTCAGTACCCTGGTGACTATGAGCACTCTTGAGCCCGAGCGTGGGGCAGGCACGGGGACCCTCGTAGAGCCGACGCCGCAGACGTCGCACGGTGACGGCGACCACGAGCGCTTCGCCCATTACGTCCAGAAGGACAAGATCATGGCGAGCGCACTGGACGGCACACCCGTCGTCGCGCTCTGCGGCAAGGTGTGGGTGCCGGGCCGTGATCCCAAGAAGTATCCGGTCTGTCCCATGTGCAAGGAGATCTACGACTCCATGGGCGCAGGCGGCGACAAGGGCAAGGACAAGGACAAGAAGTAGTCCGCGTCCGCCCGCGGTCTGTTTCTCCCTGCGACAAGGCCCCGGCGCGCTTCGGCGTGCCCCGGGGCCTTTGCTGTGCCCGGGGCCGGGTCGGGCCCGAGCTCGGGGCCGGCCCGGGGTCGGGGTCCAGGTGGGGGCCGGGGCCGAGGTTGGGGTCGGGGCGGTGCCTGTGCGGGGCGGCCCCGGCACCGGTCACAGACTGGTAGAGACCTTTGGGGGAGTCTTGTCGGCATGTCCATGTCCTTCTAGCCTCCGTGGTGTTGTGCAGCACGAAACAGTCGTTGCGCATGCTGCAACGCGATAGCGAAGCACCGCCGATCACGCAGATGACCGTCGACCCGGAGGTCCGCTCGATGAAGCTCCCCGCCCGCATGCCAGCCGTCGTCGCGGCTCTCGTCCTCGCGTCGCTCACCGCCACCGCCTGCGCGCCCGGCACCTCGGGCGGTGCCTCCACCGCCGACGACAAGAGCGGCACCCTGCGCGTCTGGCTGTTCCAGGAGGTCGGGGGCGGGCCCAAGGAGCGGGTCGTGCAGCAGGCGGTGACCGCCTTCGAGAAGGCGCACGACGGCACGGAGGTGCACGTCGAGTACATCCCCGTGGAGACCCGCGCCGAGAAGATCAAGGCGGCCTTCAACGACCCCGCGAGCGCGCCCGACGTCATCGAGTACGGCAACACCGACACCGCGGGCTACGTCCACGACGGCGGACTCCTCGACGTCACCGGGGAGTTCGCGGCCTGGGGCGAGGCCAAGGACACCGACCCGACCGCCAAGGAGTCCGTCACCGTCGACGGCAAGGTCTACGGAGCGCCGCTCTTCGTCGGCGTCCGGGCGCTGTACTACCGCACCGACGTGTTCAAGAGCCTCGGCCTCGAACCCCCGGCGACCCAGCGGGAACTGATCGACGACGCCAAGGCCGTGCACAGAAGCCGCCCCGACCTGTACGGGCTCGCCGTCGGCGGCGCGTACACCTATGGCGCGATGCCGTTCATCTGGGCGGCCGGCGGCGAACTGGCCGAGAAGAAGGGCGGGACGTACACGTCCACCATCGACAGCCCGGCGGCGCAGCAGGGCATCCGCGCCTACACCTCGCTCTTCGGGGACGCCAACTGCCCCGCCGCCACGTGCGCCGGCTGGGGCGGCAACGACACGGTGACCGCGTTCGCCTCCGGCAAGGCGGCCATGGCCATCGGCGGCGACTTCAACCACCAGGCCGTCGAGGACGGCAAGGTGAAGGGGAAGTACGCGGTCGTGCCGCTGCCCGGCGTCAAGAAGGGCAGCATCGCCCCGGCCTTCGCGGGCGGGAACAACCTCGGTGTGCTGAAGAGCACCTCGCACCGCACCCTGGCCATCGGCCTGATGGAGGCGCTGGCCTCGAAGAAGACGCAGTCCGCGCTCTTCGACGGCATGGGCTTCCTGCCGACGTACACCGACGTGCGTGCCCGGGCGGCGAAGAAGGAGCCGTTCGTGGCGCCGTTCATCACCACCCTGGGCGCCGGGGCCAAGTTCGTGCCCGCATCGCCCGGCTGGGGGCGGATCGATGCCTCGCTGGTGCTGCCGGCGATGTTCCAGCAGATCGTCAGCGGCCGTAAGGGCGTCGCCGCCGCGGCGGGCGAGGCCGCGCGGAAGATGAACGACGCCTTCGCGTCGGCCGGCTGACCGGGCCCCGGAACGGCCCGGTGACGCCATGACACCACCGACCGACGCCACAGGACGACCGGCCGATGCCACAGGACGACCGGCCGATGCCACAGGACAACCCGCCGACGCCACAGGACGACCGGTTGCCACAGGACGCCCGGCCGATCCCGCGATGCGCCCGGCCGATCCCGGAACGCGCCCGGCCAACCCCGCGATGCGCCCGGCCGACGGCGCCCCGGCACAGCCGACCGCCGAGCGGCCGGCGCCTGCGCCCCCGCCCGCTGCCCCGCCCGCGCGCCCCGGCGCGCGACGTGCCGCGCGCCATACCGAACGCCGTGCCGCGCGCCGTGCCGAACGCCGTGCCGCGCGCCGTGCCGAACGCCACCCAGGGCGGCCGTCCGCCCGGAGCGGCCCGGCGGGGCGCCAGGGCGGCTGGACGCCCTGGCTCTACCTCGCCCCGGCCCTGGTCGTGCTCGCCGGGCTGCTGGTCTACCCCGTCTACCAACTCGGCCTGATCTCGTTCCTGGACTACACCCAGGCCCAGGTCAGCGGCGGCCGGCCGACGTCCTTCAAAGGCTTCGGCAACTACGCGGACCTGTTCGGCGACGACCAGTTCTGGCAGGTGCTGGCCGCCACCGTACTGTTCGCCGCCGCCTGCGTGGTCTGCACCCTGCTGGTGGGCTGCGCGTTCGCGGTGCTGCTCACCCGGGTGCGGGCGGTGCCCAGGATGGCGCTGATGCTGGCGGCCCTCGGCGCCTGGGCCACCCCCGCCATCACCGGATCCACGGTCTGGGTATTCCTTTTCGATCCCGATTTCGGCCCGGTCGACAAGGTGCTCGGACTCGGTGGCCATTCCTGGACCTATGGGCGCTACAGCGCTTTCACGCTGGTCCTGCTCGAAGTCGTCTGGTGCTCCTTTCCTTTTGTGATGGTGACCGTCTTCGCGGGCATCAAGGCGGTGCCGGGGGACATCCTGGAGGCCGCCGCACTCGACGGCGCGTCACAGCTGCGGATCTGGCGGTCGGTGCTCGCGCCCGTGCTCCGGCCGATTCTCGTGGTGGTCACCATCCAGTCGGTCATCTGGGACTTCAAGGTCTTCACCCAGATCTATGTGATGACGAATGGCGGCGGAATCGCGGGGCAGAACCTGGTGCTCAACGTCTACGCCTACCAGAAGGCATTCGCATCGTCCGAGTACGGCCTGGGGTCGGCCATCGGCGTCGTCATGCTGCTGGTCCTGCTCGCGGTCACGCTGGTCTACCTGCGGTTGCTGCGGCGGCAGGGGCGGCGGCCCGGAGGGGAGTGGTGAGCGCGGTGAGCGCGGTGCGCGGCATACGGGGGATCTTCCGGCGGCCCTGGCGGCTGGCCGCGGATGTTACGGCACTGCTCGCCGCCGCTGTGGTGGCCTTCCCGCTCTACTGGATGGTGCTCTCCGCGCTGAAACCGGCCGGTGAGATCGAGTCCGCCCATCCGCGGCCCTGGACGCTCTCACCCTCGCCGGACTCCTTCCGGCGGGTCTTCGAGCAGCACGAATTCGGCCGGTATTTCCTCAACAGCTGCGTGGTGGCGGGCAGTGTGGTGGTGCTCTCCGCGCTCATCGCCTTTCTCGCCGCGACCGCCGTGACCCGCTTCAGGTTCCGGTTCCGCACCACGCTCCTGGTGATGTTCCTCATCGCCCAGATGGTGCCGGTGGAAGCCCTCACCATTCCGCTGTTCTTCCTGATGCGTGACTTCGGTCAGCTCAACACCCTGGGTTCGCTGATCCTGCCGCATCTCGCCTTCTCGCTGCCGTTTGCGATCTGGATGCTGCGGGGCTTTGTGAAGGCCGTGCCCGACGCGCTGGAAGAGGCCGCCTACATCGACGGGGCGAGCCGGGCGCGCTTTCTGTGGCGGATACTCTTCCCGCTGGTGCTGCCCGGTCTCGTGGCCACCAGCGTGTTCTCGTTCATCTCCGCCTGGAACGACTTCCTGTTCGCCAAGTCCTTCATCATCAGCGACACGTCGCAGTCCACGCTCCCGATGGCACTGCTGGCGTTCTTCAAGCCCGACGAGAACGACTGGGGCGGCATCATGGCCGCGTCGACCGTGATGACCGTCCCGGTGCTGGTCTTCTTCGTCCTCGTCCAGCGGCGGCTGGTCTCCGGCCTCGGCGGCGCGGTGAAGGACTGAAACCCGCCAGGGGTCCGACCGTATATCCCACTGTCCCCGCGCCCCGGTGGTCCGGGCGGCCGGCACCGCCCCGGCCGCCCCGGCCACCGGGGCGCGTGCCCCTCCCGCCCAAGTCGACAGGAGCAACGCATGGCGTTCGAAACTCTGATTCCGGCTCCCCGGCGGGCCTGGTGGGTGCCGCCGGGCCAGGGCCGCTTCCTGCTCGACGGCGAGACGGTCCTCACGGCGCTGCCCGGCACCGAGGCCACCGCGCGCTGGCTGCGCGGCACCGTCGGCGCCGCCACCGGCCTGCCGCTGGCCGACGGCACCGGCGACAACGGCATCGTGCTGCGCACCGACGGCCATCTGGCGCCCGAGGCGTACCGCATCATCGTGGACGGCTACGCCGTCCGGATCGACGGCGGCGGCCCGGCCGGGCTCTTCTGGGGCGCCCAGACGTTCCGGCAACTGCTCGGTCCGGCCGCCTTCCGGCGCGCGCCCATCGAGCCGGGCCGGCAGTGGCCGGTGCCCATGGTGGTCATCGAGGACGCGCCCCGGTTCGCCTGGCGGGGACTGATGCTGGACGTGGCCCGGCACTTCCTCCCCAAGGACGGCGTCCTGCGCTACCTCGACCTGCTCGCCGCCCACAAGCTCAACGTCCTGCACTTCCACCTCACCGACGACCAGGGCTGGCGCATCGAGATCAAGCGCCACCCGAAACTGACCGAAACCGGCTCCTGGCGCGCCCGCACGAAATTCGGCCACCGCTCCTCACCGCTCTGGGACGAGCGCCCGCACGGCGGCTTCTACACCCAGGACGACATCCGCGAGATCGTCGCCTACGCCGCGGAGCGGCACGTCAGCGTCGTCCCCGAGATAGACATCCCCGGCCACTCACAGGCGGCCATAGCCGCCTACCCGTGGCTCGGCAACACCGACGTCGTCGACACCGCCGCGCTCGCCGTCTGGGACACCTGGGGCGTCAACCCGAACGTGCTGGCCCCCACCGAGGACGTCCTCCGCTTCTACGAGGGCGTGTTCGAGGAGGTCCTGGAGCTGTTCCCGGCGGACGCGGCGCCGCTCTCGCCGTTCGTGCACGTGGGCGGGGACGAGTGCGTGAAGGACCAGTGGCGCGCCTCGCCCGCCGCCCAGGCCCGGATGCGGGAGCTGGGGCTCACCGGCGAGGACGAGTTGCAGTCCTGGTTCATCCGGCACTTCGACCGCTGGCTGACCGACCGCGGGCGGCGCCTCATCGGCTGGGACGAGATCCTCGAAGGCGGCCTGGCGCCGGGTGCCGCGGTCTCCTCCTGGCGCGGCTACGCCGGCGGCATCACCGCAGCACGGGCCGGGCACGACGTCGTCATGTGCCCCGAGCAGCAGGTGTACCTGGACCACCGGCAGGACGCGGGACCGGACGAGCCGATGCCCATCGGGTACGTCCGCACGCTCCAGGACGTCTACCGCTTCGAGCCGGTGCCGCCCCAGCTCACCCCCGGCGAGGCGCGGCACGTCCTGGGCGCGCAGGCGAACGTCTGGACCGAGGTGATGGAGAACCAGGACCGCGTGGACTACCAGACGTTCCCCCGGCTCGCCGCGTTCGCCGAGGTGGCCTGGAGCCGGCTGCCCGCGCCCGCGGAACGGGACATGGCCGACTTCGAACGGCGCATGGGGGCGCACTACCGGCGCCTTGACGCGCTCGGTGTGCACTACCGCCCGCCCACAGGACCCCTGCCCTGGCAGCGCCGCCCCGTCCCCGAGGGGATGACGGGCAGCCTCGGACGCCCGATCGAGGGAGCGCCCCCGAACGTGTGAGCCGGCCACCGGATCCCTGACCGCCCCCGCCCGCCCCGCGCCGGTGGGCCCGCCGGACGCGGGGCGCGCCGGGCGGAGCGCGGGCGGGCCGGCGAGCGCGTGGGAGAATTCAGGCGCCGCCCGTCGAAGACCGGCAATCGCCCCTGACCGCCGAGGATATGGGAAAACAGCCCATCTCACCGCTTACGGGAGGAACGCCTCCTAGCGGACCCATGCGCCGAGGGTCCGGGAAGATGTGCCAGAGTTGCCACGTCCGGCCCGACAGCACGTACCGTACGGCGCAGGTGGATCAGGCGGGACAGCGGGAAGGGGCAGCCGGTTTGACCACGCACGCACCGCAGGTGGCGCAGACAGCACCGACGGTGAATCTGCCTGTCACGCTGGACGAGGCCGTGGCAGCGCTCGCCGCCATGCCCGCCGCCGTGCCCGTGGCGGGCGGTACGGACCTGATGGCCGCGGTCAACGCCGGACTGCTGCGGCCCGCCGCGCTGGTCGGCCTCAACAGGATCAGCGAGATCCGCGGCTGGCAGTACCTCGACGGGCACGCCCTGCTCGGCGCCGGCCTCACCCACGCGCGCATCGGACGCCCCGACTTCGCCGCCCTCATCCCCGCGCTGGCCGCCGCCGCACGAGCCGCGGGGCCGCCGCAGATCCGCAACGCCGGCACCCTCGGCGGGAACATCGCCTCCTCCGCCGCCACCGGCGACACCCTGCCCGTGCTGGCCGCGCTGGAGGCCACCCTGATCATCGCGGGCCCCGACGGCGCCCGTCGCGAGATGCCCGTCTCGCACCTGCTCGCCGGCATGGACCTGCTGCGCGGCGGCGAACTGATCGGCTACGTACGCGTCCCGCTGCTGCACGCCCCGCAGGTCTTCCTGAAGGCGACGGGCCGCACCGGACCCGGCCGCGCCCTCGCGTCCGTGGCACTGGTGCTCGACCCGGCGCGCCGCGGGGTGCGGTGCGCCGTCGGCGCCGTCGCGCCGATGCCGCTGCGGCCGCTGGAGGCCGAGCAGTGGATCGCCTCCCTCATCGACTGGGACGGCGGCCGCACGGTCGTGCCCGAGGCACTGACCGCGTTCGGCGAGTACGTCGCCGCGGCCTGCATCCCGGACCCCGCCCCCGCCGAGGACGGCACCCCCCAGCAACTGCCGCCCGGCGTCCTGCACCTGCGGCGCACCGTCGCCGCGCTGGCCCGACGAGCACTGGGGAGGGCGCTGTCATGACCGACGAGCAGCAAGGCGCCGGCCAATCCGGCACACACGGCTGGCAGCCCATCCCGCAGGGCGAGTACGACGCCGACGCCACGGCCTTCGTCCAGCTCCCGGAGGGCATGGCCGACTACGACCCCGCCACGGGCACCCCGCTCGCCGCCCCCGGCCACGGCTACGTACCGCCGCAGATAGCGGCCACACCCGGCGCCGAGCCCACCGACCCGGCCGGCCCGGACGCGTGGGGCGTGCCCGGCGGCCACGGCACGGTGCCGCAGGAGACCTCAGGCGCCGGTACCGCACCGCAGACGGTGCAGTGGCCCGACCCCAACGCCATGGGGGCGCACGACACGCACCAGCACCCCGGGGAGCACGGTTCCGTCGAGTCCTACCAGGACCCCTACGGCTACGACCCCGGCATGACCGGGCACGCCCCGCCCGGGTCCGTCCCGCCGGGGTCCCCCCAGGCCGGTTCCGCGCCCGGCGGCGGTCCCGCCGCTCCCGCGGGCACCGGCGGGCCGTGGCACTTCGCCGACGAGCCGGAGGCGGCCGGGCGGAGCGCCGAGGAGGGCGGTACCGAGGGCGCCGCCTCGGATGTCACCGGGCAGTGGTCCATTCCCGTCGCCCAGGGCGATCTGCCCGACGAGTCGGGGGAGTTCACCACCTCGGTGCTCGCCGCGCAGTGGGGCGGCGGCACGCCCCCGGCGACCCTCCCCGGCGGGGCCACGGCCCCCTGGGCGACCGGCGCGGACGCCGGCCGGCCCTGGGACGCGCCGTCGCCCGCGGAGCGGATGCGCCAGGGCGTCCGGGCCCAGCGGGCCGCGGCCCGGTCGCAGCGGACTGAGGAGCAGGGCCGGCAGGCCGCCGATCAGGGTCAGCAGGACGCGGAGCACTCCCCGCGGGACGCGGACCGGCCTCAGCGGGGCGTTGACCAGGCTCAGCAGGGAACGGGACAGGGCCAGAGCGGCCCCGGGCAGGCTGCCGGTCCGGCTCAGCAGGGCGCGGGCCGGGCGGGGCCGTCCGTGGGCCGGACGGCGATGGATGCCGGTCCGGAGGGCATGGGCGCCGAGCAGGTTCACGGGGCCCCGGCTCAGGGCGGCCTCGGCCAGTCCCCGTCGGGCGCCGGTCAGGTCCCGCACGCCCCCGGTCAGGACCCGCAGTCTCCTGGTCAGGTGCGGCACACCTCCGGTCAGGCCCCGCAGGTTTCCGCGCTGTTCCAGCACGCCGCCGGGGTGCCCGGGCAGGCCGAGGCGGCACAGGAGTACTGGCCGGACCTGGAGGACCAGGCCCGGCAGCAGCTCGACCGTGAGCGGCGGGCACGCCAGGAGCAGGTCCGTGCCCAGCAGGCGCACGCCCAGCCCGGCCCGGTGCTCGACCCCGACGTCTCCCGCGACGCCGCCCCCCAGGGGCCCGGCGGGCCGTCCCCGGACCCGGCGCACGGCTTCCGGCAGCCCCAGGGCCTGCGGCAACTCCAGGAACAGCAGCGCCAGAACCGGCGGCCGCTCAGGCAGCCGCGGCCCGAGGAGCCGCAGCACGGCGCGGCGCAGGACCCGCACGCCCAGGGCCCCGGTGACCCGCACGCCCCAGGCCCGCACGACCCTCACGCTCACGGCCCCCGTGAGGCGCACGCCCCGGGCCCGCATGATCCGCATGCCTCCGGGCCGCATGGTCCGGGCGCTCCCGGGCCCCACGACCCGTACGGCACACAGGTGTTCGCGCCGGGCGGTCCGGTCGGTCCGGGCGGTCCGGAGTATCCGGAGGCGGCCGACGCGGCCCGTGCGGGCATGGACCTCACGGAGGCTCCCGACGTGGCCGCCGCGGGCCCGATGGGACCGGTGGACCCCATGGGGCCCATGGGCCCGATGGGTCCCGTCGGCGCCTCCCAGGGGCTCGGCGGGGCAGCCGGGGGCGGGCCCGCCGCGCCTCCGGGCGCCACCGGCCACCCGGGGGCTCTCGCTGTTCCCGGCCAGGCCCCCGGAACGGGCCAGGCCCCGGGGCACGACCACGGCACCGGCGCGCACGGCACCGGCACCCCGGGCGACGAGACCGCGGGCGGCCACCCGGGCGCCCCGGACGGCGCGGACGGCCATCCGGGTGCGCCGGCGGCCCCGGCCGCCCCGCAGGACCGCTTTCCGGGGAACGCGGCCGGGCAGCAGCCGGGCACGCCCGCCCCGGAGGCGCAGGACACCGACGACGAGGCCATCTTCGTCGGCCCCCCGCCGACGGAGGCGACCCTTCGCCCGGATGCGCCCGAGCCCACGGCGGGCGCCGGGCAGGCCGCCTTCGAAGCCGCCCCACGGAGCACCCGCGCCGCCCGCTCCAGGAGACCGCTCCAGGACGCGCGCGTGCAGGAGCCGTTGCCGGACGAGGCGGCCATGGAGCAGGGGCCGGGAGACCACCCCAGGGAGCACGGTCCGGAGCACCCTCCCAGGGCGCACGGTTCGGAAGACGCCCCCAGGGCGCACGGTTCGCAGGACGCGTCCATGGCGCACGGTTCGCAGGACGCGCCCTGGGGGCGGGGTCCGGAGGACGCTCCCTGGGAGCACGGTCACGGTCAGGAGGACGCTTCCCTGGGGCACGTTCCGGACCAGGCCTCCCAGGAGGCCGCCGCCGGTGCGGGCGGTACCGGTCCCACGGCCGGCCCCGGAGGCCCCGCGGGGCCCGAACCGGCGTCCCAGGACGACGGTTCAGAACCGTCCTCCGATGAGGCGCCCGCCACGGAGTCCCCCCAGGACGACCCCTCAGGAGCCCGGGACGACACCCCCGGCGCCGCGCCGCACGGGCCGTCCGCCCAGGACGAGGCCCCCACGCAGGACGGCGCCCCCGCACACGGCCGCGTGTCCGCGCCCGGCGCCGGTGCGCCGGCCGGGGGCGCCGCGCCCGACGCCGGCACCGCCCCGGACGACACCCCCGCGGCGGGGCTCCCCGACGTCGCGGACGGCGGGCTCCCGGACGTGGCGGACGGCACCGAGGAGGAGCCGGGCCGCACGCCCGCGTTCGGGCCGGACGAACACCCCCTCAGCTCCTACGTGCTGCGCGTCAACGGCACCGACCGGCCCGTCACCGGAGCCTGGATCGGCGAGTCGCTGCTGTACGTGCTGCGCGAGCGGCTCGGCCTCGCGGGTGCCAAGGACGGCTGCTCGCAGGGCGAGTGCGGGGCGTGCAACGTCCAGGTGGACGGCCGCCTGGTGGCGTCCTGTCTGGTGCCCGCGGCGACCACCGCGGGCAGCGAGGTGCGCACCGTCGAGGGCCTCGCCGAGCACGGGCGGCCCTCCGACGTGCAGCGGGCGCTCGCCGACTGCGGCGCCGTGCAGTGCGGCTTCTGCGTGCCCGGCATGGCGATGACCGTGCACGACCTCCTGGAGGGCAACCCCGACCCGACGGAGCTGGAGGCCCGTCAGGCGCTCAGCGGCAACCTGTGCCGCTGCTCCGGCTACCGCGGCGTCCTGGACGCGGTCCGCCGGGTCGTCGGCGAGCGCAGGCCCGTGGAACACGACGAGCACGACGAGCACGACGGCGAGCACCAGGACGGCGAGGCGGACGGCCCCCGCATCCCGCACCAGGCCGGGCCCGGCGCGGGCGGCGTGCATGCCGCGGCGTACGCCCCCGGCACCCCGGCCGCGTACGACGGCACCGGCTACGAGGGCGCCACCTACGAAGACGACGGTTACGAAGACGACGGAGGCCGGGCGTGAGCAACGAAGGCGCCGCCACCGCGACCAGCGCGACGACCACCCCGCCGCCGCGGGCCGAGCCTTCCCCGGCCACCGCCGGGCGGTACTCCCAGCCGCACGGCCTGGGCGCCTCGCTGCAGGCCGAGGACGCCCGCGCCAAGACCGAGGGCACCTTCCCGTACGCGGCCGACCTGTGGGCCGAGGGCCTGCTCTGGGCGGCGGTGCTGCGCTCGCCGCACCCGCACGCCCGGATCCTCTCCGTCGACACCACGCACGCGCGCGCGATGCCCGGCGTCCGCGCCGTCCTCACGCACGAGGACGTGCCCGGCACCGGCACCTACGGCAGGGGCACCCCGGACCGTCCGGTCTTCGCCTCCGAGGTGGTGCGCCACCACGGCGAGCCGATCGCCGCGGTCGCCGCCGATCACCCCGACACCGCCCGGATGGCCGCCGCGGCCGTCATCGTCGAGTACGAGGTGCTCGACCCGGTCACCGACCCCGAGCAGGCCTTCGAGGCCGAACCCCTGCACCCCGACGGCAATCTGATCCGGCACATCCCGCTGCGGCACGGCGACCCCGACGCGGCCGGCGAGATCGTGGTGGAGGGCCTGTACCGGATCGGCCGCCAGGACCCGGCGCCGATCGGCGCGGAGGCGGGCCTCGCGGTGCCCAGGCCCGACGGCGGCGTGGAGCTGTACGTCGCCTCCACCGACCCGCACGGCGACCGCGACCGCGCCGCCGCCTGCTACGGCCTCGCCCCCGAGAACGTCAAGGTCGTCGTCACGGGCGTGCCCGGCGCCACCGCGGACCGCGAGGACCCCGGCTTCCAGCTCCCGCTCGGGCTGCTCGCCCTGAAGACCGGCTGCCCGGTGAAGCTCACCGCCACCCGCGAGGAGTCCTTCCTCGGGCACGCCCACCGCCACCCCACCCTGCTGCGCTACCGGCACCACGCCGACGCCGAGGGCCGTCTCGTGAAGGTCGAGGCGCAGATCCTGCTGGACGCCGGCGCCTACGCCGACACCTCCTCGGACGCGCTCGCCGCCGCCGTCTCGTTCGCGTGCGGCCCCTACGTCGTCCCCAACGCGTTCATCGAGGGCTGGGCGGTGCGCACCAACAACCCCCCCTCCGGGCACGTCCGCGGCGAGGGCGCCATGCAGGTGTGCGCCGCGTACGAGGCGCAGATGGACAAGCTCGCCAGGAAGCTCGACCTGGACCCGGCCGAGCTGCGGATGCGCAACGTGATGTCGACCGGCGACCTGCTGCCCACCGGGCAGGCCGTGACCTGCCCCGCGCCCGTCGCCGAACTGCTCACCGCCGTCCGCGAGGCCCCGCTGCCGCCGCTGCCCAAGGACTCGCCCGAGGACGAGTGGCTGCTGCCCGGCGGCCCCGAGGGCGCGGGCGAGCCGGGCGCCGTGCGGCGCGGCGTGGGCTACGGCCTCGGCATGGTGCACATGCTGGGAGCGGAGGGCGCCGACGAGGTCTCCACGGCCACCGTGAAGGTGCAGGACGGCGTCGGCACCGTCATCTGCGCCGCCGTCGAGACCGGCCAGGGCTTCGCGACGCTGGCCCGGCAGATCGTCCAGGAGACGCTGGGGCTCGACGAGGTGCATGTCGTCCCCGTCGACACCGACCAGCCGCCCGCGGGCCCCGGCTGCCGCGGCCGGCACACATGGGTCTCCGGCGGCGCGGTGGAGCGCGCCGCGAAGATGGTCCGCACCCAGCTCCTCCAGCCGCTGGCGCACAAGTTCGGCATGTCCACGGAGCTGCTGCAGATCGCCGACGGCAAGATCACGTCGTACGACGGCGTGCTGTCGACGACCGTCGAGGAGGCCATGGACGGCAAGGAGCTGTGGGCGACGGCCCAGTGCCGTCCGCACCCGACCGAGCCCCTGGACGAGACGGGCCAGGGCGACGCCTTCGTGGGCCTCGCCTTCTGCGCGATCCGCGCGGTCGTCGACGTCGACATAGAGATCGGCTCCGTGCGGGTCGTGGAGCTGGCCGTCGCCCAGGACGTCGGCCGGGTCCTCAACCCCGCCCGGCTCGCCGCCCGCATCGAGGCGGGCGTCACGCAGGGCGTCGGTGCGGCCCTCACCGAGAACCTCCGCACGCCCCGCGGCCTGGTCCGCCACCCCGACCTCACCGGCTATGCCCTCCCGACGGCCCTCGACGCGCCCGCGATCCGCATCGTCAAACTCGTCGAGGAACGCGACGTGGTCGCCCCCTTCGGCGCGAAGGCGGTGAGCGCGGTCCCGGTGGTGACGTCCCCCGCGGCGGTCGCCGCGGCGGTCCGCGCGGCGACCGGCCGGCCCGTCAACCGCCTGCCGATCCGGCCGCAGGCGGCGGTGGTCACGAGCGGGACGTGAGGCCGCGTCCGCCTCCGCGTCCGCGTCCGCGGTTACGGGCCGTGGACGGGACGCGCCCTCCGGCGCTCGGGTTCCCGGCGCTCCCGTTCCCGGCGCCCCGGTTCCCCGCAGGGATGGCGGGATATGAGCCGCGGGGCTCGCATAGTTGCAGAGAGTGCCGCTTCGGTCTTTCTCCGTAACTAGAGTTGACCCTTGGTTCTGCACGGGGGAGAGACCATGGCCTCAAGGAATGCATGCGCCTCGGTGGGCGGGGCCGCCGGGCGGGCGGCCGGCGACCGCGCCGGCGATCTGACCTCGTTGACGAGGTTCCGGCACCACATCGACGTGGACATCCGCGACCGCGTGGCACGCGCCCGCGTGGAGACGGCGGGGCGGTGCCCTGCCCGCCGGGATGGAGGCGGTCCGTCTGGGGGCGGCGCGTCTGGAGGCGGCCCGTGGGGAGGCGGTCCGACCGGAGGTCGCGGTGGAGACGCGCAAGCCGGGACAGGCCTCCCGGCTCTCCGCCGCCCGGACGGACAGGCGGGAGAGGCCGGTGTTTCCACCGGTGCCTGATGCGATCGCCCCCGTGGAGAGCGTCCGCCACGGACCGGAGGACCGGGCTCGCGCTGGCCCGCCCGACCGGCCGCAGAGCGCTGACGGCACGTCGGCCCCGGTGCTCGCACCACGGCGACACAGTGGTGTTTCGGACATTGTCAGAGCGCCGGGCGGCGGAACGTGAAGCGCGGCTTGTCGACCAGCCCGAGGACCTGGAACGCGAGAGGACTCCCCATGCGCACCAGCGGTACCCGAAGTGCCCTTCGGCGAGCGGTCGTGTCGATGGCGCTGGGACTGCTGCTGGTCTGCGCCTGCACGGCACCGGTGCGTGCCGAGCCGACCCGGGACGGGCAGGGGTACGTGGATGCCATGGGGGCCGATCGGGTGGGGGAGACGCACAAGGGCGAGGACGTCTCGGTCCCCGTGATCGCCTCGGGATCCGACGGTACCGACGCCGGCATGCGGGGACCGGAGTCGGAACCCGCGCTCCGGACCGGCACGGCGGCCTCCGGCGGGAACAGGGCCCACCCACTCCCCGACCTCCCCGCCGCGGCCTCTGCGGCCTCCGCGTCCCCGCACCCGGGCGACACGGGCGCGGAAGCCCCGGAAGACACCGGCCACCAGTACAAGCACGAGGCCCCCGGCACCTCGTCGACCGCGGACAACCCCGCCTTCCCCCTCCTATGGCTCGCCATCGGCATCGCGGCCTTCCTGGCGGTCGCCATAGCGGTCACCACGGCGTTCCGCCGACGGCCGATGTGAGCCGGGAACATACGCAACAAGAGCCAGGTGCGGACGGACACGGCCAAGACGCCGGTCCGAACCGGCCTGACGACGGACAGGGAATTCATGGACCTCGACGCGCTCCGGTTCGCCAACTTATCGAAACTCGACGACGCCATCACCGACTGGGAGCAGATGGTGAAGAAGCTCAAGACGCTGAGCGACGATGCCGACCGCAATCTCAAGGGCAAGGCGCACAGGGCGAACTGGGCCGGCCTCAACTCCCAGGTGACTCGGGAGTTCATCGACAAGACCGCAGGCGAGTTCGCGGACGCCCACACCCAGGCCCACACGATTGTCAGGATCCTCCGCGACACGTACGACGAACTGGTCGGTTACCGGCGCCGGCTCAACGCGGCAATCGAGCGAGCCCATCAGAAGCACCTCAAGGTGACGGACACCGGCCACGGCACGTTCACGGTCACTGAGAGAACAGCCGACGCTCCTCATGCCTCCGAGCACGGTCACCAGGACGTCGATGACATCCGTGACGAGATCCAGGGAATCCTCAGGGACGCGACCGACAGCGACAAGACGGCGGCCGAAGCCCTGCGCCTCATCGTCGACCAGGCGACGTACGGTTTCTCGGACGCCGATTACAAGGACCGCGACTCGGCGGTGAAGGCCATCAAGGCCGCGGAGAAGATGGCGAAGCTGCTCAGGAAGGATCCGCACGACCTGACCGGTACGCAGCTCGACGAGCTCAACCGGACACTGGCCAGGTACGACACGGACCCACTCTTCGCCGAGCGTTTCGCGGAAGGTGTCGGGCCGAAACGCGCCCTCGACTTCTGGGCCGCCGTGGCCGCCCCCGGCCTGCCGGGCTCCTCTCCGGTGAGCGACGCCCTGGCCAAGTCCCTGCAGAAGAGCCTCGGAACCACCCTTGGGACCGCCACCCGCTCCGACAGCGCCGCCATGCGGTCCTGGGAGCACACGATGGTCTCCCTCAGCTCACGGCGCCTTGGCATCGACGATGCCGGCGACCCGTACGGCTTCCAGATCATGAGCAATCTGATGCGCTTCGGCGACTACGACGACCAGTTCCTCACGTCCTATGGCGACCGACTCATCGCCTTCGACAAGGACCACAACGGAAGCGAGGGCCTGAACTTCTGGGTCAACGGCACGAACCAGTCACGCCTCAACTACTGGGGCCACGACGACCAGGGCCGCGACCCCATGACGGGCTTCCTCCAGGCCCTGGGCCACAACCCCGAGGCATCCACAGACTTCTTCGCCTCCCCGAACGGCACGCATGGCGCCGTGAACAAGGACTCAGAGGTCAACGATCACCTTGAGTACCTTGTCAGGGAACGACATTGGGTGGCTGACACAGGAGTGGGTGAGAACGGCAAGTTCGTGGCAGGAAGAGACGCTCTCGGCCACGCACTCGAAGCCGCCACTACGGGTTATGCCTACGACGCCTCCTTCGCAGGGCACAAGGACGCAGTCGTTCCGGGGAGCACGGATCGCCGCACCGCGGCTACGGCTGGAGTCATGGAACAGGTCGCCCACCTTTACGGAAGCGGTGACGGGGCGAAGCTGCTTCAACAGCAGCCCGAACTGGCTGACAGCCTAGGAAAGTCCACTGCCGCATATATCGATGACATCGATTTTTACCTGTCCGGTATGGGTGACTCTGGGCAGAGTGCATCTGATTTCTCGGCCAGATACCCGGGGCGAGCGCAGTTTACTAACCAGGGAGTCATCGATCTTCTCAGTGCTCTGGGGAAGAACGAGACGTCGCACCAGATCGTGACATCCGCTCAGCACCTTTACACGCTCAGCGTCCTGGACGCTTCTCCGCCTACCAGCGAGCAGGGCTACCAACATGGAAAATCTGCTCTGATCGTGGAGGCGCAGGCGCGCGGCATTCTCGATCATGCGCGCGTGGAGCAGGCCGCCGCAGATTATGGCGAAAATACGGAGAAGGGTAACAAGTCTCTGGGAAGGTCGGCTGAGTGGGTCAAGTTGGGCGTGGGAACGGCCGTTGGGGCGGGAATCGCCGCGATTCCGCTGCCGGGTTCGACGTTCGCCGGGTTTGCCGTGGCGCCGGTTGTGAGTGATGCCGCAGGTGAAGCGATGAATACGTTTATCGGTCAAGAGATCGAAAAGGGCGTTGATGATCGAGAGAAGAAACCTACGGAGGCTGCTCAGCTGACAAGCAGGCAGTTCTATGGAAAAGGTGTCAACGACATCGGTAAGAGCTATGTCATGTATATGGATCAGTACATTGCCCATGGAGGCAGGGTGGAGAACCGTGTACAGGAGATCAGCGATATCAACGAATACTACAGATCTTTGGGATCCGATGAGGATGACGAAAGTGGAATCGCTCCGACTGAAGGAGGGTGAAGCGAGTGACCGTTCGTGGTTCTGACAGTCTGCGCCGTCCATGGCGCTGCTGGGGTGGTGTGGTAGGTTCGGCGCTCCTCTTCGCTACCGTTTCCGCATGCTCGGACAACAAGGAGGAAGAGCCCTCAGGAGTCTCGGCGGAAAAGGTTTGCGACGGCGCGTTGGATAGCGGCGCGTCCGCCGCCCTTCGCCGTATCGCCGGAAGCGATAGATTCTCTGAGCTGACCGGGAAAGATGGCAGTGGGAATCCGCTTGAGTTTTCTCTGTCGCGGGCTGCCCGTTATCTGCGGGAAGGTTCCGAAGAGATGAACAAATGCACCATCTATAAAGACGGCGATGGTAGCGGTCAGCCCCTAATGGACATATTCTTCCTGGCTGCGGATGATCATCCCGATGCAGATTCGAAGCGGAGTGATCGTGCGGTGCGACGCTACCCGTTGGGGGTTTACGCCGCAACGGAGCGCAATTCGACCGCCACATTGTATTTCCAGTGCACGATGAAAGGTAAAGGTGGTCTGACCCATTTCATAGGTGCAGGAGTTTCGGGCATGGTCGATCAGGTCAGGGAATCACCGGCGAGCAGGGATATGATGACGGTGCTCAATTCCATTTCGCGTCGTCTCGCCGATGTGTTGAGTTGCGCTGACGAAGCCAAGCTCCCGGCGACAGTTCCGGAATCGGATAGTCGGGACACTGCCCGGTAGGGAGCGAAGCCGGCCGGCTAGCCGGAGTCGTACGGCTCCTGTGGGCGGCGGTTCCCGGTCGGCGCCGGGTTCCCGCTGGGCGTGGGAAGGGGACCTCTCCGCCTCGCGCGGGGCACGATGGGGCGGAGTTGTCGATGTGAGGAGTGGTTCGGATGGCGCGGCAGGCGGGCGATGGTGTGGTGGCGGTGGTTGAGGGGCTGGTGGCGGGCTCCGGGGGGCTTGCTGTCGTGACGACCGTTCGGGCCTCCGGCATGCCTCACTCCACCGTGGTGAACGCCGGGCCCGTCGTGCACCCCGTCACCGGGGAGCCGGCCGTCGGGCTGGTGGCGATGGGCGGTGCGGTGAAACTCCGGCACCTGCGGCGGGACCCGCGCGCCGTCGTGGTCTTCCGCGACGGTCCGCGGTGGCTGGCCGTCGAGGGCAACGCGACACTCGTCGGTCCCGACGACCAGCACCCCGGCGTGCCGGCGGAGGATGTTCACCGGCTGCTGCGCGACGTCTACCGGGCCGCCGGTGGCGGTGAGCACCCGGACTGGGACGAGTTCGACGCCGTCATGGCCCGCGATCGGCGCACCGCCGTCTACGTGGGGTTCGGCCGTACCTATGGGGTGTATCCACGCGGGAGCGCCTGAGCACGGCGGCTCGGGTCAGGTCCCGTCACAGGGTCCGGGGCGGTGGATCGGGCCGGTGAATCCGCGGCCGGCGTGTGTCAGCTGTTTTCCGCGGCGTCCAGAATGAGTCCGGCGATCGTCTTCGGGTGCGTCACCAGGGACAGGTGGCCGGCGTCGACCTCGATGGTCGTGGCGTTCATGCGCTTCGCCATGAAACGTTCGAGGTCGGGATTGATGGTGCGGTCGTTCTTCGAGACCGCGTACCAGGACGGCTTCTGGTGCCACGCGGCGACGCTCGTCGTGGGCGGCGCGGTCGAGAGCAGTCCCTGTGCCGCGAAGAGCACAAGGGCCTCCTTGGTGGGTACGCCGTTGGCGAAGTCCTCGAGGAACGCCTGCTGGCTTATGAACTTGAAGCCGCCCGAGGTGACGATCCCGGAGGTGACCGGCGGGGTGGGGAACTTCGCGGAGAGCGCGGCGAAATCCTCGCCGGCCTCCGGGGCGCGGGCGGCGACGTAGACGAGCCCGGCGACGTTCGGGGCGAGCCCGACCTCGGAGATGACGGTGCCTCCGTAGGAGTGCGCGACCAGGATCGTCGGCCCGTCCTGCCGAGCCAGCGCGAACTTCGTGGCGGCGACATCGTCGGCGAGAGAAGTGAGCGGGTTCTGCACCGCGGTGACGTTCATTCCCGCCGCCTGCAGCAGGGGGATCACCTTCCCCCAGGAAGAGCCGTCCGCATAGGCACCGTGTACGAGTACGACATTGCGCACCGCGGGCTTGCGCCGACGAGGTGCCGCCTGGGCGGACGTGACTCCGGCGAGTGTGGTTGCTGCTGCCACTCCGGCACCCAGCACGGAAAACTGACGACGACTGACTGCCATTGTTGCCTTCTCTCTGCACCGCGGTCACTGTTCCTGTCCTCAGGAACAGCCGTCACTCTAACGCGCGTGCGCATGCCCCCTATGAGTACACATCCTCCGACCCAGAGCATTGCAACCATGTTTGTGATCTTTTGCTGGGAGTTTCCAGTGAGGTTGACCTCGCGGAACCTTAGCTTCCGCTTTGGCTGCGCCATGTCTGAGCCATGGCTGCGCTGTGTCGCCCTGGACGAGGCCGGTCTCCGCCGGGGGGAGAGACGAGGCCGGTCTCCGCCGGGGGGAGAACGGAAGGAGTGCGGGACCGGCGGAGCGGTGCGGTGGAGGCCGTGGCGGGAATCGAACCCGCGTAACTCGCTTTGCAGACGAGTCCCTAAGCCACTCGGGCACACGGCCAAGCTCGCTTGAACGGCTTCGACGGTACGAGGCGTTCGGCGGGTGCTCAAGGTTCGGGGCGGGGCCGCAATGTGACTGCCATATGGCGTTCACAAGGGGTGCCCCCAGCGGGGTGTCCCCGAGGGAAGTGTCCCCGAGCGGGCCCGGGGGGCCGCGAGGGGCTGGGAGGGGCCGGGGCCAGGGCGTGCGTCCCGTTGTCCCGCTAGGCGTTACCCAACCGCGCGCCCCCGCGTGCCCCGGCGCGCCCGTCGTGTTCCGGAGTCGTACGGCACTCGCACCCATATCGTCCCTCTATGATCCCCTTCCCCAGCGGTTTGCCGCGTCGAGGTGTGCTGAGAGCGGGGCTGGCCGGTGCCGGTGTGGCCGGGCTGCCCGGGGCCGTGCGGCGGAGAGTTCCCGTCGGGGCACCGGCTGCGGAGGGCGAGGGCGCCGGGGCCGGCCCCGTGCGGAGGCTGGTGTTCAGGGAGGGGACCAACTCCTCCGTCACCGTCTCCCCTCGCGGCGACCGGCTGATCGTCGAGGTGCAGGGCGTGCTGTGGGGCGTGCCGCGCGAGGGCGGCACGGCCACCGCGTTGACCGGGCCCGACCTGGATCCCGCCCGGGTGGCCTTCTCGCCGGACGGTTCCCTGGTCGCCGTCTGCGCCTATCAGGACGGCGGCTTCCACCTGTGGACGATGGCGCCGGACGGCTCCGGCCTCCGGCAGCTGACCTCCGGTCCCTGGGACGACCGGGGCGTGTCCTGGTCCCCGGACGGCCGGCGGCTCGCGTTCGCCTCGGAGCGCGGCGGGGACCCGGCGGCCGGCTCCCGTTACCGCATCTGGACGGTGGACGTGCGCACCGGCCGGCCGGCCCGCCTCACCGACGACGCGGGCATGGAGGACCACGACCCCGCCTGGCACCCGGACGGCAGCAAGGTGCTGTTCGTCCGTGCCGACGACCAGGGCGGCCGGACGCTCGCCTCGGTCCCCGCCGCCGGCGGTCCCGTCACCGTCGAGCGGACCGTGCGCAGCGGCACCCTCGTCGGGCCCGCGGTGAGCACGGACGGCCGGGTCGCCTACGTCCACGTCGCCGACGCCGCCGAGGGGACGAACTCGGCCGCCGCCACGCTGATGGTCGACGGGACGCCGGTCACCGACGGCGAGGACGTCTCACCCCAGCCGCCGAGCTGGACCGCCGACGGCACGCTCCTCTATGTCTCCGACGGCCACGTCCGCGCCCGCCGCCCCGATCCTCAGCCCCGCCCGGATCGTCAGCGCCGGGAAGGGCGTTCGGGCGGTCCCGACGGGCCGGGCCACCCGGACAACCAGGGCCGCGTGGATTCCCCCGCCACGGATTCCCCGGCCCACCTGGATTCCCAGGTGCACACGGATTCCCCGGCCCACCTGGTTCCCCAGGTCCACATCGGTTCCCAGGACCACAAGGACCACCCGGCCCCCCTCCACCGCGTCGCTTCCGCCGGCCAGCCGGAGACCATCCCGTTCACGGCCTCGCTGGACGTGCCCCGGCCGCGGTACCGGAGGAAGCGGTACGACTTCGACTCCACGGCGGACCGGCCGGTGCGGGGCGTGCACCTGCCCGTCCTCTCGCCCGACGGCCGCTCCGTCGCCTTCGTCGCCCTCAACACGCTCTGGCTGCTGCCCATCGGCGGACGCCCCCGCGCCCTGGTGCGGGCGGCCCCCACCGCCTACGTCCAGATGCCGTCCTGGGCGCCGGACGGCCGCAGCGTCGTCTACGCCTACGACGGAGACGGAGACGGAGACGGAGTCGGACACACAGCGGGAGCCGGAGACACAGCGGGAGTCGTAGAGACAGCGGGAGCCGGAAAGACAGCGGGAGCCGGAGAGACAGCGGGAGCCGGAGAGGGAGACGCGGGCGGAGTCGGGGGCCGGGGCCGCCAGGACGGCGGCGACGGCCTGACCCGCGTCCGCCGCCACTGGCTCCACGACGGCACGGACGAACAGCTTGCGAGCGGTGGCCGCCTCAACCCCGTCCTCTCCCCGGACGGCACCAAGCTGGCCTGCCACGACACCACAGGCAACCTCCTCGTCAAGGACCTCTCCACCGGAGAGGAGAAGACGGTCGTCGCCCCGCTGGGCGCGAACGGCCTCCCGGGGCGGCCGAGCTGGTCCCCGGACGGCCGCTTCCTCGCGTTCAGCGACCGCAACCGCCTCAACCACCGCTTCCGCGAGGGCTACAACGTCATCCGGGTGGTGGACACCGCCACCGGAGCCGCATCCGTCCACCAGCCCCTGCCGCACGCGTCGCTGTCCGACCGCGGCAACTCCGGGCCCGTCTGGTCCCCGGACGGCACCGCCATGGCGTTCATCATGGAGTCCGCCCTGTGGGTGCTGCCCGTCTCACCGCAGGGCGCCCCTGCCGGCGCACCGGTGCGGATCACCGACGAGGCCGCCGACCATCCCTCCTGGTCCGGCGACGGGCGGCACCTTCTTTACGCGGCGTCCGGCCGGCTGCGGCTCGTGGCGCGCGACGGTACCGGGGCGCGCTCCATCAGCGTGCCTCTCCGGTACGCCCGCGCCGCGCCGCCCCCGTCCGACGTCACCCGGGTGCACGCCGGGCGGTTCTGGGACGGCACCGGCGAGCAGGTCCGCACGGACGTCGACATCGTCATCGCGGGCCACCGCATCGTGGCCGTGGAGCCGCACCGGCCGGACGGGCCGCACCGGTCGGACGGGCCGCATCGGTCGGACGGATCACCCCGGCCGGACGGCCCGCACACGTCGGGCCCGACGAGCCCGCGGCACCCGGGCGAGCGGCTGATCGACGCCTCCGGGGCCACCGTCATCCCGGGCCTGTGGGACGCCCACACCCACCCCTGGCAGGCCACCTACGGCGGCCGGCAGACCAGCCTGATGCTGGCCTACGGGATCACCAGCAACGCCTCGCTCGGCGGGTTCGCCCACGAGGGCGTCCGGCTCAGGGAGTCCGTGGCGGCGGGCCGGACGGCCGGGCCCCGCCTCTTCGCCACCGGCGAGCTGATCGACGGCAGCAGGGTCGCCTACAGCATGGGCCGGGCGCACCGCACCGCGGACGGCGTCCGGCGCACCCTCGACCGTGCGGTGGCGCTCGGCCACGACTTCGTCAAGACCTATGTGCGCGCCCCCGCCTGGATCATGCGGGAGGCCGCCCGCACCGCGCACGAACGGCTCGGCGTCCCCGCCGGCAGCCACCTCCTGTCCCCGGGCGCCGGCGTCGGACAGGACCTGACCACGCACCTCCAGGCCACCCAGCGCTCGGAGTACGGCCGCGCGTACTCCCCGACGGGCCACTCCTACCAGGACGTCCACGAGACCTACCGGGGCGGCGACTTCGCGATCGTCATCACGCCGTTCACGGCGCTGGCGCTGCTCGGCGCCGACCCCGCGCTGGCGCGCGACCCCCGGATCACCGCGCTGATGCCGCCCTGGGACGCCGCCCTCGTCGAGCAGTACGCGGCGCAACCGCCGTCCGCGGCCGCGCTTCTCGCGGTGCGCCGGGAAGTGGCGGTGTACCGGAGGATCCTCGCCGACGGCGGCACGGTCGCGCTGGGCACCGACGCGCCCCTGACCCCCATCGGGCTCCACCTCCACCTGGCGCTGCGCGCGCTGCACCGGTACGGGGGCCTCTCCGTCGCCCAGGTGCTGCGCACCGCGACGGCCGTGCCCGCGCGGCTCTTCGGCGCCGGCGACGACCTCGGCACACTGGAGCCGGGCAAGCTCGCCGACCTGACGGTGGTCGACGGCGACCCGTTCCACCGCTTCGACGACCTGGTCCGCACGGCGTGGGTGATGCGCGACGGCGTCGTCCACCGGCCGGCGGACCTGGTGGCGGCGGCCGCTCCCGCCGCGGCGCGGCGCCGCGCCGCGGAGCGCGCCGGGGAGCCCACGGACTGGCTGGAGGTGGGCAGACGACTGCGGCGCGAACCCTGTTGCGCCGGGCCCGCGTCCGCGTTCTGACCGGCACGGAGGCGGTCCGCGCCGCGGCGCCTGCGGGACGGTCCGCGGACGGCGCGTACGGGATGGACGTGGGGTGGGGTGTCCGCAGGCCGTGCGCGGGCGCGCCCCCGGCGTACGACCAAAGGACCACCCGTGCTCCTGCTGCTGACAGGGGCCTATGTCAGTCATGCCCCTTACAGTGGCCGCATGAGCGCCCTTGAACCACGCGATGCCGGGGCCGACGCCGACGCCGACGCCGACGCCGGGGCCGAGGCCTGTGCCGACGCCGGGAGCGAAGCCCGTGGGAGCGAAGCCCGTGCCGGGGCCGGGGTGGCGGCCGGGGACGGAACGGCCGGCGGCCCCGGTGTGCTGAGCGGCCCGTACCTCCCGCTCAGCCTCGGGATCGTCTCCGTCGTCCTGGTGATCGCCTTCGAGGCGACCGCCGTCGGCACCGCCATGCCCGTCGCCGCCCGTGAGCTGCACGGCCTCTCGCTCTACGCCTTCGGCTTCTCCGCGTTCTTCACGACCAGCCTGTTCGGCATGGTCCTGGCCGGGCAGTGGGCCGACGGGCGGGGGCCGCTCGCGCCGCTCGGCACCGGCATCGGGGCCTTCGCGGCGGGGCTCGTGGTGGCCGGCACGGCCGGCTCGATGTGGCTGTTCATCCTGGGCAGGGCCGTCCAGGGGCTGGGCGGCGGCCTGGTGATCGTGGCGCTGTACGTGGTCGTGGGGCGGGCCTATCCGGAGCGGCTGCGGCCGTCGATCATGGCGGGGTTCGCGGCCGGGTGGGTCGTGCCGTCCGTCGTGGGGCCCCTGGTGTCGGGCGCGGTCACCGAACAGCTCGGCTGGCGCTGGGTGTTCCTCGGCATCCCCGTGCTGGTGGTCTTTCCGCTGGCGCTCGCCCTGCCGCAGATACGCCGCCGCGCCGGCGGGCCCCCGGCGGACTCGGGCGGCGACGGGAACGGGAACGGGGACGAGTACGCGTACGGGCGGGCGCGCGGGAAGGGGGACGACGGCGGAGACGGGGCCCGGGACGGAGGCGCTGCGGGAGTGGCCGCCGCGGGTGCGGAGGGCGCCCCTCCACCCGCCGGTGCCGGGGGCGGTGCCCGTCCGCCCGCCGCCCCCACCCCCGTGGGGACCGCGTCGCCATCCGCACCCGTCGCGCCGCCCCCGGCCGCCGCTCAGCGGGCTTCCGCCGAGCGGGCTTCCGCCGAGCGGGCCCCCGCGAAGCCGGCCCCCGCCGCCGGCCGGCGCCGGATCCGGCTGGCGCTGGGTGTCTCGCTCGGGGCCGGTCTGGTGCAGTACGCCGCCCAGGACCTCGCCTGGCGCTCGCTGCTGCCGCTCGCCGCGGGTGCGGCGCTGCTGGTGCCCTCGGTGCTCGGGCTGCTGCCGCGCGGCACGTACCGGGCGGTCCGCGGCCTGCCGTCCGTCGTGCTGCTGCGGGGTGTGGCGGCCGGGTCCTTCATCGCGGCGGAGTCCTTCGTACCGCTGATGCTGGTCACCCAGCGCGGCCTGTCGCCGACTCTCGCCGGGCTCTCCCTGGCGCTCGGCGGCGTCACCTGGTCCCTGGGCAGCTACGTGCAGTCCAGGCCTCGCGTGCAGCCGCACCGGGAGCGGCTGATGGCGGCCGGGATGCTGCTGGTGGCGGCCGCCATCGCGGTGGTGCCCAGCGTGCTGGTCCCGGCCGTGCCCGTCTGGATCGTGGCGCTCGCCTGGGGCGTCGGCTGCCTGGGCATGGGACTGGTGATCTCGTCCACCAGCGTGCTGCTGCTCAAGCTGTCCGCGCCGCACGAGGCGGGTGCCAACTCCGCGGCGCTGCAGATCTCCGACGGGCTGTCGAACGCGCTGCTGCTCGCCGCCGGCGGTGCCGCGTTCGCCGCGCTCGGCGGCGGCTCGGTCGCCCCCGACGGCACCGCGGCCACGGGGGCCTCGGCCGCCACCGCTTCCCACCCCGCCGCGTTCACGGCGGTGTTCCTGCCGATGGCGGCCGTCGCGCTGGCCGGGGCGTGGGTCACCACCCGGCTGCGGGAGAGCGGCCCCCGGCGTCCCTGACACCGGCGGTCCCCGGCGGTCCCCGGCGGTCCCCGCCCCCGCGCACCCGGCTCCGGCGGCCCGGTACGGCGGACGTCCGACGCGTGGAGCGCGGGGCCGCCCTCGCGGGTCGGCCGGAGGCGTGCCGAAGAGACCCCGAGGCGTACCCGAAGGATCCCGAGGCCGCATCCGAACCGACCCCGAGGCCGCACCCGAACGACCCCGAGCCGGGGGTTCCGAGGCCACACCCGAACCGGCCCCGAGGCCACACCCGAACCGACCTTGAGGCCACACCCGAACCGACCTTGAGGCCACACCCGAACCGACCTTGAGGCCGCATCCGATCCGACCCCGATGCCGCACCCAACCGACCCCGAGGTCGTACCCGGGGGTCCCGAGGCCACACCCGAACAGGCGGCCCCGAGGCGCACCCCAACCGCCCCCGAGGCCGCCCCCGAACGCGCCCCCGCAGCCGCCCCCGCGGCCCCCTCAGCCGTGATCGGCCGTTGCTCCCGCGCTCACTGTGACCTCCGTCCCACCCCGGCCCCGGCCGCCTCGTCCGGCCGGGTCGGGCGGGGGAGCGCCCGATAAGGTGGCCCGGTTGTCGTTCCTGGCCGACCGATCGACCCGAA
The DNA here is from genome assembly GCF_057320905.1 of Streptomyces sp. DSM 116793. Classification (NCBI taxonomy): domain Bacteria; kingdom Bacillati; phylum Actinomycetota; class Actinomycetes; order Kitasatosporales; family Streptomycetaceae; genus Streptomyces; species Streptomyces sp. DSM 116793. The sequence continues at coordinate 3,494,217 of NZ_CM170494.1, read as the reverse complement.
CCGGAGACCGTGACTACCAGCACCTCCTCCCCTTCCTCCCACCACCTGTCTCCCGCCTTTCCCGGCCGTGCGCCCTGGGGTACGGCCGGAAAGCTGCGTGCCTGGCAGCAGGGGGCGATGGACCGGTACATCAAGGAGCAGCCTCGGGACTTCCTGGCCGTGGCGACGCCGGGAGCCGGCAAGACGACGTTCGCGCTGACCCTCGCGTCCTGGCTGCTGCACCACCACGTCGTCCAGCAGGTGACGGTGGTCGCGCCGACCGAGCACCTGAAGAAGCAGTGGGCCGAGGCCGCCGCCCGGGTCGGGATCCGGCTCGACCCCGAGTACAGCGCGGGCCCGCTCAGCCGCGACTACCACGGGATCGCCATCACCTACGCGGGCGTGGGCGTGCGGCCCATGCTGCACCGCAACCGCGTGGAGCAGCGCAAGACCCTCGTCATCCTGGACGAGATCCACCACGCCGGCGACTCCAAGTCGTGGGGCGAGGCGTGCCTGGAGGCGTTCGAGCCCGCCACCCGGCGGCTCGCGCTCACCGGAACACCGTTCAGGTCCGACACCAACCCCATCCCGTTCGTCGCCTACGAGGAGGGCGACGACGGGATCCGGCGGTCCGCCGCCGACTACACGTACGGATACGGCAGCGCGCTCCAGGACGGCGTGGTCCGGCCGGTGATCTTCCTCAGCTACAGCGGCAACATGCGCTGGCGCACCAAGGCGGGCGACGAGATCGCGGCGCGGCTCGGCGAGCCGATGACCAAGGACGCCGTCTCGCAGGCCTGGCGCACCGCGCTCGACCCGCGCGGCGACTGGATGCCGAACGTGCTGAGCGCGGCCGACCGGCGCCTCACCGAGGTGCGCAAGGCCATTCCCGACGCGGGCGGCCTCGTCATCGCCTCCGACCAGGACTCCGCGCGCGCCTACGCGAAGCTGCTCCGCGAGGTCACCGGCGAGAAGGCCACCGTCGTGCTGTCGGACGACTCCGGCGCATCGGGGCGCATCGACGAGTTCAGCGCGGGCGACGACCGCTGGATGGTCGCGGTGCGGATGGTGTCGGAGGGCGTCGACGTGCCACGGCTCGCGGTGGGCGTGTACGCGACGACGATCTCCACACCCCTCTTCTTCGCGCAGGCCGTGGGCCGCTTCGTACGGTCCAGGCGGCGCGGCGAGACCGCGTCGGTGTTCCTGCCGACCATCCCCGACCTGCTCGGCTTCGCGAACGAGATGGAGGTCGAACGCGACCACGTCCTCGACAAGCCGAAGAAGGACGGCGAGGAGGAGGACCCGTACGCCGAGTCCGAGAAGGAGATGGCGGAGGCCAACCGCGAACAGGACGAGAAGGACGCGGACACCGGGGAGCAGGAGACGCTGCCCTTCGAGGCCCTGGAGTCCGACGCGGTCTTCGACCGGGTGCTGTACGACGGCGCCGAGTTCGGCATGCAGGCGCACCCCGGGAGCGAGGAGGAGCAGGACTACCTCGGCATCCCCGGGCTGCTGGAGCCGGACCAGGTGCAGTTGCTGCTCCAGAAGCGGCAGGCGCGGCAGATCGCGCACAGCCGGAAGAAGCCGGACGAGGAGGCCGACCTCCTCGAACTTCCCGCCGAGCGGCGGCCCGTGGTCAGCCACAAGGAGCTGATGGAGCTGCGTAAGCGGCTCAACACGCTGGTCAGTGCGTATGTCCACCAGAGCGGGAAGCCGCATGGGGTGATCCACACGGAGTTGCGGAGGGTGTGTGGGGGGCCGCCCAGTGCGGAGGCCACCGCCGGTCAGCTCCGGCAGCGGATAGCCAAGGTTCAGGAGTGGGCCACGCGTATGCGGTGACCGGCCGCGGCGCGGGTGCGGCCGGTGGGCCGGATCCGGTGGGCCGGATCCGGCGGGGCATGCGCCCCCGCGGGCCGGTGGCGACCTGCCGTTCGCCGTGGTAGGCCGCGCCCCCGGCGGGGCGCAGCTCCGTCCCGGAGGGGCGCGGGGAACCGCGCGACAAGCCACGAGGGGACCCGTCAGGTCGTCACCGTCGCGAAAGGGCTGTTGCCGTCGTCGCCGGACCACCGGCAGGCGGTGGGTTGCTCGCGCCCATCCCCGCGCCCCTTCAGGCACCGGGGTGGCCGGAGCCACATGCTGTAGGCCGTACGTAGAGGGGCGAACATGGGCGGAACGCCCACCCCCTTGACCGGATTCTGGACGGAGTCTTCCGCTGAGCGAACCGGCTCGCTACTGTCCGGCTACGCACACGCCCCGTGGCAGCGCAGCCGCGGAGCGCAGCCGGTGCCTGCGCGACCCGATACGGGACCTCGGCCACAGCCCCCGGGTCGCTGACCGACCGGCGGCCTCTGGAGCGCGTCGTCCACGGGACCGGCGGCGCACCCTCCCACGCAGGGGCCGTCGACCCTCACCACCGAAGGAGTGGGCGTCGTGACCGCGGAGACCTCCCAGACGCTCGACCGGGGCCTCAGGGTCCTCAAGCTGCTCGCCGACACCGACCACGGCCTGACCGTCACCGAGCTGTCCACCCGGCTCGGCGTGAACCGCACCGTCGTCTACCGCCTGCTCGCCACCCTCGAACAGCACGCCCTCGTCCGCCGCGACCTGGGCGGCCGGGCCCGGGTGGGGCTCGGGGTGCTGCGCCTCGGGCGCCAGGTGCACCCGCTGGTGCGCGAGGCAGCGCTGCCCGCGCTGCGCTCGCTCGCCGAGGACATCGGGGCCACCGCGCACCTCACCCTCGTCGACGGCACTGAGGCGCTGGCCGTCGCCGTCGTCGAGCCGACCTGGACGGACTACCACGTGGCGTACCGGACGGGCATCCGGCATCCGCTGGACAAGGGAGCGGCCGGGCGGGCGATCCTGGCCGCGCGGCAGGGCCTGGCCAAGGACCCGGGCTACACGCTGACGTACGGGGAACTGGAGACCGGCGCGAGCGGGGCCGCGGCGCCGCTGCTCGGGGTGAGCGGGGTGGAGGGCAGCGTGGGTGTCGTGATGCTCTCGGACTCCGTGCCGGAGGAGGTGGGCGTGCGCGTCGTGGACGCGGCACGCGAGGTGGCGGACGCGCTGCGCTGACGGGTCCCGGATCCCGCCGGTGGCCGGCGCGGTCCCGGATCCCGCCGGTGGCCGGTACGGTCCCGGATCCCGCCGGTGGCCGGTACGGTCCCGGATCCCGCCGGTGGCCGGTACGGTCCCGGATCCCGCCGGTCACCGGCGCGGCTGCCCGCGCCCCTGCCGGGCGCGGCCCCACACGGCGGTGCTCTAGATTGGGGGCGTGTTTCGTCTGAGCCGGGGCAAGGCCCTCGTCGTCTGTGGTGTGCCGGTGGTGGGGCTGATCGCCTCCGCCGTGCTCGCTCCGCTGCCCTTCTCCGTGGCCCAGCCCGGGATCACCGCGAACGTGCTGGGCTCCTACCGGGGGGCCGAGGTCGTGAGAGTCACGGGGACGCCCACGCGGCACACCACGGGACAGCTCAGGATGACCACGATCGCGGCGACGGGCCCCGACACGGACGTGTACCTCGGGGACGTGGTCGACGGGTGGTTCCGCACCGACCGGACCGTGCTGCCGCACGACTCCGTCTACCCGGGCGGGGACACCAGACAGAGCGAGCGGCGCACCGCCCAGGAGATGCGGGAGTCGCAGGACAGCGCCACCACGGCCGCGCTCTCCTACCTCGGCAGGAAGCCCTCCGACGTGCATGTGCGGCTGCGTCTCGCGGACGTCGGCGGCCCCAGCGCGGGACTGCTGTTCTCGCTGGGCATCGTGGACAAGGTGGCCGGCGACGGCAGCGGCGGCGACCTCACGGGCGGGCGGGTCGTCGCCGGCACCGGGACGATCTCCTCGGACGGGTCGGTGGGCGCCGTCGGCGGGGTGGCCCTGAAGACCCGGGCGGCCCGGCGGGACGGCGCCACCGTCTTCCTGGTCCCGAAGGCGGAGTGCTCGGACGCGCGGACGGAACTCCCCAAGGGGCTCAGGGTGGTCCCGGTCACCACCCTCAAGGGCGCGATCCAGGCGCTGCGGGCGCTGAAGTCCGGCGGACCGGTGCCGAGCTGCTGAGGAGCGCGGGGTGCCGGGGCGCGGGGTGCCGGGGCGACGGAGCCCCGCGGGCCCCGTCGCCGTCCCTCATCTCCTGACGAACCCCTCCTTCACCATCCAGTCGAGCGCCACCTGGTGCGGATCCTGACCGTCCACGTCGACCTTCGCGTTGAGGTCCTGGGCGACCGCGTCGGTGAGCCTCCTGGTGATCGGGGCGAGGACGCCGCGTATGGCGGGGTACTTCTTCAGTGTCGCCGTGCTGACCTGCGGTGCGGCGTTGTAGTTCGGGAAGAAGTGCCGGTCGTCCCTGAGCACCCTGAGGTGCAGGGCCTTGACGCGGCCGTCGGTGGTGAAGATCTCGCCGAAGGTGCAGGAGCCCTTCGCGACCTGGGTGTAGACGATGCCGGCGTCCATCCTGCGGATCCGCCCGGCGGGCAGGTGCATGCCGTACGCCCGCTCCATCCCGGGCAGGCCGTCCTCCCGGACGGCGAACTCCCCGTCCACGCACACGGTGACCGCGCCGGGGTCCTTCCTCGCGAGCCGCACCACGTCCGACAGGGTGCGGGTGCCGTACTTGCGGGCGTTCGCGGGGTTGAGCGCCAGGGCATAGGTGTTGTTGAGGTCGGCGGGCGGCAGCCAGGTGAGGCCGCCCGGCAGGTCGCCGTCGTGGACCTTCTGCCACTGCTTGTGCGGGTCGGGCTCGGGCTTGGTGTGGCCGAGGTAGGTGATCCAACCGGTGCCCGTGTACTCGAACGAGGCGTCCGCGTCGCCGTGCTGGACGGCCGCGCGGGCGCCGAACGAGCCCCGGATGCCGGTGCGGTCCACGACCTTCGCCCCGGCCGCCTCCAGCGCGATGCCCAGCACGGCGCCGAGGATCAGCTGCTCGGTGAACTCCTTCGAGGTGACGGTGAGCGTGGCGCCCTGAAGCGGCCGGCCCGCGCCGACCGTTCCCGGTGCGACCGAGTCGACCATCGGCGAGCCGCTGGTGAGACCGCAGGCGGTGAGGACGGCCGCCAGAGCGGCGGCCAGCGCCATGTGTGCGGTCCCGCGCAGCGCCGGGACGCGGCGGGGAGCCGTGCCGTGGCGGGGTGCCGTCCCGCGGCCGGGAGCCGTGCCGCGGCGGGGAGCCGTGCCGCGACCGGGAGCGGCCATCGCGCGGCGGCGGGCCGTCGTCGCGCCGCCCTGCGCCGTGCCGTCGCCCCTGCGCTCTCTCCGGTACGTCATGTGCCCGTCTCCAATCCGCGGGGCCGCAGCGCCAGCTCCGCCAGGGACGCCAGCCAGTCGACGAGCAGCGCCAGGACGACGGTGAGCAGCGAGCCCAGGAAGAGCACCGGCATGCGCTGGTCGGTCATGCCGGTGGTGATCAGGTCGCCCAGGCCGCCGCCCCCGCCGAACGTGGCCAGGGTGGCCGTGCCCACGTTCAGCACGAGCGCCGTGCGCACCCCGGCCAGGATCAGCGGTACGGCCAGCGGCAGCTCGATCCGGGCGAGGACGGCGATCGGCGACATGCCGATGCCGCGGGCCGCCTCCAGCAGCGTGGGGTCGGTGCCGCGCAGGCCCGTGACCGTGTTGGCGAGCACCGGCAGCACCGCGTAGACGACGATGCCGATCAGCGCAGCCCGTATGCCGATGCCGAGCCGGATCACCAGCAGGGCCAGCAGGCCGAGCGCCGGCACCGCCTGCCCGACGGCGGCCACCGCCAGCGCCACCGGGGCCGCCGCGCGCAGTGGCCCCCGGGTGAGCAGGATGCCCAGCGGGATCGCGATGATCAGCACGAAGAAGGTCGAGATCGCGGTCAGCTCGATGTGCTGCCACAGCCGCACCCGGACGTTGCCGCCCGCGAGCGCGTTCCGGGAGATCGCGTCCAGGTGGGCGCCGCGGAACCACAGCCAGGTGATCAGCAGGACGACGGCGAGCACCGACGGGAGGACGACGAGTTTCCGCCAGGTGATGCGGGCCGGCTCCCCGCCGCCGGCGCCGGCGGACGCGGTGGCCGGCGACCCCGGCGCCGCCTCGTCCGTCCCGCCCCTGCCGTCCGTCCCGCCCCTGCCGTCCGTCCCGTCGTACCCACCCGTTCCGTCCGTGCGCGAGGGCGTCGCCGTCATGCCGGGGCCTCCCCGAGCGCGTCGCCGTCCGGTGCCCGGTGCGCCCTAAGGCGGCGCCGCTCCTCCAGTTCGTGCCGGCTGTCCAGCGCGTCGAGGCGGTCGGCGGCGAGGAGTTCGTGGACGGAGTTCATCAGCGTCTCCACGTCCACGACGCCCGTGTAGACACCGTGCCGCCCGGTGACCGGGACCCGCCCCGCGTTGTCGGTGAGCACCGCCTCCAGCGCGTCCCGCAGCGTGGCGTCCCGCGTCACGGTGTCCTGCACCGGCGTGCCGGCCCGGGCCAGGGAGCCCTTGGCGAGCATCAGGTCCCCGCGGCGCAGCCACTTGTACGGCCGGCGGCGCCGGTCCAGGAGCAGCAGCTCGTTGGTGCTCCCCGAGCGCAGCCGGTCGAAGATCTCCTGGAGCGGGTCGTCGAGCGTCACCGTCGGATAGTCGGTGACCTCCACGTCCCGCACCCGGGTGAGGTTGAGCCGCTTCAGCGCGGCGCCCGCGCCGACGAAGCCGGAGACGAAGTCGTCGGCCGGGTTGGTGAGGATCGCCTCCGGGGTGTCGAACTGCGCGATGTGCGAGTGTTCCCGCAGTACCGCGATCCGGTCGCCCAGTTTGATCGCCTCGTCGAAGTCGTGGGTGACGAAGACGATGGTCTTGCGCAGCTCGCGCTGGAGGCGGATCAGCTCGTCCTGGAGGTGGTCCCGGGTGATCGGGTCGACCGCGCCGAACGGCTCGTCCATCAGCAGCACCGGGGGGTCGGCGGCCAGCGCTCTGGCCACGCCGACGCGCTGCTGCTGGCCGCCGGAGAGCCGCCGCGGGTAGCGGCCCTGGAACTCGCCGGGATCGAGACCCACCAGGTCCAGCATCTCGGCCACCCGCTCCCGCACCCGGGCCTTCGGCCAGCCGAGCATCCTCGGCACCAGGGCGATGTTCTGGGCGACCGTCATGTGCGGGAAGAGACCGGAGGACTGGATCGCGTAGCCCACCTTGCGGCGCAGCCGCACCGGGTCGATCCGGGTGACGTCCTCGCCGCCCATCCTGATCCGCCCGGACGTCGGCTCGATCAGCCGGTTGATCATCTTCAGGGTGGTGGACTTGCCGCAGCCCGACGGGCCGACCAGCACCACCGTCTCGCCGGCCCCGATGCCCAGCGTGACATGGTCGACCGCGGGGGCCCGGCTGCCCGGGTAGCGCTTGGTGAGGCCTTCGAGCTCGATGGTGGTGCCGCCGGCCGGGCGGGCGGCCGGTTCCCGGTCGAGGGGCCGGGCCGGGCCCCCGGTGCGGTGCTCGGCGGGGCGCTCGGCCGGGCCCCCGGTGGGGCGGTCGGGCGGGGTGCCTTCCGGCGCGGTGTCAGACACGGATCCCCCTGGGGATGGTCAGCCGCCCGAGCAGGACGTAGGCGGCGTCGAAGAGCAGCGCCAGGACGACGATGCCGAGGGTGCCCGCGAGCACCTGGTTGAGGGCGTTGCGGCTGCCCAGGGAGGCGATTCCGCGGAAGATCTCGTTGCCGAGGCCGGGGCCCGAGGCGTAGGCGGCGATGGCGGCGATGCCCATCAGGAGCTGGGTGGAGACCCGGACCCCGGTGAGGATCGCGGGCCAGGCGAGCGGCAACTCGATCCGCAGCAGCCGGGCCGTGCGGGACACGCCGATGCCCTTCGCCGCGTCCACCAGGGTGGCGTCCACCCCGCGCAGGCCCACGACGGAGTTGCGGACGATCGGCAGCAGCCCGTACAGGGTCAGCGTGATCACCGTCGGCGCCACGCCCAGACCCGCGAGCGGGATCAGCAGCCCGATCATGGCGAGCGAGGGGACGGTGAGGAGGGTGGAGCCGGTGGCCATGGCGAGGGAGCCCGCCCACTCGCTCCGGTAGGTCAGGGCGCCGACCAGCACACCGAGGGCGGTGGCCACCACCATGCACTGGAAGACGGCGGAGGCGTGCTGGTACGCGTCGTACAGCAACTGCTGGTGACGGCCCGCCAGATAGTCCCAGAAGCTCACTGCACCACCTGCCCGCCCGGTCTGTTCACGGATCCATGGGTCATGGGTCTCGTATTGCCGGTGGCGCGCGGAAGACTCCTGCAACCGGTGGTGCCCCCGCGCGGCCGCTCCCCGGCCGGGCGCGGCGCGGGGGGCTCGGGCGCCGCGCGCCGGTGGCCCGGCCGGCGGCCGCGAGCGGGCGCTCCGCACGCACCGTGACCCGGCGGGGGCGCGGGGCGCGGGCGGGGCACGGGGCGCCCCGCGGGCTCAGGCGTCCTGGGACGCCTGCTCGACCAGCGGGAGGATCCGGAACGGGACCGGGTTCTCCATGACGATGGCGGTGGACGCGCGCACGATCCCGTCGATGCCCACCACACGGTCGATCACGCGCTGCAGGTCGGCGTTGGAGCGGGCCACCAGGCGGCAGAGCATGTCGCCGCTGCCGGTGGTGGTGTGCAGCTCCAGCACCTCGGGGACGGTGGCCAGGTGCGCGCGGACGTCCGCGCCCTGGCCCTGCCGGATCTGGAGCGTCGCGAAGGCGGTGACCGGGTAGCCGAGCGCGGCCGGGTCCACCTCGGGTCCGAAACCACGGATCACGCCGTTCGCCTGGAGCCGGTCGAGCCTGGCCTGCACGGTGCCGCGGGCCACGCCGAGCCGCCGGGAGGCCTCCAGGACGCCGATCCTGGGCTCCCGCGCCAGCAGCACCAGCAGCCTGCCGTCCAGACGATCGATCGCCAACGCGTCCTCCGGAGCGATAATCGGTGTGGTCATCCTGTACAGATCGTCCGGCCATGGTGCCGTACCGCTGGGCATTCTGCCCAGTGAATCCGTGATCTGTTGCACACCTTGTGGAACGGCGAGAACCTGACGCCATGGCAGCGACATCAGCGCACACCCCAGCGCACACCCGGACCCCCGACACCGCACGGCAGGCCGACCCCTTCCCGGTGAAGGGCATGGACGCCGTCGTCTTCGCCGTGGGCAACGCCAAGCAGGCCGCCCACTACTACTCGTCCGCCTTCGGCATGCGGCTCGTCGCCTACGCGGGCCCCGAGAACGGCAGCCGTGAGACCGCCGGCTACGTCCTGGAGAACGGCTCGGCGCGGTTCGTCTTCACGTCCGTCATCAAGCCCGCCACCGACTGGGGGCGGTTCCTCGCCTCCCACGTCGCCGAGCACGGCGACGGCGTCGTGGACCTCGCCATCGAGGTGCCCGACGCCCGCGCCGCGTACGCCTACGCCACCGCGCACGGCGCGCGCGGCCTCGCCGAGCCGTACGAGGTGGAGGACGAGCACGGCACCGTGGTGCTCGCCGCCATCGCCACCTACGGCAGCACCCGGCACACCCTGGTGGAGCGGTCCGGCTACACCGGCCCCTACCTGCCCGGGTACGCCGCCGCGGACCCCCTCGTGCCGCCGCCCGCGCACCGCACCTTCCGGGCGATCGACCACTGCGTCGGCAACGTGGAACTGGGCCGCATGAACGAGTGGGTCGGGTTCTACAACACGGTGATGGGCTTCACCAACATGAAGGAGTTCGTGGGCGACGACATCGCCACCGAGTACAGCGCCCTGATGTCCAAGGTGGTCGCCGACGGCACCCTCAAGGTGAAGTTCCCCATCAACGAGCCCGCGGTCGGCAGGAAGAAGTCGCAGATCGACGAGTACCTGGAGTTCTACGGGGGCGCGGGCGTCCAGCACATCGCGCTCGCCACCGACGACATCGTGCGCACCGTACGCACCATGCGTGCGGCGGGTGTGCGGTTCCTGGACACTCCCGACTCGTACTACGACACCCTCGGGGAGTGGGTCGGGGAGACCCGGGTGCCCATCGAGACACTGCGTGAGCTGCGGATTCTCGCGGATCGCGACGAGGACGGGTATCTGCTGCAGATCTTCACCAAGCCGGTCCAGGACCGGCCGACGGTGTTCTTCGAGATCATCGAACGGCATGGGTCGTTGGGCTTCGGCAAGGGCAACTTCAAGGCCCTCTTCGAGGCGATCGAACGAGAACAGGCCCTCCGCGGCAATCTCTAGCCCCGCTTGCCCGGCCTCCCCCTCGTCCGGGGCTCCGCCCCGGCCCGCTCAGGGGCGCGGGGGACTGCCCGCACGGCCCCCCACCGGCGGGTGGGGCGTGCGGGGGTTCACAGCGGGGGCGCCGGGTGCGACGCTGTGATCATGAGTCCCACTCTCGTCGAACGCCTCCGCTCCGGCCTCCCCGAGGAGGCCGTCCTCACCGACCCCGACGTGACGGCCTCCTACGCCCACGACATGGCCAGCTTCTGCGAGGCCGGCACCCCGGCCGCCGTCGTGCTGCCGCGCACCGTGGAACAGGTCCAGCACACCCTGCGCACGGCCCACGAGCTGCGCGTCCCCGTCGTGCCGCAGGGCGCGCGGACGGGACTGTCCGGCGCGGCCAACGCCACCGACGGTTGCGTCGTGCTCTCCCTCGTCAAGATGGACCGCATCCTGGAGATCAACCCGGTCGACCGGATCGCCGTCGTCGAGCCGGGCGTCATCAACGCCACCCTCTCGAAGGCCGTCGGCGAGCACGGCCTCTACTACCCGCCGGACCCGTCCAGCTGGGAGATGTGCACCATCGGGGGCAACATCGGCACCGCCTCCGGCGGCCTGTGCTGCGTCAAGTACGGGGTGACGGCCGAGTACGTGCTCGGGCTCGACGTGGTGCTCGCCGACGGGCGGCTGATGAGCACCGGCCGCCGCACCGCCAAGGGCGTCGCGGGCTACGACCTGACCCGCCTGTTCGTCGGCTCGGAGGGCAGCCTCGGCGTCGTGGTCCGCGCCGTGCTCGCCCTCAAGCCGCAGCCGCCCGCCCAGCTCGTGCTGGCCGCGGAGTTCGGCTCGGCGGCGGACGCGTCCGACGCGGTCTGCCGGATCATGGCGGAGGGCCACGCCCCCTCGCTGCTCGAACTGATGGACCGCACCACCCTGCGCGCCGTCAACGCCATGGCCCACATGGGCCTCCCGGAGAGCACCGAGGCGCTGCTGCTCGCCGCCTTCGACACCCCCGACCCGGCCGCCGACCTCGCGGCGCTCGGCGCGGTCTGCGAGGCCGCGGGCGCCACCTCGGTCGTGCCCGCCGACGACCTGGCGGAGTCCGAGATGCTGCTCCAGGCGCGGCGCGTCTCGCTCACGGCCCTGGAGGCGCTCAAGGGCACCACGATGATCGACGACGTCTGCGTGCCCCGCTCACAGCTCGGCGCGCTCATCGAGGGCATCGAACGCATCGCCGACAAGAACCAGCTCACCATCGGCGTCATCGCCCACGCCGGGGACGGCAACACCCACCCCACCGTCTGCTTCGACGCCTCCGACCCCGACGAGTCCCGCCGGGCCCGGGAGTCGTTCGACGAGATCATGGCCCTCGGCCTGGAACTCGGCGGCACCATCACCGGCGAGCACGGCGTCGGGGTGCTGAAGAAGGAGTGGCTGGCCCGCGAGGTCGGCCCGGTGAGCCTCGACATGCAGCGCGCGATCAAGAAGACGTTCGACCCGCACGGCATCCTCAACCCCGGCAAGCTGTTCTGACCCGGGCCCGCGGGCACCGTGGTCCCGCGGCCCCCTGGCGTACGTCGCGCGCCGGGCGCGCGACGTCCCCCGCCCGGCCGGTCACTCACCGTCCCCCGGGTCGTCCGACGGCCAGGGGTCGGCCACCCGGACGTCGTCGGCGGCCGCGGCCGCCAGCAGCGCCGCGAGTCCGCTGTCGATGGCGAGCCGCTCGGGCTCCTCGCCCGGCGGCACCTCCCGCAGGGTCTGCTCCAGCCAGACGGACACCACGTCAGCAGGCGCCTCCAGCAGCGCGTCGCCGTTCGGCGAGCTGAGCGCCATCAGCACCACGCGCCTGTCCCGCACCTTCGTCGGCCAGACCCGTACGTCCCCGTACCCGCACGGCCGGAACACCCCCTCGACCAGCAGCTCCCGCGCGAACGTCCAGTGCACCGGGTGGTCGGAGCCGATGTGGAAGGTGACGTGGACGGCATACGGGTCGGCGGTGCGGTAGCTGAACAGTGCCGGTACCGGGATGCTGCGTTCGGGCGATAGAACAAGGCTCAACTCGAGTTCGCGCTCCACCACGGTGTGCATGTCGCGGCCTTCCTCTCCTCGGTCGTGTGGCCGGCGGCCCCCGGCCACGCTGTCGCGACGGCGCCCGTGAAACGGGCCCGCACATTCACAGAGCGCGCAACGGCGTGAGCATTACGCGGGTTCGGAGAATTTTTCTGCTCAGCGCAGGGCGCGGCGGGCGCGACCCGGCGCGCGACGGCGCGCGCACGACCGGCCGCCGCGCGGGGCGAGGGCCCGCCCAGACGTCCCAGGGGGCCGCCGTCGAACGGGCGGGGGCGGTGCCGTTGCCCGGAAAGTGGTCCGTGCGGCCACACGGGCCCAGGCCTGCGCACAGGTCTGATAGATGTGGACCCTCACAGATCCCCGAGCAGATACGGGACGACGGACATGAGCGCCCCAACCCCGGCCCCCGGCGACGACAGGCCCCGCGAGGGCTACTACCCGGACCCGTCCATTCCCGGATACGTCCGCTACTGGAACGGTGCCGCCTGGGTGCCCGGCACGAGCCGTCCGGCCCCGGCCGCCGGCGAGACCCTGCCGCGCCCGCCGGGTGCCGGTGCGGCTCCGTCGCCGGTGGAGGAGACCGGTCCCGTCTTCTTCGACGAGGAGCCGCCCGGGTCCGCCATCCCGCAGCAGGTCTCGGGGGACCAGGAGCACCCGGGCATCCCGGAGCAGTCCGGTGCCCACGACCGCGTGGAGCCCGCCGCCCCGGTGCCGCACCCCGGCATCCCCGAGCAGACCGGTCCCGCGGCGCAGGGCTGGGAGGAGAGCACCCCGGAGACCGGTCAGACGCAGGGCACGGGCGAACAGGGGCCGGCCGGCGGGACGTCGGCGGGCGGCCCGGGCACCGCCCCCGGCGAGGGCACGTCCGGCGACCGGGGCGCGCCGCACGGCAGCCGGCCCGAGCCGGCGACGGCGTGGCAGGCGGACGCCTCCCGGCAGTCCGGCTTCGGCGGCGAGCAGGACCGCCGGGTGTCCTGGGGCACCTCCGGCGCCGCCGACCCCCGTGTGCCGCACGCCCCGGAGCCCGCACAGGGCGAGACCGGCGGGGGCGGCGGGCCGTCGGGGGAGACGGGCGCAGCAGGGCATCCGCGCGGGGAGACCGGCGGAGGCGGACCGCGCGGGGAGACCGGCGGGGGCGCCAGGACGGACGGCACCATGCAGATCCGGGCCGCCCAGCAGGGCGCCCCGGGCTCCGGCCAGGGGACCGGCGAGCAGGACCGGGGCCCGGGCGGCAGCCCCGAGGGCACCGTGGTCTTCCGCCGTCCCGACGACGGCGCCGACCCCGCCTCCGGCGACCGCCCGGCCCCGCCGCGCGGTCCCGTCGAGACCGGTACGGTCACCATCCGCGCCGTACGCCCGGGCGCGGGCCCCGAGTCCGCCACGCCCGGCGGCACCCCTCTGCCGGCGCCGCCCGGGCCCGGCGGCCAGGCACCCGGCCGGTTCGGCGGCCCGCAGGGCCCGCAGACGACCGGCACCAGCGGCCCCACCGTCGCAGGCGTCCCGGCGGCGCCCGGCACCGTGCCCTACCTTCCGCAGCAGCCGGGGGCGGGGCCCTCGGAGCCGTGGCCCGGAGCCCACCCGCCGGGGACCCCGGCGACGCTCCAGGCGCCGGGGGCCCCGGCGGGGGCGGGCGGCGGCGACGAGCCCGTGGTGCCGTGGAAGCCGCCGACCAGCGATCCGTTCCTGGCGGCCGCGCAGGCACAGGCCTCGGCACGCCCGGCGGGGCTCGGGAAACGGTTCGCCGCGCGGCTGGTCGACACGGTCGTGCTCGCCGCCGTCACCGCCGTCGCAGCCGTGCCGCTGGGCACCCGGGCGATCGACCACATCCAGGACAAGATCGACGCCGCCAGGCTGTCCGGCGAGACCGTCACCGTCTGGCTGCTCGACGGCACCACCGGCACCTCCCTGGGCATCGTGCTCGCCGTCCTACTGGTCTTCGGCGCGCTCTACGAGGCGGTGCCGACGGCCAAGTGGGGGCGCACCCTCGGCAAGAAGCTCTGCGGACTGCAGGTCCGCGACATCGAGGGCCACCAGCCGCCGTCGTTCGCCGCGGCCCTCCGGCGCTGGCTGGTCTACAGCGTGCTCGGGCTGCTGGTGGTGGGCGTGGTGGGCGTCCTGTGGTGCGTCTTCGACCGCCCGTGGCGCCAGTGCTGGCACGACAAGACGGCCCACACGTTCGTCGCGTCCTGACCCGCGCGTTCCGCCGGCGGGTGGCCGGGGGAGAGGCCGGAGGGGGCTCGCCCCCGGTGGTCCGCTGCGGATGTGTGCGGGCTTCTCGCGCGGTTCCCCGCGCCCCTGGCGGGGTGGGGGTGGGCTGCCGGGTGGCGGGAGGGTGGAGGTCTGCCTCCGGTGCGAGGTCCGCGGGGCGGTGACCTGGGGGCACCTCCCGCGCCTTGAGGCAGTGGAGGAGGCTCCGCCGCGTGGGCGCGCTCAGATCCCATCGGCCGGTGTTCGGCGAGGGGACGGGACCGGAGGGGGCTCGGCCCGGTGGCCGGGAGGCAGGACGTGGGGGTGCGGCCCCCGGCAGGACGTGGGGGTGCGGCCCCCGGCAGGACGTGGGGGCGCGGCCCCCGCCGGCCGAGCCCCGCCGGCAAGGTGCCCGCTTCATCCGGACGGCGGCCCGCCGAGTGCGGACGCGGACCGTTCGGGGTCGACTCGGGCCATGAGCAACGAACCGTCCCCGGGCCCCGGCGAGCCACCCGAAGACGACCCGTTCACCCGCCGCCGGCCGCCGAAGGGCGGCACCTCACCCCCCGGCGGCGGCGCACCCACGGGAGGGGGAGAACACGCGTCCGACGGACCACCCGGCGGCGCGTGGGTGCCGGACGCCGGCGCGGACGGCCCCGGAGCGGCGGGCGGCGGCGGCCCCGGCGACACCGGAGGCGGGCGGCCCCCCGCGGGGGACGGCGCTTCCCGGCGCCCCAGGGCCTCGCACGCCCGCACCGCCCGGCCCACCTCCGTCAACGGCAGCCCCGGACCGGCGTCCGCACGGGCCGCCGCCGGGCGGCCCCAGGCCGGCCACGGCGGCTTCGCGCGTCCGCTCGCCGGGGACGCCGGCTCGGGGTGGGCCCGCGCCGGGGGCGGCGGTCCCGAACGGCCGCCGCCCGAGGACGGCCGGACCGGTGACCCCGGCGCACCCGGTGGCATCGACGGCGGGCCGGGCAGCGGGGGCTGGATGGGCAGCGGCCCCTTCGGCGGCCGGCGCGGGAACGGCCCACCGCCCGGCGGCGGGGAACCGTTCGGCGGCCCCTTCGGCGGCGGCGGGGTCTACGGCTCACCCGACCCCCTCGCCGGGATGCCACCCCTCGCCCCCAGCGGCAAGCGCGTCCTGGCCAGGATCATCGACATCGTCCTCGTCGGCGTCGTGGTGTGGCTGATCTCGCTGGCCCTGGGCGTCGCCGCGTACGAGATCAACGGCCGGATGCAGTTCGGCAGGTCCCTCGGCGAGTCCCTGATCACCGCCGTCCTCTACATGGCCTACGACACCGTCCTGATCTCCCGCAGCGGCCAGACCCTCGGCAAGCGGCTGCTGAAGCTGCGGGTCGCGAACCTGAGCGACGGCTCCACGCCGTCGCTCCAGACCTCCCTGGCGCGGGCCGCGGTGCTGTGGGTGCCGTTCGCCTTCTGCTGCGCCTTCGTCTGGACGGCGATCAGCGGCGGCTGGTCGTTCTTCGACCGGCCCTACAAGCAGGGCCTGCACGACAAGGCCGCCAAGACGGTGGTCGTCAGTATCGTCTGACGGCCACCGAGCGGCACCGGGGCCCGCGCCGCGCGCCCGGACGCCGCGGCACCACGCGTACGTCCCGGGCCCACGGTCCGGCGCACCCGCGTGCCCGGCAGCGGATCAGGGCACCCGCACCCGCCGGCCGTGCGCCCGCCGGCCCTGGGCGTGCCGGACGGAAGGAGCGGCGGCCGCATCCGGCCGCCCGTCCCATGCCTCCGCCTCCGCCCCCGCCTGCGCGGCGGCCTCCCGGGCCGTCCCCTCGGACGCCCCTTCGGCCCCGCGTGGCCGGCCGGCTCCCCGCTCTCCGGACGACGCCCGCGCGCCGCGCGGCAGCGGGACCGTCACCGCCACCAGCAGACCGAGGCCGAGCGCGGCGAGGGCGATGACCGCCACCCCCACTCCGGACGACGTCTGCGAGAGCAGCAGCATGGCGAGCGTGGACAGCACGACGGTGCAGAACCCGTAGGCAAACTGTGCGGCGGTCGGACGAGGCATGGCGGGGATCCGTCCTCGGGAGCGCGATTCGGGGGGTGCGCTGACGACAGGCCAGAAGACTCGGGCCCGGGCGGGCTCGGGCCTTCGGGCACACGGATATGCGGCTGTCGAGCCCGGGCCGGCACGCGGGCACCCCGGCGCGGACGCCATGAGGGCATGCGCCAGCGCACCGTCCACTGACTCCTACTCGGCTGATGCCCGAGCGGCACCACAGGTAAGCATCGACTCACCCACGGTGCCGGTGCACAGGGGGCGCACGGAGTCATCACGTCCACCGAACGAACGCTCCGGAACAGCCGGCGAGCCGCCCCTAATACAGCCGCCCTGTCCACGTCAAGGACTGTCTTTTCTCCGAAGACTCCGGTCGAATATCGGGACTCGCACGCGCGTAGATCGCGACGGGCCCCCGATCGAGAATCCCTGACCGCCCACGCGGCCACGGGGGGAGGAGTTCCCGGTATGCACAGCAGACGACGGACGTTCAGAGCAGGCGCGGTGGTCGCGGCGTTCGCCGCGGCCACCGCGGCGTTATCGGCCAACGCGGGCACGGCGCAGGCCACCGCGGCGTCCCCCACCGCCGTGGCGGCGGCCGCGCGCCACGACCCGGCGGCCGGCAGGGACCGGAGCGACAACCTCGACGGCCCCTTCACCAAGCAGCAGGAGCAGCTGCGCGAGTCGGCGCTGAGGCAGGTGCTGGCCGGCGGGAAGAAGGTGACCGAGCGGGGCGGTTCGCAGGTCGTCAGGCTCGACGACAAGAAGTACGTCGAGCTGGGCCGGGAGAAGACCGACAGGATATTCACCATCCTGGCGGAGTTCGGCGACAAGGTCGACGAGACCACGACGTACGACCCGGACGGCCCCGACGGACCCCAGCCGCCGGCCGTGAAGTACGGCGGCGACCCGGGCCCCGCGCACAACGAGATAGCCGAGCCCGACCGCAGCCGGGACAACAGCACCGCCTGGCAGGCCGACTACGGCCGGCAGCACTTCCAGGACCTCTACTTCGGCACCGGCGAGGACGCCCGGGGCGGGCCGAAGCAATCCCTGAAGACGTACTACGAGAAGACCTCCTCGGGCCGCTACTCGGTGGACGGCGAGGTGTCCGACTGGGTGAAGGTCCCGTACAACGAGGCCCGTTACGGCTCCGACTACTGCGGTGACACCAACTGCGCCAACGTCTGGGACCTGGTGCGCGACGGCGTGAACGCCTGGGTCGGGCAGCAGAAGGCGCAGGGCAGGACCGACGAGCAGATCAAGGCGGACCTCGCCCGGTACGACACCTGGGACCGCTACGACTTCGACGGCGACGGGAACTTCAACGAGCCCGACGGCTACATCGACCACTTCCAGATCGTGCACGCCGGCGAGGACGAGTCCGCGGGCGGCGGCGTCCAGGGCGCGAACGCCCTGTGGGCGCACCGCTGGTACGCGTACGGCGACCAGGCCGGCCTGTCGGGTCCCGCAGGCAACAAGGCCGGCGGCACCCAGATAGGCGACACCGGCATCTGGGTCGGCGACTACACCATGCAGCCGGAGAACGGCGGACTCGGCGTCTTCGCCCACGAGTACGCGCACGACCTGGGCCTTCCCGACCTCTACGACACCACAGGCGCCGACGACAACTCGGTCGGCTTCTGGTCGCTGATGTCGGCGGGCTCCTGGCTGGGCACCGGCAGGAACGCCATCGGCGACCTGCCCGGCGACATGACCGCCTGGGACAAGCTGCAACTGGGCTGGCTGAACTATGACGAGGCCACGGCGGCCACCGCCTCCACCCACAAGCTGGGCGTCTCGGAGTACAACACCGCGGGCCCGCAGGCCCTCGTGGTCGAGCTGCCGAAGAAGTCCGTCACCACCACGATCGTGCCGCCCGCCCAGGGCGAGAAGCAGTGGTGGAGCGGCATGGGCGACGACCTGAGGAACACCCTCACCCGGTCCGTCGACCTCACCGGCGCCGCCAAGGCCGACCTGTCGCTCTCCGGCTGGTGGGACATCGAGGAGAACTACGACTACCTCTATACGGAGGTCTCCCCGGACGGCGGCGCCACCTGGACGCCGCTGGACGGCACCGCGGACGGCAGGGCACTCCCGCGCGACGGCGGCGACCGCCCCGCGCTCACCGGCACCTCCGGCGGCTACGAGAAGCTGGACTTCCCGCTGGACGCCTACGCCGGCCAGAAGATCGACCTCCGCTTCCGGTACGCCACCGACGGCGGCGTCGCCCAGAAGGGCTTCGCGGCGGACGACCTCACCATCACCGCGGACGGCACGCCGCTCTTCGCGGACGACGCCGAGGGCGACGCGGGCGGCTGGACCGCGACCGGCTTCTCCCGGATCGGCGGGTCCTTCACCAAGGACTACGACGAGTACTACATCGCGGAGAACCGCCAGTACGTGTCGTACGACACCACCCTCAAGGTGGGCCCGTACAACTTCGGCTCCGCCGCGCGTCCCGACTGGGTCGAGCACTTCCCGTACCAGAACGGCCTGATGGTCTGGCTCTGGGACACCTCGCAGGCGGACAACAACACCAGCGTCCACCCGGGCGAGGGCCTGATCCTGCCGGTCGACGCCCACCCGGCCCCGCTGAAGTGGCGGGACGGCACGGTCCTGCGGAACAAGTACCAGCCGTTCGACGCCTCCTTCAGCACCCGGCCCACGGACGCGATCACCCTCCACAAGGCGGATGTCCCGCTGAGGATCACGTCGCGTCCCGGGGTGCCCGTCTTCGACGATCACAACCGGTCCTACTGGTCGGACGAGAACCCCACCGGAAGCGTGAAGGTTCCTGACACCGGCACCCAGATCAAGATCAAAAAGGAGCCGGCAAGCGGCTCCACGATCACCGTCCAGGTGGCCGCAGCCCCTCGGTAATCGTCTGTTTACGCAGGTCAGAGCGCGATTGGCCGTTGCCCACTAGCGGGGCGGCGGCCGGTCGTGTTTAGGTGCGTCCTGTGGGTTCCTTATTGACACGACGTCTCACGGGGGTGTGACCGGAATGGCCCAAGGAGGGTTCTGCAAGCTGCCCAACGGCACGGTGGTGGTCGCCCTGACCCTGCCCAGGCCGGGGGGCGCGGGTGCGGCGCGTGGCGCCGGTGCGGATGTGCCGGGCGGTGCGGGTGTGCCGGGCGGTGCGAGTGTGCCGGGCGGTGCGGGTGTGCCCGGCGCCGGGGTGCCGGGTGCCGCTGTGCTGGTCGGTGCCGGGGGCCCGGGCACGGGCGGTGGCGACGGGGGCACCGTCCGTGTGCTGGTGCACGCGGCCAACCGCTCCCGTGCTCTGACCCGGCTCCGCAATCTCGGGCTGCGGTCGGTCTACCTCCGCGGGAACTCCCATCCGCCCACCCCCGACGAGGTCACGGCGGTGCTGCACCATCCGGACGGCCTGATATGGCGCACCGCCCCGCTGCGGCCCGACGAGCTGTGGCACCCGATCAGAGCGCTCTTCGCCCGGACGGGTCCGGGCGACGGCGCCCCGGCCGGTCCCGACGGCGTCGCCCCGCTGCCCGCGGGCCCCGGCCAGGGCCCGGCCGTGCCCGCCGCCCGCCGGCTCTACACCGAGGCGCCGCTGACGGTGCCTGCGGAGTGGACGGCCACGGGGCACGAGAGTGGGGGGCTCACGGGGGCGTGAGGGGCCGCCCGGCTCGTCCGCGGGGGCTCGTCCGCGGGGCTGCTGTCCGGCTCGTCTCTCTGGCGGGCTGTCGGGCTCGTCCGTGGGGCCGCCTGTCCGGCTCGTGAGGGTGGGCGGGTGCCCCGGGTGGCGTGCGGGTCCGCGGGGTGGGTCGCTGGGCGTGCGGGGTGCCTGGTTCAGACGACGGGCTTGCCCGTGAGCTCTACGCCGGCCTCGCGCAGCTCCTCCAGGGCGCGCTCGGTCGTCGCCGCCGAGACGCCGGCCGTCAGGTCGAGCAGGACCTGGGTGCGGAAGCCCTCGCGGGCCGCGTCCAGGGCCGTGGCCCGTACGCAGTGGTCCGTGGCTATGCCGACCACGTCGACGTCCGTGATGCCGTGGCTGTGCAGCCAGTCCGCGAGCGGGCTTCCGTTCTCGTCCACGCCCTCGAAGCCGCTGTATGCGCCTGTGTAGGCGCCTTTGTCGAAGACCGCGTCGATGCCGCCGGAGGCCACCGCCGGGGCGAAGTTCGGGTGGAAGCCGACGCCCTCGGTGCCCGCGATGCAGTGTGCGGGCCAGGTGCGGACGAAGTCCGGGTGGTCCGAGAAGTGGTCGCCCGGGGCGATGTGGCAGTCGCGGGTGGCCACCACGTGGCGGTAGCCGGCCGTGGCCTGACCGATCAGCTCGGTTATGGCGGCGGCTACGTCCGCGCCCCCCGTGACCGCGAGGCTGCCTCCTTCGCAGAAGTCGTTCTGCACGTCTACGACGATCAGGGCGCGGCGCATGGTCGGTGTCCTTCGGCTGGGGTGGGGTGCGCAGGCGCGGACCGTGAGGTCCGGGGCGGTCCGCTTCGTGGGGGCTGGCTTCCTGGCTTCCTGGGGGTGTGGGTGGGACGGGGCCGGCCGCTGCCTCCGAGCCTAGAGACTGGGAATGCTTTCCGCGAGAGCGCGACCACTACCGCGGGTGTCGTGCGCGTCTGCGGCTTTCTCGTGGCCGGTGCGCCTTCTGCTTCGTCGTGGGGCGGGGCCGCGGGGGGATCTCCTCCCCCACTGCCTTGAAGGCGTGGGAGGTGCCCCCACGGTCCGGCGCCTTCCGCACACTGGAGGGTTCTCTGGTCGTGGCGCCGGACTCCCCCAGTGCCTTAAAGGCCTGGGAGGTACCCCCAGGGCGGACATCCCCCCACGTCCCCTCACCTCTCGTCGGCGACTGCGGCCCGGTGGGGTCTGAGGTCACCACAGCCAGCATGGGCCCTGCTAACCGCTGTGGGCGCCAACCCGCGCGCTCCTGCCTACCGCTGTGGGCAGTCGTTCCGCAGTGCTGGGGCGCATCCCAGGACCTTCAGGCGCTGGGGGAAAGTGGGCACAGTCCACGACGCGCGGTGCCAGGACGGTACCGGTCCGCGCCGCCGGGAGCAGACGGGGAAGGGGGAGGAGCCACCTCCACCCCCACCCACCCGGGACGGGGGAAGGGGGCCCGCCCCGCCCACCCCGGGGCGTCCGCGCGTGGTTAGGCGTACTCCGTGGGGATGACCGGCTCGCCGCGGGAGAGTTGGGTGGCGGAGAGAGGGAGATTGGCGCGAGCCGCGGCGTGGCGGTCGCGGACGACGTCCAAGGGTTCGCGGGCCACGACCTGCCCGCCCTTGACCAGCTCGACCAGCAGCTGCCGGTCGGCGAGTTCCTGCGGCACCGGGCCCGTCCCGACCACCTCCGCCTCGGCCACCCCGTCCGCGTCGAGCCGCCGAGCCGCCCACTTCCGCCCCCCGATGGACGTCTTGCCGCCCAGCGCCTTCTTGGCGACCGGCACCAGCGGCGCCGCCGCGTCCGCGGACTCCGCGCGGGCGACGAGTTTGTACACCATGGAGCACGTCGGGTGCCCGGACCCGGTCACCAGCTGGGTCCCGACCCCGTACGCGTCCACCGGCGCCGCCGCCAGCGAGGCGATCGCGTACTCGTCGAGGTCGGAGGTGACCACGATCCTGGTCCCGGTGGCCCCCAGTTCGTCCAGCTGCTGGCGCACCCGGTGCGCGACGAGCAGCAGGTCTCCGGAGTCGATCCGGACGGCGCCGAGGTCGGGCCCGGCCACCTCCACCGCGCGGCGGACCGCCTCCCGGACGTCGTAGGTGTCGATGAGCAGGGTGGTGCCCCGGCCGAGCGAGTCGACCTGGGCGCGGAACGCGTCGGTCTCGGTGTCGTGCAGCAGGGTGAAGGCGTGGGCCGCGGTGCCGACCGTCGGGATGTCGTAACGGAAGCCGGCGGCGAGGTCGGAGGTGCTGGTGAAGCCGCCCACGTACGCGGCGCGGGACGCGGCGACCGCGGCCAGCTCGTGGGTGCGGCGGGCGCCCATCTCGATCAGCGGGCGGTCGCCCGCCGCGGAGGCCATCCGGGAGGCGGCCGCGGCTATCGCCGAGTCGTGGTTGAGTATCGAGAGGATCACCGTCTCCAGCAGGACGCACTCCGCGAAGCTGCCCTCCACCCGCAGGATGGGGGAGCCCGGGAAGTACACCTCGCCCTCCGGATAGCCCCAGACGTCCCCGCCGAAGCGGTAGCCGGCCAGCCAGTCGAGCGTGGCGGTGTCGACGACACGCCGGTCGCGCAGGAAGCGCAGCACGGGCTCGTCGAAGCGGAAGTTCTCCACGGCGTCCAGGACCCGTCCGGTGCCCGCGACCACGCCGTAGCGGCGCCCCTCGGGCAGCCTGCGGGTGAAGACCTCGAAGACCGAGTGGCGCTGTGCGGTGCCGGCACCGAGGGCCGCCTGCAGCATGGTCAGCTCGTAGTGGTCGGTGAAGAGTGCCGTCGACGGAACGTCGACCGGCAACCCCAGATCCGCAGTGTTCATGCCGGAATCGTACCCCTCATCTCGTCACTCTGACGATTTCGGTGCCGTGGCTTGCGACACCCCCTGGCGGTAGCTGGGCGAGGGTGGGTGGGGTCGGTTTGTGCGTGGGCCGGTCAGTGGTGGCAGCATGGGCCGTGTGACGGCTCCCGCTCCGCTAGAGATCGAAAAGCCCGAGTCGGCCGAGGAGGCATTCGCCGTACCCGAGCCGGACCTCCCCTGGGTGACCATCGTGCACAACGACCCCGTCAACCTGATGAGTTACGTCACCTATGTGTTCCAGACGTACTTCGGGTACTCCAAGGACAAGGCGACCAAGTTGATGATGGACGTGCACAACAAGGGCCGGGCGGTCGTCTCCAGCGGCACCCGCGAGGAGATGGAACGGGACGTGCAGGCGATGCACGGTTACGGCCTGTGGGCCACCCTTCAGCAGGATCGGAAGTAGCGGCTCTCTGCGATGTCAGGACATTTCGAAGCGATCCCGGGGGGCGGGGCTGCCGTCGCGCTCGACGAGGTCGAGATCTCCATCATCCGTTCGCTGGCCGTCCAGCTCCTGGAGCTGATCGGGCCCGGCCCCGCCGAGGAGGAGCAGGAGGACCCGCTGGCCGAACTCTTCGCGGAGGGGCCCACGGAGCCGCCGTCCGACCCGGTGCTCAAGCGGCTCTTCCCGGACGCGTACGGGGGGCCGGACGGGCCGCCCGACACCGCGGAGGAGGCGGAGCAGCAGCGCTCCTTCTCGGCGGAGTTCCGCCGCTTCACGGAGAACGACCTGCGGGCGCGCAAGCGGGAGGACGCGCTCGCGGTGATCCGGTCGCTGGACGCGTTGACCCCTGCCGGGGACGAGGGGGCGGTGCTGCGGCTCGGGCCGGAGGAGTCGCGGCGGTGGCTGGGGGCGCTCAACGATCTGCGGCTTGCGATCGGGGCGCGGCTGGAGGTGCGGGACGAGGACGAGGCGGACGATCTGTACCGGCTTCCCGACTCCGACCCTCGCAAGCCCATGGTCATGGCCTACCTGTGGCTGGGCGGCCTCCAGGAGACCCTCGTCACCACCCTGTCTCCCTGACGGCCCACCGACCTCCCCGGCCACCCCCCTCCCCCCAGTGCCTGAAAGGCCTGGGAGGTGCTCCCCAGCCCTGCGGAACGTCTGCCCGCACGGGTAGGAGGAGCGTGCCGTGGTCACCTCAGGTCCCACCGGGTCGCAGTCGCGTACGAGCGTGAGGGGACGTGGGGGGATGTCCGCCCGCAGCGGCCGGCGCCAAGACCAGCGAGCTCAAACGTCTACGGAAGGCGCCGGACCGAGGACGGAGATCCCCCCGCGGCCCCGCCCCCCAACGAAACAGAAGGCGCACCGGCCACGACGAAAGCCGCAGGCGCGCACGACACCCCCGCCGCACCCCAACAGAAGCCACCCCAGCCCCAGCGAAGTCCACCCCGCCAGAGCCACCCCAGCCCGGCGGAACAGGAAGCGCACCGGTCGCAGCAGCGCGTGCCGCACACGCAACCCGGCGCGTACGCCGGGCCGCCCCGGCCAGGGCCCCGTCGCGCACGCGTTCGCTCAGCGGAGGCTCAAATCCGGATAACGATCCTGTCACCGTCAGTCACCCGAATGGCCGACCCGAGTGGCATTCGTGCGTTTTTTCCAGTGATGTAGGTCACATATAGGTATCTGATCACCTCATAGGCCGTGATACATCTTCACGACCGCCAGAGGGCTCACCCAGGCTCTCCGGGGGCGCCCCAGCCGGCCGACCGCCGGCAGGCACAACTCCAGCACATCCGGGGGGATCGCGACCCGATCCGCGGCCATTCAGGCGGATCGGCATGGAGAAAGGCGCAACCACCATGACCTCGGCCCAGGTGGACCACCACGACGGCGACGGCCCAGAAGCACTGGGCTCCACGGCGGTCGGCGGCCGCAGCAACGAGGGCTATCAGCGCGGGCTGGGCGCCCGCCAGATCCAGATGATCGCCATCGGCGGAGCCATCGGCACCGGCCTGTTCCTCGGCGCGGGCAAGGCGATCTCCAAGGCCGGCCCCAGCCTGATCCTGGCCTACGCGGTCGCGGGCCTGGTGATCTTCTTCATCATGCGGGCCCTCGGTGAACTCCTGATGTACCGCCCGGTCTCGGGCTCCTTCTCGGAGTACGCGCGCGAGTTCATCGGCCCGTTCTCCGGTTTCATCACCGGCTGGACGTACTGGCTCTTCTGGGTGGTCACGGGCATCACCGAGGTCACCGCCGCGGCGACCTACATGACGTTCTGGTGGAACATTCCGCAGTGGGCCTCGGCCCTGGTCTTCACGGTCATTCTCTACGGCGTGAACCTGATATCGGTGAAGGTCTTCGGCGAGCTGGAGTTCTGGTTCTCGATGGTCAAGGTCACCGCGATCGTCGGCATGATCCTCATCTGCGTCGGCATTCTCACCGTCGGCTTCTCCGACGCCGGCAGCACCGCCTCGGTGAGCCACCTGTGGAGCGACGGCGGGTTCTTCCCCAAGGGCGTCGGCGGCACCCTGATGACGCTGCAGATCGTGATGTTCGCCTTCCTCGCCGTGGAACTGGTAGGCGTCACCGCGGGGGAGTCGAAGGACCCGAAGAAGACCCTGCCGAAGGCGATCAACACCGTGCCGTGGCGGATCGCCGTCTTCTACATCGGTGCGCTGATCATGATCCTGTCGGTGGTGCCGTGGACCAGCTTCCAGCCCGGCGTCTCCCCGTTCGTCGCCGCCTTCGAGAAGATGGGCCTCGCGGCCGGCGCCGGGATCGTCAACTTCGTGGTGCTCACCGCCGCGCTGTCGTCCTGCAACTCCGGCATGTACTCGACCGGCCGGATGCTGCGCGACCTGGCCCGCAACGGCCAGGGCCCGGCCGTCTTCACCCGGCTCACCAGGAGCGGCACCCCGCTGGTCGGCACCACGTTCTCGGCGGCGCTGATGCTCGTCGGCGTGTGGATCAACTACCAGTGGCCGGGGGACGCGTTCACCTACGTGGTGTCGTTCGCCACGATCTCCGGCATGTGGGCCTGGATCATGATCCTGGTCTGCCAGCTCCGCTACCGGGCCAAGGCGGACCGCGGTGAGCTGCCGCGCTCGGCCTTCCGTGCCCCCGGCGCCCCGTTCACCAGCTGGTTCGCGCTCGGGTTCATCGGCGTGGTGGTCGTGATGATGGGCATCGACAAGGACACCCGGATCTCGCTCTACTGCGCGCCGCTGTGGGCGTTGGTCATGGTGGTGAGCTACTTGGTGCTCAGGGCGCGCAATCCGGCGGCGTTCGCCCGTACGCAGGCGGCCGCCGGGCGTGCGGCCGCCGGCGAGAGCGGGCCGGGCGGGGCCTCCGCGGGGGACATGTAGGCGGCGTGCGGTTCCCCGCGCCCCGGCGGGGGCGTGGGGAAACGCACGCCTGGGGCGCATGCTTATCCTGACCGACATGCTGACCATCACCCAGGCCCTCTACGACCAGATCGTCGCGCACGCCCGCAAGGACCACCCGGACGAGGCCTGCGGCGCGATCGCGGGCCCGGAGGGCTCGGACCGCCCCGAGCGGTTCATCCCGATGCTGAACGCCGCCCGTTCGCCCACGTTCTACGAGTACGACTCGGGCGACCTGCTGAAGCTCTACAAGGGCATGGCGGAGCGCGACGAGGAACCGCTGGTCTTCTACCACTCGCACACCGCCACCGAGGCGTACCCGTCACGCACGGACATCACCTACGCGAACGAGCCGGGCGCGCACTACGTCCTGGTCTCCACGGCCGACACGGACGGACTCGGCGAGTTCCAGTTCCGCTCGTTCCGCATCGTGGAAGGGGAAGTGACGGAGGAGGAGGTCCGCGTGGTCGAGGCCTACGCGGACTGACGCGCACCTGCGGGGCGCAGCCCCGCATTCAAGGGGCCGCGGGACTGTGACCTGACCGACCTGACCGACCTGACCGACCTGACCGACCTGACTGTGGCCTGAGTGGCCCGACTGTGGCCTGAATGGCCTGGGGGCACCTCTGGGGGTACCCCCACGCCTTGCGAAGGACGTCCGAGGCGGCCACCGGTACGGGGCCGTACCCCGCCCGCCGGCCGGGTCGGCCGGAGTGCCCTACCGGCCCCTCCGGCCGCTCCGGCCGCTCTCGCCGGGCGTCCCGGGCGCGCCCTCCTCGGGCATCTCCACATCGATCCGCTCCTTGCGGACCTCCCCGCGCACGGTCTCCTGCTCCGTCTTCTCCTCCACTCCGAGCCTGACCCGCTCCACCGGCACGGTCTCGGTCTCGATCACCACACGGTCGGCGTGCAGCGTCACCTCGTGCTGGCCCTCGGCGATCTCGGGGCCGGCCAGGGCGGCGTCCCGGTTCTCCGGGGTGATGGGCTCGCGTTCCACCCTGACCTCCTCGTGGGTCAGCGGGATCCGCTGCTCCTCCTCCTCGGTGACCACGTACTTGCGCAGCCGCGCCCGGCCGACCTCCTGACGCTCGGTGCTGACGTGCAGGTGCTCCTCGGAGCGGGTGATGGCGTCCCCGAAGTCGCCCGCGGCCCGCTCGGCCCGCCGGGCGCGCTCGGGCGCCGGCTCCGCGGCGGACGCGGGCATGCCGCCCTCGGCGGCCATCCGCTCACTGGAGGGGCCGCCCGCGCCGGGCATCCTGGACGCCTCGCCCGCGGCGGTCGTCTCCTCGGTCCCGGCCCGGCGCTCCGCGCCGGCGGTCTCCCCGAACGCCGGGGCGGCGGGCCGCCCCGCGGCGCCGCTCTCGCCCGCCGTGCCCGGCTCACCGGTGCCGGGGCCGGTGCGGCCCTCGGCCGGCTGGCCGGTGCTCTGCCAGGCGGTGTCCCACTCCACGCCGTAGTACTCGTACAGCCGGTGCTCCTCCTCGGCGGAGAGGTGGCCGCCGGAGTCGACGGCGACGGTGGGGGCGTCCTTGACCTTCGCCTTGTCGTACGGGACCTCCAGGTGGTCCTCGACCAGCGCGGCGTCCCTGATCGGGACGAAGGACTCACGGGCGCCGAACATGCCCGTCTTCACACTGGCCCATTCGGGGCGGCCGCTGACGTCGTCGAGGAAGATGTGCTTGGCGTCGCCGATCTTGTTCCCCTGGCTGTCGTACACGGCGTGGTCCAGCACGCTCGGTATCTGCTCTCGTGTGATCACGGTCTGCTCCCTCGTCTCAACACTTCTACGTCGCGAGTCACCTCCGTACCAGGCGCAAAACTCGATGTATCCGGTGAATGCCCATATAGAGGTCATAACGGGTGCGTACATGTATAAGGAATCCGACACCGGTAGGAATATGGGCGGTCCGGGCCTATCTGCTATCTCGTACTGCGAATGAAATACATCCAGGATGCGAGATCACATCTCGGGGGGCCGGGTGGGAATCGATACGATGACGGCATGGTTCCTCAAGACGTGAGCGACAAGACGCCGGTGGGGGAGTCACCCGTGTCCGCCAGGCGCCACGACCGCCTTGAGGGCATGGGAGCCGCCCCCGGGGGGATGCTCGTGGCGCGGCTGCACGTCGACCTCTGCAGGATGGCCAGCGCGATCTGTCCGCGCTGAGCTCCGCCGCCCTGCGGCCCGAGCCGCGGCGCCCGGCCGCGCACACCCGCACCGCCCCGCACCGCAGGGGATCGCGGCCGTACCGTGGTGCCGCGCGCCCACCGAACCGACACCCACCCGACAGGAGCCCTGAAGCCATGGCCATCGAGGTCCGCATTCCGACCATCCTCCGCCAGTACACCGACGGCGCGAAGGCCGTAGAGGCCCAGGGGACGACCCTCGCCGAGCTCTTCGCCGACCTGGAGACCCGGCACACCGGCATCCAGGCCCGCCTGATCGACGAGGAGAACGGCGACCAGCTCCGCCGCTTCGTGAACGTCTACCTGAACGACGAGGACGTCCGCTTCCTGGACGGCGTGAACACCAAGGTGTCGGACGGCGACAGCGTCACGATCCTCCCGGCGGTGGCCGGCGGCCGGGCCTGATCCCGATGCGCTACGACTCCCCCCTCGCCGCGGTCGGCAACACCCCGCTGGTCCGCCTGCCGAGGCTGTCGCCCTCCGAGGAGGTACGGATCTGGGCGAAGCTGGAGGACCGCAATCCGACCGGCTCCGTCAAGGACCGCCCGGCGCTGTTCATGGTGGAGCAGGCCGAGAAGGACGGCCGCCTCACTCCCGGCTGCACCATCCTCGAGCCCACCTCCGGCAACACCGGCATCTCGCTCGCCATGGCGGCCCGGCTCAAGGGCTACCGGATGGTGTGCGTGATGCCGGAGAACACCTCGCAGGAGCGCCGCGAGCTGCTGGCCATGTGGGGGGCGGAGATCATCTCCAGTCCGGCGGCGGGCGGCTCCAACACCGCCGTCCGGGTCGCGAAGGAACTCGCCGCCGAGCACCCCGACTGGGTCATGCTCTACCAGTACGGCAACCCGGACAACGCCGGCGCGCACTACGCCACCACCGGCCCCGAGATCCTGGCCGACCTGCCCGCGGTCACCCACTTCGTGGCCGGCCTCGGCACCACCGGCACGCTGATGGGTGCGGGACGCTACCTGCGCGAGCAGAAGCCGGACATCCGGATCGTCGCCGCGGAGCCGCGTTACGACGACCTGGTCTACGGCCTGCGCAACCTCGACGAGGGCTTCGTTCCCGAGCTGTACGACGCCTCCGTGCTCACCACCCGGTTCTCGGTGGGCAGCGACGACGCGGTGGCGCGGACGCGTGAACTCCTTCAGCAGGAAGGAATCTTCGCCGGTGTCTCCACCGGTGCGGCGTTGCACGCGGCGATCGGCGTCGGCCGCAAGGCACTCCGGGCGGGGGAGGCCGCGGACATCGTCTTCATCGTCGCCGACGGTGGCTGGAAGTATCTGTCGACGGGTGTGTACACCGCGGCCACCACGGAAGAGGCGATCGAAACCCTGCACGGCCAGCTCTGGGCCTAGGCCCTCGGACAGGGGCGCTCCCGGCCGGGCCGGGAGCGCCCCGCGCGTGCCGGGCCGGCGACTCCGCGCCCCTCTAGGTGGCACCCTGGTGGTCAGGGGAGGAGCCCGCCGGGCTCACTCCCGGGGCTGGTCCTTACGACGGGAACGCCTGTCCCGTGCCCGCCGCCTGGGTCCCCGCCCGCTCCGCCCCCACCCATCGGCCACCGTGGCCAGGAGCGCGAGCAGCACGACGGCGATCACCGCGGGCCACCAGGACGCGTCCATGACGCGACCGTACCCGGCCCCGGGGACGTCGAGGCCGCCGAACCGGTGACACCGCAGGTGAGTTCCCCCACAACGGCCCTCGACGGAGGAGCGACCGGCACTTTTGCGCCTTACGCTCTCCCCCAGTGTCTCAAGGACCGGGCAGGTGCCCCCGACCGCACGACCCGCACCCCCTCTGTCCCGTCGCCGTTACGGCCGTCCCGTCCAACGTAAGCCCGCGCGGAGGTTCCAGCAGCAATGAAGCTCACCGTCGTCGGCTGCTCGGGCTCGTTCCCGTCCGCGGACTCGGCCTGTTCGAGTTACCTCGTGGAGGCCGACGGCTTCCGGCTGCTCCTCGACATGGGCAACGGTGCCCTGGGCGAGTTGCAGCGCCACTGCGGTCTCTACGACCTCGACGCCGTCTTCCTCAGCCATCTGCACGCCGATCACTGCATCGACATGTGCGCCTACTTCGTGGCCCGCTACTACCGGCACGACGGCGGCCGCTGCAACCCGATCCCCGTCTACGGGCCCGAGGGCACCGAGCAGCGGCTGACCACGGCGTACGGGGACACGCCGTCCGCGTCCTCGATGAGCGAGGTCTTCGACTTCCACACGGTCAAGCCCGGGAGCTTCGACATCGGCCCCTTCACCGTCCGCACGGAGAAGGTGCGGCACCCCGTGGAGGCGTTCGGCATCCGGCTGGAGCACGACGGCACGTCCCTCACCTACTCGGGGGACACGGGGCCCGCGGAGGAGCTTGCCGAACTCGCCGCGAACACCGATCTGTTCCTCTGCGAGGCGGCGTTCACGGCGGGCAAGGAGAACATCCCGGATCTGCACCTCAACGGCCGGGAGGCGGGCGAGGTCGCGCGGGTCGCCCGCGCCCGGCGGCTGGTCCTCACGCACATTCCGCCGTGGACGGATCCCGCGGGCAACCTGGCAGACGCCCGTGCGGAGTACGACGGCCCCGCGGAGCTGGCGGTGCCGGGCGCCGAATACTGGATCTGACGCTTCCCGTCGGCCCGGTCCTCCACGGTCCCGTCGTGGCCCGTCGCGCAGTTCCCCGCACCCCTGCCGGGGAGCAGCCCCGGCAGGGGACCGGTGCGGCCCCGGAGGCTCAGGCCTTGGTGAGGTCTTCGACCTCACCGTCCGGCTCGCGCCCCGGCGTCGGCAGGTTGAACTTGACGATCGCGAAGCGGAAGACCACGTAGTACACCACCGCCATCACCAGCCCGATCGGAATGATCAGCCACGGCTTGGTCGCCAGGTGCCAGTTCAGCGCGTAGTCGATGAAGCCCGCCGAGAAGTTGAAGCCGGCATGCACGCCGAGCCCCCAGGTCAGCGCCATGGAGAAGGCCGTCAGCAGCGCGTGCAGCACGTACAGCACCGGCGCGATGAACATGAACGAGAACTCGATCGGCTCGGTGACACCGGTGACGAACGAGGTCAGCGCCAGCGAGACCATCATGCCGGTGACGGCCTTGCGGCGCTCGGGACGGGCGCAGTGCGCGATGGCGAGCGCGGCGGCCGGCAGGCCGAACATCATGATGGGGAAGAAGCCGGACTGGAACATGCCGGCCGACGGGTCGCCCGCGAGGAAGCGGGTGATGTCGCCGTGCACCACATGTCCGGCGGAGTCGGTGTAGTCGCCGAGCTGGAACCAGGCCACCGTGTTGACGAACTGGTGCATACCGATCGGGATCAGTGCACGGTTGACCGCACCGAACAGCGCCGCACCGCCGGAGCCCAGCCCCGTCACCCACTCGCCGAAGCTGGAGATGCCGTGCCCGATGGGCTCCCAGACCAGGCCGAAGAAGACGCCCATCACGATGCCGACGAACGCCATGATGATCGGCACCAGCCGGCGGCCGTTGAAGAAGCCCAGCCAGTCCACCAGCTTGGTGCGGTGGAACCGCTGCCAGAGCACCGCCGCGAGCAGCCCCATGATGATGCCGCCCAGCACGCCCGGGTCGTTGTAGGTGGCCGGCACGTCCTCGCCGTGCTTGATCACCGCGTCGGTCACCGGGAACGCCTGGAGCACCTGCTTGTAGACGAGGAAGCCGACCACCGCGGCCAGCGCGGTCGAGCCGTCCGACTTCTTCGCGAAGCCGATCGCCACCCCGATGCAGAACAGGATCGGCAGGGACCCGGTCAGAGCACTGCCCGCGTTGCTGAAGACGGCGGCGACCTTGTCCCAGCCGAGGCCGTCCTTGCCGAAGATGTCATCCTGGCCGAGGCGGACCATGATGCCCGCCGCGGGCAGCACGGCGATCGGGAGCTGCAGGCTGCGGCCGATCTTCTGCAGGCCCTGGAACAGGCCCGAACCCCGCTTCTTCGCGGGCGCCGCCGCGGCGGTGGCGGTGGTCATCAACGTCCTCCATGTGGGGGCGCAGCCCAAAGGCACGGTACGGCCGGGCAGCGGGGGAATAGTGGTCTACACCACAGTGGTGTAGACCTGTTCTAACATGGGGTCACGGCTGTCCGAAACCCGCGACTCCTGTGTCCTGGGCCATAGGGCCCAGATGGCGGTTGAGGGAGTCGGGCCTACTGGTGTAGACCAGTTGGGCCACGGCCAGCTGCGCCACAGGGACCACACGAGGGAGCCGGACATGCCCACCAAGGCCGAGAAGATCGTCGCCGCACTCGGCGGCATCGAGAACATCGAGGAGATCGAGGGCTGCATCACCCGCCTGCGCACCGAGGTCGCCGACGCCGCCAAGGTCGACGAGGCCGCCCTCAAGGCCGCCGGCGCGCACGGCGTCGTCACCATGGGCACCGCGATCCAGGTGGTCGTCGGCACCGACGCGGACCCGATCGCGGCGGAGATCGAGGACATGATGTGAGGGGCGGTCACCAGCCCTCCTGAGCGGGCGGCCCGGGGGCGGAGCCCCCTCGGAGGGGACGCCGCTAGGCTCGCCCCATGTCACGCATCGACGGCCGCACCCCCGACGCCCTCCGCAAGGTCACCATCGAGAGGGGCTGGAGCAAGCACGCAGAAGGCTCCGTCCTCGTCTCCTTCGGCGACACCAAGGTCCTCTGCACGGCCTCCGTCACGGAGGGGGTGCCCCGCTGGCGCAAGGGCTCCGGCGAGGGCTGGGTCACCGCCGAGTACGCGATGCTGCCCCGGGCCACCAACACCCGGGGCGACCGGGAGTCCGTCCGCGGCCGGATCGGCGGCCGCACCCATGAGATCTCCCGCCTGATCGGCCGTTCCCTGCGCGCCGTCGTCGACTACAAGGCCCTCGGCGAGAACACCGTCGTCCTGGACTGCGACGTCCTCCAGGCCGACGGCGGCACCCGCACCGCCGCCATCACCGGCGCCTATGTGGCGCTCGCCGACGCGGTGGCCTGGGCGCAGCGCAAGAAGCTGGTCAAGGCCGGGCGCACCCCGCTCACCGGCTCCGTCTCCGCGGTCTCGGTCGGGATCGTCGGCGCGGTGCCGATGCTGGACCTCTGCTACGAGGAGGACGTGCGCGCCGAGACCGACATGAACGTGGTCTGTACCGGTGACGGGCGCTTCGTCGAGGTCCAGGGCACCGCGGAGGCCGAGCCCTTCGCCCGCGATGAGCTGAACGCCCTGCTGGACCTGGCCGTGGCGGGCTGCACCGAACTGGCGGCGGCACAGCGGGCGGCGCTGGAGTAGGGGCGCCGGTCGTCGGTGCCGGCGGTCCTCGGGACGGCGGTGGCCGATGCGTGGAGCTGGGGGCCGGCGTGGTGGCGGTCGGCGCGGCGCACGTGGCCGATCAGCGTGCCTTACGGGCCGGCGCCATGGTTCGAAGGGTAAAAAGGCAACCAAGGGCCGTTCCGGCGGCGTTTTCTCACTAGTACGGCGCGCGGGTGCACCGTGCGCTCCGCCGTGACTCCTGGGAGGACCGCCGCCATGGCTTCGGGCCGTCGCCGCATCACCACCGCCGTCGTCGCCGCCGTCGCGGGTGCCGCCTTCGCGGCGCCCGTCCTGACGGGGTGTGACACCGTCGGCAAGGCAATGGACTGCCTGCACACCGCCGACTCCATCGCGGACAGCGTCACCGACCTCCAGCAGGCCGTCG
This sequence comes from Streptomyces sp. DSM 116793, assembly GCF_057320905.1. Taxonomy (NCBI): domain Bacteria; kingdom Bacillati; phylum Actinomycetota; class Actinomycetes; order Kitasatosporales; family Streptomycetaceae; genus Streptomyces; species Streptomyces sp. DSM 116793. Next base: position 3,460,180 of record NZ_CM170494.1, on the reverse strand, counting down.
AGAACGCCTCCGACGACCCCGCCAAGGCCGACGACGCGCTGGACGCCATCGAGAAGAACCTCGCCAAGATAGGCGACAAGACCGACGACGGCGACGTCAACAAGGCCGTCGACGACCTGCAGGAAGCGGTGCGGAACGTCAGGACCGCCGTCCGGAACGGGGACGAGGCGCCGGACCTGACCCCGGTCACCGACGCGGCGGGCGAGCTGACCAAGGTCTGCACGCCCTGAGGGCCCCTGAGCGGGGCGCCTTGGCCGGGGGCGCCTTGGCCGGGGGGCCCGCCGGCGGGGTCGCCCTGCCGGCCGGGCACCGGCACACGGTCGCGATACTGGGCGCATGACGCGCCTGATTCTTGCCACCCGCAATGCCGCCAAGGTCACCGAGCTCCGGGCGATCATCGCCGATGCGGGGCTCGGCCATGAGCTGGTCGGCGCGGACGCGTACCCAGAGCTGCCGGACGTCAAGGAGACCGGGGTCACGTTCGCTGAGAACGCGCTGCTGAAGGCGCACACGATGGCGCGGGCGACCGGGCTGCCCGCGGTGGCGGACGACTCGGGGCTCTGCGTGGACGTGCTGGGCGGGGCGCCCGGGATCTTCTCCGCGCGCTGGGCCGGGCGGCACGGGGACGATCAGGCCAATCTCGAACTGCTGCTGGCCCAGCTCGCCGACATCGACGAGGCCCACCGGGGGGCGCACTTCGCGTGTGCGGCGGCGCTGGCGCTGCCGGACGGGCGGGAGCGGGTGGTCGAGGGACGGCTGCGGGGGGTGCTGCGGTACGAGCCCGTGGGCGACGGCGGGTTCGGGTACGACCCGATCCTCCAGCCGGAGGGCGAGTTGCGGACCTGTGCGCAGCTGAGCCCGGCCGAGAAGAACGCGATCAGCCACCGGGGGAAGGCCTTCCGCGCACTGGTCCCGGCGGTGCGCGAGCTGCTTTCCTGAGCGGCACCGGACCGGGGCCCCGCGGAGCCCCGCAGGCGTGCCCGTACAAGGGAACGGCCCTGGTTCCGGTGAACCAGGGCCTCCGTGCGGCCGGAGGGACTTGAACCCTCACGGGGTGTTAGCCCACTGGGACCTAAACCCAGCGTGTCTGCCAGTTCCACCACGGCCGCATACCGGGGAACATCGTAGTCGTCGCGGGGCCGTGGTCGCCGCACAATACGGCGACCTCACCCCATGGAACACGGGTTCCCCTCAGAACCTGGGTTCCGGCGCCTGCGACTCGACCAGCCGCGCGGCCTCCTCCGGGGTCTCCACCGACGGAGGGGAGCCCTCCAGCGGCCGCTGCGCCGTCTCCTTCATGCAGGCCACCGAGATCACCCCGACCACCGCCGCCGCCACGGCGTAGTACGCGGGCATCATGTTGGTGCCCGCCCAGCTGATCAGCGCTGTGATCACGAGCGGTGTCGTGCCGCCGAAGACGGACACCGACAGGTTGTAGCCGATCGACAGCGAGCCGTACCGCACCTGGGTCGGGAAGAGCGCGGGCAGCGCCGCCGACATGGTGCCCAGCAGACAGACCAGGGAGAGCCCGAGGAGCAGCAGGCCGGCCGACACCGCCACCAGACCACCCAGCCTGACCAGCAGGAACGACGGCACCGAGAGCACCAGGAAGCCCAGCATCCCGGCCATCAGCAGCGGCTTCCTGCCGAACCGGTCGGAGAGCCTGCCGATCTGGTTGATGATCAGCATCATCAGGACCATGACGCACAGCAGGACCACCAGGCCGTCGATGGTGCCGTAGTGCAGCTCGTCCGTCAGGTACGTCGGCATGTACGACAGCAGTGCGTAGTCGGTGATGTTGTACGCGCCGACCAGGCAGATGCACAGGATCAGCGTGCGCCACTGGTTGCGGAAGATGTCCGCCAGCTCGCCCTTCGTGGTGGTCTCGACCCGGTTCGCCGCGTCGGCGATGGTGTGCGCGGAGTGCTCCTCCAGATTCTGGAAGGCAGGGGTTTCGTCCAGCCGCAGTCGCAGATAGAGGCCGATGACGCCGAGCGGCCCCGCGATCAGGAACGGGATACGCCACGCCCAGGCGTCGATCTGGCCCTGGCTGAGCACCGAGCTCAGGATGACCACGATCCCGGACGCGCCGACGTACCCGGACAGCGTGCCGAACTCCAGGAAGCTGCCGAACCAGCCGCGCCGCTTGTCCGGCGCGTACTCGGCGATGAACGTGGACGCCCCGCCGTACTCGCCGCCCGTGGAGAAGCCCTGGACCAGCCGGAAGAGGATGAGGAGCGCCGGGGACCAGAAGCCGATCGTGGCGTAGGACGGGATCAGGCCGATCGCGCAGGTGCCGACCGCCATCAGGATCATGGTGAGGGCGAGCACCTTCTTCCGGCCGACCTTGTCGCCCATCGGGCCGAAGACCATGCCGCCGATCGGCCGCACCAGGAAGGAGACCGCGAAGGTGGCGAAGGACGACAGCAGCTGGACCGTGTCGTTCCCGGACGGGAAGAAGACATGGCCGATGGTCACGGCCAGATAGCTGTAGATCCCGAAGTCGAACCACTCCATGGCGTTGCCGAGCGCGGCCGCCTTCACCGCCCTGCGTACCGCCGCCTCGTCCGTGACGGTGATGTCCGTGCGCCGCAGCGGGGGGTTCCTGCGGCGTCTGACGGCGCGGAACAGGGCCGGATGGCGCTTGACCGCCTCGGGGTCGGCCTCGTGGTCATGCCCGCTGACCGCCATGGCGCGGATCCCTCCTTCGTCCGGGGCACACGTCCATGGATCGCTTGCTCCAATACGGCCGCCGCAAACGAAATCCCCCATTGCGGGGGAGTTTCGTCACACTTTGGAGTGCGAAGGCAAAGGTGTGTACGGCCGGTGACCGAGGGGGCCGCTGATCGGTGGCCGGGGTGCCGGTCACCGGTGGCCGAGGTGTCAGTGACCGGTGGCCGGCGGCCCGGAGGTCAGAGGCCGAGGTCCTTGATGATCTTCGCCACGTGGCCGGTGGCCTTGACGTTGTACAGGGCCCGCTCGACCTTCCCCTCCTCGTCCACGAGGACGGTGGAGCGGATCACGCCCGTGACCGTCTTGCCGTAGAGCTTCTTCTCGCCGAAGGCGCCGTACTGCTCCAGGACGGACTTGTCCGGGTCGGCCAGCAGGGTGACCTTGAGCTGCTCCTTCTCGCGGAACCTGGCCAGCTTCTCCGGCCGGTCGGGGGAGATGCCGATCACGTCGTAGCCGGCGCCCGTGAGCAGGTCCAGGTTGTCGGTGAAGTCGCAGGCCTGCTTGGTGCAGCCTGGCGTCATCGCGGCCGGGTAGAAGTAGACGATCACCTTGCGGCCCCGGTGGTCGGCGAGGGAGACCTTGGTGCCGTCGGCGTCGGGGAGGGTGAAGGCGGGGGCGGTGTCGCCCGGCTGGAGGCGCTCGCTCATGGTCGTTCTCCTGGCTCCCCCGGCGGACGGGCGCTGGCCGCGCGCCGGGCGGGTGAAAGACGGGTGGTCCACGGGTGCCGTGGGCGGCTGACGGATACGAGCCTAACGAGCCCGCAGGGGGTGCCGTGCCGTCCTGGCCGCGGTGAGCTGACAGACTGTCGCCCTGACCCAGCACAGCCGGCGCCGGGCGCCGGATCGGACCACGGAGGCAGCGCGGTGTCGGAAGCGGCGGATACCAGGACCCCTGCGCAGATCGAGGCGGACATCAGGCGCCGCCGGGCGCGACTGGCCGAGGCGCTCGACGAGATCGGCGTCCGGGTGCATCCGAAGACGATCGCCGGGGACGCCAAGGCCAAGGTCGTCGAGGGTGTGGACCGGTCCCTGGGGCGTGCCTACGTGCGCGCGAACCGGCTGGTGACCGAGGTGCGCAGGCAGTTCGTCGACGACGAGGGCAGGCCCCGTCCGGAGCGGATCGTGCCGGCGGCGCTCGTGGCCGTCGGCGTGGTCGGGCTGCTGGTGGCCGGCTCCCGGCGGCGCGGGCGCTGAGGCCGGCGGCACCGGCCGCCGGGGTCGGTGCCGGGTGGCGCTGGGGCCGGTGCCGGGTGGCGCTGGGGCCGGTGCCGGGTGGCGCTGGGGCCGGTGCCGTGTGCTTGGGCACAAAGCGCACACCCACCGGCGCACGGGTGCCCCGCGGCCCGGTAGGTTCATGGCGTGAGCGCGAACAGCGAGAGGCACGCGGACAGCGAGATGGACCGTACCCCTGACCACCCCGACAAGCTGCCCATCCGGATGCTGCACGACCGAGTGCTGGTGCGGCAGGACACCACCGAGGGCGAGCGGCGCTCCGGCGGCGGGATCCTGATCCCGGCGACCGCCGCGGTGGGGCGCCGGCTGGCGTGGGCCGAGGTGGTCGCCGTGGGTCAGAACGTGCGGACGGTGGAGCCCGGGGACCGCGTTCTGTACGACCCCGAGGACCGTGCGGAGGTGGAGGTACGCGGGGTCGCGTACGTCCTGATGCGTGAGCGGGACCTGCACGCGGTGGCCGCGGACCGCTTCGAGGGCTCGCAGGACTCCACCGGCCTGTACCTCTGACGTCCGGGCCCGCACGGCAGGACACGGCCCGCGCCCCTGAGCGGGGGCGCAGCCCCGGTATGAGGCGCGCCCTCTCCGGGGCTACTCGAACGAGATCGTGAACGGGGGCCGGACCCGGGTCGGGTGGGTCCTGTGGGAGTGGCGGACCCGGTGGGAGTGGCGGACCCGGTGGGAGTGGTGGGCCGTGGGTCGTCGGGGTGCCGCGGTCCGGTGGTGGCGCGGCGCCGGGAAGGCCCGGCGGCGTGCCGTGTCCGGCAGCGAGCCGCCGAGACCCTGCGCTCCCGGCGGGACGACGCCCTGGTAGGGACCGAGGCCGCCCGGCGGCCCCTGGGCACCGGCGTCGCCGGGCGCCTGGACCTCGCCGCCGGGTTCCTCGCCGCCGGGGTCCTCGCCGGGCTGGTCCGGCTGCTGCTGGTCCGGATCCTCCGGCGCCGGCGACGCCGACTCCTCCGCCCCGGGCTGGAGCTGGAGGTCGAAGTCCTGCACCGGTTCCCGGTCGAGCGCCGCGCCGGTGAACGCCGCCCAGATCCGGGCCGGCAGCCCGCCGCCGTTGATGCGCGGCTCGCCCAGCGCCCCGTACAGCGAGGTGTGCGCGCCGGTGCGCGGGTCCTGGCCCATCACGGTGACCACGGTGGCCAGGTCGGGCGTGTAGCCGGCGAACCACGCCGCCTGGTCGTCCTCCGCGGTGCCCGTCTTGCCCGCCGCCGGCCGCCCCGCGGCCTGCGCCGCGGTGCCGGTGCCGCCGTCCACCACGCCCCGGAGCACGGCCGTGGTGGTGTCCGCGGCCTCCCGGCTCACCGCCTGGGTGGCGGCCCGCTCCGGCAGCGGGACGTTCCTGCCGTTCCGGGTGACCTTCTCCACCAGCGTCCACGGCACATGCCGGCCGTGGTTCGCGAGCGTGGCGTACGCGCCCGCCAGGTCGAGCGCGCTGGCGGTGGCCGTGCCCAGCGCGATGGCGGGCCCCTTGGGCATGTCATGGGTGTCCGCAGGCAGCCCGAGGCCGATCGCCGTCGACCGGACCCTGTCCGGGCCCACGTCCACGGCCAGCTGCGCGTAGACGGCGTTCACGGACTTGTCGGTGGCCTCGCGGACGCTGATGGGCCCGTAGTCGGTGTGGTCCTCGTTCTGCGGCGCGTAGGGGCGGCCCCGCCAGCCCTGCACCGGGCGCTGGTCGCGGCCGTCGTAGGTGGAGTTCGGGGTGATCGGACGGCCGTGCTGGTCCTGCGCGCCATGCTGGACGGCCGCCGCGAAGACGAACGGCTTGAACGCCGAGCCGACCTGGTAGTCCCGGCGGGTGGCGTTGTTGACGTACTGCTTGGTGTAGTCGACGCCCCCGTACATCGCGACGACCTTGCCGGTGCGCGGGTCCACGGCGGCGCCGCCCGCGCGCACGGTGCGGTCCACCCGGCGCGCCCGCTTGTCGAGCCGGGACAGCACCTGGTCGTCGACGGCCGCGGCGAAGGCGTCCTGCCGACGGCGCTGGAGCGTGGTGGTGATCCGGTAGCCGGTGCCGTTCCCGGCCATCACGTGGTGGCTCACGAGGTAGTCCTTCACGGCCTGCACCACATAGCCGCGCTGCCCGCCGAGGCCGCCCCCCGAGTGCGGCGACCGGGGCGTGGGGAAGACCGCACGGGCGCGCTGGGCGGGGGTCAGCCAGTGCTCCTTGGCCATCCCGTCGAGCACGTACCGCCAGCGTGAGAGCACCCGCGGCCGCATCTCCGGGTGCGCCACGACGTCGTAGGCGCTCGGCGCGTTCAGCAGGGTGGCGAGGTAGGCGCCCTGCGCGATGTCCAGGTCCCACACGTCGACCCCGTAGTAGGCCTGGGCGGCGGCCTGGATGCCGTAGGCGTTCCGGCCGAAGTAGCTGGTGTTCAGGTAGCCCTGAAGGATCTCCCGCTTGCTCTGCTCGCGGTCGAGCTTGATCGAGATGAAGAACTCCTTCACCTTCCGGGAGACCGTCTGGTCCTGGTCCAGGTAGTAGTTCTTGACGTACTGCTGGGTGATCGTCGAGCCGGACTGCTTGCCCTTGCCGGTGACCGTGTTCCAGGCGGCGCGGACCATCGCCTGCGGGTCGACGGCCGACTCGGCGTAGAAGTCCCGGTCCTCGGCCGCCAGCACGGCCCGCCGCACGTGCTTGGGGACGCTGTCCAGGGCGACGTTCTCGCGGTTGACGTCGCCGTCCCGGGCGAGCTGGGTGCCGTCCGCGTAGAGGAACACGTTGCTCTGCGCCGTCGCCGAGGCGTTCGCGGCGGGGATGTCGACGAGCAGGTAGCCGGCCATGAAGCTGCCGGCCACCACCAGGACCGCGCCGGCGCCGGAGAGCAGCAGCATCCGCCAGGTCGGCACGAGCCGGCGCAGCCCCTTGCGTTTCGGGCGCTTCCGGCGCTTCTCCTTGCCGCCGGCGCGCGCCACGGTGGCGCCGGTGCGGCCGGGGTCGCCCGGGTGGTGCGGCCCGCCGGGGTGGTGGGGGCGGCCGCCCCGGCCGCGCGGCCCGGTCGAGCCGCGCCGGCCGCGGCCGTGCGCGGAGCGGGCGCCGCGGCCCCTGCGCCAGCCGCCCGGCCGGCCGTCGCCCGGGCCGCCGGGCCCCGACGACCGGTGCAGGGCCCAGGCGGGGCGGAGCGGCCCGCCCAGGGGGCGGGCACCGATGGTCAGGCCGGACTTGCCGGGCTGCTGCGGCTCGTGCCGCGGCTCGTCGATCATGTCTCGTGGACTCCCGATTCGCGCCCGGATACCTCTAGGGCTCAACCGGACTCCGCTATGGGCTTAATACGCCTCATGCCTCCTATGCACTACTTGCACACTTTCGCACTTCCTGATGGTCGCTCCGCGGCGTGGCGCGCGCCGCGCCCGGAAAATCTGTGGCAGCGCCCCGCCCGGGCCCGTAAGCTCCTGCGTTCGGCTGTGCCGGACACCCGGAAGGGGCACGTCCGGACGCCGGCCGGAGAGCGGGACGACCTGCCGGAGGCAGGGCCGGGCGGGGCGAGCACAAGGGGCCGGCCGCGGAGCCGGCCGGGACCGGCGGCCGGCTCCGCGGCCGGGACGGCGGCCGGGACGACGGACGCCGGCAGGAGACCGGGACAGGGAGAGGACGCCGTGGTGCGCACCGGACGGCTGTACGCGCTGGTCGCGGTGAACGGATTCCGGCGCCACGCCACCTACCGCATGGCCACCGCCGCCGGTGTCTTCACGAACACCGTCTTCGGCGTGATCCTCGCCTGCACCTACCTCGCCCTCTGGCAGCAGAAGCCGCACCTCGGCGGCTACGACCAGGCGCAGGCGCTGACCTACGTCTGGCTGGGCCAGGGCCTGCACATGGCCGTGGCGGCCATGGGCGGCGGCTTCGAGGACGAACTGATCGAGCGGATCCGCACCGGCGACATCGCCATCGACCTCTACCGCCCCGCCGACCTCCAGGCCTGGTGGCTGGCGGGCGACGCGGGCCGGGCGGCGTTCCACCTGCTGGGCCGGGGGGTGGTGCCGGTGGCCGTGGGCGCGCTGCTCTTCGACCTCGCGCTGCCGCACGACCCGGTGCGCTGGCTGGCCTTCCTGCTGGCCGTCGCGCTCGGCGTCACCGTCAGCTTCGCCATCCGCTTCCTCGTCGCGCTCTCCGCGTTCTGGCTGCTTGACGGCGCCGGGGTGGCCCAGATGTCCTGGCTGGCCGGGATGTTCTTCTCCGGGATGCTGCTGCCGCTGAACGTCTTCCCCGGTGCGCTGGGCGAGGTGGCGCGGGCGCTGCCGTGGTCCGCGCTGCTCCAGGTCCCCGCGGACGTCCTGCTGGGCGAGCGCACCGGCCGGGCGCTGCTCACCACGTACGCGTTCCAGGCGGGCTGGGCGGTGGCGCTGCTCGCGGTGGGCCGGCTGCTGCAGTCGGTCGCGACGCGGCGGGTGGTGGTCCAGGGTGGCTGACCGTACCGTCGCGGTGCATGACGCAGCCGGTGCCCCGGGCGGCGGCCCGCGCGCCGCCCCGCCGGGCGCGGACGGTCCCGAGCGGCGCCGCGACCGCCTCGCGCACGGCCTGCGGTGCTACGGGCTGATCGCCGGCATGTGGATCCGCTCCACGCTCGCCTACCGCGCCTCCTTCGCGATGACGGCCTTCGGCAACTTCGCCGCGACGGCGCTGGACTTCGCCGCGATCCTGGTGATGTTCTCCCGGGTGCACGCGCTCGGCGGCTACACGCTGCAGGAGGTCGCGCTGCTGTACGGCACCGCGGGCACCGCGTTCGGCCTGGCCGATCTGGCGATGGGCTCGACGGAGCGGCTGGGCCGGCGGGTGCGGGACGGCACGCTGGACGTCCTGCTGGTGCGCCCGGCGCCGGTGCTCGCGCAGGTCGCCGCCGACCGGTTCGCGCTGCGCCGCCTCGGCCGCATCGTCCAGGGCGGCCTGGTGCTCGGCTACGGCCTCGCCGCCGCCCCGATCGCCTGGACTCCGCAGAAGGTGCTGCTGGTGCCGTTGATGCTGGTCAGCGGCGGGGCCCTGTTCTCGGCGGTGTTCGTGGCGGGCGCCGCCTTCCAGTTCGTCGCGCAGGACGCCGCCGAGGTGCAGAACTCCCTCACCTACGGCGGCACGACCCTGCTCCAGTACCCGCCGACCGTGTTCGCCAGGGACCTGGTGCGCGGGGTGACGTTCATCGTGCCGCTGGCCTTCGTGAACTGGCTGCCCGTGCTCCACCTCCTGGGCCGCCCCTACCCGCTCCACCTTCCGCAGTGGCTGGCCTGGGCGCCGCCGCTGGTCGCCCTGGCCTGCTGTGCGCTGGCGGGCGCGGCATGGCGGGTGGGCCTCCGCTCGTACCGCGGTACCGGGAGCTGAACCGTGTCCGACACCGTGCCCGACCGTGCAGACGGCGCTGATCGCGCTGATCGCGCAGACCGAGCCGACCGTGCAGACCAGGCCGAGCGAGCCGACCACGCGGAACGGGCCGACCGGTCCGAGCGAGAGGACCGGGCCGACCGGTTCGAACGAGCCGACCATGCAGACGGAGCCGGGCGAGCCGACCACGCGGACCGCGTGGGCTCCCCGCCCCCCGCGGACTCCGCGGACTCCCCGCCCCCCGCGGACTCCGCGGCCCCCGCGTCCTCTGCGGGCGAGCCGGCCCCCGCCCGCACCCCGGCCGCACGGGAGCCGGCCGCCTCCGGGGTGCCGACTGCTCCCGCCGCGCCCACCGGCCCGTTCGCCACCGATCCCTTCATCTCGCTCGACTCCGTCGAGAAGGTCTTCGAGGTGCGTCGCAGGACCGGTCTGCTGAGGCGCGAGAAGCACCGGGTACGGGCCGTGGACGCGCTCTCCTTCACCGTCGGCCGCGGCGAGATGGTCGGCTACATCGGGCCGAACGGCGCCGGCAAGTCCACCACGATCAAGATGCTGACCGGCATCCTCACCCCCAGCGGCGGCCGGCTCAGGGTCGCCGGGATCGACCCGGCACGCGAGCGCACCCGGCTCGCCCGCCGGATCGGGGTGGTCTTCGGGCAGCGCACCACCCTCTGGTGGGACCTGCCGCTCGTCGACTCCTACCGGCTGATGCGCCGCATGTACCGCATCCCCGACGCGCAGTACCGCGCCAACCTGGACCGCTGCGTGGAACTGCTGGAGCTGGCCGACCTGCTGGACGTGCCGGTGCGCCAGCTGTCGCTGGGCCAGCGGATGCGCGGCGACATCGCCGCCGCCCTGCTGCACGACCCCGACGTGCTCTACCTGGACGAGCCGACCATCGGGCTGGACGTGGTCTCCAAGGCGCGGGTGCGGGAGTTCCTGCGCGACCTCAACGCCGAGCGCGGCACCACCGTGCTGCTCACCACCCACGACCTCACCGACATCGAGCAGCTCTGCCGCCGGGTGATGGTCATCGACCACGGTCGGCTGATGTACGACGGGCCGCTCACCGGGCTGCACGAGGTCGGCGCGAGCGAGCGCACCCTCGTCGTGGACCTGGAGCGCGAGATGCCGCCCATCGACACCGACGGCGTCGCCCGGGTGGTGCGCACCGACGGACCCCGCCAGTGGCTGGCGTTCCCCGCCGACCGGTCGGCCGCCCCGCTGGTGGCCCGGATCGCCGCCGCCTACCCCCTGGTGGACCTCTCCGTACGGGAGCCCGACATCGAGGCCGTCATCGCAAAGATGTACGCGGGGCAGGCGACCGGGCGGCCCGCCACCTCGTAGGCTGATCGCATGACGGATGCTGTGCCGCCCGGGGGAGCGCCCGGGGAGCCCGGGGGAACGCCGGGCGGGCCGGGGGGAGCACCCGGGGAGCCGGGGGGAACGCCACGGGACGGGACGCCCCGCTCCCCGGCGGTGAGTGACGCCGGTCCGGTGGCGCCCCACGAGCTGCGTGCCTCGGACGCCGACCGTGAACGGGTCGCCGAGCAGCTCAGGGACGCGATGGCCGAGGGCCGGCTCGACATGGCGGAGTTCCAGGAGCGGCTGGAGGCCGCCTACCGCGCCAGGACCTACGGCGAGCTGGCCCCGATCACCCGTGACCTGCCCGCGGCGGGCGCCACGGGCGCCACGGGTGCCACCGTCGCGCCGGTCTCCATGACCAAGCCGGCCGCGGTCTCCGACGGCGCGGGCTGGCCCGCGCGGATCGGCGGTGCGCCCACCTCGTCCGGGGCGTTCGCGTTCTGGGGCGGCTTCGTCCGCCGGGGCCGGTGGACCGTCTCCCGGGTCTTCACGGCGTTCGCGATGTGGGGCGGGGGAGAGATCGACCTGCGGGACGCGTCGTTTGAGGACCGCGAGACCGTCATCCGGTGCTTCGCGATCATGGGCGGGATGCAGGTGACGGTGCCGCCCGGCCTCAATGTGGAGGTCTCCGGCGTCGGCGTCATGGGCGGCTTCGGCGACCACGGCCACGTGGACGGCGACCCGGCGGCGCCCCGGGTGCGGGTCACCGGGTTCGCGCTGCTGGGGGGCGTGGGCGTGGAGCGGAAGGTGAGCCGCGCGGAGAAGGTGCGGCTCCGCGAGGAGCGGCACCGCGGCGAGCTGGAGGCTCGCCGCGAGCGGCACCGGGAGCGGCGGCGCGAGGTCCGCGAGGCCCGCTCCGAGCGGCGCACGGGGCGCCGGTACCGCTGACTGTCCGGCCGCCCCGGTGCCGATCCGGCGGTCCCGTCATGACTTGTCGCGCAGTTCCCCGCGCCCCTTCACCGTCCCGAAGGGGCAGTTCCCGTCGGATCCGGACCGCCGGCCGGTGGGTGCTGGTCGCGCGGTTCCCCGCGCCCCTTCAGGTGGGCCGGGGCGGCCCGGCCGTGGGCTGCAGCCCGGCGGGGGCGCGGGTCACAGCGAAGCTGCCGCCGCGGCCTTCAGGTCGGCGAGGTTGAAGGAGTACGCCATCTTCCGGTACCCCGCGTCGCTGGGGTGGAGGTGGTCGCCGGAGTCGTACTCCGGGCGGAGCCGGTGCGGGTCGTACGGGTCGCGGAGGGCGCTGTCGAAGTCGACCACCGCGTCGAAGACCCGGCCCGAGCGGATCTGCTGATTGACCGTCTCCCGGATGACCTCCAGCCGCTGCCGGGCCCCGGGGTGCCCCCCGAACGGCATCAGCGTCGCACCCACCACCCGCAGCCCGCGCCCGTGCGCCTGCCGGACCAGCTCGCGCAGGCCCTCGACGATGCGGTCGGCGTTCGCGTGCCGCTGGTCGCGCAGGATGTCGTTGACGCCGAGGGCGATCACGACCGCCTTCACGCCCGTCCGGCTCAGCGCGTCGCGCTGGAAGCGGGCGAGCCCGCTCGGGTTCCCCGGCGGCCGCCCGGCGCCGTCGGCCAGGATGCGGTTGCCGCTGATGCCCTCGTTCGCGACGGCGTAGCGGGGCGCGCCGGTCTCCGTGCGGAGCCGGTCCGCGAGGATGTCGGTCCAGCGGTGGTTGGCGCCGGTGGTGGAGGTGATGCCGTCGGTGATCGAGTCGCCGATGACGACCACGGTGCCGTCCGCGTCGTTGCTCAGCACGTCGAGCGCCGTCAGGTAGCGCCAGTACGGGCTCTGCTGGGTGTAGGAGGTGCCGCTGGTGTCCTCGGTGCGGTCGCCGTCGGCCAGGTACGAGATCTGGCGGGCGTGCGCGTGGTACGTCACCGGGCCCGACGGCGTCGGCGAGTACGTGCTGACCAGCAGGTCGGAGCCGGGTGGCACCCGCAGCCGCACCGCGTCGCTGAGCGTCTGACCGCCGGCCGGGATCACCACCGACGGGGCGCCGCCGAACGTCAGCCTGCGCAGCGTCCCGAACGCGGCCGCCGCGGTGTTGGGCGCGGCGGCTATCGCCAGCGAGGCGTGCGTGATGGTGAGCGGATCCTGCCCGAACAGGTTCGACAGGGTGATCCTCGCGCTGGTGCCGCCGGCGCTGGTGTGCACCACGTTGCGCACCGAGTGGCCCGCGTAGCCGGAGAGCTCGGTGCCCGGCTCCGCGCCGCTGGGCGCCGTGGACCAGGCGGAGACCCAGGTGCCCGCGGAGGCGGGCGCGGCGGCGCCCCGCGAGGAGCGGGAGCCCGCCAGGGTGTCCCGGGCATCGTCGCCGCCGCCGGACACACCGGCGTATATGGCCATCGAGACGACGACGATCACGGCGACGAGCGCGGCGAGCAGCGCGCCGGGTCTGGCGGGGGACAACAGCCCCTGGCCGCCGTCGTGACGCTTGGTCATGCGGTCTTGGTCTCCTCGGACAAGGGGAGCCCGAGGCTCCGATGTCATGCGCCCCCATGATGGGCCATGGAGGGAGGGAGGCACCGTACGGCCCCCCGCCGAGGAAGACGACGGGAACTTGCGGCGCGTTCCAGGAGTCCGTCAAGGAGTGGGCCGAACCACAATGTGACGAAGGCCCATGGGAACCCGCGCCGCGAAGGCGCAGCTCACCGGACGGGGCGAGGATGAATCGGCAAGGGGCACAGCGGGCGGACGGGCGCGGGGCGGCGGTCCGCGCGCCGGCGACCCCGTCCGCGTACAGCGCGGCAGACCGCGAGCGGCGCCGCGGCGTGCGCCGGATGAAGGCGACGGCGGCGGGCCTGCTGCTGCTCGTCGCGATCGCGTACGTGCTGGCGAAGTGGGCGCAGAACGCCGGGGCGGGCGCCTGGGCCGGGTATGTCGCGGCGGCCTGCGAGGCGGGCATGGTCGGTGCGCTCGCCGACTGGTTCGCGGTCACCGCCCTCTTCCGCCGCCCGCTCGGCCTGCCCATTCCGCACACGGCCATCATCCCCACCAAGAAGGACCAGCTCGGCGTCTCGCTGGGGGAGTTCGTGGGGGAGAACTTCCTCTCGTCCGAGGTGGTCAGGGCCCGGCTGCACGCGGTCGGCATCTCCGGCCGGCTCGGCGCCTGGCTGGCCGAGCCCGCGCACGCCGACCGGGTCACGGCCGAGCTGGCCACCGCCCTGCGCGGCGCCCTCACCGTGCTGCGGGACTCCGATGTGCAGGCCGTGGTGGGTGAGGCGATCACCCGGCGGGCCGACGCCCAGGAGATCGGCCCCGGCATCGGCAAGCTGCTGGAGCGGATCGTCGCCGACCGCGGCCACACCCGCGTCGTCGACCTCGTCATCACGCGTGCGCACGACTGGCTGGTGCTGCACGGCGACTCCGTCATGGACGCCGTCCAGGGCGGCGCGCCCGGCTGGACGCCGCGGTTCGTGGACCGCCGGGTCGGCGAGCGGGTCTACCGCGAGCTGCTCCGGTTCGTCACGGAGATGCGGGACATGCCCGAGCACCCGGCCCGCGGCGCCCTGGACCGCTTCCTGCGCGACTTCGCCTCCGACCTCCAGGCCGACACGGACACCCGGGCGCGGGTGGAGCGCCTCAAGGGCGAGGTGCTGGCCCGCCCCGAGGTGCAGGACCTGATCGCGTCCGCGTGGGGCGCGGTGCGCGGCATGATCGTCACCGCCGCCGAGGACGAGCGGAGCGAGCTGCGGCTGCGGGTGCGCGCCTCGCTGCTGTCGCTGGGCACCCGGATGACGGCGGACGCCCGGCTGCGGGAGAAGGTGGACGGCTGGGTGGAGGGCGCCGCGGTGTATGTGGTGACCACCTACCAGGACGAGATCACCGCTCTCATCACGGACACGGTGGCCGGCTGGGACGCCGCCCAGACCACCCGCAAGATCGAGGCCCACATCGGCCGCGACCTGCAGTTCATCCGGATCAACGGCACGGTGGTGGGCTCCCTGGCGGGCCTGGCGATCTACACGGTGTCGCGGGCGGTGGGGGGATAGCCCTTCGGCCGCTCCCTTCGGGCCGCTTCCTTGGGAGGCACCCCGGAACCCTCCTGAACCCCACTCCAATGGGCACGTGAGAAACGGCGGCGAGCGGGCACACGCACCCACACCCGTACCCGAGGGGGCCCGTCCGAAGGAGGGGACCGTGTCCGACTCAGCCTCCAGCTCCGGACAGACCGGCGTGGTGACCACCGCCGTCCCCGCCCGCCTGGACCGGCTGCCCTGGTCACGCTGGCACTGGATGATCGTCGTCGGCCTGGGCACCGTGTGGATCCTCGACGGCCTGGAAGTCACCGTCGTCGGCAACATCGCCGGCCGGCTCGCCGAGCCCGGCAGCGGCCTCGCCATCACCTCCGGCCAGATCACCGGTGTCGCGGCCGCGCTCTACGTGGCGGGCGCCTGTGTGGGCGCCCTGTTCTTCGGCCACCTCACCGACCGGTTCGGCCGGAAGCGGCTCTTCATGGTGACGCTGGTGGTCTACCTGTCGGCCACCGCGCTGACCGGCGTCTCCTTCCAGTCCTGGTGGTTCTTCGTCTTCCGCTTCATCACGGGCCTCGGCATCGGGGGTGAGTACGCGGCCATCAACTCGGCGATCGACGAGCTGATCCCCTCGGAGTACCGCGGCCGGGTCGACCTGGTCATCAACGGCAGCTTCTGGCTGGGCGCGATCGGCGGGTCGCTGCTGTCCATCCTGATGCTGGACACCGACATCTTCGCCAGGAACGTCGGCTGGCGGCTCACCTTCGCGCTGGGCGTGCTGCTCGGCCTGGTGGTGCTGCTGGTACGGCGGAACGTGCCCGAGAGCCCCCGCTGGCTGATCATCCACGGCCGGGAGCACGAGGCGGAGCGGCTGGTGGACTCCGTGGAGCGGCGCGTGACGGCGGAGGCGGGGCGTCGGCTGCCGCCCCCGGCGAGCGAGATCACCATCCACCAGCGGAAGTCCATCGGCTTCCTGGAGATCGCCCGCACCCTCTTCGCGTCCTACCGCAGGCGCAGCGTGCTCGGCTTCGCGCTCTTCGTGGGACAGGCGTTCCTGTACAACGCGATCACGTTCGGCTTCGGGGCGATCCTGACCACGTTCTTCGACGTGCCGAGCGGGGACACCGGCTACTACTTCGCGGTGATCGCCGCGGGCAACCTGCTGGGGCCGCTGCTGCTCGGGCGGCTCTTCGACACCGTCGGCCGGCGCGTCATGATCTCCTCCACGTACCTGCTCTCCGGGGTGCTCCTCTTCGGCACGGCGGCGCTCTTCGACAGCGGGGCGCTGAGCGCGGTGTCGCTGACCGCGTGCTGGTGCGTGGTGCTGTTCTTCGCGTCGGCCGGGGCGGGCAGTGCGTACCTGACCGTCTCGGAGATCTTCCCGATGGAGACCCGGGCACTGGCCATCGCCTTCTTCTACGCCATCGGCACCGCCGCGGGCGGCATCACGGGCCCGCTCGTCTTCGCCGACCTGACGGGCAGCGGGAAGGTGGGCGACACCGTGCTCGCGTTCCAGATCGGTGCGGCGCTGATGTGTGCGGCGGGGGTGGTGGCGGCGGTCTTCGCGGTCCGTGCGGAGCGGCGTTCCCTGGAGTCCATCGCCACGCCGCTCACGGCCGCGGCGCCGGCGGCGAAGTCGGCCTCCACGCGGTAGGGGGCGCCCCTTGGCGGGGTGCTGTGGGTGTTGGGGCGGCCCGGCTGACCCGGGGGCGCGGGGAACTGCGCGACGGGCCACGACGAGACCGTCGGGTCGTCACCGTCCGAGAGGGGCTGTTGGGGCCGTGTCCGGGCCGCCGGCCGGTGCGCGATCGGGTGGCCGGATATTGGTGTGTGTGAGGATTGGGCCATGAGTGGGCTCTCGGGCGTGCCCCGGCACAGGGTCGCCGTCCTGGTACGGGACGGCGTGCTGCCGATGGAGCTGGGCCTCGTCCACCAGCTCTTCCGCGTCGCCCGCACCACCACCCCGGACCACACCGGCGCCCCACCCGCAGGTCAGCCCCTGTACGAGGTGCTGACCTGCGCCCTCACCCCCGGTCCCGTCCGCACCGACGCCGACTTCCCCATACACGCCCCGCACGGCGCATCCCTGCTGGCCACCGCGGACACCGTGATCGTGCCCGCCTCGCACGAGCAGGACGAGTCGCTGACCGCCACGGCCGGCCTGCCCGCCCCGCTCGCCGCCGCGCTGGCGGCCCTGCCGCCCACCACCCGGATCGCGTCCATCTGCACGGGCGCGTTCGTGCTGGCGGCGGCCGGCCTCCTGGACGGCCGGCGGGCCACGACGCACTGGCAGTCCGCGGACCTGTTCGCACGGGCCTTCCCCGCCGTGGTCACCGACCCGGACGTCCTCTACGTGGCGGAGGGCAGGGTCCTGACCTCGGCGGGCGAGGCGGCCGGCATCGACCTGTGCCTCCACATGATCCGCGGCGACCACGGCGCCGCGGTCGCCGCGGACGTGGCGCGGCGCTGTGTCGTGCCGCCGCACCGGGAGGGCGGCCAGGCCCAGTACATCCGGCGGCCGGTGGCGCAGGACGGCGCGTCCTCCACGTCCGCGTCCCGCGCCTGGGCGCTGCGGCGCCTCGGCGAGCGGCTCACGCTGGCCGATCTCGCGGCCCACGAGGCGATGAGCGTGCGCACCTACAGCCGCCGTTTCCGCGCGGAGACCGGCCTCACGCCCGTCCAGTGGCTGACGCAGCGCCGCCTGGACCGGGCCAGGCAACTGCTGGAGGAGACCGACCACACGGTGGACCGGATCGCGGCCGAGGCGGGCTTCGGCACCGGCGCGTCGCTGCGGCAGCACTTCCACGCGGCGCTGGGCGTCTCCCCGGGTGCGTACCGGACGACGTTCCGGGGGACCCGTACCTCCCGGGATCCGTCGCGCCGGTGATCCCGCGGCGGCGGATCCGGGTCCGCCGGTCCGCCGGGTCCCCCGGTTCACCGGGTCCACCGGGCCCGCCGGTCCGCCGGTCCACCGGATCCGCCGGTCCACCGGGCCCCCCGGTTCACCGGGCCCGCCGGGCCCGACGGCCCACCGGACACGCCGGGACCCGGCCCGCAATCCGCCGGTGCCCGCCGCCGGCCCACCGCACTGGAGGTGCCCGCCCGATGCGCCCACCGTGTTCCGCAGCCGCTACCGCGGTCGTCCCCGTAGCCGCTGCCGCTGCCGCAGCCGCTGCGGCAGCCGTTACCGCGGTCGTCACCGCGGTCGTCACCGCGGTCGCGGCCCCGCGCCCGTCCGTGTCCGGGGGGCGGTTCCCGTGACCACGACGCCCGGTGGCATCCCGCCGCGGATGAGCGACCTGCCGGGGACGGGCGGCGAGGCCGCGCCGCCGCCGGCCGGTGCGGGGCGGCTGCGGGTGCTGACGATGAACGTGCTGGAGCGGCAGTACGCCGACGGCGACCGGCGGCGCGCCGCGCTGGCGTGGCTGCTCGGGCGGCTCGACCCCGACGTCGTCGCCCTCCAGGAGGTCACCCGCGAGGAGGCGGCGGGGCTGCGCGCGGACGGCTGGCATGTGGCACTGCACCCGCACTGGTCGGCCGGGCCGCCCGAGGGGATCGGGGCGGTGCTGGCCGCGCGGCGGCCGTTCGGCCGGGTCGAACAGAACGGGCTACGGGTGACCGGGCGGACCGCGACGACCCCGTGGTGCGGCGTCGTCGCCGCGGAGCTGCCGTTGCCCGAGCCGCTGGGGAGCGTCCTCGTGGTGCACCACAAGCCGAGTTTTCCGTACGGCTTCGAGCGTGAGCGGGAGCTTCAGGCGGTGGCCGCGGCACGGCTGGTGGAGGACGCGGTGACGGCGTGGGAGGTGCGGCACGTGGTGCTGGCCGGAGATCTGGACGCCGCGCCCGACGCGGCGAGCATCCGGTTCTGGCAGGGGCTCCAGTCGCTGGACGGCATGAGCGTCTGCTACCAGGACGCCTGGCTGCGGCGCCGCTCCGACGTCGCCCCGTCCGAGGGGCACACCTTCACGCCGCGCAATCCGCTGGTCCGGCGTGGGGACATGCCGGAGGAGGCGGGGCGGCGCATCGACTACGTGATGGTCCGCTGCGGCCTCCACGGTCCCACGCTGCGCGTGGCGGCGTGCGAGCTGGTGGGGGTGGAGCCGGTGTCGGGGGTGCAGATCAGCGACCACTACGGCGTCGTGGCGGACCTGACGCCGCCGTCGCACCGGCCCGGCCGCTGGGCCTGAGCCGCCGCCCCGCGCCCGCGCGCCGCCTGTGGGGCTGCGCGCCGCCTGTGGGGCTCCGTCCGGAAAGGGGCGCGGGGAACTGCGCGAGCAACCACGAAGAGGCCGTCAGATCCAGGGCCACCCACGCCCTTGAGGCAGTAGGGGGCGCGGCCCGAAGGGACAGCCTCTCCCGTCTCCCGTCTCCTGTCTCCCGTCTCCCGTCTCCCGGCGCCGGCCGGTGGTGGGTTGCGCGCGGCGGTTCCCCGCGCCCCTTTCGCGGGTCCGCCGCGCGGGGGCGAACAGCCCACTACCGGAGGGTGGCCGCCGCAGGCGCGTCGTGGCCCGGTCACGGGCGGGGGCGAAGAAAACCCGCGGACATGTCATCCAGGACGCGGCCCAGGGAGTTTGGAGAGGGAGAGAGGGCGACATCGGCCTCTCCCCATGCCCATTCGGACCCCAAGGGTCCGCATCCTGCGAGGAGTTGTCCGTTCATGACACGGATGCAGAAGTACGTGGCCGCCGCGGCCGTCGCCGCCGCGCTGGTGGGGACGCCCGCGGCGGCGTACGCCACCGTGCAGGGGCCGGCCGCGTCCGGGGCGGTCGCGAAGACCACGGTGGCCGAGGCCGCCGCCCCGGCGAAGGCCCAAGGGGCGCAGGGGACCCAGGGGACTAACGGGACTCAGAGGACCCAGGGGCCCCAGGGCTCCGCGGCGCAGGCGGCCGCGGACAGCGCCGCCCCGACGCCGGACATCGTCGCCCCCGGTGAGCACGTGACCGCCGCCCCCGGCTTCGAGCTCTGGCTCACCCCCGAGGGCAAGTACTGGACGACGCCGGACTCGCCCGAGCCGCAGTTCCGCAGCGTGGTCGACGGCAACATAGACCCGAGCACCCCCGGCGTCTCGCTCCAGGCCGCGATCACGTCGGGCCACGCCTACCTGAGCGGCCTGTACTACGGCGGCAAGGGCACCGCGTCCCGCGTCGTGGTCGAGACCAAGGCCGGGACCGTGCGCGGCAAGCTCATCGAGCTCGCGGGCAAGCCCGGCTGGGGCGTCTGGTACGCCACCGCCGACTTCGGCACGGGCGGCTCCGACCCCGACTTCATCACCAACGCCACCGTCTACGACACGAAGGGCGGGGTCTACGCCCAGCTGAGGTCGTGATCCCGTGGGTGGGGGACCGCACGGTCCCCCACCCGTGGCCCGTGGTCTCTGTCCGTACCCCGTGGGGCCCGCGCCCCCGCAACGCGCCCCTGCCGCAACGCGCCCCGCAGCCTGCAAGCCGCCCCCGCAACCTGCACTCCGCCCCGCACCCCATCGCCCCGTCTCCCCCCGCCTCCCCCCGCACCCCGCAGCCGACCCCGAGGGACCGCGCCCGTGCCGCAGTACGAGACATCCGCAGCCTCAGCCGGGGGCGTCGACTTCGCCGCCTACTCCGCCGCGGCCTGGCCCCGTCTGGTGCGCACCGCGCACCTGCTCACCGGCGACTTCCACGAGGCCGAGGATCTGGTGCAGACCACGCTGGCCAAGGTGTACGCGCGCTGGCTGCGTATCCCGCGGGACGACGTCGACCGCTATGTGCGGCGCTCGCTCGTCAACAACAACCTGAGCCGGTTCCGCAAGAGACGCATCGTCCAGCTGCTCGTGCCGTCCCTGCCCGAGAGGGTGCACCAGCCGAACGCCGGGCACGCCGAGTCGGTCGAGCGCAGGGCCGCGGTCGCCGACGCGCTCGCCGCGCTCTCCACGCGGCAGCGGACCGTGCTCGTCCTGCGCTTCTGGGAGGACCTCACCGAGGCGGAGATCGCCGATCTGCTCGGCTGTTCGCCCGGCACGGTCAAGACCCACGTCCGGCGCGGCCTCGCCGTCCTGCGCACCCACCCCGCGTTCGACGTCTCCGACCGCCCCCGCCCCGTCACCGGAGCCCGCCGATGAACCACTCCAGGACCGAAGCCGAACTCCACGAGGCGCACACCGGGGCCGCAGCCGCATCCCGCGGCGCTGGCGCCGGGACCGGGACCGGCCTTCCCTGCGCGGCCGCCGAGGCCGGGCTGCTGCGTGCGGCGCTGGCCGAGGCCGCGCACGGGATCACTCCGTCGCGGCTGCCGCTGGCGGCCATCGAGCGTGCCGGACGGCGGCGCCGGCACCGGCGCAGGGCCGCCGTGCTCGGCGCCGGGTGCGGGCTGCTGCTGGTGCCGCTGGCCGTGGTGGGGCTGTGGGCCACGGGCGCCGGCGACGGCGACCGGGGCACGCCGCCGGCGGCGAGCGCAGCGCCCTCCGCGTCCCCCTCCCGTTCGGCTTCCGGGTCCCCGCCGGTCCCGGGGAGGGCACGGGTGGTCGCGCCAGGCGAACGCGTCGCGGTCGCGCCCGGCACCCGCGTCTGGCTGACGGCGGACGGCCTGCACTGGACGGCACCGGGACAGTCGGAGCAGTTCAAGAGCGTCACCGACGGCAACATCGTGCGGGACCGGCCGGGCGTCGGCCTTGAGGTGTCGAGCCAGGGCGACGACCGGTTCCTGTTCGGCGTCTACACCGGCGGGGAAGAGGCCGCCCGCGTGCGGATCGAGACAGCGGACGGCACGGTCGAGGGCACGGTCGTCACGCTGGCGGGCAGCCCGGGGTGGGGCGTCTGGTACACGACGACGAAGACGAGCCACGCCCCCGCGATGAGGGACGGGCACGTCGACACGGGCGTCGGGAAGGTCACCGTGTACGACACGGCGGGCGGGCTGATCGCGAGCTCCGACTTCGGGGGCTAGGGTCACCGCCCCGTACCCCCTGCCGGGTGGCCGGCGCCCATCGACCGCGCCATCCGGTCACCGTCATCCCGGTCACCGCCGTCACCCCGGTCACCGCCGTCACCCTGGCCACCGCCGTTGCCTCGGTCACTGCCGTCGCCCCGGTCACCGCCGTCCCCCCGGTCATCCCGCTCACCCGCGGCGGACCGAGGACTGGCCGCCGTGGGAGGTCTGGATCAGGAGCAGGGCGAGGTCGTCGCTGCGCGGCGTCCAGCGCGTCGCATGGTGGACCAGCGTGTCGGCGAGCACGTCGATGGGCTGGTGCCCGGCCCTGACCAGGGTGTCGGCGAGCGCGGCGGTCGCCTCGTCGGGATCGGTGCCGGGGGCCTCCACCAGACCGTCGGTGTAGAA
Source organism: Streptomyces sp. DSM 116793 (assembly GCF_057320905.1). NCBI lineage: Bacteria > Bacillati > Actinomycetota > Actinomycetes > Kitasatosporales > Streptomycetaceae > Streptomyces > Streptomyces sp. DSM 116793. The sequence goes on along the minus strand of NZ_CM170494.1, from coordinate 3,438,254 downwards.
CAGCAGCACGGAACCGGGCGGCAGATCGACCTCCGTCGTCACATAGCGCGCGCCGGGGTCGATGCCCAGCAGCAGGCCGGCCGGCAGGTCGAGCACCTCGGCATGCCCGTCGGCGTGCCGCAGCAGCGGCGGCGGGTGGCCCGCGGAGGACAGGTGGGCCCGCTGGTGGGCGAGGTCGAGCCGGGCGTGCAGGCAACTGGTGAACAGGCCCGGATCGAGATCGGTGAGCAGCCGGTTCGTGCGGGACAGCACCTCGCCGGGCGGCGACCCCGCGGTGGCGTGCACGGCGGTGCGGACCTGCCCCATCAGGGCCGCCGCGGTCACACTGTGCCCCTGGACGTCGCCGATGGTCACCGCCGTCGCCGCGGGTCCGATGCGCATCACGTCGTAGAAGTCGCCGCCGATGTCCATGCCGCGGGTCGCCGGGAGGTAGCGGGCGACCGCCTTGAGGCCGGGCACGTGCGGCAGCGCCTGCGGCAGGAGGCTGGACTGCAGGCTGTGTGCGAGGTCCTGCGTGGAGTCGTAGATCCTGGCCCGGTCCAGGGCCTGGGCGATCAGGCCGGCGAGCGCGGTCAGGATGGAGCGCTCGTCCTCCGCGAAGGTGTGCGGCCGGTCGTAGGCCAGCACCAGCGTGCCGACGGTGCGGCCGGACGCGATCAGCGGCAGGAACGCCCAGGACGACTTGCCGTCGCGCAGTGCCGCCGCCGGGTAGGCCCGCTTCAGGTCGGTGAAGCTGGTGAAGAAGCGGGGTATGCCGGTGGTCAGCACATGGCTGGCCGGGGCGTTCGCGGTGATCGGGGCGGCGTCGAAGAGGGTCATCAGCTCGGCCGGATAGCCGCGGTGGCCGATGATCCGCAGCCGGCCCTCCTCGGTGACCATCAGGGCCAGCGCCTGGGCACGGAACGCCGGCATGATCTGGTCGGTGACCTGCTCGACCACGTCCTGCACCCCGAGCGTCTCGGTGAGTGTGGCGGCCAGGTGCACCAGGTAGTAGAGCGCCGTGGCCCGCCCGGGGGCGGCCGTCTCCGTGGGCCGCAGCACCGCGACGCTGTCCGGGACCTCGTCCGTCGTGGCCGGGATGATGCGCATGCTGACGCCGTGCTGGTCCGCGTGGAGGTAGAACGTGAGCCAGTGGTCCGGCGGCCTGAGCACGCTGCACGACGTGGACTCGCCGCTGACCACCGCCGCGCGGTAACGGTCCTCGAAGACGGGGTCGTCCAGCCAGGGCAGCGCCTCCCGGGGGGAGGCACCCAGCAGGTCGGACGGCTCGGCGCCCAGCAGCTCCGCCCCGGTGTCGGAGACGAAGCTGACCCGGCCCTCGGTGTCCAGCGCGCAGCAGCCGCCCGGCAGCCGCTGTGCGAAGTCGGCCGCGGCGAGGGCCACGTCCGGTTCTGGGGTGCGGGTGCGGGGCGGTGGCAGCACCCGGGGCTGGGCGCCGGGCAGCACGGACCGGCCCATGCCCTCGGCGCTGCGCAGCAGGACGCCGAGGCGGTGGCAGCAGTTCCACACGGCGTCGCGCTCGTACGAGGTGAGTTCGGGCGGGTGCGAGCCGCGCCAGCCGAGCGAGAGGCAGCCCCAGTCCCTGCCGCCCTCGGTGATCGGCGCGGCGAGGAGCGCGAAGCGGTAGGGCATGACGAGGGACGTGCCCGGGTAGCGGCGGGCCAGCTCCTCCCGGCTGCACAGCCACACCAGGCGGTGTTCCCGGACGGCGTCCCCCACCGGGACCGGCGCCGCGAGGCGGACCTGCAGCCAGGGGGTCGTGAGCTGCTGCGGGATCCCCATCTGCAGCGCCAGCCGCAGCACCTGCTCGCCCGGCGGCAGCAGGTAGAGGAATCCGGCCGACGCGCCGGTCTCCCGCACCACCTCGGTCAGCGGGAGATCGAGCTGCTCAAGGCCGGATCCTGTGATGGCGACCGGACCCTGCACGCCTTCACCTTCCCACGGTGGCGGACGACGGCTCCCCGACACGTCCCGGACGTCCACCGGCCCGGCGCCCTGGACGCTCAGCGGCCCGCCCTGTGGTGGACCGCGGCGCGTCCAAAGCCCCGGGACGCCCGAGGCGCCGCACCGTCCGCCGGTGCGCCTGCCTGCGGGACGCCGGCCGGCCGTGCCGGTGGCTCGGGCTCGCCGATCGTGGCGGACGTGGCCTCCGTGGCCGGCGAGGACCGCACCTGGCGTACCGCAAATCGCCCATAAGGGGATTTTACGCCCATCGTGGGGGGCGGGCACGGTCCGTCCGGGGGTGGGAGCCGACCGACCTGGGGGGTGGGCGCGGTCGGAGTGAGGTGGGCTCGGCCGGTCGTGGTGCCGGCGACCGTGGGGGTTGGTCGAGCGTGCCGTGCCGGCCGAGCGCGCGGGGGCATGCTCGCGGGAGCCGGGAGCCGGGAGCCGGGAGCCGGGAGCCGGGAGCCGGGAGCCGGGAGCCGGGAGCCGGGAGCCGGGAGCCGGGAGCCGGGAGCCGGGGGCCGGGAGCCGGGAGCCGGGGGGACGGTGGTCGGCGAACCGGGCGGCCGGGGACCGGCGAACCGCTCCTCAGTCGAACCGCATGCCCGTATGCCGACCGCGGCGCGGCGCAGGCGGCCCCGGAGCGGCCCGTCGGTGGGGGGCGAGGGTCAGCCCGCAGGCGGCGGCGAGGTGGTCGGCGACCTGGGGCACGGTGCGCCGCCGCCGAAAGGTCCGTTGATCCACAGCGGCACGCCGGGCGTCCCGGTCAGGCGGACCTCCGGTCGGCGAGCGCCCAGGAGGCGAGGGCGACGCCGCCGGCCACCGAGAAGACGGCGGGCCAGGCGCCGACCTTCTTGGCCAACGGGTGTGAGCCGGCGAACGCGCCGACGTAGGCGACGCCCAGCGCCCCCGCCGCCCTGGGCCCGGCCTGCCGCCACCACTGCCACCCGGCGACCCCACCGGCCACCGCCAGCACCGCCCCACCAAGCTCCCGCCGCCTCGTCCACCGCGCCACGGCATACCCCCCGACCAGCCCGGCTGCGGCCACCGGGGCACTGGGAAAACGAGTGAGGCCACTACTGCGGGCCATGAAGACCTCCGTCACATCGAACCCCGACCAGGACGCTACTCCGGCCCCGAGGCTAACCCGGCAACCCGCCCATCCCACCGGCACCCCGACGCCACTGGTCCCGACCGCCGACCAGGTACGCGCATTTCGGCTTACCTCTCCGCGCCGCCCGGCGAATCCACCAGCTCACCGTCAAACCCGTCGCGAGTCTCATGGGGCCAGATGAGGCGGATGGCGAGCGAGGCGCACAGGGCGCGTAGGCCATCACGGGGGCGACTGGGCACGAGAATGGCGAGCTTCGGGCGCGGCTGAATGTATCGCTGATAGTCAAAGAGCTGTCCAATGGCCATACGGATGGATTCGCGTGTGGCCTGCCCCTTGGCCTCAATGAGGACATTGTCCGTGTGGTCGTACAGATCCGTGTAGAGGCTGCTGCGCTCGCCTTCCGGCGTGATCCTCTTGCGGGAGACCTTGTGCCCACGCTCCTCTAGGTAGTCCCGGTATGTAGAGAGTAGTTTGCTCTCCCGCCTGTGAACTTCTATTTCCTCGAGCCTGGGCTGTTGGAGAGTGTGTGGCGTGTTGAAATCCTCCGGCGGGATATCGTCAACCGACGTGGTCGCTACGGGGATATGGGAGATGCGTGGTTCCTGGCGCTGGCGGTCGGGCTCGACGGGCCGGAGCCTAAAGACGATGACGGACCTAAGGGTCTTGTTGACGTCCAACGACTCGGCCCGGTACCAGGGATCTGTGCTGGGTAGGTCAAACTGGCCGCGGTACGCCACCACCCCTGGATGGACGGTCTCAAAGAGGTGGAGTTCTCTACCGTCCGCGACATGATCGCGAATGGCCTTGTTCCCCGCGGTCATAAGTTGATCCCCCCGTTGGCCCTCTCCGGTGTAGTGGTAGCAGCCGTCGTCACCCCAACCGTCGCGGTATCCGTATCGCGCACCCTTCTTGGGGTCGCTGAAACACATCACCATGCGTGACTCGCGTGAGTGACTGATCCCGCTCTGGCGGTTTCCTTTATAGGTTTTGTGCAGCTCGCGGCGGCGAATCTCGCCCCCTACGGGAATGTCCAAAGCCTCTCCAGTAGATGGTGTTCGGAGTGAGCGGGACGTTAGCGGTTGCGGCCGTGGCATTCGCTGTAAGGACGACTCGACGTGCACCAACAGGGATCCGTCGGGGGCGGGGGCCAGGGGAGGGCTCGGCCGCGGGCGGCGAGGGTGGTGGCGTACTGGGGGAGGAGGGTGGTGTCGGTGGGGGACGAGGACTCGGAGGCGGCGAAGGCCTCGTACGAGGGGACGGTGGCGGAGACGATGCCCAGGTTGTCCGTGCCGGACGCGGCGAGCTCCCGCAGGGACCGCTCTATCGTGGCCAAGTGCTCCTCGTGGGAGGGGTACTCGGCGGCCAGCGCCGGGTACGCGGCGGTGAGCTCGGCGAGTTCGGCCGCCGGCCAGTGTAGGACCGCGACCGGGAAGGGGCGGGACAGGGCCGCGCGGTAGGTGCCCAGTTCGGCGCGGAGGCGGGAGATCTCGGCGCGCAGCTCGGCCGGGTTGTCCGAGCCCAGGGACCAGACCCGCTTCGGGTCGTGCAGCTCGTCCAGGGGGACCGGCGCGGTGTGCAGGGCGTCCGCGAGGCGGTCCCAGTCGTCGTGGTCCGCGCCGAGCATGCGGCGTACGCGGTGGCGGCCGAAGAGGAGGGGGTGGGTGCCGAGGCCGGGCGCGGCGCCCCCGGCCGACCCGGTGGTTCCTGTGGGGCCACCGGTTCCGGGATCTTCAGCGTCTTCGGGCTTTCCGGCGGTGTCCGCCGCAGTTCCCATGGCTTCCGTGGCCGCCGCTCCCTTGGGCAGCAATACCCCCATCGCCTGCGAGAACGTCTCGTGCGCCGCGTCGAGTTCGTCGTGTGCCTCCAGGGCCTCCGCGACGATCATCCAGGGGGCCGGGTCGGCGGGGGCCGCGGCGCGGACGCCCTCGATGATGGCGCGGGCCTCCGCCTCGTGGCCGTACTCCCAGAGGTTCGCGGCCTTGAGCGCCTTGATCAGCTGGGGCTTCTCCAGGCCCGCCGGTGTGGAGGAGGCGAGGAGCCGGTCGTAGAGGGTGGTGGCGCGCTCGCGTGCGCCGGCGAGTTCCAGGTGCGCCCCGGCCTGGAGCAGCAGGTGCTCGGCGTCCTCGGGGTAGAGCGCGGCGATGCGCTCCAGGCGTTCGGCTTCGGCGACGTGGTCGACGTGGTCGACGTGGTCGGGGAGCGGGGTGTCGGCTGCGGCAGGCATCTCGGGACACATGGGGAAACCGTACTGCCGTGGCCGCCCCCGTAGGGCGCGAGGAAATGCATGCGACGTCACGACGAGAGCCGGGCAGGTGCGACGAGACCCGGCGGCAGGTGCGACGAGACCCGGGGGCAGGTGCGACGAGACCCGGGGGCAGGTGCGACGAGCCGGGGGCAGTTGCGACCCGAGCCGGGGGCAGTTGCGACCAGAGCCGGGGCAGGTGCGACGAGACCCGGGGCAGGTGCGACGAGCCCGTCGGGTCCGGGGGCGCCTCCCACGCCCTTCGGACAGTGGGCCCGTCCGAAGGAGGGCGGCCGCGAACGGACGTTCCCGGCCACGCCGCCTACGGCAGCGCGGTGCCGATCGGCCCCAGGCCCTCGTGCCCTGGACGAGGGTGGGCAGGAAGCCGGAGGGCCGACTACCGCGCCACCGAGGCGAGGTGACACAGACCACACCGTCCGGGCGGCCCACCGGCGCGGTCCCCCGCGTACGGTCGAGCGGTAGGACACGTGCGGCCGGAACGGCGGACGTGAACCGCCGCCGCACGGCGAACCGCGAGGCGAGAGGAGGGCAGGCAGGCATGACGGGACTCCCTGGGATCCGGGCAGGACTCCGGTCAGGGCTCCGGTCAGGGCTCCGGCCGGTACTGCGGCCCGCCGCTCTGCTCTTCTTCCTGCTCGCCGAGATCGTCCTCGTCGCACTGGCCGATGCCGACGGCATCCCCGTCGCCGTCGCCTTCGCCGCCACCGCCGCGACCGGCGCCGCCCTCGTCGTCTGCTCCCTGCTGACCGCGCGCAGCGCCCCCGTCGTGCCGCACACCCTGGTCCGGACGACCCTGCGCGACCGCGCGCGGCGCACCGCGTTCCTGCCGCAACGCGACCCCGCCGCACCGGGTCGCAGCCGGCCGCGAGCGCCAAGCCGGCCCCTCCCGACGGCCGCGTAGGGCTACGCGGGGTCACGGGACGGCTGCCGAACGTCGCCCGCGAGACCCTCCGGATTCCCCGGGACCCATGGGCACCTCCGGGTCCCCGCCGCTCCGCGGACCGTCACGCCGTCGCGTCACCACGCGTTCTCCCCGGCACGACGAGACCCCAGGAGGGGCTTCCCATGTCTGTTCTCGCGACCTTCGCCGACCTGGTCGGGCACCTGGCCCATCTGCTGCAACCGGTGTTCCACACCTCGGCGACCGCCGCCGCGATCGTGCTCTTCACCGCGCTCGTACGGCTGCTCGTCCACCCCCTGTCGCGGGCCGCGGCCCGCGGGCAGCGCGCCCAGGCGCGGCTCTCGCCGCGGATCGCCGAGCTGCGCCGCACCCACCACAAGAACCCGGAGAAGCTCCAGAAGGCGATGATGGAGCTGTACGCGGAGGAGAAGGTCTCACCGCTCGGGGGCTGCCTGCCGAGCCTCCTCCAGCTCCCGGCGTTCTTCCTGCTGTACCACACGTTCTCCTCGACGAGCATGGGCGGCCACGGCAACGCCCTGCTCCACCACACCCTCTTCGGCGCACCGCTCGGCGGGCGCCTCGTCGGCGCGCTCGGCGACGGCGGGCTCTTCGGGGCGCGGGGGCTGGTGTACCTGGGACTGTTCGCCGTCGTCGCGGCGGTGGCCACGTTCAACTACCGCATGACCAAGCGGTCGATGGCCGCGAACGGCACGGCGGTGCACGGCACGGAGGCGACGGGCGCCGCCGCGAAGGGAACGTCCGCCAAGCGCGCCCCCGTGAAGGGCGCGCCCGCCAAGGGCACGTCCAGGAGCGGTGCGAGCGGTGCGCGGTCCGGCGCGGGCCCGTCCGAGGGCATGTCCGCCATGGCCGCCATGACGAAGGCCATGCCGCTGATGTCGTTCCTGACCCTGGTCACGGTGGCCGTCGTGCCGCTGGCCGCCGCGCTCTACGTGGTGACCAGCACCACATGGAGTGTGGTGGAGCGCGCCGTGCTGCACCGGGACACGACGGCGGCGGACGCGCCCGCCCGGGACGCTGAGAACACCGGCTCCACCGGGCCGGCCCAGGCCGGGAGGCTCGCCCGCGCGCTCAGGACGACCGGGTTCCCCAAGGCCGTCGGGTTCCCCGGGGCCGCCGCGCTGCCGGGCCTCGCCAAGTCCGCAGAGGCGGCGAAGGGCTCCGAGAGCACGCCGGCGTGACGGGGTGACACCGCCGCACCACCCGCCAACCGGCCGGGGTCCAGCCCGTGGGCGGGGTATTGCGGAGGCAGCCCTCACCTTGGAGGATCAACCAAACATCCGATGGCCGGCCGGGCCGGGCCAACCGGGCAACAACCCAGCAAGACCGAGGGAGATCGACCATGAAGCTGCTGCGTGTCGGTGCGGCGGGCGAGGAGCGTCCCGCGCTGCTCGCCGCCGACGGGAGCCTGCGCGACCTGTCCGGACTCGTCACGGACGTCGACGGGGCCCTGCTCGCCGACGACGGGGCACTGGCCCGGGTCCGCGCCGCGGGCGAGTCCGGCGAACTGCCGGTGCTCGACGCCGGCCTGCGGATCGGCCCGCCGCTGGCCCGCATAGGCAAGGTCGTCTGCATCGGTCTCAACTACCACGACCACGCCAAGGAGACCGGCGCCGAGCCGCCCTCCGAGCCGGTCGTCTTCTTCAAGGCGGCCGACACGGTGGTGGGCCCGAACGACACCGTGCTGGTGCCGCGCGGCTCCACCAAGACCGACTGGGAGGTGGAGCTGGCGATCGTCATCGGGCGCACGGCCCGCTACCTGGCGTCCCACGAGGAGGCGCTCGCGCACGTCGGGGGCTATGCGCTGTCGAACGACGTGTCGGAGCGCGAGTTCCAGCTGGAGCGCGGCGGCACCTGGGACAAGGGCAAGAACTGCGAGACGTTCAACCCGCTCGGCCCCTGGCTGGTGACCGCGGACGAGGTGCCGGACCCGCAGGCGCTCTCGCTCAGGACCTGGGTCAACGGCGAGCTGAAGCAGGACGGCAGCACGGCCGACCAGATCTTCCCGGTGGCCGAGGTGGTGCGGTACGTCAGCCAGTTCATGACCCTGTACCCCGGCGACGTCATCAACACGGGGACGCCCGCGGGCGTGGCGATGGGCCGGCCGGACCCCAAGCCGTATCTGCGGGCCGGGGACGTGGTGGAGCTGGAGATCGAGGGACTCGGCCGCCAGCGGCAGGAATTCGGCGCGGCCTGAATTCGGCGCGGCCTGGCCGGGCGGCGCGCGGCGGCGTTCTGTCCCGGCCGCCCCGGCCCACCATCTGGGGGCACGAGGGGCCTCCTACGCCCAGGTGGTGGGTGGGAGGCCCCCGAGGCGGCGGGGGACTGCCGGTGGTGGGTCGCTCGCGCCGGTCCCCGCGCCCCTGAGCAGGCCGTGGCGGCCCCTCACAACCTCACGACGGTGCCGTCCGCGGCGGACCGGCGTGCTGCCTCCAGGACCGCCAGGGCCGCCGCGGCCTCAGCGGCCGGCACCGGATTCGCCGCCCCGGTCCGCAGGGCGGCCGCGAGGTGCGTGTAGTACGCGGGGTACGCGCCGGGGAGGCTCGGGTACGGCTCGCCGTGCCCGGTCACGGCGGAGTGACCGGTGGCGATGTGGCCCCACCGGGCCTTGGGCTCCCGCCCCCAGTCGGGGTCCCCGGACGGGCGGCGCCCCTCGCGGAGCGCCTCCTCCTGCGGGTCGAGGCCGTACTTGACGTAGCCCGCGCGCGAGCCCAGCACCCGGAAACGCGGACCGAGCTGCGCCGCCGTCGCCGAGACGTACAGGTGGGAGCGGACACCGTTCGCGTGCGTGAGGGCGAGGAACGTGTCGTCGTCCGCCCCCGTGCCCGCCCGCCGGGTCTCCGACTCCGCGTACACCCGGACCACCGGGCCGAACAGGACGAGTGCCTGGTCGACGACATGGCTCCCCAAGTCGTAGAGCAGACCTCCGATCTCTTCCGGGGCGCCGGACTCGCGCCAGCCGCCCTTGGGCTGCGGCCGCCACCGCTCGTAACGCGACTCGAAGCGCCATATGTCGCCCAGCGTGCCCTCGGCGAGGAGGCGGCGGAGCGTCAGGAAGTCGCTGTCCCAGCGGCGGTTCTGGAAGACGGAGAGCAGCAGGCCGCGCTGCTCGGCGAGCGCGGCCAGGTCGCGCGCCTCGGCGGCGGTGGCCGCGAGCGGCTTGTCCACCACGACGTGCAGACCCGCCTTGAGCGCGGCCGTCGCGTACGTCGTATGGGTCTTGTTCGGGGTCGCGACCACGACGAGGTCGAACTCGTCCGCGCGCGCCCATATCTCGTCCGCGCTCCCGGCGAACCGGACCTCCGGGAACTCCGCCCGCGCCTGCTCCCGCCGCTCCGGACTGCCGGTGACGATGGTGTCGAGCGTGAGGCCTTCCGTGGCGGCGATGAGCGGGGCGTGGAAGACGGAGCCTGCCAGGCCGTAGCCGAGGAGGGCGGTGCGGAGGGGGGCCGTGTCAGTCATGCGGCCACTTTGGCAACAGCGTTGCCAAAGTGCAAGCCCCCGGGCACAATGTCCGGGGCCGCCCCGGTCGCAGGCTGCTGCGCCCTGGCCGACCATGGGGCCGCCGCGGAAAGCCGCGCGATCAGCTGCTACCGCGTCCCCCCACCGCCCTGCGGGGCGCGGGCGGTACCCCCGTCCTCTGCCCGTGGGTGGGGCCGGAGTGGCCCTCTGCCCGTGGGGTGGGCCGGCCCCCCGCCCGTGAGGTGGGCCGGGGTGGTCCGGTACGACGGAAACCGGGGCGGTCCGGTACGACGGAAAGGGGACTGACCGTGGTCGACGGAGAGCCGTACGCCGGGGATGCCGTGCCGCGGGTCGCCGGGTCGGGGTGGCCGTCCGGAGCGAACCTTCCCGTCCTGCGCGGGCACAACACCGCCCTCGTGCTGGACCTCCTGCGGGCCGCGGGCCCGCCCGGCATCAGCCGCCGTGAACTGGCCGACCGGACCGGCCTCACCCCCCAGGCCGTCAGCAAGATCACCGCACGGCTGCGCGCGGAGGGGCTCGCGGCGCCCGCCGGCCGCCGCGCCTCCACGGGCGGCAAGCCCCCGACCGCCCTTCGCCTGGTGCCCGGCGCCCGGTACGCCGTCGGCCTGCACCTCGACCGCGACGCGTGCACCGCGGTCCTGGCCGACCTGACCGGCACGGTCGTCGCGGAACGCCATGGACCGCTCGACCTGGGAGCGGGTGCCGAGGAGGTGGTGGACCTCGTCGTCCGCAAGATCCGCGCACTGACGGCGACCGTGGGGACGGGCGGGCCGGCGGGAGCCCGGTTCGGCTCCGCCGGCCTGGCATCCGGTCTCACCGGCGCGGCGCCCGGCACCCCCGGCGCGGTGGCCGGTACCAGCGGCACGCCCGCGGTCACCGCCATGCCCCCCGCCGCCGCCGTGCCGCCGGCCGCCGTCCTGCCCCCGGACACCGGCGTGCTCGGGGTCGGGGTCGCCGCGCCGGGGCCGCTGGACCACCGGCTCGGAGTGCTGCACAGGCTCACCGGCTTCCCGGAGTGGGACGGCTTCCCCCTCCGTGACGCCCTCGCCCGGCGGCTCGGTCTGCCGGTCGTCGTCGACAAGGACACCAACGCGGCGGCCCTCGGCCTGTCGCTGCGGACGGACCTCGGCCCCGCCGGGGCGCGCGCGCACTCCTTCGCCTACCTCCACCTCGGCACCGGCCTGGGCGCCGGCATCGTCCTCGGCGGGACCGTGCACCGGGGGGCCCGCACCGGCGCCGGCGAGTTCGGGCACCAGGTGATCCTGCTCGACGGGCCCCGCTGCCCGTGCGGGAACCGCGGCTGTGTCGAGGCGCTCTGCCTGGACGCGGTGGCGCGCGGGGACCTGGCCGGGGCCGCCCGGGTGCTCGGGGAGGGTGCGGGCAACCTCATCGCGCTGCTGGACGTCGACCGCGTCCTGCTGGGCGGCGCGACGATCACGGGGATCCCGGGGGCCGGGGAGCGCTTCGTGCGCGGGGTGGCCGCCGTGCTCGCCGAGCGCGCCCGGCGCGCCGGACGCGACCGGCCCGTCCCCGTCGCCATCGCCCCGGGCGGCCCGCGCACCGTGGCCGAGGGCGCCGCACAACTCCTCCTCGCCCCCCTCTTCGGCCGCGCACCGGCGGCCCCCGCGGCCTCCGCGGCCCCCGGCGCCCCCGCCGTCCCCGGGACCCCCGCCGCTCCCGGGGCACCCACGGTCCCGTCCGTCCCCGCGGCATCCGCAGTGCCCGGCGCATCCGCAGTGCCCGCCGCACCCGCCGCACCCGGAGCAGCCGCGGCACCCGCCGATTAGGCTGTCCGGGCCGGCCCCGAGGCCGGCACCCCGCACCCGCACCGTGGTATCCCCTTGCGTACGGCAGGAGACCGGCACATGGCAGAGCGCAGGCCTATCGAATCGTGGCTCACCGACATGGACGGGGTGCTGATGCACGAAGGTGTGCCGATCCCGGGCGCCGAGGCGTTCATCACGAAGCTGCGCGATTCCGGCCGGGCGTTCCTCGTGCTCACCAACAACTCCATCTACACGCCCCGCGACCTGCACGCCCGCCTCTCCCGGATCGGCCTGGACGTGCCGGTGGCGAACATCTGGACGTCCGCGCTCGCCACCGCCAAGTTCCTCGCCGACCAGCGGCCCGGCGGCACCGCGTACGTCATCGGCGAGGCGGGGCTGACGACCGCGCTGCACGACATCGGCTACGTGCTCACCGACCACGACCCCGACTACGTCGTGCTGGGCGAGACGCGTACGTACTCCTTCGAGGCCATGACGAAGGCGGTGCGGCTGATCAGGAACGGGGCGCGCTTCATCTGCACCAACCCGGACGAGACCGGCCCGTCCGCCGAGGGCCCGCTGCCCGCCGCGGGCTCGGTCGCGGCGCTGATCACCAAGGCCACCGGCAAGGACCCCTATTTCGCGGGCAAGCCCAATCCGCTGATGATGCGGACGGGGCTGAACGCGATCGGGGCGCACTCCGAGAGCAGTGCGATGGTCGGGGACCGGATGGACACGGACGTGCTGGCCGGACTGGAGGCCGGCATGACGACGTTCCTCGTGCTCACCGGGCTGACCGCGCCGGACGAGGTCGACGCCTACCCCTTCCGCCCGTCGACGGTCGTCAACTCCATCGCGGACCTGGTCGACCTGATCTGACGCCCGGGCCCGCCCCGGCCGGGGCCGAGCCCGACGACCCGGCTCAGAGGGAACGGGTCATGTACACGCTGTTCGGGTCCTCGATGTACTCCCCGAACGGCGCGCAGTACACGAAGCCGAACTTGGTGTACAGCGCACGCGCCGGCGCGAAGAACTCCGCCGACCCGGTCTCCAGGCTCACCCTGCGGTACCCCATCCGTCCGGCCTCGGCGAGGACATGGGTGAGAAGCCGCGAGGCGATTCCACTCCGCTTGCGATCGGCCGCCGTACGCATCGACTTCAGCTCGGCATGGTCGGGGTCGAGCCCCTTCAGCGCGCCGCACCCCACCACGGCCCCGCCCTCCCTGGCCGTCCAGAAGGTGACCTCCGGCTTCCGCAGCCCGTCCAGGTCCAGAGCGTGCTTGCTCTCCGGCGGGCTCATCGACCGCATCTCCCTGACGTGCGCGTCCAGAAACGCGGCGATGTCCGCGCCGGAGAGGTCGTCCACGACGATGTCCATGCGATCCTGCCTCCCCATGGCCCTCAGCCTCGCGCACGGGCCTCATGCGCGGGTCGTGTGTCCGGCCCCGGCCCACGCGGGAGCGTACCCCGAGGCGTGCGCGGCCCCTCGGTTCCGTCGCCGTGCGCTTCACCGCATATGGGTCCAACCTGGACGAGTAAGACCGCCCCGGGCGCCCCGCCCCCGGCGCACCGCCCCGGGGGCGGGGCGGGGACGCGCAACCATGCGAGGCGCAGGGAGGCGCACCATGCGAGTCGGAGTGCTGACCGGGGGCGGTGACTGCCCGGGGCTCAACGCGGTGATCCGGAGCGTCGTCCGCAAGGGCGTGCAGGAGTACGACTGGCAGTTCGTCGGCATCGCGGACGGCTGGCGCGGCGCGCTGGAGGACGTCACCACCACCCTGGACGTCCCCGCCGTGCGCGGCATCCTCACGCACGGCGGCACCATCCTCGGCGCCTCCCGCACCAATCCGCTGCGCGCCGAGGACGGCGTCGAGCGGATCAGGCGCACGCTCGACGCGCACGGCGTCGACGCGCTGGTCGTGGTCGGCGGCGAGGACACCCTCGGGGTGGCGCGGAGCCTCGCCGAGCAGGGCATCAGGCTGGTGGGCGTGCCCAAGACCATCGACAACGACGTGGGCGGCACCGACTACACCTTCGGCTTCGACACCGCCGTCAGCATCGCCACCGAGGCCATCGACCGCCTGCACACCACCGCCGCGTCGCACCGCAGGGCGCTGGTGGTGGAGGTGATGGGCCGGCACTCCGGGTGGATCGCGGTGCACGCGGGCGTCGCGGGCGGCGCCAGCGCCATCCTGATCCCGGAGCGCGCGTTCGACGTGGAGCAGGTGTGCGCCTGGGTGCGGCGCCGCTTCCAGCTCCGCTTCGCGCCGGTCGTGGTGGTGGCGGAGGGCGCGGTTCCGGAGGCCGGGCAGCTGGTGGTCAGGGACGAGTCCCGGGACGAGTACGGGCACGTCAGGCTCTCCGGCATCGGCGACTGGCTGGCCGGGGAGATCGAGCGGCGCACCGGCAAGCAGGCCCGCACCACGGTGCTCGGCCATGTGCAGCGCGGCGGCACCCCCACCGCGTACGACCGCTGGCTGGCCACCCGCTTCGGGCTGCACGCGGTGGCGGCGCTGCGGGACGGGGACTTCGGCATGATGACGGCCCTGCGCGGCACGGACATCGTCCGGGTGCCGCTCGCCGACGCGTTGCAGACCGCCAAACGGGTGCCGCTGGAGCTGTACGACGAGTTCGGCGTCTTCTTCGGCAGCTGACCCCGCCGTCGAGGCGGGCTGCGCCCCGGTCCCGTCAGCGGCGCGGGCTGTGTCGTGGGGGTACGTCCCGCGCCCTCGGGGCGGTGGGGGAGGCGCCGTGGTGTGGGCGGGACCGGTTCCGGTGAGACGGTCGGGTCGTCACCGGCCGAAAGGGGCTGCTCGGGTCGTCTCCGGACCACCGGCCGGTGGGTGGTCGCGCGCGCAGTTCCCCGCGCCCCTGGGGGGCCGGGGCTGCTCCCGTTGTGGGGGGCGCCCGGATAGGGGCGCGGGGAACTGCGCGACAAGCCGAGACGAGACGGTCGGGTCGTCACCGGCCGAAAGGGGCTGCTCGGGTCGTCTCCGGACCACCGGCCGGTGGGTGGTCGCGCGCGCAGTTCCCCGCGCCGCTGAGGGGACCGGGGGTGCCCCGGAGTCGGGAGCACCCCCGGAGAGGGATCAGCCGTTGGACGCGGTCACGTTGACCGCGGCCCACGCCTTGTTCACGGTGTTGTACTCCACACTCCCGGATCCATACAGATCAGCCGCGGCCTGCAGCGTCGCCGTACGCGCATCGTGGAAGTCGGTGCTGGAGACCATGTACCGGGTCAGCGCCTGGTAGAAGATCGCCGCCGCCTTGGTCCGCCCGATACCGGTCACCGTGGAGCCGTCGTACGTCGGGGAGTTGTACGCGACCCCGTTGATGGTCTTGCTGCCGCTGCCCTCCGCCAGCAGGTAGAACGCGTGGGACGAGACACCGGAGCCGGCGTGCACCTCGGTCTGGGGCGCGTTCGTGCTCCAGTAGTCGACGGTGCCCTCCAGCTTGTCCAGCGACGGGTGGTCGAGCCGCCGCAGGAAGCCCTGCGACAGGCCGAGCTGCTCACCCATCAGGTAGTTCGGGGCGTGCGTCGGGTTGTTCGTGGTGAACTCCACGTCCGTGCCGAAGATGTCGGCCAGCGACTCGTTGAGGGAGCCCGGCTCGCCGATCTGGTTGCCGAACACGTCGAAGTCGGTCTCCAGATTCGCCGTCGACGACACCACGCCGTGCGTCAGCTCGTGCCCGGTGACGTCGAGCTGGGTCAGCGGCTTGGTGAACGTCTGGCCGTCGCCGTCGCCGTAGACCATGCACCAGCAGGTGTCGTCCCACCCGGCGTTGCCGTAGTTACGCGCGTAGTGGACGACACCCTTCGGGCCCACGCCGTCGTTCTTGATGCCGTTGCGGCCGAAGGTGTTCTTGTAGAAGTCGAAGGTCGAGGTCAGCCCGTACTGGGCGTCCACACCGGCGGTGTTGGTGTCGGACGTGGTGCCGTTGCCCCACTTGTTGTCGGAGTCGGTCATCGTGCTCGCGCTGCTGAAGATGATGGCATCCGACAGCGCCTGGTTCTTGGCGTTCCTGACCTCGGCCTTGCCGCGCGTGCTGTCGACCAGCGTGTACGTGCTCGTCGCGGTCTGCGTGGTGTTGAGCGTCACGGTGCCGTCGTACATGGAGATCCCGCTGCCCACCGCGGGCGCGGGGAAGGTGGCGGCCGGGCTCTTGATCTTCGGCGCCGCGGTGTGCGCGCCCACGGACGGCGTGGCGCGCTCGCCCAGGTCCTTGAGCTTCTTCTCCAGCTTCGGGGAGATGAAGTCGTCCAGCGTGCCGGCGTTGCTGAGCACGGTGCCCGTCGCGGCGTCGAGCAGCACCGAGTGGGCCCCCACCGCGTCACCGCCGACGCTGACCTGCACCTGGTAGGCGAGGACGCTCTTGCCGTGCTGGGTGTGGACGATCAGGCGGGGCGCGGCCGCCGAGCCCTTCGCCACGGCCGAGGCGGCCTTGGTCCGGGCCTGCTGCGCCGTCAGCTTCGCGGTGACGGACGGCACCGAGACCGGCTTGTCCGTGGCGCGCGTCACCCCGAGGTACCCGGAGTCCTTGGTGAGGTGGACAACGATGTCGGCACCGACGACGGGGAGGCCGCGGTACGTCTGGGAGAAGCGCACGTGCTGCTTGCCGTTCTGGTCGACCATCACGTCGGTGGCGACCAGGCCGCTCTGTCTGCCGAGACCGGTCTGGGCGGCGTGCGCGAACGCCGCGGAGCGGGCGGCTTCGGCGATCGCCGACCGCGAGGCGGAGGCCTGGGTGCTGAGACCGCTCGGCGCCGGGCTCGCCATCGCCGTCGCCGTGATCGAGGCGGAGGCCGCGGTCACGATGGTCAGGGCGATGGCGAGCTTGGATATCAAGGGAGCACGCATGTGGGGGTTCGTCCTTCCTGGACATGTCTGGGCGCGCCCCACCGGGCGGCGGGGGGCTTGTCGAGATCATGACATGGGGGACGTTACATGCGAAGTCTCGGAAAGTCTTGGAAAGTTAAAGAATCTCTGTCGTGAAGAGTGTCCGCGGCGCGGCGAGTTGGGAAACGCGGGACGGCGTATGCGGCACAGGAACTCCACAATGTTCACCTGTCGTCCGCATGGATGACGCAACCTCCCGATACCTTCGCGTCCCTGCCGAGCGGCCCGGGGGGCGGGGCGGGGCTCGTGGCCCGGCCGGCTCGGCGGTCCATCACACGCCATCAGTGGGGGGCATCTCCTTGAGATCACGCACGCGCCGCGGCCTCGCGGCGCTCACTTCGGCCGTCTCTCTGGCGGCCGGTGTCCTCGGCGCGTCGGCGCCGGGGGCGCAGGCGGCCGGCACCGGCGCGGTGACCGGCGGCCGGATCGCGCTCTACGCAGGATCCGGCGTCCAGACCGTCGAACCGGACGGGACCGGCCCGGAGTCCGTCGCCGGCCTCACCAACTCCGCGGGCCTGACGCCGAACTGGGCGCCGGACGGCAGCCGGGTGGTGGCCGGCTCGCCGGACCGCCTCAGCACCGGCCGGGTCACCGGCACCACCTCCCGCGTCGACCTGCCGCCCCCGGAGGGCGACGTCTCCGGCGGTTCCTGGCAGGACGCCGTCTACTGGATGAACGGCGCCTACCTCGTGTCCAGCACGGGTGACGAGCTCTTCTACGGCCCCTCGGACGGCGCATACGGCCCGGAGCCGCTGCTGCCGGCGAGCCTGCGGCCGTCGTCGGCCTGCGACGGGGACCCCACCACGAGCCCCGACGGCACCGTCGCCTTCGTCCGCGCGGACCCGTGCGGCGGCTTGGCGGGAGGGGACGTCTGGACGTTCGACCCGTCCGACGACACCATCAGGAAGATCGTCGCCGACGGCTCGGACCCGTCCTTCTCCGCCGACGGCACCGCGCTCGCCTTCACCCGGGTCGTGGACGGCCGGCGGCAGGTCTTCACCGCGGCCGCCGACGGCACCGGCGTCACCCAGGTGACCACGGACGCCGTGGACCACCGGGACCTGTCCTGGGACCCGGACGGCGGGCGGATCGCGTACGACGAGTCCGACCCCGCATCCGGTGCTGTCACGGCGAAGATCCTCACCCTCTCCGACGGCTCCGCCACCACGCTCTCCACCACCGGCAGCAAGCCCGCCTGGCAGCCGCTGCGCCGCAACGCGCTGCTCCGCGTCTACGGCACCGGCGCCCTCGGCATCGACGACGCCGCGTCCCGCTGGACCTTCGACACGCTGGGCGCCCCGCACGTCGACGGCCTGCTCCCGGCCCGGTCGGCGGTCCTCGTCAACAAGGGCAACGCCACGTACGCGGCCCCGGCCGTCTCGCTCGCCGCCGAGAAGCAGGGCCCGGTGCTGCTGACCTCGGCCACCTCGCTGGACTCCGCGGTGGTCACCGAGCTGAAGCGGTCCCTGCCGAAGGGCAGCACCGTGTACCTGGAGGGCGGCACCAACCTGCTCGGCAGCGCGGTGGAGAGCCAGGTGCAGGCGCTGGGCTACCAGCCGCTGCGCCTCGGCGGGACCGATCTGGCCTCGGTGTCCGCGCGGGTCGCCAAGCAGATCGCCGCGGCCCCGAGCTGGGTCTTCGTGGCCGACGGCGACGACTACCACGACCCGGTGGCCGCCGCCTCGGCCGCGGGCGCACTGGGCTACCGCGGCACCGGCGTCGTCCTGCTGACCCGGGGCACCACCGTCCCGTCCTCCGTACGGACCTACCTCAACGCCCAGGACCCGGCGAGGACCCACCTCGTCTCGGTCGGCACCAACGCCAGGAAGGCCCTGGAGAACACCGCGCTGGACAAGCCCTGGAGCTTCTGGGACGTCAGCGGCGGCAGCACCGAGTCCACCGCGGTCAACCTGGCCCGCTTCTGGTGGGCCGCCCCCGGCAGCGCCGTCGTGCAGTCCACCTGGAACTGGCAGAACGCCGTGACCGGCGACGCCGTCAGCGCGACGTACGGCCCCGTCCTGTGGTCCACCATCGACCGGCTCTCCCCGGGGTCCGCCGCCTACCTGACCAGCGAGTCGGCCAGCGTCCAGTACGTCCAGACCTTCGGCGGGAACGACTCGTTCTCACCCGCCGAGCGCACCGACATCGGCTCGGCGATCGCGGCGAGCAGCGCCTGGACCACCACCGTCTGGGCCGCCGGCGGCGTCCCGCCCACCGAGCCCGCGCCCGAGTCCTCCCTGACCCGGAACGCGGCCCGCACCCCGGACGCGCCCCGCGCCCCGCACGCGGCCCGTACGCCCGGCCGGAGCACCGTCCCCTCCTTCCCCACCCACCGCACGGCCCACTGACCGCCCGCCGGCGGCCCCGCTCCCGGACGGCGCGGGGCCGCCGGCCCGTTCGGCACTTTCCCGTTCCCGCCCTTGTTGCCCTTCGGGGCCCCCGGCGGACCGGGGGCACGAAGGGTTCAGCCGTCCGCACGCGTCGCGTACGGCACGAAGGCCTGCCACGCCGTGGGGGAGAGGGCGAGGCTGGGGCCCTGCTTGTTCTTGGAGTCGCGGATGTGGACGGTGGTGGGGCAGGTGGCTATTTCCAGGCAGTCGCCGGAAGGACTGCTGCTGTATGTGGACTTGTGCCAGGTGAGCGCGACCTCTACGCAGTCGTCGCCCGAGCCGCCGCTGTAGCTGCTCTTGAACCAGTTCAGTCCGGTGGCGCTCACAGCGCTCCTTCCATCTGCTTCAGCAGATCCATCGAATCTTCCAGGCCGAGGGCTTGCGAGCGCATCCTGGCATACCGCATTTGCAGCATGGCGACCACTTTGGGGTCGCGGACGAACTGGCCGTTCTCCTGGCCCTCGCAGTAGGCGAATCGTTGGTTGTCCGGTGTTTCCAGCAAGCGCATGGGGCCGTCCAGTCCTGCGTGACTATGCCGGACTATCGGCATGATCTGGAACTCGACGTTGCGCAACTCGGCCACCTCCAGGACGTGGCGGATGAGCCCTCGTGTCACCTCGTCTCCACCCATACGCCGTAGGAACAGATGCTCCTCAAGGATGAAGCTGAAGGACGTGTTCGGGTGCTCCCCGATGAGCCGTTGGCGGTCCAATCGCGCCGTCAGTTGAGCCTCGACCTGCTCCTCGTCGAGCGGAGGCCACTGGTTCAGGAACAGTGTCCGCGCGTACTCCTCCGTCTGCAACAGTCCGGGAACCAACCGGCACTCGTAGGTGTAGAGCCAGATCGCCTCCGCCTCCATACGCGCCCATTGCCGGAACCAACTGGCCAGCCCCCGGCGCCGGACAATATGGCGCGCCGCCCTGCGCAACGCGCCCGTATTACCGGTCGCCGCCTCTGCGGCCTCCACGAAGTGCGGGTCCGGCATCCGCCGCCCCTGCTCGATGGAGGCCACCGTGTGCTTGGAGAACCGCACCTTCTCGGCGAACTCCGCGCGGCTGAGGCCCGCGTGTTCGCGTAACCCCTGGACCGCCGCGCCGAACGTCCGCAGACTGTCGGAGGACTCGGGGTCCCCGCCCGCCGTGTCCGAGACGCCCGCTGAACCCGTCGAATCCGTCGCACCCGTCTCCTCGGTCATCGCCGACTCCCTCCCGTGGCACCGTGGTTGACGTCCGTGTGATTAACAGCGCCGGACGGGCCAGGGTCACGGGCGGTTCCGGGTACCGTCCAGAGAAACTCCGCGTACAGCGGCCCGTGTACGCAGGGTGGAGATGGCGGACGGCCTGTGACCGCGGACACATTGAGGCCCATGACGTCACGTGTGTTCACGCAGCGGTTCAGTTCCACGCCCCTCGGGGCCCGGCTCGCCCGGCACCTGGTCGTGCACCAGCTCCACACCTGGGGCGTTCCGCACGGCACGGAGGCGTCCGACACCGCCGCGCTGCTCGTCGCCGAACTCGCCGCGAACGCGGTCACGCACGGCCGGGTGCCCGGCCGGGACTTCGAGGTGCGGCTGACGCTCACGACGGAGCGGGGAGCCGGCGGGGCCGAAGGCCCCGGGCCCGGGCCCGGCCCCGGCGGCACGCTCAGCGTCGAGGTGTCGGACACGCTCGGTGAGAGGCGCCCGCCGGACCCGGCCGGGGTCGCCGCGCCCGCGCCACTGGGCGAGGGCGGGCGCGGACTTTTCCTGGTGGCGGCGTGCGCCTCGCGGTGGACCGTGCGGGAGAGGTCGCCGGGCCCGGGGAAGACGGTGGTCGCCGAGCTGGACCTGAAGGGGTGAGGGGGAGGCCGCCCCCGGGCCACGCCCCTGGGCCACCGCCCTCCCCCGGGGGGACTCAGGTCAGCGGCGTGGCGCGGATGTCGTGGCCGTCGGCGGTGAGGCAGCGGCCGGTGGAGAGGTCGTAGCGCCAGCCGTGCAGGGTGCAGGTGAGGATCTCGCCGTCGAGCTGGCCGAAGCGGCTGAGGTCGGCGCGGAGGTGCGGGCAGCGGCGCTGGACCTGCCAGCCCTCGATCTTGATGTCGTCCTCCTCGCCGTCGCCCGCCTCGTAGTAGTTCTCGACGTACTCGATGCGCTCCGGCGAGAGGCACTTGAAGAAGACGTACAGGTATTCGTTGTAGGGGCCGATGCGGCTGGCGGAGAACCGGAGGGACAGCAGCAGGCTGTTGGACCAGTCGACCTCGTGCCGGGCGATGTTGGTGGCGATGAGGTCGCCGGAGGTGGAGAGCGTGTAGCGGCACCGCTCGCCGTCCCAGAGGCGGACCTCGCGGGCGGGGAAGTCGATGACGAGGGAGACGTCGTCCACGTTGAGGCGGGCCGGGCCGCCGACGCCGGTGCAGATGCGGTTGGCGCGGGCGAGCAGCGGCTCCCACCACTGCTTCAGCTCGGCGAGCAGGCGGTCCGGGGGGAGCGCGGGGGCGCGGGAGGCGCGCTCGGCGGCGAGTGCGGGGCGCTGGCGTTCGGCGTAGTCGCGCAGGTAGGCGCGTTTGTCGCCGAAGATGCGGTCGATCTCGCTCCGGCTGTACCGGTGGCTCGGCTTGCACGCGCTGTCCCGGCGCAGCTCCACTTCCGTGCCGGGCAGCAGCAGGTGGGCGGAGATGTCGGGGCGGGCCGCGGCCAGCTTGTCCAGGAACTCGCGCTGGTCGACGAAGATGCTCTCGCCGTCCAGCCCGGTGCCGTTGAGATCGAAGAGGTCGTCGTCGAGGAAGCAGGGCGGGCCGGAGTTCGGGAACACGTGGGTGGCCCCCACGGCGTCGATGTAGGTCAGCGCGCGGTCGAACTGGCCCTGCCGCTTGCGGGCCGCGAACTCGCGCTTCGCCGCGTCCGGGAAGTCGTAGACCATGGGATGCCAGATCGCGCCGGAGAACTGGAGGAAGTAGGCGTCGACCTCGCCGAACTCGCGGATGTCCTGGACTGCCAGGGGGTGCGCGTCGTTCTGGTTGAGCAGCACGGTCTCGCCGTCGTCCAGGGAGAGCGCGGAGTCGCCGATGGGGCCGTCGCCCGGGCCGGTCAGGGCGGTGATCATGATGCGCAGGCCGTCGCGCTCGACGGGGACGCCGCTGCGGGTGCGCAGGAAGTCCGTGAACCCGAGGGCACGCAGCTCGCTCTCCAGCTCGTCGGTGGCGTAGGCGGGCAGCAGCACGGTGAGGTCCTTGCGGACGTTCCGTCTCAGGTTCTCCGCGTCGAAGTGGTCCCGGTGCAGGTGGGACACGTAGAGGTAGTCGGCGGCACGGCCGTAGTGGGTCCAGTCCAGGTCCGAGTTGTCGGGGAACGGGAACCATGAACCGAAGAAGGCAGGGTTGACCCAGGGATCGCACAGTACCGCTCCTGCGGCGGTCTCGATGAACAGCCCTGCATGGCCAAGTCCTGTCACACGCATGTCAAAGCACCCCGATTTCCGGCTGGCGAGGGGGATCACATGCGTTGACTATTGTCCGATTTGATCAGTTATGCACGCATTGACAGCCATTCGCAGCAACGGAGCGGGGGCGTCCTCGGGACCTGCGGGCGGCGGAGCCGGGGTCAGGCCGAGTCCGCGTCCCGCGGGGTGAGCCGGGCCGTGAGGAGCCGCTCCCGGGCGTGGTCCAGGTGCTCCGTGAGCCGGGCCCGGGCGGCGTCCGGATCACCCGTGCGGATGGCGTCGAGGACGGCGGCGTGCTCCTTGGCGACGGTCTCCGGGGCGGTGGTGCGGTGTGCGCCGTGCGGTGCTGGGTGGGAGTGGAGGTGGCTCTTCCCCTTCCCCATGTGGCCCCTGGCGGTGCGGGCCGGTACCGCCAGGGCGCCGTGGGCCGTGGGCTGTGCCCACCCTCCCCCAGTGCCTTAAGGGCCTGGGAGGTGCCCCCAGCCCAGCGGAACGACTGCCCACAGCAGTAGCGGGGCCAGCGCTTACAGCGGCCACCTTGGGCCCCACCGGGCCGCAGTCGCGTACGAGAGGTGAGGGGACGTGGGGGATGTCCGCCCGCAGCGGCCGACGCCACGACCACTGAACCCTCCGGTGTGCGGAGGGCGCCGGACCGAGGACGGAGATCCCCCCGCGGCCCCGCCCCACAACGCAACACAAGGCGCACCCGCCATAACGAGAGCCGCACTCGCCCAGACAGCCGGCCCCACGACGAAACAGAAGGCGCACCGGCCACGACGAAACCCGCGCACGCCGCAGGACCTACCCGCCACGGAACGGAAGGCGCACCAGACCAGACCCGCGGGTCAGCCGCGGACGGCGGCCATGAAGGTCGCGAGTTCGCGGCCGATGTCGGGCCCGGACGGCTCGATCATGATCTCGGTGGCGCCGGCGCCCGCCATGTCGGCCACACGCTGGCGCACGACGTCGGCGGTGCCGGTCAACGTCCCCGGCGCAAGCGTGACGTAGCCGCCGGCCTTCCACGCGGCGAGGTCCGCCTCGTTCATCTCCACCATGTGGCCGCGGTGGATGTGCAGGTGCCGCTCATCGGGCGGATAGCTCTCGATGACCTCGAGCCAGGCCGGTCCGCCGGGAATCTCGCGGACCGCGTCGGCCCCCTGAGCGGTGTAAGTGAAGTGGAACACGCCCGCCCAGGGAGCACCGACGGCCAACCGCACCCGCTCGCTGTTCAGTTCCTCGCCGTCGTCGAGAACCGTGCCGGGCGTGGCGACGACCGCGGTGGTGAAATCGCGCTGCTGGGGGATGGGCTGGAACATCGAGATGATCCCGTCGGCACCGAGGCGCCGTGCGACGTCCGCTCCCTTCGGGCCGATGGCCGCGACGAGCAGGGGGATGTCGAGCGGCAGCGCCTCGTGCTGGGTGGAGGTCGGCATGAGCTGAATGGGCGCTCCCTCCCATTCGGCGGACTCACCGGCAAGCAAGGCCGCGTAGGCGCGAACGTACTCCTCCAGGTAGGACCACCGAATCGGCGGCTGCCCGGTCGCGGCACGACTGGAGAAGCCCGTACCGAAGGAGGTGACGACGCGGCCCGGCGCCTCGCGGTGCAGCGAGACCGTTTGAGCCGCATTGACCAGCGGGTGGCGCAAGGTGGGAATCAGCACGGCGGGACCCAATGTGATGCGCGTGGTCACCCGCGCGGCCTCATGCAGCGCCAGCCATACGTCACTGCCTTCGAACGGCGTGTCGTAGATACAGGCGCACCGGTAGCCCAGCTGCTCGGCCATCGCGATGTGCCCGGCCGACTCGGCCGACGCCGGCAGCGCAACGCTGACGTGGATGTCTACCATCAAACTCACTCCTCTCTTCGTCACGCAGGTGGCCGGCCCGCTGACGCCTGACATCAGCGGGCCGCGAGCCACCGTGCGGTCTTTTCACGTGGTGCCCGGTTGCCCGGTTGCCCGGTCGCCCGGTTGCCCGGTGATCCGGGGCGTTCGCCCCGGATCACACCTCGGGCATGCGCTTCCTGAGTTCCTTCAGCGTGAGCCGCTCGCGCCCCTCGTCGTCGAGGTAGGGGATGCCGATCCCGTACTCGTCCCAGCGCGACGCGATCCGCGACTCCAGTTCCAGCTCGAGCGTGTCGGTGGGCGGGAACCGGCGGCCGCCCCACTGGGGCTGCGGGTCGATTTCCCAGTTGCGGGTGGCGTCGATGAGCATGCGCGTCCACTGCCCGGTGCCGTACTTGTTGCCGTCGTTCAGCTCCGGCGGCGTCGACGGATCGAGAGCCGAACCCATACCCGGACCGAAGAAGGCGACGTCTCCGAGGCCGGCGTTGACGCGATAGGACAGCGCCCAGTCCAGGGCCACGGGATCGTGGATGTCGATGTCCTCCTCGACCACCATGACGTTCTTGTGGAACCACACCGCCGAACCCACGCCCCACAATGCCGAGGCGATCTGCTGTGCGTGGCCGCGGTAGCGCTTCTGGATCTGGACGTTGGTGTTCTGGCCGTTGGAGACCTCGGTCATCCAGACGTCGGTGATTCCGCCGATGCCGAGGTCCTCGAGGATGTTCCAGGTGATGGCCGACCGGGCGAAGTTGGTGATGCTGTCCTCGTTGGTCTGTCCGGGCCGGATGCCTTCCAGGGTCCCGCGCATCACCGGATCGTCGCGGTACATGATGCGGGTGACCTTGACGACGGGCGCGGGCGCGGCCGCGCCGACGAATCCCGGGTACTCGGCGAAGGGGCCCTCCATGATCCAGCTCTTGGGATCGGGGTCTATGTACCCTTCGACCACGATCTCGGCGGTGGCGGGCACGCGCAGCGGCACGGTCTCACACTGCACCAGGTCGACCGGGCGTCCCAGCAGGGCGCCCATCATGTCGTATTCGCAGA
Source organism: Streptomyces sp. DSM 116793 (assembly GCF_057320905.1). Lineage (NCBI taxonomy): Bacteria > Bacillati > Actinomycetota > Actinomycetes > Kitasatosporales > Streptomycetaceae > Streptomyces > Streptomyces sp. DSM 116793. The sequence continues at coordinate 3,413,167 of NZ_CM170494.1, read as the reverse complement.
CGTTCTTGGGGAACGGGCTGCCGGCGCAGAACGGCAGCACGTCGTGCCAGCCGTACACGATGGCCACGGGCATCGGCTCGGGCTTGTACTCCTCGAAGTGCACGCCGTAACCCTGGCTGGGCACGAGAAGCTTGGCGATCTTGTCGCGGTCGACGATCTGTCCGCGGTACACGCCGACGTTCTCAAGGCCGGTGAACTTGTCCTCGGTCACCACGCCGCAGAACGTGTCGATGTAGCGGCCACCGTCGGCGGCGTGCCACTTGGGCACGGGGAACTGCTCCAGGTCGATGTCATCGCCTTCGATGACGTTCTCCTGCACCGGTCCGCTCTCGACGACGCGGGGTTTGACGGGGTTCTGGAATCGCTTCCGCATGTGCTGGACGATGGCCGCGTCCGACGTTCCCTCGGGCAGGCCGAGCATCAGCTGCACCTGGCGGCGGTTGCCGAGCGCGGAGGTCAGGAACTTGGTGCAGACCGTGTCCTGGTGGCCGGTGATGTCCTCGAACAGCAGGCCAGGGCCCTGCAGGGTGAGGTTGGCGCGGGTGATGGCGCCGATCTCCTCGTTCCAGTCGACCTCGGCGTCGATGCGCGCCAGCTGGCCCGCACCCTCCAGAGTGGCCAGCCAACTGCGCAAGTCGGGGCCGGTGTCATCGCCCTGCTGCTGGGCGTCCTCTGCCGGACTGGTGCTGGTGCTGGTGCTCACTGCATCTCCTTCGTGATCGGGTTGTCGCCGTTGAGCATGTGAGGGGAGGTTCGGGGAGCCGCTGCCGACGTGCGGGCGGTTCCGTTCTTGTGGACGGCACGATCACCGTGTTCGTCGCCTTGCGACGACCCGGATGACTTCCAGCGGTTGATCATTTCGTGGGGGATTCCGAGTTGATCGATCACGCGCCCGACGATGTAGTCGTTCACGTCGTCGATCGAGCGTGGCTGCGCGTAATAGGCGATGGTGGGCGGGAAGATGACGGCGCCCGCGCGTGCGAGATAGTGCATGTTCTCCAGGTGTATCTCGCTGAGCGGCGCTTCGCGTGCCACGAGTACCAGGCGCCGGCGTTCCTTCAATGTGACGTCGGCGGCACGGGTGATGAGGTTGTCGGTGAATCCGATCCGGATGGCGGCCAGCGTCTTCATGCTGCAGGGACACACCACCATGCCGTCGGTGCGGAACGAGCCGCTGGAAACGGCGGCGGCGAGGTCCCGGGCACTGTAGGTGTGTGTGGCCAGTGCCCGGACATCGTTGACGGAGTAGGTCGTTTCCAGGCTCATGGTGGCGCGCGCCCAATCACTGAGGATCAGGTGTGTCTCGACGTCCAACTTCTTCAGGACTTCCAAGAGACGTACGCCCAACACCGATCCGGTGGCTCCGGTGATGGCGACCACTAGCCGCATGGTTCGGCTCCCCGGGCGTTCTCTACCGCCTTCATGAATAGCCTCCCATTTGCTGTGGCTGGACATGCCGGAATTACTGTGGGGTGTGCGCTGGCCGTCGATGTGCAGGCGGGCATCGCAAACGGTTGGTGCGGCCCTGGCTGCCTGGCCCGGAAGAAAGTCGCGCGAGTAACGGAAGTGTTCGTGTTCACGCGTGGTCCGACGCAGTGAAGTTACCGAGCCGGAAGAATGCTTGGCAACGTGGTGTTGCGGTGTGTCATGTCACCCGACGCAGGGTGAACTTATGAGGCCTCAGTTTCGTTACGTGCACTGCATGGAACGCTCGCGCCCGGGTCGGTCGGGTGCGTCCGCTGCCGGGTGACCGCCACCGGCGACGCCCTCTCATCGCGTGGCCGCCGTGGCGGGACGTGGCGGTCCGCTCATGTACGCCGCACTGTCCCTGGTCAGCTCGGTGACGTCGGTCCCGTAGACGCCTCGGGCCAGGGTGATGTGCTTTCCCCGGAGGGCGGTGAGCGTCCGGAACGAGCGGCTGAGGGCGTCGGCCGCGAGACGCAGGGGCTCGTCCGGTGCGCCGTCGCCGTGCCGTATCGCCTGGCTCACCCGGGTGAGGAGTGAGGGCCGCCTCGACCAGTCGTCGTAATAGGGCGCCCACTGCGGAATCCCGTACGGCCTGACCCGCTCGACGAACGCCGCATACGCGCCACCGGACCGGTCGGAGGCCCACAGCGCGAGGTCGAGAAGCGGTACGGGCACATGCGCGGCGGCCGGACCGTGGTACTTCTCGTTGTCGATCTCGATGGGCTCCAGGTGGGGGCGCAGCTCGCCGCCGAAGAACTCCGGGGAGACACCTGAGAGGGCGTTGTCGACGGAATCCTCAAGGGTGCGGAGATGATCCGGGAGTTCGACGGCCGTTTCCGCGAACTCGGGCGTGCCCACGCGCAGATCCACAAGGCTGGCGCATATGTCAAGGGCGCCCATCATGGCGATGAGGCTCTGGTGCACGGACCGGATGAGAAGCCGCTCGGCCAGCTTGTTGGTGTACGTCCGCTGGCGGGGGCCCTCGGGATTCCAGCGGGTCATGTGGTGCACGGTGTCGCGCGGCACCATACGGGTGCGGGAGGAAATGGAGCGGAGCGCGTGCGCCAGCCCCGGAACCTCTGCAAGGGGATCGATGCCGTTCCGCCGGACGGATCCCATGACAATTCCGATGTCCCGCATCGCGGCGTGGCAGTGCAGTGGTCCCCAGCCGGGATAGTCGTTGAAAGACTCCGTCATGTCGCGGAGCAGTCCGAGCTTCCCGGCGATGTCGTTCTTCTCGTTCATTCTCCACAGGTCGGTGATCTCGCCGTCCACGTGCAGCGGATCGAGTTCCTGAATCGCCGCGTCTTCTGCGGGGACCATTGTCCACACCTTTCCTGGGGAGCCGCTCATCTGCTCTCCAGTGTGGTCGGCCAATGGTTTTTCGCCATCCGTTACATGACTGTCCTGGAATGCAGATCCGACGCCCGGAACGTGTCAGTCGCCGCCCCCGTCGAGCAGGTCCGCGAGTACGGCGTCCCAGTCCAGGCCGGCCAGTTCCGCACCGGGCGGCACCAGGTCATACGTCGCGTCGAGCCATTCCTCCAGCGGGGCGAGCGGCATCTCGAACAGCGCCTGTCCGGCGGCGGACCTGAGGCGCAGGTATGCCACGGTCCGATCGGCGGTGACGTCGGGCCACACCCGTATGTCGCCCGTTCCCGTCGCCTCCTGCATGCCCTCGTAGAGCATGTCGCGTGAGATGTGCCAGACGACGGTCAGGTCGTCTCCGGGCTGGAAGACGACGGTCACGGTGAGGGCGGACCGGGGAGCGGGATCGAAGCGGAACTCCGCTTGCAGGGGGATGCGCTGGGCGCGCTCGGCCAGTTGGTGGAGGGTCAGCGACAGCGGGGCCATACGGTGGCGCGCCGGCGGCCTGACCCAGGGGTCGGACGGGTTCTCGTGCATGGCGGGTCCTCCTTCATGGCGTGTCTTGCTGGATGGCATGCATGCGTGGGTCACGGTGCTGCCTCGCCCGCGCGCGGCGCATCAGTCATCTGACGGTCCGCCCTACCGATGCGTCTGGGCTGCGGGGGCCGCGTGGGCGGGCGCGCGCCGCCCGGGGCCGGGCCGCCCGTGGCCGGGCGGTCCCGCGGGGCGGTCCGTCCCGCTGCTTGGGCGGTGACAGTCGATTGACGTATGCGGTCGGCACGGCGCACAGACAGGTGACGGATGCCCCGGGGTGACTGTGCGGCGCAGGATGGCGGTGCGCGGGAATCCGTGTCCTCGGTCCCCCCGGCCGCGGCCGCTGAAGGCAGCAGCTGGGGGTCGACCTCAAAGCAGATCGGTGCGGTTACATGTTCGGCAAAGTGATCTTCGTGGCTGAGGCGTCCGGCGGCGTCGGAGCCCTGGCCGCGTACGCATTGGCCGACGCGGGGCACGTCGTCTACGCGGGCCTCGGCCGCGGGTCGTCCGCGTCCGGCGCCGCCGACGCCTATGCGCGCCGGCACGGGGTCGGGCTGCGTCCCGTGGACACCGAGTTGGAGGACCAGCGCTCCGTCGACCGCGCGGTGCGTGAGGTGGTGTCCGAGTCGGGCGGCATCGACGTGGTGGTGCACAGCGGCCACCGCCACACCTACGGTCCCGCCGAGTCGTTCACGCCGTACCAGTTCTCGCAGGTGCTGGATGCGAGCGTGCTGGCCGCGCAGCGGGTCAACCGTGCGGTGCTGCCGGAGATGCGCAGGCGCCGGGCGGGCTGCCTGATCTGGGTGAACCGGCCGCTGCCGGGGCCCGCGTCCCGGGGCAGAGGGCTCGACGAGGCCGCCGGTGCCGCCCTCGACCGGCTCGCGAAGGCGTACGCCGTCGAGCTCGCGCCCTTCGGGATCGAGAGCCATGTGCTGTCGGCCGTGCTGCCGCACACCGCGGTGGGCGAGCCGGCGCTCCCGGACGATCTGGAGCGCGCGTCGGGGTACGGCGAGGCCGCCCTTGGAGGGTTCCACGGCACGGACGCGTCCGCCCACGGCTCGGCGGACGCCGGGGCCGAGGTCGAGAAGCGGGTGGTCGACATCGTCGGCTCCCTGGGCCGGGGCGGGCGCGGAACGCCGGACGACGGGACCGCGGGGTGGTGAGGCTGCCCCGGCGACGCGCCGGCCGTGCGGTGCCGGGTCCGGCGCGCAGGGTCCGCGGCCGGGTGCGTGCGGTGCGGAGCGCCGCGCGTGTGGGCCGCAGCCGGACGCGTGCCGTGCGGAGCCCGGCGCGCCCGGTCCGCGTCCAGGCGTGCGTGGTACGGGACCCGGCACCGTGCGCCCCGGACCCGCTGCGTCAGTCGTTCGCCGTGCCGGCCGTGCCGGCCCTGCCCGGGCCGCCCGGCTCCTCCGCGAGGGACCGGAGGGCGTCGCGGAGCATCCCGCGCGAGGTGATGCCGAGCTTGGGAAAGATCTGGTAGAGGTGCGCGCCGACCGTCCGGTGGGAGAGGAAGAGACGCTCTCCGATCTGCTTGTTCGTCAGGCCGGTCGCCGCGAGTTCGGCGATCATCCGCTCCTGCGCGGTGAGGTCGCCCCTGCCGGGGGTGCCGCCGCGCGAGCCGCCCACGCTCAGCTCGTTCTCCGCGCGCGCCGCCCAGGGCGCCGCGCCCAGTCTCTCGAAGATCTCCAGGGCCGCGCCGAACTGCTCCCGCGCGCCCTTCGTCCCCCTCATGCGGCGCAGCCGCTCGCCGTACGCGAGCCGCACGCGCGCCACGTCGAAGGCCCACCGGTCGCTGCCGGGAAGGTCCAGGGCCGTGCGGAAGAGGTGGACGGCCTCGTCGTCGGTGGTCGCGCACAGGGCAGCGGAGCCCTCCGTCAGCAGCGCCAGCCTCGGGGAGAGCTCGCCGAGGCGGGCCTCGCGCATCGCCCGCACGTGGGCGGCGGCCTCGGCCTGGCGGGAGGTCCGCATGGCGGCCTCGACCGCGTCCATCGCTACCCAGAGCGCGTGCGGCACGTGGGACGCCAGCTGTCCCAGGGGGCTGATGCGGGCGGCGTGCCTGTAGGCGCTCTGGAAGTCGCCGTCCGCGAGGTCGGCGAGCGTCCGCACGTGCAGGGCGTAGTGCACGGCGGCGTAGGCGCCGCGGGACTCGCCGGTGCGGAGGATCTGCTCGGCCTGGGCGTGGGCTGCCCCGGTGTCTCCGCGGGCCGCGGAGATGACGGCGAGGACGTAGGTGAAGTACCAGGTGAAGAAGGCGTATCCGTAGTCCTCGCAGAGTTGCAGGCCCTCCTCGGCGAGTTCCCGGGCCTCGTCCCACTGGCCGATGAGGTAGTCGTCGAGGCACAGGTGCATGAGGGCGCCGATGTGCCGGCGTGCCGGTCCGCCGTCGCGTCCCTGCCTGACCACGCGCCAGGAGGGTCCGCGGACCTTGTCGAGCCGGTCCGCGTAGAGCGCGCCGGTGCCGACCCGGATGATCATGGCGGGGTCGGTCTCGGAGTGCAGGTCCAGCAGGTTGGCGTCCAGCTGCTCAAGGACACGGACGCCGGTGCGGGCCGGGTCGGAGAACGTCCTCGCGGCGACCGCGAGCACCGGCGGCACCCCGGGGCGGAGCTGGTCGAGGGCGGCGTAGAAGGGCCGCCACAGTTCCTCGCGGCCGCTGAAGAAGCAGATGAGGAGCAGCAGGTGGAGGGCGTTGACCAGCTCGTCGTCGGTGGCGTCGTAGCGGTGGCCGCCCGCCTCGACCGCGCTGACGACCAGCCGGTGCGCGAGGTCGATGGCGCCGTCGCCGTTGAGGATCTGCTGGGCGGCCGCCGCCGCGGCGTGCAGGGAGTCCTCAAGGTGCGGGTCGGCCTGCTTGGCGCGGTCCAGCAGGACGGAGACGCTGGTGAGTTCGCCCATCGCGTCGGCCCCGATGTAGGCGGCCTCGGCGAGGCGTCTGGCCCGGTCGGCGCCCGCGGGGCTGAGGTCGGCCGCGCGGCTCAGCGAGCGCACGGCGCCCACGGCGTCGCCGCGCCGTGAGGCACGGTGCGCGGCCTCCTCCAGCAGCCCGGCGACCTGCTCGTCCGGTTCGAGGGATGCCTCGCCCAGGTGCCAGGCGCGGCGTTCCAGGTCGCCGGCCAGCGCCTCGGCCAGCTCGCCGTGCGCGGAGCGGCGCTCGCTGCTCGTGGACGACTCCACGACCGCGGAACGGATCAGGGGGTGGCGGAAGACCAGCCGGCGGGAGCCCTCGTCGACGCGGATCAGCTGGTCGCGCTCGGCCGGCGCGAGGTCGTCGAGGCGGGCGCCCGCCGAGTCGCGGCGGGTCACGGCCTGGAGGACCGCCAGGTCGCCGGTGCCGTCGAGCGTGGCGAGCAGGAGCAGGCGCCGCGCGGGCACGGGCAGCCCGGCCACCCGGGACACGAACAGCGCCTGGAGGCGCTGGGTGAGGGGCAGCACGGAGGGCAGCTCCTCCAGGGCGCCCAGCTGCGACGGCCGTAGCGCGGTGGGCAGTTCCAGCAGGGCGAGCGGGTTGCCCTGGGCGGCGGTGACCAGCCGCCGGCACACCCGGTCGGCGAGCCCCGGGAAGCGCGAGGTCACCAGGCGGGTGGCCGCGGTGTCGTCCAGGGGCCGCAGCTCGTAGCGGGGGAGACCGCTGCTGTGCTGGGAAAGGCCGCTCGCGGCGGGGCGGGAGGCGGCGAGGAAGCCGATGCCGCTCCCGGCGAGCCTGCGCGCCACGAACCCGAGGACTCCGGCGCTCGCCGGGTCGATCCACGGCAGGTCGTCGACGATCAGCAGCAGGGGTTTGCGCGCGGCGACCTGCCACAGCAGGACGAGGGCGGCGTTGGCGACGACGAGCCGGTCGGGCGCCGGGCCGCTGCCGAAGCCGAGCGCCACGCGCAGCGCGTCGCGGTGGGCCTCGTCGAGTTCGTCGAACGCGTCGTGGAGCGGGAAGAGGATCTGGTTGAGGCCGGAGTAGCTGATGTCCGCCTCGAACTCGACGCCGACCGCCCTGAGGACCTCGGCGCCGCCGTTCACGGCCGGGTCGGCCAGCGCTTCGAGGAGGACGGTCTTGCCGACACCCGCGTCGCCGATCAGCAGGACGGCGCCGCCGCGGCCGCCGACGTCCAGCATCGCCAGGAGCTGCTCCAGGTCCTTGGCACGCCCTATCAGCTCGTCCGGGTCATGCATGGCGCGGTATTCCCCGCTCACGGACCGGGCTCCCGCCCGCCGAGTGGCTGTGTGCGCACCGCGTCACACGGCTCGTGGCAGTGCTCATACCCACCCTCTGCATGCTCGCGAGATGACCGCATCCCGTATATACGTTACATGACTTATAGCTAATAAGACGAGGTTCCCCCCGATGGCTCCATGCGTGGAGCGCATGCTTACCGACTTGAACCATCACGTGTCCGCATGCCTCCCGGAACGAGGTCAGAGGTGTCCCAAGAGAAGAACGAGGAGACCGCGGCAGAATGTTCAACGGCCGGGCGCGCGGGCGGCGCCGAGCGGCACACCGAAGGTGAACGAGTGTGCGGCGTGGCCGCGGGCCGGTGACGGCCTGCCTTCTCATCGTGGCTGGTCGCTCCCCCACTGCCCTGAGGGCGTGGGAGGTACCCCCACCCCGCACCCCTTCGGGCGCTGCGCGCCTCCCGGCGGTGCGGAGAGGGGGCTGGCCGCCACCGGTCCGAGAGGCAGCCGGGGGCCGATACCCGGCCGATACACAGCCGAGCCATGATGGATGCCGGGCCGGGGCGGCGCCGAGACCTCTGGGCAGCAGGGTGGAAGGCGCCCGTGCTGCCCGTGCCCACCGGCATGTACCGGCCACAGCGACGACATCCACCACAGCGACCACGACAGATGGGAAGCAATGCCCGCACCGCCCCCCGGCGAGGCCCCGCCGCCCTCCGCCAGCCTGCTGCTCGTCGAGGACGACGAGGTGATCCGCAAGACGGTCGCCATGGCGCTGGAGCGCTACGGGTACCGCGTCGCCGTGGCGGAGGACGGCCTCACCGGCCTCGAACGCTTCCGGGAGCTGGCCCCCGACCTGCTGCTGCTCGACGTCATGCTGCCCGAACTCGACGGCATCGGGCTCTGCCGGCGGATCCGCGAGACCAGCCTGGAGCCGATCCTGATGATGTCCGCGCGCGGCGACGCCCTGGACGTGGTGTCCGGCCTGGAGGCCGGCGCCGACGACTACGTCGTCAAACCGGTCGACACCGCCGTCCTGGTGGCCCGGATCCGCTCCCTGCTGCGCCGCGCCACGTTCTCGGCACCGCAGGAAGGGACCGGGGGCCCGGCGCACGGGGAGGACGGCGGCGCCCGGAGCGCACCGCCCGGACCGTCGGGCTCGACGGGGCCGTCCGGCCCGACCACACCGTCCGGACCGGCGGGAGCGACCGGAACGTCCGGCTCGATCGGACCGGGGGGCCCGTCGGGGCCGGCCGCCGGCCGGGACCGGCTCGTCTTCGGCGACCTGGCCGTGGACACCGCGGGCCTGGAGGTCTTCCGGGCGGGCGCCCGGGTCGCGCTGACGCCCACCGAACTGCGGCTGCTGCTGGAGTTCGCGGCGCACCCCGGCGTCGTGCTCGACCGGCAGACGCTGCTCCGCAACGTCTGGGACTACGGGTGGGACGGCGACAGCCGCGTCGTCGACCTGTGCGTGCAGCGGCTGCGCCGCAAGATCGGTGCCGAGCGCATCGAGACCGTCCGCGGCTTCGGCTACAAGTTGCGCCGCTGAGATGCGCACCGCCCCGCACACCACCGCCCCGCCCCGTGCCGCCACGCGGCGCGCCGCCGCGCTCCGGGCCGCCCGGACCCTGCTCAACTGGCGGTCGCTGCGGTGGAAGATCGCCGCCTTGGTGGCCGTCGCGTCGTGCGCGGTCGCGCTGGCCGTCGGCCTGCTGGTGCACGTGAAGACCCTGCAACGCTCCATGCACGAGGACAAGGTGCGCGCCACCACGGAGCTCACGACGGAGGTGAACCAGTACCTGCGCACCGGCAGGAGCGAGTTCCTCACCACCTCCGGCGCCCTGCCGGACCCGCTGCGCCGGCAGCTCGACGCCACCGGCCAGGGAGCCTTCTACGACGACCGCAAACCGACGGTCCCGTGCACCTGGGCGGCCCGGCGCGTCGACGGCCGGGTGCTCGCGGTGTGCGTCGACGCGACCTCCGACATGCTCAGCCGGAAGGCCCTGGACCGGCACATGCGGATGGCGGCGCTCGCCGCGCTCGCCGTGATCGTCCCGCTGGCCGCGCTCGCGGCCGAACTGCCCAACCGGCGGCTGCGCCGGGTGGCGGCGACCGCGCGCCGGATCACCGCGGGCGACCTGGAGGCCAGGACCGGTGTCGGCGGCCGGGGAGCCGGCGGGTCGGAGGACCGGGGCCGGAAGGGCGAGGGCCCGGGCGGCGGCCGCGGCGACCACTCCGGCGGGCGCGGCCGGGGCGGCGACGAGATCGCCGAGATCGCCGGCGCCGTCGACTCCATGGCCGACAGCCTCCAGGAGCGGATCCGCACCGAGCAGCGCTTCACCGCCGACGTCGCGCACGAGCTGCGCACCCCGTTGATGGGCCTGGTCACGGCCGCCGAACTGCTGCCGGAGAGCGAGCCGACCGAGCTGGTCAGGGACCGGGTACGGGTGCTGCGGGCGCTGGTGGAGGACCTGCTGGAGGTGTCCCGCCTGGACGCCGGCGCGGAACACGCCCAGCTGCGGCCCGTGGCGCTCGGCGAGGCGGTGGCGGAGTCCCTGGACAAGGCGGGCCTGACCGCCCGGCTCTCGGTCACCGGCGCCCCCGCCGCCGAGACCGACCCGCGCCGCCTGGACCGCATCGTGGCCAACCTGGTCGCCAACGCCCACCGGCACGGCGGCGCCCCGGTCGACGTGACCGTCACCGGCACCACGATCGAGGTCCGTGACCACGGCCCCGGCTTCCCGGCGGAACTCCTCGCCCACGGCCCCCAGCGCTTCCGCACCGGCGCCAGCGAACGCGGCCGCGGCCACGGCCTCGGCCTGACCATCGCGGTCGGCCAGGCCCGCGTCATCGGCGCCACCCTGACGTTCGCCAACGCCCCGGACGGCGGGGCGCGGGCCGTGCTCCGGCTGCCGCCCTCGCGGCCCGCGGGGCCGGCACCCGCGGGGGTCGGGGCCGGAAGCCGGGGCTGAGCAGTCGGCACCTTCCCGAAAGTGACGCCTCCGCCGGCGCCCCTGCTGTCGGCGCCCTGCTGTCGGCGCCCTGCTGTCGGCGCCCTTCCCTCGGCGCCCGGACGGGAGTGCCCTTCCCGGAGTGATACGCAACCGACGACAAACCGAGCGGCCGTGGACGGTTGGCGACGGCGGGGCCGACACGGCGGGGGCGCAGGGTGGGTGATGTGCGATGTCCGCGCACGTCAGGACCCCTGGAAGGTTGCCGCCCGATGCCCTCTGCTCTGCCGCGCACCGACGCGCCCCGCCCGCCTCTCGCGCCGGCCGTCCCGCCCCCGGCGGATGCCAGGGTGGGCCCGTCCCGTGAACCGGCCGTGGGCCCGTCCCGTGAACCGGCCGTGGGCCCGTCCCGTGAACCGGCCGCGGGCCCGCCCCGTGAACCGGCCGCGGGCCCGCCCCGTGAACCGGCCGCGCCCGGGCCCCGCATCCCACCCCCGGCCGCCCGCCCCCGTGCCCTGCTCACCATCGCGTTCGCCGTCCTCTCCGCCCTGGTGATGCTGCTGCACGCCTACGTGCCGAACCGGATCGGCAACCTCGGCAGCCTGGTCGAGACGTTCCTGCCGTGGCTGGGGCTCGCGGTGCCGGTGACGCTCGTGATCGCGGTGGTGCGGCGCTCGCGGCGGGCGGCCGTCGCCGCGCTGCTGCCCGCCGTCGTCTGGCTGCTGCTCTTCGGCGGGACCCTGTGGGACAAGCAGGGCACCGGCGGCGACCTGACCGTCGTCTCCCACAACGTCAACGAGGAGAACCCCGATCCGCGGGGCACCGCCGCCGCGCTGGCCGCCTCAGGGGCGGATCTGGTGGCGCTGGAGGAGCTGGGCCCCGAGGCGACCCCGTCCTACGAGGCGGCGCTCGCCGGGAGGTATCCGTACCACGCGGTGGAGGGCACCGTCGGCCTGTGGAGCCGGTATCCGCTGAGCGACACCCGCACCGTGCCGATCATGGCGTGGCCGCGCGCCCTGCGCAGCACCGTCAGCACCCCGCAGGGGCCCGTCGCCGTCTTCGTCGCGCACCTCGCGTCGGTACGGGTCACGGCATCGGGCTTCACCGCCGGAGCGCGGGACGCCGCCGCGCGGATCCTCGGCGCGGCGATCCGCACCGACCCGCTGCCCAGGACGATCCTCCTGGGCGACTTCAACGGCAGCGTGCACGACCGGGCGCTCGCACCGGTCACCCGGCTGCTGCGCTCGGCCCAGGACGCCGCGGGCGACGGCTTCGGCTTCACCTGGCCCGCCGCGTTCCCGATGGCCCGGATCGACAACATCCTCGTCAGGGGCGTCACCCCGGTCTCGTCCTGGACCCTGCCCGCCACGCACAGCGACCACCTGCCGGTCGTGGCGCGGGTCGAGCTGTGAACGGCCCTGCCACGGGGCCCACCCAGGGGTCGTCGTCCCCGTTGCCGGCCCCGGCGCTCACCCGTCGACGACCCGGTCGTCCCGGTGGGCGCCGTAGTACGCGGACTGGCGGGCCATCACGGCGCGCATGGGGGTGGCGCGCGGCACCCCGTAGACCGTGCCCGGGAAGTCCCTCTCGCGCTGCCGCTCCCACAGTTCCTCGTGGCGGTCGGGGGAGAACAGCTCGGCCGGGTCACCGGCGGCGATCCAGCCGATGGGCAGCACGGTGCCGGGCGCCAGGCGGGAGTTGACGTGCAGCACGCTGTGGATACGCAGCTCGCTGCCCGTCCCGGCACGGGCACCCGGGAAGAGGGAGGCGCCGGTGGCCACGAACACCTCGTCGTCCAGCACGGCGCCGTTGACGTGCGCGTGCGGGCCGATCAGGACCGCGTCCCCCAGCACGGCCGGGTGGTCCGCGCGTCCGCGGACCAGGGCCTGCTCCATCACCACCACGTCCTCGCCGGTGCGCACCTCGCCGTCCTCGGCGGTGAGCACGGCCCTGTGCAGCACCCGCACCCGCTCGCCGAGCACGACGGCCCCGCACACCACGGCCGTCGGCGCGACGTACGCCGACGCGGGAACCACGGGCCTCCTGCCACGGTGCTCGATCAGCATGCTCCGAGCGTAGCTCCGGCCGGTGACACCGCGGACACCTCGGCCCACCGCCGCGGTCTGTGACAGCATCGGCTGATGAGCGACGACACCACGTCCGACGACACCTCGGCCGGCGACTCGCCCGGGCGCCGCTCCGGCGGCGGCCTCTCACCGGACCAACTGCGGCGCGCGATGCGATGGGAGACGTTCGCCATCCTCCTCGCACTGGTCGTCCTGGCAGCGATCTTCTCCTGACGCCCGCCGAACCCACCCTCGCCGGACGGCGGCCGATCACCCCTGAGCCGCCAGCTCCCTCGTCAGCTCCACCGCCTGACGCAGGCCCAGCGCCGACTCCGCCGACCGGAGCGCCTTGACGGCGGCGACCGAGTCGGGCGGCCCGTCGTACCCCGCCGCGGCCAGCTTCTGCCGGGTCCACCGCACCCTCAGCTCCGCCTCGGAGTCGGCCGCGACACCGCGCGCCACCTCCAACGCCCGGGCGAGCCCCGGCCGCTCCACCTCACCGGCCCCGTCGAGCGCCGCCTCCAGCGCGGCAAGAATCTCCTCCCCGTCCCGGAGGGCGAGCACGACCTGACCGTTCCTCTTCGACCCCAGCATGCGCCCAGGCTGCCCCACGGCCCGCCCGAAGTCCCGAGACTTGAGGGGAACCTGAGCGAGGGGTGTCGGTAGCCGCACCATCCACAGCCCCGCGCCCCTGACGGGACTCCGCTCAGCCGCCGCTTCAAGCGAATCGGTGCTCCCAGCGCGGGGCGGTCCGGTCGCCGATCCGACAAGGAGGCGGCGGGACCACCTCGGACCGCCCAGCCCGAGCCTTCGTACCACCGGGCCACAGCCGCGCACGATACGCGACGGGACGCGGGGGGATGTGCGCGCTGGGGGTTGCACCGTCGGGGACTGACTGCAGGGCTACGACACCACGCTCAAGCACGTCGCCGTCACCCCGTCGAAGATTCCCAAGTCGCCGGTCGGACAGGCTCGGCACGTGGCTGCCGATGGGCTCAGGCGTGTCGGCCGACTGGCCGGGACGGCGGCGGACGGCGGTCCGGCACCGTGCAGGCCACGCACGGAGCCTGCGACGACGGCTCCGTCGTCAAGGTGCTGGAGACGAACGGGAGCGTTGTGCTCCACGCCTCCGTCGCGGGGGCAGGGAGCGGCCCCCGCACCGCCGAGACGATCGAAAAGAGCGTGAAGGTGGAGCTGCGCGAGCCGGTCGTAACCGCATGCTTCTGGATGCCCTCACCGGTCAACCGGTGCCTTACGGAGACCCCAACGGACCGTCGGCGGTACGGAGATCGTGAGGTGCTCGCAGCGGTCGTCTTCGTGGCCGCCACGGGCTGCGCCTGGCGGCGGTTGCCGCCGGTCCTGTGGGCGGCGCGGGGGCACCCCACGCCGTTGAGGCGGTGGGGGAAACGCACCGAACGCCTTCCCGACTCCGTGCCGCGGTCCTTGACGGATGGTCAACGGACTCCTGTAATGAAGAAATCGATTTCACGGCAGCGGTGTCCCACCGCACTCACGGGCCCGACCGCGCCCAACAGCACCCGGCACCGCCCGAGAACGCTCGCAGAGCAGTCACCCCGCACCCACCACCCGCCGTCACGGAGAGGGGCCACCCGATGGCCGTTCGCACCACGGAAAGGGTCACCCACACCTGCTGCGAAGGGACGTGTTGCTGCCCGCCGGGGCGCACCGCGCAGCCCGCCGCACCGGCCACCACGGAGCCCGCCGCCCTGGCCCGGAGGGCCTTTCTCGCGCTGGGTGCCGCCGCGGCCGTCACCCTCGGCCTCCCCCCGCAGGGCGCGATCGCGGTGCCCGCGGACAAGGGGCTCTCCAAGGGCCGGCTCGCCCAGCTCGCCGCCCGCGGCACCGCCACCCGGTACCGCAGCGCCGCGGCGCAGGCGAACATCGGGATGCCGGTGGGCGGTGCCGGTGCCGGGCAGGTCTACCTGTCCGGGGACGGCCGGCTCTGGCTCTGGGAGGTGTTCAACCCGGACGCCTTCCCGAACGGCGGCGCCGACTGGCAGGGCGTGCACTACGCCGACCCGCTGCCGCTCACCACCCCCGTGCGTACCGGCTTCGCGCTGCGCTGGAACGGCGGGACGGGAAGCGGCGGGACGGCAAGCGGCGGGACGGCAAGCGGCGGCACACGCAGCCTGGACGGCGACGGCTTCGCCGACGTCACCTTCACCGGCCGGTACCCGGTCGGCACGGTGGAGTTCGCGGATGCCGCCGTGCCCGTGGCGGTGCGCCTGGACGCGTACTCCCCGTTCGTGCCGACCGCCGCCGACGACTCCTCGCTGCCGGCCACCGTCTTCGAGTACACCGTCAGGAACACCTCCGGCCGGACCGTGGACCTCCAGCTCCTCGGGTTCGCCGAGAACCCGGTGTGCGTGCGCAGCCGGCGGGAGCAGCCGACGGTGCTCGGCGCCCAGCGGTTCGACGCGGGCGGCGGCACGGGCGTCCAGCACACCGCACGCGCCGGCGACCCGAAGCCCGACCCCCGCCCAGAAATCGTTTTCGAGGACTGGGAGCGCACCGACTACGCCGGCTGGACGGTCTCCGGGACCGCCTTCGGCTCCGGCCCGGTCACCGAGGCCGAGTGCCCGGACTACTTCCGGCGGGACGGCGCCCTGGGCATCACCGGCACCCGCTTCGTCACCTCGCACAACTTCCGCGCCGGCGACAGCACCCAGGCCGACGACCAGCAGGGCAGGCTGACCAGCCGCCCGTTCACCATCGAGCGCGACTACGTCGTGGTGAACGTCGGCGGCGGCGCCCAGGCCGGCAAGGCGTGCGTCAACCTCCTCGTCGACGGAGCGGCCGTCGCCTCGTTCACCGGGCGGAACACGGAGACGCTCGCCGAGCGGACCTGGGACGTGCGCGCCCACGCGGGCAAGCAGGCCACCATCGAGATCGTCGACCGGGCGACCGGCGGCTGGGGGCACATCAACTGCGACCGCATCCGGTTCACCGACACACCCGCCGGCACACCGACCGACCGCCTCACCGACTTCGGCACCTTCGCGCTCACCGCCTTCCACCCGGCCGCCACCGCCCGCCCCTCGCTGGACACCTGGGACACCCCGGCCGACTGGTTCGACGCCGCCGACGGGCCCGCCGAGGCCGACGCGATGACGCGCGGCCTGGCCGGCGCCGTCACCGTGCCCCTGCGGCTGGCGCCGGGCGAGTCCCAGACCGTGCGGTACGCCCTGACCTGGCACTTCGACCTGGTCGAGCGCGGCCTCTTCAAACAGCTCGACGGCGCGGCCACGCTGCGCAGGCACTACGGCACCCGGTTCGCCGACGCCAGGGCGGTCGCCGCGCTGCTCGGCACCCGCGGCGACGAACTGGCCGCCGCCACCCACGAGTTCGTCCGCACCTGGTACACCGACTCCACGCTGCCGCACTGGTTCCTGGAGCGCACCCTCGTGCCCGCGTCCACGCTGGCCACCAGCACCGTGCACCGTTTCGCGGACGGCCGCTTCTACGCCTGGGAGGGCCTGTACTGCTGCGACGGCACCTGCACGCACGTGTGGAACTACGCCCAGTCCGTCGCCCGGCTCTTCCCCGAGCTGGAGCGCGACACCCGTGAACGCGTCGACTTCGGCCTGGCCTTCCACCCGGACACCGGTGCCGTCGACTACCGCGGCGAGTACGCGCGCGAGGTCGCCCACGACGGCCAGTGCGGCAACATCCTGCGGGCCTGCCGCGAGCACCAGATGGCCCCGGACGACGCCTTCCTCACCCGTGTCTGGCCGCGGGTGAAGAAGGCCACCGAGTTCCTGATCGGCGCGGACGGCGCGGACGGCGCGAGCGCCGACGGCATCCTGGAGGGCCGCCAGTACAACACGCTGGACTCCGCCTGGTACGGCGAGATCCCCTGGATCAGCGGCCTGTACGTGGCCGCGCTGCACGCGGCCGCGCTGATGGCGGACGACATGGGCGACGACGCCTTCGCCGCCCGCTGCCGCGCCCTCGCCGCCGCCGGCACGGCCCGGCTCGGCGACACGCTCTGGAACCCCACGTACGGCTACTTCGAGCAGCACATCGACCCCGCGCACGCTGACGCGATCAACTCCAATCGCGGCTGCCACCTCGACCAGATGTTCGGCCAGACGTACGCGTTCCAACTGGGGCTGCCGCGGGTCTTCCCCGAGGAGAAGGCGCGCACCGCGCTCACCAGCATGTTCCGGAACAACTTCCTGCCCGACGCGGCGGCCTACAAGGACACCTCCGGCATCGAGGGCGGCCGCGTGTACGGCACCGCGGGCGAGGCCGGCACCCTGCTCTGCACCTGGCCGTTCGGCGGCGCCGACACCGCGCCCGGCAGCGGCGACCCCGCCGTCATCGGCTACTTCAACGAGGTGTGGACCGGCCTGGAGTACCAGTTCGCGGCGCAGCTCATGGCCGAGGGCATGGTGGACGAGGCGCTGGCGGTGACCCGCGCCGTGCACGAGCGGTACACCGCCGACAAGCGCAATCCGTACAACGAGATCGAGTGCTCCGACCATTACGCGCGCGCGATGATGAGCCACGCCGTCTACCTCGCCGCCACCGGCTACGAGTACCACGGCCCGCGCGGCCACCTCGGCTTCGCGCCGAAGCTGTCCCCGGACGACTTCGCGGCCGCGTTCACCGCCGCGGAGGGCTGGGGCCTTTACCGGCAGCACCGCACCGGGCACGGCGCCACCTCCGCGATCGAGGTCCGGCACGGCCGGCTCCGGCTGGTGTCCTTCGCCACGGCGCTGCGCGGCGGCGACGGTGCCGGGACGGGCGCCGCTCGCGCGCCGCGCAGCACGGTCCGGCGGATCACCCGCGCCGGGCGGCCGGTGTCGCTGCCCGGCCACCGCACCACCGTCTCCGGCGACCGCGCCCTGGTCATCCTCTCCGCACCGGTCACCCTGGAGCGCGGCGACCGCCTGGAGGTGACGTTCCGTTGAGCACGGCACCGGGGACACCCGGACCCTTCGCCTTCGCCGCGCTCGGCGGTTTCCTCGGCGCCGGGAAGACCACCACCCTCACCGCCGCCGCCCGGCTGCTCGGGGCCCGCGGCCACCGGGTCGCCGTGATCACCAACGACCAGGGCGAGGACCTGGTCGACACGGCCGTCGCCCGCGCGGCCGCGGACGGGGGCACCGGGATCGCCGACATCGCCGAGGTCACCGGCGGCTGCTTCTGCTGCCGGTTCGAGGACCTCACCGAGGTCACCAGCCGGGCGGTGGCGCACGGCGCCGACGTGGTGCTCGCCGAGGCGGTCGGCAGCTGCACCGACCTCCAGGCCACCGTCGTCCGCCCGCTGCTGCGCGAGTACGGCGCCCGGATCCGCGTCGCCCCGCTGGTGACCGTCGTCGACCCGGCCCGCTTCACCGGCCTCGCCTCCGCCATGGACGCCGACCTGGCCTACCTCTTCGACCGCCAGCTCGCGGAGGCCGACCTGATCGCCGTCAACAAGTCGGACACCACCGAGCCGAGGACCATGGCGGCGGTACGGGCCGCGCTGTCCGGCCTGCACCCTCACACCCCCGTGCACACCTTCTCCGCGCTGGCCGGCACCGGCCTCGGCACCCTGGCCGAACTGTTCACCGGCGCCGCCGCGCCCGGCGGGCTGCCCGGCCGCGGCGGCGACCTGGACGTCGACTACGACCGGTACGCCGCCGCGGAGGCCCTGCTCGCCTGGCTCAACCACACCGTCGAGGTGACCGGCGCACCGGTGTTCTCCTCCGCCCAGTGGGCGCGGGCGCTGCTCGCCGCGCTGTCCGAGCGGCGTTGGCTCATCGGCCACGCCAAGGTGCACCTGGAGGACCCGGCGGGCCGCAGCACCAGGGTCAGCGTCACCGCGCACGGCCAGCGGCCCGCCGTCGGCGCGGACGGCGGGGCCATGCGGCGGGCCCGGGTCCGCATCAACGCCCGGGTGGCCTGCGCTCCCGACCAGCTCGACGCGGCGGTGCGCGCCGCCGTCCGCGCCGCCGACGCCGCGACCGGTGCCGTCTCCACGGCCCCCACCGCCCCCGCCTCCTTCCGGCCCGGCTACCCGCGGCCCACCCACCGGGTGCCGAGTCAGGCGGTGCGGTCCTGAGAGCGGTCAGCTCACGGAGAGCGCGGTGTCGTCGATGAGGAACGCCGTCTGGAGCCTGGTGCCCTCCGTGCCGGTGAACTTGACGGTGACCGTCTGGCCGGCGTACGCGCTCAGGTTGAAGGTGCGCTGCTGGTAGCCGCTCGACGCGTTCAGGTTCGAGTAGGTGCCCAGCGTCGCCAGGGTGCTGCCCGAGGAGCTGAGCACCTGCGCCTTCAGGGTGTCGTAGGCCGTGTCGGTGGTGGTCTCGTCGGTGTCGACGCGCAGGTAGAAGCTGAGCGTCGCCGTGCAGCCCGCAGGGATCCGCACCGACTGCGAGAGGGTGTCGGTGTGCGTGGTGCCGTAGCCGTCCAGCTCGGCCTTGTAGGAGCCGGTGCGGGCGGGCAGCGGGCCACCGCTCGTGATCACACCGCTGGTGGCGGACCAGGAGGTGCCGCCGGACTCGAAGCCGGGGTCGGCGAGGAGCTGTGCCGGGGTGCAGGTGCCGTCGCCGGTGCCGCCGTCCCCGGAGCCGGCGGACCCGCCGGCCAGCCACTCGGTGGCGTTCAGGGCGAGTGCGGCGTCGGTGCCCGCGGGATCGTTCCAGCCGTCGTAGAGGTCGTCGCCGGAGTGCCCGGTGCCGTCGTCGATGGGGGAGCTGTCGCCCCAGAACGCGACCCGGCCGCTGCCGAAGGTGCTGGTGGCGAAGAACGCGCCGGTGTTCCCGGAGGATCCCGTGCGGTAGACGAGGCCCTTCACCGCGGAGTTGTCCGACGGTTTGAGCGTGGCCGTGGCGCCGTCGCGGATGATGCTGCCGGTGACGGTGCCGAAGGAGCCGTGCAGCACCGGGTTCGAGGAGTCGGAGATCGCCCTCGGGTTGTCGTTGCTCACGTCCACGGTGTCGACGGAGAAGCCGAACGGGTCGGTGCTGTCGACCGAGTTGTTCTTCATCAGGTCGTTGATGACCTCGACCGCGTCCTCGCCGTCGTTGTTGCGGTCGGCGCCGGTGTGGTCCGAGATCAGGAAGAGACCGCCGCCGTTCTGCACGAACTTCATCACCGCGGTCTTCTCCGCGGAGCTGAGCAGCACGTTCGGCTCGGGCAGCACGAAGGTGTCGAAGTTCTTCAGGTCGAGCGCCGAGGACGTGCCGTAGGTGATGGTGTTGCCGGACGGCAGCGTCTTCAGGGAGTAGTCGCCGGTCTTCTGCAGGGCGACGCCCCACGAGGAGAGCGCGCCGGTCCAGTCCGTCTCCGCGGACGGGCTGGAGTCCTCGCCGAGCGGGTCCGGCTGACTGGTGCCGATCACCCAGTCGGCGTTGGCGGCGGTCTCCGCCTTGGTGTTGTCGAAGAGGACCCGGTGCGGGGTGGCCGCGGCCGCCGGGTGGGCGGCGGTGGTCTGGGCGGCGGCAGCCGCGGTGGTGAGCAGGCCGAGCAGGGCGAGCGCGGCGATGGGTCCCCGGCGGGACATGCCGTTTCCGGGCATCCGTCGGACCTCCGTCCGGTGGGGTTCGGGGGGTGCAGGGGTGCGTGCGGGTGCGGTGCGGTGGGTGGGGCCGTGGTGCGATGGGACTTCGGTCCCGGGTGGGGCCGTGGTGCGGGTGGGGCCGTGGTGCGGTGGTGCGGGCGGTGCTGTGGGTGGTCTTCGCGCGTAGAACGAGGTGGAGCATCTGAACGGTACAAGCGGGCGGGGGAGTTGAACAGAACGCGTGGCCGTGCGGGGCCGGCCGCGGGGGCCGGGGACGAGGGAGTTCATCCCGGGGCAGGCGCGCGGCCCCGGAAGGTTCAGCGCGCGGTACGCGGGGGTTCACCGCTCGCGGTGGCCCGCGGGTGCAACCGGGGTGCAACGCCCCTGCGACCGCCCGTGGCCACACTGGGCCGCACGCTCCGGTGGGTGCCGACCGGTACCGGCCGGTGCGTGGCCGTACGGCACGGCCCGTGGCCGTACGACCGTGCGCCGGGGCCCCTCGGGGACCCCGGCGCGCTCTCGTCCGCGGGTGGCGGTCAGCAGTCGCGCAGCTCGGGCGACTGGTTGAGGATCTGGGAGCGGACCGAGGTGAACCGGGTGTGGGTGGCGCCGCCGCGGTCCTCGGGGCGGAAGACGGCCACCCGGTGGCAGTTCATGAAGGCCAGGGCGACCCCGAAGTGCCTCTCCAGGCTGCCCCGGATGGCGTCGCTGGACAGCGCCCGCAGGAGCTGACCGCGCTCCTTCTCGGACGGCGGCGGGGTCTGGTTGTCGGCGAACTCGGCGGTGCCCGCGCGCAGGTCGCCGGCCAGGCGGGCGATGAGGTCGTAGGCGTACGGCAGTGAGGTGCGGACGGTCTCCACGAAGTCCTCTTCGCGGATCTCACCGCTCTCGGCGGCGGCGAGCAGGCGCGGGGAGACGTCGAGCGACATGAGGGGTCCCTAAGAATGGTTGGCGGTCCGGGAGGACCGGGTGTGGCTGATGTCGGGTTGCCGTTGATGGCTCGAGAGGACTGGCCGCCCGGTCCTCCGGGACGCTCCGACCACTGATTGAGAACTGCGGTCATCGCTGGTTAGGGACCTGTCGGCGGGGTGTTCTTCGGGCCATGCAGTGATGGTCACGAGGGATACGGAGCGAGGGACTTGAGCACGCGGCAGGCGCGGATATGGGTCGGCATCGACGCTGGCAAGGGACACCACTGGGCAGTGGCCCTCGACGCCGACGGCGAGACGCTGTTCTCCACGAAGGTGATCAACGACGAGGCCCAGATCCTCTTCTGTCGGAGTGGTCGTGCGGGGGCGGTTGGCGTTTCCGGCGTGGACCGGGTCGGGGCGGTCCGCGCCCCGGGGCCCGGTCAGGTCCGGGCCGCCAGGGCCGCGGGTCCGTGCCGGAAGGCGGGGTCGACCTGGGCGGCGAGGTCCAGGCCGGTGGCCCGGTCGGCCCAGGCCGCGGCGTTGCGCAGGTGGAAGTCGACGGCGTTCCGCTGGAAGGCGTCCCAGTCCTTGGGGCGGGCGTCGACGGCCTCGCGGAGCAGACGGAGGGCATGGGTGTTGTGGGGTTCGAGATCGCCCCGGGCACGCCCCTGCTCTCCGGCCCGCACCCACGGGGAGTGCACGCAGTGCGTCAGCAGGTCGTCGCCGACGTGCTCCTTGAGGAAGAGCAGGTCGTCCTCGCCGGAGACCTTGTTGCCCACCACCGCGACGGGGACGCCGAACTCCGCGGCGTGGTCGCGGTACTGGCGGTAGACCGACACGCCCTTCCGGGTGGGCTCCGCCACCAGGAACGTCATGTCGAAACGGGTGAAGAGCCCGGACGCGAAGGCGTCCGCGCCCGCGGTCATGTCGACGACGACGTACTCGCCCGGGCCGTCCACGAGGTGGTTGAGGTACAGCTCCACGGCGCCGAGCTTGGAGTGGTAGCACGCCACCCCGAGGTCGCTCTCGTCGAACTCGCCCGTCACCATCAGCGGCACCCCGGCGACCTCCTGGACGTGCCGGCCGTGCACCTCGTCGTCGCCGAGCAGCCGCAGCAGGCGTGAGCCCCGGCCCGGCGGGGTCGTCTTGACCATGGCCGCGCGGGAGGGGATCCGGGGGTTGGTGCCCCGCAGGAAGTCCTTGATCTCGTCCAGCCGGGAGCTGAGCGATGGCGCGGTGAAGGACTCGCCGTCGCCGGGGCCGAGGGCCTCGGCCAGGTGCTGGTTGATGTCGCCGTCGACGGCGACGACCGTGGCGCCGGAGCGGGCGAGGTGCCGGGAGAAGAGGGCGGCCAGGGTGGTCTTGCCGCTGCCGCCCTTGCCGACGAATGCGACGCGCACGGCCTACCTCCTGTTGGAAATGAATTTCATGACCGACATCCTGCGGAGCGGGTTGGCGGAGTGTCAAGCCGACCCGGCCTCAACTCGCCGGTAGGCCGACGGGTTTGCCGCGTGTGGGTGACGCGGGCGGGGAATGCGGCGGTGGAGGGGGCTGCGGACGGGGGCGGGGGTGGGGGAGGGCCGAACCCGCCGTGCGGTGGGGTGCGGGGAGGCGTGGGCTCGTCGTGCTGCGGGGTGCGGGGAGGCGTGCGCGCACCGTGGTGCGGGGCGCGGGAGGCGTGCGCTCGCCGTGCGGCCGGGCGCTGTCAGAGGCTGGTGGCACCATCGGGCCATGACGAACTCGGCCGACATCGCCGCCTACTGGGACGCCGCCGCACCCGGCTTCGACGCGGAGCCGGACCACGGCCTGGGCCACGCCGGCACCCGCGCGGCCTGGGCCCGGCTGCTGGCCCGCCTGCTCCCGCCGGCCCCCGCCGACGTCCTGGACGCGGGCTGCGGCACCGGTTCGCTGTCCGCGCTGCTGGCTGCGGCCGGGCACCGGGTGACGGGGGTGGACCTGTCGCCGCGGATGGTGGCCCTGGCGCGGGCGAAGCTGACGGCCGGTGGGCACCGGGTCCACCTCCTGGTGGGAGACGCGGCGCGGCCGCCCACCGGGGAGCGGCGTTTCGACGCGGTGCTCAGCAGGCACCTACTGTGGACGCTGCCCGACCCGGCGGCCGCCCTGCGCGAGTGGACCGCGCGGCTGCGGCCCGGCGGCACTCTGGTGCTCATCGAGGGCAGCTGGGGGACGCCCGGGCAGCGCGCGGAGCCGTATGTGCGCGGCGCCGAGACCCTGCCGTGGCACGGCGGCGTCACCGCTGGCACCCTCTCCGCGGTGGTCGCCCCGCTCACCACCGAGCTGCACATCACCCCGCTGAGCGCCGACCCGGCCCTGTGGGGACGCCCGGTGCACGACGAGCGCTACGCACTGGTGGCCCGGGTGTGATCGGTGCGCCCGGGGCCCGTGCCGTCCGGCCCGGCGGAAATGCGGCTGCGCGACCGGTTCCCGGCCCTTAGGGTGCGGGCGTGGACTGGCATGCGTGGCACGGTGACTACGATCGTCCGGACTCCCCGCTCGGGCGCCGGCTCGGTGTCGTGCGGGAGCGGATCGGGGCGGCGCTGGACACGCGGCCGCCCGGCCCCGTCAGGGTGGTGAGCGTCTGTGCCGGCCAGGGCCGGGACCTGCTGGGGGCGCTGGGCGGCAGCCCGCGTCGCGGCGACGTCTCCGCCCGTCTGGTGGAGCTCGACCCGCGCAACGCGGCGAAGGCGCGGCGAGCAGCCGATGTGCTCGGGCTGGAGGGCGTCGAGGTGGTGGTCGGTGACGCGGCGCTGACCGACCGGTACGACGGGATGGCCCCGGCGGACCTCGTGCTGATGTGCGGGGTGTTCGGCAACGTCTCCGACGCGGACGTCGAGCGCGCGGTGGGGTTCTGCACCCAACTGTGTGCCCACGGTGGAACGCTGGTCTGGACCCGGCACCGCAAGCAGCCGGACCTCTTCCCGGCCGTCTGCCGCTGGCTGGAGCAGCGCGGCTTCGCCCGGGAGTGGATCTCCGAGCCGGACGCCGGGTTCGGCGTGGGCGTGCACCGCTTCGAGGGGGAGCCGCAACCGCTGGCGGTGGGGGAGCGGATGTTCTCGTTCGTCGGCTACGACGTACTGCGGTCGGGCACGGCCGCGGGAGCCACGGGGGCCTCCCGCACCGACGGTTGACGGCCCATCGGCCGGTGGGGTCAGGACACGGCGGAGACTGCCCGTTCGGGTGGTGCCCACCCGGCGGTCTCGTTGTCGGCCGGTCGCGCAGTTCCCCGCGCCCCCGGGGGGCGGGCTGGCTCCGGCGTCAACGGCGGCCTGGGTGACGGTGCTACTCCAGACCCACGTCCTCGGGCGACCGCCGGGCCAACGCGGCCAGTACGGAGAGGGCTTCGGACAGGGCGTCCGGGGACGGGGTGGACAGGGCCAGGCGTACGGCGCCGGGGGCGTGGGACGGGGTGGGGGCGAAGGCCGCCGCCGGGGTGAGGGCGATGCCGTACCGGGCCGCCGCGGCCACGAACGTCTCCGCGCGCCAGGCCTCCGGCAGCTCCCACCAGCAGTGGTAGGCACGCGGATCGGCGCGCAGCGTGAAGCCGGCGAGCCGCTCCGCCGCCACCCCCTGCCGCACCGCCGCGTCCCGCCGCTTGGCGCGCTGCACCGCGGCCGCGGTGCCGTCCGTGATCCACTGGGTCGCCGCGTCCAGCGCGAACCGGGACGGGGCCCAGGCGCCCGCCCTGAGCGCCGTGGCGATCCGGTCGGCCAGCGCCGGCGGCACCGCGAGGAAGCCGAGCGTCAGCCCCGGCGCCAGCCGCTTGGAGAGGCTGTCCACGAGGACCGTGCACTCGGCCGCCCACGCCGCCAGCGGGGGCAGGTCCTCGGCCAGGAAGCCGTACACGGCGTCCTCGATCGCGACGGTGCCGTGCCGCCGCAGGACCTCCGCGACGGCGGCGCGCCGCCGCTCCGGCATGGTGGCCCCCAGCGGATTCTGCAGGGCCGGCTGGAGGTACACCGCGCGCAGCGGGCCCGCCGACTCCAGCGCCTTGGGGATCAGTCCCGCCGCGTCCGTCGCGATCGGCACCAGCGTGATGCCGAGCCGTGCGGCGATGCCCTTCACCACCGGGTACGTGAGTTCCTCCACGCCGAGCCGCTCCCCGGCGGGCACCAGCGCCATGACGGCCGCGGCGAGGGCCTGTTTGCCGTTGCCCGCGAAGAGCAGGTGCCGTGCCTCGGGCGCCCAGCCGCCGCGGGCCAGCAGCGCCGCGGCGGCCTCGCGCGCCGCGCCCGTGCCGGCGACACCCACCGGCCGCAGCCCCGCCGCCAGCGCCTCCGGCCGCACCAGACGCGCCAGGCTCTCCGCGAGCAGCGCGGACTGCTCGGGCACCGCGGGGAAGTTCAGGTCCAGGTCGATCCGCGCCCCGCCGGGCTCGGCCGGCGCGGGCTCGGGCGGCGGCGCCGCGGCCCGCACGAAGGTGCCCCGGCCCACCTCGCCGGTCACCAGGCCCCGCCGCCGCAGCTCGGCGTAGACCCGCGCGGCCGTCGAACCGGCGATGCCGCGCCGCCGTGCGAACTCCCGCTGCGGCGGCAGCCGCTCACCGGGCCGCAGGCGGGCGGCGGCTATGTCGGCCGCGAGTTCGTCGGCGATCGTGCGGTAGTCGTCCAACGGGTTCTCCACTCCGACAGCCCCCGGCCCCCGGCCCGAGGGGTTCCCCAACCCCGCGCGTGGTTCTCGGCGGTGACGAAGGGTCGTCCCCGGCGGGACATCCCGTCCCCGGACGCCCCGGACGCCCGTGCGTCCACGGGCCCGTTCGAACTATTGCACTGAGAGCAATAATCATATTGCACCGAGATATTGCCCCGCATAGCCTTGCCCCGTCAACCGCGGATCATCGTGCGACGCACGGCCAAGGACGGTGTCATGAGCGCAGTCACCCTGGACGGAGGCCTCGGCGGAGACCTCGGTGCGGGCCCCGGTGGGGACCTCGGTGGGAACTCCCGTGGGATCACGGTCGGTTACACGGACGAGGGAAGCGGCGAGGCCCTGGTGCTCGTGCACGGTCACCCCTTCGACCGTTCCATGTGGCAGCCGCAGGTCGAGTACTTCAGCGCCGCCGGGTGGCGGGTGATCGCGCCCGACCTGCGCGGCTACGGCGAGAGCGGCGTGGTGCCCGGTGCCACCCGCCTGGAGGCGTTCGCCGGTGACATCGCCGCCCTGCTCGACCACCTGGGCGTCGAGCGCTGCGTCCTCGGCGGTCTCTCCATGGGCGGCCAGATCGTCATGGAGTTCCACCGGCGGTTCCCGCAGCGGATCCGCGGCCTGCTGCTCGCCGCCACCTTCGCCACCGCCGAGACCCCGGAGGGCAGGGCGGAGCGGAACGCGACGGCGGACCGCCTGCTGCGCGAGGGCATGGGCGGCCACGCCGAGGAGGTGCTGACGAAGATGGTGGCACCGTCGACCGTCCGCACCCGGCCCGAGGTGGCCGCGCACGTCCTGGCGATGATGCGGGGCACCTCCCCGGAAGGCGCCGCCGCGGCACTGCGCGGCCGTGCCGAACGGCCCGACTACACCGACTCGCTCAGGAGCGTGGCGGTGCCCACGCTCGTCGTGGTCGGCAGCGAGGACGCGTTCACGACCCCCGCCGACGCCGGGCTGATCCGGGACCTGGTGCCGGGCGCGGTCCTGAAGGTCGTGGACGGCGCGGGCCACATGCCGAATCTGGAGCGGCCGGACGTGTTCAACGCCGCCCTCGGACGGTTCCTGGACGGGCTGCCCGCCGTGAGCCCCGCGGCCGGACACCGCTGAGGCCGCCCCGGCCGGGACATGGGCGCCCCCACCTCGCACGTCCGGCACCCGGCTCCCGTGGAAGCCCCGGCCGCACCCGGCCCGGCAGGTGCACCCGGGCGACTGCGGCCGGAAGACGGCGTTTTCAGGGTCCATGGAGGGGCACCGGAAATATCAGCTCATCGGAGTCCAAACCGAGTTGACCGGAGGCTGACCATGCAGTGGTATCTGCAGGTGTGGCGGAAGTACGCCGTGTTCGGCGGGCGTGCTTCGCGCACCGAGTACTGGATGTTCGTACTCGTCAATATCGTGGTGTCCGCGGCGATCCTGGCCGTGGACACCTCCATCGGCACCAGGGCCCCCGACACGCTCTACGGTCTCGCCGTGCTCGTCCCGAGCCTCGCCGTCGGCTGCCGCCGGCTGCACGACACCGACCGCTCCGGCTGGTGGCTGCTTCTCGGCCTCATCCCCGTCGCCGGGTGGATCGCCCTGATCGTCCTGCTGGCGCTGGACGGCACGCACGGCACCAACCAGCACGGCCCCGACCCGCGGCAGTCCGCGTTCCGCGGCGCCGCCGCCCACCCGGCCTGAGCGGGATGCCCGACCCGGACAGGGACCCCGGCCGCTCGGCCGGGACGAGACCCCGGGCCCGATTCAGGCGCCCGGTCCGGGCAGGCCGCTGATCGGGGCGGGCTCGCGGCCGACCCATGCGGCGCTCTCGGGGCGGGCGAGGACCCACTCGGCGATCTCGTCCTTGCGCGCCCACCACACGTCGTCCCGTTCGCGCAGCCTCGCGAGCACCCGGTCCAGCACCCGGACCCGGGACGCGCGGCCGGAGACCCGGTCGTGCAGGGCGATGACCATCATGCGGCGCCTTCGCGCCCCCTCCTCGTGGAGCTGCTCGAACTCGTCGAGCAGGTGCCGCTCGTAGGCGGCCGGGTCGAAGCCGGGGAAGCCGAAGCCGACGAGGTCGTTCAGGTGCACCGTGTCCGGCACGGTGGCGAACGGCTTCCCGCCCACGGTCTGCAGGAACGGCTCGTCGGCGGAGAGATCGTCGATGTGGTACCGGAACCCCAGCTCCTGGAGGATGTCGAGGGTGCTGACGCCGGGCCGCATGCAGGGGCTCGCGTAGCCGGTGGGGCGGGTGCCGGTGGCCTGCTGGATGGCCTGGACGGTCTCCGCGATCCACGCCGTCTCCTGCGGGCGGGCCATGTGGTACTGGCGCTGCCACCTCAGCCCGTGCGCGCCGGCCTCGTGCCCGCGGCGCACGATCTCGTGGGCCACGTCCGGGTGGCGCCGGACCGCCTCGCCGACCAGGTAGGCGCTCACCCTGACGTCGTGCTTGTCGAAGAGGTCGAGGAGGCGGGGCACGCCCTCCCGGGCGCCGTACTCGTAGAAACTGTTCTGCCCGAGGTCCGGGAAGCCCGGCAGGACCGGCTCGGCGAGCGGGCCGGGAGCGCCGCTGATGGGCTGGCCGCCCGCCGCGAACCGCAGGGAGATCGTGACGGCCAGCCGGGCACCGTCCGGCCAGAAGGCGTTCGGCGTGGTCATGGGGTGGGTGCCACTTCCATGCGGTCCCTCCGGGACGGGATGTTCGGGCGCTTTGCCCCGCATTCTCCCAGAATTCCCGCCGTGGGGCTCGGCGGGACCGGCGGGGCCCGGTCTGCGGTGCAGGCAGGGCCCGGCGTGCGGTGCCGGTGGCGGCCCCCCGAAGGCCGGACGGTGCTCGGCGGCGACCAGGCGAGGTGCCCGCCGGTCCGGGCGCGGGGGGCGGGGCTAAGGTGGGGCGATGCGCGTCGTCGTCATAGGTGGCACCGGCCACATCGGGACCTATCTCGTTCCGCTCCTGGTCTCCCGCGGGCACGAGGTGATCGTGCTCAGCCGCGGGCAGCGGCGGCCCTATCCGCACCCGTCCGGCGGCGAATGGCGGCACGTCCGGACGGTCGAGGCCGACCGGTCGGCGGAGGAGGCCGCCGGGGACTTCGGCGAGCGGATCGCGCGGCTCGGCGCGGACGTCGTCATCGACCTGATCTGCTTCACCGAGGAGAGCGCGGAGCAGCTCGCCGACGCCCTGGCAGGGCGGGTCGGGCACCTGCTGCACTGCGGCACCATCTGGGTGCACGGCCCGAGTGCGGCCGTCCCCACCACGGAGGACTCACCGCGCCGGCCCCTGGGCGTGTACGGCATCAACAAGGCCGCCATCGAGAGGCGGCTGCTCGCGCGGGCGCGGGGCGAGGGGCTGCCCGTGACGGTGATCCACCCCGGACACATCACCGGCCCCGGGTGGGCACCCATCAACCCCGCGGGCCACCTCGACACCGGTGTCTTCCAGGACCTCGCCGACGGCAGGCGGGTGGTGCTGCCCAACCTGGGCATGGAGACGCTCCAGCATGTGCACGCCGCCGACGTGGCGGGGGTGTTCCTGGCGGCCGTCACCAACCGGTCCGTGGCCGTCGGCGAGAGCTTCCACGCCGTGGCGGCCGGGGCGGTCACCCTGCGCGGGTACGCGGAGGCGGCGGCGGGGTGGTTCGGGCGGGAGGCCGAGCTGGGCTTCCTGCCACTGGACGAGTGGGCGCGCACGGTGCCGGCGGAGCAGGCGGCGACGACCCGTACGCACCTGGAGTACAGCCCGCACTGTTCCATGGAGAAGGCGGCGCGCCTTCTCGGCTTCCGGCCGCGGTACTCGGTTCTGGAGGCGACGGCGGAGGCGGTCCGTGCGCTGGTGGCCGACGGCCACATCACACCCCCACCCACCGAACCGTAGGCCACACCCCGGCCCACCCCCGGGCCTTCGGCCCCGGGTCCTGAGCTCCGCGTGCTCCGGTCCGCCTCGTCCCGGCGGAGTGGTGAGCAACCACACTCGGTGTGCTCGGCGGTGCCGGGCCGGTCGTGGGCGGGGTGGGTTCGACACCGCCGCTCCGGTCCGTCGGGGGTTCTCGCCGCCGCGGTGGGAGGGGTGCTGGAGGCGGTCATGTCCGGGTGTCGTGCGGGGTGGTCACACCCCGGTGTCGCGGGTCGGGTGTGCCGTTCACGTTTCGGCCCCCGGCCCGTCGCGGCGGTGGGTAGGTGTGACCGGCATAATCGGTGGGGGCGGGCGGCCCGCGGGGGGCGTGGCCCCGCGCGTGGGGGGTGTGAACGCCGCACAACGGGGCGCGGGCGCCGCGGTGAGGCATCCGGTTAGGGAACGATGCCGTTCCGGTGCGCTTGCCTTTGGCCCAGGGCAGAACCTACTCTTCACCGTACGAGACGGTAACGTTCCCTAAGTTCACAGAGGGGCGGGAGGGGCCCCTCCCGCCGGAGCCCCGTACGGCAGGACGCCGAGCCGGGTGGTGCCGGGCCGAGGACCGCCGGGGGAGACGGCGGAGACCGAGCTCACGGCACACCGGGTCAACGGCCGCCGGAGGCGTCCGGCAGACTCTTCCCCGGCGCACCGGCCGCCCGGCCCCCGACCGCAGTCACCGGTCACCCGGCCGATGACCGGCGGCACCGGCCGCCGGGCCACCGCCCACGGCGCGACGGGCTCCGCACCGGCACAACAGCACGAGCACCGCACTGGAGGCTCCCAGTCATGTCATCATCCACCGTCCAGGTGCGCGCCGAAGCCGCCGCACCGGCCGCCGAGGCCGCACCAGGCGGGACGGCAGCCGAGGCCCCACCGGGCGGAGTGGCCGAGGAGCACCCGTCAGGCCGCTGGTGGGCCCTGGCCGTGATCGGCCTCGCCCAGCTCATGGTGGTGCTGGACGCCACCATCGTGAACATCGCGCTGCCCTCCGCCCAGCGCGCCCTCGACTTCGACAACAACGGCCGCCAGTGGGTCATCACCGCCTACTCGCTGGCCTTCGGCAGCCTGCTGCTGCTCGGCGGGCGGCTCGCCGACCTGCTGGGCCGCCGGCGCACCTTCATCATCGGCCTGGTCGGCTTCGCCGCCGCCTCCGCGATAGGCGGGGCGGCGAACGGCTTCACCATGCTGGTCGTCGCCCGCGCACTCCAGGGCATGTTCGGCGCGATCCTCGCGCCGTCCGCGCTCTCCCTGCTGACCACCACGTTCACCGACCCCAAGGAGCGCTCCAAGGCGTTCGGTGTGTTCGGTGCCATCGCCGGTTCCGGCGGTGCGATCGGCCTGCTGCTCGGCGGTGTGCTCACCGAGCACCTCAACTGGCGCTGGACCCTCTACGTCAACGACGGCATAGCCGTCTTCGCCGTCATCGGCGCACTCGTCTTCGTCCGCAGCGCCATGCCCGCCGAGCGGCCCAAGCTCGACCTGCTCGGCACCCTGCTCGCGGCCGCCGGCCTCTTCGGCGTCGTCTACGGCTTCTCCAACGCCGAGACGCACGACTGGAGCAACTGGATGTGCTGGGCCTTCCTGGCCGCCGGCGCCGTGCTCCTCCTGCTCTTCGTGGTGTGGCAGAGCCGTGCCGAGCACCCCCTGCTGCCGCTGCGGGTGCTCGCCGACCGCAACCGCGCGGGCTCGTACATGAGCGTCTTCATCGCCGGTACCGGCATGTTCGGCGTCTTCCTGTTCCTGACGTACTACCTCCAGCTCAACCTGCACTACACGCCCGTGAAGACCGGCCTCGCCTTCCTGCCGATGGTCGGCACGCTGATGGTCACCGCCCAGCTCTCGGTGAACCTGCTGGTCCCGCGGCTCGGCCCCAAGCCGGTGGTGCCGTTCGGCATGGCCGCGGCGGGCGCCGCCCTCATCCTGTTCACCAAGCTCGACCTGAACAGCACCTACCCCGCGCACGTCCTGCCGCCGCTGATCATCATGGGCTTCGGCCTCGGCCTGGTGATGCCCACCGCGATGAGCCTCGCCACGCTCGGTGTCGCCCGCCGCGACCAGGGTGTGGCCTCGGCGATGGTGAACACCATGCAGCAGGTCGGCGGCTCCATAGGCACCGCGCTCTTCAACACCATCGCGGCCACGGCCGCCACCGACTACGCCCGGAGCCACGCCGGGTTGCGCAACCTCCCGGTCCTCGCGTCGCTGCACAGCTACTCCACCGCCTACTGGTGGGCCGCCGGGTTCTTCGCCGCCGGACTGCTGGTCTCCCTGATCGTCTACCGCGCGGGCCGGCCGATGGCCGCGCACGCCCACGCGGCGCCGGCCGAGGAGCCCGCCCCGGCACCCGCACCGGAGCGCGCCCCCGAGCCGCTGCCCACCCGGCCGCGGCCCCAGCACGCCAAGCCCGCGATCCCGACGCAGGCGGGTGCCGCCGGCCCGGCCCCCGCGGCCCCGGCGACCGCCACCGCGCTCGCCGGGCAGGCCGCGGCCGCCGGCGGTCAGGGCGCCCAGGTGCACGGCTATGTGCTCAACCCGGCCGGGCACCCGGTGCCCGGCGCCGCCGTCACCCTGATCGACCCGGCGGGCACCCAGCTCGCCCGCACCCAGGCCGCGGCGGACGGCGGATACACCCTGGCCTCCCCGGCCCAGGGCTCGTACGTCCTGATCGCCTCGGCCCCGGGGCACCAGCCGCACGTCGCCACCGTCGCGGTCGGCCCCGCGCCCACCGCCTTCGACCTGAGCCTGGCCGCCTCCGGGGGCCTGACCGGCACGGTGCACTCCGAGTGGACGCCGATCGGGGGTGCGCTGGTGGTGGCCACCGACGCCCGCGGCGACGTCGCCGGAACGGTCCGCTGCGACGAGTCCGGCGCGTACCGGCTCACCGACCTCACGCCCGGGCTCTACACCCTGGCCGTCAGCGCGGACGGGTACCAGCCGACGGCGCTCACCGTCGACCTGCAGAACGCGTCCCAGGGCAAGCAGGACATCGAGCTGCGGCCCGCGGCGCTCATCAGCGGGACCGTGCGGAACGCGCAGGGCGCGCCGTTGAACGACATCCGGGTCACCCTGCTCGACCCCGCCGGGAACGTGCTGGCGCACCGGACGACCGGGGAGGACGGGGCGTACGCCTTCACCGATCTGCCGGACGGGTACTAC
Organism: Streptomyces sp. DSM 116793; assembly: GCF_057320905.1. Lineage (NCBI taxonomy): Bacteria > Bacillati > Actinomycetota > Actinomycetes > Kitasatosporales > Streptomycetaceae > Streptomyces > Streptomyces sp. DSM 116793. The sequence continues at coordinate 3,380,507 of NZ_CM170494.1, read as the reverse complement.
ACCGTGGTCGCCGGGGGGTATCCGCCGCGGTCCACGGGGTTCACGTTGGGGCGGGACGGCAGTGAGGGCTTCGACATCGAGCTGAGCCACGAGGACTGAGCCTCCCGGTACCCCGGCCCCGGCGGCCGCCCACAGTGGGCGGCCGCCGGGGCCGCCGTCGTCTGCGGGTCCGTCGTGGCCGCTCGCGCAGTTCCCCGCGCCCCTTTTTCGGCGCCTTTGGCGCGTTGGGGGGTGGCTCTTGGGGTTGTGGGTGTCTGCGGGTTCGTCGTGGCTGGTTGCGCAGTTCCCCGCGCCCCTTTTTCGGCGCCTTTGGCGCGTTGGGGGGTGGCTCTTGGGGTTGTGGGTGTCTGCGGGTTCGTCGTGGCCGCTCGCGCAGTTCCCCGCGCCCCTTTTTCGGCGCCTTTGGCGCGTTGGGGGGTGCCCCTTCGGGTTGTGGGTGTCCGTGGGTCTGCTGGGGTTACTCGTGCGGTTCCCGGCACCCCCTTCAGGTGACCGTGTGGACGTACGACGACCTCAGCCCGGAAAGGGGCGCGGGGAACTGCGCGACCAGCACCAACGAGCCCGCGCTGTGGCCACGGCCTCAGGGCCCCCGATGCGCCGAAGGCGCTCACAAGGGGCGCGGGGAACTGCGCGACCAGCCACGACGGACCCGCGCTGGCTCCACGGCGCCAGGGGGCACCCCCGAAAATGCGCCGAAGGCGCAAGAAAGGGGGCGCGGGGAACTGCGCGGAACTGCGCGGAACGGGGGCACGGTGGGGCGTGCCGGGGGCCGTTCAGGGGACCGCGGGGGCCGCCGGCAGGCGGTAGTGGGCGCAGGACGCCGGGACGTGGACCCCGGCGAGACGGAGCTGGGTGACGCGGGCGTGAAAGGCGGCGCCCCGCAGAAGGTGTCCGGCAACCACCGCCCCCCGCCGCGCCTCCGGCAGAGCAACCGCACTGCCCGCCGTCCACGCGTTGAACGCCCCCATGGCCGGCCCGCACCACACCTGCCAGTCGGCCCGCCGCTCCGCGACCCCCTCGGCGGCCCAGCGCGAGGCCATCCCCAGATACGAGCGGAAGACCATCGCCATCCGGTACTTGGGATCGGACTCGGCGCGCCGCAGCCACCGCGGATGGTGCGCGGCGAGATAGCCCGCGGTGTCCCGCCACGCCTCGTCGACACCCCGCCGCAGAATGCGCCCCTCCAGCTGGCGGCGCTCCTCGGCCGGCAGGTCCGCCAGGCCCGCGTGGTCCCGGTACAGCCGGTGCAGCCGCGCGGCGTGCGCGGCGAACATGGTGCCGCGGGCGAGCACCTGCACCTGGACGCCCTGCTCGAACATGTCCGCGGCCGGCGCCATGGTGCAGTCGGCCGGGCCCGCGGCCGCCAGCAGCCGCTTGACGCCGGGTGAGGTGCCGGCCTCCACGGTCGCCTGGTTGACGGACCCGGTCACCACGTACGCGGCGCCCAGCGCCAGCGCCGCCACCACCGACTCCGGGGTGCCGATGCCGCCCGCGGCACCGATCCGCACCGGCGCCGGCCGCGGGTGCTCGCGCGCCACCCGGTCCCGCAGCCGGACCAGCGTCGGCAGCATCACCGTCAGGGAACGGCGGTCGGTGTGGCCGCCGGAGTCCGCCTCGAAGGTGATGTCGTCCGCCATGGGCACCGCGCGGGCCAGCTCCGCCTGCTCCGCGCCGACCAGGCCGCGCGCCACCAGGTCCGCCACCAGCGCGGCCGGCGCGGGCCGCAGGAACAGCTCGGCGACCTCCGGCCGGGACACCTTGGCGACGATCCGGTGCTCGGCCCGCACCCCGCCCGGCGCACCCGGATCGCGCCGCAGACCGGCCACCCGGTACCGCACCAGGTCCGGCGTGAGCTGCACGAACGCCGAGGCCTCCAGGCAGCGCACCGCATGCCGCAGGCACGCGTCCACGCACATCCGCTCCATGGCCGGATCCAGCGGGTTGTGGATGAGGTTGCAGGCGTAGGCGTGGCCCGCCTCGCCCAGGGTGCGCGCGAGGCGCCCCAGGGCCGCGTCGAGACGTGCCTCCGGCAGCCCGGCCGCGCCGAACGACGCGAGGTGCCCGGCCCGGGCCAGCGCCTCGACGAAGTCCTCGCCGGAGATGCCGGCCGCCATCGACCCGGTCATATGGGAGTGCCGCACCCCGTGGTGGCGCCGGAAATCCGCCGCGCCGAGGCGCTCCGGGGGCTGCGGGGCGGCCACCGCCAGCGTGGTGATGCCGCTGCCCGGCGCGGGTGGCTCGGGCAGCGCACCCAGCCGGCCGCCGTGGCTGACGATCCAGCAGGGGCGTTCGAGATCGGCCAGGACCGCGTACACCCCGTCCGCGTCGTGCCGCACCACCCCGCTCACCACGCGCCACCCTCCCGCGCCGGCCCCGGCCCCGGCCCCGGTGCCTGTGCTTGTGCCGGTGTCAGCGTCTGTGTTTGTGCCGGTGCCGGTGCCGGTGCCGGTGCCGGTGTCCGTGCCTGTCCCTGGGCCTGGGCCTGTGTGCCGGCGTGCGCGGCGGCGGAGTCCGCGGCCTCCCGTGCCGGGGTGGCCACGTCCGCCGGGTGGAAGTCCGCAGCGATGTTCTCCACCTCGTAGATGCGCGTCCCGTCGCGCCACACGCTGCCGTCGGCGCACACCAGGACGCGGTCCCCGGCGCGGCGCACCAGTCGGATGTGCACCTCGCCGCGGATCCGCCGGTGCTCACGGAGGATCTGCCCGCGGTAGTTCCAGCGCAGTTCCTCGCCCAGGGCGAGGAACATCCGCGGCTCGTGCAGGTGGTCGAGCAGGCCGGTGTGCAGCGCGAAGGCGTGCACGGCCTGGTACAGCATCTGCACGCTCACGGAGCCGGGCAGCACCGGGTCGTACGGGAAGTGCTGCTCGAAGAACCAGTCGTCGGGCCGCACGGGCTTGTCGCACAGCGCGTACCCCGCGCCGTGCACGCCGCCGCCGGGCACCAGCCACACCTCGTCCAGCAGCGCGAGCCGGCCGCGGCCCAGCCGCGCGTCGTCCGCCAGGCGCAGCCGGCGGGCGCCGGCCGGGTCCGGGGCGCGGACGTCGAGCCAGGGCCGGCGCGGCGCGGCGCCGTCCAGGCCCTGCTGCCCCGCCAGCAGCCGCGGGGTGAGGAAGCCGTGCACGGCCTCGGCGGTGCAGAACTCCCGTCCCGCCGTGTGCAGCGCTATCCCGTACCGGTGCATGATGCCGTCCGGCAGCGGGGAGTGGGCGCGCAGTGTGATGCGCTGCTCGACCGTCGCGGACCGCAGTCCGACGTCCGCCAGCAGCCGGATCCGGCCGGTCAGGTTGCGGCAGCTCAGGCTCTGGTCCGGGAACTCACCGGACACCCCGAGCGCCCCGCTGAACCCGCCCGCCGGCTGGAGCGCCGTCTCCATGAGGGCCAGCTGCGGCAGCGTCCCGTTGTTCTCGCGTACGAACCACGGGTCCTCGGGCACGTCGTACTCCCACGTGCCCTCGGCACCCGGCCGGTACCCGGCGCCTCCCGGGCGCCGGGTCATGCGGTCCGTCATACGCAGGTCGCCGCGCGGCAGCCGGGGCCGCACCCGGGCGGTCACCCGGGGCAGCCCGGGGATGCGCACGGTGCCGTGGTCGCCCTCGGCCATGAAGGCGACCTGCAACTCGTCGAGCGCGACCCGGCGGCCCGCCGGACCGGTGCGCGGGCTGCTGCCGGCCCGTTCCATCAGGCTGACACCCGGGCCCGGTCGCAGGGTGACGCCCAGGTCCCACAGCCGTGCCAGCGGCCGGCCGTCCGCGGTGACCTCGCAGTCGGCGGTCGCGTACGGCAGGGGCAGCATGCCGGTGCCGGAGACGTGCAGTTCCAGGCGGAGCACGGCACCGGGTGGGGCCGGGGGGCCGAGCGTCTCGATCAGGACCGGACGCCCGGCGGACGGGACCGCCCGCGCACCCGGCACACACAGGTGGAGCCCCTGCCGGAACGCGTGCACCCGCAACGCCTCCAGCGCCGCGGCCACCAGGTGCGCCCAGGCCGCCGCGGCGGGGGCGGGGGCCGGGTCGGCGGGGGGTGGTCCGGGCGGCCGGGCGGGCGTCGTGGGCCTCGTGGGCAGTCGGGTGGTGGCCAGCAGTCGGCCCTGGGCGTGGGCGCCGTCGCGGGGGCCGGTGACGGTGAGGTCGTCCAGCAGGCGCCCGGGCCAGGGGGCGGGCAGCGCGTCCGGAGGCCCCCCGCTCTGGTCGAACGCCGTCCCGAACACCGCCGCGAATCCTCCCCCGGCCAGCGTGTCCAGCTCCGCGGCGGCCAGCCGGGTCACCCGGGTACGGGCCAGCGGCCGGGGGTCGGGCGGGTGCGGGAGCACCGGGCGGGGCGGCCAGGTGCGCGCCTCACCGTCCGCCCGGACGGCCTCCGCCAGGGGCCCCGCCCCGTCCAGCACCCGCCAGCCCCCGTCCGTCGCGGCCACCCGCGGGTCGGTGGGGTGCTGGGGTGCGGGGCGCAGCCAGGTGAGGGTGACGGCGGCGGGGCTCGCCTCCGGCCCGGCGGTGTGCAGGGCGGCGGCCAGGGCACGGAGGGCTTTCGCGGTGCCCGGGGGTGTCTCCGCGGCCCTTGAGGCGGTGGGGGAGGGGGGATGTGGGGGCACGGGGGCCTCGGTCGGCGGCTGGTCCCGGGTGGCCGGCTCTGTCTTGGCGGGTGGCCGGTCCGCGGTGGGTGGTTGTGCTTCGGTGGCCGGCTCTGTCTTGGTGGGTGGCTGGTTCCCGGTGGGTGGCGGTGCCTCGGCGGGTGGCGGTGCCTCGGCGCGTGGCCGTGAACGGGCGCGTGGTGGGTCGGTGGGCTCGTCGGCCGGCCCGGCGGTCCCGGCCGGTGTGGTGGGTGCGGTGGGTGCGGCGGTCGCCGTGGTGGCGGGGGCCTGAGCGCGGACGGTGGCGTGGCCGGCCGCGGTGGGCGGAGTGGCCGGGGCGGGCCCCGGCGGAGGTGCCGTTGCCGTCCCGGTCACCCGGGCGAGCTGCCATGCCGTGACGGCTCCGTGGGCGTCGAGCACCGCGGCGTGCGCCCGCTGCACCTGGGCGGCGATACGGACGGCGGGGGAGAGACGCGCCGTCGCGTCCGGTGCGGGGACGTCCGGCGCCGGTTCCGCGGGCGCCTCGGGCGCCGCGGGCGCTTCGGGCGCTTCGGGCGCCGGGGCCGGTGGGGCCGGCGCCGTGGCCGCCTCGGGGAGAGGGACGCCGTCGAAGGTCAGCTCGTCCATCAGGCACCCCCGCCCCGGCCGCCGACGAAGTCGGTGACGTGCTCGTCGGGATGGTCGATCCACAGGGTGCGCAGGCCCTCCCACCGCTGGAGGACGCGCCCTTCGGGCGTGCACGCGGTGAGGGTGAGCGTGGAGAACATCGACGCCGAGGTGGACAGGTCCGCCACGTCGGCGACGACGGCGAAGGGCGCGTCGTCCGGCAGCGGCGCGTAGAACGTGACCCGCTCCACCGACACCGGCAGCGGCTTGGCGTCCTCGTCGGTCAGGTCGAGGAGCGCCAGCAGGCCGGTCTGCAGGAGCAGGTCGGCGAGGGCCGGGCTGTGCAGCCGCCCCGCGTACGCGCCCCGCGCCAGGTCGGTGTCGGGCATCCGGGCGCTCACCACCAGGTGGCCGGGCTCCTTCGCCAGGACGTCCCGGAGGCCCGTCAGCGTCGGCCCGTGGAACAGCCTGCCGTCGGTGTAGCCGGGATGCGGCTCGGGGCCGCAGTGGTACGGGGGCAGGTCGACGGACGGGGCCGGCTCCAGCTCGTCGGAGAGCAGGAAGCCACCCTCGTAGTGCGCGGCGCCGCTCGGTCCCGCGTCCTGGATGCGCACCCGGGTGAGCCGGTCCGCCAGCTCCGGCTGCGGGTCGCGGGTGAGCCGGACCCGGAACCGCTCGGGGTGCCCCGGCGAGAGCGGCAGGCCGCGGGTGATGCGGAAGTCGCGGCACTCGCTCACCGGGCGGCTGTCGCCGTGGGCGCGTTCGACGGTGTGCAGGGCCCAGCCGACGGCGGCGGTCATGGGCAGCAACGGGGCGCCGCCGATGCGGTGGTCGCGCAGCAGCGGCGCCTCGCCCAGGCCTTTGAGTACGCGGTACGCGGTGAGCCCGGCCTCGGGCAGCCGGTCGCAGCGCCGGAACAGGTCGGCGGTCGGACCGACGACGACCACCCCGCCGCCGGCACCCTTCTCCGTACGGCTTCCGTGGTCCGTGCGGCTTCCGTGGTCCGTGCGGCTTCCGTGGTCCGTGCGGCTTCCGTGGTCCGTGCGGCTTCCGTGGTCCGTGCGGCTTCCGTGGTCCGTGCGGCTCCCGTGGTCCGTGGGGCTTCCGCCGCCGGTGCCGCTTCCGTCGTCCGTGCCGCTTCCGTCGTCCGTACCCGAGTCCTCCCCCGTACCGCCCGCCCCCGTCGCCGTCGCGCCCAGCTCCGCGAGGAAGTAGCGGCAGCCCTCCTCGCGGGAGAGCACGGGGAGGCCGGCGTCGGTGAAGACCTTCTGCACGGCGGAGGCCATGCCGCCCTCCCAGGGGCCCCAGGCGATGGGCACCACACGGCAGCCGGGGTGGGCTGCCTGGAAGGCGCAGCCGAACATGTTCATGGCCTGGTTGGCCAGGGCGTAGTCGGCCTGCCGTACGTTGCCGGAGGTGGCCGAGACCGACGAGAACAGGACGAGGTGCCGCAGCCTGCCGGGGTCCAGCGGGGCGAGCACGTTCCGCAGGCCGGTCAGCTTGGTGTCGACGACGGAGGCGACGGTCTCGGCGGTGGCCTCCGACAGCGGCCGGTCCCGCAGGATGCCCGCGCCGTGCAGCACGCCGGTGACCCGGTCCGCGTACGGGGCGAGGGCGGCGGCCACCGCGTCGGCGTCGCGCACGTCCGCGGCCGCGTACACCGCCTCCACGCCCTTGGCCCGCAGCGCCTCGACCTGGCCGCGGACGTCGCGTTGTTGCAGCAGCCGGGTGCGGTCCCGCGCGATGCGGTCCGCCACCGCTCCCGCCGCCGGGTCCTCGCCCTCCTCGCGGGCCCGCCTCTCCAGGGCGGCCGTCAGCTCCTCGCCGGTGGTCAGGCCCGCGGCCCAGTCCGGCTCGGGCTCCAGCGGGGTGCGGCCCAGCAGCACATAGCCGCACCGGTGGTCCCGGGCGAGGGCGTCGACGCACCAGGCGGTGATGCCCCGGGCCCCGCCGGTCACCAGCAGCAGGTCCTGCTCGGACGGCGGCACGGCGGCGGGGGCCGCGGGGGCCTCGGCCGGGGGCGCCGGCGCCAGCCGGGGGGTGCGCCGGCCGCGGGAGTCGATGCCGACCTCGCGGACGTCGGTGGCCACGTCCGCCAGCTCTGCGGTGAACGCCTCGGCGACCGCGGCGGCGGGCAGCGCGGGGGCGAAGTCCAGGGCGCGGCAGAACAGCGTCGTCGCCTCCCATGCCACCGTCTTGACCAGCGCCCCGAGGCCACCCGCCAGGGCCGCGGCGGTGTCGCCGCCGGAGCCCGCGTGGCCGAGCGCGCCGTCGAGCCGGGTGACCGCCACCAGACCGGCCCGGGTGCCGGTGGCGGCCGCCGCCTCCAGCGCGGGCCGTACCTGCTTGGCGACGAGGACGGCGTGCCGCAGCCGCCGCACGAGCGTGTCCACGTCGCCGTCGGTGCCCCGGCTGACGGGCAGCACACACAGGTCGAGCCGCTCGGTCGCGGCCAGGATCCCGGCCAGCGCCGCCTCGAACGCGCCCTCGCTCCAGTCGGCCAGCCGCACGGTGGACTCGGCGGGCGGCGGGGGCACGGTGGGTTCCGTGGAGTCGGTGGGCTCGGCGGACACGGCGGACCCTCCGGATACGGCAGGCCCGGTGGGTTCGGCGGCCTCCGGGGCTTCGGAGGGTCCGTGCTCCGCGGTGGCTTCCGGGCCGGGGTCCGGTGCGGCGGTGTGCTCCGCGCCCGGTGCGAGGGCGGGCGCGGTGTCCGGTACGGCGGCGTGGTCCGCCGCGGGCTCGGGGCCCGGCTCGTCTGTGCTGGTGCTGGTGCTGGTGCTGGTGCTGGTGCCGGTGCCGGTGCCGGTGGCGGTGCCGCTGTCGGCTGCCGCTGCGGGCGCGGGGCCTGGCTCCGGCGCGGGCGCGGGCACGAGCGCCGTGGCCGGGGCCGTCTCGGGACCGCCGTACGCGGCGCCGGGCAGGCGGAGGCGGGTGACGCGCCATTCGGCGTCGGCGAGCGCGCGCGCCACGGTGCCGGCGAGGTCGCCGCCGTCGTCCAGGAGCAGCGCGTGCGGCTGGTCGGCGAAGGCGTCGGAGCAGACGTCGGGGGCGGGGAGGTCCGCCAGCGTGACGAAGGTGCGTCCCGTGCCGGAGTGCCGGGCCGGACTGCGCAGCTGGGGCTGGGGGTTGAGGAGGATGTCCTGGGCCAGCTCGGTGAGCTGGCGGACGGTCTTGGCCTCGCTGAAGCGGTAGAGCTCGCTCCGGCTGATCACCGGGTAGCGGCGCCACATCTCGGCCGCGATCTCCACCTGCTTCAGGGAGTCGATGCCCAGCTCCTCCTGGATGTGCATGTCCGGCTCGATCATGTCCAGGTCGTAGCCGGTCTTCTCGGCGATCACGGTGCGGAACTCCCGTTCCAGCTCCTCGGGGTCGAGGTCCGCGATGTCCGGCGCGACGGGCTGTGCGGTCTCGGTGTTCTGCCGCGCCGCCCACAGCTCCGCGAGCGCGGAGACGTTCCCGCCCATGGGGTCCGCCGCCTGGTCGCCGGCGCCGGGATCCGCGGCGGGCGGGCTCTCCAGGCCGGCCGGGTCGCCACCGCCGGGAGCGGCCGCGCCGGGCGGGGTGCCGTCGGCCGGTGCGCCGTCGGCCGTAAGCCCGTGGGACTCCTCCCCGCCCGCCCGGGACACCTCATCGCCCGCCACGGCGCCGTCCACGCCCGGAAGATACGCCACCGTGCCGTCCCCCACCGTGCCGTCCGCGCCCGGCCCGGCCCCCACCGTGCCGTCCCGCACCGCCCCCACCGTGCCGTCCCGCACCGCCCCGCCCGCGGCCGCGCCCTCCGCCGGGGGGCGCAGCAGGTCGCGGACCGCCTCGCCGGCCCGGGCGTGGGCCTTGCCCAGGGCCACGCTGTGCTCGGTGACCGAGCGAACCGCCGCGAGCAGGGCCGGGTCGAGTTCCCGGCCGCCCGCGGCGCCGTCGCGCAACAGCTCGGTGAGCCGGTCCGCGGTGCGCACCTGGCCGTCCAGGTAACGGGTGTGCGCCGCCAGGTGCTCGGCGGCGGCACGGGAGAGCGGGTCGTCCTCCCCGGGCGGGGCCGGGGCGCCTCGCCCCGCCGGGACCGGGTCGCCCTGCCCGGCCGGGATGCGGCCGTCCGCCGCCCCCGCCGCACCCGTGGCCTCCGCCGCCGCGACCCCGGCAGCCCCGGCAGCCCCCGCACCCGCCTGCGGCGCCGCGCCGTCCCCCGCCTCCGCGCCGTCCCCCGCCGCCGTGGCCGCTTCCGCCGCCGAGGCCGCTTCCGCCGCCGTGGCCGTTTCCGCGGCCTGCGCCGCTTCAGCCGCCTCCGCCGTCAGCCGAGCCATCAGCTCCTCGTAGGCGGGCCGCCGCCGCTCCACCGCGAACAGCGGGCCTTCGAGGCGGCGGGCCACCGCGGACGGGGCGGGCCGCTCGGGGCGGGGCGGCGCCGCGTACCGGTCGAGACCGGTCAGCGGCAGCCCCAGCACCAACAGCCGCACCGCGGCCTGCATCAGCGAGGCACAGCCGTCCGTCCCCGGGCCGCCGTCGCAGGCGAACGCCTCCACGGCACCGTCACCCAGGGTGCGCTGCACGAGGGACGTCAGGGTGCGCCGGGGGCCGAACTCGACGAACACCCGCACCCCGTCCGCGTACATCTCCTCCAGCCGGGCCGCGAAGTCCACCGGGCGGCTGAGCTGGGCCACCAGGGTCGCGCGGTTCGCCGCCGGGTCCGTGCCGTACACCGCGCCGGAGGTGCCCGCGTACACCCGCACCCCGGGTGTGCCGAAGGCGGTGGCCTCGCACGCGGTGGCGAACGCCGCCGTGGCGTGCGCGACATGCGGCGTGTGGAAGGCGGCGGCGACCGGCAGCCGGACCGCGTGCAGTCCGCGCGCGGCACACCACTGGAGGAACCGCGTCACCGTGGGCGTCGGGCCGCCGAGGGCGTGCTCGTCCGGGGCGTTGTGGTTGCACACCGTCAGGCCGGGGTGGGAGCGCAGGGCCTCGTCCAGCGCGTCGCGCCGGATCCGCACGGCGGCCATCGCGCCGGGGTCGGCGTCCTGCCCGGGCGGCTGCTCCATGGCACGACCGCGGGCGCGCGCGAGGGACGTGAACGCGGTGTCGTCCAGGACGCCCGCGGCCCACAGCGCGGTCAGCTCGCCGAAGCTGTGGCCGAGGACGCCGTCGGGTGCGAAGCCCAGCTCCCGCAGCCAGGTGTACTGGCCCATGGCGAGCGCGCCGATCGCCGGCTGAGCGTACGAGGTGCGCCGCAGCCGCTCCCCGTGCGCCTGCGCGTCCCCGGTGCCGGGCGGCGGGAAGACCGCGCGGGCCAGGCCGTCGGCGGCCGGGAAGCCCGCGCCCGCGGCCTCGAAGGCGTCCCGCACCGGGGGCAGGGCCAGGGCCGCGTGCAGCCCCATCTCGGCGTACTGGCTGCCCTGCCCGGCGAACAGCGCCCCCACCCGGACACCGTCCGGCAGCGCACGGCGCCGGTAGTGGACACCGCGCGGGTGACTCCAGCCGTCCGCCGGGGCCGCGTCCCCGGCACCCCGCGTGTCCCCGGCGTCCCCCGAGCTCTCCGCACCGGTCACCGTGTCACGCAGCCGCTGTACCGCGAGGGCCACCAGCTCGGCGTACTGCCGCGCGCCCTTCGCCACCAGGCCGAGGCGCGCGTGTCCGGCGGGGGCCGGGGTGGTGTCCGGCGGGTCGCCGCGCTCCAGGCGCTGGAGCAGCAGCGCCGGGTCGGGGGCGTGCCACAGGCAGGGGCGGGGCGTCTCGTGCAGGGCGTGCCGCCGCCCGGCGGCGGAGCCGGAGGCGGGGCGGGCGCCGGACTCGGGGCGGCTGCCGGGCTCGGGGCGGCTACCGGGCTCGGAACGGCTGCTGGACGCAGGGCGGGTGCCGGTCTCCTGACCGCGGCCGGACTCAGGATGGGTGCCGGGCTCGGGGCGGGTGCCGGGCTCAGGATGGGTGCCGGGCTCGGGGCGGGTGCCGGGGTGCTCCTCCAGGACGGCGTGGTAGTTGACCCCGCCGAAGCCGAACGCCGAGACCCCGGCCCTGCGCACCGGGCGGGTGGCCTCGCGCAGCCACGGCCGGGCCGCGGTGTTCACGTAGAGCGCGCTGTCGGCGGCGGCGGTCTGGGCGCGCGGCTCGGTGACGTTGATGGTCGGGGGCAGCACCTGGTGGTGCAGGGCCAGCGCGGCCTTGATCAGCCCGGCCGCGCCGGCCGCCGCCTTGGTGTGGCCGACCTGGGACTTCACACTGCCGACGGCCGCGTAATGGTGGTCGTCCGGCACCGCCAGCAGGGCGTTCAGCGCGGTCAGCTCGACCTCGTCGCCGGCCGGGGTACCGGTGCCGTGCGCCTCGATCAGGGCGACGGACGACGGGGCGCAGTCCGCGTCCGCGTAGGCGCGCCGCAGCGCGCGGAGCTGGCCCTCGCCGCTCGGCGCGTAGATGCTCTTCGCGTTGCCGTCGCTCGAACTGCCCAGGCCGCGCAGCACCGCGTAGATCCGGTCGCCGTCCCGCTCGGCGTCCGCGAGGCGCTTGAGCGCCAGCATGCCTATGCCCTCGCCGACCAGCGTGCCGTCCGCCGCCGCGTCGAAGGGCCGCACCCGGCCGCTCAGCGACAGGGCGGGCGTCTTGCTGAAGCACATGAAGGAGATGATCGAGTTGTCGGCGTCGCAGCCGCCGGTGAGCATCACGTCGGCGCGCCTGCCGAGGAGTTCGTCGACGGCGGCGCGCACCGCGGCGAGCGAGCTGGCGCAGGCCGCGTCCACCGTGTGGTTGGCCGCTCCCAGGTTCAGCTTGTTGGCGATCCGGCCGGAGACGACGTTGCCGAGGATGCCCGGGAAGGAGTCCTCGGTCCACGGCGGCAGCGCCGCGAGCCGGGACCGCACGATCCGCTCCACCGTCTCCTCGGGCAGACCGAAGGCCAGCAGGGTCTGCTTCAGCTCGGGCACCAGCAGGCGGGCGGCGAGCGGCGCCAGGGTGCTGTTGGTGCCGCACACCCCGAGGATCACACCGGTGCGGGACGGGTCGTGCCACCGCTGCCTGGCGCCCGCCGCGTCGTGCAGCGTCTCCTTGGCCACCACCAGGCTCAGCAGCTGCACCAGGCCGGTGGAGTCGACCATCTTCGGCGGCATCGCGAACTCGCGCGGGTCGAAGATCTCGGGCGTGAGGAAGCCGCCGCGCCTGCAGTAGGTGCGGTCCTCGGCGAAGGGGTCCGGGTCGTAGTGGTGCTCCGTGTTCCACCAGCTCTCCGGCACGACGTCCGAGCAGTCCCGGCCCGAGACGATGTTGTCCCAGAACTCCCGGACGTCCGACGCCTTCGGGAACCGGGCCGCCAGGCCCACGATCGCCACGGGATCGCGGGCCAGCCGGCGGTCGGTGCCCGTGGTGTCCGCAGTGCTCGTGGCACCAGCGGCACCCGTCGCGCCCTTGACGGCCTCGTCGTCCGACATGTGCGTGTGCACCCGCCCCTCGTTGGCTGTGGAGTTCGGCTGTGCCGAGCACGAACGCGGCGGCCCGCGGGCGCCGCCGGGGCGCCCGCGCACGGCGCCCTCCGCGGCGCTCCAGGGCGCACGGGCCCGGGCCGCCGTCCACATCAATGCGCGGGCCGTCCGGAGGGCAAACGACGGCAAACCGTTTCACCGGAGCGCGCACACGGCGCACGGAAGTCACCCGTTCGGCCCCTTGCACGCGCGCGCCCTGTACCGCGCGTCCACCCCGCCGCCGCACTCCCGTGCGCCTGCCGCCCGCGCTTACCGGGCCGGCGGGCGGGTGCCAGGCTTGCCGGGACCCGGGCGGCCCCAGGGGTGCGCTGCGGGCCGCCCTCGTCGCGTCGGGGCTCGTCGCTTCGGACCCGGCCCCCGGTACTGCTCAGGGAGCGCCCCATGACAGGTCCCGGCACCGTCCTGGACGCCTACGGGCCCGGCAACGTCCTCTTCCGCGTGCTGGAGCCGATGGGCTGGGGCGACCTGCTCAACCTCGGTTACTGGACCCCGGGCACCCTGCCGGTCCTGGCGGCCGGCGGGCTCGCGCCGTTCCAGCGGCGGCTGGTGGCCCGCTCCACCGGGCTGCTCGGGCTGACGCCCGGCGACCGCGTCCTGGACGCCGCCTGCGGCCGCGGACACAGCAGCAGCCTCATGGCCCGGCGGGGCTGCCGGGTGACGGGGGTGGACCTGCTGGACGCCCATGTGGCGCAGGCGGAACGACGCTTCGGCAGGCAGCCCGGCGTCCGGTTCACCACGGGAGACCTCACGGCGCTGCGGCGCCGCCCGCCGGCGGGCGGCGGCGGACGGGTCCGCGGGGCCGATGCCCGCATGGACGGCGCGTTCGTGGAAGGTGCGGTCGCGGATGGTGCGGTCGCGGATGGTGCGTTCGTGGAAGGTGCCGTCGCGGATGGTGCGGTCGCGGACGGTGCGTTCGTGGAAGGTGCCGTCGCGGAGGGCGCGTTCGTGGAAGGTGCGGTCGCGGACGGTGTTTTCGCGGACGGTGCCTTCACCAAGGTGCACTGCCTCGAAGCGGCCTTCCACCTGGGCGCGGACGGCCGCCGTGCCTTCCTGGAGGACGCCTACCGGCTGCTGGCGCCCGGCGGGCGGCTGGTGCTGGTGGACTTCGTCTGGCGGGCCGGCGACCCGGTGGCCGGCATCGCCGCCGCGGACCCCGGGCGGCTGGTCCGCGACACCTGGCGTTTCGAGACGTTCGAGCCGCTCGCCCGCTACCGGCGCCACGCCCTGGACATCGGGTTCCGCGTCGGCCGCACCCTGGACTGGACCCGGCAGGTCACCGGCCGCTTCCTGCGCCTTGCCCAGCTCTGCGCGCGGCTGAGCGGCAGCGGGGCGGGCCGGCGCCTGCTGTGCCGTCGGTGGCCCGCGCTGTCCGCCCTTACCGGCCACGACTGGCTCCGCTTCGCCGCCGTCGTCCATGCGCACACGGCCGTCCAGCGGGCGAGCGGTTACGCGGCGCTGGTCCTGGACCGCCCCGGCCCGGCGCCCCGGTAGGCGGGGCTGCGCCCCGGCCCGCCCCACGGGCGCGGGGCCGCGACATCGTGCGGCTCCGTCGCGTGGGCGCGACCCGCCCGAGGAGGGGGTCGGGTCGTCACCGTCCCGATGGGGCTGTTCCTGCCGTGGCCGGACCACCGGCGGGTGGGTGGTCGCTCGCGCCCACGTGGCGAAGCCGCGTATCGATGCAGCCCCGCGCCCCTTTTCGGGGCGCAGCCGCGCCTGAAAGGGGCGCGGGGAACTGCGCGACAAGCCACGACGGGACAGTCGGGTCGTCACCGTCCCGATGGGGCTGTTCCTGCCGTGGCCGGACCACCGGCGGGTGGGCGGTCGCTCGCGCCCACGCGGCGGAGCCTCCCCCACTGCCTCAAGGGCGTGGAGGTGCCCCCAGGGCACAGCCCCGCGCCCCCCCGGGGGTACCAGGGTCGGCCCCCGAGCGTCAGGCCGCGCCCCTGTCCACGGCCTCCCCTGCCGCCCGGTCCTCCGTGCCTCCACGGGGCCGGGGCGGGGCGGGGTGTGGCGCGGCGCGGCGCGCCCGTCCGTTCCGGCGTATGACGCAATATGGGAAAACCGAACAAACCGGAAGATCCCACAGCGGCCCGAGGAGGGTGACGAGGACATGGCGGAGGTGCACCACCGCTTCGCGACCGTGCAGGGACGGCAGCTCTTCTACCGGGAGGCCGGGCCGCGCGACGCACCCGCCGTGGTGCTGCTGCACGGCTTTCCGACCAGCTCGTACATGTTCCGCCACCTGATCCCGCTGCTGGCCGACCGGCTCCACCTCATCGCCCCCGACCACCTGGGCTTCGGCTTCTCCGACGCGCCGTCGGCCGACGACTTCGACTACACCTTCGACGCGCTCACCGAGCACACCGCCGGCCTGCTCGACCAGCTCGGGCTGGCCGGCTACGCGCTCTACGTGCAGGACTACGGCGCCCCGATCGGCTGGCGGCTCGCCCTGTCGCGGCCGGACGCCGTCACCGCCGTGGTGACCCAGAGCGGCAACGCCTACGAGGAGGGCTTCGTCCCCGACTTCTGGCAGCCCATCGTCGCCTACCAGCAGGACCCCAGCCCGGAGAACGCGGCGGCCCTCGCCCCGGCGCTGGGCCTCGACATGATCAGGTGGCAGTACGTCACCGGCGTCCCCGATGTGACGCTGGTCGATCCCGACACCTGGCACCACGACCACCGGATGGTCTCCCGTCCCGGCAACGACGCCGTCCAGCTCAAGCTGCTGAGGGACTACGCCACCAACCTGCCCCTCTACCCGCGCGTCCAGGAGTACCTGCGCGAGCGGCGCCCGCCGGTGCTGGCCGTCTGGGGCAGGAACGACCCGATCTTCGGCCCGGACGGCGCCCGTGCGTTCCGCCGCGACCAGCCCGACGCCGAGGTGCACCTCCTGGACGGCGGCCACTTCCTCCTGGAGTCCGCCCTCGACGAGACCGCCGCACTGATCCGGGACTTCCTCGGCAGACACCTCAAGGCGTAGCCGCGGCCGGGCCCGTCCCCACCGCGGAGGGTGGGCGGTGGGAACGGGCCCGGGGTGCGAGGGCCGGACGGCGCCGGGGTGTCCGGCGCGGCGTCAGGGCGCGCGGGTCCTCGGGGGGATGGACTTCGTCAGGACACGCGCGAGGTCAGGAGACGTGCGGGCGGGAGCCCGGCTCCTGGCGCGGCATCCGCTGGGTGGCCGGCGGGACCGTCGGCTTCGGGAGCTGGCTCACCTCGTACTGGGCGAGGTTGTACTGCCCGGTGGTGTCGGGCAGCACCGGTGCCTTCTTCGCGCTGCCGAACCGGAACGCGGACGTCAGGTCGCCCACGGTCCTGCGCCGCCACTCGCTGATGTTGGGCTCGCGCACACCGGTGACCGCCTCCAGGAAGCGGAGCTGGGAGGTGTGGTCGGCCGTCTCCGAGCTGACCCAGCCGCCCACGGTCCACGGCGAGACGATGATGCACGGCACCCGGAATCCCAGGCCGACCGGGAGCCCCGCGCCGTCGACGCCGGTGGGCGACTTCCTGGTGACGAACTCGTCCGCCGTGCCCGCCTTCGGGGTGGGCGGCACGACATGGTCGAAGAGGCCGTCGTTCTCGTCGTAGGACAGGATGAAGACGGTCTTGCGCCACACCTCGGGGTTGGCCGCGATGGCGTCCACGATGCTCGACACGAAGCCGGCGCCGGCGGCCGGCAGGTTGGCCGGATGCTCGTCCTGGCCCCCGGGCGGGAAGATCCAGCTCACCGTGGGCAGCCTGTCGTTCAGCGCGTCGTACTGGAACTGCCCGACCGGCGAGGTGGCGACGGTGCGCTGGTACAGCTCCGAGTCCGGCGACAGCGCCATGTACTGCTTCATGTGGTGGATCTGGTCGACCCCGGTGCCGTCCGGCTGCTGGTGGTAGAACTTGAAGCTCACCCCCGCCTTGAGCAGCCGCTCCGGGTACGTGGTCCAGGAGTAGGTGCCCGTCGGTGCGCCGTTGTCCAGGCAGGGGCCGCCGGCCAGGCCGTTCGGGTCGATGGTGCCGCTCATCCACATGTAGCGGTTCGGGTGCGTGGGGCCGAAGACGCTGCAGTGGTAGTTGTCGAGCAGGGTGAAGTTCTCGGCGAGGGCGAACTGGAACGGGATGTCCTCGCGGGTGTAGTAGCCCATGGTGTAGGGGCCGTTGGTGTTGCCGTCGGCGGCGCGGTGCGCGGGCAGCCAGTTGTCCATCTTGCCGCCGTTCCAGGCGGCGTGCTGCACGTCCCACGCATGGCTGGTGGAGGGGATGGCCTGCGCGGACGTGGTCTTCGTCTCCAGGTGGTACGGGAGCATGTACCCCTGCGGGCCCGTCGGGTCGGGCTGCTTGAAGACCGGGTCGCCGCTCGGCAGCTTCGCCGCCGTGGGGTCGCTGAAGCCGCGCACGCCCGAGAGGGTGCCGAAGTAGTGGTCGAACGAGCGGTTCTCCTGCATCAGCAGGACGACGTGCTCGATGTCGGAGAGCCTGCCGCCCTGTACCGGGCCCGCGGCGACGGCGTTGCGGATGTTGGCGGGCAGTGCGGAGTCCACGGCCGCGAGCCCGGCGACCGTGGCCGCGGAGCCCAGCAGTCTGCGGCGGGTCAGCCTGGTCCTCGGGTTCTGCTCCTGGGGAGTGCTGTTCATGGGAGTCCTTTCAAGTTCGGCCCGATGGCCGACTTGGGGGGCTCGGACACACTCGCCCGCCGAACGGGCGGGTCACGTGGGAGCGGGATGACCGGTTCCGGAAGTTCCTCTGAACGGATGGATGTACCGCACAGGAATCGCCTGCGGTACACCGGGTGTTGGGGCGGACCACATCTCGCGGATCGCGGGCCGCGGAGGGGGTGAGGCCGCGGATCGTGGGGCTGCGGATCGCGGTGCCGCGGTGTGGTGGGGCCGCGGAGGGGGTGAGGCCGCGGATCGTGGGGCTGCGGATCGGTGGGGCGCGGACGGGCGGGCGTCGTGGATCGGCGGTGTGTGCGGATCCTCATCGGCTCCTGTCAGGAAGCTGACAGCTTCCTGACACCCCCTCCGTACCCTCCGCCCCATGCCGAACGTACCGAGCCGTTCCCCACGCCCGCACAGCAGCACCCGCAGGCGGCCGATCACCGCGGCGGCCCTCGCGGCGGCGGCCGCCGGAGCCGCCCTGCTGGCCACCACCCCCGCCGACGCGGCGCCGCACACCGCCGCAGGCGGCCAGGTGGCGACGCATCAGCAAGCGGTCACCGCCGCGGAGCAGCAGGCGGTGCTCGACTACTGGACCCCCGAGCGCATCGCCGCGCTCACCACGCCGACGTCCGGCAATCCGCCCACGAGCGGCCCCGACGGCGCGCCCTGGACCGCCGGCACCATGCTGCCCAGGACCACGGGGCGGCTGTTCTTCACCGACCACGGCGAGGACAGCAGTTGCACCGCCACCGTCGTCCAGAGCGCCAACCGCAGCACGGTGGTGACCGCGGGCCACTGCGTCGACAACACCGACCTGCTGGGCGAGGACAACCAGTGGGTGGCCAACGAGATGTTCGTGCCCGGCTACCACGACGGCCAGGCGCCGTACGGCAGGTTCGTCGGCCGGCTCGGCGTCGTGGACGCCACCTGGCTGGCCAACGACCAGCAGCACAGCGAGACGTACGACGCCTACGACCAGGCGTTCGTCGTGCTGAACCCGAACGAGCGGGGCCAGACACTCCAGGCCGCCGTCGGTGCCGCACAGAAGATCGGCTTCGACCGGCCCGGCGGCGTGACCGGCTACTCCTTCGGCTACCCGCGCGCCAGCGCCGACCCCGCCCGCGCGGGGCTCCCCGAGTACACCGGTGAGCGCCTCGCGTACTGCACCGGCCAGGCCAGGGAGGACCCCGGCACGCCCGAGTTCCCCGAGCCGCCCGGCCAGTTCGGCCTGCCGTGCGTCATGGGCGGCGGCTCCAGCGGCGGCCCCCGGATCACCGGCCTCGACCCGGCGACGGGCCTGGGCACCGTGGTCGGCGACAACACGCACGGCGCGTTCTTCGACGCCGCCGGCGAGCCCTGCCCGATCGACTCCCACGACGGCTGCGTCCGTTATCTCGTGGGGCCGCAGTTCAGCTCGGCGATCACGCGGCCGCTCTACGAGCGCGCGGCGCAGGAGCAGTAGGCGCGTGGGCGCAGCCTTACTGTGGGGCTCCGCCCCCGCCGACCCGGGGGCGCGGCCTTACGGTCGGGTCCAGCCCCGTGCTCCTCGTCCGGCCGGGGCGGAGCCCCGAAACGGCGGGCCGGGGCGGAGCCCCGCGTGGCACCATCCGGCCATGGACATCACCACACCCGCACGACGATTCGACGGCTGGGCCGTCCTCATCACCGGAGCCGGCCAGGGCATCGGCGAGGCCACCGCGCGGCGGTTCGCGGCGGAGGGAGCCCGCGTCCTGGTCACCGATCTGGAGGCGGGCCGCGCCGAGCGGGTGGCCGGCGCGATCCGCGCCGCGGGCGGCACCGCTGAGCCGGCCGCCTGCGACGTCGCGGACCGCGCCGCGGTGGAGGCGGCCGTGGCCCGCGCGGTGGACGCCTTCGGCGGGCTCGACGTGCTCGTCAACAACGCCTACGCCTGCCACCCCGGCCCCGAACGCTTCGAGGACCACGAAGACGCCCCCTGGCACCAGGACCTCGACGTCACCCTGAACGGAGCCTTCCGCTGCATACGCGCCGCGCTGCCCCGGCTGGCCGCGGCGGGCGGGCGCGGCGCGATCGTCAACGTCGGCTCGGTCAACGGCGAACGCTCCTTCGGCGACCACGCCTACAGCGCCGCCAAGGCCGCCCTCGCCTCCCTCACCCGCACCCTCGCGGTGGAGTGCGCCCCGCGCGGGGTGCGCGTCAACCTGGTGGCGCCCGGCACCATCGACACCCATGCGTGGGACGGCCGCCGCGAGATCCTGGAGCGGGCCGCCGCCCACTACCCGCTGGGCCGCGTCGGCCGCCCCGAGGACATCGCCGCCGCCGTCGCCTTCCTCGCCTCCCCGGACGCGTCCTGGATCACCGGGGTGACGCTCCCGGCCGACGGCGGCCTGCTCGCGAGCAACCTGGGCCTGAACCGGGCGATGCGGCTCCCCGGGCTGCCCGGCTGAACGGGCCCGCGGGGCCCTGCGGTCGGGTGCGGCCGCGGCCCACGCAGCCTTGCGGTCGGGTGCTGCCCCGCGCCCCCTGCAAGACGGTGCTGCGCCTCGACAGGGGCGCGGGACCGTGTCGATGTGCGGCTCCCCCGCGCGGGCGCGACCAGCCACGACGGGAGCCGCCGGGGTGCCACCGTCCCGGAGGGGCAGTCTCCGCTCGCCCGGGCGGCGCGCGTCCGCCTGAGCCCGGACCACCGGCCGGTGGTGGGGTGCGCGCGCGGTTCCCCGCGCCCCTTCCGTGCGGCCCCTCACCGTGCGGTTACCGGAGGCGGGGACCCCTCCCGGGGGTGGCCGCCGACAATGCCGGTGCGCCCAGCCGTTCCGCGAACAGGGGGAGACGAGGATGGACGTCCCGACGCACACCGGGCCCGGGCCCGAACCCGAACCGCCGCCCAAGCCCTCCGGCACTCCTCCGCCCCACCCGCCCGCACCGCCCGCCGCCCCGCCACCCATGCCTCCGGGCCCGCCCCCAGGGCCCCCAGGGCCCCCGGAGCACCCGGAGCACCCGGAGCCCCCGGCGGACGCCTCAGCGGATGCTCCGCCGTACGCCCCGCCGGGCACCCCGCCGTACCGCCCGCCGGGCACCCCTGCGTACCGCCCACCGGGCACCCCGCCGGGCGCCCCCGTGCGCGACGGCCGGCCTGCCGATCCGTTGGCCGTCGCCGTCGGGAACGCCTCCGCGTTCGGCATCGGCTACCTCCTGCTGGGCCGCGGAAGGCTCGCCGCCGCCGCGGCGCTGGGCACAGTCGCGCTCGCCGCCGTGCTGCTCTCCGTCGCCGCACCGTGGTGCGAGATCGCCGTCCTGGCATGGTGGGCGGCCTGCACCGCGCACGGCTGGTTCCTGGCGCGCGGCCGGCGCGGCCCGGTCCACCCGGGCGGCGTGTCGCGTAGGCAGCGCTTCGTCCCGCTCTGCGTCACGCTCCCTGTCCTGCTCGCCGCCGGCCTGCTGAGGTTCGACGCGGACCGGATCGGGGACGGCGTCGGGTCGGCCCGGGAGAGCGGCGACTGCGCCGGGGTGCTGGCCGCCCAGGACCGGGTGTGGTTCGGCAACCGCCTCGCGGACGCCCCGCTGGCCGCCCGCGACGACCGCACCGCCGACGCGTGCCGGCGGCTGGCGGCGGCGGGCCGGCGGCTGACGACCGCCCTCACCGGGGACACCCGGGCGCTGAGCGCCGGCTTCGGCACCCTCTCCGCGGTCCTCGCCGAGCCCGGCAACGAGCACGTCGTCGAGACGGTCCTGGACCGGTTCCTGCGCGGGCTGCCCGCCGAGGACCCGTGCGACACCGTCACCGTGACCGACTGGCTGCGCCACCGCGGCCCGAGCCACGACGTCCTGGACACCTCCGCGCGGACCGCCGCGCACACCGCCCCCGCGGCGCTCGTCGGCTGCGCGGACGACCTGATGGCGGAGAAGGACTGGCGGGCCGCACGGGCGCGCTACCGGCAACTGCTCGACCAGTACCCGCACGACACGCACACGGCCGCGGCGAAGAGCGGCGTCCACAAGGCCACCCTCTCCATCGAGCTGGCGAACGTGAGGAGCCTCCTGGAAGGCCCCACCGACCTCCAGCCCGAGTACTGCTCGAAACCCGCCAGGTACAGCGGCGCCAAGGCCCCCGGCAAGGGCACCAACCGCGCGATGTTCTTCGGCAACGCGTACACGGACAGGCTCCCGGGCTCCTGGCGCACCACCGACCCCGCCCACGCCGTGCTGGTCGTCTGCGCGGGCGAGGCGGAGGACGGCACCGCCGTGCGGACCTGCCCGTACGAGAACGAACACACCCTGAAGGGCTTCCCCACCCAGGTGACGTTCCACAAGATCGCCATCCCGGTGAAGGTGTACGAGCTGCGCACGGGGAAGCGGGTGGCGGACCGAAAGGTGCAGATCAGCGGCACGAGCTGCCCGCGCACCCTGCACTACAGCACCTATTACGTGGACATCGGGCCGCCGTCGGACGTGCAGGTCGAGGCGGACGACGGCGATGTGCGGGCGGCCTTCGAACCGCTGGTCAAGCGGTGACGGCCGGGTGCCGGCACCGGCCGGGCGGCAAGGCGCCGGCCTGGCGTCGAGCGGTGCCGGCGGCGCCGGGAGAGGGCGCACCGCGCTGAATCCCCCGTGGGGCGGCGCCGCCGGCACCGCCCCACGGGGGCCTGACCGGCCGGACGGGGGCCGCTCACCTCACCCGTCCGGCCGGGGTCTCACTCGTCGCGCCCGGTGAGCGGCGCGTTCGACGGCGGGATGATCCGGGCCGTGAGGTCCGGCTCGGGCATGTCCGCGTCGAAGGGGAACATGGGGCGCCGGATGCGGTGGTGGCCGAGCCGGACCAGGTGCTGGTCGACCCCGCCGGGGGTGAGCGCCATCTTCCAGTCGGCGGCCATCGCGAACAGCTCCGGCTCCAGGTACCCGATCTTGACGATCACCAGGTCGGCGCCGCGCGGGTCGAGCGACAGGTCGGTGAAGTCCTTCTCGTGGTGGTACGGCTTGCGCAGCTCCGTGACGATCACGTGCAGGCCGCCCACCCGCAGCACCACCTCGGTGCGCGCGTCGCGGTCGCCGTGCTTGATCGCGTGCACCACACCGGTCAGGGTGACCGGCCCGGCGTGCCGGTCGTCGACCTCCGCGCCCGCGGTCACGGTGACCTCCGCGCCGACGCCCGCCGCCACCGCCGTCGCCACGGCCTTCGGCCCCGGCACCGAGGCGTAGAGGACGGTCGGCCCGTCCTCCGCGGTGAACTCCGGGCGCTGAAGGAGCCGGTGCAGGGTCCAGGTGACGTCGCCGGCGCCGCCCGCGGTCGGGTTGTCGCCGGTGTCGCTGATGAAGTAGGGCCGGGCGGGGGAGGCCAGGGCGGCCGCCAGGCACTCGTCGAGCGTCCCGGTCGGCGCGACGAAGCCGAAGGCGTGCCGGGCATCCCAGAAGCCGCGGGCCAGCCGCTCGGCGCCGGCGGCCACCGCCTCCTCGCCGGGTCCGGTGACGACGACCGCGGCGCGGTTGCGGGGCTCGTCCGCCCAGGCGTAGCCGACCCAGATGGCGGCGTCGGTGACCCCGTCCGCGGCCTCCACCTCGGCGACCGCCGCGTACACGCCGCGGGCCGGCTCGATCCGGGTGGACGTCTGCTCGCCGGCCAGCAGCACCGGCACCGGCACCCAGGCCTTGACGGGGCGGGGCGCGCCGGAGGCCAGCAGGTCGACCAGGTTCCGCGCGGCCCGCTCCTTGGTCTCCATGGCGTCCTCGTGCGGCGCCATCCGGTAGCAGGTGATCAGGTCGCTGCGGTGCGCCAGCTCCCGGGAGACGTTGCCGTGCAGGTCCATCGAGGTGGAGACGATCACGTCGGGGCCGACCGTCTCGCGGATCCTGGCCAGCAGGACCGCCTCGGGGTCGTCCAGGCCCTCCACCGACATGGCGCCGTGGATGTCGTACCAGAGGCCGTCCACGGGCGGCAGCGCCGCGAGCCGTTCGATCAGCTCGTCGGAGAGCTCCGCGAACGCCCCGGCGGTGACCGTGCCGCCCGGCAGCGACTTGCCGACGAGCGCCCCGCGCCAGTCGGCCGCCTCGCGCAGCGGCTCGCCGGGCGCGAGGAACGGATAACGGGTGAGGACGTCGTCGCCGCGCAGCGGGTGGAAGGCGGGGGCCTCGGTGCGGGCGGGTGAGAACGTGGACGACTCGATGCCGAGCCCGGCGATGGCGATCACGGGGTGGGCGACGGGGGTGCGGGGGTGTGGCTCTGGCATGGCTCCTCTTCGGGGTTCGCCGTCAGCTCTGACGGGGGCTCGCCGTCAGCCGTCGGCGTCCCGGCCGCGGTGCGGCGCGGAACGCGGGCGGGCGCTGCCGGTGGTGGGCGGGGTGATGGCCTCCAGGGCGTGCGACAGCGCGCTCTGCAGCGCGAACTGGCCGGCGCCCACCAGGCCGGCATCGGCGCCGAGGCTGGCCCGCTCGATCACCAGGTGCTCCGTGACCAGCGGGTGGCAGGCCTCGTAGAGCCGGCTGCGCACGGCGGCGACGAGGGGTTCCAGCGTGGACAGGATGCCGCCCAGGTACACGGCGTCCGGGTTGAAGAAGTTGACGTTGGCGGCCAGCACCGTGCCCAGGTGGCGGCCGGCCTGGCGGACGGCGAGGGTGCTCCGCGGGTCGCCGTCCGACGCGAGCCGGACGACGTCCTGAAGCGAGTCGGCCGCCACGCCCTGCTCGCGCAGGATCCGCACCAGCGCG
Organism: Streptomyces sp. DSM 116793; assembly: GCF_057320905.1. Lineage (NCBI taxonomy): Bacteria > Bacillati > Actinomycetota > Actinomycetes > Kitasatosporales > Streptomycetaceae > Streptomyces > Streptomyces sp. DSM 116793. The sequence continues at coordinate 3,356,556 of NZ_CM170494.1, read as the reverse complement.
GCGCCGGAGGCCAGCGTCTCCAGGCAGCCGGTGTTCCCGCAGGAGCAGGGCCGGTCGTCCGCGGCCTCGATCCGGACGTGCGTGATGTCGCCCGCGGCGCCGGTCGCGCCCCGGTACAGCCGGCCCTCGGCGATGACGCCGGCGCCTATCGCGGAGCCCATCTTCACCGTGATCGACTGCCGCCGCCCGGCGGGCTGGGCGCTGTGCTCGCCGACGGCCATGCAGTTGGCGTCGTTGTCGACGGCGGCCGGCACCCCGAACCGCTCCTGGAGCCAGTCCCGGACGGGGAACCGGTGCCAGCCCGGCATCCTGGACGGCAGGGTCACCATCCCGGAGGCGATGTCCACGGGACCGGGGAGGGAGAAGCCGACGCCCTTCATCAGGTCGCGGCCGCGGCGCCCGGCCAGCTCCTCCAGCGTCTGAGCGAGCCGCGGCAGCGCCGCCTCGGGCCCCTCCTCGATCATCAGCGGCACGGTTGCCACGTCCGTGAGACCGCCGCCCGGCAGCACCGCGCCCACCCGGGCGTGCCGGCTGCCGAGGTCCGCGGCGACCACGTACCCGTCCGAGCCGCCCAGCCGGAGCACCTTCCTGGGGCGCCCGCCGGTGGAGGAGCGGGTGCCCTGCTCCGCGACGAGCCCGTGCGCCACGAGCTGGCCGACGGTGAGCGAGATGGTGGACGGCGCCGCGCCCGTGAGGTCGGCCAGCTCGGTGCGTGACTCCGCCTGCCCGGAGGCGAGCAGTTCGAGGATGCGCATGGCCACGGAGGTGGCACCGGTGGTGCTCCTCCGCTGGGACGCGCTTTTTTCATCCATGGACGCAGTAACTTCCGCCGGCGGGGTCGGGGCGCGGGAACCACTCCCACGATGGGGGGAGCGTAGCTCTCAACAGACAGATGATCAGCCCGAATACGAAAGAACTAATCTGGGCGAAATGGTCTGAACGGGATACCTCGTCCGCCCCAGGTGTCTTTTTTTGGCACAGCAGAAACTTACTTTTTACGACTTCCCGTTTGTTTCTTCGGCCCTTATGGTCGTTGACTGGCTCAGCCAACACGCTGCTCACGCGTGTCACCCAGGTTCCCGGCGGACGTACCGGGCCCGTTCACTCCTGAAGAGGAGAGCCATGTTCCTTGCTGCCACGGTGGCCCGCCGGCGCCGTCCGGCGATCCTCGCCGGTGCCCTTGTCTCAGCGGGCGCGCTGCTCGCGGGCTGCTCCGGGACGAGCGGTTCGTCGTCCGGTTCGTCGTCCGACGCCGTCAACTACGCGCTGCCCGCCAACTTCACCCCGAACTGGATCCTGCCCATCGGGACCGCGGCGCACCTCAACACCAACAACAACGCGATCATCGCCAGCCTCTGGGAGCCGCTCGTCGCCTACGACGGCTCCACCGGGAAGATCGCCTGGAACAAGAACGGCTCCATAGCCACCGCCGCCGACTTCGCCAAGGACGGCAAGAGCGTCACCGTCACCCTCGGCGACCGGCACTGGAGCGACGGCAAGCCGGTCACCTCCCGCGACGTGGAGTTCTGGTACAACGTCGTCAAGGCCAACAAGGCCCAGTGGGCCGGCTACAGCCCCGGCAAGGCGCCGGACAACTGGACGTCGTTCAAGACGGTCGACGCGACACACTTCACCCTCACGTTCGACAAGGCCTACAACAGCCAGTGGATGCTGGCCAACGAGCTCAGCCAGATCACGCCCATGCCGCAGCACGCCTGGGACAAGACGGGCGACGCGGCGAAGGTGTCCGACGCCGACCGCACGGCCACCGGCGCCAAGCAGGTGTGGACCTACCTCAACGGCGCCGCGAAGCACATCGCCCAGTACGCCTCCGACCCGCTGTGGAAGACGATCAGCGGGCCCTACGCGATCAAGTCGTTCTCCACCGCGGGCAAGGTCGTCCTCACCGCCAACAAGAAGTACGACGGCGGCGAGAAGCCCAGCATCGCCACCGTGAACCTGCTGCCGTTCACCACCACGGACGCCGAGAAGAACGCGCTGCGCTCCGGGCGCGTCGACTACGGCTACATCGACGCCACCGACCTGGACGAGAAGGGCCAGTTCACCACCCAGGGCTACAAGATCAAGCCCTGGACGGGCTGGGCGATCACCTACCTGCCGTACAACTTCAACAACCCCACCATGGGGCCCGTCTTCAAGCAGCTCTACGCCCGCCAGGCGATCCAGGAGTCCATCGACCAGACCACCCTGGCCAAGGTCGTCTGGGGCGGCACCGCGGTGCCCGGCTACGGCCCCGTCCCGCAGGCGCAGCTGTCCTCGTTCCTCTCGAAGGAGCAGAAGGAGAACCCCTACCCGTTCTCCACGAGCAAGGCCAAGGAACTGCTCACCAGCCACGGCTGGACCCTCCAGAACGGCGTGCTGACCTGCACCACGCCCGGCAGCGGTGACTCCGCGTGCGGCGAGGGCGTGAAGGCGGGCACGAAGTTCCAGATGCAGCTGCTGTCGCAGTCCGGCTCCACCGTCACCGACAACATGATGAGCGCGATCCAGTCCTCGCTGGAGAAGACCGGGATCAAGCTCTCCATCAAGACCGCGCCCGTGAACTCGGTGCTCTCCCAGACCCCGCAGTGCACCAAGGACCAGCCGATCTGCAAGTGGCAGCTCTCGTTCTTCGGCACCGCCGGCAGCTGGTACTTCCCGGCCTACCCGACCGGTGACTCGCTCTTCCAGAGCAAGGGCGGCTCGAACTTCGGCAACTACTCCAACCCCGAGGTCGACAAGCTGATCGACGCGTCCACCACGTCCGACTCGCCGAAGGCGATGCAGGACTACAGCGCGGCGCTCGCCAAGGACCTGCCGGTGGTGTGGCTGCCCGAGCCGGACTACCAGATCTCGGTCGTCAACGGCCGCCTGACCGGGTTCTTCCAGGACTCGCTCGCGGAGTTCCACCCGGCCCAGTGGAAGTGGAACAAGTGAGCACGCCCGACGGAGCAGTGGGCCCGCCGGGCCGAGGGCACGTCCTCGGCCGGGTGGGCCCGCTCGGCCGCCCCCGCACCACCGCGCCCCACCGACCGGAAGTCCCATGGCCAACCTCCTCTACCTGACCAGGCGGGTCCTCCAGGCCGTCGTGGTGATCCTCATCGTGACGGTGGTGGTGTTCTGCCTCCTGCACGCGCTCCCCGGGGGCCCGGCCCGCGGCATCCTGGGCCCCCAGGCGACCGCGCAGCAGATCGCGCAGTTCAACCACGAGCAGGGCCTCGACAAGCCGCTGCCCGTGCAGTACGCGTACTACCTGCGCACGCTCTTCCACGGTGACCTGGGCACGTCCTACACGCTCAACGAAGGGGTGTCCCAGCTCATCGCGCAACGGCTGCCGAAGACGCTGGTGCTCACCGTGCTCTCCGCGATCGTCGGGCTGGTCCTGGCGGTCCCGCTCGGCATGTGGCAGGCGGTGCGGCGCAACAAGCCCACCGACTACGTGATCACCACCCTGAGCTTCGTCGCCTACTCGACGCCGGTGTACTTCCTGGGGCTGATCCTGGTGCTGGTCTTCACCCAGCTGCTGCCCTGGTTCCCGTCCCAGGCGCCGCAGGGCGACTCGCTCGGGCAGGTCTTCGCCGATTCCAACGCGCTGGTCCTGCCGGTGATCGCGGGCGCCACCTCCATGGTGGCCGTGTTCAGCCGGTACATGCGCGCGGCGACCCTGGAGAACCTCTCCGAGGACTACGTCAGGACCGCCCGCGCCGGCGGCTCACGGCAGCGGGCGATCCTCTGGCGGCACGTGTTCCGCAACTCCCTCACGCCGGTGGTGGCGATGCTCGGTTACTACGTGCCCGTGCTCTTCGGCGGCTCGCTCGTGGTCGAGCAGCTCTTCAACTACCCGGGCATGGGCCTGCTGTTCTGGAGCGCCGCGCAGTCCTCCGACTACCCGGTGCTGCTCGGCTGCGTCCTCGTCATCTCCGTCGCCACCGTCGTCGGCACCCTGCTCGCCGACGTCCTCCAACGGTTCATCGACCCCCGAGTGAAGGCAGGCACGTCATGAGCGCCGTCCTCCAACCGGGCCAGGCCCCCGGTGTCCGGCCGCCCGGCGTGCCCGAGGCAGTGGCCGCAAGCTCCGGCGTCCGCCTCGCCCTGCGCCGCTTCGCCCGCAACCGGCTCGCCGTCGCGGGGCTCGCGGTGGTCGTGTTCTTCGTGCTGTTCTGCTTCATCGGCCCGCTTCTGTACGCCACCGACCAGACCCACACCACCCTCACGCAGGTGAACCTGCCGCCCAGTGGTGCCCATCTGCTCGGCACCGACGCGGTCGGCCACGACGAGCTGGGCCGGCTGATGTTCGGCGGCAAGGTGTCCCTGCTGGTGGGCATCGCGGCCGGTGTCCTCGCGACCGTCATCGGCACCCTCTGGGGCTCCGCGGCCGGCTACGCGGGCGGCTGGACCGACGCGGTCATGATGCGCATCGTCGACGCCGGCATCGCGATCCCCGCGCTGTTCATCCTGCTCGTGGTCTCCGCGATCTCGACGCCCGGCATCGGCGGCCTCATCCTCATCCTGGGCCTGGTGTCCTGGCTGGTGCCGTCCCGTCTCATCCGGGCCGAGACGCTCACGCTGAAGAACCGGGACTACATCCTGACGCTGCGCGCCATCGGCGGCACCCACAGCCGGGCGATCCTGCGGCACATCCTGCCGAACTCGGTCTCCACCATCGTCGTCGCGGCCACCTTCCAGGTCGCCGACGCCATCCTGCTCGTCGCCTACGTCTCCTACCTGGGCCTCGGCGTGCAGCCGCCGTCCACCGACTGGGGCGGCATGCTCTCCTCCGGCCTCACGGCCGCCTACTCGGGCCGCTGGTGGTTGATCGTGCCGCCCGGCCTCGCCATCATCCTCGTGGTGTGCGCGTTCAACGCCATCGGCGACGGGCTGCGGGACGCCTTCGACGTGAGGGGACGCGGATGACCGCCGCCACGAAGACCAACGGGACGACCGGGGGCACCGCCGCCGAGCCGATCCTCACGCTCGCCGGCCTCGGCGTCACCTTCACCACCGAGACCGGTGACGTGCCCGCCGTCCGCGGTGTCTCCCTGGACATCGCGCCCGGCGAGACCCTCGCCCTGGTCGGCGAGTCGGGCTCCGGCAAGTCCACCGTGGCGCTCGCCGCGATGGGACTGCTGCCTTCCAACGCCCGCGCCACCGGCTCCGCCACCGTCGGCGGCCGGGAGGTCGTCGGCACCCCCGAGGCCGACCTCGCCCGGCTGCGCGGCCGGGCGGCGTCGATGGTGTTCCAGGAGCCCGCCACCGCGCTCGACCCGCTGACGCGGGTCGGCGCGCAGATCGCCGAGGTGATCCGCAACCACCGGACGGTGCCGGCCCGCGAGGCCGCGCGGGAGGCCGTCGACCTGCTGCGCCGCGTCGGCATCCCCGACCCGCAGCAGCGCGCGTCCGCCTTCCCGTTCCAGCTCTCCGGCGGCCAGCGGCAGCGCGTGGTCATCGCCATGGCGATCGCCAACAGCCCCCGCCTGCTGATCGCGGACGAGCCGACCACCGCGCTCGACGTCACCGTGCAGGCGGAGATCCTGGACCTGCTGCGGGCCCTCGCCGCCGACTCCGGCACCGGCGTGCTGCTCGTCACCCACAACATGGGCGTGGTCGCGGACTTCGCCGACCGGGTCGCCGTCATGCTCGACGGCGAGATCGTCGAGACCGGCCCCGTCGAGGAGGTCCTGCTGCGCCCGCGGCACGACTACACCAAGCGGCTGCTGGGGGCGGTGCCGCGGCTGGCGGTGGCGGAGGGCGGCTCCGCGGCGGTGCCGGAGGGCGGCTCCGGCGCGGTCGCCAAGGGCGGTTCGGGGGCGGTCGCGGAGGGCGGTTCGGGGGTGGTCGCGGAGGGCGCTTCCACGTCGCCCGCCGGGCGCGCCGACGGGGCGGATACCGTGTCGGCGGCCGAGCCGCCGTCCGGGTCGGCCGCCGAGCCGCCGTCCGGTGCCGGCGCCGGGCCGGCCGCCGGGCCCACCGCCGGGCCGGCCGCCGGGCCCACCGCCGTCCAGGAGCCGGTGCCGGCCGGGGACACGGGCCCTGCCGGAGACCGCGGCACCGCGGCAGCCACCGGTACCGCCGGACACCGCGGCACCGCGGCAGCCACCGGTACCGCCGGACACCGCGGCACCGCGGCAGCCACCGGCGCCCCCGGACACGACGGCGCCGCCGACGGCCCCGGCACCCCCGGCACCCCCGGCACCCCCGGCACCCCCGGCACCCCCGGGAACACCGTGGTCGCCCTGCGCGGGGTGTCCGTGCGGTTCGGGCGGGGGCCGGGGGCCGTGCAGGCGCTCGACGGCGTGACGCTGACCGTGCGGGCGGGCGAGACCGTCGGCCTGGTCGGCGAGTCGGGCTCCGGCAAGTCCACCGCGGCCCGGGTCGCGCTCGGGCTCGTCCAGCCGTCCGCCGGATCCGTCGAGCTCTTCGGCGCGGACCTCCGCAGGTCCCGCGGCCGCGCCCGCCGCGCCCTGCTCGCCGGCGTCGGGGTGGTGCTACAGGACCCGGTGGCCTCGCTCGACGCGCGGATGAGCGTCGCGGAGTGCGTCGCCGAGCCGCTGTACGTGCACAAGGTCCGGATGTCGGGGGCCGAGCGCCGGGCCCGGGTCGCGGACGCCCTCGAACGCGTCCACCTGCCCCGGGCGCTGGCGAACCGGGCGCCGCGCGAGCTGTCCGGCGGCCAGCGCCAGCGGGTCAGCCTGGCCCGCGCCCTGGTCCTCGAACCCCGGCTGCTGGTCGCCGACGAGCCGACCAGCGCGCTCGACGTCAGCGTGCAGGCGGCGGTGCTGGAGGTGGTGGGCGAGTTGCAGGACGAGTTCGGCTTCGCCTGCCTGTTCGTCTCCCACGACCTCGCCGTCGTCCAGCACTTCGCGCAGCGCGTCGTCGTGATGCGCGCGGGACGTATCGAGGAGCAGGGCAGCACCGCTACCACGCTGCTCCACCCCGACACGGACTACACCCGAAGGCTGATCGCGGCCGTGCCCGTGCCGGACCCGGTGCTCCAGCGCCGCCGGCGCACGGCACGGCAGGCCGCGCTCGCCGCGGGCAGGACGGCGGCCGGGGAGTGAGCGACACATCCCCGGCCCGGGGCACGCACGACGCGTCCCCGGGGCCCGGCCCGGTGCCCGAGGCGCCGGGGCGGGGTGTGCCGGCGGTGGTTCCGGCGGGCGGCCCGGTGTCCGAGGTGCGGGGGCGGGGTGTGCCGGCGGAGGCGGCGGGCGGCCCGGTGTCCGGGGAGCCGGGGCGCGGGGTGCCGCCCGAGGTGGGGGCGCCCGGTTCGGTGTCCGAGGAGCCGGCGCACGGCGTGCCGCCCGAGGCACCGGCGCCCGGCCCGGCACCCGGAGTGCCCGCGTGGCGCCAGGGGCCCGAGGTGTTCGCCGGCGTCGACATCGGCGGCACCACCACGCAGGTGGTGCTCTGCACCGCCGACCTCACCGTGGTCGGCGGCACCGAGGTGCCCACCCCCGCGGCCGAGGGCGGCAAGGCGATGGTCGGCGCCGCGCTGGACGCCCTGCGGGAGCTGCTGGAGACGGCCGGGTTCCGGCTGGCCGGTGTCGGGGTGGGTGCGGCGGGCGTCGTGGACGCACGGGCCGGCCGCGTCCTCGTCGCCAGCGACTCCTTCCACGAGTGGGCCGGCTTCCCGGTGACCGACACCGTCGAGGCGGCGCTCGGTGTGCCGGCCTTCCTCGACAACGACGTCAACGCGTTCCTGCGCGGCGAGGCGACCAAGGGCGCCGTCGCGGGCGAGACCCATGTGCTGGGGATGACCCTCGGCACCGGCGTCGGCGGGGCGCTCTGGGTGGACGGCGCCCTGCTCGACGGACCGCACGGCGCCGCCGGCGAGATCGGGCACATCCCCGGCTTCGGGGACCTGCCCTGCACGTGCGGGGGCCGCGGCCACCTGGAGACGCTGGCGTCCGGACGGTCGATCTCCGCGCGGTACGCCGAGCGGACCGGACGCCACCGCACCGCCCGGGAGGTCGCGGAGGCGGGTGCCCGGGACGACCCGGACGCCGTCGCCGTCTTCGAGGCGGCCGGCGCGGCGATCGCCCGCGCGCTCCTGATCACCGCGGGCCTCGCGGACATCACGACCGCGGTGATCGGCGGCGGCGTCAGCCGCGCCTGGCCCCTCCTCGCCCCCCTCATCCGCGCCGCACTCGCCGCGGAGCCCCCGGTCAGCGGCCACCCGATCCGCGTCGTACGCACCCGCCTCGGCAGCCGAGCGGTCGCCGTTGGCGCGGCGTCGCGGGCCCGGCGGGAGCTGGGCGCGGGGGCGGCACGGGGGGTGTGAGGCCGGGGCGCGCCCCGGGCGCGGCCTGCCCCGGCGGACGGCCGTGGCATGTGGTGTGCGCAGCCGAGGCCCTTCCTCCGGCGCGCCGCGCCGGCTGGAAGCGTGGCCGCGCGCTGGGCCGGGGCCGCGCGCTTGTCCCGGTCTGCCGGCCCTTATGCGGTCCACCCGCACCGAGACCGGTGGAGGCCGCGTTCCCGAGTCGCCGGTCAGCTCTTCAGCGCCGCGACGTCGCGGGCGCGTTCCGTCAGTTCCCGCACTGGCCGCGCGCCCGCGTGCCGGTTGAGTTGCGCGCGCATCGTCGCGAAATGGTCGTCACCCCGTGCGGACGAGACGTGTTCGTACTCATGGAGAAACCGTCCCCATGAGTCGCAGGACGCCTCCAGGTGCCCGTGCGCGTACTGCCGTTGGGCGAGCAACGCGTATGCGTGCACGCGGCCTTGTCGCTCCACCTCGGGCTGCACCTTGATCGATTGCTGGAGAGCCTTGATGCTGCCGGGCAGATCACGCTCCTCGTACAGCACGTGCGACACGTGGAACAACCACGCCGTTCGGTCGTACCCACCGATCGCATCGCGCCGGTTGTCGGCCTTGGACAGCGCGTCTTCGGCTTCGCGCAGCCGCGTGTGAGCCATCCGACGATCGCCGACCATGCTCGCCGCATGTGCTTGCTGTCCTCGCAGGAAGGCCACCAGGCGAGGGCCCGCCGCGGGTGCGGCTTCCGCTGCGGAATCGGCGAGTTCCAGCGCCTTGCGGCCGTAACCAAGATTAGAGGCCTGCAAGCTCATGCCGCGCAGTGTCCGGCAGTAGGTCACGTGGTCCTGAGCCTCGCGGGCCAGCTTCAGTGCCTTGATGTAGTAGGTCTGTCCAAGGCCGTGGGCCTTCTCGTACATGGCCATCCACCCTGTGAGGTAGGTCAGGTCAGAGGCGGCGGCGAGCATGTCGAGACGGACCCGTCCGCTGGCTTGTGCACGCAGCCAGGGACCGACCGTGTTGACGAGAAAGGCTGCGGCCATGGGCCGTGCATGGCCTGCGCCGAGTTCGTCAAGGATGTCCGCGATGCGTTCCGTCATGGTGCGCACCGCGGCGACCTGCAAGGCACCGATACGAACCGTCTTCTTGCCCGAGCCCGCAGGGCGCTCGGCGGCGTGCGCCGGGATGGAGAACCCGGGGACAGCCAGAGCCGCCGAGAACACGCCCGTAGCAAGGGCATTACGCCGTGATGGATCCATATCCGCCCTTCCAAGGTCGATCAACTCTTCGACGGTGTCTGACCTCTCCGCGCCCAGGACGGACGGCGCGGTCGTGAGACCCGCCTCGGCGTGCGTGACCGGCCTACCCAGCTCGGCCGACAATGCCTCGATGATCAGGGCCCTGGCCTCAGGCTTCGGGCGTGCACCGCTGATCCAGTGCGAAACAGTGGACTGGCTGTAGGTGAGGTCCAAGCCAGCTTGCGACCCCAGCCGATTCACACGCTGCGCGAGCTGCGTTCGCGTCATCTTCGCCTGGTCGAGCAGGCGCGCCAGGGCGGAGTTGGCTGTGCGCTTGTTCGTGGCCATGCCTCATCTCCCGCGGAGTTCATGGCGTTCACGGTCCCACCGGCTTCCAACGGTACCCGCGGAGGGTGATCGAGCGGTTACATCTTCAGCGAGCCCCGGTGGTCTCGGCCAGCTCCTGGCCATGGCCGAAGCACCGGGCCCCACTCACCCGAGAGACGTGCTTCTTGACGTGCGCCCCGGCGACCGCGTCACCGGCCCCGTGGGCCACGGCCGACTGCAAGGGAGTCGACTTGAACGAACGTAACGCTCTATCCACTGCGTTGACGAGTGAGTCTCCGGACATTGCACGGATGCGTGCTGCCGCGGCCGGACTGCTCGACGCTGATGCGCCGCTTCCGCGGTTCGACGAACTGGACGAGATGACGGCACGGCTGCGCGGTTTCCTGAAGGTTCTGATCCCGCAAGTGGAGGACGCGGCCCGGAGGCTACCCGACGAGCACGCGGTCCGGGTCAGCGCTCTGACCGCCGTCGCCAACGCCCGCGTGGTACTCGACGCCGACCCGGGCCCGGGCCTGGTCTCCTCGACCCGGCACGCCCGCAGCCTCGCCCACGAGCTTGCGTGGCTGTGCGACCACCACAGCCTGCTGGTCCCTGCTCAGACCGGTGAGGCGGTATGAGCGCGGCAAGCGGCAGGGAGCCGGACCCGCTGGAGGTGGGAGGCCGGGTGTCGTCCGAGTCCTACGGCTTCACGGGCGGCGAGGTCGTGATGGATCTGGGCGTGGGTCTGCTCAGGATCCAGCTCGACCGGAGTGAGATGACCGTCCGACGGCACCTCCTGAGGCCTGCCACCGAAGAAGAGGTCGCAGCGGCGAACCAGAGGCGGTTGCGCGTCGACGAAGAGCGCTCGGCACCGCACTTCTGATCGCAGCTGACGACGCATTCAATTCCGGAAATCAGTCGATGCGTACACGGCCTGGAACCCTCGCGCACCAAAGGAAGGAAAGGTATGACAACCGTAGCGGGATCGAGCGAGACCCTGAAAGAGACGGGCTTCGGGCGTTTATGGCTGGACCTGACGCGTAAGTGCCAACTGGAGTGCAGGCACTGCTATAACGAGTCCGGTCCGGAACGGCAAGCATGGAGACATGACGACCGAGGACTGGATTCGTGTGCTCGATGAAGCCAACGAGTACGGTATCCGCGACGTCCAGTTCATCGGGGGAGAGCCGACCATGCACCCCGCCTTCTCGGACCTGGCTGATCATGCTCTGGACATCGGCATGACTGCTGAGGTCTTCAGTAATCTGGTACATGTCCCCGCCGGGTACTGGAACCTGTTCCAGCGGCAGGGGCTGCGCCTGGCCACGTCCTACTACTCGGCCGACGCCGGGAAGCACAACGCGATCAGCGCACGCACCAGCCACAGGTACACTCGGGCGAACATCGAGCAGGCCGTCGGACGCGGCATCCCCTTGCGTGTCGGCATCATCGTCGACGGCGACAGCCAAGACGTTCCGGATGCCCGGCACGATCTGGAGGCTCTGGGTGTCAAAGAGATCCACGTTGATCGAGTTCGGCCGTTCGGGCGGGGCAGGCACGGTCAGGAGCCGGATACATCCGCCCTCTGTGGCCGATGCGGTTCCGGTCAGGCAGCGGTCAGCCCGACAGGTGACGTCTCTCCCTGCGTTCTCTCCGGCTGGCTGAGTTTCGGAAACGTCCACGACACACCGCTGGCGGACATTCTCGGTGGTGAAGCCGCACGCCGTACCCGGAGCGCCATTCGCCACGCGCGCCGTGGCGGTGACGACGATGACGGTGACGAGGACCCCGAGGACGAGGAGTCTCGCCGGTTTCCCGGGCAGTTCGTGCAGTCCACGGAATTGAAGGAGCGATGGACGAGTCTCTTCCGGGAGAAGGCTTTCGGAGACTGATCAGCCCCCACACGGGTGCCATCCATGGCACGGCGCGCCCCATCACGCCGGGACACGGTTCGGATGTGGCGACCCTGGTCGTGTGCGACGAGGGGCCGTTCTTCGTCAAGGCGATGCGGAACCGGCCCGGCGGCCGACGGGACTCCCTGGTCAGGGAGAAGCTGGTCAATCCGTACGTGACTCCCCTCGCTCCGCCTCTGCTGTGGTGTGCGGACGACGACGACTGGACCGTGCTTGGCTTCCAGGCGGTGGAGGGACGGTCGTCGGACTTCGGACGTCGTTCTCCGGATCTTCCCTCCGTCGTCCGTCTTCTCACCGCCATCGGAGACCTGGCGCTGCCGGACATCGCCCGGAACTGGCCGGAGACACGGTGGGACCGGTTCGTCGACGACGATGAAGCCGCGCTGCTCCGCGGCGAGACGCTGCTGTACACCGACGTCCATCCCAGCAACATCATCATCGGCGATGGCGACGTGTGGGCGGTGGACTGGTCGTGGCCGACGCGCGGCGCGGCCTTCATCGACCCCGCGTGCTTCGTCGTGCAGCTCGTGGCGGCCGGGCACCGTCCCGGATCCGCCGAGGAATGGGCAGCCGGGTGTCCCGGCTGGGCACATGCGGACCCCCGCGCCATCGATGCGTTTGCCGCGGCGACGGTGCGGATGTACGCGGCCCATGCCGCACGCCGGCCCGGCGCTTCGTGGCTCTCCGCGATGGCGGAAGCCGCCCGCTCCTGGGCCGTGCACCGTGGCCTCACGGCAGCCTGACCACGAGGATTCCGGGTCGCCTGGAGATACGGGGCCCGGGGCCCGGGGCCCGGGGACGGGGCCCGGGGGCCCAGCGGGCCCAGCGGGCCCATGTGTCCCGTCCCCAGGCGATCGTCCACGGTCTCACCGCTGACCGAGCCCCAGCCGGCTCACAGGTGGTCCACAAGGTCCTCCAACCGGATCGGAAGGTGCCGGATCCTTACTCCCGTGGCGTCGAACACCGCGTTGCCTATCGCGGCCGCGACACCGACGAGGCCGATCTCACCCGCGCCGCGGACACCGGCCGGGTTGAAGAGCGGGTCGGGACGATCGAGGAAATGAACCTCACAGGAGCCGAGGTCGGCGTTGACGGGTATCAGGTACTCGGCGAGGTTCGGGTTGACCGGCCGGCCCGACGGCTCGAAGTCGAGAGCCTCGTGCAGCGCGGCGGACAGGCCGCCGACCATCGCGCCGAGGATCTGGCTGCGGGCCGTCTTGTGGTTGACCACTCGCCCCACGTCCAGCACGGCGAGCATGCGGGCCACCCGGACCTCCGCCGTCCGGCGGTGGACGCGGACCTCGCAGAACTGCGCGCCGAAGGAGGCGTAGGCGTAGGGGCTGCGGTGAGCCGTCGGCGCGGGATCGGTGAGGGAGAATCCCATCTGCTCCCGGCCCGGCCGGTGAGCCCCGGTGACCTCCAGCCTGTCCCGCCGTGCCGATGTCAGCAGGGCCTCGAAGGCCAGACTCCGTCCGCCTGCCCACAGTGCCCCGTCCTTCCAGCGGACGTCGGACGGCGGCCAGCCGCGCAGGGGAGAGCCGGGGTCGTCGCGGGCCATGTCGACCAGTGCCGTCCTGACCGCGTCGACGGCCTCGGCGACCGCCGGCGCGAGGGACGCCGTACCGGCCGATGCGGAGGCCGTCGGCGCGGGCGGCAGGAGGGAGTCGCCGATCTCCACCTCGATCCGGTCGACCGGGACGCCGAGCCCGTCCGCGGTCAGCAGCGCGAGCACCGTGCGCGTCCCGGTGCCGAGATCGGCCGCCGCGGCGCCGACGACGATCCGTCCGTCCGCGTGCAGCTCCAGGCTGACCTGGCCGGGGCGTTGTCTCGCCGGGTAGCCCGCCACGGCCATGCCCTGGCCGACCAGCCAGTCGCCGTCCACGGTGGAGCGCGGTGCCGAGCGCCCGTGCCAGCCGAACCTCTCGGCGCCCGTGCGCAGACACTCCGTCAGGTGCTTGCTGGAGTAGGGCACTTTCAGGTGCGGGTGCACCGCGGTGTCGTTGCGGACGCGCAGCTCGACCGGGTCGAGGTCCAGCGCCACCGCGAGTTCGTCCATCGCCGTCTCCAGGGCGAACGAGCCCGGCCCCTCACCCGGTCCCCGCATCGTGAACGTCTGCGGGATGTCGAGCGGGACGGCCCACTGCGCGATGCGGCGGCTCTCCGCGTCGTACCACTCCAGGGACGTGCTGTGCGCCACCGGCTCCACGAACGGCATCTCCTCCGCTGCGGACACCCCGGACCAGGCGCTGTGTTCGAGGGCGACCAGCCTGCCGTCCGTGTCCGCACCCAGCGCGACGCGCTGGACGGTGGGACCGCGGAGCGCGGTCGCCGTGAACACCTGGGGCCGGGTCAGCAGGACCCGGACCGGACGGCTCAGGGCCCGTGCGGCGGCCGCGGCGAGCTTGGTGTGCGCGAAGGCCTGCACCTTTCCGCCGAACCCGCCGCCCATGAACCGGTCCACGACCCGTACCCGAGCGGGCTCGACGTTCAGGGCGGTGGCGAGGAACTGCCGCTGCGCCATGACGCCCTGCGTCGCGGTGTGCACGACGAGGTCGTCGCCCTCCCACCAGGCCAGTGCGGGATGGGGTTCCATCGCCGCGTGGTTGTTGGGGGCCGTGGTGTAGGTGTGATCGACACGCACGGCACTCTCCGCCAGGGCCTGCTCGACGGTGGCGCCACCGGCACCCGGATCCTCGATCACCGGGGACTCGCCGAGCACGTGCGCCGGCGCGAAGGCCTCGGCCACCCCCTCCTCGAACCCGACCGTCGCCGGCTCCGGGTCGTAGTCGACCTCGATCAGGCCGGCTGCGTCGCGGGCCTGATCCAGGGATTCGGCCACGACCAGTCCGATGGGCTGGCCCCAGTGCCGGACGACCACGTCCTGCAACGGCTCCCAGCTCGGCGTCAGGAACGACGGCGGTGCGACGTGCAGCTTCAGCGGGTTGAACGGCGTGTAGACGGCGAGCACGCCGGGAGAGCGCTCCGCCGCGCGCGTGTGCATGCCGCGGATCGTCCCGCGCGCGACGGTGCTGAGGACGAGGAAGCCGTGGGCCATGTTCCGGGCCGTCAGGTCTCCGGCGTAACGGGCGGCACCCGTCACCTTGGCCTGTGCGTCGACCCGGTCGACCGAGCGGGGCGCGGTCATGACATGCCTGCCACGTCGTGGAGCACGCGCTCGATGGTGCGCGGCAGCAGCCGGAGCTTGAACGCGTTGGGTGCCGAAGCGCGCGCGCCGCGCACACTGTGTTCCGCGGCGGTACGGAACGTGTCGTCGGACACCGGCCGTCCGCGCAGGGCCTCCTCGACCCTGCGCAGCCGCCAGGGCGTGGTGCCCACCCCGCCCGCGGCGATCCGGGCGTCCTGGATCACTCCGCCGTCCAGTGCGAGCGCGGCGGCCACGGAGCAGAGCGCGAACTCGTAGGAGGCGCGGTCCCGGACCTTCACGTACGACGACGTGCGTGCCCAGGGCAGCCGTGGGATCACCACCTCGGTGATCAGCTCGTCGGTCGCGAGCCGCGTCTCCCGGTGCGGGCTGTTCCCCGGAGGCAGGTAGAACCGCTCCAGCGGGACCGACCGGGCGCCGCTTCGACCGAGCACGCGCACGGACGCGTCGAGAGCCACCAGCGCGACGGCCAGGTCGCCCGGATGGGTCGCCACACAGGAGTCGCTGGTGCCGAGGACGGCATGCGTGCGGTGCGGACTCGCGAGTGCCGGACACCCCGTGCCGGGGGCACGGCGATTGCACGGGGACGATGGGTCGCGGAAGTAGCCGCACCTGGTGCGCTGCATGATGTTGCCGCCGATGCTGGCCATCGATCGCAACTGCTGCGACGCTCCCTGGAGCAGCGCCCCGACCACGACGGGGTACTCGGCCGCCATGCGTGCGTCGCCGGCGACGTCACTCATGCGTGCCACCGCGCCGATCCTCGTCCGCTCCGACTCGAAGACGATCTCCCGCAGCGGCAGGGCGTTGATGTCCACGACCCGAGCCGGCGACAGCACGTCGAGCTTCATCAGATCGACCAGGGTGGTTCCCCCCGCCAGGAGACTCGCGCCCTCGGCGGCACCGGCCAACGCCTCCTCGACGGTCGTGGCGGCTGCGAACGCGAAGGGTCTCATCGGTCCTCACCCCGCGCACCATCGAGGGCGTCGCGGATCGCGTCGGTTATTCCGGCGTACGCCCCGCATCGGCACAGGTTCCCGGACATGTATTCCTTGATGTCCTCGTCCGTCATCGGGTCCCCCCGATCGACCAGTGCGGCGGCCGACATGATCTGACCGGGCGTGCAGTAACCGCACTGCATGCCGTCATGTTCGACGAAGGCCCGCTGGACCGGGTGCAACCGCCCGTCCGGCGCCAGTCCCTCGACGGTCGTGACGTCGGCGCCGTCCACACAGACCGCCAGGGTCAGGCACGACAGCACGGGCCGTCCGTCGACGTGTACGGTGCACGCGCCGCAGTGTCCGGAATCACATCCCTTTTTCGTGCCCGTCGCTCCCAACCGGTCCCTCAGCGCGTCGAGAAGCGTGACGCGGGAATCAATCCGGAGCCCCCGTCTTTCGCCATTGAGCGCGATATCGACTTCGTACACGGTGTCCATCGTGGAATCGCCTCCCGGGCCCACCCCGCCGCTCGTTGCCATGAGTTTCAGTGGGATTCCGCCGCCGGGATCCGCGTGTGCACGGGTGCCGGGCTCCCGCGCCCCGGGCCGACCAGTGCCACCGTGCTGAAGGCCGCGGCGACCACCCAGGCGATCGGGCCTTCGAGCCCGGGCCACAGCGGTGCGTAGCCGGGCACGATCACATAGATGACGAAGGCTATGTCCAGCAGGGAGACGAGGGCGAGATTGATCCAGTAACCGGTCCTGGAGTTGCGCCAGTTCATGGCGATTCCGATGACGATCACCGCGATCGCGCCGAAGAGGATGTTCCAGGCGTCCTGGTAGACGCGGGCCTGCACCATGCCGGCGTCCTGCGACTGCCCGAGTGTGAAGAGGTCACGCGCAGCGTTGAGATGCACGAGTCCCCAGATGACGTAGCAGACTGCTCCGATTCTCGCCGCTATTCGTTGCATCTCGTTCACGCTCCTGCGTCGCTTTTTCCTGTTGTTGTGCTCGGGCCGTTTATGACCATGGGCCGGCGCGCTCGACGTTTCTCCCTGAGCGCCCGCGAGTTGGCCGGGAGATGAACACCGGCGGCAGTTCGCGTGTTCGTTGCGAGGTATCCGTGGTCACGCGTGTCCTTGTTGCGTTTCCGCCTTGCGTCTTCAGCCTGACGCCCCACCACTATGATGTCCAATGAACGCTGTTGATCATCGCTATCGACACAAGGAATGCCTGGTGGAGCTGCGTCATCTCGAACACTTCGTCGCCCTTGCCGAGGAGTCGAGCTTCACCAAGGCCGCCAGCCAGCTGAACCTGGTGCAGTCCGCGCTCTCCGTGTCGATTCGCAACCTGGAGAAGGACCTGGCGGCCGAGCTGTTCTTCCGGACGAACCGCGGTGTGCGGCTGACCGAGGCGGGTGAGGCGTTGTTGCCCGCGGCCCGGCAGGTCCTGCGTGACGTCGCCGTCGCCAGGGACGAGGTGAACGCGGTGCGGGACGTGGTGCGTGGACGCCTGCGGATCGGCATGATGCAGTCCCTCGGCCTCATCGACGCCGGCCGGCTGTTCTCCGCGTTCCACCAGGCTCACCCGGACGTCGTCATCGAACCCCGGCCGGCCCCCGGCGGCGCGCTCACCCTCGCCGAGCGCGTGCACCAAGGGGAACTCGACGCGGCCTTCCTCTGGCACCCCGAGGTCTCCGCGTACGCGCTGCGGGTCGCCGAACTGGCCACCGAGCCCTTCGTGCTCGTCGCGCCCACCGGCCGCGGCCTGCCCCCGGGAGAACTGGGCCTCGCCGATCTCCGCGGGGAGGCGTTCGTCGAATTCCCGCCGGGCTGGGGGGCGCGGGCACTGGTGGACCAGGCGTTCAGGGACGCCGGCATACCGCGGAGGACCGAAGTCGAGGCGGCCGACGTGGCGATGTGCATCGAATTGGTGCGCGCCGGATTCGGTGTCTCCCTCGTGCCCAGATCACAGGTCAGCCGCTCGCGCGGACTGACGTGCCGACCGGTCTCCGGCCTCCCGCGGTGGGGGGTCGCCCTGGCCGTCCCCTCCGACCGGCGCCAGACGGCCGCCGCCGCCGCGTTCACGGACCTCGTGTGCGCCGAGTTCGGCGTCACGCTCTCCGCCGCACGGGCACCACGCCGGAGTCCGTGGCGCGAGCCGGAAGACGGGACCGGAGTAGCCTGACCACCCCGGAGTAGCACGACCACCGGGGATGGACGAGGTGGCCGACTGCCGGGAACTGGGCGGCGGCACCTACAACACCGTCTTCCGGGTCCGCAGGGCGGACGGCACCGGCCTGGTGGTGAAGCCGGCACCCGATCCGGCCGCACCGGGACTGCGCTACGAGCGCGGGATCCTCGGCACCGAGGCGCTGTACTACGCGCTGGCGGGCGCCCTGCCGGGGGTGCGGGTGCCGGTGGTGCGGGTGGTGCGGGTGCCGGTGGTGCGGGTGGTGCGGGTGCCGGTGGTGCCGCGGGACGAGCGCGGATGGCTGCGCGAGCAGGTCCTCGGCCCTCTCGCCGCGACGCTGGACTCCTGGCGGCGGAACCACCGCGAGGCCGGCCCCCGGCGCCCGGCGGGAAGGCCGGGGCCGGGCAAACGGTGAGGACGGCGCTCGGGCCGCGGGTCGTGGTGTGAGGGCCCCGGCGGCGCGGGTACGCGGGGAGCCGGTGATGCGGGGCTCAGGGCCGGTGTGAGCGTGCCGGAGTCCCCTTCGCCGGCCGGCCGGTCCCCTCGGCCAGAGGCAAGGGAGTGATCATGGAATACCGTCAGTTGGGCCGCTCCGGGCTGCGGGTGTCCGCCCTGACGCTGGGCACCATGACCTTCGGCGGGAAGGGCATGTTCGGCGCGCTGAGCGACGTCGGCCTCGAAGGCGCCGACCGGCAGATCGGCATGGCGCTGGACGCCGGTGTGAACCTCATCGACACCGCCGACATGTACTCGAACGGCGTCAGCGAGGACATCATCGGGCAGGCCGTCGGGAAGCGCCGGGACGAGGTGCTGCTCTCCACCAAGGCCCGTATGGTGCTCGGCGAGGGCCCGAACGACGGCGGGGCCTCGCGCTTCCACCTGATGCGCCAGCTGGAGGGCAGCCTGCGGCGGCTGCGCACGGACCACGTGGACATCTTCCACATCCACGAGTGGGACGGGCAGACGCCGCTGGAGGAGACCATGGAGACCCTGGACACCATGGTCCGCTCCGGGAAGGTCCGCTACCTGGGTGTCTCGAACTACACCGGCTGGCAGCTCATGAAGGCCCTCGCGGTCTCCGACGCGCGCGGCTACCAGCGGTTCGTCTGCAACCAGATCTACTACTCGCTCGAATCGCGCGACTCCGAGTACGAGTTGCTGCCGCTCTCCGTCGACCAGGGTCTCGGCGTCCTGGTCTGGAGCCCGCTGGCCGGCGGCCTGGTGTCGGGCAAGTACCGGCGCGGCAAGGACGCCCCCGAGGGCACCCGGCAGGTCGACGAGCGGTGGAACGAGCCCCCGGTCCGTGACCGGGAGAAGCTCTACGACACCGTGGAGGTGCTTGTCGAGGTCGCCGACGCGCACCGGGTGTCCCCGGCGCAGGTCGCCCTCGCCTGGCTGCTCACCAGGCCGGCGGTCACCTCACTGGTGATCGGCGCCCGGAAGGAGGAGCAGCTCCGCGACAACCTGGCCGCCGCCGGCCTGACCCTCGCGCCCGACGAGATCGCGGCCCTGGAACGGGTGAGCGCCCCCGCGCTGATCTATCCGCACTGGCACCAGGCGAACCTCGCCCGGGAGCGCTTCGGCCCGCCCGACCTCGCCCTGCACGGCTCGGCGGGGTAGACGCACCGGACGGCGACCGGCACCACGCCCGGCCCGCTGCCGGGCGCCCGGGAGGCCGGGGCCGAGGGGCCCACCGCATCGGGTCGTTCCCGGCGGCCCGTGTCCCGTTCCCACCCCCGGCCACCGCGGCGGTCCGGCCTCGGCCGGACGCCGCCGGCCCGGTCCGGGCAGCGCCTGTCGCGTCATTCCGCGCCCAGCCGGGCCATATGGGCTACGACACCGCATGGGCTACGACACCGCGCGGCCCCCGATACCGATTTATAGCAGGTATTCACCTTTATAGAAGGTATTCACCCTTATGGGCGTAGGCTTTGCCATAATGGTGGAATGTACCCCGACCCCGACCGGCCTTATGCGCTGGATCCCTTCCTGCACTCGGTGATGGGCGAAACCGGCGCCTATGGCGGCGGGATTTTTCTGCTCCCACCGGGCGAGCAGGTGCTGTGGCTCGCGGTGAAAGCCGGTATACCGGACGCACTCGTCGGGCCCTGGAAGCGGGTGTGGCGGGGCGCGCAGACCCCGACGGCCGATGCCGTCAGGGAACGGCGGCTGGTCTGGCTCCCGGTCGGCGAGAATTTCGGCCGCTATCCGCAGACCGCGGTGGTGCTGCCCTACCGCTTCGCCGGGGTCAGCTCCCCCATCCTCACCGGCGACACCGTGTGGGGCGTACTGTCCCTGCTCTTCGCCGCCTCGCACCCGCCCGAGCTGGCACAGGGCGAGCGCACCGCGGTGGAGAAGACCTGTCATGAGCTGGGCCTGCTGCTGTCCGACGCCGCGGGGCGGGGCCGTCCGGTGCTGCCCGAGCCCGAGCCGCGCACCCCGCGGCTACGGCCGCCGGACGTGCCGCCCGCCCCCGAAGCGGTCGCCGCGGTCGCCTTCGCCGAGCGGCTGCCCGAGGGCGGCATGGCGCTGGACCCGGAGGGCCGGATCACCTTCGTCACCGCCTCGGCGGCCGACCTGGTCGGCGTCCCGGCCGGGCGGCTGCGCGGGCAGCGGCCGTGGGAGGCGCTGCCCTGGCTCGGCGACCCGGTCTTCGAGGACCGCTACCGTGCGGCGCTCTTCAGCCGGGAGCCGACGGGGTTCACGGCACTGCGGCCGCCCGGCACCTGGCTCTCCTTCGTGCTCTACCCGGACGACTTTGGGCTGAGCCTGCGCATCTCCTCCGCCCGGCCACCGCAGGAGCCCGAGCCGCCCCCCACCGGCGGCGGGCAGCCGATGAGCCCGGCCCCGGACGGCGGGCACGCTCTCGGCACCATCGCCGCACCCGCCCCCGTGGGCACGATGTACCAGCTCATGAACCTCGCCGCGATGCTCACCGAAGCCGCCGAGGTCGACGACATCGTGAAGCTGGCCGCCAACCCGATCATGGCCGCGTTCGAGGCCCAGGGCCTGGCCCTGCTGGCGCTGGAGGACGGCAGGCTGAAGAACATCGGCCACCGCGGCTACCGCTTCGATGCCGTGCGGCAGTTGGACGGTGCCCAGATGCGCTGGACGCCCACCCCCGCGTCGCAGGCGCTGAGCAGGAAAGAGGCGGCCTTCTACGGCACGCCGGAGGAGATGGACGCGGTCTACGAGGGCATGTCCACCCTCACCGGCAAGTCGGCCTGGGCGTACCTGCCGCTGATCGCCTCGGACCATCCGGTCGGCTGTTGCGTGGTCTCCTACGACCACCCGCGCACGTTCACGCCCGGCCAGCGCGCGTTCCTGACCTCCCTCGCCGGGCTGCTGGCCCAGGCCCTCGACCGCGCCATGCTGCACGACTCCCACTACCGGTTCGCACGGCGCCTGCAGGCCGGGCTGCTGCCCAGGACACTGCCCGAGATCGAAGGACTGAGCGTGGCCGCGCGCTACCGGGCCTCGGCACACGGCATGGAGATCGGCGGCGACTTCTACGACCTCATCGGGCTGGACGGCACCGGCGCGGCCGCCACCATCGGCGATGTGCAGGGCCACAACCCCACCGCCGCCGCGCTGATGGGCCAGGTCCGCACGGCCGTGCACGCGAGCGCGGGGGCGCCGCCCGCGGAGGTGCTGGCCCGCACCAACCGGTTGCTGACCGATCTCGACGCGGGCCTGTTCACCAGCTGTCTCTACGCGGACCTCGACCTGGCGGCCCGCCGCGTCCGGCTGGCCAGCGCCGGCCACCCGCCGCCGCTGCTGCGCCACCCCGACGGCACGGTGTCCGTGGTCCGGGTGCCGCCCGGGCCGCTGCTCGGCATCGTCCGCGACGCCCGGTACCCGACCATCGAGATCCCGCTGCCGCCCGGTGCGGAGCTTCTGCTGTACACCGACGGGCTCGTCGAGACGCCGGGGGACGACCCCGACCTCTCGACGGAGGAACTGGCGCTCCGGATGGCACACACCACGCGCCGTGAGTCGGTCGACGCCCGCGCCGACCTCCTCCTGAAGAACGCCCCACCGGCGGTCTCCGGCACGGACGACGTGGCTCTGCTGCTCATCAGCACGGACTGAGGACCGGACCTCCCGGCCGGGGAAGACCCCCGTCGGGGCGCACCGCGGCGGGGGCGCGGGACGGGGGTTCCTCCCACGCCCTCAGGGCAGTGGGGGAGCGACAAGCCACAACGCGACCCGTGGGTTCTGGGGGCGCCTCCCACGCCCCTCAGGCAGTGGGGAACGTCCCGAGGGGGCTGTGTCCGCCGCCGCCGGACCACCGGCCGGCGGCCGGCGGCCGGGAGGGGACCATGGGGTGGCCGGCCCCGGTGGCCCGGTGCGGCACGCGTGTCGTGGCCGGTCGCGCGGTTCCCCGCGGCCCTTCCGGGGCACACCCACCGGGCGGTGGTCGGCGCCCCTACAGTCCGCGTTGCCAGCCGTGTTCCCGCAGCGGCCCCACCCGAACCCCCGACTCCGCGCACCCGTCGAGAACGCGCGGCAACGCCCCGAGCGCCGCCCGCCACGCCCCCGGCGCCGACGTGCAGTCCGAGTCGTGCAGCAGCAGCGTGCCGCCCCCACGCAGATCGGCCATCACCGTCCGGTACACGGAGTCCGGCGTGGCGCGCGCCGTCCAGTCCTCGCCCCAGCACGTCCACAGCACCGGAGTGAGACCGAGGCGGCGGGCGGCCAGGTGGGCGGCGCCGGTCATCACCCCGTACGGGGGCCGGAAGAGCCGGGGCGGACGGCCGATGAGGTCGCCGACGAGATCCCGGGCGCGGGCCAGGTCGTCACGGGTGGCGCGCGGCCCCCGCAGCAGCAGCGGCAGGTGCCGCCAGCCGTGCACGCCGATCTCGTGCCCGGCGGCGGCGATCTCCCGCACAAGACCGGGGGAACGCCTGGCCTCGCCGCCCAGCAGGAAGAACGTCGCCCGCACCTCCCGGTCGGCCAGCAGCCGCAGGAAGAGCGGGGTGGACAGCGGGGCGGGCCCGTCGTCGAAGGTGAGGGCGAGGTGATCGGCGTGGCCCCGCCCGGCGAGCCGGGGCATCACGCGGTTGCGCAGCGGCCCGAACGTGGAGACCACCGGTGCGGCGTGCACGGCCGCGAGCGCGGGCAGCGCCGTCAGGGCGGCGGTGCGCAGCATCCTGGCGGCGGTCACGGCCGGGGCTCCTGACCCGCGGGGGCGAAGTCGTCCGGGTCCAGGCGGTGGTCGATGGCCCGCAGCAGGCCGGACCCGTGGTGCGTCGCGGCGAACCCCGCGCCCACCCCGCCCGCCGACACCGCGCACGCCAGCGCCACCGTGAGCACCAGCCGCCGCAGCGCCGGCACGGCCCGGACGGGGCGCGGCCGCGCGCCGGGCAGTGCCCGTGTGGCGGGGCCGGCCGGACGCGGTCGTGCCACGGGGCCGGTGGGGACCGGTCCTGCCGTGGGCCCGGCCGCGCGTGGCCCGCGGACCGGCCGCGTCCGCACCGCCGACCGCGGCGGCGCAGCGGCCGGCGTGACCCCCGTCGTCGGGCGGCGCAGCCCGGGCCCGGCGGCCCGGCAGGCACCGAGGACCGCGGCCTCGGGGCCTCCGCGCGGCGCCACCGCGAACAGCGCGCGGCCCGCGGCCCGCTGCCGCTCACCGAGCGGCCCCTCCAGTACGGCGGAGAGCACCCGCCCGAGGTCGTCCGGGCTGCGTACCCAGGCGGCGACCCCCGCCTCGGCCAAGGCGGCGGCGTTCGTCAGGCCGTGTCCCGGGATGCAGCGATAGCTGATCACCGGAAGGCCGGTGGCCAGCGCCTCCAGCGAGGTCAGGCCCCCGGCGTTCTGGACCAGCAGGTCCGCGGCGTGCATCAGGCCCGGCATGTCGTCGCTCCAGCCGAAGGCGTGCGCGACGCCGCCCGCGCGCAACCGCTCGGCCAGCGCGGAGTTGCGTCCGCAGACGACCACGGGCACCGCCGTGCCGGTCCGGAGGATCTCCGCCGCCGCCTGCCGCAGCGAACCGACGCCCCAGGAGCCCGCGACCAGCAGCGCGAGCGGCACGTCCGCGGGCAGCCCGAACCGCTCCCGCGCCGCGCGCCGCTCCCGCGCACCACCCGGCCGGAACCGCGGATCGGTGACGGGCCCGCAGACCCGCACGTCCGCCGCCCCGAGCGCCCGGGCCTGCCCGGCGGGCACGGCGTGCGCCGCGAGGTGCGTGTCCACGCCCGGGGCCACCCAGAAGGGGTGTACGGAGAAGTCCGTCAGATAGGTGAGCACGGGCACGGTCAGCCGGCCGTCCAGACGCAGCGCGCCCAGGATCCGGCTGGCGCCGGGGTAGGTGGAGACGACCACGCCGGTGCCGTCGGGCAGGGCGCGTAGCAGGCGGTCCTCGGTGGCCCGCAGCAGCGCGCGGGCCAGCGGGCCGCTGCCGCCGGCGCGCTCGGCGCCCCGGTGGATCCGCTGGTAGACCCAGGGCGTGTGGTCGAGCAGCCGGTGGTAACCGTCGCAGACCGCCCGGCCGAGCCGGGCGGGCAGCAGGTCGAGCAGGTCGTACCTGACGACGGCGGTCCCGGCGGCGGAGATCCGCCGGGCCAGCTCGGCGGCGGCACCGTCGTGACCGGCCCCCATGCTCGCCGAGACGATCACGACGCGGTGTGCGGTCGTCCCCGCCGGGCCGGGAGCGGCGGGCGGTGCCGCTCCCGGGTCGACCGTTCTGCCGAAGCGCACCATGGACCTGCCTTCTGCGTGCGGAACTGGGTGGTGCCGGGCGCGGTGTGTGCTGCGTGCGCTACGTGGCCGGGCACGAGTGAGCGGAAACTCTACAACATGTAGTAGGCCGGGTCTCCCGGGGCGGCCGCACCGGCCGGGGCCCGCAGTAGCCTGGGCGCGGACCGGGAAAGGAGCGTGCGCGGTGCGCGACGGACGTGCGGGGGATGCCGGGCCCGGCGGGGCGCGCAGGCGTGCCCGCGGGGAACTGGAGGCGGGGGTGCTCGCCGCGCTCTGGGAGGCAGGGGAACCCCTCACCGCCCGCCAGGTGCGCGGCCGCCTGCCGGGGGACCTCGCCTACACCACCGTCCTGACGATCCTGGCCCGGCTGTACGCGAAGGGCGTGCTGGTCCGGCAGCGGAGCGGGCGCGGCTATGCGTATGCGCCCGCGCGGGACGAGGCGTCCCACACGGCGGAGCGCATGCGGACGCTCCTGGACGGCGGCTCCGACCGCGAGGCCGTCCTCACACGCTTCGTCTCCCAGCTCTCGGAGCAGGACGAGGAACTCCTCCAACGCCTCCTCGCCCCGGACGACTGAGGGGGCACCCCGCGCGCCCCTTCCCCGGTGACTGCTCATGTCGGGGTCCGCCCCGGCAGGGGTGCGGGGAAGGGTGTGCGCCAGGTCGACGGTGCGGTGAGGTCGCCGCCGTGCCGAGGGGGCGGTCTCTGTCGTCGCCGGGCCACTGGCCGGTGGGGGCTGGTCGCGCAGTTCCCCGCGCCCCTCGGCGCCCGTCCCGACAGGGGCGCGGAACCTCAGCGTGGATCCTCTCATCTACGACATGTAGTAGATGGCGCAGAGATCTCCCCCATGGCGGGACGGAACGAAGGGCGGTCCGCGATGCCCGACGGGACACGCACCGACGGCACACGCACCGGCGGCGTACGCACCGGCGGCGTACGCACCGGCGGCGTACGTACCGGCGGCCCACGCCCCGCCGCCGCCCCGTGGCGCGCCGCGGACGCCGGGGCCGGACCGGCCGGACCCGGACCCGGGGCCGGGCCGCTGCCCCTGCACCGGGGACTGACCCTGCTCGCGACGGTCAGCCTCTTCATCGGCACCCGGTCCACCTGGACGGCCGCCATGGCCGCGGACCCACCCCTGGCGGGCGTCGTCACCGCCTGCTACGCGGGCATCCTCACCTGCGCCGTCCTCGCCCTCGCCGTACGCTCCCGGCGCACGCTCACCCGGGTGGACCTCGCCGTCCTGGCCCTCGCGACGGTCCTCGTGCTGTGCGGCTACGGCCTGCACCACGCCGGCACCGACGAGGGCGTGCTCACCGCGCAGGCCGCCGACCAGATCCTGCACGGCCGCCCGGTCTACGGCCAGCCCTGGCCCTGGCTGTTCGGCAGACCCTCGGTGGCCCTCACCAAGACGATGTCCGGCGGCGCCGACCTCACCTACGCCTACCCTCCGCTGACCGCACTGCTGGCCGCGCCGCTGACCGCCGTCGTGCACTCGGCGGCCGCCGCCACCCTGGTCACCACGGCCGCCCTGCTCGCCGGCACGGCCGTGCTGTGGGTGCTGCTCCCGCCGCCGTGGAAGCCCGCGGCCACCGCCGTGTGCCTCGGCTTCGGCCTGCTGCCGGCCCTCGCCTTCGCCGGCTACCCGGCCGTCACCGCGCTGGCCCTGCTCATCCCGGTCGTGGTGCGCTGGCACACCATCGGCACGCGCACCCCCGTCTCCTCAGGCCGCCTGAGCCGGCCGGACGTGCTGCGGGCCTGCTGCCTCGGCGCGGCCTGCGCCGCCCAGCAACTCGCCTGGTTCCTGGTGCCGTTCCTCCTCGTCGGGCTGTACGCCGTGCTGCGCGGCACCCTCGGGCGCAGGAGGCCGGCGCCGTGCTCGCCCGCTTCACCGGCGTCGCCGCGCTGACCTTCGCCCTCCTCAACGCCTACGTCGCCGCCCAGGACCCCGGCGCCTGGGCGCGCGGGCTGCTGCTGCCGCTCACCCAGAAGGCGATCCCGCACGGCCAGGGCGTGATGGGCATCTCCTACTACGCCACCGGCGGAAGCAGCCGCCTGGACTACTACTCCTACGGCAGCGTCCTGCTGCTCCTCGGCCTGCTCGCCGCCGCCCGGCTCTTCGTGCGGCGGCTCGGCCCCGCCCTCGTCGTGCTGCCCTGGCTCGCGTTCTACGCCGCGCTGCGCTCCCAGGACGGGTACTACACGACGATGACGCCGCTGTGGCTGGCGTCCGCGGCGACCGTGCCCGCGTCCGCGTTCACCTCCGCCTGGCAACCGCGCCTCGTCCGCCGCGCCGGGCGCCGCGGCAAGGCGGTGCTGGCGGCGGCCCTGCTCGCGCCCGCCGTGCTGTGCGTGGCGGTCGCCGCGGCCAGCCCGCCGCCGCTGCGCATGACGGTCGTCGCGCGCCTCACCGCCCGGCCGGGACCGGACATCGCCGCCGTCACCGTACGGGCCCGCAACACCACCGGGACCGTGCTCACGCCGCACTTCGCCAGCCGCAGCGGCCAGGCCGCGTCCAACTGGTGGACCATCGCCTCAGGACCGTCCCGGCTCGGGCCGGGCGCCGCCGCCACGTACGTCGTCCGTCCGCCCGGCGGCCGCCCCCGCCGGCTGCCCGCCGGGCCGCACCCCTGCCTCTACCTGGTCGCCGTCACCGGCACGCCGATGACGGTCACCACCGCGCCCGTCCCGCTCCCGGCGTGGACGGCCGGGCATCCGGGCTGACGGGCCCGCGAGGTGACGGGCCCGCCAGGGCCCGCGGGCCGACGGGTGCCCGGCCGGACCCGGTGCCCGGCCGACCCGGTGGCCCGGACGTGCGCAGGCCGGACCCGCCGGCCGGGTGCCCGTCGGCGCGGGCACCCGGCAACGTCCGCTCCGGCCACGGGCGGGGCTCAGCCCCGCCCGGCCGCCACCACCCCCTGCCGCACATTGAAGCCGGACAGCTCCACCGCCGGGGTGTCACCGCCCAGGTCCCCGGTGCGGTAGGTGGCCGTCAGCGTGATCCGCTGGCCGGGGAAGAGGGTGATGTCGTCGTCGCTCCACGACACCGGCGCCACCGCGGCCCCGTGCCGGGCGCCGACCACGCTGGTGTGCAGCCCGACCGCGGGCACCGTGCCGGTGTTGCGCAGGGTCACCCGGGTCGTCGTCCGGCCGCCCGCCGTGCCGGAGTCCACGGCGGCCGTGACGTCCGCGTCCGCCAGCTTCTGCAGGGCCGTCAGGTCGGCGTACTCGCTCTCGGGCGTGTAGTACCAGGTGGTGTTGGCGTCGTCGAGGACGTCCGGGTGGGTGGAGTTCCAGTAGACGTTGCGGCTGACCTCGTGGCCCTGCGCGTCGCTCAGGGTCAGCTCCACGAAGTACGCGGTGGTCAGGCCGGCCGGCGGCTTCAGGGTGAGGGCGGTCGCGGTGTGCCCGCCCGGCACCGGGCCGACCGGAGCCTTCCGGTCCAGCCGCACCGTGCCGTCCAGGTCCCGCACCCGGACCCGCGCGGTCAGGGCACCGGTCGCGTCCGGGGTGTGGTTGACGACCTGCACCGCCGAGGTGTCGTACGCGTACTGGACGTGCACCGGCTCGCCCGCCTTCTTCGCACCGAAATAGCCGCCCGCCTGGTCCAGGTCGTAGTCGAAGAGGTGCCAGTGCAGGCTGGGCCAGGCGTTGTTGAGCATCCAGTAGATGACGCCGGTGGCCGGCCGGTCCGCGTCCGCGCGGCTGCCGAACGCCTCGAACTGCGCCCGGGTCGCCTCGTAGTTCGCGAGCTGCGCCTTGCGCACGTAGTCGGTGAGGCCGGTCGGCGGCCCGTAGCGGTGCGACAGGGCGTTGTCGAAGATCGACAGGTCGGAGAACTGCGAGCCGGTGCGGCCCGCGTGGTACTGCGGTGTCTTCGGCTCCTGCCAGAGCTGCCGCTGCTCCTCGGGCGTCAGCATCGCCTGGAGGGTGGGCAGCCGCGGGATGGCCTCGCCCGCGCTGGTCTCCGAGTCGAAGCCGATCGCGCCGCCCTGGTCGTCGCGGGTGGAGTACCAGTAGTTCGGCGGGACGTACGCGTAGGGGCCGTTCATCTTCATGCCGGAGTCACCGGTGGGCTCGGTGCTCTGGTCGGAGGCGGCGGAGACGATCGGCACGGACCAGCCCGCGCCGGTCAGCGCGTCGGTGTACGCCTTGGCGATGTCGGCGGGCGGGGCGTTGTCGCTGCCGATCAGGAAGGCCACCACCGACGGGTGGTTGTGCAGCAGCACCGCCTCGTCGGCCGCCGAGCGCGCGGCCACCGCGTGGTCCTCGGCCGTCCACGGCTCGCCGCCGGTGCCGGCCCACGCCTCCCACTTGTCACAGCACTCCCAGCCGGGCAGCACCATGATCCCGGCGCGGTCCGCCAGGTCGTAGAACTCCGGGTTCTCCAGCTTCCCCTCCAGCCGGACGGTGTTCAGGCCGAGGTCGGCCACGTAACCCAGCTCGTCCGCGGTGCGCCGCTGGTCGTCCCTCAGGAACATGTCCGGCGCCCAACCGCCGCCGCGCAGCTGCACCTTGCGGCCGTTGACGACGAACTGCCGCCCGCCGCCCGGCGCCACGGAACTGGTGACACTGCGCACGCCGAAGCTCGTGGCGGCCCGGTCGGTGACCGCGCCGCCCTGCTCGGCGGTCAGCTCCAGGTCGTACAGCGGGTGGGCACCCTCGCCGACCGGCCACCACACGGCCGGGTGGCGCAGGGCGAGACCCGGGGTGTCCTCGGGGGAGAAGGTGACCGTCTTCGTCTGGCCCGCGGCCAGCTCGACGCTCCGGCTCAGCGGCACGGACGCGCCGTGCCCGCTGACGGCCCCCGTGATCCGCACGGTGGCTGGCTCGGACCCGGCGTTGTGCGCGTCGACGGCGACGGTGAGGTCGGCGCGGTCCAGCGAGGGCACGTCGAGGTCGGGCGTGACCCGCGCGTTGCTCAGCCGCACCCCGCCCGTGCGCAGGATCTCGACGTCGCGCCAGATGCCCATGTTGTTGTCGGGCGGCGCCTGGTTCCAGTCCACCCAGCCGAGGGTGAGGTCCTTGTCGGGGTCGGTGGGCGGCACCTCGAAGGCGACGGCGTTCTCGCCCGGGTGCACGTCGGCGGTGATGTCGATGTCGTTGACGGTGTAGGCGCCCTGGACGGTGCCGCGGGAGGCGACCTTCCTGCCGTTCACCCAGACGTCGGCGCCCGGGATGATCCCGTCCGCGCGCAACACCGTGCGCCCGCCGCCCTGCACGGTGAAGGTGCTGCGGTACCACCACGGCACCTGGAACATCGCGGGATCGATCGCGCTCAGGTTCTTCGAGCGGAAGACGTCCGGGTACAGCCCGTCGGCGAGCATCGCGGCCACCACGGTGGACCGCGCGGGCGCCACGTACCAGCCGCCGGTGTCGTAGCCGGTGCGGGAGAGGGCCGCGCCGTCCGCCCCGCCGGTGACGGCGCTCGACTGCACCTGCCAGGAGCGGATGGCACTCGCCGTGCCCGGGCCGCCGGACGGCGTGATGTGGAACGGTGGGGTGGTGACGGGCGGCGGCGGTGCCTGGGCCGCGGCCCCCGAGACGCCACCGCCGATGCCGACCGGCAACAGCGCCGCGACCAGCACGGCGGCAACCGCCGGGGCCCGGCGCCGGCCTCTCGGCGGGCGTGCACTGCGACTGAGAAGGGAACGCAAACCAGGCATGCCTGCCTCCGGCTCGGGGTGGACGGCAACGCGACGACCCCGCTCCGGGGCCCCACCCATGATTCAGGAAAGCTCCCTAACTAAGTCAAGAGCGCCTCGCGAGCAAACGATTGACGGCACGTCGGCACCCTGTCGGGGGTGCGGTGCCCTGACCCGGGTGGGTGGGACCTCCCCGGTCCCTGAGCCGGTGACGCAAGGCGACGAACAGTCGTTCGTCGCCTCGTCGCCTCGTCGCCTCGTCGCGCGTTCTGCGTACGCCCGCCACCGGTTCCGCCGGGGGGCGGAGCCCACGTCAGGTCCCGGAGCCGTTCCGGGTGTCGAAGACGCGTTCGCGGGCCGCCTCCGCCGCCATCGCCACGGCCCCGAGCAGCACCGCGTCGTCCCCGAGCGTGGACGACACCACGCGAGGCCGCAGCGGCGTCAGCGAGTGCAACGTCCTCCGCAACGGCCCGAGCAGCAGGTCCCCGTTCCGCCCGACGCCGCCCCCCAGCACCACCAGCTCCGGATCGAGCACCGCGGACAGCGCCGCCACCGCGTGCGCTAGGCGCGCCGCCTCCCGCTCGACGACGGACCTGGCGACGGCGTCGCCGGCCCGGGCCGCGGCGAACACGTCCTTGGCGGTGCGCGTGGTGCCGGCCGGCATGCCCATCGCACGGGCGAGCCGCACCACCGCGTCCGCGCTGACCGCGTCCTCCATCGGCCCGCGCGGCACGGAACCGGGGGAGTGCCCGCCCACCGGCGGCTCTGGCTCCGCCCCGTCCGGCAACGGAAACAGCGGCAGGTAGGCGAGCTCACCCGCCGCCCCGTGCCGTCCCCGGAACAGCCTGCCGTCGCTGACGATGCCCGCCCCGAGTCCGGTGCCGACCCACAGGTAGGCGAAGAGCCGGGCGCCCTGCCCGGCGCCGAGCGCGTACTCGCCGAGCGCGGCCAGATTGGCGTCGTTCATCACGTCGAGGCCGGTGCCCAGCTCGGCGCTGAGCCGCTCGACGAGCCCGCTGCGCCCCCAGCCGGGGAGGTTGACCGCGTAGCGCACCCGGTGCGTGCCCGGGTCGGTGACCCCCGGGCTGCCGACGACCGTGTGCACCACCTGCGACCAGACGAGGCCGGACTCCGCGGCGACCGCACGGGCCAGCCGGGCGGCGTCCCGCACCATCGCGCCGGCGGTGCGGGCGGTGTTGGGCGCGTCCCGGCGGCCGACCACCCGGCCGTCCAGGTCCGCGGCGGCGGCGCGCAGCCAGCGGCGGCCGACGTCCACGCCCAGCACGAAGCCGGCCTCCGGGTCCGCCTCGTAGAGCACGGCGGCCCGGCCGCGCCCCCGGCCGCGCGCGACCTCGCCGGTGCGGCGCACCAGGCCGGCCCGCTCCAGGCTGGCCAGCGCGGTGGAGACGGTGGGCTTAGACAGGCCGGTGGCGCGGGCCAGCTCGGCCCGCGAGGTGGTGCCGGCGGCGCGCAACGCCTCCAGGAGGGTGCGCTCGTTGATGCTGCGCAGCACGCCGCGGTTCCACGGCCGCCCGGCGGTGTCCGACGGCCGGCCCGCGGCATCAGGGGAGCGCCCGGGGGCGCCCGGCGCCCGCCCGGTGGGGTGTGCCGTCCGCTCGGCGGGGCGTGGGCCGGGCTCGGTGGGGCGTGGGGCGGCGGCGGTCCCGTCGTCCCCGGTCGAACCGTTCAGCATCGTCTCCCTGATCCCGGCCGCCGTCCCCGGCGCGTGGCTCTGGTGCGTGTGTCCCCTGCGCGTGCCCCGCGTATGACGACCAGGTTACGAGACGGCGCCCCGGGGCCCGCCGGCCGCGGTGAATCCCAGCCGGACGGTTGACGACTTTTTGTTAAGGAGCCTAACTTGATCTGGTCATCCTGACGCTTTCCTGACGACGACGTCCCCGCGGCAGCCAGAGGAGGTGGCCCTGATGGCCGACACGGAGCGGAAGCCCGCGCCGGCCGATCCCGGGTTCATACGCCGGATCGGCCAGTTCCAGGCGAGTGCCATCAATATGAGCCAGATGGTCGGCGTCGGTCCCTTCATCACCATCCCGGCGATGGTGATGGCCTTCGGCGGCCCCCAGGCGGTGATCGGCTGGGTCGCGGGGGCGGTCCTGGCGCTGGCCGACGGGCTGATCTGGGCCGAGCTGGGAGCCGCGATGCCCGGAGCCGGCGGCTCGTACATCTACCTCCGCGAGGCGTTCCAGTACCGCACGGGCCGGCTGATGCCGTTCCTGTTCACCTGGACCGCCATGCTCTTCATCCCGCTGATCATGTCCACCGGTGTGGCCGGTTTCGTGCAGTACCTCACCTACCTCTGGCCCTCCATGAGCAGCGGCCAGGGCGATCTGGTGGGACTGGCGATGTGC
The DNA here is from genome assembly GCF_057320905.1 of Streptomyces sp. DSM 116793. Lineage (NCBI taxonomy): Bacteria > Bacillati > Actinomycetota > Actinomycetes > Kitasatosporales > Streptomycetaceae > Streptomyces > Streptomyces sp. DSM 116793. The sequence goes on along the minus strand of NZ_CM170494.1, from coordinate 3,323,821 downwards.
TTGGTGGTCGTGGTGCTGCTGTGGCGGCGGATCGAGTCCATCGGCCGGCTCGCCACGGTGCTGTGGGTGATCATGATCGTCAGCGTGGCGTGTGTGATCATCGCGTCCTTCACCCACTTCCACGCCCATGACGCCTTCACCTACCCGGCGGGCGCCTTCGAGCTCGGCAGCTCCAAGTTCTGGCTGGGCTTCGCCGCGGGCCTGACCATCGGCATCTACGACTACCTGGGCTACAACACCACCGCGTACCTGGGCGCCGAGGTCAAGAACCCCGGTCGGGTGCTGCCCCGGTCCATCATCTACGCGATCGTCGGCGTGATGGCGATCTACCTGCTGATGCAGATCGGCACGCTCGGGGTGGTCAACTGGAAGGACATGATCGACCCGGACAACCCGGCGTCGCGGTCGGTCGCGGCCGTGGTGCTGGAGAAGGCGTGGGGCAGGACCACCGCCGACGTCATCACCGGCCTGATCCTCATCACCGCCTTCACCTCGGTCTTCGCCGGACTGCTCGGCGGCTCCCGGGTGCCGTACGACGCGGCGCGGGACAAGGTCTTCTTCCGGCAGTTCGGCCGGCTCCACCCCAAGCACCGGTTCCCGGTGCTGAGCCTGGTCACCATGGTCGTGATCACCGCCCTGGCCTTCCTGGTCAGCCGCCACCTCGGCACCTCGGCGAAGACGCCGCCGCTGACCGTGCTGATCACGCTGCTGACCACCGTCATGGTGATCGTCCAGTCCTTCGCCCAGGTCGCCGCCGTCACGGTGCTGCGCAGGCGGCAGCCGGGGCTGAAGCGGCCGTACCGGATGTGGCTCTATCCGCTGCCGAGCGTGGTCGCGCTCGCGGGCTGGCTGAGCGTGTACGTCTTCGCCGACAAGAACAACCCCGGCCTGCACCCCATCGAGTGGTCGCTGGCCTGGGTGGCCCTCGGCGTGATCGCGTTCCTGGTGTGGGCCCGGGTCGAGAAGGTGTGGCCGTTCGGCCCGAAGGAGATCAACGAGAACTTCCTGACCACGCCCGCCACCGCCACCCCCGCCGGGCTGCCCGACCCCCAGGAGACCGTGTGACCCGCGTTCCGCCGCCGCCCGGGACGGCCGCCGATGCCGCTGCCGCCGCTGCGGGCGGCCTGCCGGGGACCGGCCGCGGTGACGGCGCGGACCGGGTGGATTTCGTCCTCGGTATCGACGTCGGCGGCACCAAGGTGGCCGTCGCCACCGCCACGCGTGACGGGCGCCTGCTGCGGCGGACCAGGATCGACACGGACGCCTCCCGCGGCGCCCGGCAGACGGTCGAGCGCGCGTTGCGCACGGCGGAGCGGCTCGCCGCGGAGACGTCGGCCGAGACCGGGGGCCGCTGCCTGGGAGCGGGCGTCGCGAGCCCCGGGGTCGTCCACGAGGACCGGGTGCTCATGGCGCCCAACATCCCCGGCTGGGGCGAGCTGTCGCTGCCCGCGCTGGTCCGCGAGCACCTGGGCCTGGCGGAGGTCGCCGCCGACAACGACGTCAAGGCGGCCGGGCTCGCCGAGGCCCGCTGGGGCGCGTTGCGCGGCGTGGACCCCGGCATCTACCTCAACCTCGGTACGGGGCTGGCGGCCGCGCTGGTCGTGGGCGGCCGGGTGCTCGGCGGCGCGCACAACGCCGCCGGCGAGATCGGCTACCTGCTGCGCGGCCCCGGCGACACGGCCGGCGCCGCCTCGGACCGGGCGCCGCTGGAGGAGTACTTCTCCGGCATGGGCCTGGCCCACCGGGGCGCCGAACTGCTCGGCGGCAGCCCGACCGCGGCGGACCTCTTCGGCTCCACCGAGCCCCGGGTCCGGGCCCTGGTGGACGACGCCCTGGACCACCTCGCGGTGCACGTGGCCAACCTCGCGACCGTGCTGGACCCGCAGCGGATCGCCGTGGGCGGCGGCATGATGCGCTCGGCCGACCGGATCTTCCCGCCCCTGATGGCCCGCCTGCGCGAGGCGGCCCCGTTCCCCCCGGAACTGGTCCCCAGCGCCTTCCCCCACGACACCGCCCTGCACGGCGCGCTCGCCCTGATCCTGGACACCCTGGACACGCGGGACACCCTGGACACGCGGGACCTGCCCGTGCCGTCGGCGGACGGCACGGCGTAGCGCGCCCGGGACGCGGTGCCGCCGTCCCGGCGACGTGTGGACTCACTCGCCGCACCCCGGTGGTCCCCGCGCCCGGCGACGCCCGGCCCCGGACGGTGCGTCCGGGGCCGGGCGTTCGTGTCCGGCCGCGGCTCCGGGGCCCTGCGTCGGCCCCGGACTCCGCGGCATGTTGTCAGGACGTCAGGGACGCCAGGGCCTGGTTGAAGGTCTTGGAGGGGCGCATGACCGCCGACGCCTTCGCCGGGTCCGGCTGGTAGTAGCCGCCGATGTCCGCCGGCGAACCCTGCGCCGCGAGCAGTTCCTCCACGATGGTGGCCTCCTGCTCCGTCAGCGTCTTGGCGAGCGGGGCGAACGCCTCGGCGAGCCGGGTGTCGTCCGTCTGCCGCGACAGCTCCTGGGCCCAGTAGAGCGCCAGGTAGAAGTGGCTGCCGCGGTTGTCGATGCCGCCGACGCGCCGGGTGGGGGACTTGTTCTCGTTGAGGAACGTGGCCGTGGCGCGGTCCAGGGTGTCCGCCAGGATCTGCGCCCGGGCGTTGCCCGTCTTCTGCGCCAGGTGCTCGAAGCTGACCGCGAGCGCGAGGAACTCGCCGAGGCTGTCCCAGCGCAGGTAGTTCTCCTTCACCAGCTGCTGCACGTGCTTCGGCGCGGAGCCGCCCGCGCCGGTCTCGAAGAGCCCGCCGCCGTTGATGAGCGGCACCACCGAGAGCATCTTGGCGCTGGTGCCCAGCTCCAGGATCGGGAAGAGGTCGGTCAGGTAGTCACGCAGCACGTTGCCGGTGACGGAGATGGTGTTCTCGCCGCGCCTGATCCGCTCCAGCGAGAACGCGATCGCGTCGACCGGCGACATGATCTCGATCTGCAGGCCCTCGGTGTCGTGCTCGGGCAGGTACGCCCTGACCTTCTCGATGAGGTTGGCGTCGTGCGCCCGGCCCTCGTCCAGCCAGAAGACCGCCGGGTCGCCGGTGGCCCGGGCGCGGGTGACGGCGAGCTTGACCCAGTCCCGGATCGGCACGTCCTTCGTCTGGCACATCCGGAAGATGTCGCCGGCGCTCACCGTCTGCTCCAGGATCACGGCGCCGCTGCCGTCGAGCACCCGCACCGTGCCGGTGGTGGGGATCTCGAAGGTCTTGTCGTGGCTGCCGTACTCCTCGGCCTTCTGCGCCATCAGGCCGACGTTCGGCACCGAGCCCATGGTGGCCGGGTCGAACGCGCCATGGGCGCGGCAGTCGTCGATGACGACCTGGTAGATGCCGGCGTAGCTGCTGTCCGGGAGCACCGCGAGGGTGTCCGCCTCCTGGCCGTCCGGGCCCCACATGTGGCCGGAGGTGCGGATCATGGCGGGCATCGAGGCGTCCACGATCACATCGCTCGGCACGTGCAGGTTGGTGATGCCGCGGTCGGAGTCGACCATCGCCAGCGCGGGGCCCTCGGCGAGCTCCGCCTCGAAGGACTCCTTGATCTTCGCGCCCTCGGGGAGCCCGTCCAGGCCCTTGAGGATGCCGCCGAGGCCGTCGTTCGGCGTGAGGCCCGCGGCGGCGAGCGTCTGCCCGTGCTCCGCGAACGTCCTCGGGAAGAACGCGCGCACCACATGGCCGAAGATGATCGGGTCGGAGACCTTCATCATGGTCGCCTTGAGGTGCACCGAGAACAGCACGTCCTCGGCCTTGGCGCGGGCGACCTGCGCGGTGAGGAACTCGCGCAGCGCCGCGACGCGCATCACGGAGGCGTCCACGACCTCGCCCGCGAGCACCGGCACCGACTCGCGGAGCACCGTGGTGCTGCCGTCGTCCCCGGACAGCTCGATGCGCAGGGCGCCGTCCGCGGCGATGACGGCGGACTTCTCGGTGGAGCGGAAGTCGTCGGCGGTCATGTGCGCGACGTTGGTCTTCGAGTCGCCGGACCAGGCGCCCATGCGGTGCGGGTGGTTCCTGGCGTAGTTCTTCACCGAGGCGGGCGCCCGGCGGTCGGAGTTGCCCTCGCGCAGCACCGGGTTGACGGCGCTGCCCTTGACCTTGTCGTAGCGGGCGCGGATGTCCCGCTCCTCGTCGGTCTTCGGCTCGTCCGGGTACGGCGGCAGCGCGTAGCCCTGCTGCTGGAGCTCCGCGACGGCGGCCTTCAGCTGCGGGATCGACGCCGAGATGTTCGGCAGCTTGATGATGTTCGCGCCGGGCGTCCGGGCCAGCTCACCCAGCTCGGCGAGGGCGTCGTCGATGCGCTGGTCCTCCCGAAGCCACTCGGGGAAGCTGGCTATGATCCGGCCCGCGAGGGAAATGTCCCGGCTCTCCACGGCGACGCCGGCGGTGGAGGCGTAGGCCTCGATCACCGGCAGGAAGGAATACGTCGCCAGGGCCGGTGCCTCGTCGGTGTGCGTGTAGATGATGGTCGAGTCTGTCACCGGGTGCTCCGCTCCGCGTCTGCGTCTTCTGCGTCTGCAACATTGCTTGACATCAAGATATCTCGTCCGGCCGCCGCGCTCGACAGGGTCCCGCCGCCCGGTTCCGGTCCCGCCGCCCGGTTCCGGTCCCGCCGCCCGGTTCCGGTTCCGTCGGCCCGGGCCCGTGGAGGGCCCCTCCGGCCGCCCTGCGCCACGCCCGTGCGCCGCGGGGAGGCCGTCCGAGGGCCGCGGGAGGCCGTTCGGGGACCACTGGAGAACATCTTGAAACAACTCATACCGTGACATGCTGGAGAAGGAGGCTATAGGGGGATTGATGCCTGTGGGTGACCCCTTCACCACGCATGAGGAGAACCGCCGCGGACCGGCCCCATCCGGGCCCGAAGCGGGGGTCACCGTCGATGCGCACGGCACCGTGGCCGCATGGAGCCCTGAGGCCGAGCGGCTCTTCGGCTACCAGGGGCCCGAGGTGGTCGGCCGCCCCGCCGTCAGCCTGCTCGCCGACCTGGTGGCGGCGGACGGCGAGGAGGCGGTCGGGGCGCCGCTGCGCGTCCGCCGCAAGGATGGTCATGTGGAGGCGTGCTCCTTGCGGGTCCGGCCCGCCGAGCCCGCGCCGGGCGGCGCGCCGCGCTGGCACCTGGTGCTGAGCCCCGTGACCCCGATGGGCCAGGCCATGGACAGCGCGACGCTGGAGACCCTCTTCACCCAGTCCCCGATCGGGCTGTGCGTCTTCGACGCCGACCTGCGGCTGCGCCGCTACAACGCCGCGGCCGAGGGGATGCAGGACATCTTCACCTCCGAGTCCCTGGGGATGCGGCCGCACGAGGTGTGGCCGGAGTCCAACTTCGACGAGAAGGAGGCGATGCTCGCCAAGGTCCGGGACACCGGCATCCCCGTCGTCGGCTTCCACGTGCACGGCTACCCGCCGGGCGACCCGGACAACGAGCACCACTTCGCCACCTCCGCCTTCCGGCTCCAGGACACCGCGGGGCGCGTGGTGGGCGTCGCCGACACCACCGTGGACATCACGGCGCGCCGCCGGACCGAGCAGCGCTTCGCCCTGCTCGCCGAGGCCGGCGGCGCCATCGGCACCACCCTCGACATCATGCGCACCGCCCAGGAGCTGACCGACGTGGTGGTGCCCGGCTTCTGCGACGCCGCGGTGGCGGACGTGGTCGACCCGGTGCTGCGCGGCGACGAGCCCGAGGGCGTCTCGCGCCCGGCGCTCCGCAGGGCCGGCGTCGCCGTCAACCCGGTGCTCGCCGCCTCCGCCGGCGACCCGCTGGTGGACGTCGGCACCACCTTCCCCTTTCCGCCCGCGTTCCAGGAGTGCCTGAAGAGGCGGGAACCCATGCTGTTCCAGGTGAGCGAGCCCGAGCCCTCCGGGCGCCGGCTGATCGCGGACTTCGAGGACACCGGACACGGCCTGTTCGCACTGGTCGTCCCGCTGCGGGCGCGCGGGACGACGCTGGGGCTCGCCTCGTTCTACCGGTTCGGGACCGCGCGCACCTTCGAGGAGGACGACCTCGTCACCGCGCGCGAGGTGAGTTCCCGTGCCGCCGTCTGCATCGACAACGCACGCCGCTTCACCCGCGAGCACGCCCTCGCCCGCGCGGTCCGCCGCGAGCTGCTGCCCTCCCGCTTCCCCCAGCAGAGCGCCATGGAGATCGCGCACAACAGCGTGGCCGAGGGCACCGGCGGCGACTGGTTCGACGCGATTCCGCTGCCCGGGGCGCGGCTGGCCCTCGTGGTGGGCACCGTCGTCGGCGGCGGGGTGCTCGCCTCCGCGGCGATGGGCCGGCTGCGTGCCGCCATCCACACCCTCGCCGAGCTGGACCTCGGCCCCGACGAGGTGCTGGCCCGGCTCGACGACCTCGTCACCCACATCAGCCGGGAGCGCGCCGAGACGCCGAAAGGCAGCCCCGCGCCCGGCGGGGTGGCCGGCGCCACCTGCGCTTATGTGGTGTACGACCCGACGACCGGCCACCTCAGCGTGGCCAGCGCCGGCCACCCCGCGCCGCTGATCGCCTACCCCGACGGCACCGTCGAGCCGGCCGACCTGCCCTCCGGGGTGGCCCTGGGCACCGGCGACAGCCCGTTCGGCACCGCCGACACCGACCTGCCGGCCCAGAGCACCATCGCCCTGTACACCCCCGGACTGCTCTCGGGAGACGGCCACGAGCGGAGCCAGACCCCCCTTCAGACCCTGACCGACCGCCTCGCGGCCGCCGACGGCGCGCCCGTGGAGCAGGCCTCCAGGACCACCGCCGACGCGCTGCTGAACGGCGCGCCCCGGTCGAACGCGGTGCTGCTGCTGGCCCGTACGCATGTCTTCGACGAGGACCAGGTCGCCGCGTGGGACCTGCCGAGCGATCCGGCGGTGGTGGCCACCGCCCGGTCCCTCGTGGAGCGGCAGCTCGTGTCCTGGGAGCTGGCGCACATGGTGTTCCCGTCCCAGCTCGTCGCCAGTGAGCTGGTCACCAACGCCATCCGGCACGCGGAGGGCCCCATTCAGCTGCGGCTGCTCCGGGACCAGACGCTGACCTGCGAGGTCGCCGACGGCAGCCCCGCGGCGCCCCGCATGCGGCACGCCCGCGCCGGCGACGAGGACGGCCGCGGGCTCTTCCTGACGGCCCAGGTGAGCCGGCGGTGGGGTACCCGGTACACCGAACACGGCAAGATCATCTGGGCCGAGCAGGCCCTCGACGACGGCGGCGCCCTGATGACGCCGGAGCCCTGAGCCGACCCGCCGGAGCCCTGAGCCGACCCGCCGGCCCTGAGGTGGGCCGGCCCCGGCCCACCTCAGGGGCGCGGGGCTGCGGCATGGTGTGCGGCTCCGCCGCGTGGGCGCGAGAATCCCCGGCGAGAGCGTCACGTCGTCGCCGTTCCGAGGGGGAGTGTCGGGCGGGCGGGGCCCGGTCGCCGCCCCGCAACGCGGTCCCGCAACCCCGGCCCCCCGGTCCCCGGTCCCGCCGGCCCCATCGACCCCACCAGCTCCGCCGGCCCATCGGGCCCCACTGGCCCCACCGTGCCCGCCGTCGGCCCACCGCGGCCCCCTCAGCCTCCTCGCTCCTGTCGGCCCCCTCAGCCTCCTCGGTCCCGTCGGCCTCCTCAGCGTCGTCCCGCCCGGCCTGTCCCGTCGTGCCGGCGAACCGCCGCCGGTACCGCGGCGGCGAGATCGACAGGTGGGCGATGAAGGACCTGCGCAGCGACCCGGGCGTGCCGTATCCGGTCATCCGGGCCGCCCGGGTCACGCTGTGCCCGGCGTCGAGCAGCGCCTTGGCGATGTCGGAGCGGACCGGTCCGACGAACTTCGCGGGGGTCGTGCCGAGTTCCCGACAGGCGCCCTCCGCCCACTCGCCCTCACTCGGGCCAGGCGGAGTTCTGGATGACGTCCACGAAGTCGATGTGCCGGAAGCCGGGCACGAAGTGCTCCAGCACATCGGCGTTGACGGTGCCGAACGTCGTGTCCGGGCGGTAGTCGAAGCCCTCCTTGAACGCCTGGAGGATCTGCCGCTTGAAGTCCGGCCGGGGATGCACCGCGGTGACGGACTCGATCTCCTCCTTCGTCAGGTTGCCCAGCCGCATGCCGAGGACGTCGGTCTCCACGCCGGCGGTCGTCGCGGCGATCTCCGGGGCCATCTTGTAGGGCACCTCGGGCGTGGTGTGCAGGGCGATCGCCGTCCACACCACATCGGCGTCCGAGGACGAGTACCCGTGCGAGAGCATGAAGGCGCGCGCCTGGTCGGCACCGTCCAGCTCGAACCGCTGGTCCTGGCTGCGGTAGGCGGGCACCAGTCCCGTGTCGTGGAAGAGCGCCGCGATGTACAGCAGCTCCGGGTCCGGCTGGATGCCGAGGGCACGGGCCTGGAGGCTGCCCCAGAGGAACACCCGGCGTGAGTGGTGGAAGAGGAGCGGGGTGGTGGACTCCCGCACCAGCTCGGTCGCCTCGGCGGCGATTCGGCTGTCGGGGACGGCGACTCCCGCGATCTCCTCGGACATGATCGGCTCCCATCGAAGTGTCGGTCGGGACTGCCCCCTCAGAATCACCGGCGCGCCCGCCCGGCCGCCGTGCTCGAACGGCCAGGAATCCCACCTGGACGGACATGCGCCGGGCCGCGGCCCGCGGCGGGCGGCTGGATACGGGTGCTCGACGAGGTGCTCATGAGCGGGACGCTCTGTGTTCCGGCTGCCGACGGACGCTGCTTGGGTTATGCGAACGGTAATGCCTTTGTTCCGTTCTGCACCGAACATGTGGGATGAACGGGAGACGTGTCGGATCGCAGTGGACCCGCGTCCGCGCCCGTCTCTCCAGGGCGTCCGGCGAACCCCAGGAGGCCCCCCGGAGACCCGGGGAGCCGCCCCCAGAGACGCCCCCGGAGGTGCCCCATCGGAGGTGCCCACAGGGCTCGGTGCCGGGGAGCAGGCGTGAGGGGATCTTGACAGTGACAGCCGGGGGGTGGTGGTTTAGACCACATCCTCATCCGCGTCGTGTGGTGGCCACCAACCCTGGAGGTGCTGTGCCCTGCAGATTCCGAAGTCGCCCGTCCCGTCTCGCTCTTCTCGGTGCCGTCGCCCTGACCGTCGGCATGGTCACGGCCGTGCCGGCCGGCGCGGCCGGATCCGTGGGAGCCGAGTCCGGCACCGTCGCGCCGGGCGCCCTGCCCGTCGTCACCCCGACCCCCCAGCACATGGCGTCCGCGGGCCGGGCCCTGCGCGTGCCGGACCGGGTCCGGCTGCTGACCGGCGAGGGCGTGGACGGCCCGAGCGTCGACGTGCTCAAGAAGGCGCTGACCGCCGCCGGGGCCCGCCACATCGACCAGGCCACCGCCACCGGCGCCGCGGCCGGCGCGCCCCGGGCGGCGCTCACGGTCGTGGTCGGCGCCATCACCGACCGGGCCGTGTCCGACGCCCTGCGCGCCGCGGGCGGTACGGTGCCCGGCGACCTCGTCGCGGAGGGCTACTCCCTCGCGTCCCGGGCGGCGGGCGACGGGGGCACCGTCGTGCTCGCCGGCAACGACGGCGACGGCACCTACTACGCCGCCCAGACGTTCCGTCAGCTCACCGGCCGGGGCACCATCGCCGCCGTCACCGTCACCGACTACCCGAGCATGCCGCTGCGCGGCAGCATCGAGGGCTTCTACGGCGCCCCCTGGTCGCACACCGACCGGCTCGACCAGCTCGCGTTCTACGGCGACATCAAGGCCAACACCTACATCTACACGCCGAAGGACGACACCTACCTGCGGGAGAACTGGCGCGAGCCCTACCCCGCCGACAAGCTCGCCGACCTGCACGAGCTGATCGACCAGGCCACCGCCCACCACGTGGACTTCACGTACGCCGTCTCCCCGGGCCTGTCCATCTGCTACAGCGACCCGGACGACGTCGCCGCCCTGGAGAAGAAGCTCGGCAGCCTCTACGACCAGGGCGCCCGCAGCTTCTACGTGGCGCTGGACGACATCAGCTACACCAAGTGGAACTGCGCCGGCGACCAGGACAAGTACGGCGCCCCGGGCCGCGGCAGCGCGGGACAGGCACAGGCCGACCTGCTCAACACCGTGCAGCACGACTTCGTCGACACCCACGCCGGCACCAAGCCGCTCCAGATGGTGCCCACCGAGTACTCCGACACGGCCGACTCCGCCTACAAGAGCGTCCTGCGCGAGCAACTGGACCCGAAGATCGTCGTGCAGTGGACCGGGACGGCCGTGGTGCCGCCGTCCGTCAGCGTCACGGACGCCCGTGCCGCCTCCGAGGTCTGGGGCCGCAAGGTGTTCCTCTGGGACAACTACCCCGTCAACGACTACGGGCAGACCACCGGACGCCTCCTCATGGCCCCCTACGACAAGCGCGAGGCCGGACTGCACGACGAGCTCAGCGGCATCGTGCTCAATCCCATGAACCAGGCCGCGGCGAGCAAGGTCGCCCTCTTCGGCGGCGCGTCCTTCGCCTGGAACGACGAGGCCTACGACCCGGCCCGCACCTGGCGGGCGGCGGCCGGCTACCTGGCCGGCGGCGACAAGGCCACCACCCGGGCCCTGCTCGCGTTCTTCGACACCGAGCACCTCGCACCCACCTTCGGCACGGAGAACTGGCAGCCGCAGGCACCCGCGCTCGCGGCCGAACTGGACGCCTTCAGGACCGCCTGGAGCAGCGGCTCCCCGGCCCGCCGCGCCGCCGCGCTGCTCACCCTCCGCTCCTACGCCCATCTGCTCGCGGACGCGCCCGAGCAGATCCGGGCCGGCGTGAGCGACCCCGCGTTCCTGGCGGAGACCAAGCCCTGGCTGGACGCGCTCGACCTGTGGGGCGACGCCCTGAACGCCACCCTCGACGGCCTCGGCGCCACCCTGCTCGGCGGCAGCGGCCAGGCGGACTTCGCCAAGGCGGCCGACCTGGCGGGCAAGGCCGCGGCGATCACCACCATCCCGGGCACCACCCGGCCGCAGGGCCCGGTCAAGGTGGCCGACGGCGTCCTGGACACGTTCCTCCGGCAGGCGCCGGACCTCGGCGCCTGACCGCACCACCACCCGGCGCGGACCGGGGTGGCCGTGGGAACCCGGCCGCCCCGGCTACCGGAGTCCGCGCAGGAACCCTTCCGTGCCGGACGGGTCGCCGATCCGCTGCCGGAGGGTGTTCCGCGCCGTCAGCAGCAGCGACGCCAGCTCGGCCAGCCGCTCGGGGCCGAGCCGGGCGGTCGGCACGGCCAGGGAGACCGCGTCCCTGGCCGGCCGCTGGTCGGGGACGGCCACCGCGAGACAGCCGAGGCCGGTGTCGCTCTCCTCCTGCTCGGTGGCGTACCCGAGCCTGCGGGCCTCGGCCAGGTCCGCGAGCAGCGCGTCGGCGGCCACGCGGGTGTGCGGCGTGAGCGTCGCGAGCGGCCAGGTGAGCAACTCCCTGACCCGCTCGTCGGCGTACTCGGCCAGCACCGCCTTGCCCAGCGCGGTGGCGTGCGCCGGGATCCGCCGGCCCACCGCCGAGAAGATCCGCAGCTGGTAGCGGGACTCCCGCTTGGCCAGGTGGACCACGTGCGAGCCCTCCAGGCGGCCGTAGTGCACCGTCTCGCCGGTCTGCTCGCTCAGCCAGTCCAGCACGGGCTCCGCCCGGACCACGACGTCGTCGGTGCGCGCATACGTGGAGCCGACCAGCAGCGCCTGCACACCGATCCCGAACCGGGTGCCGGTGGCGTCGGTCTCCAGCCACATCCGGCGCTGGAGCGTGCGCAGGATCGAGTGCAGGCTGCTGACCGGGACGTTCAGCTCCCTGCTCAGCTCGCTGAGGCTGCGCCGGTGCGGCGCGGAGGCGAGCGCCTCCAGAACGGCCAGCGCGCGATCGGCCGACTTGACCGGCTGGAACGCGGGTTCACTCGTCATAGGACGTCATTGTCCCCCTCCTGGTGGGGCTGCGCCCTCGGCGGTGGGGCAGCGGCCCGCGGCGGTAGGGCCGCGCCCCCGAAGGGGCGCGGGGAACTGCGCGAGCAACCCCCACCGGCCCGCGGCCCGAAAAGGAAACCGCGAGGGGCTGATGGAAACCGGGCGCCGGGCGCGCTCCGCGGGGCCTCTTCCGCGGTGCCGGTGCCGGGCTTCTCCACGCCCGGGGTGGGGCCGCGGCGGACGGCGGGCGACGGGCGGCGGGCGGGGCAGGCCGGGCGGCACACCGTCCGGTGCCGTCAGGCCTGAGTCGTCTGGAGGTCGTTCTCGGGGTCGCCGGTGGTGCCGGCGTCCGGGGTGGCGCCCAGTTCCTGGATCACGCTGTCCAGGTGGGCGCGGATCGCGTCCTCCGCCGCGGGGGCGTCGCCCGTCACGATCGCCTCGATGATCGCCAGGTGCTGGGGGAGGGACTGCGAGGGGCGGCCGGGGCGCATGGCCAGGCGGAACTGGTAGCGCACCATTTGTCCCTTAAGGCGCTCCAATAGCCCATCTGCCACCTTTTGTCCGCTCATATCCGCGATGGCCGCATGGAGCTGGCGGTTGAGGGCCGAGTAGGAGCTGAGGTCGCCCCGTGTGACGGACTCGCGCATCCGGTCGCCTATGGTGCGCAGCGCCTCGCGGTCCTCCGCCGAGGCCAGTTGGGCGGCGCGGCGGGCGCACAGGCCTTCCAGGGCGGCCCGGCACTCCGTGATCTGGATCGCCTCCTCCACGGAGATGACCCGCACCCGCGCGCCCCGGCGCGGCACCAGCTCCACCAGGCCCTCCGCGGCGAGGTCCTGGAGCGCCTCGCGCACCGAGCTGCGGGTCACCGAGAGCGACTCGGACAGCTCCTGCTCGACCAGCCGCTGCCCCGGCACCATGTCCCCCGACGACAGCGCCTTTCGGATCGCCGTGCTGACCACGCGCCGTCCCGCCTGACCGGTGAGCCGGTTCTCCGCCACCCCTTGCCGCCTTCCTGGCTCCGTCACTCGACTCGGGGGAGTTTATCCCCCGGCCCCCGGCGCTGACGATAACAGTGACTTTTTCGTCGAAATTATTGTCAACAATCTGGTCAACCGTTACGTTGACGCAGACACCGACGGAGGGAGAGCAATGGCGCTGCCTACGACGACCCCGGCGCCCGGGCCCACGGACGCCGGACCAGGTCCCCGCATACGGGGCGGCCAGGCCGCCGTCCCCTGCTGGTTCATGCGCGGCGGCACCTCACGGGGCCCGTTCTTCCGCGCCGCCGACCTGCCCGCGGACCGGGCGGCCCGGGACGCGGTGCTGCTGGCGGCCATGGGCTCGCCCGACCCCCGCCAGATCGACGGCCTGGGCGGTGCGAACCCGCTCACCAGCAAGGCCGGCATCGTGGACCGCAGCACCCGGGACGGCATCGACCTGGAGTTCCGCTTCGCCCAGCTCCAGCCGGACAGCGACGTCGTCGACACCACCCCGAACTGCGGGAACATGCTCGCGGCCGTGGTCCCCTTCGCCGTCGAGTCCGGCCTGCTGACGCCGTCCGGGGACACCACCACCGCGCGGGTGCTCACCCTGAACACCGGCCTCACCGCCGAGATCACCATCCGCACCCCGCAGGGCGAGCACGGCCGTTACGTCGACTACGCCGGCGAGGCCCGCATCGACGGCGTGCCCGGCACCGCCGCGCCCATCACCATCGGCTTCCTGGACACCGCGGGCTCGGTCTGCTCGGCCCTGCTGCCCACCGGCCACGTCCGGGACCGCGTCGAGGTGCCGGGCACCGGCCCCGTGGACGTGACGTGCATCGACAACGGCATGCCGCTGGTGATCGTGGACGCCGCCGCGCTCGGCCGCACCGGCCGGGAGCCCGTCGCCGCGCTGAACGCCGACACCGAGCTGAAGGACCGCCTGGAGAGCCTCCGGCTGGTCTGCGGGGAGCTGATGGGCCTCGGCGACGTACGGGAGAAGAACTACCCGAAGATGACCCTGGTCTCCCGCCCCGCGCACGGCGGCGCGATCGGCACCCGCAGCTTCATCCCGCACGTCTGCCACGAGTCCATCGGCGTCCTCGCCGCCGTCACCGTCGCCACCGCCTGCGTGCTGGACGGCACCGTCGCGCACGACCTGGCGGACCTGGCTCCCGGCACGGACGTCACCGTCTCCGTGGAGCACCCGGCGGGCGAGTTCACCGTAGAGCTGGGCCTGGACCCGGCCGACCCCCAGCAGGTCAAGAAGTCGGCCCTGCTGCGCACCGCACGGCTGATCATGGCCGGCGACGTCCTCGTCCCGCTGAGCGCCTGGCACCCCGCCGCCCCGTCGGCCACCGCACCCGAGGAGCACCGTCGTTGATCATCGACATACACGGCCACTACACCACCGCGCCGCCGGCCCTGGGCGCCTGGCGCGACCGGCAGATCGCGGGCCTCGCGGACCCGGCCGCCGCGCCCGACCCCGCCGAGCTGCGCATCGGCGACGACGAGCTGCGGGAGAGCATCGAGGCGAACCAGCTGCGGCTGATGGACGAGCGCGGCATCGACGTCACCGTCTTCTCGCCGCGCGCCTCCTTCATGGCCCACCACATCGGGGACTTCACGACCTCCGCGCAGTGGGCGGCGCTCTGCAACGACCTCTGCCACCGCGTCAGCACCCTCTACCCGGAGCGGTTCGTGCCGGCCGCGATGCTGCCGCAGTCGCCGGGCGTCGACCCCGCCACCTGCCTGCCGGAGCTGCGCCGCGCGGTGGAGGAGCTGGGCGCCGTCGCCGTCAACCTCAACCCGGACCCGTCCGGCGGCCACTGGACCGCGCCGCCGCTGACCGACCGCTCCTGGTACCCGCTGTACGAGAAGCTCGTCGAGTACGACATCCCGGCGATGGTGCACGTGAGCACCAGCGACAACGAGGCCTTCCACACCACCGGCGCGCACTACCTCAACGCCGACACCACGGCCTTCATGCAGCTGGTCCAGGGCGACCTGTTCGCGGACTTCCCGACGCTGCGCCTGGTCATCCCGCACGGCGGGGGAGCCGTGCCCTACCACTGGGGCCGCTTCCGGGGCCTCGCCATGGCGCTGAAGAAGCCGCCGCTTCAGGAGCACGTCCTCGGCAACGTCTTCTTCGATACCTGCGTCTACCACCAGCCCGGCATCGACCTGCTGCTCGGCGTGGTCCCGCACCGCAACATCCTGTTCGCCTCGGAGATGATCGGCGCCGTCCGGAGCGTCGACCCGGACACCGGTCACCACTTCGACGACACCCGCAGATACCTGGACGCCGCCGGTCTGCCGCCCGAGGAGCTGGCCGCGATCCAGGAGCGCAACGCCCGTCACGTCTACCCCCGTCTCGACGCCCTGCTGGCCCGTCAGGGCCGCTGAGAAGCGCGGAAGGAACGAAGTAAGCCATGGACGAACTCGGAGTCGTGCACCGCACCATCACCCGTGCCCCGCGCGCCGACGTCGAGGCCCTGAAGCCGTTCGGGGTCGCCACCATCCACGAGGCCATGGGCCGCACCGGCCTCCTGCACCCCCGCATCCGGCCCGTGTACCGCGGCGCCCGGATCTGCGGCCCCGCCGTCACCGTCCTCCTCCAGCCCGGTGACAACTGGATGCTGCACGTCGCCGTGGAGCAGGTGCGGCCCGGCGACGTCATCGTGGCGGCCTGCACCACCGAGTCCACGGACGGCTTCTTCGGCGAGCTGCTGGCCACCTCGGTCCGTGCCCGCGGCGGCACCGGCCTCGTCATCGACGGCGGCTGCCGGGACGTGGCGGAGCTGGAGGAGATGGACTTCCCCGTCTTCAGCCGCGCCATCAGCGCCAAGGGCACCGTCAAGGCCACCCCCGGCTCGGTCAACGTCCCCGTCGTCTGCGCGGGCGCGCTCGTCCACCCCGGTGACGTGGTCGTGGCCGACCTGGACGGCGTGGTGGTCGTACCGGCCGGCCGCGCCGCGGAGGTCGCCGAGGCCGCCTGCAGGCGCGAGGAGAACGAGGCCGGCAAGCGGGAACGGCTCGCCGCCGGCGAGCTGGGCCTCGACATGTACGGCATGCGGGAGCCGCTGGAGAAGGCCGGCCTGCGCTACGTCGACTGAACCGGAGCACCGCGCGGCGCCGCCCGACCACGGCGCCGCGCACCCCGCAGGGGGCCGAGAGGGGGACTCGCCACCGCACCCGGGACGCACCCCGGGGCACCGCCCACGAGGAGAACCATGAGCGCAGCATTCACCAAGACGCCCGGGTGGCTGGACTGGCACCCGAACCCGTCCCGGCCCGCCTTCCGGCTGCCCGCCGGCACCGTGGACACCCACTGCCACGTCTTCGGGCCCGGCGACACCTACCCGTACGCGCCCGAGCGCAAGTACACGCCCTGCGACGCGAGCGGCGACCAGCTCTTCGCGCTCCGCGACCACCTCGGCGTCAGCCGCAACGTCATCGTCCAGGCCACCTGCCACGGCGCGGACAACAGCGCCATGCTGGGCGCCGTCCAGGCGTCCGGCGGCCGGGCCCGGGGCATCGCGACGGTGCGTCCGGACGTCACCGACGCCGAGCTGCGGCGGCTGGACGCGGCCGGGGTGCGCGGGGTGCGCTTCGCCTTCCTCAAGCGCCTGGTCGACACCGTGCCCACCGAGGACCTGGCCACCGTCGCGGCGAAGATCGCCCCGCTCGGCTGGCACGTCGTCCTCTACTTCGAGGCCGCGGACCTCCCCGACCTGGAGGACTTCTTCAGGGCGCTGCCCACCCCGCTGGTGATCGACCACATGGGCCGCCCCGATGTGACCAGGCCCGCCGGCGGTCCGGAGTTCAGCCGCTTCCTGCGGTTCGTCGAGCGGGGCGACGTCTGGGTGAAGGTGACCTGCCCCGAGCGGCTCACCGCCACGGGGCCCGCCGCGCTCGACGGCGAGCAGCACCCGTACCGGGACGTGGTGCCCTTCGCGCGCCGGGTGATCGAGGAGTTCCCCGACGCCGTGCTCTGGGGCACCGACTGGCCGCACCCCAACCTCAAGAGCCACATGCCGGACGACGGCCTGCTCGTCGACTACGTACCGCAGGTGGCCGTCACCCCCGAGCAGCGGCAGAAGCTGCTGGTCGACAACCCCATGCGGCTCTACTGGCCCGGCGAAGCCGGCTGACCCCGCCGCCCGGCCCCTCCCCCCTCCCCCCGCGCCCGGGGCCGCTCCGCTCCCCCCTCACCCCGCACCCCGCACCCCCTGGACAAAGGCGTTCCGATGCACCACACACCTGCACAACCCGTCAACGCGTTCAACAGACTGAACCGGCTGCCCGCCGCCCGTTTCCACAAGGTCACCATCGCCATCGTGGCGTTCGCCTACTTCTTCGAGTTCGCGGACATCAACAGCTTCTCGATCACCGCGCCGCGGCTGGTGAAGCTGTGGGGCGTCACGGTCAACCAGGTGGCCTATGTGACCTCGCTGTCCTTCGTGGGCATGTTCATCGGAGCGATGGCCGCGAGCTGGATGGCGGACCGGTGGGGCCGGAAGCGGGCGCTGACGCTGACCACCGTGTTCTTCGGGGTCTTCTCCCTCGCGTCGGTCTTCTCCTGGGACGTCGTCTCGCTCGGCGTCTTCCGCGTGCTGACCTCGGCCGGACTGTCCGCGATGACGGTGGTGGCGGTCATCTACGTCAACGAGCTGTATCCGGCGGCCATCCGCGGCAAGTACCAGGCCTACGCCATCGTCATCGGCATCTGCGGCACCCCCGCCACCAACCTGATCGCCAGCGCGACCGTGCCGCTCACCGACTGGTCGTGGCGGCTGGTGTACCTGTGGGGCGCGATCGGCCTCTTCTACCTCCTGTTCGCCAGGCGGCTGAAGGAGTCGCCGCGCTGGTTCGAGAGCAAGGGCCGCCACCAGGAGGCCGAGGCGGTGCTGCGGGAGATAGAGGCGCAGGTCACCGCGGAGAAGGGCGCCCTGCCCGAGCCCGCGCCGCCGGTGCCCGAGCAGGAGCCCGTGAAGGCCCCGCTGCGCCTGCTGCTGCAGAAGAAGTACCTGGCCCCGACCCTGCTGCTCACGGTCCTGTGGGTCACCCAGACCATCGGGTTCTTCGGCTACTCGACCTGGGCGCCGACCCTGCTCGCGAAGCACGGCTTCAGCGTCGGGAGCTCGATCTTCTACGTGTCCCTCACCACGGTGGGGGCGCCGCTCGGGTCCTACCTTGCGGCCCTGGTCACCGACCGCTTCGAGCGCAAGTGGTGCCTGGTCGTCTTCGGCGCCGTCATCGCGGTCTGCGGCCTGCTCTACGGGCTCACGTTCAACCCGGTCCTGATCGTCGCCTTCGGCTTCCTGGTCAACCTGGTCGAGCGCGGCTACACCGCGCTGGGGTACGCCTACTCACCGGAGCTGTACGACACCCGGGGCCGCTCGCTGGGCACCGGCTTCTCGTACGGCCTCGGCCGGCTGTCGAACGCGGCGGGCCCGCTGATCATCGCCTCGCTCTACAACGGCAGCGGCTACCGCAGCGTCTTCTACTTCATCGCCGGCACCTGGCTGCTGGGCGCCGCCGTGCTGGCCGTCTTCGGCCCCAGCACCCGAAAGGCGCGGCTGGCCACCACCCAGGCGCCCGCCCCCGCGGAACGGGCGGCCGCCTGACGGCACGGTGACCCGACGGCGACGTTTGGTATCGCTCCTGCGTTCGATTCGCCGGAGTTATACTGATACGTTGAGTAATGTCGTTATGTCCCCCACCAGGAGCAGGCGATGGACGCGCCCGCCGGACCGCCGGACGACCAGGGGTTCTTCTTCCCTGTGCTCGCGACGGCCGTCGTGGACGGCGGGGGAACGATCGTGGGCTGGTCCGAGCCGGCCGCGCGGCTGCTGGCGCGGCCGGCCGAGGCCGTGTCCGGGCGCCCGGCCGGCGATCTGCTCGCGACCGGCGCGCGATGGGGCCCGGAGGACGGTGTGGCGGTACCGCGGCCGGGCCCCGGCAGGACCCGGCTGCTGCACGCCGACGGGGGCGCCGTGGAGGTGGCGTTCTGGGCGGAGGCGATGGGCGGCTCGGCGGGCGCGCTGCTGATCCACTTCGTGCCGGCCGGGTCGGCCGTCGAGTGGGGGCAGGGGGTGGCGCTGTTGCGGGCGCTGCTCGGTCAGCGGGAGATGGGGATCGCCCTGCGGCGGCGGGACCTGACGCTGGAGCGCACCAACATCACCTCCGGGATGTTCGGGGCCCGGGCGCTGCATCCGGGTGAGCGTTTCGACGGTGTGGTGCGGGGCGTTGACGCGGCTCAGGCGGAGGCGATCCTCGGGGAGGTGCTGGAGAGCGGGGTGCCTGCGATCTCGCGGCAGCACAAGTGGCGGTCCGGGGAGCGGCCGCCGCAGGATCGGACGGTGTCGGTGTCCGCGTTCCGTATGGAGGATGCGCGGGGTGAGCCGTCGGGGGTCGCCGTGGTCGTGGAGGACGTCACGGAGCAGGAGCGCATCCGCAGGCAGCGCGAGCTGCTGCACAGCGCGGCGACGCGGATCGGTTTCTCGCTGGACGTGCGGCGTACCGCCGAGGCGCTGGCGGACGTGGTCCACGACCTCGCCGACATGGTGGCGGTGGACCTCACCGGCCCGGTGCTCGACGGGGAGGAGCTGGCGCCGGCCGTCCGCGGCCGGAACCGCCTGGTCCGCGCCGCCGTCGCGGCCACCGGCGGCTGGCCCGAGCACATGCTGGGGGTCGGGGACCAGCAGCCGCCGCTGCCGGACAGCGTCCAGGTCAGGGAGATCCTGCGCGACCGCTCCGTCCTCCTCGACAGGCAGGGAGCCATCCGGACCCTGGCGGAGGACGAGGGGCTGATCGGGCTGCTGGTGCCGGAGGACGCGCACTCGCTCGTGGTCTCCCCGCTGTTCGCACGCGGGATGATGCTGGGCGCCGTCACCGCGTGGCGGACCGAGCGGTCCCCCGCCTTCGACGACGGCGAGGTGCAACTCCTCGACGAGATCAGCTCCCGTGCGGCACTCGGCATCGACAACGCCCACCGCTACGCCTACGAGCACCGGGCCGCGGTCGGGTTGCAGGAGCGGCTGCTGCCGCGTGCGGTGACGGATCTGACGGCCGCGCACACGGTGGGGGCGTACGCACCGGCCGGGGGTGGGGCCGGGGTCGGCGGGGACTGGTTCGACGTCGTGGAGTTGCCGTCGCTGCGGGTGGCCTTCGTCGTGGGCGACGTGGTGGGGCACGGTCTGTCGGCTGCGGCGGGCATGGGGCGGCTGCGCACGGCGGTGCAGAACTTCGCCATCCTGGAGCTGGAGCCGGCCGAGGTCCTCGCCCACATGGAGGACCTGGTGCAGCGGCTGGCCGCCGAGACGCCCTCCACCCGCAGCGACACCATCGGCGCCACCTGCATGTTCGCCGTCTACGACCCCACCACCCGCCAGTGCACGTTCGCCAGTGCGGGGCAGCCTCCGCCGGTGCTGGTGCGGCCCGATGGCGGTACGGAGCCGGTGGACGTTCCGCCGGGGCCGCCGTTGGGTGTGGGTGGGGTGCCGTATCAGTCGACCACCATCACGCTGGACCCGGGCAGTCTTCTGGCGCTCTTCACCGACGGCCTGTTGGCGCTGGAGCCCTATGCGGATGGTGACGGGCAGCGCCGCGTGGAGCAGAGGCTGGCGGAGCTGTGCCGCTCGGGGCGGACGCTGGAGGAGGCCGGCGACGAGCTGCTGGAGGCGGCGGACCGCACGGAGCCCCGCGACGACATCGCCGTGCTGCTCGCCAGGACGAACGGCGTGGACCCGGACGCCGTCGCCGCCTGGGAGTTCCCCGCGGAGGCGGGGTCCGTGGCCGAGGCCAGGACGGCCGCCTCCCGCCAGCTGGACGCGTGGGGCCTGTCGGACCTCTCCTTCAACACCGAGCTGGTGGTCAGCGAACTCGTCACCAACGCCGTCCGGTACGCCTGGGGCCCGATCCGGGTGCGGCTCATCCGCGACCAGGTGCTGATCTGCGAGGTCAGCGACCCCAGCAACACGCAGCCGCGCCTGATGCGGGCCGGGGGCACCGACGAGGGCGGGCGCGGGTTGTTCATCGTCGCCCAGTGCACGACCCGCTGGGGCTGCCGGTACGGCCGCCAGGGCAAGACCATCTGGACCGAACAGCCCCTCCAGGCGAGCGAGAACCCGCTCGTCGGGTTCCCCGGCGTGGTGTAGGCACGACCGGCCGGTTCTCAGGCGGGCCGCGTCCCGACAGGGGCGCGGGGCGGTGTCCTGGGCCCGTGTCACGCGCTGCTCGGCTCCAGGACGAGGCACGCGTTGTGGCCGCCGAAGCCGAAGCTGTTGGTGAGTACCGGGCCCCCGGAAAGCTTGCGGGGCTCACCGGTGACCACGTCGAGCGCGCAGCGCGGGTCGAGCCGGGTGAGGTTCGCCGTGGGCGGCGCCAGCCCCTCGGCGGCGGACAGCGCCGCGATCACCGCCTCCAGCGCCCCGGCGGCGCCGATCGCATGCCCGGTGACCGCCTTGGGCGCGGTGACCGGCACCGCGCCCGGGCCGAACAGGTCGCTGATCGCACGCGCCTCCGCCAGGTCGTTCAGTTCCGTGCCGGTGCCGTGCGCGTTCACATGCGCGACGTCCGCGGCCGCCGCGCCGGCGTCCGCCAGCGCCATCTCCATACAGGCCCGCGCCCCGGCACCGTCCGGTTGAGGCGCGGTCAGGTGGTGGGTGTCGCAGGTGCGGCCGTACCCCGTCAGCGCCGCGTAGACCCGCGCCCCCCGCGCCCGCGCCGCCTCGGCACGCTCCAGGACGAGGAACGCGGCGCCCTCGGCCAGGACGAAGCCCCGCCGTTCGGCGTCGAAGGGCCGCGCCGCGGTCGCCGGGTCGTCGAAGCCGGTGGCGAGGACCCGGGCCCTGCGGAAGGCCAGCAGGGTGGTGAGGGTGAGCGAGGCCTCGTGGCCGCCGGCCACCACCACGTCGGCACTGCCCGCCCGGATCATCTGCATGCCCTCGCCCACGGCGTGCGCCCCCGAGGCGCAGGCGGTGGAGACGGTCAGGCCGGGCCCGGCGATGCCGAACTCCGACGCGATCCAGAACGCCCCGGCGTTGTGCATGATCTGCGGCATGTAGAGGGCGTTCGGCCGGCCGAGCCCGTTCTCCAGCGTGCCGGCCCCGCCCCGGCCGGTGCCGGTGACCACGGCCCGCCGTCCGGGCGGGGCGGCCAGACCGCCCGCGTCCCGTACGGCGTCCGCGGCGGCGCAGAACGCCAGCTGCGCCGAGCGGTCCGCGCGTGCGGCCTGCCGCGGCGTCAGATAGCCGGCCGGGTCGAAGGTGGCGATCTCACAGGCGGCGTCCCAGACGGATCCGTCCCCGCCCGAACCGGCCGCCGACGGGCCCCCGCCGGGGAGCGGACCGCGCACGGCGGCGGGACCCCCACCGGTGGCGGGACCCCCGCCGGACATGGCCCCCGCGTCGAAGCGGCGCAGCACGGCCGCGGGGCGCGGCGCGAGCAGCGCCTCCCACAGGGCCGCCGGGCCGGCCCCGGCGGCGCTCCGCACGCCCAGGCCGGTGACCACGACCCGCCGGTCCTCCCTCATACGGCGCTTCCTTCCGCCGCGTCCCGCCCGCGGAGCTGTACGACGAGGTCCGCCATGTCCCCGACCGTGCCCACGTACCGGCCCTCCGGCAGCACCAGGTCGAAGGCGTCCTGGACCGCGACCCCCAGCTCGATGAGGTCGAGGCTGTCCGCCCCCAGGTCCGCCACCAGGCGCGAGTCGGGCACCACCGACTCCGGCGGCACGCACAGCGTCACCGCGCACACCTCGCGCAGCACCGCCATGACCGCATCCCGGTCCACCGCCATCGTTGCCTCTTGCACCACGTCACCTTTCACTTCGCACTGGACTTGATCTGCCGACCCGGCTCCGTCCGTCCGGATCCGGCCGTCGGATGGGGAAACTGCTGAGGGGAACTGCTGATCGGGGACTGCTGGTCGGGACTGCTGATAGGAACCGCCGGGGGAACCGCTACCGCGGGGTCGTGAGCCTCGGGCCGCCGCCGTGCGGCAGGTCCGTGCGGGGCGGGCCGGCCAGGTCCGCGAGTGCCGTCAGCTCGCGGTCGACGGCGGCCGCGAGCGGGGCCGCCTCCCCGGGTGCCAGTCCGGTGGACGTGGAGAGCGTGAACGCGCCGCCGGTCTGGACGAGGGTGAAGCACGCGGCACCGGGGCCGGCGAAGGGGGCCCCGGCGACCTTGAGCAGGGACCGGCCGAGCAGTGTGCACGGGCGGCCGGAGAACTTGAACGCGTTGCAGAGCACCGGGGCGTGGGCGGGGGAGTGGTGGAGCGCCGACAGTGCCCGCGCCGCCCAGGGCCCGGGGCGCCCGAGTGCCTGGAACGCGGCGACGAGCGCCCGGTGCGCCTGCCTGCGGGAGCCCACGCTGGCGGTGATCCGCCGGCAGGCGTGGAGGCGGGCCGCGGGGTCGGCGAGGCCGATGGGGAGCGGGATGCGTACGGACGACACGAGGTTGCCCAGATCCTGCGCCCGCTGCGGGGTGCGCAGGTCGAGCGGCAGCACCCCGTACACCGGCGCTGTCCCCCCGGGCCAGCACGACGGCGGACCGTAGTGGCCGCGCAGGCCCCCCGCGACGGCGCTGAGGAGCAGTTCGCTGAGCGTGGCGCCCGGCCCGTCGGAGGGCAGGTGACGGGCGGACCGCACCACCGCGGGGCGGACGTCGGTCAGCACCAGCGACGGTGCCGCGCTGTCCGGCTCGGGGCCGGGTGTGGCCTGGCTGCGCCCCACCATGGCCCGCAGCTCCCGCCACAGCTCGCCCCGGGCCGCGGCCTCCCGGGCCGGCTCGGGGAGCCGGCGGTGGGACACGGCGGCCTCGTCCATCAGCAGCCGCATCAGCGTCACCAGGGAACGCCCGTCGAGCAGGGCGTGGCCCGCCAGCAGTACCAGGGCGAAGTCCCCGCCGAGGGGCGGCTCCCGGACCAGCACGAGCCGCCAGAGCGGCAGGCCCGCGGGGAAGGGCAGCGTGCCGGCGGCGGCCAGCAGGTCGTCCAGCGTGCCAGCGGCGACGTCGACATGGGCACCGGCGTCGAACCGCTCGCCGGCCACCCACCGGTGGCCGCGGACGGCGCCGAGCCGGGCCGGGGGCGGCTGGAGCGTCCAGCTCATCCGGGGCAGCGCGCCCCACCGCTCGGCGACCCGGGAGCGCAGGTCCGCCGGGGCCGGCGGGTCCCCGGTGAGGACCGCGACGAGACCGATGGTGCACGGCCCACCGCTGACGGCCTGCATCTCGTCCGCGATCGACAGTCGTATGCGCGTCGTCACTTGCTCTCCCGTGGCTCAGGTGTCGGTGGCGCGCACGCCCGCGGGTGTGGCATCGCGGCGTGCGTTCGGGTGCGGGCGGCCGGTGGCCCCGGGGGCGGTGCGGTGCCGCCGCGGCGGGGCCGCCCGTCCATCGGCGGGACGGCCGGCGGACGGCACGGCCCGCCGCCGGTGCGCGCCCGGCGGGGCGGTCGTGGGGCGGGGCAGTCGTGGGGCGGGGCTAGGCCCGCCCGGCGGGGGATGCGCCGGCCTGCCCGGCAACCGCCGGACCCGTCACCGGCGATGGTCTTCGTACGGGGCGCCGGCCGGCAGCGGCGCACGAACCGTCAGCGGCCCGCGGGCCGCCGGCTGTGCCCGGCCGGTCGGCCGCGCACGACCCGCACCGCGGAACGTCCCGCCCCCGCCCCCGTCCTCGCCCGCCCGTGGCCGGCGTCGGTCCGGATGCCGACGGGAACTCCCCCGGGACGGCCCACGGCCGAGACGCGCTCTTGCTCACGCCCCGACCAACGACCATCCAAACCGAAAGTCACACCACCGCCGCCCGCGCCGTGCGCCGCTCGGGCCGCCCCGGCGCACCCGTCGTCCGCCGGCCCGGGAACCGCCCGCGCGGCGGCCCTTCCGCGCCACGGGACCGACCCGAACTCCTCTGGCCCTCCCGCACGGTTGTGCCAGGGCGCCGAGCGTGCCGCGGGTCCGTGGGGTGTCCGATCGGCGCCGCACCGGCACCCCGGTGAACCCTGTGGGGCGTGTGCGGGCCCGGGCCGGTAGCGTGCCCTCCATGGCTGATGCCGGACCGCACTCCGCGACCGACTGGGAGTACGCCCTGTCCGCCGGTGACGAACTGGTGGTCGCGCACCTGATGACCACCGGGTCCGGCGGCCCGGTGCACGCCCGGCAGGCACATGTCGTGGTGGTGCTGGCGGCCGCCATCTGGGGCCGGGCGCGGCACGACGGGCTGCACGGCCCGGGGACCTCGGCCGTGCGGCTGGACGACCTCGCGCGGCTCCTGGAGGGCGGCACCGACCAGGCGGTGGTCGCCGCGCCGGCCACGGCCGGGCTCGGTGCCGAGCAGCTGGCCGAACTGCTCGGCGACGCCGCCGGCCTGGGCGAGGCGGCGAGCCTGGCCGGGGACGTGGTCGCCGGTCACCTGGCCACGGGCGCGCGCACCATCGCGGAACTCCTCACCCGGGACCGGCGTGCGGAGATCCTGCGCCGGCTGGAGGAGAGCTGGGAGTCCCGTACCTGACGAGCGCCGCCGTCCCGCCGGCGGACAGGCTCCGCCGTACGCCTTCCCGGATGCCGCGCACCGGCGGGCGCGTACCGGTGGGCGCGTACCGGTGGGCGCGCACCACACCGGGCACGGTGGTCGGCCCGGGAGGTTCACCGTGCGGACGTGTCCGTCGTCCCCGTGGGGAATTCCTCGATGCCGAGGACCCTCAGCAGCTCCAGCCGCTCGCGGGTTCCGGCGTCCGCCGGGGTGAGCACCAGCAGTTGCTGGCCCTGGTCGGGTGTGACCAGGGTCTCGCAGTCCATCAGCAGGCGGCCCACCCGCGGGTGCACCAGGGTCTTGCGGTCGGTGCGCCGGACGGCCACCTCGTGCTCGGCCCAGAGCTGGCGGAACTCGGCGCTCGCGGCCCGCAGCCGGTCGACGAGTCCGGTGACCGTGGGGTCCTTGAACCGGCGGCCGGCGGCCGCGCGCAGGTCGGCCACGAGCCGGCGGGCGTGGTGCTCGTGCTCCTCGGGCGGGCGGACGGTACGGGCGGCGGGGTCGGTGAACCAGCGGTACACGAGGTAGCGCCGGTCGCCGGAGAAGCCGGTGCAGTCGCCCGTCATCAGGAGGGACGTCCGGTTCTGGGCGAGGACCTCGGTCAGGTCGGAGAGGACCAGGGCCGGGGTGTCGCCCAGCAGGTCCAGCATGCGTATCAGCCCGGCGCGGGCGAGGCGGGCCACCCCGTCGGCGGGCGGGGGCCGGTGGCCGGCCAGGTGGAACAGGTGGTCGCGCTCGTCGTCGGACAGCCGCAGCGCCCGGGCCAGCGCGCCGAGCAACTGGGTCGAGGGCTGACTGCTGCGGCCCTGCTCCAGGCGTACGACGTAGTCCACCGATATGCCGGCGAGCATGGCCACCTCCTCCCGGCGCAGGCCGGTGGTGCGGCGGCGGGGGCCGTCGGCGATGCCGACCTCCGCCGGGCGGATCCCCTCCCGGCGGCGGCGCAGGAAGTCGGCGAGCTCGTCACGTTGCATCGGTCCATGGTCCCCCGCGGGGACGAGCCCATCCAGGGAGCGGCTCTCCCAGGATGACCGCTCCGCTCCCGCGGACCGCGGCGCGGGCGCAAGCTGGTGGCGGATCGACGACGAAGGAGAACGCGATGCAGACACGAACCCTGGGCAGCACCGGTCCGGCCGTTTCCGCGCTGGGCCTGGGTGCGATGGGCATGTCGGGCGCCTACGGCGCGGCCGACCGGGGGGAGAGTATCGCCACCGTGCACGCCGCGCTGGACGCCGGCGTCACGCTGATCGACACCGGCGACTTCTATGGCATGGGTCACAACGAGTTGCTGCTCGCCGAGGCACTGCGCGGCCGGGACCGGGACAGCTACACGCTGAGCGTCAAGTTCGGCATGCTCCGGGGCCCGGACCAGGGGTTCGGCGGGCCCGACAACCGTCCCGAGGCGGTGAAGAACTTCCTGGCCTACTCGCTGACCCGGCTGGGCACCGACCACATCGACGTCTACCGTCCCGCCCGGCTGGACCCGGCGGTGCCGATCGAGGAGACGGTGGGCGCGATCAAGGAGATGATCGACGCCGGGTACGTGCGGCACATCGGCCTCTCGGAGGTCGACGCGGCGACGATCCGCCGGGCGCACGCCGTGCACCCGATCGCCGACCTTCAGATCGAGTACTCGCTGATCTCCCGCGCGGTGGAGGCGGACGTCCTGCCCACGCTGCGGGAGCTCGGCATCGGCCTGACCGCCTACGGCGTCCTGAGCCGCGGCCTCATCTCCGGGCACTGGTCCGCCGGCCACACCGCGGGTCCCGGCGACAGCCGCGCCTTCAGCCCACGGTTCTCGAGCGGCAACGTGGAACACAACCTCGCCCTCGTGGCGGCCCTGCGCCGGATCGCCGAGGCGAAGGGGTGCACCGTCGCCCAGCTGGCCATCGCCTGGGTGGCCGCACAGGGCGAGGACATCGTGCCGCTGGTCGGCGCCCGCACCCGCGAGCGGCTGGCCGAGGCGCTGCCCGCGATGGAGCTGGACCTCACCGCGGACGACCTCGCAGAGATCGAGAAGACGATCCCCCCGGGCGCGGCACGCGGCGACCGCTACCCGTCCGCCTTCATGTCCAGCCTCGGCGTGGGGAACTGACCACGCCGGGGCCGTGGAGGCCGGGAGTGACATGGTGAGGGGCGCGGGGAACTGCGCGCTCAACTACAGGGGACCCGAGGATGGCCACTGCCTCGGGGGGCTGCCTCTGACGCACAGGCCGTCGGCCGAAGGCGACCGGACCGTGCCTGGGAGGTGAGGACGCCTGAGGCGCGCCGCAGGCGCCCGAAGGGGGCGCGGGGAACTGCGCGCTCAACGACAGGAGACTCGCGGATGGCCACTGCCTCGGGGGGCTGCCTCTGACGCACAGGCCGTCGGCCGAAGGCGACCGGACCGTGCCTGGGAGGTGAGGACGCTTGAAGCGCGCCGCAGGCGCCCGAAGGGGGCGCGGGGAACTGCGCGCTCAACCACAGGGGACCCGAGGATGGCCACTGCCCCAGGGGGCTGCCCCTGACACACGGCCCCCGGCCGAACGCACCGCACGGCCCACGGCCCCCGGCCGAACGCACCGCACGGCCCACGGCCCCCGGCCGAACGCACCACACAGGCCCCCGCCCAAAGCGAACCGACCGTGCCTCAGAAAGCCGAAGGCCGACCCGGAAGCTCCCGCGCCAGCGGGTCGGCCCCGAGGAACCGCAGAAGCTCGGCCCGGGTGGGCGCGGTGGCCGGCCCGTGCCGCCCCACCGCATACGCCGCCGCCGCGTTCGCCGCCCGAGCCGCCGAAGACGGAGCAACCCCCTCCGCGAGGAGCGTGAGGAAGACACCGGTGTGCGCGTCCCCCGCCCCACTGCTGTCGACGGCGTCGACGGGAAACCCGGGCACATGGACGGGCCCGCCCCCGGGCGGAGCGAGGAAGCAGCCGTCCCGGTCCGCACGGACGAGGACACCCGTACCCGGCCCGAGCCGGTCACGGAGCGCCGCGGCCGCCGCCGCGGGCCCGTCCGCCCCGGACAGCAGCCCCGCCTCGCGGGCGTTGCAGCTCAGCCAGTCCGCGCGGGTGAGCACAGGGTCGAGCACCGCGGGAGCGATGTCCGCGACGAGCGGCCCGGGGTCGACGCAGACGGTGACCCCGGCCGGCAGGCCCGTCGTGAACCGGGCGAGCGGCGGCCCCCCGGACGGCTGGGCGAGGCTGTAGCCGGAGAGGTGCACCACGTCGTCGGGCCGGAGCAGGGCCGCGACCGCCGCGGTGTCCGCGTCGGTGACGGTGGCCTCGACCCCGAAGCCGGTCACGAAGGTGCGCTCCCCGGGGTCCACCAGGGCGACGGTGAGCCCGGTGTCACCGTCGCCCCGCGCCGGCAGCAGTGCCGTGATCCCCTCGGCGGCCAGCGCGGCGCGCGCCAGGTCGCCGTTGGGCCCGGTGCCGTGCAGCCCGGCGTAGGCCGCCTCGCCGCCCAGTCTGCGCACCGCGACCAGGGTGTTGAAGCCGCCGCCCACGGTGCGTTCGGTCCGGGTGGCGACCATGTCGCCGCCGCGCTGCGGCAGCGCCGGCACATCGAGGACCAGGTCGACGATGACATTGCCGACGAGGACGAAGCGGCGGCCCATCACCGCACCTCGGCGGCGTCGGCCGACCCGGCGGACCCGGCGGGCGCCACCGCCGCGGCCGTGCCGCCCGCGCCGGCCCCGTCCGCGCCGGTCCCGTCGGAGCCGGGCACGGGCCGCGCGCACACCCCGTACAGCAGCGCGCCGAGGGCCATCGCGATGGCCCAGCCGAGTCCGTTGGTGCCCAGCCAGCTGTGCGCGAACGGCCCGGAGAACCAGACGTCGTCCGCGCTCGTGGCGGCCTCGGTGAACAGCAGCCCGCCGACGATCGCGACCGCCCACGCGAGCACCGCGGGGACCCGGAAGCCCGCCGTGTACCAGTAGCGGCTGGTGCGCCGGGTGTCCATGAGCCCCGCCGGGTCGAACGTCCGGCCGCGCGCCGAGTCCACCAGCACGATCCCGATCCACGCGGAGATGGGGACGGCGAGCAGGGTGAGGAAGGTGGAGAAGGGGCCGTAGAAATCCTTGGAGATCAGCATGAAGTAGATGCCGCCGAGGAACATCAGGACGACGTCCAGGCCGACCGCGAGGGGCCGGGGCACCCGCACCCCGAGGGTGATCATGGTGAGCCCGGCGGAGTAGGTGGACAGGTGGTTGGACATCAGCAGCCCGCCGAAGGCGGCGATCAGGTAGGGGACCGCCATCCAGGACGGCAGCATGCCGTTGATGGCCGCGACCGGGTCGGAGTCGGCGGCGAGCGTGCTGTCGCCGGCGGACAGCAGTGAACCGAGGGAGATCAGCACCAGCAGCGGGACGCCGGCCCCGAACGCCGAGGCCACCACGAGCCGTCCGCCGGGGATCCGCCGGGGCAGGTAGCGCGCGTAGTCGGCGCCCGCGTTGGCCCAGCCGATGCCGGTGCCGGCGGCGATGAAGCCGATGCCGCCGATCACGGCGCTGAGCGGCCCGGTGTGCGCGTGCACCACCTTGCTCCAGTCGACGGTGTCGACGAGGAACCCGATCACGACCAGGTTGAGCAGCCCGAACACCACGGTCGCCCACTTGTTGATCCACATGATCGTGGCGTGCCCGAGGCCGCTGATCAGCAGCGTGCACGCGATGAAGACCAGCAGGCAGAGGAGGGTGAGGGGAGTGCTGCGGCCGACGCCGAAGAGGTGGTTGAAGAGCGCGAGCAGCGCATAGGCGGCGGTGGTCGTGCTGATCGTCTCCCAGCCGACCCGGCTCAGCCAGCTCACCAGCGTGGGCCCGGCGTTGCCGCGCTGCCCGAAGACGGCCCGGGAGAGGGTGAGCGCGGGGGCGCCGCCCTTCTTGCCCGCGAGGCTGAGCACACCGACCAGCGCGAAGGAGCCGAACGAGCCGATGAGGGCGACCGCGATCGCCTGCCAGATGTTGAGCCCGCGGAACGCCACCAGGGTGGCGCCGAGCGGCAGGCCGAGGATGCTGATGTTGGCGGCGAACCAGGTCCAGAACATCTGGCTCGCATGGCCGTGCCGTTCGCTGTCGGGTACGGGCTCGATGCCCCGGGTCTCGACGGTGCCGACGCGATCGCTCGTCGTCGTAGCGGTCATGACGGGACCTCCTTGCGTGGTGCGGTGGGCGTGTGGGGCGGGGGGTGGCAGCGGTGCGGAGGAGTGGGTGTGATGAAAGAGACGGGTGTGATGCAAGTGACGCGGGTGACGGGGGAGGGGACGGCCGGCCGCACGCGGGGTGCGGCCGGGGTGGGCGTCACCGGAGGGTGAGCAGCCGGGCGGTGAGGGGTTCGAGGTCGAGGGAGTTGACGGCGCGCAGGGTGCGCACGGCGTCTGTGGGCAGCGCGGCGAGGCCGTGCACCGCACCCGCCACGGCGCCGGCCATGGCGGCGATGGTGTCGCTGTCGCCGCCGAGGTTCGCGCCGGCCAGCGCGGCCTGCCAGGGGTCCCCGCCGGTGACCGTGAGCACCGCGAACGCGGCGGGCACCGACTCCTGCGAGGCGACGCTGGTGCCGACGAGATCGACGATCAGGTCGAGCGCCTCGGCCGGGGCGCGCCCGCGCACCAGGCCGCACGCCCACTCGATACGGGCGGCGATGTCCGCGCCCGCGATCCAGTGCCCCCGCCGCGCCCCCGCACGGGCGGCGGTGACGGCGGCGGCCACGGCGTCGTCGAGGTCCGCGCCCTCGATGCCCGCGCTGACCGCGGCGGCGACCGCGGCGGCGCCGGCGATCCCGACGGTGGTGTCGTGCGTGACCTGGCACGACTGTACGACCCGGTCGAGCAGTGCGGCCAGCGGCTCGGGGCGGGTGGCGATGCCGACGGGGGTGACCCGCATCGCGGCGCCGTTGGTGCTGCCGTGCCGGCCGGCCTCCGCGGGCGGCACACCGCGCGCGACCGCGTCGAGCGCCGCCTTGGTCGAGGGGCCCAGGAGGTCGAGCGACCCCTTGGCCTTCATCCCCTTCTCCCAGCGGATCAGCTCGTCGGCGAGCCGCAGCGGGTCGATCCGGCCCCGGCCTTCGTCCAGCAGCCGGGCGACGATGACGGCCTGGTCGGTGTCGTCGGTGACCGATCCTGCGGGCATCCCGGCGCTCACCGGGTTGTCCGCGCGGGCCGGCTCGAAGCCGGTGAGGGTGCCGTAGACCCGGGCCACGTCCGCACGCGACATGACCTGTGTGGGCATCCCCAGCGCGTCGCCGAGGGCGAGTCCGTGGAAGGCGCCGAGCGCGCGGTCGAGCCGCGGATCGCGGGCGGCGGTGCCGGGGGCCGTCATGACCGCTCCCCGAGGCCGGAGCGGATGCGCAGCTCGAAGTGGGCGGGGTCGAGCAGGCTGGTGACCTGCTCGACGACCGAGCCGTCCGCGGCCCGGTACACCTGGGACAGGTGGAGGAAGGACTCGCCGGCCGAGCGGTGCAGGACCTCCGCGTCCCCGGCGTCCAGCCCGCGCACCGCGACCCTGCCCTCGCCCGCGGTGCCGATCCGGCCGAGGGCGATCAGCGTCCGGTTCAGCGAGCCGTCCACGAGACCGCGCTCCGGCAGCCCGGCCGCCTCGCCGACGGCGGGGACCCGGCTGCGCTCCAGCGAGACCCCGGTGCCGTCCGGCAGGCGGCGCACCCGGTCGAGCGCCACAAAGGCGTCGCCGGCCAGCCCCAGGTCCGCGGCGAGCGCGGGATCCGTGACCGTGGTGAACCGCAGCACGTCCGTGCTGAGCTTCGTCTCCTGGCCGGCGAGCGCCCGCGCCCAGCCGAGCCGGCTGTCCAGGGGCGTACCGTCGAACGTGACGATGGAGCCGATGCCCGCATGCGTGCTGATCAGGCCCTCCTCGCCGAGCACCTGAAGGGCGTTGCGGAGCGTGGTCCGGCTCACGCCGAAGCGTTTGGTGAGCGCGTGCTCCCCCGGCAGGGTGCTGCCCTCGGAGTGCACGCCGGCGCGGATCTCGGCGGCGAGGACCTTGGCGATGCGGTGGTGTTTGTGAACCTGTCCAGGCATGTCTAAAAGCTAGGCCTGCCGAGCCGCTCCCGTCCAGAGCCGGGGGCTCCCCTTCTCTCGGTGACCGGCTGTGCGCAAACCGTTGCCCAAGGGGCTACTTGTCAGTAACTTCAAAGGGTGTGCCGCGCCACACCCGGCGGCGTCCGCCCCGGGTGCCTCCCGCGTCTGACGTCGAAGGAGAATCAGATGTCGTTGCGCGCTCTCACCGCGGGCCTCGCCACCGCCGTCGCCACCCTCGCCGCCCTGACCCTCGCCCCCGCCGCCCAGGCCGCGCCCACCGCCCCGCTGGACTACGCCGCCCTCGGCGACAGCTACAGCGCCGGTTCCGGAATCCTCCCGCTCGACCTGACCGCGTCCCCGCTCTGCGCACGCTCCACGGCCGACTACCCGCACGTCATCGCCGCCCGCACCGGTGTCCGCCTCGCCGACGTGACCTGCGGCGGCGCCCGGACCAGGGACTTCGCCGGGGCGCAGTACCCGGGCGTCGGGCCGCAACTCGACGCGCTCGGCCCCGGCACCGACCTCGTGACGCTGACCATCGGCGGCAACGACAGCAACACCTTCGTCGACGCCGTACTGGCCTGCGGTTCCGCGGGTGTGCTCACCGCCGGGCACGGCAGCCCCTGCAAGGACCTGTACGGCGACTCGTTCGCCGACACGGTGGACGACACGACGTATCCCGCCGTGCGCGCCGCGCTCCGGGCGGTGCGCGACCGCGCGCCGAACGCCCGCACCGCCGTCCTCGGTTACCCCTGGATCCTGCCGCCCGCCTTCGACAGGTCCTGCTTCGTCAAGCTGCCGATCGCGGCGGGCGACGTGCCGTACATCCGTGACCTCCAGGCCCACCTGAACGACGCCGTGCGGCGCGCCGCCGAGGAGACCGGCGCCGTCTACGTCGACTTCTCCGCCGTCTCCGAGGGGCACGACGCCTGCCGGCCGCTCGGCACCCGCTGGATCGAGCCCGTCCTCCTCGGCACCAACTTCGTGCCGGTGCACCCGAACGCCCTCGGTGAGACGCGGATGGCCGAGCGGGCGATGGGGGCGCTGGGGCTGGGCTGAGGCGGGGGACTGCCGGATGGCGGGGGCCGTGATGGGCCTCGGCCGTGGCGCGTCGCCCGTGCCGGGCCGGCCGGGGTCGGCCGTCAGGTCAAGGAATGGAATTGGTCTAGTCCAAACCATTGACTTGGTCTGGACAAGGACCGGATGCTGAGGCCCCCCTTCAACGATCCGGGAGACCTGGACATGAGACGTCTTCGTGCTCTCCTCAGCGGCGCCGCCACGGCCGCGCTGGCCGCCGCCGGGCTCGTCGGCCTGACCACCACTCAGGCGGTCGGCGCGCCCGCCGCGGCGTACCAGCTGTCCGACCGCTGGTACGCCGCGGCGCCGTACCTGATGCCGCTCGACAACGACCCGCCCAGCGCCACGGCCATCATGGACGCCACCGGACTCAAGGCGTTCCAGCTGGCGTTCATCCTCGCCCCCAACGGCGGCGGGTGCACACCGACGTGGGACGGCACCGCGCCCGTCTCGAACGACACCGCGGTCGCGGGCGTGATCAACGCCATCCGCGCCAAGGGCGGTGACGTCTCCATCTCCATCGGCGGCTACAACGGCACCAAGCTCGGCCAGGCGTGCGGCACGCCCGAGGCCACCGCCGCCGCCTACCAGCAGGTCATCACCAAGTACGGCCTGCACGCCATCGACTTCGACCTGGAGGAGCCGGAGTACGAGAACACCGCGGCCGTCCACAACGAGATCGGCGCGGCGAAGATCCTCCAGCAGAACAACCCCGGCCTGTACGTCTCCGTCACCACGGCGGGCACCGCGGCGGGCACCGGCTGGTTCGGCCAGCAGATGCTGAACGAGGCCAAGGCGCAGGGCTTCACCCCCGACAACTTCTCGATCATGCCCTTCGACGGCGGATTCCAGGGCGCCTCGTCGCAGACCGCGGCGCTCACCGCGTTCAACGGCATCCTGCGCTCCACGTTCGGCTGGAGCGAGGCCACCGCCTATGCGCACGAGGGCTTCTCGGGCATGAACGGGCGCAGCGACACCGGCGAGATGTTCCCGCAGGACGCCTTCAGGACCGTGCTCGACTACGCCACCTCGCACGGCATGGACCGCTTCACCTTCTGGTCCCTCAACCGCGACCGCCAGTGCAACCCGCCGGACAACGGCGGCCGTACGTCGGGCACGTGCAGCAGTGTGCCGCAGGCCGCCTGGGACTTCGCCAAGTACTCCGTCGAGTTCGCCGGCGCCACCCCGCCCACCACCCCTCCCCCCACCGACCCGCCGTCCGGCGGCACCTGCACCGCGCCGGCCTGGGACAGCTCCACGGCGTACACCGGCGGGCAGGAGGTCTCCTACCAGGGCCACACCTGGAAGGCGAAGTGGTGGTCCCAGGGCGAGGCGCCGGGCAGCACCGGGGAGTGGGGGGCCTGGCAGGACGAGGGCCCCTGCTGACGCCCGGCCTACGCAGGGGCGCGGGGCCCTGACACGTGCGGCTTTGCCGCGTGGGCGCGGCCGGCCACGACGGGACGCGTCGCGTCGTCACCGTCCCGGAGGGGCAGGTGCGGTCGTCCGAGGACCACCGGCCGGTGGGCTGCGCGCGCGGCTCCCCGCGCCCCTGAGGGGCGCGCCCCCGCCGGGGCGCTCCTCACGGGGCGTGGGGTCCGGGTCGCGGTGCGGGCCTCCTCCGCGAGGGACAGCAGGCGTTCCGCGTACGGCAGGAGCCGGTGTCCGGCCGGCGTGAGCCGTACGCGTCTGCCGGAGACCCGCTCGAAGAGCTCGACGCCCAACGACGTCTCCAGGCTCCTCATCTGGCCGGTGACGCTCGACTGCGCGTAGTTGAGCTCCGCGGCCGCCTTGCTGAAGCTGAGCAGGGTCGCCGCCTTCTGGAACGTCCTGAGCTGGCGGATGTCCACATCGTCCTCCGGGTTGTGTTCGATGCCCCGCGTGGGGCCGGGCGGCGCCGCGGACGTGCGGGCCGGGGCCGCGTCCTCAGCGCGGATGCCAGCCCAGGCCATGGCGGTCGCTGCGGATCCGGCCGAAGACGACGTCCGCGAAGTAGATCCCGAAGCCGAGGGTGCCGGGGCGGCGCAGTTCGGCGATCAGGCGGCGGCGGTCGTCCGCCGGGCCGTGCGGATCCGACTCGGCGAACACGGACCACTCGGGGTGGCGGACCTGGAGGGGCGTGTGCAGGGCGGTGCCGAAGGCGAGCAGCCGACTGCCCTTCGAGGCGATGGAGAAGCCGTCGTGACCGGGCAGGGCGATGACCCGCACCCCGGGGAAGACCTCCTCACCCGGCACCGCCAGGCGCAGCCGGGGCTCCAGGGCCGCGGCCACCCCAGGGAGCGGGCCCGACGCGCTCTCGTAGCTCTCCCAGACCGACTTGGGCACGACGAACGAGGCACGGGTGAAGACCGGCGGATCCGCGTCCACCCAGCCGAGGTGTCCGGGGTGCAGCCGGGTGAAGGCGATCGTCTGCACGTCGTCGGGGCGCCGCCCGAGCCGCGCGAGGTTCGCCGGCAGCGAGCCGCCGTGCATGGCCACGATGCCGGGGCCGGTCCGTACCGGGTCCGCGGGCACCGACCTCGGGCCGAGGCCCGCGTCGATCAGCAGCGCCCGGGTGCCGTGCTCCACCAGCAGCCCGCCGGTGTTGGCGACCAGGTGGCCGGTGTCGTTGCGGTAGGGGCCCGAGGCGTCCCAGTGGTGCGTGGCCGCCGTCACGAGCAGCGGTCCCGCCGGCCTGAGCAGGATGGCGCCGTCGGGCACGTAGCTCACCTTGATGTCGCCCACGTACAGGGAGCGCGGCGCCGACGGTCTGCGCAGTCGTGGGTCGTTCACTGGACGTCTCCTCGTGGAGCGACGGCCACGGGCCACCGG
Organism: Streptomyces sp. DSM 116793; assembly: GCF_057320905.1. Classification (NCBI taxonomy): domain Bacteria; kingdom Bacillati; phylum Actinomycetota; class Actinomycetes; order Kitasatosporales; family Streptomycetaceae; genus Streptomyces; species Streptomyces sp. DSM 116793. The sequence continues at coordinate 3,287,527 of NZ_CM170494.1, read as the reverse complement.
GGCCGTGGGACGGGCGAACACCGGCCCGGGCGCCCGCGGGTGGGCGCACGACGGTGGGCGGCGGGCGGCTGGGCCCGCCGGGACGGTGGGACGGCGGGCCGCGGCCCGGTGGGACGGCGCGGCGGTCCGGAAGTACGACGGTGGGACGGCGGCCCGGTGGTACGACGGCGGGCATCGGCCCGGGGCCATGCCGCGCCGGGCGGCGGACGGAGCCGTGCCGTCCGGGGCCCGGCCCGCCGCATGGTGCGCGGCGGGCCGGGGCCTGGGGGCTACGCCCTGGTCCGGCGGCGCAGCACGGTGCCCGCCAGCACGGAGCCGACCAGGGCGACGATGCCCGCGGTCACCATTCCGGCGTGCAGACCGGCCAGCGTGTCGGCGCGGCCGGCCGTCCCGCCGTCGGCCAGTGCGTTGGTGCGGGCGGCCGCGATGGCGCTCAGCCCGGCGACGCCGATGGCCGCGACGTACTGCGGCAGCTGGGACAGCCCACCGACCACGCCCTGGTCCTGCTCGTCGACGTTCGTGGTCATCACGGTGATGAACGAGACGACGCTGAACACATGGCCGAGGCCCATGACCGACGAGGTGATGAGCAGCGACGCCAGGTTGCGGTGGTCCGGCAGGGTGAACATCGCGACCGTGCCGAGGCCCTGGATGGCCAGGCCCATGGCCAGCACGACGGCACCGGGCAGCCGGGCCAGCAGACGCGCGACGTACAGACCGCCGAGCACCGCGGCCACGCCCTCACCGGTGTAGCCGAGGCCCGCGGCGAGCGGCGAGAAGCCCAGCACGTCCTGCATGTACAGGCTGAGGAGCACGGTGGTGCCCGCGCACATGCCGAAGGTGATGATGCCGAACAGACCGGACCACTTGACGCTGGGGCGGTTCAGCACCCGCAGCGGTATGAGGGGCTCGGGGTGGCTCCGCTCGACGAGCAGGAACAGGCCGAGCAGGACGACGCCGCCGATGATGGTGCCGAGCACGTCGGCGCGGACCCAGCCCTTGTCACCGCCGGTGGAGATGCCGTACACCAGCCCGAACAGGCCGACGGTGGCCAGGATGGCGCCCGGGATGTCCATCCGCTTGGCGGTACCCGGCTCCCGGATGGCCGGCAGGGCGAGCGCCCCGACCAGCGCGAGCGCACCCATCGCGCACAGCACGACCATGGTCCAGCGCCAGCTGAAGCCGCTGGTGATCACGCCGCCGCCGAGCGCGCCGAGCACGAAGCCGAGGGACATCACGGCACCGTTGAGGCCCAGCGCACGGGCGCGCTTCGGGCCCTCGGAGAAGTAACCGGTCATCAGGGCGATGGCCGCCGGGGCGATCATCGCCGCCGCCGCGCCCTGCCCGACCCGGGTGGCGATCAGCACCCCGGGGCTGCCGGCCGCCGCCGCACCCAGCGAGAACAGGGTGAACAGGGCCACGCCCAGGGTGAACAGCCGCTTGCGGCCGATCAGGTCGGAGACCCGGGCGAACAGCGGCAGCAGGGACGCGGACGGCAGCAGCGAGGCCGTGGCGACCCACTGGAGCGTGCCGACCGAGGAGAAGCCGAGACCCGAGCCGATGTCGGGCAGGGCCACGGTGACGATGGAGAAGTCCAGCCCGCACATGAAGGTGGCGCAGCAGAGCGTGAGCAGGACCAGCCACCCACGGGTGCCGAATCCGGCGTCGACGTCCGGCGTCGGCGCCGCGAGCACGTCGTGCGACGCTTCGGCGGGGGGCGGGGATTCGGTGACGGTCATCGGTCATCCTTTCCATAACAACTGTCCTGACCAGCATCGAAGCCGCGCGTCCGGGCAACAAGGACGTTCTGTGCAATGATCGATCATCTGGACTCATCGTTCGGAATCGCGGCCGGTCAGCGTTGGTGCGCGGGGCGGGCCGGAGTGGCGGAGAGTGACCGGCGTCACGGCCCGGCGGGGTGGTCACACGGCGGACCCGTCGCATGCTCCGCGGGGGGCGTGTTCCGGAGGCCCCGCGTCCGCTGACCACCGGTGTCCGGAAGAGTCCGGAATCCAACGTCCCGTCAGGCAACGAAAGGGCAAAGGCCGGACGGCGTGCCCCGATTTGCGGCGGAGGCGGGAACACGCTTCAGGGCAAGCTGATAGGCAGGCTCGTGACCGATTCTCGACCGGTCCCCGCGACCGGATGTGCCCAGGAGCAGGGGGCGGACGGCACCTATGGAACGGCAGGAGATCGAGATATTCCTCGCCCTGGCCGAAGAGTTGCACTTCGGCAGGACGGCGGAGCGGGTGGGCGTGTCCCAGAGCCGGGTCAGCCAGACCATCGCCCGCCTGGAACGCCGCGTCGGCGCACGGCTCTTCGAGCGCACCAGCCGCCGGGTGACCCTCACCGCCATCGGCGAGCAGCTACGGGACGGCATCGAGCCGGGCTGGCGCCGTATCGAGGAGTCGATCGCCAGGGCCACGGCGGCCGGGCGGGGCATCGCCGGCACGCTGCGCGTCGGCTACTCCGGCGCCTTCAACGGTCACCTGCTGCACAGCATCGCCGAGGTGTTCGGCGCCCGTCATCCGGAGATCGAGGTGCAGATCCGGCAGGTGCAGATATCCGACCCGTACACACCGCTGCGGACCGGGGACGTCGAGCTCCAGGTGACCGAGCTGCCGGTGGCCGAGCCCGACCTGACCGAGGGTCCGGTGCTGGTGTCGCAGCCCCGGATGCTGATCATGGCGTCGACGCACCCCTTCGCGCGCCGCGCGTCGCTGAGCGTGGAGGACCTGGCGGAGGCGACCATGCTGACGGTCTCGGCACCGGTGCCCGCGCACTGGCTGGACTACCACTTCCCGCGGCACACGCCGTCGGGGCGGCCGATACCGCACGGGCAGGCCATGACGCACTGGGAGGACGCGCTGTCCCTGGTGCGGGCGGGCAAGGGCGTCACACCGGTCTCGGCGGCCGGGCGGCGCTACTACGCCCGCCCCGGGTTGGTGTTCCGCCCGCTGCTGGACGCACCGCCCATCGAGTACGCGTTCATCTGGCCGACGGACCACGAGACGGGCCGCCTGCGGGCGTTCGTCAGGGTGGCCGTCGACGAGGTGCGCCGGATGGGCGGTCCCGGCAAGGCGCTGGAGAGCCTGTGGGCGGCGGACCCGCCGGAGGAGTGAGCGCGCCCTGCGGCCGGTGGAAGCCCCCGCACCCGCACCGACCGCGGCGCGCCCCGCGTGGCGGCGTGGTTCAGCCGGCCACGCCCGAGACGGCGAGGTAGCGCGGGTCCGGCCGGTCCTGGAGCATCTCGTGGTGCAGCGACCGGGTGGCCGGTGACGGGGTGATGCCCAGGTCCTCGCTCATCCGTCTGCGCAGCGACTGGTAGACCTCCAGGGCCGCGGCCCGCCGCCCCGACGCGTACAGCGCGCGCATCAGCTGGGCGTGCAGGTTCTCGTGGTACGGATGCTCCTCGACGAGGGCGACGGTCTCGCCGACCGCCTCCCTGAACCGACCGGAGAGCAGCAGCGCCTCCACCCGCATCTCGCAGGCGCCCAGGTACGCCTCGTTCAGGACGCGCGCGTGGGCGGCGAGGTGGCTGCCCTGCTGGATGTTGCAGAAGGGCGTGCCGCGCCACACCGCCAGGGCCTCGCCCAGGACTTCGGTGGCGCGCGCCGGGTCACGGCCGCTCAGCAGTTCGTGGCCCTGGACGACGAGCTGTTCGAAGAGCGGCTGGTCGCACTCGGTGGGGGCGACCCTGAGCAGATAGCCGTTGCCGTCGGTGAGCAGACGGTCCTCGGCGACGCACCGCGCGGTGCGCCCGGCGGCCGCGCCCAGGGTCTTGCGTATGGAGGCGACATACGTCTGGAGCGCGGTGGTCGCGGTCCGTGGCGGGTCGCAGCCCCAGATCTCGGCCAGCAGCGCGGGGACCGAGACCCGCCGGTTGGCCCGCGCCAGCAGCAGGGCGAGCACCTGGCGCTGCTTGGGTGCCGACGGGGTGATGTCACGGCCCTGCTCGCGCACGTCGATCGGGCCGAGAAGACGGAACTCCACAACTTCCTCCTGGTGTATGGGGTCGGGGCGCACGCGCACCGGCGGGCGACCGGCCGCACGTGTGGGGTGCGGGGTGGGTGGGAACGGGGCAGGGCGAGCGGCGGACGGGGCGCCGCGCGGCGGTCTGCGCGCGCGCGTGGCCCGCGTGCCGGGGCGTGGTCCGGCCGCCGGGGTGTCCCGCGCCGGACGGCGGCGTCGCGCGTCCGACGGGGCGTCGTGTGCCGAACGGCGTCCATCGGGTGCGTGGAGACCGTTCGTGGTAGGCCGGACGGCGTCGTACGCCTGACGGGTCGCCGGCCGCCGCGGTACCGGCGGCGGGCCGCGCGGGGCGGGTCCGCGGGAGGCGGACGGGGTCACGGCGCGGGCGGGGTCTCGAGCTGGTTCATGGCGCGGGCATGTCTAGGGCGGGGCGGGGTTCGTGGCGCGGGCGCGGCCTCGGCCGCGGTTCACGGCGCGGGCCACGGTCTCGGTGGGCGGGTTCATGGCGCGGGTGCGGTCCCGGGCCGGTTCACGGTGCGGGCATGGTCTCGGGCCGGCATCCGTGGCCGGCCACCGCAGGTCCCACGGCGGCCTCGGGGGCCGGGCCGGGGCCCAGGCGGCGCTGCGCACAGGAGGCGGAGACCAGCGTGGCGTGCCGGTGCCAGCCGGGGTAGGACCGGCCGCCGAAGTCCCGCAGTCCGAGCGCGGCCTCGGCCGCCTCGGCCCGTGCGGCGGCGTGCGCGGCGATCAGTTCCCGGGCCTCGGCCTGCCGGGTGCGGGGCAGGTTGCTCAGCCAGATCCGGTCGGGCCGGCCGGCCGGCGCGGACCGCCACTCGCCGACCAGGAGGCAGTCGATGGTCCGGCCGGCGAGCGGCACGATGGTGCGCATCAGGCTCAGGCGGACGGTCCCCGGCGGCAGGGCCATGGCCGGGACGGTGTCGCGCGGTGCGGTGCCGCGGCGCAGCAGGACGCGCACGGTGTCCGGGCCGGGGCCGGGGCCGGGGCCGGCGCCGGAGGTCCCGCGCGTGTCGTGGTCCGCCGGGCCTGCCGGGGCGATTGGCAGCGAGTCGGGCACGGCGACCAGCCAGTCGTGGCCGCGGGCGTCGAGCCCGGCGATGAGGGCCTCGGCGTCGAACTGCCCCTCGGGATCGACCACGACGGGCGGCGGGCGGTGCCCGGTGCGGGGCAGCCGGTCGACGAGAGAGAGGCACAGGCCGGTCACGGAGGTGTGCGCCATGCCGAAGGGGATGCGCGCCCGCCTCCGCAGCTCCCCGTCCTCGGTCCAGGTCCGCGGCAGGTGGAGCTGCCAGTCCACGGGGACGTCACCCCGCTCGCCGGAGAGCACGGCGGCGATGGCCAGCTGGCAGTTGACGGTGCGTCCGAGGGCGGGCACGAAGCGCCGGTGCACACCGACCGACAGCCTGCCGCGCTTGGGGACGACGACGGGTGACAGCGTCCAGGCGCGCACCGGGGAGCGCTCGGCGACCCAGCGGGCCAACTCTTCGCGGACCGGCTGCCACCGCCAGGGGCTGACGTTGATGAACTGCTGGAGCGACTGGGAAGCGGTGGGGGAGTGGGTGACGGAGGCGGCCATGCGCCGGACCGACTTCTTGCCCGGGGTGCACAGCAGCCCCTTGAGGTAGACGGTCGCCCACCGTCGCTGGTCCACGCGGGGCAGATGCGCGAACAGCCTGCTGGTGAGCGGCGGCGACGCGTCCGCGCACATGGCCCCTGTGGTGTCCCAGGACCCGTTCATGGGTGGTTCTCCCCTCCCTGGCCTTCCTCCTCAACATAGCGAACGTTCTCTTTGTTTCCAAAAGAGCGATCGGAAAACCCGAACACCTGCACGGGCGGGGAAGGGTGGCGGGCGCCTGCCATGCCGGCCGGGGGCGCGCGGGGCCCGCGGGGCCTGACCAGGGAAGACCGTGGGCTGCCGGGCTACCGGGCGACCAGGGCGCCGAGCGCCCGGGTGAGGTGCCGCAGCGCGGCGCCCGGGTCGCACCCCGTCGCCGAGTCGAGGGCGGCCCTGCTGGCCGTGGTCGCCTCGATGCCGATCACCAGGCAGCTGAGCAGCGCCGTGACCGCCTCCGGCGTCAGATCGGACGTCAACCGCTCCTCGGGCCAGACCCGTTCGAGCTCGGCGCGGAGCCGCGGGACCCAGGAGGCGTACCAGGTGTGCTCGCCGGGATCGCCGTCACGGCCCTCGCGGGCGAAGCGGGCCGCGGCCCGCATGCTGGGGGTGGTCTCGACCACCTCGGCCAGCGCCAGCGTGTCACGGAGCACGTCCCCCACGGTGGTGGCGGTGCCCCGGCCGATCACCTTGGCGGTGGCGGCCTCGCCGGCCTCCTGGACGGCGTCCGCGAGCGCCGCCTTCGACGGGAAGTGGAAGGTCAGCGCCCCCATCGTGCACCCCGCCTGCCTGACGATCGACTGCAGGGCGGAACCGGCGTAGCCGCGCTCGGCGAACTCGCAGGCCGCGGCATCCAGGAGCCGCCCGCGGGTCTGCTCCGCCCTCTCCTGCCGTTTCACCCGGCCGTACCTCCTTCGCCGAACGCCCTGCGCGGCCGGCGGCCACGAGACGCAAGGGACAACGGGAAGCGAACGGCCGATGCGGCCGGCCGCCGTTCCACCGTAGATCGTGTTCTCGGCGGGAAGCCCAGGTCGCGGCCAACTCTGCGACGTTCTTGGCAGGTTGTGCGCATACTTCGGCCAACCCGGCCGATGTCCGCCGTGCACGACGGGTCCCGGCGGCGGTAATCGAATGCTTGACTGAACGTCATGACGACGAACTCCTTATGTGACATCGACGATCGGGTAGTGATGATCACCGGCGCTTCGTCGGGCATCGGCGCCGCGGCGGCCAGGCTCTTCGCCGAGCAGGGTGCGGCCGTGGTGCTGATGGCGCGGCGCAGGGCACGCCTCGACGCGCTGGTCGGGGAGATCACGGCGGCCGGCGGCCGGGCCGCGGCGGCGGTGGGCGACGTACGCAGCCCCGACGACGTCGGCCGGGCGGTGGCGAGCGCGGTGGAGCGCTTCGGACGCCTCGACGCCGCCTTCAACAACGCGGGCCACTCCACGGTGGGGCAGAGCCTGCACGAGATGCCGCAGGGCGACTTCGAGGCGGTGATGGACGTGAACGTGCGCGGGGTGTGGAACTGCCTGCGCCGGGAGATCCCCGCCATGCTGCCGGCCGGCGGCGGCGCCATCGTCAACACCGCGAGCACGGCCGGGCTGATCGCCACGGGGGTCGACGCGCCCTATGTCGCGGCCAAGCACGCGGTGATCGGACTGACGAAGGCGGCCGCGGCCGAGTACGGAGCCCGCGGCATACGGGTCAACGCGCTGGTGGTGGGCGCCACGCTGACCGAGATGATGGAGTCCGTGCTCGACGCGGCGCCGGCCGTGGAGGAGAAGTTCTACGCACGCGCCATCCAGCGCCGGATGGCGGCGCCGCGCGAGGTGGCACAGGCGGCGCTGTGGCTGCTCAGTGACGCGTCGTCGTTCGTGACGGGCGCGGCCGTGCCCGTGGACGGCGGGGTCACCGCCGTCTGAGCGTGGCCGCGCCCACCGGGGGCGCCGGTCAGGGTGCCGCGGTCACCGGGGCCGCGGCACCGGGCCCGTGCCCCAGGCCGTACCGGCGGCGGCCGCGCGGTCCACGGCGCGCAGCAGGGCCGTGTCGATCTCGTCCAGCTCGGAGACGACGTGCGGGACCCCGGCCTGCCGCATCAGCTCCGCCTGGTGGCAGTGCGGATAGCTGCTCGGCCGGCCGACGAAGGGCGCCCCGAGCCGCCTGGCCTCCTCGGCCACCCGGGCCACGTCGTCGATGACGAGCACCTGGGTCGGCCGCAGCCCGAAGAGCGCGGCGATCTCCCGGATCCCGGGGCGGATGTCGTCGGTGCACACGTATTCGGGGGCGTCGAAGAGGTCGGCGTACCGGCCCAGGTGCCGGTCGAAGTGGGGCCGGGCCAGACCGCCGTAGCAGACCGTGCGCAGGCCCGCGGCGCGCAGCCGGCGCAGCAGCTCTTCCGCGCCCTCGGTGATCTCCACCGGGTGGTCGGCGAGGTAGGCCTCGCGCTCGGCGAAGTAGGCCTGAAGCGCCTGCTGTCCGGTCATCGGCTCGGGCACCGCGTCCGCCATGGCCTGTCCCGCGACCGCCTGCGGCTGCGAGAAGACGCGGCGCTCGACCTCCGCGGAGTAGACGCCGCCGCGGCCGGTGATGAACCGGTGGATCAGTGGGCTGAAGGTGTCCGTGAGGAGCACCCCGTCGATGTTGACGGCGGCCAGCCTCAGGTGGCGCAGAGGTTCGGTCATCGGTCCTTCCCCGGTGTTCCCGCGCCGGCCCGCCCTGCCGCGTCACGTCCGGCGCCGTCGTGCCCGGCGCCGTCGTGCCCGGCACCGGGCTCCGCGCCGGCCCGCGCGCCGCCGGCGCCCGTGTCGCCCACCGCCTTCCACAGCGCGGTGGCGCGGTCCTGGCTGTACAGGATGCGCTCGAACGCCTCCTCGGTCGCGATCCCGGGCAGCAGCAGGTGCCACATGTTGACCGTGCGGCGCGGCAGGTCGGTGCGTCCGGTGGCCACCTGCGCGTACTCCTGCATGCCCGTGCAGGCGCCGACCACGAACTCGGCGAGCACGTCGGGCGCCACGTGCCCGCGGAGCTCGCCGCGGTCCCGGGCGTCCTCCAGGCACTCCTGGAAGCCGGCGGTCCACACCGCGTACGGGCCGGCGTCGCGCAGGCCGATGCCCGCCTGCTCGGCCGTCAGGCGGACGCCCGCCCGCAGCAGCGCGTCGGCCTGAAGGGCGTGCGACCAGATGAGGGTGATGTCCACCAGGCGCTGCAGTCCGAGGGAGGGCACGTGCGGCTCTATCGTCCCGCGCTGGGCGTGCATGACCGTCAGCGCGAGGTCCTGCTTGTTCTTGAAGTGGAAGTAGAGCGCGCCCGCGGTCACCCCGGCGCGCTTGAGGATCTTGTTGATCCCCGCGCCCGCGTATCCGTACTCGTCGAAGACCTCCGCCGCCGCCTGAAGGATCTGCTCGCGGGTGTGCACCGCGCGTTCCTGTCTGGGATGTGACATATGCGCTATCCCCGAAGCTCGACAAAAAAAGAGAACATCCTCTATGTTACTGACTGTGGCGCCGCCCCGCCAGGCCGGGGCACCAACCGAGCCAAGGGCGCGTTTTTCCCACAGGGGGTACCTGCCATGAACCACATGACGTCCGCGAGACCGGCCGGCGGGGGCCGGCTGGACAAGAGCCTCGTGCACAAGCACGACCCCTCGCAGGTCCTGCTCTCCCAGGTGGAGCGCACCGGAGAGGACGAGTTCCTGATCTGTGTGGACTGGCGTGAGGCCGACCTGTTGATGGACACTCAGCGTAGCCCCCACAACGGCGCGGTGCTGCTCACCGAAACGATCCGCCAGACGTTCCCGCTGATCTCGCACACCGGTTACGGCGTGCCGTTCGACGACCGTCTGGTGTGGGACCAGTACCGCTATGTGCTGGCGCCGGGGACGCTCGGGGCCGAAGGCGGGCCGGCGCCCACCCATCTGCGCGTGCGGTGCCACGACATCGTGCGGCGCCGCGAGAGGGTGTCGGGCCTCGCGATGGACATCACCGTCGAGCGGGACGGACAGTGGCTGGCGAGCGCGTACTCCCGCTTCAGCGTCCAGTCCCCGGCCGTCTACCAGCGGCTGCGCGGCACCCGGGGCGACGCGCCGCACCTGATGGAGCTCGCCCGGCGCCGGCCGCTGCCGCCGCCCATCTCCGGGGGCAGCGAGTACTTCCGGGACGCGGTGCTCTCCGCCACCGACGTCAGCACCACCTGGCAGCTGCGGGTCGACCTCAACCACCCGCTGTACTTCGACCACCCGACCGACCACGTCCCGGGCATCCTGCTGCTGGAGGCGGCGCAGCAGGCCGCGCGCCGGCTGCGCCACCCGCGCCCGGTGGTCACCGAGGCGGTGGAGGCGCTCTTCCTCCGCTACGTCGAGCTGGACCGGCCCTGCCGGGTGTCGGGCCAGCCCCTGCCCGACGACCAGCAGGGCCGCACGCGCCTGCTGGTGTCGATGCACCAGGACGACGCTCTCGTCTTCACCGCGCTGGTGTCCGTGGCCGGCACGTCGTCCCGCTGAGGACCGTCGTCCCGCCGAGGACGACCGTCCTGTTGAGGACCGTCGTTCCCCGAAAACCGCCGTCCCCCCGAGGACCGCCGTCCCCCCGAGGACGACCGTTCCGCCGAGGACCGCCGCCGGGCACCGCCCGGCCGTCCGGACCGGCCTCACCGCGCCCGCTGCGCGCCGTTCCGTATGCCGGGCAGCGTGCCGCCTCCGGTCCGCGCGACATGCGCGCCCAGCACCGAGTCGTCACCGACCAGCACCCCGTGCCCCACCGCGCGCAGCAGCGGCAGGTCCGAGCTGTGGTCGGCGTAGGCGACGGCCCGGGCCGGGGGCACACCGTGCCGCCGCAGCGCGTCGGCGGCCAGCCGGCCCTTCTCGACGCCGATGACGGGGTGCTCCAGGTGCCCCGTGTAGGAGCCGTCGACGACCTCCGGCTCGCTGCACAGGACCTCGTCGGCACCGAGCAGTTCGGCGAGGGGTTCCAGGCAGGGCCGGAACGACCCCGACACCAGCACGATCACCGCACCGGCACGCTGGTGGTGCCGCAGCGCGGCCACCGCGGGCCGGTGCAGCAGCGCCCCGCCGGCGAGTTCGGCGTGGAACCACGCGCGGCCGTGCTCGTGCGTCTCGTCGACCGGGCGGCCCGCGAAGAGCCGGTAGTACTCGCGGTTGGTCTGCTGCCGGGAGACCCCCGCGGCGGACCGCCGGCGCAGCGTCCCGGCCGCCTGCCCGTAGGCGCTCGGCGGCAGCCCCCGGGCCCGGAAGTCCCAGGCCAGGAAGCGGAACATGCTCTTGACGGTGATCAGCGTCTCGTCGACGTCGAACAGCGCCATGCCGGCCGGGCCGAAGGACGGCTCGGCCTCGTCGGCGGGGGCGGCCCCGGGTGCGTCCGACGGCAGGGGGAACGGGCTGGGGGCGGTGGGGCCGGCGACAGCGCGGGACATGGCTGCCTCTCCTTCTCTTCAGGGGGATCTGTGCGGGGGGTTACGGGGTGCGGGACGGCACCACGCGGTGCGGACGGGACCACGCGGGGGCGTCCGCCTGGACGGCCGCGGGCCGTGGGGCCGGCACGGGGGCGGGCACCGGGGCTGGCACCGGGGCGGCGCTGGGCCCGGTGGCCTTGGCGCGGTCGGTGAGGAAGGCGCGGACGCCCTTGCCGCCGGCCTTGCGGCCGAGGTACCGGCCCGCCACGAGCTGCTGGAGCAGCGGCACGGGCGCCGGGGCACGCCCGGGCAGCTCCCGGTGGAGCCGCCGCTGCACCTCCAGGGCCACGTCCGAGCCCACCACGTCCAGCAGCCGTACCGGCCCCAGCGGCAGCCCGCCCACCGACCTGACCACCTGGTCGAGTGACGCCGTGGTGGCCTCGCCCTCGTCCAGCAGCCGCAGGGCCTGGTTCAGGTACGGGAAGAGCAGGGAGTTGACGATGAATCCGCAGCGGTCGCCGCACTCCACCACCTGCTTGCCGAGCCGCTCCACCACGGCACGGGCCCGTGCCAGCGTGTGCCGGCTGGTGCCCGGGGCGGGGACCAGCTCCACCAGTGGCATGACCGGCGCCGGGTTGAAGAAGTGCAGGCCCAGCACCTGCGCCGGGCGGCCGGCGGTCTCGGTGCAGGCGGCCACGGGCAGGCTGGACGTGGACGTGGCGAGCAGCGTCTGCGGCGCGCAGACCCGGCCGAACTCGGCGAAGATCTCCCGCTTGACCGCCAGGTCCTCCACGACCGCCTCGACCACGATGTCGGCGGTGGCGAGGACGGCCCGGTCGGTGGTGGCCCGCCAGCGGCCCAGGCTCTCCCGCACCTCGTCGTCGCCGGCGCCGCCGCGCTCCAGCGCGAAGGCCACGGTCTCGGAGGCGGACCTCGCCTTGTCCTCGGTCCTGGCCAGCAGCGAGGTGCCGAATCCGGCGCGCAGGAAGCTCTCGGCGATCCCGGTGGCCATGGTCCCGGAGCCGACCACCACCACGGTGCGGCCGGGCGGCACCGTCGGGGCGACCGCGTGCCGGGCGCGGCCGGCCGGATAGGCGTGGAAGCCGCGGCCCGTCTTGCGGCCCAGCGCGCCCTCGGCGACCAGCCGGTCCAGCACCGGCGCCGGCGCGCGGCCGGCGGTCTCGCGATCGGCGGTCTCGCGGTCGGCGGTCTCGCGGTCGGCGGTCTCGCGGTCGGCGGTCTCGCGGTCGGCGAGCCCGCCGAGGATGTCACGGGCGGTGTCCAGGCCGATGGCGTCGAGCATGGCCAGCGGTCCCTCGCGCCAGCCGCAGCCGAGGCGTACGGCCGTGTCGACGGTCTCCGCGCTCGCGTACCCCTCGCACACCAGCCACGCCGCCTGGTTCAGCAGCCCCAGCAGCAGGCCGGGGGCGAGCGAACCGGCGCGGTCCCGCACCCGGTGCACCCCGACGCCGGCCAGGGTGAGCACCCGCTCGGTCAGCTCGGCCGCGCGGTCGGTGACACCGGCCGGGCGGGCCAGTTCGACGGCGTCCAGCGCGTCGGCGCGCAGAAAGCGCAGGGCCAGCAGTTCGCCGCCCACCATGGGCGCGAGGTCGGCCGCGGGGATGGTGAGCGCGGTGGTGACCACCGGGGTGCCGGGCCGCAGGTGGCCGTGGAGCGCCGTCAGCACGGACCGCTTCAGCGCCGGCCGCTCCGGCACGGCCTCGATCACGAGATCGGCGCGGCCTGCGGGCACCAGCGTGGTGTGCACCTCGTGCGGCCGGTCGCCGGGGGCCCGCCGCAGGGCGCGGGCGGCGGCCGCCGGATCGGTGTCGATGCCGATCACGTGCGCTCCGGCGCCGGCCAGCCGGGCGGCCAGCGCGCCGCCGGTGGCCCCGAGGCCGACGACGGCGACGGTGGGCGTGCCCGCCGCGGCCGCCTCGGCGGTGGGCGCGGCGGAGGGATCGTGCTCGGACATGGGAGTCTCCGTAACGTGTGGCTGGGCAGCCGGTCAGTAGCGACTGCCGGTGGCGGTCGGCGCGGCGTCGAGGTCCCGCAGGTCCTGCTCGGTCAGCCGCAGGCCGGCCGCCGCCAGGTTGTCCTTCAGGTACCGCAGTTGCTTGGTGCCGGGGATCGGGACGATGTGGTCGCCCTGGGCGAGGGTCCAGGCGAGCGCCACCTGGGCGGCGGTGGCGCCGTGCCGCGCCGCGACCTCCTCGACCGCCCTGACGATGCGCAGGTTGGCGGCGAACGCCTCGCCCTGGAAGCGCGGGTTGGAGGCGCGGAAGTCACCCGCCTCGAAGTCGTCGGGCCGCGCGTAGCGGCCGGTGAGGAAGCCCCGGCCGAGCGGGGCGAACGGCACGAAGGCGGCGTCGTGCTCCGCACACCAGCCGACCAGCCCCGTCCCCGGGTCCAGCGGCTCACGGGTCCACAGGGAGAACTCGGACTGGACGGCCGCCACCGGGTGGATCCGGTGCGCCTGCGCGGCCTCCTCGCGGGTGACCTCGGAGAGTCCGAGATGGCGCACCTTGCCCTCCCGGACGAGATCGGCGAGGGCGCCCCAGGACTCGGCCAGTGGCACGGCGGGGTCGACGCGGTGCAGGTAGTAGAGGTCGATGGTCTCGACGCCGAGGCGGCGCAGCGACGCCTCCGCCGAGCGCCGGATGTACCCGGGCGAGCCGTTGCGGCTCAGGGTCCGGGTGGCCAGGTCGTCCACCACGATGCCGACCTTGGTCGCCAGCACCGCGTCGGACCTGCGCCCCGCCAGTGCCCGCCCGACCAGGGTCTCGTTGTGGCCGGCCCCGTAGGCGTCCGCAGTGTCCAGCAGGAGCGGGGCGGCGTCGTCCAGCGCCCGCCGGATCACCCCGACGGACCCCTCGTCGTCACGCTGCGACTCGGCATACCCCCAACTCATCCCCATACAGCCGAGACCGACCGGGAAGACCGAGGGAGCGACCTGACTCAGACGGCGGGTGTGCACACGAACTCCAATCGTCGGGGGAACACATCACCGGCGGGGAGCCGGCGACTGTGGCGGATCGTAGGGGCACGGCGGCGAAGAGCGAGGCTGCGCCCGAAGCGGACGGGGCGCAGCCCCGAAGGGGGCGCGGGGCTGTGCCGGTATGCGGCTCCGCCGCGTGGGCGCGCCCAGCCACGACGGGACGCGGGCGTCGCCACCGGCACAAGGCGGCGGCCCGCCCCGCCGGGGCCACCGGCCAGGCGGCCGGAGAACGGCCGAACCGGACCGGGGCCGGCCGCGGCTACGCCGCAGTGAGCACGAGCGCCGCATTGTGCCCGCCGAACCCCAGCGACGTACTGGCGGCCACACTCATCCGGCGCCGCCGCGCGGACCCGGTCACCACGTCGATGCCGACGTCGATCCCGGGATCCACCGTCTCCACGTTGGCGGTGGGAGGCACGGCACCGTAGTGCAGCGACAGCGCGGTGTACGCCGCCTCCACCGCTCCCGCCGCGGCCAGCGTGTGACCGGTGACGCCCTTGGTGGAGGTCACCGCGGGACGATCGCCGAGCACCGAGTACAGCGCACGCGCCTCGGTGAGGTCGTTCATCGGGGTGGACGTGCCGTGCGCGTTGACGTGCTCCACCTCGCTGGGGAGCACACCGGCGTCGGCCAGGGCGTCCCGCAGCGCGCGGGCCAGGCCCTCGCCCTGCGGATGCGGCGCGGTGGCGTGGTGCGCGTCCGACGTCGCCGAGAACCCGGCGACGTCCGCGTACCGCCTGGCGCCCCGGGCGGTGGCGTCCGCGCACCGCTCCAGGACGAGGATGCCGGCGCCCTCACCCGCGACGAAGCCGTCCCGGTCCGGCGCGAACGGCCGGGAGGCCGCCGCCGGATCGTGGGTACGGCCCGACAGCGCGCCCATGCGGGCCAGGCCGTTGAGCGTGCCCGGGCTGATCGCCGACTCGGTGCCGCCGGCCAGCACCACGTCGCACTGGCCGGACAGCAGCCACTCGCGTGCGGTGCCGATCGCCGAGGCCCCGGACGCGCAGGCGGTCGCGGTGACCAGGCTCGGCCCGTGGATCCGCAGGTCCATGGCCACGTACCCGGCGACCATGTTGACCATGCCCATGGGGATCATCAGGGCGGACACGTCCTCGGGTGCGCCCTGGAAATAGGTGCGGAGCTGCTTCTCCAGCGTGGCGGCGCCACCGAGCGAGTTGCCGATGACGACGCCGACCCGGGTGCAGTCCCAGGAGCTGGTGTCGAGTCCCGAGTCGGCGACCGCCTGACGGGCGCTCACCACGGCGAGCTGGGTGAAGCGGTCCAGCTTCCACGCGGTGCGCCGCCCGAGGGCGGCCACCGGGTCGAAGCCGGGCACCCGGCACGAGATGTCGACCTTCTCGCCGACCAGTTCGGGGTCGGTGGCGGCGGCGGACACCCCGGACAGCACGCGCTGCCAGTTCTCGTCCACCCCGATGCCGGCGGGGGTCACGAGACCGATGCCGGTGATGGCGACCCCCTGGCCCCTGGCCACCCCGCTCATGCCTGGTCGACCTTGCCGCGGATGACGGCCACGGCCTCATCGAGGGTGAAGGACGACTTCAGCTCGCCCTCGACGAGCACGATGCCCATCTCCTTGCGGAGTATCAGGCTCAGCTCGACGAGGATGAGGGAGTCGATCTCCAGCTCGTCGAAGGTGGCGCCGGACAGCAGCTCCAGCTCGTCGAGGCCGAACTTGTCGGCGATCAGGCCGGTGATCTGGTGCTTCAGGGACTCCTGGGCGAGGGGAGTGCTCATTTTTCCTGCTCCTTGGTTCTCTGCGTTGTTGGTGTCGGTGGTTGGTGGTCGATGGTTGATGGTTGGTGGTGCGTGGGGCCGCCCGGCCCCGGTCAGGCCCCGGGCACCGTGGGTTCCGGTGCCAGGTCCGGCCAGACGAGCGCGGCCGAGCCCCAGGTGAGACCGCCGCCGAAGGCGGTGAGGACCACGCGCTGTCCCGGGGTCAGCTCGCCGTCGGCGACGGCGTCCCGGAGCGCGAGGGGGATGGAGGCGGCCACGGTGTTGCCGACCCGGTCCAGGTTCACCGCAAACTGCTTCGCGTCCAGGCCGAGCTGCTCGGCCACGGCGTGCAGGATGCGGACGTTGGCCTGGTGGGCGACCACCTTGTCCACGGTGCCGGCCGGCCAGCCGGTCCTGCCGAGCAGCCGCTCGGTGGACGTGCTCATGTTGAGCACCGCCTGGGTGAACACGGGCCGGCCCTCCATCGCGAACCACTGGTCGCCCTCGGCCGCCGGGTGCTCCGCGGCGCGCTGCCGCGAGCCCCCGGCGCGTACGGTGATCAGATCGGCGCCGTCGCCGTCGCTGCCCAGGTCGAAGCCGAGCAGCGCACCCGGCTCCTCGGCCCGGCCGGCCCGCAGGACCACCGCGCCGGCGCCGTCGCCGAAGATGACCCCGGTGGTGCGGTCGGCCGGGTCGAGAATGGTGGAGAAGGTGTCCGCGCCGATCACCAGGGCGCGGCGCGTCGCACCCGCGGTGATCATGGATGCCGCGGTGGCCAGTGCGTAGACGAACCCGGTGCACACCGCGGCCACGTCGAAGGCCGCCACGGTGCCCAGGCCGAGCCGGTGCGCCACGGTCGGCGCGGTGGCCGGGCAGGGCCGGTCCGGGGTGCTGGTCGCCAGCACCACGAGGTCCACCTCGCCCGCCGTGTCGCCCTCCGTCCTCCGGGCGGACGCCAGGGCGCGCGCCCCGGCCGCCACGGCGAGGTCGGAGGTGGCCTCGCCCGGCCCGACCGCATACCGCGTGCGGATCCCGGTCCTGGTGCGTATCCACTGGTCGGAGGTGTCGAACCGGGCGGCCAGGTCGTCGTTGGTGACCGCGGTCCCGGGCAGTGCGCCGCCCAGGCCGCACACCACGGCTGCGGTGGTCATGAGACCAGCTCCTCGGGGGTGCGGGCGGCGGGCGCGGGGCCGGCCGGGGCGGTGTGCGCGGGCAGTGTGCGGTC
The DNA here is from genome assembly GCF_057320905.1 of Streptomyces sp. DSM 116793. Taxonomy (NCBI): domain Bacteria; kingdom Bacillati; phylum Actinomycetota; class Actinomycetes; order Kitasatosporales; family Streptomycetaceae; genus Streptomyces; species Streptomyces sp. DSM 116793. The sequence goes on along the minus strand of NZ_CM170494.1, from coordinate 3,270,562 downwards.
GGGTCCCGCGGGCGTGAACGCGTGCCGGGCGGCGCCCAGCGCGGTCCGCACCGCGGTGGGTTCGGGTGCCGTCAGGGCGGCCACGTGCCCGTCGGGGCGCACCAGGACGGCCCTGGGCGCGGTGCCCAGCAGCGGGCCGAAGCCCGGCCACCCCGAGATGTCCCGGACGGTGACGCCCTCGGGAACCCCCGCCGTCACGGCGTCCCGCCGCGCGGCCCAGGCGGCGTCCTGCCGCTCACCCGCCCACAGCAGCAGCGTGAGCCGGGCCGGATCGACGGCGGGCCAGCGGTCCGCACCCGGCTGCGCCGTCCGGTACGCGGTGAACACCGGGAGCCGGTCGCCCTCCCGCACCCGACGGGTGAGGCCGGGCAGGGTGTCGCGCAGCGACTCGGCGGGCCGGTAGGCCACGTCGTGCTGGGCCATCAGCGGGGCCCCGAAGCGTTGCAGCAGGCCGCTCGCGTGGGCGAGCCGCACCGCGTTGTCGCGCAGTGCGATCTCGTGGCGGCGCCGGAACAGGCCCCAGCTGGTCTGCTTGGCGGTGGTCAGCACGATGCGCTCGGCGGCGATGTGCCGCTCGGTGTCGTAGGTGTCGAGGATCGCGGGATCGAAGACGCCCCTGATGACCCCGGCCAGCTTCCAGGACAGGTTGACCGCGTCCTGGATGCCGGTGTTCATGCCCTGGGCGCCCGCCGCGCTGAACACATGGGCGGCGTCACCGGCGAGGAACACCCGCCCGGAGCGCATCGTCGCGGCGACCCGGCGCCGGGCGCGGAAGATGGTGGACCAGTCGAGCGCGCCGACCAGGCCGGGCCGGGGCGAGCGCTCGTCCAGGAACCGCTGGAACAGCTCCGGCGGCGGGCCCTGCTCGTCCTGCCAGTCCGGGACGCTGATCGCGAGCCGGAACCGGCCCTGCCCGAAGGGCGCGATGCCGAGGGCGCCGGTGTGGGAGTAGCAGTACAGCAGCGCGTGCGGGTCCATCTCGCCCTCGACGGGGCCGTCCCCGATGGCGAAGAGGACGTCGTTGCCGCTGCCGACGAAGTCGATGCCGGCGAGCCGGCGCACCGCGCTGTGGGCGCCGTCCGCGCCGACCACCCAGTCGGCCTCCAGCTGCTCGGTGCGCCCGTCCTCCCGCTCGATGGTGGCGACGGGCCGCGGCCCGGAGGTGTCGAGCCCGGTGAGGGCGCCGAACTCGGCCTCGCCGCCCAGGGCGGCCAGCCGGCCGCGGATCACCTCTTCGGTGCTGTCCTGCGGGATGACCACGCCGAACGGGTACGGCGTGTTGGTCAGCCGGCTGATGTCCACGTCGCCGATGTGGCGCCTGCGGGAGTAGTAGCGGACCGAGTCCAGGCGGTTGCCGGACTCCACCAGGGGCGCCGCGGCGCCGATGCGGCCCAGCAGTTCCAGGCTCCGCGGCCAGACCACGCTGGCCCGGGAGTGCAGCGCGGGTCCTGCGGCCCGGTTGTCGATCAGCCGCACCGGCACGCCCTGGCTGAGCAGTTCGGTGGCGAGCACCAGACCCACCGGTCCCGCGCCCACGACGAGGACGGGGCGTCGTCCGCCGGGGTCCTTGCCCTCAGAGATGGTCATTGGTCTGCTCTTCCTCGTCTTTTCCTCGTCATGGATGTGTCGTGGCCGGTGCCGTCGGTTCAGGGGCGGTGCCGGTGCCGTCGGTTCAGGGGCGGTGGACGACGACGGCGGTCCAGGTGAACCCGGCGCCCGCGCTCAGCACGGCGGCGTACTCGCCGCGCGCCAGGCCCAGCGGGCCCCTCTCGTCGCCCAGCGCGGCCAGGTTGGCGAACAGGTCCCCGGCACCCAGGTGACCGGTGCTCTCGCCCAGGTCGTGCAGGGGCGCATGGGTCAGGCCGTCGGTGGCGGGGCCGTACACGTCGCGCGCCGTGGCCCGGCCGAGCCGGGGCAGCAGCACCGCGCGCAGCGCCCCGGGCTCCCGGTCGAGTCCCGCCTGGCGGAGCACACAGGCCAGCAGCTCGTGGGTCTCCGCGCGCAGCCGGTCCAGGAAGCGCGGCTTGCCGTACGCGGCCAGGAAGGCCTTCTTGGTACGCCGGACGTCGACGGCCGGGGTGCGGGTGTGCGGCGCCGGGTGGAAGCCGTCCGTGTCGCGGTGCGCGGACTCCAGGCCGGGCGCGGCCCGGGTGGCCAGCGCCCGCAGGGTCAGGGCGCCTTCGGGAACGTCCGCCGCGCTTCCCGCGCGGCCGACGACCGCCGCGGTGCCCGCGTCGCCGTACCAGACGCCGTAGTCCCCGCCCCACCGGTCGAAGCCGGGCGCGGCGAAGCGGTCCGCCGTGGTGAGAAGCACGGGCGCGGCGTCCCGCGCGGCGGGCCCCGCGGCGCGGAGCCGGTGGACCGCGGCCTCCAGCGCCGCCGCCCCGCCGTTGCACATCTGCTGGACGCCGACCGGAACGGCCTGCTCGGCACCGGTCTCGGCGGCCACGTAGTGCGCCGGTGACCAGAAGTCATGGCCCTGGTAGTAGGTCCAGGCGTGCAGGACGGCGGACAGGTCCGCGGCGGGCACCCGGGAGCGGGTCAGCACGTGGCGGGCGGCGCGCACGGCCATCTCCGGTGCGGAGGCCGTCAGGGACACGGGCAGTTGCCCGTAGCCCATCGCGTCGGCCTCCTCCGCGGTGACGCGGCCCGCGGCCAGGGCGTCGGCGGTCTTCTCGGTGGTGGCCGGCAGCCACTGTCCCGGCACCAGCCACAGCGGGCCGGGTGCCACGTGGCCCGGTGTCACGTGGTCGGGGGTCACTGGGCCGGGTGTCACGTGGCCGGGTGCCATGTGGTCGGGGGTCACGCGCACTCCTCCCCCTCGGGGAGGCGGTAGGCGGCCGCCCAGGTCGTGGTGTGCATCTGCCCCGACGCGATGGTGTCGCCCTCCTGCTCGAACTCGATGTGGAAGGTCCGCAGGTCGGGCAGCATCAGGCTGAGGTTGTCCTGCGCCGCGTAGGGCTCGGTCTTGCGGATGTGCACCGTGGTGGGCCGGTCCAGCTCGGCGTAGCGCATGAAGGAGAACTCGAACCCGGCCACGGTGGTCCGGTTGACGGAGGCGCCCCACAGGTCGGACACGCCCAGCATGCAGAGCTGACGGGCGGCCTCCATGAGCACCATGCCGGGCAGGTGGTCCTGGCCGTGGTCGAACATGCTCCGGTTGTCCAGCGGGATCCGTATGGTGGCGCGCGCGGCGTCGGACTCCACCCTCGCGCCGGACAGCACCACGTTCGCCGGCGAGTTGCGGCCCACCAGGTGCGGCGCGATGTGCGCCTCCTCGCGGGGCAGGTCCTTGAACGGCACCAGCGGGCGGCCCCGGCCCTGGACGCGGACGGTGTCGTACACGTCGGCCGGGATGTAGCCGACGTCCATGCTGACGAAGCCCAGGCAGCGCTTGGCGAGCTTCATGTCGACCCCGAAGGTCAGCCGCCGCACATCACCCGGCGCACCGCGCCGGTTGCTGGTGCGCACCGCGATCCGCAGCTCACCGGGCGTGTCCTGGTGGGGGACGGTGAGCAGCCCCGGCAGCGCCATCGACCAGGACCGCAGCAGGAACTTGCTGCTGCGCGAGACCCCGGCGAACTCGTGCCCGCCGTACGTCTCGGCCTGCCGGCAGCACTCCAGCAGCAGCATCGGGTCGGGGGCGCCGAGCCGCGAGGTGTGCTCGGTGTAGTAGGCGTGCGACGGCGGCAGCTGAGCGGCGGCCAGATATTCGCTGTCGCCCACTTTCCTGGCATCCGTCAGAAACACCTCGGACAACGCCCAGCGGTGCAGCAGCGAGCGGTCCACGGTCTTCATGAATTCAAGGCTCGACGCGCCTGGCAGGCAATTGTTCCCAGTGGTTTCTGCAGTCATTCTCGGGTCCTCCTGATGCGGCGTGAGTCCAGGTGATCCGATTCCGTTCGGATCCCCTTTCCCTCACGTGCTTCCAGTGTCTCGGGGGGTCGCCAATCGCTGGCCAAAAGCAGACTCAAGGCGCCCTCATGGCGGGGGCGGCGGGCTACCCGCCCCGGGCACCCGCGGGCGGCGGGCTATCCGCCCCGGGCCATGAGGCCGTCGGCGGCCCAGGACAGGGGGCTGTGGTACTCCGCGTCGGCGGGGTCCCACGCGCACGGGGCACGGCCGCCGGCAGCCGCTGCCCGGGCCCCGTCGTCGTCGGAACCCGTCCCGTCCCGCCGCAGGGTGAGGAGCAGGACGGCCGTCAGCGCGGCGAGCTCCTCGGCGGTCGGCTCGCCCCGCACCACCCGGAACGCGCTCACAGCGGGGTGATCCCGTGCTTGCGCCGCGGCAGGGCGCGGTGCTTCGTCCGCAGCATGGCCAGCGACCTGGCGAGCACCGCACGCGTCTCGGCGGGATCGATCACGTCGTCCACCAGGCCGCGCTCGGCCGCGTAGTACGGGTGCATCAGCTCGGCCCGGTACTCCTCGACCACCTGGGCGCGGACCGCGTCGGGGTCGTCGGCGGCCGCGATCCGCCGCCGGAAGATGACGTTGGCGGCGCCCTCGGCGCCCATCACGGCCACCTCGTTGGTCGGCCAGGCGAAGGACAGGTCCGCACCGACCGAACGGGAGTCCATGACGATGTAGGCGCCGCCGTACGCCTTGCGCAGGATCAGCTGGACGCGCGGCACGGTGGCGTTGCAGTACGCGTACAGCAGCTTGGCGCCGTGCCGGATGATGCCGTCGTGCTCCTGGTCCACACCGGGCAGGAAGCCCGGCACGTCGAGCATGGTCACCAGGGGGATGTTGAACGCGTCGCACAGCGACACGAAGCGGGCGGCCTTCTCGCTCGCGTGGATGTCCAGCACCCCGGCGCAGGACAGCGGCTGGTTGGCGACGATGCCGGTGACGTGCCCGTCGATCCGGGTCAGCGCGCACACCACGTTGGCCGCCCAGGCGGGCTGGATCTCGAAGTACTCGCCGTCGTCCACCACCTCCTCGATCACCGCGCGCACGTCGTAGCCCTGCGCGGGGTCGGCGGGCACCAGCTCGGCGAGCCGGTCGTTGCGGCGGTCCGGCGGGTCGCCGGTGGGCACCGCGGGCGGCGGCTGGCGGTTGTTGGAGGGCAGGAAGGACAGCAGGTAGCGGACGTCCTCCAGGCAGCTCTCCTCGTCGTCGTAGGCGAACGCGCAGACGCCGGAGACGGACGCGTGCACGTCGGCGCCGCCCAGCTCGTCCATGCTCACCTTCTCGCCGGTGACCGCCTGGACGACGTCGGGGCCCGTGATGAACATCTGCGCCACCCCGCGCACCATGAACGTGAAGTCGGTGAGCGCCGGTGAGTAGGCGGCTCCGCCCGCGCACGGCCCGAGCACCACACTGATCTGCGGGATCACCCCCGAGGAGCGGACGTTGCGGGTGAAGATGCCGCCGTATCCGGCCAGGGCCGTCACGCCCTCCTGGATACGGGCGCCCGCGCCGTCGCAGAGGCTGATCAGCGGGGCGCCGGAGGCCTCCGCGAGGTCCATCAGCTTGTGGATCTTCGTGGCGTGCGACTCGCCGAGTGCGCCGCCGAAGATCCGGAAGTCATGCGCGTAGACGAACACCTGCCGGCCGTCCACGGTGCCCCAGCCGGTGACCACGCCGTCCGTGTAGGGGCGGCGGTCCTCCAGGCCGAAGCCGGTGGCGCGGTGCCGGCGCAGCGGCTCGATCTCGGTGAACGAACCCGGGTCGAGCAGCAGGTCGACGCGCTCGCGCGCGGTCAGCTTGCCGCGGTCGTGCTGCGCCTGCGTGGCGCGCTCACCCGGCCCCGCCGCCACCCGGGCGCGCAGGGCGTGCAGCTCCTGGACCCTGGCGGCCAGGGTGTCCTGACGTGCCGGAGCGGACGTGCCGTGGGGCACGGGGTCCGCGGATTCGGCGGGGGGTGTGGGGGCTGTGGGATCTGCGGGGCCTGTGGGATCTGCGGGGCCTGCACCGGCAGGCGTTCCGGCAGGGACTCCGGCAGGCGTTCCGGTAGGGGTTCCGGCAGGCGTTCCGCCGGGTTTTCCAGCGGGTTTTCCAGCGGGCATTCCGGCAGGTTTCTCGACCACGGTGGTCATGCCTGGTCCTCCTCTCGGGCGACAGGTGTTCTGCGCCGTGCGAGAAAAGGGTTCGACATGTCCGGCAATGCCCCGCTCAAGCCGCGGAAAAGGGTGCCCGCCTTTTCCGGGGCTTGAGCGGACAGGACCGAGGATGTGGCCAACCGAGACGGAAGGAAGATCATGGCCACCCAGACCGATGGCTCCGCGACGGCAGCGCGCTACGCCGCCCTGTTCCCGGGCCAGGGAGTGCAGCGCCCGGCCATGGGCGCACCGTGGCGTGCCACGGAGTCCTGGCACCTCGTCGAGCAGATCTCGCAGGCGTCCGGCCACGATGTCGCCGACTTGCTGCTCACGGCCGACGAACAGGCCCTGGCCCGCACCGACCGCGCACAGATATCGGTGTTCGCCGCCTCCCTGCTGGCCTGGTCGGAGTTCCGTGCCGGCGAGCCGGAGACGGAGGTGGTGGCGGTGGCCGGGCACAGCCTCGGTGAGTACACCGCGCTGGTCGCCGCCGGGATCCTGACGGTGGCCGACGGGGCGTGGCTGGTGGGCGAGCGGGGCCGGGCCATGGCCGAGGCCGCGGCGCACCGTCCCGGAGCGATGGCCGCGGTGACGGGTGGCACCGCGGACGAGGTGGCGCGACTCGTCGCGGACGTCCAGGCGGACGGCGAGGATCTGTGGACCGCCAACCTCAACAGCCCCCAGCAGACGGTGGTGGCCGGCAGCCGCACCGCCGTCGCGGCGGCGGCCGCGCGTGCGGAGAAGTGGGGGCTCAGGTGCACGGTGCTGCCGGTGACCGCGGCGTGCCACACGCCCTACATGGAGCCGGCGGGCTCGGTGCTGCGCGATGCCCTCGCGCTCACGCGTTTCACGGCCGGCACGCTGCCGGTGGTCGCCAATGTGGACGCTCGCCGGCACGGGGGCGGGGGTGCGTGGCGCGACCTGAGCACCTGGCAGCTCACCAGTCCCGTTCGCTGGGCCGAGTCCCTGCTCACCCTGCACGGGGAGCTGGGCGCCACCGCGTTCCTGGACGTCGGCCCCGGCCGCGTCCTGGCGGGCCTGTCCCGCCGCACCCTCCCCACGTCCCCGACCCGCACCCTGACGGCCCCCGCACCGGCCAGGACCTAGTGCCGCACCGGGCAACACCCGCCCCGTTCACGCCCAGGCTGTGCCCGCCCCGGCGGCACCGTGCTGTCACAGTGCCCGGCGCATACAGACCCGCGGCCACCGGTTAAGGCCATGGGCCGCTTCACGCTCGCGGATCTCCCGCAGACCGGGAGTAAGCCTGGTGTCGTCCATGAGCTGAAAGCCACAGCGTGCGTAGTAGGGGGCGTTCCACGGGACCTGGGTGAACGTGGTGAGGGTGAGGGCAGGGGCGCCCTCGCTCGTGGCGTGGGCCGCCAGATGGTCCAGCAGCAACCGGCCGATACCGTGACGTGCGCTGTCCGGGTGCACCGAGACCTGCTCGACGTGGAGGTTGCCGTCGACGCGGTCGGCGATCAGGTAGGCGACCGGGGCATCGGAATCGTCGGCCACGACCCAGGCCAGCCCGGCGTTGTGGTAGCGGGCGAGCTCACCGAGCGGTATCGGCTCGTCCTCGGCGATCTCCGGCATGCCGATGTCCCGGAAGCACTGCCCGGCGGCCCTCTCGATGTCCTGGAGGACGGGCAGTTCGTCGAGGTGCACGGCTCGGACAGGCATGCACGCATTCTCCACAGTGCGCCGGATGGCGCCACCGATTAAAGGTCACGTCGCGGCGGCCTCCGCGGCACGGGTGGCTGCTGGGAGGGGTCCGTGCGACGACGCGACGTGCATCTTCAGGCCCGTCGGACGCTCGCGCAGTTCCCTGCGCGACAGCCCGCGCCGGTCCCCGCGCCCCTCCAGGGCGGGGCCGCGCCCCCCATTGGGGCGCGCCCCTGCCGCGGACCGGGCGGCAGCCCCTGGACGCGGGGGCGGACGACGAATTCGTTGACGTCCGCCTTCGCGGGCTGTGCGGCCGCGTTCGCTGGGGGCCGAGGTCCGGCGCGGTGATCTGGACGACCTCGACGGCCTGCGCGAGGCCGCCGGCTCCGCCGACGGCGTCATCCACCTCGCGTTCAAGCACGAGGCGTTGCTCAAGGGCGACTTCCCCGGTGCGGTCGCCGCCGACCTGCGCGCCGTCGAGGCGATCGGGGCGGCGCTGGTGGGCTCCGGCAAGCCCTTCGTGGCCACGGGCGGAACGCTGATGCTGGCGCTCGCGGGCGGCACGGGACGTCCGGGTACGGAGCAGGACGTGCTGGAGTCGGGGCCCCCGCGTCGATGCGGAGAACACGGTGGTCGGGCTGGCCGAGCGCGGCGTGCGCTCCTCGTTCGTCCGCCTCGCGCCGCTGGTGCACAGCTCGCTCGACCACCACGGCTTCGGCCCGACGCTGATCGCGACGGCCCGCGCGAAGGGCTTCGCGGGATACGTGGGTGACGGCACCAATGTCTGGCCGGCCGTCCACACCCTGGACGCGGCGCGGCTGTACCGGCTGGCGCTGGAGAAGGCCCCCGCCGGCGCACGGCTGCACGCGACCGCCGACGAGGGCGTCCCGTTCCGGGAGATCGCCGAGGCCATCGGCCGGAACCTGGACGTTCCGGTCAAGCCCGTCGCCCCCGGGGACGCGGACGAGCACTTCGCCTTCCTCGGCCGGCTCGTCCAGCTCGACAACCCCACCTCCAGCGCCCGCACCCGGGACCTGCTCGACTGGCACCCGGCCCACCCGGGCCTGATCGCCGACCTGGACGAGGGCCACTACTTCGCCACGCCGACGGCGTAACCGAACCGCCCGCCCGCCCGGCCGGCCGCCCGTAAGGCGCCGGGGGCCGGCGTCTGCGGGGCGCAGGCCGCTCCGGCGCCCCGTCAGTCCTTGATTTCGCAGATGGTGGCGCCGGAGGTGAGGGAGGCGCCGATTTCGGCGGTGAGGTTTTTGATGGTGCCGGAGCGGTGGGCGTTGAGGGGTTGTTCCATTTTCATGGCTTCGAGGACGACGATGAGGTCGCCTTCTTTGACTTCCTGGCCCTCTTCGACGGCGATTTTGACGATGGTGCCTTGCATGGGGGAGGTGAGGGTGTCGCCGGAGGTGGCGGGTCCGGATTTGCGGACTGCTCGTCGTTTGGGGCGGGCTCCGGCGGCGAGGCCGGTGCGGGCGAGGGACATGCCGAGGCTGGCGGGCAGGGATACTTCCAGGCGTTTTCCGCCGACTTCGACGACGACTGTTTCGCGTCCGGTGTCGTCTTCTGTTTCGGGGGTTTCGGTGGGGGTGGTGAAGGGGGTGATGGTGTTGTTGAAGCTGGCTTCGATCCAGCGGGTGTGGATGGTGAAGGGGTCTTTGGAGCCGGTGAGTTCGGGGGCGAAGGCGGGGTCGCGGACGACGGCGCGGTGGAAGGGGAGGGCGGTGGCCATGCCGTCGATGTGGAATTCGTCGAGGGCGCGGGCGGCGCGTTGGAGGGCTTGTTCGCGGGTGGCGCCGGTGATGATGAGTTTGGCGAGGAGGGAGTCCCAGGCGGGGCCGATCACGCTGCCGGTTTCCACGCCTGCGTCGAGGCGGACGCCGGGGCCGGTGGGTGGGGTGAAGGTGGTGACGGTGCCGGGGGCGGGGAGGAAGTTTCGGCCGGGGTCTTCGCCGTTGATGCGGAATTCGAGGGCGTGTCCGCGTGTGGGTGGGTCGTCGTAGCCGAGGACTTCGCCGTCGGCGATGCGGAACATTTCGCGGACGAGGTCGATGCCGGTGACTTCTTCGGTGACGGGGTGTTCGACCTGGAGGCGGGTGTTGACTTCGAGGAAGGAGATGGTGCCGTCGTTGCCGACGAGGAATTCGACGGTGCCGGCGCCGACGTAGCCGGCTTCTTTGAGGATGGCTTTGGAGGCGGTGTAGAGTTGTCGGTTCTGTTCGTCGGTGAGGAAGGGTGCGGGGGCTTCTTCGACGAGTTTTTGGTGGCGGCGTTGGAGGGAGCAGTCGCGGGTGGAGACGACGACGACGTTGCCGTGCTGGTCGGCGAGGCACTGGGTTTCGACGTGTCGGGGTTGGTCGAGGTAGCGCTCGACGAAGCATTCGCCGCGGCCGAAGGCGGCTACTGCTTCGCGGACGGCTGATTCGTAGAGGTGGGGGACTTCGTCGAGGGTGCGGGCGACTTTGAGGCCGCGGCCGCCGCCGCCGAAGGCGGCTTTGATGGCGATGGGCAGGCCGTGTTCTTCGGCGAAGGCGAGGACTTCGTCGGCGCCGGTGACGGGGTCGGGGGTGCCGGCGACGAGGGGGGCGCCGGCGCGTTGGGCGATGTGGCGGGCGGCGACTTTGTCGCCGAGGTCGCGGATGGCGGTGGGGGGTGGGCCGATCCAGATGAGGCCGGCGTCGAGGACGGCCTGGGCGAAGTCGGCGTTCTCGGAGAGGAAGCCGTAGCCGGGGTGGATGGCGTCGGCGTGGGAGTCTTTGGCGGCGCTGAGGACTTTGGTGATGTCCAGGTAGCTGGTGGCGGGGGTGTCGCCGCCCAGGGCGAAGGCTTCGTCGGCGGCGCGGACGTGGAGTGCGTCGCGGTCCGGATCGGCGTAGACGGCCACACTCGCGATACCCGCGTCCCGACACGCCCGGGCCACACGGACCGCGATCTCACCACGGTTGGCGATCAACACCTTACGCACGATGCTTCCCCTTCTCTTCCCGGAAGTCCTGTCCCTTGTCGCCCTGCTCATGCGCGCCGCGCCCCGCGCCCTGCGCGCCGCGCCCCGCGCCCTGCGCGCCGCGCCCCGCGCCCTGCGCGCCGCGCCCCGCGCCCTGCGCGCCGCGCCCCGCGCCCTGCGCCCCGCGCCGCCGCACGGCGGTCCGGCTCTCGCTCGTCCCGCGCCCGGCGGCCGCCCGGCTGACGGCTCTCCCGCGCCGTACGACGGCCCGGTTCACGGCTCTCCCGCGCCGCACGGCGCCCCCGCCAGTGAACCGTGCCGCGCCGTGCGGTGCCCCGCCCGTGGTCGTCCCGGGGCCCTCACGACCAGCCGCTCCGCCGCCAGGCGCCCGGACCGCGCACGGTGAGCGGCCGGCGCAGGGCGGCCAGCCGGCCGCCGCGCGCCCCGGAGGTTCCGGTGGTGCCGGTACCCTCCGGGCCGGGGCCGAACCCCGATCCCGTGGTCCGTGCCGCGGTGAGCGCCCGGATCACGACGAGGGCCGCGGCCAGCTCCTCCGGAGTCGGGCGCCCCCGCGTCACCCGCAGCTCGGCAGACGACTCCCCCGCGGACCCCGCGGACCCCGCGGCGCCGTCCGCCGCGCCTGCCGGCCCGCTCACAGTGGGATGTTCCCGTGCTTGCGCGGCAGCCGCGTCTTGCGCTTGTCCCGCAGGGCCCACAGCGCCCTCGCCACCTGGGCGCGGGTCTCGTGCGGCATGATCACCACGTCGACGTAGCCGCGCTCGGCGGCCACATACGGGTTGCAGAGCGTCCGTTCGTACTCCTCGCGGAGCCGGGCGCGTTCAGCGACCGGGTCCGCCGCCCGCTGGAGCGTGCGCCGGTGCAGCACGCTCACCGCGCCCTCGCCTCCCATGACGGCGATCTCGGCGGTGGGCCAGGCCAGGTTGACGTCCGTGCCCAGGTGCTTGGAGCCCATCACGCCGTAGCCGCCGCCGTACGCCTTGCGGGTGACCACCGTGACCATGGGGACCGTGGCCTCCGCGTACGCGTAGATCAGCTTCGCGCCGCGCCGGATGATGCCGCTCTGCTCCTGCTCGACGCTGGGCAGGAAGCCGGGGACGTCCACGAACGACAGGACGGGGATGTGGAAGGCGTCGCACATCCGGATGAAGCGCGCCGCCTTCTCGCTGGCGTCGATGTCGAGCGCGCCGGCCATGTGCATCGGCTGGTTGGCGACGACGCCGACACTGCGGCCCTCGACCCGGCCCAGGCCGCAGATCATGTTGCGGGCGAACAGCGGCTGGACCTCCAGCAGCTCGCCGTCGTCCAGGACGCCGTGCACGACGCGCAGCATGTCGTACGGCCGGTTCTGGTCGTCCGGGATCAGGGTGTCCAGCGCGAGGTCCGCCTCCGTGGGCGCGTCCTGCCGGCCGGGGCCGCCGTAGACCGGGGGGTCCTCCATGTTGTTGGCGGGCAGGTAGCCGAGCAGCAGCCGGACGTATTCGAAGGCGTCCTTCTCGTCCTGGGCGAGGTAGTGCGCGTTGCCCGAGACGGCGTTGTTGCTGTGCGCGCCGCCCAGCTCCGTCCGGTCCACGTGCTGGCCGGTGACGGCGCGCAGCACCTCGGGTCCCGTGACGAACATGTGCGAGATGCCCTCCACCATCACCACGAAGTCGGTGATGGCGGGCGCGTACACGGCACCGCCCGCGCAGGGCCCCGTCATCAGGGAGATCTGCGGGATGACCCCGGACGCCTCGACGTGCCGTCGCACCAGCTCGGCGTAGTAGGCGAGGGAGACGACGCCCTCCTGGATGCGGGCGCCGCCGGAGTCGTTGATGCCGATGATCGGGCAGCCCGCCCGCAGGGCGAAGTCCATCACCTTGATGATCTTCTCGCCGTAGACCTCGCCCAGGCTGCCGCCGAAGACGGTGAAGTCCTGGGCGAACAGCGCCACCTGGCGTCCCTCGACGGTCCCGTAGCCGGTGATCACGCCGTCGCCGTACGGCCGCTGCTCCGCCATGCCGAAGTTGTGGCAGCGGTGCCGGGCCAGGGCGTCCAGCTCGGTGAAGGAGCCCGGGTCGAGCAGCGCCTCGATGCGCTCACGGGCCGTCAGCTTGCCCTTGGCGTGCTGGCGCAGCACCGCCTGCTCGTCGAACGGGCGCTCCAGCTCGGCCCTGCGCCGGGCCAGCTCCGCGAGGCGCCCCGCCGTGGTGGCCGGGGCGGGCGCGCTCCCGTGCGTCGTGGCACCCTCCTGCCGTCCGGGCTCTTCGTCGCGTGTCCCGGCGGCACCCTCGTGCGTCATGGCAGCGTCACCACCTGGGCGGCGTGGGCCAGCCCCGCGCCGAAGCCGACCAGCAGCGCGGGGGCGCCGCTGGAGAGCGTGCCCTGGGCCAGCAACTGGTCCATTGCCAGCGGGATGGACGCGGCCGAGGTGTTGCCCGCGGTGACGACGTCCCTGGCCACCACGGTGTGCGGGGCGAGGCCCAGCGACTTCGCGGCGGTGTCGATGATGCGGACGTTGGCCTGGTGCGGGATGAAGGCCGCCAGGTCCGCCGTCTCAAGGCCCGCCCGGTCCAGCGCGTCCCGCGCGATCTCCGGCACGACCCGGGTCGCCCAGCGGAACACCTCGGGACCCGCCATGCGCATGTAGGGCCAGGGCCCGTCGCCGTCCCGGGTGTCGAGCCAGGAGCGGTCGTGGGCGATCACATGGTGCCGCGCGCCGTCCGAGCCCCACACCACGGGGCCGATGCCCGGCGTGTCGGACGGGCCGACCACCACCGCCCCGGCGCCGTCCCCGAACAGGAACGCGGTGCCGCGGTCGGTTGGATCGATGATGTCGCTCATCCGCTCCGAGCCGACGACCACCACGTTGCGGGCGTCGCCCGAGCGGACCAGGGAGTCGGCCAGGCCCAGCGCGTAGCAGAAGCCGGAGCAGGCGGCGCTGACGTCCAGGCTGCCGGCGGAGCGCGCGCCCAGCAGATGGGCGACGCGCGGCGCGGCGGCCGGCGCCTGCTCCAGGAACGACATGGTGGCGAGCAGCACCATGCCGACGTCGCCCGGGTCGGTGCCGGCCTGCGCCATCGCCTTGCGGGCCGCCTCCGCCGCCATGCTGATCACGGTCTCGTCGGGACCCGCGAAGCGGCGGGTGACGATGCCGGACCGGCGGCGGATCCACTCGTCGCTGGAGTCGATGCGGGCGCAGATCTCGTCGTTGCCCACCACCCGGGTGGGCCGGTACACGCCGACGCCGAGGATGCGGGACCCGGGGCGCCGCTCGGGCAGCCGGAGCCTGGCCATCACGCCTCCCCCACGGTGCCGGCCGGCGCGGGCGCGGCCACCGGGGCCAGCTCGCCGTCCTCGTAGCGCTTCTTGCACGCCCTGCGCTGCACCTTGCCGCTGGAGGTCTTCGGCAGCGTCCCGCGGCGCACGATCAGGATGTCGTCCGGTGTGATCCGGTGCTCCTCGCGGACGGCGTCGTGGATGCGGCCGCGCACGGCGTCCGCGTCGAAGGACTTCAGGACCCGGCCGTCCGCCTCGACGACCAGCACCAGGCGTTCCCGGGTGCCGTCGTCGGAAGAGAACGCCGCCGCGCAGTTCGGGTGCAGGCCGGGCACGGCGCGCTCGGCCGACAGCTCGATGTCCTGCGGGTAGTGGTTGCGGCCCTTGCGGATGATGACGTCCTTGATCCGGCCGGTGATGTACAGCTCGCCGTCGTGCAGGAAGCCGAGGTCGCCGGTGCGCAGGTGGGGCTCGCCCAAGCCGCCGGCGGTACCGGACCCGGCGGGCGTGCCGGAACCGCCGGGCGCACCGGGGCCGTCCGCCGCGCCGGACCCGTCGTCGTCCGCGAGGCGCGCGCGGAACGTCTCCTCGCTCTCCTCCGGCCGCCCCCAGTAGCCGCCCGCCACACACGGCCCGGAGATCCAGATCTCGCCGACCCGGTCCTCCTCAAGCACCCGCCGGGTGGCGGGGTCCACGATCAGCACCCGGGTGCGGGAGACCGTGGCACCGCTGCTGACCAGCGGCACGGCGCCGTCCGCCGACTCGTCGAGCGGCTTGGCGATGCCGTCCAGCAGCGCCTCGGCTGCCAGCCACAGCACCGCGGGCTCCCGGTCCTGCCGGGTGCCGGTGGCCTTGAGGGTGTTCTCGGCGAGGCCGTAGCCGGGGCACATCGCGCGCGGGTCGAAGCCGTACGGCGCGAACGCGGCCGTGAACGACCGGATCGCCGCCCAGCGCACCGGTTCGGCGCCGTTGGCCGCCACCCGCCAGCGGGACAGGTCGCCCACGTCCCCGGTCCTGCCCTCCGCGGCGGCGCGGGCGCACAGCTCATAGGCGAAGCTCGGCGCCGCGGCGTGCGTGCCGCCGAACCGGGCGATGGCCTCCAGCCAGCGGGCCGGCCTGCGGATGAACGCCTCGGGGGCCATCAGGTACGAGGGGATGCCCGCCCACAGCGGCAGGACCACGCCGAAGAGCATGCCCATGTCGTGGAAGAGCGGCAGCCAGTTCACCACCGTGCCGTTCGGCTCGCACGGCCACAGCTCGTCGGTCTCGACGACGTTGGCGAGGAAGTTGGCATGGCTGACCATGACCCCCTTGGGGCTCCCGGTCGAGCCGGACGTGTACTGGAGCAGGGCGATGTCCTCGGGCCCCGGGCCCGCGGGGAGCCCGCCCGGGCCGCCCGACAGTCCGGGGTCGTCGGTGGCCAGCAGGGTGAGCCCGCGGAGCGCGGGCAGGCCGCCGAAGCGCTCCCGGAGGTCCCGGGCGACGTCGGTCGTGGTGAGGACGGTCGTGATGCCCGCGTCGTCGGCGATCCGGCGCAGCCGCAGCACGTCGTCACGGCGACGGGGCACCTGCACCGGGGCGCCGGCCACCCGTCCGTACATGCACCCGAGGAGGGTCCGCACGAACTCCAGCCCCGACGGGTACAGCAGCACGGCGCTCCGGCCGGCGAGCCCCGCCGCGGCGAACGCCCCGGCCCGCAGGCAGGCGGCGTCGTGGAGTTCCCGGTAGGTCAGCGACTCCTGGGGCTCCTCGCCGCCCCGCAGGAACACATAGGCCGTCTCGTCGGGCTGCTTCGCGCTGCGCAGGCGCAAGGCGTCGGGAAGAGTGCGTACGTCCACGTGCGGATCGACTCCGGTAGTGGTCACGTTTCAGGTCTCCTTGTCGGCCCTGGCGCCTGCCGTGCCTGGATACGACGTCGCCGTGGGGGAGGTGGGCAGTGCGAACTGCGGAAGGAAAGCTGCCAGCAGCAACTCGCGGTGGCTCGGTATCAGGCTCACATCCGCTTCCGGCGCGAGCCGGGAGCCGGAATCGGCCGGCCATGGGAGGGGAGCGCCGTCGTTCCGGCCCTCGTCGTGGTGGTCGTGCCGGCCCTCCTGCCGGTCACCGGGTTCGGCATCCGATCCGCCTCCGCGCGTTGGGCCGGTCCCCGCCCGATGGTCCATAACCTGTTCCTCCGCGAGGTGTGTGGTGCCGCACAAACGCGGCACCGGACGCCGTATCGGCGGCCTGCATTCACCTTCCGGGTATGCGGTCATGTCGCAGTAACCGCATGCTCTGGCCTGCCGGTAAAGAATGACGGGCAGCTGGACATGGCGGAATCGGAAAAACGCAGAAGGGCAGGAAAGAGCCTCTGCGCTCGGGAAGGGGCTCGCCCCGGGCACAGAGGCAGTCGGCACGTTCAGGCGGCGTGCTCCTCGTCGGGAACGGGACGGTCGATGGCCAGTCGCCAATCGCCGTCCGCATTGCGGATCAGAACATCGGTGCAGGTGCCGTGCATGTGCACCGACTGGCCGTCGGGGCCCGGGATGTCGAGGGAGTAGTCCACGATCAGCAGGGAGGTGTCGCCGTTGGTGTACGACTGGACCACCCGCGAGTCGATCTTCGGCCCGGTGGCCAGGAATTCCTTGAAGAACGCGGTACGCTCCTGGCCCGACAAGGGCGCTCCGGAGATGTTCGAGATCGCGTCATCGGTGTACATGGCGTCGTACAGGGCGCCATCTCCCGAGTTGAAGATGCGGACGAACAGCTCGTTCTGCTTGTCCGGGTCATCGGGGATTTCGAAGTCGATGAGGCTGCTCATGTAATTGTGCTCCCACTCTCCGTGTGTGCGTGCTGGGTGGATGAAACCCGACTTTGGGAAGCCTTGCAGAATTCGACCTTCACGTGGTCACGGTAGGGTAACTTCGCTTAATCGGGCGTCCGGTGACTTGCCGATTACCCGGCAATGGGCAGGGGATTGTGTATCCGTTGCGGGGGCTTCGGCCGCGGGCCTCCCCCCGGTGGGAGCGGCCCCGCGTTCACACGTTGTCGCCGTCTTATTCATTACTGGTTGGTATTGCTTACCACAAGGTAAGTGGTTACCTGGAGGTCAGTACTTACCTTTGGGTCCGCGGCGGTTTAAGGTCGACCTTAGTCAGTGACGGGAAGGGTGTGCCGCAGCAATGCCTATCTGGTGCACGGTTCAACCGACGAGCCCTGATGGGGGGATGGGGGCGCCTCCCGGGTTTTGCTGGAATTTAACATTCCGCACTACTCGGTCCACCCGGCCCCCGACTGCGGAAGCCTTCATGTAGAGGACGGCCGTCATCGACTGAAAATTACCCGCGGTGGCCGAAAGTGGCCAGTTGAACGCGCCTGTCCGAGTCCTTGACCACGTGTCTCCGGCCCCTGTGCGGCCGAGGAGACTCGGTGCGGCGCCTTTCCCTTTCGATGACGGTACGGGTGGAGAGTGCGGCCGACGTAGCCCGCATGGATCAGCGACTAAAACAGGGTTTCTACCAGCCAACACGTCTTTTGCGAGCGACAAGGGGGAGCCGTGCAGTTTCGCGTCCTGGGACCTCTGGAGGCTTTGGACGATGGTCGTCCTCTCGGCTTGGGCGGCACAAAGCAGAGGGCGACCCTCGGATATCTACTTCTCCAGGTCAACCGGGTGGTTTCGACGAGCCAACTGCTTGATGCTCTGTGGTGGGTGGACGACGCGCCGACGTCCGCGCGGAAGATCCTGCAGAACGCCGTGTGGGGCCTGCGCAGGGCACTCAACTCGTCCTGCGGGAACGGCGTCCCGGGCCCGCTGGTCACCCAGCCGCCCGGGTACAAACTGATGGTCGACCCCGAGGACGTCGACCTCTACCGCTTCCAGGCCAAGGCGGAAAGAGGCCGGGAGGCACTGGCCGAGGGGAGACCCGAGGAGGCCGCCGCTCTGTTGCGGGAGGCGCTGGGCCTGTGGCGGGGGCCCGTCCTCGCGGACCTGGTGGAGGCCGGCATCGCCTGGCCCGAGTTGTCCACCGTCCAGAACGCCCGGCTGAACGCCATGGAGGACTACTTCGACGCGGAGCTGGCCCTCGGCCGACACCACGCGGTGCTGGGCGAACTGGAGGCGATGGTGGAGGACACCGCGCTGCGTGAGCGCTCCAGCAGACAGCTGATGATCGCCCTCTACCGCAGCGGCAGGCAGGCGGACGCGCTGAACGTATACAGCCGGATCCGTGCGATGCTCGTGGAGGAGCTGGGGCTGGAGCCGGGCCGTGAGCTGCAGAACCTCCAGCAAGCGATCCTCAACCACGACCCCCGGCTGAACGCCCCCGTGCAGCACGGGCACCGGCCGGCGCCCGTGCCGGGCGCCCCGGCGAACACCCCGCGGCCGATCGGACCGGTGGCGGCCGCCCACGTGACCAACGGACCCGTGGCCGCACCGGTGGCGATCGCCCCGGTGGCCGCCGAACCCGTGACCGCGTCCGCGGTGAGCGAGGTGGTGAGGGCAGGCGGGCGCGGTGCGCCCGCCCAGCTGCCCACCGCGGGGTCCGGCGCCCAGCAGGCCCTCGGCGTGCTGGCCCACCAGCTGGACGGCAGCACCGGCGGGGCACCCACGCGGCTGCCCGTCGTCCAGGCCCCCCTCGTTCAGGCCGTGGTACCCACGCCCGACCGGGTGGCCGTGGCGGTCGGCCAGGCGGTCCAGGCGCCGGACAGCAGACGGCCCGCGACGGTCCAGCGCGCGCCGAAGCCGCCGGCGAGCGGACGCCGTCGCGTCAGCGTGCTCCTGATGCGCACCCAGTTCGACACCAGCATCGTGGACGGGGACGGCGAGGCCGTCGACGAGTTACTCGAAAGCGCCTCCCGCTGGGTGCACGCGAACATCGAGTACTTCGGCGGCACGGTCACCGCGGCGATCGGATCCATCCTGATGGCCGTCTTCGACCCCGGCGACGAGAGCGGCGACGACGCCGAACGCGCGGTGCTCGCCGCCTTGGCGATCCGCGACGGGTTCAGGGCCGACGTCCTGCCGGGGGTACCGTCGGGCCTGGGCGTGGCCCTGTCCTTCCGGGCCGCCGTGACCTCCGGCAAGGCCGTGCTCCGCTACCGGCCCGACGACTCCGCACAGCCGCTGTCCATCACCGGCGAGCTACTGAACACCTGCGACTCCCTGCTGTCCTGCGCGGGTCCCGGCGAGATACGCACCTGCGACAGCACCCGCAGCGCGACCCAGGCCATGATCGCCTACCGCGTCCCGAGCGACGCCGACGGAGCGGGTCACTGGACGGTGCAGGGCATCAGGCGGGACTTCGTGGGCAACCTCAGGATGCCCACGGTGGAGCGGGAGTTCGAGCTGTCGCTGCTCACCGAGCTGCTGGAGCGGGCCCGCTACCGGGCGACCCCCCACCTCGTCACCGTCCTCGGCGACCCGGGCATCGGCAAGACCCGCTTCCTCGCCGAGTTCGGGCGCACCGTCACGGGGCGCTCCCATGTCGCCCGGCTCAGCCTGGGCCGCTCGCCGCGCTCCTCCGCCGACGGCGTCTTCGCGATACAGCGCCAGCTGGTGGCCGCGCTGTGCGACATCGAGCCGACGGACCCGTCGTCGGTCGCGCGCGAGAAGCTCGCCGACCGTCTGGCCGGCCTGGTGGACGACGAGGAGCGGGTGGCGAGGCTCCTCGCGTGCCTCGGCCAGTTCGTGGACGCCGAGCCCGGTTCGGTGCCGCCGGCCGACATCGAGGACGAGCTGAACGCCTGGCGCCGGTTCCTGGAACACACCACGTTGGACCGGCCGCTCGTGCTGCTTGTCGACGACCTGCACCGTGCCGACGACGGGGCGCTGAACTTCGTCGCGGGTCTTGCGGACTTCTCCGGCGTCCCGCTGCTGGTGGTGGCCACCGCCCGCTCCGAGCTGCTCCGGCTGCGCCCGGGGTGGGGCGGCGGCAAGCGGCACGTCACCACGCTCACGCTGGATCCGCTGTCGGACGCGGCCGTCGACCAACTGCTCGACTCTCTGCTGCCCGAAGATCCCAGGACGGAGGCGAAGGACCCGGCGAAGTGGTTCCGCCGGGCCCTGAGGGTCCGCCTCGGGGAGCGCCAGGATGACCGGAGGCAGTTCATCCGCTCCCTGCTGTCCATTCAGCCGCCGCGGCACTTCAGGGCGGGCCGGTCCTGCCAGGTGGCCGGCTGAGTCGGTCCCTCAGGGCCCACCGGCTGCGGGGTGGCGCCCCGGAAGGGGCGCTGCCCGGCGAGGGCTCCTGGCCGGCCGCGGGCCGGCGGGGTGTCGTCCGGTTCCCCGCGCCCCTTCCAGGCGCGGGGTCAGGCCTCCACGCCCTTGGCCCGGACGCGCTCCTGGCGCGGCGGCAGATGCTCGCGGCCCCACGCGCCGAGCGGCTCCAGGGCCTCGTTGAGCGCGAGGCCCCTGGGGGTCAGCGAGTACTCCACCCGCAGCGGCGCACCGTCGAATGTGGTGCGCAGGACGATGCCGTCCGCCTCCAGCTCACGCAACTGCTGGATCAGCACTTTCTCACTGACTCCCGGCACCAGCCGCTTCAGCGCACCGAACCGGTGTGACTGCTGGCGGAGGGCCCAGAGGATGAGGACCTTCCACTTGCCGCTGATGACTTCCATCGCGGCGTCCAGACCGCAGTAAACCGGCCGTGCTCGCACGCTCATTTTCCCACCCCTGCCTTCATACCAGGCGGCCCCGTCAAGTGCAGGTGAACCGGCGGCGTCAGAGTATCGCAGCACATTGCCGGGCCGAGCGCGAGATAGGTGTAACGAGCCGTTAAGTGGCTGAAAACCGGCGGCAATCGGCCGTGGGCTGCCGTACTGTCAGACGCTGAACAACGCCTGCTCGTTCCCTTCCCGGAGCACCGTGCAGAGCGTGCGCAGAGCGGCGGCCAGCCGGTCGATCTCCGCGTCGGCGAGGTACACGGACGGTTCGAAACGGAGCGTATTCACGGCGCTTGCGGTGGGAAACGTGCGAATGCGGTGTGCCCGGAAGAGATAGCCGGAGATGACGTAGCCGAGGATGTCGGCGCCGGCCGCCTCCCGGATTCCGGCCGCCTCCGAGCCTGACTGGTCGTGGAACTCCAGGCCCAGCATGAGCCCCTTGCCCCGCACGTCCCTGACCACGTCGGGGAACTCGTCGCGCACCGCCGTGAACAGGGCCATCAGCCGGTCGCCCCATTTCCCGGCCAGCCGGTACACCTCGCCGTCCCCGCCCTCGATGATCTCCAGAGTGCGCAGGGCCAGCGCGCTCGAGAACCCGTCCTTGGCGAAGGTGGAGCTGTGGACCAGCTCGAACTCCTTCCGGTACCTGCTGCCGTTCACCAGCGTCACGGCGGCCTTCGCGATCCCGCCGCCCAGGCCCTTTGCGAGGGTGTAGTAATCGGCCTTGAGCCCGATGAGGGAGCTGGCGAAGAAGGCTCCCGTGCGGCCCATGCCGCTCTGGATCTCGTCCACGATGACGGGGCAGTCCACCGCGTCGCAGGCACGCCGGATCGCCTGCGCCATCTCCTCGCCGACCACCTTGATCCCGCCCTCGCCCTGGATGACTTCCAGCACGAATGCGGCGAACACCGGGAAGGGCCGCTCGACCACCCGCACCTCCCCGGACTCGACGGTCAGGTCGAAGGCGGTCGCCCGCTCCTCCTCCGTCAGCTTCGCCACCGCCTGCGGCTGGTCGAACGGCAGGAACCGGGCCTGTGCGGCCATCGAGGAGAACGGCAGCCGGAACGAGGCGTTGTGCGTCAGCTGGACCGAGCCGACCAGCTTGCCGTGGAAGCCGCCCTCCAGCGTGAGGAACAGCGGGGGCCGCTCGGCCTGCCGGGCGTTGTGCCGCTGCACCGCGGCCGCCAGGTCCTCGAAGCTCTCCGGAGCCGGCGCGCCGGCGCCCGGACCGACCGCGCGGAACGCCCCGGCCGCTACCGTGGCGCTGCCGGCGGCCACCGCGGCACGGGCCTGTTCGACGTGGTCGGCGATCTCCGCCTGGAGTGCCTGCACCTTCAGCACCCGGTCGTATTCGGCGTGCTTCAGGGCCACCTCGACGGATTCGGCGCCGCTGTTCGAGAACACCGCGTAGTAGGGCTCTCCCGCGCCGAATTCGCGCTGGACGATTCGGTTGAGCGCCTCTGCGACGCGGCTTGCCGGCGTCTGCCGTGCGGCCTGCGCGAGTACGGGCGCACCGCCGTCCAGGAAGGCGCGGGCGGCCGAGACGATGTCCGGGTGGTTGTGGCCGAGTATCAGGGCACCATATCCGCCCGCGTAGTCGAGTACCGGTACCTCCTGACCGTTCTCGTCCCGGAACCAGAGCGTATTGCGCTCGCCGCGCACATACTCGACGTCGATTCCGAGGAATGACAGGAATTGGAGCATCTGCGGCTCCGCGAGTTCCACTCCGGACGACGGCGCGTTCATATCGGCCCCATTTCTTTGCGGCTGGCGGCGTGACAGAGCTGGAGGCGGGCCCGTGGACCTGACTTGCGGATGGGCCCGACATATCGATCCGACTTTACGGGAGGCGCGCCTTTCTGGTGCCAATGTGCGGTCACGCCGCGGTAAACGCGGGAACACGGCGCAGGTTAGTACGGGATGACCTGCGAATGGAGGCGGCCGGGCGCCGCGCCGATATGTTGGCGGGGACTCGGTTCAGTATGTCGGTGGGAGACCGGCCCGCCCCTGCCGATGGACGAGACCCGGCTCGACCGGGTGGCGCCGTGCCCCGGGGCCGTGTGCGGGCTGTCCGGGAACTCGCGAACGACGGGAGGACGACATGTCCGACGAGGAACTCGCCACGTCCATCGAGGCGCCCGCCGCCCTGCGCGCGGCCATGGCACGGTTCACGACCGGTGTCGTCACGCTCACGGTGGGCGGGGAGCACATGCACGGCATGACCGCCAACGCCTTCAGCTCGGTGTCGCTGGAGCCGCCGCAGGTGCTGTGCTGTGTGGCGCACAGTGCGGTCATGCACAAGGCGATCACGTCCGAACGGCGGTTCGCCGTGTCCATCATGGGGGCCGACCAGGAGGACCTGGCCCGGTACTTCGCCGACAAGTCGCGCCCGCTCGGCGCCACCCAGTTCGAGTCGGTCGACTGGCGGCCGGGACCGCACACCGGGGCGCCGCTGCTGGCGGGGGCGCTGGCATGGCTGGAGTGCGAGCTGGCCGACTCGCACGACTCCGGCGACCATTCGATATTCATCGGCTCGGTGCTGCGCTCGACCCGCGGCCCCGGTCGGCAGGGCCTGCTCTTCTTCGACGGCGACTTCCACGCGGGCGCCACCGGCATCCGCTGACACGTCGCATCCGCTGACTCGTCGTCACTCGTCGGTGAGTTCCCCCATCCGGCGCGCCGGATGCCCGGGCCACCGCCGCCCTGACGCGGTGGAGCCGGTTCCCCGCGGGGAGCCGGCTCCATGTGCGTGTCGAGAGGTGTCAGGCGGCGGTGCGGTGCACCCCGTTCAGCGCCGTCTTCAGTGCCTGCCCCGCGGCGCGCAGCCCGGACTCGATGGCACCCTCCACGAAGCCCACCCATCCGCTGGCGATGTCGCCGGTCGCGAACGACACCCGGCCGTTCGGCTGCTGGATGGCCGGCAGCTGCGTGGTGAGCTGTCCGGGGCGCCGCAGCGCCCAGCCGCCGAGCGCGTAGGGGTCCTTGCCCCAGTCGTGCGCGAGGACATCGACGACGGTCGCCCCGGGCAGGAACATCCGGACGGCGTCCTGCACCGCCGCCTTGTCGGAGCCGTCCACGACGGGCAGGCCGTTGAAGGCCACCAGGAGCTGATCACTGGAGACGGCGGCCTGCGAGAGCAGCGTGGTGAAGGGGCTGCCCTCCTTGCCGCGCGCCGCCACCCGGTCCGTGAGGCCGCTGACCCGTATCCACAGCTTGTTGCTGTACGGCACGCCGACGCCCTGCGTGGTGGCCTGGTTGTGCACCGAGGGCAGGCCGGGCGAGAAGCTGATGGTCTTCCAGACGTTCACCGGCACCGCGATCACGGCCGCACGCGCGCTGTACACCTGGCCGGACTTGACGGTGACCTTCACCGCGGTGCCGTCGTCGACCACCTTCGTCACCGGCGAGTTCAGCTTCAGCGTGGCCTGCGCGTCGTTCAGCATGGCCTGGAGCAGGGCGACCATGCCGCCGGATATGCGCAGCGACATGGCGGCGTCGTAGCCGGCGAGGTCGTATCCGGCCAGGGCCCACCACTGCGCCAGGGCCGTGTACCCGCCGGTGGCGCTGGATCCGCCGGAGTAGCCGGCGGTGGTGCCGCTGAGCCAGGCCTCGTCGTCGGTCGACAGGCGCAACTCGGTCAGCCGGTCCCGCAGCGACTTGCCGTCCACCGCCTTGACGAGGTCGAGCGCGCTGAGCGGGTCCGTCGGGTTCGGGAACAGGTCCCTGACGCCCTCGAAGAGCTGGTTCATCAGGGTGCCGAAGCGGGAGTCGACCTCGTCGGGCGGGAACGCCGCGAAGGCGGTGCCCGACGGCATGATCAGGCGGGACGGCGGGGTGCCGGTGAGGGTGCCGATGCCGTACCTCTTGAGCTCGGCGTTGACGAGGGGCTGGGTCGGCCCGACCCACTGGCCGCCCAGCTCGATCGACTGCCCCTGGAAGGTGCTGGTCCAGGTGCGGCCCCCGATCCGGTCGCGGGCCTCCAGGATCAGCGGGTTCAGGCCCTTTGCCCGCAGCTCGCGGGCCGCCGTGACACCGGCGTAGCCGGCGCCGACGACGATCACGTCGTAGCCGCCGTCCGCCGAGGCGGTCCCGTTCGACGAGGCGAAGGCGGGGGCCGTCGATGCCGCGGCCGACAGGGCGGTGAGCCCGCTCGCCTTGAGTACCGTCCGCCGGGACAACCCCCGCAGTCGCGGCGGGAACGGTACGTTCTTGACTATGTTCACAGTGTTTCCTTAGGTGTGCCGTCCCCCGGCCAGGGCGCCGGGGGACCGGTCGGACTAGAGCAGTGGGGTGTCGGGGTCGAGGCCGAGCAGGACGCGGCCGTGCACCTCGAGGCTGGAGGAGAGCAGGATCATTCCGTGCAGGGCGAGGCCCTGGATGTCGCGGTGGAACCGCTGGATGGGGACCCTGCGCTGGATGGCGGTGGCACCGCTGGCGTTGTAGAGGACGTCCACCGCCTCCTTGGCCAACTGCACCGCATAGGCGCTGTGGCCGCGGACCGCCGCCTTCTCCTCCAGGGTGGGCTGCTCGCCGGCGTCCGCCCGCCGCTGGAGGATCCCGTACGTGCGGTGCATCAGGGCCTCGGCGGCGGTGATCTTCGCCTCCGCCGTGGCGACCTGGATCTGGGTGAGCGGGTGCTGCTTCTGGTCGGTCCAGGAGGTGTAGGTGATGCCACGGCCCGGCAGCCGCTCCAGGAACGCGTCCAGGGCGCCGCGCGCGGCACCGATGAGCGTGGCCACGCCCTGGGAGATGATGTAGCTGTACAGGCCGTACTCACGGCCCGTGGGCTGCCAGTCGGCCGGCAGGTCGGCGAGGGCGGCCTCGAACGCCGCCGGGTCGGTCGGCACCACGCGGTGGGCCGGGACGAACACGTCGGTGGCGGTGGAGGTGGAGCTGCCGGTCGCGGCGACGGACGAGGTGTGCCAGTCGTCCTCGATGGTGAACTCGCCCATCGGCACCATCGCGATGGCCTCTTCCGCGGTGCCGTCCGGGTGCTGGACGATGGACGTGGCGACGTTCCACTGGGCGCCGCGGCAGCCCGAGTTGAACTTCCAGGAGCCGTTCAGGACGAAGCCGCCCTCGGCGGGGGTGAGCACGCCCGAGGGGGTGAAGCCTCCCGAGATGCGCACGTCCGGGGTGGCGAAGACCTCCTTCTGGATCTCCTCAGGGAAGAGCGTGATCATCCACGCGCTGGAGACCCAGACGCTGGCGATCCAGCTGGTGGAGACGTCACCGCGGGCGATCTCGGCGAGCACGGCGGCCTGGTCGGCGACCGAGAACTCCAGACCGCCGAAGGCCTTCGGGGTGGCCATGCGGAACACGCCCGCCTTTTCCAGGAGTTCCAGGTTCTCGTCCGGGAGCCAGCGCCGATTCTCCGCCTCAAGACCGTTTTCCTTGAGCTTCGGGACTATCCCACGAACGGCATCCAGCATGGATGCCACGTCAACTGCCTGCGCGGCCATTGCCGTCTCCTTGTCCATCAATGTGCCATGGGTGCGGGAGAAGCCCTTTCGCCGTCCCGCCGGTACCCGTCAGGGGCAACAGGGGAAGCTTTGCAGAGCGGCTCCCCGGTGCAGTCATGACGCGGTAACCGGTCGCTCTCGGGAGCCCGGCGACATCGGTGACCGGCGCCGCGCGGCAGACACGGAACGCACTCCTCCACCCCCGCGGAAGGATTTGTCGCGGGCACGGAAAAGCCGTGTGCCCGGGCGCACACCCGGGCACACGGCGAGAATCCGGCCGGTGGAGCAGTCTTTCCCTACTGGCCCTGCGGGCGGTTGATGCGCTGGCCGAGACCGCCGTCCACGCTCAATTCGGAACCGGTCGTGAAGGTCGCCTCGAAGGCGAGGAACAGCACGGCCTGGGCGATTTCGTCGGCCGAGCCGTGGCGGCGCATCGGGGTGATGGTGTCGCCCACCTTCTCGAATGCCTGGAGCATCTCGGGGGTGGCGCCCGTGATACCGGCGGTCGGGGTGTGGATGAAGCCGGGGCTGACGGCGTTGACCCGGATGTTCCTGGGCAGCAGCTCGGCCGCGATGACCTTGGTGAACGCCCGCACCGCGGCCTTGGCGCCGGCGTACGGGCCCATGCCGGGGTTGCCGGAGTCATTGGCGATGGACGTCGTGAAGATGATCGCGCCGCCGTCCTTGACCAGCGGAGCGAGACGCTGGGCGGTGAAGAAGGCGCCCTTGGCGTTGACGTTGAAGGTGTTGTCGAACAGCTCCTCGGTCACATGGCCGAAGGGGCCCGGCTGGGCGAAGCCGGCGTTGACGAAGAGAAGGTCGATCTGGCCGAACTTCTCCTCGACGGTGCCGCCGAGCGCCTCGATGTCGCTCAGCACCGCCGTGTCGGAACGCACGGCGTGGCCCTTTTCGCCGAGTTCCGTCTGAGCGGCCTCCAGGTTCTTCTCGTTCCGGCCGGTGACGATTACCTCGCCGCCGGCCTCGACCAGCGCCTTGGCTGTGGCGAGGCCCATTCCAATCGTGCCGCCGGTGATAACCGCTTTCTTGCCCGCGTAATTTCCCATGAATCCCTCTCAAAGTGTATGGCGCGGAAAGCGATGAGCCAATGCCAGCCTTCGCGTCGCCAACCTAGCCTCACCCACGGAAGCGTGTGGTCACAAGTACGAACTCCTAAGTCAGTGGTTACCTCCAGGTAAGCAGTCAAGGGGGAAGACCGGTACGTGAGCGACGGATTACGGGCCATCTCTAGGCTGGTGTTTCCCGTACCCCCACTGCTGAGTTCGGCCTTGCCTACCGACGGGAGACACCGTGACCAATCAATCCTGCCCGTATGCCATCGATCCCACGGGCCGAGACATTCATGCCGAGGCGGCCCTTCTGCGTCAAAGAGGGCCGGCGACCCGGGTGGAACTGCCCGGTGGTGTTCCCGCCTGGTCCGTCACCGACCAGGCGCTCATCAAGCGGCTGCTGACCGATTCCCGGGTCTCGCGCGACGCGTACCGGCACTGGCCCGCCTGGGAGAACGGCGAGGGCGAGCTGGCCCGGTCCTGGCCCCTGTCCATCTGGGTCCAGGACCGCAACATGATCACCGCCTACGGCGCGGAGCACACGCGGCTGCGCAAGCTGGTCGCCAAGGCGTTCACCGCACGCCGCACCCAGGCGCTGCGACCCCGCATCGAGGCGATCACCGCCGAGCTGCTCGACCGTGTCGCGGCCCGGCCGGGCGACCAGCCGCTCGACCTGCGGGAGGAGTTCGCCTACCCGCTGCCCACCCAGGTCATCTCCGAGCTGCTGGGCATACCCGACGAGGTCCGCGTCAAGCTCTTGACCATGATGGCCGCCATCTTCCAGACGGCGTCGTCCGAGGAGGAGGCCCGCGCCAACGAGGTCGCGCTCTACACACTCGCGGCGGAGTTCATCGCCTACAAGCGCGCCAACCCGGCCGACGACCTGGCCAGCGCCCTGATCGCGGCCCGGGACGGCGACGACGGGGCGGGCACGGCGCTCACGGAGCAGGAGCTGATCGACACCCTCTTCCTCATGTACACCGCAGGACACGAGACGACCGTGAACCTGCTGGACCACGCCACCTGCGCCATGCTCACCCACCCCGACCAGCTCGACCTGGTGCGCACCGGCCGGGCGTCCTGGGAGGACGTCGTCGAGGAGACCCTGCGGGCGCACTCGCCGCTGGGCAGCCTGCCGCTGCGGTACGCCGTCGAGGACATCGAGCTGGACGGCGCCGTGATCGCCAAGGGCGACGCCATCCTCATCAACTTCGCAGGCGCGGGCCGCGACCCCGAGGTGCACGGTGACACCGCGGCCGAGTTCGACATCACCCGGCCCACCCGCGGCGACCACCTGTCCTTCGGGCACGGCGTGCACTACTGCCTCGGGGCGCCGCTGGCCCGCCTGGAGGCGCTGGTCGCGCTGCCGGCCCTCTTCGAGCGGTTCCCTGACCTGACGCTGGCGGAGTCCGCGGAGAAACTCCAGCCGCTGGAGTCGTTCGTCTCCAACGGCCATGCCGCCCTGCCCGTGTACACCCGCGTGAAGGCCACGGTCTGACCCGGCGGAGGGCCGCCCACGCAGACGCCCCCGTGATCCCGTGATCCGGGGGCGTCCGCGTGGGCGGGCCGCGCACCTCATGGGGCGAGCGACGTCCACACCGTCTTGGTCTCCAGGTAGGCGTCCAGGTTGACGCGCCCCATCTCGCGTCCGATACCCGACGCCTTGACACCGCCGAACGGCGCGCCCGGGTCACCCGAGGCCCAGGAGTTCAGGTACACCATGCCCGCCCGCAGCCGCGCGGCGAGGGTGTGCGCCTGGCTCAGGCTCCTGGTCCACACGCCGGCGGCGAGCCCGTACGGGGTGTCGTTGGCCAGCTCCACCGCCTCGTCCACGTCGTCGAACGGCGCGGCGACCAGCACCGGGCCGAAGATCTCCTCCCGGACGATCCGCATCGCCGGGTCGATGCCGGTGAACAGCGCGGGCCGCACGTAGTACCCGCCCTCGGGGGACTCGGGCGGCACCTCGCCGGCGCGCAGCGTGGCGCCCGCCTCCAGGCCCTGCAGGATGTGGCCGCGGACCCGCGCGTACTGCTCGGCCGAGACCAGCGGCCCGAACCGGGTGGCGCGGTCCAGCGCCGGCCCGACCGGGGTCTTCGCCGCCGCCTCCGCCAGCCGGCCGACAACCTCTTCGTACCGGCTGCGGTGCACGTAGAGCCGGGACGCGGCGATGCAGGTCTGGCCGCTGTTGAAGTAGATCCCGTTGAACGTGCCCTCCACCGCGGCATCGACGTCGGCGTCCGCGAGCACGATGCTCGGGTTCTTGCCACCCATCTCCAGCGTCACCCGCTTCAGCTGCGCCCCGGCGCGGGTGGCGATCTCCCGGCCCACCGCGGTGGAGCCGGTGAAGGCGATCTTGGCGACGCCCGGGTGGGCGACGAGGGCGCTTCCGGTGGCGCCGTCCCCGGTGATGATGTTGACGGCGCCCGGCGGGAAGCCGGCCTCCTCGATCAGCTCGGCCAGCCGCAGCGCCGACAGAGGGGTCTGCTCGGCGGGCTTGAGCACGACGGTGCAGCCCGCGGCGAGCGCGGGCGCCAGCTTCCAGGCGGCCATCATCAGCGGGTAGTTCCACGGGACGATCTGAGCGCAGACGCCCACGGGCTCCCTGCGCGTGTAGCAGAGCATGTCGGGCATGTGGACGGGGATCGTCTCGCCCTCGATCTTCGTGGGCCAGCCGCTGTAGTAGCGGAAGTGCTCGATCGCGGCGGGCAGGTCCATGACCTCGTTCACGGAGACCGGCTTGCCGCCGTCGAGCGCCTCGATCTCGGCCAGTTCGGGGGCGTGCTCCTCGATCAGCTCGGCGAGCCTGACCAGCAGCCGGCTGCGCACGAGCGCCGGCAGCGCGCCCCACGCGCCGTTCAGGGCGCCGCGCGCCGCGGTCACCGCGGCGTCCACGTCGGCGGGCCCGGCGTACGGGACGTCCGCGATGTGCCGACCGGTCGACGGATCGTGGGTGGCGAAGGTGGCGCCGTCGGCGGCGGGCACGAAGGACCCGCCGACGTACATGCGGTGTGCCCGGCCGGCGAAGTCCGCGGCGGCCGGCGAGAGGCCGGGAACGGATGACTGCATGGCTTCCCTTCATCTGTGCGGGAGGGTGGAAACGGCGGGTTCGGGGACGGCACGGGGTGCCGGGACCGGGTGGCGAGCGGAGACCTCACAGCACTGTGGCCATGACCCGGGTACTCCGGGCCATGGCCACGTCGCTCACGGAGAGCTCAGCCGCCCGCGCCGAAAGGGTTGTCGATGGCGAACCGCCACTTGCCGTCCGCGCCGAGCCGCAGAACGTCGAGGCCCGTGCCCTGCAGGTGCTCGTCGCCCTCCGGGGTGGAAATGTCGATCGTCCAGTCCACCACCAGCAGTGCGGTATTTCCCGTGACATGCTTCTCGCGGAGCGTCGCGGTCATCTTCGGCCGCTGCGCGATGAACTCCTCGAGCGAGGCCTCGCGCGCCTTTCCGGTGAGCGGGTTGCCCGGCTCCCAGACCGATACGGCGTCTTCGGTGTACATGCTCCTGAGCGTTTCGATGTCGCCGGCGTTGAACGCCTCGACGTAGCGGTTGCCGTGCTCTTCGGCGTCCTTTGCGAGTTGTTCCAGGGTCCTGGACATGTCGAGGATGCTCTCGCTTTCTATGGTCTCGAAGCCGGTGGGTGAGCGCTGCTCGAACCTATCCGGGACCCATCACCGCCTTCTCATCGCCGGGCAACGTGCTGCTCACCTTTCCCGCGGGAAAGGCGGGATTACCAGTGTGTTACTGGGCACTGGGGCGGCCTTCGGCAGACTTTCGATCACTTGCCGAACTGATCTGCATTCATAACCTCGCTGGGGGTCGGGAATGAACGAAATCGCTGTCGTCGGGATGTCCTGCCGACTTCCGATGGCGTCCGGCCCGGATGCATTCTGGGAGCTGCTGCGCGACGGTGCGAGCGCGCTCACCGACGGCCCCGACGGCCGGCGCGGCGGTTTTCTCGACGGTGTCGGCGATTTCGACGCGGCCTTTTTCGGGGTGTCGCCCCGCGAGGCGGCCGCGATGGACCCGCAGCAGCGGCTCGTCCTCGAACTCGCCTGGGAGGCGCTGGAGGACGCCGGCATCCTGCCCGCCGCCCTGCGCGGCAGCCGCACCGCCGTGTTCGTCGGTGCGCTCCGCGACGACTACGCCAACCTGCTGTACCAGCACGGCACCGAGGCGATCACCCAGCACACCATGACCGGGCTGAACCGGGGGATCATCGCCAACCGCGTCTCCTACTTCCTGGATCTGCACGGTCCCAGCCTCACCGTCGACACCGCGCAGTCCTCCTCGCTGGTCGCCGTCCACCTGGCCTGCGAGAGCCTGCGCGGCGGGGAGGCCGACACCGCGCTCGTGGCCGGCGTCAACCTGAACGTCCTCCCGGAGAACACGGTCACCGAGGAGCGGTTCGGGGCGCTGTCCCCGGACGGCGAGAGCTACGCCTTCGACGCCCGCGCCAGGGGCTTCGTGCCCGGCGAGGGCGGCGGCGTGGTCGTCCTCAAGCCGCTGGAGCGCGCCCTCGCCGACGGCGACCGCATCCACGGCGTGATCGTCGGCAGCGCCGTCAACAACGACGGCGCCACCCCCGGCCTCACCGTGCCCAGCGGCACCGCACAGGAGCAGGTCGTCCGCCTCGCGTACGAGCGTGCCGGGGTGGACCCGCACGCCGTGCAGTACGTGGAGGCGCACGGCACCGGCACACCCGTCGGCGACCCCGTCGAGGCGGCGGCGCTCGGCGCGGTGCTCGGCACCGGGCGTCCCGGCGACGACCCGCTGCTGATCGGCTCGGCCAAGCCCACCATCGGGCACCTGGAGGGCGCCGCCGGCATGGCGGGCCTGCTCAAGGTGCTCCTCGGCCTGCGGCACCGCCAGCTGCCGCCCAGCCGCAACTTCGCCACGCCCAACCCGGCGATCCCGCTCACCGACCTGGGCCTCGCCGTGCAGCGCGAGCTGACACCCTGGCCACACCCCGACCGCCCGCTCCTCGCGGGCGTCAGCTCCTTCGGCATGGGGGGCACCAACTGCCACCTCGTGGTGGCCGAAGGACCCGAAGCCGTCCCCGCCCGCCCGCCCCGCACACCCAGGACATCCCCCGTCGTCCTGCCGTGGCCGGTCTCCGGGCGTGGCGGGGACGCACTGCGCGCCCAGGCGGGCCGGCTGCACGACCTCGCGGCCCGCGACGGCGCGCCGGCGCCCCTCGACATCGGATGGTCACTCGCCGCCACCCGCACCGCGTTCGCCGACCGCGCGGTGGTGCTCGCCGAGAACCGCGACGGGCTGCTGAAGGGCCTCGCCGCCCTCGCCGCCGGCCGGCCCTCGCCGCACGTGGTGACCGGCACCGCCCGGCCCGGCCGGCTCGGCGCCGTCTTCACCGGGCAGGGCAGCCAGCGCACCGGCATGGGCGGCGAGCTGTACGCGGCGTTCCCGCGGTACGCCGAGGCGTTCGACGAGGTGTGCGCCGCGCTCGACCCGCTGCTGCCGCGCCCGCTGCGCGAGGTGATCGACTCCGGCGACGGCCTCGACGAGACCGGCTTCACCCAGCCCGCCCTGTTCGCCGTCGAAGTGGCCCTGTACCGGCTGGCCGAGTCGTGGGGCGTCCGGCCCGACTTCGTCGCCGGGCACTCCATCGGCGAGATCGCCGCGGCCCATGTGGCCGGGGTGCTGTCGGTGGACGGTGCCGCGCGTCTCGTCGCCGCCCGCGGCCGGCTGATGCAGGAGCTGCCGGCCGGCGGCGCGATGGCCGCGGTGGAGGCCACCGAGGAGGAGGTCGCCGAACTGCTGGCCGGGCACGAGCGCGAGGCGGGCGTCGCCGCGGTCAACGGCCCCACCGCCGTGGTGGTCTCCGGTACCGCGTCCGCGGTCGGCGCCCTCGCCGCCGAGCTGGCCGCCCGCGGGCGCAGGACCAAGCGGCTGCAGGTCTCGCACGCCTTCCACTCCCCGCTGATGGAGCCGGTGCTCGACCGGTTCCACGCGGAGATCCGGGACCTGGAGTTCCGTCCGCCGCGGATCCCCCTCGTCTCCACCGTCACCGGCGCCGTCGCGGCGGACGCCGAGATCCGCTCGCCCGGCTACTGGGTGGAGCAGGTACGCAGCCCGGTGCGGTTCATGGCCGCCGCCAGAACCCTGGAGGAGGAGGGCGTCACCACCTTCCTCGAACTCGGGCCCGACGGAGTGTGCGCGGCGATGGTGGACGCGTCGGTGCGCGACGCCGGCGCGGCCGTGGCGGTGCCGGCCCTGAGGGCGGGCCGCCCGGAGCCGCGGAGCCTTCTCGCCGCGCTCGCCACGGTCCACGTGCACGGCGGCGCGGTGGACTTCACGGCCGCGTACGAGGGCAGCGGCGCGGCGCGGTGCGACCTGCCCACGTATGCGTTCCAGCGCCGGCGGTACTGGTTCGACGGCGCCGGGCGGCGGGCGCTGCCCGCGGCGTCCGGTGCGCCTGACGGGGCCTCGTCCTCCGTGTCTCCTGCCGACGCCCCGGCCACCGGGGTCCCCGAGGGGGCGCCCGCCGGGGCGACCGGCCCCGGCACGTCCGCGGACGGCGCGACCGCCCTGCCCGCGGCCGAGCGCCGCCGCGTCCTGACCGACACCGTCCGCGCCCACATCGCGGCCGTCCTGGGCCACGAGGACACCGGGTCCATCGGCCTGCACGACACCTTCAAGGACCTGGGCTTCGACTCGCTGATGTCGGTCGAGCTGCGCGACGCACTGGCCGCCGAGACCGGACTGCGGCTGCCCAGCGGCCTGCTGTTCGAGCGCCCCACCCCCGGCGACCTGATCGACCACCTGCTGTCCCGGCTGCACGGCACCGGAGCCATCGACGGGGCAGCCGGGGCAGCCGCCGCGGACGCCGCGCGGGCGGACGGTGCGGGGGCCGCCGGGACCGGCGACGGCGAGCCGGTCGCGATCATCGGCATGGCCTGCCGCTACCCGGGCGGTGTGACCTCGCCGGAGGACCTGTGGCGGCTGGTCGCCGACGGCGTGGACGCGATCTCCGGCTTCCCCGCCGACCGCGGCTGGGACCCGGGCCTGCACGACCCGGACCCCGACCGGCCCGGGCACAGCTCCGTGGACCGCGGTGGATTCCTGCACGACGCGGGCGAGTTCGACGCGGCGTTCTTCGGCATCTCGCCGCGCGAGGCGCTCGGCATGGACCCCCAGCAGCGGCTGCTGCTGGAGACGGCGTGGGAGGCGGTCGAGCGCGCGGGCCTCGACCCGCGGTCGCTGCACGGCAGCCGCACCGGCGTCTTCGTCGGCGGCACCGCGCTCGACTACGGCCCCCGGATGCACGAGGCGGGCCACGGCGTGGAGGGGCACGTCCTGACCGGCAGCACCGCCAGCGTGATGTCCGGCCGCATCGCCTACCAGCTGGGCCTGGTCGGCCCGGCCGTCACCGTGGACACGGCGTGCTCGTCGTCGCTGGTGGCGCTGCACATGGCGGTCCGCTCGCTGCGCTCGGGCGAGTCGTCGCTGGCGCTCGCGGGCGGCGCCGCGGTGATGTCGGGGCCCGGCATGTTCGTGGAGTTCTCCCGGCAGCGGGGGCTGGCCGCCGACGGCCGCAGCAAGTCCTTCGCGGCCGCCGCGGACGGCACCTCCTGGGCGGAGGGCGTCGGGCTGCTGCTGGTCGAGCGGCTCTCCGACGCCCGCAGGAACGGCCACCGGGTGCTCGGCGTGATCCGCGGCACCGCCGTCAACCAGGACGGCGCCTCCAACGGCCTCACCGCCCCCAACGGCCGTTCCCAGGAACGCGTGATCCGCCAGGCCCTCGCCGACGCCCGGCTCACCGCCCTGGACGTCGACGCGGTCGAGGCGCACGGCACCGGCACCACCCTCGGCGACCCCATCGAGGCCGAGGCCGTCCTCGCCACCTACGGACACGGCCGGGACGGCGCCGCGCCGGTCTACCTCGGATCGCTGAAGTCGAACATCGGGCACACCCAGGCCGCCGCGGGCGTCGGCGGGCTGATCAAGATGGTGGAGGCGATGCGGCACGGCACCCTGCCCCGCACCCTGCACGTGGCCGAGCCCACCCCGCACGTCGACTGGTCCGCGGGCGCCGCGGAACTCCTCACCGAGGCCCGCCCGTGGCCCGGGACCGGCCGCCCCCGCCGGGCCGCCGTGTCGTCGTTCGGCATCAGCGGCACCAACGCGCACGTCATCGTCGAGCAGGGCGACCCGGAGCCGGCCCCGGCCGCCTGTGAGGTGACCGCTCCCGTGCCGTGGGTGGTCTCCGCCCGGGACGCCGTGGCGCTGCGCGCCCAGGCCGGGCGGCTCCGCGACCACCTGCGCGGCCCCGCCGGGCAGGACCCCGCGGGCGTCGGCCTCGCGCTGGCCGCCACCCGCACCGCGTTCGAGGAACGGGCCGTGGTCACCGGCACCGGCACGGCCGACCTGCTGGCCGGGCTCGACGCGCTCGCGGCCGGCCGGCACCACCCGGGCCTGGTGCGCGGCAGCGCCGCCAGGCCCGGCCGCACGGCGGCGCTGTTCACCGGGCAGGGGGCGCAGCGCCTCGGCATGGGCCGGGAGCTGTACGGGACGTTCCCGGTCTTCGCGGCGGCGCTGGACGCGATCTGCGCCGAGCTCGACCCGTACCTGGACAGGCCGCTGCGGGACGTGATGTTCGGCGAGGGCGGGAGCGCCGGTGCCGAGGGCGAGGGCGAGGGCGGAAGCGCCGGCGCCGGCGACGGTGCCGAGGGCGAGGGCGGGCTGCTGGACCTGACCGGCTACGCCCAGCCCGCCCTGTTCGCCGTCGAGGTCGCCCTGTACCGGCTGCTCGAACACCACGGCATGACCCCGGACTTCGTCGCGGGCCACTCGATCGGCGAGCTGGCCGCCGCCCATGTCGCCGGCCTCTGGTCGGCGGCGGACGCGGCACGGCTGGTCGCCGCGCGCGGCCGGCTGATGCAGGCCGCGCGGGCCGGTGGGGCCATGGTCGCGATCCAGGCGGGCGAGGCGGAGATCGCCGCCGCCCTCGCGGACCGCGGCGACCTCGGCGAGCAGGTCGCCATCGCCGCCGTCAACGCCCCCGACTCCGTGGTCGTCTCCGGTGACGCCGACGCGGTGACCGCGCTCGCCGACGAGTGGGCGGCCCGCGGCCGCAGGCAGCGGCGACTCACCGTCAGCCACGCCTTCCACTCCCCGCACATGGACGACGTGCTGGAGGAGTTCCGGGCGACCGCCGCCGAAGTGACCTACCACGCACCCCGCATCCCCCTGGTGTCCACGCTCACCGGCCGGCTCGCCGACCCCGGCGAGCTGCGCTCGCCGGACTACTGGACGCGGCAGATCCGCGGCACCGTGCGCTTCGCCGACGCCGCCCGCACCCTCAGGGAGCAGGGGGTGACGGTGTTCGTCGAGTGCGGCCCCGACGCGGTGCTGTCGGCACTCGCCGACCGG
Organism: Streptomyces sp. DSM 116793; assembly: GCF_057320905.1. NCBI lineage: Bacteria > Bacillati > Actinomycetota > Actinomycetes > Kitasatosporales > Streptomycetaceae > Streptomyces > Streptomyces sp. DSM 116793. The sequence continues at coordinate 3,234,064 of NZ_CM170494.1, read as the reverse complement.
CCCCCCGCGGAGGCGGCGGCCGACGGCGTCTTGCCCGCGGACGCCTCCTTCGAGGAGGCGGCCCGCGCGGACGGGGCTCCCACCGGCCGGCCCCGCACGGCCGGCTCCGGCGCCGGCGGTTCCGGCGCCGACCGGCCCGCCGCCGACCGGCCCGCCCTCGCCGTGCCGCTGCTGCGCCGGGGCAGGCCCGAGGCGGAGACCCTGGTCCAGGCCCTCGGCACCGCCTACACGGCCGGCGCTCCGCTCGACGTGGCCTCCTTCTTCCCGGGCGCCACCGCCGTCGAGCTGCCCACCTACGCCTTCCAGCGCACGCACTTCTGGCTGGCCCCGGGGAGCGCCGGCGACCCGCGCAGCCTGGGCCTGGCCGCGTCCGGGCACCCGCTGCTCGGCGCGGTGGTCGACGTGGCCGGGCGCGACGAGTCCGTGCTCACCGGCCGCCTCTCGCCCGCCGACCAGCCCTGGCTGGCCGACCACGTCGTCGGCGGCACCGTCCTCGTCCCGGCGACCGCCTTCCTGGAGCTGGCCGTCGCGGCCGGCGACCGGGTGCGGGCACCGCACGTGGCCGAACTGACCCTGGAGGCGCCCCTCGTCCTCGCCGCCGACCGGGCGGCACAGGTGCAGGTCACCGTCGGCGCGCCGGACGCGTCCGGCACTCGCCCGTTCACCGTGCACGCCCGCCCCGACACCGGCGACGACCGCACGGAGGAGTGGACCAGGCACGCCTCGGGCACGCTCGGGGCCACCCCGCCGGAGGCCACGGAGCCGAGTGCCGCGGAGGCGGGCGCGCTGCGTGCGTGGCCGCCCGCCGGGGCCCGGCCCGAGCCGCTCACCGACGTCTACGAACGGCTCGCCGCCGCCGGATACGACTACGGCCCGGCCTTCCGGGGCCTGCACGCACTGTGGCGCGGCGCCGACGGCGACCTGTACGCGGAGGTGCGGCTGCCCGAGGCACAGCACGACGCCGCCGCCCGCTTCGCCGTGCACCCGGCCCTGTTCGACGCCGTGCTGCACCCGCTCGTCCTGCACGCCGCGCGGGACACGGCACCGGGCGAGATCCGGCTGCCGTTCCTGTGGGCGGGACTGACCGTGCACGCCGTGGGCGCGACCGCGCTGCGGGTGCGGATCTCCGCGGACCCGGCGGCCGGCACCGCCGCGCTCACCCTCGCCGACACCGCGGGCGAGCCCGTGGCGGCCGTCTCCTCGCTGGTGCTGCGCCCGGTCGCCCGCGACCGGATCGCCCGGACCCCGGGTGCGCGTGACCCCCTGTACGTGCTGCGCTGGCCCACCGTCCCCGCCCCTGCCGCGGATGCCGTCTCCGCCGCGCGCGACGGCTGGACCGAGGTGTCGGGGGAGACCCCGGACCTCTCCGCGGCGCACGGCGCGGGCACGGTCGTCGTACGCGTCGCAGGCGGGAAGACGCACGGCGGGCCGGCCGGCGGACGGACGGCGGCCGCGCCTGCCGCCGACGAGGTGGAGCGGGTGCTGCGGCTGGTGCAGGAGTGGCTGGCCGACGAGCGTTTCGCCGACGCCCGGCTCGCCGTGGTCACCACGCGCGCCGTCGCCGTGCTGCCCGGGGAGGACGTGCCCGGCCTGTCCGCCGCGCCCGTGTGGGGTCTGATCCGCTCGGCCCAGTCCGAGCAGCCGGGCCGGCTGGTGCTGGTGGACATGGATGAGGCGGCCGAGGCGGCCGAGGCGGCCTATGCGGCCGATGCGGCCGGTCCGGAGTCCCCGGTCGGTTCGGCTGACCCGGTCGCTCCGGCCGGCCCGGCTGGTACGGCCGCCCCGGCCGGGGACGCCGTCCTCGCGGCGGCGCTCGCCCTCGGCGAGCCGCAGGTCGCCGTGCGCGGTGGCGCGCTCCACGTGCCCCGCCTGACGAGCGCGCCGGCGGACGGCGCCGTGTCCGGCCCGCCCGCCCCTGCGTCCGCTGTGCCCGCTGTGTCAGCCGCGTTCGCCGGGTCCGCGGGCACTCCCGCGACGCGCGCCTCCGTGCCCGGCGTGGACGCCACCGTGCGCGGCGTGGACGCCACCGTGCGCGCAGGCGATGCGGCGGCGCACGCCACCGCCCCCGCTGCGGACGGCGCCGTGCCCACCTCGCACGTCGTCCCCGCGCCCCCCACGGGCACCGCGGCCCCCGCCGCCATCCCCACCCCGGACACCCCCACGTCCACTCCCGGCACCTCCGGCGCCCCCGCCCTCGCCCCCGACGGCACCGTCCTGATCACCGGCGGTACCGGAGGACTCGGCGCCCTGCTGGCCCGGCACCTGGTGGCCGCGCACGGGGTGCGCCACCTGCTGCTGGGCAGTCGCCGTGGGCCGGACGCCCCGGGCGCCCGTGAACTGGTGGCGGAGCTGCGCGAGCTGGGCGCCGAGGTGACCGTGGCCGCCGTCGACGCCGCCGACCGGGCCGCCCTCGCGGAGCTGCTGGCGCGGGTGCCCGCCGGACACCCGCTGACCGCCGTCGTGCACACCGCGGGCGTCCTCGACGACGCGACCGTCCCGTCCCTCACACCCGAGCGGCTGCGGGCCGTGCTGCGGCCCAAGACGGACGCCGCCTGGCACCTCCACGAGCTGACGCGGGACCACCCGCTCGCCGCGTTCGTGCTGTTCTCCTCCGTCTCCGGCCTCGTCGGCACCCCGGGACAGGCCAACTACGCCGCCGCGAACACCGGTCTGGACGCCCTCGCGGCACACCGCCGCGCCCAGGGGCTGCCCGCCGTCTCCCTCGCGTGGGGCCTGTGGGACGGCAGCCACGGCATGGGCGGGACGCTCGGCGAGGCGGACCTCGCGCGCTGGGCCCGCGCCGGCTTCGCGCCGCTCACTCCCGAGCAGGGCCTCGCCCTCTTCGACCGCGCGCTGGCGGGCGGCGACGACGCCCTGCTCGTCCCGGCGCGCCTGAGCCCGGCCGGGCCGCGCACGGACACCGCTCCGATGCCCGCGGTGCTGCGCGGCCTGGCCGGCCCCACCGCCCCGTCCCCCGCGCGCCGCACGGTCGCCGCCCGGGGTGCCGCCGCGGGCGGCGACTCCGCGTGGGCCGCCCGGATCGCCGGCCTGCCCGCCGACGAGCAGCGGGCCGAGGTGCTCGACCTGGTCCGCGCCGTGACCGCCGAGGTGCTCGGCCACCCGGACATGACGTCCGTCGGCGCGGAGCGGGCGTTCAAGGACATCGGCCTGGACTCCCTCGGCGGCGTCGAACTCCGCAACCGGCTGACCGCCCGCACGGGCCGGCGGCTCACCGCCACCGCCGTCTTCGACCACCCGTCGCCGGCCGCCCTCACCGGCCACCTGCTGGAGCGGATCTCCGGGGAACAGGCCGCGTCGGCGGCCGTGCGGGCGGTCGCCGGTCCGTCGGACGAGCCGATCGCGATCGTCGGGATGGCGTGCCGTTTTCCGGGTGGGGTGTCCTCGCCGGATGATCTGTGGCGGTTGGTGGCGGACGGTGTGGACGCGGTGGGGGAGTTCCCGGCGAACCGGGGTTGGGACCTGGAGGCGCTGTACGACCCGGACCCGGAGCACCTGGGTACGTCGTACGCGCGGCATGGCGGGTTCCTGTACGACGCGGACGAGTTCGACCCCGGCTTCTTCGGGATGTCCCCGCGCGAGGCCGTCGCGACCGACCCGCAGCAGCGGCTGCTGCTCCAGACCGCCTGGGAGACGTTCGAGAGCGCGGGTATCGACCCGACCGGCCTGCGCGGCTCCCGTACCGGCGTCTTCACGGGCGCCATGTACGACGACTACGCGTCCCGGCTGCCGAAGGCACCCGGCGAGTTCGAGGGGTTCCTGCTCGCAGGCAACCTCTCCAGCGTCGCGTCGGGGCGTGTCTCGTACACGTTCGGTCTGGAGGGTCCCGCGGTGACGGTGGACACGGCGTGCTCGTCGTCGCTGGTCGCCCTGCACCTGGCGGCGCAGGCGCTGCGCGGCGGCGAGTGCGACCTCGCGCTGGCGGGCGGTGTCACCGTCATGTCGGGGCCGAACACCTTCGTGGAGTTCTCGCGGCAGCGTGGTCTCGCGCCGGATGGCCGGTGCAAGTCGTTCTCGGCTGCCGCGGACGGTACGGGGTGGTCGGAGGGTGTGGGGCTGCTGCTGGTGGAGCGGTTGTCGGATGCGCGTCGCAGGGGTCATCGGGTGCTGGCGGTGGTGCGTGGGTCGGCGGTGAACCAGGACGGTGCGTCGAACGGTCTGACGGCTCCGAACGGTCCCTCGCAGGAGCGGGTGATCCGCCAGGCGCTCGCGAACGCGGGGCTCCAGCCGGGGGACGTGGACGCGGTGGAGGGCCACGGCACCGGCACCACCCTGGGTGACCCGATCGAGGCACATGCCCTGCTGGCCACCTACGGGCAGGGGCGGTCGGAGGATCGTCCGTTGTGGCTGGGGTCGTTGAAGTCGAACATCGGTCATGCGCAGGCGGCTGCGGGTGTGGGCGGGATCATCAAGATGGTGGAGGCGATGCGGCACGGTGTGCTGCCGCGGACGCTGCATGCCGATGAGCCGTCGGAGCACATCGACTGGGATGCGGGTGCGGTGCGGTTGCTGACCGAGGCGCGGGAGTGGCCGGGGTCGGGGGCGGGGCGGCCGCGCCGGGCCGGGGTGTCGTCGTTCGGGATCAGTGGCACCAACGCGCATGTGATCGTCGAGCAGGGCGACCCCGAGCCCGCCCCCACCGCCACACCCACCCCCGACGAGACCTCGGAGGACGTGGCCACCGCGGAGACGGCGGACACGGCGGACACCGCGGACACCGCGGACACCGCGGAGACGGCGGAGACGGCGGAGACGGCGGAAACCGCGGCTGCCGCGACGCCCGCACGCCCCGCCGGGTACGCCGTTGCCGTACCGTGGTTCCTCTCCGGCCGGGACGAGACCGGCCTGCGGGCGCAGGCGCGGCGGCTGGCCGAGTTCCTGGCCGCACGGCCGGAGGCCGATCCCCTGGACGTCGGCCTCTCGCTGGCCACCACCCGTGCCGCCCTGGAGCAGCGCGCCGCGGTGCTCGGCGCGACCCGTGACGAGCTGCTGGCCGCTCTCGCGGTGCTGGCCGACGGCGGCAGCGCCCCGGCCGTGCTGCGCGCCGCGGGGCCGCGGGGCGAGGGCGCCGGGCAGGGCCGGGGACGCACCGCGTTCCTGCTGACCGGGCAGGGCAGCCAGCGCCTCGGCATGGGCCGGGACCTGTACACGGCCTCGCCGGTGTTCGCCGCCGCCCTGGACGCCGTGTGCGCCCACCTCGACCCCGTCCTGCCGCGCCCCCTGAAGAGCGTCCTGTTCGCCCCCGAGGACACCCCGGACTCCGCGCTGCTCGACCAGACGGCGTTCACGCAGGCCGCGCTCTTCGCCGTCGAGGTGGCCCTCTACCGGCTCCTCGAACACCACGGTGTGACCCCCGACTACCTGCTCGGCCACTCCATCGGCGAGGTCACCGCGGCACACCTCGCCGGGGTGTGGGAGCTGCCCGACGCCTGCGCGGTGGTCGCCGCGCGCGGCCGGTTGATGCAGGAGGCCCCGGAGGGCGGGGCGATGGCCGCGCTGGAGGCGTCCGAGGACGAGGTCCGCGAGACGCTCACCGGACACCACCCCTCGGTGATCGCCGTGGCGGGCGTCAACGGGCCCCGCGCCACCGTCGTCTCCGGTGACGCCGAGGCCGTCGACGCCGTCGCCGCGCTGTGGCGCTCGCGCGGCAGGAAGACCAGGCGCCTGCCGGTCAGCCACGCCTTCCACTCGCCGCACATGGACGGCGTCCTCGCTAAGTTCCGGGCCGCCCTGGAGGGCCTCACGTTCCACGAGCCGCGCATCCCCGTCGTCTCCAACGTCACCGGCGACCGCGCCACCACGGCCGACCTGCGGTCACCCGCCTACTGGGCCCGGCACATCCGCGAGGCCGTCCGCTTCCACGACGGGGTGCGGTTCCTTGAGGCGGCGGGCGTCACCGAGTACGTGGAACTCGGGCCCGACGGTGTCCTCACCGCCCTGGCCCAGCAGTGCCTCACGGGCGACGGTGCCACCCTCACCCCCGTGCTGCGGTCCGGGCGGCCCGAGCCGCTCACCGTCGGCACCGCCCTCGCCCGCATCCACCTGAACGGCGGCCGGCTCGACTGGGCCGCCCTGTTCCCCGGCGCGCGCCGCACCGACCTGCCCACGTACGCCTTCCGCCGCGACCGCTACTGGCTGAACGCACCCGTGGAGGCCGCCGACGCCGCCGGACTGGGCCTGACCGCCGCCGGGCATCCGCTGCTCGGCGCCGCCGTCGCCGTGGCGGACCGGGACACCTGGCTGCTGACCGGCCGTCTGTCGCTCGCCACGCACCCGTGGCTGGCGGACCACGCCCTGCACGGGGTGACCGTGTTCCCCGGCACGGGCCTGCTGGAGCTGGCGGTACGCGCGGGGGAGGAGGCCGGCTGCCCGGACGTGGCGGAGCTGACCCTCGCGGCACCGCTGGTGGTGCCCGCGCGGGGCGGCATACAGGTGCAGGTCGTCGTGGACGCGCCCGACGAGCACGGCCACCGCAGGATGGAGATCCACGCACGCCCGGACGGCACGGCGGACGGCGACGGCGCGTGGACCACCTGCGCCACCGGCCGCCTCGCGCCCGCCGCCACCGCCGCACCGGACGCCGGCGCCCTCGTGACGTGGCCGCCCGCGGGCGCCGTGGAGGTCGACCTGAGCGGTGCCTACGAGCGGCTCAGCGCGGCGGGCTACGCGTACGGGCCGGCGTTCCAGGGGCTGCGCCGCCTGTGGCGGACGGACGACGAGCTGTACGCGGAGGTGGCCCTCGGCGACGCACAGCGTGCCGACGCCGCCGGGTACGCCCTGCACCCCGCCCTGCTGGACGCCGCCCTGCACACCCTGCTGCCGGGCGTGGCCCGCGCGGACAGCCCCGCCGTGGTGCCGTTCACCTGGGAGGGCGCACGCGTGCACGCCGTCGGCGCCACCGTGCTTCGGGTGCGGCTCACGGTGTCCGGCACCGAGTCGGTCGCCCTCACCGTCGCGGACGGCACGGGCGCGCCGGTCGCCTCGGTGGACTCCCTCGCCCTGCGACCGCTGTCCGAGGACGCGGTGCGGGGCGCGGCCACCGCCGCCCGGGACGCCGAGGACGGCCTGCTGCGGCTGGACTGGTCGCCGCTGCCGGAGAGCGGTCCCGCGGCGGCGCCCGCGGCCCCCTCCTGGGCGGTCCTGGGCGACGGGGACGCGCTGCCCGACGTGGCCGCGTTGCCGGAGGACGTGCCGGACACGGTGCTCGTCCGGCTGCCGTCCGCGGAGGGCGGAGCCGGGCCCGAGGACGTACCGGGCCGGGTACGTGCGACGGCCGCCGGTGTACTGGCGCTGGTGCAGGGGTGGTTGGCGGAGGAGCGGTTCGCCGGTGCGCGGTTGGTGGTGGTGACGCGTGGCGCGGTGGGCGTGGGTGTCGAGGGTATGGGTGCGGGGGGTGTCTCCGATCTGGCTCATGCGGGTGTGTGGGGTTTGGTCCGGTCGGCGCAGACGGAGAATCCGGGTCGTTTTGTGCTGGTGGATGTGGAGGAGGGGGTGTCGGGTGATCTGTTGAGTCGTGCGGTGGCTTGTGGTGAGTCGCAGGTGGCGGTGCGTGGTGGGCGGTTGTGGGTGCCTCGGTTGGCGCCGGTGCCGGTGCCGGTTTCTGTGGGTGGTGAGGTGCCGTCGTGGGGTGAGGGGACGGTGCTGGTGACGGGTGCGACGGGTGCGCTGGGTGGGGTTCTGGTGCGGCATCTCGTTGCGCGGTATGGGGTGCGCCGGTTGTTGTTGGTGAGTCGTCGGGGTGCGGAGGCGTCGGGGGCGGCGGTACTGCGGGATGAGTTGGCGGGGTTGGGTGTGGAGGTCTCGTTCGCGGCGTGTGATGTGGCGGATCGGGATGCTCTGGCTGGGGTGTTGGCGGGTGTTCCGGAGGAGTTTCCGTTGCGTGTGGTGGTGCATGCGGCGGGGGTGGTGGATGACGTGGTGGTGTCTGCGTTGTCGGGGGAGCGGTTGGAGCGGGTGCTTCGGCCGAAGGTGGATGCGGCGTGGAATCTGCATGCGTTGACGTGTGGGGGTGAGCTGTCGGCGTTTGTGTTGTATTCGTCGTTGGCGGGGTTGTTGGGTACGGCGGGTCAGGCGAACTATGCGGCGGGTAATGCGTTCCTGGACGGGTTGGCTGCGTACCGGCGTGGGCTGGGGTTGCCTGCGGTGTCGGTGGCGTGGGGCCTGTGGGAACAGGCCAGCGATCTCTCCGGGCATCTGGGGGAGACGGATCTGCGGCGGTTGTCGCGGCTGGGTCTGCGTCCGTTGGCGTCCGACGACGCGATGCGCCTGTTCGACGCGGCGCAGACCGCCGACGAGCCCGTCCTCGCCGCCACCGGCCTGGACACCGCCGCCCTGCGCGCGCAGGACGAACCGCCCACCCTGCTCAGGGCCCTGGTGCCCGCGCCCGTGCGGCGCCGCACCGCGCAGGCCGTCGCCGCCCCCGCCGAGGTGCCGCTCGCACAGCGCCTGGCCGGGCTGTCCCCCGCGCAGCGGGACCGCGCCCTCGCGGAACTGGTGCGGACCCAGGTGGCCGCCGTGCTCGGCTACGGCGATCCGGGCGACATCGAGGACGACCGGCCCTTCCAGGACATGGGCTTCGACTCGCTGACCGTCGTCGAACTGCGCAACCAGCTCGGCGCGGCCACCGGCCTGCGGCTGCCCACCACCCTGGCCTTCGACCACCCCACACCGGCCGCCCTGGCCGCCCGTATCGGCGCCGAACTGGCCCTCGACGACACCGCCGCGGACTCCGGCGCCGCCTCCGTCCTGAAGGAACTCGACCAGTTGGAGGCGGCCCTGCGGGCCGCCGCGGCGGCCACCGGCGGACAGGGGTCCCAGGAGCAGATCACGGCACGGCTGCGGGAACTCCTGGACATCGTCCAGAGCGCTGACGACCGCGACGCAGACAGTAAGCCGGACGGGGACGAGGACCTGGAGTCCGCCACCGACGAGGAGCTGTTCTCCCTCGTCGACGAACTCGACTGAACCCACCCGTCCACGGACCCACTCGTCCACCGACCCACTCGTCCATCGACCCCACTCGCCCAACCGAGCCCGACCTGTCATCGACCCGACCTGCCAACCCCTTCCCGGAGAGCTGAGAGCACGTGGCTGACGAGGACAAGCTTCGCGACTATCTCAAGCGGGCCATCGCCGACGCGCGCGATGCGCGCAGGCGCCTGCACGAGGCCGAGGAGAAGCAGCACGAGCCGATCGCGATCGTCGGCATGGCCTGCCGTTACCCCGGCGGTGTGACCTCGCCGGAGGACCTGTGGCGGCTCGTCGCGGACGGTGTCGACGCGGTCGGCGACTTCCCCGGCAACCGGGGCTGGGACCTGGACGCGCTCTACGACCCGGACCCGGACCGCACCGGCACCTCCTACTCCCGGCGCGGCGGGTTCCTGTACGACGCGGACGAGTTCGACCCCGGCTTCTTCGGGATGTCCCCGCGCGAGGCGCTGGCCGCCGACCCGCAGCAGCGGCTGCTGCTCCAGACCGCGTGGGAGACGTTCGAACGGGCCGGCGTCGACCCGGGCACCCTCCGCGGCAGCTCCACCGGTGTGTTCACCGGTGTGATGTACAGCGACTACGGCTCCCGCGCCCTGCTGCCGCCGGACGGCTTCGAGGGCTACCTCTTCAGCGGCAGCGCCGGCAGCATCGCCGCCGGGCGCCTGGCCTACACGTTCGGTCTGGAGGGTCCGGCGGTGACGGTGGACACGGCGTGCTCGTCGTCGCTGGTCGCCCTGCACCTGGCGGCGCAGGCGCTGCGCGGCGGCGAGTGCGACCTCGCGCTGGCGGGCGGTGTCACCGTGATGTCCACCCCCGTGGCGTTCATCGAGTTCTCGCGGCTGCGTGGTCTCGCGCCGGATGGCCGGTGCAAGTCGTTCTCGGCTGCCGCGGACGGTACGGGGTGGTCGGAGGGTGTGGGGCTGCTGCTGGTGGAGCGGTTGTCGGATGCGCGTCGCAGGGGTCATCGGGTGCTGGCGGTGGTGCGTGGGTCGGCGGTGAACCAGGACGGTGCGTCGAACGGTCTGACGGCTCCGAACGGTCCCTCGCAGGAGCGGGTGATCCGCCAGGCCCTGGCGAACGCGGGGCTCCAGCCGGGGGACGTGGACGCGGTGGAGGGCCACGGCACCGGCACCACCCTGGGTGACCCGATCGAGGCACATGCCCTGCTGGCCACCTACGGGCAGGGGCGGTCGGAGGATCGTCCGTTGTGGCTGGGGTCGTTGAAGTCGAACATCGGTCATGCGCAGGCGGCTGCGGGTGTGGGCGGGATCATCAAGATGGTGGAGGCGATGCGGCACGGTGTGCTGCCGCGGACGCTGCATGCCGATGAGCCGTCGGAGCACATCGACTGGGATGCGGGTGCGGTGCGGTTGCTGACCGAGGCGCGGGAGTGGCCGGAGGCCGGCGCCCCCCGGCGCGCCGGTGTGTCCTCGTTCGGCTTCGGCGGCACCAACGCCCACGTCATCGTGGAACAGGCGCCGGCCGGGGAACCGGCCGACGACCCGGCCGAGGAGCCCTCCGCGGCACCGGCGGATCCGGTCAGGCGGCCGTCCGTGCTCGCGTGGACGGTGTCGGGTCGGGACGAGGAGGGTCTGCGGGCGCAGGCGGGGCGGTTGGCGGAGTTCCTGGCCGGTCGGCCGGACGCGGATCCGGTGGACCCGGTGGACGTGGGGTTCTCGCTGGCGACCACGCGCGCTGCTCTGGACCACCGCGCCGTGGTGGTCGGTGCCACTCGTGAGGAGCTGCTTGCCGGGTTGGCGGGGTTGGCCCGGGGTGAGCTGGGCTCTGGTGTGGTGGCCGGTGGTGTGGTGCGTGGTGGCCGGGTGGGGTTCGTCTTCACCGGTCAGGGTGCGCAGCGGGTGGGTATGGGTGAGGAGTTGTATGGGGCGTTTCCGGTGTTCGCGGAGGCGTTCGATGCGGTGTGTGCGGTGTTGGATCCGTTGTTGTCGCGTCCGTTGCGTGAGGTGATCGCTTCGGGGGGTGGGCTGGATGAGACGGGGTTCACTCAGCCTGCGTTGTTTGCGGTTGAGGTGGCGTTGTTCCGGCTTGTGGAGTCGTGGGGGGTGCGGCCGGACTTTGTTGGGGGGCATTCGATCGGTGAGGTGGCGGCTGCGTTTGTGGCGGGGGTGTGGTCGCTTGAGGATGCGTGCCGGTTGGTGGCTGCTCGTGCGGGGTTGATGCAGGAGTTGCCGTCGGGTGGTGCGATGGTGGCGGTGGAGGCTGCCGAGGATGAGGTGAGCGCCCTGTTGGTGGGGCGTGGTGGGGTGGGGATCGCGGCGGTGAACGGGCCGCGTGCGGTTGTGGTGTCCGGAGAGCGGTCGGTCGTGGAGGAGGTTGCTGCGGCGTTCTCGGAGCGGGGGCGGCGTACGCGTCGTCTGTCGGTGTCGCATGCGTTCCACTCGCCGTTGATGGAGCCGATGCTCGCCGGGTTCCGGGAGGTGGCGGCGGGGCTGGAGTACCGGGAGCCGGTGATTCCGCTGGTGTCGGCACTGACCGGTGCTCTCGTGGAGCCGTCGGAGGTGACGGATGCCGAGTACTGGGTCCGCCACGTCCGCGAACCCGTCCACTACGCCCAGGCCGTACGCACCCTGGCGGCCGAGGGCGTCACCACCCTGCTGGAACTGGGCCCGGACGGCATCCTCACCGCGATGACCGCGAACGCCGTCGAGAACCCGGACGCGATCCTGGCCGTCCCCGCGCTCCGCGCCACCCAGCCGGAGCCGAGGACGCTGCTCACCGCGCTGGCCCACCTGTACACCCGGGGCGTCCGGGTGGACTGGGCGGCGTTCCACGCCGGAACCGGCGGACACCGTATCGACCTGCCCACCTATGCCTTCCGGCGCGACCGCTACTGGCTGAGCCCGGCCGTCCCGGCCACCGACGCGGCAGGCCTGGGCCTGACCCCGACCGGTCACCCGCTGCTGGGCGCGGCCGTGCGGCGGGCCGACGGCGCCCACACCCTCTTCACCGGCCGTCTGTCGCTCGCCACCCACCCGTGGCTGGCGGACCACGCGCTGCACGGTGTGGTGGTGCTGCCGGGCACGGCTCTGCTGGAGCTGGCGGTCCGGGCGGGGCAGGAGCTGGGCTGCGCGCGGGTGACCGAGCTGACCCTCGCCGCGCCGCTGGTGCTTCCCGAGCGCGGCGGTGTGCAGGTGCAGGCCGTGGTCGGCGCACCGGAGCCGGACGGCCGCCGCAAGATCGACGTGTACGGACGCACCGAGGCGGACACCGGCCTCGAACAGCCGTGGACCGCGCATGCGACGGGATGGCTGGCGGCCGGGGCCCCCGAGGGACCCGAGGCCCCCGACGCGCCCGCCGCCCCCGGTGCCCATGACCTCCCCGACGACCTGGTGGCCTGGCCGCCGGCCGGGGCGGCGGAAGTGCCACTGGACGACGCCTACCCACGCCTCGCGGACGACGGCTACCAGTACGGGCCGGCGTTCCAAGGGCTCCTGCGGCTGTGGCAGGACGCGGGAGGGAACCTGTACGCGGAGGTGGCCCTGCCGGAGGACCAGCGCACGGCGGCGTCCGGCTTCGCCCTGCACCCCGCGCTGCTGGACGCGGCACTGCACCCGTTGCTGCCCGGCATCCTGGCCGAGGACACGCCCAGCCGACTGCCGTTCGCCTGGTCGGACGTGGACGTCAGCGCCACCGGCGCCACCGGTCTGCGGGTCCGGATCGCCCCGACCGGGCCCGATACGGTGTCGCTGACCGTCGCCGACGACACGGGCACGCCCGTGGCCGCCGTCGGGTCCCTGACGCTCCGGCCACTGTCGCAGGACGCACTGCGCGCCGCCGGCGGCGCCACGCCCGACCGGCTGCTGCGGGTCGACTGGTCGCAGCTCCAGGGCCCCGGGACGCCGGGCCCCGGCCCCGACGCGACGTGGGCCGTGCTCGGCGACGACACCCTGGGCCTCCCCGGCGCCCAGGCCGTCCCGAGCCTTGCCGCGCTCCCGCAGGAACCGCCGGCCACGGTGGTCGTGCCCATGCTGCCGCCCACCGACGCCGGTTCGGACGCCGGCGCAGACGCCCAGGCGGACACCGACGTTGCGCTGGCCGCGCACACCGCGCTCAGCGAGCTGCTGGCGCTGGTGCAGGGGTGGTTGGCGGAGGAGCGGTTCGCCGGTGCGCGGTTGGTGGTGGTGACGCGTGGCGCGGTGGGTGTGGGTGTCGAGGGTGCGGGCGTCGAGGGTGCGGGTGTCGAGGGTGCGTGGGGTGGCCTGTCGGATCTGGCTCATGCGGGTGTGTGGGGTCTGATCCGGTCGGCGCAGACCGAGCATCCCGGTCGCTTTGTGCTGGTGGATGTGGAGGAGAGGGCGTCCGCGGATCTGCTGGTCCGGGCCGTGGTGTCCGGTGAGTCGCAGGTGGCGGTGCGTGGTGGGCGGTTGTGGGTGCCTCGGTTGGCGCCGGTGCCGGTGCCGGTGCCGGTTTCTGTGGGTGGTGAGGTGCCGTCGTGGGGTGAGGGGACGGTGCTGGTGACGGGTGCGACGGGTGCGCTGGGTGGGGTTCTGGTGCGGCATCTCGTTGCGCGGTATGGGGTGCGCCGGTTGTTGTTGGTGAGTCGTCGGGGTGCGGAGGCGTCGGGGGCGGCGGTACTGCGGGATGAGCTGGCGGGGTTGGGTGTGGAGGTCTCGTTCGCGGCGTGTGATGTGGCGGATCGGGATGCTCTGGCTGGGGTGTTGGCGGGTGTTCCGGAGGAGTTTCCGTTGCGTGTGGTGGTGCATGCGGCGGGGGTGGTGGATGACGTGGTGGTGTCTGCGTTGTCGGGGGAGCGGTTGGAGCGGGTGCTTCGGCCGAAGGTGGATGCGGCGTGGAATCTGCATGCGTTGACGTGTGGGGGTGAGCTGTCGGCGTTTGTGTTGTATTCGTCGTTGGCCGGGTTGTTGGGTACGGCGGGTCAGGCGAACTATGCGGCGGGTAATGCGTTCCTGGACGGGTTGGCTGCGTACCGGCGTGGGCTGGGGTTGCCTGCGGTGTCGGTGGCGTGGGGCCTGTGGGAACAGGCCAGCGATCTCTCCGGGCATCTGGGGGAGACGGATCTGCGGCGGTTGTCGCGGCTGGGTCTGCGTCCGTTGGCGTCCGATGACGCGATGCGCCTGTTCGACGCGGCGCAGACCGCCGACGAGCCCGTCCTCGCCGCCACCGGCCTGGACACCGCCGGTCTGCGCACCGGTGACCCCGCGCCGATGATGCGCGGCCTGGTGCCCGCGGCCCCGCGCACCGCGCGGTCCGCCGCCCCGGCCCCGGCCGACGGCACACCCCTGGCCCGCCGCCTGTCGGCGCTCCCCCCGGAGGAGCGGGAGCGAGCGGTGACAGAACTGGTGCGCACCCAGGTGGCCGACGTCCTCGGGCACACCGGGCCGGGCGCTCTCGACGCCGAGCGGCCCTTCCAGGACATGGGCTTCGACTCCCTGACCGCCGTCGAGCTGCGCAACCGCCTCGGCACCGCCACCGGACTGCGGCTGACGACCACGCTCGTCTTCGACCACCCGTCGCCGGCCGCCCTCACCGGCCACCTGCTGGAGCGGATCTCCGGGGAACAGGCCGCGTCGGCGGCCGTGCGGGCGGTCGCCGGTCCGTCGGACGAGCCGATCGCGATCGTCGGGATGGCGTGCCGTTTTCCGGGTGGTGTGTCCTCGCCGGATGATCTGTGGCGGTTGGTGGCGGACGGTGTGGACGCGGTGGGGGAGTTCCCGGCGAACCGGGGTTGGGACCTGGAGGCGCTGTACGACCCGGACCCGGAGCACCTGGGTACGTCGTACGCGCGGCATGGCGGGTTCCTGTACGACGCGGACGAGTTCGACCCCGGCTTCTTCGGGATGTCCCCGCGCGAGGCCCTGGCGACCGACCCGCAGCAGCGGCTGCTGCTCCGGACCGCCTGGGAGACGCTGGAGAACGCCGGCGTCGTGCCCGCCACCCTGCGCGGCAGCCGCACCGGCGTGTTCACCGGTGTGATGTACCACGACTACGGCTCGGGCCCCGGCCATGTCCCCCAGGACCTGGAGGGCTACCGGGCAGGGGGCAGCGCGGGCAGCGTCGCCTCGGGACGCGTCTCCTACACGCTCGGTCTCGAAGGTCCGGCGGTGACGGTGGACACGGCGTGCTCGTCGTCGCTGGTCGCCCTGCACCTGGCGGCGCAGGCGCTGCGGCAGGGCGAGTGCGACCTCGCGCTCGCCGGTGGCGTCACCGTGATGTCCACCCCCCAGGCGTTCGTGGAGTTCTCGCGGCAGCGGGGTCTCGCGCCCGATGGCCGGTGCAAGTCGTTCTCGTCGTCGGCGGACGGCACCGGCTGGTCGGAGGGCGTGGGCCTGCTGCTCGTGGAACGGCTGTCGGACGCCCGGCGCAACGGTCACCGGGTGCTCGCGGTGCTGCGCGGGTCCGCGGTGAACCAGGACGGCGCGTCCAACGGCCTCACCGCACCCAACGGCACCGCACAGGAACGCGTCATCCGGCAGGCACTGGCCAACGCCCGCCTCCAGCCCACCGACATCGACGCCGTCGAGGCACACGGCACCGGTACGACGCTCGGTGATCCGATCGAGGCGAATGCGCTGCTGGCCACGTATGGCCGGGGGCGGTCGGAGGATCGTCCGTTGTGGTTGGGGTCGTTGAAGTCGAACATCGGTCATGCGCAGGCGGCTGCGGGTGTGGGCGGGATCATCAAGATGGTGGAGGCGATGCGGCATGGTGTGCTGCCGCGGACGCTGCATGTGGATGAGCCGTCGGAGCACATCGACTGGGATGCGGGTGCGGTGCGGTTGCTGACCGAGGCGCGGGAGTGGCCGGAGTCGGGGGTGGGGCGGCCGCGCCGGGCCGGTGTGTCCTCGTTCGGGATCAGTGGCACCAACGCGCATGTGATCGTCGAGCAGGGCGATCCCGAGCCCGCCCCCACCGCCACGCCCATCCCCGACGAGCCGTTCCCCGTCCCGTGGACGGTGTCGGGCCGGGACGAGGAGGGCCTGCGGGCGCAGGCGGGGCGGTTGGCGGAGTTCCTGGCCGGTCGGCCGGACGCGGATCCGGTGGACCCGGTGGACGTCGGCTACTCACTGGCGACCACGCGTGCCGCTCTGGACCACCGCGCCGTGGTCCTCGGCACCACCCGGGACGACCTGCTCGCCGGTCTCACGGCGCTGGCCCGGGGCGAGCAGCCCACGGGCGTCGGCGCCGGCCTGGTGGCGGGCGAGGTGGTGCGTGGTGGCCGGGTGGGGTTCGTCTTCACCGGTCAGGGTGCGCAGCGGGTGGGTATGGGTGAGGAGTTGTATGGGGCGTTTCCGGTGTTCGCGGAGGCGTTCGATGCGGTGTGTGCGGTGTTGGATCCGTTGCTGTCGCGTCCGTTGCGTGAGGTGATCGCTTCGGGGGGTGGGCTGGATGAGACGGGGTTCACTCAGCCTGCGTTGTTTGCGGTTGAGGTGGCGTTGTTCCGGCTTGTGGAGTCGTGGGGGGTGCGGCCGGACTTTGTTGGGGGGCATTCGATCGGTGAGGTGGCGGCTGCGTTTGTGGCGGGGGTGTGGTCGCTTGAGGATGCGTGCCGGTTGGTGGCTGCTCGTGCGGGGTTGATGCAGGAGTTGCCGTCGGGTGGTGCGATGGTGGCGGTGGAGGCTGCCGAGGATGAGGTGAGCGCCCTGTTGGTGGGGCGTGGTGGGGTGGGGATCGCGGCGGTGAACGGGCCGCGTGCGGTTGTGGTGTCCGGAGAGCGGTCGGTCGTGGAGGAGGTTGCTGCGGCGTTCTCGGAGCGGGGGCGGCGTACGCGTCGTCTGTCGGTGTCGCATGCGTTCCACTCGCCGTTGATGGAGCCGATGCTCGCCGGGTTCCGGGAGGTGGCGGCGGGGCTGGAGTACCGGGAGCCGGTGATTCCGCTGGTGTCGGCACTGACCGGTGCTCTCGTGGAGCCGTCGGAGGTGACGGATGCCGAGTACTGGGTCCGCCACGTCCGCGAACCCGTCCACTACGCCCAGGCCCTGCGCACCCTGGCCGGGCACGGTGTCACGACCTTCGTCGAGATCGGCCCCGACGCCGTACTCAGCGCGCTGGCCGCCGGCACCCTCGACCCCGGCGACGACGGCACCGAGCACCTGGCGGTGCCGCTGCTCCGCCGCGAACGCCCCGAGCCCGGCACCCTCCTGCACGCACTGGCGCTCCTGCACACGCGCGGCGTGCCGGTCGACTGGGCGGCGTTCTACGCGCCCACCGGCGCCCGGCGCGTCCCCCTGCCCACCTATGCCTTCCGGCGCGACAGCTACTGGCTGACCCCGACCGCCGGCACCGCGGCGGGACCGGGGCTGAGCCCCACCGGCCACCCACTGCTGGGAGCGGCACTCCCCCTCGCCGGCAGCGACGACCTGGTGTTCACCGGGGTGGTCTCGGCGAGCACGCACCCGTGGCTGGAGCGGCACACCGTGCTCGGCAACGTCGTCCTGTCCGCCGCCGCCCTCGTCGAGACGGCCGTACGGGCCGGTGACGAGGTGGGCTCCACCGTGCTGGAGGAACTGTCGCTGAGCGCGCCGCTCGTCGTGCCCCCGCAGGGGGCGGTGCAGCTCCAGGTCAGGGTGGGCGCGCCGGACCCCGAAGGGCGGCGCTCCCTCACCATGCACGCCCGTCCCGGCGCGGCACAGGGCGAGGCGCCCTGGACCGAGTACGCACGGGGCCTTCTCGGCGCCCCCACGACGGCCGGGCACGACCACGCCACGGCCGGGGATGACGACGCCATGGCCGGACACGACGACGCCGCGGCCGGGGACGACCACATCACGGCCGGGCACGCCGGCCCTGCGGACGGCACCGTCCGCGAGGTGCGGCTGCCCGCCGAACTCGCCGAGCAGGTGGGCCTGTTCGGGCTGCACCCGGCGCTGCTGGACGCCGTGCTCCTCGGCCACCCGTTCGACGCGGCCGCGGGGACCGTGGCCGTGCCCGCGGCCTGGCGCGGCGTACGGCTGCACGCCACCGGCGCCACCGCGGTGCGGGCCGTGCTGACCGGGACCGGTGAGCGCACCATCGCGCTCCGGCTGACCGACGACCGCGGCCGGCCGGTCGCCACCGTGGACTCCGTGACCTACCGGGACGTTCCCGAGAAGGAGTTCGTCGCGGCGGGCGGCGGTGCCGACGCCCCGGCGCGGACCGCGCACCGGCCCGTGCTCGACCGGGCGGAGGCGGACCCGGGCCCGGCGGACGGCGCCGGCTCCCTGGCGCGGCGGTTGGCGGGCCTGGACGACGACGCGCGGCACCAGGTCGTCCGTGACCTGGTCCGCACGGAGCTGGCCGCCGTCCTCGGGCACGCCGACCCCTCCGCCGTCAGCCTCCGGCACGCCTTCCAGGACGCGGGGCTCGACTCCATCACCGGTGTGGAGCTGCGGAACCGGCTGGGCGCGGCCACCGGGATGCGGCTGCCCGCCACGGTCGTCTTCGACCACCCGACACCCGCGGCGCTCATCACGTACCTGCTCGCGGAGGCCGCCGCCGGGCAGGACCCGGGCGGCCCCGGGGGCACGCAGGCCCGGCCACCGCTCCTCGCCCAGCTCGACTGGCTGGAGGCGACCGTCGCCGAACTGCCCGAGGAGGCGCCCGACCTGGACCGCACCATGATCGGCGCACGGCTCCAGACGATTCTGCACAGGCTGGCCCCGCCCGGGGCCGAGGAGGGGCCGGGGTCCGGCTCCGCGGACGCGGCGAGCCGGCTCGCCGCCGCGTCGGCCGACGAGATCTTCGACTTCATCGACACCGAGCTCGGCCGCGGGTCGGGCCGATGACGGCTCACCGGAAGGAGAGCGGGCAGCACATGTCCAGCGGGGAGAACAGGACCAGCGGGGGCCACGAGTCCGGCGGGGAGCGCATGTCCAAGGAAGAGAAGCTGGTCGAGTACCTGAAATGGGTCACCGCCGACCTGGAGAAGACCCGCAGGCGCGTCGCGGAACTGGAGGGGAGCGCGCAGGAGCCCGTCGCCATCGTCGGCATGTCCTGCCGGTTCCCCGGCGCGTCGAGCCCCGACGAGCTGTGGCAGGTCGCCGTCCAGGGGCGGGACGAGATCTCCGACTTCCCCACCGACCGCGGCTGGGACCTGGACGCCCTCTACGACCCGGACCCGGCACGGCCCGGCAGCATCTACATCCGCCAGGCCGGCTTCGTGGACTCCGCCACCCGTTTCGACGCCGCCTTCTTCGGTATCTCGCCCCGCGAGGCGCTCGCGATGGACCCCCAGCAGCGGGTGCTGCTGGAGACCGCCTGGGAGGCGCTGGAGCACGCCGGCATCGACCCGCTCTCCCTCAAGGGCAGCCGCACCGGCGTCTTCGCGGGCCTCGTCGAGCAGAGCTACCTGGACCTGGACTGCCCCGAGGAGTTCGAGGGCTACCAGATGACCAGCAAGCTCAGCAGCATGGCGTCCGGGCGGATCTCCTACGTGCTCGGCTTCGAGGGCCCCGCCATCTCCGTCGACACCGCCTGCTCGTCCGCGCTGGTGGCGCTGCACCTGGCCGCGCACTCGCTGCGCTCCGGCGAGTCCACGCTCGCGCTCGCCGGCGCCTCGTACATCGCCGCACACCCCGGCGGCTACATCGACGGCTCCCGGCAGCGGGGGCTGGCCGTGGACGGCCGCTGCAAGCCGTTCTCCGCGGCCGCCGACGGCATCGGCTGGTCCGAGGGCGCCGGGCTGCTCGTCCTGGAGCGGCTCTCCGACGCGCGGCGCAACGGCCACCGGGTGCTGGCGGTCGTCCGCGGCAGCGCCATCAACCAGGACGGCGCGTCCAACGGCCTGACCGCGCCCAACGGCCCCTCGCAGGAGCGCGTCATCCGGCAGGCGCTGGCCGACGCCGGGCTCACCGCCGGGGAGGTCGACGCCGTGGAGGCGCACGGCACCGGCACCCGGCTCGGCGACCCCATCGAGGCGCAGGCCCTGCTCGCCACCTACGGCCAGGCGCGGCCCGAGGGCCGTCCGCTGCTGGTCGGCTCGCTGAAGTCCAACATCGGCCACGCGCAGGCCGCCGCGGGCGTCGGCGGCCTGGTGAAGATGGTGCAGGCCATCCGGCACGCCACGCTGCCGAGGACGCTGCACCTGGACGAGCCCACGCCGCTCGTCGACTGGTCGGCGGGCGACGTCGAACTGCTCACCGAGAACCGTCCGTGGCCCGAGACGGGAGCGCCCCGGCGCGGCGCGGTGTCCGCGTTCGGGGCGAGCGGCACCAACGCCCACGTCATCCTGGAGCAGGCCCCGCCACAGGACGCGCCGCGGGCCCCGGCACCGGACGCGCCGCAGAACGCGCCGCAGAACGCGCCGCAGGCACCGGCGCAGCGGGCGGCGCAGACCCCGCCGCAGGACGCGGCCGGGTCCGCCGGGCCGCCCGCCACGGGCACCGTCCCCGCGGCAGGCGCCGCGCCCACCGGCACCACGGCCGCCGCGCCCGGCCGTCCGGCCCTGCCTACCACCGCCCTCCCGTGGCTCCTGTCGGCCCGGTCCCCCCAGGCCCTGGCGGCGCAGGCGGCGCGCCTGGCCGCACACCTCCGCACCGGCGCCGACGACGGCCCCGCCCGGGACCGGCCGGACGGACAGGCCGACGACCGGCCGGACGGACAGGCCGACGACCGGCCGGACGCCACCGCCCAGGACCGGCCGGACGCCACGGCCCAGGACCGGCCGGACGCCACGGCCCAGGACCGGCCGGACGCCACGGCCCAGGACCGGCCGGACGCCACGGCCCAGGACCGGCCGGACGCCACCGCCCACGCCCCGTCGGACGCCACCGCCCACGACCGGCGGGCCGACTCCGCCCGCGACCGGCGGGCCGACTCCGCCCGCGACCTCCTGGACGTCTCCTTCTCGCTGGCCACCACGCGCGCCGCGCTGGAGCACCGGGCCGTCGTCGTCGGCGGTGACCGCGCGGACGTCCTCGCGGGGCTCGACGCCCTGGCCGCGGACGAGCCCGCGGAGCACGTCGTGCGGGGCGCCGCCCGCGAGGTCGGCAGAACGGTGTTCGTCTTCCCCGGCCAGGGCAGCCAGTGGGCCGGCATGGCGACCGAGCTGATGGCCGCCTCCGAGGTGTTCGCGGCCGGCATCGCCGAGTGCGCCGCGGCCCTCGCGCCGTACGTGGACTGGTCCCTGGAGGATGTGCTGTCCGGCGCCGAGGGCGCGCCCTCGCTCGACCGTCTCGACGTCGTCCAGCCCGCGCTGTTCGCCGTCCATGTGTCCCTCGCCGCGCTCTGGCGCTCCTGCGGGCTCCGGCCCGCCGCGGTCGTCGGGCACTCCCAGGGCGAGATCGCCGCGGCCTGCGTCGCGGGCGGGCTGAGCCTCGCGGACGCCGCACGCGTGGTGGCGCTGCGCAGCCGGATCGCCCTGAAGCTCCAGGGCACCGGGGGCATGGGCGCGGTCGCGCTGCCGCGCGCCGAGGTGGCGGAGCGCCTTGAGAAGTGGGACGGCCGGCTCTGCGTCGCGGTCGAGAACGGGCCGACGTCCGTGCTCGTCGCCGGTGAGCGGGACGCCCTGGGCGAGTTCATCGCCGAGTGCGCGGCCGACGGCGCACGGACGAAGCGGTTCCCCACCGACTTCGCCTCCCACTCACCTCAGGTCGAGGCCGTCAGGGACGAGATGCTGGCCGCGCTCGCCCCGATACGCCCCCGGGCGGGCTCGGTGCCGTTCTTCTCGACGGTGACCGGCGACTGGCTCGACACCGAGCGCCTCGACGCCGCCTACTGGTACGCCAACATGCGGCAGCCGGTGGAGTTCGCACGCTCCGTACGGGCCCTGGCCGCCCAGGACTTCGGGGTGTTCACCGAGGTCAGCGCGCACCCGGTGCTCACCTCCTCGCTCCAGGAGAACCTGGGCGACGGCCCCGTCGTCACCGGCACGCTCCGCCGTGACGAGGGCGGTGCCGGCCGCTTCCTCGCCTCCCTCGCCGAGCTCCAGGTGAACGGTGTGGCCATCGACTGGGACGCCGCCTTCGCCGGTTCCGGGGCGCGGCGCGTCCCGCTGCCCACCTACGCCTTCCAGCACGAGCGCTTCTGGTTCTCCGCGGGCCCCCGGACGCTGGACGCCGCGGGGCTCGGCATGGCGGCGACGGACCACCCGTTGCTGGGTGCCGCGGTCGCGGTGGCGGGCTCCGACGAGACCCTGTTCAGCAGCCGGGTGTCGCTGCGGACCCACCCGTGGCTGGCCGGCCACACCCTCGCGGGCGGCGCGGTGCTGCCGCCGTCGGCGCTGGTCGGCATCGCGCTGCGGGCCGGCGACGAGACCGGCTGCACCACCGTGGACGAACTGGACGTCAGGACGCCGCTGGTGCTGCCCGCGCAGGGCGGGGTGCAGGTGCAGGTCAGGGTCGGCCCACCCGGTGAGCACGGGCGCGCCTTCGCCGTGCACGCCAGGCCGGAGGAGAGCGACGCGGAGTGGACCGAGCACGCCACGGGCCGGCTCAGCCTGCGTGGCCCCGCCGCCACCGAGCCGCTCACCCCGTGGCCGCCGGCCCACGCGACAGCGGTGGACCCCGCCGCCGGGTACGAGGAACTGGCCGGCGCGGGCCTGGAGTACGGGCCGCACCTGCGGGGGCTGACGGGCCTGTGGACCGCGGCCGCTCCGGACGGGCACGGGGAGAACCCGTCCGGGGAGAAACCGTCCGGGGTGGCCGGTTCTGCGGCGACCGGTTCTGCGGCGACCGCGTCCGCGGCGACCGGGTCCGAGGCGGTCGGCCAGGTGGCTGCCGGGCCCGAGGGCGTCGGTACCGAGGTGTTCGCCGAGGTGTCGCTGGACGAGCAGACCGCGGGCGACGCGGCCCACTACGGGCTGCACCCGGCGCTGCTGGAGGGCGCGGTGCAGGCGGCCCTGCTGACCGGCTCGGGCACCGGCACCGGCACCGGCTCGGGCACCGGCACCGGCGACGCCCCCGGGGCCCGGCTCGCGACCCGGTGGGCCGGTGTGCAGCTGCACGCCACGGGCGCCACGGCCGTACGGGCGCGGCTCGTCCGGGCGGGCGACGGAACGTTCTCGGTGCTGCTGACCGACCGCACCGGGCAGCCCGTCGCGACCGTCCGCTCCCTCACCCTCACCCCGGTCGCGACCGGGGCGCTCGACCGCGCCCGCGCCAGGAGCCACGACGCCGTCTTCCACACCGACTGGACGCCCATCGCCCTCGACGCGCCGCAAGCCCCCGTCCGCTGGGCGGCCCTGGGCACCGGCGGGTACGGCGACATCGCCGAACTCGCCAAGGCGGTCGAGGCGGGCACCCCGGTGGACGCGGTCCGCCACGACATCGGCTCGCCCGCCGTGTCCGCGGCCGCCGGTCCCAGCGGATCCGCCGACGGCACCGATCACGTGGCCGCCGCCCACCGGCACACCCAGCGTGTCCTCGCGCTGGCCCAGGACTGGCTCGCCGACGAGCGGCTGGCCGGGGTTCCGCTGGTGCTGGTCACCCGGGGCGCGGTGGCCGCCGGCGGCCGGCCGGTGACCGACCCGGCGGCCGCCGCCGTGTGGGGCCAGATCCGCTCCGCGCAGTCCGAGAACCCGGACCGCTTCGTCCTGGTGGACCTGCCGGAGGACGCACCGGCCGCGTCGGCCGCGTCGGCCGCGCCGAACGCACCCGGCGCACCGGACACCCCGTCCGCGTCGTCCACACCAGCCGCCCCGCCCGCCCCCGTTCCCCTGGACGCGATCGTCCGCTCCGGCGAGCCGCAGGCCGCCGTCCGCGCCGGGCGGGTGCTGGTGCCCCGGCTGCGCAGGCTCCCCACCGCCCCCGCCGCGACGCCGTCCGGCCGCTGGCGGCCCGGCGGGACCGTGCTGATCACCGGCGGCACCGGCACCCTCGGCGCGCTCTTCGCGCGCCACCTGGTGACCGAACACGGCGTGACGGACCTGCTGCTCACCAGCCGCCGCGGCCCCGACGCGCCCGGCGCCGACCGACTGGTGGCGGAGCTGTCCGCGCTCGGCGCCCGGGTCACCGTCGCCGCCTGCGACGCCGCCGACCGCGCCGCGCTGGCCGGGGTGCTGGCGGCCGTCCCGGCCGACCGGCCGCTGTCCGGCGTCATCCACGCGGCGGGCATCATCGACGACGGGCTGATCACCGGCGTCACCCCCGAGCGGCTGGCCGGGGTGCTGCGGCCGAAGGTCGACGCGGCCTGGCACCTGCACGAGCTGACCCGCGACCTGGACGTGTCGGCGTTCGTGCTGTTCTCCTCGCTCGCGGGCACCATCGGCGGTGCGGGACAGTCCAGTTACGCCGCCGCCAACACCTTCCTGGACGGCCTCGCCGAGTACCGGGCCGGACTGGGGCTCGCCGCCACCTCGGTGGCCTGGGGCCTGTGGGCGCAGAGCGGCACGACCGGCGAGTTGAGCGAGGCCGACATGGAGCGCATCGCCCGCGCCGGCTATCCGCCCATCCCGTCCGACGAGGGGCCCGCGATGCTGGACGCCGCGCTCGCCTCCGACCGGGCCGGCGTGGTCGCCGCGCCCCTCGCGCTCCCCGCGCTGCGCGAGCAGGCCCGTCTCGCGCCGGCGGTGCTGCGCTCCCTGCTGCGGGTGGCCGTCCGCCCCGCCGCCCGCAACTCCGGTGCGGCCGTGGACTCGTTCACCGCGGGCCTCGCGGGGCTGCCGGAGGAGGAGCAGCGCGAGCGGGTGCTGGAGGTGGTCCGCGCGGAGGCCGGCGCCGTCCTCGGGCACGGCGACCCCGGCACCATCGACGTCGACCAGCGCTTCTCCGACATGGGCTTCGACTCCCTGACGGGCGTGGAGTTCCGCAACCGCCTCGGCGCCCTCACCGGCCTGCGCCTGCCCACCACGCTCGTGTTCGACCACCCCACCCTGGCGGACCTCGCCGGATTCCTGGTCGCGGGGCTGCGCGGGAGCGCACCGGACGGCGCGGCCGACGGCACCGCCGTGGACTTCGCCGCCGAGACCCGCCTCGCCGACGACATCGTGCCCGCGGACGAGGTGCACCGCCTCGCCGCGGACCCGCGCGAGGTGCTGCTCACCGGAGCCACCGGCTTCCTCGGTGCCTACCTGCTGCGCGACCTGATGCGCGAGACCACGGCACGGGTGCACTGCCTGGTCCGCGGCCGCGACGAGTCGGACGCCCGCACGAGGCTCCGCGCCAACCTGGACTGGTACGGCATCGGGGACCAGATCGACGAGGACCGTCTCACCGTCGTCGTCGGCGACCTCGCGGAGCCGGCTCTCGGCCTGGCCGACGAGCACTTCGACACCCTGGCCCGGACGGTCGACGCCGTGTACCACGTGGGGGCCGCCGTCAACTGGGTCCAGCCGTACGCCACGGTACGGGCGGCCAACGTCGGCGGCACGGAGGAGATCCTGCGCCTCGCGGCCCGGCACCGCACCGTGCCCGTCCACTACGTGTCCACGCTGGGCGTGTACGTGGGCCGGGACACCGGCGGGGTGCCGCTGCGCACCACGGACCCGACCGGACCCGGCGACACGCTGCCCACCGGCTACACCCAGAGCAAGTGGGTGGCCGAGCAGCTCATCGAGCGGGCCCGGGAGAGGGGCCTGCCGGTGTCCGTCTACCGGATCGACCTGATCGCGGGCGACGCGGAGACGGGCGCCTGCCAGACCCGTGACTTCGTGTGGCTCAGCCTGAAGGGCATGCTGCAGGCGGGCGCGGTGCCCGGCGACATCCCCGTCACCTTCCGCCTGATGCCGGTCGGCTACACCAGCGCGGCCGTCCTGTACATCTCCCGGGCCGGCGCTGCCGGGGGTACGTTCCACGTGTGCAACCACGACGGCCTGACCCTCGGGGAGATGATCGACGAACTGCGGGCCGCCGGGCACCCGCTGCCCGAGCGCGACTGGGACACCTGGCGCGACCTGGTGTCCGGCGACCCCGACAACGCGCTCCTGCCGCTGCTCGACGCCTTCGAGGTGATGGCGGCCCGCCCCGACTCGTTCTACCCGCCCGTCGACGACACGGAGACGGCGGCGGCGCTGGCCGGCAGCGGCATCAGCTGCCCGCCCGCGGACCGTGCGCTGTTCCGCAGGCACGTCGACTTCTTCACCCGCGCCGGGTACTTCGAGCGCCCGCCGGCCGCGTGACCCCTTCGCGGGCCGCTCCCACCCCGGGAGCGGCCCGCGCCCACCGGAACGGAACCCTTCCGCCCCCCGTGAAAGGTCAGCGAATGCACTCCAACGCCCCGACCAGTGAGTGGATCCGGCGTTTCCACCCGGCGCCCGAGGCCCGGCGGCGCCTGGTCCTCCTGCCCCACGCCGGGGGCTCCGCCAGCTTCTTCTTCCCCACCTCCCGCGCGCTCTCACCGGCGGTGGACGTGCTCGCGGTCCAGTACCCGGGCCGGCAGGACAGGCGCGACGAGGCGCTGGTGGACGACCTGGAGAGGCTGGCGGACGCGGTGACCGCGGAACTGGTGCCCTGGACGGACCGGCCACTGGCGCTGTTCGGGCACAGCCTCGGGGCCCTGCTCGCCTTCGAGGTGGCCCGGCGGCTCGAGGCCAAGGGGGTCGTGCCGCACAAGGTGTTCGTCTCGGGCCGCAGGGCCCCGGCCGACCTGCGCGACGAGCGGGTGCACCTGCTCGACGACGACGCCCTCGTCAAGGCCGTGCGGGACCTGGCGGGCACCGAGCTGGAGGTCCCGGACGACGAGCTGCTCAGGCTGCTGCTGCCGCCGGTGCGCGGCGACTACAAGGCGCTGGAGACCTACACGTACCGCCCCGGTCCGCCGCTCGCGGCGCCCGTGATGGCCCTGACCGGGGACCGGGACCCGAAGGTGACCACCCGGGAGGTCGGCAAGTGGGCCGAGTACACCACCGGGGGGTTCGAGCTGCGGGTCTTCGACGGCGCCCACTTCTACCTCGTCGACAAGGCGGACGAGGTCGTGGCCCTGCTCCGGGAGCAGTGCGCCTGAGCCACGCCGCACCCGCGCGGCCGACGGCCTCTCCCGCCGCCTCGGCGCACACCCCGGTCCGCCCGGCCCACGCCGGCCGCCCATCCCCAGCCCCGAGAGGACAGACCCGTGTCCGTGCCCGATCTGCTCCAGGCCGTCATCGCCGGTGCCGAGCCCGAGGAGTTACTCTCGCTCGACCTGCCGTCCCGCTACCGGGCCGCCTACCTGCGCAAGGACGAGACCGGCATGTTCGACGGCCGGAGTGAGAAGGACGTGCGCGCGTCGCTGCACGTCGGCGAGGTCGCCATGCCGGAGCCGGCGCCCGACGAGTGCGTCGTCGCCGTCATGGCGGCCGCGATCAACTTCAACACCGTCTGGTCGGCGATCTTCGAGCCGGTGCCGACGTTCGCGTTCCTGGAGAAGCTGGGCAAGCAGGGCTGGCACGGCGGGCGGCACGACCTGCCGTACCACCAGGTCGGCTCGGACGGCTCCGGGGTGGTCGTGCGGGTCGGGTCCGGGGTGCGGAACTGGAACGTCGGCGACAGGGTCGTCATCTCGCCGTCCTACGTGGACGAGGAGGACCACGCGTCCTACGACGACGGCATGATGACGGAGACCCAGCTGGCCTGGGGGTACGAGACGAACTTCGGCTCCCTCGGGGAGTTCTGCCTCGTCAAGTCCAACCAGCTGATCAGGAAGCCCGCGCACCTCTCCTGGGAGGAGGCGGCCTCCAACACCCTGTGTGCGGCGACGGCCTACCGGATGCTCGTCGGCGACCACGGCGCGCGGATGCGGCAGGGGGACGTCGTCCTGGTCTGGGGCGGCACCGGCGGGCTCGGCTCGTACGCGGTGCAGTTCGTCAGGAACGGCGGGGGCATCCCCGTGGCGGTGGTCGGCTCCGAGGCGAAGGCGCGGCTGGCGCGCGAACAGGGCTGCGAGCACGTCGTCAACCGCTCGGAGCTGGACCTGCCGGAGGGCGGCTTCCGGCATCCCGGGGCGGGACGGGTGCTCGGCGCGGCGATCCGGTCACTGGTCGGCGAAGACCCCAGGATCGTCTTCGAGTACCTCGGCGCGGAGACGTTCGGCACCTCCGTGTACGTGGCGGCGCGCGGCGGAAAGGTCGTCACCTGCGGCTCGTCCACGGGCTACCGGCACGAGTACGACAACCGGTACCTGTGGATGCGGCTGAAGCAGATCATCGGCTCGCACGGCTTCAACTACCACGAGGCGGTCGAGACGAACCGGCTGATCGCCCGGGGCATGATCCACCCGACCGTCTCGGCGGTCTACCCCCTCGCCGAGGCCGCGGAGGCGACCCGCGCCGTTCAGACCAACCAGCACATCGGCAAGGTGGCGGTGCTGTGCGCGGCCCCCACGGAACACCTGGGCATCGAGGACCCGGCCCGCCGCGCCCGTATCGGCGAACACCGACTCAACCTCTACCGAGGGTAGTCCGGCAGCCCGCCCGGTCGGCCGCGAGGCCCGGCCGGGCAGGGCCTCACACCCGCACGGGCACGTGCTTGCGGCCCCACGCCCCGAGCGGCTTGAGCGCCTCGTTGAGCGCGAGCCCGGGTGGCGTCAACGAGTACTCCACACGCATGGGCGTCACGTCGTGGATCTCCCGGTGCACGATGCCGTCCGCCTCCAGTTCGCGCAGATGCTGGACGAGGACCTTCTCGCTGACGTCCGGAATGGCACGCTTCAACTCACCGAAACGGCGGTGCTGCTCGGAGAGCGCCCACAGGATGACGACTTTCCACTTGCCGCTGATGACTTCCATCGCAGCATCGAGACCGCAGTGCGTCGGTCTGGTCCGCACGCTCACGATTCCACCCCCGCCGTTTTCACGAGCATCTCTTTCCCCGTCCGTGTGTCACGGCGCCATGCTAATCAGTGGCGAAGGTGGCGGCATAGCCCGGTTATCGGCCAACCGAGCAGGAATTATGCCATGGCGCGCACAGGGCCGGTGCTCAGCTGCGATGCAGGAAGAACGCTTCCGCCCGGGCTTTCGGAGGCCGACCGGAGCGGATTTCCGGGAAAGCCGGGTGCGCACTTCGCGGTAAGTACTTGAGGAGGAATCGGGCCCCGGGTTAGGTTGCCGGGAAATTCATGGGCGAGGGTCATCGTGCGGGTGGTACCCGGATCGTGTCCGCCCGTATTCCGATATGTGCCGGGGAGTGAGATCGTGGTGCCCGAGAACGAGCGTGCGCCCGTGACGGTGATCGGCCTGGGGATGATGGGGGCGGCACTCGCCGGCGCCTTCCTGGGGGCCGGGCATCCGACGACGGTGTGGAACCGCTCCGCGGACAAGGCCGACGCGCTCGTGGCGCAGGGCGCGACCCGCGCCGCGGACGTCGCCGAGGCGGTGGCGGCCTCCGACATCCTGGTGGTCTGCCTCGTCGACTACGAGGCCGCGCACGCCGTCCTCGACCCGGTGAGCGACGCCCTCGCGGGCAAGGTCATCGTCAACCTCACCTCCGGCCTGCCCGAGGACGCCCGCGGGGCGGCCACGTGGGCCGAGGGCGTCGGCGCCCAGTACCTGGACGGCTGCATCATGACGGTGCCGCCGGCCGTCGGCCTGCCGCAGACGCTGCTGTTCTACGGCGGGTCCAAGGGCACCTTCGACGCCCATGTGGACACCCTGAAGGTGCTCGGCGGCAACAGTGTCTACCTCGGCCCGGACGCCGGCATCGCCGCGCTGTACGACCTGGCCCTGCTCGGCATTCTCTGGTCCACGCTGACCAGCGCCCTGCACGGCTTCGCGCTGGTCGGCAGCGAGAAGGTGCCGGCGGCGGCGCTGCTGCCGTTCGCCGAGGCGTGGATCACGCACGTCGCGCTGCCCAGCATCAAGGGCGCGGCCCAGCAGGTGGACGCCGGTGAGTTCGGCACCAACATCTCCACCGTCGGCCTGAACGCCGTCGGCCTCGCCAAGATGGTCAAGGCCAGCGAGGCCCAGGGCATCCGGCCCGACCTCATGGTGCCGATCAGGGACCTCATGCGGCAGCGGGTCGCCGACGGACACGGCGCCGACGCGCTCGCCAGCCTGATCGAGGTCATCCGCAACCCCGGGTAGCCGGCGCACCTGCGCTGAGGGCACCTCGGCCCGCCCCTTCGGGTCGCCACCGGCCCGAACGGGGCGGTTTCCGCTGTGGCCGCGGGGCCCGGCCCATGGCCGGTAATCAGCCAGGCCCGTGACTCCATCTCGTCTCTTGAGACTTAAATTACTAGCCAGTACAGTCGGGCGGACCCGGCACGCCCCCGTCGGCCGGTGCCCCTGGGGGCCGGCGTGTCCGCCCCGTG
The DNA here is from genome assembly GCF_057320905.1 of Streptomyces sp. DSM 116793. Classification (NCBI taxonomy): domain Bacteria; kingdom Bacillati; phylum Actinomycetota; class Actinomycetes; order Kitasatosporales; family Streptomycetaceae; genus Streptomyces; species Streptomyces sp. DSM 116793. The sequence goes on along the minus strand of NZ_CM170494.1, from coordinate 3,203,944 downwards.
CGTCGAGAGAGAGGTTTGTCATGTCCTCGCCAGATCGTCCGGTTCTTCCCACCGTGTTCATGGACGACCGGGCACTCGGCGAGTTCCTGACCGCAGCCATCTGCGAGTACCGGCTGATCACCGAGGACACGCCGCTGCCCTGTTTCGCGCTGGTCATGGGGACCTCGCAGCCGGACACGGTGCATATCCGGCGGGTGGCCTTCGCCCGCAACGCACGCGCCTACGATCCGGCGGCCCGCCGGGAGTTCGCCGAGTCGATCGTGCCGACCTTCGGCCGCGCCTACGAGAACGAGACCCGGGGCTGGTGGATCGACTCCGGTGACCTGCTGCGGTTATGGCGCGAGGCCGAGGCCGAGGGGATGGACATCGTGGGCTCCATTCACATGCACCCCGACTGGCACCGGCTGGGTCCGCCCCGGGAACGCACGGTGGTGCTGAACGAGCGCCCCACCCCGATGGACCGTCACCTCTACCGCAACACGGCCTGGCCGATCAACGTCATCTGCTATCTGGAGCGGCGCGCCGGGGACTTTTACCACACCCTGGCGGCATGGGCGCCCCCGCCCCTCGACCGGCCGGACGCCGACTGTGCCGAACTGCCCATCCGCATCCGCACCACCGACCGGGTGGGCGTGAGCGTGAAAGCCGGAGGTAAGCGATGACCACGCACGACGAACAGATCCGCGCCCTGTGGGACACGATGGCGGACGCCTGGGCCGAGGGCGACGCCGCGCGCTTCGGCACGGCCTTCGCCCCGGACTGCGACTTCACCACGGTACGCGGCGACCGATCGGCCGGCCGCGCCGGAATCGTGGCGCGGCACGACCACCTCTTCCGCACCGCCTACCGGTCCACCCGGCTCCGGGTGCGCATCGACGGCATCCGCTGTCCGGCGGCCGACCTGGCCGTCGTCCATGCCGGGTCCACCATCACCACGGCCGACGGAGCCGCGCTCGCCGACACCGACGCCCTCGCCCTGGTCCAGCGGGACCCGCAGGACGGGCAGTGGCGTATCGCGGCCTTCCACAACATGGTCCCGGCGACCGGTGCGACCGGTGCGACTGGTGCGACTGGTGCGACTGGTGCGACCGACCGGCCGGCCGAGGACGACGCCTCGCAGGAGGCGGCGCCCCCCTCCCGCCTGCGCCATCTGGCGATCGTCGTCCGCGACCCCGGCGGTCTCGCGGCGTTCTACCGGGACGTGTTCGGCATGGAGGTGTTCCACCGGGACCCCGACGGCAGCCACTTCCTCAGCGACGGATACCTCACGCTGGCCCTCATCCAGCACCGGCTCGACGGCGAGACGCCCCTGGGCATGAACCACTTCGGCTTCCACATCGCCGACACGGACGCCGTGACGGCCCTGCTGGTCGCCCGCGGCCTGCCGAAGCCGGCGGAGCGCTCCACCGGCCGACCGTTCGCGGAGTACCGCGCCATGGACCCCGAGGGCAACTGGTTCGACCTCTCCGAGCACGGCTTCGGCGGCCCGGCCCCCCGCCCGACGGCATAGGGCCGGCCCCGGCCCACCCGGCGGCCGGGGGAACCGCGCGACCGGCCACGACGGGACCGTCAGGTCGTCACCGGCCCGCAGGGGCGGTCTCCGCCGTCGCCCGACCACCGGGCCGGTGGGTGGTTGCTCGCGCAGTTCCCCGCGCCCCTTTGAGGCGGGGCCGCGCCCCGGCCTGCCCAGGGGCGGCAGCCCCGCGGCGTCAGGACGGCAAGTCCGCCCGGGCGGCGGCCTCCAGCACCGTGCGCCGCTGAGCGGCCGTCAGCCCGCCCGCGGCCACGCGGGCGTCCGCGACGCGGGTGACCGCGGCCACCAGGCCGCCCCGGTCCCGGAAGGGACCGAGATCCCAGACCTCGTCGAGGAACGTGCGCCCGTCCGCACCAGGACGGTTCTCCACCCCCGTGCCCGTCGCACCGAACACGATCTCCGGCTCGGCCCGCTTGAAGTACATGTGGTACGGCTCGGTCGTGTCGACGTAGAACGGCGCCAGCGTCAGCCCGCCCACGGTGAAGGTCATGGGTGAGCCGGCCGGCCGGAAGACCTTGCCCAGGTCGCGGCTGAGCGGGTAGTCCCGGTACAGCGTCAGGCTGCGGTAGGACGTCTCCGAGCTGCGGATCACCAGCGGCACGGGCCCGTACGCGACGCCCTGGGTGGCCGGGTCGTCCAGGGCGCGCTCGATGCGCAGGGTGAACGGGGCCGCGATCTCCACCCGGTCCCCGTCCCGCCAGCGCCGCCGCAGCGAGACGTACCGGCCGGGCGTGGCGTCCACCCGCTGCGGCACGCCGTTGAGCCGGACGGTGAAGCCCCGCTCCGCCCAGTACGGCACCCGCAGCCTGAGGTCCAGGTCCCCGCTGCCGGTGACGGTGAGCGTGCTGGTGCCGGACGGGTCGGTCGGGTACCGCGTGTCCTGGGTGACCGTCAGGCCCCGCTCCGGCCAGTGCAGGGTGGACGGCAGGTAGAGGTTCACATAGAGGGCCGAGCCGTCCGTGCTGCTGAAGTAGATCGAGTCCTGGAACTTCGCGTGGGTCTCCAGGCCGGTGCCGCCGCAGCAGGTGCCCAGGTTGCCGTACGAGCGGTGCGCGCCGGGGTTCACCGGCACGAAGTACGTCAGGAGCGGGTCGGTGTCACTGGAGGTGTTCCGCCGCGAGGCGAGGATCTGGCCGTACAGGGCCCGCTCGTAGTACTGCATGTACTTGGGGTCCGCGGTGTGGAAGAACAGGCTCCGGCTGAGCTTGAGCATGTTGTAGACGCAGCAGGTCTCCGCGTTGTCCTTCTGGATGGTCCTGGCGATGACGTCCCGCGCGCCGAAGATCTCCCCGGACCCGGCCATGCCGCCGTCCAGGTAGGTGCGGTGCGGCACCACCATGTCCCAGAAGTTCTTCGCGGCCGTGAAGTACTTCTCGTCCCCGGTCTGCTCGTAGATCTCCAGGTAGCCCTGGTACTGGGGGATGTGCTGGTTGGCGTGCTCGCCGTCGAGCGTGTCCTCGTTCGCGACGGCGGCCTCGAACAGGTAGGTGTTGTCGAAGCACTCCGCCGTCGTCAGGTACTTCTCGTCGCCGGTGAGCGCGTACAGGTCGGCCATGACCACCGGCATCGCGTTGTACTCGCCCGCGATGTAGATCTTCCACATCCGGTCGAGCTGGGTCCTGGGCAGGTGGCCGAGCCTGCTGTACGCCCAGTCGCCCATGCCGAGCACGATGTGCAGGGCCTTCTCGTTGCCGGTGTGCTCGTAGGCGTCGAGCAGCCCCCGCATGATCATGTGGCAGGTGTACCAGGGCGCCCAGATCGTCGGATAGGTCGCGTACTGCTCCAGCTTGACGAACTGCGTCTCCGGGTACGCCGCCAGGTAGCCGGCGTGGCTCGGCGCGGCCGGGTCGTCCGTGCCGACGAGCGCGGCGAGCGCGTCCTGGCACTCGCCGAGCGCGGTGACCATGTAGTCGGCCTTCTCCTTGTACGCCTGCTCGCCGGTGCCGGCGTGGGCGAGGCAGAGGGCGCTCAGGAAGTGCCCGGCGTAGTGGCCTCTGAGGTTGCCGTCCGCGGTCTCCCAGCCGCCGGGCGGCTGCGCGCCGTGCGTGTCGAGCCCCGCGTTGGTGCGGAAGACCGCCAGCATCCGGTCGGCGGAGTAGGCGCCGAGGAAGTTCAGCACCCGGTCGCGGTTGGCCGTGAACAGGCTGGGCGCGAGCGCCACTCGGGTGTTGTCGAACGGCCTGACCACCCAGGACTCGGGGACGGGCGGGGCGGCGCCCGCGGCCGCGCCCAAGACGGCACCCGCCCCGGCCGCCCCGGCCTCCGCCGGTGTCGCCGCCCCGGCCGCCGCCGGGAACATCGTCTGGAACGCCGGGATCGCGGTGGCCAGCGCGGTCAGCCGCAGCGCGGCGCGGCGCGAGAACCGTGCGGACCGCGAAGAGCGCGGAGTGCGTGAGGAGGGCTCAGAGGGTGAAGTGGGCTCAGAGGGCGCAGTGGGCCAGGAATCGGGCATGGTGATCTCCTCTGTGACGACGGAAGGCCGCGGTGGCCCGGACCGGCTCGGCCCGGCGTGGCGGGGGACGGGCCGCGGGGCGGGCGGTGCGTGTGCTGCCCGCCGGATCCCCGGTCGGGGCGGCGGGAGCGTGGCGTTCCGGCGAGTGCGTGCGGGGCGGGTACGGACGGGTGCGGGCGGGTCCGCGCAGGTACCCGCCGCACCGGTGGCGGCCCCTGGGTTCGGAAGCCCCCACAACGTTCGGTATTTCGACACACGTTCGAGATGCTGAGTGACAGTATGTGGGCGGTTTCCGGGGTGTCAATGGGAACGGAACCGGCGCCCCGGCGCGCCGGAAGGTCGCGCACGGTGTTCGTCCTGACGAACGACTTCGTACGGTATAGGGAACGCTACGGCCTGCGTACGACACCGCTCCCATCACGGCCTCGCGGCGCGCCGCCCGAGCGGCCTTAACGTCCCCGACCCGCCCGGGTAACAGGATGCGGCCAGGCTTTCTGCCGAACCTCCACCGCGCGGGCACGACCCGGACGACATCCGGAAGAGCGCACGGCAAACTCCCGATGGCGTGACCATTGACACGCCTCCGGAGCGGTCCTAGCCTCGCCGTGTTCGATCTACGGAACGGATGGTTCGTTTCCGTGTACCGCACTGAGAGGCTGATCCCGTATGGCCGAACGACGATCCGGGGAGCGGCCCGCGATACCGGCGGACACGACCGTGCGAGCACGGCGACGCGGACGCGTGCGGCGGCGCGCCGGGAGCGCGGGGGCCGCCGCGGCGGCGGCACTGCTGCTCGCGTCCTGTTCCACCCCGGGCTCCTCCGGATCCGACGCCTCCCCGAACACCCTGGTCGTCTCCACCCCCACCGAGCCCGACAGCCTCGACCCGACGCTGGCCAACACCTTCGCCGCGCGGCTGGTCTTCACCAGCTTCTGCGAGAAGCTCTACGACGTCGACGCCAAGCTCAGGATCGTCCCCCAGCTGGCCGCCGCCCTTCCCAGGGTCTCCAAGGACGGCAGGACGATGGACATCACCGTGCGCAAGGGCGTGCGGTTCAACGACGGCACCCCGCTCACCGCCGCCGCCGTCAAGACCACGCTCGACCGCGACCTCACCATGAAGGCGTCCGCACGCGCCGGTGAGCTGTCCGCGGTCTCCCGGGTCCAGGTCCGGGGCCCGCTGACGGTGCGTCTGGTGCTCAAGCACCCCTCGGCGCCGCTGCTCGCCCAGCTCGCCGACCGGTCGGGACTGGTGATGTCGCCGACGGCCCTGAAGAAGCTCGGCGACGACTTCGGCACGGCACCGGTGTGCGTGGGCCCGTTCAAGTTCCAGGACCGGGTCTCCGGCAACGAGATGGACTTCGTGAAGTCCCCGCTCTACTACGACGCCGACAAGGTCAGGCTCGACGGCATCCGGTACAAGTTCATCACCAACTCGTCCGTGGCCACCGCCAACCTGGAGTCGGGGGACGTCGACGCGGCCGAGCACATCGACGCCAACGACGCCATCACCCTCAAGGGGGAGTCCGGCACCCGGGTGCTGCACTCCGACACCATCGCCTACCAGTCGATCTCCATCAACGTCCGCAAGAACGCCGGCACCGCGCTGAGCCGCTCCGCCGACCTGCGCAAGGCGTTCGAGATGAGCATCGACCGCAAGGCCCTCAACACCGCGGTCTGGAAGTCCCAGAACGTGCCCGACTGCGGGCCGCTGCCCGCGCAGAGCCCGCTGCGCACCAAGCCGGTGTGCACGCCCTTCGACCCGGAGGCCGCCCGGGCCCTGGTGAGGAAGTCCGGCATCAAGTCCCCCGCCGTGGAGCTGATGGTCCCCACCGGGGCCGCGACCCAGCGCGAGGCGCAGGTCGTCCAGTCGATGGCGCAGGACGTCGGGTTCAAGGTCTCGGTGCGGCCCATCGACCTGGTCTCCGGGCTCGACCTCGCCCGCAACGGCAAGTTCGACGCGTTCCTGGAGGGGTGGTCCGGCCGGGTCGATCCGGACGGCGACACCAACGACATCATCACCACCGGAGGCTCCAACAACTTCTCCGGCTACTCCGACAAGACCGTCGACTCGCTGGTCGCACGCGCCGCGGGCACCAGCGACAACCGGCAGAGGGCGCGCTACTACGCCCAGGCGGTCGAGCGGGTCGGCGAGGCGCGGCCGCTGCTGTACCTGTACCACAACCGCTGGTTCCTCGGGACGACCACCAAGCTGCACGGCGTCGTCTACCAGCCGGACGGCCTGCCCCGCTTCAAGACGGCGTACCTCTCGCGGTGAGTCCAGTGAGTCTCGTGAGCCCGGTGAGTCCTGTGAGTCCCGTGAGCCCGGTGAGTCTCGTGAGCCCGGTGAGTCCCGTGAGCCCGGTGAGTTCCATGAGCCCGCCGCCCGCCCCGCGGCCCCCGTACCCCGCCCCGCCGGACGGTCGCCCCGTACCGGCCGCCCGTACCGGCCGGACCGCCCGGCCCAACCGTCCCCGGAAGATCCGGCAGGTCTCATGATTTGGTTCCTACTCCGACGCACGGGCACCGCGGTGGTGACGCTCTTCCTCGCCAGCATCGCCGTGTTCCTGGGGGTGCGCGCGCTGCCCGGCGACCCGGCCACCGTGCTGGCCGGCGAGAGCCCCACGCCCGAGGCGGTGGCGGCGATCAGGCAGCAGTTCGGCCTGGACCAGCCGCTGCCCGTGCAGTACGTCCACTACGTCACCCAGGCCCTCCAGGGCAACCTCGGCTCCTCGACACAGGACAAGGCGCCCGTCACGCACATCCTCGCCGAGCGTCTGCCGGTGACGCTGGAACTGACGGTGCTCGCGATGCTCGTCGGCATCGTCGTCGGAATGCTCGCCGGCATCGTCGCGGCCGTGCGCCGCGGCACCGCCCTGGACTACGCGGCCAACGCCTTCGGCCTCTTCGGCCTGTCCATCCCGCACTTCTGGCTCGGGCTGCTCGGCATCGTCGTCTTCTCCGTGCACTGGCACGTCCTGCCGGCCTCCGGGTTCGTCGGGTTCGCGGACGACCCCGCCGGCAACGTCGAGCGCATGATCATGCCGGTGCTCGTGCTGGGCCTCGGGCTGGCCGCGGTGATCATGCGGCAGACCCGGTCGTCGCTGCTCGGCCAGCTCTCCGCCGACTATGTGCGCACCGCGCGCTCCAAGGGCGTCAGCGGCGTCCGGCAGCTCGGGCACGCGCTCCGCAACAGCCTCACCACCGTCACCACCGTGGTCGGGCTCCAGCTCGCCGGGCTGATCAGCGGCGCCGTCATCACCGAGCAGATCTTCGTCATCCCGGGCTTCGGCAAGCTCATCGTGGACGGCGTCTCGTCCCGCAACTACCCGGTGATCCAGGGCGCGGTCCTCGTCACCGTCACCGGCTATGTGCTCGTCAACCTGCTGGTGGACGTCGCCTACGCCTATCTCGATCCCCGACTGCGCACGGCTGGAGCAGCGGAATGAAGAACGCGGACGCCTCCCTGGAGGGCGTGGCCCCGGCCGGCGGACCGCCGGCCGCGCAGGACCCGGGCGCCGAGGCACCGGCGGCCGTGCCGCAGTGGCGGCGCACCGTCCGGCGGCTGCTGCGGCGGAAGATGGCGGTGGCCGGCGCGGTCCTCGTCGTGCTGTTCCTGCTGCTCGCCCTGGTCGGCCCGCTGGTCACCGGCAGCCAGACCAGGCTCGGCCTCACCCATCTCCTCGCCGGGCCCTCGGGCGCCCACCCGCTCGGCACCGACGACCTCGGGCGCGACGTGCTCGCCCGGATCACCGGCGGCGCCCGGGTGTCGCTGCTCGCGGGTGTCGTCTCGACGGCGCTCGCGCTGGTGGTGGGCATCCCGCTCGGCCTCGCCGCCGGCTACTACCGCGGCTGGACGGACTCCGTCCTGATGCGCCTCACCGACCTGGTGCTCTCCTTCCCCTACCTGGTCTTCGCGGTGGGCATGGCGGCCATCCTCGGCCCCTCGCTGCGGAACGTGATCATCGCGCTGGCGGTGGCCGAGGTGCCCTCGGTGGTGCGGATCGTGCGCGGCGAGACGCTGGTGCTGCGGGGCCAGGACTTCGTGGCGGCCGCCGTCGCGGACGGCGCGCGGGACGCCGCCATCATGTGGCGGGCGATCCTGCCGAACATGACCAACACGCTGATAGTGAAGGCCACCGTGGCCATCCCGGCCGGCATCCTCGGCGAGGCCGCGCTCAGCTTCCTCGGGCTCGGCGTCCAGCCGCCGCAGGCGTCCTGGGGCGTGATGCTCACCAGCGCCCAGCAGTTCCTGTCCCAGGACCCGCTGCTCGCGGTCTTCCCCGGCGTCGCCATCGCCCTCACCACGCTCGGTTTCAACCTGCTCGGCGACGGGCTGCGCGACGTGCTCGATCCCAGGGAGCTGATGTGAGTCCTTCCCTCCGCCCCGTCCTCCAGGTATCCGGTCTGCGCGTCACGTACCAGACCGAGGACGGCCCCGTGTTCGCCGCCAAGGACGTCTCGTTCACCCTCGGGCGCGGCGAGATCCTGGCGCTCGTCGGCGAGTCCGGCTGCGGCAAGACCGCCACCGCCATGGCGATACCCCGGCTGCTCGACACCTCCCGGGCCGGCATCGGCGGCTCCGTGCTGCTCGACGGGGTCGAGCTGACCGGGCTCTCCGAGAAGCGCATGCGGCAGGTGCGCGGCAAGGACATCTCCGTCGTCTTCCAGGAGCCGATGACCTCGCTCAACCCGGCCTTCACGGTGGGCCGGCAGATCGCCGAGGTGATCCGGCAGCACACCACGCTCACCCGGCGGCAGGTGCGCGAGCGGGTCGTGGAGCTGCTCGACCTCGTCGGCGTCCCCGACGCCCGCCGCCGCGCCGGCTCCTACCCGCACGAGCTGTCCGGCGGCATGCGGCAGCGCGTGATGATCGCCACGGCGGTGGCCTGCGACCCGAAGGTGCTGATCGCCGACGAGCCCACCACCGCGCTGGACGTCACCATCCAGGCGGGCGTGCTCGACGTCATCCGCGACCTGCGTGAGCAGCTCGGCACCGCCGTCATCCTGATCACCCACGACCTGGGCGTGGTCGCGGAGATCGCCGACCGTGTCGTGGTGATGTACGCCGGGCGGCACGTCGAGCACTCGCCCACCGCCGCCGTCTTCGACCAGCCCCAGCACCCGTACACCATCGGCCTGCTGGAGGCCCTGCCCGCCCGGGCCGCGCTGCGCGGCGGACGGCGCCGGCTCACCGAGATACCCGGGCTCGTGCCGTCGCCCGCGTCCGACCCCGACGCGTGCCAGTTCGCCCCCCGCTGCCCCCGGGCCACCGGCGACTGCACGACGGCCCGCCCCGCCCTGAAGGCCCCGGCTTCCGCCGCGGACCACCTGGTGGCGTGCTACCACCCCGGACCCCGGGGGAAGATGTGAGCGGCGGGGCGGGCTTGTGCGTGGGGGTGGCCCCGGCTGACCTGAGGGGCGCGGGGAGCTGCGCGCGCGACCGAGGCGAAACTGTCGGATCGTCACCGTCGCGAAGGGGTGGTTTCTGTCGGTGCCGGGCCGCCGGCGGGTGGTGGGTTGCGCGCGCAGTTCCCCGCGCCCCTTTCGGGGTGGGCCCGTACGTGCGGCTGGCCCCGACTGGCCTCAGGGGCGCGGGGAACTGCGCGACCGGCCACGACGATGCCCGCGCGTCGTCACCGTCCCGAAGGGGCAGTCGCGTCCGTTTCCGGCCCACCGGCCGCCGGCACATACGGGCCCCTAGAGATCACACCGGTCCCAGGAGGGACACATGACCGACGACACCCCCGTCCTCGAAGTCGAGGGCCTCGTCAAGCACTACCGGGGCAGGCCGGGCACCGGCACCGGCACCGGCACCGTCCACGCCGTGAACGGCGTGGACCTCACCATCGGCCGCGGCGAGATCCTCGGCCTCGTCGGCGAGTCCGGCAGCGGCAAGTCCACCATCGGCCGGTGCGTGTCCCGGCTGACCACCCCCACCGCGGGGCGGGTCCGGCTGCTCGGCCGGGACATCTCCACCATGAGCCGCCGCGAGCTGCGCCCGCTGCGCCGGGACGTGCACGTGGTGTTCCAGGACGCCTACTCGTCCCTCAACCCCCGCGTGAAGATCGGCGACATCGTGGCGGGCCCGCTGCGCCAGCACGGCGAGGGCGACGCCCGGGAGCGGCGCGCCCGCGCCGCCGAGATGCTGGAAAGGGTCGGTCTTGGCACCCGCACGGCCACCCGCTACCCGCACGAGCTCTCCGGCGGCCAGCGCCAGCGCGTCGCCCTCGCCCGGGCGCTGATCATGCGGCCCCGCCTGGTGGTGGCCGACGAGCCGGTCTCCGCGCTCGACGTCTCCGTGCAGGCGTCCATCCTGAACCTGCTCCTGGACCTCCGCACCGACCTCGGCTTCTCCTGCCTGTTCATCACGCACGACCTGTCCGTGGTGGAGTTCGTCGGCGACCGGGTCGCCGTGATGTACCTCGGCAGGATCGTGGAGACCGCCACCCGCGAGGAGCTCTTCGCGCACCCCCAGCACCCCTACACCCAGGCCCTGCTGTCCGCGGCGCCCGTGCCCGACCCGGCGACGACCCGGAGCAGGGAACGGGTCGTGCTCCGCGGCGACCTGCCGAGCCAGACGAGCCGGGTCCCCGGGTGCGCGTTCCACACCCGCTGCCCGGTCGCCACGGACCGGTGCCGCACCGACGAACCCGTGCTCACCGGCGTCACCGCACCCGACCACCCGGTGGCCTGCCACCTCGTCACCCCCGAGACCGGCGGCCCCGACATCACCCAGGGAGAAGGCGGCATTGTTCACCACGCGTCCTGAGCTGACCGGCGACTTCGGCATGGTCGCCAGCACCCACTGGCTGGCCTCGGCGACCGGCATGAGCGTGCTGGAGCGGGGCGGCAACGCGGCGGACGCCGCCGTCGCCGCCGGCTTCGTCCTCCAGGTCGTCGAACCGCACCTCAACGGCCCCGGCGGCGAGGTGCCCGTCCTGCTGTGGGACCCGGCTGAGGAGAAGGTGTCGGTGCTGTGCGGCCAGGGCGTGGCGCCCGCCGCCGCCGGCGGGGAGAAGCTGGCCGCGCTGGGCCTCGACCTGGTGCCCGGCACCGGCCTGCTGCCCGCCGTCGTCCCCGGCTCCTTCGGCGCCTGGCTCCTGCTGCTGGAACGCTGGGGCACCTGGTCCCTCGCGGACGTGCTGGCGCCCGCCATCCACTACGCCGACCAGGGCCACCCGCTGCTCGGCCGGGTCTCCGGCGCCCTGGAGACGGTCGCGGAGATGTTCCGCGCCCACTGGCCCACCTCGGCCGAGACCTGGCTGCCCGGCGGGGCGGTGCCCGCGGCCGGCAGCCACTTCACCAACCCGGTGCTGGCCGGCACCTGGCGCCGCCTCGTCGCCGAGGGCGAGGCCGCGGGCGGCTCCCGGGAGAAGCGGATAGCGGCCGCCCGGGACGCCTGGTACCGGGGCTTCGTCGCCGAGGCCATCGGCGGCTACTGCGCCACCGCGGAGGTCATGGACACCTCGGGCCGCCCGCACGGCGGGCTGCTCACCGCGGACGACCTGGCGGCGTGGCGGCCGACCGTGGAGGACCCGGTCACCTACGACTACCACGGGCACACCGTGTGCAAGACGGGACCCTGGGGCCAGGGCCCGGTCTTCCTCCAGCAACTCGCCCTCCTGGAGGACTTCGACCTGGCCGCGATGGGCCCCGGCTCCGCGGACTGGGTGCACACCGTGATCGAGGCGGGCAAGCTCGCCTTCGCGGACCGCGAGGCCTGGTACGGCGACCCGAACCACACCGACGTCCCCCTCGACGACCTGCTCGACCCCGCGTACACGGCCGAGCGGCGCCGCCTGATCGGGGACACCGCGTCCCTGGAGCTGCGCCCCGGCGCGCCCGGCGGCCGGGCGCCCCGGCTGCCCCGCTACCCGGACGGACCCGGTGCGCCCGGCGCGGCCGCCGGTGACGGCGTCGTCGGCAGCACCGGCGCCGGTGAGCCGACCGTCGCCGCGGACCACCGGTCCGGCGCGGGCGAGCCGACCGTCGCCGCCTCCGGCGAGGTGCGCGGCGACACCTGCCACCTGGACGTCGTCGACAGCCGCGGCATGATGATCTCCGCGACGCCCAGCGGCGGCTGGTTCCAGTCCTCGCCCACCGTGCCCGGCCTCGGCTTCTGCCTGAGCACCCGCGGCCAGATGTTCTGGGTCGAGCAGGGCCTGCCCAACTCGCTGCGCCCCGGCGCCCGCCCCCGCACCACGCTCACCCCCTCCTTCGCCCTGCGCGACGGCAAACCGTGGCTGGCGTTCGGCACACCGGGCGGCGACTTCCAGGACCAGTGGTCGCTGCACTTCTTCCTGAACGCGGTGCACGGCGGGATGAACCTCCAGGAGGCCGTCGACGCACCGGAGTTCCTCACCAAGGCCGTACCGAACTCCTTCTACCCGCGCGACACCCACCCCGGCCACCTCCTCCTGGAGGACCGCTTCGACCCGGCCGTGGTCGCCGAGCTGCGCCGCCGCGGACACCGCGTGGAGACCGGCGACGCCTGGTCGCTGGGCCACGTCAGCGCGGTGGCCCGCGAGGACGGCTGGCTGCGGGCCGCGGCCAACCCCCGCGGCAACCAGGGCTACGCGGTGGGCAGGTGAACGGGAACATGATCACAGCCGAATACACCCTGCCCGGTATCCACGTGCGCGACCACGTGGTGCCCGTCCCGCTCGACTGGTCCGAGGCCACCGGCACCGCCGCGGGGAACCCCGCCTGGGCCCCCGCGGGGAACCCGGCCGGCACGCCCGCGCCGGCCCACGCGGGCGGCGGCCGGGAGCTCTCCCTCTTCGCCCGCGAACTGGTCGACCCGGCCCGCCGGGACGAGGACCTGCCCTGCCTGCTCTACCTCCAGGGCGGCCCCGGCGGAAAGTCCCCCAGGCCGCTCGGCCCCACAGCCGGCGGCTGGATCGGCCCGGCGCTGAAGGACTTCCGGGTGGTCCTGCTCGACCAGCGCGGCACCGGCCGCAGCTCACCCGTCGACGGCCACGTGATGGAGACCTTCGAGTCGGGCGCACAGGGCGCCGACTACCTCTGCCACTTCCGCGCCGACTCCATCGTGGCCGACGCGGAGTACCTGCGGCGCACCGTCTTCGGCGGCCGCCCCTGGGTCACGCTGGGCACGAGCTACGGCGGCTTCCTCACCCTGACGTACCTCTCGCGGGCGCCCGAGGGCCTGGCCGCCTGCCTGGTGGCCGGCGGGCTCGCGGCGATCCACCCGTCCGCCGAGGAGGTCTACCGCCGCACCTATCCCCGGGTCGAGGCCAAGAACCGCGTCTACCAGCGGCGTTACCCGGCGGACGCCGACGTGCTGCACCGCGTGGCCGACCTGCTGGCGGCCGGGGACGTGCGCCTCCCGGACGGCGACGTGCTCACGGTGCGCCGCCTCCAGCTGCTCGGCCTGGACTTCGGCATGAAGCCCGGCTTCGAGCGGGTGCACTGGATACTCGACGAGGCCTTCGCGGACGGGACGCGGGAACGCCTCACGGACACCTTCCTCGGCGCCGTGTGGGCGGCCACGTCGTTCGCCGACCGCCCCCTGTTCACCGTGCTCCAGGAATCCATCTACGGCAGCGGGCCGGGCGCCCCCACGGCGTGGGCCGCCGAACGGGAACGGGCGCGCCACCCGCAGTTCGACCCGTCCGCACGGCCCCTGCTGTTCACCGGCGAGATGATCTACCCCTGGATGTTCGAGGAGATCCGGGCGCTGCGCCCGTTCGCCCCCGCCGCCGAGGAGCTGGCGTCCCGCGAGGGGTGGACCGAGCTGTACGCCCCCGACCGCCTCGCCGCCAACGAGGTGCCGGTCGCCGCGGTCGTCTACCACGACGACATGTACGTGGACGCCGGTCTCCAACTGGACACGGCGGCCGCCGTCGGCAACGTCCACACCTGGATCACCAACGAGTACGAGCACGACGGCCTGTCCCAGGACTCCCGCGTCTTCGCACACCTCCTGGCGCACCTCCGGGACGAGGGCCACCTCCCGCGCTAGGACTGCGCCAGGACAGCACGGCCAGGTCCTGTCGCCGCCGCCCCCGGCGCCCCGCACCGCCGGGGCGGCGGGGGAGACGCACGTCACACACGCACTCCTGTCACATTCCGCCGAGTCGTTTCGTCAGGTTGGTGTAACCACCGGCAGCGGCGAAGGACAGGGAGTTCACCATGGACGCACGCTTGAACCTCTTCGGTAACCCGGTCGGAGCCACGTTCCTGCGGCACATCAACTCGGCGGGCAGGCCGCTTACGGATTCGACGCTTCCGGCCGCGACCCAGGAACTGGTGAAGATCCGCGCCAGCCAGATCAACGGCTGCGGTTTCTGCACCGACATGCACACCAAGGACGCCGCGCAGGCCGGGGAGACCCCGGTGCGCCTGGGCCTGGTCGCTGCCTGGCGGGAGGCCACGGTGTTCACCGACGCCGAGCGCGCCGCCCTGGAGCTGGCGGAGCAGGGCACCCGCCTCGCCGACGCGGCCGGCGGCGTCACGGACGAGGCCTGGGCGAACGCCGCCAAGCACTACGACGAGGACCAACTCGCCGCCCTGGTCTCCCTCATCGCCCTCATCAACACCTACAACCGCCTGAACGTCATCGTCCGGCAGCCCGCCGGCGACTACCAGCCCGGCCAGTTCGGCTGACGGCACGGCCGGCTCCTCGGCCGACAGATCGGCCGACAGATCGGCCGACCGTTCGGCTGACGAGGAGTACCCGGCCCGACTACCGCACAACCCGCGCCCACCCGCCCCACCGGACGGGTGGGCGCGCGCGTTCCCGACGGGGACCGCAAGCCGCCGGAGCTGAAGCGATTCCTCCGCTCATATCCCGGGAACCGCACTGTCCCACAGTGCGTTACCTCAGAACCGACTCCGCCCCGGAGGAGCCATGAGCAGACGGAGGCCACGCCCCCGAGCCCGTCGTCCCAGGGGCAGCCCGGACCGGCCCGCCCCGAAGGCGAACGTGCCTGTCGGCGAGAGCGCGCACGCGAGCGCCACCGCGCGTGCCACGGTGAACGCCGAAACGCCCGCGCCCGCGCCTGCGGATGCGCCCGTGCCCGCGTCCGTGTCCATGCCCGCGCCCGCGCCCGCGTCCACCACGGAAGGCCCGCTCTCCCGTTGGCTGCTCCCGCTCGCGTTCGTCGCCGCGATCCTCTTCGCCCTCTCCTCCTACCTCTGGAACGACTGGAGCACCCCCGAAGAGCGCGCCACCTACGGCACCGCCAGCCTCACCGTCGCCGGCGTCCTGCTGGGCATGCTGGTGGGCAAGGCCACGAACCTCACCGTCGGGTTCGTGGCCTCTCTCGTCCTCGCCCTGGCCCTCGTCTTCACCGCCGGCGGCCTGGCCGTCGCCTACTGGCGGAACCACCAGCCCATCGACGTGACCGACAAGGTCGTCCTCTCCGGTGGCGCGCACACCGTCACCGCCGGCCCCGGGGACGTCTTCGACGTCGTCGTGCCGCTCCCCGACGAGCGCGACACCCTGACGCTGACCTTCAGCGGGACGGATCTCGACCCGGACACCGGCTCGGACTGCGTCCCGGGCAGCAGTCTCACCCTCACGGGGCCCCCTCTCGCGGACGAGGTGGGTGTCCGGCTGGGCCGGAGCGTGTCCGTGCCGATCAGCCGGCGGCACGACACGGTACGGCTCCACGCCGAACTGGACACGGGCCCCGAGTGCCGGGTCCGCATCACCCCCGACCGCGTGGTCATCGACTCCTGACACCGCGGTCACCGGCTCCCGACAGTCCGAACCCGTACGCACCACTCGGATCCGAGCGAAGGAACAGCCGATGCAGCCCATGCCCTTCCTGACGCGCACGCGCCTCACCCCCTTGCTCCTCACCGCGTCCGCCGTGGCGTTCTGCGGCTGCGGCCCCACGTCGGAAGACCCGCCGGAGCCGGCCACGTCCACCGCCTCCGCGGCACCGGCCCCGGCGCCGGTGCCGAGCCGGAGCGGCCGGGTCTTCCCCAGGACGCTCGACATCGGCGTCAAGATCGAGCAGCCGGGCTTCAACGTGTTCGACCCGGCGGAGCACGCGTACGCCGGGTTCGAGAAGGAACTGGCCGACTACCTCGCCCAGAACCTCGGATTCCGGGCCGACTTCGAGGACGTGCCGTCGGAGGAACGCGAGGACAGCATCCTGCACGGCTCCGTCGACATGGTGATCGCGACCTACACCATCACGGACGAACGCCTCAGGAAGATCGACTTCGCGGGACCCTACCTCCAGACGAGGCAGGGCCTGCTGGTGCGGGACGACGACACGAGGATCAGGACGAGAAAGGACACGGTGGGCAGGTACGTCTGCACCGTGCGGGGCTCGACATCCAAGCCCGGCAAGGACAATCCGCTGGACAGCGGGGCGCACATCACCACGGAGAAGGACTACAACGCCTGCGTCAAGGCGCTCAGGGACGGCAACGTGGACGCTGTCTGGACGGATCTCGCGATCCTCTACGGCTTCACCGAGATCTACAAGGACGTCCGTGTGGTGGACAAGATCAAGGTCGGAAAGGTCCAGATGTACGGCATCGGTCTGCCCAAGCACCACAGGGAGCAGTGCCTCCGGCTGGCGGACCGGCTCAAGCAGTTCCTGAAGACGGAGTGGTACCCCACCTTCAAGCCCCGCTTCACCCGCCTCACCGAGGCCGACCCCAAGTTCGAGACGTCCTACAAGCCACAGGAGGCCGACATCGACCGGTACACCCGGTGCACGCCCTAGCCGTGCGGCTCCAGGGGAGGGGGCGCGGGGTGGGGTTCGCGGGGCGCGGGGTGCGCCGCGGGGCGCGTGGTCAGGTCCGGGGCCCGGTGAACGGGCCGTCCGCGGCGAAGGCCAGGGCGGCGAAGCGCTCGCCCATGCGGCGGTGCGTGGCGGCGTCCGGGTGGATGCCGTCGGGCAGCGGCAGCTCGGCGGAGTCGGCCTCGCCGTACAGGTCGCGGCCGTCCAGGTAGTGCAGGTTGGGGTCCTCGGCTGCCCGCCCCGCCACGATCCGGGCCAGCTCGTCCCGGATGACGGTGAGGGTCAGTTTCCCGCTCGCGCGCTCCGCGGGGTCGCCCATGGCCCGGAACCGCAGCTTCCCGGCGCCGACGTCGCCGAAGTCCGGGGCGGCCGGCCCGGGCGTGTCCTCGTGGACGGGGCACAGGATCGGCGAGACGACCAGCAGCGGCGTCGTGGGCCGGCCCTCGCGGATGGTGTCGAGGAACCCGTGCACGGCCGGGGTGAAGGCGCGCAGCCGCATCACGTCGGCGTTGACGATATTGATCCCGATCTTGACGCTGATCAGGTCGGCGGGGGTGTCCCGCAGGGCGCGGGCCGTGAACGGGTCCAGCAGGGCGCCGCCGCCCAGGCCGAGGTTGACCAGCTCCACACCGCCGAGGGAGGCGGCCACGGCCGGCCACGTCCCGGTGGGGCTGGTGGCGTCCGAGCCGTGGCTGATCGAGCTGCCGTGGTGCAGCCACACCCGCCGGCCCGCCGGCGGCAGCGGCTCGACGGGGGCGTCGGTGCGCAGGGCGATCAGCTCGGTGGTCTCGTTGTGCGGCAGCCAGATCTCGACGTCCTTGACGCGGCCGGGCAGGTCCGTGAAGCGGGCGGTGCCGGCCGGTCCCGGTTCCGTACCGGCGGTTCCGGCGGCCATGTCGATGGTGACGGTGTTGCCGCCGGGCACGAAGGTCCGTCCCGCGGGCCGGCCGTCGACGAGCAGGTCGTACAGGCCGTCCGGGCGCGGCGGGACGCCCACGTAGACCCGCTTGGTGGGCAGGGTGTCCAGTTCGACGACGGTGGCCCGGGTGCGGAAGGCCAGCCGCACGCCGGAGGGCTGGGACTCCGCCATGGCGAGCTGGGGGTCCGCGTACTGGGCGCGGGCCCGGGCGGGCAGCCGGTGCGGCAGCACGCCGTGCGCGGTGCGCTCCAGGTCGAGGGCGCCGCGCAGCAGGTCCGCGGTGATGGGCGTGGTGATCCAGTCGTGCTCGGTGTGCATGGTCTCAGCCTGTCGGTGGGTGTGTCGGTGTCACGGCGCGGGCCAGGTGCGCAGCAGCGCGTCGAGGGCGTCCACGATCCGCGTCCAGCTCTCCTCCGTGTCCGGGGCGCTGTGGCTGAACGCTCCCGCCGTCTCCAGGGAGACGTAGCCGTGGAAGACGCTGCCGAGCAGCCGGACCGCGTGCGTCTGGTCCGGCTCCGCCAGGTCGTAGCCGCGCAGGATGGCCCGCGTCATCTGTGCGTGTCGGACGCCGGCGCTGGCTGCGGCCGTCTGGGGGCTGAGCCTGAGCCGCGTCGCGGCGTACCGTCCGGGGTGCTCCCGGGCGTAGTCGCGGTAGACGTCCGCGAAGGCGGCCAGGGCGTCCTTGCCGGCCCGCCCCGCCAGGGCGTCGGCGGCCCGGTCGGCGAGTTCCTCCAGCGCGAGCAGCGCGATCCGCGTCCTGAGGTCCTGGGAGTTCTTCAGGTGCGAGTAGAGGCTGGCGACCTTGACGTCGAACCGCCTGGCCAGCGCCGAGACGGTCACCTGGTCGAAGCCGACCTCGTCGGCCAGCTCGGCCCCCGCCCGCGTCAGACGTTCCGCGGTCAGCCCCGCACGCGCCATGCCCCTCCTCCTTACGCTGTAGGAATGTGCCTAATAGCTTTAGGCAAATACCATACACGTATACCAGGTGCCGGGCACAGAAGAACGCGGCCACCGGCATGCTGCCGGTGGCCGCGTGGGCCGCGTGGGACGAGTCCGTCGGCGTCCGTCGCGTCCGTCGCGTCCGTGGGACCCGAAAGGGATCGTCAGGAGGTGAGGAGGACCGTACGGATGTTGGCCTTGCTCTGGTTCTGGTAGGCCTGCTCGGCGTCCTCCAGCGGGAAGGTCTCGACGATCGGGCGTACCCCCTTCAGGACCGCGAAGTTCAGCGTGTCCTCGCTGTCCTGCGCGACGCCGCTGTACCAGCCGGAGACGCTCAGCCGGTCGTCCGCGAGGGCGTGGCCGGTCACCCGGATCGGGTCCTGGCCCTCCAGCACGATCAGGCGTCCGTTCGGCCGAAGGCCCTTGACCAGGTCGGACTGGAGCTCGGCGCGGGAGACCGTGGCCAGGATGACCGCGGCGCCGCCCAGCTCGCGCAGCGCCTCGCCGGCGCTGCCCTCGTTGCTGTCGATGTACTCGTTCGCGCCGAGCCGGCGGGCCAGCTCCTCCTTGCCGCGCCCGCGGTTGATCGCGACCGTGCGGAAGCCCATCTTGTCGGCGAACTGGACGGCCAGGTGCCCGACCCCGCCGACGCCCTGGATCGCGACCGTGTCGCCGGGGCCCGCGCCCGAGTGCCGCAGGGCGTTGAACGCGGTGATGCCGGCACACATCAGCGGAGCGGCCTCCTCGAACGAGAGGCCGTCCGGTATGCGGGCGACCGCGTCCTGCGGTGCCACCATGTACTCGGCGTAGCCGCCGTCGTACGAGGTGCCGACGATCGTCCGCTCGACGCAGTTGGTGAAGTCGCCGCGCCGGCAGAACTCGCAGGTGAAGTCGCTGCCGCCGGACCAGCCGACGCCGACCCGGTCGCCGACCTGCCAGGTCCGCACGCCCTCGCCGACCGCGTCGACGACGCCCGCGATCTCGTGGCCGGGCACCCGCGGCAGCACCGTGCCGAACAGGCCGTTGCGCGGGATCGCGTCGCCGCCGCAGATCCCGCACGCGTGCACCTTCACGCGCACCTGGCCGGGCTTCGGCTCCGGTACCGGGATGTCGGTCATCACGAAGGGGCCGCCGGCCTCCTGGACCTGGGCGGCACGCATGGTCGCTGTCATGTTCTCCTGCTCTCTCAGTGCATGCCGCCGTCGGCTACGAGCTGCTGTCCGGTGATCAGCGCGGCCTCGTCGCTCGCGAGGAACGCCGTGACGGCCGCCACGTCCTGCGGTGTGCCGAGCCGTCCGATCGGCACCATCTCGATCAGGCTCTGCTTGTACGCGTCGTTGGCGGGGTCACTGAAGATGCCCGCGCCGTCGATCGGTCCGGGCACCACCGTGTTGACGGTGATGCCCCGGGGGCCGAGTTCCAGCGCCATGACGCGGGCGAGATAGCCCGTGGCGACCTTGCTGGTGCCGTAGAGGCCGACGCCCACCTGGGGAACGGTCGTCGTGTTGGACGAGATCGTGATGATCCGGCCGCCCTCGGCGACCCGCCGGGCGGCCTCGCGCAGCACGAAGTACGGGCCCTTGGTGTTGACCCGGAACAGCAGGTCGAAGTCCTCCTCGGTGACCTCGGCGACCGGCACGTTCACCTTCTCCATGCCGGCGTTGGCCACCACGACGTCGATCCGGCCGAACTCGGTGACCGCCGCGTCGTACAGCCGCTGGATCTCCTCCACCCGGGACACGTCGGCCCGGACGGCGATCGCCCGGACGCCCTCCGCTTCGGCGGCCTTTTGAACTTCTGCGGCGGCTGCCTCGTCTCTGGAGTAGTTGACGACGACGTTCGCACCCTGCGCTGCCAGGCGCAGCAGGATCGCGCGGCCCAGACCCTTGGAGGATCCGGTGACCAGCGCGGTCTTCCCCTTCAGTGACATACCCTCTCCAAACGGATGGTTGGACTTATGGTCAGACGAAACTCACCGGTAGGGGAAACAGAGACTTATTGGGGGGACACAAGTGACCGTTGTGGCCGGATCGGTCGTGGTGGCAGGATCAGTCGGGTGAACCTGAACCTGCGGCTGCTCGACGCCCTCGCCGTGGTCGCCGGAGAGGGCAGCATGACCCGTGCCGCGGGGCTGCTCAACATGACCCAGCAGGCGGTCAGCGGGCAGATCCGGCAACTGGAGCGGATCGTGGGGACACCGCTGGTACGCCGGCTGCCGTCCGGCGTGGAACTCACCGAAGCCGGGCATGTCGTGCTGAAACAGGGCGCGGCGTTGCTCACGGCGGCAGAGGTCATGGTCAGCGAGGCGCGGGTGGTCGGCTCTGGCCGCCCCGGCCCGCTGCGGATCGCCTTCAAGGCGCAGAGCACCGCGCACTTCATGCCGGAGATCGAGGCCGCGCTGCGCCGCGACGCGCCGGACCTGGAGGTCAGGCCGGTCGCCGTGCACACGCTGCCGGACGAGATCGAGGCCCTGGTCGACGGCACGGCCGACGCGGCGTTCCTGTGGCTGCCGATCGGCGACGACCCGCGTTTCGTCATCCACCCGCTGATCGACGAGCCGCGCTGGGTCGCGCTCCCGCCCGGGCACCCGCTCGCCACCCGCTCGTCCCTGACCGTCGCCGACCTCGCCACCGAGCCGGTCGTGGGCCCGCGCGACGGCATGCCGGAGGCGGTCGTCCGCTTCTGGTTCATCGACCCGCGCCCGGACGGCACCCGCGCGGTCTACGGCCCCCAGGGCCGCACGCCCGAGGAGTGCCTGCACCTCGTCGCCGCCGGCCACGGCTGCTGGATCGCCCCGTCGTCGACGGTCGCCTACTTCCCGTACCCCCGCCTGACCTGGCTCCCGCTGGAGGACGCGGAACCCCTCCGCCTCGCCCTCATCTGGCCCCGGCAGAGCACGCACCCCCTGCTCCACCTGCTGCTCCAGGAGAGCCGGAGGGTGGTGCGGCCTTCGCTGCCGGTGCGCTCGTGAGGCACGGGCGGCCGGTCCGGTCCCGGCCGCCCGTGCTGCCGCGGGCCCGGCTTCACACGCTTCGCCAGGCTGGACGCGCCCTCAGCCGGCGGCAGCGGTACCGGCGTCCGGCGCGTGGCGGACGCCCCACCGCGCGCGCTCGACGACACCGTTCGGCGTTGCCGAAACCTTTTCCCGCCGCGATCGGCGGACTGCCTGCCGTCCGCTATCCCCTCAGCCGGGTCGCGATCCGCGTGGCCTCGTCGGCGTCCAGGGGATAGGGGCTGCCGTACAGCAGCGGGCCGGTGATGACGGCCGGGCCGGTGACCGGCGGCGAACCGTGCTCGGCGGCGAGCCGGCTCGCCACGGCGTTGGGCTGGCCCGGCCGGGGCCGGCCGGGGCTCTCCTCGGCGTGCCACAGGGTCAGGTCGGTGCCGAGCTTGGTGGACCGTATGTGCTCCGAGCGCAGCAGGCGGGCCACCTCCTGTACGAGGTCCATCCCGAACGAGGCCGTCGCCACCTGCCGGACGCCGTTGTCGGTCACGAGCAGCAGCCCGGATGTGCCGCCGGTTGCCTCGCCGGTCGCCTTGCGGCGTTTGAAAAATGCCATGCCGAATCGTATGGGCGTGATCGCGTCACCGCTACGGCAGGACCGCACCCATCTCCCTCGCCGGGCCGCTTCGATGGAGCTGTTCCTGTCTCTGTCGCCACCTGAACGTGTGGCAGGACGGTATCCGGGCCGGTCGGCGGCCATGGGCGTGCTGGGCTGGTTGCCGTGAGCGAGCGCAAGCCCCGCACGACTTCCCGTCGGCCGGCGCGGTGAAGTACTACTTCTACACCTGGCGCGATGACGGTACCGACCAGACCATTCACGACCTGCTGCCCTGGCAGGTGCGTGAGAAGGTGCGTCGGAAGGCGGACCCGAGCCTGGTGGTGCTCGACACCAGAGCGTGCACGTGGCGGCCGGGGTGCCCGCGCGGACGACGGGGCGTGATGCGGCAAAAAGGGGTACCGGGCCGCAAGCGCGGCCTGGTCGTTGACGTGTTGGGCCCCGGATGTGCCGCCACGGGGAGGTGGCGGCACATCCGACAGGCGGGCCGCCGGCTCAGGCCGGTGTGAGCGGCCATTGCTGGTTGGCGCCGTTGTTGGCGGTCCACTGCACGACGGCGGCTCCGTCGTTCGTCGACTGGCCGTGCACATCGGCCGCCAGGCCGCTGTCGTGGCTGACGGTGGTGAAGTACCCGTCGCCGGTGGGCCGCAGGTACCACTGCTGGTTGGTGCCGCCGGTGGCGGTCCACTGCTGGAGCTGGAGACCTGCGGTCGAGGAGAAGCCGTTGACGTCGAGCACCTTGCCGGTGGGGTTGTAGCGCAGGGTGAAGGCGCTGCCCGAGGCGCTGAGGGTCCAGGTCCCGCCGCCGGTCTGCTGGACGGCCTTGGCGCCGTCGGCGGTGGAGTTGCCGGCGGTGGCCAGCGGCTTGCCGCTGTTGCGGTTGACGAGCCGTTAGGTGCCCGGCGCGGGGCTCGTGGAGCTGCCCAGGGTGAAGTACTCGACCGCGTCGCTGAACACGGTCGTCCCGGCTTTGCTGGTGGACAGGACGAGGTAGACCCGAGAGCCCCTGGACGGCGCGGTGAACGACACGGTCTGCGTCGCCTTCGAGCCGAGCGGGACGGTGAGGGTGGTGTTCCCGGAGGCGATCACCGGGCCGGTGGCGCTGTTGAGGTGGGCGCTCCAGGCGAAGCCCACGGCGGTGCCGGTGAAGTCGTCGTTGAACACCGAGATCGTACGGTTCACGGTGCTGTTGGCGGCGTATCCGGGGACCGCTTGCGGGAGCGGGAAGGTGCCGTTGGAGTCCGACACACCGGAGGCCGACCAGTAGGGCAGGTCGATCGCGGCGACCGGGTTGAACGCGGCCTGGACGCGCTGGATCTGCGGATTGCTCCACGGGTCGGAGAGGTTGTCGGCGCCGTAGACGGGGTGGCCGCCCTCTTCGGGGGTGAAGTCGGTGGTGCGGACGCCGGGTATGACGCCCGCCCAGGCGGACAGCAGGGTGTAGGGGCGCAAGTCGCTGGCGTCCTTGCCGCGCTTGGCCACCATCGTGGTGGCGAACCACTCGAAGCCCTGCTTGGTGTTGCACTTCGGCCAGATGTACTCGCCCTCGCCGTCGGGCCGGCCGGGCACCGACACGACCTTCTCGCCGTAGGCGCCGAAACCGTCCAAGTAGTGCCCGAAGACGTCGAAGTTGGCGTACGTCATGGTGGGGTAGGGGTTGGCCGGAGCGCCGACCCACGCGTCGACGCTGACCGGCCGGGTGCCGTCGTTGCCGTTCATCGCCGCGTACAGGTCCTTCTCAAACTGCTCCGAGTCCATACCGCTGCTGCCGGGCTCGTTGCTCTGGCTCCAGCGGATCACGGCCGGGTGGTTGCGGTCGCGCAGGGTCAGCGCGCGGGCGTGGTCGACCATGTTGTCGTGCCCGGCGACGAAGTCCTGAAGGCTGTTGGAGCCGCGGATGCCGGTCTCGTCGATGATCATCAGGCCCATCTCGTCGGCCACGTCGAGCATGTAGGGGCTGGCCGGCTCCTGATGAATGCGGACCACGTTGTAGTTCAGCCGCTGGTAGTTGTCGACCGCCTGCGGCCAGCCGCCGTTGCCCGAGGAGGGCGGGAGGAAGCCGGGCAGGGTGTCGTAGGCGTCGCCCTTGCCGCCGTTGTTGATGCGGTCGAAGTCCGCGCCCTGGAGGTTGTCGCCGCGGAAGTTCACCCGCACGCCGTTGAGGTAGTAGTACTCGCCGTTCTGGCTGCTCTCCCGGAATCCGAAGCGGTAGGTCGCGTCGCTGGTGCGGCCGTCGTCGGTCGCCGCGTGGACCGTCAGGCGGTGCAGTTGGGCGCGATACCCCTGCCGGTAGGGGACGTTGGGCCACCAGTACGAGGAGGAGCCCAGGTTCCACGTCACCGGCCCGACCGTCACCTTGGCCGTCGAATGGGCGGCCACGGTCACCGTGCGGCTGGGCAGCGCCGGGTAGTTGAACGACGCGCCGTTGTCCGATGCGAGCGAACCGGCCAGCGTCACCTTCCGCGCGGCGCCGGAGGTGTTGGTCACCGACACGTCGTAGGTGAGGGTCTGCTTGGCCACGGACGTACGGACGAACGTGTCGCTGACGTACACCGCCGGATACACGCGCAGGAACGCCGAACGGAAGATGCCCTGCGGTACGGCCTCGGCCCAGTCGGCCGCGTCGGGAATCAGGTACCTGCCGTTCGCGGGGTTCTTCAGGGCGCCCCTGCCCTTCACATCGACTGTGATGGTGTGCGTGGTACCGGGTGCCGCGTACGCGCTGATGTCGAAGTTCGACGGTGTGAAGGCGGTGGTCCTGGTCGCCACCGTCCGCCCGTCGACCGACAGGGTCGCCTGGTGGTTCACCGCGCCGAACTCGATCCACGTGGACTGCGGCTGCCCGGAGTCCGGCACGGTGATGGTGCGGGAGTACACCGCCTCGTTCACATCGGTGAAGCCCTGCTTGTACCAGCCGCCGCCGGGCACCGTGATCGACGTCGCCGACCGGCCCGCCGGGGTGAAGCCCCACGTGCCGGCCAGGTCGACCGAGGCGATCGCGGCGTTGCCCGCGGTGAAGCCGTCGACGTCCGCCGCCGACGCGGCGGGGACGGCCGCCGTGGACGCCGTGGGTCTCGGACCGGCCGCCGTGGCCGGGTGCATGCCCACTACAGCGGTGAGCAGCACCGCGGCGGCCGCTGTCACCGGCCTGAAGCGTCGACGGCTCCACAGCCGAATGTGTTGTCGCATGACGCGAGCTCCTTCGTTGAAGGGTGGGGAACCGTTGCTTTCTTCGTGCTGTTCGCGGTGCGACCTGGCCGAGGTGCGCGCCCGAGGTCGATGAGGGTGTTGTCGGAGTCCGGGACGTCGCACGGCACGGGGCAGGCGGTCGGGGTCGAGCGTTCAGGGAACCTTGACCCGCCAGGTGACCCGACCACGGGGTGACCTGATGGTCACCGGAAGGAACGTGGCCGGCGATGGCGTTGTGCCGGCCGGGGAGCAGGGTCCGGCCGGCCGCGGGGCCGTCGGGCCACGGGGTCATCGGTGCGACCGAGGTGCGGCTGCCAGGGGCGGCGAAGGTACTCGTCAGAACGCGGGCCGCCGCCGGCGACACGACACGCCCGCGGCCCCGACACCATCCCGCCACACCGAACACAGCCGTCGCCTGCCATTAGCTACTCCACTACGTTGTGGCGCCCGCCGGCCGGAGCTGGACGAGCTGGTGGCTCATGATGTGTCTGACTCATCAGTGGGACCAATCTGGCCGGTCAAGCGTCAGGCGACAACGCAAGCCGGTTTCAACCTCCGTAGCCCTGCGGCCATTCCGACTCCCCATGACAGCGCTCGGCCCTGCTGGACGTCAAGGGCAAGGGATCTGCCTATTTCAAGATCTTCGCCGCTGCAGACCCATCGGAGTCCAGGGGGCGGCTGATTTGCCTTAAATGAACCAACGGAGGCGCCAGATGAGTACGACTCATCGCCGCTTGACGCTCGGCATGAGTGGACGTTGCTGTCGGTCTGAGTACTACGATCGGGCCCGCGTGCCCGGCAACGCGGCCCGCACGACCGGGAGGTTGGTGCCAGATCTTCCGCGCCCCACCGGCGCTCGGCGTAGTCGTGGGCCTCGTAGGCGGGTGGGGCTCGAAGCCAGCCTGCTTCAGCAGTTCGACGTCGACGTCCCGGGGGGCCAGTGGGACGTTCACTATGACGGCGGCGACAACAGGTACTTCACCATCGCTCAACTCAACGGCTCCGAGACCACGCGGGCGGTGGTCTCGGTGGACAGGGTCTACGTGGATACAACGAAGGCCGACTGAGCGTCTTGGTGGTCGTGACGTGATCCAGGCCGGGAGGCGCCACGTGTGCCTCCCGGCCCTGCCCCTGTTCGAGAACGGTGTCTGACTGTTGAATCTCCGAGCCCGCTTACGTACCACTCCGGCTCTGTGGACCGCGCCCTTGTGGGCTGGCCTGGTCGTCTTCTACTTCTTTCACGCCCTCCACCTTGAAGACCCGTACGACGAGGTCATCGCGGGTCCCCTGTGGGCGCCTCAGCAAGTGGCGGAGTCCCTGTTCTACTTTTATGCCTTCGCCTATGCCATCACCTGCGGCCTCGCCGTGTGGGAGAGCGGGCGGCTCAAACGTGACGACGTGTGGGCACTGGCTCCGGGACGCTCTCGGTTCCGGGTCGCCACCGACGCCCTCGCCCCGGTGGTCGTTGCCGGGTGGCTGATCCTCGTCCTGCCAGTCGTGATGCGCCTGATCGAAACGCGCCTGGTCCCCACACCACAAGCGCTCGCGCCTCTCCTGCTCGGCATGGGACTGGTGGTCGCGTGGGCCGTGATCGGCTGTGCCCTCGGCCACCTCACGCCACGGCTGATCTCCGCGCCGCTGTCCGCCGTCTTCCTTTATTACCTGATCACGAAGACAGGTCAGGTGGAGCCGGTGTGGCTGCGCCATGTGGCCGGCGCCCCGGACACGTCCGTGGACTTCGGTGAGCAGTACAAGGCGCTCACTCTCCTCGTCCCGTTCCTGTTCACCGCAGTCGCCGCAGGGGCCGTGGCCGTGTGCTGGCTGCCGGCCGCACGTATGGCGCGGCGCGGTGTCCGTGTGGCAGCGGGGACGTCAGCCGTGGTGGTGATGGCCCTGTGCGCCCACACCGCCTCCGGCTGGGATTACGGCAACGGGCCGATCAGCGCTGGTCACGCTCCCGCCCGATGCACCGGCACCGCTCCGCGTGCGTGTATCGCGGAGACCGGGGGCGCGGTGGACCGGCTGAAGGAGGTGCGTACTGAGATCACCAGGTCCGTGACGAGGCTTCGCGAGGCCGGGGTGGAGGTCGTCATGCCCCGGACGGTGTCGGACAGCCTCCTCACCGGACGCCGGAAGAAGCCTTCGACTCAGCGCACCTGGTGGCTGCCGCTGTCGCAGCAGGCGGGAAAGAACGGCCAGGGCATGGTCGGGGTCCGCTACGGCGTCCTGCTCACCTCCGTGGAGTTCCCCTGCGCCTTCCCCGCGTCGTTCGCGGCCGGCCAGGGGGCGGACTGGGTGGTCAATCACGACGCGGCCATGCTGTGGGCCGCCCGACTCATCGCCGCCGACAAGCCCTACCTGGCCTGGCGCCGGGGTGAGTACGGCGGCGCCTTCCAGAACGCCGGCCAGGTGATGGCGGAAGTCGAGCAGCGAGCCGCGGACGCTCGCAGTCTCTCGCCGGACGGACAGCGGGCCTGGTTCCGGGCGGAACAGGAAAAGGCGTGCCGCCTCCTCCAGGAGGCCAGGCGGTGACCCTGTGGTTCAAGGTCCGTCGCGTGCAGGCCGTTCTCGCCCCGTCGCTGGCGGCGTTCGTGGTGATCGTTGCCGTAGGGCACGCCCAGTACGTCCAACTGCCGAGTCTGCTCGCTGCCGGGGCGAACCAGGTGTTCCTCATGCAGTTGGCGCCGCTCGTCATCACCTCCACGCTCGCGTACTGCCTTGCCCAGGCGGATCCCGAGGTCGAGGCGACCGCGCTACGCAGGGTGCGTTCCCTGGACGCGGTTCTGATCACTGCCCTGGTCGCGGTGGCTGCCCTGGCGGCCTTCGTCACCGGAGCACTCACCGGCTCGCAGGAGGCGACCATGGCGGGTCGCAATGTCGTGTTCCTCGTCGGACTCATGTTGGTGGCCCGTGCGGTGCACGAGCAGGCGGCCACCGCCCTCCCCGTCGGCTGGGTGTTCGCCGTCATGTTCGTCGGCTACCGCGATTTCCACCGCCCGTGGCCGTGGGCCGTCACCCTCCACCCCGCCGACTACCTGCCCACGCTCTGTTTCTGCCTCCTGGTCTGCGCTGCCGGACTCGCCGTCCACGTCCGCGCCCGCCGTTTCTGAAAGGGCCTGCCATGTCGATCCGCCTGGAGTCCTGCACCTTCGGGTACGGACGCAACAAGCCTCCGATCCTCAACGACCTCACCTACATCGTCCCCGACGGATTCACCGTCCTCCTCGGCCCGAACGGAGCCGGCAAGTCGACGCTGCTGAAGCTGGCAAGCGGCCTGCGCCAACCCCGCTCGGGTTCCGTCCGCCTGGGACGCCTGACGTCCCGCGATTCCGCCTACCTCAAGCAGGTCGCCTGGATGCCGCAGACCATCACTCCCATGACCGGGCTCACAGCCCGTGAACAGGTGGCCTACATCGGCTGGCTGAAGGGCATGGAAAAACCCGACGCCTGGCAGGCGGCGTTCACCGTCCTGGAGCGGGTCGACATGGCGGACCGAGCCGACGTCAGAGCAAAGGAACTCTCAGGCGGCCAGCTCCGCCGCGTCGGCGTTGCCTCCGCTCTCGTCCACGGAGCCGGTGTGCTGCTCCTGGACGAGTCGACCGCGGGCATGGACCCGACCCAACGGCGTGTGTTCCGTGACCTGATCGTCGGCCTCGCCACGGCTGAGGTGCGCGTGTTGATGTCCACCCACGACGTCGCCGACCTCGCGGAGGAGGCCCACCACGTCACCGTTCTCCAGGCGGGCCGGATCGCCTTCACCGGCCCCACCCGGGAGTTCCTTGCTCACGCTCCGCACGAAACTCCCGAGGCACGCCGCGCGGAGGCGGCCTACGCCGCGGTCTCCGGGCGGCTCAGCTCGGCAGGTTCGCCGCGTTCGCCGCGTGCGCGGTGAAGGCCGACCAGGCGGTGGGGGTGACGGTGAGGGGGCGGCGGGTGGTGTCCTTGGAGTCGCGGATGTGGACGGTGGTGGGGTGGAGGGCTACCTCTACGCAGTTGTCGCCGCCTCCGCCGCTGTAGCTGCTCTTGCGCCAGCTCAGGGCGATCTCGACGCAGTTGCCGCCGCCACCACCGCTGTAAGTGCTCTTGAACCAGTGGAGTTCGGTGCTCATAGCGCTCCTCGCATCTGCTCAAGCAGGCTGGCCGTGGCCGCGTGGCTCAGCGCCTGCGAGCGCATCTTCCCATAGCGCTGGAGCATGGCACTCACCCTTTTGGGGTCGGTGATGAGCATGCTGTTGTCGTGTCCCTCGACATAGCCGAGCCACTGGTTCGCAGTGTTCTCGGCAAGGTACTCCTGTCCCTCGAAGCCGGAATGATCCTCCTGCTGCAACGGCATGACTAGGATTTCGACGTTCCGTCGCCTGCCTTGAGCCAGGAGGTTGTCGATGACTTCGCGCGCCACGGACGGCCCACCCAGTCGCCGTTCCAGCACGGCTTGCTCGATCACGAACGAGAACGACGTGTTCGGACGTGTTTCCAGGAGCCGTTGTCGGTCTAGTCGAGCAGCAACGCGCTCGTCGATCTGTTCCTCTCTCAGAGGAGGAAGCTCACGGTCAGAGATGGCCCGCATGTAGGTCTCCGGCTGCAACAGGCCAGGTACCACCCTGCACTCGTACGCGTACAAGGAGATCGCTTCCTCCTCGATCCCCACCCACTGCTGGAACCAGGACGCCAGCCCAGGCCTGCGCCGCAGGCTGCGTACCGCCGCCGCGAGCACCTTGCGCGCCGTGGCACCGAGTACCGGCTCCACCCGCTCGGGCAAATCCTCCGGAGGAAACCGCTTCCCCTGCTCGAACTTGGCGATGTACGCCGTCGAGTACCCCAGCCGCCGCGCCAAGTCCTCCTGTGTCAGGCCCGCTGCCTCCCGAAGCGCCTTCAGGACCGCCCCGAACGTCTTGAGAGAGTCCGAGACTTCGGGTTCGCTGGTCGTACCGTCTCCGCAGTGGTCTGCTGCCATCGCCGCCCCCTTCATACCGAGCACCCCATCGTTACCCGCTGTCACCCCGCCGGTCCAGAGCGTGCACTGATACAACGTGTCCTGTATCGGCGTCGTTCCTGTTGAGGCCCCTGGCCGCCCGGAACGCTGGGCGCATGCCAGTCTCACGGGCCCAAGAGGCCGTTACCGTAAGTGTGTTCGTACAGCGGTTCTCGGCGACGCGCCGTGGCGCGCGGCTCGCGCGCCGGCTCGCCGTGCACCGGCTCGACCGGTGGGGCCTGCCGTACGGCTCCGACGTCTCGGACGCCGTCGCGCTGGTCGTGGCCGAGCTGAGCGCCAACGCCGTGCTGCACGGACGCGTCCCCGGGCGGGACTTCGAGCTGCGGCTGAGCCACGACCGGGCGGCCGGGGTGGTGCGCGTGGAGGTGTCCGACACGCACCCGGGGCGGCCGGAGGAGGCGCTGCGCCCGGCCGCGATGGCCGAGAGCGGGCGCGGCCTGCTGGTGGTCGAGGCCGTCGCCGAGCGCTGGGGCGTGAGCGGGCGGGAGGGGCCGGGCAAGACGATCTGGGCGGAGCTGGCGTGCCGTCCGGGCGGGCACCCCGATGTGACCTAGGGACCGCCGGTCCTCCGGCAGACCGGGCGGGTCCGGCGGCGTCACCAGTGCCCGCCCGACAATGGCGGGAGGCCATTACGGGAGTCGGCCAGGACAGGGGAGTGGAACGCATGGCACCAAGAGCCCACGAGGTGGGGGTTCTCGTCTTCGACGGCATGAAGATGCTCGACCTGTCGGGCCCGGCGGAGGTCTTCAGTGAGGCCAACCGGTTCGGCACCCACTACCGGCTGAGCATCGTCTCGGTGGATGGCGCACCGGTCCGTTCGTCCATCGGCATGCGGGTACCGGTCGACGGGACGGTGTCCGCCGCCGCGGCCTACGACACGCTGCTCGTGGCGGGCGGCGACGTGCTGCCCGGGTCCTACGTCGCCCCGGAGCTGAGCGCCGCCGCGAAAACGCTTGCCGAGGGGGCCGGGCGGGTGGCCTCGGTCTGTACCGGGGCCTTCATCCTGGGAGCGGCCGGTCTGCTGGAGGGCAAGCGTGCCACGACCCACTGGGAGCACACAGCGGTACTGGCCCGCCGCTGCCCCTCGACACGGGTGGAGCCCGACGCGATCTTCGTCAAGGACGGCACCACCTACACCTCGGCGGGGGTCACCGCCGGCATCGACTTGGCCCTTGCCCTGGTGGAGGAGGACCACGGGCCGGACCTGGCGCGGCAGGTCGCCCGCTCATTGGTGGTGTACATGCAACGGGCCGGCGGGCAGTCGCAGTTCTCCGCCTCGCTCCAGGGCCCGGCCCCGCAGACACCCGTACTGCGCCTTGTCCAGACCGCGGTCCAGTCCGATCCGACCGCCGACCACAGCCTGAAGGAGCTGGCCGCGCGGGTGCGGGTCAGCCCGAGACACCTGACGCGGATGTTCCGTGCCGAACTGGACACCACCCCCATGAAGTATGTGGAACTGATCCGCTTCGACATGGCGAAATCCCTGCTCGACGCCGGGCACAACGCCACGGAGGCCGCCGCGCTGTCGGGTTTTCCCAGTTACGAGAGCCTGCGCCGCGCCTTCGCACGCCACCTGGGGCTGTCCCCCACCCGGTACCGGCAACGTTTCGCCACCACCGAGCCCCGCTCCCGCACGGAAGCGGCCGCCCGTGAAACGGCATCCCGGGGCATGGCCGTCTCCTAGTGCCCCTCAGCGGACCCGACGGCCCTGCAAGCCTGTTCCTGCTGGTGGTAGGCAGCGCGGGGAGGGGGTGGGAGGCATATACGGCGGGCCCCGGCCGGTTGGCAGACAGTGCCTTGGTGGCGGCGAGCGCAGGACTGGATCGAGCCCCATCCCACCCGGCCGCGTTTCGCGGGGGATCCGACGTAAGGGCGTAGGGCGAGCGTTGGGTTCCCGCGAGGTTCTCCGGCGGCCGGTGGGGCCCGGGCCCCGGTCGAACGGGCCATCAGCGCCGGGCTTCCCGGGCGCTTCTGATGGGCTTGAGTGGTCCCTCCTCAGTGTGCGCAGGGCAGATGGAGGCGAGGACATGGAGGCGAGGACTGCTTGGACGAGGCTGGTGATGCCGGTTGTGCTGCACCACAGCTCGCGAAGCAGCGTCCTGTAGTTCCCTGCCCGGGGCACGAGGTAGCTCCGCCATCTCCGGGCGCGACCGCCCGCTGGCGTGCTCGCGTCGCTCTGGGGTCCGCAGAATTCAACTCCAGTTCACAGTGTGAAGAGGTCACGGCCCGACGCGTGATGAGTGTGGCGTTCGCGGCGGGCCTGTGAGGGCGTTACGGCGGATCACTGATAAATAGCTTCATATGGTTACATGTGCCTGGCACACGTTTCTTGATGGCTCGCTCACAAGAGATCGCCCAACGGGGTCCTGTAGATGGGTACAGGCGTAGCTGCCCGGCATGCCGGTGCGAGAGTACGCCGACGCGCCACCGCCGAGCCGATGGGCTCGCCTGATCCAGAGGATGACAGCAACGCGATGTCCGATTCCGAGAGGCGTTTGGCCCGGGGTGTACTCACAACCGCTGACTCCATCGCCATTTCCGTCACAGTCCTCGCGCCCGGCATGGCGATGCTACTCAATGTCCCCGGTGTGGCCGCGGTCGCGGGCGGCTCCACACCACTCGCCTTTCTCCTGGGCGGGGTCGCGTGTCTCGCTCTCGCCTTCGTCGTCGTGGGATTCACCCGGCGTATGACGTCGGCCGGTTACGCCTACACCTACGCAAGTCGTACGCTCGGCAGTACCGCTGGGTTCATGGCGGGCTGGCTCTACGCGTTCGGGCTGGTCTGCTTCGTACCCATGACCATGGCGGCGGTGGCCTACCTCGCCTGCGATCTCCTGCACATTCCGATGCACCGGTGGTTCTGGCTGTTCCTCGTCGGGATGGCGTTGCTGTTCTTGATGTCGGTCACCCATGTCAGGGTCACCACGAGGCTCCAGATGCTGGTTGGCCTGGTCACGGTGTTGGTCATCACCATCGTCAACGTCACCGTGACTGCCAAGGGAGGCGCGCAGGGGAACAGCCTGGCCCCCTTCACCTTCGATCACACCGAGAAGGGCGGGTTCTCGGGCGTCTTCTACGGGATCATCCTCGGCGTAACCTCCTACATAGGGTTCGAGACCGCGGCCGACTTCGGTGAGGAGACCGCCAGGCCGCGCCGTTCCGTTCCGATGGCGATCACCGCCTCCATCGTCTTCGCGACCGTGTTCTACCTATGGACCACCTACAGCCTCGCCATCGGTTTCGGAGTGACGAAGGGAAGTGCCTTCGCCACCGACCCCTTTGCTCTGAG
Source organism: Streptomyces sp. DSM 116793 (assembly GCF_057320905.1). Taxonomy (NCBI): domain Bacteria; kingdom Bacillati; phylum Actinomycetota; class Actinomycetes; order Kitasatosporales; family Streptomycetaceae; genus Streptomyces; species Streptomyces sp. DSM 116793. The sequence continues at coordinate 3,170,342 of NZ_CM170494.1, read as the reverse complement.
GACGATCGCGGGCAGGTACGTGGGCTCATGGCTCGGCACGTCGGTGGAGGTGGGCGCCCTGTTGTCGGCGTTCTTCGTGTGCGTGGGCTGCGCGACGGCCGGCACCCGCACCCTTTACGCGATGGGCCGGGAAGGGGCGCTGCCGAGGTGGCTGGGCACCACCCACCGGAAGTTTCGGACGCCCGTCAACGCCACAGCGATCGTCGCCGTCTTCTCCACCGCGGTGGCCGCAGCGGTCGGTTTCGGTCTGGGCTCGGATGCTCTGGGCGGCCAGCCCACCACCGTGTACTACTTCTTCGCCACGCTCGGCACCCTCGCCGTCATCATCGTCTACGCGGGGCTCTGTGTAGGCGGAGCCGTCTTTTTCCGACGTACGCACCCTGAGTACAGTGTCATCCTGCACCTCGCGCTGCCGACGGCGGGCGTTGTGCTATTCGGCGCCGCCCTGTACGGGTCGGTCTATCCCACTCCGGTTCATCCCCTGAACCTGCCTGTCTACCTGACCGTCGGTTGGCTGGTGTTGGGACTCGTCGTCGTAACCGTGCTGCGGGCCAGAAGGCCCGACGCGGTACACCGCATCGGGTCCATTCTCGGCGAGGAAGGCGGAGAAACCGTGCTGGAGACGGCCCCACCCGCGAGGTGACGCAGTAACAGGTGGAAGCTCCCGGCGGACGGTTGGTCGATAGTGATCAACCTGTCCACCTGGAGCTTCGTGTGCTTGTTTACGCATCGGCGCTGGATCTGCCCAGCTCTGCCCTCCGGTCCCTGCCCGCTGCTGGCCGTCACACGTATGCCCCGCGTCGGCTTCCCTATGGAATGTGAATGTGCGGTGCGCGGCACCCTCACCTAGGTCGTTCTTTGTTCCGGCTGGAGCCGGACAACCCCCTTCGCGGCCGGCGGCACCGCCGGCCGAGCCGCATCTCGGCCCCACGTGCGGCGTGCGGCCGAGACGCACTCGGCGTGCGGGATGTCAGCGGCGTGTCCTCACCTGGCATCGGTACGAATCTCAAAGGGTTCTGTCCGGAGGTGCGGCGGATATCCGGCCGCCGGCCTCTGTAAGGTCGTCACCGGCCGGTGAGGACACCCCATGCCGAAGGGACAGCCGGAGCGGGGTCACCGCTCACAGCACGAACCCGTGGGGGAAGGGATCCGTGGGATCGAGGAGGTACGTCGCCGTCCCGGTGATCCACGCGCGCCCCGAGAACTCGGGGACCACCGCGGGCACGCCCGCGACCTCCGACGTGCCGAGGAGGCGCCCGGTGAACCGCGTCCCGATGAAGGACTCGTTCACGAACTCGGCCCCCACGGCGAGTTCCCCGCGCGCATGCAGCTGAGCCATGCGCGCACACGTGCCGGTGCCGCACGGCGAGCGGTCGAACCAGCCCGGCTGGATCGCCATCGCGTTGCGCGAGTGCCGCGCGTTCGAACCGGGCGCCAGGAACTGCACGTGCTTGCAGCCCTGGATGCCCGGGTCGGCGGGGTGCCGCGGCAGGTTCTGCTCGTTGACCGCCCGCGAGATCGCGAGGCCCGCGGCGAGGATGTCGTCCTTGCGGGCCCGGTCGAAGGGCAGGCCGACGCCGTCCAGGTCCACGATCGCGTAGAAGTTGCCGCCGTACGCCATGTCGTAGGTGACCTCGCCGAGGCCCGGCACGGACACCTTCGCGTCCAGTTCCAGCGCGAAGGCGTCCACGTTGCGGAGCGTGACCTGCTCGGCGACGCCGTCGCGCACCGCGACCCTGGCCTCCACGAGACCGGCGGGCGTGTCGAGCCGCACCACGGTCTCCGGCTCGGTCACCGCGACCATCCCGGTCTCCACCAGGACCGTCGCGACGCCCACCGTGCCGTGCCCGCACATCGGCAGGAAGCCGCTGACCTCGATGTAGACGACGCCCCAGTCCGCGTCGGGGCGGGCCGGCGGCTGGAGCAGCGCGCCGCTCATCGCCGGGTGCCCGCGCGGCTCGTCCATCAGGAACCGCCGCAGCCCGTCCAGGTGCTCGATGGCGTACGCGCGGCGCTCGGCCATCGTGGCACCGGGGATCGGCGGCACCCCGCCGGTGACGACCCGGGTGGGCATGCCCTCCGTGTGCGAGTCGACGGCGCTGATCGCGCGGGCGCTGCGCATCAGGCGGCCTGTCCCGCGGTCCGCGCCTTGATGGCGTCGATCGCGCGCCGCATCTCCGCCGTCACCTGCTCGCGGTGCTCGGGCACCAGCGGGCCGCGCGGCGGCCGGCACGGGCCGCCGAACCGGCCCACCATCTCCATGCCCAGCTTGATGGCCTGAACGAACTCGGTGCGGGAGTCCCAGCGGAACGCGGCCACCAGCGGCTCGTACAGCGCACGCGCCTCGGCGACGCGGCCCTCGCGGGCCAGCCGGAACAACTCGGCGGACTGAGCCGGGAAGACGTTGGGGAAGCCGGCGAACCAGCCCGTGGCGCCCATCAGCAGGCTCTCCAGGACGACGTCGTCGGCGCCCCCGATGACGTCCAGCGAGGGCGCCTTCTCCTTGATCTCCAGCACCCGGCGCACGTCGCCGGAGAACTCCTTGACCGCCTGGACGTTGTCGATGGCGGCGATCTCGGCGAGCAGGTCGGGCGTCAGGTCGACCTTGGTGTCGAACGGGTTGTTGTAGACCATCACGGGCAGCCCGACCGCGGCCACCGCCTCGAAGTGCGCGATGACCTCGCCCCGGTTGGCGCGGTACATCGTCGGCGGCAGGCAGAGCACCCCGTCGGCGCCGTCCTCCGCGGCGGCCTCCGCCCACCGCGCGGCGTGGTGCGAGCCGACGCCGTGCACGCCGACGATCACCTTGCCGCGCCCGGCGACCGCCGCTATCGCGGTACGGGCCACCCGGCGCCGCTCCTCGTCGGTGAGGGACGAGTACTCGCCGAGCGAGCCGTTGGGGCCGACGCCGTCGCACCCGTTCTCCACCAGCCAGGCGCAGTGCTCGGCATAGCGGTCGTAGTCCACGGCGAGCCCGGCCGGTGCCTTCGGGTCCTCCTGGTAGGGCAGCGCCGTCGCGACGACGACACCGGTCAGGGCGTGCTCCGTGGGTGTACTTGTGCTCATGAACGGCTCTCCTCAGCGGGAAGGTCCGGCCGGTGCGGTCGGTCACCGGCCGGTGGGTCGGGACGGTCGCCGGCCGGCGGCACCGGCGGCCGGGCGAGTTCGCCGAGCCTGATGGGGACGGCGAGGGGTCGGTGGTGGGGGCCGGGGGCGGCCGGTCCGGCGGGGCGGGCCGGTTGGGCCGGTTCGGCGGGGCGGGCCGGTTGGGCCGGTTGGGCTGGTTCGGTGGGGCGGGCCGCTTGGGCTGGTTCGGTGGGGCGGGCCGGTTGGGCCGGTCCGGCGGTTTCGGTGGGCTCCCCGGCCGCGGTCGTGGGCTCCGCGGGGTGACCGGGGCGCCCCGGGTGCGCGGGGCTGCCCGAGCGCGCGGAAGCGACGGCGCCGCGGTGACGCAGCTCGGCGATGGTGGGCCCGCAGACGCGGCCCTGGCACGGGCCGAGGCCCGCACGGGTCGCCAGCTTGGCCACCCCCGCCTCCGTGGCCGTCGGATCCCCGGCCGCCGCGCACACGCTCGCGTAGTCCGTCTCCTCGCACCGGCAGACGACGGTGTCCGGGCGGAGCCACCCGGGCCACGCGGTTCCCACGGGGTGCGCGAGGGCGAGCCGGCGGGCGAACGCGCGGCCCTGGTCGCGGCGCCTGCGCAGGGCGGCGAGCGGGCGCGCGCGGGGGCTGCCGCCCGCCGCGAGCCAGCCCGCGAGCACGCCCTCGGTACGGGCGGCGGGCGCCCCGGCGACGCCGGTGATCTCCCCGCACGCGAACACCCCGGGCGCGCTCGTGGCCTGGTCGTCGTCCACGTCGACGAAGACGTCCGCGGGGGCCCCGCCGGGGCCGGGGCGCAGGGCGCAGCCGGCGGCGACGGCGAGTTCCAGGCGGGGCGTGAAGCCGTGCCCGACGCACACCGCGTCCACTGGCACGGTCCGCTCGGTGCCGGGCAGCACGGACCAGTCGGCGCGCACCGCCGCGGTCACCACCTCCTCCACGCGGCCGTCTCCGCGCGCCGCCACCACGGCCCTGCCGAACCGGTACGGCACCCGGTGGCGGGCGAGCGCGGCCGCCAGGGCGAGGAGTTCGCCGCCCTTGCCGGCCTGCGCGCCCAGTTCCCAGGGGCGCCCCAGCCAGCCGCGCGCCACCCGGGCGCGCCCGCCCGCCTCGACCACCTCGGTCACGGTGGACCCGGCCTCCAGGAGCGAGACGGCGACCGGCAGCAGGAACGGGCCGGTGCCCGCGACGACCACCCGGTCCCCGACGGCAAGCCGCTCACCCTTGGCCAGCGCCTGCGCGGCGCCCGCGGTGACCACGCCCGGCAGGTCCCAGCCCGGGAAGGGCAGGACGCGGTCGTGGGCGCCGGTGGCCAGCACCAGCGCGTCCGGTTCGAGGACGTGGCGCTGCCGGGGGCCGCCGGGGGCCGGGGCGAGGACGTGCACCCTGGGGGGCGCGGGCCTGGCCGGTGTGCGCGGTGCGGCTGACGTCGTGGCGTGCGGGGCCGCCTCCGGGGCCGCGGTGGCGGGGTCGCGGCGCTCCAGCGCCCAGACCTCGGCGCCCGCCCACCAGGAGCAGCGCGGGTGACCGAGCACCCGGCGGACGCGGCGCTCGAAGGACGGGTAACCGTGCTGGACGGCCTCCGGGGCGCGGGCCTCGTAGGCCTCGGGCAGCATGCGGTGGTACTGGCCGCCGGGCCGGTCGGCGGAGTCGATCAGCGTGACGTCGGCGCCGGCCGCCAGCGCGCCCTCCGCGGCGGCGAGCCCGGCGGGCCCGGCGCCCACCACGACCACGGTGCGGCGCGTCACGACCGCTCCCGGGGGGTGGGGGTGCCGGGGGCGGCAGGGGTGTGCGGGGTGCCCGGGGTGTCAGGGGCGTGCGGGATGGCGGAGGTGTCAGGGGTGTCGTGCGTGTGGTCTGCGGCGTGGGGTGTGTCGGGGGCGGCGGGTGTGTCGGAGGAGTCGGAGGAGGTGGGTGTGGCGTGGGGTGTGTCGGGAGAGACAGGGGTGTCGGGGGAGGTGGGTGTGGCGTTGGGTGCGTCGGGGGAGGCAGGGGTGTCGGGGGCGGCGGGCGCGTCGAGCGTGGCGGGCGCGTCGGCGGGGGCGGGGGCGGTGCCCGTGGTGCCGTCGGCGCGCGACTGGGTGGTCACCGTGTCGCCGTCCCGGGCGCGGCGGGTGCACGCGCGCACGTCGCGCTCGCCGTTCACGGTGACCAGGCAGTCGAAGCAGACGCCGATCCCGCAGAACACTCCGCGCGGCGCGCCGGTGCGCCCGGTGCGCCAGGAGGTGCGGCCCGCGGCGAGCAGCACCCCGGCCAGGCTCTGGCCCGCGACGCCGCGTACCGGGGTGCCGTCCACGGTGACGGTCAGCGGGTGGTCCGTGCGGCGCACGGAGTCGTCCCGCGCGGGGACGAGCCTCGGGCTCATGCTCCCTCCTCGGGGGTGGGGGCCGGCGCGCCGGTGCGGTCCGGTGTGCCGGCGGGGGTGCCGTCCGCCGTGCCGGGCGCCATGCCGTCCGCCGTGCCCAGGACGGCCGGCCGGTCCACCCGGAACGGGTCCGGGTCGAGGCTCGGTTCCGCCCCGAGCAGCAGCTCCCGCAGCAGTCGCGCGGTGCCCACGGACAGTCCGATGCCGGCGCCCTCGTGGCCGCCCGCGTGCCACAGCCCGGCGAGCCGCGGGTCGGGTCCGATGACGGGCAGGTGGTCGGGCACATAGGGGCGGAAGCCGCCGTAGGCCCGCATCACCGGGACGTCCGCGAGCGACGGGAAGAGCCGCAGGGCGGTGGCGGCGACCGCGGACAGCACCTCGGGGCGCAGCCGGTCGTCGAAGCCGGTGTGCCGCCGGGAGGAGCCGAGCAGGACGCTGCCGCCGCGGGTGGCCTCCACCACGGCCGACGTCTGGAGCCCGGTGTCGTCGCTGCCGACGGCGCCCACGTAGTCGGCGTCGTACACCTTGTGGAAGACGGTGGGCGGCAGCGGCGTGGTCACCAGGATCTCGCCGCGGCGCGGCCGGACGTCCACCGGCGCGCCGAGGCGCGTGGACACCTCGCCCGACCAGGGCCCGGTCGCGTTGACGAACACGTCCCCGCCGACCGTCCCGCGGGTGGTGCGCACCGCGACGAGCCGTCCGCCGCGGGTGACGGCGCCCAGCACCTCGTGCCCGGTGCGGAGCCCGGCGCCGCGCGCCAGGGCGTCGCCGAGCAGCACCGTGGCGGCGCCGGCCGGCTGCACCTGGGCGTCGTCGGGGTAGTGCACGGCGGCGGTGTGGTGCTCGGTGAGGAAGGGCTCGGCGGCGCGCACCTCGTGGGGCTCCATCGGCTCGGCGCGCACGCCTGCGGCGCGCTGCGCGGCGGCGAACGCGGCCAGCCCCTCGGCGCCCTCCGGGGTGGTGGCCACGACGATGCCGCCCTTGGGGTCCCACTCGGCGGCGCGGGTCGCGTCCCCGGGGGTGCGGGTCGGGCGCGCGGCGCGGGCGGCGCCCGCGGTGGCGCGGTGCGCGTGCTCGGGGGCATGGCCCGAGTGGTCCGCGCTCGTGCAGTCCGCGCTCGTGTCGCTCGTGTGGTCCGCACTCGTGTGGTCCGCACTCGTGTGGTCCGCGCCGCGGGTGGCGTCCGACGCGGCGATCTCGGCCAGCACCTCGAGCCAGAGCCGCCGGGACAGCAGGGCGAGGTCCAGCTCGGGGCCCGGGCCCTTGTCGGAGACGAGGATGTTGCCCTCGCCGTGCGACGTCGTGCCCCCGGCGGCGCCGCCCCGGTCGAGCACGAGGACGTCGAGCCCCGCAACGGCGAGTTCGCGGGCACAGGCGGCGCCGATGATCCCCGCGCCCAGCACCACGACCCTCGTTCGGTGCACCCGCCCGCCTCCGTTCTGTATAGCGAACGATTTCAGGCTAGGGACCGTGGGCACGGGGTGTCAACGGCCGGGCGGGGAACCGTCCGGCGCGCGGGGTGCCGGGTGGGGGCGCGCGCCGGGCGCGCCCGGGCGGGGTCCGCGGGTGGCGCCGGCGGCCTAGTGCGGCGGATTCGGCGGTTCCTGGGGCTCGTTGCGCCCGGAGCGGTAGTGCAGCACCAGGACGGAGCGCACGGGTCCGTCGGGCGCGGAGTAGCTGTGCGGTAGCCATCCGTCGAAGGCGACGTAGTCGCCCGGGCCCAGCTCGACCCGCTGCCCGTCGACCTCGGCGAGCAGCGTGCCGGACTGCACGACGGTGTGCTCGGTGCCCGCGTGGCCGAGCGAGTGCTGCGCGCAGCCGGCACGAACCTGCTGGTCGTAGAGCTCCATGATGACGCCCCCGGACTCGATCCTGTTCAGCGCGCGCAGGTCGACCCCCTCGCCGCTGAGCACCTCGGTCTCCGCGCCGCGCACCACCGTCACGGCGTTCGAGTACTGGGTGTCCATCAGGTCGGAGATCGGCACCTCCAGGGCGCGCGAGAGGCTGAAAACCGTCTCGATGGTGGGGTTTCCGGTCGCCGACTCCAGTTGGGAGAGGGTCGCCTTACCGATCTTGGACAGCTGCGAGAGCTTGGAGAGCGACAGCCCGCGCCGGGCCCGCTCCCGCTTGAGATTGGCCGCAAGAACGTCCCGGATGGAACTGCTGGGGGACTTCACTCGGGACTCCTTCACCCGCCGATGCCGTTCGGTTCAGCGTACGACCTGCCGGCTTTTTTCGTTCGGAATACTGAACGTACACGGGGGGTGCGGGGAACGGAAACCGCGCCGGTGCGGAACGCCGGGCTCCGCCCGCCCGGCTGTCCGGCTGCCAGATCATTGGCGTCTTTGTAGTGAATAACGCTATTAACGATCATTACTGGTCATATGGTGGATGTGTGTGCGACAACATGACACTGGACCACTTCCGTGCCGCCGAGTACGGATACCTCGACGAGCAGCGCCATGTGTATCTCGACCACACGGGTGCCGGGCTCCCCGCGCGATTCCAACTGGCGCGGCAGGCGGAGCGAATAACCACCGGCTGCTTCGGCAACCCGCACTCCGACAACCCCACGTCGGCCGCGTCCGGAGAACTCCTCGACCGCACCAGGCGCGCGGTGTTGCGGCACTTCAACGCCGACCCGCGGCAGTACGCCGTCGTCTTCACGCCCAACGCCACCGGTGCGTTACGCCTCGTCGGCGAGGCGTACCCCTTCGGCAGGCACAGCAGTCTCGTCCTGACCGCGGACAACCACAACTCCGTCAACGGCCTGCGCGAGTACGCGCGGGCCCGGGGCGCGCGGACCGTCTACGTCCCGCTGGACACCCCCGGGCTGAGGGTGTCCGACGCCGCCGTGCACACCGCCCTCGCGGGGCCGGCGCGACGGCGCCCCTATCCCTGGGCCAGGACTCCGCGCCCGGCGGGCGGCGGTCGGGCGGCCTCCTCCCGGGGCCTGTTCGCGTATCCGGCCCAGAGCAACTTCACCGGGGTGCAGCACCCCCTGGACTGGATCGGGACGGCCCACTCCCTCGGCTACGACGTGCTGCTCGACGCCGCCGCCCACGTGCCCGCCAACCGGCTCGACCTCGGCGCCGTGCAACCCGACTTCGTGGCCGTCAGCTGGTACAAGGTCTTCGGCTACCCCACCGGCGTCGGCTGCCTCGTCGCGCGCCGCGCGGCGCTGGCACGGCTGCGCCGGCCGTGGTTCGCCGGCGGCACCATCCACGTCGTCAGCGCGCAGGGCCAGTGGCACCGCATGGCGGACGACGAGACCGCCTTCGAGGACGGCACCGTCAACTTCCTGAGCATTCCCGACGTCGAGGTCGGCCTCGACTGGATCGGGCGCGTCGGCATCGAGGCCGTGCACGACCACGTCACCGCACTGACCGGGTACCTGCTGGACGGCCTGCGGGAACTCAGGCATCCGTCCGGCGCGCCCATGGTCCGGCTGTACGGGCCCGCCGGCACCGAGCGGCGCGGCGGCACGGTCGCCCTCAACTTCCTCGACGCGCGGGGGCACGTCGTCGACGAGCGGATCGTGGCCCGTGACAGCGCCGCCCGCAATATCTCCGTGCGGACCGGCTGTTTCTGCAACCCCGGGGCCGGGGAGGCGGCGTTCGGCATCGGCATGCCGGCGCTGCGGCGCGCCGCGCGCGGCGGGAACGGGACCATCGACGAGTACCTGAGCGGGCTCGACCTGCCGTCCGGCGGTGCGGTGCGGGTCTCCCTGGGGCTGCCCTCCAACCGGGCGGACGTGGACGCGTTCCTGTCGTTCGCGGCGGAGTCGTACCGGGACCGGGTCCCGGGGGCCCGCGGCCTGCCGCCGCGACTGCGCTGTTGACGGTCGGCCGTCGGCTCCGGGCCACCGGCCGGTGGGTGGCCGCGCGCGCCCACGCGGCGGAGCCTCCCCGACTGCCTCAAGGGCGTGGGAGGCACCCCCACGACACAGCCCCGCGCCCCTGAGGCGGGCCCGGGGCCGGGGCCCACCGCACGGGCCCTAGCGGGGCGCGGCCCGGCACCTGCGGGCCAGTACCGCCCATGTCCCGGCCAGCAGAGCCACCGTGAAACCGGCGAGGACCAGCCAGCCCAGGGCGGCCGGGTGGCTGAAGCTGTCGCCGTAGGAGGCCAGCAGCGGGGGGCCGAGGGGCGCGCCGCCGTGCGCCCACAGGTCCGGCAGGCCCGCACCGCTGCCGAGCGCCTCGTAGGCCCAGCGGTTCGTCATCGCGAAGCTGATCACCGCGCCCGGCCACGCCATCTGCGGAACGGGCACGAACGCCCCCGAGAACAGCACCTGCGGGAAGCAGAGCAGCGGCAGCAGCAGCGTGGCCTGACCGGGTGCGGACACCGCCGCGGAACAGAGCAGCCCCAGCGCCAGCGCCGCGGCCGAGGACAGCAAGGTGGTGGTGAACAGGGAGCCGTACACGCCCCAGCCCGCCGCGGGCAGCCGGTCCAGCGCCCGCAGCACCGCGAGCAGCAGCGCGTCGGCCGCCGCGAGCACCGGCAGCAGCACGGTGAGCTTGGACAGCACATACGGGCCGACGCGGAGCACCGTCAGCCGCTCCCGGCGCACCACGGCCAGTTCGGTGCAGATCTGCAACAGGCCGTAGGTCAGGCCGAAGAAGAAGCCGCCGAACGCTATCCAGAACAGGATCATCGCGGACGAGCCCGGGTTGGGCGACCCCGGGTCGAAGGCGCCGGGGCGGAACAGCACCGCGAACATCGCCACGATCATCACCGGCGACCCGGCGAGCACGGCGAGACCGAGCCGGTCCCGGAGCAGGATCTCCGCGTTGCGGCGGGTGAGCAGCGCCCACTGGCGCACGGGGCCGAGACCGCGGGCTCCCCGCGCGGGGCCGGGCGGGCGGCCGGTCCGCGGTCCGCCGGCCGGGGGCGCGTCGGGCCGGCCGGACGGCCCGCCGCTCGGCTGGTCGGTCGGCAGGCCGCTCGGCTGGTCGGTCGGCGGGCCGGCCAGCCGAGCGGTCGGCGGGGCGCTTGGCGGATCGGACGGCGGGGCGCCCGTGGCTCCGCCGGCCACCGCGCCGTACGCCTCCTCGACCGTCCCGACTCCGAGCGCCGCGCACAGCCCTCCGGGAGGGCCGGCGTAGGCCGCCGTGCCGTGCGGTGACAGGAACAGCACCTGGTCGCAGCGGAGCAGGTCGGACGGGGTGTGGGTGGTCAGGACGACGGTCGTGCCCGCGGCGGCCACGTCGCGCAGCACCGACATCAACTCGGCGCCCGCGGCCGGGTCCAGGCCCGACGTGGGCTCGTCCAGGAACAGGACGCCTGGTCTGGTGAGCAGTTCGACGGCGATGCTGACCCGCTTGCGCTCGCCGCCGCTGAGGACTCCGACCGGTTGTCCTGCGCGCTCCCTCAGGCTGAGGGCGGCGAGGACGCGTGCGACGGCCGTGTGCACCTCCGTGGGCGGGGTGCCCGCGGGCATGCGCAGGCGGGCCGCGTACTCCAGCGTGCGCTGCACCGGCAGCCGGCGGTGGATGATGTCGTCCTGCGGCACGAACCCCATGCCGGGGTGGCTTCCGTCGGTTTCCGTCTGCCGGACGGTGGGGGGCTGGTCGCGCAGTTCCCCGCGCCCCTTGGAGGGCGCTTCGCGCCCCCGGGGCGTGGCGGGGTGGCTTCCGTCGGTTTCCGTCTGCCGGTCGGTGGGTGGTTGCTCGCGCAGTTCCCCGCGCCCCTTCAAGGGCGCTGCGCGCCCATCGGCCGGACCCGGCGGGCGCGCAGCGCCCGCTAAGGGGCGCGGGGAACTGGGGGCACCTTCCACGCCCTTGAGGCAGAGGGGGAGCGACCGTCCACGGTCGGAGGGGCAGGGCCCCGCACCCCCGTACCGGATCCATCCCTCCGCGGGCACGCGGACCCCCGCGAGCGTCTCCAGCAGGAGTGTCTTCCCCGCACCGCTGCTGCCCGCTATCACCGTCAACTCGCCGGGTCCGGCCCGCAGCGAGATCCCCCGCAGCACGGCGCGCCCCGCGTGCCCTCCGCGCGTCCGTACCTCTATGCCCTCGGCCGCTATGTGCAGCCCGGTCTCCTCGCCCGCCCCCATGGCTGTACGCACCGTGTCAGCATGCCATGCGGGTCCGTGCGCGCGTTCGGGTTTGGCGCGGCGTGCCGGGAACGTCCGGGCGTGACGTGGCAGCCTCCGGTGAGTCACTCATACACTGGCAAAGTGGACAGGGATCCTGCTTCCCGCCGGCTCGAAGCGGATCTGCGGGCCGAGCTCCCCACGGTCATGGCGCTCGGCGGGATGGGCGGCATCGTCTGTGACCTGCCGTCGGGACGGGCGTTCCTGGATCCGGGCGCGCTGGGGGTCTTCCAGCTGGAACCGTCCGCGTTCGACGGGCGTATGTCGACCCTCTGCGAGCGGATCCCCCCGAGCGAGTCGCAGAGGATCCGGCAGATCCTGGCGAGCCCGGCCCCTCAGGGGCCCGGCCGCCCCGCCGGGCCGCCCGAGTCCTCCTACGGCTTCCACTTCCAGCTCCGCTCGGCCACCGGCAAGGCGGACCGCTGGGCGTACGCCCACCTCCGGGTGGCGCGGGACGGCTCCGGGGCGGTGCGGCGGCTCGTCGGCGTCGTACGGGACGTGACCGCGGAACTCCAGCTGACCACCGACCGGGCGGCTCTGGATGCCGACCGCAGGCGTCAGAACGATGTGGTCTACACGACCACCACCGCCCTCGCCCACGCGCTGACCTCCGAGGACGTGCTGACCGCCCTCACCGGTGACGAGATCCTGCGCGCCGTCGACGCCGTCGGAGTGGCCCTCAGCGCGGTCAAGGAGGACGAGAGCCGGCTGCTCGCCACCAAGGGCCTGCCGGCGGCTTTGTTCGAGGACTTCCTGGTGATGGACGTGCAGGAGGCCCTGCCCATTCCGGAGGCGATCCGCGCGCAGCGGCCGCTCTTCCTGCGCAGGGCCGAGCTGGTGGCGGACTATCCGGCGCTCAGGTCCTATATCGAGGAGACGCGCCTCACCTCCGTGGCCATCATGCCCCTGGTGGTCCAGGGCCGGTCGACCGGCGCGCTGACCCTGCTCTACGAGGGCAGGGCCGGCTTCACCCCGGAGGAACGGAACCTGCTGCTGGCCCTCGGCGCGGCCGTGGCACAGTCCCTTGAGCGCGCCCGCCTGTACGACCAGGAGCACGCGGTGGCCATCGGCCTCCAGCGGGCGATGCTGCCGGCGCGCATCCCCCAGGTGGCGGGCGTGACGACGGCGGTCTGCTACCGGCCCGCCGGTGACAGCAGGATGATCGGGGGAGACTGGTACGACGTCGTCGCACTGCCGAACGGCCACATCGGCCTGGTGGTCGGGGATGTCGAGGGGCACGACATCGACGCCTCCGCCGTGATGGGGCAGCTCCGCACGGCCCTGCGCGCCTACGCCTCCGAGGGCCACCCGCCGGCGAGCGTCATGGCGCGGGCCTCCGCCTTCCTCCGCGACCTGGACACCGAGCGCCTCGCGACCTGCGTCTACGTCGCACTGGACCCGCGCACCGGGAACGCGCTGATCACCCGGGCCGGGCATCCGGGACCGCTGGTCCGGCACGCCGACCGGAGCGTCAGCCGGGTCGCCGTCGAGGGCGGGCTGCCCCTCGGCGTTCCGCGGCCCTGGAGCGAGTCGTTCCCGGCGACCCGGCACCGCATGCGGCACGGGGACACGCTCCTGCTCTGCACCGACGGGCTGCTGGAGACGCGCCACCTCGACCTCGCCGCCGGTGAGCGGCAGGTGGCGGAGATCCTGCGCACCGGTCCCGGCGACCTGGACGAGCTGGCACGCCACATCGCGGCCACCGTCGCGGGCCGCCACGCGCAGGAGGACGACATCGCCCTCCTCCTGGCGGCGCTGCCCGGCCCCGGCGGCTGACCCGGGAGCGCTGTCCGGCTCGGGCGGCTGACCCGGGGGCGCCGTCCGGCTCGGGTGGCTGACCTCGGCCGCTGTCCGGCTCGGGCGGCTGAGCGACCCGCAGCCCCCGGGCCCTTCGCGCCGGCTAGATGCGCCAGTGGTACCCGAGCGCGAAGTCCACCGCGACCGCGTACGTCAGGTACATGAGCCACAGGCCCGTGGCGATCCGCATCAGGCCGAGCGCGCGCTCCGCGAGGTTGATGCCCACGGTGGTGAAGAACTCGAAGAAGTAGACGGCGAACAGGCCCAGGAACACCAGGCCGACGGGCCAGTCCTTGGCCTTGAAGAACACCGTCGCGCCGATCGCCGAGATCACCATGTAGGCCACCGAGAGGCCGAAGTTGAGGCGCGGGTCGTTGCCGCGGTAGCGGTTCCAGCCGATCGCGAACCAGTGGACGCCGTACGCCGTGAAGGCGAGGGCGGCCATGTACATCGGTGGCTCCTTGAAGACCTCGAACCACGTCAGCCCCACGAAGAGGATGATGCCGGCGACGAACTGGCAGAACCCCGGCATCCAGATGCCCCACACGCCGAGCGCCCGGTCCACCCGCTCGTCCCGTCTGGGCCAGCCCACCAGCTCCGGGGGACCCCAGATCAGGTAGCCCGTGCCCAGGCCGAAGAAGCCGAGGGCCAGCGGGGGGAAGGTCGAGGGGGAGAACATTATTTCCATCTCGTCTCATCTCCTTCGGACGAGGGTGGTTCCCTTCGGACACGGGCGAGGGCGAGACGGGCGACGCACACCGGCATCCATACGGAACATAAGTCCCCCATGCTCCTTTCGCTCGTCCGGGTGTGCCGGTCGGAGCTGCGCGGTTGCGGCCGGACGGCCACCCGGTACCGTCGGGATCAGGCACGTGCCGCGTACGGTCCCGGACCCCCGCACGTGCCCCGTACCGTCCGGATCAGGCAGTGCCACCGCACCGAGGAGCAGGCGGATGGGCGTCAAACGGTGGATCCGCGCATGGCCCGTGTACCGGCAGCTCACCGGGCCCGACCCGCTGGGGCGGGGCAAGGCGGCCGAGTCCGCGCGGTCGGCCGGCCTCCAGCCCAGGACCGAGCGCGCCGATCGGGTGACGGACTCCGTCTGCCCGTACTGCGCGGTGGGCTGCGCACAGCGCGTCTTCGTGCGCGACGAGCGGGTCGTCCAGATCGAGGGCAACCCGCACAGCCCCATCTCCCGCGGCCGGCTCTGCCCGAAGGGCTCCGCGAGCAAGCAGCTCGTCACCGGGCCGCAGCGGGTGCGGACGGTGCGGTACCGGCCGCCGTACGGAACCGAGTGGCAGGACCTCGACCTGGACACCGCCATGGACATGGTGGCCGACCGGGTGCTCCAGGCACGGCGCAAGGGCTGGCAGGACACCGACGCGCAGGGCAACACCCTGCGGCGCACCATGGGCATCGCGAGCCTCGGCGGCGCCACGCTGGACAACGAGGAGAACTACCTGATCAAGAAGTTGTTCACGGCCCTCGGCGCCCTCCAGGTGGAGAACCAGGCGCGCATTTGACACTCCGCCACGGTTCCCGGTCTGGGAGCCTCGTTCGGCCGCGGCGGTGCCACGGACTACCAGCAGGACCTGGCCAACGCCGACTTCATCGTCATCATGGGCTCCAACATGGCCGAGGCCCACCCGGTCGGGTTCCAGTGGGTGATGGAGGCCAAGGCGCGCGGCGCCCGGGTCGTCCACATCGACCCGCGGTTCACCCGCACCAGTGCGCTGGCCGACCAGCACGTGACGCTGCGCGCCGGCACCGACATCGCCTTCCTCGGCGGCGTGATCAACCACATCCTCACCAACGACCTGTGCTTCCGGGAGTACGTGCGGGCGTACACCAACGCCTCGTTCCTGCTCAGCGAGCGCTTCAAGGACACCGAGGACCTGGACGGCCTGTTCAGCGGCTACGACCCGGCCACCGCCGCGTACGACGCGTCCAGCTGGGCGTACGAGAGCGTCACCGCCGAGGAGCGGCCGGGCCACCGCGCCAAGGAGCAGGCCGCGCCCGACCAGCACGGCTCCGGAGGGCCGGTCGTCGAGGGACCCCCGGGCGACATCGCCGCCGACCCCACCCTGGAGCACCCCCGGTGCGTGTACCAGGTGCTCAAACGGCATTTCTCCCGGTACACCCCCGAGATGGTCGAGCGGATCTGCGGGGTGCCCCAGGACCTGTTCCTGGACGTGTGCCGCGCCTGGACGGAGAACTCGGGCCGGGAGCGCACCGCCGCCCTGGTGTACAGCGTCGGCTGGACGCAGCACTCCGTGGGTGCCCAGTTCATCCGCACCGGGTCGATCATCCAGCTGCTGCTGGGCAACATCGGCCGCCCCGGCGGCGGGGTGTTCGCCCTGCGCGGGCACGCCAGCATCCAGGGCTCCACGGACGTCCCGACCCTGTTCAACCTGCTGCCCGGCTACCTGCCGATGCCGGACGTCACCCACCGGGACCTCGCCGCCTACCTGGGCAGCATCCGCAGCCGCAACCAGAAGGGCTTCTGGGGCAACGCCGACGCGTACACCGTCTCCCTGCTCAAGGAGTACTGGGGCGAGAAGGCGACCGCGGAGAACGACTACTGCTTCGACTACCTGCCGCGGATCAACGGCGACCACGGCACCTACCGCACCGTGATGGACATGGTCGACGGAAAGGTCTTCGGCTACTTCCTGCTCGGCCAGAACCCGGCGGTCGGCTCGGCCCACGGCCGCCTGCAACGCCTCGGCATGGCCAACCTGGACTGGCTGGTCGTCCGCGACCTGGCCATGATCGAGAGCGCCACGTTCTGGAAGGACGCCCCCGAGATCGAGACCGGCGAGATCGTCACCGAGCGGTGCCGCACGGAGGTGTTCTTCTTCCCCGCCGCCTCGCACGTCGAGAAGTCCGGCACGTTCACCCAGACACAGCGGATGCTCCAGTGGCGGGACAAGGCCGTCGAACCGGTCGGCGACCAGCGCTCCGAGCTGTGGTTCTTCCACGAGCTCGGGCTGCGCCTGAAGCGGAGGCTGGCCGGCTCCACCGACGAGCGCGACCGCCCCCTGCTCGACCTGGCCTGGGACTACGCGATGGAGGAGGGCGAGCCGTCAGCCGCGGACGTGCTGCGCCACATCAACGGCATCGACCTCGCCACCGGCCGCACCCTCAGCGGCTACACCGACCTGAAGGCCGACGGCAGCACCGCCTGCGGCTGCTGGATCTACAGCGGCGTGTACGCGGACGAGGTCAACCAGGCCCGGCGCCGCACATCCCGCTTCGAGTCGGGCCCGTACGACGCCGAGTGGGGCTGGACCTGGCCCATGAACCGGCGGGTGCTCTACAACCGCGCCTCCGCCGACCCCCAGGGCCGGCCCTGGAGCGAGCGGAAGAAGCTGGTCTGGTGGGACGCGGAACGCGGCGAGTGGACCGGGCACGACACCCCGGACTTCGAGCGGACCAAGCCGCCCGACTACCTGCCGCCCGCGGGGGCGTCCGGCCCCGCGGCGCTGCGCGGCGACGACCCGTTCGTCATGATGTCCGACGGCAAGGGCTGGCTGTTCGCGCCCGCCGGACTCGCCGACGGCCCGCTGCCCACCCACTACGAGCCGCACGAGTCGCCCCTGCGCAACCTCCTGTACGGGCAGCAGTCCAGCCCGGTGCGGAAGGTGTACGGGCGGCCCGACAACCCCTCCAACCCGGCGCCGCCCGAGCTGCATGGCGACGTGTTCCCGTATGTCTTCACCGCGGCCCGGCTCACCGAGCACCACACCGCGGGCGGCATGAGCCGGCAGCTCCCGTACCTGTCGGAGCTCCAGCCCGAGCTGTTCGTGGAGGTCTCCCCGGAGCTGGCGGCCGAGCGCGGCCTCAGGCACCTGGCCCCCGCGCATGTGATCACCAGCAGGACCGCGGTGGACGCCCGCGTCGTCGTCACCGACCGGATGGCGCCGCTGCGCGTCGACGGCCGCGTCGTCCACCAGGTGTGGATGCCCTACCACTGGGGTGGCACCGGGCTGACCGCCGGGGACGTGGTCAACGACCTGATCGGGGTCGTCGCCGACCCCAACGTGCTCATCCAGGAGAGCAAGGTGCTGACCTGCGACATCCGCCCCGGGCACCGGCCACGCGGCCGGGACCTGCTCGACTACGTCGAGGACTACCGCCGCCGGGCCGGGATCACCCCGCACACCGGCACCCGTATCGTCACGGTCGGCGAGCCGGAGGGCCCCGTCCACACGGAATCCGACCCGCCGGAGGGACCGTCATGAGCCACGAGCACAGCTTTCACGGGCCGCTCGCGGATCCCGCCGCCGACGCCGGTCACCTCGGCCACCCGCCGCGGACGGGCTTCTTCACGGACACCTCGCTCTGCATCGGCTGCAAGGCCTGCGAGGTGGCCTGCAAGGAGTGGAACAACGTGCCCGAGGACGGCATCGACCTGCTCGGCATGTCCTTCGACAACACCGGCATGCTCGGCGCGAGCTCCTGGCGGCACGTCGCCTTCGTCGAGCAGGAACGGCCGCTGGGCCGGCAGGACGCGGGACTCGCCGGCCTGCCCACCGGCTACTCGGGCACCGGCGCCGCGGTCGAGGCGGTGTCCCGCGCGCTGCCCGCCGCCGAGCGCGGCGGCGGCGACCTCGGCACCGCGCCCGTCCACCTCGGGTTCCCCTCCTTCGAGCTGCCCGGCGCCGCCACCGGCGCGGAGGGCCGCAGCGAGTTCCGCTGGCTGATGTCGTCCGACGTCTGCAAGCACTGCACGCACGCCGGATGCCTCGACGTCTGCCCCACCGGGGCGCTGTTCCGCACCGAGTTCAGCACGGTCGTCGTCCAGGAGGACATCTGCAACGGCTGCGGCTACTGCGTCTCGGGATGCCCCTACGGCGTCATCGACCGGCGCCCCGGCGACGGGCGCGCCTGGAAGTGCACCCTCTGCTACGACCGCCTGCGCGGCGGCCTCGAACCGGCCTGCGCGCAGGCCTGCCCGACCGACTCCATCCAGTTCGGCCCGCTGGACGAACTGCGCGAGCGCGCCGCGCTGCGGGTGGCCGAGCTGCACGACGCCGGGGTGCCCGAGGCCCGGCTGTACGGCCACGACCCCGACGACGGCGTGGGCGGCGACGGGGCGTTCTTCCTGCTCCTCGACGAGCCGGAGGTGTACGGGCTGCCGCCCGATCCGGTGGTGCCCACCCGGGACCTGGCGGAGATGTGGCGGTACGCGGGCATGGCCGCGGCGGGACTGCTGGCCGCGTCGGCGGCGGCGTTCCTGGGGGGAGCGCGGTGAGGGGGCGGCGGCGGGACCACGGGGTGCTGCGGCAGCCGGCGAGCGACGCGGACGCGGCCGACCGCGGGGCGCGTGTCTTCGGCGGGGGGCGTGGGGGTGGGCGTGGCGAGCGCGGGGGCCCGGGACGTGGGAGGTCCGGTGGGCCGGGCGGGTCCGGCACCGGGGGATCGGGTGGCCCGGGGGATGACGGGAGCCGGGAGCGGGCCGTCGTGCCGCCCGCCGAGTTCCGCTCCTACTACGGGCGGCCCGTGCTGAAGCCGCCCGTGTGGGAGTGGAAGGTCCCCGCCTACTTCTTCACCGGCGGCCTCTCGGCGGGCGCCGCCCTGCTCGCCGCCGGCGCCGACGTGACCGGGCGTCCGGTGCTGTGCCGGACGGGCCGTCTCGCCGGCTTCGGCGCGCTGCTCGCCAGCACCTACCTGCTGATCGCGGACCTGGGCAGGCCGGAGCGGTTCCACCACATGCTGCGGGTCGCCAAGCCCAGTTCGCCGATGTCCGTGGGCACATGGATCCTCGTCGCCTATGGGCCGGGCAGCGGGCTCGCCGCCGCGGCGGAGCTGCTGCCCGCCGCCGCCCGCGCCACCCGGCCGGGGCGCCTGCTGCGGGCGGCCGCCCGCCCGGCCGGGCTCTGCGCGGCGGCACTCGCCCCGGCCCTCGCCTCCTACACGGCGGTGCTGCTCTCCCAGACGGCCGCGCCGGCCTGGCACGACGTCCGCAGGGAGCTGCCGTTCGTCTTCACGGGGTCCGCGGCGGCCAGCGGGGGCGGAGTGGGGATGCTGCTGGCACCGGTGGCCGAGGCGGGGCCCGCGCGGCGGCTCGGCGCGGCGGGGGCCGCGGCCGAACTTCTCGCGTCCCGGCTGATCGAACGGCGCCCCGGCCTGGTGACCACGGCGTACACCACAGGGCGGGCGCACCGGCTGCGCAGGGCGGCGGAACTCCTCACGGTGGGCGGCGCGGTGGCGGCGGTCACCGTGGCCCGCCGCAGCCGGCCGGGTGCCGCGGCGGCCGGTCTCGCGCTGCTCGCGGGGAGCGTCCTGCAGCGCTTCGGTGCCTTCGAGGCGGGGGTCGCCTCCACGCGGGACCCCGCGTACGTGGTGGTGCCGCAGCGCGAGCGGTTGGCGCGGCGGTCGTGAGCGGTGCGCCCGGAAGGGGCGCGGGGCCGGGTTCGACATGCTCCGCCGCGTGGGCGCCCCCGCCGGCCGGTGGTCCGGGACGTCACGGCGCGGGGCCGGCTCAGTAGGGCCGGGGCCGGCGCTGGGCGTAGCCCTTGCCGATGAGGTACCACAGGACGCTTCCCAGGAAGGGTGCGACCACCACGAAGACGCACCACACGAACTTCATGCCCGCCGTGAAGCGCGACCTGAGGATGCCGACGAAGGCGCCGACGACGAAGAGGACGTACGCCACCGCCAGGGCGATGAAGAGGCCGGCTGCCACGAGGCCCAGACCGTTGTGCACGAGGTTCACCCGCTGTTCGTTTCCGCAGGCTGTCAGGGCTCCGCCCTGCTTGCACCCACGAGGCTAGGAGCGGGGCCGGGCACCGGGCGCCCGCCTCCGGCAGCATCTTCGGCGGCCCTGGCGTCGTACCGAGGGGGGATGCGTGTACCTCTCAGGTATATGTCCCGGCGGGGCTGCGCCGGCCGTCCGGCCACGTCGCACAGGCGGTCAACGCCGCGTCGCACAGGCGGTCAACGCCGCGTCGCACAGGCGGTCAACGCCGCGTCGCACAGGCGGTCAACGCCGCGTCGCACAGGCGGTCAACGCCGCGTCGCACAGGCGGTCAACGCCGCGTCACACAGGCGGTCAACGCCGCGTCACACTGGCCGTCAGGCCACCGCAGGGGGGTGAGCCCGCGGCCGCCGGGACCTGATCGTGTGCAGGCCGCGCCCGGTGCCGGGCGGGGCGTGGCCGTCCGGGGCCGTCAGCGGACGGGCCGTCGGGGGCCGGGTCAGCGGACGGGCCGTCCGGGGCCGGATCAGCGGACGACGAGCCGGTGCTCGCCCGCCGGTACGAGTTCGCCGATGACCGGGGCCCCGGGGACCTCCCCGGCGACCAGCAGCCCGCCGGAGGTCTGGGCGTCGGCCAGCAGCAGCCGGGTCGGCTCGTCCGCGCCGCCGAAGTCGGTGTGGGGGGCGACCCACGCCAGGTTGCGGCGGGTGCCGCCGCTGACGTAACCGTCCCGCACGGCCTGACGCGCCCCGTCGAGGAGCGGCACCGCGGAGGCGTCGACCACGGCGGTCACCCCCGAGGCGCGGGCCAGCTTGAACAGGTGACCCAGCAGGCCGAACCCGGTGACGTCCGTCGCGCAGACCGCGCCCGCCGCCAGGGCGGCCGCCGCCGCGCCGCGGTTGAGCGCCACCATGGTGGCCACGGCCTCCGGGAAGACCTCGCCGGTCGCCTTGTGCCGGTTGTTCAGGACACCGAGGCCCAGCGGCTTGGTCAGCGAGAGCGGTACGCCGGGCTTGCCGGTGTCGTTGCGCAGCAGCCGCCCGGGGTCGGCGGTGCCGGTCACCGCCATGCCGTACTTGGGCTCCGGATCGTCCACGCTGTGGCCGCCCGCCACATGGCAGCCCGCCTCGGCCGCGATGTCGAGCCCGCCGCGCAGCACCTGACCGGCCAGCTCGAACGGGAGCGCCTCCCGGGGCCACGCCAGCAGGTTCACGGCCACCACGGGGGAGCCGCCCATGGCGTAGACGTCCGACAGGGCGTTGGCGGCGGCGATCCGGCCCCAGTCGTAGGGGTCGTCCACGACCGGTGTGAAGAAGTCCGCGGTGGCGACGACGGCGGGGGCGCCCGGGCCGCCCGGCAGCCGGACGACGGCGGCGTCGTCGCCGCTGTCCAGGCCGACGAGCAGGTCCCCGGCCGGGGCCGTGGGCCCGGCGGCGAGGCCCGCCACGACCTCTTCGAGGTCCCCGGGAGGGATCTTGCAGGCGCAGCCGCCGCCGTGGGCGTACTGGGTCAGCCGGATGCCGTCCCGCCGGGGCGTGGCCGCCATCGTGGTCTCCTTTCCGCAGGGGGTCCGACGTCGTGTTGTCCAACGTCGTGTCGCCTGACGTCGTGTCGCCTGACGAGTTGTCGCCTGACGAGGGGTGTCGCCTGACGAGGTGTCGTCAGACGACATGTCGCCTGACGACGTGACCAACGCGCGCGACCCGCCCGGGGGAGTGGGAGGGGCCCCGGACGGCGTATCGCCGAGGCGCGCGGGGGTGTGTACTTGCGCGCCGGGGCGCGGCGCGTTGACTCCCGCACGCCCCCCGGTTTCGATGATGCTCGTCCGGGCCGGCGGGCTCGCCGCTCCGGCCCGGCGGGGAGACGTAAGGGTGCCTGGTGGCCCTCCCGGTCTTCAAAACCGAGGTGCCCGAGCAACTCGGGCAGGCGGGTTCGATTCCCGTCCGTCTCCGCGAGAGGCAGGCGCCGCCCCGCCGCGGCGCGCGAGCCGTGCCCCGGCGGACGGGCGCCGGTCACACCGGGCGCTCGCCCATCGCGGCGTACAGCCAGCCGAGGGGCCGCTGCCCGAGCAGCACGTCCGCGAGCCGCCGTCCCGTCGCGGTGACCAGCCGCTCGCGGCTGCTGTCGATCCACCGCTGTGCGCCCTCGTACCCCTGCGCCCGGTACTCGACGCCCTGCAACAGGCACTCCAGTTTGTCCGCGTCACGGGCGCAGACCGCCTCGGGCGACTCCTTCGCCTCGTACTCGGCGACCACGTCCCGGAGCGTCGCGGCCAGGGCTTCCGGCATCCCGGCCGTCTGGTCCGCGGTCACCTTCCCCGGATCCGCGGGAGGCGTGTACCGCTTGCCGAGATGGTTCACGTCACCCGTGCGGCTCTCCTGCGTGTCGTGCCACACGGCGAGGAGCGCGGCGCGTGCCGGGTCGGCCCCTTCGAGCCGGGCGATGACCGACGCGATCAGCGAGGTGCGCCACGAGTGCTCGGCGATGCTCTCCGGGTCCCTGACGCCTGCCAACCACCACCCGGTGCGGCGGGCGTTCTTCAGCGTGCCCGCCTCGTACAGCAGGCGCGCCACCGCGGACAGGTCGTCGGCCACGTCCGTCTCCTCTCCCTTCGCCGCCCGGGCAGCCTGCCCGCCGCTTCAGCCCGCCGCTTCAGCCCGCCGCTTCAGCCCGTCGCTTCAGCCCGCCGCACCGGCGCGTCCCTCAGGTGCCGGGGCCCTCACTCCCGCCGCCCCCGGTGGGCAGTGGCGCAACGCCCCGTCCAGACGCACCGTCCAGCCCCGCCGGTCCAGGTGCTCCAGCAACGGGATCGTGACCCGGCGGGTGGTGTCCAGGGCCCGCCTCGCCTCGCTCGCCGTGAAGGGCTGGGGCAGCCGGGACAGGAGGGCGGCGGCCTGCGTGTCGGCGCCGGGGAGGAGGACGATGCCGTCCGCGATCCTCAGCAGGGAGCCCGCCGCGGCCGCCGCGGCCAGCAGCCGGGGGGTGAGGCCGAGCTGCGCCAGCCGTTCGGCCTCGGGGGCGCGGAACGGGGCGCGGGACAGGTCGGCGCGCACGGCCGCGACGGCGGCCTCCGCGGCGGGCGGCAGCGCGGGGCGGGACCGGCTGCCGTAGAGGCGGCCGTCGCGCTGCCGCAGGGCCGGGTCCGCCGCGAGCAGGGCCTCGACGAGGCGGCGTTCGGGCAGGCCGAGCGCCTGACGGGCGGTCTCCAGCGGGAGGCCCGGCTCCAGGGGGTGCCGGACGGCGTGCTCCTCGACCGCGGCACGCAGCCGGTCGCGCAGACCGGCCCAGTGGGACGGGTCGGCCAGCCACTCGCCGGCCACCGGCCCGGACGGCGGGCTCGCCCCCATGGCCAGCAGGTCCGCGCGGCGCACCAGGCCGCGGCGGCGCAGCTCCGCGGCACCGTCCGCCCGGCCGGTCACCGCCGCGAGGTCCCGGGCCCGGGCGGCGGCGGCGCCGCGCCGGACGAGCGCGGGCGGGCGGACGTCCAGCACGGTCACCCCGGCCGGGACGCGGTGCCGTCCCGGGTCCCGCAGCAGTGCCCGGTCGCCGATCCTGAGCGGCAGCGCGGCGGCCAGCCGCAGGCGGGCGGTGTCCTCGCCCAGCGGACGGACCGTCACCGGCACGGCCGCGGAACCGGCGTGCAGGGTCAGCCGCCGCGGCAGGTCGCGGGCCGGGTCGCCGGTCAGCCGGACGTCCACGGTGTCGGTGGTGAGCCAGCGCCCCGGGGTGAGCAGCGCGTCCCCGCGGCGGAGGGCGTCCGAGCCCGGACCGTGCACGTTGACCGCGACCCGGGCCAGGGCGACCACCTCCCGCCGCGGCTCCTTGAGCGTCTGGAGGCCGCGCACCCGCAACGGCCGCCCGTCCCGGCCGCACGCGAGGTGGTCGCCCACCCGCAGGGTGCCCGCGCCGAGGGTGCCGGTGACGACCGTCCCCCGGCCGCGCACCGTGAACACGCGGTCGATCCACAGCCGTACGTCCGCGCCGGGGTCGGGCGCCGGCAGCGCGCCCGCCGCCCGCGCCAGCGCCGTCCGCAGCTCGTCGAGGCCCGCACCGGTCACCGCGCTGACGGCCACGGACGGCACCGTCCCGAGACAGGACTCCGCGATCCGGTCCAGCGCCTCCTTCCGCGCCGCCGCCGGGTCCGCCAGGTCGCTGCGGGAGACGGCGAGGAGACCGTGCCGCACGCCGAGCGCGTCCAGCACCGTCAGGTGCTCCTCCGACTGCGGCTGCCAGCCCTGGTCCGCGGCGACCACGAACAGCACGGCGGGGGCGGGCCCGGCACCGGCGAGCATGGTGCCCACCAGCCGCTCGTGTCCCGGCACGTCGACGAAGGCCACCATCCCGGCGCCGGCCAGCCGTGTCCACACGAAGCCCAGGTCCAGCGTCATGCCCCGGCGCCGCTCCTCCGCCCAGCGGTCCGGCTCCATCCCGGTCAGCGCCCGCAGCAGCGCGGACTTGCCGTGGTCGACGTGTCCGGCGGTGGCGAAGACGTGCACGGTCACCTGCCGGGGGTGGTGGGGGGTGTGGGTGCGGTGGGGGGTGCGGAGGCGTTGGCGGTGGTCCGGGTTGTGGGGGCTGTGGGGGCTGTGGGGGTTGCTGGGGCGCTTTGGGCGGTCGGGGCGGTCTGTGGGGCGGTCGGGGCGGTTGACGGGGGCTGTGGGGCGGTTGGCGGCTCGGCCGGCGGGGGCTGCGGGGCGGTCGGCGCCACCTGCGTGGTCCGTGTGGCGGGGGAGGCCGTGGCGGTCGGCTGGACGGGGGAGGCCGCGGCGGGCTGCTGGACGGGTGCGTGGCCGGCCACGGCGGGCGGTTGGGCGGGGGGCGTCGTAGTGGTCGCAACGGTCGGCTGGACGCGGGCCGTCGCGGCGGTTGGCCCGGAGGCGCCCCGGCCGTGGGTCCCGGAGGCGCCCCGGCCGTGGGTCCCTGAGGCGCGGCCACGGAAGGGGGCGCACGTCTGCCGGACGGCCGCCGCCAGCTCCGCGTCCGCCCCCTCCGGGACCGCCCGCAGATCCAGCAGGCAGCGCCCCTGCTCCACCCTGCCCATGACCGCGGGCGCCGCGCCCCTGAGCGGTCCCGCGCAGGACGCCGGCAGGGACACCGCCGCGCTCGGCAGCGTGACCCCGGGGGCGCCGCCGCCGCCGATCACGGCCTCGCTGTCCACCGCCCGGCTGTCGAGACCCAGCCCGCGCAGCTGTGCCGCGAGGCGTTCGGCGCGGGCGCGCAACCGCTCCGGGTCGGCGTGCAGCGCCGTGTGCACCGGGGTGGCGGGGCCCCGCAGGGTGGCCTCCAGGGCGGCGAGCGTCAGCTTGTCCACGCGCAGGGCCCGCGCGAGGGGGTGGCGGGCGAGCCGCCGCACCACGTCGGCGCGGCCGAGCAGCAGCCCGCACTGCGGGCCGCCCAGCAGCTTGTCGCCGCTGGCCGTCACCAGCCGGGCGCCGGCGCGCAGCCAGGTCGCCGCGTCCGGCTCGTCCGGCAGCACCGGGTCGGGGGCGAGCAGCCCGGAGCCGAGGTCCGCGACCACGGGGGCGCCCAGCCGCGCCAGGTCCGCGACGCCGACCTGGCGGGTGAACCCGGTGACGCGGAAGTTGGACGGGTGCACCTTGAGGACGAATCCGGTGTCCGGGCCCACGGCCGAGGCGTAGTCGGCGAGCGCGGTGCGGTTGGTCGTGCCGACCTCGCGGAGCCGGGCGCCGGTGGACACCAGCAGGTCGGGCAGCCGGAAGCCGTCGCCGATCTCCACCATCTCGCCTCGGCTCACCACGATCTCCCTACCCCGGGCCAGCGCGGTCGCCGCCAGCGCCAGGGCCGCCGCCCCGTTGCCCACGACGTGCGCGGCCGCGGCGGCCGGCACCCGCTCCAGCAGGGCCGCGACCACCGAGCGGCCCCGCCGGGCCCGCAGCCCCGTGGCGAGGTCCAGTTCGACGTCCGTGGTGCCGGCCGCGGCGAGCAGGGCCTCGCGGGCGGCGGCGGAGAGGGGGGCACGGCCCAGGTTGGTGTGGAGGAGTACGCCGGTGGCGTTGACGACCGGCCGGAGCCCGGAGGCGGTGGGGGGCAGCGCGGCGACGGCGCGTTCGGCGATCTCCGCGACGGGGATGTCCCCGGCGCGCGCCCGCGCCAGGACGCCGGCGACCACCCCCTTCACCACCCCCCGCCCCAGCCGCTCCACGGCGGCGGCCAGCCGGGGTTCGGCGAGCAGGACGTCCGTCCGGGGGAGACGGCGGCGGGGGTCGGCCGAAGCGGGACGGCGGTCGTCCGGTACGGGGTGGTGGTCCTCCCGTACGGCGCGGTGGCCGTCCGGTGCGGGACGGTGGTCGCCCGGCGCGGCGGGGGCGCCGCCCGGGGCGGGGTCGCCTTCCATCTGCCGCACCGTACGTCCGGCCCACCGCGCACGGCGCACGCCACACGGCCCGGTAGCGCGCATGCCTGGAACGATCCCCCGAACGCACCAGCACGCCGGTGCACGCACAGCGGACGGGCCGTACCCGGCACCCGCACAGGGGAGCCCTCCCGAAGCCGTCGGGCTAGCTTCTCCGGCCATGAGACGCATGGGAGGAACGGACGTGTCACTCAGGAGAACCCTGCTCGGCTGCGCCGCCGCGCTGGCCCTGCTCAGCCTGCCACTCGCGGCGCAGGCGGCAGGCCCGGGGAAACACGCGACCGCGGCAGGGGCGCCGGAACACGCGAGCGCGGCAGGGCCGGCGGAACACGCTCACGCGGTGGGCGCGGCGACCGCGGCACCCGCCCAAGGCCCCGGCGCCCACCCCGACGCGGCGCCGGCCTGCACCCGGCACATCACCGACCGGCGCTCGGCCACCGCGATCCAGCCGGGCGACGTCGTCTGCATGGACGATGTCGGGGACGACGACCGGCTGGAGATCGACAAGGGCGGCACCGCGGACAAACCGGTGACCTACTCGGGCGACGGCCGGCGGGTCGGCGGCATCGACATCGACGCCGACCACGTCGTCGTGGACGGCTACACGATGGACGAGCCGTCCGCCCCGGGCATCGAGATCCACGGCGACGACGTCACCGTGCGGAACAACACCGTCACGGCGCCGCGGGGCGGCGACGGCGACGGCCTGCGCTTCTTCGGCGACGACATCACCATCGCGCACAACACCATCTCCAGCACCGACAACGGCACCGGAGCGCACGCCGACTGCATGCAGACCTTCGCCACCGACGACGAGGACGTGGCCAGCCGGCACGTCGTCATCGACGGCAACCGGTGCCAGAAGATCGACAACATGTGCCTGATGGCGGAGGGCCCCGACTCCGAGGCCGGCGACGGCAGCGGCGAGGGCGTCTCCGAGGACTGGACGTTCAGCAACAACGACTGCCGGACCCGGGAGGCGTCCCAGGCCCTCATGGTCGACGACGTCCAGCACCTGACCGTCACGGGAAACACCTGGCAGGCCGGCCCCGACCACGCCATCGGCCTCCAGAACCACTCGACCGACGCCCACGTGAAGGACAACGAACTCGACCCGTCCATCGCCTGCGAGGTCGGCATCGACGACTCCTCAAGGCCCGGCTACGAGGGCCCCGAGCCGGGCTGCGACCCCTGAACACCTGGCGGGCGGGCCGCCTGCACACCGGGGCCCGGCGCGTGCACGCGCCGGGCCCCGGACTCCCGGTGAACCTCCGCCGGGGCCCTTCGAGGCTCTGCCGGAGGATCGAGCGGGCGGGCCCGCCGCCGGCTAGGACAGCGTGGGCGTCGTCCAGTCGCGCCACTGGGACAGGTTGCCCGCCTTGCTGGGGGCGATCCTGAAGACGGCGGGCGGACTGCCCGTGCCGAGCAGGAACTTCTGGATGCTCTGCTGCAACGGGGTCCGCCACTCGGACCGGACGGCGCAGTGGGTGCCGTCCTGGACGTCGGACCAGTAGCTGATGTTGCTGCCGGCGCCGAGGGCCTTGTAGACCTCGGCGCCGCCCAGCGCCGCCACGCTTCCCGACCTGGCGCCCAGCCAGTCCACGTGCGGGTTCTCCATGACGAACAGGCCGCGTGGCGCGACCATCGCCACGATCTCGTGGGTGTCCACGGGCAGCGAGTTCGGGTTGCCCGTGAAGGAGCCGAACGCGTCACCCAGCCACGGCTGCTCGCCGTAGGCGCTGCTCAGCGGCTGGGAGCCGGTCTCCCCGGGGATCCCGCGGAAGACGGGGGCGCCGCCGGTGCCGGACTCGATCGGCATGGTGAGCGCGATGCGCTGGTCGAACGCACCGGTGACGAACGCGCCCTTGCCGAACCGCGAGCACCCGGTGACGCCGGTCGCACCCGCCTTGAGGACGCTGCCGTCCGACTGCTCGATGACGTCGATGATCCGGCTCACGCCCCAGGCCCACGCCATCAGCAGGCCCGTGCTGCTGGAGGAGCCGTAGACGCTGTAGTACGCGCCCTGCTTGTTGGTCCGGGACGTGCCCTCTTTCCCGACCGCGTAGGGGTCGTAGGTGATGACGGCGGCGCCGGCCGCCTTGATGGTGTTCGTGTCGGCGCCGAACCCTCCGAAGACGACGACGGCGGGGAACGGGCCCGTGCCGCTCGGCAGGCTGACCGAGGCCGAGAAGCCGGCGCTCCTGCCCTGGTCCGACACGTTCACGGTGATGCCGGTCCTGGAGACCGTGCCCGTGACGCTCGCCGGCTTCGTGTGCTTCTCGCCGTAGACGTACTTCTCCGCGGCCTTCTTGATCTCGGCCCGGCGGCACCGCCAGTCCGACTTGGCCGTGATCCGGGTGCCGTTCAGCCGGGTGAAGGGGTCGGGGAGCCTTGAGTTCGCGGGTCCGGTGCCGGGGTCGGGCACGGCGCAGTCGGCGCCGTCGTCCTCGCCGCCGGCCTGGACCTGCGGGGCGGCCCGTAAGCCGCCCGCGGTGACCGCCCCCGCGCCGGGGGCGGCGGCCACGAGGCTCGCCACGGCCACGAAGACCGCGGCCGCCCACACCCGGGGCCGGTATCGGTGGAAGCGCATGCTGGGGACCTCCATAGGGAGGCGCGCAGACGACAGCGGCGGCCCCCGCCGGACGGCATGGAGTCACCTGACTGCCGGTACACGCCACATCGTGGGAAACACGCCGGGCCACGATGGCGTCGAAGCTGCCCCCAGGCCGCACGGTCGTCGGGGATGCCCCGGGCCCCGACCGTCGACGAACCTGCCCCAGGCCTCAACCGCGGCCCAGTACAGAGGAACCGTAGAAGGGCCGCGGTCGAACCCGCAACCCCGCCTCGAACGCCCGCACTTGAGACGGGGGACGTACACCCCGTCGCCGGACGGCCCGGCGGCCCCCCGGGACGACCCGGGGAACCGCCCAGGAGAAACGATCACGCTGCTGCCGCGCCGAGGACCACGGGAACGCGCTGGTGGCCGTTGGAGATGAGGCTCGGCAGCGGGCGGAGCTCGCCGGGCGCGACGGCCAGGCGCAGGTCGGGGAAGCGGGTGAAGAGCGCGGCGAGGGCGATGCACGCCTCGATACGGGCGAGTTCCGCCCCCACGCACAGATGCACGCCGTGCCCGAACGCGAGGTGCTCGCGGGCGGTGGCGCGGGTGACGTCGAAGGCGTCGGCGTCCTCGCCGTGCACCCCCGGATCGCGGCCCGCGGCGGCGAAGTTGATGGCGAGGGCGTCGCCCCGGGCGAAGACCAGGCCGGTGGGCTCGTCCACCACGTCGTGGACGGCGAAACGCAGGATGATGGTCGCGATGGGCGCCTGGTGGCGCAGCGCCTCCTCGACGACCTGCTCCCAGCGCACCCGGCCGCCGGTGGCCAGGGCGAGCTGGTCGGGGTGGGTCAGGAGGTCGACCACGGCGTGGTCGAGGAGGTTGACCGTGGTCTCGTGGCCGGCGCCGATGAGGAGCATCAGGCTGTCGGCGAGCTCCTGGTCGGTCAGCTCGCCCGCGGCGTGCGAGGCGATGAGCGCCGACGTCACGTCGTCCACGGGGTGGTCGTGCCTGTGCGCGATCAGCTCGCCGATGAGCCCGTAGAGCCGCACCGGTGCCGTGGCCGCCACCTCGGGGGAGAGGTCGGTGCGGAAGACGTCCCCGATCGCGTCGCGGAAGGCGTCGTGCAGGTGGTCGGGGACGCCCAGCACGCTGTTGACGACGAGCAGCGGCAGGCGCCAGGCGAACCGGGCCCGCAGATCCACGGTCTCGTCCGGGCCGGCCGCCGCCAGCTCGTCCAGCAGGTCCCGGGTGATCTGCTCGATCCGGGGGACCAGCGCGCGGACCCGGCGGGTGCTGAACGCGGCGGCCAGCGGGCGCCGCAGGCGCCGGTGCTCATCCCCGTAGGACCCGAGGGCGTTGCGGACGTCGACCCAGATCCGCAGCGGCCAGTCCTCCGGTATCTCGCCTTCGATGAAGGCGGGCCAGTGCTGGTGCGCGTCCCTGGAGATGCCGGGGTGCACCAGCAGGCGGCGTATCAGGTGCGGGTCGGTCACCGACCAGGCGGGCACCCCGCCGGGGAGCGTCACGCGGGTGGCCGGGCCGCGCGCCCGCAGGGCGGACGCCTCGGCGTGGATGTCGGAGCCGGCGGAATCGAGGTGATAAGGGCATGTGCTGTCCGGGGAGTTGACGGAGCCGGCGGTCATGGCGGTTCACCTTCCGGTAGCGACCATTCTGGTGTCGGGGCGGAACACCACGGGCAGCGCGGTCAGGCCGGTGAGGAACGTGCCGGGCCTGTTGCGCAACTCGGTGTCGGGTATGGCGAGGTCGAGGCCCGGTAGCCGGTCGAGGGCGCGCTCCAGGGCCGTCTCGGCGATGACGCGGGCCAGGTCGGGCGCCGGGCAGGCGTGCACCCCGGCCGAGAAGCCGAGGTGACCGCGGTTGCCGGCCCGCGCGGCGGGCGGCACCTTCAGGGCGGGATCGCCGTTGGCACCGGCGAAACTCACGAGGATGGGATAACCCGGCGCCAGGTGGACGCCTTCGAAGCTCTGTGGTCCGAGCGCGTAGAGAGGCGAGAGGTTGGAGACGGGAGGGTTCTCCCACAGAACCTCCTCCAGGGCGTCGGAGACCGGCCTGACGCCGTCGTGGACGCTCCCGGCGAAGCTCGGGTCGGTGAGGACCCGGCGCAGGCCGTAGCCGATGTGACTGCTGGTCGGAGGCGCGGCGGCGCCGATGACCATCAGGATCGTCTGGACCATCTCCGCGTCGGTGAGGCCCGCCTCGATCAGGTGGCTGGTGACGTCCCGCGCCGGGTGATCCCTCTTGAGCCCGGTCAGCTCCAGGCAGGCGGACTCCACCTCGGCGTTGGCCCGGGCGGCGTCCGCGCCGGCGTCCTGCACCCGGACGACGGCGTGCACGATGCGCTCGCCGAGCTCGGGCGGGCACCCGAACAGGTGGATCACGGTGAGCATCGCCAGCGGGTCCGCGTACTGCGCGACCAGGTCGGCCTCCCCGTCCGCGCCGAAGACGTCGATGAGGTGGTCCGCGATCATGGACACCGCCTCGACCAGGGCGTGGGTGTCGACGCGCGCCAGGCTGCCGGTGATCGCCTGGCGCAGCCGGGCGTGCTCGGCGCCGTCCTTGCACAGCGCGTTGTCGCGCGGCTGCATCATCATCACGGCCGGGCTGTCGGCCGGCACTTCGCCCTTCCGCAGGGCCTCCCAGTTGGTGGGGTCCTTGGCGAACCGCGCCGGGGTGTTGCGCAGGAGGTACACGGCCGCCCGATAGCTGACGGCCAGGTACCCGTACACGCCCGGGGAGATCTCCACGGGCGCGATGGGGCCCCGCGCCCGCAGCCGGTCGTAGGTGGCGTGCGGGTCGGCGCTGAAGGCCTCCCCGTGGATCGGCACCGGGTCGGCGGCCTCGGGCGGTGTACTGCGGGGTGGGGTCTGCGTGGTCACTGAGCCGACTCCGTCGTGAGGGTGAGCAGATGGGTGATGAGGACGATCAGCGCGTCGCGTGAACTGGCCCGGTCCCGGGCGTCACAGGTCACCAGCGGCGTGTCGGCGGCGAGGTCCATGACCTCGCGCAGGCGCCGCTCGGGGACGACGGGCGCGCCGTCGAAGAGGTTGACGGCGACGGTGTAGGGCAGACCGAGGTCCTCGACGAGTTGCAGGATGGGATACGTCTCGGCGAGCCGCCGGGTGTCCACGAGGACCAGCGCACCGAGCGCGCCGACGGCGAGGTCCTCCAGGACGGGGTAGAAGCGCGGCTGGCCCGGCGCGCCGAACAGGTACAGGACGAGGTCGTCGGTCAGCGACAGGCGGCCGAAGTCCATGGCCACCGTGGTCGTGGTCTTGTCCGGCAGGTCGGTGCTGTCGATGCCGGCGCCCGCGCTCGTCATCACCTCCTCGGTGCTGACGGGCGCTATCTGCGACAGGCAGTGGACCAGTGTGGTCTTCCCGGCGCCGAAGTGCCCGGCGACGAGGATCTTCGCGGTCCGCTCGTCGCCGCGCAGGACCGGCGGGGCTTCAGAGGCGGCGAAGGCCGGCAAGGACATCCTCCAGCAGCGTGCGGCGGTCGTGTTCGGGAGTGTCGGTGATGCGCGGCCCGGTGGTGATGTGCCCGGAGTCCATCAGATCGGCCAGCAGGATCCGGACCACGCTCACCGGCAGGCGCAGCAGCGCGGCCAGCTCGGCCACCGACTGGGCACCGTCGGCCAGCACCTGAAGGATCCGGGTGTGCTCCGGAGTGTGCTGGGCACGGCCGAGGTGGGAGGCGGCACCGGAGAGCGAGACGAGCGTGACGTGGTCGAAGTGGTTCCGGCTGGCGTGCGACCGGCCACCGGTGATGACATAGGTCCGCACCAGCCGGTCGCCGCCGCGCCGTGCCGCGCTCATGCGTGCTCGGCCTGCGGCTCACGGGGTGCGACCGCGAGTTCGGACCCGAGGCGTTCCACCATCTTGGCCATGTCGTACGAGAACGCGGAGACGTCGACCTCGGGCCCCGCGGACGCCACCAGGTAGGCCCCGTCGGCGGCGGCGATGACGAACAGGAAGCCGTCCTCGAACTGCACCATCGTCTGCTGCCAGGCGGTCGGCTCCTCGCTGACGAAGTCGCCGCCGTTGCGGCTGAGGGACTGCATGCCCGAGGCGATCGCCGAGACCCGGTCGGCCAGGTCCTGCTGCACGCCCGCGGAGGCCGCCCGCTGTAGCCCGTCGGCGGACAACAGCACCGCGTGGCGGGCGTGCGGCGCCTTGACCAGCTCGTCGAGGATCCAGCTCACGTCAGGGTTCTTGGTCACGATGTCTCCTCATCAGGGGTGCGGGCGGACTTGGTGGCGCGGACGAACGCGGCAAGGTTCTGGCCGGAGCCGGGGGACGGCGGTACGGCCGCCGGGCGGCTGGGGCGGGTGCCCTTGGTGCGGGAGCGGCGGCGCACCGGCAGGCCGTCCTCCGCGACCGGGTACTCGTCCGCGGTGGGCGCCACCACCGGGTCGTCCGCGGCCGGTGCCGGCGGCGGGGCGGTCTCGGCGGCCGGCACGGCGGGCTGCCGTGGCGTGGCCGGCGTGGCCGGCGCGGTCTGCTCGGGCGCCCCGTCGGGGTGCGGCGTGGTGAGCAGCGCACGGGGCAGATGCAGCACGGCACGCACCCCGCCGTGCACCGAGTGCTCCTCGTCGATGGAAGCGCGGAACCCGTACTTGGCGGCGAGCCGGCCCACCCCGAGGTGGCCGAAGCTCGGCGGCACCCGCAGCTCGGTCAGCCTGACCGGGTCCTTGCCGGCCAGCCGGCGCGCCGCCAGCTCGCGGGCCTCGGGGGCCATGCCGGGCCCGGCGTCGTGGATCTCGATGCTGACGCCGTGGTGGGCCTCCAGGAAGCTGACCTCCACGGGAGTGGTGGGGGCGCTGTGCCGGGCGGCGTTGTCCAGCAACTCCGCGACGGCCAGCACCACCGGCTCGACGTACCGGCTGGCGACCCAGTACGGCGATTCGTTGGGAACCTTGATCCGCTGGAAGTCGCGGATCCTGGAGACACCGCCGCGCACCGCGTCCAGCAGGGGCACGTCGTCACGCTGCCGGCCGGGCCACATGTCCGTCAGCACGCCCAGGATCTGCAGACGGCGGGCCAGTTGGTTGCCGGTGTGGTCGATGGGCTGGACCAGTTCGAGCAGCCGCTCGTCGTGCTCCGTGTCCAGCAGCTTGGTGATGGCAGCCTGCTGCTCGTAGACGAGGGCCTGGACGGAGCGTGTGACGGCCTGCACGGCGGCGCGGGCCGCCGCCTCGGCGCGCTCGGTGGCCGCCGCCGTCAGCGAGTTCACCTGCTCCAGCACGGCCAGGTACGCCTTGCCCGTCGTGGTGTCGGCCAGCTCCGGGTGGCGCGGGCCGCCGGTGGAGGAGAGGTCGCCGATGCCGTGCTGAAGCGTGTACACGAGGGCGGGCAGGCGGGACTCGGCCAGGTGTGCGGCCTCCTCGTCCCGCGCGGCCACCTGCCGCTCCGCCTCGGCCGCCCGCTGCTCGGCCGCCGCCGCTCTGGCCTCCGTCGTGGTCAGGAGGCCGGCGCGCACGACCGCTGTCCTGCGGTAGCGCAGCGCGGCCGCGGCGGTGGCGATCAGGCCGCCGGTCGGCACCCACAGCAGCACGTCGTGTATCAGAGGGGTCATCAGGTCCTCATGGGCTTGGGGGGATGGGGGGAGGGAGACGTCGGGGGATTGAGGAGGGGAGGGGAGAGAAGGTCGGCGGGCGTGGTGGGGGCCGCGTCGGCGGGGTGTCAGGAGTGGTGGGGGGAGGCGGGGTGGTGTCTGCGGGGGGACGCGGGGTGGTGTCTGAGGGCCGGTGAGGGTCCGGGCGGGCCCCCGGTGTCCCCGACGGCTCCGGTGTCTGCGGTGTCTCCTGTATCCCGGGCGTCTCCGGTATCCCGGGCGTCTCCGGCGGGGCCGGGTCCGGTCCGGCTGCCCGGTGTTCCGTGCGCCGGTCTCCGCGCCGGGTCCGGCGGAGCGCCGCGGCGGCCGGGGCGCCGGTGGGGCGCCGCCGCTTCCTGGCCGGCCCGCGCCCGGGCCGCATCGTCGTGTCCGGGCAGCGCATTCGGTTCGCCCTGGACGGGCCTCAGCTCGCCGGCGATGCCGTACATGATCTGCCGTTCCTCCGGTTGCCCGCACGGGCCGCAGCAGCGCAGCAGCCGGTTGCGCCGCGTGCACGTCTCGTCACGGTAACCGGTGTGCGCTCCTGAGGATAGCGTGGCCGCTGTGATCCGCAGCCGGGTGTGGCGGTACGTCCGCTTCGGCCCTCACGAACGGTGTGTCCGCGGTGCGGTGCGCCCCGGCAGGGGCGCGGGGAACTGCGCGCGCAACCCGCCACGGGCCGGTGGTCCGGCGACGGCGGGGACTGCCCCTTTGGGTCGGTGGCGACCTGCGGGTTGTGCCGTGGTTGGTCGCGCGGTTCCCCGCGCCCCTTCGGGTGCCGCCGCTGGAAGGGTGACCGCGGTGGTCGGGGCCGCGTGGGCGGGGGTGGACGGGTGGGGCGTACTGGTTGAATTCGCGCATGTCGCACCACCTCGACTCGCCCTTGGCCCGCCAGGACGTCCGCCTGGACATCACCGACCTGTACGTCTTCCGGGGCGAGACCGGCACCGTCCTGGTCCTGGACGTCTGCCCGTCCGCGGCCGGACCGGACGCCCCCACGGGCTTCCACCCGGAAGCGCGGTACGAGTTCAAGATCGATGCGGACGGTGACGGGGTCGAGGACGTCACCTACCGGTTCACCTACGGCGCCCCGGACGCGGCGGACCGTCAGGAGCTGCGGCTGCACCGCCTCGTCGGTGCCGAGGCCGCCGACGCCGCGGCCGAGGGCGTGCTGATCGTCAAGGGCGCCACCGGCACGGAGACGGCCGGCGAGGGCGGCCTGCGGCTCTGGGCGGGCCGGGCCCACGACCCGTTCTGGATCGAGCCCACCGTGCTGGGGGCCATCGGCGACGCGTTCGCGAACGGCACCCGGGTGGACCTGTCCGACTGGGACCCGCGCCGCGCGCAGAACGCCTTCGCCGAGAACGAGATCTACGCGACGGTGCTGGAGATCCCCGACCGCGAGCTGATCGACGCGACCGGGGGCGAGCGGCGCATCGGGGTGTGGGCCCTCGCCAGCCTCGCCACCGACTCCGGCGGCTGGCGCCCCGTCAACCGCGCCGGCGTCCCGATGGTCCACCCGCTCTTCACCCAGCACGACGAGGATCTCGGCGACCGGCTCAACGTCACGCTGCCCGCCGACGACATGGACCGCTACGGCACCTCCGTCACCGACATGGTCGCCGCCGTCGTCGCCGCCCACGGCAGCGCCCAGGACCCCCGGGCGCACGGCAGGGCCGTCGCCGAGCGGATCTGCCCCAACCAACTGCCGTACACGATCGGCACCCCCGCCGAGTTCGGCTTCGCCGGGTGGAACGGCCGCGCCCTCACCGACAACGCCCCCGAGGTGATGTTCTCCTTCGCCACCAACACGGCGTGCTCCCTCGGCATCGACCACACCGCGGTCCCCGTGCCTCCGACGACCGCCTTCCCCTACGTGCACCCCACGAGCTGACCCGCACGCAGACCCCGGGCGCCGCTCGCGCGAGCGCCCCGCTCCGCGCACCGGCGGCGCGGCCGCCCAGGGCAGACGGAGAGAGGGAGCGATGAAGGGCCCACACGTCCCAGGCGGCGGCTGGTCGGAGTGCGGCGGCTGGTCGGAGTGCGGCGGCTGGTCGGAGTGCGGCCGCCGGTCGCAGGGCCACGGCCGGTGGGAGGGCGACCGCCGGCCCGGGGACCGCGGCCTGCCCGGAGACGCCGACCCGCCGGGCGGCCCGCCGGGGGACGCCGTCCCGCCGGGGGATGCCGGCCAACCGGAGAACGCCGATCCGCCGGGAGGCGTCGGCCCATCGGGGGACCTCGACCCATCGGGGCACGCCGGCCAACCGGGTGACGCCAACCCGCCGGGTGACGCCGGCCCGCCGGAGAGCGTCGGGCGGTCCGAGGGGGTGGGGAGGGTGCCATCGGGGCTTGCGGCCGCGCTCCGCGGCGCCCTGCTGGAGGCCTCCCCCGTGGCCTTCGCCGTCTGGGACACCGACCTCCGCTGCGTCTGGCTGAACACCGCCGCCGCCGAGCAGTCCGGCGCCACCTGGGAGCGCGACGAGGCGGTCTCGCTCGGCGAGGCGGTGCGGGAGTTCGCCTCCGCCGAGGTCGAGCCCGTGCTCCGGCGGGTGCTCGACGACGGACGGCCGATCATCGACCACCAGTTCGTCAGGACGCCCCGCGACGGCGGTCCCCCGCGGACGTTCTCGGTCTCCCTCTTCCGCCTCGACGCCGCCGACGGCACCCCGCTCGGCGTCGCCACCGTCGGCTTCGACATCAGCGACAGCAGGACGCTGCAGCGGCTCGGCCTGCTCAACCGGGCGAGCCGGCGGGTCGGCACCACCCTGGACGTCATGACCACCGCCCAGGAACTCGCCGACGCCGCCGTGCCAGGCCTCGCCGACTTCGTCACCGTGGACCTGCGCGAGGACGTCGCGCACGGCGAGGTGCCGCGCGAACGCGCCGGCTCCGCTGCCTTCGGGGAGCCGGTGTTCCTGCGCGGCGGCCTCGCCTCGGTCACCCCGGGCGCGCCCGAGGCGGTCTTCGCGCCGGGGGAGCGGGTGTTCCTGCCGCCCGGCTCGCCCATCTCCCGGCCGCTTCGGACCAAGCGGTCCCACCTGGAGGCCGACCTCGACCACGGCACGCCCTGGCTGGCGGCCGACCCCGCCCGGGCGCGCGCCGTCCGGGCGGCGGGCATGCACTCCGCCATGTTCGTGCCGCTCGTCGCGAGGGGGTCGGTCCTCGGGGTGGCCGTCTTCGCGCGCACGGCGCACAACCCGGCGCCCTTCACACCGGAGGACGTGGCGCTGGCCGAGGAGGCGGTGAGCCGGGCCGCGCTCGCCATCGACAACGCCAGCCGCTACGCCCGTGAGCACGGCACCGCCCTCGCGCTCCAGCGCACCCTCCTGCCGCACCGGCTCGACGCCGGGAGCGCCGCCGACGTCGCCTTCCGCTACCTGCCCAGCGGGCGGCACGAGGGCGTGGGCGGCGACTGGTGCGACGTCATCCCGGGCAGGGGCGGCAAGGTCGCCTTCGTGGTCGGGGACGTCATGGGCCACGGCATCAACGCGGCGGCGGCCATGGGGCAGATGCGCACGGCCGTGCACACCCTCACCGCCCTGGACATGGCGCCGGAAGACCTCCTCGCGGGGCTCGACGTGGCGGCGCTGAGCCTGGACGGCCGGACCCACCTCCCGGACTCCCTCGAATCGGCCGTGCACTTCGCCACCTGCGTCTACGCCCTCTACCACCCGTCGGCGCGGACGATCACCATCGCGCGGGCGGGCCACCCGCCGCCCATCGTCGTCGCGCCCGACGGCACGCCCTCGATCCTGGAGCTGCCCGCGGACACCCCGCTCGGCCTCGGCCTCCGCTCCGCCTACACGTCCACCATGCTGCCGCTTCCCGCCGGCAGCGTCCTCGCGCTGTTCACGGACGGCCTGGTGGAGACCAGGTCCGCGGACATCGACACCGGGCTGCGGCGGCTCGCCACCGTCCTGCGGCGGCGCATGGACGACGACCTGGACGCCATGTGCGCACACGTCGTGGACGACCTGCGGGTGGGCGGCAGGAACGACGACGACGTGGCCCTGCTGCTCGCCAGGCCCCGCCCGGCCGGCGGCGGCGATCGAGCCGGTCTGGACGGTTGATCCAATCTGGACGTACAGTCCAGCCCATGGAGACCGCGGAGGAGGACGCCGACCCCCGGGTGCGCATGTGGGCGCCCGTGGGCCAGGCCGTCGCGCTTTTGCTCAGCCCGTACGCCGAGGTGGTGCTGCACGACCCGGACACGGACCGGATCCTGGCGGTCTGGAACCCGACGTCCGCGCGCGGCCCCGGCGACCCGTCGCTGCTCGGCGATCTCGACGCCCTCGATCCGGCGGCGCGGGACGTCTTCGGGCCGTACGAGAAGCTGCTCGCGGACGGCCGGCGCCTGTCGTCCGTGAGCGCCGTCCTGCGCACGGCGGACGGGACGGCCTCGGCGGTGCTGTGCGTCAACCTCGACCGGACGCCGTTCGAGCAGGCCGCGGCCGTGCTGTCCGCGTTCGGCGCACCCACCGAGGCACGCCCCGAGCCGCTGTTCGAGCGGGACTGGACCGAGCGCGTGCAGCACATCGTCGGCGCGTACGTGCGCGAGTGCGGCCGCCCGGTGGAGCGGCTGACCCGGGCCGACCGGCTGGCCGTGCTCGGCCGTCTGGAGGAGGCCGGGGTGTTCGCCGTGCGCCGCGCGGCCCCCGCCGTCGCCGCCGCCCTGAAGGTCTCCCGGTCCACCCTCTACGGCCTGCTCGCCGCGTGCAGAGCGGCGGGCGCGAAGGAGCACACGCGATGACATGGCTGCCCGACTTCCGGCTGGAGAGCTTCTTCTCCCGGTGGGAGTTCACCGCGCGTCACCACCTGACCGCCTCCGACGCCCAGACCATGACCCTCCCGGAACTGCTCGCCCTCGCCGACGCCGAGGACCGCGCCGCGTTCGAGGGCATGTCCCTGGGCTACACCCGGACGTACGGCGACCCGGCGCTGCGCGCGGCCATCGCCGCGACGTACGAGCGTGCGGACGCCGCCGACGTGCTCTGCTTCGCGGGCGCGGAAGAGGGCCTCTACCTGACGATGAACGTCCTGCTGGACGCGGGCGACCACGCGGTCGTGGTCACCCCCAACTACCAGGCCGCGGAGACCGTCCCGCGCTCGCTGTGCGAGGTCACCGGCGTCGCCCTGGACGCCGGGAGCGACTGGGCGCTGGACCTGGACGCGGTACGGGCGGCGCTCCGGCCGAACACCCGGGTCGTGTCGGTGAACTTCCCCAACAACCCCACCGGCAAGGTCGTCGGCGCCGCCGACTTCGCCGCGCTCGCGCGGCTCTGCGACGAACGGGGCATCCACCTCTTCAGCGACGAGGTCTACCGCGGCCTGGAACGCGACCCGAGCCGCACCCTGCCGCAGGCCGCGGACCTGTCGGAGCGTGCCCTGTCGCTGAACGTGACCTCCAAGGCCCTGGGCCTGCCGGGCCTCAGGATCGGCTGGATCGTCTGCCGCGACCGGGCCCTGCTGGGCCGCCTGGAACGGGCCAAGCACTACACCACCATCTGCAACGCCGGACCCAGCGAGATCCTGGCCCGTATCGCGCTCAGGGCCCGCGACACGATCCTGGACCGCAACCGGGCGCTGATCGCCCGGAACCTCCCGCTCTTCGACGCGTTCTTCGCGGAGCACGCCGACCTGTTCGAGTGGCGGGCCCCGGACGGCGGCTGCGTGGCCTTTCCCCGCTACCTCGGCCAGGAAGGGGTGGAGGAGTTCTGCGGCCGCCTGGTGGCGGAGGCGGGTGTCCTGCTCCTCCCGAGCGGCGTCTACCGCTCCGAGCTCACCCCGACCCCCACGGACCGCTTCCGCGTGGGCATCGGCCGAGCGAACCCGGAGGAGGGTCTGGCGGCGTTCGGAGGGTGGCTGCGTACGGCTCGCTGATCCCCCCGGTGTCCCGGACGGTGGGCCGCGCCCCCCTGGGGGCGGGGGGAACCGCGCGAGGAACCACGACGAGACCCCCGGATCGCGGCCGGCCGAAACGGGCGGCTCCCGTCGGACCGGGGCCGGGGCGGCAGCCGCACCCTCAGCGGCCCACCGCCCTGCTGAGCTGCGCCTTGGTCATGGAGGACCGCCCCTTCACGTTCTTCCTCCTGGCCTCCTGGTAGAGCTGGTCCTTCGTCGGGCTCTGCGGCCCGCGACGGGACCGCTCACCGCCCCGCTGGGACGCGGACTTGGGATCCCGGGTGGACGTCCTGCTCGCGGAGCGGGCCTCGCCGGTGCGGGCCCGTTCCTTGTTCACCGTCCGGGCCGCGATCTCCCGGGCCCGCCCCCTGGACGTGCCCCGGCGCTCGGCGCCCTCCTTGACGTGCTCGTACTGTCGCTCGCGTTTGCTGCTGGAGCCTGCAGGCATCGGAACCTCCTCGATCACGGAACGTCGCATCGTCAGCCGTCCGGATGCCCCATTTGCTCCCGGTCATTCCGCGGAACCGCCTTCCGCGGACGAGAAGCGCCCTACCGACCGTGACGGTAGCCGAAAATGACGGACTGATCGCTCAGAGTGCGCGTCGCTGCCGGGGCACCGTTTGCGCCGGTCGGCGGGGGGTACGCGGCGCCGCAGGCCGGCCCCCGGGGGGCCGTGCGCCGCACGGTGACGGGCGCCGGCACGGACGGTGAACACAGAGTCAGGAGGACGCGGACCATGCAGCAGCGCAGCACCCCATCCGCCCAGGCGGCCGAGGCACCCCAGGTCGCCGTGGAACCGGTGCCGCCGTACCCGAAGCAGCGCCAGCCGCATCCGGGCCTGGAGTCGCTGATGGAGCCCAGGCCCCGGTACCGGGCCGAGCGGTACCGGCCCGCCGGCAAACTCACCGGGAAGAACGCACTGATCACGGGCGGGGACTCCGGAATCGGCCGGGCCGTGGCGCTGCTGTACGCCCGCGAGGGCGCCGACGTGGCCATCGTCTACCTCCCTCAGGAGCAGAGCGACGCGGACGAGACCCGGCGCGAGGTGGAGGCGGTGGGCCGCACCTGCCTGCTGCTCCCCGGCGACCTGTGCGACCCGGACTTCTGCCGGCAGGCCGTCACCCGCACCGTCGAGACGCTCGGCGGGCTGAACGTCCTCGTCAGCAACGCCGCGTACCTCAACAGCAAGCAGGAGCTTCAGCAGCTCACGTACGAGGACTGGGACCGTACGTTCAAGACGAAC
This sequence comes from Streptomyces sp. DSM 116793, assembly GCF_057320905.1. Classification (NCBI taxonomy): domain Bacteria; kingdom Bacillati; phylum Actinomycetota; class Actinomycetes; order Kitasatosporales; family Streptomycetaceae; genus Streptomyces; species Streptomyces sp. DSM 116793. The sequence goes on along the minus strand of NZ_CM170494.1, from coordinate 3,128,597 downwards.
GTGTACGCCTACTTCCACCTCGTCATGGCGGCGCTGCCGTACCTGGGCGAGGGCGACGCCATCATCGCCACGGGGACGGAGGAGGCCCTCAAGGGCAACGACATCATGATCGACTACGCGGCGTCCAAGGCGGCGCTCGTGGTCTTCACGAAGTCGATCGTGCCGCACCTCGCGAAGAAGGGGGTACGGGCGAACGTGGTCGCCCCGGGCCCGACGTGGACGGTGCTCAACATCGCCGACCAGCGCATGCCCGAGGACATGATCGCCCAGCTCGGCGCCGACGCGCCGATGGGACGGGTGGCCCAGCCCGAGGAGATCGCTCCCGCCTATGTGTACCTCGCCTCGGACGCCGACTCCAGCTTCACCACCGGTGAGATCGTCGCCGTGACGGGCGGCCTGACGGACACGCGCTGAGCGGCGGGTGAGCGGGCCCGCCGCCCCGCCGGCCCCCGGGATCCTCTCAGGGCCCGCCGCTCAGGGCCGCCGGCCGACCCCGGTCATGACCTCGCCCGCCCGTCCGCCGGGGATGCGCGGGGCGAGGGGCGCCGTGGGCAGGCCGGCGCTCTCCCTGAGTCCCGCCAGGAACTCCCCGAGCGCCTCTTCGGAGGAGTGGCGCGGCTGCCAGCCCAGCTCCCCCCGGGCGCGGCCGGTGTCCATCAGGGGCAGGCGCAGCACGGCGTCGAAGAGGTGCGGGGACGCGGGCACGAGGTGCAGGCGCCACACCGCCGACAGGGCCCGCCGCAGCGGCTGCACCGCGAGCGGTACGCGGCGGGCGCCCAGCAGCCCCGACAGCAGGCGGGCGTCCACGACGGGCTCGGCCGCGAGGTTGAACGCGCCGCGCACCTGCCGCACCACGGCGAGCCGGTAGGCCTCCGCGGCGTCCTCGGCGTGCAGCACCTGGAAGCGCAGGCCGGGCAGGTCGGGCACGGCCGGCACCGTCGCCGGCCGGACCAGCGCGTTCGGCACCAGCGGCCCCGCGAACAGCCGCCGCTGCTGAGACGCCGAACCACGCTGGAAGATGAATCCGGGACGCATGCGCACCACCCGCGTGCCGGGGTGGTCGCGCTCCAGTGTGTCCAGGACCCGCTCCAGGTAGGCCTTCTCCCGGCAGTAGGCGGCGTCCGGCCAGCCGTGGGTGGGCCATCCCTCGTCCACCGGCCGGTCCTTCGGACCGGGGGAGTAGGCGCCGACGGACGACGCGTACACGAGCGCCGGCACCCCCGCCGCCACGGCCGCGTCGAACACGCGGATGCTGCCGAGCACGTTGGTGCGCCACGTCGTCACCGGTTCGTGCGTCGGCTGGAAGAGCCAGGCGAGGTGGACCACCGCGTCCGCGCCCTCGAAGTGCCGGGCGAGTTCCTCCTCGGGTGCCTCGGCGACGTCGACGCCCGACCACCGGGTCCTCGGCGGGGCCCACCGGGGCACCCGGCGGGCCAGCCCGAGGATCGAACCCACCCGCGGGTCCTCGCCCAGCGCCGTGACGACGGCGGTCCCCACGTTGCCCGTGGCGCCGACGACGACCACGCGCAGGCCGGCGTTCTCCCTGTCGCTTGCCATGAGCGACCTCCCAGACGTGCCCTGCGCCCGGGCCGCTGGCGGGCACCAGATCCGCGCCGCCGGCGCCCGGAACGCGCCGGACGGCCGGGTGCCCGGCGGCGCGGGACACGAAACGGCACCACCCGCCCCGGTGCGGCGGCGGTCGCTTCGCCTGTTTCCCGGCGCCCGGCGTGGGAACTGCGGAGGTGAACGGCAGGCCGGTGCACGCGGCGGCAGGCCGGACACCGGGACGTGCAGCGAAGGAGGTGATCGCGATGCCGGCACGTGAGGAGTTGCCGTCGACGTTGCGGCGCTCGCCGCGGGAGGCGCAGCGCACCTGGATCAAGGCGCACGATTCGGCGGTGGACCAGTACGGCGAGGGTGAGCGGGCCCACCGCGTGGCCTACGGTGCCCTGAAGCACACGCACGAGAAGGTGGGCGACCACTGGGAGCGCAAGGAGAGGGGCCGCAAGGCACCCTCCGACCCCCGCTCGGCGCGGCCCCGCCAGCAGGGCGGACGCAGCGGCGAAGGGGTGGACGAGCGCGCGACCAAGCAGCGCCTGTACGACGTGGCCCGCCGGCTGGACGTCGAGGGCCGTTCCCGGATGAGCAAACCGGAACTGATCAAGGCGATCCGCAAGGCGAACCGCTCACGGACCCGCAGGGCGCGCGCCGGCTGAGCCCCCGGCGCCGGAACTCCCGGCCGCCCCGCACCCGGCGCCCCGCACCCGGCGCCCCGCACCCGGCGCCCGGCCGCACCGGCCGGGCGCCGGCGCGTGCGCGGGAACTCCGCCGTACCGGGACCCTGCTGGACCCCGCTCTACCGGGAGCCCGTGCCGTATGCCCGCAACCCGGGTGGTCGCGTGCACCCGGGTGGTCCGTGCACCCGGTGGTCCCGGCCCCCGGCCGGGTGCGCGCCGTGCCGCCGGGGGAGCGCCGCGCCACCCGGCGGCGACCCGCGTGAGCCCCCTTGCCCGGCACCGCCCCTGACGACACGTCAAGCGCCCTCGTCCGTCGGCCATCTCCTTATGCGGAACCGGTCGAGGACCCGTGAGCGCGATTCTCCGGGGGTCGGCAGGGTAGGCCGGGAACATGAGAGTCAGCGTGGTTGATGCAGGGTCGAACACCGTACGGCTGGTCGTGGCGGACGCGGAGGGCGGCGTGCTGCTGCCCGTGCACACGGTCAAGTGGAAGCTACGGCTGTCCGAGCGCACCGAGGCCGACGGCACCATCGGCGACGACGCCCTGCACCACCTCGTCAAGGCGGTGGCGGAGGCCGACGGCGCGGCCCGGCAGTGGGGCGCCGCGGGCCCGCTGGCGTTCGCGACCGCCGTGGTGCGCAACGCCCCCAACCGCCAGCGGGTCCTGGACGCGGTGCGGGAGGGCACCGGCATCCGGATGTGCACCATGCCGGGCGAGACGGAGGCGGAGCTGACGTTCCTCGCGGCCCGCCGCTGGATGGGCTGGCGCGCGGGCCCCCTCGCCCTGCTCGACATCGGCGGCGGCTCGCTGGAAGTGGCCTTCGGCCGTGGGCGGCTGCCCGACTTCGCAGCCTCCCTCCCGCTCGGCGCGAACCGGCTCACCACCGAGTGCTTCGGCGCCGACGACCCTCCGGCGCGTGCACAGGTGAAGGCACTGCGCCGCCGGGTGCGGCACGACCTGCGGGATGTCGCGGCCCGGATCCGCTGGGAGGACCCGCGCACCGCGGTCGTCACCTCCCGCACCTTCCAGCAGCTCGCCCGGCTGTGCGGTGCCGCGCCCGGCCGCCAGGGCCCGTTCACCGAGCGCCGTATGCGCCGCAAGGACCTGCGCAAGGCCATCGGCACGCTCGCCGCCCTGCCCGCGGCCGAACGCGCCCAGATGCCGGGCATCTCCGCGCCGCGCGCGGCCCAGAGCCTGGCCGGAGCGGTCGTCGGCCACACCGCGATGAAGCTCATGGGCCTGCGCCTCGTCACCGTCTGCCCCTGGGCCATCCGCGAGGGCGTCCTGCTGCGCTACATGGAGGACGGCGCCGACTGGTGGGCCGACCTCACCCGGGACACCGGCCCCGCCCCGGCCTCCGCCGAGCGCCTGCACGCCGCGGCATCACCGGCCTAGTACTGCAAACACCGTTGCAGTACCAGCGGGCTCCGCGGGCCCGACCGGGCCACCATCCGCCCGCACGTGGCGAGCCGTCCGGCCGACGCCCCGTCACCGGCCGTCTTCGCCACCGGGGGCCGGGGACATGCCCCGACCTGCCCGGGGTACCCGGCGGCGCATGACCACAGGAACAGGGGTGGCGAGCGGGTCGCGGGCGAGTCGGGAGCGGGGACACGGGGCCGTGGGACGGGCGTTGTTGCGCTGGGCGAACACCACCGATCACAAGGTGATCGGCGGCCTCTACATGGCGACCGCGTTCGGTTTCTTCCTCTTCGCGGGCGTGCTGGCCCTGCTGATGCGGGCCGAACTCGCCCGCCCCGGACTCCAGTTCCTCTCCACGGACCAGTACGACCAGCTCTTCACCCTGCACGGCACCGTGATGATGCTGCTGTTCGCGACGCCGATGTTCGCCGGGTTCGCCAACGCGGTGATGCCGCTGCAGATCGGCGCGCCGGACGTGGCCTTCCCGAGGCTGAACGCGCTGTCCTACTGGATGTATCTCTTCGGGGGCCTGATGGTGGTCTCCGGGCTGGTCGTGCCGGGCGGCGCGGCGTCGTTCGGATGGTTCGCGTACGCGCCGCTGAACAGCGCCGTGCGCTCGCCGGGCGCGGGCGGGGACCTGTGGACGATGGGGCTGGTCGTCACCGGTGTGAGCACCACCCTCGGCGCGGTCAACTTCATCACCACGATCCTCTGCCTGCGCGCCCCCGGCATGACCATGTTCCGGATGCCGATCTTCACCTGGAACGTGCTCTTCACCTCCGTCCTGGTGCTGCCGGCCTTCCCGGTGCTGACGGCGGCGCTGCTGGCGCTGGAGGCGGACCGCAAGTTCGGGGCGCACGTCTTCGACGCGGCGAACGGCGGCGCCATCCTCTGGCAGCACCTCTTCTGGTTCTTCGGCCACCCCGAGGTGTACATCGTCGCGCTGCCGTTCTTCGGCATCGTCACCGAGATCGTCCCGGTCTTCAGCAGGCGGCCGGTCTTCGGCTACGTGGGCATGGTGGGCGCGACCATCGCCATCACCATGCTCTCCACGGTGGTCTGGGCCCACCACATGTTCGCCACCGGCGCGGTGCTGCTGCCGTTCTTCTCACTGATGTCGTTCCTGATCGCGGTGCCCACCGGAGTGAAGTTCTTCAACTGGATCGGCACCATGTGGCACGGCTCGCTCTCCTTCGAGACCCCGATGCTGTGGGCGCTGGGCTTCATGGTGTCGTTCCTGCTGGGCGGCATGAGCGGCGTGCTCATCGCCTCCCCGCCGCTCGACCTGCACCTCACCGACTCGTACTTCATCGTGGCCCACCTGCACTACGTGCTGTTCGGCACCGTGGTCTTCGCGATGTTCGGCGGCTTCTACTTCTGGTGGCCGAAGTTCACCGGCCGGATGCTCGACGAGCGGCTCGGCAAGGTGCACTTCTGGACGCTGTTCCTCGGGTTCCACCTCACCTTCCTCGTGCAGCACTGGCTCGGCGAGTCGGGCATGCCCCGCCGGTACGCCGACTACCTGGCGGCCGACGGCTTCACCCTGCTCAACACCGTCTCGTCGGTGGGCGCCGCGCTGCTGGGCCTGTCCACGCTGCCGTTCCTGTACAACATGTGGCACACCGCGCGGTACGGGCGGCGGGTGCGGGACGACGACCCGTGGGGCTTCGGCCGCTCGCTGGAGTGGGCCACGTCCTGCCCGCCGCCCCGCCACAACTTCCACGCCCTGCCCCGGGTCCGCTCCGACTCCCCGGCGTTCGACCTGCACCATCCGGAGTTCCCGCGCACGGGCGGCGGTGCGGGGTCCGGCGGTGCGGGGCGGTCCGGCGGCGGGGCGTACGGCTCCGCCGGGGGCGCCGCGGGGTCCGGTGGCGGGGCGCCGCCCGCCGCGAGGGCGCGGGGTCAGTCGCAGGCGCACGGAGAGGAGTCGTCCCGCACATGAGGACCGAGGCCGTCCTGTTCGCCGGCGTCGCCGGCTTCTTCGCCGTCACCGGCACCGTCTACGGCTGGCTCTCCGCCGACCCGGCCGGCACCTGCGCGCTCGGCATCGCGTTCCTGATGGCGGCCCTGGTCGCCGGCTTCCTCGGCGCGCAGTACCGGCGCCGCGGCCGGCGCCCGCAGGACCGCCCGGACGCCGAGGTCGCGGACGCCGCGGGGCCGGTGGAGTTCTTCCCGCCGCACAGCCCCTGGCCGATCACCGCCGCGGCGGGCTTCACCCTGGCCTGCCTCGGCGTGGTCTACGGCCTGTGGCTCTTCCTGATCGGCCTGGGACTCGTCAGCCACGGGGTGTGCGGCATGGTGTTCCAGTACGCCGACCGCTCGGCACCGCGGTAGACCTGGTCCGGCCACGTGCCGGGCCACGCCGGTGCCCGGGGGCACCGTCCGCGCAGTTCCCCGCGCCCCTTCCGGGGGCCAGGGGGGTGCTCCGGCCCCCCGGAAGGGGCGCGGGGAACTGCGCGACCGGCCCAGGCCGGTCGTCAGTCCGAAGCGAGACCGCAGGGGGCAGGACGAGCCCGGAAAAGGGGCGCCGTAGGTGCATCAGGGGCGCGGGGAACTGCGCGAACAAGCGCCACCGGCCCGCGGGCCGAAACGAACCGCACGGGGCAGAACGTCCCGGCCCGCCGCAGGCGCGTGGCACGGAGTGCCGTACAAACCCCCCGCACCGAACCCGCGCGGTGAGCGCGCCTCACTGCTCGCGGAAGATCGCCTTGCTCACCTCGGCCGGCCCATCGAACTGCTCCCGCTTGTGCTGTTCGAGCTCCTGCGTGAGTTCCCTGGACGCACCGTTCTCCCGGGCGCACTCGGCCAGCTGCTCGCCGTTGGCCGGGTACCCGGCGCCGGACAGTGCCTGCTGAAGGTCGACGGGGCTGAAGGACGCCATGGTGTCCTCCCTGCGTGTAGGGGGTGCCGTTCGCCCGCCGGGTAACCACGCGGGGCCCGCCCATGCCCACCCCGCGCCGGGCACCCCCTTGCATGGTGCAAACATGGGTACCCGCCCGGACCAGGGCGCTGAACGGGCGTCCCGGTCTGTGTGCGAAGGGGTGACCCAGGTGGCCGGGGAACTGGTTCAGGGGCGGCGCGCGGCGGCCACGGTGGACGTGGCCGACCTGGCGGCGGCCCTGCGGGAAGCGGTGGACGGCGAGGTGCGGTTCGACGCGGGCAGCAGAGGCGCGTACAGCACGGACGCCTCGAACTACCGCCAGGTCCCGCTGGGCGTCGTGGTGCCGCGCGGTGTCGAGGAGGGCGCGGCCGCGGCCCGGGTGTGCGCCCGCTTCGGCGCGCCGCTGCTGTCCCGCGGCGGCGGCACCAGCCTCGCCGGCCAGTCCGCGAACGCCGCCGTCGTGATCGACTGGAGCAAGTACTGCGACGCCCTGGTCTCCGTCGACCCCGCCGGGCGCACCTGCGTCGTGGAGCCGGGGCTCGTCCTGGACGAGCTCGACCGGCGACTGGCCCCGCACGGCCTGCAGTTCGGCCCGAAGCCGTCCACGCACAGCCACTGCACGCTGGGCGGCATGATCGGCAACAACTCGTGCGGCGCGTCGGCGCAGGCGTACGGCAAGACCGTGGACAGCGTGCGCCGCCTGGAGGTGCTCACCTACGACGGGACGCGGATGTGGGTGGGGCCGACGACGGAGGACGAACGGGCCCGGATCGCCGCGGAGGGCGGCCGCCGGGCCGAGATCTACGCCGGCCTGGACCGTATCGCCACCGAGTACCTGGCGGACGTGCGGCGCGGCTACCCGAAGATCCCGCGCCGGGTCTCCGGCTACAACCTGGACGCACTGCTGCCGGAGAACGGCTTCGACGTGGCCAAGGCCCTCGTCGGCAGCGAAGGCACCCTGGCGACCGTGCTCCGCGCCGAACTCGACCTGGTGCCCGTGCCCGCCCGGCAGTCGCTGCTCGTGCTCGGCTACGACGACATCTGCCGCGCCGCCGACGACGTCCCCCACCTGCTGGAACACTGCTCCCCCAGCCAGCTGGAGGCGCTCGACGAGCGGATGGCGCAGCTGCTCCGCGAGGAGCACACCCACCTCGAATCGCTCGCATCCCTGCCGGAGGGCGGCAGCTGGCTGCTGGTGCAGTTCGGCGGCGACAGCCGGGAGGACGTCGACGAGCAGGCGCACGCGCTGCTGCGCGCCGTCGGCCGGAGCGAGCGGGACGCCACGGTCGCGTTCTCCGACGACCCCGAGCGCGAGCAGCGGATGCTGGGCGCCCGCGAGGCGGGCCTCGGCGTCACCGCGCGCCCGCCGGACGACCGGGAGACCTGGGAGGGCTGGGAGGACTCGGCCGTCCCGCCCGAGCGCCTGGGCGCCTACCTGCGGGACCTGAAGCGGCTGTTCGCCGAGTTCGACTACGACCACCCCTCCCTCTACGGGCACTTCGGGCAGGGCTGTGTGCACACCCGGATCCCGTTCGCGCTGCGCACCGCGGACGGCGTGGCCGACTTCCGGCGCTTCGTCGAACGCGCCGCCGACCTCGTGGTCTCCCACGGCGGCTCCCTCTCCGGCGAGCACGGCGACGGGCAGTCCCGCAGCGAGCTGCTGACCCGGATGTTCGGCGAGCGGCTGGTGGCCGCCTTCGGCGAGCTGAAGGCCGTGTTCGACCCGGCGGGCCGGATGAACCCCGGCAAGGTCGTCGACCCCCATCCGGTGGACGGGCAGCTGCGCCTGGGCTCCGCATGGCGGCCCGCCGACGCGGCGACCCACTTCGGCTACCCGGACGACGAGCACTCCTTCACCCGCGCGGTGCTGCGCTGCGTCGGCATCGGCAACTGCCGCAGCCGGCACGGCGGCGTGATGTGCCCGTCGTACCGGGCCACCAAGGAGGAGGAGCACTCCACGCGCGGCCGGGCCCGGCTGCTGTTCGAGATGCTCGGCGGCCACGACGACTCCCCGGTGACCGGCGGCTGGCGCTCCACCGAGGTCCGCGACGCGCTCGACCTCTGCCTGGCCTGCAAGGGGTGCAGGTCGGACTGTCCGACGGGGGTCGACATGGCCACGTACAAGGCCGAGTTCCTCGCCCACCACTATGCCGGCCGGCCGCGCCCCGCGGCGCACTACGCGCTGGGCTGGCTGCCGCTGTGGGCCAGGCTGTCGCGGCTCGCCCCCGCGCTGGCCAACACCGTCCTGCACGCGCCGGGACTGGCCCGGGCGGGCAAGCGGCTGGCCGGCGTGGACGGCGGCTACGAGGCGCCGCTGTTCGCCAGGGAGTCGTTCCTCCAGTGGTGGCGGGCCCGTGGCGGTGCCGCGCCCGACCCCGCCGACCCCCGGACGGTGCTGCTCTGGCCGGACACCTTCAGCACCTACTTCCACCCGTCCGTCGCCACCTCGGCCGTCCGGGTGCTGGAGGACGCCGGCTTCCGGGTCGCGGTGCCCACCGAACCCGTCTGCTGCGGCCTGACCTGGATCTCCACGGGCCAGCTCGACATCGCCAAGCGGGTGCTGCGCCGCACCACGGGCGTCCTGCGCCCCTACCTGGCGGCGGGCACACCGGTCGTCGGGCTCGAACCGTCCTGCACGGCCGTCTTCCGCGCCGACGCGCCCGAGCTGCTGCCCGACGACCAGGACGTGGCGCGGCTCGCCGGGCAGGTGCGCACCTTCGCCGAGCAGCTCGCGCGGCACGCCCCGGACGGCTGGCGGCCGCCCGCGCTGGGCCGCCGGGCCACCGTCCAGACCCACTGCCACCAGCACGCGATCATGCGGGACGACGCCGACCGGGAGCTGATGCGCGCCGCCCGTATCGACGCCGGCGTCCTGGACGAGGGCTGCTGCGGCCTGGCCGGCAACTTCGGCTTCGAGCGCGGCCACCACGAGATCGCGATGGCGGTCGGGGAACAGGGCGTGCTGCCCGCCGTACGCGCCGCCGACCCGGACACCCTGCTGCTCGCGGACGGCTTCAGCTGCCGCACCCAGATCGAGCAGGGCGGCACGGGACGCCGCGCCCTGCACCTCGCCGAGGCACTGGCCCTCGGCCTGGACGGCGCCCTCCCCGCCGAGCGGCCCGAACGCCTCGCCCGGCGGCCCGCCCCGCCCCCACGCGCCGCCCGCTGGGCGGCCACCGCGGGCGCCGCCGCCCTCACGGCGGTGACGGCGAGCGCCGCGGCAGCCGCCGGCCGCGGGGCGGCACGCCGCACGACCCTTCGGCGGTAGCGCCCCGCGCACGCCGCGCGGCCGGCCCGCGCCCTCATGAGAACGGCCCCGGCAGGGGAACGGCCCGTACGGGCCCGGCCCCCTCCCCGTACGGGCACGCCCCCCGTACGGGCCCGGCCCCTCCCCGTACGGGAGCGGCCCGCCCCCGTAACTGAACGGCCACCCCGTCCCGACGGAGAAGGTTCACGATGCAGAGGAAGGTCTCCGACAGCGAACCGCTCGTGGCGCGCGTGGAGAGCGCCGCCTACACGGTGCCCACCGACGTGCCCGAGGCGGACGGCACCCTGAGCTGGGACAGCACCACGCTGGTCCTCGCCACCGTGCACTGCGGCGAGGTCACCGGCCTCGGCTACACCTACGCCCCCGCGGCCACCGCGCGGATCGTCGACGACCTGCTGGCCGGCGTGGTCACGGGCGCCCCGGCACTCGACGTGCCGCGCCTGAACGAGGCCATGCGGCGTGCCGTGCGCAACGCGGGACTGCCCGGCGTGGCCGCCCAGGCGGTCTCCGCCGTGGACATCGCCCTGTGGGACGCCAAGGCCCGCCTCCTCGGCCTGCCGCTCGTGCGGCTGCTGGGAGCGGCCGGTCCCCCGGGCGGGGACGTGCCCGTCTACGGCAGCGGCGGCTTCACCACGTACGACGCGCGGCGGCAGGAGCGGCAGCTGCGCGGCTGGGTGGAGGAACAGGGCATCCCGCGCGTCAAGATCAAGATCGGTGAGTCGTGGGGGCGGTGCGAGGCGCGGGACCGCGAGCGCGTCGCCCGCGCCCGCGCCGCCATCGGGCCGGACGCCGAGCTGTATGTGGACGCCAACGGTGCCTACCGCGCCAAGCAGGCCGTCCGCGTCGCCGACGCGCTCGCCGGTGCGGGCGTGACGTGGTTCGAGGAGCCGGTCTCCTCGGACCACCTCGACGCACTCGCCGGGATCCGCGCCCAGGTCCCCATGGACGTCACGGCCGGCGAGTACGGCTACACCCTGCCGTACTTCGCGCACATGCTCGCCGCCGGGGCGGTGGACTGCCTCCAGGCGGACGTCACCCGGTGCGGCGGTATCACCGTCTGGCTGCGCGCCGCCGCGCTGGCCGAGGCCCGGGGCATCGGCATCTCAGGGCACTGCGCCCCGGCCGCCCACGCGCACGCCGCCGCGGCGGTGCCCAACCTGCGCCACCTGGAGTGGTTCCACGACCACGTCCGGGTGGAGCGGCTGCTCTTCGACGGCGTCCCGGACCCCGAGGGCGGCACCGTCACCCCCGGACCGGGCGGTGCGCCGGGCCTCGGTCTGACCCTGAACGCCGAGCGCGCCCGGCCGTACCGCGTGGCGGGGCCGGGAGGCGGGCACCCATGAGCGTGTCCTTCCCCCCGCACCCGCTGCACGACTACGCGCTGCTGGCCGACGGGGAACGCGGCGCGCTGGTCGACCCCGACGGCGCCATCGTCTGGCTGTCCGCGCCCACCTGGCACGACGAAGCCGTCTTCGCCGCCCTCGTCGGCGGCCGGGGCGGCTACGCCGTCACCCCGCGGGAGACGCACGTCACCGGCGGCTACTACGAGGAGGGCACCCTGATCTGGCGCAGCCGGTGGGTGACGGCCGGCGGGATCGTCGAGTGCCGTGAGGCGCTGGCCTTCCCCGGCGACCCCGACCGGCTGGTGCTGCTGCGGCAGCTGCGGGCCGTGGACGGACCGGCGTGCCTCGACGTCGTGCTCGACCCGCACGGCGGCTACGGCTGTGCGCCGCTCGACTGCGCCCGGCAGGGCGACGACGGCACGTGGCGGCTGCGTACCGGCCGCCACCGGCTGCGCTGGCAGGGGGCGCCGACCGCCCGCGCCGGCGAGCAGGGGCTGACGGCGACCGTCGAGCTGAAGCAGGGCGAGCGGCACGACCTGGTCCTGGAGTGCGCCGCCGGCCCCCTGCCCCGCGACCTGCCCCGCGCCGCGGAGCTGTGGGCCGCCACCGAGGACGCGTGGCGGCGGGCGGTGCCGGCGCTGGAGCACACCGCCACGCCCGGGGACGCCCGCAGTGCCTACGCCGTGCTGCGCGGCCTGACCACCCGCCGCGGCGGCATGGTCGCGGCCGCCACCACCAGCCTCCCCGAACGCGCCGAGGAGGGCCGCAACTACGACTACCGGTACGTGTGGATCCGCGACCAGAGCTACGCGGGCCAGGCCGCGGCCGCCGCCGGCGCGTACGACCTGCTGGACGCCGCCGTCCGGTTCACCACCGAGCGGCTGCTCGCCGACGGGCCCCGCCTCGCCCCCGCCTACACCGTGCACGGCTCGGAGGTCCCCGCCCAGCGGGAACTGGACCTGCCCGGCTACCCGGGCGGCTTCGACCGCGTCGGCAACCAGGTGCGCAGGCAGTTCCAGCTCGACTGCTTCGGCGAGGCCCTGCTGCTGTTCGCGGCGGCCGAGCGGCACCACCGTCTGGACGGCGCCGCCTGGCAGGCCGCCGCCGTCGCCGTGCGGGCCGTCGCGGAGCGCTGGCGGGAGCCCGACGCCGGGGTGTGGGAGCTGGACGCCCGGCTGTGGACGCACAGCAGGCTGGCCTGCGTCGCCGGGCTGCGCGCGATGGCCGCCGCGGCGCCCCGCCACCCGCTCGCCGCGGGCTGCGCCCGGCTGGCCGACACCATCCTCGCCGGCACGTCCGCCTGGGGCCTCAACCCCGACGGCCACTGGCAGCGCGCCCCCGACGACCCCGGGACGGACGCCGCGCTGCTGCTGCCCGCCGTCCGCGGCGCCCTGCCCGCCGACGACCCCCGCACCCGCGCCACCCTGGCCGCCTGCCGGCGCGAGCTGGCCCGCGACCACTTCGTGTACCGCTTCCGCCACGACGAGCGGCCGCTGGAGCAGGCCGAGGGCGCGTTCCTGCTGTGCGGGTTCGTGATGGCGCTGGCCGAGCACCGGCAGGGCGACCTGGTCGCGGCGCACCGCTGGTTCGAGCGGAACCGCAGTGCCTGCGGGGCCTCCGGTCTGTACGCGGAGGAGTTCGACATCGCCCAGCGGCAGCTGCGCGGCAACCTCCCGCAGGCCTTCGTGCACGCCCTCCTGCTGGAGACCACCGCCCGCCTCGCCCAGGAGCCGGGCCGGGACCACCCGGGCCACCCGGGTGGTCCGGGCCACCCGGGACACCAGGGCCACCCGGGACACCAGGGCCACCAGGGACACCCGGGCCACCCGGGCCACCCGGGCCACCCACATCCCCGAGAGCACCGGAAGAGGAGCTGACCATGGCCGTCACCGTCGTGATCACCGGCGCCAGTGCCGGCATCGGCCGGGCCACCGCCCGCCTGTACGCCCGGCGCGGCGCCGACGTCGTGCTGGTCGCCCGCGGCAGGGCCGGGCTCGACGCCGCCGCGCGCGAGGTCGAGTCCCTCGGCGGCCGCGCGCTCGTCCAGGTCGCCGACACCGCGGACGCGGAGCAGGTCGAGGCCGCGGCCGAGGCGGCCGAGCAGCGTTTCGGGCCCGTCGACGTGTGGATCAACTCCGCCTTCACCGGTGTCTTCGCCCCGTTCGACGAGATCACGGCCGAGGAGTACCGGAGGGTCACCGAGGTGACCTACCTCGGCTTCGTGAACGGCACCCGCGCCGCCCTGCGCAGGATGCTGCCCCGCGACCGCGGCACCGTCGTGCAGGTGGGCTCCGCGCTGGGCGAGCGCGCCATCCCGCTCCAGTCGGTGTACTGCGGCGCGAAGCACGCCGTCAACGGCTTCACCTCGTCGCTCCGCACCGAGCTGCTGCACCGCGGCAGCAAGGTGCGGGTGACCGTCGCGCAGCTGCCCGCGGTGAACACCCCGCAGTTCTCGTGGGTGCGCTCCCGCCTGCCCCGCCACCCGAGCCCCGTCCCGCCGATCTACCAGCCGGAGGTCGCCGCCCGCGGTGTGCTGCGCGCCGCGGACCACCCCGGCCGCAAGCAGTACTACGTCGGGGCCTCCACCCTGGCGACCGTCTGGGCCAACCGGCTCGCCCCCGCCCTGCTCGACCGCTACCTCGCCCGCACCGGCTTCGACGCGCAGCAGACGGACGGCGCGCCGCCGGCCGGCGCCGGCAACCTCTTCCACCCGGTGGACCGGATGGCGGGCGACGACCACGGCGCGCACGGGGCCTTCGACGACTCGGCGCACGCCCGCTCCTTCGAGGCCGCCGTCGCCCGGCACCCGGCCGCCGCGTCCGCCCTGGTGGCCGGGCTCGCCGCCGCGGCGACGGCGGCCCTGCGCCTCCGGTCGCTCCGCGCCCGGTCGCGGCGGTAGGGGGCCCCGGGCCGTGGAGCCCACCGGCCACCGGCCACCGGCCACCGCGGGCGGCCGACGTGCCCGACCGGCGGCATCGGCTTCCGGGGGAGGGGTACGCGGCACGTGAGCACAGGACCATCGAGACCCGACGGAGGGAAGTGCCATGGCCACCGAGACCCGGATGGGCGTCCAGGACAGGACGTACAACCTCGTCAGCATGCTGTACCACACGCTGAAGGAGTCGTCGACGCTGGAGTCGTACATCGAGGACGCGCGCGCGATGGGCGACGACGAGCTCTCCGACTTCATCCGGACCATCCAGGAGCAGGACCGGGAGCGGGCGCAGCGGGCCAAGCGGATGCTCGAAGGCCGCCTCGCCGAGGGCGGCGGCTGACCGCCACCTTCCTGTGCGGCCACGCCCCGGCCCATTTCGGGGGGCCGGGGCCGAGCCTCGCCCGCCCAGTGGGGAGGCTCCGCCGCGTGGGCGCGAGCAACCCACCGGCGGCGGGTGCTCCCGCTGCGACGGAGACTGCCCCTGCGAGGCGTCCCCCACCGCTTTGATGGCGCGGAAGGTGCGCGCGGAAGGTGCGCGCGGAAGGTGCCCCCGGAGGGGATGCGGCCCGTGAGGGCTCTGCGACCCGGGGCGGGCCGGCGCCTGGTCCGTGGTGGTGACGGGTGCGGCGTCGTGCCTCGGGCACGCCTGCACCAGCGGCGGAGGCACAGAGGCCACGCTCCGGCTTCGGCCCGTTCGCGGCCGGGGGGTGGCCCGCCGCGGTGGGCCGGGACACTCCTTGTGGCTGTAGTTCGTGGTACCGGCGATGCCGGCCCCGTGTGGATGTGGGACTCGTAGGGCTCACCGAACACATCCAGGAGGCCCTGGACCTGCGCGGTCCGAGAACGGCCGCAGCTACGCCCTGGACAGCACCGGCCTCGCCGAACGCCACTTCCTCATGGGTGATGCGACAGGTGCCGTCGGCTACGCCCGGCACGCCGTCGAGGCGGCAGCCCGAACCAGGTCCAGCCGTGTGCGGGCCCAGCTCAGCCAGCTCTATCCCTACACCCTCGGCCGAGGGGCCGCACAGGGGTGGTTTTCGGCGGTCAGGTAGGGGTCACCGACGTTGCGGCCGCAGGCATAGTCGGCGCCGTTGGTGGGCGTGGCCCCTTGTCGCTGGCCTTCTTCCCGCATACCCGGCGGCTGATGCCCGGCGGCCGCAGTGGCCGATGGAGAATGGCGCGGGGAGTTTCACCCGGAGGAGAGGAACGCTGACGTGACGGAGATATCGGGCGGGAGCGCGCCGCGAACCGCCGGGGATTGGCCTGGCTACTTGGTCGAGTACGGCGGCTTGTACGTGCAGACCGCAAATGAGTACGTGCGCCCACGCCTGACCGCCAAGCAGATCGAGACCCACTGGCTGGGCGCCGAGCCCGCGGACGAGCAGACCGTTGTAGCCACCGAGCAGCGCCTGGGCATCCGGTTCCCGCCCAGCCTGCGAGCCTTCCTGACCGTCACCAACGGCTGGCACGGCGTCGGCGGGTGGATCGACCAGGTCAGTTCATGTGCCGAGATCGACTGGCTGCGGAACACCGGCATTGGCACCGACCTGATCGAGATCTACACCGAGGAAGAGGTCGACGAGTTGGTCACGCTGTTCCAGCGTGCTCTGGTGATCGCCAGCGGCGAGGATCTATGGCTGCTTGATCCCGTCAAAGCTCACCCGGACGGCGAGTGGACCGCATACGAGTTCGCGCCCAAATATGGGGAGTCCTCGGAGTACGCCAGCTTCGCCGAGCTGTTCCACGCGAGCAAGGGGCTGATGATCAGGCTTGCCGAATCCAAGAAGTAAGTGGGCCCTGCCCGCCGGCAGTCCCACGGGAACCCCCGCAGACGTACTCGACTGCGCCTGCCTACTCCACCTCGCCGCACCTGACACCTGACACCTGACCAGACATCAACCGGAGCAGCGCCCCCGACGTCAACCCCCGAAGGACTTACGGAGCGGACCACCAAGGAAGCACCGTGGTCACCATCGCCGTCACCGGGCACATGGACCTGACAGAAGACAGCATCCCTCTTGTCCGCGACGGCCTGCGGGAGGCACTCAAGCCCTATGCGGAAGACCTCACCGGCGTCTCATGCATCGCTGCCGGTGCCGACTCACCGTTCGCAGAGACCGTGCTGGAA
This sequence comes from Streptomyces sp. DSM 116793, assembly GCF_057320905.1. Taxonomy (NCBI): domain Bacteria; kingdom Bacillati; phylum Actinomycetota; class Actinomycetes; order Kitasatosporales; family Streptomycetaceae; genus Streptomyces; species Streptomyces sp. DSM 116793. The sequence continues at coordinate 3,112,385 of NZ_CM170494.1, read as the reverse complement.
CTCGGCGGGCGGCTCATCGCAGTGATCCCCCCAGGACTACCGTCAGAGGAAGGTGAAGCCAGAACACGCCGAGACCTTCGACCGGCTCGTCCGGCTTGTCGAGGGCGCCGCGGAGGCTGTCGTCCTGGAACACGAGAAGCGGAAGAGCAGGGCGACCACACCGGTGGTGCCGACCTCACCGGCGGGCGCCGCGAACCGGGTGGGCCGGCGCGCAGCCCTGCTCAGTGGCGGCTCGCATGTGGGCCGAGGGGCCGGGGGCGCGGGACTCGACATAGCCCCCCGTGACCGACTGCCGTACCTCACCGGTCTCCTCGCCCTCCGTGAGCCGTTCGTGGCCGGACGCCCGCAGGGCGTGGCAGAGCCCCCGGGTGACCGCGAACGCGACCGGCGGCAGCACCACGAAGGCGATCCGGAACACCCAGGTCAGCGCGTTCAGCGAGAGGTGGAGCGCGTGGGCGATCACGTCGTTGCCGCCGGCGGCGAGGAGCACCGCGTAGCACGCGAGGCCCGCCACGCCGAGGCCGGTGCGCACGGGCCGGTCCCGGGGCCGGTCGCACAGATGGTGCTCGCCCGTGTCGCCGGTGAGCCACCGCTCGGCGAACGGGTACGCGTAGAGCACCGCGAACAGCCCGAGCGGCAGCACCACCGCGGGCAGCAGGACGTTCCACATCAGCGTGTGCCCGGCGACCGTGGTCTCCCACGGCGGCACCAGGCGCAGTGAGCCCTCCAGGAACCCCACGTACCAGTCCGGCTGGGAACCCGTCGAGACCTGGTCGGGACGGTAGGGCCCGTACACCCACACCGGATTGACCTGGCCGACCGCGGCGAGCAGCGTCAGCACGCCGGAGGTGGCCAGCATCAGCCCGAGGGAGGAGGCCATGAACTGCGGGAACAGCGGCTTGCCGACCACGTTCCGCTCGGTCCTGCCGGGGCCCGCCCACTGGGTGTGCTTCAGGTAGAAGACGAGGATCAGATGCGCCGTCAGCAGCGCGAGCAGCAGCCCCGGCAGCAGCAGGACGTGCAGGGAGTACAGGCGCGGCACGATGTCCTGCCCGGGGAACTGAGCCCCGAACACGCCCATGCTGAGATAGGTGCCCACCACCGGCACGGACAGCATGATGCCCTGCGCGATCCGCAGTCCGGTGCCCGACAGCAGGTCGTCCGGCAGGGAGTACCCGGCGAACCCCTCCGCCAGCGCCAGCGCGAACAGCGTGACGCCCAGCACCCAGTTGATCTCCCGCGGCCTGCGGAAGGCCCCCGTGAAGAACACCCGCAGCAGGTGCAGCCCGATCGCGGCCACGAAGACCAGTGCCGCCCAGTGGTGCACCTGCCGGATCAGCAGTCCGCCGCGCACGTCGAAGCTGATGTGCAGCGTCGAGCGGTACGCCTCCGACATCCGGGCGCCGTCCAGCGGCCGGTACCGCCCGTGGTAGACGACCTCCGTCATGGCGGGGTGGAAGAACAGCGTCAGCCAGACGCCCGTGACCAGCAGCACCACGAAGCTGTACAGCGCCAACTCGCCGAGCAGGAACGACCAGTGCTCGGGGAACGCCTTGCGCAGCAGGCCCCCGCCCTCGGACGCCGGGAACCGCCGGTCCAGGGCGTCGGCGAGGCGCGTCGCGGTGCCGTTCCGCGCCGCCGCGCCGCCGTCCCCCGGGGACCTCCGCCCAGCTCCCGTGCCCGGGGCCGCACCGGGTCCGGTGCCCGGGGCCGTCCCGGTGCCCGCCGCCGCACCGCCCGCCGCCGCACCGTCCGCCGGACCGCTCGCACCCGCCGCCTTCCACGCACGAGCAGCCGCCCGGGCCCGCTTCATAGGAGAGAACACCGGGCACGGGTGCCCCGCCCGCGGGAGGGGGAAACCGAGGGTCACCGAGCGGCGACGCGCGTACGGGGGCGGACACCTGGCACCGGCTCCGCGCCCCCGGTTCCCCGGCGTCTTGGACCGGAGCCCCCGTACCGCGGCCCGTACCCGGACGGTCGCGTGCCGGAGCCCCCGTACCGCGGCCCGTACCCGGACGGTCGTGTGCCGGAGCCGCCGCACCGCGGCCCGTACCCGGACGGTCGTGTGCCGGAGCCGCCGCACCGCGGCCCGTACCCCGGACGGTCGTGTTTCGCCCGGCCGTGTGCGGCAAGGCGCATCTGCACCGAGGCGGACGGGGGGAACTCAGGCGGCGGACGGAGGCGGCGTGGCCGACGGAACGACCAGCGAGCCCAGGGGACGGCATGCGCGGCAAGGGCGCCGGGCCGAGGCGGGCGACCGCCCCGCACCGAGCCGGCGGAGCATCCTCGCCGCGGCGGTACCGGCGGCGCTCGGCACGGCCGGCCTGCTCACCGGGTGCGGCGGTACCGGCGAAGCGCAGGGGTCGCCGGGCGGTACGGCCAGTCGTTCCCAGGGGCACCGCCCCTCGTCGCCCTCGCCCTCGCCCTCGCCGACCCGCACCCGGCGGCCGCCGGAACTGCCCCGCGGCGGGCGGACGCTGTTCCCCGCCCACCGGCTCTTCGGCTACTGCGGCCTGCCCGGCGCCACCGCGCTCGGCCGGCTCGGCACGGGCGACCCCGAGGAGCGGGCCGGCGAGATAGCGGAGAGGTCCCACGCCTACGCCGGCGGCCGGGCGCCGCTGCCGGTGTTCGAGCTGCTGGCCTGCGTGGCCGACGCCGTCCCCGGCCCGGACGGCACCTACCGCACCCGGACGCCGTCCGCCACCATCGCCCGTTTCCACGACCTCGCCCGCCGGCACAGGGCGATGCTCCTGCTGAACATCCAGCCCGGCAGGGCGTCCGTGCTCGACGAGGTCAGGGCGCTGCACCGCTGGCTGGTGCACCCCGACGTGGGCGTGGCGCTCGACCCGGAGTGGGAGATGGGCCCGGGCCAGGTGCCCGGCCGCACGTACGGGCACACCGACGGCCGTGAACTGGGCGCCGTCGCCCGCTATCTGTCGGGCGTCGTCGCCGGCCACGACCTGCCCGAGAAGCCGCTCGTCTTCCACGAGGTGGCGCCGTCCGTGGTCGGCGACAGGGCCGCCCTGCGGACGTATCCGGGCGTCGTGCCCGTCATGAGCGCGGACGGCATCGGCTCGCCCGCCCTGAAGCGGGCCACGTGGCACCGCCTGGTGCGGGACATGCCCGCCGGGCTGCACACCGGCTTCAAGCTCTTCTACGACGAGGACACCAGGGGCAGTCGTCTGATGTCCCCGAAGGAGGTGCTGGCCCTCAGGCCGCAACCCGAGTACGTGATGTACGAGTAGGCCGGGGCACGGGCTTGTGCCCGGCCGGGGCCGCTTCCCGGCTGCCGCGGCCGGTGGGGGTGTGTTGCGCGGGTCCCCGTGCCCCGTGCCGGGTTGTGGTGGGGTCCTCGTGGGTTCGTTGCGGGCTGTCGGCCGGTGGGGGTGTGGCGCGCGGGTCCCCGCGCCCCTTGTCGGGTTGTGGTGAGGCTCTTGTGGGTCCGTTGCGGGCCGACGGCCGGTGGCTCCGCCGGGATCCGGGCGGCCGCCTGTCCGGCGGGGGCGCCGGAAGCCGTGATTCTGGTCGGTCCCGCCGGGGCACGCTGTGTTACGTTCCGGGAATGAAACCTTTCATACCCGAGGCGGGGCACGCGTTCCTGACGGTGCGTCCTTCTCCTTCCACAGCGGGCCGGTTCCGGGCCTCGGGGGTCTGGCGCGACGGTGACTACCTCGCCGATCTGGACCACTGGCGCAGCACCACACCCGACGCCCCCGCCGTCTTCGCGTACACGGCCGCGACGGGCACGACGACACGCGTGAGCTACGCGGAGTACGGCGGATACGTCGAGCGGTGCGCCGACGTGCTGCGCGGGCTGGGCGTAGGACCGGGCCAGGTGGTGGCCGTCCAGCTGCCGAACTGGTGGCAGGGCAGCGCGCTGATGCTCGCATGCCTCCGGGTGGGTGCCGTCATCGCGCCCGTGTCGCCCACCCTTCGGCAGCGGGAGCTGGAGCGCGTCCTGCGCGTGCTGCGGGCCACGGTGTGCGCCGTCCCGGACACCTGGGCGGGCTTCGGCCACGCGGCCGCGCTCGCGGAACTGGCCCCGCGCCTGCCGGATCTGCGGCACAGACTGGTACTCGGGCGGCAGCTCTCCGAGGGGGACGTCGACTTCTTCCGCCGCGTCGCGGCGGCTCCCGGGAACGGGACCCGCCCGGCGGCCTTCGCGGAGCCCCCGGTCGATCCGGACCGGGTCGCCCTCGTGCTGTTCACCTCCGGCACCACCGGAGAGCCCAAGGCCGCGCTGCACACCCTCAACATCCACTACTCCACATGCCGTCCCTATGTCCGCTCCGAGAACTACGGCCCGCGGGACGCGTTCTTCACCCCTCACGCGCTCACGCGCAGCGCCGGCCTGTGGGCCGGCATCGGCCTGCCGCTGCTCACCGGCGGGGCGGCCGTCCTCATGGACGTCTGGGAGCCGCGCGCGGCGCTCGGTCTGATGGCCGAGTCGGGGTGCGGCATGCTGACGGCGGCGCCCCCCTTCCTCACCGCGCTGGCCGCCGAGGCCCGCCGGCACGATGTGCCGCTGCCGGCGCTGAGGACGGTGATGACGACGGGCGCGGCGGTCTCCGCGGAGCTGCTGCGGGACGTCGCCGAGGTGTTCGGCCTGACGCTGCGGGCGATCTGGGGGATGACGGAGGCGTCCGGCACCGTCACCGGAGCCGGCGACCCGCCCGACTGGGCCCTGCACAGTGTGGGCCGACCCGTGCCGGGCACGGAGCTCGACCTGCGTTCCGACCGGGAGGTGACCGACGAGCGGCCCGGTCGGCTGCACATCCGCGGCGGCTCTGTCTGCCTCGCGACGCTCGGCCGGGACACCGGCGAGCTGACCGTGGTCGCCGACCACGACGACGGCTGGTTCGACACGGGCGACCTGGCCGTCCCGGACGGCCGCGGCGGTATCCGCCTGGTCGGCAGGGCCGCCGACCGCGTCGGCAGCAAGTTCATGATCCCCGTCCTCGACGTCGAGCAGGCACTGCTCGAACTGGAGGGCATCAAGGACGTCGCCGTCGTCGGATACCAGGACGGGACCGGCGCCGAACTCGCCTGCGCCATCACCGTCCAGGACGGCGTCCCCCTCGACCTCCGCGCGGTCCGCGACCACCTGCGGACCATCGGCATGACGGAGTGGTACTGGCCGAGCCGCCTGGAAACGGTCCCCCGCCTTCCGAGGAACTCCTTCGGCAAGGTCAGAAAGGAACTCCTCAGGAAGTGGCTCAGGGGAGAGGCGGACCTGACGGAGGAGGACTGACGCTGGAACCGGCCTAGGCGGCCGGGGCCGGATCTGGCCGAGGAGGACTGATCCGGAACGGGCCGAGGAGGACGTGACGGATCCGGCCGAGGTGGACTGAGGCTGGAATCGGCCGAGGAGGACGTGACGGATCCGGCCGAGGGGCCGGGGCGGATCCGACCGAGGGGACCCGTGTTGGAACGGGCCGAGGGGCCGGGGCGGACCTGACCGAGGGGTCCCGGGCTGGAACGGGCCGGGGAGCCGGGGCGGATCCGGCCGAGGTGGGCCGAAGCAGGCCGGGGGGCCCGAAGCGGCTGCCCCCCACCGTCCCGGCCCGACCTCATGACGGCCCGCGTCCCCGCAGGTCAGCGGCCGGGACGTCCCCACATACCGTCACCTGGCTCCGTTCCGTGGCACCGCCGGCCGCCCGGCTCGCACGATGGCCTCACCGCGGGCCGGACACGCAGAGCCCGGCCCTCGTACGGAAGGAACCCGGCAATGGTGACGCACTCTCTGAAACGATCCGGCGCGCTCGGCGGCGCCCTCCTCATGGGCGCCGCGCTCGCCGTGGCGGGCGCCGTCCCCGCGTCGGCCTCGGCCGCGACGGACGACAGCTTCCCCGTCTTCACGGGCCCGTCGCCGCGCTGTGCCCACTACGGCGGCGCCTCGTTCATCGACTACGACTCCCAGTACGGCGACGACACCGTCGGTGTCTTCGACACGTGCCACGACGGCGTCGGCATCAAGGCCTGGATCTGGATCAACGGCAAACTGAAGGGCGCCCAGCGCAGCGGCAGCGGCGGCGCGGTGTACGTCGACATCAGTGTGAAGGCCCACGACTCCGTGGGAATCAAGGTGTGCGCCCAGGACGGCCCGAACGGCACGCCGTTCGCCTGCGGCTCCGACACCGAGGAGAGCGCGGACGGCTGAGCGCCGGCGCCGCACGGTGAGCGGGCGGCACACCGTCGTCCGCACCGCACCACACCACGGCACGGGAAGGAGACCGGCTCGCGCGCGGGCGGCCGCCACGGGGGTGCGGCCGGGCGCGGGCCGGCTCATGGTGGTGGTGCACACCACGGTCGCGTGCGGCGGCGCCGGCACCCCCTGCGGGACGGTGACCGGGTGGCGCGCGGGCGAGCTGCGGAAGGCGGGCGGAGATGCCGAAGAGCGGTCCGGAAGAGGAACGGCACGGTGGCCGGGTGCCCCGCGCCGACTACCGGGCCGAGCTGCGGCGGCTCCAGGTCGAGCTGGTCAGGATGCAGGAGTGGGTGCGGGCCGAGGGCGCACGGCTGGTGGTCCTCTTCGAGGGCAGGGACGCGGCGGGCAAGGGCGGCGTGATCAAGCGGGTCACCGAGCGCCTCAACCCGCGGCTCGCCCGGATCGTGGCCCTGCCCAGGCCCACCGACCGGCAGCGCGGCCAGTGGTACTTCCAGCGGTACGCGGAGCAGTTGCCCACCGCGGGCGAGATCGTGCTGTTCGACCGGAGCTGGTACAACCGGGCGGGAGTCGAGCACGTCATGGGCTTCTGCACCCAGGAGGAGTACGAACGGTTCCTGCGGCAGTGCCCGGTGTTCGAGCGGATGCTCGTCGAGGACGGCATCCTGCTCCGCAAGTACTGGTTCTCGGTCAGCGACGCCGTCCAGGAGCAGCGGCTGCGCAGCCGCCTGGAGGATCCCGTGCGGCGCTGGAAGCTGTCCCCTCTGGACCTGGAGTCCATCACGCGCTGGGAGGCGTACTCGCGCGCCAAGGACGTGATGTTCGCGCACACGGACATCCCGGAGGCGCCGTGGTACGTGGTCGAGAGCGACGACAAGCGCGCGGCCCGGCTCAACATGATCGCCCACCTGCTCTCCACCGTGCCCTACCGCGAGGTCACGGCCCCGGCCCTCGCGGTCCCGTCCCGGCCGCCCGCCACCGGGTACCGGCGGCCGCCCCGCGACACCCAGACGTACGTGCCCGATCACGCCGCCCGGGTACGGGGCGCGCCCGGGTAGGGCCGCCTCGGATCCCGCGCCGCCCGACTCGCCGGATGGCGGTGGGCGGGTGAGGATCGGGACAGCGGGGCCGGGCGGCGGTGCCGGGCCCCGGGCGGCCCGCGCGACCCGCGAGGGGTGCGCCACACGCGCACGAGGGGTGCGAGAGGTGACAGGCCGGTGGACGGACGGCAGGCCGGTGGTGGTCGGGACCGACGGGTCCGCCGCCGCGTGCGCGGCGGCGGACTGGGCCGTGGACGAGGCCGCCCTGCGCGGCCTGCCGCTGCGCATCGTGCACGCGGCCGTGTGGGCGCACTACGAGGGCCCCGCGCTGCCGCTCGCCGACCGCGTCACGCACGAGGCGGAAGCACGGGCCCGCGCCCGCCGGCCCGAGGTCCCCGTCTCGACGGAGGTCCTGCTGCGCGATCCGGTGCCCGGCCTGCTGGCCGAGGGGGAGTCGGCCGCCCTGCTCGTGCTGGGCCGCAGGGCGCTGGGGCCGCTCGCCGGGGCGCTGCTCGGGTCCGTGAGCCTGCCGGTGGTGACCCGGGCGCCCTGCCCCGTCGTGGTGGCCCGCGAGCTACCCCCGCCCGCGGGCGGAGGCGGGGCCGGGGGCGGGGGCGGGGGCGGTCCGATCGTGCTCGGCGTCGGCGACCACGGCGACGCCCTCGCCGCGGCCTCGTTCGCCCTGACGTCGGCCGTCGCGCACGGGTGCGCCGTACGGGCCGTGCACGCGTGGCGGGTGCCCAGGGCGGAGGAGGCCGCGGCGCACACCGGGCAGCCGGACGGCGCCCGGCTCGCCCGGCGTGCGCAGGCCCGGCGGCGCCTGGACGCCGTCATGGCCGCCGTGCGGGGGGCGACTCCCCGGATCGAGACGTCCTGCGTCCTCGCCGAGGGACGGGCCGCCGACGTCCTGCTGGCGGCCGCCGCCGACGGTGCCCTGCTCGTCGTCGGCACCCACCGCGACGGCCACCACCGGGGGCACCGCCTCGGCCCCGTGCTCAGGGCCGCGCTCCGCCACGCACCCTGCCCCGTCGCGGCCGTCCCGCACGTCTGAGCGTCCACGTCGTCCACGTCGTCCACGTGGTTGCCGCCGCGGTCCGCCCGGTGGCCGGGCACGGCGAGGAGCCTCACCAGCCCACCGCCGAGCCGTCCTTGCGGTGGTCGGAGGCCGCGCGGTAGACGCCGTTCACGGGGCCGTCGGGACCGGTCGGTGCGGGGTGGTCGCCCTCGTGCTCCGGGGTGAAGAGGACGGCCTGGTAGCCGCCCATGGAGGAGGTGTCGGGGTCGGTGAGGTGGTGACCGAGTGCCTTCAGGCCCGCGCCCACCAGGTCGTACAACTCGGGCTCCAGGCCGAGGGAGTTCTCGTACTGGTTGTGGGCGAAGCGGGCCGCGTCGGCGGCGGCCTGCGGGTTCATGCCGAGGTCGATCATGTTGACCAGCTCGGTGGCCTGGGCCTGCGGCTGCTCGGCGCCGCCCATGTTGCCGAAGGAGAGGACGGGGCGGCCGTCCTTCATCACGAAGGCCGGTATCAGGGTGTGGTACGGGCGCTTGTGCGGGGCCACGATGTTGGGCGAGGCGGGATCGAGGTTGAAGAGGGCGCCGCGGTTCTGGAGCGGGAAGCCGTACCCCGGCACGGTCACGCCGGAGCCGAAGGTGTCGAAGATGCTGTAGATGAACGACGTCATGTTGCCCCACCGGTCCGCGGTGGTGAGGTAGACGGTGCCGGAGATCACCGAGCCGGGGTAGCGGGGGGTGCCCGCCTTGTCCGGGTCGATCCGGGCGCACAGCTCCTTGGCGTAGGCCTTGGACAGCAGCCTCTCCAGGGGCACGTCGGTGAAGCGGGGGTCGCCCTGGTAGCGGTTGAGGTCGTCGTAGGCGAGCTTCTTCGCCTCCACCAGCAGGTGCCAGAACTGCGGGGAGCGCGGGCCCAGTCCGGCCAGGTCGTAGCCGAGGACGGGGCCGATCTGCTCGATGATGTTGAGCATGAGCAGGGTGGCGAAGCCCTGGGTGTTGGGCGGCAGTTCACAGACGTCGTAGCCGTGGTAGTTCACCGTGATGGGGTCGACCCACTCGGCCTCGAAGTCCGCGAGGTCGGCGGGGTCCATGGCGCCGCCGGCGGCGCGTATCTTCCGTATGACGGCGTCGGCTATCGCGCCGCTGTACATGGCGTCCCGGCCCTCGCGCGCGATCAGGCGGTACGCGGCGGCGAGGTCGGGGTTGCGGAAGATGCCGTACAGCTCGGGGGCCTTGCCGCCGGTGAGGAAGACCCTGGCCGAGTCGGGGTCCTTCGCCAGCAGGTCGACGGCGCCGCTCCACTGGTGGTGGATGCGCTCGGTGAGGCCGAAGCCCTGCTCCGCCAGGTCGATGGAGGGCTTCAGCAGGGTGCCCAGGTCCCGGGTGCCGAAGCGGTCGACCAGCCGGTGCCAGCCCTCGACGGCGCCGGGCACGGTGATGGTGTGGACGCCGTGGTCCGGCATGCCGGTCTGCTGTGTGTAGCCGTGGTCGCGGAAGTAGCCGGGGGTCCAGGCCGAGGGGGCCCAGCCGCTGGAGTTGAGGCCGTAGAGCCTGCGGCCGGCGGCGTGGTAGTGGATGGCGAAGGAGTCGCCGCCGATGCCCGCGCTGTTGGGCTCGACGAGGCCGAGCATGGCGGCCGTCGCCACGGCGGCGTCGGCGGAGTTGCCGCCCTCCTGGAGGATGCGCAGCCCGGCCTGGGCGGCGACGGACTGGCTGGTGGCCACCACTCCGTGCCGGGCCAGCACCTCGGCGCGGGTCTGGCCGCCCCAGCCGCCGTCCCTGCTGCCGCGCACGGCCTTGATGGCGACGCCCGGCTCGGCCGCCGACGCGGTGGGCCGGCCGAAGGGGGTGGCGCTGGCCTTCGTCGTCACGGGCCCCCGGGCGGCGGTGCTCGCCGCGGCACGCGGCGCGGCGCCCGTCGTGGCGGCGCGGGCCGGGGCGGGGATCGCGAACTGCGCGCCACCGAGGGCGGCGGCGGCCACGGCTCCGTTCAGCACGGTTCTGCGGGCCGGGCCCGGGGCGGGGGTGGCGGCAGAGGCGGGGGTGGCGGCGGGGGTGGCGGGGGCGCTGTCCCGGGGGGTGTCCTGGGAGGGGGTGGGTGCGTCACTCACGGTACGGACCTTCCTGTCGACGGACTTTCGACAGACGGGGACTTACCGGGGGCGCCCGACCCGGATGCGGCTCCGGGACGGGCGCAGAAGCAGCCACGGGTCTACCACTTGGCTATTACACCTACAAGACCGCGCTGTCCGAAAACGCTCTGCCGCTCCCCTTGACACGACGCATCACGGCACGTCAGACGGGTACGGCGAGGACATCCTTCGCCGTGTCCGCACCATGTGAAAGATGGGCCGCCCGCACGCAACTGCGGCGGTTCGAGCGGCCCCCGGCCTGGGCCTGCGCGAAGTCCCGCACCCCGGAAGCGGCCGGCGGATGGACCCGGCTGGTCCGTGCTGTCTACACGCAGTAACGTCCGGGGCGACCGCCGGCGGCCGACCGGCACCACCTATGAGACAATCCCAGCCCACCGAGCCGGTCCTCCGGCTCGCGTCCGACGCAACCCTCGGCACGTTCGCCCACAGGCTGGCCTGTCCCGGCCGAGCAGCTCACAGGCTGCCCGCCCGCGTATCCGGAACCCCCCACCCCGCTTCCGGACGACCATCAGGCCGAAGAACGCCCTTCCCGCCCCATGCCGCGATAGGCGCACAGTCTGCGCACCGGACACGGCGGAACGGCGAACGGGAAGAATCCACCACCCCCAGAACCCCGCTGCACCGGCAGAGAACCAAGTAGGGGTGGCTCCGCACGGATTTCCCTTCTTCTCGCCTTCATGTAAACCCGGATGAAAGAACAATTTGCGATGTCACAGGCCACGATCGCGCGAGCCGTTCCGCCCCCAGAGGTGGAAGCGACGCCAGGCGAGAGCAGGGTGCGTGCAACGGCCCTCGGACTCATAGTCGCGCTGTCCGCCATGCTTTACCTGTGGAACATAGACTCCACGGGACATGGCGACGCCTTCTACGCCGCTGCCGTGAAGTCGATGTCCAAGAACGCGACCAATTTCCTCTTCGGGGCCTTCGACCCACTCGGACTCGTCAGCATAGACAAACCACCCATGGCCTTGTGGCCGCAGGTACTCTCCACCGCGGTCTTCGGGTACCACGGATGGAGCCTGCTGTTGCCGCAGGCGCTGGAGGGGGCCGCCTCGGTTTTCCTGCTGCACCGGATCGTGCGGCGTTGGATGGGCGACAACGTCGCTCTGCTGGCCGCGTTGATCCTCTGCCTCACGCCGATCACCGTCGCCGTCGATCGGGACAACAGCACGGACACCCTGCTCGTCCTGTGGTGCCTGGCCGCCGTCTACGCGTTCACCCGGTCGGTGGAGGCTCATATCGAGCCCCGGAAGGCCACGGCATGGCTGATGTTGGCGGCGTTCTTCATCGGCTGCGGCTTCGTCACCAAGTTCCTGGCGGCGTGGCTGATCGTGCCGTCACTCTGCATCGCCTACCTCGTCGGCCGCCGCGCGGGGTGGGGTCGGCGACTGCTCGACCTGTTGGGCTCCGCCGTGGTCCTCATCGTGTCATCGCTGTGGTGGGTTGCCCTGACCACGTGGTGGCCCGGTAAGAAGCCCTATATCGCGAGCACCACCGACAACTCCACCTGGGACCTCGCGTTCGGATACAACGGTTTCAGCCGCCTTCTGGGCCAGGAGACGGCCGCCGGCGGGAGCGGCGGCGGGCACGGAGGCTTCCACGGTCCCCCGCCGTCCGCCGCGGAGATGCACCTCATCTCCCTGGGCAAGGCCATCGGCAGCGCTTTCGCGGGGGGACCCGCCGGCATCGGCCGTCTGTTCGCGGAGACGGTCGCCCCGCAGATCGGCTGGCTGATGCCCTGGACCGCTCTCGTACTGATCACGGCCGCGACCGTCGGCGTCGTGGCGTGGCGTCGTAAGCTGCCCGTCGACCGCGTCCGCAGCGCCGGCTGGGTGCTGTGGAGCACATGGCTTGTCACCATGGCGGTGATCTTCACCTACGAACAGGGCACCTTCCACGCGTATTACACCACCGAGATGGCCCCGGCGATCGCCGTCCTTTCGGCCGCCGGCCTGCCCCTGCTGTGGCGCCTGCGCCGCGCGTCGGACGCCGCCTGGCTGCTGCCGGCCCTGGGGGTCGTCGCCACCGGGGTGTGGGCCTGGTTCCTGGTCTCCCGCGACACCACGTACAACGGGTGGCTGCGGTACGCCGTCGCTGTTCTCACCGTGGTCACCGTCGCCGGCCTGGCCGTGCACCGGTACCGGCCCTCCTGCCCCCGACGCTTCACCTACGCGCTGGCGGCGTGCGGAACAGCCGCCGCCCTCGTAGCACCCGCCGTGTGGTCGGTGAACACCGCGCTCACCTCGATGTCGAACGGCGTCAAGGGCTACATCCCCAGTGCCGGGCCCGTCAGCGCGTCGTTCGGCGGCGGCGCGAGGGTTCCCGGCTCACTGCGTGAGTTCCTGCTCTACGGCCAGCTGCCGGGCGGCAGCCTGATCGGAACTGACCGGCTGGCCCCCAAGCAGGCGAAGATGCTGGACTACGTCACCCGGCATGCCGGCGGCACCGAGGTCGCTCTGGCCGTCGAAGGCGGCGCGCTGCGCTCCGCGCAGTACACACTGAGCACTGACGCCACCGTCATTGGCCTGGGCGGCTTCAAGGGGGATGACCCCGCGCCAAGCGTCAGGGAACTCTCCACCTTGGCACACCACCATGAGCTGGCGTTCGTGCTGAGCACGCCGGCGCATGGCGGTGCCTTCCCCGGCGGCTTCGGTTCCTCCCCCGGTGCCCTGGAACGCCGGAAGTGGGTGCAGAGCACGTGCACCCCGGTCTCTCCGGGCGCCTACGGCGTACCGGAGGCGGCGCCGTCCGCCGCGGCAGGGCTCGCCTCGCAGATCGGCCTCGGCGAACAGACTCTGTACGACTGCAGGGGGTGACGCCCGGCACGCTGCCCGACCGGCATGCCGTTCCTCAGTGCCAAGTGCGCGTGTCGTCGCGTGGTCGGTGCGTTCGGGGATGACAGCCCGGATGCCCCGGCCCCGCAGGCCGGCGCGGGGCCGGCCGGCGGGGCCGGCCGGCGCGGGCCGGGGCCCCGCAGGCCGGCGCGGATGCCCGGGTGGATTCGCCTTGTCTCCCAGGACCCGTACGGGCCGGGTCCCGGGCCCGCCCACACGTGATCACTGTCACCAACCTCAGTGGACAGAACAGCTAGGCCCACGGCAGGCCGGACCGGTGCCGCCAGTACGCGGGGGCCGGCTCGGCCAGCGTCGACAGGCGGGCGGCGTCGGCGTCGGTGAGGTGGACCTCCGACGCCGAGACGTTGCCGGCGAGCTGGGCGGTGGTGGCGGCGCCGGAGAGGACGACGTCCGCCCACGGCTCGCGCAGCACGGCCGCCAGGGCCAGGGCGTCGGGGGGCCTGCCGGTCTCGTCCGAGAGGCGGCCGAGGGGGGAGCCGGCCGCCTCGTACACCAGGCGGCCGTTGGCCAGTGCCTCCTTGACGATGACGGTGCGTCCCGCGTCGTGCGCCTCCGCGAGGGCGGGGCCCGCCGAGGGCTCCAGGAGGTTGTAGGTGGCCTGCACGCTGGAGAAGAGCGGGACGCCCGCCACGGTGACCGAGAGCGCGGCGCGGATCGCGTCCGGCTGCCCGGGGCCGCTCGTGCTCACGCCGATGGTGACGCCCTCGGCGGCGAGCGAGGCCAGCCCGTCCTGCAGCGCGCGATCCGTGAGGACGGGGCTCTCGGGCGTCACGGAGTGCACCTGGTACAGGTCGAGGCGGTCGCCGAGGAGGCGGCGCGTCTCGGCACGCTGCCGGTCGAAGGTGGCCCGGCTGTGGTCCTTGACCTCCTGCACCTTCGCGTCGACGCGCCAGTCGGCCGTGTACGTGTAGCCCCACTTGCTGCCGACCACGACATCGTGGGTCTCCGGGCGGCCGCGCAGCCAGTCGGCGAGGAACTCCTCCGCCCTCCCGTACGAGCGGGCGACGTCGAAGTACCGCACTCCGTGCGCGTACGCCGCGTCGAGCACCTCGTGGGCTCGGGCCTCCATCGCGGCGACGGTCCGCTCGGCGGGCAGGTCACGGTCCCGGCCGAGGGTGATGTAGGCGGGCCGCCCGAGGGCGGCGAGGCCGAGCCCGATCCGGCCGGCCGGACCGGCGGGGAGACGTTCGAACGGCACGGTCACATCCTCCGGCGAGCTGGGCTTCGGCCGTACGGCGTCACCGTACAGGGTGACCGACGGGGGCGCCTCGCGGAGGGAGGCGGGGTCTCGGTGGGGACGGCGGGTGCCTCATGCCCCCCGGAAGGCGCCCCGCGGTGAGGCGCGGGGCCCGGCGCGGCCCCGTCCGCCCCGGCCCCGACCGCCCGGTTTGAGCCCGGCCCCGGGGGTACTCAGCACACGGTCCCGGGCCAGCGGGCGGAGCAGCTAGCGGCGGAGGCACCCATGGCGGGAACGGAGACGGCCGGCATGCAGTTCGGCATCTTCACCGTCGGTGACGTGACCCCCGACCCGACCACCGGCCGCGTCCCCACCGAGGCGGAGCGCATCCAGGGCACGGTCGCGATCGCCAGGAAGGCCGAGGAGGTCGGCCTCGACGTCTTCGCGACCGGTGAGCACCACAACCCGCCGTTCGTGCCCTCGTCCCCCACGACCCTGCTCGGCCATGTCGCCGCGCAGACCGAGCGGCTCATCCTCTCGACGTCGACCACGCTGATCACCACCAACGACCCGGTCAAGATCGCCGAGGACTTCAGCGTGCTCCAGCACCTGTCCGGCGGCCGCACCGACGTGATGCTCGGCCGCGGGAACACCGGCCCGGTCTACCCGTGGTTCGGCCAGGACATCCGCAACGCGGTGCCGCTGACCGTGGAGCACTACGGCCTGCTGCGCCGGCTGTGGCGCGAGGAGGCGGTGGACTGGGAGGGGAAGCTGCGCACCCCGTTGCAGGGCTTCACCCTCGTGCCCCGCCCGCTGGACGGCGTCCCGCCGTTCGTGTGGCACGGCTCCATCCGCACCCCCGAGGTCGCCGAGCTGGCCGCGTACTACGGCGACGGGTTCTTCGCCAACCACATCTTCTGGCCGCCCTCCCACACCCGGAGCACGGTGGAGCTGTACCGCAGGCGGTTCGAGCACTACGGCCACGGCACCGCCGCCCAGGGCATCGTCGGCCTCGGCGGGCAGGTCTTCATGCGCCGCAACAGCCAGGACGCGGTGTCCGAGTTCCGGCCGTACTTCGACAACGCGCCCGTCTACGGGCACGGCCCCTCGCTGGAGGAGTTCACCTCCCTGACACCGCTCACGGTCGGCTCCCCGGCCGAGGTGATCGAGAAGACGCTGGGGTTCCGCGCCTACGCCGGCGACTACCAGCGGCAGTTGTTCCTGATCGACCACGCCGGCCTGCCGCTCAAGACCGTGCTGGAGCAGCTGGACCTGCTCGGCGAGGAGGTGGTGCCGGTGCTCCGCAAGGAGTTCGCCGTGGGCCGTCCCGACGAGGTGCCCGACGCGCCCACCCACCGGTCACTGCGCGCCGCCGCGGCCGCCGAGGCCGCCGGACCCGGGGCCGGGACACCGCCGCGGGCGTCGGGCGAGCACGACGAAGGGGGGCCGGTGACGCCATGACGAAGCTGACGGTCATCACCGGCGGCCTGCGCGAACCGTCCTCGACCAGGCTCCTCGCCAACCGCCTCGAAGCCGCCGTCCGCGCGGACCTCGGCGCGCTGGGGCACGGCGTCGAGTCGTCCTTCGTGGAGCTGCGTCCGCTGGGCCGCGCCATCATGGACGCCCTGCTGACCGGGTTCGCCACCACACCCCTGGAGGAGGCCTTCGAGACGGTCGCCGACGCCGACGGCGTCATCGCGGTCACGCCCGCCTTCAACGCCTCCTACAGCGGGCTCTTCAAGTCGTTCTTCGACGTGCTGCCGGAGGAGACGCTCTCGGACATGCCCGTGCTCATCGCCGCGACCGGCGGCACGGAGCGGCACTCCCTCGTCCTCGAACACGCGCTGCGGCCGATGTTCTCCTACCTGCACGCCATCGTCTCCCCGCGGGGCGTCTACGCCGCCACCGACGACTTCGGCTCCGAGGGCGCCCGGGGTGCCGGGGACGCCGGGGGCACCGGGACCGGGGAGGCCGCGGAGGGCTCCGTCCTCGGCCGGCGCATCAGGGACGCCGCGGCCGACTACGCCCGCCTGGTGCACGGCTGCGGAAGCCGCGAGCGGCGCGACGCCTTCGCCGACGACCTGGAGTCGATGCAGCGGCTGCTCGGCGAGGCGCCCTGAGGCGAGGCGCCCTGAGGCGAGGCGCCCATGAGGCGAGGCGCCATGAGACGGGTGCGTCCGGCGCACCGCGGGCCACCGCGCTCAGCCGTGGGTCACCCGGGCCTGGAGGCGCACGAGTCCCACCACTCCGAACTGGAGCACGATCGGCAGCGTGCCCTGCCGCGTCACGCCATGGCTGCGGGTGACGCCGATGCGCGGTCCGCCGCGGGTGCCGAAGCCGGTGCTGCCGCCCGGCAGGATCTGGATGCCGGAACTCGTCATGGCGCCGTCCCTCTCGCCCGCCCCACCGGTCAGGGTGCCCCGGCCGCCGCCGGGCGTTCCGACCATGTCCAGGTGCTCCGTGACGCTGCCGGAGTTCCGGACGGTCATGGACAGGCTTCCCGAGCCCGAGGCGTCCAGGTGTGCTTCCGCACGGTTGATCCGGAGATCCACCCCGTTCGCCTCGACGTGTATCCCGCCCCGTGGGCCCTGCCCGGTGTCGGGCGGCTGGGGGGAGGGCGCGCTGGTCGGGTGCCCGCAGCCGGCCAGCAGGGCGGCCAGAGAGGTCGCGGCCGCCATGGCCGCCACGGCCTGCCGGGCGCGGGTGAAGCCGTTTCCGTTCATTGCTGCATGATTCACCAACGCCTGCCGCGGCCTGCACGCAGGTGGCCGCACGGCCGGCGGGGCGGGTCGCCGCACGCCGGGGGGACACGGCGCCGCGCGAGGAGGGGACACGGCGCCGCGCGAGGAGCACGAGGAGGGGACAGGGCACCGCGCAGGGTGGCTCCCCGGGCGTCCGCCTGCCGCTGGGGCACGGTGTCTCCCCCCAGACCGAGGACCAGGCGGGCGGGCAGGGACCCGGGGCGGTGCGGCCCGGGAGTCGCAGGCGCCGTGGGGAGGGCCGCCGGCCCGGCCCGCCCCGGTGGTCTGATGATTATCATCGGCATGGTGTGAGCGATCCACGTTCGGCGTAGGAGCCGCAGGCCGGCCCGGGCCGTGCCGGGCCCGGCCCACCGACCGCAGGACCCAGGAGTGTGCCCGTGAGCGACATCGAGTTCCGCGACGACCGGGAGGCCGGCCGCCTGGACGCGGTCGAGGACGGCGAGGTGGTCGGCCACATCGAGTACTTCGTGCTGGAGTCACCCGAGCGCGCGCTCGTCCCCGTCCACACGATCGTGGAACCGGACCACCGGGGAAAGGGCATCGCCGGCTCCCTGGCCCGCGAGCTGTACGGCATCGCCCGTGGGGAGGGCGAGGCCGTGGTCCCGCTCTGCCCCTACGTCGCGAAGTGGGCCCACCGCCACCGGGAGGAGGCCCCGCCGGCCACGCCCGAACTCCGCCACGCCGCCGAGCGGTGGCTGGCGGCGCACCCCGGGCGGCTCTGAGGGTCGGATCCACCTCCGTCACGCCTCTCCCGGCGAAGATGACGAAGGGACATGTCGCACGAGGTGTCCCGGAGGAGACGGAGGGCCCCGTGGAGCTGGACGCTGTCGCCGACGAACTGTACGGACTGCCGCCCGGGGAGTTCACCGCGGCCCGTGACGAGCGGGCCGGGGCGGCGCGCGCCGCGGGGGACCGGGCGCTGGCCGAGCGGATCCGTCGCCTGCGCCGCCCGACGCTCGCGGCGTGGGCGAGCAACCTCCTGGTCCGCGAGCTGCCCGAGGAGACCGACGCCCTCCTCCGGCTGGGCGAGGCGCTGCGCCAGGCCCACCGCGAGCTGGACGGCCGGCAGCTGCGGGAACTGTCGGCCAGGCAGCGGCAGATGATCTCCGCGCTGGCCCGGCAGGCCGGGCAGCTGACCGACCGGGCGGGACAGCGCATCGGCGAGGACGCCCGGCGGGCCGTCGAGCAGACCCTCCACGCGGTGCTGGCCGACCCGCAGGCGGCACGCGCGTGGGCACGGGGCCGGCTGACGAAGCCGCTGGCCGCTCCCGCCGGCTTCCCCGCCGTCGCCCCGGCCGAAGAGACCCGGCAGGCGGAACGGGCCGGACAGCCCCGGCGGGTCGGACGCGCCGCCCCGGCCGAACGGGCCGCCCCGGCCGCGCGCCGGGGCAGGAAGGGTGCCGGTGAGGAGGTCGCCGACCTCGACGCCGCTCGCGCCCGCCGCCGCGAGCAGCAGGAGGCGGCGCGGCGGAGGGCCGCGGAAGCCGAGGACGAGCTGCGCGCCGGCGAGGCCGAGCTGGCCGCGGCCCAGGACGACCAGCGCAGGTCGGAGGACGAGCGGCAGCGGGCGGAGCGGCGGGTGGCCGAGCTGACCCGGCAGCTGGAGGAGGCGGAGAGCGAGCGGCGGCAGGCCGGGAGCGCCGCCAGGCAGGCCCGTGACCGCACACGGAAGGCCGACCAGGCCCTGGGCAGGGCCCGGCGCCGGGCCCAGGACGCCGCGGCGGACGTCCGGGACGCCACCGGCAGCGGAGGACCGGCCCGGCGCACCCGGCATCAGGGCCGGCGCCCGGCCCCTGAGTGACATCGGCCCCGGACCGCCGGGCCGCGCGAAGGCGCCGGCCTCCGGCCACGCGGGCGCGGGCCCGTGAGTCACATCGGCCCCGGAACCACGCGAAGGTCTCGGCCTCCGGCCGGACCGGCCGCGGAAACGCCGGCGTCCGGCCGCGGAGGCACGAAGACGTCGGCCTTCGGTCACGCGGGAACGCCGACGTCCGACCAGGCCGCCGAGGACGTCGGCCCCCGATCACGTCGAGGCGCCGGCCTCCGTCACCCGCAACCGCACGAAGCCGCCTACGCGCAGGACGGGCAGAGCCCCCGGTAGGTGACCTCCACCTGGGAGACCGTGAAGCCGAAGCGTTCCTCCGCGGGGAGGTCACGGAGCGGATCGCCGGCGGGGTGGACGTCGCGGATGGTGCCGCAGCCGGAGCACACGAGGTGCTGGTGCGGCTGGTGGGCGTTGGGGTCGTAGCGCTTGGCGCGGCCGTCGGTGGAGACCTCTATGACCTCACCGAGCAGCACCAGCTCGCCCAGGGTGTTGTAGACGGTCGCCCGGGAGATCTCGGGCAGCCGCTGCGTCGCGCGGGCGTGCACCTCGTCGGCCGTGAGGTGTACGTGGTGGCCGTCGAGGACCTCGGCAACGACACGCCGCTGGGAGGTCATCCGCCAGCCACGCCCTCGCAGTCGCTCCAGCAGGTCACTCATTTCGGTTCACCTATTCAGGTTCGGTGGGATACCCGAAGTTTACTCGTGGACGTCCGGGTTCCGATTCAGATAGGGATTTGGCGGACTTCTTGACCTGGACTCTGTCCATCGTAAGATCGCTTCCGGCGATAGCCAAGGGACAGGAAGACTCCAGCACGGCAGGAGACAGAGACGTGACGGGACCACCGCCGAGGGGTTGCGCGGTGCCGGCCCGGTGGGTGTACGGCCGCCCGCGTCACGCCGTCCGAGAGCGTCCGGGACGGTGACCGTCCCGATGCCGGGGCGCTCGCCCGCGGGGTACGCGACCGCGTGGGCCAGGTCTGTCTGCGCGCCGTGGGGGAGGCACGCCGGGTGTGCACCGCGGCGGGGGCCGTTCGCCGTGCCGAACCGGCCGGCGGTCCGGCCCCGTTCGGGGCCGGGGGTCCGTGCCCCGGCCGTTCCGTCTCCCCATGGGTCTCATTCGCCCCGATTCCCCCGTTTCCCCCATACCCCGCAGCTCCTGAGCAGCGTGACCGCATAGTCCGGAAGGATTCCCCATGTCCGAGAACCACGACGCAATCGTCACAGACGCGAAAACGGAGGGCGGAGGTGGCTGCCCGGTCGCGCACGGGCGGGCCCCGCACCCGACGCAGGGCGGCGGGAACCGCCAGTGGTGGCCGAACCGGCTCAACCTGAAGATCCTCGCCAAGAACCCCCCGGTGGCCAACCCCCTCGGCGCGGAGTTCGACTACGCCGAGGCGTTCAAGTCCCTCGACCTCCCGGCGGTGAAGCGGGACATCGCCGAGGTGCTGACGACCTCGCAGGACTGGTGGCCCGCGGACTTCGGCCACTACGGCCCGTTCATCATCCGGATGGCGTGGCACAGCGCGGGCACGTACCGGATCAGCGACGGCCGCGGTGGCGCCGGCGCGGGGCAGCAGCGCTTCGCGCCCCTCAACAGCTGGCCGGACAACGGCAACCTCGACAAGGCCCGCCGCCTGCTGTGGCCGGTCAAGAAGAAGTACGGCCAGAGCCTGTCGTGGGCCGACCTCCTGATCCTCGCGGGCAACGTCGCCCTGGAGTCGATGGGCTTCGAGACCTTCGGCTTCGCCGGCGGCCGTGAGGACGTCTGGGAGCCCGAGGAGGACGTCTACTGGGGCCCCGAGACCACCTGGCTCGGCGACCAGCGCTACACCGGCGACCGCGAGCTGGAGAACCCCCTCGGCGCCGTCCAGATGGGACTGATCTACGTCAACCCTGAGGGCCCCAACGGCACCCCGGACCCGCTCGCCGCGGCCCGCGACATCCGCGAGACGTTCCGCCGGATGGCGATGAACGACGAGGAGACCGTCGCCCTGATCGCGGGCGGCCACACCTTCGGCAAGACGCACGGCGCCGGCCCGGCGGAGAGCGTCGGCCCCGACCCCGAGGCCGCCCCGATCGAGGAGCAGGGCCTCGGCTGGCGGAACTCGTACGGCACCGGCAAGGGCGCGGACGCCATCACCTCCGGCCTCGAGGTCACCTGGACCGCCACGCCCACCCGGTGGAGCATGGCCTTCTTCGACAACCTCTTCGGCTACGAGTGGGAGCTGACCCAGAGCCCGGCCGGCGCCCACCAGTGGAAGCCGAAGGACGGTGCGGGCGAGGGCACGGTGCCGCACGCCCACGACTCCTCGAAGAAGATCGCCCCGGGCATGCTCACCACGGACCTGGCGCTGCGCTTCGACCCGGTCTACGAGCAGATCTCCCGCCGCTTCCACCAGAACCCCCAGGAGTTCGCGGACGCCTTCGCGCGGGCCTGGTACAAGCTGACGCACCGTGACATGGGCCCGAAGTCGCTGTTCCTCGGCCCGGAGGTCCCGCAGGAGACCCTGCTGTGGCAGGACCCGCTGCCGGAGCCGGAGGGCGAGGCCATCGGCGCCGCGGACGTCGCGGCCCTCAAGGCCAGGATCCTGGACTCGGGCCTGACCGTCGCGCAGCTGGTCTCTACCGCCTGGGCGTCGGCCTCGACGTTCCGCGGCAGCGACAAGCGCGGCGGCGCCAACGGCGCGCGCATTCGCCTGGAGCCGCAGCGCGGGTGGGAGGTCAACGACCCCGACCAGCTCACGGCGGTGCTGGGCGTCCTCGAGAGCATCCAGCGGGAGTTCAACACCGGCGCCAAGAAGGTCTCCCTGGCCGACCTGATCGTGCTCGGCGGCTCCGCGGCCGTCGAGAAGGCCGCCAAGGACGCCGGCTTCGACGTCGAGGTGCCCTTCACGCCGGGCCGCGTGGACGCGACGGAGGAGCACACCGACGCGGAGTCGTTCGCCGCGCTGGAGCCCTCCTGTGACGGGTTCCGCAACTACCTCGGGAAGGGCAGCCGGCTGCCGGCCGAGTACCTGCTGATCGACCGGGCGAACCTGCTGACCCTGAGCGCCCCCGAGATGACGGTCCTCGTCGGCGGTCTGCGCGTCCTGGGCGCGAACCACCAGCAGTCGCCGCTCGGCGTCTTCACGTCGAACCCCGGCACCCTGACGAACGACTTCTTCGTCAACCTGCTCGACCTGGGCACGACGTGGAAGGCGACGTCCGAGGACGCGACCACGTTCGAGGGCCGCGACGCCGCCACCGGCGAGGTCAAGTGGACCGGCAGCCGTGCGGACCTGGTCTTCGGGTCGAACTCCGAGCTGCGGGCGCTCGCGGAGGTCTACGCGAGCGACGACGCGAAGGAGAAGTTCGTGACGGACTTCGTCGCGGCGTGGGACAAGGTGATGAACCTCGACCGGTTCGACCTCGTCTGACCGCGCCGCTCGGCCTCGTCCGAGCACGGCGTCCGGGCGCCGCCCGACCACGTCGTCGGGCGGCGTCCAGCCACGGCGCCGGGCGTCGTCCAAGGACGACGCCCGGCGCCGTGCGCGCATGACACCGCCTCCGGGCCGGCCCGCGCCGGCCGGCCCGGACGTGCCCCCTCCTGTCGGGCGACCGCCCCGAAGGGGCCACTCCCGCGCACGTCTGCGTACTCCCGCGCTCGCGCGTACCCCGGCGCGCTCCTGACGTCCCGTGGCCGATCCCGCCGGCGCCTGTTTGGGGTGGCCGCGAGCGGGCACAGGGGATGCGTTCCGTCCGGTGGCCCGGCCGTATGGCCGGCCCGCCACTCGACGCACTCGTTCGTCAAGGAGGTACCGCGGTGTTGCTCGCCCATCCAGCAGTTCTCCACGACCTCGTCGAGCAATACGTCACGCTGCGCGCGCTGCACGCCGAGAACGGCTCACCGGAGGCGCGTCAGCGGATGGACGACGTCGCCTACACCCTGTGCATCTCCACCGGTACCGGGGACGTCGACGCGGCCATCATCGCCGCGCGGGAGCGCCTGCCCGGCGCGCGGCCGCTCGACGACTCCCTGCTCGCCGGGTGAGACGGCCCTCCGGGACGAGACGGCCCTCCGCCCTCCGGCACGAGACGGTCCTCCGCGTGAAGCGGCTCTCCCTCCCGCACCCGCACCGCTGCCCCCGCCCCGCGCACCGCATGCGCCGTGCGCGGGGCGGGGGCCTGCCGGTGAGTGCCGGGGCACGGCCGGCGTTCCCGTTCAGCGGTTGGGCTCTGCGGCGCTGATGTCCGCCAGTGCGCTGCGCGAGTCCTGCTCGACGGCGAGGTCACCGATGCTGACCACGCCGACCAGCTTGTCGTTCTGGACCACGGGCAGCCGCCGCACGGCGTGCTCGCTCATGGCCCGGACCGCGTCGCCGATGGGGGAGTCGGGCGAGCAGGTCACCAGGTCGCTGCTGCACACCTCCCGGGCGGCCGTCTGCTGCGGGTCGCGCGCGTCGGCCATGACGCGCACCACCAGGTCGCGGTCGGTGATCATACCGCGCAGCCGGTCGTTCTCGGCGACGATCACCTGACCGATGTCCTCCTCACGCATCAACTGTGCGATCTCGGCCGCCGGGGTCTGCGGCGAGACGGACATCGGGTCGGCCGTCATGACTTCGCTGACCTGCTCGGCCATGGTCGGACCTCCTTCGCTGCCGGCGCCGCGGGGCGCCGGCTCTCGACGTTCACGACCAGCACCGAGTACCCAGTGACGTCCGGAAAGTCCCGGAACGGGCAGGGTTTTCATCGGTCCGGCCGCCCCTGCGGCCCCGGCGTCGTCCGGGCCCGGCGCCCGCTGGCCCGCCGGGGCGCCGGGGCGCCCACCGGGCGCCCGCCGGACGGCGGCGCGGGGCGCCGGGCGGCCGAGTGCCCAGGTCGCGCCCGTGCGAAACGGGACCGCCGTGCCGTGCCCGGCGGACGGCGGCGTGCCCACGCCCGTGCCGTGGCGCGGGAGAAGGCGGCCGATGGGGTGGCGCGGTGTGGCAGACGGGCGGGTTCGCCGCCGGCGGCGGTGGTGCCGTGGAGGCGACGGATATCCATCGGGCCGATGGCCGTGAGTACCGCCGCCGAACGGAGTCGTGATGGGGTTCAATCCGCTGGAGCACCGAGGCATTCCGCTGGAGCGGCAGGTGCGGTCGTGGCGTGAGCTGAACGTGGCGCCGATCGATCCGGACCACTGCGATCCGTATACGCGGTGCCGGATCATCACCATGAACGGCATCGAGGTCGAGGCGATCCTCTTCAACCACCACCTCGCCCGGCACTGCCCCGACCTGAACCTCAAACGGCAGCTCGCGCAGGTCCGCTACAGCGAGGCGCAGCAGCAGAAGGCGGTGAACTGGCTGCTGCCCGGTGTCGCCTCGGTGCTGGAGACGACGATCGCGTACGAGCAGGTGGCCGTCGACCTGACGGCGTGGGTGGCGCGGATGGAGCCGGATCCGTACCTGGCGCAGGCCTACCGGTTCGGTGTGCTGGAGGACTTCGACCATCTGTACCGGTACGCGAACCTGTTCGAGATGATCGAGCACCGCAAGGCCGAGTCGATCGTGGACGGCCTCACCGAGGTGATGCCCGGCCGTCCCACGCCCCGGCACCACCGCCACCCGGTGGACAACGTCCGCGAGCCCTACGACCGGCGCGGTGCGAACCCGCTGTCGAAGCTGCACGCGCTGACGATCATGTCGGCCGAGCAGCAGACGATGAACTTCTACATGAACACCGGACCCACCTATGTGGAGCCCATCGCCCGGCAGCTCTACCAGGAGATCGGTCTGATCGAGGAGGAGCACGTCACCCACTACGAGTCCCTGGTCGACCCGGGCGAGACCTGGTGGGAGATGCTCGTCAACCACGAGTACAACGAGTGCTACCTCTACCACTCCTTCATGGAGCAGGAGAGCGACTCCAGGGTCAGGGCCATCTGGGAGCTGCACCTGAACATGGAGCTGGAACACCTGCGCCTGGCGTGCGACCTGCTGCGCAGCAAGGACGGCCGGGAGCCGCAGGAGATCCTGGCCCCCGAACTGCCCAACGTGCTCACCTTCGAGCCGAACAAGGCCTGGCTGCGGGACGTGATCGCCGACGAGCTGGACCTGACCACGCTGGGCACGGGCTACGTCCGGGAGGCCCACGAGCGGTTCCAGCAGATGCAGGACGCCCTGATGGGCGGGCAGACCGCACCGAGCGACCAGGTCATCGACATGCACCGGGACATGCTCGGCCGCGAGTACCGGATGGAGACCGAGGGCCCTCATCCGGTGGCCGCCCTGCGCGAGCGCTGACCTGACGCCCGTACCCCTCCCACGGCACCGCGAGCAAGCGAGGCACCATGACCGGAACAGCCACTCCCGACGTCGACGCGGGACTGGGGATGCCCTCTCCCGACGAGGACGTCGTGGCCCTGCTGATGGCCCAGCACGGCGAGATCCGCAACCTCTTCGACGCGGTCGAGCACAGTGCCGGCGACGAGCGCCGCGCCGCCTTCCGGGAGCTGGTGCGGATGCTGGCCGTGCACGAGACCGCCGAGGAGGAGGTGGTCCACCCCTACGCACGGCGCTCCGTGGAGGGCGGCCCCGAGATCGTCGCCGAGCGTCTGGAGGAGGAGCGGAAGGCGAAGGAACTCCTCGCCCGCCTCGACGGCATGGACCCCTCGGACGAGCAGTTCATGCCGCTGCTGCTGGACCTGCGCACCGCCG
This sequence comes from Streptomyces sp. DSM 116793, assembly GCF_057320905.1. Taxonomy (NCBI): domain Bacteria; kingdom Bacillati; phylum Actinomycetota; class Actinomycetes; order Kitasatosporales; family Streptomycetaceae; genus Streptomyces; species Streptomyces sp. DSM 116793. The sequence continues at coordinate 3,086,717 of NZ_CM170494.1, read as the reverse complement.
TGACGGAGCACGCCCGCGCCGAGGAGCGCTACGAGTTCGCGCAGCTGCGCCGCATCCACGACCGGCAGGCCCTGGCGACCATGGCGCAGGCCGTCAAGGCGGCCGAGGCCACCGCTCCCACCCGGCCCCACCCGGGTGTGGAGAGCGGAGCGAAGAACGTCGCCGTCGGCCCCCTCGCCGCCATCGCCGACCGCGCCCGTGACGCGATCCGCAGGGCCACCGGCAGGGGCCGCTGACCCGGAAGGACGGCGGCCGGGACCCGCGTCCGAGCGGGGACCGCGGCCGGTCACGAGCCGCAGCAGCCGCCTGGGGCAGCCGGCTCGGTGGCCGCCTCGGCGGCCGCCGCGGGAGGCTCCCCCGCGGCCGCCACCGCGGCCGGGGCGCCGAGCGGGACGAGCCGGGGCGCCGGGGCGCAGCAGCCGCCGTCCGCGGGCTGCCCGGCCCCCGGGTCGTCGAACAGGCCCGAGCCTCCGCACACGCCGGTCTCCGGCAGGGTGAGCTCGACGCGGTCGGCGGAGGCGAGGTCGCCGGCGATCGCGGCGGCGACGGAGCGGACCTGCTCGTGTCCGGTCATGGCCAGGAAGGTCGGCGCACGGCCGTAGGACTTCATGCCGACGAGGTAGATCCCCTGCTCGGGGTGGGCCAGCTCGCGGTGGCCGTGCGGCGGGACGGTGCCGCAGGAGTGCTGGTTGGGGTCGATCAGCGGGGCCAGGGCGGCGGGTGCCTGGAGGCGCTCGTCGAGGCCGAGGCGGAGCTCGGACAGGAACGACAGGTCCGGGCGGAAGCCGGCCAGCACGATCACCTCGTCGACCGCGCCGAGGCGGCGGCCGTCCTCGGCGACCAGGACGAGCCGGCCGTCCGCGTCCCGCTCGACGGCCTCGGTGCGGAAGCCGGTGACCGCTTCCGCGCGGCCGTCCGCGACGGCGGCCCGGGCCGCGAGGCCCAGCGCGCCGCGGGCGGGCAGCTGGTCCGCGGTGCCGCCGCCGAAGGTGGCCTCGGAGATGCCCCGGCGCAGGATCCACACCGCCTGCGTGCCGGCGCCGTCCCGCGCCTCGGCGAGGTCGGCGAGGTGGGCCAGCGCGGTGAAGGCGGAGGCGCCCGAGCCGAGCACCGCGGTGCGCTTCCCGGCGAAGCGGGAGCGGACGGCCGGGTCCCTGAGGTCCGGGACGCGGTAGGTGACCCGGTCCGCGGCGGCGCGCTCGCCGAGCGCCGGCAGGCCGTTGCCGCCGGCCGGGGCCGGCGTGCCCCAGGTGCCGGAGGCGTCGATGACCGCGCGGGCGAGGATCCGCTCCTCGTGGCCGCCGGCGTACGCGACGTGGACGACGAAGGGCTGCTGCTCCCGGCCGGCGTCCACGACCCGGTCCCGTCCGCGGCGCGAGACGCCGGTGACGGTGGCACCGAGGCGCACGCGCGCACCGAGGACGTCGGCGAGCGGCCGGAGGTAGCGCGCGACCCAGTCCCCGCCGGACGGGTGGACCGCCGGGTCGGGCCTGGTCCAGCCGGTCGGGGCGAGGAGCTTCTCGGCGGCCGGGTCGACGACCTCTGCCCAGGGTGAGAAGAGCTTCACGTGTGACCAGGCGCGCACCGCGGCGCCGGCGGCCGGGCCCGCCTCCAGGACCAGCGGCTCGATGCCGCGGTCGACCAGGTGGGCGGCGGCGGCCAGGCCGACGGGCCCGGCCCCGACCACGACGACGGGCAGCTCGGTGGTGGCGGGCGGGTGCGGGGCGACTCCCACGGTGACTCCTAGCTTGTTTCGACATCTGTCGATGGCCTTGTGTCTGCCAGCATGGCACCTGCTTTGATGAGCGTCAACATAGACATTCATCGAATTATCGAACTGCCGGCCGTCAGTGCAGACGGTCATCGACTGATGTGCGGGCGGGCGTCGAGGCGGGGCCGGCGGGGGCGGGGCGTGCGCCTTCCTGGGGATGTGTGCCCTGCTGGGGCCCGCACCTGGTTCGACATATGTCAACATAGATGCATGTCGAACATCTCCGGCGCGAACGTGCTGCCGCTGCTCCAGCCCGCCGACGGCCCGTCCGTGGTGCCGTGCTGCCCACCGCTGACCGAGCGCCCGATGACCGCGGAGGAGGCCGAGACGGCCGCGCGGATGTTCAAGGCGCTCGGCGATCCGGTCCGGCTGCGGCTGTTCTCCCTGGTGGCCTCGCACGAGGGCGGGGAGGCGTGCGTGTGCGACATCTCCGACGTCGGCGTCTCCCAGCCGACGGTCTCCCACCACCTGAAGAAGCTGAAGGAGGCCGGGCTGCTGAGCTCCGAGCGGCGCGGGACGTGGGTGTACTACCGCGTGGAGCCGTCCGTGCTCGCCGCCATGGGCCGGCTGCTGACCACCGCGCCCACGGCGGCCTGACGCCGCCCCGCGGCGGCCCGCTCACCGCAACGGGCGCTCCGCGGCGGCCCGCTCACCGCAACGGGCGCTCCGCGGCGGCCCGCTCACCGCAACGGGCGCCCCGCGGCGACCCGCTCACCGGAGCGCGCCCGCGGCCCGTTGCCACGCCCTCTCGCGCAGCAGGCGCAGGCCGTTGAGGCCCACGACGACGGTGGAGCCCTCGTGGCCGAGGACGCCCAGCGGCAGCGGAAGGTGTCCCACCAGGTCCCAGACGACCAGGACGGAGAGGAACGCCGAGGCGATCACCAGGTTCTGCACGACCAGCCCCCGCGCCCGGCGGGAGAGGGCGACCACGGCGGGGACGGCGGCCAGTTCGTCGCGGACGACGACCCCGTCCGCGGTCTGCAGGGCCAGGTCGGAGCCGGCGCGGCCCATGGCGACACCGCTGTGCGCGGCGGCCAGCGCCGGGGCGTCGTTGACCCCGTCGCCGAGCACCAGCACCCTGCGGCCGCCGCGCTGCAGGGCGTGGACCCGATCGGCCTTGTCCTGCGGCAGGAGCCCCGCGTGCACGTCCTCCTCGGCGATCCGGGCCTCGGCGGCCAGCCGGGCGGCGGCGCGCGGGTTGTCGCCGGTCAGCAGCAGCGGGCGGGAGCCCGTCAGCGCGGCCAGCGACGTGACCGCGGCGGCGGCGTCGGGCCGCAGCCGGTCGTCGACGCCCAGCACGCCCACCGGCACCCCGTCGCGCGCGACGAGCACGGCCGTGCGCCCCTCGTCCTCCAGCTCCGCGGCCACCCGCAGGGCCGCACGGCTCCCGGCGTCCCCGCGCCCGGCCGCCAGCCGCGCCGGCGCGCCCACCGCGAGGGCGTGCCCGGCCGCGGTGGCGGTCACGCCCACGCCTGGGGTGGCGGCGAAGTCCTCGGCGGCCGGCGGCTCCAGGGCGCGCTCGCGGGCCGCGGCCACGATCGCGCGGGCCAGCGGGTGCTCGCTGGGGTGCTCGGCGGCGGCCGCCAGCGCCAGCAGCCCGTCCTCGTCCAGGCCGCTGCCGGGCAGCGGGCGGACGCCGGTGACGCGCGGGGTGCCCTCGGTCAGCGTGCCGGTCTTGTCCAGCGCGACGGCGTCGACCCGGCCCAGGCGCTCCATCACCACGGCGGACTTCACCAGCACCCCGTGGCGTCCGGCGTTGGCGATCGCGGACAGCAGCGGCGGCATGGTGGCCAGCACCACCGCGCACGGCGAGGCGACGATCATGAACGTCATCGCCCGCAGCAGCGAGTCGGCGAGCCCCGCGCCGAGGGCCGGCGGCACCGCGAACACCGCGAGCGTGGCGGCGACCATGCCGAGGCTGTACCGCTGCTCGACCTTCTCGATGAACAGCTGGGTCGGGGCCTTGGTCCGCGATGCCTCCTCGACCATGGCGACGATGCGCGCGAGCACCGAGTCCGACGGATCGCGTGTCACCTTCACCCGCAGGGCACCGGTGCCGTTCAGGGTGCCGGAGAACACCTCGTCGCCCGGCTGCTTGGCGGCGGGCAGCGGCTCGCCGGTGATGGTGGCCTGGTCCACCTCGCTCACGCCGTCCAGCACGCGGCCGTCCGCGCCGACCCGCTCCCCGGGCCGGATCAGGATCACCTCGCCCACCCGCAGCTCCCCGGCGGGCACCGTCTCCTCGTCACCGGCGTCGCCGAGGCGGGTGGCCGTGGCGGGCGCGAGGTCCAGCAGGCCGCGCACCGAGTCCCGGGTGCGGGCGGTCGCCAGCGCCTCCAGCGCCCCGGAGACGGCGAAGATGACGATCAGCAGCGCCCCGTCCATCACCTGCCCGATCGACGCCGCGCCCAGGGCCGCGACGATCATCAGCAGGTCCACGTCCAGGGACTTCTCCCGCAGCGCCCGCAGGCCGGCCAGGGCGGGCTCCCAGCCGCCGGCGGCATAGGCGAGCGCGAACAGCGGGCCCCACGCCCACACCGGGGCTCCCAGCAGATACGGCGGCAGGGCGGGCAGGAACAGCAGCAGGGCGGCGAGCGCCCAGCGGGCCTCGGGCAGCGCCAAGGCCCGCAGCGGAGCCGGCGCCCGGCGCCGCGCGGATCCCGTGGCCTCCCGCTGCGCCGGGGTGCCGAGTGCGGTGGTGGACATGCGGAGCCTCTCTCACGCGGGCATCAGAGCGACCCGACCACTATAGGGGAATGAGTGAACAGTAATTCACGCATTCTCGGTAGACTGGTGTCATGGGCCATGGAACGACGACCGGCAGCAGCGTGCGCGAACGTCTGGACGTGGTCGGCGCGGACAGGGTCGCCACCACCCTCCAGGCCCTGGCGACCCCGTCACGGTTGCTGATCCTGGCCAGGCTGCACGAGGGGCCGTGCGCGGCCACCGAACTCGCCGACGCGGTCGGCATGGAGCGCTCCGCCTGCTCCCACCAGTTGCGGCTGCTGAAGAACCTCGGCCTGGTCACCGCGGAACGCCGCGGCCGCTCGATCGTCTACTCCCTCTACGACAAGCACGTCGCCGACCTCATCGACCAGGCCCTCGGCCACATCGAGCACCTGAGCTCCGGCCTGATCGACGATCCCGAGTCCCCCGCGGCCACCCCGGCCCCCTGACCGCCGCGAGGTCCGCGTCGCCGAGTGGGAGGCCGGGCGGACGGCGCGAACTGATCACCCGTCAGGCGTGCGTTCGGTGTGTCCGGCGCCTTCGCGATGGCCGACGAGCGTGCGAGGACCGGTCACAAGTGCGGGTCCACCAAGATCGAAACCACTCTTTCGGGTGAATAAACGATCTGAAGTGGAGTGATGACGCCGAGTGAGAAAATATGACGGCGTCAAAGCCGTGGCGATCGCGCTGTTCCCGGCGGCGGCGCTCACGGCCCCATGCCAGGAGGGGTTTTCCCATTTTGCACAACTCGCACAGTCTCCGCTCCCGCGTGCCCGCGTTCCGGGCCTCCGCCATCGGCGCCGCGGTGGCCCTCGCCGCGGGAACGCTCGCCCTCGGGCCGGCGTCGCTCGCGAGCGCGACGCCCGCCGCGGGCCAGGGTACGGGTACGGCCGACGCGGTCGTCCTGAAGACCGGCCTCGGCGTCTCGCTGGTGAACAAGACGGCGGAGCTTCCCCTGCAGGTGTCCCTCGACGAGGTGCACGCCCCGGCCGACGCGGCCAAGTCGCTGCTGACCGCCAAGCTCGACGGCGTCGACAGCGGCCGGCCCTTCAGCGTCCTGCGCGCCGACGTGGCCACCTCGAAGGCCACCGCGGACAAGACCAAGTCCGAGGGCTACGCGAACGTCGCGAAGGCGACCGTCCACGTCCCGGGCCTGCTCGGCCTGCTGAAGGTCGACGAGGTCACCTCCAAGGCGACCTGCGCCGTGGGCGAGGCGCCCACCGCGAGCACCAACTTCGTCGGTGACGTCACCGTCCTCGGCAAGAAGGTCTCGGTGCGCGCCGGCGGCACCAGCAAGGTGAACGTCTCCGGTGTCGGCGAGGTCAGCCTGGAGCTCGCCAAGACGGTCAAGACGTCCAGCACGGCCGCGTCGACCGCTCTGGAGCTGAAGATCGACGTCAACCCGGGCAAGCTCAACGTCGCCCAGGTCACCGGTGACATCACGCTGGCCAAGGCGAGCTGCGAGACGCCGGGCGGCGGCGACGGCGGCACGTCGGGCGGCGCGTCGTCCGGCGGTGGCGACAACGGCGGCCAGGCCAACGGCGGCTCGTCGAGCGGCGGTTCGTCCACGGGCGGCGCGTCGAACGGCGGGACGACCGGCGGCGACACCTCGGGCGCCACGTCCGGCAACGGCGGCGGCACCGAGCCTCAGAGCGGCTCCGGTCACGACCTGGCCGAGACCGGCGGCAGCTCCGCCACCCCGTACATCGCCGGCGCCGCGGCCGTCCTGGTCGTCGCGGGCGGCGGCGCCGTCTACCTGAGCCGGCGCAAGAAGGCGCAGGCGTGACGCGCCGGCGCGGCGCACAGGCGTGAGACACCGGCGGGACACGTGGGTGTGGCGCCCGGGTGTGACGCACCGGTGTGACGCGCGGGTGTAGCGCACCGGTGTGACGCGCGGGTGTGACGCACCGGTGTGACGCGCAGGTGTGGCGCACGGGCTTAACGGCCCCAGGTGTGGCGCACGGGCGCGGCGCCCGGGTACGCAGTGCGGCCGAGAGTCGCTGCCGTGGGTGCCGGCCGCTGAGGCGGTCGGCACCCACTCGCGTGTCCGGCCCCGGGTCCCGGTGCCGCGCCAGGGCGAGGAGAAGCAGGGCGGGTTGCTTAAAACTTTGACCAAATCCTGCGCACGAGCCTCTCCCGTCCCGCCTCTCGTGATCAGGTCTTCCCGAATGACCCGACGCTGTACTCACCTTCGGGGAGGGAACACTTGTCAGCATCGAGACAGGGAAGACGGTGGCTCGCGGTCTGCGCCGTCGCCGCCTCGGGTGTGCTGGCGGCCGTGCCCGCGGTCGCCGCGCCCGGCGGCAAGGCGAGTCCGTTCGGCGCACGCGAGATGAAGGCGCAGGCCCACGAGCGGGCGTCCTCCGCCGACCGGCTCAGCGCCGACGTGGACGGCGACGATGACGACGGCAACGAGTCCGAGGAGATCGCCGAGGGCGCCGCGCAGTACGCCGAGGCCCGCACGGCCCCCGGTGTGGTCGCGCCCGGCGCCTTCGGGGCCGCCTGGCAGAGCCTTACGGACCTGCCGAGCGCCGGCGGCACCTGGAAGAACATCACGAACCTGCCGTACGACTCGGACGACCCCCGCTACCGCGACACCGACTCCAACTCCGGTGGCGGCTCCGGCCTGGTGACCGGCCGTATGGCGGCGATGGCCGCCGACGACGACGGCTATGTGTACGCGGGCAGCGCGGGCGGCGGCGTCTGGCGGTCGAGCACCGGCGGTGGGCACTGGACGCCCATCAGCGACACGCTGCCCACCCAGTCCACCGGCGCCCTGGCGCTCGACGGGGCGGGCCGGCTGTGGCTCGGCACCGGCGAGGCGACCACCAACGCGGACGCCTATCTCGGCAGCGGCGTCTATGTGCTGTCCGACCCGCACCGCGGGGCGTTCTCGCCGCGCACCCGGGTCGGCGGGGACGAGCTGGAGAGCACCACCATCCACGAGCTGCGGTTCGGCGCCGGCAAGGTGTGGGCGGCCACCAGCGAGGGCGTGTGGAGCCACTCCACCAGGGACCTGTCGGGCCACTGGAAGCTGGAGTACGCCCCCAACCCCGACTACCTGCCCGGCCACCCGAAGGCGAACGAGCCCGAGGCCGCGTACAAGAACATCACTAACGACATCGCCGTCGACCCCAAGGACCCCGGCAGGGTCCTGCTCGCGGTCGGCTGGCGCAGCGGTGACGACTACAACGGTTTCTACGCCAAGAAGGACGGCACCTGGCAGAAGGTGACGACCGGCCTCGGCGCGCTGCCCTCGGACCCGGACCAGATCGGCGAGGTCACCTTCGCCCCTTCCGCCGACGGCTCGCGCTACTACGCGATCGACCAGTCGCCCGAGGAACTGGAGGCCAACCCGGACAGCTCGCTGGAGGGCGTCTACGTCTCCAAGTCCGGCTCCCCCTTCGGCCCCTGGACGAAGATCGCCACCTACAAGCAGTTCGCCGCCTCGGGATCCGCGCTGACGGAACCGGGCTACATGCCGGGCGTGCAGGCCTGGTACAACCAGTTCCTCGCCGTGGACCCGGCGGACGCCGACCATGTGTACGCCGGCCTCGAAGAGGTGTACGAGAGCAAGGACGGCGGCGCCAAGTGGTCCACCGTCGGCCCGTACTGGAACTTCGACTTCCCCTGCTGGAGCATCGACCCGAGCAAGCAGACCGGTGACTGCCACCCGACCACCCACTCCGACCAGCACGGTGTGGCGATCGGGCGCTACCACGGCAAGACGTACGTGTACGTCGGCAACGACGGCGGCGTCTACAAGCGCCCCGTGGCCGGCTCCCAGGACGCCGACGGGCACGCCACCGACTGGACGTCGCTGAACGACGGCACCATCGACACCCTCCAGTACTACTCGGTGGGGGTCGGCAAGGACCTCGACAACGGCGGGGTCTCGGTCACCGGCGGCCTCCAGGACAACGGCCAGTCGGAGCTGCGCGGCAACGACACCGTGATGGGCTCCAACTTCGGCGGCGACGGCACCACGACGATCACGGATCCCGCCAACGGCTGCAACATCGCCCAGGCGTACGTCTACCTCCAGATCCAGGTCACCCAGAACTGCGCCGTCAACGACGGCTCCTGGGTGGACGACCCGAGCAAGGCCACCTCGTACTCCGTCGCCCCGCCGGACAACGAGACCGGTGAGGCCCGCTTCGTCGCGCCGATGTCGGCCGACATCAAGGACGGCTCGACGTGGGTCGCGGGCGGCCGGCACGTGTGGGTGCAGACCCACGGCTACGCCATCCGCAGCGGCGACGAGTGGACCGACGCGTTCGACCTCGGCGAGGGCCACACCGCCACCGCGGTCGCGGCCTCCGGCGGCAAGGTGTACGCCGCGTGGTGCGGTCCCTGCGACAGCCAGGGCTTCGCGCGCGGCATCGCGGTCGGCAACGCGGACGGCACCGGCTGGCACCAGATCGGCCTGCCGGCCGACGCCACCGTGCCCAACCGCTACCTGAGCGGCTTCGCCATCGACCCCGGGAACGCCGATCACGTCTACCTCACCGTGGGCGGCTTCTCGCGGCAGTGGACGGAGGGCCCTGGCGCCGGCGTCGGCCACGTCTTCGAGTCCACCGACGCAGGCACCACCTGGAAGGACATCTCCGGCAACTTCCCGGACGTGCCCGCGGACTCCGCGGTCGTCACGCCGGACGGCGGCCTGGCGGTCGCCACGGACCTCGGCGTCGTGTACCGCGCCGCGCACTCCGCCACCTGGAAGCGGGTCGGCACGCTGCCGGCGGTGGCCGTGCTCCAGCTTCAGACCGGCCCCGACGGCAAGCTGTACGCGGCCACGCACGGCCGCGGCATCTACACCGTGCGCCTCGGCGACCTGCGGTGACGCGGACGGCCTGAGCCGACACGGCCCGTGCCCGGCGCCCCGCCCTTGGGCGGGGCCGCCGGGCACGGGCCGTTCCCGGAAGGCAACGACCGGTTTGCGGACGCGGTGGACGTCATCGTGTATCTCCTGGCCGGCGGACTCGGCTGGGCGGTCACCCCGGCCATCGCACTGGCGGTCTTCCTCCTCCTGCCTCTCTTCTACGTCGCCACCAGCGAAGGCATCCCCCGCCCTCACCGGCGCACGCCGAGACGGTGACTGCGGCCCGTCCTGCACGCTCCCGATACGTACTTCGCCGTCCAGACATGAGAACCGGAGACTTAGTGTGTGCGGAGGGAAGAGGCAGCCGGAATTCCGGCGAAGTTGCGGAAGTCGGGCGGGACGCTAGCATCAGTTCCAGACATCACCGGTCGACTCGCAGACCGCGCCCCAGAGCCTCTCATCCCGCCGGAGGCCCGGTTCATGCCCTCCACCGGCCCGCCCAGGGCGACCACACCTTCGGTGATCCTCCGCAACAGCCTCCTGGAGTTCGTCCTGGCCTTAGGGGGCTTCTGATGGATCTCCGTGGCGTCGCGACGCCCGGCACGCTCCCCCACGCTCGGCTGCTCCCCCACGCTCGAACGGGCTCGCGCGGGGGCACCCCCACGCGCGGGGGCACCCCCACTCGCCGCACCGGGCACAAGCCCACGTACGCCCAGTACGAGGACGTGCACCCGGCACTCCCCCAAGCTCTTCGAGCAGGGGGCACCCCCAGAGCACGCACTGGGGGCACCTCCCACGCCTTTGAGGCAGTGGGGGAGCCGCTCCTTCTCCCACGGAGATCCATCAGAAGCCCCCTAGTCCTGCTCTTCGGCGTGACCACGATCGTGCGATGGGTGGTGGGTCCCTCGCCCATCTCCGCGGCGATTCCGCTCCTGGGAACGCAACTGTTCATCGTCGGCGCGGGAGTCGGGGTACTGCTCTCAGGACTGATCCTCAGCCCGGCCGGCCGGGCCTCCGGAGGTCACGTCAACCCTGCCATCACCCTCACCATGTGGCGCTTCCGGGTCTTCCCCGGGGGTGTCCGTGGTGCCGTACATCGTGGCCCAACTGGTCGGGTCGCTGCTCGGCGTGCTGGTTGCCCGCGGTGTGTGGGGCGCCGTGGTAGACAGCCCTCCCGTGAGCGACGCCGCGTTGCGCCCCGGTTCCGGTTGGACGGGTCTTGCCCTCTTCCCGGCGGAGGCGGCCACCATGGCCGTCATCGTGCTGCTCGTCGGCTGGTTCCTGTCGGTGCCGAAACTGGCTCCCTTCGTACCCGGCCTGGTCGGATTGCTCGTCGGCCTGGCCATCGCCCTGCTGGGCACGATCACCGGAGGCTGCGCCAACCCGGCCCGGCAGTTCGGTCCGGCGCTTGTCTCGGGCCGGCTGGAATTCCTCTGGGTCTACCTGGTCGCCCCGATGGTCGGCGCATTTGTGGCAGCCGCCCTGCGCGGGCTCGTCGCCGGGCGCCGGGTCCTCACCCACCGGCTCTGCGGGACCCATGCGGACAAGTCACCGCTGCGATGAGCGTCGGCGTCGGCGGACGGCCGGCGGAGCGGACCGGCCCGGGAGTGAGAAGTGCGGTTGCCGGGCCGGTCGTGGTCACCGGCGGTGTGTGGTGGTTCCGCGGGGTGGACGCCCGCGGTGTGTCACCGCGGGTACGGGGCCGCCCCGCGGTGTGCCGTCAGGTGGTGCGGTAGGCGTTGAGGATGGTCTGGGTGAGGGTGGCTCCCCGCCGTCCGTCACCCGGGCGCGGAGCGACACCGTGCCGCCCTCGGCCGGGTTGGCGACGCTGATCCGGCCGTCGGTGACGGGCGCCTCGGACCAGGTGCCGCCGCCGTCCGTGGACACCCAGACGGCCGGTGACCCGGCGCCGTCCCCGCCCTCCACGCCGACCGGTATCCGCACCGTCCGGCCCGCCGGGGACGCGCTGTCCAGGGTGAGCTTCGGGGCGAAGCGCACGGAGGCCGAGGCCAGGGGGAGCGGCTCACCGCCGGAGACGGACGCGGAGGTGAACGTGTACGAGGACGTGACCTCGGTGCTCACCGCCGTGGCCGTGGAGCCGCGGTCGAGCGTGGTCACCAGCTCGTAGCCGGACTCGTCCGGTGGCACCGTGAACCGGGCGCCGTTCAGGTACCCGTCGTACGCGGCGTACTCCTCGCCGTCGCGGTAGAGGGTGGTGTGAGCGGTCTCGGAGATGACGTTGCCCAGGTGACCGGCGCCGTCCCGCACCCGCAGGCCCTTGCCGTAGAGGGTGTCACCCTGCCGGAACACCCCCTCGCCCGCGCCGGTCCTGGGACCGAACACGGGTGTGCTGAACCTCTCCTCGTACGTCCTGCCCGACTCGACGTCCCGCCCCGGGGACCAGAAGGCCGCCACGGTGGAGTCGCGGCCCTCCAGGAACTCCTGACTCCACGCGCCGGCCGCCGCCTGCACGTACACCTCCCGGGTCGCGGGCAGGTCCAGCGGGAGGTCGGCGAGCACCGCGGACTGGTACGGGGAGGGCGTGACCAGGAAGCCCACCTGGTCCGGCACGGACGTGCCCAGGCGTGTGGTGATGCGGGCCAGGCCGCTCCTCGGCACCCGCTCGTCGAGCCCGGAGAAGAGCGCGCCCTCCTGGCTGCGTGCCAGGTGGTACTCGGTGTCGCCGGCGACCGACACGGACGTCACGGTGCTGTGCAACGCCAGCCCCGCGGGCACGGAACCGAGTTGTGCGGTGCGCAGTCCCCCGGGCAGGCGTCCCACGTACCACTCGGCGCCCCAGCCGACCCCCGTGCTCTCGTCGGTCATCCCGTACGCGAGGTCGGTGCTGAGGGTCTCGGCCCGTTCGTCGGGGACCGGTCAGGCTGAACGGCTTCGCCTCCCCGGCGTCGAAGACCACCGTGGTGTCCTTCGTCATCGCCACCTCCGGCTGGAGGAAGGCGTCCATGGTGTCCGTGCCGGTCCGGGAGTTGGTCGTGAGGGTGGCCTGCACGGTGTAGTCGCCCCTGGGCACCCGGACGGTGAGCGCGCCGTCCGGCGACGTGCTGATGAGCTGTACGTACCGGCCCGTCTGCTGGTCGAACACATAGCCGAGCCAGCCGACCTTGGGGTTCCCCTCGCGGTCGAGCGTCTTGACGGTGAGTTCGTACTCCTCCTCCTCGCGTACCACGGAGCCGGCGGTGCGGACCGTCTGGCCGCCGCCCGTCGCGGTGAAGGCGGCGGCGTAGGCGCCGCGGTCCCCGCCCGCGCTGCCGACGTCGGCCGTGGCGTGCACGGTCGCGGTGCCCCCGGCGGGGACGGTGACCTCGTCGGCGTCGAGGGTGAACATGCCGTCCGGGGCCGCGTTCCCCTGCGGGCCCGTACCGGTCACCGACAGGCCCAGTGTGACGTCCGCGGTGCCGAGGTTGCGGTACGTCAGCTCCCTGACCACCGGAGACTCGTCGTCCCCGACCGCGAACCGCCCGAAGGCCAGCGACGGCGTCTCGGCGATCACGGTCTGGGCGAGCGCGTGCCCAGAGGACGGCCCGCGAAGTAAACGGATCGAACACGTCCAGTCGCCGGCCGCCGAGCACCGCCGCCGAGCCGTCCACTCGCCGGCCGCCGCCGACCGCCGTCCCGTCACCCCCACCGCCGTCCGTCCGGTCACCGCCCACCGCCGTCCGTCCGGTCACCGCTCACCGCCGTCCGTCCGTCCGCCCACCGCCGCCGCGCCGTTCGGGTGGACGCCCGCGCGTGGACAGTGCGGTCGGCCGCGCGGGGCGGAAGATGGTCCTCATGGCGGTCCGGGGCAGCCCCGACGCCGGCACCGCGCCCGGCGTGCCGTCCGGGCGGGGCGTGCGGGCCGGCCGACGGTGCCGCCCCCCGGTCGGGTCACCAGGGTGAGGACGAGGAGTTCGACATGCCCGGAGCAGACGCCGAGGTGCCGGTCCTGATCGTCGGAGGCGGGCCGGTCGGGCTCACCGCCCGGGCGCTCCTGGAGCGCTGGGGCGTGCGGTCCCTGCTGGTCGAGCGGCACACCGAGTTGTCCCCCTTCCCCCGGGCCCGGCTGGTCAATGTGCGCTCGATGGAGATCTACCGGCAGCTCGGGATCGCCGACGGGATCACGGCCGGCGCGTTCCCGCCGGAGTACGGCCGCATCCGCTTCCGCGACACCCTGCGGGACCGCGACTTCGCCACGGCGGCGATGGTCGGGGTCAACGCACCGGTGCCCGAGAGCCCCATGCTCGGCGTGGCCACCTCGCAGGACCGGCTGGAACCCATCCTGCTCGGCGCGGCGGACGCGCAGGTGCGCTTCGGGGTCGAACTCGTCGGCTTGGCCGAGGAGGACGAGGCCGTCGTGGCCGTCCTCGCCGACCGCCGAAGTGGTGCGCGGAGTCGCGTCCGTGCCCGCCGCGTACTCGCCGCCGACGGGGCGAACTCCACCGTCCGGCAGCTGCTGGGGGTCGGCACGGCCGGCCCCGGGGCGATGGCGGGCTTCACCACCGTCGTGTTCGACGCCGATCTCAGCCGCTGGTGCGCCGACCGGCCCGCCGGGGTCTACTTCACCGCGCACGGACTGTTCGCCCCGCTCTACCCCGAAGGGGGCTGGGCCTGGTTCGTACCCACCCCCGAGGGCGCCGCGGGCGCCGACTGGCCCGGCCTCGTCTCGCGTGCCCTCGGCCCGGGCGTCGGCGTGCACGTCGATGTGCTGCGGGTGCAGCACTGGGTGATGAACGCGTTCGTCGCCGAACGGTTCGGCCACGGCCGGATCCTGCTGGCCGGCGACGCGGCGCACGCGATCCCCATCGTCGGCGGCCTGGGCATGAACGCCGGCATCGCCGATGTCCACAACCTCTGCTGGAAAGTGGCGGGTGTCCTCCAGGGGTGGGCCGGACCGGGCCTGCTGGACACCTATGAGACGGAACGGCACCCGGTCGCCCACCGGACCCTCCGCCAGGCGGTGACCAACACCGAGCTCATGCTCGACGTCCAGAACCGGCGGCGTGCCCAGCTCCGGACCGGCGAAGCCGTGCGGGACCGGATCGAACTGCCCTGGTCGGACCGGTACTTCGCACAACTCGGTCTCGTGCTCGGCGTCGCCTACCGCTCCGCAGCCGTCCGCAGCGGCGACGGCACCCCGCCCGAGCCGTCCGACGGGGGCACGGACTACGTCCCCACCGCGGAGCCGGGCCACCGCATGCCCCACCTCCGGCTCGCCCGCCGCCGCTCCACGCTCGATACCTTCGGCGAGTGGTTCACCCTGCTCACCCCCGACCCCGCCCGCTGGGAGCGACAGGCCACCGGGGCCTGGCCGCTGCACATCGAGACGCTTCCCGACGAACACCTCGGCCTCTGCGGCCTCGGCCCGCACGGCGCACTGCTCGTCCGGCCCGACGGCCACATCGGCGCCCGCTGGCGCGAGGGCCCGCCCGGCGCCGCCGCCCTCCCCGACGCCCTCGCCGCGATCACCCGCCCGCCCCCGGACCCCACCGGCCGCCGGCCGGACGCCGGCGCCCGGTAGCGTGCCGGACGGCGCGGTGCGGCTCGGCGGCGGGCCGGGCGGGCGCGGGGGCGGCCGGGCGGGCGCGGGGGCGGAGCCGCTCGGGCCCCGCAACCTGCCGGCGTGGGGCACCGCGCCACGTGCACCGGGGCGGCGGGAGGTCAGAGCGTGCCGAAGGCGGTGAGGACGTGTTCGGCGCGGGCGATCTCCTCGGTGAGGGGGTGGTCCTCGGCGATCATCGGGATTGCCTCGCCGGCGATGCGGAAGGCCTCGGCGACGGCGGCGCCGCGGAGTTCGGCGCCGCCCATCCTGAGGGCGCGGACGGCGCCGATGAGTTCGCAGGCGAGCACCGTGCGGTAGGCGTCGACGGCGGCCGTGGTGCTGCGTGCCGCCTGGGTGGAGAAGCTGGCGTGGTCTTCGAGGCCGCGCGAGATGACGGCCGTGCCCAGCGTCACCGGCGCGGCGGCGTGGCGGAGCTGGCTGAGGGCGTCATGGGCGACGTATTCGAGGATCATGATGCCGGAGCTGCCCGACGGGCCCTTCGCGAGGAACGGGCTGAGGCCGGTGAGGTCGGGTTCGACGAGGTCGCCCAGGCGTGCCGCGGAGAGTTCCGCGACGTGGTGCAGCGCGGCCCGCAGGTGGTCGAGGGCGAGCGCCAGGTAGGCGGTGGAGAAGTGGCCGTGGTGGTAGGCGTCCTTGGTCTCGATGTCGATGAACGGGTTCTCCGCGGCCGCGTTGAGGTCGATGGTGAGGATGCCCTCCAGCGTGTCCACGGCGTCCAGCGCGGGGCCCTGGACCTGGGGGAAGGCGCGTAGCCCGAACGGGTCCTGGAGCCGGCTGCCGGGTGCGGGCTCCCCGTCGCCCCACAGGATACGGCGCATCTCGGCGGCACACCGCAGGGCGCCGGGGTGGGGGCGCTGGGCGTGGACGCGTTCGGAGAGGGCCTCGGGCGAGCCGTGCAGCGCGCAGTAGGACAGGGCGGCCACCGCATGGCTGGCGTAGAGGAGTTCGCGCAGGTCGTGCCAGGCGAGGACGGCTTCGGCGAGGGTCGCGGCGTTGCTGGAGATGAACGCCAGGGCGTCCCCGGGGCTGATGGGCACCGGCTCCACCGAGCCGACCTCCCAGGGGTGGTGTCCCGCGAGGGTGAGGGCGATGTCGGCGAGCGCGGTGAGGTCGCCGGTGCCGATGGCCCCGCGGGTGTGCATGCGGGGGACCGCGCCGACCCGGAGTGCGGTCTCCAGGGCGCGCAGCAGGCGGGGGTGGACGCCGCTGCCGCCGGCGGCGAGTTGGTTGAGCCGGATGAGGAGGGTGGAGCGCACGAGACCGGCGGGGGCGGCCGGCCCGGTGCCTCCCGCGTGGCTGCGCAGCAGGCGCAGGCCGTGCTGGTCGGCCGCGTCGGGGTCGACGACATGGTGCCGGTTGGCGCCGACGCCCGTGGTGCGGCCGTACACGGCTCGTTTGGCGCCGATGTCCGCGGCGACGGCGTACGCCTCGTGGGCGCGCCGGAGCGCCGCCGGATCGAGTCGCGCCGAGGCGCTGAACCGGGCCACGCAGACGACGTCCCGGCAGCTCAGCCGGCGGCCGTCCACGTGGACGTGGCTGCTGTCGGTCATCTCCCTCCCCTTGACAGCCATCTATTCACTTCTGAGGCTGCATGAAACACGTCATTCAGCCGGGTCGCAAGGGGTCCGGAGAAGACCGGAGAAGAGGGGACCGGTCGCGTCCAGGGCCCCCGGCGTACGGATCCTCCGTGTCGGTGATCGCGCCGGCCGCGCTGCTTCCCCGCGCCCCTGCGGGGCGCGGCCCACGCGAGGCAGGCCTGCGGGGTGCGGGGCTGTGCGTGGGGGGCTGACTTTATGTGGCGGAGGCGTCCAGGGAGGCGGCCAGGCCTCGCAGGGCGCGCTGGAGAGCCGTTGCCTGCTCCGGGGTCAGGCCGGCCGCCGCGTGGATCCGTGCGGGGACGTCCTTCGCCCTCTCCCGCAGCTCCCTGCCCTGGGGCGTCGGGCGGACGATGACGGAGCGTTCGTCGGCGAGGCTGCGGGTCCGGGACAGCAGGCCCGCGGACTCCATGCGCTTCAGCAGCGGGGAGAGCGTGCCCGAGTCGAGCCGGAGGAGTTGCGATATGCGCTTGACCGGCAGCTCCTCGTGCTCCCACAGGGTGATCATCACCAGGTACTGGGGGTAGGTCAGCCCGGTGTCGCGCAGCACTCTCCGGTACACGTCTCCGAAGGCCCGGGAGGCGTTCTGCAGGTCGAAACAGAGGTGGAGGTCGAGGCGGAGCAGGTCGTCCTCCGCCTCGACCTCTTCAGGTGTGGTGCGTGAACCGTCGGACATGGATTCAGCGTACTACTGAATTGTGCGCAATCTTCTTGCCCGTGTAGCGCCCCTGGTGTGGACGGGTTCACTTCACCGTGGCGCGAGCTGCCTGCTCGATCACCCTGGTCACGACGTCCGGGTGCGACACGGACACGGCGTGCGAGGATGCCACCGTGGTGACGTGGGCGTGGGCCCGCTCCGCCATGAACCGCTGGGCGGCCGGCGGGATGTTGAGGTCCTGCGTGGTGATCAGGTCCCAGCTCGGCTTGGTCTGCCACGCGGCCGACGTCGCCTTCTCGTCGAGGGCCGCCTGGGTGATGGGGCGCTGGGTGGCCGCCATCAGGGCCGCCTGGTTGGCGGGCACGTCGGCCGCGAACTGGTGGCGGAACTTGTCCGCCTGGATGTACAGGTCGGTGCCCTTGGTTCCGTCGGGCAGGGTGTACGGGACCGGGTCCAGGGCGTCGCCGAGCGTGCTGCCGGGGAACTTGCCGGACAGTTCGCCCGCGCTCTCCCCGGGGGCCGGCAGGAAGGCCGCCGCGTAGACCAGCGCCTTGACCTTGGGGTCGTTCACGGCGGCCTCGCTGATGACGGACCCGCCGTACGAGTGGCCCACGAGGACGACCGGGCCGTCTATGTGGTCCACCACACCGCGCAGGTAGGCGGCGTCACCGGCGACTGAGCGCAGCGGGTTGGCGGCCGCGACGACCGGGTATCCGTCGCTCTCCAGCCGTCGGACCACGCCGTTCCAGCTCGATGCGTCGGCGAAGGCGCCGTGCTCCAGCACGATCGTGGGCTTCTTCTGGACGGGGTGCGGGTCGGTGGCCGACGCGGTGGTGCCGAGGGTGAGGACTCCGGCGGCTGCGAGGGCCACGAGACCCGCGCCCGCGGCGGCGGCCCGGCGGAGGGGCGTGGAGTGCTTCAGCGACGCGACGTTCATGGTGCGTTCCTTCCCGCGGTGTGACGGACGGGTGCCGGGCCGGGGCCGGCGTGTGGCCGCCCTGTCTCGGTTGCAGGCATTAAAGTAGCGCACAATTGAGTTGTGTACAACTAAAGAACCGCGTTGTTCGGTGCGGGCTGGGTGTCTGAGCGGTGCCGGCGGCGTGGTCGTCCTGTTGACGCTGTTTCATGCCGCGCGTGGGGGCGAATTCATGCCGCGCGCGGGGGCGAAAGTTCCCCCTGTCCGAAGCTCGCGGGTGTCCGCGGACCTGACGGTCTCGTCGTGGCTCGTCGCGCTGTTCCCCGCGCCTCTTCGCCGCGGGGCCGCGCCCCGACGGGGGTGCGGGGGTCGTGCCGGTACGGGGCTCCGCCGTGGGGGTGTGGGCGACCGCCCGTCGGCCTGCCGGCGGAGAGGGCGGGCTGGGGTCGGTCAGTGGGCGTCCGCGGTCTGGACGCGCTTCTTGCGGGCGCGGTACGCGGCGGCCTTGATCTTGTTCCCGCAGGACTCCATGCCGCACCACTGCCGGCGCATACCGCGCGAGCGGTCGATGTAGACGCGGGTGCACTCGGGGTTGCCGCACTCCTTGAGCAGCGGCACGTCCGGGCCGCTCAGCAGTTCCACGGCGTGCCGCGCCACGGTGGACAGCGCCTCGTCCTGCGTCGCCTTCGTCCACCGCCCTGACGGGGTGAGCTGGGGCGCCGCGGGAGGCTTGCGTGCCGCGGCGTTCAGTACGGTCAGCGCCTCGTCGTCGTACGCCTCGCCGCGCCGGCGTGCCGTGACCAGCTGGTAGACGGCCTCCCGCAGGGCCGTCGCCCGCTCGACGTCGGACGGCCCGCCGGGTGAAACCGCGTCGACGATGCCGGACTCCAGGTACCAGGCGTCCAGCCTGTCCGGCGTCACGAACATCTCGAACCGCGCCGACCGGCGCGCTCGCAGGGTCGCCGCGAAGTCCAGGGCCGGGTTGCCGCATACGAAGACGTGATTCAGGTCCACATCACCATCCTGACAGGTGACTACCGCACCCGCAAGGATTCGTCACTGTCTTGACGGGTGACGGTGTCGTGGCTTGGTGGGGTCGCCGCTTCGGCAGGGGGCTGGCGCTGTCGTTCATGCGTCACCGGTTTGACTGGTGACGCGATGGTGTGCGAGATTCATCGCGGACGCGGACCGTGACGCCGTCGCGAACGGTCACGCGCCTCGATCCCCGTGCCCGCACAGGCCGGCCGTGCCCGCACAGCTCACCCCCCACCACCTCCGCAGACCCCGCCACGACGGAAGGCTCCGACATGTTCAACAGGCGTACCTTCGGCAAGGCCCTCGGACTGGGCACGGGCGCGGCCGCCGCCGCGCTGACGGGCCTGCCGGCCCTGCCCACCGCCTCGGCCGCGCCGCGCAACGCGACCCGGCCCCCGGCCCGGCGCACCCGGACCCGCCGCCCAGGCGGGCGGGCCTGACCGGTGCCACACTGACGACACGGAGGCGATCGCCGCCGAGGCCCCGCGCCCCGATCGCCGCCGAGGCCCCGCGTGACGTGTGGACGGTCACCGGCAAGGGCGCCGGCGAGCGGTCTGCCCGCGGCGGGCGAGCGTGCGGGTCTCCTCGACCGAGCGCCGGCCCGTACGAGCGGAGGCACCTGATGGGCACCTATCTGGTCAACCACCTGCGCATCCCGGGCGGAGTGCCCAACGAGGAGGGCCTCTCCTACCTCGAACAGGTGGAGAGCACGGTACGGGCGCACGGCGGCCGGTGGCTGGCTCAGGGCGAGGCGGAGGTCCTGGAGGGCGCGTGGCCCGGCACGGTGGTCCTGATCGAGTTTCCGGACGGGCGCACGCGCACGCCTGGTACCACTCCACCGAGTACCAGCGGATCATTCACCTGCGGGTCGACAACTCGATCAGCGACATGATCCTCGTGGACGGCGTGGGTCCCGGCTTCACCGTGGCGGACCTCGCCGGGAAGATCCGTGAGGCGCTGGCGGGCGGTGGGCGGTAGCGCGGGTGCGGCTCATCCGCCGGCCGCGGGAAGCCTCCCCTCTCCCCGGGGCGTGCGGACGATCAGGCGTGCCCGGCGGTCGGTGATGAGGTCGCGGAAGGCGGGATCGGTGAGCAGGACCACCGGGGCGATGCTGTGCGGGTCGTCGGAGTGCCAGTGGGAGAGCGCGTGGCGCACCGCACTCCAGGCGGCCTCGTCCTCACCGGCGGCGACGTGGTGCCGGGCGTGCGCCAGGGCCCTACAGAAGTGCTCGGGCTCGGCGAGGACGGGCGGCACGAGGGCGGCCCGGCGGGCGAGCCAGTACTCCCGGGCGTCCGGACCGGTCGGGGAACCGGTGCCGGCCTCGGGAAGGAAGTCCTTCACCATCGGCAGGTAGTGCTCCGGCCGGGCGCCCGGATCGGCCTCGGAGGCGCGGAGGAACAGCGGGACCGCTTCGGCGTGTATCCGTACCGGACCGACCGCGGCCAGGACGTGCGGCTTGAAGAGCACGTTGTTGCGGAGCGTGTGGTGGGCCGTCCTGAGGTCGAGGAACGCGTTGAGGATCGCCTTCAGGTAGAGCCCGGCGCCCGAGCCCTGCACGATGGCACGGTCGAACGCGGCCAGCGCGGCGTCGACGTCACCGCGCAGGGCCAGCGCCCTGCCCTCGGCCACCGCTTCCTCCGCGTCGTCGCGCCGGACCGGGCGGCCGTCCTGGCCCCAGAGCTCCTCGCGCAGCGTGCGTTCCTCGATCACGAGGGCCGCGAACGACGGGTACGCATCGCTCAGGAAACCCCAGCTGGACCAGGTGTACGCGGCCCACTCGCCGTCCGGCGACACGGTGCCCGGATCGAGGAACCAGAACTCCGCGTCCCCCTCGCGGGAGATCAGCAGTGCCCGGTTCACGAGGGCGCCCAGCTCGTCGTCGCCCTCGCCGAGGATCTCGCACGTCTCCTCGTCGGCGTCCCGGAACCAGTCGACCTCCTCGGTGGTCCGCATCTCCCACATGGAGGAGCTGATTTGGTGCCAGCCGTTCGAGGTGGCCAGGAACGCGCGGTAACTGGGCGGCAGCTTGGCGCCCAGCCTGCTCTCCAGCGCAGTGATGTCCGCCTCGCCGGCGCCCTCGAAGCCCAGCCAGCCCCGCGCCGCCTGCTCGTCGGTGATGTTGTAGCGCTCGTTCTCGTCGGCGACGCGCAGGAAGTCGGCGCTGTACTCGGTGAGGAAGGCACGCCACCCGTCGACCGTCGTGAGGCGCGGGCCGGCCGCGGGCCCGGCGGGGCCGGCCGGAGCGGCGGGCACGGGGGCGGAGCCGGACGCCTTGGCGGGCACGGCCGGTGACTTGGGCGTGGCCGGTGACTTGGGCATGGCCGGGCTGGCGGGTACGGCGGCGTTCACCGGGTTCGCCACCACCGTTTCCGACGAGCCCGCCGGTGACGCGGTCACCACCCCGAACGGGACCGTCAGGGTGCCGAGGAACGCGCCGAGCCCGGGGTGCGGGGCGGGCCTCGGCTCCCCGCCGGCGCCCGGCTCCGCGCCCGGCTCCGCGTATGTCTCAGCGGCCGTCCCCCGGTACTCGGCCGGCCCCTCGCCGCCCCGTTGGCAGAAGCCCGTGAAGCCGAGGGCCGGCACCCCCGCCTCGAAGAACCGGACCTGGGCCAGCTGCACCTCGTGGCAGCCGGTCCGGGTGATCCGCACCCTCAGGTGGCGGAACGCGGTGCCGCCCACGAAGGTGAAGCCCCGGGGCTGGTGGCGCTCGGTGAAGGACACCCCCGTCCGCGAGTCCAGGACCGTCCAGCTCCGCATGTCGTTCGAGCCTTCGAGGGTCCAGTCGCGTGGATCGCGGTCGGCGAAGTCGTTCGCCGAGACGAACACGTAGTGCCGGACGGTGACCTGCCGGTCGAAGGAGAACAGCAGGGTCGCCCGGCCGCTGAAGGCCAGCCACTTGCCGTGCCGGGCGCCGTCGAGGAGGTTCTCGGCGATCTCGCCCGCGGGCCGGTTCTCCAGGTCCGCCCGGACCTCGGTGACGAGCCGGGTCAGCTCGCCCCGCCCGGCGTCCGGTGGCGGCATCCGCAGCGCTATGGATGCCGAGTCGTCCCGCTGGTCGCGCCAGGTGACCCGTTCCAGACCGCCACCGCCGTCCTCGACCAGCAGCCGCAGCTCTCCCGAGGCCCGCCAGCCGCCGTCGTGGCCCTCCTGGGTGTGGAAGCGGTGCACGACGAGGCCGTCCGTGCCCGTCGGGAACACCTCGCCGGAGGCGAGCCGGCCGCGGAACTCCGCGATGCGGCCGTCCGCCGTGCGCCGGTGCCCGTAGAACCCGGCCATCCCGCTTCGGAAGGCGACGGCCGCCTCCGATCCGTCCGTGTTCCGCCACGCCAGCTGCCGGAACTCCACGGGCCCCTCGCGGTCCAGGTGGACCAGGAGCGGCCGGCCACCGAGCCAGGCGCCGTCGCCGGTGCGGGACTGCGTGTGGAACGTGAAGACCGACCGCGGTGCGCCGGCCTCCTCGATGGCCCGCAGCGACCGTCCCGGTTCGTTCGAGGCGTCCAGGGTGATCCGGTGCAGCCTGAGCGTGCCGGGCGCGTCGGGGGCGGTGTGCAGCCGCAGGGTGTTACGGCCGGGCAGCAGCCGGTCGGGGGGGATGCCGAGGGTCATCCGCGAAGGAGCGTCCGTCTGGGACACGATGGCCGAGTCGTAGAGCGTCTCGCCGTTGACGAGCACCTCCGTGCGGAGGTAGCCCCACGGCTCGTCGTCCACGGGGACCCAGGAGGTGACCTCCAGGGTCGCACCGTAGGCGAGGTCCTCCTCCCGCAGGTCGAAGGTGAACTCGACGAATCCGTCGGCGCGCAGGGCGAGGTGGCCGTCGCCCTGCGCGCCGCCTTCGTACCTCGATGTCAGGTGTCCCAGCTTGACGGGGGACGCGGTGAAGTCCGCGTAGATCGGTTGCACGTCTGTTCCTCGAAGTGTCGTGGGTCGGCCTTCGGGCGCGACCGTAACCGAGGGGTGTGACACTGGGGTTGCCTCCGCGGGACCGGCCAGGGCCGTGGTCGACGCGCGTCCGGCGGCGACCGGCCGTCGAACGCTCTGACGGGGCGCCGCTGGCTTGGCCGGATCGCGCCCGGCATGATGGGACTGCCAACGTTGGGCATCCCGGGCCGCGGGCCACCGATGTCCGTTAGAGGAGGATTTCGCGCGTGTCACGCCAGGTACTGACGGTCGGCCCGGGAAGGCCGGATGGCTATCCAACGATCGGCGAGGCCCTGGCCAGGGCACGGAGCGGCGCGGTGATCAGCGTCCTTCCGGGAACGTACGCCGAGAACCTCACCATCACCACCCGCGTCACCATCGTCGCGGAGCAGGCCCGCGGCAGCGTCGAGATAGCCCCGCGCCGCGGCAGCGCCGTGACGCTCATGGCCGACGCGGTCGGCCTCACCGACCTGGTGCTGCGCGGCCGGGACGACGAACTGCCCGTCATCGACGCGCCCCGCGGGCAGCTGGCGATGGACGGCTGCGAGGTCGCCGGCTCCGCCTGGACGGCCCTGCTGGCCCGCAGCACCGGTTCCCTGGCCATGCGGGACTGCCGGGTCAGCAACCGAGGGGGCGCCGGAGTGGTCGTCACGTCCGCCGTGGAGAGCTCCGTCGAATCCTGCACGCTCGAACACTTCGGGACCTCCGGTGTGGTGGTCAGCGAACAGGGCCGGGCCACGGTGCGGGGCTGCACCATCCGCGACGCCCGCGGCAACGGCGTGCTGGTCAACGGCGAGGCGCAGGGATCCATCGAGGACTGCGACATCTCCTCGACCGACAAACCGGCCATCGCCCTGGAGGGCCACAGCACGAACCAGGTGCTGCGCACCGTCGTGAACGACGCGGGCACCGGCGTCCACCTCAGCAGCGGGACCCGCAACACGCTGGAGGACATCAGGATCTCCGGCACCGCCGGACCGGGCATCGTGCTGAGCGGTGGTACCGACCCGCTGTTGCGCCGCTGCCGCACCGCCCGCACCAGGAACCACGGGCTGCTGGTCGCCGACCAGTCGCGCGGCACCTTCGAGGACTGCTGGCTGGAGGGCGCCCAGGAGGCCGCCCTGCGCGTGGGCGGCTCCGCCTCGCCCGTTCTGATCGGCCTCACGATCCGGGACTGCCAGGCGGGCGCGGTGCTGCTGGAGGAGGAGTCGACGGCCGAGTTCGACCGGCTGGAGATAGTCGACGCCAACGGAGCAGGTGTCTCCATACGTACCGGAGCCAATCCGCTGGTGCGCCGGGCCCGTATCAGCGCGCCGAGCGGCCATGGCGTGGAGGCACTCAAGGGCGGCCGGGGCAGGCTGGAGGACTGCGAGATCGACCGGCCAGGCGGTTCGGGCGTCCGGGTCGAGGACGACGGCAACGTCTACGTCGGCGGCGGCACCATCGCCTCGCCGGGCGGGGCCGGCCTGTCGGCCGGCCCCGATGGCACCCTGACGGCACGGGACTGCGTGGTCCAGGACGCCGCGGAGACCGGAGTCACCGTGGACGAGCGGGGAGAGGTGACCGCCACCAGGATCCAGGTGCGCTCCAGCGCCCAGCACGGGGTGCTGATCGCCGACGGCGCCCGGGGATCCTTCAACGCGTGCGAGGTCAGCGGCAGTGGCAAGGACGGATTCCGTATCGAGTCCACCCAGCCCGTCTCGGTTATCAACTGCACGGCACGCGACAACGCCGGGGGCGGGCTCATCCAGGCCAAGGTCGCCGACCGGGTCGTCGTCGAGCACCTGACGAGCACCGGCAACGGGAAACGGGACGCCTGGGGCCTCGGCGACGCCGAGGGCACCGATCCGGCGGCCTCGCCCGGCATCGAGGCCGACGACGCCGGGCTCAACGGCGACGAGGGACCGCTGGCCGAGCTCGACTCCCTCATCGGCCTGGAGAACGTCAAGCACCAGGTCCGCACACTGGTCAACCTGACCCAGCTCGCCCAGCGCCGGGCCCGGCTCGGCATGTCCGCGCCGCCGATGAGCCGCCATCTGATCTTCGCGGGCCCGCCCGGCACCGGCAAGACCACCGTGGCCCGGTTGTACGGCACCGTCCTCGCCAAGCTGGGCGCGCTCCGCTCGGGGCACCTGGTGGAGGTCTCCAGGGCCGACCTGGTGGCACAGGTCATCGGCGGCACCGCCATCAAGACCACGGAGACCTTCCAGCGCGCCCTGGGCGGTGTGCTGTTCATCGACGAGGCGTACACCCTGCTGTCCGACAGCCGGGGCTCCGGAGCCGACTTCGGGCGGGAGGCGGTGGACACCCTCCTGAAGTTGATGGAGGACCACCGGGACGACGTGGTCGTGGTGGCCGCCGGCTACTCCGCGGAGATGCAGTCGTTCCTGGCCTCCAACCCCGGTCTGGCCTCACGCTTCTCCCGCACCATCGAGTTCGAGAACTACTCGGTGCCGGAGCTCGTGGCGATCATGGAGAACATGTGCGCCCAGCACCAGTACGAGCTGGAGGACTCCACTCGCAAGGCGCTCACCGTGCACTTCGAACGGATGCCGAAGGACGCCACCTTCGGCAACGGCCGGGCGGCCCGGCAGGTGTTCGAGGAGATGGTGGACCGGCAGGCGTTCCGGCTCGGCGGCATGACGGACATGACCGAGCGCGACCTCGGACTGCTGCTGCCGGAGGACGTCAGCGACGCCGCGGCCGCCGCGGTCTCCGCGGCGCCGGGGGAGGGACAGCAGGAGAGCGACCCGCTGGCCCGCCTCGGCGACCTGGTCGGCCTCGCCGGCGTCAAGCGGGATGTGACCGACCTCGTCAACCTGCTCTCCACGGCCAAGCGGCGGGAGGCCGCCGGACTGCCCGCCCCCCGTATCAGCCACCACCTGGTCTTCACCGGCTCGCCCGGTACCGGCAAGACCACCGTGGCCCGTCTCTACGGCGAACTGCTGGTGTCGCTCGGCGTGCTGCCACGCGGTCAGCTGGTCGAGGTGTCCCGCGCGGACCTGGTGGGCCGGTACGTCGGGCACACCGCCCAGCTCACCCGCGAGGTCTTCGAGCGAGCCCTCGGCGGTGTGCTGTTCGTGGACGAGGCGTACACCCTCACACCCAGGGGTTCCTCGGGGAGCTCCGACTTCGGCCAGGAGGCGGTGGACACCCTGCTGAAGCTGATGGAGGACCACCGGGACGAGGTGGTGGTCATCGTGGCCGGCTACACCCAGGAGATGGAGCGCTTCCTCGCCTCCAACCCCGGCCTGTCGTCCAGGTTCTCCCGGCGGGTGGAGTTCGCCGACTACTCCTCCGACGAACTGGTCACCATCGTGCGGCAGCACGCCCTCGCGGCGGGCTACGAGTGCGCGACGGGCACCGGGCAGTTGCTGCGGGAGTACTTCGACACGCTGCCGCGTGACCGTTCCTTCGGCAACGCGCGCCTGGCGCGGCAGGTCCTCGAAGGCATGATCACCCGGCAGGCCGGCCGGCTGAGCGCGATGGCCGCACCCGGGCTTGAGGACCTGAGGACCCTCCTTCCGGAGGATGTGGCACGCGCCTGACCGGACGTTCCCGTTGTGAAGGGACAGTTGATGTCGGGTCGGCCCCCGGCCCACGCAGGGGCGCGGGGGCTGCGCGAAGAGGGGCCACCCAAGGGGCCTAGGATGCGGCCATGCGTGGTCCGACTCTCAAGTGCGCCCTTGCGGTCCTGCTCCCGTCGCTGCTCACGGCTACGACGATCGGCTCCGCCGCTGCGGCGTCCGCTGCCCCGCACGAGGCCGTGAAGCTGCCCGTGATGCCGTCCCGGCTGGATCCCGGCGACTCCTGCACGGGGGCGTCCACGAAGGTGGCGGCGGCGGCGCCGTGGGAGCAGCGCAGCCTCGAACTGCCCAGGACCTGGCAGTTCGGCAACGGTGCCGGTGTGAAGGTGGCGGTCGTCGACACCGGTGTGTCCACGACGGCGCCGGCCCTGGCCGGTGCGGTCACTCCGGTCGGTGCCGCGGCCCAGGACTGCGTGGGTCACGGCAGCTTCGTCGCCGGGCTGATAGCCGCGGCCCCGGTGAAGGGCGTCCACTTCGCGGGGGTGGCCCAGCGGGCGCGCATCCTGGCGGTACGCGGGACCGACGAGCGGGGGAACGCCACCGCCGCCACGGTCGCGGCAGGCATCCGGTCCGCCGTGGACGCCGGGGCGTCGGTCATCGACGTCTCGCCGGCCCTGACGGAGAATTCGGCCCAGCTGAAGGCCGCCGTCTCCTATGCCGAGGATCAGGACGCACTCGTCGTGGCCGCCGCGGTGCCCGACGCCACCGGTCAGGCCGGCACGGACGAGCCGCCGCCCCGCGACTACTGGCCGGCGGCGCAGTCCGGTGTGCTGTCCGTGGTCGACGTCGACCAGAACGGCCAGCGCCCGCGGAGCGGGCTCAACCCCCTGCACGCCGACCTGGCGGCGCCCGGTGTCGGTGTGATCGGCATCGGCCCCAAGGGCAAGGGCCACTTCCTCGGCGTGGGTGCGTCGCTCGCGACTGCCTACGTCGCCGGTACCGCCGCCCTCGTACGGTCCGCGTACCCCCGGCTGAGCGCCGCCGAGACCGCGCGGCGGCTGACGAGCGCCGCCTATCCGGCTCCCGTTCCCCGCCTCGACCCGTACGCGTCCGTCACCTCGGTCGGTGACGCCACCGCACACCGGCCCGAAGAGGCCGCGCGGCACGCCGCTCCGGTCAGGCTGCCGTCATCGGCCGCCGGCGACCGGGCGACCCACCAGGCGTTGCTGCTGGCCGCCCTCGGTGCCGCCGTGGTCCTGCTGGTCGGCTGGGCCTCGGTCATCGTGCCGCGCGGCCGGGCCCGTCGCTGGCGCCCCGCACGGGACTGAGCGGGCCGGCGCCGGGGACCCGCCCGGGCCGCGGCTGCGGCGGGCGGTCCCCCCAGAGGCGTGAGGTGTGTCCCGGGGGACTTTCCCCCGCCCTTGGCGAGGTGGGGAGGCTTCCGGCCGCGTGGGCGCGGGCAACCCACCACCGGCTGTTCCCCACTGCCGCGATGGGACTGACCTGACGGCGTGGGAGGTACTCCCGCCGGGCACGGCAGGAACGGTGCCCTCGGGACGGTGGCGACCCGGCGGTCCCGTCGTGGCTGAGCGCGGGGGTTTCCCCGCCCCGTAAGGGGCGGGGAAACCCCCGCAAGGGGTTCACACCCCGCCGACCGGCGCCTCCAGCAGCGCCGTCTGGATCAGGGTCGCCTTGCGGCGGGCGATGTACTGCCCGCGGCCGGCGGGCAGGTTGCGCGGCTTGGTGTTGCCGAAGACATAGCCCTCCGACGGCGGGCACGACATCAGCAGACCCGGTGTGTTCACCTCGTCGAGGCGCCGCAGCAGCTGGTCGTTGAGGCCCCGGCCCGCCCCCGTCGCCGAGCGCACCACGACCATGTGCAGACCCACCTCGTGTCCGAGGGCCAGGTACTCGAAGAGCGGCGCGAAGGGGTGGTCGAAGGCGTTGCCGCCGCCGAGCATGTCGTAGTCGTCGACCAGGACGAACAGCCGGGGACCGCTCCACCAGTCGGCCCGCCGCATCCGGGCGGGCGTGATGTCCGGGCCCGGCAGCCGGGTCTTCAGGGCCCGCGCGGAACCGTCCACCAGCTCCCGCAGCGGGTCCAGGGACACCGCGTGCCCCAGCCGGTACTCCTCCGGCACCGCCTCGACCAGCTCGCGCCGGTAGTCGACCACCAGGATGCGCGCCTCGGCTGGGGTGTACCGGGCCGTGATCGCCGCGGCGGCCAGCCGCAGCAGGTTGGTCTTGCCGCTCTCGGTGTCGCCGACCGCGACCAGGTGGGGCGTCCGGCTGAAGTCGTGCCAGACCGGTGAGAGCGACTCCTCGTCGAGTCCGATCGGGACGCGCAGCCCTTCCCCGAGCTCCGCCTGTGGCAGCTCGGCGACCGGCAGCCGGTGCGGCAGCATCCGCACCTTCGGGGCGGCGGGCCGGGACCAGTTGGCGGCCACCTGCTCCACCATGTGCGCCACCCCGTCGGTGAGGTCCTCTGCGCTCTCCCGGCCGTCGATGCGCGGCAGCGCGGACAGGAAGTGCAGCTTGCCCTCGACGGTCAGGCCGCGGCCGGGGTCGCGGGGCACGGTGGCCGCCTTGCGGACGTTGACCACCGAGTCCATGGGATCGCCGAGCCGCAGTTCGAGCCGGGTGGCGATCTGGTCGCGCACCTGTGCCGACATCTCCATCCACCGTGCCGCGGCGATGACCAGGTGGATGCCGTAGTTCAGGCCGCGTGCCGCCAGCTGGTTGAAGTGGGGCACGAGGGCGTCGAAGTCCTGACGGAGCGTTGCCCAGCCGTCCACCACCAGGAAGACGTCCCCGTGCGGCTCCTCCGCGAACTCACCGGCCGCACGGCGCCTGCGGTAGGTCGCCATCGAGTCGATGTTGTGGTCCAGGAAGAACTGTTCCCGATGGGTCAGGATGGCGTTGACCTCAGCCACCGTACGGCTGATCCGCTCGCCGTCCAGTCGCGCCGCCACCCCGCCGACGTGCGGCAGCCCGGACAGTGCGGCCAGCGTGCCACCGCCGAGGTCGAGGCAGTAGAACTGCACCTCACGCGGGGTGTGGGTGAGCGCGAGCGAGGTGATCAGGGTACGCAGCACCGTCGACTTGCCGCTCTGCGAACCACCGGCGACGCCCACGTGCCCGCCGGCCGCGGACAGGTCCACGACCAGCGGATCGCGCCGCTGCTCGAAGGGCTTGTCCACCAGGCCGACCGGCACCCGCAGCCGCCCCACCTCCGGCCACCCGGTCGCGGTGAGCCCGCGCTCCGGATCCGTGGTGATGCCCGGCAGCAGCGCGTCCAGAGCGGGCGGCAGCCCCAGCGGCGGCAGCCACACCTCGTGGGCCGGCGGGCCGGAGTCGCGGAGCCTGTCCAGCGCCACCGACAGCAGGGACGGACCGTCCTCGCCCTCCTCCTCGACCGGCTCCGGGTCCGGCACCTGTGCGGGGGCCCGGGGCACCACGTAGTCCGCCGTCCACGGCACCACCTGGCTGGCCACCCGGGCCTGCGCCACCGAGCCCCGGCGGCGCCGGTAGCCACCCGACACGTACGCCGCCCGGAACCGGGTCAGCGCCTCGACACCGCTCTTCAGGTAGCCGCTGCCGGGCTGGGAGGGCAGCTGGTAGGCGTCCGGCACACCCAGCACGCCCCGGCTCTCCATGGCGGAGAAGGTACGCAGGCCGATGCGGTACGACAGGTGGCTCTCCAGCTGGTGCATGCGCCCCTCGTCAAGGCGCTGCGAGGCGAGCAGCAGATGCACCCCGAGAGACCGGCCGAGGCGGCCGATCATCACGAACAGGTCCATGAACTCCCGGTGCGCGGCGAGCAGTTCGCTGAACTCGTCGACCACCACGAACAGGCTCGGCAGTGGTGCGAGCTGCGTCCCCGCCGCGCGTGCCTTCTCGTACTCCAGGGCCGAGCTGTAGTTGCCGGCTGCCCGCAGCAACTCCTGACGGCGTATCAGCTCACCGTGGAGCGCGTCCTGCATGCGCTCCACCAGGGCCACCTCTTCGGACAGGTTGGTGATCAACGCCGAGGTGTGCGGCAGCTCGTCGAGTCCCAGGAAGGTGGCACCGCCCTTGAAGTCCACCAGGACGAAGTTCAGCGTCTCCGAGGAGTTCGTCAGCGCGAGCGCCAGCACCAGGGTGCGCAGCAGCTCGCTCTTGCCGGAACCGGTCGCCCCGATCAGCATGCCGTGCGGCCCCATGCCGCCCTCGGCGGACTCCTTGATGTCCAGCTCGACCGGCCGCCCGTCGGCCCCCACCGCGACCGGCACCCGCAGCCGGGCCGCCGCGGAGCTGCGCCTCCAGAGCGAGGCAGGATCGTGGCGGTACAGGTCGGGGATGCCCAGCAGGGTCGTCAGCTCCACGTCGGTGGCCAGCGGCTCCGCGGCGTCGGCGGACAGCCCCATCCGGTACGGCGACACCATCCTGGCGAGTGCCTGGGCACTGGCCAGACCCATGGTGTCGGGCCGTCCGAGAACGGTCGTCTGCTCCTTGCGGGTGCGGTCGGTGCGGACCAGCTTGAGGGCGTTCGGCTGTACGTCGAGCCGCAGGGTGGTGCGTCCCGGCCGCCAGGAAAGCGCCCCGGACAGGTCGACCACCACCGAGTTGCGGAAGCCCTGGCCGTCCATGCGGTGACCGGCGGGCACCGTGACGCCGTCCACCACGATGACGGTGAACGGTTCCTCCCGGCCGGGCGGTTCCTCCGGATCGAAGACCGGCCGCTCCCCGAACTCCGCGCCGAGCAGGTCCTCCATGTCGTTGAAGGCCGACGAGATCATCCTCGCCGGCCCCGCTCCGTCCTGCTCCTGCGGGTGCAGGTTGTGGGGCAGCCACTTGGCCCACTCCCACTCCGCCCGCCGCTCGTCCGAGACGCACAGCACGATCCACAGCTCGTCCGGTGCGTGGAACAGGGCGAGCTGGCACAGCGCGGCGCGCACCAGGCTCCTGGCCGCCGCTTCGTCGCCCCGCAGCAGCACCCGGGAGAACGACCGCAGGTACAGCGCGATCGGCTGGTCCGGCACGGTGCTGTAGGCCCGGACGAACCGCCGCAGGGAGTGCGCGGAGAGCGGGTCGAGGTCCTCCACGGGTTTGGTGGCCAGCGGGGTCAGCCGCATGCCCAGCTGCTGGTCGCCGACCGCGACGCGGACCTCGGCGAAGTCCTCGTCCTTGGCACGGCGTTCCCACAACCTGGTGGTGCGCACCATGGAGCGGAGCGCGACCGGGGCAGGATGGCGCCAGGCGAGCGCTGTCTGCTGCTCCACCACCGCCCTGTGCACCTTGGCCCGGGTCTGTGAAAGATACCGCATGTAATCCCGGCGCTCCCCGACCAGCCGCTGTTTGCGCTCACCGCTCTTCCGCATGAACTGGCCGACGAGCATGGCGATGGAGGCGATGATGAGAACACCGAATGCCATGTAGGTGAACACACCGCCTCCGCCGGGGCGGAGGAACATCATCATCATGGAGAGGGACATCATCGCCATCGGGAGATAAGTCCAGACGGCGGTGTTGTCCGGCACCGTCTCCGGCAGTGTCGGCGGTTCCTGAAGGCTCAGTTCTCCTTCCGGCATCTCAGGACCGCGACGGCGGGCTGGGCGGCGAAACAGCACAACACTCAACTAACCGGCTCCCTTTCGGCGGATCTGCCGCCCTCTGATTGTCTGGCGAGCCCGTGAAGAATAAACAAGGGCCGGTTTCCGGCCTCGGGCGGCATCTGTAGTCTGCATGCCACCCCCACCCGCTTCCAAGCGGATCCCGTGCTCTTCAGGGAAAGCGTGAGTCTCCACCATGTCTGAAAGTTCAGTGGCGAGTCTGTGCCGGCTCACCGTGCGCGCCCCCGCCGCGTCACTCGACCTCGCGGTACCGGCGGACGTACCCATCGCCGACCTCCTGCCCACCCTGCTCAGGCACGCGGGTGCGGAACTGGAGGAGAACGGTCTGGAGCACGGCGGCTGGGTGCTGCAGCGTCTCGGTGACCGGCCGCTCGACGACGAGGGCACCCTGGAGACACTGGACGTCAGGGACGGCGAGGTGCTGTACCTCCGGCCGCACACCGAGGCGCTGCCCGAGGTGCGGCTGGACGACCTGGTCGACGGGATCGCCAACGTCACCCGTGAGCGCCTGCACGGCTGGACCCCCGACGCCAGCCGCCGGCTGCTGCGCGGCTGGGTGGTGGTCCTCCTGCTCACCGTACTGGTCATGCTGGCCTGGCCCGGCGGAGGCGATGTGCAGGTCCGGGCGGCGGCGGCCGGTGTGACGGGTCTGCTGCTGCTGGCCGGGGCCGGCTCCGCGAGCCGCGCCGTGGGCGACGCGGCAGCGGGCGCCACCCTGGGGTTCATGGCGGCGCCCAGCCTGGCACTGGCCGGCTGGCTGCTGCCCAGCGGGGAGATCACCGGCCCGCAGGCCTACCACGTGCTGGGCGCCAAGCTGCTGGCGGCCGGCGCGGCCGGCGCCGGTGGTGCCGTGCTCGCGCTCGCGACGGCGGCCGTGTACGCACCGCTCTTCCTCGCCACGGCGACGGTGGTGATCGCGGCCACCGTCGCCGGAGCCCTGATGAGCGTGTTCGACCTGCCGGCGGACAGCGCCGCCTCCGTGGTGGCCGCGCTGTTCGTGCTCTTCGGCGGCTTCGTACCGGCGCTGTCCTTCCGGCTGGCAGGGATGCGGATGCCCGCGCTGCCCACCACCGCACGGCAGCTGCAGGAGGGCATCGAGCCCTACAACGGCCGGGACGTCGCCGTCCGCACCGAGCTGGCGAGCGGCTGGATGACCGCGCTGTACGGGGCGACCGGTGTCGTCTGCGCCGGCTGCCTGTTCACGCTGGCCAGGCGCCCCGACCTGCCCGAGGTGCTGACGGCCGTCGCCCTGTCGCTGCTCCTGCTGCTGCACGGCCGGGGTATGGTCAACGTCTGGCAGCGGCTCACCCTGGTGCTGCCGGGCGCCGCGGGCGTCCTCCTGCTGCTCCTGGGCACGGCCGTGAGGCTGGCCACGGACCAGCGTCCGGGGTTCGTGGCGGCGCTGCTGGCGCTGGCGGCCGTGCTGGCGATCGTCTCGTGGACCGTTCCGGGCCGGCGCATGTCGCCGTACTGGGGCCGCGCGGCCGAGCTGCTGCACTCCCTGCTGGCGATCAGCGTGCTGCCGCTGACCCTGTGGGTACTGGGCGTCTTCGGTGCCCTCCGGGCCCTCAACGGCTGACGGCGGGGGAGGAAAGCCATGCGGTCGAAGCGCGACCAGGTCCAGGCGCACACCTTTGTCATGAGCCGGTTGACATCCGGCATGCTGCTCGCCGACCCGGACGCCCCGGAGTCACCCCTGGGGCGCACCACCCGCGGTGTGGTGATCGGCATCGTCATCGCCGTGGTGGTGGCGGCCGGGTCCGTGGTGTACGGGCTCATAGCACCCGGGGGCAACGACTCCTGGCGGAACTCGACCAGTCTGGTCGTCAACCGTGACACCGGAGCCCGCTACCTGTACGTCGGCAACCGGCTGAGGCCCGTGCGCAACTACGCCTCGGCCCGGCTGATCGGCGGCAGCGACCTCAAGGCCACCGACGTGGGCACCGCGTCGCTGGCCGACACGCCGACCGGCACCCCGATCGGCATCCCCGGCGCCCCCGACTCGGTGCCCCCGGCGGGCAACCTGGAGAGCGGGGCGTGGGAGATCTGCTCCACCGTACGGTCGGTGGAGACGGACGGTGGGAGTGTCACGCGCACACCCGTCACCGCGCTGGTCGCGGGTGCCCCCGTCGAGGCCGACGGGCTCGACTCCGGGCAGGGCCTCGTGGTCAGGGGGCCCGACAAGGCGACGTACCTGGTGTGGCAGGGCAGCCGGCTACGCCTCGACACCGCTTCCGGCGCCGCCAGTTCCCTCGGCTACGGCGCCGTCACGCCACGGCCGGTGTCCGCGGCCTTCCTCAACTCCCTGGTCCCCGGCCCCCGCCTGGCGCCGCCCGCGGTGCCGGGGCGGGGCACCCCGGGACCGTCGCTCGACGGCCGGGCCAGCGTGGTGGGCCAGGTGTTCCAGGTGCGGGTACCGGGTTCCGACACGCACTACTACCTGCTGCGCGCGGAGGGCCTGGTACCCATCACGGCCACCGAGGCCGCCCTGGCGCTCGGTGACCCCGCCACCCGGCAGCAGGCATACGGTGGTGCCGCGCCCAAGGCTGTGGCGGTGGGCGCGGCCACGCTGAAGGAGCACCAGGCCCCCGGGACCGCGGGACGTTCCCTCTCGGCGGCCGGGTTGCCCGCCTCCCCGCCCCGCGCCGTCGAGGTGCCGAGGGGCTCGGCGGCCTGCGCCCGGGTACGGCCGGGCGGGGACGGCACCGAGGTCACCACCGTCCAGGTGCCGATCAGCGAGTTGTCACCGGCCGCGCAGCCGGCCGACGAAGAGGTGGCGAAGGCCTGCCTGCCGGTCGACGTGGTGGTGGTGCGCCCGGGGCACGCCGTGCTGGTGCGGGCCCTCGCCTCCGGTGGCACGACGGTGGGCAACACGACGTACTTCGTGACGGACACCGGGGTCAAGTACCGCGTCACGTCGGCCAAGGCCCTGCAGTCGCTCGGTTACACCGAGGGCGCCGTGCAGGCACTGCCGTCACCGCTGCTCCAGATGCTGCCCTCGGGCCCCGACCTGAGCCCGGAGGCAGCCGCCGGCGGGGTGCCGGTGACCACACCGCCCAGCTGCGGGAAGGAGACCGCGGGCCGGCGGGATCTCGCCGCGACGGCAGGCTCTCCGGGGACCGGAAGTAACGCTTCCGTACCGACATCCCGGTGAAATTGAGAGCTAGTTGCGGAAGAAACTAGTCCTTTTCTAGGCTCCCACCAACATCAGCGATCAAGAAGGTAGGTAACGCCATGCCAGGCACGGGGCACGTCCAAGCTTCGACTCAACAGGGGACCCAGGCCGGTATCCACGCCCTGGAGAGCGCCCTTCAGGGCGTCCAGAGGGCTCGTGCGGACGTCCGGAGCACCAAGGAAAACCTCACCCAGGGCTACCAGGGCGCAGACGGCAGGCAGTACACACAGCTCATGGAGGCGTGGGACGCGCAGGCCGAGATCATCAAGCAGAACCTGGAAGAGATGATCCAGGTGCTCCAGCACGGCGACCAGGAGCACAGGAAGCAGCAGAACGCCTCCAGCGAGGCCATCAACCAGGCCTCGCAGCGGACCGCAGGCGTCTTCGACGGCGCGAGCCCCATGTCCGCGGCGACCTACAGCGCGCTGACCCCTGGCGTCTAGGCCAGGCGACTCCCCACGCACTGACCCGGACCCGGGCCCCCGCACACCACACCTGACCGCCACCACCTGAGACGAGACGATCGATGCCTGTTGACCCCGGTAACCTGACAGATGGTCAGATTTACGTTGCCTACAACCACATGGACAACGCCGCCGACGACATGGTCCAGCAGACCAAGGCGATAGCGCAGACCCTGGAGTCGCTGGAAGCGGAGCTCGGCGCCCTCAGGCAGAGCTGGGAGGGTAACGACGCCCTCGAGTACGGAAAAAAGCAGAAGGCATGGGACAACGCGGTGCATGCCATGGAGCAACTGCTGAACAACAACGCCCAGCTGCTGACGGACATCTCCCAGAACTACAACTACAGCGAGAACTCGCTGGCTCAGATGTGGTCCGAGGTCCAGATCGGCCGCTGAGCCGCTTCAACCACCCCTGATTCTCACCCCCCATAGAGTCCGCCGCCCGGCCGTCGGCCGGGCGGCTGATGCAGATCCGGAGGAAGCCATGGCGGACTTGACCCATCTGGACTCCCAGCACCTCAAGCAGTTCAAGGACAACGACCTCGCCGACTTCCTCAAGGACCTCGATGCGATCCGCGAGGACGACCCCGCGGGGGTCAAGTCGCTCAAAAGCGTCCTGGCGGGGCTCCTGGTCACGGGCAGCACCTTCGGCGAGGTCTCGAACCCGCTGGTGATCGGCCTGATGGGCAGCGACGACACCGTCTCGGGCCAGTCCCTGAACAAGAAGACCAATGCGGCGGCCCAGGCCGTCGACGAGATCCTGCTCTCGCAGAAGACGCTGTTCAAGGACATCGACAAGGACCTTCAGGAGACGCTCGACACCTTGCTGAAGACCCAGCACGACAGCCTCGAAAGCATCGACGGAGCGAAGGCCCTGGACATCTTCTCCAACGTGGACGGCGATATGGGCGACAGCTCGGGGGGCTCCAGCGGCTCGGGCGGCTCGGGCGGTTCCAGCAGCTCAAGCAGCTCTAGCGACGACAAGAACTAGTTCCTCGAAGCGTCCTCCTCCGTCCGTCCTTGTCGAGCAAGGTCCGAAGGGTTCTGTCATGGCAGCAAGTTACGGCCAGAACGACGTCTGGGGTCAGGCGATCAACCTCCTGACGGGGTACCCCATGCCTGACAGGAAGACGATCTTCGACAAGATCAGCAGCGATCCTGATAAGATCCCGCTCTTCCGGATGGACATCCAGCAGGTTAACTCCACGTACACCACGGGCGGACCGATGTCCGTCACCACGACGGACTTCAGCGCCTTCGACGCAATCGTCAACAACAGATGGCTGCCTAAGGGAGAGACTTACGACCTTCCTTTCTACGTCAAGGGGAAGGGCGGTACCGCCTGGCTGCGCAAGGCCAGGCTTGTCTTCATCGGGGTCCCCCTCGACGCCTCGGGTGCGGTCAACCTGCAGGACGACGGCGAGATGAGCGAGGGTGGCCCGTTCAAGGGCAGCTACACCCACACGGACTGGGACACCGGCCCGATGTCGCAGTACATCAGCGGGGCGAAGGCGGCCCTGGACAAGCTCGTGAACGACCACACCACGTACAACCTCGCGTACAGCGGCGCCACCGTGCCCCACGAGGACAGTGTGGACCTCAACGCCTTCGACGACATCGCCAGGGCCTTCGACAGGGCCACCAAGTTCTTCGTCGACCACGGCAAGACGCTCGCCGCCTGGGAGAAGTCGATGGGCGGTGAGAACGCGGCGTGGCAGGGACAGGCCGCGAGCGTCTTCCGGAACCTGCTCCACAAGCTGAACAAGAACTACGAGAGCTACGTGGATCAGCTCGGCGGTGAGAAATACGCGGCTTCGAGCACCACCATCAACGGCTACACCCCCGCGTCCAAGTACGCCGACAGCATGGCGCAGGCGCAGCAGAACCTGTACCAGCAGGCGAAGGCCCTCCAGTCGGCGTGGAGCCAGTGGGCCACCGGCTACGGGGCGCACTGGCCGCACCGGTGGCTGCTCAACGTGCTGTCCGACCTCACCGACTGGGTGATCCAGAACAACGCCACCCAGGTGCTGCGCAGCGGTCAGACCACGGGGCAGTTCACCTCGGTCCACCCCCAGTACGGGGACCTCAACGACATCCAGAGCTGGAAGAAGGTCGGCGAGGACGCCGTCCAGCGCTGGAACCAGCACGTGGAGTCCGTGCTGGTGCCGGCGGCGGGACAGGCGCTGACGACCCTCAAGAGCGACTGGGTGGACGCGAGTGAGAACTTCGCCCAGCCGCTGGAGACCAAGGACACCACGTCCCTGACGGACCAGTTCAACCAGGACCAGGCCAAGAAGGCGCAAGACGACGCCAAGAAGGCGCAGGACGACGCCAACAAGACGCTCAACGACAGCCTGAACAACATCAACAAGGGCCAGGGCGCCCTCAATGACAGCCTCAACGACATGAACTCGGGGCTGAACGACAACCTGAAGGGCATCGGCGACGGCCTCAACGACGCTCTGGGCGGGGCCGGCGGCGGGGCCGGTGGCCTCAACGACCTTCTGGGCGGGGCCGGCGGCGGCGCCGGTGGCCTCAACAACCTCCTGGGCGGGGCAGGGGCGGACGGCGGTCCGGGCGGGACGGACGGTCTGGGCGGGACGGACGGTCTGGGCGGGGGGCCCATGAACCCCAACCTCATGGGCCTCACCGGGCTGACGGGAGGTGGACCGGGCGACTCCGGAGCCAAGGGCCCCCTCAACAACCTGACCTCCGCAGGTTTGCCGGACGACCTCACCGGAGCCGGAGGCCCCGGCGGAGTGGACAGCATCACCAATCCGGACGGCAGCACCACGAAGCTGAACGGCGACGGGTCGCTGACCACCACGTCCCCCGACGGCGGCACCACCACCTTCAACCCGGCCACGGGCATGCTGAACAGCCTGTCCCCGGACGGGAAGTCGAGTCTGACCGATCTGGGCTCGAAGGGCAGCGTGACCAATCCGGACGGCAGCAAGACCAAGCTCAACGACGACGGGTCGCTGACCACCACGTTCCCGGACGGCAGCAGCACCACGGTCGACCCCTCCACGGGGAACGTCACCACGACCAACGCGGACGGCTCGACCAGCAACTCCTCCCTCAACCCGGATCTGGGCTCGTTCAGCACACCGGACGGAGGGACCGCGCACCTCAACCCGGACGGGTCGCTGTCCACCACGCTGCCGGACGGCAGCACGCAGCAGATCAATCCGGACACGGGCACCGTCACCACGACTTCGCCGGACGGCAGCACGCACACCTCCCACCTGGACGCCGGCGACAGCATCACCAACCCGGACGGCAGCACGACCAAGCTCAACCCCGACGGGTCGCTGTCCACGAAGTTCCCGGACGGCACCACCCAGCTCCTCAACCCCGACGGCACCCTCCAGACCACCAACCCGGACGGGACGACCAGCACCACCGATCTGCTGAACGGCGGCCAGAACTCGGGCGGCCTCGACACCAGCGGCCTCAACGACACCCTGGACCACCTCAACGGCCTCGACACCAGCGGCCTCGACCACACGCTGAACCACCTCAACGACCTCGGTTCCGGCAACGGCCTGCACGTGCCCGACGTCGGCACCTCCGGTCACGGGCTGGGCGGCGGAGGGCTGGGGGACTCGTCGGGTGCCCTCAACCCGGGCCTGTCGTCGGGTGGTTCCGGTGGTTCGGGTGATCTGGGCTTCGACGACCTCCAAGACCCCGAGTTCACCGGGGGCACGCTGGGTGCCCCTCCTGCCGGCGCCGCGGGCGCTGCCGCCGGCGGGGCCCCACCCGGTGGCATTCCGCTCAACCCGGGACTGGGTGGCATGGGTGGCATGGGCGGCGGCATGGGTGGCGGCGGCATGGGTGGCGCCGGCGGCTCGTCCAACGGCGAGCGGGTCCGCACCGTGCACGGGGACGGCGACGGCGCCTCTCTGGGCAGGCGGTCGCGTCGCGGAGAGGCGGTCGAGGAGGGGGAGGACCTCGCCCCGCTCCGTCGCACCGCCACCACCAGCAGCTCCGGGGCGCCCGGTGCCGCGGGGTCCGGCGCCGCGCAGGGCGGCAGGTCCACCCAGAGCGGCAACCAGCCCCGGCCCAGCTACGTGCTGGAAGAGGAAGAGGATGTCTGGGGCAGCGAGGACGGCGGCGCACCGGCGGTGATCGGCTGATGGCACGTGAGTCGAGCGAGTCGTGGGCATCCGGCGCCGATTCGATCAGCGACCGCCTGGCGCGCGCCATGGCCGAGCTGGAGCAGACCGAGGCCGCGGTGGCCAAGGCGGAGGAGGAACTGCGGGGCGCCTCCGTGACCTTGCGGTCCAAGGACCGGGCCGTTGAAGCCACGGTCACCGCGCAGGGCGAGCTGACCGGGCTGCGTTTCCTGGAGAACAAGTACCGCACCATGGCGGCCTCCGATCTCGCGGCCAGTGTGCTGGAAGTGGTGGGGCGGGCGAGGATGCAGATGGCCCGTCGTGTGATGGAGACCTTCGAGCCCTTCACCCAGCCCATGGCGCCGACACCGGAGCTGTCCGGTATCGATATCGACTGGGTCAAGATCTTCGGGCCGGGCGTGCTGGAGGACGAGGAAGAACCCACCGCCGCCCGGCGCAGGGGGCGCCGGGGGCTTCGTGACGAAATCATCGAGGATCCTGAGGACTAGGAGGACTCATGGCCGGTAACGACGCGGACTCCGGAAACGCTTACGCTGCGGACCCCGCGCGTCTGCACAGTGGTATACGGCAGATCGAGAGCATCACTTCCTTCGCCCAGTCGATGCTGAAGGACTTCATCAACGAGGTGAACGAGACCAAGGGCTGGCCGGGCGAGAACGACAGTTTCGCCAAGCAGGTCGGCCCGCGTGAGGTGAAGGAGCGCGAGGGCTCGATCGAGACCCTCCAGTCGATCTCCGACGCCATCGGCTCCATCGCCGACGGAACCACCACCAACCTCAAGAACATCACGGGCACTCAGGACGGGAACCTGGCTGCCATCCACGACTCGGCTCGTGGTGCGAACCAACGCGGAAGGCACTGAGACACTCCCATGGCCATCATGGCTTCGAAGAAGCTGAATGACCTTCTGTTCGTCCTCATCGGGGAGAGGCTCCTCCAGGCGAACGAGGATCTGGCCTTCGACAGCCATAAGCCGCTCAAGGCGCTCAGCGGTAATGCCCGGGACCTGTCCGACATCATCGAGCAGTCCGTCCTGGGCACGAGCCGGTCCCTGCCGCCCCAGGTGGGCAGGCAGTACAGAAAAGCGATGAACCTGTTCGTGCAGGACGGCGGCACGAACCACCTGAAGGAGTTCGCCGACCAGGTCGACGAGATCGCCGACAGCCGGATCGCCACCTCGCTGAACATCGCCGAGTCCAAGCGGGCGATCATCGCCGAGGTGATCCGGCTGATGATCGAGCTCCTCATCGACGCGGTGCTCGCCGTCTTCAGCGGAGGGGCGTCGGCGGGCAGGGCGGCGGTCGCCAAGGCCCGCAGCAGGATGCTCGTTCTGACGGTCCTGGACACCCTGTTGTCGCGGACGCATCTGCTGCCCACGTTGAGTGAGGCGTTCGAAGAGGCGTTCATGGCGTTCGCCGTGCGGCTCTCCATGTTGCTGGCGCCGCCGAAGGGTGTCAGGCCCAAGGGGTTCGACTGGAAGTCGATTCTCCAGGACGGCGCGTTGGGCGGCCTGGCGGCGATCTTCCACGGGGGGATATCCAAGGCCCTCGGCATCGACGACCTGTTCAAGAAGGTCGCCAAGGGGGACTTCAATCTCTTCAAGGACTTCCCGGGCGACGTCTCCTCGAAAGTGGACGTCCCACGGGGAATCGGTGGGAAGAACTCGTCCGACCTCGGCGGGAAGAACTCGCCCGACATGGGTGGGAAGACGTCTGCCGCACCGGATGCCGACGTCTCGTCGTCCCCCCACTGGGGGGACTCG
This sequence comes from Streptomyces sp. DSM 116793, assembly GCF_057320905.1. Lineage (NCBI taxonomy): Bacteria > Bacillati > Actinomycetota > Actinomycetes > Kitasatosporales > Streptomycetaceae > Streptomyces > Streptomyces sp. DSM 116793. The sequence continues at coordinate 3,045,037 of NZ_CM170494.1, read as the reverse complement.
CCTGGCGCCGATCTGGGCAAGGGGCCGGGGCAGGTCGGGAAGAACACGCCGGGTGTCCCCGACACCACCCCCTCTCCGTCCAGGCTGGACAGGTCCGCCGGCCGGGCCTGGTCGGAGATCAAGGACTTCCTCGCGGGGGGCGGCTCGGAGGCCCTCGCGGAGGGTGCGCTGCTCGGCGGGATGAGCTGGGAAAGCTTCGTAGGCGCGGGCGTCAGCGACAAGGCCATGCAGGTGCTGAGCGCCGGTACGCAGAGCGCGGGGCAGTGGCTGAACAAGACCTTCTCCCTCGGCGACTCCCCCGTTCTGTCCGGTGTCGACGGCATCGGCAGCGACGCGGACGGCGCGCCTCGGGGCGCGGGGGGCACCGCAGGCGCTGGCGCGCCCTCGGGCACGCCGGCCGCCGGAGCGCGCGGAGCGGGATCCGCCGGCCGCCCGGACACCGGCGAGGGCACGCAGATCGACGACGTGCAGGTCGGCGGCTCCGGGGTGCGCACCACCAGCATCGACGCCCCGGACGCGGGCACCGCGAACTCCCAGCGGTCCGACGTGCCCGGCGCGGATTCCACCGACGTCGACGCCCCGCACGTCAACACCCCCGCCCCGCACGCGGCGGCCGGCCAGGGGCCTGCCACCCAGGTTCCTGGCACTTCCAACACGCACGCCTCGGCCGGCCAGGGGCCTGCTACACACGCTCCCGGCACTTCCAACACGCACGCGGCATCCACCCAGGGTCCCGCGACCCACACCCCCGGCACCTCCAACACCCACGCCCCGGACGGCAGCACAGCGCGCAGCGGGGGCGGCAGGCCGGCCACCGTGTCGGACGACCCCGCTCAGGATCAGACGCACGGGCACGTTCCGGCGAGGAGCGTGGGGGACGAGACGTCCCCTCTCGGCGGCAAGGGCGCTGGCACCGGCAGCAGCAACGACGGCGACGTCAGCACAGGCGGCGACACCGTCGTCGACGCGGATCAGGCGAACGGGACGCTCGGGGGGGACCAGCCGGCCGGGAGTGGGTACACCTCCCAGCACGGCAGCACCGACGTCCCGGCGTCGGACGTGACCGTGGAACAGGGGCGGCCGGTCGACTCCCCTGCCACCCCGGACACGCCGGCTCTCGCAGGCGGCGACACCGTCGTCAACACGGATCAGGCGAACGGGACGCTGGGGGCGGACCAGCCGGCCGGGAGTGGGTACACCTCCCAGCACGGCAGCACCGACGTCCCGGCGTCGGACGTGACCGTGGAACAGGGGCGGCCGGTCGACTCCCCTGCCACCCCGGACACGCCGACGTCCCTCGAGCCGGCCCCTCCCGCGACGTCGCCTGTGGGCCCGGCGGTGACGCCTTCGGCAGCACCCACATCGACATCGTCGGCCACACTCACCCCGGCCACAGCGCCCTCCACACCTGCGCCCGCCACTGCATCCTCGCCGTCACCCGCACCCGTCACCTCCGTTTCGCCGTCGGCCACACCCACCCCGGCCCCGGCGCCTTCCACACCCCACACCTCATCGGTGGCCGGCGGCACCCCGCCCCGCTCGGGCGCCGATGGCGCCGAGTCCGCACGCTCCAGGCCGGCCGACCGTTCCGGCAAGGTCTCCGAAGGGAGCCTGCCACCCGGCGAGATCGCTACCGAGAGCGCAGCCGGGCTGTCCGAGACCATTGGTCAGATGCCGGAGGCGGAGGCCGCGACGACGGCACCCGCATCCGATGCGGAGAACGAGACCACGGACGCCGCACAATCCGGCCCCGTACCGGTCTCCCGTCCCACCATGGAGTCCGCACCTGCCGTGGTGAGTTCCGGCCCAGCGGACGACGGCCCCCGGAAGTCTCCATTCGAATCGGCCATCGAGGCGCCGAACAAGGGCGGCGAGCACACGCGGGCCTTCGATTTGCTCGGCGAAGCCGGCCATCACACCGACAGTGTGAAGGCTCCTCTTGGGGCAGGGGGTTTGTCGAAGTCGTGGGACAAGCTGGGAGTGCGGTACCAGCAGGAGATAGTGCAGCTGGTTGGTAAGGGCCTTGGGCGGGCCGCCGACGAGGACCTGGCGGAGCGGGTAGCGGAAGGCTACGAGGCTCTTGACCCCGCGTGGCACGCCCAGCCGCTGACACGTCGGGCGGATCTGGTCACGACGTGGGTGGCCACAAACGGCAGGACGCACTTCGTCGGAGTGGGGGGCGCCCCTAGTAAGAAACCGAAGGCGGAGGTGGCTGCCGGGGCGGGTGGCAGTGGTTCTGGTGGGCGGGCTGCCGGTGGGTCGAGGGCCGGTGCTTCTGGTGCGCAGGGTGTTCCTGGTGTGCAGGGTGGTTCGTCGTCGGGTGGCGTGCGGTTGGTTCCGGTGGCTGAGGCTCGTTTGGGGTCTTTCTCGCGTCAGCCTGAGGGTGTGGGCATGGTGGGTGTGGTGCCGGCGACGTTGGACGGGCCGCCGCTCCATGAGATTGCTGAGCGTTATGTGTCGGGGTTCGCTGGTGGTGAGCGGGAGGCTCGGAAGAAGTTTGCCCTGGTCATCGGTGTCAATGTGTGGAGTGGTGAGCGGGACGCTCAGGCGCGGGTGGCGGCGAAGGTCAGGGAGTTTCAGCAGAATTGGAAGGGTGATCGTTTTCCGGTAGCGGTTGCTGGGTTCGTGTGGTCGAGTCCGAAGGTGAAGTCTGCTTCGGATATTCAGCAGACGACGATTCCGTATGGGGAGATCAGGCAGCATGTGGTGAAGCAGGGTGCTGTCGCTGATTTCGTGAACAGTATGCGGGCGGTGGATGATTCCCGGGATGTGTATCTGCATACGGGGGATAGTGATACTGCTTCGTTTGTGACTCATGATGGTCCGTTGTTCACGGGTGCGGGAGGTTATCTTGCGGGTTCGCCGCGGGATGTGCTGAGTGGTGGTTATCGGGCGCCGGATGATGCGAATGCGTTGGTGAAGCTTGCTGCTGATGCGGATCTGGCGGTGCGTGATGTGTTGTCGGCCGAGGTTCCCCGGGCGGTTTACTACCCTGAGCCTAATACTTTTGTGAAGATCCCTGTTGGTTACGCGGGTCTTGAGGACGGGGTGGGCTTTGGATCGGGGAGTAAGGAGGGGCAACAGCTAACGGACTCTATTTTTGAGGCGCGTTCTCATTCCGCTGTGTGGGATGGTGCGGAGTTCCGTTCGGGTATGGCGATTGCCACGGATATGGGTCGTATCGGTCGGAAGGTTGGGCATTTCGCGGCGGGTTCGCCTGTGACGGACGAGACTTTGTCGAAGGTTTTCGAGCTGACTCAGAGTCATGCGAACCCGACGGAGTGGGCGGGCCGGATGGTGGCGTCCTATGGGTTGCCCAATGATCACAAGATTCCGTTGACGGAATTCTTCAGGCGGCATGCGACGGAAGCGGCCAAGATTTCCAGTTGGCATGCCGGGGGGAAGGCGAAGGGTCCGGCTGCGTTGCGGAAGGCCCTGCGGAAGCAGGTCGAGAATGATTTCGACAGGTCTCCGGTGCTGAGTGGCTCGCAGCAGAGTCATATGTTGCGGGAAGTGGCGGTCGAGAGCAAGGTTGCGCTGCTGGAGAAGCTGGTCGAGGGGTATGGCCATCTGACGGGGACGGCTGGAGGGCAGCAGGGCGGGCAGCCGTCACACGGTGGTACACCACGGCGGCATGAGTCGAGTGGCAAGCGGCCTGCGCGAGAAGTCCGGCACGATCCGAAGCCGGTCACTGAGAGCCCGTCGGCGGGTCGTACTGATGGCAATTCTTCGTCGAGGAGCTCTAGCCATTCTCGGCCGTCTCAGGGTGGGCAGTGGCAGGAGTCGGGTAGGGGTGGGGGTTCTTCGTCGAGGAGCTCTAGCCATTCTCGGCCGTCTCAGGGTGGGCAGTGGCAGGAGTCGGGTAGGGGTGGGGGTTCTTCGTCGAGGAGTTCCAGTCATTCTCGGCCGTCTCACACGGGGCAGTGGCAGGAGCCGCGTGGTGGTGTCCCGGTTGGCGGGGGTATAGAGACCGAGGGGGAGACGCCGTTGTCGGCGTTTCTTCCGGAGAACCAGTGGTGGCGCCTTTTCATCGATCCTCGTCATCATGGTGCTGCGTTGCGTGCGTACCGGGCTGATCCGCGTCGGTATCGGGATGTGGGTCGGTACTACGACGTGGGGTCGGAGTCGGGGGAGGTCACTCCTGGCTGGCAGGAGAGCATGACGGGAGCCTATCGGGCCGTTTTGAATGATGTGCGTGCGCTTGAGATGCGGTTGGATTCGCGGGCGTACAAGCGTATGCATGAGCGGGTTACGCGTCATGTGCCGCAGGAGTTCTGGTGGTCGGGTGCGGGCACGGGGTCGACTTTCTTTCCGGTCCGTGCGGAAAGCTTGGCTCCCGATTTGCTTGAGGAGAGGCTGCTCGGTCGTCCGCTCGTTGTGGATCCGCTGACGTATGCGTGGGGGCGAAGGGACAACCTGCCGCTGGTCTACCTGGAACGTCGCAGGTGGAAGGGGCAGTTGACTCTCCAGACTGTCTACGGTCAGAGTGAAGCTGCGCATCTGGTGGACGCAGTCTTCGACCGGTATTACCAAGAGGTCGCGGCCGCTAGGAATGACGATATGCTTCTGGCTGCTATCGCCAGGACTATTCGCGCTCTTCAGGTGATCCATCCGTTCTCTGATGCGAATCGCAGGCTTAATGTTCAGCTTTTGCTGCCGAGGCTGCTGTTGTCTCATGGTCTGCCTCCGGTCATCTCGGAGGATTTGCACGTTCTTTTCCAGGGTGGGCTCACTGTCCCTCAGATGGTCGCCTCGCTCAAACAGTCGCTGAGAATGTGGGAGGGCGACGACACTAATCCGACTACTGAGAGCGCGGAGTCGGAGTACGCAGGGGATCCCGGGGTGGGGGCGTCCGTTCCGGGGGCTCTTTCGACGGTTGGATCCACCGCGCCCACCCTCGACGCCGACGCCGACGCCGACGCCGATGCGGATGCGGATGCCGGCTCTGCGCTGGTGTCGCGTGTGGTGATGCGGCCGGTCGGTGGTTCCGACGCGGATCAGGAGTCGGTACGGACCCTTGACGGCCGCACGGTGCCGGATCGGTTGGTGCGGCGTTATGCGGTGCTGGAGGGGCAAGGCGAGAGTGCCCGTCTTGTCGGGATGGGCTCTCATTCGGCACTTGAACAGGCAGAACGTGCTGACCGGGTGCCGGTGGTGGTGGATGCCAAGGAGTACCTGGATTACGACCCTGTCCTCAAGGACCTCGGTGGGTCGGTCCGGCCCCGGGCTTGGGGCGATGACGTGTCCTACTGGTTCGGGCATGGCGCTGGTGCCGGGATGCGGTTGGCCCGTGAGGATGGCACGAGTGAGGATGTCGGCGGTGCGGAGTTCGCGCGTGCTCTGACGCGGTGGAGCGATCTCGGGCCGCGGGAGCGGCAGATTGTGCTGTACTCGTGTAAGGCTGGTCGGCCGCCTGAGCGTGGTGGAGTGCCTGTCGCGCAGCATGTGGCGAATGTGACGGGGCGTGTGGTGCATGCTCCGACAACTGATGTGGGAACGGCCGTGGACGAGACCGGCAGGGTCCGGCCCGTCCTGCACCTGGACGAGAACGGCGTACCCGGCTCCTGGGCCGTCTTCACACCGCGACCCTCGAACGAACAACTCGACCAGCCTGCGCACACCACCGGACTGGGCGAGGACCCGGGCCCGGCAGAAACCCCGCACGACCAAGCCCCACTTACCAACCTGACCGCCCACAACACCCCCACCCGCACCGCGACCGACCCGTCAAGCCAACAGCGCGCCGAGGCAGACTCCGGCCATGACCGGACGCGGTGGGGTGCGGCGCCCGCGCCGGACACCGTTGCAACGGCCACCCCGTATGGGCGTGCACACGCCGTGGTCAGTGAGGCCCCGAAACCTGAAGGCTCTCGCCGCGATCCGTGGCGCCCGGTGAGCACGCAGTGGACCGAGGTTTCCGGGGGCCGGACACGTACGATCGGCCGGGATTACAGGCCGCCGTCTCGCCGGCGGAATGAGAGGGAAGATCTTCCCCTCGAGATGGATTCTTGGGCGATCGTGGGAAGCGACGAGAGCCGGGGAGAAGCGAAGGCAGAGGTAAGTCTGAGGAAGGTGCCGTGGTCGAGTGCGGCATCTCCGTTCTTCGTCAGGGCGTCGGGCGATCCAGACGGTGTCTGGGTGGCGCGCGGTGATAATACGTCCAAGAAGTTGAGTGCTGAAGATTTTGCGGATGTTCTTGCTCGTGATCCCGATGTGGGGAATTTGCCGCCCGGTGCGCCGATAGTTTTCGTGATGCCGTTTGGTGGTGCCCAGGACCTTGTCCTGCCGCGTGCGATAGCGGCCAGGACAGGACGCGACGTCTGGTCGTTCAGCGGCGATATGCGTGTGACTAACCTCCCTGGTATGAGGCGTAAGGCGCTGGCGGTCACCCTGGACGACGGCCAGCCGGTCGGGGACTGGATTGTCAGCCGACCGGGAGACCTACCTAGGACAACGGCGGGTCGGGGTGGCCCGGCTGCTCGCGGTGACGCAATCCGCACGTTGGAGGGGGGCTTGGTCCCGGACAACGCCGTCCACACCGTCACCATCGTCGACAAGGACGGACGTTCGGTGGGCCGTGCCTCGTTCACCGCGAACGAGCTGGTGAAGCGTGAGCCAGCGCACCGAATGCTGCATAAGGCTACGAAGTTCGTGCCGTACGAGGCAGACATGACGGTGTCGGAGATCGGCAGGGTGCCATGGGCCGACGCCGGGTTGACTCCCTACTTCTGGAGTGGCCACGGACAACCGGATTTTGTGGAAGTGGTGCTGCGTGACGGCAGCAAAGCACAGATGGACGGCCGGGAGCTCGGCCGCCATCTGAAGCGGCGCCCCAGCCTTTCCAGGCTGGATAAAGAGGGCAAGAAGGCCCCGATTGTGCTGCTTTCCTGCAATACGGCGAAATCGTTTCTCGGTATGCGGCCGGTAGCGTCGTTCGTTGCCGAAGAGACCGGGCGTGAGGTGTTCGCGCCGACCGGTGAGATGAATTCCTATCTCCATTTGATGCCTGGTACCCGGTGGGAGCGGTTCGCGCCAGAAACGTCGGCTACTCCTTCAGTGGAATCGTCCGGTCGGGGACTGTCGCGCAGGTTCCATAAGGACGCTTCTCGTACGGGTACGGAATTGGCCCAACTGCTGTCGGCCCAGTTGATGGGGGTGCCGACCGCTGACCGGGCCAAGCTGGTGGAGAGGTGGACGGGATCGTCGTCGAAACATCGTCTGTTCGATGACTGGAACCGATTCGCAAAAAAGAATTCAGACGTTGCCAAGGACGTTCTCATCGAGGCGCGCCGCCAGGTTCCGGTAGAGCTCGGTTCCATGGAGAACGTGTTCAAGCTGGCTTATGTCCAGCTTGGGGATCGGGAACGGCGTCTGCCTGCCAGGCAGCAGGCCGATCTGCTTGTCAAGCTGGCGCTGGCTGGACGTAAATACGTCATGGATGGCGGGGCGCCCACCGAAGGTGACTCCACGCTGCGGCTGGTCATGCCGGAGGAGGCCCCGGCCGCTTTCGAGCCCGCCCTCGACGAGTTGAGCGAGAGCGGCGAGGATCGGTGGAGCCGTGAGCCGACTGGCGGTGCCCCGCACCGCTCGGATGCCGGTGCTGCCTCCGGGGCGCCTGGGAGGGGGGCTACCACCGCTTCTCCGCCTCAGTCGTGGGATGAGTTGTCGCCGGAGGACCGCCAGAGCCTGCGGGACCTGGTCGGGGACATTCTCTTTGATGACGACGACGACCTGATGGCTGCGGTCGAGGCGGGATACAGGGCTCTCGGCCCTGAGTGGTACGCGCAGTCGTTGCAGAAGCGGGCACAGCTGGTCGCGACGTGGGTGGCCACGAACGGCAGCACGCATTTCCTCGGGGCCGAGGGCGCGGGGCAGGACGAGGGCCGGCCGGCTGGGAGCCCCCGTTCCGGGAATGACGAGTCGCTGCTCGGCGGACCCCTCTTCGACGAACCCACGGTCCACGACGATCCGCGGACGTTGTCCTCCGGATTCGACGACGATGACGACATCGGCGGGCCCGCGGTCGATGACCCGGCAGTGCACGATGATCCGCGAATGTTGTCTTCCGGACTCGATCAGGACGATGACGACATCGTCGGAGGAATCGCGGCCGACTCTTCCCCGGCCGCCGACTCGTTCGAGAAGTTCGTGAGGCTCGTGGAGCCGCTGCGCACATATCTCATGGACAGCGAGGACCCGTTCACACGGGACATCCAGCTTGTGGTGATGGCCCGGCCAGGCGGGTCGACCCTCGCGGAGTTGTGGAACGGTCATGTGGGCCATGCCTCCGTCGGCATCCTGTTGCCGGGGCGGGCGGATCCGGTGGTCATCGGCTTCTACCCGGCGGTGGAGAACGGCGTCTTCTCCGTTCCCGGCACCGTCATCGGCGAGCAGGACGGCCTGCTCCTCGACCCGCATGTCCGGATCCTTCAGACCCACTCGATCAACGCTGACCAACTGCTGCGTGTGTTCCACTACGTCTCGCGTAACTTCGAGACTTCCTACGACCTGTTGCGCCGCAACTGTGTGGGTTTCGTCAAGGGGGTCACATTCGCCGCGCTGGGGCGCGGCCAGTCGGGTCTTCGAGGGAACACGCCGAACGGTCTCATCGGAGAGTCACGGGCCTCCGACTGGCGGTGGGCGGACAGCGCGGCGCCGGTCACCGAACTCCGCCCGGGCGAAAGGTACGCGTTGTCCGACGCGAACCTGTACATGCAGATGATCAGGCGGACCGATGACTCGCTGCACGACCGGGCGATGGCCTGGGCACGGACGCGGGTTGCGCTGGAACACCAGCGTCCGCTGGTCATCGGCACGCCGACCGAGGTGCAGCAGGCGCAACTCGACCTCCTGGGCTCCTTCAGCACATTGATCGCCCACCAGCTGGTGGTGAGTGAGGACGAGGAGTCCGCACAAGCTCTGTCCCGGCGCCTCGGCGAGGCCTACGGCACCCTGCGGCCCGATTTCGCCGCCGCCACGAAATCCCCGGAGACACTGGACGAGCTGTGGCGTGACCAGAACGGCGTACCGGTCCCGGCCCTGAAGCCCCACGACGAGTCGCCGGCCCCCTTCAACCCCGACGACGCCGACGACCGGGAAGTACTCTTCGACGCCGAGGCGCAAGACTCGCCCCCCGGCGAAACCACCACACCCGCGAACGTCCCGGCCGACATCTCCGTGGACACGGCCGATGAGGCACCGGAGGCCGAGGCCCAGGAGACTGCAACCCCCGAGGTTGAAACCCCCGAGGTTGAAACCCCCGAGGTTGAAACCCCCGAGGTTGAGGACCCGGGAGTTGGCCGCCATCCAGACGCCCCCGCCGTGCAGGAGTGGGGGGGACCCGGCGGCAACACGCTCCTGGATGACGAGGCATTGCGCAGCGTGGTCCTGCCTGACACGGACGGCACCCGGGGAGATGTCCGGGCAAGCGTGGCCCTCACGAGCGAGCACGCCGATGCGGTCCTCGCGGCCGCACGCAGGCAGTCCGCCGCGGGCATCATCCCGCAGGAGTCGGTGGACGGGCTCGTGGAGTTCGTGAAGCTCGTGGAACCGTTGCGGGCCCATGTGATGGACAGCGAGGACCCGTACTGGCGGGACATCCAGATGGTCGTGATGGCCCGGCCGAGTGGGTCGACTCTCGCGGAGTTGTGGGACGGTCATGTGGGTCACGCCTCCGTCGGCATCCTGTTGCCGGGGCGGAAGGACCCGGTGGTGATCGGCTTCTATCCGGCCGTGGACAGCGGTGTCTTCTCCGTTCCCGGCACCGTCACCGGTGAACGGGACGGGCTCCTCTTCGACCGGGGCACTCGCATCACCCACGTCCAGTCGATCAACGCGATGGAGTTGGCTCAGGCGCTCGTCTACACCGCCAAGAACTTCGAGGCCTCCTACAACCTGGCGCTCTACAACTGCGTTTCGTTCGTCAAGGGGTTCACCACCGAGGCACTCGGGCGGGACCTGTTCAACCGGCAGATCCACGCACCCGACCAGCTCATCGCCTCGACGCGCAAGGCTTCGCACTGGCGGTGGGCGGACAGCAAGGCGCCGGTCACCGAACTCCGCCCGGACGACAAGGCGATGTTCAACGAGGCCGACCGGTACATGAAGGTCGCCGACCCGGACGACCGGTTCACACAGGCGGTGAGCTGGGCGTGGAACCGGGTGGCGTTGGAGCACCAGCGTCCGCTGGTCATCGGCACGCCGACCGAGGTGCAGCAGGCGCAACTCGACCTCCTGGAGTCCTTCACCACGTTGCTCGCCCACGAGTTGCTCACGGGGAACGAGGCCTCCGCAGAGGCCCTGTCCCGGCGCCTGGGCGAGTCCTACGGCACCCTGCGGCCCGATTTCGCCGCAGCCATGGAGCCATCGCGCATACTGGACGAGCTGTGGCGTGACCAGAACGGCGTGCCGGTCCCGGCCCTGAAGCCCCACGACGAGTCACCGGTCGCCTCCAACCCCGACGACGTCGGCGAACGGGAAGTACTCTTCGACGCCGACGCGGAAGACCCGACCGGCAACGAGACCACCACATCCGCGAACACCGCCGCGGACACGGCCCGCCCGGGCGCCCCGGCGCCGTTCACACCGGACTCCGACCCCGAGGTTTCCCACACCGAGGACTCCGACCGCGAGCGCTCCGACACGGCCCAGGACTCGGACTCCGACTCCGAGGACACCGGCTCCTTCTCGGACCACCTCGTGGACTCCGCGGCCCCCGGCTCCCGGCGGCCCGCCCCACCGGTGTCCGCCACCACCTTCACACCGGCCGCCACACCAGCACCCGGCAACGTCGAATCCGGCCCGGTTCCGGACAGCGCCTCCCCGGTGGAACCCAGCCGCGAGGTCCCTGTGTCCGAACCCGCGGGGGGTGCGCTGAGCGGGAGTGGCGGCGCGGCACAGGAGCCCGATTTCGAACTGGCCCGCACGGACGACCCGCTGGACGGGCAACAGGCCGAAGCGGTCCTCCAGGGTGCCCTGGACCTCGTGAAGATCGGGCAGTTCAGCGCTGCCCGGGTGATGGTGCAGAGGCTGGGCGAGCGGGCCGAGAGGCTCGCCGGACAGGCCGGCCACGCCGATGCGATGGCCCTGCACCAGCAGGCTGCAGGGTCGGTCGCCGGTGTCACCGAGCTTTACCAGCAACCAGGCATCGCGGACGAACTGGGTCTTCGCGAGCCACCCAAGGCTCTCAACTTCTTCTGGGCAGGCCGGCCCATGGAGCCCGCCACCGTGCGGAACATGACGCAGTGGGCGGAGAAGGCCCGCCGGTCCGGCTGGCAGATGCGGATCTGGACGGACACGGCGCCCGGGCCCGGCGGGCGGGCGGTCAGCACCTGGGACTCCCAGGTGAGGGCCGATCTGATCGCCCGGGGCGTTGAGTTCAAGGAGATCGCCGAGGTACTCCCGCTCAAGCAGCCGGCGCGAACGGGTGTCTTCGGTGCCTTCGGTCGGAAGCCCACCGACGACATCGCGGATCCTTCTCTGGCCAAGCTGCGCGACATCTACGCGAACGCCCGTACGGAGCGGGGGGCCCTGCCGGTCGCCTCTGACGCCGCCCGTTACGCCGTCTTGAAGGTCGGCGGTGGTTTCTATGCGGACGTGCACATAGCCCCCGGGTCGGTCGATCTCGACCAGCCGCCGCGGAAGACGGGGCCCGACGACGTTCCCATCGTCGGGCCGATGATCCGGGACAGCCGCGAGTTCCTGCGGATCCGGAGCGAGGTCGCGGAGAAGCTCGGCACCTCCGCCGACCAGGTCGCGATGGAACAGGTCGCGGCACACCTGCTCGCGAACGGCGAGTTCGGGAACCACTTCTTCGGCGTGCCGCCGCGATCGCGGTTCGTCGATCGCGTCATCACGGAGATCCCGGATTCCGCCCGGGACTTCGCCGGACCTGAGCTGGTCGGCAACGGTACGGCCCTGACCGGGGCCCACGTGCTGGCGAGGGCCGCCTACAGGCACGTGTCGTCCTACGGTCTCGGCGACGTGACCGCCACGGAGCTGGGAGCCGCTCTCGACCCGGTCGAGGTCTCGCGGTGGGCCGCTCTCGACTGGGTGACGGCCGAGAGCGACAACCACGGGTACGAGCAGGGCACACCGTCGCGGATCCCGGCCGAGGCCGGGCCGCCTGACGACGCCGGGACGCGGTCGCGCACGGCGTCCGCGCCGGACGACGTTGCGACAGCCGCCTCGTCCGGACCCGCCGAAGGGGACGCCACGATCCGGCTGGTCGCGCCGGAGGAGGCCCCGGCCGGCTTCGAGCCCGGCTTCGACGAGTTGACCGAGAGCGGCGAGGAGCGGCAGGACCGTGAGCTGGCCGACAGCGACCTGACCGAGGACATGCGGCGCCGGCTCGACCGGCGCGAGGTCCTGGAGGCCACGGTGCGGGTCCGGGACCTGCGCGGGCTGCGGTTCACCGCCGAACCTCACTGGCGTTCGGACACCCGGGTCCAGGTCGGCTCGCTGAACCTGAGCCACCTGGACCGGGCGACGCTGGTGATGCAGGCGCGGGGCCTCGACGACGACCTGGCCGCCGCGCTGTACAAGCGGCTCGACGACGAGGCAGCAGCTCCCGTGCGGGTACTGGTGCAACCGGGGTACGCCTCGGGGGACCAGTTCGGTGTCGCCGCGGCCCTGATTGCTGACCCGAACCTGCACGTGGTTCTGGTCGGCGGGGCGGAGGGCAAGCCGGATCGGAGTGATGCCATCGCCGCCTTCTACCAAGGAAGCGGCATTCCGGCGTCGCAGGTGTTCCGGGTTGCAGCCAACCGGGGTGAGACGGCCGTCATGGCGGGCAACAGGGCGGCGGAGCAGTTCCTCAACTCCACCAGTCCCCATCTGTCTTCCAAGCAGAAGAAGAAGGCCACCCTCAGTGTGGCAGGCAGCACGCTTTGGGTAGCCCGCAACTTCACCGTCGGTGTACGTCGGGCGGTGCGCAAGGCATGGCAGGTAGATGACGCCGGGTTCCCGCGGCGAACCCAGGAGGCGGTCGGAGCATGGCTGGGCGCCCAGGGAGTGGTGCCGTCGAAGCAGCGGGACACGATCGTCCTGTGGTCGCGGTTCAGCGGCAAGACGGGCGACGCGCACCCGGAGCACGACACGTCCTACGAGGGTATGCGGCAGATCCTGAAGCGGCTGGCGGCAGAGTCGGCCGACCGCGGACAACGGCCGCTGGTGGTGATCGCGGGCGACGCGTACGCCAACCCGAGGAGCAAGGACAAGTACCGGGAGATGGCCTGGATGGCCCGCCGGGAGGGCCTGGAAGTACGTGACCTGACTGATTTCTGGAAGAGTGACAGGAGGGCCCTGCGGACGTGGGGCGGCGATGACCGCATCGGTCAGCTGAAGCTCTACGAGTACCTGCACCGGCACAGCCGCAGCCTGCGCCACCTGGGGTTCCGCAGCGGGAACCTGGAGGCCCTCGCACTGGTCGGTCACACCGTCCGGTACATGGAGGAGCCGAACAGCTTGGGTGGCGACCGGATGGTGGCCTGGCACGCTGCCACCAATTCGACGCGCACCGAACAAGGAGCGCTGGCCACCGGGTACGAACGCCTGTTGGTGGCAGAGCTTCCCACCCGCACTGGGAAGTGGATGAAGCGGGGACAGGCCATGGCCATCCAGATGCTGTCCGCCGCCCCCCGGAACAACAGACTGCCGGACCTCAGCCATCCGGCGTGGCTGCATGGGCCCAGCATGCAGCCGAAGCCCTACAAGGAACTCGCCCAGCTCGAGAAGGGGTTCGGCCGGGAGGACCTGCGGCAGATCACCGAGTACCTGCTGCCCAGGCGTACCCGCACCGCGACGGTCGGCCATGGCGTGCCGGGGCACGATCGCACCCATCCCGGCGAGCCCTCTTCGTCCGGGAGCGGGAACCACAACAGGTCACATGGTGGTGCGCGGGCGAACGAGCCGTACACGAGTGGGGTACGCCACGGCGCGGACCAAGGCGGTCGGCGGCAGGAGCCGAGCAGGGGCGGGGGCCGCCACGGTTTCGAGTCGATCAGTGAGGGCCTGGTACAGAGGCCTGCCGGGCGGGGGGCGGCAGAGGGGCGTGTGGAAGGGCGCGAGGAGGGGGCGTCCCTTACGGGAACCCTCTCGTCGGTCGGGTCCCTGGCGTCTGCTCCCGTCTCAGGCGCGGACTCCGCAGTGCTGTCGCGCGTGGTGATGCGCCCTGTGAGTGGCTCCGGTGCGGGTGAGGCGTCGGTGCGGACGCTGGACGGCCGCTTGGTGCCGGACGTGGTGGTGCGGCGCTATGCGGTGCGGGAGGGGCGGGGTGAGGGGGCCCGTCTGGTCGGGTTGGGTTCGCATTCGGCCTCTGATCAGGAGCAGCGTGCGGAGCGGTGGCCACTCGTGGTGGCCAGTGGGCAGTTCGCGCACTACGACGGCGTCAAGAAGAGTTTTGTCGGGGACGGGCCCCGCGACTGGAACGGTGATGCCACGCACTGGTTCGGCCATGGCACTCCTTCCGGGATGGAACTGGCCCGCGAGGACGGCACGAGCTTCGCCGTCGGCGGTCCGGAGTTCGGCCGTGCCCTGCAACGCTGGGTGGACCTCGGGCCGCGGGAGCGGCCGATCGTGCTGTACTCGTGTGAGACCGGCCGGCCGCCCGAGCGCGGCGGACTGCCTGTCGCGCAGCACGTGGCGAACGTGACGGGGCGTGTCGTCCATGCTCCGACGACCGACGTGGGAACGGCGAAGGACAGGACCGGCAGGGTCCGGCCGGTGCTGTATCTGGACGAGAACGGCGCGCGGGGCTCGTGGGCCGTCTTCACACCGGAAGCCTCGGGCGAACGGCTTGACGAGCCAGCGCGCGCTGCCGGGCCGCACGAGGGCCCGGCGGCCGTGGACGTTCCGCGGGACCACGCCACGTCCGCCCCTCTGACCGCCCCCGACGACACCACCTCTGGCGACGCCACCTCCACGAGCTCCGTCCCGGCGCGCGAACATGCCTCCGACGCGCAGCCCACCCAGGGACACGACGAGAGCGTCGACGGGCACGTCGAGAGCGCCGAGGACGGCCCGTCGGTGCACACGGCCGAAACCGCGGGCGCCTTCGGAACCATCGAGCAACTGGCACCGTCGGGCCGCCGACCCGGCCTCGACGTGCTTGAGGTCGCGCCGGGTGGGGACGGCTTCTTCACCGCCGTGATCGTCAGCGCGGCGCGGCAGCACCCTGACTCCCCACTGGGCGAGACCACGGTGGGCGAGTTGCGGGAGAAAGCGGCGGATTGGTTCGCCGGGTCCCAGGCGCGCGCGGAGATCGACGCGCTGGGCACGGACCCACTGGAGACACTGCTCCAGGATCTCGACACGGCCACTCTCCGCCACGTCCTGAACAGCCCGGACCTGCCACAGCTGAGCTCCGAGCAGCGGGCCGGGATCGCGGACGGCGTCACCCGGCAGGTGGAAGGGGACCGTGCGGCCGGACGCACCACCGACCTGGAAGCGGTGCGGGCCCGGCTCACGGATCAGGCCCACAGGGACCTGCTGCGCGGCCAACTCCGGTTCGAACTCAGCCTGGGAGGCCCCGGGGCACAGCGGCACTGGGACCGGATGCTCGACGCCGCCTACCCGCGGTGGGCGGCGGACGGCATGGCACCGACCCTCGACGAGATCAGGGGTATGTCCACGGCGGACCTGGTGGAGCGGGCCATCCGCGACGCCCGCCTGTGGAACACACCGTTCTTCGACGACGCGATAGCGGCGGTCGCCGGATACACGAACATGCACGTGGTGGTGGCACAGGACGATCCTGTGCGGGACATATCGCTGGGCGACACCGCGAGCAGCACCCTGTACGTGCACTACAACGGGATCGACCACTACTCGGCCGTGGCCCTGTCGGCCCGTCAGGGCGGCTCGGCGCCGTCGACATCGGATGCCACCCCCGACCCGGGGCCGGTCTCCGACCCCGAGCACCCAGAGGCACACGAGGAACCCGAAGGATCCTCGGACTCGTCCCCCGACTCCAAGGACTCCGCCCCCTCCCCGGACCACCACTCCGCGCGCGCCGACCACCGGCAACCCGTCCCGCCATCGCCCGCCACCACACCCGGACCGACAGCACCGAATCCCGTGCAACAGGTCGGGTTCGACGATGACCCCCTGGCCGAGTCGGAGCAGGACGCCGACTCCCCGCCCGGGAACCGTCCCCTGGCACCGGCCTTCGACGCGCTGAGCGAGAGCGGTAAGGAGGGGGAAGGCCATGAGCTGGCCGACAGTGACCTGACGGAGTACATGCGACGCAGGCTCGACCGGCCGCGTGTGCTGAACACCGTGGTGCGGGTCCGGGATCTGGCGGGGCTGCGGTACACGCCTCAGCCCGGTTGGCGTCCGGACACGCAGGTCCGGGTCGGTTCCTTGAGCCTGAGCCACCTCGACCGGGCCCTTCTGGTCCTGCGGACGCCGGGGATCGACGACGACCTGGCAGCCGGCCTGAGCAGGCGGCTGGACGACTCGGCGCCGGCGCCCAGGAGAGTGCTGGTGCAGCAGGGTTTCGCCACCGGGGACCAGTTCGGTATCGCCGCGTCGCTGATCGCCGATCCGAACCTGCACGTCGTGATCGTCGCCGGGCTCGGGAAGCCCAGCAAGACCCAGTCCGTGGCCCGGTTCTACCGGGACAGCGGCATCCCCGGCGAACAGATCCACGTGGTCGAGGCCAACGGGCGCCGTCCCGACGAGGTGGGACAGCGGGAAGCCGAGAAGATCCTGGGCCGCAAGCTGCCCGGCCGTTTCAGTGACCACAGTGACGTCCTGATGCGGATCAGGGGCGGCACGCACTGGGTCGCCCACAACTTCACCGTCGGTGTCCGCCGGGCGGTACGCAAGGCGTGGCGGGTGGACGACGCGGGGTTCCTGCCGAACGTCCAGGACGCGGTCGGCAGGTGGCTGGGCGCCCAAGGGGTCGTGCCGTCGAAGCAGCAGGACACGATCGTCCTGTGGTCGCGGTTCAGCGGCAAGACGGGCAACGCGCACCCCGAGCACGACACGTCCTACGAGGGCATGCGCCAGATCCTGAAGCAACTGACGGCACGGTCGGCCGAAAGCGGGGAACGCCCACTCGTGGTGATCACGGGCGACGCGTTCGGCGATCCGGAGCACAGGGACAAGTACCGGCAGATCGTGCGGGAGGCCCGGCTCAAGGGCCTGAACGTCCGCAACCTGACCGACTTCTGGAAGGGTGACAAGGAGGCCCTGCGGACGTGGGGCGGCGACGACCGCATCGGTCAGCTGAAGCTCTACGAGTACCTGCACCGCAACAGCCGCAACCTGCGTCACCTGGGAATGCGGAGCGGGAACCTGGAGTCGTTCGCGCTGATCGGCCACACCGTCCGGTACATGGAGGAGCAGGACGCCGTGGACGGGGTCCGGATGGCGGAGTGGCACGCCGCCGAGAACTCGTCGCGCACCGCGTGGGGGGCGCTTGCCCCGGGTTACGAGCGGATCCTGCTCAAGGAGCCGCCGACCCGGACGGGCAAGGTGATCGCCCGACAACGTGCGTGGAACGTGCAGACGGGCAACCCCAATGCGCACACCTGGTTCTCACCGTCGACGTTCGTCAGGCCGCCGTGGATGCTCGGCACGCCTCATCGGCAGCCCAAACCCGCGAAGTTCTTCGACCGCGCCCGCAAGGGGTTCTCGGGCCGTGACCTCCAGCAGATCACCGACTATCTGCTGCCGCCGCGGGCGGGTTCGGGAGGGCACGGTCAGGCTGTGCCCGGCCCGGTCCCTCCGGTCGCGTCGCCGTGGTACGGCAGCAAGGGGCACGGCCAGCCGTCGTACGGTGCCTCGTGGGGCACGGCGGGGACTCCGGCAACCGGTATGTGGGTTCATGCCAAGCCGGCCGACAGCGGCCTGCTGGATCGCCTGTTGCGCAGCCTCAACCTGTCCGGGGAGCCGGGCGCCGTGGGGCCTCGGGAACACGGTCGGGAGACGTTCGGACCGGCACCGGAGAGCCCGGTCACGCCGGTGGCGGCCCATCGTGCCGACGCCCTGACCGATGTCGAGGACCCCTTCGATGCCGATCAGGCGCGGCGCTCGAAGATCCGCAAGCTGAGCACCGAGATCGGCAAGGTGCTGGACGATCCCGCTCTCGACCCTGTGCGGCGCCAGGTAGAGGCGGCCCGGTTGGCCGCCCAGGTGGCCCGGCTCAGGGAGGCCCTGCTCGACACCGACCTGACGGCGTTCCTGACTAGTCCCGACGCCGAGCTGGAACTGGGTCTCGAAGACCGAAAGGAGCGCATCCGCACCCTGCGCAACTCCCTGGCCGGCCGGTCACCCGGCAGCCGCCACTTCCAGGACCTGGCGGAAGAGCTGGCGGTGTTGCAGGCCGAGGCCGCCCGGATCCGTGCCGAGCAGAGGCTGCGCGAGGACGGGGCCTCGCACACCCAGCGGATGGTGCCCGGTGCCGTGGACAGGCGGATCACCAACCTGTTGCTCTCGGGGGAGGACCCCGAGGACGCGCTCCAGAAGATGTGGTCCGAGATCTCCAGTCTGTCGGCGCAGAGCCGACGTCTTGCCACCACAGAGCGGGGCGGAACGCAGCCGTCGGACGGTAACCGTCAGGAGCGCCAGCTCGTCGAGAAACGCTTGCAGCGCGCCGAGGAGGACGAGCGCGTCTACAAGGCGCTGGCCCGGCGGCAGGGCGTGTGGAACCGGGTGGACGAGGCCTTGGCCCTGAACCTGGTGTTGGCCGAGCGGCGGGCGAGGAGGTTCGGGTCGCGGGACATGCTCGCGGCCCGTGACCGGATCACCTCCGCCCCGGCCACGGCTCAGCTCTACCCCCTTCAGGACGCCGATGCCGAGTCGTTCCTCGCAACCGTGCACCAGCATCTGGCGGAGGGTATGTCCCTCGTCAGCAATGTCAGGCTGGACAGCAGGGTGGGCGGGCGCTCGCTGCTCTCCGCGCTGACCGCCGGGCCCGATGTGGCGGTCGGTGAGGTGCTGGCGGGCGCCGCGGGCGCGCCGCCGGTGGACAAGGCCGACAAGCGGACGCTGCCGGCCGCGCTGGTTTCCACGCGGTTCCAGCAGGGTGGCGTCCGGCGTCTGGGCGGCGCGGTCATCCACTGGAAGCCGGAGGTCCGTGGGCGGACCGTCCACACTGCCACCGCTGACGGTGTCCACGGGCCTGCGGGCCCCGGTCACGGCGCGACGTTGTCCTCGCTGTATCCCCTGCTCTCCCATGGCGACTCCGACGCCGTACGCCTCGCCCTCGCCGAGGCGACGGACTTCGCGTCCGACCGCGAGCTGCGCCGCCGGTTCGCCGCGCGACGGCCGGCCACGGACGCCCACTTCGGGGCGCTGATCCACGGTGATCTCCGCTGGCGGGACGTGGCGAAGGTCGTGCTGACGCACTCGGACGCGGCGTCCGAGCAGCAGGCGCGGCTGGACAAGCAGCAGCTGGAGCAGTTCGCCCAAGGGCACGGCCTGCGTCTGCGGGTCGAGCTGAGGCGTGTCCCGGCCGCGCGGCCGGAGGCTTCCGGGCCCCGGCAGGATCCGTCGCAGCCGGCGAGCACACCGCTGACGGCGAACACCGCTCGCGGGACGCGGACGATCGGCCGGGACTACACACCGCTCACCGAGCGCGAGGAAGGGGGACTCGACGGGCTCGTCACGCACGAGGTGATGATCGCGAAGGAGCGGAAACAGGGCTACACCTTCACGAGGTCCCGGGCGCCCTGGTCGGCCCCGGACGCCCCTCCGCCGTTCATCGTCAAGGCCCTGGGCACTCCCCAGGGCATCACGGTCCAGCTCGGCAACGGCACGACTGAGACCTTGAGTCCCGGGGAGTTCGCCGACCGGCTGGCGGCGGACCCCGACCTGCGGCGGGCGGGGCAGGGTACGCCCCTCGTCCTGGCCGTGCCCTTCGGCGGCGCGCACGGGCTCGAACTGCCCCGTCTGGTGGCGGCCAGGACTGGACGCGAGGTGTGGTCGTTCAGCGGGCCGATCGAGGTGCTTCCCGCTGATGGCAGGGGATGGATTATCACGCAGTTCCAGCCGGCCACCAAGGTGGAACCGGTCGGCAGCTGGATCGTCAGCAGGCCGGGCGACCTGCCGCGCCGGGACGGCGGGGCGGTCGGCACTGCGCCGTCGCGCGGTGTCCTCCGCACGATCGACGGAGCCGCGGTCCTGGACACCGATGTGGTCACCCACACGATCATCGGTCCCGACAACCGTTCGATGGGCCGTGCCTCGCATGATCCGGCCAGCCTGGCAGAGCGCGAGGAGGACCTTCAGCAGTTGTACAAGCTTGACAGCTTCCGCCCGGCGAAGCTGGTCGACGGCAAGTTGAAAGTCACCACGCGGCAGTACCAGAAGCTGCCTTGGGCAGGCCGCAAACCGTACATCCTCAATGCCCATGGCACATCGACTTCGGTGTTCCTCGAGACGGCCGTCGGGGGGCGGAAGCAGGGACGGGGCCGCTCCGCGTTGCGTACCGTGCAGGTGGACGGCAGGGTGCTCGGCCGTTACCTGCGGCGGCGCCCGAGCCTGTCCAGCCTGTCCCCCGAGACACCCGTCGTGCTGATGTCCTGCTTGACGGGAGACGGGACGGCGAACGGCGAGTCACCGGTGGCGCAGCTCGTCGCCGACGAGACCGGCCGGGTGGTGTACGCCCCCACCGGGCCGTCAGACGTAACCGGCAATGTGGCACCGGGGATGAAGAAGCTCACCCCCGGCTGGGAGCGGTTCGACCCGCGCACGGGGCCCGTCCCGGGTGCGGCGAACGCCGGGCCGTCCCGCGCCACCGCCACACGAAACACTCCGGCGCGCGGTGCGCATCACCGGCCCGCCGACCTCGTGCTCACCGACCCGGAGGCCGATTGGCACCCCGCCGGGCAGGACACGGAGGTCAGCACGCCCGACGGCGCAGTGCCGACGCCGCCGGACGAGACCTCCGAGCCCGCGGGCCAGGAACCCGTGGTATCCACGGACCGGCGATTGGAAGGAACAGCGGAGCCGGAATCGGAGCCGGAGCCGGTCGTGCCGGCGGACACCGCGCAGGAGTCGGACCCCGACCAGCAGGCGGACCCTGCACAGGACGCGGACCCTGCACAGGACGCGGACCCCGCCCCCGACCAGGACCCGGAGCCGGCCTACACCCTGTCAGGACCCTCCGAACTGACCGCCGGAGACGGGACCCTGCTGGAGATTCGGGAGGCCGAGGGCGCGGGCAACGGTTTCGTCGACGCGCTGGCCGAGACCCTCGGGCAGGACGAGCAGCGGTTGCGCGGACTTTCCCGGCAGCCGGGGGAGACCGTCGCCGACACGCTGCGGCGCACCCTGTCGGACGGGCTCAGGGAGACCGACCTGCCGCTGGACGCTCCGCTGCCTCTCGACGGTGTGGTGGTCTCCGCCGACACGCTTGCGGCGGCCGGGATCCCCCTGGGACCGACCCAGCGTGCCCAGGCCGCGATGCTCGGAGACCGGCTGCCCCTCGCCGAGGCCGGGCTGACCCCTCACCAGCAACTCGCCGTCCTGCTGAGGTCACCCGACAACTGGAACGACACGGTGACCCAGGTGGCCGCGAGCGTCGCGGCCAGGACGCTGCCGGTCGGCCTCGACCTGGTGGACACCCGCAGCGGTGCGGTGACGCGCTTCCCCGGCGCGGACGGGCAGGCGCCGGTGGTGCTGGCGACGGACGGAAGCGGCTTCCGGTCGGCCTTGCCCAAGGCCGACCGGCACAGTCCCGAGGCACCTCCGGTGTTCCACACGATCAGGGACACGGACGGCCGGGTGATCGGTGCGGCGAAGCTGACCGAGACGGAGTGGAGGCAGACGGGGAAGCTGCTCGGCAGCCTCGCCAAGGCCCAGCGGTTCCGGACCAAGAGCGCCGAGGGCACCGGCTCGGACCGCACCTGGGCACTGCCCTGGCGGCGGGGCGGTACCGACAAGGAACCGTTCTTCGTCGTCGCCCACGGCGACACGCTGCTCCGGGAGGACGGTTCCGTCGACCCGGACGACGCCTCCTCGGTGGGCAGAGAGCTGGGCAAACTGCCGGATTCCACGCCCATCGTGCTGGTCGCCTGCGACTCGGGCGCGCAGCGGCGCGACTCGTCCGGGTTGGTCTCCCCGGCACGGGCCCAGACGATCGCCGATGTCAGCCGCCGCCCGGTGTTCGCGCCGACGGTCAACGTGGGTGTGGAGCGCAGGGCCGACGGCAGCACCATGCTGTATCTGAGGGCGCTCGGCGCGGATGACGGGGAAGCCCGGTTCCGGCTGTTCAAGCCGGGGGCGGGCACGACGTCCGACCGGGCGGGTGGCATGGACGTCGAGACGGACGACACGGGTGCCGTGCTGGACGACCCGTCCCAGGAGATTCTGGAGTCGGCGGAGTTCCCGGACGTACTCCCGTCCTACTGGCCCGAAGGCTTGTCAACGCCAGTCCTGGAGATGATCGCTGGTCCGGCAGGTCCACAGCCGATGATGGTCGCTGGTCCGGCTGATCTGTACGGGATGACGCTTCCTGGCCCGTATGGTCTAACCCAGTGGATGGTCACTAATCCGTACGGTGAGCTGGTCCAGGTGAAGGCCCCAGGCCCCCTTGGTCTGGTCCCGATGAAGTTCGTCGGTCCGCACGGCACAAGACTGGTGGACGCCGTCGGTCCGAATGGTAAGCGAATGCAGGTGATGGTCGCTGGCCCGAATGGTTCGTTCCGGGTCCCGACGAAGCCGAAACACAAGATGACGTACAACGACGATGACTTCTCGGACGCCGAGGTGGAGGACACCCATCCGGATGACGGGTCATACAAGGAGCCAGAGTCGGACGATGCGTACTATTCGGCGATGGACGAATATCCCAGGAAGGTCACGAAGCAGCCGCAGCCGACGGCTGGCTTCGGCAAGAGCCGATACGGACTACACCCGGATAAGTTGCCCGTGTTCCGGTGGAGCGGGCCAACGGACTTGCCGATCATGTACCGCGCGGACAGGGAACTGCTGTACAGGTATGACACCCGTCACTGGGACACCATTTTCAATGACGGCTTCGAGTCCTGGACCGAAAAGCGTCCGCGAAGTCTGGCGCACTATCGGGTGCACCTGGTGAAGTCTGGCTTCGTCAGCACCTCCAGAGGGAAGAACAAATTTATCCCGAAGTGGGCTGAAGTAGCAAAGGGATCGCATCAGTTCTATCGTTACGTCATCGATGCACCGGGCGGAATTGACCTGGTGGCCACCATGAAGAAGTGGCAAGGCTGGCTCTTCGAGCAGGAAGTGATGTTCTGGAAGGGCGTTCGTCCGAGGTACATCAAGCAGGTCGACGTGTTGGAGTATTCCGGCCCCGAAAAGGTCAGCCCCACAAACAAGCCCCGGGTGCTCAAGACAATCAAGCGTGAAGATTGGTTGCAGCAGTTCGAGAACGGGGGTCGGACTATGCCGGACCACTCCTGGCGCGGCCCGAGTGGGCTGAAGCTGAGCAGCGATAACAACCGGGAGGCAAAGTTCTTCCACGACAAGCTGCGCAGAGTCGAACCGGTGATCGACCGAAAGATGCACAAGGCTTACTCGAGATGCACTGGCGGCTTCACTTACTTCAAAACCCTTATGGAAAAGAACAAGGTGAAACTCCACCTGGCATTGCAGTTTCACGAGAACCCCAAACTCTCCATTCGGCAGGCCAAGCGTGGAGTCCGGAACGCGATCAGCTTCACGGTCGAGTCCAGTCACGAGGACAGGTACACGTCGCACGTCGACGAGATGGTCGATCAGATGAAACGCATCGGGTTCGAGCCGGTGTCCTACCAGAATGCGTGGAATTCACCCCGAAGTGGGGGGTTCGTAACCATCTGGCGCGACACGGAGAGTGATATGTTTTTCGAGGTCAAATTCCACACGCCGGCCAGCTATCGAGCCGGCCGCCGGACGGAGAGCCTGACCGAGAAGTCCCTTCTCCCCCGGACAAGTGCGGCGGAACTGAAGTCAATTGAGGAGCAATGCATTGAGGTTTTCAGGCATGTCAGCGTGCCACGGGGCGCGCGTCATTTGAAGCTGTGAGCACGGTGCGGGAGACGCTGTACCGGCCGCGTAAAACCAGAAGCAAGGTGCCCGTGTCGCCACCCGGTCGGGACGTGAACAAACCGGAACCCGGTGAACTGTCAGGCGACCACCCTCAGGTGGCGCCCGTCGCGGTGACACCGCATCAATGATGTGCAAGGAAGGAAGGGCCCGTCGTGAGCGGCCAGACAACGGAAGCGGCTCCCGAGCCGGAACACAAGCCTGAGACTTCTCGGCCGCCTCGGGCCGAGGAGGCCGAAGCCGTCGAGGCGGCCGTGGACGCCGAAGCCGTCGCAGACGAGGGCGCCGAAGACGAGGGCCTGGCCGGGTGGGCGGCGCGGCTGCGTGCCGTACCCGTCGACCCGGACACCGAGCGTGAGGTCCCCGGCGACGCCGTGCCCCCGGACATACCCGATGACGTCCGCGAGGTGGCCCGGCTGGTCCCCGACCACTGGCTGGGCGTCGTGGACCCGATGTGGGACGACGAGAAGGACCCTCCGGCGTGGGCGATCATGGGGCAGTGGCGGTCGGACGCCGACGGCGAGGTGGTGGAGTGGACCGACAACCCCGACTACCGTCCCTCGCCCGCGGTGCTCGACTGGGACGAACCGGAGGACGCCCTCGACGCGGCGGTCCAGCTGGCGGCCACCGGGTACGGTCCCGCGGAGGACGTCACGCGGGTACTCGCCTCGGCCGAGGTCGCGGTACTGGTGGACGCGGCCGACTCACCGGTCACGGCGTCGGCGCCGGACGGCACGGCGGTGGTGCCGGTCTTCAGCTCGGAGCCGCATCTGACGAAGTTGGGCGCCTTCCGGCACAGGGTCGTCACGGCACCGGAGCTGGTCGGGCAGATCCCCGAAGGGCACCGGCTGTATCTTAATCCGGCGGGTCCGGTCGGGTTCGTCGTCGACCACGACGCGCTCCTGGAGGCGATCCGGGCGTCAGCCGCCCAAGGTGAGGCGTCAACCGCCTGAGGCGCCCACCCGCGCCATCCGGCCGCTGCCCGGGAATCCAGGCAGCGGTTGCTGCCCAGGTCATGACAGGCAAGGACGAGGACCAGATGCAGACACCCCACACACCGCCCGGGGAACCGGCCGCCCGGCCGGGGGATCCCGCAGCTGCGGTGCCGGGTTCCGAGGTGGGACATGACGGCCCACCGGTCTCCGAAACGCCCGCGCCCCAGTCGGTCGAACCTCCCAGGGAGATGCCGCCGGTGCCCGACGACATCCGCGAGGCGGCCCGCCTTGCCCCCGACCACTGGCTGGGCATGGTCGACCCCGGGTGGACCGACGAGGAGCCGCCACCGGACTGGGCCGTCATAGGGGAGTGGCGGTCGGGCCTGACCGGAGAGGTCGAGGAGTGGCAGGCCAACGAGGACTACCGTCCTTCCCCCCGGATGCTCGGCTGGCCGGCGCCCTCCGACCCGGTGGACGCCGCCGTCCAACTCGCCGTCACCGGCTACGGGCCGTTGGAGGACGCCGTCCGCGCGCTTTCCACGGCCGAGGTGGCCGTGTTGCGAGCGCCCGATGGCGGACCACTGGTCGCCGTCGGCCCGGACGGAAACCCGGTCGTGCCCGTTTTCACCTCCCCATCCCATCAGATGTTCGCCCAAGGGCTGGCCCATGACAGGGTGGCCGTCCGCGAACTCGCCCACCGGTTGGCGGCGGACGGCACCGCGTTCGGCGTCAATCCCGCGGGCCCGGCCCACCTGGCCGTGGGCGCCGACGAGGTGCTGGGTGCCCTGGACGGCACCGCCCCCGACGACGCCCCCGGCACCACGGGGCCGGCGGCCGCATCCCACCCCCACCTCCCCACTTCCACCGGAAGGACTCCATGACGGCTTCCGCCTCGCCACCGCACGGCAACGGACGGGGCCCTGCCCCGCCCGCGGAGCCCCGGCCCGCTGACACCGCACACACCGAGTCCACATCCCAGGCCTCCGCCCAGGCGGAGAGCGCACTCCTCGCCGCCGAGGAGACCCCCAGCGCTGCGCCGAAGACCGCTGCTCCGGCGGCCGAAGGCCGACTGGAGCAGCGAGAAGAGGGCACAGCCAGGACCAGCTCTCCGAAGGCTGGACCCGGGTCCGAAGCCAAATCCGAACCCGAACCCGACGCCGACGCCGACGCCGAAGCCGAGGCCGAGGCCGAGACCGAGGCCAGGACCGAAACTGAGGCACCCGAAGCCGAGACCTCTGCGGAGGCCGAGGCGCCCGCGGAGGCCGGGGCGTCCGGGCAGGCCGCGGGCGGTGAGGCCGCCGAGGGCGGTACCGAGGGCGGCGGGGAAGCGGAGGCGCGCGCCGCCTCCGACGAGGAGGCCGCCCCGGAGGCGCTGGCCGCCGGCGCCGCCACCACCGAGGCCGCGACGGCGGCCGAGCCCGCACCGGGCAGGCCCCGCAAGAGCATGCTGGCCGGCGCCGCCATCGTGGGTGCGTTGCTGATATCCGTGCCGTTCCTGCTGACCGGGAACGACGGCGGGAGCGGGAAGGCGGCCCGGTCGGACGCGCCCGCCGGGACCGTGCTCCAGGACGGGCAGGCGGCCGGTTCGTCGTCCGGTGTCTTCAGCCCGGATTCACCGTCCCCCGACGCCGGCCGGCACTCCCACCCGGCGCACCCGGGCACGGGATCGGACAAGACGCCGGACGGACACGGGACCGGCACCGGCGGCGACGGGAAGAAGGGCGGCACCGGCGCCGGCAAGGACACCGGGACAGACAGCACCCACCACCACGCGTCCTCGGACCAACCGGCGAAGACCGGCACACCGTCCAGGACCACGCATGCCGGCGGGTCCTCCGGCTCGTCCTCCGGCGGTTCCGCCGGCAACTCCGCCACGGTCCAGTCCGTCATGCGGATCAGGGGCCATGCGTCCGGCCGCTGCATCGACGTCCTGGACGGCCAGAAGGCCAACGGCACACCTCTGCAGGTGTGGGACTGCGGTGGCGTCGCCTGGCAGCAGTGGAGCTTCTACTCCGACGGCACCGTCCGCACGATGGGCAAGTGCATGACGCTGGCGTACGCGTCGACGGCGGACGGCACCCCGCTCGCGCTGTCCGACTGCAACGGCAGCTGGACGCAGCAGTTCCGCCTGGTCGCGGCGCAGGACCTGGTCAATCCGCACGCCGACAAATGCGTCGACGCGAAGGACCAGGGGACCGCGAACGGAACCCGCTTGCAACTGTGGACCTGCAACGGCCACGACAATCAGAAGTGGAGCAGCTTCTGAGCGGCGGCGCCACCAGACGCCGAGGGGCGTCCCCTTCGGAACGGGGACGCCCCTCGGCGTTCGTCGTCACTTGAACTCCAGTTCCGTTCCCTTCGGGACGATCTGGATGTCGAGGTCGATCCGGACACTGGAGCCGACGACGGCGATGCCCCGTGCGAGCATGGACTGCCAGTTGATCGTGTAGTCCTCGCGGTGGAGCTCGGTCGTCGCCTTCACGGCCGCGCGGGTCTCGCCCTCCATGCCGACGCGTATGCCCTGGTACTGGGTGTCCAGGGTCACCGTGCGGGTGACACCGTGGAGCGTCAGGCCCCCGGTGACGGCCCAGCGGTTGCCGCCGCGGTGCACGAACTGGTCGCTGTAGAACTCGATGGTCGGGAAGCGCTCCACGTCCAGGAAGTCCGCCGACCGCAGGTGGTCGTCGCGCATGCGGACGTTGGTGTCGATCGAGGCCGCGTCGATGACGACGTGCATCGCGGAGTCCTCGATCGCGTCGCCCACCCTGATGGCGCCCGCGAAGTTGTCGAAGCGGCCGTACACCTGGGCCAGACCGATGTGGCGCGCGGTGAACCCGATACGGGTGTGCGCCTGCTCGATCTCCCACTCGCCCGGGTCGGGCAGGGGCAGCGTCGGAGCGATCTGCAGGGTGACGTCGCCCAGCGAGACGACCTTGCCGCCTTCCAGGAGGGAGACGCCGCCCCGGTAGGGGCTGTAGCTGTCGGCCGACACCGACAGCCGGTACTCGCCGACCGGCACCATCGCCACGATCCCGCCGAAGGGGTCGGTCTCCCCGCCGGCGACCTTGCGGCCCTGACCGTCGCTCAGCGTGTACTCCGCCTGCTTGACCGGCTCACTGACCGGGTCGATGACTCGGCAGGTGAGGAGTCCGGCGGTCGGCGGCACCGAGAGGCCGGACAGCGGGCTGGTCTTTCGGCTCGCGGCGGTCCTCCGACCCAGCAAGCGACTGATCATCGTCTAGTTGTCCCTGTGCGTTCGGTACGGCGTGGAGAGCGACTCACCGCTCACGGCGAGGGGGAGTGGGCGAAACGGAGTTCGACCACCGTGCTCAGTGCCACGCCAACATAGCCTGGTCGAGCCAGGGGCACACACCCCCGGGGGGCCCGGACCGGAATGACACCGTGGCTCCTCGGTGGCCGGGATGCCCCTGTCCGGCCGGGTGGCCGGGTGCGTTCCCGTCCGGTCGGGTGCGTTCCCGTCCGGTCGGGTGCCTCCCGTCCGGTCGGGTGTGGGCGCGGTGGTGCCGCCGGGCCGGCGGGCCGGCGGTCCGGCCGGCGGCACCTTTCACGCGCGCACGGTCAGTGGTGGGTGCCGGAGAAGTAGTCGGGCTGGGTCTGGACGTTCAGCTCGTCCAGGTGCACCCGCTTCGCCGGGTCGGTGCGCCGGTCGTCGAGCTTCAGCACGTCGAAGCCCTTGATGATGTCGTTGGAGTAGATGTAGCCGTTGTAGTAGTAGGCCGACCAGGCACCGCCGATGGTGAGGGTGTCCGCCGAGAGCGGGCCGCGCTCGAAGTAGGCGATCTCCCTGGGCTTGGTGGAGTCGGTGAAGTCCCACACCGAGACACCGCCCTGGTACCAGGCCTGCACCATCAGGTCGCGGCCCTTGACCGGGAGCAGCGAGGCGTTGTGCGCGACGCAGTTCTCGGTGTCCGCCTGGTGGCGGGGGATCTTGTAGTAGCCGCGGAAGACGAGCCTCCGCGCGTCGCCCTTGCCGACGATGTCGTAGATGCCGTCGGCACCGCGGTCAGGGCCGACCGTCGTGTTGCAGGTCGGCGCGCCACCACCGCCGAGTTCGTCGGTGAAGACCACCTTGTCGGCCTTCTGGTTGAAGGTGGCCGAGTGCCAGAAGGAGAAGTTGACGTTGTCCTCGACCCGGTCGATCACCCTGGGCTGTTCCGGGTTCTTGATGTCGAACAGGATGCCGTCGCCCATGCAGGCCCCGGCGGCGAGGTCCTCGGACGGCAGCGTCGTGATGTCGTGGCAGCCGGTGGTCGCGGAGACTCCCGGGTTGGTGGGGGCGCCGGGGTTGCCGCCGTCCGGGAAGAGCACGGGGAAGCTGACGACCCTGGCCTGGGCCGGGGCCTTGCGCGGCACCTTGATGACGGAGATTCCGTCGTGCGGGGGCTGGCAGTCGGGGAACGTGGCCCTGGGCGCGTACGAGGACACGTAGATGTACACGTCGTCGCGCTCGGGGACCAGCGTGTGGGTGTGGGACCCGCAGGACGTCTCGACGGCGGCGACATATCGGGGGTTGCGCTTGTCGCTGATGTCGAAGATCTTCATGCCCTCCCAGGAGGACTTCTCGGTCGCCGGCTGGGAGGTGCTGGCGCAGGAGTTGTCGCTGCGCGACGAGTCCGTGGACAGGAAGAGCAGGTCACCCGAGACGGAGACGTCGTTCTGCGAGCCGGGGCAGAGGACCTGGGCCACGCTCTTCGGGGCCTTCGGGTTGCCGATGTCGAAGATCCGGAAGCCGTTGTAGTTGCCCGCGAAGGCGTACCTGCCCTGGAACGCGAGGTCGGTGTTGTACTCGGTCAGGGCGTCCTTGGGGACGGTGGCGAGGTGCGTGATGTTGGAGCTGTGGACGACCTCGTCCACGGCGGGTATTCCGCCGTTCTCGATGGCCGCCTCGGTCTCGGCGGCCTGCGAAGCGGAGACGGTGTGCCCGGCGGCGCCGCCGGGCCCGGGTATGGCCAGCGCGGGCCCGGCGGCGAGCACCGTCGCCAGGAGCCCGGTCGCGGCAGCGGCCACACCCACGTGTCTGCGCCGCCTGCGGATGGTGAAGGGGATCACTTCGTCCTCCTTGGGACCGTTCAGGACCGAACGGGGTCTTGCTCCCGGCAGTATCGTCCTTACATGTACATCTCAATAGATGGCGGGAGAGACGCGTTGGGGGCTCAGCCCGTCCGGCGGGGAAGTGTCCCGTCGCGCTCCTCACGCCCCACGCCGCAGGAGGCAGCCGTGCTGATCCCGAGCAGACATCCGCGCGCCGCCGCCGGCGCGGTCCTCGCCGCCGCCCTGCTGTTCACCGCGGGCTGCGACTCGGGATCCCGGGGGAGCGACACCAAGGGGCGGGATGCGGCGGGTGCCGTGGTGGCGCCGGGCAAGCCCGGCGAGCCGGCGAGGACGCTCTCGCCCGGGCAGGCGGCGAAGGCGGTCCCGGACAACAGCCCCGACGACGCCGACGTCGCCTACGCGGAGATGATGATCACCCACCACGGCCAGGCGCTGACGATGACCGGCCTGGCCGCGAAGCACGCGCACGCGGACGCCGTCAAACGGATCGCCCGGCACATGGCGGCGACCCAGCGGCCCGAGATCGAGGCGATGCAGGGGTGGCTGGACCGCAACGGCGTGTCCGGCGGCGAGAGGGGCCATATGCACATGACCATGCCCGGGATGGCCACCGAGGCGCAGCTCGCACGGCTGCGGGACGCCCGGGGAGAGGCCTTCGACGCGCTCTTCCTCAAACTGATGATCACCCACCACGAGGGCGCGGTCACGATGGCCACCGACGTCCTGTCGCGGGGCAGGAACGTGCAGATCGAGGAGATGGCCACCGATCTGATTGCCCAGCAGACCCGCGAGGTGAACCTGATGCGTGAGCTGTGACGCGGGGCGCCGTGGGCAGCGGCGGCCGCGCGGGCCACCCGCGTTCCTCCGTGCCGCATCCCTTGACAGCAGGCTCGTACGCCACGAACCTCTCGGCATCCCGTCTGTGGATCAATGGTCCGCCTGCCCAGCAGAGGAGCCGCCATGACCACGCGCGTCCCCACCCACGTCCCGGCCGCCCCGCACCGCGGCCAGCGCACTCGCGCGGTGATCGCCAGCACGGTGGGAACGGCCATCGAGTGGTACGACTTCTTCCTCTACGGCACGGCCGCGGCCCTCGTCTTCCCGCACCTCTTCTTCCCCGGCCACTCCCCGTACGTCGGCGCCCTGGCCTCCTTCGGCACCCAGTTCGTGGGCTTCGCCGCCCGACCGGTGGGAGCGGCGATCTTCGGTCACCTCGGCGACCGTGTCGGCCGCAAGTCGACCCTGGTGGTCACCCTGCTCCTGATGGGCCTCAGCACCTTCCTGATGGGGCTGCTGCCGGGCTATGGGTCGATCGGTTTCGCCGCCCCCCTGCTGCTCGTCCTGCTGCGCATCGTCCAGGGGATCGGCGTGGGCGGTGAGTGGGGCGGCTCCGTGCTGCTCTCCATGGAGTGGGGCTCGCGGCGCCGGCGCGGCTTCATGACCAGCTGGCCGCAACTGGGCGTGCCGCTCGGCCTGCTCGCCTCGACGGGCATGGTCAACCTCATGGACTCCGTGGCCGGGGGCGACTTCGAGAGCTGGGGCTGGCGGGTTCCGTTCCTCGCCAGCATCGTGCTCGTCGGGATCGGTCTCTACGTGCGGCTGAACGTGCTGGAGAGCCCGGCCTTCGACGAGGTCAAACGGGCCCGCGCCGTGGTGCGCAGGCCGGTCCTGCGGGTGCTGCGCGAGCAGCCCCGCGAGGTGCTGACCTCCGCCTTCGTCCGTCTCTCCGAACAGGCGCCGTTCTACCTCTTCATCACGTTCGTCCTGACGTACGGCACGCAGCAGGTCGGCCTGCCGCGTCAGGACCTGCTCGACGACACCCTGGTGGCGGCGGCGGTCGGACTGGTCAGCGTGCCCCTGTGGGGGTACGTCTCGGACCTGGTCGGCCGTCGCCTGACGTACGGCATCGGCATCGTCTGCGTCGGGGTGTTCGCCTTCCCCTACTTCGCGCTGCTCGACACCGCGGACTCCGGACTCGTGCTGCTGGCCATCGTGCTCTCGCTCTTCTTCCACGACATGCAGTACGGGCCGCAGGCGGCCCTGATCGCCGAGGGCTTCGAGGCGAACCTCCGCTACAGCGGCGCCGGCCTCGGCTACCAGCTGGCCTCCGTCATCGCGGGCGGGCCGGCACCGCTCATCGCCGCCGCGATCCTGGAGAACACCCACTCCAGCACCGGAATCAGCTGGTACATCGTGGGCTGCTGCGCCGCCGCCCTGATCGCCCTGGTCCTCATGCCCCGC
The DNA here is from genome assembly GCF_057320905.1 of Streptomyces sp. DSM 116793. Classification (NCBI taxonomy): domain Bacteria; kingdom Bacillati; phylum Actinomycetota; class Actinomycetes; order Kitasatosporales; family Streptomycetaceae; genus Streptomyces; species Streptomyces sp. DSM 116793. The sequence goes on along the minus strand of NZ_CM170494.1, from coordinate 3,012,773 downwards.
CCCGGCACACCCCGGCCGGACGGCCCCGCCCCGGACGGAGACCCGGCCGGGGCCTGAGCCGGTTGCGGAGGGATGATGCCGGGCCGGTTGCGGAGGGATGATGCCGGGCCGGTTGCGGAGGGATGATGCCGGGCCGGTTGCGGAGGGATGATGCCGGGCCGGTTCCGGGGCGGCCGGGCCGCGCTTGACCTTGTCGCGGCGACAAGGTTTCTACTGGGCGCATGCGGATCGGAGAGCTCGCCGCCCTCGTCGGCGTCACCACCCGTGCCGTGCGCCACTACCACCGCGTCGGCCTGCTGCCCGAGCCCGCGAGGCAGGCCAACGGCTACCGCGCGTACTCCCTGCGCGACGCCGTCGAACTGGCCCGGATCCGGCGGCTCACCGAGCTGGGACTCGGCCTCGACGACGTACGGGACGTGCTCGCGGACGACGCAGGCAGGGACCTGGCCGAGGTGCTGGCCGAGCTCGACGCCGACCTCGCCCGGCAGGAGGAGGCCATCCGGCGGCGCCGTGCCCGGCTGGCGCGGTTGCTGGAGCAGGCCGAGGCCGGCGGCCCGCCGCCCACCGGGGCGCCCGTCTCCCCGGAACTCACCGCCCTCTTCCAGGACATGGCCCGTGCCTCCGCGGCCCTCCCCGGCCCGGAGCCGGCCATGGCGGCCAAGGAACGCGAGCTGCTGGCGCTGCTGGAGACCGGCGGCGGCGACCGCGGCTGGCTCGACGGGCTGCTCCACGCGCTGCGCGCGGATCCCGGTGCGATGCGCCGCGCGTACGCCGTCTACGCCCGGCTCGACGAGCTGGCGGAGGCCGCCGAGAGCGACCCGAGGGTGGAGTCCACGGCGCGCGCCATCGTCGACGGCATCCCCCCGGGAGCCCTGGCGGTCCCGGAGGGCGAGGCGGCGGACGGCGGCTTCGCGGACGCGTTCTTCGCCGACTTCCCGCCGGCCCAGGCGGCAGCCATCCGCAGGGCGATCGAGCTGCTGAGGGAGCGCGACCGATGAGGACGGTCCGCAGGGCCGTCCGGTGGTCCTGCGCGGCTCTGCTGCCGGGCGAGATCGTGCTCGTCGTGTGCCTCGCCGGCGGCGTCCGGATCGCACCGGGCGTCCGGCTCGCCACGGAGGCGGCGGTGCTCGCGTGCGCGGTGGCGGCCGGCATCCTGCTCACGCTCGACCACCGCCGGCACCGTGCGGCCGGACTCGCCCGGCGGGCGGCCCTGCTCGCCGCGGTCGCGGACACCGTCCCCGCCGCCGTCGTCAAGCTCACCGCCCACGAGCTCCGCCTCGCCACCAGCTTCCTGCGCTGGATCGTCCGGCGCGGCCCGCACGGCGCCCGGCGGGGCGATGTCGCGGTGCGCTACGCATCCGGGCAGACAGCCGTGATGTACGCCTTCCTCTTCGTGTGCGTCATGGAGACCGCGGCGCTGCACCTTCTGATCCCCTGGCCATTGGTGCGCGCGGTCGTGACCGTCCTCGACCTCTGGGGCGTCTACTTCGTCGTCGCCCTGCACGCCTCCTGCGTGGTACGGCCGCATGTCGTCGGAGCCGACGGCTCGCTGCGGCTGCGCTACGGGGCGCTGCTCGACATCCGCGTCCCCGCCGCGCGCATCGCGTCCGCGCGCGTCGAACGGGCCTTCACCGGCGGACGGCTCGGCGCGGTGGGCGCGGGCGGTACGGCGGACCTCGCCGTGGCGAGCCAGACGACGGTCACCGTCGAGCTCACCGAACCGGTGTCCTTCGTACGGGCGCTGGGGAAGCCGGCCGAGGCGCGTGCGTTCCGGTTCTACGCCGAGGACGCGGCCGCGGCGGTGGCCGCGCTGACCGCGGGCCCGGCCCGGACACCGGGTGGGGCACAGCGGTAACACCCTTGACACACCGCAGCGATGACGCGTTCTGATGGAAATCATATGATCCGTCGTTGTCGGCTCATCTCCGCGCCCGCGCACCGTCCCACCGCGTACGCGCGACCGCCGCCCGTCGTCGCCTCGCCGACGGCGGCCTGGGCCGCTGCCCGACCGGCACCATGCACCACCCCCGTACCCACCACCTAGGGAGGAGCATGTGATAAGACGTCGCGCGGCCGCCTGGGCCGCCTCAGCGCTCGTCACCGCCTGCACGTTGACCGGCACGCTCATCGGCCCCGCCGGCACGGCGCAGGCCGGGACGGCGGCGGTCGCCACCGCCACCACGCCCGTCACCCACGAGGAGAACGACCGCGTCCCGGAGGGCTCCGTCTGGACGCAGCACTACTTCCCGTCCTCGGACCACTCCGGCACCGAACTGCACGCCGACGTCCTGCTGCCCGAGCACCTGGCCGAGAACCAGCGGGTACCCGTCATCCTGTCGGTCGGCCCGTACTTCGGGCACTCCGGGCAGAGCTCCTCCGAGGGCTGGACGCACACCGGTCCCTCGGCCCGCTTCCTGGACTTCATCGAGGGCACCGACCTTTTCGCCCACGGCTACGCGTTCGTCATGGTGGACCTGCGCGGCTTCGGCGGCTCCACCGGCTGCCTCGACTGGGCGGGCCCCGGCGAGCAGGCCGACGTCAGGGCCGCGATCGACTGGGCCGCGAGCCGGCCGTGGTCCACCGGCGCCGTGGGCATGTACGGCAAGTCGTACGACGCCGTCACGGGCCTCATCGGCAACGACCTGGACCAGCGCGCGCTCAAGGCCGTCGTCGCCCAGGAGCCCGTGTGGGACATGTACCAGTACATCTACTCGAACGGTGTGCCCCGCCCGAACGTCACCGGCACCGCCGGCGCCTACAACGGCATCGCCACGCTGGACCAGTTGCCCGACGACGACGCGCACTACCTGGCCAACGCCCAGTACGAGCAGGCCCATCCCGAGTGCGTCACCGAGAACTCGGCCGGCTACCGGATAGCCGACCAGGGGGACGAGCACTGGACCTCCCGCGACCTGGCGAGGATGGCCGAGGGCACGGACACCCCGCTGTTCGTCACCCAGGGCTTCATAGAGAACAACACCAAGCCCGAGGAGATGCAGGAGTACCTCGACAACCACAAGGGCCCCGAGCGCGGCTGGCTCGGCCAGTGGGAGCACGTCCGCGGCGGCGATCGCGCCGGCGACGGGCGCCTGTCCATGGGGCGCGAGGGCTGGTACGACGAGACGCTCTCGTTCTACGACCGGTACCTCAAGGGCGCCGAGCCGACGGTCCGCTACCCGGCCTACGCCATCGAGGACTCCACGGGCGCCTGGCGCGCCCAGGACACGTGGCCCGTCGTGGAACGGGCCGTCACCCTCCCGCTCGGCGGCGGCTCGTACGTGGACGACGGCGGTGCCTCCGCGGCGGCGGCCCTGGGCGCGCCCGGCGGTGCGGCGCCGCAGGCACACGGCGGGCCGTCCGGAGAACCGTCCGGGGAGCCGTCGGGCAGAGCGCCGGGAAAGGACTCCGGCGAGTGGGACATGGAGCACGCGCCCACGACCGACCGGGTCGCACCCGAGGGCCTGGCCCGGCAAGAGGTGAGGCGCCAGAAGGCCGGTGAGGTCACGTCCAGCTTCTTCGTGTGGTCCAGGCCGGTCGGCCGGGCGGTGCGTGTCACCGGCACCCCGCAGGTCTCCCTGACCGCCAAGGGAGAGGGCAACGTCATGCTCAAGCTGTACGACGTCGCCCCGGACGGCACCGCCGCCATGTTCGACGAGCAGGTCTCCCTGGTGGACCCGGGCCGGCTGACCGTCGACCTCAAGGCGACCGACTGGACCCTGGCGGCGGGGCACGTCCTGGCCGTGGAGATCGGCTCCATCCAGACCGGCTCGTGGCGTGACACGCCCTCCGGGGAGACGATCAAGGTCAGTGGCGCGCGGCTCGGGCTGGCCCTGGACGACCCGGCCGACGACGCCGCCACCGCCGGCGACCGCTCACCGTACCTGGACACCTACCTGCGCCAGTACACGGTGGACCTGCCGCCCGGTCCCGCCACGTTCACGGTGATCCCCGGCGGCCGCCTCTGACCCCGGGGCCGGCGTCGACCACAGGAGTTTCCGGATACGGCCCGGAGGAGGGATTCCGGGTACCGGCTCGGAGCAACGCTTCCGGGCACCGCTCGGGACAACGCTTCCGGGTACGGCACGGAACGCCGGTCGACGCCGGCCCTTCAGGGGGCCGTGCCCCCAGGCCGCCGCCGGGGGCGCTGTCCCGAGCGGCCGGTCAGCGGCGGTCAGCCGCCGGGTGCGGGCACGGCTTCGCCCCGGGGAACCGACCGGCGCGGGACCGTGCGCGTGGGCCGGCCGCCCGGTGCGGGGGCGGCTCCGGCCGCCGGGCGCCCGCGCGGGACTCCCGCCGTCACCTCGGGCGCACGGGGGAGCGTCCGTCGTGGAGGATGGTGACCATGACCGATGTCCCGGAACTCGTCACGCGCCTCGGCCTCCAACCGCATGTCGAGGGCGGCTGGTACAGGGAGACCTGGCGAACGGCCGCCGAGGCGGAACCCGGTGGCTACGGCGGCGCACGCGCCTTCGCCACCGGCATCTACTTCCTGCTGCACCCGGGCGAGGTGTCGCGCTGGCACCGGGTCCGCTCCGACGAGGTGTGGCTGTGGCACCGGGGCGGACCGCTGCGCATGCGGACGGGCGGGAGCGGCGCCGCGCCCGACGAGGCGGCCGCCGCGACCGTCCTGCTGGGCGACGGCGTCGAGCGCGGCGAGACACCGCAGTTCGTCGTCCCCGGCGGTGTCTGGCAGAGCGCGGAACCCGTCGGCGACCAGCCGGTGCTGGTGACGTGTGTGGTCGCGCCCGGCTTCGACGTACGGGACTTCGAGATGCCGTGACGGACCGGTCCCGCGGCGCGGGGCCGGCGGGGGCCGGGCACCGCTCCGGTAAAATGGACCGATAGGTCCAGTATCAGGAGGAGCGCAGGCCATGGCCAACGTCAGGACGGGCACCGGACCGCGGCTGACCCCCAAGGGCGCGGCGACCCGGCGCCGCATCATCGAGGGCGCGGCCGCCGAGATCCGGGAGCGGGGAGCCGCCACGACCACGCTCGACGACATCCGCGCCCGGACCTCGACCAGCAAGAGCCAGATCTTCCACTACTTCCCCGGCGGCAGGGACGAGTTGCTGCTCGCCGTCGCCGCCCTGGAGGCGGACCGGGTGCTTCAGGACCAGCAGCCCCAGCTGGGCGACCTCGGCCGGCTGGACACCTGGCAGGCGTGGCGCGACTGGCGCGACGCCGTCCTGCGGCGCTACGAACTCCAGGGCGTCAACTGCCCCCTGGGCGTGCTCATGACCGAGCTGGGCCGCACCACGCCCGCCGCCCAGGCGGTGACCGGGCACCTGCTCGCGCAGTGGCAGTCCGCGCTGCGGGACGGCATCCGGCGCATGCAGGACGCCGGGCGGATCGACGCGGGCCTGGACACCGACCGCACGGCCGCCACCCTCGTCGCCGCCGTGCAGGGCGGGGTGACCATCCTCATGTCCACGGGCAGCATCGCGCACCTGGAGGCGGCCCTGGACACCACGTTGGCGCTGCTTCGCTCCCACACGTCCGCCGCCGGGGAGTGACGGAAGCCGAAGAGGGCACGCCGTGGGATGGGGGAATGACTCGAACGGTCTCAGGCGTGTCGACTTCACCGGGTCAGAGGAGAGGGGCCAGATCATGGCGTGGCCGGCGACCGCCCGCTACGAGATCGACTCCGCTCGGCTCGGCCTGGGCCTGGTACAGGACCTGCTGAACACCGTCTCCGTCAACAAGCCCGGGAAGACCGACCTGCTGGACGACACCGGCGCCCGTCCCGGCGACCCGGACGCCGACGGCGTCCCCCTGCCCTCCGTGCACGTCGCCGCGGTGGCACTGCGCCTGCACACCCACGGCCACGTCGCACTCGATGATTCCCTGGACGGTGTCGACCGGACGCCGCCTCACTCCGGGGCGCCGCCGGTGCCGCGGTAGGCGGCGAGCAGATCGCGGGAGAGGTCGGCGACCACCTCGGACACCCGGGTGCGCAGGTAGTGGTGGCCGCCGGGGTGGTGGTGGACCCGGGCGCCGGAGGCCGTGCGGGCGCCCCACTCGTGCAGTGCGCCGGCGGCGACGATCGGGTCGTCGCGTCCGCCGAGGACGCTCAGCGGCGCGCGCAGCGGTGGATGTGCCTGCCGCGTGTGTTGCAGCAGCGCGACCGCGTCCGCCAGGAACGGCGTGTAGACGGCCCGTGTGACCGCGTCGTCGGCCGGCTGCTCCCAGCCCATGACCTCGGTGATCGCGGCGATTCCGGAGCCCGGGTTCCGTGCGATGTAGTCGCCGAGGCCCTCGCGCTGCGGTGCCGCAAGGCCGGACACCGCGAGCAGGCCCGGTTCGGCGTGCCACACGGACCTCAGCCGGTGGGTGGCCTCATAGGCGAGGAGCGCGCCGAAGCTGTACCCGAAGACGGCGTGGAAGCCGTCGGCGGGCGGCCGGCTCCGCAGGTCCCCGGCCACCGCTTCCGCGTTGCCCGCGGCGGCCCAGGCGATGTCGGTGATCGACGGTTCCCCGGAGCGGGCGCCGCGGCCCGGCAGGTCGACGGCGGCCAGGTCGACCAGGCTGGAGAGGCCGGTGACCCACGGCAGGAAGAAGCTCGACCCGACGCCCGAGGGCGGCACCCAGTAGAGCCGGATCCGGGCGCCGGGCCGGTCGGTGAGGCGGGCGAGCCGCACGGTGGGGAACGGCGGATCCGCCGTCATGGGCCCCGCCTGACGCGTCCCAGGACGCGCGGGGCGAGCTGCCGGACACCGCCCGCGGTGGCCAGTTCCATCGCGGGGACGACGCAGCCGAGCCTGCGGTGCAGCACCGAACTGAGTTCGGCCGCCATCAGCGACTCCAGGCCGAGTTGGTCGAACCGGGCGTCGGGGTCGATCCGCTGCGGCGGCATCTGGAGCACCGACGCCAGCGCGGCGACCAGTGCGTCGGTGACCAGGCGCAGTGCCTCGGTCCCGTCCGCCGAGCGCACCAGCTCCCGTAGGTTCCCGGCGGTGTGGTCCGCGTCGGCGTCCGGCGGGGGCAGCACGTCCGCGAAGCGCGGCGCGGCAACGGTGGCCAGCAGCTTCGCCGTCTGCGGCCAGTCCGTGTCCCCCACCATGATGACGTCCGCGTCGGGGTCGGCGATCAGCTCGCCGAGGATCCGGGTGCCGGTGCCCGAGTCCAGCTCCCCGAACCCGGCACGTCCCATGGTCTCGACCATGCCGGCCCGGTCGGCATAGCCGGTGTCGGAGATGGCGCACCACTCGACGGCCAGTCCGGGCAGCCCGGCGGCCCGCCGCCGCCGGATGACCGCCTCGCCCGCCAGATTGCCCGCGGCGTAGGTGCTCTGCCGCAGATTGCCCGCGAGCGCGGCGATGGAGCTGTAGAAGACGAAGAAGTCCAGCGGCAGGTCCCGGGTCAGCTGGTCCAGGTTCATCGTCCCGCCGAGTTCGGGGCCCACCACCGCCCGGGTCCGGTCGTCGTCCAGCTCCACCGCGGTGGCGCCGTCGAGGACGTCGTCCAGCGCCATCGCGGAGTTGACGACACCCCGCAGCGGGTGGCCGGTGGCCGCGATGGCGTCCAGCAGCTCCCGCACGGCCGCGCGATCGGTCACGTCGGCGGCGTAGGCGGTCGCCCTCGCCCCCTCCCCGGCGACGAGGCCGAGGACGGCGTCGGCTTCCGGGTGGGCGGCGCCGCTGCGGAGGCGAGGGCGAGGTGCCGCGCCCCGCGCCGGGCCAGCCACACGGCGGTGGCCGGTCCGGGCCAGCACGGCGACCCGTTCACGGTGGTGCCCGCGGCGCACACAGCCGGTGAACGCCATGTCGTAGAACGCGTCGGTGGCCCGGAGCGCCGCGGCCGTGCGGGTGACGGCTGCGGCGAGCCCCTCGGCGGTGGCCGCCGAGACCACCACCGGCAACGGCGCGGTCTCCGGCGGCGGCGCGGGAACGGAGGGCGCCGGCGGCGGCCCCAGCACGGCGTGGGCGTTGGCCCCGCCGAAACGGAACGAGTTGACGGCGATCACGCCCGCGGGCAGCGGCCGCGGCGCCGTCACCGGTTCCAGGCCCAGCGCGGGGAAGTCGATGGCCGGGTTGAGCGGCCGGGCGCCCAGTGACTCCGGGACCACCCCGTGGCGCAGCATCAGGACGCACTTGAGCAGGCCCGCGATGCCCGAGCCCGACTCCAGGTGGCCGAGGTTCGACTTCACGGAACCGATCGGCAGCGCCCTGCCCCGGCGCGCGCCGAGCGCCCGGCCCAGCGCCAGACACTCGACGGGGTCGCCGGCCTGGGTGCCGGTGCCGTGCGCCTCCACATAGGACACGTCCTCGGGCCGCACTCCCGCCCGGTCGTGCACCCGGCGTATCAGTTCCTCCTGGGCCGTGGCGCTGGGCAGCGAGAGGCCTGGGGTGCGCCCGTCCGCGCCCACGCCCGTGCCGAGGACCACGGCGTGCACGGTGTCCCCGTCCGCGCGCGCGTCGGCGAGGCGTTTGAGCACCACCGCCGCACCGCCCTCGGCGCGGACGTATCCGTCGGCAGCCGAGGAGAAGGGACGGCAGCGACCGCTCGGCGACAGCATGGACGCCTTGGAGAACCCGATGAAGTCGCCCGGGTTCAGCAGCAGGTTGATCCCGCAGGCGAGGGCGAGCACGCCGTCCCCGGCACCCAGCTGCGTACAGGCCTGGTGCAGGGCGACCAGGGACGAGGAGCAGGCGGTGTCCACCGCCATGGACGGCCCCCGCAGGTCGAACAGGTGCGAGATCCGGTTGGCGGTGTTGCCCAGTGCCGAGCCGGCCATCGTGTAGGCCGTGACCGTCTCCGGGCGGGCGTGCTGGAGCTGCCCGTAGTTGCCGTTGCTCACCCCCACGTAGACGCCGGTCCCCGAGCCGGCCAGGGCCGCGGGATCGATGCCGGCGTCGTCGAGGGCTTCCCTGGCCATCTCCAGCAGCAGCCTCTGCTGGGGGTCCATCCGGCTCGCCTCGCGGGGAGACAGGCCGAAGAACGCGGCGTCGAACCCGCTGATGTCGTCCAGGAACCCGCCCGCCGCCGTGTACGCCTTACCGGGGCGCCGCGGATCGGCGTCCACGAACCTCCGCGCGTCGAACCGGTCCGCCGGTACCGTGCCCACCAGATCGCGGCCGGCGGCGAGCGCGGACCACAGCTCCTCGGGCGCCGTGATGCCACCCGGCAGCCGGCAACCGAGCCCCACGACGGCGATGGGGCAGGCGTGCTCCGCGCTGCCGGACCGGGCACTCCGCTCGACCACACCCCACCCCTCCCCGCTGCCACCGGTGGAGCACCGCCCCGACGAGGGCGCAGGGGCGCTCCGATGGCGCACACGGAGTGCGCGCAGACGACAGCGCCCCGACCGGGCGCGCACGGTCCGCGGCCGCACCGCCCCACGCCCAGGCGGGCGCCGCCACGCCCAGGCGGCCGCACCGCCACGCCCCGGCGGCCGCGGCGTCACGCCGCACGGCCGCACCGCCCCATGCCCGCAGCCGCGGTGTCACGGCCGCATGGCGCACCGCCCGCCACGCCCCCCACAGCCGCACCGCCACGCCCCCCACAGCCGCACCGTCACGCCATACGTCGCACCGCCCGCCACGCCCCACGGCCGCACCCCCCACGCCCCCCCACAGCCGCACCGTCACGCCGCACGCCGCACGCCGAACCCGCACGCCCCACGGCCGCACCGTCGCCCGCCCGTTCGCCGCGGATCACGTCCGATGTGCCGCACATCGGACGGCCGTATCCCAATCCGCACGGCTGTTAACTCCGATGTCGTGCGCCATCAACGATCGCCGCCTCGGGAGTTCCCCCTCCTCGCAGAGGGTCACAGCATGGTGATCACCTCCCGGCAGCGCACCGGACTGACGCGTGTCGCGGCGGCAGCGGCCGCCGCACTGAGCCTCGTCCTCGTCCCGACCCACCACGCCGACGCCACCGGCCCGGCCCTTCCACTCGGTGACGCCGACCTCACCGAGACGCGGAGCGTGCAGACCCTGGCCGACGGCGTCACCCTGACCCGTATCGTCCGCGGGACCGAGCCCGCCCCGGCCGACCAGATCAACACCACACGGCGTGGCCCCTGGGTGGTCAACGTCCTGACGATCGACCCCCGCAAGACGCACGGGCACCTGGAGGCCACCTACGGGCCGGACCTTGCGTCCACCGAGCCGGTCACCGACCTGGTCCGCGCCTCGGGCGCCCTCGCCGGTGTCAACGCCTCCTTCTTCACCTACACCGCGAGCGCGCAGTACCCCGGCGACCCGGTGGGCCTCGGCTTGTACGGCGGCAAGCTGCTCAGCGAACCCACCACCGACCCGACCGAGGCCGACTTCGTCGTGGACGCCGGCAGCAACCGGGCGCTCATGGGCCGGCTGACGTGGTCCGGCAGCGTGCGGAACCGCCAGACCGGCGACACCCTGCCGCTGGAGTACATCGACCACCCGCCGGTGGTGCCGGCCGCCTGCGCGGACCTCACCGACCAGACGCAGTGCACCGAGCCCGGCGACGTGGTCCGGTTCACCCCCGAGTTCGCCGACTCCACCCCGGCGGGGAACGGAGTGGAGGTCGTCCTCGACCGGAACGGCTGTGTGGTGCGGACGTCGGCGACCCGTGGCACCCGGCTGACGTCCGGCCAGACGTCGTTGCAGGCCACCGGCCGGGACGCGGCGACCCTGCTGCACGTGGCCGGCAAGGGGTGCGTCGGCACGACGTCCACGCTGACCAACGAGCAGGGGGACACGATCCCCGCGAGCCCGGGGCTGTTCGGCGTGACCGGCCGCTACCGTCTCCTCGCCGACGGGGCGGTCGTCGTACCGACCGGCACCGGCAGCATGTTCGACCGCAATCCCCGGACCATCGCCGGCACCACACGGCAGGGCGACCTCGTGCTCGCGACGATCGACGGCCGTATGGCCACGAGCGTCGGTACCACGATGGACGAGACCGCCGCCGTCGCGGGCGCGTTGGGCATGGACAACGCGGTCAACCTCGACGGTGGCGGCTCCACCACGCTGTCCGTCAGGGGTGATCTGATCAACCAGCCGAGCGGGCCCCTCCGGGCCGTCGGCGACGCCCTGGTCTTCAAGGACAGCCGTTACCGCGGCGCCGGCGGCTGACGCCCCCCACCACCTGACCGACGGGCCCGGAACCGAGGGCCCGGACCCGTCGGTCAGCCCCTCGGGAGGCGCCCCCCGCGGCGGCCCGGCCGGGCCGGCGAGCCGCGGGCTACCCTGCGGGCATGACCGAGCCGACGATCACCCAGCTCCACGCCATGCCCGAAGACTGGCGGCGCGCCCTCGCCGTGGTGGCGCATCCGGACGACCTCGAGTACGGCTGCGCGGCGGCGATCGCCCAGTGGACCGAGGCCGGCCGTGAGGTGGCGTACGTCCTGGCCACCCGCGGCGAGGCGGGCATCGACACGCTGGAGCCCGCGAAGGCGGGACCGCTGCGGGAGCGGGAGCAGCGGGCCAGCGCGGCCGTCGTCGGGGTGTCCGTGGTGGAGTTCCTCGACCACAGGGACGGTGTCATCGAGTACGGCACCGCGCTGCGCCGTGACATCGCCGCCGCGATCCGCCGGCACCGGCCCGAGCTGGTGATCACCCTCAACCACCGCGAGACCTGGGGCGGTGTCGCCTGGAACACTCCGGATCACGTGGCCGTCGGCCGGGCCACGCTGGACGCGGCGGGCGACGCCGGCAACCGGTGGATCTTCCCCGAGCTGGCCGAGCAGGGCCTGGCGCCCTGGGACGGCGTGCGCTGGGTCGCGGTCGCCGGTTCCGCCACGCCCACCCACGCGGTGGACGCGACGGACGGCCTGGACCGTGCGGTGGCGTCGCTGCTCGAACACCGCGCCTACATCGAGGCGCTGACCGGCCAGAAGCCCGCCGAGGAACGCACCAGCCCCGAGGAGTACGCCCGGAGCCTGCTGACCGGGTTCGCACAGTCCACGGCTCCTCGGTTCGGCGGGCGGCCCGCCGTGCCGTTCGAGCTCTTCGCCCGCTGAGACCGCGGCACGTGCGGCGGTGCGTTCGGTGGTCTGCCCGGCGGCATACCAGAACGCGCCGGACGAGAGGGCGGAGCGGACGCACCGCATCGGCGGCATGGCGGCGCACCACGGTGCGACGGTCGGGGGAGCCGTGTCGCGGTTCCCCCTCGCGCATCCGGTCGCCGCCACCGCCGTTCCCGGCGCGACCCGGCCGAGCCGTGTCGGGGGGATCGGGAAGCCGTCCGTCAGAGGGGGTGTATCCCGTGCGGGGGAACGAGCGGTCCGCCGAGGTGGTGTGGAGCGGACGGTTCACCCCGGAAGGCGCGAGCGAGGCCGAGGTGGTGGACCTCTTCACCGGTATCTTCCGCGACGGCCTCGACGCCCTGCACAAGACGGTCACCGGATAGCGCGCGAGGGCTCTGCCCCGGTCGGCCGGGAGCGGACGGCGCCGCGTGCCGCGCTCCCGGCCGTCGGACGCGCACCGGCTCCCGCGTGCCGACGGGAGCCCCGGCGGAGGACCGCCCTCACTCAGGTCGCGCGTCGTAGACGAGAAGGCCGTCCTCACGCAGGCGAGCGCCGGCCGTCGGCACATGGGGGCTGATCCGGCCATCGTGCATGAGGTGGTGGGCCGGTACCGCGCGGGCGAGCATGGTGAAGTCGGCGATGAGCCGGCGGTGGCAGCGCCACCAGACCGCTTCGCTGCACATGACCGCCGTACGGACGGCGGCCGCCTCGCGCAGCAGGCGGTCCACGGCGGTGACGAACTCGGGCGAGCGGGTGTGTGCGGCGTAGCCGCGGAAGGCGGCGTTGCGCCAGACGGTGTCGGGGCTGTCGGACGGGGGCTTGCGGAATCCGCCCAGGGCCGGCTCCCACCGGTAGGCGATGCCGCTGTCCGGCAGCCACTCGGCGAGCCGGTGCCTGTGCACGTCAGGGTTCCGGCGGCTGCCGGGGGCGGTGCGCACGTCCACGACCGCCGCGACGCCGGCGTGCCGCAACAGGTCAGCGATCCGCGCCCGGTCCGCGGTGCCGTGCCCGAAGGTGATCAGAGGCGTTTCCATGGCGTCGAGCCCCACCTCCCGGCGACTGCCGACGGTTCCGTGCGAACCTACCCGTCCCAGGGCACGGAAGGAGTCTTCGACTCGTCGAGTGGCATCAGGTGGCCGGTGCGGCTGCCCGAGTGGCGGCCGGTGCGGGTGCCGAGGGGCGGCCGGACCGCCCGGCGCGCCGGTGCCGTCACGTCCGCGGCGCGCTGTCCGGCGCGTCCTCCTCCGTCGTGGCGTCCGGGAACACGCGGGCGCTCAGCAGCGCCAGGACCTCGGCCGCCGCCACGATCTTCTCGGTGCTCACGTCCGCCAGGTACTCCGCGAGCATCGCGTCCATCGTCGTCGTCACCCGCCGCAGCGTGTCGAGGCCCAGTTGGGTCGGCTCGACCAGCTGCACCCGGCGGTCGCCGCCGCCGACCCGCGCCAGCAGCCCCTGCTCCGCCAACTGCCGTACCTGCCGCGTCACATGGGGATGGCGGACGTCGAGGCGTGCCGCGATCTCCCCGACCCGCAGCGGTGCCGACTCCTCCGCCAGGGTCCGCAGGACGGCGAGTCCCGGCCGGTCGATCGGCATGCCGGCCGCCGCCACGAACCGCTCGTGCAGCCGTCTTCGCGTCAGCCTGTAAGCCAGTGCGCTCAGTACGGACTGGAGCGCCTCGACGGCGTCCGCCCGGGCCGGTGTGGTCTTCACAGGGGCATCATGCCGGACCGCTCGATTCCGGCCAACCATGTGCCCCAGGCCCGAGACGCCATTGCACGGCCGGCCTCTGTGGAGGTACTACGTACTTAGAGTACGTAACGTATTCGCTCCCGGTTCCATAGGAGAACGCCATGCACCTCGAAATCGATCAGGAACGGTGCTGTGCCGCGGGCCAGTGCGTGCTCGCCGCGGACGACGTGTTCGACCAGCGCGACGAGGACGGCGTCGTGGTCCTGCTCGACGCGGACCCGGAGGGGCCCGCGGCGGCTCGCGCGGCGGAGGCGGCCGCGCTCTGCCCCGCGGGCGCCATCACCGTCGTCACCTCGTGACGAGGCCGAGCCGCCCCCCAACCCCCCAGCATCCCTCTCCGTCAGGAGCGCTTCGCATGACAGAGACCACGACCGCCCCCGCGACCACCGAGGCCCCGCTCGACTACCCGATGTCCCGCGCGTCCGGCTGCCCCTTCGACCCCCCGCCCCAGCTCGCGCGGCTGCGTGAGGAGGCACCGTTCTCCCGGGTGCGGATCTGGAACGGCACCACCGCCTGGCTCGTCACCCGGTACCAGGACCAGCGGGCCATCCTCGGCGACGAACGGTTCAGCGCGGATCCGCTGCGCCCCGGCTACCCCGTGCAGAGCGCCGGCAACGAGGCCCGCCGCACCCACGGCAAGCGGCTGCCCTTCATCTTCATGGACGACCCGGAGCACAACCGGGTGCGCCGCATGTTCACCTCGTACTTCTCCGTCAAACGGGCCCGCGCGCTGCGGCCCAGGATCGAGGAGATCATCGGCGACCTGCTGGACGGCATGGTGGCGGCGGGCCCGCCGGTGGACCTGGTCTCGTCGTTCGCGCTTCCACTGCCCTCGCTCGTGATAGCCGAGATCCTGGGCGTGCCGCGCGAGGACCAGCCGCTCTTCCAGCGTGAGTCGAGGGTGCTCATCACCATGAGCTCCGAGGTCGACCGGGTCCTCAAGGCCGTCGACACGCTGACCGAGTACCTGGAGGGGCTGCTCGACGCCAAGGAGCGCGACCCGCAGGACGACCTGCTCAGCCATGTGCTCGCCGACCATGTGCACACCGGCGCCACCAGCAGGGACCAGCTGGTGCAGGACGCGATCCTGCTGCTGATCGCCGGCCACGAGACGACGACCAACATGCTCGCCCTCGGCACCCTCGCCCTGCTGCGCAACCCGGAGCAACTGGCCGCCGTGCGCGACGCCGACGACCCGGCGCACACCGCACTCGCCGTCGAGGAACTGCTGCGCTACCTGTCCATCGTGCACACCGGCAGGCGGCGCGTCGCGCTGGTGGACGTGGAGGTGTCCGGACAGCTCATCCGCGCGGGCGAGGGCGTCATCCTCCCCAACGACTCGGCCAACCGCGACACGGCCGTCTTCGAGGACCCCGACCGCCTCGACGTGACGCGCCCCAACGCGCGGCACCACGTCGCCTTCGGCCAGGGCACCCACCAGTGCCTCGGCCAGAACCTGGCACGCACCGAACTCCAGCTCGCCTACCCGGCGCTGCTGCGCCGCTTCCCGACGCTGCGCCCGGCGATCGAGGAGGACGCCATCCGCTACAAGCACGACGCGGTGGTCTACGGCGTCCACGAGCTGCCCGTCGCCTGGTGACCGCCCGCGCCGCCGGCCGCCGTCCCGCTCCCGTACCGGGACGGCGGCGGGCGGCGCCCGACCGACATCAGGTCCGTGGCGGGCGCAGCAGCCCGTCACCTGTTGAGAGGCGAGAACACATGCGCGAGCACATGAGAGGTGCCGCCGGTCGGGACACGACCGCCCCGGTCCGTTCCGCGCCCACCGCCGGGAGGATGGCGTGAACCTTCGCAGGATCGTGGTCGTCGGCGCGTCCGCGGCGGGCAACACCGCGGCCCGGACGCTGCGCGACGAGGGCTTCGACGGTGAGATCACGGTGGTCGGCGCCGAGGACCTGCCGCCCTACGACCGGCCCCCGCTGTCCAAACAGCTCCTGGAGGGCAGATGGGAGCCGGACCGGGTGAGCCTGCCGCCCGCCCCGGAGGTGTCCTGGCGGCTCGGCGTCGCGGCCACGGCCCTTAACGCAGGGGCCCGCCGGGTGTCGCTGTCGGACGGGTCCGTCCTCGGCTACGACGGCCTGGTCATCGCCACCGGCGTGACACCGCGGCACCTGCCGTCCGGGCACGGCCTCGCGGGCGTGCACACCCTGCGGACGCTTCCGGACACCCTGGCGCTGCGCAAGGAACTCCAGGACGCCGCGGACGTCGTGATCGTCGGCGCCGGCTTCCTCGGCGCGGAGGCCGCGGCCACGGCGCGCGCCCTCGGCAGGACGGTGACCCTAGTCGACCCGCTGCCCGCGCCCATGGTGCGCCAGTTCGGCCCCCGGCTCGGCGGGCGGCTCGCGCGGCTGCACACCGAACACGGTGTCGCCGTGCGCACCGGCACCGGCGTCGCGGAGCTGACCGGCGACGGCGGCCACATCACGGCGGTGCGGCTGACGGACGGCACCCGGGTCCCCGCGGACGTCGTCCTGGTCGCCGTCGGCTCGGCGCCCGCGACCGGCTGGCTTTCGGGCAGCGGGCTCTCGCTGAGCGACGGTGTCGACTGCGACGAGTCGTGCCGCGCGGCGCCCGGCGTGGTGGCCGCGGGCGACGTCGCGAGCTGGGTGCACCCCGGCGTCGGCCGCCGGATCCGTCTGGAGCACCGGATGAACGCCACGGAACAGGCCATGGCGGCGGCACGCACACTCCTGGGCACGGGGACCCCGTTCGCACCCGTGCCCTACTTCTGGACCGACCAGTACGACGTGAAGATCCAGGCCTACGGCGCCTGGACCGACCGGGCCGTGTTCGAGGCCGTCCACGGCGACCTCGACGCCGACCGGTTCGCGGGCGTCTTCCGCGAGCACGGCACCGTCACCGGCGTACTCGGCTGGAACCTGCCCCGCGAGACCCGGACCCTGCGCACCACCTGGCTGCACCCGCACGGCGCCTGACCGCGCATGGCGTCCCACCGGCGGTCCAGGGGGCCGGGTGCGCACCGGCCGGTACCGGTGCACTCCGCCGAGTTGGACGAGCGTCGTCGCTACCGGGGCACACCGCCGAGTCGGACGAGCGTCGCCCCACCGGCGTCGACGGGTTCCCCGCAGTGTGCGCACACTGCCCTGGTGCGCAGCTCGGCGCCGCAGGAGTGTTCCCAGACCGTCGGTGCCGGGCCCTCGGTGACGTATCTGTCGCCCCACTGCATCAGCTCGTGGAGGACCGGCCGGAGGGCGCGGCCGGCCTCGGTGAGGACGTACTCGTAGCGCGGCGGGTGCTCCTCGTACTGCTCCTTGGCCAGCACGCCGTGGGCGACCAGTTTGCGCAGGCGGGTGGCGAGGATGTCCCGGCTCGCCCCCGTGTTGGCCGCGATCTGGTCGAACCGCCGGTGACCGAACATCACCTCACGCAGCGCGAGCATGCTCCACCGCTCGCCGATCACATCCAGCGCGTTGGCGATCGAACACGTCCGGGGAGCCATGACCACCTCCTGGTCTTGTTTTCCAACCTAGCATGTGACATGGTCGGTTGGAATTCACAACCCACCAGGAGGGCCCGTGTCCGAGCTGCCGCGCAGGATCGCCCGGCACCCGTCCGTGCAGAACGTCCTCGCCCGGGAGAAGCCGGCGGCGCCGGAGGTGATCGACGCGACGTGGCTGCGTGAGCTGTGCCTGCGGGCCGGTGCCGACGACGTCGCGGCCGTGCCGCTCGACCATCCGGAGCTGGCCGGCGAGCGGCCGTACGTGTCCGAGGCCCTGCCCGGGACCCGCAGCCTGATCTCCCTGGTGGTGCGCATGAACCGGGACAACGTGCGCTCTCCCGCCCGCAGCGTCGCCAACCAGGAGTTCCACCGCAGTGGCGAGATCATCAACGAGGTGGCCCGGGACATCACCCGTGCGCTACAGGACGCGGGCCACCGGGCCGTCAACCCCTCGGCGACGTTCCCCATGGAGATGGACCGCTACCCGGGCCGCATCTGGGTGGTCGCGCACAAGACGGTCGCGGTGGCCGCGGGGCTTGGCGTCATGGGCATCCACCGCAACGTCATCCACCCCCGTTTCGGCAACTTCGTGCTGCTCGCCACGCTCCTCGTCGACGCCGAGGTGAGCGCGTACGGCCGGGCGCTCGACTACAACCCCTGCCTGGAGTGCAAGCTGTGCGTCGCCGCGTGCCCGGTCGGCGCGATCGGCAAGGACGGGGCGTTCGATCCGGCCGCGTGTGCCACGCACAACTACCGCGAGTTCATGGGCGGATTCACCGACTGGGTCCAGACGGTGGCCGACAGCGAGGACGGCGCCGACTTCCGGTCCCGGGTCACCGACGCGGAGAACGCGTCGATGTGGCAGAGCCTGTCGTTCAAGGCGAACTACAAGGCCGCCTACTGTATGGCGGTCTGCCCGGCCGGCGAGGACGTGCTCGCGCCGTACCTCGACGACCGCAAGGGGTTCATGAACACCGTGCTGCGGCCCCTCCAGGACAAGGAGGAGACCGTCTACGTCGCCGCGGACTCACCCGCGCGGGAGTACGTGGAGCGCCGGTTTCCCCGGAAGACGGCGAAGGTGGTGAGCCGCTGGCGGTGAGCGGCGCGCGCCGGCGCACACGGCGCCCGCCCCCGCCCGTCACTGGCCCGCCCCCGGCTCGTCACCGGCCCGCCCCCGCCCGTCACCGGCCCGCCCCCGGCTCGTCACCGGCCCGCCCCCGCCCGTCACCGGCCCGCCCGCCGCCGGTTCCGGGCGCCGCCGCGGCGCTTCCGTCGGCCGGACGCCGGGGAGCGGGTGTGAGCCCCTTGCGCGGGGCGGGAGTTGCCGCCACCGTGGTCGGGGTGGGGCCGGTTGGGCGACCGGCTCGCTCCGTACGGTGACGGGAGTCGGCGTGACCGCGTTCTCTGTTCTGCCCCATGCACTGCACGGCGACGGCCCGCACAAGGTGATCGCGGTGCACGGCTGGTTCGCCGACCGCTCCGCCTACGACCCGGTGCTGCCGGATCTCGACCTCGCGTCGTTCCAGTACGCGGTGGTGGACCTCCGGGGGTACGGGGAGGCGAGGGACGTCAGCGGTGCGTACACCACGGCCGAGGGCGCCGCGGACGTGGTCGCGCTGGCCGGCCGGCCCCGGCTTCTGGGCCGTCACCCGGCACCACGACGCCGTCCGGGTCCTGCGGCCGCACCGCCACGCCGCCTGGTGTCCAACTTCATCAACGGCCTGAAGTCGCTGCCCGTGCGGGTGGCCGACTCCTGACCGGCCCGGCCGGCGGCGGGGCGCACCACAGATGCGCCGTGGGCATGACCATACCTTTTCATTACGTGCACTTGCCAACCAATAAACATTCCATAGGCATGGATCGTGGACCACGGGGCAGGGGCGGCCCAGTAGCAGACGAAGACCCAGGACCTCACAAGGGCGGGCCTCAGATCAGGGACGGGTGTGGTGATGGCCACGATCGAAAAGCCTTCGGAGGGGACCCCGGAGCACCAACCGGCGCTGCGCAGAGACATGGGCCGCGTCAGCCTGCTCTTCGCGGGCGTGGGATCGATCATCGGGTCCGGCTGGCTCTTCGGCGCGTTGAACGCGGCGAAGATCGCCGGGCCCGCGTCGATCTTCTCGTGGGTGATAGCCACGGTGATGATCCTCCTCATCGGGCTGTGTTTCGCCGAGCTGGGCACGATGTTTCCGGTTTCCGGCGGTGTGGTGCGTTTTCCGCACCTTTCATTTGGTTCCTTTGCCAGCTACACCATGGGCTGGATCACCTGGGTCGCCGCCGCGACGGTGGCGCCGATCGAGGTCGAGGGTGCTCTCCAGTACGCCACGAAATGGGCGCACTTCACCGATTTCCATGCGGCGAACGGCACCTACACGCTGACCGCTCTCGGCTATGTGGTGGCCGTGATCGCCATGGCGTTCTTCGTGCTGCTGAACTACTACGGCATCCGCTGGTTCGCACGCGTCAACAACGTCCTGGTCTGGTGGAAGCTGCTCGCCATCGCGCTGGTGATCGTGGCCTTCTTCGTGACCGCGTTCCACGGCCACAACCTCGGCGCCAAGGAGTACGGAGGCTTCGCCCCCGGCGGCGCCAAGGGCATCTTCACGGCGATATCCACCGCCGGCATCACCTTCTCGTTCCTCGGCTTCCGCCAGGGCGTGGAGCTGGCGGGCGAGACCAGCAACCCGCGGCGCAACGTCCCGTTCGCCGTCGTCGGCTCCGTGCTGCTCACCGGCGTGATCTACGTGCTGCTCGAAGTGGCCTTCCTCGGCGCCGTCCCCGAGGGCGACCTCAAGCACTCGCACGGCTGGCTCAACCTGGCCTTCGCGAACGACTTCGGCCCGCTGGCCGCGATCTCCAGCGCCATCGGCCTCGGCTGGCTGGCCTACATCCTCTATGTCGACGCGGTCATCTCGCCCGCCGACACCGGCCTGATCTACACCACCGTCACGGCCCGGATCTCCTACGCGATGGCCCGCAACCGCAACGCCCCCGCGGGCCTGGCGAAGACCACGTCCAAGGGTGCCCCGCTGGTCAGCCTGGCCGTGACCTTCGTCCTCGGCCTCGTGGTCTTCCTGCCGTTCCCGAGCTGGCAGGAACTGGTCGGGTTCATCACCTCCGCCACCGTCCTCTCGTTCGGCTCGGGGCCGCTGGTCCTGGCCTCCCTGCGCCGCCGGATCCCGGAGTACGAGCGCCCCTACAGGATCCCCGGTGGCGACATCATCCCGTTCCTCGGCCTCTACTCGGCGAACCTGATCGTGTACTGGGCCGGCTGGAACACCAACTACAAGCTGTTCGCCACCATCGGCATCGGCTTCGTCCTGCTCGCGGTCTTCCAGGCCCTGGACAAGGGCCGCGCCCCGAAGATGGACTGGAAGGCGGGCGCCACCTGGGTCATGCCGTGGCTGATCGGCCTCGCGGTGATCAGCTGGGCCGGCGACTACGACGGCGGCCAGGGCTGGATCGGCCTCGGCTGGGGCTTCGTGGTCAACCTGGCGCTGACCGCGCTCGTCTACCTGCTGGCGCTGCGGGTGCAGCTGCCGCGCGAGCGGGTGCTGGAGCACATCGAGGAGGCGGAGGTCGAGTCCCGCATCGAGGAGGCGGAACTCGGCGGCACCGTCTGACAGACGCCCGCCGCCCGGCGCGGGGCGGATCGCCGGCCTCCCCAGGGGGCGGCATCCGCCCCGCGCCGGTCGACACCTCCCTGCCGGTCGACACCTCCCTGCCGGTCGACACCTCCCTGCCGGTCGACACCTCCCTGCCGGTCGACACCTCCCCGCCGGTCGCCGTGGCCACCGCGCCGGAGCACCGTCCGGAGCGGCCGGCTACGGAGGTGCGGTCCGGACAGGCCGGCTACCCGGGCGCCGTCCGGACGGGCCGACTACCCCCGTGCCGTCCGGACCCGCCCGTCCACCGTTGTCAGGCCGATGACACCTGTGCGATAAAGGCGATGAGCAGGAGGACCGTCAGCACCCCGACGCCCACCCAGCCGAGCACGATCCCCGCGGTGGCCATGCCGTCACCGTTCTCGTGGTTCTCCCTGATCTGCCTGCGGGCCGTGTAGCCGAAGATCAGCGCGAGGATGCTGCCGATCCAGTAGATCCACACGATGCCCAGCACCATGGACGCGATGGCCAGCCCGTTGGTGTGACGGGGCGGTGCGTAGGGGTAGGGAGGGTAGGCGGGCGGCGGGGCGGCCGGCGGTACCGGGGCACCCGACGTGGGAAGCGACGCATCCGGATCGTTCGGGTAGGGGTCCCGGTCGGGTGGGGTGGACATGAGGCCTCCTCGTGCCGTGAGCGTCACGGCAGGGTGGCATGCCGCGGCGGGGAGGGGTCCCCACGGCGCGTGCCCGTGTCGCGTCCGTGCCCGCGGCCCGCTCGGTACCCGGAGCTGAAGGGCGGCATCACGGGCGTGACGAGGCCGTCACCCCCGTGTCTGCGATGCGTCTTCCGCCACTCGGGAATCCCCAGGCGGCGTGCTGCCGGAGCGTGGAAGCAACCCCGTTCACCGGCTGAGCACCCTCGGCAGTGCGGGAGCACACCGAGCGCCGGGGAGATCACGCCTGTATGACGGGACCCGGACAAAGATCCGTCACCGCCCCACTATTTCCTTGACCCCCACCTGTCACCAGAGATTAACTCTGCGCGCCTGTGTGATTTCTGTGAATTCGGGGTGGGGGTTCTATGGTGCGCGGGTTCGGGCGTGCGGCTGGCGCCGTGCGATAGCCGCCACATACTGCCTCGACCACGCCGAGAAATGCGCCCGGGACGCGCAGATTACCGAGACGGTCGATCAGACCGTGGACGAAGCACTCGGACTCATTGCGCTTGGGGCCGGCGGTGGGCGTTACGGCTGCAAGTGCTTCCTGGCCGGTACCGATGTCCTCATGGCGGACGGCACCACAAAGGACATCGAGGACATCAAGACCGGCGACAAGGTACTGGCCACAGATCCCGCCACCGGGAAAACGGCCCCACGCAAGGTAACCCGCCTCATCGTCACCAACGGTGACAAATACTTCAACCAACTCTCCATAGCCACCCACAACGGCGTGGAGAAGCTGACGGCAACCCACGAACACCCCTTCTGGTCCCCCTCCGAACGCCGCTGGGTCACAGCCGGCGCCCTCAAACCCGGCATGACCCTGCGCACCCCGCACGGCCAGACCGTCATCGTCACCCGAAACCACGCATACACGGCACACGCCACGACCTACAACCTGACCGTGGACGACCTCCACACGTACTATGTACTCGCTGGGCAGACGCCGGTTCTGGTTCATAACAGTGGAGGATGCCTTCCTACTCTCCGGGACTGGAGCAGTCAGCGGTTCCAGTTCGGGAATCAGTCCTTCTTGCTCGACAAGAAGGGAATGGAGCACATCCTCACTCGTCATCACCCGAAGTACTGGGACGGCTCGGTGAAGAAAACGCAGTCCTTCCTCGATCCGAGCATGAGTGTTGGTGACGTCCAAGACGCTATCGGCCAAGTCATGCGACAGAACCGCGATACGTTGATTCAGCGAGGAAGTCAGAGTATGTATCAGATTCGCGGGAACGTTAACGGTACCGATTACGTACTCGGTATGAACAGGGGGCGAGTGGGTCAATTCTATCCAGAATCACCGTAATCGAAGGACCTGAAAAGTGGTTGAGGTTGAGACGTTCCTGAAGGATGTGGACGGTGGGTTCGTGCAGGTGGAAGCGTGTCGGACCCCGCCATCCGACAGTGACTACATTGAAGGCGCAATTCGACTGTCCGTGGATGGGTTGGAAGTCATCGGCATCGAAGAGTGGGATTACGTTGACCAGCTCTGGTGTTATATCGCCGAGATGGTGATAAAAATGCAGTCGTCGGGTTACGCGGAGACATATTTCCCGGATCAGCCGATCAAGTTGTCTTTCCGGGCTACTGGGTCTCGCGTGTTGGTGACTGCCAAGATCGGTGAAGAAGTAAAGGCGGCAAGTGCTTCATCTGTGGAATTCTTGGATGCGGTCAAAGCGGCTGGGGTGATCTTCTTCAGGAAGATGTCCGAGCTTGCCCCGGCTAATTCGTATGCCGAGGCGCAGCGGGAACTGTCAGTTTGATCAAGCCAGAGGCCCCGCCGAGAATTCTTGAATCCCGTGGGCCCTCTGGGGTGTCTGACGGTAGTAGTGACGGCAACAACCCCGAAGACCCTGAACAACCCAGCCGAACCCGCACCTCAGCGGACCACCGAGCACCGCTTGACCTGCGAAGCCGCAGGTAGAGAGGGGTCGCGTAGCACACGTACTATGTGCTGGCAGGGACTACACCGGTCCTGGTTCACAACTCAAACTGCCAATTCTGGTCGCCGACTGAGTACAACGGTCAGCGCATTTATCGGCGGGATGATCTGGTGAATCCGGACTACTATTCACCTGCGGACAAGTACGGTCGAAGCAATCTCAAGAGAATGCAGCAGGGGCTGGCCCCGATGGGTCCGGACGACAAGCCGCTGAACCTTCATCACATGCTTCAGACTCAGGACGGGCCGATCGCCGAGGTGACGCACTCGATGCACTTCGGGAACTACAATCAGCTGCACTGGAAGGCGGGCACCAAGATCCCCAGTGGGATCGATCGAGATGCCTTCAACGCCTGGAAATCCCAGTACTGGAAGGATCGAGCGGCAGGATTTGGTGGATGATGAACGCTGTCGAGGCGAGTGAGCGGCTGATCGAGCTGGTTCGCGGGAACGATGACATCGCGAACCACGCCGATGGCTGTGACGCAGGGACGATGGCCGCCGCCGAGAGTGATCTGGGTGTGGCTTTCCCTCCCTCGTACCGCCGTATGATCGAGGAGTTCGGGACCTGGGATATCGCTGGCGAGGAATTCCTCGGCGTATATCAGACGCCCGCAATGGGGCTGAAACTGCTGGGTTCCGTAGCGGAAACCCTGGATGCTCGCAGCCAATATGGGATGCCATCCGATCTGATCGTTGTGATGTTCGATGGAATGGGTGGCCTGGTTGTCCTCGATTCCTCTCGCGTGGATCAGAAAGGCGAGTACCCCGTCCTCGTCTGGAATCCCGGAGTTGTGGATCGTGAGAACATGGAGAGGCTCGGGGATGATTTTGGTTCCTTTGCTTACGCCCTGTGTCAGCGGGCCGTAACGCGCTGGCGGGAATCTGACTGAAGCTGAAAGTCAGATGAATAGCGAGGAGCCTCGCCAGAGTCTTCTGGCGAGGCTCCTGCGGTTCTTGACGGCAACGCTGACGGCAACGTCAGCGAACGGCTGCGGCGGGTGGGTCGTCAGGGGCGTCGTGCGGGATCCGCGGGCCCCGGGAGGGGCGAATATCAACGGCCCCCGCGGCGCGGCCCCCCGTCCGAGGGGCCGCGGCCGGAGTCCTCAGTCCCGGGCCAGGGCGGGCGGCGCCGCGCCCGCCCCCCAGTTCGTCGGCGTGCCGGAGAGCTGGATGTCGATCGTGCCGGAGTGGAGCAGGTCCGCGTGGGACAGCCAGCTCTGGCGCAGCGTGCCCTGGTCCGTGTGCACGGCGGACACATACTGGAGCTTCGACGCGTCGGCGCCCGGGGCCTCGATGGTGATGGTGCGTCCGTGCTCAGGCCGGATCTCGACCTTCTCGAACATGGGCGCGCTGATCACATAGGTGGCGGAGCCGGGCTGGGCCTCGAAGACGCCGGCCATGGCGAAGACAAGCAGCGACGAGGTGGCGCCGAGGTCGTCGTTGCCGGGCATGCCGTTCACGTTGTCGGTGAAGAGCGTCCGCATCGCGCGCAGCACGGCCGAGGTCTTCCAGGGCGCGCCCGTCCACGTGTACATCCACGGCGCGTGGAAGTCGGGCTCGTTGTTGGGGTTGAAGGCGAAGTTGTTGTGGTAGTCGTACGCGCCGGTCACCCACGAGTCCGCGGCGGCCTTCGCCGGGTCGGTGAGGACGGTCGGCATGTCGAAGAACTTGTCGAGCCGCTGCTCGGCCTTCTCTTTCCCGCCCATGAGCCCGAAGAGGGTCTCCGGGTCCTGCTGGGCGAGCCATTCGTACTGCCACGCGGTGCCCTCGTGGAACGGGGCCGTCTGGGTGGGGTCGGGGTTGCCGGCGACGGTGCCGTCCGCGTTCTTCGCGACCGGGAATCCGGAGAAGCCCTGCGACGTGACGGTGGGATCCCACAGCTTGGTGAAGTTGTCACAGCGCGAGGCGAGCGTCGCGGCCTTGTCCCGGTAGCCGAGGCTGCCGGCCATCGTGGACAGCGCGCAGTCGGCGAGCGCGTACTCGAGCGTGGCCGAGCCCGCCTGGCGGCTGTCGCCGTACGTGTAGCCGGGCAGGTTCTGGTAGCCGACCCAGCCGTTCTTGACGTACGTCGGGTTGCCGTCCCTGCCGCGGAAGATCGACTGGTCCGCGGGGACCTCGTTGACGTTCTTCCAGAGCGCGTCGAAGAGCCCGCGCGAGGTCCGCTCGTCGAGCAGGCCGCGGTTGTAGATGTCGACGATCCACGGGGTGATGGGGTCGCCGCTCATCACGTTGGTCTCGCTGTTGCCGAGCGCCCAGCGCGGCAGCCAGCCACCGTCCTGGTAGATGTGCAGCACGGACTTGGCCATGTCGGCGGCCTTGTCCGGGTTCAGCAGGTCCACCAGCTGGTTCTGCGAGCGGTAGGTGTCCCACAGCGAGAACATCTGGTAGTACGTGGAGTCCGCGCGGTGCACCTTGTCGTCGAAGCCGCGGTAGCGGTTGTCCACGTCGGACCCGATCGACGGGTGCAGCAGCGAGTGGTAGAGCGCGCTGTAGTACGTGCGCTGGTCGGCGGTGCTGCCGCCGGCCACACGCATCCGGCTCAGCTCCTCCTGCCAGGTGTGGTGCGCGGCGGCGCGTGCCCCGTCGAACGACGCCGGCTGCTCGGCCCTGCGGTTGAGGCGTGCGCCGTCGACCGAGGTGTAGGACAGGCCCACCGAGGCACCGACCTGGTCGCCCTTGGCCGGGTCGAACGTCACCCAGGCGCCGGCGCGCTTGGTGCCGCGTGACGCGTCGCGCTGGTTCGGGGTGAGGGTGCCGTCGGTCCAGGTGCCGAAGCTCGCGAACTTCCGGTCGAACTTGGCGCTGAAGAAGATCCGGTAGCGCTCCTTGCCGGTCTCACCGCAGAAGTTGCCCCCCTGGAGCCAGCCTTCCACGGTGTCGTCGCCGACCACGTGGACATCGCCGGCGTAGGTGCTGCCGTTGCTCTCGCCGACCTCGATGAGCACGTTCTCGGGGCCGGAGCCGGCGGGGTAGGTGTAACGGTGCTGAGCGGTCCGCTGCGTCGCGGTCAGCTCGGCCCGGATGCCGTTGTCGAACTTCACGCCGTAGTAGCCCGGCGCGCGGGTCTCGTTGTCATGGCTGAACTTCGCGCCGTACTGGGCCGGATCCGACGATGTGACCGCACCGGTGGTCGGCATGAACCGGAAGTTGCCCATCGTCTGGCAGCCGACGCCCGAGAGGTGCGTGTGGCTGAAGCCGAGGATGGTGTCCTGCTTGTAGTCGTAGGAAGCGTACTGGTTCAGCTGCGTGTCGGGGCTCAACTGCACCATGCCGAACGGGACGGCGGCCCCGGGGAAGGTGGTCCCGTCGCCGTTGTTGCCGATCGACGTGTCGACCAGCGTGGTGGGGTCGTCGGCGAACTTCGGCCCCCGCTCCCCGGCGCCTGCGACGCCCGGGGCGGCCGAGGCCGTGACCACAGTGGTGGCGAGCAACAAGGCGGTGAACAAGCGTTTGGGCGCTCTCATCGCGCTCCTTCCTGTGACAACGTTGTCAATTCCCGCGTCCCTCGATCTTTGTCCTTTGTGCACGGTTCCGTCAATCCACCTGCCGCCCCGCGGCTGGTGTGCCACGCACCATCCGCCGGGCCCTCGACCCGGGTGCCCCGCCCGTCCGCCGCGCCGTCCTCCGTCAGTTGGGCGAGGGTCGGGCGGGCCCCGTGCCCGTAGTCCGGGTTTGGTCCCGCCTGGTGGCGGCAACCCGGCTCGGCGCTTGACTCATGGGTTCGAGCACGGACCGGCAGACACCCGCCGCCGAGGGGCGCGGTCCTCGGCGGCGATCGTACGAAGGGGCTTGGGAGATGACGTGGGACGAGACGCCCGGCACCGCCGTGGTGACCGGGGCGTCCTCGGGAATCGGGGCCGAGTATGCCGAACGGCTGGCCGGACGCGGCTGGGACCTGGTGCTGGTCGCGCGGCGTGCCGAGCGCCTGGCCGCGGTGGCGGGACGCCTGCGCGACGGCACCGGGGCGGCGGTGGAGACATGGGCGGCCGACCTGGCCCGGTCCGCGGACCTCGCCCGGGTCGCGGAGCGGGTCGCCGCCGAGGACGTGGCGCTGCTCGTCAACAACGCGGGGATCAACGGCTACGGGCCGTTCGGTGCGGTCGATCCCGGCCTGCTCGCCAAAGTGGTCGACGTGAACGTGGTGGCGCCCACGGTGCTGTCCCGCGCCGCCGTGCCCGGGATGGTGGAGCGGGGCCGGGGAGCGGTGGTCAACGTCGCCTCGCTGCTCGCGTTCGCCGGCTCCCTGCCACCCGGCCCGCTCCCGCACCGGGCCGTGTACGCCGGCACCAAGGGGTACGTGGTGACGTTCACCAGGACCCTCGCCGCCGAACTGGCCGGAACGCCCGTGCGTGCCCAGGTCGTCTGCCCGGGCCTCACCGCCACCGAGTTCCACCTCTCCACGGGCGAGGTTCCGGTGCCGGGCGAGGAGCGCGTGCACGACGAGGGCGGCATGCCCGCGGCCGACGTGGTCACGGCCTCGCTCGCCGCACTGGCGGCGGGCGAGGTGGTGTGCGTTCCCGGCCTGGAGGACGCCGGGGCCGTGGAACACCTGGCTGCCGCGGAGCTGGCGCTGCGCGGTGCCTCCGGCGGCTCGGTGGCCTCCCGTTACCGGCAGGTCCTGTCCTCGAACTCCCGTCGTTCGCCCGAAGGGAGGCGGAGTCGCTGACTGCATGGCTACACATCCGATGACAGGGCCTTTGATCGATCGTTGCCGTCTTCTTTACTCCTTAGAGTCCGGAAATTCATCGGATGAAAAGTCTTGACGGTGTTCAGTCATGAGTACGACAGTGGCGCTGGTCACAAGAGAGAGGAGACCAGCAGTGTTACGCAGACAGGGACTTGCCGGTTCGTCGGCCGCCGCCGTGCTGTGTCTGGTGCTCGCCGCAGGTCAGGCGAGCGCCACGACGATCTGGAGCACAGACGCCGGGGGCGGCGAGTCGGCCGCGGAGGTCTTCGGCAACATCGGCACCGGCAACTGCGAGACGAACACCATCTCGGCCGTCACCGACTCCGCACGGGGAAAGGTGTGGCGCTACCTCAAGCCCGCGGGTTCCAACCGCTGTGAGAGCCGCGGGGTCAGGGTCGACGGCGAGATGTACCGGTTCACGAACAACGCCACGTACTACATCGGCTGGCAGTTCAAGCTCTCCAGCACGACGAACAACAACGCCGTCTTCCAGTGGAAGTCCTACGAGGACCACATCCAGAACTTCCCGGTCGTCCTGAAGATGATCGGCGGCCGGCTGACCATGCTCCAGCGGCAGCCCGACGACGTCGAGACGCTGCCCTGGTCGCAGGCGATCAGCGCCAACCAGTGGAACCACGTGGTGCTGGGCATCCACACGTCGAGCGAGCTGAAGGGCGGCTGGGTCGAGCTGTACTTCAACGGCAGGCAGCAGACGTTCGACAACGGTCAGCAGCGCTACGCGTGCCGTACCTGGGACAGCTACAACGACGTCAAGTGGGGCGTGTACGGGGCCACCGACACGGAGGTCGGCGACTACGTCGACGACCAGCGGATCGGCACCACGTACGCGGACGTCGACTGACGCGGACCGCCCGTGGCCCGCCGGTGGGCCGGCGGGCCACGGGCCCGGTGTGCTGCGGGTCCGTCACCGCACCGTGACGGTGTGGGTGGCGCCCAGTGTGCCCCCCACGTGCACGTCGACGACCAGGTGGGACCCGGTGGCGACCACGGTGGCCGCGGGGTCGGCCCGCACGACGTGCCGCGCGGCCGACGGCAGGGTGATCCGCACGGTGTCCCCGGTCTGCGTCGGGTCGGAGACGGCGAGGGTCCAGCCCGCGGGGGTACGGCCCCAGACGACCGCGGCGGGAGCGGACGCGGTCAGGCCCTCGACGGCCGCGGCGGCGTAGAACACCGCGGCGAGCGTGTTCCGGTCCAGCCGCACCGCCTGGACCCGGACCGTGTTGGCCGCCACCGTCCAGCGCCGGCGTGCCGCACGGGTCTTCGCCGCCGAGGCGCCGGGCAGCACCGCATAGCCGTAGGACGCGCCCGACGGGTTGGTCCCGTGGTCCAGGACGATCTTCTGGTAGCGGCGGGTGTACGGGACGTCGGTGCCGTGGGTGTTGGCGCCGGTGTCGATGCCGAGCCAGGTGCCGGTGCGGTCCTCCCGCAGCAGGGTCACCGACCCGTGATCCGTCCCGTCCAGCAGGACGTAGCCCGCCACACCGTCCAGGTGCAGCCAGTCCACGGGGGAGACCACCGTGCTCCGGCCGAGTCCGACCGGGGCGCGGCGGCCGTCGACCAGGAGCGCGGCCGTGCCGTTCTCGCCGATGTTGCGGTTCTCGATCGTGGTGCGCACCCGGGCACCGGAGGCGTCGGTGATCCCGGCGCCGAGGCAGACGACCCCGTCCGCGGTGAAGAACCAGGACTTCTTCGCCGACAGGGTGCCGTCCTTCGAGCGGAAGTCCAACCCCTGGGCACCACGGGTCTCGTCGAAGCGGACCCCTCCGGCGAAGGCGGTCGCGCCCATCACGGTGCCGTTCGCCGAGTCCGCCGGTGTGTGGTCCTTCTCCGTCGTGCCGGGCAGCAGGACCGGGTCGACGGTGGGCCAGTAGGCGTCGCTGTAGTGGCCCTGCTGGCCGGGCAGGAAGGTGTAGAGGACGCCGTCGCCGACGTACCAGCCGCGCATGTTCATGCCGTTGATCGCCTCGTACCGGCAGATCCGGGTCGAGCCGACCCCGAGCGAGGCGGACCACCCGTGCATGGCGTGCACCATCCGGTCCATCTGGGGAAACGTACGGTGAACGGCCACGCTCCGCGGCTGCCGGGGGCGGGTGGCCAGCAGCGCCTCGGCGTACTCGACCTCCGGCACGCCCACCATCTGCAGGCCGCCGGAGAACCGGGCGAGGTCCGAGACGTCGAGGTACGGCGCCCAGGTGCCGGACTCGATCCACCGCGCGGCCAGGCCCGCGAACCGCGAGCGCGTGGGCTCCGGCGCGCAGCGGGCCATCAGCACCACCGCGGCGATGAACTGGTGGCCGGCGTCGTGCCCGGTCTCGCCCTGCCGGGACAGCATCCGGCCGCGCACCGGCTCCATCATCGCCCCGGACGTGAGGAAGGGCGCGTACACGTCGGTCACCGTGTCGAAGAAGGCCTGCTGGACGTCCGGCGCGAGCACCGTGGAGGTGCCATGGGTGACGTACATGATCCCGGCCGCCGCGGTCAGCAGCACCAGGCCGTAGTGCCCCGGGTAGGGCACCACGCCGTGCTGGATGAAGGAGCCGTCGGTGTGGTAGCCGTCGCCGCTGGTCACCCGGGCGATCAGGCTGTTCGCGCCGCCGGCGGCGGTGTCGGTGACGGCCGCGAGTGCGGCGGCGGCGCGGTCCCGGTCGCCGAGCAGGGCACCGGACACCAGGGCGATCAGCGACTTGTCGGCCCGGTTCGCACCCGTCTCCGGGGATCCGTCGGTGGTCCGGAGGCCGGGGTCGGCGACGAAGCGCATGATCGGCCGCAGGTAGCGCTCGCGGTCGGCGGCGGGCAGGTGGTCACCGAGCGCGACGATGATCTGCAGCAGCCAGTACGGCACCCCGATCTCGTAGACGTACCAGTTGCCGATCTCGTCGGTGTGCTCGTTGTACTGCGTGCGGTAGAGCGTCTCCAGCGCGGTGAGGATCCGCTGCGGCATGTCGGACCGGCGGGCGAGCGCGGATCCCTGTGTGCCCCAGGCCACCGCGATGGTCCGCAACCGGTAGTACATCAGCGGGAAGTAGGTGCTGCCCGGCCCGCTCGGCAGGTCCGTCCACAGCTGATCGGCGGCGACGTTCATCGAGGCGTCGTACGTGAGGGCTATCTCGTCGAGCGACGCCAGCGCCTTGTCCCGCGCCGCCGAGATCCGGCCGCTGCCGACCTGCAACTCGCGGTACGCGGCCACGATCCGGTCCAGGTCCGGCACGGCCGGTGCCCCGGGCGCGCCCTCGGCCCCCGGCACCGCGCCCCCGGCCCCCGGCACCGCGCCCCCGGCCCCCGGCACCGCGGCACCGGCGGACCCGGCGGCGGCGAGCGGAACCGACGAGGCGACGGCGGCGACCGCGCCGCTCCGCAACACATCACGGCGATTGAGCGGCATCAGCGCCTCCGTGGTTCATGTAGATGAAAGCTCGACATATACGCGAACGATCGCGCTAGGGGAACGTAGTTGTGGCCCCCGTCGCGTGTCAACGGTCCTGCAGGGGGTGGGCGCCGGGCCGCCGACTGCAACGGTCCCTTCCGGAAGGGTTGACACCCCGTCACCGTAATGATCCGATCATTGATGAACCGCCGTTGTGTCTCCACGTCGACATCAGGGGTGAATCGTGAGTGACAATCAGCCCGGTTCCGTGTCAAGACGGTCGCTTGTCGGCGCCATCGCGGCCTTGTCGGCAACGCAAGCGTTGCCCGCCTTCGGGGACTCCCGTACCGATACATCCGATAACTGGGCCGAGCAGGTCCCGGCGGTGTCGGTCCATCAGGCGGAGTCGGCCACCCTGTCGGGTGCGCAGGTGGCGACCGCGAACCCCGGCTACACCGGAAGCGGCTACCTCTCCTTCGCGGCTCAGTCCGGCGCGTACGCGCAATGGACGGTCGACGCGGTGCGCCACGGCCGGCAGGAGCTCAGCTTCCGCTACGCGACCGACGGCACCACGGATCGTCCGCTGAGCCTCTCCGTCAACGGAAGGACGGTTGCCGGCGAGCTCTTCACGCCCACCGGCGGCCCCTCCAACTGGCATACCGTCACCGCGCCGGCCGTGCTGCGGCCCGGCTCCAACACGGTGCGCGTCACCACCACCTCCGCGGCGGGCGGTCCGGCCCTCGACTGGCTGGCGGTCGGCACGTGGCAGCGCGCCGCCGCCGACTGGTCCAAGGCCGTCGTCGACTCCACGATGAGCCGGTTCACCCCCACCGAGCTGGGCGGTTGGGGATACACCCAGGGCCTCTACCTCTACGGGCAGTACCTGGTCCACCAGCGGTTGGGCGACCCCGACCACCTCGCCTACATCAAGGCCTGGGTCGACCGCTTCGTGGACTCCACCGGGACCATCGACAATGGATTCAACAGCCTGGACAGCATGCAGTCCGGCAACCTCCTGCTCCTGCTGTACACCGAAACCGGCGACGACCGCTACGCCACCGCGGCCAGGCAGATCAGGACCCGCCTCGACACCTACCCCCGCACCACCGACGGCGCCTTCTGGCACGCGACGTCGCGCCGGAACCAACTCTGGGGCGACGGAACCTTCATGGTGCTGCCGTTCCTGCTCCGCTACGGGCACATGTTCGGCGAGGCGGACCACGTCGACGACGAGGCGGCACACAACCTCGTCGTCTACGGCACCCACCTGCAGGACGAGGCGAGCGGCCTGTTCCTGCACGCTTACGACGAGTCGAGGACGCAGCCCTGGGCCGACCCGGTCTCCGGCCGTTCTCCGGAGCGCTGGTGCCGGGCCATGGGCTGGTACGGCATGGCCACGATGACCGCCCTGGAACACCTCCCCGCCGACCACCCCGACCGGCCCGCCATCGTCACCATCCTGCGCGACCTCATCGCCGCCCTCGCCCGCTACCAGGACCCGGCCACCGGCCGCTGGTTCCAGGTGGTCGACAAGGGCGGCACCGCGGGCAACTGGACCGAGACCTCCTCGACCTCGATGTACGTCCACACCATCGCGAGCGCCAAGGCGAGCGGAGTGGTGGACGACCGCTACGACGACGTCGTGCGGCGCGGCTACCAGGGCGTGCTCGACCACGTCCGGCTCGGCCCGGACGGCTTGGTCGACATCACCGACATCTGCACCGGCACCAACGTCGGCGACCTGACGTTCTACTTCGCGCGTCCGCGCGCCACCAACGACCTGCACGGGCTCGGCTCGTTCCTCCTCATGAACGAGCTGCTGGGCAGGCCCGGAGCGGCGTGACAGAGCGGGCACGGAACGGCGGGTGCGGATCCGTGCGGGAGGGTGAGGTGAGGTGAGACGAGGGGCGCCTGGCTGCCGGCCACCCCTCCGCTCATGTCAGCCGGGCTGAAGCGGCCCATGTCAGCCGGGCCGGAGCGGCGCGGGTGCCGGCCCCTCGGCCTCAGATGCCCGCGATGGTGGCGGGAGCGCGTTCGGCCCGGCTCAGTGCGCGCAGGACGGCCGTCTGCCCGTGCCGGACCACCGCGAGACGGGACAGCAGGTCGAGGACCGGCTCGAAGACCTGCGGTGGGAGCGGCGGCGTGGTGATGCCGGCGCTCAGCGCCAAGTCGTCGGAGTGCACGACGATCTCCATCATGCGCGTCAACAGGAAGTCGTCCAGCAGCAACGGCGTGCCGGCGAACGAGACGACCCGGTCGGCCGGTGCCGCCGACAGCGCGGCGCGCTGGAGGGACACCGCCGATTCGACATCGCCGGCCAGTGCTCCCGCGCCGCCGGCTGCCGCGGCCTCACCGCCGCGCCGTATGCGCACGTTGATCTCGGCATCCTCATCGACGTGGAACGCCTCGGCCCTGGCGTAGAAGTCGAGGACCGACAGCGGCTCGGCATCGGCGTCCTCGGCCTCCAGCAGCCGGGACACGTAAAGGACCTGCGACGCCAGGTGGCCGGCGAGTCCGTGCACGCCGAACTCCTTCAGCACGCTGGGCTCATCCCACGCCGCGGCGACCGCCCGATTCTGGAGCAGCGCCGCCGCCGACGCGGCCGCCTCCAGGTAGGCCTCTCTGATCGCGATCATCACTTCCCCCTTCGACGACATGTGACCCGCGGTGCATCACTGTACGAGTGAGCCGACCGGGCCCGCTGACCGGCCACCGACGCCGGCGGCACCTTCATAGCCGACGGGTCCACCCCCGCGCCCTCTGGGCCCCGGCCCGGAGGCGAACGCCACCGGACCGCACCGTACTCGGCTTCAATTCGAAGACCGCGGGACCCTGCCACGGGTCTGGTTCCGTAATATGAAACTCGCCGGCGGCAGGGGGGGAGCCATGATTCGGATACGTGGTCTGCTGGAGAACGGGAGCGGAACACGAGCGACCAACCGCCGGAGATTCCTCGTCGCCGTCATGGTCAAGGCGGACAGCCAGGCCGGAATCGCACGCCGCATTCAGCTGTCCTCGGGGACGGTGTCCAGCGTCGTCAGGGAGCTGGAAGGGGACGGCGTCCTCCAGGTGGACCGGAGCGGGTCGCCGGCAGGGGGAGGGCGGGCCGCACTGGTGCAGCTGTGCCCCGTGGAGGGCGTCGCGGTCGGTGTGCACATCGGGTACGGCGAGGCGACGGTGGTGGCCCGCCGAGTGGACCTGCCGTACGACGACGTGTTCGTGCGGCACACGCCTGGCGGTGCCGACCACGGACTCGGCGCGGTGCTGCCCCGCGTCCAGGAGATGATCGGCTCCGTGGTGGACAGGACCGGCCTCGGCCTCAAGGATGTGGTGTCCCTCGGCGTGGCCGTCCCGGGCATGGTGCATCCCAGGCTGAACCGCTTCGCCACCCCGGTCATGCGGCCCTGGAGCCCGGACGACGACCCGGCCGGAGAGCTCGGGGCATGGCTGCGCGGGGTCGCCGGGGTCGAGGTGCCCGCGGTGCAGGACAACGACGCCAACCTCGCCGCACTGGCCGAGCAGGTCTACGAGACGGACGAGGACGACGAGACGCTGGTCTACGTCAAGGCGTCCACGGGAGTGGGCGCGGGCGTGGTGATCGGCAACCGTATGCTCAGGGGGCAGCGCGGGATGGCCGGGGAGATCGGCCACCTCACTCTCCGGCCGGACGGTGAGATGTGCCACTGCGGAGGCCGCGGCTGCCTCGACACCCTCGTCGGCGGGGACGCGTTGGTCGGCCAGGTCCGCCAGGCGCTGCGGGCCCATGCCGTCGACCTGCCGCGTGACCTGCCCTCGCTGATCGCCCGGGCCAAGGCCGGGGACGCGGTGTGCCTGCGCGTGCTCCAGGACGCCGGGCGCCACCTCGGTTTCGCGCTCGCCCAGGTGTGCAACCTCCTCAATCCGAACCTGATCGTGTTGGGCGGGCACCTGGCCGCCGCCGGGGACATCGTGCTGGAGCCCTGCCGGGAGTCCCTGCGCCGCTTCGCGCTGGCCGGCGCCGTGCCGGACGAGTTCAGGCTGAAGCTGAGCTCCCTCGACAGGCTCGCCGAGGCACAGGGTGCGCTGGTACTCGGGCTGAGCTGGTACGAGGCGAACGGCGCGGAGTGAGCCGAAGAGGCGGGGCGGCGAGAGCCGAAGCCGGCGGGGCGGCCGGAGTTGAAGAGGCGGGGCGGGGAGTCGGGAGCGCCGCGGGGCCACGAGTCGGCGCCCGGCACCGACCGCGGTCTCGACCCGTTTCGCGATGTGACGACCGGGAGCGCGGAATCGCACCCCGCATCTCACAAATTGAATTCCGACCGCCGCCCGGACCGGATGTGACGTTCAGATTGATATGTGGGCCGCGGGAATGCCCGGCGCATTTCCGGGCGCATTGCCGTGCGGATCCGTGCCGCGTCACGCACGCGGATCTCAGGGCATGGTCCTCGGCTTCAAATTCCCCTCGGCCATCGGGTATGGTCGACATTGCTCCGGGACACCACCGTACGCAGTCCGGACGAATCTTTTATGCGCCCAGCGCACCGGTTCCAGGTCATCAGGTGGCGATCATGGCCTCATTCTCACCCCCTTCCCCGTCCGGCGAAATCGACGATGCCGAGGGAAACCAGGAAGCCGAGACGAGCGACGCGTACGAACCACCGGTGGTCATCGACCTCGGGCCGGTCCGCAAGGCGACACTCGGCAGTTCGAGCAGTGGCAGGGCCGACGCCAACTCCCAGTACTACTGGTAGGCGCCCACGTGTCGTCGCCGCCGGCCCGCCCCGCTGGAACCCCGACCGCATCCGCGTCCACCGCCCCTGCTCCCGCCGACGCGGCCGGTACCCGCTCTCCGGACATGGTGGGCGTGTTCCCGGCGGCCGGTGGCCGGGCGGCGGTCCACTTCCGCGGGTGCCCGCGGGACGGCGAGGTGCGGGCCGTCGCCGTGCCCGGCGGCTCCTTGACCGTCATCGGTCAGTGCTTCGCCGACGAAGACCGGCTGCGGCGGGCGGCCGTCCGGGCGCTGCGCTCCGGCGGCACCGACGCGTTGACCGGGCTGCCCGGCGCGTACGCCTGCCTCCTCCTGCGGGACGGCGAGGTGACGCTGCTGGAGGACGTGGCGGGCCAGTACCCCTTCTACTACCGGCACGACGGCAGGCGGCTCTGGTTCGCGGACCGGCCTGCCGCGGTGGCCGAGGCCGCCGGCATCGAGCCCCGCCCGGACACGGTGTTCCTGGCGGCACGGATCCTCTGTCCGCAGGTTCCCGCCCTGACCGGGGACGGCTGCCCCGTCGAAGGGGTTCGGCGGCTGGGTGCGGGCCACGTCCTGCACGTCACCGACCGGGGCACCCTGCGGCGCCGCGCGTACGAGCCCCTGACGCCCGACGGCCCGCCGCCGACGGCCCGCCAGGCCGCGGCCGGTGAGGCGGCCGAGCGGGTGCGGGCGGCCCTGGGCGACGCCGTCCGCGTCCGTGCCGCGCACGCCGGCCGGCTGACCGCCGACTTCAGCGGCGGCCTGGACTCCACGTCCCTCGCGTTCCTGGCGCTGGAGCACCGGCCCGGCAGCATGGACGTGTTCGTCTACCACCACCCCGGATCCGTCGGCGACGACCTCGCGTACGCCGAGCAACACGCACGCCTCGATCCCAGGCTGCGCCTGGAGACGATCACCGGCGGCCCCACCGAACTGACCTTCCAGGGCCTGGACCGCAGCGGCGCCGTCCACGACACACGGCCCGGCGCGGCCACCGGCGCCCGCACCCGGCTGCGGCTGCGCCGCAT
Source organism: Streptomyces sp. DSM 116793 (assembly GCF_057320905.1). Taxonomy (NCBI): domain Bacteria; kingdom Bacillati; phylum Actinomycetota; class Actinomycetes; order Kitasatosporales; family Streptomycetaceae; genus Streptomyces; species Streptomyces sp. DSM 116793. The sequence goes on along the minus strand of NZ_CM170494.1, from coordinate 2,975,496 downwards.
CGCGGCCCGCGGCGGGGGACTGCACCTCGGTGGAGAGGGCGGAGACGCCCTCTTCGCGGCGCCCGCCGCCTACCTGGCCGACCTCGTCCGGCCGGGATCCCTGCGACGACTGCGGAGCGACAGCTGGGCCCTCGCCCGGCAGCGGAACGTCTCCCCCGCGGCCGTGGTCGCGGCTGCGCTCCGGCTGTCCAGGACGTCCAGGACCACCGCCCTCGTGCGGCTCGCCGAGCGTATCGAGCGCCCGGTGGAACGTGACGTGGGCTGGCTGGACACCATCTCCTGGTGGCCCGAGCCGGGCGGGGAGGCTCTGTGGCTCACCCGCTCGGTACGGCGGAGCCTCGCGGAGCTCGCGCGGCGGGCGGCCACCGCGCAGGGCGGGCCGCCGACGTCTCCGGCCGAGGAGTGGACGCGGTGCGAACTCGCTGCCTCCGCCGCGATGCAGCGCCATCTGTCCGCATGCGCACGGGAGTTCGGCGTCTGGCCGCAGGCGCCGTTCCTGGACCATGCCGTGATCCGTGCCGGCCTCGCCCTTCCCGCGTACCTGCGGGCCGCGCCGCCCGCCCCGAAGCCCCTGCTGACCAGGGCCCTGGCGGGCGCCGTGCCCCATGAGGTGCTGGCCCGCACGACCAAGGGCGACTACAGCGCGGAGGACTACGCGGGAGCCCGCGCCGCCTCGGCCGCGCTGCGCTCCCTGCTGACCTCGTCCCGCCTGGCCGAACTGGGCGTCATCGAACCCGGGTCCGTACTCGCCGCGCTGGAACGCGCCGCGGTCGGAGTGGGTGCCCCCCATGCCGCGCTCACCCGGCTGCTGGGCGTCGAGGCGGGACTCCCGGCGGTTGCGGGACCCGCTGAGCGAGGAGGACTCCCGTGAGGGCACTGAGCGTTCCCGGCCATGTGCACCGCACGGACGCGCCCGGCGGAGGAGCGACCCTGCTCAACACCAGGACCGGGCAGTGGCACGTGATGAACGGCACCGCTCGCGACCTGTGGGAGGAGTGCCGCAGAACCGGCGACTTCGACGCCGCGGTGGCCGCGGTGAGCGCCCGCGTGCCGGCCGCCCACGCACACCGGCTCCGCAGGGACGCGTACGCACTGGCGGAGGCCCTGCTCAAGCGCGGCCTCCTGGTGCCCGGGCCGCCGAGGAAGCCGGTAGGCAGGCCGGCCGCCCCGGAACCGGCCCCGGGGGAGCGCGCGCCGGAAGCCGGGCCCGTGTCGCCGGCCGGACCGGTGCCGCGCGCTGGAGGGGTCCGACCGCCGGGACCCCCGGTCAGGGCCCTCGTGACACCCCTGAGCCTGCGCCGGCGGGACCGCCTCGCCGGTCTGGTCGGGCTCGGTCTCGCGCTGTGCCTGCTGCGGCTGCCCTTTCGGGGCACCTTGCGGGCCGTCACCGTCGTCAAACGGCTCCTGGGCCGCCGTACGGCGACGGGTGCGCAGGCGGAACGGGCCCTGCTGGCCGTTCAGCACGCGGCGCGCTGTTACCCGGGCCGGGTGGCGTGCCTGGAACTCTCCCTCGGTGCGGTCATGGCGCTGGCCCCGGCAGGCCGCGGTGTGGATTGGTGCCTCGGCAGCGGCGGCGACGCCCTGCGCTTCCACGCCTGGGTCGAGGCCGGCCGCACTCCCGTACCCCTTCCGGGGGAGCCGGACAGCGGCCGTTCGTTCCGCGAGGCCCTCAGGGTCTGACGCGCCGCACGCCTCCCCGTCACCCGTCCGCCCCGCGGGGCCCGCACAGTGCGAGACCACACCGGGCGGACGGGTTCCTCAACACCACGCGCTAGCCGGGCCGCACGGCGCTCAGGTAGCCCTGAGCGCCCAGAACGACGAGAACGATGACGACGATGATTGCCCGTACGTGGACCCACCGCACTGGTATGGAGCCATGGATGGAAAGGCCTACGGTGCAGGTCATGAAAACCACCTCCTCCCGCCAGGTGATTAACCCGGGACAACTGCCCAGCAGTCGGCCCGAATAGGCCGGCAGCGCTGCCGTGCCCCCAGTCTGGCTCCGTTTTCCCATGCAGACAACTGGCCTGCTGCCTGGGCCGACGCCAAGGGAATCCCCATGTATGACACCGGTTGGAGATATCGAAGGCGCGATTCCTCGAATTGAAAAACCCTGGGTGGGGCCAGGTACGACGTGACCGCAAATTGAGCCGGGACGCGCTCGAACGAGCAACGGCAAGAAAGTTCAAAAAATCTCGGGCGACGGCGCGGGCGGAGGCGCGGGTGGTGACGCGGGGGCGGGAGGGACAACGTCCAGCCCGGCCTGCCCGGCAGGATGATCGGGCTCGCCGCGCGGCTGCCGAGCGGACTCCGGCTCGTCGCCCGGCGGATCCACGTCGGCTGGATCCGCCGGCTTCCGGTGGCGTTCGGGCAGATGGCACGGCGCCGCCTCCCCGACGCTCTCGTGCGTCGCTGGACCGGGCCGCTCCTGCGCGACGCCGGAGTCCGGCGCGACCTGCTCGCCTACTGCCGCGGACCCCCCGACAAGGCGGACACCTCGTCCGCGACACGCAGGCACCGCGGCGGTTCACCGGAGACGCACTGGTCCTGTGGTCACCCGACAACCGGGTGATGCCGCCCGGGCACGGGCGCCGTCCGGCCGACCTGCTCCCCGCCGGAGGGTACTCCGACGTGCCCCGCGCGTACGTGCTGTCGATGCTCGACGAACCCGAGACCGTGGCCCGCGAGATCGGCGGCTTCCTCACCTCGTCCTCGTGATCGGTAGCGCGGCGACGCCTCACCTGCCCGGCCGGTACCTCCGCTCGGTATGCCCGGCGAGGTCATCGGGGTGGAAGTAGACGGGGCGCAGGTCGCCCTTCGCGTAGCGCTCGGCCTGGTCGTCGAAGTGCGGCGAGTCGGGGTGCCCGCTCCCGCCGCCCGTCGTCACCGCCCAGGCGCGCAGGCGCGGCCCGAACTCCACCACCGCCACGAAGCTGTTGCCGCTGGTGCCGTAGTAGCGCTTCGTTCCGGGGTAGCGCTTGGCCTCGAACGCCGCGAGCGAACCCCACCGCGACGAGGTGAAGGGCACCGGCATGCTCGGCTTGGCATCGCTGAACTCCTGGACGATGGCGCCGTCGTTGCGCTGGTAGCGGTTGATGTCGCCCCACGGCACCTGCCAGCCGCCGAAGTCCCGCACCAGCCGGTCCGCCGCCGTCTCCAGCGCGTCGAGCCGCTGCGCGTCGGTGGCGCGGTCGGCCATGTAGTCCCAGACCGACATGCCGGCGTCGGCGGCCGACCGGGACGTGAGAGCCCACAGCGCCTCACCCCAGAACACGGCCACCGACGTGGCGGCGGACTGCGCGGACCAGAGGTGGTCCCAGTCGCGCAGCAGACCGACCGGTCCCGCCAGCTTCGCCTTCCGTCCGTCGTCCTCCGGCAGCCGGTCCCACGCCGTGACGAGTCCCGGCGTCAGCCGGGCGAAGGCGGTGAGGTACGGGTCGAAGGCGGCCTCGATCAGGGTGTGCGGGGTGAAGTCGTCGCGCGCGGTCAGCACCCGGATCGCGTGCGGCCCGCGCGGGTTCTCGCCGACCTGGTCGAAGTAGCGCGGGTAGTCCGCCGCGTGGGGGCTGTCCGCCCCGGCGGCGGTCCAGGGCCAGTTGTTCGAGTTGTACACCCAGCCGTTCTCCGGGTTCACGGCCTGCGGCATGCTCGCCAGGCTGTGCAGTCCGTGCCAGTCGGTCGCCGGGTCGCTGCCGTCGACGGGCTCGCGGTAGTCGAAGCGGTCGTCTCTCACCGGCATGAACTGCGGCATCAGGAAGGCGATCTCGCCCTTCGAGTCCGCGAAGACGGTGTTGTTGGAGCTGTTCGCCTTGAGCCCGGCGACCCGGAGGTAGCCCGCATAATCCCGTGTCCTGGTGCGCAGGAAGCTCTGTTCCAGTGCTTCGACGGGCCGGTTCATCAGGGCGCAGGCGATCCACTTGCCGTCCGCCTCGCGGACGATCGGGCCGTGGTGCGTGGCGAAGGTGGTGAAGCTGCGTGTCGACTGCCCGCCGTCCGCGGTGCGGAAGGAGAGCGTGACCCTCTTCGTCGTCACCGGGCGCAGTTCGTCGCCGTAGCGGTAGGAGAGCTTCCCGTGCGTCCCGGTCACGATCGTCTCGGCGAAGTCGTCGACGTTGTCGACGCCGCTCGTCGTGTGCATCCACCCCGTGTGCCGGTTGAAGCCCTGGTATATGAAGAACTGTCCCCAGGTGGCGGCACCGTAGGCGTCGAGCCCGTCCCCGCTCGTCACGTGCTGCTCCGAGCGGAAGAAGAAGCTGGTGTGCGGATTGATCAGCAGCAGTGCGTGGCCGTCGCGGGTGTGGCTCGGTGCTATCGCGATGCCGTTGGATCCCGTGGGCTCGCGGAACCGCAGCCCGCGCTCCTCGTCGGTCATCGCCACCGGCCGCTTGCCGTAGAAGGCTTCGAGCTGGGTCAGCGGCACCGATTCGATGTTGCCGCCGATGCTGCCCTCCGAGAAGCTCAACGGCATCCAGGGTTCGAACCGGTCGAGCACGAGCGGACGTACCTCGGGGTGTGTCGCGAGGTAGTAGTTCAACCCGTCCGCCCATGCCCGCATCAGCGCCCGCAACCAGACCGGGGCCTTCGCGTAGTCCGCCTTCAGCGCCTCGGGGTCCAGGTACAGCCGCTGGCGCAGGTCCTGCCAGATCGCACTCTCGCCCTCCGCCTCGGCGAGACGGCCCAGGGCGACCAGATAGTTGTGTTCGACGCGGTTGAAGTCGTCCTCGGCCTGGGCGTACATCATCCCGAACACCGCGTCGGCGTCGCTCTCGCCCACCACGTGCGGCACGCCCCAGTCGTCGCGGGTGATCGTCACCCGCGCGGCGTGCCGGCGCCAGCGGGCCGCATCGGACTCGGAGGGCGCCGCGGACGCGGCCCCGGCCGGCAGAACCGTCGCGGCGGCGGCCAGTGAGGCCGCGCCGCCCAGGACGCGGCGCCGGCTCCACCCTGTGTGCTGTGCGTGGCTCATGAATCGCCCCACCTTCCGTCGAGAGTCACGGATGAAACCGCCACCGGCTTGCCCGGCAGGTCCCGCAGCGCGTCCCGCGGTGTCCCCTCACACAAGCACGCTCGCCGGCCCACGGAAGCGTCACCGGGCGAGCCAACCACGGCCGCTATGCGTGCGCAATACACTCAACCGCTTCACCCGGAGGGATACGGCCTCAGCCGGGCGCTGTCCGCCGACCGCCGCCTTCCCGGCCTGCCCTCGCCCCGGTCGGCAAGGATCCACCGGTCCCATGGAACCGCGCGTGAGGGCGGCGGCCTCGTCGGGGTCTTCCGGGTGCCTCGCGGACCCGCCGACCTGCGGTTCAACGTTCTCTCAACGCACCTGCAACGTCGGCGATGCACGGGGTGACCGCGGGGCGGGACGATCCGAAACCGATCGCATACGTTGTCCCGGCGAAGGATGCGCCCGACCCGGAGGCCCTGCGCCGGGACCTGCGGCGCACCCTGCCCCCACACATGGTCCCGGGGCTCTTCGTCATGCTCGACGCACTGCCGATGTCCGCCAACGGCAAGGCCGACCGCAAACGCCTCCCGGCACCCGACGCGGTGGGCCGCGGGAAAGAGCCGCCCCGCGACGAGCACGAGAAGAAGATCGCCGAGGTATGGCAGACCGTGCTCGGGGTCCCCGAGGTGGGGCGCTCGGACAACTTCTTCACGCTCGGCGGACACTCCCTGCTGGTGACGCAGGTCGTCTACCGGCTGCGCGAGGCGTTCGGCGTGGACCTGCCGCTGCGCGCGCTGTTCGAGGCCCCCACCGTCGCCGAGCTGGCGGGCGAGGTCCGCGGCGCCGCCCGACGCGAGGTACCGGGCCTGGCCCCGGTGCCCCGCCCGGAAGCCATCCCGCTCTCCTACGCCCAGCAGCGGCTGTGGCTCCTCGACCAGGTCATCCAGGATCCCGCGAGCTACAACAACATGATCGCGCTGCGCATCCGCGGACCACTCGACGCGGCCACCCTGGAAGCGGCCCTGAACAGGGTGGTCGCACGGCACGAGTCGCTGCGCACCCGCTTCCCCGACGTGAACGGAACCCCCGCCAGGAGATGGCGGCGGAGCTGTCCGTCCCGCTCGGCCGCACAGACCACCCCGCCGTGTCCTCGGATTGCGGGTTCGCATGGGAGCAGTCCTTCCAGCACGGCTACGAGGTGACCAGGGAGAACGCCTCGTCCCGTCGCCGGTCGACCGTCGTCGGCCCACCGGGGCCGTGCGGGTGCCGCCACCTGAGCGGAAGGGGCCCGCCGGGCGCCTGCCGCGGTGGGCAGCGCGTCAGCGCCCCAGGAAGGTGTCGACGTCGGCGGCGAACTCCGCGGCGTGCTGGAAGAGGAAGCCGTGGCCCGCGTCGGGGTAGATGCGGAGGTGGGCGTTGGGTATGTGTTCGGCGAGACGGTAGGTGTTCTCGGTGGGGACGACCACGTCGTTGTCCCCGTTGGCCACCAGGGTCGGCTGGGTGATGGCGGCCAGCCGGGCGAGGCGCGTCTCGTCGGGAACGCCCCAGCTCATGATCGCGGTGAACTGCGCGTCGCGGGTCACGAGGTCGGTCGGCTCGTCGCGGTCCGTGTCGCGGGTGAAGATGCGCTGGATGTACTCCCTGCCCGCGGTCCTGCTGGAATCGGTGCGCTCGAAGAACAGGCGGAGGACGTCCTCTGCGCCGGGCTCGTCGACGATGAGGGAATGCAGCAGGTCGCCCGTCCACACCGTGGCACCGGGCATGTTCCTGCCGCCCTCGGGGCCGGTGCCGGCGAGGATCAGCCGACGCACCTGGTGCGGGCGGATCACGGCGAGCACCTGAGCGACGAAGCCGCCCAACGAGAAACCCAGGAGGTCGTACTCCTTCAGTCCGAGGGCGTTCGTGAAGTGCACGACGCTCTGGGCCATGTCCTGGACGGTGGCGCGCGTGGCGCCGGTGGAACCGCCGACGCCGGCGTTGTCCACGAGGACGATCTCGCGCTGTGCCGCGAGGGCGTCCACCAGTGCGGGATCCCAGTTGTCGAGGTTGCCGCGGTAGTGCTGGAGGAGGAGCAGCGGCAGGGCGGTGCCGGCGGTGTTGCCGTACCGGCGATACGTGTATCTGACGCCGTCCGCGGCCTCGACGGACTGGTTGGGTGCCGTCAGTTGGGTAGCGGTCTGGGTCATCTCGGGCTTCCCTTCGCCTGTGGCCGCGCTTGGCGGGCCGGGCTGGTGCGCTCACTGCCGCGGGCTCCCCTGCGGAGGTCCACGGAGGTCGCGGGGCAGGTGTAGTCGTTGAGCGGCGAGTAAACAGATCTGTTTCCTGCCTGGGAAGGTACACCGATTTGTTTACTGGAGGCAAGCGCAGAGATACGGTGGTGTGTGTGAGCGATACTTCGAAGCCCGACAAGGTCCGCGAACGCATCCTGAAGACCGCCGGGGAGCTGTTCTACGGCGAAGGCATCTGCACGGTCGGCGTGGACCGGATCAGCGAGGAGGTCCCCGTCTCCAAGCGGACCCTCTACCAGCGCTTCGCCAGCAAGGACGACCTGGTGGTGGCCTACCTGAGCGCCATCGGCGAGGAGACGATCGCGGGGCTCCCGTCGTCCGCGGACACGGACATGACACCCGTCGACAGGATCCTCGCGGTCTTCGCGTCGCAGCAGGCCGAATCCGCCCGCCCCGGTTTCCGGGGCTGCCCGATGGTGAACGCCGCCGGCGAGCTGAGCGACCCCGCCCACCCGGGCCGAGCGCTCGCGAAGGAGTACAAACTGCGCCTTCAGGGTTTCTTCTCCGAGCAGGCGTCACTCGCCGGTGCGCGGGCGCCCCGGGAACTGGCCGAGCAGTTGGTCATGCTCTTCGACGGAGCGATGGCCTTCGCGCTCGTCCGCGGCACCGCCATACCGCCGAGCGTCCGCACCGCCGCGGAGGCGCTGCTGCTGGCCCAGCTGCCCGCCCCCGCCGCCTGAGGCCCGGCGGCCGCCCGGCCACCGCTCGCACGGTCGCCCCGGTCGGCGCGCGCGGCCGGCCGGAGTGCGGTCGGCCGGAGCACCGGGCCGGGCCGGAGCTGCGGGAGTGATCAGCCGGTCCGTACCGGGCCGTCGGCAGGTTCGGCCCGCTTCCAGTAGGTGTCGGCCTTGCTGTGCCAGGTGCGGGCGAGCGGGTCGTGGACGCACCGCGCCAGGAATCCCGCGGGCGTGACCAGCACGACATAGACGATGGCCAGGAGCGCCTTGCGCATCGGAGATCTCCTCACTCTTCTCGGCTCTCGGCGGAACGCCGCCGACGGAACACCGCGAGGGGTTCAGTCGAGGGGGATGGCCTCGCGCCAGTCGGCTTCTTCCACCCATTCCGGCTGGTCGGCCTTGTGGAGCAGGAAGTTCCCGATGGCCAGCACGTCGATGTCCGTACGCATGAAGCAGGCGTAGGCCTCGGCGGGTGAGGCCACGATCGGCTCGCCCCGCACGTTGAAGGACGTGTTGACGAGCACCGGGCAGCCGGTCAGCTCTTCGAAGTCCTTCAGGAGGCGGTGGTACAGGGCGTTGCTCTCCTCGGTGACCGTCTGCACCCGGGCCGAGTAGTCGACGTGGGTGACCGCGGGAATGGTGGAGCGGTGCACCCTGAGCCGGTCGAGGCCGGTCGCCTCCCGGGCGTCCGGCACCTCGAGACGCTGGGTCGGGGACACCCCGGTGACGATCAGCATGTACGGGCTGTCCTGGCGGAGGTCGAAGTAGTCCTTGGCCCTCTCGGCCAGGACCGAGGGCGCGAACGGGCGGAAGGACTCCCGGAACTTGATCTTGAGGTTCATCGCGGACTGCATCGCGGGGTCCCGCGGGTCGCCGAGGATCGAGCGGGCGCCGAGTGCCCGCGGCCCGAACTCCATCCGGCCCTGGAACCACCCCACGATCTTGCCGTCGGCGAGTTCCGCGGCGACCCTCCGGGGCAGCTCGTCCGGCTGGAGCCGGGTGTGCGGAACGCCCCGGTCCGCCAGGTAGGCGGCGATGTCGTCGTCGCTGAAGCGCGGGCCGAGCAACGAGCCGGACATGCTGTCCCGGCCGGAGCGCACATGCGCGCGGGGTGCGCCGCGCTCGACGGCGACGGCGAGGGCCGCACCCAGGGCACCTCCCGCATCGCCGGCCGCCGGCTGGATCCACAGCTCCTCGAAGATCTGCTCCTCCATGAGCCTGCCGTTGGCGACGCAGTTGAGGGCCACGCCACCGGCGAGGGTGAGGTTCCGTTCTCCGGTGACCTCGCGGGCGTGCCGCGCCAGCAGGACGACGACGTCCTCGGTGACCTCCTGTACCGAGGCCGCCAGGTCGAACTCGCGCTCGGTGAGCGGGCCTTCCGGGGTGCGCCGTGGTCCGCCGAAGAGCCGCTCGAACCCCCGGCCGGTCATCACCTGGCCGCGCAGGTACTCGAAGTACCGCATGTTGAGCCGGAACGACCCGTCCGGCTTGATGTCGATGAGCTCCGCGCGGATCGTGTCCGCATGGCGGGGCTTGCCGTAGGGGGCCAGACCCATGAGCTTGTACTCGCCCGAGTCGACCTTGAAGCCGCAGAAGTACGTGAACGCGGAGTACAGCAGGCCGAGCGAGTGCGGGAAGCGGATCTCGGCGACCGGCCGCAGTTCGGCACCGGTACCGTGCCACAGCGACGTGGTCGCCCATTCGCCGACACCGTCGACGCACAGCACGGCGGACGACTCGAAGGGGCTCGGGTAGAAGGCCGAGGCCGCGTGCGACTCGTGGTGACGGCTCACGCGCAGTTCGGGCACGTCTCCGAGTCCGAGATCGGCAAGCCGCCGGCGGACGACGTCCGTGGCGCGACGCTTCCACGACACCCAGTCGGGCAGGGTGTTCCGGAACGAGGTGAAGCCCTTCGGAGCGGCACCGAGGAAGGTCGCCATCACGCGGCGGAACTTCAGTCGCGGGTCCTCGTAGTAGGCGATGGCGGACACGTCGCCCAGCGAGGCGCCGGCCTCGCGGAGGCAGTACTCGACGGCCCGCGCGGGAAAGGCCGGGTCGTGGCGGACACGGCTGAATCGCTCTTCTTGCGCGGCAGCTACGGGAACACCGTCGGACACCAGTGCGGCCGCGCTGTCGTGGTAGAAGGCCGAGATGCCCAGCACCAGGTCAGACACGGGAAGACGCTCCTTAGTGAAGGGTGCGGATGGGAGAGCGGGGGCTGCTCAGCGGGTCTTCCGTGCCGCGTGCGCGGCCGTTCGCGCTGCCCAGCGCGCCCGGAGACCCGAGGGCGGGTTGAGCGAGCGGTATCCGGTGCGGACCCGTGTCCAGGCCGTGCTCAGCACCCCGGAACCCTGGGAGACGGTGAGAGCGGACATGTAGGTGTCGATGGCGTCGGCGGCCCAGGCCGAGTGGCCGGTGGCGACGTTGTCGATCGTGTTGTGGATGTCGACGAAGCGGGTACTGAAGCCGTACTCCCTGAGCGCAAGCCGGGCCCGCCGGTAGGTGCCGCCGACACCGGACAGCTCCATCGCCAGGTTCAGCCCCAGCACCTCCGGCATGAAGGTCTGCGGGAACCTGCCGATCGCGAGCCAGTACACCGGAAGCTCGAAGGAACGTTCCTGGAAGCCCGGCCACTCGGCGAACTCCCGCGATGCCGTGGGCGGCAGGTCCACACCCATCTCGCGCAGCACGTCGCGGTAGATCAGGGGGTGGTTCAGCCGGGCCTCGCCGTTGCCCAGTTCGTCCCAGTAGGTGTCGAACAGCGCGTACCCGATGTCCGAGGAGGCGTGTTCGTAGTCGGTGAAGCCCTGGAGCCAGGCACCGTCGATCAAGGTCAGCGGCGCCAACTGCACGGTCGACTCGATCAGCTCCGCCCGGCTGGGCAGTTCCTGATCGCCCTGCCGCTCGAAGTCCTCGCTGTGCCGATCGTGCATGCCGAGCAGCCACGGCCGCAGGCCACCCGGGGACCACTGCTCCGGCAGCGGCAGGGCACCGCGGTCCATGCCGTGCCGGGAGCGGCCCAGCCAGCCGTGCACGTATGCGAGGGCGTAGCGCCGCAGTGCGGGGGTGACCGTGCGGCCCAACAGCATGTGGTACGCCTCCCTCAGTCCCCCGGGGGCGCGGCCCTCGTCGGCGGGGGCGGCGTCCCAGGTGAACCGTCGGCGCGACGCCGTGAGCACGGCCGGGGTGCGCCTTTCCGGCCCGCCCGCACCGGTGCCTTCCCGCCCCGTGCTCGGCAGGGAGGCGATCCAGCGGCGTATGACGGTGAGGTCCTCGGGGGAGAACACCCGGAACATCCGGCCCCTCTCGCCGACCAGGCCGCCCACCAGAGGGCTGGACTCCGGCCGGCCCGGTTTGACGAGGCGGCTACGGGACAGCGCGGCCAGCAGGGGGTAGGGGTCGCTCTGGCCGGCCTTCAGCCAGGCCGAGAGGGGCCTGCCCTCCAGCTGGAAGGAGGCGTGGTAGACGGATCCCTCGCGCGCCCGCAGTGCCACCAGCTCGGCCATCTCGTACGCCGGGTCACGGGCGGCGTCGAGTTCCTCGTGGAGCCGGTCGTGCCAGTGACCGAGCGCGAAGAGGGCCCACTCGAAGCCCAGCCGCACGCGGTCGTCCGTACCGGCCGGTCCGGCGGCCACCAAGGCGTCGACGGCCGCGCGGCAGCGCTCGGCGCCCGTGCGTGACTCGCCCTGCCGGGTGCCGGCCGGGTCGATGGCCGACCAGTCCGCGGCGGTCGGTGCCGCGCTTCGCACGGGGCCGAGCACGGGCAGCAGGCCCACGGACCGCAGGCACAGGTCGGCGCCGAGGATCTCCGGCGTGAAGTCGTCCGGCCTCCTGCTCATGGTGAGGAGCAGGGCGGGCAGGTGGAAGTGCTCCTCGCCGATCCGCTGTTCGCCCGCGAGCCGGCTCACGGGGACGGCGTTCTCGGAGACCTTCAGGTGGCGCATGAGGCCCAGGTAGGCGTCACCGCGGGCGGCGTGCGGCCTGCCCACCCCGAGGTCACCGGCGTAGAGCGCGAGGATGCTGAGGACCGCGGCGTCGTCGCAGGTGCCCGGGCTGCTCAGCCATTGCAGCCAGGCCCCGGACAGCAGGGCCAGCGGGGCACAGCACAGAACGGACCTCTTGAGGAGGGCGTCGGCGGTCTCGGCGGTCTCCGCGGAGCCGAGGAGGAGGTCGAAACGCCGTGTCTCCTCCGCCGACCAGTTCGCCGCGCGTGCCCGCAGAACGTCGAGCGTGTCCACGGTCTTCGGAGCGCGGTGCAACTCCTCCTGGATCCGCCTCAGCAGATCCCGTCCGGGCGGTGCCGCCTCGGGATCACCGGCCCGCACGTAGACGGCGCGTGGCCCGTCCAGAGACGGCATCACCCGAACGGCGCGGGGCGAGGCGGCCCCCGTGGACGGTGCTGACATTCTCCGCGCTCCTCTCAGCGGCTCCCGGGCTCAGAACATGGGATAGATGGACGCGTCGTTCCTGGGCTCGGGCTTCCGGCGCAACAGCTTGTTGATCAACCTGCGGAGAAAAGACATACGGGTGTCCTCCTTCCGGTGGTGGAGTGGGAGCGGCGCACCCCTCACGGGCGCCGAGACGCATTCCGCGGAGCGGGGGCGGTCGCGCAGGTGGTGTCCCTGTCCCGACCCGTGGGGGGGCGGGTCAGGACAGGGACAGGTGCTCGGCCAGCAGACGCGCGACGCGGTCGTGGCCCTCGTCGGTGAAGTGGATCCGGTCGACGAAGAGCCAGTCCTCCTTGCCGATCGCCTCGCCGAGCACGGGGGTGAGGTCGAAATAGCGCACACCGATCCGCTCGCAGCCGGTCTTCAGCGCCTGCGAGTAGGCCTCTTGGGCCGCCATGGAGGAGATGTCGCCGTAGACCTTGCCGAAGTCGGCGATGGCGTCCAGCTCTTCGAAGAGCAGCTTCTCCTGGGGAGCCGGCTCGTCCCGGACCCAGGTGGCGAGCGGCTGGAGGACGAAGGTCAGCCTGGCGCCCAGTCCCTCGGCGAGGATGCGCCAGCTTCTGAGGTGGCGCAGGGTGAGGTCGGAGGCGATGTCGATCTGCTCCGGCAGGTCCGGTACGGCGGTGTCCGCGGTGTCGGCCCCGGTGGACCTCGTGCGGCGCCGCCCTCCGCCCCAGCCGCGGCCGGCCGCGGACCTGCGGTGCTTCTCGTTGAGCGCGGCCATCTGCTCGAAGAACTCGGTGCAGTTGAAGAAGGCGCCGTGGTCTCCGCGGGTGGCCGCGGGCAGCCGGCTGAGGCCCAGGTTGTTGAAACCCGAGAAGATCACGATTTCGTCGATCTCGGGAAGAAGGTGGTGGTAAAGCAGGAAAAGCAGCAGCTCCTGAGTGGAATTGTGGCTGCGCCCCCCGAAGTTGAGCCAGGGCAGGGAGCCGGCGTGTCTGGACCACAGACGGGACGACAAGGTGTGTGCATCGCTGCTCGCGCCTATGCCGAAGGCCGTGGAACTCCCGGCGAGCAGCCGTACGGGTCCCTCGGGAACCGACCCGCCGACGGACGCCCGCCGGCCGTCGGGGCCGTGCGAGATGCGGAATCCCAGGCCATCGGTGTTGACCACCTCGGAGCGGTGGCCGGCCGCGTGGAAGTACATCAGGTAGGGGAGCCAGCGGATCTCGCCGCGATCGTCGAACTTCTCCGCGTACTGCAGCATATGAGGCGTCAGGGTGCGGCGGTGGGACATCGGAATCTCCTGTCGTGACCAGGTCGTCGGATCGGCACGGCTCTCTCCCGTCAGCCGTCTCCCCCCGTCCAGGAGCGGACGATCTCACCGACCACGGGAATCAACGAGAGAACGAGCAGCCCGGCCATCACCGCGTTGAAGACCCGGAGCCGGAGCGGATGCGCGGTGACGCGTGTCCCCTTCGCCATGACGCCGAGCAGCATCCAGGCGACGGTGCAGGGCGTCCCGAACACCAGGAACACCAGTGAGATGACACCCACCTGCCACCAGTAGCCACTGGATGTCGTGGCATAGGTGGCGAGAGCACCCACGATCATCACCCACGCCTTCGGGTTGACCGCCTGGAAAAGCGCGCTCTGCGTGAAGGACAGCGGTTTCCGCCGGCTCTGGTCGTCCGAGGGGACGGGAGAGGACGTGGCTATGCGGAAGGCGAGGTAGAGCAGGTAGCAGGCGCCGACCGGCTGGAGGATGTCGTAGATCACCGGCCAGGTCAGCAGGACTTCGCCGAGTCCGAGCCCCACGCCCACCACCATCAGCGGGAAACCCACGTTGATCCCGACGACATGCGGAAGGCTCCGGCGTGCGCCGTAGGTGGCCCCCGAACTCATGATCATGATGTTGTTGGGCCCTGGCGTGCCCGTCGTGGTGACCACGAACAAGATGAGCGAGAGATAGTTCACCTCTTGCTTCCCCCACTACCATGGATCTTCCAGGCCGCCGGCGGGCGGACCTCCCTTACGCCGTGGCGCTCGCACCGGTGCGGCCACAGCACGACAAAGGCTTCACAAGCACGCCCTGGCCACGTCGTTGAAGCGCTCGGCGATCTCCTCGACCTCCTCCGGTTTCGCGGTGAAGGGAGGGGCGAAGAGAACGTGGTTCCCGCGCACCCCGTCGACGGTCCCCGAACCGGGGTAGATCAGCAGACCGCGCTTGAAGGCCTCCGCCTTCAACGCGCCCACCAGTTCGTTGCCGCCCGTGGTGGGAGCGTTCGTCGAGCGGTCCGCGACGAACTCGATCCCCAGAAACAGACCCCGGCCCCTGATGTCGCCGAAGAAGGGTGCGTCCGCGAGCCTCTCCGCCAGGTGCGTACGGAGTTGCTCACCGAGTTTCCGCACGTGCGACAGCAGGTCTTCCTCCAGGATCGTGCGCTGCACCTCAAGCGCGACGGCGCACGCCAGCGGATGGTTGACGTGCGTCTGGCCGTTGCGCAGCACTCCGGAGCCCTCCGCCAGGGCGCGGTGGACGTCGTCGGTGGTCAGGACGGCTGAAATCGGTTGGTAGCCGGCAGCCAGCCCCTTGCCGATCGCGACGATGTCGGGCGTGACGTCGTCCTCAAGGTAGGCGAAGTGGTGTCCGGTCCGGCCCATTCCGGCCATCACCTCGTCGAGAATCAGCAGGACTCCGTGCCGATCACAGACCTGCTTGATCTTCGTGAGGTATCCGGCGACGGCAGGCACGGCTCCGTTGGTCGACCCCACGACCGTCTCGGCGATGAAACCGGCCACGCGGTGCGGGCCTGTCTCCCGGATCCGCTGGTCCAGCTCCGCGGCCAGCCGCGTCGTGTAGGCGTCGTCGGACTCGCCCGGCTGCTGATCGCGGAACGCGTAGCAGGGGGAGACGAACTCGCCGTCGCCGAGGAACGGCTCGAAGATCGACCTGCGCTGGGCGTTCCCGGACAGCGCCAGGGTCGCCATGGTGCTGCCGTGGTAGCTCTGCCGCCGGGAGATGAAGACCTGGCGTTCGCTCTGGCCGCGTTCCCAGTGGTACTGGTAGGCGATTTTGAGCGCCAGCTCGACTGCTTCGGACCCGCCGGAGAGGAACTGCACCCATGACAGGCCGCCCGAGCGAGACACCAGCAACTCCGCCAGTTCCTCCGCGGCATCCGTGGTGAAGCTGCCCGCGTGCGCCCAGGCGAGTCGGCGTGCTTCCCGCTCGATGGCCGCGCATATCCGGGGGTGCCGGTGTCCAAGGCTGGAGACGGCCACGCCGCCACAGGTGTCCAGGTATCGGTTGCCCGCTCTGTCGACGAGGTAAGAGCCTTCACCCGTCACCGCCCACAAAGGCGCATGGTTTATGTTTTTGTACACCACATGCGTCATGTGTTTCCCTTTGTCGTCCGGGCCTTGGTTCACTTCGGGTTGCGCGCCGGCGGTGAAGGAGTGTCCCGGCGCCCGCCGACCGGTCGGCCTTTTGCGGTGGGCCGATATCGGTCCCGGTGTGGTGAGGGGCTGTCGGGTACCGCCTGGAGAACTCACTTCGTCGTCATCGTCCCGGGAGACGGGCGGTTCCCCCTTCGGCGTTTTTCGGTGAGGAGCGCGTGTCATCGCCCCCGGTTGTCGGTACGGGGATCAAAGCACTGTGCCGACTGGGAACTCAATACCGGACGGCTGTCCGGCACTGTCCGTCTGCGGTCACGGCACACTGGGGCCAGCCGAGCCGGCTCGGCCTGACCGGGGCGGGTTGTGGCTCCGGCTGGGGCGGTGCGGGGCGCGGGCGCCGACGCTCACGAACGCTGTCGGGGGTCCCGTCCGCCGTGCCGGGGATGCGCCCGCCGACCGGCCCGTGCGGCACGGGTCGGACGCGTGGCCGGGGCGGGCGCGCCGCACCGGCATTCGTTCCCCTGAATTCGGCTGGAAATTGCCGTCGGGAAAACGGGAACCGAACGCGACTCACATTGATCCGGGGGCGTACCGGAGGACCCCGCTCCGGACGAACTCGTTGTCGTTACCCCCGGTTAGTACCGCTCTACTGCTCAGTAGCTTCTTCCCTCGTCGTATTGTGTGCGCAGGGGCATACCACCTGGATTTGGTGGCGACCGGGATAGCGCTTCCGCTGTCCGGGAAGCACGGGGGGTCAGCAGGGCGATTGAAAAATCTCCTGATCTTGGATCGGTGCTGGTCAGTCGAGGCCGGGGAGGGGCGGCGGGCCGAGGGGACGGCGGGGCGTCTCGCGGAGGCCGGCTGCGACGCCGGTGTGCCCGGCGGCACGGGGCCGGTTCCCGGTACCGTCCGGCACCCGCGGCCGGGTGACGGTCCGCCCGTCGCCGGCCCGCGACGGCTGGGAAAGCAGCCGCGGCAGCGACGCGATGCCCCGATGCCTGCGGGCCGGCGGCTTGACGCAGGCCGGCCGGTGGGCCGGCGGCCCGATGCGGGCGGACGGCGGCGGACCGCCGGCACATCGAAGCTCCGTTGCGCGGACGCGGCCCGGGAACGTCGCCTCCGCCACGGAGCTTCGTCGCGTCACGTCGCGCATCCACCGCACATCGCCACACGCCCGTGGCTCGGCACCTACAAGACCACACCGACGCTGAAAACGCCTGGGGGGGCATGGAGAGCATGGAGAAGCGGCTGGAATTCCGGGTCCTGGGCCCGCTCGAGGTACGCGTCGGCGAGGTCCAGGTGCCGCTCGGCGGACCCCGGCACCGCACCATTCTCACCCTCCTGCTGCTGGCCCCGGGGCGCGTCGTCCCGGTCGACTCGCTGATCGAGGCGGTGTGGAACGAGCGCCCGCCCGCCACCGCGCGCACCCAGGTCTCCATCTGCATCGCGGCTCTGCGCAAGGCGTTCAAGAACGCCGGCTGCCCCGACGAGGTGATCGTCACCGCGCACCCCGGATACCTCCTGCGGGTGGGCCGGCACTCGCTGGACACCGCCGAGTTCGCCGAACTGGTCGCCGAGGCCGAGGCCGCGGTGCGCGAGGACCGGCTGCCCGAGGCGTCCCGCGCCTACACGGACGCGCTGCGGCTGTGGCGCGGCTGGCCGCTCGCCGGTGTCACCGGCCACCGTGTGGAGGACGAGGCGCAGCGGCTGGAGGAGCTGCGGCTCGACACCTTCGAGAACGCCACGGAGGTGCGGCTCCAGCTCGGCGACCACCAGCGGGTCCTGCCCGATCTGGCGGCGATGGTCCGCAGCCATCCGCTGCGCGAGCGCGCCCGCCATCAGCTGATCACCGCTCAGTACCGCTCCGGCCGGCGGGCCGAGGCCCTGGAGACCTTCCAGGAGGGGCGGCGGTGGATGGTGGAAGAACTCGGCATCGAGCCGGGCCTCGCCCTGACCGAGCTGCACCACGCCATCCTCCAGGACGAGCCGTTGCCGTCGGCGCACGAGCCGGACGCCGAGCCGGTGCCCCCGCCGAAGCCGGCCGGCGACCCGCTGGAACTGCCCCCGGACGTGCCGAGACTGGCCGGGCGCAAGGAGGAGCTGGCCCGGCTGGGCGAACTGCTCGACACGGACAGCACCGCCGGCGGCCCGGCCACCGGCCTGATCACCGGCGTCGCCGGTGTCGGCAAGACCAGCCTGGCGGTCCACTGGGCGCACGGCGTCGCGGACCTCTTCCCCGACGGCCAGCTCTTCGCCGACCTGCACGGCTACGACGAGCAGCTCGAACCGACCACGGCCGACGAGGTCCTCAGCCGCTTCCTGCGGTCCCTGTCCGTGCCCACCGCCCAGATCCCGGCGGAGCCGGAGGAGCGTGCGGCGCTCTACCGGAGCCTGCTCGCCGACCGCAGGGTGCTCGTCGTCCTGGACAACGTCCGCAGCTACGCGCAGGTGCGCCCGCTGCTGCCCAGCGGTGCCGGCTGCTGTGTGCTGGTCACGGGACGCGAGCAGATACCGGAGCTGGTGGCCTGGCCGCCGCGGGCCTGGGTGCGGCTCGGGCCGCTCTCCCCGTACGAGGCGGTCGAACTGCTGGGGCGGATCGTGGGCGAGGAGCGCATCGCGGCCGACCAGAGCGGCACCGCCACCCTGGCCGAGCTCTGCGACCTGCTGCCGCTGGCGCTGCGCATCGCCGGGGCCCGGCTCGCCTCGAAGCCGCACTGGACGGTGGCCCACCTGGTGCGCCGGCTCAGCGACGAGCGGCTCAGGCTGGACGAGCTGAGCCAGGGCGAGTCGCAGGTCAGAGCCAGCTTCGCGGTGACCTACCGGGGACTCGCCGCGCAGACCGCGCAGCTCTACCGAAGACTGGGCCTGCTGGACGTGCCGGACTTCACCCCCTGGGTGGCGGCCGTCCTGCTCGACACCGACCTCTACACGGGCGAACGCCTCGTCGAGGAGCTTGTCGACGCCCAGTTCCTCGACGTGGTCGGCCCGGACATGGCCGGGCACACCCGCTACCGGTTCCAGAACCTGCTGCGGCTCTTCGCCCGCGAGCGCGCCGAGGAGGAGAGCCCCGAGGAGCGGCGCGCCGTCCTGGAACGGGTCTACCGCGCCTACCTGTACCTCGCCTCCGAGGCCCACCGGCGCTCCTACGGCGGTGACTTCAGCATCATCCACGGCACGGCCCGGCCGCACCGGCTGTCGCGGGAGCTGACCGAGGCGCTGCTGGCGCGGCCGCTGGACTGGCTGGAGGCCGAGCGGCTCTCCCTGGTCACGGTCGTCGGCCGGACGGCCGCCGCCGGCATGGACGAGTTCGCCTGGGACCTCACCCTCTCGGTCCTGGTCCTCTTCGAGACCCGCAACTACCTCGACGACTGGCGCGAGTGCGCCGAGCGCTCGCTGGCGGCGGCCCGTGCCGCGGGCAACGCACGGGGCGAGGCGGCCATGCTGCACGCCCTCGGCGCCCTGGAGATGCGGCTGCGGGACTTCACAGAGGCGTACGACCTGTTCACCCGGGCGCTGCGGCTGCACGAGCGGGCCGGGGAGGAACACGGCCGGGCCCTGGTGCTGCGGAACATGGCGATGATCGACGAGATGCGCGGCGAGCTGGACACCGCCATGCGGCACAGCACGGCGGCGCTGGACGTCTTCCGGGCGGTCGGCGACCGCTCCTCGGAGGCCCACGTACTGAACAACATGGCGCAGATCCGCCTCGACCAGGGCGACGTCGACGAGGCGCAGCGGCTGAGCGAGGAGTCGGTGCGGGTCTCCGCCGCCATCGGCGAGGGCGGCGCCCGCAGCCTGGCGCTGGGCACCCACCGGCTGGCCCGGGTGCACCTGGCCCGCCAGGAGTACGACCTCGCCGAGGAGGCCCTGCTGCGGGTGATCCACATCGTGCGGGGCCAGCTGGACACCCTCGGCCTGGCCCACGGGTTGCTGGCTCTCGGCGAGGCCCGGATGGGCGCCGGCCGGTGGCAGGAGGCCCGGGCCACGCTGCGCCAGGCCACGAAGGTCGCCGCCCTGGTGGACAGCGCGCTCGTCGAAGGTCGTATCAAACTCGCCCTCGGCACCGCCAGTTGGAAATGCGGCGATTCCCACGAGGCGCGCCGGAATTTCCTGGGGGCGCTGGCGGATTTCGACCGGATCGGCGTGGCGGCGTGGCTACGGCGGACGCGTGCCGCCCTCGCGGAACTACCCGATCCGACCGACGGGTAGGAAAAGGTCCCCGGTGGCTTCCCGGCCGGACGGCTACGGGAAAGCACCACCTGAAAGCTGAAACGATAATGAGGAGAAAACGCACCGCACTAGCGTGCGTCGCACCATCTCAACACATGGGGGAGAAGAAGTGGCGAGCATCCGCGTGACCCATCCGCACACCGCTGAGGCGTTCCACTGCGGCGACGAGAGCTGGCACTGAGCACACCGACGCGGTCGAGGACATGACGGCCGCGGGGCCGAGCAGAGCCCCGCGGCCGCGCCGTGTGCGCACCCGGGCCCTGCCCGGCCCGCCGGCTCAGCGGGCCGCGGGTGACCGCGAGGGAGCGCGGGGCGGTGCGGGCTGCGCGGCGGCGAAGAGCAGCACCAGCTCGTGGAAGCGGTAGAGGGGACGGCCTCTCAGATCCACCCCGCACAGGTCGAGCAGCGCCCCGTCCACGAGCTGCTCCAGCCACTGCTCCGCGGCCGCCTCGTTCATGCCGAGCCGCCCGGCCGTCCGGTGGGCGGGGAAGGGCTCGGTGCCGATGCCGGCGAGCCGGGCCAGTACCGCCCGGGCCGGTGCGGGAAGGGCGTACAGGGACGGCTGCAACGCCGCGGCCACGTCCAGTCCGCCGAAGGAGAGCTCCCGCAGCCGCATCTCCGGTGCGGCCAACCGCTGCGCGAGCCGGGCCACGGGCCAGAACGGGCGGGCGGCGAGGCGGCTGCCGGTGATGCGGAGCGCCAGCGGCAGGCCGCCGCAGTAGCCGAGCAGGTCGTCGGTGGCGTCCGGTTCGGCGAGCAGGCGTGCCCGGCCGGCCGCGCCGGCCAGCAGGTCGAGGGCCGCGGCGTCCCCGAGCGGGGCCAGGGCCGTGGTGCGGGCCCCGGTGACCTGGGTGAGTCTGGTGCGGCCGGTGATCAGCAGCACGGCGTCCGGCAGGCCGGCCAGCAGCGGGTCGAGCAGCCGTCCCTCGGCCGCGCCGTCCAGCACCACCAGCAGCCGCCGGCCCGTGGTGCGGGCGCGGCAGAGCCGTACCAGGTCCTCGTGCTCCCTGCGGTCGGGGCCGGCTCCGGCGGGGGACTGCGGGGCGCCGGCCTCCCCGAGGGGCTCGCCGAGGTCCCGCAGGATGCCGGCGAGGACGTCGCGGGGCCGGCGCGGGCGGCCGTCCGCCTCGGACAGCTCGGCGAAGAGCCGGCCGTCGGGGAAGTCCGCGGCGGCCTCGTGCGCGACGTGCACGGCGAGGGCCGTCTTGCCGACCCCGGCCATGCCGGTGACCAGCAGCTGGCGCGGGCCCCGCCCGGCGGCCGACTCCGCCAGCTGGGTGCGCAGCACGTGTACTTCGCCGTCGCGCCCCACGAAACCGTCGACGTCCGGCGGCAGCGTGCTCGGGGCGCAGCGACCGGCCGCCGGGTCCGGCACGGGCCGCCGGGCGCCGCCGGGCCCGGGCCCCCGGGTGCCCTTGAGAACCGCCGCGTAGGTCGAGCCGAGGGCCTCGCCCGGGTCGATGCCCAGCTGTTCGGCGAGCAGGGAGCGGCCCTCGTAGTAGCTCTGGAGGGCGTCGCTCTGCCGGCCGCTGCGGTAGAGCGCGGTCATCAGCTGGGCCCGCAGCTTCTCCCGCAGCGGGTACTGGGCGACGAGCCCGGTGAGTTCGGCGGTGAGCTGCTCGTGCCGGCCCAGCGCCAGATCGGCCTCGATACGGCTCTCCACGGCGTGCATCCGCGCCTCTTCCAGCTGCGGAAGCTCCGCCTCGGCGAGGTGTTCGGTGACGCCCGCGAGGGCGGTGCCGCGCCAGTGCCCGAGGGCCTCGGCGAGCAGCGCCCCCGCCTCCCGGTGGTGGCCGCGGGCGAGGGCGGCGCGGCCGAGCCGGTCGAGCCGCTCGAACTCCAGCAGGTCCACCGCGCTGTGCGGGGCCCGGAGCAGATAGCCGGGCGGCCGCCGCTCGATGCGCACCTCGTCACCGAGCAGCTTCCGCAGCCGCGACATGTACGTGTAGATCTGCGCTCCGGACGTGGCCGGCGGTTCCCAGCCCCAGAGCAGGAAGTTGAGCCTGCTGTCCGACACCACGCGGCCCCTGGCGAGCAGCAGGGCCGCGAGTACCGTGTGCACCTTCGAACCTGAGAGCGGAATCCTTGCACCGCTCCTGTGCGCTTCCACCGGGCCGAGGACTCGAAAGTCCATGCGACACCCCCCCGTCTGGCATGTACGAACGTGTACAGAAGCTATGCGGGGCCTCTATTCTCGCGTTATCCGTTCGGTAACACCACCGGTTCATCGTGGTGATCTGCCGGCGGCAGGGTGCGCGGGGGCCGGTTCCGGTCAGTCGTCGCTGACGACCAGCTCGCGGCCCAGGGACGCGGCGACGGCCTTGTGCACGTGCTTGCCGCCGTCGCCATTGGTCAGGACCACGCAGCCGCTGCCGGACCGCAGCCGGACCGAGACCAGCGCACGGAACCCGGCGGTCTGCCCGCCGTGCCCGAACTCCGTCTCGCCCAGGGACCCGTCGACGACCGTGCCGAGGCCGTAGAAGCTGCCGGGGAACGCCTCGGTGAGCATCTGTGTGGCCAGCGCCGCCGGCAACAGGTCGGAGCAGCCCAGGTGGGCCTGGCGGATCTCCACGGCGAGCTGTGCGATGTCGGTGGCGGTGGACCACAGCCCGCTGCCGGCCCGCACCGGCCGCACCCGGAAGCCGTCGAGCAGCGGCCGGCCGTGCTGGTCGTGCCCGCAGGCCCGGTCGTCGCGGGCGCCGTGCTCGCCGGAGGGCGCCGTGAAGGAGCTGCCCGCCATGGCGAGCGGCGCGAACACCAGCTCCTCCACAAGGTCCGGGAAGTCCTGCCCGGTGACGTCCATGAGCAGCCGCTCCGCCAGCGCCCACTGGCTGCCCGCCTTGCGGAACCGGGTGCCCGGCTCGTGCTCGGCCGTCACGTCGTCCAGCACGGTGTCGAGCTTCGGCATCGCCTCACCGGGCCGCCACCAGGTGGCCGCCGCGCTGGAGAAGCCCGCCGTGTTCGACAGCAGATGGCGCAGCGTGACCGGGGTGCCTGCGGTGGTGCGGGGCACGCTCCGCCCGGCCAGGTACCGGTCCAGGTCCGTGTCCAGGTCGAGGACGCCCCGGGCGACGAGGCGCAGCGCCGCGAACGCGGTGACCTGCTTGCTGATGGACCCGGCCTGGAAGCGGGTGCGCAGGGTCACCGGGAGGCCGCCGTCCGCGGACCGCACCCCGTGCGCCTGGGCGCCCACCAGCCGGCCCTCCCGGAGCAGGGCCACCGCGGCGCCCGGCACCCGGTGCGCGGCCATGGTCCGCGCCAGGTCCCCGGCCGGATCCGTCCGTGCCACCGACGTCATCGCCGCCACCTCGTCCTCTCCCGTTCCCGTCCCGTCCTGTGGGGTGCCGTCCAGGGCCTCGGCCAGGTCCTCGACACTCTCGCCGTCCAGCAGCATCCGCAGCGTCAGACCGAGCCCGGCCCGCCGCGCGGCCGCCATCACGTGCACGATCCGCATGGAGTCGGCGCCGAGGTCCCGCAACCGGTCCCGCACACCGACGTCGGCCACGCCCAGCACCTGGGCGCAGACGTCGACCAGGAGCCGTTCGGTGGGGGTGCGGGGCGCCACATAGGGGCGGTCGGAGGCGAGGGCGGACCGGCCAGGGGCGGGCAGCGCCGACCGGTCGACCTTGCCGGCCGGGTTCAGCGGCAGCTCCGGGAGCGGGACGACCGCCGCGGGCACCATGTACCCCGGCAGGGTGGCGGCCAGCCGGTCCCGCAGGGCACCCGGGTCGGGATCCTTCCCGTCGGCGCCGACCACATAGGCCACCAGCCACTTCTCGCCCTGGTCGTCGTCGCGGGCCAGCACGGCGGCGTCGCGCACGTCAGGACCGGCGCGCAGCACCTCCTCGATCTCGCCGAGTTCGATGCGGAAGCCGCGGATCTTGACCTGGGTGTCGATGCGCCCCAGGCATTCGAGCCGCCCGTCGGCCCGGAACCGTGCCAGGTCTCCGGTGCGGTACATGCGGGAGCCGGGCGGCCCGCCGTACGGCTCCGGGAGGAACCGCTCCGCGGTGAGCCCCGGCCGCCCCACATACCCGCGGGCCACCCCCGCGCCCGCCACGTACAGTTCGCCGACCACCCCGACCGGCACCGGCTGCTGGGCCGGGTCGAGCACGTAGGCACGGTAGTTGGGCAGCGGCCGGCCGATCGGCACCGTCGTCATGTCCGGCGTCAGATCGGTTCCGGTGCACCAGACGGTGGCCTCGGTGGGCCCGTACAGGTTGCTCAACCGGTCGACCCGGCGCGCGAGGTCCCGCGCCAGGTCGGGCGGGCACTCCTCACCGGTGGTGACCGCGGTGACGGGCAGCCGCCCCAGCCCCGCGGCCAGCAGCCGTTTCCAGCCGGCCGGGGTGGCCTGCACATGGGTGATCCCCGCGCTCTCCACCAGCCGCAGCTGGGCGGCCGGGTCGTGGGCCTCCGCGTCGTCGGCGAGCACCACCCGGCCGCCGGTGACCAGCGGCAGGTACAGCTCGGCGGTGGACACGTCGAAGGCGAGCGAGGTGGTGGCCAGCCAGCGGTGCTCCGGCCCCGAACGGTGCCAGCGCCGCATCGAGAAGAGCACGTTGAGCAGCGCGTACTGGCCGATCTGCACCCCCTTGGGGCGGCCCGTGGAGCCGGAGGTGAAGAGGGTGTACGCCAGCCGGTGGGTGCGCGCCGGATCGTCCGGGTCGCGGTCCGCGGACCGGTCGGGCGGGGCCTGGGGGGCTGCCGCGATCCGGTCGCGCTCCCCGTCCAGGTCCAGGACGTCACCGGGGTGCCCGGCGCCGAGCAGCGCGGCGCCACCGCCGTACGTCACCGTCAGCCGCGCCCCCGCTGTCCGAAGCATGTACCGCAGCCGTTCGGCGGGCAGCGCGGTGTCCAGCGGCAGGTGGGAGCCGCCCGCCTTCCAGATGCCGAGCAGCGCCGGCAGGGTGTCCGGTCCCCGGCGCAGCAGCACCCCGACCACCGACTCGGGCCCCACGCCGGCGTCCCGCAGCCGGTGCGCGATCCGGTTGGCCTCCTCGTCGAGCCGCCGGTACGTGAGGGTGTGGTCCCCCACCTGGACGGCGACGGCGTCGGGGGTGGCCGCGGCCTGCCCCTCGATCACCTCGTGGACGTAGCGTCTCATCCCCACTCCACCTCGGTGTCGTTGAAGTCGCCCAGGACCTGTGCCAGCTCCGCCGCGGACAGCAGCGGGGCGTCCACGTCGCCGTCCGGGTCGCCGGCCATCGCCTCCAGCACCGCCCGGTACATCCCGGCCAACCGCTCCGCACCCGGCCGGTCGAGGCCGGTGCTGACCGCCCGCAGGACGAGTCGGCCCGGCACGTTGGCCACGGACAGCGTGAACTCGTTGGAGCTGTCCCCGGCACCCGCCTGCACGTCCACCGCGCTGCCGACGGTCTGGTGGAAGTCCTGGTAGCGGTACATCACGTCGAACAGGCGGTGTCCGCCGGCGAGCTGCTGCACGGCCGGCAGCGGGTACCGGCGGTGCGGATACACCTCGGCCTCCCGGTCGAAGACCTGGCGCACCAGCTCGCGCCAGGTGCGCGCGGACCGGTCGTGCGCGAACGGCAGCGTGTTGAGGTACATGCCGAACACCCGCTCGGCGCCCGGCGCCTCGGGACGCGCGCTGTACACCACACCGGTGTGGAAGGCCGCCTCCCCGGTGACCGTGCTCAACACCTTGAGGTGCGTGGCGAGCAGGACCGCCTTGAACGAGGTGTCGGTGGACCTGGCCAGCTCGCGGAGGGCCGGCTCGATGTCGCGGAAGTCCACCGACAGCTTGAAGTCGTCCCGGGGCGCGCTGTCCCCGGCTCCCCACTCCTCCGGCAGCCGGCACGGCGCGTACCGGTCGACGACGCCCTGCCAGTAGGAGCGGTCGTCGTCGGAGGCGAGGGACTCCCGCTCCGCGGCGACGAAGTCGGCGTAGCGCACCGTCACCGCCTCCGGCTCCGCCGGTTGCGCGCCGGACGCGTACGCCTGGTAGAGGACCAGGACCTCCCGCAGCAGCGACTGCTGGCTCCAGCCCTCCGTGATGGCGTGGCAGTGGGTGAAGCCGAGGTGCCACGCCTCGTCCGACTCGACCAGGGCGGCGAACCGCAGCAGCGGCGGCCGGTCCAGGTCGAAGAGCTCGGCCCGCTCGGCGGCGATGTGCTCCTGCCGCGCCTCCGCGAACCGCTCCGGGTCCGCCGCCCGCAGATCCCGCACGGTGACCCGCGGCTCGGCCGCCGGGTGCACCAGTTGCAACGGCACCGAGAAGCCCGCCAGGTCGAAGGAGGTACGCAGCATCTCGTGCCGCTCCACCACGGTACGCGCCGCCCTGCGCAGTGCCTCGGCGTCGAACGGCCGCCCGTCGTTGATCCGGAAGGTCGCCGTGTTGTGGTACTTGTTCAGCCCGTCGCCCGCGAGCATCTCCACGAGCATGCCGAGCTGCATCTTGGCGACCGGGTAGGCGTCCACCATGCCGTCCGGGAGCCGTTCCCGGTCCTCGTCGCCGATGAGGGTGAAGGGTTGTACGGCTTGGAAGGCGTTGAGGGGGTTCTCGTCGTCGGTGAGGGTGGCGGCGAGGTTGGCGATGGTGCGGTGCTGGAAGATGTCGCGTACGGCGGCGTCGAATCCTTCTGCGCGGAGGGCGCCGACGAGGGCGATGGCTTTGATGGAGTGTCCGCCGAGGTCGAAGAAGTTGTCTTCGACGCCGATTCGCTCGACGCCGAGGACTCTGCTCCAGACGGCGGCGATGCGTTCTTCGGTGGGGGTGCGGGGGGCGGTGTGGGAGTCGGTGGCGGTGGTGTCGGGGGCGGGCAGGGCGCGGTGGTCGAGTTTGCCGTTGGCGGTCAGGGGGAGCGCGTCGAGTTGTATGTAGGTGGAGGGGGTCATGTAGTCGGGGAGTGTGTCGGTGAGGTCCGGAACCTCGCCGACGATGTAGGCGATGAGCCGCTGGTCGTCCGTCACGGTGATGGCGGCGTCGGTGACGTGGGGGTGGGCGGTGATGGCGGCTCGGATGTCGCCGAGTTCGATGCGGTAGCCGCGGATTTTGACCTGGTCGTCGATGCGGCCGAGGAATTCCACCGCGCCGTCGGAGCGCCAGCGTGCGAGGTCTCCGGTCCGGTACATGCGGCTGCCCGCGGGGCCGTACGGGTCGGGCAGGAAGCGTTCGGCCGTGCGCGTGGGGTCACCGGCGTATCCGCGGGCTACTCCGGTGCCTGAGACGAAGAGTTCGCCGACGGCGCCTACGGGGACGGGGTGCAGGTGGGTGTCCAGGATGCGCATGGTCGTGTTCGGCAGGGGGCGTCCGATGGGGACGATGCCTTCGACGGTTTCGGTGAGGGGGTGGACGCTGGTGCCGACGGTGGCTTCGGTGGGTCCGTATTCGTTGAGGACGTTGCCGTCGCCCAGAGTCCGGCGCCATCGTTCGACGAGTGCGCCCGGCAGGGCTTCTCCCGCGACCACGACTCGGCCTGTCAGCGCGGCGATCTGCGTATCGGACAGCTGACCGGACAGTACTTCCAGATGTCCGGGTGTCAGCTTCACGAAGGAGAACGGGCCGGCTGCTGCCAGTGAGGTGCCGAGTTCGGTGAGTTCACCGTTGAACAGCCATGTCCGCTGGCCTGCGGCCAAGGGTGCCCACACGTTCGGCACCACCAGGTCGAACGCCACGGAGGAGAAGACGGGCGCGCCGCCCGAACCGGCCGGTGTCAGTTCCCGTACGGCCCAGTCCACGTGGTTGGTCAGGCTCCGGTGGGAGACCTGCACGCCCTTCGGGCGCCCGGTCGAGCCGGATGTGAACACGGTGTACGCCACGGTGTCCGGGTCGATGTTCACTGTGGGTGCCGTGTCGGGCAGGTGGGACAGGTTCTCGTCCACCTGCACCACGGGTACGGTGAACCGGTCCGCGTATGCCCGGGAGGTGATGGCCACCTGCACCTCGGCGTCGGCGATCATCCCGGCGATGCGACCGGCGGGCAGGACCGGGTCCATCGGCACGTAGCCCGCGCCGGCACGCCACACCGCCAGCAGGGCCACGACCAGGTCGACCGACCGGTCCAGTAGTACCGCCACCGACGACTCGGCGCCCGCGCCCGCTTTACGCAGTGCGTGGGCGAGACGGTTGGCCCGTGCGTCCAGTTCCGCGAACGTCAGCGACTCGCCGGCCGAGGCCACCGCGGTCGCCTCGGGCCGTTCGGTCGCGTGCCGTGCGATCAGCTCGGGCACGGAGACCTCGGGCGCGGGCGCGGCGGAGTCGTTCCAGGTCATGAGCACGCGCTCCAGCTCACCGGCCGGCAGGAACGCCTCGCGTGCGTCGCCGTCCACGTCGGCGGCCATCGCTTCCAGGACCGCCCGGTACATCTCCGCCAGCCGGTCCACCGCCGCGCGGCCGAGGACCGCCGGGTCGGCCGTGAGCAGCAGCCCGCTACCGCGGGCGGCGACCGCCAGGCCGAACTCCGTGGCACCCTCGCCGTCTCCGGACTCGGCGTCGACGAGGTCGCTGTCGGCCTGGGCGTCGGAGAGGTCGAGGTAACTGAAGCGGACGTCGAGGAGGCGGGTGCCGTCCCCCAGCTCCCGCTGCATCACGGGCATGGGAAAGCGGCGGTGCGGCCACAGCTCGGTCTCCTGCCGGAACACCTGGTGGATGACTTCCGCCCAGGTGCGTGCGCCGCGCCGGTGGGCGAACGGCACCGTGTTGAGGTACATGCCGTAGACGCGCTCCGCGCCCTCCACCTCGGGGCGGCCGCTGGAGACGAGGCCGGTGTAGAACGCCTCCTCCACGGTGAGCTGACTCATCACCTTGAGGTGGGCCGCGTGCAGGACGGCCTTGAGCGAGGTGCCGGTGGTGCGCGCCGCGGACCGCAGTGCAGCGGTGAGGTCCCCCAGCGGTACGTGCACGGTCACGGCGTGGTCGCCGGGCTCCGGGTCCGCCCAGCCGGCCGGCAACTCGAACGTGGCATGCTCGGTGAGGACGCCCTGCCAGTAGGAACGGTCCTCGTCGGAGGCGAGGGACTCCTGCTCCGCCGCCACGAAGTCGGCGTAGCGGACGTCGGGTGCCGCCACCTCGCGCAACTGCTCGCCGGCACGCAGGCGCAGGTAGCCCTCGACGATGTCGCTGAGGAGGTTGCGGTGGCTCCAGCCCTCCGTGATCGGGTGGCAGACACTGACCGAGAGCCACCACGCCTCGTCGGACTCCACGAGCGCCGAGACCCGCAGCAGCGGGGCGCGGTCGAGCTCGAAGGCGGTGGCCCGCTCACTGACGATGTGCTCCCGCCGCACCCCGGCCTGCTGCTCGGGGCTCATGCCGCGCAGGTCGCGCACCGTCACGGGGAGGTCCGCCGACGCGTGGACGAGTTGGAGCGGTACCGAGTAGGCGTCGAGGTCGAAGGAGGCCCGTAGCATCTCGTGCCGCTCCACCACGGCCTGTCCGGCACGGCGCAGGGCGTCCACGTCGAAGGGCCGGCCGTCCTTGATCCGGAACGTGGTGGTGTTGTGGTACTTGTTCCGCCCGTCGTCGGCGAGCATTTCCACGAGCATGCCGAGCTGCACCTGAGCAAGCGGGTAGGCGTCCACCATGCCGTCCGGGAGCCGTTCCCGGTCCTCGTCGCCGATGAGGGTGAAGGGTTGTACGGCTTGGAAGGCGTTGAGGGGGTTCTCGTCGTCGGTGAGGGTGGCGGCGAGGTTGGCGATGGTGCGGTGCTGGAAGATGTCGCGTACGGCGGCGTCGAATCCTTCTGCGCGGAGGGCGCCGACGAGGGCGATGGCTTTGATGGAGTGTCCGCCGAGGTCGAAGAAGTTGTCTTCGACGCCGATTCGCTCGACGCCGAGGACTCTGCTCCAGACGGCGGCGATGCGTTCTTCGGTGGGGGTGCGGGGGGCGGTGTGGGAGTCGGTGGCGGTGGTGTCGGGATCGGGCAGGGCGCGGTGGTCGAGTTTGCCGTTCGCCGTCAGGGGGAGCGCGTCGAGCTGCACGTAGACGGAGGGGATCATGTAGTCCGGGAGAGTGTCCGCCAGGTCCGGGACCTCACCGACCACGTAGGCGATCAGCTGCTGGTCCTCCGACACGACCACTGCCGCGTCCGTGACCTGAGGGTTGGCGATCAGGGCAGCACGTACCTCGCCGAGTTCGATGCGGTAGCCGCGGATTTTGACCTGGTCGTCGATGCGGCCGAGGAATTCCACCGCGCCGTCGGAACGCCAGCGTGCGAGGTCTCCGGTCCGGTACATGCGGCTGCCCGCGGGCCCGTACGGGTCGGGCAGGAACCGTTGTGCGGTGCGTGTGGGGTCACCGGCGTATCCGCGGGCTACCCCTGTCCCTGCGACGAAGAGTTCGCCGACGGCGCCTACGGGGACGGGGTGCAGGTGGGTGTCCAGGATGCGCATGGTCATGTTCGGCAGAGGGCGTCCGATGGGGACGACGCCTTCGACGCTTTCGGTGAGGGGGTATGTGCAGGTGCCGACGGTGGCTTCGGTGGGTCCGTACTCGTTGAGGACGTTGCCGTCGCCCAGAGTCCGGCGCCATCGTTCGACCAGGGCGCCCGGCAGCGCTTCACCGGCCACGACGACTCGGCCTGTCAGCGCGGCGATCTGCTCATCGGACAGCTGGCCGGACAGCACTTCCAGATGTCCCGGGGTCAGCTTCACGAAGGAGAACGGGCCGGCTGCTGCCAGTGAGGTGCCCAGTTCGGTCAGTTCACCGTTGAACAGCCATGTCCGCTGGCCTGCGGCCAAGGGTGCCCACACATTCGGCACCACCAGGTCGAACGCCACGGAGGAGAAGACGGGCGCACCGCCCGAACCGGCCGGTGTCAGTTCCCGTACGGCCCAGTCCACGTGGTTGGCCAGGCTCCGGTGGGAGACCTGCACGCCCTTCGGGCGCCCGGTCGAGCCGGATGTGAACACGGTGTACGCCACGGTGTCCGGGTCGATGTCCACTGTGGGTGCCGTGTCGGGCAGGTGGGACAGGTTCTCGTCCACCCGCACCACGGGTACGGTGAACCGGTCCGCGTACGCCCGGGAGGTGATGGCCACCTCCGCTCCGGCGTCGGCGATCATCCCGGCGATGCGATCGGTGGGCAGGACCGGGTCCATCGGCACGTAGCCCGCGCCGGCACGCCACACCGCCAGCAGGGCCACCACAAGATCCACCGACCGGTCCAGCAGCACCGCCACCGACGACTCGGCGCCGACACCCGCCCGGCGCAATGCATGCGCCAGGCGACTCGCCCGCACGTCCAACTCCGCGAACGTCAGCGACTCGCCGGCCGAGGCCACCGCGGTCGCCTCGGGCCGTTCGGTCGCGTGCCGTGCGATCAGCTCGGGCACGGAGACCTCGGGCGCGGGCGCGGCGGAGTCGTTCCAGGCCATGAGCACGCGCTCCAGCTCACCGGCCGGCAGGAACGCCTCGCGTGCGTCGCCGTCCACGTCGGCGGCCATCGCTTCCAGGACCGCCCGGTACATCTCCGCCAGCCGGTCCACCGCCGCGCGGCCGAGGTGGTGGCGGTGGGCGGTGATCACCATGAAGCCGGCGCGGGTGGAGACGCCGAGCGGGAACTCGGTGGGGCTGTCGTCGATCGTCGCCGGGTAGTCGACGAGGTCCTGGTCGACCTGGCGGAAGTTCTGGTAGCTGAAACGGACGTTGACGAGGCGTTCCCCGGCACCGAGTTCGCGCTGCATGGCGCCGAGCGGGAAGCGGCGGTGCGGCCAGACCTCGATCTCCTGGTCGAAGACCTGCCGTACCAGTTCCCGCCAGGTGCGCGCGCCGCGCCGGTGGGCGAACGGCAGCGGGTTGAGGTACACACCGTAGACGCGTTCCGCGCCGGCCGCCTCCGGGCGGGCGTTGGTGACGAGGCCCGTGAAGAAGGCCTCTTCGGGGGTGAGCTGGCTCATCACCTTGAGGTGCGCCGCGTGCAGCACGCTCTTGATGGGCACCTCGGCGCGGGTGGCGAGGGTGCGGAGTCCGGCTTCCAGGTCGTGGTAGGGCACCCAGGACCGGTTGAGGCCGCGCGGGGTGCTCGCCGGGTCGCCGCCGAGGCCGGACGGGATCTCGAACGGCGCGTGGTCGGCGAGGACGCCCTGCCAGTAGGCGCGGCCCTCGTCGGCCGCGAGCGACTCCAGTTCGGCGGCGACGAAGTCCGCGTACCGGATGTCGGGGGTGTCCGTCTCGGGCAGGGGCTCGCCGGCGCGCAGGGCGTGGTAGGTGGTGACGAGTTCCATCAGGAGGGAGTGGTGACTCCATCCCTCGAGGACGGCGTGGCATTCGGTGAGGGTCAGCCACCAGGAGCCGTCGTCGCAGGCGTGGCCGGTGAAGCGGACCAGGGGGGCGCGGGTCAGGTCGAAGAGGCGGGTGCGTTCCTCGGCCATGTAGGCGCGCAGGGACTGCTCAATGGCGTCCGCGTCCAGACCCGTGAGGTCCCGTGCGGTGACGGGGGAGGTCACGGTGCTCGCGGGGTGCACCAGTTGGAGGGGGACCGAGTAGCCCTCGATGGCGAAGGAGGAGCGGAGGATCTCATGCCGGGCGAGGACGGTGTCGACGGTCCGCTGGAGGACGTCGGGGTCCAGGGGCCGATCGTCGAGGACCCGGAAGCAGGTGGAGTTGTGGTAGTGGTTGCGGCCGTCGTCGGCGAGCATCTCGACGACCATGCCGAGCTGCACCTGCGCCAGTGGGTAGGCGTCCACCAGGCCGTCCGGGAGCCGTTCGCGGTCGTCGTCGCCGATCAGGGCGAACGGGGCGACGGGCGCCCGGGGGGCGGCGGGGGCGGGGCGGCCGGTGACGAAGGCGACGAGTTCCGCGGGAGTGCGGTGCTCGAACACGTCGCGGACGGTGACGTCGTACTCGCTGCCGCGCAGCGCGCCGACGAGGGCGACGGCGCGCAGCGAGTCGCCGCCCAGGTCGAAGAAGTTGTCCTCGACGCCGACGGTCTCCACCCCGAGGACCTCGCGCCAGACGGCGACCATCTCCTCCTCGGCCGGGGTGCGCGGGGCCACGTGGACGGCGTCGACGCCGAGGGCGCCGCGGTCGGGGGCGGGCAGCGCGGCCTGGTCCAGCTTGCCGTTGACGGTGAGGGGGATGCGGCCGACGACGAGGAACGCGGCCGGGACCATGTAGTCGGGGAGGCTGCGGGCGAGCAGGGCGCGCAGTTCGCTGGGGGCGGCGACGGCGTCGCCGGTGGGCACGACGTAGGCGATGAGGCGGCGGTCGCCGGGGGTGTCCTCGCGGGCGACGACGACGGCGTCGCGGACTCGCGGGTGGGTGGTGAGCGCGGCCTTGATCTCGCCGAGTTCGATGCGGTGGCCGCGGATCTTGACCTGGTGGTCGATGCGGCCCAGGTAGTCGAGGCTGCCGTCGGGCCGCCGGGACGCGAGGTCGCCGCTGCGGTAGAGGCGGGTGCCGGGGGTGCCGTACGGGTCGGGGACGAAGCGTTCCGCCGTGAGCGCGGGCCGGCCCAGGTACATGAGGGCGACGCCGGGGCCGCCGACGTGGATCTCGCCGGGGACACCGACGGGCACGAGCTCGCCGTGCGGGCCGAACAGGTGGACCTGGAGGTCGCGCAGCGGCACCCCGATCGGGTTGCCGGTCCCGGAGTCCAGGTCGGCCTCGGTGACCAGGTGGAACGTGGTGTGCACGCACGTCTCGGTGATGCCGTAGAGGTTGGCGAGGGCCGTGCGGTCCAGGCCGCGGCGCTCCACCCAGGGCCGCAGGGCGGGCACGTCGAGCCGCTCGCCGCCGAACGACACGACGCGCAGGGCGAGGTCGTCGATCAGGGGGTGGCCCTCGGCGGCCAGGGACACCAGGCCCCGGAAGGCGGACGGGGTCTGGTTGAGGACGGTCACCCGCTCGTCGGCGAGCAGGCGCAGGAAGTCCTCGGGGGACCGGGAGATCTCCGGTGGTACGACGACGAGCCGCCCGCCGTGGACGAGCGCGCCCCAGATCTCCCACACCGACATGTCGAAGGCGTACGAGTGGAAGACGGTCCACACGTCGTGCTCGTCG
Organism: Streptomyces sp. DSM 116793; assembly: GCF_057320905.1. Lineage (NCBI taxonomy): Bacteria > Bacillati > Actinomycetota > Actinomycetes > Kitasatosporales > Streptomycetaceae > Streptomyces > Streptomyces sp. DSM 116793. The sequence continues at coordinate 2,941,612 of NZ_CM170494.1, read as the reverse complement.
AAGCCGAAGTGCTCCTCGGTGGCGGTGAACAGGCGCAGCACGTTGGTGTGGCTGAGGCCGACGCCCTTCGGGCGGCCGGTGGAGCCGGAGGTGTAGATCGTGTAGATCAGGTCGTCGGGGCCGGCGCCCGAGTGGGGATTGTCGCCGGGCGCCGCGTCCAGCGCGGCGGTCTCCCGCGGGTCGTCGAGGACGACGAGCCGGCCCCGGACGGCGTCGCGCAGGTGGCCGGCGTGCCCGGTGCAGGTGACGACGAGGTCGGCACCCGCGTCCTGAAGGGTGTAGGCGATCCGCTCGGCGGGGTGCTCGGGGTCCAGCGGGAGGTAGCCGGCGCCGGACTTCAGCACGCCGAGCAGGGCCGGCACGAGGTGCGGTCCCCGGTCGAGGCTGACGCCGACCAGGCGGCCGGGGCCGGCGCCGAGGGAGCGCAGGTGGTGGGCGAGCCGGTTGGCGCGGGTGTTCAGCTCGGCGTAGGTGAGGCGTTCGGAGCCGCAGACGACGGCGACGGCGTCGGGGGTGGCGGCGGCCCGCTCCTCGACGCGTTCGTGGACACTGCGGGTGGGCGCGTCGAAGGTGTGGACCTCGGGCAGCAGGACGGCCAGGTCGGAGTCGTCGAGCATGTCCAGGCGGGACAGGCGGCGGTCGGGGTCGGCGGCGGCGGACTGGAGGAGCCGCACCAGGTGCCGTGCCATGCGTGCGACGGTGGCCCGGTCGTAGAGGGCGGTGCTGTACTCCAGCGTCCCGGTCACGGAGCCGTCGTCGGCCTCGCGCAGCTGGAGGGTGAGGTCGAAGCGGGAGACGCGGGAGGTCGCGGTCAGGGTCTCGGCGTCGACGCCGGGCAGGCTGAAGCCGGTGGTGCGTTCGCGGTGCATGGTGAACGCGACTTGGCACAGCGGGGTGCGGGACATGTCCCGCACGGGGGCCAGCTCGTCCACGAGGCGCGCGAAGGGGAACTCCTGGTGGTCGAAGGCGTCCAGGACGGACTCCCGGGCGCCGGTGAGCAGCTGCCGGAAGGTCGGGTCGCCCTGCCAGCGGCCGCGCAGTACCAGGGTGTTGATGCCGTAGCCGATGAGCCCTTCCAGCTCGGGCCGGTTGCGGCCGGAGACCACGGTGCCGACGGCGATGTCGTCGCGGCCGGTGTAGCGGGACAGCAGGCCCTGGTAGCCGGCGAGGAGGGTGTGGAAGAGGGTCGCGCCGTGCCGGCCGCCGAGGTCCCGCAGGCGGGTGGCGAGCGGGGCGGGCAGGTGCACGGGCACGGCGTCGCCGGCGTAGGAGCGGGTGGACGGGCGCCGCCGGTCGGTCGGCACCTCCAGCGGGGCGAGGCCGGCGAGGCGTTCGCGCCAGTGGTCGAGCTGGCGGTCGAGTTCGCCGCTGCCGAGGCGGCGGCGCTGCCAGGCCGCGTAGTCCGCGTACTGGACGGGCAGCGGCGCCAGCGGTGAGGGCTCGCCCCGGCCGAACGCCGCGTAGAGGGCGGCGAGTTCGGCGAGGAACAGTCCGACGGACCACTCGTCGCAGGCCACGTGGTGGAAGACCACGACCAGCAGGTGGTCCTCCGGCGCGATCCGGATCAGCCGGGCCCGCAGCGGCGCGCCCTCGGCCAGGTCGAAGGGGCGGCCCGGTTCGGCCTCGGCCAGCCGGCGGGCCTGCCGCTCGCGCTCGGCGGAGGTGCCGCCGCCGGTCAGGTCGTCGACGGGCAGGTCGAACGGACCGGGAGGGTCGATCAGCTGTACGGGGTCGGTGCCGTCGAGGCGGTAGCGGGTGCGCAGGATCTCGTGGCGGGCCACCAGCTCCGTGAGACCGCGGCGCAGCAGGTCGGCGTCGACCGGCCCGCGCAGCCGGAGCGCCACGGGGACGCTGTACTCCCAGCTGTCCGGGTCGAGCCGGCTGAGGAACCACATCTGCTGCTGCCCGTGGGAGAGGGCCAGCGGGCCGTCCCTGTCGGTGGGGGTGACGGCGGCCCGCCGGCCTCCGCGGCCTCCCGCGAGCCGGGCCCGCACCAGTTCCTCGCGCCTGTCGTCGACCTGTCCGCCCGTGTGGACTTCGCCCGTACTCATGCTGAGCGCCCCTCCCGACCTTCGTTCCGTACGACGTACTTCGTGTGGTGCCTGCTTGGTGCTTGGTGCTGGGTGATTGCGGTGTGCCGCCGCCGTCGGCGCTGGGGGCCGTGCGGCGCGATCAGGGCCGGTGGGGGCAGCCCGAGGGCCCGTCCCACAGGACCTGGCGCCGGTCCCACAGGCCCTAGGCGCCGGCCTGCTCCATGCGGCGGCGCAGGCTCGCCGGGCGCAGGTCCGTCCAGATCTCCTCGATCCGCTGGAGGCAGTCCTGCCGGGGGCCCTGGGTGCCCTCGGCACGCCAGCCGGCCGGCAGTTCCCGGTCCGCGTCCCAGATCGAGTACTGCTCCTCGTCGTTCAGGACGACCCGGTAGGTGCGGTGGTCGGTCTGCTCGTCAGCCATGACGGTGGTCCCTTCTGTGATCGGATGCGCGCCCAGCCTCCGACGGCGACCTATACCGGGGCTCTTACCGGCTCTCTTATGGGGCTGCCGACGCTCGTGGCGGGGCACGTCCCGCGGACAGCACACGGCCCGGTCCCGCGGGGGATTCGGGACCGGGCCGTGTGGCTCGGGGAGTGGCGTGTCGTTCGCGGACCTATTCGCGGACGCCGATCAGCTGCACGGCGCGGGCCCGCAGGGCCGCGCCGACCGGAAGCACCGTGCCGATGACCGCGAGCAGGGTGGAGACCACCGCCACGCCCACGACCACCGCGTACGGCACGACGATCGGGGTGGTGCCGAAGAGCTGGTACAGCGCGCCCCACAGCCCGGTCAGGTTGACGGCGGTGGCGGCCAGCGCGAGCACCACGCCGATCGCGGACACCAGCAGTGACTCGGCGACGAAGAACCGCAGGACCTGCCGTGGTGTGGCGCCCGAGGTGCGGAGCACCGCCAGGTCGCGCCGGCGGTCCGCGGTCGCCATGAGCAGCGTGTTGAGGATCGCGATGAAGCAGAACAGCATGATGATCACCGCGGTGGAGCGCTGCCGGACCTCGGTCAGGTGCTGGGCGTAGGCGGACTCCGACGCGACCAGTTCGTCCCGCGTCATGAAGGTGGCGCCCGTGCCGGCGACCGCCTTGCGGATGGCCTCGACAGTCGCGGTCCGGTTCGTGCCCGGGTCCAGGGTGATGTACGCGCGGCGCGCGAGGCCGTCCCGTGCGTACCGGGCGGTCCCGGCGAACCGCGGCGGCAGGTAGGCCACGTCCTCGCCGCGCAGCGCCTTGTACACGGCGGCGACCTTCAGGTGGGCGGTGCTGCCGTCGGCCATCAGCAGGGTCTGCGTGGAGCCGACGTCGAGGTGCCACAGGTCGGCGACGGCCATGCTGCCCGCGTCGAGGTCGTCCAGGGAGCCCGCGACGACCCTCAGGTCCATGGTCCGCTTCAGCGCGGCGGGGTCGACGACGAGGCCGTCGTTCTCGTCGTAGCGGTCCTCGTCCTTCTGGTAGATCGTGGTGAGCAGCGGCGCGGCGATCTTCACGCCGGGTACCCGGCCCACCCGGTCGACGACGGCGGTGCTGATGCCGGGCGTGCCGTCGGGGGCGAGGGCGTACTGGGCGATCACCCGGTTCTGCAGGCCGTTGTTGCGGGCGGCGCCCAGCGAGTCGGTGGCGGCGAGCAGGGAGAACGCCAGGCCGACGGTGAGCAGTATCGGCGCGGCCGTGGCCGCGGTGCGGCGGCGGGCGGTCAGCGCGCTCTCCCGGACCACCATGGCGGTGGGGCCGGCGGCACGCCGCCACGGCCACATCAGCAGCCGGGTCACCGGGCCGACGGCCAGTGGCGCGAGGACCGCGGCCGCCAGCACCGGCACCATCAGCGACACCACGTACACCGTCGGCGAGAGCGCCGTCACCGGGGAGCCGGTGGCGATCCACCCGGTCCAGCCGAGGCCGCCGAGCAGCGCGGCACCGCCGAGCAGGGCGCGGCCGCGGGTGACGCCGGTGTCGTCGACGGCGGCCTCCCGCAGCGCCTCGATCGGCTGGATGGTGCCGGCACGGCGGGCCGCCGCGGCGGCACCGCCCACCGAGACCAGCAGCCCCACCAGGAAGGCGCCGACGAGCGGCGCCAGCACGGTCCAGTGCAGCGACGGGGTGACGGTGAACCAGTCGGGCGACACCCCCATGGAGATGAGCATGTCGGCGAGGAGCTGCGCCCCGAACAGACCGAGGACGGTGCCGATCGCGGCCGCCGCGCCGCCCACCAGAAGGGCCTCGTTGCGGACCATCTTCCGCACCTGCTTGGGCGTGGCGCCGACCGCGCGCAGCAGGGCGACCTCCCGGCGGCGCTGGACGACCGCGAAGGCGAAGGTGGACGCGACCACGAAGATCGCGGTGGTCCCGGCGACGCTCGCCATGACGGGCACCAGGGTGATGGTGTTGTCCAGGGTCTCCCGGTCGTCGGCCTCGCTGGCGTCGGCCTCGTGCCGGTCCTGGCCGGTGAGGACGTCGGCCCGGTGGCCGACGGCGGCCTTGACCGCGGCCGTCGGGCCGAGCGCCACCAGCGAGTCGATCCGCGGGGACAGCCGGGCGGCCTCCTCGTCCGAGAAGAAGACGGCGTCCTCGTATCCGACCGGGGCGACGGTGCCGCTGACGGTGTACGTCCGCACGGCGGACGCGGTCAGCACGGTCACCTTGTCACCGGTGTGTGCCTGGTCGGAGGGGACGACGATCTGCCGGTCCCCGGTGGGCGCGGTGCCGCCGGTGAGCCGGTAGCCGCCGAATCGCGCCACCCCCCACGGGTGCCCCACCTGGTCCTCGGGGCCGCCGCGCAGCTGTGCGTAGAAGGCGCGGTCGACCACGGTCCCGCCGGTCGCGGCGACCTCGTCGCGCAGTGCGGCGCTCAGCCCGCGGGCCGCTTCGGGGGAACGGATGCCCAGGTCGTGCTGGGCCGGGTTCCAGCCGGGGGAGTCGGGACGGACCACGGCGGGCGCGTCCGCGAAGCGTTCCACGGGCCGGTCGGGCAGGTCGAACGCGGTCGTCAGCAGCAGTCCCATGGCCGCGACCTGCGCCACGCCCAGGACCAGGGCGACGACCGTGCCGAGGAACGACACCCAGCGGGCCCGCAGGGTCTGGAACGCCACCCTGATCACGGTGTCACCGCCAGGTACGTCATGCGGGCGGCGACGGCCTCGGCGGTCGGCTGGTGGAGCTCGCCGACGAGGTTGCCGTCGGCGAGGAACAGCACCCGGTCCGCGTAGGCGGCCACGTTGGGGTCGTGGGTGACCATGATGATGGTGGTCGTCACCTGCCCGTCGCCGCCGGGTCCGGCCAGCGCCCGCAGCGTGACCAGCAGTTCGCGGCCGGTGGTCAGGTCCAGGGCGCCGGTGGGCTCGTCCGCGAAGAGCACCGCGGGCCGCGCCACGAGGGCACGTGCGATGGCCACCCGCTGCTGCTGCCCGCCGGAGAGCTGGCTGGGCCTGCTGCCGGCCTTCTTGTCCAGACCGACCTGGGCGAGCGCCTGCCGTACCGCGCCGCGCTGCGGCCGGCGGCCTGCGAGCCGCATCGGCAGCGCCACGTTCTGCTCGGCGGTCAGCGACGGCAGCAGGTTGAACGACTGGAAGATGAACCCGGTGGAGGCGCGGCGCAGTTCGGTCAGCCGGGTCTCGTCGAGCCCCGTGGTGTCCTGCCCGTCGATGAAGACCCGGCCCGACGTGGGCCGGTCCAGACCGGCCGCGCACTGCAACAGGGTCGACTTGCCGGAGCCCGACGGCCCCATGATCGCGGTGAAGCTGCCCCGCGGGAAGGACAGGTTTATGTCGCGCAAGGCGCTGACCGCGCTGTCACCGGACCCGTAGGTCTTGGCCAGCGACTCCAGCCGGACTGCGTCATCCATCGGTTCTCCGCGCTTTCAGTGTGGTGAGGGGATCGGCCGGCGTCCCGTCCACGACGGAGGCCGCAGCGGGGACGTCCGGGGCCGGCAGCGCGGCCGGCTCCGGTGGTGCGTGCACCGTGTCGGGAGGTTCGATGCTGTCCGCGCGGTCCTCCCGGGCCGCTCCGGCTCTGTTGAACACGACGGCCGCCACCAGGGCCAGCACCGCCATCACGGCCGACAGCCCCATCAGGGTGCGACGGCTGCCGACCGCCTCCAGCAGGTATCCGGTACCGAGCGCGCCGAGCGAACTCGCCCCGGACACCAGGAGCATGACGACACTGCCGACCCGCCCCTGCATGTCGTCGGGGGTGATGCGCACCTGGTAAGACATGCCGGAGACAGTAACAGTGGCTCCTATAAAAGATGTTATGTAGAAAAGAACCCCAAGTGCCGTAGCTTGCCGGAAAAACACCGCTGCGGGCATCACCACGGCCCACGCCGTGTGGGCCAGGACCATGATCTGCCGCATCGCCAGCCGCCGGTTCAGCCAGCCGCCGGACAGCGCCCCGCACAGGCCGCCCATGCCGCCCGCCGCCATGATCAGGCCGACGGTGCCCGCGGCGCCCCGGTCCTCCCTGATCACCACGGACACCGTCAGGATGAGCCCCTGGAAGACCAGGTTGCTGACCGCGATGATCAGCAGCGCCGTCCTGAAGTAGGCCCGGGCCCACACCCAGCGCAGCCCGGCCGCGACATCGGTCCGCATCCGTCGTCCGCCGGACCGCCGGCGCGGCGGCTGGCTCTCGTTCCGCAGCCGCACCAGGGTGATCAGCGAGGCCAGATAGAGCCCCACGCTCGACAGGAACGGCACCCACGCCGACACGCCGAACATCGCCCCGCTGGTGGGATTGCTGACGAAGTTGACACCGCGGGAGCGGGCCTCGTTGGTGGCCATCGCCGCACCCAGCTGCCGCGGCGGCACCACACCGCGCACCATGGCCCGCTCGGACAGCTGGTAGAAGACGGTCATACTGCTCTGCACGAACGCCACCACGGCGATGTGCCACACCCGCACCTGGTCCCCCATCAGGGAGACGGCGACCGTGGCCACGGCGACCATCCGCACCACGACGCACGTGATCATGACCCACCGCCGGTTCATGCGGTCCACCAGGACGCCCGCCGGCAACTGCACGAGCAGCGACGGCAGCAGCCCCGCGAACCCCACGATGCCCGCCGCGCTCTTCGACCCGGTATGCCAGAGCACCAGCAGCGTGAACGCCATGCCCGAGCAGCGCTCGGCCATCACGGACATCGCCGAGCCGGTCCACAGCAGCCGGAAGTCGCGGTAGCTGCGCAGCGACGGGAGCTTGTGCCTGCCCGGTCCGCGCGGGCGGGCTCTGCGCCTCTTCGTCATGGACGGCCGGCCGCCCGGCACCACTCCAGGACCGCCATGGCGCTGTGCAGCTTGTGCGTGGCCTGCGCGAACGCCAGGCTGGCCGGGCCGTCCAGCACGTCGGCGGTGACCTCCTCGCCCCGGTGGGCGGGCAGGTCGTGCAGGAACACCGCGTGCGGACTCGACTCCCACAGGGCACCGGTCACCTGGAACGGGGCGAACCCGGTGCGCCAGTCCGTGGCCGGTTTGCTGGTGCCGGTGGTCTGCCAGCGGGTGGTGTACACGACGTCGAAACCCCCCGGCAGCGCGGCCATGTCATGCTGCTCGGACAGCTTCGCCCCGTTGCGCGCCGCCTGTTCGGCGGCGGTGGCGAGGACGTCCGGAGCCAGCCCGTAACCGTGCGGCGTACGCAGCTCCAGCTCGGTGCCCGGGTAGCGAGTGAGCGCCAGCGCGAGCGCCGCCGCGCTGTTGTTGCCCTCACCGACATACAGCACCCGCAGGCCCTCGACGCGGCCGAAATGACAGTGGAGGGTGGTCAGATCGGTGAGCCCCTGTGTCGGGTGCTCCTCCGCTGTCATCGCGTTCACCACCGACATCGGCCCGGCCGCGGCCCAGGACCGCAGCTCCTCCGCGGCGCCAGAGGTGCGGGCGACCAGCAGGTCCAGCATGCCGGACAGCACCCGACCGGTGTCCTCGGTGGTCTCCCCCGTGTTCAGCTGGAGGTCGTCGGGCCCGAAGGTCACCGTCTGCGCGCCGAGGCGCAGCGCCCCGCTGGTGAAGGCGGTGCGGGTGCGGGTCGAGGTGCAGCGGAAGTAGACGCCGACGATCTCGTCCCGCAACGGCTTGGCGACCGCCCCGGCGGCGAACTCAGCCCCGCGGGCGACCAGTGCGTGCAGATCGTCGTCGGTCAGGTCGGTCAGTGAGATGAGGTGGCGCATGCGGACGTCCTTCGCTCGGTTGCCTCAGGGCTCGGGGATGGGGGGGTGGGCGGTGCGGGGTTTGCGGTGTGTGATGCCGGGTGCGGGTGCGGGTGCGGGTGCGGGTGTAGTGCGTGGTACGTGTGCGGTGCGTGGTGCGTGCGTCGGTGCCGAGTGCTCGGTGCTCAGGACGAGCCGGCGAGCTCGGCGTCGATCTCGGCCCGGACCCGGTCCTCGATCTCCACGGCCAGCTGCGCGATGGTGGGCCGCTCGAAGACGACCCGCATCGGCAGATCGAGGTCGAAGTCCTGTTGCAGCCGCGAGACGAGGCGCACCGCGAGGATGGAGTGCCCGCCGATGTCGAAGAAGCTGTCGTGCGCGCTGGCGTCCTTGCCGAGCAGATCACGCCACACCGCGGCGATGCGTTCCTCGGTGGGGGTGCGGGGGGCGATGTGGGAGTCGGCGGCCGTGGTGTCGGGGTCGGGCAGGGCGCGGTGGTCGAGTTTGCCGTTCGCCGTCAGGGGGAGCGCGTCGAGCTGCACGTAGACGGAGGGGATCATGTAGTCCGGCAGTGTGTCCGTCAGGTCCGGAACCTCGCCGACGATGTAGGCGATGAGCCGCTGGTCGTCCGTCACGGTGATGGCGGCGTCGGTGACGTGGGGGTGGGCGGTGATGGCGGCTCGGATGTCGCCGAGTTCGATGCGGTAGCCGCGGATTTTGACCTGGTCGTCGATGCGGCCGAGGAATTCCACCGCGCCGTCGGAACGCCAGCGTGCGAGGTCTCCGGTCCGGTACATGCGGCTGCCCGCGGGCCCGTACGGGTCGGGCAGGAAGCGTTCGGCCGTGCGCGTGGGGTCACCGGCGTATCCGCGGGCTACCCCTGTCCCTGCGACGAAGAGTTCGCCGACGGCGCCTACGGGGACGGGGCGCAGGTGGGTGTCCAGGATGCGCATGGTCGTGTTCGGCAGGGGGCGTCCGATGGGGACGACGCCTTCGACGCTTTCGGTGAGGGGGTGGACGCTGGTGCCGACGGTGGCTTCGGTGGGTCCGTACTCGTTGAGGACGTTGCCGTCGCCCAGAGTCCGGCGCCATCGTTCGACGAGTGCGCCCGGCAGGGCTTCTCCCGCGACCACGACTCGGCCTGTCAGCGCGGCGATCTGCGTATCGGACAGCTGGCCGGACAGTACTTCGAGATGTCCGGGTGTCAGCTTCACGAAGGAGAATGGGCCGGCTGCTGTCAGTGAGGTGCCGAGTTCGGTGAGTTCACCGTTGAACAGCCATGTCCGCTGGCCTGCGGCCAAGGGTGCCCACACGTTCGGCACCACCAGGTCGAACGCCACGGAGGAGAAGACGGGCGCGCCGCCCGAACCGGCCGGTGTCAGTTCCCGTACGGCCCAGTCCACGTGGTTGGTCAGGCTCCGGTGGGAGACCTGCACGCCCTTCGGGCGCCCGGTCGAGCCGGATGTGAACACGGTGTATGCCACGGTGTCCGGGTCGATGTTCACTGTGGGTGCCGTGTCGGGCAGGTGGGACAGGTTCTCGTCCACCCGCACCACGGGTACGGTGAACCGGTCCGCGTATGCCCGGGAGGTGATGGCCACCTGCACCTCGGCGTCGGCGATCATCCCGGCGATGCGATCGGTGGGCAGGACCGGGTCCATCGGCACGTAGCCCGCGCCGGCACGCCACACCGCCAGCAGGGCCACCACAAGATCCACCGACCGGTCCAGCAGCACCGCCACCGACGACTCGGCGCCGACACCCGCCCGGCGCAATGCATGCGCCAGGCGACTCGCCCGCACGTCCAACTCCGCGAACGTCAGCGACTCGCCGGCCGAGGCCACCGCGGTCGCCTCGGGTCGTTCGGTCGCGTGCCGTGCGATCAGCTCGGGCACGGAGACCTCGGGCAGCGGCGCCGCCGTGTCGTTCCACAGGCGCAGGAGGCGGTGTTCGTGGACGGTGGTGAGGTCGATGGCGGACAGCGGGGTGCCGGGGGAGTCGACGACGCTCTGCAGGAGCCGGACGAAGTGGTCGGCCATGCGTTCCACGGTGGTGTGCTCGAAGAGCGAGGTGGCGTACTCGAAGGCGCCCGTGAGGGAGCCGTCGCCGTGGCGCCAGACGAACATCGTGAGGTCTGTCTTCGCGACCTGCCAGGCGCCCTGGAAGGCGTCCATGAGGACCCCGTCGGCGGCCACCGTGGTGGCGCCCTCGTCCTGGAGGTCGAAGGCCACCTGGTAGAGGGGGGTGCGGGACAGGTCGCGGACCGGCTGGAGTTCGTCCACCAGCCGCTCGAAGGGGAGTTCCTGGTGCGCGAAGCCGGAGAGCACGGCCTCCCTGGTCCGGTCGAGCAGCTCGGCGAACGTGGGGTCACCGGTCAGGTCGCAGCGCATGACGAGCGAGTTGAGGAAGAACCCGACGGTGTCCTGGATCTCCGGGCGCAGCCGGCCGGTGACGGGGCTGCCGATACCGAAGTCCTCCTGGCCGCTGTAGCGGGAGAGCAGCGCGGCGAACGCGGCCAGCAGCGTGGCGTAGGGGGTGGCCCCGTGCTGCCGGCCGATGCCGCTGAGAGCGTCGGCGAGGCCGACGGGAACGGAGAAGCGTACGCCCCGTCCGTGTCCGTCGCGGCGGGCCGGGCGCGGCCGGTCGGTGTGCAGCTGGAGTTCGGGCATGCCGCGCAGGGCGGCCCTCCAGTAGTCGAGCTCACGGTCCAGGACGGCGTCGTCGGAGCGGGCGGCCTGCCAGGCGGCGTAGTCGGCGTACTGCACCGCGGGAGCGGCGAGTTCGGGTGCGCGGCCCTCCCGGGCGGCGGCGCACAGTTCGCGGATCTCCCGTTCCAGGACGACCGTGGACCAGCCGTCGCTGGCGATGTGGTGGGCGGTGACCAGCAGGGCGGGGCCGCCGAGCGGGACGCGGACCAGCAGGGCGCGCCACAGGGGGCCCGCGGCCAGGTCGAAGCCGCGGTGGAACTGCTCGCCGAAGAGACCCTCCAGGTCGGCCTCGCCGGCGTCCACCACGCGGAGTTCGACGGGCTGCGCGTCCACCACGACCTGGCGTGGCTCCTCGCCGTGCAGGACGTAGCGGGTGCGCAGGGCCTCGTGCCGTCGCTCCAGGGTGTTCAGGGCGGCGCGGACGGTGTCCTCGGTGGTGCCGGCGGGCAACCGCAGGAAGAGCGGGGCCACCCATTCGGGGCTGCCGGGGTGCATGCGGTCCAGGAACCAGAGGCGGTGCTGGCCGAAGGAGAGCGGCAGCGGTGCGCCGCGGTCCACCGGGACGACCTCGGGCACGGCGGGCCGTGACTCCTCGATGAGGCGGGCCTGGGCCGCCACGGTGGACGTGCCGAACAGGCCGCGCAGCTGGATGTCGTCGCCGGAGGCCTTGGTGAGGGCGACGGCGAGGCGGGTCAGGACCAGGGAGGAGCCGCCGAGGGCGAAGAAGTCGTCGTGCACGCCGACGTTCTCCACCTTGAGGAGCTGTTCCCACACGCCGGCGACGAGCCGCTCCGCGGGGGTGCGGGGCGCCACGTGGGCGGGAGTGTCGCCCGGGGCGACGGCGTCAAAGGACGCCGGGTCGGGCAGGGCGGACCGGTCGACCTTGCCGTTGGTGGTCAGCGGGAAGGCGTCCATGGTGACGAACCGGGCGGGGATCATCGGCTCGGGCAGGCGGCGGCGCAGGAAGCTGCGCAGTTCGTCGCGGGGGATGCGGCGCCCCGCCACCAGGTGGGCCACCAGCCGGATGCCGGCGTCGGCGGGGTACGCCCCGACCACGGCGCCCCGCACGTCGGGGTGGGCGTTCAGGGCGGCCTCCACCTCGGCCGGCTCGATGCGCACCCCGTTCACCTTGACCTGGTGGTCCGCGCGGCCCAGGTAGGCGAGGCTGCCGTCGGAGCGCCAGCGGCCCAGGTCGCCGGTGCGGTACATGCGGCTGCCGTCGCCGCTGTGCGGGTCGGGCAGGAAGCGTTCCGCGGTCTGGGCCGGGCGGCCCGCGTAGCCGCGGGCGAGTCCGGTGCCGGCGGCGTACACCTCGCCCACGACGCCGATCGGCACCGGGTCGAGCTCCTCGTCCAGCACGTAGACCCGGATTCCGTCGAGGGGCCGGCCGATCGGCACGGCCTCGGTGTGGAGTTCCGGGTCGAACCGCTGGGCCGTGACGTCGATGGAGCACTCGGTGGGCCCGTAGGTGTTCCACACCGTGGCGCCGGTCGGCTCGGCCAGCCGCCGGCACAGCTCGGCGTCGAGGGCCTCACCGGCGGAGAAGACCATCCGCAGCCCGGTGCAGTCCGCCCAGCCGGGCTCCTCGGCGAGGAGCCGCAGCACCGAGGGCACGCCCTGGAGGACGGTGACACGGCGCTCGGCGAGGGTGCGCACCAGGAGCGCGGGATCGGACTCGGCGCCCTGCGGGGCCATCACCACGGTGCCGCCGGCGACGAGCGGCGCGAACAGCTCCAGGGCGGCGGCGTCGAAGGTGAGGACGGTCTTCTGCACCATGCGGTCGGCAGGGCCGAGGCCCTGGTGCCGCACCGTCCAGCAGACCCGGCCCGCGATGCCGGCGTGCTCCACCAGCACACCCTTGGGGCGGCCGGTGGAGCCGGAGGTGTAGGTGAGGTAGGCGGCGCCGGCCGGGTCGGCGGCGGGCAGGTCCAAGGCCGTGCCGAGCGGGGCGCCGAGGCCGGTGGCCGGGTCGTCCAGCAGGAGCACCGTGCCGTCGGACGGGTCCTCGGGTGCCGAGCCCCGCACCGCCAGCACGAGGCGGGCGCCACTGTCCCGGATCATCCACGCGGTCCGCTCCACGGGGTGGGCGGCGTCCAGCGGCACATAGGCGGCGCCCGCCTTCCACACGCCGAGGAGCGCGGCGAGCAGGTCGCGCCCGCGGGGCAGGCTGACCGCGACCCGTGCCTCCGGGGCGACGCCCCGGTCCAGGAGCAGCCGGGCGACACGGTTGGCGTGCCGGTCCAGCTGCTCGTACGTCATCGACCCCCGGGTGTCGTCGACCGCGACGGCGTCAGGGGTACGGGCGGCTTGACGGGCGATCAGTTCGTGCAGCGGGACAGACATCTCTTCTCCAGCGGTGTCGATCAGGTGCGGGTCTGCGGTGCGGGGACGCGTCCCCTACGACGTGCGGCCGGGCAGGAAGCCCTCGATGGTGGTGCCGATGCCGCGGGCGCGTGCCTCGTCGCGGACGTAGCGGGCCAGCGCCAGGTCCAGCACGCCGAGGCCGAACGGGGAGAACACCAGGGGCCGGCCGTCGTGCGGCACGGGCTCGGCGGTGCCCCGCAGCAGCGCGCCGAGGGGGGCGTGGATGAAGTCGCGTCCGCCTGTGTGCTGTTCGGCCAGGTGCGGTGAGGTCTGCTCGCGGCACACGTGGTCCGGGTCGTCGACGATGTTGTGGGCGCCGAGGATCGCCGGCACCGTGAGGTCCCGCAGCGACACGTGCAGGACCACGGTGCCGGGCGGGCAGGCGCCGAGCCCGGTGTACGGGGTGGCGGCGGTGGTCGCGAAGGACACCAGGTCGTGTGCGGCGAGGGCCTCGTCGAGGCTGCCGCAGTGCCGCACCAGGGCGCCGGGCAGCAGCCTGGCGTGGTCGGCGGTGAAGCGGGCGGCGCGCGCGGGGTCCGTGTCGTACACGGCGAGCGAGTCGAGGTGGGGGTGGGCGGCCGCGAGGAAGCGGAGCACCTCGCGGTTGATGACACCGGTGCCGACGAGGGTGACACCGGTGGGCCGGCGGCCGCCGAGGAGCATCCTGGAGGCGAGCGCGGCGGAGGCGGCGGTGCGCCGGGCGGAGATGAGGGAGCCCTCGATGAGGGCCTCGGGGTGGCCGGTCTCCAGCGAGTTCAGCAGGATCGCGGCGCTGGCGCGCTCGTGGCCGGTGGAGATGTTGCCGGGGAAGGACGAGACCCACTTCATGCCGGCGACCTCCCCGCCCGGCGTGCCGTCCCCGGCGGGTGCGCCGAGGTGGCCGGGGAGGCCGATGATGCGGTCGCGGGGGCGGTCGGGGAAGCGCAGGAAGACGGAGTGCGGAAGCACCGTGCGTCCCTCGTCGTGCCGCTCGTAGGCCTCGGCGACGAGGTCCACGACCTCCTTCTCGCGGCCGGACAGCAGCCCGGCCACTTCTCCGTGCCTGACGATCAGCATGCGCCCACCACCGACGTGAGTTCGGGTTCCTGCCACAGATGGGAGACCTCTCCGAAGTGGGCGCGCACCCAGTCGTCGGAGTAGATCGTGTCGAGGTACCTGTCTCCCCGGTCGGGGAAGATCAGGACGATGGTGCGGCCGGCCGGGATACGGGCCGCGAGCTTGCCGAGGGCGGCGGTGACCGCGCCCGAGGAGCCGCCCGCGAGGATGGCCTCGCGGTCGGTGAGGGTGCGGCACGCCACGACGGACTCCAGGTCGGAGACGTGCACCACCTCGTCGGCCAGCGACGGGTCGAAGAGGGCGGGCCGCACGGCGGCTCCGTGCCCGGGCAGCAGCCGCGGCCCGGACAACCCGCCGAACAGCACGCTGCCCAGCGCGTCGACCCCCACCAGGGTGGTGGGCAGTGCGTGGTCGCGGATGTAGCGGGCGCAGCCGGTGAGGGTGCCGCCGGTGCCGGTGGAGCAGAACAGGTAGTCGACGCGGCCGTCCAGGGCCCCGGCGATCTCCCGCATGGTCTGCTCGTGGGCGAGCGGGTTGAGGGGGTTGGCGTACTGGTTGGGCCAGTACGCGCCGGGGACGGTCGCGAGGAGTTCGCGCACCCTCTTGATCCGGGTCGGCAGGTAGGCCCTGGTCTCCGGATCGACCTCGGTGACCATGTCGACGGTGACGCGGTAGGCCCGCAGGATGGCCAGATTCTGCTCGGTGGTCTTCGGGTCGACGACGCAGATGAAGTCGATGCCGAAGTAGCGGCAGATCTGTGCCATGCCGACGGCGAGGTTGCCGGAGCTGGACTCCACCACGGTGGACCGGCCGGGCACCAGGTCGCCGCTGCGGATGCGGCCCAGCAGCATGGAGAGCGCGGACCGGTCCTTGACGCTGCCGCCGGGGTTGTGGGCCTCCAGCTTGGCGAAGACGCGCGAGCCGAGGCGGGGCAGCAGGCCGGTGAGTTCCACCAGGGGTGTGTTGCCGACGCCGTCGAGGATGCCGTGCAGCACGGGCGCGGTCATGAGACGGCGCCGGGGTGGTGGCGCACCACGCGGGGTGTGCCCGCGGGGGCGGGGGAGGCGCCGAGGGCCAGCAGGTCCCGCTTGTCGTCGCCGTCGGTGAGCGGGATGCGTCCGACGGGGCGCTCGGCGTCGTCGACGGCCGCGGAGAGGAAGCGCACGTACTGGTCGAACAGCCGCTCCATGGTGTCCCGTTCGAAGAGCGCGGTGTCATAACGGAGGGCGACGGTCAGGCCGTTGGCGTCCCGGGTGACCTCCAGTGCGACGTCGCACTGGCCTTCCAGGTGCGGGATCTCCAGGTAGGTGGCGGTGAGGCCGGCGACCTTCAGCGGCACCCCGGCCGCGGCGACCTCCAGGCCGCCGTCGAAACGGTCGCTGGCGACCATCGTCATGGAGATCCGGTACAGCGGCCCGTCGGTCCGGGCGGCCTGCGCGACCAGCGGGAACGGGTAGGTGGCGCGCGCGGTGGCCTGGCGGAGGCGGTCGGCGGCGCGGTCGATGACCTCGCCCAGGGTGGCCGCCCTCGTGACCTCCGCGCGGATGAGCACCGGGTTGACGTAGTAGCCGACGGTCTCCCGGGCCGCGGCGCGGCGCACGGAGGCGGGGCAGGCGATGAGGAAGTCCCGCATGCCGGTCCACCGGTTCACCAGGGCCTGGAGCGCGCCGAGCGCCACGGCGAACTGGGAGACGCCCCGGTCGGCCGCGGTGCGCCGGATCCGTTCCGAGAGGGAGTCGGGCAGCCGGCGCAGGAGGCTCGCGCCCGTGTACGCCGGGGTGTGCGGGCGGGGCCGGTCGGTGGGGAACTCCGCGGCCTGCGAGCCGGTGCACTGCTCCCGCCAGAAGTCGGCCTGCCGGGCGCCGCGCGAGGATTCGAGCAGGGTGCGCTCGGCGTCCACGAAGTGGCCGTAGTCGGTGGCCGGGGGCGTCAGCCGGGGGTCCCCGCCCTCGGTGGCGGTCGCGTAGGCGGCGAGCAGGTCGCGCCAGAGCAGCCACTGGGAGAGGGCGTCGGTGGCGATGTGGTGGGTGACGACGAGGACGACGGCGTCCGGGCCGCGGTCCAGCAGCACGGCCCGGAACGGGCCCTCGTCGGTGAGGTCGAACGGCGCGGCGACCTCCGCGTCGACCAGTCGGCGCAACTCCTGGTCGTCGACTCCGGGCACCTCGCGCACCGTGAGCCGGGCCGCCTCACCGGGCGGCAGGACACGGCGCCGCGGACCGGCCTCGGTGTCGGCGTACACCGAGCGGAGCATGGGGTGCCGCTCGGTGACCGCGTCGACCGCACGCGCCAGGATCTCCGGATCCGGCGCCGGCTCCATACGGGTACCCCCGGCGAGGTGGTAGGTGGAGCTGTCGGGAGCCAGGCCGTGCAGCAGCCACAGCCCTTCCTGGCCCACCGAGAGGGGCAGCCCGCCGCCCCCGGGATCCGTGTGATCCATGGGTCAGACTCCCGCCTTGTACGCCAGGAGGAAGTCGGCGACGTCGCTGACCCTCAGCAGGTCACCGACCTTCTCGTCGGGGACGGAGAGGCCGAATCCCTTCTCCACGGCGGCCAGCAGGTCGATCCGGGTCAGGGAGTCCATGCCGAGCTCGTCGAAGCTGGAGTCGGCGGTGATCTCGCCCTCCAGGTCGGGGGCGGTGCGCTGGGTGAGGTCGATGATCTCGACGATCATTTCGTCTCTGGTCATGGTCGTTCCGTCTCTGTGCGAAGGTGGGCCGCCCACGGGGGCGCGGACGCTGGTGCGGGGTGGTGCGGGGTGGTGCGGGGTGGTGCGGGGTGGTGCGGGGTGGCCGTCAGGGCATGTCGACGACCTGGCCGGCGTAGGTCAGGCCGGCGCCGAAGCCGAGCAGCAGGACCTTCTCGCCAGGGGTGGCGCGGCCGCTGTCCTTGAGGCGGCTCAGCGCCAGCGGCACGGAGGCCGCGGAGGTGTTGCCGGTGTCGACGACGTCGTTGACGACGCGGTCCTGCGGCAGGCCGAGGTTGGCCGTCAGCGTGCGGATGATCCGGTTGTTGGCCTGGTGCGGCACGAACCAGGCGATGTCGTCGAGGGTGGTGCCGGCGGCGGCGCACGCCCGGTGTGCGACGTCCGGCATGGTGGCCGTGGACCACTTGTAGACCAGCGGGCCGTTCATGGTGACGTACTCGCGGCCGTCGGACTTCTCGGTGATGCCGAGCACCTTGTGCCGGGCCCCGTCGCTGCCCCACACCGCCGGGCCGATGCCGGCCGTGTCGGAGCGGGAGACCACGGCGGCTCCCGCGCCGTCGCCGAAGATGACGAAGGTGTCGGGGTCGCCCGGGTCGATCCACTCGCTGGTCCGCTCGACGCCGATGACCAGGGCGTGCCGGGCCTCGCCGAGCCGTACCGCGCCCGAGGCCATGGCCAGCGAGTAGGTGAAGCCGGCGCAGACCGCGTTCAGGTCGTAGGCGCCGGAGTTCGGCAGTCCGATGCGGCTGGCGACCTCGGGGGCCACGCCGGGCATGCGGACGCGGCGGGTGGCGCTGGCGACGATGGTGAGGTCGACCTCGGCCGGGTCGATGTCGGCCGTCACCACGGCCTTCTCGCCGGCGGCCGTCGCCATCGCCGCGATGGTCTCCTCCTCGCCGGCATGGTGGCGGGTCCTGATGCCCGTGCGGCTCTCGATCCACTCCGGGGAGACGGTGGTCCGCGCGGACAACTCCTCGTTGCCTACCAGCCGGCCCGGCCGGTAGACCGCGAGGCCCGATATGCGTGATCCGTGTGTGGTGAGCATCTCTCTTCCCAACTCCGCGTCGAAGGGTCAGCCTTCGGACGGCTCTGCCATGGCCACGGCGATCCGCCGGGGCCCGGTGAAGGGCTCGCGCGCGTGCGCGGCCAGCATGTTGTCGACGATCAGGACGTCGTCGCGCTGCCAGTCGAAGCGGACGGACGCCGCCCGGTAGCAGCCGCGCAGGTGGTCCATCACCTCGTCGGGGATGGCCCCGCCGTCGCCGTAGAAGGTGTGCGTGGGCAGGTCCTCGTCGGCGAAGATCGCGTGGAGTCCGGCGGAGACCTCCTTGGGCAGGGTGCTGGCGTGGAAGAACGTGGCGTGGTTGAACCACACCTGCTCTCCGCTGACCGGGTGCCGGTGGACCGCGCGGCGGACGGCGGTGGTGCGCAGCCCTCCGTCGGGCCGCCACTCGGCGGCCATGTGCCGCTCCGCGCAGTAGGCGACCACGGCGCCCTTGTCCGAGGTGTTGAACGCCTCCTGCCACGGCACGCCGAAGCCGCGGTGGAAGTTGCGCACCACCTGCCAGCCGCGGGCCTCGAACTCGGCGCGCACCTCCGGATCGATCAGGGCGAGGATCCGGCGGATGTCGGCGAGCGGTGTCGCGCCCTGGGCGGTGGGCGGCTCGACGCAGTAGAAGTACAGCGACTGGGGCCACACCGCCTGGTAGGAGTTCTCGTTGTGCAGGAAGATCTCCTCGGCGGGCGGGTAGTCCGTCGACGTGTACACCTGGCCCTTGATGGTGGAGCGCGGGGAGGAGCGCTCGGCGTAGGCCAGTGGTGGCGTGCCGGAGAACACGCGCACGGTCTGGTCGAAGCCGTCCACGCCGCCCACGTCGAAGCCGCGCAGCAGGAGGGCCCCGCGCTGCGCGAGCAGGGCGCGCAGTTCGGCGCGGTGCTCGGCGAGGAAGGCCTGGATGGTGGTGCCGGTGCCGGTGCCGGTGCCGGTGCCGGTGCCGGGGGCGTCGGGCCGGCACAGGCCCGGCACGGTTCCGCTCCCCGCCCAGCCGGCGGGTGTCTCTTCCGAGGTGATGGTCATGGTCAACTCGCTTGGTCGTCGCGGCGTTCGGGAACGGGACGTCAGTCGGACATCGCCACGAGAACCCGCCGGTCCCCGGTGTAGGGGCGCCGGCCGTGCGCCAGCAGCACGTTGTCGATGAGCAGCAGGTCGCCCGCGTGCCAGTCGACGTCGACCGCGGCGTCCAGGCCGCGGTCGCGGATCTGGAGCACGTACTCGGCGGGGATGGGGCTGCCGTCCGCGAAGGTCACCGACTGGGGCAGTTCGTCCTCGGAGAGGATCCGGGCGAGTTCCTGCGCGGTCTCGTCGCCGAGGCCGGCCGGATGCCACTGGTCGGCCTGGTTGAACCACACCTCGGCGCCGGTGACCGGGTGCACGGTGGTGGCGGGACGCACCGACTCCACGCGCAGGCTGCCGTCGCGCCGCCAGTCCCACTCGGCGCCGGCGTTCGTCAGGAACGTCTCCACCACACCCCGGTCGGACGTCTCGAAGGTGTCCTGCCAGCTCTTGCCGAGGCCGAAGCCGTCGTGCAGGTTCTGCACGTAGCGGACCCCGTCCGCGAAGGCGGCCCGGACGTCCGGGTCCAGCGAGGCGAGCCAGAGCTCCGCGTCGAGCACGGGGGTGGCGCCGCCGCTGCCGGGGGTGATCTGGCAGAAGAACGTCAGCCGGGTCGGCCAGGCGTGGGCGTAGCTCATCTCGTTGTGCATCGAGATGGTGTACTCCTGCGGGTACTCCGTCGAGGTGTAGACGTTGCCGCCGACCTTGGTGCGCGGTGAGTTGCCGTGCACGTAGGCCAGCCGGTTCGGCAGGAACCGGTCCAGGACCGGGTCCAGGGTCTTGGGGGTGATGCCGAAGCCGCGGAACACCAGCGCCTTCTCGCGCACCAGCGCCGCGGACAGGCCCCCGTCCAGGTCGTCCACGCGGCGCAGCAACTCCTCGGTGCCGCCGCCGTCCGCCGCCTCGATCTCCGTCGGTGCCCAAGCCGTGGTGCTCGTCATGTCACCGCTCCTCTCACTGTCGTCTTGGTGCGTGTGTACGCGCGGCCGGTTCACACCGGCCGGGCCATCGGGAGGCGCGCCAGCCGCTCCGCGATGTCCGCGGTCAGCTCCGCCTCCCGGGGCGCGAGGTAGAAGTGGTCGCCGGGGAAGGAGCGCACGGTGAGGCCGCCCTCGGTCAGCTCCGCCCAGGCGTCGATCCCCGGCCGTGTGATCCCCTGGTCCCCCTCGCCCAGGTACGCCACGACCGGCGCCCGCAGCACGGCCGGCCGCTCCCGCCGGTATGTCTCGATCAGCCGGTAGTCCGCCCGCAGCACCGGCAGCAGCAGCTCGCGCAGCTCCGGTACGGCGTAGACGTCGCCGCCGAGGGTGCCCAGCCTCCTCACGCCGGCGACCAGCACGTCGTCCGCCGCCCGGTGCAGCGCGGTGGGCGTGGTGCGGTGCGGGGCGGAGCGTCCGGAGACCATCAGCAGGGCCGGGCCCGTGCCGCCGGCTCCCCGGTCCGCCAGCCGCACCGCGACCTCGTACGCCACCGCGGCGCCCATGCTGTGGCCGAAGAGGGCCAGCGGACGGTCGCGTTCGGCTTCGAGTGCCCGCGTGATCCGGTCCGCCATCTCGTCCATGGACCGCACGCACGGCTCGTCCATCCGCTCCACGCGGCCCGGGTAGAGCACCGCGAGGACCTCGACGTCGGCGGGCAGCCGGGCCGCCCAGCCGTGGAACAGCCGGGCGTTGCCGCCGGCATGCGGGAAGCACACCAGCCGCAGCCGCGGGTCCGCCGCGCGCGCGTAGCGGCGGAACCAGACTCCCGTCCCGGTCACAGCGCCATGCCGCCGTCGATCCGCACCACCTGGCCGGTGATGTAGGCGGCCTGCGGCGAGACCAGGTACGAGACGAGGGAGGCGACCTCCGCGGGGGTGCCGAAGCGGGCCAGCGGGATCCGGCTCATCGCGTCCTTCGCGACCGACTCGGGCACCCCGGCGACCATCTCGGTGTCGATGAAGCCGGGGGCGACCGCGTTGGCCCGCACGCCGTACCGGCCGAACTCCTTCGCCAGCGCCTGCGTCAGGCCGATGATGCCGGCCTTCGAGGCCGAGTAGTTGGTCTGTCCCGCGTTGCCGACCACCCCGGCCACCGAGGACAGCGTCACCACGGTGCCCGTGCGGCGACGGATCATCGACCGCACCACGGACCGCAGCAGGTTGTAGGTCCCGTCGAGGTTGGTGCGCAGGACGGAGTCCCACTCGTCGTCCTGCATCAGGGCCAGTGGGCGGTCCCGGGTGATGCCGGCGGACGTCACGACCGCCGACACCGGCCCGAGGCCCGACTCGACATCGGTGACGAAGGCCCGCACCCCGACCCGGTCCGCCACGTCGACCCGGCGGGTCAGTACACGGCGGCCCGCGGCCCGGATCTCCTTGGCGACCTGCTCCGCGGCGCTCTCGTCCGAGCGGTAGCAGATCGCGACGTCGAAGCCGTCGTTCGCGAGCCGGGTGGCGACCGCGCGGCCGATTCCGCGCGACCCTCCGGTCACCAGTGCCACTTGAGTTGCTTCCTCCGGCATGCCTCCCCCATCCGTTCGGATGTGTCGAGCGTGTGTTTGCGGGCTATATCCGGCCTATACGGCACCCTGCACCCGGCCCTCGCACCCGCTGAGCGCGCGCCGGGGCACACCGGACCCCGTGCCGTCGCGTCCGCGCGGCGCCGGCGCCGCGCCTGCCGGGAACCCCACGACCAGCTCGGACGGTGTGCCGGTGCGGGGTGCGCGCAGCGTGGCGCGGTGTGAACGGATCGTGGTGGCGGCGCACTGGTGGGTGCGGTGACGATTCCCGCGCGGACGCAGTTCCGGCGTGTCCGCTGACTGTCCCGCCGCAGCCGGAGCCGGAGCCGCAGCCGCCGGGGCCGCCGGGGCCGCCGCGTACCGCCGCGCCCGCGATTGGCATGCCCTCTGACCTGCCCGGACGTAAGAACCGGCACCCCGCGTGCGCCCGCCTTCCCCGCCTTGTGAGCGAGGTGTCACGTGCGGAGAGCGTGTGGATGCGCCGGGCAGGAGATAGATTACTTGTAGCAACCAACGTTTCTCGATCTCTGCCCGCCGCCCGCGGTGGGAGGCGGACGGAAGGAGTAGGGGCACAGTGGGCAGGAGCAGGAGTCGGATAACCGCCGCGGCACCCCCGGGTGACGGGCCGGGCGAGCACTACAAGTGGATCGCGCTGTCGAACACCACGCTCGGTGTGCTGATGGTCATGATCAACCAGTCGATCGTGCTGATCGCGCTGCCCGACATCTTCCGGGGGATCAGCCTCGACCCGCTGGACCCGGCGAACACGAGCTACCTGCTGTGGATGCTGATGGGCTTCATGGTGGTCACCGCCGTGCTCGTCGTCACGTTCGGCAGACTCGGCGACATGTTCGGCCGGGTGCGCATGTACAACATGGGCTTCGCGGTCTTCACCGTGTGCTCCATCGCCCTGTCGCTGACCTACTTCGACGGCAGCGCGGGCGCCCTCTGGCTGATCGGCTGGCGCATCGCCCAGGGCATCGGCGGCGCGCTGCTGTTCGCCAACTCCACGGCGATCCTCACCGACGCCTTCCCCGCGCACCAGCGCGGCACGGCGCTCGGCATCAACTCCATCGCCGCCATCGCGGGCTCGTTCATCGGTCTCATCCTCGGCGGGGTGCTGGCCCCGGTCAGCTGGAAGCTGATCTTCCTGGTGTCGGTGCCGTTCGGCGTCTTCGGCACCATCTGGGCGTACCTCAAGCTCCACGACACCGGTGTGCGCCGCAAGGCGAAGATGGACTGGTGGGGCAACGTCACCTTCGCGGTGGGCCTGATCTCCGTGCTGGTCGGCATCACCTACGGCATCCAGCCCTACGGCGACAGCACGATGGGCTGGGCCAACCCGCTGGTGCTGCTCGCCCTCGTCGGCGGTGCCGCGGTCCTCGGGATCTTCGTCTGGATCGAGCTGAAGGTGGCGGAACCGCTCTTCAGGCTCTCGCTGTTCCGGCTGCGGGCCTTCACCGCGGGCAACATCGCGAGCCTGATGATGGCGCTCGGCCGCGGTGGCCTCCAGTTCATGCTGATCATGTGGCTCCAGGGCATCTGGCTGCCGCTGCACGGCTACAGCTTCGAGAAGACCCCGCTGTGGGCGGGCATCTACATGATCCCGTTGACCATCGGCTTCCTGCTCTCCGCGCCGCTGTCCGGCTGGCTCTCCGACCGGCTCGGGGCGCGCGCGTTCACGGTCGGCGGCGCGGTGCTCACCGGGGTCGGGTTCGTGGCGCTGATGGCGTTGCCGACCGACTTCGACTACTGGGTCTTCGCGCTGCTGATCTTCGTCAACGGCCTCGGCTCCGGCCTCTTCGCCTCGCCGAACCGTGCCGAGATCATGAACGCGCTGCCCGCCGAGTCCCGGGGCGCGGGCGCCGGCATGGGCGCCACGTTCCAGAACTCCGCGTCGGTGCTGTCCATCGGTGTCTTCTTCAGCCTCATGATCGCGGGCCTCTCGCACACCCTGCCGAGCGCCATGCACGACGGACTCGTCCAGCAGGGTGTGCCGCAGGGCGTGGCCCAGAGTGTCTCCCAGCTGCCGCCCATCGCCGTGCTGTTCGCGGCGTTCCTCGGCTACAACCCCTTCAAGCAGCTGCTGGGCGACCAGCTGGCCAAGATGCCGGGCGGCGGGACGAACATCACCAACAAGGAGTTCTTCCCCCACCTGATCTCCGGTCCGTTCCACTCCGGCCTGATCGTCGCCTTCTGGTTCGCGGTCGCGGCCTGTGCCGTCGCGGCGGTCGCCTCCCTGCTGACCGGCAAGGCCGGCGGCGAGCACGAGGTGGTGACGTCCGAGCCGCTCGGCGAGGAACTGGCCGCGGTCTCGGGCCAGCTCGGCCTCGCCGAGAGCGAGCTGGTCGTCCCCGACGCGGGGGCGGGTGCCCGGGGCACCGACGCCGCGCCGGCCGCGGAGGGCGCCCGGGGCGAGCCGACGACATGAGGGCGAGGCCATCGGCACGGGAGATCGGCCTGGGCGTCGGCGCCCTGCCGCCCGGCACGCACAACGCCATCACCGACGTGCCGGGCGTTCGGGTCGGACACACCACGGTCCGGCGTGCCCCGGAGGTGAACACCGGTGTGACCGCGATCGTGCCCGCCCCCGTGGCCGGCGGGGCCGGCGCCGTCGTCACCCCTCATGCCCCGCTACCGGCGGGCGTCTTCTGCGGCAACGGGTACGGCGAACTGCAGTGTGCCGGAACGCCCTCCCGACCCTCCACCTGGTCGAGGGCGTCGCGGCGGTCGGTCCCCGCTCAGCGGTGTGAGGAGGCCCGCGGCGAGCGGACGAGGCCCGGGACGTGCCGGTCACACCCCTTCCCGGCGGAGTGACGGGGTGGTGCGGGCGGAGGACACGATGCCCCGCACCGCCCTCAGCTCCTGCCACAACGGCGCCAGCACGTCGTCCGCGTCAGGGATCGGCACGGGTTCCGCCGCCGACGCCGTGGTGTTCGAGCGAAGGTCCGCGGCGAGCGCTCGCAGGTGCGCCTCGACGCCCGCCGCCTGCGCCGGATCCGGCACGACGGCGCCGTGCTCCACACGGACCCGGGCCGCGGTGATCGCGTCCACCACCCGCTCGACCGCGACGAGCAGGGGCCACCACGCGGCGGCACGGGCGCCCATCGGCGGCGGCTCCGTCAGGGCGCGCTGGAACTCGGTCCGCACGTTCGACAGTTCACGGTAGATCCGGCGGCGCGCACGGGCCCGCACCGTCGGATCCACGTCGGAGGCGCGCGCGAAGGCGCACCCGGCGTACTCCGCCGCCTGGTCCACGGCTTCCGCGAGCCGGAAGCCGATCCTGCTGTGCCAGCTCTCCGGCCACAGCAGGTATCCGGCGACCAGCACGATCACGCATCCGAGCAGGCTGTCCACGAACCGGGGCAGCACCAGGCCGAAGCCAGAGTGGCTGATGTTGTTCGAGATGAGCAGGATCACGGGTGTGACCGCCGCGGTCTGGAACGCGTATCCCTTCGCCGACGCGGCCGGCACGAGCGCCGCGAGCACGACCATGACCGGCACGTCCCACCAGCCCACGGGGATGCCCGCGACGACCGCCGCGGCCACCACCAGCCCCGCCGTCGTGCCCAGCGCCCGCAGGAGCGCGCGGGAGAAGACCGAGCCGAAATCCGGTTTGAGGACGAAGGTGACGGTCAGGGCCACCCAGTAGGAGCGGTCGACGGAGATCAGGGACACCAGCGCCTGCGCCAGCCCGATGCACAACGCGAGACGCAGGCCGTAGCGCCAGGACTGCCGCGACAGGAGCAGCGCACGGGCCGCGCGGTGCATGCGCACGCGGAAGGCCGCGGGCTTGCCGAGACGGTCGTCCAGACTGTCGGGCACGCTGTCGGTGTGGTGGACGACGGCGACCGCGTAGCGCACCGCCTCGTCCACCGCACGCTCCGACGGCGTCGCGGGCTGCGGCAGGACGGGGGGTGTCGCGGACCGGGGATCGCTGCCGGGCTTCTCGATCTCCGCGGCCAGCCGCCGCACCGTCAGCGGGATCTCGGCAGGTATGCGCCCACCCTGCAGGTGGGCGGCGGGAGCGGCCTCGACGAGCGGTGTCACCACGTTGAGCTGCGCCATGAGCCTCACCAGGGACGAGTTGCGCCCGTGGTCGCCGGCGCGGTGCGACAGAAGCAGGTCGTAGGAGTGGTTGAGCGAACGGGTGGCGGCTTCCCGTTTCGTCTCGTACTCCGCCGTGCCGGCCGACGCCAGCATGTCCGCCGCCGCACGGTAGGAGTCGGCGACCGCGACCCGCTCGGGCAGACCGCCGCGCCACGGCCACGCCAGCAGGGCCAGGACGAGGAGGAACAGACCGCCGGCGGCGATCGCCAGCGGCGGCCTCCACCAGGGGTGCGGCAGGGGGAGCCCCGAGCCGATCACCGCGTTCAGCAGGAGCAGCAGCCCTGACGCGGACGCCACCGGGCCGATCGAGGAGATCATGCCGGAGACCAGCGCGATTCCGGCCAGCATCACCACCGCGTACCAACCCTCGCCGCGCACCAGCGTGCCGAGCACCACTCCGCATGTGCCGAACAGCAGCGGCACCGCGATCCTGAACAGGCGCAACCGGTACGCGTCCGCCGTGTCGCTGAGCACGCTGTTCAGCGCGCCCACGGCCGCCAGAGCTCCGTAGACCGGCTGATGGACGGCGTACCCCACGGCGAGGGGCACGCTGAGCGCGACCGAGGCGCGCACCATCGTGCGCCAGGGGACGGGGCCGGGCCGCGGGCGCAGGCTCGCCCTGAGCCACTCGGGCGGCGCGAGACGAGCTCGCCACGAGCTTCGTGCTTCTGCCATGCGCCCCAGTCTGTCAGCCATGCCCGGTTGGTCCCGATGTGCAGGTCCGGCTCGTCCACGGAGCCGACGTCGGTCTCTCCGACGTCCGTGCGGATGCCCTGTCCCCTCTCGTGGCCGGTCACCGCGACGCCGACCGTCCCGTCGGCGTCCGTGGACGTCCTTCTCAGGCTGCGTCGGCGACCCGGACCAGTTTGTGGTTGAGGAATTCCCCGATGCCCAGTTCCGACAGTTCGCGCCCGAATCCGGAGTTCTTGACCCCGCCGAAAGGCAGTCGCGGCGAGTCGATGAAGCACGAATTGATGTACACCATGCCCGACTCGATACGGGACGCGACCTGCCTGGCGTGCTCGACGTCCGCATCGAAGACATAGGCGCCCAGCCCGTAGGGGGTGGCATTGGCCAGCGCGATGGCCTCTTCCTCGCTGTCCACGACGTAGAAGGACAGCACGGGCCCGAAGGCCTCCTGCTGGTGGAGCGGATTGTCCTCGGTGATGTCCGTGACGATCGTCGGTTCGAGGTAGAACCCGGGGCGCTCGACGCGCCTGCCGCCGTGGACGATCCGCGCTCCGGCGGCCTCGGCGTCCTCGATCTGCTTGAGCAGCCCTTCCAGGGCGCGTTCGCTGACGACGGGGCCGAGCAGGGTGCTCTCGTCGGTGGGATCCCCCACGGTGATCGCCGCGAACCGCTCCTTCAGGGCGGCCAGCATCTGCTCACCGCGTTCCCTGCCCACCACGATGACGCGCTTGATGTTGACGCAGCCCTGTCCCGAGTTGTAGGTACGGCCCATCACGCACTGCTCGACCGCGTGGTCGAGAGGGGCGCCGTCCAGGATGAGGGCGGGATCGCTGCCGCCCAGTTCGAGGACGACCTTCTTGAGGTTGCGGCCGGCGCGTTCGCCGACGGAGGACCCCGCCCGCTCGCTGCCGGTCAGTGTGACGCCGCGGACACGGAAGTCGTCGATCAGCCCGGCGACCTGCTCGACGCTGCAGAAGAGATGGGTGTAGACGCCCTCCGGTGCCCCCGCCTCCTCGAACAGCCGCGCGAAGGCGAGGGCGCACTGCGGCACGTTCTCGGCGTGCTTCATCATGACCACGTTGCCCGCGACGAGCTGGGACGCGGCGACCCGGGCCAGTTGGTAGTAGGGGAAGTTCCAGGGCTCGATCGCCAGGATGACGCCGATGGGTTCGGCGACCAGCGTCGCGCCGGGCTCGCCGGGCAGCGACCGCTCGGCGAGGAGCCGTTCCCCGTTCTCGGCGTAGTAGTCCAGGATGTCGGCGACCAGATCGACCTCGAAGTAGCCGAAGCGGACGACCTTGCCCATCTCCAGGGTGAGATATGCCGCGTGTTCATCCCGCTTCTCGCGCAGGATCCGGGCGGCGCGGCCGACGATCCGGGCCCGTTCCGCGACCGGCCTGAACTTCCAGTCCTCCCGGTAGTGCCGGTCCGCGGCCGCCAGAGCCGCGAAGATCTCCTCGTCCGACTGCATCGGGAATTCCTTAACGACTTCTCCCGTAGCCGGATTGATCGTACGAAAACTCATGGTCCACTCCTTGCTCTGACTTGTTTGGC
Source organism: Streptomyces sp. DSM 116793 (assembly GCF_057320905.1). Taxonomy (NCBI): domain Bacteria; kingdom Bacillati; phylum Actinomycetota; class Actinomycetes; order Kitasatosporales; family Streptomycetaceae; genus Streptomyces; species Streptomyces sp. DSM 116793. Next base: position 2,913,642 of record NZ_CM170494.1, on the reverse strand, counting down.
ACACGGGGAACCGGCTCCATCGAGCCTGGGAGACGCGGGCCATCGAGGCGCGGCAGACCCACGGGCGCCGTCCGGCCCGGGTTTTTGTCGTCAGCCGATCGGCCGGCACCCATGACGTGGCGGGCTGCACACTCAGGTGATGTCCGGGCAGGGGCCTTGGCCGCCCGCACTGAGGTGCGGGACGTTGTCCGGTCGTCGAATCGCGTGAACCGAGCAGGCGCCGCGCTCAGGCTGACCTGCTCGTCGGGCCGGTCACCTGCGGTGCCGGATCCTCCGGCCGCGGGTCCGGCGCCCGGCGCCATCGGCCGTGGACGGGGAGTGCCACGTCGGTCGCTTCGGCCGGGCGCGGGTGCGCGGGAACCCGCTCAGCTCCGCCCACGGGGCGAGGTGAGGCCCATGGCCGGGCTCCGAGCCGGGGTCCGGCACGGCCGCCGGGTCGGTGCGGGGTTCGGGATGGGGTGCCATGCCCTCAGTATTGCGCCGGGCGCCGCCCTCAGGGGGCCGCCAGCCTGTCCCTGCCGGTGGTAGTCACACGGGGCGTAGGCGGCGCGGAGGCCTGGGCGACGCCGCTGTGCCGCACGGTCTGCTCCTGAGGGACGGCAGGGCCGTGCCATCGCCCTGGCCGGCACCTGTAGGGCCGGCCTGGGCCGCCGCTGGGAGCCTGGCTCAGCGGTACCGGCGGGTGGCCACTCGTCTTCAAGGCCCCGCTGCCCGGTGCGCCGGCCCGGTGACGGCCGGCCCACCGGCCGGCCCACCGGCCGGGCCACCGGCCGGCCCACCGGGCGGGCGCTCGGGCGGGCGCTCGGGGAGGCCGACGCCGACGGGCCGGCCGGGCCGCACCGTGCGCTGTCCGCCGTGTGTCGTGTGTTGTGTGTCCTGTGTCGTCTGTCGTGCGCGGATATCAGGCGGTGGCCGAAGGGTAGTCGGTGTACCCCTCCGCGCCGCCCCCGTAGAAGGACGTGGGGTCGGCCGTGTTGTACGGGCCCTCGGTCTTGAGGCGGGCGATGAGGTCCGGGTTGGCCAGGTACGGCCGTGCGAAGGCCACGGCGTCCGCGATGCCTTCCTCCAGGACCGCGGTCAGGGCCTTGTGCGGCGCGTGCTCCTCGTACAGGGGGTTGAGGACGAACGGCCCCGACCAGGCGGCCCGCACCTTGAGCGTCAGGTCGCGCTCTCCGGTCTCCCGCATGTGGACGTAGGCGAGCGGCAGGTCCGACAGGGCGTGCAGCAGCGCGGTGTACAGCGCCGCGGGGTCGGTCTCGACGATGTCCAGGTCGGTGTTTCCGGGCGAGATGCGCAGTGCCACGCGCTCGGGGCCGACGGCGGCGGCGACCGCCTTGACGACCTCGACGGGGAATCTGACGCGGTTCTCGACGCTGCCGCCCCACCGGTCGGTGCGCAGGTTGACGTTGTCGGAGAGGAACTGCTGGAGGAGGTAGCCGTTGGCCGCGTGGAGCTCCACTCCGTCGAAGCCGGCGTCCAAGGCGTTGCGTGCGGCGGAGACGTGGTCGGCGATGGTCTCCAGGATCTCGTCCTCGGTGAGTTCGTGAGGAACGACGTTGTCCTTGCGGCCCTCGGTGGTGTAGGTGGCTCCGGGTGCCTGCACGGCGGAGGGCGCGACGGGGGTGAGGCCCGTCAGCAGCGGGTGGCCGATCCGGCCGGCGTGCATGATCTGGGCGAAGATCGTACCGCCCGCCGCGTGCACCGCGTCGGTCACGGACCGCCAGGCGGCGACCTGCTCCGCGTCGTGCAAGCCCGGTGTGGCGATGTAGCCCTGGCCCACCCGGCTCGGCTGGATGCCCTCGGTGACGATCAGCCCGGCGCCCGCCCGCTGCCGGTAGTACTCGACCATGAGCTCGGTGGGCACCCCGTCCAGCGTGGCGCGGTTGCGCGTCATCGGGGCCATGAACACGCGGTTGGCTGCCGTGGTGGCTCCGACGGTGATGGGTGCGAATGCGTTCGTCACAGCTCCGTGTCCTCTCCAGGTGCGGCGGCCTCCAGGGCACCCGGCCCCGGGCGGCGTCGCCCACGTCGTCCCGCCGCTTCGGCGGGCCTCGTTCCGACGCAGGAAGTTTAGCATTCAACTACATTGCGGCGAACCCCTCTTCCCGGTCGCACCGCTCCCGATGGCGTGAACTCGACCGGCCACAAGGGCCATCGGCCGCCCGCGGCACACCTCGCGCGCACCGGTCAGTACTCTTCCGCCATGCGGCTGCACCTGCGTCGGCACGTCGGTCGGGTCTTCGTGCGCGTGGAGGGACCGTCGGCGCTGCCGGCGGTGGTCGGCGGCGCGACCGGTCTCGGGCTGTTTCCGGCCCTGTTCCTGCGCTTGCCCGTGGTGGGCGGCGGTCTGGCCGGCAGGGTGGCCCTGGAGGTGCTCTTCTCCGCCGTGGCGGCCGGCCTCGCGGCCCTGGGGGTGCTGACGGCCCGTCGGGTGCCGAGCGTGCTGCGTCGGCGCGCGGCGGAGGACCCGCCGTTCGTCAGGCGTCTGCTGCGACTGGCCGGTGCGGACGCGCTGCTGCTCGGCTGCGCCGAGGTGGTGGTGCTCGGCCGGCCGGGGCGGGCCGTGGCGGCGGCCGCGCTGATCGTGCTGAAACTGCTGCTCGCCGCCACGGTGGGCACCGTCGCGGCGCTGCTGCCGCTGTGGCCCGTCCTCCGGCGCCGCCGGCCGGCACGGCTGCGGCCCGCGCCGCCGGCCCCTGAGCCGCACCCGCGCCGCCGGCTCCTGGTCCGGTCGCTGGTGTTCGTGGTGCCGAGCCTGTACCTCTCCGCGGCGTGCTTCCTGGAGTTGCAGCACCGGTCTCCCGGCGGGAAGCTGCTCGTGCCGCCGCTGGCGCTGCTCTTCCTCGCCGTCATGGGCACCTCCCCGAAGGCCCGCCCGAACGGGCATGTCATCGGCGCGGCGGTGTCGTTCCTGCTCCTCATGGCCGTGGTCATGAGCGACGAGTTCGCGCCGGGCGCCGTGGGCCGGGCGGTGGCGCAGCTGGCGCTCGCGGGGGCGCTGGGCACGGCCGTGGTGCGGCTGGTGCACGGGGCGCCGGCGGGACCGCGGCTGCGCGGCCTCGCCTGGCCGGCGACCGTGCCACCGCTGGCGTACCTGCTGTTCCTGCTCTTCGACGGCCAACTGCTCGGCGGGCCGCTGGAGGCCCCGGTGTTCGTGCTGATGGCCTGGCTGGCCGTGCGCGTCTGGCGATGGATGCTGCGGCATCCGAGGACGTCCGTCTCGGTCGCCGCCGACATCGCGTTCGCGCTGATGCTCGGCACCGTCCTCGTGCTGTTCCTGATATGGCTGGCCAACCTGCTCGACCTGCCGGGCGCCGAGGTGACGGCGCTGCGGCTGGCGGCGGGCCGGCTCGGTGCGGCGATCGACCTGCCGTGGTGGCTCTGGGCGAGTGTGTTCGCACTGCTCACCGCGGTGTCCCTGTACCTGACCGGGGCGCGCGGAAGGGCACCGCGCCCGGTGCGCCGGTGCGCCGAACTGCTCGCCCGGCTCCGCCTGCCCGGCGTGGTCGGCGCCGTCCAGCGCACCCTGACGATCGTCAAGATCGGACTGGTCCTGGTGGCGTTCCTCGGCGTCACCGCGCCGCCCGCCCTCGGGCCGCTGCTGGCCCGGCGCATCCACGACCACTATGCCGTCGCGCGCCGGCACGAGCTCGAAGCCGCGGGGGAGCGCGCCTTCTACCGGGCCGTCCAGGCGGAGTTCGCCTCGCGTCCGCCGCGGTTGCCCGCGCTCACGGCGCTGCTGGTGCGCGTCGAGGAACGCGCCGGCGGCGACGGCCACGACGGACCGACCACCGCCGAACTCGACCTCGCCCGGCGCATGGGCGGGTTGCAGGCCGAGACCCTGTACGCCGCCGACGACCGGCGGCCGTCGCCGGAGCGGGCGCAGGCGGACGCCGCCGCGCGGGAAGCCGGACTCGACGACCCCCTGAACGGCGCCGCGGACCTCGGCGCCCGGCTCGACCGTGAGCGCCGGCAGGACGCGCGCAGCGAGGAGCGCCGGCAGGAGGTGGACACCCTCGCCGAACTCGCGGCCAGCACGGTGACCAGCGCCCTGGGCTCGGTCACCTTCGGGCACGGCGAGGTGATCGGCATCGTCCGCGAGTACCTGGACGGTCTGGCCCAGTCACCGCTCCGCGACGCGTTCCTGGCCTGGGCCGAGCGCCACCTGCCCGACGGCCGCGGGCCCGGCCGGCCGCCCTCCGCCGACCAGCTCGTCGAACCCGATCCGGACGCCCTGCGGGCGGCCGCCGACGCCCGGCTGACGGCGGATCTGCTCTCCGCCGGGATCATGATGGGGACCGATCCCGCGCAGCGCCGGACGCACCGCGAGGCTCCCATCGACGCCGCCGTCGACCTCGCCGAACAGGACCGTGGCATCCAGGAGCGCGGCGCCGCGGGCTGCCCCGGCTGCGAGCACTTTCCCGAGCCCGGGAGGGAAGGGGGCGTCCGCGGCGGGTTCCACGGCGAGTGACGCACCGGCCTCGCGCCGCGTCGCCCCTCTTGCCAGCGCCGAACGAGGTCTCCAGAATCCTTCCGGAGCAGCCTTGACCAAAATCCCGGACTATGTCCGGTATATCGAACGGACGGTGTGATGCTCCGCTCCCTCCTTCCCCTCTCGCGCATGCCGCGCCCCGGGGGCCGCCGGCGTGCCGCCGTCTCCCTGCTGGCCGTCGGCCTGCTCATCGGCCTGCCGACGGCCACGGCACGGGCGGCCCCGGCAGCCCGTCCGACACCGGCCGCCGCCGCACCGGCCGCCGCCGCACCGGCCGCGGACCCCGCACAGATCGACGTCTCCCCGCCGCCCATGGGCTGGGCCTCCTGGAACAGCTTCGCCAGCCGGATCGACCACCACACGATCAAGGCCCAGGCCGACGCGATGGTGTCCTCCGGCATGGCCAGGGCCGGCTACAGGTACGTCAACATCGACGAGGGCTGGTGGCTCGGCACCCGCGACAGCAAGGGCTACATCACCGTCGACCACACACAGTGGCCCGGCGGCATGGCGGCGATCGCCGCGTACATCCACAGCAAGGGCCTCAAGGCCGGCATCTACACCGACGCCGGCAAGAACGGCTGCGGCTACTACTACCCGACCCCGCCGGGCACCCCCGCCGCCCCCGGCACCGGCAGCGAAGGCCACTACCAACAGGACCTGGAGACGTTCCAGCGGTGGGGCTTCGACTATGTGAAGATCGACTGGTGCGGCGGCCAGGACGAGGGGCTCGACCAGGAGACCACCTACCGGGCCATCAGCCAGGCCAACAAGGCGGCGACCGCCGTCACCGGCCGCCGTCTTGTGCTGTCGCTGTGCGAATGGGGCTCGGGTCAGCCGTGGAACTGGGCCCCGGGCGTCGGTGACCTGTGGCGCACCAGCGGCGACATCATCTACTGGGGCCAGACCCCGTCGGCCACCGCGATGCTGTCCAACTTCGACAAGGGCCTGCACCCCACCGCCCAGCACACCGGCTACTACAACGACCCCGACATGCTGATGGTCGGCATGACGGGCTCCCACACGACGCTCGACCGCACCCATATGAGCCTGTGGGCGATCTCCGGCGCCCCGCTGCTCGCCGGCAACGACCTCGCCACGATGTCCCGGACCACCACGGAGATCCTGACCGATCCCGAGGTCATCGCCATCGACCAGGACCGGCGCGGCCTCCAGGGCGTCAAGGTGGCCGAGGACACCGCCGGGCTGCAGGTGTACACGAAGGTGCTGTCCGGCACCGGGCGGCGCGCCGTCCTGCTGCTGAACCGCACCTCGGCCGCCGCGCCCGTCACCGCCCGCTGGACCGACCTGGGGCTGACCGGTGCCGCCGCGTCCGTCCGCGACGTCTGGCGGCACACCGACGTGGGCAGGCACACCGACGGCTACACCGCCACGGTGCCGGCCGGTGAGGCTGTCCTGCTGACCGTCTCCGGCCGGGAGGCCGGCGGCACGGCCTACCAGGACGTCGACTCCGTGACGGCGGACACCGCGGGGCTGAAGCTGGCCGACTTCACGTACGCCAACGGCGACTCCGCGCCCCGTACCGCCACCCTCAGCGTCAACGGCCAGGCCCCCACGACGCTCGCGCTGCCCCCGACCGGCTCGGCCACGTCCTATCGCACCGTCTCGGTGCTGCTGTCGCTGGCCAAGGGCGACAACACCCTGACGGCGACCGGAGGCCTCACATCCGTCCGCCTCCAGGACATCCCCGGCACCGCCGGCACCCTCGCCAAGGCCCCCGAGGGCTGACCCGGTCCCGGGTGCCCCCCGGCTTCCGGGGCACCCGGGGCTCCTCAGGGGCGCCGGGCACAGCCAGGGCACTCGTCCTCGGCACCGGTACACGCTGCTCTTCGGCCCGACCGGGCCACCGACGCGCGGCCCGGGCCGCGGTCATGCCCGTCAGGGGGACATGCCCGTCAGGGGGTGACGGAACCGCCCAGCACGCCGAGGACCGGTCCTCCGGCCAGGCCCAGGCCGAGGGAGGCCGCCGCGGCGATGTGGGCCACGACGCGTGCCGTGCGGCCCGCCCCGGCGGTCCGCGGTGTGCCGGTGCGCGAGACCGCGGGCACGATCCAGCGCAGGTAGTAGAAGAGCGACGCCACGGTGTTGGCGGCGGCCACGGCCGCCAGCCAGGCGTGGTCGCCGTCGATGGCGGCGCTGAACGCTTCGAGTTTGCCGAGGAAGACGGCGGTGGGCGGGGTGCCGACGAGGCCCAGCAGGCAGATGACGAGGCTCGCGGCCAGCAGGGGGTGCTCCCGGGCGAGCCCGCGGTAGTCGTCCAGTGTGTGCGCACGGGGCAGGGCGCAGACGACGGCGAAGGCGCCGAGGTTGGTGACCGTGTAGGCCGCGAGGTAGTACAGCAGTGCCTGCTGGGCGAGGTCCGAGCGGCCCGCGACGGCCACCGGCAGGAGGAGGTAGCCGACCTGGCTGATGGTGGAGTAGGCGAGCAGTCGCCGGACGTCGTGCTGGAAGAAGGCGGCGAGGTTGCCCAGGGTCATGGAGGCGGTGGCGAGCACGGCGATCAGGGCGGTCCACGGCAGCGTGCCGTCGGTGAAGACGGTGGCGCCGAGGCGGAAGAGCGCGGCGAGCGCGCCGATCTTGGGCAGCGTGGTGAGCAGGGCGGCGACCGGCGGGCTGCTGCCCTGCACGGCGTCGGGGACCCAGAAGTGCGCCGGGGCGCTGCCTGCCTTGAAGAGCACGCCCGCCAGAAGTGCCGCCGTCCCGGCGGCGACCAGCCCCTCCGGCGCGTCCCGCAAGGTGTCCCGGAGCATCGGGTACCCGGTGCCGCGCCCCGTCGCGTAGAGGAGGGTGATGCCGGTCAGCATGAGGACGCCGAGCAGGGCGCCGATCACGTAGTACTTGAGGGCGGCCTCCGTGCCGGGCCCGTCCTTGCTGAACCCGGCGAGCGCGTAGGCGGGAACGCTCGTCAGGAGATACGCGGCGGCGAGCAGCAGCAGGTCCTGCGTGCCGGACATCGCGAGCGCGCCGAGGGCGGAGAGCTGTACGAGGACGTGGAACTCGGCCTCTCGCGGGTCGCCCTTCAAGGGGCGGAAGGAGACGGCGAGCACCAGGAGCGTGCCGGCGAGCACGACGATTCGAACGACGCCGGTCACGGCATCGATCGCGAAGGCGTTGCCGAACGCGGTCGTGGCGGGCTCGGCGGCGGCCACCGCCGCGGCGGCGATTCCGGCCACGCAGGCCGCGGCCGCCACCGCACCCACGACCCACTGCCGGGTGCGTGGCAGCCAGGAGCCGAGCAGCAGGCCGAGCACGGCGGAGGCGGCCGGCAGCACTTCGGGCAGCAGGTCGAGGGGGTTCTCGTTCATCCCGTTCACCGGGCGAGCAGGTCCAGGACGGTGCGGGAGGCCGGCTCGATGACGTCGAGCAGGAAGCGCGGCACCACGCCGAGGACGACGGCGAGGCCCAGGAGCGGGACCACGGCGGCGGCCTCATATGCCCGGATGTCGGCGAACGGGCGGGGCGCACCGGGCGCGTCCGGCAGCCGCAGCGGCCCCGTGAACACCCGCCGCAGCGCGCGGAGGAACAACCCCGCCGTGAGCAGGATGCCGAGCACGGCGAGCGCGGTGGCCAGCGGGCGTGGTCCGAGGCTGCCGGTGAAGATCTGGAACTCGGCGATGAAGCCGGAGAAGCCGGGCAGACCGAGCGAGGCGAAGGCGGCGACACCCGTCATGGCGGCGAACGCGGGTGCCACGGCGGCCACGCCGGAGTAGGCGCTCATGTCGTAGGTGCGGCCGCGTTCGTGGAGCACCCCCGCGAGGAGGAACAGCGCGCCGGTCAGCAGGCCGTGGCTGACCATCTGCGTCACGGCCCCGGTGACGGCGAGGGAACGCGCCTGCCCGGAGCCCTCGGCCATCGTCCCGGCCGCGCCGACCGCGAGCACGACGTAGCCCATGTGATTGACGGAGGTGTAGGCCACCATCCGCTTGAAGTCGCTCTGCGCGAGGGCGACCAGGGCTCCGTGGAGGACCGAGAGGACGCCGACGACGACCAGGGCGAGGGCGTGACGCCGCCACTGCTCCGGGAGCATGGGCATGGCGATGCGGACGAAGCCGTACGTGCCCATCTTCAGCAGCACCCCGGCGAGGATCGCCGAGCCGGCGGCCGGCGCCTGAACGTGGGCGAGCGGCAGCCAGGTGTGGAAGGGCACCGTCGGCGTCTTCACCGCCAGGCCGATGACGACGGCCAGCAGCACCAGGCCGCCGTGGACGGAGCGCCCGGCGAGCGGGTTCTGCCGCGTCAGCTCCACCATGTCGAACGTGTGAGGTGACGCGGCGAGGTAGAGGCCGATGAATCCGAGCAGCAGGGCGAGGGACCCGGTGAACGTGTAGAGGAAGAACTTCAGCGCGGCGCGGGCCGCCTGCCGGTGGCCCCATCCGGCGATGACAAAGTACATCGCCACGATGGACAGGTCGAAGAAGACGAAGAACAGGATCAGGTCCAGGGCCGCGAACAACCCCAGGCACGTGGTGTGGAGGAAGAGGAACAGCGCGGCGAACTCACGGATCCTGCGCTGCTCCCGCAGCGAGTACACGGCGCAGGCGAGGAACAGCAGACAGGTGAGGGCGACCAGCGGCAGCGACAGCCCGTCGACGCCGACGTGGTAGCCGATGCCGGCGCTGGGAATCCAGCGGGCCCGCTGCTCGAACCGGGTGCCGTCGCCGGCTTCGTACCGGGCCCACATCGCGACGACGAGAGCGAACTCGACGGCCGACGCCGCCACCCACACGCCGCGGAACACCGCCGGTGCCGTGCGGCGCGGCAGGGCGAGGAGGAGCAGTGCCACGGCCGTGGGCAGGAAGACGAGGGCGGTCAGCACGCGGGTCACCTCACGAGGACGAGCACGACGGCGATGACGGTGAAGGCGGCGGCGGCCTGGGCGAGGTACTGGTGCAGCCGGCCGGTCTGCGGACGGCGGGCGAAGCGTCCGAGAGCGCGGGTCCCGGCGGCGACCGCGGTCACCGTGCCGTCGACGGCCTGCTCCACGACGCCGTCCGTCCAGCGGGCGAGGAGCACGGTGGCCGCGGCGGAACCGTCGACGGCGCGGTCCAGGACCCGGTCGTCGAAGGCCGCCGCGGCGCGGGCGAGCCGCATCACGGGTGCCACCAGGAGGATGTGTGCGGCGCACTCAAGCCCCAGCCAGTCGCCCAGCAGAACCTTCATACGGGCCTGAAGGGGCAGCGGGCGCGTCCCCCGGCCCCAGACGACCGCTCCCGCCGCCAGGGCCAGGCCGCCGGAGAGGATCAATTCCCACGCGCGAGGGGCGGGCCGGCCGCCTGCCGTGAGGATCCGCCCGATGCTGTCCCGTAGTGGAGGGAAGTCCAGTGCCGTCAGGGCGAGGCACGCGAGCGCCGACAGAGCCAGGGGCACCACGGCACCACCGGGGATGCGCCGGGCCTCCGGGCGCGGGACCGACGCGGGGCGCCACACGTACCACAGGACCTTGGCGCTGTAGACCGCCGACAGCAGGGACGCGACGAGCCCGGCCGCGTACAGCCAGGGGGTGGTGTCCAGGGCCCCGGTCAGCAGGATGTCCTTGGCGGCCCAGAGGGAGAGCGGCGGCAGTCCCGCCAGGGAGAGCGCCCCCACCGTGAATGACCAGCCGACCACCCGCGGGCGGCGCGCCGCGCCGGTCAGCGCGGGGAGTTGCTGCGTGCCCAGCGCGGTGAGCCAGGCTCCGGCTCCCAGGAAGAGCAGGCTCTTGGCGGCAGCGTGGGCGATGAGCTGGAGCGTGCCGCCCACACTCGCCCCGACTCCGGCGGCGAGCACCATGAAGCCGATCTGGGCGCAGGTGGACGCGGCGAGCAGCTGTTTGAGGTCCCGCTGTGCCACGGCGACGAGGCCGGTGCAGATCGCGGTGGCCGCACCCGCCCACGCGACCGCGTCGTCGCCCCAGCCGGAGGAGTCCAGCAGCGCCCCGGTCCGCAGCAGCAGGTACGCGCCGGCGACGACCATCGTGGCCGAGTGCAGCAGTGCGGAGACGGGGCTCGGACCCCGCATGGCCCTGGAGAGCCAGAAACTGAAGGGAAGCTGGGCCGACTTGCCGAAGGCGGCGACGACGATGCCCGCGGTGATGAGGGACAACCACGGTTCGCCGGCCCGGGCGAGGGCGTCGAGCGAGAGCCCCGGGTCCCGGCCGCTCGCCAGCGCGGCACCCGCGGCCAGGTACAGGCCGAGATCCGCGGTACGGGTGGTCAGGAACGCGGTGCCGGCCGCGTCCGTACGCTCCGGGTCCCGCCACCAGTAGCCGATCAGGGCCCACGACGCGGCGCCCATGACCTCCCAGGCCATCAGCAGCACGGGGACCGTCGCCGCGGTCACCGTCACGAGCATGCTCCCGGCGAACACCAGCATCAGCCCGAAGAAGCGCGCCCGGGGCTCGTCCGGAGTGAACGAGGCGGCGCTGAACACGAGGACAGCGAGGGTGACCGCGGCGACGGTGACCACCAGCAGCCCGGACAGACCGTCTACCGCGAGCCTCACCGGAAGCCCGTCCAGCAGGGGCGCCCGCACGGCCGGGTGCCGCAGGGCGGCGGCGACGGCGAGCCCCAGGGCCGCGGCCGCCGCGGCGAGTGCCACGCCTGGCGCCGCACCGTCGGCTCGGCGCCCCAGCACGAGGAGCACCGCACCGGAGGCGAGCGGCAGGGCGACCAGTGCCCACAACAGGGCGCTCACTCCTTCAGCTCCGCCGCCATGTCGGTCATGTCGATCTCGCGGGACCGGAACAGGGCGGTGACGACGGCGAACCCGAGCGCCATGTCCACGGCCATGACGGTGATGGCCAGGACGATCAGCACCTGGCCGCCGGCCGTCGCCGGGGCGATGTGGTGCCAGACCGTCGCGGCGGCCAGGATGACCGCGCCCAGCATCAGTTCCAGGCCCATCATCAGCATCACGATCGACCGCTGGGTGAGCGCGCCGAACAGCCCGACGCTCAGCAGCGCCGCGGCCGGCAGCAGAAGCAGTTCCAGCGTCACCGGCCGGCACCGCCTCGCACCGGGTCGTCCGCCTGCCGCGCCCGCAGGTCGTCGCCGAGCCGGTCGTACCGTCCCCGCCGGGTGGCCAGGACCACCGTGGCCACGATGGTCGCGAACAGCGCCATCCCCAGCGTCATCATGGTCAGCATCTGGGGTCCCATGAGCGACATGCCGAGGGCCGTGGTCGGGTCGGCGGGTGCCCTGCCCCGGCGGGCCGGCCAGGGCGCGAGCAGGATCCCGGTGGCCAGCAGCGCGAACACGAGGCCGCAGACGATCGCCGCACCCTTCTTGTTGTGCGTCATCGTCATCGTCATCGGCGCGAGGCCGGCCGGATTCATCATGTACATCACCATGAAGACGGCCATGATGGCCATCTCGATGGTCATCATCAGCACGATGACGACGCCCAGGTAGCCGAGCCCCAGCAGCAGGACGAGACCACCCACGCACAGCAGCGAGGTCAGCAGGGAGAACGTGGCCCTGGCCATGGAAGCGAAGCGGAACACCATCACACCACTGAGGACGGCAAGGGCCGCCAGCACCCAGAAGACCGCGTCATCCATCGTCCCCGTCACCTCCTGCCCGTAGTGGAGGCCGCGCGCCGTCCGTGGGGGAGCGGCCTGCTGCCCGTGATGGAAGCCGGGCGCTGTCCATGGGGGAGCGGCCTGCTGCCCGTGATGGAAGCCGCGCGCCGTCCGTGGGGGAGCGGCCTGCTGCCCGTCAAGGGAGCCACCCGTTCAGCACCACCACGGCGACCACCAGCGCCTGCACGATGGCCAGCGGGGTCAGCACGACCCAGGCCAGCTCCACGTAGCGGTCCATCCGCAGGGCCGGAACCCTGCGCCGGGCCTGGACCAGCAAGGCCAGGACAGCCCCCGTCTTGACTACGGTCCACGCCCAGCCCGGCAGCAGCGGCCCGTGTCCGCCGCCCAGGAAGAGCGGCACACCGAACGCCGCGGCGACGACCAGCAGCAGCCACCGGCCACCGAGGAGGAGCACCCGGTCGGGCCCGGACAGTTCGCTGCCCGCGCCCCCGGCGAGATCCTGCCCGGCGGGCTGGTCGAACGGCCCCCAGAACGCCATCGCCATCGCGCTCAGCAGATAGATCCCGAAGGCCACCGGCATCCAGGCGCCGAACCACAATCCCGCCTGAGCGTCGACCACCTCCCCGACCCGCAGCGACTGCGCGCCGAGCGCGGCCGTGGTGATCGCCAGCATGTGCGGCAGCTCGTAGGCCAGTCCCTGCGCCAGGAACCGGTAACCGCCGATCAGGGACAACGCCGAGTTCGGCCCCCAGCCCGCCAGCCACACGGCCGCCCACGCCAGTGCCTCCATCGCGTTGAACCAGACGATCCCCTCCGGAAGGTCGCTCACCGACCGGAAGCCCAGCGGCAGCACGACTCCGGCCAGGACCGCCGCGACCGGCAGGAGCGCGGCCCCGATCCGGGCCAGCGGCACGTCCGATGCCCTGGTACGCCGCGGCTGCTGCACCAGGTGCCGCAGTACCTCGCGCCCGGGAGCCATCGCATGGGGGAGCACCCTGCGCAGGGACCCCGGGCTCCGGGCGCCGGCCGCCAGCACGGCGTCGACCCCCGCCGCCACCAGCGCCACCGCCACAAGCAGAGCCGGCAGGACGACGACCGCCCACAGGGGAGCCCGCTCAGGCATGGGCCGCCCCTGCCGCAGCGTGGGCGAGCTCGTCGAGATCCGGATCCAGGCTCGCGACGACGATCCGCGCACCGGCGAACTCGGCACCCACCAGCAGACCGGGCAAGACGTCCAGCAGCGCCCGCGAGGCGGGCACGGGCCCGTCGAGCCGCCCGCGAGGCCCGGCCAGGTGGGCACCGGCGCGGTCAAGGGGAACGGTGTCGTCGCAGGACGCCGCCGCACGCCCCACCACGTCGAGCCAGGCCAGCATCCGACGGTGGGCGTCCCCGTCCGCGGCCAGGGCCGGGCCGGTGACACCGAGCCGGCGCGCGTGCTCCGCGGGCAGCCGCCCCAGCCCGGCGGTCAGCCACCGCAGCGCCCGCGACCGCTCGGCGCGCCGGACCACGGGGCGGACGAGGGAGGAGAGTTCCGCGGCGCCGGCCCCGGCCAGGGCACGATCGCGTACGTGTCGGGCACGCGCCGCCAGGGCGCCCCACCCCGCCACGGCGAAGAACCTTCCCAGGCTGTCCAGGTGCGCCGCGCACCTCCGCCGCGCGGCCTCGCCCCGCGTGACGTGCTCGCCCGAAGCGGCACGCAGCCACGGCTCGCCCCAGAACGGCAGCCGGGACCGCGCCGGAGCCCCCGTCTCGACATGGGCTTCCTGGACGACGTCGCCCTGCAACGCGAGACGCAGGACCAGCCCCGCGGGCCAGTCGGCGAGGGCCGGTCCGAGCGGCACGTGCAGCCGGTCGAGCCGCAGCCCGTCCCGGTCGTCGGCACGGTCGGCCAGGGGCAGCCCTTCCACCGCACCCATGGGGCGCCCGCCGTGGGCCTCATGCCCCGCCGAGTCGTCATGGTCGGTGACGCCGCGCTCCGCCGCGCGGTGGAGGTCGGCGAGCCCGCGGTCGAAGGCCGCGACGACGTCCTCGGCGTCCCGCAGCCATATCCGGGCCCTGGGCGCCGGAACGGCGCGCCAGATGTTCGTCACCCACTCGCTCTCCCCCGCGTCGCGAGGACCGAGGACCATCAGCAGGTCGGCCTGCGCGGGAGCACTCACGCACGGCCATCCGCGACGAGCGAGCTCCGCTTCCACGGCGAGCCGTTCCCGGGTGGCTCCCGGCGACACAGCCGGCAGGACTCCGGGCCGGGCAAGAGCCGTCCGCCGGAGCGCACGTCTCAGCTCCACCGGAAGGCCCCCTCCCGCCAGGCGTACGCGACCCCCGCGAGCAGCACACCCAGGAACAGGAACATCTCGACGACGGCACTCGTACCGACGGCCGAGACGACCTTCGTCCACGGATACATGAACAGCATCTCCATGTCGAAGGCGAGGAAGATCATCGTCACCGGGTACCAGCGGACGTGGAACCGGGAAAGGGGATGCTCAAGGGGTTCCAGACCGCCGCTGAAGGGACCCGTGTGCAACGGCACACGGACCGCCCGCAGCACGACGGAGACGGCATGGAGCAGCGCGACGGCCCCGACGGCCGGCACCAGCAGGACCAGCACCGGTTGCCAGTCGGATGTCTCCATACAGTGCCCCTTCTCGACGATCGCTCCACGGCCGCCCCATCCGGCAGCATGTCAGCCACGCGCGGCCTGCGGAACGTACGACACCGTCGAAGGAGGCGCGCCCGGTCGGCGGGGCGTCGGCCGGGCGCGTGCGGGGGCCGGGCGCGTGCGGGGGCAGCACGGCGGAACCCCTGATCTTCAGCGCCTCCGGCGGGCGGCGGGGTCGCGTTCGGCAGCGTGCCGGGCGACCGCGTCGACGCCGGGGCGGGCGTGGCGCGCGTCGACGGGCGGTCCCGGGCGGCTCCCCGGACCGTGCCCGTCGGGCTCGCCGTCCGATCTCAGGGCGTGCCCAGACAGCCGTCGAAGGCGTACAGCGGATTGATGAAGAGCCGCCCGGAATCGTCGGTCACACGGAGCGCGCCGACCGCGCCCGGGGGCGACTGGACGTCATAGCAGCCGTTCGCCTTCAAGGTCACGTCGAGCGTCGCGGCTCCCAGGCCGTCGGAGACACGCCGGTCGACGATGATGCAGGCCCAGTCGTCGCCGGCGCCGGACCCTCCACTGCCCTGCGTCACGGCGCCGCGGTTGCAGGTGGCATGCCAGGGCACGCTCGGGTCGGCCTTGTTCCCGGTCTGCCACTGATAGCGAACCTCGGTGAGGTTGCCGAAGGTCGTCGCCATCGAGTCCTCCAGCCTGGCGGCGGTGAGGGGGCTCGATCCGATGCCGCTCAGCACGGCCACGACCGCGGCAGCGGCGGCGAGTACCGTGCCGATACGGATCGTGGTGTGCCGCAGGGTCGCCGGTGCCGCATCCGCGCCGGCGAACTCGCGGCGACGCAGCAGCCACCAGGCCAGGCCCCCGCACAGCGCGGTGTAGACGACACTGGTCAGAACCGCCTGGAGGATCGTGGCGCTGCGGACGTCGGCGGTGAACAGCGCGTGCCAGGCGTCATACGGCGTCGAGAGAAGGACCGCTCGCACGACGTTCCCGGAGGCGGAGACCTCGAGCAGCTGGAACAGCAGCGCCACCAGGAGCGGGCCAAGCACGCCGACCATCGTGTTGCGGCCGATGATCGAGAAGAGCAGGCCCATCGTCACGAAGGCGGCCGTCGGGAGGAGGCAGAGCAGCCAGCTGGCGGCTACCAGCCCGATCGCGTGGCCCGCGGGCACGAGCTGGCCCGAGAGGCCGACCAACGGGGCGTGACCGACCACGACCAGGCCGGCGACCACGCTGACCACGCCGAGGACGGCGAAGCAGCCGGTGACGCAGAGCAGGGCCGCCAGGGCCTTGCCCAGGAAGAGCCGGGTGCGCGTGCACGAGCGGGTCAGGAGCGCTCTCCAGGTCCCGTGCCGGTCCTCGCCGGCGAAGATGTCCCCGGCGACAAGGCCGCTCAGCAGGGGCACTCCCCAGGCAGCGACCCAGTTGAGCACGAGCAGCGAGGTGGCGAAGCCCGTGGTACCGGACCAGCGGCCGAAGAGAGTGTCGGCGGGCCGGGTGTCGACAACGCGCATCAGCACCGCGACGGCGATCGGCACCACGACGCATCCGGCCATCGCGATGCGCAGCGGAAGCTGCGCGCGCAGCTTGGCGAGTTCGACTCCGACGGCCACGGCCAGGCCAGGTCGCGACGTGGCCTCGTCGCCTGCCGGTCCTTCCGGAAGCGGCGGCGTGGCCGGCACCGGCGGTGCGTCCGCGGAGGCGCTCATGGGGCGTCCCCTCCGTTCTCGTTCTGGGCGGGGTTCTCGTGCCGGGCGGGCTGTCCTGTGGTCAGGGCAGCGAAGAGGGCGTCCAGCGGAGGCACATCAGGTTCGAGACGGCGCACGGCGATGCCCTGGGCCGCCAGCTCCAGCACGAACACGTCACGCTCTCCATCGGTGCCGCGGATGAAGACGCCTGATCCGCCGGGGCCACGCAGGCGGCTCGGGCCGGCTGCGACGGCCAGCTTCTCGGCGACGCTCGCCGCTCGCGCGTCATCGGTCGTCCACACCCGGTGGGTGGGGGCCGGGGCGGCGGCACGAAGGTCCGCCTGCGTCCCCACCCAGACCGTTCGGCCTTCGTGAATGATCGAGACCCGATTGCAGATCTCGGCGACCTCGGCCATGTTGTGGCTGCTCAGGAGGACGGCCACGCCCCGCTCAGCCAGATTCCGCAGGAGAGACCGCGTCGCCTGGGCGTTCGCGGGGTCCAGTCCCATCGTCGGCTCGTCGAGAACCACGACCTTCGGCGAGCGGAGGAGGGCGGCAGCGATGCCGAGTCGCTGCCGCATCCCGGTGGAGAGGTTGCCGAACTTCTCGTTGCGCCGGTCGGCAAGGTCGACGAGATCCAGCGCGACGTCGGGTGAGAGCCGGTCGGTACCGGCGTCGAGCCTGGCGAGCAGTTCGAGATTCCGGCGGGCGGAGAGGTACGGGTAGAAGCGCGGCTCCTCGACGAATCCGGCAACCGCGGCCCGGGCCGCCACGTCGCCGGCGGGCGCCTCGCGACCGAGGATGGTCACCGTGCCGGCGTCCGGGGTGAGCAGCCCGAGGATCATACGGAGCAGCGTGGTCTTGCCGGCACCGTTGCGGCCGAGCAAGCCGTAGATCGTGCCGGGCTCGACCCGGAGATGGACGCCGTCGACAGCCGTGCGCTCGCCGAAGCGGCGAGTAAGGGCACGTACCTCGATCGAGGGGGGGACGACGTCACGGGCGGAATTCACGGGTGGCCTTTCGCTCGACGGCCAGGTGCCGGCCGGGCACGCACGCCCCGGCCGGGCACGTACGCCCCGGCCGGGCACGTACGCCCCGGCCGGGCACGCACGCCCGGCCGGCACCTGCCACTCGGGTGTGGGATCAGTCCTCGCCGAGGAAGTCGCTCGGCATGTTGCGCCCCGGCACCTGGCCGGGGGCCAGGATCTCCTTGTCGCCCGGGTAGGGCCTGTTCCAGCCGGTCGCGGTGTACCAGTCGTAGCGGTTGAGCTGCGCCGGGTTCACCGAGTCGACCCGGGCGTTGTCGCCGCCCAGGTGCGGCTGGGCCTCGTGCGTGTACCAGGAGTCCCAGTCGGAGGCGACAGCCTGCCGCGCGGCGGGGACCGGCGGGGCGGCCGGGCCGTCCGCGGCCCTGACGGACGCCGCGGTCGCGGAGTCGTCCGAGGCGGCCGGGGTCCCCGGGATCAGGCCGGTGACACCCTGTGTGAGCGGCACGTTGTTCGGCACGACGTCGTACGGCGTGAAGTCGGGCTTGTCGGTGAACGCGTCGAACATCGGCACCGCTGCGCGGTCCATCTGGTTCATCGGCTGGGCGCCGAGGATCTGCTCGATCGTCTTCACCACGTTGATCTGCGAGTAGTACTGGCTGTTGACGGCGCCCCGGGTGGCGTACGGGCTTGCGATCCAGAGCGGGCCCCGATGGCCGTCGACGTGGTCGGAGCCGGCCTGGGTGTCGTCCTCCAGGACGAAGATCGCGGAGTCCTTCCAGAACTTGCTGTGCGAGACGTCCGAGACGATCCGGCCGACGGCGAGATCGTTGTCGGCCACCTGCGCAGGGCCGGTCGGCTTGCCGCCGGTGTGGTCGTCACCCAGCGTCATCGTCGTGAGGCTCGGCAGGTCACCGGTCTTCTCGGCCTGCTTGAAGTCACGCTCCCAGATGTCGGTGCGGTACTGGTCCGGGATGTTCGTGTCGAAGCGGGGGTACTCGTGGTTGGTGATCGCCTCCAGCGAGGGGACGTCCGCGTGCCACTGGCGCTGGTCGGTCGGCTGCGGGAGCGGCCCCGTCGCCTTGCCCTCCATGATCTGCGAGTCGGCGTAGTACTGCTGCCAGCTGCCCTGGGTGCCGACGCCGCGGTTCGCGAACTCGCCGTAGTTGCGGACGGTCCCACCGGCGGCCTGAACGGTGTTCCAGATGAAACCGCTGCGCTGGTAGGCGAGGGCGTCGCCGCCCGGGTACGGGTAGCTGCGCCCCCACGAGGTGGCGGCGTCCTGGGCGAGGTAGTCGTTGTTGTCACCCTGCAGCAGCCAGTTGTGACCGTCGGCCGAGACCATGCCGTTGTCGTAGAAGTTGTCGAACAGCGTGTAGTCGTTCGCGAGCTTGTGCTGGTTCGGCGTCACGTCCTTGCCGTACGTGGTGAACGCCGGGTCGCCGTTGCCGCGCGGGTCGTCGCCCAGCACCTGGTCGTAGGTGCGGTTCTCCTTGATGACCAGGAAGACGTGCTTGATCGCGGAGGGCTGACCGAGCTGGTGGGGGATGGCCGGCAGGACACTCGACGCGTTGCCGCCCACCGCGGACCTCGCGTCGCCCTGTTGCCGGGAGTCGCCGATGTGGTCCCAGGCGTTGTTGGCGAAGACCTGGTGGGTCAGTGTGCCGAGCTGGTTCTGGTCGGGCATGGCGAAGTTCGTGACCGTGCCGGTGATCGAGCCCGACTTGGGGGCGCCGTTGGTGCTGACGCCGTCCTGGTTGCTGACGAAGATCTTGTGCGCGGCGGCGTCGTAGCTCACCTGGTTGGGGTAGGCGTCCGTCGGGATGAGGCCCAGGTAATGGGCCGGGACTCGGGGGCCGGCGTAGCCGAAGACGGCGATCGCGTTGTCGCGGCCGACGCTGACCAGGATGTGCTTGTCGTCGGCGAAGGCCACCGAGTTGGGGGCGGCGCCGACGTGCGAGCCCGGCAGCGGCTCGACGTTGAACGTCTGGGTCACGTCGTGCGACGCGGCGTCGATGATCGAGACCGTGTCGCTGTTGGTGTTGGTGACGAAGACCGATCCGTCGTGAACCGTCACGGACGACGGCTGCAGGCCGACGTTGACGGTGTCACTGACCGTGTTGGTCGCCAGGTCGATCACCGAGACGGTGCCGGTGGCTGAGGCGCCGGTCACGGGGTCGGAGACGATGTCGGTGCCGTCCGACTTGTTGGTCGTGTCACCGGCGACGGCCGGGCGGCCACCGCGGTTGGTGACGAAGGCCTGGTCGCCGACGATGGCGATGCCCTGCGGTGTGTTGCCGACGGCGATCCGGGTGGTGACCGTGTTGGTCGCGGTGTCGACGACGGCCACGTTGTTGCTGCCGTTGAGTACGGCGTAGAGCTTCGAGCCGTCCGCCGAGAGCGCCATGCCGTACGGGAACTCCAGCGCCCCCAGCGCGAGCGTCTGCGGGGCGGTCGGGTTGGAGACCAGCCCGTCGGCGCCGATCGAGTACTTCGCGATGCTGCCCGTGCCGGCAGAGCCGGAGGAGGCGGTCGACAGGCCGACGTACAACGAGGAGCCATCGGGCGAGAAGACCGGCGCCGTGACGCCCTTTCCACCGAACGACTGCAGGATCGCCCCGGTGCCGGCGTCGAGGATCCTGACCTGGGCACGGGTCTGCACGACGACCTTGCTGCCGTCGGGGCTGATGGCGGTGCCGACGGTGAGGCTGGAGGTCACGGTGCGCTGACCGTACGACTTGATGTACTGGTTGTCGGGGAGGAGCACACGGCCGTCGGCCTGCGTGCCGACGTGGTCGGTGCCGAAGGCGTTGAGCGGCGCGCCGGTGGCCGCCGCCGCGACCGTTCCGGTCGCGAGCGCGACGACAGCCGCCCCGGCGACGACCCAGCGTCTGCGCACGTGAGGGAGCTTGGACATGGGACTTCTCTGCCTTTCGGGTTGGGTGGTGATGCGCGTGGGGGGGGTGCCTCTATGTCTTTCGTCAAGCGAGGCGTGGGGTTCTGGGTTCGTAGAAGGTGCCGTCGCGGAGCATGGCGAACAGGACGCTGATGCGGTGGCGAGCGAGGCGGAGAAGGGCTTGTGTGTGGGTTTTTCCGCGGGCTCGGCAGCGGTCGTAGTAGGTGCGGGAGGCGGGATCGTGCAGGGCGGCGAATGCGGAGAGGAACATCGCGCGTTTGAGTTGCCGGTTGCCGCCTCTGGGTGCGTGTTCGCCGTGGATCGAGGTTCCCGACGACTTCGTTGTCGGGGCGAGGCCGGCGTAGGAGGCCAGGTGGGCGGCGGTGGGGAAGCTGGTGCCGTCGCCGACGGTGACCAGCAAGGTGGCTGCGGTCCTGACCGCGACCCCCGGAATCGAGGTCAGGACCTTCGAAAGAGGGTGGTCCTCCAGCAGTGTCCCGATCTGGGTTTCCAAGGCCCGGCGCTGGTCGTGAACGGCGGCGAGGGAGCGGGCCAGGGACGGGATCACGACGTCGAGGGTGCCGGTGCCTGGGACCACGACGCTCTGTTCGTCGAGCGCGGTGAAGACGTCGTCGATCAGTCGCTGGGCCATGCGTGGGGCTTTGGGCCGGATCACCTCCACGAGCCTGCGACGACCTGCCCTTCGCAGGGCGGCTGGGGAGCCGTAGCGTTCCAGCAGCCAGGTGATGGCCTGGTGGTCCAGACGTGGCCCGAGCACGCGTTCCAAGCTTGGGTGGAACTGGGTGAGCAGGCCGCGTATCCGGTTGGAGGTGCGGGTGGCCTCGGCCGCGAGGTCCTGGTCGAAGCCGACCAGGACGGTCAGCTCGGCGGTGATCTCGTCGGTCATGTGAAGCGAGCGCAGGGTGTGCGGCATGGTGCGGGCGGCATCCGCGATCACCGCGGCGTCCTTCGCGTCGGTCTTGGCCTCGCCCGGGTAGAGGTCGGCGATCCGGCGCATGGCCAGGCCTGGCAGGTAGGCGACCTTGCAGCCGGCGTTGCGGGCGACGGTGAGTGGGAGGGCTCCGATCGAGGCAGGCTGGTCCACGATCACCAGGACGGTGCCGAACTTCGCGGCGAGCTTGTCGAACACCGCTCGCAGCTTCGTCTCGCTGTTGGGCAGCGGCTTGTCGAAGATCTTCTTGCCGGCAGGAGTCAGGCCGTGTCCGTGATGGGCGCTCTTGCCGACGTCCAGGCCGAGGAAGACGCCTACGTCGTCGATGTCGTACAACCTGTCCTCCCGAACAGGGCTCGTGCGGTGCTGGCCAGGGCGATGGAGCCGTACGCGCGCATCCACGTTATGCAGACCTGCCGCCCGCAGGATGCCGGGCGTTGCGCCCGGCCAGGCGGTAGTCGGACCTCTCATCAGCGTCTCCCACGGCACCCCACGGGCCCGGTGACACCACCCCCCAGGTCATCCCATCGACAGGGGGACACAGTCATACCGGACCCGGAGGCCAGCGGCCCTCTTGCAGGACCGCGAAGAAGATAACGGGGGCGGGGCTGAGCGCCACGCGGCATCGATGCGCCGGCGGGGGAGTGGCGGCCGGGGCGGATCCGGGGACCGACGAGGACGTCCGAGCCTGTGCGGCTGATCGCGGGGCACACGTCCTCCGGCTGGGGGAGGGCGGCAGTGGTGTGCCGGACGTGGGTGTCGCCGGTGGAGGGTGCGCCGACGCCGGCGGAGGCGGACCGATACGCCATGTCTCACGCCGACGGGTACGACCTGCCTACGGCGACGACGGCGACGACGACGGCGACGACGGCGACGCGGCGAGCCCGACGATCAGCCGGCCGCGGGGACCAGGGCTCCGGCAGAAGCGCACCACCGTGGCCGCGGACGCACCCGCGGCCTCTCATAACCCGGTGACCGGCATGTTCACCACGCCGGCGGGGTCGCGGAGCACGTCGAGCACGATCTGCCGCCCGGCCGAGGACATCGACGGCACGAGTACCCGCGCCTGCTCCAGCAGGCCCGGTTGGGCGAAGGCCGCCACGGCTCTGTTCTCCACGGCCAGCGACGTTAGGGAGCCGACGTTGCTCTCCACCAACGCTCGGCTGAACCGATCATGAACAGAATCCCCGTCAGATCCACCGTAGAAACGCTGTTTCCGGCTTTGTCGGGAAGGTGTCGCTGTTCATCTTGCGGGTGTCTTTGGTTCGCCCGTTAGTGCACCGAAGACTCCAGCACCGGGACCTGCCGACCTGGACGTTGTCCGTGGTCCGCGGTCCATAGGCCGTGGTCCGGCATGATCTGTAGCCGCGCGCACAGATGACCTGCTCGCTCGCCGCACGGGCGTTGGCGTGGCTGGCTCTGCTGTGCCGGTCTACTGCGGCGAAGACGCAGAGACACCCGCCCCGGGGCATGAGGCCATGCTGCTCCGCCCTGCTGACTTCCAGCAGGGCCCCGATCCGTCTGACGGCAACGGAAGCGGATGACGGCTCCGGCGGGTGGAGCCGTCAGGACCGTCGTCGTTCTGGTCGAGGACGCCGCTCAGGTATCGATGGCGTGCTCTGGGCGGCGGAGTCGGACGTGGGCAAAGGCCCACGTCAGCCCGGTGAAGACTGGTGCGCCGCCAGGGACTCACCCCCCGGACCCGCTGATTGAGAGCGGCTGGTGATCAGTTCGGGAAGTGTCGTGCGCCGATGCATACCGCACTCGGCGCGTGCCGTACCCGCTCCGAGGCCACATCATGCCGAGGCATGTGACGGTTGCGTAGTGTCCGGTCGCAGCCCGGACGTGCTTCGCCATGTGGCCGTGAGGAGTCCGGGCTGCGGAGGCCATGCACGCCTTGTCCGACTTCGTTCCCTATGGAGCCGGGTCGGGCCCGAGGCGCGTCAGGTCGAACAGCGCGGCGATGGCCGCGTAGCCGTCGGCCGTGAGGTTGACGTGGTCGCCGGTGTCGTAGTCGGCGGCTGTGGCGTTGCTGAGTTGCAGTTGGGGTGGGTCGGTGGTGCCGGCGGGGTCGGGTATGGCGACGGCGGTTTCGGCGTCGATGTAGTTGACGGTGGGGGTGCTGAAGCTGACCTGGTCGCTGATCCAGGTGTTTGCCATTGTCCGGTTGTTATCGATGTCCGTGGTGCAGGGGGTGTAGCCGTCGCAGGGGGTGAGGGTGGTGAAGATGACCTTGATGCCCCAGGCCCTGAGCTGGTCGCGCAGCAGCTCGTAGGACTCTTCGAGGCTGGTGTTGTCGGTGTCGGCAACGATGTCCTGTAGTCCTTCGTCGACGATGACTGTGGTGATGCCGGGAAGGTCGAGGACGTCGCGGTCCAGGCGGGTGAGCACGGCTGGACCGCCTTGGCTCTGGTTGGTGGCAAGGCGATTGTTCTCGATGCCGGAGGCGACGATGCCGTAGTCCGGGATTCCCTGGTCGTTGTTCTGGAGTGCTGTGGCGAGGTCGTCGGCGAGACGGTTGACGTTTGCGGCTGTGCTGTCACCGGCGAAGGGGGCGATCAGGTTGTCGCCGAGTACGGCGATGGTGGACTGGTTGGTGTCGGTGGTGACGTCGATGCCTGTGAGGATGTCGGTGAACCAGCCCCAGTACACGCCGGTACCGCTGAAGGCAGAGGTGCCGGTGTCGGTGGTGTGGTCGCCCGAGCCGACGGCGCTGACGTACTGGGTGGTGGTGACGCTGGCCCAGCTGTGCTGGACGAGGTAGGGAACGTCGTTGACCAGGTGCAGGCTGATCATGATGTGTTTGCCGGGCGTCGCCGTGTAGCTGATCGGGTCGCTGAAGACCTCGCCTCCGGCGGGGATGGTGACCGTTCTGCTGCCTGCGTTGAACGTCAGGTCGGTGGGTGTGGCGGTGGGGGCGGCTCCGGAGGACTGGGTGGCGATGGTGGTGTGGTCGATGGTCAGTGGGGTACGGCCGAGCGCGTTGGACAGGCGGATGCGGACGCTGGACCCGGGGACGCTCGGGTCGGCGGCGATGCGGAAGGTCTGGTCCTTGAAGTCGGTGTCCTCGAAGTTGAACGCTCCCTCGTTCGGAGAACTCCATGCGCCGGTCCACTTGGCGCCGTCCGGTGCCGCGGCGGTGTCGCGGACGGCCATGCCGAAGATGTGCAATCCGGGGACGTACTGGCGGGCGGCGTCGGTCAGGTCCGGCAGGGTGACGGAGCTGACAGGGGTCCCTGGCTTGAGGGGCACGGCGAAGGCGTAGATGTTGGTGCTACGCGTCTCCTGGGTGCCCTTGGCGAGGTTACGGTGCGGCAGGGTGACGGCGGCCAGGGCGTTCGAGCCGTAGACCCAGTCCGGGATGGTCAGGTGGTAGGGCACTGGGGCGCTGCCGTCGCTGTACGAGACGGTACCTTGGGGACCGCCGGCCAGGCAGTCCTCGTACTGGCCGTTTCCGAGGGTGCATGTGGTGCCGCTGACGGAGGTGCCGTCGGGGATGACTGGGCTGGAGGAGTCGTCATCGGCACGCTGGGAGCTGACGAGTCCGTAGGTGGAGAAGCCGAGGAAGACCAGTGCTTGGCCGCGTGCGTCGTTCATCTGGATGGTCTGGTCGGCGGCCATCACGTTGTCACCAGAGGCGGAGCCGAAGGCGGGCAGCGTGAAGGCGGCGCCGTCGATGGTGATCTTGCTGCCGGGTTGCCACCCGGCGGCCTTGAGGTCCTGCAGGGACATGGTGGCGCCGACTCCGTCCGCGTCGGCAGCAGCCTTGTTGCTGTCGTCGGTGACGGCGGTGTTGTTGAAGGCGTCCTTCAGGCTCGCGTAGGTCTTGCCGGTGTGGCCCACCGCTGTGAACTGGTACTGCTGCTGTACTGAGACGTTGCCGGCGGTGTCCACGGCGTACACGTACAGGGTGTGCGTTCCGGGGGCGGTGGGGGTGACGGTGATCGTGGCGGTGTTGGCGGAGGCCGTGGCGGTTTCGGAGCCGGGTGTGTTGGACGTGGGTGGGCTGGCGTCCAGGTTGTAGAGGAACTTGGTGGCGCTGTCGGTTTTGAGGGTGAACTTCCCCGGGGTGCCTGCGACGGTGGTACCGGGGGCGTCTTCGGGGTAGAGGCCGTCGGTGCTGGCGACGGTGGGTGCATCCGGCGCGGTGAGGTCGACGGTGAAGTGGCAGGTGGACGATGTGGGGCTGGTGTCCTTGCCGTCTTTGGAGACGACGTTCCAGCCGACCACGTCGCCGGTCCTGAGGCCGTTCATGAACGTCGAGGACAGCGACTTGGGGGCGTTGCCGCCGCTGGCGACCGTGGCGCTGGTGGTCGTGGTGGAGGTGCCGCCGTTGACCCAGTACTTGTAGGTGGCTGCCAGAGCGTCCTTGTCGCCGTCGCTGACGGTGACGTTGAGCGTGGGCGGCGTGGTGGACAGGGTCTTGCCGATGACCGGGTAGGGCGTCGAGGTGCCGCAACCGGCGGAGTGCGTACCGAACTTGGCCGCCAGGCTGCCGGGCTTACTGGGCACGTGGTTGTACTCAATGGACATCGACGGGTTGTTGGCGAAGCGTTTGAAGTAGTTGCCGTCGCCGCTTCCGTCGTGGCTGTTGACCAGGGCGAAGGTCCAGCTTGAGGACGGGACTGCTGCAGGGTTGGGTGACACCTGACCTGGCTTGCTGAGAGGCGGCCTGGAAGGATGTTGCAGTGCCCAAGCCGTATCCGAAGGAGTTCCGCGAGGACGTCGTGCGGGTCGCGCGCAACCGCGAGCCCGGCGTCACGCTGGAACAGATCGCCGCCGACTTCGGCGTCCACCCGATCACGCTCTCGAAGTGGCTGCGCCGCGCCGACACCGACGAGGGCGCCAGGCTCGCAACGACGTCGGGCGAGGCGGCCGAGCTACGCGAGGCCCGTAAGCGGATCCGGTTGCTGGAGCAGGAGAACGAGGTGCTCCGGCGGGCAGCGGCGTATCTGTCACAGGCGAACCTGCCGGCAAAATGATGTACCCGCTCGTCCGCGAGCTGGCCGCCGCCGATGCCCCTCACCGGGTGCCGGTGGCGGTGACGTGCCGGGTGCTGGGGCTGGCACGCCAGCCCTACTACCGGTGGCTGGCCTGCCCGGTCACCGACGCCGAGCTGGCCGAGGCGTATCGGGCCAATACCCTCTTCGACGCACACCGCGACGATCCCGAGTTCGGTCACCGGTTCCTGCTCGACGAGGCCCGTACTGCCGGTGAGCCGATGGCCGAGCGGACCGCCTGGCGGATCTGCCGGGACAACGGCTGGTGGAGCGCCTTCGGCAAGCGCAAAGGCCGCGGCAAGAACGCCAAGGCTGGGCCGCCGGTCCACGATGACCTGGTGCGGCGCGACTTCACCGCCGACGGGCCGAACCGGTTGTGGCTCACGGACATCACCGAGCACACCACCGGCGAGGGCAAGCTCTATCTGTGCGCCGTCAAGGACGCCTTCTCGGGGCGCATCGTGGGCTATTCCATCGACGCCCGCATGCAGTCCCGCCTCGCCGTGGCCGCGTTGGAGTCCGCCGTCGCCCGCCGCGGCCAGGTGGCCGGGTGCGTGGTGCATTCGGACCGCGGCTCGCAGTTTCGGTCACGGAAATTCGTCGCCGCTCTCGTCCGCCACGGACTGGCCGGCTCGATGGGTCGGGTCGGCGCAGCGGGCGACAACGCTGCGATGGAAAGCTTCTTCGCGCTGCTGCAGAAGAACGTCCTCGACCGCCGTACCTGGGCCACCCGTCAGGAGTTGCGGACCGCGATCGTGACGTGGATAGAGCGCACCTACCACCGGCGCCGACGCCAGAGACGCCTGGCCCGTTTGACCCCCGTCGAGTACGAGATCATCATGACCCCACCTGCAGCACTGGCTGCATAGACCCCCGCTGTCACCCGATCATGCAGCAGTCCCAACCGAAGTCTCGGGTCCCAAATATCGGCACAACTGAAGAAGCAAGGTCTGCAACCAGGCGACTTGGTGTGCAGCATCTCGATCACAGTCAGAACATGTTAGGTGGGGCAGAGCCGTGCGGTTGCGTGACTTGGACGTATCTCACGCTATGGCGACCAGTGCTGGCCTGTTTGGCGTCTGGCGTGCAAGCGCATTCGACCACGTCAACGGGCTGGATCAGTGGGAGGATGAGGTAGCAGAAGACTCTTCCCTCGAACGCCAGATCTCGGATGGTGCCTTCGTGCCGATCAACATCGGAGGCAACGGGGCATTCCAGGTCGCCGTGCGCGGAGTGGAGGCGCCGGGCAATCTGAG
Source organism: Streptomyces sp. DSM 116793 (assembly GCF_057320905.1). Taxonomy (NCBI): domain Bacteria; kingdom Bacillati; phylum Actinomycetota; class Actinomycetes; order Kitasatosporales; family Streptomycetaceae; genus Streptomyces; species Streptomyces sp. DSM 116793. The sequence goes on along the minus strand of NZ_CM170494.1, from coordinate 2,886,221 downwards.
CGAACGAGAGCGGTCCTATCTCCTTGTCTCTTCCGATCCTTATCTCCTCGTCTCGGACGGGGTGCTGGGACTCGGCGGACTCGAAGCCGTAGGAAATTACGCCAGCGCGGAGAAAAAGGAGATTCAGCTCGATAATGGTAGGTATGCCGTAGTCGTCCACCTGGTGGATTGGCAAGCGGAGCCTGGTGGCCGTGGAGCTGATGGAAAGCCCTCTGCGGGGGCTCTTCCGGACTTCATTGTTGAGATCTTCACCGAAGTCCAGGGAGGGATGAAGTACCGCACCAAGGTCGAGACCTTCGACCGGCCATAGTTTGAAGAATCCATGGTGCCGCCGGGACCGGTTTGACGGTAGTGGTGACGGCAACGTCTGCTTCACTGCCCGCATCACCGGCGGCCAACTGGCAATCTCCGACGAATCCACCTAACTCCGGTTCGTACCGCCGTAAGAGATCGAGCAGTTGCCAATGCACCACACCCAACGGCAAAAGGCTCCAGCACTTCCTGGAGCACCGGGGGAAGCCATGCCTGGGCTGAAACCGGCTGACGGCAGTAGCTGACGGCAGTAAGCCCGCACAACCACGGACACCCACGCACTTCACCGGACCAGCAAACTGCGCTTGACCTGCGAAGAAGCAGGTAGTTGGGGGCGCGTAGCACACGTACTATGAGCCGGCGGGGACCACGCCGGTACTCGTGCACAACATTGATGAAGGGCTTCTCTGCGACCTCACGCTTGGTCCGGGGCCGAATGCGAGGGAAGGCGTGACGCTGCCTGGCGGAAACAGGGATGCGCCAGGAGTTCAGGAAACCTGACCAATGAGGCTGGCGATGAATATGGGTGTCACACATGTGATGCAGCGAGGACTGGAAGAGGCCCAGCCGGGACGGCCTCAGGGTAACTGGATCACTGATCATCAGGGTGCGACGAAGTTGGTTGGAAAAGCTCCATTTGACACCTATCAGACCGGGTACCCCGCATTGTAGGGCATGTGCCGGGCGGCAGGCCGGAGTTGTGACACAGATCGGGCGAGGAAACTATGAATTTGAACCTGAGCCATGATGACTCGCTGATCGGGCGGGCCACGTTCTTCGTTGACCATGGCGTCGTCATGATTTGAGGACCCGGAAAGCTCCTTCTTGAACGATAACTGGGACCCGTCTACCGAATATGTGAGTGCTGGTCCAGACTCTGTCTATCTGTCGGTTCAGGCGTCCGTAGACGGGTCAGTCGAGATTGGTATCCTTAGGTCGGATTCAGGCTTCCGAGACGGCGTCGTCTATTTTGATGGCACGATTTTCGTGCATTCGGGCTGGATCGTGATTCATGACCCAACGATGTCATGCGCTTCACTATCCGACCCTCAAAGGGGGAGGTTGTGATGACGGTGCTCGTAGATGAAGCGGGACTTGCAAGTCAGATGAAAGTCGTGTTTCTAGGGTGGGCGGGCCGAGCGCCGAGCGCGTGGAACACCTGGAAGGAGCACTCGGCGAGTTCGTCGAGCCGCTGGGGGCCGAAGCGCATGGAGACTTTGGGCCTGGGCCACGGCACGGTCAGACGGATGAGGTCGTCGACAAGGGCAGTGCTCGTCCGGTGGCGCCGCAGTGCGTCCCGCTTCCCCGCGACGGCCGGCGCCTCGGCCCGGCCTCAATCGCTCCCCACGGCGGTGACGTCCAGACCGGACGTGCTCGTCATCGCCTCCAGGCGTCCGCCTCGGGCGGCGAGAAAGCCGCGGAAGAGGGCGGCCGCCGCCGGCTGGACGGCCTGGGCGGACCAGGCGACGGCCAGGGTGCGGTCCGCCGCCACCTCCCCGGGAGCGACTTTCAGGGGAACCTCGACCGTGCCGGGGTGGGGCGCTCCCTCGCCCGGCAGCAGGGCGACACCGAGGCCGGCCGCCACCAGCCCGCGCGCCGTGCCGATGGCGTCCGCCTCGGCGCGTACGCTCGGGGTGAATCCGGCCGCCCGGCACAGTGCGTCGGCGATCTCACGGCTGCCGTAGCCCTCACGCAGGGCGACGAAGTCCTCCAAGGCGGCATCCGCCAGGCGGACGGACTTGCGGGTGGCCCACCGGTGGTCCGACGGCACCACGAGCCGCATCTCCTGGCGCTGCAGGCGGAGAACGGAGATGTCCGGCCCCTCCGGCAGCGGGGCGATGAGGCAGAGGTCGACCTCACCCGCCCTCAGCAGTTCCGTCATCCGGTCCGACGACGCCTCGGTGAGGCGGAAGCGGACATGCGGGTGGGCGGTGTGGAAGAGGCGCAGCAGGGCGGGGACCACACTCGGGCCGAGGGACTTCAGGTGGGCGAGCCTGACCATCCCGTACTCGGCGTCCGCCGCCGCGGCCACCTCGTGACCGGCGCGATCCAGGATGTCCAGGGCCTGCTCCGCGTGCGCCAGCAGGCGTCGGCCGTGACCGGTCAGCCGGATGCCGCGTCCCACGTGGCTGAAGAGCGGGATACCGAGCTGTGCCTCCAAGCGGCTCATGGCGCGGGAGAGCGTCGGCTGGCTGATGCCGAGCGCCTCGGCGGCGTGGGTGAGGTGCTCCGTCCGGGCGACGGTCGCGAACTGGGCGAGGATCGGCGCCACAGCGCTCACCAACGGAGGCCGATCGTCAGTCGGCGGTGTGCGTTCGATCACGTTCGCGAGCCTTTCGGTGTGTTCTTGTACAGGTCATGACAGATCTATGCACCGTTGAGAGTAGTCACCCGAAGGCAGGACATTGGTCTGACAGCTGGGGAAAAGGAATGTTGGCCCCATGGTCAACGAGATCACGCGGGCTCTTCTCCCCGTCTTCCTGGCACTGGGGCTCGGCTATGGCGCCGGCAAGCGGGGGTTCATCGACAATCAGAACGTCTCCTCCCTCAACAAGCTGGTGATGGTGTTCGCCATCCCGGCGTCCCTGTTCGCGTCCATCTCCTCCCAGAGGCGTTCCGCCATCACCTCGCACGGTGGGTTCATCGCCGTGGTCGTCATCGCCTTACTCGTCGTGTACGCGGTGACGCTCGTGCTGCAACTCACGGTGTTCAGGCTGGACAGAGGCCAGGCAGCGGTGCAGGCCCTGACCGTCGGCTTCCCCAACTACGCTTCCATCGGGCTTCCACTGGCCGCCGCCATCGTCGGTGGGCCGGGAGCCATCGCCGTGGCGATCAGCCTCTCGCTCGGTTCCATGACCATCTCGCCGCTGACCCTGGCGCTGCTGGAGGAGGCCGCACTCGGTCCGGGCGCGCCCGGCCGTCCCGCGCTGTCCCGCTTCGGCACGGCGCTCGGGAAGTCGGTGCGCAAGCCGATATTCTGGGCACCGATGCTGGCCTTCGCACTGGTCCTGTGCGGCGTGCACCTGCCGACTCTGGTCGCAACGGCCCTGGCTCCGATCGGTGCGGCCGGACCGGGTGCTGCCCTCTTCCTCACCGGACTCGTGCTCTCCGCACAGAAGTTGTCCTTCGGTCCCAACGTTGCCTACGGCATCGTCATGAAGAACGCGCTCATGCCGCTCCTGGCGTGGGGGCTGTGCGTCCTCCTCGGTCTGGACAGGCTCGACACCACCGATGCCGTACTCCTGACCTCGATCCCCTCGGGGTTCTTCGGGCTGGTCTTCGGCGAGACCTTCGGCATCCGGCCCAAGGCATCCCAGTCCACCCTGATGCTGTCGACCGTTGCGGGCATCGTCTCGCTGTCAGTGGTCATATCCCTCCTGCCGCAGCACCGGTAGGCCTCCGCAGGCCTCGAACGCCGACCGGCATCGCCCCCTCTCCCCGCGGCAGGGGTCCTGGGCCTCCCGACCGGCATCGCCCCCTCTCCCCGCCGCCGGGGTCCTGGGCCTGCCTACCGGCAGCGGCCACCTCCACCGCCAAGGGAACAACCGCTTCCCACGACTTCGATCCGAAGGACTCCCCATGGTGCTCGATTCCCCACCCCGCCGCTGGGACACCCGCCGGGCCGACAAGGCCCGCCGCCTGGCCCGTGCCGCTCCGCTGGCCGCGGGCAAGGTCATCCCCACCGAGAAGGCGACGGACGCCCTGCAAGCACTCCTCGAACCCGGCGACAGGGTCATCCTGGAGGGCGACAACCAGAAGCAGGCCGACTTCCTGTCCCGCTCCCTGGCCGCCGTCGACCCCCGGCTCGTGCACGACCTGCACCTGCTGATCTCCACCTTCTCCCGGCCCGAGCAGTTGGACCTGTTCGAGGACGGCATCGCCAGCAGGTGCGACTTCGCCTATGCCGGTGCCCAGTCCACCCGTGTGGCCCAGTTGCTGGCCGACGGAAAGATGGAGGTGGGCGCGATCCACACGTACGTCGAGTTGTACGGGCGGCTGTTCGTCGACCTGATCCCGAAGGTCGCCCTGGTCGCCGCCAACGCGGCCGACCGGGAGGGCAACCTCTACACCGGCCCCAACACCGAGGACACGCCGACCCTCGTCGAGGCCACGGCCTTCCGCGACGGCGTCGTCATCGCACAGGTCAACGAACTGGTCGACGGGCCCGGCGGCCTGCCGCGGGTCGACGTCCCCGGCGACTGGGTCGACTTCGTCATCCCCGCCGATCGCCCCTATGAGATCGAACCGCTGTTCACCCGCGATCCGCGCCACATCACCGAGGTACAGATCATGATGGCGATGATGGCGATCCGCGGCGTCTACGAACGGCACCAGGTCACCACGCTCAACCACGGCATCGGCTTCGACACAGCCGCCGTCGAGCTGCTGCTCCCCACCTATGGCGAGTCCCTCGGACTGCGCGGCCGCATCGCGAGGAACTGGGTGCTCAACCCGCACCCCACGCTCATCCCGGCCATCGAGTCCGGCTGGGTGGAGTCGGTGGTCGCCTTCGGCGGTGAGGTGGGCATGGAGAAGTACTGTGCGGCCCGCCCGGACGTCTTCGCCACCGGCCGTGACGGCACACTGCGCTCCAACCGCCTGCTCGGCCAGGTCGCCGGGCACTACGCCGCCGACATGTTCATCGGTGCCTCCCTCCAGATCGACAAGGACGGCAACTCCTCGACGGTGACCCACGGCCGGCTCTCCGGCTTCGGCGGTGCCCCGAACATGGGAGCGGACGCGCGGGGCCGGCGCCATGCGTCGCCCGCGTGGCTCGACCTGGCCTACGGCGAGGGCGATGTCCTGCGTGGTCGGAAGCTGGTGGTGCAGACTGTGGAGACATATGCCAAGGGCGGCGTCGCCAAGCTGGTCGAGTCGCTGGACGCGGTCGAGGTCGGACGGGCCGCGGACCTGCCCGTCGCCCCGGTGATGATCTACGGGGACGACATCACCCACGTCATCACCGAGGAGGGCATCGCCTACCTCTACAAGGCACGCGACCTCGAGGAGCGCCGCGAGGCACTGGCCGCCATCGCCGGTGTCAGCCCCATCGCCGGGAGGCACGACCCCAAGCGGGAGGAACGGCTCAGGCACGACGGCCTCGTCGCCACCCCGGCCGATCTCAAGGTCCACCCCGCCGACGCCAAACGCTCCCTCCTCGCCGCCAGGTCCATCGAGGACCTGGTGACCTGGTCGGGGGGCCTGTACGAACCGCCGGCCAAGTTCCGCAGCTGGTGAACGCCACCATGACGACCGCACTCGACATCACCGCGCCCGAGACGCTGGCCGGCAAGGCTGTCCAGGCGCTCGTCGACGAAGCGACCCTCACCCCGAAACCCGGCCTGGTGGACGGGCGGGGCCCCGGCGCACACGACGACATGGACCTGGAACTGCTGCTGGCCTCCGCCGCGAGCCTGCACGACTCCTTCGCCGAGATGGCCGAGGCCGCCTACCACATCGGGACCCCGAGCCGCGAGCTGCGCGGCGAGCTGGCCCGTATCGGGCGGGCGGCCGAGGCCCGGATGCTGGAGGTGACCGGCGGAGTCAACACCCACCGGGGCGCGATCTGGGCACTGGGCCTGATCGTCGGCGCGGCGGCCACCGGCGGCCGGGACCCCTTCCGCACCGCGGCGTCGATCGCCGCCCACCCCGACCCGGCCGCGCCCGCCCCGGCCCTCACCCACGGCGCGCTGGCGAGCTTGCGCTACGGCGGCGGCGGTGCCCGCACGGAGGCGGTCGCCGGCTTCCCGCACGCCCGCCTGGCATACGCCGCCCTGCGCGACGCCCGAGCGCGCGGCGCGACCGAGACCCAGGCCCGGCTGGACGCGCTCATGGCGGTCATGGCCTCGCTCGACGACACCTGCCTGCTGCACCGCGGCGGCCCCGACGGCCTCGCCGCCGCCCAAAGCGGCGCCCGCCGGGTGCTGCTGGCCGGCGGTACCGCCACACCGGCGGGCCGAGCCGCCCTCGCCGAACTCGACAGTGCGCTCACCGCCGGCCGGCTGTCGCCGGGCGGCAGCGCCGACCTGCTCGCCGCCGCCCTCTGTCTGGACTCCCTCGACGTCACCGCCCCCCTGTCCATCCCCGCGTGAGCACGACACCCACCCGGCCTGAGCCGGCTTGCCCCTTGGCAGGAGACCTGATGGAACACCACACGCACACCTTCACCGGAACCACGCCGCTCACCCGCCGCGCCCACGTCGGCGCCGTCAGTTCGGGCGACCTGGAGGTGCTCATCGAACCCGCCGACAGCGGCGTCCGCGTCGACCTGCGCACCAGTGTCGACGGATTCGACGGCATCTGGCTGGCCGTCCTGGAGCGCTTCTTCTCCCGCACCGACATCGCCGCCACGGTTCAGATCAACGACTTCGGCGCCACCCCCGGCACCGTCGCGCTCCGACTCTCGCAAGCAGTGGAGGCAGCCAAGTGAGCACCCCGGAGGAGACCCGAGCCGTCGCACTCGCCGACCCGTTCACCGAGTTGCCCGCCCGCGAACGCGCCCGCGCACTCCTCGACCAAGGCACGTTCCGTGAACTGCTCGGCCCCTTCGACCGCCTCGAATCCCCCCACCTCGCGCCGCAGGGCATCGTCCCCCAGAGCGACGACGGCGCCGTCGTCGCCCGCGGCACGATCGACGGACAGCGCGCCGTCGTCGTCGCCCTGGACGGCAAGTTCCAAGGCGGCGGCATCGGCGAGGTCAACGGTGCCAAGCTCGCCGGCAGCCTCGAACTCGCCGCCCGGGACTGGGAGCAGGGCACCCCCATCCGTCCTGTCATCCTCCTGGAGACCGGTGGCATCCGCCTCCAGGAGGCCAACCTCGGCCTGCTCGCCATCGCCGACATCCACGCGGCGATCGTGCGCCTGCGCCGGTACACCCCCGTCGTCGGCGTGGTGACGGGCATGGTCGGCTGCTTCGGCGGCATGGGCATCGCCGCCGGACTCTGCACCGACCTGGTGATGACCCGGCAGGGCCGGCTCGGCCTCAACGGCCCCGAAGTCATCGAGCAGGAGGCAGGCGTCCAGGAACTGGACTCCCTCGACCGGGCCCTGGTCTGGTCGATCATCGGCGGCGAGCAGCGCACCGCCGTCGGACTGGCTGACCGCCTGGTCGACGACGACACGAGTGCCGTGCACGCCGCGGTCCGCGCCGTCTTCACGGCCGGTGGCACCGGTCACCCGCGCTCCGACCGGGTCGACGAGGCTCTCGCCCTGCTCGGCTCCATCGACCCGGCCACGCCGCTCACCCCCCACGCTCTGCGCGACATGACGAAGGGACAGACCAAGTGAGCGCCGACACCATGCCTTCCCGCGGCCGCGACTGGTTCCAGCGACTGACCGGCACCGCCGCCGGCCCGACCGGCTCCGTGCTGTCCGCCGAGGCCGGCCTCGGCGGCGAACCGGCCCGTTTCCTGGCCGTCATCCCCGATCCGGCGGGGAAGTTCCCCCGCGCCCGAGGCGGTGAGGTCGGTCTTGAGGAGGGATGGCGCCTGGCCGCCGCGGTCCGCGCCACGGTAGCCGCCGACGCGGGCCGCGAACGCAGGCAGCCGATCATCGCCGTGGTCGACGTCCCCAGTCAGGCGTACGGCTACCGCGAGGAGCTGGCCGGACTGCACCAGGCGCTCGCGGGAGCCGTCGGCGCCTACGCCACAGCGCGTCAGGCAGGGCACCCGGTGATCGCCCTGATCGTGGGCAAGGCCATCTCCGGGGCGTTCCTCGCCCACGGCCTCCAGGCCAACCGCCTCCTGGCCCTCGACGACGACGCCGTCCAGGTACAGGTCATGAGCAAGCAGGCCACCGCCCGCATCACGCGCCGTACCCTCGCCGACGTGGAGGAAGTCGCCAGGAAGGTCCCGGCGACCGCCTATGACGGAGCCTCCTTCGCCAGGCTCGGAGCCCTGTACCGACTGCTTCCCGGCGACGCGGACGTCAGCGCGGTCCGCGGCGCCCTGGCCGAGGCGGTGGCTGATGCCCGCCAGAGCCCACGAGACCTCTCCGGCCGGCTCGCCTCGGCCGAAGCGCTCCAGGCCCGCGCCGCTTCGATCGAGGTGCGCCGCCGCCTCGCCGCCGCATGGCAGGAATGACCGTGACCACGACACGCGACGACCCCTGCGACGGGGCTCTCGGCGGCTGCCGACACCCCGGCCGGGCGGACGACGCCCGGCCCGGGCCGTGGCCCCACGACCTGCTGCGGCTGGACGGCCCCGACTGCCTCATCCCCGCGCCGTGCGCGGAGCCGACCCCGCCCGCCTGGGTCCACGAGGCCCTGGAGCGGACCCCATGGGTCGTGGTACGCCGCGCCGCACGCACGTGCGCCGGCGTCCCCGTCGGTGTGCGCGGCCCCTCACGCGGGCATCGGTGGGCGGCGTACGTCTCCCTCGACGCGGTCCGTACGACCGTCCGCCCCGAAGCACTGCTGAGCAGGCCCTCCCCGCGTGAGCTGCCGGTCTTCCACGCCGTGGCGGCTCTGGCCGGCCTGACCCGCCCGCGCTGGGCCACCGCTTGGGGGCCCGGTGGCAGCACCGGCTTCGAACTCGCCACCGGTCACCCCACCGCCCACCGCGACAGCGACCTCGACCTCCTGGTACGCGTCCCGCATCCCGTGCCGCGTGCCCAGGTCACCGGGCTGCTGGACGCGCTCACCGGCCTCCCGGTCCGCGTGGACGTGCAACTGCAGTCGGCCCACGGTGGGTTCGCCGCCGCCGAGTACGCCCACGACAGCGGCACGGTACTCCTGCGCACCGACACCGGGCCGTACCTGGTCACCGATCCATGGCGCCGCCCCGACCGCGGGGAACCGCGATGAGCAGCGTGTTCCTCTTCCCGGGCCAGGGCGAGCAGTACCCGGGCATGCTGCACGACCTGCCCGGCCACCGTGCGACCACCGCCGCCCTCGACGACATCTCCGACACGCTCGGGCACGACGTCAGGACCCACGACGACGAGCGGTCCCTGCGCTCCAACGCGTCCGTGCAACTCGCCCTGTTCGCCGCCGCCGTCGCCTCCTGGCGCGCACTCGAGGCCCTGGGCGCGCACGCCGACTACGTGGCCGGGCACTCCATCGGCGCGTTCGCGGCGGCCGTGGCCTGCGGGGCCCTGGCCCTGCCCGACGCGGTCCGGGCGGTGTGGGAACGGGGGCACGCCATGGAGCAGGCCCACCCGCACGGATACGGCATGGGGGTCGTCCTCGGCCTCGATGAACCGGCCGTGACCCGGCTGGCCGACCAGGCCACCCGGCCAGGCGAACCCGTCTACGCCACCAACGTCAACGCACCCCGCCAGATCACCGTCTCCGGCGCTCACGCGGCCGTCGACCGCGTCCTGGCCCTGGCCCGCGCCCACGGTGCCACCAAGGCCCGGCACCTCGCGGTCGACGTTCCCGCGCACTGCGCCTTGATGGCGGGACCCGAACGCGAGCTGACCGCCGTCCTGTCAGGCGTGACGATGGCCCGCCCAGGGATCCCCTTCGCCGGGAACTGCACGGGCCGCACCCTGCGCACCGCCGACGCCGTGCGGCAGGACCTCATCCGCTCGGTCGCGCGCCCGGTCCGCTGGCACGAGGCCACGAGCGTCCTCTACGAACGCGGTGCACGGCTCTTCGTGCAGGTGTGGCCCGGCGATTCACTCGCCCGCCTCGCCCAGGCCGCCTTCCCCGACGCACGCGCCACCAGCATGCGCGCCGGCCCTTTGGAACACATCCCGCAACTCGTACGCCGCGAGGGCGAGGAACACCTCTGAGCGGCGGGCGTTCGCCCGGGTACGGGCCGACGCCTCGCACCTGCGTCTGTACGTGGGCGGCGTGCGGCGATCGCAGAAGTCGTGCACCACGCCGTGGCCGGCCCGCGGCCCGGTCACGCCGTCACGACCGCGCGGCAGGCGGCCTTCAGGGGCCGGCCGCAGCTTCCCGTGCCGGGCGGGCGCCCAGCAGCGCCGCGCAGCTCGGCCACATGGTGCCGAGCCGTTCGGTGTTGTTGTAGAGCTTGGCGAACAGCACCTGCCCCTCCAACTGGGCGACCAGAGACCGCGCGGCCTCGCCGGCGTCCACCACGGTGACCTCGTCGCGCTCGATGGACTCGGTGATGACGGACGCGACCATCTCGACCTGCGCATCGAAGATGTCCTGAAGCCGCGTGCGGATGGCCTCGGTCTGGTTGCTCATCTCCAGGGTGAGGTTCCCGAACAGGCAGCCCGAGACGGTGCCGCAGCTCTGCTGTCCGGCGTGCTGTGCCGCCTGTGTCTCCTCGAACAGGTGACGCAGCCTCTGCAGTGGCTCCGCGTCGCTGTTCAGGATGCGTTTCCACGTCTGCCGCTGGGCGGCCCAGTGCTCGTCGATCACGGCCAGCGCCAGGGCCTCCTTCGACTCGAAGAAGTAGTAGAAGCTTCCCTTGGGTACGCCTGCCGCCTTACAGATCTCGGCCACGCCCAGACCGGAGTAGCCGCGCAGTTCCACGAGCGACTGCGCGGCGCTGAGGATCCGCTCCCTGGCGTCGCTGGTCCGTCCCATGGAACACAGAGTACGCCTGACCGAAGGCAAATACTAGACCGGTCGGCTAGTAGTCCCGGCGCCTCGACGTGCGGCGGCGTTCGCGAAAGGCCGGCGGGGGAGGAGGTCAGGCGTCGTCGCCGGTCTTTCCGGGGTCGTTGGGGTGAGGTTGCAGCGGGGTGACCACCGCGGTCATCCATGGACTCAGCGGAAGCGTGCCGAGCACTTTCTCGCGCAGCTCGGCCTCGTCCTCGGCGCACCACACGCCGATGCTGCGCGCTTCGCCCACCGGGCGCCACAGCCGGAACAGCTGGCCCGTGGCGGCCAGTTCCTTGGCGCGGACCGCCTCCGCGGCGCGGCGACGATCGACCTCGCCGGGGTCGGTGCCGTCGGGGATGGTGGTGGTCAGTTCGACCAGGAATTCCTTCATCACCTTCTCCTCGGGAGTAGGTGGCCAGTGGCCCCTCGATGCGATTCCCGCTTCAAGCGTAATCGCGCATCAGAAAAATATGGGATCAATGGGGCGGCCGGAGGGCGGGCCCGGCGATCGCGGCGCAGGCCCGCCCCGTACTCGATGACCCCGTCGGCGTGGCCGTCGAGGAACGCGACCTCCCGTACGCCGACCCCTGCCGCGGCCCGGCGCTGTGCTGCCTCGCGCGGCGGCGGCCCGCACCGTGCGGGCGGGAGGCGGTCACGGCACGGCCGGGTGGCTGGTGCTGCGGCTGCTGGCAGGAGTGACCAGCGCCCTGATCTTCGTCATCGCGGTCAGTTCCCTCCTCGGTCGTCTGCGGGGGCACCCGGCCCACCTGCCGGGCTGGGGCTTCGGTGGTGTCGGCGCCGGCATCGCGCTGTCCGGTCTGCTCGTGGTCGTCCTGCGTTCGGTCGGCGACTGGCGGGCCGCCTGGTGGGCGTCGGCCGCACTCGCTGCCGCGCTCGCCGTCGCCTCGTGGAACCTCCGCCCCGAAGCGCCGCCCCCGGCACGGTCGGAATCCGGCGGCACGGCCGTCAGCGGGCCGAGGGTGCGCACGCATCGCTGGTTCCCCGCCCTGCTCGTCGCCTACAGCCTGGAGGGCATCGGCTACGTCGTCGCCGGCACCTTCCTCGTCGCCGCGATCGAACAGAGCTCACTCCGGCTGGATCGGCAGCGGTGCCTGGGTGCTCGTCGGGCTGGCCGCCGTCCCTTCCTCCGCGCTGTGGGCCTGGCTCGGTCGCCGCTGGTCCCGTCCCGGCCTGCTGCTCGCCGCGCTCCTCATCCAGGCGGTCGGCATCGCCCTGCCCGCGCTGATCGGTGGAGTAGCGGCCGCCCTGGTCTCCGCGGTCCTGTTCGGCGCGACCTTCATCGGCGTCAGCAGGCTCGCCCTGGCCGCGGGTGCCCATCTGCGCTTCCCCCGCTCCGTCGCCCTGCTGACCGCCGGATACTCGGTCGGCCAGATCCTCGGCCCGCTCGCCGTCACTCCGCTGCTCCACCACGGCTACCACCAGGCGCTGCTCCTGGCCTCCGTCGTGGTCCTCGCGGCCGGTGCCGCCGCGGCGGTGCTGCGTGTGGGCTTCCCGCACCACACGGGGGTTGCGCGGCACGCCGCCACGGAGCGCACTGGCGCGAGACAGGCGCGTGGTGGCGAGGCCGAGCGGACATATGCATGCATTTGTTCGAACGAGCGCCTAGCCTTGAACAGGAGATTTAACTCACCAAAACGACCGAATGAGGTTGGAAAGGTGAATGCGCGATGGCGAAGATACTTTTCGTCGTGAGCTCAGCCGCGTACTGGATCCTCAAGGACGGCACCAGGTACGCGACCGGCTACTGGGCCGAGGAGTTCGCGATGCCGTACAAGAAGCTCACGGACGCCGGCCATGAAGTCGTGGTCGGGACGCCGGGCGGCATGATCCCGAACGTCGACATGATGAGTCTGCGCCCCACGATGGCGGGCGGAGAGGACGGCGCGCTCGAACTGGAGGCCATCATCCGTGACGCGGAAGTGATGCGCCGCCCCCTCAAGCTGTCGGACGTCCGCCTGGAGGACTACGACGCGGTGTACCTGCCCGGCGGTCATGGCCCGATGGCGGACCTGGCGTTCGACGCCGATGCGGGCCGGCTGCTGACGGCACAGCTCGCCTCGAGCAAGCCGCTCGCGATCGTGTGCCACGCCCCCGCCGCGATGCTGGCCACCAGGATCCATGGCGAGTCGCCCTTCAAGGGCCGCAGGGTCACGTGCTTCACCGATGAGGAAGAAGAGGCCGTCGGACTGGCCCCCAGGGCGACGTGGCTGCTGGAGACGGAACTGAAGGAGAAGGTCGGCGTCGACTTCAGCCGCGGCCCGATGTGGGAGCCGTACATGGTGGAGGACGACAATCTCATCACCGGTCAGAACCCGCATTCCGCCACGGTTCTGGCGGACCGGCTGCTGGAAACCCTCAAGTGAGGACGGCTTGCGGCGGTTCGGCCTGAGCGGAAGGTGGCGCTTCCTGATCAGGGCGCGGTGCCGTCACGTCACGGTGCCGGGTTGGACCGGCACCCCGGGCCGGCGCAGAACATGGCGCGGCGGCGACACCAAGGGAGCGGCGAGGAAGTCACGGTCTTCCGGGGCGAGCCTCACCCGGTCCGCACCGAGGTGCCGCTCAAGGACCCCGTGATCCGGTGGCGCAGGGCGGGATCTGCGCAGAATCCGCAGGCGGCCAGCGACCTCCTGAAGGCGCTGGCCTGCCGAACCTGGCGCCGGCGCCGGCCTCCTCGCCTACGGCCCCTTGTCCGTCCCGGTGCGCATCGGCGCGCCGTCGGGGGCTTCACCCTGTGAGACGTGGCCGAGCCGCAGGTGCTCGACGTGGTGGACGGCCTGGTCGAGGAGCTGCGCGACGTGGTTGTCGTAGAGGCGGTAGACGATGCGGCGTCCGTCGCGCGGCCCGGTGACCAGGCCCAGGATGCGCAGCAGGCGCAACTGGTGGGAGACGGCGGACTGTTCCATGCCGACGGCGGTGGCGAGCTCGGTGACAGAGGAGCCTCCGTCGGCCACCTGCCGCAACCTGTCGAGGATCAGCAGCCGGGAGGGGGTGGCCAATGCCCGGAGCGTGGTGGCCACGATCTCCGCGGCGGCATCGTCGAGACCGGCGTCCGCGACGCCGCCGCGGCCGCCGAATGGCTCGTCCGGGCGTGCGGCTTCACCGGCGTGCACGGGTCCGCGCCCGGTGTCGTGGCTGGACGAACTGCAGCATCAGCGTGGCCGGGGGGTGCGCTACTCCGGGCCCGCCATCCCTGGCCCAGCGCAGGACATCGTCCGTGCTGTCGTCGTCCATCGCAAAGCCGACCCAGGTCGCCCGGCCGCCGGCCAGGCGGCCGGCGGTGGAGGGCTGGACGACGATGATGTCGCCCTGGTCGCAGGGGCCCAGGCAGTCGGATGTACGCACCTCGAAGCTGCCGCCGTGGTCGCGGGCGCCGGCGCGCAACTGTTCCAACTGCCGGTCGTGGTCGGTACCGGGGTGCTTGCGCGGGTTGCCGCAGCAGCAGCCTCGGCAGACGAGCAGAGTGCAGGGCCGGACGAGAGCGGCACGGGTCGTCTCCGCACGGGGCGGTGTGCCGGGACCGGCTGTCTTCCGAGGGCTCACAGGGCGGTCCTGGAGGGCACACCGTGTATCCGCACCTGGCCGTCACGCCACGCGGCGGCCAGGAGGTGCGGACCGGCCCAGGCCAACGCCGCGACCGGCGCTCCGTCTCCCTCCAGCTCACGTGCCGGGCGCAGGCGTTGCCGGGGCCGCCCGGCCGTTGCGTGCCACAGGGCCACGGTGCAGTCCGTGCCGCCGCTGGCCAGGTGTCCCTCGGCGCCGGGCCGCCAGGCGAGGGCGGTGAGCGTCCCATGGCAGCGCAGGGACCGTGGTGCGGTGCCTTCCGGACCCTTGCCCGAGAAGTCCCACACCGTCACATCGGGCGCGCCGCCGGAGGCCAGCCAGAAACCGGTCTCGTCGAAGGCGAGGCGGGAGACCTTTTCGGGGTAGCCGGACATGGTCAGCTCGCCACCGTCCCGGGTCCGCCAGATGTGAATGGACGCGTCCTGGTTGCCGCTGCAGATCCACCGACCGGTGGGTGCCACGGCGAGGGCGAGGTGTGAACCGATGTAGGGGTAGGTCGTCACCGGCTTCTCGGTGTGCCGTTCGTGGCAGCGAACGGCGCCGTACGCCGCCACGGCCAGCCGCCGTCCCCGGCGCATCCAGGCGAGGTCGGTGACCGTCGACGCGGCGGGCTCCGTGCGCCACAACTCCTCGCCGTCCGCGTCAAGGACCAGCGCGCGCCGACCGGAGGCGACGGCGACCCGGTCGTGGTCCGCCCAGGCCGCGGCGGCCGACCAGGTGCCGGATTCCCGGACGGTCACACGCCCGTCGGCGCGCCGCCACAGGGCGAATCCCGTCGGGCCCGTTGCCACGAGGTGGTCTGCTCGTGGGGAGAGGTGGACACTGAGCGCGCCACCGGGCAGCTCGAAGGAGCCGAGGTCCGTGCCCCTCTCCACGTGCAGGATCCGTACCCGGCCCTCGGCACCGGCGACGGCTACCAGCTCATCCCCCGCACTGAGCGCGACCGGCGCGTCGTCGACGGAGGTCTTCCAGGCCAGAGGCGACTCCACAGCGACGGTCACGTGGCCGCCCCCACCGTGACCAGGCAGTCCCTGAACCCGCGCTCCAGCTCCGCGCGATCGAGGTCACGGCCGATGAACACCAGCCGGTTGCACCGCACTTCACCGTCGTTCCAGTCCCGCCCGAACATACCGTCCAGCAACATGTGCACCCCTTGGAAGACGTACTGCTTCGGGGCGCCCGCTATGGCGAGGATGCCCTTGGAGCGGAACAGGTCGACACCCTTGGTGCGCGGCAGTGCGCCGAGCCAGGCGTTCAGGCGCTGCTCGTCCAGCTCACCCTCCAGTTCGAGGCCGACCGACGTGACGGTCGTGTCGTGCCGGTGCTCCGTCTCGGTGAGGAAGGACGGGTCGTCGGTGAGCACCCGTTCAAGGTCGAACGCGCCGACGTCCAGCACCTGCTCCAGGTCGACCGCCGCGTCCGGGGTCGGATGATGCGCACACCGCTGTTGATGGCGCGAATGCGCCGGATGACCTTCCCGAGGGTCTCCTCGTCGGCAAGGTCGGTCTTGTTGAGCACGATGCGGTCGGCGAAGGCGATCTGCTCGACGGCCTCGTTCTCCACGCCGTCGGGTTTGACCTCGTCCAGGTGCTGCATGACGTGGGCGGCGTCGACGAGTGTGACGATCGCGTCCAGTCGCAGCCGGGAGGCGACTTCGTCGTCCATGAAGAAGGTCTGCGCGACCGGCGCCGGGTCGGCGAGCCCGGTGGTCTCGATGAGGATGTGGTCGAACTTCTCGCGGCGTCGCATCAGCGCGGTGAGTATGCGGATGAGATCTCCGCGTACGGTGCAACAGATGCAGCCGTTGTTCATCCCGAAGATCTCTTCCTCGGCGTCGGGTACGAGTGCGTCGTCGATGCCGACCTCGCCGAACTCGTTCTCGATGACAGCGATCCGCATCCCGTGGTGCTCGGTGAGGATGCGGTTGAGCAAGGTGGTCTTGCCCGAACCGAGGAAGCCGGTCAGGACGGTGACGGGTACGCGCTCGTCCTGGGGTTCGCGGGGTTTCGTGGTGGTCAAGTCGGACTCCCGTCGTCGTCGAGGTCGAGCAGGCTGCGGACGGTCTCTTTCAGCTCACGCAGACGCGGACTCGGCCTCGGCAGTCCTGGCGAGCGGTCTCCCGGTGGCATGACGGGGTTCTCCTTCGTGCCGGGCGATGTGGGGCATGACGGCGGGGCCTGTGGGCTGGCCGCGGGTGGTCCGGGCTGTGTCCCCTCCGCGCCGCCGCGTGCGACGGCCATGGACGGTGGCCGGCCGATCGCGTCGTCGCCGGCGACCAGGGGTGCGTGCGGTACCGGGGCGGTGACAGCGCAACAGCGTCGACTTGCCGCTGCCGTTCGGCCCTACCAGGCCCACCAGTTGCCCGCTTCCCATCGTGAGGGTGAGGTCCTCCACCAGTCGGTCGCCGGCGATCCGGATTGACACGTCCGCGACATCGAGACGCATCACCGGCCGCCGAAGGTGTAGCCGCGTCGCCGCATCAACACCAGGAAACACGGCACGCCCAGCACGGCGGTGACGACTCCCACCGGTAGTTCGGCCGGCGCGAGCACCAGCCGGGAGAGGACGTCCACCCAGACCAGCAGCACCGCGCCGGCGAGCGGCGCGACTGCCAGCACCCGGCGGTGGTCGGCGCCGACCACCATCCGTGCGATGTGCGGCACCATCAGGCCGACGAATCCGATGGCTCCGGAGACCGCCACCACCGTTCCGATGACGGCGGCCGTCACGACGAACAGCTCCCGGCGCAGTCGGCCGGGGTCCACCCCCAGCACGGCCGCCGTCTCATCGCCCATGGCCAGCGCGTTGAGCCGGCCCGATATGCGCAGGAGGTACACCCATCCCGCCAGGACGGCCGCGGCGGCCACGGGCACCGACCCCCAAGACGCCCCGCTGAGGCTGCCGAGTAGCCACATCATCGCGGACTGGGCCGCCTCGCCCCGGGCGGAACTGAAGACCATGAGCGTCGTGACGGCGGAGAACCCGTAGGACAGCGCAGTGCCGTTCAGGACGAGACGGAGGGGTGTGAGTCCCGATGCGGTGCGCGCTGTCGCGTATACCAGCGCCATGGCGGCGAGGGCCGATGTGAACGCTGACACCGACAGTGCCCAGAGACCGAGCGCGGAGAACGCGCCCAACAGGATGACGGCATCGGCGCCTACCGCTGCACCGGAGGAGATGCCGAGAACGAAGGGGTCCGCCAGCGAGTTGCGGACCATGGCCTGCACGGCGACACCGGTCGATGCCAGGCCGGCGCCGACCACCGCGGCCAGCAGGGTGCGTGGCAGACGGATCTGCCATACGACGGTATGAGGCGACGTCGTGGGGGGCGATGGCTCCGCCCGACAGTCCTGCCGCCAGGAAGCGCAGTGTCCGTCCCCACGGCACCGACGAGGCGCCGTGCTCGATTCCGCAGATCAGCGATAGCAGCAAGAGCGCGGTGAGCCCCGCTGCCAGAGGGAGGGCCGGTACGCGCCTCGGCCCTGTGTCCCGCATGCCGATGCCTTTCATCGCGATGAGTCCGAGGTCTGGACAAGGCCCCGAAGTGAGCATGATGAAAATCATTTTCATCAAGCGGCATACAGGAGGGTGTGCCGATCGCCTCCGGCGAGGGGGTGAAGGTCGGCTGAAGCTCCCTACCAGCTCCACCGGCGGCGTAATGCAGTTGCAGGAATCCGGTCAATCAGCCTGACACGCCTGTCCTTCGCGTACTCCCGTGCCCGCCCTCACCACCGCCGAACACAATGCTGACAACTCCCTGACACGGAGATGCGATTCTCGGGCGCGACCGTGACTCCGCACGAGAATGGCTCCCGTATGAAGTCTGTCCGTCGTCCCAAGCGGACTGGTCCGGCTGGTACGTTCGCGTCGTCAGGCCCGGCCTCCCGGGCGAAGGCGGTCGCTCCTGCCGGCGTGGCCGGTGCGCCTGACCTCGCTCGCCGTCACCGCGGGGCTGTGCACGGCGGGTCTGGGTGCGGCGGGCAGACTCGGTCACAACCTGATCGCTGACTGGCCCGGCGGCGAGCCCCGGCACGTCATCATGGCCGGCGCCCACCTGGACAGTGTCCCGGAGGGCCCGGGGATCAACGACAACGGCTCCGGCTCCGCGGCCGTCCTCGCCGCCGTGGTCGCGCTCGCACACGCCCACCTCAACCCGCAGCGCCACCTCCGCTTTGCCTGGTGGGACGGCGAGGAGGAAGGTCTCACAGGGTCCGCGCACTACGTCGCCGTCCTCAGCCCGCAGGCGCGACAGACGATCGATTCCTACTCCAACGTCGACCAGGCCGGTTCCAAGAACGTGGCCTTCCGCCTGGTCACCGAGGGCGAGCCGGAGACGTACGCCGCCTATGAGGAGTACTTCGCCGCGCACGGCCAGCCCACTGTCGATGTCGGTGCCGGCGGTTCGGACCACGAGTCCTTCGACAAGGCCCACATCCCGGTGGGTGGTTTCAGCACCGGGATCTCCGACTGCCTGCACGAGCCCTGCGACGCGCTCGCGAACGTCGATCCGGCGACGGAGACATCGAGTGCGAACACGATCCTCGACGTGACCAGGAAGTTGGCCACGAGCGACCCCGCCACTGCGGTTCCGGCCGCGGGGACGCCGGACAGGGCCCCGAAGGGCGACGGTTCCCACTCCGCCGTCACAGCGACCGCCAGGAACACCGCCGTCAGAAAGTCCGACCATGCCTGAAATCCGTTCCCGCCACAGCCGTGCTCTCGGCATCGCCACCACCATCGTCCCGCTGGCCGCCGTCGGCGCGCTCCTGCTGGGTGCCTCCCCCGCCGCGGCCGTCATCGGAGGAGGGGGCATCGGAGATCCGTACTTCCCCGACGACGGCAACTCCGGTTACGACGTCACGCACTACGACGTGCGTCTCGGCTACGACCCCGCGCACCCCAACCACCTCGACGGCGACACAACCGTCTCGGCACTGGCCACCACCGACCTGGACCGTTTCGACCTCGACCTCAAGGGCTTCCAGGTCGCCGAGGTCCTCGTCGACGGGCAGCCGGCGCGGGCAGTGGGGCGCGCGGGCGACCACGAACTGGTCATTACGCCGGCCCAACAGCTCCGCCATGGGAAGAAGTTCACCGTCCGCGTCCGCTACTCCGGCGAGCCCGACGCCGAGGGCTGGCACACCCTGACGGACGGCGGCGCCGACGCGCTGGGCGAGCCGCACGGCGCAAGCTCGTGGTTTCCATCCGACGACCACCCCTCCGACAAGGCGACCTTCGCGCTGACCGTCACCGTCCCCACCGGCTGGACGGCGATCAGCAACGGCCTACCGGAACTGACCACGGTCAACGGCCCCCTCACGACGTACCGTTGGGCCGAGGACCGGCCCACGGCCTCGTATCTCGCGACCGTCGCGATCGACAAGTTCACCGTCCAGAAGTACAACCTGGCCGACGGGACACCGGTCATCGACGCCTACAGCCCCGGCGCCATCATCGACCCGCAGACCCCGAAGATCCAGGCCGAGGTGATCTCCTTCCTCTCCTCGAAGTTCGGGCCGTACCCCTTCGACTCCGCGGGTGGTATCGCGATCAACGGCCTGCGCGACCCAGGCACACCCATAGACCTGGAGACCCAGGGCCGCCCCACCTACAGCGGCGGCATCTTCGACGTCTCGATGGCCCACGAGATCACCCACCAGTGGTTCGGCGACAGCGTCTCCTTCACCGACTGGCGCGACGGCTGCATCGCCGAGTGCGTCGCGCAGTACGCCAACCAGCTCTGGAACGAGCACCTCGGGATGGACCTGGACACGGACTTCTACCAGGCCACCCTCAAGGACAACCTGAACGACCCGTCCTTCTGGAACGTCCCGCTCTACGACGCCGGTCCCGGCCGCGAATTGGACCCCGCCCTCTACAACAAGGGCTCCCTGATGATGCACGCCCTGCGCCGCACTGTCGGCGACCCCGTCTTCTTCGACACTCTCAAGCGCTGGACCACCCGGTACCGCTACGCCAACGCCTCCTGGCCCGACTTCGAACGCCTCGCCTCCAAGATCTCCGGTACAGACCTCACCGGATTCTTCGCCGCCTGGGCACACGGGACGACGGTGCCCGCGGACCAGTACCTCTACCCGGGAAGCCTGGCGAAGGTCCGGGTGAGCTGAGAAGGGAGACCGCCGCGCGTGCTACAAGCGTACGTACGCCCGGCCGCAGTCCGGCCCAGGCCAGGGCCCTTCGTTATCCTCGACGATCAGCGGTGTCAGCCCCGAGAAACCGTGTCTCACCTCTCGGCGTATTGCAGGAACAGCACACCCAGGACGACGAGCCCGGCGGCTTCCAGGATCGAGACCGCGACCAGAAGGGCGCTGTCCGTGCTGTGGCACCAGAATGTGATGAGTGCGGCAAAGGGAGTGACGAGGAAGGCGACCAGGTCGACGACTGTCTGTGTGGTCTTGCGTGAGGCCCGTCTGTCGTCGCTGCGATGGTAGGTCTCCCAGCCGAACGGATGTTCCTCCACGTTCGTGGCCTCTGCGAGCCGGGACGCGAGCTCGGTGCGGACGTAGCGCCCGATGGCTGAGATCTTTTCGTCGTTGACCAGGTGCGTCCATCCGAGCACAAGACACACCACCGGAAGGGTCAGGATCAGCTCCGGGTAGTCCGTCTGCGCGGCGACGGCCGCGACGGCGGTCCCGGCCGCAAGCGTCACGTACAGCAGGTTGTCCCGAAAACCGATACGTGCACGCTGCTCGTCCTTGATCTGTGCGTACTCGGCAAGGAGTGCGGCGCTGGTGCTTCGTCCTCTGTCGGTCATGACTGGCTGTCACCCTCGTTTCGCGACACCTTGACAGGGGTGGCTCGGTGGTACCCGTACTCGGCCCTCGTGGTGCCTGGACCTTCAGGGAGCTGCTGTGCTGCTCGGCAGCTCCCTGGCCGGTCGGTCTCCGGATCCGGTCCGGGAGGACTCAGTCGGTGCTGCCCGCGGGCGGCGGACTGTCGGCGTTGTTCCGCTCGATCCACGCCTTCCCGTCGGCAGCGATGCCCTCCAGGAGACGGAACGTGTGGGCGAAGCCGGCCGCGTCGAGGTTGATCTCCGAGAGTTCCCGGGCGTTCTCGTACGGTTCGAGCTGGTGGCTGTCGGCGTCCTTGATCCGGATGGTTCTGGCCGGGCCGTTGGAGAGGAGCAGCGCCATCTCATAGCCGACGCGGTCGTTCTCGGTGACCTGCACGGAGGAGAGCGCGTCGAAGCGGTAGTTGGTGCGTTGTTCGCCCGGGCGAGTGGCGTGGGCGAAGTCGGCTTCGGTGCTGATCTCGCGGATACCGTCCCGGGTGGCCAGGAACAGCCGGAGGGTGTACCGGGAGTAGCGCCAGGGGCCGCCCCGCCGCCGTGCTCGTCTGTAGGGGGCTGCCGGTGTCGTCAGGATCGTGTGGGCGATGATGTCGTACCAGGTGAGCTGGTAGTGACGGAGCACATCGGCGGTGAACAGAACCTTGTCGTGGCTGAGCCACGCCTCCATCTCAGCGTCGGAGGGGCGGATGGCTTCCAGGTGCTCCTTCCAACGATGGAACTCCATTTCACGCGCGTACATCCGTCGGTGGTACTCCTGCGTCTCCTCGGCGAACCGCTGTTCCTCGCTGCGCATGTCCAGCCACACCGCCGCTGCCCGGCGCCCGCTCGCGACGGTGCCGAAGAACACGGCGAAGGTCAGCAGGGCGTGGAACGCACTTGTCGAACCCGTCGCGGCGGTGAGGGTGCTCGTGGAACCCGTCGCGGCGGTGACGGCGGCGGCCAGGGACGTGACGCCCAGGACGGCGAGGGCGAGCACGCAGGCGAGTTTCGTCGTCACCGGAGTCCGGTACTGCTGCCGGTGGGCGAACAGCGTGCCGTTGTTGTGGCGGTCCCTGGCGTCGCGGGCCAGGTAGCGGATCAGCCAGTTGACCCGGTCGACGCTGATTCTGCTCTCGCGGTAGAGGAAGGCGACCTCGGAGGCCAGAACGGTGCGGATGCCGGCGGTGTGGGCGAGCCACTCGGGCCGGTCGAACCCGTGCGGCACGTGCTTGCTGAAGTAACGCTCGAAGGACTTGCGGACGCTGCTGGTGAACCCGTCCGCCGCGAGGGTCCCGGCGCCCGTGGATGCGGGGGAGGGGGCGGCCGGGGAGAGGGCCGGGTCCTGTACCGGCTCCTGGTCCGGCGCCTGGCCCAGCTCCTGCTCCTTGGCCTGCAGCCGGTGATTGTTGTGCCACCATCGCTGACCGAATCGGGCGGCGAGGAATCCGGAGCCGAGCGCGATCAGCAGCTCACCGATCGCGGTCAGCGGCTCCGCGATCACTGCCGAGATCCCGAGGAAACCCGCGGCGACGACGGACAGACTCGTCCAGCCCGCCAGGCGGGGACGGTAACGGAAGGCGGTGCTCTCCTCGGGAGGCCGGGTCCGTGCCCCGATGGGATCGGGCTCGAAGTAGTACCGGACCCGCCGGGAACGGTCACCGCTGAGCTGCCCGGCCCTGGCGAGCTCGCAGATCTCGGCCCATAGGGCGGCTTTCGTCCGGCTGGTGAGCACGAGGTCGAGATGGTGGACGATCAGGTCACGCTGGAGCTGTGCCAGATCCCTCAACCGCTTCAGCGCGGCGGCGGTCTCACTGTCGGCTTTGCCGGGCAGTGCCAGCAGATCGAAGACGACCTGAAGACCGGGTTTCCAGTACTTGTCGTCGGCGTAGCCCTGCATGACGTCCCGCGTCCGGTCCAGCTGACGGCGCTCCTCGGCGCTGAGGTCGTGGTGGGCGCGTTTGCTGAGCATGGCGAGCGCCCAGTGGAAGCGGATCTGCGGGCCGTCGTGGTTGTGGGTGATCGCGTCCCAGATCAGTTCCCGCGCCCGGCCGGGTAAGCCCTCTTCCAGACAGCGGACCCCGACCTCGTACTTCTTCTGGGGCGAGGCATCCGGCGGGACGATGTTGATGGTGGAATCGTGTACGTCCGAGGCCTGGAAGCCGACGAAGGAGTCGTGCGCCTCGTTGTGCGTGGAGGGGAAACCCTCGGTCATGCCGGGTCACCCGCCGCCGCGATCAGGACCGCAAGATCGGCGGCCAGTTCCGGGCGGTCGCGGAGCAAGCCGCCTAACTTCCTGAGCGCCAGAGCTGCCTGCTTCGGAGGCGCCGGGGCGTCCACGGTGCACTTCTCCGCTGCGCGCCTCGCGATGCTCAGCTCGGCCTGAGCCTCGTGGTGAATGTCTGCGTCGAGAGTCCCGTCGGCGTGGTGTCGTGTCAGGCGCTCACGGAAGCGGTCCAGCTCGGCGACCAGTTCCGTCGGAGTGGACGCCTTCGGAGCCGCCCCGCCGACGTGGACGGTGCTGCCGGTGACCTCTCCGGCCATGAATCCCACCGTGCTGGAGTAGGCCGTGTTGACGACGCTTCCGCTGTCCCTGCCGGTTCTGTCTTTCTGGGCCATGATGATCTGCTCCTCTTCCTCTGCTTTCTCCGCCAGTTCTGCTTCCTTGATCAGTTCCACAGCCAGCCGGACCGCGAAAGCCGCCGCGTTCGCCGCGGCGCGCGGTTGCCGCTCGCGGTCGTCCGCGCTGTTCTTCGTGCCGTCCGCTCGGTCGCTGACGCCGCGGATGATGCCGACCGGCAGACCGCTGAGATGGCCGGCCTGTGCCACACCGGCGGCTTCCATGTCGATCGCGAGCGCGTCGTTGTAGTGCTGCCGGAGCCATACGGCCTCGGCGGAGTCCCGCGAGTTCTGCAGGACCTCACCGGCGGCTATCGGGCCGAAGTGCACCCGCGGCACTTCCCCCGGCACTTCCCCGTTCTCCGGTGAGTGGCCGGCCCTGTCCGTCATACGGGCCAGATGCTGGCCGAGCTGGATGATGGGGTGCGACGTCTCCCACACCCGGGGCCGCGCCTTGAGACCGTCGTCCTCGCTGGTCGCGCCGTGGTAGGCGTACACGTGGGTGGCCATCACCACGTCGCCCAGCGCGATCGAGCTCCGCATGCACCCGGCGACACCGACGAACAGCACGGCTGCCGGGGAGAAGTGCTCTATCGCGCGCTCTGTCAGCACCGCAGCCGAATGGTTCCCCTTGCTCGTCAGATTGAGTGCCACACGGCACGAGGTGCCCGGCACGGTCCCGACCTCGAACCGCGTGCCGCTCTTGTGCACGGCCACCTGCGGATCGGCAAGTCTCCGGTGCACGGCCTCGTATTCGAGATTGAGGGCGGTGAGAATCACCACCAGGTCGTTTGGCATCTAGTCTCATCCTTTCGTCTCTTCTTCTGATGGTTCTTCCGCCTGCTGTTCTGCCAGTGGCAGAACAGGGCGGACCAGCGGGGGCGACAGCACCGTTGTCGGTCCCGCGCGGAACAGTCGCGCGGGTCGCCCCACCGTGGTCCTGCGTTCCGTTCCGGCCGGAACTATGAACCCTTCCACGGCCTGGACCTTCCGGTAGAAATTCCGGGTGTCGAGCGTGACGCCCCACACTGCCTCGTACACCTGCTGCAACTCGGCAATAGTGAAGGGATCTTCGCAGAACGCCGTGGCCAGCGCCGAGAATTCAAGCTTTGTACGCGCGCGTTCAATTCCGTCCGTCACTATCCGGTCGTGATCGAAAGCGAGCTTTACCTGTCCGGAGAGGACCGCCTCCGCGGGGACCCATGAGGCATCCGCGGCATCCGTCCCCGCGACCGGGTCAGGAAGGCGAGGGGCGATCGCCAGATGCGCCACGGAGACGACTCGCCCACGTGGATCACGCCCCGGATCCCCGTAGGTGGCCAACTGCTCAAGATGAAACTGTCCGGCATCCACGGCCGTCTCCTCGCCCAGCTCGCGGCGAGCAGCGTCCGAGATCGCCTCACCGACGTGGTTGAGGAAGCCGCCGGGCAGCGCCTGCATACCCGCAAAGGGCTCCTTGCCTCGCTCCACCAGCAGGACACACAACTGGCCCTCACGCAACGTCAGGATCACCAGGTCAACTGTGAGCAGAACGGACGGCGGCAACCAGGAATCATCACGCATGGTGTCGACCGTATCGGATTGCTGTCACATTGACAATATATCTCCTCGACCTGCCATCTGCGGCAGGTCACCTCAACGACAGGCTCCTCGAAGCCGCGGCCGCCGAACTGGGCGCCGCCGTCGCCGACTCACCAACAAGGCCGGAGCCGTCACCGGCCCCAACAGGCAGGAGCATCGGCATCGGCGCACTCGCCGGGTCGCCGGGAAGGCCGCCGGCAGCAGGGCACGAAAGGTCACCGCTGAACTCCAACGATCAATGGCACAGCCGGCCGCGTGGCCAACGCCGACGTGGTCGGGGCCATGCCGGGCGTCACCGTGGCCGAGCTCCCGCTCGGCCTCCCGCCGGTGACTCCGAGTGGCGAGGGCAGGCTCACCTTCCACTTCCGTGGCAACAGCGTGCTGGAGACCAACTACGCCATCGCCGACCCACGGTCCGACCGCGCCGAGATCTGGTCGAGGCTGAAGCCGCGATCACCGCACAGGGGGCCATCGTGGCGAGGCTCGGTCTTCCGGTCGGCTCGGTCGCCGTGCATGCCACCGGCCCGAGCGTCATCCGCCTGCCGGCACCCCGGACCAGAACGCCAAACAGCCGTCGCAGGCCTCATCAACGAATACCGCCCGGAAGCTGACCGGCCGTGCAACACCTCAGGTCAGATCCTGTGAAGCCATCTTGAAGCTCTACGGCCATGTCCGCTGTGGAAGTGGTCTCCATTGCTGTGCCGCTCTTTCGGGTCGTGCTCGGAGTAGCCGTTTCCGTTGGTTGCCTGGTTGCTGACCCGCTCGGGTGCGGGGGCTCAGGCCGGTCTCCGCCCTGAAGCGCCGGGCGAAGGTGCGGGTGCTCATCGCCGCGCACAGGGCCTTGCTGTCGCGATCCAGGATGAACGTCTGACGTTCACCGCAGGGTCTTCAGCGCGCCTTCGGCAGCTGCCACGACTGTGCGTGCCTGGTGTTCCACCCGTTGGTGCACGGGTACCCAGCGCAGCCGCAAGGCCTTCTCGAAGTCCATGCACCACGCGGTGAAGAGTTCGTCCAGGTCGCGGTGGAGCCCCGGAGGCGGCGTCGTCGTCGACGATCGCCGTGACTCCGCCGTAAGCCTGCGGTGCGCACCACGTGGACAGCCCGATGCTCTCGGTCCCGGCGGCCAGTCGGTCGGTGCTGTCAGGCGGAGGCAGGACGTAGATCCCGGGGCCGGGATTTTCCCAGTACAGGGCGTCGAACGTGGCGCGCTGGACCGGAATGCTGAGTTCCGCGGCAGACGCCCAGTAAGGCGCGGCGAGGGGAGGAAGATCGCGGGTCAACTGCACCCAGGTACCGCCCGCTTCGACACCATGCAGCGAGCGTGGGCGACCTACCCCTGGCGCAGGAATTCCCGCAGGTCCGCAGCTACAGCCGTCATCCCTTCACCGGCTTCGATCACGGTCGTCACCGTGCACTTCCAGTCACCGGGAAAGAAGCCGGACCGAAGAGTCCAGCTCAGATACACATGACCACCCGAGCCGAAGGTCGCCGTCACGACCAGGTGGTTGTTGGTCCAGGCCCTCTCCCCCTCCCAACCACGGAAGTCGCGTGCGAGGCCGTCGAAGAACTCGCTCATGTCATCCCAGACGGTGACAGTCACGTCCTCCAGCCGTGCACGTACACCATCAGCAACGGCCTCCACCGCGAAGACGGTCTCGTACTCATCCGCACGCAACCAGTCGAACAACCGGACAGAGGTCGCCAGCGCCCCTGGCCCCCGCACGACGAGCTCGACCTGCCCCGGACCCACCTCGATCAGACTCACCCGCCGAAGGATACGGACGTCAACAGGTTGACGACATCACGATTCGTGGCCCGGGACCGCTGCTAATTCTCATTAACATTCGGAGGTCCAGCAGCAACCAGCTGTTCCCAGCTCCCACCGAAAAGTGCTCTTCGTTCTGACCTACGCAGCCACCAAGCGGATAACTCTGGTCAACGTCCGTTGCTCAACCGGCAGACACTTTTCAGCGAGCGTGACCTCGGTATGCCTGAGATCGACGCCGCGCTGACGGCGTTACGCGCCCTGAACTCGGACACGACGGTCACCGGCGAGCGCCGCGAGGTACGCGGACCGGCCGATCTCACAGACCTACTGACCGGCGCCCCGGCTGTCTCCGGAGCCTGCGGTGGCCCCGGTGACGGGTCGGGGTACGACGTACTCCTGCTGGCCGCTGACCGTCCCGGCGAGATCCGCAGATGGGCCAACCAGGTCTGCCTCGCCCTGGGCACGTCCTGGTCCGAAGCCGGTTATCGCGGCCCCCTGGTGAGCGTCGGAGTCTTCACCCCGGGCCGGGGCGCGTGCTGGGAGTGTCTGCGCAGCACCGAGATCGAGCGGCGCGATCTGAGGCTCGCGCCCGGCCAGGACGAGGATCTCGCCTCGCCCCGCATGCCGTGGAATCCGGTCAACGCCGTGACCGCGGGCCTGTCCGGCAGTCTGCTGGCCCACGCCGCCCTCATGCCGCCGTGTGGCATCCCGCATATCGATCCCGGATACCGGTTCGGTCTCAACCTCATGATGCCCGCCGACGCGATCATGGAACGCTCGGAACGACGCCCGGACTGCCCCGCCTGCGGTGCGGGATCAGCGCTGAACCAGGGACGGACGGCAGATCCGGCACCGCAGGACCTCTCATGACGGACACCGCGGCCGAGGAGGGCCCTGCCAGGATCGGGCCGGCGACCCGTGTGCTGCTGCACGATCCGAGGGTCCGGCGGAATCGGGGCGATTGGATCGTGGGCCGCATGATCACCCGGACCTTTGTGGCCATGCCGCGGGCCGGGGCACGCGCGGTGGAACTCCTGGGTGAGGGCCTGAGCGTGAGCTGCACCGCGGAGATCCTGCGTGCTGAGACCGGTGAGGAACTCGATATCCCGGACTTCGTCAGGAACCTGACCGCTCTGGGCTTCGTCGCCCGGATCGGGGACTGTCCGATTCCAGACGCCGAACCGGCACGCGCTTCACTGCCCTGGCTGCGCCCCCACCATGTCAGGTTCGCCCTGAGCCCAGTGCTGCCCATACTTGTCGGAGTATTGCTGACCGCTGCCGTCGTCGTACTGTTCCGCCATCCCAACCTACTTCCGGGCTATCGAGACCTACTGTGGAGTCCACACGGCAGCCTGGTCCTGCTCACCGGGGCGGCAGCCGGATGGGCGCTGCTGCTGGCCCACGAGCTGGCGCACCTGGTCACCGCCCGTGCCGCAGGCGTGCAGGGCAGGATACGCGGATCTGTACTTCGTGCTGCAGGATCTCACCGGTTGCCGGGACCTGTACGGCGAGGGTCTCGCCTACGCCCGCCACGTGCTCAACGTCCTTTGGATGATCACCTGGTGGCGCAACCGCCAGTCGCGCAGGTCCGCGGGCATAACGGGGTCCCGGTAGTACTCACCGGAAATGTGGGCTGTGCGCATGCCGAAAACACCATCCATGCAGTGCAGGGGGCGTGTTCGGTGGTGCGGCCGGATGAGTGCTCGTGTTGCTTCGTTGCCGGCAGGGTATCCGCCGGCGCCGGACCGGTGACCTCGATCAAGGACAAGCAAAACGGCGGCACGGTCACCGACACCCAGTGCTCTTCACCACGACTACGCCACCCGCATCGTGGGCCGCCATCCGGCGCCTGGCCGGCTGGTCGGGCGTCGGATGGCTGTTCACCGGGGGAGCGGTGAGGCGGGGTACAGGGCTCATCCCCTGCGTACTGACCGACACGGAATCGAGTGCGATGGGACGACCAGGCAGCCATGGCCTCGGCAGGGCCACAGCAGGGCCATGGCGTGCAGGGACCGGTTTCATACGCGTACGGGCAGTGCCTTGAGGTGCCAGGTCACGGGGTTCGTGCCGCGTTCGAGGGTGTGCGGGGCGGTGGCGAGCGCGAGGTCCGGGAAGCGGCGCAGCAGTGCGCCAAGGGCCACTTCCGCCTCCTGCTGGGCCAGGTGCGCGCCGAGGCAGCGGTGTGCTCCGTGCCCGAAGCCGAGGTGGGTCTCGTGGCGTCCGTTCCGCGCCCGTGTGATGTCGAAGCGATCCTCTTCCGCGAACACACGAGGATCGCGATTGGCGCCGCACAGCACCGGCAGCACCGCCTCGCCCTTGTGCACCATCGTCCCGCCGACCGTCACATCCTGTGTCGCGTAGCGTGGAAGCGCGCGGACCACGGGGCCGCACCAGCGCATGAGTTCGTCGACGGTGTCCGGCAGCAGGCTCATGTCGGCACGCAGCAGGGCGAGCTGATCGGGGTGGCCGAGCAGCGCCGCGGTGCCGTTGGCGATCAGATTGACCGTGGTCACATGCCCGGCAACCAGCAGGTTCGCGATGAGGGAGACCATTTCCACGGTGGTCATCCGGTCGGCCTCCCGTGCGGTGATCAGCTCGGAGAGGAGGTCCTGGCCCGGGTGGGCGCGGTGCAGTTCGATCAGGGCGTGGGCGTCTTCGACCATGCCGCTCAGCGCTTCGCCCAGTTCCCGCCCGCAGACGCCGCTGGACAGGACCCAGCTGCGGTGGCGCCACCGGTCGCGGTCCGCTTCGGGCACGGCGATCAGGTCGCAGATCACGGTGACCGGCAGGGGCCTGGCGAAGTGCTCGACCAGGTCGACCACACCGTCGTGCGCATGGGCGGGCAACCGGTCCAGCAGCTCCCCGGCGATGGTCTCGATCCTCGGCCGCATCCGCGCAACGGTACGCGGCGAGAAAGCGCGTGAGACGAGCCCTCGCAGCCTGCGGTGGTCATGACCGTCGGCGTCGAACATCCCGGCCCGCAGATACTTCTCGTTCCCGTCGAACATGCCACGGGCCTGCCACGTCTGTTCCGTGCGGTGTGGCACCTGCCGCTCGGGGACGTTGGCCGCGTCGATGACGAACCGCGGGTCGCTCGTCACCATCCGGACATCTTCGTACCGGGTCACGACCCACATCGGGTCGACGCCGGGCACCACACCGCGCACCAGTCCGGTTCCCTCCCGCATCCGCGCGTAACCGGCGAACGGATCGCGTACGAGATCCTTGTGGCACAGGTCGACGGTTTCGACGGGTCCGGTGGCCTCAGGCTGCTGCACGGTCATGGTCGAGCCCTTCCACGCACGGTCGGTCACTCCTGTGCTGCATCGAAGCACCAGCCGCCGAGTGCCTTGCCCCTCTCTGATGGGGTTCACCCGAACGAGGGCGCGTTCGACCCTCTCCCTCGTGGGCGGCGAGTGAGCGTGCCCTTGGCGGATCGACCAGCTCACGGCGGCCCGTGCGGCCACTACTCGTGCGCCGTGGTCTCTGCCCTCGGCGGCACCGTTGAGGCGCGCACCACGAGTTCCGTGGCGAGTTCGATGTGGTGGGACTCGACCTTCTCGCCGCCTGCAAGTCGCAGGGCGGTGCGCAGGGCGGCACCGCCCATCTCCCGTAGTGGCTGGCGCACGGTGGTCAGTGGCGGTGAGGCCATCTGGGCGAGGCTCGTGTCGTCGAAGCCGACCACGCTCAGGTCTTCGGGAATGCGCAGGCCCCGGGCGCGGGCAGCCTCGATGACACCGAGGGCGATCTCGTCGTTGCCTGCGAAGATCGCCGTCGGTGGCTCTTCCAGGCCCAGCAGCGCCACGGCGCCGAGCAGGCCGGTCTCGTACGTGAATTCTCCGGGCTGGACGTAGGCGTCCGGTACCAGCACCCCTTCCGCCTCCATGGCGGTGCGGTAGCCGTGCATGCGTGCCTGGTTGCACACGGCCATGGTCGGACCGCCGAGATAGGCGACGCGGCGGTGACCGAGGGAGAGCAGGTGCCGGGTCGCGGCCAGGCCGCCGGCGAAGTTGGTCGCCCCGACGCTTTTGACCCGGCTGTCCGGCAGGTGCAGCGGGTCCAACACGACCAGCGGCAGCCCGGCCCGGGCCAGCTCGTGCAGGTGCCCGGTGGTGTACACGCTGGTGACCGCGATGAGGGCGCGGCGCCCGGCTGAGACCAGGTCCCGGGCCCAGTGCGGGGCGCTGGACGCCTTGCTGATCACCACCGAGGCCCCCAGTTCGGCGGCGGAGTCGACGATGCCTTCCAGGGCCTCGGCCACGTACGACTTGAGCTCGCCCTTGAACTGCACCTCGATGGTGGGTCTTTCCACGGCCCTGGTGTGGCGGAACACGGGCGCAAGGTACTCGTGCTGTCGCAGCAGTTCCTGGACCCGGGCACGGGTCTCCGGCGCCACGTCACCGCGATCGTTGACCACTTTGGACACGGTCGCGACGGAGACCCCAGCCGCACGGGCGATGGTCGCCAAAGTGGCACGCCTGGCGTTCGGTGGCATCGGTTCCTTCCAGATGTACGTCCACCAGTGTGGTGAGCCGCCGGTCGGGCCGGCACGCAGGTGAGGCCGGTCAACCTTACGGCAACCCGGCAGCGGCTCGTCCGAGGAGGCGTCGACGAGCGCCTCGGCCCGGAGCCTCTATCTGGATCATGCTGGGCTCGGCGAGGCTGGGCACGTCCTCTCCTGCCTCTCCCTTGGTCTCCACAATTTTCGAAACACTTTCAATCTCTTCCGAGGCTTCTCAAGAGTCGCGTTCGCTCGATAATGCGGAGCCTGGCTGAGAGCTGACAGCTCGCTCGCAACGCCTTGACAGGCATGAGCCCGAAATCTAACTTTCACTCACGCAGCAAAAAAGGGCTGAGTTTTCGAAACGTTTTCACCACGACTCACGAGAAGCCGACGGCTCTCGAGTGCGGAGAACAGACATGGCGATCCGCCTCTCTCGACGTACCCTCCTCGCCCTGGCCGCCGGCGCGCCGGTCTCCGCGGCGCTGGCGGCCTGCGGGACCTCCGGTCCCAGCAGGAGCGGCAGCAACAGCGAGGAAGCCACGTACTGGTACCTGAACGGTCAGCCGCAGGAAGGCGTCAGAGCCAGTGCGGTGGAGGCGTTCAACAAGGCCAACCCCAAGGGGCAGCTCAAAACCACCACCTTCCAGAACGACGCATACAAGACGAAGATCAGGACCGCCATAGGCGCCGGGCAGGCGCCCACCCTCATCTACGGCTGGGCCGGCGGGACGCTGCGCTCCTATGTGGCGGCGGGCCAGGTCGATGACCTCACCTCGTGGTTCGACGAGCACTCCGCGGTCAAGAAGCGGCTGCTGCCGTCCTCGTTCGGCCCGGCGACCGTCAACGGCAAGATCTACGCGATGCCGTGCGAGACCGTGCAGCCGGTCGTCCTGTACTACAACAAGAAGGTGTTCGACCAGGTCGGCGTCAAGCCCCCGGAGTCCTGGGACGACATCATGGCGCTGGTGCCCAAGTTCAACGCGAAGGGCATAGCGCCGTTCTCCCTCGGTGGCCAGTCCCGGTGGACGAACATGATGTGGCTGGAGTTCCTGTTCGACCGCATCGGCGGTCCCGAGCTGTTCCAGGCCGCCATCGACGGCGAGAAGAACGCCTGGTCCAACCCGGCCGCCATCACGGCGCTGACCAAGGTGCAGGAGTTGGTCAAGGCCCACGGGTTCATCAAGGGCTTCTCCTCGATCACCGCGGACTCCAACGCCGACCAGGCACTGCTGTACACCGGCAAGGCCGCGATGATGCTGCACGGCTCCTGGTCGTACGGCATCCAGCAGACCGACGGTGGGGACTTCGTCTCCGGCGGCGGGCTGGGTTTCATGAACTTCCCGCCCGTCGAGGGTGGCAAGGGCGACCCGAGCGACACCGTGGGCAACCCCGCCATGTACCTGTCCATCTCCTCGAAGGCCAGCGCCGAGCAGAAGAAGATCGCCAAGAACTTCTTCGCCACCGGCGTCCTCACGGACGACGAGGTGAAGAAGTGGATCGACACGGGGGCGGTCCCGATCCGGCTGGGCACGGAAAAGCTGCTGGCCGCGTCCAAGAGCGCCGACTTCCTGCAGTTCACCTACGACATCGCCACCAAAGCCAAGGTGTTCGCCCAGTCCTGGGACCAGGCGCTCAGCCCGACGGCCGCCGAGACGCTCCTGGACAACATCGCGAAGCTGTTCCAGCTGTCCATCTCGCCGCAGCAGTTCGCCGCCAACCTCAACAAGGCCACCGGCAAATGAGCGCGCTCACCGGCCATCCGCCGCGTCGCGACCCGCGCAGCATCCTGCCGTGGCTCGCCGCGCCGGCGCTGGTGTTCTTCGTCGGCTTCGCCGTGATTCCGCTCGTCGGTGTCTTCGTGCTCAGCTTCACCACGTGGGACGGCATCGGCGCCATCCGCCCGTCGGGGCTGACCAGCTGGCGTGCGGTGCTGACCGACCCCGGGCTGCCGCACGCCGTCTGGGTGACGTTCCTGGTGATGGCGGCGTCCTGGGCCGTTCAGACTCCGCTGAGTATTCTGATCGGCACGTTCCTGGCCGGCCGCCAGCGCTACCGTGCGGTGCTGGGGGTGGTGTACTTCGTTCCGCTGCTGCTCAGCTCCGCGGCGATCGCGGTCGCCTACAAGGCCCTGCTGGACCCCAATTTCGGGCTAGGTGCCGGGCTGGGGATCGGGGTGCTCAGCCAGGACTGGCTGGGGCGGCCCGGGCTGGCGTTCGGCGTCGTCATCTTCGTCGTCTCCTGGCAGTTCATCCCGTTCCACTCACTGATCTACCAGGGCGGTGTCCAGCAGATTCCGCAGTCCCTGTACGAGGCCGCGCAGTTGGACGGCGCAGGGCGGATCCGGCAGTTCTTCGGCATCACGCTGCCCCAGCTGAAATACACCATCATCACCTCGTCCACGCTGATGGTGGTCGGGTCGCTGACCTTCTTCGACCTCATCTGGGTCCTGACCGAGGGCGGGCCCTCAGACGCCACCCGGGTCCTCGCGCTGGACATGTACAAACGGGGATTCCAGGCCAACCTGATGGGACCGGCCAGCGCCATCGCGGTCATCCTGGTCCTGGTGGGCCTCGCCCTCGCCCTGCTGCTGCGCCGGCTCGGCGGCCGGGACGCCGGTGAGAGCCAACTCGAAGGGGCCTGACGTGACCACCACCCTGACCAAGCCCGGGCGGCCGGAGAAGACCACCCACCGCGAGCGGCGGCACCATCCCCGTCCGTCGGCCCGCCGGCGCAACTGGGCCGGCGGCCTGGCCGGCTGGCTCTGGTTCGTCGTCGTCGCCCTACCCCTGTACTGGATTCTCATCACCAGCCTCAAGCTCCAGAGCAACTACTACGCGAGCAACCCGCTGGTGCCTTCGAGTGACCCCACACTGGACAACTACCGGATGGTCATCGAGTCCGACTTCACCGGCTACTTCGTGAACACCGTCGTGGTCACCGTCGGCGCGGTGGTGCCGGCGGTCGTGTTCTCCTTCATGGCCGCCTACGCGATCGTGCGCGGCTGGCGTATGAGGATCCTGCGGGCGACGAACGGGCTGTTCCTCATGGGCCTGGCCATCCCGCTGCAGGCGACGGTGATCCCGGTCTACCTGATCATCATCAGGCTGCATCTGTACGACAGCCTGCTGGCGCTGATCCTCCCGTCGATCGCCTTCGCCATGCCGCTGTCCGTGCTGGTGCTCTCCAACTTCATCCGCGACATACCCAAGGAACTGTTCGACTCGATGCGGGTCGACGGCGCCACGGAGTGGGCGACACTGTGGCGGATGGCCGCACCGCTCACCCGGCCGGCCATCCTGACCGTGACCATCTACAACGCACTGACCATCTGGAACGGATTCCTGCTGCCGCTGATCCTCACCCAGAGTCCTGACCGCCGGACCCTGCCGCTCGCACTGTGGACCTTCCAGGGCCAGTACGGGGTCAATGTCCCCGCCGTTCTCGCCGCCGTCGTCCTCACCATTCTGCCCGTCCTGGTCCTGTACGCGTTCGGCCGCCGTCAGCTACTCAGCGGTCTGACCGCCGGGTTCAGCCGGTGATCGACGCGAGCATGGCACGGGACCCGTACATCGCCCCACCGGCCCCGCCACCCTATTGAGTCAACGCGTCACGGCTTACCGCCTGTTGCTCTCCGGCACCGCGCGTATGGCGGTCAGCGTCACGCGGTTGTGCTGGTAGGAAACCCGGAACAGGTAACCGTCCACGTTCAGGACCCGGTTCTCCGGCAGCGCGCGGAAGGCGCCCTTGATCGAGCTACCGCTCATGATGGTGAACACGGTGCCCGGAGTCGGTTTGCCCCGCACGCGCAGGTCCAGCTCACCGTCCAGCACCAGGTTCCCCGCCGCCCGGACGCTCGTGTAGTCCCGGTCGCCGGAGATCGTGACGGCGACGCGGCCCCGCTTGCCGATGGTCGTGTTCCCGCCTACGTCCAGGACATCGCCTGCGGCGCCGGAAGCGCCGGTGAGCTGCGCGGCTTCGTCGGCCGTGAGGCCGGGCCGCAGCACGCCGTGGTCGACGTTGATGCCGTCCCCCACGGTGCCGCTGCCGCCGAGCGTTCCGCCGCGCACGTCGATGGCGCTCTCGTGCGAGCCGACGACCGAGAGTTCGCCGCCGAGGACGGTGCTCGTCCCGTGCCAGGTCTCGCTGCCGGTGAGGAACAGGGTGCCGTCGCCACGCTTCGTGAGGCTGCCCTCGTGGGCGCGGGTTTTGCGGGCCTGTTCACGTCGGACCCCGATGGCGTAGTCCGACTTGTCGGCGTCGCTCGCGCCGGCCGGCAGGCCCTTGGTCCAGCCCTTGGCGGCCTTGGTCGCCGCCCAGGTGGCCGCCTCGGCGGCGTCCTCCTGGTGGCGGGCCCGGATCGCGACGTCCGAGATGTCGTTCGACCACACGTCGTCGTGTCCCCGCGTGTCGACGATGAACGGCCCCAGGAGCTGGCCCGGGCCGTTCATGGCCTCCCGCAGGCTGACCGTGCCCCAGCCGTTGCGGCTGTCCGGCACCTGCACGAGCTGGCCGCGGGTGGGGTTCAGCACGGCGTTGCCCGCCGCGTCATTGACCGTGTTGTTCTGCCGGCCGGTGGTGAACATCGTGTAGAGCGCCTGCTCGTTGGTCATGTACGGGAAACGCTGCATGATCAACGACAGTGCGGCCGCCGAGTGCGGGCCGGCCATCGATGTCCCCGACGCACTGCCGTAACGGGGCTCGGGCACGCCGTTGGTGATCGACACGGTCGTGCTGTTGATGTTGTTGGCCGGTGCCGTCACGCAGGACCACTTCGCGACGCCGCACTGGTTGAACGTCTGCTGGCCGGGGACCAGGACGGAGCCGTCAGGGTTGAACGTGCGCCCCTGGGCGGGGTTGATCCCCGACGTCGTGTACCAGGTGCCTTCCAGCTCGGGCATGAAGTACGGCGCGGCGCCTCGCGGGGACGGGTTGGCGTAGCCGCTGTTGCCGGCGGTGAACTGGATGACCGTGCCGGTGCGCGCGGCCTCGATGGCACCGCCCAGCCAGCGGGCGGCGCTGCCGTTCGCGTCGACGACGCCGTCCGGTGTGGACATCAGGCGCCATGCCGTGTTCAGACCGAAGCCCGCCGGGCTGCCGGGGGGCGTGTCGTACGCGTTGTAGTTCTCCGTTTTGGGCTGGCTCCCCCAACTGCTGGTGATGATCCTGATGGGCGCGCCGTTCGCCGTCCTGGCGGAGTTCACGGCCCGGTAGACGTTGCCGATGTAGGCGTCGTCCGGCGTCTGCGCGGCGGTCGCGTCCGCCGGCAGGAGACCGTAGAGCACGCCGTCCGTCTTGCCCGTGTTGCCCATGTACACGTTGCTGTCGAACGCGACGCCGTGCATGTTGGCATCCGGCCCGGACGGTTGCGTCTCGCCGACGCCGTCGCGGCTCGCACCGATGGTCCCGCTGACGTGGGTGCCGTGGCTGTCGTTGAACGCCGGGTTGTAGAACCCCGGCGTGGGGCCCGTGCGGCCGCCCTGGGCCTCCACTGAGAAGTAGCGGTCTCCGACCGCGTAGTTCGTGTCCAGGCTGCCGTGCTCCCGGATGTGCCCGGCGAAGACGCCCGAGTCGACGACGCCGATGTTCATACCGGTGCCGGAGTAGCCGGCGGCGTAGGCGAATTCGGCTCCCATCGACACCAGGCCGGCGTCCCGGTTGAACTCAGGAGTACGCCAGCTCGCCGCGTCACCGAGTCGGCCGGGATCGCCCTCGTAGGTCTTGATCGGCGGTGGCACGCGCACCTGCCCCATCGCCGGCTGCGCGACGACGCCGAGCACGACTATGGGTATCAGCGCCGCGATCAGCGCCGGCTTCACGCGTTCTGTGTTCGGCACTACGACCCCTTCCAAGATCGATTGCGCCGGAACTGGCATGTACATTATCTATCTATGGTGGAGGTGAGCACCATAGGCCGTGACGATCCCTGACGTGGCGCACGTGAGCCCTGTCTGCTCATCCGCCGAGGCCCCGGGTGGGCTGGGCTGTGCCGGCCCGGTCGATGCGGGCGGCGAGAGGGAGCGCGTGTCGCGCTCGTTGGACTCGATGCCGAGGAGGCGGGCGAGCGGCGAGGCGCCGGGCCGGGATCCGTACGTGCTCTCATCGTGCTCCCGATCCCCGATCCCCGATCCCCGGTGCCTGCCGTCGCGGCCTGCCGTCCCGGCGTCCCGGCCCCGGTGCATCGCGTCCCGCGAGCATCCGGGACTCGCTGCTTGCCGACGGGCTCGCCCTCGCCACCGAGGGATCCTCCGCCCCTCAGGCGCAGAGCGGCCGCGCTTGTACTGTGCAGATCTGAACTTCTGAAAGGAAAACGATCGTGAAGACCTTCACCATGCCCGGCACCGACATCCTCGCCCCGAACGTCGTACTCGGCCTGATGCGTATCGCCGACAAGACCGACGACGAGGTCCGCGAACTCGTCCGCACCGCGCGCGATGCGGGCATCGACTTCGTTGACCACGCCGACGTCTACGGCCGCGAGCTGCACGATTGTGAACGTCGTTTCGCTGACGCGATGGCGCTGAGCCCGTCGCAGCGCGACGAGATAACGATCCAGACCAAGGCGGGAATCGTGACGGACGGACCGTACTTCGATTTCTCTTACGAGCACATCGTCGAATCGGTCGAGGGCTCACTCGCGGCCCTGCGGACCGACCGCATCGACATCCTCCTGCTGCACCGTCCCGACGCGCTTGTCGAGCCTGAAGAGGTGGCTCGCGCCTTCGATGAGCTCGAAGCCTCGGGCAAGGTGCGCGCCTTCGGTGTCTCCAACCACACCCCACGCCAGATCGACCTGCTGCGCAGGTACGTGCGTCAGCCCATCGTGGCCAACCAGCTTCAGCTCTCGATCACACACGAGCCGATCATCGCTCAGGGAGTCGCCGCGAACATGCTCGCGGAGCAGCAGTCGGCCACCCTCGACGGCGGAGGGATCGTCGACTACTGCCGTGTGAACGACATCACCATCCAGGCGTGGTCTCCCTTCCAAGCCGGTTTCTTCACGGGTGCCTTCCTCGGCTCGCCGGACTACCCCGAGCTCAACGCCGTCATCGACCGCCTCGCGGGCCGGTACGACGTCCCAGCCGTCGCGATCGCGACTGCCTGGATCACCCGCCACCCCGCTCAGATGCAGGTCGTGCTCGGCACCACCAACCCGGAGCGCGTCGCGGGCGCCGCCCAGGGCTCCGAACTGCGACTCACCAGGGCCGAGTGGTACGAACTGTTCCGCTCCGCGGGCCACCTCGTCCCCTGAATCCGTGGGGCTGAGGCGCTGACCCGGTGGCCTTGCGAGTCCGACGGCGGAGGCGGCCGCGCGTGGGATCGTTCCTGACGCCCACGCCGACGTGATCAAGCACGCCCACCAGACGGTAGAGCTGCACCTTCAGGCAGAGCGCGCTCATGCTGTACGACAAGCAGGTGCGGGGCTCGTCGGGGAACGGTCTGCCGGATGTGGGCGTCTTTCCCTATGGTGTGGTGAGCCGGCTGGCTGTTGTTGGTAGCGGGGGAGGCTGGTGAGCGTGGAGATGGGCGCGGGGCTGGTGGAGCGGATCGCTGAGCGGCGCGCCGGGGTGGGCGATCCGGCTGAGTTGCTGTCCGCGGCGCGCCAGGCGGTGCTGCTGGTGCCGTTGGAGGGTGGCGGGTTGTGGACGGCTCGGCGGGGTGGGGTGCGGTGGGTGTGCGCGTTCACCGATGAGGCGGCGCTGGCCCGCTTTGCACTGCACCACGGTCCGGGTGACGTGCCGTGGGAGTTCGCGGCGCTGCTCGGCGAGCGATTGCTGGACGAGATCGTGCCGGCCATGGGTGAGCCCGCCGGGCTGGCGGTGGACGTGGCCACACCGGACGGGGTGATGGTCTTTCCGCCGATGACCGGCATCGTGCCCGACACCGCCGCCATCGACGCCGGGCGGGGCACGACGCCACTGGGCGGTATGGGTCTGGAGGGGGGCGGCCGTGGGCGGTGGTGACGGGATGGATCTGCACTTCGACAAGGCCGGCGTTCAGAAGATCACGCAAGGCCTGCGGAGTGCCATCGGGGAGTTGGGCGAGATCGGCGACGGTACCGGTTCGCTGATGGGCAAGGGATTCTCCGAGCTGGCGATGACCGGTATGGAGGCCGGGGATCACGATCTCTCGGTCGATTTCGAGGACTTCTGTGAGCGGTGGGACTGGGGAGTGCGCTCGCTGATCCACGACGCGAGTGAGATCGCGAAGCGGTTGGGCCTTGCGGCGGGTACGCAGTGGGAGGAGGACCAGTACGTCGAGGGCTCGCTGAAGGTGATCACGAATTCACTCGCGGGTGGAAGCCCGTATGCCTCGGAGGAGGACATCGAGAAGCAGAGCTGGGGGGACGTGTTCACTCCGGACGCGCTGCATCCCGACTACAGCGCGGAGTCCTGGGACAAGGCCGGGCACGAGATGGCGCAGACGTGGAAGGACACGGGGCGTTCCCTGCTGACCGAGGGTCAGGGCGGACGGATCTCCGACATCGGCAACCGGATCGCCGGTATCGACGACAAGGAGTTCAACCGGGACCTGGACCGTGTCTTCGGCCCCTCGCCGGAAGAGCGGGCCGCCCAGCAGGATCAGCAGCAGGGGCAGGACGGGGGAGAGTGAGCGGTGGGTATCGGAGATTTCATTCCCGATCCGATCGAGCATGCCGTTGAGAAGGGCACCGAGTGGGTCGGGGATCGTGTCGAGGATGTCGGTGACTGGACGGCCGACCGGCTGGACGACCTGGGTTGGGACTCCGGCGCGGACTGGGTGCGTGAGCAGTCGCGTTCGGTGGCGAACCGGATGGGTGCCCAGGTTGACGAGATGGACCTGGGGCAGACCGACGACAAGACGAAGCTGATCTACGGCAGTCCGGGCAAGCTCCGTTCGACCGCCGGGCACCTGCGCACCTTCCAGAAGTCCTTCGACGATGTCGGCGACGGGCTGAAGGGCCTGAACTCCGACCAGCTCAAGGGTGAGGCGGCCGAGGCGTTCCGTAAGAGCGTGCATATCCAGCCCCCGAAGTGGTTCACCGGCGCGGACGCCTTCGACGAGGCCGCGGGGGCGTTGGAGGCGTTCGCGGAGACGGTCTCCTGGGCGCAGGGGCAGGCGCAGGCGGCGATCGACAAGTGGAAGGCCGGTACGAAGGCGTCCGAGGACGCCGCGGATGCGCACAAGAAGAAGGTCGACGCCTACAACAAGGCCGTCGACCGCTACAACGCGCAGCCCGCCGACAAGCGTGACCGGTCCTCGCTGCCGCCGAAGCCCGCGAGCTCGTTCGACGATCCGGGCAAGAAGCTGATGCAGGACGCGCAGGACATCCTGTCGGAGGCCCGCAAACAGCGGAACACGGCCGCTGACACCGCTGGCGCCAAGATCCGCGCGGCCCGTGACAAGGCCCCGCCCAAACCGTCCTACACCGACCAGCTCAAGTCGGGCCTCGACGAAGTACCGTTGATGATCGACCACTTCGAAGGGGGCCTGCTCAAAGGTACCGCCGGGCTGAACAACTTCGTGCGCGGCATCAACCCGCTCGACCCGTACAACATCACCCACCCCGCCGAGTACGTCACCAACCTCGACAGCCTCGCCGCCGGCCTGGTCACCGTCGCCAACGACCCCTGGGGCGCCGGCAAACAGATGGTCACCGACTTCATGAAAGACCCGTCGGAAGGCCTCGGGCGGCTGGTGCCGGACATCGCGCTGACCATCGCCACCGACGGCGCGGGCGCCGGTGTGAAAGCCGCCCGCACCGCCGACGAACTCGCCGACACCGCCGCGGCCGCCCGACGCGCGCGCGGGCTGCATTCCCGTGAGAGCAAGGTGTGCCGGGGCACGGACCCCATTGATCTGGCGACAGGGAGAGTGTTCTTCCCGCAGACGGACGTGACGCTGCCGGGAACGTTGCCGTTGGTGTTCCGGCGACGGTTGGACTCGGGTTACCGGCTGGGACGGTGGTTCGGACCGTCCTGGTCCAGCACCGTCGATCAGCGCCTGGAAGTGGACGACGAGGGGATCGTCTTCGTCCACGAGGACGGACTGCTGCTGGTCTACCCGCACCCTGAGAGCGCGGGCGAACCCGTCCTGCCGAGCCACGGTCCACGCTGGCCGCTCCGGCGTGCCGACGACGGCGCCGGATACGTCATCACCGACCCTGCCAAGGGATCGGCCTGGCACTTCACCGACCAGGACGTGCAAGGCCACGGCGACGACGACGAGGGCAACTACGGTGGCGGCGCCCACGTCTCGGTCCTGGAACAGGTCGACGACCGCAACGGCAACTGGATCTCCTTCACCTACGACCCTGACACCGGTGCGCCCACTGACATCACCCACAGCGGTGGCTACCACCTGAGACTGGAGACGACCGGGCAGGGCCCCACCACCCGCATCACCGCACTGCGCCTGTCGGGCGCCGCCCCCGACGGCGGTGACCAGGAACTTCTCCGCTACGGCTACGACGGGCAGGGCAACCTCACCGAGGTCACCAACTCCTGTGGCCGTCCGATGGTCTTCACCTACGACGAGGGGCGCCGGGTCACATCCTGGACGGACACCAACGCCCGCTCGTACACCTACGAGTACGACGCCCAGGGCCGTTGTATCGCCGAAGGCGGCGAAGCAGGCCATATGGCCCTGCGCCTTGCCTATGAGACGAACCTGGAAACAGGCCTGCACGTCACTACGACCACCACGTCCGACGGACACACACGCCGCTTCTTCATCAACGGCGACTGCCAGGTCATCGCCGAATCAGACACCCTCGGCAACATCACCCACTACCGCTACGACCGCCATCATCGCCTGCTCTCCGAGACCGACCCCCTCGGCCGCACCACCGAGTTCCACTACGACCCGGCGGGCAACCTGACAAGAACGGTACGGCCCGACGGACGGGAGGCACGAGCGGAGTACGAGCCGCCGGAGACGGACCACCGGAAGGCAGCAGGGCAGGTGGGGACTGGGGACGCCGGCTCCGTCACAGCCCCCCGGCACCTGACGCCGGGTGCCCTGCCGGTGCGGGTCACCGGCTTTGACGGCTTGACCTGGCACCAGACCTACGACGCCCGCGGCAACCGCACCACCCTCACCGACCCCACCGGCGCCACCACCGCCTACGCCTACGACGAAGCGGGTCATCTCACGTCCATCACCGATGCCGCAGGCCACCGCACTGACTTCCGTTGCAACCGCGCGGGCCTACCCGTGGAGATACGCGACCCGCTCGGCACGGTGACCCGATACGAACACGATGCCTTCGGGCGTCCGACCACGCTCACCGATCCGCTGGGAGCAGTCACCCGGCTGGATTGGACGGTGGAGGGGTACCCCGCGCGGCGCACCGGGCCGGACGGCGCCGTGGAGTCGTGGACATACGACGGCGAAGGCAACTGCACCAGCCACACCAACCCCGTGGGCGGTACCACCCTCTTCGAGTACACCCACTTCGACCTCCTCACCGCGCGCACCGACCCCAGTGGCGCGCGCTACGACTTCGCCCACGACGCCCGGTTGCTCCTCACCCGCGTCACCAACCCGCAAGGCCTGACGTGGGACTACGAGCACGACTCAGAGGGCCGTCTGACGTCAGAGACCGACTTCGACGGCCGCACCCTTGGCTAC
The DNA here is from genome assembly GCF_057320905.1 of Streptomyces sp. DSM 116793. NCBI lineage: Bacteria > Bacillati > Actinomycetota > Actinomycetes > Kitasatosporales > Streptomycetaceae > Streptomyces > Streptomyces sp. DSM 116793. The sequence goes on along the minus strand of NZ_CM170494.1, from coordinate 2,842,939 downwards.
ACCCACGACGAGGTCGGTCGCCTGGCATCCCGTACCAACGCCATGGGGGAGACCATCACCTTCGAGTACGACGTGCTGGACCGGGTCACCCGCAAGGACGCAGCAGGCAGAGTCACCACCTACACCTACGACTTCACCGACCAACTCGCCCGAGCCACCGGCCCCGACGGCAGTACCTTGACACTCCTGCGCGACCAGTACGGACGCGTGCAATCGGAGACGGTCGACGGGCGCGTCCTCACGTACGGCTACGACGTCCTCGGCCGCTGTACCCGCCGCACCACGCCTTCGGGCGTCGAGTCTCTCTGGGCATACGACGGCGCTGGCCAACCGACGGCCCTGACCACCGCGGGCCGCACGCTCACCTTCGACCGCGATGCCGCGGGCCGCGAGCTCGCCCGCCACGTCATGCGGGGCGGCGCCGGCCCGACGATCACTCTGGCGCACACCTTCGACCCACTCGGCCGGCTCACTTCGCAGTCCCTGCACCATCTGCCGTCCGGGGCCGACGGCGACCGGGTCGTGGCGCACCGCACGTACACCTACCGCGCCGACGGCAGCCTGACCCGAATCGACGACACCCGCACCGGCACGCGGCGCTTCGAACTGGACCGGGCAGGGCGCGTCACAGCGGTACACGCGGCGAACTGGTCAGAGCGGTATGCCTACGACGAGATGGGCAACCAGACCGAGGCGACCTGGCCGGAGAGGCATCCCGGCAGGGAAGCGCGCGGCTCCCGCACCTACACCGGCACCCGTGTGACCCGCGCGGGTGACGTTCATTACACATACGACGCCGCCGGCCGCATCACCTTGCGCCGCAAGGCGCACCTTTCGCGGAAGGCCGACATCTGGCGTTACACCTGGGACGCCGAAAACCGCCTGACGGGTCTGGTGACACCGGACGGCAGCCGCTGGCGCTACACCTACGACCCCCTCGGCCGTCGCACCGCGAAACAACGTCTGGCAGCGGACGGCGAAACTGTCACAGAGCAGACCACGTTCACCTGGGACGGCACAACGCTCTGTGAACAGACAACAACCGGCGATGCCCAATCGCACCCGGTCACCCTGACCTGGGAACACAGTGGCCTCCATCCGCTGACCCAAACGGAACGAATCGTTCCGCGCACGGCCGAGACGGAGCTCGCCGGGGCTTCGGCCTCGGCTTCGTCGGCCCTCTCGTTGCTGACCACGCTGACGCCGGCGACGCCTGAAGAAAAGCAGCCGGCAGACGTCACGCACGATGACGAGATAGCCTCCCGCTTCTTCGCCGTCATCACAGACCTGGTCGGCACACCCACCGAACTCATCGATGACCACGGCACGGTCGCCTGGCGCACACGCACCACCTTGTGGGGCACGACAGCCTGGAACAGATCCGCAACCACGTACACCCCGCTACGCTTCCCAGGTCAGTACTACGACCCCGAGTCGGGGCTCCACTACAACTTCTTCCGCCACTACGACCCTGAAGTCGCCCGGTACATCACCCCTGACCCTCTCGGTCTCGGCCCGGCGCCCAATCCGGTGACGTACATCCACAACCCCCTCCAGTGGACCGACTCGCTCGGCCTCGGATCCGACTACAACCCCGAATTCGACACGCGGCGGGAGGCCTTCAACCATGCCAAGGACATGGCGGGCGTGCCACGCTCGGCCCAACCCACCCGGCAGTGGGAAATCGGCGGGGATCCCGCCCAGACGCACCGACCCAATTACGTTTATCGGCCATACGACCCGAACGCCGACCCGACGAGAGACCCACGGGCCGGTTGGGGCCGCTACTACCAGTACGACACTCCGAACGGCACCAGGGTCATTGCTGAACACACCCATGATCCCAAGGCAAAAAGTCCACACTTCCACGCCGGAAAGCCCCCGGAAGGCGCTCCTTCGGACATCAACATGCAGGGTAAGACCTACAAGCAGATCATGCCGAAGCATCATCTCTACTACCCGAAGAAACCGTGCTGATGGAAAGTAAGTTGCAGCAGAAGCTCAGGTTGCGCCGAGAGAAGACCGCCCTGCAACGCATCGAACGCGGCCTCGGCAACCTGCGCACAGGAGATTCCCTGCAGTCCGACGCGCTGCCCGCGTGGGTCTCAGAGGCCATCAGCCGCTCGTGGGACATCTTCACGGAGCCGACCGAGAAGCTTCGTGACGACACCTCGCCGGAGGAACTGGACGCGTGGATCGAGGAGCTGCTGGCAGAACACGGCGTAACCGAACGCGTCCATGTGGCGAGCCACCTCGGGATCGCTCCCTGGTTGGAGTGCCGTATTCCGCCACACGGATGGATGGCGACGGTGCGCGAAGCAATCGAGGAGCCCTGGAGGTTCCTTTCACGGTCACTGGACAAGATCGTCATCGTGGCCGAGGCCGAGTACTATTTCGAGGCGTATGTGATGGCGGCGGACTCTCATGGCGGCTAACGCAATGAGCTGAGCTGTCGGTGAGCGATGAGACGGCAGCGAGTCCGAGGAACTCTTCGTGGATGAGGGCTCCTAGTCCCCTGCGGATTCGCGGGGGCTGGATATCCTGCACCCAGGTGAAGCTGGCCCGACCCCACTGATCGACGAAATGCCGTGGTTGGCGGAGCAGGACCGGGAGTTGCTCACGCGGGAAACTTTGAGTCCGGATGAGTTCAATAACATGCTAGTTCGGATTCCGGCCGGAGGACGTTGTCCATCATGGTCGAAACCGTTCAGGTGATGGAGCTTTGAGGTGAGCGTGTTCGAGGTTCGTGATGTCCGGGAGATGCTGGCTCTGCAGAAGGGGCTGATGGAGATGATATTTCACTCGGGTGACGTCAGTGCCGAGGTTCGAGGGAGTCCGTTCCTTGCTCAAGCCCACGAAAGGATTGTCGAGTCGATCGTGGCGCATTATGAGGAAGAGGCGAAATCTGGTACGGCTCACCACTGGCGCGAATGGCGTAAATTATCCGGTCGTACATTCGAGATCCCGGCAATCATTGGTTTCCTGGAAGATTTCTGGGGTGATCTGAAATCCGAAGAGCAGCGCTGGAACGCTGCCGCGAATCAAATGAGGCCATTTGAATACACGGATGAAGATGTCCGTGGAGTGATCGCGCGAGTGAATTCTTCCCGATAAGCGGCGCGTTCCCGGGATCTGTCTTCAAAGAGTGCCAGTTGAGTGGTCCATGGTTGGGTGATAGGTCGCCATGAACCCACGGATCAAGAGCGGGCGTCACTGGGCTCCCTGGTACTTGAGCCTGTGCTGGTCGAGACCTCGGCCCTGCAGCTTGAGCTGCGGATTCGTTCGGGTGGATGATCGGATTCGTGGAGTACGTTTGATCTATAAGTTGTGGTGACGGTGGTCGGCTGGCTGGGGCTGCTTTCTCGATCATCGTCGTCCGAGAACGCAGAAATACTTGCGCTGCGCCACGAGGTTGCAGTGCTGCGCCGTTGGGAGCCGCGACCGCGATTCTCCTGGCTGGATCGGGCTGTGCTGGCAACTCTGGCCCGTGTCTTGCCGAGTGCACTGCGGGAGCATCGGCTCGTGACCCGTTGCGTCCTGGCTGGGTGACCGGACAGTTCAAGCAACTCGTCCGCGAGGTCGAGCTGCCGCTGATCCGGCTGCACGACCTGTGTCACGGCGCCGCCAGCCACGCTCTTTCCGCGGGCGTGGACGCCAAAGTGGTTCAGGAGATGCTCGGCCACGACTCCTCCGCCCTCACACGCGATACGTATGCGAGCGTCGTCGACGAGGTCAAACACCACGCCGCGGGCGCCGTCGCCCGCGTCTTCCTCGCAGCCGGACTCCAGCAAGTAGAGCCTTCACCGCGCCGGTTTCTCGGCGTGGGTGCCGCACCTGACGCAGCAGCCCACCGCGCCAGCGGACGAACGTAGCGGTTGGGCTTGGCTCAAGGGTCAGTTCGCGGTCTCCGCTGCTGGCCTGTGCATGCCATCTCTTTGCTTGGGACTGCCAATGTCTTTGTCGAATCTCTGGAACGATCACCGATCGCCGCACATTGCGGTGACATCGTGAGGGAAACAGGGGTGGGTGTGAAGCTTCTGGGGAGGCGTGTACGCGTGGGCGTCGCCTGGGCCGTCGCGCTTTCAGCCGCATTGCAACCCTTGACCTTCACCACAGCGTCGCCAGCGACGGCTGCCTCGCCAGCGGCGACTTCCGCGGAGGATGACTCGGCAGTCGGCTTGTCGCCGGAAGCCGTCGCGTCGCAGAAGGCCGTGCAGTCCGGGGCGCCGGTTGAGGTGACACAGGAGACCAGTCCCACCCAACTCGTCACGGCGAAGCCCGACGGCACGTTCACGGTCGACCTCGCCTTGAGTCCCGTTCGGGTGAGACGTGGAGGGGACTGGGTTCCCGTGGACACCGATCTGACGGTGAAAACGGCTGGGCAGGTCGTACCGAAGTCCGCCGCCGTCGACATGGTCTTCTCCGGCGGGGGCTCAGCCGCCCCGCTGGCGATGGTCACCCAGGATGAGACGACCTACGAGGTCCACTCACCCTGGGTGCTTCCGACGCCAGCGCTCTCCGGCTCGACGGCGACGTACGCCGACGTCGTACCCGGGGTCGACCTGGTGGTGTCGGCTTCCCCCGACGGATTCAGCGAGAACCTCGTCCTGTCGTCCAAGGCAGCGGCTGATTCCGCGGACCTGACGAGTGTCCGTTTCCCGGTGTCGGTGCGTGGGTTGACGGCGCACGACACCGGAGTTGGCGGTGCGGCCTTCCTCAACTCCAGTGGAAGGCCGGTCCTCACCACGGGATCCGCCTTGATGTACGACTCGTCGACGATCACTGGCGCACCGTCGGCCGGGCCTAACCGGTCGGCGGCAGCCGCCGTGTCCGATGGCACTGATCCTGTGGTGAACGGTCCTGCCCCCGGTGCGAGGGTCGAGCCGATGGATGTGTCGGTGACGGATCAGGCTCTGACGGTCACAGTGGACCGGGCCTTCCTGGACGATCCGGGCACGACGTATCCGGTCGTCCTCGATCCCCAGACGACCAGTGCGTCGTTGTCGGGCTGGACCGCGGTGTGGTCGAACTCCACGACGACGTCGTTCTGGAAGACCTCGCACGCGCTGGGGGTCGGATATGACGCGTGGGTGGACAACAAGAAGGTCCGTTCGTTTTATCAGTTCGACACGCATTCGCTGGGTGGCAAGAAGATCCTGTCGGCGACGTTCACCGCATTGGAGACCTGGTCGGCGAATTGCACCGACAAGCCGGTCGAGTTGGGGCGGACGGGTGCCATCTCGTCTTCGACGACCTGGTCCAAGCAGCCGGCCTGGTCGTCGACCGTCGATACGGTCACCACGGCCAAGGGGTACTCGTCTGACTGCCCGGGTGGAAACGTTTCCTTCGACGCCACGAAGGCGGTGGCATACACAGCCGGCGCATCAGCCTCGACGACGACGCTGGGGCTTCGCGCGAGCGATGAATCGGACGAGATCGCGTGGAAGCAGTTTGCGTCGCCGTCGGATCACAAGCCGACGCTGTCGGTGACCTTCGTGTCGAAGCCGAGCACGCCCACGTCGCTCAGGCTCTCCAATCCAAGCCTTGCCTGTGGTGCCAGTTCCAGCAAGGCGGTCAGCATTCATACGCTGACTCCTACGATCTCCGCGGTGCCCCGGTCGTCGGACGGTTCTCAGTCGACGCTGCGTCCCACCTTCGAGGTCTACCGGTACGATCCCGACAATCCTGATCCCAAGGTCGCCTCGGGCAGTCCGTCGGCGTGGACTGCCTCGGGGACCGCCGGCACGTGGCGCACGCCGGCGCTCACCAATGGCCAGACCTATTGGGTACGGGCCAGGACCCAGTACCAGTACTCGTTCAACGGTTCGACTGGTTCGATGTACTCGGGGTGGACCACCACCGGCGCGTGCGCGTTCCGCATCGACACGACAGCCCCTCCGCCGCCCGTGATCAGCTCTTCCGCGTATCTACCGTGCGCCGGTCCGGATGATCCTGACAGTTGCGCTGCCTACGGTGGAGTGGGCTCGCCCGGTACCTTCGGCGTTCAGGCGGGGGCGCCCGACGTCGTCAAGTACACGTACACCCTCAACGACGACAAGACCGTCACCAAGACCTTTTCGGCTCCCACCAGCAGTATCTCCCTCACGCTCGTTCCCGACGTGCGAGGTGTCAACTCGCTGACGGTGCAGACCTGGGACTCGGCCGGCAACACGTCAGGAAGCAGCAGCAGTACGTACTACTTCAAGGTGGCTGCCGGTAGCGGCCCGGTCGACACGTGGTCGTTCGACGAGGGTACGGGACCGACTGCGGCTGATCCGGCTGGAGGGAAGACGGCCACTTTGGCGGGCGGGGCGGCCTGGTCCGGCCACGCGCGTGTGGGCAAGGCGCTGCAAGGCGATGGCATGACGGGATACGCCTCGGCTACCGGCAGCGGTTTGGACACCACCAAATCCTTCAGCGTCTCGGGGTGGGCGAGGCTGACCGACGCGTCCCACAACGCTGTGGTGGTGGCCCAGGCGGGGACGAACGGGTCGGCGTTCGCGCTGTACTACTCCACCGCCTATCAGGCGTGGATCTTCAATCGCTACACCGCGGACTCCGCGACGCCTACGATCGTGCGGTCGGTGTCCACTGCCAGCCCTGTGGTGGGGGTGTGGACTCATCTGATGGGTGTCTACGATGCCCAGGAGCAGACGATCCAGCTCTACGTCAACGGGGTGCAGCAAGGAGATCCGGTCTCCTTCACGACGCCGTGGCAGGCGAGCGGGGCGGTGCAGTTCGCGCGTGGCCAGTACGGCGGGACCTTCAGCGACTACTTTCCCGGGCAGGTGGACGAGGTCTACGCCTGGAACCGCATCCTTTCCGATGAGGAGGTCGCGGATCTGCAGGCGATGACCAAACCGGCAACCGATCAGGCTCAGCCGGCCGAAGTCGCGGACTGGAGCATGGAGGACGGCGCCGGAAGCACCGCTGACGACGTCACTGGGTACGGCCATACGGCAACGCTGGGGACAGGGACCGCCTGGGCGATGGATGACGAGGGCGGCAAGGGAAGCGTTGTTGCCCTGAACGGCGCATCCAACGGAACGATCTCCGCCCAAGGCCCGCTCGTCGACTCCCAGGGTGACTTCACCATCGCTGCCTGGGTGCAGTTGGATCCTGCGGCACTGTCCGACACCAGCGTCTCCCACACGGAACGCCTTGCGGGTCAGTCCGGCACCACGCGTGACAGTTGGGGGTTGTGGTACAGCCAGCCCGCGGGGTCGCCGCAGGGCATGTGGGTATTCGGCCGGACGACGGCCGACGCCAGCACCGCCACGGTCGTCACGGTGCCGACGGGTGTCACGGCGGCGCAGCTTGTGGATCCCGGGGCGTGGACGTTGCTGACGGGCGTTTACGACGGCGCCCACCATCAGCTGTTCCTCTACGTCAACGGCGTGCGCCAGGGAGCGCAGGGTGACGTGGACACGGATGACGACACGGGGGATGGGGTTGTCTTCGACTCGCCCTGGCAGGCGACCGGCACGTTCTCGATCGGGAGTGGCCGCACCGCCGCGGGGGCCTTCGGCGACTGGGCGACCGGGCTGGTGGACGACGTTCGGGTGTGGACCGGTGTGATGTCGGCGACCGACATCGACCAGATGTACACCGCTGAGGTTCCCATCCCCCTGTAGGTCCGGACGGGACGCAGTAGCTCCTGTGCCGGCAGGCGGCGGGCGGTAGGCGCCCAAGCGGCGCGCGCGACAGCTGAACCGAATTATCCGAGTTTCTCAGGTGGAGGGTAGGGCCTGGTGAGAGGCGTGTTGCGAGGGGGGCGGGGCGGTCGCACGCGGCGCAGACGCCCGGTTGTGATGCGGCGTTGGGTCGTCGCTGTCACCTCGGTGGCGTTGGCGGCGGGGGTGCTCGTCGTGCCGGGTGACTGGGCGGGCTGGCAGCACGGCCACCGCACGGTGAGCCTGCCGGGTGCCAAGGACGGCACCGCGGTCCCGTTCGCGGCCAGTATCGCCAAGAAGTCCGATCCTGCTCGCGGTGCCGCGCACAGCACCAGCCGGATGCTCGCAAAGCCGACCGTCTGGCCTGAGAAAGCGACCGCTGTGGTTCCCGTTGCGGCCCACCAGGCCAGTGCGAAGAGCTTCACCGTCGGTCGTCTCGGCGTCAAGCTGTCCGCGTCCGCGGCCTCGGGACCGCGGAAGGTGCGGGTGCGCACCGCCGACCGTACAACGGCGACTACCGCCGGTGTACGTGGTGCGCTGCTGTCCGTCGCGGGCGCCGAGGGTGGCCACGGGACAGGCAAGGCGACGCTGACCGTCGACTACTCCGGTTTCGCCCATGCCTACGGTGGCGATTACGCCTCCCGCCTGTCCCTGGTACGTCTTCCGTCGTGTGCGCTGGCCACTCCAGGGCTGAGCAGGTGCCGGACGCAGACTCCGTTGGCCACGTCCAATGATGTGAAGCACCACACTCTCACCGCGACGATTCGGGTGCCTGCGTCGCCTGGAGAGGCGTCGCAGGCCGCCACGTCCGACCTGATGAGGGCTACTGCCCTCGCGGTGACGGCGGATGCCAAGTCCGGCACCGGCTCGTACCAGGCGACGTCGCTGAGCCCGTCCGCGTCGTGGACGGCGGGCGGCTCCAGCGGTGACTTCACCTGGTCCTACCCGCTGTCCGTGCCACCCTCCGTAGGCGGCCCGGCCCCCAGCCTCGCCATCAGCTACGACGCGCAGAGCGTCGACGGGCGGTTGCCGTCCACCAACAACCAGCCGTCCTGGGTGGGGGAGGGCTTCGACCTCAGCAGTTCCTACATCGAGCGGTCCTACGACTCCTGCGACGACGACGGCCAGGCGGGTAAGCACGACGAGTGCTGGGCCGGCGACAACGCCACTCTCGTGCTGGGCGGCAAGGCGACACCGCTGATCAAGGACAGCAGCAAAGGTGAGTGGCACCCCAAGGACGACGACGGGGAGCGCGTGGTCCGATCGACCGGCACGAGCAACGGAGACGATGACGGCGAGTACTGGACGGTCACCACTCAGGACGGCACCCAGTACGTGTTCGGTAAGAACCGCCTGCCCGGGTGGACGAGCGGCAAGCCGGAGACCGACTCCACCTGGACCGTCCCGGTCTTCGGCGACGACTCCGGCGAACCCGGCTACGACAAGGGGTCCACGTTCGCCGACCGCACGCTGACCCAGGCGTGGCGCTGGAACCTCGACTACGTGGTCGACCCGCACGGCAACGCCATGTCGTACTGGTACACCAAGGAGACCAACTCCTACGCCAAGAACGGCACCACAGGCAACGGCACGGCGTACGACCGTGGCGGATACCTGAGCCGCATCGACTACGGGTTCACCGATTCCACCGTCTTCGGCACCGCACCGGCGCAGGTGTCTTTCCACACAGAACAACGTTGCCTGGTCACCGACACCGAGTCGTGCTCCTCGCTGACCTCGACGACCGCCAAGGACTGGCCCGACGTTCCCTTCGACCAGATCTGCGCGGCCGACACCGTCTGCAAGAACGATCCGTCACCGACGTTCTTCTCCCGCGACCGCCTGACGTCGATCACCACCCGGGTCTGGGACGACGGCTTGTCCACTCCGGACTACCGCGATGTCGACTCCTGGAAGCTGAGCCAGTCGTTCCCCGACCCCGGTGACGGAACCTCGCCCGGACTGTGGCTCGACTCCATAACCCGGACCGGCGAGGACGGCTCTCACGTTTCCATGCCACCGGTGACCTTCGGCGGCATCCAGCTGTTCAACCGGGTCGACACCACGCATGACGACATCGCCGCACTGGTGAAGTGGCGGATACGGACGATCACCACGGAGACCGGCTCGGTTCTGACGGTCAACTACGAGGACCCGCAATGCGTGGCCGGCACCACCATGCCGTCGGCGCCTGACTCGGACACGCTCCGTTGTTTCCCCTCCTACTGGCAGCCGCCGTTCACTGCGGATCCACAACTCGACTGGTTCCACAAGTACGTCGTCAAACAGGTCACCCAGTCGGACCCCTTCGGAGGCGCCCCGCTCCAGGAGACGGACTACACGTACAACGGAACACCCGCGTGGCACTACGACAGCGACAACACCACCACCCCGGCCAAGCGCAAGACGTGGTCCGTGTGGCGGGGGTACGGCAGTGTCACCACCACCACCGGTAATGACCAGTCGACCCGTACCAAGACGGTCGACACGTACTTCCGCGGCATGGACGGGGACAAGCAGTCCGACGGGACCCCCCGCAGCGTAAAGATCACTGACTCCACCGGCACACAGGTGACCGACGCCGACCCGCTCGCCGGGCAGGTGCGTGAGTCGATCACCTACAACGGCAGTGCCGAGGTGTCCGGGGCGATCACCGATGAGTGGGTGCACCAGACGGCGTCCGACGGATCACGCTCAGCCCACTTCGTACGGCCGGCTGCCGTCCACAACCGCACCGACCTGTCGTCCGGCGGTGTGCGCACCACAACCTCGTCCACCACTTACGACCCCGACACCGCTGCCCCCACTGAGGTGGACGACAGTGGCGACGACACGGTCACCGGCGACGAACAATGCACCCGCACGACGTACGCCGACAACAGAACCGCCTGGCTGATGGCCTTCCCGATCCGGGTCGAGACCGTCGACGTGGGATGCGGCGGCACCACCTCGCGTCCCGACGACGTGATCTCCGACGTGCGCACGCTGTACGACAACCAGGCCTATGGCACGGCGCCGACCACTGGCGATGAGACCTCCACCCAGCGAGTCACCAGTTACGACGGCGACAGTCCGGCCTACCAGACCGTGTCCACCTCCACGTTCGACGCCCAAGGCCGCGTCCGCTCCGTCAAGGACGCGGAAGGCAACACGACCGCCACCGCCTACACACCGGCCTCCGGCGGACCGCTGACCAGCACGACCACCACGGACGCCAAGGAGTACGCGACCACCACCACCTACGACCCGGCACGTGGTCTGGCCACCTCGGTGGTCGACGCCAACAACAAGCGCACCGACTACGCCTACGACGCTCTCGGCCGTCTCACCGGCCTGTGGCTTGCCAACCGCAGCAAGGCGGCCCAGCAGAGTCCGAACGAGGTCTACAGCTACACCGTCTCCAACCAGGCCGCGTCCGCGGTGCGCACCGGCGTGCTGAAGAACGACGGCACGTCCTACAACTACACCTACGCCCTCTACGACTCCCTGCTGCGGCCACGCCAGACGCAGACACCCGCCCCCGGCGGCGGTCGGGTCATCGCCGAGACCAAGTACGACAGCCGTGGCCTGCCCGTCGAACAGGACGCCGACTACACGGACGGCGACACGCCGTCCGGAACCCTGGCGGACATCACATCCGCCCAGCCGGCGCAGACGATCACCACCTACGACGGGGCGGGACGGCCCACGGCGTCCGACTTCTACGCCGACGGCATCAAGAAGTGGACCACCAGCACGGCCTATGGGGGTGACCGCACCACCGTCACCCCACCGAAGGGCGGCATCGCGACCACCACCCTCACCGACACCCTCGGCCGGACCACCGAGGTGCGGCAGTACGACGACGGCACGCCGTCGGGGCCGTACACCACCATCGACTACACCTACGACGCCAAGAGCCGCCTGCGGAAGGTCGTCGACGACGACGGAAACATCTGGTCGTACGACTACGACCTGATGGGCCGCCAGAGGAGTGCCAGCGACCCGGATGCCGGCACGACCACGACGACCTACGACGACCTGGACCAGGTGGCGACCACCACCGACGGTCGCGGCAAGTCGCTGAGCTACACCTACGACGTGCTGGGCCGGCGGACCGGCATGTACGACGGCACCACACAGGACGCCGACCACCAACTCGCCAAATGGACCTACGACTCGATCGCCAAGGGCCAGCCGACATCCGCCATCCGCTACGTCGGCGGCTCGGGAACGACGGGCAAGGCGTACATCAGCCAGGTCGGCTCCTACGACGCGCTCTACCGCCCGCTGCTGACCCGGGTGACCATCCCCTCCGTCACCGGTGAGGAGGCACTGGCCGGCACCTACACGTCGACGACCGGGTACAACCTCGACGGCACCGTGCAGGTCACTTCCGACCCCGCGGCCGGCGGACTTCCGTCGGAGTCGCTGACGTACGGCTACAACGAGATCGGTATGCCCACGACGCTCAAGGGTGCTACGGGCTACGTCCAGGACACGAGGTACACCAAACCGGGCGACGTCGCACAGATCACTTTGGGAGTCTCCTCCTCCGACAGTGCCAAGTGGCTTCAGATCAGCAACACCTATGAGGACGGAACGCGCCGTCTGCACCGTCAACTTGTCACCGGCGACGCCAGCACCACCGCGGTCCAGGACACCTACTACACCTACGACGACGCGGGCAACCCCACACAGGTGGCCGCCCACGCGGACGGCACCGATGACGTGCAGTGCTACCGCTACGACGGGCACGATCGCCTGACCCAGGCCTGGACGGCCACGGACGGTTGCGCGGCGGACCCTTCGACCGCGGTGCTCGGTGGGCCGGCGCCGTACTGGCAGAGCTACGGCTACGACGCGTTGGGCAACCGCAAGTCGCTGACCGACCACGGCACCACCGTCGGCGCCGGTGACACCACGACCACCTACGACTACCCAACCGGCGACGAGTCCCAGCCACACACCCTGACAGGGTCGACGACCACCGAACCCGACGGCTCGACCCACTCGGACGCCTACACCTACGACGCTTCAGGCAACACGGCCACTCGGACACTGAATGGCCAGCAGCAGAGGCTCGACTGGGACGACGAAGGCCACCTCGCCAAGGTGACCAACGTGGACGGCCCCTCGGTGTCCTACCTCTACGACACCGACGGCAACCGGCTCCTGCAACGGGACGACTCGGGCACCACGCTCTACCTCGGCGACACCGAGGTACACCTGGCCAAGGGCGCTTCCACCGCCACTGCCACGCGCTACTACACCTGGGCCGGTCAGACCATCGCGGTCCGCACCAGCAGCGGGACATTGCAGTGGCAGGTCACCGACGACCACGACACCGCCGAGACCTCGATCGACGCCACCACCCAGGCGGTGACACGTCGACGGATGGACCCGTTCGGCAACCCCCGCGGCACCCAGCCGGGCCCGACCGCATGGGCGGGTGACCACGGCTTCGTCGGCGGTGTACAGGACGCCGTCTCCGGACTGACGCACCTCGGCGCACGCGAATACGACTCCACCACCGGTCGATTCGTCTCCCTCGACCCCATCCTCGAACTCACCGACCCGCAGCAGATCAACGGCTACGCCTACAGCGGGAACAATCCCGTCACCTCCAGTGACCCGTCGGGTCTGTTTCAGCTGACGCCGGCCACCGGTTATGAGGGCCCTGTGGGCCCCAGCGGGGGCGGTGGCGGCGGTGGTGGCGGTGGTGGCCGTGGTGGTGGCGGTGGTGGCTCCTCCCACGGCAGTGGCGGTGGTGGGGGTGGTGGCGGCTGCCCCTGGTACTCGGCCAGCTGTCACATCAGCAGCGTCCACCACTGGGTGTCACACCAAGTGGCGCGTCACCCGGTCATCGCCGCTGTGGTGGCCACGTCCGTGGTGGTGGGCGCGATCGCCTGCGTGGCAGCCACCGCAGGCGGGTGTGCCGCCGTACTCGTCGCAGGCGCGGAAGGCGCACTGGCGGGCTCCGAAGCAGGCCTTGCGGCAGCGGCTGTCGGAGGCGCGGCCGGGGTCATAGGCGAGTCAGGCGCGGTCATCGCTGCCTCGGTCGGCATCGCCGGCACGGGCGCGGCGGCGGTTGCCGAAGGCGCCCAGGTGGCTGCCAAGTCGGACGCGGCCAAGGGCACCGGAGCCAAGGCCGCACGGGCCGCAGCCGAAGACACGGCCTCCTCCGGCGTGGCCAGGGGCAGTGCCCGTAGCCACAAGGCCGCGCCCAAGAGCGGCCCGAGCGGCTGCAACCACAGCTTCCTTCCGGACACGAAGGTGCTGATGGCCGACGGCCACACTGAGCCGATCAAGGACATCAAACCCAACCAGAAGGTCCTGGCGACCGACCCCGTCACCGGCAAGAGCACCGCCCGCTCGGTCAAGAAACTCATCACGACCAGGGACGACAAGGACTTCGCCACTCTCACCATCCAGAGCCACGGCAAGAAACCCGCCACGATCGTGGCGACGGTCACCCACCCCTTCTGGGTCAGCTCAAGTCGTAGCTGGATCGACGCCGGCCACCTCAAACCCACCATGCGCCTGCGCACCGCGTCAGGCGCCACCACCACAATCACCTCCGTCAAGATCTGGCACCACCACCACCTCACCCACGACCTCACTGTCAGCACCACACACACGTACTATGTACTGGCGGGGGCCACGCCGGTCCTGGTTCACAACTGCGGTGGCGAGCCCAGCGATGAATTGCTTGACCTTGCCGATGCGCATATCGGCCGGACTAACGTGGCGGCCGAGGTGGTTGCAACCGATGGCACCCGTGGGTTCGGTGTCAGTCGCGCGAGAAGTCTTGATGAGTTGACGCCAGCGGTTCGGGCGGCAGTCCAAGCAACTGAGCATCATGGAGGGTGTGCCGAGATCGGCGGTCTCTGTGAACTTGAAAGCCGGGGTGCTCCGATTGAGGGCGCTCGCGGAAAGGCGGTCCATGTCATGGGTGGAAGTCAGGGCCACTCTGCCGACTTGCATGGCGACGAGTTGCCGTTCTGTGCCGCATGTAAGAACCTGTTCCGATATCTGGGAGGGGGTCCGCTCAATGAGTAGAAAACTCTCCAGTCGCGCATCCAGATTCTTGGATTCGTGCGCTAGAACTAGTGCGTGGGAGGGGCCGATCCGAGGCGAGATGGCGGCTGTCAGCCCTGAACTGGCGGAGGCTGGCGAGGGCTTTGCAGAGGTCGTTTCGAGGATGGTGTCCTTCGATGAGTACTATGGTGGTCGCACCATGCGGGTGAGTGGCGGTGTCCTTGCCGGCTCCCTGACCTTGGGCTCCGGTGCCAGGCCGTCTCTAGCGCGCACCGCCCGTGGTGACCTGATGTTCCGGATGGCACGTCACGACTCCGTTCAGTGCGCGATCGTGATGTCTGCCGGCGGGCAAGTGGGCTGTTCGTGGTCCACCGAGTTTCATCCACTTTTCGACTCGGTCGAGCACCTAATCGAGGATTGTGCGGCCTGGCATGAGATCCGAGGGTGGCGGTACGTTGCCATCTCTGATTTCAATCCAGCCGATATAGTCGCTGCCATTGGTGATGTTCCTGCAGATGTAGCCGCGTCTGGAGAAAAAGCAAAATGGTGGACGTCGAGCGGGGTCGCCGTTGTTGTCCATCCGTATCTCAATCCCGGGCGATCCTCGAATCAGGTGACTATTCTCGCCGTCGACGAGATCCAATCGGCGCGCGTCAGGCAAGCTCTGGAAGCTGAAGGATTCGGTGATCAGGGTTCGACGGCCGCCTTTCTCCGGGGGGTTGTCGAATAATGGCGGACGAGGCTCACGCCCAGGCGCCCCTGACCGGGTACAGCTGGCATTGACAACAGGCTTCCTGTCGAAGATGGCAGATGGAATGCATGATGAGCATGGAAGAATTCGAGCGTGCGTTGGCATGCGTCATCCATTTTCTGAGGCGTCGGCGCTCGTGATCGGATTCCAGGGAATAGGGCGACAGGTGAGGGCGATACGCATTGAGGAGCTGCGTACCGTTCCAAGAGCATCTTTCCCAGCCCGGTAACTGGTCGTGCATGTCGTGGCGGATCGTGGATACCGGGCCGTCGCAGTAATTCTTTGATGTGCGTTGAAAGGGTAGGGCTGATGGGGGCAGAGGCCGTGCGGCGTTCCGCCGGTACGGAGACAGTGGTGGACGTGATGTTGCGCTGGGCGCGGATCCGGCGGCGTACGCCAGGGCGTGACATCGAGGATTTCGATAATGGGCAGTCGCTTCACGTTGTCGGATTCACCCGGAGCATCGGAGGAACTGTTACCGTCGCGGTCGGCAAGGGTAAGCAGATCGCTCGACTGAGACGGGGATACCTGCGGCTCACCATCGGTGAGGAACCGGTCTGGAGCGACGCACGGGGCGGTCGGACTGCGACTCTGAGGCCACCGTTTCGGCTGAGTCCGACGGGTGGGAAGGTTCCGATGGGGCCGAAGTTCGTGCGCTACGAACTCGGCACGGCCGATGGGACGTACGATCTGGCGGTTCCCAAGAAGGACGGGGAGCTCGTGCGGTACGTCTTCGGGTCGGCATAACATTTCTCACCCGTTGATGAGTGATGGCAGGGCACACGGAAACCTCGGAAACTGATTTCGGTCGGTTCACGCCATCGGGAGCAAGCATGAGTCGCGCCACTGCGCCTGCCGAAAATTCCATCCATGCAGCTCAGGGGCGTGTTCGGTGGTGCGGCAGGATGAGTGCTCGTGTTGCTTCGTCTTGCTTACCTGACCGTGACCAACGCGTTCGCCGCGCTGCGGCTGCTACCGATGAGCGATCGCGACAAGGACGCGGAGATTCTCGCCCTGCGCCATCAGATCATGGTCCTTGAGCGGCAGCTCGGTGGGGGCCGGGTGGAGTTCGCGTCGGAAGACCGGGCTTTCCTGGCCGCTCTGCTGGTGCCGCTTCCGTGCCAGGTTCTGCGTCGGATGCGTTTGCTGGTGCCGCTTCCGTGCCAGGTTCTGCGTCGGATGCGTTTGCTGGTCCAGCCCGACACCGTGCTGCGGTGGCACCGGGATCTGATCAAGCGGCGCCATGCCCGCACCTGCCGACCGAAGGGATCAGGTCGCCCGCCCACCGTTCGCTCGATCCGCATTCTGATCCTGCGCCTGGTTCGGGAGAACCCATCCTGGGGCTACCGCCGCGTACACGGCGAGCTCGCCACCCTCGGCATCAAGATCGCCGCCTCCACCGTCATCGACGTCATCAACACTGCCAACGCCCTCACCGGCCGCCAGATCCACTTCCAGGCCGGCGCAGCACGTCACGGCGACGTCCCCACGACCCGCGCTGACTCCCGCCGCGCCCAGTCTGTGCTGGGCTGGCAGCCCACGGTCGACCTCCCGACCGGCATGCAGGCCCAGCTCCAGACCCTCACTCAGCCGCCCGCACACAGCTCGGCACCAGCCTCGACGCGTCTGCGCCGCCTCTGACCTCGCGCGGACCGCAGCTCGTGCCCCGTCCGATGGGTGCCGGCCTACCTACCGCCCACGCCTCCTGCCACACGCGGGGGTGTGGACGGTGAGGTGCTTTTGTCGGAGGACCTCAATGGTCGATGCACGCTGTGCACAGAGTGGGGACACGCAATTCCGACCAGTTAATGCCCCCACCGACGCGCCTCCCGCACACGGACCCATTTCGGACCCATACGCGATCTTGAAACGCCGAAGGGCGTCCTCGGAAACCGAGAACGCCCAGGTCAGCCCGGTGAAGGCTGGTGCGCCGCCAGGGACTCGAACCCCGGACCCGCTGATTAAGAGTCAGCTGGTGGTTATTTCGGTCAGTGCCAGCATGTGCCGACCAAAGTCATCCCGCACGAGAATATACAGGTTGCGGCCGAGGGGCGTATCCAGATGGTGCCGCAGTGCGCTGACGTGTTCCATGGCATTCGGCCCCATCGCGGACCCATCTGCCTGCGTCATGGATCCGCGAGAGTCAAGCGCAGAGGACTCTTGGCTCGAGAGTAAATGGGAGTCTCCGGCGGGGCGCGGAGCAGGGGGAAGCGGGGAAGACGGCACGGCCGTTGGTCGACTGGCGATCCAGATGGTCGTTCAGTCAAACCGGTAGCGCGGCTGGCACTTGGCCACGGGGGCGAGCCGTTTGGGGCTGCAAGCGAGGGCTGATCATGTGCCGCACTCGCCCTGGTCCGAGGAGACTCCTCGTCAGGCGGACGTCGTAGCTTCCGGGGTCCGCGATTTGTGCAGCCGAGTCACCGGCGGCGTGAGCTCTTAACTGTCGCCTTCCTGCCGGTTGGTGGTGAATCTTCGGCTTAATTCGGTCTGAAGTAGGCTTCAAATTTAGGTAAAGCCACGGCGGGCATTCGCGGTCGAGACGCCTTCAGTGGGTGTCTCAATGTCGATTACCCGCATACGCTCTATGTCTGGATATCGGCCTGCTTCGAAGTGGCGTATAGGTGCTGTTTCCCACCTAGTTGCGCCGCTTGTTCGTTGGCCAGAGTGGCTCTCTGGTCGGCCTCGGGGGTGATCTGGAGGGGCGGTTGGCGGACCTTGACGTGTTCAATCAAGTGCCAGATAAGGTCCTCTCGCCTGTGAGGATCTTGTGCTTTCAGGGTGGGGGCTCTGTGGGGTCTGGGGAGGGGTGGGGAGATGGGTGCGTCCCGAAAGCGGCGCGGCACAGCCAGATCGCTGATCGCGGTGGTCGCAGCCGCGGTGGTGGCGAGTGTCATGCCGTTGACGGGTGTCGGCAGCCAGGCCCGCGCTGAGGCGCAGTCGGCCGCTGTGGCGAGCACGGGTGGGACCAGGTCAGCGGTGACCTTGTCCGTTGCTGAGGACGCGGCCGAGGCGGGCGGCACCAACGTCGAGGTCTCCTCGTTGCGAACCGAGTCAAGCGAGGTGTACGCGACCCCGGACGGCCAGTTGGAGGAGGTCCAGCATCTGAAGCCGATCCGGACGCGGCTCGACGGGCAGTGGAAGGCGATCGACAACACGCTGGCCAAGCAGCCTGACGGTTCGGTGAGCCCGAATGCGGCTGCGGTTGGGATGGCTTTCTCCGGCGGCGGCACCGACCCACTGGTCACGCTGGAGCGAGCGGGGAAGAAGTTGTCGTTCTCCTGGCCGGCGGTACTGCCGGCTCCGACACTCGACGGGAACACGGCCACGTACGCGAATGTGCTGCCGGACGTCGATCTGAAGATGCGGGCGACCACGGACGGCTTCTCGGAGCTTCTGGTGGTCAACACCCCGGAGGCGGCGAAGAATCCGCAACTTGCCGAGTTGAAGCTGGGTGTCGACTCTCCGGGGCTTGATCTGCGGAACACGGACTCCGGTGGGCTGGAGGCGATCGACGAGGCCGCGGGTGGCGTCGTGTTCCAGGCGGCCAAGCCCTTGATGTGGGACTCCACGCGGGCAGCGCCCACGGAGGCGGCGCACACCCAGAGCCGCAAAAGCACCGAGGACGACTTCGCTGCATCGCCCCAGACCTCGACCAAGCAGGACGGCGCGGACGGCCCAGGGGACGCGGCGAAGGTGGCACCGATCAGCGTCGACGTTGACTCGGACGGCAGCGAGCTGAAGCTCACGCCGGATCAGGGGTTGCTGACCGGCTCCGACACGACGTTCCCCGTCTACATCGATCCGCAGACCTACACACCGAAGGCGGGGGAGTGGACGATGGTGTCCCGCTACTGGGCGTCCTCGGCGCAGTGGCGGTTCAACGGGGACTCGGATGCTGGTGTCGGGTACTGCGGCTGGAACTATTGCGAGCCGTACGACGTCAAGCGCCTCTTCTACAAGTTCCCGACCTCACGGTTCGCCGGGAAGTCGATCCTCAGCGCGACCTTCGTGGCGCATGAGACCTGGTCCGGCTCGTGCGACGGCCGCGCGGTTGAACTGTGGCGTACGAAGTCCTTCAACTCGGATACCACATGGAACAGTTCGGACGACAACTGGCTGGACAACCTCGACTCCCGTGACGTGGCGAAGGGCTACGACTCCACGTGCCCGGGTGGGGATGTGGAGTTCGATGCGACAGACGGAGTGAAGTACGCCGCCTCGCACGACTCGGAGTACACGTCGTTCGGCCTGAAGGCGACCCACGAGGACGACGAGTACGGCTGGAAGCGGTTCTCGGACGACGCCTATCTGCGCGTGAAGTACAACCAGCCGCCGAAGCAGATCGCGATGAGCCAGCTGTCGATGCAGCCCGGAGGCACCTGTCACACGTCCGCCAAGAAGGTCACGATCCGCTCGCTGCCGCAAATCGAGGCCAACAACGTCACGGACCCGGACAAGGATCAGGTCAGTGTGCAGTTCCAGCTCTGGTGGGACGCGGGCAGCGGCTTCAAGGCCCAGTGGACCTCGGCCAAGCTGACGCCCCGCGCCTCCGGCAGGGACTTCAGCACACGCCTGACCGAGACACTCTCGAACGACAAGGAGATCCCGCAGAACAAGACGATCGCCTGGTACGCGCGGGCCGTCGACTACGACGACGGCAAGTACTACAGCTATTCACCTTGGTCGGGAGCAGGCTCGGCGACGGGCTGCTTCTTCGTCTGGGACACCAGCGTGCCCAAGGGGCCGACGATCACCTCGGGGGACTACCCGGCCAAGGACGACAGTGATCCGAACGATCCTGTCTACGACGGCGTGGGCCGCTACGGCACCTTCACCGTCTCCTCGTCGGACACGAGCGTGACGAAGTACTTGTACGGGGTCAACGAGGAACCGTCGTCGGACAACACGGTGACCACATCGGGCGGTGCGGCCCGGACGCTGAGCTTCCGGCCGACCAGGTCCGGCACGAACATCCTTTATGTTCAGTCTTTCGATTCGGCGGGCAACGGAAGTGAGCCCACACGTTATGCGTTCCGTGCGAAACCGGGGCAGCCGGCCCGGGCCGAATGGAAGCTGGATGAAGCCTCCGGCGTGACGCAGGCCGAGGGCAGTGCCGGCGAGCGCATCCTCGATATGAGGGGTGGCCCCACTCTGGGCGTTCCGGGTGTGAAGGGGACCGCGGTGTCCCTGGACGGGGTGGACGACTACCTGGTCTCCGACATTCCGACGGTGCACACGTCCATCGGGTTCTCTGTCTCTGCGTGGGCCAAGCTTGACAAGATGCCGGATGGGGCGGCGATCATCGCGGCGCAGCCGGGGAACAACGCCCCGGGCTTCGAGTTGTACTACTCCAAGACGTACGACCGGTGGGCGTTCAACCAGTACACGGCCGACACCGCGTCGGCCACGCCGATACGCGCCATGCAGGCAGCCGCGGGCGGAGTCAATGCCGGGGAGTGGGTACATCTCGTCGGTACGTACAGCACCGCCTCCGACGAGATGAAGCTGTACGTCAACGGAACACTGGCCGGAACCACGTCCTACAGCACCCCTTGGGACGCGCGTCGCGGCCTGCAGATCGGCGCAGGCTCCTACAGCGGCCAGCCGGGATCATTCTTTCCCGGCACGGTCGACGAGGTCCGCCTCTTCGACAAGCCGCTGGCCCAAGGGGAGGTCACCGATCTGTACAACCAGCAGCCCCTCGGTGATGGTCGCCCGGCACGCGCGGTGTTCCCGTTGGACGAGTCGGCCACCGACACCAACGGTGACGCGACGACGCAGGTGCACGGCCGCGCGGACGTGAACCCAGCGGTCCTCAAGGGAGGTGCCACGCCGGGCAAGCCGGGTCGAGAAGGCGCCGCGCTGAGCCTGGACGGTGTGGACGACTACGCGACCACCACAAGTCCCCACCTCAACAACCAGGACAGCTTCTCCGTGGCGGCTTGGGCGAAGCTGTCCAAGACCAAGCCCACACACGCAGCGATCGTCGCCACCCAGACCGGCACGGTGAACCCCGGATTCGAGTTGTACTACTCCGCCACCTACGGCTGGTCGTTCAACCAGTACACGGAGGACAGCGCCGACGGCACACCGGTGCGCGCCGCCCAGGGCGACCCGGATCTGGCTCCGGGCGGGGAGTGGACGTACGTTGTGGGCTCCTACGATGCCGTGACCAACGACCTGCGGCTGTATGTCCAGGGCACGTGGGTGGCGACGACGAAGTTCGACGCGCCGTTCTACGGCGCTGGGCCGGTGCAGATCGGTGCGGGCGACTACAGCGGCAAGCCGGGTAGTTTCTTCCCCGGCCAGATCTCCGACGTACAGCTGTACGATCGGGCACTGTCCGCGCCGGAGATCGCCGCGATGTTCGACAGCCAGGCCACGGTGGAAGGCCGCTGGAAGCTGGACTCCGTCTCCGGCAGCCCGACCTCCTCTCCGGACGACCTGGTGCGGGAAGATCACACCACGCATCCGCTGACCCTGGGCAGTGGAGCGGGCGTCGACACCACCAGCTTCGGCAACGTGGTGGGCAGCGGCGACCTGACCCTGAACGGCACCAGCAGTGGCTACGCGGCCACCAGCGCCTCGCCCATCGACACCAGCAAGAGCTTCACCGTCTCCGCCTGGGTGACCGCTCCCAGCCGGCCGACCAAACCGGTCACGGTGATGAGCATGGCCGGGGTCAACACGAACGGGTTCGCGGTGCGGTACGTGCCCGACGAGACCGACCCGGCCGACGCCGGCCGCTGGCAATTGGTAATGGCCAGCACGGACAGCAGTACTGCGGTCACCACGATCGCGGAGCACACCAACTTCCAGAACAACACCTCCTGGAACAACATCATCGTCGTCTACGACGCTTTCGCCGGCAGGATGACCCTCTACGTCGACGGCCAGACGCAGGCCAGGTCCTGCCCGGACGATGACGACGACGGCGAGCCCGACGACCCCGCATGCACGGAGCAGGTGTCGTGGGACGCCTCGGTCCTGCCCTTCGCTGCCACCAAGGGCCTCCAGCTGGGCCGGCTGAAGACCGGCGCCAGTACGTGGGGCGAGTACTTCAGTGGCGCCATCGACGATGTGTGGGTCCTGCAGGGAGCCGCAGACGAGCGGCAGATCGCCGCGCTCTCCGGTGGCGCAGACCTGGACACCACGACAGGGCTCTGACCCGCTATCCACCGCACCATCGACTGCCCACGATAAGCACACCCTTAGTAGCTCGGCGTAGCTCTCGTATGGCGAAAGGCGATACGTGAGGGATGAGGACGGAACGATCGTGATGCGAGCACGGATGTTGTCGGCCGGCGTGCGGCGCCGGGTCGCCCTCCTCGTTCCCGCCGTCCTGGTGGGATCGGTCCTGCAGGCCGCAGTGGTCCCCCCTGCCGAAGCCGGCGACCACTCCCGCGTGCCCACCGCGGAGAAGCCGCTGTCCGGACACGGGGTGGCACCGCTCGCTCGTGCGAGCGACAGCGAGCCCCGTGTCCCGAAGAGCACGCCCAGACACACCTGGGCCACGGCGGGCACCGCCACCGTGTCACTCCAGCCCGGTGCGAAAGCCGACACCGTGCGGGCCGGAAACCTGCCGGTCTCCCTGCTCACACCGAAGGCCGCGTCCCACACGTCGTCGGCTACGAGCAAGACCTCCCATGCCCCGCTGTCCGGCAAGGCCACCATCCGCGTCCTCGACCAGAAGACCACGCGGCGCGCGGGTGTCGACGGCCTGTTGTTCTCCCTCCAGCGCCAGTCAGGGGCCCAGGGTGACAGGGTCGGCATCCGCGTGGACTACTCGACCTTCGCGCAAGTCTACGGAGGTGGATACGCGGCCCGGTTGAAGCTGGTGCGGCTGCCCTCCTGCGCCGCGGTTCACCCGGACGACAAGAAGTGCTCCACGGCTGTACCGGTCGCCTCGCACAACGACGTCAAGGCGAAGACTCTCACCGCCGACGCCGTGAGCCTGTCGGTACCGGAGAGTGCTGCACCCATGCTGCTGGCGGCCACCGCGGGAACGGCCAGTGATCAGGGCGACTACAAGGCCACGAAGCTGTCCGCCTCGTCTTCCTGGCAGACGGACCTGAACAGCGGGGACTTCTCGTGGACCTACGACATGCCGGTGCCGGGCGTCCCGGGCAAGTTCGCTCCGACGGTCGGCCTGTCCTACTCCTCCGGGGCCGTCGACGGCCGTACCTCGAACAGCAACAACCAAGGGTCATGGGCCGGTGACGGCTTCAACCTGTGGCCCGGGTCCATCGAACGCAGCTACAAACCCTGCGACGACGACGGGGTGAAGAACGCCGACGGAACCAAGCCGGGTGATGTGTGCTGGGCGTACGACAACGCCACGCTGTCGTTCAACGGCCACTCCCGGGAGTTGATCGCGACCGGTAAGGACTCCTTCCGGCTCAAGGCAGACGACGGCACGAAGGTCGACCGGCTGCACGGCACCACCCGGGACAACGGTGACGACGACCAGGAGTACTGGAGGGTCACCACCACCGACGGCACGCGCTACTACTTCGGCTACAACAAACTGCCCGGCTGGTCGAGCGGCGACAAGACCACCGACTCGACGTGGACGGTACCGGTCTACGGCGACGACTCGGAAGAACCGTGCCACGCTAACACCTTCGCCGACTCCTGGTGCCGGCAAGCCTGGCGGTGGAACCTCGACTACGCCGTCGACGCCCACGGAAACGCGATCGCCTACTACTACGACAAGGAGACCAACTACTACGCCAGAAACCGGACACCCTCGGACGAGACGGTCTATGACCGCGGCGGATACCTGGACCACATCGACTACGGGCTGAAGTCGTCGTCCGTGTACGGCACCAAGGCCCTGGCCAGGGTGGACTTCACCCCCGCCGAACGCTGTCTGCCCGAGACCGGCGTCACCTGTGACGCCTCGACCATCGACGACAAGTCGTTCTACTGGTACGACACCCCATGGGACCTGCACTGCACCTCCGGGGAGGACTGCACCAAGTCCTATTCACCCAGCTTCTGGACCCGCGAGCGGCTGGCGGCGGTCACCACCAAGGTCCTGCAGTCCGACGGCAGCTACGCCCCGGTCGACACCTGGGCGCTCACCTACCGATGGGGCACCTCGGACATCGACTACCAGCTGCTGCTGGACTCCCTGCAGCACACCGGGATGTCCACCACTCCCAGCGTCACCCTGCCCAAGGTGACCTTCGACTACGACCAGCGCACCAACCGCCTCAAGATCGACGGAGACGACACGTCCCCGTTCATCAAGGAACGCCTGTCGGGCATCTCCGACGAGTCGGGCGGGGAACTGGCGGTGGAGTACTCCACCGCGGCTTGCAATGCTTCCGACCTGCCGAAGCCGGAGACGAACACGACCCGCTGCTTCCCGGTGTACTACACCAAGGAAGGCGACGCCGACCCGACCCTCCAGTGGTTCAACAAGTACGTGGTCAACTCGGTGACCCAGACCGACCGCACCAAGTCCTCACCGGAAATGGTCACCCGCTACTACTACCCCGAGGGGGCGGCCTGGCACTACGACGACGATGACGGGCTGACCAAGGAGAAGTACAAGACCTGGTCCACCTGGCGTGGCTACGCCCACGTCAGGGTGGAGACGGGCGGCCAGGACCCCGTCGGCATGAAGTCGCAGACCGACCACTACTTCCTGCGCGGCATGGACGGCGACAAGGCATCGCCGTCCGGGGGCACCAAGTCGGTAACCGTCTCCGACGACAACGGCGGCACCATCACTGATCATGACTCGGCGGCTGGTTTCGAGTACAAGACCGAGCAGTACAGCGGCCCCGGCGGCAAGGTCCTGGAGAAAACCGTCAACACCCCCTGGCACCACCAGACGGCCTCCCGCACCCGCTCCTGGGGCACCGTCACGGCCAACCTGACCGGCACCGCATCCACCCGCACATGGACCTCTCTCGACGACGGCGCGGGAAGCAAGTGGCGCACCACGTACAAGACGAACAGCTTCGACGACGTCGCCGGACGCGTCGTCCAGACCGACGACTTCGGCGACGAGTCGACGGCGAAGGACAACCAGTGCACCCGCACCACGTACGTCGACAACACGACCGACTGGATCCTCGACAGGCCGTCCCGAGCGGAGACCGTCGCAGTCAAGTGCGCCGATACACCTGACCGCTCCAAGGACGTCATCTCAGACGTCAGGACCGCCTACGACGGGCAGGACTACTCGGTCGCACCCACACAGGGGAGCGCCACGCGCACGGCGTCGCTGAAGTCGCATGACGGGACCACCGCCACCTACCTGGAGGCCGGTGCAACCTTCGACAGCTACGGTCGCCAGCTCACCTCCACGGACATCACAGCCACCGTCACCGCGACCGAGACCACCGCCCCGGTACGCACCCCCCGCTCGGACGGCCGCACGACCACCACGGAGTACACCCCGACATCCGGGTTCCCCACAACCTCCACCGTCACCACCCCGCCGGCCACCGCGGGTGCCACGACCACGGCACAGACCACCACCACGACCTACGACACGGTCCGCGGCCTGCCGATCACGGTCATGGACACGAACAACAAGCGCACCGACACCACGTACGACGCGCTCGGGCGCACCACGAAGGTGTGGCTGCCGAACCGATCCCAGGCCAACCGCGACACCCCGAACTACGAGTTCTCCTACACCATCAATGACGGCAAGCCGGTCGCGGTCGGCACCACCACCCTGTACGGGACCGGCCGCCGAACCTCGTACACCCTGTACGACGGATTCCTGCGGGAGCGGCAGACACAGGCACCCGGGCCGGACGGCGGCCGACTGCTCAGCGACACCTTCTACGACGAACGCGGCCTGACCGCCAAGACCTTCGCGCCCTACTACAACACCAGCAGCCCCTCAAGCGCTCTGCTGGACCTGGACAACGCCCTGGCTGTGGAAACACAGACCTGGAACACCTACGACGGTCTCGGCCGCATCT
The DNA here is from genome assembly GCF_057320905.1 of Streptomyces sp. DSM 116793. Classification (NCBI taxonomy): domain Bacteria; kingdom Bacillati; phylum Actinomycetota; class Actinomycetes; order Kitasatosporales; family Streptomycetaceae; genus Streptomyces; species Streptomyces sp. DSM 116793. The sequence continues at coordinate 2,816,543 of NZ_CM170494.1, read as the reverse complement.
CGAAGTCCCAGCAGATCGCGGGCAACGGCGACGGCGGCACTGTCCTGTCCACGACCACCACGTCCTACGGCGGCGACCGCACCACCGTCACCCCGCCCAAGGGCGCCACCCCCACCACCACGGTCACGGACGCCCGCGGTCACACCACCGAGTTGTGGCAGTACCACGCCGCCACCCCAACCGGCCCGGCCGACAAGACGCTCTACGCGTACACCCCGGCCGGAAAGCTGGCCAAGCTCACCGACCCGGCCGGCAACGTCTGGTCCTACCAATACGACCAGCGAGGCAACCAGACCGTGGCGATCGACCCGGACAAGGGCGAGACCGACTCGTATTACAACGACCGCAACCAGCTCGACCACACAATCGACGCCAACCAAGAAAAGATCACCCACGTCTATGATGGTCTCGACCGGGAGATCGAGACCCACGACGGCGACGCCTCCGGGACGCTACTGACCAAGCACGTCTGGGATCCGAGCGGCTTCAAGGGGCAACTGGCCTCCGCCACCCGTTACGTCGGCGGAGCCGACGGCTCCGCGTACACCACGACGTACAGCCTCTACGACACGCTCTACCGGTCGCACCGGACCACCGTCACGATCCCCGCCTCCGAGAAGGAACTGGCCGGCTCGTACCAGACGAACGTCCAGTACAACGTCGACGGCACGGTCCAGTCCACCAGTTACCCAGCTGCAGGCGGCCTGCCGACGGAAACGATCTCACCGACATATGACGACGTGCTGCGGGTGAAGACGATCGGCGCCGGTGATGGAGCGACCTACCTCACCGACGCGATCTACAGCTACACCGGCAAGCCGTTGCAGTACACCTACCAGGCGGCCGGGGGGAAGGCGACAAAAGTCACCGACTCCTATGAGTGGGGAACCCAGCGCCTGCACAACTCCAGCGTCGAGCGCGACGACGTCCCGGGCACCGACAAGTCGGCCACCTACGGCTACGACGAAGCGGGCAACATCACCTCCATCTCGGACGTGTCACGCGACGGCACCGACAACCAGTGCTACACCTACGACTACCTCGCCCGCCTCACCGAAGCATGGGCCCAGTCCACCCCCACCTGTGAGGCGACCCCGTCGTCATCGGTCCTGGGCGGGCCCGCCCCGTACTGGCAGTCGTACACGTATGACCTCAGCGGCAACCGCCGGACGGAAACCCTGCACGACACGGCAGGTGATACGTCCAAGGACACCACAAGCACCTACAGCTACCCGGCTCCGGGGGCCAAGCGGCCCCACGCGTTGCAGCAGGTCGACACCACCGGTCCGAACGGCATTTCCCAGGACACCTACACCTACGACGACGCCGGCAACACCTTCACCCGCACCATCGGCGGTGACAAACAGACCCTCACCTGGGACGCCGAAGGCCACCTCGCCCAGGTGGCCAAGCCCGACGGCAGCGGCGGCACCACGACGACCTCCTACGTCTACGACGCCGACGGCAACCGCCTGATCACCCGCACGAACCTCGGAACCACCCTCTACCTCGGCACCACCGAGATCACCCTGGCGAAGGGCGCCACCACCCCGAAGGCGACGCGCTACTACGACCTCGGCAGCGGCAACCAGGCGATCCGCACCAACGACAACAAGCTCTCTTTCCTCATCAGCGACCAGAACGGCACATCGCAACTCGCCATCGACGCGGGTGATCAGACCGTTCAGCAGCGCCGGTCCACGCCCTTCGGCGCGGCCCGCGGCAAATCACCCACGAGTTGGCCAGGAGACAAGGGCTTCGTCGGCGGCACCCAGGACGACAGCACGGGCCTCGTCCACCTGGGCGCACGCGACTATGACCCCGCCACGGGCCGCTTCCTGTCCGTCGACCCCGTGCTGGATCCGACGGACCCCCAGCAGCTCAACGCATACGCCTACGCCAACAGCAGCCCCATCACCTACAGCGACCCCACAGGCCTCAAGCTCGCTTGCGGTGGTGACAACCCCGCCTGCCCCAAGAACGACCAGAACGGCGACGGCTTCCCCGACCACCCCACGAAGACCACACGCAGCAGCAGCAGCCCGGGCTTGACGAAGGACCAGAAGAAGAAGGTCAAGCAGATCTACGACTACTTCTTCAACCCCAACCAGTGCTACGGCAACGCCTTCGACCCGAGCCCGAAGAACGACGTCTGCTACACCCAGGCGGAGATCGACGCCGACAAGCATCTCACCAAGGACCTTCTGCTCGCGCTCGGCGACATGACTGTCGTTGTCCCCTGGGTTCGCTGCGTCAAGGGGAACCAGGACGAGTGCGACGTGCTGGGAGAGGCAATCTCCACCTGGGACCTGGGCGCCGTCGAGGCGGGATCGGTCCGCTTCATCGGTGCGCTGGGCAAGGCAGCGAAAGCCATCTGCAGCTTCAGCCCCGACACACAGGTTCTGCTGAAAGACGGACACCAGAAACCCATCGGCAAGATCAAGCCGGGCGACAAGGTCGAAGCGGCGGACCCCGAAACCGGAAAGCATCGCGGGGCTCGTACCGTAACCGCCCGCCTGGTACATCGGGACGAGGACCTCGTCGACCTCAAGATCCAGCAGGATGGGGGGCCTGCTCGAATACTTCACACCACCTATAACCACCCGTTCTGGGATGCTACGGCCCATGCCTGGGTGCCAGCTGGAAAGCTTATACCGGGACACCTCCTCGACACTGTCACCAAACAGCGCGTAATAGTCGTTGGGGTCTTTCCGCAAACGGGTGCAGCCGATATGTTTAATCTCACTGTCGGTGAGCTCCACACGTACTACGTGCTGGCCGGCGAGACGCCGGTTCTCGTTCACAATTCGAACTGTCCCACGGGCGGTGGGCGCGACCTCATCGATGGTCAGGCTCAGTTCCACATCATCCACGGTGACCGGACCGCGGGTGGGCACAAGTGGCCGGGGCAGGTCGGGAAGACGGTGTTCCCTCCCGATTGGGATACGGAGAAGATTCTGGATAGCGTGGCAGACGTGGCTACCAGCCCCTCGAGTGTCTGGACGCAGCAGTCCGGAAAGAAGGGGTCGCTGTACACAAAGAACGGCGATCCTTCTCGATGGAAGATTGAGGGAACCTCGGACGGGGTCACAATCCGTGTCATCTACGAACCGGCCACTGGCCGGGTCGTGACCGGATTCCCGGTTCGGTAGACTGAGAGGGCGAGGTTAGTGATGGATCCGATGCGGTACAGAAGTGAGATTTCCAGCCTGTTGGAAGATTCTCCACTGTCCGATCCTGACGTCATCAAGAATGTTCGGGAGTTTCTGGAGGTTGGTGAATACGCACTCGCTTTCGACACCATGTGCTCTTGGATCTATGAGGATAATTTGCACATCAGTGCCTCCTATTACGGAAGGCTGTTGCGAGCGTCGGAAGTCATGGGTTCTGAGGGGCTGGTTGAGCATATCCGCGAGCTAGTGTGCGAGTAGGTTCAACTGTTCCCCGCTGGGGTAAATTCAGGGATTCTTGGGTGCTGAAAGGGAGATCGCGCGATGGTTCGTGGGGTGTTGAGATGAATAATGAGCCAATGCGCAACCTTCCCGGCTCCAGCATAGCCGTGCATGGTGGTTCGGTTGCCGATGCCCACCGCTTGGCTCTGGCTGCCCAAGGGCTGATTGCGATGCAAGCCGTCCTGCAACTCGTGGTGGGTGCACAGGGTGGGTCCGCATCTCGGTCCTTCGGGCAGTACGGGGCCGTTTCCATCGCTTTCCTCGTGGCCTCCGCCGTGGTATTCCTCTGCTGGTTCCGGCGCTGCCGGATCAATGCCGAGCTCTTCGCCCCGGGCACGCACAAGTTCTCGCCGGGCTTCGCCCTCGGTGGTTGGTTCATCCCGGTGGCCATGTGGTGGATCCCGCACCGCACGGCCCGGGACATCTGGAGGGCGAGCGGACCCGCCGAGGGAGCGTGGCTCGTCGACGCCTGGTGGGTGGCGTGGCTCGCCAAGACCCTCGGTGCCGCGGTTGCCGTGAGGTTCGAGTCGCACCCGGACGGATACTCCGTCTACGACCAGGTTGTGGGCGTTGTCGCAGCGGTTCTGGCCATCCTGGTGATACGTAAGGTCACGGCTCGGCAGCATGCGATGGACCGCGCGGGCCCATGAGCGCCCCAGGCGCCGGCGAGCCTCTCTGCATGGCTGGATCTCGAACGTGACTACGGGAACTCGTAGGGCAGCAGCGAGCCATTCATCGGGCTATGTCGTGGTCGTCAGTAGTCGCCCTTCCGATGTTCTGGGGCCCGGTAGCGTCCGCACCTGTGCCGGAAGCGTAAATAATGCGGTAAGCATCGGATGTAAGGTATTGAGGTGACCCCCGGAATGTGGACACAGAGGTTCATGCCACGAGTGAGAGTTTAGCCGTCTTGTGGTGCTGTTGTTCGAACTCCATGGGGGACAGGGAGGACAGCGCGCTGTGACGGCGCCGTGCGTTGTAGTACGTGAGCCACCGGAAGATCCCCAGCCGGACCGGAAGATCCCCAGCCGGGCCTGACTCATCGTTGAGAACACCGTCTTGTGGATGGCCTCGCGTTTCAGGCTCTGCCACAGGCTCTCGGCCAGGGCGTTGTCGTAGCTCGAGCCGACCCGGCCCATGCTCCTGCGGACCCCAAACCGGCCACAGACCTGCGCGAACGCCGCCGAGGTGTACTGCCTGGGTTCAACCATTCGTTGCAACGCTCCTGATCAGAGGGGTGTGTTGTGGGACGGCCAGCGGGTTGGATGACGGAGTTGACAGGGCGGTCGCCGATGAAGTCGCCGGGACGACCATCGACGCGGCGGGAGGCGATGTCGATGACCGTGGCCAGGTAGAGCCAGCCCTCGCCGGTGGGGATGTAGGTGATGTCGCCGCACCAGCGGGCGTCCAGTGCCGTGGGGTCGGGCTGGAAGTCCCGGACTATGAGATCGGGCCGGGTGGCTGCTCGGGGGTCGGGAACGGTGGTCAGGTGCCGTCGTTTGCGGTTGTGCCGCTCGAAAAGTCATCGCCGCAGGTGGCAGCGGTGATTCGTGCTGGCTGGGAACATGTCTGCGTGATCGTGTCGCTGCTGTACAAGGTGACCCGGAAGCTGGTGACCGTCTCATCGGTGCTCCTTCGACGCGATGCGGCGAAGGAGGCCGAGTTGCTTGTGCTGCGGCACGAGAACGCCGTGCTGCGCCGACAACTGCATGGCCCGGTCCGCTACGAACCAGCGGACCGGCTCTGGTTCGCCGCCCTCTCTGGCCTGATACCTCGACGTCGCTGGGCAGAGGTCTTCCCGGTGATGTCTGCCACCCTGCTCGGGTGGCACCGCAGATTCATCGCCGATAAGTGGGATTACAGCGATCGTTGCTGTGCCGGACGACCACCCACTCGAGCGGCGATCAGAGCCCTCGTGCTGCGACTGGCCCGGGAGAATCCGAGGTGGGGGCACCGGCGGGTCCAAGGTGAGCTGGCTCGACTCGGTCACTCGATCGCGGCCTCGACCGTGTGGGAGATCTTGCATGCGGCGGGCGTGGGCCCGGCACCACGTCGATCCGGTCCGACCTGGCGCGAGTTCCTCACCGTCTAGACGAGTAAGTCCGAAGGCTGGGGGAGCATGAAGCGAGGGTCTCGTTGGTCCGTTTGTGACGACAGACCTCGAAACCCTCGCCACTGCACTGTACGTGAAGATCGACGACTCTCTGGTGGGATCGCGCCGATGCGGCCGTCCGCCGAGGCTGAGGGGACTGCTGCATGATCGGGTGACAGCGGGGGTCTATGCAGCCAGTGCTGCAGGTGGGGTCATGATGATCTCGTACTCGACGGGGGTCAAACGGGCCAGGCGTCTCTGGCGTCGGCGCCGGTGGTAGGTGCGCTCTATCCACGTCACGATCGCGGTCCGCAACTCCTGACGGGTGGCCCAGGTACGGCGGTCGAGGACGTTCTTCTGCAGCAGCGCGAAGAAGCTTTCCATCGCAGCGTTGTCGCCCGCTGCGCCGACCCGACCCATCGAGCCGGCCAGTCCGTGGCGGACGAGAGCGGCGACGAATTTCCGTGACCGAAACTGCGAGCCGCGGTCCGAATGCACCACGCACCCGGCCACCTGGCCGCGGCGGGCGACGGCGGACTCCAACGCGGCCACGGCGAGGCGGGACTGCATGCGGGCGTCGATGGAATAGCCCACGATGCGCCCCGAGAAGGCGTCCTTGACGGCGCACAGATAGAGCTTGCCCTCGCCGGTGGTGTGCTCGGTGATGTCCGTGAGCCACAACCGGTTCGGCCCGTCGGCGGTGAAGTCGCGCCGCACCAGGTCATCGTGGACCGGCGGCCCAGCCTTGGCGTTCTTGCCGCGGCCTTTGCGCTTGCCGAAGGCGCTCCACCAGCCGTTGTCCCGGCAGATCCGCCAGGCGGTCCGCTCGGCCATCGGCTCACCGGCAGTACGGGCCTCGTCGAGCAGGAACCGGTGACCGAACTCGGGATCGTCGCGGTGTGCGTCGAAGAGGGTATTGGCCCGATACGCCTCGGCCAGCTCGGCGTCGGTGACCGGGCAGGCCAGCCACCGGTAGTAGGGCTGGCGTGCCAGCCTCAGCACCCGGCACGTCACCGCCACCGGCACCCGGTGAGGGGCATCGGCGGCGGCCAGCTCGCGGACGAGCGGGTACATCATTTTGCCGGCAGGTTCGCCTGTGACAGATACGCCGCTGCCCGCCGGAGCACCTCGTTCTCCTGCTCCAGCAACCGGATCCGCTTACGGGCCTCGCGTAGCTCGGCCGCCTCGCCCGACGTCGTTGCGAGCCTGGCGCCCTCGTCGGTGTCGGCGCGGCGCAGCCACTTCGAGAGCGTGATCGGGTGGACGCCGAAGTCGGCGGCGATCTGTTCCAGCGTGACGCCGGGCTCGCGGTTGCGCGCGACCCGCACGACGTCCTCGCGGAACTCCTTCGGATACGGCTTGGGCACTGCAACATCCTTCCAGGCCGCCTCTCAGCAAGCCAGGTCAGGTGTCACCCAACCCTGCAGCAGTCCCCTCCCGGGCTGCAGCGCCCTGCTGACCCGCTCGGGAGATACGAGCGACGATTTTGCCCGGGAGTCGCCAGATGTCGTTCTCGGCGAAACGGATCGGTTCTGCTCCTGAGGCAGATATGCCTGCCGTACGTACGGCCTCGGCGAGGACTGCGAAGGACTCGCTGCGGCGGTCTGCTGTCATGACAGGACCGAGGTGTCGATGTGCTCGCGGAGCTGCGCCAACTCGCTCTGGGGGAGTACCCGGTTGAGGGAGAGGCGGCGCAGGTCCCGCACGTCGTCGAGGGTGCGCTTCGAACTCACCCGGCCGGCTTCTTTCAATGCCTTGTGCGCGATGGCGATGGCCTCGCGTGGGTCTCCGGTTGCCATCGTGAGCGATGCGAGCTTGGTTCCCGAGATTGCGCGTGAACGGACGAAGTTGTCCCGGTGGCCGGCGATGGCGACGCGGAAGCGGTCGGCGGCCGGCCGTGGGGAGTAGCCGGAGAGCAGCGCGGCGTCGTAGAGGGCGTGTGCGGTGTATCCGTGGTGCTGGGCGTGGTCGTAGTAGGCCATCCAGGGCTGGTCCTCGCCTGGCCGGGCGTGGGAGAAGACATCGTCGCTGCGGCCGATGGCGGCCAGGGTGCCCTGGACGTCGCGCATCTTCGCCAGGGCCCTGGCTCGGGCGTTGTGCAGCATGGCCTGCTCCCGCGGGCTCAGGCGGTCGGCACGGACGAGCCCTTGTTCGGCGTGGGTCAGGCCCTCGTCGGGTGCGCCCACCCAGACCGCCTGCCGGGCCCGCCAGTTCTGGGCGTTGGCGCGCAGGTGCCAGTTGCCGACGTGCTCGGCGCACTCGACGGCGAACTTCAGCAGCCGACGTGCTTCGGCGTGCTCGTAGGCGTCGAAGGCGGCGGGGCCCATGACGACCGCGAGCCTGCCGACCGCGGTGAAGAGCGGTTCCTTCAGCGGTGCCGGGCAGCGTACGTGCAGCAGACGTGAGGCCCAGGTGAGCTGTCCTACGGAGGCTTCACGCACCATGCCGGCGCCGCCGTAGAGGTTGTCCCATCCGGAGAGAGCGGTGGAGGCGGCATGAATCTGCTCCACGTCCTGTACGCGGATGACCTTCGGCAAGGCCCCATGGCCCAGCGCCGGTACGGAGCCCACGAGCGGCGCTGCCGATACGGCTGTGCCGCTGGCGGCGGCCAGAAAGGATCGACGTTCCATGGTTGTCTCGCTCTCACCCAGGACCGTGCCGGGCTCCTCCGGCACGGCATCCCTCGGCTTCGGCGCTGCCTCGGCGATGGGGCGGGCCGTCAGCTCGGTGCCCGCGCTTCCGCTGTTGTTGTCCGCATCGTCTTCGACGCGCCGCCACAGTCTGATCAGTGCCCCACCGGCATCCAACGCCGCGTCCAAGGCGGCTGCCCGGGCGGTTCCACAGGAGCGGGTGCCCTTCTCGATCCGCTCGATCAGGGACGCGCTGACGTTGACTCTCCTGCCCAACTGGGCGGTGCTCAGGCCGCGCTGGTTGCGCCAGTTCCGCACCTCGACGCCGAACCAGGCCAGCAGCGATACGGAGTCGTCCAGGGATTTCGGCTTCTGTGGCATGGTTTCCCCCTTGCCACCTCATGCGGACAACGAGAGCTCTGCGCGGTTGTCCGCATCATCAAGTCGATTCCGTTGTGCCCGGGGCTGGACTGTGGTTACCCCCACAGCGAAGACGCCGCAACCGGCGCCCCTCGCACGAGGCCGCCCGGCACGAGCGCGGTGCCTGTTCAGCCCCGGGTCGGGTACAACCGTTCACCCAAGGTGACCTGCACGGACTGCGTCTGCGAATTCCGACCAGGCCTCGTGGCCGAAGCTGACGATGGCGCGGGCCGGATCTTTGGAGCCGCGAACGAGTATGCGGCCCTTGCGGGAGCGTGCGCACTCGACGCATTCGTTGTTGGGATTCCCGCTATAGCTGCTCTTGCGCCAGGCAGGTAGGAAGTGGTCCACGAATTCCTCGCTACGTCAATTGCAGGTGCATCTTTCTGGCCTCGGCGATAAGGGCCGCCGAGGAGTCGGGGTCGAGGGCCTCGCCTCGAAGGAACTCGATCGCGCTGGCGTACTCGGCCCGCGCCGACGCCTCCTCCAGCACCAGGCTGCCGACCTGATTCTCGATGAAGATCACGTCGAGTGACGGATCCGGACCTCCCAGGATCACGAAACTGGTGAGGGAGGCGGCGTATGCGCCGCGTGAGAACGGGAGGACCTGGATGCTGGTGGACCCGGCGCGTCCGCGTTCCAGCAGGTAAAACAACCAGGCACGGCACACCCTCACCGATGCCGCACGCCAGGCTCGGCGCAACGGTGACATGGCGGTGGCCCGTGCGGCCCGCGCACGGCTGGCCGCGCTTCCACCCCACACAAGGCCGCTCGGCCCGGCGGGCAAGCTGTCCGTGCGGGCCACCTTGCGGGCAGCTCTGAGCGATGCCCAGGCCCAGCAGCTCATCCAGGTCAATGTGGCCAAGCTCGTCAAACTCCCCGCCGCCAGACGGCCCCGAGCGCTGGTGTGGACGGACGAACGCATCAGCACGTGGCGGCGAACCGGGGAGAAACCCTCGCCGGTGATGGTGTGGGACGCACCCCACACCGCTGCCTTCCTCACCCGTGCCCGCAGGCACCGGCAGCTCGGAGCCCTGTTCCACCTCGTTGCCTTCTCGGGCATCCGCCGCGGTGAGGCCTGCGGTCTGCGCTGGAGCGATGTGGACCTGGAGAAGGCCACGATGCAGATCCGCGAACAGATCGTGCAACTCGGCTGGGCCACCCATACCGGCCAGCCCACATCGGATGCAGGAGAACGGACCATCGCCCTCGACCCGCTGACCGTCACCGTCCTGACCGTGCACCGTCGGCGACAGAGGGAGAAGCGTTTGGCTCATGGAGCGCGGTGGGTGGAGACCGGCATCGTCTTCACCAGTGGCGACGGGACCCCGCTGCATCCGGGCTGGGTGACCGGACAGTTCAAGCAGCTCGTCCGCGAAGCCGGGCTGCCGCCGATCCGGCTGCACGACCTGCGCCACGGCGCCGCCCCCACGCCCTGTCCGCGGGTGTAGATCTCAAAGTGGTCCAGGAGATGCTCGGCCACTCCTCCCCCACGCTCGCCCGCGACACGTATACGAGCGTGGTCGACGAGGTCAAACACCACGCCGCGGGTGCCGTCGCCCGCGTGATTCTGGCAGCAGGACTTCAGCAACCAGAACGGTCACGCGTAAAGTCCCCCGTGCGGTTGCGCCGCATCTGATCCAACCCGCCCTGCCCGCGCTGAGCCCGTGTGTCGCCCCGCCGCACATGTCCTCTCACCGTTCGGGAGGTGTGTGCGGCGCGGTGCATGTACCGAGTGGAAACGGGCAGTCTGCCGCATGGTGGGGTGGGCGCTGAGCCCCGGGGCACGCATTCCCGACCAGCTGATTCGCCCACCGACGCGCCTCCCGCACACGGACCCATTTCGGACCCATACGCGATCTTGAAACGCCGAAGGGCGTCCTCGGAAACCGAGAACGCCCAGGTCAGCCCGGTGAAGGCTGGTGCGCCGCCAGGGACTCGAACCCCGGACCCGCTGATTAAGAGTCAGCTGCTCTAACCAACTGAGCTAGCGGCGCCCGCTGACAAGGAAATACTACCTGGTCCGCGGGGGTGCTCCCGACCACCCGGTGGGGGCGGGCGGTCATGGGGAGGCGGGGCCGGGGGAGCCGGCGCCGGGGACCGTGGGCCGGAGGCCCGGGCGGGGGGCCGTCGGGGCGTGGGAGACGTGGGTGGGGTCAGAGGACCGCGCTCAGGAACTCCCGGGTGCGTTCGTGTTCCGGCTCGCTGAACATCTTGTCCGGCGACCCCGACTCGATCACCCGCCCCGCGTCGAACATCAGGACCCGGTCCGAGATGTCCCGTGCGAAGCCCATCTCGTGGGTCACGCAGAGCATCGTGATGTCCGTGGTGCGGGCGATGTCGCGCAGGACGTCGAGGACGCCGGCGACGAGTTCCGGGTCGAGGGCGGACGTGACCTCGTCGAGCAGGAGCACCTGGGGGCGCATGGCGAGCGCGCGGGCGATGGCCACGCGCTGCTGCTGGCCGCCGGAGAGCTGGGTGGGGAAGGCGTCGCAGCGGTCGCCGAGGCCGACCAGGTCGAGCAGTTCCCGGGCGCGCTCCTCGGCCTCGTCCCTGGACATGCCGAGCACCGTCACCGGCGCCTCCATGATGTTCCGCAGCACCTTCATGTTGGGGAACAGGTTGAACTGCTGGAAGACCATGCCTATGTGCTTGCGGACCTCGCGGACGTGCCTGTCGCCCGCCGGCACCAGCTTGCCGTTCTTCCGCTCGTGGGTGAGGTAGTCGCCGTTCACCTTGATGGTGCCCGAGTCGGGCCTGGTGAGGGTCATCAGCAGGCGCAGGATGGTCGTCTTGCCGGAGCCCGACGGGCCGATCAGGGTGACGTGCTTGCCGGAGGCGACCGAGAAGTCCAGTTCGTCCAGGACGACATTGCTGCCGAACCGCTTGGTGACCTTGTCGAAGCGGATCAGCTCGCTGCCGTCCACGGGTGGGTTGGTGTCGAGGCTCTTGGGTGAGGTGTCAGCGGACAAGACGACGCTCCAGGGCTCGTACGAGAAGGGATGCCGGATAGGCGATGACGATGAAGGCGACGCCGACGACGGTGAACGGCTCGACGTAGCGGAAGGTCTCGGCGCCCTGCTGACGGGCCTCGTTGAGCATCTCCAGGACACCGATGCCGATGAGGATCGGCGTGTCCTTGAGCATCGAGATCACATAGTTGCCGAGTGCCGGCACCACCCGGCGGATCGCCTGCGGCAGGATCACCGCGGTCCAGGTGCGGCGGGCGGGCAGGCTGAGCGCGGTGGCCGCCTCCCACTGGCCGGGCGGCACGGCCTCGATCCCGGCGCGGTAGACCTGCATCGTGTACGTCGAGTAGTGCAGCCCGATCGCCAGGATGCCCGTGGCGAGGGCGCTGAACTCGATGCCCCACTCGGGCAGCACGTAGAAGAAGAAGAAAAGCTGCACCAGCAGGGGCGTGTTCCGGATGAACTCGGTGACGACCGCGACCGGCCAGCGCACGAAGCGGGTGGGGGCGCGGTGGAGGAGCGCCCACACCAGGCCCACCGCGAAGGAGATCACGGAGCCGAGTGCCACCGCCTCCAGCGTGGTGAGCACCCCGTCCCAGAACTTCGGCATGAAGTCACCGACGGCCGACCACTCCCAGTTCATGCGACACCTCCGGTCTCCGTCAGGTCCTTCAGGCGCTGGTTCGCGTCCTCGGGGGAGCGGCGCGGGGAGAGCCGCTTCATCAGCCCCGGCTCGGTGGGCCGGCCGATGTTCGCCTTGGTCTTCCGCTCCAGCACCCGCATGCCGCGGGAGAGGACGAAGGCCAGCACGAAGTAGATGACAAGGGTGATCGAGTAGATCTTGGCGCTCTCCTGGGTGGCCAGGCGCACCAGGTACGCGGCGAACGAGGTGTCCGCGATGCCCAGCAGGGACACCAGCGCGGTGCCCTTGAGCAGCTCGATCAGCAGGTTGCTGAACGGCGGGATCATCTCCGGGACGGCCTGCGGCAGCAGGATCAGCCGCATCCGCTGCCAGGGCGTGAAGCTGAGCGCGACCCCCGCCTCGCGCTGAGCCGGTGCCACCGAGTTGAGCGCCCCGCGCACGACCTCGGCGCCGTACGCCCCGTACGACAGGCCGAGGGCGAGCACCGCCGCCCACATCGGCACGAGCTGCCAGCCGAACAGCAGCGGCAGCACGAAGAACGTCCAGAACATCAGGATCAGGGCAGAAGTGCCCCGGAAGACCTCTGTGTAGAGGCCCGCGAGGAAGCGGACGACACGCAGGTGGTGGGTGCGGGCCATGCCGACGCCGAAGGCGACGACGGCCGCGAGCGCGGCGCTGTAGATCGTGAGCTGAACGGTGATCCATATACCGGGAAGGACCCAGTGCTCCCACAGTCCTGTGGTCATTGGGCACAGAGCTCCTTCGCGGTGAGCTTCGTCATTTCCTTCTCGGTGAAGCCGAAGGGCCGCAGGATGCGCAGCAGCTCGCCGCTCTTCTTCATCTTGGCGATCTCGACGTTGAAGGCGTCCCGCAGCGTGGTGTCCACGGGGCGGAACGCGAAGCCGCCCCCGTCGATGTGCTTCTTGCCGTCGACAAGGGGCGCGAAGGGCGCGGTGACCTCGGCCTTCGTGCTCTTCTCGACCACCGTGCGGGTGGTGAGCGCGGTACCGGAGAAGACGTCGACGCGGCCGGACTCGACGGCGTTCAGGCCGGCCACCTGGTCCTGGAGGATGACGATGTCGCTCTGCTTGATCCCGGCCTGCACCGCATAGTCGATCTCGGCGTATCCGGTGCCGGTGGCGAACTTCGCCTTGGACTTCACCACGTCCTGGTAATTGTGCAGATTGAGCGGATTGCCCTTGCGGACGATGAAGGCGTCCAGCATCTGGTATTCGGGATTGGCGAAGATGACCTGCTGGCAGCGGTCCTTGTTGATGTACATCCCCGCGGAGACCACATCGAACTGCTGCGAGTTCAGGCCCGGGATCAGCGAGCCGAAGTCGGTGGGGACGGGCTCGACCTTGCCGACGCCCAGTCTTTTGAAGATCACTCGTGCCAGGTCGGGGGCCTCGCCGGTGAAAGCGCCGTTCTGGTCGACGTACCCGAACGGCACCTCGCCGGCGATCCCGAGTCTGGCCACGCCCTGTGACCGGAGGCGCTCCAGAGTGTTGCCCTGGTCCACCCGGGCACATCCGGCCATCCCTCCGACGGTGGCGGCGGTGCCCAGCGCCGCGGCACTCGCGAGCAGGGAGCGGCGCCGTATGCCGCCTGGTTCTCGTGGTTTCTGTCTTTCCGGAGTCGGAGCCATGGGCGCGCGGCTACCCGATCTCATGCGAGATATGCCGATCGCTTTCGGCCCCGTCGCGGGTGATGCGGGCTTGACCTTGTGGGCACGATGAGGTCATGACTGATCGATTCATCGAGGTGTCCCTGGCCAAGCGCGGCGTGACCTGTACGGCGAAGCTGCTGGACGACCGGGCGCCGCTGACCTGTGCGGCGGTGTGGGAGGCGCTGCCGCTGGGCGGTGACGTCTACCACGCGAAATACGCCCGCAACGAGATCTATGCCCTCTTCGAGCCGTTCAGCGAGAAGGAGCCGCCGCTGGAGAATCCGACCGTCACTCCCATTCCGGGCGACCTCTGCTATTTCTCCTTCAACGGGACCCAGCTCGGCAGCCAGGCCTACGGGTACGCGAGCACCGACGCGGGGGTCGAGGCCGGGGCCACGATGGTCGACCTGGCGCTGTTCTACGAGCGGAACAATCTGCTGATCAACGGGGATCTCGGGTGGATCCCCGGGATCGTCTGGGGGCAGGTCGTCGAGGGGCTCGAACGGATGGCGGACGCGTGTCAGGATCTCTGGCGGGCCGGGGCGATCGGGGAGACGCTGGCGTTCCGGCGGGCGTGAGGGGCGTTTCCCAGGCCCGGGGGCCTGCGGGCCCCGGACCCCGGCTGTCGCGCCGGGGCCCTCCGGGCTAGTCCTCGGACTCCACCCGTGCCTACCCCGTACCTAAAGCGCCTGGGAGGTGCCCCCGGACGGGCTTTGGTCCAGCGCGGGACGCCCTTCGACGGCGACCCCCGCCTCGTACAGCGCATGCGCCGTCCGCAGGACGAGCGCGTCCGCGTGGCGGGCCGCCACGAGCTGGAGGCCGATGGGCAGGCCCGCGTCGTCCGTGCCGACGGGGACCGAGGCCGCCGGCTGCTGGGTGAGGTTGAACGGGTACGTGAACGGGGTCCAGCCGGTCCAGCGGCCGTCGCCGGCGCCCTGCCCGGGGCTGCCGGGCGTGGCGGCGGGCGCCTCCCGCCCCGCCTCGAACGCGGTCAGCGGCAGCGTCGGCGTCACCAGCAGGTCGTACGTGTCGTGGAAGCGGCCCATCCGGCGGCCGAGGTCCATCCGGACGTCCACCGCGGCCAGGTAGTCCAGCGCGCTGTAGCCGGCGCCCAGCGCGATGATCTCCCGGAGGCCCGGGTCGAGCAGGTCGCGTGCCTCGGCGCCGAGCGGCTCGGTGGTGCGGGCCGCGCCGCTGAACCAGAGAGTGTGGAACGCCTCCACCGGGTCCGCGAAGCCCGGGTCGGCCTCCTCCACCACCGCCCCGAGGTCGGCCAGCCGCCGCACGGCGCGGTCCACCGCCGCGCGCACCGCCGGCTGCGCCCCCGCATACCCGGCAAGCGCCGGCGCGTACGCCACCCGCAGGCCGCGCAGCGCCTCGGCGGGCTCCCGCAGCCGGGCGCCGTCGGGCGCCTGCGAGAGGGCCTCGACGTAGCTGCCGCGCACCGGGCCCAGGTGGGACCAGTCGCGTGAGTCGGGCGCGCTGATCACGTCCATCATCAGGGCGGCGTCCAGGGCGTCCCGGGTCATCGGCCCGACGTGCGCCAGCGTGCCGAACGCGCTCGCCGGGTACAGCGGCACCCGCCCGTACGTGGGTTTGAGCCCGAAGATGCCGCAGAAGGCGGCCGGGATCCGCACCGAGCCTCCGCCGTCCGTGCCCAGCGACAGCGGGCCCGCGCCCAGCGCCACGGCCGCCGCGCTGCCGCCGCTGGAGCCGCCCGCGGTGCGCGAGACGTCGTACGGGTTGCGGGTGACGCCCGACAGCGGGGAGTCCGTGACGCCCTTCCAGCCGAACTCCGGGGTGGTCGTCTTGCCGAGGAAGACCGCGCCGTGCTCCCGCAGCCGCGCCACCGACGGCGCGTCCTCGTCCCAGGGGCCCTCAAAGGCCACGGTCAGCGAGCCGCGCAGGGTGGGCGTGCCGCGCTGCAGCAGGATGTCCTTGACGGTCACAGGGACGCCGTCCAGCAGACCCTGCGGTTCGCCGCGCCGCCAGCGCTCCTCGGACGCCCGCGCCTGCTCGCGGGCCCGGTCGGCGTCCACCCGGACGAAGGCGTTCACGGAGGGCTGAATGTCCTCGCAGCGCCGCAGGGCCGCCTCGGCCACGTCGACGGGACTGAGGGTGCCGTCCCGGTAGCCCGCGATGAGCCGGGTGGCGGTCAGATCTGTGAGCTCGGTCATCCACGCTCCTTCGGGTGTGCCGCCGGTGCCGCCGGCGGCTCAGGCGCCCGGCACATAGCCGCGTTCCTTGTCGACGACGTTCGGCAGCGGCTCGCCCGCCTCCCACCGCTCGTACATCCGGACGAACTGGGCCGCGAGGTCGTCCCGCCAGCCGATGGTGTCGCCGCTCATGTGCGGGTTGACCAGCAGCCCCGGGGTGTCCCACAGGGGACTGCCGGGCGGCAGCGGCTCCTGCTCGAAGACGTCGAGGGCGGCGCCCGCGATCCACCGCCTGGACAGCGCCTCGACGAGGTCGGCCTCGACGACGAGGGGGCCCCGGCCGATGTTGACGAAGCGCGCGGAGGGCCGCATGAGCCCGAAGAACCGGGCGTCGAACATGCCCCGCGTGGCGTCCGTGAGCGGCGCCGCGCTGATCACCCAGTCGGCGGCCGCGACCAGCGGCTCCAGGTCCTCGCCGGCGTGCACGCCCGGGCGTGCGGTACGGCCCACCACGGCCGTGGTGATCCCCAGCGCTTGCAGCGTCCGGGCGATGGCCAGCCCGATGGGGCCCGCGCCGATCACGCAAGCGTGGTTTTCGGCCACTCTCTGCGTCTCTCGGTGCCGCCACTCGTGGCGGGTCTGAAGCGACCAAGTGCCTGGCAGATCCTTCGCCATCGCCAGGACGAGGGCCGCGACGTACTCGGCGATCGGCTGGTCGAAGATCCCCCGCGCATTGGTCACCACGGTGTCCGAGGCGGCCAGCTCCGGACTCAGCAGATGATCGACACCGGCGCTCGCGGTGTGCACCCAGCGTGGTCGCGGGCCTCCGCCCGGCCACGCCGAGCGGAGTGCGTGCGAGCTGAAATCCCACACCAACAGGACGTCCGCGCCGGGAAGTTGGTCGGCGAGCGTGGTCGCGTCGGTGTAGACGATCCGGGCGCGCCCGGTGAGCCCGCCGAGCCGCGGAGGGGGCTCGCAGCCCAGGACGAGCAGGGTGGGAAGAGCGGCTTCGGACATCAGGATGAAACCCTCCTGCAACGGCGTTCCGCTTCCCTGGTCAGTGTCGGCCGAGGCCGTCTGGAATATGCGGATTGACCACGCTGGCAGCCGAACCTACCTTCGTCAACACGGACCTCTTCTGCTGGCTCCGTGCGCTCTTCTGTCCCGACGTCCCGGCGTTGCCGGTCTTACGTACTCCGGAGCTCCTCCAGGGGCTCTCCGGCGCCTGTGTGATCTTCCCCGGCCGTGTCCGGTTCCGGATGCTTCACACTGGTATCCGGTGGCTCCGCGGTGATCCTCCTGACTTCGGTGTCAATCCGGCCTCGGCCGTCGCACCTCAATGCTTCTCATGCTCCTCCTGGCTCGATTTCTGAATTGGGGCTTGCAATGGACGTCTCGATCCTGGGTGGACCCCACCCTCAGCGCGGTGTGGGGATCGTCGCGCCGTTCGACTTCGCCCTCGACCGTGAACTGTGGCGGTGGGTTCCGGACGAGATCTCGCTCTACCTGACCCGCACGCCGTTCGTGCCCGTCGAGGTCAGCCTCGACCTGGCCCGGATGGTCAGCGAGCATGAGACCCTCGAGGAGGCGGTCCGCGCGCTGAGCGTGGCCGAGCCCGAGATCATCGCGTACGCCTGCACCTCCGGCAGCTTCGTCGGCGGCACCGCGGGCGAGCGCGCGATGTGCGAGGCGATGAACCGGGCCGGCGAGGTGGCCTCGCTGACCACCTCCGGCGCGCTGCTCGAGGCGCTCGAAGAGGTCTCGGCCAGCCGGATCGCCCTGGTCACCCCGTACACCGACTCGGTCACCGGCGCGCTGGAGGAGTACCTCGCGGAGGCCGGGGTGCAGGTCACGGGCCGGGCCGGGCTCGGGCTGACCCGGCATATCTGGAAGGTGCCGTACCGTGATGTGGTGGACATGGCCCGGCACGCCGTGCGCGGCGTGGCGGACGCGCTCTTCATCAGCTGCACGAACCTCCCCACGTACGACGTGATCCCGCAGCTGGAGGCCGAGCTGCGGATGCCGGTGCTGTCCGCGAACCAGGTGACGATGTGGGCCGCACTCCGCCACCTGGGTATCCGAGCCGTGGGGCCTTACCAGGCACTGCTCAACCCCGGTGCCAGGCCGGGCGCCGCGCGGTTCGACCAGCCGCCCGCCGCGGCCGGGGGCGGACCGGCCCTGCCGGACGCGCCGCCCGCGGCCGAGGCCGAGGGCGGCTGGGCGTGACCGCGCGCGCGTCCCGCCGGCTGAGGGACCACGGCGCCGGGCCGTCGCGGGCCCACCCGGCGGCGCCCGGCGCCGCCCGCCGGTCGTCGGCGGTGCCCGGCGGCCCCACCCGTCATCGGGTGGTCCGTCCCCACCGGGCGGCCCACCCGGCGTAGTACCCGCAGAAGGAGGCTGGACGTGACCGCACTGGGATTCCTCTATCCCGGCTACTCGGCGGAGGACGACTATCCGCGCATGGAGCAGCTGTTCGGCACCGGTGTCCGGCTCACCGTCGTCCACACGGACATCGGTGAGGACGCGCACCGCGTGGACGCGCTGCTCGAGATGGGCTCCGCGGACCGGCTGTCGGCGGGCGTCGAGGAGCTGCGGCTGTCCGGTGCGGAGGCCGTCGTCTGGGCGTGCACCAGCGCCAGCTTCGTCTACGGCTGGCAGGGCGCCCACGACCAGGTGCGGTCGCTGGCCAAGTCCGCGGGGCTGCCCGCGTCCAGCACGTCCTTCGCGTTCCTGCACGCGGCGCAGGAGATGGCGGCCGAGCGGGTCGCGATCGCGGCGACCTACCCCGCGGACGTCACCGCGCTCTTCAGGGACTTCCTGACGGCCGGCGGCATCGAGGTGCTGACCACCCGCGCCAGCGGCATCATCACCGCCGCCGAGGTGGGCACGTGGGGGCGCGACGAGGTGCTCGCGCTGGCCCGCGCCGGCGACCACCCCGACGCCGAGGTGCTCCTCATGCCCGACACCGCGCTGCACACCGTGGCGTACCTGCCGGAACTGGAGGATGTGCTCGGCAAGCCGGTGCTCACGGCGAACCAGGTCACGGCCTGGGAAGGGCTGCGGCTCGCGGGGCGCCGGGTGAACGCGCCGGCGATGGGGGCGCTCTTCACGAAGGAGCCGTTGGTTCAGGTCACGACCTGAACCGGGGCCGCGTGGGCGGGCCGGGGGCGGTCCGGAGGGGTGCGGGGACTGTGCGCGTGGCCGGGTGCTGTCCGGTGGTCCGGGGATGGCGGGAATCGTCTTTTCGGGGCCGGTGGCGACGTGCGGGTTTCGTTGTGGCTGGTCGCGCAGTTCCCCGCGCCCCTTGGGGGCGAGCCCCAACGGGAGGGCGTCCCCGCAGGGGTGTGGGGACTGTGCGCGTGGCCGGGTGCTGTCCGGTGGTCCGGGGATGGCGGGAATCGTCTTTTCGGGGGCGGTGGCGACGTGCGGGTTTCGTTGTGGCTGGTCGCGCAGTTCCCCGCGCTCCTTGGGGGCCGAGCCCAACGGGAGGGCGTGCCCGAAGGGGCGCGGGGAACTGCGCGCGCAACCAGGTACCGGCCGGTGGTCCGGGGACGGCAGGAATCGCCCCTTCGGGGCGGTGGCGACCCGCAGGGTCGCATCGCGGCGGGGCGCACGATGCCCCGCGCCCTTCCGGGGCGCCCCGGGTTCGGGGACGGGAATAAAACGGAGCCCACCTCCCGTTCGTCCGGGCGCAGCCCAGAGATAGGAGCACCCCAGGTGAACGCGAGCGACCCCGCCCAGTCGTCCGAGGAGATCGTCGGGCACGCGAAGGGCACCGCCCCCGTGCCGCTCTCCGTGCTGGACCTGGCCACCGTCGGCGCGGGCAGTACCGCCACCGACGCGCTGCGCACCAGCGTCAAGCTGGCCCGGCTCGCGGAGCGCCGCGGCTTCCACCGCTACTGGGTCGCCGAGCACCATTCGATGCCGGGCGTCGCCTCCTCCTCGCCCGCGGTGATCCTGGCCCACCTCGCGGCGCACACCGACCGGATCAGGCTCGGCTCGGGCGGCGTGATGCTGCCCAACCACGCGCCGCTCGTCATCGCGGAGCAGTTCGGCACCCTCCAGGCGCTCGCCCCCGGCCGGGTCGACCTGGGCCTGGGCCGCGCGCCCGGCACCGACGGGGCCACCGCCGCCGCCCTGCGCCGCACCGACCGCCTGAACGAGACCGCGGACGACTTCCCCCAGCAGCTCGCCGAGCTGACCCGGTTCCTGGACGACGACTTCCCCGACGGCCACCCGTACGCCCGCATCCACGCCGTGCCGGGGCCCGTTCAGGCCAGCGCGGCTGGCGGGGTGCAGTCGCCGGCCAGGCCGCCGATCTGGCTGCTCGGCTCCTCCGGTTTCAGCGCCCGGCTGGCCGGCGTGCTCGGGCTGCCGTTCGCCTTCGCCCACCACTTCTCGGCGCAGAACACGGTCCCCGCGCTCGACCTCTACCGGGAGTCCTTCCGGCCCTCCGCGGTGCTCGACGCGCCATACGCGCTGATCGGCGTCTCGGCGCTGGCGACCGACGAGGAGCGGGAGGCGCGCCGGCAGGTGCTGGCCGCCGCGCTCGGCATGGTGCGGCTGCGGACCGGGCGGCCGGGGCTCGTGCCCACCCCCGAGGAGGCCGAGGCGTATGAGTTCAGCCCGATCGAGCGTGAGTTCATCGACACCTGGAACGCCAACGTGATCCACGGCACACCGGACGAGGTGCGCAGCGGGCTCGACGAGCTGCAGAAGCGGACCGGGGCGGATGAGCTGATGATCACCGCCAATGCGCACAGTGGGGAGGTGCGGGTGCGCTCTTACGAGCTGATCGCCGACGTGTACGGGTTGCCCGGGGCCTAGCCGGGGGGTTTCGGCGCGCCGCGCTCCCCCACTGCCTCAAGGGCGTGGGAGGCGCCCCCATCCCCGCGCCCCTTCGGGGCGTGCCCTTGCGTTCGTCCGCGGCACGGGCTACGCCCGGAGGCAGGCGCCCGCTGTCAGCATTCCGGCGATGTGGTCCGGGGCCACCGGGCGTGAGTACAGCCAGCCCTGGGCCATGTCGCAGCCGATGCGGCGCAGCCGGTCCGCCTGGCGTGGGGTCTCCACGCACTCGGCGGTGACGGAGAGGCCGAGCCGGTGCGCGAGCTGTACCAGGGCCTCGACGATCACTTCGTCGGCGGGGTTCGGGTGCGCCCCGTCGTCGTAGCGGAAGCCGTGCACGAAGGAGCCGTCGAGCTTCAGCACCGAGACCGGCAGCCTGCTGAGGTAGGCGAGGTTGGAGTAGCCGGTGCCGAAGTCGTCGATGGCGATCCTGACGCCCATGTCGCTGAGCGCCTGGAGGGCCTGGAGCGGGCGGCCGGCGGAGCCCATCACCGCGGACTCGGTGAGCTCCAGCTGGAGCAGCCGGGGCGCCAGCCCGGTCTCGGCGAGGATCTCCGCGACATCGGCCACCAGGTCGGAGTCCCACACCTGGCGCACGGCGACGTTCACGCTCACATAGACCGGAGGGACGTCGGGGTGGTCGAGCTGCCAGCGGCGGGCCTGGCGGCACGCGGTGCGCAGCACCCAGCGGCCGAGCTGCACGATCGAGCCGTCCTCCTCGGCCAGTCCGATGAACCGATTCGGCGTCAACGGCCCGAATTGCGGGTGGTGCCACCGCACCAGCGCCTCCACGCCGTGCAGTCCGCCGTTCTCCAGGCCGACCAGGGGCTGGTAGTCGAGGACGAACTCGCCCCGGTCGACGGCGGCCCTGAGCGTCGAGGAGAGCGCCTGGCGGGTCATGCGGTGGGCGTTGCGCTCCGGGTCGAAGAGCGTCCAGCGGCCCTTGCCGTCGGCCTTCGCCCAGTACAGCGTGGTGTCCGCGGCCTGCATCAGGCCGGTGGCCGTGGTGCCCGCCATGCGGCGCTCGACCACCCCGATCGAGGCGGAGATCGTGAGCCGCTGCCCGGCCAGGTCGAACGGCTCCTGGAGGGCCCGCAGCACCGACTCCGCGAGGTCCGCGACCTGCTCCGTGCCGGTCGAGTCCTCCACCAGCAGGGCGAACTCGTCGCCACCGAGCCTGGCCACCAGCGGCGTGCCGGCCCGCCCGCAGCCCGCCTGGTCCGCGCAGCGCGTCAGCCGCTCCGCCACGGCCGCGAGCAGCCGGTCCCCGACCCGGTGGCCCAGGGTGTCGTTGACCGCCTTGAAACCGTCGAGATCGAGGAAGCACAGCCCGATCCGGCCGGTGCCGCCGTCCCCGTACGCGCCGTAGAGGGGGTGGGAGCCGGGCGTGCCGGCGGGGGTCCGGGCGTCCTGGGGGTCGCGGTCGCTGTCGTACGTGTCGAACCCGCCCGGTTCGAGGGCGTTGGTGAGCCGTTCGAAGAACAGGGTGCGGTTGGCGAGCCGGGTCACCGGGTCGTGCATCTGGAGGTGCCGCAGCCGCGCCTGGAGCTCGCGGCGCGCGCTGATGTCCAGGACGGACAGCAGCACCGCGCCGCCGGTCTCGTCGGCCGTCTCGCCGGGCGGCAGCGGTACGACCGTGACCTGGCCCCACAGTGAGTGCCCCGCGGGGTGCTTGAGGCGCCGGGTGCAGCGCAGCTTGGTGCCCCGGCCGCGGAGCACCTCGCAGTAGGCCTGCCAGGTTCGGGTGTCGGAGGCGAGGTTCAGCAGGTCGGCGGCGACCCGGCCGGTGGGGTCGGCGCGGCCGGCGCCGAAGATCCGCGTGAAGGCGGTGTTCGCGTGCACCACGATGCCCCTGCTGTCGACGACGGCCAGCGCGACGGGCGCCGCGTCGAAGGCGGCCAGGTGGACGGCGGGGGAGAGCGGGACGTCGGCGGCGGGCGCGACCGGGACGGCGGGCGGGGCCGGGACCGCGGGGGCCAGCGGAAGCGCGGGCGCGGCGGGGACCGTGGGCGCGAGCGGAGTGAGCTCGACGTCCAGGGCACAGGGGACCGCCCTCGGTGCCAGGGCGGGCGGCACGGGACGGACCTGCTCCGCGCCGGTGGGCGCGGGGGCGGTGGGCTCCGGGCCGGTGGGCTCCGGGCCGGTGGGCTCCGGCGTGGTGGGCTCCGGGGTGGTGGGCCGTGAGCCGGTGGGGTCCGAGCCGGTGGTCTGGAAGCCGGTGGGGTGCGGGCCGAGGGGCTGGGGGCCGGGGGGCTCCGGGGCGGCGGTGGCCGGGTCCGGGAGCCCGGGCGCGGATCTGGGCACCGGTGAGGCTGGCGGTGTTGGTGACGGCGATGGTGCCGGTGTGGGTGACGCGGTGGTCGGGGCAGGGGCAGGGGCAGGGGCAGGGGCAGGGGCCGAGGTCGGGCCGTCGGTCGCGCGGGGCGCCGGACTGTGCGGCTCCGGATCGCGCGGGCCGGGGTCCTCGTCGGACTCCGCGCCGCCGCGGGGCCCGGCAGCGCGGGCGCCCGGCGGCGCGCCGGCTCCCGGGTCGCCGTGGGAGCCGCGGGCGTGACGCTCCGTGACGGCCCGGTGGGCGAGGTTGGCCGGAGGGGCCGGTCCTTCGGGCGTTCCGCTCACCGCTTGCTCCCGCAGTGCAGTCGTAGTGCAGTCGATGTCGTACACGTCTCCCCCCGGTGCCTGGGGGGCCTGGGCGGCGTCCCCCGTGCTCCGGGGCTCGTCATGGGCCTCGCGGCGGGCGGGCCGGGCGGTCGGGTGGGGCCGCTTCGGCCAGGTCCGCGCAGGAAAGTGTGCCGATCATAGAGCGCGGCCCGAGGCGTATCCAGCCACGGTCCAGCCAGGCGTGGCCCGTGCGCTCCGGAACGGTTCATCGTCAGTTCATCGCCAGATCGTTTCCGTCCGGTCTTGCTCTGCCTCGGCTCTGGCTTTTTTCGGTAGTCGACCGGTCGTGACGTTCCGTGAGTGGCAAAAGAGTCATTCTTTGCTCACCCGGCTGGGTCAGGCCAACAGGACAAAATCAGACGAACGCCACCAGGCTGGGTGCGGAGTCCCCCGTTCCGCGCCCGGAGGTAGCCGTGCCGCCACCGCTCCGTCCCCAGGAGATGGCAGAGCCGTTCTGCGGGCCCGGAGGGCCGGCCGACAGTGCCGTGGACGTGATCCCCGGCATGGACAGGCGGTGGCCCGGCGGCCTCGCGGAGCCGTTCGCGCTGGGCGGCGGGGGCGGCAGGGACGACGGCGGGCGCGGGGGCGGCGGAGGCGGCGGGGAGGGCGGCGGCGACGAGCAGCCGCGCGGCGACCGGCGGCTGCGCAGCACCGGCGCGGCGTTCACCGCACTGACCGCGCTGGCCGCCACCTCGCTGGTGGCCGGGCCCGCGATCGCCGGCCGGCAGCCGGCGCCGTGCGCGCTGGAGCGCACCCGCGCGCACCACTCGGAGGGACTCGACACCTGGAACGCCGCCTATCCGCGGCCGCGCCGGACGCTGGACGCCGTGCTGGTCTTCCTCTCCTTCCCGGACTCCCGCCCGGCGACCACGCCCGCCGAACTGTTCGCCGACTACTTCCCGGCCACCAGCGGTTTCTACGAGCGGGCGTCCTACGGAAGCTTCCGGCTGCGCCCGCATCCGCGGCACGGCTGGATCAGGATGCCGCAGCCCTCCACCGCCTACCGGATACGGCGCGACTGGGACGCCGAGCGCCGGACGGAGTACCTGCGGGACGCGGTGGCCGCCGCCGATCCGCATGTCGACTTCGGGAAGTACGACCTTGTCTATTTCGTGGCCGACCCGGATGCACCCGGCGTTGATTCCGACGCAACGAAGGTGGTCAATTTCGACCGGCCTTTCACCGTTGACGGTACGAGCCTAAGACGCATCGTGACCGTCTTCGAGCGGCATCCGCCGGACCGGAATGTACTGGCGCACGAGACGGGACATGTCTTCGATCTGCCGGACCTCTACCACCGTCCTTCGGACGGCAAGGGTGACTGGGACACATACGTCGGGGACTGGGACGTCATGGGCAGCCAGTTCGGTCTTGCGCCGGACTTCTTCGCCTGGCACAAGTGGAAGCTCGGCTGGCTGGACCCGCGCCAGGTGGTCTGCGTGGAGGGCGGCGGCAGCACCCGGGTCGCCCTGGAGCCGCTGTCCGCACCGCCGGCACGCCCAGGCTCCGCCCTCGCGGCGGGAACGGCGTCCGGGCCGGACGGCCCCGGGGCGCATAGCGGCGCGGCGGGGGCGCGTGCGCCCGGTGGCGGTGGCGGGGGCGCGGACCAGGGCGGGAGCGGCGGGGCCGGCGGGGGCGGCGGGGCCGGCCGGGGCGGCGGGGTGGCTCGTGGCGGCGGTGGCGGCCCTGGCCTCGGTCGCGACGCCGGCGGGAGCGGGGGCGGTGCCGTGCGTTCCGCCCGGCTTGTGGTGGTGCGCACCAGCCGCACCAGTGCGATCGCCTTCGAGGCGCGCAGCGCGCAGGGCAACGACCGGTCGACCTGCGCCCAGGGCGTACTGGTGTACCGGGTGCGCAGCTCGACGGCCTCCGGCGGCGGGCCGGTGGAGGTGGTCGACGCGCACCCGCGGACGGCCGCCTGCTGGGGTGCGTCCGTGTACCCGCCGCTCGCGGACGCGCCGGTCGGCTCGGGCGAGCACTTCCGGGTGCCGGACGGGCGGGTGCGGATCGACCTGGGGGTGGGGGGCCGGACGCGGTCGGGGGGCTGGCAGGTCTCGGTGCGGACGGGGTGAGGGTGGGCCCCGGGGCCGGCGAGGGGGCGGGGCGCCGACGGCATGGGGACCGGATGTGAAAGGGCCCCTCGCGTAGTGCGATGGGCCCTTCACTGTCTGTGCGCCGCCAGGGACTCGAACCCCGGACCCGCTGATTAAGAGTCAGCTGCTCTAACCAACTGAGCTAGCGGCGCCTGCTGACGTCGTAGACAGTAGCACCCAGGTCGGCGCGAGGAAAAATCGATAGGCGTACCGCGCCGCCGTCCACCTCGCGCACCGCGCGGAGGCAGGCCCAGAGCAGTACCTCGGGGCCCGGGAGCCAGGGCTGCCGGGTGCCGGGGGCGACCAGCCAGTGCGGTCCCGTGGCTCCGCCCGGGGTCAGCGGCGGCACCGTCACCGCGTCGCCGGGGCCGTGGCAGAGCAGCGGCGGCACCGCGTGGCGCCGGTTCCCGGTGGCGGTGCCCCACTCCTCCCAGCGGAGCAGGGACGGCAGGCGGTGGGCGGTGCCCGGTGCGGCGAAGAGGAGGGTGCGGCCCCGGTGTGCGGCGACGGGGCCCGAGCCCGGGCCCTCGGCCCGGAGGTGGTCGAGCATCCTTCGGCCGAAGGCCGCGGGTGCGCTCACCACGTCGAAGGCGGTGCCGCAGGGGAGGACGAGCGGGGTGGTGGGGCGGGCGGTCCAGCGGGTGAGGGTGGTTCGGGGATACGTTCCTGCGGAGACGAGCCAGGTGGCGCCCTCGCGGGTGATCCTGCGGGGGGTTGCGGCGTCCGCGGTGCCCGGGGCTCTTACGGCGCCCGCGCTGCCTGCCGTGCCCGTGCTGCCTGGGGCTCCTGTGCCTCCTGCGGTGCCCGTGCTGTTTGGGGTGCCCGTGCCGCTTGGGGTGCTCGTTCTCCCTGCGGTGCCCGCGGCGCCTGGGGTGTGCGTTCCTCCTGGGGCGTCCGGGTGGGGTTCGGTGTCGGTGTCGGAGTCGGAGCCGGTGCCTTTGTCTCGAGTGTCCTTGTCGTACGGGTGGGGGCGGGCCGGTTCGGGTCTTCCGGGAGTGGGGGCGTGCCGAGGGCTGCTCATGCCCGTCAGGTCTACCTTGCGTGAGCGGGTGGCTCCTGTGAGTTCCGGGAAATCGAGACAAGGTGGAGATACCGGGGGTATTGTGCGGGAGGGCATATGCCGGTTGATCGTGCTGGCCGCACGGGCTTGCGGGTGGGGATCCCGCGGGCGCGCCGGTACTCGCCTGCGGCGGGCTTCCGGGCGGTGCCCCTTACGGTTTCGTTGTTGGCCGCCCGCCGGTGGCGGCTGGTCGCGCAGTTCCCCGCGCCCCTTATCGGGCGCGCCCCGGGAGGGGCGCGGGAACTGCGCGAAGGGCCACGAGGTGGCCGCGGTCGGGTGGCGGGCTCAGGTCACCCTCGTACCCTTCCGGATCGGCGCATACGCCGTCACCGATGCGCAGTTCGGCCAGTTCGCGGCCGGTGCCGGCCGTCTCACCGAGGTCGAGCCGTTCGCCGGCCGGACGGCCCCCGGAACGGCGTGCCGATATCGGCTGGCCCCGAGGGCGCGCCAGGGCCTTGGATGGTGTGCATGGACGGGAACCGGAACCGCGACATCGATCCAGACCCCCAGCGCCCGCATCTCGACCTCGACCTCGACCTCGATATCGACGTCGACCTCGACACCGACCTAGGCAGTTTCGTTTGGATCAGTGAGTCGTTGGTCCGTGTGTGCCGTTGACTGATGCGCAGTGGGCGCGGATCGAGCCGTTACTTCCGGATCGGAGGCCTCAGCGGGGTGGCCGGTGGCGTGATCACCGTGAGGTGCTCGACGCGATCGCTTACAGGTTCCAGACTGGAACGCAGTGGGTCCACCTGCCCGAGAGGTACGGCAACTGGCGAGGCGTCTACAACCGCCTGCGCATGTGGGCCGTCGATGGGACCTGGGAGCGGGTGTTCATCGCCCTGATGGCCCAAGCCGACGCAGACGAGGACTTGAAGTGGGCCGTCTCGGTCGACTCCACGATCGTGCGGGCTCACCAGCACGCAGCCGGGGCCCGCAAAAGGGGGCCCCGGCCGGCGAGCCGCACGACCATGCCATCGGACGGTCCCGCGGCGGGCTGACCACGAAGATCCACCTCGCCGCCGACGGCAACTGTCGACCGTTGGCCTTCGTCCTCACCGCCGGGCAGGCCGGTGACGCCCCCGCATTCATGGATGTGATGGCCCGCCTGCGCGTACCCCGGCGCCGTGGACGGCCGCGCACCAAGCCGGACGTGGTCCTGGCGGACAAGGCGTACTCCTCCCGCGCGATCCGCCATCACCTTCGTCACCGTGGCATCCGGGCAGTGATTCCCATCCCGGCGGACCAGCAACGACATCGGCTACGTCGAGGCAACCGGGGCGGCAGGCCACCGGCCTTCGACCGGCAGACATACAAGCAGCGCAACACCGTCGAGCGGTGCATCAACCGCCTCAAGCAGTGGCGGGGCATCGCCACCCGCTACGAGAAGACCGCGACCATCTACCTGGCCGGACTCCACATCGCAGGCATCTTCCTGTGGTCCGCCCGATGATCCAAACGAAACGCCCTAGGTCTCGGGATCGGGGGCGGGCTGCGGCTGCGGGTGCTGGGGAAGGGTGACGCCGGTCTGCTGGTCGAGGCCACCAGTGGGGAGTCGGCGCGCGCTCTGTGGGACGCGTATCCGGTCGGGCCCTACTCCCTGCTCGACGGGCAGAAGGCGCTCGCGGCCTGGGATCCGGACGAGGGCGGCCAGTTCTCCGTGGGGGTCCTGGACGGTGCGCGGCTGCTCGGCGCGGTCGGGCTGATGCCGGACGGGCCCGGCAGCGTCGAGCTCGCGTACTGGGTGCGGCCCGAGCAGCGCGGCCGCGGGATCGCCTCGCGGGCCGTGGGCGTCACCACGCGGTGGGCGCACGCACACCTCTCCGTGCCCCGCGTCTGGCTGGAGATCCGCCCCGACAACGAGCCGTCCCTCCGGCTCGCCCGGCGCCTCGGCTACCGGCTGGAGCGGCGGCTGCCCCGCCACTGCCGCGACCATGCGCACCCGGACCCCGCACGGGACACCCGGCACGACTGCCTGATCTGGGTGCACGAGGACGGGGCCCGGAGCGGGCCAGGCGCAGGGCCGTGAGTCCCGCTCCCTCCGGCTACGTCGCGTCAATTCCGTTGCGCGGGGGAGTGGGACGCTCCGCCGGGGACCAGCGGGCGGCCGGCGGCGGTGTGCCGAGGGGGCCGGCTCACGGTCCGTGCCCGCGGGTGGGTCAGGTACGGCTGACGGTTGGAGCGTCGAGCGGGGCGATCTCCCGGTCGAAGAACGCGTGGAAATCCTCAGCGCGTTCATACAGGGCGTTGAAACCGTCCAGGGTTTCCTGGATCAGTTCGGGGTCGCGGTAGCGCCTGGCACCCGCCGCGTTTCCGTCCTCGTCGTAACGGACGCCGTACATGACGACGTTCCCGAGGATGACGACCTCGGGAACGGGACGGGAACTCTCGATGTCCGTGATGGTGCGGGCGTCGAGCACCCGGATGTCGTCGCCGACTTCCACGGCCACACGCAGGACGTGCATCTCCCACTGCACATACGGCGTGACCGGGAATTCCACGACGCGAAGCCGGCGCTGGGTGGCGCCTCTGCGATGCGCGTCCTCGATCTGCTTGGCGTAGCGCTCCCGGCGTTCCCCGGCCAGCGCCAGGGCGCTTTCCCAGTCGCCCGCGGCGAAGGCCTCCCAGCTCGCGAAGCCTCGCTCCTTGAAGTCCTGGCCGCGTTCGAGCTTGTCCAGCGACCTGACTTCCTTGAGGTAACGGTAGAACTCCTCGTGGTACGCGGGCCGCTCAAGAATCTCGTACCTGCCGGCTGCGAAGGAATCAAACATTCGGGATGTCTCGCTTTGCTGCTATGAGCATGCTTCGTGGAATGATGACGAGTCGTTCGTCGGCGCCGATGGAGACGCCGGAGGGCAGTTTGCCGCGCAGGGAATTCGTGAGGTCCCTGCCGATGACCGCGACGTCACCATTGCTCATTTCCCAGATGTCGGGGCAGTCCGGCGAGTCGCTGGTGACCCCTAACTCCTGCGGTGAGCTGCCCAGACGCTTCTTGAACGTGCTCGCCGGGTCTGCCTCCCACGGTCTTGCCATGACTCTCCCCCTGCTGTTGAATGTCGCTTTGTTTTACCTTCGTTGGGTGACTGTAGCATGTGGTTCAGTGATCAACTGTATGCGAAATCTGGTCATATCGGCGCGGTCTGCGTCGCGGGGCAGGGTGGGGGTGGGATTGAATATGCCGTTGGTCTGTGGCGCAGAAACATTCTTGCCGGTGTTCTTCTTCGCGAACCTACCAGAAGGAATCTTCTTCGCCCCGGCCGTCGAGGCTGTATTTAATACTCATACGTTGTGACTAATGAAGATGCGGTGAGAAACAGGTGGAAGCGGATCTCACATTATTCGCGCAGAGTGCAGGAACCACTCTTGTCACTCTTATGACAACGGATGTGTGGCAACGCCTGAGTGACGGGCTCACACGCCTGTGGCGCAGGACCCAGCCGCACAGGGCGGACGCCGTTGCCGCTGACCTGGCGGCCGATCGCGAAGAGGTCCTGGTGGCTGTGCGTGCCGGTGACGAAGAGACGCTGAATGAAGTGCAGGCGCAATGGCAGGGACGGCTCCGGCGCCTTCTCGCCACGGTACCGGGCGCGCACGAGGAATCGCGCCGCCTCCTCGCGGAGTTCGACCCCCCATCAGCCGCGAGCGCTCCCGCTGTCACCCAGCGCGCCTCCGCCTCCGGGCCGGCCAGGATCCACCAGGCGGGACGCGACCAGCACATCGGGAAAGGTGACTGACGTGATGGACGGACACGCCGAGGGCGAGGGCCGCGTCTACCAGACCTCCGGTGATCAGCACATCAGCGAGCACCACTATCACGGCGTGCCGGGACCGGACGCGGGCGGGCCCGACTCCGTCCGCCGTCCCGCCGTCGGCAGGGTGCCGGCGGTGCTCCGCGACCGCGACGAGATCATGGCACGGCTGCGGGAGAGCGTCGCACCGGGGCGTGGTGGTGAGGTCCTCGTCCTGCACGGCATGGGCGGTTGCGGCAAGACGGCGGTGGCGTGCGCGCTCTTCCACTCCGCCGTCGACGACCTGGGCCGGGTGGGGCTGTGGGTCGACGCCTCCGACCGGGCGAGCCTGCGCTCCGGGATGCTCGCCGTCGCGGCTGAGCGGGGCGCCGGGGATGGCGAGTTGCTGGGGGCGCGCCGCGGCCACCGTCCAGCTGCGGATCTGGTCTGGGACTACCTCGACCGGTCCTCGGATCCCTGGCTGCTGGTCCTGGACAACGCCGACGACCCCGCAGTGCTCCGGGACGGGAGCTGGCTGCGCACCAGTCCCCGCGGCACAGTTCTGGTGACCACGCGCCAGGCGTCCGCCCGCTGGTGGCCCGGCGCCGAGTTGCAGCACATCGGCGTGCTGCCCCGCGAGGACGCGGCACGCGTGCTGCACGATCTCGCCCCGCACAGCGGCACCCTTGAAGAGGCGGCCGAGGTGGCGGACCGGCTGGGGCGGCTGCCTCTCGCCCTGACTCTGGCCGGCGGCTTCCTCGCCCATCAGGTCATCGACCCCTGGACCCTGGACACGTACGCGAGCCGCCTCGACGAAGAGGGGCACGTCGAGCTCATAGACCAGGGTGCAGAGGTCCTAGCCGAGCCGGACCCGCGCCATCTGGTCGGCCGGACCTGGCAGCTCACCCTCGACTCCCTGGAGGCCCGCGGGCGGCCCGAGGCAGTGCTCCTTCTGCGCCTGCTGGCCCGGCTCTCGCCGGACCCCCTGCCGCTGTCCCTGCTGGCCCACGACGAGATCGGCGCCGTCATCCCCCGGGCCCGGTGCGAGACGGCGCTGCGGGTGCTCATCGACCACTCGCTGGCTGAACTCGTCGACGTCGGCGTACGCGCGACGCGGAGCCATGGCGTGCTGCTCGGCAGCGTCGCCGCCGCCACGCCCGGCGAGCAGGCCGCCCGGCTCGACAGAGCCGCTGTACGGCTGCTCGACGCGGCGGTGCCCGCCCTTCCCGACGCCGGCCCCTACGACCGGCGACTCGCCCTGCTCACTCCGCACGCGCAGGTTCTGCTGCGCCGGCTGACGGACCCGTCCCTGACAGCGGACACCCTGGAGGTCGCCGTCCGGCTCGCGGTCGCGCTGCACCGCACCGGGGACTACCTGACGGGCTGGGAGACCGCCCGCAGCGCGGCGGAACTCGCCGAGCGGACCCTCGGCGCCGAGCACCGCCTCGTCCTTGCCGCCTGGTCACGGACCGGCCGTGGACTCTTCCGGCTCGGCAGGTACACGGAGGCGGAAGAACTCCTGCGGCGGGTCCGCACCGCGCAGGAGCGACTGTTCGGGGCCGGCGATCTGGACACACTCGACACCGGCCACGGTCTTCAGATGGTGCTCGCCAACCTGCCCGGACGGCACGACGAGGCCATGGAACTCCTGCGGGCCGTGGTGGCCGGCAGGGAAACGGCCCTCGGACCGGCGCATGCCCTGACCCTGCGTTCCCGGTGCAGCCTGCTGGCGTTCCTCCCGTCGGCCGAACTGGCCACGGACGGCGGCCGCCGGCTGCTGTCCCTGCCCCAGGAGTGCGCGCAGCACCTGGGGCCCGACCACACCGTCACCCTGGTCGCCCGGTTCAACTCCGCACGTGCGCTGCGCGAGCTGGGCCGCTATGCGGAGGCCGACGCCGAGGCCGGCCGGGTCCTGGCCGACTACCAGGGGCGGTTCGGCTCGGAGTACCCGGTCGTGCTCGCCGCCCAGCAGTTGTACGCCACCACCCAGGCGGCCACGGGCCGGCTGGACGCGGCGATCGAGCTGCTGACCGACGTCGTGGAGCGCCGTGCGCGGAGCCTTGGCGCGGAGCATCACTTCACCGTGCACAGCAGGGAGGTGCTGGACGGCCTGCTGGCCCGGCGCCGGGGCTCTGCCGCGCCGGAGTCCGGCTGACGCCCGGCTGACCGCGGACGCGTCTCGTCGCGCCACGAGTCCGTTCGATTCCGGTGGGTCACACGCTACGGCCGGCAGGCCATGGGCGACCGCTCTTCCGGAGGTGCATCCGCTGCGGCGGGGGAGGGAGGGGCCGGCACATGTCAGTCGCCCGTGTGCGTGCCGGGTGCGCGAGGGGCGGTGCGGGTGTGCCGGTCCTCGGCGGTCCACGGCTGTCAGGGGCAGGGGCAGGGGCAGGGGCAGCTCAGGGGCAGCCCAGCCGGTCGGGGAGTACTGCCGCGCCGTTGTGGTCCTGCCGCGCGGTGACGGTCTCCTCGCGCTGCGTCCACCCGGAGCCGGGCGCCGACTCAGCCCAGGTCGTCCGGGCCGCGCATCAGCTCGCGGCCGAATTCGATCATCTTCTTCGCGTAGTCCTCGGTCCAGCCCGCGCGGTCGGCGATCACCGCCGGCGTGAGCCGGTCGAACCGGCGGGGGTCCGCGAGCTGGGCCGCCGCCATGGCCTGGTACTCCATGGCCCGGTCGGTGGCGGCGCGGAACGCGTGGGTCAGTTCGGTGGCGCGGGACAGCAGCTCCCTGGGGTCGTCTATGGACTCCAGGTCGAAGAAGTGCTCCGGGTCCGCCGCGGCCGCGGCGGGCTCGAAGAGCAGCGGGGCGGGGCGCAGACGGGGCGCGCTACGGGGCCGCTCGGGCTCCGCCATGAGTGTCCTCCTAGCGTTGATTCCGCTCCCATTGTCCCGCGCCCCGCAAGTACCTGCCGCCTCACCGCCCCGAGTCGTTGACGCAGCGCAGCACAGGGGGGTGCCCGAGGGCTTCTGGGGTGCGGAGTTCCGCGCCCGTCACGTGGAAGCGTGCGGTCTCGCCGGGGAGCAGGGTGAGGAGGGTGTCGTCGACTTCCGCGTTCGGGTGGAGGCGGTCGGGGAACAGGGTGAGGTCTCGCAGGAGCGTGTGCGCGTGGATGTGCACCGTGTATGTGGGTGCCGAGTACGTGTGGGGCGCCGACGCGGGGCTGTGCCCCGGACCCCCTTCGCCCTGCGGGCTCGTCCTCAATCTCCCCCAGTGCCTTGAGGGCCTGGGAGGTACCCCCAGGACGGGCTCCGATGGCGCGGCTGCCGCCTCGTCGTCGCCTTCAGGCTTCATACGGAGATCCGTGGCCTCCGTCACGTGCACCGAATACTCCGCCTTCGGCCACGCCACCTCCGTGTCCTCCGCGAAGAACTCGATGATGCGGGTGTCGCCGAGGGTGATGACCAGGAGTTCTCGGGTGGGGTCGCCGGGGGTGCCCACGGCAGCCGGGAGCAGGAGGCGTTGGACCGTGCGGGGAGCGGCGTGGGCGGGGAGTTCGCGGGTGGCGAGTTCCGTGCCGTCCAGGGTGCGGCGGGTCACGTGGAGGGTGCCCTCCCAGCGCTCCGCGCTGTCGTTGACGACGAAGACCGCGCCGTCGCGGAGGACCAGGACGCGGTCCGCGTAGGCCCGGCGCAGGGCGTACCAGAGCGGCTTGCGGCGGCCGTCGCCGTCGACGGCGGACCAGGAGATCACCGGCCAGCAGTCGTTGAGCTGCCAGACGATGGTGCCCATGGTGTACGGCATGTGGGAGCGGAAGTGGCGGATGCCGAACGCGACCGCGCGGGCCTGGTTGAGCTGGGTCAGCCAGTGCCAGTCGTCGAAGCCGGCCGGCCGCGGCAGATGGTCGCCGAGGCCGCGCAGCAGCTTGCCCTGGCCGTCGTCCGCCTTCTGATGGTGGGCCAGCAGGGGGGCGTCGGGCGTCAGCTCGCCGCTGACCGCGCGGCGCAGCGTGGCGTACGCGGGCGGGCCCTGGAAGCCGAACTCGGCGACGAAGCGGGGGGCCGAGTCCGCATAGTGGGTGTAGTCGGTCCGGTTCCAGACCTGCCAGGAGTGGACGGTGCCGTGCTCCGGGTCGTTCGGGGGCAGGCCGGGCGTGCCGGAGTAGGGGGTGCCGGGCCAGTAGGGGCGGGTCGGGTCCAGCTCGGCGAGCAGGGACGGCAGCAGCTCGTGGTAGTAGCCGGCCCCCCAGCTCGCGCCGTCCAGCGGCTCCTGCCAGCCCCAGTCCTCGTAGCCCTCCAGGTTCTCGTTGTTGCCGCACCACAGGACGAGCGACGGGTGCGGGGCGAGGCGGACTATCTGCTCGCGGGCCTCGGCCGCCACCTCGTCGTACAGCGGCTGCTCCTCGGGGTAGGCGGCGCAGGCGAACGGGAAGTCCTGCCAGACGAGGAGGCCCTTCTCGTCCGCGAGGTCGTAGAAGTCGTCGCTCTCGTAGAGGCCGCCGCCCCAGACCCGCAGGAGGTTGACGCCGGCGGCGATCGCCTGGTCGAAGCGTTCGGCGAGCCACGCGCGGGTGAGCCGGGCGGGGAAGCAGTCCTCCGGGATCCAGTTGACGCCGCGGACGAAGATCTCCTCGCCGTTCACCGAGATGCGGAACGCGTCCGTCTCCAGACCGACCGTGCGGAAGCCGGTGCGTCCGCGCCAGGTCTGGCCGCCGAGTTCGACCGTCACCTCGTGGAGGGGTTGGGCGCCGCGGCCGCGCGGCCACCACAGCTCGGCACCGGGCACCGGGAAGCGGACCTCGCTGCGGTCCAGGCCGGCCGGCACCGGCAGCACGGTACGGGTGCCCGCCACCTCCACCACGGCCGCCACGACGTCGTCCGCCGCCAGGCCGGCCGCGGCGGCCGAGCGCCGCACGCCGAGGGTGACGCCGAGGTGCGGCACGCCGGTCTCCGCGTCGACCTCCGCGAGCAGCCGTACCGAGGCGATCCGCACCCCGCTCCAGGACTCCAGCGCGACCGGCCGCCAGATACCCGAGGTGACCAGCGTGGGCCCCCAGTCCCAGCCGAAGTTGCAGGCCATCTTGCGGATGAACTGGTACGGCTCCTCGTAGGCGCCGGGGCGGTCGCCGAGCCGGTCGCGGAGCGCCTCGGCGTAGGCGTAGGGGGCGGTGAAGCGGACTTCGAGGGTGTTGCCGCCCTCGCGGAGCAGCGGGCGGACGGGGAAGCGGTGGCTGCGGTGCTGGTTGGCGGTGCTGCCCACCTCGGTGCCGTTGAGCACCACGGTGGCGACGGTGTCCAGGCCCTCGAAGACCAGGTCGGTCTCCTCGTGGCCGTCGTCCGACCACTCGAAGGTGGTGCGGTAGCTGAAGTCGGTGCGGCCGATCCAGGTCAGGCGGGTCTCGTTGGCGTCCAGGTACGGGTCGTCGATCAGTCCGGCGGCGAGCAGGTCGGTGTGCACACAGCCGGGCACGGTCGCGGGCACGCCCCCGGCCGGCAGTGCCACGGGGACGTCCGCGTCGGTGTGCAGCGTCCAGCCGTCGTGCAGCGTGACGCGGCGGTGCGCGGGGCGGTGGGGTGTGGTCACGCGGGGTCCTTCCGCAGTCGGGGGGCGTGGTGGGGTGTGGTCACGCGGGGTCCTTCCGCAGTCGGGGGGCGTGGTGGGGTGTGGTCACGCGGGGTCCTTCCGCAGTCGGGGGGCGTGGTGGGGTGTGGTCACGCGGGGTCCTTCCGCGGCCGTGGGGCGTCGTGGGGCGCGGTGACGTGGCGTACCTCCGTGGTCGGGGGCTTCCCGGGGGCTTCCCGTGGGCTTCCCGGGCGCGCTCCGGGTCCGCTGCCGCCGCGGGCGGGAGCTTCCTCGCGTGCCTCACGAGGACGTGCCTCCGCAGCCGGGCAGCCGGGCGCAGGCGGTGAAGTGGCCGGGTTCGGTCTCGCACAGCTCGCCGTCCGTTCCGTGCCCGCCCGCCGCGTGGAAGGCGCACTCCTTCAGCGGCTCCGGCTCGGTCCAGGGGAGGTTCAGCCGTGGCACGGACGCCAGCAGGGTGCGGGTGTACGGGTGCTGGGGGTTCCCGAACACCTTCCGGGTGTCGCCGCGCTCCACGACCCGGCCGTGCCGCAGCACGACGGTCCGCTCGGCGAGGTACGTGCCGAGTGAGAGGTCGTGGGTGATGTAGAGGACGCCGAGGCCACGCTCCTTGAGGTCGGCGAGGAGGTTGAGGACGTCGATGCGGGTGGAGGCGTCCAGCATGCTGGTGATCTCGTCGGCGACGAGGAAGGTCAGGTCGAGCAGCAGGGCGCGGGCGATCAGCAGCCGCTGCAACTGGCCGCCGCTGAGCTGGTGCGGGTACTTGCCGAGCACCGCCCCGGGGTCGAGACGCACGTCCCGCACGGCGCGCTCCACCCGCTCCCGCCACTCGGCGCCCGGCACCTTCGGATGGTAGGCCTGCTTGATCATCGCGAACACCCGGTCGGCCTTGAAGACCGGGTTGTAGCAGCTGAACGGGTCCTGGAAGACGCCCTGTACATGGCGGTAGTACTCCTTGCCCGCGGTGACCGGCTTCCCGTCCAGGGTGAGGGTGCCCTCGCTGACGGGGGTCAGGCCCAGGATCATCCGGCCGATGGTCGACTTCCCGCTGCCGCTCTCCCCGATGAGCGAGACGACCTCGCCGGGCCCGGCGTCGAAGGTGACCCGGTCGACGGCGGTGACGTGGCCGCCGCCGAGGTTGCCCGTCCGGTACTTCTTGGTGACGCGGTCGAGGGTCAGCATCAGGCCTTCCAGCACGCGACGTAGTGGCGGGGGGCGATCTCGACGGCCGGGGGCTGCTCGGCACAGCCGGCGTCCGCGAGCGGGCAGCGGTCCCGGAAACGGCAACCCGACGGGGGGTTGAGCAGCGAGGGCGGGCTGCCCTGGATGCCGGCGAGCCTGCGCTCGGCGTGCCGGACGCCGACCTCGGGCAGTGAGCCCAGCAGCAGCTTGGTGTACGGGTGCCGGGGCTCGGTCGTGAGCGCCTTCGACGGGGCCTTCTCGGCGAGCCGGCCCGCGTACATGATCATGATGGAGTCGGCGATGCCCGAGGTCAGCGCCAGGTCGTGGGTGATGAACATCATGCTGGTCACCAGGCCCGCCTCGCGCAGCCCCACCAGCGCCCGCGCCACGGCCTGCTGGGTCGAGACGTCGAGCGCCGAGGTCACCTCGTCGGCTATCAGCAGCGCCGGGTCGAGCAGCGTGGAGATCACCATGACGACGCGCTGCTTCATGCCGCCGGACAGCTCGACGGGATACCGGTCCAGCACCTCGGGACCGAGGCCGACCAGGCTGAGGCGGCGGTGCAGCTCCGCGGTGTCGGCCGGCACGCCGCGGGAGGCGAGCAGCTCGCGGATCATCCGGCCGATCCTGCGGGTCGGGTTGAGCGCGCTCATCGAGTACTGCGGCACCAGCGACACCCGGTGGAACCGGAACGCGTTCATCGCCCGGTCGTCGGAGAGCGGCAGCTCGGTGCCGTTCAGCTCGACGGTCCCGCCGACGTGCTTCATCCGGCCGTCCAGACGGATCAGCGACTTGCCGAGGGTGGTCTTGCCGCAGCCCGACTCGCCCGCGAGGCCCAGGATCTCGCCGTCCGGGATGTCGAACGTGACGCCGTCCAGGGCCCGGACGTCGCCGCGCAGCGTGCGGTAGTGGACCCTGAGGTCCGTGACGGTCAGGCTCATGACTCCCTCAGCTTCGGGTTGAAGACCTCGTCCAGGCCGACGTTGGCGATGTACAGCGCGCCCACGATGGCGGTGATGCCCGCACCCGGCGGCAGGAACCACCACCACATGCCGAGTTGCAGCGCGCTCCACTGCTGGGAGCTCTGGAGCATCAGGCCCAGCGAGACGCCGTCCGTCGGGCCGAGCCCGATGAAGTCCAGCGAGGAGGCGATCAGCACCGCGCCGCCGAACAGCAGGATGAACATCATGAACAGGTAGGAGCTCATGTTCGGCGCGATCTCGCGGAAGACGATCCGCCACGTCCTGCCGCCGCTCAGCCTGGCCAGGTCCACGAAGTCCCGGGCACGCAGCGAGAACGTCTGCGCGCGGATGGCGCGCGCCGCCCACGGCCAGGACGTCAGCCCGATGAAGACGCCCTGCACGGGGACGCTGCGTACGCCCAGGTACGCGTTGATGATCAGCAGCACCGCGAGGGTGGGGATCACCAGCACGATGTTGGTGAGCATGTTCAGCACCTCGTCGGTGAGGCCGCCGCGGTAGCCGGCCAGGAAGCCGACCAGCATCGCGATGACCGCGGCGAGCCCGCCGCCGATCACCCCCACCAGGAACGTGGACCTCAGCCCGAACACGAACTGCGCGAACACGTCCTGCCCGAACGTGGTGGTGCCGAGCCAGTACGTGCCGCTGGGCGCGGCGGCCTGCGGGCCCACGTACTCGTTCGGGTTGCCGCCCAGCAGCAGCGGCCCGATCAGGCCGAGGAGCAGCAGCACCAGCACCACGGCGAAGCCGGCCAGCAGCTTCGGGTTGCGCAGCGCGTAGTGCAGCGTCTCCCTGCCGGGGGTGAGCTGCTCGGCGGCGTCGGCGGTGACGGTCGCTTCCGGCAGCGCGCTCATGCCTGGCCTCCCGTCATGCCGGTCCGGGTGCGTGGATCGACGACCACGTAGACGAGGTCGATCACGAAGTTGGCGATCAGCACGCCGATCACGATGAACAGGAACGTGCCCTGGAGCAGGAAGAAGTCCTGGTTCTGGATCGCCGCCAGGATCAGGCTGCCGAGCCCCGGGTACGAGAAGACGATCTCGGTGACCAGCGCACCCGCCACGAGGACGCCCAGTTGCAGCGCGAGCCCGGTGATCTGCGGCAGCACCGCGTTGCGGAAGGCGTACCGGCGGATCAGCCGCTGGGGCGCGCCGAGCGCCGAGAGGTACGCGGAGTAGTCGGACTCCAGCTCGTAGATGATCATGTTCCGCATGCCGATCGCCCAGCCGCCGAGCGCCACCAGGAAGAGCGACAGGAACGGCAGGAACCAGTGGTAGAGGACGTCGCCGACGAAGGCGGCGCTCCAGCTGGGGGTGATCGACAGGCTGTAGCCGCCGGAGATCGGGAACCACCGGGCCTGGAATCCCAGCGCCCACGCGATGATCACCGAGATCCACATGTACGGCATCGCGGTGAGCAGGTAGCCGGCGGGCAGCACGGTGTTGTCGAGCACCTTGCGGCGGGCGGCCAGCGCGCCGAGCCAGTTGCCGGCGACCCAGCTCAGCAGGATCGCCGGGATCATCAGGCCCAGCGTGTACGGCAGCGCGCCGAGGATCACCTCGCTGACGGGCTTGGGGAACACCCAGATGGACAGCCCGAAGTCGCCCTGGAACAGCGACGACCAGAAGTGCAGGTACTGCTGCCAGACGGGCTGGTCGAAGCCGAACAGCCGGGTGTAATAGGAGCGCATCGCCTCCACGGCCTCGGGCTGCGATACCCGGGCACGGGCGAGCATGGCGGCGACCGGATCGCCCGGCATGAAGCGCGGGATCATCCAGTTGACGGTGACGGCCACCACGAAGGTGAGGCCGTAGACCAGCAGCTTACGGGCGAAGTAGTGGCGCACGGGGAGGTCTCCCGGTGGGTCGGGGGATCGTGGGGCACGGGGGGAGGGGGGAGGGGGAGGGAGGAGGGACGAGGGGGAGGGCGGCGGACTCGACTTGCGGGCGCGGCGGGGAGGGCGGCGGACTCGACTTGCGGGCGCGGCCCGGCCCCCCGTTCCACCAGGTCAGGAGGACGCCCGAACCGGGTGGAGGGGGACCGGGCCGCTGCCCCGGCCCGCGGCCGTGTCAGGCCGGCAGGGGGCCGGGGCGGCTCGGGCGGCACCGGGCGGGGCGCGCGGGGCGTCCGGCCGGTGGCGGGGTCACCTTGCGGGTTCCGTTGTGCTCAGCGGGGTCACCTTGCGGGTTCCGTTGTGCTCAGCGGGGTCACCTTGCGGGTTCCGCTGTGCTCAGCAGGGTCACCTTGCGGTTTCCGCTGTGCTCACTTGGCGGGCTTCAGCGTGGTGAGGGTGTCGAATCCGCCCATCTCCAGCCAGTTGCGCCACATCGCGGGCGCGGTGTGCGGGGCGCCGGCACGGTCCGACGGCCAGTTGGACCAGACGCCGGTGTTGGACTGCGCCCACAGCGCGTTGTACCAGAGCGGGATGACGGGCAGCTCCTTGAGCTGGATGTCCTGGATCCGGGACATGGTCTTCCGCATGCCGGCGGTGTCGTCGGTCCTGATGCCGCCGAGCTGCTGGACGAGGTCCCAGGCCCGGTCGTTCTGGTACCGGCCGAAGTTGACCGTGTTCTGCACCTTCTGGATCGGCTGCTGGAAGATGTACTGGTAGTACGTCCAGGGGGTGTTCGAGAGCTGACGCTGGTTGTCCAGGATCAGATCGAAGTCGCCCTTGCCGCGCTGCTCCTGGAGCGCGTTCTGGTCCGGGAAACCGGCCGTGATCCTGATCCCGGAGGCCTTGGCGCCGGCGGCGATGACCTTGGCGGCCTCCATCCAGTCCGTCCAGCCGCTCGGCACCTCCAGCTTCAGGCTGATCTTCGAGCCGTCCTTGTTCTCCACGAAGCCGTCGCCGTCGCGGTCCTTGTAACCGGCGTCCGCCAGCGCCTTCCGGGCCTCGGCGGGGCTGTACGAGAAGCCCTCCCGGGCGACCAGGCCCATGTCGACGAACCTGGACCACTGCGGCAGCAGACCCGTCGGGCTCGCGGGCTCGACCAACTGCCCGTAGACCCCCTTGACTATCTTGGCGACGTCTGCGGACTCGGCGAGCGCCCTGCGGAACGCGGGGTCGTTCATCGGCTTCCTGGTGGTGTTCGGCACCATCCAGGTGGTGTTCGCCGGCAGCATGTAGGGCGGCTTGTCGTAGTACGACGCCACCTTGTGGGCCTTCACCATGGAGGCGGCGCCGGGCAGGAAGTTGTTGCTGAGGTCCAGTTGGCCCTGGGTGAGCTGGCCGACGACGACCTCGTTGCTGGGGTTGGAGACGTCCACGATGTACTTGGGCGCCGGCTTCTTGCCGAGGATCTTCTCGCCCCACCAGTCGTCGCGCCGCTCCCACACCACCCGGTCCTGGGTGTGGCTCCTCAGCTTGTAGGCGCCGCTCGCCACGGGCCTGTCGTTGACGCCGTTCAGGACCTCCTTCTCCGAACGGCCGCGCCAGATGTGCTCGGGCACGATCGGGATGCCGTAGAGGTTGAAGTCCCACTCCTGGTAGTGCGCCTCCTTGAAGGTGAAGCGGACGGTGGTGGCGTCCACCCCCTTCGCGCCCGCGAGCCACGACCACATGGTGTGCAGCGGGGACGCCTCGTACTTGCTGATCCCGTACGAGTACACGACGTCGTCGGCGGTCAGCGGCTTGCCGTCCGACCAGGTGACGCCGGAGCGCAGCTTGAGCTCGTAGGTCTTCGCGTCCGTCCAGGTGCCGGACTTCGCCAGCCAGGGGGTGAGCCTGCCCTGGTCGGGGTCGAAGTGGAAGAGCGTCTCGTAGGCGAGCCCCTTGGTGCCGGTCGCGAAGTCCCAGTCGCGCAGGGGGTTGTAGTTGGCGGGCGGGCCCCACTGGGTGCCGGTGGTGTAGAGCGTCTCGCCCCGCGGCAGTGAGCCCGCGGCACCGCCGCCCTGGGCACCGCCGCCTCCGGCGGTGCCGCCGCCCGTGCATGCGGTGGCGGCG
The DNA here is from genome assembly GCF_057320905.1 of Streptomyces sp. DSM 116793. Classification (NCBI taxonomy): domain Bacteria; kingdom Bacillati; phylum Actinomycetota; class Actinomycetes; order Kitasatosporales; family Streptomycetaceae; genus Streptomyces; species Streptomyces sp. DSM 116793. The sequence goes on along the minus strand of NZ_CM170494.1, from coordinate 2,774,508 downwards.
AATCCGATCACGATCAGCGCGGCGGTGACCGCCCGCACCCGGATAGCCATCGTCCCTCACTTTCCCCGCACGTCCTTGAGCGGAGCCACTGAACCGGGTAAGTGCCGTGAAGCTATGTGTGGTTGAGGCGGGTGTCAATAGGTTGCGGGAGCGCTCCCATGGCGCGTTCGTGGCGCGTGTTCCGGTGATCTTGGGCGGTGGGTGGACGAAGGGGAGGGAATGGGGAGGACCCGGGGGACCCGGTGCATGGAACGGGCGTGGTTAAGATGGCGACTGGCGTAACGAACCGGTTAAGTACGCCTGGAGCGGCTGGAACGGTTAGAGGGCCGGAGTGGCTGGAGTAGCTGGAACGGTCATAGTGGCCGGAGTGGCCGGAGTAGCTGGAACGGTCATAGTGGGCGGAGTGGCCGGGCGAGTGTGTGGCTGAAATGAGGTGGCATGGCGAAGCAGCGCCCCACGATCGCGGACATCGCGCGCCGCGCAGGCGTCTCCAAGGGGGCGGTGTCCTATGCGCTCAACGACCGTCCGGGGGTCTCGCCCGCCACCCGCGCCGCGATCAAGGCGATCGCCGAGGAGATCGGCTGGCGGCCCAACAGCGCGGCGCGGGCGCTCACCCACGCGCGCGTGGACACCGTCGGGCTCGCCCTGAGCCGCCCGGCGCACCTGCTCGGGGCCGAGCCGTTCTTCATGGAGCTGATCAGCGGCATGGAGAGCGAACTCGCCGCGCGGGGCTGCGCCCTGCTGCTCCAGGTCGTCCCCGATCCCGGCCAGGAGCTGGAGCTGTACCGCAGATGGTGGGGTGAGCGGCGGGTGGACGGCGTCTTCCTCGCCGACCTGCGGCTGGCGGATCCGCGGGTCCCGGGGGTGGCGGAGCTGGGGATGCCCGCGGTGGTGATCGGCCACCCAGGGGCGGCGGGCCCGCTGCCGGCGGTCTGGTCCGACGACGCGGGGGCGCTGCGCGACACCGTCACGTACCTGGCGGCGCTCGGCCACCGCTCCGTGGCCCGGGTGGCGGGGCTGCCCGACCTCGTCCACACCCGGCTGCGGGACGACGCCTACCGCGCGCTCTGCGGCGAACTGGGCCTGGACGAGCCGCTGGTGATCCACACCGACTACACCGGGGAGGAGGGCGCGCACGCCACGCGCCGCCTGATCAGCGGCCCACGCCGGCCGACGGCGGTGATCTACGACAACGACATCATGGCCGTCGCCGGCCTGTCCGTCGCCCAGGAGATGGGGCTCGACGTGCCCAGGGACCTCTCCCTCGTCGCCTGGGACGACTCCCAGCTCTCCCGCGTGGTCCGTCCGCCGCTGACCGCGCTCGGCCGGGACATCCCCGCGTACGGCGCACGGGCCGCGCGCATCCTGCTGAACCTGATAGCGGACGGTGAGACACCGGCGTACCTCGCCCGGGGCGAGGCCCCGGCCTACGAGGAGACGGCGGCGCGGCTGGTGCCGCGGGGGAGTACGGGGCGGGTGGGGGCGGAGGGCAGGTGACGAGCACCCGCCACGCCGCGGTACCGCGGGTCGGTCCCGGACCGCTTCCGCCGGGGGTGCAGGGGCCGGGACCGGCCGCGGCAGGGCCTGGCGGCCCGCACCCGCCGGTCAGCACGCCATCGTCTGAGGGCCCACACTCGTGGGGGACCCGGCTCAGCGCTGGACCAGGCGCACCGACAGGCCGGAGGACGAGTACACCGGCTCGGCACGCAGTGTCCCGCCGGCCACGGCCACGGTGACGGTGTCGAAGCTGCCGTGCAGTCCGCGGGCGCGGATCACGCGCAGCGGCGTGCGGGAAGGTGCCCGGCCCTTCTCGAGGCGGATCACGAGCGTGGCTCTCGGCCCGATCTCCACCGGTCCTCGCACGTTCAGCGGGGCGTCGCCGCCCTCTTCGCCGAGCGTCACGTCCAGCACGGCCGCCGAGTGGCGGTAGCCGTCCCGCACGTCGACCGCGGCCGGTACGCGCAGGGTTCCACCGACGACGTCCAGTGCTCCGCTGCCGAGGGCGTCCGGCCCGGTGGCGATCAGGGTGCCCTCTTCCAACCGGGTGCCACCGGCGTAGCCGTTGCTGCCGGTGAGAGTGAGGGAGCCGGTACCCCGTTTCGTCAGGGCGCCCGTGCCGGAGATGTCGTTCCGCCATGAGTCGGCGGCGCTGAACCCGCCGTTTCGCCCGTCCATGGTGACCGTCACGTCGGTGCCGAAAGCACCGTATCCGTCGGCAGCCGCGAAGAGGTTCAGCCGTCCCCACTGCTCGGGGCCGTCCAGCAGCGGGTAACCGGACGGCAGTGACGTGGTCCGGAGCACTTCGCGGCGCTGCTGGGCACTCAGGTAGGGCAGACGTGTCTCCAGCAGGACCTCCGCGCCCTTGGGCACGGTCATCGCCGTCTGAGGCCCGCTTCGCCGGAACGCGTACGTCAGCCGTGACGTCACGGCCTTCCTGTTGACCTCCCGATCGGCGTAGGGATCCGCTGCCGTCCCGGCCGAATGGGCGAACGCGAAGAGGGTGTCGGCCGTCGTGCCGGTGGCCTTCTGGAAGTACTCGGCTGCCTGCGCGCGTGCCGCGGCCTTGAGCGTCGCGTTCTGCGGGTCGGCGAGTGCGGCCGCGGCGAGCGCCGTGCCCAGGATGCGCCCGCCCATGACGTCGAGGGCGGAGTGCATGCCCGCGACGATGCGGGTGTCGCTCAGGAAGGACATGTGGGCCACCAGTTCCTGAAACCGCTCGGGAACGGCGTAGGCCAGTGCGAGCCCGGCCAGATGGAAGGCGTTCGTGTGGCCGCTGGGGAAGCCTCCGTCGTTGGCCGGATCCGTGCTGCGCTGACGCAGGAGCTGGGGGGCCACCACGACGTTCGAGCGGTAGACGGGAAACCCGAGGTCGTCGACGCGACCGGTGTCGACGACCTCGCTGTCCTCCGTCATGCGGTAGGGACGGGGATATTGGAACGCGAGTTTGCTGGGATTGCCTGAGGCGTTGGGGCCCCGAAGTGCCTTCACGAGTTGCACCACGAGCCCGAGCTGGGAGTCCGTGGCACCGGCCCCGGTGGCCGAACCCGCCGGCGCACCGGCCGGCACCATGTCGTCGATGGTGGTGGGCGGGGTGCCGTCAGGCGCCGAGGTGATGCTGGTGACGGCCTTCGCTCCGGTGGTGTAGAGGTCCGCCAGCGGACCCAGGCCGGCTATCACGCCATAGCTCTGGTCCTGGCGGTCGTGGATGAAGGCGTCGCGGGCCTGCGCCTCGGTGCGGTGCCTGGTGACCTGCTCGGAGTGGCGCATGTTGGCGCGCAGCACGTCGGGCATGAGTGGTGTTCCGTTGTTCCACTCGGACCCTGTCTTCCACAGCGTTCCCATCCCTTCGAGGATGTCGACCGCCGCGTTCGTCGAAGCGGTGAGGTGGGACGTGGTGTTGGTCGCGTAGTGGTCCACGAAGGGAAGGACCCCGGTCGCGGTCGGCTTCGGGGTCTTGACCACGGCAGCGGCGGGCACCGTCAGCCGGGTCGACATCACGGGAGCGGCTGCCACCGCGACCGAGACTCCCGCGAAGTCCCGGAGAAGGGTCCTGCGGTCCATTCTCATGCTCTCCAACCTCCGTAGACCCCGTTGACCCCTGCCGATCGAGCGACGACGACGTCCGTGTCGCTCCATAACGGCACAGACCGTGAGTTAACAATGGGTACCGGGACGCACCTGAAGGAGGGCGGACCAGGTGAACAACGGGTTACATGTGGGAAGTCTCACCTGCCGCGACGTGCTGAACGCCATGAACTGCCCCGGCGTCGGGAGCCGACGACCGCGGCGCGCGCTCTGCGTGCGGGGTGCCCTGGAGGATCACCTCCGTCGCCTGGGCGGCGGGGGCGGCCGGTGCGTCGCCAGGCCGCACGCCGGGGTCCGGGCAGGCCGCACGCCGGGGTCCGGGCAGGCCGTACGCCGGGGACCGAGGACGGCCGGTCACGGTGGGCGGCTCTCGGTTCACCCACCTGGCACGTGGAGTGTGCCCGGTGGCAAGCTCCCGCTCATGACGGATGCTCTGGACGTGACGTGCCGCCCTCTCAGACGGCGGCCCCTGTGGCTCCCGGTCGGACTCGGGGCCGCAGGGGCGATCCTGGCCGCGGTGGGCCTGGTGTGGATGGCCGTATTCGTGGACGTGCGGGCGGGTGCGGGCCTGCTGGTCGCTCTGGTGGGCGTCGTGTGCCTCCTGGTGGGCGCCGTCTGGCTCCACGCGGCCACGGCCGGGGTGAGCGCCGACGCGTACGGCGTGCACTCCCGGACGCTGCTGCGCAGCCGGAGCACACCGTGGCGCGACGTCGCCGACCTTGCCGTCTACCTCCAGCGCGGGCGCTACCAGGACATCCGTCGCGTCGTCGTGGTGTTGCGCGGCGGACGCAGGCGGCGGCTGCCCTTGCCGGTGAGCGCGTCGTCCGTCGACCAGGCGGACTTCGACGCGAACCTGGAGGCGCTCCGCGCGCTGCACCGCCGCTACGGAACTCCGGCGTCGAGCCACCTGCCCGTCATCTCGACCCGTACCGCCGGGCGCGGCACGGCCGCATGGCTGGTCGTGTGCGTCCTGCTGCTCGCGGGCGCGGGCCTCGCGGCGTGGTTCGTGCCGATCGCCGACTCGGAGCAACGGGCCTGGCGGGCGGCCACCCCGTGCAGCGCCGAGACGCCCGCCACGGAGCGGGCCGAGTGCCTGACCACCCTGCCGGCCGTGATCGCGCGGACCGACGTCGGCACCGGCAAGCAGCCCAGCCACCTGTACTTCGCCGGCGGCCGGCCACTGGACCGGCTGGCGGTCTCATCGGACGGCGCACAGGGGTTCCGGCCCGGCGACCACGTCAAGTTGACCGTCTGGCGCCATCAGGTGAGGGTGGTCTCCTCGGAGCGCTACGTGTGGCGCGATCACTTCGCCGGCGCCGGAAGCGTGGCCGTCGTCGCGGCCGTGTGCGTCCTCGCCGCGGGGTACCCCGGCGCCGTGGTGCTGATGCGCCGACGCGGGCGCCGGCTGCCGGACGACGAGGTCCTCCCGTCGGCCCTGCCGTTCGCGGGAGTACTCGTCGGTACAGCGCTGTGGCTCGTGCCGCTCTGCTACCTCCACCCGACGACCCTGACCTCCTCGGAGGCGGCGATAACGTGGGGAGCCGGGGGCCTGCCGGCCACGCTGGTCCTGTTCACCTGGGCCTGGCGCGCCACCCGAGTCGATGCGCCCCGGAAGACTCGCGCGCTCCCGCCGTCCGGTGGGCCTGCCGAGAAGACGGACGGCGAGGACGTGTTCGTGCCGGCCCGCTTCCTGGATCCCACCGACTACAACCCGAACGCCTTCGGTACCCATATCGTCTTCGGCGACGGCCCACCCGCGGTGACACCCCACTCCGGCCCGGGCCGGTTCGCGGCGAAAGGGATTCCGGTGGAGCGGCTCACGGTCACGGGCACACGGCGCGTGCGGGGCGACGACGGCGACGGCGTCCCGAGAAGCTGGCACATAGCCGAACTCGACGACGCGGGCAGGCCGGTCCGCCTCGCGGCCGCCCCGGGTGACCTGGCCCGCGTCATCCGCGGGCTCGGCCTGGTCACCGCGGAGAAGCCGGGCCCCTGACTTGTGATCGGTGAGTCATGAAGCGCCTGATCCGGCAGCAGCGATAACTCCCGGTGCCTCATACGCCCCCAGGCTCTGCCCGGTGCCGTCCACTATGCGTTCTGCAAGTAGCACCGGGCTTCGGTGAGGGCGTCGATGGCGCCGTGCTCACAGGCAGCTCGGAACGGCCGACAGTCTTCTTCTGCCGGTAGTCTCACGGCGGCGCCCCTGGACCTGAAATAACCACCGAATGATGAGACTGGAAGAAGCCGCACCATTCAGTGTAGATGCCTCGATTGCAGGTGAAGGGATCCCTGATGAAGTTGCGGGAATCGTCTCGATCGGTCGCATAGTGCTGGCCCGGCTTATGGCTCCAGAACCCGCCGCGGTCCAGTCGGTAGAAGTGAAAGTCCCGCTTCCCGCAGGGCCTTGTCCCGACAACCATGGCGATCACGTACCGATAAACACCCGGAGGCTGGCAGTCACCCCAGGAGCGCAACCCATCCCGCACCAACCCCGTCCGTACCTCGGCGCACTTCATGGTCGGCGGAATGCGGTAACCATGGTGATAGCCGGGCTTGGAAAACTTGTTCGTGGCCAGGTCGATGGCATAGTCATAACAGTTGTTAGCCCGCACGACCTCTGGTCGATTCCAGTAGTCAGGGTAGTAGAATTGCGAGTTGAACTCACACTTGCCGAGGTTGATTTCACGCAGCTGCTCGGCGACTTCAGCCGCAACGTCCGGATCCGGCGGCTCGCTCGGCTCGCCTGCGCCGCCCAGCTGCTTCGTCACGGTCCGGTAGATGTCCTGCCGCACGGATTCACGGAGGGCGCGAGCATCTCCCCTTTCGGCTTCCTCAACAGGCTCCGGCATGGTTTCCAGAAGCTGCTCGGCCAAGTCCGCACTGGCGAACGGGTCTTCCGCTCCACCGTTTGCCACCTCGAAACTCGGCGGCAGGCCGAGCAACTGGGAGTCGCTGGCGAGATCAACGCGAAGTCCACGGAAGTCGAGCCCCCCGAATCCGCTGTGCATCTCGGCCACACCTGATCGGTGGCGCAGGATCAATCGGAGTAGGCGGTGTACTTCATCAGGATCCGTGACCAGCCATGAAGGGTTCGGGAGACCTGAGAAGATGTCTATCGTGATACGGAGTCTCAAGACACACCTCCTCAATGTGCCAATACTCCACGTAAGCACACCCAGCCCTTGATCGCACCTGTCGAGCCACTTCCTCACACCAACCTCTTCACCCCCGCAGTCTGCGTCGAGGCACGGCCCCATAACGCGGGCACAACGGTTGCCGAAGCACCGGTTATCGTGCTGTCATGCGGCCCCGACGTACCAGGCGTAGGCTATGCAATGACTTCTGGACGTACAGCGCCTGCCGGTTGGCGCATGGCATTCGGCAGCGATACAGGAACCACGAAACGACATTCTCTGCGTCCGAACGCTTACTGGTGAGTGCAGCCTTTACGCCAACATGCCCCGATTGCAGACCCTGGAGGTGAGGAACATGGTGGAAAAATTCGTCGTCGACGAGATCAGCGAGGGTGTCTTCGATGTTCGCCTGAACGGCACCGCCTACAGGTACGAGCGTGACCCGAGCCGTACCGTAGTAAATGCGTTCGACCAGGGTGAGGTCGTTGAAAGCCTGCTGTCCGTTCGCAAGAAAGACGATGGAATCTTCGTGTGGGTCACGGTGCCGCAAGAGATGTTCCTCATCTCCCGTGGCGACGAGGAGCTGCTCAGTACTCTCGCCAGCGTGAACGGAGTTCCCTACCTCGTGGAGTCACCGGCGGCCGGCCACGTAGCCGACATCGAACAGGCACTAGCCGCAACCGTGCAACCGCCGATCCCTCGCGTCCTTGAGTTCGGCGACCTGCTGCGCACCAGTGACGAGTTCCGCCGGGCATTGCGCTTCCCCGATGAACCGACCCCGCTGGGCCTCTCCTGCGATCTCTTCAACCGGGCGTGTGAGGGCTCTGAAGCGTCACCCGTCGGCCCACTGCTGCGCGCTACTTGCATGGCCTGCGTGCTTGAGGCCCGCGAAGCCTGACGGCCGGGCACCGCTCGCCGCCCTGTATGGCTCCCGCTGGCCCGGCCCTGGCCGACCAGGATTCCCGCCAGGGCGGAGGGCTACCGCGCTGCCCTTCCTCCGGCCGACCGGGGGCCGTGCATGACGACGTTGGGGTCGGCCACGGGCACAGGGTTGACGGTCTCAGGGCTGGATGTTCTCCAGGTCCTCAAGGAGGCCGGGGTGTGTCGGCTGCCATCCGAGGGCCGCGCGGGTGTGGGCACTGGACGCCGGCTGGTCCATCGCGAAGATGGGGCCGAACGGCCCGAAGGTCTCCTCCGGTACCGCCGCGACCGGCAGGCCCAGCCGCCGACCGACGACTGTCGCGATGTCGCGCACCGCGTCGCCCTCGTCGGCCACGGCGTGCCAGGCTGTCCCGGCCGGCGCCGATTCGAGGGCCAGCCGGAACAGGACCGCCGCGTCGAGGGCGTGCACGGCCGGCCAGCGCTGGGTGCCGTCGCCCGGGTAGCCGGCCACCCCGGTGCGGCGCGCCTGGTCGGTCAACAGGCCGGCGAATCCGCCCTTGCCCTCGTTGTGGACCGTGCGCGGCATCCGGACAGCCGTGGCGCGCACACCGCGCGAGGCCAGCTCCAGCAGTGCGTTGACGGAACGGCCCCGACCGCCTACAGGTCCGTCGGTCGGCAGCGGATCGGTTTCGGTGGCGGGGCGGCCCGGCACCCAGGGCGTGCCCGAGACCGTGACGATCGGACGGTCGCTGCCGACGAGCTCGTTGCCCAGGGCGGCGAGGGCGGCGCTCTCCTGGGCGACGCCCCGTGCGAGCCCGTCCGGGTCGCCGTAGTCGCGGCTGAACGCCAGGCTGATCACGCCATCGGCCTGCGCGGCGCCGGCGCGCAGGACGTCGAGGTCCGCGATCTCGCCTCGCAGCGGCTCGGCCCCGGCGCGTCTGAGGGCCTGCGCGGAGGCGTCCGAGCGGGCCAGCCCGAGGACGGTGTGGCCGTGGGCGAGTAGTTCGGCGACGACCGCGGAGCCGATGGTTCCGGTACCGCCGGTGACGAAGACATGCATGAGGGCTCTCCCGACAGGTGATGCGACAGGTGTCCCATCACCGTAACAGAGTGACGGGACACCTGTCGCATCACTCTGCTACGGTGAGGGCATGACTCGATGGCAACCGGGGGCGCGAGAGCGGATGGTCGTCGCGGCAGTGGACCTCTTCACCGAGCAGGGGTACGACGCCACCACCGTGGCGCAGATCGCCGCGCGCGCCGGAGTCACCAGAAGCACCTTCCACCGGCACTTCTCCGACAAGCGTGAGATCCTGGTGGCCGGGCAGGCGACACTGAGCAAGCTCCTCGCCGAGGGCATCGCGCAGGCACCGGCGAGCGCCGGCCCGCTCGACGCGGTCGCCGCCGGCCTGGAGCGCGCATCGAGTGAAATGGGGCCGCTCAATCGCGACCTCGGTCCCCGCCTGAAAGCGGCCGTGGCGGCCAGCACCGAGCTCCAGGAGCGGGACGCGCTGAAGAGCATCGGCCTCGCGGCCGCCATGACGGACGCGCTCGTCGCCCGCGGCGTTCCCGATCCGACCGCGCACCTCGCGGCCGAGTTGGGGGTCCTCGCCTTCAAGCAGGGCTATGCCCGGTGGTCCGAAGCCGATCGTGACGACACGACAGGGCTCGCGCACCATGCGCTGGCTGCCCTGGAGGACCTTCGCGCGGCAACCAGGACGCTGGGCTGATTCCGCGCGATGTCTGCGGCATGAGCGTGCACGGTCCACAGCGTGCCGCGTGACACCGTGGTCCGCAGGTGTGCCCCCGGCGGCTCGTGCCGGGGGCACACCTTGGACGATCAATCGCCGGACGCTGCTACCGGGTCGCGAAGCCGACGAACGCGGTCCAGGCGGCGGCGCTCACCGTAAGGCTGGGCCGGGTTATCTCCTTGGAGTCCCGGATGTGGACGGCGTGGGGGCAGGCGGTCATCTCTACGCAGTCGCCTCCATCACCAGCGCTGTAGCTGGACTTGCGCCAGTCCATGGCGACCTCGATGCACTCGCCGCCGTCCCCAGCGCTGTAGCTGCTCTTGAACCAAGCGAGCTTCTCGGACGTTTCCACGCTTATCCCTCTCCAAGCAACTTCTCGACCAAGGCCAGTGACTCCTCCGGAGTGAGTGCTTGCGCCCGCAGACAGCCGTAGGTGGCCTCCAGCTCCCGCACTCGATTCCGTTCGGTGTGCAGACGGCTGTCGCTCTGCACCTCCGTATAGGCGATCCTCCGCCCGTCTTTGACTTCCATCAAGGTGAACGGCCCTGCTAGCCCAGCGTGCTCGCCGCGGTTCAATGGCATGACCTGAATGTCCACATTGCGCGCCTGGCCGGTCAGGAGGATCTGTTCCAACTGTCCCCGCCAGACCTGCTCACCACCGATACGGCGGTGTAGCACGCTTTCTTCCATGACGAAGCTCAGGTGCGGACGTGGACGGCGTGCAAAGATCGTCTGCCTCTCCAAACGAGCCGCGAGGCGCTGCTCGATGGTTTCTTCCTCAAGGAGAGGCCGCCACATCCGGAAAACAGCCCTCCCGTACTCCTCTGTCTGCAACAATCCCGGCACCGCCTGCGTCGCGTACACATGCACCTCAACCGCCTTCGCCTCCAGAACCGCCGCGTCCTGGAAGAACGGTGGGTACTGTGCTCGCGCGACCTCCTCCTTCATCTCCATGAGGACGCCGCCCGCGTCCAGCCGCTCGTCCGCCTGGTCGATGAACCGGGGCGGCGGAACCCTGCGCCCCTGCTCGTAGGACGCGATCGTGGACGCCGAGTAGCCGACCATCGCGCCGAACTCCCGTCGTTCCAGTCCCGCCCTCACCCGGCACCGTTTCAACTGCCGTCCGAACGCCCGCAGGATGCCCGAGCCGGGCTCCGGTTCCGGCTGCTGTTCCTCCGGGCCGGACGCCTCGTCCACCATGTCCGTCGTTTCGCTCATCCCCGTACCACCTCCACCGCCCAACGCGTCCCCGCGCCAGGTCGTCACGCCTCGCCCCGCACACGGGCGCCCACGAGACACGTACAGCAACCGCCCGTGTGCGCGTCGTGTCTCGTCACGTTACGGCCAGGGCGGAAGCGTGAACCACATGAACAGCGAGATTTCCCCCGCACCGGGGGCGCCCAACCCCGGCCTCGGCCCCCGGGAGTTCGCCATGCGGTTCACGTCCTCGCGGCGCGGTGCGCGTCTCGCCCGGCGTCTCGTGTCGCACCGGCTCGACACGTGGGGCCACGCGTACGACGGTCACGTCAACGAGACGTTGGCCCTGATCACGGCGGAGCTGGCCGCCAACGCCGTGCGGCACGGGCACGTGCCGGGCCGGGACTTCCACGTTCGTCTGACCGAGGAGGGGCGGGTCCTGCGGGTGGAGGTGACCGACACCCGTACCGAGCACGTGCCGCCGCTGTCCGGGAAGGAGCCGCCGGGCGACGCCGAGGCGGGCCGTGGGCTGCTCATCGTCGCCCGGCTGGCGACCCGGTGGGCGGTCGCGCCGCGCGTCGGCGCACCGGGCAAGACGGTGTGGGCGGAGTTGCACCTCCCGTGAGTGCCCCCGTCCCCGCATGGACGACGGGGGCGGTGGGCGCGGGACGCCGCCAAGGCGCCGGCCCCGGGCGCGCCGACGGGGCGGTCCGGGGCCGGTAGGGCCGGTACGGCCGGGGGTCAGGCTTCCTGCACGCCGGGGCGCCCGTCCTCCACGACGAAGCTGGCCCGGGTGGAGACCGGCGCGCCCGGGGTGGTCACGAAGGGCACCACCCGGAAGTCGCTGCGCCAGCGCTCGGGCGTGAGGTTCACGCGGACGTAGCCGCGCTGCCCGTTGAAGAACTTCATGTGCGGGTTGGCCGCCAGGAGGTTCTGGCCGTCCGCGTTCATGTCCGCGCCGTCCGCGCCGCTGGTGATGGACGTGCCGACGAACTCGCTGGCCACCGTGGGAGAGTCGGGGTCGGCGAAGTCGCGCTTGAGGTCCCAGGCGTAGTTCTGGTGGCGGTCGCCCGTGATCACCACGAGGTTGCGCACGCCGCGGTCCTGGGCCGCCCCGAGCACCCGGTTGCGGTCGGCCACGTAGCCGTCCCACGGGTCGTCCCACACCTTCGTGACGTCGGGACTCGGATCGAGGTCGGTCTGGCCCATGGCGACCTGGTTCCCGAGGACCTGCCAGCGCGCCCTGGAGGAGCCGAAGCCCTTCAGCAGCCACTCCCGCTGCTCGGCGCCGAGGATGGTGAGACCGGGGTCCAGGCGGGCGGTGCAGTCGACCGAGGTGGTGTCGCCGCAGGGCTGGTCGTCGCGGAACTGGCGGGTGTCCAGGATGGTGAAGTCCGCGAGCGTGCCGTAGGTCAGCCGGCGGTGCAGGCGCATGTCGGGGCCGGAGGGCATCTGGGCCCGCCGGTACGGCAGGTGCTCGTACATGGCCTGGAACGCCGCGGCCCTGCGCTGCCGGAACACCGCCGGGTCCTGGTCGGGCTCGGTGTCGACCTGCGAGATGTCGCCCGCCCAGTTGTTCTCGACCTCGTGGTCGTCGTTGACGTGGACCCACGGGAACGCGGCGTGCGCCTGCTGCAGCGGCGCCTCGGACTTGTACAGCGCGTACTGGAGGCGGTAGCGGGGCAGGTCGAACGTCTCGGTGGTGAACTGCTGGGGCACGGTGACGCCCCGTTTGTTCGTGCCCACCCCCGACTCGTAGATGTAGTCGCCCAGGTGCACGACGAGATCGAGGTCCTCGGCCGCCATATGCTCGTAGGCGGTGTAGTACCCGTCCTGCCACGCCTGGCACGACGCGAACGCGAACGTGAGCCCGCGCAGCCGGGCGCCCGGCGCGGGCGCCGTCCGGGTCCGGCCCACCGGGGAGATCGCGCCGCCCACCCGGAACCGGTAGAAGTACACGCGGTCCGGGGCGAGACCGTGGATCTCGGGGTGGACGGAGTGCGCCAGCTCCGGGGTCGCCACCACGCTCCCGCGCCGGACCACGGAACGGAACCGCTCGTCCCCGGCCACCTCGTACTCCACCCGGACGGGCTGCGGCGGCATGCCTCCCGAGCCGTCCGCGGCGAACGGGTCCGGAGCCAGCCGGGTCCACAGCACCACACCGTCGGGCAGCGGATCGCCCGAGGCCACGCCGAGCGTGAAGGGGTTGCCGCCGGTCCGTGGCGCCGCGTACGAGGCGGAGGCGCTCCACACCCCGGTGCCGAGCAGCACGGCGGCGGCGCCCGCGCCACCGAGCCGCACGATCTGCCGACGGGACACCGGCTTTGCGGGTCTGTCCATGATGGTTCTCCTGCGGTAGAGGGCAGGGGTCGTCGGCCAGATGCTCTGGAGCGAAGCTGACATCCGGACCTGACCACGGTGACCACCGGGTGAAGTTACGGGCACGCGCGGTGTTCGGGGCGCGGGGCGCGGCGGGGCGCCCCCATCGCCCGGCCCCGGCGATCGGGGCGGGGCGCCCCCGTCGCCGGGGCCGGGGTGCCGTCACGGGCGGGGCCCGGGGCCCGGGGGCGTTCCCCCTCGGTCGTCTGACAGCGGGCTACCGAGTCCGCGTGTCCGGGATCACCAGCGGTACCGGGCGCAGCGGATGGCGCGGTCGACCGCGGCGGACATGGCCTGCTGGCCCTGGGCGTTGGGATGTGCCGGAGCGACCGGAGGCGTGGTGACCAACGGCTCGATCCACCGTTGCCCGGCGGGCCGGCACATGTCGTGCCCGATGCTCGGCGTGTACGTGTCCACGTACTGCGCGCCCGCGTTCCGTGCCTCGTCGGCGAGCATGGCGTTGAGCTTCTTCTCGGTGTCGCGCAGGTACGCGAAGTCCCCCATCGCCAGCGGGGCCGTACTGCTGGTGCAGCCTGTGCCGTCGTCCGGGAAGAGGTCCGGATAGCCGACGACCAGCACCCGGGCGTGCGGTGCCCGCCGGTGCACATCGTTCAGCACCGAGGCGACCTTGGGCCCGGTCTGCTGGACGAGAGCGGCCAACTGGTCGGTGCCGCCCGCGGTGAAGTGCTCGCGGCAGGGTGCGCCCGTGGGGTCCGATGCGGTGAGGCCGGCGCAGGTGGCCAGGTCGTCGGTGAAGCCGATGTCGTTGCCGCCGATGGTCACGCTCACCACGTCGGTGGCGCGGGTGACCGCGTCGAGCTGTGGTGCCAGGCTCCCCTGGGGCCCGGTTATGCCGGACGTCGTCGCACCGGCACAGCTGACGTCCGTCAATCGCCACTGCTGACTCGACGCGGTCAAAGACGGGTAGTTGTGGTCCGAGCGCGCGCACGTGGAGTCGGTCTGATCGGCGATCCCCGGTGCCGATGCGTACGAGTCGCCCAACGAGGTGTAGTCCACCCCAGGGGAAGCGTCCGTGACCGCGGATGCCTGGCCTGCACCCGCCAGACTCAGCGCCAAAGCCCCGGACCCTGCCGCCACGGCCACTGCCATGCGGTGGCGCGCGGTGGTGTATCGCCTGAATGCCATCTGTACTTGTCCCTTGCTCACATACCGGTCATCGGGTGGCCCCGAGCCGGCAATCGCTCCATGTGCCTGGCGGTCGGCAAACCCGGTCGTCTCCACGACCACCAGTCGTCTTCATGACCACCAGTCGTCTTCATGACCACCAGTCGTCTCCATGACCATCCGCAGGAACGGTTCGACCACTCTCGTACGGTTGACCACTCCAACAACGGAGACGTCGGTGAGCCGAGAGCGGTTCAACCGCCGTTCCGGTGTCCGGTACGCAGCAGCGGGAGCTCAAACCCCGCCGGGCAGTTTCACGCCCGCCTTTGGGCGGGCTCGGGCCCGGATCGCCCGGTACGCCTCACACGGCCTTACGGCTCCTGCCGCACCCGGTGCTCGGCCAGATGCGAGAGCACCGCGTGGTTCGCCTCCCAGCCGTCCGGGAACTTGATGGTGACGCCGAGTTGCACCGGTTCCATGGACGGGTGGTCGTCCAGGAGTTCCGTGACGCCCGCCCGGCACACCACGATGCAGGCGTGCCGGTGACGGGAGGCCAGTACGCACAGGCGGCCCGTCTCCAGGTGGAACGCGGTGGCGTCCGGGCGGCCGGAGAGCGGGTGCAGGACCACCGTGACGTCGTACTCGCGGCCCTGGAGGCGGTTGGCCGTGTCCGCGGTGACGTCCGTGATGCCGAGCGTGGCCAGCTCCGCCCGCACCGCCGCCGCCTGGTCGCGGTGCGCGGTGCCCACCGCGATGCGGTCCGCCGTCAGCGGCACCGGCTCGTCCGCTCGCTCGGAGCGCGCCGAGCCGCCGCGCTCCAGCAGCCGGCGGACCACCTGGGCGACCGCGCGCACCGCCTCCGGATCGGTGCGCGGCGTGTGCCGGGCGGGGAGTTCGAGCAGGCCCCAGCCGGACGCCGCGGCCTCGTCGATCACCCGGTCCGCGCCGGAGCCGTCCGGCGCCACCGCGAAGCGCAGCGCACGGTCGCCGTGGCCGGTGCCGCTGCGGAACGGCGTGTACGGGTAGAACGCCGCCGAGACCAGCGGTGCCGCGGAGGCGGGCAGGCGCCAGGACACCGGCAGGCGGTGCTGCGGCAGGTCCGGGTTGTGCGCGAGCAGTGTCGACACGGCGCTCGCCGCGGGGTCGTAGGAGAGTCCCGCCCACTGCTCGGAGCCGACGATCGAGAACGGGTCGAGCTGGCCCGGGTCGCCCACGAACAACGCGCGCTCGAAGAGGCCCGCCACCGCCAGCAGACCGTCCGAGCGCATCTGGTACGCCTCGTCCACGATCGCGTGCCCCCACGGCTCCACGCCCCTGACGTGCGCCCACTTCGCGGCGGTCGAGATGACGACGTCGAGCCCGGCGAGGTCCGCGACCCGGGCCGCGGTGCGCACCCGGGGGAGGTCGTCGAGCGCCTTGTCGTAGGCGTCCGCGTCACTGCTGTGCAGGCGGCCCACCGGCAGGTCGGGGGCCTTCTCGGCGATCCGCAGCACCAGGTCGTCGACCTGGGCGTTCGTCTGCGCCACCACCATCAGCGGGTGGCCCGCGGCGGCCAGTTCCAGCGCGGCGCGCACCACCAGGGTGGACTTGCCCGCGCCCGGCGGCGAGTCCACGACCACGCCGCGTGCGGTGCCGTGCAGCGTGTCGCGCAGGATCGCGTCGGTGGCGCGGGCGGCTGCGGTGCCGGGGTCGGCTGCGGTGCCCGGGTCGGCGTCGTCCGGGGGGCGCTGCTCGGGGGCCGCCGGGGAGTGTTCGGGCAGGAGTGTCACAGGATGTCCTCCGGGGTGACCGGGTCCGGCGCCTCGGCCGCCTCGCCCGGCGGGCCGCCGTGCGTCCACGGGGTCTCCTCCGGGTCGGGCAGCTTGGGGCCGCCCCGCTGGTCGTGCTCGAAGAGCGTGAACAGGACGCGGTCACCCTTCTCCGGCACGGAGCCCGGCTCGGGGTCCCGGCCGCGTCCCATCTTGTCGACGATGCGCAGGACGACGACCAGGCCGGTGTCGCCCACGCCGTGGCCGATGCCGTCGTCGTCGCCGTGACCGTCGTCGTCGCGGTGGCCGTCGCCGACCGCCCGCGCCGGGGGCCCTGCGGCGCCGGCCGGGTCCTCGGTGTCCCGGACGCCGGCGTGCTCGGCGTGCTCGATGTCCTTTACGTGCTCGGCGTGCTCGGGGTGCTCGACGTCCTCGACGACCTCCACCACCTCGGCCGTCTGCGGCCTGCCGTCCAGGGAGCGGTAGACCCTGCCGCGGACGGTGAGCCGGGGGCGGTCGTCCGTGCGGACGGTGACGAGCGGGCGGGGGCTGGGCCGCCTGCCCTCGGTGCGGGTCATGACGACATCCGTCACCTCGCCCGCGAAGGCCTCGCCGGCCAGCCGCCGGCCGGCCATCACCAGCGGGTCGTCCAGCGCCTCCTGGGCGTCGAGACGGGCCTGCTCGCGCTCGCGTGCGGCCAGCTTGTTCGCCGCGGTCACGGCGTCGTCGCGGCGCGGCTGCGGCGGTTCGCCGGCCAGGACGCGGTCCCGGTGGCCGGTGAACGACCAGCGGTCGCGCGTCCAGCGGTCCGCCACGTGGGCGCCCTCCGGCAGCCGGCACAGCAGGTCGAGGCCCCGCCAGATGGCGTCCCAGGTGGGACGGGTACGGCTGTCGACCAGGGCGCGGATCTCGTACTCGGCGGCCGTGACCGCGCCGAGCCGCTCGTCCGCCGCCAGGGCGTCCTCGGCCGCGCTCAGTGCCGTACGGGCGCGGTCGTACCGTTCGATGGCCGGGGCGAGCAGGTGGTTGTCGAACGCCGGGTCGGTGGCGGGTCCCGCGGGCGGGCAGAGCAGCTGGCCCTGGTGGTCCCTGGCCAGCTCGGCGCGGTGCGCGGCCTCGGCCCCCGACGTGCCGGGCGGCGCCTCCAGCCAGGCCAGCAGGGCGCCCAGGTGCTGGTCCTCCAGGCTGGACTGGCCCGTCGCCCAGTGGCGCCCGAGCAGATCCGTCATGGCCGGCAGCAGCGCCGAGCCGGGCACCCGGGACCGCTCGCCGAAGTGCGTCAGCCAGCGGCCGAGCAGCGGCACCGCGGGCGGCGCCGGGTACGGCGCGTCGGGGTCGGCCTCCGCGGTGCGCCGGAACCGCATCGAGCGGCCCAGCAGCCGTACGAAGGCGATGCCCGCGCGGTTCGGCACGATGAGCTGCGGGGCGTCCGCGCACAGCTCAGCCTCGGCCTTGACGCGCTTGCCGCTCTCCGGGTCGGTCTCGGTGCGCTCGACTCTCTCCACGGCGTCCGTGAAGGAGTCGATGTACGGCAGGACGATCTCGGCCAGCTCCGCGAGGAAGGCGAAGCGCAGGTCGCGATCGCGGGGTTGGGGCACCACGAGCAGCCGGGGCGAGGTGCGCTCGGTGCCGACCAGCGCGCCGAGCGGGGCGCCCGCCTCGCCCGCCGTCGTGAGCGGCACGAACACCAGGGGCCGGCCGGAGATGTGGCGGTGCCGCACGGTCGCGGTCGGCTGCGCCCGGCCGCCGGCCATCGCCTCAAGGCGGGCCAGGTCGGTGATCAGCGACATGCGCCCCCCTGAAACGTGTCTCCCTGAAACGTGTCTCCTTGAAGCGTGTCTTCCTTTAGCGCGTCTCTCCGAAGCGCGTCTCCCTGTAGCGCGTCTCCCTGTAGCGCCTCCGCGCGCAGCCCGGCCGCGCGGCGCAGCGCGGCGACCGCCGGGTCGGCCGGGTCGCCCGCCTCGCCGCGGGCCGCCGCGAGGACGGTCTCCACCGTGGTGAGGCCGCCCAGTTCGCCGCGGACGGCGCGGCCCAGCGCCGTGACGGCGCCCTCGGCACGGGCGCGGCCCCGGCAGTGGAACGCCAGCTCGCAGACGGAGAGGCACTCGGGCGCGTACGACGCGGGGACGGCCTCCACGGACGAGTACAGCTCGTTCGGCGGGAGACCGACGTCGAAGCGGGCCTCCTCGGGCAGGGCCGCCGCGATGTCCTGGATGCGGGTGAGGCGCGCGAGCTGCCGCCGGGTGACCGCGAGCTGCTTGCGCACGTCCACGGGGGCGGCCGTCGGGAGGTTGGAGAAGTCCTTCGGGCAGACCAGGAGCACCCGGTGCCGCACCCGAGGCGGCGGGTCGAGCCGTTCCGCCAGGTGCTCCAGTGCCAGCACGTACACCGCCGCCTGGCGGGCCGCGGCGCCCACCTTCTCCGGCTCGGCCGAGCCGTCGATCATCGGGAACGACTTGATCTCGACGACGCTCCAGCTGCCGTCCGGGTGCACCACGAGCGCGTCGGGCTCCAGGAACGCGGGGGTGCCCGCGACGTCGAGGGTGAGCATGGGGTGGTCGAGCAGGGTCCAGGGGAGCGGGCGGGACGCGGCCTGTGCTCCCCGGGTGGGGTTGGCGTCCGTGTCCCGGGCGCCGTCCCCGGCCTCCGCCGCTGCGTCCGCCTCCGCCGCGGACGGGGCGGGCGCCGGGGTTCCCGATGCGGTGGTCCCGGGCGAGGTGGACCCGGATCCGGTGGTCCCGGGCGAGGTGGACCCGGATCCGGTGGTCCCGGGCGAGGTGGACCCGGATCCGGTGGACGCGGGCGAGGTGGACCCGGCGGATCCCGTCCCCGACTCCCTGAGCACCAGGGCGGTACGCGCCGCGCGCCCCTCGGGGCCGCCGGCCGTGAGGTCCGGCACGTGGACCGTGGCCGCTGTGGGCGGCTCGGCGGACGGGTCCAGGTGGCGGTGGACCAGGCGGAGCAGCTCCTCGCCGCCGTCGCCCTTGACCCGCGCCTCGAAGGCGTGGCCCCGGATGAACGCGAACTGCGACTGGCCGAAACCCGACGGCGCGCCCAGCGCACGGGCCAGGGCGGCCTTGTCCACGCCCGCGCCGTCCAGCAGCGCACGCCGTCTGCACCCCGGGTTTGCGGCGAGCGCCGCCAACCGCCGGGCGTCCAGGGGGAGGGGCGCGGCCGTGGGGCCGCGCAGCTCAGCGAGCCGGTGCCGCAGCGCCGTCCCCCGCGTCGGCGGGTCGGGTGCTCGGCTCGGCACGCTGCTTGCGCTGTCGGGGAATTCGCTCACCTGCCGAAGTCTTGCACCCGTCACCGACAATCGCGGAACCCCGGGCGGATGCGGGTGCCGTCCGCCCGGCCGTGGCGTGCGCCGAGGCGATGCGCGCCGAGGCGGCCCGCACCGGCAGGTGGCGCCCCGCCAGCCGGGCGCGGGCGGCGTCGGTGAGCCGCAGGAAGGGCCGGGCGAGCACCAGGCCGAGGCCCATGACGGCCACGCCCGCGACCGCGTCGAGGAGGTAGTGGTTGGCGGTGCCCATCACCACGACCGTGGTGATCAGCGGGTATGCGATCCCGGCGGCCCTGGTCAGCGGCGAGCGGCCGTACCGCCACAGCATCAGCCCGCACCACAGCGCCCAGCCGACGTGCAGGCTCGGCATCGCCGCGTACTGGTTGGTCATGCCGCCGAGACCGCGGGGCGCGCTCGCGTCGCCCGCCCACCAGCCGTACGAGCTGTATTCGGCCATGATGTCGACGAACCCGTGCGACGGCGGGAGCAGCCGGGGCGGGCAGGTGGGCAGCAGGGTGAAGCCGACGAGGCCGACGAACGTGGAGAGCAGCAGCCAGGTGCGGCCGATCCGGTACTGCACGGGGCGGGTGCGGAAGAGCCAGACGGCTATCGCGGGCGTGACGACGTAGTGCAGCGAGGCGTACCAGAAGTCCGAGGGCACGCCGATGGCCAGGTGGCGCGCGAAGACATGGTTCAGCGGCTCTTCTATGTTGAGGTGCAGGACCCGCTCTATGCGCAGGATCGTGAGGCCGTGCTCGGTGGGGACGGCCGCGCCGCTGCGGGCCAGCAGCCGGCCCGCCGAGTAGGTGGCGTAGACCACGAGGACCAGGGGCAGTTCCGTCCACCAGCGGAGCCGGCTGCTCACTGTCGCCCCGGTGACCGGTGCGTCCGTCTGCGGCATCCGAGTGGTCTCCCTATCTTCCTGGTGAGCGGCCCATGGCGGTGAGCTGACGGCTCGGTGGCCTCCAGGGCCGTGCGCCCACTTTATGGCGTATGTGATCCCTTGGTGCGGGCCGCCCCCCTGATCGTCGTAGACGCAGTGACCGGCGGTGGGGTTGCTTGTGAAGCAAGTGCACGGGGGAGCGTGCGGGGCATCGGTGGATGGCCTCGCCGGGTATCCGCCCGGCGCCGTCCCGGGGGTGCCGGACGGGGCCAGGTGGGGGGCGTCCGGCGGTATCTCGGTGTGCGGTGGGGGCGCTTTGGTCGCGCTGCACGCCCCTGGGGGTGCGCTCTGGCGCGGGGGGTGGGACCGGGGGCGGAAGGGGCTCCAAGGGGAGGGCGCCGAGGGATATGCACGCAGAGTAGCGATCGTATACGCAGAGTTGTGAATATGAACGGGATATCCCACCCGCCGCCCGGACCGCGTCCGGCCGCCGGCCGTACCCGCACCGGGCCGTAGCCGGGGCGGGCGGGCCGCGTTGAGCCCTGCGGTGGGTCCCGGGAGCGGACGCCCTGCGGCCCGGGCGAGCACAGCGAGCGTGAACGAGGAGGACCGTGGTGAAGGTGCTGGAGCATGGTCCGGGGGTGCGGCCGGCGGCCGCGGATGTCCACGGCGACTTCTGCGACCTGGTCACCGTCCCGGCCCGGCAGGGTCTTGAGGCCGTCGACATCCTGCGCCGCGGCGCGGCGCGCGCCGTCGGCCCCGTGTTGCACGACGGCGCCTGCGCCACCCTCGGATTCCTGGTGCCGCCGGGCACGGCGGACGGCTGGGACCTGCCGGGCAGCGCCTGCACGCAGACCCGCGGCGACGTCCCGGGGCCGGCGGGCGCGCCGCCGATCGGCGGCGACGGCGGATGGCTGCTGCCGCCCGGGGACAGCGGGGGGCTGACCGACCCCACCGTGCTGCGGGCCGCGCTGGGGGAGGCGGCCCGGCTGATCGCGGCGGCGGACAACTGCCGGTGAGGGTGTTCCGGGCGGTGCGTCGGAGGGGCGTTTCGGGTGGGTTCGTTGGGAGGGGTGGTTCGGGCGGGTTCGTTTGGAGGGGCCGTTCCGGTGGGTGCGTGCGGAGGGGCGTTCCGGCGGGTGCGTTCGGAGATGTGCTCCGGCGGCCGGGGCAGGGAGTTCCGCACGGCATGCCCCCCGGCGCTGCCCCCGGCTGTGCCCGTCCGTTCATTCCGCGCGCGTCCCCCGCTCGGCGAGGCTGACGGCCGGGTCCCGTCTCGGACCACCGACCGGCCGGCCGGAGCGCCGAGGTTCAGCGCGCGAAGGGCCGGCACGGCACGGGCAGGACGCCGGTTCGGTACCGCGAAGGGGCGGCACGGTACGGGCCGGCACGGTACGGGCCGCCATGACACGGGCCCGAGCGCGGGTACGGCATGCCGCCGGTGCCGGGACGGTGGCTCGTAGCAGGGGCCGGCGGCTCGGCACACGAGTCGGCGGCTCGAAAAGGGAGTCGGCGGCTCGCCACGCCACCAGTCGAACGCCGAGGAGGCGTCCATGCGGGCACACGGGGAACGAACGGATCAGGGCGGTGCCGCGAAGCGCTCCCCGGCGCCGGCCGAACGCGGGCAGCGGGCCGCGCCCGCGCGGGCAGGCCGCCCGTTGCCGCTGACGCCCGCGGCGCTGGAGGTCCTGCAGCGCACAGTCGGAAACGCTGCCGTGCTGCGCGCCGTTGCCAGGGCCCGGCGCGCCCACGGTGCGGGACGCGGCGACGGCGCGGGACGCGGCGACGAGCAGGCCACCCCGGTCCAGCGCGCCACCGTCCAGGACGTGCTGCGCGGCTCCGGCAGGCCGCTGGACGACGAGGTCCGCGCGGACATGGAGGGACGTCTCGGCGCGGACTTCTCCGACGTCCGCCTGCACACCGGCCCCGCCGCGCAGCGCTCCGCCGCGGAGATCGGGGCCCGGGCCTACACCGCGGGGAACCACGTCGTCATCGGCCGGGGCGGCGCCGACCGGCACACGCTCGCGCACGAGCTGGTGCACGTCGTCCAGCAGCGTCGCGGGCCGGTGGCGGGCACGGACGACGGCAGCGGGCTCAGGGTCTCCGACCCCTCGGACCGGTTCGAGCGCGAGGCGGAAGCCCAGGCGCGCCGGGCACTGCGTGCGCCGGCGCCGGCGCACGCGCCCGCCTCCGCGCCCGCCGACGCGGCCATGCGCGCGTCCGCGCCCGTGCAGCGCGCCCAGTCCACCGGGGCGGAGGCGGCGGCGCGGCGGGCGCGGGCGGCGGTGCCGGGCGTGCAGCGCACCCACTACCCGCCGGGCGAGACCGTCACCGCGGACCCCGGATACTCGGTGATCCTGGGCGCGACGCTGAACGGTCACCCGATCGGGAACTTCAGCAGCGAGACCGCCCCGCACTCGCCCGGTGACCACGCCGAGGACCAACTGGTGGACGAGATCCAGACGGCCCTCTCCTTCACCGGGCCGATTGCGGACGGCGGAGTGCGGCAGGCGCTGGCCGCCGCGCAGGGGAACGCGCACACCCTCGTCATCCGCCTCAGCGCGAGTCCGTGCTCCACGGCACGGGGCACCAGCAGCAAGGCCGACGGCGCGGAAGGCTGCGCCGAACGGCTCATCGAGCTGGCCACGACGGACTACGACGGACATCGGTTCGCCATCAGCGTGCACGCGCACCACCTGTACCAGCCGAAGAAGGTCGACGACGCCAAGGCCAAGTCGCAGAAGGCCGTGGACGACATGGTGGCCGCGGGCATCACGGTGACGATCGGGTAGGACGCGTCCGACCGCGCACCGGCCCGCGTCGGGTGTGACCCGGCCGGCCCGATGGGAGTGCGGGGCTGTCGGCCGCGGTGATTCCGGTTCCGTCCGCCGGGGTGGGTGGGTGGGGGTCTGCCGGCTGGGGTGGGTCTGGTTCGGTCGGCCCGAGGCGAGTCCGGGGCTGTCGGCCGGGCGGGCCCCGCTCCGTCCGCCGGGTGGGCCGGGTCCCGTCGGCTGGGCGGGCCCGCGTCGGCTGGGCGGGCCCCCGTCGGCTGGGCGGACCCCCGCCGGTTGGCGGACCCCCGCCCACCTGGGGGTCCGACGCGGACCGAGGCGGGCCCGGCCCGGCGGGGGTGCCCATAATGGCCGGATGGCGAAGGGCAAGGGGCGCCGGGCGGGCGGCGGGGGCGAGCGCACGGCAGCGGCGGGGCGTACGGCGCGTGCGGGGCGGCGCAGGAGCGGGGGCGCCGCGGTCCGCGCCGAGGTCGGCGGCGGCCTCGCCGAGCTGGTGCCCGACCCCGACCGGCCGCGCGCCTGGACCCTGCTCGTCGACGGCGCCCCGCAGTCCCATGTGGACCTGGACGACCCCGGGCACCTCGACTTCGCCTACCAGCGCAGGCTGGGGCACCTCATCGACCTCGTCGCCCCGCCCGGCCGGCCGGTCCGCGCCCTGCACCTGGGCGGTGGCGCCTTCACCCTCGCCCGCTACACCGCGGCCACCCGCCCCCGCTCCACGCAGCAGGTCGTCGAGCACGACGGGGCCCTCGTCGACCTCGTCCGCCGCGAACTGCCGCTGGACCCCGCCGCCCGCATCCGGGTGCGCTGCGCCGACGCGCGCGCCGCGCTGGCCCGCTTCCCGGACGGCTGGGCCGACCTGGTGATCACCGATGTGTTCGGCGGGGCACGCACCCCCGCCCACCTCACCAGTGCCGAGTTCCTGGCCGAGGTGCACCGGGTGCTGGGGCCCGGCGGCTACTACGCGGCCAACCTCGCGGACGGCCCGCCACTCGCCCACCTGCGCGGCCAGGTCGCCACCGCGGCCACGCGGTTCACGGAACTGGCGCTGATCGCCGACCCGGCGGTGCTGCGCGGCAGACGCTTCGGCAACGCCGTGCTCGTCGCCGCCGACCACCCCCTGCCGCTGCCCGAACTCACCCGCCGCGCCGCGAGCGACCCGCACCCGGGCCGCGTCGAACACGGCCGCGCCCTCACGGACTTCACCGCCGGAGCACCCCCCGTCACCGACACCACCGCGACGGACTCCCCGCCCCCGCCCCCGTCCGCCTTCGACAACCGCTGACCCCGGCCGCCGCCGGCCCGACCCGGGGGCGGGCTCTGGTCCGATGACCGGATGGGTGAAGCAATCGAGTGGACAGACCGTCGCATCGTGGAGGGAGGCGTCGTGGAGCAGGCGTTCCGTCTGCCCCGGGGAGGAGGCGCCGTTCCCGGCGCGCTCTGGCTGCCGCCCACCCTGCCTCATCACCTCCTCCTCTGGTCCTGCTGGGACACGGGGGAGGCGGACACAAGCGGAGCGCGTGGAACCGCAGCCTGGCCTGCTGGTTCGCGTCACATGCCGGACTTGCCGCGCTCGCGAGCGACGGGCCGTACCACGGTGATCGAGTCCCCGGTCCGCTGCCGGCTGCGGAATACCAGGCTCGCATCACCGAGGAGGGGATCGATGTCGTCCTCAATCGAATGACGGACGACTGGCGTGCGGTTGTGGACGCCCTCGGGGCTTTGGGTACGGCGGACGTGGGAAACCTCGCCTACCTGGGAATGCCGATGGCCGCACGCTTCGGGGGGCCTTGTCCCCGAATCCTGGACACGGCTTATGCAGCTGTTGGCAGCGTAGTTGATGTCGTTGGGGACGCTGTCTCGTAGGCGATCGGGCTGCGCTGCCCGAGGCGGGGGTGACGGCGTCGAGTGTTGTAGCGGTTCAGCCAGCGGAGAGCGTCGAGGCGGGCCTCCCGCTCGTTGGACCAGCTCTTTCGGCCCTGGAGCGTTTCGCGGTTGAACGTGGCGTTGAAGGACTCGGCGAGCGCGTTGTCCGCGCTGGAGCCGACGGCGCTCATGGACTGGCGGACGCGGGCCTGGCTGCAGGCGTCGGCGAAAGCCCGGCTGGTGTACTGGGCGCCGTGGTCGGTGTGCATGATCGCGCCGGCGAGTCCCGCGTCGGCCGCGTGCCGGGCAGCCCGGTCCGCGGCCGTGGCGCGCCAGTAGTAGAAACTGGAGCGGGCGATGCCCAGGATGGTGCACAGCCGCTTCACGCCGTAGCGGCGCTGGTGGTCAGCGACGAATGGAAGCGGTTCACCAGCGCGTCTCCCCGGCGAAATACTTCGCCGCCTTCCGTAGGATCTCGCGTTCCTCCTCCAGCTCACGGACCTTCTTGCGCAGGGCGGCGTTCTCCGCCTCCAACGGCGTGGGCGGCTCGGCGGGCACCTCCGTCCGACGTCCCCGGGGCCCCCTCGCACCGGCCGCCCGGACCCAGTTCCGCAAGGTCTCCGGGTTGATCCCCAGATCGGCGGCGACCTGCCTGATCGTCGCCTCGGGCCGCGACTGGTACAGCGCGACCGCGTCCGCCTTGAACTGCGGCGGATAGTTCTTCATGACCACCAGATATCCGTCCTCAGATCCTCAGGATCCAGTGTCTCGTGTGTCCAAGATCAGGGGGCAAGGCCCGCCGTCTCGCTGCGTAGCACTAGCCGCAGTCAACGGGGGCGAAGGACGGCAGTTCGCCGCTGGCAGACAAGGAAGAACGCCCAAAGGACTGGTGGACGCTGCAACAGCATGTCAACCTGAACGACCTTCCGGAAATCCCAGGTCAGAGAGGTGATGCTGTGGCATTGGATGCATCGCAAAGCAGCCGTCCCGGCGGCGGCACGGCAAGAGCCAGGGCCGACATCGCCAGTTCAAGTTCAGTACGCGATCTTCCACGTCCGGCTTCAGCCCAGAGGCACAGGATTACGCGCTGGCCCACCAGATCTCCCTGATCGACCTTTGCGCACCGGAATTAGCCGTGCTGCGGAATCTCGTCAAGAACGCGGCCGACACGATTCACGCGGCGCTCGACGCCACCCCCGCGGCCGAGAGGCCGAAGGTGCGCGAGATACGGACGTATCTTCGTGGCCCGCTGCTCGAAATGGACGCGGGCGACGTGGAACTGCCCGACGCAATTCGCGGCCCACTCGATTACTGTAAGTACCACGGCGAGTCCGCAAGCCATCTCACACCGCTGTCCGATGCGATGGCGGGGCCGATCAGGCCCTCTGGAGGGTCGTCCAATGCTCCGCTATGCGGAACCCCAGGGACTCGTACAGCGGAACTGCCATGTCGCTGGACAGAAGCACGGCGGTCGCTGCGCCGGCCTGCAGCCCCTCACGAAGCAGGCCCTGAGTCATTGCGCGGGCAAAGCCGCGCCGACGGTACCGCGGCGGCGTGGACACGATCGCTACCGCTATGTGGTCACCAACGGACAGGACCATTCCAGTCGATAGAGGGTCATCGTCCTCAGCGGTGGAATACGCCAGGTAAGCTTCCACGCCCGGGGCGTCGATGCTGCTACTGGGGATAATGGCAGAGAACGTCCCCCCGGGCGCCTCGAAACCCGCGTCCAGCGCCGCCTGAAAAATCTTGCCCTGGTCTCCTCGGATCCGACGGAAACGCACATGCGTCGAATCCGCCTGTCCAAGGTCCGCTTCACGAAGGGACACGGTCATGAGTGGAGTTCGCGAAGACGAAGTCATCCCGTAGCTTGCCGCAAGGCGCGCGACTCGCGGGTCCGGCTCCCCGAGTACCTTGAGGCTCCACGGCACGTCGAGGTCGGCGGCGATCTGCGCCGCCTCCGAGGCCGCAGCGGACAACACTTCCGGGTCCGGCTCTGGACTCAGACAGTGAACGGCATTGAAGCTGGCGATCGGGGACCCCTGGAACTGGATCACAGTACTGTCGGACACTCTCTTGCAGACAGACCCAGGTATCGCGGCGATAAGGCGGCCCATGGCGGCATTGTAAGCGGTTGCTGCCGAAGTCACTGACTTGTTCACTGTCACTCCGTTCTTTTTCCTGCTTCGCGGTTGCACATCATAATCACTCGTTACTGGGGAAGGTTTGCGGGGGTGTCCCTATGGGTTTCGTCAACCCGTGGGGGTGGGGTGGGGGTCGTAGAGGGTGCCGTCGTCGCGGAGCATGGCGAAGAGGAGGGAGTGTCTAATCAACGGCGGATCTGATGATCAAGGAGATGCGTCTGATGACGGAGACCGTCGTGGAGAACGAGCAGGCCGAGCCGGTAGCTCAGGCATCGTCGGGTGCGGTGACGGACGAACGGCTCGTCGCGATGCTGGTCGACCGGGCCCGCAACGAGGGGCTGCAACTGACGGGCGAGGGTGGGCTGCTGCAGCAGCTGACCAAACGGGTGCTGGAATCCGCCCTGGAAGGTGGGATCACCGATCACGTCGGCTACGACAAGTACGACCCGGCCGGGAGGAACAACGGCAACAGCCGCAACGGTACCCGGGCGAAGACCGTGCTGACCGATGTCGGCCCGGTCGAGGTGAAGGTGGCCCCGCGACACCGCCGGCACCTTCGAGCCGCAGATCGTCAAGAAGCGGCAGCGGTGCCTGACCGGCATCGATGAGATGGTCTTGTCGCTCTCGGCGAAGGGCCTTACCCACGGCGAGATCTCCGCGCACCTCGCCGAGGTCTACGGCCCAGGTGTCGAAACAGACCATCTCCACCATCACCGACAAGATCATGGACGGCATGGCCGAACGGCAGAACCGGCCGCTCGACCGCGTCTACCGGTCCTGTTCGTCGACGCCATCAACGTCAAGATCAGGGACGGACAGGTCGCGAACCGTGCCGTCTACGTGGTGATGGCCGTGACCGTGGACGGCACCCGCGACATCCTCGGCATCTGGGCTGGCGACGGCGGCGAGGGCGCCAAGTACTGGCTGCACGTCTTCACTGAGCTGAAGAACCGCGGCTTGGACGATGTGCTGATGCTGGGTCTGCGACGGCCGCAAGGGCCTGCCCGAGGCGGTCGAGGCTGTCTGGCCTCGCACGATCGTTCAAATGTGTGTGGTTCACCAGCTGCGGAACTCGTTCCGATACGCGGCCCGCCAGGACTGGGACAAGGTCGCCAAGGCACTCAAGCCCGTCTACACCGCGCCGAGTGAGGACGCGGCGACGGAGCGGTTCCTGGAGTTCCAGGAGTCCTGGGGCCGGAAGTATCCGGCGATCGTGAAACTGTGGTCGGACGCCTGGGCCGAATTCGTGCCCTTCCTCTCGTTCGACGTCGAGATACGCAAAGTCATCTGCAGCACGAACGCCATCGAGAGCGTCAACGCCCGCATCCGCAAGGCCGTCCGCGCCCGCGGGCACTTCCCCAACGAGGCCGCCGCCCTCAAGTGCATCTACATGGCACTGATGAGCCTGGACCCGACCGGGAAGGGCCGCAAGCGCTGGACCATGCGCTGGAAAGCACCCCTCAACGCCTTCCAGATCGCCTTCGAGGGCCGCCTGACCCCGAGCAACAACTGACCACTTAACAACCAAGATCAGCCGTTAAATTGACACACCCCCGCCACCTTCACGGTCCGTCTTAGAGGTCGTTCTTCTGGTTTCGGCGATCGTTGGTCAGGACTGGTTCTGGGCACCACTGGGGCTCTCCGCCGCCACGGCAGCGTCGTTCTCGTGGACTGTCCGGTTTGATCACTTGGTGTCCAGCCGGTGGCCCATGGCGCGACGGGTGGCGGGCGGCTCCGCCTGGGAAGTGAACGGCGGAGTCTCGCTGCTATCGTGCGCCGATGTCAGCGATCAAGCGGTTCCAGGTCACCTTTGACTGCGCAGAACCTGAGCGCCTCGCCCGCTTCTGGTGCGAGGTGTTGGGGTACGTCGTACCGCCGCCACCGGAGGGGTTTGCCACTTGGGACGACTTCAATCGTTCGCAGCCACCTGAGCAGCGGGATTCATGGTTCGCCTGCATAGATCCCTCAGGAGTGGGCCCGCGACTGTACTTCCAGCGCGTCCCCGAAGGGAAGGCCGTCAAGAACCGGGTGCATCTTGATGTGCGGGTCGGCACCGGACTCGTGGGTGAAGAGCGCCTCGCCGCACTTGAGGCCGAATGTGCACGACTGGTCCCTCTCGGCGCGGTACACGTGCAAACGCTGTATGACGGCAACGATGCGTGCATCCCGATGCTGGACATCGAGGGCAACGAATTCTGTATCGACTGAGCACTCTCCGAGCAGGGGAGGTGGGGAACCGCGTCCCTTGGTCCCCTCTGGTCTCGTATGGGACGGGAGTTACCCGGTGAGGGCGAGGTTGTGCAGCCGGGCGGTGCCGAGCATGGCGGTGTGAACGCCGTCGCCTTTCAGACGGCAGTCGCGAAGGATCTTCCAGGCCTTCATCAGCGTTCGTGGCTGAAGCACGGAACGGCACCGGGACTTCCGAACGCGTCCGGTGACGAAGCGGGGTCGCGGTCTTCGGTGTGGGTGTCGCGTGGCTCAGTACGTGACGATCTCCACCTGGGGCTGGTGTCCGTTCCAGGTGCAGAACACCGACACCTCGTCGGAGCCGCTGGTGAACTCGACGCGGATCCACGTCGGTTCCTTCCACACCTGCATCGACCAGCCGGGGTTGGGCGTCGCCGACACCAGGCTCGCGGAGGCGGTGCTGATGTCCAGTACCACCCGGCCGCCCGGGGTGTCGTAGCCGCGCACCACGCCGTCGTCGGTGTGGGTCTCGGACGCGGACGGGGCGGGCGAGTGGCTCGGCTGCTTCCTCGGTGGGGTGCTGTGCGTGGGCTTGGGCGGTTGCGGCGAACGGGTCCGCGGGGTGGGCGTGGGGGTGGGGCGCGGGCGGTGCGTGGACGACGAGACCGGTTTGGCGGTGTGCGGCGTGCTGCTGCCGCCGGCGATCGGCACCGCACGCGGCGGGTCGTAGGCGGTGCCCGCGAGCACCGTGTGGACACCCCACCACGACAGCGTGACCGCGCCGCCGGTGGCGAGCGACCAAGCCAGGCCGTGCATGAGTCCCTTGAGCATCCCGGCCATAGTGCCCCACGGGGCCCCGGCCTGTCGCCGCCCCGTTCCGGTTGCCGGGAAACGTGGGGCCGCGGGGGCGCCGGGGCCGCCCCCGGCGGTCGTGGTGCGGCCCGGGACGGTCGGGACGCATGGGACGGTCGGGCCGCCCAGGATCCTCGGGTCGCCCGGGACGGTCGGGTCGCCCGGGACGGTCAGGCCGCCCGGGACCCGAGGGGCGCCCCCTCGGGCCGCCCGGGACCCTCGGGCCGCCCGGTACCCCTCGGGCCGCCGGAGACCGGCGAGTTGCCGCGGGACGGCGTGGTGCCGGTGGTCGTCCGTGGCATCGGGGACCGCTCGGCCCGAGGGGGCCGGGGGAACGGTCCCATGGCGTACGGTGCCGGACATGGCTCGTGTGCTCGTGGTCGAGGACGACCCCTTCGTCCGTTCGGCCCTCATCCGCCACCTCACCGAACCACCCGGGGGCAACCCCACCTTCCGGGCGGCCGGCGAGGACCCCCACACCGTACGCAGCGTCGGCACCGCCCTGGAGGCGCTCCGCGAGGTCGCCCACCACCAGTTCGACGTGGTCATCCTCGACCTCGGACTGCCCGACCTGGACGGCGCCGAGGCGCTGAAGATGCTGCGCGGGATCACGGACGTGCCGGTGATCATCGCCACCGCGCGGGACGACGAGGCCGAGATCGTCCGGCTCCTCAACGACGGCGCGGACGACTACCTCA
Organism: Streptomyces sp. DSM 116793; assembly: GCF_057320905.1. NCBI lineage: Bacteria > Bacillati > Actinomycetota > Actinomycetes > Kitasatosporales > Streptomycetaceae > Streptomyces > Streptomyces sp. DSM 116793. Next base: position 2,744,005 of record NZ_CM170494.1, on the reverse strand, counting down.
CCAAGCCGTTCTCCGTGGAGCACCTCTCCGCGCGGATCACCGCCGTGCTGCGCCGCTCCCGTGCCAGCGCCGGCCAGGCGCCGCCGGGCCGGGTGATCCAGGTCGGCGGGCTCTGCATCGACCCGCTGCGCCGGGAGGCCGAACTCGACGGTGCCCGGCTCGACCTGACCCGCCGTGAGTTCGACCTGCTGGCCTTCCTGGCGGGCCGCCCCGGCGTCGTCGTGCCCCGCAAGGAACTGCTCGCCGCGGTGTGGCAGCAGGCCTACGGCGACGACCAGACCATCGACGTCCACCTGTCCTGGCTGCGCAGGAAGCTCGGCGAGACGGCCGCCCGGCCGCGCTACCTGCACACGCTGCGGGGCGTGGGCGTGAAACTGGAGCCGCCGCGGGACGGCGCCCGATGAGGTGGGCGCTGGTCAAGGTCTGCCTGGCCGTCACCGCGATGGTCGTCGTCGCGTTCGCCGTCCCGCTCGGCCTGGTCGTCAAGGAGATGGCCCGCGACCGGGCCATCTCCGACGCGGAGCGCAGGGCCGCGACCCTCGGACCCACGCTGTCCATCACGTCCGACCGCGACGAACTGACCAGAGCGCTCGCCGCCGCCCAGGACGGCCCCGGCGACCGGATGGCCCTGCACATCCCGCCCGCGGGCAGCAGCCCCGCCCTCGACATCGGGCCCCGGCGGGCGGCCCAGGACGACCTCGCCACCACCCGCAGGCTGGGCCGGGCCTCCATCTCCGCGGTGCCCGGCGGGTCCGTGCTGCTCCAGCCCACCGCGCTCAGCACCGGGAAGATCGCCGTCGTGGAGGTCTTCGTGCCGGAGGCAGAGATGACCAAGGGGGTGCGGCGGGCCTGGCTGGTGCTGGGCGGAGTGGGCATCGCCCTGATCGTCGGCTCCGTCGCCGTCGCCGACCGGCTCGGCGTCCGGATGGTCAAGCCGGCCCGCCGCCTGGTGCGCGCCGCGCACGAACTGGGCGAGGGCCGGCTCGGGGCGCGGGTGCGCGAGGAGGGGCCCACCGAGCTGCGGCTCGCCGCGGTCGCGTTCAACTCCATGGCCGACCAGGTGGTGCAGCTCCTCGCCAACGAACGGGAGCTGGCGGCCGACCTGTCCCACCGGCTGCGCACCCCGCTGACCGTGCTCAGGCTGAACGCCGCCTCGCTCGGCGACGGGCCCGCGGCCGAGCAGACCAGGGCCGCCGTCGAGCAACTGGAGCGCGAGGTCGACACCATCATCGCCACGGCACGCGCCGCCAAGCCGCAGACCGCCGCCCCCGGGCCGGGCGCCGGCTGCGACGCCGCCGAGGTGATCCGCGAACGGATGGCCTTCTGGTCGGCGCTCGCGGAGGACGAGGGGCGCACGGTGCGGGTGGCCGGCGTGGAGCGTCCGGTGCGCATCCCCGTGGCGCGCGCCGACCTCGCCGCCGCGCTCGACGCGCTGCTCGGCAACGTCTTCCGGCACACCCCCGAGGGCACCGCCTTCTCGGTGGACGTGCACAACGGCGAGGACGCGGTGCTGGTGCTGGTCTCCGACGCGGGGCCCGGCATCCCTGACCCGCGGGCCGCGCTGGCCCGCGGCGGCAGCTCCGGCGGCGCCGGGTCGACCGGGCTCGGCCTCGACATCGTACGCAGGCTCGCCGAGTCCACCGGCGGCGATGTGCGGATCGGGCGTTCGGTGCTGGGGGGTACGGAGGTGCGGATCTGGCTCCAGCTCGGTGACCGTGCCGGCGAGGGGCGCCGCGTCGCCGCGCGCCTCCGGCGCGCCCACCGCCGCCCCCGCCCCGTGGGCGTTCCCTGAGCCCTGGCTCCACGGCTCCCTGACCGGGCCTGGGCCCGGCCCGCCTGCGGGGGCGCGGACGCGTCCGGTCCACCGGCCGGTGGGTGGTTGCTCGCGCGGTTCCTCGCGCCCCTTCTGGGTGGCGCTGGGCCCGTCACCGTCCCGAGGGGGCGGTTTCTGCCGTGTCCGGACCACCGGCCGGTGGGTGGTCGCTCGCGCCGTTCCCCGCGCCCCTTGAGGTGGGCCGGGGCACAGCCGCAAGTGAGGGCGCGCCCCCGAAGGGGCGCGGGTCATCTTTAATCGACCCCGATGCCTTCCTTAAGAGCAGCCTAAGAACGCCAACTCCCGTCCGGATAAGGCGATTCGCCCGGTTCCCGGTCGCTAACGTGCTGCCGCATAACCCCCCACGGGCGTCCGCCCCCCGCCGGACCCCGGGGCACCCCCCTCGCCCCGGGCGTCCGGCTCCCCCCTCCGGGTGCGGACGCCCCCCGACCGAGTGCCGGCACCCGCCGCGCAGGGCGGGCCGCCGCACAGCTAAGGCAGGCACGTGATGAGCAGCATGCACCGTCGTAGGGCCAGTGGAACGACCAAGACGATGCGCGGCGTCGTCGCCGCCGGCATGGTGGTGGGCGGCGGCTTCCTGTTCTCCGCGACGGCCCTCGCCACCCCCACCGCCGCCCCGGGCACCGACGCGGCGGACCAGGCGGCGGCCGGCGCGTTCGCACCGTACGTGGACACCTCGCTCTCGCCGGCCTACGACCTCGTGGCCACCGCGAAGGACACCGGCGTCAACCAGTTCAACCTCGCCTTCCTCACCTCGGGCGGCGGCTGCGAGCCCAAGTGGGGCGGCAGCGGCGACCTCAACGCCAACGACGTCGCCAACCAGATCGACGACCTGCGTGCCGAGGGCGGCGACGTCCGGGTCTCCTTCGGCGGCGCCGCCGGCTCCGAGCTGGCGCTCGCCTGCTCCAGCGCCGACGAGCTCGCCGCGGCCTACGGCAAGGCGATCGACGCCTTCCAGCTCACCAAGGTCGACTTCGACATCGAGGGTTCCGCGCTGCCGAACACCGAGGCCAACACCCGCCGCGCCCAGGCCATCGCCCAGCTCCAGAAGGACCACCCGGACCTGGACGTCTCGTTCACCCTCCCGGTGATGCCGGAAGGCCTCACCCAGCCCGGCGCCGACCTTCTCAAGAACGCCGAGGACAACGGTGTCAACGTGTCCGCCGTCAACATCATGGCGATGGACTACGGCCCCGGGTACAGCGACGACATGGCCACGTACGCCGAACAGGCCGCCACCGCCACCCAGGGGCAGATCAAGGACGCGCTCGGGGTCTCCGACAGCGAGGCCTGGCAGAAGGTCGCCATCACCCCGATGATCGGCCTCAACGACGTCACCACCGAGAAGTTCACCGTCGACGACGCCACCGAGCTGGTGAAGTTCGCCCAGGACAAGGGCGCGGGCTGGCTCTCCATGTGGTCGGCCACCCGCGACCAGCCCTGCGACGGCGGCTCGTCCGGCACCGCCCAGCCCACCTGCTCCTCGATCGACCAGGAGCCGCTCGCGTTCACCAAGGCCTTCGGAGCCTATAAGTGAGCCGCTGACACCCGCCGGCCCCCACGGGGTCCTGACCCACCGGACTCCTGACCCACAGGACTCCTGACCCACAGGACTCCTGACCCACAGGACTCCTGACCCTCCGGATTCCTGACCCATGGGGCCCCTGACTTTCCCCACAGGACCCCCGACCCCACAGGCCCCGACCCCACAGGCCCCGACCCCACAGGCCCCGACCCCACAGGCCCCGACCCCACAGGCCCCCGGCCCTCGCCGGGCCCTTGGCCCTCGCCGGGCCCTTGGCCCTCGCCGGGCCCTTGGCCCTCGCCGGGCCCTTGGCCCTCGCCGGGCCCCCCGGCCCCCACGGGCCCCGCCCCCCGCAGGACCCGCGCCACACAACCCCCCACAAATGCGCGCCCCGGCCGGACTTCCCCCCCCACGCGGCCGGGGCGCGCGCCTGGCCGTCAGTGCGCCGGGCTGCCCTGCCACGCGGACTCCGCCGGCAGCTCACCGCTGCGTGCCAGCTCCGCGTACCACAGGGCGCTCGCCTTCGGGGTTCGGGCCTGGGTCGCGTAGTCCACGTACACCGCGCCGAAGCGCTTGCTGTAGCCGTGCGCCCACTCGAAGTTGTCCATCAGGGACCAGAGGTAGTAGCCGCGGACGTCCGCGCCGTCGGCGATGGCGCGGTGCACCGCGCGGAGGTGGCCGTGCAGGTAGGCGATCCGCTCCGGATCGTTGACCTGGCCGTCGGTCTCCGGCTTGTCGTCGTAGGCGGCGCCGTTCTCGGTGACGTACAGCTCCAGGTCGGGCCGCATCCTGCTGTAGCGGGTGATCAGGTCGTACAGCCCCGAGGGGTCGATCGCCCAGCCCATCTCGGTGCACTCGCCGGGCGGCTGGTGGAAGGTGACCTCGTCGGCGCCGGGCCAGGGGGAGTGCTCGCTGACGCCGTGGTTGGTGGCGAGCGGCCCGGCCGGCGTCTTCGACCGGGCGGAGACCAGCACGGGCGTGTAGTAGTTGAGGCCGAGCGCCTCCACCGGCTGGTGGCAGAGGGCCAGGTCGCCGTCCTCGACGAAGCTCCAGTCGGTGAGCCGTGCGGTGTCCGTGAACAGCGACTCCGGGTAGGCGCCCTGGAGCACCGGGCCGTGGAAGACGCCGTTGGCGAGGTTGTCCACCCGGCGCTGTGCGTCCAGGTCAGCGGGGTCGTCGGTGAGCGCCCTGATCACCTGCGAGTTGAGGCTGAGCGCGATGGTGGCCCGGGCCGGCAGGGCGGCGCGCAGGGCGCTGGTGGCCAGGCCGTGCGCCAGGTTGAGGTGGTGCGCGGCGCGCAGCGAGGCCGCGGGGTCGGTGCGCCCGGGGGCGTGCACGCCGGAGGAGTAGCCGAGGAACGCGGCGCACCAGGGCTCGTTGACGGTCATCCAGCGCTCGACCCGGTCGCCGAGCGCCTCGCCCAGGATCGTGGCGTATTCGGCGAAGCGGCACGCCGTCTCGCGTTCAGGCCAGCCCCCGGCGTCCTCCAGCTCCTGGGGGAGGTCCCAGTGGTAGAGGGTCAGGGCGGGCTGGATGCCGTGCTCCAGTAGCTCGTCGACCAGGCGGCGGTAGAAGTCCAGGCCGCGCTGGACGGCCGGGCCGCGCCCGGTGGGCTGCACCCGGGACCAGGAGACGGAGAAGCGGTAGGCCCTCAGGTTGAGGCCCGCCATCATCGCCACGTCGTCGCGGTAGCGGTGGTAGTGGTCGACGGCGATGTCGCCGTTCTCGTCGAAGGCCACCTTGCCGGGGGTATGGCTGAAGGTGTCCCAGATCGAGGGAGTGCGGCCGTCCTCCCGCACCGCTCCCTCGATCTGGTACGCGGAGGTCGCCGCACCCCAGAGGAAGTCGGGCGGGAAGGTCAGTGAGTCAGGCATGGAAGCGCTCCCATAGTCAGGTTCGGGGAAGGGACGGAAGGAGGGGACCGGGGTGGTGTGGGGGGAGGGGGAGGACGGTGTCGAGGGCCGTGACGGGGCGACCGGGCGGCCCCGGACCCGCGCGGACCCGCGTGGCCCCGGCACGGAACCGCGGGGCCCCGGCGTGGACCCGCGTGGCCCCGGCGCGGGCGCGGAGGGTGGCGCCGCGCACCGGCAGCCGCGCCGGCCGCGCCGCCGTCCGGACGGGCCGGGCGGGCCCCGACCCTCCGGACGGCGCTGTCCGTGGAAGGGTGCGACGGGCCCTCAGCCCTTGACGGCACCCTGCATGATGCCGCCGACGATCTGCTTGCCGAACAGGACGAAGGCGACCAGCAGCGGCAGTGTGCCCAGCAGGGCGCCCGCCATGATGACCGCCTGATCAGGGATATACCCCGTACCGAGCTGGTTCAGGGCCACCTGAACGGTGGGATTCGCCTGGTTCAGCGCGATGATGGGCCACAGGAAGTCGTTCCAGGCCATCACGAACGTCAGCAGCCCCAGCACCGCCATCGCGGGCCGCGCCGCGGGGAACACCACGTGCCAGATGACCCGCAGGCTGCTCGCCCCGTCCATCCTGGCCGCCTCGACGAGCTCGCCCGGCAGCGCCTGTACGAGGTACTGCCGCATGAAGAACACACCGAAGGCGCTCACGAAGGTCGGCAGGATCACCGCCTGGAGCTGGTTCGACCAGTGCAGGTCGGCCATCCACAGGTAGAGCGGCACCACACCGAGCTGCGGCGGCACCATCATCGTGCCGATGGTGACCAGCAGCAGGGTGCTGCTGAATCTGAACTTCAGCTTGGCGAAGGCGAATCCGGCGATGGTGGAGAAGAGCACCGTGCCGGCGGTGATGCTGCCCGCGACGATCACCGTGTTGACCATCGCCTTGCCGAGACCGCCCTGGTCCCAGGCCGTTTCGAGGTTCTTGAAGAGGTTGCCGCCAAACCAGAGCGGCGGCGGGGTCTGGGCGAGCCGCTGGTCCGTGCGGGACGCGGCGATCATCGTCCAGATCAGCGGAAGCAGGGACACCACCGTGAACACGCTGAGCACGGTGTACGTGACGGGACCGGCGTGCAGCTGGCGGCCCGCCCGCGGGGCCAGGGCGCTGGACTTCACTGGACTCCTCCTCGCGGACGGGCACCGGGCCGACGCACCGGGCCGACGCACCGGGCCGCTGGGCTGGCCGGGGGACCGGGGGCGCGCCCCGGGACGTACCGCATCAGTCTTTCCTCAGGCGTCGGGCGACCAGCATGTTGATCGCGGCGATGATCAGCAGGATCAGGAACATCGCCCAGGCGATGGCGGACGCCTTGCCCAGGTTGCCGATCACCCAGCCCTGGTCGTACATGTAGAGCCCCAGCGTCTGGAACTGGTGGTCGGCGCCGCCCTTGGACCCGGAGTTCCCGCCGAACAGCAGCGGCTCGCCGAAGAGCTGGGTGGCGCCGATGGTGGAGACCACGACCGTGAAGAGGATCGTGGGCCGCAGCATCGGGATGGTGACGTGCCGGAACTGCTCCCAGCGTGACGCTCCGTCGATCGCCGCCGACTCGTACAGGTCCGCCGGCACCGCCTGCATCGCGGCCAGGTAGATCAGGGCGTTGTACCCCGTCCAGCGCCAGATCACGATGGACGACACCGCGAATTTCGAGCCCCACATCGACTCCCGCCAGTTGATCGGGTCGACGCCGACGAAGTGCAGCAGCCAGTTGATCGCGCCGCCGTCCCACGAGTACAGCAGCGTGAAGACCAGCGTGGCGGCGGCCACCGAGGTGGCGTACGGGGCGAGCATGGTGACCCGCCAGAAGACGGAGCCGCGCAGCTTGTAGTTGAGCAGGTGCGCGATGCCGATGGCCATCAGCAGCTGCGGCACCGTGGAGATCACACCGATGAGGAAGGTGTTCTTCAGGGCGGTCCAGAAGAAGTCGCTCTGGAGCAGGTTCGCGTAGTTGTCCAGACCCACCCAGGTCTGGCTGTCCAGGTTCGCCAGCTGCACGTCGTGCAGCGACGACCAGCCCGTGTAGATCAGCGGAAAGAGCCCGAAGGCCCCGAAGAAGAGGAAGAAGGGGGCGATGAAGGCGTACGGACTCGCCTTCATGTCCCAGCGGTAGAGGCGGCTGCGCCATGAGGAGGACGGCGGCGTGCCGCGCGGGCGTCCTGACGCGGCCGGGGCCGCGCCCCCCTCGGCGGGGGACGCGGTCTCGGTGGCCGCTCCGGTCTCGGGCGTGGTGGTGTGGGACATCGTCACTCGCCCAGGACGTCCTTGATTTCCTTCTCGGCGGCCGACCAGCCCTGCGCGGGGCTCTTGCCCTGCTGCTCGACCTGGAGCACGCCGATGTCGGTGATGGCCGTGCCGATCTGCTGGTCCTTGATCCCGTAGGTCGCGATCGGGATCGTCTTGGCGGCGTCACCGAAGATCTGCGCGATCGGGGCGTGGTTGAAGTACGTGTCGGTGTCCGGCTGCACCTTCAGGCCGGTGTACGAGGCCGGCGTGGACGGGAAGCTGCCCTGCTTGGCGAAGACCTTGGCCTGCTGCTCGGGCGCGGTCAGCCAGAGGGCGAGCTTGGTCGCCTCGTCCTTGTGCTTGCCCTGCGAGGGCACCCCGACGAACGAGCCGCCCCAGCTGGCGGAGCTGGGCGCGGCGGCCACGTCCCACTTACCCTTGCCCGCGTCACCGGCCTTCTGCTCGATGTAGCCGAGCATCCACGGCGGACAGGAGACGGTGGCGAACTTGCCGTTGGCGAACGCCTGGTCCCACGGCTTGTCGAACTGCTTCAGCTTCGCCGACATGTTGCTCGTGGCGACCTGCATCGAGGTGTTCCACGCCTGCTTGCGGCCGGCGCTGGTCTCGTAGTCCGGCCGGCCGTCCTTGCCGTAGTAGCGGTCCTTGGAACCGGACATGACGGCGTTGTAGACGCCTGCGGCGCTGTCCACGAACTTGGTGCCGGCCGGCGCCTTCTTCATGTACTGCTTGCCGAGGTCGACGTACTTGTTCCAGTTCCCGGCCCATGCCTTGGCCAGCTCGTCGCGGTCGGTGGGGAGGCCGGCCTTCTGGAAGAGGTCCTTGCGGTAGCAGACCGCCATCGGGCCGATGTCGGCGCCCACCGCGACGACCTTGCCGTCCTTGGCCGTGGCCTGCTGGTTCTTCCAGTCCAGCCACTGCGACTTGTCGTAGCCCTTGGCCTTGCTCAGGTCCTCGAACTTGTCGGCCTGGGACTGCACGACCTCGGTGATGTTGGAGATCTCGATGGCCTGGACGTCGTCCGCGCCGCTCCCGGCCTGGAGGCGGGTCAGCATCTTGGGGTAGTAGACGTCGTTCCGCTCGGTGACGTTCTCCTTGATGTTGATGTTCGGATGCAGCTTCATGTACTCGTCGTAGAGACCGGCCTGCTTGTATCCGAAGACACCGAAGGTGCCCACCGTGAGCGTGATCTTGCCGTTCGAGTCGCCGCCACCCGACGAGGCGTTCGACGAGCCGTCGTCCGAGTCCTCGGCGCAACCGGCCAGCAGCCCCGTCGTGAGCGCGGCGACGGCCGCGAAGGCCACCAGCCGCCGGGACCCGCGGATGCTCGTGCGCATTGCGTCCTCCTGTTGCCCCTGACGTGCCGACCCCCCGGCCAACTGCACTGTCGGACAAGACGATCAAGCGTGGCGGCGGCGCGGGTGGGGAACGTGCGGGAGATGTATGTGCCAGGTACTGTGGGAGCGCTCCCACAAGTGATGTGTTGAAGACTCGCGGGTCCGCGCGGGGGTGTCAAGAGAGCGGCGCATAGATGTGGCGTGAGTTATCGGGCTGTTAGGTGGGGGTGTGTGGGGGGCGTGGGTGTGTGGGGGTGCGGGGGTGTGGGGGGCATGGGGCGTGGTGGGCGGAGGGGGTGCGCTGGTGGGGTCGGGCGTGGAGTTGGCGGGGCGCTGGTGGGGCGCTGGTGGGGTGGGGCGTGGAGTTGGCGGGGCGCTGGTGGGGCGCTGGTGGGGTGGGGCGTGGAGTTGGCAGGCGCTGTCGGGAGGGGGCGTGATTTCCGGGGCGCTGGTGTGGCGCGGTGCCGGCGGGGGGTTTGTGCGGGCTGGGCCCCGGTTCCGCAAGGGGCGCGGGGAACTGCGCGACCAGCCCCGACCGGCGGACAGGTGGGCACGAAACGTCACGGGGCTCCCCGGGTGCGGGGTCCGGAGCCCGGGACCGGGGTCCGGGCTCCGAAGGGGTGGGGGCTGCGAGGGCAGGCTTCTACCGGGCGGTGGCCAAGCGGTGGGCCGCATGCGCTGTTTGGGCCGCGTGGGCCGCGTGGGCCGCGTGGGCCGCGTGGGCCGTGTGGGCCGCTTGGGCTGCTTGGGCTGCTTGGGCCGCTGGGCTGCGTGCCCGCGTGCCCGCATGGGCGGCTGGGGCGGGCGGTTCGCCCCGTGGCGGGCCGAGGTTGGTCCCACAGTGTCCCGCGGCCCTTTCGGGGCGCGAGGGCGTGTGGTGGGGGCGCACAATGTCAGCGCCCCGTGCCCAGGCCGGGGCGGGCCCCCGCCGGCAGGTGGGCGCGGGATCCTGGCCGGGAATCGGGGGCTGTTAGATTCCTGGCCGGACGCGGTGGACAGGAGGCGGGCAGATGACGGGCCACGGAACGCGGGGCCGGAGCGGCGGACGGCCGACTCTGGAGGAGGTCGCCGCCCGTGCCGGCGTGGGCCGGGGCACGGTCTCCAGGGTGATCAACGGCTCACCACGGGTCAGCGACGCGACCCGCGCCGCGGTGGAGGCCGCGGTCGCCGAACTGGGCTACGTGCCCAACACTGCCGCGCGTGCCCTCGCCGCCAACCGCACCAACGCCATCGCCCTGGTGGTGCCCGAGCCCGAGACCCGGTTCTTCGCCGAGCCCTACTTCTCCGGCATGCTGCACGGCGTGGGCGCGGAGCTGGCGGACACCGAGATGCAGCTCCTGCTGATCTTCGCGGGCAGCGCGCGTGAGCGGGAGCGGCTCGCCCAGTACCTCGCCGCGCACCGGGTGGACGGCGTGCTGCTGGTCTCGGTGCACGCCGACGATCCGCTGCCCGACCTGCTGGCCCAGCTGGAGATCCCCACGGTGATCAGCGGCCGCAGGTCCGCAGAGGAGACGCTGCCCTCGGTCGAGGCCGACAACTTCGCCGGCGCCCGCTCCGCCGTGCGGCACCTGATCGGCCGCGGACGCACCACGATCGCCCACATCGCCGGACGCCTGGAGATATACGGCGCCCAGTGCCGGGTCGACGGCTACCGGGCCGGCCTGGAGGAGGCCGGCCACACCGTGGACGAGCACCTGATCGTCCCCGGCGACTTCACCGAGGAGGGCGGCCGGCGCGCCATGGCCCGGCTGCTGGAGCACCGTCCCGACCTGGACGCCGTCTTCGCCGCGTCCGATGTGATGGCGGCCGGCGCGCGTCAGACGCTGCGTGCCATGAACCGCCGGATACCGGAGGACGTCGCCCTCATCGGCTTCGACGACTCCGCCATCGCGCGGCACATGGAGCCGCCGCTCACCAGCGTGCGGCAGCCCATCGAGGAGATGGGGCGGGCGATGATCGACGTTCTCCTCGCGGAAATCGCGGAACGGCGGCCGGCGGGGGTGCGGGGGGCTGTGCATCGGCAGGTGCTGTTGCCGACGGAGTTGGTGGAGCGGGACTCTTCCTGAGGCGCCCCGCGCCCCCCTTTTGGTGTTGCCCCTTGCGGTCTCGGTCATTGCTGTCGGCCGGTGGGGGTGTTTGCGCAGTTCCCCGCGCCCCTTTGGGGTGGTGCCTCTTGTGGTTTCGCTTTCTGCCGTCGGCCGGTGGGGGTGTTTGCGCGGTTCCCCGCGCCCCTTGGGGGTGCCCCTGCGGGTTGGCTGTTGGCTGTTGGCTGTTGGCTGGTGGTTGGTGGGGGCTGGGCGCGCAGTTCCTCGCGCCCCTGCGGGAGCGGGGTGTGGCCTTGTGTTCGGGGTGCGCAGGAGGGGACTGTGCGAGCGGTCGCGACGCGCGGTCCGGTGGCGGGGTGGATATGAGGCGCCGACTGAGTTATGCATGACGCATGCATGGTTTCGCATCGGATGAGGACCGGCTTTCGAATCTGCTGGGTGCCGCCGCGCTCACCGTGGCCGAGCGGCTGACGCGAGCCGCCGGGGAGGCGGCCGGAGTGAGCGCCAGTGGGGCCGCGGCGCTGGTGACGTTGCGCACCGTGGAGGGCATCGGGGGCACGGAGCTGGCCCGGCGGATCGGCCTCAGTCAGTCGGCCTGCGCCCGGCTGCTCGACCAGCTCGCGGCCCACGGGTACGTACGCCGGGCGCCGGCCCGGAGCCGTGTCGTGGCCGTCCACCTGACGCCGGAGGGCGCGGCGGCCGCGGACGCCGTGCAGGGCGCCCGGCGGGACTCGCTGGACCGTCTCCTGGCCGCCCTGGACCCCGGGCAGCGGGAGGCCCTTCTGCGAGCCCTGGAGCCGTTGCTCACGGCCCTGTACGGCGAGGTGGGCTCCGAGGACGTGGTCTGCCGATTGTGTGACCGGGGGGCCTGCGTGGCGGACGGCCAGGTCTGTCCCGTGGGGGCCGCCGCCCGGGCCCGGGCCGCGGGGGAGGAGCCGGCGGCGGGCGCGGCCGCATCCGCCGTGCCGGGTGGGACGGGCGGCGGGTGCGGCCGTTCGGGGCCCCGGGACACCCGTTCGGGCGCACGCGGCGACTCCGGCGGTGGACGCGGCTCCGGCGGAGGCGGCCGGAGAGACGGGGGAGCGGGGGGCGGGGACGAGGGGACCGACCGGGGAGCGGTCGGGCATGGGTGACGTCCTCGCCCTGCTCTCCGCGCTCTGCTTCGGCGCCACCCACTTCGTCAGCGGACTGCTCGCGCGCCGCGCGCCGGGCGTCACCGTGGCCCTGCACGCCCAACTCGGCGGCACCCTGCTGAGCGTCGTCCTGGCGCTGTGCACGGCCTCGGGCGCGCCGGGCCCGTCCGCGCTGGCGTGGGGCGCGCTCTCGGGCCTGGGGACGGGTGTGGGGGTGGGCTTTCTCTACCGGGGGCTGGGCCGGGGCGCGATGAGCGTGGTGGTGCCGGTCAGTGACGTCACGGCGGTCGCGCTGCCCGTCCTGGTGGGCCTGGCCGCGCTGGGCGAGCGCCCGACGCCGCTCTCCCTGCTGGGCATCGCGGCGACGTTCCCGGCGCTGTGGCTGGTGTCCCGGGGCCCCGGCACCGGGCAGTCCGGGGATGGCCGTGCGGATGGCCGGTCCGGAGGCGGTCGGACCGGGGATGGGCGGTCCGAGGATGGCCGGTCCGGGGATGGCCGGACCGAGGAAGGCCGGACCACGGTGGGGCGTGCTGCGGCGGGGCGGGCCGCGATGGGGCGGGCCGTGGTGGGGCGTTCGGCGCTCGCCGACGCCCTGATCGCCGGCGTCGGTTTCGCGGTGCACTTCATCGCGACGGCGCGGATCCCGGCTCAGGCCGAGCTCTGGCCCGTGGTGGCCAGCAGGGTGGTGTCGGTGCTGCTGGTGGCCGGCCTGGTGCCGGCGCAACGGGCCCCGTGGCGCATGGCCCCGCGGTGGTCGGCGACCGCGTTCGGCGCGGGCGCGATCGGCACCGTGGCGACCGTGCTCTATCTGGACGCGACCCACCACCAGCTCCTGGCGGTCGCCACCGTCCTCTCGGCGCTCTACCCTGCCATCCCGGTGCTGCTGGCCATGCTCGTCCTCCGCGAGCGCACCACGCGCAGCCAGACGACCGGTCTCCTCTGTGCGGGTGCGGCCATCGTCCTCATAGCCCTGGCATGAGGACAAGGGTGGCGACGTTCCGTGGACGCGCGCCAGGGATGCCCGGTCCGCCGAGGTCGACCGTCAGAAGCAGGAGGACCTGGGCGCGGATCATGCCCGCGGTGAGGTGTCGCCACCCGAAAAGTCGGTCACCCGCCGCCACATCGCCGGCCGGGGCCGCGGAAACAAGCTCCGCTGGGGCCTGCCGGCCGGCTCCGCCGAGCACCAGCGGCAGCGTGCCGGGGCCGCGGGTCAGGTGCCGTCAGGTGGGCGTCGATGGTCATCAGTTGGACTCTCGTCAGGCTCGTCGATTCCTCACCCATCACGTCGTACATGAAGTACGGCACGCTTGTGCTCTCCGGTTCGACGCAGGGCGTCGGCCCCGTCCGGATCCGCGTCCGAGGAGGTCACCGTGCGACCTCCTTACGAGCCGGTCGGCACGATCCCCCGCCAGGGTCGGTGATCTCTTCCGCAATGCGGAAGTAGTCGTCGTACTCAAGGGAGGTCACCTCCTCCACGACATGAACCGAGTTCCCTGTCGGACAGGCGTGCTGCCCCGGTCGTGCTCCCGTGAGCTGGGCAGACGCCAAGGCCCCCGACCTTTCCCAGGTCAGGGGCCTTGATCACCAGGGTGAGTGACGGGACTCGAACCCGCGACATCCTGGACCACAACCAGGTGCTCTACCAGCTGAGCTACACCCACCACGACCGGTCCTCGCGCCCTGTCCGTCCATGACGGTGGGCTCCCTTCCGGCCGAGAAAAAGTGTACAGGGTCCGGGCGGGTGCTCACGCACGGCTTTTCGGGGGACGGCCGGCGCGCCGCACCGGGCCGGGTCCGGGCCGGACCCGGCGGGTCACTCCGGAGGCAGCACGTGCCGTGTGGCGATCGCCTTCGCGGCCTCCGAGTCGGGGCCGGGCTGCGGTACGAAGACCGCCTCGCGGTAGTAGCGCAGCTCGACGATGGACTCGCGGATGTCGGCGAGGGCGCGGTGGTTGCCGTTCTTCTCGGGGCTGTTGAAGTACGCCCTCGGGTACCAGCGGCGGGCCAGTTCCTTGATGGAGGAGACGTCCACGATCCGGTAGTGCAGGTACTGCTCCAGGTCGGGCATGTCGCGGGCCAGGAAGCCGCGGTCGGTGCCGACGGAGTTGCCGCACAGCGGTGCCTTGCCGGGTTCCTTGACGTGCTCGCGGACGTATGTGAGGACCCGGTCCTGGGCGTCGGCGAGCGTGGTGCCGTGGGGGAGCTCCTCCAGGAGGCCCGAGGCGGTGTGCATCTGCCGCACCACGTCGGGCATGGTCTCCAGTGCCGACTCCGGTGGGCGGATCACGATGTCCACGCCGTCGCCGAGCACGTTCAGCTCCGAGTCGGTGACCAGGGCGGCCACCTCGATGAGCGCGTCGTTCGTCAGCGAGAGCCCGGTCATCTCGCAGTCGATCCACACCATGCGATCGTTCATGTGGCCACCCTACGGCGCGGAGCGCCCCTGTCGGGGCGCGGGGAGCCGCTTGCTCAGCCCCCACCGGTGGGTGGTCCCGGGCGGCCGGCCTTCCGGCCGTGCGCCTGCGGCGGGCCGCCGGGTTGTGCCTCTTGCGGTCTCGCTTTCGGCCGGTGGCCAGTGGGGGCTTGTGGCGCAGTTCCCCGCGCCCCTCGGGGGCCTGCCTCTTGCGGTCTCGCTTTCGGCCGGCGGCCGGTGGGGGGCTTGTGGCGCAGTTCCCCGCGCCCCTTCCGGGTCCTGCCTCTTGCGGTTTCTTCTTCGGTCGGCGGCCGGTGGGGGCTGGTCGCGCAGTTCCCCGCGCCCCCTTCCGGGGTGCCGTTGGAGTCGGGGCGCCCCGATGGGGGCGCGGGGAAGCGGCCGCCGGGCCGGGGGGGCGGAGGCACCCGGGACCCACCGCCCCGGGCGGGGGCGCCCCATGCCGCGGGGAGCCGGGCACAGCCGGGGGCCGGGGTGGGGCCGCCCCGGTGAGGGGGCGACCGACACGCGACCCCGCGGCCGGGGCCCGGGTGGGCCGGGGCTCAGACGCGGCCCGAAGCCGACCGCTCCGCATCGGTCCGCTGGCCCGGCACGTTCGGCCGGGCCACCCCGTACGGCTCCTGCCCCCGGCCGTTCTCCGCGGTGAGCGGCGCGGGCAGGGGACCGGTGCCGCGGCGGGTCCCCGAGGGCAGGCCCTCCGGGTGGGCGCCGGACTCCGCGGGCTTGTCGCCGCCGGGCCTGCGGGCCCGGTACGCGGCCCGGTACGCGGCGGGCGACGAGCCGAGCTGGCGCCGGAAGTGCCCGCGCAGGGCCACCGGCGAGCGGAACCCGCAGCGGCCCGCGACCTCGTCGACCGAGTAGTCCGAGGTCTCCAGGAGCCGCTGCGCCTGCAGCACCCGCTGGGTGATCAGCCACTGCAGCGGAGCACTCCCGGTCAGCGACCTGAACCGCCGGTCGAAGGTGCGGCGGCTCATGTACGCCCGCGCGGCCAGCGTCTCCACGTCGAACTGCTCGTGAAGGTGCTCCAGCGCCCAGGCGACGACCTCGGCGAGCGGGTCGGCGCCGATCTCCTCTGGTAAAGACCTGTCCAGGTAGCGCTCCTGGCCTCCACTTCTGCGGGGCGGCACGACGAGCCGGCGGGCCAGCGCCCCGGCGGCCTCGTTGCCGTGGTCGGTGCGCACGATGTGCAGGCACAGGTCGATGCCCGCCGCCGTGCCCGCGGAGGTGAGCACGTCGCCGTCGTCCACGAACAGCTCACGCGGATCGACGTGGACGGACGGGTACCGCTTGGCCAGCGTCGGCGCGTACATCCAGTGTGTGGTGGCCGGGCGGCCGTCCAGCAGGCCCGCCGCGGCCAGCACGAAGGCACCGGTGCACAGCCCGACGATCCTCGCGCCCTCCTCGTGCGCCCTGCGGAGTGCGTCGAGCGCCTCCTCGGGGGGCGGGGCGGTGATCGACCGCCAGGCCGGCACCACCACGGTGCCCGCCCGCGAGATCGCGTCGAGATTGTGGGGCGCCGTGAGTTCCAGGCCGCCCGTGGTGCGCAGCGGACCGTCCTCGCCGGAGCACACCAGCAGCCGGTAGCGCGGCACGCCGGCGTCCTGGCGGTCGATGCCGAACACGGACAGCGGTATGGAACTCTCGAAGATGGGCCCGCCGCTGAACAGCACCACGGCGACGATTTCCCTGCGGCGTCGCCCCGACAGCTTCCGGGCTGCGGCTTCGGGTGCGGCAGTGGAATCGTGGCTCATGTCCCTAAGCCCCCCTCGGTTGTCGCGGCGCCCCTTACCTGGTGGGTCTGTCGCTCCTGCACGTTTCCCCTCGGTCCTGCACGAGTCCCCCGCCGTGTGACAAGCATGATCGAACTTACTGTGTCCGTTGGTGCCGAAGTGGCCGGTTCAGCACCCGCCACTATGTCGACATGGCAACTTGGCGTAAAGCATTCGATCACGAAGCGTGGCACTCCGAGACCCCGACTGGGAAGTGGGCCTCCGGCTCGTGGCCGGTCCCTATAGGGCGCGCGTCCGCCCCGAGTCCCGTTCCGTACTGGTGGCCACGGGGGTTGAGGGGGTTCTGGCCAAGAAAAATACACCCCTGAGAAGTTGGCTGAAAAGCATCGGTGCTCGGCCAACAAACCGGACGGTCTTCCGACTGACACCCCCTCACAGGCCCCGTGGTGCCTGTGCTCTGCCGCACGGCTCTGCCCGCTTTCGCAGGACCTGTTCATAGGTTCGAGTGCTCGGATGGCTGGGACGGCACGCGCCCCGCGGGCGTCCCGGACGGCTCGGAGCGCGCATTGCGGACCCTTGGGTGCGCTCCCATCGTGCGCCCTGGCGCGCCTGTCGTACATGGTGTGCGCCCGCGCTTGTGTGGGAGTGCCGCGATGGGCGGTAAGGGTCGCACGAGGCGCATGGGCGCGGTGCGGTGCTCCCGTCGGTGCCCCGGAGCGGGCCGCCCGCCCTCCGGCGCCCGCTCCAAGGGTGAGTCACAGTCCGGGCAAGCCGCGCGTATGCCCTCGTAATGTGCCCCGTACATGACGTATCGGCAGGTCAGCGAGGCAGTTCCGGGAAGCGGACACGCACTGTGGCGGATCGTGAACCGGCTGTACTGGGCAGCAACCATTGCCATAGGGGCGCTCGCTCATGCATGCTCCGGTGAACACCGCATCGCGCCGCTGCACAGCACCCTCAAGTGCCCTGGGCGGGGCATGGAAGGACCTCGGAACGAAAGGAGTGCAGCCGTACCCTTGCGGGTAAGGGGTTGGGAAGATGATTCCCGGACACGAGTCCGGTACCCCAGCAGTCCAAACTGCCGCCGACTCACGCGAGTACCCCGTCCGACACCTTGACAGCCGCATCCCGTCAGCCGCCCCCTCCTCAAGAGGACTCCCTTCGCCGAGACACCGATGGCCGGTCACGAATACTTTGAACCAGCGGACCGCAAGCGGCAGGTAGCCGATCCCACGGCCGACCCCCTGGCGGCGGAAGACGCACGCCATTCCTGCGATCCAGCCTTCAAGCACGGCGTCGTCGTCGGCTTCGACGGCTCCACGTCCAGCGAGCGAGCGCTCGCCTACGCCATCGGAATGGCGCACCGATCACGCTCCGGTCTGATCATCGTTCATGTTGCCAACCGGCTGCCCACCACGGTGTGGGCGGGCTGCGAGCCCCCGGTCTTCGTGGACGTGCCCGACCACCGCACCGAGGTCCTCGGCCTCGAACTGGCCTGCGCGGACTACCTGTCCGAGGTGCCCTGGATCCTGGTGGAGCGCGGCGGCGACATCTGTCACGAACTCGAAGAGGTCGGCAAGGAGTACGAGGCGGACGCCATCGTCGTCGGCTCCACACACGGCATCGTCGGCCGCATCTTCGGCTCCGTGGCAGGCCGCCTGGCCCGCCGCGCCCACCGCCCGGTCATCGTCATCCCCTGAGCCCGGACGGGCTCCCTGACGTTTGTCGCCCTGAGCCCCGGTGCCCTGAATGGGACCGCCTCCCGGTGGGCGCCACCTCCGGTGGGGGCCACCTCCCGGTGAGGGCCACCACCCTGTCGGCTCACTCCACCGTCACGGACTTCGCCAGGTTCCGCGGCTTGTCGATGTCGCGCCCCAGCGCCAGCGCCGTGTGGTACGCGAGGAGTTGCAGCGGGATGCCCATGAGGATCGGGTCCAGCTCGTCCTCGTTCTTCGGCACGACGATGGTGCGGTCGGCCTTCGGCTGTTCCTGGTGGGCCACCGCGAGGATGCGCCCGTCGCGGGCCTTGATCTCCTCCAGCGCCGCCCGGTTCTTCTCCAGCAGGTCGTCGTCCGGGACGATGGCCACCGTCGGCAGGGCCGGCTCGATCAGCGCCAGCGGGCCGTGCTTCAGCTCCGAGGCCGGGTACGCCTCGGCGTGCACGTAGGAGACCTCCTTCAGCTTGAGCGAGGCCTCGCGCGCCACCGGGTAGCCGCGCACCCGCCCGATGAACATCATCGACCTGGCCTCGGCGTACTCCTGGGCCAGCGCCCTGATCCGGTCCTCCTGGGCCAGGATCTCGGAGATCTGCGCCGGCAGCCTGCGCAGTCCCTCGATGATCCGCCGGCCGTCCGACACCGACAGGTCGCGGGTGCGGCCCAGGTGCAGCGCGAGCAGCGCGAACGCGACCGTGGTGTTGGTGAAGCACTTGGTGGAGACCACACACACCTCGGGCCCCGCGTGCACGTACACACCGCCGTCCGCCTCGCGGGCGATCGCCGAGCCCACCACGTTCACGACGCCGAGCACCCGTGCGCCCTTGCGCTTCAGCTCCTGTACGGCCGCCAGCACGTCATAGGTCTCACCGGACTGCGAGACGGCGACGTAGAGCGTGTCCGGGTCCACCACCGGGTTGCGGTAGCGGAACTCGGAGGCGGGCTCGGCGTCCGCGGGGATCCGGGCCAGCTCCTCGATCATCTGCGCCCCGATCAGACCCGCGTGGTACGAGGTGCCGCAGCCGAGGATCTTCACCCGCCGCACCGCCCGTGCCTCGCGCGCGTCCAGGTTGAGCCCGCCGAGGCGCACGGTGGCGAACCGCTCGTCGATCCGGCCGCGCAGCACCCGGTCCACGGCGTCCGGCTGCTCGCAGATCTCCTTGTGCATATAGGTGTCATGGCCACCCATGTCGTACGACTCGGCCTCCCACTCCACCGTGGTGGGCGAGGCGGTGGTGCGGGTGCCCTCGATGGTGTACGTGCGGAAGTCGTCGGACTTGAGCGTGGCCATCTCGCCGTCGTCCAGCGTGACGATCTGCCGGGTGTGCGCGACCAGCGCGGCGACGTCCGACGCGACGAACATCTCCTTCTCGCCGATGCCCAGCACCACCGGGGAGCCGTTGCGGGCCGCCACGATGCGGTCGGGGAAGTCGGCGTGCAGCACCGCGATCCCGTAGGTGCCCTCGATGATCCGGAGGGCGCCCTGCACCCGCTGCTCCAGGGTCTCGGCCTCGCTGCGGGCGATCAGGTGGGTGACGACCTCGGTGTCCGTCTCGGAGCGGAACACCACTCCGTCGGCCTCCAGTTTGGCGCGCAGCTCCGCGGCGTTGTCGATGATGCCGTTGTGTACGACGGCGACCCGGTCGCCGGAGTCCAGGTGCGGGTGGGCGTTCGCGTCGGACGGGGCGCCGTGGGTGGCCCAGCGGGTGTGCGCGATGCCGGTGGTGCCCGCGAACCGCTTGGGGATCCGCGCCTCCAGGTCCCGTACCCGGCCCTTCGCCTTGATCATCTTCAGGCCGGCCGCCTTCGGGGCGGTGACGACGATGCCCGCGGAGTCGTAGCCGCGGTACTCCAGCCGCTGCAGCCCCTCCAGCAGCAGCGGCGCCACGTCGCGCCTGCCGATGTATCCGACGATTCCGCACATATGGTTCTCCCCTTGGGTGTGCTGGCTTCCTGGGTGGGGCGATTTCGGGGTGAGGTGGTTCCGGCCGCCCGGGGCGGCGCGGCGTGCTCAGCCGTAGACGATGCGGCGGAGCTGTCTCAGTGACAGCTCGGGCGGCGCGACCGCGCGGTAGCGCAGTTCCGCCGCGACCCGCTCGAAGATCTCCGCGTTCACCAGGCCCTGCCCCTGGAGTTCGCGGTGCCGGCGGCGCACGAAGGCCTCGGTCGTCTCGTCGAAGTAGGCGAGCACGTCCTGGACCACCCGCAGGGCCTCGCCGCGGCTGAGCGGCGTGCTGCGCGTCAGGTGGTCAACGAGGTCGTCGTGCACCCGTTGATCGTGGAGTACGGTCCCGGCTTTCGCAACAATTCTGCCCGATTCCGGGCAGGCACCCGGTGGAATGGGCGGTGGGAGGCCCCGTCCGGATCCCGGTTTCCGCGACCTATTGGTCTGCACCTTGACCGATCGTGGTGCGCGCGGTACGCATGGCGACGGTCCGACGCACCCCGCAGGATGCCGCCCGGGCACCCGCCGAGC
This sequence comes from Streptomyces sp. DSM 116793, assembly GCF_057320905.1. Lineage (NCBI taxonomy): Bacteria > Bacillati > Actinomycetota > Actinomycetes > Kitasatosporales > Streptomycetaceae > Streptomyces > Streptomyces sp. DSM 116793. The sequence goes on along the minus strand of NZ_CM170494.1, from coordinate 2,723,627 downwards.
CGAAGGGAACCGTCCGTGAGCCAGAAGGTCACAGCGCGCGCAAGACACCGCCTCGGAACGTCCCGGCTCCTCGGCTCGCTGGTCCTGCTGACCGCGGCAGGGCTCTGCACCTTCGCCTCGCTCCCGGCGGCGGCCGAGCCGGCCCCGGGCCCGCGTGCCGCCACCCCGCTCGACGCGATCGTGCCCGCCCCCGCCTCCGTCACGCCCGGTGGCACCGGGTACGAGATCACCAGGGCCACCGGCATTCGGGTGGACACCGCGGCCGTGGGCGGGCCGGGCGCGCACCACGGGGACGACGGTCGTGGCCAGGGCCGGGGACCCGGCCGAAGCCACGGTCACGGCCGCCCGGACGGCGCCGACCTGCGCCAGGCTCGGCAGATCGGCGACTACCTCGCCGGCGTGCTGCGCCCCTCCACCGGCTTCCCGCTGCCCGTCGAGGACGGCGCGGGCGACACCGACGGCATCCGCCTGGAGCTGGCCCCCGACCAGACCTCCCTCGGCACCGAGGGCTACCGGCTCGCCAGCGACGCGCGGTCGGTCACCATCACCGCGGCGGCGCCCGGCGGGCTCTTCCACGGGGTGCAGACGCTGCGCCAGCTGCTGCCCGCGGCGGTGGAGGAGCGCACCCCGCAGCCCGGGCCCTGGCGGATCGCGGGCGGCACCATCGAGGACACCCCGCGGTTCGCCTACCGGGGCGCCATGCTCGACGTCTCGCGGCACTTCTTCACCGTCGACCAGGTCAAGCGGTTCATCGACGAACTGGCCCTGTACAAGATCAACGAGTTGCACCTGCACCTCTCCGACGACCAGGGCTGGCGCATCGCCGTCGACTCCTGGCCGAGGCTCGCCACCTACGGCGGCTCCACCGAGGTCGGCGGCGGCAAGGGCGGCTACTACACCAAGGCCGAGTACACGGACCTCGTGCAGTACGCCGCGTCCCGGTACGTGGAGGTGGTCCCGGAGATAGACATGCCGGGCCACACCAACGCCGCCCTCGCCTCCTACGCCGAGCTGAACTGCGACGGCGTCGCGCCCCCGCTCTACACCGGCACGGACGTCGGGTTCAGCTCGCTGTGCGCGGCCAAGCCGGTGACGTACGACTTCCTGACCGACGTCCTCTCCGAGCTGGCCGCCCTGACCCCGGGCCGCTACCTGCACATCGGCGGCGACGAGGCGCACTCGACCAGCCACGACGACTACGTCACCCTGATGGACAAGGCGCAGCCGCTGGTCACCGGGCACGGCAAGCAGGTCATGGCGTGGCACCAGCTCGCCGGGGCGCACCCGGTGCCGGGCGCGGCGGTGCAGTACTGGGGCTACGACGCCACCGGGGCCGACGAGCGCGAGCAGGTCGTCGACGCGGCCCGCGACGGCGCCAAGGTCGTGCTGTCCCCCGCGGACCGCGCCTACCTGGACATGAAGTACACCGAGGACACCCCGCTCGGGCAGGACTGGGCGGGCCTGGTCGAGGTGCGGCGCTCCTACGACTGGGACCCGGGCAGCTACCTGGAGGGACTGCCCGAGGACGCGGTCCTGGGCGTGGAGGCCCCGCTGTGGACGGAGACGATCACCAGCTCGGCCGACATCGACTACATGGCCTTCCCGCGCCTGCCCGGCATCGCCGAGCTGGGCTGGTCGCCCGCGTCCACCCACGACTGGGACGACTACCGGGTGCGCCTCGCGGCCCAGGGGCCGCGGATGACGGCGCTGGGGATCGACTTCTACCGGTCGCCGGAGGTGGACTGGCCGGCGTAGCCGGCGCCGACCGACACGGTAGGGGCGCCCCCCTGGGGGCGGTGGGACCTGGGGGCCGGGGCGGGCAGTGCCCGCCCCGGCGGCGGCGCCCCCCTGGGGGCGGTGGGATCTGCGGGCCTCGCCAACGGGCTTGGCGCGCCCTCGCGGCGGCGCCGCACGAGGAAACAGTCCCGCGCCCCTGCCGGGTCGCGGCCGCGCCCGGCTCAGAGCGCGTTGACCGTCCCGGGCGCCCGTTCCGCGCGGGCCAGGGCCCTCACCAGGGCCGGCTGGCCGTGTCGTCGCGCGGCGAGTCTCGCCAGCAGGGCGAGGACCGGGTCGAAGGCCTCGGCGGGCAGTTCGGGCGTGGGCAGGTGGACGCTGACGGCGAGGTCGTCCAGGTGCACCGCGAGCTCCAGCAGCCGGGTGGTGAGGAAGTCCGCCAGGGTCAGTGCCCAGCCCGCCCGCGGCATCAGGAACGCCTCGTCGCCCGAGCGGTCCGCGAGCCGGTCGCGCTGCTCGTCGAGCGCGGCCCGGGTGCGCCGGTGCAGAGCCCCCGGGCCCTCGGCCGCGATGGTCTCGCCCTTGGCGCGGATACCGGTGTTGACCGCGCCGTCCACCGGCGCACCGAGCCACTCGGCCCGCGCGTAGTCGTCGAGCAGGGTGATGGGCGGCTCACCGGAGGGCGGCGCATCAAGGGCCTCGGTGACGCTGAGGACCTGGTACGCGAGGTGCCCGGCGAGCCCGCCGACGCTCATCCCGGCCAGCGCGCTCGGCGTCCGCCATGCGTCGGCGACCTCGGGCCTCCCGAGCAGCCCCACGGCCGCCTCCGCGGCGGCCGGATAACCGGTCATGGCACTCATACGGCTCCCCCTCCCGTCAGCCCCGCGTACGCCTCCGCGAGGCGCTCCCGGTTCTCCGCCCCGGACCCGGCGCCCCGGGTGATGCCCCGGGCCAGGCGGGCGGTGAAGTAGACAGCCTCGCACATCCACCGGAGCCTGACGAAGACGTCGAGATGGCGCAGTTGGCCGCGGACCGCCGGGACGAGGTGCTGGTAGCCGGCCAGGAGCGGGGACAGCGCTCCGGGGGCGCTGCGGGTCATCACGGCGAAGGCGGCGAGATCGTAGAGCGGCGGGGCCTGCATGGCGGCCGCCCAGTCGATGAGGCCGTCGTGTCCGGGTGCCTCGTCGCGCAGGCGGAACGCGTCCGGGCCCGGGTCTCCGTGCACGACGCCGAGGGGCAGTGCGCAGCGTGCCGTGACGTCGCGGGCCTCCTGGAGCGCACGTGCCGCGGCCTTACGGACCTCGGGCGCCATGGGCAGCGTCCGCAGGCACTCGTCGGCCCAGGCCCACGGCCAGGCGTGCTGCTCGCTCACCCGGGTGCCGTCCCGGACGGACAGATGGGCCCTGGCGAGCGTCGCCCCCGCGCGGCGCACGTCGGCCGCGGAGGAGACGGAGGCGGGCCGGCCGGGGACGAACCGGAGCAGGGCGAGTACGCCGCCCGGTACGTCCACGGTCAGCCGGCCGTCCGGCAGGGCCACGGGTGCGCCGCTGGGGAAGCCGCGGGACGCCGCGAAGCCGGCCACCCGCAGGCCGCTGTGGAAGGCGTCGCTGTCGTGGGCGTCGGCGACCTTGGCCACATACCGCCCCGATCCGTCCTCGGACGACGTCCTGACGAGCCATGTGGTCGAGTTCCACCCGCCGGTGAGCCGCTCGGCCGACCGCACGGGCCTGCCCCACGCGCCGAGCGCGGACAGCAACTGGTCGACGTCGATGACGGCACCTCCCTCGCTCCGGAGCGCGGCGGATCAGGCTACCCGGGATCGGGCGGGGCGGGGCCGGAGCGGGCACCGGCCGCTCAGGCGATGGGGTTCTTCAGCGTGCCCACGAGCTGCAACGCCCCCGAAGGGTCCGCCAGGTCCACCATCTGGCGGTTGTCGCGGAGCTGGAGGCGGTTCAGGCAGGAGAGGGCGAACTCGGGGGCGAAGACGTCGTACCGCCGGAAGCGGTCCGCGAGTTCGGGGTGGGCGTGCTGGTAGTCGCGGACGCAGTCGGCGACCGTGGCCCAGAAGGTGTCCTCGTCGAGGAGGCCCTCGGTGGCCAGGTGCGCGGACAGGAAGCGGAAGAAGGAGTCGAAGACGTCCGTGAAGAGCGACAGCAGCCGCTGGTCCGCGGGGACGTCCGCCTTGATGCGCGCGACCGCGGGCGGCAGGTCCGCGTCCGGGTCCAGCACGGAGATCTCCTCGGCGATGTCCTTGAAGATCGCTCGCTGGACGGTGCCGGCCCCGTCCAGGACCAGGATGGTGTTCTCGCCGTGCGGCATGAACACCAGGCCGTGGGCGTAGAAGCAGTGCAGCAGCGGCACGAGGTAGGCGCGCAGGTAGCCGCGCAGCCACTCGGTGGGGCGGGCGCCGGAGCGCTCGACGAGCGCGGCGGCCAGGGACGCGCCGCTGCGGTCGGTGTGCAGCAGCGAGGCCATCGTGGCGAGCCGTTCGCCGTCCTTCAGGCCCGGCACGGGCGACTCCCGCCACAGCGCCGCGAGCATCTTGCGGTAGGGCGAGTGGCGGTCGGTGGCGGCCTCGTACTCCGGGTGCCGGTAGCCGACGGCGGCGCGCTCGCGCAGGATGGTGAGGCCGGAGGCGCGCAGCACCTCGTCACCGCCGACCAGCTCCGCGAGCCAGTCGTTGATGGCCGGGGTGGCCGCCATGTACGCGGCGGACAGGCCCCGCATGAAGCCCATGTTGAGCACCGACAGCGCCGTCTTGACGTAGTGCTTCGTGGGGTCGCTGATGTTGAAGAAGGTGCGGATCGACTGCTGGGCGAGGTAGGAGTCGTCCCCCTCGCCGAGGCAGACGAGACGCCGGGTGGCGACCTCCGCGGCGAAGGTCACGGAGAGCTTGTTCCACCACTGCCACGGGTGCACGGGTATCAGCAGGTAGTCGTCGAGGTCGAGGCCCTGGGCGCGCAGTGCCGCCCGGAAGCGGATCAGGGTGGCCTCGCCCAGTTCCGCGCGGAGCAGCGCCTCGTAGCCCACGCCGGTGCCCGCGTGGAACGCGGCACGGTCCCGGTGCGCGGCGACCCAGATCAGCCGGACGTGGCTCGCCGTCTCGGGCGCGTACGACAGGTACTCGTGCACGCCGAAGCCGAGCCTGCCGTTGTTGGCGACGAAGCAGGGGTGGCCCTCGGTCATGCCGGCCTCGATGGCCTGGAAGTCCGCGCCGGCCAGCTCCGCCGCGGGTACGTCGGGCTTGGCCAGCTTGTAGCAGGTGCTCGCGAGCGTGGACGATATCTCCTCCAGGTAGACCGGCAGGATCTCGTCGCCCAGGCCGAGGCTGCCGCGCAGCTCGGTGCAGAAGTCCAGCGCGGACAGCGGCAGTACGGTGCCGTCCGCGGTGCGCCGCCGGACGATCGAGGCCATGTCGACGGCCCAGTGGTCCAGCGCGAACAGCCGCGCACGGAACCGGTAGGCCGTGCCCCGGTCGTCGGCGAACACCTCGTACTGCCCGCCGCCGCAGGCGGCCGGCGTGATCAGCCGCTCGTGGGCGAACTCGGCGAGCGCCTTGCGGAGAAGCAGGCGGTTCGCCTCCTCCCAGCGCTTTGGGGTCAGATGGGCGACGGCGTCGGACAGGGTCATGAGAAGGCTCCTCTGGCTGCGGCGTACTGCTCGCGGGTGCAGAAGCTGAGCAGGGCGGTCTTCTCCGGCTTGGTGATCTCGCGGTCGGGGACGAAGCCCACGGCGTGGTTGAGGGCGTGCACGGCGGTGTTGCGCACATCGGGTTCGACGACGACGCGCCGGGTCGCCGGGTCGGCGAACAGGAACTCCATCACGGTGGTGAGCACGGCCAGGGTGAACCCCGGGATGCGCACGTCACCCGGGGCGGTCAGGAAGTGCATGCCCACGTCGCCGTCCCGGGCCTCGTACCGGCCGTCGAGCTCGACGCGCGCCGGGTCGTACCGCTCGACGAGGAACGCGGGCGCCCCGCGGTGCAGGCCGAGGAAGGCGTCGTGGTGCGGGTGGGCCGCGATCGCCATGTACGCGCGCTCCACCTCCTCCAGACGGGCGTCCCCCATCAGCCAGAACACCGCCTTGGGATGGGTCACCCAGCGGTGCACCAGCTCCGCGTCGGCCAGCGGGTCGAGGTCCCGCAGGGCGAAGTCGCCGAGCGCGGGGTCGGCGCGGGTGAACACGGGGCGGCCCGGGTGCGTGGTCATGTCCGTGGTCCTTCCGGCTGGTCGGCGGGGGCGGCGAAGTCCTGGAACGCGATGGACTTCTCCACCGGGTACACCTCGCGGCCCAGCAGCTCCCTGATGATGTAGGCGTTGCGGTAGGCGCCCATGCCCAGGTCGGGGCTGGTGACGCTGTGGGTGTGCACGGCGGCGTTCTGCAGGAAGATGCCCCGTCCCGTGGTGTCGATGGCGTAGTTGCGCGCCACGTCGAAGCGGCCGTGGCCGTCCCAGCGGATGCGGTCGTGCACGGGCCGCAGGAACTCCGGCGGCCGGTACCGGTAGCCGGTGGCGAGGATCAGACCCTCGGTGTGCAGGGTGAAGTCACGTTCCTGCTCCTCCTGGCGCAGGCCCAGCGTGTAGAGGCCGGACGCCTCGTCGTACGCGGCGGTGCGCAGGGCGGTGTTGGTGAGCAGCCGGGTGGGCACCGGGCCGGCCAGGCTCTTCTGGTAGAGCAGGTCGAAGACGGCGTCGATCAGCGCCGAGTCGATGCCCTTGAAGAGGCCCTTCTGCTGCTGCTCCAGGCGGTAGCGGGTGTCCTCGGGCAGGGCGTGGAAGTAGTCGGCGTACTCCGGCGACGTCATCTCCAGCGTCAGCTTGGTGTACTCCAGCGGGAAGAACCGCGGGGAGCGGGTGACCCAGTCGAGCCGGTAGCCGTGGGTGTCGATGCCGCCGAGCAGGTCGTGGTAGATCTCGGCGGCGGACTGCCCGCTGCCGACCAGGGTGATCGACTTCTTCCGCATCAGCCGCGACCGCATCGCCAGGTAGCGGGAGTTGTGGAGCGCGTCGCCGCCCAGGCCCTCGCACGCCTCGGGCAGGTACGGCGGGGTGCCGGTGCCCAGCACCAGGTGCGGGGCGCGGTAGGTGACGCCCGTGGAGGTGCGCACGGTGTACCGGCCGGCGTCGCGGTGCCCCGGGCCGGTGCCGCCGTCCCGGTGTTCCCGGTCGGTGTCCTCGCACCGTCCGGGGCCTTCGTCTCGTCCGGTGCCGCCCTTGGAGGCCGAGCCGCCGGCCGCCGGCTCGTACGTCACCTCCGTGACCGTCGTGCCGAAGCGGACGCTGGACAGCCGGGCGGCGGCCCAGCGGCAGTAGGCGTTGTACTCGGTGCGCAGCGGATGGAAGTTCTCGCGGATGTAGAACGCGTACAGCCGCCCCGACTGCTTGAGGTAGTTCAGGAACGAGTACGGGGAGGTGGGGTCCGCGAGCGTCACCAGGTCCGACAGGAACGGCGTCTGGAGGTGGGCGCCGTCGAGGAACATGCCCGAGTGCCAGTCGAAGTCCGGCTTGGCCTCCAGGAAGACGCCGTTCAGGTCCTCGATCGGCTCGGTCAGGCAGGCCAGGCCCAGGTTGAAGGGGCCGAGGCCGATGCCGACGAAGTCGGCGTCCACGACGGAGCCGGCGGCCATGACGGGGTCAGCAGGCGCGGTCAAGGTTCTCTCCCAGGTACTGCTCGGCGTGGCCGGCGATCAGGTCCAGGACGGTTGCGATGTCGGCGGTCGTGGTCGCGGGGTTGAGCAGGGTGAACTTCAGGTAGTGGCGGCCGTCCACGGTGGTGCCCGCGACCACCGCGTCACCGGATGAGAAGAGCGCCTTGCGGGCGTGCAGGTTGGCGCGGTCGACGCCGGCCGGGTCGGTGGGCGCCACGGGGACGTAGCGGAAGACGAGGGTGGAGAGCTGGGGGCGCACCACGACGTCGAACCGCGGGTCGGCCGCCAGCATCCGCCAGCCCTCCGCGGCCAGCGCGCACACCTCGTCGAAGAGTTCGCCCACCGCGTCCGCGCCCATGATGCGCAGCGTCAGCCAGAGCTTGAGCGCGTCGAAGCGGCGGGTGGTCTGGAGGGACTTGTCCACCTGGTTGGGGATGCGTTCCCGGGCGGCGTGCCGGGGGTTGAGGTAGTCCGCGTGGTAGGTGGCGTGCCGCAGCACGGCCGCGTCCCTGACCAGCACGGCGCTGGAGCTGACCGGCTGGAAGAACGACTTGTGGTAGTCGACGGTGACCGAGTCGGCGCGCTCGATGCCGGCCAGCAGGTGCCGGCCGCCGCGGGAGACCAGCAGGCCGCAGCCGTAGGCCGCGTCCACGTGCAGCCAGGTGCCGTACCGGGCGCACAGCTCCGCGATCTCCGCCAGGGGGTCGATGGAGCCGAAGTCGGTGGTGCCCGCGGTGGCGACCACGGCCATCGGCACCAGGCCCTCGCGGGTGCAGCGGGCCAGCTCCCGGGCGAGCGCGAGGGTGCGCATCCGCTTGTCGCGGTCACAGGGGACGGAGACCACCGCGTCCGGGCCGAGGCCGAGGAGTTTCGCCGCCTTGCGGACGCTGAAGTGGCTGACCTCGGAGGTGAGGATGCGCAGCCGGGCCGGGGCTCCGACGAGGTCGCCCGTCTTCGCCTCCTCACGGGCGAGCAGCAGGGCTTGGAGGTTGGACTGGGTGCCGCCGCTGGTGAAGACCCCGTCCGCGGCCGGTCCGAGGCCCAGCCGCCCGGCCGTCCAGTCGATCAGCCGGCGCTCGATCAGGGTGCCGCCCGCGGACTGGTCCCAGGTGTCCAGCGAGGAGTTCACCGCCGAGAGCACCGCCTCGCCGAGCACCGCGGGGATGGCCACCGGGCAGTTGAGGTGGGCGAGGTAACGGGGGTGGTGGAACCAGACCGCGTCGCGGAGGTAGACCTCCTCCAGTTCGTCGAGCGCGGCGGTGGTGTCGTACAGGGGACGGTCGAGGTCGATCGCCGCGAAGCGGGGGGTGAGGTCGTCGGCGGTGACGCCGGTGAACGGCCGCTCGGTGGCGGCGAGTCTGGCCGCCACCCGCTCGATTCCTTCGGTCACGGATCGGCGGTACCGGTCCGTCGTCGCGTCATTGAGCAGGTGCGAGCGCATGGGGAGTCCTCCGGGGTGGTCGAAAACTTAGGTTAGCCTAACCTGAGTTGTTGCTCGGCTCGCAGCACGGCGCGCCCGCGGCGCCGCGGCGGGAGGGCGGGGGTGTGGGCGTGCGGACAGAGGGGTGCGGGTGGCTCGTGTGGGTGGGCTGAAGGGGCGGCACGTCGGGTCGGCGGGCTCGTGCGAAGGTGTCCGGGACGCGGGGGGCCACGCGCGGGGGCGTGGACCTCGCGGGGGTGCCGGGTGGCCCCGGTGCTCGGCGTGCCGCCGGGCGGCCCGCTGCTCAGCGCACCTTCTTGGCCTTCTCCAGCGCCGCCGCCAGGGCGTCCAGGATCGGGGCGCATTTGTCGTACGAGTAGATGGGCTCGGTCACCCGGGGGATGACCTGGCCGGCGGCGACGGCGGGCAGCTTCCGCCAGGTCGGCTTGGACTTGTCCAGCGCGGCGGGCTGGAGGGCCGAGGTGCGGTTGTCCATCATGATGAGGTCGGCGCCGTACTTGTCGACGTTCTCCCAGCTCAGGTTCTCGAACCAGCCGCCGCTGGCCTTCTTGGCCGACTCCGGGGGCTCCACGAAGTTCACCCCGAGGGACTTGAAGTACTCCAGGTCCGCGGAGAGGCGCGAGCCCGAGACGTAGAAGACGTCCTGACTGGCCGAGCCCACCAGCACCCTGATGCCGGGCTTGGCCTTCGTGGCCCTGCGCAGTCGGGCCGAGGCGTCCTCGAAGCGCTTCTTCGCGGCCCTCACCCTCTGATCCCCGGTGTCGGCGCCGAGTGCCCCGGCGAGGGCGAGCAGGCGCCGCAGCGGCTCGGTCATCGGGCGGTCGTAGACGCTGATGCCCACGCCGGGCGCCAGCTTCAGGATCTTGTCCTTGGACTCGTCCGGGACGTACCAGAGGGTGCCCGAGTCGTCGAACATCGTGGAGACGAGCAGGTCGGGGGCGAGGGCCGCGTACTTCTCCAGGTTGAACTGGCCCCACTCGTTGCCGAGCACGGTCACCTTGTCCACGTCCAGGTCGCCGGCCTGCACATCGGGCCGGCCGTCCTTGGTCCTGGTGGGGCCGAAGACGCCCTTGACCTCGACGCCGTAGTCGTGGAGCGCGGCGGCGACGCCGGTGAACGCCACGATGTTCTCGGGTGTGGCGTCCGTGCTCACCCGGATGCCGCGGTCGTCCTTGAACGTCCAGGGGCCGGATCCCTTGCCGGCTTTGCTGCCTTGGCCGCCGGACGAGCCCGCCGATCCGCCGTCACCGCAGGCGGCGAGCAGGGCGCCGAGGCCGACGGTGCCGCCCGCGGCGAGGACGCCGCGACGGGAGGGGTGGGGGGCGCGGGCGTGACGCATGGGAGCACTGCTTTCGTGAAGGGGTGTACGGGGTCACTGGGCTCAGTGCGTAGTTAGGTTAACCTAACCTAACGAATTGTCCAGGGGTCCCGGGCCCTCCCGGCCCTGACCGGCCCCGTCTGGGGGCTGTGCCCGGTCTGTGGGCTGTGCCCGGTCTGTGGGCTGTGCCCGGTCTGTGGGGCTGCGCCCCGGCCCACCCGCAGGGGCGCGGGGAACTGCGCGAGCGACACACCACCTGCTGTGGTCCGGGCGCGACCTGACTGCCTCTTCGGGGCGGTGGCGATGTGACGGTTCGTCGTGGCTCGGCGCGCAGTTCCCCGCGCCCCTTCAAGGCGGGGCTGCGCCCCGATAGGGGTGCGGGGTTGTGTCTCCATGCACCACCTGCCGGTGGTCCGGGGCGCGCTCTGGCTGCCTCTTGGGGATGGTGGCGATGTGACGGTTCGTCGTGGCTTGTTGCGCAGTTCCCCGCGCCCCTGAGGTGGGCCGGGGCCCAGCCCCCCATGTGAGGGCGCCCCTGGGGTACCGGGGTCGGCGCGGCCCGCAGGGTCGGGCTCAGCTCGTGAGCCCGAGTTCGCGGGCGACCAGCATGCGCTGGACCTCGCTCGTGCCCTCGCCGATCTCCAGGATCTTGGCGTCCCGCCACATCCGGGCCACCGGATACTCGTTCATGAAGCCGTAGCCGCCGTGGATCTGGGTGGCGTCGCGGGCGTTGTCCACGGCGATGGTGGACGAGTACAGCTTGGCGAGCGCCGCCTCCTTCTTGAACGGCTCGCCGCTGATCAGCCGGGACGCCGCGTCCCGCCAGGCGAGCCGCGCGGTGTGCGCCTTCATCTCCATGTCGGCGATCTTGAACTGGATGGCCTGGTACGCGCCGATGTTCCGGCCGAAGGCGTGCCGCTCCCGGGCGTACTTCACCGACTCGTCGACACAGCCCTGGGCGAGGCCGGTGGCCAGTGCCGAGATGGCGATCCGGCCCTCGTCCAGGACGCGCAGGAACTGCGCGTAGCCGCGGCCCTCCTCGCCGAGCAGGTTCCCGGCCGGTACGCGCACGTCCGCGAAGGACAGCTCGCGGGTGTCCGAGGCGTTCCAGCCGACTTTCGAGTACGGCGCGGCGACCGTGAAGCCGGGCGTGCCGGACGGCACGATGAAGGACGAGATCAGCGGGCTTCCGTCGTCCTTGCGGCCGGTGACCGCGGTGACCGTGACCAGGCCGGTGATGTCGGTGCCCGAGTTGGTGATGAAGCACTTGGTGCCGTTGATCACCCACTCGCCGGTGGCCTCGTCGCGGCGGGCAGTGGTGCGGGTGGCGCCGGCGTCGGTGCCGCCGTCCGGCTCCGTCAGGCCGAACGCGCCCAGTATCTCGCCGGAGCAGAGCCGGGGCAGCCAGGTGCGCTTCTGCTCCTCGGTGCCGTACAGGTGGATCGGCATGGCACCCAGGGAGACGCCCGCCTCCAGGGTGATCGCCACCGAGGAGTCCACCCGGGCCAGCTCCTCAAGGGCGATGCCGAGCGCCAGGTAGTCGCCGCCCATGCCCCCGTACTCCTCGGGGAAGGGCAGCCCGAAGAGGCCCATGCGGCCCATCTCTCGGACGATCTCGTACGGGAACTCGTGCCGCTCGTAGAAGTCGCCGATCTTCGGCGCGACGGCCTCGCGGGCGAACTCCGCGACGGTCCTGCGGAGTTCTTCGTGTTCCGGGGAGAGCCGGTGGTCAATGGTCATGACGGGAACTCCTTATGACGCGGGCGCTGACTTCTGAGCCGGTGCCCCGGTGAGGGCCCGCACGGTGCGGGACGGGCTGGGCCGCCCCAGGTGCCGGGCCAGCCATGCGCTCGTGGCGGTGAGCCGGTCCAGGTCGACGCCGGTCTCGATACCGAGGCCGTGCAGCATCCACACGAGGTCCTCGGTGGCGAGGTTGCCGGTGGCGCTCTTCGCGTACGGGCAGCCGCCCAGGCCGCCCGCCGAGGCGTCGACGGTGGTGACGCCGTGCTGGAGGGCGGCCAGTGTGTTGGCGAGCGCCTGCCCGTAGGTGTCGTGGAAGTGCACGCCGAGAGCCGAGGTGGGGATGCCCGCCTCGTTCAGCGCGGTGAGCAGGACGTGCACCTGGCCCGGGGCGGCCACGCCGATGGTGTCGCCCAGGCTCAGCTCGTCGCAGCCCATGTCCATCAGGGCCCGGCAGACCCGGACCACCTGGGCGACGGGGACGGGGCCCTCCCAGGGGTCGCCGAAGCACATGGAGAGGTAGCCGCGGACGTGGGTGGCCCCGGGGGGCGCCCCAGGGGTGGTGTCCGCGGCCGTGGCGGCGGTCGCGGGGACGGGGCCGGGGCGGTCGGCCGGGGGAGGGGCGGTGTCTCCGGCGCCGGTCCGGGGGCCCGCGCCGGTCCGGGGGCCTGCGCCCGTCTCGGGGGCCGCCGTCTTCGAGGGGCCCTGTTTGGCCGCGGCGACCACCGTGGCGAACATCTCCAAGGACTCGTCCACCGAGCGGTTGAGGTTGGCCCGGGCGAAGGACTCGGTGGCGCTGGCGAAGACCGCGAGGCGCCGGGCGCCCAGCGCGCGGGCCCGCTCCAGACCGCGCAGATTGGGCACCAGCACCGGCAGGTCCACCCCGGGGAGGTCGCTGACCAGCGGGAAGAGCTGCTCGGCGTCGGCGAGTTGGGGCACCCACTTGGGGTGGACGAAGCTGGTGGCCTCGATGGTGGTCAGGCCCGCGGCGGCGAGGCGGCGGATGAACTCGGCCTTCACCTCCGTGGGCACGGTGGCGCTCTCGTTCTGCAGGCCGTCGCGGGCGCCGACCTCGTGGATCCGTACCCGGGCGGGCAGGCCGGGCGCCGGGACGGTCATGGGCAGCCCGGGCGTCCGGCGCACACCGGTCGTCCCGGTGCCGGTCGTCCCGGAGCCTGTCGCTTCGGTGCAGGTTGTCCCGGTGCCTGTCGTCCCGGTGCCGGTCGTCCCGGTGCCGGTCGCGCCGGTCGCCGTCCCGCCCGCGCCGGCCGTCCCCCCGGCCCCTGCTCCCGTGCCCCTCGTCACGTCGCCGGTCATGAGACCGCCTCCTCCGGGCCCGCCGGGCCGGATCCGCTCTCCTTGCCGGGGGTGACCGCCGCGCCGGGGCCGGGGCCCTCTCCGGCCGCGCCGCCGGCCTCGCCGGGTGCCCCGACCGCCGTCACCGCGGTCGAGCCGGTCTCCCCCGGGGCCGCGCCCGGTGCCGATGCGCCGTCCTCGGGCAGGATCACCGCGAGCACCTGGTCCATGGCGACCGTGCTCCCCGGGGTGACGTCCAGCTCGGTGACGGTGCCGGCGTGCGGGGCGGAGATGACGTGCTCCATCTTCATCGCCTCCACCACCAGCAGGCTCTGGCCCGCGGCCACCCGGTCGCCCACGGCCGCCTTGACGACCGTGACCGTGCCGGGCATGGGGGCCGTGAGCGAGTCGGTGCCGGCGCGGGCGGCGCCCGCGAGCGCGGCGGCCACCGGGTCGTGGTCCTGGACCAGCCAGGCGTCGCCGTCGCGGCCCAGCCAGTCGCCCGCGCGGTGGAAGGTGTGCAGGGTGCCCGCGACCGTGACCGAGACCCGCTCCGGGGTGACCGTGTGGCCGCTCGCGGGGCCCGGACGGTGCACGACGGGCCCGTGGCCCGGCACCTTGAGGGAGAACTCCACCGGGGCCGTCATGCCACCGAGCCGCCAGCCGCTCGGTACCGCGAACGGGTCCCGCCAGCCGCTCGCGTCCGGCTCCGGCCGCAGCTCCGCGAGCCGGACCGCGGCCGCCGCCTCGTACACCTCGTCCGGCACGGACGTCGGCACCAGGGCGTCCAGCTCCCGCTCGACCAGGCCGGTGTCCAGGTCGCCCGCCGCCACCGCGGGGTGGGCGAGCAGGCGGCGCAGGAAGCCGGTGTTGACCGGCACGCCCAGGGTGACCGTGCCGGCCAGTGCGGCACGCAGGCGGCGCAGGGCCGTCGGGCGGTCGGGGCCGTGCGCGATCACCTTCGCCAGCATCGGGTCGTACCGGCTGCCGACCTCGCTGCCCTCGCTGAGGCCGGAGTCCGTGCGCACCCCCTCGCCGGCCGGCTCGCGCAGGGCCAGGACGGTGCCGCCGGACGGCAGGAAGCCGCGGGCGCCCTCCTTGACGGAGACCGTCTCGGCGCAGATCCGGGCCTCCACGGCATGCCCCGTGAGGGTGATGTCCCGCTGCCCGAACGGCAGCCGCTCGCCCGCCGCGATCCTGAGCTGCCACTCGACCAGGTCGAGGCCGGTGACCAGCTCGGTGACGGGGTGCTCCACCTGGAGGCGGGTGTTCATCTCCATGAAGAAGTACGACGACGGGTCGCCGCCGGGCACGATGAACTCGACGGTGCCGGCGCCGCGGTAGCCGCAGGAGCGCGCCGCCTGCACGGCGGCCTCGCCCATCGCCGCGCGGGTCGCCTCGTCGAGCAGCACGCTGGGTGCCTCTTCGATCAGCTTCTGGTGCCGGCGCTGGAGGGAGCACTCGCGCTCGCCCAGGTGGATCACCTGCCCGTGCCCGTCGGCGAGGACCTGGATCTCGATGTGCCGGGGGCGGTCGATCCAGCGCTCCACCAGGAGGGTGCCGTCGCCGAAGGACGCCAGGGCCTCGCGGCGGGCCGCGGCGATCTCGTCGGGCAGCAGGGTCTCGTCGCGCACCAGGCGCATGCCCTTGCCGCCGCCGCCCGCGGACGGCTTCAGCAGTACCGGCAGGCCCGTCCCGCGGGCCGCCTCGGCCAGCTCGGCGTCGGTGAGAGAGGTGCCCGAGGAGCCCGGCACCACCGGCACGCCCGCGGCCCGTACCGTCTCCTTGGCGCGGATCTTGTCGCCCATCAGGGCGATGGCGTCGGCGGGCGGGCCGATGAAGACCAGGCCGGCGTCGGTGCACGCGCGCGCGAAGGAGGCGTTCTCCGCGAGGAAGCCGTAGCCGGGGTGGACCGCCTGGGCGCCGCTCCGCGCGGCGGCGGCCAGCAGGCGCTCGGCCGACAGGTAGCTCTCGGCGGCGGGCGCGGGTCCGATCCGCACCGCGGTGTCGGCCTCCCGGACGTGCCGGGCGCCGGCGTCCGCGTCGCTGTAGACGGCGACCGAGCGGATGCCGAGCGCACGGAGGGTGCGGATGATTCTCACCGCGATTTCGCCGCGGTTGGCGACCAGGACCGTGTCGAACGTGGCGGGGGCGGTGCCCCCCGTTCCCTCACCCGTCGCCGGGGCGCTGCCCCTGGGCATCTGTGCCTCCGTCCTCGTCTCCGACGTTTGGGACGACTGCCCCTGGGGGGCAGGGTCTTCTCCGTCCCAAAGGGGTGGTTTCCGCTGGGGCCTGACCTCCTGCTCGTGGAGGTCGTCCGCGCGGTTCCCCGCGCCCCGTGCGGGGCGCCCTTGGCCGCCGGACCGGCCGTCCCGTGTCTTCCTTTCCACCATGGCGTGCGTCCCCTCACATCCGGAACACGCCGAAGCCGGCGGGCCTGGCGGGGAGGGGGGCGTGGGCGCAGGCCGTGAGGGCGAGGCCGAGGACCTGGCGGGTCTCCAGGGGGTCGATCACGCCGTCGTCCCAGAGGCGGGCGGTGGCGTAGTAGGCGTTGCCCTGGGTCTCGTACTGGCGGCGGATCGGGGCCTTGAAGGCGGCCTCGTCCTCGGCGGACCACTCCTCGCCGCGGGCCTCCATCTGGTCGCGCCGCACCGTGGCGAGCACCGAGGCGGCCTGCTCGCCGCCCATCACGGAGATCTTGGCGCCCGGCCACATCCACAGGAAGCGGGGGCCGTAGGCGCGGCCGCACATCGAGTAGTTCCCCGCGCCGTAGGAACCCCCTATGACGACCGTCAGCTTGGGCACGCGCGTGCAGGCCACGGCCGTGACCATCTTGGCGCCGTGCTTGGCGATGCCGCCCGCCTCGTAGTCCCGGCCGACCATGAAGCCCGAGATGTTCTGCAGGAAGAGCAGCGGGATGCCGCGCTGGTCGCACAGCTCGATGAAGTGGGCGCCCTTCTGGGCCGACTCGGAGAACAGGATGCCGTTGTTCGCGACGATGCCGACCGGATGGCCGTGGATCCTCGCGAAGCCCGTCACCAGGGTCTGGCCGTACTCCGCCTTGAACTCGGCGAACCGGGAGGCGTCCACCACGCGCGCGATGACCTCGCGCACGTCATAGGGCGTGCGGGAGTCCACGGGGACCGCGCCGTACAGCCCGAACGGGTCCACCTTCGGCTCCTCCGCGGGCTCCACGCGCCAGGGGAACGCGGGCGGCTCGGGGAGCGTGGAGACGATGGTGCGCACGATGCGCAGGGCGTGGGCGTCGTCCTCCGCGAGGTGGTCGGTGACGCCGGAGACACGGGAGTGCACCTCGCCGCCGCCCAGTTCCTCGGCCGTCACCACCTCGCCCGTCGCGGCCTTCACCAGCGGCGGGCCGCCCAGGAAGATGGTGCCCTGGCCGCGCACGATCACCGCTTCGTCGCTCATCGCGGGCACATAGGCGCCGCCTGCCGTGCAGGAGCCGAGGACGGCGGCGATCTGGGGGATGCCGGCGCCGGACATCCGGGCCTGGTTGTAGAAGATCCGGCCGAAGTGCTCGCGGTCGGGGAAGACCTCGTCCTGCATGGGCAGGAAGGCGCCGCCCGAGTCGACCAGGTACACGCAGGGCAGCCGGTTCTCCAGCGCCACCTCCTGGGCGCGCAGGTGCTTCTTCACCGTCATCGGGTAGTAGGTGCCACCCTTGACGGTGGCGTCATTGGCGACGATCACGCAGGCCCGGCCCGAGACCCGGCCGATGCCGGCGATCATCCCGGCGGCCGGCGCCGCGCCCTCGTACATGCCCTCCGCGGCCAGCGGCGCCAGCTCCAGGAAGGGCGAGCCCGTGTCGAGGAGGGCGTCCACGCGGTCCCGGGGGAGCAGCTTGCCGCGCGCCACATGGCGGGCCCTGGCCCGCTCGCCGCCGCCCTCCCGGGCCGCCGCGAGCCGGGTGCGCAGCTCGTCGGCGAGCGCGCGGTGCGCCGCCTCGTTGGCCCGCCAGGCCGCCGAGGCCGGGTCGGCGGTGCTCGTCAGCACCGGTGCCTGCTGCATCTGTGCGCCCCCTTGCCCTGTGCCGCCTTGTCCTGCCGCCGCCGGCCGCGTGCCGCCGGCGCCGTCCGCTCACGTTAATGAGCGTTAACCCTCGCCTCCAAGGTTAACGACCGCTAACCGTCCTGTCTAGAATTGCCGGCATGGGTACCAGAACCGACGCGCCGTCCCGCCGTGAGCAGATCCTCAAGGAGGCCGCGCGCCTCTTCGCCGAGCGGGGCTTCCACGGCGTCGGCGTGGACGAGATAGGGGCGGCGGTCGGCATCAGCGGCCCGGGCCTCTACCGGCACTTCGCGGGCAAGGACGCCATGCTCGCCGAGCTGCTGGTGGGTATCAGCGGGCAGCTGCTGACCGGCGGCAGGCGGCGGGTGGCCGCCGCGGTCGGCGGGCCCCACGCGGTGCTGGACTCCCTCATCGAGGGCCACATCGACTTCGCCCTCGACGACCGCCCCCTGATCGTCCTGCACGACCGCGAGCTGGACCGGCTCCGGGACAGCGACCGCAAGCTGGTGCGCCAGCTCCAGCGCCAGTACGTCGAGCTGTGGGTGGAGGCCGTCCGCAAGGCGTACCCGCGGCTCGCCGAGACCGAGGCACGCGCGTGCGTGCACGCCGTCTTCGGACTGCTGAACTCGACCCCCCACCTCAGCGGGCCGGGCACGCTGCCGGGGCGCGGCGAGACGGCCGCACTGCTGCACCGGCTGGCGCGGGGGGCGTTCGAAGGGGCGGCGGGGGCGGGAGGCTGACGGTGCGGCTCCCGGTCCGCGTCCTCGCACCCTTCGCGCGCACCCCGTGGGGGCGGGGTCTGTGCGGAGCACCCCCGCGCGGGTACGGGCACCCCGGACGGGTGCGGGGCGCCCCGCGTCCCAGTCGTCCGAGGTCGGCCGTGCGGCCCCACCCGTGGGCGCCGGCCGTGACGCGGGTCCCTGGACGCCCCACCCAACCGGCGGGTAACGTAGACTGAGCAAGCGCTTAGTCCGGGATGTGGGCCCGCAGGGCCCGGTAGAGGGAGTTCTCCGTGCGCCGAACCGTCTTCAACGAGGACCACGAGGCCTTCCGGGACACCATCCGTGCCTTCATCGAGGCCGAGGTCGTGCCCGTCTACGACGAGTGGCTCGCGGCAGGCCAGGTCCCGCGTGACTTCTACCACAAGCTCGGCGAGCTGGGCATCTTCGGCATCGAGGTGCCCGAGGAGTACGGCGGCGCGGGCGAGGAGTCGTTCAAGTTCCAGGCCGTCATCTCCGAGGAGTGCGCCCGCGCGGGCGTCTCCTTCGGCGGCTCCGGCGTGCACGTCGCCCTCTGCCTGCCCTACCTGAAGGCGTACGCCAGCGAGGAGCAGAAGAAGCGCTGGCTGCCCGGCCTGGTGAGCGGCGAGACGATGTTCGCCATCGCCATGACCGAGCCCGGCACCGGATCCGACCTGGCCGGCATGAAGACCACCGCCAGGCTCTCCGAGGACGGCACCCACTACGTCCTCAACGGCGCCAAGACCTTCATCACCGGCGGGGTGCACGCCGACCGGGTCATCGTCTGCGCCCGCACCGCCCCGCCGTCCGAGCAGGACCGCCGGTACGGCATCTCGCTGCTCGTCGTGGACACCACGTCCGAGGGGTACGCGGTCGGCCGCAAGCTCGACAAGCTGGGCCTGAAGACCTCGGACACCGCCGAGCTGTCCTTCACCGACGTGAAGGTGCCCGTCGGGGACCTGCTCGGCGAGGAGAACAAGGGCTTCTCGTACCTCGGCCAGAACCTCCCGCAGGAGCGCCTCGGCATCGCCGTCGGCGCCTACGCCCAGGCGAAGGCCGCCATCCGGTTCGCCCAGCGGTACGTGGAGGAGCGCACCGTCTTCGGCAAGCCCGTCGCGTCGTTCCAGAACACCAAGTTCGAACTGGCCGCCTGCAAGGCCGAGGTGGACGCCGCGGAGGCGGTCGTCGACCGCGCCCTGGAGGCCCACGACGCCGGCGAGCTGACCGCGGCGGAGGCCGCCAGCGCCAAGCTCTTCTGCACCGAGGTCGCGCACCGTGTCATCGACCGCTGCCTCCAGCTGCACGGCGGCTACGGCTACATGAACGAGTACCCGATCGCCCGGCTGTACGCCGACAACCGTGTCAACCGCATCTACGGCGGCACCAGCGAGGTCATGAAGATGATCATCGCCAAGGACATGGGGCTGTAGCGGCCCGCCGGCCGGCAGAAGAAGGGAAAGGCGGCGGTGACCGCGGTGCGGGCCGCCGAGGCCGCCGAGCACGACATCATGCATCCAGCACTCAGCTCACTGCTCGAACTGCTCGACCTGGAGCGGATCGAGGAGGACATCTTCCGGGGCCGGTCGCGGTCCGCGGTCGTCCCGCGGGTCTTCGGCGGCCAGGTCGCCGCGCAGGCCCTGGTGGCGGCCGGCCGCACCGTCCCCGAGGGCCGGGACGCGCACTCGCTGCACGCGTACTTCCTGCGCATGGGCGACCCAGGCGCGCCCATCGTCTACACGGTCGACCGGATCCGCGACGGCCGCTCCTTCACCACCCGCCGGGTCGTCGCCGTCCAGCACGGCCAGCCGGTCTTCCACCTCTCCGCGTCCTTCCAGACGTACGAGGACGGGCTCGACCACCAGGCCGCCATGCCGGACGCGCCCGACCCCGAGTCGCTGCCCACCGCCGGGGAGATGCTGCCGAGGTACGCGGACCGGTTCCTCGCGCCGGACGTCGTCGAGCGGATGCTTCAGGCGCGCGCCGGGGTCGATCTGCGGTACGTGGACCCGCCGCCGTACGCCACGGTGGGGCAGCCGCGGGAGCCGCGCTCCCAGGTGTGGTTCCGCACGGACGGCAAACTCGCCGACGACCCGCTGCTGCACGTCTGCCTCGCCACGTACGTCTCCGACATGACGCTGCTGGACTCCGTACTGCTCGCGCACGGCCGCGGCGGGTGGACCACCGGCGACGTCGTGGGGGCCTCGCTCGACCACGCGATGTGGTTCCACCGGCCGTTCCGCGCGGACGAGTGGCTGCTGTACGACCAGCAGTCGCCGTCGGCGCACGGCGGGCGGGGCCTCGGACAGGCGCGGATCTTCACCCAGGACGGGCAGCTGGCGATCACGGTGATCCAGGAAGGGGTCGTCCGGGTGCCGCGGTGACCGCCCGGGTGCCGCGGTGACCGCCCGGGTACCCCGGCCCGGCCGCCGCCGGCCGCCGCCCGGGTGGCAGCCTGCGGCCGCCGTCGGCGGGGGCCGCCCTCCCGGGGTGGCCCAGGCGGGGGGACGCTCCCCGGGTGTGACCCGCTAGGGCGCGTCCTCCAGGCCCGCCGCGGCCAGCAGGTACGCCGTCATGGGGTCGTAGTGGCGGGGGCTGGTGACGTGGTCGTCCAGGGGGATGGTGACCTGGAGGGTGCCCTCCGCCTCGCCGATGAAGAGGGCGGGGTCGTTGCAGTCCGCGTAGCCGCAGGCGTCCAGGCCGCGCTGGCCCGCGCAGCCCGCCCAGCCGTGGTCGGCGACCACCAGGTCGGGCAGCGGGCGGCCGAGGCGCTCCAGGCCGTCGAGCACCGCCGTCATCGGGTCGGGGGAGTGGGTGTGCCAGAGCGTGGCGCCGCGCTCCAGCATCGCGACGTCCGCGAACTGGAACACCATGCCCTCGGTGGTGTGAAGGCCCTCCGGGATCCGCATGACCTCGCAGCCCGCCGCGCGCAGCGCCGCGGCCGTCGCCCGGTGCACATCCAGCAGCCCGCCCGGGTGGCCGGTCGCGAACAGCACCCGCTGGCCGTCCTCCACGGCCTTGCGCAGCCGGCCCGCGAGGCGCTCCAGGGCGTCGACCGTCAGGTCGGGGTCGATGGTGTCCTGACCGAAGCGGTACGCGAAGTCGTCGTTGACGCCGCAGCGCTCCGCCATCACGGCGAGCACGTCCTGCTCGTCCTCCCAGCGGTCGCCGAGCTCCAGGCCGAGCCAGTAGTGCCGGTCGCCGTTCGCGAGCTTGCGGTAGTGCGAGAGGTTGTTCTCACGCGGAGTGGCGACCTCTCCCGCGATGCGGGTGCGCACGAGGTGCTCGACGAGCTCGGCGCGGCTGGGTGTCCCGGGTATCGGCATAGGTCCCATTGTGCCGTCGGCGGAGGCGGACGGGGGTGGCGGTCCCGAACGCTGGGATGCCCGCCCGGGCGCCGGGCGCGCGCGCCCCTGGCGGGGCACCCCCGCGGGTGCGTGCGCGCCCCCGCCCGGCGATACAGTCGCGGAACGCGGCGAAAGCGCAGAAAGGAAGGCTTGTCCATGACCCACGAGACCCCCCGGGGCCCCGTCGACTCCTCCCGCGTCCCGCGGTACGCCGGCCCCGCGACCTTCGCCCGGCTGCCACGGCTCGACGAGCTCGGGCCGGGTGCCGCGGAGGTGGCGGTCGTCGGGGTGCCGTTCGACAGCGGGGTCTCGTACCGTCCGGGCGCCCGGTTCGGCGGCAACGCGATCCGGGAGGCGTCCCGGCTGCTGCGCCCCTACAACCCCGCGCAGGACGCCTCGCCGTTCGCCCTGGCGCAGGTCGCGGACGCGGGCGACATCGCCGCGAACCCGTTCGACATCGACGAGGCGGTGGAGACCGTCGAGGCGGCCGCGGACGGCCTGCTGGGCACCGGCGCCCGGCTGCTGACGCTCGGCGGCGACCACACGATCGCGCTGCCGCTGCTGCGCTCCGTGGCCAAGCGGCACGGGCCCGTGGCGCTCCTCCACTTCGACGCGCACCTGGACACCTGGGACACCTACTTCGGTGCCGCGTACACCCACGGCACGCCGTTCCGGCGGGCCACCGAGGAGGGCATCCTCGACACCGCCGCCCTCTGCCACGTCGGCACCCGGGGACCCCTCTACGGCAAGCAGGACCTGGACGACGACGCCAGGATGGGCTTCGGCATCGTCACCTCGGCGGACGTGATGCGGCGCGGCGTGGACGAGGTGACCGACCAGCTCCGGCAGCGCATCGGCGACCGCCCCCTGTACATATCGGTCGACATCGACGTCCTGGACCCGGCCCACGCCCCCGGCACCGGCACTCCCGAGGCCGGCGGCCTCACCTCCCGCGAACTCCTGGAGATCCTCCGCGGCCTCTCCTCCTGCCACCTGGTCTCGGCGGACGTGGTCGAGGTCGCCCCCGCCTACGACCACGCGGAGATCACGTCGGTGGCGGCGTCCCACACGGCGTACGAACTGATCACGCTGATGACACGGCAGATAGCGGCGTCCCGGCAGCGGGACTGACCCGCTCCCCGGTTCCCACTTCGGCCCAGACGGCCTTCCCGATGCCGTGCGGCCGGGGGTCGCATCCCCACCGCTCGGCCAACGTCTCCACCAGCCGCAGGCCGCGACCGCCCTCGTCGTCCACGCCGGCGGCCCGCGGCCGGGGCAGCCGGTCGTCCGCGTCCGAGACTTCGACGCGTAGCCGCCCCTCGTACCGGGCAAGCGCACGGCGATCTCTCTGCCGCGGGGCGTGCCGGACGGCGTTCGCCACCAGCTCCGAGAGCAGCAGTTCCGCCGTCTCCGCGGGTTCGCCCGCGATTCCCCAGGCCGCCAGCCGGGACCGCAGAACTGCTCGTGCCCGGCCGGCGCTGCGTGGTGTCCGGGGCAGTTGCCAGCGCATGTCGACGGCGTCGGCGCTCGTCACGAAAGCTTCCAGAAGGTGTGCGTCATGGAAACATCTCTAGAGATGTGGTGAGTAAATCGGGAGTGGGACTCCTGCGTCAGCCTCTTCTCTGGAGATGTCTTCTGAGGGATGTGCAGTGGTCAGAAGGTGGAGGCGGCCGGTCGGAATCGGCCGCCTAGGATGACCCGAGGTGTCTAGAGATGACGAAGAGAGGACTGCCTCATGGTCAGCCGGGGCTCCGGGCGGCAGCCCAAGTATCAGCGCATCGCCGAGGAGCTGAAGGCCGCCGTCGAGGCGGGTGAGTACGGGCCGGGGGAGCGGCTTCCGGGGGAGAACGACCTGATGGCGCGGTACGAGGTGGCCAGGATGACCGCACGGCAGGCGCTCGGGGTGCTACAGGCGGAAGGGCTTGTGGAGGCGCGCAAGGGCGCCGGGGTGTTCGTCAGGGAGTTCCGGCCGGTGCGGCGGCGCAGTGTGCAGCGGCTCTCCGCGGAGAACCGGCGAGCGGGCCGGTCCATGTGGGAGACGGACACCGCGGGGCGCGAGCTGGCCGTCGAGGGGGTTTCGGTGGGAGAGGAGGAGCCGCCGGAGGACGTCGCCCGGGTGCTGGGGCTGGATGAGGGCGGCAGGGTCTGCGTGCGCCGCCGGCGGTTCGTGCTCGACGGCCGACCGGTCCTCGCCGCCACCTCGTACCTGGACGCTGCGCTCGTGGCGGGCACGGCGGTCGCGGAGGCGGACACCGGGCCCGGCGGCATCTACGCCCGGCTCGACGAGATCGGACGCGGGCCCGTCCGCTTCCGCGAGGAGGTCCGCTCGCGGATGCCCGGCGCCGGTGAGACGGAACAGCTCCGGCTGGCTCCCGGCACTCCGGTCGTCCTCGTCCGCCGCACCGCCTTCACCGACGACGGACGCGCGGTCGAAGTGAACGACATGGTCCTGGACGCGTCCGCGTACATCCTGGAGTACGACATCGAGGCATGACACTGCCGGCGGCGGTCGGCACCGGACGGGCGAGGAGGTTTCGCCGGAGGCGCGACGGCTGCCGCCGCCGGAGAGGCCCGCCGGGACGGCCGAGCGGGGTGACGTCGGGGTGCTGCTGGAGGGGCGGCCTTCTGGCCGCGTCCGGCCGCGCTGTCTCCTCGCCAGGGTCCGGCCCGCCGCCCGTGCCGGCCGGCGCGGGCGGCGCGGGTGGCGGCGGGTCCGAGGGGCCGCGCTCGCGGGGCCGGGCCGGGGCCCGGAAGGTGTAGGGCTTCCGTCCGAGCGCGGTCCGTCCTTCGGTGTGGAAGTGTTGCGGAAGGATGAAATCCGCAGTCCGCCGCGTTGGCGCCTTCCGGAGATCGCGGTGGAGGCGTACGAGGAGGCAGCGGGTGGCGGGCACAGGCGGTGACGGCAGTCGTACGGACGGTGCCGGACGTGCGGGGAGTGCGGGCGGCGGGCGCCGGGGCGGCTGGGCCCGGCGGCTGACGGGGTACGCCCTGCGGTACCGGAGGGACGTCGTCCTCGCCCTCGGGTCCTCGCTGGCGGGCATGGCCGTGACCGCCGTCGTCCCGCTGCTCACCAAGGTGATCATCGACGATGTGATCGGCACCCACACCCGTTCCATGGCGGTCTGGGTCACCCTGTTCCTGCTCGCGGCCGTCGTCGTCTACGCCCTCACCTTCGTCCGCCGCTACTACGGCGGACGGCTCGCCCTCGACGTGCAGCACGACCTGCGCACGGAGATGTACGACACCGTCACCCGGCTGGACGGCCGCCGCCAGGACGAGCTGTCCACCGGCCAGGTGGTGGGACGGGCCACCAGCGACCTCCAGCTCATCCAGGGCCTGCTCTTCATGCTGCCGATGACGATCGGCAACGTTCTGCTCTTCGTGATCTCCCTCGTGATCATGGCCTGGCTCTCCCTGCCGCTCACGCTCGTCGCCCTCGGCGTCGCCCCCGCCCTGATGGTCATCGCCAAGCGCAGCCGCGCCCGTATGCACCCGGCCACCTGGTACGCCCAGGCCCAGGCGGCGGCCGTGGCGGGCGTGGTGGACGGCGCCGTGTCGGGGGTCAGGGTCGTCAAGGGGTTCGGGCAGGAGGAGCAGGAGACCGGCAAGCTCCGGCAGGTCGGCCGGCGGCTCTACGCGGGGCGGCTGCGCACCATCCGGCTCAACGCCACGTTCACCCCCGCCCTCCAGGCCGTGCCCGCGCTCGGGCAGGTCGCCATGCTGGCCATCGGCGGCTGGCTCGCGGTGCGCGGCGAGATCACCCTCGGCACCTTCGTCGCCTTCTCCACCTACCTGGCCCAGCTCGTCGGCCCGGTGCGGATGCTCGCCGTGGTCCTGACCATCGGCCAGCAGGCCCGGGCCGGTGTGGAACGCGTCCTGGAGCTGATCGACACCCGGCCCGCCCTCGCGGACGGCACGAAGGAGCTGCCCGCCGGCGCCGCGGCCACCGTCGAGTTCGACGACGTCTCCTTCGGCTACGGCGACGCGTCCGCCACCTCCGTGCTCGACGGCCTCTCCTTCAGCATCGCCGCGGGCGAGACGGTCGCCGTCGTCGGCGCCTCGGGCTCCGGCAAGTCCACCCTCTCGCTGCTGCTGCCGCGCTTCTACGACGTGACCCGAGGCGCCGTCCTCGTCGGCGGCCACGACGTCCGCGAGCTGACCCTCCAGTCCCTGCGCGCCGCCATCGGCCTGGTCCCCGAGGACAGCTTCCTGTTCTCCGACACGGTCCGCGCCAACATCGCGTACGGCCGTCCGGACGCCACCCAGGAGGAGGTCGAGGCCGCCGCGCGCGCCGTCCAGGCCGACGGGTTCATCCGGGCGCTGCCCGAGGGCTACGCCACCAAGGTCGGCGAGCAGGGCCTCACCCTCTCCGGCGGCCAGCGCCAGCGCATCGCGCTCGCCCGCGCGCTCCTCACCGATCCCCGGCTGCTCATCCTGGACGACGCCACCTCCGCGGTCGACGCCCGCGTGGAGCACGAGATACACGAGGCCCTGCGCGCGGTGATGGCACGCCGGTCCGGCCAGGGCGCCGGCGACCCCGCGGCCGGCCCGGCCGACCGCGCCGACGCGCGCACCACGCTGCTCATCGCCCACCGCCGCTCCACCCTCGGCCTCGCCGACCGGATCGCCGTGCTCGACGGCGGCCGGCTCGCCGACATCGGCACCCACGACGAGCTGACCGGGCGCTGCGCCCTCTACCGCCGGCTGCTGACCGACCCCGACGAGCTGGGCGGCTCCTCGGCCGGCCGGCCCTCGCCCGGCCACCGTCCCGCACCGGCCGCCGGGCCCGCCCCCGAGGCGTCCGACCGCACCGTGCGCGAAGAGCTGGACGCCGAGTTCGACGCCGAGCGGGGCATCACCCCCCGCCTGTGGACGGGCGACCGGGCGCCGAAGGACACCGCGCTCACCGGCATGCCCGCAACCCCCGAACTGCTCGCCCAGGTCGACGCGCTGCCGCCGGCCACCGACACCCCCGACGTCGACGAGGCGGCGGCCGTGCGCCCCGAGCCGTCGTACGGGCTGCGCAGGCTGCTGCGCGGGTTCCGCACACCGTTGCTGACCGGCCTGCTCATGGTCGCCGTCGACGCGGGCATGGGCCTGCTGCTGCCCGTCCTCATCCGGCACGGCATCGACCAGGGCGTCAACCGCCTCGCGCTCGGCGCCGTCTGGTCCTCGGCCGCCCTGGCGCTGGTCGCCGTCCTCGTGCAGTGGGCGGCCCAGATCGGCGAGACCCGGATGACGGGGCGCACCGGCGAGCGGGTCCTCTACACCCTGCGGCTGAAGATCTTCGCCCAGCTCCAGAGGCTCGGCCTCGACTACTACGAGCGGGAGCTGTCCGGGCGGATCATGACCCGGATGACCACGGACGTGGACGCGCTCTCCACCTTCCTCCAGACCGGCCTGGTCACCGCCTTCGTCTCGCTGCTCACCTTCTTCGGCATCATGGTCGCGCTGCTCGCCATCGACGTGCAGCTGGCCCTCGTGGTCTTCGCGACGCTGCCGCCGCTGCTCGTCGGCACGTTCTACTTCCGCAGGAAGAGCAAGAAGGCGTACGAGCTGGCCCGGGAGCGCGTCTCCGTCGTCAACGCCGACCTCCAGGAGACCGTCGCGGGGCTGCGGATCGTGCAGGCGTTCCGGCGGGAGCGGGCGGGCTCGGCGCGGTTCGCCGAACGCAGCCGTGCCTACCGGGCGGCCAGGGTGCGCGGGCAGTGGCTGATCTCGATGTACTTCCCGTTCGTCCAGCTGCTGTCGTCGGTCGCGGGGGCGCTCGTGCTGATCATCGGCGCGGGGCGGGTGGAGAACGCCACCCTGACCACCGGTGCGCTGGTCGCATACCTGCTCTACATCGATCTGTTCTTCGCGCCCGTCCAGCAGCTCTCCCAGGTCTTCGACGGTTACCAGCAGGCCACCGTCTCCCTGGGCCGCATCCAGGAGCTGCTGCGGGTGCCGACGTCCGTCGAGGCACCGGCCGCGCCCCGGGCGGTCGGCGAGCTGCGCGGCGAGATCGCCTTCGAGGACGTCGTGTTCGACTATGCCGCGAGCGCCGGGGCGGGCGGCGGCTCCGCGGACGGTGCGGTGGCCGACGGGGGCCCGGCCGGCGGTGCCGTGGCCGAGGGAGCAGCGGGCGGTGCCGTGGCCGGCGGTGCCGGGTCGGGCGGTGCCGGGTCGGGCGGTGCCGGGTCGGGCGGTGCCGGGTCGGGCGGTGCCGGGTCGGGCGGGGAGGCGGCACTGCGCGGGGTCACCCTGCGGATACCGGCCGGACAGACCGTCGCCTTCGTCGGCGAGACCGGGGCGGGCAAGTCCACCCTCGTCAAACTGGTGGCGCGGTTCTACGACCCGACGAGCGGGCGGCTCACCGTCGACGGCACGGACATACGGGAGCTGGACCTGACGGCGTACCGGCAGCGGCTCGGCGTCGTCCCGCAGGAGGCGTACCTCTTCGCCGGGACCGTGCGCGACGCCATCGCCTACGGCAGGCCCGAGGCGAGCGACGCGGAGGTGGAGGCGGCGGCCCGGGCCGTGGGCGCGCACGACATGATCGCCACGCTCGACGGTGGCTATCTCCACGAGGTCAGCGAGCGGGGGCGCAATCTCTCGGCGGGGCAGCGGCAGCTGATCGCGCTGGCGCGGGCGGAGCTCGTGGATCCGGTGATCCTGCTGCTCGACGAGGCGACGGCGGCGCTTGATCTGGCGACCGAGGCCGAGGTCAATCGGGCGACCGAGCGGCTTGCGGGGCGTCGCCGGGCCGCGGCGGCGGCCGGTTCCGCGGCGGGGGCCGGTTCCGCGGCGGGGGCCGGGTCGGCGGCGGCTCCGGCGGGGGCCGGTTCCCCGGCCGGGCCCGGTGCGCGTACCACCTTGATCGTGGCCCATCGGCTCACCACCGCCGCCCGGGCGGATCGAGTGGTGGTGATGGATCACGGTCGGGTCGTGGAGGACGGGACGCACGACGAACTCGTCGCCGCGGGTGGGCATTACGCCCGGCTCTGGTTCACGTTCCTCGGGGAGGACGCGGGCCCCGAGACGCTGGCCGTCCCGGGGCGGGGGCCTGGGCAGGAGCCGGAGTCCGTCACGGCGTGAACGTGGGCGTGCCGGCGCGTTCCCGGGGCGTCCGTGCGGCCGGTGGCCGTTGCGCGGGCTCGTCGTGGCTGGGCGCGGTCCCCCCGGGGGGCGTCACCCGTCTCGGTGCGCGAGGTGTGTGCCCCATGTCCGGGACGCCTCCACCTGTTCCTGGAGCTGAAGGGCTTTGGCTTCCGCGGCGGCGAGTGCGTCGTCACCCGCGACGAAACGCTGGGGTGGCTCCGGGAGAGCCGCCACGGTCAGGAGCGCGTGGGCGAGCTTTTCCGGGTCGCCTGCCTGTGGCCCGTTCATCGCCTGCCAGGCGGAAAGCAGATTCCGTGCGCGGCCGGCGTAGTCGTCGACGGGTGTCTGGGGCCAGGTCCCCGCCTGGAGCAGGTCGGTGCTGAAGAAACCGGGTTCCACCACGGTGGTGCGGATGCCGTAGGGAGCCACCTCGGGGTGGAGGGATTCCATCCAACCCTCCACGCCGAATTTCGAGGCGGCGTACTGGGAGTTGCCCTCTGCGCCGATAAGACCGGTGACGGAAGAGATGGTGATGACGTGACCGGCCCGCTGACGGCGCATGACCGGCAGCACGGCGCGTGTCACATTCATCGGGCCGAAGAGATTCGTCTCGATCTGCTGCCGCATGTGCTCGTACGCGATCTCCTCGAAGTAGCCGGGGTAGAACGTGCCGGCGTTGTTGACGAGTACATCGATGCGCCCGAACCGCTCAAGGGCCCCTTCCGCCGCGGCTTGTGCGTCCGCCGGGCTTGTCACATCGAGGCGGATCGTCACCAGGTTGCCGCGAGGCCCACCGAGGGCCTCCTCGACCGCATCCGGTCGTCGCCCGGTGGCCACGACCGGATGTCCCTCAGCCAGTGCGGCCCGCGCCACAGCGGCGCCGAGTCCGCGTCCGGCACCGGTGATGAGAAAAACCTTGTCCATGAGGTCGTCCCTAAGAATGGTTGGCGGTCCGGGAGGACCGGGTGTGGCTGATGAGGTGTTGCCGTTGATGGCTCGAAAGGAATGGCCGCCCGGTCCTCCGGGACGCTCCGACCACTGATTGAGAACTGCGGTCATCGCTGGTTAGGGACCTGTCGGCGGGGTGTTCTTCGGGCCACGGAGTGCTGGTCGAGAAGGACATGGAGCAACGGACTTGAGCACGCGGCAGACGCGGATATGGGTCGGTATCGATGCCGGCAAGGGCCACCACTGGGCAGTGGGGCTCGGCCTGGACGGGGAGACCCTGTTCTCGACAAAGGTGATCAACGATGAGGCCCAGATCCTGACCCTCATCGAGACCGCCCGCGAGTGGGCCGAGGATGTGCGGTGGGCGGTGGACATCTCCGGCCGGGCCTCCACGCTGCTGCTGGCCCTGCTGATCGCACACGACCAGAACGTGGTCTACGTTCCCGGGCGGACGGTCAACCGGATGTCCGGCGCTTACCAGGGCGAGGGCAAAACCGACGCCAAGGACGCACGGGTCATCGCCGATCAGGCCCGCATGCGCCCAAAGGGCTTCGCGGTCCTGGACACGCCCCCGGAACTGGTCTCCACGCTCCGGGTCCTGACGAACTGCCGGGCTGACCTGATCGCCGACCGGGTCCGGCTGATCAACCGGCTCCGTGACCTGCTGGTGGGCATCTGCCCGGCGCTGGAGCGGGCCTTCGACTACTCCGCGGCCAAAGGCCCGGTCGTCATGCTCACCGAGTACCAAACCCCCGCTGCCCTGCGAAGGATCGGCGTCAAGCGGCTGACGGCCTGGCTGGAACGCCGCAAGGTCCGCAGTGCCGGCACCGTCGCGGCCAAGGCCGTTGAGGCTGCCCAGTCCCAGCAGATCGCCCTGCCCGGCGAGAAGCGGGCCGCCAAGCTCGTCTGCGACCTCGCTCACCAGCTCCTGTCCCTGGACGAGCGGATCAAGGACAACGACCGGGAGATCCGCGAGACCTTCCGCGCCGACGACCGTGCCGAGATCATCGAGTCCATGCCTGGCATGGGTCCGATCCTGGGAGCCGAGTTCGTCGCCATCGTCAGTGACCTGTCCGGCTATCGCGACGTTGGCCGCCTCGCCTCCCACGCCGGCCTGGCCCCCGTCGCCCGGGACTCCGGCCGCCGCACCGGCAACTACCACCGGCCCAAACGCTACAACCGGCGCCTGCGGCACATCTTCTACCTGGCCGCACAGACCGCCATGATGCGGCCCGGCCCATCTCGCGACTACTACCTGCGGAAGCGATCCGAAGGGTTGATCCACACCCAAGCATTGCTTGCGCTCGCCCGACGTCGAGTCGACGTGCTGTGGGCCATGCTGCGTGACCAAAGGCTGTTCACCTCCGCCCCGCCGGTCACGCAAGCGGCTTGACTTCATCATTGAGATTCCCTTCAGACTCTCGTCGACTGCGTGAATGCGGATGAATCCGGCTCTGTACGTCATGCGAACCACCCGTCGGACAGCACGTCCGGTGATCCGCTCGTCCAGCCGATGGGTATCGGCCCGGTAGGCCCGGTAGCCCGGTAGCCCGGTAGCCCGGTCACCGGTCACGACTTCCCGCGGAGACTTTCGTGCGCATGCTCGAAATCGCGGAGTTCATCGCCGACCCGGGCAGGCGGGTGGAGCCCGCTGCCGGCCGAAGCCCCGCCGTCGACCGGCAGCGCGACGCCGTTGACGTAGGACGCCGCCGGTGAGACAAGGAACTCCGCGGCGGCCGCGATCTCATCCGGGTCGGCCCATCGGGCGAGCGGCACCTGCCTCGTGATCTCCGCGAAGGCCTCCGGGAATTCCCGCTCGAACGGAATACTCATCCCGGTATGATTCGTCGGGCCGGGACAGACGGCGTTCACCCGCACACCATAACGGCCGAGTTCGCGAGCCAGGGACTTCACCATGCCCACGGCCGCGAACTTGCTTGCCGAGTAGACGGACAGCGGGCTGTCGCCACCCAGACCGTTCGTGGACGCTGTCACGACAATTGCCGGATCCCGCGCGGCACGCAACCGCGGGAGCGCCGCCTGAACGCCGTACACCACGCCTTTCAGGTTGACGTCCACGTGCCGATTGATATCCGACTCGGTCACCGCTTCGAAAGGGGCGGCCCTGCTGACTCCAGCATTCAGCACGATTCCGTCCAGCCGCCCGAAGCGGGACACGGCGAACTCGACCAACGCCTCGTTGTCCGCCCGGGAGGACACGTCCGCCACAAAGGTCTCAAGTCCGGGTACGTCCTTCGCCGATTCCGCCAACCGGCCCCCGTTCACGTCGGAGGCCACGACTGACCAACCCCGCCGCACCAGCCGTGCCGCGGTCGCGTTCCCGATTCCACTCGAAGCCCCGGTGACGATGACGACCAAGTCTTCAGGCGATTCCACGTCATCTCCCATGAGTGCCGTTCCTCACAACTGGAGCCCCATCGGCAGCTGCCTGCCAGGGCCCTTCCACAGTGGCCCCGGGTCGTCGTGAGGAAAAGGGGAAGGTTCTTGCCTGGGAAGGATCCTGCCCCCCTCGAACACGTTCCCTGTCCGAGGGAATATGTGAGGATGGAAAGTATGAATTCGGCATCCGATTCCCGCCTCGGGGCCTTTCTCAGAGCCCGCCGGGCACAGCTCACACCGCACGAGTGCGGCCTGCCCGAGTCGGACTCCGCCCGCAAGGTCGCCGGACTGCGCCGCGAGGAGGTCGCCCAGCTCGCCGCGATCAGCGTCAACTACTACACACGGCTGGAGCAGGACCGTGTCCGGGCCTCCGCCTCGGTGCTCGCCACCCTGGCCCGCGCGCTGCGTCTCGACGACGACCAGAAGAAGTACATGTACGAACTCGCGGGCAAGTCGGATGCACGGCCGCGCCGCCGACGCACTGTACAGCGGGCAAGGCCCGCCGTGCAGCGCCTCCTGGACCAGCTCACGCAGACCCCCGCCATGGTGCTCGGCAAACGCCTGGACATCCTGGCCTGGAACCCGGCCGCCGCGGCCCTGTTCACCGACTTCTCCGCGATTGCGCCGGTCCGCCGCAACTACGTGCACCTGCTCTTCACCGACCAGGCGTTCCGGGACATGTACCTGGAGTGGGAGCGCGACGCCCGGGACGCCGTCTCCGCGCTGCGCATGGAGGCCGCGGCCGACCCCGACGACCCGGAACTCGCCCGCCTGGTCGGCGAGCTGTCCGTCCAGGACTCCGACTTCCGCACCTGGTGGGCCGAACACCGGGTCATCACCGCCGGCTACGGCGTCAAGCACTACCGACATCGCCTGGTCGGCGACCTCACGCTGGACTGCGACACGTGGACCAGCCCCGACGGCTCGGGCCAGCGCCTGATGGTTCTGACCGCCGAGCCCGGGACCCCGTCCCACGATGCCCTGCGGATCCTCACCTCGTGGACGACCGGGCAGCCGCACACCGGCCGGACGGAGGACCTGACCCCGTGACCCGGCCACCCTCCGCGGACAGCGACACCGCCCCGGCGAACTGAAGGCACGGGTTCCCGAGCAGCATCGCCGCCCCCAGGGCCCCACACGAACGAGAGATCCGGGTGCCGCGACAAACCCGCAGAGCGCTCCTTCTCACGGCGGGACCGTCTGGCGGCCGGGAGCAAGGGGCAGGAAGCAGCTTCCGAGGGCCTCTGGTGACCGGACTGGCACTCCGCTAGGTTCGCGCACGCGTTCGTGCATCCCCCGCATCGCGGGCGAACCGGAGGAGAGTGCATGCGCAAGGCTGTCAGATGGCTGCTGGCGCTCGTGGTGCTGATCGGCACCCTGGGCACGCTCGGCAGCACCGCGAGTCCGGCGGGGGCCGCCGTACCCGCCGCCGCCCAGGGCACCACCGACATCAAGGACCGGCTCCTGGCCATCCCCGGCATGAGGCTCATCGAGGAGAAGCCGTACGACGGCTACCGCTACTTCGTCCTCGCCTACACCCAGCCGGTGGACCACCGGCACCCCGACCGCGGCACGTTCCAGCAGCGTCTGACCGTCCTGCACAAGGACGTCAGCCGCCCCACCGTCTTCTACACCGGCGGCTACAACCTCTCGACCCAGCCGGGACGCGCCGAGCCGACCCGGATCGTGGACGGCAACCAGATCTCCCTGGAGTACCGGTACTTCACCCCGTCGCGGCCGAGCCCGGCCGACTGGTCCAAGCTCGACATCTGGCAGGCCGCCAGCGACCAGCACCGGATCTTCGAGGCGCTGAAGCCGGTCTACGGGCAGAAGTGGCTGGCCACCGGCGCCTCCAAGGGCGGCATGACCGCCACCTACTACGAGCGGTTCTACCCGGACGACATGGACGGCGTCGTCGCGTACGTCGCGCCGAACGACGTCGTGAACGACGAGGACTCGGCGTACGACGTGTTCTTCGAGCAGGTCGGCACCGCCGACTGCCGGAAGGCGCTGACCGCCGTGCAGCGCGAGGCGCTGCTGCGCCGTGCCCCGCTGGAGAAGATGTACGCCGACTACGCCGCCGCCAACGGCTACACCTTCAGCACCGTCGGCACCCTCGACAAGGCCTTCGAGGCGGTCGTCCTCGATGTGGCGTGGGGCTTCTGGCAGTACCACCTTCAGGCCGAGTGCGCGGCGGTGCCCGACGCCGCCACCGCCTCGGACCAGGAGCTCTTCGACTACGTGGACGACATCTCCGGCTGGTCGTTCTACACCGACCAGGGCCTTGAGCCCTACACGCCGTACTACTACCAGGCCGGTACCCAACTCGGCGCGCCCACCATCACGCTGCCGGACCTGAAGGGCCTGACCCGGTACGGCTACCAGCCGCCGCGGACCTTCGTGCCGCGGTCCATCCCGATGCGGTTCGACCCCTCGGCGATGCGCGACGTCGACACCTGGGTGCGCCGGCACGCCACGCGGATGCTCTACGTCTACGGCCAGAACGACCCCTGGGGCGCCGAACGTTTCCGACTCGGCCCCGGCGCCCGTGACTCGTACGTGTTCACGGCCCCGGGCGCGAACCACGGCGCGAACGTCGCCGGTCTCGAACCCGCGCAGAAGGCGCGGGCCACGGCCCGCATTCTGGCCTGGGCCCAGGTGGCCTCGGCGGCCGTCACCGCGGACCCGTCGGCGGCCCGGCCCCTGGCGGCCCGGGACGCCCGTCTCGACCGGACGGAACTCCGGCACGAGCCGCACTGATCCACCGCTCACCGGTTCCCGAACGGGCCGGCCCCCGGCCGCCTGTCCCTCCGAGGACAGGCGGCCGGGGAGTGCGGGGGAGGGTGTGGGGGAGTACGTGGAGGGGGCGCGGGCAGGAGCGTGCGCCGCGCGGCCCCGTCTCGCCCCCGCGCCCCCGCACGTGGGGCCCGCCGGCGGCCGGGGCCGCGGCCTGCCGCTTCCCGGCTGCGGCTGCCGCTTCCCGGCCACGGTCTGCCGGTTCCTCCCGGCCGCGGCCTGCAGGCGTCCCCGGGCGTGGCCCATCGGCCGTCGCCGGGCGTGGCCCATCGCTCGTCCCCGGACGCGGCCTCTACCGGCCGCGGCCGGTCGCTTCGAGCGCGAGGGGGGCGGCGGTGCCGGTGGCGTCGATGGTGCCCGTGGTGCCCGTGGTGCCCGTGGTGCCCGTGGTGCCGATTGTGCTGGTGGTGTCCTGCCGGGCTGCCGCCATGACCTGGTTGTCGCGTCGCATCACGGTGTCTGCGGCGGACCCGCCGGATGCGGCAGCTCGTCGGGCTGCTGACGGTGCTGCTGGTGCTCGCGGTCGGTTCGGCGGTCATGGCGGTGCGCGCCCGCAGCGAACTGGCCGGGCAGCGCGACGCGTCCCTGGCCCGCGAGGTCGCCGGGGAGGCGATGGCTCTGCGCCCGACGCGGCCGGAGCTGGCCGGCCAGCTCGCCCTGGCCGCCCACCGGTTGGCGCCCGGCGACACCACGCGGAGCGCGCTGCTCGGCAGCTCGGCCGTGGACCTGCCGCCGCACACCGGGCAGCCCGGCCACACCCAGGCCGTCTCGGCGGTGGCGTTCAGCCCGGACGGGCGCTTGGTGGCCACCGGCAGCTTCGACCGCACCGTGCGGCTGTGGGACATCGCCGACCCGCTGCACCCGGTCCCGCTGCCGGCCGTCCTCACCCACCCCGACATCGTCTCGGGCCTGGCGTTCAGCCCGGACGGACGGCACCTGGCCACCGTGGGACGGGACCGGGCCGTGCGGCTGTTCAGCCTGGCCGACCCGCGCAGGCCGAGGCTTCAGGCCCGCCTCACCGGCCACCGGGACGTGGTCTTCTCGGTGGCGTTCAGCCCCGACGGGCAGCTGCTCGCCACCGGCAGCTACGACCACACCGTCCGGCTCTGGGACGTCCACGACCCGGCCAGGGCGCGCCCGCTGGCGGTCCTCACCGGGCACCGGCTGAACGTCAGGCCGGTCGCGTTCAGCCCGGACGGCCGGGTGCTCGCCATCGGCAGCGACGACCGCACCGTCCGGCTCTGGGACATCGCCGACCCGTCCCACCCCCACACCCTCAGCGTGCTCACCGGCCACCGGGACTTCGTGAGCGCCGTCGCGTTCAGCCCGGACGGGCGTCTGGTGGCCTCCGGCAGCGACGACCACGCCATCCGCCTCTGGGATGTGCACGACCCCCGGCACCCGCGGCGGCTCGGCGGTGATCTCCGGGCACGCCGACGTCGTCACCGCCCTCGCCTTCAGCCCCGACGGCCGCCACCTGCTCAGCGGGAGCGACGACCGCACCGCGCGGATCACCGACCTCACCGATCCGCGGCGGCCGCGCCTCGTGTACGTCCTCGCCGGCCATTCGGGGGCCGTGAACGCGGTCGCCTACAGCCCCGACGGACGGCGCCTGCTCACCGGCAGCTCCGACCACACCGCCCGCCTGTGGCTGCCCTCCCTGCGCGCGGCCCGGTCCCAGATCTGCGGCCGCCCGGCCCGCCGGCCGCTCAGCCCGGCCAAGTGGCGGCACTACTTCCCGGACCTCGCGTACCGGCCGCCCTGCCGGTGAGGCTCGGCACCGGTGTTTCCCCCGGAGCCCCCGGACGAGGGGGCTCCGGGGGCTCCGGGGAGCGGTCGGCCACGGCAGCCGTACGGCCCTCAGTACGACAGCCCGTACCCGATCGGGTACAGCTCCTTCGCCGGGTCGTCCGCGCTCGGCACCGCGACCGGCAGCCGGCCGCGCGGCCGGGCGCGGCCCGCGATGACCCGGACGGCGGCGCGCAGCTCCACGTCCGTCCAGGAGTACGCGGCCAGCACCGCCTTGGCGTCCGGCACATACGCCGCGTCGTACGGGTTGCGGATGGCGAGGACGATCACCGGCACGCCGGTGTCGGCCAGGGCCTGGACCAGGGTGCGCTGGGAGCCTGACGCCGTGATGTTGTACGTGCCGACGAGCACCGCGTCCTTGCCGGCCGCCGCGGCCACCGCCTGGTCGATCACGGCCTGGGACGGGTTGCCGGACGCTCCGGTGGACAGGGCGGTCGCCTTGAAGCCCAGCTCTGTCAGGGCCCCCGCGAGCACGGTGGTGGGCGGGCCCGTGGTGCCGGACGGGGAGGCCGGGTCGGCGCCCACCACGAGGATGTCGGCGCCCGTGCGCCGGGACAGCGGCAGCACCCGCTCCTCGTTGACCAGCAACGTGGTGGTGTGCTCGGCGATCCGGTCGGCCGCGGCCAGGTGCGCCCGGGAGCCGACGGTGCGGTCCACGCCCGCCTGGGTGACGTAGGGGGCAGTGAACAGGTCCCGGCGCGCCTTGAGCCGCAGGATGCGCAGGATCGACTCGTCGAGCCGCTCCTCCGTCAGCTCGCCGCTCTTGACGGCGTCCAGGACGGCGTGCCAGGCGAGGTCCAGGTCCGGTGGGTTGAGGAGCTGGTCGACGCCCGCCTTGAGGGCCAGCACGGGCACCCGGTCGTCGCCGTACTTCTCGCGGACGCCCGCCATGCCGAGCGAGTCCGTGATCACCACGCCGTCGTAGCCCAGCTCGCCGCGGAGGATGCCCGTGAGAATGGGCTCCGAGAGGGTGGCCGGGTCGCCGGAGGCGTCCAGCGCCGGAACCATGATGTGGGCGGTCATCACGGAGTCGATGCCCGCCGCGATCGCCGCGCGGAACGGCGGCGCGTCCAGCGTGTCCCACTGCTCGCGGCTGTGCTGGATGACGGGGAAGCCGTAGTGGCTGTCGGTGGCGGTGTCGCCGTGCCCGGGGAAGTGCTTGGAGGTGCTGGCGACACCGGCGCTCTGGTACCCCTTCACCTGCGCGGCGACCAGGCCCGCCACCGCCTCCGGGTCGGCGCCGAACGAGCGCACGCCGATCACCGGGTTCGCCGGGTTCACGTTGACGTCGGCGTCCGGAGCGTAGTCCTGGCGGATGCCGAGGGCGCGCAGCTCGGTGCCGCCGATCCGGGCGGCCTCCCGGGCGTCGGAGCGCGAGCCGCCGGCGCCCAGCGCCATCGCGCCGGGCAGCAGGGTCGCCGGGGCGCCGACGCGCGCCACTATCCCGTACTCCTGGTCCGTGGCGATCAGCAGCGGCAGCCCCCGGGGCTGGGTCAGGCCGGCCCGCTGGATGCCGTTGGAGAGGTCCGCGATCTGGTGGGGGTTCTGGGTGTTGTGCGCCCAGGCGAAGTAGATGATGCCGCCGACGCGGTACGTGGCGATCAGCTCAGCGGCCGTCCTGACGCCGATCTCGTCCAGGTTGGCGTCGATGTCGGCCTGGTCGGGGTCGGTGGCCGAGGCGCCGTAGACCCGCATCACGAAGACCTGGCCGACCTTCTCCTCCAGCGTCATACCGGAGATGAGCTTCTTCAGCTCGGCGTCGTCGGGGCGGTGGGAGAACGTGCGGGGCGTGCCGCCGGCCGGGGCGGCTTCGGCCCCGGTGCCGTCGGCGGCGTGGGCGGTGCCGGTGGCGGTGGCCGCCAGTGCGGCCGCGCCCGCCGTGGCGGCGAGCAGGCTGCGTCTGGAGGGGCCGGCATGTCGGAACTGCACGTGCGCTCCTTCCCTCAGGAGGACCGGTGACCCGGAGAGCGTCGGACGGTGGTGTGTACGGCAGGCGGAAGCGAGCAAGTGGTGAAGGAAACTTACGAAGACGATCGATAGACGGAAAATTATTTTCCGTCAAGGGTTGGCGCGTGCCTCACTCCTGGACCGGGCGTTTGGTGAACGGCCGTTTGGTGAAGCGGTGCCACCAGTGGCGGCGGCGGGGGTGGACGGCGCGGCCCATCCGCCGTCCGAGGAGGAGATAGCCGACCAGCGCGCCACCGGTGTTGAGGATGACGTCGTCGATGTCGAAGGCGCGGCCGGTGACCAGCGCGCCCTGCACCAGCTCCACCAGCAGCATCACCCCCGCCGTGCCGGCCGCCACCCGTACCAGCCCCCGGGCCCTGGGGAACAGTACCGGCAGCAGCAGCCCGAACGGCACGCCCAGCACGAGGTTCCCCCCGATCTGTTTGACCGTGTTCCGGAAGCCGGGCTGGTCGACATCGGCGCGGATCGAGTCGCCCGGACGGAGGTTGCTGTGCGTCAGCGGCTCCGAGGCCGGGGAGGGCACCAGCGTCAGCTTGGCGAGCACCACCGCGAAGACGACCATCGCGGCGAACGCCACCAGCATCACGAGCGCCCGCACCACGGTCGGCACCTTGGGCGCGGCAGGGGGCTCCGCTGCGGCCTTGGAGGTCTTGGAGGCCTTGGAGGTCTTGGAGGTCTTGGCCGTCCTGGCCGTCCTGGCCGCCTCTGCGGCGGTGTCGCTCCTGCCGCCCGTCCGCGGCCGCCGTCCCCCGGCGGAGCCGGGCCCCTTCGCGGGCTCCCCGCCCCCCGCCGTCTTCCGTCCGCGCGCAGCCGTCCTCCCGCCCCGCCCCGTCGCCTTGGCCGTCTTCCCGCCGGAGGCCTTGCGGTCCTTCCCGCGGGCCGCCCCGGCGTCCTTCCGTCCGGCCGGCTTGTCGTCCTTCCGCCGGTTCGCCCTGCCGAATCCGAAACCGAACAGCTCCACTTTGCGCGCCACACGAAACCCCAAGTCCAGGGCGGCTCCCCAGACTTCGGAGTCGCCTCGCCTGTGCCCTGTCGCCTGCCACGCGGCTACCCGGGCCCCGCCGCGGCACGCGTCGGCCCCCGGCCCGTGGCCCGCGCGGCGGTCATGTGACCGGAACCGGTACGAAGGGCCGTGCGCTCCGGCACCCGGCGATCCGGGGGCGGCGAGCGGGCTGCCGTGTGCTGGCCGTTCAGGTCGGCACGGCCAGCGAATCCGCGGAGCCGCCGCGCCATTCGATGAGGAAGATCGTCGCATCGTCGCTGGTCACTCCGCCGCGCGCGAGCTTCAGCGCGTGGGAGAGCTCGCGCACCGTCGAGCGGACGCTCTCATCGCGCCGCCCGACCTCGGAGACGATGCCGACCAACTGGTCGAGGCCGAACTCCTTCTCCCCGGCGGCGTGCTCCTCGACGAGGCCGTCGGTGAAGCACAGCACGCGATCACCCTGCCGCAGCGGCTGCTCGCTCACGAGCGGTTCGCGCCCGCCGAAGCCGACCGGGAGCGTCGTACGGCCCGTGAGCTGACCGATGACGTCACCGTCCCGGATCAGCAGCGGGGCCGGGTGGCCGGCGTTGACCCACTGCAGACGGCCCGTCGCGACGTTGAGCTGCATCATCTGCGCGGTGACGAACTGCTCCGGACCGAACTGGTCGGCGATGACCTCGTCCATGAAGGAGTAGATCTCGGAGAGGCCGACGAACGCCCGGCGGGAGTGGCGGTAGGCGCCGATCGCGGCCGTGGCCATGACGGCCGCGTCGAGCCCGTGCCCCATCGCGTCGATCATGGCGGCGTGCAGAACGTCGCCGTTCAGGGCGTAGTCGAAGCTGTCACCCGCCACCTCGTAGGCGGGCTCCAGGATGCCCGCCACCTCCACCTGCGGCACCGACATGCGCAGCGGCGGCAGCAGTGACCACTGGATCTCGGCGGCCACGCTCATCGCGCCACGCCGCCTGGCCACGTTGAAGACGTCGGTGTAGCCGTTCTTCGTGACCAGCATGTCGGCGACCAGCCCGGCGAGCCGCCACAACAGCCGCCGGTCGTCGTCGTCCACCCGGTCCAGGGTGACGGCCATGACGCCGACCTGGTCGCTGCCGTCCAGGAGCGGCAGGTACATCCGCACCCCGTGCGGCTCCGGCACCTCGACGATCCGGGCCTCGATGAACGCCCTTCCCGCGTTCGTTCCGGCGATCCGCTGAGGTGGCTCCTTCACCAGCTTCCTGCCGGGGAGCGGTACGAGCAACGACTGCTCGTAGTCCTGCAACAGGACCGACACATCACGTCCGCCCGCCCGGGCGATCTCATCGGCGACAAGGGGAGCGATCAGCTCCGGCGGCATCTCGTGCGCGCGGTCCAGCAGCATCCCGAGCAGCCGCTCCCCGTAGCCCTCGGACCTGTCGGCCGGGACGTCGTGTGATCGTTCCTCCGCTTTTCCCATAACAGCAGATTCCACTATCGGGGGCAGATATCACCATGTACAGCCGCACGG
Source organism: Streptomyces sp. DSM 116793 (assembly GCF_057320905.1). NCBI lineage: Bacteria > Bacillati > Actinomycetota > Actinomycetes > Kitasatosporales > Streptomycetaceae > Streptomyces > Streptomyces sp. DSM 116793. The sequence goes on along the minus strand of NZ_CM170494.1, from coordinate 2,682,854 downwards.
TGGATCGTGAGCCGGGCGGTGCAGGGTAGGTGGCGGGTGAGGCAGGGCAGAGGCCGGGTGGGCATCGGCCCGGATCGGGTAGGCGGAGTCGACGGTGGTGCCGGCGGGGCGGGCGGGGCCAGGTCGGTCTTCCGGCCGTGGGTGCCGCAGGCCGCCGGGTCACGGCCAGATCTGCCGGGCTCCGGTCACGGGGTTTCCGGGCAGTGCGGGTTCCTGGTCCGTGGCGGGCTCCGGAGGGCGGGTGGTGTCCACGGTGAGGTGGACATGGGTGCCCGAGCCGGTGCTGCTCGTGGGGTGGCTGGATTCCTCCGTGCTCGCGAACCAGGCACGCAGCACGTGAGCCACACGCCTTGCCGTATCGGGAGACGTCGCCGTGATGCGTATCTCCGCGCAGCCGGGCTCGGGGATGACGTGCTCTTTTTCCATGATCAACCTTGTGGGTCGTGGCGCCGTTCGGCTCGCGCCCGCGTACTCGGGCCACCGCCTTGCGTTCTCGTTGATCGGCTCGGAGCCCTCTTCCAGCCACTGCCGGAGGTGGGGCCTGGCGTTGTCTCACTTGTCGAGAACGGTGCCCGATGGATAGAGACGAACATTGACTCTCGACATTTCCGACGGTACTGCGCGGCGAGGCGGGACGGATCTTTTGACCATGGACCCTCTGTAAACGGTCGGACAAGCCGCCTGGGAGCGGACCGATGCCCGATACCCGGGGCCGCGGGGTTCGCCTGTGCCCTGGGGGCCGTGGGGGCGGGGTCGCCTGGGCCCGGAAGGCCGTGGGGGTGAGGTCTCGCCTGTGCCCTGGTGGGGCGTGGGGTGGGGTCGCCTGTGCCCTGGTGGGGCGTGGGGTGGGGTCGCCTGTGCCCTGGTGGGGCGTGGGCGCCTGGCCTCGGAGGTCGTGGGTGGCTCGGGAGTGGGCAGTCCTCCGGAAACCGCCTGCCTGTGTTCGGAGGCCGGCCGCGGCCGTCGGGGACGCGGTACCGGGGCGCGGCCCGGCAGGGCTAGGCCGCCTCGGTGAGCAGGCGGGTCAGGTGGTCGCGGCCCGCGGAGAGCAGGGGTGGGAGCGGCGGTGCGCTCTCGTACCAGCGCTTCTCGTACTCCCAGCAGAGCCAGCCCTCCCAGCCCGCGCGGCTGAGCACCTCCACGCACTCGCCGAGCGGCAGAATCCCGGCGCCCAGCGGCAGCGGGGTGGTGTCCTCGGCGGAGCCGATGTCCTTGACCTGCACATAGCCGAGGTGGGGGGAGAGGGCGGCCAGGGTCTCCTGGGGCTGCTCACCGCCCAGCCAGGTGTGCATCACGTCCCACAGCGCGCCGACCCGGCCGTGCCCGACCTGCCCCAGGACACGGATGGCGTCCGCGCCGGTGCGGTGCGAGTCATGGGTCTCCAGCAGGATCCTGACGTCGCGCTCCGTGGCGTATTCGGCGGCGGTGCCCAGCCGGCGGGCCGCCGTGACGTCCGCGGCCTCGCGGGACTGCTCGGTGCCGCCGCCGGGGAAGACCCGGATGTAGGGCGCACCCAGGTCGTGGGCGAGGTCGAGCAGGGCACGGATCTCCGCGAGCACGGGCTCGTCGTCGCCGGGCGCGGCCACGCGGGCGTACCCCGCCATGCCCACGATCTCGATGCCGCGCTCCTGGAACCGGGCGACGACCTCGGACCGCTCGGCCGGACCGATGCCGGGGTGCACCGGCTCCTCGGGGTGGGCGCGCAGTTCGACGCCGTGGAAGCCGTGGTCCGCCGCAAGCCAGACCACGTCGGAGACGGGGAGTCCGGGCACGCCGAGAGTGGAGAACGCCAGTTTCATGCAGCGGACCCTATCCGCCCTGCGCCCGTGTAACCCCCCGACATCAGTCGCGTCGGTCGGTCGGCCATCAGTCGCGTCCGTCGGTCGGCGTTCCTGTCTTGGGCGGTGCCGGTCTCGGTCGGCGGTCCTGTCTTGGGCGGTGCCCGTCTCCGCCGGCGACCCTGTCTCGGGTGCCCGTCTCGTCGGCGCCCTCGCCTCACCTGGGTATCCGGCCCTCCGGAGGTGTACCGGCCTCGGCGGGCAGGGGCGCGTCCTCCGCGGGCAGGGGCGCGTCCTCCGTGGTGCGCAGCGGCAGGTGCCAGTCCTGGCCGGTCAGGTCGACGCCGAACGAGTGGTGCGGCTCCTCGGCGGTGAGGGTGAAGCCGTGGCGCCGGTAGATGCGGCGGGCCGCGTGCAGGACGTCGTTGGTCCACAGGACCATGTCGTCGTACCCGGCGTCTCGGGCGAACGCGACGCACGTCCCCACCAGGCGATCCCCTATCCCGAGGCCCCGCGCATCCGGCTCCACCAGCAGCAGGCGCAGGCGGGCGGTGCCGGGGGACGATGCCGCGGAGGTGGCTCCGGCCGCCGGGCCGCCGGTGGACCCGTGGGTGTCCCGTACGCACATCACGCAGCCCACCGGCCGGTCGTCCAGCTCCGCGATCCAGACGCGCTCCAGGCGCGGATCGTGCCGCTCCGCGAAGTCGGCGACGATGCGGGCCACCAAGGCCTCGTACTCGGTGTTCCAGCCGAACTCCGCCGCGTAGACCGCGGCGTTGCGCTGGACGATCCAGCCCAGGTCGCCGGGGCCGGGGGCGCGCAGCAGGACGTCGTCGGGGTGCGGGGCACGATCCTGGGAGAGGATGTCCTGGATGGTGCGCATGGCGGCCGTGAGACGGGGGCGGTCGCGCGCCGGGACCCTGCCGAGCAGGGCGCCCACGCTTTCCCGGGAGCGCTCGTCCAGCAGCTCGGCGGCGCTGCGGCCGCGGCCGGTCAGGGTAATGCTCTGGCGGCGTGGGTCGTGCCGGGACGGAGCGCGCTCGACCAGCTCGGCCTTCTCGAACTTGGCCAGCAGCCGGCTCAGGTAGCCGGCGTCCAGCGACAGCGCGCCGCGCAGGTCTGCCGCGTCGGTCCGCGGTGAGTGGGCCAGCTCGTAGAGGACCCTGGCCTCGGTGAGCGTGTAGGGGACGTAGAGCTGGCGGCTGTAGTCGAGGGCGCCGATGAGGTTGGTGTAGAAGCGGTTGAAGGCGCGGATGTCGTGGATGGGCTGGGCGGGGGCGTCGGTGCTTCCGCCGCGGGTGTGCCGGCTCGGCTGCGTGGGCGCTCCGGCCGGCTCGGCGGTGACCGCGGGGCTTCCCCTGCCGGTGCCGCCCGGGCTTCCGCTGGCCGCGGCGCTTCCGGCGCGTGCGCTGCCCGCGGTACGTGCGGCAGGTGGGGTGTCCGCGGTGTCTGCGGTGTCCGCGGCACGTGGAGTGCCTGCGGTCCCCGCGGTGTCCGCGGTGCCTTTCCCGTCCGTCCTCTTCCTCGTCGGCATGGCGTCCCCCTTCGCACGGTGGCCGGACCGAGTCGAGCGGCCACGACCGATTCACCTGGCTCTGACTGAGTCCTATCAGCTTTGACTGAGTCAAGAGTAAGCCAGCCGGGCCCGCCGGCGGAACCCTGACTCGACCCTGAGAAAGGCCCTGACGCGACCCCGAGAGGCGGCGCCGGGCCGCGAGCTCTACCCCGCAGCCCCGCGCCCTGCGCCCCGCGGCCCGCGCCCTGCGCCCCGCGGCCCGCGCCCTGCGCCCCGCGGCCCGCGCCCCGCGCCCCGCAGCCCGCGGCCCGCGGCCCGCGGCCAGGCAGGATGCCGTGCGCCGGCACGGCAGTGCGCACCGGACCGGCGGGCGGCCGCCGGCACGTCGGGGCCTGCACCGGCAGCGAGGGTCGGACGGCAGCACGTCGGGACTGCGGTACACGACTGCGGTGCACCGGCATGGCGGGGGGCGCCGGCACGTCGGGCGTGGCGGCGCGGTGGGCGCGCACCGGCACGGCGGCGGTGCGCCGGGGGCGGTGGGTGCCGGGAAGGATGGGGCGCACCGGAGCGGCGGAGCGCTCCGGACGGCGGACGGCGTGCGCCGGTGCCGCCCGTGCCTCAGGGTGCCGCCGCGCCCGGCCCCACTCGGTCACCTGCACCCGAACCGCACGCTCGCGCCTGCCTGCCTCCCCCCTACGGCCGGTCTTTTCGTCCTCATTGGGCAAACCCGGGGGCGTGTGCGGTCAACGCCCCGGTATAGGAGGTCGGGGCTCGGTCAAGTGTCGCCACTTGTTGTCGGCACGTTCACCGCCGATCGCCGCTGCGCCTCATGTGCCGCCTGGAGAGTGGCCCACCGGCCCCAGGGGCCGACACCCCTCAGGGCCAGTCATCAGGAGTGCTCAAGAAGGGACAGTCATGGCCGAGTTGACTCGTCGCAGACTCCTCGGATCGGCGGCAGGCGTCCTGGGCGGGGCGGCGGCGCTCTCGCTGCTGCCTCCCAGCGTGCAGCGGGCCGTCGCCGCGGGGCCCGCGCGCGGCGGCTCGCTGCAGGACGTCGAGCATGTCGTCCTGCTGATGCAGGAGAACCGATCGTTCGACCACTACTTCGGCACCCTCTCCGGGGTCCGCGGCTTCGACGACCCCGACGCCCTGACCCTCTCCACCGGCCGCTCGGTCTTCTACCAGCCCGACTCGGTCAACCCCAAGGGCTACATGCTGCCGTTCCACCTGGACACCCACACCACCAGCGCCCAGGCCATCCCGTCCACCAGCCACGCCTTCACGGTGCAGCACCAGGCCTGGAACGGCGGCAAGATGGACAACTGGCTGCCCGCGCACCGCAAGGCGGACGGCGCCAACGGCCCGTACGTCATGGGCTACCACACCCGCGAGGACATCCCCTTCCAGTTCGCCCTCGCGGAGAACTTCACCATCTGCGACAACTACTTCTGCTCGGTCATGGGCCCCACCTGGCCGAACCGCCTCTACTGGATGACGGGGACCATCGACCCGGGCGGCACCCTGGGCGGCCCCGTCATCAGCAACTCGGCGCCGTCCCCGTACCGCTGGAAGACCTATGCGGAGCGCCTGCAGGCGGCCGGGATCAGCTGGAAGGTGTACCAGCAGGACGACGACTACGGCTGCAACATGCTGGAGAACTTCGCGACCTTCAAGAACGCGCAGCCCGGCTCCGACCTCTACGAGCGCGGTGTGCGCCCGCAGCCCGAGGGCACCTTCGAGGACGACGCGCGCAACGACCGGCTGCCCGCGGTCTCCTGGATCATCCCCACCAGCACGCAGTCCGAGCACCCGGACTACCTGCCCGCGGCCGGCGCGGACTTCGTGGCGCAGAAGATCGAGGCCATCGCGTCCAACCCGGACGTGTGGGCGAAGACCGCCTTCATCCTCAACTACGACGAGAACGACGGCCTCTTCGACCACGTCGTGCCGCCGACGCCGCCGGCCGGGACGGCGAACGAGTTCGTCAGCGGCCAGCCGATCGGCGGCGGGTTCCGGGTGCCGTGCATCATCGTCTCGCCCTGGACCGTCGGCGGCTGGGTGGCCAGTGAGGCGTTCGACCACACCTCCGTGCTCCAGTTCCTGGAGCAGTTCACGGGCGTGCGGGAGACGAACATCTCCGCCTGGCGCCGGAGCACCTTCGGCGATCTGACGTCGGCGTTCCGGTTCGGTTCGACGGTGGCCACACCGCCCGCGCTGCCCGACGACACGGCCGAGCAGCTGGAGCAGGCCGAGCACGACGTCGAGACGCTGCCCAAGCCCGTGCTGCCCACCACCGACCAGCAGATGCCCACCCAGGAGCCGGGCGACCGCCCCCACACCTGATCCGGGCCCCGGGCCGGCCGGCCCACCCAGCTCGTCCCACCCAGCTCGTCCCACCCCCTCACGACCGGCCGGCCCACCCGCCCGGCGCCCGCAGGAATCCAGCTTCCGGGCGCCGCCCTCTGAGCACGTTTCCGGGCACACCTCTCTGGTTGTTCTTCAACCTTTCAACTTTGTAGGGGAATAAGGGGCTTCTCGCGGCGGGCGGTTCTGCCCACTACGGAACGGGGTGCCCGGTGTCGGTTCGGGGGTCGGTGGTCGTCCTGGGCCGGGAGGCGGGGACGGCGGGGGTCACCTCGAACAAGTTCCGGCGAACCCGCACAGGTCAGAGCCTCGTCTCACGCTCTGGGGCCCGGGCGCCGTCGAGCGACGAGGGCAGCGATGTCGTCGTCGAGCTCGCCGTCGCTGTAGGCGACCAGGTCGCGGTGGAGATGCTCGAGGAGCTGGTGGGGCGCCTCGCCGCTCCACGAGCGGATGCGCTCGACGAGGGGGTAGAAGGCGCCGGAGCGGTCGCGGGTCTCGGTGACCCCGTCGGTGTACAGCAGGAGCAGGTCTCCGGGGTGGAAGGGGGCGAGGTCGACGTGGTACTCATCGCTCACCAGCATGCCCAGGTTGAACGGCGGCGAGGGAGCGGCGGCCGGCAGCTCCCGGACCTCGCCGCGGTGCACCAGCAGCGGGGGCGGGTGGCCGCAGGCGACGGTCCGGACGACCGGTTCATCGTCCGGGATCTCGGCGAGGAGAGCGGTGATGAAACGTTCGGCGATCTCCGAGCCCGGGACCCCCGGGTACTGGGAGGCGTAGCGGCTCACGCTCGTCTCCAGGCGGCGCGCGAGGTGGGGCAGGTCAGGCGCGTCGTGGGCGGCCTCGCGGAAGGCGCTGAGCAGCGTCGCGGCCGTCTGGACCGCGAGCAGGCCCTTACCGCGTACGTCACCGATGAGCAGCCGTACGCTGTGCGGGGTGCGGATTGCCTCGTACAGGTCGCCGCCGATCCGCGCTTCCGCCGCCGCGGCCAGGTACAGGCTTTCGAGCGCGACGTGCCCGAGGTGGCGCGGTATCGGATGCAGCACCGCCAGCTGGGCGGTCTCGGCCACCGAGCGGACCTGAACCAGTTGATGGGCGCGTCGGCCGAGCAGACGGTTGAGGAAGACGGCGAACGCCGCAATTGCCGCGAGCGTGGCCAGCTCGGAGTAGGCGGTCGCATCCCGCAGTGCATGGAAGCGCACTATCAGGCCGAAGAAGATGGCGCACGCGCCCACCCCGGTGAGCACGGTCCCCTTCAGGGGCAGCAGCGCGGCGGCCGAGACCACGGCAGTGGCGAGGAGGGCCACAGGCCTGACATCACTGGGCGTGAAGAGGCCGACGAACAGGCCGACGAACAGCAGCAGAACAGGCACCATGCAGAGCAACCTGTCGCGCGCGGTAGCGCTGTGTGTGACCCCGCGTTCCTCAGGAGACCTCGCCACCGTGCCGCTCCCCAAGGTCGCAGCAGCCCAGGTTCGAAAGCCAGGCATCGATATGGGCGATTTTACTGCCATGCGCCCGAAGTCTGCGAGTGACCCGGTGACGGTGGTGACGCGCAGGTGTCACCCGGGGCCACCGTCTCACGGAGTCCGAAGCCGGTCTCCTCGTCCGGTTCCGACGCCCCAACCCCTGGCAGGGCAGCCGAACCTCGGCCTTCCAACAGGCCGCCGGCGTCGTCTCCCCCGATCACGGCCGCCGCGATCGTCCTGTCCGGCCTGAAGGGCAGCCTCGGCGAGGTCCTGGTACGGGAGCGCCGTCCAGAGGGCATGGACGGCATGTTCGCCCCGGACGACTACGACCAAGTGCCGCGGCACGTAACGTTCGCCCCGTCGCGACGCCCGGCCCGCACTCTGGCCGCACCGAACGGTCTTCGGCACGTTCCTCACCACGTGGCGTACGCGGGAAGGTCACTTCCTCGTGAAGGTGGACAGCCTTACCGGTGCCGTCTGTCCCCGCGCTGTCCGGAGAAGCCGGCCGGGTATCCGGAGCAGGGGCCAGCAGGGGCCGGCCGCGCAACGGTTGGGTGGAGGGCCGGGTTTCCGGCTGCGGGCGAGTGGCCGGCCGGGGCGCGGGCGCGGTCCGGGCGCGGTCCGCAGTGGGAGACCGGCGGTGCCACGGCGGCCTCGGCGGCGGCTTCGCGCTCGTGTGGATCAAGTGGCACCACCCGGATGCCTCGCCACATCACCCACCCATCCGCTGTGCGCAGGCCGATTCGGTCGACGGCGTGAACTCTGAGTGGTGCAAGCCATCCGTCGGGTGGCGCCCACGCTCGATCGAAAGCGAGTCACCATCATGGCACCTGCCTTCCTCCGCACCCCTCGCCCACACCGGGCCCTCCGTGTCGTGGCTGCCGCATTGTGCGCCACGACCGTCACCCCCGCGGCCGCGGCGGACGTCGGCACGACCGGTACGAGCGCCGCGAAGCCGACAATCGTCCTGGTTCACGGTGCCTTCGCGGACGCGTCGAGCTGGAACGGGGTGATCCCTCGGCTGGAGAGCCGCGGCTACACCGTCATGGCCCCGGCCAACCCGCTCCGCGGGCTGTACAACGACGCCGAGTACATCTCCTCCGTCCTGAAGTCGGTCAAGGGGCCGATCGTCCTGGCCGCGCACTCCTACGGCGGTGCCGTGATCAGCACAGCTGCCGCGGGCAACGCCCAGGTGAAGGCACTGGTGTACATAAACGCGCTGATGCCGGACGTCGGCGAGAGCGGCATGTCGCTGTCGGCCCGCTTCCCGAGCGCGCTCGGCACCGCGACGAGGTCGGTGCCCTACCGGACCACCCAGACGAGCGGCACCGACCTGTACCTGAAGCGTGACAAGGTGCACCCCGTCTTCGCCAACTGCCTGTCAGAGGGCCAGGCGAACCTGATCGGCGTCACCCAGCGCCCGGCCGCCACGACGGCGTTCTCCGAGACGGCCAAGGTGGCGGCCTGGAAGGACATCCCGTCCTGGGCGCTGGTGGGACGACAGGACAGGACCATCAGCCCGGAGCAGGAGCGCTTCCAGGCCCAGCGCGCCCACTCCCACACGAAGGTGATCGACTCCTGTCACCTGGCTCTGATCGCCCAGCCGGATACGGTCGCCGACCTCATCCTCCAGGGTGCGGCTGCGACCACGGGAGCCCCGCAGCTGGCGAAGACCGGCTCCGCCCTCAGCACTGGGCAGGCCACGGCACTGGCGGGCGGCGCGGCAGCACTGCTCGCGGGCGGCACGGCCACGCTCGGCCTGGGCCGGCGGCTCCGGCACGGCAAGAGCTGACCGTTCGGCATTCGCTCCGTCCGCGGTGGCCTCGCCTGCGGGGCCACCGCGGACCGTACGCGGCGTGGGAACCGCACCAGGAGACGGCTCAGAAGGCCTTCACCGCGGCGTTCCCCGCCCTCGCCCCGCCGACAAGTGCCGGTGTTTCGGGCCCACCCTGCGCGTGGTCCCCCGGGAAGGTGCGGGGAAGGTCTGCCTGGACGACCACGGGCGCGCCACGATCGAGTTCGAGAACGTCCCGAAGGCGGCCGTCGGCGCGGCCATGACGGAGTGCCGGGACGCCAACCGGTTCGACGAAGGGCCCGCCGGGGGCCCGCCGAGGGCCCGCCGGGTTCGCCGAGGCTGAGCCCGCTCAGTACCTGAGGCTGTTCCCACGCGTCGTCCTCTGAGGCCGTTTCCCCGGGCCGGCCATTGCGGGTGTTTTCCCGCGCCGGCCGCCGACGGCCGATTCCGCGCGACAGCGTCTGGGGCCGGTTCCAGACGCCGGTCTCCGGTGTTCCGTCCGCTAGCGTGGGGATCATGAAGGGCCGGATCCCATCCCTGAGCGGCCGCCTCGCCCGCCGGCCCGGCCCGCGGCACCTCTGGCCGGCGACCGTCGCGGCGGCCGCCGGTCTCGCCGCGCTCACGGCCGTCCTCGTGGCGGTCCGCGGCGGCCTCTCGCTTGCGGACGTCGTGCTCCTGTACCTCGCCGCGGTCGTCGTCGTGGCCGCCGGCGGCGGGGTCCGGCTGGGGCTCGCCGCGGCCTTCGCCTCCACCCTGCTCGCGAACTTCTTCTTCGTCCCGCCGTACTACACCCTGGACGTCGCCAACCGGGACTCGGTCGTCACCGTCGCCGTCTACGTGGCGACGGCTGTCACCGTCAGTGTCGCCGTCGACCTCATCGCCCGCTGGCGCGGTGAGGCCGAACGGCTCGCCGGCCAGGCGGCACGCGCGCGCGAGCTGGCCGAGACCGACAAGGTGCGGGCCGCGCTGCTGGCCGCCGTCGGCCACGACCTGCGCACCCCGCTGGCCGGCATCAAGGCGAGCGTCTCCAGCCTCCGCGAGCCCGACCTGCCGCTGACCGAGGACCAGCGGGCGGAGCTGCTCGCCGCCGTCGAGGCCTCCGCGGACAAGATGACCGACCTCGTGGAGAACCTGCTCGCGATCAGCCGGTTGCAGGCCGGCGCCGTCAGCGTCCACCCGCGCGCGGTCACCCTGGACGAGGTGGCCGCCACCGCCCTGCTGCACACCCCGGCGCCGCCCGGCCGCACCCCCCGCCTCGACATCGCCGAGGACCTGCCCGAGGCCTGGGCGGACCCCGGGCTGCTGGAGCGGGTGATCGCGAACCTGGTCGCCAACGCCCTGGACGCGTCCCCGCCGGACCGGCCCGTCGAGCTGACCGCGGAGTCGGCCGGCGCCGAGCTTCGGCTGCGCATCGTCGACCACGGCCCCGGCATCCCCGAGGCGGACCGGGAACGGATCTTCGCGCCGTTCACACGGCTGGGCGACGAGGGTGCCGGCCGGGGCCTCGGCCTCGGCCTGGCCATCGCGCGCGGCTTCACCGAGGCCATGCACGGCACCCTGACCCCCAGCGACACTCCCGGCGGAGGACTGACCATGACCATCACCCTTCCGGCGGCGGTGGCGCCATGACCCACGTTCTCGTCGTGGACGACGACCCGCAGCTGCTCCGGGCCCTGACCGTCGCGCTCTCCGCCCGCGGCTACACCACCGCGACCGCGAGGGACGCGCGCGGGGCGCTCGACGCCGCCGCGGCCGCGCCGCCCGATCTGGCCCTGGTCGACCTCGGGCTGCCCGGGATGGACGGGATCGCCGTGATCGAGGGCCTGCGCGGGTGGTCGAGCGCGCCGATCATCGTGCTGTCGGCGCGGCACGAGGAGCAGGTGAAGATCCATGCGCTGGACGTGGGGGCCGACGACTACCTCACCAAGCCGTTCGGGATGGGGGAGCTGCTGGCGCGGGTCAGGGCGGCGCTGCGCAGGGCGGTGCCCGCCGAGGAACAGCCGGTCGTCAGAACGGCGGCGTTCACCGTGGATCTGGCGGCCAAGCGGGTGAGCACGGCCGCGGGGGAGAAGCGGCTGACTCCGACCGAGTGGCACCTGCTGGAGATCCTGGTGCGGCACCCCGGGCGGCTGATCACCCAGCGGCAGTTGCTCCAGGAGGTGTGGGGGCCGGGCCATGTGACGGAGAGCAACTATCTGCGCGTGCACCTGGCCAACCTGCGGAGGAAACTGGAGCCCGTGCCCTCCCGGCCCCGGTACCTGATCACCGAACCCGGGATCGGGTACCGGTTCGCTCCGGATCCGCCGCCGCAGGAGGAGGCCGGGGACTGAACCGGCCTCCGTAAGGCGGCACCGGTGGCGGTGGCGGCACCGGTGGCGGTGGCGGCACCGGTGGCGGTGGCGCGGCCGGTTCTCCGCCTGCGGGGAGGCGGGGCGTCGTACCGGCGCAGGGGCAGGACGGTGCCGGAGACCGACGGCGGTCCGTGCCCGGACCGCTTCCCCGCCCTCCGCCGACGGGAACAGGCCAGGACGGCCGCCCCCGCTCCCCGCCCCGCCCCGCCCCGAGCAAGCGGCCTCACGCCCCCGTACGCGCCGGATTCGGTACCGCCGTGGAGCCCCTGACCATCAACTCCCCCTGCACCGTGGCGATCCCGCCCGGCGGCGCGTCCTCGCGGCCCATGGCGATGCGCCCCGCGCGGGCGCCCGCGTCCTGGAGCGGAAGGCGGACCGTGGTGAGGGCGGGCACGGCGTCCATGCTGAAGGGGAGGTCGTCGAAGCCGGCCACCGAGACGTCCGCGGGGATGCGCAGGCCGCGGTCGCGCAGCGCGGCACAGGCGCCCAGGGCCACGGTGTCGTTGGCGGCGACGACGGCCGTCAGGTCCGGGTCCCTGCGGAGCAGCTCCAGCGTGGCGTCGTAGCCGGAACGGCGGTCGTAGGGGCCGTGCAGGGTGAGGCGCGGGTCGTCGGGGATGCCGTGCGCGGACAGGGCGGCGCGGTGGCCCTCCAGGCGGTGCCGGGTCGTGGTGCGCTCCTCGGGGCCCGCGATGTACCCGATCCTGCGGTGCCCGAGGGCCAGTAGGTGCTGGGTGAGCTTGAGGCCGCCGCCGCGGTTGTCGAAGGTGAGCGCGATCGCCCCGGTGTCCGGCGCGGGCGGGCGCCCGCAGAGCACCACCCGGGTCCCCGCGTCCCCGAGGCGGCGCAGCTTCGTGCCCATCGCCGCGGTGTGCGCGGGATCCTCCACGGCGCCGCCGGTGAGGACCACGGCCGCCGCCCGCTGCCGCTGCAACAGCGTGAGGTACGTCAGCTCGCGCTCCGGGGAGCCGCCCGTGTTGCACACCACCGCGAGCCGCTCCCCGCCGGCGCGCCCCCCGGGGCCGATCTCGGACTGCACCGCGCCGGCCATGATCCCGAAGAACGGGTCCGCGATGTCGTTGACGAGGATGCCGACCAGGTCGGAGGCGGCGGCAGCAAGCGCACTCGCCGGGCCGTTCAGGACGTAGTCCAGCTCGTCCACCGCGCGCAGCACCCGCTCGCGCGTGGTGGCGGCCACCGGGTAGTTCCCGTTCAGCACACGGGAGACGGTGGCGGGCGAGACCTGGGCGCGGGCAGCAACGTCCGCAAGGGTCACGGTCATCTCGTCATCCTCCAGGTGTTGCACGAGCCGCTGTGCAGAGGCTAGCTTCTCCTCTGATAGAAAGCGCTTGCTATGGCGTGCTATGCGGAGGACTCGCCGGGACCTCACCCGGACGAGCGGGGCGCAGGGAAGGAAACTCGTGACACGCAAGACGGTGCGTATCGCCATGAACGGCGTCACAGGACGGATGGGGTACCGCCAGCATCTGGTCCGCTCCCTGCTCGCCATCCGGGAGGAGGGCGGCCTCGACGTCGGCGACGGCACGCTGCTGTGGCCCGAGCCCGTGCTCGTCGGCCGCCGTGAGCCGGCGCTCAGGGCGATCGCCGAGCGGCACGGCCTCACGCACTGGTCCACCGACCTGGACGAGGTGCTCGCCGACGACTCCGTGGAGATCTACTTCGACGCCCAGGTGACCGCGGCCCGCGAGGCCGCCCTGAAGAAGGCGATCGCCGCACGCAAGCACCTCTACACCGAGAAGCCGACCGCCACCGGGCTCGCCGGCGCCCTGGAGCTGGCCCGGCTCGCCCGGGACGCGGGCGTCAAGCACGGCGTCGTCCAGGACAAGCTGTTCCTGCCGGGCCTGCGGAAGCTGAAGCGGCTCGTGGACGGCGGGTTCTTCGGCCGGATCCTCTCGGTGCGCGGTGAGTTCGGCTACTGGGTCTTCGAGGGCGACTGGCAGGAGGCGCAGCGCCCGTCGTGGAACTACCGCAAGGAGGACGGCGGCGGCATCGTCGTCGACATGTTCCCGCACTGGGAGTACGTCCTGCACAACATCTTCGGACCCGTCCGCTCCGTCCAGGCACTCGCCGCCACCCACCTCCCGCGCCGCTGGGACGAGCAGGGCAAGCCCTACGACGCGACGGCGGACGACGCCGCGTACGGCATCTTCGAACTTCAGGGCGGCATCGTCGCCCAGATCAACTCCTCCTGGGCCGTCCGGGTCGCCCGGGACGAGCTGGTCGAGTTCCAGGTGGACGGCACGGAGGGCTCCGCCGTCGCGGGCCTGCGCACCTGCCGCACCCAGCACAGGAGCACCACTCCCAAGCCGGTCTGGAACCCGGACCTGCCCACCCCCGTGCGGTTCCGGGACCAGTGGCAGGAGGTCCCGGACAACACCGAGTTCGACAACGGCTTCAAGGCGCAGTGGGAGCTGTTCATGAAGCACGTGTACGCGGGCGAGCCCTACACCTGGGACCTGCTCGCCGGCGCGCGCGGTGTGCAACTGGCCGAACTGGGCCTGAAGTCCTCGGCCGAGGGCCGCAGGCTCGCCGTGCCGGAGCTGAACCTGGACGCCATGGAGGCCGCACGGTGACCCTCCGTCTGCCCGACGCCACCGGCGCCCTGCGCACGTACACGCCCCGCACCGAGCCCCCGGCCACCACGCCGGGCAGCGCGCCGCTCGCCTCCCGCACGGTGCTGGCCGCCGCGCACGTGGTGGCCGACCCCTTCGCGGACGTCTCGCCGGGCTCGCCGGCCGCCGTCGACTGGGACACCACGCTCGCGTTCCGCCGCCACCTGTGGTCCCACGGCCTCGGCGTCGCCGAGGCCATGGACACCGCCCAGCGCGGCATGGGCCTGGACTGGGCGGGCGCGGCGGAGCTGATCCGCCGCTCGGCCGCCGAGGCCCGCGCCACGGGCGGCCACATCGCCTGCGGCGCCGGCACCGACCAGCTCAAGCCCGGCACGGCGTCCCTGGAGGCCGTCCGCGCCGCCTACGAGGAGCAGCTCGCGCTGGTCGAGGAGAACGGCGCACAGGCGATCCTGATGGCCTCACGGGCGCTCGCGGCGGTCGCCCGCGGACCCGAGGACTACCTCCAGGTCTACGCGCACCTGCTGCGGCAGGCGGCGGAACCGGTGATCCTGCACTGGCTCGGCCCGATGTTCGACCCCGCCCTGGAGGGCTACTGGGGCAGCGCCGACCTGGACGCCGCCACGGACACCTTCCTGGAGGTGATCGCCGCCCACCCCGACAAGGTCGACGGAGTGAAGATCTCCCTCCTGGACGCCGGCCGCGAGATCGCGCTGCGCCGCCGCCTTCCCGAGGGGGTGCGCTGCTACACCGGCGACGACTTCAACTACCCGGAGCTGATCGCGGGCGACGAGCGCGGCTTCAGCCACGCCCTGCTCGGCATCTTCGACCCGCTGGGCCCGCTCGCCGCCGAGGCCGTGCGCGTCCTGGACACCGGTGACACCAAGGGCTTCCGCGCCCTCCTGGACCCCACCGTGGAGCTGTCCAGGCACCTCTTCCAGGCGCCCACCCGCTTCTACAAGACGGGCGTGGTCTTCCTGGCCTGGCTCGCGGGCCACCAGGACCACTTCACCATGGTGGGCGGTCAGCAGTCCGCCCGCTCCCTGCCGCACTTCGCCCGCGCCTACGAACTCGCCGACTCCCTGGGCCTCTTCCCCGACCCGGCACTCGCCGAGTCCCGCATGGCGTCCCTGCTCGGCCTCTACGGAGTCGCCCAGTGACCACGCAGAACGCATCCGGGGCGGCCCCCAGGGAGCACGCTTCCGAGGAGGCTCCCCTGGAGCACGCTCCGGCCCGGTTCAGCATCAACCAGATGACGGTGAAGCAGCTCTCCCTGCCCGAGCTGGTCGCCGCCTGTACCGACCTGGGCGTCCGCCACGTCGGCCTGTGGCGCGAGCCCGTGCAGGCCTACGGCCTGGCGGACGCCGCCAAGCTGGTCCGGGACGCCGGGCTCACCGTCAGCACCCTCTGCCGCGGCGGCTTCCTCACCGCGACCGACCCGCACGCGCGCGTGCGGGCCATCGACGACAACAGGGCGGCCATCGACGAGGCGGCCGCCCTGGGCACCCATGTGCTCGTCCTGGTCTCCGGCGGCCTGCCGCCCGGCAGCCGGGACCTCACCGCCGCGCGCGAGCGCATCGCCGACGCCCTGGCCGACCTCGCCCCCTACGCCGCGGAACGGGACGTACGCCTCGCCATCGAGCCGCTGCACCCCATGTTCGCCTCCGACCGCTGCGTCGTCTCCACCCTCGGCCAGGCGCTCGACCTCGCCGAGCGGTTCCCGGCAGAGCAGGTCGGCGTCTGCGTGGACACGTACCACATCTGGTGGGACGACCAGGCCCCGGCACAGATCGCCCGCGCGGGCGGCGGCGGCCGGATCGCCACGTTCCAGCTCGCCGACTGGACCACCCCGCTGCCCGAGGGCGTCCTCAACGGCCGCGGCCAGATCGGCGACGGGGCGGTGGACATGCGGGAGTGGCGCGGCTACGTGGAGGCCGCGGGGTACTCCGGGCCCATCGAGGTCGAACTCTTCAACGACGGCCTCTGGGCGCGGGACGGCCGCGAGGTCCTCGCGGAGACGGTGCGCCGGTACGTTCACCACGCCGCCGCACCGCACGACGCGTAGCTCCCCGAAAAAACCTCCGCCTCCTGCGCAACCCTGCGGGGGCGTGGCGTGTCGTAGTTGGCATCAGGGCTTCGGGGTGGGGATCTGGGGGGATCGCGGGGTTCTGATATGTGGAGGGGGAAGCCGACGGGGGCCGGACTGACGGGTCCGGCCCCCTCGGTGTTCCGGTCACTCCGGCGCGCCGGCCCGGTCGGCGGCTCCCGCCGCGGGGGCGCGGGTTGTGCGCGTGGCGCGCGTGGCGCGCGTGGCGCGCAGCATGGCGGTGAGCACGGGGCCGTCGGGGGACGGCTGTTGTGTGCTGATCTCCTTGTAGCCCCAGCGCTCGTACAGGGCCTTGACCTTGCCGTTTCCGGCGAGGGGGTTCACGAGGAGGGTGACTTGTTCTTCGGGGCGGGTGGCAAGGATCTCGTCGTGAATCCGCAGAGCCGTGCCGGTGCCGCGCCACGGGACTCGCAGCATGATTTCTTTGAGTGCCACGGTGGGCGTGTCCGTGCAGCCCTCAGGCAGCGGCGTCGTCATGCGGTTCCACCAGCGATCGTCGGGAAGCAGCGTGTTGACGTAGGCATAGCCCACTGGCTCGGCTCCGTCGAACCCCACGACGGCCTCCCAGCCAGGCTCCGACGCATGTCGTGCCAGCCGCTCTCCGTACCGTTCGACCGAGTAGTGCGGTAGGTGAAGCTGATCAGCGCGCACCTCGGCATAGACCTCGATGAGCGTTGCCCACACGTCGTCGATGTCGGTGACATGGCGGAGTTCGATGCTTTCTGCGGTCACTGCGGATTCCTTTGGCCGTCGTGGAGGTACTGTTCCCAGGCCCGGGTGTGCGGGCTGGATGCGTCGAGGACGCGAAGAGCGGCACCGAACTCTTGCAACATGCACGTGATGCGGGGATGTTCGGCGGCTGTGTCGGCGGGGATGGACATGGCCGTGGACACAGCCGATTCAAGTTCGCCCTGCCCGAGTTGGGCCTGGGCGAGTCGTGCCGTGGTGATGGCCCTGCTGCGATGCATCTCGGGACGGATCAAGGCCAGGCTGCGATGGGCATGGGCTTCGGCAGACTCGTAGTCGCCCAAGGACAGGTACGCAGCCAGGGCGAGGCTGTGCAGCTCCGCTTCGTCGTAGAAGGCGTTCATCCACAGAGGCCGCCGCTCTGCCGGATCTGCGGCGTGCAGGGCTTCCTGGGCGTAGCCAAGGGTCTGTCGTACGGCTCGTGCGTCGCCCGTGAGTCCGAGGATGGCAGCCTGCCGGGCGTGGCCCAGGGAGGCGAACATCGGGTCGCGCCGGGCGATGTGCAAGTTCCGCGCCACGTCGTTTGCCGCCAGGGCATCAACCGGCCGGGCCATGTGGCGGTAGAGGCTCCCGGCATGGGACCAGATGCGGAACTGGATCGTGGGGTCACCGGACATGGCAGCCAGACTCGCTGCTCGTTCGAAGTGCCGATGCGCCGTACCGAACCGACGCCCATCGATCGCCGCCCACAGGGCGCTTGAAGTGAACGAGGCGGCGCAAGCGTACAGGGCGCCGCGCACCCGCTGACCAGCCGTGCCACGGGCTTGGAGAGCAAGAGCCTCGCCGGCGAGTGCCATGGCTTGGGACTCGATGGTCAGCCTGCCGCCGTACCGGTGATCGCTCACAAGGAGGACACCAAACTTGGCGTACAGCCGCTCAACGTCACTCATTCCGACGCGGTGGGGAACCGGGGCGGCGGAAGTCGTCAACGCCGTGCCTGCCGACGCGAAGAGGAAACGACGACGGTGCAACTGCTCCCCCTCGGGTGCCGAGGGTTCAGGAGCCCGCCAGGGCACGAACCCCAATTCGGTGACCGGACACTGGAACACCACCTCCAATGCTGCCCGCTGCCGCCGGTGCGGCCACCGTGTCTTACCGGTCAGCCAGTTGCGTACCGTGCGGTCGCTGACCGTGCCCTCGTAGCCGGAGGCCCGTAACTCCGCGTTGACGGCCTCGGCCAGCTCCGCCTGGGTGTAACCCGCGTCAACCATCCGCCTCTTGAGGATCTCGTTGCCCTCCATGGCCTCACAGTAGACACCGCGTCAGCGGTGGAAAAAACCCACCACACCAGAAATTTCCGGTCGGGCGATCTTCACGCAGCGCAGCGCACCCCTCGCTCCACGTGACCGTCGGTCGTTGAATGACCGCAACCTTCCGCACTCCTCACGACGACGAGGTCCGGATGACCGTGAGCGCAATCGCCCGCCCGACAGGGCACCCCGGATACACCGAGACGCTGCCGTGCGCGCCGGAGAGCGCGCGGAGGGCGCGGCGGCTGGTGCGTACCGCCGTCGCCGCCTGGGGACTCGACCGCCTCGCCGACGACGGCGAGGCGATCGTCTCCGAACTGGTGGCCAACGCCTGCCGGCACAGCCGCAGCCGCCTGATCCACGTCAGCGTCACCCGCCCGGACGCCGGGCGGGTCCGCATCGGCGTGGCCGACACCTCGCGGGAGCGGCCCGTGCCGCGGCGCGCCGCCGACGACGAGGTGCGCGGCCGGGGCCTCGCCCTCGTCGCCGCGCTCGCCGACCGCTGGGGCACGGACCCGCTGCCGTGCGGCAAACGGGTCTGGGGCGAGCTGGGGAGCGCGGGGGACGGGGGCGAGGGCCGGTGAGCGGGGTCGAGGGCGCGGACCGCGGCCCCTGGGTGGGCGACCGGGTCTACGACGCCGACAGGGGACGCGAGGCCATCGTCACCGACGTGCGGGCCGGAAGGCTGGTCCTGCGTGCCCTGCACGGGACGGAGAGGTGGGTGCCGGACGACCCCGGCCGCCTCACCGTCGTTGTCGCGCGGGCGGACCGGCAGGACCCCTTCTGAAGCGGGTCTTCAAAAGGGGGGCCTTCTGAGGACGGTAGCGTCCCGAACCCGGGTTTCCGGGGGGCCGTCAGGCGCCCTCCGCCAGGCAGTGCACCACGACGCGCTGCACCTGGTTGTTGCCGAACCCGCCCCGGTTCCAGGGCTGCTCCAGGGGCTGCGTGCGGCCTTCGGTATCGGTGGCGCGGACGCACAGCACATGGCTGCCGGGTTCGGGCGTCCACTGCGCCTGCCAGCGGCGCCAGGCCCAGGCGTGGCCGTCCTGGTCGTGCAGTTCGGCCTCCTGCCAGCTCGCCCCGTCGTCGGTGGAGACCTCGACCCGTGCCACCGGCGCGTGCCCCGACCAGGCGCGGCCCTCCAGCAGCACACGGCCGGGGCGCACCACGCGGGTCCGGGACATGAAGTCGGGGAAGCCCGGCGGGACCATCAGCGCCCGCGGCAGGATCCGGGTGACCGGCTCGCCGGGGTCGTCGGCGTGCTGCCGGTAGCGGTAGGCGACGCTCTGCTGGAACCCGGTGAAGGGCGTGTCGGTGACGGTGATGTCGCGCAGCCACTTGACGCTGGCCATGCCGTACCAGGTGGGCACGATCAGCCGTACCGGGTGGCCGTGCTGGGGCGGCAGCGGCGCGCCGTTCATCTCGTAGGCGACCAGCACCTCCGGATCGTCGCCGGTGGCCACGTCCAGGGACAGCGAGCGCTGGTAGTCCTGCTCCACGCCCCGTTCCACGCCGTGGTCGGCCCCGGTGAAGACCGCGTCGACCGCGCCGTCCCGCACGCCCGCCTCCGCGAGCAGGACACGCAACGGCACGCCCGTCCACTCCGCCGTGCCCACCGCCTCGACCAGCCACGGCTGGCTGACCGGTCGCGGGGTGAGCCCCGCCCGGCCGTTGCCCGCGCACTCCATGGTGACGCGGTGGGTGACCGCGGGATACGCACGGAGGGCCGCCATGTCCAGGGTCAGCGGCGTCCGTACCAGACCGCCCACGGTCAGCCGCCACCGCTCGGCATCGGCCGGCGGAATGTCGAAGTGGACCAGGATGTAGTGCAGTCCCGGCGGCGTCACGTCCTGGCGCAGCATCTCCAGCGGCAGGCCGTGGTTGCGGGCGGCGAGGCCCAGTTCGGCGTCGCTGATGCCCTCGTGGGGCTCGGCGACTCTCCCCGGTGTACTGATCTCTCCGATACGTGGCGTCATGGCGCCCATTCTCGCGCCCACGGCCGGTGCCGGTTCCTGCGGGGACGCCCGTAGCTCAGTGCTGGCCCACCGCCTCCAGCGCGGCGACCTCCTCGGCGGTCGGGAACGACGCCTGGGCGCCGGGTCTGGTGACGGTGGCGGCGCCGACGCGGACGGCGAAGGCCGCGGCCGTGGGGAGATCGTCCCCCCTGCTCAGCCGGAAGGCGAGGGCCGCAGCGAAGGCGTCGCCCGCGCCGGTCGTGTCGACGGCCGTGACCGGCACCGACGGCACGTGCACCGGCTCACCGCCGAAGCCGTGCGCCGGGCTCTGTGCGACCAGGGCACCCTGCGCGCCCAGGGTGATCACCACCGAGCGGGGGCCCCTCGCCAGCAGCGCACGGGCCCACTCCCGCGGGTCGCCGCTCGCCGGGGCCTGCTGGCCGAGCAGGACGCGGGCCTCGTGCTCGTTGACGATCAGCGGGTCGCAGGCCGAGAGCAGCTCGGCGGGGAGCGGGACGGCGGGGGACGGGTTCAGCGTGAAGCGGACCTCCGGGGAGAGGTTCCGCACCACCTCCACGACCGTCTCCACCGGGATCTCCAACTGCGAGGAGACCACCCGGGCCGCGCACAGCAGGCTGCCCGCCGCGGCCACGTCCTCCGGCGCCAGTCGGGCGTTGGCGCCCGGCGAGACCACGATGCTGTTGTCCCCCGACGGGTCCACCGTGATCAGCGCGACGCCGGTGGGCGCGCCGCCCACCAGGACGCCCACGGTGTCCACGCCCGCCGCATGCTGGGAGTCCAGCAGCAGCCGGCCGTAGACGTCGTCGCCCACCCGGGCCAGGAGGGCCGTACGGGCGCCGAGCCGGGCCGCGGCCGCCGCCTGGTTCGCCCCCTTGCCGCCGGGGTGGACGGCCAGGTCCGAGCCGAGCACCGTCTCACCGGGGCCGGGGCGGCGCTCCACGCCGATCACCAGATCGGCGTTGGCCGACCCTACGACCAGCAGGTCGTAGTCGTGCATGTGCTGACCTCTCAGTGCTGACCTCTCATCGGAAGCGGCTCTGATCGCCGGAGCGCGCGTAGACGATCAGAGCGTGCCCAGCCATGGCCGGATTGAATCCGTCGTCACTTCCGTGCGCCTCGGGAGCGCAGCGACGCACGCCACCGGGAGTGCGCGTCGGCCTGGGCGGCCACGGTCGTGACGGCGTCCGCGTCGGCTGCGTCGAAGAGGTCGACCATGCTGTCCTGGGAGGTCGGCTCGCCCGCGCGCACCCGGTACGCGCGCGTGCTGCCGCTCTCCCTGAGCAGGCCGCTCTGGAGCACGTCCGGGCGGGCGGCGTTGACGGCGAGCAGCCAGCCGTCCGCCTCCAGCGCCCGGCGCACCCCGGTCAGCGCGGACCACAGGTCGTGGCCGCGGGCCTCTGCCGCGCCCCACGGTCCCGTGGCGCGCAGCCGGTACGGCAGCGGGTCCCCGGCGTCCCGCCCGTCCCGTCCCTCGCGCCTGTCGTGTTCCTCGCACCCGTCCCGTCCCTCGCGCCACCAGGTCAGCGCGCCGGTGGCGCGTGCCGAGCGGTCGCACGCCCGCACGGCCGGCATCTCCTGGCGGCCGCCGGGCAGTTCCTCACCCATGCCGTCCGTCACGCGGCTCTTCCGTCACTCGACTTTCCGTCATCCGGTTCTCCCGTCATCCGGCTCTCCCGTCATCCGGCGTCTCCTTCACCGGTCTCTTCCTTCACTCGGCTCTTCCGTCGCTTCTTCCGAGGCTCCTGGGTGCGCCGCTCGGTGGGGCGGTGTTCCGCCGGCCGGCTCCCGTCCCGGTCACTTCGCGGTCGGGTCGTAGTTGGGGTTCGGGATGAACTTGCCGGTCTGCTTGTCGTAGGCGCCCTTGATGTTCTCCGTGCGTATGCCGCCGGGGAAGGAGATCTCCTGCTCGCCGGGGTGGGGGCTCTTGTCGCCGTAGGTCGCGTTGGCGTCGATGCCCCCTGGGGCGTCGATCTCGTACACGTACCGGGTGCCCCAGTCCATCTTGTCGTTCCGCGTGGTCGAGACGTACCCCGAGGGTTCGTTGCTCTCCAGGTACTCGTAGAGGTCCTCCAAGTAGTCGCTCTGGGGTTTGAACCCCTCCCCGAAGACCTCCTGGGGCGGGCGGGTGTCGCCGCGGAACAGCGGCTCATCCGTGTTGCGCCAGACCGCCTCGTCCGGGATCTCGTCCACGTCCACGCTCTTGTCGGCGGCCACCTGGAGCGGGTCCTCGGGCCTGTGCTTGCCGTCGTCCTCTCCGTCGCCGTCCTCCCCGCCGGAGTCGCACTTGCCACCGCCTGCGGCGAGCACGTCGCCGTGGAGTCCTGCGGCGAGCACGTCGCCGTGGAGGGACGCCACGGACACCGCATGACCGCCGGCGGGGGCCTGCGCGAGGACCAGGCCGTCCGGTCCGCCGGACGACTTCGGCGCGCCCGGCAGCACCGCCGCGTTGGCGCAGCTGTCGTCCCCGCCGTCACCCGGGCCGGGGGAACCCGGCGGCGGGGGTACGGGCAGGGGGAGGGGGCCGAGGCCGGGGATCACCCACCACGGCACCCCGGGCAGCGGGCCGCCGGGAGGCGGTCCGTCCGTGCACAACCGGAACACCAGGCCGCCCACGCACTCCGGGTTCGGGTCCGGGGCGGGCTTGCCGTCGTTCCCGTCGTCGTCTCCGCCGGAGTTCCCTCCGTCGTCTCCGCCGTCACTGCCCCCGTCGCCGCCTGAGTCGCCTCCGTTGTCGCCCTTGTCCGGGTTGCAGAGGGGGCTTTGGAAGATGCCTGCCGGGGGTGCGGAGATGCAGGTCAGGCCGCCGCCGCCGTCGTCGTCCCCGTCGTCGCCTCCACTGTCTCCGCCGTCGTCTCCGCCTGAGTCGCCTCCGTCACTGCCCGAGTCGCCGCCGGAGTCGCCGCCGTTGGTGCCTCCGTCTCCGCCTGAGTCGCCTCCGCTGGAGTCTCCGCCGCTGCCGCCGGAGTCGCCTCCGCTGCCGCCCGAGCCCCCACTGCTTCCGGAGTCGCCTCCGTCGTCGCCCCCGTCGTGTCCGTTCGGGTCGCAGAGGGGGCTCGGGAAGATGCCCGCGGGCGGGAAGGATATGCAGTTCAGACTGACGTCGTCGTCCCCGTCGTCGCCTCCACTGTCTCCGCCGTCGTCTCCGCCGGAGTCGCCGCCGTTGGTGCCTCCGTCTCCGCCTGAGTCGCCTCCGCTGGAGTCTCCGCCGCTGCCGCCGGAGTCGCCGCCGCCGCTTCCGGAATCACCTCCGTTGTCGCCGCCGGAGTCGCCGCCGGAGTCTCCGCCGGAATCGCCTCCGTTGCTGCCGCCGGAGTCCCTGCCCGAGGCGCCGCCGCCGGATCCACCGTCTCCACCGGAGTCCCCACCGCCGGAATCTCCGTTGTCGCCGCCGGAGCTCCCTCCGTCGTCTCCGCCGTCACTGCCCCCGTCGCCGCCCGAGTCGCCTCCGTCGTCGCCCTTGTCCGGGTCGCAGAGGGGGCTTTGGAAGATGCCTGCCGGGGGTACCGAGATGCAGGTCAGGCTGCCGCCGTCGGCCCCGCCGTCGTCTCCGCCGGAGCCGTCTCCGCCGTCGTCGCCGGAGTCGCCGCCGTCGGACCCTTCGTCGCCGCCGGAATCTCCGCCGTTCCCGCCGTCCGAGCCACCGTCGTCGCCGCCCGAGCCACCGTCCCCGCCCGAGCCACCGTCGTCGGAACCCCCGTCGTCACCGTGGCCCCCGTCGGAGCCGCCGCCCCCGTCGGAACTCCCGTCGCCACCGGAGCCGCTGCCGGAACCTCCGTCGCCCCCGGAGCCCCCGTCGCCCCCGGAGCCGTTGCCGCCTCCCGTGGTGCCGTCGCCGCCGTTGCCGCCGGTCTGGCCGGCGCTGCCGGCAGGGTCGCCGTTCGCGCCGTTGTGGGAGCCGGGGCCGCAGTCGCCGCCGATGACCGAGCAGACCGCCGTCTCGAAGCCGTCCGCCACACGGCCTGCGACACCGCTGACCATCAGGCCCAGGACGATCACGCTGACCAGGCCGACCAGGCCGACGTACTCCGTGGCCGACTGCCCGCGGTCGCGGCGCCAGGTGATCATGTGGGGGAGTGAGAAGGGAACACTGGGCCGGATACGCCGGATACGCCGAATACGCCGAATACGCCGGATACGCCGGATACGCCGGACACGCGGGCTGCGCCGGCTGTGCGGGTTGCGCCGGACGGCCGCCAGGCGCGGGAAACGGGCGGCCCCGCGCTCCCACCGACCGTCCCGCCGCTCCCCCGGCAGCTCGAACCACGCCCGGCTCTCCGGCCGGAGCAGCATGAGCAGCACGGCGGCCGGCAGCAGCATCTGCGTCCAGCCGCGGGGGCTGCCGCCGGCCAGCTCGACGACGCCGGCCGCGAGCAGCCAGACCTGGACGACGATCAAGGAGGCCAGGACGGCCGGCCCACCGCGCCGTAGCCGCCAGGAGAGCGCCCAGCCCGCGAGGCCGGGAACCAGGCTGTACACCGCGATGCCGAAGAGCGCCGGGCGCACCGCGTGGGCGGTCAGTGCCCAGCCGAACAGTTCGGCTCCACCCCACACCGTCACGGCGAACAACACGTGCATCAGGGCCCGCACCACGACGAGCGCGCGCGGCATGCTCCCCGACCCGCCGTCACGCGCCGTACCGGCACCGGCTCCGCCTCCGGCTCCGGGTCCAGCAGCGGCTCCGGCTCCGGCTCCGGCACCGGCCCCGTGCACGGCTCCTGCACCGGCGCGGACCCCCGCGCGCACATCCGCGCGGGCACCCGCCCGCACACCCGCGCGGGCACCAGCGCGGACCCCCGCGCGGGCACCCGCGCGGGACGAGAGAACAACCTCGGGCGTGTGGCTCACCAACGCTCCCTGGTCATCGCGCGCACGATCGGCGCACCGGTGGTGGACATCGCTCGTGGCGGAGGCACACGTCCGCCCCGTCCGTCCGGGCCTCTCCGCACGGCAAGCTAGACGGCGGCACGGGCCCAAACCCAGGGCACACGGGCCCAGTTGAGGGCCCATGCCGGGCCTGGGCCCGGGCCCAGGCCCGGCATGGGCCCGGGCCCAGGCCGGTCCCGGGCGAAGCCGTGCGCCGCGTGCGGGCCGGCTCGCGTGCCGGGGCGGTCGCCGGGGCGGGCGGCGCGGCGGGCGCCGTAGCCGCCTCACACCGAAAGCACCGGTTGCGCCGCGCCGGCCGGGGCCGCGCCCGCGCGCCGCCGGCGCGAGGGGCGGGCGCGGGCGCGTAGGGTGCCCGGATGATCGGGGTACCGGAGGCGTTCGCGCGGGGCACCGTCGAGCGTGAGGGAGCTGCCGGCGCGGCCTGGCTGGCCGGGCTGCCGGGGATCGTGGACGAACTGCTCGCCCGCTGGGAGTGCGTGCCGGACGGCGACGCCGTGCACGGTGGCGTCGGGCTCGTCGTTCCGGTGCGCCGGCGGGCCGGTGGGACGGCCGTGCTGAAGGTGTCGTTCCCGCACCCCGGCAACGTCCATGAACCCGACGCCTTCGCGGTGTGGCGCGGACGCGGTGCCGTGCTGCTGTACGAGCGCGACGACGAACGGTTCGCGATGCTGCTGGAGCGGGCCGGCCCCATGCGCCTGGCCGAGCTCGGGGACGGCGACGAGACGGTGACGGTCGCGGGCCGGATCAGCCGCCGGCTGGCCGCCCCGGCACCGCCCGGCCTGCCCCGGCTCCGTGAGCAGGCCGGCGCATGGGAGGAGCAACTCCGCACGGACGCCGCCGAGCTGCCCCACGCGCTGCCGCCGCGCGTGGTGGACGCCGCCGTGGCGACCGCCCGCGAGCTGGGCCGCCACCAGCCCGACACCCTCGTCCACGGCGACCTGCACGCCGGGAACATCCTGCGGGCCGCCCGCGAGCCGTGGCTGGCTGTCGACCCGAAGGGATACGCGGGGGACCCCGCGTACGACGGCGGCACCCTGCTCAAGTCGCGCGCGGCGGCCCTCCTCGACGCGGGCGACCTGCGGAAAGCCGTCCACCGCACCCTGGACGTCTTCGCGGAGGCGGCGGAGCTCGACCGTGAACGGGTCGGGCGCTGGGCGCAGTTCCACGCCGTGCAGGCCGCGTTCTGGGCCCGCAGGCACGGCTTCCGCCGGGCCCGCGGCGGGCCGGAGCTGGACCGGCTCACCCGACTCGCCGACCACCTTGCGGAGTTGCTCGCGCCGGGGCCGTGGCACGGCGTTGTCACACCCCGGAGGTAGCGTCGGGGCATGTCGTATCCGGCGAAGGACGGGCCGCGGGGGCTCGCGGTGCTCGAAGGGGTTCTGGAGCGGATCACCTACGCCAACGAGGAGACGGGCTACACGGTCGCGCGCGTGGACACCGGCCGCGGCGCCGCCGATCTCCTCACGGTCGTGGGTGCGCTGCTCGGCGCCCAGGTGGGGGAGTCACTGCGGATGGAGGGCCGCTGGGGCTCCCACCCCCAGTACGGCAAGCAGTTCGCGGTGGAGAACTACACGACCGTGCTGCCCGCCACCGTCCAGGGCATCCGCCGCTACCTGGGCTCCGGCCTCGTCAAGGGCATCGGCCCGGTCTTCGCCGACCGGATCACCCAGCACTTCGGCCTGGACACACTGCGGATCATCGAGGAGGAGCCGAAGCGCCTGATCGAGGTGCCGGGACTCGGCCCCAAGCGCACCCGGCGGATCGCCGACGCCTGGGAGGAGCAGAAGGCGATCAAGGAGGTGATGCTCTTCCTCCAGACCGTGCAGGTCTCCACCTCCATCGCGGTGCGCATCTACAAGAAGTACGGCGACGCGTCGATCGACGTCGTGAAGACCGAGCCGTACCGCCTGGCGGCCGACGTCTGGGGCATCGGCTTCCTCACCGCCGACAAGATCGCCCAGTCCGTCGGCATCCCGCACGACAGCCCGGAGCGGGTCAAGGCAGGCCTCCAGTACGCGCTGTCCCAGTCCACCGACCAGGGCCACTGCTTCCTGCCCGAGGAGCAGCTGATCGCCGACGCGGTGAAGCTCCTCCAGGTCGACACGGGCCTGGTCATCGAGTGCCTGGCCGAGCTGGCCGGGCAGGAGGAGGGCGTGGTGCGGGAGGAGGTGCCCGGCCCCGACGGGCACCCGGTCACCGCCGTCTACCTGGTGCCGTTCCACCGGGCCGAGCTGTCCCTCTCCGCCCAGCTGTTGCGGCTGCTGCGCACCCCGGAGGACCGGATGCCCGGGTTCCGGGACGTCGCCTGGGACAAGGCCCTCGGCTGGCTCGCCGGGCGCACCGGCGCCGATCTCGCGCCCGAGCAGGAGGAGGCCGTCAAGCTGGCGCTCACCCGCAAGGTCGCCGTGCTCACCGGCGGCCCCGGCTGCGGCAAGTCGTTCACGGTCCGTTCCATCGTGGAGCTGGCCCGCGCCAAGCGCGCCAAGGTGGTCCTGGCCGCGCCCACCGGCCGCGCCGCCAAGCGGCTCGCCGAGTTGACCGGCGCGGAGGCGTCCACCGTGCACCGCCTGCTGGAGCTCAAGCCCGGCGGAGACGCCGCCTACGACCGTGAGCGGCCCCTGGACGCCGACCTGGTCGTGGTCGACGAGGCCTCCATGCTGGACCTGCTGCTCGCCACCAAGCTGGTCAAGGCCGTCCCCGAGGGCGGCCACCTGCTCTTCGTCGGCGATGTCGACCAGCTGCCCAGCGTGGGCGCCGGCGAGGTGCTGCGCGACCTGCTCGGCGACGGCAGCCCGGTCCCCGCGGTCCGGCTCACCCGGATCTTCCGCCAGGCCCAGCAGTCCGGCGTCGTCACCAACGCCCACCGGATCAACGCCGGCCAGCCCCCCGTCACCCGTGACCTCAAGGACTTCTTCCTGTTCGTCGAGGACGACACGGAAGAGGCCGGCAGGCTTACCGTGGATGTCGCGGCACGGAGAATTCCGGCGAAGTTCGGTCTCGACCCGCGCCGCGACGTGCAGGTGCTCGCGCCGATGCACCGGGGCCCCGCGGGGGCGGGGGCGCTGAACGGACTGCTCCAGCAGGCCATCACCCCCGGCCGCCCCGACCTGCCGGAGAAGCGCTTCGGCGGCCGGGTCTTCCGCGTCGGCGACAAGGTCACCCAGATCAGAAACAACTACGACAAGGGCGAGAACGGCGTCTTCAACGGCACCGTCGGCGTCGTGACCGCCCTCGACGCCGACGAGCAGCGGCTGACGGTACGCACCGACGAGGACGAGGAGGTGCCCTACGACTTCGACGAGTTGGACGAGCTGGCGCACGCGTACGCGGTCACCATCCACCGCTCCCAGGGCAGCGAGTACCCGGCGGTGGTCATCCCGGTGACCACCAGCGCCTGGATGATGCTCCAGCGGAACCTGCTGTACACGGCCGTCACCCGGGCGAAGAAGCTGGTCGTGCTGGTCGGCTCGCGCCGGGCGCTCGGCCAGGCGGTGCGCACCGTCTCGGCGGGCCGCAGGTGCACGGCGCTGGATTTCCGGCTCGCCGGAGGCCCCACGGGCAGGTGAGCGGTCCGCCAGGAGTGAACACGGTGAAAAATTGATCGATCAAATGAGTCTGAAAGCTCACAGGGCCCTTCCGGAACCAGGGCGAAGGGGGCAGGATGAGCAGGCTGGCGGCACTGAGTGCCGCCAATAGGCCCAATGGACGACCCCGAGTGCACTCTCCTGCGCCGAATGGGGGATGGTAGTAGCAGCCAGGGGAACTCCGGGCCACCTCGAGGATGAGGCACTACGTCGGTGAGGGAAGACGTGAGCGACAAACGCGATGACGCAGTAGTACTGCGGTACGGCGACGGCGAGTACACCTACTCGGTGGTCGACAGCACCGTCGGTGACAAGGGCTTCGACATCGGGAAGCTGCGGGCGCAGACCGGCCTGGTGACCCTGGACAGCGGGTACGGCAACACCGCCGCGTACAAGTCGGGGATCACCTACCTCGACGGTGAGCAGGGCATCCTGCGTTACCGCGGGTATCCGATCGAGCAGCTCGCCGAGCGCTCCACGTTCCTCGAAGTGGCGTATCTGCTGATCAACGGCGAGCTTCCGACGGTCGACGAGCTGGCCGCGTTCCGGGGTGAGATCACGCAGCACACGCTGCTGCACGAGGACGTGAAGCGGTTCTACGACGGCTTCCCGCGGGACGCCCACCCGATGGCGATGCTGTCCTCGGTGGTCAGCGCCCTGTCCACGTTTTACCAGGACAGCCACAACCCGTTCGACGAGAAGCAGCGGCACCTGTCGACGATCCGGCTGCTCGCCAAGCTTCCGACGATCGCCGCGTACGCGTACAAGAAGTCGGTCGGTCAGCCGGTCGTCTACCCGCGTAACGACCTGGGTTACGTGGAGAACTTCCTGCGGATGACGTTCTCGGTGCCGGCCGCCGAGTACGAGCTGGACCCGGTGGTGGTCTCCGCGCTGGACAAGCTGCTGATCCTGCACGCGGACCACGAGCAGAACTGTTCGACGTCCACGGTCCGTCTGGTCGGTTCCTCGCAGGCGAACATGTTCGCCTCGATCTCCGCCGGCATCTCGGCGCTGTGGGGCCCGCTGCACGGTGGTGCCAACCAGTCGGTGCTGGAGATGCTGGAGGGCATCCAGGCCAGCGGCGGCGACGTCGACTCCTTCATCCGCAAGGTGAAGAACAAGGAAGACGGCGTGAAGCTCATGGGCTTCGGGCACCGCGTCTACAAGAACTTCGACCCCCGGGCGAAGATCATCAAGGCGGCGGCGCACGATGTCCTGTCGGCGCTCGGCAAGTCCGACGAGCTGCTGGACATCGCCCTGAAGCTGGAGGAGCACGCGCTCGCCGACGACTACTTCGTGGAGCGGAAGCTCTACCCGAACGTCGACTTCTACACGGGTCTGATCTACCGGGCGATGGGCTTCCCGACCGAGATGTTCACCGTGCTCTTCGCGCTGGGGCGGCTGCCCGGGTGGATCGCGCAGTGGCACGAGATGATCAAGGAGCCGGGGTCGCGGATCGGGCGTCCGCGGCAGATTTACACGGGCGTGGTCGAGCGGGACTTCGTGCCGGTCGAGCAGCGCTGAGCGCGCCTTCGGGGCGCGGGTAGCCGGGTTTTGCCGTTCACCGAGTGGTGGTGGTTCGGTAGTGGTTCGCCATCGGTCGGTGGGGTCGGCGTGATGAGTTGCCCCTTGGGGGCGGTGGCGGGCTGCGGGCTTGTTGCGGCTGGGCGCGCTCACGCGGCGGAGTCGCAAATCGATACGGTCCCGCGCCCCTTGGGGCTTCGCCCCTTTGGGGCTTCGGCCCCGTGCGGAGCTTCGGCCCCTTTCGGGGCTTCGGCCCGTTCGGGGCCTTGCCCGCCCCCTTGAGCTTCGGGCTCTGGGGGTGGGTCCCTCTTGTTCAAGCGGAAAGCGCCCCGTCGACGGTCCCCCCACGGGCCGGCGTACGGGGCGCTTTCCTTTGTCCCGGTGCGGATTCCCCCCACGGGATCCGGCCGGGCGTCGGTGGGCCGCGCCAGCGGTGGTGCGGTCTGCCGGGACGCGCACGCTCAGGAGGGCCGCTCAAGCTCCCCGGTGTACGTGTCCCGGCCTCGCACCTTCGGAGACGTCCCCCAAGACATCTCCGCCGATACCGGGTACGCCCCCCAAGACGTCACCGGCATCGTCTTCTTAGACTCGCGAGCCCCTCTCATGGTTACGCTGAAATCCATGTGATCTGCGTCTCTTGCACAACTCCATCGTCGCCGCAAGAGCCCGCCTATGGCGATCAGGCCCTAAGAGTAAGGATGTTGCACCTGATCTGTGAAGAGCTGTGAAGACTTTGGAGGTCATTTCTGAGACAGATTACGCGATGCGCTGTAGGCGTCAGGTGAACGTCCGAAGCCTGAGGCTGTTGCTGACCACGAACACGGACGAGAAGGCCATGGCCGCACCCGCGATCATAGGGTTGAGGAGGCCCGCCGCCGCGAGGGGCAGGGCGGCGACGTTGTAGCCGAAGGCCCAGAAGAGATTTCCCTTGATGGTGGCCAGGGTGCGGCGGGAGAGCCGGATGGCGTCCGCGGCCACCCGCAGGTCGCCGCGGACCAGGGTGAGGTCGCCGGCCTCGATCGCCGCGTCGGTGCCGGTGCCCATGGCGAGGCCGAGATCGGCGGTGGCCAGGGCCGCGGCGTCGTTGACGCCGTCGCCGACCATGGCGACGGTCCGGCCCTCGGCCTTCAGCCGCCGTACGACGGCCACCTTGTCCTCCGGCAGCACCTCGGCGATCACCTCGTCGATGCCCACCGCACGCGCCACCGCCTCGGCGACCGTGGTGTGGTCACCGGTGAGCAGCACCGGGGCCAGGCCGAGGGAGCGCAGCGCGCGCACCGCCTCCGCGCTGGTCTCCTTGACGGCGTCGGCGACGGTCAGCACGCCACGGGCCGCACCGTCCCAGGCGACCACCACGGCCGTCTGCCCGGCGGCCCCCGCGGCGGCCGTGGCCGCGGTGAGCGAGGGCGGCAGCGGGATGCCCGCGGCGGCCAGCAGCCGCGGGCGGCCGACCAGCACCTCGTGACCCTCGACCATGCCGCGCACGCCGAGCCCGGGGACGTTCTCGAACCGCTCGACCGCGGGCAGCGCGCCCGCCCGTTCGGCGGCGCCGACCGCGATGGCCCGGGCCACGGGGTGCTCCGAGGCGTGCTCCAGCGCACCGGCCAGCCGCAGCAACTGCTCCTCGGCGACGGGGGCGGGGGGCTCCTGCGCGGCCGGTTCGGCCGAGGCCGGCGGTGGGCCGCCGGCCGGCCCGGTGCCTGCGGGTTCCGCCTGTGCCGCCCCCGCCGGGTAGGCCCCCTGGAGGGTCATCCGGCCCGTGGTGACCGTGCCGGTCTTGTCCAGGACGACGGTGTCGACGCGGCGGGTTGACTCCAGGACCTCGGGGCCCTTGATGAGGATGCCGAGCTGGGCGCCGCGGCCCGTGCCGACCAGCAGCGCGGTCGGGGTGGCGAGGCCCAGCGCGCAGGGGCAGGCGATGATCAGCACCGCCACCGCGGCGGTGAACGCGGCGCCGGCGCCGGCCCCGGCGGCCAGCCAGGCGAGCAGGGTGCCGACCGCGAGCACCAGCACCACCGGCACGAAGACCCCGGCGATCCGGTCGGCGAGCCGCTGCACCTGTGCCTTGCCGGTCTGCGCCTCCTCGACGAGCCGTGCGATCCGGGCCAGCTGGGTGTCGGCGCCGACCCGGGTGGCCTCGACGACCAGGCGGCCGCCGGCGTTCACGGTGGCGCCGGTGACCGTGTCCCCGGCCGCCACGTCGACCGGTACGGACTCGCCGGTGAGCATGGACGCGTCGATGGCCGAGCTGCCCTCGACCACGACACCGTCGGTGGCCACCGTCTCGCCGGGCCGTACGACGAACCGCTCGCCGACGGCCAGCGTGCCGACCGGCACACGGGTCTCCGTCACCGTGCCGTCCGGGCCGGGCCGGAGAACGGAGACGTCCTTGGCGCCCAGCTCCAGCAGGGCGCGCAGGGCGGCGCCGGCCCGGCGCTTGGCGCGTGCCTCCAGGTAGCGGCCGAGCAGCAGGAAGGCGACGACGCCCGCCGCGACCTCCAGGTAGAGCGTGTCCGAGGCGTCGGTACGGCCGGCGAGCAGGTCGAAGCCGTGCCGCATGCCGGGCATTCCGGCATCGCCGAGGAACAGCGCCCACAGCGACCAGCCGAACGCCGCGAGGGTGCCGACCGACACCAGGGTGTCCATGGTCGCCGCGCCGTGCCGCCCGGCGCCGAACGCGGCGCGGTGGAACGGCCAGCCGCCCCAGAGCACGACGGGGGCCGTGAGCACCAGCGCGACCCACTGCCAGTAGTCGAACTGCACCGCGGGCACCATCGACAGCACCACGACGGGCACGGCGAGGACGCCGGAGCCGAGCAGCCGGCGGCGGAGCGCGGTGAGGCGGGGGTCGGCGGGGGCGGGGCCCGTGCCGCGGGCGGGGCGCGTGTCGTGTGCGGGGTCGTGCGCCGGGTGCGGGTCGTCGGCGGCGCGCGGGCCGCCGGTGGGGGGTGCGCCGCCCGCGCGGTCCGCTGTCGGGGGTGCGCTGGGCGTGCCGGGTGTACCGGCGTGCCCGGGTGCCCGAGTGGTGCCGGGTGCGGGTGCGGGTGCGGGTGCGGGTGCGGGTGCGGTGGCCGGGCCGGCCGTGGGAGGCGAGTCGGACGCGGGAGCGGGGGCGGACGCGGCGACCGTGGCCGTGTCGGTGCCCTCGGCCGGGCGGGGCGCGTCCGGTGTCCGTGGGGCCTTGATGGCGGTGGTGGCGGTGGCGGTGATGGCGGTGGCCGGGGCGGGTGCCGTGGGCCGCGTGGGTTCCTGTGCGGTGTACCCGGTCCGGACGACGGTGGCGATGAGGTCGGCGACCGTGACCTCCTCGGGGTGCGTGACCCTGGCCTTCTCCGTCGCGAGGTTCACCGTGGCGGCCACGCCCGGCATGCGGTTGAGCTTCTTCTCGACCCGGGCCGCGCAGGACGCGCAGGTCATCCCGCCGATCAGCAGCTCCGTCCGCGCGGTGGCCGGCGGCGCGCCGGCGGCGTCGCCGGGTGTGCCGGGTCGGGGGGCGCCGGGTGTCTTCGGGGTATGGGGTGCGGTGCTGGTCATGAGCGGCTCCAGAGAGCGGGGGTGGTGCTCCGGGCTGGACGGTGCGGGGTGCGGCCCGGCTGTCCGGACCGCACCGGGGGCTCAGGCCTTGCCGACCAGCTCGTAGCCCGCCTCGTCCACCGCGGCGCGCACCGCCGCGTCGTCGAGCGGGGCCTCGGAGACCACGGTCACCCGGCCGGTGGCGGCCTCGGCCCGCACGGAGCTGACGCCGGCCAGCTCGCCGATCTCGCTGGCGACCGCGCCCTCGCAGTGGCCACAGGTCATGCCGGTCACCTGGTAGACCGCGGTCACCTGGCCCTCGGCGGACGCGGTCTGGGGGGTGGTGTCGCTCTGAGTGGTCATCTCGTTCTCCTCGGGGTGCGGTACGAGCTCGGGGTCCGGTGGCACGCCGGGTACGGCCCCCGTCCGGGGCGGCGCAGAGGCCACCGCGCACCGATGGCCCCGTCCGGCTCTCTTCACACTATACCCCTAGGGGGTAAGGGAGACCGTGGCCCGTGCCCTGGAAGCGGCGCCGGGAACCGAGCGAGCCCCCCGCGGCCGTCGGCGGGGCGTCACCGCACCCGCCCGGTCGGGAATCGTCACGGGTACCCGCGGTGTTCGGCCCACTCCCGGGCGAGCACGGACATCAGCATCTCGTCGAACGCCGCACCGTCCCGCAGCGAGGCCTCCCGCCTGATGCCCTCCGTCACGAAGCCGGCCTTCTCGTAGACGCGCCGGGCCCGGTGGTTGTGGACGTACACGCTCAGCTCGACGCGGTTCGGACCGAGCCGTTCGAAGGCGTGCGCGAGGGTCAGCCGGACGGTCTCGGTGCCCAGGCCGCGGTCCCGGCCGCCCGGCCCGATCAGGATGCGGAAGACGCAACTGCGGTCGACCTCCTGCCAGTCGAAGAGCACGCTCTCGCCGACGAGCTCGCCGGTCGCCCGGTCGGTCACGGCGAGGTCGAGCCGGTCGGGCTGGTCGCCGCGGGACCCGTACCAGGAGCGCAGGCGTTCCAACGTGAGCTCCACGCGCGGACTGAAGGTGTTCCGCCGCACCTCCGGGTCGTCGATGATCGCCGCCATCGTCTCGGTGTCCGCCACGGTGAACGGTCGCAGGACGACCCGCTCGCCGGTCAGTACGGGCTTCACGGCGAAGCCGGTGCGGGGGGCCGCCGGAGAGGGCTCCGGCGGCGCTGACGGGGCCGCCGCCGGGGGCCGCGGGGGTGCGGGCTGTGCCGGTCGTGTCATCCCCGGATCCTGGGCGACGCGTCGCGGCGGAGGCAAAGCAATGACGTGTGCCCCGGCGATCGGGCCCCGGCCGGCCGTCCCGATCGGGCGGCCCCGGTCCCGGCGCCCCCGGTCCCGCGGCCCCGCGCGTCGTCGTCCCCGCGCGTCGTCCCCGCGCGTCGTCCCTGCGCGTCGCTGTCCCTGCCGCGTTGCCGTCCCCGCGTGCCCCGGGCAGGCGCGCCGGCACCCGAGGGGGCGTGTCCTCAGCCGCCGCGGCGCCTCCGGTTGTTGCTCGGTCGGGAGGCCACCCAGGCGCGGACGGTGTCCGCGTACCAGTACGGTCTGCCGCCCTCCACGTGGTCTGGCGGCGGCAGCAGCCCGTGTTTGCGGTAGGAGCGCACCGTGTCCGGGCGGACCCTGATGTGTGCGGCGATGTCGTTGTACGACCAGAGACTGCGGTCGGTCATCCGTGGCATCTCCTCGGGGGCGGCAGCGCGGCACCGCGGCGCAGCGGCCCGTCGGGGGCCGCTCTGAGCGGGCGCGGCGCCGACGATGTGTCGGTCTGTGACCGGTGAACGACGGGTCGTGAGCGGGGGCCTTGGTCCGTCGACCACGTGTGACGGCCACTCGGCTGACCCGGCACATGTGTGACGAGGGGGTTGCCTTCGTGACACAACCGAGAACGCCCCCACCGGCCTGAGCCCCCTTGCGGTCTCCTGGTTGGCCACCGGTGGGTGGGGGTCGGTCGCGCAGCTACCCGCGCCCCTGGGGGGCCGGTTCGAGCCCCTTGCGGTTTCTTGGTTTGGCTGCCGGTGGGTGGGGGGGCGGTCGCGCAGTTCCCCGCGCCCCTGGTGGAGTGGGCTGGGTCGTCGGCCGGCCCTGCGGGGGGCTGTGCCCTGACAGGGGCGCGGGGAACTGCGCGCCCAGCCCCGACGCGCCCGCGGGTGGCCACCGGCCCGAGCCCCTTGCGGTCTCTTCGCCTGGCCACCGGGGTCACCCAGGAAGTCGGCTGGACCCCCGCAGGGGGCTACGCCCCGCAGGAGCGCAGGAACGCCCGGGTGCGCCGGGCGATAGGCCCCGGCGTATCAGGCTCGCAGGGATACATGTCCTGCTCGACGATGGCGAAGAGATCGACCCCCAGGCCCTGCGCGGCGGCCAGCACGGGCCCGAGCGCGGGCTCCCCGCGCGGCGGCTCGCACATCACGCCGCGGGCCACGGCCGGCCCGAACGGCATCTCCTGTGCCCGCACTTCGGCCAGCACGGCCGGGTCGACCTGCTTGAGGTGCAGGTAGCCGATCCGCTCGCCGTACGTCTCGATGAGCTTGACGCTGTCGCCGCCGCAGTACGCGTAGTGCCCGGTGTCCAGGCAGAGCCGCACCAGGTCGGGGTCGGTCGCGTCCAGGAAGCGGGTGACGTTCTCCTCGGTGTCCACATGGGTGTCCGCGTGCGGGTGGACGACGACCTGGAGGCCGTACCGCTCCCGCACCTCCCGCGCCAGGCGCTCCGTCTGGCGGGTGAGGTCGCGCCACTGGGCCCCGGTGAGAGTGCGCTCCTCCAGCACCTCACCGGTCTTGTCGTCGCGCCAGAAGGCGGGGATGACGACGAGGTGCCCCGCGCCCATCGCCTGGGCGAGCGCCGCGACGCCCGCGACGTGCTCCCAGGTGGACTCCCAGACGTCCGGGCCGCGGTGCAGGCCCGTGAAGACGGTGCCCGCCGAGACCTTCAGACCGCGCCGCCCGGTCTCCTCCGCCAGCACCGCGGGGTCGGTGGGCAGGTAGCCGTACGGCCCCAGCTCGATCCACTCGTAGCCGGCAGCGCTGACCTCGTCGAGGAAGCGCCGCCAGGGCACCTGGCGCGGGTCGTCGGGGAACCAGACGCCCCACGAGTCGGGTGCCGAACCGATCCGGATGCGCGACAGCGTCGTCATGGCCGTCACTTTCCGGGCGCCCGGGGAGGAGTGTCAAGACCTGGTCCGAATGTCTGGACAAAACATTGACAGGCTTCCCGCGCGGCATTACACCTGGAGGACAGCCGCCGCAGGCGCCTCTCCCCGGCCGTCCCAGCGATGTCAGAGCCTCCGTACACGATGTGACATGCCGGGACTTCTCCCGCCATGCGCGGACATGAACCACGTCATGCATGGGCATGCACGAGCATGCCCCGGCAAGGTGGAGAGCCGTTCTCCTCAAGAAGGCCCAGAAGGGACGTGCAGGTGATCGACCCGGACACCGGCCCGCAGACCGAGCCGTCCACCGAGCCCTACGACGTGATCACCATGGGCCGGATCGGGGTGGACCTGTACCCGCTGCAGGCGGGGGTGCCGCTGGCGGAGGTCGGCACGTTCGGGAAGTTCCTCGGCGGCTCCGCCACGAACGTGGCCGTGGCCGCCGCCCGGCTCGGCCGCCGCACGGCCGTGGTCAGCCGCACCGGCCAGGACCCGTTCGGCGACTACGTGCACCGGGCACTGCGCGACCTCGGCGTGGACGACCGCTGGGTCACGCCGGTGCCGGGGCTGTCCACCCCCGTGACGTTCTGTGAGATCTTCCCGCCGGACGACTTCCCGCTGTACTTCTACCGCCGCCCCAAGGCCCCCGACCTGGTGATCCGCCCGGACGAACTGGACCTGGACGCGGTCGCCGCGGCCCGCGTCTTCTGGATGACCGGCACCGGGCTGAGCGAGGAGCCGAGCCGCACCGCGACACTCGCCGCGCTGGCGCACCGCGCCCGCGCCGGGCTGACCGTCTTCGACCTGGACTGGCGGCCGATGTTCTGGCACGCCGGGCAGGACGGCGACGGCACCCGCGGAACGGGCGCGGACGGCGTTCCGGCGGACGTGCCCGGGCCGGGACCCGAGCTGGGCCCCGAGGGCGCCCGCCCGTACTACGCCGAGGCCCTGCGGCACGCGACCGTCGCCGTCGGCAACCTGGACGAGGTGGAGGTGGCCACCGGCGAGCGCGAACCGGCCGCCGCCGCGCGGGCGCTGCTGGCCGCGGGCGTCCAGTTGGCCGTCGTCAAGCAGGGGCCCAAGGGCGTCCTCGCGCTGTCCGCCGCGGGCGAGCGGGCCGAGGTGCCACCGCTGCCGGTGAAGGTGCTCAACGGCCTCGGCGCCGGGGACGCGTTCGGCGGGGCGCTCTGCCACGGCCTGCTGGCCGGCTGGGACCTGGAGCGCACCATGCGGTACGCGAACGCCGCGGGCGCCATCGTCGCGGGCCGCCTGGAGTGCTCCTCCGCCATGCCGACGCCCGCTGAGGTGGAGCGGGCGCTCGCGGAAGGCGCGGTGCGGTGAGCGGAAGCGGGGACCGCCTGACGGCCGGAGGCGGTGGGGCGACGGAGGGCGGGGCAGCCAGGCACAGCGGGGCGGCCCGGGGCGGCGTGGCCGCCGGGGACACCGCCGCCGCCGAGGCCGCCGCAGCCGCCGCGCACCCCCCGATCGCCGCGTACCCCCCGATCGCCGCGCACGCCGCGCACGCCGTGACCGCCGACGGTGCCGTGACCGCCGACGGTGCCGTGACCGCCGACGGTGCCGTGACCGCCGACGGTGCCGTGGACGCCGGGGCGCTGGCGCGGTTGCGGGCCCGGCACCCCGAGGCCGTGGCCGAGGCGGCGGCGCGCCGGGCCAGGCGGCCGCTGCTCGGCGCCGGCGGGCGGCTGATGATCATCGCCGCCGACCATCCGGCGCGCGGCGCGCTCGGCGCCGGCGGCGACGCCCTCGCCATGGCGGACCGCGCCGACCTGCTCCGGCGGCTCTGCCTCGCGCTCGCCAGGCCGGGGGTGGACGGGGTGCTGGCCGCCGCCGACATCCTCGACGACCTGCTGCTGCTCGGCGCCCTGGAGGGCAAGGTCGTCGTCGGCTCGATGAACCGGGGCGGCCTGGCCGGCGCCGCCTTCGAGCTCGACGACCGCTTCACGGGGCTGCGTCCCGAGGACATCCAGCGGTACGGCTTCGACGCCGGCAAGCTGCTGCTGCGCATCGACTACGACGACCCCGGCTCGCTGCGCACCCTTGAGGCCGCCGCGGGCGCCGTGAACGCCATGGCGGAGCGGGGGCTGCCGGTCTTCGTCGAGCCGTTCCTGTGCCGCCGCGACCCGGCGGACGGCAGGCTCCGCAACGACCTCGGCGCCGCCGCCGTCACCAAGTCCCTCGCCATAGCGTCCGGGCTCGCCGGCAGCTCCGCGTACACCTGGCTGAAGGTGCCCGTCACCGAGGATCCCGACGACATGGCCCGCGTCATGGCGACCACCACCCTGCCCGCGGTGCTGCTCGGCGGCGAGGTGGGCCCCACCGCCGAGGAGCAGCTCGGCACCTACGAGAAGTGGCGCGGCGCCCTCCGGCTGCCCACCGTGCAGGGCCTGGTCGTCGGCCGCTCGCTGCTGTACCCGGCGGACGGCGACGTGGCGAAGGCCGTCGACACGGCGGTGGGGCTGCTGTGACCGGCCACCGGGCGGCTGCGGCGACCGCGGGCACCGGACATCGGGCGGCGGGCACGGGCCACCGGGCGGCGGGCACGAGCCATCGGGCGGCGGGCACGGGCCACCGGGCGGCGGGCACGGGCCACCAGGCGCGGGCCGCGGCCGGCGCGCGGCGCGCACGGCGTGTCCACCGCGGGCGGCGGCGCGCACAGAGCATCCGTCGTGGGGTAGGGATACGGACATGATCGAGACGAACGGGGCGGCCGGCCCCGAGACGCGGGGCGCCCGTGACAGCCGCCTGTACGTGCCCGGCGGCAGCACCGCCACCGGCCCGTACACGGTCGACATCGGCCCGGAGCGCGCCGGGTGGACGTACTCGCGGCTGAGAGTGCTTCAGCTCGAACCCGGCGAGACGCACTCCTTCGCGGCCGGGGACAGTGAGTGGGTGGTGCTGCCGCTGAACGGGGGCTGTACCGTCCATACCGAGGGCACCATCATCGAACTGCAGGGCAGAGAGAGCGTGTTCGCGGACGTCAGCGACTTCGCGTACGTGCCCCGGGACGCCCATGCACAGATCGCCTCCGGTGCGGGAGGCCGCTTCGCCCTGGCAGGAGCGAAGTGCGGGCGCAGACTCCCCGCCCGCTACGGCCCCGCGCCGGAGGTTCCCGTCGAGCGGCGCGGCAGCGGCATGTGCGCACGCGAGGTGCGGAACTTCGCCGCCGCCGGCGTCTTCGAGTGCGACACCCTGATCGCCGTCGAGGTGATCACCCCGGGCGGCAACTGGTCCTCGTACCCGCCGCACAAGCACGACGAGCACCGCCCGGGGGAGGAGAGCGAGCTGGAGGAGATCTACTACTTCGAGATCGACGGACCGGCCGGCTTCGGCTACCAGCGGGTCTTCCCGTCCCGTCCCGGCGGCAGCGACGTGCTCGCCGAGGTGCGCGGCGGGGACGCGGTGCTGGTGCCGGACGGCTGGCACGGCCCGTCGATCGCCGCGCCGGGACACGACATGTACTACCTGAACGTGATGGCGGGCCCGGGCGCCGAGCGGGCCTGGCAGATCTGCTTCCACCCCGACCACCTCGCAGGCACCCCGGGCTACCGGTGACCGCCCGCCGCGCCGAGTCCGGCGCCCCCGCCGCCACGGCCGCCCCGTCCAGCGCCCCCGCCCCGCCGGCCGCCCCGCCCGCCGGCACCCCCACGCGTACCCCCGTCTCCAGGGAGGGCCGACCATGAGCACCAGCGCCACCCGCCGCCTGACCACCGCCCAGGCCCTCGTCGCCTTCCTCACCCGGCAGTTCACCGAGCGCGACGGTGAGCGGCGCCGGCTGATCGGCGCCACCTGGGGCATCTTCGGGCACGGCAACGTCGCCGGCATCGGCCAGGCGCTCGTCGAGTACGGCGACGAGATGCCGTACCACCAGGGCCGCAACGAACAGGCCATGGTGCACGCGGCCGTCGGCTACGCCCGGCAGTCCGGCCGGCTGGCCACGCACGCCGTCACCACCTCCATCGGCCCCGGCGCCACCAACCTGGTCACCGGCGCCGCGCTCGCCACCATCAACCACCTGCCCGTCCTGCTGCTGCCCGGCGACGTCTTCGCGGCCCGGCCCGCCGACCCGGTGCTCCAGCAGCTCGAAGTGCCCCATGCGGGCGACGTGTCCGTCAACGACTGCCTGCGGCCCGTGTCCGTGTACTTCGACCGGATCACCCGCCCCGAGGCGCTGATCCCGGCCGCGCTCGCCGCGATGCGGACGCTGACGGACCCGGTGGCCACCGGCGCGGTCACCCTGGCGCTGCCGCAGGACGTGCAGGCGGAGGCCTACGACTGGCCCGAGGAGTTCTTCGCCGAGCGGGTGTGGACGGTCCGCCGCCCCGAGCCGGACCCGCACGAGCTGGACGCCGCGGTGCGCGCCGTGCTGGCGGCCCGCCGGCCGCTGATCGTGGCGGGCGGCGGGGTGCGGCACAGCCGCGCCGAGGAGGCGCTGCGGCGGCTCGCGGACGACACCGGCATCCCGGTGGCGGCCACCCAGGCCGGCAAGGGCGCGCTGCGCCACGACCACCCCGCGGACGTCGGCGGCATCGGCCACACCGGCACCGCCACCGCCAACGAGCTGGCCCGCGCCGCCGACCTGGTGATCGGCGTCGGCACCCGGTGGACCGACTTCACCACCGCCTCCGGCACCCTCTTCGGCGCCGACGGCGTCCGCTTCCTGAACGTCAACATCGCCCCCTACGACGGCCACAAGATGGCCGGCCTGCCGCTGGTCGCCGACGCCCGCACCGCGCTCGACGCGCTGCACGGCCGGCTCGGCGCGCACCACGTCTCCACCCGGTACGAGATCGACTACCGCGACGCCAAGTCCCGCTGGGAGCGGCAGGTCGGCGCGGCCTGCGCGGGTGAGGACGCGGCGCGGCCCACCCAGCCCCAGGTGCTCGGCGCGCTCGACACCGTCGTCACCGGCGACGACATCCTGATCAACGCCGCCGGCTCGCTCCCAGGCGAGCTGCACAAGCTGTGGCGCACCCGGTCCCACGACCAGTACCACGTCGAGTACGGCTACTCGTGCATGGGCTACGAGATCCCCGCCGCGATCGGGGTGTCCCTCGCCGCGCCGGGCCGGCCGGTGTGGGCGCTGGTCGGCGACGGCACCTATCTGCTGATGCCCGGTGAGATCGTCACCGCCGTCCAGGAGGGCATCCCCATCAAGGTCGTCATCCTGCAGAACCACGGCTACGCCTCCATCGGCGGCCTGTCGGAGTCGGTGGGCAGCGAGGGCTTCGCGACGGCGTACCGGTTCCGCGCCGCGGACGGCTCGTACACCGGGGAGCCGCTGCCCGTCGACCTCGCCGCCAACGCCGCCAGCCTCGGGATGCGGGTGCTGCGGCCCAAGACGCTCGGCGAGCTGCGCGCGGCGCTCGCCGACGCACGCGCCTCGGACCGGCCCACGTGCGTGTACGTGGAGACCGACACCAGCGGGGCGTCTCCCGGCGCGCCGCCCGCTCAGGCATGGTGGGACGTGCCGGTGGCCGAGACGGCGACCCGGGCGCCCGCGGTGGCGGCGCGCGAGGAGTACGAGCGGCAGGCCGGCGGCCGCAGGCGGCACCTGTGAGGCGGCGGGCGCCGTCGCGGCGGTGGGCGGCGCCGTCCGTGGCGCGGCGGCCGTGGGCGCCGTTCGCGGGGGAGCCGCCGCAGACGCCATCCGTGCACGACCGACTCGGGAGTTGCTCATGACGAAGACCGTCAGCCACTGGATCGGCGGCCGGCCCGCCGAGGGTGCCTCGGGCCGGTTCGGCCGGGTCACCGACCCCGCCACCGGCGCCGTCACGGCCCGGGTGCCGTTCGCGGACGCCGGCGAGGTGGACGCGGCCGTCGCGGCGGCCAGGGCGGCGTTCGAGGACTGGCGCGGCTCGTCGCTGGCGCAGCGCACCACGGTGCTCTTCTCGTTCCGCGCCCTGCTCGACGCGCACCGCGACGACGTCGCCCGCCTGATCACCGCCGAGCACGGCAAGGTGCACGCGGACGCGCTCGGCGAGGTGGCCCGCGGCCTGGAGATCGTCGACCTCGCCTGCGGCATCCCCACCCAGCTCAAGGGCGCGCTGTCCACGCAGGTCTCGCAGCGGGTGGACGTCGCCGAGATCCGCCAGCCGCTCGGGGTGGTGGCGGGCATCACGCCGTTCAACTTCCCGGCGATGGTGCCGATGTGGATGTTCCCGCTCGCCATCGCCTGCGGGAACACCTTCGTGCTCAAGCCCAGCGAGAAGGATCCCTCCGCGTCGGTGCGGCTCGCCGAGCTGATGGCCGAGGCGGGCCTGCCGGACGGCGTCCTCAACGTGCTGCACGGCGACAAGCCGGCCGTCGACCGGCTGCTGGAGCACCCCGACGTGGCGGCGGTCTCCTTCGTCGGCTCCACGCCCATCGCCCGGTACGTGCACCGCACCGCCTCGGAGCACGGCAAGCGCGTCCAGGCGCTGGGCGGTGCCAAGAACCACATGATGGTGCTGCCCGACGCGGACCTGGACGCCGCCGCCGACGCCGCGGTCTCCGCGGCGTACGGCTCCGCCGGGGAGCGGTGCATGGCGGTCTCGGCGGTGGTCGCGGTCGGCGCCGTCGGGGACGAGCTGGTGCAGCGCATCAAGGAGCGCGCCGAGAAGGTCACCATCGGGCCCGGCACCGACCCGGCCTCCCAGATGGGCCCCCTGATCACCGCCGAGCACCGCGACCGGGTCGCCGGTTATGTGAACGGCGCCGCGGAGCAGGGCGCCGAGGTCGTCCTGGACGGCACCGGGCACACCGTCGAGGGCTACGAGAACGGCCACTGGATCGGCATCTCGCTGCTCGACAAGGTGCCGGTGACCGCGGACGCCTACCGCGACGAGATCTTCGGCCCGGTGCTGAGCGTGCTCCGCGTCGACTCCTACGACGAGGGTCTCGCGCTGATCAACGCCTCGCCGTGGGGCAACGGCACGGCGATCTTCACCCGGGACGGCGGCGCGGCCCGCCGTTTCCAGATGGAGGTGGAGGCGGGCATGGTCGGCGTGAACGTGCCGATCCCGGTGCCGGTCGGCTACCACTCGTTCGGCGGCTGGAAGGACTCCCTCTTCGGCGACCACCACATCTACGGCACGGACGGGGTTCGGTTCTACACCCGGGGCAAGGCGATCACGACCCGCTGGCCGGACCCCGCGGACGCCCCCGCGGGCGTGGACCTGGGCTTCCCCGGGAACCACTGACGGAACCCTCTTTCGGGCCCCTGCCCCGGCCCACGCAAGGGGCGCGAGGAACGGCGCGCACAGCCCCGACGAGACCGTCGCGTCGCCACCGCCCCAAGGCGGCAGTCCCTGCCGCCTTGGGACCACCGGCTGTGGGTGGTTGCCCGCGCCGGCGCGGTGGAGCCGCATACCGACACAGCCCCGCGCCCCTTTCCCGTGCGTGCCCCTCACATGAGGGGCCGCCCCGGCCTGCGCAGGGGTGCGCGCACCACATCCCACATCGCGGACGTCCTTGACCACATTCAAGGAAGGCCCACATCATGAGTGCGCAACTCATGTCGTGGGATTGGAGTCGAACCATGGAGACGACCGGCGCCCCGGACGGGCCGCTGGCAGGGCTTCGGGTGCTGGAACTGGGCAACTTCATCGCTGCCCCGTCCGCCGGCAGGCTGCTCGCCGACTTCGGCGCCGAGGTGGTCAAGCTGGAGCGGCCCGGCAGCGGTGACGAACTCCGCCGGTGGCGGCTGCACAGAGGTGAGACGTCCCTGCTGTTCCGGACGATGAACCGCAACAAGAAGTCCGTCACCCTCGACCTCGCCGGCGAATCCGGACGCCAGGTCGCCCTGGACCTGATCCGCGCCAGCGACGTCGTGCTGGAGAACTTCCGGCCCGGCACGCTGGAGCGCTGGGGCCTCGGCCCGGAGGTCCTGCGCGCCGCCCACCCCGACCTTGTCCTGGTCCGCATATCCGGCTACGGGCAGACCGGTCCCTACCGCGACCGCCCCGGGTTCGGCGGCGTCGCGGAGGCCATCGGCGGCCTGCGCCGCCTCACCGGTTACCCGGACCTGCCGCCCACCCGGGTCGGCATCAGCGTCGCCGACTCGGTCGCCGGGCTCTACGCCGTCATCGGTGCCCTCATGGCGCTGCACCGCCGCGACCGCGGCCGGGGCGGGGACG
This sequence comes from Streptomyces sp. DSM 116793, assembly GCF_057320905.1. Classification (NCBI taxonomy): domain Bacteria; kingdom Bacillati; phylum Actinomycetota; class Actinomycetes; order Kitasatosporales; family Streptomycetaceae; genus Streptomyces; species Streptomyces sp. DSM 116793. The sequence goes on along the minus strand of NZ_CM170494.1, from coordinate 2,638,102 downwards.
TCGTGGACGTGGCGCTGTACGAGGGCATCTTCTCGCTGATGGAGTCGCTGCTCCCGGACCACGACGCGTTCGGTGTCCAGCCCGAGCGCACCGGCACGGCACTGCCGGGCATAGCCCCGTCCAACACCTACCGCTGCCAGGATGGCGAACACGTCGTCATCAGCGGCAACGGCGACGCGATCTTCCGCCGCCTGATGACCCTGGTCGGCCGCCCCGACCTGGGAGCGGACCCCGCCCTGGCCGACAACGCCGGGCGGGTCGCGCGCCGCGCGGAGCTCGACGAGGTCATCGGGGCCTGGGCGGCCGGTCGCCCGGCGGCCGAGGCGCTGGCGGCCCTGAAGGAGGCCGACGTGCCCAGCGGGCCGATCTACTCCGCCGCCGACATCGCGGCCGACCCGCACTACGCCGCCCGCGGCATGCACGAACGGCACCCGGTGCGCATAGCCGAGGACGAGAAGGCCGACGTCCTCTTCCCCGGTGTCGTACCGAAGCTCGCCGAGGCGCCCGGCGCGACCCGCTGGCTCGGCCCGGAACTGGGCGAGCACACCGACGAGGTACTCGACCGCCTCGGCGTCCCGCCCGAGCGCCGCGCCGAACTCCGCGCCCAGGGGGTGCTGTGACCACCGCCGACCGTACCGCCACCGACGCGCGTCCGCCCGCCGCGGCCGCTGGAGCCGACGAGGTCGGCGAGGTGCTGATCACCGACGTGCTGCTGCGTGACGGCCTCCAGATCGAGCCCGTCGTGCTGCCCACCGCCGACAGGGTCCGGCTGGGCCGCGGCCTGCTGGACGCGGGCCTGACCTCCCTGGAGGTGGGCTCGTTCGTGCACCCCGACCGAGTGCCGCAGATGGCCGGAACGGAGGAGGTGCTGGCCGGGCTGCGCGGCACCGCCGCCACCCTGCACACCCTGGTGTTCAACGAGCGCGGCGCCCGTCGCGCCATCGAGGCCGGGGCGGCCGCCGTGCGGTTCGTCGTCTCCGCCACCGACGGCCACAGTGTCTCCAACGCCGGCGTCCCCACCGCCGAGGCGCTGGACCGACTGGAGCCGTGTGCCGAACTGCTCGGCGCGGCCGGGGTGCGGATCGAGGCCTGCGTGGCGACCGCCTTCGTCTGCCCGTTCGACGGCGAGACCGCGCCGGACCGGGTGGTGCGCGCCGCGGACCGGCTGATCGGCATGGGCGCGCGTGTGCTGCACCTGGCCGACACCATCGGCGCCGCTTCCCCCGCCCACCTGCGCCGTACCGTCGCGGCGGTGCGCGCACGCCATCCGCTGGTTCCGCTCGGCCTGCACCTGCACAACACCTACGGCATGGCCTCCGCCAACGCATGGGAAGGGCTGCGGCTCGGTGTTCGCCGCTTCGACGCGGCGCTCGGCGGCATCGGCGGCTGCCCGTTCGCCCCCGGCGCGGCCGGGAACATCGCCACCGACGACCTGGTCAACATGCTGCACCACTGCGGCATCGCCACCGGCGTCGATCCCGACCGGCTCATCGCGGTCCGCGACGAACTGCGCACCCTGCTGGGCCGGGGCCTGGACTCCGCGCTGTCCTCGGTGCCCGCCGCGCCCGTGCCGCTGCGGGTCGGCTGACCCGCGCTCCGGCCCGCCACCCTCCCGGCCGGCGACCGCACCTCCCGGCCGGGAGGGCCGGGCGCCCGCCGGGCCACCCGCCGGGCCACGAGCGCGCACCCCGGCCGGGCCCGCGGCCGGACGCCGCGGCCGGTCAGGCCCGCGGGTCCGCGGCCTGGTGGGCGCCCGGGCGGTAGCCGAGGCGGCGCGAGGCATCCGCCGCGGCGGCCACCACGGCCGGTGCGATGGTTCCGACGTCGGACGGCGTCAGCCGCTGCGTGGGGGCACCGATGCCCAGCACCGCCACGAGTTCGCCGGTCACGCCGAAGACCGGCGCGCTCACCGACGCGGCGCCCAGATCCCGTTCCTCGAAGCTGGCGGCGAACCCGGTCTCGCGGATGGCGGCCAACTGGTCGTCCAGCAGGTCGATGTCGGTGACGGTGCGCGCGGTGTGCCGGCTCAGCCCGTGCCCCACCGCGGCGGACCGCGCCGTCGGGTCGAACGCCATGAACACCTTGCCCGCCGAGCCCGCGTGCAGGGCCATCACCATGCCCACCATGAACAGCCGGGTCACCACATGATGCGTCTCGGCCAGGGCCACCACCGTGCGGTACGCGCCGTCGCGCACGTACAGGCACGCGGTCTCACCGGTGGCGTCCCGCAACTGGGACAGCGACGGGCGGGTCAACCGCACCATGTCGAGCCCGAAGGTGCCGGGCGCCGCCCAGCGCACCAGGCCCAGGCCGATGCGGTACCTGTCGGCGTCCCGGTCCAGGAACTCCTCGCGGACCATGTTGTGCACCAGCCGCTGGCAGGTGCTCTGCGGCAGGCCCGTCTCCTTCACGATCTCCTGGAGTGTCAGCTCCGGGCGCTCGATCGTGAAGCACTCCAGGATCTGCCGGAACTTCTGGAGCACCAGGATCGGGGGCATGCCGGCCTTCTCACCGGCCGCCTTTCTGTCGTCCGCGCTCACGGCACCTCCCTTCTCCCGCTCCACCTCCCACCCCGGGTGGAGGTCCCGGCTCACGATAGCCGAGCGTGACGGCCCGGCCCCCGGCACGCGCTCCCGTGCCCGTCGCCGTGCCGACCGTGCCACGACGGCGCCGGCCGGCAGAGCGTGCCTCACGTCCGGGGAGCCGGGGCACGCGCCTTACGCCTGGGGAGCCGCGCAACGTAAGGGAAACGTGGCATTGACATCGCCGTGTGACGCCTACAACATGGGTCAACAACTCACGATATGAGTGCGGCGACTGCCTCCCGTCGGAGGCACCACCGGCCGGCGACCGCTCTCAGATCGCTCCAGCGCAACGCGATAACCGGGAGTCCCCGTGTCCCAAGAACTCTCCATAGCCGGCCGGCTCGACCGGTTGCCGATCACCCGGGCGCACATGCTCGCCGTGGTGGTGGTCGGCATCGGCATGTTCTTCGACCTGTACGAGGTCTTCCTCGCCGGCACCCTCAGCACGGCGCTGACCGAGGACTTCCACGTCACCTCCGGCGAGCTCAAACCGATACTGGCGTCCGCCTTCGTCGGCGCGTTCTTCGGCGCCGTGGCGATGTCCCGGATCGCCGACCGCCTCGGCAGGCGCCGTGCCTTCTATCTCACCCTCGGCGTCTACTCGCTCTTCTCGGTGCTCGGCGCCTTCAGCACCAATGTCGAGATGCTCATCGTCTGCCGCTTCCTCGCGGGCCTGGGCATCGGCGGCGAGCTGCCGCTGTGCGACGCCTACCTCTCGGATCTGCTGCCGTCCCGGGTACGCGGCCGACTCATCGGCTGGGCCTACACCGTCGGCTTCTGCGGCGTCCCGGTCGCCGGCTTCCTCGCCCTCGGCATCGTCCCGCACAGCTTCGCCGGCCTGGCCGGCTGGCGCTGGATGTTCCTGATCGGCGGCGTCGGCGCCTTCCTCTGCTGGTTGCTGCGCCGGAGCCTGCCGGAGTCGCCGCGCTGGCTCGCCGCCGTCGGCCGGTACGCCGAGGCCGACGAGATCGTCACCCGTCTGGAGACCGGGGCCGGCGCGACCCGCGGCGACCGGCCGGCCGAGCCCGGGCCCGCCGAGCCCGGGCCGGCCGAGCCGCGGGCCGAGGTGCGCGGCGCGCGGTTCCGCGACCTGTTCTCCCCCCGCTGGCGCGGCCGCACCGTCATGCTCGCCGTCTTCCAGATCCTCCAGGTGTTCGGCTACTACGGCTTCGGCACCCTCGCCCCCCTCGTACTGGCGGCCAAGGGCTACGACGTCGTCCACAGCATCGCCTTCAGCGCCGTGACCTTCCTCGGCTACCCGGTCGGCTCGCTGCTGTCGCTACCGATCATCGAACGCGTCGAGCGGCGCACGCTGATCATGGTCTCGGCGCTCGCCATGCTGGCGTTCGGCCTGGCCTTCGGCTACTGCACGGTCACCGCCGGAATCCTGGTCCTCGGCTTCTGCTACACCGTGGCCAGCAACCTGTTCTCCAACGCGTACCACGTCTACCAGAGCGAACTGTTCCCGACCCGGCTGCGCGCCACCGGCGCGGGCAGCGCCTACTCGCTGAGCCGCCTGGCCACCGCCGCGATGCCCTACGTGCTGCTGCCGCTGCTCGACGCGTCGGGAGCCACCGCCGTGTTCCTCTTCATCGCCCTCGCCATGGCCGCCATCGTCCTGGACGTCGGCCTGCTGGGGCCGCGTACCACCGGCAGGTCCCTGACGGACATCGCGGACGGGCGGACCACCGCCGACCCGGCCCCGGAGCACGCCGGCCACGGCAGCCGGTGACGTGAGCCGGAGACCTGCCGCCCAGGCGGGTCCCTGACGGGGGCGCCCGCCCGGGCGGGCCCCTGACGGGCGGCACCCGGCCGGGCGGGACCGCGGCAGGCGGCGACGTCGCCGCGGGTTTCCCCCGCACGCGCGTCCGGGCGGACGTGACGTACGCCACGGCACGGACCGCGCCGCCCGCGGCGTACGCCCCGACCTCGGCGTACTCCGCCGGTGGGCCACGCGGACCCCACCGGCGTACCGCTTGAATGCCCCCACCCGCCCGTACCGTTGAGGACATGGTTCTGAGACTGCCCGGGCGGCGCCCGGTACGGCTGCCCGGCTCGCGCCGGGTGCGGCGGTGGGCCGCCGCACTCCTCGCCGTCGCCGTGCTCGCCACCGGCGGCATCTGGTCCGCCTCCGCCGCGGGCGCCTTCGGGGACCACACCCCCGTGCACCGCACGGACCGCATGCTGCCGACCCACGGCGCGACGATCGACACCTCCTACTACACGACGGGCGACCCGGACACCCGCCGCCCCGCGGTGCTGCTCGCGCACGGCTTCGGCGGCAGCAAGGACGACGTGCGCCCCGAGGCCGAGCAGCTGGCCCGGGACGGCTACGCGGTGCTCACCTGGTCCGCGCGCGGCTTCGGGCACTCCACCGGCAAGATCGGGCTGAACGACCCCAAGGCCGAGGTCGCCGACGTCTCCCGGCTGATCGACTGGCTCTCGCACCGCCCCGAGGTGCAGCTCGACCACGCGGGCGACCCGCGCGTCGGCGTCACCGGCAGCTCCTACGGCGGCGCCGTCTCGCTGCTCGCCGCCGGCTACGACCACCGGGTCGACGCCATCGCCCCGCAGATCACCTACTGGAACCTGGCGGACGCGCTGTTCCCCGACGGCGTCTTCAAGAAGCTGTGGGCCGGGATCTTCTTCACCACCGGCAGCGCCGGCAGCGCGACCGGTCAGCAGAACCCCGGCGACCGGGCCCCCGCGGACCCCGGCGGCGCGCCCTCCGGAGGGAACGGCTCCGGCGGGAACGGCTCCGGCGGGAACGGCTCCGGAGGTGCGGGCCAGGACGGCTCGGCCTCCGCCGGCATGTCCCGGTCCTCGGACACCTCGGGCCCGGCGCACTCCGGCCGCACCGCCCACGCCGCGGACGGCACCGGCCTCGACTCCGCCGGCACCTCCGTGGGCTCCGCGGCCAGGGCGAGCCTCGGCGGCCCCGGCGCCGCCGGGGACCAGGGCACGGCCGGGCCCGCCGACGCCTCCGCCTGCGGCCGCTTCGAGCGGCAGCTCTGCGCGATGTACCAGCGGGTCGCCGAGAACGGCAGGCCCGACGCGGCGGCCCGCGCCCTGCTCCAGGAACGCAGCCCGTCCGCGGTCGGCACCCGCATCAAGGTGCCCACCCTGATCGCCCAGGGCCAGGCCGACTCGCTCTTCCCGCTCGGCCAGGCCGACGCCATGGCCCGGCAGATCAGGGCCAACGGCGCCCCCGTCGACGTCGACTGGCTCTCCGGCGGCCACGACGGCGGCGACCTGGAGACCGGCCGGATGACCGACCGCGTGGCGCAGTGGTTCGACCGCTACCTGAAGCACGACACCTCCGCCGACACCGGTCCCGTCTTCCGGATCTCCCGCACCGGCGGCGTCGACTCCACCGACGGCACCGCGGCGACCCGGGGCGCCACCTCCGACCGATACCCGGGCCTGGAGAGCGACCCGCACACCCTGCCGCTCACCGGCGGCACCCAGAGCTTCGCCAACCCGCCCGGCGGCGACCCGCCCTCGATCTCGGCGGTGCCGGGGCTCACGGGCTCCTCGCAGCTCTCCGGGCTCGGCCTCGGCCCGTCCCTGGACATGCCGGGGCAGTTCGCGCGCTTCGAGACGGCCCCGCTCGACCACGACCTGCGGATCACCGGCTCCCCGACGGTGACCGTGCACGTCACCTCGTCCCGTCCCGACGCGGTGCTGTTCGGGAAGCTGTACGACGTCTCGCCGGGCCAGGGCGGCCGCGCCTCGCTGCCCGACCAGCTGGTGGCGCCGGTCCGCGTCGAGGGCGCCCAGCAGGGCAGGGACGTGCGGATCACCCTGCCCGCCATCGACCACGAGGTCGTGGCGGGCCACCGGCTGCGGCTGGTGCTCGCCAGCACCGACCTGGCGTACGCCTCCCCGGCCGCCGCCGCCACCTACACCGTCTCGCCCGCCGGCGACGGCCTGCACGTGCCGACCGCGCCCGGGGTGAGAAGCTCCGGGGCGCCGGTGCCGGCCTGGGTGTGGTGGCTGCCCGCCGCGGGCGCCGTGCTCGCGCTCGGCCTGGTGCTCACCGGCCGCCGCCGCACCGCGGCCCCCGCGCCCGACCCGGCGCTCGCCGACGTGCCGCTCCGGATCAGCGGCCTCAGCAAGCGGTACGCCAACGCCCACGACCGGTACGCCGTGCGCGACCTGTCGTTCCGGGTGGACCGCGGCCAGGTGCTCGGCCTGCTGGGCCCGAACGGCGCCGGCAAGACCACCACCCTGCGCATGCTGATGGGCCTGATCACGCCCGACGCCGGGGAGATCCGGGTGTTCGGGCACGCCATAAGGCCCGGCGCGCCGGTGCTGTCCCGGGTCGGCGCGTTCGTGGAGGGCGCGGGCTTCCTGCCGCACCTGTCGGGTCGCGAGAACCTCGACCTCTACTGGCGGGCCACCGGACGCCCGGCCGAGGACGCGCACGCCGAGGAGGCGCTGCGCATCGCCGGCCTCGGTGACGCCCTGGCCCGCGCGGTGCGCACCTACTCGCAGGGCATGCGGCAGCGCCTCGCGCTCGCCCAGGCCATGCTGGGCCTGCCCGACCTGCTGATCCTCGACGAGCCGACGAACGGTCTCGACCCGCCGCAGATCAGGGAGATGCGGGACGTGATGATCCGTTACGCCCAGGGCGGGCGCACCGTCATCGTCTCCAGCCACCTCCTCGCCGAGGTGGAGCAGAGCTGTACGCACCTGGTCGTGATGGACCGCGGCCGGCTGGTGCGGGCCGGGCCCGTCTCGGACATCGTCGGCTCCGACGACACCCTGCTCGTCGGGCTCGCCGGCGAGGTGCCGGAGCCGCTGCTGGAGCGGGTCGCCGCCCTGCCCGAGGTGGCCTCGGCGGTGCCCGTGCCCGACGGGCTGCTGGTCCGTCTGGCGCTGCCGGCGGGCTCCGGCGCGGACGGCGCGGACGGCGCGGACGGCTCGGCGAGCCGGGCCGCGGCGCGGCTGCTCGCCGAGCTGGTCCGGCTCGGCGTGCCGGTGGCGTCGATGGGGCCGCACCGCCGCCTGGAGGACGCGTTCCTGACGTTGATCGGAGGAACCGCATGACCGCGGACACACACCGGACGGGGGAGAAGGTGCCGGCCGCCGGGGCCGGCGCGGCAGCCCTGGCCCGGGAGGCCGAGACCGTCCGGGCCGCCGGCCTGGCCCCGGACCCCGGGGACGCCGGCGCGGACGTGCCCCTGCACCCCCTGGCCGACGGCACCCCCGGAACCCCGGGATCCGGCACCACACCGCCCGCGGCGCCCGGGGGCGCCCACCCCGGCCCCGGAGCCGGCCCCGGGCCGGAGTCCACCGCGCCCGGCTACCGTCCCGGCCGCACCCTGCCGCTCCGCGTGGAGCTGGTGCGGCAGCTGAAGCGGCGGCGGACGATGGTGATGGGGGCGGTGCTCGCGCTGCTGCCGTTCGTCCTCGCGGTCGCGCTCGCGGTCGGCGACCCGGAGCGGGGCTCGGTCAATCTGATGACCACCGCCACCGAGTCCGGCGCCAACTTCGCGGCCACGTGTCTCTTCGTCAGCGCGGGCTTCGTGCTGGTGATCCCGGTGGCGCTGTTCTGCGGGGACACGGTGGCCTCCGAGGCGAACTGGTCGTCGCTGCGGTACCTGCTGGCGGCGCCGGTGCCGCGGGCCCGGCTGCTCTGGTCCAAGCTGGTCGTCGCGCTCGGGCTCAGCCTGGCCGCGATGGTGCTCCTGCCGGTGGTCGCGCTCGCGCTCGGCACGGCCCTCTACGGCGACGGGCCGCTCCAGATCCCCACCGGCGGCGTGCTGGACACCGGCACGGCCGTGCAGGGGCTCGCGCTCGCCGTCGGCTACATCTTCGTCTCCCAGCTCGTCACCGCGGGCCTCGCGTTCTGGCTCTCCACCCGGACGGACGCCCCGCTGGGCGCGGTCGGCGGCGCGGTGGGCCTGACGATCGTCGGCAATGTCCTGGACGCGGTGACGGCGCTCGGCCACTGGCGGGCCTTCCTGCCCGCGCACTGGCAGTTCGCCTGGGCCGACCTCATCCAGCCCCAGCCAGAGTGGGGCGGCATGATCCAGGGCGCCGCGGTGTCGGTGACCTACGCGATGGTCTTCATCGCCCTCGCATTCCGCGGCTTCCGCCGCAAGGACGTGGTCTCCTGACGCCACGCGTCCCCGGGCCCGGTCTGTGGGGTCGTGCCCTGGAGGGGCGCGGGGAACTGCGCGATCGGCCGTAGTGAGACGTGCGGGTCGTCACCGGCCTGAGGGGGCAGCTTCTGTCGTGTCCGGGCCGCCGGGTGGCGGGTGGGGGCGCGGCGCGGGCCCCGCGCTTGCCGGGGCCCGGTCTGTGGGGTTGTGCCCCGGAGGGGCGCGGGGAACTGCGCGATCGGCCGTAGCGAGACGTGCGGGTCGTCACCGGCCTGAGGGGGCAGCTTCTGTCGTGTCCGGGCCGCCGGGTGGCGGGTGGGGGCGCGGCGCGGGCCCCGCGCCTGCCGGGGCCCGGTCTGTGGGGTTGTGCCCTGGAGGGGCGCGGGGAACTGCGCGATCGGCCGTAGTGAGACGTGCGGGTCGTCACCGGCCTGAGGGGGCAGCTTCTGTCGTGTCCGGGCCGCCGGCAGGCGCAGGCCCCCGCGCCGCGGCCCGGGCGTGGGCTCAAAGGAGTGCGGGGCGCAGCCGGTACGCGTACGTGTAGGTGCGGCCCGCGTGCAGCAGGTACCGGTCGAGGGGCGGGGCGCCCCAGGAGTCGTTGCCGCCGACGCCCATCATGTGCAGGTTGACACCGAGCACCGTCTCCGCACGGCGCCGCAGCTCGTACGGGTGCCGCACACCCTCCAGGTCGAACGGGTGGAAGTGCAGCGCACTGGTCTCCAGGAACGGCTCGCCCCCGGCCGGATCCGCCAGCACCGTCAGGCCCTCGCCGGAGCCGTCGGTGAGGGACAGCCGCCGCACGTCCGTCATGTTGCCCGTCTGCTGCGGGCGCACATAGGGCGCGACCTGGGCGTCGACGGTGGAGCGGTGGCGGCCCACGAAAGCGGCCGTGTGCCGGTCCCAGTAGTTCTCCTGGGGCCCGCGCCCGTACCAGTCGAGCCGCTCGAATCCCTCCGGGACCGTCAGCAGCGCCCCCACGACCGGCAGGTCGGGCAGGCCCTCCGGCGCGGTCAGGGTGTGCCGGACGCGCACCTCGCCGTCGCCGCGGACCGTGAACACCGTCTCCCAGCCGGCGGCCACGGGCGCCGTGGGCAGCGTCGCGGACACCTCGATCCGCACCTCCCCGGGCGACGGCCGCGTGACCCGCACCCCGGTGACCTTCCGGCCGGGGCCGGCCTCACGCCAGGTCCGCAGCGAGGTGTGGGCGCCGCGGCCGATGTCGTTGTCGGTCGGGGCGCGCCAGAAGTTGGGCACGGGCCCGCCGGCGAGCAGCAGCCGGCCGCGCCAGGCGTACGAGCCGAGCGTGCCGGACTCCTTGTCCAGCACGACCGCCGCGTGCCGGCCGGTGACCCGGACCTCGCCGCCGGTCTCGGTCAGGGCGAGCCGCGGCAGGCTGCCGGAGGCGGGTGCGGCGGGCGCCGGCGCGCGCCAGTCCAGGGCCAGCTGTTCGGCGGCCACCACGTGGCCGGCGTCCGCCCAGGACGTCTTCTCGCGCAGCACGAAGGACACGTTCAGCCAGTACTCGGCGCCCGGCGTGAGCGTCTCGGGCCGCCGGTACGGGATCCTGACGCGGGTCTCGGCGCCGGGCGCCGCCTGCGGCGCGGGCAGGGTGCCCCGCTGGACCGGCTCGCCGTCGCACGTCACCGTCCACCGCAGTTCGTACGCGTCGAGACCGCTGAAGAGGTGCTTGTTGCGGACCCGCACGGTGCCGGCCGCGAGGTCGTCCGCCACCACGCCGACCGGCTGGTAGACCTTCTTGACCTCCAGCAGGCCGGGGTGCGGCGTGCGGTCGGAGGCGGTCAGGCCGTTGCAGCAGAAGTTGCCGTCGGTCGGGTAGCCCGGGTGCCAGTCGCCGCCGTAGGAGAGGTAGGTGCGTCCGCGGTCACCGGGCACGGGCAGCCGGATGGTCTGGTCCACCCAGTCCCAGACGAAGGCGCCGTGCAGGTTCGGATACCGCTCGAAGACGTCCCAGTACTCCTGGAGGTTGCCGGTGCTGTTGCCCATGGCGTGGGCGTACTCGCACAGGATGAACGGCTTCTGATCGCCCGACCTGCCGTACGCCTCGACGTCGGCGGGCTTGGTGTACATCTCGCTGTGCAGGTCGGCGACCTCGTTCATGCCCTCGTAGTGCACGGGCCGCGAGGGGTCGCGGCGGTGCGCCCAGTCGGCCATCGTGCGGAAGTTCCCGCCGGACCCGGCCTCGTTGCCGAGCGACCAGACGATCACGCTCGGATGGTTCTTGTCGCGCTCGACGAGCGAGGTCAGGCGGTCGACGCAGGCGTCCGTCCACTCGGGCAGCGACCCGGGCACGGTGTCGCGCACCTGGTGCGTCTCCAGGTTGGCCTCGCCGATGACGTAGAGGCCGTACTCGTCGCAGAGTTCCAGCCAGCGTGGGTGGTTCGGGTAGTGCGAGGTGCGCACCGCGTTGATGTTGTGCTGCTTCATGAGGCGGATGTCCTCGACCATCCGCCGCTCGGGGACGGCCTGGCCGTGGTCCGGGTCGGACTCGTGGCGGTTGGTGCCGCGCAGCACGATCGGCCTGCCGTTGACGGTGAACCGCCCCGGGCCGCAGTCGATCGTGCGGAAGCCGAGCCGGGTGCTGTGGATGTCCCGCCACGTGCCGTCGGTGAGGGTGACGACCAGCGTGTAGAGGTGCGGTTGTTCGGCCGACCAGAGGGCGGGGGCCGGGACGTGGGCCGTGAGGGTCACGGTCGTCCGGTCGGTGGCGGTGCCGGTGCGGGCGGCATCGTCGGCGTCGGTGCCGTCCGCGTCGAAGCGGACGCCGGAGGTGAGCGGCCGGTCCAGCACCGGCCGCCCGGCCGCGTCGTACAGCACCGCATCGAGGCGCAGTCCCGGCGGGCGCCCGCCGTCGTGGTCGCGCACGGTCGCGGTGACGTCGAGGACGGCGTCGCGGTGGTCCGCGTCCAGGCCGGTGCGGACGAAGAGGTCGTGCAGGTGCACCGGCGGGATCGCGTACAGGTACACGTCCCGGAAGATCCCGGACAGGTCGATCATGTCCTGGTCCTCCAGCCAGCTGCCGTCCGACCAGCGGTACACCTCCACGGCGAGGGTGTTCACGCCGGGCCTCAGCCGCTCGGTGACGTCGAACTCCGCCGGGGTGTAGCTGTCCTCGCTGTAGCCGACCCGGGCGCCGTTGACCCAGACGAAGAACGCCGACTTCACGCCCTGGAAGGAGAGCAGCACCCGCCGCCCGGTCCAGCCGGCCGGCACGGTGAAGGTACGCCGGTAGGAGCCCACCGGGTTGAAGCGGTGCGGCACCTCGGGCGGCTCGGGCGTCTCGTAACCCGTCCACGGATAGGGGATGTTCAGGTAGATCGGCTCTTTGTAGCCCTCGATCTCCCAGTTGGACGGCACTGTGATGGTGTCCCAGCCGCCGTCGTCGTACTCCGGGGCCTCGAAGCCGGTCGGTCTGGTGTCGGGGTTCTCCGACCAGCTGAAGCGCCACCGGCCGTTCAGCGAGCGGTGGTACGGGGACTCGGTGAAGGCGCCGCGCAGCGCGTCCGCGGTGCTCGCGTACGGCACGAGGCGGGCGCGGGCGGGCTCGCGGTTCACCTGGAAGACGGTGGGGTCGGCGTCCCACTCGGCGGCGGCCCGGGGGCGGGCGGCGGCCGCGAAGGCCTGCTTCTGGCCGGCAAAGGACGCCCATCCGACCAGGGCGGTGGAGGCGGCGAGCACGGCTCGGCGGCTCGGTCGGCGGCTCGGTCGGTGGTTCGGTCGGTGGTTCGGTCGGTAGGTCGGTCGGTGGCTCGGTTCGTGGGCACTCATACGACGACTCCGAACGAAAGGCGACAAGAACCATCAGCGTCGGACTGGATCGGTCATCAGACAAGACGCGGTGCGGGGGTGGGCCCGGAAGGGCGCGAGAACGGCGTGAAAGGGCGGGGCGTGGCCGGGAAGAGGCCGGGAAGAGGTCGGGAAGAGGCCGGGGCGTGGCCGGAGGGGGCCGGGCGTGGCCGGGGAGGCTGGGGAGGGCCGGGTATGGCGCGGGTTGCCGGGAAGAGGACCCGGTCGGCGGGGAGCCGGCCGGGGCGGGCGTGTCCCCGGCGGTGGACTCGGCGGGCCTCGCGTGTGCCCTCGGCTCAGGGGGTCCTCTCCGGACGGTGCGGTCTGTGGCACAACTCCCGTTCCGCGCGGACCGGATCGGCCGGGAAGCGGAACGTGGTGCGGTGCCAGGCGCCCGTGAGGTTCCGCCAGAACCTGGCGGGGGTGAGCGGGGCGCGGGTGGCGGCGGTGAGGTCGGCCAGGGGGCCGCAGCGCAGGGCGCGACGGGCGGCGGCGACCCGGGCCCGTCCGGGGGCGCGCTCGCGGGTCGTCTCGCGGGCGCTCACGTGGCCGCGGGCCGCGCCCGGCGTGCGCGGTGTTCCCGGTGTTCCCGGTGTCCGGGGTGCCCCTGGTGCCCCGGTCGTGCTCGGCGCGCTGGTCGTGCCCGGCGGCAGGCCCCTGGGGGCGCCGCGGTCGGCGAGGATCCAGGCGCGCGGGAGGTGTTTGTCGTGGCCGACCCGGGCGCCCGCCTCCCGCTCGGTGTGCGCGGCGAGCGGGTAGCCGAGACCGATCGGGTCGAGCGCCGCGCCGGAGAGCGGGACCACGGTGCCGTTGAAGCCCAGCATGAGGTGGACCCCGGTCACCGAGGGCCCGGCACCGGGCAGCCGGGCGCCGTCCAGCACCAGCGCCGCCGAGCCGTCGTGCGCGGCCGCGCGCACCGTCCCGGCGTACCGGCGCAGCAGGGGTGCCGCCGTGAAGCGGTGGTGCACGGGATGCGCGGACGCGTTCTGGCGCACGTACACGCCGCGTTCGTCGGCGATCCCGGCCGGGCCCACCCGCCCCTCGTAGCCGACCCGCAGCCAGGCCGCGCAGCCCGCCGCCCAGACCGCGGCCACGGCCACCGCGCACACCTGGATCCGGCCCGCGGGCACGGCGAACACCGGGAGCAGCACCAGCAGCAGGCCCGGGAGCAGCATCCGGCCGTGCATGAAGTCCCCGCCGACCCTGATCACGTACAGCCAGCACAGGGCTCCGGCGAGGACCGGTGCGAGGGCCTGCGCGCGGCGGACGGTGACGGGGGCGGGCGTGGCGGCGGGGACGGCGGCCGGGCGGCCGCGGACCCGCCCGGGCCGCGGCCGCCCGGTCGCCGGCGCGGCACCTGTCGCCCGTGTGGCACCTGTCGCACGCGTGGCCCCCGCCGCACGCACGGCCCCCGTCGCCCGCACGGCACCCGCCGCTCCCGCCGCCACGGCGAGGGCCGGGACCCAGAGGTGGTAGGGGGCCATGAAGTCGCCGAAGTAGCCGAGACCGCGGGCCCAGAGGCTCACCGAGGCCTCCTTGGTGACCGCGGGCAGCGGCACCAGGTGCCCGTAGTAGCCCGCGCGGAACACCTCGTACGCGAGGGGCGCGGCGAGCGCAGCACCGAGCGCGCCGGCCGCCGCGCGCCACGGCGGGCGCGCGCACACCCACTGCGCCGCGAGGAGCACCGCCGACACCAGGCCGAGGTCCGGGCGGACCAGGGGTCCGAGGCCCAGCAGCGCGCTGGTCGCGGCCGAGCGGGGCCGTGTCACCAGCCGGAGCCAGGCGCCCGCCAGCCAGCAGGTGGTCAGGCCGGTCTCCAGGCCGGACGTCGCGAAGTCCCAGACGGGCGGCAGCGCGACGAGCACCAGGGAGCCGAGCGGCAGGACGGCGCGGGCGGGGCCCGGGCGTGCCGTGCCGGTGTGCAGGCGCACCGCGCCGAGGGTCGCGAGGGCGAAGCCGAGCACGGTCAGCAGCAGGCCGCCGTAGACCGCGGCCGTCGCGAGGTCCAGGCCGGGGAGTCCGGCGAGCACCAGCAGCCACTGCCAGAGCGTTCCCGTGGACGACTCGACGCGTTCACCGGCGTTGAGGACGGGACCGTGGCCCGCCAGGATCTGACGGGCCGTGCGCAGGTAGATGTGGCCGTCGTCGGACATCCAGCGGTGCTGGAACCCGGCTACGCCGACGAGGAGTACCGGCAGGCAGAGCACAGCCGCCACCGGCAGACGGGCCGTCAGCGGCGGCCGGGGGCACGGCCGTCCGCGGTCCGCCGCGGGCTCGGAGCCGCGGACGGGGGAGCGCGTGGACGTCATGCCCCGTTCCATCGGCCTCCGGCCGCGTGGCCTTGACGCAAGGCGGGGACGGGGTGCGCCGAACGGGTGCGCCGAACGGGTGCGGCCACCGGATGCGGGGGCCGCACCCCGGCCTGCCCAGGGGCGCGGCCGTACGGCGGAGTGGAAACGGCTTGCCGAAAGCGCAACATTGCGGGCATGACCCCGAAGCCGTCCTCGCGCTCCCAGCCGTCGTCGCGCTCCCGGCCCGCCTCCCCGCCCCGGTCGTCGCCCCCTGCGGCGAAGGCCCCTGCGGCGAAGGCGCCCGCGGCGAAGGCCCCCGCAGCGAAGGCCCCCGCGGTCGAGACCGCCGCGGGCGACGGCCTCGACGCCGTGCTCGACGCGGTCGGGCCCCGGCTGCGGGCCATCCGCAGGCAGCGCGGTGCCACGCTGGAACAGCTCGCCGAGCTGACCGGCATGTCCGTCAGCACCCTGTCCCGGATCGAGTCCGGCCGGCGGCGCCCCACGCTGGAGGTGCTGCTGCCCCTCGCGCGGGCGTACCACCTGCCGCTGGACGAGCTGGTCGGCGCGCCACCGACGGGCGACCCGCGCATCCACCCGCGGCCGGTGACCCGGAACGGCTCGGTGTGGGTGCCCCTCACCCGTTACTCCGGTGGTCTCAGGGCCTACAAGCAGATCATGCCGGTGCCCGAACGGCTCCCCGAGCGGCTGGAACAGCGGGTGCACGAGGGGCACGAGTGGCTCTACGTCCTCACCGGCACCCTGCGACTGGCCCTGGGCGAGAAGGACTTCCTGCTGGGGGCCGGGGAGGCGGCGGAGTTCGACACCCGGGTGCCGCACGGGCTGGCGAACGCCGGGCGCCAGCCCCTGGAACTGCTCATCATCTTCGGTGAGCAGGGCGAGCGGATGCATATGCGCGCCCGCACGAGGTGACGGCCGCGCCCCCAGAGGGCCGGGGCGCGGCCGCACCCGCCGCAGGGCGGGCGACTTCGGGGCGGACCCGCGGGCTTGAAGCGGGCTTGAAATGGTTTCTTACGCGTGAGTAAGTTGACTTGGGAGTAAGGAAGGATCCGCCGGCGCACGAACGGGAGCCGTCATGGGCGTACGCAGGGATCTGAAGCGGGCCGGGCGCCGTGCCGATCTCGCCGCCCGCGGCACGGTCGAGCTGGTCCGCGACGCGCACGGCACCGTGCGCGAGGCACGCACCGCTCCGCTGGCCGCGACCCCCGCCACGGGCAGCATCGCGGACATCCCCTTCACCAACGCCGCCGAGGCCCCGGACGCGGTCGTGCTGCGCCGCAAGACGGGCGGCACCTGGCGGCCGGTCACCGCGGCCGCCTTCGCCGCCGAGGTCACCGCCGTCGCCAAGGGCCTGATCGCGGCGGGCCTGGAGCCGGGCGGCCGGGTCGCCCTGATGTCCCGCACCCGCTACGAGTGGACCGTGCTGGACTTCGCCGTCTGGGCCGCGGGCGGCCAGAGCGTGCCCATCTACGCGACGTCGTCGGCCGCGCAGGTCGAGTGGATCCTGCGGGACTCCGGCGCCCGTTTCGTCATCGCCGAGACCCCCGAGAACGCGACCGTCGTCGAGGCCGCGGTGGCCGCGCTGCCCCAGGGCGAGCGGCCCTGGGTGCGGCAGATCGAACCGGGCACCGGAGCCGAGGCCGAGGGCGTCACCCGCGAGGGCCCCGCGGACGGACCGGTCGGCGCCGGGGCGCTCGCCGAACTGACCGGGCTCGGCCGCGACGTGGCGGACGACCAGATCACGGGGCGCCGCGGCGCCCTCACCCCCGGCACCATCGCCACCGTCTGCTACACCTCGGGCACCACGGGCCGCCCCAAGGGCTGCGTCCTCACGCACGGCAACCTGTACGCCGAGGCCGCCAACACCATCGACCTGCTGCACCCCGTCTTCAAGGCGGTCACCGGGCAGGCCGCAGCCACCCTGCTCTTCCTGCCGCTCGCGCACATCCTGGGCCGCACCATCCAGATCGCCTGCCTGCTCGCCCGGATAGAGCTGGGCCACTGCCCCAGCATCCGCCCGGACGACCTGCGCCCCGAACTCCGCTCCTTCCGGCCCAGCTTCGTGGTCGGCGTCCCCTACCTCTTCGAGAAGATCCACGACACCGACCGGGCCACCGCCGAGAGCATCGGCCGCGGCGCGTCCTTCGAGCGCGCGGACCGCCTCGGAGTGCGGTACGCGGAGGCCGCGCTCGGCGAGTTCCTCGGCACCGGCGAGGGGCCGGGGTTCGGGCTGACGCTGGCGTGGGCGCTGTACGACCTGCTGGTCTACCGGCGCATCCGCAAGGAGGTCGGCGGCCGGCTGCGCTACGCGATCAGCGGCGGCTCCCCGCTGGACCGGCGGCTGGGCCTCTTCTTCTTCGCGGCCGGCATCGTCATCTACGAGGGCTACGGCCTCACCGAGACCACCGCCGCCGCCACCATCACGCCGCCGCTGCGCCCCCGCCCGGGCACGGTGGGCCGGCCGGTGCCCGGCACCGCGATCCGCATCGCGGACGACGGCGAGGTGCTCGTCAAGGGCGCCATCGTCTTCGACTCGTACTGGAACGACCCCGCCGCCACCGACGCCGTCCTCACCGACGACTGGTTCGCCACCGGCGACCTCGGCGCCCTGGACGACGAGGGCTACCTGACCGTCACCGGACGGAAGAAGGACATCCTCGTCACCTCCGGCGGCAAGAACGTCTCGCCCAGCGTGCTGGAGGACCGGCTGCGCAGCCGTCCGCCGGTCGGGCAGTGCATGGTGGTCGGCGACCGGCGGCCCTACGTCGCGGCGCTGATCACCCTCGAACCGGACGCCGTCGCCCACTGGCTCGCCGTGCGGAAGATGCCCACCGGCACGCCGATGTCCGAGGTGATCCGCGACCCGCGCATGGTCGCCGACGTCCAGAAGGCCGTCGACCACGCCAACGCAGCGGTCTCCCGCGCCGAGTCCATCCGGCGGTTCGTGCTGGTCGAGGGCGAGTTCACCGAGGAGAACGGGATGCTGACGCCGTCGCTGAAGGTCCGGCGGCAGGCGGTGGCCGAGGCGTATGCGGGGCGGATCGAGGAGCTCTATCCGGGGTGAGGGCGGCCCGGGGCGCCGTACGCGGACGCCGTGCGTCGCCCGGGCGGCGAACGTGTGCCCGGGCCGCGCGGTCGTGGCCCTACGCCTGGATCGCCACCGCCGCGAGGTACCCCTGCGGGGCGCGGACGTCGATGAGCGTCCAGCCCGGCGGGCCCGGCGGGGGAGTGGGCCCGGTGCCCACGTAGTCCAGGGCGAGCCCCCGGGACAGACCCGTGCCGAGCGCCTTGAGGTAGGCCTCCTTGCGGGTCCACACCCGCCCGAACGCCGCGGCGCGCTCCTCGTCGGGGAGCGCGGCCAGCTCCGCGGACTCGTCCGGGTGCAGCATGTGCGCGGTCTGGTCGGCGACCTTCAGCGCGGGCGTCTCCTCGACGTCCGCGCCGACGGTGACCGGTGCCATGGCGACCAGGGCCAGGTCGCCGCTGTGCGAGAGCGAGAAGTGCAGGCCGCCGCCGGCCGCGCCGGCGACGGCGGGGCGGCCGTGCAGGTCTCCGCAGGTGGGGCAGGGCTCCCTGGTCAACCGCACCGCGGCGGGCTCCGTCCCCAGCCGGGCGCCGAGCAGCACCCGCAGTGCCACGTGGGCGGCGATGTAGGCCCTGCGGTGCTCCTCGCGGCGGAAGTCCGCGGCCCGCTTCTGCTCGGTGGGGTCCAGCACGTCGGGGGCCAGCTCGACGGCGGTGTCCGCCTCGTCCCGGACGTTCAGCATCCACAGCGACAGCCGCTCGGCGGTGGCCGGTGCGCCGTCCGGGGGCGTCCCGGCCGGTGCGGCATCCCCGGCGGCCGGGGTCCGACCGGTCAGCGGGGGGCGTGGCGACGGCAGGAGGCGGAACGCGCTGGGTGCGATCATCCTTCGAGCATATGCGGGCCGGGCCGGGCGGTTCGCCCTTTTGCCGCCCTTCGGGTTCGTCCTCGATCGCCGGGCGGGCGATGTGCGTTGCGGGAGCGTTCTTCTCGCTCCACGGACCCCTGTCGCCTCGCTCCACGGACCCCTGTCGCCGGAGCGTTCCCTGTCGCCGGAGCGTTCCCTGCCGCGGCCGGCGCGGAGCGGCCGGGCAGCCCGCCGAGCATGACGGTCGCGAACAGCCCCGGCGGCAGGGAGTGGGGACGGGGCGCGGCGTTCCGGCGGCTGCGGGCGCTGCTCGGCGGGGTGTGCGGCGCCCGGGGGCGCCGGTGGGGCTCCATTGCCGCCCGATGCGACGAAAGTTCGGGGTTAGGAGGGCTTAAGGACCGCGGACGAGACTCACCGGCAAGGCGGCAGTCGTGTTTGTGGCGTTTCCCGCGGGGCCGCCGACCGGCGGGCACGCCGGGCGGTGTCCGAGTGCCGTGCCGGGCCGGGCGCCGTGCCCGACCGGGTGGCGTCCGGCGGCCGGACGCGGCCGCCGGACGCGGCCACGGGGGCCCGGGAGTGGGGAAACGGAAGAGGGGACACATCCGTGCGCTTGTCCGATATGTTCGTCAGCGGTCTGGGGGTCTACCTGCCGTCGACGCTGATGAGCGTCGAGTCGGCCGTCGAACAGGGGCTGTACGACGAGGCGGAGATCGAGCTCCACCAGCTCGCCGGTGCGGCCGTGGCGGGCGACACGCCCGCGCCCGAGATGGCGCTCTCCGCCGCCCGCGACGCCTTCAAGAGCTGCGGCCGGCACCCGTCGGACGTCGACCTGCTGCTCTACGCGAGCACCTGGCACCAGGGCCCGGAGGGCTGGCTCCCGCACGCCTACCTCCAGCGCCACCTGGTCGGCGGCGAGGTGCCCGCGACCGGCATCCGGCAGGGCTGCAACGGCATGTTCAGCGCGATGGAGCTGGCCGCCAGCTACCTGCTCGCGGTGCCGGAGCGCGAGGCCGCGCTGCTGGTCGCGGCGGACAACTACGGCACCCCGATGATGGACCGCTTCAACATCGGCGCCGGCTACATCGGCGGCGACGCGGCGAGCGCGCTGGTGCTCACCAAGGAGCCCGGCTTCGCCCAGCTGCTGTCGGTGACCTCGGCGACCGTCGCCGAGGCCGAGGTGCTGCACCGGGGCGCCACCCCTCTCTTCCCGCCCAGCATCACCCTCGGCAGCGGCGTCAACTTCGGCGCCCGCGGCGGCGAGGCCCGGCGCAGGGCCGCGGCCAGGGCGCCCGGCGGCAAGCCCTCACCGGGCATGCTCGCCATGGCCAAGGTCCAGGAGCGCCAGCCCCAGGTCGTCCAGCAGGCGCTGGACGAGGCCGGCGTCACCCTCGGCGACATCACCCGCGTCGCCTACATGAGCTGCTCCCGCGAGATCGTCGAGCAGCGCTGCATGGCCCCGCTCGGGCTGCCGATGTCCAAGTCCACCTGGGACTTCGGGCGCACCGTCGGGCACTGCGGCGCCAGCGACCAGATGCTCGCCCTGCACCACCTGCTCGACACGGGGCAACTGGGCCCCGGCGACCACATGCTGATGCTCGCCAACGGGCCCGGCGTCGTCATCTCGGCCGCCGTCATCCGAATCCTCACCTCCCCGCCGGGAGCCGCCTGACCGCCGTCCGGGCCCCTCCCGGACCCCCGGCTCCCGGGCCCCCGGCTCCCGGGCCCGAACCACCGAGGGGCGCGCGCCCCGCCCGGTTCCGCCGGGCCGCACCGCCCCGCCGGGTACCGGGCCGGCGCCCTGGGCCCGGCCCGGGCGCGCCGTGGCTCTCCGTTGTGCTCCGTCATCCACCGCCAGGGTCGTGGCCCCAGAGGTCACCCGGTGATCTCGAAGGGAATGAACAGTGATGGTCGAAGGGCGACGACCGGGCGGACCGCGCCCGGAGGGTGCCGACGACAGCGGGCCCGGCGCCGAGCCGATCGCGGTGGTCGGTATCGGCTGCCGCTTCCCCGGCGCCGCGGACACCCCGGCGGACTTCTGGCGACTGCTGCTCAGCGGCGCGAACACCACCACCGAGGTGCCCGCGGACCGCTGGGAGTGCTACGCCGACCTCGGGCCCGACTACGCCTCCGTGCTGCGCGGCACCGTCGCCCGCGGCAGCTTCCTCGACGGCATCGACGGGTTCGACTCCGAGTTCTTCGGGATCTCCCCGCGGGAGGCCGAGCTGATGGACCCCCAGCAGCGCATCCTGCTGGAGGTCACCTGGGAGGCGCTGGAGAACGCCGGCATCCCGCCGCTGGGCCTGGCCGGCACCGACACCGGTGTCTTCGTAGGCTCCTGCACCGACGACTACCGCCGCCAGCTCCTCGAGGACCTGCCGCACATGGACGCGTGGAGCGGCATCGGCGCCGCCCGCTGCGCCGTCGCCAACCGCGTCTCCCACGTCCTCGACCTGCGCGGCCCCAGCCTCGCCGTGGACACCGCGTGCTCGGCCTCCCTGGTCGCGCTGCACCTGGCCTGCCAGAGCCTGCGCCTCAAGGAGAGCACGCTCGCGCTCGTCGGCGGCGTCAACCTGCTGGTGTCGCCCGGCGAGACCGTCACCCTCAACCTGGCCGGGGCGCTCGCGCCCGACGGCCGCTCCAAGGCCTTCGACGCCGGCGGCGACGGCTACGGACGCGGCGAGGGCTGCGGCGTCGTCGTCCTCAAGCGGCTCGCCGACGCCGAGCGGGACGGCGACCGGATCCTCGCCCTGGTGCGCGGCAGCGCCGTCAACCAGGACGGCCACACCCCCGGCATCATGGCGCCCTGCGGCGAGGCCCAGGAGTACGTCATGGCACGCGCCTGCGCCCAGGCCGGCATCGCCCCCGGCACCGTCGGCTACGTGGAGGCGCACGGCACCGGCACCCGCCTCGGCGACCCCCAGGAAGCCGCCGCGCTCACCGCCGTCTACGGCACCGGGCGGAGCCCCGGGGACCCCTGCCTGATCGGCTCCGTGAAGGCCAACATCGGCCACCTGGAGGGCGCCGCCGGCATCGCCAGCGTCATCAAGGCCGTGCTCGCCCTCGACCACGCCGAGATCCCCGCGAACCCGATCTTCACCGAGCTGAACCCCGACATCCCCTGGGCGGCCTCCGGGCTGCGGGTCGTCACCGAGCGCACCCCGTGGCCCGCCGCGGGCGGCCCCCGGCGCGCCGGCGTCTCCGGCTTCGGGTACGGCGGCACCGTCGCCCATGTCGTCCTGGAGCAGGCCCCCGAGCGGCCCGGGCCGGCCGCGGACCGCGCCGCGCCGGCCACCGGCGCGCTGCCCAGGCCCCGGCTCTACCCGCTCTCCGCCGGCTCCGACGACGCCCTGCGCACCCATGCGGGCGCCGTCGCCGACTGGCTCTCCGAGCACGGCGCGAAGGCCTCGCTCGCCGACCTCGGCCACACCCTCGCGGTGCGCCGCTCCCACCTGGACCACCGGGCCGCGGTCACCGCCACCGGCTGGGGCGACCTGGCGTCCAAGCTGCGCTTCCTCGCCGACGAGGAGGAGCCCGACGGCGTCGTCACCGCCACCCCGCTGCCGGACCAGGGCGCGGGGCTCGTCTGGGTGTTCTCCGGGCACGGCTCCCAGTGGACCGGCATGGGCCGCGACCTGCTGGCCACCGAACCCGCGTTCGCGGAGGTCGTCGACGCCCTCGAACCGGTCTTCCGGGAGGAGATCGGCTTCTCGCCGCGCCAGGTGCTCACCGACGGCGACTTCGCGTCCGTCGACCGCATCCAGACCATGATCTTCGTGATGCAGCTCGGCCTGGCCGCGGTGTGGCGGGCGCACGGCGTCGAGCCGGCCGCCGTCATCGGCCACTCCGTCGGCGAGATCGCCGCCGCCGTCACCTCCGGCGCGCTCGGCAGGGAGGACGGCGCGCGGCTGATCTGCCGCCGCTCCAGGCTGCTCCGCGAGGTAGCGGGCAAGGGCGCCATGGCGATGGCCGGCCTCGGCTTCGACGCGGTCACCGAGCGCCTCGCGGGACGCCCCGGCCTGACGGCCGCCATCGCCTCCTCCCCGGCGTCCACCGTCGTCGCCGGCGACCCCGCGGCCGTCGAGGCACTGGTGGCCGAGTGGGGCGCCGAGGGGATCGTGATGCGCCGCGTCGCCTCCGACGTGGCCTTCCACAGCCCCCACATGGACCCGCTGCTCGACCGCCTCACCGAGGCCGCCGCCGGCCTCGCCGCCCACCGCCCCGAACTGCCCGTCTACAGCACCGCCCTCGACGACCCGCGCGGCACCGGCGTGTACGGCGGCGGCGCCTACTGGGCGGCCAACCTGCGCAACCCGGTGCGCCTCGCGGCCGCGGTCGCCGCCGCCGCCGAGGACGGGCACCGCGCCTTCCTGGAGATCTCGCCGCACCCCGTGGTCACCTACTCCATCAGCGAGACGCTGAGCGAGACGGCCGGCATCGAGGACGCGGACGTCTTCGTCGGCGGCACCCTGCGCCGTGACACCCCGGAACAGCAGCGGTTCCTGACCGCCCTGGGCGACCTGCACTGCCACGGCGTCCCGGTGGACTGGACGCGCCTCCAGCCGGCCGGCGACCTGGTCACCGCCCCCACCAACCCCTGGCGGCACCGCTCGCTGTGGCGGGTGCCCCAGTACGGCTCGGGCGGCGAGGGCAAGGGGCACGATCCGGCCTCCCAGCACCTGCTGGGCTCCGCGACCCCGGTCGCCGGCAGCCAGGTGCGGCTCTGGCGGACCTGGCTCGACGACACCAACCGCCCCTACCCGGGCAGCCACAGCATCAACGGAGTCGAGATCGTGCCCGCCGCGGTCTTCCTCACCTCGTTCTTCCGCGCGGTCGGCGACGACGACACCGCGCCGCCCACCCTCACCGGCGTCTCCATGCGGCAGCCGCTGATGACGGCCGCCCGCCGCGAGGTGCAGGTCGTGCACGACGGCGGGGCGCTGCGGCTCTCCTCGCGCGCCGCCGACGGCGGCGACGACGCGCCCTGGCTCACCCACGCCGAGGCCGACCTGCCCGCCGGCGCCACCGCGCCCCGCGCGCTCGCCGGCTCGCCGCTCACCGGCGACGAGGACCTGGCCCCGGTGCCCACCACCCTCGTCCACGAGCGGCTGACCGCCGTCGGCGTGCCCTCCACCGGGTTCGCGTGGACCATCGAGGAACTGTGGCGCGGCACGGGCGCCCTGCGCGGCCGGGTGCGCACCGAGCCCACCGAACGGCCCGGCTGGGCGCCGGTGCTGGACGCGATGATGACCCTCGCCCCGGTGACCTACCCCGGCGACCCGGTGCTGCGGATGGTCGTCGAGGTCGGCGAGGTCACCGTCCAGGGCGCGCCGCCCGAGCACGTCACCGTCGACATCAAGGTGCGCGCCGACCGCGCCGACGCCGTGGACGTGGCCGTCATGGACGGCACGGGCCGCGTGGTGGCCCGCATGGACGGCCTGGTCTACGCGGTGATCGGCGCCGAGCAGCCGCTCGCCGCGGACCCGCGCACCCTCGTGCACCGGCTCGTCTGGCGGCCGTTCGAGCTGCCCGCGGGCGGGCGGGGCGGCCCGCGCGGGCCGGTGGACGCGGCCGGTGCCGCTCGGACCGTGGACGGGACGGGCGTCGTGGACGCGGTGCACGTGACCGGTGCCGTGGACGCGGGCGCCTCCGGGGCTCCGACCGGCTCCGGGACCCCGGCCGCCCGGCGCATCGTCCTCGTCGGCCCCGAGACCAAGCTCGCCGCCGAACTGACGGACCGCTGGACCGACGCGGGCCACACCTGCACCGCCGTGCCCGTCCCGGAGATGCTGGCCGCCCCCGGCGCCGGCCGGGAAGCGCCGACCGACCTGCTGCTCGTGGCACCGCCGCACGACCCCGGCGTGCCCGCCGACGAGGCCGCGGCCGGCCTGGCCTGGCTGCTCGCCAGGACCGTGCAGCGGGTGACGGCCGGCGCGGCGGGGGCCGAGCCGCCCCGGCTCTGGTGCCTCACCGGCGGCGCGGGGCGGAGCGAGACGGAGGACGGCCTGCCGCTCGCCGCCCTCGCCGGCGCCGGGCGGGCCGTCGCGGGCGAACACCCTGGCCTGTGGGGCGGGGCACTCGACGTGGACCCGTCCTTCGATCCGGCCGCGGCCGCCGAGGCGCTGCTCGGCATCATGGCCGCCGCGCCCGGCGAGGACGTGATCGCGCTGCGGGACGGCACCGCGCAGGTGGCCCGGCTCGCCCGCACCGGCGGCGCGGCGGCGCCCGCCGCCCCGGACTGCCGCCCCGACGGCACCTATCTCGTCACCGGCGGCCTCACCCCGCTCGGCCTCGCGGTCGCGAGCCGGCTCGCCGACCGCGGCGCCCGGCGCCTGGTGCTCGCCGACAGCGGGCCCTTCCCGCCGCGCTCCGCATGGGACAGCCCGGCCGACGACGCACAGCGCCGCTGGATCGACGGGGTACGCGCCCTGGAGGGCCGCGGCGTGACGGTCCGGGCCCTGCCGCTCGACGTCACCGACGCCGACCGCGCCCGGCTGCTGCGCGAACCCGACCTGCTGGGCCTGCCCCCGATCCGCGGCATCGTGCACGTCACCCCCGACACGGAGGCGCAAGCGCTGCGCGACCTCGACGAGGGGACCCTGCGCGCCGCGCTGAAGCCGCGGATGGCCGGTGCGTGGGTGCTGCACCGGCTCTTCCCCGCGGGGCAGATGGACTTCCTGGTGTTCTTCTCGTCCTGCGGCCACCTGCTGCGGCTGCCCGGGTGCACCGCGGACGCCGCGACGGCCGCCTTCCTGGACGCACTCACGGCACACCGCGGCGGCACCGCCGGCGACCGCACCCTCAGCCTGGGCCTCGCGCCCCGGCACGCGGAGAGCGGTACCGGGGAGCGCGGCACCGGGGAGGGCGAGCGTGCTGCCACGGACGGCGCCGCCGCGGCCGGCCTCTCGCCCGACGAGGCGTTCGCGGCCTGGGAACTGGCCGAGCGGCACGGCCCCGGCGGGTACGCCGTGCTGCGGGTCGGCCCCCCGGGAGAGGACGGCGACGGCCTGCCGGTGCTCAGCGAGGTCCGCGCCGAGGACGCCGCGGCGGCGGCCGCCGCGGACGGCGGCGACGAAGATCTGACCGGCCTCACCGCCGACCAGCTCCACGACCGGCTCGTCGAGCAGGTCAGGGAGCAGGTCGCCGCCGAGATGAAGCTCAGGTCCGAGGACCTGGACCCGCTGCGCTCCCTGGTGGAGCAGGGCCTGGACTCGGTGCTGACGATCATGGTCAGGAGGCGTCTGGAGAAGCGCTTCGGCCAGAGCCTGCCCGCGACCCTGCTGTGGCAGAAGCCCACCGTCTCCGCCGTCGCGGGGCACCTGGCGGGGCTGCTCGCGGGCGACGGTGCCGAACCGTCGGAGGGTACCGGGCCGGCCGGGACACCGGCCCTGGTGGTCGGCTGACCACCCACCGCCGCCGCGGCGCCCGGCACTCCCGGCCGCCGCGGTACCGCCGGCCGCACACGCGGCCGGCCGGTCGCACCGGCCGCACCGGGGGGAGCGGTCGGTGCGGCCCCGGGCCGTACACGGCACGAGAAGGCTCACGGGTTCCGCCGGGAGCGGATCACGAGTTCCGCCGGGGGCGGACGGACACAGGAGGACGGCACAGAGTGATGCTTCCTGACGAGCACGAGGCGACGGTTCCCGGCGCGGGGGGCGCCCCAAAGGACGGCGCGCCCGCGTCCGGTACCGGGGCGCCCGCGTCCGGTACCGAGGTGTCCGCGTCCCGTGGTGACGCGTCCGCGTCCGGAACCGGTGCGTCGGTGCCGGGCACCGGGATGTCCGCGTCCGGCACCGGCGTGTCCGCGCTCGGCACCGAGGCCGCCGTCGCCGTCATCGGGCTGTCCTGCCGGCTGCCGGGCGCGTCTGGCCCCGCGGACTTCTGGCGGCTGCTGACCGGGGGGACGAGTGCCGTCGGGGACCGGCTGGAGGAGCGGTTGGGCGGCGGTGCTCCGAGCGGCGGTGCTCCGAGGGACGGTGCTCCGAGGGACGGTGCGGCGGTCGGCGGTGCGGTGAGCGGCGGTGCGGCGAGCGGCGGTGCACCGGGCGAAGGCGCCCGAGGGGGCGGCGCGGCGGTGCGGCCGCGGCACGCCGGGCTGCTGGAGCACATCGACCGGTTCGACGCGGCCTTCTTCGGCATCTCACCCCGCGAGGCCGTGCAGATGGACCCCCAGCAGCGGCTGATGCTCGAACTGGGCTGGGAGGCCCTGGAGGACGCCGCGATCCTGCCCCGCTCCCTCGGCGGCAGCCGCACCGGCGTCTTCGTCGGCGCCATCGCGGACGACTACGCCGTCCAGCTCGCCCGGCACGACGCCGGCTACACCCAGCACTCGCTGACCGGCACCAACCGCGGCATCATCGCCAACCGACTCTCCTACACCCTCGGCCTCACCGGCCCCAGCCTCACCGTGGACGCCGCCCAGGCCTCCTCGCTGACCGCGGTCCACATGGCCTGCCAGAGCCTGCTCACCGGCGAGTGCACGCTCGCGCTGGCCGGCGGCGTGCAGCTCATCGTGGGCCCCGACAGCACCGCCATGACCGCCGAGTTCGGCGCCCTCTCGCCGGACGGCCGCAGCCACACCTTCGACGCCCGCGCCAACGGCTACGTACGCGGTGAGGGCGGCGCCTTCGTCGTCCTCAAGCCGCTGGCGCTCGCGCTCGCCGACGGCGACCCGGTCTACTGCGTGATCCGCGGCAGCGCCCTCAACAACGACGGCGCCACCGACGCGCTCACCGTGCCCAGCGCACGCGCCCAGGAGGACGTCATCCGGCAGGCGCTGGCCAAGGCCGGCGTCGATCCGCTCGACGTGCAGTACGTGGAGTTGCACGGCACCGGCACCGCCGTCGGCGACCCAGTCGAGGCCGCCGCGCTCGGTGCGGCGTACGGCGCCGGGCGCGGCGCCGGGGCGGAACTCGTCGTGGGCTCGGCGAAGACCAACGTGGGGCACCTGGAGGGGTCCTCCGGGGTCGTGGGCCTTCTCAAGGCCGCCTTGAGCATCCGTCACCGGGCGCTGCCCGCCAGCCTCAACTTCGAGACGCCCAACCCGGCGATCCCCTTCGGCGTGCTGCGCCTTCGGGTGCAGGGGGCTTCCGGCCCCTGGCCGTGCGAGGACCGGCCCCTGACCGCTGGGGTCAGCTCCTTCGGGATGGGCGGTACGAACTGCCACGTCATCCTGACGGAGGCCCCGGCGGCGGCGGTCGCCGTGGGCGGTGGCGGTTTCGGCGTCGTCCACCCGCCGGTGGGTCGGGCCGGACAGGAGCAGCCCCCTGGGGCCGCCGGCGATCTGCAGGTTTCGCCGGGGCTGGTCGCGCCCACGCGGCGGAGCCGCACATGTCACGGCCCCGCGCCCCTTTCCGGCGCGGAGCGCCCGCCGGTCGCCCTCTGGGTGGTTTCCGGGCGGGGGGAAGGGGCCCTGCGGGCGCAGGCCGGGCGGCTTCTCGCGCATGTGGACGAGCGGCCGGACGCGGGCGCCGTCGACGTCGGGTGGTCGCTGGCGACCACCCGTACCGCGTTCGAGCAGCGCGGCGTCGTCGTCGGCCGGGAGCGCGAGACCCTGCTGCGCGGGCTGCGGGCCCTCGCGGCGGGTGAGCCCGCGGCCGGACTGGTGCGCGGCACCGCCGGGCCCGGGAAGCTCGCGGTGCTCTTCACCGGGCAGGGCAGCCAGTACGCGGGCATGGGCCGGGCGCTCCACGAGGAGTTCCCGGTGTTCGCGGAGGCGTTCGACGCCGTCTGCCGGCACCTCGATCCGCACCTGGACCGGCCGCTGCGGGCCGTCGTCCTCGCCGACCCCGACGCGGACCCCGCCGACGCCGCGCTGCTGCACCGGACCCGGTACACGCAGGCGGGCCTGTTCGCCGTCGAGACCGCGCTCTTCCGGCTCGTCGAGCACTGGGGCGTACGCCCCGCCCTGCTCATCGGCCACTCGATCGGCGAGCTGACGGCGGCCCACGTCTGCGGGGTGCTCTCCCTCGCGGACGCCTGCACGCTGGTGGCCGCCCGCGGCCGGCTGATGGAGGAGTTGCCCGAGGGCGGTGCGATGGTCGCCATCGAGGCGTCGGAGGAGGAGGTCGCCGCCTGTCTCACCGCGCTCGCCGGGGCCGCGGACGGCGCCGGCGGTACCGCGGGCGACCCCGGCGGCACCGCCGGACGGGTCGCGATCGCCGCGGTCAACGGCCCGCGCTCCGTCGTCGTCTCCGGCGACGAGGACGCCGCAGCGGAGGTGGCCGGGCACTTCTCGGCGCGGGGCCGCAAGGTGAAGCGGCTGCGCGTCAGCCACGCCTTCCACTCGCCGCGGATGGCCCCGATGCTGGCGGAGTTCACCGAGGTCGCGGCCGGCCTGAGCCACGGCACGCCGCGCATCCCCGTCGTCTCGAACGTCGCCGGTCGCCTGGCCACCGCCGAGGAGCTGGCCTCGCCCGCCTACTGGGCCCGGCACGCCCGGGACGCCGTGCGCTTCCTGGACGGGGTGCGCACCCTGCGCGGCGAGGGCGTCACCGCGTACCTCGAACTCGGGCCCGGCGGCGTGCTCACCGGCATGGCCGAGGACTGCCTCGCCGACGCGCCCGCCGAACGCGCCGCCCCCGACGTCCTGGTGCCCACGCTGCACCCCGGACGCCCCGAGCCCGAGGCGCTGCTCACCGCGCTGGCCCGGCTGTACGCGAACGGTACCCCGGTCGCCTGGGACGCCGTCCTCGCCCCGCACCGGCCGCGCCGGGTGCCGCTGCCCACCTACGCCTTCCAACGTCAGCGCTACTGGCCGGACTTCGGCGCGACCGCGGACGGCTCCGCCGCGGCAACCGGGCGCGACGGCTCCACTCCGGCGGGAGCGGGTGACGGCTCCACTCCGGCGGGAGCGGGTGACGGGTCCGCCGCGGTGAGCGCGCGCCCCGCGGCCGAGCCCGGCCCCGCACACACCGCCCCCGCCGCCGGATCCCCGTCCCCGGCCGACACCGGCGCCGAGCAGGCCCCGGGCACCCCGGACGGCGACCTCTCGTGGGCGCGCCGTCTGGCCGTGCTCGGCCCCGGGGAGCGGGAGCGGGCCCTGCTGGAGCTGGTGCGCACCCATGTCGCGGTGGTCCTGGGGCACGTCACGCCGGACACGGTGGACGGCGGCCGGGCGTTCAAGGACCTCGGCTTCGACTCGTCCCTCGCGGTCGAGCTGCGCAACCGCCTCATGGAGGCGACCGGGCTGCGGCTGCCGACCGGCCTCACCTTCAACTACCCGACGCCCGGCGCCCTCGTCCGCCACCTGCTCGGCGAACTGCCCCCCGGCGGCGACCCCGCGCCGACCACCGCCGGCACCGCACCGGCCACCGCCGACACCGCACCGGCCACCGCCGACACCGCACCGGCCGGCGCCACCGCACCGGCCGCCGGCGGCGCCCCCACCACCGCGGACGAGCCGATCGCGATCGTCGGCATGGCCTGCCGCTACCCGGGCGGCGCCCACTCGCCCGAGGCGCTGTGGCGGCTCGTGCAGCGCGGCGAGGACGCCATCGGGCCCTTCCCGGACAACCGCGGCTGGGACCTCGACGGCCTCTTCGACCCCTCGCCGGACAGCAACGGCACCACCTACGCCACCCACGGCGGGTTCCTCTACGAGGCCGACCGGTTCGACCCCGCCTTCTTCGGCATCAGCCCCCGCGAGGCCCTCGCGATGGACCCGCAGCAGCGGCTGCTGCTGGAGGTCTCCTGGGAGGCGCTGGAACGCACCGGCGTCGACCCGGTGACGCTGCGCGGCGCCCCGGCCGGGGTGTTCGTGGGCGCCACCGCGCAGGACTACCTGCCGGCGCTGCACGACGCGCCGGACGGTCTCGGCGGCTACCTGCTGACCGGCGGCACCCCCAGCGTCGCCTCCGGCCGGATCGCCTACACGCTCGGCCTCGAAGGGCCGGCCGTGACGGTGGACACGGCCTGTTCGTCGTCGCTGGTGGCGATGCACCTGGCCGTGCAGGCGCTGCGGCAGGGCGACTGCTCGCTGGCGCTGGCTGGCGGCGCCACCGTGATGTCGGGGCCGGGCATGTTCGTCGAGTTCAGCAGGCAGCGGGGCCTCGCGAAGGACGGCCGCTGCAAGGCGTTCGCGGCCGGCGCGGACGGCACCGCCTGGGCCGAGGGCGTCGGCGTCGTCGTCCTGGAACGGCTCTCCGAGGCGCGCCGCAGCGGCCACCGGGTGCTCGCCGTGCTGCGCGGCTCCGCGATCAACCAGGACGGAGCGAGCAACGGCCTCGCCGCCCCGAACGGCCCCTCCCAGGAGCGGCTGATCCGCCAGGCACTCGACAGCGCGGGACTCGGCCCGGCGGACGTGGACGCCGTCGAGGCGCACGGCACCGGCACCGCGCTGGGCGACCCCATCGAGGCCGAGGCCCTGCTCGCCGCCTACGGGCGGGAGCGCGCCGCGGACCGGCCGCTGTGGCTGGGCTCGCTGAAGTCCAACATCGGGCACGCGCAGGCCGCCGCGGGCGTGGCCGGCGTCATCAAGATGGTGATGGCGCTGCGCGCCGCCGAGCTGCCGAAGACGCTGCACGTGGACGCGCCGAGCCCGCACGTGGACTGGGAGTTGGGCGCGGTGTCGCTGCTCACCGAGGCCAGGCCGTGGCCCGCGGCCGACCGGCCGCGGCGGGCCGCCGTCTCCTCGTTCGGCATCAGCGGCACCAACGCCCACGTCATCCTGGAGGAGGCACCCGCGTCGCCCGCGCCGGGCGCGGCGGCCCACGGCGAGCCCGGCGGTACGGCGTCCCACGCCGCGCTCAACGGCACCGCACCCGCCGGAGGCCCTGCCGACGGCACCGCAGCACCCGATGCCTGCCCCGCCGCCGACACCGCCGCCGACACCGCCGACACCGCCGACGACGCCGACACCGCCCCTGCCGGTGCCCCCGACACCGGCCCCGTGATCCCGTGGCTGGTCTCCGGCAGGACCGGCCGGGCCCTGGCGGACCAGGCCGCGCGACTGCACGAGCACGCCGCCGCCGACCCCGCGCCCGGCGCGGGCGACATCGGCCTCTCGCTGGCCACCACCCGCACCGCCTTCGCCCACCGTGCCGTCGTCGTGGCCGGGGCACGCGACGACCACCTGGCGGGCCTGCGCGCGCTGGCCGAGGGCGGCAGCGCGCCCTCGCTGGTGCGCGGGGTGGCGGGCGAGGGCGGCGGGACCGTCTTCGTCTTCCCCGGCCAGGGCTCGCAGTGGCCCGGGATGGCGGTGGAGCTCCTCGACACCAGCCCGGTGTTCGCCGACCGCGTCCACGCCTGTGCCGCGGCCATGGCCCCGCACACCGACTGGTCGCTGATCGACGTGCTGCGCGGCGCGCCGGGCGCCGCCTCGCTGGACCGGGTCGACGTCGTCCAGCCCGCGCTGTTCGCCGTGATGGTCTCCCTCGCCGAGCTGTGGCGGTCCTTCGGGGTGCGCCCGGACGCCGTGGTCGGCCACTCGCAGGGCGAGATCGCCGCGGCCTGCGTGGCGGGCGCGCTCTCCCTCGACGACGCCGCGGCCGTCGTCACCCTGCGCAGCAAGGCCCTCGTGGCGCTGGCCGGCACCGGCGGCATGGCGTCCCTGGCGCTGCCCGCCGAGCGCGCCGCCGCGCTGCTCACGCGCTGGGCGGGACGGCTGGACATCGCCACCGTCAACGGCCCCGCCGCCACCGTCGTCTCCGGCGACCCCGACGCCATCGAGGAGGTGATCGCCGCCTGCGGGGCCGAGGGCGCCCGGGCCCGGAGGATCCCGGTGGACTACGCCTCCCACTGCTCCCACGTCGAGGCCATCCGGGACCACCTGCTGGACGTGCTGTCCGGCATCACGCCCCGGCCCGCGGCCACCGCGTTCTTCTCCACGGTCACCGCCGCGCCCCTCGACACCACCGAGCTGACCGCCGCGTACTGGTACCGCAACCTCCGCGAGACCGTCCGGTTCGAGGAGACCACCCGCGCGCTGTTCGCCGCCGGGCACCGCACCTTCATCGAGGCGAGCCCGCATCCGGTGCTCACCTTCGGCGTGCAGGAGACCCTGGAGGACGCCGCCGGTGCCGCCGCGGGGGACGCGGCCGGTGCGGGGGAGGCCGCCGGCGCCGGCTCGGCGGGCGCGGGCGGTGCCGTGGTGGGCTCGCTCCGCCGTGACGAGGGCGGCTGGCAGCGCATGTGCACCTCGCTGGCCGAGGCGTATGTGCGCGGCGTGCCGGTCGACTGGCGTCCGGTGCTGTCCGGACGCGGCTTCGCACGGGTCGACCTGCCCACGTACGCGTTCCAGCACGAGCGCCACTGGCTGACGCACACGTCCGCCGCCACCGACGCCGGCGGGCTCGGCCTCAGCGGCGCGGACCACCCGCTGCTGGGCGCCGCGGTCGCGCTCGCCGACGACGACCGGCTGGTGCTGACCGGCCGGATCGCCCTGCGCACCCACCCCTGGCTCGCCGACCACGCCGTCGCGGGCACGGTGGTGCTGCCCGGCACCGCGTTCGTCGAACTCGCCCTCGCCGCCGCGGCCCGCACCGGCCAGGCGGGCCCCGTGGCCTGCGACCACATCGACGACCTCACCCTTCAGGCGCCGCTCGTCCTCACCGAGCAGGGCGGCGTCCGGATCCAGGTGACGGTGGCCCCCGCGGACGACTCCGGCCGGCGCCGGGTCACCGTGCACTCCCGCCCGGACGGCGCCGACGACGACACCCCGTACACCCGGCACGCCACCGGCCTGCTCGCGCCCGCCCCGGCCGGCACCCCCGCCGCCCCGGCCGCCTGGCCGCCCGCCGGGGCTGCCGGGTTCCCCGCGGACCGGCTCTACGAGCAGCTCACCGCGCAGGGCTACGAGTACGGGCCCGCGTTCGCGAACGTGCACGCGGCCTGGCGGGCCGGCGACGACCTCTACGCGGACGTGCGCCTCGCCGAGGAGCAGCAGGCGGACGGCGCCCGGTTCGGGGTGCACCCGGCGCTGCTCGACTCGGCGCTGCACGTGCTCGCCCTCGGCGGCCTGCTGCGCGCCGACGAACGGGGCCGCGTCCACCTGCCGTTCAACTGGACCGGCGTCACCCTGCACGCCACCGGGCTCACCGCGGGCCGCGTGCACTGGCGGCGCACGGGTCCTGACACCGTCGCGCTGACGATCGCCGACCCGGCCGGGGCGGTGGCCCTCACCGCGGGCTCGCTGACGCTGCGCCCCGCGTCCCCGGAGGCCCTGGACCGGCTCGCCGCGGGCCGCGGCGGCGAGGCGCACGGCGGGCTGTACGCGGTGGACTGGGTGCCGGCGGTGCCCGCCGCCACTCCGGTCACCTCTGCCACTCCGGCCGCCCCCGCTGCCGCTCCGGCCGCCCCCGCTGCCGTGCCGGGCGACTCCGGCGTCGTGGCCGGTCCCGCCGCCCTTCCGGCCGGCCCCGGCGCCGCATGGGCCGTGCTGGGCGCCCGGACCGCCGAACGGGTGCTGGGCGCGCGGGCCGTGGCGTCCGGCGGCACGGGCGCCGCACGCCACCCCGACCTCGCCGCACTCGCCGCGTCCGTCGCGGCGGGCGGCACCGCGCCGGACGTCGTCTTCGCCGCGGCAGGCGCCGCGCCGGACGCCGACCGCGCCGCGGCAGGGGGCACCGGCCCGGGCGCCGCCCCCGCCGAGCCCGGTGCGGAACGCGGTGGCGCCGAGGACACCGGCGCCGAGCCGGCCGGCACCGGACACCCCCACCCGGCCGCGGACCCGGCCGCCCAGGCCCGCACGGCCACCGCGCGGACGCTCGCGCTGATCCAGGACTGGCTGGCCAGGGACGAGTTCGCCGGTGCCCGGCTCGCCGTGGTCACCGCGGGTGCGGTCCCCGCGCCGGGCTCCAAGGACCTGCCCGACCTGGCCGGCGCGGCCGTGTGGGGCCTGGTGCGCGCCGCGCAGAACGAGCACCCGGACCGGTTCCTGCTGCTCGACCTCGACGGCGAGGACGCCTCCCGCGACGCGGTCGAGGCGGCCCTCGCCACCGGCGAGCCCCAGCTCGCGCTGCGCGCCGGCACCGTCCACGTCCCCCGCCTCGTGCGCACCCGGGCGCAGGCGGCCGGCTCCGGGCCGGCGCAGCCCGTACCCGCGTCCCCCGTCGCCGGCTCCGGGCCCGCGCAGCCGGCCCCCGCGCCCCCGGCCACCGGCTCGGAGCCCGCGCAGCCCGACCCCGCGACCCCCGCCGGCACCCCCTACGCCCACGGCACCGTCCTGATCACCGGTGGCACCGGCACCCTGGGTGCCCTGCTCGCCCGGCACCTGGTCGCCGTGCACGGTGCCCGGCACCTGCTGCTGACCAGCCGGCGTGGGTCCGCCGCCGAGGGCGCCGGGGAACTGGTGGCGGAGCTGACCGCGCAGGGCGCCTCGGTGACCGTCGCCGCGTGCGACGCCGCCGACCGGGACGCGCTGGCCGCGCTGCTCGCCGCCGTGCCCGCGGACCGTCCGCTGACCGCGGTGATCCACACCGCGGGCCTGCTCGACGACGGCGTCGTCGGCTCCCTCACCCCGGAGCGGCTCGCCGCCGTGCTGCGGCCCAAGGCCGAGGCCGCCTGGCACCTGCACGAGCTGACCCGGCACCTGGAGCTGACGGACTTCGTGCTGTTCTCCTCCGTGGTCGGCACCCTCGGCAGCGCCGGGCAGGGCAACTACGCCGCCGCCAACGCCTTCCTGGACGCCCTCGCCCACTACCGCCGGGCCCTCAGGCTGCCCGCCCGCTCGCTCGGCTGGGGACTCTGGGAGCAGACCAGCGGGATGACCGCGCGGATGAGCGACGGGGACCGGGCCAGGATGCTGGGCGGTGGCGTGCTGCCGCTCGACTCGGCGCACGGGCTCGCCCTCTTCGACGCCGCGCTCGCCGCCGGCGGCCCGGCCCTGTTGCCGGCCCGCTTCGACACCGCCGCACTGCGCGGCCGGGCCCTGGCGGGCGATCTGCCGCCGGTGCTGCGCGGCCTGCTGCGCACCCCGGTACGGCGCGCGGCCGCGGCGCCGGGCGGCCCGGCGGGCGATGGGCTCGCCGACCGGCTGGCCGGGCGCCCGGCCGCCGAGCAGGAGCGGATGCTGCTGGAGCTGATCGGCACGCACGCGTCCGCGGTCCTCGGGCACGAGGGCTCCGGCGGGATCGCCGCCGACCGCGCGTTCAAGGAGCTCGGCTTCGACTCGCTGACCGCGGTGGAGCTGCGCAACCGTCTCACCGCGGCCACCGGACTGCGGCTGACCGCCACCCTCGTCTTCGACTACCCGACGCCCGCCGCCCTCGCCCGCCACCTGCGCGCCGAACTGACCGGCGGCCAGGAGCAGGCCACGGCCCGGGCGGTCACCGCGGACGCGGACGAGCCCATCGCGATCGTCGGCATCGGCTGCCGCTACCCCGGGGGCGTGGGCTCCGCCGACGACCTGTGGCGGCTGGTCGCCGAGGGCCGCGACGCCATCGGCGACTTCCCGCGCGGCCGCGGCTGGGACATCGAGGATCTGTACGACGCCGACCCGGAGCGCGCCCACAAGGTGACCACCCGGCACGGTGGCTTCCTGCACGACGCGGGCGACTTCGACGCCGACTTCTTCGGCATGAACCCGCGCGAGGCGCTCGCCACCGACCCCCAGCAGCGGCTGCTGCTGGAGGTCGCCTGGGAGACCTTCGAGCACGCCGGCCTCGCCCCCGCGGCCCTGCGCGGCAGCCGCACCGGCGTGTTCGCCGGGATCATGTACGGCGACTACGGCGGCCGGCTCCTTACGGCCCCCCGGGAACTGGAGGGCTACCTGCGCAACGGCAGCCACGGCAGCGTCGCCTCCGGCCGGATCTCGTTCACGTTCGGGCTAGAGGGGCCGGCGGTGACGGTGGACACGGCGTGTTCGTCGTCGCTGGTGGCGCTGCACCTGGCGGCGCAGGCGCTGCGTGGTGGGGAGTGCGACCTGGCGCTCGCCGGCGGGGTGACGGTGATGGCGACGCCGGCGACGTTCGTGGAGTTCAGCCGGCAGCGCGGGCTGTCCCCGGACGGCCGCTGCAAGGCCTTCGCGGGCGCCGCCGACGGCACCGGGTTCTCCGAGGGCGCGGGCCTGCTGCTGGTCGAGCGGTTGTCGGACGCCCGGCGCAACGGCCACCGGGTGCTGGCGGTGGTACGGGGTTCCGCCGTCAACCAGGACGGCGCGAGCAACGGCCTCACCGCGCCCAACGGCCCGTCCCAGCAGCGGGTGATCCAGGCCGCGCTGGCGAGCGCCGGTCTGACGACGGCCGACGTGGACGCCGTCGAGGCGCACGGCACCGGCACCAGCCTCGGCGACCCCATCGAGGCGGGCGCCCTGCTCGCCACCTACGGCAGGGACCGCGGCGCGGCGGCGCGGCCCGTCTGGCTGGGCTCGATCAAGTCGAACATCGGGCACACGCAGGCCGCCGCGGGCGTCGCCGGGGTGATCAAGATGGTGCAGGCGATGCGGCACGGCGTGCTGCCGCGGACGCTGCACGTGGACGAGCCCACCCCGCACGTGGACTGGGAGTCAGGCGCCGTCCGCCTGCTGACGGAGGCCGCCCCGTGGCCCGCGGCGGACCGGCCGCGCCGGGCCGCCGTCTCCTCGTTCGGCATCAGCGGCACCAACGCCCACGTCATCCTGGAGGACGCGGAGGGCACCAAGGCCCCGGCGGCGGGGGAGGCCGCAGGGGCCTTGGTGGCCGCAGAGGCCGCAGGGTCCGCAGAGGCCACAGAGGCCACAGAGGCCGCACCCGAGCCCACCGCCACGGAGACCGCGGGCACCGCGGGCACCGCGGCCGCCGAGCAGACCCCGCCGCCGGCCGGGCAGCCGGCCGCCGTCTCCCCGGTCCCGCTGGCCCCCTGGGTCCTGTCGGCCAAGTCCGAGGAGGCGCTGCGTGCCCAGGCCGCCCGGCTGCGGGAGTTCGTCACCGCCCGCCCGGAACTGGACCCGGCCCCCGTGGCCCGGGCACTGGCCACCACCCGCACCCACTTCGCCCACCGCGCCGCCGTCCTCCCGGCCGACGGCGACCGGGACGCGTTCCTCGCCGCCCTCGACGCGCTCGCCCAGGGCCGGCAGGAGCCCACCGTGCTGCGCGGCACGGCGGACGGCGCCGCGGGCGGCACCGGCACCGGCCCCCGGGTGGCGTTCCTGTTCTCCGGGCAGGGCAGCCAGCGGCCGGGCATCGGCCGCGAGCTGTACGCGGCGTTCCCGGTGTTCGCCGCGGCCCTGGACGAGGTCTGCGCGCACATCGACCCGCACCTGGACCGGCCGCTGAAGGAGCTGATGTTCGCCGCGCCCGGCACCCCTCAGGCGGCGCTGCTCGACCAGACCCGCTACACGCAGACCTGCCTGTTCGCGCTGCAAGTGGCGCTGTTCCGGCTGCTTGAGCACTGGGGCGTCACACCGGACCGGCTCATCGGCCACTCCGTCGGCGAGCTGACGGCCGCCCACTTCGCGGGCGTGTTCTCCCTGGCGGACGCCTGCACGCTGGTCGTCGCCCGCGGCCGGCTGATGCAGGCCGCACCGGCGGGCGGCGCGATGGTCGCGATCCAGGCCTCGGAGGACGAGGTGCGCGCCACCCTCCCCGATGACGGCGACCGCGTCACCGTCGCCACCGTGAACGGCCCCACGTCCACCGTGGTCGCCGGCGACGAGGAGCCCGTCCTCGCGCTGGCGGCCCGCTGGCGGGCGGACGGCCGCAGGACCACCCGCCTGGCCGTCAGCCACGCCTTCCACTCGGCCCACATGGACAGCGTCCTGGACGAGTTCCGGACGATCGCACGGACGCTCACCTACCACCCGGCCCGCATCCCGGTGATCTCCAACGTCATCGGCACCACCGCCACCGACGAACAGCTCACCTCGCCGCAGTACTGGACGGACCACATCCGCGCCACCGTCCGTTTCCACGACGGCGTGCTGCACCTGCACGAGCGGCACGGCACGACCGCCTACGTGGAGCTGGGCCCGCACCCGGTGCTCTCCGGGCTCGTCGAGGACACCCTCGCCGAGTCCTCCGCCGCGCCGGCCGTCGTCCCGGCGATCCAGCGCGGCCGGCCGGAGACGGAGAGCGTGACCCGGGCCGTGCTGACCGTCCACACCCGCGGCGCCGGACCCGACTGGGACGCCTTCCTGGGCCGTGCGGACGGCCCCCCGGTGGCCCTGCCCACCTACGCCTTCCAGCGCAGGA
This sequence comes from Streptomyces sp. DSM 116793, assembly GCF_057320905.1. NCBI lineage: Bacteria > Bacillati > Actinomycetota > Actinomycetes > Kitasatosporales > Streptomycetaceae > Streptomyces > Streptomyces sp. DSM 116793. Next base: position 2,599,302 of record NZ_CM170494.1, on the reverse strand, counting down.
CCTACTGGCTCGACGTGCCGCCCGGCACCGGCGGCGCCGCCTCCGCCGGGCTCGACGAGCCGGGGCACCCGCTGCTGGGCGCGGCGGCCGACCTGCCCGACGGCGGCCACCTCTTCACCGCCCGGCTCTCCCTGGCCGGCCACCCGTGGCTCGCCGACCACACCGTCCTCGGCACCGTCCTGCTACCCGGTGCCGCCCTCGTCGAACTCGCCCTGCACGCGGCGGCACGGACCGGCGCCGGCGGGCTGGACGACCTCACCCTGAGCGCCCCGCTGGTGCTGCCGGAGCAGGGCGCCGCCCACCTCCAGCTGCTCGCCGGGGCCCTGGACGCCACCGGCCGCAGGAGCATCGTCGTCCGTTCCCGGGCGGCCGGCTCCGACGCCCCCTGGACCACGCACGCCACCGGCACCCTGGCGCCCGCCGGGGCCGGCTCCGAAGGTGCGGCCGGCTCCGCCGGGGCCGCCGAGTCCGGTGCCCGGCCGCCGGCCGGCGCCGTCCCGGTGGACGTCGAGGGACGCTACGCGGACCTGCTCGGCCGGGGCCTGGCCTACGGGCCCGCCTTCCGGGGGCTGCGCGCCGCCTGGCTGCACGGCGACGAGGTGCACGCCGAGGCCGTGCTCCCGGACGGCCTCGCCGCGGAGGACTACGGCGTCCACCCCGCGCTGCTGGACGCCGCCTTGCACACGGTGCTCCTGCGCGAGGGCGAGGACGGCGGGGCGGCGGGGGACGGGGTGGGGGAGCGGCGCGTCCCGCTGCCGTTCTCCTTCGGCGGGGTGCGCCTGCACACCGCGGACGTGCCCGCCGTCCTGCGGGTCAGCACCGCACCGGCCGGCCCCGACGCCGTCTCCGTGCGGGTCACGGACGACACCGGACGGCCCCTCGTCACCGTCGACTCCCTGGTGGTCAGGCCGATGACGGCCGGTCAGCTGGAGCGCGCCGCGGGCCGCCACGACACCCTCTTCGAGCTGGACTGGATCCCGGCCCCGGCCGGTGACGGTCCGTCCGCCGCGCCCGAGGGCCCCTGGGCGGTGCTCGGCACCGGCGCGCAGACCGCGGCCTGGTCGTGCGGGGACGTGCCAGTGCGCGGGTATCCGGACGCGGCCGCGCTGGGTGCGGCCGTGGACGCCGGCGACCCGGTGCCCACGCTGGTCGTCGCGCCGTTCCCGGCGGGCTCCGGCGATCCCTCGGCGGCGGCGTCGCGGTCCGTCACCCGGCGCGCCCTCGCCCTGCTCCAGGACTTCCTGACCGACGACCGGTGGTCCGGGGCGCGGCTCGCCGTGGTGACCTCGGGCGCCATCGCCGCGGGGGCCGACCGGGGCGTGCGCGACACGGCGGGCGCGGCGCTGTGGGGGCTGGTGCGCTCGGCGCAGACCGAGCACCCGGGCCGGATCGTGCTGATGGACGTCGAGAACGCCGAGAACGCCGAGAACCCAGCCGACCTCGCGGACCCGGCCGCCCTCGCCCCGCTCACCGGCAAGGACCTCGGCCACCTGCTGGCCGGCGCGCCGCACACGACGGGACACGCCGGGCCCGAGACGCAGCTCGCGGTCCGCGAGGGCACCGTGCTGGTGCCGCGGCTGACCCGGATCGGCGCCGCGGGCGCCGCGGAGCCGGCGGGCGGCGCGGGGGCGGTGGACGGCACGGGAGCGGGTGCCGCGGAGGCGGCGGGCGCGACGGGCGCCGCCGGCGCCGGGGAGTCCTCGCGTGCCGCCGAGCCGGGGACGGCCCGGGGACCGGCGTTCGGACCTCGGGGCACCGTCCTGATCACCGGTGGCACCGGCACCCTGGGTGCGCTGCTCGCCCGGCACCTGGTCGCCGAGCACGGCGTCCGGCACCTGCTGCTGACCAGCCGCCGCGGCCCGGCCGCCGAGGGGGCCGCCGAACTCGCCGCCGAGCTGACCGCCGCCGGCGCCGAGGTGGCGATCGAGGCGTGCGACGCCGCCGACCCCGGCGCACTGCGCGCCCTGCTGGCCCGGGTGCCCGACGCGCACCCCGTCACCGGCGTGGTGCACAGCGCCGGGGTACTGGGCGACGGCACCGTGCTCACCCTCACCCCCGACCGGATCGACGCCGTCGCCCGCGCCAAGTCCGACGCCGCCTGGAACCTGCACCGGGTCACCCGCGAACTCGGCCTGCCGCTCACCGCGTTCGTGCTGTTCTCGTCCGCCGCCGCCACCTTCGGCACCGCGGGCCAGGCCGGGTACGCCGCCGCCAACGCCTACCTGGACGCGCTGGCCGCGCTGCGGCGCGCCGAGGGACTGCCGGGCGTGTCGGTGGCCTGGGGCCTGTGGGCGGGCGACGCGGGCATGGCGGGCCGTCTCGCCGGCACCGACCGGGCCCGGCTGGCGAGGGCCGGCCTCGCACCGCTCGCCGCGGCCGAGGGCCTCGCCGCCTTCGACGCCGCCCTCGGCGCGGGGCGCGCCGCGGTGCTGGCCGCCCGGCTCGACCTGCCGCAGCTGAGGGCAGAGGCCGAGGCGGGCACCCTGTCCGCCTTCCTGAGCGGCCTGGTGCGCACCCCCGCCGGGCGGGCCCGTCCGGCGGGCGGCACCGACCTGGCGGAGCTGCGCCGGAGACTGGCCGGCCGTCCCGAGCACGAACAGCACCGGCTGCTGCTCGAATTCGTCCGCACCCAGGTGGCGGACGTCCTCGGGCACCGCTCGCCCGAGCGCATAGACGCCGACCGGGGCTTCCTGGACATGGGCTTCGACTCGCTCACCTCGATCGAGCTGCGCAACCGGCTCACCGCGGCCACCGGCCTGCGGCTGCCGTCGACGCTCATCTTCAACTACCCGGCGCCCGCCGCGCTCGCCGAGTTCCTGCAGACCAAGCTGGACCCTCGGGAGCCCGCGGGCCCCGACCCGGTGTTCATGGCGATGGACGGCCTGGAGTCCGTCCTCGGGGCCGTCACCCCGGACATGCGCACCAAGATCGTGACCCGGATGCAGAACTTCCTGCTGCGGCTCGGCGAGAACCGGGCCGCCGGCCCCCCGGCCGCCCCGGCGGTGGCGAAGGACATCGAGTCGGCGACCGACGACGAGGTCTTCGACTTCATCGAGAACGAGCTCGGCATCTCCTGACGACCCCGGCCCCTTCCGGCGGGTCCCCGCCCCCTCCCGACAACTCCCGAGACCACTCCACGACCTTCGACCCCACCCACCACCCACCACCCACCACCCACCACCCACGCCTCACACCCCACGACGCCCGACCCCGCCCCCCGAGGCCCCTCCCGAGCCCACCTCCGACCAAGGAGTCGATCATGCCGACCGAGCAGGTCATCGACGGATACCCGGTGACCCGGCAGTGCCCCTTCCACCCGCCCGCCGAACTCACCAAGGTCCGCGAGGAGTCACCCATCACCCGGATGACCTATCCGGACGGCACGGTCGGCTGGCTGGTGACCGAGTACGCGCTGGGCCGGGAGATCTTCGGCAGCCCCGTCTTCAGCTCCCGGCACGACCTGCGGAGCTTCCCCGTACCGATGCCGCTGCCGCCCAGTAAGGCGGTGCCCGGCATGTTCATCGGCATGGACCCGCCGGACCACACCCGCTACCGCAAGCCGCTCAGCAGGGCGTTCACGGTGCGCCGGGTGCGCGACCTGGAACCGGGCATCGAACGGGTCGTCGCCGAGTGCCTGGACGCGATGGCGGCCAGGGGCGGCCCCGTCGACCTCATGCAGGAGTTCGCCATGCCGGTCCCGGTGCGGGTGATCTCCGAGCTGCTGGGCGCCGACCCCGACGTCGCGCAGGAACTCAAGCGGCTCCGCGTCGACGTCCTCAACCCCGGCATCCCCAGGGAACAGGCCGCGGCCGCCGCCAAGGCCACCAGCGAGCTGATGTACCAGCTGGTGCTGAGCAAGCGCCGGAACCCGGCCGGCGACCTGCTCAGCGCGCTCGTCGCGGACGGCGACCTGGACGACGGCGAACTCGCCGGCATGATGATGCTGATGCTGATCGCCGGCCACGAGACCACGGCGCAGCTCCTCGGCCTCAGCACCTACCTGGTGCTGGAACGGGACACGCTGCGCCGGGCCGTGATCGAGGGACCGGTCACCGACGCGACGGCCAACGAGTTCCTGCGCTACCTGTCCGTGGCGCCCTTCATCGTGCGGGTCGCCCTGGAGGACACCGAGGTGGGCGGCGCCCGGATCGCCGCGGGCGAGTCGGTCACCATCTCCCTCACCGCGGCCAACCGGGACCCGAAGCGGTTCGCGGACCCGGACGCGTTCGAGGTGGAGGGCCCCGACAGCACCAGCCTCGCCTTCGGTCACGGCCTCCACCAGTGCATCGGCCAGAACCTGGCCCGCACCGAGTTGCGCCTCGCCCTGCCGGCCCTGCTGCGCAGGTTCCCGGAGCTGCGGCTCGCGGTGCCCCGCGAGGAGATCGAGACCCGGGACGCCATGCACGTCTACGGGGTGCGGCAGCTGCCGGTCACGTGGTGAGGTGAGGGGCGGCGGGCCGCCCGGGGCGGGTCGTCCGGGCGCGGGCCGGCCCCGGACCGGCGGCCGGCGCGCCGGCGGGGCCCGCGCACCCCGCGCGTCGTCAGGACCTGTGCACCGGCGCGCCGGCGGAGTCCCGCGCCCTCCAGCGTGCCGGCAGGGCCCCTGCGCCCCGGTGCGCGCCGGCAGGGCCCCTGTGCCCGGTGCGCGCCGTCAGTCCTCCGCCCCGGTGTCCGGGCCCCCGCCCGTGGGCTCGGGCACCGGCACCCGCACGGTGAGCCGGAAGCCCCGTCCGCCGCGGGCGCCCGGGCCGGCCGTGACGGTGCCGTGTGCCGCCTCCACCCGCTCGGTGAGGCCCGCGAGTCCGTTGCCGCCGCTGTCGCCGCCGTCCCGGCAGTGGCCGTGGTCCCGGTCGCCGTCCGGGGCGTTTGGGCCGCGGCCGTTGTCGACGACGTCGAGGCGGGCGGTGTGCGCGTCGGTGGTGACCGTGATCTCGCAGCGGGTCGCCGCCGCGTGCCGGATCACATTGGTCACCCCCTCGCGCACCGCCCAGCCGAAGAGCTGGTCGATCTCGCCGGGCAGCGGGCTGCCGGGCGGCCGGAGCACCGCGTCCACGCCGGCCGCGGCCAGTGCCGAGCGCGCGTCGTCGAACTCCTCGACGAGGCTGCGCTGCCGGTAGCCGGTGACCGCGTCCCTGACCTCCACCAGGGACTGCCGGGCCACCGACTCCACATCGGCGATCTCCCGCGCCGCGGCGGGCATGTCCACCCCGGCCAGCCGCCCGGCCAGCTCGCTCTTGACGACGATCAGCGACAGGCTGTGGCCCACCAGGTCGTGCAGGTCGCGGGCGATGCGCAGGCGCTCCTCCACGGCCGCGAGCCTGGCCACCTCGCCCTGCGCGTCGTGCAGCCGGCGCACCAGCACCCGGCTCCTGCGCAGCCCCAGCATCGTCATGCCGAGGCCGAGGACGGTCAGCGCGTTGCCCAGCGTCGCCTGTGTGGCGTCGCCGCGCACCACGCTCTGCAGCACCGCCAGCGCCACGCCCGCGGCGATGCCGCGCGCCACCTGCCCCAGCGGCAGGACGAACGCGAGGGTGATGGTGCAGTAGACCTGGAGGCACGTCCACTCGATGTCCCGGCGCACCAGCGGCATCAGCACGGCGATGACCACGATCACCACCGTGCACAGCCAGGTCACCCGGGTGGGCCCGGCGGCCTCCAGGCTCCTCATGGTGAGGGCGACGCCGAGGAAGGCGGCGCCGAACGCGACCAGGGCGGCCAGCGACAGCACCTCCGGCACGCCGGTGGTGGAGCCGATGATGTCCGACGCGGGCAGCAGCAGCCAGAGCAGCGCGACCCAGACCAGCCAGCGCCGCGAGCGCGGCACGGCACCGCCCTCGCGCGCCGTGCCCCGGACGGCGCCCTCGGGGGCCGCAACGGCGCGTTCGCCGGCTCCGACGGCGCCCTCGACGGACGGTATGGCGCCCTCGCGGGCCTGCTCGGATGTACGGGCGTCGGTCACGGTGCCACCGTAGCCCGGGCACCGCCGCGGTCGCGGGTACGCCCGGTTCCCCTCAGGGCCGCGGGGGCCGGCGCGGGCAACCGCGACGAGAGCGTCAGGTCCGGGGCTGCCTCCCACGCCCTTCGGGCAGTGGGGGACGTCCCGAGGGGGCCCGCTCCGCCGGGTCCGGACCACCGCCGGGCGGGTGGCCGCTCGCCCTGGTTCCCCGCGCGCCCCCAGGCAGGCCGGGGCGACCGGGCACCGACAGCCGCAGCCAGCCGTCACCGGGCCGAAGGGCCGGAACCCGGCCGGGGGACCGCTCACGACGGGCCGCAGGTCCGCCGTGGCTCCCTTTGATGCGGCGTTGTCCAGACTTTAGTGCGCGGTGGTGGACTCGTCCCCAGCCGACGGTGCGCCACGGGCGGCGGCCACGAAGCGACCCGGCCCCGCCGGCCGCAGGCCCCCGTGGCGAGGCGGGGGAGAGGACGTGCTGATGACTGATCCCGGCCCGGTGGTCGTGCTGGGCGGCTCGGGCTTCGTCGGGCGGTCCGTCTGCTCCGCCTTCGCCGCCGCGGGCCGCCGGGTGGTGGCCGTCTCCCGCAGCCCCGTGCCCGACCGGGCGCACGCCCGCTGGGTCCGGATGGACCTCGCCACGGACGGCGAGCGGCTGGCCGCGCTGCTGGCCGCCGAGCGCCCCGCGGTGATCGTCAACGCCCTGGGCGCGGTCTGGACGGCCAGCGAGCGGGTGATGCTCGACGTCAACGCCACCATGACCGGCCAGCTCGTCGGCCTCGTCGCGGCCCTGCCGCACCGGCCCCGCTTCGTGCACCTCGGCACCGTCTACGAGTACGCGCCCACCCCCGTCGGCGGCGTCATCGACGCCAGCACACCGCAGTACCCGCGGGGCGTGTACGGCTGGACCAAGCTGATCGGCACCAGGGCGGTGCTCGCGGCCACCGCCGACGGCCGGATCGACGGCGTGGTGCTCAGGCTGGCCACGGTCATCGGGCCGGGCGCGCCGCGCGACAGCCTGGTGGGCGGCGTCGCCGACCGGCTGGCGCTGATGCGGGGCGACACGGGCACCGGGACGCTGACGTTCGGCGCCCTCGTCGGCGAGGTGGACTTCCTCGACGTACGGGACGCCGCCGCGGCGGTCGTCGCGGCGGCCGACCGGCCGGTGACCGGGGACGTCATCAACATCGGGCGCGGGCGTGCGGTGCGCGTGCGGCGGCTGGTGGAGATGCTCGTCGCCGTCAGCGGTCTGCCCGTGGTCATCGAGGAGACGGACCAGCGGCGGGCGGCGGCCCGCACCCGCCAGGCGGGCACCGACTGGCTCCAGGTGGACATCGTGGCGGCCGGGCAGGCGCTCGGCTGGCGGCCCCGGGTGAGCCTCGCCGAGTCGCTCCAGGCGCTCTGGGAGGAGCGCACCGCCGCCGTCCCGCTGCCGGCCGCGGCGCCCGAGCAGCAGCCGCCGGCCGCCCCGCACCCGGCCCGCCGGCCCCTCTGAAACCGCCCGGTACCGGCCGCATCGCCCGGTACCGGCCAGCCCTGGCCACAATGTCGAACAGGACGAGATCATGCGAACAGTCGAAATCGTGAGTGGCGCCGACAAGGACACCCTTCTCGACAGCGTCCGCACCTACCACCAGCAGTTCGAGCAGAAGCCCTTCGTGCCCGGCAGCACGCCCGTCCTGGTCTCCGGGGCGGTGCTGAACGAGGACGACCGGGTCGCGCTGGTCGAGGCCGCCCTGGACCTGCGGATCGCGGCGGGCACCTTCGCCCGGAAGTTCGAGTCCGCCTTCGGGCGGGCCATCGGCGTCCGCAAGGTGCACCTCACGAACTCCGGCTCGTCGGCGAACCTGCTGGCGCTGACCGCGCTGACCTCGCCGCTGCTGGAGGACCGCAGACTCAAACCGGGCGACGAGGTCATCACCGTCGCCGCCGGCTTCCCCACGACCGTCAACCCGATCCTGCAGAACGGCCTCGTCCCGGTCTTCGTCGACATCGACCTCACCACGCACAACACCACCGTCGAGCGGATCGAGGCCGCGATCGGGCCGAAGACCAGGGCCGTCATGATCGCGCACGCGCTCGGCAACCCCTATCCGGTCGCCGAGGTCAGGGAGCTCTGCGACGAGCACGACCTCTTCCTCGTCGAGGACAACTGCGACGCGGTCGGCACCACCTACCAGGGCAGGAACACCGGCACCTTCGGCGACCTCGCGACGGTGAGCTTCTACCCGGCCCACCACATCACGATGGGCGAGGGCGGCTGTGTGATGACGGACAACGTGGTGCTCGCCAGGATCGTCGAGTCACTGCGCGACTGGGGCCGGGACTGCTGGTGCGAGCCCGGCGAGGACGACCGCTGCCACCTGCGCTTCCAGCAGAGCATGGGCACCCTGCCCAAGGGCTACGACCACAAGTACATCTTCTCGCACGTCGGCTACAACCTGAAGGCGACGGACGGCCAGGCCGCCCTCGGCCTCAGCCAGTTGAAGCGGCTGCCCGAGTTCACCGCCCGGCGCAAGCACAACTGGCGGCGGCTGCGGGACGGCCTGGAGGGCACCGAGGGCCTGATGCTGCCGGAGCCGGCGCCCGGCTCCGACCCGAGCTGGTTCGGCTTCCCCATCACCCTCGAAGAGGACGCCCCGTTCAGCCGCCGCGACCTCGTCAACTTCCTCGACCTGCGGAAAATCGGCACCCGGCTGCTGTTCGCCGGGAATCTCACCCGGCACCCCGCGTACGCGGACCGCGAGTACCGGGTGGCCGGCGACCTCACCAACAGCGACATCATCACCGAGCGCACCTTCTGGGTCGGCGTGTATCCCGGAATCACCGACGAGATGACCGACTACGTCATCGAATCCATTCGCGAATTCGTCAAGAGCGCCCGGGGCTGACCCCGCACGGCCGCGCCGCGGGCCCGGCGGGCCCACCGTGCCGAGAGGCCGGGAACGGCGGTAGGGTGACCCCCTGCCTGTCCGTTCCCGGCCTCTGACCTGTGCGGACGCACTCCCGGCGGGCCGCCGGGACGGCCCGGGCGCGCCGGGCGCCGCTGACTGACAAATGTCATAGCCGCCTCATGACGCTGCTCACTAACGCCCCGTCGCCCGGGGCTGGATAGTGGATACCGGAAAGACCGCCTGGACCAAGCATCCCGGCCGTCACCGCCGGGCTCACGAATTTCCAGGCGCCCCAGGCCGGCAAGGACGGACACGGCAGACAAGCAGAGGGAAGAGATGAACAACGTCACCGCCAGGTTTCTCATCGGTCTGATCGCCGGAGTCCTCCTCCTCGTCCTGGGAATCGTGCGCAGCAGCTTCCCCATGGAGGCCATCGGCGGGCTCCTGATCGTCGTGTGCGGCGCGCGGATGCTGATGGTGTCCCGGAAGTCGGGCTGACGAGCGGGGAATGACGGAATCGCTCATCGGACAAGGGAGTAGGACCCGCATGACACCCGAGCGCCCCCACCCGCCGGGCACCCCCCAGCAGAAGCCCGCCGGCCCCGAGCGGCCCAGCCTGAAGAAGCTCCTGCTGAGCTGCCTCATCAACCTGATCGTCCCGATCGGCGGCTACTTCCTCGTCCGCCCGTACGTGTCCGGCGACACCCTCGCGCTGGGCATCGTGCTGGCCATCCCGGTGCTGCGCACCCTCTGGGTGGCCGTCGCCAAGCGGCGCATGGATCCGGTCGGCGTGCTGGCCGTGGTCGGCTTCGGCGCCGCGGTGCTCCTCTCGCTCGTGATGGGCGGCGACTCCCTGCCCATCAAGTTCAACGAAGCGATGATCACCGGTGTGCTCGGCCTGGCCTGCCTCATCTCGGTGGCCTTCAAGAAGCCGCTGCACCTGATGCTGGTCGGCGGCGGCAAGCAGCAGGTCCCACCGGAGGCCGTGCGCACCTCGCTGGTCATCACCACCCTCATCGGCGTCACCTGCCTCGGGCACGCGGCCGTCCATGTGATCTTCGCGCTCACCATGTCCACGGGCGACTTCCTGATCTGGTCGCGCACGGTCGGCTGGGCCGTCATCCTGCTCGGCGGCGCGGTCGTCTACTGGTACGTGCACGGCAAGAAGACCCCCGCCTCGCCGGAACCCGAGGGCGCCGGTGAGGCAAGGCCGGCGACCCACCGCCGCTGACCGCCCCCGCCGCCCGCACGGTCCCCGGCACCCCGGGGACCGTCGGCAGCCCGGGCACCGGCACTGCCGGCCCCGGCACCCGGTACGACCGCCCGGACCCCGCCGTGACCCGACGACCGTCTGGACCTGCCGACATGATTCGCGTACTGCTCGCCGAGGACCAGGCCATGCTGCGCGGGGCCCTGGCCACCCTCCTCGGGCTTGAGGAGGACATCGAGATCGTGGGGGAGGCCGCCCATGGTGAACAGGCCCTGGCCGTGGCGGTGCGGCACCGCCCGGACGTCGCCCTGCTCGACATCGAGATGCCCGGCAAGGACGGCATCGCCACCGCCGTCGAGCTCCGCGAGGCGCTCCCGGAGTGCCGGGTGATCATCCTCACCACCTTCGGCCGGCCGCAGTACCTGCGCCGGGCGATGGAGGCCGGGGTCTCGGCCTTCCTGGTCAAGGACTCCCCGGCGCAGGAACTGGCGGCCGCCATCCGCAAGGTCCTCGCCGGTGAGCGGGTGGTCGACCCGGCCCTGGCCGCGGCCGCCCTGAGCGCGGGCCCCAGCCCGCTCTCCCCCCGCGAGCACGACACCCTGATCGCCGCCTCGCACTGCTCCACCGTCGGCGACATCGCCGACCGGCTCCACCTGTCCGAAGGCACCGTACGGAACTACCTCTCCGCCGCCATCCGCAAGACCGCGGCCCGCAACCGCATCGAAGCGGTGCAGATCGCGGAACGCCGCGGCTGGCTGTAACACCGCACGGCACAATCCCCCGGCACGCCCCGCACGGCACGCCCCACGCGGCACACCCCGCACGGCACACCCCGTACCCCCACGGAACACCCCCATGGCAGGGGGCCGGCGAGGGCCGTCCAGCTCTCCCCGTCCCGGCCCCCCGGCCCCCTGCCTCCCAGACTGCCCCCTACCCTTCCCTCCCCCCGGTAGGGGGCGCCCCCTACCCCCCGGCCCGCGGGGGCGGCGCCCCAACGCCGCCCCCGCTTCCGGTCTTTCCGGGCCCCTGGAGGCCCGGCCCGGACCCGGCTCCGGCCCCGGCTCAGCTTCTGCCCCGGCACCCTCCCGTCAGGGGCCACCCCTACTCGTCCCCCAGGGCTCCGGAAGGGCCGCCCCCGGCCGCCGGGAGCCGCCCCCCGAGCGCTCCCGGCAAGCGGCACCGAGCCGCAATCGCGGTCCGAAACCCCTGCTCAATAGGGGTAGGCGGGCCGGGAGTTAGGGGGCCTTCAGGGGTTTCGCCGCACCGTCGCCGCTTCTTACGATCCGCTTGCCGCCCGTTGCCTGACGGCGCTCGCGCCGTACGACGCACCCGGGGGGCTACCGCATGACGCGGAGGGGATTGCGGTTCCAGACGAAGGGACAGCGACGATGTCGGCACACAACAGGGGGGAAGACCGGTGGATCCGCTGTTTTCATACCCGCCCGGAGAGCGATGTAAAGCTCTACTGCTTTCCGCACGCGGGGGGCTCGGCCAGCTATTTCTTTCCGTACTCGAAGGAGCTCGCACCGGGCGTTGAACTGTCCGCGGTGCAGTACCCGGGCCGGCAGGACAGGCGGCTCGAACCGCTCATCGACAGCATCACCGAGCTGGCCGACCAGGTGTACGAGGCGTTTACGGACTCGCCCGCCGGAGGGGACGGGCGGCCGTACGCGTTCTTCGGACACAGCATGGGGGCGGTCGTGGCCTTCGAGGTCGCGCAGCGACTGAAGGAGCGCCAGGGCACCGCGCCGCTCCACCTGTTCGCCTCCGGCCGCCGCGCGCCCTCCCGGCGCCGGGACCTCGGCGACGCGGCCGTCCACAAGCGGGACGACGCCGGTATCGTCCGCGAGCTGGGCACGGTCGGTGGCACCGACCCGCGCTTCCTCGCCGACTCCGAACTCCTCGCCGCCATCCTGCCGGTGACGCGCAACGACTACCGCGCGATCGAGACCTACGCCTGGACGGCGGGTCCCGCGCTGGACTGCCCGATCACCGCACTCGTCGGCGACAGCGATCCGCAGACCACGACCGACGAGGCCGCCGCCTGGGCCGAACACACCACGGGGGAATTCGACATGCGGGTCTTCCCGGGAGGCCACTTCTATCTCGACGCACACCGCGCCGAAGTGGTCGAGCTGATGTCAGGGGCCCTGACGGGGGCGCCCCGTACCTCCTCACTCAAGGGAAGCGCAGCGTGAGATACGAGATTCTTGGACCTCTGCGGGTACGGGACGGCGACGAGTACAGCTCGATCTCCGCACGGAAGATCGAGACCGTCCTCGCCGTGCTGCTGATCCGCTCCGACCAGGTGGTGGCGCCCGACCAGCTGATGACCGAGATATGGGCGGACTGCCCGCCGCGGCGGGCCAGCGCGGGACTGCACGTGTACATCTCCCAGGTGCGCAAGTTCCTGGCCCGCCCCGACCAGGAGAGGAACCCGGTCGTCACCCGGCCGCCCGGCTACCTGCTGCGCAAGGGCGCCGACGCCATCGACTTCCACGAGTTCCTGCAACTGATGAACCAGGGCCGCACCCATATGAAGGAGCGGCAGTACGAGGCCGCCTCCTCCTGCCTGGAGCGGGCCCTCGGGCTCTGGTACGGGCCGGTGCTGGGCGACCTGCGGGGCGGCCCGATCATCGACGGCTTCGTCACGTGGATGATGGAGTCCCGCATGGAGTGCCTGGAGATGCTCGGCGACGCCCACCTCCAGCTCGGCCGGCACCGTGAACTCGTCGGCCGGCTCTACCCGCTGACCGCCGAGAACCCGCTGCGCGAGTCGTTCTACCGGCAGCTGATGCTGGCGCTGTACCGCTCCGAGCGGCAGGCCGACGCGCTGAAGGTGTACCAGTCGGCGCGTGCCGTCCTCAACGACGAGCTGGGCCTGGAGCCGTGCCGTGCGCTGCGCGACCTGCACCAGGCGATCCTCGTCGACGACGACGATCGCCTGGAGCTGCGGGCGTCCTAGCCCGGCGGCCCCACGCCAGGCACGTCACTCCTTGGCCCGGCGGCCCACCGCAGGCACGTCGTGGTCGCTCGCGCAGTTCCCCGCGCCCCTTTTGGCGGCGCTTCGCGCCCCGACAGGCGCGCGGGGAACTGCGCGACAAGCCACGACGGGCGGTCAGCCGGCCACCGTCCCGAAGGGGCAGGACCTGCCCCACCCGGCCGGGGGCCGGGAGACAACCACGCGCGCTCGCTGCGCGTCAGGCGGAGGGGCGCCCCTTGCGGCGCTGCGACCGCAGCAGCAGGTTGACCACGGCGCTCTGAAGGTTCCGCAGGTCGCGGTCCCGCATCAGCGACGCCAGCGTCCACAGCTGGGTCTGACGGGTGTGCTCGGGCGACCCGTGCACGTCGTCGTGCTCCACCAGGTCCAGGCGGCGGACATGTTCCTTGAGCAGGGCGATGTCCGCCGGGGGAATGATCTCGTCGCGGCTGCTCGCCGTGTAGTGCACCGGGATGTCCAGCGCGGCCAGCTGCTCCCCGCTCAGCCCCCAGCCGGCGAGGGCGCCGCCGGTCAGCTCCGCGGCCCGCAGGCCGGTGAGGTGCGCGAGGGTGTCCACCGTGATCCGGGGCAGGCTCCCCTGCCATGCGGTGTCGGTGAAGAACGGCCCGACGGGCGCGCCGACGGTGATCACGCCCCGGACGCGGGCGTCGTCCACCGCGCAGCGCAGCGCCATGTGGCCGCTGAAGCTCAGCGCGATGGCGTGCGTCCGGGAGACGTCGGCGCGGTCCGCGAGGGCGTCCAGCAGGTCCGTGAGCATCCGGTGGCTGTCGGCGCCGTACCGCAGGGTGTTCTCGCCCACGCCGGGCAACTCGGTGACGACGCCCGCCATGCCGAGCCGCCGCACGCCCGTGAGGAGCGGCGCCCACTGCTCCTTGACGGTGACGATGCCGCCCATCACGACCAGCAGCGGCTTCCTGTCGGTGGTGGACAGGCCGCTGCCCCAGCACCGCACCCGGCCGCCCTTCAGCTCCAGGTCCACCGGCTCGACCCCCTTGCCGGCGCGCCAGCGGTCGAGCGCGGCGACGCAGCGGGCGCCGGCCTCCGCGCGGGCCTGCCCGTCCGGGTACGGGAAACGGGCCAGGGCGTAGCGGCGGGCCGCCTCCAGGTGGCGGCCGCGCCGCTCCTGCTCCTCGCCGGCCCGGCACCACTCGGCCACCCAGGACCCCGGGGCGTCCGACTCGTCGCTCCCGATCCGGTCCAGCACGTCCTGGTAGCCGGCGATGCGCTGGCCGCGGGCGTGCACGCGGACGTACTCCTTCAGCTCCGCGAGGTCGTTCACCGGACGGCTCCGTCCCGCTCGGCGGACACGGGGGCCTCAGGAACCGCCGCGGCCGCGGCTGCCCCGGCCCCGGGGCCCGCCTCCGCGGCGGGCTCGGCCGGCGCCCGGAACGCCTCCAGGGCGTCCCTGATCTCGGCCAGCACGTCCGCGGCCTCCGCGCCGTCGATCACACGGTGGTCGAACGTGAGGTTGAGCCGCATCACGGGCGCCACCACCACCTCGCCGTCCCGGGCCACCGGCCGGTCCACGGTCCGTCCCAGGCCGAGCGTGACCGTGGCGCCGCCGACCGAGTGGAAGCCGTCCACCGGCCGGTGCCCCAGCGAGGTGACCGCGAAGGTGCCCATCACATCGGCACGGCGCGCGAGCGAGCGCGCGGACTGCCGGTACGCCAGTGAGCCCAGCAGCCACGGCAGCCGCTGGAGCAGCCGGGCGCCGGCGAACTCCGGCAGGGTGGCCGGGTCGCCGTCGCGGAACCGCTCGACGCGGGACTGGATGTCCTCCAGGGACGCCCGCTCCAGCTCGCGCAGCACGGTGGAGAGCACCACACGCTGCCCGTTCACCGTCTTGTCCAGGGTGATCTTGCCGTTGGCGTGCGGGTAGGCCGCCACCCGGGCGCGGCTGTGGCCGCGGATCGCGGAGTTCGCCTGCGGGTGGGCCGCGAGCACGCGGGCCGCGGCGTGCAGCACATACGTGAGCGTGGAGTACCGGTGGCCCGCCTCCCGGGCGGCCGCCCGGTGCTCCCGCACCCGGGTCATGTCGACGTCCGTGTCCAGGTGGACGGGGGCGACACCGCGGATGCCGGCCAGGAAGTGCAGGGTGTGGCGGCGTTCGCGGGCGATCGGGCCCTGCACGGGCACCCCGCTCACTCGGCCACCGCCAGGGCGTAGATGTCGTCGAGGCTGCCGGCCTCCAGGACGTCCGCGAGCGGCAGGCTCCGCCCCGTGCGGCGCTCCAGGAGGGTGAGCAGCGACAGCAGGTGCACCGAGTCCCAGCCCGGCACCTCGTCGAGGCCCCGGGCGGTGTCGTCGGCCGTGACCGGCAGTCCCATGTCGTCGCGGAGCAGCGCGACGAAGTCGTCAGTGGTGATCACGAGGGGTTCTCCCCGAAGGTCTCGGTCAGTTGGATGTGGTCCGGCGGCGCGGCGATGCCGGCGAGGTCGTGGCGGAAGACGGCGGTGCCGGGGGCGTCGGCGGCTCCCCCGTCCTCGTCCGCGGGGTCCCGGTCCGCGACCGGCACGAAGCCGTTGCGCGGGTAGAAGTCCCTGACCTTGTGGTTCTTCGGCGTCGGCCGGTAACTGCCGCGCACCTCGGCGGCGCCGGTGTCCTTCGCGTGCCGCAGCACGGCCGACAGGCAGGCCTGCTCGATGCCGCGGGAGAACACCCGGCAGCTCAGCAGGAAGTCGTCCAGGTGCAGGACGTCCCCGGCGCGGTGCCCGAGGACGACGCCGACCAGGCCGTTGTCGCCGAACCGGTCGGCGGAGTGCACGGCCAGGGCGAGCGCGGCGGGGTCCGCCATCAGGGCCCGCACGTCGGCGGGCGTCAGCCGCCGGGTGGTGAGGTTGAACTGGTTGGTGCGCTGGGTGAGCTGGGCGACCCGGGCGACGTCCGGCTCGGTCACCGCGGCGAGCCGCACCCGCACATCGAGCCCGCGCAGGTACTCGTCGAGCGAGTCGAAGCTGTCCAGGAAGTCCTTGCGGACCAGCTCGTCCCGGTACTTCGCCACCCGGGTGCGGTCCTCGGCGGTCAGCTCCCGGGTGTCGAACCAGCCGTCGGCGAGCAGCGCGCCGACGTGCCGGGCGGGCTCCGGGCCGAGCTGCACCACGGACACGTCCGGCCGGGTGTGCCGCACGAGACCGCACTCGTAGGGGCTGTCGTCCACGAAGACGAAGCTGTCGACACCGAGGTTGAGGGCCTCGGCCAGCTCGGCGAGGTTGTCGTGCTTGGGGCGCCAGTTGGCGACGATCCGCACCAGGTCGTCCTCGCGCAGGGTCATGCCCGGGTGGTCCCGGAAGACCTCCGTGACCGGCTCGATGTCGTTCTTGCTCACCGCGGCGAGCAGCACGCCCTGCGAGCCGAGCTGCTTGACGACCCGCTGGAAGGCGGTGAAGGCGGCGCCGCGGTAGCCGTCGGCGACCTCGATGCCCGCCATGCCGTCGTCGCCGAGCACCCCGCCCCACAGCGTGCCGTCCAGGTCGACGGCGAGCGTCTTCTTGGTGCGTCCGGTCAGGTGCCTGGCCAGGTGGCCGACCTCGCGGGCGTAGCGGGCCAGCAGGCCGGGGGAGAGGTGCGCCTTGGCGTACAGGCTCAGACGCGGGTCGACGGCCTCGATGCCCTCGGCGAGCAGCGGGTCGAGGTCGATGACGACGACACCGGACTGCTCCCCGGCGAGCCTCAGCAGCCGGCCGTTGAACTCCCGCCAGACGGCGCCGAGCCGGGCCCGGGAGCGGTGGTCGATCAGCTGGGCGGTCCAGCGGTGCGGCAGCGGGACGGTGTTCAGCACCAGGGTGCCGCGGCCGGTGGCCGTGCAGCGGGCGGCGAGCCGCTCGACGAGCGCGGCCTTCTCGGCGGCGACCCGCTCGACGTCCTCCGGCCGCCAGGGCACCGGCACCTCGTCGAACACCACCATCGGGTCCAGCACGCAGAGCACCAGGTCCGGCGCCGTCTTGTACAGCTCGCTCTGCGGGTCGCCGAGGTCGAAGACCCAGGAGTCGAAGTCGGACACCAGAGTGCGCGCCAGCAGGCCGTGCCGGGCCAGTTCCGCGGTGAGCGGCGCGGTGAGCTGGGAGAGCGTGCCGTGTCCGGTGACCGCCACGGTGACCCGCGGGACGCCCGGGTGCGCGGCGCGCACGTCGTCGGGGTCCAGCCTGCTGAGCAACCGGCCCGCGGTGAGCAGTTCCTCGGGGGTCAGCGGCGCGAGCAGGCCCGGCACCCTCGGGTACTCGGCGACCAGCCGGCCCGCGCGGTGCAGGGCCACCACGGAGTCCGGCTCCGCCGGTCCGTCCGCGTCGGCCGCGTCCGCGTCGGCGGTCGCGGTGGCCGGCTGCGCGGGGGCTGCGGTGGCCGGTTCCGCCGGAGCGGCGGAGGCGGCGGGGGCGGTCGGCCGTGCGGAGCCCGCGGCGTCAGGCGCCTCAGGCGTGTCGGGTGTCGCCCGCGTGCCGGGTGTCGCCCGCGCGTGGGGCGTCGCGGGCGTGTCGGGTGCCGTCTGCGCGTCGGGTGTCGTCCGCATCGGGATCAGACCTTCTCCAGTCCGAGGCCCGCCTTGATCCACTTGCTCGACTCGATGGAGATGCCCACCGCGCGGTCCCCCGGGATCATGCGGGGCAGTGCCCGTTCGAGCTGGAAGAAGGGCAGGGCGTTGCCGGTGTTGCCGGTCTCGGTGACGCAGGAGACCTCATGGGCGTTGGGCACGTCGAGACGTGCGGTGATCTTGGCCGTCATCACTCCGGAGAGCTGCGGCGGCAGCAGGTAGTCGACCTCGTCCTCCGCCCAGTCCAGGTGCTTCAGGAGCTCGTCGAGGACGTCGGCGGCGAGGCCGGGCACGGACTCCTCGATCGCCTTGTAGTCCTCCACCACCGGCGGCCGCCCTGAGTGCCGGTCGGCCCGGCCGAACCACTCGACGACCTGCCCCGGCGCCCGGCCGAGCCCGACCAGGGTGCAGAAGACGTGCCGCAGCACCACCGGCTCGGGCCCCGGCTCGGTGCTCAGCACCACCGCTCCCGCGCCGTCCCCGAAGAGCACGCCGTTGATCTGCTCGGCGGGCGGCAGGGCGGCGACGTCCGCGGTGACGTCGAAGTGCTTGGCGCAGGACTCGGTGCCGAGCACCAGCGCGGTGCGGTACCGGCCGGTGCTCAGCATCTGGTGGGCGACGTCCAGGGCCTGGAAGGCGCCGGTGCAGCCGGACTGGAGCTGGTAGGCGGGGATGCCGTCGATACCGAGCCGGTCGGCGATCACGTTCACGGTCGCCGGCATCAGCTGCTCGGGCGAGGAGGTGCCCATCACCATGAGGTCCACCTCGGTGGGCCCGATGCCCGCCGCCTCCAGCGCCCGGCGGCCCGCCCGCTCCCCGAGGTCGGCCGGGGTGTGCCGGATCTCGCCGGTGTCGAGGTCGATCGCGAAGTGCCGCTGCCGCGTGCCGACGAATGCGTCGATCCACTGCTCCCAGGCGCTGGGCATGTGAAATCGCCTGGCCAGTGCGGCGTTGTCGACGGCGGGGCCCGGCAGGGCGGTCCCGACCGAGCGGACATGGATGTCGGGAGAGTGCATCCTGCGCCTTTCTTTCTCGCGGCCACTCCCGGTCATCCTGGGTCAGCCCGCTAAAGCCGCTCTAGGGGGCTTCTGATGGATCTCCGTGGGAGAAGGAGCGGCTCCCCCACTGCCTCAAGGGCGTGGGAGGTGCCCCCAGTGCGTGCTCTGGGGGTGCCCCCTGCTCGAAGAGCTTGGGGGAGTGCCGGGGGCAAGTCCTCGTACTGGGCGTACGTGGGCTTGTGCCCGGTGCGGCGAGTGGGGGTGCCCCCGCGCGTGGGGGCACCCCCGCGCGAGCCCGTTCGAGCGTGGGGGAGCAGCCGAGCGTGGGGGAGCGTGCCGGGCGTCGCGACGCCACGGAGATCCATCAGAAGCCCCCTAGACGAGTAAGTCCAAAGGGGCCGGGTGCATGAAGCGAGGGTCTCGTTGGTCCGTTTGTGACGACAGACCTCGAAACCCTCGCGACTGCACTGTACGTGAAGATCGACGACTCTCTGGTGGGATCGCGCCGATGGGGCCGTCCGCCGAGGCTGAGTGATGCGGAGTTGTTGACGCTGGCGGTGATGCAGGCCCTGCTCGGGTTCGTCTCCGAAGCCCGCTGGCTGCGTTTCGCCCGCGCCCACCTGGCCGCCGAGTTCCCCTACCTGCCCGGGCAGTCCGGTTACAACAAGCGCCTGCGGGCCGCGAACACACTGATCAGCCGATTCATCCGCACCTTCGCCCGCGACACCGACCTGTGGCACGACGACGTGTGGATCGTGGACTCCACACCCGTCGAGTGCGCCCGCTCACGGCCCACCGTCAAACGCTCCGACCTGGCCGGCTGGGCCGGATACGGCTACTGCCCCTCCCACTCCCGGTTCTTCTGGGGCCTGCGGCTCCACCTGATGTGCACCCCCGGCGGGCTGCCGATCGCCTGGGCCCTGGCCAACCCGAAAGTCGACGAACGCGAGGTGCTGGTCGACATGATCACGGGCGACCAGGATCTGCAGGCCACACACCCGGGGCAGACGATCGTCGGCGACAAGGGCTACGTGTCGAAGGATCTCGACGCCTTCATGGCCGCGCGCGGAATGACCCTACTGCGGCCGAGTTACCGCAACCTCAAGCCCCGCCCCGGCGAACACCTGCTCAAGCCCATCCGCCAGCTCATCGAGTCGGTCAACGACACCCTCAAAGGCCAACTCGACCTCGAACGCCACAGGGCGAGAACCCCTGCCGGAGTCCTCGCCCGCGTCGGACAACGCATCCTGGCGATGACAGCCGCGATCTGGCACAACCGCAACACAGGCCGACCCATCACACGCTCACTGACCGCCTACGACCACTGAACCAAAGCCTTCGGACTTACTCGTCTAGGCCGCCGCGGCCCGTGGGCGATTCCCGCCGTGCCGAGCGTTTTCCGGGAACCGGAGAAGTCGTGGGTTAGTCCCGCTTTAGCGGAACGGTGGACCGTGAACGCACGGCAGGCAGGAAACCGGAGCGGTACGGGAAACCGGAGCGGTAAACGGGAATTCCGGGTCCGCGATCACGTCTGGAGCTGACATGACGACGGCCGACAACGGCGCGCAGGCCACCACCCCTCGGATCGACGAGCGTGCAATCAACTCGGGCGCCGCGTTCCAGCGGGCGGAACCCGACCCCGGCCCGGTGGACATCAGGGCCCTCGCGGTCGCCGCGGCCACGAAGAACGGCCGGTACGTGGCGGGACGCGACACCGTGGACGACGCGGTCGCCGCCTGCATCGCCAAGGACGGCCTCACCGAGAAGATCCTCAAGCTCCAGATCAACGACGGCGGCAAGGAAGGCCTCGGCACCACGGTCGACTACGAGGACGCCATCATCGACGCCGACGGCACCGAGATCGGCAAGTCCACCAGCAGCGCCGTGGTGCTCTCCATGACCCCGCACATGTGGCAGATCCACCGCAGCACCGTCGAGCTGGACGACGGCACCTACGAGAGCGGCGGACTGCTGGACGTCAACGCGATGATGCGCGGCATGACCCAGATCCTCCAGGTCACCGGCGTCAGCGGCCGCTACGAGGGGAAGTCCGGGTACGCCACCATCACCATCGGCGACCCCACCCAGAAGCCGCCGAGCTACGCCATCTCGTTCGCGGTCTGCTGACGCCGGCGCCGGGCGCCGTCCGGCGCCGGGGCGCCGTCCGACGGCACGGCACGCGTACACGCGTACACGCGTACGTGCACGGGTGCGGGGGTGCCCGTGCACGTACCGGCCGCCGCCGGCTCGCCGGGCGGCTGCGGCCGGTTCCCGCCCCAGCGGCGGTGAACGGAAACAGGAGGGGCCACGCACGGCGCGTGGCCCCTCCGCCGTCCCCGGGGCCCCGCGCGGGGGCCCCGGCCGCCGTCACGCGGTGGTGGACTCGCCGAACCAGGTGCGCAGGGCCGCCTCCGGCGAGGCGTCCACGGGCTCACCGTCCACCGCCCAGGCCACCCGGCCGTCCGGGCGCAGCAGCAGCGCGGTGGCGCCCAGCTCCGGGGCCGGCTCGGCGACGGTCACCGTCACCCGGTCCGCCCAGCCCGCGACCGCCTCGCCCGGGGCGCCCGTCCCCGACAGGTCGAGGAACACCCCGCGCCCGGCGTGCAGCAGCCGGGCCAGCGACGTCGCGCCCTCCTTGGTGACCAGCGGGACGTCGGCCGGCCGGGTGCCCAGCAGCGGGTGCGGCTCCGCGCCGTCCGCCGCGCCCTCGTGGGGCAGCGCATAGCGGACGTCCAGGCCGCCGGCCATCTTCACCAGGTACTCGTTGACCTCGTCCATCCCCACCAGCTCGGTGACGATGTCCCGCAGCGGGCCGACCCGGTCCATCGGGTGCATCAGCGCCATCTGGGCGCGGGTGGTGCGGCAGGCGCGCTCGCCCACCGGGTGCCGCTCGGTGTGGTAGGTGTCCAGCAGCCCTTCGGGGGCCCGGCCGTGGAGCTCGGCGGCGAGCTTCCAGCCCAGGTTGACCGCGTCCTCCAGACCGGTGCTCAGGGCCTGCCCGCCGAGCGGGAAGTGCACGTGCGCGGCGTCGCCGGCGACCAGCACGCGGCCCGCGCGGTACCGCTCGGCCTGCCGCGTCGGGGCGTACCAGTGGTCGAGCCACCGGACGGTGCCGGTGGTCAGGTCGATGCCGGTGATCCGCTTCAGCGCCGCGTACAGGTCGTCCCGGGTCAGGGGCGTCCCAGGCGTCACCTGCCGGTCGAACTCGCCGGTCGTCACCCGCAGCAGGCCGGGCCCCGCCGGGGCGACGGTGAAGAAGCCCGCCTCCTCCTGGTGGAAGCCCAGCAGTTCGAAGAGCCTGTCGCCGCCCTCCACCGCGACGTCCCCCGTGATCCCGTGGAAGGCGCTGTCCACCCCCGGGAAGCCGATGCCCGCGAGGCGCCGCACCGCGCTGTCGCCGCCGTCGCAGCCCACCAGGTACGCGCCGCGCACGGTGGCCTCGCCACCGTCCGCCGCGCGGACCGTGACGGTGACACCCTCCTCGTCCTGCTCGACGCCCACCACCTCGGCGTCCCTGCGGATCGTCACCCCCAGCCGCGCGGCCCGCTCGGCGAGCCGCAGCTCGACCTTGGAGTGCGGCACCGCGAACGTGTACGGGTGGCGGCCCGGCAGCCGTTCCGGGTCCAGGAAGATGTGCGCGAAGTGGGCACGGGGGAACGCGAAGCCGTCCCCCGCCAGCGACTCCATCAGGCCGCGCTGGGCGAGCAGCTCCACCACCGCGGAGTTCACCGCCATGCCACGGGACCGCTCGTTCGGCGCGGGCAGCTTCTCCAGGACGATCGTCCTGGCGCCCGCGAGGCCCAGTTCGCAGGCCAGCATCATCCCGACGGGTCCGCCACCGGCGATGAGTACGGGTTCGGTCATGAGGCAACTCCTTGTCGGTACGGGGTGCCGGCGCCGGCCGCGCCCGGGGCGCCTCCGGTGCCGGTGGGCTCGGGGGCGCCGGCACCGCCGGGCTCTGTGCCGGTCAGCTCGGCGTCCAGGTGCCGGGCGAGCGCGGCCGGGGTCGGGTGGTCGAAGGGCGCGGTCGGTTCGACGGTCACTCCGGCGGCGCGCAGCCGGGTGGTCAGCTCCAGCGCGGTGAACGAGGAGAAGCCCAGGGCGAGGAAGTCGTCGTCGGGAGAGACGGACCCCGGTCCCGGGCGGCCCAGCACGGCCGCGGCCTGGGTCCGCACGAGGTCGAGCAGCGCCGTGCGCCGCTCGGCCGGGTCGAGCTCCGTGAGGCGCAGCACGGCCGGGGCGGGCGCCGCGCCGACGGCGTCCAGTACCCGGCGGGCCGCCGGGACGCCGCGCAGGACGGCCGGGGCCTGTTCCGTGCCGAGCTGGGGCACCAGGCGTTCCCAGTCGACGTCGGCGACCACCAGCGACTGCCCGGCCAGCGCGGGGGCCCGCCCGACGAGCCCGGCGAGCGCGGCCGGCGGCGCGGGGCGGATGGCCGACGGGAACGGACCCGCGGCGTCCACGGCGTCTTCCTCGGCCCAGGGCACCACCCGCAGCGAGAGCGCGGGCGCCCCCGCGGCCACCCGCCGCGCCACGAGCGCGTCGAGCGCGGCGTGTCCGGGGGCCGGGTTGCCGAGCCCCGGGACGCCGAACGCCCCCGACAGGGACGTGACGGCCACGAACAGCGGCACCTCGCCCGTGCCGGGGTCCGCGCCACCGGCGGGGCCCCGGGTGAGGGCGTCCAGGTGGGCACCGGCGACCGCCTCCGCGAGACCGCGGAGGACACCTTCGGCGTCCAGGGGGCGGGCGGCGCCGGTGCCGGCGGTGTCCGGGCCGGTCGGGCCGGTCGGGCCGGTGGCGGTGGCGGTGGCGGGGGGCGGCGTGGTGGCGTCCGGGCCGGTGGGCATGGCTCCTGCCTCGTGCGGCCCGGTGCCGGAGGCGTCCGCTCGTGCCGGTGCGGTGGCGGCGCCTGGACGGGGCGGCCCGGTGCGGGTGGTGTCCGGGCCGGTGGGGGCGGCGGGCGGCGGCGAGGTGGTGGTGTCCGCGAGGAGGGGGGCCGCGTCCGCGGGGGCGGTGCCGGTGGCGACGTGGAGGACCGCGGAGAGCGGGCGTTCCGCGGGGACACCGGCCAGCAGGTCCGCCACCGCCCGGCGGTCCGTCAGGTCGCAGGGCACGACGTCGGCCCGGTCGCCGAGGTCCGCGCGGAGCCGGACGACACCCGGGTGCGCGGCGTCAGCCGCGGCGACCGGCAGCAGCACCTTCGTCCCGTCGTGCCCCGCCGCCCAGCGCGCGACCCCGGCGGCGAGCCCGGTGGCCGCGCCGGTGACCAGCACCGTGCCGTGCGGCTGCCAGCTCTCCACGCCGGGGCCCCCGGGCAGGGCCGCGGGCACCAGCCGGCGCCCGAAGAGACCGGCCGGGCGCAGCGCCACCTGGCGCTCACCGCCGTCCGCCGCGAGCACCGCGGCAAGCCGCCCCGCGGTGCCGCGGCCGTCCGTGCGGGGCAGGTCGACCAGGCCGAGGCGGAGCCGCGGGCGGTCGGCGGCGAGCGCCTGCCCGAGCCCCCACAGGGCGCTCTGGCGGACGTCGTCCGGATCGTCCCCCGGAACGACGGCGCGGGCCCCGCGCGTGGCCAGCCAGAGCGGTGCCGTCACTCCCGCGGCGTCCAGCGCGTCGACGAGGGCGAGGGTGGCGGCGAGCAGGGGCGCGGGGTCGTCCGCAGGCGCGGGGTCGTCCGGAGACGTGGGGACCTCCGGAGACGCGGGGTCTCCCGGAGACGTGGCGGCACCGGGAGACGTGGGTGTCCCGAGGGATGCGGGGGTCCCGAGGGACGTGGCCGCACCGGGAGACGTGGGGGTCCCGAGGGACGTGGCGCGTTCCAGGGGCGCCGCATCCGCCGCCCCGCCCGCGTCCTCCCGCCCCGCCGCGTCCTGTCCCGTCGCCGCGGATGGCCGGTGACCGCCCGTCAGCGCGAGCAGCGACAGCACCCCGTCGAGGGCCGGCTCCCCGGCCAGCCGTTCCCGCAGCCGGCGGCCCAGGCCGGCGGCACCGCCAGCCCCGCCGGCACCGCCCGCGCCGAACGCCGCGCCCCCCACCGGCACCTCGAACGGCACCACACGCACGCCCTGTTCGGCCAGTGCCTCGGTCTGCGCGCCCCAGGGGGTGCCCTCCGGGACCGGCACCAGCCAGGTGCCACCGGGCCGGGCCGCGGGGGCGGCGAGCGGTTCCCAGACGGTGCGGTAGTGCCGCTGCTCCTGGCGGCGGTAGCCGGACAGCGCGGGCAGCAGCGTCTTCAGGGCCGCACGCCCCTCGCCGCCGATGCCGAGGGCGGCGGCAAGACCCTCCAGGTCCTCCCGCTCGACGGCGGCCCAGAAGCCCGCACCGGCCGCATCGCCCGCGTCCGCGCCCGTGCCGCTTGCCGCGGCACCGGTCGCACCGGATGTGCCGGGGACCGGCGCGTCGATCCAGTAACGGCGGCGCTGGAAGGCGTAGGTGGGCAGCTCGACGGTGCCGGCGCCGCGTTCGGCGAAGAACGTGCCCCAGTCGAGGGCCGCGCCCCGGGTGTGCGCGTGGGCCAGCGCCCCCAGGAACGTCTGGGTCTCCGGGCGGCGGGCGCGCAGCGCGGGCACCGGCACCGCCGCGACCGCCCCGGAGTCCCCCCGTTCCGCAGGGGCCGGGGACGCGCCCCCGGCAGTGTCGCCGGAGGCGGTGAGGCAGGCCGCGGCCATGGGGGTGAGGACGGCGTCCGGGCCCAGTTCGAGGCAGGTGGTGACGCCCTCGGCGCGCAGCGCGGCCACCCCGTCGGCGAAGCGGACCGCCTCGCGGGCGTGCGCCACCCAGTGGGCCGGGTCGGTGAGTTCCCCCGCGGTGGCCACCCGGCCGGTCAGGTCCGACACCACGGGGATGCGCGGCGCGTGGTGCGCGAGGCCCGCGGCGACCGCCCCGAACTCGTCCAGCACCGGCGCCATCCGCGGCGAGTGGAAGGCGTGGCTGACCCGCAGCCGCCGGGTCTTGCGGCCGCGCTCCGCGAAGCCCGCGGCGACCGCGAGCACGGCGTCCTCGTCGCCGGAGACGACGGTGGACGTGGGCCCGTTCACGGCGGCCACCGCCACCCGCCGCGCCGCCGCCCCGCCCGCCTTCGTCGCGTACGCGTCGAGCGCCGCCCGCACCTCGTCCTCGCCGGCCTGGACGGAGACCATCGCGCCGCCCCGCGGCAGCCCCTGCATCAGCCGGCCGCGCGCGGCGACCAGCGTGCACGCGTCGGCGAGCGTGAGCACCCCGGCGGCATGGACGGCGGCGAGCGTCCCGACGGAGTGGCCCAGCACATAGTCGGGGCGCAGGCCGTAGTGCTCGAACAGCCGGTACAGCGCGGTCTCCACCGCGAACAGGGCGGCCTGCGCATAGCAGGTCTCGTCCAGCAGGGCGGCGTCCGGGCTGCCGCGCCCGGCCCACATCACGGCCTTCAGCGGCCGCTCCAGATGCGGATCGAGCAGCGCGCACGCCTCGTCCAGGGCCCGCGCGAAGACGGGGAACGCGGCGTGCAGGCCCTGCCCCATGCCGGGGTGCTGGGAGCCCTGCCCGGAGAACAGGAACGCGAGCCGGCCGGCGGAGACGGCGCCCTGGACGACGTTGCCCGCGGGCTGGTCCGCGGCGAGGAAGCCGAGCCGCTGGAGGAACTCGTCGCGGTCCTGGGCGATGACGACGGCGCGGTGCGGGAGCGCGGCGCGGGTGGTCGCGAGGGAGCGGCCGACGTCGTCGGCGGCCAGCTCCGGGCGGGCGGCCACGAAGTCGCGCAGCCGCGCGGCCTGGGCGCGCAGCGCACCGGGGGTGGCGGCGGACACCACCCAGGGCGCCGGGACACCGGGCCCCTGCGCGGGCCGGCCGGCGCCCGGGCCGTCGGCGGCCCCCGGTCCGGGCCGTCCGGCGGCGTCCGGCGCGCCCTGCCCGGCCGCCGGCTCGGGAGTCCCGGCCGCCGCCCCAGGAGCCCCTGCCGCCGGTTCCGGAACCTCCGGTGCCGACTCCAGGATCAGGTGGGCGTTGGTGCCGCTGATGCCGAACGACGACACCGCGGCCCGCCGGGGCCGGCCCTCCGCGGGCCAGGGTGTCTCCTCGGTGAGCAGCGAGACGGCGCCCGACTCCCAGTCGACGTGCGGTGAGGGCCGGTCGGCGTGCAGGGTCCTCGGCAGCACGCCGTGCCGCATGGCCTGCACCATCTTGATGACGCCGGCCACGCCGGCCGCCGCCTGCGTGTGCCCGATGTTGGACTTGACCGAGCCCAGCCGCAGCGGCCGGTCCGCGGGCCTGTTCCGCCCGTACGCGGCGAGCAGCGCCTGCGCCTCGATGGGGTCGCCGAGGCTGGTGCCGGTGCCGTGCGCCTCCACGACGTCGATGTCCGCGGCGGACAGCCGGGCGGCGTCCAGGGCCCGGCGGATGAGCCGCTGCTGGGCGGGGCCGTTGGGCGCGGTGAGGCCGTTGCTGGCGCCGTCCTGGTTGACCGCGGAGCCCTTGATGACGGCCAGCACCCGGTGGCCGAGGCGCCGCGCGTCACAGAGCCGCTCCAGCGCGATCATGCCGATGCCCTCGGACCAGCCCGCGCCGTCGGCGTCCGCCGAGAACGACTTGCAGCGGCCGTCCGGCGCCATGCCGCGCTGCCTGCTGAACTCCACGAACAGCGTCGGCGTCGCCATCACCGTCACGCCGCCCGCGAGCGCCGTGTCGCACTCGCCGTTCCTGAGCGCCAGGCAGGCCAGGTGGAGCGCCACCAGCGACGACGAGCACGCGGTGTCGACGGTGACCGCGGGCCCCTCCAGGCCGAGCGCGTACGCGACCCGGCCCGAGGCGACGCTGCCCGCGCTGCCGTTGCCGAGCAGCCCCTCGTACTCGCCGCCGCCGGAGCCGATCAGCCGGGCGCCGTAGTCGCCGTACATCACGCCCGCGAACACGCCCGTCGGGGTGGAGCGCAGCGCGTGCGCGTCGATGCCGGCGCGCTCCAGCGCCTCCCACGCGACCTCCAGCAGCAGCCGCTGCTGCGGGTCCATCGCCATGGCCTCGCGCGGGCTGATCCCGAAGAACTCCGCGTCGAAGTCGGCCGCGTCGTACAGGAACCCGCCTTCGCGCGCATAGGACGTGCCCGGGTGCTCCGGGTCCGGGTCGTACAGCGCCGGGTCCCAGCCGCGGTCGCCGGGGAAGGCCGAGACCGCGTCCGTGCCGTCGGCCACCAGCCGCCACAGGTCCTCGGGGCTGCGCACGCCGCCCGGGTAGCGGCAGGCCATGCCGACGACGGCGACCGGCTCGCGGCGGTCCGCCTCGGCCCGCGTCAGGCGCTGCCGGGTCTCGTGCAGCTCGGTGGTCACCCGCTTGAGGTAGTCGACGAGTTTCTTCTCGTTCGTCTGGTTGGTCATCTCTCCCAGTCCCTGTGGGCCGGTGGTGGGTCCGGTGGCGCGGGCCGGTGCGGTGGCCCGCGGCCGGTCAGCCCTCGCCCAGCTCCCTGTCGATGAAGTCGAAGATCTCGTCGGTGGACGCCGCCTCGATCCGCTCCCTGACGCTGCCGGTGCCGTCGGTGCCGTCGGTGCCGGCGGCGTCCTGCGCGGCGGACCGCCCGGGCTCCGCCCAGCGTTCGGTCAGCGACCGCAGCCGGCGGCCGACGGCCGCGCCCTCGTCGCCGTCCGGCGCGAGCGCCGCGAGCGCCGCCTCCAGGCGGTCGAGTTCGGCCAGCAGCGCGGCGGCCGCGGACACCTCGCCCGGTGCGATCCCGGCCCGTACGTACCCGGCCAGCGCGTCCGCCGTGGGATGGTCGAAGACGAGCGTGGCGGGCAGCCTCAGACCGGTGACCGCGCCGAGCCGGTTGCGCAGCTCGACCGCCATCAGGGAGTCGAAGCCCATCTCCTTGAAGGCACGTTCGGGGTCGATCCCGGCGGGTGAGTCGTGGCCGAGCACCGCGGCGATCTGGGTGCGGATCGCGTCCAGCACGACGCGGTGCTGCTCGGGCTCGGTGCGGCCGGCCAGTCGCTCGGCCAGCGAGGCGCCGCCGGCCTCGGCGCGGCGGACCGGGGTGCGCACCAGGCCGCGCAGGATCGGCGGCAGCAGCCCGGCGCCGGCCTGCCGGTGCAGGGCTGCGGTGTCCAGGTGCGCGGGCAGCCGCAGCGGCTCGCCGCCGGGCGCCAGCGCCTCGTCCAGCAGCGCGAGCGCGTCGGCGGTGGCCAGCGGCACCAGACCGCCGCGGTTCATCCGGCCGCTGTCGGTGTCCTTCATATGGCCCGTCATCCCGGAGCCCTCCTCCCACAGGCCCCACGCGAGCGAGGCGGCGGGCAGGCCCGCGGCGCGCCGGTGGTGCGCCAGGGCGTCCAGGAAGGTGTTGGCGGCCGCGTAGTTGGCCTGGCCGGGCGCGCCCAGGGTGCCGGCGATGGACGAGAACAGCACGAACGCCGCGAGATCGGCCCCGGCGGTGGCCTCGTGCAGGTTCCAGGCGGCGTCGGCCTTGGGCCGCAGCACGGTGTCCAGGCGGTCCGGCGTGAGGGCGGCCACGGTGGCGTCGGCGAGCACGCCCGCGGTGTGCACGACGGCGGTCAGCGGCCGGTCCGCGGGGACCTGGGCCAGCACCCGGCGCAGCGCCTCGGCGTCCGCCGTGTCGCAGGCGGTGACGGTGACCTCGGCGCCCTCGCCGGTCAGCTCGGCGGCCAACTCCCGGGCGCCGGGCGCGTCCGGGCCGCGGCGGCTGGTGAGCAGCAGGTGCCGGGCGCCGTGCCGGGCCACCAGGTGCCGGGCCACCAGGGCACCGAGGGTGCCGGTGCCGCCGGTGATGAGGACGGTGCCTTCGGGGTCGAGGGGGCGGGTGAGGGTGGTTGTGGGTGTGGTTGCGGCTGCGGGAGTGGGTGCGGGTGTGGTTGTGGCTGTGGGAGTGGGTGCGAGTGTGGTTGTGGGAGTGGGTGTGCCGGGCGCCGCCGGCCCGGTTCCGGACGGTCCCGTGCCGGATGGCCCCGTTCCGGACGGTCCGCTTCCGGCGGGCGCTGTCGCCTCCGGTGTGGCCGTCTCAGGTGGGGCGTCGGTGCCGGGTGTGGCCCCGGCCCAGGCCGCGGTGCCCGGCGCCGGCCTGGCCAGCCGGGGCACGAACGCCCGTCCGCCCCTGAGGGCCACCTGCGGCTCGCCCGCGGCCAGCGCCGCGGCGACCGCGGCCGGCACGGCGCCGGTGTCCGCGGGGCTCGTGGTGTCCGCGGTGCCCGCACCCGGGACGCCGGCGGTGCCCAGGGCGTTCGCTCCGGCGGCTCCGGCGGCTCCGGCGGCTCCGGCGGCTCCGGCCGTTCCGGTGGCCTCGTCCGCCCCGGCCGCCTCGTCCGCCCCGTCCGTGATGTCCAGCAGCACGAACCGCTCCGGGTTCTCCGACTGTGCGCTGCGCACCAGCCCCCAGACGGCCGCGCCAGCCAGGTCCGGCACGTCCCGGTCGCCGTCCGCGGCGACCGCGCCCCGGGTGACCAGCACCAGGCGCGCGGCGGCGAACCGTTCGTCGGCCAGCCAGTCCTGGACGAGCGCGAGGGTCCCCGCGGTCGCGGCCCGTGCCGCCGCGGCGGGCGGCAGCCCCGCCTCCGCCGGGTGCGCGGCGAACACCGCTTCGGGCACCGGGTCGCCCGCCTCGACCGCCTTGCGCAGCGCCGCCAGGTCGGGGTAGGCGTCCACGCCGTCCGCCCCGTCCCGGCCGAGCCCCGCGGGCAGTTCGCCGAGCGCCGCCCACGTCCCGCGCCCGGCCCGTTCCGGGGCCGTCAGGGGCGTCCACCGGAGCCGGTACAGCGCCCCCGCGCGCCGGGCGGG
The DNA here is from genome assembly GCF_057320905.1 of Streptomyces sp. DSM 116793. Classification (NCBI taxonomy): domain Bacteria; kingdom Bacillati; phylum Actinomycetota; class Actinomycetes; order Kitasatosporales; family Streptomycetaceae; genus Streptomyces; species Streptomyces sp. DSM 116793. The sequence goes on along the minus strand of NZ_CM170494.1, from coordinate 2,568,985 downwards.
CGCGAGCTGCGCCGGGTCGACGGGCCGCAGCCGCAGCGCCGCCACGGAGGCGACCGGAGTGCCGGTGTCGTCGGCGACGTCCAGCGTCACGGTGCCCTCGCCCGCGGGCGCGAGCCGCACCCGCAGCGCCGTGGCGCCGGTGGCGTGCAGCGCGACGCCGCTCCAGGAGAACGGCAGCAGCGCCCGCTGGGGCGATCCCGCCCCGGATCCGGCCACCGACAGCGCCACCGTGTGCAGGGCGGCGTCGAGCAGCGCGGGGTGCAGGCCGAAGCCGGTCACGTCGGTGTCCTCGGGGAGGGCCACCTCCGCGAAGTACACCCCGTCGGAGCCGTTCGTTCCCTCCGTTCCCCGCGGCCCCTCCGCGGCGTCCTGCCGCCACGCAGCCGTCAGGCCCTGGAAGAGCGGCCCGTAGCCGAGGCCGATCCCGGCGAACCGCTCGTACAGCCCGGCCACGTCGACCGGCGCGGCGCCCGGCGGCGGCCACGCGGTCAGGTCCGGTGGCGGGCCCCCGGGTCCCGCGGCGCCCCCGGGACCCGCGCCGTCCGCGCCGTCCGCACCAACCGCGCCGTCCGCGTCGGCGAGCAGTCCCGTGGCGTGCAGGGTCCAGGCGGTGCCGTCGGCGGCGTCCTCCGTCCTGGAGTGCACGGTGAGCGTCCGCCGCCCCGCCTCGTCGGGCGCGCCGACGACGACCTGCACCTGGATGCCGTCCTCCTCGCCCAGCACCAGCGGTGCCTGAAGGGTGAGGTCGTCCACCCGGCCGCCGCCGGCCTGTTCCGCGGCGTGCAGGGCGAGTTCGGCGAAGGCGGTGCCGGGCAGGACGACCGTGTCCAGGACGGTGTGGTCGGCCAGCCAGGGGTGGCTGCGCAGCGAGAGGCGCCCGGTCAGGACGTGCCCGTCGCCGCCCGCGAGCGGCAGCGCGGCGCCGAGCAGCGGATGCCCGGTGCCGACAAGACCCGCCGACCTGACGTCCCCGGCGCCGGCGGCCGGCTCCAGCCAGAACCGGCGGCGCTGGAACGCGTACGTCGGCAGCGGCAGCGGCGGTGCCGGCGTGCCGTCGGCCGTCCGGGCCGCCGGGAACGTGCTCGGCCAGTCCACGGCCGCGCCGTGCACGTGCGCCTGCGCCAGCGCGGCCAGGAACTCCGCGGGGCCGTCCTTGTCGCGCTTGAGCGTGCCGAGCGCGGTGGCCGCGACCGGGGCGGTCGTGCCGTCGCCGGAGCCGGTGAAGTTCTGCTCCAGGCCGAAGGTGAGCACCGGGTGCGGGCTGGCCTCCACGAACAGCCGGTGGCCGCTCGCCAGCAGCGCCCCGGTGGCCGCCGCGAGCTGCACCCGCTGCCGGAGGTTGGTGTACCAGTAGGCGGCGTCGAGCCCGGCCGTGTCCAGCTCGCCGCCGGTGACCGTCGAGTAGAACGGCACGGTCGAGGTGCGCGGCCTCACCGGTGCGAGCAGCCGGAGCAGTTCGTCCCGGATGGGTTCGATGTGGGCGCAGTGCGAGGCGTAGTCGACGGGGATCGTGCGGGCCCGCACGCCGCGGGCCCGGTAGCGGTCGACGAGCTGCCGCACGGCGTCCGGGTCGCCGGAGACGACCGTGGCGGCGGGGCCGTTGACGGCCGCGACCGCGATCCGCCCGTCCCAGCCGGCCAGGTCGGCCTCGACCTCGGCGGCACCCGCCGGGACGGACGCCATGGCGCCGGTGCCGGCGAGCGCCGTCAGCGCCCTGCTGCGCAGCGCCACGACGCGGGCCGCGTCGTCCAGGGACAGGCCGCCCGCGACATAGGCGGCGGCGATCTCCCCCTGGGAGTGCCCGATCACCGCGTCCGGCCGCACGCCGTGCGCCATCCACAGGTGGGCGAGCGAGGTCATCACGGCGAACAGCGCGGGCTGCACCACGTCGACCCGGTCCAGGTCGGCCGCGCCGGGCGCGCCGCGCAGCACGTCCACGAGGTCCCAGTCGGTGTACCGGCGGAGCGCGTCGGCGCAGGCGCCCAGGTGCTCGGCGAACACCGGGAACTGCCCCGCGGCGTCCAGCAGGTCCACCGCCATGCCCGCCCACTGCGAGCCCTGCCCGGGGAAGACGAAGACGGTGCGGCCCGGGGCGGTGGCCGCGGTGCCCTGCACCAGGTGGGCCGCGGGCTCGCCCGCCGCGAGTGCGCGCAGCCCGGCCAGCAGCCCGTCCCGGTCGCGGCCGACGACGACGGCACGGTGCTCGAGCGTCTCACGGGTGCTCACCAGCGCGTCGGCCACCTGCTCCGGGGCCGCCTCGGGGTGTGCGCGCACGTGCTCGGCGAGCCGCCCGGCCTGCGCGCGCAGCGCGTCCGCGGAGCGCGCGGAGACCGGCCAAGGCAGCACGCCCGCCGCCCGGGAGGACCCGGCGTCCCGTGCGGCGGGGGCGGCGGTGGGAGCCGTGGTGCCGGGGGAGTCCGGCGTGGGCGCCTGCTCCAGCAGCACATGGGCGTTGGTGCCGCTGATGCCGAACGCGGACACGGCGGCGCGCCGCGGCCGGCCGGTGTCCGGCCACTCGACGGCCTCGTTCAGCAGCCGCACCGCTCCCGAGCCCCAGTCGACGTGCGGCGTGGGCTCGTCGGCGCCGAGCGACCTGGGGAGCACGCCGTGCCGCAGCGCCTGCACCATCTTGATGACGCCCGCGATGCCGGCGGCGGCCTGCGTGTGCCCGATGTTGGACTTGACGGAGCCGAGCCACAGCGGCCGCTGGGGGGTGTGGTGCCGCCCGTAGGTGGCGAGCAGCGCCTGCGCCTCGATGGGGTCGCCGAGGGCGGTGCCGGTGCCGTGCGCCTCCACGGCGTCGATGTCGGCGGGCGTGAGGCCGGCGCCGGCCAGCGCCTTGGTGATGACGCGCTGCTGGGAGGGGCCGTTGGGGGCGGTCAGGCCGTTGCTCGCGCCGTCCTGGTTGACGGCGGAGTCGCGGACCACGGCGAGGATCCGGTGCCCGAGCCGCCGCGCGTCGGAGAGCCGCTCGACGAGCACCAGGCCGACGCCCTCGCCCCAGCCGGTGCCGTCCGCGCCGGCGCCGAACGGCTTGCACCGCCCGTCGGGGGCGAGCCCGCGCTGCCGGCTGAACTCGACGAAGATGCCGGGCGCCGCCATCACGGCCGCGCCGCCCGCGAGCGCCATGTCGCACTCCCCGCCGCGCAGCGCCCGGCACGCCGAGTGCAGCGCCACCAGCGACGACGAGCAGGCGGTGTCCACGGTGACGGCGGGGCCCTCGAGGCCGAGCGCGTAGGCGATCCGGCCGGAGGCGACACTGCTGGTGGTGCCCGTCAGCAGGAAGCCCTCCACCGCCGACGGGGTGCCCGCCGCGGTGGTCGCGTAGTGCTGGGCGGACATGCCGATGAACACCCCGGTCTGGCTGCCGCGCAGGGTGCTCGGCGGGATGCCGGCGCCCTCCAGGGTCTCCCAGGCGGTCTGCAGCAGGAGCCGCTGCTGCGGGTCGGTGGCCAGCGCCTCGCGGGGGCTCATGCCGAAGAACTCGGCGTCGAACAGGGCGGCGTCGTGGAGGAAGCCGCCCTCCTTGACGTAGGTGGTGCCGGGCCGGTCCGGGTCGGGGTCGAAGAGGGTGTCGAGCGGCCAGCCGCGGTCGGCGGGGAAGCCGGTGATGCCGTCGCGGCCCTCGGCGAGAAGGTTCCACAGGTCGTCGGGGGAGTGCACGTCGCCGGGGTAGTGGCAGGCCATGCCGACGATCGCGAGCGGCTCGGCGGCGTCTGTCACCGCCGTCCGCGGTACGGCCGCGGGCGTGGCCGCCGGTGTCCGGTCGCCGACCAGGTCGCCGAGGTGGGCGGCGAGCGCGGCCGCGGTCGGGTGGTCGAAGACCAGGGTGGCAGGCAGGGTCAGGCCGGTCGCGGTGCCGAGCCGGTTGCGCAGCTCGACCGCGGTGAGCGAGTCGAAGCCGAGGTCCTGGAACGGCACCTCCGGGGGCACCGCGTCGGCGGTGGTGTGCCCGAGCGCGTCCGCGATGTTCTCCCGCACCAGCTGGAGCAGCAGGTGGTCGCGGTCCGCGCCGCCGAGCCCGGCCAGGCGCTGCTGGAGCGAGGACGCGGCGGCGCGCCGGGCCGCCCGGGCGCGGGGCGCGGCGGGGCCCGCGAGGCCGCGCAGCACGGGCGGCAGGATGCCGGCGTCCGCGGCGGACCGCAGGGTCGCGGTGTCCAGGCCGGCCGGCACCAGTACCGGGCGCGGGTCGGCCAGCGCGGCGTCGAGCAGCAGGAGCGCCTCGGGGGTGGGCAGCGGCAGCAGACCGGTGCGGCCGAGCCGGGTGCGGATCGTGTCGTCGTGGTCGCCGGCCATGCCGCCGGCCTCCTCCCACAGCCCCCACGCGAGCGAGGTGCCCGGCAGGCCCTGGGCGCGGCGGTGCGTGGCGAGGGCGTCCAGGAAGGTGTTGGCGGCCGCGTAGTTGGCCTGCCCCGGGGCGCCGAGGGTGCCGGCGATGGACGAGTAGAGGACGAACGCGGCCAGGTCGTGCCCCCGGGTGAGCCGGTGCAGGGTCCAGGCGGCGTCGGCCTTGGGCCGCAGCACGGAGTGCAGCCGCTCGGGTGTGAGGCCGGCGACGGTGGTGTCGTCCAGGACGCCCGCGGTGTGGACGACCGCGGTCAGCGGGTGGGCGTCGGGGACGGCCGAGAGGAGGTCGCGGACGGCGCCGGGGTCGGCGGCGTCGCAGGCGGCCACGGTCACCTCGGCGCCGAGCGAGGTGAGGTCCGCGGCCAGTTCGGCGGCGCCCGCCGCGTCCGGGCCCCGGCGGCTGGTGAGCAGCAGGTGCCGGGCGCCGTGCCGGGTGACGAGGTGCCGGGCGAGCACCGACCCGAGCGCGCCGGTGCCGCCGGTGACGAGGACGGTGCCCTCCGGGTCCAGCGGGCGCGGCAGCGTCAGCGCCAGCTTGCCGGTGTGCCGGGCCTGGCTCATGAACTTGAACGCCTCCGGCGCCTGGCCCATGTCGAACGCCAGCACCGGCAGCGGCCGCAGCACCCCGGCGTCGAACAGCTCCCCGAGCGTCGCGAACATCTCCCGCATCCGGTCGGGACCGGCCTCGATCAGGTCGAACGCCTGGTAGCCGACGCCGGGGTGGGCCGCCGCGACCTGCTCCGGGTCGCGGATGTCGGACTTGCCCATCTCCAGGAACCGGCCGCCGCGCGGCAGCAGCCGCAGCGAGGCGTCCACGAACTCGTGGGCGAGCGAGTCCAGGACGAGGTCGACGCCCGCGCCACCGGTGGCGGCGAGGACGCGCTGCTCGAAGTCGAGCGTCCGGGAGTTCGCGATGTGCGCCTCGTCCAGGCCCGCGTCGCGCAGCACGCCCCACTTCGGGGTGCTGGCGGTGCCGAACACCTCGGCGCCGAGGTGCCGGGCGAGCTGGGTGGCGGCCATGCCGACGCCGCCGGCCGCCGAGTGGATCAGGATCCGCTGCCCGGGCCCGAGCCCGCCCAGGTCGACCAGGCCGTAGTACGCCGTGAGGAACGCGATGGGCGTGGTGGCGGCCTGCGCGAACGTCCAGCCGTCCGGGATCCGGGCCAGCATCCGGTGGTCGGTGACGGCGGTGTCCGCCATGCAGCCGCTGAACAGCCCCATCACCGTGTCGCCCGGGGCGAGGCCGGTCACGCCGGGCCCGGTCCCGGTGACGACGCCCGCCGCCTCGCTGCCGACGAGGGCCGTGCCGGGGTACATGCCGAGCGCGATGAGCACATCGCGGAAGTTCAGGCCCGCGGCGCGCACCGCGATCCGCACCTGGCCCTCCGCCAGGGGGCCGGCGACGTCATCGGCGGGCACCACGGTGAGGGCGTCCACGGTGCCCGGCGTGGCCACGTCCACCCGCCAGGGCCCGCCGCCCGGCGGCACGGCCAGCGCGGGTGCGGGGGCCTTCGCGAGCCGGGCCACCCGCGGTGCGCCGTCCCGGACGGCGACCTGCGGCTCGCCGCAGGCCAGGGCGGCGGGCAGCGCGTCCAGGTCACCCGGGGCGCCGGCGGGGTCCGGGGCGTCCGGGGCGCCGGTCCCGTGGGCGCCGCCCGCGCCCGGCTCCAGGTCGACCAGGACGAAGCGGTCCGGGTTCTCCGTCTGCGTGGACCGCAGCAGGCCCCACACCGACGCCGCGGCGGGGTCCGCCACGGGCTCGCCGACCCTGGTGCCGACGGCTCCCCGGGTCACCACGGCCAGCCGCGCCCCGGCGGTTCCGTCGCCGTTCAGCCACTCCTGGACGAGGCTCAGCGCCCGCACCGAGGCGTGGTGGGCGCCGGCCGCGAGGTCGCCGTCCCCGCCGCCGGACGGGCAGAGGGCGACCACGACGTCCGGCACGGGCGCGCCGGAGCGGACCGCGGCCCGCAGTGCCGCCAGGTCCGGGTAGCCGTCGCCGTCGACCCCGGCGGGCACCGGGGTGCCCTCGCCGAGCACGGCCCAGCGCCCCGGGGCGGCCGCGGCACCGGAAGCGGGCCCCGTACCGGCCGCCGGCGCGGGCACCCAGTCGAGCGTGAGCAGCGCGTCGTGCCCCGTGGCCCGCGCCGCCGCGAGCTGCCCGGCGCTGACCGGCCGGGCGGTGAGCGAGCCGACCGTGGCGACCGGCCGGCCCTGCGCGTCGGCGGCGGTCAGCGCCACCACGTCCTGCCCGGTCGCCGAGACCCGCACCCGCAGGAGACCGGCGCCGGCGGTGTGCAGGGCCACGCCCGACCAGGCGAACGGCAGCTTCGGCCGCCGCTCACCGCCGTCCGGCTCCTCGTGCAGGACGGCCGCCTGGAGAGCGGCGTCCAGCAGCGCCGGGTGCAGGCCGTAGCGGGCCGCGTCGGTGTCGTCGTCGAGCGCCACCTCCGCGTAGACGTCGCCGCCGAGCCGCCAGGCGCCGCGCAGCCCGCGGAAGTGCGGCCCGTAGGCGAGGCCGATCGCGTCGAAGTGCTCGTACAGACCGTCGACGTCGAGCGCGGTGGCGCCTGGTGGCGGCCAGGCACCGGTGGCGAACGCGGTGTCCGGGGCGGCGGGCACGGTGCCTGCCGCGGGCGCGAGCAGACCGGTGGCGTGGCAGGTCCAGGCGCCCGCCTCGCCGGACTCCGGCTGCTCGCCGCCGGGGTGCGGCCGCGAGTGGATGGCGACGGGCCTGCGGCCGGCCTCGTCGGGGGCGTCCACCTGCACCTGGACCTGCACCGCGTCCCGCGCCCCGAGCACCAGCGGTGCCCGCAGCGTCAGCTCGGCCAGCTCCGGGCAGCCGACGTGCTGGGCGCCCTGGAGGGCGAGCTCGACGAAGGCGGTGCCGGGCAGCAGGACGCTGTCCAGGACCACGTGGTCGGCCAGCACCGGGTGGGTGGCCAGTGAGATCCGGCCGGTCAGCAGGTGGACGTCGCTCCCGGCGAGCGAGACCGCGGCGCTCAGCAGCGGATGGCCGACCGCGCCGAGACCCGTCGCGGACAGGTCGCCGGGCACGGCGGTGACGTCCGGCCAGAACCGGCGCCGCTGGAACGCGTACGTGGGCAGCCCGACCCGCCGCGCGCCCGGCAGGAGCGCGGCGAAGTCGACGGTGTGGCCGTGCACATGGAGGCCGGCGACGGCGGCCATGAGGGTGCGCGCCTCGTCCCGGCCGCGCCGGCAGCTCGCCAGCAGGGTGGGCCCCGGGGCCGGGGTGCCGGTGGTGTCTCCGGCCAGGGTGTCCCTGGCCCCCGGGTCCGCGGTGAGGCAGGCGGCGGCGAGGGCCGTGAGGGTGGCGTCGGGGCCGAGTTCCAGACAGGTGGTCACGCTGAGGCCCGGCAGCGCCGCCACGCCCTGGTGGAAGAGGACGGCCTCGCGGACGTGATCGGCCCAGTAGCCGGCGGTGCGCAGCCGCTCCGGGTCGGCGAGGGCGCCGGTGAGGTTGGAGACGACGGGGATCCGCGGCGCCTGGAAGTCGAGCCGCTCCGCCACCCGGCGGAACTCGTCGAGCATCGGCTCCATACGGGCCGAGTGGAAGGCGTGGCTCACCGTCAGCCGCCTGGTCTTGCGGCCCTGCCCGGCCCAGTGCGCGGCGACGGCGAGCACGGCATCCTCGGCGCCGGAGATCACGGTGGCGCGGGGGCCGTTCACGGCGGCGACGTCGACGCCCGGGTGCCCGGCGAGCGAGGCCCGCACCTCGTCCTCGGCGGCCGCGAGCGACACCATGGCACCGCCCGCGGGCAGCTCCTGCATCAGCCGGCCGCGGGCCGCGACCAGCGTGCAGGCGTCGTCCAGGGAGAGCACACCGGCGACGTGCGCGGCGGTCAGCTCGCCGATGGAGTGGCCGATGACGCAGCCCGGGGTCACGCCCCAGTGCGCGAGCAGCCTGAACAGCGCCGTCCCGAACGCGAACAGCGCGGCCTGGGTGTACACGGTCCGGTCCAGCAGCGCCGCCTCGGCGCTGTCCGCGGCGGCGAACATGACCTGCTTCAGCGGCCGGTCCAGGTGTGTGTCGAGCCGGCCGCACACGTCGTCGAGCGCGGCGGCGAACACCGGGTACGTCTCGTACAGCTCCCGGCCCATGCCGGGCCGCTGGCTGCCCTGCCCGGAGAACAGGAACGCCACCCGGCCGGCCCGGCCCGCCTTCCCGGCGTGGCCGCCCGGCGCCGTGGCGGCGCCCCGCACCAGGTGGGCCGCGCTCTCGCCGGCGGCCAGCGCGGCCAGGCCGGTGCGCAGGTCCGCGCCGTCCGCGGCGACCACGGCGGCGCGGTGCGGGAAGTGGGTGCGGGTGGTGGCGAGCGAGAACGCCAGGTCCGCCAGGGCGTCCCGGGTGCCGGTCGCGGCGGCCGCGTCCAGCAGTCGGGCCGCCTGCTCCCGCAGGGCCTCCTCGGTGCGCGCCGAGACCACCAGCGGCAGCGGCCCGCCCGGCCGTCCGGCGCCGGCCCGGTCGGCGGGGGCCCGGTCGGCGGGAGCCGCGGTCCCGGCCACGGAGGAGCCGTCCGCGGTGTCTCCTCCGGCGGTGTCTCCTCCGGCGGTGTCTCCGCCGCCGGTGGCTTCCTCCGCCGTGGTCCCGTCCGCCGAGGTTCCGCCCGCCGTGGCTCCGCCCGCCGTGGTGCCGTCCGTGCCCGCCGCCTCCGCGGGTGCGGGCGGGGCCTCCTGGAGGATGACGTGGGCGTTGGTGCCGCTGATGCCGAACGACGACACCGCGGCGCACCGCGGGTGGTCCGTCTCCGGCCACGGCCTGGCCTCCGTCAGCAGCCGTACCGCGCCTGACTCCCAGTCGACGTGCGGCGACGGCTCGTCGACGTGCAGCGTCCTCGGCAGCACCCCGTGCCCGATGGCCTGCACCATTTTGATGATGCCGGCGACACCGGCCGCGGCCTGGGTGTGCCCGATGTTCGACTTGATCGAGCCGAGCCACAGTGGCCGGTCGGCGGGGCGGTCCTTGCCGTAGGTGGCGAGGAGCGCCTGTGCCTCGATGGGGTCGCCGAGGGTGGTGCCGGTGCCGTGGCCCTCCACCGCGTCCACGTCCGCGGGGGCGAGGCCCGCCGCGTCCAGGGCCGCACGGATCACCCGCTGCTGGGAGGGGCCGTTGGGGGCGGTGAGGCCGTTGCTCGCGCCGTCCTGGTTGACGGCGGTGCCGCGGATCACCGCGAGCACCGGGTGCCCGTTCCGGCGCGCGTCCGTGAGCCGCTCCAGCAGCAGCACGCCCACGCCCTCGCCCCAGCCGGTGCCGTCCGCGGCACCCGCGAACGCCTTGCACCGGCCGTCCGGCGCCAGCCCGCGCTGCCGGCTGAACTCGGTGAAGATGGTCGGCGTCGCCATCACCGTCGCGCCGCCCGCGAGCACCATCTCGCACTCGCCGCCGCGCAGCGCCTGGCAGGCCAGGTGGGTCGCCACCAGCGACGCCGAGCAGGCGGTGTCCAGGGTGACCGCGGGCCCCTCGAAACCGAGCGCGTACGACACCCGGCCCGAGACCACGCTCGCCGAGTTGCCCGTCGCCAGGTACCCCTCGACGGCGTCCAGGTGCCCGAGCAGCAGCCGCGCGTAGTCCTGGCCGTTGGTGCCGGTGAACACGCCCACCGGGCGGCCTTTGAGGTCCGCGGGCACGATGCCGGCCCGCTCCAGCGCCTCCCAGGAGGCCTCCAGCAGCAGCCGCTGCTGCGGGTCCATCGCCAGCGCCTCACGCGGGCTGATCCCGAAGAACTCCGCGTCGAACGCGTCCGCGTCCGCGACGAACGCGCCCTCGCGCGCGTAGGTCTTCCCGGTGCTGTCCGGGTCCGCCGCGTACAGCGCCTCGGTGTCCCAGCCGCGCGCCGCGGGGAAGGCACCCATGGTGTCGGTGCCGTCCGCCAGCAGCCGCCACAGCTCCTCCGGGGAGCCGGCGCCGCCGGGGAAGCGGCAGCTCATCGAGACGATCGCGATCGGCTCGTGCTCCCTGGCCTCGGACTCCCGCAGCCGGCGGTTCGCCCTCTTGAGGTCCGCGGTCGCACGCTTGAGGTAGTCGCGCAGCCGCGCTTCGTTCACGGTGGCGGCCTGTCCGCCCGGCACAGCATTCATCGGATCTCATCTCCGGAGATACCGAGCTCGTTGTCGAGGACGTCAAAGAGCTCTTCGTCGGTCACGGACGCCATGTCGTCGGCGTAGTCGGCATAGTCGGCGGGTGCGGCGGGTGCGGCGGGGCCGGCGTCCGCGGGGCCGCCCGCTCCGGACGTGGCCCCGGCGGCGTCGGACAGCTTCCTCAGCAGCAGGCGCAGCCGCGCGGTCGCCTTCGTGTGCGCCTCGTCGCCGGGCGGGATCGCCAGCAGGGCGCGTTCCAGGCCCTCAAGGTCGGCCAGTGCCCTGGTGTGCGGCCCGTCGGCGCCGGAGACCAGCTCGTCGCGCAGGTACTCCGCCAGCGCCGCCGGGGTCGGGTGGTCGAACGCCATCGTGGCGGGCATCCGGTGGCCGGTGGCCGTGCCGAGCCGGTTGCGCAGCTGCACCGCGAGCAGCGAGTCGAAGCCCAGGTCCTTGAAGGCCCGCTCCGGGTCGACGGCGCTCGCCGAGGCGTGCCCCAGCACCGCCGCCACCTGCCCGCACACCACGTCGAGCAGCATCTCCCGCTGCTCGTCCGCGGACCGCCCGGCCAGCCGCCGCGCCAGCGAAGGCCCCCCGCTGCCGGCCCGCCGCGCCGGCACCCGCACCAGCGCACGCAGCAGCGGCGGCACACCCGCGACGCCCGCCCCGGCGTGCAGCGCGGCCAGGTCGAGCCGCACCGGCAGCTGGAGCGCGGGGCCGCCGCGTAGCGCCGTGTCGAACAGCGCGAGCCCCTCGTCCGCGGCGAGCGGCACGACCCCGCCGCCCACCAGCCGCTCCCGCGCCGCGCCGGCCAGCTCCCCGGACATGCCGCCCGCCGCGTCCCACAGCCCCCACGCCAGCGACAGCGCGGGCAGGCCCAGCGCGTGCCGGTGCTGGGCGAGCGCGTCCAGGAAGGTGTTGGCGGCGGCGTAGTTGGCCTGGCCGGGGTTGCCGAGGGTGCCCGCCGCCGAGGAGAACAGCACGAACGCCTTCAGGCCGGCGTCCCGGGTCAGCTCGTGCAGGTGCCAGGCCGCGTCCGCCTTCGGCCGCAGCACCGCGTCCACCCGCTCCGGCGTCAGCGAGGTGACCACCGCGTCGTCGAGCACCCCGGCCGCGTGCACCACCGCGGTCAGCGGGTGCGCCGCCGGCACGCCGGCCAGCAGCCGGGCCAGCGCGCCCCGGTCGGCGGCGTCGCAGGCCGCGACGGTGACGTCGGCGCCGAGACCGGTCAGCTCCGCCGTCAGCTTCCGCGCCGCCTCGCTGCCCGGGCCCCGCCTGCCGGTCAGCAGCAGGTGCCGCACCCCGTGCTCCGTGACCAGGTGCCGGGCCACCAGAGAGCCCAGCAGCCCCGTGCCGCCGGTGATCAGCACCGTGCCCTCGGGGTCGGGGCCGGCCGGCCCCGCAGGTCCCGCGGGCTCGGCGGCACGCGTCAGACGCGGTGCGAACAACGCCCCGGCCCGCACCGCGACCTGCGGCTCCCCGCAGGCCAGCGCCGCCGCCAGCGCACCCCGCGAGGTGGCGGGGCCCGCCGCGCCGTCGAGGTCCACCAGCACGAAACGGTCAGGGTGCTCCGCCTGCGCGGACCGCAGCAGCCCCCAGGCCGCCGCACCCGCCAGGCCGGCCACCTCGTCACCGTCCCGCACCGCCACCGCGTGCGAGGTGAGGACCACGAGCCGCGCCCCCGCCACCCGGTCGTCGGCCAGCCAGTCCTGAACGGCCGTCAGCACCCGGTGGACGGCGGTGTGCGCCGCCGCGGCCGGGTCGGCGGCACCGGGCGTGTCGTGATCGAAGGCACTGGAGGTGTCATGATCGTCGGTCCCCGAGGCGCCGTGACCGCTGGTGCTGGTCGTGCGGTGATCGTCTGTGCCGGACGCGTCGCCCCGCAGCAGCACCCACTCGGGCGCCGGCGCACCGGCCTCCAGCGCGGCGCCCAGCGCGGCCACGTCCGCGTACACCGGCACGTCAGCGCCCAGACCGGCGCGGCCGAGCGCACCGCCGCCCAGCGCGCCGCCGCCCGCCACACCGCCGCCGAGCGCGTCCGCGTCGCCCAGCACCGCCCAGGCCGCGCCGCCCGCCGCCGGGCGGCCCGGGGCCGCCACCGGCAGCCACTCCACCTGGAACCGCGCGTCCTGCCGCGCCGCACCGCGCCGCACCTGCTCCGGCGAGACCGCCGCCAGCGCCACCGACTCCACGGTCGCCACCAGCGCACCGTCCGCGTCCGTACAGCGCACGCTCACCGCGCCGGGACCCGCCGGCCGCACCCGCGCCCGCAGCCGTGCCGCACCGGTCGCGTACACGGTGACCCCGGTCAGCGCCCCCGGCAGCCGGGGCCCGGCCTGCCCGCCGGCCGCGCCCGGCGCACCGAGCAGCACCGGGTGCAGCACCGCGTCCAGCAGCGCCGGATGCAGCCCGAAGCCGTCCGTGCCGACGTCCTCGGGCAGCCCGACCGCCACGAACAGCTCGCCGTCCCGCTCCCACGCCTCGTCCAGCCCCTGGAAGACGGGACCGTGGCCGAGCCCCGCCGCCACCAGCCGCTCGTACACACCGTCCACGTCCACGGCCCGCGCCCCGGCGGGCGGCCAGCTCACGTCCGCGCCCGGTACCTCGCCGGACCCCTCGCCCGGCTCCCCGGCCGGCGCCTCGCCGACCGGGGCGAGCACCCCGGTGGCGTACCGGCGCCACGGCGCGTCGTCCACGCCCTCCGGCCGGGCGTGCACCGCCACCGGCAGCCGCCCTTCCCCCGGCGCCTGCCCGTCCCCGCCGCGGCCGACGGTGACCCGCACCTGCACGCCGCCCTGCTCCGGCACCACCAGCGGAGCATCCGGCTCCAGCCGCTCCAGCCGCGCACAGCCGACCCGCCGCCCGGCGTGCAGCGCCAGGTCCGCCAGCACTCCCACGGGCAGCACCACCGTGTCCAGCACCGCGTGGTCCGCGAGCCACGGCTGCGCCGCCAGGGCCAACCGCCCCGTGAGGACCACACCCTGCCCGTCCGGCAGGTCCACCGCGGCCCCCAGCAGCGGATGCCCGGCCTCGTCGAGCCCCGCGGCGAGCGCGTCGCCGGCCGGCGGGACGGCGTCGATCCAGTAGCGGCGCCGCTGGAATGGATAGGTGGGCAGGTCCACGGCGTCTCCGACCCGTCCCGGACCGCCGAGGAACGTCGGCCATGCGGGGCTGGTGCCGTGTGCGTGTGCGGTGAGGACGGCCCGGGTGAGGGCCGCTGCCTCGGGTTGGTCGTGGCGGAGGGCGGGGATGGCGACGGTCGGTGTGGTGGTGGGGTTGGTGTCGGGGTTGGTGAGGGTTTCGGTGATGAGGCTGGTGAGGACCGGGTGGGGGGTGAGTTCGAGGTAGGTGGTGGTGTGGTGGTCGTGGTGGAGGGTCGTGATGCCGTCGTGGAAGCGGACGGGTTGGCGGATGTGGTCGGTCCAGTAGTGGGGTGAGGTGAGTTGGGCGGTGGTGGCGGTGGTGCCGGTGAGGTTGGAGATGACCGGGGTGCGTGGGGGGTGGTAGGTGAGGTTTTCGGCCACGCGTCGGAATTCGGGGAGGGCGGTGTTCATGTGGGGGGAGTGGAAGGCGTGGCTGACGGTGAGGCGGGTGGTCTTGCGGCCTTTGGTTTTCCAGTGGTCGGCCACGGTCAGGACGGCGTCCTCGTCGCCGGCGATGACGACGGAGGTGGGTCCGTTGACGGCGGCGATGGTGACGCGCTCGCCGTCGTCGGGGAGGGTGGCGCGGACTTCGTCTTCCGTGGCCTGGATGGCGACCATGGCCCCGCCCCCCGGTGCGTTCTGCATGAGGCGGCCGCGTGTGGCGACGAGGGTGCAGGCGTCTTCCAGTGAGAGCACGCCTGCGAGGTGGGCGGCGGTGAGTTCGCCGATGGAGTGGCCGATGAGGTGGTCGGGGCGGATGCCCCAGTGTTCCAGTAGCCGGAACAGGGCCACTTGGAATGCGAAGAGGGCGGTCTGTGTGTAGCGGGTCTGGTCGAGCTGCGCCGCGTCCGCGGAGTCTTGGGCCGCGAACATGATGTCTTTCAGGGGTTGTTCCAGTTGTGGGTCGAGGTGTGTGCAGACCTCGTCCAGGGCGGCGGCGAACACCGGGAAGGTCTCGTAGAGTTCGCGTCCCATCCCCGCCCGCTGGCTGCCCTGTCCGGACAGGACGAACGCGACCTTGCTCGCCGGTGCGGTCACGCCCTGGATGACACCGGCGGAGGGGCGGCCGTGGGTCAGGGCGTCGAGGGCGGCCAGGAAGCCGTCGCGGGTGCCGTCCGCCGGGCTCACCGCGGCGCGGTGGGGGAAGTGGGTGCGGGTGGTGGCCAGTGCGCGGGCCACGGCGGCCGGGTCCAGTTCCGGGCGGGCGGTGACGAACTCCCGCAGCCGCGCGGCCTGGGCACGCAGCGCCTCCTCGGTCTTCGCCGACAGCACCCAGGGCGCCACCGGCACGGCAGACGCGGCAGGGTCCCCGGCCGCCGACGCTTCCGACGCTTCCGCCGTGTCCTCCGGCGCCTCCAGGATGACGTGGGCGTTGGTGCCGCTGATGCCGAACGAGGAGACGGCGGCCCGGCGCGGCCGGTCCGTCTCCGGCCACGGTGTCTGTTCGGTGAGCAGCCGGACGGCACCGGCGTCCCAGTCCACGTACGGGGACGGCGTGTCGATGTGCAGGGTGCGGGGGAGGACGCCGTGCCGCATCGCCTGCACCATCTTGATGATGCCGGCGACGCCCGCGGCGGCCTGCGTGTGCCCGATGTTGGACTTCACAGAGCCGAGCCACAGTGGCCGGTCGGCGGGGCGGTCCTTGCCGTAGGTGGCGAGGAGGGCCTGTGCCTCGATGGGGTCGCCGAGTCTGGTGCCGGTGCCGTGCGCCTCGACCACGTCCACGTCGGCGCTGGTCAGGCGGGCGCTGGCCAGGGCGGCCTGGATGACGCGCTGCTGGGCGGGGCCGTTGGGGGCGGCGAGCTGGCTGCTGGCGCCGTCCTGGTTGACCGCCGAGCCGCGCACCACCGCCAGCACCCGGTGGCCGTTTCGCCGGGCGTCCGAGAGCCGCTCCACGAGCAGCATGCCGACCCCCTCGGCCCAGCCGGTGCCGTCGGCCGCCGCCGCGAACGCCTTGCAGCGGCCGTCCGGGGCGAGGCCCCGTTGCCTGCTGAACTCGATGAAGGTCCCCGGTGACGCCATCACCGTGACGCCGCCCGCCAGGGCCATTTCGCACTCGCCGTTCCGCAGCGCCTGGCAGGCCAGGTGCAGTGCGACCAGCGACGACGAGCACGCCGTGTCCACGCTGACGGCGGGCCCCTCCAGGCCGAGCGTGTACGAGACCCGGCCGGACGCCACGCTGTAGGCGCTGCCGGTGCCGATGTGGCCCTCGAACGCCTCCGGGGTGCGGTCGTACAGCCGCCCCGCGTAGTCCCCGTACATGATCCCGGCGAACACGCCGGTGCGGCTGCCCCGGAGCGCGGCGGGCGCGATGCCCGCGCGCTCCACCGCCTCCCACGACGCCTCCAGCAGCAGCCGCTGCTGCGGGTCGACCGCCATCGCCTCCCGCGGGCTGATGCCGAAGAACTCCGGGTCGAAGTCGCCCGCGTCGTGCAGGAAACCACCCTCGCGCGCATAGCTCCTGCCCGTGCGGTCCGGGTCCGGGTCGTACAGCCCGGCCACGTCCCAGCCGCGGTTCGCGGGGAAGCCGGAGATCGCGTCCACGCCCCCGGCGACCAGCTCCCACAGCTCCTCGGGCGTGCTGACGCCGCCGGGGTAGCGGCAGGCCATGCCCACGATCGCGACCGGCTCGCGCGCGGTCCCGGTGAGCCGCCGGTTCGTCTCGCGCAGCCGCTCGTTCTCCAGCAGAGACGCGCGCAGCGCCTCAACGACCCGCTCGGAAGGCGTACTCGTCATCAATTCCCCCGCAATTCCCCGCTGTGAGTCGTCGTGTCACGAATCTTCGTTGGCGTTGGCGTTGGCGTTGGCGTCGGTGTCGTCGGTGCCGGCCAGCGCCATCTGGATGAGCTCGTCCACACCGGCCGCCTTGATGGCGTCGCTCTGGCCGGCCTCCCGGTCCTCCGCCGGCGCCTCCCGCTCGCCGCCGTCCGCCAGCTCCAGCAGCGCGTCCAGCAGCCCGGCCGCCCTGATGCGGGCGAGTGGGATCGCGGCGAGGGCTCTGCGGATGCCGGCGTCGTCGCCCGCGTCCGCCGGTGTGCCGCCGGGACCGGTCTCGGGGGCCAGCTCGGCGCGCAGGTGCCCGGCGAGCGCACTGGGCGTCGGATAGTCGAAGACGAGCGTGGTGGGCAGCCGCAGGCCGGTGCCCGCGCCGAGCTGGTTGCGCAGCTCCACGGCGGTGAGCGAGTCGAAGCCCATGTCCATCAGACCCCGGTCCGGCTCCACCGTCTCGGCGCCCGCATGCCCCAGCACCGCCGCGATCCGGCCGCGCACCAGGTCGAGCAGGATCCGCTCCTGCTCCTCGGCGCTCCGGCCCGCGAGCCGGGCCACCAGGGACGCGGTGTCACCGGCACTCCCGGCGCCACCGGCCCCGGCCGCACGCCGGGCCGGCCCGCGCACGACGCCCCGCAGCAGCCGCGGCAGCGTCCCCGACCCGGCCTGGGCCCGCAGCGCGGGGAGGTTCAGCCGGGCCGGCACCAGCAGCGGCGGCGCGTCCGCGTCGAACGCCCTGTCGAGCAGCGCGAGGGCCTGCTCCGGGGCGAGCGGCAGCAGACCGCCGCGGCTGAGCCGGGCCTGGTCGGCGCCGTCGAGCCGCCCCGCCATGCCGGCGCCGCCCGCCCACAGGCCCCAGGCCAGGGAGGTCGCGGGGAGCCCCGCGGCGCGCCGGTGGTGCGCCAGGGCGTCCAGGAAGGTGTTGGCGGCGGCGTAGTTGGCCTGCCCCGGGTTGCCGAGCACACCGGCCGCCGACGAGAACAGCACGAACGCCGTCAGGCCCAGCGCCCGCGTGAGCAGGTGCAGGTTCCAGGCCGCGTCGGCCTTCGGCCGCAGCACGGTGTCGAGACGGTCCGGGGTGAGGCCGGGGAGGGTGGTGTCGTCCAGCACGCCCGCGGTGTGCACGACCGCGGTCAGCGGGTGCTCGGCGGGGATGTCCGCGAGCAGCCGGCGCAGCGCCTCACGGTCGGCAGCGTCGCAGGCGGCGACGGTGACCTCGGCGCCCAGCGCGGCCAGTTCGTCCCGCAGCTCCGCGGCGCCCTCGGCGGCCGGGCCGCGCCGGCCGGCCAGCAGCAGACGGCGGGCGCCGTGCCGGGTCACCAGGTGGCGGGCGGTGAGCCGGCCGAGGGTACCGGTGCCGCCGGTGATCAGCACGGTGCCGTCCGGGTCGAACGGGACGGTGTCCCCGCCGGCCGGTGCCACGGTGGGCGGCGTCACCGGCACGAGGCGCGGGGCGCACAGCCGTCCGGCGCGCACGGCGACCCCGGGTTCCCCACTCGCCACGGCCACGGCCAGCGGGTCGGACGCCGGTGCGGGTCCGGGGCGGTGTGTGGTGGCTCGGTTGTCCGGGATGCCGGTGCCGGTGCCGGTCTCACGGCCTGTGTCTGTGTCTGTGCCGGTGTCAGGGCCCCTTCGGGTGTCCAGGCCCGTGCCGGTGGTGGGGCCGCCTGTGGGGTCGGCGTCCACCAGCACGAGACGGTCGGGGTGTTCGGCCTGCGCCGAGCGCAGCAGGCCCCAGACCGTGGACGCCGCCAGGTCGCGCACCGCGTCCTCGGGGCCGGCCGCGACCGCGCCACGGGTGACGACGACCAGCCGCGCCGCGGCCAGCCGCTCCTCGGCCAGGAAGTCCTGCACGAGCGCCAGGACCTGCTGCGTGACCGCCCTCGTCCGGACGGCGGTGTCCGCGGGGGCCCCGGTGTCCGGGCCTGCGCCGTGCGCGGGGGCCCCGGTGTCCGGACCACCCTCGTCCGCGGTGCCCCGCACCGCCGTCACCACCACGTCCGGCACGGCCGCACCGGCGGCGACCGCCTTGGCCAGCGCCGCCAGGTCCGGGTGCGCCTCGGCGGCGGCGACGGCGGGGGAGCCCACGGCGGCCAGGGCCTCGACGGGGCCGAGCACGGCCCACCGGCCGGGTGCCGCGGAACCCGTGGACCCGGCGGTCGGCAGGGCGGTCCAGTCCACCGCGAAGAGCGAGTTGCGGGGCACGGCGCGCCCGGCACCCAGCCGGTCACGGTCGACCGGACGCACCGTCAGGGAGTCCACCGTCAGCACCGGCTCGCCGGCCGCGTCCGCCACCGCGAGCCGGATGGCGTCCCGGCCCGCGGGCGACACCACCACACGCAGCGTGGTGGCGCCGGTGGCGTGCAGCGTGACGCCCGACCAGGAGAACGGCAGCCGGACGGGCGTCCGCCCGTCGTCCCGGGCGTCCTGCCCGGCCCCGCGCCCCACTTCCGGGTCGCCCGGGCCGGTGCCGGTACCCGTGCGGGAACCCGTCTCGGACCTCGTTCCCGAGTCGGTCCCCGGGCCCGTTCCCGTTCCCGAGCCCGTGCCGAGCGCCACCGGGTGCAGCGCCGCGTCCAGCAGCGCCGGGTGGACCGCGAACCGCTCGGCGTCCACGGCCTCGGGCAGCCGCACCTCCGCGTACACGTCGTCGCCGTCCCGCCATGCCGCGTGCACGCCCTGGAACAGCGGCCCGTAGCCGAGCCCCAGGTCCGCCAGGCGTTCGTAGAGCACCGGCACGTCCAGGGCCTCCGCGCCCGCCGGCACCCAGTCGCCCGCGAGGTCCGCGGCGGCCCCGGGCACCGCGCCCGGCTCGGCCGCACCGGCCAGGGTGCCGGTGGCGTGCCGCGTCCACTCAGCGTCACCCGCACCGTCCGCGTCGGACCCCGCCGGCCGGGAGTGGACGGTGAGCGAACGCCGCCCCGCCCCGTCCGGCGCCCCCACCGCCGCCTGCATCTGCACCGCGCCGCGCTCCGGTACGACCAGCGGCGCCTCCAGCGTCAGGTCCGCGATCCCGCCGCCACCGGTGTGCTGGGCGGCGTGCAGGGCGACTTCGACGAGGGCGGTGCCGGGCAGCAGGACGGTGTCCAGCACGGTGTGGTCGGCGAGCCACGGGTGGGTGGCCAGGGAGAGCCGGGCGGTGAAGAGGTGGCCGCCGTCGGGCAGGTCGGCCGCCGCGCCCAGCAACGGGTGCCCCGCCTCGTCGAGCCCCGCGGCGCTGACGTCCGCGTCGTCCCGCGCGTCCAGCCAGTACCGCTCGTGCTGGAAGGCGTACGTGGGCAGGTCGACGGGGCGCCCGGCCCGGTCACCACCCAGGAACGCCGGCCATGCGGGGCTGGTGCCGTGTGCGTGTGCGGTGAGGACGGCCCGGGTGAGGGCCGCTGTTTCCGGCTGGTCGCGGCGGAGGGTGGGGACGGCGAGCGGTGGGGTGGCGGGGTGGTCGTCGGTGGCGGTGAGGGTGTCGATGATGAGGCTGGTGAGGGTGGGGTGGGGGGTGAGTTCGAGGTAGGTGGTGGTGTGGTGCTCCTGGTGGAGTGCCGTGATGCCGTCGTGGAAGCGGACGGGTTGGCGGATGTGGTCGGTCCAGTAGTGGGGTGAGGTGAGCTGTTCGTCGGTGGCGGTGGTGCCGGTGAGGTTGGAGATGACTGGGATACGGGCCGGGTGGTAGGTGAGTGTCTCCGCGGTCGCCCGGAATTCGTCGAGGACGGTGTTCATGTGGGGGGAGTGGAAGGCGTGGCTGACGGTGAGGCGGGTGGTCTTGCGGCCTTTGGTTTTCCAGTGGTCGGCCACGGTCAGGACGGTGTCCTCGTCGCCGGCGATGACGACGGAGGTGGGTCCGTTGACGGCGGCGATGGTGACGCGCTCGCCGTCGTCGGGGAGGGTGGCGCGGACTTCGTCTTCCGTGGCCTGGATGGCGACCATGGCCCCGCCCCCCGGTGCGGTTTGCATGAGGCGGCCGCGTGTGGCGACGAGGGTGCAGGCGTCCTGCAGTGTGAGCACGCCTGCGAGGTGGGCGGCGGTGAGTTCGCCGATGGAGTGGCCGATGAGGTGGTCGGGGCGGATGCCCCAGTGTTCCAGTAGTCGGAACAGGGCCACTTGGAATGCGAAGAGGGCGGTCTGTGTGTAGCGGGTCTGGTCGAGCAGCGCCGCGTCCGCGGAGTCTTGGGCCGCGAACATGATGTCTTTCAGGGGTTGTTCCAGTTGTGGGTCGAGGTGTGTGCAGACCTCGTCCAGGGCGGCGGCGAACACCGGGAAGGTCTCGTAGAGTTCGCGTCCCATCCCCGCCCGCTGGCTGCCCTGTCCGGACAGGACGAACGCGACCTTGCTCGCGGGTGCGGTCACGCCCTGGATGACACCGGCGGAGGGGCGGCCGTGGGTCAGGGCGTCGAGGGCGGCCAGGAAGCCGTCCCGGTCGCCGTCGGCCGGGAGGACGGCGGCGCGGTGCGCGAAGTGGGCGCGGCCCGTGGCCAGCGTGACGCCGGCCTCCGCCAGGTCGAGCCCGGGGCGGGCGGCCAGGTGCGCGCGGAGTCGGGCGGCCTGGGCGCGCAGCGCCGGCTCGGACTTGGCCGACAGCACCCACGGCACGACCGGCACGGGGGAGGCCGCCGGGGCCTCGGGCGCCGGTCCCGCGTCCCGCGCGGGGGCGGCGGCCTGAGCGGGCGCCTCCAGGATGACGTGGGCGTTGGTGCCGCTGATGCCGAACGAGGAGACGGCGGCCCGGCGCGGGTGGTCGGAGGCGGGCCAGGGGGTCTGCTCGGTGAGCAGCCGTACCGCGCCTGACTCCCAGTCGACGTGCGGCGACGGCTCGTCCACGTGCAGCGTCCGCGGCAGCACGCCGTGCCGCATCGCCTGCACCATCTTGATGATGCCCGCGGCACCGGACGCGGCCTGCGTGTGGCCGATGTTGGACTTGACGGAGCCCAGCCACACGGGCCGGTCGTCCGGCCGGTCCTGGCCGTACGTCGCCAGCAGGGCCTGGGCCTCGATGGGGTCGCCGAGGCTGGTGCCGGTGCCGTGCGCCTCGACGGCGTCCACGTCGGCCGTCGTCAGGCGGGCACTCGCCAGCGCGGCCTGGATGACGCGCTGCTGGGAGGGGCCGTTGGGGGCGGTGAGGCCGTTGCTCGCGCCGTCCTGGTTGACGGCGGAACCCCGTACCACCGCCAGCACCCGGTGGCCGTTGCGCCGGGCGTCCGACAAGCGCTCGACCAGCAGCATGCCGATGCCCTCCGCCCAGCCGACCCCGTCGGCGGCGCCCGCGAAGGCCTTGCAACGGCCGTCCGGGGACAGCCCGCGCTGCCGGCTGAACTCCACGAACGTCGCCGGCGTCGCCATCACCGTCACCCCACCGGCGAGCGCCAGGTCGCACTCCCCACCACGCAGCGCCTGCGCCGCCAGGTGCAGCGCCACCAGCGACGACGAACACGCCGTGTCCACCGTCACCGCCGGCCCCTCGAGCCCGAAGGTGTAGGCGACCCGGCCGGAGGCGATGCTGTAGGCGCTGCCCGCGCTCAGGTACCCCTCGAAGCCCTCCGGGGCCCGCTTCATCAGCCGCGCGCCGTAGTCCCCGTACATCACACCGGCGAACACGCCCGTGGCGCTGCCGCGCAGCGTGCCCGGGTCGATCCCGGCGCGCTCCAGGGCCTCCCAGGACACCTCGAGCAGCAGCCGCTGCTGCGGGTCGATCGCCAGCGCCTCACGGGGGCTGATGCCGAAGAAGCCGGGGTCGAAGTCGCCGGCACGCTGGAGGAAGCCGCCGTGCCGGGTGTAGCTGCGTCCCGCCCGGTCCGGGTCCGGGTCGTACAACCCGTCCACGTCCCAGCCGCGGTCCTCCGGGAACGGCACGATCCCGTCCCCGCCGGACGTGACGAGGTCCCACAGCTCCTCGGGTGTGGTGACGCCGCCGGGGTAGCGGCAGGCCATGCCGACGATCGCGATCGGCTCGTCCGCCGCGACCGTGCCGCCGGCCACGGCGGGCGCGGCCGGCCGTGGTCGGCCGCCCGCGGTGCCGGCCGCCGCGCCGATCAGTTCACCGCGCACGTGGGCGGCCAGGGCGGTCGCGGTGGGGTGGTCGAAGAGTGCGGTGGCGGGCAGGCGGAGGCCGGTGGCGGTGTTCAGGCTGTTCCGCAGTTCCACCGCGGTCAGCGAGTCGAAGCCCAGGCTCTGGAACGCCTGGTCCGGCTCGACCGCCTCGGGCCCCCGGTGCCCCAGCGCAGCTGCGGCGTGCGTCCGGATCAGATCGAGGACCAGCGCGGTCTGCTCCGCCTCCGGCAGCCCCGCGAGCCGCTGTGCCAGCCCGTCCGCCCCGCCGGAGCGGCGCGCCTGACCGCTCGTGCCGGGAGCCGTCGGAGCCAGCCGTGCCGCGACGAGCACGGGCCGCCGCGGGCGCGCGGTGAGCGCGGCGTCCAGCACCGCGAGCCCCTGCGCGGGCGTCAGGCCCCGCACTCCGCCCCTGCTGATCCGGGCGCTCTGCGCGCGGTCGAGGGTGCCGGCCATGCCGGTGGTGGTGTGCCAGGGGCCCCAGGCGAGGGCGGTGGCGGGTTGGTGGTGGGTGTGGCGGTGGTGGGCGAGGGCGTCGAGGTAGGTGTTGGCGGCGGAGTAGTTGGCTTGTCCGGGGTTGCCGAGGGTGCCGGCGATGGAGGAGTAGAGGACGAAGGCGGTGAGGGGGTGGTTTCGGGTGAGGTGGTGGAGGTTCCAGGCGGTGTCGATTTTGGGTTGGAGGACGGTGTCGAGTCGGTCGGGGGTGAGGCGGGTGAGGGTGGTGTCGTCGAGGGTGCCTGCGGTGTGGATGACGGCGGTGAGGGGGTGTTCGGGTGGGATGTTGTTCAGGATGTGGTGGAGGGCTTGGGGGTCGGTGGTGTCGCAGGCGGTGATGGTGATGTGGGCGCCGAGGGTGGTGAGTTGGTTGTGGAGTTCTTGGGCGCCTGGGGCGTTGGGTCCGCGGCGGCTGAGGAGGAGGAGGTGGCGGGCGTGGTGTTTGGTGACGAGGTGGTGGGCGGTGAGGGCGGCGAGGGTGCCGGTGCCGCCGGTGATCAGGATGGTGCCGTCGATGTCGAACGGCACCGCACCGTCCTCGCCCGCACCGTCCCCGCCCGCACCACCGGCCTCCGGCGCGGTGGCCCCGGACCCGGCGGGCTCCAGCGTCGTACGGGCGAGGCGCGGGGTGTACGGGACGCCGGCGCGGACGACGGTCGCCGGGTGGTGACCGGTGAGCAGGGCGGGCAGCGCCAGAGCGCTGGCGGCCTGACCGTCCAGGTCCACCAGGAGCAGCCGCCCGGGCTCCTCCAACTGCGCGGAACGGATCAGGCCCCAGACGGGCGCCGCGGTCAGGTCGGTCACCGGGTCGTCGGCGAGCGCGGCCAGGGCGCCCCGGGTGACGAAGACCAGCCGGGCCGCGGCCAGCCGCTCGTCGGCCAGGAACTCCTGGGTGAGGGCGAGGGTGTCCCGCGCGAGGGCGCGCACCGCCGCCGGATGCCCGGTGGCCGCGGCGCCGCCGTCCGCGGGCCCGGCGTCGTCGTCGTCCGTGGTTCCGCCGCCGTCGTCCGTGGTTCCGCCGTCGTCGTCCGCGGGTCCGGCGTCGTCGTCCGCGGGCCCGGTCCGGGCCACGAGGACGGCCTCCGGCACCGCGCCGCCCCCGGCCACCGCAGCGGCCAACTCCGCCAGGTCCGCGTACGCCCGCCCCGGCACCCCGGCCGCGTCCAGCACGGCACGCAGGCCGAGGGTGTCGTCGCCGATCACCGCGTACGAGCCGACGCTCCCGGCCGCCGGTGCGACGGCGCCCGCCGCGGCTGACGGGTCCGTGGACACCGCCTCCGGGACGCCGGGTGCGGCCGCCGTTCCCACGGCTGCCGCGGTCTGCGACGCGACGGGCACCTCGACGGCCGTTCCGCCGGGCATCCCGGCGGGCGTCCACTCCAGGGCGTGCAGCAGACCGCGCACCGCCGCGCCGGACCCGGCGAGACCGCCGGGCTGGATCTCCCGGGTGGCCAGTGACCGCACGGCGGCCACGGGCGCACCGGTGCCGTCGGCGAGCCGGATCGCCAGTTCGCCGCCGTCCGTGGCCGTCAGGCGCGCCCGCAGCACGGACGCGCCCGCGGCCCGCAGGGTGACCCCGCTCCAGGAGAACGGCAGCCGCACCCCGTCGCCCGTGCTCTCCCGGACGCCGTCCAGCACGCTGGTGTGCAGCACCGCGTCGAGCAGCGCGGGGTGGAGGTGGAAACCGCCCGTGGCCGCCTCGTCCGGGAGGCGGACCTCCGCGTAGACGGCGCCGTCGCCGCGCCAGGCGGCCCTGACCCCCTGGAAGAGGGGGCCGTATTCGTAGCCGTGCTCGGCGAGTTCGGCGTACAGGTCGGACACGTCCACGGGCCGGGCGTCCGCCGGCGGCCAGACGGTCAGGTCGGCGGAGGCGTCCGCGACGTCCCCCGAGCCGGCCGGGCCCGGCACGAGCACTCCGCTGGCGTGCCGGGTCCAGGGCTCCTCCTCGCCCTCCTCCGCACCCGTGCCGGGGCGGGAGTGGACGGCGACGGAACGGGTCCCGTCGACGGCCGCGCCCACGGTCACCTGGAGCTGGACCGAGCCCTGCTCGGGCAGGACCAACGGCGCGTGCAGGGTCAGCTCGCCGACGTGACCGGCACCGGTGCGCTCGGCCGCGTGCAGGGCCAGCTCCACGAAGGCCGTCCCGGGCAGCAGGACCGTGCCCCGCACCGCGTGGTCGGCCAGCCACGGGTGCGTCGCCAGCGACAGCCGGCCCGCGAACACCCGGCCCTCGCCCTCCGCGAGCTCCAGCGCCGAGCCCAGCAGCGGGTGGTCCGCGCCGGCCAGTCCCAGGCTGCCCGGGTCCGCCTGCCCCTTCGGCCTGACCACCCAGTACCGCTCGCGCTGGAACGCGTACGAGGGCAGGTCGACATGCCGGCCCGGCCCCGGGAACACCCGGTCCCAGGCCACCGCCACACCGTGCGCGTGCACCGCGCCGACCGCCGCCAGCACCGTCTGCGCCCCCGGGCGCCCGTGGCGCTGTGCGGGGATGGCGCGGGACGCGGGGTCGGCGGGGTCGGCGGGGTCGGCGGGGTCGGCGGTGCCGGAGTCCGCGGTCGTGGTGAGGGTGTCGGTGATGAGGCTGGTGAGGGTGGGGTGGGGGGTGAGTTCGAGGTAGGTGGTGGTGTGGTGGTCGTGGTGGAGGGTCGTGATGCCGTCGTGGAAGCGGACGGGTTGGCGGATGTGGTCGGTCCAGTAGTGGGGTGAGGTGAGTTGGGCGGTGGTGGCGGTGGTGCCGGTGATATTCGAGATCACCGGGGTGCGTGGGGGGTGGTAGGTGAGGTTTTCGGCCACGCGTCGGAATTCGGGGAGGGCGGTGTTCATGTGGGGGGAGTGGAAGGCGTGGCTGACGGTGAGGCGGGTGGTCTTGCGGCCTTTGGTTTTCCAGTGGTCGGCCACGGTCAGGACGGCGTCCTCGTCGCCGGCGATGACGAGGGAGGTGGGTCCGTTGACGGCGGCGATGGTGACGTTCTCGTCGCTCTTGGGGAGGGTGGCGCGGACTTCGTCTTCCGTGGCCTGGATCGCGACCATGGCTCCGCCTGCGGGTGCGTTCTGCATGAGGCGGCCGCGTGTGGCGACGAGGGTGCAGGCGTCCTGCAGTGAGAGCACTCCGGCGAGGTGGGCGGCGGTGAGTTCGCCGATGGAGTGGCCGATGAGGTGGTCGGGGCGGATGCCCCAGTGTTCCAGTAGTCGGAACAGGGCCACTTGGAATGCGAAGAGGGCGGTCTGTGTGTAGCGGGTCTGGTCGAGCTGCGCCGCGTCCGCGGAGTCTTGGGCCGCGAACATGATGTCTTTCAGGGGTTG
This sequence comes from Streptomyces sp. DSM 116793, assembly GCF_057320905.1. Lineage (NCBI taxonomy): Bacteria > Bacillati > Actinomycetota > Actinomycetes > Kitasatosporales > Streptomycetaceae > Streptomyces > Streptomyces sp. DSM 116793. The sequence goes on along the minus strand of NZ_CM170494.1, from coordinate 2,542,799 downwards.
TTCCAGTTGTGGGTCGAGGTGTGTGCAGACCTCGTCCAGGGCGGCGGTGAACACCGGGAAGGTCTCGTAGAGTTCGCGTCCCATCCCCGCCCGCTGGCTCCCCTGCCCCGAGAGCACGAACGCGACCCTGCTCTCCCGGTCGGCGGTCCCGCGCGCCACGGTGGCGGAGGGGCGGCCGTGGGTCAGGGCGTCGAGGGCGGCCAGGAAGCCGTCCCGGTCGCCGTCGGGCGGGAGGACGGCGGCGCGGTGGGGGAAGTGGGTGCGGGTGGTGGCCAGTGCGCGGGCCACGGCGGCCGGGTCCAGTTCCGGGCGGGCGGTGACGAACTCCCGCAGCCGCGCGGCCTGGGCCCGCAGCGCCTCCTCGGTCTTCGCCGACAGTACCCACGGCACCGCCGTAGCGGGAGACTCCCCAGCCGCTCCAGCCGCTCCAGCCGCTCCAGCCGCTGACGGGGCGGGCGCCGCGGGCGCCGCCTCCAGCACGACGTGCGCGTTCGTGCCGCTGACCGCGAACGACGACACCGCGGCGCGCCGCGGGTGGTCCGTCTCGGGCCAGGGCCGCGCCTCCTGGAGCAGGGCGACGGCGCCCTCGTCCCAGTCGACGTAGGGCGAGGGCTCCTCGCAGTGCAGCGACTTGGGCAGAATGCCGTGCCGCATCGCCAGCACCATCTTCATCACACCGCCGGCGCCCGCCGCGGCGATGGTGTGGCCGATGTTCGACTTGATGGAGCCCAGCCACACGGGCCGGTCGTCCGGCCGGTCCTGGCCGTACGTCGCCAGCAGGGCCTGGGCCTCGATGGGGTCGCCGAGGCTGGTGCCGGTGCCGTGCGCCTCGACGGCGTCCACGTCCGCCGTGGTGAGCCGGGCGTCGTCCAGGGCGGCGCGGATGACGCGCTGCTGGGAGGGCCCGTTGGGGGCGGTGAGGCCGTTGCTGGCGCCGTCCTGGTTGACGGCGGTGCCGCGGATCAGGGCGAGCACGCGGTGGCCGTTGCGGCGGGCGTCCGAGAGCCGCTCCAGGACGAAGGTGCCGGCGCCCTCGCCCCAGGCGACGCCGTCGGCGGCGGCCGAGAACGACTTGCACCGCCCGTCCGCGGCGAGCCCGCGCAGTCGGCTGAACTCCTGGAACATACCCGGCGTCGAGTGCACCGTGGCACCGCCCGCCACCGCGAGCGGCGTCTCACCGCTGCGCAGCGACCGGCAGGCCAGGTGGAGCGCCACCAGCGACGACGAGCACGCGGTGTCGACGCTGAGCGCCGGTCCCTCGAAGCCGAGCGTGTACGCGATCCGTCCCGACGCCACGCTGGAGGAGGTGCCCGTCAGCAGGTAGCCCTCGATGTCCTCGGGGCCCTCGTGGCCCAGCAGCAGGTACTCGTTGGCGGAGATGCCGACGAACACGCCCGTGGGGCTGCCGCGCAGCGCGCCCGGATCGATGCCGGCGTCCTCCAGCGCCTCCCACGTGGTCTCCAGCAGCAGCCGCTGCTGCGGGTCCATCGCCAGCGCCTCACGCGGGCTGATCCCGAAGAACGCCGCGTCGAACCGGTCCGCGTCGTGCACGAAGCCGCCGCGCCTGCCGTATGTCTTGCCCCGGGCGTCCGGGTCCGGGTCGTAGACGCCCTCGACGTCCCAGCCGCGGCCCGTCGGGAACTCGGATGTGGCGTCCCGGCCCGCGGCCAGCAGCTCCCACAGCTCCTCGGGTGTGGTGACGCCGCCGGGGTAGCGGCAGGCCATGCCGACGATCGCGATCGGCTCGTCCAGCCCGGTCCCGGCCCGTGCGGCCGGCTTCGCCGTGCGCGGCGCCGCCGCCTCGGCCTGGACGCCGTCCAGCTTGGTGGCGAGGAAACCGGTGAGGGCGGTCGCGGTGGGGTGGTCGAAGAGTGCGGTGGCGGGCAGGCGGAGGCCGGTGGCGGTGTTGAGGTTGTTCCGCAGTTCCACCGCGGTCAGCGAGTCGAAGCCCAATGACTGGAACGCCTGGTCGGGGTCGATCGCGGCCGGTGAGTCGTGCCCGAGCGCCTGACCGGCGTGGGCGCGCACCAGCTCCAGCAGGATCTGCCGCCGCTCGGCCTCGTCCCTGCCCGCCAGCTCCTGCCGCAGCCGCGCGGTGCCCGCGGGCCCGCGCCGGGCGGCCCGGCGCGCCGGGGCCCCTGCCCCCGGCACGGCAGTGACGTGCGCGGGCACCAGCGCCGGACGGTCCCGGTGCGCGGTGAGCGCGGCGTCCAGCAGGCCGAGTGCCCGGTCGGGATCCAGCGGCCGCACCCCGCTCCGGCCCGCCCTGTCGCCGTCCAGCGTCCCGGCCATGCCGGTGGTGGTGTGCCAGGGGCCCCAGGCGAGGGCGGTGGCGGGTTGGTGGTGGGTGTGGCGGTGGTGGGCGAGGGCGTCGAGGTAGGTGTTGGCGGCGGAGTAGTTGGCTTGTCCGGTGTTGCCGAGGGTGCCGGCGATGGAGGAGTAGAGGACGAAGGCGGTGAGGGGGTGGTTTCGGGTGAGGTGGTGGAGGTTCCAGGCGGTGTCGATTTTGGGTTGGAGGACGGTGTCGAGTCGGTCGGGGGTGAGGTGGGTGAGGGTGGTGTCGTCGAGGGTGCCTGCGGTGTGGATGACGGCGGTGAGGGGGTGTTCGGGTGGGATGTTGTTCAGGATGTGGTGGAGGGCTTGGGGGTCGGTGGTGTCGCAGGCGGTGATGGTGATGTGGGCGCCGAGGGTGGTGAGTTGGTTGTGGAGTTCTTGGGCGCCTGGGGCGTTGGGTCCGCGGCGGCTGAGGAGGAGGAGGTGGCGGGCGTGGTGTTTGGTGACGAGGTGGTGGGCGGTGAGGGCGGCGAGGGTGCCGGTGCCGCCGGTGATCAGGATGGTGCCGTCGACGTCGAACGGCACCGCACCGTCCTCGCCCGCACCGCCGGCCTCCGGCGCGTCCGCTACCGGAGTGAGCCGCGGCACGCGGATCCCGCCGCCGCGCAGCGCGGTGCCCGGCTCGCCGCAGCCCAGCGCCAGCAGCAGCGCCTCGGCGGTCACGCCCTGGTCGCCGCCCCCGGGCACACCGGTGTCGACCAGCAGCAGCCGCCCAGGCTCCTCGGCCTGCGCGGTGCGGATCAGGCCCCACACCGGTGCCGCGGTCAGGTCGGCGAGCGGCTCCCCGGCCGTGGCCGCCACCGCGCCCCGGGTGACGAACGCCAGCCGGGCCGCGGCCAGCCGCTCGTCGGCCAGGAACTCCTGGGTGAGGACAAGGGTGTCCCGCGTGAGGGCGCGCACCGCGTCCGGATGCCCACCGGCCGCACCGGCGGCCTCCGCACCGGCGTCCGCGGCATCGGAGGCCCCCGTACCGGCTGCCTCCGCGCTGGACCCTGCCCCGGAGCCGGAGCCGGAGCCGGAGCCGGAGCCGGAGCCGGAGCCGGAGCCGGAGCCGGACCCGGAGCCGGAGCCGGTATCCGCCCCGCCCCGCGGCACCAGCACCACGTCCGGCACCGCCGCGCCCCCGGCCACCGCCGCCCGCAGCGCCGCCAGATCGGCGTGGGCACCGCCCGTGAGCCCCGCTGCCGACAGCAGTGCGGCGAGCCCCGCCGGGTCCTCGCCCAGCACCGCGTACGACGTGATCGCGGCGGGCTCGGCCGTGGCGGGCAGCGGCACCCAGTCGAGCGTGAAGAGGTCCTGCCGTGCCGGCCTGGCCGCGGCGAGCTGGTCCGCGTTCACCTGCCGTGTCGTCAGGGAGTCGACGGTGAGCACCGGCGCCCCGGTGCCGTCCGCGATGGTCAGGTTGAGCGTGTCGGCGTCCACGATGCCGATCCGCACCCGCAGCCGGGTGGCCCCGGTGGCGTGCAGCGACACCCCGGACCAGGAGAACGGCACGCCGAGCCTGAGCGCGGCCGGGTCGTCGCCCGCGAGCCGCAGCTTCTCCGCGAAGAACGCCTGGAGCGCCGCGTCCAGCAGCCCCGGGTGGATACCGAACGCCGCCGCGTCGGCGCCGTCCGGCAGCGCCACCTCGGCCCACACCGTGTCACCGGCCAGCCAGGCGGCTTCCAGGCCGAGGAACAGCGGTCCGTAGCCGAAGCCGATACCGGCCAGGCACTCCTGGAGGCGGTCGACGTCGACGGGCGTGCCGTCGGCGGGCGGCCAGGCCTCGACGAGACCGGCCGGCTCCGGACGCTCACCGGCGGCGACGAAGCCGCTGGCGTGCCGGGTCCACTCCGCGTCCTGCGGCGCGTCCTCGGGCCGTGAGTGCACGGTGAACGGACGCCGACCCGCGTCGTCCACCGCGCCCACCGAGACCCGCAGGTGCAGCGCACCCTGCTCCGGCACGGCCAGGAACGCATGGTGCGTCAGCTCGTCGACATGACCGCCACCGGTGCGGTCGGCGGCGTGCAGCACCAGGTCCACATAGGCCGTGCCCGGCACGATGACCGCCCCGCCGATGGCGTGCTCGGCCAGCCACGGGTGCGAGGACAGCGAGATCCGGCCGGTGAAGACCTGGCCCTCGCCGTCCGGCAGCCCGATCGCCGCGTCCAGCAGCGGATGGTCCGTGCCGGCCTGGCCGAGGCCGCTCGGGCTGGTGATGACGCTCGGTGTGATCCAGTAGCTGCGCCGCTGGAACGCGTACGTGGGCAGGTCGACCCGGTCCGCCGCCGTGCCCGGCAGCAGCGTGTCCCAGGCGGGCGTGGCGCCGTGCGCGTGGGCGGTGAGCACGCCCCTGGTGAGGGTGGCCGCCTCGGGCCGGCCCCGGCGCAGGGTGGGGATCAGAGCGGCGCCGGTGTCCCCGTCCCCGTCCGCGCCCCGCAGCGCCTCGGCGGCGAGCGCGGTCAGCACCGGGTGCGGGCCCAGCTCCACGTAGACGGTGGTGCGATGGGTGCGGTGCAGGTGCGTGACGCCGTCGTGGAAGCGGACGGCCTCGCGGATGTGGTCGGTCCAGTACTGGGGTGAGGTGAGCTGGGCGGTGGTGGCGGTGGTGCCGGTGATATTCGAGATGACTGGGATACGGGCCGGGTGGTAGGTGAGTGTCTCCGCGATCGCCCGGAATTCGTCGAGGACGGTGTTCATGTGGGGGGAGTGGAAGGCGTGGCTGACGGTGAGGCGGGTGGTCTTGCGGCGGCCTTCGGTTTTCCAGTGGTCGGCCACGGTCAGGACGGCGTCCTCGTCGCCGGCGATGACGACGGAGGTGGGTCCGTTGACGGCGGCGATGGTGACGTTCTCGCCGTCTTCGGGGAGGGAGGCCCGTACCTCGTCTTCCGTGGCTTGGATGGCGACCATGGCTCCGCCTGCGGGTGCGGTTTGCATGAGGCGGCCGCGTGTGGCGACGAGGGTGCAGGCGTCCTGCAGTGTGAGCACTCCGGCGAGGTGGGCGGCGGTGAGTTCGCCGATGGAGTGGCCGATGAGGTGGTCGGGGCGGATGCCCCAGTGTTCCAGTAGCCGGAACAGGGCCACTTGGAATGCGAAGAGGGCGGTCTGTGTGTAGCGGGTCTGGTCGAGCAGCGCCGCGTCCGCGGAGCCTTCGGCCGCGAACATGATGTCTTTCAGGGGTTGTTCCAGTTGTGGGTCGAGGTGTGTGCAGACCTCGTCCAGGGCGGCGGCGAACACCGGGAACGCCTCGTACAGTTCCCGTCCCATCCCCGCCCGCTGGCTGCCCTGCCCCGAGAGCAGGAACGCCACCTTGCCGTCCTCCGCCGCCGTGCCCCGGACGACCGAGCGGTTCGGGCGGCCCTCGGCGAGCGCGTCGAGGGCGGTGAGGAACGCGTCCCGGTCGCCGTCGGCCGGGAGGACGGCGGCCCGGTGGGCGAAGTGGGTGCGGGTGGTGGCCAGCGCCCGGGCCACGGCGGCCGGGTCCAGCTCCGGGCGGGCGGTGACGAACTCCCGCAGCCGCGCGGCCTGGGCACGCAGCGCCTCCTCCGACTTGGCCGACAGCACCCAGGGCGCCCCCGGGAGCGGGGACGCGGCCGCGGCCGCGTCCGGCTCCCCGGTCGCCCGGGTGTCCGGCGCGGCGTCCGCGTCCTCCGCGGATGCGGACCCGGGTGCGGCGTCCGTGGCCTCCGTGCCGTCCGTGGCCTCCGCGGATTCCAGGATGACGTGGGCGTTGGTGCCGCTGATGCCGAACGAGGAGACGGCGGCCCGGCGCGGCCGGTCCGCCGCGGGCCACGGGGCGGCCTCCGTCAGCAGGCGGACGGCGCCGGACTCCCAGTCCACGTGCGGGGTGGGCTCGTCCACGTGCAGCGTCCGCGGCAGCACGCCGTGCCGCATCGCCTGCACCATCTTGATCACCCCGGCGACGCCCGCGGCGGCCTGCGTGTGCCCGATGTTGGACTTCACAGAGCCGAGCCACAGTGGCCGGTCGGCGGGGCGGTCCTTGCCGTAGGTGGCCAGGAGGGCCTGGGCCTCGATGGGGTCGCCGAGCCTGGTGCCGGTGCCGTGCGCCTCCACCACGTCCACGTCGGCCGTCGTCAGGCGGGCGCTGGCCAGGGCGGCCTGGATCACCCGCTGCTGGGACGGGCCGTTGGGGGCGGTGAGGCCGTTGCTCGCGCCGTCCTGGTTGACGGCTGAACCCCGTACCACCGCCAGCACGCGGTGACCGTTGCGGCGGGCGTCGGAGAGCCGCTCCAGCACGAACATGCCCGCGCCCTCGCCCCACCCCGTGCCGTCCGCGGCGGCGGCGAACGGCTTGCAGCGGCCGTCCCGTGCGAGGCCCCGCTGCCTGCTGAACTCCAGGAAGATGCCCGGGCTCGGCATGATCGTGGCGCCGCCCGCGAGCGCCATGGCGCACTCGTCGGCGCGCAGCGCCTGGCAGGCCAGGTGCAGGGCGACCAGCGACGACGAGCAGGCGGTGTCCACGGACACCGCCGCGCCCTCGAGTCCCAGCACATAGGCCGGACGCCCGGACGCCACGCTCGCGGCCATGCCGGTGAGCACATAGCCGTCCGCGCCCTCGCTGCCCGGGTAGCGCATAGACACGTACTCGGAGCCGCCCACGCCCGCGAACACGCCCGTGGCGCTGCCGCGCAGGGTCGCCGGGTCGATGCCGGCGCGTTCGAGGGCCTCCCACGCGGTCTCCAGCAGCAGCCGCTGCTGCGGGTCCATCGCCAGCGCCTCACGCGGGCTGATCCCGAAGAACTCCGCGTCGAACCGGTCCGCGTCGTGCACGAAGCCGCCGTGCCGCGCGTACGTCTTGCCCACCGCGTCCGGGTCGGGGTCGTAGACGCCGTCCACGTCCCAGCCGCGGTTGGCGGGGAACTCGGTGATGGCGTCCCGGCCCTCGGCCACCAGCTCCCACAGCTCCTCGGGGGACGTCACACCGCCCGGGAAGCGGCAGGCCATCCCCACGATCGCGATCGGTTCCTGCTTCCTCGCCTCGATCCTGCGGAGGTGCCGACGGGTCTGGTGCAGGTCGGCGCTCACGCGCTTGAGGTAATCGCGGAGCTTTTCCTCGTTCGCCATCCGCCGCGGGTCCCTTCCAAGAAAGCCGAGAACCAAAGAAACCGAGAAACCAGAGAAGCCGAGAAGCCGATTAAGCCGAGAGACTCGGAGAAGCCCAGAGACTCAGAGAAGCCGAGAGACTCAGAGAAGCCCAGAGACTCAGAGAAGCCGAGAGAGGTGGAGATGCCCGAGAGAGGTGGAGAAGCCGAGGAACCGAAGAGCCGGGAGCGCTGGGGGAGTCGAGAAGCATGTGGTCAGAGCTCGTTGTCGATGAAGTCGAAGAGGTCGTCGTCCGACGCGTCGTCGAACTTGGCGGTGATGTCCGTCTCCTCGTCACCGTCCGTGGCCGGCTCGGTCAGCGTGACGAGGAACGCTTTCAGGCGTGCGGCCAGCTCCGTGCGGGTGTCGTCATCGGGTGGGCTGCTGAGCACCGCCGTCCGCAGGCCCTCCAGGCCGGCGAGCAGCGCCGCCCCGCTCATCGGCGCGCCCGGTCCTGGTGTGCCCGTGCCGAGTGCCGCCGCGGCGGGCTCCGGCGCCAGTTCCGTCTGGAGGAACTCGGCGACCGCGGCCGGTGTGGGCCGGTCGAAGACCAGCGTGCTGGGCAGCCGCAGGCCCACTGCCGCCCCCAGCCGGTTGCGCAGCTCGACGGAGGTCAGCGAGTCGAAGCCGAGGTCCTTGAAGGCGTGCCCGCTGCCGATGCCGGCGGGGGAGGCGTGCCCCAGAACCGTGGCGACCTCGTCCCGGACCAGCCGGACCAGGGCGTCCCGTTGCTCCGCCTCCGGCAGGCCCGCGAGCCGCTGCCGCCACTGCGCGGCCGCCGACGCGCCGCCGCCCGCGCCACCAGCCGGGCCACCGGCCCCGCCCGCGGGACCGACGACGCGCCGCGTCCGGCCGGGCCGGACCAGGCCGCGCAGCATCGGCGGGATGCCCGCGCCGGGCCGGGCGGCCGCGGTGTCCAGCTTCGCCGGGACCAGCGTGGCGCGGGACGCGCCCAGTGCCGCGTCGAAGAGGGCGAGGCCCTCCTCCGTGGGCAGCGCGGCCACGCTGCCCCGGCTCACCCGTGACAGGTCGGCACCGCTCAGGTGCGCCGTCATCCCGCTGGCCTCGGCCCACAGGCCCCACGCCAGCGAGGTCGCGGGCAGGCCCGCGGCACGCCGGTGGTGCGCCAGGGCGTCCAGGAAGGCGTTGGCGGCGGCGTAGTTGGCCTGCCCCGGGTTGCCCAGGGTGCCCGCCACCGACGAGAACAGGATGAACTCCGCCAGGTCCGCGCCCCGGGTCAGCTCGTGCAGGTGCCAGGCGGCGTCGGCCTTGGGCCGCAGCACCGTGTCGAACCGCTCCGGCGTGAGCGCGCCCACCGTCGCGTCGTCGAGCACACCCGCCGCGTGCACCACCGCGGTCAGCGGGTGCTTCGCCGGCACCGCCGCCAGCAGCTCCGCCAGCGCGGCACGGTCCGCCGCGTCGCAGGCCGCCACGGTCACCTCGGCGCCCAGCGCCGTCAGCTCGTCCCGCAGCGCCACGGCCGCCGCACCATCCGGACCCTGACGGCTCGTCAGCAGCAGGTGCCGCACCCCGTGCCGGGTCACCAGCCGGCGGGCGACCAGGCCCCCGAGGGTGCCGGTGCCGCCGGTGATCAGGACGGTGCCGTCCGGGTCCAGCGGCGTGGGCACGGTCAGCACGACCTTGCCGACGTTGCGTGCCTGGCTCAGGTACCGGAAGGCGTCCGGTGCCCTGCGCACGTCCCAGGTGGTGATCGGCAGCGGCCGCAACACGCCCCGCTCGAAGAGGCCGACCAGCTCGGCCAGCATCTCCTGGACGCGGTCGGGCCCCGCGTCCTGAAGGTCGAACGCCCGGTAGGCGACGCCCGGGTGGCGGGCCGCGACCTCGTCCGCGTCGCGGATGTCGGTCTTGCCCATCTCCAGGAAGTGCCCCCCGCGCGGCAGCAGCCGCAGCGAGGCGTCCACGAACTCCTGCGCCAGGGAGTCCAGGACGACGTCCATGCCCGCGCCGCCCGTCGCCGCGCCGAACGCCGCCTCGAAGTCCAGCGTCCGGGAGTTGCCGATGTGGTCGTCGTCGTAGCCCTGCTCCCGCAGCGCCCCCCACTTGCCGGGGCTCGCGGTGCCGAACACCTCCGCGCCCCAGTGCCGGGCGAGCTGGCCCGCGGCCATCCCCACCCCGCCCGCGGCGGCGTGCACCAGCAGCCGCTGCCCCGCCCGCAGGCCGGCCAGGTCCGCGAGGCCGTAGTACGCGGTGAGGAACACCACCGACACCGCGGCGGCCTCCGCGAACGTCCAGCCAGCCGGCATCCGGTGCAGGAGCCGGTGGTCGGTGACCGCCACCGGGCCCATCGCCCCCGCGAACAGGCCCATCACCCGGTCGCCCACCGCGACCCCGGTGACGCCGGGCCCCGTCTCCAGTACGACGCCCGCGCCCTCGCCGCCCAGCGCCTCCTGCCCCGGGTACAGGTCGAGGCCGATCATCACATCGCGGAAGTTGAGGCCCGCGGCGCGGACACCGACGCGGACCTGGCCGGCGTCGAGCGGCGCGGCCGCGTCCGGGCAGGGCACAAGGGCGAGATCGTCCAGCGCGCCCTTCCGCGTCATCCCGACCCGCCAGGCCGGGGCGGTCCCGGAGCCGACGCGCGGCGACGGAGGCGTCGCGTCGGCGGTGACGGATTCCGTGTCCTCGGTCGGCACGGGCTTCGGCCGGTCCGCTGAGGCCGGCTCCGTCTCGTGGGGCGTGGCGGGTCCGGTGCCGCCGGTTGGGGTGGGAGCCGGCCGGTGTGTCGCGGTCGGCCGCGTCCCGTCGGGCGTGGCGGGTCCGGGCCGGTTCGCCGTGGCGGGTCCCGTCTTGTGGGCCGTCCCAGCCGGTCGACCCGTCTCGTGGGTCGTCCCAGCCGGTCGACCCGTCTCGTGGGTCGTCCCAGCGGGTCCTGGCTCGTCGGGCGTGGCGGGTTCGGGCCGGTGCGTGGTGGCCGGACTCGTCTCGTGGGGCGCCGCGGGCGCCGTCCCGTCCGTCGGGGCCGGCACCGGCAGTGCCGTGTCCAGATGGCCGCGGACCAGCCGCGGGGCCAGCAGGTGCCCGTCCCGCAGCGCGAGCTGGGGCTCGCAGGACGCCCCGGACGCATCGCCCACGGCGGCGGCCAGCGCGGCCGGCAGCCGTTCCCACGACGCCTGGGCTCCGTCCACGTCCAGCAGACAGAAACGGTCCGGATTCTCCAGCTGGGCCGCCCGCAGCAGCCCCCACACCGCGGCGCCCGCCAGGTCGGCGACGTCCTCGCCGCCCCGCGCCACCACCGCGCCCCGGGTCACCACGACTAGGCGGGACGCGGCGAACCTGTCGTCCGCGAGCCAGTCCTGCACCAGCGCCAGCATCCGGTGCGCAGCGGTGTGCGCGGCACGCGCGGGGTCGGTGCTGTCGCCGTCGCCGTCGCGGTCGGCTTTGCCGTCGGCGTCGCCGCCGTCGGAGGAGGCGGAGGCCGGGGCCAGCAGCACCGTCGCGGGCACCATCGCGCCGTCGGCCACGGCCCGCGTCAGCGCCGCGAGGTGCGGGTACCGGGCGACCGGCGCGCCGGGTGCGTCCGGTGTGCCGGCCGGGTTCGGTGTGCCGGCTGCGTCCGGTGCGCCGGTCGTGTCCGGTGCGTTCGGGGCCGTCAGCGCGGTGGCCAGCCTCGGCGCGTCTCCCCGTGCGTCGCCCAGTACGGCGAGCGGCCCGGCTGCGCTGAGTCCGGTCGCACTGAGTCCGGTCACGCTGAGTCCGGCCGCGCTGAGACCGGTCGCGCTGAGACCGGCCCCACCGGCACCCGGCTCCGCGCCGGCGCCCGTGCCAGCGCTCACGTTCGCGGCCGTGGGCGCGCCGGCATCCGCGCCGGCGGCCTCGTCCGTGCTCGCGGGCAGGGCCAGCTCGGTCCAGTCGACGTGGAACAGTGCGTCCTGCCGCCCGCCGCGCGCCGCGGCAAGCTGGTCGGCGCGGATCGGCCGCAGCTCCAGCGCGGCCACCGACGCCACCGGGGCGCCCAGGTGGTCGGCCACCTCGATGGCGACCTGCCCCTGCTCCACCGCGGTCAGCCGGACCCGCAGCCGGGTCGCGCCGGTGGCGTGCAGGGTGACACCCGCCCAGGCGAACGGAATCCGCACCCCGCCGTCCGCGCCGTCCGCGCTGTCCTCGGCGCCCGCGCGGCGCTCCGCGTCCCTGTGCGCGAGCGGGTGCAACGCGGCGTCCAGCAGCGCCGGGTGCAGCGCGAACCGCGCCGCGTCGGCGGCGGCCGCCTCGGGCAGCGCCACCTCGGCGAAGACGGTGTCGCCGTCCCGCCACGCCGCGGTGAGCCCCTGGAACGCCGGGCCGTACCCCAGCCCGGCCGCCGCAAGCCGGGCACGGACCTCGGCCGGCTCCAGCGGCACCGCGCCCGCCGGCGGCCAGGCCGTCAGCCCGGCCGGCGCCGGCGCGTCCGGGGCGCCCGCCACGACCACACCGGTCGCATGACACGTCCACTCGGCGTCGTCCGCCGCGTCCTCGGGCCGCGCGTGCACCTGAACGGCACGGCGGCCCGCGTCGTCGGCCGGGCCCACGGACACCTGGAGCCGCACGGCCCCCTCGTCCGGCACGACCAGCGGCGCCTCCAGCGTCAGGTCGGCGATCTCGTCGCACCCGGCCCGGCCGGCGGCGTGCAGCAGCAGGTCCACGTACGCCGTGCCCGGCAGGATGACGGTGCCGTGCACCGCGTGGTCCGCCAGCCAGGGATGCGTACGCCGCGCGATCCGCCCCGTGAGCACCTGGCTCTCGTCGCCGGGCAGCTCGATCCCGGCCGCGAGCAGCGGATGGTCGACGGGCGACTGCCCGAGACCACTCGCGTCGGACGGCACGTCGGGCACCTGGAGCCAGTACGCCCGGCGCTGGAACGCATACGTCGGCAGCGCCACCCGCGGCCGGCCCGCGCCGCCCAGGAACACGTCCCAGGTCGGCACCGAGCCCGCCGCGTACACCCCCAGCACCGCCCGCACCAGCGTGGCCGCCTCCGGCCGGTCCCGCCGCAGGGCGGGAATCAGCGCGGCCCCGGTCCCGGTCGCCGCCACGCCGTCCTCGTCCGCGTCCCGCAGCGCCTCGGCGGCGAGCGCGGTGAGGACCGGGTGGGGGGTGAGTTCGAGGTAGGTGGTGGTGTGGTGGTCGTGGTGGAGGGTCGTGATGCCGTCGTGGAAGCGGACGGGTTGGCGGATGTGGTCGGTCCAGTAGTGGGGTGAGGTGAGTTGGGCGGTGGTGGCGGTGGTGCCGGTGAGGTTGGAGATGACCGGGGTGCGTGGGGGGTGGTAGGTGAGGTTTTCGGCCACGCGTCGGAATTCGGGGAGGGCGGTGTTCATGTGGGGGGAGTGGAAGGCGTGGCTGACGGTGAGGCGGGTGGTCTTGCGGCCTTCGGTTTTCCAGTGGTCGGCCACGGTCAGGACGGCGTCCTCGTCGCCGGCGATGACGAGGGAGGTGGGTCCGTTGACGGCGGCGATGGTGACGCGCTCGCCGTCGTCGGGGAGGGTGGCGCGGACTTCGTCTTCCGTGGCCTGGATGGCGACCATGGCCCCACCCCCCGGTGCGTTCTGCATGAGGCGGCCGCGTGTGGCGACGAGGGTGCAGGCGTCCTGCAGTGAGAGCACGCCTGCGAGGTGGGCGGCGGTGAGTTCGCCGATGGAGTGGCCGATGAGGTGGTCGGGGCGGATGCCCCAGTGTTCCAGTAGTCGGAACAGGGCCACTTGGAATGCGAAGAGGGCGGTCTGTGTGTAGCGGGTCTGGTCGAGCAGCGCCGCGTCCGCGGAGTCTTGGGCCGCGAACATGATGTCTTTCAGGGGTTGTTCCAGTTGTGGGTCGAGGTGTGTGCAGACCTCGTCCAGGGCGGCGGCGAACACCGGGAAGGTCTCGTAGAGTTCGCGTCCCATCCCCGCCCGCTGGCTGCCCTGCCCGGAGAGCAGGAACGCCACCTTGCCCTCGTCGCCCGGGGTGACGCCCCGCACCAGCGCAGGGTGCGGGCGGCCCTCGGCGAGCGCGTCGAGGGCGGTGAGGAACGCGTCCCGGTCGCCGTCGGCCGGGAGGACGGCGGCCCGGTGGGCGAAGTGGGTGCGGGTGGTGGCGAGGGCGTACGCGAGGTCGCAGGTGGCGAGGCCGGGGTGGGCGGCGACGTGCTCGCGCAGCCTGGCGGCCTGGGCGCGCAGCGCCTGCTCCGACCTGGCCGACAGCACCCAGGGCGCCACCGGCACCGGGCAGGACACCGGGGCCTCGGGCGCGGGCTCCGCGCGGCCCCCGGCGTTCGCGGCATCCTCCACGGCCGCGGTGTCCCCCGCAGGCGCGGCTTCGCCGTCCGCGCCGTCCGGGCCGGGCTGGGCGGGCTCGGGAGCGGATTCCAGGATGACGTGGGCGTTGGTGCCGCTGATGCCGAACGAGGAGACGGCGGCGCGCCGGGGCCGGTCCGCCGCGGGCCACGGGGCGGGCTCCGTCAGCAGGCGGACGGCGCCGGACTCCCAGTCCACGTGTGGTGACGGCTCGTCGGCGTGCAGGGTCCTGGGCAGCTCACCGTGTGCCATCGCCTGGACCATCTTGATCACCCCGGCGACACCGGCGGCGGCCTGGGTGTGGCCGATGTTCGACTTGATGGAGCCGAGCCACATTGGCCGGTCGGCGGGGCGTTCCTGCCCGTAGGCGGCGATGAGGGCCTGGGCCTCGATGGGGTCGCCGAGGGTGGTGCCGGTGCCGTGCGCCTCCACGGCGTCGACGTCGCCGGGCTCCAGCCCGGCGTGGGTGAGCGCCGCCTCGATGACGCGCTGCTGGGACGGGCCGTTGGGGGCGGAGAGCTGGCTGCTCGCGCCGTCCTGGTTGACGGCGGAGCCACGGATCACGGCGAGCACCGGGTGCCCGTTGCGCTGCGCGTCCGACAGCCGCTCCACCAGCAGCACGCCCACACCCTCGCCGAGCGCGGTGCCGTCGGCCGCCGCCGAGAACGGCTTGCAGCGGCCGTCCGGGGCGAGGCCGTGCTGCCTGCTGAACTCGATCAGGCTGGTGGGCGACGACATCACCGTGACGCCGCCCGCCAGGGCCATGTCGCACTCGCCGCCGCGCAGCGCCTGGCAGGCCAGGTGCAGCGCGACCAGCGACGACGAGCACGCCGTGTCGACGCTGATCGCCGGGCCCTCCAGGCCGAGGGTGTAGGCGACGCGGCCCGAGACGACGCTGTAGGCGCTGCCGGTCGCGAGGTACGCCTCGAAGTCTTCGGGGGCGCGGCCGGTGAGCCGGGCGCCGTAGTCGCCGTACATCACGCCGGTGAAGACGCCGGCGCGGGTGCCGCGCAGGGTCGCGGGCGGGATCCCGGCGCGCTCCAGGGCCTCCCAGGACGCTTCGAGCAGCAGCCGCTGCTGGGGGTCCATGGCGAGCGCCTCGCGCGGACTGATCCCGAAGAACTCGGCGTCGAACTCCTCGGCGCCGTGCAGGAACCCGCTCTCGCGGACGTAGATGGTGCCGGGCCTGTCCGGGTCCGGGTCGTAGATCCCTTCCGGCCAGCCGCGGGTGGCGGGCAGCTCCGCGATGGCGTCCGTGCCGTCCGCGACCAGCCGCCACAGGTCCTCCGGGGAGCGCACCCCGCCCGGGTAGCGGCAGCTCATCGCCACGACGGCGATCGGTTCCCGGCCGGCCGACCTGGCCTCCAGGAGGCGCTGGCGGGTCTGGTGCAGCTCGGTGGCCACCCGCTTGAGATAGTCGCGGAGTCTGTCCTCGTTCGTCATCTGGCGCTCGTCCTTCAAGCGGTCCGGAAGCTCGCCACGATGCGCGATGCGCGAATTCGCCGCCGTCCGTGGTGCCCGAGCATGAGTGGTGCCGGCCGGCCCCCCCGGCATACGGCGCAACCCATACTGGGAAACCCCTCTTAAGCGCTTCTAGACCGCACCTTGCGCCCCGCACATGCCTCGCCCCGGCAGGGGCGCGGGGAACTGCGCGAAAGGCCCCCACCGGCGGGTGGCCGGGGACGAGGCGGCAGGGGGTTCGTCCCGGTGGCCGGGAAGGGGCGCGGGGAACTGCGCGACAGGCCCCCACCGGCGGGTGGCCGGGGACGAGGCGGCAGGTGGTTCGTCCCGGTGGCCGGGAAGGGGCGCGGGGAACTGCGCGACAGGCCCCCACCGGCGGGTGGTCGGGATCGAGGCGGCAGGTGGTTCGTCCCGGTGGCCGGGAAGGGGCGCGGGGAACTGCGCGACAGGCCCCCACCGGCGGGTGGTCGGGATCGAGACGGCAGGTGGTTCGTCCCGGTGGCCGGGAAGGGGCGCGGGGAACTGCGCGACAGGCCCCCACCGGCGGGTGGCCGGGGACGAGACCGCAAGGGGCTCGGACCGCAAGGGGCTCGGACCGCAAGGGCTCGGACCGTCGGCCCGCCGCAGGCGCGTCGCGGCCGGTCGCGCAGTTCCCCGCCCCCTGCCGGGGCGAGGCAGGAGTCCGGGGCACCCCGTGCCCCGCCCCTCGGCCGGGGGGCCGCTTTAGGTCGGCATCGCGCCCGCTTTAGCGGGCCTTGCTGTGCTGAGCCCCCAGATTCACGGTGCCCAGGGCCGCCCGCGGCCCCCGCAGGCCGCCGTTCTTCCCCTCTGCGACCGAAAGCGACCGTAGGCGACAACGGAGCATTGATGCGCGTACTGTTCATTCCGGCGGCCGCTGCTGGTCACTATTTCCCGATGGTGCCCCTGGCCTGGGCACTGCGCACGGCAGGCCACGACGTCTGCGTCGCGGGGCAGCCCCCGGTCACCGAGCTCGTCGTGCGATCCGGTCTCACCACCGCCGTCGTGGGCGGCTCGTACCACCTCATGGCGGCGATCGCGGACGCCGACCGGGAGATCAAGCGGCGGTTCGGCAGGAACCCCGCGTCCTTCGCGGAACTGGGCCGTATGGACCCGGACATCCGCAGGCAGCACGGCGCGCTGCGCATCGCCCCGCACGTCAGGGCCGCGGAGGCCATGGCGGACGAACTCCTCGCCGTCGTACGCGGCTGGCGGCCCGACGTCATCGTCAGCGACCCGATCACCATGGCCGCGCCACTGGTCTCCGAGGCCGCCGGGGTGCCGCTGGTCCACCACATGTGGGGGCCGCAGGAGCCCTCGCTGGCGAACTTCGCCGGCTACGGAGGCCCCGTCGAACGGTGGCCGGCCGGCCTGAAGACCCTGTACGAGCGGTTCGGCGCCGAGGTGCGCGCCGACTACAGCCCGTTCAGCATCTCCCCCTGCCCGCCCAGCCTCCAGACCGCGAGCGTGCCCGCCCGGCACACCGTACGGTACGTGCCCTACAACGGCTCGGGTGTGCTGCCCGAGTGGCTCGGCAGCCCGGCGGAACGGCCCCGGGTGTGCGTGTCCTGGTCCACCTCCGAGGCCCTCGACCGGGCCGGCGGTGAGCATCCGGTGTCCGCCATCGCCGGGGCGCTGTCCGCGCTCGACGTGGAGCTGGTCGTCGCCGTCACCGCCGCCGACCGGGACGCCGTGGGCACGCTGCCCGCCGGCACCCGGATCATGACGGACCTGCCCCTCGGCGCCGTGCTGCCGACCTGCGCGGTCTCCGTCAACACCGGCGGCGCCGGCAGCATCCTCACCGCCGCCTCGCTCGGCGTGCCGCAGGTGATCGCCCCGCAGGGACCCGGGCACTCGTTCAACGCCGAGCGGATCGCCGCCGTCGGCGCCGGCATCGGGCTGGCCGCCCACCCCACCGAGATCACCGGGTCGGGACCGCTCGCCGAACTGACCGCGGCCGTCTCGGCGTTGCTCACCGAGGACAGCTGGCGCAAGGCCGCCCACGGCCTGCGCCAGGAGAACCTGGCGCAGCCGCCCCTCAGCACGGCCGTCCGCCTCGTCGAAGACCTCGTATGACCCACACACCCCGGCTTCAGCCGAAACCGCTGAGCTGGACACCACGACGGAACGGGAAGGTCACAGTGCGCGGAGCGGCACCGTATTCGACGACTGGCGACGCGGAGGCGGCGTGAACACGACGTCACCCTTCGCCACCTCTGCCGGCCACCGTGCCGACCCGGCGGCCACCGTCGCGTTCGACGCCTGGTGGACCGAGCGCCAGAAGGCCAACCGGTTCGAGGTGACGCGCGTTCCGTTCGCGGCGCTGGACGACTGGCGCTTCGACCCGGCGACCGGAAACCTCGGGCACGCCAGCGGGCGTTTCTTCACCATCGAGGGCCTGCACGCGGTGGCCGACGGAGCGGACGGCCGCGCCGCATGGCACCAGCCGATCATCCACCAGCCGGAGATCGGCATCCTGGGCATTCTCGCCAAGCGGTTCGACGGCGAATTGCGCTTCCTGATGCAGGCCAAGATGGAGCCCGGCAACATCAACACCCTCCAGCTCTCGCCGACCATCCAGGCCACCCGCAGCAACTACACCCGGGTGCACCGCGGCGGCACCACCCGGTACCTGGAGTTCTTCCGCGGCCCCGGGCGCGGCCGGGTCCTGGTGGATGTGCTCCAGTCCGAGCAGGGCTCCTGGTTCTGGCACAAGCACAACCGCAACATCGTCGTGGAGGCCACCGGGGACGTCCCCGAGCACGAGGACTTCCACTGGGTGAGCCTGACCCAGCTCAGGGGACTGCTGCGCGTCGACAACCTCGTCAACATGGACGCCCGTACGGTGCTGTCCTGCATGCCGCTCGTGCCCTCCGAGGGGTCCGGCGGGGCGGCCGTACACGGCCAGGCGGGCGGCGGGGCCGCACCCGGCACCGGTGACCCCTTCACGGCCGCGCTGCTGCGCTCCTACCACACCGGGGACACCGGCACCGAGCTGCTGAGCTGGTTCACCGAGACGAAGACCCGCGGCGAGTGGCGCACCCGGCTCGTCCCGCTGGCCGCCGTGGACGGCTGGGCCACCACCGGCGACGAGATCGCGAGCACTGACGGCAGCGGCACGTTCCGGATCATCGGCGCCCGGGTGCGGGCCGCCAACCGCGAGGTCACCAGCTGGACGCAGCCGCTGCTCGAACCCCTCGGGCAGGGCCGCGCGGCCTTCCTCGCCCGGCCCGTGGACGGGGTGCTGCACCTGCTGGTGAAGGCCCAGCCCGAGCCGGGCCTGCTGGACACCGTGGAGCTGGCGCCCACCGTGCAACTGCCGGCCGCGACCGCCGGAGGACGCCCGGTGCCCTTCCTCGCCGACGTCATCGAGGCCGACCCGGACCGCATCCGGTTCGACACCGTGCTCTCCGAGGAGGGCGGGCGCTTCCAGCACGCCGAGACGCGCTACCAGATCGTGGAGGTCCCCGAGGACTTCCCCCACGAGCTCCCGGACGACTTCCGCTGGATGACGGTACGTCAGCTCATGGGTCTGCTGCGGCACGGCCACTACCTGAACGTCGAGGCACGCAGCCTGCTCGCCTGCGTCCACAGCCTCTGGTGACGGAGAGAGGGCGGCACATGGCACCCCACGAGACCGGCGCGTCCGAGGAGACCGGCGCGTCCGACGAGACCGGCGCCCCCCAGGAGACCGGCGCCCCTCACGGAAGCAGCGCATCCCACGAGACCGGCGCTCCCCAGGGGAGCACCGCTGTCCACGGAAGCACCACCCCCCAGGGGAGCACCGCCCCCCACGGACGCACCGCCCGCCACGGACGCCCCGCCCCCCTGCGGATCGGCGTGCTCGGCTGCGCCGACATCGCCTGGCGGCACACCCTGCCCGCCATGGGCCGGGTGCCGGAGGTCGAGCTGGCCGCGATCGCCAGCCGCGACCCCGCCAAGGCGGCGCGCTTCACCGGGCGCTTCGGGGGCGACGCCGTGCACGGCTACGACGCGCTGGTGGACCGCGCCGACATCGACGCCGTGTACATCGCCCTGCCCACCGGGCTGCACCACGCCTGGGCGCTGCGCGCCCTCCGGGCCGGCAAGCACGTCCTCGTGGAGAAGCCGCTCACCACCGGCCTCGCCGAGGCCGAGGAACTGGTGGCCGCCGCCACCGGGCACGGCCGCCGGCTGATGGACGGCTTCATGTTCCTGCACCACTCCCAGCACGCCGCCGTCCAGCGGCTCGTCGACGACGGCGCGATCGGCGAGCCCCGGCTGTTCTCCAGCGCGTTCGGCATCCCGCCCCGCGACCCCGGCGACGTCCGCTACCGCGCCGAACTGGGCGGTGGGGCGCTGCTGGACGTCGGCGTCTACACCCTGCGGGCCGCGCAGCTCTTCCTCGGGCCCGAGCTGACCGTGGCCGGCTCCGTGCTGCGCCGGGACGCCGAGCGCGGCGTCGACCTCGGCGGCAACGCCCTGCTGCTGTCCGCCGACGGCGTCCCCGCCGAGCTGTCCTTCAGCTTCCAGTCGGCGTACCGCTCCATGTACGCGATCTGGGGCAGCGAGGGCCGCATCAGCCTCCAGCGCGCGTACACACCGCCCGTCGACCTGCGGCCGACCGTGCGGCTCACCCGGCAGAGCGGCGTCGAGGAGATCAGGCTGCCCGCGGACGACCAGTTCGCGAACCTCGTGCGCGCCTTCGCACGCGCGGCCCGGGACGAGGCCGGCTCCGCCACCTACGCGCAGACGCTGCTGCGTCACATGGCCCTGGTCGACGAGGTCAGGAGCCGAGCGCGGTGGGCCGGGACGCCCGGGACCCTCCTTCGACCACAGCCCAAAGGAAACCAACGATGAAGGTTCTGTTCGTCCCGTGGGGCCTGGCCACCCACTACTTCCACATGGTGCCGCTGATCTGGGCCTGCCGCGCCGCCGGGCACGAGGTGCTGGTGGCCTGCCAGCCGGACGCGGCGGAGGCCGTGCGCACCTCCGGCACGGTCCATGTGACCGTCGCCGAGGGCCATGACTTCAACGCCGAGTTCGTCGCCCTCGCCGAGCGGCTGCGCGGCGCCCACCAGCACCTGGACGGCCGCGAACTGAAGGTCAGTAAGACGCCCGAGCTGTCCCCGGAGGCCCGCGCGAGCCTGCGCAAGATCCGCTTCGTGCCGTTCGTCAACGCCGCCGCGGCCATGGCGGACGACTTGGTCCGGGTCGCCGAGGACTGGCGGCCCGACCTGGTCGTGGCCGACCCGATGGTGCTGGCGGCGCCGCTCGCCGCCCAGGCCGCCGGCGCCCCGCTGGTGCACTTCCTGTGGGGGCCCGCGCTGCTGACGGAGATCGGCTTCCCCGGCTGCGGCACCCCCGTGACCACCTGGAACGAGGACCTGCGCGGCCTCTACGAGCGGTTCGGCGTCGAGCCACGGGAGAACTACGCCGTCGGCACCGTCGACACCTGCTCCGCCGACCTCCAGATCCCCGCCGTCACCCACCGCATCCCGATGCGCTACGTCCCCTACAACGGGCCCGGCCGGGTACCCGGCTGGCTCTCCGAGCCGCCCAAGCTGCCCCGCGTCTGCGTCACCTGGGGCACCACCACCACGGAGATGTCCGGCTCGGACAACTTCGTCATCCCGAAGATCCTCGAAGGCCTCCAGGGGCTCGACCTGGAAGTGGTGCTCGCCGTCGGCCGCGCCGAGCGCGAACGCCTCACCGGACTTCCCGAGCGGGTCCGCGTCGTGGAGGGCCTGCCGCTCAACCTGCTGCTGCCGACCTGCGACGCCCTGATCCACCAGGGCGGCTCGGGAACCATGCTCACCGCCGCCTCGCTCGGCGTCCCGCAGGTGATCGTCGTCACCATGCCCTACCAGCAGCTCAACGCCCGGCAGCTCGCCGACGTCGGCTGCGGCATCACGGTGAACGCCAAGGAGGCTGTCCCCGAGCGGATCGCCTCGGCCGTCTCCACCGTGCTGAACGACGACGCCATCCGCGCCTCGTCGCGCCGCCTGCGCCAGGAGATCCTCGCCCAGCCCACGCCCGCCGACACCGTCGGCGCCCTCGAGAAACTGATCTGAGAGGTCACCGTGAAGGCTCTCGTGTTGGCGGGCGGGGCGGGCACGCGACTGCGCCCGCTCAGCCACAGCACTCCCAAACAACTCGTGCCGGTCGCCGGCAGACCCGTCCTCTTCCACGCCCTGAAGGAGCTCGCCGCCCTCGGTGTCCGCGAAGCCGGTGTCGTCATCGGCGAGGGCAGGCCCGGCGAGCAGATCCGGGCGGCCGTCGGGGACGGCTCCCGGTTCGGCCTCGCGGTCACCTACCTGCCCCAGGACGCACCCCGCGGCCTCGCGCACTGCGTCATCATCGCCCGGGAGTTCCTGGCCGGCGACGACTTCGTGATGTACCTGGGCGACAACGTCTTCGAGGGCGGGCTCGCGGAGCCGCTCGCCGCGTTCCGGGCCGGCGCGCCCGCCGCCCAGCTCGTCGTCACCAGGGTCGCCGACCCCACCGCGTACGGCATCGCGGAACTCGACGCCGACGGCCGCGTCACCGCCCTGACCGAGAAGCCCGCCGAGCCGCGCAGCGACCTCGCGGTGACCGGCGCCTACTTCTTCACGCCCCGGATCCACGACGCGGTGCGCGCCATCGAGCCCAGCGCACGCGGCGAGCTGGAGATCACCGACGCCATCCAGTGGCTGGTCACCCGCGGCGACGAGGTCCGGGCGGGCAGGTTCTTTGGCTACTGGGCCGACACCGGCACCCTCGCGTCCGTCCTCACCTGCAACCAGGTCCTGCTGGGCGCCATCGCCGGCGCCGTCACGGGGCGCGTGGACACGGCCAGCAGGCTCACCGGCGCCGTGATAGTCGAGGAGGGCGCCGAGGTGATCAGGTCGGTGATCAGCGGACCCGTGATCATCGGCGCGGGCAGCCTCATCGAGGACAGCCACGTCGGCCCCCACACCTCCATCGGCACCGGTTGCCGGCTGCGGCACGCCGGGGTCGAGAACTCCATCCTGCTGGACCAGGCGTCGGTGCACGGCGTGCGGACCATTCAGGGCTCCATCATCGGAAAGGCCGGTGACGTCCGCCGGCAGGAAGACGGTTCGGCGATGCACAGACTGCTCGTCGGCGACGACTCGAGAATCGATGTACCGGCATGAAGGTATTCGTCACCGGCGGCGCCGGTTTCATTGGCTCGCACTTCGTCCGCTGTGTGCTCGAAGGGCGCTATCCGGCGCTCGTGGGCGCCCACGTCACCGTCGTGGACAAACTGACGTACGCGGGGAACCTGGCCAACATCCCCATGGAGCACCCGCGGCTCTCCTTCGTGCACGGCGACATCTGCGACGGCCGGCTGATGAACGACATCGTCCCGGGCCACGACGTCGTGGTGCACTTCGCGGCCGAGTCGCACGTCGACAGGTCGCTGATGAACGCCCAGCAGTTCGTCATGACCAACGTGGTGGGCACCTCCACCCTGCTGGAGGCCTGCCGGCTGGCGAAGGTCCAGCGCATCGTGCACGTCTCCACCGACGAGGTGTACGGCTCCATCAGCGAGGGATCCTGGACGGAGGACTGCCCGCTCCGGCCCAACTCCCCGTACTCCTCCTCCAAGGCGTCCTCCGACCTGATAGCCCGCGCCTACTGGCGCACCCACGGCCTGCCCCTGTCGATCACCCGCTGCTCCAACAACTACGGGCCGTACCAGTTCGCCGAGAAGCTCATTCCGCTCTTCGTCACCAACCTCCTCGACGGCCGTGACGTGCCGCTGTACGGGGACGGCCACAACGTCCGCGAATGGCTCCACGTCGACGACCACTGCCGGGCCGTCTACCTGGTCCTGAACGACGGGCGGACCGGTGACGTCTACAACATCGGCGGCGGTGTCGAACTCAGCAACCGCGACCTGACCGGGCGGCTGCTCGACCTCTGCGGCGCCGACTTCTCCCGGGTACGCCGCGTGCCGGACCGGAAAGCACACGACGAGCGGTACTCCGTCGACACCACGAAGATCCGCACCGAACTGGGATTCGTGCCCCGCGTCCCCTTCGAGGAGGGCCTGGCCGACGTCGTGGCCTGGTACCGCGACCATCGCGCGTGGTGGGAGCCGCTCCGCATCCGCGCGGAACTGACCGGGAGCCGGTGAACCGGCCTCCCCCGAGGACAAAACACAAAGGACTCGATCAGTGGCAGCAGTGCAGGCCGCATCCGCATCCGCACCCGGCGCCCAGCCGACCACGCGGACCGGACTACCGCCCGCGGTGATGAAATTGGTGGGCGTCATCCTGCTGGGCACCATCCTGGTGCAACTGGACGCCACGATGACCAATATCGCCCTGAACACGCTCAAACAGACGTTTGACATCGAGCTGTCCACGCTTCAGTGGTTCGGCACCGGCTACATGCTCGCCATGGCCTCCGTCATCCCGGCCACCGGCTGGTCGCTGATGCGGTTCGGCGCCCGCAACGTCTGGATGTTCTGCATCGCCCTCTTCATGGTGGGCTCCGCGCTGTGCGGCGCGGCGTGGACCGCGCAGACGCTCATCGTGTTCCGGGTGGTGCAGGGCCTGGCCGGCGGCATGGTGCTGCCGCTCGGCACCGCCGTGCTGGCACAGGCGGCGGGCCGGGAGAACCTCGGCCGGGTGATGAGCCTCATCGGCATCCCGTCCGCCATCGGCCCGGTGCTCGGCCCGGTGCTCGGCGGTCTCATCATCGACGGACCCGGCTGGCGCTGGATCTTCTACGTCAACGTGCCGATCTGCCTGCTCGCGCTGTTCGCCGCCCGTGGCATGCCCCACCAGAAGGCGCCCGTCAAGACCAAGCTCGACCTGGTCGGCATGCTGCTGCTCTCGCCGGCCTGCGGCGTGATCGTCTACAGCTTCTCCGAGGCCGGCAGCAAGGGCAGCTTCACCAAGGAGCGCCCCCTCGTCACGCTGGCCATCGGCCTCGTCCTGCTCGCGGCCTTCACCCTGCACGCGCTGAGAAAGAAGAAGGGGCAGCCGATCATCGACCTGCGGCTGCTGAGGCACCGCAGCTTCACCACGTCCTCGCTGGTGCTCTTCCTCGCCAGCATCGCCCTCTTCGGCGCGATGGCCGTGCTGCCCATGTACTACCAGCAGGTCCGCGGCTACACCCCGCTGAAGGCCGGCCTGCTGCTGGTGCCGCTGGGCGCCGGCATGGGCCTGTCGCTGCGGTTCACGCCCAAGCTGATCCGCACGTTCCTGCCCCGCTCCCTCATGCAGGCCGGCCTGCTGCTCACCGCCGTGGGCATCGCCGTCTTCACCCAGCTCAGCACCGGCACCGACCAGATCCTGCTGAGCGCCGCGCTGGTGGTCAACGGCATCGGGATCGGCGCCGTCATCGTGCCCGCCATGACGGCGGCCCTGCGCGACATCCCGCCCGTGTCGATCCCCGGCGCGACCGCGGAGAACCGCGTCTTCATGCAGATCGGGAGCTCCTTCGGCGCCGCCGTGCTGCTCGTCGTGCTCCAGGCCCGGCTGATCAGCACCGCCAAGGCCCACCGCGGCAAGGTCACCCTGGACGACCTCGCCGGCGCGTTCTCGCACAGCTTCGTCTGGGTGATGGGCTTCGCCGCGGCCGCCATGCTCGCCAGTTTCCTCATGCCGGGCCGCAAACGCGGCCGGCACGCCCGGCCGCGCAGGTGGTCCTGATGACGGCCGCGGGCGCACCGGGCGGCGGCCCCGGCGCCGGGGCCGTCGGGGGATCCGGTTCTGGCGGGCTCCAGCCCGGTCCCGGGGGGCCCCGGGTGGTCGCCGTCGTCGGTGCGACCGGCTGCCTCGGCAGGGCGGTGTGCGCCGCGTTCGCCGCGCGGGGCGAGCAGGTCCTCGGCATCGCCCGGCACCCCGCGCCCGGCCTCGACGCCCACGCGTTCACCGCCCTCGACCTCGTCACCGCGGACCCCGGCACCGTCACCGACCTGCTGGCCGCGCACCGCGTGGCCGTGGTCGTGAACGCCGCCGGCGGCTGGGTGCGCTCCGAGGCCGACATGGCCGACGCCCACGTCCACCTCGTGCGGCGCCTGCTGACGGCCACCGCCGCCCTCCCCGCCCGGCCCCGGATCGTCCAGATCGGCTCCGTCCACGAGTACGGCGAGACGGCACCCGGCACCTCCGTCCACGAGACCGCCGAGCCCGCGCCCACCAGCGCCTACGGCCGCACCAAGCTGGCCGGCGCGCGGGCCCTGCTGGACGCGACCCGCGCGGGCGCCGCCGACGGCGTGGTGCTGCGGGTCGTCAACGTCTGCGGGCCCCGCACCACCCCCGCCAGCTTCCTCGGCGCGGTCGCCGCCCGGCTGCGCGCCGCGGCGCCCGGCGAGCCGGTGGAGCTGGACGTCGCCGACGCCCGCCGGGACTTCGTCGACGTCCGCGATGTCGCCGACGCGGTGGTCAGGGCCGCGGAGCGGCCGGTCACGGGCCGCGTCGTGAACATCGGCAGCGGCACGGCGGTCGGCATGGCCGAGCTGGTCCGACTGCTCGTCGCCGCGGCCGGGCTGCCGCCCGGTGCGGTACGGCTCCGCGGCGGGCCCGTGCCCAGCCACGGGGGTGGCGGCGGCTGGACCCGCGCGGACATCGGCCTCGCCGCGGAACTCCTGGGCTGGCGCCCGCGGACAGCGCTCCGCGACTCCCTGCGCGACATGTGGACGGCCACTGCCCTGTAGGGCCTGCCCCGGCCTGCCCAGGGCCGCGGGGAACTGCGCGAGCAGCCACCCACCGGGCCGGGGCCCGGAGACGACCGCGCCCGGCCCCATGTGAGGTGTGCGCACGAAAAGGGCCGCGGGGAACTGCGCGAGCAACCATCCACCCGCCGGTGGTCGGAAGACGGCAGAGGCTGCCCGGTCGGGGCGGTGACGATCCGACGGTTCCGTCGTGGCTCGTCGCGCAGTTCCCCGCGCCCCCGGGTGGGCCGGGGCCGAGCCCGCCGTGGGCGGACCGGACGGGGACGCGGGGGCTTTGCCTCCGCCTTGTCCCCGCTTCAGGGGACGCTGGTGGACTGGGACCGCGGTGCGGGCACCGCGCAGTCGAGGAGGCCGGAGACCGGGATGCAGGTACGTACGCTCGCCGTGGACGGCGCATACGCGTTCAGCCCGAAGGTGTTCCGCGACGACCGGGGCCTGGTGGTCTCGCAGTTCCAGGAGGACGCGCTCGTCGGCACGACAGGCCGGCCGCTGTTCCCCGTCGCGCACGCCAGCCACAGCGCCTCGCGCCGCGGCACGGTGCGCGGCATCCACTACACCGCGACCCCGCCCGGCACCGCCAAGTACGTCTACTGCCCGCGCGGCAGGACGCTCGACGTGGTCGTCGACATCCGCGTCGGCTCGCCCACCTTCGGCCGCTGGGACAGCGAGGTGCTCGACCCGGAGGACTTCCACGCCGTCTACCTGCCCGTCGGGGTGGGCCACGCCGCGATCGCGCTGGAGGACCACACGATCATGCACTACATGTGGTCGGGCCCCTACGTCGCCGAGCAGGAGATGGCGCTCGCCGCCCTCGACCCCGCACTCGGCCTGCCCATCCCCGACGGCATCGAGCCCATCCTCTCCCCACGCGACAGCGTGGCCCCCACCCTCGCCGAGGCCGAGGCCAAGGGCCTGCTGCCGCGCTACGACGAGTGCCGAAAGCTGGACGAGGCCCTGGCCACGGGCCTCACCACCCGATAGGGCCGGTCCGACGATTCGCGCCGGAACGACCCGCGTCGTCCGGTGCCGTGCACCGCAAGGCGGAGAGAGCCGCCTCGCGTCTGGGTGGCGCCCGCGGCGAGTGTGGTGTACGTCCTTCTGGACGCCGTGACCCACAATCAACAGGCCCGTGACCAGGCGCAGGATGAGTAGACCCGGGTTCGTGTGGACTCCGGTTCCGCAGCGGGTGGGGCGTGGCGCAGGCGGCGGCGTTCTCGTCGATCACGGTGTGCGCGGGGGCCACCCCCTGCCCGTTCGGCCGCGAAGGGGAGTCGGGCGGCGGAGCGGTGCGCCGGCGCAGGCACCACCGCCGGGTCCGGTGCCGTTCCTTGTGGTGGGTGCGAGGGCTCGGCGAAGCGTGAACGTCCTCGCGGGTTCGTTCAGCCGCGCTCCCGGTAGGTCGCCAGGGCCAGGCCGACGAGCAGGGTGCTCGCCAGCAGGGCCCAGGCGGTCATGTGGTGCTGGACCAGGACGGTGCCCGCGGCGGCTCCGACGAGTAGGCCGCGACCGCGAGCAGGCGGCGCCTGAGCCGCGGGTTGTCCCCGTGCCCGAGCGAGGAGTCGGAGCCCAGGCCGGTGATGGTCAGGGTGAGCAGTCGCCCGCCAGGGTCGATGCCGTTGCGTCAGTTCCCGGAGCCGGCCTGGTGAGACGGTCTCGGAGGCGGTGCCGGGCAGCACCGTCGAGTGGCGGTACGTTCCGGCCTCCCAGGGGGAGGCGGGGACGAGGCAGGCGGGGTGCTGATCAGCCGCCCGGCGAAGGGCGCCGGGGCCCGCGGCCCCGGCGCCCCGCCTGCGTCGGCTACCGCACCGTCAGCCGTACGCTGCCCGAGACGCCGCCGCTGGTCACCGAGACCGTGACGGTGCCCGGGTGGCGGGCGGTGAGCCGGCCGGTGGTGCGGTCGACCGTGGCCACCCGGTTGTCGCTGGAGGACCAGACGTGGGAGGCCGGGTCGGCGATCGGCATGGTGAGGTCCGGCAGGTTGTCGCCGCCGGTCTGGGTGCCCGTCGCCGTCAGTGTCAGCTTCTCGCCGGCGGCCGGTGTGGTCGTCGGCGCCGTGACCTCGATCGACGCGAGCGCCGGCTCCACCGAGAACTGGATCCGGCCGTCCGAGGAGGTGTGCACCAGGCCGAAGTGGTAGAAGCCGCCCTCGTTCGAGGGCGCGTAGGCCGGCATGCCGAGGTCGGCGAACGTGAGCTGCGGAATGCCGCCCTCGGCGGTGCTGACGCTCCGGCCCTCGGGGTCGAGGATCTGCTCGGAGAATCCCCGCGCATGGCCGTACAGCATGATCACGTGCTGCTGCGGGTGCGTCTGCTGGTACCGCTGCACCAGACGCAGGTACATCCGCGCCTCCCAGCGGTCGGTGAACTGGCTGTTCTTCGCCGCGTGCGGGTCATAGGCCGGCATGTGCGTGGTGACCAGCACGTCCTCGGCGGTGGTGGCGGTCA
Organism: Streptomyces sp. DSM 116793; assembly: GCF_057320905.1. Classification (NCBI taxonomy): domain Bacteria; kingdom Bacillati; phylum Actinomycetota; class Actinomycetes; order Kitasatosporales; family Streptomycetaceae; genus Streptomyces; species Streptomyces sp. DSM 116793. Next base: position 2,514,522 of record NZ_CM170494.1, on the reverse strand, counting down.
GCTGCTGCACCAGCCACGCGTACTGCGCGGCCTCGGGCTGCTGGAACGGGTCGGAGGACTGCAGGCTGCCGTGCGAGTTGTCCGTGACGATCACCCGGGCCGGGCCCTCGGTGTAGGCGTAGTGGGTGTCGCCGAACGTCTGCCCGTAGTTGCCGTTCTCGGCGTCGGCGCCCTGCGTGATCTCGTGGTTGCCCACGATGTCCCGGGCGGGGATGCCCAGCGCGTCCATCTTCGACTTGGCGAACTGCAGGTCGGGCAGCTTCCCGTCGTCGGACATGTCACCCAGGAACTGGGCCACGTCCGGCCGGGCCTGGGGGCTCAGGGACGGCAGCCGCTTCGCGATCGAGTCCATGACGTGGCTGCTCACCGAGCCCGGGTCGGACGCCAGCAGATGTGCGTCGTCGCCGGTCAGGAAGGTGCTGCCGGTCTTCGTGAACGCGGCGGAGTCCTCCTCGAACGTCAGCCATGACGGGTTCTCCGGGATCGCCCGGTACGCCGGCGCGGCGGGTGGCCGGGGCGAGTAGAGCGCCTGGAGCCCGGCCACGTTCAGGGCACCGCTGCTCGTCACGCTCGGGTTGATCGCGAGGAAGTCGACGAAGGAGATCGTCAGCGGGAACTGCAGGCCCGCGGGCAGCTGCGCCACGGCGAGCTGCCAGCCGTGCCAGGTGACATAGGTCGGGTACAGGGTGGTCTTCACGCCGTCCACGCCGATGTACGCCTCGGCCAGCTCGATGCCGGAGCCGTCGCCCTTGATCCACACCCCGATGCCGGTGGGGTTCTGCCCGTCGTCGCTCGTCGTCGTCTTCAGCGTCTTGGCGGACGACAGGACGAGCTGCTTGACGCCGGAGCCGGCGGGCATCGTGTAGTCCAGCTTCAGCGACCCGGACTCGGTGGAGCCGGGCGGCACATCGCCGGGCGCGGCGCTCAGGGTGGCGGGCTTCCCGGTGGTGTTGTTGCTGATGCGCCAGACGTCGGTGCTCGTCATCGGGTCGATGGTCTTGCTGACGCTGCCGACCGCGATGGACGCCGTGGCGGTCGCCCCGCCGGCCGACGCGGTGACCTTGGCCAGTCCGCTCGCGGTGCGGTCGGCCGTGAAGAGCCCCTGGGCGTCGACGGTGCCGAGCGAGGCCGGTTCGACCGTCCAGTGCACGGCCTCGGCGGGGATCCGGACGGCCCCGCCGTGCCCCGCGGTGCCCGAGACGGTGAGCTGCTGGGTGGCGCCGTTCGCGAGGTCGGGGGCGTCGGGGGAGACGGTGAGGGTGTCGAGCCGGTCGACCACGGTCAGCTTCTGGGAGGTCTTCGCCCCGCCGTCGTCCGCGACGATCCGCCCGCTGCCGGCCCGGTGCGCGGTCAGCTTCCCGTCAAAGACGGTGGCGAGCGAGGCGGGCTGGACCCGGACGTGCACGGCACCCGCGGCCGGGTTCCCCGCGGAGTCGGTGGCGTAGGCCGGGAGCGGCACGGTGCCGCCCGGGACCGTCGTGAGGTCCTCGCCGCCGTTCACGACGACCTTCGTCGCGGGCCCCGGCCGGTCGGCGGTCGAGTAGAAGAAGATGCCGTTGGCGACCGGGCGCTCGGTGTTGCCGGGCAGGTCGGACGGCGTGTTGGCCACGGTGGCCTGGTGCGCGCCGGGGACCCGGGTCGCCATCGTGGTGGAGCCGCCGCCGTCGAACAGCAGGGCGGTCCAGGCGCCGTGCGCGGCCATGTAGCCGGCGGCCTGCTCGGGGGTGACGCCGAAGGCCGTGCCGGTGCCGCCGTGCCCGTCGATGGTCACGACGATGGCGTGCCTGCCGTCCTTGGTGAGGCCGACGGCGGTCTCGGGGTTGGCGCCGCTGGGCGGGGTGCCCGTCGGGTCCTTGTAGACCTTGCCGTCCTTCACCAGCGTCGTCACCCCGCTGACCAGCTGCTTCAGGTCGTTGTCGGGGGAGATCCGGGTGGTCAGGGTGACCTCGTCGCCGGGGTGCAGGGTGTCGGCGAGCCACTGCCCGCCCGTCCCGCCGCCCAGCAGGCCGACCTGTCCTGCCGTCAGCCTGTCCACCGACGTCACACCGGTCCGTACGGTGTCGACGGTGAAGGAGCCGCCCGGCGTGCCGTGCCCGAGGACGAGGGTGCCCGCGCTCAGCCCCGGCGTGTCGCCCAGGTCGGGGGTGACCTCGGTGATGCCGTTCGACGCGATGTCGTCCACCGTGTTGACGGAGGTGAGCGGGTGCGAGGCGGAACCGTCCGTGATGGTGCCGCTGAAGGTCTCGGGGCCCATCACCATGCTGCCGTCCCGCCGGATGCCGAGCTGGGAGGCGAATCCGGTCTTCGGCGTCTTCAGCAGCCGCCCGTCGGAGATCACACCGCCCAGTGGGCGTCCGCTGGCGTGGATGTCGAAGTAGTCGCCGTTCACACCGGCGACGGCGCCCGTCCGGTTGGCCATCGACGACACCGTCTCGTCGGCGGGGTTCGTCAGGGTGTCCCCGGCCTCCACCACGCCGACCCGCAGGTTGGGGTCGGTGAGGTCGGCCGTCAGCACCTGGGTGTGCTGACGGCCGCCGACGGTGTCGTACGTCTCCGCATAGTGCTGCAGGCCGTGGGTCACCGTGTCGGTGGGGGTCCTGCTGAAGTCCACCACCTGCGGCCAGTTCTCCGGCGTCGGCGGCAGCCACGCGCCACCGGCGGCCCGGCCCGCCCGCTCTCCGCCGGCCGGCTGGTCCGCCGAGGCCGCGCCGGCGGTCACCGCCCCGCCGGCCACCAGTACGGCCAGCGCCGCCGCCACGGCCGTGTGGCGCGCGGTGGCCCGTATGCGTCTTCTGCGTCTTCCGCGAAGGTTCATCGTCATCGTTCCTCGGATCACTTGCCGAAAATCATCGGCAATGGCTCAGAGGACACCATGTCGGTTACTTCGGGATGGAGTAAGAGAGGACGACAGGACATCCGGGGGTCGCCGGATGTTCACCTGTGTGCCCTACCGGGGGTCGTCGGGGCGTGCCGGAGCGGGTGGCGCCCCTTGTCGCTCCGGCTGCCGGCCTACGGCCGGTGGAACCACCGGCCCCCGTCACCATGACCGAACGACAAGGAGAAGGGACTTACTTGCCTGCGGTGTTCGTGAGGACGGCGAACGCATGGTCTCCATCCGACTGCCTCGGCGGAGGCTGGTTGTTCCCTGGAGTGCCTCCGCCGCCACTCGACGGGCTCGGCACCGGTGTCTCGGCTGAGTCGGTCTGTCCGGAGACCTCTGCCGGGCCGCCCTCATGTCCGGCTTCCGACGGCGGTGTACGGTGGCGCGTCCCCGCTGCCGCACCATGCGACTGTGCTGGTCGGCGAGACGTGGCCTTGCCGGTCCGGGCGACGGACATGGCGGTTGAGAAACCGTTCGCCGGGTGAAGCGGGCTCGTGGGCGGGGTTTTCCGGACGATGTCATCGGTGGGCGGGGCGACCTCCCGGAACTTCTGGAGCAGGAGTTCGGCGTCGTTCACGGGTGGCCCGCTCGCCGGAGGAACGGGGAGTGCCGGGGACGCACGGTGCGCGGGGGGCCGCCTGGAACCGTTCTCGGGCGCGTGACCCGGCCGGTTCTCCACTTCCCGGGCCAGCATCTCGGCGAAGGTCCGTCCTTGCTCCCAGGAGGCTCGGTAGATCCTCCCCAGTTCCTGCTCGTCGATTCCGAGCTCCTCGGCCGTGCGCCGCAGATGCGGATCGATCAAGCCGGCGTCCTCGGCGTCCCGGGCGGTGAGGCCATGCCTGCCGGGGGCGTCGTGGTCGAGTGGTGCGAAGGCGTGGACATGGCCTGAAGGCTGCGCCCAGTGGCTACGGGTCCCGCCCTGCGCGTCGACGACGTCCAGCCGCACGTGTGCCTCCAGCTCGTGCGCGATGTCGCGGAGCAGGTGCTCCCAGGAGAGTGCGTGGAAGGAGAGGGCCGCGGGGAGCTGCGCGGGCGGCACCGGTGTGCCGCTCATGAGCCGGTCACGGACCCTGTTGACTGCCGCGGGAATGTCGCTGATGGCCTGATCGGCGGGGTGGACGGAATCCGGATCGGACGAAAGGCCCCGGAGTATCCCCTCATAGTGGGTGAGTTCCGCGGGCGCGGCCAGTGTCGGGTCGGTCTGCCTCGCGGCAGCCAGGTCCGTACGCATGGTGTCGACTGCCCAGGTGAGAGCGGTCTCGTAGGTGTGCGCGTCGAGGTCGGACGTTCGCAGGGTGAGGACTGCCGCGTCGTTTCCCGTGTCCAGCTGGGCCCTGATGCGGCGGGCCAGTGCCTCGTGCACCCGTGCCGCGCTGATCCCACGGTCCTCGGTGGCGTCCTTCAGCAGCGCGGCGAGGTCGAACCGCGGAGCATCCTCAAGGTCCAGCCAGCCCAGGTCTCCCCGGGCGGCCGTGTGATCCGTCCGGTCGAGTCGGCGGAGCAGATCGTCGAGCTCGGCCTGGAACACCTGCACGTACACATCTCCGGTGAAGGGATCGCTGCGGACGGGGTCCTTCTTGTACGTGTCCGGAAACAGGAGGTTGCGTGTGTACTCCTCGGCTTCCAACCGGTAGCGGCCGCGCAGCCGGACGAGGTACATCGGCCCCTGCTGTTTGACGTGTTGTTCTCGCCGGTAGTTCTCCGTTCCGGCGACCCCGACCCCACTGTCGGTGGCACGCGAGAACGCGGCGCTGCCGTCACCCCGGTCTCCTGAGCCGGAGCTGCTCTCGTTGATCGTCGGGCGCCAGTGGTCGGTTCCCTGGTTGATCGTCGTTCCGCTCTGCTGCTTGGTGTAACGGCCCGATCCGGTGCCCTTGACCGGGCCGAGCACTTCGAGCGCGAACAGGTCGCCGCGCATGTACAACCTGGCCCTCTTGGACGGGTGGCCTGGCACATGCAGGGATTCGGTCATCAGATAGCGTTTACCCCCCGACGCTTCCGCCAGGTGGTTGGTCATGTGCGTGCGTCCCATGAGCTGCCGGATCGTCATGCTCGTGTGCGTTCTGTCCCCGTCGGCCTGGTCGCCGAACAGCTTCCTCATGAGTTTCATCGCGGCCGGAAGCGCATCGTCCAGGAGAGCGCCGTCAACGAAGGAGTCGGACGGCAGTTCACCCAGGGGCCGGAGCTGCCGGGGCAGCGCCGGTCCGAACTGTGGCTTGAACTCGGCCAGGCCCCGCGGGACCATCAGGTCGAGGTGACCGGGCACACTGGCTTTGCTGACTTCTGAGCGGTGTACGTCCTTGGCTCTGTAAAGGCCCGTCAGCCAGTTGTTGATCGGTTGGCCGGCCAGGTCCAGCCGCCGGACCTCGACCGTGAACGTGTGCTTGAACCGGGCCAGATAGTGGCCGTTCCAGTCGTAGACGGTCTGCTCGGTGACGGCGTTCTCCGAGCGCTTCACCCCCTTGTGGTGCCCTTCCGCGGTACCCAGGCCCACGCTGTGGGAGGTGTTGGTTTCTCCCGCGGTGAACTTCAGGGGCGTGAAGGACTGGGAGCCGTCGAAAGAGGTGCCCTGCGATGACCCGGCGTAGCCGTGCCCGTAGACCTCGATACCGGTTTCGGGCCGGAAGTCGTGTACCTCGGGGGCGCCTTCGAGGACCGCGGACAGTTTGATCTCCACCATGTCGGCGCCGGCCCAGTCGCCCGGATTGACAAGATAGACCGCCAGTCCATGGGGCGAGAGGAACTCATCCCACAGCGCAGCCTCGCGGCCGTCGGCCAGCAGAGCCTGCAGCGAATCCGTCCCGCCTTGCAGCCGCCCGAGTTTGCGCCCGTCCTTGGTCCACACCTCGGGGCTCGACGACAGCAGTCCCGGCGCCGCCTTGTCGACCTGCTCGCGCGCGATGTCGAACGCCTTCTTGCCGCCCTCGTAGGAGATGCTGTGGATGCCGCTGTGGCCCAGTGTCCTGGCGCCATCCTCACGGGTCAGGTACTCGGGGAGCGTGATGTCGTCGAAGCGAGCTGCCGGGTTGTGGAGTCCCGCGCCGAACCGCTCGTTGAACGTGTCCCTGATCTGGTCGTCCAGGATGGTAAGGCCGCCGTTCCTGTGGAGGACGGCGAGCTTCTCCGCGAGTGAGGCGCGGTCCTCGTCCAGGGTCCCGGCCAGGTCATCCGGCAGTGTCCCGGTGTCCTTGGCCCACCGGGACAGCACGGCGGCCACGGTATTGCCGCTGAGCCTGGTCTCACCCCTCCTCCAGCGGTTCATCACGTCGATGAGCTGCTGGTCGGAGATCGGGAGACTGCCCTTTCCGTACTCCGCGAGCGCCTCGGGCTCGGACAGGAGAAAGAGGACCGTACGCCCCTTCACCTCGGTCCTTTCCGCCTCGTGGGCCTGTCGCACCAGTTTGCCGTGCTTCTCCAGACGGTTGGTGACGATGAAGTCGGCCGTTGTGCGGAAGGCGTACCCACGGTTGAAGTCGAGCTGGATGAGTTCCTTTCCGGCCGTACGCCCTTCGCTGACAGAGGAGTTGCGCTGCCATGTGCGGCTCGCGTCCATTCCCCCCTGCGCCGTCCAGGCGGGGCCGGTGCCGGACCCCGTCGGACCGCCCACGGCGAGGTCCCCCTGCAGCCACCGCAGTCCCTTCGCCGTGCTGTCGGTGGTGTTGGTCTGGAGCAGGCCGAGCTTGATGATGCCGTTGACGAACTTGTCGGTCGTGGCCCCCGCGAACTCGGCGCGCCCCAGCTCGGCCCGCAGGTCGACCATGCCGAACGTGTCCCTGAGCAGCCCGGAGCTGAACAGCTGGTCCGTGCTCAGCTGACCGTTGGCCATCTCCTTGAAGTGCGCCATCACCTGAATGTTGCCGGTGAGTGAGTGGAGTTCCTGGTCCGCGTCGCCCTGCGGGCCGGTCAGCTTCCCGAGCTTCGTGGTTGCCGCCCCGTGGAGGCCGGTGGCGTCGACGTAGTACATGACGGCCCGGTCGAGCACGGACGCCGGCGTCCGGTCAAGACTGGTCACCCCGGGTTGGCTGACGTCTCCGAGGGGCAGCAAATGGGCCACCGCTGCCTGGTCCGGCAGTTCGATCGGAGGCGGGTTGCGGATCCCCTTGCGGATCTTCCCCCGCACGCCACTGTGCTGGAGCTCCATCGTGACCGTGTAGTCGCTGAACAGCCGGTGCTTGTTGACGTCTCCCGGATACTCAAGCAACTCAGGCCGGTTGTTCAGATAGGAGACGTCCTCCGTGACGCCGATCTGCTTCATCAGCTCGACGCCGCCGACTGCGTTCTTCAGATACTTGAAGAGAATTCTGGGACGGAGGCTGAGCGCGATCTTCTTGAGGCTTCCGCTGGACTGGCCGGCGGTGTCCATGCCCATATTGAGCTTGACGGTGTGACGATCTCCTGTCGAGCCAAGGAACTCCGGCTTCCTGGTCGTGGAACCGGTGGCCCTGACGGTGATCTTCACTGTGTCCACGTCGACGTCGAAGCCCGCCGCACCCTTGGGCAGACGCATGACGACCACCAGACCGTCCTGGTGGATCTGGTCGAAGTGCGCCTCCAGTCCACGGGCACTGAAGTACTTCTCCAGTGTTTCGAGGTTGGCGTTCATGGCGTCGGTCGTGTTGCCGTGTGAGTACCAGCGGTCATCGGCCAGTGGTGCGTGGATGTCCTTCGGCAGGAAGCCGAGGCGCTGCAACTCCGATCGCACCCTGTCGTAGAGCGTGCGAGCGGTCTCCTCGTCGACCTCGACGAGTCCCATGCCGATGCCGCGGCCCTTGGCGACGTGCGGCGGGACGTCCACATGCTCGGGGTCGCCCGGCCTGCGGCCCGTCCCGCGCAGCAGGTCGGGCGCGTACTCCACGGTGCTCCCGTTCGGCCCCTCGTGGACGACGACCGTGGGTTCGGAAGCCGGCGTCGCCGAGGAGGTGCCCGCGTCCTTGGTGATGTCCTCGATCACGGGTGGCGCGGGGGGCTTGCCCGCTGATTCCGGGTCGCCCGGAATCAAGGTGACCTCCTCGTCGGGCGGCCCCTCCGCGTCGTCAGGGACCGTGTTCCGCGTCAGCGCCTCGTTCTGGGTGACGGGGGTTCCGCGGAGCGCTTCCTTGTCCACGGGCTTGCCGCGCTTGAACGCGTCCTTCTCCGACATCCTCACGAGCGCCTCTACGGACCTCAGAGGCGTGGTGACCGGTTTTCCTCCCCTGACCGCGACGGCGGAGCTGACGTAGTACTTCTCGTCGTAGGCATTGGTGTACTCGGCGGTCCGCTCCACCATCACGTTGAGGCCGGTGCGACCGGCGCTGATCCCGTAGGACTTCTCCCGGGTCGCCGCGAGTGAAGCCGAGACGCCCAGCCCTGGCGCACGGTGCAGGAACGACGGCGGGACCAGGCCGAGGTCCGCTCCCACCGAGAGCGTGGTGGAACCGCTGACCGTATGCCTTCCACCGGTGCCGTCGATTCCCGTTCTGACGTTCTCCACATGGGCGACCTTGCTCGTCGAACCGACGCGGATCGCGTCCCTCCCCTGCGCCGCGTGGAGTTCCACAGTGGCTATCGCGTCGCCGTTCTCATCGTGGAGGGTGAACGGATATCCGCGTGGGTCGTTCACCGACCTGTCCAGCTGCGTGTCGAGATTCGACAGCTTCCGCAGCAGTTCATCGCGTGCTGGATCACCGATCCGCAGCTTGACGCCCTGCTGGCGCAGGGTGGCGGCGATGTCGTCGAAGAGGGCGGGAAGGCCGGTGAGCCCCGATGCGAAGAAGGTCCGGGGCATGCGCTCGGAGAAGGAATCGGTTCCCGTGGCGGTGATCTGCGGCCCCGCCTTCTCGAGGTAGTGGTCGGGCACGTACAGCAGAAGCCGTTCGTCCCCCGGCGGTTGGACGGTGGTCGGTTCGATCGAATCCCAGCGCTGTTTCGCTTCCGTGCGGGTCCGCAGCGACCAGACGGGACGGTAGGCGATCACCGTCGAATCGACCCTGTTGTCCTCGACATGACCGCCCTCGGCATCCCCGACCGTGTTGGTCCCCCGTTGGGACGCGTTGATCGTGGCGGAGACGCCGGCGGTTACCTTGAGGACATCCACTGGTCCACCGCCGAAGACACCGAATCCCCCCGAGGCGCCGACTCTTGTCGCGCTGGTCGGGCCCGAATGGCTGTGGGAGATCCCTCCCGTCGAGTACGCACCATTGATGGTCCCGGTAGCCCGGAAGCCCTCTGACCCTGCGGGGCGCTCCGGAACGAGACCGGCCGGTTCGGGCCCTTCGGACTCCGGCCGGCCGGCGTTCGCCGGGGTCTTGAGCTTCGCCTTCTCCGCGGATGCGGATCCCTGTGCGAGGGAGCTTTCGCGCGGCCCGGACGGGTGGCGGACCGAGCGCGGATCCTGCGGGTCGAGCTCGATGAGCGCCTCGACGTTGCCCAGGTGCAGCATCAAGCCGCCGCCCCGGCCAACGCCTGACACCATGTACCGGTAGTTGTCGGACAGTTCTTTCGGTAGCTGCTTCCACCTGGCATCCGGCACGGTTGCTCCGGACTCCTGGACCATGCGGCGCAACTCGCCTATCACTTCGTCGACGTAGGGCAGCCTGGCGTCTTTGGGCACCCCGATGGACCTGATCATCGGATCGGCGTCGATGGGGTCACCGACCACCAGTGCCGACGGTGGTCCGCCATTCCCCCCTGGATTCGGCGGCAGCTGTCCGGTGTCCGCGGAGTCCTTCGCACCGGCGCGGGAATCGACCGTCTTCCCGGGCGTTCCGGCTTCTTCGGACGCCGAGTCCCATGGATCCCTCTCGGCTGGATCGACGCTGCTCCGGAATCGCGTTGCCCCTGCTTCTTCGCCGGTGCCGGATTCCTCCCGGGCTTCCTCGGCCTGTTCACGGTCTGGCTTGAGCGCGGAGAAAGCATCGTCCGCCAAGGAGGAATCGGGTGCCGGGGGAACGTCCTGGGTGCCGTCAGCCGGGTCCCCCGTCCGGCCCTTCCCGTTCTGGACGACAGCGGACACCGAATCGATTCGTTCTCCCGCATCCGGTTCGGTGTCGATGCCCGACTCGGGGTCGACGTCCGAGGGGGAGTGGGGGGAGCCGTCGTCCAGGAAGGCGTGGTAGGGGTCGTCGTCCAGGAAGGCGTGGTAGGGGTCGTCGTCCAGGAAGGCGTGGTAGGGGTCGTCGTCCAGGAAGGCGTGGTAGGGGTCGTCGTCCACGAAGGCGTGGTACGGGTCGTCATCCACGAAGGATTGGTAGGGGTCGTCGTCCGTGGAGGAGAGGTAGGTGTCGGTGTCGGTGGTGGTGTCGTCCCAGAAGGAGCGGTAGGGGTCGTGGTCGGGGGTGGTGTCGGTGTCGGTGGTGGTGTCGTCCCAGAAGGAGCGGTAGGGGTCGTGGTCGGGGGTGGTGTCGGTGTCGGTGGTGGTGTCGTCCCAGAAGGAGCGGTAGGGGTCGTGGTCGGGGGTGGAGTTGTTGTCGGTGGTGGTGTCGTCCCAGAAGGAGCGGTAGGGGTCGTGGTCGGGGGTGGAGTTGTTGTCGGTGGTGGTGTCGTCCCAGAAGGAGCGGTACGGGTCGTCGTCGGGCGAGGAGCCATCGTCTGAGCGGAAGCCGTCGTCCGAGAAGGAGTCATCAGCGGACCGAGACGTCCCCTCGGAGGCCGGAGTACTCGGCTGTGACTCGCCGTCCACGCCCGTCCGGGGTGCCGTCCTTGCCGAGTCGGCCACCATGGGGAACGCCTGGACGTCGGAGAACAAGCCGGCGCCGGGGCCAAAGAGGGCGGCTTTCTGCGCAGCGGCTGCGGAGTGCACTCCCGCCAGCCACGCCTTGATGTCCGCTGGCCGACGCAACGGCCCTGGAACGGTTTTCTTCCCGTCGCGGGCACCGGGGCCGGTCTTGCCGCTCTGCACCGATTCCACGGCCGTGTGGGCGTCATCCGAGACGGACGGCGCCACGTCGCCCACCACGGTGGAGTCCGCGTCGTCCTCACTCCGAACCTCGGTGGGGTTCGGCGAAACGGTGGGCACCTGTGGCCGGATGGGATCCGGACCGCCCGTGCGGGAGGGGGCGTCCGTGCCGCCCGCGGTGGTGGCGGACGCGCTGTCCGTCTCCTGCGGAGCACCGGCAGTCTCGACCTCTGCGCCACGACCGGGACCTGCGTCCTGGCCGTGGTGCGTTTCGTCCGGGGCCGTGGGGTTCTCCAGCCGGCCGTTGCCTTTCGCTGTGGTGCTCGCACCGGCAGGGCTGCCCGCCGGTGCGGTGGACGACGGTGCCGCTGCGGTACTGCCCGCCGCGGCACCGGGCGAGGCCGGGGTGGGCCTGGTCTCCAGGAACTGCACAGGACCGCTCTGGGTGTGGTGACCGCTCTCCTCGACCGTGGCGGAGAACACCGGGTCGCGTGGTGCGTCCGGGCGGCCTTCCGGCTGCGTGGACGGCAGATCCGAGTGTCCTTCCGCCCCGCCGCTGTGCTCCAGCGGAGGTCCGCCTGGGTGCATGTCCTCGGTGCCGGCGGCGGAAGCCGTACCCGAATCCGTTCGTTGGACGGGTACTCCGCCGTCGGCGTGCGACACCGCTCCTGCCGATGTGTGGGTGCCCGCCGTTCCGGCGGCACCTGTGCCGGCCGTCCCCGGGCCGAGCGCGGTGCCCGTGGCGGCGGGGCCGACGTGGCTGTGCGGGTCAGGCGTCATGCCGGACTGCGGCGGGGCAGGCACGTCGGTGGAAGTGCTGGTGGAGGCGTCGGTGCTGGTGTGGGCAGGGGTGCCGGTGCCCGTGCCCGTGCCGGTCGTGTTGTCCGGTGGTGGTGTCAGGCTGCCGCTGTCCGGCTCGCTGACGGTACGCGTCTCGTTCCGGCCGGCGAACTCCGTGCCCGTGTGGCTGCCGGTGCCGGTGCCGGTGCCGGTCGTCGTCCCCGGCGCCGTGTCCACCGCGTGGGAGTTCGGCGGCGTACCGGCGGCCGGGCTCACACCGAACCCTCCGCTGGCCGTGTCGTGCGGACCGGGAGCCCCCTGGGGCACCGCGGCAGGACCCGTACTGGAACCGGATTCCGCGCTGTTCGTGGTGGTGTCCGCGGGAGGCGTCTCGTAGAGGTGCCCGTCCACGCTCGACGTGGTGACCGGTGGAACGCCGGCTCCGGCGTTCCCCGAGGAGGGGACTCCGCCGGCCTGCGGTGGACTGACGTCAGTGGGGCCGCTGTTCGAGAAGGGGGTGTCCGGCGGCGCGGTGCGCGTGTCCTGATCTGGACTGCCGGTGCCGGTGCCGGTGCCGGTGCCGATGCCACTGCCGGTGCGCGGCTCGGACTGGGCTTCTCCCGCACCATCGGACTCGGGGCCGCCGGCGTACCCGGTACCAGTCATGGTTCCGGGCCGGTCGACGACATTGCGGATGCCCTGTCCGAGGCCGATCGCCCCACCGGCCAGGACACCGGTGCTGGCATTGCTCAGAGCCGAGCCGCGGAGGTTCGACCAGTCCCACGTCCATCCGTCGCCGAAGAGGCCGCCACCGAGCGTCATGGCCAGGGTCTCGCCGAAGGCGGAGCCCAGCGTCTCCTGGGCTCCCGTGCCGATGCCGCCCACGGAATTCCGGATCCTGGAGGTCGAACCGGCCGTGTCCGCAACGCGGTCGGGCCTGCCGCCCACGCTGTCGGCGCGCGCCGAACCCGTGAGGACGTCGGCGTCGGCGCCCCGACGGCCGTTGACGCCGTCCGGCGCGGGGAGATCCGGCCCGAACTTCTCCGGGAACGGGTCGGACGGGGTGGGAGCACCCTTCCGGAACCACTTCTTGACGAAGTTCGCCACGCTTCCGCTGCCGGCCGTGAAGAGTCCGGCCAAGCCTCCGGTCACACCGTCCTGGACGATCTGTACCCAGTCGAAACCCTTGGGGCGCAGGCCGGCAGGCGCGCCGACCATCATGGCCAGCCGCACCGCGAACGTGAGGAAGGCCTCCTCCAGCCCCTCACTCAGGCTCGGCATCAGGTGGAACCGCTTGGCCAGGACGTCCAGGATGATCAGAATGCGGGCCCGGGACTTGGCGCGTGCGGCGGCCATCTCCCCCGCTGTGGCACCCCCGGAGAAGAAGCTCATCGCCGCGAGGACTATCAGTTCAATCACGAGACTGATGAGTTCGGCGATGATCTGCCATTTCGACTCAAGAATGTGCATGGCCATCTGGTCGCGGCTGTCGGCGATCCCATGGGATTGCTCTGCGAACTGCACCAGATGGTTGTCACCGTTATCGTTCACAAAGGGGCGCATGCCTTTGACGAAGTTATCGGCGACCCTCCGGGGGAGTGCTCGACCAACGGACATGATCGCTTCATCGATCATGTCCGACAATGTTTGCAGCGCATCAGCCAGTTTTCTGAATACCCCAGCACTCAGCCTGGCTTGGTCCTCGTTCGCCTGCGGAGGCGCGTCGCCGATCAGCACCACGAACAGTTTGCGCAGGGGCTCAGGGAATTCGAGGGCCATGCTCGATCACTGCCTGCGGCAACGGCTGTCGCTGATGGCGCCCCGGTCGTCCTGCCGGCTGCCCACTGCCCGGACCTCGGTGTTCAGGCGACAGTTGACGAGTCGCCGCGCCCAAGTCGCCCGGGCGCCGTGGGCCCGGAGGGCGTCGACCTCCACCCGTCGTGACCCACCCGAATGCAAGCAGTAGAGGCTCTCGCCTTCTCCAGCCAATTTCTTCAGCACTCCTCTTCCGCCGCTGCTCCGGCGAACCGGCAGATGATGAGGGTCTTGTTCCGTCGAAAGGTTCCGCTTCTCGTGGCTGGATGTTCCGCCACCCAGTCATGTGCTGGACGTCGAGCCCGCCCCTTCGGAAGAAGGCTCTGCGGGCTGTGTGCCGCCGGGGCCTGCCCGGGCCGCCCTCAAGCCGACGCGGACTGATGCGCAATCGGCAAAAGTATCCTCATCGGATCAAAATGGCGATGGGATGCCGGTTGTGGGCCATCTCGGGCTGTGATGCTCGTCGCCGAACAAGATGGGAGGGACGCCGCCGAGGGGCGAGGACGCAGACAGCTGCGCCGGTCCTCTGTCGTGTGCCGGCCGTCGGTGAGACCGCAGCGGATCGGTCCGAGGGAAGGGTGGTCGAGAGCGCGGTATGCCGTCTGGCTCAGGCGGTATGCTCTCGCTGCGATGCCTGCTCATGGGATCTTCCACGCCTCCTCAGAGTATCGACGACGCGTCCAATGTGGCTATAAGGGACAAGTCGCACGTTCGGGCCCGAAGGGGAGCGGAGATCGGTGAACGAGTTCACTGATCCTTAACCGCGAGGAAACGCTACCCTCCTTGATCCGCCACGACCATAGATGGACCAGACTTTGTTCATCGCGAGGGTTGGAAGCCGGCGGGGTCCGGACGTCCGTCCGGACCCCGCCGGCTGCTGCTCCACCGGCCGCATGAAGGCAGGACCTGCCGCCCGGACCGCGGGGCTGCTCACCCCGGGTGGTGAACGACGGCGCTCGGCCTCTCGGTGTGCTGTTCCTGATCGCCCGGCCGGGGCCCGCCCTGAGCGCGCAACGCGATCACGGTTGGGCCCGAGCGGCGAGTCCGCGGCGCAGGCGGGGCCGCACGGAGCGCCTCGCGCCGCGGTGAAACGGCGCCGTCGAACCCCTATGAAGCCGACGCCGGTTCGATGAGCGGCTTCATTTGATCACGGACGAACTTGTCCATGCCTTTGATGCCGGCCTTCCACATGATCTCTTCGAAACCGCCGCTCGGGAAGGCCACGTTGTTGAATCTGCCGTTCAGTATGCCCCGAAGCCCACCACCGGCTCCGCCGAGCAGTGCCTCTTTCCAGATATCGCCAGCGCTTATCGTGCCTTGGGCCGCATTGACCCCGCCCTGCACCGCGCTACTTGTGACACCCTTGAGGAAGTCCTTGACGCCATCGTAGAAAACGTACTCACGCCAAGCTCTCGGCTTTCCGAAAGCGCCGCGCCACTCGTTGTCCGCCCAGGTGCGCGTGAGGCGCTGGCCGAAGTCCGTCTCGGACCGAACCCGATCGGCAGCCGTGGACAGCCTCTGCGCGGCCTCGACGCGGTCCGCGGCCGCCCGGTACTCGTCGGCTGCCCGCGCCACTTCGGCCGCACTCTCCCGCGACTTGTGTTGCCTGACAGCCAGCTCCTGCCGGGCCTGCTCATGTACCGCCTGCCTGCCTGCGAGCTCCTGCCGCCTGGCCGAGTACGCCGCCTCCGCCAAGGAGAGCTCCCGCGCCGCGTCCCGGATCCAGTCGGGGTGCCCGCTCGCCCGGTACACGTCGCTCAGGGTTCGCCGTGTCCTGAGCGCCAGCTCGGCGTCTTCGAACCGTTTCGCGGCTGCCCGGACATCGTCCTCCGTGCTGCGCACCCGCCCCTCGGCGCTCCTCAGATAGGACGCATCAGGCTGGCTCTCCCGCTCCTGGCGATACCGGGCCTCCGCACCGGCCAGATCGTCGTCCAGACGTCTCCTTTGCGCGGCGCTCCCATCGACACCCAGCGAACGGGCATGACTCGCGGCGTCAGCGAACTCGTCCCACGGGTCGGCACCCGGCGCAGCCTGCGCCCTCGGCGCGCGGTTCGCGGCAGCGGACGTCGATCGGCCCAGTGAGTTCACGGCCTTCCTGGCCTGGTCGGAGAACGAGACGAAGACCGGTTTGCCATCAGCGCCCTGACGGACCGCTCCCGCGCCATCGAGCGCCTTCTTCACCCCGCTTCCCTCCAGGCCGCCGAACAGCCCCCCTGTGCCGGCGCTGATCGCCGCGCCCGTGAAGAGCTTGCCTGCATCGATCGGTTTGCCCTGGACCGCCGTCGAGGTGGCGCTTGCCGCCAGGTCGACGGCGAAGTCCTTCGCCCCTTCGGTCAGCACGCGGCCATAGCCCAAACTGAATCTCTCGGTTCGAATGGCGAGCCGGCTGAAGCCCTCGATCGCCTGGCGTGCCCGGACGAGGAACCCCACCAGACCCTCCAGGATCTCTGCCAGCAGTCCGATCAACCGCCCCGCCGTGCCGACCAGCAGCGCCAGATAGGCCCTGGCCGCGGCCAGCAAAGAGGGGAAGAAGGTCGCCACGGCGATGAAGGCGAGGGTCACGGCAATCTCGATCGCCAGTTCCTTGAGAACCTTGAGGACCTGTTCATGCCGATCAGCGTGTTTGTTCTGCTCGCTCGCGAGCTGGTCGGCCAGCTCCACGGTCTGCCCGGAACCCTCCATGAGGGCCACGACATGCTGGCGGAACGCGGCCGCGTCCTCACCCTGCCAGTCCCCCTGCGACTGCGTCAGCAGCGTGCCGAGCTGGTCCTGGTGTTCCCGCAGGTAGTCCGCCAGCTCCCGCCAGCTCTCCGCGTGTGCACGCAGCACCGCCGGCTCGCCGGCGGGATAGGGGAGCCCGACCCTGTCCAGCAGCCGCTCCGCGTCATCCATGCGTCAGTCCCGGGGCACCGGCGATTCCTCCCGTCGCCGATCGTCCGATGGCCGCCAACGCGTCCATCTGAAGGGCCCGGTAGCGCTGGCCCGCGGTATCGAGGTGCTCCGAGTCGGATCTCCGTTCGGTCGTCCGTGACGTCAGAACGTCCCTCATCGAGTCGACCACGGCCAGGTACTGCTGTGCGGCGTCCCGTGCTTGTGGCAGGGTGCCGTACGCTTCCCCGATACCACCGCATCGCATGGCGAACCGATCGGTAGTCTCAGCCATCTCCGACGCGACGGTGCGGAATCCCGCGCTTAGCTGCTCCAAACGCGCCACGTCGACCTGCAGATCAGCCACCGAGTCTCCTCAATATCCTCAGCCTCCCAGTCATCATGCGAGAAGAGGGGTGGCGCAAAACGCGTAAAGCGAACACGTGATTGTCTGTTAGGAATCTGTTCAGGACTGCGTCATGCACGCGTTGGTGAATCACGGGCGGGCCCGTGGCGGTGCTTACCCATCCCACGCGGGCGAGGTTCAGCCGATCGTCGGCGCGATCGGCTCGGGCGAGGCTCGGGGTGCTGGGTGGGACCGGGCGGCGCGAAGCGCCCCCGTGGGGGCTTGGCCCTGTGACCTGGGGGCCGCCTCCCACGCCCTTGCGGCAGTGGGGGAGCGGCCAGCCACGGCGACGCCGCAGCTCGCCACCCGCCCGAAGGCGCTGTTTCGGCCGCCCGGACCCACTGACAGGTGAGATCAGGTCACCGCACCGGCTCGTCCCGAAGCCCGAAGCGGGAAACATACGGGGCGAAGGCGGCCCGCCGCTCCTGCGCGTCCAGACCCAGATCGGCGAGCCGGTAATCGACGCGCCCGTTCCGCCCCCGGCGATGAGTCGCCAGATACTCCTCCACCGCCGCACGCGCCTGGGGCGTGTACGGCTGCCCGGTCATCTCGTAGATGCGCCGCACCGTCCCCGCCTCGTCCGCCATGAACTCGTGGAAGCGCACGTCGAGCGAGTGCTCGGCGGGCACCAGCTCACGGTCGCGCATCAGGCCGTCCAGCAGGTTCCCGAGCCGCTCGGCCCAGTACTTGCCGACCGCGGCCGGGTCCGGCTGGGCGGTGCTCATCCGCAGCGCGTAGCACACCATCGTCGCCATGGAGGCGGTGACGGCGGCCGGGTCGCGGTGCGTGAACACCACGCGCGCGTCCGGGAAGACGTTCATCAGCGGGCGGAGCTGCTCCAGATGCTGCGGGCACTTGAGGATCCACCGCCGGCCGGCCTTCTCGCCGCGCAGGAATGTCATCACCTGCATGGCCCGCTTGAGGTAGGCGTAGGCCGGGGTCTGGTCGTGGGAGAGGTACCAGTCGCGGTACGAGGGCACCATCACCTGGGTCTCGAAGTGCATCGACGCGAACTGCATCGCCAGCACGTTCAGTTCCTCGTGCGCGTACGTGGGCGTGAAGTCCAGCATCCGCTTGAAGTGCGGCATCGCGCTGTGCATCAGCTCCAGCGTGCTGGTGGTGCGCGCGATCCGCGGCGCCGGGTCGTCCCGGGCCTCGCCCGGTGCCGGCACGGGCTCGTTGGCCTCCCAGAGCTGCAGCTCGCGCAGCGCCGGGTCGGCCGAGAGGACGTTGTGCAGGTGGGTGGAGCCGGTCCGGAACAGGCCGGTGATCACGATCGGCGCCTCGATCGGGATCTCGGTGATCTCCGGGTGCTGGGCCACCAGGTCCTCGATGCGCAGCCGGTTCTTCAGCAGCTCCACCATCTGGAAGAACTGCGCGGTGCGGCCCGACGCGCTCAGCCCCGCCTCGTTCTCCAGCGCGTCGCACAGCACCCGCAGCGGCTCCTGGAAGCCGGGGTCGCCGAAGTCGTCCAGGTTGGTCTGTGTGGTGGCCGCCTCCATCAGGACGTCCGGCTCGAAGGCCACGGACGGCGCCATGGTCGCCATCGCGCCGAAGATCTCCTTGACCTCGGCGGAGAACTGCGGCTCCGCGAGATCCTCAATGTGTACGGTGTCCACCCGTTGTCTCCGTTCCTCGCACCACTGGGCGCGACTGGCGTGCATCGAGGGATGGCGGCAGGCGGGTCCGGATGTGCACGTCGGAAGCGGCCGCGGTGCGGCCGTGCACCCGCATTGCCGGCAGGGCCTGGCCTGCACCGTGTGCGAGCAGGGGGGATGCCTCCGCCATCGGGTGGGGCACACGCTCCCGCATGATTCTTAAGGTCGGCTAACCCGCGGCGAAACCCGGCCCGCGGGTCGGCCGGCCCGGCCGTCCCGGTCAGCTCCTGCGGAAGAACTCGACCTCGCCCAGCGCGAGATGGCGTCCCGAGGAGAGCCCGGCGGCCTCGCGCAGCACCAGGCGCACGCGCACCACGTCGCTGATCCCGGTGGTGACGGTCTGCGGGCCCGGCCTGTCGCCCAGCGCCACCTGCTCGGTGTGCACCGTGCCGTCCTCCGAGGTCACCTCCAGCTCGACCCGGGTGGGGCGGGCCTCGCGCCGGAAGTCCCCCGGCTCCGCCGACGGCCCGGTGCGCACCACCAGGTCCACCAGCCGGAACGGCCGCTGGAAGGTGAACGTCACGGAGGCGCCCGGCGCGGGCGCGCCCCAGTAGCGGTTGGTGAGGCCGTCCGTGGCGGCGGTCGCCGGGTGGCCCGGCACCGCGGCGCTCGCGGTGACCTTCGACGGGCTGATGGGCGAGGCGTCGCCGAGCTTGTCCCGGACGTCCTCCAGGGCCGTGCGGCCCACCGGGAGCAGCAGGAAGCCGGCGACCACGAGCGCGGCCACCACCAGCAGCGCCAGGATCCGGCGGAGCCACCGCCCCGAGCCGCCGATCCGCACCCGGCGCCTGAACGGCCACCGGGTGCGCCACCACGGCAGCGCCGCCACCGTCTTCGGCGCGTCCAGGCGGGCCGCGCAGCGCCGGCAGAACCTGCGGCCCGGCTGGTTGAGCGTCCCGCACGACGGGCACGGCACCCCGCCGTCCGGCTCGCTGACCACGGACGGCCGCACCACGGGCCGCGCGGCCACCGGCTTCGCGGGTTGCACGGGGCCGACGGGCTCGGGGGCGGAGGGTTGCGGGGCGGCGGGGCCGGCGGGCGGCGGGGCACTCGGAGGCGTGGAGGGTTGTGTGGATGCGGGCGAAGGAGCGGGGGCGGACGCCTGGGTGGGCTGAACACTCCACTCCGCCGGCGCACCGGCACCGGAACGGGCGCCCACACCGGAACCAGCGCTCACACCGGAACCGGGTGCGCCGGCACCGGCACCCGTGCGGGAACCAACCGCACCGGAACCCGAACCGCCCGCGCCCGTACCGGACCCGGCACCCGCACCCGCACCGGGCGCACCCGCACCGGGCGCACCCGCACCGGGCGCACCCGCACCGGGCGCACCCGCACCGGGCGCACCCGCTCCGGACCCGTCGCCCCCGTCCCCCGAACTCCCCTCCGACCACCCCAGATAAGACCCGCAGTTCCCGCAGAAGTCGTCGCTCTCGCCGTTGGCGGAGCCGCAGACCGGACACGCGCGCATGGTTCAGTTCCCTCCGTCGGCGGGCGGGGCGGTGAGGATCTCCACCCGGCAGGTGAGGTGGACCGGGCAGGATGCGGCCACGACGGCGCGCACCCGGGCCTCGTCCGGCGCGGGCCCGGTCGTCGGGCGCTCCGGCCAGACCCGGACGAGCAGTTCGCCGGAGGGCGCCGGGGGCAGCGCGGCGCCGGGCGTGGTGGACCAGAGGGCGCCGCCGCCGTCCACGATCTCGGACCCGACCCCGAGGCAGAGCGACAGCAGCTCGGCCAGGCCCCGGTGGGTGCCGCGCCGGCGGTGCAGTTGCACCGCCCGTGCGACGACGCCCCGGCGCAGCTCCCCGGGCCACGCGCCGTCGAGCCCGATGCCCACCCAGGACGCCAGCCAGTCGACGAAGTCCTCGGGCGCGAGCCGCGGGTCGAAGTACGCGGACAGGTTGTCCAGCGTGGCGAGCACCGGAGCGAGCACCGTGTCGAGCCCGGCGGTGAACCGCTGCGCCAGATCGTCGTCCGCGTACAGCGCCGGCAGTTGCGCGCCGATCGGGTACCGGCTGGGCAGCCCCGGCACCGCCGCCCGGCTCATGACGGGCCCCCGGACGCGGTGACGGCGATCTGGTGCTGGTACGAGAAGACCAGCGCGTTCGGCGCGACCGGCACCCGCTCGACGGGCGCCCCGCGCCGCCCGGTGACCGGATCCGCCGGGAAGAGCCTGACCTCCTCCACCAGGCCCGCCCGCGGCACCCGCTGGAGCACCGCGAACACCTCCCCGTACTGCACCGGCCTGCCGAACGGCCACCCCGTGCCGTCGTCGCCGCCGACCAGCGGGTTGAGGTGCCGGTACAGCGCCGCGAGCGCCGCCTCGCGGACCCGGTCGGCGTCGTCCGCCGCGGCCACCAGCCGGGCCACCACCGTCACGCCCTGGTACGCGGGCGGCTCCACCACCAGCCGGGTGCCGAGCAGCCGCCGCTCGTCGAGCCGCCCGGCGATCGCCGCCAGGGTCTGCTCGGCGGGGATCAGCTGCTCGAAGCGGAGCCGGTCGCCCTCGTCGGCGACCGCGTCGGGCACCACCAGCACCCGCACCGCGCCCGCCTCGTCCCGGGCGGCCGGCAGGCACCGCACCCGGGCCACCGACGGCGCGGCCTGCCGCGCGATCAGCTCGTAGTCGGCCGCGGTGACCGCACGCTCCTGGAGCCGCAGCACGTTCGGCGCGCGCACCTTCGCCTCCGCCACCGTCTCGCCGTCCACGCCGCCGCGCGCCGCCTCCCGGTTCTCCACCCGCGCCACGTACGGCACCGAGCTGCGCAGCACCGAGATGGCGCCGCGGGCCACGTTGCCCGCGGTGCCGCCGCCGGTGCGGTAGCGCGGCACCCTGATCCGGGCGCCCTTCGCGGGCACCGCCCCGTAGGTGCGGACCGAGCCGTCCGGCTCGCGGACCGCGGGCGGGAACGCGAACTCGCCCGTGGTGGCGTCGACCAGCACATGCCGGTCGGTGGGCGAGGAGTCGCCGAAGTGCTCGACGGACGTCCAGGTCTCCCAGCCGTCGGCGGTGGACACCTCAGCCACCGGCGGCTCGCCGTCCAGCAGCACCGGCGGCCTGGGCAGCGTGAACCGCTGCCCCGCCACCCCCTCCGAGGTGCCGAGCGGCACGTCGTGCACCGTCTCGGCGTGCTCGGCGGTGGCGGTGCCGCCGACGGTGAAGACCTCCGCCTCCCGGATCGTCGGCGACTCCGAGTAGAACGGCTGGCCGGGCTCCGGCGCGGTGACCCGGCAGCGCAACCAGCCCGCGCGCACCCCCGCCACCACCGACGCGGTGTGCCCGGCCGGCACGTACACCATCACCTCACCGGGGCGGTTGAGGCCGCCGGTGGTGTCGGCGCCCGTCTCGCAGCCCACCCACCGCGCGCCGTCCCACACCTCCCACGCCAGCGGCGGCTGCCGCGGGTCGACGCCCACGCCCTCCACCCGGCTGTCCAGGCGCACCGCGACGATGCACCGCGGCACCGCGGACGGCAGCCCGAACAGCATCGCGTCGCCCACCTCGGGCCGCGCCTGGAAGCACCGCACGTCGACACCCGCCGCCAGCTCCGACGTCCGGTCGGACGGCTCGCCCGACACCGGCACCGTCACCACGCGGTGCAGCGAACCGGGCACGATCGCCAGGTCGTCTGCCGTGGCGAACACCACCTCCTGCTCGGTGTCGCCGCGTGGCGTGGCGACCTCCGTGCCGGCCCGCAGCAGCACCGTCCCGGGCTGCGGCGCGGAGAGCCAGAAGTCCACCTCCGCACGGGCCGCGGCGGGCGGGAAGAGCCGGATGCCGAGCAGGTCGAGGAAGGCCGTGTAGTTCTTCTCCGGCACCCGGTTCAGCCGGTACAGCAGTTGGTCGACCAGGTACGCGAACGTCTCGATCAGGGTGACCCCGGGGTCGGAGACGTTGTGGTCGGTCCACTCCGGCGCACGCTGCTGCACGTACCGCTTCGCCTCGTCCACGAGCTGCTGGAAGCGCCGGTCGTCCAGGTTGGGGGAGGGCAGGGCCATCGCCTCACACCTCCTCGTCCGGCCGCCCCGCGGCCCCGCCCCCGGGGCCCTCGGGGATGGTGTAGAAGGGGAAGACCAGATTGCGGCGGTCGTTGGTGGAGCGCACCGTGTAGCGCACGTCGATGTAGAGGACGCCCTCGTCGACGGTGTCGAAGGCGACGACCACGTCCGTGACCTCGATCCGCGGCTCCCAGCGCTCCAGGGCCACCCGCACCTCGTACGCGATCCGGCCCGCGGTGGCGCCGTCGCCGGGCGCGAAGACGTAGTCGTGGATGCCGCAGCCGAACTCGGGACGCATCGGGCGCTCTCCGGGCGCCGTGCCCAGCACCAGCCGGATCGCCTCCTCGATCTCCTTCTCGCGCTCCACCATCGCGATGCCGCCGGTGGGCCCGACCCGCAGCGGGAAGCCCCAGCCGCGTCCGATGAACCGCTCGCTCACGCAGGCCCCCCGATGAGCACGTTCACGGCGCCCGCCACGACCAGCGCGCCGCACGCCGTCCTGTCCCGCACCTTGGCCGCGGGCAGGCCGCCGATCAGGACCTGTCCGGTGGCGGCCGCCACCGGGTCGGGCAGGAGCACGTTCGCGGGGCCCAGCGGGGCGTGCAGGGGGCAGACGTGCAGGCTGCCGGTGACCGCGGCGGGCCGGCCGCCGATCAGCACGGAGGCCACCGGGACGGCGGCACCCGGCGGCGGGGTGCCGATGGTGCCGCCGTGGGCGGTGGCGTCGCCGGTGCGGGCTGCGGGGGGCATCGTGGTTCTCCTCGGTTGAGTGGGGCGCCGTCAGTTGATCCGGACGATCCCGGCCTTGAGCACGGCCTCCAGGGCGGCCTGGACGGTGACGTCCGCGGTGCCGTGCACGGTCACCGACCGGCCGCGGATGTCCACCGTGCCGGTGCCCGCGTCGAGCGTGATCCCGCTCGGTGACAGGGACACCGAGCCGAGTGGCCGCCGGCCGCCGGGACCGTGCACCGTCAGGTCGATCCGGTTCCGCTGCGCGTCCAGGAGCACCTCCAGGCGCTTGTCGTCGCTGGCGAGCCGGACCCCGGAAGGGCCGCCGCGCGCGTCCAGCAACTCCAGGCGGTGCCCCGAGCGGGACACCAGCGAGCGGCGGTTGAGCTTCCCGCTGGTGCCGTCCACCAGCGGCACATCGTGCGGCGAGGGCCTGTCGACGCCGTTGTAGAGGCCGCCCAGCACATAGGGACTGTCCAGCGAGCCCTGCTCGAAGCCGACCAGCACCTCGTCGTTGACCTCCGGCCCGAACACCCCGCCGCCGCCGTGCCCGCCCCACTGGACCGAGCGCACCCAGCCGGTGACGTAGTCGTCGGAGAGCCAGGGGAACCGCAGCCGCACCCAGCCGCGCTCCGCGCCCCCCGGCTCCCGCACATCGGTGACGACGCCGATCGCGAGCCCCGGCATCCGCATCCCGCGCGACGGCGCGTTCCCGCCCGTCACCAGGCCCGCCAGGGAACGGTCCTGCGCGGCGCTCACCACCACCGTGGTCCGGTAGCCGCCGTGCGGCTCCAGCACATGGTGGACGGCGGTGGCCGTGTACCGCCCCGAGAACTGGGCGCCGACGTTGCCCAGCGCCACCGGCACCCCCGCGCGCAGCTTCGGATTGCCCTCCGCGACCGCCTCCACCTCGGCGAAACCGGCGCTCACCGACGCGGCCAGCGAGCCGGCGGCGGCCACGGCCCGGGCCTGGGTGCGGTACGGGGTGTCGGCGACCGTCAGCCGGGTGTTCGCGCCGAACACCCGCGCCGCCGCCGACGGGCTGAGCCCGGGCACGACCGTGCTGCTGCGCACCGACGGCTCACGGGAGACCAGCGCGCGCTTGGTGGTGACGTCCCAGCCCCGCACCTCCACGCTGTCCGCCCCGTCGGCGCCGGTCAGCGCGGCACGCAGGGCCAGCAGGTTGCGGCCGTGCTCCAGCACCAGCGGGTTCTGCGTGGCGGGCGTCGAGGGCGCCGGGGCCCCCGCGGCGGGCCGCGGCCGCAGGAACTCCACCGTCCCCTTGTCGTCCACCGTCACCTGCGCGCCGCTCTCCTCCGCCAGGTACTGGAGGAACTCCCAGTCCGAGACGTTCGGCTGGGACAGCTGCTCGTGCGTCACACCGGGCGCCTGGACGCGCCCGCAGGCGAGCCCCGCGCCGGTGACGACCTTCCGCACCACGGCGGCCGTGGTCATGTTCCGGAACGCCACCACCTTGCGGCCGCGCATCAGCCGGTGCGTCTTCGCCATCGCCCGCACCACCGTGAACGCCCCCGTGCTGTCGCTGTCCAGCTCCAGCGCCGTCACCTCGCCGGTGAACAGCCGCTCACGGGCGTTGCCCTGCACCGTCACGACGGAGACCGTCAGCGGGGTGCCGAGGGTGATCCCGGTCTCCTGGAGGAACTCGTGGTCCCCGTCCCGGTACGTCAGCACCGCCGCGTCGGGCAGCCCCGTGCTCTCGTCCACCACACAGCTCACCAACTGCGCGGCCCAGACGGGCGGCACCTCGCCCGGCGCCTCCACCACCGGGTCCGCCGCGAACGACCGGCCGCCCCGCGCCTCGGGAGTCGTCATCGCGCCGCACCGCCCGCCGCCGCGCGCTCCGCGTCGCCCGCCGTGTCCCGCCCCGGCACCACCAGCTCGGTGCCGGGGGCGAGCGCCATCGGGTCGTCGATGCCGTTGGCCTCCGCGATGGTCCGCCACGCCGTGGCGTCCCCGTACGCGCGCCACGCCAGCAGCGGCAGGCTGTCGCCGGCCACCACCCGGTGGGTGCTGCGCGCCTCCCGGGAGCCCGACGTCGGGTTCTGCCCCGCCGGGTCGACGCTCGCCTCCTCGATCGACAGCGCGCAGGTGGCCCGCAGCGGCCTGCCGTCCACGTCGAAGAGGGTGTACGACACGGACAGGCTGGAGAGCACCCCGTCGAACGACGTCGTCTTCGACGTGCCCCAGTCGAACCGCACCCACGGGCTCGCCGGTTTCTTCCGCGCCAGGCTGGACGGCGTCGGCACACACGCCGTCATCAGTTGCTCCACAGCTTTCTCCACGGAGTTGTCATGGGTGGCGGTGGCGTCCAGGAAGACCTCCAGGGACAGCGAGCGCGGCCCGCTGCCGACGAACTCGGGCAGCGCGGACTGCCCGGCCATCCGCGACGGGGTGCGCCGCCACTCGGTGGTCTTGCTCAGCGACAACCGCGCCGGGTTGAACTGCAACTGCAACCGGGCCAGCGCCCCGCCGGGCCGGGCGCCGACCTTCGCGGGCGGCTCCATGATGGTCAGCTGGGCACGGGCACGGCTGGTGCGGATCGCGGGGGACACGGTGTTCCTCCCTCCTCGGGTGCGGTGAGTGCGGTGAGTGCGGTGAGTGCGGTGAGTGGGGTGGTGGGGCGGAAGGTGAGCGGTGGGGTGTGGTGGGGGCGGGTCAGGACGGGCGCAGGCCCTCGTGGGCGATCTCCAGGGTCTCGACGGCCGCCTCGGACGTCGCCGGGTCGAACGACGGGCCCTGCCAGCGCACCGGCACGGCACCCAGCACCTGCCAGCTCACGATCCGGCTCAGGTCCGGCTTCAGCGCGACGATCTCGCCGTCCTTCGGCTCCACCCGGCGCAGGATCTCGTCCAGCCAGCGCGCGATCTTCGTGGTGTCGGCGGTGACGGGACGGGTCAGGGTGATGTTCGACCAGGTGATCCGGCCGGGCAGTTGCCACGCGAAGCCGTTGTTGCCGCCCTCCGCGTACTGCTCGATCTCCACCTCGGCGCCCAGGCCCGAGCAGGTGTGGAACGCGCCGAGGTCGTTGCCGCCGATGGCCAGCTTGAAGAAGACGCTGGTCGCGAAGATGCCGTCCGTCATGCGTCGATCCGTCTCTGCTCAGCACCTGTCGGTGGGTGGTGCGCCCGGGGCGGGCCGGTACGGCCGGGGCCGGTGGGTGCGGTTCGGTGTTCGGGTTTCGGTGTTCGGTGGTCTGGTGGTTCGGTGATCTAGCTGGTTGCTGGTTGCTGGTTGCTCGGTGGCCGGTGGCCGGTGGTCGGTGGCCGGTGGTCGGTGGCCGGTGGTCGGTGGCCGGTGGTCGGCGGTCGTGAGCCGGTGGTGCGGTGGTCGTCAGCGGTGGCGGTCGTAGGGGCGTCCGGTTCGCTCTCTGCCGCGTCTCAGCTCCGCGCGGAGCAGACGGCCGACCGGGTCGAGCAGCCGCCGCGCCAACTCCTCCAGGTCGGTGCCGGTGAGCCGGTCCGGAGCCGGCGGTCCGGTGGCCGTCGACGGGACCGGCGGGCCGGCCGGCGGGCCCGCCGGGCGTCGCTGGACGGCGGTCAGCGGCACCCCCGAGATCCCGGCGGCTGCCGCGGCCCGTTGCAGGGCCCGGGCCGCGGCCGCGTCGGCCGCCCCGTGCGACGGGGCGGTCCGGGACCCCGCGGCGCGCTGTACACCCTGGTGGGCGGGGCCCGCGGGAGACGGGCTGGGCGGTCCGCCCGCGGTGGTCGCGTCCCCGCGCCCTCCCCCCGCGCGCCCTCCCGTGCGCACCGGCAGGCCCGGCAGGGCGCCGCCTGACGGGGCGTCCGCGGTGAGTCCGGCGGACCCGCCGAGGGCGTCGCCGGTCACCGGCAGCCGCTGGACGGGCCCGGCGGCCGTGGCCGGACCAGGGTCCCTCGGGGGTGCGGGGCGTACGACGGGCACGGTGTCGCCGCCCGCGCGCCCCGGCGTCCGGGCAGGGGCGCCGTGCGGGGCATGGCCGAGGGGTGCGGAGCCCGGTGCGGCGGGGGCGAGGCGGACAGTACCGGCGGCGGGCCCGGCGGTGGCCGGCTGGACGTGCGTCAGGGCGCCGGTCCCGGCGGGGGACTGGGCGGTGTACGGGGCGGAGGACGTGGCGTGCGTCCGGGCGGGGCGAACCGTGGTGAGGCGGGAGCCTTGTGTGCCGGTTGCGCCGGGAGCGGCGGGCGTGCCGGTCGTGCCGGGCCCGGGCGCGCCGGCCGGTGAGGCGAGCCCGGCGGCCGGTCCGGCACCGGCGCCGCGCACGGGACCGGGCCGGTGGCGGACCGGGTCCGTACGGCGCTGGACCGCGGCCGTTCCCCCGGCTCCCGGAGCGCCGGGCGAGGCGGGCGAGGACGCGTCGGCCGGTGCGCGGTGGGCGAGGCCCCGGCGCCAGACGGCAGCCACCACGGGCGGCCGGTTCGCGCCGGCGCCGGCCGGGGCGGTGGCCGAGAAGCCCGCGGGGCCGTCCGTGCGGACGGCGAGGGGCCGGTCGGCGAGCAGGCCCCGGGTGCGGACGACCGGGGGGTCGGAGTGCGGGGGAAAGCCACCGTGGACGAACGGCATGGCGGCACCGTCCGCGGCAGTACCGGCGCCGCTTCCCGGTCCACTCCCGTTTTCCGGTCCACTCCCGCTTCCCTGCCCGGCCCCGCTTCCCTGCCCGGCCCCGCTTCCCTGCCCGGCCCCGCTTCCCGGGCCGGTGCCGGTGTCCGTGCCCCTGCGGGTGCCCGTGCCCCTGCCGGTCTCCGCGTCCGTGCCGGCCGCCGCGGAGCCCGCGGCGGGCGCGGGCACGGCGAGCCGCTGGAGCGGTGCCGGGAGGACGGGGCGCACGGCGGCCGGTCCGTGCCCGCTCGCCGGTGCGGCCACATCCCCCGGTACCGGTGTGCGGCCGGACGCGGGGCCGCCGCGCCCGGTGGCCGGCCGTACCCCGCCCGGGGCGCCTGAGCCGTCCGGGGCACCCTGCCGCGTACGGCCGTCCGCCTGCCCCGCGTGCCGTGCGCCCACCGGCCCGCCGTCTGCCGTCCCCGGCGTGCCCGCGAGCCCGGTCTTCGCGGTCCCCGGCGCCTGCGTGCCGGCCCGTACCCGGGAGGCGGGTCCACCGCCCGCGCCCTGCCGGGTCCCCGGGGCGCCGGTAGCGCCCGGCGCGCCGGTGCCGCCGCGCCGGCCGCCGCCCGGCACCGATCCGTTCCCGGCTCCCGTGCCCGCGCCCGTGCCCCTCCCAGTCCCCGTGCCCGCGCCTGTGCCCCTCCCAGTCCCCGTGCCCGTGCCCGTGCCCCTCCCAGTCCCCGTGCCCGTGCCCGTGCCCGTCCCAGTCCCCGTGCCCGCGCCTGTGCCCCTCCCAGTCCCCGTGCCCGTGCCTGTGCCCGTGCTCGTTCCCGTCCCAGTCCCCGTGCCCGTGCCAGTTCCCGTGCCCGCCGAGGCGGCCCCGCTCCCGGAATCCGTACCCGTCGTGGGGCCGGCGCTCGTGCGGGACGCCTCCGCGGCGCGCCAGGCCGCCACCGCCCTGCGCAGCTCCGGCAGCGCGGCGACGGCCGCCGCCCGGGCCGACGGCGTGCCCGGGGCCCGCACCGGCATGTCGGGCCCGGCGGCACCGGAGGCGCCGCCCCGGCCGCCCGGGGCCGCGTCACCGGACGTGGCGCCCCCGCCCCCGGGCGCACGGCCGCGCACGGCACCGTCGACGTGCCGCTGCACCGGGCGGCTGCCGAGCAGCGGCGCCCCGCCGGAGGGCACCGCCGTGTCCGGCAGCGCGGCCAGCGGCGCGCCGAGGCCGGTGCGCGAGCCGCGTTCCGGGGCCGGGGGAGCGGTCGTTCCCGACGGCGTTCGGGGTGCGGCCCGCCCGGCCGGTCCGGGTGCTGTGCGCGGGCCGGCCGGTGCCGGGGCGTCCGGACCCGTGGGCGGATCCTCGTCCGCGCTCCGCCGTACCACCGGCATCGGCTCGGCCGCGGACCCGGCCCCGGACACACCGCCCGCCCCCGGCCCGGTCAGCGGCGCGGCCGTCGAGGGCAGCGCACGCAAGGGCTCCCCCAACGCCGGGCGCACGGCTCCGGGGCCGGCGGCCACGCCGCCCCCGGACGGAGCCCCTGAGGCGCCGGACGCGGCCGTACCACCTGCGGACGACGCCGTTGCGCCACCCGCGGACGCCGCCGCACCACCCGTGGACGGGACCGCCCCGCTCCCGGACGCCGCCGTGCCGGCCGCGGTCGTGGCCGCGCCCCTTCCGGATCTCCCGGACACGGCCGAACCGTCGGCCGGCGCGGACCGTGCGGCGTCCCCCGTGCGCCCGGCGGCCCCCGCGGCCGGGCCCGCCACAGGGGCGGCCGGATCCGGCGGCGGAACGGCGGCAAGCCGTCGCACCGGCATCGCGGGGCGGCGGGCGACCGTCAGCGCGGGCCCCACCGGACGCGGGCGGACCGGCGCGGGGCGGGTGCGGGCCCGGGAGCCCGCGGCCGCGCCCACTCCTGCCCCTGCGCCTGCCTTCGGAACGGTTCCGGTCCGGGCCCCGGCCGCCCCCGCGTCCCCGGGCGACGCGGGGGCGGCACCCGCCGCGTCGGGCCCCGCATACGCCGCGTCGGACGTCCCGGGCTCCGGGGCCGCCCCGGTGGCCGGCGCGGCCCGCAGCAGCAGCGGCCCGCCGTCGGCGGAGGCACGGCGGGCGGACCCGATACGGGGAGCGGCCGGGCGGGCCACGTCGTGGAGCAGGCCCACCGGTGCCGACGGCAGCACGGCATGGCCCGGCTCCTCATGGAACGCGGGGTTCTGCCAGGCCGCGAGCCCCGCACGGAACCGCAGCCCGTCGCTCACCCCGAGCGCGGCACGCGCCACGGTCAGCACCAAAGGCGCCGTCCGCCGCCACCCGCCGTCCCACGCCTCGGGCACCGCCACCCCCGCACCCGCCCCGGCGGACGCCCCCGCACCCGCCCCGGCGGACGGCTCCTGTCCCGCGCCGCGCACCCCGCCGGAACCCGGCGCCCGGCGCCCGGCGCCTGACACCCCGCGGGAACCCGACGGTTCGCGCACCGCGCCTGGCACCCCGCGGGAACCCGACGGTTCGCGCCCCGAGCCGGACATCTCGCCGGAACCCGACCCGCCGCGCCCCGCGCCGGGCGCACCGTCGGACTCCACGGGGGCCGCCGCCCCGGCGCCCGCCGGGCGCCCCGCGCCGGACGTGGCCGGGCCGTCCTCGCCACGGCCGCCGCCGCGCCGGAACACGTTCCGGATCCGCACCCCGCTCACCCGCCTTCGTTCACGCGGGTGTTGATCCGCGCTATCTCGCGCACCCACTGCCGGCGTTCGTCGTGGGTGAGGTCGAGGATGTCCTCGCGTTGCCAGTGGAAGTGGTAGGCGATGTACGCGATCTCCTCCCGGAGCCGGGGGAGCGCGTACGTCACGATTCCCCCAGGCGCCCACCCGAGAGGTCGATCTCGAACGAGCCGTCGCAGTGGGGGCAGGTGACGGCCGCGTGGGTGTGGCCCTCGCTGTTGATGCGCCGGTAGAAGTCCTGGAGGAACGCGATGTCGGTGGCGTACATCCGCTCCACGACCCCGGCGTGGATGTCCGTGACGGTGCCGAGCCGGGTGATCACCTGGCTGAGCAGCACCACGCCGAGGTACGCCGGGTTCTCCTTCACCCGCAGGTCGATCTGCGGGCGCAGCTCGTCGCGGGCCGTGGCGAGCCGCATCGAGCCCGTGCGGTGCAGCACGCCGTCGTCGTCCACGTACCCGCGCGGCAGCTCGAAGCCGAACTCGGTGCGCAGCCCGTGCCGCTCGGGCCCCCCGCCCCGCTCCGGGGCCTGCGCCTGCGCGGCCGGTGTCTCGGCGGGGCCGGCGGGCCCGGTGGTCCCCAGGATCTCTTCCACCGTGTTCGCGGTGACCGTCCGCCGCCTCATTCGACCACGATCTCCTCGAAGGTGATGGTCACGGTCTCGGTGGCCGCGGACGACTCACCGGCCTTGAGCGAGGGCCCCTCCCACCTGCTGGCCCAGCCCTGCATCAGCTGGATGCGCCGCACCGTCGCGCCCGTGGAGTCCTTGATCTCGATGGTCAGGTTCTGCCGTGCGGTGTCCACCGCGCCGTTGTTCAGCGTCTCCTTGATCCACTTGGTGAACTCGCTGCTCTTGTCCAGGCCACGGGTGATCGTCACCTCGCCGGCCTGCCGTGCGCCGGGCTGCTTGCGGATGATCTGCTTGCCGTCGGCGGTCACCTGGCGGACCTCGACGACCTCCTCCTCCACGGTGAGCCCGCTGATCTCCTGGATGGACTCGACGAGATAGCCGCCGAGCTGCACGCCGAAGACATGCGTGGAAAGAGCGTCACCCTCTGCCATGACTGTGTGTCACCTTCCGGAACGGGACCGGCGCGCTGAAGGACCGGTCGCCTTGCTGACGTGGGCCGCCCGGGCGCCCCGCGGATCACTCGCCGACGGCGCGCCGGGCACCCGCCCGGGTACGCGCCGGCGTGCTCTGCTCACTCGTTGACGAGGCTGGTGCTGTCGGAGAACTGGGCCAGCCGGAACACCACGAACTCGGCGGGTTTGACCGGTGCCACGCCGATCTCGCAGATCACCTGGCCGAGGTCGATGGAGTCCGGGGGGTTGTTGTCGCGGTCGCACCTGACGTAGAAGGCCTCCTCGGCGGTGCGGCCGAACAGCGCGCCGCGGCGCCACTCCTCGGTGAGGAACGCCGTGACGTTGCGCCGGATGCTCGACCAGAGCCGGTCGTCGTTCGGCTCGAACACCACCCACTGGGTGCCGAGCAGGATCGACTCCTCCAGGTAGTTGAAGAGCCGGCGCACGTTCAGGTACCGCCAGGCCGGATCGGAGGAGAGGGTGCGGGCGCCCCAGATGCGGATGCCGCGGCCCGGGAAGGCCCGGATGCAGTTGACGCCGATCGGGTTGAGCAGGTCCTGCTCGCCCTTGCTGAGCCGCACGTCGAGGTCGACCGCGCCGCGGATCACCTCGTTGGCGGGCGCCTTGTGCACACCGCGCTCGGCGTCGCTGCGCGCCCACACCCCGGCGACGTGCCCGCTCGGCGGGACCAGGGTGTTGCGGCCCGTCGCCGGGTCGAAGACCTTGATCCACGGGTAGTAGACGGCGGCGTAGCGGGAGTCGTAGCCGGCGGTGTCGTTGCGCCAGGTGCGGGCGTGCTGGGCGGGCAGCGCCGGCGGGGTGTCCAGGACGGCGACCCGGTCGCCCATCTGCTCGCAGTGGCTGATCACCGCGAGCTGCACGGTCTTGACGCCCTCGGCGTCGATGTCGCCGCGCTGGTGCGCGCTCATCAGGTCGGGCACCGCGACCATGGTGATCTCGTCGATGGCCTCCAGGCCCGCGAAGCCGGTGCGGGCCCCGGCGTCGCCCACGTACTCGGTGGGGCTGAGCGACCGCCCCGGCGCGGTGGGCGCGGGCGCCGCGGCGAGTGCGAGGGTCTGCTTCTCCGGGCGGCTCGGGGCGGCGCCCGCCTGCTCCTCGGCCCGTACCAGGCGGGACTCGCGGAGCTGGGTGAGGACGAACGCCTTGACGTTCCTGCGGGTGGAGACGTCGAAGGTCTCCGCCACCTTGCCGTCCTGCCGCACCACCAGGCGGAACCGGTCCTCCGGGGGACTCTCGCCCTCCGCGTCGGCGACCTCCACCGTGATGCCGTCGCCCGCGCCGGGCAGCGCCGAGATCAGCAGCCCGCCCAGCTCCACCGGGGCCGGCTGCTGCCCGCCGCCTCCGCTCCCGTCCGCGCCCTGCGCCGGACCGCCGATCCGCACCACGTACGCGCTGCCGCCGCCGTTGGCGAAGTACCCGTAGACCGCGTGGGCCAGGTAGGTGCCCTCCGTGAAGCCGCCGAAGGTCTGCGTGTACTGGTCCCAGTTGGTGACCAGCGTCGGCTGGTGGAAGGGGCCGGCCGCGGCGAAGCCGACGAACGCGGCGACGGCGGTGCCGACTCCCTCGATCGGCCGGGCTCCGGACTGGACCTCCTCCACGTACACGCCGGGGGTGAGGTACGACGGCATGCTCGCTCCTTCGTCTGGGCGCTGCGTCGCCTCAGAGCCTCGTGGCCCCGACGGGCCGGGCACCAGGTCCCGTGGACCCGCCCCCAGGGCAACCCTGCTGCCTTCCGGGGCCACCCCGGTACCCCTGGGGTGCGCCGGGGGTGCCGCCCGACCCCAGGGGCGCGGGCCTGTACCGATATGCGGCTCCGCCGCGTGGGCGCGACCACCCGGACGAGACCGTCAGGCCGTCACCGCCCCGGAGGGGCGGTCCCCGGACCACCGGCCGGCGGGTGGTCGACCGTGGGCGATCGGACCCTCCGCGAAACCCGTTGGCGGCCTACGGCGGCCACTGCTACGTTTCCGGAGGCCGTGCGAGAGAACGAGGAGGTGGTACCCGTGAACGCAGCGTCGACATGGGTGCTCCCCTCCGGGGTCACGGTCGGGCGACAGGTCGTCCGGGAGCGCCGCTCTGAGCACTCCCGAAAGGCACGACCATGCACTTCACTTCCGAACAGCGCCTCGACGACGGCGTCCTCGAACGCGAATTCACCCTCGGTGGGATCCCCGGCATCCTGTGGACGTCCGGGTCCGCACCGGCCCCGCTGATCCTGAGCGGCCACAACGGCGGCTTGCACAAGCGGGAATCGCGGCTGGCGGCCCGGGCCCGGCACTGCGCGGCGGAGTACGGCTTCGCGGTGGCCGCCATCGACCACCCCGGGCACGGCGACCGGCCCCGTTCCGCCGTCGACGAGCAGGCTCGCGCCGACCTCCGCCGGGCGATGGCGGCCGGCGAGCCGGTCGACGAGATCTTCGAGTCCTTCATCGGCCCGCTGGTCGAGAAGGCGGTCCCGGAATGGCGGACCACCCTGGACGCCCTCCTTTCGCTGCCCGGGATCGGCGGCCCGGTCGGGTACTCGGGGATGACCGCCATCGGCATTCGGCTGGCGGTGGTCGAACCGCGCATCGCGGCCGCCGGTCTCTTCGCCGGGGGTTTCGTGCCCCGCGCCCAGCGCGAGGAGGCCCGGCAGGTCACCATCCCGCTCCAGTTCCTGCTCCAATGGGATGACGAAGGGAACGACCGGCAGTCGGCCCTGGACCTGTTCGACGCCTTCGGCACCGAGGAGAAGACACTGCACGCCAACATGGGCGGGCACACCGGCACCCCGTGGTTCGAAGTGGACGACGGGGCCCGGTTCTTCGCCCGGCACCTGAGGTGAGGCCGGGCCCTCAGGCCGGCGGCGGACGCCAGGCGGTGCCGGCCGGGACGCCGCCATCGAGGACAGGTCCCGACTTCCTCGACGGCGGTGGCCGGCGGATGCCGCGACCGGGTGGTTGCCCGTCGGGGCACCGGCGCCCGCGGTGACGCCGCATGCCGAGGTGGCCCCGTGCCCCCGGGTGGGCCGGGGCCGGCCCGAAGAGACGCGCGCCGCTCACGCCACCTGGACGGAGTCCAGCCAGGGGCCGAACTCGCTCTCCAGGACGAGACGGCCCAGCTTCCGGTACTCCTGCATCACCGCGGACACCACCTGCGCCATTCCGAGCGGCCGGCCCGCCTCCGCCGCGAGGTACGCCGCGGTGACCGCACACGCCCTTATCGAGCCGCCCGCCAGTTCGAAGCGCCGCGCGCAGAAGTCCAGGTCGAGCCCGTCGTCGCGAGGGAGCGCCGCGCCCAGGCAGCGGTCCCACAGGGCGCGCCGCTGCGCCTCGTCGGGGATCGGGAAGTCGGCGACCACGTCGAGCCGCCGGGTGAACGCCTCGTCCAGGTTGGCGCGCAGGTTGGTGGTGAGCACGGCGATTCCGTCGAAGGACTCCATCCGTTGCAGCAGGTACGCGGACTCCACGTTCGCGTGCCGGTCGTGCGCGTCCCTGACCTGGGAGCGCCTGCCGAAGACGGCGTCGGCCTCGTCGAAGAGCAGGATGCCGTTGACGCCGGCCGCCTCGGTGAAGATCCGCTCCAGGTTCTTCTCGGTCTCGCCGACGTACTTGTCCACGACGGTGGAGAGGTCGACGACGTACAGGTCCATGCCCAGCTCCGCCGCGACGACCTCCGCGGACATCGTCTTGCCGGTGCCCGACTCCCCGGAGAACAGCGCGATCACCCCACGGCCGCGGCCGCCGCCGGGCCGCATCCGCCACTGCCCCAGCACCTGTTCGCGGTGCCGGGCGCGCAGCGCCAGCTCGTGCAGCTGGCGGCGGGTGGGTTCGGGCAGCACCAGATCGGCCCAGCCGACGGCCGGTTCGATGCGCCGGGCCAGGCGCTCCAGGCCGGCGCTGTTCTGCGCGCGCACCGCGGTCCGCAGGTCGTCCCCGCCCACCGCCCGCCCGTCGGCCACCGCCATCCGCACCGCCACCGCCGCGGCCCTGTGCACCTGTTCGGCGTCGAGACGGTAGGAGGCGACGGCCGCGGCGAGCTCGTCGTCGGGCGGCAGCACGGCGGGCGCCCGGTCCGCGCCCGCGGCGCCGGTGAGCGCGTCGCGCCACTGCCGCAGCCGGTGCTCGGGGGTGAGCGGCGCGACGGTGAACGGCACCGGGCTGTGGCTCGACCACAGCGGGTCCCAGCCCCGCGCGCCGTAGGTGATCAGGGGCAGCCCGGCCGCCGCCGCACAGATGTCCCGGAGCAGCCTGGCCCGTTCGGGGCGTTCGGGCGCCAGCGTCTCCAGCGGGCCGAGCACCAGTCCGCCGCCGCTCAGCCGGGCCTCGGTGGCCAGCACCCGGGGCAACTCCTCGGGCACCGGGCCCGCGGTGAGCGCGGCGATGTCCAGGACCAGCGGCCGGCGGCCGCAGTGCAGCAGCGCGTCGACCGCGAGGCCGCCCGCGTCGCCGCCCCGGTCGTGCAGGTGCACCAGGCCGCTGCCGGTGGCCGCGGCGGCGGCGACCCGGGTGGTCAACGGGTCGGCGGGCCGCCGTGCGCCGCCCCGGCCCGGGCGGACCAGGCCGTGCAGCCGGGCGTCCGGCTCCTCGTCACCGAGCAGGTGGGCGGTGACCCGGTCGGGCACCCGCAGCACGCGGGACAGCAGCGGCCGCTCGCCGTCGCAGATCCGCACCAGGCCGCCCGCGACCAGCGGCGCCGCCGGTGAGAACCGGAACCGGGCCGGGCCCGCCGGCGGCACCCCGCACAGCTCCAGCGCGAGGCCGATGGTGGCCCGGCGCCGCGTCAGGTCGTCGTTGAGGTAGCCGTAGAGCCGCTCGAACCGGGCGTCGATGTCCGGCGCCAGCGCGACGAGCAGAAGCTCCACGTCCAGCGGCAGCAGCCCGAACGCGGCGGCGAGCCGCTGCAAGCGGGTCGGGGCCGGCCCCGGCCGGGCGCCGGCATCCTGCCCGGCGGGATTCGGCGGGCTGATGGCCCCCGCGGTCGGGCCGCCCTGCGGGGGGAGGCCGTCCTGTCCGGTGGCGTCCTGCGGGGGGAGGCCGTCCTGCGCGGTGGCCCGTGGCGTGGGGCCGTGCGCGGTGGGGCCCTGTGGGGTGCGGCCGTGCGCCGCCTGATCCTCCGCCGTGAGCTCCTGCGGGGCGGGGCCCTGGGGGACGGGACCCTGTGGAACGGCCCGTTGCGGAACGGCCCGTTGCGGGACGGCCCCTTGCAGAACGGCCCCTTCCGCGGCGGGCCCCTCCGCCGTCGTGTCCCCGCCGGTCTGCCGCGTCCCGGTACCGGCCGCCGCCAAGGACGACGGGGCGCGCAGGATCCGCTCGGCCTCCTCGGGGGTGAGGTACTGCCCGCGGTACGGGTCGTCGGGGTCGGGGTCGTCGGCCCTGCGGACGGCGACGGCGTGCCGCACCCGGGCTTCCACCCGGCTCAGCCGGGCCCACAGGTCCGCGAGATGGTCCGCCCCGGCGGCCACGAGCGGGCCGGCCCCGCCGGTGATCGCGTCCGGCTCCCCGGCCGTCGTCCCCGGCACCCGGCCGGTGTCCGCGCTCATCGGACCGTCCCGCCGCGGCGGCGCCGGCCGGGGGGCAGCGGCCGGTCGCGTTCGGCGGTGAAGCCGTCCGGGCCGGGGTCCGTGCCGCCGGCGTAACGTAACCGCCGGCCGGGGCGCGGCACCGCCGCACCGTCTCGTCCCCGCGCGGCGGGGGCACCGTCCGCACCCTCCGGATCCACCCGGCCCGGGGCACCGTCCGGACCCACCGGAACCGGCACACCGTCCGGATCCCCCGGCACCGGCGCCCCGCCGAGCCCTCGTACGCCCCCCAGCCCGTTCCGTTCCCGTGCCGCCCGCACCACGAGCCCCTCCGTGACCGGCGGGCCCACCGCGTCGGGCTCGCCCACCAGCGGCGCCGACACGCGCAGGACGACGGCGGCCTTCAGCTCGCCGCCGAGCGCGGACCAGACGTCCGACGCGGACGGGCCGTCGGCGCCGGGCGCCCCGACGGTGAGGCCGACGGGCAGGCCCAGGTCGGCGAGCGAGCCGGTGAGCAGCGCGGGCGGCAGCACGTCGGAGCGGACCAGGCAGCGCAGCACCTGGGACAGCAGCCGGTGTTCGTCCTGCGGCCGGTTGGTCCACGCGGTCACCAGGTACGTCAGCTCGAACCACCGCGGGGGCCTGCGGCGGGCGACGACGGCGCCGGAGGTGTCGTACTCCGGGGCGCTGCCGGACTGCCGGCGGGCGGTGTCCTCGCGGATGTCGTAGAGGAAGACGCTCACCGAGGGGGCGTTGCGGCGGGCCGACCAGTCCTTGGTGGGCGCGTCGAAGACCAGCTCGACCCCGCCCGCCACGACACCGCCCTCCGCGAGCAGCAGCCGCAGTCCCTCGTCGACTTCATGGATCACCCGTGCACCGTCCGCTCCCGGCTCACCGGCGCGCCACCTCGTCCGGCGGGCCGATCGTCCCGCTGACCACCAGGAACGGCGTGGTGACGGGGCTGAATCCGGGGCCCTTCGCCGTGATGGTGCGCTTGCCCGTCTGGTCCTTGGCGAGGATCAGGAGCTGCCCCGCGAACCTGCCGTTCCGGGCCGGAACCGTGGGCGCCGCGGCGGCGGTGATCCCCGGCTTCCAAGTGAACCGCACCGGCGCCCCCGGCGGGAAGTCCACGCCACGCACCGACGTCACGAAGCCCGGCTTCCCGATCGGCGGCACCGCGACGATCCTGGGCCGGAGGATCCGCAGCGACGTCCGTGCGGTGTTGTCGCCCGGGTCGGCGTCGGTGCCGGTGGTGGTGAGCCGCGCGGTGACGGTGGCCTTCTTGACGGCCTTGTCGGGCCGCAGCACGACCCGCACCACGCTGGAGTCGCCCCGGTCGAGATCGCCGAGCGCGCACTGCCCGCCCGAGCAGCCCGGGGGCAGGGCGTCCCGGGGGATGCCACGGGGCAGCCCGAGGGTCAGCCGCAGACCGGTGGCGAGCGCGGCACGGCCGTTGCGTACGGCGTAGCTGACGACGACCCGGCCGCCGACGTAGCCCGGGTCCGGCTGCGCCTGCACGGTCACCGAGGGACCGGCCTGTGGCGGGGGCGGCTGGTCGCCGGCCGGCGGCGGGTTCTCGTCGGGCGGCGGGCCTCCGTCGGGTGGCGGGCCTCCGTCGGGTGGCGGGTTCCCGCCCGGTGGCGCGGGGACCACCGGGACGAGCGTCTCGGCGGTGTTGTCGCCGGGCTCCGGGTCCACCACGGCGCCGGTCACCGACCAGCCGAGCCGCTGCTCGCCCTCGGTGACACCGGTGATCTCCGCGGTCACCCGGACGCTCGCGCCGGGCGCCGGCGCACCCAGGTCGCAGTGGAGCGCCGCCGCGTCGCAGCCGCCGGACGGCGTGGTCAGGCCGTCGACGCGCACCCCTGGTGGCGGGGCGACGGTGAGCGCGGTGCCGGGCGAGGGCGAGGGGCCGTGGTTGGTGACGGTGACGGTGACGGTGGTGTGCGCGCCGGTCTCCAGCGACGGCAGCGCCCCGGGGGCCGCGACGGCGAGGTCCACCGACTGCTGGAACGCGGGCTCCTTCTGACGGCCCGGCAGGTCGGTGCCGAGCGGTGTCAGGGCGCCGTCCGCGAGGTCGAGCAGCAGCAGCTGCTCGGGGGAGTTGGCGGCGACGGCACGGCGCGCGCTGAGCACCAGCTGCCCGCCGTCCGCCGACCAGGCCACGTCCCGTGGCTGGTACGGGCCGGTGGCCGTGGTGTCCGGCAGCCGACGTGTGCAGGCGTCCTGCCCGGTCGGCAGCACCACCCGGCAGCCGCCGCCGGTGAGCGAGGCGACCAGCACGCCGTCGCGCTCGTTGACCCGGCCGGCGCCGTCCTTGCGGTTGAACGCGACGCTGGTGCCGTCCGGCGAGAACGCCGGGCTGTCGTCGACGACCTGGCAGCTGCCCGGGCAGACCGAGGCGCTCAGGTCCTGCTGCCGGCCGAGCGCGTCCACCGGCGCGGTCCAGATGTGCTTGTTGCCGCCGGTGCCGTCGATGGTGGCGGTCCGGGTGAACGCGATCCGGGTGCCGTCGGACGACCAGGTGGGCTGGGCGTCGTCAGCCGGCTCGCCCGGCGGCGGCTGGACGGTGCCGATGATCCGGCCGGTGGCGACCTCCGCGATCAGCACCCGGCTGGGCCCCGTGGTGGTGCCGGTGCCGTCGGTGGGGGTGCGGGTGAACGCGATCCGGGCGCCGTCCGGCGAGAACGCCGGGTCGGTGTCCCGGTCCGTGCTGCCGCGGCCGGCCAGCGGCAGCACCCGCGGGTCGGCACCGTCGGCGTCCGCCAGCCAGATCCGCTCGATACGGCCGGCGTCGGTGTCCTCGAAGCGGGTGACCACGATCCGGCGGCCGTCCGGCGTGTAGGTCTGCCGCTCGGTCCACGGGTCGTAACCGGGCCGGGGCTTGAACAGCGGGTCGGCGGCGGGGTCGGTGGCGGTGTCCGCTTCCGGGTCCTCCCGCAGGATGGTCACGTCCAGGTCCCTGGGGTCGGTGCCGTCGCTCCGGATGTCCTGGAGGGTGGCGGTGTGCGGCCCGTCGGCGGTGGTGCGGGTGACGACGACGGAGCCGCCCGCCGCGCCGCCCAGCCAGGTGGGGCCGTCCACCAGCCGGTCCTCGCTCAGCAGTTTCCCGGCGGTCTCCTCGGAGTGCGCCCCCGCTCGGTAGACCAGGTCGAACGTGGTGTCGCAGGTGCAGGTGTGGTCGGGGCTGACGAAGAGCACGGCGTCCCCGCCGGGCAGCCAGTCCGCGGACCGGGTACGCCAGCCGGCCTGCTCGCCCGCCAGCAGCGGCTGGTCGTCGCCGGCGGTGTCGGTGACGTACAGCCGCGGGTTCCGCGGCACCGGCGCGTCGTCCACGCCGCGGGCGAGGGCGGCGGTGGGGGAGGGCGTGCCGGCCGGGGCGTCGGGTGCGGCCGCGGTGGTGCCGGGTGCGCCGGCCGGGGTGCCGGTGGGCGTGGCCGCGGGGCCGCCGGTGGGTTCGCTCGCCGCGGTGCGGGGCGCCGGGCCGGGTGTGCCGGCCGCGGGTCCCGTGCCGTAGGTCAGCGGGACCGGGTCGAGGGTGTAGGCGATGAGGTCGCGGTGCGCGGCGTCGCCGACCGGGTTCCACACGGGCTGGGTGGCGTTCCCGGCGAGCGCGTCGGTGACCGCCCGCGGGGTGCCGCCGGACAGGTCGCGCACATAGATCCGCCAGCCCGTCGGGGCCGCGTCGCCGGTGTACGCGATCCGGGTGCCGTCCGGGGAGACGGTCGGCGATATCTCCGCCGTGGGCGTGTCGGTGAGCCGGGTGAGGCCGGTGCCGTCCGTGCGCACCAGCCACAGGTCCCGCTGGGTGCCGCCGCCGGGGCCGCCTGGCCCGGCCGAGTCGAACACCACCGCGCGGCCGTCGGGGGTGAGCCGGGGGTGCGCCGCGTCCAGGCCGGTGGTCAGCCGGTGCACCGCGCCGCCCGCGTCCCGCAGGTACACCTGGGGGCGGGGCTCGTCGCGCAGGCTGGTGAACACCAGCTCGTCGCCGCGTGCCGACGCCTGCTGGTCGAAGTGGGCGGGGCCCGGGCCGAAGAGGGGGACGCTGTGTGCCGGGTCCGTCACCCGGCCGAGGCTGCGGTGGCCGGTGCCGGCGAACGCGATCCGGCCCTCCTGGGCCGCCCGCGGGGTGCCGTCGCCCGCCGGCGGTCCCGGCGCGGCCTGGGCGGAGCCGGCCGCCAGCGAGGCGAGCACCAGCACCGCGGCTGCGGCCAGTCTGGCCGGCCGGGCCCGGCCGGCCGGTCCAGCGGTGCCGATCACGGTCCACCTCACTGTCTGGGGAACGACCCTCCCCGCAAGTCTCCCCGCCCCCACCACCCCGTCCCAGGCCCCCGGGGCCCGCCCCGGGGGAAGCGCGACTGCCTTTTCGGGCAACGGATCCCGTCGCTCCGGCGGGTGGGTGGCCGCGCGCGCCGGCCCGGGAGGAGCCGCACGTCGACACAGCCTCGTGCCCCCTATCGGGGCGAAGCCCCGCTTCGAAGGGGCGTGTGGCCGTGACGTTGTGCGGCTCCGCCGCGTGGGCGCGACCGCCCCGACGGCACCGGGGGTCGCCACCGTCCGAAGGGGACTGCTCGGGTTCGTTCCGGACCACCGGCC
Source organism: Streptomyces sp. DSM 116793 (assembly GCF_057320905.1). Classification (NCBI taxonomy): domain Bacteria; kingdom Bacillati; phylum Actinomycetota; class Actinomycetes; order Kitasatosporales; family Streptomycetaceae; genus Streptomyces; species Streptomyces sp. DSM 116793. Next base: position 2,473,059 of record NZ_CM170494.1, on the reverse strand, counting down.
GGTGGGTGGTCGGGCGGGCAGTTCCCCGCGCCCCTTTGCGGGGTGGGCGGGTACGCGGGGCGGGCCCCCGCGTATCCGGAGGCGCGGGGAACCGGGGCACCTCCCACGCCCTCGAGGCAGTGGGGGGAGCAATGCGGGTGGCCGGCGCTGGGCCCGGCCCTGGCCGAAAAGGGTTGCGGCGTCCCTCGGGGTGCCTAGTGCCGCAACAGGCAACGTTCGCCCCGTCGCGACGCCCGGCACGCCCTCTCGCCGCACCGGCCGAAAGCCCAAGTACATCCAGTACGAGGACTTCCGGCCGCACACCGAGAGCACGCACCGGACGCCGCTCCTTGACGGGCAAACGTCGCCTGCCGCGGCACTAGATCAGTCCGTGCCGCATCGCATACCCCACCGCATGCGCCCGGTTCCGGAGCTGAAGCCGGGTGGACAGCTCATGCAGCACGTTCTTGACGGTACGTTCCGAGTACGACGTCTTCTCCGCGATCTCGACCGTGTCGAACCCCTCGGCGACCAGCCGCAGCATCTCCACCTCCCGCGCCGTCAGCGTGGAGAGCGTGAGCCCCCGGGGGTCGAGCACGGTCCGCTGGAGGCTGCCCACATGGTCCAGCAGTTTCCCCAGCAGATCGCCCGGCAGCACCCCCTCACCCCGCGCCAGCGCGGTGACCAGGTGCACCAGACGGTCCTGGTCCGCCTCCCCGCGCCGCAGCACGGCCGCCACCCCGCACTCGATCATCGTCTGGAGGGAGTTGGCCCCGAAGGAGCCGACGACAAGCCCGGTGCGGGTGGCCGTGTTGCGGCGGAGTCTGGTGAGGAGTTTCACGGCGGACTCGTCGACCGTGTCCACCACGACCAGGGACGCCTGGGCCCGGTCCGCCTCGGACTGAGGCAGTAACTCCACCTCGGGCCGCTGCCGAAGCTGGTGCACCACGCCCGCGTGTAAGATCAGGTCCCCCGCGTAGACGGCCACGGAGACTCTCTCCTGCCTGTCACGCCGCGTGGCACGGCCGGCCGCCGTCGGCGCGATGAGCCTGCGGTGCGGGCCGGCGTCCCGACCCGGGCGCGCCGCGCCGGCACCGCCGTCCGCCCCGTCCGGCGCCGCTCCGTGTGGGCGGATCTCGTCACTCTTCTTCAATGGTCTTCGACCTCCGTGTCGCACAGGGGTGGGGTAGTCCGCTGGGTTTCGCATCGGTTCCCGGGATGGTGCACGGCAGGCCCCGGCCCGCCCACCGGGCGGACCCCGGGCGCCGCGGCGCCGGGACGGGCACCGTCGGCCGTCGTTCCGCGCAGGTCGCCGCGCCTGCCGTGCGGGACAACGCGGGGGCACCGCACCGGTGTTCCGCCGGGCACGGGAGCTGCCCGCCCGTTGCCCCCGGGCTTCTGCCGGGCGCCGGGCCCCGCCGCCTACCGTCGGCCCGTGACCACTGCAGCCGAACTCGCGGCCCCCACAGTGACGGTGTCGCCCGGCGGTACGGCGACCACCACCCTGACCGTGCGCAACGACAGTGACATCGTCGAGGGGTACACGCTCGAAGTGGTCGGCGACTGCGCCGCGTGGAGCACCGTCGAACCCGCGCGCCTGTCCCTCTACCCGGGCACGTCCGAGACGGTCACGGTGCGCCTCGCGCCGCCGCGCTCGCCCGAGGTGCGGGCGGGGGAGGTCCCGCTCGGCGTGCGGGTGCTGCCCGCGGAGCGGCCCGAGACCGTGGTCGTGCCCGAGACCACCGTCCGCGTCGAACCGTTCTGGGAGCTGCGCACCGAACTCGCCCCGCAGCGCCGCCGCGGCTGGCTCGGCGCCCGCTACCGCACCGCCCTGCGCAACCAGGGCAACACCCCCGTAGCCGTCGACCTGACGGCCGGGCAGGCCGGCGAGGAGCTGAAGTTCGCCTTCGACCCGAGCGCCCCGGAACTGGCACCGGGGGAGTCCGCGGAGGTACGGCTGCGGGTGCGCGCCCGCAAGCTGATCTGGTTCGGCAAGCCGGTCGCCTGGCCCTTCACGGTCGACGCCGCGCCGACCGGCGAGGGGCTGCCGCAGGAGGGCCGGGAGAGCCAGGAGGGACAGCCCGGCCGGCCCGCCCCGCTGGACGGCGAGTTCGTCCAGCTCTCCGTGCTGCCGACGTGGCTGCTGGCCCTGCTCGCCGCGCTGCTCGCGCTGATCCTCGCGTGGTTCGCGCTGGTCAGGCCCGCCGTGCAGAGCACCGCCAAGGAGGCCGCGAAGCAGGCCGCCAGGAACACCCCGCCGCGGGGCGACGGCCAGCAGGGCGGCCGGCAGGACACGGGCGCCGGCGGAGGCGGCGGCACCGGGAGTGGGAGCGCTCCCGGGAGCGCGGGCGACGGAGGGGGCACCGGGAGCGGACAGGGCGGAACCGGTGGCGGGACGGTCGTCGGCGGCCAGCAGAGCTCCGCGACGATCGAGGTCGACACCGGACCCGGGGCCAGGAAGGCCGGCACGTATACCGTGCCGCAGGGCAAGGTCTTCAACGTCACCGACATCGTGGTGGCCAACTACCAGGGCGACGAGGGCCTGCTGACCATCACCTTCGGGGAACGCACCATCACCACGATCGCGTTGGAGACCTTCCGCAACCAGGACTACCACTGGGTCACCCCGATCGAGATCCCGGAGAACGCCACGGTGACCGCGGACGTCACGTGCCGCAAGCCCGGCACCCCCGCCTCCGGCAAGCAGGCCTCCGGCTGTGCGGAGGTGCTCAATGTCAGCGGAGTGCTGAGTGAGTTCCGGCACTGAACGCGATCTCAAGCACTGAACCAGACCCGTATGTACCGAACCAAGCGGCGCACCGCCCCTGGACGGGGCGCACGGAGGCGCCCGGGCGGTGCACGCACCCGAGCGTTCCTGCCCGGCGGCATGCCCGCACTCGGCGGCCCGCCCGTGCCTCCACGCGGCGAACATGCCCCGCCTGCCCGCTGCCCGCCTGCTCGCCTGCCCTGCCTGCCCAGCCTGCCGCGCCTGCCCCGTCAGCGTCTCCGGCCGCCGCGTGCGACCCGGCACACCCGTGGTGGCCGATCGCCCAGCCCCGTCCGGTTTCGTCCCCGGCCGCCGGACGGTGGGGTCCTGGCGTCCCGTTCCGCGCGCCCCTGACGGGGCACCGGGTGACGTCTTCCGCCGGGGCGCCCGCAAGGGGCAAGGGGCGCGGGGAACCGCGCGAGCAACCACAGCGCCCGGCAGGGGGCCCGGCACCCGCAGGGAGCCGATCGGCCGGCCCTGCGGGCAGCCCCCGGGCCCGGAGCGGCGGTGGCGGGGGAGGGCCGGGACGGCTACGTACGGCGGACGTGTCCCTGGGCGGTGGCCCCGGCCGTGGGCGGGGGAGCGGCTCCGGCCCCGGGCGGGGGAGCGGCCCCGGCCCCTCCCGGGGGGTCCCCGGACCGAGCCCCGGTTCCGGAGCGGGCGCCGCCGTGTGCCGGGTCACCGCGTTCGCCGTCCTCGTCCGGCCCGTTCCGTGCCGGAACCGGCCCGCGTGGCGTGCCGCGGAACGCCCGTTCCAGCCGGGGCTCCACCACCCAGCGGAAGGCGCGCCGCACGGGCGGTGTGCACAGCAGCGTCACCGCGCAGCCGGCGGCCAGGGTCACCGAGACCTCGCCGAGCGGCCCGTGCACCCACCGGTGGTCGTACCAGCCCCCGAACAGCGCGCCCTTGATCAGGAAGCCGTGCAGCAGATAGCCGTACATGGTGCCGGTGCCGAGCCCGGTGAACCAGGTGCGGCGGCGCGGCACCCAGGCGAGGAAGCACGCCGTGAGCGTCAGCGAGCAGGCCAGCAGCCCCGCCGTCATCGCCGGGCCCGCCCACCACGGTGCCCCCAGCTCCTGGGCGCTGTTGTCGTGGTAGAACCACACGTAGGTCATCCGCGGCGCCGCCCAGTACGCCACCGGGGCGGCCGCGGCGACGACGGGCAGCGTGGCCGCCCTGACCCACCTGGCGCGCAGCCGCGCCAGGTGCTCCGGCCGCAGCCCGAGGCCCAGCACGAAGAACGGCAGGAACTGCAGCACACGCTGGAGATCGAGGTCGTCCCCGATCTCCGGTGACATGGACGCGAGGGTCGCGAGCGCCACCGCGACCACGAGCGGCAGCGGGCGCCGCAGGGTCCGCCACAGCGGGGTCGTCAGCCGCCAGACGAACAGCGCGGGCAGGAACCACGTCAGGTACCAGGGGTCGAGCAGCGTGATCGGGTTCGACGGGTCGTCACCCACCCAGCGCACGAAGAGCGCGTACGCCGTCTCGAAGACCGCGTACGGCAGGGCGACCCCGGTGACCAGGCGTCTCAGCCGGTCGGGCCGGGCGTCGAAGCGCCGCGAGAAATAGCCGGAGACGAGCACGAAGGCCGGCATGTGGAAGGTGTAGACGGCCATGTAGGCGGCGTCGACCGCCCGGCTGCCGCTCTGCAACGGCTCCCACGAGTGGCCCACGGCCACCAGCACGAGGGCCAGGAACTTGGCGTTGTCGAAGAACGCGTCCCGCGCGGGGACGGAGTGCGCAGGCTGCCCTGCCGAGGAGTTTTCGGACATCTCCCCGATGCGGCTAACCGGCCTCCGGCCGGCGAAACGTCATGCGCCGAAGGTACCCGCACCAGAGCGTCTTCGGGGGCCCCGAACGACGACCGCCGCACCCGCGCCCCGAAGGGGCCGGGGGGACTGCGCGTCAGGTCGCACCGGTGGGTGGCGGGGCGACGGGCCGTCAGGGGCGGTCCCTGGAAGGGGACGGGGGGAACTGCGCGGTCGGGCCGCACCGGTGGGTGGTGAGGCCGCAACCATAAGGGGGCACCCCCAGGCCACGGCGCCGCTCAGGCACCGGTTCGCCGAGCCGTGGCCCGCCCGCGCCGGCCTGGACGGTACGGTGGAGGGCCGGCGCTCTCCCCGTGCCGGGCGGCCCGGTGCCCCTGTCCGTCCGGAGGACCCGCGGGCGGGCGGCCACCGCACACCGCCCCCGGAGCAGCGGTCGGCCACGGCACACGCATGCGGAGGACCAGGACGCCATGCCCGAACCCGACGACGCCCCGGCCGGCGCGCCGGACGCCCCCGTCATCGTCAGCAGCACACCCGGCTCGTTCGCCCACGGCGTCCTCACCGAGCGCCACCCGGCCCTGATCGAGAAGGTGTACGCCGCCCTGCCCTACGGTCCCCGCCGCCTGGCCGCGCTGGAGGCACTCGCGCGTGAGATCGCCGGGGTCATCGAGCCGCTCGGCCCGGACGCCCCGGACCACGAGGAGTGGCGGCGCTGGGGTGCGCCCTACTTCGGCCGGTCCTGGCTGGACGTGCCGTTCCTGTGGGCGGAGAGCTACTTCTACCGCAAGCTGCTCGGCGCCGTCGGCTGGTTCGCCGACGGGCCCTGGCGGGACGTCGACCCCTTCCGCCCGTTCAAGACGGCGGAGCTCGGCGCCACCGAGGCCCGCGAGGAGCTGGCCGTCCTCGACCGGCTCGCGATGCGCTCCCCGGACGACCAGGACGCCGCGCTGCTGCACGGCGCCCTGTGGGGCAACCGCGCCGACCTCGGCTTCCGCATCTCCGCCGGGGAGGCCGTCGGCGACGCCGACGACGGCACCCCGCTGGTCGCCGACGACTCCGCGGCGCTGTGGTCCCTGCTGCCCGCCGACGGCGAGGCCGTCGTCCACCTGGTCGCCGACAACGCCGGGCGCGAGCTCGTCCCCGACCTCCTGCTGATCGACCGGCTGCTGCGTCGCGGGCGGGCGGCCCGCGTGCTCCTGCACGTGAAGCCCCGGCCGTACTACGTCTCCGACGCGACGATGGCCGACGTGCTCGACTGCCTGCGGCACTGCGGCGCCGCGGGCGGCGCCGCCGCCGAGGCGGCCGGGCGGCTCTGGGAGGCGCTGCGGGACGGCCGGCTCGACGTGTCGGCCCACCCCTTCTACTGCGCACCGCTGACGTTCGAGGAGATGCCGGACGACCTGCGCGGCACGTTCGCCGGGGCGACGGTGACCGTGCTCAAGGGCGACCTCAACTACCGCCGGCTCGTCGGCGACCGGCTCTGGCCCCCGACCACGCCCTTCGCCGAGCTCGCCGCCCACTTCCCGTCCCCGGTCGCCACCCTGCGCATCCTCAAGTCCGACGTGATCGCCGGCCTCGACGCCGGCACGGAGGCGGCCCTCACCGCCGCCCACGACCAGCGCTGGCGTACCAGCGGCGCCCACGCCCTGGTCCAGGTGCGCCGCTAGACGGGTCCCCGTTCCGCTGGGCGTCGCCGGGCGGACCGTGACCTTCCCGCGTCGCCGGGCGGACCCCCGCCCCGTCCGCGTCGCCGGGGCGGACCCCCGCCCCGTCCGCGTCGCCAGGCGGATCCCGACCCGCCGCCCGGAGGTTGCCCGCCGCCCCGGAGGCCGTCGCTCACTCCGCGAGGCTGCCGCTCAGGCCCGGCCGGGCGGCAGTTCCGTGCGGATCTCGCGGGCCGCCGCCACCAGGTTCTCCAGGGACGCGCCGGCCTCCGGCCAGCCCCGGGTCTTCAGGCCGCAGTCCGGGTTGACCCACAGGCGCTCGGCGGGGATGTCGCGGAGCGCGCGGCGCAGCAGGGCGGCTGCCTCCGCGGCGGTGGGCACCCGCGGCGAGTGGATGTCGTACACGCCGGGCCCGGCCGCGCGCGGATAGCCGTAGCCGGCGAGTTCGCCGGTGACCCGCATGTGGGACCGGGCCGCCTCCAGGCTGATCACATCGGCGTCCAGGGCGTCGATGGCCTCGATGACGTCGCCGAACTCCGCGTAGCACATGTGCGTGTGGATCTGGGTGCCGGGCCCGGCGACGCCGGCGGCCAGCCGGAACGCCTCCACGGCCCAGGCCAGGTAGGCGGCCCGGCCGTCCGCGCGCAGCGGCAGCGACTCGCGCAGCGCGGGCTCGTCGACCTGGATCACGGGCGTGCCGGCCGCCTGAAGGTCCCGCACCTCGTCGCGCAGCGCCAGCGCGACCTGCCGCGCGGTCTCGGCCCGCGGCTGGTCGTCGCGGACGAAGGACCACGCGAGCATGGTGACGGGACCCGTCAGCATGCCCTTGACGGGGCGTTCGGTGAGCGACTGCGCGTACGAGATCCAGCGCACCGTCATCGGCCCGGGCCGCGAGACGTCCCCGGAGAGGATCGGCGGGCGGACATACCGGGTGCCGTAGGACTGCACCCAGCCGTGCCGGGTGGCGACGTAGCCGGTGAGCTGCTCGGCGAAGTACTGCACCATGTCGCTGCGCTCCGGCTCGCCGTGCACCAGCACATCCAGCCCGGCACGCTCCTGGAAGGCGACCGTGTCGCGGATCTCGCTCCTGATGCGCTCCTCGTAGGCGGCGGTGTCGATGTGCCCGGCGCGCAGGTCGGCGCGCGCGGCGCGCAGGGCGCCGGTCTGCGGGAACGAGCCGATGGTGGTGGTCGGCAGCGGCGGCAGCCGGAGCCGGTCCCGCTGGACGGCGGCCCGTTGCGCGTACGGCTCGGGGCGGCGGGCGTCGGCGCCGGTGACGGCGGCGGCCCGGGACCGCACGGCGGCGTCGCGGGTGTGCGGGGACTCGGCGCGGGAGGCCAGCGCCGCGCGGTTGGCGGCCAGTTCGGCCTCGATGGCGCCGGTGCCGTGGGTGAGCCCGCGGGCGAGCGTGACGATCTCCGCGGTCTTCTGGCGGGCGAAGGCGAGCCAGCCGGCGACCTCGGGGTCGAGGTCACGCTCGGCCGCAGCGTCCAGCGGTACGTGCAGCAGCGAGCACGAGGCGGCCACGTCCACGCGGTCCGCGAGCCCACGGAGCGTGGTGAGGGTGGTCAGGGACGCGTCGAGGTCGTTGATCCAGACGTTGCGGCCGTGCACCACGCCCGCGACCAGGCGCTTGCCGGGTAGTCCGCCGAGTGTGGTGAGCAGCTCCAGGTTGGCGGGCCCTGCCTCGGCGAAGTCCAGCGCGAGGCCCTCCACGGGCGCGCCGGCGAGTACGGGCAGCGCCTCGCCCAGGCGCTCGAAGTAGGACGCGACCAGCAGGTGCGGCCGGTCGGTGCGGCTGCCCAGGTAGTCATAGGCGCGGGCCAGCGCGGCCAGCTCCCCGGGACTGCGGTCCTGGACGAACGCCGGCTCGTCCACCTGCACCCACGCGGCGCCCGCGGCGCGCAGCGCGGCCAGCACCCGAGCGTAGACGGGCAGCAGCGCGTCGAGCAGGCTCAGCGGGTCGAAGCCGGGCGGGGCGCCGGGCGCGGGCCGGGCGAGCAGCAGGTACGTGACGGGGCCGAGCAGTACGGGGCGCGCGGTGAGGCCCAGCGCCTGCGCCTCGCGGAACTCGCCGGTCTGCTTGCCCGGGTCGGCCGTGAAGTCGGTTTCGGGGCCCAGCTCGGGCACCAGATAGTGGTAGTTGGTGTCGAACCACTTGGTCATCTCCAGCGGCGCGGTGTCCTCGGTGCCGCGCGCCATCGCGAAGTAGCCGTCGAGCGGGTCGGCCGCGACGGCCGGACGGTGCCGCTCCGGCACGGCGCCGACCATGACGGTGGTGTCCAGGACGTGGTCGTAGTACGAGAAGTCGCCGGTCGGAACCTCGTCGATGCCGGCCTCGGAGAGCCGGAGCCAGTTCTGTCCGCGGAGCTCGGCTCCGGTGCGGTGCAGGGCCGCGGCGTCGGCGCGGCCCCGCCAGTAGCCTTCGACCGCCCTCTTCAACTCACGTGCCGGGCCCTGGCGGGGGTATCCGTACACGGTCGCCCCGGCCGGTGGGGTACCGGCGCCGGTACCGGGCTGTGCTGTCACAGAACACTCCTTCCCGGGGGAAGTGGGGCAAAGATCGCGAATTGCCAGCGTAGCGCCCCGTCGGGGTGCGGAGCGCCGGCAGCGCGCGGCTCCGCCGGCGTGGGGCTGTGCCCCGGCGGGTGGCGGGTGCGCGCGGCCCGCCACCGGCCGGTGGGTCGGCTGCGACACGAAACCGACTCCTTCGGACGGCGGCGACCTGGCGGTCTCGTCGTGGCCGGTCGCTCCCCCACTGCCTTGAGGGCGTGGGAGGTACCCCCAGTTCCCCGCGTCGTTCCCCGCGCCCCTATTTCCGGCGCTCGCGCGCCCGTGGGCGGCGCCCCCGTCGGGGTGCCCGCCGGATTTACCGGAACGTAATGCGCGGGGCTGGTTCCGCTGGCCGAAACGTGACTACAGTGTGGCCCCACCAAATAATCTCAGCGTGAGAGGAATTGTGCCCAGTAACGCGTCTTCCCCGCTCCCCCGTGCGTCCAACCGCAGCGCCGTGCTGTCCGCGCTGCTGTCCGGCGCCGAGATGGACCGCCAGCAACTGATCGCCGACACCGGGCTCAGCCGGGCCACGGTCTTCCGGATCGTCGACGACCTGATGGCCGACGACCTCGTGCGCGAGGCGGGCCGGCGGCTGCGCGAGGGTCCCGGGCGGCAGTCCACGTCCGTCGGCTTCAACGGCCGCTCCGCCCTCGTCTGCGGCATCGACCTCGGCGGCACCAACTGCCGCATCGTGATCGCCGACGCGCTGGGCCGGGCCCTGATCAGGAGCCGGGACGCCACCCCGCGGGACACCACGGCCGAGGAGTTGGCGGCCTGGGTGGCCGGCCGGGTCGGCGAACTGGTCGCCGAGCACGGCGACGGCGTCCCCCTGCACACCGTCACCATCGGCCTGCCCGGCGTGGTGACCGGCGACGGCAGCACCGTCGTCAACTCGCACAACCTCGGCCAGATCAAGGGCACCGAGTTCATCAGGATCGTCTCCCGGCTGGTCGGGGTGCCGACGGTGATCGGCAACGACTCCAACCTGGCCCTGCTCGGCGAGCTGCAGTACGGGGCGCTGCCGGACCGGGAGACGGCGGTGCTGCTCGCCATGGGCACCGGCCTCGGTACCTCGGTCTCGCTCGGCGGCCAGGTGCTGGTCGGCCGCACGGGACTGCTCGGCGAGTTCGGCCGGCTGCCCCTGCCGGGGCGCCCGCAGCGGCTGCGCGACCTGCTCTCCGGCGCCGACCTGGTGGCGTACGCACGCACCAAGGGCGTCGAGGTGCCCCGCGCGCAGGCCCTGTTCTCGGAGCCCGAGCGCTACCGGGAGCTGCTCGACGAGGTGCACGAGGCGCTCACCCACCTGGTGACGATCGTGGCGCTCGCCTACGAGCCGGCCACGGTCGTCCTCACCGGTGGCTTCTCCGAGTCCTTCGACGCCGGGCGGCTCTCCGCGATCAGCGAGGAGGTCGCCGGGACCGTCGGGGTGCACAGCGTGGTCAGACGGTCCGACCTGGGCGACGCGGCGGGCCTGCTCGGCGCGATGGCGTCCTCGCTCGGCCGGCTCTACGACGCGCTCGGTGTCAGCGCCGACCACATGGCCGCCATAGAGGTCGACCGCGACCTCGTCGTCGAGCGGCTCGCCACATGCCCCACAACCAGCACGACGCACGACGCCCAGCAGGTGGAAGGACCCGGAAGGTGAGAACGATGCACACAGCACGGTGGCGGTGCGCCGTCGCGGCGCTGCCGGTCATGGCACTCGCCCTGACCGGCTGCGGCGGCAGCGGCGGCGACAAGGCGGACTCCGACAACAAGCTGACGGTCTGGATGATGACGGGCGGGCCCGGCGACAGCCCCCTCATCAAGGACGTCAACGCGGAGTTCGCGAAGAAGTACGGCAAGAAGTACCCGGGCATGAAGGTGGACGTCCAGGTCCAGCAGTGGGACGGCGTGGCCACCAAGATCACCACGGCGCTGGCCAGCGGCAACCCGCCGGACATCGTGGAGATGGGCAACACCCAGACCCCGTTGCAGACCTACTCCGGCGGCCTCGCCGAGCTGACCGCGGACAAGAAGTCCTTCGAGGGCTCCAGCGGCTGGCTCAGCGGCCTGGCGGACCCGTCCACCTACGACGGCAAGCTGTACGCGGTGCCGCTGTACGGCGGCACCAAGGTGGTCATGTACAACAAGAAGATGTTCGCGGACGCGGGCATCAAGCAGCCGCCGAAGACCGTCGCCGAGCTGGAGAAGGACTGCGGGACGCTGGCCGCGGCCAACAGGAGCACGGCGAACTTCTCCGGCTTCTACATGCCGGGCGAGTACTGGTTCAACGGCATACCCTTCGCCTTCGCCAAGGGCGGCACCGTCGCCACCCGGAAGAACGGCACATGGCGGGCCGAGATGAGCTCGCCGGCGAACCAGGCCGGGCTCAAGGCCTGGCGCACCTTCCAGAACACCTGCTCCACCAAGTCGTCGGTGGGCGTCAACACCGACAGCCCCGACCAGGACCAGCTCTTCGCGGACGGCAAGGCCGCGATGGAGTACGTCAAGGCGTGGGAGCCGGCCACCGTGCTGGAGAAGAACCCGGGGCTCAAGGGCAAGATCGGGTTCTTCGCGATGCCGGGCTACACCGCCGACAAGACCATGCCGGTGATCGTCTCCGGCTCCACCATCGGCATCGCGCAGAACAGCCCGGACCGGAAGGCCGCCACGGACTGGCTGCGGATCATCACCAGTAAGCACTTCCAGGCGACCATGGCGCGGAAGCTCAACCTGCTGCCGATCTCGCCCGACTTCACCCCGCCCGGCGTGCCCGAGCAGCTCACCGTCGCCTCCGAGGCCAGCAAGATCAGCAAGCCGCTGCCCAACAGCCCCGGCGAGGCCACGCTGGAGACCGAGCAGTACAACGAGCAGTTCTTCTCGAAGATCGCGGGTGGCGCGGACATCGCCTCGGCCGCCGCGGCCTACGACAAGCACGCCACCAAAGCCTTCAACTCACTCGGCAGCAACTAGACGTTCCTGGGGCCTTGCATGGCAATGACTGACAAGCGGAGCACGGCCCGTCCGGTGGCCCCGCGGTCCCGGCCGGGGCCGCGGGCGCGGCGGGCCGGGGCCACCCGGCCGCGGCTGCTGCCGTGGGCCATGATCGCCCCCGCCGTGGTGGCGCTGCTGCTGATCCAGGGCTATCCGCTGGTGCGGCTGCTGACGCTGTCCACGCAGGACTTCGGCCCCCGCTCGCTCTTCACCGGGCAGGCGGACTTCGTCGGCCTGCACAACTACACCGAGATCTTCGGCGATCCCGACTTCCGGGCCGTGCTGGTGCGCACGGTGGTCTTCACGGTGCTCTGCGTGGCGCTGCTGATGGTGCTCGGGTTCCTGATGTCCCACCTGCTGATGGGCGTCTCGTCGTGGGCCCGGGTGATGACCACGGTCTGCCTGGTGCTGGTGTGGGCCATGCCGATGGTGGCCGCGACGCTGGTGTGGCAGTGGATGTACCAGCCGCAGTACGGCGTGGCCAACTGGCTGCTGACCAAGCTGCGGATCTTCGGCGACCTCTCCGCGTACGACTGGTTCTCGCACCCGAACCAGGCGCTCGGGCTGGTCATCCTGCTGACGGTGTGGAAGGGCCTGCCGTTCGTGGCGCTGACGCTGTTCGCGGCCCGCGGCCAGATATCCGACTCGCTGTACGAGGCGGCGCGGCTCGACGGCGCGGGCACCCTCCAGACGTTCCGGCACATCACCGTGCCGATCCTCCGTCCCGTGCTGGCGATCCTCACCGTGCTGGAGGTCATCTGGTCGATGAACTCCTTCACCCCGATCTGGGTGCTCACGCACGGCGGCCCGGACGGCCAGACCACCACGCTCGGCGTCCTGGCCTACCTCACCGCCTTCAGCCGCAACGAATACGGCTCCGGCGCGTCCATCGCGGTGGTGACGGTGCTGATCCTCGCGGTCTTCTCCATCTTCTACGTCCGCAGGCTCTCGGACCAGGCGGAGCAGGGAGGCACGGCATGAGTGCGATGAGCCCGGCCCGGCGGCAGCGGGCGGTCAACAACGCGATCGCGGTCGTGGTCTCCGCGGTGATGATCTTCCCCGTGTACTGGATGCTGGCGACCGCGTTCAAGCAGCGCGGCCACATCCTCAGCACGGTGCCGCAGTTCTTCCCCTGGCCGATCAGCCTGGAGAACTTCCGGCGGGCGCTGGGAAAACCGCACTTCTGGGTGTTCGTGGGCAACTCCCTGACGGTGACGCTGTCCTCGGTGGTGCTGTCGCTGCTCATCTCGCTCTTCGCGGCGATCGCCATCGCCCGCTTCCGGTTCCACGGCCGCCGGGCGCTGATGGCGGTGCTGGTGCTGGTGCAGATGGTGCCGATGTCGGCGATGGTCATCCCGGTCTACCTGATGCTGCGGTCCATCAACGCCCTCGACTACATCCCCGGCCTGGTCCTCACCTATATGACGTTCGTCCTGCCGTTCACGGTCTGGACGCTGCGGGGCTTCGTCGAGGGTGTGCCGGTGGAGCTGGAGGAGGCGGCGCTCGTGGACGGCTGCGGGCGCTTCCAGATGTACGTGCGGGTGCTGCTGCCGCTGCTGATGCCCGGCATCGTCGCCACCTCGATCTTCGCCTTCGTCAACGCGTGGGACGACTACCTCTTCGCCTACGTGATCATGAAGTCGCAGAGCAACTACACGCTGCCGGTCTGGCTGGTGTCGTTCAAGACCGCGGAGAGCGTGGACTACGGCGCCATGATCGCGGCGTCCACGATCTTCTCCCTGCCCGTCCTCGTCTTCTTCCTGCTGGTGCAGCGCCGCCTGGTGGGCGGCATGACCAGCGGCGCGGTCAAGGGGTGAGCGCCCGGGGACACGTCCCCGGGCCGGCCCCGGCCCGCCCCTCGCGAATCCCGCGAATCCCGTGAACCCCCTACGCCCCCACACCCCCCGCATTCCCGAACATCCCGAAAGGTAAGGACCGAAGCGATGAATGCCGAGCTGTCACGGCTGGCCCACGGTGTGCTGTTCCCCGCGCTGGGGCGGCAGACCGTGCCGAAGTGGGCGCGTGCCCGGGTCGCGGAGGGGCTCGGCGGGTTCGTCCTGTTCGGCAAGGACCTCGCCTCCGCCGAGCAGGTCGGGGAGCTGACCGGCGCCCTGCACGGCCTGCGTGAGCACGTCCTGCTCGCCATCGACGAGGAGGGCGGCGACGTCAACCGTCTGGAGCCGTACGGCGGGACGTCGGTGCCCGGCAACCACGCGCTCGGCCGGCTCGACCAGCCCGACCTCACCCGCGAGGCCGCCTACCAGATCGGCCTGTCGCTGGTGGCGGCCGGCGTCGACTGGAACCTGGCGCCCGCCGTGGACACCGCCGTCAACCCGCTCAGCCCGAACGGCATCCGCTGCTTCGGCCCGGACCGGGCGAAGGTGGCCGTGCACGCGGCGGCCTGGGTGGAGGGCCTGCAGGCCGCGGGCGTGAGCGCCTGCGCCAAGCACTTCCCCGGCCACGGCCTCAGCTCCACCGACGCCCACCTCGGGACGCCCACCGTGGACCTGTCCCGCGAGGAACTCGTGGCGCACTACCTCGACCCGTTCCGCGCCGCCATCGCGGCCGGGGTGGACAGCATCATGGTCTCGCACGTCCACCTCACCCAGCTCGACACCGTGCCGGCCACCATCAGCCCGGCCGTGCTGACCGGGCTGCTCCGCGGCGAGCTGGGCTACGACGGCGTGGTGATCACGGACGCGCTGGAGATGCACGGCATCAGCGATGTGGCGAGCCTGCCGGACGCCGCCGTGCGGGCAATCAAGGCGGGCGCCGACGCGCTCTGCCTGGGCGCGTGGGCGTTCGGCGACGACGTGGACGCCGCCGCGAAGGCGCTGGTGTGCGCCGTGGAGAGCGGTGCGCTGCCCGAGCAGCGGCTGCGCGAGGCCAACGAGCGCATCGCCCGCCTCGGCACCCGGCCCAAGGCCGACACCGCCGAGCGGGACGACTCGGTGGGCGCCCGGCTCGCCCGGGACGTCGTCGAGGTGCACGGCGACCCGGTGCTGCGCGGCAAGCGCACCCTCGTCGTCCGGCTCGACCCGACGCACTCGCCCGCGCAGGGCCAGGCGTCCTGGGGCGTGGAGGAGCCGCTGCGCGCGGCGGGACTGACGGTCGAGGGCCTCGCCGTCGCCGGCGACACCTACAACGCCGCCGGCATCGTCAAGGCCGAGATCGGCCTCTTCCTCGACGAGTTCGGGGCCGACGCGGACGTGGTGATCCAGGTACGCAGCTCGCACCGGTTCCCCTGGCAGCGGCCCGTCCTCGACGAACTGCTGCGCCGCCACCCGCGCTGTGTCGTCGTGGACATGGGCGTGCCCGGCGACGACTTCGGCGGCTTCCGCGGCTGGGTGCGCACCTTCGGCTCGTCGGGCGTCTGCGCGCAGGCCGCGGTCGACGTCCTGCTGGCGAAGGCGTGAGCCGCCCGCTTCCGGTGCCGGGCGGCGACCTCCTGCTGACCAACGGCCGCCTGGTCACCCCCGGCGGGATGATCAGCCGCGGCTGGCTGCTGGTCAGGGACGGCCTGATCGCGGCCCTGGGCGAGGGCGCGCCGCCGGCCGGGATCGAGTTCCCGACGGGCGCCGGTGCGGGGGCGGCCTCCGGCGGGGCGGGCGGCGAAGGGCACGCGGACGCCACGCGGCGCCGCGCCGGCGGGCCCGCTGGATCCGGTGACGGGCCCGCTGGATCCGGTGACGGGCCCGCGGGATCCGGTGACGGGACCGCCCTCCGTGCCCGGCCCCGCCGGTCCGTCGTGGACCTGGGGGGCAGGCTGCTCACCCCCGGCTTCGTGGACGCGCACTGCCACGGCGGCGCCGGGCACTCCGTCTACACGGGCGTCGAGGACGACGTGCGGGCCGCCGCAGCGGGCCACCTGGCGCACGGCACCACCACGCTGCTGGCCTCCGTGGCCACCGTCGCGCCCCGGGCGATGACGGCCGCGGTGCGCGCCATCGCGGCCGTCATCGCGGACGGCACCGCGCCCGCCGTGGCCGGCATCCACCTGGAGGGCCCGTTCCTCTCCCCGGTGCGCCGCGGCGCCCAGACCCGCACGGCGCTGCGGGAACCGGACGAGCGGGTCCTCGGGCGGCTGCTGGACGCGGCGGGCGGCCACGCCGTGTCGATGACGATCGCGCCGGAGCTGCCCGGCGCGCTGGACCTGATCCGCGACCACGCGGCCGAGCTGGTGTGCTGCCTCGGCCACACCGACGCCTCAGCCGATGTCTTCTCGCAGGCCACGGACCTCGGTGCCCGCGCGGTCACCCACCTGTTCAACGCGATGCCGCCGCTGCACCACCGGGAGCCGGGCCCGGCCGCGACGGCGCTGCTCGACGCCCGGCTGCGCTGCGAGCTGATCCTGGACGGCCACCACCTCGCCGTCGACACCGCCCGGCTGGCCTACCGCCTCGCGGGCCCGGACCGGCTGCTGCTGGTGAGCGACGCCATGCCGGCGGCGGGCATGCCGGACGGCACCTACCGCTTCGCCGACCGGGAGGTCACCGTCACCGAGGGGGTGGCCCGGCTGCGCGGCACGGACACGCTGGCCGGGTCCACGCTGTTCGTGGCGGCGGCGTTCCGCAGGGCGGTACTGGACGTCGGCGTTCCGGTGCCGGAGGCGGTCCGGATGGCGGCAACCACGCCGGCCGCCCTCCTCGGCCTCACCGACCGCGGCGCACTGCGCCCCGGCCTCCGCGCCGACCTGATCACCTTCGACGCACGCCTGCGCCCGGCGCGGGTGTGGCTGGCGGGCGAGGAGCAATCGGTGGCGGCGGCCTGACCCGCTGCCCCCGCCGCCCCGGTCCGCGGCTGGGCGGTGCGGACGGGAGCGGCCCCCCGCCACCCGCTCCCGCGCCTGAGCCGGCGTCCGCCGCCGTGGACGGGAAACCAGTGGTCACGGATGCGAATGGGCAGGTACCCGACGCCTACCACCATAGGAGGGTGATTGCGCCCGGCCGCGGGCGGACGGGGGCCGGGTTTCCGCTCCGCCGCAGTCCGCCGTCGCATCGCGCAGTGAGGGGACGGTTCAGTGCACGGGGGCGGTGAACGCGGTCGTGTCCTGGGCGTGCTCGAAACCCAGGGCCTCGTAGAGGGGGACGCCGCTTGGGGAGCTCTCCAGGACCGCACCGGTCGCCCCGGCCGTGTGGGCTTCGCGCAGCAGGGCGGCGGTGATGGCCCGGCCGAAACCGCGGCGGCGCTTCTCGGGCAGCACGGACACGAGGGACACGCCCACGGTGTCGCCGGTGCGGGTGGCGACCGCGGTACCGACCGGAACACCGTGGTCCTCGGCGATGTACGTGGTGGTCGCGGGGGTGTCCAGGACGGACGGATCGCTGTAGGGGGCGAGGAGTGAGGCGTCGGGCAGGTCGTTACCCGCGCCGGCGAGCTTCAGGAAGAGGGAGCCGTCCGCTCCCGTGATGGCGCGTACCGCCACGGTGCCGGGATCGAGGGAGCGCAGGTCGGCGCCGTCCAGGCGCTTGACCATCAGCGGGCTCGACGAACGCTCGGTGAGGCCGTGGTCCGCGGCGAGCCGGATGACATCGGGGGTGGGTTCGCCCGCCACCTTGACCGCCCAGGGCAGTCCGTCGAGTTCGGGTGCGCCGATGAACGCCACGAGGTCGTCGACGTCGGGCTTCTCAGCGACAGTGAAGATCGCATTCAACTCCGCCACGGGCACTCCCGTGACTATCAGAGCTGTGTCCCCGGTGCCGCGCCGGACGCTCATGCGGGGATGGGGTGCGAAGTACGTCTCCAGTGCCGAGAGGTAGGCCCGGGCGGCATGGCCGCGAAGATCAGTAGGTGCCATGACCTGATTATTGGGGACACGCGCGGTTTCCCGTGGTACTGCGCCCCGGTGGGTCCGTCGCCGTCAACGGGACCTGCCGGGGCGCAGGAACGGGGCGGGGTGCGGGCACCCCGGTGGGCGGGTCAGTGCCGGCCGTGTACCTCCAGCGCCGCACGGACACCGGACTCCAGGGCCCCCTCGATCCAGGCGGGCTTCAGGGAGGTGTGGTCCCCCGCGAAGTGCAGCGGACCCTCGGGCGTGGGGATGTCGGGGAAGATCTCCGTGTGCTGCCCGGGCAGCAGCACGGACGCCTCACCGTACGCGTACGGGTCCCGCAGCCAGCTCTGCGTCCTGCCGACCCCCGTGTAGAACACCTCGATGCGCTGGCCGTACACCTGCTCAAGGCCGCGCAGCGCGTGCGGGTAGCGTGCGTCGTCGTCGAAGGAGTCCCAGCGCACCGCGTCGTCCGCCCAGCTGTACGAGGCCAGGATCACCCCGCCCGCGCTGCCCCGCACCGGGTGCGAGGGGTGGTACATGAAACGGTTGGAGTTGTCGCTGACGGAGCCGCCGCCGAAGACGTGCACCGCGTCGGGCTGGTCCCGGGTGACCCACCGCGTCGCGGCGTAGTGCCCCCGCTGGGCGTCGCTGATGTGGCCGGACGGCACCGAGCCGTGCGCGCCCAGCAGCCTGCCGTCGTCCGGGGTCCGGCCCAGCCGGTAGTCCTCGTACAGGCCCGGGTCGATGGTGGCCAGCTCGCGCTTCCAGTCGTCCTCGGTGAACTCCCACCAGCGGCGGCTGAACTCCAGCAGCACCTTGGTGGCCGTGTCGTAGTGCAGCTCGATCACGGCGCGCCGCTTGGGGTACGACGGCGCCGGGGTGAGCTGCACCTGGCGCAGGCCCGCGAAGGGCACGGTGACGATCGCGAGGTCGGCCGTGAACTGCTCGCGGACCACCTTGCCGTTCCGGCCCTCCGAGACGGTGTCCACCCAGACGTGCGGCCCCTTCCGGGAGACGTGGGCGGCCTCGCCGTGCCGGGGCCGCTGCGGGTCCCAGTATTCGATGCGGGTCACCCGCCGGTCGAAGCGCACCTCGTCCCGCACCCGCTCCAGCAGGGCGTCGGCGAACACGGCGGTGCCGCCGGCCAGTTCGTAGAACGTGGTGTCCGGGCTGATCAGGGCCGCGCCGAGGAAGTTGTGCAGGAAGGAGAGCGGCAGCCGGGAGGTGAGGTTCTTGATGGTGCCGATCAGGTCGACGGTGCGGGCGTCGAGCCCGGCGTGCTCGGTGAGGAAGCGGAACATCGAGTAGTCGCCGAACCTCTCGATGATCCGCGTCCAGCCCTCCAGGGCCTCGGCCGGCGGCTTGTTCTTCCGCTTGCCGTCCGGGCCGACCGTGCTGATCTCGTCGCGGACCGGGTCGAGGACGCTGTCGAGGATCGCGCCCGCGGGGACGTCCAGGTACTCGTCGGGGACGCCGAAGGTGCGGTTCACCGGGCGCGGGTTCTTCGCGTAGTCGACGCTGCGGACGAGCATGCCGTTGGCCTGGATCCAGGCGCGGTCGGTGCGTTGCCCCTGGCCGTCCTCCGCGACCAGCAGGAACGGCCGCTTCTCCAGGCCGAACTGGTCGATCAGCGCCATCAGCAGCGGGTGGCTGCCGGGCAGCCGCATCGCGCCCGCCTCCGCGTACTGGCGCTCGTCGGAGAACGGCTGCTCGGCCTTCTCGTGGCCGCCCTTACGGAACGTCTTGATGCGGCCGCCCGCGCGGTTGCCGTTCGCCTCCAGGACGGTCACGTGGTGGCCGGCCTGCTTCAGCAGGTGGGCGGCGAGCATGCCGGAGGGGCCCGCGCCCAGCACCAGGACCCGCTTCGCGGCGGTGCCCGCACGCGGCAGGCCCTCCTTGAGCACCCGGAGGTACTCGGGGGTGAGCACCTTCTCGTGCTCGTCCATGACCAGGATGGCGCGGGCCACGGCGCGGCTGCGCGCCGGATCGGCGGCCGTGCGCTGCCGGGGGAGCGACGGGGCGCTTGCCGGCGGGGTGGCCGCGGCCGCCGCCGGGCCGGTCAGCAGGCTTGCTCCGGTGAGGGCGGCGGCGGAGGCGGAGAAGGTACGCCGGCCCATGCTGGTGGACCCCGCAGGGGTCTGAGGGTTCGTCACAATAACAAGTTGTTAGCACCATAGGACTGTGTGTCATACGACGTGTGCGACTTGTCCCGCCATCGGATGAACGGACGTATCCGGGTTGACGGCGGGTGCAGCGGCGACGCGGCCGGGCCGGCTTGCCGTCGCGGACGGCGTTGCCCCGTGGATCCCCGGTGAAACCCGCGATTCCGCGCCGAAATCCGCGTGCCGCCGCTCGCCGCCCCGCATATTGACGTAGGTCGAACCGATGAATTCTCATCGAACCAGGCCGCTCCTCGGCGGCGCACCGCACGGCACCCCCGCATTCGGCTCTCGCGCTCCGCGGCGGCCTGACGAGAGGAAGCTCACGTGCGCAGACGCACCCCCCTGAATGTCATGTCCATGCTAGGGACGATCCTGGGAACAGCGCTGGTCGCGCTGGTGGCCGCGGTCCTCGCGCTGCCGCCGTCGGCGGCGGTCGCGGCGGAGCCCGGCGAGTCCGACGGCGGGGTCCGGATCATGCCGCTCGGCGACTCCATCACCGACGGGTTCACGCCGTATCCCGGCGGCTACCGCGTCAACCTGTGGCAGCGCCTGGCCGCCGGCGGCTACCGCGTGGACTTCGTCGGGTCCCAGACCAACGGCCCGGCCGAACTGGGCGACCACGACCACGAGGGCCACTCGGGCTGGCGCATCGACCAGCTCGACGCCAACATCGTCACCTGGCTGAAGGCCTCCGACCCGCGCACCGTCCTGCTGCACATCGGCACCAACGACATCAACCAGAACTACGACGTCCCGCACGCCCCCGACCGGCTCTCCGCGCTGATCGACCACATCCTCGCGACCAAGCCCCGCGTCGAGCTCTTCGTCGCGCAGATCATCACGGAGTGGGGCGAGCCGCACGCCTCGATGGTGAACGCCTACAACGCCGCGATCCCCGGCGTCGTGCGGAGCAAGGGCCCGCACGTGCACCTGGTCGACATGCACTCCGCCCTCACCGAGGCGGACCTCGCGGACGGCGTCCACCCGTCGAAGGAGGGCTACGACAAGATGGCCCCGGTCTGGTACGACGCGCTGCGCGCGGTGCCCGGCAGCCTCCAGCCGCTGCCCGCCGCGGCCCCGGAGGGGGCCCGGTAGGCGCCCGGTGGGCGGTCCGGTGGGCACCGCGCCGCCCACGCGCCGGCGGCCGCTCCTCGCCGCTCCACGCGCCGGCGGCCGCTCCACGCCGCTCCTCGCGGCGACGGCCGCCGGCCCGGGGGCCCCGGCACCGCCGTCCGCCGTCCGGCGCCCGCCCCTAGTGGCGCAGATGGGGCCGGTGCAGGTTGAGGAACGGGCGGCGCTTGCCGCCGTAGGACGTGCTGCCCTCGTGATACGGGCCGCCGCTCTCGGGGAGCCGCCGCGCCATCGCGTCACGCTCGGCCGTGGCCTGCCGGGCGTGCCTGCGGTTGGTGCGCCGCTGCCCCCGGCGGCGCCGGATCAGCGACGTGCCGGCCAGCATCATCGACAAGCCGAGCCCGAAGAGCAGCGTCAGGCCGATGCCGCCCACGAACGCGCCGAGCGTGCTGATCGTGAAAGGCTGGTTGCCGAGCAGGGTCACCGTGTAGTCCGGGCCGGCCCCGGTGTTGAAGGAGATCAGCAGTCCCGCGAAGGCGGCCGTCGCGGCCGCCAGCAGGAGACCCAGCAAGAGCATGTCCTCACCCCATCCTGTGGTCGTACGCACCCCGGGTTACCCCTGGTCGTCGGGTAAATCGCACTAAGTCGGAAAAATTCCGATGGGGGCCAGGGTGGCGGTCGGGTGCGGCCGGCCCGGGCCCGGGGTCCAGGCCCGGGATCCGGGTCCCCGACCCGGGTGGGGGGGCGGCCGGGTGCGGCGCCCCCGGGGGGCGAGGTGGCGGGACCCGTTCCTCCGCGGTGGCGCAGGGCCGCGACCGGCTGGGCGGTGCGATGGGCGGGCGGGGGAGTACCGCCGGCTGCCGCCGGGGTGGACGGCGTCGATCCGGGGGAGGTCCGCGGCCGCGCCCCGCTTGCCGGTGTGCGGCGATTCGGAAGTGCGTGGCGATGCCGAACACCCGCCGCAGGTGGGCCATGTCCTGCCGGTCGTGGTCGGCGGGGTGGGAGAACGGGCGCCCGGGGTCGGGCGACGCCTGGAGTGCGGAGCCGTCCGCTGCGAAGTCCAGGGGGTGCATGGCGGTCATCACGCCCGGGAGAACGCCGGCGCCGGCCGGTGCCCCCTGAGGCGCGTCAGGGGACAGTCGGGGTCGTATCCGGGCCCCGGCGGTGGCCGGTTGCTCGGGCACGACCCCGACTGTCCCCCAGGACGACGTCGGACGTCAGCGGCTCACGGTGACGTCCGCCGAGTTGACCTGCACGTACCGGTGGTTGAACTGAATCGTGTAGTACGTCTTCGCGCCGGTCACCACGGCCCCGTCAGAGGCGAAGAAGTCGTCGCTGGGGACGGCTGCCTGGTCGGCGACGTACGCCTGGCCGGCCGGGATGTGGTAGTCCGTCGCGGTCAGCGGCTTCTGCGTGGACGGAGAGTGGCCCGCCGGGTACTCCGCCGCGTCCGGGTAGGCGGTGCCGTAGACGGGCGCCGCCGTGTCGCCGGCCGCCTTGACGATGCGGACCCCGGGCGCGGGGATGGTGTAGCGGCCATCCGGGTTGTGGATCCAGCCCTTCTGGCCGTCGAACCAGATCGCCGTCCAGTCGCCCTGCTGGTCGGCCACCACGAACTGCTGGCCGTCCTGCACGGTGTCACTCCAGTCGTTGACCCGGTCCGTGCCCGCGGTGGCGTCCGGGTGCACGACGGGGTCGAGCAGCAGCGGGGCGTCGTCGGCCGGCGCGCTGCGCACGAAGAGGGAGTTGGACGGTGCCGTGACCTTGGTGCACTCGGTGGTGCCCCCGGTCGGGTCGTCCCCGGGGCAGACCGTGTACGTCTGGTCGTTCTCCTCGAACCCGGGGGCGATCGTCACCGCGGAGCCGACCGGCCCCACGCCGTGCGGCCCGACGTCGGTGGGGGCGTCCAGCATCCGCATGAACCGGGACCAGTCCCAGAAGGGGCCCATGTCCCAGTGCTGCGCGGCTATCCCCGAGTCGGAGGGCGCGGGCACGTCGTCGTGGCCGACGATGTGCTGGCGGTCCAGCGGGATGTTGTAGCGCGCGGCGAGGTAGCGCACCAGCCGGGCCGTCTGCTCGTAGGCGGCGTCCGTGTACCACTCGGCGCCGCGTGCGGAGAAGCCCTCGTGCTCGATCTGCACCGAGTGGAGGTTGCTCCAGTAGTTGCCGTCGCCGAAGGCGACGTCCTTGTTGGCCACCATCTGCGTGACCGCCCCGTCCGAGGACCGCATCACATACTGCGCGGAGGAGCCGCCGGGCTTCTGGAAGGTGGTGATGGTGTTGTCGTACGACGCCTCCGTGGTGTGGAGGACGATCTCGGTGATCTTGATGCCGTTCGCCGGCCGGTTGGACACCTGGCCGTTCGACGGGTCGGCCGGCACGAACTGGCAGTTCATGCTGGACGGGCACTCCGCCTGCGGCGCCGAGACGTCCTTCAGCTTGAGGCGGTCCACCTGCGCGTCGGCCGGCTTGGCGGCCGGGTCCGCGCTCAGCTCCACGCTCTGGTCGCCGGTGACCTTCTTCCTGCCGCCCGACCTGATGGTGCGGAAGACGTCGTCGACGAAGCCCTGCGCGGCCTTCTTGTCCGTCATCTGGCTGTACTTGGCGACCGCGGCCGTCCAGTCGGACGGCTTGTCGCTGAGCTTGCCGGTGATCTGCTTCTGGTAGGACGCCAGCAGGGCGGCGCCGCCGCGGATGTTGCTGCCGGTGTCGTGCCGCAGGTCGTCGGCGGAGATCCCGGTGAGGTCCGCGGCCTTCTGGAGGGTGTGCGCCTGGGGGCGGTCCGCGAGCGCCGGCGCGTCGGCGCGGCCCGCGGTGCCGGCGTCACCGGTGGCCAGCATGGACTTCGTGACGTCTCTGAGGGCCATCAGGCCGAAGCCGCCGTCGGCGCTGTAGCCCTTGTGCAGTTGCCAGCCCGACTCCTCGTGCGCCACTCCCATCAGCACCGGCAGTGGCACCTTGTACTCCTCGGCCGCCTGCTCGAACTGCTGCTGGACGTCCGTCTGCTTCTGATCGTCGGTGGCCTGCGCCAGCGCCGGCAGGAACACGAACGCCCCCGCCGCCACCGCGCCGCCCGCGACGGCCACCGAGAGCCACCGGAGCGTCTTCTTGCGTCTGTGCACTGTTTCCCTTTCACCGCAACCGCACGTCATGCGCTCTCGTCGTCGTCAGGGAACAGCCCCCTCGGGAGCACCACAGCCTCTACCCCGCCCGGCGTCGCACGCACCATGGATTTCATCGCGTCAACAGGTTCACTCAGGCAAATTGATATCAGACGTGCGGTGTCCGGATCGCGAAGGGCCTGTGGGGGATACCGAACGAAACGGTCACGGCCCGTCCGCCTTGTCATGGTTTGATGGTTCGTTTCCGGCCAGGTCCTGGCGGCGGCTGCCCGAACGGGCAGCGGGACGGCGGTCGTCCGGGCGGTTACGGGACGGCGTCCTGGCGGGCGGTCACGGCGACGCGGGGGCGGTCACGGCGACGCGGGGGCGTGCACGGCGTCGCGCCGCACGCGGGCGGTCACGGGATGACGAGCTTCTCCCGCTCGACGGGGGAGTCCCGCTGGGCCGCGCGCCTTCGGGGCGCGGCCCCACGCTGCCTTCCGGGCGCTCATGGCGCCGACGCAGCGGCGCGGGCCGCCAGGGGGACCGTCGTGAGCAGGACCAGGGCGACGACGAGTACCGGCACCGTGCCCTGGTGGACCTGGAGGGCGCCACCGGTGAGCGCGCCGCACACCAGCACCGTCACCGACACCGCCCGCCGCACCCGGGACGGCCCGGCCGGGTCGGCCACCAGGCCGGTGAGCGTACGGGTGAGGACCGTCGTGGTCAGGTCGGGCACCCCGAGCCGGTGCACCACGGCGTTCTGCAGCCCCATCCCCGCCGCGAGCAGCACGATCAGCACATACGACACCGCACCCGCGGCCCCCGCGGCGAGCGCCCCGGCCACCAGCAGGGCCTGCGCGGCGACCAGTGGCGCGAACATCCGCTCGGGCGTCCCGAACCGCGCCGCCCACCGCCCCCCGACCAGCACCCCCGCGACGAAGCACGCCACCGCCAGCAGCGAGGCCGGCGCGGACAGCTCCGCCGCACCGGCCAGCGCGAACGCCAGGAACGCCATGTTGCCGGTCATGTTGGCGACGAAGACGTGGTCCAGGCCCAGAAAGCTCACCGCGTCCACCAGACCGCTCACGAAGGTGAGCACCACCAGCAGCGGCGGCAGTACCCCGTGGTGCTCACGACTGCCCCCGAACAGCAGGGCGGCCGCGCGGTCGAGCAGGCCGACGACGGAGGGGAGGAAGTTCATACTCCCTGTCTCGGCAGCCGAGCCCGGCACCGCAAGCGTTCGGCCGGGCCCGGCAGCCGTGCCGGCACGGCAAGCGCTCGGCCGGCCCCCGGCCCCGTCCGGGACGAGTGGCGCCACCCGGGACCGCGTCGGACAATCCACGAGAGGCCCCACCGGCCGGAGAGGTCCGAGGAAACGGAGGGTCGCTCGCATGTCCCTCACCCAGCAGCCTTCGCCGGGCGCCGTCGAGGACTGGCCGCGCGCACCCCTGGACGAGTGGACCGGGACCAGGGACACCCTGCACATGTGGGCCCAGATCGTGGGGAAGGTCCGGCTGGCCGCGCGCGGCGCCCTGGAGGACCGCCCGGAGCGGCGCGCCGCACCCCGCTGATCCGGCCGGCCGAGCGGTCGGCCCCACCGTCCACGGCCGCGAGGGAGACCACGGCATGCGTGAGCAGAACGCAGGTGAGCAGCACACGGGGGAGCGGAGCGCGGGGGAGCGGAACTCGCCTGGGCCGGGCACGGACGGGCGGGGCACGCCCGGGCCGGGCACGGACGGGCGGGGGGCCGACCCGCGAGCGCTGGTCGAAGGGCTGGCGTGTGCGTCGCTGGTGGACGCGATGGGCCGCCTGTACGGGCACCGGGCCCACATCCTGAGCCTGGTCAGCCCCACTCCCGAACGGATCCTGTTCGGCCCGGCGGTGACGATCGCCTACCTGCCGTACCGCGACGACTTCACCGAGACCAACCGGCTGGGCTTCGGCGGCTGGTTCTACCGCGCCGTCGGGGACGCCCCGCGGGACAAGGTGCTGGTGCTCTCCAGCGGCGGCTACCCCAATGCCTCGCACGGCGGGGGCAGCAAACTGTCCCGCCTGCACAACCACCACCTGGCGGGCGTCCTCACCGACGGCAGGCTGCGCGACTTCGGCGAACTCGCCGGCTACGGCTTCGCGGCCTGGTGCGCGGGCGAGGCCACCCACTGGGGCGGCGACACGGTGGCCCCGTCGGCGGCGAACGTGCCCGTCGAGGTCGGCGGCGTCTGCGTGGCGCCCGGCGACTACGTCTTCGCCGACAGCTCGGGCGCCGTCGTCATCCCGGCCCGGGGGCTGTCCGACGTGGTCGCGGAGGCCCGCCGCATCGACGCGGAGGACCGGGGGTACCTGGCCCAGATCCGCGCCGAGGACCCCGAACGGATGCGGAGGGGCGACCAGCGCGCCACGGCGGGGTGACGCGACGGGACCGCCGAGGCCGCCGCCGCGCCCTCAGGGCCCCGGCAGCTCGCGCGGGAAGGAGAGCGCGACCGTGCCGCGCAGGTCGAGCACGAGGCGGTCGGGGGTGGGCACGAGGCGCAGGATGACGCGGTCGCACTCGGGGCAGCGGCCGACGTACCCGGGCGCACGGGAGTACACGCGCAGGCGCGCCAGCGGCCAGCCCGCGCCGCAGCCGGTGCACCGCCCGAGCGCGGTCGTCGGGTCCAGCGCCAGCAGCTCCGACAGCGGCCCGGCCAGCGCGTTGCCGTCCTCGTACCGCGCACGGAACGGCCCCGCGCCGGCACCGGGACCGTCCTCGGTACCGGCGCCGGGGCCCTCGTCCACGCCGGTGCCGGCACCGGGGCCGGCCCCAAAGCCCCTACCGGGGCCGTCCTCGCCACCGGTGCCGGGCCTGTCGTCCTTGCCGCGATCGTCGGGCTGCATGTCATCCTCCGGTGGGGCCGAACCGCTCGGTGCGGATGCGTTCGGGGGCGTGCCCCAGGCCCACCAGCAGGTCGGCGGCGGCCTCGACGAAGGCGGTGGGCCCGCACACGTAGCACAGCGGCGCGGACCCCGGTGGCCAGCCCGCCTCGGACAGATCCCGCGCCGTCAGCCGCCCCGCGGGCCGCGGCCGGTCCGCGGGGACGGTGCGGGTGTAGAGGCAGACGGTCCGCAGGCCCGCCTCGGAGCGGTCCAGCTCGGAGGCGTAGAGCCGGTCCTGAGGGGTGCGCACGGAGTACAGCAGCCGGAAGGGCGCCGGACTGCCGGCCGCGCGGCGGGTGCGGACCATCGCCATCAGCGGCACCAGGCCGGAGCCGCCGGCGACCAGCAGCACGGGGTCGCTCCGCTCGGGCCGCCAGACGAACCAGCCGCCCACCGGCCCGCGCACCTCCACCATGTCGCCGACCTCCATGACGTCCGCCAGGTACGGGGACACCTCGCCGTTCGGAACCCGCTGCACCGTCAGTTCGAGGCGGTCGCCGTCCGGCGCGGACGCCACCGAGTAGCTGCGCTGCGTGCTGTAGCCGTCCTCCGCGGTGAGCCGCACGTCGACGTGCTGGCCGGCCAGGTGCCCCGGCCAGGCGGGCACGTCGAAGACGAGGGTGTGCGCGGTGGCGGACTCACGGCGCCGGGCGGTCAGCTCGGCGGGCAGCCAGCGCAGCCGCCCGCCCGTCCGCCCCGGCCCGGCCGGCTGTCCCAGCCTGTCCGGTCCACCCGGTCCACCCGGCTGCCCCGGCTCACCCGTCCGCACCGGTCCGTCCGTCCGCCCGGGCCCGGCTAGTCACCCTGGTACCGCTGCTCGCGCCACGGGTCCCCGTAGTCGTGGTACCCGGCGGTCTCCCAGAAGCCGGGTTCGTCCTCGGTGCGCAGCTCGATCTCGCGCACCCACTTGGCGGACTTCCACAGGTACAGATGGGGGACCAGCAGCCGGGCCGGGCCGCCGTGCTCGGGTGCCAGGTCCGCCCCGTCGTAGCGGTACGCGATCCAGGCGCGCCCGCCGACCAGGTCCGCCAGCGGCAGGTTGGTGGTGTACCCGCCGTAGGCGTGCACGAGCGCGAACCGGGCGGTGGTCGGCACGTCCGCCATCAGGACGTCCAGTGAGACGCCCTCCCACCGGGTGCCGAATTTGGACCACTTGGTGACGCAGTGCAGGTCCACCGTGGGCGTCTCGGTGGGCAGGGCCGTGAACTCGGCCCAGTCCCAGCTGTGCGCCTCGCCCGCCTCGGTGCGGATCGTGAACCGCCACGCCTCCCGGTCCACCCGCGGCGTGGGCCCGGCGGACAGCACCGGGAAGTCCCGCGTCTCGTACTGGCCCGGGGGAAGCGCGTGCCCGGTGTCCCGGGCCCGGCCCCGGAACCCGCGCGAAATGATGACCATGCCGTCCCGCCCTTCACACAGATATGGACCTTATTGTCCACCTTTGTCCGTGACGGCGCAGATCGTGCACGCAGCGCAGGCGAAGCCGGTGCGGCGCTTGAGAACGAGCGCAGCGAAGACGAAGCCCGTCCGGCGTTTGAGGACGAGCGCAGCGAAAAAAGCCCGTCCGGCGTTTGAGGACGAGCCCGAAGGGCGAAGGGGGTCCGGGGCGCAGCCCCGGGACCGCGCCACCGGAGCGACCTGACGGTGGGACCGAACAGCCTCACCGAGTGACCGACGCCCCCCACAACCCCACGATCGCGTCGGTCAACCCCGTGGCCGTGTCCCGCCAACTCGCCCGGGGCGTGGGCGTCCTCTCCGCCAGCGCCCGCTCCCGCTCGGCGCACGTGTGCACGATCAGCTGCCGCGCCATGTCCCCCCGCTCGGCCCGCACCTCCGCCGGCAGGTCGGGCATGGTCGCGCTCAGCCGCCGCACGATGTGCCGCAGCGCGGGCGACGCGAGCGACACCTCGGTCATGATCTCGTGCAGGGCCGGATCCGTCATCACCTGCGCACAGAACCGCGCGTACCACGTGGGGCTGCCCAGCGCCGCCAGGTGCTCGGTGACGGGGCGGACCAGACACCCCACCCAGTCCCGCATCTCGCCGGAGTGCCCCGTCTCGTCCAGCAGCCGCACCCGCACCTGCTCGATGCGCCCGGCGTGCTTCATCGCGATGGCCCGCACCAGGTCGGCCTTGGTGCCGAAGTGGTAGCCGACGGCGGCGTTGTTGCCCTGGCCCGCGGCCTCGCTGATCCTCCGGTTGGACACCGCGTACACGCCCCGTTCGGCGAACAGCCGCTCCGCCGCCGTCAGGATCAGCTCCCGTGTTGCGCTGACCTGGTCAGCCCGTACCGACTTGCCCACCATGGTCACCACCTTACGGCGCACCGGAACTCACCCGGCCCAGGGAAGGCGCGCCCGCCCACACCCGCATCCGGACCGTCCGCACTCCTCACCCGCCCTCCCTCGCACCCCGGCCGCCCGCACCCGCACCGAACCGCCCGCGTCCCCCGCCCACACGAACGGATCATCGACTAACCTGAGCGAACTAAGTCAAGCGACTGATTTAAATCTTGGCCCGGACGGAGACCCGACGATGACCGACGCTCCTGCCAGACCCGCCGGCGGGGCGCCCCCCGCGCCACGGGCCAACCCCGTCGTGGCCGTGCTCGCCCTCGCCGGCATCACCGTGTCGTTGATGCAGACCCTGGTCATTCCGCTGATCCCGAAGCTGCCGGCGCTCCTGCACGCGTCCACGTCCGACGCGACCTGGGCGGTGACCGCGACGCTCCTCGCCGGTGCCGTCTCGACGCCGGTGATGGGGCGGCTCGGGGACATGTACGGCAAGCGGCGCATGCTGCTGGTGAGCCTGGTCCTGCTGGTGGCCGGCTCGTCCGTGGGGGCGCTCAGCGACTCCCTGGGCCCCATGGTGGCGGGCAGGGCCCTGCAGGGCATGGCGGCCGGGGTGATCCCGCTGGGGATCAGCATCATGCGGGACGAACTGCCCGCCGAACGGCTCCCCGGGGCGACCGCCCTGATGAGCGCCTCGCTCGGGGTGGGCGGCGCGCTCGGCCTGCCCGCCGCGGCCTTCCTGGCCGAACGCACCGACTGGCACGTGCTGTTCTGGACCTCGGCCGGCATCGGCGCCCTGGTCACCGTGCTGGTGCTCCGCCTGGTGCCGGAGTCCGCCGTGCGCACCGGCGGCCGTTTCGACGTGGTGGGTGCCGTGGGCCTGTCCGTCGCGCTGTTCTGCCTGCTGCTGGCGATCTCCAAGGGCGGCGACTGGGGCTGGGGCGCCGGCCGCACCACCGCGCTCTTCGGCGTCTGTGCCGTGGTGCTGGTGGTGTGGGGGTGGTACGAACTGCGCGCCCCCCGGCCACTGGTGGACCTGCGCACCACGGCACGCCGCCAGGTGCTGTTCACCAACCTCGCCTCGGCCGTGTTCGGCTTCTCGATGTTCGCGATGTCCCTGCTGCTGCCGCAGCTGCTCCAGATGCCGAAGGCCACCGGGTACGGCCTCGGGCAGTCGATGCTGGCCGTGGGCCTGGTCATGGCGCCCAACGGCCTGGTGATGATGGCCATGGCGCCGCTGTCCGCGCGGATCTCCCGGTCCCGCGGCCCGAAGGTGACGCTGATGACCGGCGCCGTCGTCGTGGCCGCCGGGTACGCGCTCGACATCGTGATGATGTCGGCCGTCTGGCAGTTGGTGGTGGTCTCCTGCATCGTCGGTGCCGGCATCGGGCTCGCCTACGGCGCCATGCCCGCGCTCGTCATGGCGGCCGTGCCGGTGTCCGAGACCGCGGCCGCCAACAGCCTCAACACGCTGATGCGGTCCATCGGCACCGCCATGTCCAGCGCGGTCGCGGGTGTGGTGCTCGCGCAGCTGGTCACCCGCTTCGGCCCGGTGCACCTGCCGTCCCGGAACGGCTTCCGGGTGGTGATGGCCATCGGTGCCGGTGCGGCCGTCGTCGCCCTCGGCTTCGCCGCGTTCCTGCCGGGGCGGCGCCCGCCCGTCACCGCCGCCCCCGCGGCCGCCGAGGCGGCGCCGGCACCCTCCCCGTCACCCTGACGTCGCTCCGCGTCACATTGACACGAAGGGGAGGGCTCCTTCATATTTTCCGCATGTTTATCAGCCATGCCCCGCTGCGCGCCGCGTTCGAGCTTGCGCTCATCGGCGTCAACGCGTTGAGCGTGGCCGATATTCACTGTCGCTGAACCACCGCCTCCCGCGAGTCCGACAGCTCTGCCACGGGTTCTCCACCCAAGTCCCCGCACCCCGTCCTATGGTGCAGAGGGGCGGCCTGCCCGCGGCTCCTTCGCTCCCGCACGCCGCGGCAGCACCGTGTCCCGGTCACCCCGGGCCCCGGTCGCCATCGGCGCCCGCTTCCACCACACGGTTCCCCGCCGGATCCGACGGCCGACACCCCGAGAGGCCCCCATGCGTCATCCGTCCAGCACCGCAGCCCGCCGCGCCGCGGCCGCATCCGTCAGCCTGGCCCTCGCCGCCGCAGCGGTCGCCTGCGCCGGGCCCGAGGACAAGGACGAGGGCGCCAAGGGCACCCCGCACAAGGGCGGCACCCTCACCGTCCTGAACACGGAACCGCAGACCGACTTCGACCCGGCGCGGCTGTACACGTCCGGCGGCGGAAACGTGCCTTCTCTGGTCTTCCGCACCCTGACCACGCGCAACCGCGCGAACGGCGCAGCGGGCAACAAGGTGGTGCCCGACCTCGCCACGGACCTCGGCACGCCCAGCAAGAACGCGACCGTCTGGACGTACACCCTGAAGAAGGGCCTGACGTACGAGGACGGCACGCCCATCACCAGCGCCGACATCAAGTACGGCATCGAGCGGTCGTTCGCCGCCGAACTCTCCGGCGGCGCCCCCTACCTGCGGGACTGGCTCGTCGGCGGCGCCGACTACCCCGGCCCCTACAAGGACAAGAAGGGGCTCGCCTCGATCGAGACCCCCGACGAGCGGACCATCGTCTTCCACCTGAACAAGCCCGAGGGCGAGTTCCCCTTCCTGGCCACCCAGACGCAGTTCACCCCCGTGCCGCGGAAGAAGGACGACGGCACCAGGTACGAGAACCACCCGGTCTCCTCGGGCCCCTACCGCGTCGTCAGCAACGAGAACGACGGGGAGACCCTCGTCCTCGCGCGCAACCGCCACTGGTCCCCGGCCACCGACGACCAGCGCAAGGCCTACCCGGACCGCATCGAGGTGCGCTCCGGCCTCGACCCCGCGGTGATCAACCAGCGGCTGTCCGCCGGCCGGGGCGCCGACGCCGCCGCCGTCACCACCGACACCAACCTCGGCCCCGCGGAACTGGCCAGGGTCAGCGGCGACAAGAGCCTCGCCGCCCGGGTCGGCACCGGCCACTTCGGGTACACCAACTACCTGGCGTTCGACCCGAAGGTGAAGCCGTTCGACAACCCGAAGGTCCGCGAGGCCATCGCCTACGCCATCGACCGGTCCTCGGTCATCAACGCGGTCGGCGGCACCTCCCTCGCCGAGCCCGCCACCACCTTCCTGCCGAACCAGAAGGCCTTCGGCTACACGCCCTACGACCCGTTCCCCGCCGGCCCGTCGGGCAACCCGAAGAAGGCCAGGCAGGTCCTCGCCGAGGCCGGCTACCCGCACGGCATCACCATCACGCTCACCCACGCCAACCAGGACCCGGAGGCCGGCCCCGAGATCGCCACGGCCGTCCAGGACGCCCTGAAGAAGGCGGGCATCACCGTGAAGCTCAGGGGCCTGGAGGTCAACCAGTACCGCGACGCGTACAAGAGCGTGAAGAAGGAGCCCGGATTCTTCCTCGCCCGGTGGGGCGCCGACTGGCCCTCCGGCGGCCCCTTCCTCGCCCCCATCTTCGACGGCCGCCAGATCGTCAGGAACGGCGCCAACTTCAACCACGCCCAGCTCGACGACCCCGCCGTAAACAAGGAGATCGACGCGATCAACCAGCTGACCGACCTGAACGCCGCCGCCAGGCGCTGGGGCGCCCTCGACAAGCGCATCGGCGAACAGGCCCTGGACGTCCCGCTGTTCCACCCCGTCTACAAGCGGCTCTACGGCAAGGACGTGAAGAACGTCGTGATCGGGAACTGGACGGGCGTCCTCGACGTCTCCCAGGTCGCGGTCAAGTAGCGCGGCCGGAGCCCGACACCATGAGTGAGGCCCTGCTGCCCACCGAGACGGCCACGGACCCGGCGGCACCCCCTCCCGCCTCCGGCGGCCGCCCGTTCCTGCGCCGGCTGCGCGCACAGCCGGCCGCCCTCGTCGCCGGCGGGATCGTCGTCCTGCTCGTGCTCGTCGCGATCGCCGCGCCGCTGCTCACCGCCCTGGAGGGGCAGGACCCCACCACCTACCACCCGCACCTGGTCGACTCGGCCAGGGGCGGCGTGCCGGTGGGGCCGCTCGGCGGGATCAGCGCCCACCACTGGCTCGGCGTGGAGCCCCAGACGGGACGGGACCTGTTCGCCCGCCTCGTCTACGGCGCCCGGGTCTCCCTCGGCGTCGCCGTCGCCGCCACCCTGGTGCAGATCCTCATCGGACTCGTCGTCGGGGTGGCCGCGGGGCTCGGCGGCGGCTGGGCGGACCAGGCCCTGAGCCGCCTCACCGACATCTTCGTCGCCCTGCCCCTCATGATCATGGCACTGGCGGTGCTGGCCATCGTGCCCCCGTCCGTGCCGCGGCCCGTCCTGGTCGCCGTCATCATCGGACTGATCGCCTGGGGCTCCACGGCGAAGATCGTGCGGGCGCACACCATCACCCTCAAAGAGCTCGACCATGTCGCCGCGGCCCGCCTCAGCGGCTGGAGCACCTGGCACATCGCCCGCCGTGAACTCCTG
Source organism: Streptomyces sp. DSM 116793 (assembly GCF_057320905.1). Taxonomy (NCBI): domain Bacteria; kingdom Bacillati; phylum Actinomycetota; class Actinomycetes; order Kitasatosporales; family Streptomycetaceae; genus Streptomyces; species Streptomyces sp. DSM 116793. The sequence continues at coordinate 2,439,532 of NZ_CM170494.1, read as the reverse complement.
CCGGCCCTCGCCGCCCCCGTCATCACCTACGGGGCGCTGCTGGTGCCCGCGAACATCACCGTCGAGGCGGCACTCTCCTTCCTGGGGGTCGGCGTCAAACCGCCCACCCCCTCCTGGGGACAGATGATCACCACCGCCAACGTCTGGTACCAGGCGGCACCGCAGTACCTGCTCCTCCCGGCCGGGGCGCTGTTCGTCACGGTGCTGGCGATGACCGTCCTCGGAGACGGGGTGCGCACCGCGCTCGACCCGAGGGCCGCGTCCCGGCTGCGCATCGGCACCGGACGCAAGCGGGAGGCCAAGGCATGAGCACGACCACCGTCCGCCGGCGCCCGCTGGTGTGGCGCGCGCTGTCCGCACCCGGCGGGCTCGGCGGGTTCTTCCTGCGCCGGGCCCTGACCGCCGTCGCCACCCTGCTGGCCATCACCGTGATCGTCTACGCGGTGTTCTACATCGTGCCCGGCGACGTCGCCCAGATCACCTGCGGTGAGCGCTGCTCGCCCGCCCAGGTCCACCAGGTCGCGGCCCAACTCCACCTGGACGACCCGGTGTACGAGCGGTACTGGGAGTTCCTGCGCGGCATCGTCGCGGGCCGCACCTTCTCCACCGGCACCTCGCTCGAACACTGCGCCGCGCCCTGCCTGGGCCTGTCGTACCAGAGCGACCAGCAGGTCACGCAGCTGATCACGGCCAAGCTCCCGGTCACCGCGTCCCTCGCGCTGGGCGCCCTGGTGATCTACCTGCTGCTGGGCGTCGGCACCGGCCTGCTCGCCGCCTGGCGGCGCGGCCGGCCCTCCGAGCGGCTGCTGACCGGGCTCACCCTCGCCGGCTGGGCCACCCCCGTCTTCGTCATCGGCCTCCTGCTGATGATCGTCGTCTGCGGCCAGCTGGACCTGCTGCCCTTCCCGCAGTACGTGCCCCTGACCGAGGACCCCGAACAGTGGGCGTGGAACCTGCTGCTGCCGTGGTTCTCGCTCGCGCTGGCCGAGGCGGCCAGGTACGCCCGGGTGACCCGTGCCGCGATCCTGGAGACCCTGGCCGAGGACCATGTGCGGACCTTCCGCGCCTACGGCGTCTCCGAACGCTCGGTCCTCACCCGGCACGCGCTGCGCGGCGCGCTCGCCCCCGTCATCGCGCTCGCCGCCAACGACTTCGGCTCGATGTTCGGCGGGGCCGTGCTCACCGAGGCGCTCTTCGGGCTGCCCGGCATCGGCCAGGCGCTGGTGAGCGCCGTCAACGTGTCGGACCTGCCCGTGGTCGTCGGCATGGTGCTCGTCACCGGCTTCTTCGTGGTGCTCGCCAATCTCGTCGCGGACGTCCTGTACGCGGTGGCCGACCGGAGGGTGGTGCTCGTATGAGCCTCGTGGACGTCCGCGGGCTGACCGTCGACTACGGCACCACGCGTGCCGTCGACGACCTCTCCTTCACGCTGGCCAAGGGCGCCGCCCTCGGCCTGGTGGGCGAGTCGGGCTCCGGCAAGAGCACCGTCGCCGCCGCGCTGCTCGGCCTGCACCGCGGGACCGGGGCCCGCACCGGCGGCACCGTCACGGTGGCCGGCACCGATGTCCGCAAGGCCACCGACGAGGAGATCCGCCGACTGCGCGGCGGCCGGGCCGCGATGGTCTTCCAGGACCCGCTCTCGTCACTCGACCCCTACTACGCCGTCGGGGACCAGATAGCCGAGGTGTACCGCACGCACACCCGCGCCGGACGCCGGGCCGCCCGGCAGCGGGCCGTTCAGGTGCTCGACCTGGTCGGCATACCCGACGCCGCCCGCAGGGCACGTATGCACCCCCACGAGTTCAGCGGCGGCATGCGGCAACGGGCCCTGATCGCCATGGCCATGGCCTGCGAACCGGAACTCCTCATCGCCGACGAGCCGACCACGGCCCTCGACGTCACCGTCCAGGCGCAGATCCTCGACCTGCTCCACGGCCTGCGCGAGGAGACCGGGATGGGGCTGCTGCTCGTCACCCACGACGTGGGGGTGGCCGCGGAGAGCGTCGACGACGTCCTGGTGATGCGTGCGGGACGGGCCGTCGAACGCGGCCCCGTCCGCACCGTCCTGCGGACCCCCGCCGAGCCGTACACCCGGGAACTGCTCGGCGCCGTGCCCCGCGTGGACGGGCCCAGGGCCGAGCGGGCCCCGGTCACGGGCGACGTCCTGCTCACCGCCACCGGCCTGCGCCGCGACTTCGGACGGGGCCGGCGCGCCGTCACCGCCGTCGACGACGTCTCCCTCACCCTGCACAGCGGCGAGACCCTGGGCATCGTCGGCGAGAGCGGTAGCGGCAAGACCACGCTCGGGCGGATGCTCGTCGGGCTGCTGGAGCCGACCGCCGGCACCCTCGCGTACGGGGGCGGTCGGCCCCGCGTCCAGATGGTCTTCCAGGACCCGGTCTCCTCGCTCAACCCCAGGCGCAGCATCGGCGAGGCCGTCGCGGACCCGCTGCGCGCCCGCGGCGAGCGCGACGGGGCCCGGCTCCGCGCCCGCGTGGGGGACCTCCTCGAACGCGTGGGCCTCGACCCCGCCCACTACGACCGCTATCCGCACGAGTTCAGCGGCGGACAGCGCCAGCGCGTGGGCATCGCCCGGGCGCTCGCTCCCCAGCCCGACCTCGTCGTCTGCGACGAACCGGTGTCCTCGCTGGACGTCACCACGCAGGCGCAGGTGATCGCGCTGCTGGCCGAGGTCCAGCGGGAGTTCGGACTCGCGCTCGTGTTCATCGCCCACGACCTCGCCGTGGTACGGCAGGTCAGCGACCGGGTCGCGGTCATGCGGCGGGGGAGCGTGGTGGAGTACGGCACGGCCGAGGAGGTGTACGGGGCGCCGCGCGACCCCTACACCCGGCGGCTGCTCGCCGCGGTGCCGGCGCTCGACCCGGTCGCCGCGGCCGAACGCCGCTCGGCCCGGCGCGCCCTGTCCCCCGCCTCCTGAGCCACCGGCGCCGGCCGCCACGCTCCCCGTGCTGGAGCCCGGGGCCACCAGGACGGTGTCGGTGACCCACAGCGGTTCGAGGACACCGGTGGCCATGGCAGGGCGGCCTGACCGGCACCCCGGCGTCGCGGCCGGGGCGCCGGTGCCGTCACCGGCCGGGTGAGGAGGCCGCCGCGGGCGGGGGCGCGGGGGCGCCCCGCAGGTCGGGGGTGAGGGCGGCGACCAGGGCCACCGCGGTGAGGCAGAGCAGCCCGCCGGTGACGAGGGCCGTCGCGCCCGACGTGGCGTCCGCGACCAGGCCGGCGCGCATGTTGCCGAGGTCGGGGCCTGCCTGCCCGACGATCTGCTCGGCGGCGCCGACCCGGCCGAGCAGTCCGGCCGGCGCCTGGCTCTGGACGACGGTGCTCCGGGAGATCACGGAGACGGTGTCGGCCGCGCCGGCCAGGGCGAGGAACGCCAGCCCCGTCCAGGGCCCGGGCGCCATGGCGAACAGGGTGAGGGCCACGCCCCAGCCGGCGGAGCCCAGGAGCATGGTCAGGCCGGGGCGCGGCAGCCGGGTGAAGGCCCCGGAGAACACGGACGCCACGACGCCGCCGGCCGCCACCGCGGTGAGGAAGAGGCCGAGGGTGCGCGGGTCGTCGCCGAACCGCTCCGCGTTCAGCAGCGGGAACAGACTGATCGGCATCGACAGCACGGTGGTGGCCAGGTCCGTGAGCAGCGCTCCGCGGATGACGGGGGTCCGGGCGACGAACGCCAGGCCGTCCAGCACGCCGCGCGGGCCGGGACGGGCCGGCTCAGGGCCAGGGGGCATGCGGGGCAGTCCCCACGCCCCGTAGCACGCCGCGGCGAAGGAGAGCGTGTCGATCAGGTAGCAGCCGCCGACGCCGAGCCCGCCGACGGTGAGGCTGCCCAGCGCCGGGCCCAGCAGCATGGCCCCCTGGAAGGAGAGCCTGCGCAGGGCGAGGCCCGCGGCCAGCTGGTGGGCCGGCAGCAGGTGGGGGAGCAACGTGCGCGACACCGGGCCGCTGCCGGCGCCGAAGCAGGCCTGGGCGGCGACCAGCGCCAGCACTCCGGCGGGCGGGAGGTGGCCGAACAGGCCCTGGGCGGCGAGCAGGAGGGAGCAGACTCCCCGCCCGCCGGTCGTCAGCAGGTAGAACGCCCGGCGCTCCACGCGGTCGGCCACCGAGCCCGCGAGGAGGCCGAGCACGACGAGCGGCAGGGCCTGGGCCAGCCCGACCGCGCCGGTCCACGTGCTGCTCCGCGTCGTCTGCCAGACCTGGTACGCCACCGCGACCAGGGTCATCTGGCCGCCGAGACCGGAGAGTGCCTCCCCGGCCCACAGCCGCCGGAACGCGGGGGACGAGCGCAGCGGTGCGACGTCCATCAGCGCGCGTGTCAGGCCCACGCGGCCCGCCTCCGCACGTGGCCGCGCGTCCCGTCGCGCGGGCCTGGGCAACCACCATCTCCCGGTGGCCCGGACACGACGGGGACCGCCCCTTCGGGGCGGTGGCGATGTGGCGGTCTCGTGGTGGCTGACCGTTTCCCCACTGTCCTGGGGGCGTGGGAGGTGCCCCGGGTTCCCCCGGGCCCTGCGGGGCGCGCCCCAGTGGCCCGGAGGGCATCCGCGCGGCCCGGCCGCGCGCCCTGTCGGGGTGCTCCTTCCGGCCGAGGCCGGCACGGCGCCCGCAGGGGCGCGGGGAACTGCGCGAGCAACCGCCCACCGGCCGGTGGCCCGGACACGACGGGGACCGCCCCTTCGGGGCGGTGGCGATGTGGCGGGCTCGTGGTGGCTGACCGTTTCCCCACTGTCCTGGGGGCGTGGGAGGTGCCCCCGGTTCCATGCGCCGCTTCTCGCGCCGCTTCGCGGCTCCCCGGGTTCTCGGGAGCGGGGCCCGGCGCCCCTACCGCCACGCCGGGTCCTCCGCCAGCCTCTCCGTGATGCGGTCGTGGAAGCTCTTGCGTGCCAGGGCCCGTTCGATGTCGGTGACCACGCGGCTGAGCGGGTAGGGGAGTTCGGCTTCCAGGTCCACGAGGGCGGCCTCCGTGGCGCGCCACTCAGCGGCGAGCCGGCCGACGACGGAGCGGGCGCGGGGCGTCAGCGTCACCCGCTTGCTGCGGGCGTCGTCGCCCGCGACCGTCTCGACCCAGCCCGCCGCGCGCATCGCGGCCACCTTCTGGCTGAGCGCCGAGTGGGTGCGGCCGACCGACTCGGCCAGCTCCTTGATGGTCATCGGCCCGCGCGCGTGCAGGCGCAGCAGCTCCATCACGAAGCTCGGCTTGAGCCCGTCGATCCGCTCCTCCGCGTAGACACGTGCGATGTCGGCGTCCATCGCGGCCTGCAGGAACCGCAGCGGCCGCCAGATGCTGTGCAGGGTCGGGTCGTCGACGTGGGGTCTGTCAGCTACCGGGTCATCGGTCATGGCCGCATCGTAACAGTACTTATGTAAGTGCTGTTGGGTTTTCGGGGAACGCTTACCCCTCCTCCGCCCTCACCAGGTGCAGCGAGGCACTGGCCCAGTCCCCGTGCGGCAGGTCCGGGGTGATGCCGTACCCCATGAGCACGGACGCGTGGTGCACCGTGCCCGTGCGGGTGTCGCGGTAGCGGGCGGTGGGGTCGAGGCCGGCCAGGCGGAGGGCGGGGCGCGGGGTGCCGTGGCGGGGTGCGCGCTGCCAGACCAGCACGAAGGCCTCCCGCGCGTCGGCGGTGACGTACTGCACCGCGGTCGGGCCGTCGTCCCCGGGCCCGCGCAGCCGGTGCAGGGCGCCGTGCTGGACGATGTGCCGGACCTTCTTGTACTCCGCCACGAGACCGGCGGCCTCGGCGCACTCCTCGGGCGTCCAGCGCGCCAGGTCGCCGCCGAGCGCCAGGACGCCCGCCATGGCCACGTGGAAGCGGTAGCGCAGCGGGACCGAGCGGCCGGTGAGCTGGTTGGGCACGTCCGTCACCCAGGCTGCCATCGTGCCGGCCGGGTGGACCTGCGCGTAGCCGTGCTGGATGGAGACCCGGTCCGCGGCGTCCGTGTTGTCGGAGGGCCAGGCCTGGTCGGTGCGGGCGAGCATGGCGAGGTCGACGCGCCCGCCACCGCCGCTGCACGCCTCGATGCGCAGCGCCGGATGGTCCGCGCGCAACCGGTCGATGACGCGGTGCAGGTTCCGCACGTACCGCGTCCACAGCAGGTCGTGGCCGCCCTCGCGGCCGGGCCAGCCGGCCTCGCTGAAGGCGCGGTTCATGTCCCACTTGAGGAAGTCGACGCCGTTCTCGGCGACCAGCCGGGTCAGCCAGCCGTACGCCCACTCGGCGACGTCGTCGCGGGCGAAGTTGAGCACGAGCTGGTTGCGCAGCTCGGTGCGGGTGCGGTGCGGGAAGTGCAGGACCCAGTCCGGGTGCGCGCGGTACAGGTCGCTGTCCGGGTTGACCATCTCGGGCTCCACCCACAGCCCGAAGCGCATGCCGAGCCGGTGCACCTCCTCGATCAGCGGGGTGAGTCCGTTCGGGAAGCCCTTCTCGGCCGGCGTCCAGTCACCGAGGCCCGCGGTGTCGTCGCGACGGGCGCCGAACCAGCCGTCGTCCACGACGTACAGCTCCACCCCCAGCTCCGCGGCCCGCTGCGCGAGCGCCTTCTGGCCCGCCTCGCTCACCTCGAAGCCGGTGGCCTCCCAGGAGTTGAAGAGCACGGGCCGCAGCTCGTCCGGGTGCGGCAGCACGTGCGCGCGGACGTACGCGTGCCAGGCGCGGCTCGCCGCGCCGAAGCCGCCGTCGGTGAAGACGCCCGCGAACCGCGGTGTCGTGTGCTCCTCGCCGGGGCCGAGCGGCAGGGACACCCCGTCGTGCCCGGCGCCGCCGGTGAACGCGGTCCGCCCGTCGGGGGTGCGCTGCACGGTGATCCCCCAGCTTCCGCTCCAGGCCAGGGCCGCGCTCCACACCTCGCCGCGGTCCTCGGTGGCGTCGCCCGCGTCCAGCATCACCCAGGGGCTCGCGTGGTGGCTGGTGATGCCGCGACGGCTGGTGAGCACCGTCTCGCCGTGCGGGACCGGCTCCCGGTGCAGCAGTCCCTCCGCCGACCAGCGGCCCGTCACGTGGCTGAGCCGGTAGTCGTCGCGGGGCGGCAGCGTCCAGGCGGCCGAGTCCGCGCGCAGCAGGGTCAGCGGCTCCTGCCCGGTGTTGCGCAGCACGGTCCAGCGCTCGATGACGTCGGTGCCGGCGTGCACGCGGTAGTGCAGGGTGACGTCCAGCGGGTAGTGGCGGTCGCGGAACTCCAGGGCCAGCTCGGCCGTTCCGGGCGCCGGCTCCGTGGTCCTGTGGCCGACCGGCCGCCACTCGAAGGCCCGGGTGCCGTCCGCGAACCGCACCCGCAGGGACGGCGCCCCGTACCGGGCGCCGCCGTCCACGGGCAGTTCCTCGCCGGCCGCCGGGCGCCCCTCGAAGCTGCTGATCTCCCCGGCCGGCGGCGTCACCAGCTCCCCGGCCGCCGCGAGGCTCAGCCGCGGCCCCCAGCCGAGGTGGCAGGGCGCTCCCGTGTCGTCGATCCGCAGCGCGTACGAGGTGCGCGCGGTGGAGAGCAGCCAGACCCCGCGGGCCGGGTCGAAGGAGATCGCAGACATTGATCCTCGCGTTCGGAGCGTGGGGAGCGTTCGGTCAGCGCCACACGAGCAGGTGGGAAGCGGCAGGGAGCAGCCAAGCGTCCCTTCGATCGGCTGTCAATACCACGCTGTGCTCTGGCAAATACAGGTGTAGCGGGACCATGCAAGGTTCTTCGGAAGGGACTTGCTTCTTTCATTGACAGCAGAAAAGAACAACCCTATGTTTCCGGCCATGCGTTCGACGCCTCCTCGCGAGGCGGTCCCGGCGACGACGCCGGCCGCTTCCCTCGTCTTCACCACCCTCCTCTCGCACGGTCCGCTCACCCGGGCCGAGATCGGGCGGCGGACCGCGCTGTCCGCGGCCGCGGTCACCAAGGCGGTCCGCCCGCTGCTTGAGGTCGGTTACCTGGTCGAGGGCGCGGACGACGGGGCGCCGATCGGCGGAGCAGCGACCGGCGGAGCACCGGGCAGCGGGGTGCCGGGCGGTGCGTCGCGGCCCGTGCTGGGCCGCCCGGCCAACCGGGTCCGGGTGGACGGGGGCCGGGCGCTGTTCATCGGGATCAAGGTGACGGGGGACGAGATCATCGCCGTCCTGGCCGACCTGTGCTGCCGCATCCGGGTCGCCCGGCACGTGCGGCTCACCGGCCGCGCCCCGGAGGCGGTGCTGCCGCCGCTCACCGCGCTGGTGCAGGAACTCCTGACGGAGGCCGACGGGTTCGGTGTCCGGGTGCAGGGGCTCGGCATCGCGGTCTCCGGTGACGTGGACCGCGCGCACGGCGTCGTCCGCTACTCGCCCTTCCTGGAGTGGCGGGACATCGCGCTCGCCGAGATCATGGAGACCGCCACCGGGCTGCCGGTCACGGTCGACAACGACGTACGGGCCCTCACGGTCGCCGAGCAGTGGTTCGGCGCTGGCGTCGGGTTCTCCGACTTCGCCCTGGTGACCGTGGGCGCCGGCATCGGCTGCGGCCTGGTGGTGCACGGCCGGGTGGTGTCGGGCGCGCACGGCGTGGCCGGCGAGATCGGGCACCTGTCCATCGACCCGCTCGGCCCGCCCTGCCACTGCGGCAACAACGGCTGCGTGGAGGCGATCGCGGCGGACCCGGCCATCCTCCGCCGGGTCCGCGAGGCCACCGGACTGCCCGTGGCCACCGCCGCCGAGGCGCTGGAGCTGGCGCACCGCGGCGACCCCGGCGCCCGGGACGTCTACGCCCGGGCCGGTGAGGCCATCGGCAGGGCCATCGGTTCCGTGGTCAACGTCCTCGGCCCGGAACGGGTGATCATCTCCGGCGAGGGCCTGGCCGCCTACGACCTGTTCGCCGAGGGCATCCGCGACGCCCTGGCGGCGTCCGCATTCGGCGCCGCCGCGCAGTGCGACGTGATGACGCGTCCGCTGCCCTTCGAGGAGTGGGCGCGCGGGGCCGCGGCCACCGCGATCCAGTCCTTCATCGGAACAGACACGTACTAGGAGTAGCGATGACGCTGCAGAGCCGCACCCCCAAGGCCGCCACAGGTGCCAGCCGCAGAAAGGTGGTCCAGGGGCTGCTGGGCGCCTGTGCCGCCGCCCTGGCCACGCCCGCCCTCGCCGCCTGCGGCTCGGGGGCGGCGGCCGACCCGAAGACGGTGACGTTCGGGTCGAACGGCGCGGACGCCACCCCGAAGAAGGCCTACGCCGCCCTCACCGCCGCCTTCCACAAGAGCAGCAAGCTCACCGTCAAGACGAACACCGTCGACCACGACACGTTCCAGAAGAGCATCTCCACCTACCTCCAGGGCACCCCGGACGACGTCTTCACCTGGTTCGCCGGCTACCGCATGCAGTACTTCGCCAAGAAGGGCCTCGCCACCCCCATCGACGACGTCTGGGAGAAGATAGGCGCCGGCTTCGGGGACGCCACCAAGCAGCTCTCCAAGGGCGAGGACGGCAAGTACTACTTCGTGCCGCTGTACAACTACCCCTGGGCGGTCTTCTACCGGAAGAGCGTGTTCCAGAAGTACGGCTACGAGATCCCGCGGAACTGGAGCCAGTTCACGGCGCTCGCCAAGCGGATGAAGAAGGACGGGCTCTCCCCGATCGCCTCCGGCTACGGCGGCGGCGACAGCTGGAGCATCCTCGGTGCCTTCGACTACCTCAACCTCCGCGCCAACGGCTACGACTTCCACATGTCGCTGATGCGCGGCAAGGTCTCCTGGACCGACAAGCGGGCCGCCCGCACCATCGACCTGTGGCGCGAGATCGCCCCGTACTACCAGACGGGCGCGGCGGGCCGCTCCTGGCAGGACGCCGCGCAGTCGCTGCTCGACAAGAAGTCCGGCATGGCGATCATCGGCCTCTTCCTGGGCCAGCAGATCACCGACGAGTCGCTCCGCTCCGACATCGACTTCTTCCCGTTCCCGGAGATCGACTCCGCGTACGGCCAGGACACGGTCGAGGCGCCCACGGACGGCTTCATGCTCAGCCGGGGGCCGAAGAACCCCGACGGCGCCAGGAAGTTCCTGGAGTTCCTCGGCAGTGCCAAGGCCGAGAACCTCTACGGGGGCGTCGACCCCAGCAACGTCGCCGTCAACACCGGTGCCGACACCGGCTCGTACAACGCGCTGCAGAAGAAGTCAGCCGCGCTGATCGCCGGCGCCAAGCACCTCACCCAGTTCGCGGACCGCGACAGCGACCCCGGATTCATCTCCACGGTGATCGAGCCCGGCTTCGCCGAGTGGCTGAACCACCCCGACGACGGCTCGGCCCTGCTGAAGAAGATCGAGTCGCAGCGCTCGCACTTCTTCACGGCCTGACGGCACGGCCGGCACCGCGCCCGACACCACCTTAAGAGGTCCACCATGTCATCCGTGCGCCCCGCGCCCCGGTCCCCGGACACCGCGCCCCGGTCCTCCTCGCGCGCACGCTTCCGCCCCTCTCGTCAGCGCAGCCTCGGTCCTGGTGACCGCCTCTTCCTGACGGTCGTCGTCGGCATCCCGCTGCTCGCCCTGCTGGTCTTCGTGTGGCTGCCGGCGCTGGCCTCCGTCGGCCTGTCCTTCACCAGCTGGGACGGCCTCACGCTCTCCGACATCCACTGGGTCGGGTTCGGCAACTACCAGCAGATCTTCACCAACTACCCGCCGTTCTGGCCGGCCGTGCGGCACAACGTGCTCTGGCTGCTGTTCACGGCCCTGCTGCCCACCCCGTTCGGGGTCTTCCTCGCCTACCAGCTCGACCGGAAGATCCGCTTCACCCGGATCTACCAGACCGCGATCTTCATGCCGATGGTGCTCTCCCTGGCGGTCGTCGGCTTCATCTGGGAGATCATCTACAACCCCGACACCGGCCTGCTGAACGGTGTCATCGGCGCCGTCTCGTCCGGGCACCACATCGACTGGCTGGGCAACCCGCACCTCAACCTGTGGGCCGTCCTCGTCGCGTCCGGCTGGCGGCACACCGGCTACATCATGATCCTCTACCTGGCCGGCCTGAAGGGCTTCGACCCCGCCCTGAAGGAGGCCGCCGCGCTGGACGGCGCCAACGGACGCCAGACGTTCCTCCGTGTGGTGCTGCCGGCCATGAAACCCGTCAACATCATCATCCTGGTCGTCACCGTCATGGAGTCGCTGCGCGCCTTCGACATCGTCTACGTGCTCGGCGGCGGCACCGGCAGCAAACCCGGCATGGAGCTGCTCTCCCTGCTCATCAGCGACAACATCATCGGCGAGTCCAGCCACATCGGGTACGGCTCCGCCCTCGCGGTGATCCTGCTGCTGGTCTCCCTCGCCGCGATCGGGACCTTCCTCGTGACGACCTTCCGCAAGGAGGACCAGTGACCGCGACCGCCTCCCCGCCGGCCTCCCGGTCACGCGCCCCGCTGGCCGCGCCGGCGGCCGCCCCGAACCGGCCCCGGCGGCAGACCGGGCGGCACCTGATGCTCGGCGGCATCGCGCTGCTGTGGCTCGTCCCGCTGCTGTGGGCGGTCTACACCTCCCTGCGGCCCTACTCCGACACCACCAGGCACGGCTACCTGTCCTGGCCGCACAGCATCAGCTTCGGGAACTTCTCGGACGCCTGGAACCAGTCCGGGATGCCGCACTTCTTCTGGAACTCGGTGCTCATCACCGTGCCCGCGGTGCTCGGCACGCTGCTGTTCGCCTCGGCGGTGGCGTTCTTCGTCTCGCGGTTCGACTTCCGGTGGAACGTCGCGCTGCTCATGCTGTTCACCGCGGGCAACCTGATCCCCGCCCAGGTGCTGATCACCCCGCTGTACAAGCTCTACCTGCTGCTGCCCCTGCCCGCGTGGATGAGCGACTCGCTGCTCGTCTACAACTCGCTGTGGGGCATCATCTTCATCCACATCGCCTACCAGTGCGGCTTCTGCACCTTCGTGCTGAGCAACTACATGAAGACGATTCCGAAGGAGATCTTCGAAGCCTCCCGCGTCGACGGCGCCCCCGTCTGGCGCCAGTTCCTCCAGATCGTGCTGCCGCTGTGCCGGCCGGCGTTCGCGGCGCTCGCGACCCTGGAGTCCATCTGGATCTACAACGACTTCTTCTGGTCCCTCGTCCTCATCCAGACCGGCGACAAGCGTCCGATCACCTCGGCCCTGGCCAACCTCCAGGGCCAGTACTTCACCAACCCCAACCTGATCGCGGCCGGCGCCCTCATGACCGCGATCCCCACCCTGCTGGTCTACTTCGCGCTCCAGCGCCAGTTCATCAGCGGGCTCACCATCGGCTCCGGTAAGGGCTGAGCCGCCACCCCCGACGTCCCGACGGTCGCCCCCCGACCGGCCGGCCCCCCGGCGTCAAGGAACGCACGTCCCCTGCCCGGTTCCACCGCGCTGTCCCCTCGCGATCCGACAACAGGAGGTCCGGCCCATGCGGTCACCCTCGAACCCGACGCCGGGCGCCGCGCCCGCCCGCCCGGCGCGCCGCTCCCTCAGATCCGTGCTGGTGCTGGCCGTCACCGCCGCACTGGCGGCCGCCGCGCCCACCGCCGGCGCTGCCACCGGGGCCCCGGCCGCCACCCCGGCCGCCCACACCGCCCCGGCCACCGCCCGGCCCGCGGGCACCGCCGCGACCGCCCCCACCCTCGCGGCCAAGCCCTACATGGGCTGGTCCAGCTGGAGCATGCAGTCGTCCAAGTACCCGGGCCTCAACCCGGACGGCGACTACAGCTACCTCACCGAGGCCAACGTCCTGAAGCAGACCGACGCCCTCGCCGCCAGGCTGAAGCCCTACGGCTACGACTACGTCAACATCGACGCCGGCTGGTGGCGCGACAACACCTGGAAGCCGGAGTTCGACAAGTACGCACGCCAGACGCCCGACCCGGTCCGCTTCCCGCACGGCATGAAGTCGGTGGCCGACCACATCCACGCCAAGGGCCTCAAGGCCGGCATCTACCTGCCCGTCGGCCTGGAGAAGGAGGGCTACGCCGACGGCAAGGCCCCCATCTGGGGCACCACCGACTGCACCACCGCCGACATCGTCTACCCCGACCTGCGCACCACCAACGGCTGGGACAGCGCCTACAAGCTGGACTTCTCCCGCCCCTGCGCGCAGAAGTACATCGACTCCCAGGCGCAGCTGTTCGCCGACTGGGGCTATGACTTCCTCAAGCTGGACGGCGTGGGCCCGGGCTCGTTCAAGACCGGCGACAACTACGACAACGTCCCCGACGTCGCCGCCTGGCACAAGGCGATCGCGGCCACCGGGCGCCCCATCCACCTCGAACTCTCCTGGTCCCTCGACATCGGCCACGCCGCCGACTGGCAGAAGTACTCCAACGGCTGGCGCATCGACACGGACGTCGAGTGCTACTGCGACACGCTCGTCAGCTGGGAGAACTCCGTCAACGATCGGTGGAACGACGCCCCGGCGTGGACCCACGAGGCGGGCCCCGGCGGCTGGAACGACCTGGACGCCATCGACGTCGGCAACGGTGAGATGGACGGCATCACCAAGGCCGAGCGGCAGAGCTACATGACCCTGTGGGCCATCAACAAGTCGCCGCTGTTCACCGGTGACGACATCACCCGGCTCGACGACTACGGGCTCTCGCTGCTCACCAACCGCGAGGTCATCGCCGTCGACCAGAGCGACGCGCCCGTGGCACGCCCCGTCACCCCCGTCGGCGACCAGCAGGTCTGGGCCACCAGGAACACCGACGGCAGCTACACGGTCGCCCTGTTCAACCTCGGCTCCGCCCCGGCGTCCGTCACCGCCCACTGGGCGGCCCTCGGCTTCACCGGCAACGCCACCGTGCGCGACCTGTGGAACAAGGAGAGCCTCGGCACCCACAAGGACGCCATCACCGAGGCGCTGCCCGCACACGGCTCGCGGCTGTTCACCGTGCGCCCCGGCGGCTCCCGGCTCGTCACCACCGGCTACGAGGCCGAGGCGACCGCCAACACGCTCACCGGCAACGCCTCCGTCGCCGACTGCGACGCCTGCTCCGGCGGCAAGAAGGTCGGCAACCTGTACACCGGCGGCGCGCTGCGGTTCAACGGCGTCACGGTGGACAAGGACGGGATCTACACCGTGAGCGTCCGCTACATCAGCGGTGACCCCCGCTCGGTGACCGTGTCCTCGAACGGTGGGCACGGCAGCAGCCTGCCCTTCCCCGCCACCGGCGACTGGGGCACGACCGACACGGTCGGTGTCCAGCTCGCGCTGAAGAAGGGCACCAACACCATCACCTTCGACAGCGGCAGCGGATACGCGCCCGACATCGACCGCATCGACGTGCCGCGCACCGTCTGACAGCTCGTCGCCCCGCGCCCCTGCCGGTGCGCAGCCCCACCCTGAAGGGGCGCGGGGAACTGGCGGCGCGGACAACGCCCTCCAGGCAGTGCGGGAGCGACCAGCCACAGGAGACCCGCAGGTCGCCACCGTCCCGGAGGGGCAGTGTCTGTCGCAGCCGGACCACCGGCCGGTGGGGGTTGCTCGCGCAGTTCCCCGCGCCCCTTGGGGAGCCGGGGCGCAGCCCCGCATTCTCTTCCCGAACACGCCGTCCCCCCCCGACATGGAGTGTCACCGTGGACATCCCGCACACCGACGTACCAGGCAACCGGCCCAGCCGCAGAGGCTTCCTCGCGCTGGCCGCCGCGGCCGGCGCGGTTACCGCGCTGGGCCTGCCCGCCTTCACCGCCTCGGCGGCCCCGCGCCGCCCGGCCGAGTCCCCGCTGCTGTCCGACGCCGACGCGGCACCCAACCGCCTGTGGTGGCAGGCCCCCGGCTCACCGGGCTCGATGATCCAGCAGGGCCTGCCGGTCGGGAACGGCCGCCTCGGCGCGCTCGCGAGCAACGATCCCGCCGGCGAACTGCTGATGATCACCGACGCGGCGCTGTGGACCGGCGGCCTCAACGACACCCTGGACGCCGACGGCCAGTTCCCCTACGGCCGCGACGACTTCGGCTCCCTCACCCTGCTGGCGAAGCTCACCGTCGACATCGAGGGCCACGACCTCGGCGCCGTCGACGGCTACCGGCGCACCCTCGACATGGCCCAGGGCCTGGTCACCGCCTCGTACCGGCTGGACGGCGTCACGTACGAACGGCAGATCTTCGCCAGCAGGCCCGACGACGTCATCGTGCTGCACTTCGGCCAGCGCGGCGGCGGCGTCTACACCGGCACCGTCTCCCTCGCCGGCACGCACGGCGAGACCACCACGGCGAGCGGTGCCGGAGGGTACGCGTCCTTCGGCGCCGCGCTCGGCAACGGCCTGAAGTACGGTGCCGCCGTCACCGCACGCAGCAGCACCGGCAAGGTCTCCGTGTCCGGGACGTCGATCACGTTCAGCGGCTGCCGGGACCTCACCGTCGTCGTCAGCGGCGGCACCGACTACGCGCCCGACGCCGCCGCCGGGTTCCGGGACCCGGCCGTGGACCCGGAGCGGCTGGCCCGCACCAAGGTCCAGGACGCGGCGGCGCACTCGGCGACGGCCCTGCTGTACACCCATGTCGCCGACTTCCGCCCGGTGTTCGAACAGTTCGCCCTCGACCTCGGCGGCTCCTCGGCCGACCAGCGTGCCCTGGACACCTGGGAGCGGCTCCAGGCCCGCTACCGGGACGACGTTCCCGACCCGGAGCTGGAGGCCGGCTATGTGCAGTTCGGCCGCTACCTGATGATCTCCGGATCGCGCGGGGTCCTGCCGATGGGCCTGCAGTCCGTGTGGCTGGACGGCAACGACCCGGACTGGATGGGCGACTACCACACCGACATCAACATCCAGATGAACTACTGGATGGCCGACCGGGCGGGCCTGTCCGCGTGCTTCGACGCGCTCGCGGACTACTGCCTCGCCCAGCTGTCCTCCTGGACGGACGTCACCCGGCGGCTCTTCAACACCCCCACCAACCGGTACCGCAACTCCAGCGGCAAGGTGGCCGGCTGGGCCGTCGCCTTCTCCACCAACCCCTACGGCGGCTCCGGCTGGTGGTGGCACCCGGCCGCCAACGCCTGGCTCTGCCAGAGCCTGTTCGAGCACTGGGAGTACACCCAGGACCGCGGCTACCTGGAGAAGATCTTCCCCCTCCTCAAGGGCGCCGTGGAGTTCTGGGAGGCCCGCCTCGTCACCACGACCGTCACCGACGCGTCCGGCGCCTCCCGCGAAGTGCTGATCGACGACAGCGACTGGTCGCCCGAGCAGGGCCCCCAGGACGCGAAGGGCATCACCTACGCCCAGGAACTGGTCTGGAACCTCTTCGGCAACTACCACACCGCCACCGAGGTGCTCGGCCGCGACGCCGACCACCGGAAGACGGTCGACGGCCTGCGCGCCCGCCTCTACCTGCCCGTGGTCAGCCCCAAGACCGGCTGGCTGGAGGAGTGGATGTCGCCGGACAACCTCGGCGAGACCACACACCGGCACCTCTCGCCGCTCTTCGGCCTCTTCCCCGGCGACCGGATCCGCCCGGACGGCTCGACGCCGAAGGACATCGTCGACGGTGCCACGGCCCTGCTCACCGCCCGCGGCATGGACAACTTCGGCTGGGCCAACGCCTGGCGCAGCCTGTGCTGGGCCCGCCTGAAGGACGCCGACAAGGCCTACCGGCTCGTCGTCACCAACCTGAAGCCGTCCGTGAACGGCGGCAACGGCAGCGCGATGAACCTCTTCGACATCTACGAGACCGAGCCGGGCCGCGGCATCTTCCAGATCGACGCCAACTTCGGCACCCCGTCCGCCGTCGCCGAGATGCTGCTCTACTCGCGCCCCGGGCACGTCGAACTGCTCCCCGCGCTGCCCGCCGCCTGGGCGGCGTCCGGATCGGTGTCCGGCGTGGGCGTGCGCGGCGGCTTCGTCGCCGACCTGAGCTGGCGGGACGGCAAGGTCACCGAGGTGACGCTGAGGAGCGTCGGCGGCCGGAGCACGACCGTCGTGGCCGGCGGCAGGTCCCACCAGGTCACCGTCAGGCCCGGCGGGTCGGTCACGCTCCGCCACCCCTGAGCCGCCCCGGCCCGGCGCTCGCTCCGGCGCGCCGGGCCGGCCGGCGCACCCCGGCTGCTCAATCGGCACTTCCCGGCCACCCGGCCGGCGCACTTCCTGGCCGGGTGGCCGGCGCACCCCCGGCCACCCGGCCGGCTCCCTCACCGGTACCCCCGCGGCAATTCACCCTGCACGGCGGGCGTGGCCCGCTGCGCGCGACAACGAAGACGCGACGAAGAGGAGTGGAGAACGACGATGTCCCACGAGAAGAGACGCCCCGCGCCCCTGAAGAGACGCCCCGCGCTCATGCGCCGGGCCCGCCGCAGCGCCCTGCTCCTGGCCGTGGCCGGCGCGCTGGCCGGCACGGCCCTGGCGGTGGTGCCGCCGGGCACCGCCCACGCGGCGCCGGACACCGTGCGGGGGGCGGGCACCGGGACGGCGTCCCCCACCCACGGCACCCGGGTCAGCGCCTGGTCGCCCAGCATGACCACCGCGGGCCCCGCCTTCGCCGACCAGACCATCCGGATGGTGGCGCACAGCAGTGTCGCCGGCTCCGACGTCCGCATCACCCTCTCCAACCGCTACAGCGACACCCCGCTCGACGTCGGCGCGGTGACCATGGCCGTCCAGCGCGGCGGGGGAGAGGCGGAGCAGGGCACCACCCGTACCGTCACCTTCGGCCACGCGGAGCGGTTCACGATCCCGGCGGGCGCGGAGGCGGTCAGCGACCCCGTCCCGATCACGGTGAGCGCCGGCGAGAACCTGCTCGTCAGCCTCTACGTGCCCCATGCGACGGGCGCGTCCACCTGGCACTCCGACGCCTTCGACACCACGTACACCGCCGCCGGGAACCACGCCGGCGACGAGGGCGCCGCCGCGTTCGGGACCACCTCCACGTCCTGGTACTACCTGGCGGGCCTGGACGTCGTCTCGCCGACCGCGAAGGGCACCGTCGTCGCCTTCGGCGACTCGATCACGGACGGCTACCACTCCTCCACCGGAACCTACACCCGCTGGCCCGACTTCCTCGGACGCCGGCTCGGCGCCGCTCCGGGACCGCAGCGGCTGAGCGTGGTGGACGCCGGGATCGGCGGCAACCGCGTGCTCACCGACGTGCCCAACCTCTGGCAGGGCGTCAGCGCGCTCAAGCGCTTCGGCCACGACGCGCTCGGCCAGCCGGGCGTCAAGGACGTGATCCTCTTCGAGGGCATCAACGACATCGGCAACAACGCGGGACCGAACGGCGCGCCGCTGACCGCCCAGGACCTCGTGGCCGGCTACCGCACCCTGATCCATGCGGCGCACGCGGCGCACGTCCGCGTCATCGGCGCCACCCTGATGCCCGACGAGGGCAACGGGTACTACACGCCCGCGGCCGAGGCGATCCGGCAGGACGTCAACCACTGGATCCGCACCTCGGGCGCCTTCGACGGCGTCATCGACTTCGACCGCGCCATGCGCGACCCCGCGCACCCGACGGCGCTCGACCCCGCCTACGACGCGGGCGACCACATCCACCCCAACGACGCCGGCATGCAGGTCATGGCCGACGCGATCGACCTGCGGCTGCTGCACCCCTGACGCGCGGCGGCCGCAGGTCCCGGGGCCCGTTGGGCCCGGTACCCGGTGGGCGGTGACGCCCACGGCCCCGGCGAGCGGGTGCCGGCCGACACGCCCGGCCGGCACCCGCTCACCGACGCCCGTCCGCCGTCCCGTGCCGGCGGGCGGGCGACGGTGCCGGCGCCACCGGGGGGCCTGCCGCGTCAGATCGAACGGGCGGGTGAACGGCGGTGGCCGGTAGGGGATGTACGCGGTCTCCGCCACCGCGCAGTGCTCGCGGGCCGCGGCGTTCACGGCCCGGGCCTCGGGGCCGCCTCATGCCCCTCGTGAACGCCGGCTTCCGGGCGGCGCGCACGGTGTCGCCCGCCATGGCGCCGGCCCGACGGCCCTGGGATACGACCAGTCGTATGCCCTGCCCTGCCGCCGCTTGGGCGCGGTGCCGCGGCGGCTCAGGGCCGGTACTCGGCGGCCGCGGTCGGCAGGGCCAGTTCGGCGCTGTGCAGCTGGGCCAGCAGGACCGCCACGTCCTGCTTGGCGTGCGCGGCGGCGGGTGGGTGGGTGGCGGCCAGGTGGCCGGCGGCCTCCTCGGCGTTCGCGCCGTCGAGCAGCGTCCGCACCACCAGCGCCGCGCTGGCGTTGAGCTGCCAGTACCGGCCGGTCGCCCGGTCCCACAGCACCATGCCGCCCACGGTGGGCACCGCGCTGACGTGCGGGTGCAGGGTGAGGGGAGCGGTGGCCGCGGTGGCCGCCCGGGTGCCGTGGCGCGGCGGGCGGCCGACGGTGGCGGCCGGCCGCGGGACGCCGGAACGCAGGGCGTCGGGGCGCCGCCCGGTGGGTGCTTGGGCGCGCTGTTCGGCGGCGACGGCGCGCAGCCAGCTCTCGCAGGCCAGCGTGGCGTCCAGGTCCGTCGGTGTCATGAGGCCGGCGTCCGGGCGGAGCAGTGCCTGCCGCACCGCCGCGTCGTCGACCAGGCCGTGCCGCGCCAGCTCCGAGCCGTCGAACAGCGCCAGCAACTCGGCGCGGTGCCGCAGCAGTCCGGCGGACAGCCCCGTGGAAGGGCCGGTGGGCGGGGCGGCGTACGGGTCGGTGTCGGCGTACGGGTCGTCGTCGGCGTACGGGTCGGTGTCCATGTCCGCCAGGAGACCGGCGCCCGGCTCGTGCCCGGCCGTACGGCGGAGCAGCGCGTCCGGGACGGCGCCCCGCATCGCCGCCGTGAGCAGCGGCTTGAACTCCCATGGCGAGCAGCGGCTCTCCAGGCGTACGGCCAGCACCGCGGCGAGCACCTGGTCGTCCAGGTACGGCAGCGTGAGCCGTACGCCCGCGGCGCTGGTCAGCCGGTCCGCCTGGCGGGCCGCGGCGCCCGTCGCCCGCGCCCTCAGCAGCACCTCGTGCTGGGCGCGCTGGGCGGCGAGCGGTGCCACCGGCTCGCGGACCGCGCCGAGCAGCAGCTCACGGGCGGCGTCCGCGGCGTCCGCCGTCGCCCACGCGGGCAGCCGCGGCGGCGGTGACCAGGTGAAGGCGGCCTGGTGTCCGCCGGTCCTGGGCGCGGTGAGGGCGGCGGCGTGGTCGCGCACCTCACGGGCCGGGCTGCGGCAGTCGGCCAGCGCCCGCAGCGTGCCCGTCCACGGCCCGCGGGCCCTCACATGCGCGCCGTGCAGGTGCCGCAGGGCGGTGCACGGACGCGTCCGCACCAGGTCGTGCACATACGTACGGCCCGGCCGGAACAGCTCGTCGCCGCCGTGCCCCGCCAGGTGCACCCGGGAGCCCTCGGCAGCCAGGGCGCGGGCCAGCTCGCCGAGCCGGGCCCGGCCGCGCACCCAGGCGAACGGCTCGTCGGGGTCGGCGGGCGGCGCGTGCGGGCCCAGTCCCGCGAACATCGGCGCGAGCGCCGCGACCGGGTCCACCCGGTGCCGGGCGTCCGGCAGCGCCTCGGCCACCAGCGCGGCGTACCGGTCGCCGCCGCTGCCCGTGCCGTGCCCCGCCCACCGGTGGGTGACCAGGCCGGCCGGTCCCCGGGCGGCCAGGAAGGCGAGGCTCGCGTCGTCGATGCCGCCGGACAGGCCGACGCTGACCGTGCCGCCGTCACCGGTGCGGGCCGCCACCGCCGCGGCGAGCGCCTCCCGCACCGCGGAGGCGCCCTCGGCCAGCGGCAGCGCCGGCTCCGGTGGCGTCCAGCGGCGCCGGGCGCTCACCGAGCCGTCCGGCTCCAGGGCCAGCCAGTGGTCGCCGGCCACCGCGCGCACCCCGCGCCAGGGCGTGGACTCGTGCAGCGGGAACGGTGCGGTGCGCAGCGCGAGACGCAGGGCGAGCCAGGACGCGTCCCAGTCCGCGCCGGTCAGCCGGGCGAGCAGGTGCGGCGAGTCCGCGGCGATCGCCGTGCCCCGGAACCGGGCGTGCGCCACCCGCCGCACCGAGGCCAGCGACCCCTGCACCCGCACCCGCCCACCCACCGACGCGACCAGGTGGAAGCAGCCGGGCGCCCCGGCGACCGCCGCCTCCGCGTCCTCCACCGACCGCACCCCGGCCAGCCGCCCGCTCAGCGTCGCGGCGGAGAGGGGGCAGAACCCGATCACCGCCACCCGTGCCGTACCGGCCGCGGCGACCGTCACCCGGCCGTCCGGCCAGTGGCCCACCAGCCAGGGCCGCCTGGAGGCGTGCTCGACGATGTCCTCCGCGCGCGGCAGCAGGGCGCGGGCCGCGGGCAGAGCACGGTCGCTGTCCGGCAGGACCACGAACCACTCATCCATGGCGTGCTGGACCCATCAGCCGAGACCCCTCTCCCCATGCCGCCTGTCCGCTGTGTGCCGCTCGTCCACCGTGTGCTGCCTGTCCGCTGTGTGCCGCTCGGGTGCTGTGTGCCGCCGGTGCCCCGCGTGCCGCCGGTGCCCCGCGTGCCGCTCGTCCCTCGCATGCCGGCTGTCCGCCCCGTGCCACCTGTCCGCCCCGGGCCGACGTCCTCGCCGTGCCGGCGCGTCCGCCACCGCACCCGCCGCCCCGCCGCCGGACGTACGGGCCCCCGAACGGCCGCATCCTGGGGACATGCCCGTCCGGCACACGGAGAACCGGGATCGAGAGGCAAACCACCCACGGCGTGGTATCCGGTGCACGACGTCCCCACCGCACGGGGCCGCCCACCCGGCCGGGCCCGCCGGCGCACGGCCGGGCGCCGAGCGCGGCACCGGGGCGCCGAGCGCGGCGCCGCCGTGGCGGGGCGGCCCGGCCCGCGCGGCCACGGCACGGCGACCGGGGGCCACGGCACGGCGACCGGGGGCCGCGGCACGGCGACCGGGGGCCAGGTGGTCACGTTGGGACTGCCCCGGGCCTTTGAGGACCATCAGGTGCGGATGCGCGGGGACTCGGTGCGCACCGGGCAGATCTCCGGCCGCCCCGGGCAGATCTCCGGCCGCCCCGGGGGGAGTACGGCCGCGGCGGGTACGGGGCGTACGGCTGCTGTGGTGGCTGGGTCATCGACGTGCTCCCGTGATCGGTGCGGGCGGAGCCTGCGGCTGAGCGGCACGGCGCCCGCCAGGTGGCAGTGCCGTCGCCGGATGCTCTGCCCCACCACGGTCGGTACACAAACGGCAGGCCGTCACACCGGTTCTGAAACCCCACTAAGCGGTGCTCGTGTGGCTCTGGCGCGTGCGTTCTCGACCAAAGTGCCCCAGAACACCACCGGCGCACACCCTCGTTCGCACCCGCTCCCACCACACAGGGTGAGCGCCGCCGTCCTCCGGCCGCCCGCGCACCGGGCGGGACACACCGGGCACCCGTGCCCGCGCGTCAGACGGCCGGCCGGACCGGCCGGACCTAGCATGGTGCCCGCGCCCCGGGGCGCACCCCGACCGCCGCACGCCCAGGTACACCACCGCGGAAGAGGAGGCCCCGTGACCGGGACCCCGGCCCCCGTCCTCGGCAGCATCCTGCTGGCCAGCACCGACCCCGACCGCCTCAGGGCCTGGTACGAACGGGCCTTCCGCGTCCGCGCGGACGCCGACGGCTTCCTCCGCTTCGGCGGTGTCGACGTCCTGATCGACGGCCGCGACGACATCACCGAGCGCAGCCAGGGGCCCGCCCGGATCGTCCTCAACCTGCACGTCCGCGACGCGCAGGCCACCGTCGACCACCTCGACTCCCTGGACGTGACCTGGGTCGCCCCGCTGGAGTACCGGTCGCAGACGGGCCTGTGGTTCGCCACCGTCGCCGACCCGGACGGCAACCACCTGCAGATCATCGAGGCCACCCCGGCGTACCACGCAGGCAGGCGCGCCCGCACCGGGCTCGGCGTCCTGGAGACGGCCGCCGTCGCCACCCGGCTGCCCGCACAGGATCTCGAACGCGCCCGCCGCTTCTACGCCGACGTGCTCGGCCTGCGCCCGGTCGAGGTACGGCCCGGCGGCCTGCGGTACGCGTGCGGGAGCGGCGGCTTCTCGTTGTTCGCCTCCGCCGGCGGACCGTCGGGCGGGCACACCCAGATGGCCTTCGAGGTCGACGACCTCGATGCCGCCGTCCGCGAACTGCGCGGCCGCGGCGTCGTCTTCGAGGACGTGGACGTGCCCGGCCTCACCACCGTCGACGGCATCGCCGAGGTCGCGGGCAACTACCCGTCCACCGGTGCGCGGGGCGAACGCGCCGCGTGGTTCCGCGACAGCGAGGGCAACATGCTCGGCATCGGCCAGCCGCTGCGCTCCCGCTGACGTCACCCGGGCTCGGGGCGTCCCGCCACGAGGAGGGGCGCGCCCGGTGGCGCGGGAGGCCGGACCGCCGTGCGTCGCGGGCCGTGGCCCGATCCTTGCGCATGTTGTCCTCGCGCCGGCGGCGCGCGGCACGGGTCCGTGGGCACAGTGGGTGCCATGAACGTGCTCTGGATTCTGGCTCACCCCGACGCCCGGTCGCTGAACGGATCCCTGCACCGTGCGGGGGTGGCGGCGCTGACCGGCGCCGGTCACCACGTCGAGGTGTCCGACCTGTACGCGATGAAATGGAATCCGGTGGTCGACCGGGGGGACTACTTCCCGGACCGCTCGTCGGAGTGCGCGTCCACCGGCATACCGGGCGGCACCTCGGGCCGGTCGCCCGCCACCCCGGCCGGCACCTCGGACCACGCCCCGGACGGCGGGCGGCTGCGCGTGGACAAGGCCTCGCAGCGTGCGCTCGACGAGGGCGCGCTGAGCCCGGACATCCGCGCCGAGCAGGCCAAGCTCGACCGGGCCGACCTCGTCGTGACGCAGTTCCCCCTGTGGTGGTTCGGGGTGCCCGCCATCCTCAAGGGGTGGATCGACCGGGTTCTCGTGCGGGGCTACGCCTACGGCATCCCGGACCCGGACCGGCCCGGGCGCAGCCTGCGCTACGGCGCCGGCGGACTCGCGGGCAAGCGGGCGCTCGCCGTGGTGACGGTCGGCGGCGCCGCCGCGGGCTACCAGCCGCGCGGCATCGACGGCTCCCTCGAAGAGCTGCTGTTCCCGCTGCTGCACGGCACGTTCTTCTACACGGGCATGTCCGTGCTGCCGCCCGTCGCGATCCACGACGCGAACCACCTGTCCGACGCGGGCTACCGGTCCGCCGTCGCGGAACTGAGCGCACGGCTCACCGGCGCGGAGACCACGCCGCCCATCCCCTACCGCACGCAGAACGGCGGCGACTACGACGACGAGATGGTACTGCTGCCGCACGTGGCCACCGACAGGACCGGACTGGACGCGCACCGGGCATGAGGGCCGCCCGGACGGAGGCGAGCACGGGCGGCGCACACAGGATGACGCGTATTCCACCCGGCCCGGCACGCGAGGGCCCGCCC
The DNA here is from genome assembly GCF_057320905.1 of Streptomyces sp. DSM 116793. Classification (NCBI taxonomy): domain Bacteria; kingdom Bacillati; phylum Actinomycetota; class Actinomycetes; order Kitasatosporales; family Streptomycetaceae; genus Streptomyces; species Streptomyces sp. DSM 116793. The sequence goes on along the minus strand of NZ_CM170494.1, from coordinate 2,415,249 downwards.
CCATGAGGGTGCGCCCGGACTGCGAGGCCCCCCGGCGCATGAGAGAGCCCCCGGATCGTGAGGGTACGGCGGCGCCCCTGACGCAGCCCGCCCGGTTCACCATGGCCCGCGGGATCCGGATGCACGCACTAGCATGTCCGCGTTCACGCCGTGCTCGGGCGACGGACCCGCACCGGACGGGCCCTGCCCCGGGGTTCCGACTCCGGCCGACACCCCGCCCGGCGCAGGCCAGCCCAGCGATGCCGGAGGAACGCCATGCCGGAGCCGACCGTCGAGATCGTCGAGGATGCGGACGAAGCCGTCGTGGACGGCTTCCGACGGCTCCTTCCGCAGTTGGGCAACGTGCTTCCGGACATGACCGCGGAGCACGTCAAGCGCGTGGTCACCACCCCTTCGAACACCGTCCTCGCGGCCCGCTCCCCCCAGGGCGTGGTCGGACTGCTCACCCTGGTCGTCGTCGTCCTGCCCACTGGGGTCACCGCCCCCGCATCGAGGACGTGGTGGTCGACGAGGCCGCGCGCGGTCAGGGCGTCGGCCTCGCCCTCGTGCGCCGGGCGCTGGACCTGGCCGAGTCCCTTGGCGCCCGCCAGGTGGACCTGACCTCACGCCCGAGCCGCGCCGCCGCCCACCGCCTGTACGAGAGGGCCGGCTTCGTCCGCAGGGAGACCCATGTCTTCCGGTACGACCTCGGGACGCGTCCGGGGTCCTGACGGCCGCGGGCTCACCGTCGTCGACGGCCACGGCGTCGAGGGGGAGGCGGCCGCCCCGGTGGAGAGCGGCGTGGCGCGGCAGCCCGGGGGCCGCCGCGCCACAGGTGACGTCCGTCTCGCTGACGTTCGTGGGGGACGGGACGTTCGTCAGCTCACCGAGATGTTGGAGTTGCCGCTGCTCTGGTAGCCCTCGGTCGCGAGGATCATGTAGTAGCTGAAGCTGCCCAGTTGCATCCCGTAGCGGGACCACGCGTCGAAGTGGTTGCCCGTGGTGATGGTTCCGCCGGTCCGCTTCGACTGCCGGACGCTCCAGAACTGGGGGAAGGTCTTGGTGCCCTCGACCGACGGGGCGTTGTACCGCATCGTCTGGTAGACGTCGTACGTGCCGCCGTCACTGGTGACGGTGCCCTTGTACGTGCCCGTGGGCCGGTAGCTGCCCCAGTTGTCGACGATGTAGTACTCCACGAGCGGGTTCGAGGTCCATCCGTAGAGGGACAGGTAGCCGTTGCCGGACGGGCTGAAGCTGCCCGAGTAGCTCACGGTCCTGCGCCCGCCGTTGCTCCAGCCCTTGCCGGCCACGAAGTTCCCGGCGTTGCTCCACGAGGTGCTGTAGCTGCCCCCGGACTTCAGGGTCATGGAGACAGAGCCACTGCCCTCGGTCCAGAACGAGTAGTAGTAGCCGTTGTTGGTGCCGGTCTGGTTCGTGGTGATGGTCGTGTCGGCGCGGGCGGTGCCGGGCAGCAGCACCGCGGACGTGAGCGCCAAGGCGCCGGCGCCGATGAGGCCCCTGCGGCTGAGGGCGTGGGCGGGGGCGTCGTGCTCGTACATGCTTCCTCCTCATGAAGGCCGGCGGGGGGAGCCGGACAGCGTGATACGACCCGGCGGAACCGCCGGTGACCGGGGTGGCGCCGACCGCGCGTCGGCGTCCTGCAACGCGGCGGGGCTGGCCGGACGCCGATCGGACAACGCCCGGAGGACCAGGTCGCGGCTCGTGACCCGGATCGACAGCGGTTCGGTCTGCCGATGCCGACAGTGTTGGTCCATCATCATGGACCTGTCAACTGTTCTCGCAAGCGTTGCGATAACTGTCTGTCGGTCGGCTCCCCGCGGAAGAATGATCGTTGCAGGTCAACGCCCTCCCTTAGCTGTTCGAGTCCGGCGACGGATGGCGGAGGACGTGATTCACGGGTCGGATCCGGAGCTGCGCTCTCGAAACTTTCGACTCGTCTTCCGGTCGTTGCGCGCCGTGCCGAGGGGGAGTCCCGGCCCGGCCCCTCGCGCCTCCGGGTGTGCGGACCGGCCGGCGCCGCTCGGCGTGGTCACTCTCCCCGGCCGGTGCCGGTGGTGCAGGATCGTGCCTGTCGAGGAAGGGGAATGCCGGGCCGGACGGTGTTCGGCCGTCCCGTGGAATGCGGGGAAGCGGCCAATTCCGTGAGCAGCGAATTCCGGAAGCGCGAGTTCGGGGAAGGACGGGCGCGGAGACACGGCGAGTCCGGGGAAGCGGCGAGTCGGGGGAGTGGCGAGTTCGGAGCGACGGCGGGTGGACGCTCTGAACACCGCCCCGGCCTCCGCCCCGGCCGACGGCGGAGGCGGCGTCGGCAAGAGGGGCTGCCCGGCGGCGCCGGTCGTCGCCGGCGCCGGGCTCAGGGGCCGAAGGTGAGGGACTTGAAGGCCTCCGTCTGCCGGCGGATGCCGGCTTCCGTCGGCAGCCGTTCGATCGAGCTCGCGCCGAAGAAGCCCACCACCCCGTCCGTCCGCGCGAGCACGTACTGCGCGTCCTCGGGCTCCGCGATGGGCCCGCCGTGGCACAGGACCAGGATGTCGGGATTGACCGCGACCGCCGCGTCCCGCATCGCCTGGACACGCTCGACGCACTCCTCCAGCGTGAGCGCGGTGCTCGCGCCGATGGTGCCCTTGGTGGTCAGGCCCATGTGCGGGACGACGACGTCGGCTCCCGCCTCGGCCATCGCGGTGGCCTGGGCGGTGTCGAACACGTACGGCGCGGTCAGCAGGGAGCGCTCGTGTGCGGCCGCGATCATCTCGACCTCCAGACCGAAACCCATCCCGGTCTCCTCCAGGTTCTGGCGGAAGACGCCGTCGATCAGCCCGACCGTGGGGAAGTTCTGCACCCCCGCGAACCCCGCCTCCTTGACCTGGTCCAGGAAGCGGCCCATCACCCGGAACGGGTCGGTGCCGTTGACACCCGCGAGCACGGGCGTGTCCCGGACCACGGGAAGCACCTCGTTCGCCATCTCCATCACGATCGCGTTCGCGTCGCCGTAGGCCAGCAGGCCCGCGAGTGAACCCCGGCCCGCCATCCGGTAGCGGCCGGAGTTGTACAGGATGAGCAGGTCGATGCCGCCCGCCTCGGCCGACTTCGCGGAGATGCCCGTCCCGGCGCCGCCGCCGATGACCGGGCGGCCCGCCGCCACGGTCGCCCTGAGCCGTTCGAGTGCCGTGTTCCGGTCCATGGTCGCCTTCCTTCCCGCCCACGCACGCGTGGGCACCTGCCGTCGTCCGGGCACGTACCCGGGTTGCCCGGCCGTACGGGCCCGGGTTGCCAGGCGGTACGGGCCCGGGCTGTTCCGGCGCGCCGACCCGGTGGTGCGGCGCCGGGCCTTTCGCCGTACCGAGCCGGCCGTTCCGCCGTACCGGCCGGCCGTTCCGCCGTGCGGGCCCAGTCTCGCCGTGCGGGCCCGGTCACCGGTGCCCGGCCCCGGTCGTGTCCGCATCGGCCCCGGTCGTGTGCCCAGCGGTCCGGTCATGTCCGTCGCGCCGGCCCCGCAAGCAGGACCGGCACCGCAGGCAGGACTGGGCCCCGCAAGCAGGACCGGGCCCCGCAGGCAGGACCGGCACCGCAGACCGGACCGGGCCCGGCCGGTCCCGCAGGCCCGGCCGGCTGCCCCGCCGTCAGCGAGCCGAGGTGATCATCCGGTGCAGGCGCCGTGCGGCGTCGCGTCCGAATCCCGGATCGTTGATGTGCGCCTCCACATCGACGATCTCGGCCGGCGATCCGGCGAGCGCGCCGCGCAGCGCGGAGAAGAGCTCCTCGTCCGCCGCCGCGTCCCGGAACGGGCCGCCGTCCTTGTCGATACCGCTCACGCCGCGCAGCGGCAGGAGCACGGTCACCGGCCCGCGCGCCCCGGCCAGCTTGGTGCCGATGCGCCGGCCCAGCTCGGCGTTCTCCTCGGGTGTGGTGCGCATCAGCGTGACCGTCGGATTGTGGACCACGAGGGTCCGCCCGCCGAAGCCGGCGGGCACGGTCTCCCGCGGGCCGAAGTTGACCATGTCCAGCGCGCCGACCGAGACCACCTGCGGAATGCCCCGCTCACCGGCCGCCTCCAGCCGGTGCGGACCCGCGCTCAGCACACCGCCCACGAGATCGTCGGCGAGTTCCGTGGTGGTCAGGTCGAGCACGCCGGCGAGGCGGCCGTCGCGCGCGAGCTTCTCCAGGGCGCGCCCGCCGGCGCCGGTGGCGTGGAAGACGAGCGGCTCGTAGCCGAGGCCGGCCAGCTCCGCCCTCGCCTCGTCGACGGCCGGCGTGGTCAGCCCGAACATCGTCAGACCGACGAGGGGCCGCTGTGCGCCGGCCGGTGCGGTGCGGCGGGCCTCGTGCTCCGTCGCCATCGCGGCCACCGCCGCGGCGGCGTTGCCGAAGATCTGTTCGGAGACCGAGTTGATCCCCGCGACGTCGACCACGGAGTACATGAGCGTCACGTCACTCTCGCCGACGTAGGGCGAGACATCGCCGGACGCCATCGTGGAGACCAGCAGTTTCGGTACCCCGACCGGCAGCGCGCGCATCGCACGGGCCGCGACCGACGAGCCGCCGGAGCCGCCGACGGCGAGCACCGCGTCGAGCCGGCCCTCCGCGTGCAGCGCGAGGGCCACCGACGCGGCGCCGGACGCCATCGCCTCCATGGCGGCACCCCGGTCGTCCGCCTCGCGCAGCGCCGTGAGGTCGGCGCCGCCGGCGCGGGCGACCTCCGCGGCGCGGACGTCCGCGACCGCGTCGGAGAACGGGCCGACGTCGACGGTGACGGTGCCCGCCCCGTGCGCCCGTACCCGGTCGGCGAGCCACGCGTACTCCTCGCCCTTGGTGTCCATGGTGCCGATGAGAACGACCGTGGCCATCCTGTCCGCCTCCTGCTCTCCGCCGAGCCGTGTGCTTCCCCTGTGTTTCCCTTGCGCTTCCCCCGGGGCCGCACATCATGTGCGTGGCATGAGCGAGCCGGGTGGGTCTCCCCTCCCCGATGTTGCCCGCGCCCCTTGCCGGGGGGCGGCCCCGTCCCGAAGGGGCGCGGGAACCGCGCGACCGAGCGGGACGGGACCGTCTGACCGCCACCGGCCCCAAGGGGCGGCCCGCACCGGGGCGCGCAGCGCCGTCACGGGGGCGTCACCGTGGTGCGGCGGGAGCGGCGTGCGGGTGGCTCGTGGGGACCGTGGGGAGGGTGCGGCGCGGGCGGAGCAGGACGACGGCCAGGGCGGCGCAGGCGAGGAGGATGAGGGCGCAGAGGAGCATCGCGGCGTGCAGCCCACTGGTGAACCCGGTGTAGGACGCGTCGTTCAGAGCCCGTCGGGTGGCTGCGGGGACACGGGCCGCCCCGCCCGGGTCGGCCCGCCCGGCACGGATCGCGGCCGTCACCGCCGTACGCGCGGAGGCGTCGAGGCGGTCGAACGGCGCGGCGAGCGCGGCCTGCCGGCGGGCGTACAGGACGGCGCCGAGCAGGGCGATGCCCAGCGTGGCACCGATCTGGCGGCATGTGTTGTGCAGGGCGGCCGCGGTGTTGACGTGGTGCGGGGGCACGCTGGAGACCGCCACGTTGCTCATGGTCGAGCTCATCAGCCCGCAGCCGATGCCGACCAGCGACAGCCGCCACTCCAGGTCCGCGAGCGCGGGCCGCCGGGCCTCGGCGGCCAGCGCCAGGCAGCCGGCGGCCGTCACGAGGAGCCCGGTGACGAGGACGGACCGCGCCCCGAGCCGTGCGGTCAGCCGTCCGGCCACGGGCGCGAAGGCGGCCATGCAGGCGGTCAGCGGCAGGAAGAGCAGGCCGGTGGTCAGGGCGGAGTAGCCCTGCTGCTGTTGCAGGTAGAGGCTGTAGAAGAAGAGGACGCCGAAGAGGGTGACGAAGTACGCCAGCCCTGCCGCGTTGGCGGCCACGAAGCCGCGCAGCCGCCACAGTTCGAGCGGCATCAGCGGGCTGCCCCCACGGCGCCCGACGAGATGCTCGGTGCCGAGGAAGAGCGCGGCGCCGGCCGCGGCGGCGACGAAGGCCCCGACGATCCTGGGCGACCCCCACCCATAGGTGCCCGACTCGATCAGTCCGTACACCAGGGCCGTCAGCGTCAGCACGCCCAGGACGACGCCGGCGGCGTCCACCCGGGGAGCGTGCCCCGGCCGGCCGTGCCGGGCGGCCGGCACCACGCGGTGGGCCAGCACCAGCGTCACCACGGCAAGGGCGAGTACCAGGAAGAACCCGGCCCGCCAGGTGGCGACGGTGAGCGCGAGGCCGCCCAGGACGGGGCCGGCGGCCAGGCCCATGCCGGCGACCCCGGCCCAGATGCCCACCGCCCGGGCCCGCGCGGTGGGTTCGCGGTACTCGCTGACCACGATGGAGAGTGTCTGCGGGAGCATGACGGCGGTCCCGAGGGCCTGCACCACCCGGGAGGCGAGCAGGACGGACGTGGTGGGGGAGACCGCGCACAGCAGCGAGCCGAGGAGGAAGGCGAAGACGCCGAGGAGGAACGTGCTGCGCCGGCCCAGCCGGTTGCCGAGCGCGCCGCCCGGCAGCAGGAGGCTCGCGTAGCCGAGGGTGTAGATGTCCGCCACCCACTGCAGACCGGTCTCGGACGCGTGCAGGGAACTGCCGATCTGCGGCATGGTCACATTGACCAGGGTCGAGTTGAGCATGGACAGCATGAGGCCCAGGCACATCGCGAACAGCACGAGACCCGCTCCCGCGCCGGGCGGCCCGGCGGCGCCGGACGCCTCCACCGGTGTGCCGGATATCCGCCGGGGCTCGGCCGGGCCGTTGTCGCCGCCGTTCACGATGCCCTCCCTCTCCACGGTCGCCGCAGGGACACGCCGCACCACTGGATTAAAGTTAGGCTAACTATAAAACCGTCCGGTGAGCGCGATGGCCTGTTGTCCCCGTCACACCCCTATCGTCATGGCACGCTGAACAGAGGGAGGCCTCCTATGGGCGATCAGGAACGTGACCCCCGCCGCGGGGCCCCGGGGCCGGGGGATGCGGAGCCGGCGGGCCCGGGGCCGGCGGATGCGGAGCCGGCGGATGCGGAGCCGGCGGATGCGGAGCCGGCGGACCTGGCTGCCGCGCTCCGCCCGCGTTTCCTGCGGATCAGCCAGGCCATGCGCCGCGACACCCAGGGCCTCGCGGTGACCATCACCCAGGGGGCCGTGCTGAGTCTGCTGCGCGGCGGCCCGTCGAGTGTGGGAGAGCTGGCCCGGTCCGAAGGCGTCCGTCCGCCGAGCATGACCCAGATCGTCAACCGCATGATCGAGCTGGGGTGGGTGGCGCGCAGCGGGCCGGCCGTGCGCGGCAGCCAAGTGGAGATCACCGAGCTGGGCCAGAAGGTCTGGGCCGATGTCACCCGGGAGCGCGTGGCCCTGCTCGCCGCGCGGATGGACCGGCTGTCGGCCGACGACCAGCACACGCTCCGCGCGGCCCTGCCGGTCCTGGACCGGCTCTTCGGCCCGCCGATCGGATAGGCGTCACGACGTCGGGGTGCGTGTCCGCCCGCCGACGGCGTGGCTGCGTGGTCCGCCCGCCGACGTCGTCCACCAGGAGGACCTCCGGCTCTCCCGCCATGCGATGCGGCCTCCCCGCGCGGACCAGGACACGCCGAAGGCCCCGCGCCCGGGAGAGGTAACGTGGCGTAGGGATCGAGCACAGTCGGTACTCGGGAGAGTGGGAGTGCGGCATTCACACCGGGCGGGACGGGTGCGTCACGCCGTGCGGGCCGGTGCCGCCCGCGCCCGCGGCCGCGCCCCCCGGCTGCCGGCCGCTGGTGGCCGGGACGCCGTTTCGGCCAGGAGCGGCACGCGCCTATGCTCGTCCACCAGGGGTCAGTCCATGAGCGGGATGTACCTCATGTCTGTTGTGCCGTCAGTACCGGGGGCGTTGTGACCATGCGCTTCGCCGTGCTGGGGCCGGTCAGGGCCTGGCGCGGTGAGACCGAGCTGAAGCTCGGTCCGCCGAAACAGCGGAGCCTTCTGGCGCTGCTCCTGATCCACGCGGGCCACCCGGTGTCCGTGCACGAGATCGTCGACACCCTGTGGGGCCAGGATCCGCCGGACAGCGCCGTCAACGTGGTGCAGCGGCACATCGGGGCGCTGCGCCGTTTACTCGAACCCGGACTGCCGGCCAGGGGTGCCTCACGGTGGCTGGTACGCGGCTCGGGCGGATACCGGCTGGAGGTGGAGCCCGACTCGCTCGACCTGCTGCGCTTCCGCGCCCGGTGCCAGGAGGCGGCACGCCTGGCCGAGGCGGGGAAGCCGGCCGGCGCGACGGAACTGCTGATCGAGGCGCTGGACCTGTGGCGGGGGCCCACCGCCTCGGGCATCGCCCCCGAGGTGCGGGCGCACCCGGCGTTCACGGCCGTCGACCGCGAGCACTCGGACGCCGTCAAGGCGGCGGCGGACCATGCGCTCGCCGCCGGGCCGGGGCCCGGCGCGCGGGTGCTGGTGACCCTCCGGCAGGCCGCCGCGCAGCATCCTCTGGACGAGACGCTGCAGGCCAGGCTGATCATGGTGCTCGCGGCCACCGGGCACCAGGTGGAGGCCCTGGAGACGTACCGCACCGTACGCACCCGGCTCGCGGACGACCTCGGCCTGGAGCCGGGCCCCGAACTGCAGGCCGCCCAGCGTCAGGTGCTGCGCCAGACCGTCCGGACGGACGACGTGCCGTCCGGACCCGTCGCGGTGCCCGCCGGCCCCGCCGGGGACACGGCACGGCCGCCCGACGCCGCGCGGGCCCCGCGGGGCGCCGCCGACCCGGTGTGTCCGGCCCAGCTCCCGGTGAGCCCCGCGACCTTCACCGGCCGGCGCGGTGAACTCGACCGGCTTCGTGAGCTGCTGCCCGCCGCCGGCGGGCAGCCCACGGGGCTGGCGATCGGCGTGATCGGCGGCATGGCGGGCGTGGGCAAGACCACACTCGCCGTGCACTGGGCGCACCAGGTCGCCCACCGCTTCCCCGACGGGCAGCTCTACGTCAATCTGCGCGGGTTCCATCCGGGCGGCTCGATCATGAGTCCGTCCGAGGCGATCCGGTCCTTCCTCGACGCCCTCGGCGTGCCGTCGCACCGCATCCCCGCGGGTCTCGAGGCGCAGGCCGGGCTGTACCGCAGCCTGCTCGCCGGCCGGCGGATGCTGGTCGTCCTGGACAACGCGCGGGACACCGAACAGGTCAGACCCCTGCTGCCGGGCTCGCCCGGCAGCCTGGTCATCGTCACCAGCCGCAACCAGCTCTACGGGCTGGTGGCCGGGGAAGGTGCGCACGTCGTGCCGCTGGACCTGCTGAGCGAGGCGGACGCGTGGGAGTTCCTGTCCCGGCGGCTCGGCGCCGGCAGGATGGCACGCGAGCCCGGCGCCGGCGCCGAGATCATCGCCCGGTGCGGGCACCTGCCGCTGGCGCTGGCCATCGTGAGCGCCCGGGCCGCGATGAGCCCGGCGTTCTCCCTCGCCTCCATCGCGGCCGAGCTGCGGGACGGCGGGGGCAGCCTCGACGCGTTCACCGCGGAGGCCCCCCTCACGGACGCCCGCAGTGTCTTCTCCTGGTCGTACAGTGCGCTCGCCCCGGACGCCGCGCGGCTGTTCCGGCTGCTCGCGCTGCACCCGGGCCCCGACTACTGCCTCGCCGCCGCCGCAAGCCTGGCGGGCCAGGAGAGCGACCACGTGCGGCCGCTGCTCGCGGCGTTGGTGCGGGCCCATCTGATCAACGCGACGGCGCCCGACCGGTACGGCTGCCACGAACTGCTGCGCGCCTACGCGACCGAGCTGCTGCGGTCCCAGGGCACGGTCCAGGAGTCGCGCGCCGCCAGGCGCCGCCTGCTCGACCACTACCTGCACTCCCTGCACACGGCGGACCGCCTGCTCGCGCCCACCCGGGACCGGATCGAGCTCTCGTCCCACGCGGCCGGCGTGACCCCGATGCGCTTCCGCGACCAGCGCGACGCGGCGCACTGGCTGGACACCAACCGCCCCGCTCTCCTCGCGGCCGTCGAGGACGACGCCCGGCACGGCAGGGGAGAGCACAGCTGGCAGCTCGCCGCGATACTGGAGTGGTACCTGGACCGCAACGGCCGGTGGCACGAGCAGCTGGCCGCCCAGACGACGGCGGTGACGGCGGCGCAGCGGCTCTGCGACACTCGCGGCCAGGCGCACGCGCACCGGGCGCTGGGCTTCGCCCTCGGCCGGATGGAGCGCTGGGACGAGGCGCGTGAACACCTCGCGCGGTCGCTGAAGCTGTTCGGCGAGATCGGCGACCTGGCCGGTCAGGGCCTCGTCCACCGCTACCTCGCCTTCCTGGCCAACAGGCGGCAGTCCCACGAGGAGGCGCTCGACCACTACGCGCAGGCGAGCGCCCTCTACCGCTCGGCAGGACGGCGCAGCGGCGAGGCGAGCGTCTCCAACGAGGTCGGCTGGACGTACATCATGATGGCCCGGTACCCGAAGGCCCTGGACGAGTGCGGGCGGGCCCTGGCGAACCACCAGATGATCGGCGACCGCAACGGCCAGGCCGCGGCCTGGGACAGCCTCGGCTACGCCCACCACCACCTGGGCGACCACGACCGGGCACTCGCATGCTTCAAGCGCGCGCTGGAGCTGTACCGGGAGATCAGCGACCGCTACCTCGAAGCGGACACCCTGGTGCACATCGGCGACACCCACCACGCGGAGGGCGACGGCGCCCGGGCGGAGCTCGCCTGGCGGAAGGCACTCGACATCCTCGAGGAGATCGGCCATCCCGAAGCCCCTCAGGTCCGCGACAAGTTGAGGCAGCTGCACGAGCCCTCCGCCCGCACCGAACTCCTCGGCGCATAACGCGGGGACCGCCCCCGGCCCGGCGTCAGAAAAGCGTCAGTCTTCCGGCAGTGGCCCCCGCCTACGCTCTCCACGCGTGCCGCTTGATCAGAGCTTCCACCGCGACCGGTACCCGGGTGCCGAACCCGGGGTCGCTGCGCCTGGGGAGGCGTGGGGGGAATCCGAGGGCCCTGGTGCGAGCGGGCGGTACCCGGCCGGCCTTTCACCTCGGGAACTGGGACATGAACACGACCACCGCCGCGGACGCCTCGACGGCCGCGGGCCGCAGGCACCCCCTGCACACCCTGATGTCCGACCACACGAAGGCACTGCTCGGCTACACCGAGCGGCTGCTGAACGACCGTTACCTGGCCGAGGACATCGTCCAGGAGACCCTCATCCGCGCCTGGCGCCACAGGGAGCGGCTGCACGGCGCGGAAGGCTCGGTCCGGGGCTGGCTGCTCACCGTGGCCCGCAACCTCGTCATCGACCGGCTGCGCAGCGCCGCCGCCCGCCACGAGACCGTCGGCGCGGAGGACTGGGACGCCGCCCAGCCCGACCACTCCGAGTCCGTGCTGCTCTCGGTCGAGACGACGGCGCTGCTGCGCCAGCTCTCCTACGAGCACCGCGAGGTGCTGCTGCACATCTACCTGTGCGACAGGACCGTGCAGGAGACGGCACGGATCCTCGGGATACCGGCCGGGACCGTCAAGTCCCGGCAGCACTACGCACTCCGCAACCTCCGGGCGAGGAACGGCACGGTCGCCGCGGTGCGGGCGGGGTGACCGGCTCGGGGAGTGCCCTGGCGCGGTGACCGGCCCGCCGGACGTGGCCGGCGCGCCGCGGTGCGCCGTGGCCCCGGCCGGCCCGGGCCGGGGGAGCGTGCCGGGGCTCTCGCTCATGGTGTCCTTCCCGTGTCGTCCGTGTGCCCGTGAGATCGCCGGGAGCGGCCGGCGGGACCGGCACGGCGGGCGGCGGCCCGACGCGGTCTTTCCGGCGTGTTGCTCCACCCCCTACACGGAGCGGCGCGGTGAAAACGTTCGAAGATGATCTGAACCATCCGGGGTCCCCCGGCCGTGTAGGAGGCGAACCGCACCTGAGGAACACCTCGGCGGGGCGACGGGACGGCACGCCGGTACGCACGGCGTGATGGCGCCGGACTCGTCGCGACGGACCGGGCCCCATGCCCGGGGAGCCGGAGGTGTGCCGGTGGCTCTCCCCTGCCGGGGCACCTCCTCCAGGCCCGCGGGCCCGGGACAAGGACGGGCACGCGGAACGCGAGGGGCGGCCGTGGTTCGTCCCGGCCGCCCTTCGGCCTGGTGCGCCGCGGGCCCCGCCGGGAAGAAGGCCGTGTCCGGTCAGTTGGACAGGTGAGGTACCAGCCTGCGGGCCAGTTCCTCGTGGATGTCCGGCGCCAGGGAGCCGGTCTCCCCCCAGGCGACGACCAACTCGGCCACGTGACGCAGTTTGATGTTGGTGCACATCGACGTCTCGCGAAGGATGTCCCACGCCTCGGCCGGCGAGACCCGCCCCACGGCGACGACGACGCCCAGCGCCTGGTCGATCACCGCATGCGAATCCACGGCCTGTTGCAGTTGGGCGACCTTGCCCTCCAGCTGCCTGATCTGATCGGCCGGTGCCTCGGTCTCCGGGTTCAGGAGTCGGTCGGCGCGGTACTCCAATGTTGCCTCCGCGGGTGTCGGGGTCCGAACTCACACTGCGTCTGCCCCGTCCGGCACGACCTAGCACCCGCCTTCGGCAAAATGCCCAGAAAGCGATGCCGTGTCTCCTGTCGCGGCCACACGGCGGGCCGTCGGCGGCACAGGGGACGCCGCCGCCCCGCCGGCGCGGCCGGCTCAGGAACCCGGCCGCGCGGCCGGGAACCTCCGCCGCCGGGCCAGTGACACGTACACCAGCGCCACCAGGACCGGCACCTCGATGAGGGGGCCGACGACCCCGGAGAGGGCCTCGCCGGAGGTGACGCCGAAGGTGGCGATGGCGACCGCGATGGCCAGCTCGAAGTTGTTGCCCGCCGCGGTGAACGCGAGGGTCGCGGTGCGGTCGTAGGCGAGTCCGGTGGCCTTGCCGAGGGCGAAGGCGCCGAACCACATGAGGGCGAAGTACGCCAGCAGCGGCAGCGCGATCCGGGCGACGTCGAGCGGCCGGGAGGTGATCGTCCCGCCCTGGAGGGCGAAGAGGACGACGATCGTGAACAGCAGCCCGTACAGCGCCCACGGCCCGGTCTTCGGCAGGAACGCGGCCTCGTACCGCTCGCGGCCCAGCCTCCGCTCGCCGAGGCGGCGGGTGAGGAACCCGGCGAGCAGCGGGACGCCGAGGAAGACGATGACGTTCAGGGCGATCTTCCCCGCGGGGACGTCGAGGTGCTCGCCGCCGCCGAGGCCGAGCCGGCCGGGCAGCAGGTCGAGGTAGAACCAGCCCAGCAGGCCGAAGGCGAGGACCTGGAAGACCGAGTTGAGGGCGACCAGGACGGCCGCGGCATCGCGGTCGCCGCACGCGAGGTCGTTCCAGATGATCACCATGGCGATGCAGCGGGCCAGGCCGACGATGATCAGGCCGGTGCGGTACTCCGGCAGGTCCGGCAGGAAAATCCAGGCCAGCGCGAACATCACCGCGGGCCCGATGAGCCAGTTGAGGACCAGTGAGGAGGCCATGAGCCTCTTGTCGCCGGTGACCGCGTCCAGCCTGTCGTAGCGGACCTTCGCGAGCACCGGATACATCATGATCAGCAGGCCGAGTGCGATCGGCAGCGAGATGCCGCCGATCTCGACCTTCGCCAGGGCACCGTTCAGGCCGGGGACCAGCCGGCCGAGCCCGAGACCGACGGCCATGGCGGCGAGGATCCACACGGCCAGGAAGCGGTCGAGGGTGGAGAGCCCGGCGACGACCGAGGACTCCCCGGGGGCGGTCGCCGGGGGTTCGGTGCAGGTCACGGGCAGGCCCTCTTGGTGCCGGCGTGGGCGCGGGCGGTGGCGGCGAGATCGGCGAACTGGCCGGCGAGCGTCCCGATGACCTCGGGCCTGAGCCGGTAGTAGGTGAACCGGCCGCAGGGCTCGGTGTCCACCACCCCGGCCTCCCGCAGCACCTTCAGGTGGTTGGACAGGTTGGTCTGGCGGGCTCCCGTCTCCTCCACCAGGTGCGTGGTGCACAGTGTCTCGCGGGCCAGCAGGGTCACGATCCGGAGCCTGAGCGGGTCGGCCAGCACCCGGATCAGGTCAGTGTCGACTGACGTCAGCATGGGCTGATGCTGTCATATCATCGTGGACTGATACCAGTCCGGGCTGACCCGGGGGCCCGTCGGAGGGCCCTCCCCGAAGGAAGAACCCATGGCCTCCGCTCCGCTCGCCTCCGTGCTGTTCGTCTGTGTCCACAACGCCGGCCGCTCCCAGATGGCCGCCGGATTCCTCACCCACCTCGCGGGCGACCGGATCGAGGTCCGCTCCGCCGGCTCCCTCCCGGCCGACCAGGTCAACCCGGCCGCCGTGGCGGCGATGCGGGAGGCCGGCGTCGACATCGCCGGCGCCAGGCCCCGGATCCTCGACCCCGCGGCCGTCCAGGCGTCCGACTACGTCATCACCATGGGCTGCGGCGACGCCTGCCCGGTCTTCCCCGGCAGGACGTACCTCGACTGGGACCTGGCGGACCCGGCGGGCAAGGGCGTCGAGGCCGTCCGGCCGATCCGCGACGAGATCAGGGCCCGGGTGGAGGCCCTCGTCGCCGAGATCGACGCCAAGGCGGGCTGACCGCCAGAAGGCCCCTGGCGGGACGGAAAGAACCCTGGGGGCGGGCGGAACGACTCTGGGGACGGAAAGGCCCCTGGCCGGCGGGTGACGCCGGCCAGGGGCTTCTTCAGCGGATCGACCTGCGTCAGTCGTCGGATCCCGACGGCGGCAGGTAGGCGCCCGGCACGTCCTTCGGCGCGAAGATCTTCTTCTCGCCGGGGTACGGCTTCTTCCAGTCGTACCTCTGGTACCACGTGAAGTGGTTCATCTGGGCGGGGTTCGCGAAGTCGGCCTGGGCGTGGATGCCGGTCAGCCGCTGGTGCGACTTCCAGTCGTCCCACTGAGCCGCGACCTTCTGCATGGCCGCCGGCACCGTCGCCGTCGGCACGGCCGCCGCCTTGGGATCCTGCGGCGCGGGGGTGTCCTCGCCGCAGGCGGGCGGGGTCTTCAGGCCCGCGGTCAGCGAGGTCCGGTTGGGCAGCGCCGTGAACGGAGTGAAGTCCGCCTTCTCGGTGAACGCCCCGGTCATGGGGGTGGCCGCGCTGTCCTTCTGGTTCATCGGGTGGATCCCGAGGATCTGCTCGATGGTCCGGACCATCGTGATCTGCGAGTAGTAGTGGCTGTCGACGACGCCGTGCCGCGCGTAGGGGCTGATGATCTGGATCGGCGCACGGTGGCCGTCGACGTGGTCGAGACCGGCCTGGGAGTCGTCCTCGACGACGAAGATCGCCGAGTCCTTCCAGTACTTGCTGTGCGAGATCTCGTCGACGATCCTGCCCGTCGCGAGGTCGTTGTCCGCGACCTGGGCGGCCGCGCTCGCCGGACCACCGGTGTGGTCGCTGGAGAGCCAGAACATGTTCAGGTCCGCCGGCCCGTGTGCCTCGAAGTCACGCTTCCAGATCTGCTCCCGGTAGACGTCCGGGACGCTGGTGTCGAACTTCGGGTAACCGGGCACCGACACGTCGTTGAGCGACGGGATCGGCGAGGACGAGGTCAGGTGGTAGGCCGTGTCCTGCCCGGTCGCCGCCATGTTCTTGCTGTCGCAGTACAGGTTCTGCCAGGTTCCGTCCGACGGCTTGGACAGGAACTGGTGGAACTCGCCGAAGTCCCGCACGGACTTCCCGGCCGCCTGTGCACCGGTCCAGATGAAGCCGGTCCGCTGGTGGCCGAGGGCGTCGTCCTCGGTGTCGTAGCTGCGCAGGTACTCGCCCGCCGAGGACTCGGTGTACTCGGGGTCGTCGGCCTGCATCAGCCAGTTGTGGCCCTCGGCCGAGTTCGTGCCGATGTCGTACGTGTTGTCGTACAGCCCGAACTGCTTGGCCAGCGCGTGCTGGTTCGGCGTCACGTTCTCGCCGAACTCCGCCAGCGACGGGTCGCCGTTGCCCTGCGGCATGTCACCGAGGACCTGGTCGTAGGTCCGGTTCTCCTTGACGATCATGAAGACGTGCTTGATCGTCGAGGGGTCGCCGAGCCGCGCCGGGACCGGCACCGGCTTCGCGTGGCTCTTGCCCTTGGCCAGGGTGACCGAGCCCTTGTCCCAGCCGTTCTGCTTGAAGACCTTGGCCGTCTCGGACTTGATGACCTTGTCGCTCGGCAGCGTGAACCGCTGGAGGCTCGACGTGGTGTCGTGGGTGGCGTGCCCGGCGCTGTTGGTGGGGCGGCGGGCGTCGATGCCGCGGGTGTTGGAGACCAGCACCTGCTTGCCCACGGTGGTGATCTCCGCGGGGAAGTAGTCCGTCGGGAGCAGGCCGACGTAGCTGACCGGCTCCTGCGGGGTGGTGTACCGGTAGACGGCGACCGCGTTGGCGCGGCCGAGCGTCACCAGCAGGTGGCCGTCGTCGGTGAGCGTCACCGCGTCGGGCTCGTAGCCCACCGACGCCTGCGGCCACGGCCGGGTGGCGATGGTCTGCACGACCTTGTCCTTGGCCGTGTCGATGACCGACACGTCGTTGGTGGCGGTGTTCGTGACGAACAGCGCCCCCTTCTTCGCGTACAGGGCGGTCGGGTGCAGACCGACGTCGATGCTCGAGGCGGCGGCGGACGGGTTCGCCAGGTCGATGACGGAGACCGTGCCGGTGGTGGTGGCGGCGGTCACCGGGTCCGCCGGCACCTGGGTGTTGTAGGAGTTGATGGTGGTGTCGCCCGGCTTCGCCGGACGCCCGCCCTCGTTGCTGACGTAGAGCTTGTCGCCGACCTGGACCATGTCACGCGGAGCGTTGCCCACCGGCCAGCTCTGCTTGATCGCCCCGGTCGCTGCGTCGATCGCGACCACGCGGTTCTGGCCGTTGACCGCGGAGTACACGGTCGAGCCGTCGGGCGAGAACACGGCCTCACCCACCAGCGCGTGCTTGGGCCCGTCCGCCGGGATCTTGATCGACGTCGGGTTGGCGACGCTGCCGTCCGGGTTCACGGTGAACCGGGTGTAGCCGTCGGTCTGGCCCAGCCACAGCTGCGAACCGTCGGGAGAGTAGGTGGGGCCCTCCTGGCCCACGTCGTTGCCGCTGATGCGCGGGTTGGACGACGCGGAGTTGCCGACGAGCTGCTGCACCTTCCAGTTCTTCAGGTCCACGATGGACAGCGCCGACCCACCGTCGGTGACCGAGGCCGCGAGGTGGGTGCCGTCCGGGCTGACCGAGGACGACATGATCTTGCCGTTGTTGACGACGAGGCGGTCGCCGTACGGGGCGATGTACTGGTCGCTGGAGATGACCTGGCCCTGATCGGTGCTCTGGCCGACCTGATCGGTGCCGAACTGGCGCGTCTGGGCGAAGGCGGCACCGGCGGCGACCACGGCGAGCGCGGTGATACCCGCGGTGACCAGGGGTATCCGGCGGCCGATGCGTCTACCGAGAAGGCCGGAGTGCGCCTTCTCGACACGCCGACGACGGCGTGTTACCTGCATGGGTTATCCCTTCGGGGTGGTGACGAGCAGTTCGACGTTGCCGTCGAACTGCCATAGCGGGTTCGGTGCGTCGCCGGTCGGGGTCCGCACCAGGAAGTAGCCGTTCACTTCCTTCGGTCCGTCGCCATCGGCCACGAACCGCCCGTCTGGGGTGACGTCGAGCTGATAGACGGCCTGTCCTGTGGCCGCGACGTCGGGGAGATGCCAGGAGACGACGCAACGCCAGTCGTTGCCCGCTCCCTGGGCGCCGTCCTGCACACCGCCCTTGGTGCACGCGGCCGTGGTCTTCAGCCGCGCCTCGGTGACGGCGGGACGGTGGAGCTGCTCGGTCTGCATGCGGTACAGGTGGGCGAACGCCGTGGCGACCGAGCGCTCCACCTTGTCCTGCTCGATCCCGGAACCCGTCAGGGGCGCGGCCCCCGTCGCCGCGCCGACGACGCCCACCGTCACGGCGAGCAGACCGGCCAGCGGCAGGGCTCCGGCGGTGACCGCGCGGCGACCCGAGCCGTCGTCGGTCAGGTTGGTGAAGTCGCGCCGTACGAACAGCACGTAGGCGAGGACCGTCGCGAGCACCGCCCACACCAGGCTGACCACGACGCCGATCAGGAGCGGGCCTAGCTGTGCCGGACTGGTGAACAGGCCGTTCCAGGCGATGAAGGCGTAGCCGGGCAGGGCGAGGCGTACGGCGACGGGGAGCGGCAGCATCTGGGCGAGCTGCATCGCGAGCGCGACGAGCGCGGGCAGCAGCAGCCCCATCGGGGACCGCCCCAGCGTGACGGACCCGAGGAGCCCGATCGCGGCGAGGGCCAGGGTCGGGCCGAGCACGCAGACCCAGGCGAGCAGCACCTTGCCGGCGGCGTCCGCCGGTGCCAGCAGGTGGCCGTCGAGGCCGACCAGCGGCTGGTTGCCGACGGCCACGATTCCGCCGGCCGCGCTGGAACACGCGAGACCGGCCACGAGCAGCAGGATGACGGTGAGACTGGCCAGGGCCTTCGCCGCGAAGATCCGGCGCGGCGACCGGACCGCCACGAGCAGGTGGCGCCAGGTGCCGAGCCGGTCCTCGGAGGCGAACACGTCGCCGGCGACCACCGAGGTCAGCAGCGGGAGCGCCCAGGTGCCCGCGAAGCCGAGCGTCACCAGCGGCCCGGCCCAGCCGGTGGCGTGCATCAGGCGGCCGAAGAGGGTGTCGACGGGGAGCGAGCTCTGCTGGCTCACCGCGGCGACGAAGAGTGCCGGCGCGATCCAGCAGGCGAGGACCAGCAGCCGGATGCGCCACTGGGAGACGAGCTTGACCAGCTCGAAGCGGTAGCCGCGGGCCACCGAGACGCGGCGGGCGACGGCGGCGCGGTCGTCGGCGACGGCCGGGTGGCCGTCGGCGGTGGTCACGGTCATCGGCCGGCCTCCTGCGGGTGCCTGCCACGCCTGTACGGCTGTGGGGAATCGTCGGTGAGGGCGAGGAAGGCGGCCTCCAGCGGCGACACCACGGGGGTGAGCTCGCGCAGCGCGATGCCCGCCGCCACGAGCAGCGCCACCAGTTCGTCGAGTGCGGGCACCAGCGCGCGCACGACGAGCACGTCGGCGGCCTGCCGCACCCCGGCGTCGTCGACGACCCGGATCCCGGCCGTGTCGGCGGCCAGCCGGCGGGCGGCCGCAGGGTCGGAGGTGAGCAGCCGGTAGTCGAGTTCACGGTTCTCGGCGGCCAGCTTGCCCAGCGGTCCCGAGAAGACGACCCGTCCGGTGGCGAGGATCGTGACCTCGGAGCACAGGGCTTCGAGGTCGTCCATCCGGTGACTCGACAGCACCACGCTGGTTCCGTCCGCCGCGAGCCGGGTGAGGACGCCGTGCACGTGCTTCTTGCCGGCCGGGTCCAGACCGTTGGAGGGTTCGTCGAGCACGAGCAGCCGGGGCCTGGTGAGCAGCGCGGCGGCGAGCCCGAGCCGCTGACGCATGCCGAGGGAGAAGCCGCGGGCCCGGTCGTCGGCCACATCGGCGAGCCCGACCTCGTCGAGCACGTCGTCGATCCCCGCCCGCCGGGCGTCCTGGCCGCGCAGAGCGGCCAGCGCGGCGAGGTTCTGCCGGGCGGTGAGCGAGGGATAGAGACCGGGACCGTCCACGAAACCGGCGACACCGTCCGGAGCGGCGAGCGCCCGCCCCACCGGGGTGCCCAGGATCTCCAGACGGCCGCCGTCGGCGACGGACAGGCCCAGCAGGAGGCCCAGCAAAGTCGTCTTGCCGGCGCCGTTCGGTCCCACCAGGCCGTGGATCTGCCCCTGCGTCACATCCAGATCGATGCCGTCGAGCGCGACGACGTCGCCGAAACACTTGGTGATCCCGCGAGCCCGAATTGCGCGGAGTGTAGCCATGAGCCCCTTCTTTCCAAAGCCTCAAGGAGACTAGGGACCGCACACAGCGCAGGTGGGGACACTCGGTTGAATATTCATTGAACGGGGGACGTCAGGCTCCGCCGTGGCGACAGCCCCCGGTCGACGCTCCTGGGAGCAGGACGGGTGGGGCCACGCGCGCACGTGGGCACGGCTGTCGGAGCCGGACCGACGGGCCCCGGGCGGACCGCGGACCGCATCCCGTCGGGACCGCGGACCGCATCCCGTCGGGACCGCGGACCGCATCCCGTCGGGACCGCGGACCGCATCCCGTCAGGAGCGCCGACCCTGTCCCGTCAGGAGGTCCGAGCGGGCGCCCCGGCGCTACGCGGGGGGCACGTCGGGGTCCTCGGCGCGTGCCGCGGGCAGCAGTTCGCGGATGTCCGAGGGGAGGGAGCCGGCGAGCTTCCGCATCACCTCCGGTGAGACGGCGGGGCCGTCGGCCGGCCGCCGCCGGCGCGCTCCGGGGTTCAGCGGTGGTACAGGCCGACGAGAGTGCCGGAGGTGAGTTGCTTGTCGCCGACGGCCTCGTGCACGCGGTCGGCGCTGGGCGCGTCGGGAAGCACGCACGGTTCCGCGAGCGCGTACAGCCGGAAGAAGTACCGGTGCGCCTCGTCTCCCGGCGGCGGATGCGGTCCGCCCCAGCCCGGCTCGCCGAAGCCGTTGACGAGCTCGGTGCCGCCGGGCGGGCACCGCCCCGTGTCCGTGCCGTCGCTGTGCGGATCGATGCCCACCACGATCCAGTGCGCGAAGGTGCCCGACGGCGCATCGGGGTCTTCGCACAACAGCACCAGTTCGGCCGCGTCGTCCGGGACGCCCTGCCACGTCAGCGGGGGCGAGACGTTCTCCCTCTCCAGGGCGTGGCGGCCCGGGACGAAGGAGTGGTCGGTGAATGCGCTGCTGCTGAGGTCGATGCCGGCCATGGCGCCGGAGTACCCGGGCCGGGACACGGCATGCGTCCGGACGGAGCGACACCCCACCGAGGAAGCTCCCGCAGGGCCCGCAGGGGCCCGTGTCTCAGGACTGCCTGCCGGACAACCAGTCGCGTACCCGGTCCACCAGCGCGGTGCCCGGGGCGACCACCGTGCTGAACGGCGGCTTGTCGGGCGTGTGGGGGTGCGGGTGGGTCGGGGCCGCCCTCTTGGCCTGCTCGGCCTTGGCCCCCAGGTCGCGGAGCTCCCGCGCGGTCAGCGCGGTACGCAGCCGCGGGAAGACGGCGCCTTCCTCCTCCCGGATGTGCGCGTAGGCCTGGGTCATCAGCGTCCGTATGCGGCTGTCCAGTTCGGCGGCGTCCAGGTCCGCCCGGTCGAGGCCGTTCATCGTCCGTTCCGCTGCCGCGTGCGTCTCCAGTTGCGCGTCCGCGATCTCGTCACCCTCGGGCAGTGCCCTGCGGACGACGGGGTACAGGTACTCCTCCTCGGCCACCGAGTGCCGGACCAGCTCCATGATCAGGCGATCCACGAGCTCCTGCCGCTGCCCGGCATCCGTGCTGGCCTCGAAGGAGGTGAACAGTCCCTCGACGGTGCGGTGGTCCTCCGCCAGAAGGTCCAGCACATCACCTTTCGGTGCCCTTGCCACGTAACCTCCCCATGCCGATGCCGGAGGCGGGTTCCCGCCGCGGCACACCCGAAACGCCAGGGGTGACGTGCCTCCGGACCGGCCGGCGAGAGGTCGGCGAAGGGTCCCACATCATCGGCGAGGGTCGTGCGAGACACGCCGACACATCGCGTAGGTCAGAAAATCGTATTTTTTAATCTAGTATCCGGATCATGGATTCTGAGTCCGGCACGGCCGAGCGCGTCCTGTCGCCTCCTCTCCCCGTCCGGTGCGAACGATGCCGACGGCACGACGGGCGGGAACAGCGCGTCGGCAACCCCGTCTTCGTGGATCCCTCCGGGCGCCGGGCCCGCCTGGTCAGGCGCTGCGGGGTCGTCGCCGGGGGCGTGCTGCTCGGCTATACGGCGATCTTCTGCGCCGGTGTCTGGGGCAAGACGCCGGACGCTCCCAGGACGCCGATACAGCCGACGCCCGGGCCGTGGGGGGCTGGTCCGCAGCAACCGGAGGGACGGTCACCGCAGTCACCGAGGTGACCGCTCGACGTGGGGCCCGGGCCGTGCGCCCGGCCCGAGCACGGACGTGCTTGACAGTGCCGGACACGTGGAGGCCAGGCCGAGATGCGCGACAGGACCCACAGGACCCACAGGACCGACAGGAAGCCGCCCGCGCCCGCGGGCCCGCGGCCGACCGGCCCGCCGGAACAGCCGGCCGTGCCCCGCAAGGGCGCCTGGTTCCGCGGGGTGCTGGCCGTGGCCGCGCTGTTCGCGCTGGTCTGCGCCATGCTGCTGAACGGCTATATGTCGCTGGAGGTCGGCAGCGACGACCACGGCGCCGACGACCGGAAGCGACGGGCCGCAGGGCCGGGCAGTTGCGCGGCACCGCGCGGGAAAGGAGCCGCGCCGCACGGGAAGGGGGGCGCACCCCACGCGAAAGGGGCCGGCCCGGACGCGAAGGGAGGGCCCGTCGGCGACGCGCCCCCCACCGCGGCCGCCCTCGGCCTGACCGCTTCTCAGCGCTCGGTCCCCGAGAAGGTGCTCACCGGCGGACCGGTGCTGGCCTTCGGGGCAGACGGCCGGGCGACCGGCTACCGGATCCCGAGGCAGACCATCGCGCTCACCTTCGAGGGCGGCCCGGACCCGGTGTGGACCGCGAAGGTGCTGGACGTGCTGGGGAAGCACCGGGTGCCGGGGACGTTCTTCGTGGCCGGCCGGATGGCGGCCCGGCACCCCGGCCTGGTCCGCCGGATGCGGGACTCCTGCCACGAGATCGGAGTGAACGCCTTCACGCGCGTCGACCTCGCGTCCCACGGCACCCGGCGCATCGACCGCGAGGTGGCGTGGACACAACTGGCGTTGGCAGGCTCCGCGGGCGTCACCACCTCGCTCTTCCGGGCCCCGTACGCCTCCTATGTCACGGCGCTCGACGACCGGACCTGGCCCATGTACCGGCACCTGGGCGCCACGGGGTACATCAGCGTGTTCGCCGACAAGGACAGCGGGGACCGGCGGCGGCTCCCGGCGGCGGCGATCATCCGCAACGCGACCCCCCGGGGCGGCGCGGGCGCGTCCGTGCTCTTCCACGACGCGGGCGGCGACCGCACGCAGACCGTGCGTGCCCTCGGCGCCTACATCGAGAGGATGAAGCACCGGGGCTACGCCTTCACCACGGTCACCGGCGCCCTGGGCACCCGCAGCGCCGTGCACCGGGCGGGGACGAAGGGGCTGTGGGAGGGCCGGGCGCTGCTTGTCGCCATCTGGCTGACGCAGGTGATGATGCCGGTGCTGAGGGTGCTGCTGTACACCGTCGGCGCCGCGGTGCTCGCCCGGTCCCTGGTCATGCCGGTCCTCGCCGCGTGGCACCGCCGTTCCCGCAACCGACCGGACTTCACCTGGGGGCCGCCGGTGACGGAGCCGGTGAGCGTGATCGTGCCCGCGTACAACGAGAAGGAGTGCATCGCCCAGACGATCGGGTCGCTGGGCGACAGCACCCATCCCATCGAGATCATCGTGGTGGACGACGGTTCGACCGACGGCACCGCCGACATCGCCGAGTCCATGAACCTGCCCTGCGTACGTGTGCTGCGGCAGCCCAACGCGGGCAAGCCCGCGGCCCTCAACCGTGGTGTGGCCGAGGCCCGGCACGACCTGATCGTCATGATGGACGGGGACACGGTCTTCGAGCCCGAGACCGTCTGCGAACTGGTCCGCCCGTTCGCCGACCCCCGGGTGGGCGCGGTGTCGGGCAACGCCAAGGTCGGCAACCGCGCGACAGTGATCGGCGCCTGGCAGCACATCGAGTACGTCATGGGCTTCAACCTCGACCGCCGGACGTACGACCTGCTGCGCTGCATGCCCACCGTCCCCGGAGCCGTCAGCGCCTTCCGCCGGGCGGCGCTGACCGACGCGGGCCTGATGAGCGAGGACACCCTCGCCGAGGACACCGACGTGGCCATCGCCCTGCACCGGGCGGGCTGGCGCGTCGTCTACGCCGAGCACGCCCGCGCCTGGACGGAGGCCCCCCGCTCCATCGGCCAGCTCTGGCGCCAGCGCTACCGCTGGTCGTACGGCACCATGCAGGCACTCTGGAAACACCGCCGCTCGGTCGTCGACCGGGGACCGTCAGGCCGGTTCGGCCGCGTCGGGATGCCGCTGGTCGTCCTGTACCAGATCGTCACCCCCCTCTTCGCCCCCCTGATCGACCTCTACGCCCTCTACGGAATCCTCTTCCTCGACCCCGTGAAGTCGCTGCTGGTGTGGGCCGCGTTCCCGCTGTGCCAGCTCCTCTGCGCGGTCTACGCCTTCCGGCTCGACCGCGAGCGGTACCGCTTCCTTCTGCTGCTGCCTCTGCAACAGCTCATCTACCGGCCGTTCCTGTACCTGGTGCTGATGCACTCGTGCGTCACGGCGGCTACCGGAGCCCGGCTGCGGTGGCACAAACTGCGCCGGACCGGCGAGGTGGACGCACCACGCCGAGCGCACGTACCGGCGGCCGGACGGACACCGGTACGGACCGGCGGCGGCGAATAGGGCCGGGTGGTGTCCGGCCGGCTCCCGCCCCGCCGCACCACAGTGCGCGCGGTCGTCAGCCGGTGAGCGTTCCGGCGAGCTGGCGCAGCCGGTCCGCGGCCTCCGCGAGGGCGCCGGTGCCGGTGAGGCACGCCGCGAGCAGCTGGAGCCGTTCCGACAGGCGGCGCAGCCCGCCGCCCGACCGGGCCGAGGCGAGCGCCTGCTCGGCGTCGTCGACGACCCCCTCCACGGCGGCGTGCTGCCGCGCGGTCAACCGGTCGTCGGCGGAGCCGTCGGCCGCGGTGGAGGCGTCCGCGGCGGCGTCGGCGGCGCGGGCCAGGAGGTCACGGATGTGGTCGAGATGGCGCTGTACGGCATCCAGGTGTGCGGCGCCGCCGTGGTGTTCGGCGTGTGCGCCGTGGCCGGCGGCGAGCGCCGCGTCGGAGACGGACGCGTGCCCGCCGATGATGATGCCGTCGTTGCGCGTCACGCGGGGCGCGTCCGCATCGTTCATGTGGCTCCTGCCTTCGTCGTGGGTCCGTCCTGGCGGACGGACCCGTCGGGACCCGTCGGGACCAGCCCGTGGCCGCGGCGTGCGGGGTGCCGCGGTCAGCCGGCGGCCGGGGCCGCCGGGCCGCCGGAGCCCGGGCCCTGCCCGCCACCGGGCCGCCCGGTCACGAAGCGGACCGGGCCGCCCGGGCCCCCTCCCGCCGTGGCGACCGCGCCGGTGCCCGCGGCGACCGCGCCGTGCATGGCACCGCCGGTCATGATGATGCCGTTGTTCAAGATCATTTGTCGGCCCTCGTCCAGCTCGCCGGTGTCCCAGCCGTACTTCTCGAAGAGGGACTTGAGCACGGTCAGCACCCGCAGCTGGAGCTGGCTCTCGTAGCGGCGGACGTCGATCCGCTGGAAGTAGTTGGCGTAGTCGCCCGTGGTGGCGAGCTCCCGCAGGGACTGCCCGCCCCCGAAGTCGTACCGCCGGTCATAGCGGATCGCCTCCTGCAACTGTTCGCGCTGCCGCTCCAGCCGGCCACCGCGGAACACGTGCCGCACGGCCCGCCGCACCGGCTGCGCCAGGCCGTCCATGGCCGCCTGCCACCCCGACGCCACCACCCGCAGCCGGTGTTCGGAGCCGTGCGCCGCGGTCATCCGGTCGACCTGCCGGTACGCCTCACGGACCGGAGGCAGCACCGCGGCCGTGCTGTACAGGTGCACGGTGTGCTCGGTGACGGCGGCCTGCACGTGCACGGTCAGCACCACGTCCGCGTCCCACGACCGGACCTGCGCGGTCAGGCAGTGCCGCACCGGGCCCTCGGTGCGTCCGCGGGCCGCCTCCACCACCTCGGGCGGAACGGTGCTGACGGGCCGGAAGGCGAACGGCACCGAGTCGCCGAGGAAGGTCTCCGCGGTGAACGGCTCCGGCCCGTCCAGCAGGTCCTGGCCGCTGACGAAGAGCTGCTCCCAGACGGTGAGCCCAGGCACCGTGGCCGGCCCGTGCTGGAGCTCCGTCAGGCCGGTGCGCAGCGCGGTCAGCAGCTCCCCGGTGCCGAAACGGGCCGCGTCGGCAGGGGTGCCGGCCGCGCCCCGAGCGGGCGTCAGCCGCAGGTCGAGCGCCCAGGAACGGATCTCCGTGCCCGAACCGACGAACGGCCGGAATCCGCTGTAGATGACGACGTTCTCCGGCGGCGGCCCGGAGCCGGGCCGCCGGCCCGTGCCGAGCCGGCGCAGCTCCTCGAAGACCTCCTGCTGCTGGGACCAGGCCGCCAGCCACGGCAGGACGATCAGGAACACCAGCACGTCCAGGACGACCACTGCCGACGGGAGATAGCTGGCCCACGTCAGGACCGGCAACAGGAACCCGCTGAGCACCAGCAGGAGAACGCAGCTCATCAGGGCCTTCAGCAGCTCCTGCGCCGGTGACTGCACACGCCACGCGCCGGCCCGGGTCCGGTACCAGCTGTGCATGCCCGGCACCCGCAGCGCGTGCCAGCCGGCGGCGCCCCTGGCCACCCCTCCGGCCAGCACGCCCCGCGTCTTCATGAGGACCACGAACAGCACGGCCGCCAACGGAGCGGTGACGAGCACCACCAGCCAGCTGCCGCAGATCCTGACGTCCCGGTCGCCCACCAGCGCCCGCGCCCGCTCGGCATGGCGCCGCAGCCTGCCCAGGTCCACGCCGTAGCACGGCGGCACCGCCTGGAAGTCCTGCATGTCCAGCTGGTGCTGGACCTGCAGGGCGAAACCCTCGTCGACGTACGCCCCCACGCACATGTGCCGGGTCGCCTCGGACATCTCCCCGTTGTCAGGCGCATCCTTGAACCGCCAGGCCATCGAATCTCCCCCTGTGTCCGATGAGTGGTACGCCGTCCGTTCCCCGATCCGGGGAGTCGGACACGCCGCACGGGGGAGAAACAGCGGTTACCGGCCGCCGCTCGGGGGACTGTGCGGGCGCGACGTCGGGGCGCGCGACGCCCGGGGGTTCTGTCGTCTCTTTCTGAATCGACGCCACCTTTCCTATTGCATAAGGGTATATGTCATATTCTTATGGGCATTTTGTTTTTGATTTTGATTATTGACAAGATCAGTCACTAACTGCGAAGCTTTTTTTGAGAACGAAGCCCCGCAAGGGGGTACGGTGTATCGGAGGTTCCACCATGTTGCGTCTTCCTGCTGCTATTTTTGTCTCGGCGTTCGTGGCTTTCTCGGCGGTGGTCGCAGTCAGTGCCGACGCTTCGGCGGTGACACGTGAGGCGAGAGCCGGGGTGTCCAGAGCGTTCGATGCCGCGTGGGGGCAGAACGTGCAGGCGGCGGGGCCGGGAGCCGAGCCGGGTACCGCGGGTGACGTACCGTTGTGCTGCTGAGCCTTTCCCGGGTGACAGGCCGCGGGCCAGGCGGACGAAGGCTCCGCGCGAATGCGGAGCCATACAGCCATACACATGCGCCCTGAATCAGTGGAGTTCGCCGGCCGTATTCAGCCCGGCGGGCGGAATGTGGTGCAGCCGGCCGAAGACATCAGCCTGCTGAAACCGCTCCACGCGGCGCCGGCACGTCTGTCCGGCGCCGAACCACGGCTTCCCGGAACCGGCCACCCCGTCCGTACGGACGCGGAGGCACACGTCGGGGACCGACGTGTGGAAGAGGGCACGAGCTGAGTGAATGTTCCCCGTCAGCTCTGCCGGGAGTGTCGGCTTGTGCCGGTGGCGAGTGCGCTGCGGTGGCCCATCAGGCGCATGCTCTGCCGGTAGGCCCACACGGCGCGTTCCGAATCGCCGCTGCGTTCGAGGATCTCGGCCAGTTCGGACCAGGCGAACGCGGCCTGGCGTCCGGCTTCGGAGGCTTCCAGGAGAAGGGCTCCGCGTTCGCATTCGGCCTGTGCGGCCTCACGGTCGCCCTGGCGCAGGTATGCGGCTCCCATGACCAGGTGCGCCCGTGCGCTCTCCAGCCGGTGTTCGGGGCCAAGAATGGTCAGTGCCCGAGTGGCGTGGGCAATGGCGCTCTTGGTGTTGTCGAGCATCACTTCGGCGCGGGCGAGCGCTGTTTCGGCGTAGGCGATGTCGATGTTGCTACCGAGGGAGGTCAGGACGCTGATGCTCTGTTCGAGCAGCGACTTGGCGGTCTCGGTCGTCATGCCGTCGGGTTCGGACTGGAGCAGCACGCCCGCGTAGGCGTTGCGAATGCGGGCCAGTGCGCGTTCGTCGTCACCCTCGGAGTAGATCGCCACCGCTTTGCTGATGAGTGACAGTGCTTCCCGTGACTGCCCGCGCCGGTGCATCACCACGCTGGCGTTCCAGTAGGCCGCGCCCAGCGCCTTGCGGTCGCTGATCACCTGTGCCCGTTCGACCGCCTGAGAGGCGAGATACCCGGCGCGGTGCAGGTCGCCCCGCTCGGTGTAGATACCGATCAGTGTGGACAGCAGTTCCACGGAGGTCGTGGTCGGCGGCACTCCGAGGCCGTCTATCTCGTTGAGGGTGTTCTCGGCGACCTCGATGGCGCGCGAGAGGTCGCCGAGCTCGCGGTAGCAGCGGCACAGCGACATCACCATCCTCAGCCGAAGGTCGAGATCGGGCTCGTGTCCGGCGGTCGGCTTCAGCAGGTCCTCCAGCCGGGCCACCGCCTCCTCCAGCCGGCCGTTGTGTTCCAGACACTGCGCGACCCCGAGGGTGGCGGACAGCCACAGCGAACGGTGTTCGGTGGCGGAGAGCTTCGGCAGTAGTTCCTCGAAGCCGGCCAGCGCCGCGCCGGCATCGCCGTTGCGCAGGGCGAGTTCGGCGTAGCGGAGCTCGGCCTCCAACGCGAAGGTATCCGGTTTGGTCACGCCGCGGATGTCCTCGACGGTGCAGCCGAGCCGTTTGGCGAGCCCGCTCAGCACTTCCTCCGAAGGGACACGTTTGCCCGCTTCGAGGAGTGAGATGTAGCTGGCGGACAGCAGGGGCTGTGCGAGAGCGTCCTGGGACAGGCCCGCCTCGCGCCGGAGGCGACGGAGACGGGAACCCAGTGACTCGTTCGTCGGCATGCGATCTCCTTGCCGTGTCATGTTGACCGCCGTGTGACATACCCGCTGATCCGAAGCCATGGTGCGTGCTGACGAAAGTTACACAAATATGATAAGGGTCATGTCAAATTATGATGACTCCGGCGTGACGGTGGCTCGGTAATGGCTCGGTAGGACATTGTGACTGACTGCGCGTACCGTCCATGCCCGTTCCGGGCAGGAGCGGTGGTGTTCGGGTCCCTTCTTCTGTCGTATTCGGGAGGGAGGACCCACCCGTCGTGGGCGGCGGGAGGGGAGGGTGCGCGCTGGTCGGTGGCTGCGTCTGGCAGGCCGTCTCCTCATGGTCAGGGACCCGCTACCGGCAGCTCCGAACGCAGGTCGGCCGCCGCGATCTCCCGGAGGGACACGTCGATCTTCTCGCTCCGGCACCAGTCCAGCAGCAGCGAGAGCGGCACGCCCTCCTCCGACCGCAGCCGGATGAGTGCCCGGGCCCGGTCGGCCGGATCATGCAGGGGCGGCACACGTCGCAGCAGGAGAGTGCGGCCGCGCCGGAACACCACGCTGACCTTGCTGATCTCCTGATCCACCAGCGCCGTGGCCTCGGCGGGCAGCGGGGGGAATCCCAACGGCACCCGACGCAGCCGGTCCGCCGCGGCGACCACTGCCGTGACATGGTCGATGGGAGCGTCGGTGAGTTCGAACTCGGCCGCGGAGCGGCGCAGCAGTTTCCGCACCACGTAGGAGGGGCCCCGCGGCCCGGGCTGGACACCGACGCCGAGTAGCAGCGCCGCGGTGAAACCCTGGTCGGTCACCGACCGGACCGAGGCCGTGGGACGGCCCGTCAGCAGGTCGGCGACCACTGCGGTCAGCGGGGCCAGGCCGGGCAGGGCGAACGGATCGGTCGTCCCGGTGATCGCGGAGAGCAGGGCGTACTCCGGGACGAGCACCTCGACGAGGGGCTGGCCGGAGGACGTTCCCTGCCCGTTGCGGGCGTCGCCCGGCCCCACGAAATGGCAGTACGCCAGGGTGATGTGCCGATCGCACGAGCACTGGTGCGGGCAGGCCCTCGACCGTTGCTGGTCCTGCCCGCCGATGGCGAAGCGCAGGGTGAGGACGATCCCTCGTTCGCTGTTCATCCGGGACAGGGGGGAGAAGGACTCCGATGCCTGGGCGATCTGGTCCTCGGCGATGCCCAGATCGGCGAGGGCCCGCATCACCGGTCTCGGCGAGCAGTCCCGGGCGACCAGCAGGAACGTCATCCTGTGGCGCTCCAGCCCGATGGAGTCGAGCGCTGTGAGCAGATCCTCCAGTGGCTGTCGGTAGGGGCGCGTGCCGCGCCACAGCGCGGCCACCATGCGCTCGGCCGAGGGCTGCCGCAGCACCGGGAAGCCATACAGCATGCTGGTGCGGACGCTCCACTGCACGGCCACGGAACCGCCTCCTGATCGTGGCAGGTCCTCCAGCATCCAGACCCGCCAGCCCGGAGAGGACGGGGCCGTGAACAGGACGCCGTCTCCAGGAAGCGCCAACAGGGGTCTCGGGGGGTGCCGGCGGTACCCGGAGTCGGCGAATCTCATGGCAAGCTGATGAACTTCGGGTGAGTGCTCTTGATAATCCACGACTCCCTTTCGGCGCCCTCTTTAAATTAGGCATAAATGATCGGTGGTGCGATCTGGAATTCGGAGGCCGTACGTGCCTGCGCTGCCGGGACATGAGGGAGGTTCGTGGCCCGGTTTGGCGGCGTTCACGATCTCTCGTGCACGCGTAAGGCGCGGATCCAGCCAGAGTGTGTGCGCGGCGTCGGCGCCTGTTGCCCCCTTGCTGAACAGGGTGGCCATGGCACCGGTACGGTGCGGCACGGAGTAACGCCCTGCGGCGGTGCCGGCGAGTGGTAATCCTCCGGGCACCGGAGCCGGCCCGGCGCTGCGTTCCCGGCCCCGGGTGCCGCCGGGTCCGGCGCTGTGCAGGGCCCTTTCAGGGAGCGGGGAACTTCGGCACGGTGCGGATCGCGCGGGCGCGTGCGCGCGGAGTGGGGCGACAGTCCGCACCGGCCCGCCGCGCCTCTCGCGGGGCGCGGACGGCACGCCGGTCCTGCTGTCGCCGGCCGCACAGCCCGGGGCGGCAGTCCACTTCGTGCGATCCCTGGAAGGCACGCGGTTCACCATGGTTTCTGTCCTGTCGGACAAATGTGCTCATGTGACTTACAGTACCTGGGGACCCTAGCAATAAATTGACAATTGAGTCAACTTGCAGTCAACATTACCCTGACCCGCAATGGCCGAAGACAGCTCTCGCGAGACCCGATGGATCGGCGCTCGGAGCGGGATGTCAGGTGCTTCCAGTCGTAGTTCCGGGGGACTGGGACGTCTTGAGACTTTCCTCGGAGCGTGTGTGAGGGCCTGTCAGAAAGGCTGAAAAGTCGTCTGTGTTGTGCAACACGGAGATTCATGACTCGTGGGCGGGGCCAGTCCGGTTGTCGCGCTGGGTCGGGGCATCGGCGATCACGGCCGTCCAGGCCGGCGCGTCGCGAGGCGGAGGGCGCGTGACGGCATCCGGTGACGAGCTGTGGTGGGGCACAGCGTAGCCGCAGGCCGCGGGGCTCCCGGAGCCGGGGCGGGGCCGACGGGGGAGGGGGCGATCGTCGGTGCCCGCCGTCCCGCTCGCTTCGGCAGGCGGTCCTGGGCTTGTGCGCCGGGCCGTCCGCCCGGCGGGCGCCGGCGCCAAGGGGCCGGGTCCATGGTGGCGGTACCGGTGAGGTGACGTGTGTCAGGAGTGGTGGTGATATGCGTCGGAGATCGTTTGTTCCTTGAGGGTTCTGATGAGAGTAGTGGTGGCATTGGGGAGATCGTGCATGTTCTGGACGAGCTGGTAGCAGGGGACGGTTCGCAGGAGTTGGTCGGTGATGTGTGTCCTGCGGAGCGAGTTGGTGGCGGGGTACCAGTCCGCGAGGAAGGGGTCATAGGTGAGGGCCGCGTCTTCGGTGTTGTCGGCGAGGAGCCGCGCGGCCTGACCGGGGGAGAGCCGTGTGACAGTGGGGGTCGTGGTGTCGTGGAAGGTGGGGAAGACCACCGCGGTGAGGGGCGCGGTGGGGATGAGGTTCCGGCCGGTGGTGAGGGCGAGTTCGTGACAGCGGACCCACGTGCGGGGAGGCACTGTCGTGCCGGGCAGCCAGGGCAGCTGTGGCTCGTGCGTGTGGTGCTCGCCGGGGAAGGCGTTCGCGGGGTGGGTGACGTGTGTGAGGAGTCTGTTCAGCTCGGGGCGCCCGGTGGCCAGTGCCAGGAGGGAGTCCGTTCGTACGTTGATGCTTCGGGGGAAGCCGAGGCCGCGTAGCCCTCCGCGGGCGCCGGTATCGGTGATCACGAGGTCGTCGTTGGAGACGAAGTCCGCTCCGGCGTGGAGCAGCGCGCTGATGATGCTGGAGGTCTTGCCCGAGCGCTTCCGGCCGGCGAAGGCGATGCCGTGGCCGCCCACGGTGACGAGTCCGGCGTGGAGGAAGAGTTCTCCGTCCGCGAAGTGTTCCCAGCGCAGGAGGTTTCGGACGCACCTCAGTAGCTGTTGCGTGCGCCAGGGAGAGGCGGGGGCGCAGACCGCGACGGTGAGGGTGGTGTCCTGCGTGAACAGGACACGGTCGGGCTCGTAACGGGAGGTGTAGGTCACGCGCTGCCAGCCCGGGCCGTCGGGGGGCGCGGTGAGTGCCAGCACCCGGGGGCGCGGACGGCGTCGGGGGCCGGGGACGCCGTCTGCCGACCGGAGGGTCAGGAACGGCGCCATGAGGGGGAGGAGGGCGGCACGCGTGGCTTCGTCGCAGACGAGGTCGACCTGTTGGGCACTGCCGGGTGAGGCGACGGTGTAGGTGTGCTCGGGTGTGTGGACGGGTGTGGTCATGGGAGTGCCTTTCACCGGTGAGGGAGGCGGGCACTGGCGAGGTGCCGGTCGAGGAGGTCGAGCAGGGGTGTCCCGCGGCCCCAGGGCGTGACTGCGTGAAGTGGTTCGGGGCTGTGGCGTTCGGCGTACGCGAGGATGACGTAGGCGTGGAAGGCCGCGTAGAGGTGCAGCAGCCAGTCGGGGGCGCCGCTGCGGCTGAGGAGTGTCTGTTCGCCCTTCGTGGCGGACCAGTGGACCAGGGCCTGGCCGTAGGCGGCCGTGGGGTCTCCGCCCCACAGGACGGGAAGGTTCACGTTCGTCAGTCCCTGGGGCCCGATGACGAAGTTGCGGTTGTTGATGTCGGCGGCCACCAGACGGGGAACGGGTGTGGTGGCGTCGAGCAGCGGTGCGGCGCCGATGAGCAGGGAGTGGAGGGCGGCGTACCGAGCGGCGGCCAGGGCGGGGGCCTTGAGCCGCTGTTCGCGTGTGTAGTCGAGCAGGAAGGACGACCAGGTCGGCCACGGGGCGTGCAGGTCGCCGGAGAGCTTGCCGAAGCCGGACACGGTGATGGCGCCGGTCTGCTGAAGCAGGTCCGACAGCTGTTCCGCCCACGGTGTGACGGTCTCCGCCGAGCCGATCACGTCCGCGAGCAGGGGACCCTCGATGTGCTCGGCGAGTACGTAGTGCGTGCCGTCGCGATTGCGCCGGAGGGCCAGCACCGGCCGGACGCGGCTGCTGCCTTGTCGGGACAGGAGTCCGCGCACGGTGCGCTCCGCTTCGGGCATGCTGGAGGCGTCCGTCAGGTGTTTCACGACGAAACCGCGCCCCTGTGCGTCGCTGACCCGCCATACCCGGCTGTTGGTAGCCGACAGCAGGACGGCATGTGCGGTGCCGTCGGTCCCCAGTCGTCCACTGACCCACTCCGCCAGGTCGGCCGGCCAGGTCATCGGCCGGGCCTCTCGGCGGCCGGCTCCGGGCGGAGTTCGGGACGGCCTCGTCCGGGCCGGGGCGCGTGCACGGTCATGACCGCGCCGATCGGCAGGGTGAGAACGGGATCGGTGTGGCCGAACTCGAAGTCGGTCACCACCGGTCCCGAGCAGCGCCGTGAAAGGGGCTGGAGCAGGCGATGGCTCAGCCCCGGTGCCCACTGGCCCCGGTGGTCCTGGGCGAAGCGGCCCACGAGGAGGGCCGCGGCACCGTCGAGCAGGGCGCTGTCGGCCAGTACCGAGACCGCCTGGTCCAGTTCGTCGGCGGAGACGGTGTCGGACTCCTCAAGGCAGACCACGTGCCCGCTCCAGCGGATACCGGTGTGCAGCCCGCGGCGCAGGTCGTCGGCGAGCACGGTGATGTTCGCGGCCACCAGGGGACCGGTGGCCCGGCCGGGGCGCCGCACCCTGCGGGGTGCGCGGGCTTCCGCCGTCCGCGGCCGGTCGTCCTGTGCGTCCCACAGCAGGGTCTCCACGACGACGTCGTCGGTCCAGGGCAGCGCGTCGGTGGTGTTCCTCCGGGACAGCACGTTCCACAGGCTGTTCCAGGTGAATTCCATCGTTCCGCCGCATTCACCGAGCTGGGGCAGGGCGGCGGGACCGTAGTAGGTTCTCCAGCCCAAGTGGTGGTAGAGCCAGAGCAACAGTGAGGTGGTGTCGCTGTAGCCGACCACCGCGGTGGGCGACGTGGCCAGCAGCGAGGCGTCCAGGTACGGGAGGATGTCCCGGGCGCCCTCGCCCCCCACCGCCGACATCACCACGCGTACGTCCGGGTCCAGCACGGCTCGCGTGAACGCGGCCGCCCGGACGTCGGGGGGGCCGGCGGTGCGCCCGGTGCCGAGCCGTGTGGTGGGGTCGACCCGCACGCGCAGACCGTGCCGGAGGAGGTCGCCGGCCGCCCGGCCCAGGCGCCGCGGGCACCGGGCCGCCAGCGGACCGGACAGCGAGACGACGGCGATCTCGTCCCCGTGCCGCAGCGGTGGCGGGATGGTCCCGTGCGGGTGCGGGTGCGGGTGCGGGAGCGGGTGCGGGAGCGCCGTCACATCCACGTCGGCTCGCCTTTGAGCCGGGGCATGAGGTGCATGTCGCGGATGTCGTGGTGGCGCAGCAGCCAGGCCAGGAACCGCTCCAGACCGAGGCCGAATCCAGCGCTGCGCAGGGGGGCCAGTTCCTTCATCCGCAGGTACCACTCGTACTGCGCGGGATCCACCTCGTGCTCGGTGAGTGCCTGCTCGGCGGCCGCGCGGGTGGTGTGCCTCTCGCCGCACCCGACGACCTCCCCCAGGCCGAGCAGCAGGTCCGCGCAGCGTGCCGTGCCGTCCGGGTCGGTGGCCTGGTAGAACGGCACTGTCCGGCTGGGCATCCTGGTCAGCCATACGAC
This sequence comes from Streptomyces sp. DSM 116793, assembly GCF_057320905.1. NCBI lineage: Bacteria > Bacillati > Actinomycetota > Actinomycetes > Kitasatosporales > Streptomycetaceae > Streptomyces > Streptomyces sp. DSM 116793. The sequence continues at coordinate 2,380,189 of NZ_CM170494.1, read as the reverse complement.
GCCGCCGAAGTGATCTATGAGCCGCTGTTCACCGGCTCTCGTGATGGTGCGCAGGCCGGTGCCGCGGTCTTCCACCTCGTCGGGGGGAAGAAGGGTGCAGGCCTCCTCGAAGGTCACCTCCGGGAAGCTTTCGCGGCCGGCGATGTCGCTCACGTGGTCGAGACCGCCGGTCACCCCGCCGATCTCGTCCGCCACCGGTGAGGCCAGGAGCCGTGCGCACAGTGTGGTGACATAGCCTTCGACCAGCCGCATGACCTCGTCCAGCCCGCCGGGTACTTCGGCCTCGGAGTGGAAGAACTGGTTGAGGTGGCTGCTGTCGGGGTCCTCGCCGCGGAACGTCGGCATGATGTAGTAGGCGCCCCGCAGACCCATCCGCAGCATGAACTCCAGCTGGAACTGCATCGAGTCGGCCAGGTAGGTGGGCTCGCCGAACAGGTCGACCCGCACGGGCAGACTGTCGCTACCGAGTCCCATGGGGCTGGAGACGGAGTTGACGGTGATCGGCATCAGCACCGGTGAGATCTCCCGCTGCCGGTAGAAGTCACCGCTCGCGTTGACCAGTTCCGCGTTGATCCGCGCGATCAGCCGGAACCACCGGCTGTTCAGCGTGGACTCCAGGTCGCGGGGCGCGGTGCGTGAGTCCGGTGTGTGCGTGAGCGGTTCGATGACGGTGCTCATGAGGCACTGCCTTCCTGTAGGAGGGGGCCCCGGCGTGGGCCGGAGTGGTTCCCGCCGCGTACCTGCGGGGGAACGGGGATGGAGCAGACAGGCGTCCGAGGGGCGTGCGGTGCGGGCGCGGGGCGCTTGTCGTGCAGGAGGCCGACAAGCGTGGCGAACGCGCCGTCTGCGGGGGCGGCCGGACCGGCGGCGGCGAGGGCGGAGGGCACGCCGTGCTCGGCTCCGGCGGTGATCTCGGGCAGCAGCGGCAGCTCGATGATCCGGGCGTGCGGGTAGCCGGCCTCGGAGAGCAGCGTGCGGGTCCGGCCGGCGTTGGGGAAGGGTTCGGTGCGTGCGTTACAGCAGGGGCAGGTGAAGTACGCCATGTTCTGCACGACCGCCGGAACGGCGATACCGAGCCGGGCCAGCATGGTGACGCACCGTCGGGTGTCCTCCAGCGCCATCTGCTGCGGAGTGGTGACGACAACGGCCGCGTCGATGTCCAGCAGGTGGGCCAGCGCCATGTGGATCTCGCCCGTGCCCGGAGGGGTGTCGATGACCAGCGTCGACACGTCCCCCCAGGCCACGTCGCGCAGCATCTGCCGGACCGCGCCGCGCAGCAGCGGACCCTTCCAGGCGAGCGCGTGGGAGGCGTCGGCCAGTAGTCCGGTCGACATCAGCCGTACTCCCTGGCGTACCACCGGACGGATGCGTCCCTCGTGCACGCGGGGCCGTTCTCGGATGCCGAACAGGACGGGCAGGCTCGGCCCCTGGATGTCGGCGTCGAGCAACCCGGTGCGGACACCGCGGGCCGCGAGCGAGGTCGCGAGGTTGGCGGCCACGGTCGACTTGCCGACACCGCCCTTTCCGCCGCACACCATGACGACGCGGACCCCGGGCAGTAGTCGCTTCATCGGCTCTCCTCGTCACCCGGGCCACGGGTCAGTGCGTGGAAGATGCGTACGTGCGCGCCGAGACGCTGGTGGGAGAAGTCGCGGCGGAGCAGTCCGAGGCAGGTCAGCTCGATCCAGACGGCACCGAGAGCGGACGGCAGGCAGCCGCGTTCCTCGGCCGAGAGCGGCAGGACCTCCTCGTAGTGAGCGAGGAACGCACGCATGGCCGCCCAGTCGACCGACTCGGCCTGTTCGGAGGCGAAGTTGGTGGTGTCGCCGGCGTAGCGCAGGACGCAGAACGTCAGCAGCGCCTCCGCGACGTCGTGCAGCCGGGACCCGACGTCGCAGTTGTCGAAGTCGACGACCGCGGCTACCTGGTGGTCCGAGGTGAACAGCAGGTTCCAGGGGTTGAAGTCCCCGTGTACGGCGGTGACAGGCAGGAAGGCGAACCCGGCCCACCGTGCCTGCTCCTTGGCCGCGGTAAGCAGCCCCTCGAGGACGGACGCTGCCTGCTCCGCGTCCGGGAGCACCGAGCGCAGCAAGGCGATGTGATCGGCGGCGAGGGTGAACACGTCCTCCGACGCGGCGCCCTCGACGGTGACCGCCGCCCCGTGCAGCCGGGCGAGGACCCGGGCGGCGGACGCGTCCTGGCCGGGAGCCGAACGGTACCGCACGCCGTCCACGTGGTCGAAGAGGACGAAGCTCTCTCCCGCGAACGAGGTCCACAGCTTGCCGTCCCGGGTGGGCCGCAGACGCGCCACCGGCACACCTGCGCGCCGTAGTGCCTCCTGGATCCTGGTGGACACCGAGATCTGTTCGGGGCTGTCGCAGTACCAGGGGATCTGTTTGAGGAAGTACCGCTCCGAACCGGCCTCCACCATGGCCTTCTTGGAGGTGTCCGAGCGGACGTCGAGCAGTGAGCAGCGGTCGCCGTCGAGGAGGACGGGCAGGAAGCAGTCGGCCTCGGGGAGCGCATAGCGCTCGGCCACGAGGCCGAGCACCCGGTCGTCGAGATTGAGGAAGTCCTTGAACAGGGGTTTCTCACGGACCGGCATGGCCTGCCCCTCCCGCTGCCGCACCGTCGGCAGCATGCCGGCGGCGGACGGCCTCGGCCAGGCTCACGTACTCCTTGGTCCAAGGGGGTGCGTCGGACAGCGCCACCTGGTCCGCCGTCAGCCACTCGATGCCCGCGACCTCCGCGGGATCCCGGGCGACGGGCGAGCCGTCGGGGCACGGGGCGCAGAAGACGACGTTGACGACATCGGTGCCGTCCTGGAGCCCGAAGCGGGCACTGGTCACGTAGGTGAAGGTGTCGCCGGCGTCGAGGCCGACCTCTTCGGCGATCTCACGCCGCAGGGCGTTCTCCAGGACGCGGCCGGGTGCGTCGTCATGCTCCACCTTTCCGCCGACGAGCGCCAGGGTGCCCGCCGAGTGGCGTTCACCGGCGCCCCGGCGGATCAGGAGCCAGCGTTCGCCGCGCCACAGAGCCCCCTCCACGTTGCAGATGTGCAGCGGTGCCGGGGTACTCATGCGGACTTCCGGCGCCCGGCCAGGTAGATGTTGTTGCCCCGGGCGGCGATGTCGGGCTGTAGCGTGAGCAGTTCCTCGATGGCGAGGACACGCGCGAAGACCGACGGGTCTCCCAGGAGCTGCGCCACACCGGGGCTCGACCCGTCCAGCTGTGTCTCCTGGACCGACGGGTAGACCGAGCTGGGAAACCCGGTGAGCAGGTCGACCGTGCACCCCGCCGCGGTGTAGAGGGCGATGAGCTCGTCCGGGGAGAACAGCCGCAGCGGCGGCATGTCGTCGGTGAACGTGGAGACGCCGGTCTCGGCGGCCCGTTCTGCCTCGTCGAGCCGGCCGACCGACAGGTTGAAGTACACGCCGTGGTAGCGGTTGGGGGCCAGGGTGACCAGGCTGCCGCGCTCGGAGAGCAGGCCGGCCAATGAGCGCAGCACGGCACCCGGATCGGGCACGAAGCCGATGACGTTGTGGAAGTTCCACACGGCGTCGAACCTCATCTCGCGTACCTGCGGCGGGAGGTCGCCGAGGTCGCCCTCGACGAGCTGCATCCGCTCGCGACGGTCGCCGGTGCGTTTCGCCTCGGCCACCGCGAGCATGTCGGGGGACAGGTCCACCAGGACGCCGCGGGCGCGGGGATAGGCATCCAGCACCCGTTGGGTCCAGCGGCCCGTGCCGCCGCCCGCGTCGAGGAACGTGAAGTCGGGCGGGAGCCTGTCAAGGCACGTGGTGGTCAGGGTCTTCCACAGCAGTTCGTCGGACAGCCGCCAGTAGACCTGCTGGTCGACCTCGTCGTACCGACCTGCCTTGCCATGGAAGTAGGAAAGGATCTCGGTGGGCAACTCGTTCCCCCATCTCTTCTTGTACTTGTTGAGGACAATGTGCCCCCTGAAGATGGCCGTAGTCAATATGACTAAAGGATATTGACTCCTTGTCACAATCGGGTTAGCTTTCTCCGTGTCGAGGGGTGGAGGCACGCTCTTCAGCCCACACGTCTCGGCTTCAACCCAGTTCAGGGCCGTTCTCGCGCCCGCTATCCGTAAGGGAAGGAGGTCAGCCATGACTCGCAACCACGCCACCGGTCTTCGCCCGCGCATCAACAAGCTCGTCGTGAAGAAGGCTGCCTGAGGTTAGGTACAGAGGTTCGCGCGCCGGGCCTGTGACGGCGCGCGAACCTGTTGTTCATTCGGACCCGAAACACGGAGGGCTGATGTCCGTGACCCTAATGCAGAAGGATGCGCGCTCGTGACCGCCGATGCCCTCCTGGAAGCGCACCGTCCCTGGCTGCGGACCACCACCGTGTGTGTGGGACTGGCCCACGGGAGCAGGGACGACGGGCCGGGGCAGGCCGGAGCGGCCCACTTGTTCGAACACCTCGTGATGTCCGCCCGTGGCAGCGGTGCTGCCCTGACCGACCTGGTCGAGGAGCGCGGCGGCACGGCCAACGCGAGTTCCGGCAACGAGATGACCCTGTACTACGCGCGCGTCGCCAACGAGGACGCGCCCCGCATCGCCTCGGAACTCTGGCGGTCCGTGGCGCATCCGCAGATCGCCGAGGCCGACCTCGCCCGGGAGAAGAGCGTCGTCGCCCAGGAGATCGCCACCGCTCGGGCGGACGCGAGCGATGTCGTGCAGGATGCCTTCCTCACCGACCTGTTCGGAAGCCACCCGCTGGGCAGACCGGTCGGCGGCGCACCCGAGGACATCGAGCGCTTCGGTCTGCGCGACGCCGAGCGGCTGCGGGCGGCGGGCCTGCCCCGGCACTGCATCGCCGTCGTCGGCGGCGCCGAACCCGACCGGATACGCGCCGCCCTCCCGCCCGAGGCCCTCCTCCCGGCGCGGACCGCGCGCACGCCCCGGCCACCCGAACCCCGTCCTGCCGCGAGCAGGACCGAAACACATGTGCCGCAGGACGACGAGGAGTTCGTCTGGGTCGCCGTGGGCGGCCGGGCGGTGCCGGCCCACGACCCCGGCCGGGCGGCGTACTCCGTGCTGGGCTCCCTGCTCGGTGCCAGCCCCGCCTCCGCCCTCTACCGGGAACTGCGTGACGGAGCCCAGCTCGCCTACACCTTCCAGGCGTGGCCCTCCCACTACTCCGACGCCGGCGCGTGGCGTGTCCTCATGGGCGTGGAGCGCCCCAACGCCACCCGGGCGGTCGGCATCGTCGAGGGACTCCTGCAACGGATCTCCCGTCAGGGCCCCACGGACAGGGAGCACCGCATCGCGGTCCGGCAGGCCGTGGGCCAGTGCCAGCGCGACGCCGAGGACCCCTGGCAGCTGGCCGTCGACACGGTCCTGCGCAGTGGTGTCGGGCAGTATGCCTGGTGCCCGGAGACCGAGCGCGAGGCGCTGGAGAAGGTGACGCCCCAGGACGTGTGCGCCGCGGCCGCCCACGTCATCGACTCCCTGACCGTGACGGTGAGGTCATGACCGCCGGCCCGGAGTACCTCCAGGCCGCCGCGGACGCCGGTCTGCTGCACCGCCACGCCGGCCTCACCGTCGTGGCCGACACCGTCGTCGATCCGCTGACCGGCCGCCGGCAGTGCCTGGTGGAGCACGTCGCAGGACCCGGGCGCGAGGACGCCGGCGGTGCCGTCTGCGACCCCGTCACCCTGTACCGCTTCCTGCGCGAGGGGTGGCCCCGGTGCCAGGAGGCACTGGTGCGCACCGCGACACCGCTCGGTCCGCCGTTCGTCCCGCACGTGACGTACGTGGTCCGGCCACCGGTGCCCCGATCTGAGGACGGCCCGCAGCCCGCCACCGTACGGATCCGGGCAGCGCAGCCGGGCGACCGTGACGCGGTCGGCTCCATGCTCGCCGAGGCCTTCGAACGTGCCACCCGCCAGCACGGCCGGCATCCCGACCCGGCCGCCGTCGCCACCGCCGTCGTCTCCGTGCTGGACACCCCCGGACGCGTCACCTACGTCGCCGAACGCGAGGGCCGCACCGTGGGACACGTGACCCTGCTCTCGGACACCGTCGACGACCCCACCGGCGTCGAGTACACCGAGCTCCTGGACGTCCTCGTACGCCCCCTCGACGACCGCGAGGCCTCGCGACGGCTGGTCGCGGCGGCCCAGTCCCACGCCATGCGCCGCGGCAGGCCGTTGCTGGGCAACGTCGTCCACGTCGTGGACGACCCCGGGCACGCCGAGCGCACCCTGGCCGGGCTGCGACGGGGCGGCTGGCGCATCGCCCACCACTACTCCCTGGTGACGCTCCAGGACGCGGGAGACTGACATGCTCACCGAAATATGCCTCATCCGCCACGCCGCCTATGAACAGACCGACCGACGCCGTTGCGCCGACGGTCGCTGGGACCCGCCGCTGTCCGACGAGGGCCGGCAGCAGGCCGAGGCCCTGGCCGCCCGCCTCGCGGCCTTCAGCTGGGACCACTTGTACAGCTCCCACCTCCTGCGCGCCCGCGCCACCGCCGAGAAGATCGCCTCGGCCTGCCTGCTGACCAGCGAACAGAACCCGTCCTGGGCCGAGTTCTTCAAGGGCACCCTGGAGGCACCCGTGCCCCTGGAAGCGGACGCGGAGGCCTATGACCGCCACTGGCGCGACGGCACATGGCGGCTGTGGCCCGGGGGCGAGACCCGCAGTGGCTTCCGCACCCGCGTCCTCGACGCCCTGCGCGCCTGCCCTGAGGGATCCCGGACGCTGGTGGTCACCCACGGCGGCGTCATCAACGAAGTGCTCTGTGCCGTGCTGGACAGTCCGCCGCGTGCGCTCTTCCGGATCGACCTCACCGGCGTCACCCGGATCGGACGCGAAGGCGACAGCATCTCGGTTGCCGCGGTCAACGACACCTGGCACCTGGAGGACTCCCTGTCGATGCCCCTGACCGTTCTCTCGTCGAAAGGCAGGGTGTGATGATCGATCTCGACCACCTCTACGCCGCCGCCGGCCTGGACCGCGACGAACCCGTCCGCCGGCTGGTCCGCTCCCAGGGCCCGCTGACGCCCCTGGTGCTGAGCGTGGCGCTGGCCGAGGGACACCCGGCCGGCCCGCACACCGCGCTCGTCCTCGAACGGCAGCGCCTGCGCGCCCGCACCTACGCCGACGTGCTGGACCTGCTGCGCGACAGCGCAGACCCGGTCGTGTTGAAGGGGCCCGCCCTGGCCGCGCTGTACCCGCAGCCTCTGCTGCGTCCGGTCGGCGATCTCGACCTCGTGCTCTCCTCCGAGAGCCGGCTCTGGGCGGCGGCCCTGACCCTGATGGAGGCCTACCCGGCCACCCCTTCGGTGTTCACCCTCATCCGGCACGAGGGAACCGAACACTGCTTCCTCGGGCTCAGCTGGCCCTCCGACGATCCCCTGCTGGAGACCGACCTCGAAGTGGAGATGAGCACGTTCGCGTACGCCGGCGACCAGGCGGGGATCCCGCTGCGCGTGGCATGCCCGCCGTCGCAGGAGCTCACCCAGCTCTTCGCCGTCGTCGAGGAGCGCTGTCAGGGGCCCTTCACCGTCAAGAGTGCCCTGGACTGCGCGGCCGTCCTTCACTCGCGTCCCGGTATCCTCACCGAGCCCGAGGCGCTGAGCGCCATCCGCTCCTTCCACGTCGCCCCCGAACTGCGCGAGCTCCTCGCGCACAGCGCGCGTGTGCTCGGCCGCGCCCTCCCCGTCCCCGCCTGCCTCGACATCCTGGCCGAACAGGAACAGGTGTGCCGAGCCAAGGCCGGGGCACCCACGGCCCCGGGCCTGCAGGACGGCCGCTGGACCGCCGCGGCCAACGTCCGCTTCGGTGTGCTGCTGCACCGCCGCCCCCGCCCCGGGACCGAGCGGCGGACGGGCGGCCCCGCACCCGGCGGCGAACTGATGCACACCCCCGTCGGCGATTACCTCATGCTGAGCGGGACCGAGGTGGACGCCCGCGACGTGGCGGACTCCCGGCAACTGAGCCTCGCCCTCGCGGCGGGTACCGCCTCTCCCACGACGGGGGGCTGACATGACCGCCATAGAGATCGCCAACCTGCGCCGGGTGTTCGTCAGACGCCGGCAGCCCGACCACACCGCCCTCGACGGCGTGGACCTCCGCATCGACACGGGTGAGGTCTTCGGACTGCTGGGGCCCAACGGCGCCGGGAAGACCACCCTGTCGCGCATCCTGAGCACCCTGTTGCTGCCCACCTCCGGGCAGGTCGTCGTCGCCGGACACGACGTGGTGCGCGAACCGCGCGCTGTACGGGCCAGCGTCGCACTGATGCTGGGAGGCGAAAGAGGCCTGTACGGACGGCTGTCCGCGCGCCGCAACCTGGAGTACTGGGCCGCGATGTGCCGGGTGCCGCGCCGCGTCGCCCGTGACCGCATCGCGTGGCTGCTGTCCGACCTGGGCCTGGCCTCCCGCGCCGACGAGCCGGTGGAGACCTTCTCCCGCGGCATGCTCCAGCGCGTGCACCTGGGACGGGCACTGGTCGCCGACCCGCCGGTGCTCATCCTCGACGAACCCACGGTCGGCATGGACCCCAACGCAGCCGCCGCCTTCCGGCAGCGCGTGCGCGCCCTCCGAGCCGCCGGCAAGACCGTGCTGCTGACCACCCATGACATGGCGGAGGCGGAGGAACTCTGCACCCGGGTCGCCTTCCTCGACCGCGGACGCGTCCTGGCCACCGACAGTCCCGCCCGTCTCGGGCTCGCCCTCGACGCCGTCCAGACCATCACCGCGACGCATGCCGTGCCCGGCCTCGCCGAGCGCCTCCAGGCGCTCCCCGGCATCGGGTCGTGCACCACCGACGGCACCGGCGGCCTGACGGTCACCGTCATGCGGGCGGAGGCCGTCGCACCCGTGCTCGCCGCCCTCGCCGCACACAAGGCGCGCGGCATCAGTACGCACAGTCCGGGCCTGAACGACGTCTACCGCACCCTCATCGCCGACCGGGAGTTCTCACTGTGAGCACCGCCGCCGACGTGGCCGCGGTGACCGGCCCCTCCCTGCGGATGCAGACGCGCCTGCTGCTGCGCCGCCCCGGCTCCCTGGCCCCGCTGCTCATCAACCCCTTCTACGTGGTCGTCCTGGTCGGGGCGGTGGTGCACCGTCATCCCTCCAGCACGCTGCTGACCAGCCTCGCACTGACCGCCTTCGTCATGGCCGCGTGGGGCCACGCGATGTTCACCGCCTCCCACCTGATCGACGAGGAACGCTTCGCCGGCACACTGGAGATCAACCTGACCGCCCCGGGCGGCTACCTGGCCTCCCTCGTCGTCCGGATCTTCACGGTCACCCTGGCCGCCGCGCCGGTGATGGCGGAGGTCGCCGCGATCGGCTGGCTGACGCACGGCACCCTCCTGGTCATTCGCCGCCCCTGGCAGTTCGGCGTGGCCGTGCTGGCCTGCCTGGCGGGCTGCGCGGCCGCCGCGCTGCTCCTCGGTGCGCTCCTGCTGCTGGTCAAGGGCGCCCGCACCCTGCAGAACGCCGTGACCTATCCGTTCTACCTGCTGGCCGGCCTGGTCCTGCCGCACTCCCGACTCCCGGCGGGGATCCGGCAGGTCTCCGACCTGTTCTTCCTGACCTGGGCGGTCAAGGGGCTGCGGGCCGCCGCCGCGGGAACCGCGGACGGTTGGACGGACCTGGGCACGGCCGCCGTCCTGATCGTGGTCCAGGCAGTGGCCGGAACACTGGTGCTGCACCGGGTCGTGCAGCGGCTTCGACGAGGAGAGGTGGCGCTGCATGGCTGACGCGCTGCTCTCCTGGCTCGACGTGGTGCGTATCGGGGTGCTCAGCAGTTTCGAGGACTACCGGCGCCTGTTCACCTGGCGCACCTGGCTGCTGGGCTGGCTCTCCCGGCTCGTCGCCCAGGTGCTCTTCTTCGCCATGCTCGGGCGTCTCGTCGGCAGCGTCGCCGACGAACGCTTCATGGCCATCGGCAACGCCCTTGTCCTGGCCCCGCTGGGCACCCTGGGCGTCGTCGCCTCGACCTCGCTGGAACGCCGGCTGGGCACCCTCCACCTGCTGCTTCTGTCCCCGACCGATCCCCTCGTCGTCATTGTCTCCAGGGGACTGTACTGGCTGCTCGACGGACTGCTCACGTCCTTGGTCACCCTCGGCCTGGTCTCCGTGATCCTCGGCCTCGACGTCCAGCACGGCACCATCGCCCTCATCGTCCTGAGCCAGGTGATCCTGGCCTGCTCCACGTATGCGATGGCCGTCGCGTTGAGCGGACTGAGCATCCGCTGGCCCGAAGCCCGGACCTTCGTCACCAGCACGGTGACCATCGCCCTGCTGTCGGGCACCGGAGTCAACGGCGCGGTGCCGGGCGGAGTGCTCGGCACCCTGCTGCATCTCCTGCCGGTCACGAATGGCCTGCCGGCGGCGCGCGCCGCCGTTGACGGCGCTTCGACGACGCCGGCCTTCTTTCTCCACCTCGGTGCCGAGTGCCTGGTGGGCGCCGGCTGGCTGGCCGTGGCACACGTCGCCGTGGTCGGCTCCGTCCGCCGCCAGGTCCGCACGGGTCAGCTCTCGTCCACGGGCTGACAGGACCCGGTGTCCGGGGCCCGGCGAGCACTCCCAGCCGGGCCTCGACCTGTCTCAGAGAGGAACACCCCCATGCTGGTTGGCCGTGAGCGAGAACACGACGAACTGGTACGCCTGGTAGCCGGGGTCCGGTCCGGCCGCAGCGACGCACTGGTCCTGCGCGGCCCCGCCGGAATCGGCAAGACCGCCCTGATCGACGTCGCCCTGCGCGGCGCGGACCAGGAGCTCATGATCCTGCGCGCAGCGGGCGTCCACGAGGAGGCGAACCTCCCCTTCGCCGCCCTCCACCAGGCGCTGCGCCCGCTGCTCCCCGGCCTGCCGGATCTTCCCGAACCCCAGGAGACCGCGCTGCGCTCCGCCTTCGGATATGACCGGGGCCCCACCGACCGCTTCCTCGTGGCGCTGGGCACCTTGACGCTCCTGGCCAACGCGGCGGCGCGCACCCCCCTGCTGCTCGTGGTGGAGGACGCACACCGGCTGGCCCCCGCCTCCGCGGACGCGCTGACCTTCGCCGCACGCCGGCTGGCAGGGGTCCGGAACGTGGGCATACTCTTCGCCGCCCGCGACCGGACACCCGGCTTCGCCGCCCCCCAGGTCGCCGACATGCGGCTGGCACCACTGGACGGTGACTGGGCCACGGCCCTCCTCGGGCACACCGCCCCACGGGCCACCGAGAGCGTGCGCACCCGGCTGCTGTCCGAGGCCCAGGGCAACCCGCTGGCCCTCCTGGAACTGCCCGGCGCCCTGACCCCGCGGCACCTGGACGGCTCCGACCCCCTGCCGCGCCTGCTCCCGCTCAGTGAACGGCTCAGGAGCGCCTTCCTCCCCGACGCCGCGGAGCTCAGCCGGTACCTCCTGCTCGCCGCGGCCGCTCACGGAGGAGAGCTCTCGGCGATCCTCGGCGCCGGCGGTGACCACGACGCGGTCACCGCCGCGCTCGGGGCCGCCGCGGCCGCGGGCATCGTGCACATGGACCACTATCAGGTGCGCTTCCACCATCCCCTCGTCCGTTCCGCCGTCTACCACAGCGCCACCATGAGCGAGCGGCGTGCCGCCCACCTGAGCCTCGCACGTGTCAAGGACGACGGCAGCGCCCACCGGATCCAGCACCTCGCGGACGCCACCCTGGGCGCGGACGAGTCGGTCGCCGAAGCGATGGTGGCGCTGGCCGGGAACAACCCAACGGGCACCGCGGCGGCCGCGGCGGGCCTCCTGCGCCGTGCGGCGGAGCTTGCGGCCAGCCCCGGACTGCGCATGCGCTGCCTGACCGACGCAGCCGCATCGGCCTGGGCCGCGTCCGACACCGCACAGGCCGCAACGCTCATCGACCAGGCCGACGCCCTGGCGAAGACCCCCCAGGAGCGTGCCCGGCTCGGCTATCTGCGCGCCCTGGCCCGCCACGGCACCGGCGGCCCGGCCCTGGGCGCCTTGGCCGCGAAGGTCCGCTCCACCGACCCCGAGCTGGCTGAGCGCATGACGGCGCTGGGCGCCCGTTCCGCCTGGGCCGCGGGCGAGATAGGGAGTCTCCTGACGACGCCGGGACAGGGTGCGGCGCCCGCACCGGACGACGACCGGGTGCCGTGGCGCTGGCTGCCCGGCCCGCGGCCGTACCTGATGGGCCTCACCGTGCCCGACGTGCCCCACCACCGGCGACACGTGGAACTGCTGCAGAGCGGCGGCGCCCTCGCCAGCCTGCCCGGCGCCTTGTACGAGCTCGCCGCCGGCGAGATGCTGACGGGGCAGTGGTCGGACGCCGAGACCCACTGCTCGCAGGGGCTCGCCCTGTGCGGACGGACCGGCCAGACCTCCCTCGCGGGCCGCTTCCACGCCCTGCTCGCCTGGGTGGCCGCTGTGCGGGGCCGGACCACCGCGCACCGGGATCACGCCGCGGCCGCCCTCGCCGCCGGCGACGCCGCCCCACCACCGTCGACCAGGGCCCTCACCCAGTGGGCCCGGGGACTGAGCGCACTGGCCGGGTCCCGGGCACAGGAGGCGTTCCACCTCTTCACCGAAGTCGTCACCCCGGGATCGCCCTCGGCGCACGGCACCATCGCACTGCTCGTCTACCCGGACCTGATCGAGGTGGCCCTGCGCACGGGGCGCGAGGAGCAGGCCCGGGAGGCGATGTCGAGGTTCGAGATGGCGGTGGCGGGCAGCGCAGGCGACGACCGGCACACCGCGGGCCTCAGCCGGGCCGCCGCGCTGCTCGTCACCGGCGACGAAGCCGAACCCGCCTACGAGCGGGCCCTCGCCGCCACCGCCTGCTCACCCTTCGAACAGGGACGGACGCGGTTGCTGTACGGGAACTGGCTCCGTCGGCAGCGCCGCGTCATCCAGGCCCGCGAGCAGCTGCATCTGGTCGTGAGCCAGATGGAGTCGCTGGACGCCGCACCCTGGACCGAGCAGGCCCGCAGCGAACTCCGCGCCGCGGGAGTGCGGGATCAGCCTGACGAGGTGGAGGAATCCGGCTGCGCCACGTCCGCCCTCACACCGCAGGAACTGCAGATCGCGACGTACGCGGCCAAGGGGCTGCGCAACAGCGAGATAGCAGCCCAGCTCTACCTGAGCCCGCGTACCGTCGGCTACCACCTGCACAAGATCTTCCCCAAGCTGGGAGTCACCTCCCGGCACCAGCTGCACGAGCTGATCCGCTCCTGAGCCCCGTGCCCACGGTGGCCCCCGGTCACCTCACGGGAGGGAATCCGACGGATCGCCACCGACGTCCCGGGTCAGAGGCCTGGAAACGGCCCCCTGGCCTTCGAGCCCCGGAGCCGGGCGAGGACCCCGCGAACACCGCGCGTCGCGCACGGCTGGTCCGACGCGGGCGCACACCGGGCTGCGACGGCCTCGTCTCCCCGTGGCGCCCGCGCCCTCGGCGCGCACCACCTCCCACCCCTGCCCCCTGCTGTGTGCACCGCCTCAGCGGCGCGCCGCGGATGGGCCGGCAGCGGGCGCCGACCCCTGCCGCGGAGGCGGCGGGCGGTGGCCCGGGCCCGCCGCCACTCGTGCAACGGCTTCGTGCGCACACGCGGAATAGGCCTGGTGCCCGCGCCCGGGGTCGCCCTCGGAACGCGGGCACCGGTGCGGGACCCGGGGGATCCCGGCGGCCCAGGCGGCCCGCCGACCGCCACGTCGAACAGCGCGGGCCGGGTTCGTCAGACCGCCTCCGGGACCGGGAGCCCGGCGGCCGGCCCGGGCGTGGCCGTACCGTTCAGGGACTCGGCCAGCTCACTCAGCCCGGGACTGGCGTGCCGCGTCACGTCGGCCAGCATCTCTGTCCGGGCCATGGCGACGATGTCCTGCGGGGAGAGGGCCGCCAGGCGGTCCGTCAGGTGCGCGATCAGGCCGTCGGCCTGCGCGAGGAGCGCTGTGTCGTCGACCGGCCGCGCGCTGATGTGGTACCCCTCCAGCAGCGCCTGCTGCAGGGCCTTGTACAGGTGGACACCCCCGACCTCCCTGACCGTGAGCGACAGGTGGGCCGACAGGCCGGCGTCCCCCGTGGCGTAGTGCGCGTACCCCCTGGGGATGTAGAGGACCTCGCCGGCGTGGAGCGTGGTGGACAGCAGTGCCGGACCCTCCTGTTCCGTCGGCCCCGGAGCCCAGTCGGCGTCGGCCGGGCCGCCGTGCACCCGCCAGTTCTTGCTGCCGTTCAGCTGGAGGACGAAGACGTCGGCGTCGTCCCGGTGAATGCGTAGACCCTGGCGGCCGGGTGGCGTGACGAAGAAGAACGCGTCCACCTTGCGGCCCAACTCGGCCGCCAGCGAGGCTGTCAGGGCCGCCGTCGGGGCGTGCCACTGGTCCACGCAGCGCAACAGCAGCGTGCTGCCCGCCCGGAGGAGGCCGCGGATCTTGTCGCCGTCCGCGAAGCCGTGGTGGAGCGACTGGTTGACGCGACGAGGGCTGCAGTACGACTCCGGCGGGATGATCTTGTCGGTGCGGGCCATTTCGACGTACGCCGACTGCAGTGCCCCGAAGGCGAGCACGTCATCGACGTCGGCCAGGGTCAGCGGCGGCCGGAAGGCCGTCGGGGGCTGGAACACCGCGGGCGTACGTCGCCAGTGGACCGTTTCGAATGCGGCCACGTCGCCGACCAGGGCGGACAGTGTGCGGGTGGACATGCGTGGATCTCCTCGGATTCTTCGTGAACGGGTGAGGGGGACGGCGGGCGCCGTCCTACATGAGGAAGTCGCTGCCGTGCCGGCGGGAACGCACTGCCTGGATCCGCAGCCCGGCGAGCGCGAGCGCCCACCAGCCGAGCCCCACCAGGAGCTCCGCGAAGACCTCGGACGCCGCGGGCCGGCCGGACTCCACCAGGGAGCGCAGCGCCGCCGCGCCGTGGGACAGCGGCAGGAGCGCCCCGACGTCCGCCCGCGGCGTCCCCGCCGACAGCGGTACGAGCACACCGCCGAGGGCCAGCACCAGGTAGGACGCCAGGTTGGTGAGGAAGACATCCGCGCGCCGGCCCACGGCGAGTACGGCCACGGCCAGACCGAAACCGCTCGTCGTCAGCGTGACCAGGGCGAACAGGGGCAGCACGGCGGGCAGCACACGCAGCAGGCGCGGTTCACCGGTGAGCAGCGCGACCAGCGGGAGGGCAATCGTCGCCGAGGCGATTCCCTCGACGCCGTAGACAACCCAACGGGCGATCACCAGTCCCGGCATCGGCAGCTCCGTCAGGCGCATCCGGTACAGCGTTCCCTGGAGCCGCTCGTTGATGAGCACGTCCGGGGCCTTGACGACCGTCGCCGAGACGATGCTGAAGGCACAGGCGCCGATTCCGGCGGTGAGGGCGCCGTCTGCGCCGCCGGCGGCTCTGCCCAGCAAGGTCAGGAAGACCACCTGGAGGAGCACGCGAGGCGCGACGGCGCCGATGAGGACGCGCGGAGGGTACTCGACCAGATACTCCCGGGCGCCGGTGCGGACCGTGTGCAACAGGGCGGGCACCACATCAGAAGATCTCAAGGCTTCCCTCCTGTCGCGCTCGGTGCAGCACCCGCCGGAAGGCGAGGCGGGCCCCGGCCGTGTACACGGCTCCGGTGATGAGCAGGCCGGCCCAGCCGCGGGCCGCGACATGCCCCGCGGCTGCCCCGGTCAGCAGTTCCTGCGCCCAGTGCAGACTGAGCAGGCCGGAGAACGGACGCAGCCAGGAGGGCAGTCCGCTCATCGGGATGAGCAGCCCGCCCAGGATGAAGACCGGGTAGACGAGTGTCTCCGCGATCCGGATCGCGGACCTGGTCAGCAGGAAGAGGCAGGAGATCAGCAGGCCCAGCGGCAAGGTCGCGGCGAACCCCGCGACGAGGGCGGCGGCGAAGAGCGCGGGCTGGGCGACCGTCAGGGGCTGCCGTTCCACCGCGGCCACCGCCGCGACGGAGACGGCGGTCACCGTGACCGAGAGGCCGACGGCCGCGAGTGTCTTACCCAGCAGGACGGGCCCCAGACCGGCCGACCGTGAGCAGATCGCGGGCAGGGTGCCCGACCAGAACTCCCGGCGCAGCACCATGCCGGCCTGCCAGAGCGTGACCGTCCACACGCCCAGCAGTCCGCTGCCCAGGACGATCTCCTGCCGGTCGAACGAGGACGACCCCTGTGCGGCCAGCGTGATGCTCACATAGGTGGCCGGCTGGACCGCGGCTCCGATCAGCACGGAAAGCCAGGCGGTACCGCGCAGCTGGATCCGGGAGGCGGCGAGTACCGGTGTCAGTGACACATTCCGCAGCCAGGTCATGACGCCTTCGCCTCCGTGCCGTCCGCGAGGTCGAAGAAGATCTGCTCCAGGCCCGACGGGGCGACCCGGACGTCCCGGATCTGCTGGTCGGGCCAGGCGTCCGCCAGCGCACGCAGCGATGCGGGCGTCCAGGAGTCCAGCTGGAGCACCATCGTCCATCCGCTCTCGTGCTGCTCCAGCCGCTGCACACGGGCGGGCGCGCCCGCGACCTCCGCCGGCCGCAGCGGCGCCCGCCCCCGGCCGGCGATCGTCACGACTGCCGCGGTCTTCGCCCGCTCCAGCAGCCGGGGCAGCGGCAGGTCGTGCAGGACCCGTCCCTGGTAGAGGACGACCACCCGCTCGGCCAACTGCTCGATGTCGTGCAAGTAGTGGCTGGTCAGCACGATCGCCGTGCCCTCGGCGCGCATGGCGGCCACCGCCTCCCTGATGTTCTGCGCCTCGACGGGGTCCAGCCCCACCGTCGGTTCGTCGAGCAGCAGCAGTTCCGGCCGGGTGACCATGCCGATGGCCAGGTGCAGCCTCTGCCGCATACCGCGGGAGAAGGTTTCCACCGGCGTGTCCGCGACGTGATCAAGATGGACGAACTCCAGGGCCTGGGTGGCTCGCCGGGACAGCTCGCGCCGGCGTAGCCCGGTGAGCATCGCGAAGAACTCCAGGTTGTCCCGCGCGGAAAGACGCAGGTACAGGCCGCGGTCGCCGCCGAGTACGAGCGACAGCCGCCGTCGGGCCTCGCGATGCTCGCGCGTCACGTCGTGGCCGCAGACCTGCACGCTGCCGGACGTCGGCAGCAGCAGGGTGGACACGATCTTCAACAGCGTCGTCTTCCCGGCCCCGTTGAGGCCGAGGAGGCCGACGAGCTCGCCCGCGGCGACGGACAGACTCACCCCGTTGAGCGCGTTGACGGTCGTGCCCTTGCCCCGGAACGAGCGGGCGACGTCCGTGACACGGAGTACCTCGGGGCCCGGCCGGCCGGTGCCGGCCTGGACCGCCTGCTGTTCCCATGGGGGAGGGTGAGCGGCCGCGAGCGAGGTGCGGGCACCGCCGTGCCCCCGGTCGTCATGGGGCGGCAGCGTCGCCTGCCGGGTTGTTGGTTCCACGGTGGACCTCGTCATGTCGGAGGAAGAAGGGGCGCCTGACAGGGCCTCCCACCACTATGTGAGCCGTGTTCGCCAGGGTGCATCTGTCGGCCGACCGGGCCCGTGCGGGGAGCGGCCGTGGTGGCCTCACCCGGTGGCCGTTCCGGCTTCCGGGTCATGCCCGGCCGTCATATGACAGATGCTTCTGCTGATGCGCGCGGCCCCCGCCGGAGGGCGCCGCGGCCGCCCTCCGGCCTGCCCCCGCCCGCTTTCCCGCGACCGCTGCCCGTTCCAGCACCCCTGTCGAGGGTGACTGGTCGTCCGGCAGATGCCCGTGGGGTGCCCGGCCCCGCAAGCTTATGGACATCGCCCCACGGACGACCGGAAGCGGGGCGGCCGCTCCTCCACCACACACCTCAGGTGGTGGCGGGTGCGGCGCAGGCAGGCCCACACCGTCGTGTGCCGCAGACGACACCGTCGGACGGGCCATCTCGCCGCACTGTGAAAGGGAGGGAGATCACGATCATGGACACATTGACCGGCACCGGCAACGCGTCGGCCCCCGGCCGGGTCGGCCGGGAAACGGACGGCGTCCGCACTCATGGGCGCAAGACGGCCCTGCGTGACAAGCTGCTGCCCCGCACCATCGAACACGCCGCACAGATCGCCTACTACCGCGAGCGCTGGGCCGGCAGGCCGGAGCACCCCGCCACCGTCGCCGAGCTGGCAGGCCTCCCGGTCCTCACCCGCACCGATCTCCAGGCCCACACCGAGGAGATGCTCCACCCGGACAGCTCGCCCGATGTGCTCATCCACAGCACCGGTACCACCACGGGAAACCCCGTGCGCAGATACCGCAGCGCCCAGGAGATAGCGGCCTTCGGCGAGTTCCGGGCCGAACTGAGCCGCAAGGCACAGAAGATGCTGGGCAGGCCGGGCCAGCCCGTCATCCACTTCACCACACTGACCGCCCGGCATCACGGGGGCACCCTCGGCGCGGTGGACGGAGCGCAGCGGCACATGTCACTGAGCGTCCTGACCGAAGCGGAAGTCGCCCGGTCCGTGGGCCTCCTCACGTCACCCCGGCTCTTCCCGGGCCTCGCCGACAGCCGTTACGAGGTGAGCGGGCCGCCGGACGACCTGATGCTGCTGGCCACCGCCGTCGTACAGGACGGGTCGCTGGAACCCGACCGGATACGCCGGGTGACCAGCGTCGCGGACTACCTCTCCCGCGCACAGAGCAGGGCCATCCGCTCCGCTCTCGCCCCATCCGGCCAGGTGGTCCACCGCTACAGCATGTCGGAGGTGATAGGCGGTGCGACACTGTGCGCCACCTGCGACCTCTTCCACTTCGACGCACACGTCATTCCCGAGGTCCTGTCCCTCGCCGACGACACGCCGGTGCGCGAGGGCGTGGGACGGCTGGTCCTGACGGAGCTCCACCCCTTCTCCCAGTGCCAGCCCTTCATCCGCTACGACACCGGGGACCTCGTCGAACGACGCGAGTCGCCGTGTGATCCCGGTGAGATCTCCATCGCCCTCATCGGCAGGAAGGCCCGCACCCCCACGCTGGTGCACCGCGGCGAACACCTGCCGGCCTTCAGGGCCTACCCCCTGCGGGAGGCGCTCGAGCAGATCCCCGAGATCAGCCGGGTGCCCCTGGCCAGCCGGATCCCCGCATGGAGCCAGAGCGCGGGTGCCGCCCCGCTGGCCTCCTGCGACCTGGAACCGGGCGGGGCCGGGCAGCCGAGCAGGTTGGTACTGCGCGTGGCGGTGGGCTTCTCACCCGCCCTCCTACCGGACGCGGCCCGGGTGCTCACCGAACGGACAGCCGCGGCCGCCACCGCGTCGTCCCCCGAACTCGCCCGGCTCGTCGCCGACGGCCTCTGCACGCTGGAGGTCCGCCTCACGGCCGACCGAGCCTCCGTGCCCGGCTTCGCACTGCGCTGAGCCCCCACCCGTGTGCCCCAGGCACACCCCAGGACTCCCGGGCATCCGCCCGGGGATCCGCCGGCCGCCGACCGCGTCGGTGACCGACGGATCACGGTGGACGGGAAAACCCGTCCGCCGCACAGGGAACCGAAAAGGTTCCGCTCAACAGAAGGAGAACATCATGGCGAACATCGTTGACGAGGTCCTGGCCACCGTCGAGTCCCTGGAGACGGTCACCGGTACGGCCTTCATGGCCGAGTCGATCTGACGCATCAGCTGACGGGTGCGGGTGGTCGCCCTGGCGCCACCCGCCCCCGTCGGGAAAACCGTTCACACGTTCGAGGTCGTGCTGTCACGGCCGATCAACCCCAGACAGGCGTACCAGAGGAGCAGGTGATGACCGATCTCCACACGGCCCCGGGCCGAACCGAGGCCGATGTCGCCACCGTCTCCCGCCCGTTCGGCCTGTCCGTCGAGCAGCGGACCATCTGGCTGCACACCCAGACGCACGAAGACCCCTGCGCCTACACCCTCTCGATCGCCCACCGGCTCACCGGCCCCGTGGACGTGGCCGCACTGCGGGCGGCCTTCGACGAGGTGATCGCCCGGCACGAGGCGCTGCGCACCGGATTCCGGCTGACGGACGCGGGCCCGGTCCAGGAAGTCCACCCCCCGATGCCCTGCCGCCTGACGGTGGACACCCTCCCACGGCATGAGGCCACGGCCGGCGGCACGGCACACGACACGGCACACGACACGGCCACCGACGCATGGCTGCGCCGGGCCGCCGAAGAGCCGTTCGACCTCGGTCGCCCGCCACTGCTGCGGGCCCACGTACTGCGGGAGAACCCGCACACCACGGTCCTCCTCATCCTCGTGCACCACCTGGTGTTCGACGGATGGTCCGTCGGACTGCTCCTTGAGGACCTCTCGGCCGCCTACCGGCGGGCGCGCTCCGGCACGGCCGGCCCCCACTCGGCGGAAGCGGCCCCGGCCACCTCCTACCGTCCGCACGTCGACGCCGAATCGGCACGGATCGACCCGTGCACCCGCGAGCGCAACGTGCGGTACTGGGCGCAGACGCTGAGCGCCACCGACCAGGGCGCCCCCTTCACCTTCGACCGGCGCGACGCCGGCGCCGGCGACCCGGACCGGACACCGACGCGTCCTCCCGCTGAGCCCTTCCAGCTCGGCCACGACGCCACCGACGCCGTGGCCCGGCTCGCCGCCGAGCTCGACACCACCCGGTTCGTCGTCGTCGCGGCGCTGGTGGCGCTGGCCCTCGCCCGGCTGCACGGTGTCCGACGTGTGGTCCTCGGCTACCCCACGGCGGACCGCAGCCCCGACGAGGAACGGACCGTGGGGCTGTTCCTCAACACCCTCGCCCTCGCCGTGGACGTACGGGACGACATGTCGTTCCGCGAACTCGTCGAAGCGGTCGAGACGGCACACTTCGACGCGCTGGCACACCTCCCACTGGAGGGCGACCGCGTGCTCGCGGCCTCCTCCTCCCCGCATCACCGGGCCGGCGCACCGCTCTTCAGCGTCCTGCTCGCCTTCCAGAACGTCCCGCACGGTGCCCTGGACCTCCCCGACGTCGCCGCGGAGCGCATCCCCGGGCCCGCCCGCCCGGCCGAGTTCGACCTCACTGTGGCCGTGGACCGGACCGCCCCGCGCATCGCCGGCCACATGGAACGGGACGGCCGTGCGGTCAGTGCCGCGGAAGCCCGCCGTCTTGCCACCGTGATCGAGCCTCTCGCCTGCGCCGCGGTGGTGGGTGTGGAGGGTGTGGTGGGTGGTCTGCCGTTGTTGGGTGTGGTGGATCGGGGTGTGGTGGAGGGGGTGAATGGGTCGGGTGTGGCTTTTGAGTTGTGTGGTTTGCATGAGTTGGTGGAGCGGCGTGTGGGTGTGGATGGTGATGCTGTTGCGGTGGTGGGTGGTGGTCGTGCGGTGTCGTTTGGGTTGTTGGATGCGGCGGCTGGTGTGGTTGCGGGGCGGTTGGTGGCTGCGGGGGTGGGGCGTGGGCAGGTTGTGGGGGTGGCGATGGGGCGGTCGCCTGAGTTGGTTGTGGCGTTGTTGGGTGTGTTGAAGTCGGGTGCGGCGTATGTGCCGTTGGATGTGTCGTATCCGGTGGAGCGGTTGCGGTTCATGGTGGGGGATTGCCGTCCTTCTGTGGTGTTGGCGGATGAGGGGTCGGTGGGTGGTCTGGGGTGGTTGGGGGAGTTGGGTGTTGGTGTGTTGGTGGTGGAGCCGGCGGAGGGTGCGGTGTCGTCCGTGTCCGTGTCGGGTGGGGGAAGTGCGGGGGTGGTGGTTGATCCGGAGGATCCGGCGTATGTGATCTATACGTCGGGGTCCACGGGGCGTCCCAAGGGCGTCGTCGTACCCCACCGCGCCGCCGTGAACGTCGTCCGGGCATTCGACGATCTGATCGGGTGCGGACCGTCGGACGCCTTCCACTCCGTGACCAGCATCTCGTTCGACATCGCTCTCCTGGAGCTGTTCTGGCCGCTGTCCACCGGCGCCCAGGTGCAGCTCGGTTCACCGCATGACCCGCACGCGGTCGACGCGGACCTGTGTGGGCGCGAGGTCACGCACTTCCAGACCACCCCGACCCTCGCCGCGTCCATCGGCGTCGACCCCGCGTGGAAACAGCGCCTGCGTGGCCTGAAGTACCTGCTCATCGGCGGTGAACCGGTGGCCCCCGACGTCGTGCGCACCCTGCGTGCCGCGTTCGACTGCGAGATCTACAACGTCTACGGACCGACCGAGGCCACCGTCTGGTCGAACGCACGCCGGATCGAGGGTGCTGACGACGCCGGACTGATCGGGCGTCCGGTGGCGAATTGTGTGGCGTATGTGGTGGATGGTGTGGGTCGGTTGGTGCCTCCTGGGGTGCGGGGTGAGTTGTGTGTGGGGGGTGCGGGGTTGGCGTTGGGGTATTGGGAGCGGCCGGAGTTGACGGCGGAGCGTTTTGTGACGGGGTTGGTGGCTGAGGCTCCGGGGTTGCGGCTGTATCGGACGGGTGACCTGGTGTCGTTGGGTGAGGGTGGGGTGTTTTCGTTTCATGGCCGGCTGGATGACCAGGTGAAGATTCGTGGTCATCGGGTGGAGTTGGCTGAGGTGGAGTCGGTGCTGCTGGGGCATGGGGGTGTGCGGGCGGCGGCGGTTGTGGTGGTGCGTGGTGTGGAGGGGGCTGCTCGTCTGGCGGCGTTTGTGGTGGCGGACGGGGATGTGGGTGTGGGGGATGGTTTGGGGGAGGAGGTGCGTCGGTTTGCGCGGGGTGTGTTGCCGGCGGTGATGGTGCCGGCGTCGGTGTCGGTGGTGGATGCGTTGCCGTTGACGCCGAACGGGAAGGTGGACCGTCGGGCGCTGCCGGTGGTGGATGTGCCGGTGGATGCGCCGGTGGTGGATGTGGCTGGTGGGGTGTCGGTTGATGGTGCCGGTGGTGTGCGGGTGGCCGCCGGTGGTGGGGCCCGTGCGGGTGTGGGGGGTGTGCTGGCCGGGATCTGGCAGGACGTGCTGGGCAGGTCCGACATCGACCCCCACGCCACCCTCCACGACCTCGGCGGGAACTCCCTGTCGGCGATCAGGGTGGCCGCACAGGCCCGTGCCCACGGCATCGAGCTGCCCGCCTCGGCCCTGCTGCGCGGCGACTCGCTTGCCGACATCGCGGCCCGCGTGGCCGTCACCGCGTACCCGCCGTCCGCGCGCGGCACCGCACCGGCGCCCGGCGAGACGATTCCCCTGCTGCCGATGCAGCACGACTTCTTCGCCCGTCCCCGCCCCGATCACAACTGGGCGAACCTGGCGGCCCTGTACACCGCGAGCGACGTCGACACGGACCTCCTGGGCACCGCCTTCCACACCGTCGCCGAACGCCATGACGCCTTGCGGCTGTCCTTCGACCGGAAGGCCGGCGACTGGCAGCAGACCGTGGTGGGCCGCCCCCGTGTCACCGTGGAGGCCGTCGATCTCTCCTGTTCCGCGCAGCACACCGAGGCCGCCGTGCGGGACGAGATCCGGCGCCGCCAGCGCACGCTGAACCTGAGCGACGGCCCCCTGGCCAAGGCCGTGGTCATCCGGCCGCGGCATCCCGCACCCGCCCGGGTTCTGGTGCTGGCCCACCACCTGGTGATGGACGCCTGGTCCTGGCGGATCATGCTGCGGGACCTCGCAGAAACCTACGCGAGGATGAGCGCCGGCCTGCCGGGCGCAAAGATGCCGCCTCCGACCTCCCTGTCCTTCGGCGCCTGGGCGCACGAGGTGGCCGCCGCCGCCCACGACCCGGCGCTGATCGGGGGGCCCGCGTTCTGGGAGGCACTGGACCTCCCCGCTGTGCCGCCGGTACCGCTGGGCCGGGTGATCGGCCCCAACCTCGCCGGCACGGCGGACACCATCGAGCACGTGCTCGACCGCGAACACTCCCGCTCCCTGCTGGAGCCCGCAGCCTGGTCGGACGGTGCGACCACCCAGGAACTGCTGCTCACCGCGTTCGCCGCCGCCTACCGCGAATGGAGCGGACTGCCCGCCCTGTCGGTGCGGGTCCTGCACCACGGCCGCCACGGCCTGCGCTGCGACACGGTCCTGCACGACACCGTGGGCTGGCTCTCCATCGACTACCCCGTCGTGCTGCGGGTCGGTGACACCTCACGCCCGGCGTCGCCGGACAGCGTCCGCGAACAGCTGCGCGCCGTCCCCCACCACGGCTACGGCTACGGCATCCTGCGCCACCTCGGCGACGCCACCGTACGGGGGCGCATGGACGCCCTGCCCACCCCCGGCATCAGCTTCAACTACCTGGGTCCGGACGACGTCGCACAGGACGGCCTCGGCCCCTGGCGGCCCGCCGCCGAGCCCGTCACCGGCCGCTTCAGTACCCAGGAGGAACGGGGAGCCGTCCTGCAGGTCCGCGCGTACGTCCGCGCCGGCCGGCTCGTGACCGAGCTGCAGTACAGCCGCAACCTGCACCGCCGGCACGCCGCACACGCCCTGGGCGACGCGTTCGCCCGCCACCTGCGATCACTGGTGCCGTCGCGCCCGACCACGAGCAGCTGAGGACTGGCCATGCACTCGAACCGATTTACGGCCCACGTCGTCGGAAACGGCCCGCTGGCCCGCGCCTGCGTCGACCACCTCCTCGCACGCGGCCACCGCGTCACCGGGCTGCTCACCGAGGACACCGCGCTGCAGGCCTGGGCGCAGACCCGGAACGTCCCGGTCACCCTGTGGGCAGCGCACCAGGCCGTCCCTGCCGCTCCGGCGCACGACTACCTCTTCAACATCGTCAACTTCCGGATCATCCCCACCACGATCCGCAACGCGACCACGTCCATGGCGATCAACTACCACGACTCGCTGCTCCCGGGTTTCGCCGGCTACTACACGACGACGTGGTCCATCGCGGAGGGCTCCGACGTCCACGGCGTCACCTGGCACGACCTCGACGGCGCGCTCGACTCCGGTGACATCCTCGTGCAGCGGCCGGTCGCGGTAACCCGCGAGGACACCGCCTTCAGCCTCAACACCCGCTGCTTCGAGGCGTCGGTGGACTCCTTCCGCGAACTGGTCGGCCGACTTGCCGACGGCACGGCCCGGACCGTCCCGCAGGACCTCTCCCTGCGCACCTTCACCTCCTTGCAGTCCCGCCCCGCCGCGGGAGGGATCGTGGACTGGCACCGGAGCGCCGACAGTCTCGCCCGCTTCGTCAGGTCGCTGACCTTCGGCCCCACCGTCAATCCCGTCGCCACCCCCAAGACGCTCGTCGACGGCGCCCTCTTCGTCATCGACGAACTCCTCGTCACCACCGTTTTTTCCACAGCCGAGCCCGGCACCGTGATGTCCGCCGACGCCGACCGGATCGTCGTCGCCACCGCCGACGCCGACGTCTCGGTACGCCTCCGGCCGCTCACCGGACTCGCCGGTGGCCCTGCTCCGGCACCGCGCCGGCCGGAGCCGGGTCAGCGTCTGCACGGCCTCTCCTCCGGCCGGCGCGCGTCCGTGCGCGACCTGTGCGAGGCGGCGGCCCCGGCCGAACGGCGCCGCGTGCCCGGGCTGCTGCGCTCCCTGACCGTCCTCCAGGGCTCCGTCCCCCCTCCGGGCCCGGCCGGCACCCAGGACACCACCCCCGCCACCGGGCGCCCCTGCGGCAGGGTCCTGACGCTCGACGGGCCGCTGCTCGACGCGCTCGCCGGTCACGGCTGGAACCCGGGCCACGCGGTGGCCACCGCCTTCCACGTGATCAGCGAGGCATCGGGAACGGGCCCCGCGGAGCTGTGGTGGAGCGCTCCCGCACTGCGCGCGAAGGCCGCCGGCGGCCACGGCGTCCTCACCGACCGGCTCTTCGACGTGCTCGACGTCGCTCCCACCGACACCGTGAGGGCCGCGATCCGCCGGACGACCCGCCGGCTGTCCGGCCTCACCGCCCTCGGGCCGCACGCCGCGGACCTCGCCGACCGCATCCCGGAACTGCGCGCTCTCGCCGGACGCGACCGGCACCACGTACCCCTGATGACCCTGGGCATGACGCAAGAGGAAGCCGCCCCCCTGGCGGCGGGCCGGCGGCTGAGCCTGGTCGCCGACCCGTCCGACCCGTCCTCCTACGCCTGGTGGACCGACGGCACCGAGAGGGCCGCCCACGAGGCCGCCCTGCTCACCGACCGGGTCACCGGCTGGCTGCGTGCCGCGGTGGTGGGTGTGGAGGGTGTGGTGGGTGGTCTGCCGTTGTTGGGTGTGGTGGATCGGGGTGTGGTGGAGGGGGTGAATGGGTCGGGTGTGGCTTTTGAGTTGTGTGGTTTGCATGAGTTGGTGGAGCGGCGTGTGGGTGTGGATGGTGATGCTGTTGCGGTGGTGGGTGGCGGTCGTGCGGTGTCGTTTGGGTTGTTGGATGCGGCGGCTGGTGTGGTTGCGGGGCGGTTGGTGGCTGCGGGGGTGGGGCGTGGGCAGGTTGTGGGGGTGGCGATGGGGCGGTCGCCTGAGTTGGTTGTGGCGTTGTTGGGTGTGTTGAAGTCGGGTGCGGCGTATGTGCCGTTGGATGTGTCGTATCCGGTGGAGCGGTTGCGGTTCATGGTGGGGGATTGCCGTCCTTCTGTGGTGTTGGCGGATGAGGGGTCGGTGGGTGGTCTGGGGTGGTTGGGGGAGTTGGGTGTCGGTGTGTTGGTGGTGGAGCCGGCGGAGGGTGCGGTGTCGTCCGTGTCCGTGTCGGGTGGGGGAAGTGCGGGGGTGGTGGTTGATCCGGAGGATCCGGCGTATGTGATCTATACGTCGGGGTCCACGGGGCGTCCCAAGGGCGTCGTCGTACCCCACCGCGCCGCCGTGAACCACATGCTCTGGATGCAGTCGGCGTTCTCCTTCGGCCCGCACGACCGTGTCCTCCAGAAGACACCCGTCAGCTTCGACGCGTCCGTCTGGGAGTTCTTCGTCCCCCTCGTCTCCGGCGCCACACTGGTGTGCGCGGAGGAGGACGAACACCGGGACCCGGGCCTTCTGCTGGCACGGCTGCGGGAGTCCCGCGCCACCGTCGTCCAGCTGGTCCCCACCATGCTGCGCGCCCTGCTCGACGAGGGCGGACTTGCCTCGTGCACCGCACTGCGCGAGGTGTTCGTCGGCGGCGAACGCCTGACCGCAGACCTGGCACGCCGCTTCGCCGACGCCTCCCCGGCGCGGTTGACCAATCTCTACGGCCCCACGGAGACGACCATCGACGCGCTCTTCTGGACCCTCGGCGGGAGTGCCGACGACGAGGATCCGCCGATCGGGCGTCCGGTGGCGAATTGTGTGGCGTATGTGGTGGATGGTGTGGGTCGGTTGGTGCCTCCTGGGGTGCGGGGTGAGTTGTGTGTGGGGGGTGCGGGGTTGGCGTTGGGTTATTGGGAGCGGCCGGAGTTGACGGCGGAGCGTTTTGTGACGGGGTTGGTGGCTGAGGCTCCGGGGTTGCGGCTGTATCGGACGGGTGACCTGGTGTCGTTGGGTGAGGGTGGGGTGTTCTCGTTTCATGGCCGGCTGGATGACCAGGTGAAGATTCGTGGTCATCGGGTGGAGTTGGCTGAGGTGGAGTCGGTGCTGCTGGGGCATGGGGGTGTGCGGGCGGCGGCGGTTGTGGTGGTGCGTGGTGTGGAGGGGGCTGCTCGTCTGGCGGCGTTTGTGGTGGCGGACGGGGATGTGGGTGTGGGGGATGGTTTGGGGGAGGAGGTGCGTCGGTTTGCGCGGGGTGTGTTGCCGGCGGTGATGGTGCCGGCGTCGGTGTCGGTGGTGGATGCGTTGCCGTTGACGCCGAACGGGAAGGTGGACCGTCGGGCGCTGCCGGTGGCGGATGTGCCGGTGGTGGATGTGCCGGTGGATGTGCCGGTGGTGGATGTGGCTGGTGGGGTGTCGGTTGATGGTGCCGGTGGTGTGCGGGTGGCCGCCGGTGGTGGGGCCCGTGCGGGTGTGGGGGGTGTGCTGGCCGGGATCTGGCAGGACGTGCTGGGCAGGTCCGACATCGACCCCCACGCCACCCTCCACGACCTCGGCGCCGACTCGCTCCACCTGATGACGGTGCGCTCCCTGGTCAGAGCCCGCCTGGGCGTCGACCTGCCCGTGACCGAGTACTTCCGCCACCCCACCGTCGCCGACCAGGCCGACCGTATCCGGCGTGCGTTGACGCCCGACGCCCCGCACGCGCCCGTCCGTCCCCGCCCCGCCCCGAGGCAGCGGCATCACGCCGAACCGGTCGCCATCGTGGGCCTGGCCTGCCGGCTGCCGCAGGCGCGTACCGCGGAGGTCTTCTGGCACCACCTGCTGGCCGGAGCGGAGCTGATCACTCCACCCGGCACGGCGCCCGCGGGCAAGGACGACCCCACCGCCGCAGGGCCCACCCACGTCCACGCCTACGGCGACGTTCCGGAGCACGACCGCTTCGATGCCGGATTCTTCGGCTTCAGCGCGGCGGACGCCCGACTGCTCGACCCCCAGCACCGCGTGTTCCTGGAGACCTGCTGGGAGGCGTTCGAGGACGCCGGCGTGGATCCCGCCCGGGCCGACGGCCCCATCGGGGTCTTCGCGGGCAGCGGGCACAACGCCTACCTCCTGCACAACCTGCTCCCCGACCGCTTCCGGCTCGACCCCGGTACCGGCCTCGCCCCGCTGCTCGGCGGGTCCCTGGAGGCGTTCCAGGTACTCATCGGCAACGAGAAGGACTTCCTCGCCCCGCGGGTCTCCTACAAGCTCGACCTGACCGGCCCCAGCATCACCGTCCAGACCGGCTGCTCGACGTCACTGGTCGCCACGCACCTGGCCGTCCAGAGCCTGCGGGCCGGCGAGTGCCGCACCGCCCTCGCCGGAGCCGTCTCACTGCGCGTCCCCCAGGACGCGGGGTACCTGTACGAGCACGGCGGTGTCGTGTCCCCCGACGGCCACTGCCGGCCCTTCGACGCCGCGGGCGCCGGCACCGTCTTCACCGGAGGCGCCGGAGTCGTCGTCCTCAAAAGGCTCAGCGACGCCCTGCACGACCGGGACCGGATCCACGCCGTCATCCGCGGCAGCGCCGTCAACAACGACGGAGCCGCCAAGGTGGGCTTCGCCGCCCCCGGCGTACGCGGACAGTCCGACGTCGTCCACGGCGCGCTCGCCGACGCCGGACTGAAGCCCGGAGAGATCGGTTACGTCGAGGCCCACGCGACCGCCACCCGGCTCGGCGACCCCCTGGAGATCACCGCCCTCTCCGAGGCGTACGACGCCCTCGACCCGGACCTGCCGCGCGGCCGGATCCCCGTCGGCTCGGTCAAGGGAAACGTCGGGCACACCGACACCGTCGCAGGAGTCGTGTCCCTCATCAAGGCGGCGATGATCGTCCGCACCGGCCTGGTGCCCGCCACGGTCAACTACCGCCGCGCCAACCCCGGCATGGGCCTTTCGAACACCCCGTTCACCGTCGCGGCCCGCAAGCGGCGATGGCGCACTCCGGTGCGTCGGGCAGCGGTCTCCTCGCTCGGAGTGGGCGGTACCAACGCACACCTGGTACTCGAGCAGCCGCCCGCCTCCGACGCCGTCCCCGCCACCCCCGGCCCGCATCTGCTGGTGGCCTCCGCCCGTACCCGGCCGCAACTGGACCAGCTCACCGGACGTCTGGACACCGCCCTGAAGGACGCCCCGTCCGCCCTGCTCGCCGACGCGTCCCACACCCTGACCACCGGGCGCAGACACTTCCCCCACCGCGCCTTCCGGCTCGCCGCCCCAGGCACCGCCGACCACTGGCACGCCGCGCCCGCCGCCGCCGAACCCCCGGCCGTCGTCTTCCTCTTCCCGGGCCAGGGGGTCCAGTACCCGCGCATGGGACGCCACCTCTACGCGAACGAACCCCGGTTCAAGGACGCCGTCGACCGGTGCGCCGCGCTCCTGGAGCCACTGACCGGGTTCGACGTCCGCGACGTCCTCTACGGCGGGAACCTCCGGGACGGCAGGGCCATGCTCGAGTCCACCCGCTACGCCCAGCCGGCGCTGTTCACCGTCATGTACGCCCTCGCCCAGACGCTGGAGCACTGGGGAGTCCAGCCCACGGCAGTGATCGGCCACAGTGTGGGGGAGATCGCGGCCGCCACCGTGGCCGGCGTCTTCACACCCCGGGACGCACTGCGCTTCGTCGCCCTCCGCGGCCGTGCCATGGAAGACTGCGCCCCCGGTGCCATGCTGGCGGTCAGGGCCGCGGAGCAACAGGTACGGGCCCAGCTCCCGGACGGGCTGTCCGTCGCCGCCGTCAACAGCCCCCGTGACACCGTCGTCGCCGGCGCACCCGCCGCCCTGGCACGCTACGCACGATGGTGCCGCCGGCAGAACTGGCCGGTCCGACGGCTCGCCTCGCGGCGTGCCTTCCACACCCCGGCGATGGCACCCGCGGCGGAAGAGCTGAACGCCCTGGCTGCCACGCTCGACCTGTCGGCTCCGAAGCTCCCTCTCATCTCCACCGTCACCGGCCTGCCCCTCACGGACGACGCCACCCGCGGGGACTACTGGGCCGGTCAGGCCCTGGCCCCGGTACGCTTCGGCGCCGCGCTCGACCACCAGCTGCGCTGTTCCGGCGAGAGGGCCACCCTCGTGGAGGTCGGAGCCGGGCGGGTCCTGACACAGCTGGCCGCCGGCCGGGGTGTGGCCGGCACACGTGCCGACCTGCTGCCGTCCGGGCCCGGGTCCGCCCGGGAAGAGCGCGTCACCCTCCTCGAAGGCCTCGGCCGCCTCTGGCTGGCAGGCGCCCCTCTGCAATGGGACCGCGTGGCATCCGCGGGCCGCGGCCGCACGGTGTCGCTGCCCGGCTACCCCTTCGCCCGCGACCGCCACTGGCACGAGCCCGTCTCCGGGCCCCGTCCCGCCGCCGGCCAGCCACCTCAGCACACCCCCGCCGCCCCCGCACCCCACACCCGGTCCGGCTCGGCCACCGTCCACATACCGCAGTGGACGCGCACCACCCCGCCTCCCGCAGCCGACGACCGTGGCCGCGGCCACGGCACATGGGTCCTCTACGAGGACACCGACGGCCTGCTCACCGGGACCTTCCCGGGCAGCGACCGGGTCGTGCTCGTACGCCCCGGTACCGGCTTCCGCAAGACCGGCGAGCGGAGCTTCGAGATCGACCCCGCAAAGGAGCGGGACCACCGCCGGCTGTTCGCCGCGCTGGCCGCCGAGAGCATCGCCGCGCCCAGCCTGGCCTACGGCTGGATGCTGGACGACACCGCGGACGATCTCACCCCCACACGTGATCTGACCCTCGCGTACCGCGCCTGGCGGGCGGTGTTCCCCGCCCATGCCGCGACCCTGCTCGTACTCGGCGCCGGCGCGTTCTGCGTCACCGGTGACGAACGGCTCGACCCCTCCCGTGCCGCGGCGGCGGCCCTGGCCACCGTCGTCGCACAGGAGGACACCCTCACGCGCTGCCTCTACGTCGACCTCGACGACGCGGCCCGCACCCGGGAAGGGCGCGCCCTGACCACCTCCCTGCTCAGCCGCCTGCTCGGCGGTGGTCCCGCCAACCGTCAGGCCGCCCTGCGCGGCCGGCACCTGTGGACCCCCGCCTTCCAGCCCCTGGCCCTCCCCCCAGCCGGGCCACGGCCCGCCGACGGCGGCACGCACGTGATCCTCGGCGGAGGCGGCCGGCTCGGACTGCTGCTGGCCGAGGAACTGGCCCGGCCGGGGAACGCCCGGATCATCCTCGCGGGCCGGTCGTTGTCCGCCGCCCCCGGACCCGACAGCCCGGCGGACCTGCGCGCCGCACTGCACCGCATCCGCGCCACCGGCAGCACTGTGGCGACGGCCCATGCCGACGTCACCCAGCCCGACAGCCTGGCGGGCCTCCTCAACGACGTCGCGGCGCGGTGGGGCCGGCTGGACTGCGTGATCCACGCGGCCGGCATCACCGGCGAGGACGCCAACACGCCCGTGGCGCAGACCGGGTGGGCCCACGCCGAAAGAATCATGCGGCCGAAGATCGACGGCGTCCGGAACCTCGTGGCGGCCGTGCGGGGACTCGACGTGGGACGGATCGTCCTGTTCTCCTCCTCGTCAGCCGTCCTCGGTGGCCTGGGCCTTGCCGCCTACGCCGCGGCGAACGCCTACCTCGACTCCATGGCCGCGGCTCTGGCCCGGGAAGGCGACACGCGGTGGCTCAGCATCGGCTGGGACACCTGGCACGAGGGCGACGGACGGCCCTGCGCGCCGCACGAGATCGGCATCGAAGAGGCCCTGGCCGCCTACCGCCGAGCCACCGCGGTCGACACGGAGCCCCACCTCCTCGTGGGCGCGGCGGACTTCGACGCACGCCGGCGACGCTGGAGTACCCCCGACCCCGGCCCCGGCCCCGAGGCCGACCCGTCCGCCGGACACGCCTCCCGCACCGCAGCGACCTCCCGGCCACCCGCGACCGGCCCCGACCGCGCGGCCGGCACACCCGCGCCCTCCCGGCCGACGGAACGCGACCCCGACGACCCCACACGGGCCCTCATCGACATCTGGAGCGAGATCCTCGGCCAGGGCGACATCCGCCCGCACGACTCGTTCCGCGACCTGGGCGGCGACTCCCTCGCCGCGACGCGCGTAGCCGCACGCATCCGCGCGACGTTCGGGCACGACGTGCCGCTGCGCAAGGTCCTCAAAGCCAAGACCCTCAACGACATGGTCGCCGTGGTGCGCACATCCGTGCCTCGCCCCTGAGCCGACGACCCCGTCTCATCCCTCACTTCCGTCTGAAGGAGCACATCATGAAGCACATCGTCGCCGTCGGATACGACCCCATGGGAGAGCAGCTGACCCAGGTGGTCCTGGGCACCCTCGAACTGGCCGGCTTCGGCTACGAGATCACCCCCGGCTCGGGCGCGGAGAACTACCCCGACATCGCCTGGGAGACCGCTCACCGCGTCGCGGCGGGAGATCTGCACTCGGGCATCCTGATGTGCGGTACCGGGCTGGGCATGAGCATCACCGCGAACAAGGTCCGCGGCATCCGGGCGGCCCGCTGCACCGACACGTACAGCGTGGAGAAGGCACGCCGCAACTCCGCGGCGAACGTGCTGGCGCTCGGAGCCGAGGTCACACCGCCGCCGCTGGCGAAGACCCTGCTGGAGACCTGGCTCGCCCACTCGTTCGACTCCGCCCGCTCCATACCGAAGATCGAGCGCATCACCGCCCTGGCCGAACGCATGGAAGCCCTGCGATGACCGTCACACCAACAGCCTGGGTGGTCGGTGCCGGCGGCATCGGAGCCGCGATCCGGGATCGGCTCGCGGGCGACTACCGCACGATCACCTTCGACCGTGCCGAAGCCCCCGCCCGGGCAGGCTCCCACCACCGGGTCGACGTGCGGGACCGCGAGGCCTTCGCCAGGGCGGCAAAGGACGCCACCGCCCGCTCCGGTCCCCCCTCCGTAGTGGTCCTCGCCTTCGGCACCGTCTCCTCGGCCACGGTCGAGGCGGCCGGAACGGACGAGGTCGACCAGGTCGTCGGCGACAATCTCATCGGTTGCGTCAACGTCCTGCACACCGTGCACCGTTCGCCGCGCGCCGACTCCTGCGTCTGCCTCGTCGTCACCTCCAACGCCGCGCTGGTGGCCCGGCCGCACCAGCCGCTGTACGCCGCGACGAAAGCCGCGGTGGCCAGCCTGGTCCGCAGCCTGGGCCCGGCCTGGGCGCCCGACGGCATCCGGCTGATAGGCGTGGCACCCGGCACCGTGACGGTGGGCCGCAACCAGGCGCGGATACGACGCCAGTACCCGAACGCCCCGGCCGACCCGGGGCGCCCGGGCGGTCGTCTGGTGACCCCCACGGAACTGGCCGGCTTCCTCGTCGGACTCGTCCCCCACGCCCACCACCTCACCGGCCAACTCCTGGCCTACGACGGCGGCAGCACCTTGGGGGCGGCCTAGTGTTCGCGAGCGCCGTCCGAGAGGACGCCACATCGGTGGTCCACACACTCACCGACGCCGTCCCCGACGTGGTGATCACCAGCTGGGGCGGGACGGCACGTGGCGAGGCCACCCTCCTCAGCGACCTGGACCTGCTGTGCTGGAACCCGTCGGGTACACCACTACCCGAGATCGACTTCCACGGGGCGGGCTACCTCGACCTCGTCACCTGCTCCGGCGACGCATCCGATCTGCTGTCCTGGGCACGGGCCAACGCGACCGACCTGCACGCGGTGATGTTCAGCCGGAACATCGGCGGCGACCCCGCCTTGTTCCCGGCCTTCCGCAAGGTCGTCCGCACCCTCTGGCACGACCCCGCCGTCCGGGCCCGGGAGGTCGTCCACCTCCTGGCGACCGCCACAGCGCTCCCCCTGGTGCACGGCCCCCTCCTGCAACGCCCCGAGAAGTTCGGCCTCGGCGGCACCCGGGGCTGGACGGTACTGGCGGAGTGCGAAGCACTGATCAGCGGCCGGGTCCGCTACCGGACCACCGAACCGGCCCTCACGGCACTGGCCGCACGCGACGAGGTCGACCCGGCCGCCCCCGAGGCGTTCGCGACCGCGATGCGACTCCGCCGGGGCTGCGAGAGCGGAGAACTCGACTTCCAGCGCCAGAGCGCCGTCTACGAGCTGCTGTCGTCGGTGTTCCTGTCCTCCGCCCGCCGCCTGCTCCTGTGTCACCTGCCGTGGCTGCGCGCCCACACGGCGGCCGAACCGGGCACACTGCGCCGCCTGGCGCACGACATCCTGGGCGGTGACGCGGGCATCCACGACGACGCCGTGGACCCGGATGCGGCCGCTCCCACGGACGCCACCGCCGGGCCCTCGGAGACGGAGGTCATGCTCCGGGTCTTCATGGCCCGCTCCCGCCACGAGGTGGCCGATCTGCTGGCCTCCGCCCACGGCGGCAGCTGGTGGGTACGGCACGCCGCCCTCATGAACACCCACACCGACGACACCACCCTGCGCCGGATGATCCGGCACACCGAGCACAGCGGGAACTGGTGGGCGGACCGCAACCTGGTCCTCTACGCGATCCGGCACCCCAACGCCTCCCGAGAACTCCTGGAAGACATCGTCCGCGTCTGCCCCGGCCTTCGGCTCATGGACGCGCAAGCCGTCCAAACGCGCAGGGCGACCCTCGACTTCACCGGCCACATTCCGACACTCCACGAGAAGTAGGTATCTGCCATGACGATCAGACTGTCCTGCCCGCGTTGCGAAGACCGTATCCCGACCACCGAGGAGATCGCCCGCTACGCCTGCGCCGGTTGCGGCGGCGCACTCGCCCTGCGACTTCCCGAGCCGGGCCCGTTCTCCCGGTTCGTCGCCGAGGAGCGCGGCCTGCCCTGGCGCTACCCGGACCTGGTGCCCGTCGACTACGAGCCCGCACTGGACGACGGCGCCAAACCGCGTGTCATCAGGAGCGCGCTGATGGAATCGCGGATGAGCGTCAGCGAGGTCTGGCTGATCGACTGCACCCGGCTGGGCACGGGCACGTTCAAGGACCTGGAGGCGGCCATCGTGCTCGCCGCCGCCAAGCAGCTCGACCTCACACGCGTCTCGGTCCACTCCACCGGCAACACGGCCCTGGCCTACCGGCACTACGCACAGCGCGCCGGGGTGTCGTGCGCGAGCTACATCCCCGAGCAGAACCTCGACAAGCTGGGCGACACCGAAGCCGACCCGGAGCAGCCCGTCTACGCCCTCGACTGCGCCTACGCCCACCTGTCCGCCAACGCGAAGAAGGCCGCCGCACAGGCGGGACGCCACCACCTGGCGCCCTTCGACTGGAAGCTGGAGGGCAAGGCGGCGCTGGCCTCCGTCATCTATGAGATGGTGCCGCAGACCGACACCATCGTGCAGACGGTCGCCGGCGGCTACGGACCGCTGGGTTACGAGGTCGGCTTCTCCCGGCTGAACCGTATCGTGGAGAATCCCACCGGCGTGCTCAACGACCGCCGCTACCTCCTCTTCCAGCCGGGCGACGCGGACACGCTCACCTGGGCCTGGCAGAACGACGCGCAGGAGGTCGGCGACGCGGACCTGAGGCTGCCCGACGACCCCTTCGAGCCGACACTGCAGTCCACCAACCCCGTGGCGACCCTTCCGCAGTTGCGGCGGGAACTGCCGGAGGGCACCGAGCTGCAGTCCGTGTCTCCCCAGGACGTCGAGGGGCTGCGGCCCATCGTGGACGAGATCCTGGCCGACGCCGACATCGAACTCGACTACGGCCGTGAGAAGTCCGCCTACATCTCGCTGTCCGGCCTGCTCAAGTCCGAGCTCGCCCCGTCCTCCCGCCTCGCGGTCGTCATCTCCGGCTCCCGGCCGTTCCGTGCCCCGGCCGGCCCGGGAACCTCGCAGAGGCTCGACTCGTGAGGTCCGGCGGCAACCTCGACGACACCGTCGTGCACCCGATCTTCGACGACTACTCGACGCGGGATCCCCGCGCCGCTCTGCACGGCATGACGTCGCGCCAGGTCTCGGTGGAACCGCGGACGGGTGCCCTGATCGTCACCTCCTACGCGCTCACCAGCGAGCTGCTCCTGCACCCGGCGCTGACGAACATGCCCCAGCGCGACCCCCTCGCGCAGGCCGGCCTCTCTCCCCAGCAGGTCGAACTGCACCGGCCCGTGATCGAGTTCTTCCGGTCCTGGGGAGGCCACCACGCCGAAGTTCGCCGACGGCTGCTGCCGGCCTTCGGCCGGCAGCAGGTCCAGCCCCTGCTGCCGCAACTGCGGGACGCATGCGCCGGCCTGCTGCGCGAACTACGCGAGGCGGCGGCCCCCGACAACTGGATCGAGCAGTTCTGCCGCCCGTACTGCCTGGCGGTACTGGCGGCCGTCTTCGGCGCCACGCTCCCGCAGATGGACGCCCTGGCCTCCTCCACCGACGGGCTGATGGCCTATCTGGCCAAGCCAGGCTCCCACCTCGACGACGCCCTGGCCATCCGGGCCAGGGCGTCGATGGACCAGGCGAGGGCCGCCGTGCGGGAGACGGTCGTGAACAACCCGCGAACGCTGCTGGCCGAGGCACTCCGCTCCCTGGCCGACGACCCGGAACTCGGTGAGACCGTGGCCGTGGCCGTGGCCGTCCAGATCATCACGGGGACGATGGATCCGCTGGCGGCCACGCTCACCGAAGCCCTCCTGCGCTACGCCGGACCTGACCAGGATCTGCCCGGCCACCGCACCGAGGCGCCGGCGAGCGCCGCCTACACCGAGGAGGCCCTCAGGCTCAGCTGCCCGTTCCGCTTCGCCGTCCGCTACGCCACACGGGAACTGGACATCGCGGGCCACCAGGTGAGCCCCGGGCAGCGGGTACTCCTCGTACTGGGTGCCGCCAACCTGGACGAGGACTTCTTCCCGGAAGCCCTCGCCTTCCAGCCGGGCGACCGTGAGAGCCGGCACCTGGCGTTCGGCAGGGGAGCCCACCTGTGCATCGGGTCGAACCTGGCCCGCGCCGCGGTCGGCATCCTGGTCGACACGCTGACCGAGACGCACTGCACCGTGGAGGCCGACCCCTCCACGCTGCGCCGCACCGGGCACCTCGGCGCTGACCAGATCACCTGCCTGGAAGTCCGCGTCAGATGACGGCACGACTCCGGCACCGACGGAACACCCGGGCGACCCGCCCGGTAGCCGGGCGTTCCGTGTCGGGGAGGGTTCCCCCCGCGGACCGCGGCGCCGTCCTGGTGGTGTTCGACCTGATGGGAACCCTCCTGCATGATCCCTACGAGATGGCCTACGCCCAGGCCGCGGGCTGCACGTTCGAAGAGTTCGAACGCGCCCGTGTCCCGGAGGTCTACGCTCGCTTCGAGCGCGGCGAGATCGACGAGGGCGCCTACTGGCGCAGTCTGCGCGAGCGGGGGATCGACCTCGACGTGCGGGAGTTCCACGACTTACGGCGGGGTGGATACCGTTGGCTCGACGGCATGAGGTCCCTGTTGCGCGACTGCGCGGCCGCGCACCAAACCGTCGTGGGATCCAACTACCCCGTGTGGATCGCGGATGTCGCTGAGATGTTCCCGTCCGACCTGGACCTGGACGTCTTCGCCTCATGCGAACTGACGGTCCGCAAACCCCATCCCCTCTTCTTCCGGAAGATAGCCTGCGAGACCGGGCGCTTGGCCCGCGACCTGGTCCTCGTCGACGACAAGAAGGAGAACGTCCAGGCCCTCGAAGGACTGGGCGGTCTTGGCATCCACCACGTGTCCGCCGATGCCACCCGGCAGGCACTCGTCGGCCACGGGATTCTCCCGGCCGGCACGGCAGCCACCGGCTGACACCGGTGGCGTGCCCGAGGAGCGTGACCTCGAAGCGCGAGCCGGGGCGGCACGCGCACGGTGCCGACCCGTCCCGACCTCGTCCTACTCCTGCGCGGGGGGCAAGGCGGCCGGGGTCCCATGGGAGCGGGCCCCGGACCGCTTCACGCCCTGGCCGGCGGTCAGCACGGTCAGGGCCTCGGCACCGAGGTCGCCCGGGGCTCCCGGCCGGGAGGCTGCTTCGGTGCGGGGCCCACCGCACGGGGGATGAGGCGGCGCTTCACCGGATGGCCGACGGAGACGGTGACGTCCTCTCCGAAGTGCCGCAACGTCAGTGGCTCGCCCTGCATGAGGGTGTACGTGGCCGAGTCCGCCCTGACCTCCACGGCGAGGCAGCGGCCGAAGACGATCACCTTGAAGGCCAGGCGCCGCAGCCGCTCGGGGAGCTTGGGTGCGAACTCCAGCCGGTCGGCCGTGTGCCGCATGCCGCCGAAGCCGCAGACGAGCGCGAGCCACGTGCCGGCCAGTGAGGCGACGTGCACACCGTCGCGTGTGTTGTTCTCCCGGTCCTCCAGATCGAGCAGCGCGGCCTCGACCGTGTAGTCGTAGGCAAGGCGCAGGTGCCCCACCTCCGCGGCGATCACCGCCTGGACACAGGCCGACAGGGAGGAGTCCCGCACCGTGAGGGGCTCGTAGTAGGCGAAGTTGCGCTCCTTGTGTTCGGCGTCGAACCTGTCACCGCGCAGGAACATGGCGAGAACCAGGTCGGCCTGCTTGACGACCTGCTTGCGGTAGAGATCGAAGTACGGGAAGTGCAGCATCAGCGGGTACTGGTCGTCGCGCACTCCGGCGAAGTCCCACGGCCGGTGACGGGTGAAGCCCGCGTGCTGTTCGTGCACGCCCAACTCGTCGTTGTACGGCACGTGCATGGACTCGGCGGCATCGCGCCAGGCTGCGCTCTCCTCGTCGTCGACGCCGAGTCCGGCTGCCCACTCAGGATGGCGCTCGACCAGGTCCGCCGCGTTGTACAGGTTGGCCTGCGCCATGAGGTTGGTGTAGGTGTTGTCGTCCTGCACGGCGCTGTACTCGTCCGGGCCCGTGACCCCGTCGATGTGGAAGACACCGTGGTGGTCGTGGTGCCCGAGGGAGCGCCACAACCGGGCTGTCTCCACGAGGAGTTCGGACGCGATCTCACGCTCGAACCCCTCGTCGCCGGTGGCGGCGACGTACCGTACGGCGGCGTCGGCGATGTCGGCGTTGACGTGGAAGGCGGCCGTTCCGGCGGGCCAGTAGGCGGAGCATTCCGAGCCCTCGATCGTCCGCCAGGGGAACGCGGCTCCTTCCAGGCCCAGTTGCGCGGCCCGCTCCCTCGCCGCGGGCAGGGTGGTGTGCCGCCAGCGCAGGGCCTGTGCGACCGCCTCTGGCGCGATATACGTCAGGAGCGGCAGGACGAACGTCTCCGTGTCCCAGAACGAATGGCCGCTGTAGCCGGAACCGGTGAGGCCCTTGGCGGGGATCGCGCGTTCCTCGGCCCGCGCGCCGGCCTGGAGGACGTGGAAGAGCGCGAAGCGCACCGCCTGCTGGATCTGCTCGTCCCCCTCGATCTCGACGTCGGCCCTCGACCAGAAGTCGTCCAGGTAGGCCCGCTGCTCGGCGACCAGGCCGTCCCAGCCGGCGTTGCGCGCCTGGGCGAGGGCGGCGTCGACCTGGTCGGCCACGCCCGGAAGGGAGCGGATCGAGGACCAGCCGTAGGCGACGAACTTCTCGATGGTCAGGGTCTCGCCGTGCTTGAGAGTGGAGATGACCGTCACGCGGCCGATGTCGTCACCGCTCTCGCTGACGGCCCTGGTCCCGTCCGGCCCTGTGACGACATGGTCGGCCCCCGCGGCCACCCGCAGGCCGCTGCGCGCGGTGCTGTGCACGAGACGCACCCGCACTCCGTGGGCGATGTGCTCCTCCGCCACGAGCGGTGATGCGAGGGCGGCCGAGGCCCTGGGGTCGCCCTCGGTGTGGGGCAGTTGCTCGTTGGCGATGAGCTCCGACTGGACGACGAGGTGGACGTCACCGTCGACCGCCTCGACCTCGTACCGCACGGCGGCGATGGCGCGCTGGGTGAAGGAGACCAGGCGTGTGGAGCGCACCCGGACCGCGCGGCCGGCGGGCGAGACCCAGTCGCAGGTCCTGCGCAGCACCCCGGCGCGCAGGTCGAGCACCCGCTCGTGGGAGCGGACCCGGCCGTAGCGCACGTCGAAAGGCTCGTCGTCGACGAGGAGACGGAAGATCTTGCCATTGGTGACGTTCACAACGGTCTGCCCTGATTCGGGGTAGCCGTATCCGGCCTCCGCGTAGGGCAGCGGGTGCAGTTCGTACAGTCCGTTGAGGTACGAGCCCGGCAGCCCGTGCGGCTCGCCCTCGTCGAGGTTGCCGCGCCACCCCACGTTCCCGTTGGACAGGGCGAAGAGGGACTCACTCTGCGGGAGGACGTCCAGGTTGAGGCCGTGCTCGCGCAGGCTCCAGGGCTCGACCAGGTAATTGGTGTGTGTGATCACGCGTCCACTCCCAGCTCGGCGAGGTCCCTCACCACGACGTCCGCCCCGTGGGCCCGCAGTGCGTCGGCCTGCCCGACGCGATCCACCCCCACGACGTAACCGAAGTGGCCCGACCTGCCGGCGTCCATGCCCGCGAGGGCGTCCTCGAACACGGCACAGTTCCTGGCGTCCACACCGAGGTCGTGCGCCGCTGCGAGGAAGGTGTCGGGGCGTGGCTTGCCGGGCAGATGCCGCTCGATGGCGACGATGCCGTCGATCCGCACCTCGAACAGGTCCTCGGCGCCCACCGAGCGCAGGATGTCCCGGCAGTTCGCGCTCGACGACACCACCGCGGTCCGCAGGTGCCGGGCCCGGACGGCCTCCACATATCGGAGTGTGCCGGCGTAGGCTTCCACGCCCTCCGTACGGATCTTCTCCAGGACCAGGTCGTTCTTGCGATTGCCCAGGCCGTGGACGGTGTCGCGGCCCGGCGGGTCGTCGGGGCCGCCCTCGGGCAGCTCGATGCCGCGGGAGGCGAGGAAGGACCGTACACCGTCGGCACGCGGCAGGCCGTCGACGTACCTGTCGTAGTCGGAGGAGTCGAAGGGGCGGGCATCCCTGTCCCGACCGCGCAGGAACGCGTCGAACATCTCCTTCCATGCCGCCGCATGCACGACCGCGGTCTTCGTGATGACACCGTCGAGGTCGAACAGACATGCCTGGATGCGATCCGGCAGACCAAGATTCTTCATACCACCCACTGTCCCTCACGAGCGACTGGAGGGCTGGATCGGCACGCAGGCGGGGGGCGCGACGAACGGCCACCGGCCCGTGGGGAACGCCACCTGCCCACGTCACCGGCCCCGTGGGGAACGGCCACCGGCCCCGTGGGGAACGGCCACCAGCTCCCGTGGGGCGGAGACTCAGGCATGCTCGTGACCAGGACTCCGTATCGGGCGGCCGACGCGGCACGCGCCAACCGCCTGGCATAGCACACGCGCTGCACGTTGCACGGGATTCGCCGGACAGGGGGGCGAGCGCGGTCTCGGGCCGAACGCCCCGCGGGCGGCTGCGGAGATGGCCCCTCGCGTGCCCGAGTGCATGCTCCGGGCAGGTGAGCCTCGGGAATGACTCAGTATGGTCCGGCCGTGACTAGCGAAATCATCGCGGGGGACAACCCCTCACGCTCCACACAGGGCCTCTCCTGAGGCCGAGCTCGGGCTGTACGCGCAGGTCTTCGGATTCGAGACGCCCGGTGTGCCGGTGCTGGAGCTGTCGGCGATCCGGCCCGACGGGCACGGCTGACAAGCTCGCGCGGCTCCATGCCGGGGCGGCCCGCCGGTCCAAGCCGAGGGGGTCCGCCGGTCCAAGCCGAGGGGGGTCCGCCGGTCCGAGCCGAAGCGGCCCGCCGGTCCAATCCGGTCAGCGTCGGCGTGCCGGCCTTCGGCCAGATCGCCCTCGGCCGGCGTGGGGCGAGAGCCCTCTCCAGCCGCTGACCAGGCCACGAAAGCTAGTGCAGAGATCGGTCCCCGGCCGCACTAGGCGCACTGTCCGACACGCAGGACGCTCAGATAACGGCGTGAGGCTCGATCGCCCATCCGCGTGCGGATGCGCTCGGCGATGGCGTCGAGCAGAGGCTCACGGACATCCCGGTCGAGCCTCCGATACAGCGAC
This sequence comes from Streptomyces sp. DSM 116793, assembly GCF_057320905.1. Classification (NCBI taxonomy): domain Bacteria; kingdom Bacillati; phylum Actinomycetota; class Actinomycetes; order Kitasatosporales; family Streptomycetaceae; genus Streptomyces; species Streptomyces sp. DSM 116793. Next base: position 2,338,028 of record NZ_CM170494.1, on the reverse strand, counting down.
TGTGTACGAAGGAGATCGGCGAAGCCGTCCCCGTTGAACCACTGAACGGTTGGATACCAGCGCACGATCGTCGGGCCGAACAGTCCTCCGGGATCGTCGACCAGGCCCCAGCCGCCGTCGGTGGTTCGCACGTCCTCCTCCAGCGGCGGATGACCCCAGTCGGGGTTCCCTGGGCAGAACCGCTCGTGGAGGTCGGCGGTCTCGGCATACACCTCCGGCTCTCCCGGCAGGCGGACGACGACGTGGCCGAGCAGCGCCATCCAACCTCCAGGACGGAGCACGTCGTGCGCTCGCCGCCAGCCAGTCGACGGGTCGACCCAGTGCCACGACGATGCGGCCACGAGAACATGGAAGCGCCGACCACGGTCGTCCCACTCCTCGAACGTCGACGTCTCGACCTCGACGTTGCGAAAGGATGCGAGCCGCCGGGCGGGCGAGCGCGGCCATGTCCGCGCCCGGCTCGACGGCGGTCACCGAGCATCCGAGCGCTGCGAGCGTGCGCGTCGCCTGGCCGGTACCGCAGCCCACCTCCAGCACCGACGACCCTTCGTCCATGCCGGTGATGGCGCCAAGGTCCGCGAACAGTTCGTCGGGGTAATCCGGCCGGACCCGGTCGTAGAGCTCAGGCACCTCGTTGAACACTCGGCCGAGGTCATGTCGATTCGGGTGCGTCTTCGGATCATCGGTCACGAACGCACACGTTATGAGGCTTGTCCACGCGGACGCCACTGGCTTACCGGCAGCCGCTGACGCGCTGAGAGCCGTCCTGGGGCTCGGTAACGTGTGCGCGGAGACCGAGGAGGGGGGACGGCACGGTGACGGACGGCTTGGCCTGGATCGGCGAGCACTGGTACAGCGGTGCGATCGTCAGGAACGGGATGCTCTCGGACGTCTCCCTCACGGCGGTGCGGGGCGTGGACCCGGTGGACTTCGTGGTCCGCCTCGGTGCGGACCGCCGCATGGCCGAGCAGCCACCACTTTTCAGGGACTTCGACAGGCTGAGCGTGGACCCGGGCGACAGCGTGGCGATGTTCGGCCGCAGCGGCGAGTGGGCGTACGTCCTGGAGACCGAGTGGTCCACCTGGCACCTCATCCTCGTCGACCGGCTGGGGAAGGACACCCTGGTGGGGGAGGGTGAGGAATTCATCTGCCTGGATCGCTTCCTGCAGGAGACCCCGTGGGTGTACTACGGCGACGCGGCCGGCGAAATGAGGTCCATCGAGCCGGGTGGCAGTCTGCTGGAGACCGCGTTCCCGCTCAGGGACCGGCTCGGGGCGTTCGCCGCACTGGATGCGGCCATGCGTGAGGCTGGGGCGGTGCGGGACACCTTCCCCGGCTGCGAGGACCCCGACGACCCCTGGGGCGAGGAGGAGGAGCTGGCGAGGCGGCTGTTCGGGGCGGTGGGCGAGCATCTCGGGCTGTCGTTGCCGCGTAGGGAGATCGAGCAGGGGCTGCTGCCCGCGGTGCACCTGCCCTCGCCACAAGCAGGCATCACCGAGCCGTAGCGTCGCAGGACCGCCACGCCACCGGTTACCTACCTACCTACCTACCTACCTCGACGCAGACGCCACCGCCGACCTGCCGTTCACCGCCGTTCACCACCCTCACCGCACTCCGGGTGCGCCACCGCGGGGCCGGCACCCGGTACCCGGCTTGCTCGTGACGCAGCCCGTGTACGCAGGGTGCACGCCCGGGCTGTGTGGTCCATGGTCCTCGGCGGGCCCGGCCCTGGTATCAGGCGGCGAGATTCTTGTGGAGGGCGTCGAGGCCGTCGCGGTAGATGCCGGTGAACAGGTCGACGACCTCGTTCTCGGTGGCGCCGTCGGGGTTGAAGCGGCCGGACCACTGGACCTCGGCGGCGTTCTCCTGGCCGGGGACCGCGTGGACCCGGATGGTGGAGACGTAGCCGTTGACGGGGAACGGGGCCTGGAGGATGGCGTAGCTGTAGTGGCGCTCGGCCTCGTTGAAGTCGACGAGGCGCTCGATGATGACCTCGCCCTCGGAGTTCTTCAGCCGGCGCACTCGGCCACCTTCGAGTGCGGTGCTCTCGGGAACGAAGGGGAGCCAGTCGGGCAGGGCGTCGAAGCCACCGACGAGGCTCCAGACCTTGTCGGGCGAGGCGGGCACGATACGGCTGACGGAGGTGGAGGCCATGATCTTTCTCCTGGATCCTGGTGCTGGGAGGACGTCGTGCAGGGGTGGGTGGGGGTCAGGCGCCGTTGGGCAGCGGGGCGGCTGGGCTGACCAGGTTGGCGGCGCGCAGGTCGTGCCAGAACGCGGCCGGGATGTTCTCGTTCAGGGCAGCGGTGTCCTCGGCGATGCGGCTCGGGCGGGTGGCGCCGGGGATCACCGCCGCGGCGACCGGGTGGGCGAGGGAGAACTGCAGGGCGGCGGCCTTGATACTGACGCCGTGCTTGTCGGCGAGGGCCTTGAGCCTGCCGACGCGCTCGATGATCTCCGGCGGGGCCTGCTGGTACTCGAAGTGGCTGCCACCGGCGAGGATGCCGGAGCTGTAGGGGCCGCCGACGACCATGTCGACATTCTGGTCCTGGGCCATGGGCAGCAGCCGCTGCAGCGCGTGTCCGTGGTCGAGGAGGGTGTAGCGGCCGGCGAGGAGAAACCCGTCGGGGCGGGGCTCGTCCAGGGCGAGGGTCAGCTCGATGGGTTCGGTCTTGTTGACACCCAGACCCCAGGCCTTGATGACGCCCTCGTCGCGCAGGCGGGACAGAACGCGGAAGGCTCCGGTTCGGGCCTCCTCGAACTTCTGCAGCCAGGCGTCGCCGTGGAAGTCCTGGGCGATGTCGTGCACCCAGACGATATCGAGCCGGTCGACACCCAGGCGCTTGAGGCTTCCCTCGATGGAGCGTTCGGTGGCCTCGGCGGTCCACTCGTGAACGATCTTGTTCGGGTTGCCGTACTCGAAGAGACCGCCCTTCTCGCCGAAGTCGGGGACGTCGGTCTCCGGCTCGTCGAGGATGACCCGGCCGACCTTGGTCGACAGCACGTAGGCGTCGCGGGGCTTGGTGGAGATGACCTGGCCCAGGCGCTCCTCGGCCAGGCCGGCGCCGTAGAAGGGGGCGGTGTCGTAGTAGCGGATGCCCTGGTCCCAGGCGGCCTCGACGGTGGCGCGGGCCTCCTCGTCGGGGATCGCGCGGAACATATTGCCCAGCGGGGCGGTGCCGAAGCCGAGATGGCCGGGAAGGATCTTCTTGAGCGACATGGTGGTGCCTTTTCGTTCGGTATATCCACGCCGGGGGCATCCCTGGCGCGGGTGGGGTGAAGTACAGGTGCCTCGGCGGACTGCCGGCTCTGTCGGCGGAGCCATGGCACTCGGTGCGCGGCCGCGCACCGCAGAGCCGGACACACGACGCAGATAGTTGTAGACGCGCTCTGTTGCAGGCGACGATAGTTGCAGGCGCGCGGTAATGCAAGTGGCGTCGCCGCCGCGCCGAGGAGGGCGAACAGGGCACGGAGCACGGTCACCGTGGGCCACCTCCACGTGCAGCCGACCGGCGCGGGGTCGGCCCCCTGAGTGTCCGACAGAGGATGATCGAAACATGGCCGCCATCGGCGCCGAGCGCCTTGCCCGTGGTCGCCGAGGCGTGTTCTGGCGCCCCATAGGTGATCACGCTGGCTACCCCTCCGGCCGCGGTGGATGGAGGACCTCCTCGCGTCCATAGCTGTAGCTGTCTCGCTCTCACCCGGGGAGTGGCCCGAACTCCTCCGGTACGGCATCCATCGGCTTCGGCGCCGCCTCGACGACGGGCTCAACCGTCAGCTCGGTCCCGACGCTTCGGCTGCTGTCGTCCGCATCCTCTTCGACGCGCCGCGTGGGAACGGGAGGATCCGGATGCTGGTGGACCCGGCGCGTCCGCGTTCCAGTAGGCCGCACTGCGGCGGGAGCCGGTCGCGCGACCGGCATGGCAGCAGCGGCGACGCGAGGAGGGCGGAAAAACTCCGCAGGGAGATCAAGGCCCTCGAACGGCGCAAAGAACGTCTTCTCGACGAACTCGACGAACTCGACGAACTCAATGAGCTCGACGAACTTGACGAGCTCGACGAACTTGACGAGCCCGAAGGCGACGCTGACCCCGAAACGCGTCGCGCGTTCCGCCGAAGCGTCCGTGAACGCTTCGACCGTCATGGGTGTAAGCGGCGCGAGCTGCTTACACAGCTCCATCAGTGCGAACAAGCTGAGGGAGGCGAGAGGGAACGGAATTCGGACCTCATCGAGGTACTGCCCGGCTCGGCGCGAGCCTCGCGCGGCTGCCCGAAGCCGAGCAGCGCCGTCTGTGCGACGCCTTTCACCTGGAGGTCCACTACCTGCGGCCCCGGCGTGAGATCCAGCTCCGGGGTGAACATCTCCGGCGCGACGGCCCAGGAGCTCGGCAGCTTGCCGCGGCGCGTGGTCGCCCCGCTCGCGGCGGCCGATGCGCAGACCGACCGGCCTTGTTCTGGGCGCCCCCGGCAGGACTCGAACCTGCGGCCAAGCGCTTAGAAGGCGCCTGCTCTATCCACTGAGCTACGGGGGCCGGGCGTGGTGGCCGGTCGCGGTCCGGGTGGGACGGGCCGCGATCCGCCTGGGCCGGGGACAAGGATAGGCCTCCCTGCTCCGCGTCCCTGATGCTTCCTGAGCGTGCCACGATGTGGAGGTTCGGTGAAGCGGTCCTGATAATCGCAGGCAGTTGCGAATCCCGCATCGCTTTTGGAGCCTCTGGCCCCGGGTGTTGTGCACTCGTTATGCCTCTGCCCCCGCCATCCCTTCCGCCTCGCGTGTCTGATCGGCGCGCAGACGCGCCCATATGCTTCAGAAAGCATCCGAAATTGGGCATTCTTCGCATGTGGTGACCTTGGACGTACGGCCTCAGCTGCTCGACGCGCTCTCCGCTCTCCGCGACCGCGTCGCCGCCGCGCGCTTTCCGCTGCCCCTTCCGGGGGCGCCCCGCGCGCGTGCCAACCGGGCGGAGCTGCTGGCGCAGCTCGACGACTACCTGCTGCCCCGGCTCAAGGCGCCACAGGCCCCCCTGCTCGCCGTGGTGGGCGGGTCGACCGGGGCCGGGAAATCGACTCTGGTCAACTCCCTGGTGGGTCGTCAAGTCAGCGAGGCCGGGGTGCTGCGGCCGACCACGCGCACCCCGGTCCTCGTCTGCCATCCGGACGACCAGCACTGGTTCAGCGGTATGCGGATCCTGCCCGACCTCACCCGTGTGTGGCCGCCCGGTTCCGGGGGCCCTGACGGGTCCCCAGGCCCCGAGGGGCACGCCCCGGCGGCGGGCGGCACCGGCGCGCACCGCACAGGGTCACGTCACCCGACCGGCGGGGCGGCCGCCTCCGGGCCGCACGGAAGCGACCCCTATGGAGGCGCCTTCGGGGGCACCACCCTGGGGGAGTCCCTGGGGGAGTCCTACGGCGAGTCCTACGGGGACGCGTACGGCGACGGCTACACCGACCCCTATGGCGACGCCCACGCCGGGGACGGCTACCGCGATCCCTATGAGCACGCTGAAGCCTACGGCCAGGGCTACGGCCGGACCGGTGCCTACGGTGACTCCTACGGCGCACCCGAACCGCACGGCAGCCACGACCCGTACGGCCGTCCGGGCGGTCCGGGCGGCCCCGGCGATCCCGTCGGCCGTGACCCCTACGGCGCAACCGATCCCTACAGGCACACGACGGAAACCGCCCATCCGGTGCACACCGATGGCCGGCGTGTCGTCCCACACGCGTACCGGGTGGCCGACGACGTCGCCGCAAGCGCCGCCGTTCGTGGCGCGCGGGTCATCAGGGAGGATGACGGACGGGCCCTCACGGGGAGCGGCGGACGCGCCGGGCCCGACGGCGGCGCACGGACCCACCCCAGAGGTGGCGGGCACGGCTTCCGTGACGGGCCCTGGCCCTCGGCCGGCGGCGGCCGAAGCCGTTCCAAGGGTGGCGGGCGCAGTGGCCCGGACCCGGACGAGCCGGTGCTGCGGATCGAGACGGTGCCCACCCTGCCCCGCGGGCTCGCCCTGCTCGACGCCCCCGACATCGACTCCCTGGTGGTCGAGAACCGCCTCCTCGCCGCCGAGCTGATCTGCGCCGCCGACGTATGGATCATGGTCACCACGGCGGCCCGGTACGCGGATGCCGTCCCCTGGCACCTGCTGCGCACCGCCAAGCAGTACGACGTCACGCTCTGCATCGTCCTCGACAGGGTGCCCCACCAGGTCGTCGACGAGGTGTCGGCCCAGTACGACGCGCTGCTCACCAAGGCGGGACTCGGCGCGGTCCCGCGCTTCACCGTGCCCGAGCTGCCCGAGTCGGCGGGCGGCGGCGGCCTGCTGCCCGCGAGCGCCGTCGCACCGCTGCGTGACTGGCTCACCGAGTGCGCGCAGGACCCCGCCGTACGGGCCCACGCCGTCACCCGTACGGCCAACGGCGTCCTGAATTCGCTGCGCACCCGGATGCCCGAGCTGGCCGGCGCCGTGGCCGCGCAGCACGCCGCCGCCGTCCGGCTCACCGCGGCCGTGGAAGCGGCGTACGAACACGAGCACGCGCGCGTACGAGGCCGTCTGCAGGCCGGCGCCGTGCTCGCCGGAGACGCGCTGAAACGGTGGCGCAGCTATCCCATGGACTGTGGCTCCGAGGAACTGCTGGACGCGCTCGTGGAGAGCCTGGCGGCGCTGCTGCTGTGCGCCGTGGCCGCGGCCGACGAGCGCATCGAGGAACGCTGGCGCCGTGAACCGGGCGCGGAGGCCCCCGCCCTGGCGGCCCGTGACGCCGGCCTGGAGAACGCGGAGCACCGGATCGGCCTGGCGGTGCGCCGCTGGCGGCGCGTCATCGAGGAGTACGCGGAGGACGAGGCGCGGGCGCTGGAGAAGAACGCGCCGCCCGACCCCGAGGCCGTCGCGGCCCTGCTGGCCGTCTCGCTGCTCGGCGGCCGCAGGGCCCGCTCCGCGGGCGAGAAGCTCGCCGACCGGATCGGGGCGCGCGCCGCGCTCCGGCTGCGCGACCGCGGTGGGCGGCTCCTGGTCACCTACGTCGAACGGGTCCTGCACACCGAACGCGAGCGGCGCCTCGCCCCGCTCGACTCCCTGGACGTCCGTGCGGAGCCCCAGGCCGAGCTGATCGCCGCGCTGTCCGTACTGCAGAAGGAGAGGTGCCCGCAGTGACTGCCGTGACGGATGAGGCGGACCACGCCGATCAGGTGGATCACGCCGATCGGGTGGAGCACGCCGAGGGGGTGGATCGCGGTGAGCGTGTGGATCACGCCGATCGGGTGGAGCACGCCGAGGGGGTGGATCGCGGTGAGCGTGTGGACCACGCCGATCGGGTGGAGCATGGCGATCGGGTTGACCATGGCGCGCGGGTGGACCGTGCTCACCCCGGCGAGGCTGGTACCGCCGACCGCACCGTTCGTCCCGAAGACGGTCCGCAGGCCGGGCGTCCGGGGGGCGGCCTCATTGAGCGTCCTGCGGGTGCGGGTGCGGGTGCGGGTGCGGGTGTCGGTGCCGGTGCCGGCCACGGCGCGCGGGGCAGTGGCGCAGACCGTTCCGATCGGCGGGGCGGTTCCCTGGCGGCTGACGGCGTCGGCGTCGACGTCGACAAGGGCGTCGGCTGCGGAGGGGGGACGGCAGACCGTTCCGAGGGGGACGCCGGCGGCGACGGAGCCGGTGCCGCCGGCCGGGCCGAGGGCGGCCTCGGTGATGGGCACGCGCGCGTGGCGGCCGGTTCCCGACGGGACGCCGCGCGTTCCGGCGCCACGAGCGACGCCGCCGGCACCCCTGGCACGCAGGCCTTCACGCCGCAGCCCCGGCACGACCCGGGCGCGGAGCGCACCGGTGACCGGGCGCGCACCGGTGACCGGGAGTCCGTCGGCGCAGAGGGCGCCGCCGACCCGGGGCCCGCGTCCGGCAGCCAGACCTCCTCGGACCCGAGGCGGGCCGCCAGGCCCCGCTCCGCGAGCCTGCCGCACCCTGTGCCCGTTCTCGTCCCACAGAGCGACTCCGAGGTCCTGGCCGCCCTCATCCCCGCAGCGTCCGCACGGAAGCCGTTGTCCGTGCTCGCGTCCCGGGCGGACGCCGAGGCCGGCGCCGAGGGGAAGGGGGAGGCGGAGACGAAGCCCGGGGCGGCCTCCGAGACGGCCGCGGCGACCCTCTCCACGCCCACTGCCGACCCCGAACGCAAGCCCGAACGCAAGCCCGAGCCCGGGCCTGAACCCAGGCCTGAACCAGAGTCGGCCCCGGCCCCCGGGCCCGGCCCGGTCACCGGGGCCCAGGCAGATTCCGGCTCGCGGCCGGCCCCCGGGCCCCGGCCGGGCCCCGCCCCTCAGACGGCCCCGGGTCCCCAGGCGCGCCGAGGCCCCGAACCGTCCGCCGGCTCGCAGCCGTCTGCAGGTTCGAAGACGGCTCCCGGGGCCCAGCCGGCTGCCGGTCCCCGGCCGGGGACCGAGCCCCGGCAAGACCGGGATTCCGGCCCGCACAACGGAACCGCGTCCGCCGAGGCGTACAACGGAACCGCACCCGCCGGGGCCGAGCCCGCGGCGGTGGAACCCGCCGGGGCCGAGCCCGCTTTCCCGGAGCCCGTTCTTCCGGGTGCCGACGCACCAGGTGCCTATGCACCGGAAGCCGTCCCCCCGGCACCCGCCGGCACCGACTCCGCCGGGCCCGATCCCGTCGCCACCGAGTCGACCGCGACAGAGTCCGCGACAGTGTCCGCCGCGTCCGGGTCCGCCGCGTCCGGGTCCGCCGCGTCCGGGTCCGCCGCGTCCGGGTCCGTTGCGACCGAGTCCGCCGCCCTGGCGCCCGTTGCGGCAGCGGTCCCCGCTGCTGCGTCGAAGCCTGTCGTGGCAGAGGCCCCCGCGGCCGCGTCGGAGCCCGTTGCGGCAGGAACCGTCGCGGCTGCGCAGGAGCCTGCCGCTACCAGGCTCTCGGCCTCCGAGCCGCAGGCGCCCGCATCCGCCCCCGCGTTGTCCGGCCCCGGGCCGGAGTCTCCGGAGCCCGCCCCGCATCCGCGGGCGTCACGGTCCCCGTCGGGATCCGCACCGGGGCCCGTGGAATCCGAGCAGCCCGGACCGGAGTCGCGCCACGAGCCGGTGCCCGCGTCCGGGCCCTCCGCCGGCGGCCAGCCGCCCTCCACGGCGGAGCCTCCCGCTACGCCACCGTGCGCGCCCCCGGTGCCGCCCGCCTCCACCGCACCGTCCGACTCGTCCGTACCCCCGGCACCGTCCACCGCGTCGGCACCGCCTCTGCCGCAGAGCGCACCCACATCCTCCGCGCCGGACACCGGCGCACCCGTTACACAGGACACTTCCGCCACGGCCGCAACTGAACCGACCGAGCCGGCCTCACCCGCCGAGCCGACCCCACTCGCCGCGACCGCCGCGTCCGCCGAGCCCGCAGAGCCCTCCGAGCCCGCAGAGCCCTCCGAGCCTGCCGGATCCGCCGACCCGGCCGAGACCGTCACCACAGCCGAGAACGTGACCTCAGCCGAGCCGGTTGCGTCGGCCGAACCCGCCGCGTCAGCCGAACCCGCCGCCTCCGTCGCGTCCGACGAGCGGACCGACTCCGCGCCGTCCCAGGAAGCACCGTCCGGGCCGCTCCCCAACCAGCCAGACGGCGTCTGGGACGACGGACTGATCGCCCGCCGTGCCATGGCCGGCACTCAGGAGGACGACGTGGTGGACCTGGGCGGCAGCGCTGCCGGCCTCCCTGGGAGCGTCGCTAGGGAGGGGGAGGCGCGTATGGGCGATTCCGTGTACGACGCGCCGCTGCGGGACCGTCTCGACGCGCTCCGGGAACTGGTGGGGCTGTCCAGGACGCGTGTGGACAGCGGCACGCTCGCCGAGGCGGGACGGGTGCTGGACGAGGCCTCGGCCCGCGGCAGGCTCTCCGGGCGGCACACGGTGATCGCTCTCGCCGGAGCGACCGGCAGCGGCAAGTCGTCGCTGTTCAACGCCCTCGCAGGGGTGACCATCTCGGACACCGGCGCGCGGCGGCCGACGACCTCGTTCCCGGTGGCGTGCAGTTGGTCGGACGACGCCGCGCCGCTGCTCGACCGGCTGGGGATCCCCGCCAGGCTGCGCCGCAGACCCCCGCACAACCCGGAGGCGGAGGCCCAGCTGAACGGCCTCATCCTGGTGGACCTCCCCGATCACGACTCGGCGGCGGTCGCCCACCGCGAGCAGGTGGACCGTGTCCTGGCGCTCGTCGACGCCGTCATCTGGGTCGTCGACCCGGAGAAGTACGCCGATGCCGTCCTGCACGACCGTTACCTGCGTCCCATGGCTGGACACGCCGAAGTGATGTTCATCGTGCTCAACCAGGTCGACCGGCTGCCGGGCGAGGCCGCCGACCAGGTGCTCGACGACCTGCGGCGGCTGCTCGACGAGGACGGCGTCGCCCTGGGGGAGTACGGCGAGCCCGGCGCCACCGTGCTCGCGGTGTCCGCGGCGACCGGTCGCGGCATCGGCGAACTGCGCGGCACGATCGGGCAGTTCGTCGCACGCCGGGGCGCCGCGGGGCGCCGGATCGCCGCCGATGTGACCGCCGCCGCGGGCAGACTGCGCCCGGTGTACGCGGCGGGGCGGCAGGCCGGGCTCAGTGAGGAGGCACGCGAGGAGTTCGCGGACCGGCTCGCGGAGGCGATCGGGGCGACGGCCGCGGGCGTGGCCGCGGAGCGCGCCTGGCGCAGGAACGCCATCAAGGCCTGCGGCTCGCCCTGGCTGCGCCTGTGGCGCCGGTACGAGTCCTGGCGGTTCCCGCGGATCCGCCGGTCCGCGCCGCACACCGCGGCAGAGGAGGCCACCGCCAGACAGCGCGTGGAGCAGGCCGTGCGCGCCGTGGCCGACGAGGCCGCCGCCGGGCTGCCCGCCCCTTGGGCCCAGGCCGTGCGGGAAGCCGCCGTACGCGGGGCGCGGGGGCTGCCCAGGGCGCTGGACGAGCTGGCACTCACCGCCGGGGTCTCCGACAAACCCCCGCGGCCCGGCTGGTGGCCCGCGGCGGTCCTGACCCAGGCGGCCATGACGATCATGCAGATCGTCGGCGGTCTCTGGCTGGCCGGGCAGATCCTCGGTGTGTGCCCGCCGAACCTGTGGCTGCCGGTGATGCTGATGGCGATCGGCGTCGTCGGCGGACCGTGCGTCGACTGGGGCTGCCGCATCGCGGCCCGCGGCCCGGCCCGCCGGTACGGGCTCGAAGCGGAACGCCGCCTCCGGGAGGCGGCGGCGGGGTGCGGACGCGCCAGGGTCCTCGACCCGGTCTCGGCGGAGCTGCTGCGGTACGCGGAGGTGCGGGGCCAGTACGTGCGGGTGCTGGGCACGTCACAGCCGCCGGCGGCCGCCTCGCGGGTGGGGTGAGGGGCGGGCGGTGCCGCCGTCTCGCCCGGCGGGCCGCGTGCCTGTCCGCGACTTGCCGGGCGTGGGTGAGGGCCTTGCTCGCGGGTTTGCTGTGTGTGGGTGAGGGCTTGCCTGCGGGTTTGCTGTGTGGGTGAGGGCCTTGCCCGCGGGTTTGCTGTGTGTGGGTGAGGGCCTTGCCCGCAGGCTTGCTGTGTGGGGAGGGCTTGCCTGCCGGCTTGCTGTGCGGGGTCCGCCTTGTCCGCGGTCTCGCCGTGAGTGGGTGAGGGGCCTCGTGCGCGGCCTTGCCGTGCGTGGGCGAGCTCGCGCGCGGCGACCTGCCGTTGTGCCGTCGAAGGCCCTACCCGCGGGCCCCGCAGGGCTGTCGCGCCCGCGTTGCGGTGCCTCGCCCGCGGGGTCTGCCGTTCTGGGCTGCGGCCCTCCCCGCGGGTCTTCCCCTTCCGGGTTGCGGCCCTCCCAGGTGTCTTCCGTGTCCGGTTGCGGCCCTCCCACGTGTCTTCCGTGTCCGGGTTGCGGCCCGCCCGCGGGCCCGCGCGCGGGTGCGCATCACAGGCGTGATCGCCGCTGTCGCGGGGCGTGTTCACCCAAGGGGGTGACGGAGATATCCACAACCGGGCGGGTGTCCACAGGCCTCAGCGGGATTCCCGCCGTGGGTGCAGTCTGAATCCGCGGCCCACGACGGGGACGGGATGGAACCGGCGTGGGTCACGGATGCAGCCCTTGCCCGTGGTCGTTCCCGTCGCTGCTGCCTGCGATGGCGGAGGGGCACGAGTGGAGGTCCGGAGAACCGTGGGCCGCCGCGGCTGCGCAAGGACGTGAAGGGAACAAAGGGAGGGGTCGGAAATGAACGAGACGATGGTGACGGTGATCGGAAATGTCGCGACCACACCGGTCTTCCGCGAGCTGCCGTCCGGATCGGTGGCACGCTTCCGCCTGGCGGCAACGGCCCGGCGCCGCGATCCGGCGACGGGCCTGTGGTCGGACGGGCACACCAATTTCTTCACGGTCTGGGCCTGGCGAACCCTGGGGGGCAACGTGGCGGCCTCGCTGTCCGTCGGGGAACCGGTGATCGTGCAGGGCAAGTTGCGGGTGCGCAACGAGGAGCGGGGCGGCGGGCAGCAGTGGATGTCGGCCGACATCGACGCCTTCGCGGTCGGCCATGACCTCTCCCGGGGCACGTCCGCGTTCCGAAGGACGCTGCGCACGGACGGCTCGTCGGGCGAGCAGCAGTCCGGGGCGCGGGACGAGGGGCCGCCCCCGACGGCGCCCCGGGCCGGAGCCGCCGCGGCGGGCCCTGGCCCCTGGGACACGCCCGCCCCGACCGGAAGCGGGGAGCCCGCCTGGGAGCGGGACCCGGTCCCGGCGGCGGCCCCCAGTCCCGAGGCGGGCCCCGCTCCCGAGGAGGCGACCCCGTTCACGGAGGGACCCCCATCACCCAAGGAGGCGGCTCTGGCGGGGTGAGCCGGGCGGCGGCGGGAGAGCACGGTGACGCCGGGCCTGCGAACGGCCATATGGCGAACCCGGTCTGCCAACGGCCATGCGGTGAACCTGGCCTGCGAACGGCCATGCGGCGAACCCGGTCTGCGAACGGCCATGCGGTGAACCCGGTCTGCGAACGGCCATGCGGTGAACCTGGCCTGCCAACGTCCACACGGCGAGCACGGCCGAGAACGGCCACACGGCGGACCGACCCGCACATGGACATGGCCATACGGCCAAGCCGGGCCCCGCGCACCAGCACACCACGCCGGAACAACACGCGTCCGTTCTGCGCCTTATTGACGGATCGGCTCCGTGGATTTGTCGATAAGCCCAGTTCAGCGCAGGTGTGGTGAATAACGATTGCGAGTCGGATCGGTTATCCGACGGCATGAGTGGGGACCCTCTTGCGCCGCTCTTCCTAGGATGCCGGGCGTAGCTCACGGGGAATCTGATTCTGCTGGCGGGCCCGACTAACCCCCCATGTCAACGGTTCCCGCCCGAAGGGGAATTCTGTGTTTTCTGCACTCTCTGTGTACAGGCGAGGGGCTGCCCGCCTCGCCGCCGCGACCTTGGTGTCCGGCTTGGTGGCGGCGGGCTCCATAGCCGCCGCGGGCACGGCTGCCGCCGACGAGGCGCCGCAGCAGCATGGCGGGGCCACCGCCACGATCGGTGGGCTCAAGACGTTCGGTGCCGCGGTCATCCACGACCACGGCAAGGACGAGAAGGTGTCCGCCGGCCTGTTCGAGATGACGGTCGACGACGGTGGCACGCTGCAGACGTACTGCATCGACATCCACAACCCGACGCAGAAGGACGCCAAGTATCAGGAGACTCCCTGGAGCGGCACCTCCCTCAACGGCAACCCCGACGCGGGCAAGATCAGCTGGATCCTGCAGAACTCCTACCCGCAGGTGAACGACCTCGCGGCGCTGGCCAAGAAGGCGGGCGCCGGGAACCTGAGCGAGCAGGACGCCGCCGCCGGCACCCAGGTCGCCATCTGGCGCTACTCGGACAACGCCGACGTGGACGCGGTCAGCCCTGCTGCCGAGAAGCTCGCCGACTACCTGCAGAAGAACGCGCAGAGCGTCCCGGAGCCGAAGGCGTCCCTGAGCCTGGAGCCGTCGGCGGTCTCCGGTCACGCGGGCGAGAAGCTCGGTCCGGTGACGGTGCGGACCAACGCCGGCCAGGTCACGGTCACACCGCCCGCGGACGCCGCGGTCAGCGGTGTGAAGATCGTCGACAAGAACGGCAAGCCGGTCACCACCGCGGCCAACGGCAGTGAGCTCTTCTTCGACGTCCCGCAGAGCGCCGAGGACGGCACGGCGTCGCTGACGGTGCAGGCGTCCACCACCGTCCCGGTGGGCCGCGCCTTCGCCTCCGAGACCCGCAGCCAGACGCAGATCCTCGCGGGCTCCAGCGAGTCCACGGTCTCCGCGGCCGCCACGGCCAACTGGGCCAAGAAGGGCCCGATCCCGGCGCTCTCGGCGGAGAAGAACTGCGACAAGAACGGCGTGGACATCACGGCCACCAACCAGGGTGACCAGCCGTTCACGTTCGAGCTGATGGGCGTCAAGCACACCATCGCCGCCGGCAAGTCCGAGACGGTGACGGTGCCGCTGAAGGAGGACCAGCCCTACGACTTCGCGATCAAGGGCCCGAACGGTTTCGAGAAGCGCTTCAAGGGCGTCCTGGACTGCAAGACCCAGAGCGACAGCCCTGCGGCGCAGCCGTCGTCCCAGCCGAGCCCGGCGTCGGCCGGCGGCACCTCCGGTGGCGACCTCGCCGAGACCGGTAGCTCCAGCGCCACCCCGGTGATCGCGGGCATAGCCATCGCCCTGGTCGTGGTCGGCGGCGGCGCGGTCTTCCTGGTCCGCAGGAAGAAGGCCCCCGCCCAGCACTGAACGCACGGCACGCCTGACCACCCGGTGCCGCGCGGCACTCGGTGAGCAGCGGCCCCGGCCCGCCCCGAGCGAGCCGGGGCCGCTGTGCGTCCGGCCGGACCGGACGGGGGGTGAACCGGCGGGCGGGGCGGGGCCGGTCAGCTGCTCCTCGTCACAGCGGGTGAGGGTGCGGTGCGGCCGGCCGCGCGGACGGTGCCCGGGTCCCGGATGGCGTCCGGACGGCTCCGGGCGGGCGCCGGAGGGCGGGGCGGCCGGCGGACGCCCCGCGGGCCAGCCGGTTTCCGCAGGGGGCCCGGTGTACGGCAAGATGGGTGTGTCTGCCCTCATGCGGCGGAGTCGATGGTGACATTCGACAGCCATCGATACTGACAATGCAGGTTCAAGCTGCCGGACGGTTTCTTTTGGCTGAGTTCATTTACACCATGCGCAAGGCGCGCAAGGCGCACGGCGACAAGGTGATTCTCGACGACGTCACCCTGAACTTCCTGCCCGGCGCGAAGATCGGTGTCGTCGGGCCGAACGGCGCGGGCAAGTCCACCGTCCTGAAGATCATGGCCGGTCTGGAGCAGCCGTCCAACGGCGACGCGTTCCTCTCGCCCGGCTACACCGTTGGCATCCTGCTGCAGGAGCCGCCGCTCGACGACAGCAAGACCGTCCTGGAGAACGTGCAGGAGGGTGTCGCCGACATCAAGGGCAAGCTCGACCGGTTCAACGAGATCGCCGAGCAGATGGCGACCGAGTACACCGACGCGCTGATGGAGGAGATGGGCAAGCTCCAGGAGGACCTGGACCACGCCAACGCGTGGGACCTGGACGCCCAGCTCGAGCAGGCGATGGACGCACTGGGCTGCCCGCCCGGCGACTGGCCGGTGGTGAACCTCTCCGGTGGCGAGCGGCGCCGGGTCGCGCTCTGCAAGCTGCTGCTGGAGCAGCCCGACCTGCTGCTGCTCGACGAGCCCACCAACCACCTCGACGCCGAGTCGGTGTCCTGGCTGGAGCAGCACCTGGCCAAGTACGCCGGGACGGTCGTGGCGATCACCCACGACCGCTACTTCCTGGACAACGTCGCCGAGTGGATCCTCGAACTCGACCGCGGCCGTGCCTACCCGTACGAGGGCAACTACTCCACGTACCTGGAGACCAAGCAGACCCGTCTCAAGGTCGAGGGGCAGAAGGACGCCAAGCGCGCCAAGCGGCTCAGGGAAGAGCTGGAGTGGGTCCGCTCCAACGCCAAGGGCCGCCAGGCGAAGTCCAAGGCCCGCCTCGCCCGCTACGAGGAGATGGCCGCCGAGGCCGAGAAGATGCGGAAGCTGGACTTCGAGGAGATCCAGATCCCGCCGGGCCCCCGACTGGGCAATGTCGTCGTCGAGGTCGAGAAGCTGAACAAGGCCTTCGGCGACAAGGTGCTCATCGAGGACCTGTCCTTCACGCTCCCGCGCAACGGCATCGTCGGCGTCATCGGGCCGAACGGCGCGGGCAAGACCACGCTGTTCAAGATGATCCAGGGCCTGGAGGCGCCCGACTCGGGCTCCATCAAGGTCGGCGAGACCGTCAAGATCTCCTACGTCGACCAGACCCGCGCCAACATCGACCCCAAGAAGACGCTGTGGGCGGTCGTCTCCGACGAGCTGGACTACATCAACGTCGGCCAGGTCGAGATGCCCTCCCGCGCCTATGTGAGCGCGTTCGGCTTCAAGGGTCCCGACCAGCAGAAGCCCGCCGGTGTGCTCTCCGGTGGTGAGCGCAACCGCCTCAATCTGGCGCTCACCCTCAAGCAGGGCGGCAATCTGCTGCTCCTCGACGAGCCCACCAACGACCTGGACGTCGAGACGCTCTCCTCGCTGGAGAACGCGCTGCTGGACTTCCCCGGCTGTGCCGTCGTCGTCTCCCACGACCGGTGGTTCCTGGACCGCGTGGCCACGCACATCCTGGCCTACGAGGGCGACTCCAAGTGGTTCTGGTTCGAGGGGAACTTCGAGTCGTACGAGAAGAACAAGGTGGAGCGGCTGGGACCGGACGCGGCGCGTCCGCACCGGGCCACGTATAAGAAGCTCACCCGGGGCTGAGGCGGGCGGAAGCTGTGGCTCGGCACCTCTACCGCTGTCCGCTGCGCTGGTCGGACATGGATGCCTTCGGGCATGTCAACAACGTCGTCTTCCTCCGTTACCTGGAGGAGGCGCGCATCGACTTCATGTTCCGGCTGGCGCGGGCGGACGGCACACCGTCGTTCTCCGGCGGGTCCGTCGTGGCCCGCCACGAGATCGACTACGTACGGCCGCTGGTGCACCGGCACGAGCCGGTGGTGATCGAGTCCTGGGTGACCGGTATCACCGCCGCGTCGGTCACCATCGCGTACGAGATCAAGGACAGCGAGGACACGGACTCCGTGACGGGCCCGGTGTACGCACGCGCCAAGACCATCGTGGTGCCCTACGACCTCGAGAACCAGCGGCCGCGGCGGATCACCGACGAGGAGCGTGCCTTCCTGGAGCGCTACCTGGACGACGGTCTCGCGGTGCCCGCAGGGCGCCGGGGCTCGCGCGGCGGGGACTCCAAGGACTCGGAGGCGCTCGTCGTATGACCGCCGGGCGTCAGACGGTGCAGTTCACCGATGCCGGGGAGGCGGCTGACCTCGCCGCCTTCCTGACCCGACTGCTGCACTACGACCGCGCGGCCGCCGTCCGCGTCCAGGCCTCCGGAACCACCCTCGCGGTCTTCGGCCGGCCACCGTCCTTCGAGGTCCTCGCCATCCGTACGGCCCGGCTCGCCAAGCCGTACGAGCACGGGCTCGATGAGAGCCTGGACATCACCGTGTCCGCCGGGGACCTGCTGGAGTCCATAGCCGAGCGTGCGGCGACGGCCGCCGTGCCCCGGCCGGTCGCCGGGGCGCCCTGGGCGGGGGTCCTGCCGCCCCGCGGGGGCTGGCAGCCACAGCCGGGGCTGCCCGCGCCACGGGCGCTGCGGGGACTGGTGGCCGGGGTGGTCGCGGAGTTCCGGGCGCGCACCGAGGCGTTGGGGGAGGACCGGCGCACCCGCGCCGAGCTCGACAGGATCGGACAGGACATCTGGTCCCGGCCGGTCGGTGACACGGACCTTCCGATGCGCGCGGCGCACGCGGCCCAGGCCCTGGGCTTCCTGCGCGAGCCGCGCCCCGGCGAGCCGGCCCCCACCCTGCTCGCCGCAGGGTCATGGCTGCGGCTCCGCACGCCCTACGGCTCCATCGCGGTCCGCACGGCGGGCTCGGCCATGCTGAGCGTGACACCGGCCTGAGGCTGCCCTTGGAGGCGCTAGGAGCCCGGCGTTCCGCCCGGCTTGGCTCCTCCCGAGTCCGGGTGCGGTGGGGTCTCGTCCCCGTGCTCCGGCCTGGCGGGGGGCTCCGGGTGGATGGGGCGGTCCGGCCAGACGCCGATGTGGTCCTCCTCGAGGTGCAGGAGCACGCGGTCCCGCATGCCCAGGGCCTCGGTGTATTCGGCGGGCAGGTGGAGTCGGCCCGCGCGGTCCAGGGTGGCGTACTCGCGGGCGATCAGGGTCTCCCGGCCGGTGGCCGCGTCGACCTCGGTGCGGCGCAGCACCTCGGTTGCGGTGCGGCCGTCCCGGATGGCGACGGTGCGGCGTACCTCGCCCGCGACCGCCGCGTCATGGGTGACGATCACGATGGTGGTGCCCAACCGCTCGTTCGCGGTGCGGAACGCGGCGAAGATCTGCCCGGCCGTGGCCGAGTCCAACTCGCCGGTGGGCTCGTCGGCGAGCAGCACCGCGGGGTCGTTGGCGAGGGCGACGGCGATGGCGACCCGCTGCTGCTGGCCGCCCGACAGTTCGTGGGGGCGGCGGTCACGGCAGTCGGCGACGCCGAGCAGGCCGAGCAGGTCCAGGGCGTGTTCGGCCGACCGGCGGCGCTCGGTGCGGCCGGCACGGCGCCCGAAGCCCGTCCATGCGCCACCGCCCCATCGGCTCGCCCCGTCACCGGCACCTCGGGTGCCGCGCCCGCGCGCCCCGGCACCGGCACCCTCGGCGCGTGCGCCCGCCCAGCCGTCGTCCCCGCCGCGTCCGCGCCGCCCCCGCAGTCGCATCGGGAGGGACACGTTCTGCGCGGCCGTGAGGTACGGCAGCAGGTTGCGGCTGGTCTGCTGCCAGACGAAGCCGACGACCTCGCGCCGGTAACGGAGCCGGTCCGCGGCCGTCATGGCGAGGAGGTCGTGGCCCGCGACCCGGGCCGCGCCCGCCGTCGGGGTGTCGAGCCCGGCGAGGACGTTCATCAGGGTCGACTTGCCGCTGCCCGAGGCGCCCACCAGCGCCAGCAACTCGCCCTCGGCGACCAGCAGGTCGAGGCCCTGGAGCGCCTGTACCTCCACCCCGTCCGTCGCGAAGATCCGCACCAGCCGGTCGCAGGTGATGAGCGCGTCATGGCCGTGGACGGGGCGTTCGCGGCGGGCCGCGACCCGGCGTTCCAGCTCGGCCAGCGTGGGATCCGTCGCCGCCATCACTTCTCCTCCGCCGCCATCGCGCGCTCCCCGGTCCCCTTCTCGTCCTCGCCGGCCACACCGCGTCCGGACCTCGCCGCCCTCACCGCACGTCCCCCGCCCGCAGCTCCACGACGGACCCTCTGCGCCCCGTCCACCACGCCTGGGCCGCCGCCACCGCCACCATGAGGGCGATCACGCAGAGCGCGGGCAGCAGCAGGGACGGCAGGTCCGTGGTGAGGTGGGCGGCGGGGGCGCCGGGCTGCCGGTCCGCGGGGAAGGCGAGGGCGTTCAGGTCGATGCCCGGGGCCAGCAGGCGGACGGTCGCCCAGCCGGTGGCGGCGCCGCCCACCGCGGCCAGTGCCGTCTGCGGCAGTGCCTCAAGGATCAGGAGCCGGCGGCCCTGGCCACGGGTGAGTCCCATCGTGCGGAGCCGGGCCAGCAGCGCGGCCCGCTCGGGGGCGGCGCGCGCCAGCGTCAGCAGCAGCGCGAGGAGTGCGTAGCCGGCGCCCGCCGCGACCACCGCCGTGTACACGCGCTGTGCGCCGGACTGCATGGGTGAGTCGACGTACCGGGCGCGTTGTTCGGCCCGCAGCTGGACGGCGGCGTCCGGGCCGGCGGCCTTGCGCACCGCCCGCGCGAGGCCGGCGTCCAGGCGGTCCCCGCTGACCAGCAGAGTGGTGGGGCGGGTGGGGCCGGGGAGGCCGGCGGCGTTCACGACGAGGAAGTCGTCGCCGGACACCGCGGGCGTCACCGCCCGCACCAGCACGATCCGCACGGTGACGGTGCGGCCGTCGGAGCGCAGGGTGACCGGGCGGCGGGTGCCGTAGCGCGCCGCGGCACCCGGCGAGGCGAGTGCGGGCAGCGGCGCGTCCGGCGCGCGCGGGCGGGCCAGGGCCGCCGCGGGGAACGGCCCGAGGTCCATGCGCCGTGCCAGCCGTGCGTAGCCGTCCGGCTCGACGCCGGTCAGCGAGACTGTCGGCTGGTCGACCGGGCCGTCGGCGGACTCGGCCTGGAGCGAGGCGCCGACGGGGGTGACATCGCGCACGGACGGCACGGCGCGCAGGTGTTCCACGAGCGAGGCCGGCAGCGGCCGGGTCGCCGTCACGCGCGCGTCCGCGCCGGTGGCCAGCACGGCGGCCCGGTCCCGCGCCCGGTCGACGCCCGCCAGCACCGAACCACCGAACGCGGCCGTGGCCAACGCCGTCAGCAAGGCGAGCAGGGGCAGCACCGAGGGGCCCGCGCCGCCGCCCGCGACCCCGCCGCCCGCGACCCCGCCGCCCGCGACCCCGCCGCCCGCGACCCCGCCGCCCCAGGCGCGCGACAGGCCCGCGCCGCCTCCGCCGGCACCTGACGGTCCGGACCGGCCGCCCGGCCGTGCCCCGGCCCCACCGGCGAGGCCGCCCAGCTGCCCCGCCCGGGCCAGCGCCAGCGGCAGCACCACACCGCGCAGCCGCGACGCGGGCCGCGCCGCCCATCTGAGGAGCAGCGGCAGCAGCCTGACCAGGGCGAGGGAGGCGATCACCCCGACCAGGACGGGCGCCGCGGACACCAGCACCGCACCGTCCCCCGCGCCGCGCCCGCGCAGCGCGGCCACCGCGCCCACGGCCAGGACGAGCAGGGTGAGTTCGGCGACGAGCCGCCGCATCCGGCGCCGTTGCCCCGCGGGCGCGCCGCGCCGCACCACCCGTGGGCCGGCTCCCGCCGCACGGCGCCGCCACCCCCGGCGTCCTGGCGCCCGCGCCCCCCGCCGCCCGGCCACCACACGCAATGGCAGCACCGCATGCAACGGCAGCACCGCACAGGCCAGCAGGGTGACCGCACCGGCCGCCGCCACCGCCGGCGCCCGGCGGGCGCCCGGCACGGTGAGCAGCGCGAGAACGAGACCGAGCGCCCCCGCAGGCACCGCCACCACCCCGGTCTCCGCCAGCAGCCGCCCGAAGAGACCGGCCAGGGAGCCGCCCCGGGCCCGCAGCAGCGCCAGCTCCGCGCGCCGCCGCCCGGCCGCGAGACCGCCGGACATCACCAGGACGACGGCGGCCACCGTGCCGGCGCCGAAGACGGCCACCGCCACGACCGGCGCGACACCCGAGCGGAGCGTGGCGTATCCGGCCAGAAGGCCGTCCAGGTCGGTGCTCGCGAGGGTGGTCCCGCCGGTGGCCTGCCGCACCCTCAGCAGCGCGGGGCCGCCGGTCGCCGAGGCCAGGGCGGCGCGGAGGCGGGGGACGCCGTGCGCGGTGAGCCGCGCGGTGTCCGGCGCCACCTGCCAGTACCGCTCGGCCCCGCCCGGGGCGCCGAGCATCGCCGGGGCCGCGTCCGGCGCGAGCAGCAGCGCGCCCACCCAGTACACCGGCGGGTCCGGGTCGGTGGACGGCTCGCGGGCCAGCGCGGGTGTGCGCAGCAGTGGCACCGCCGACCAGTACGCGCCCTTGGGCCGCACCGGATTCACGACGCCGGTGACCCGCACGGCCGACTCGGCGCGCACGGCGCTCGGCAGGTGCAGCACCGAGCCGACCCCGATGTGCAGGCGCCGCGCGGTCTCGCTGCTGACCGCGGCCTCCACCACGGGGGCGGTGGTATGGACCGTGCCGGTCGTGCGCGGCAGGCGCCCGGCGCGCACCCGGGCGTGCGCCGCGAGACCGTCCTGTGCGACCAGCACCATCTGCGGGGGCAGCCCGCTCGGCCGGGGCAGCCAGGTGTCGCGCCCGGCGAGCCGGCCCGTGCGCACGCCGTACGACGACTCGGCGGGGTCGGCGGCCAGCGGTCCGCGTCCCACCGCGCCCCGGACGCGGGCTGCGGCGGCCCGCAGCGCCCCGGCACGGAGGGCGGCCTCCAGCCGCTCCACCGGGAGGCCGATGCGCTGGTGGGGGTCGACATAGCTCAGCACGGACCGGTCCGGTGCCGCGGCCGCCACGGCCCGCCGCAGCGCGTCGTCCTCGTAACGGTCCACGGCCCGGGGCGTGCCCGCCGCCAGCCAGGCCGTCACCAGCACCAGCAGTGCCAGCGCCAGGGCCGCCCCGGGCGCCGCACGCAGCCGGGTGCGGACCCAGGGAGCGCGGACCGGGCGCGGTCGGGCGCGCATCCAGGCGGACCGGACCGGGAGCAGCCGGGTGCCGACCAGGAGCAGCCGGGCGCGGACCCAAAGGGCTCGTGCGCGGCGCGGGCCGGTGCTGTGGAGGCTGGCCCGCGCCCCGCTGGCCCGCGCCCCGCTGGCCCGCGCAGGGCGCGAGCGCGGGCGAGCGCGGTCGGAGGTCATCTCACTCCGCTCCCTGGGTGCGCAGCGTGGCTGCCGGCGTGGTGCGGCGGAGGGTGAGGAAGGCGGTGATGGCCGCGGGCGCGGCGGACACCCCCGCGAGCAGGAGCGCCACCCGGCCGACCGGGAGTTCGACGAGGACGCCGGGCACCGGGCGCTCGGCCGCCGGGGTCAGCACGATCAACGGCACCACGGCGCGGGTCAGCACGCCCCCCAGGGCGACGCCCACCAGCAGTGCCAGCGCCACCAGGACGCCGTACTCGCCGGCGACCATGCGGGCGAGGGCGCGTCGGCCCGCTCCCAGGGCGCGCAGCACCGCGAGCTCCCCGTTGTGCGCCCGAAGCGCCCCCGCCGTGCTCACGGCGAACCCCACCGCCGCCAGCCCGGCAGCGGCCACCGCCGCCGCGGTGAACGCGACCTCCGGACCGGCCCCCAGTGGGTCGTCCCGCAGCGCCCGTGCCGTCTCGTCCCGCACCAGGACCTGGGACGGGTCGATGTCCGGGCGGGCCCGCAGCGCCGCCGCGGCCTGCTCGGCTGCGCCGGGCGCGGTGTGCAGCCACCACTCGCCGGGCGCCACGCCCCGGCCGTCCTGCTCGGACAGGACACGGTTGACGGCGCGCAGGTCCACCAGCAGGGCCCCGCCGTCCGCGGCGGTCGCGGTCCGCCCGGCGGCGCCCCCGCCCCCGGCACCCCCGGCCTCCGGCGCCGTGGAAGCCACGGCGGACGCGTCGGGGCCGGTGGTCGGCAGCGCGCGCACCACGGCCGCGATCCGCACCCGTACCGTCCCGTTGCCGAACGGCACGTCGAGCCGTTCGCCCGGGTGTGCGCCCGTCGACGCGAGGAAGCGGTCCGTGGCGGCCGCCGGCACCTCCCGCACGCCCGGCCGGTCGGCGGTGAGCCGCACGGTGAGCGTCGGCACCTCGCCCCGGCGGGCGAGCAGCGGGGTGACGAACCCGGTGCCGTACGAGACGGACAGCCTTCCGGCCGCGCCGGGCCCCGGGCGCGCCAGGCGTGGCCCGGTCGGCCGGGCCCGGCCGCGCGGCTGCGTGACGACGCCGTCCAGCCGCGACGACGGCCGCCAGGCGGCGCCGGGCGCGACGGTGCGCGCGGTCCCCGCCGCGTCGACCGCGGCCAGCCGGTCGACGGTGAACTCCTGCCGTTCGGGCACCGCGGTCGGCTGCTGCACCTCCAGGTCCACGCCGGTCACCGTCAGCGGCCCGGCGACCCGGCGGTCCGCGCCGTCCCCGGTGCCGGCCAGGTCCAGCGGCATCCGGTGCGGGCGTCCGTCCACGGCCAGATGACCCGCCGTCAGCCGGTACGGCACCCCGTACCGGTCCTCCACGGTCACCGCGACGTCCGCCGCCGACCCGGACGGCGAGGCCCCGCCCGGCGCGTCCGGGCACCGGATCCGCAGCGTCAGGTCGAGCCGCACCGCGCCCCGTGGAAGCCGGACGGCGCCGGGCGGCCCCTCCGCCCCGGCCGCGGGGGAGCGGGCGGGGCCCGCCGCCAGCCCGGTGAGCAGCCGCTTCGCCGGCGTGCCGGAGAGGTCGTCCCGGAGCAGGAAGCCGTCCGCGGCCTGCCGGGTGTCCAGGGCGAGGACGGTGGCGGTGCGGTCTCCGGACAACGGCATCGGGGCACGCGCCGCGGGCGCCGCCTCCCGCACGCCCGGCACCGCCGCGAACAGCCCGGACTGCCCCGGTCCACTGCCGCCCGGCGTCACCACGCGCACGTCCGCGCCCGCCCCGAAGTCCGCCTGGTCGTCCTGCGAGCGGTGCCAGGAGGCGGCCTGGCCGATGGCCAGCATGCCGAGCGCCACGGCCAGCACCAGCAGCAGGACCGGCCCCGCGGCACGCATCGGACGGCGGCCGAGCCGCCACCCCGCCAGCGCCCCCGCCACGCCCCGGCCGCGCGCCGCGCGCCGCTCCGCGAGCCGGACCACCAGCGGCAGCACCCGCAGCGTCAGCACCGTGCCGGCCAGCAGCGCCAGGGCCGGGGCCAGGGCCAGCAACGGGTCGACCCCCAGCAGGCCGGAGCCGGTGCCGCCGAGCAGGCCCGCCCCGGCCGACGTCTGCCGGTGTACCTGCGCATAGGCGACCACCGCGATCACCACCAGCGCCCCGTCCGCCCCGGCCCGCACCGGCGCGGGCAGTGCCTGCGCACGCCCCGTGCGGAGCCGGCCCGCCGTCAGCGCCGGAGCGGTGACGGCCAGCGCACAGCCCAGGGCCACCACGGTCGCGACTGCCCAGACGGCGCCGGTCGCGCCGCCGGTCACCAGCCGGAGGCCGTCCGCCGTGCGCCCCGCGCCGCCGATCCGGAGCCCGATCCCGGTGAGTCCACCGCGTTCGGCCAGCAGTCCCGTCAGCGGCCCGGCGAGCAGCGGCGCCAGCACCGCCGCGGGCAGCGCCAGCAGCAGTGCCTCCACCGCGCCCAGCGCGGCGATCCCGCGCCGCGAGGCACCGCGCGCCCGCAGCAGCCCCGTCTCCGCCGCGCGCGCGGCGCCCAGCAGCCGGGCCACCAGCAGCAGCGCACAGGCGGCCAGCAGCGCCAGTTGCAGCGCGACGATGAGCAGGGTGGAGCGGCCGACCAGCAGGGCGCGCCGGGCGCGGTCCAGCACCTGGGGCAGCGCGGTCGTCACATCCGTGCTGCCGGCCAGCACCGGCGACTGCACCAGCGGCTTAGGGCCCTGCCGGGCCGCGGTGCGCAGCCGGTCGACGCGGCCGGTGGTGAGCGTCGAGAAGTCGGCGGTCGCCAGCCACCCGGTCTCTCCCGCGCTGACCCGGCCGCCGGTCAGTACGGAACGGGCGGCGAGGAGCGGCCCGTATGCCGTGAACGTGCTCTGCCGCACACCCCGGCCGCCGAGGCCGTCCAGTCGCCAGTACGGGTCGGTGGGGCGCACGGGCCGGTAGAAGCCGGTGATGCGCACCCGGACCGCGGGGCCGTCGAGGCGGTCGGTCAGGGTGAGGCGGCTGCCCGGGTGCAGCCCGAGCGGGCGCGCGGCCGTCTCGGGCAGCGCCACCTCCACCGGGCCGCCGGGCGCCGCCCTCGCCCTGCTCGGCGTCCTCGGCGCCCGGCCCGCGGTGATCCTGACCTGGTCCGCGTCCAGCGCCGCGAACCGCGTGAGGTCGGGGTCCCCGGACCGGGCCGCGGGCGGCTGGAGCGACCTCGGCAGGGCGTACGGGCCGGAACTCACCAGGGTGCGCACCGTCACGGGCAGCCCGTCGAAGGTGCGGCGCGCACTGCGGCGCACGGCGGCGCCGGCCGCGCCCCGGCCGGAATCCGGCACCTGCGCCCTGACGAGAAGCGCGCTGCCGGCGGCGTCACGGGTACGGAGGGTGTGCCGTAACGCGGCATCGCCGACCGCGCCGGAGAAGGCGGTGAGCGCGGCCAGCACGCTCGTGGTCAGCAGGACGGTCAGCAGCGCGGCCCCGAGCGGCAGTGCGTGCGCCCGTGCCCGCCTCAGCAGAAGAAGCCCCACCCGCCCGCCCCCCGAACGTCTGGTCGGATGGTGTCAGACCGGTGGGGCGGTGGGGAAGGGGCGCGGTGGCGCGCGGCCCTTGGACGTCGGCGGGGTGCCGGCCGGCGCCCGTTCCGAGCCCCGTCCCGGAGCCTCTTCCCGCGACCGGGGGACCGCGGCCCTCTCCTCTGGAGGGGACCCGTGCAGGGGGTGTCGCGGCCGGTGGCCGGGTGCGGTCCGCCGTGGCGCCGTTGGCCGTCGGCGGTCCGGGAGCTTCGTCGTGGCCGGCCCCCACCGACTGAAAGGCGTGGGCCCCGGTGAAGCCCCCCGGGCCCCTGCCGGGGGCGCGGGGGGCGAGGCCGGATGGTCAGCCCGGGGTGTTCACCATCGACGCGGCGGCGTACGTCAGGTAGTTCCAGAGCGTGCGCTCGTGCTCCTCGCTCAGGCCCAGCTCGTCGACCGCGTCCCGCATGTGCTTCAGCCAGGCGTCGTGCGCGGCGCGGTCGACCGCGAACGGGGCGTGCCGCATCCGCAGCCGCGGGTGGCCGCGCCGCTCGCCGTATGTCGTCGGGCCGCCCCAGTACTGCATCAGGAAGAGCGTGAGCCGCTCCTCCGCCGGTCCGAGATCCTCCTCCGGGTACATCGGGCGCAGCAGCGGGTCCTCGGCGACGCCCTGATAGAAGCGGTGCACCAGGCGCCTGAAGGTCTCCTCGCCGCCGACCTGCTCGTAGAAGGACTGCTCCTGAAGCGTGCCGCGCGGAATCTCATTCACGCCGTCCATGGTCTCAGACGGCGCGGGCGGCCACGCCGGCCCGAGGCCACCGCGACCGTCCCCGTCCCGGCACGGGTCCGCTCCGGCCTGTTCCGCCCGGCACCCGGTCCGTCACCCCGGCCCGCCCCGGTCCGGCCCCGCCCCTCCCCGCCCCGGTCCGGCCCCTCCCCGCCCCTCCCCGCCCCGGCACCGCGCCGCTCGCGCCCCCGGGGCACCCGCAGCACAGTGGAGGCATGACGTCCTACGCCCTCGACGACGACCTGGAAGGCCGGGCCGTCGCGGCGCGGGCGGCGCTGGTGCGGCAGATCGCGTCCGGCGGCGCCTTCGACGACGAGCCGGCCCTGCGGGACGCCTTCGCGGAGGTGCCCCGTCATCTCTTCGTGCCCTACTACTACGTGGGCGCGGAGGACGCCGACGGCGGCTACGAGCGGTTGTGGGGCGAGGACCCGGACCCGGCGCGGCGGGCCGCCTGGCTGCGCGGCGCCTACCAGGACACGGCGCTGGCCACCCGGGTGCGGGACGGCGAACTGGTGTCGTCCAGCAGCCAGCCGTCGCTGATGGCCCGCATGCTCGCCGACCTGCGCCTCCAGGACGGCCACACGGTCCTGGAGATCGGCGCGGGCACCGGCTACAACGCCGCTCTGCTCGCGCACCGGCTCGGCGACGAGCGGGTCACCACCGTCGATCTCGACCCGGAGATCACCGACTCGGCGCGCGAGCACCTGGCCACCGCGGGGCACCGCCCTGCCGTCGTCACCGGCGACGGCGCGCGCGGCTGCGCCGAGCGTGCCCCCTACGACCGGATCATCGCCACCTGCACGGTGGACGACGTGCCGCGGGCATGGCTCGCACAGTGCCGTCCCGGCGCCCGGATCCTGACGCCGTTCGCCACCGGCCTCCTCGCCCTGGAGACGCACGGGCCGGACCGGGCGGAGGGCCGCTTCCTGGCCTCGCCCGCGTACTTCGTGCCGCTGCGCGGCAGCTCGCGGGACGGCGGCCGGCGCCCGGCGGCGCCGACCGCCCTCGGCCGGCTGCCGCGCAGGGCGCTGGAGGCCGACTCCTTCCGGTTCCTGCTGGTGCTGGCGGAAGGGCGGCTCGAACCGGGGGAGGCGCTCCGGGTGTGGGACGGCGCGGGGCACCCGGGGCGTGAGCGGTACGGGATCACCGTCGACGGTGAGCGGACCCGGATCTGGCTGGACACCCCGCGCGGCCCGCACGGCTGGGATCTGTGAGGCGCCGACGGTGGGGCTGCGCCCCGCGAGGGGCGCGCCCCTCGCGGTCGCGTATCCCCACCGGCCGGTAGGAGCTCAGCGAGCCCCGAAAGGGGGCGCCGTCAGCCGCGGCGGATGGTGATCGTCGTCCACGCCCCGACGTGCACCCGGTCGCCGTCCTGGAGCGGTACGGGAACGAACGGCTGGATCGGGTCCTCCGCGCCGTTGACCGTGGTGCCGTTGGTCGAGTTCTGGTCGACGACCGCCCAGGAGCCGTCGGGCTGCTGGACCAGCATGGCGTGCTGGTGCGAGACGCCCGGGTCCTCCGGGGGCACCGAGAGGTCGATGTCGGGGGTGTCCCCGGTGGAGTGCCGGCGGCGGCCGATGGTGATCCGCTCGCCGGTCAGCGGGCGCTGCTGCTCGGGCGAGTACGCCGGGAGGTTGAGGCCCGTCGCCTCGGGGCCCGAGCGCTGCATCATCGCCATGAAGTACTCGCGGTCGGGCCCGATCGTCACGGACCACGTGGCGGGCGGCGCATAGCCGCCGGGCCCGCCAGGGGCACCCGGACCGCCGGCCCCCGGCGGCGGGGGGCCGGGCTGCCGGTAGCCGGGCGGGGCGCCGACCCCCTGCTCGCCCGTGGCCGGCGGCGCCGGCGGGCCGGCCGCTCCGGCCGGCGCGGGCGCGGGGGCCGAGGGCGGCGAGATCACCCAGTCGTCGTCACCACCGGCGGACGGGGGCGGCGGGGGGCCGGGCACATGGCCGTTCCCCTGCGGGAAGCCGGGCGGCGGCGGAGGCATCGCCCCGCCGGGCTGCTGCTGGAACGCGGCCGGCGCGCCACCCGCGGCGGGCGCCCCAGGACCACCGGACGGGTCACCGAACCCTCCGGGACCCCCGGGTCCCGGAGGCGGCGGCACCGGGCCGCCCGCCTCGCCGCCGAACGACGGCGGGCCGGGCACAAGCGGCTCCGCGGGCCGGTTCACCCGCGAGGGTCGCGAGCCCTGGTACTCGTACGGCTCGCGCCCGGCCGGCGCCGACTGCTGGAAGTGCATCGGCGGGGTGCCTCCGGGGCCGGGCACCTGCGTGCGCGGGGCCGCGGGTGTGTAGGACGTCGCCGTGTTGGTGAGGAAGTTCCAGCGGCACTCCTCGCAGAACGGCGCGCCCCCCTCCCGCGGGGTGTGGCACTGCGGGCAGAGCTCCGGCTCCGCCTGCCCCGTGCCGGGTCCGGCGGCCGCGGGCGCCGGCGGGTAGCCGTACGCGGCCGGCGGCGGGGGAGGGGGAGGCGGGGGCACGGCGTTGGCCATGCGGTGACCGCAGACCTCGCACCAGTCATCGGAGCGCGACTGGTGTCCGTTCGGGCAGGTCAGCATGGTGGCGCTTCCCCCTCTCCTTCTCCGGCCGGTGGCCGGCGAGTCAGGACGTTCCGGTCGTCCTTAGGCGTGCTGTCGCTTGCGCGTGCTGTCGTCCGAGTCTGCCCTGCTCGCCCCCGGCGCGGGGCCGGTTCGTGTGGGGACGTGACATACCCGACGCGGATCCCGGACATCACCACGGGCGTGACCGCGGTGCCGCGACGTCGATGGCGCGACAGCTGTGACGCAACTTCCGTGCCCCGGGGTTCTGCGGAACTCCCGCTCTCTCGGGCCGGGGGCGGCGGCCTTCCGGGCTCCTTCACCTCGCTGCGGCCTCCTACGACGCCGCCTTCCTCGTCGACTTCTTCACACGGACCGTCTTCGTCGACCTCGTGTCGAGCGTCATCTCGTCGGCGTCCGCGACCCGTGCTTTCAGACGCACAGTACCCGCCGCGACGTCCACCACGTCCACCACCTTGGCGAGCAGTTTCGCGGTGTCCTCGTTTCCCAGCGCGCCCGCGAGCTGAACCGCCCGGCCCAGCTTGGCGGTCGCCCCGTCGTCGTCGCCGGCCTTGCGGGCGTCCAGGCCCTCCCGGATCACCTGGGCCAGCTCGGCCTGGCCCGTGTAGTGCGCGACCTGCGGATTGATCGAGGTGGAGGCGGCGAGGTCGTCCGTCCACACCGCGCGGACCAGGCCCTGCGCCAGCGTCTGCACCGCGCCGTCGTCCCCCGGGACCACCAGGGAGGCGCGGGCGGCGAGCATCTCCTGGCCGATGCCCGCCGGCGGCACCCGGACGCAGACGTGGTAGTCGCGCGACTCGTCGCCCCAGGAGCCGGTCGGGTAGTCGCCGGCGCGCGGGCCCACCTCCGTGCGCCGGGTGGTGAGCTCCTCGACCGCCGGCGCGACCTGCTTGACGAACGCGACCTCCGCCCCCACGGGCGTCCACAACCGCAGTGAGACGTCTGCGACCTCCTTGCCCATCGCCGCCTCCATCATCCGGGTGAAGTCGTCGGCGAGCCCGGCCGGGTCGGGGACGATGTCGGCGCTGCCGAGCAGCGCCGAGGCGATCCCCGTGACCTCCTTGACCTCCCAGTCGGTGCCGACGCCGCGCGCGTCGCAGGTGAAGCGTCCCGCGCAGGCCTCCAGCGCGGCGCGCAGCTCGTCGGCGGACTCGTGTTCGTTGCGGCCGTCGGTGAGCAGGATGCCGTGCCGCAGGGCGGCGTCGGCGGACGACAGCAGCCGCTCGGCGAGCCGCAGCCAGGTGCCGATCGCGGTGCCGCCGCCCGCGGAGAGCTTCCGCAGCGCCTGCTTGGCCTGCTCCCTGGCCCCGGCGTCGGCCACGGCGAGCCGGCCCCCGCCCGGGTAGACCTCCGTGGCCTTGTGGGTGCCGCCTATCACCGCGAAGCGCACACCGTCGCGCAGGGTGTCGATGGCGGCGGCCGTCGCCTCCCGGGCACCGCGCATCTTGGTCGGCGGGTAGTCCATCGAGCCCGAGCAGTCCACCATGATCGCCACTGCCGCGTCCGGCACACCGGCGCCGGCGAGGGTGCCGCCGCCGGTCGCGGTGACGGTCACGATGGCGTTGACCTCGCGGCCGCCGTCCGGCAGGTACTCGTTCTGGTAGACGTCGACCGCGAACTGCGGGACGTGGGACTTGGAGAATCTGGCCATGGCATCCGCTCCCCCTCAGCTTTCCCCACGGCGGGTGGGTGACAGTTTCCCCAACGGCGGGTCACAACTCTCCTCGCCGGTCGTGATCGTGGCCGCGTCCCCGCGCCGGGCGGCGCGGGACGCGGCCCTCTCAGGCCGATCCTGCCCCCGGCTGCGGAGCCGGGAACGGCAGTACGGCCACTGTTACGTTGTCGTGGCCGCCGCAGTCGAGGGCGTGGCCGACCAGGACACGGGCGGCGCCCAGCGGCCGCTGCGCGGCGTCCGGCGGCAGGACGGACGCCATGTCCCCGGCCGCCTCCGCGTAGTTCCACAGGCCGTCCGTGCACACCACCACCACGCCCGGCCGGTCCGGCTTGAACGCGGCGGTGTGCGGCTCCAGTTCGTAGGCGTCGGCACCGAGCCAGCCCGTGATGGCGTGGGCGCGCTCGTCGGCGTAGGCCTCGGCCTCGTTCATCAGACCGGTGGCGACCATCTGGGCCGCCCAGGAGTCGTCCTCGGTGAGCCGGGCGGCCGGCGCGGTCCGGTCCACGGGGACCCAGTACGCGCGGCTGTCCCCGACCCAGCCGACGATGAGCAGGTCCTTCGCGACGATCGCGCCGACCAGCGTGCAGGCGGGCGCGTTCTGGTTCGGGCCCTGCTCGCGGAGCGTGGCGGGCTCCCCGGCCAGGGCGTTGACGGCGTCGGACGCGGCGATGATCGCCTCGTGCATGGCCTGCTGGGGGTGCGTGCCGCGGGGCAGCGCCGCCAGCAGCGACTCGGTGGCGGCGCGCGACGCGGCGGTGGAGGCGTCGTCGGGCCGGCTGGCCGACGACACCCCGTCGCAGACCACGGCGACCACCGCGGGCACGCCGTCCCCCAGCGCGGCCTGTGACACCGCGAACGCGTCCTCGTTGCGGTGGTGCCTCAGGCCCCGGTCGCTGACGGCGGCCACCGAGCCCAGCTCCTGCTCGATGTGGTCGCGCTCGCGCGGCTGGGCCTTGCCGCAGTTCTCGCAGTAGTCGTCCCGGTCGACCCGGCCCACGGCACAGAAGACGCAGAGCTTCGCGTCCGGCGGGGGCCCGGGCAGGGCGCCCGGCTCGACCGTGCGCGGATCCCGCGGCGCGCCCTGGGCGGACGCGTCCGGGGCGGGCGTGTCGTCCCGGACCCTCCCGGACACGGCCGCGGGCGGCCGCGGCGCGGCCAGTTCGTAGTCCTCGGGCTCGGCGGCGGGGGCCGGTACGGGGGCGGTTCCGGCGGTGCCCGGGGCGGCGGCCGGTGCGGGCTGGGCCCCGGCGGCGGGCGGTTCCGGGGGTGCGGGCTGGCCGGCGGGAGCGGGGGTGGTGCCCGCGGCCGGGGTGGTGCCCGTAGCGGGTGCGGGCCCCGTGCCGGGCGCGAGGCCCGTGCCCGGTGTGACTCCGGTGCCGGGGATGCCTCCCGTGGCGGGGACGGTGCCCGTGCCGGGCGCGACTCCCGTGCGGGGAGCGGTTCCTGCGGCGGTGTCGGTTCCTGCGGCGGGTGCGGTTCCCGTGCCGGGGGCGGTTTCTGCGGCGGGTGCGGTTCCCGCGCCGGGGGCGGCTGCCGGGAACGAGGGCGGCTGGGATGGGTCCTGGGGTCCGGGTGCGCCCGCGGCGGGGGTGCCCGGTGCGGGCGGGGCCTGCGGTGCCGGTGCGCCCGGTGCGGGCGGGGCCTGCGGTGCCGGTGCGCCCGGGGCTTGCGGGGCCGGCGGGGTCATCGCGCCCGGTACGGAGGGGTTCTGCGGGCCCCCGGCCGCCGCCGGGACGGTGGGCCCAGCGACCGGCGCGGTCGGGCCCGGGAGCGGCTCCTGGGCGGCGCGGGCCGTACCGCCGGCCGCCGCCCCGGTACGCACGGGGAGTTGCCCGCCGTTCGAGTCGGTGCCGGGCAGGTCGGTCGGCAGGTGCACGGGCGCGGGCGGCTCCGAACTGTCGGCTCCCGGCGCCGCGGGCCACTCGACGGAGGCGGGCGGCGTGCCGTCCGGGCCGGCGACGCGGCCGGGGGCGCCGGGGCCCCCGGTGCCGGCCGCCTGGGAGCCGTTGGACCCGGGGGCCGCAGACCCGGGCCGGGCGGCTCCGGGGTGTGCGGCCGCGGGGTGCGCGGTACCGGGCCGCGCGGCTCCCGGGTGCGGGGCGGCATGCTGCCCGGTACCGGGCACCGGGGTGTCCGGAAGCGTGCTGCCGGGGCCCGCCGGCGCCGCGGCGCCCCGTGCGGGGCCGCCGGGAAGGCCGGGACCACCGGAGCCGCCGAAGGCGCCGGGGCGGCCAGGGCCACCGAGGCCGCGGGGACCGCCGAGGGCGCCGCCCACCGGGAGAGTGGGACGGTCCACGGCCGCCCACAGCGTCGACAGGTCGTACCCGCACACCCCGCAGAAGCGGTCACCCGATTCGACCGGCTCCTCGCAGGCCGGGTTGGGGCACGTCGACCCGGCGGCCGACTGGGGCATCTGCGACATGTTCACACCCACGTCCGGGGGCGGAGGCGGTTGGCCCGCTCCACCAGTTCGATCCGCTCCTTGCCGCTGTCCGTGAGCCGGGCCAGCGTCCGGTACGACCGTTCCAGGCCGAAGCGGAGGCCACGTTCGTCCAGTTCGCTGCCGAGCAGCACGGTTCTTCCGCCGCCGCGGGGCGGGGCGGAAGCCTGGCTACCGGAGAGTACCCAGTCCAGGGCGGTCCCCAGAACCTCCGTCGACAGCAGTTCCCTGCGGACCGCGTCCAG
This sequence comes from Streptomyces sp. DSM 116793, assembly GCF_057320905.1. Taxonomy (NCBI): domain Bacteria; kingdom Bacillati; phylum Actinomycetota; class Actinomycetes; order Kitasatosporales; family Streptomycetaceae; genus Streptomyces; species Streptomyces sp. DSM 116793. Next base: position 2,304,436 of record NZ_CM170494.1, on the reverse strand, counting down.
GCCGAACGCGACCAGGGCCTCCACCTGCCCGGCCGCGGCCGTCAGGTCCGCCAGGAACGAGGGGTCGCCGCCGGGCGGGCCGGGGTCCCCGGGCTGCGTGGCGAGCCGGTGCCGGAGCCTGGCCCGGACCGCGGCCACCCGGGCGGCCGTGTAGTGGATCGACGACTCCGGCACGGACTCCAGCGTGCGCACCGCACCGCTGCGGTCCCCGGCCGCGAACCGCACCCGGGCGAGGCCGAACGCCGCGCTCACATAACTCGGATCGGTCGTCCACACCAGCCGGTAGTACTCGGCGGCGTTGTCGAGCTGGCCGAGCACCTCGGCGCAGATACCGAGGGCGATCTTGGGCGCGGGCTCACCGGGGAAGGCGTCGTAGACGGCGTCGAAGGAGAGCGCCGCGCGTGCGTGGTCGCCGGTCGCGAGGGCCACCACGCCCTGGTACCAGATCACCCGCCAGTCGTCGGGGTGGTCGCGCTCCAGGGCGTCCAGGGTGCCGGCGGCGGAGGTCAGTTCGCCCATCTCCAGGCGGGCGCGCAGCTCCCTCAGGCGCAGCTCCGGGGAGCCCGCGGGAGCGGTGCGCAGGGCGCTGATCAGCTCGCTGGGGGCGGAGGCGATGAGGCCGGCGAGGAAGCCGGCGTTCGGGTCGTTGGCGTCGACCCGGGGGATCGGCAGGGCCAGGGCCGCGGCGGCCGCGGAGGCGCTGCCGAGCGAGACGGGCGCCGCACCCGGGCCCGCAGGGCCCGCCGGGTCCGCAGGGCCCGCCGAGCCCGCCGGGACGGGCGCGGGCGGGGGAGGCGCGGGCGGCAGGACCGCCGCCGCGGGCCCCGGGGCCTGGGCGGGAACGGGGGCGGGCGGCGCGGCGCCCACCCCGGGCGGCGCGGCGCCCGTCCCGGACTGCACGGCGCCCACCCCGGGTGGCACCGCCGGGGCCGCGCCACCCGGCGCCGGACCCGACGCCACCGCGGCGAGACCCGCGACGGACGGCACGGTCCCGGCCGGCGGGACCCCAAGGGGCGCGGCGCCCCGGCTGCGCGGCGCGGGCGGCGGGCGCAGGCCGAGGCGGGACACCTCGGGCGTGGCCTCCTTGAACAGTTCCGTGTCGGTGACCTTGAGCTCGGGCCCGAAGAGCGTGGACAGCGCGGGCCGCGGGCGGCCGGTCTGCAGCGCGACGACCTCCCGGAGCACGCCCGTGAGCTGCTCCGCCATCTCCTGCGCGGAGGCGAACCTGCGGGCCGGGTCCGGGTCCGTGGCGCGCACCAGCAGGCGGTAGAACGACTCGTACTCGCGGAACACGCCGATGTTGTCGGGGTCCGGGAGGGAGTCCACGAAGACGTTGGTGTAGCCCTGGAAGTCGAAGGTGAGGACGGCGAGGGTGCGCGCGACCGTGTAGAGGTCGGAGGCGACCGAGGGGCCCAGCTCGGCGACCTCGGGGGCCTGGTAGCCGACCGTGCCGAAGATGGCCGACTCGTCGTCGTCCATGCGCCGCACCGCGCCCATGTCGATCAGCTTGAGCTGGTCCTCGGTCTGGATGGCGTTGTCGACCTTGAAGTCGCAGTAGAGGAGATTGCGGCTGTGCAGGTGGCCGAGGGCCTCCAGGGTCTCGATGCCGTAGGCGCAGGCCTGCTCGACCGGCAGCGGGTCGCGCCGCCCGTCCGGAGTGCGGCGGCCGTTGGCGATCTCCTTGAGCGACTTGCCGCCGACGTACTCCATGACGATGTAGCCGTCCATGGAGCCGGTGCGCTGGTCGAGGTGCTCGACGAAGTTGTAGATCCGGACGATGTTGGCGTGCTCGATCTCGGCGAGGAACCGCCGCTCGGAGATCGCCGCCGCCATCGCGTCCTGGTCGCCGGTGTCCAGCAGGCCCTTGAGGACCACCCACCGGTCGGAGACCGCCCGGTCCACCGCCAGGTAGATCCAGCCGAGGCCGCCGTGCGCCAGGCAGCCCACCACCTCGTACTGGCCGTGCACGATGTCGCCCGGCTGTAGTTTCGGGACGAACGAATACGGGTGCCCGCACTTGGTGCAGAACCCCTCCGTGCGCCCCGGGCGGTTGCCGCGCGGGCGGCCGACCGGCGCGCCGCAGTCGGTGCGCGAGCAGAACCGCTTGCGCTCCGGCACCTCGGGGCGCTCCAGCACCATGGCGCGCGGATCGGGACGCGGCACCTCCGGCATCTTCACCAGGCCCGCGCCGAGCCTGCCGCGGCCCGCGGTGCCGGCACCGGAACCCGAGCTGCGCACCGACACCGAACGGGCCGTCGTACGTCCCGCCAGCGACCGCGAGAGCCGCCCCGAGACGGACCTGCGCGAGGTCGCGGAGCGCGCCGAGCGCCCCGTGCCCGTGCGCCCCGAGGCGGGCCCGGAGCCGCGCACCGAGCCGCTGGCCGGCCCCTCGGCGGCGCGCCCGCCCCCGGGCTGCCCCGCGATGCCGGTCGGCGGGGAGCCCACCATGCCGTTGGCCGAGACCACCGGGGCGAGCCCGCAGGTGTCGCAGTACAGCTCGCCGCCGCCCACGTCCTCGTAGCTGCCCGTGCAGTCCGGGCGCTGGCACGCCTGCCCGCTCATGCGTCCCCCCTGTGGCCCGTGGGCCCGCCCTGCTCGGGCACCCGGGGGGAGAGCGCCTCGGCGGCGGCCTGCTGGTAGCGGAACACCGCGGCCTCCGCGGCGCGCAGGTCGCACGGCGCGCTCCACAGCATCCGGCGGGCCGCGTCGTACCGCTCGACGAGGAACGGGTCCTCCGCCATGCCGTGCTGGGCGACCTTGGCCTTGTAGGCGTCGAGGCGGCCGCGCAGCTCGGCGCGGACCGCGAGCGGCGCGGTGACCGCGGTGAGCGACTCACGGGCCCGCAGCAGCTCGTCCTCGGCCTTCTCCTCCAGGGACTCCAGCAGCGGCGACAGGCGGTGCCACTGGCCGTTCCTGCGGTACTCGGCGGCGGTGGCGAGCTGTTCCTGGAGGGCCGTCGGCGGCCCGGAGACCGCGGGCACCTCGGATGCCGCGATCTTGGCGAGCACCTCCCCGCGCGCGGCGCGCGCCTCCGCGAGGGTGCGGTCCGCCCGGGAGAGCACGTCGCGGAGCTTCACCAGCCGCGCCTCGGCGTCCTGGCGGACCGTCAGCACCGCCTCGATCTCGCGGCGGACGTCCTCCAGCGCCCGGGCCTCGCGGTCGTACCGCTCGGTGTCGGGCCGGCCGCCGCCCGGTGCGGAACTGCCGGTCGCCGCGGGCTTCCAGAAGGCGAGCGGGTCGGAGACCACCTGCGCGCGCAGGGCGGTGAGCGCCCGGGTGATGCGCTCCAGGTCGTCCCCCGCGGGGTGCTCCCCGGGGCGCACGCCGACGGAGTGCGCGAGCTGCCGGGTGCGCTGGAGCTCGGCGGAGAGCAGGTCGATACGGGCGGGCAGCGCGGACCACACGGTGTCGGCCGCGACGACCAGGTCCAGCGATCCCGCGTAGAGATCGTTCATCCGCGTCACCAGCGTCGTCAGGGAGAGCAGCTCGCTGAGCCGGGCCGGGCCCTTGCCGGCCGCCGTGCCGGAGACGGCGATGCTGTCGCCGCGCAGCAGCTCCGTCAGCTCCACCAGGTCGTCCCGGCTCGGCCAGCGCCGCCGCGCGCGCAGTTCGCGGGCCGTGCGCAGGGCGTCCGTGTAGGCGTCGAAGTAGGCCCACAGCAGGGTGATGGAGGCCTCCGCGGCCGCCCACCGCTCGCGTGTGGTGCCGGTCAGCTCGGCGCCTTCGAGGAGTCTGCGGCCCGCGTGGTCCTGGAGGGCGAGGAGCGAGGTCTCGATCGCCTCGTGCTCCGCGCCGAGCCGCGCCAGCGCACGGTCCACCTCGTCCCGGTCCATCACCGGCCCAGGAGGTCCCGCGACGCCCATCGATCACCTCTCCGCTCTCGGTCCTGCCCGGTGCCTGTTCCCGGTTCCTGCCCGTCCGGCGGCGTTTCAGCCTCCGCCGGGGCGATCGCCGGTCCCGGCCCTCGGGCGCCTGCCGGGATCACGCCCCAACTCTGCACTGCCGCCCACTTCATCACGTGTCGTCAGCATCGGTCATGTGGTGTACCGCGGCTTCGGCGGCCCGGGCGTGTCGCCCAGGTCGTCCAGGAGCCAGTGGTCGTAGGACTTGCGCCAGTCGCTCTTGCGGTAGTCGACGAGGATCTGGTTGACCCGGCGGACCAGGTCGTCCGCGCCCTTCTTCATCGCCACGCCGTAGAACTCCTCCGTGAACGGGGCCCCCTTGATCTCGATCGTGGGGTCCTGCGCCGCCTGGCCGGCGGCGAGCGCGCTGTCGGTGACTATCGCGTCGGCCTCGCCGAGCTGGAGCCGCACCAGGCAGTCGAGTTGGTTGGGCACCTGGATGGAGATGTCGGCACCGAACGACTTCTTCTTGAGCTCGCTGAGGGCGGTGGAGCCGTCCGCCGAGCAGACCCGCTTGCCCTTGAGGGTGGCGTTGTAGCCGGTGATGCCGGAGTTCTTCGGGGCCAGTATCTGCTGCCCGGTCTCGAAGTAGGCTGTGGAGAAGGCGACGTCCTTGGCGCGCTTGCAGGTGATGGTCATCGTGCGCACCACCATGTCGACGTCGCCGCGCTTGATCGCGTCGACACGCTGGCTGGTGGGCACCGCGCGGTACTGGACGGCATCGGGATCGCCCAGGATCTGCTTGGCGATCTCGTGGACGAGGTCTATGTCGAAGCCCTCCGGGTCGCTGTTGCCGATCTTGTTCGGGTCCCGGTAGCCCCAGCGGTAGCTGCTCATGTCGATGCCGACGACAAGGTACTTCTTCTTCTTGATGGCGTCGATCGTGGGCCCGTCGGCGGAGGACGGGCGCAGGCTGGCCTCCGGGTGGCTGCATGACTCCGCGGCCGCGCCGCGCGCCTCGACCACGCCTTTGGACGCGGGGCCGTCCGCGTCGGCCGCGCGCTCCTGCGCACGGGACAGCGGCAGCAGGGTGAGCGCGGCCGTCAGGACGCAGGCCGACGCCATCGCGGCCACCCCGCCCCAGCCCCGCAGCCGGCCCGGCCACGCCCGGCGCGGGCCGTGCACCCGGGCGGGCCGAGGCCCCGGGCGCCCCGCGGAGTCGGGTCCGGGCTCCCCGGTGGCGCCCGCCCCGTCACGGCCGCCGTTCGGTGTCTCGCTCATGCCGCCGCCCCCTCTCACCGGTACTCCGCAAGCCTGCGGGCGATGCCGAGCACCGCGCCCGCCGCGCCCAGCACGGCCAGCACCGCGGCGCCGGCCGGCAGGCCCGACATCGCGTCCCGGCCGTCCTGGGCGGCCTGCGAGAACTCGAACTGCTCGTGGTCGAGCGCCTTGCCGAGCTGCTCGTCGACCGCGTCGAACGAGTCGCCCGTGGACTGCCGGTCGCCGCCCGCGGACTGCCGGCCGGGGTCGCCGATGACCTTCTTCAGCGCGCCGTCGTAGTCCCCCGCGTTGTCCTTGCCGCGGGCGTCCTTGTGCCGGGCCTGCCACTGGCGGACGCTGGCCATGGCCTTGGTGACGGGGTCCTTGCCCGCCGCGTCGTCGGCGAGGGCCGCCGCCTTGCCGAGCAGGCCGCCGCTGCCGTCGGCGCCGCCCAGGTCCGCCATCTGCCGGCTGAACTCGTAGTCGAACTTGTCCACCGTCGCGCCCCGCACGTCGAGGGTCTCGGCGCCGCGGCTGATCAGGGTGAGGTTCTCGTTGCCGCGGGCCTTGAGGGAGTCGATGCGGGCGTCGTCCAGGACGGTCAGGGAGCGCACCCCGTGGTCGTAGGACTCCTGTAGCTCCATGCGCGCGACGGTGTGCCCGACGACCAGCCAGAGCAGCGCCACCGTGCCGGCGGCGGTGGCGGCGAGCAGGCCCGTGTTGAAGATGCGGTTGGTGCGCCGGTAGGTGCGCCGCTGGGCCCAGACGAGCGCGCCGAGCGCCACCGCGCCCAGGCCGATCGCCGCCCAGGGGTAGGGGGTGGCGTCGTCGTAGTCGGCGTCCAGCTGGTCGTTCTCCGTCTTGTAGAGCTTCTCCGCCTCCTCCAGCATCTGCAGCTGCATCATGTCGTTCGCATACCGGAGGTAGGCGGCGCCCAGGGGGAGGCCGTTGCGGTTGTTGGCGCGGGCGCGCTCGATGAGGCCCGTGTAGCGCGGCAGGAGTTTGTTCAGCTCGGCGATGGTCCTGGCGGCCTCCGAGTCGGCCTCGGTGTTGGCGGCGGCCGTGGCGAGCTTCGCGGCGGCGGTCTCGATGTCCTTGGCGTACCGGTCCCGCACGTTCGCCGGCTCCTGGCCGCCGACCAGGAAGCCGGTGGACTCGGCGGTGTTGGCGTCGGCGAGGGAGCGGTAGATGTCGGCGGCGTCGGAGCTCAGCCGCTGGCTGTGGTGGAGCACCTGGTCGGCGGCGTCCGTCCGGTCGGTGGTCTGCCAGGCGGTGACCGCGCCGAAGGCGAGTACCAGCAGGGCCAGCACGGCGCCGATGATGCGCAGCCTGCCCGGCTCCGTCGCGGCGCCCGCCCGCAGCCGCTCGACGCCCTCCGCCCATGCCGTGCGCCGGTCGGGGAGACGGCCGCCCGGGCCGCCGGGGCGGGCCGCGCCCGGCCGGCCGGGCCCCTGCGGGGGCGTGGCGGGGGAGGGGACGGCACGGGCCGCCGGCACGGCGGGCGCCACTGCCGGCCGCGGCGCACCGGGTCCCGGCGGCGCCGCGCTCCCCTTCGGCGGGTGTGTCACCCTGACCTCCCCCTGGGTCGTCCGACGTCACTTCCGCCCGGTGCGCGGGGTGCGCGGGAAGAAGTCCACGGGCGCAAGTATGGCCGCAGGGACCGACATTCACACCAGCGTTGACGCGATCTTGCACCTGCGGCGTGTCCCGCCCGCCGCGGGCACCGCCCCGCGCCCCTGGCCCCGTCGCCCACCTGCCGGGAGGGCCGCGGCACCCCCCGCGTACGCCGTGACCCACCTGCCCTGGAACACGTCGGAACGCACCGTCTGGTTCCGCCTGCACCGGCGTGCGCGGCGCGCGGCCGGCGCCCGCGTCACTCGTCGGCCTCGAAATACGCCCGTACGCGGGCATGTGCCTCCTGCGGTGCCCCCAGGTGGTCCAGGCCGAACAGCGCGGCGCCCAGCACCGGACGGGCCGTGACCACCTGCGGCACGGCGCGCGGCGCACGCTCGGCGAGCAGGGCGCGGACGCCGTCGTCCAGCTGCGGGTGACGGGCCGCCAGCAGGCTGCCGCCGAGCAGCACCGGCACCTCCTCGCCGAGCAGCCCGAGCCGCCGCAGGGCGACGGTCGCCATGGTCACGATCTCGTCCGCGAGCCGGTCCACGAGTGAGCGCGCCACCGGGTCGCCGGCCGCGGCGGTGGCGAAGACCACGGGCGCGAGCTCCAGCCACCGTCCCTCCGCGATGTGCTTCAGATGCAGGGCCGCGATCAGGTCGTACATCGAGTCGAGCCCGAAGTGGCCCGGCAGGGTGCGGGCCAGGGCCGTGGGTCCGCCCCGGCCGTCCTCCGCACGCGCCGCGTGCCACAGCGCCTCCTCGGACAGGCCCCCGCCGCCGCCCCAGTCGCCGGAGATCCGGCCGATCGCGGGGAAGCGGGCGGTGCGCCCGTCCGGGATCATGCCCACGCAGTTGATGCCGGCCCCGCAGACCACGGCCACGCCGCGCGGCTCCGCCACGCCCGCGCGCAGGATGGCGAAGGTGTCGTTGCGCACCTCGACGCTGCCGCTCCAGCCGCGGCGGCGCAGCTCGGCGGCCAACTCCTCCTCCTCGACGGGCAGGTCGGCGTTGGCGAGACAGGCCGAGACATGGCTCACGGTGCGGGGCCCGGCCGGACCCATGGCCCTGGCCACCGCCTCCGCCACGACGTCCACCGCCGCCTCGGTGCCGGTCCTGCTCGGCTGGAACCCACCGCCGCGCGCGGTGCCGACCACCCGGCCGTCGGCGGCGACCAGCGCCACGTCCGTCTTGCTGTTTCCCGCGTCCACGGCGAGCACGGTGCCCGCGGCGGAGCCGGCCGGGGCGGCGTCCGCGGTGGCCCGCTCGGGGGCGGTGCCGCAGGGTGCGGCGGGGGCGGCAGTGCCCGGCGTGGCGGGGACGGCCTCGCCGGGTGTGCCGGGTGCGGTGGGGACCGCCTTGCCGGGTGTGCCGGGTGCGGTGGGGACGGCCGAGCGGGGTGCGCCGGGGGCGGCCGGAGGAGGCGTCATGCCCACGCGAGGTGCTCCCGGTTGTGCGCGATCAGCTGGTCGGTGAGGGCGTCGGCGTAGGCGTACTGGCCGATCAGCGGGTGGGCCAGCAGCGCGCGGAAGACCCGCTCGCGGCCCCCGCGCAGGGCGGCGTCCAGGGCAAGGTCCTCGTACGCCGTCACATTGGCCACCAGGCCCGCGTACAGCGGGTCGAGCTCCGGCACCGGCAGCGGCGCGGCGCCGCCGGGGCCGACGGCGGCCTGGACCTCGATCACGGCGTCGTCCGGGAGGAAGGGCAGGGTGCCGTTGTTCAGGGTGTTGACGACCTGGTAGGGGCTGCCGGCGGCCGGTGCGCCTGGTGTTGGTGTTGGTTCCGGTGCTGGTGTGCCCCGCGTCCGCGCGCCCGCCGCCGGCGCGCCCGCCACTCGTCCTCCTGCGCCCGGTGCGCTGTTCCCGCGCGCGCTCTCCGTCAGCGCGCCCCCTGCCGGCGCGCCCGCCGCCGGCCGCGTCGCGCCCTGCACGCCGCCGAGCAGCGCGGCGGCGAGGTCCACGGCCGCCTCCGAGTAGTACGCCCCGCCGCGCTTGGCGAGCAGCGCCGGCTTCTCGTCCAGCGCGGGGTCGCCGTACATCTCCAGGAGCTGCTTCTCCATGGCGGCCACCTCGGCGGCCCGGGACGGTTTGGTGCGCAGTTCGCGCACCACTTCGTCGTGCGCGTAGTAGTAGCGCAGGTAGTACGACGGGACGGTGCCGAGGCGGTCGAGGACGGCGCGCGGCAGGTGCAGGTCGGCGGCGATGGCGTCGCCGTGCTCCGCCAGCAGGGCGGGCAGCACGTCCTCGCCCCCGGGGCCGCCGAGTCGCACACTCGTCTCCCAGGTGAGGTGGTTGAGCCCCACATGACCGAGGTGGACGTCGGACGGCGTGGCGCCGAGCAGCGCGGCGAACTTCCGCTGGAATCCGATCGCCACGTTACACAGCCCGACCGCCTTGTGACCGGCCTTGAGCAGGGCGCGGGTCACGATGCCGACCGGGTTGGTGAAGTCGATGATCCAGGCGTCCGGCGCGGTGCGGCGCACCCGCTCGGCGATGTCGAGGACCACGGGGACGGTGCGCAGCGCCTTGGCGAGGCCGCCCGCGCCGGTGGTCTCCTGGCCCACGCAGCCGCACTCCAGCGGCCAGGTCTCGTCCTGCTGCCGGGCGGCCTGGCCGCCGACGCGCAGCTGCAGCAGCACGGCGTCGGCGCCGTCCAGCGCGGCGTCCAGGTCGCCGGTGGTGGTGACGGTGCCCGGGTGGCCCTGCTTGGCGAAGATCCGCCTGGCCAGGCCGCCGACCAGGCCGAGCCGGTCCGCCGCCGGGTCGACGAGGACCAGCTCGGCGACCGGCAGTACGTCACGCAGCCGGGCGAAGCCGTCGATCAGCTCGGGGGTGTAGGTGGAGCCGCCGCCCACCACGACGATCTTCCGCGGCACCGGTCCCGGTGCGGCGGCGTCGGGACGGGGGGAGGCTGCCCCGGTGGTCTCCTGCATGTGGTGCACTCAGCCCTTCACTCCGGTCAGCGTGACCCCTTCGACGAACGCACGCTGCGCGAAGAAGAACACGACGATCACAGGGGCCATGACCAGAACGGTCGCGGCCATGGTCAGGTTCCAGTCGGTGTGGTGGGCGCCCTTGAACGATTCGAGCCCATAGCTGAGCGTCCAGGCGCCGGGATTCTCGGAGGCGTAGATCTGCGGTCCGAAGTAGTCGTTCCAGGCGTAGAAGAACTGGAAGAGCGCGATGGCCGCGATGCCCGGCCGCGCCATGGGCAGCACCACCCTGAGCAGCGTCCGCAGCTCGCCGCAGCCGTCGACCCGGGCGGCGTCCAGGTACTCGTCCGGGATGGTCATCAGGAACTGCCGCAGCAGGAAGATGGAGAAGGCGTCGCCGAACGCCATGGGGATGATCAGCGGCCACAGGGTGCCGGACAGGCCGAGCTGCTTGGCCCAGAACAGGTACATCGGGATGATGATCACCTGCGGCGGCAGCATCATCATCGAGATCACCAGCATCAGCGACAGGTGCCGGCCGCGGAAGCGGAACTTGGCGAGCGCGTACGCCACCGGCACCGACGACACCACGGTGAGCACGGTGCCCAGGCCCGCGTACAGCAGGGTGTTGCGCCACCAGGTGAGGAAGCCGGGCGTGTCGAAGACCGTGCGGTAGTTGGACCACTGCCAGGTGTGCGGGATCAGGTCCCGGGTCAGCGTCTGCTGGTCCGTCATCAGGGACGTCAGCACCACGAACACGAACGGCAGGACGAAGAAGAGCGCCGCGGCCACGCCGAGGGCGTGGATCGCGATCCACTCCAGGAGCGCCGACCGGCGCCCGCCGCGGGCGGACCGGCCCGCTGCGGGCGCGGGGGCGGGGCGGGCGGCCACGGGGGCCGCGGAGGCGTCGGTCACCGGCTCACTCACCCGCCCCGATCAGCCCGCCCCTGCGCCGCATCAGCAGCGCCGTGAAGACCATGGCCAGCGCGAACAGCACCAGCGCGATCACACACGCGGAGCCGTAGTCGAAGCGCTGGAAGCCGAGGTTGTACACGAGCTGCGGCAGGGTCAGTGTCGACTTGTCGGGATAGCCGGGCTCGAACTGCTGCCCGGAGCCCCCGATGACGCCCGAGGCGACCTTCCCGGCGACCAGGGGCTGCGTGTAGTACTGCATCGTCTGGATGACTCCGGTGACCACGGCGAACATCACGATCGGGGAGATGTTCGGGAGGGTGACGAAGCGGAACCGCTGCCAGGCGGACGTCCCGTCCAGCTCGGCCGCCTCGTACTGCTCCCTGGGCACGTCCAGCAGCGCGGCCATGAAGATGACCATCAGGTCGCCGACGCCCCACAGCGCCAGCATGGTCAGCGCGGGCTTGGACCACGACGGGTCGTTGAACCAGCCGGGCGCGGGCAGCCCGGCCCGCTCCAGCAGCGAGTTGACGGGTCCGGTCCCGGGGTTGAGCAGGAAGGCGAACGCCATGGTGGCGGCCACCGGGGGTGCCAGGTACGGCAGGTAGAAGAGCGTACGGAAGACGCCCGTGGCCGTCTTGACCTTGGTGATCAGCACGCCGACGCCCAGGCCGAAGACGACCCGGCAGGTGACCATCACCACCACCAGCCAGAGCGTGTTCCCCAGCGCCGGCCAGAACAGCGGGTAGGCGTCGAAGACGTACGTCCAGTTGGCGAACGAGTTCCACACCGGCGGCTTGAAGCCGTCGTACTTCATCAGCGAGAAGTAGACGGTCGACACCAGCGGATAGGCGAAGAAGACCGAGAAACCCACCAGCCAGGGCGACATGAACGCGGCGGTGCGCAGGGCGGAGCGGCGGCGTTTGGCGCGCAGCGTGCTGGCGCCCCCAGGCGTGCTCGTGCCCGGGCCCGCAGGCGTGCTCGTGCTCCGGCCGGCGTGCCTGTTCGTGCTCGTGTTCGTGTTCGTGCTCGTGTTCGTGCTCATCGCGGACTCCCGGCCGTCACTTCTGCTGGGCGATGTCCGTGTCGATCTCCCTGGCGGTCTTCGCCAGGCCCGCCTTCAGGTCCTTCGTGGCGCCCTTCTCGTACGAGAAGCCGAGGTTCTGGATGGAGGTGAGGTACTGGCCGCCGTTGGGGGAGGCCGGGGTGGTGGTGCTGTGCGGGTTCCGGGCGATGTCCAGGAACGTCTTGAAGCGCGGGTCGTAGCGGAGCCCCGGCGACTTCAGGGCGGCCAGCGTGGAGGGCACGTTGTGGATGGCGTTGGCGAAGTTCACCACCGCGGTGGTGTCGGTGGTCAGGAACTTCACGAACTCCCAGGCGGCGTTCTGCTTCTTGCTGGTGGCGGCTATCCCGGCGATGGTGCCCGTGATGTAGCCCTTGCCGTACGTCTCGCGCTGGTCGTCGGGCACCGGCAGCGGGGCCACCCCGATCCGGAACTTCGGGTGGGTGGCCTCGGCCATGCCGAGCCGCCACTCGCCGTCCAGCTGCATGGCGACCTGGCCGGTCTGGAACGGATGTTTGGCGCCCCACTCGTCGCCGAAGGTGGACCGGTACCTCTCCAGCTTCCGGTAACCGCCCAGCTCGTCCACGAGTTTCTTCTGGAACGCGAAGCCCTGCGCGATCGCCGGGTCCGTGGCCACGGTCGACTTGCCGTCCTTGCCGAAGTACGTCGGCGACCACTGGGCGAAGTAGTGCTCGGTGGTCGTCTCGTAGCCGTGGTAGGTCGGCATGAAGCCGAGCTGCTCGTAGGAGTCGCCCCTGGGCTTCGTCAGCTTCTTCGCGTCGGCCTCGAACTCGGACCAGGTCTTCGGCGGCGCCTTGATGCCCGCGGCCTTGAACGCGTCCTCGTTGTAGTACAGCCCGTACGCGTCGCCGAGCAGCGGGACCGAGCAGCGCACGCCGTCGTACTGTGTGTACTCGGCCATCGGCTTCGGGAACGTCTTCTCCGGGTCGATGCCCGACTTCTCGAGATACGGCTTCAGGTCGACGAAGGCGCCCGACGAGCAGAACTTGCCGACGTTGTTGGTGGTGAACGAGGACACCACGTCCGGTGCGTCGGAGCCACCCGCCCGCAGGGCCTGGTTGACCTTGTCGTCGTTGATGTTGCCGACCACCTTCACATGGATGTTCGGGTGGGCCTTCTCGAACGCCCGCACGTCGTCGTCGACCGCCTTGACCTCGTTCGGCGCGCTCCAGCCGTGCCAGAACGTGATCGTGGTCTCCTTGGACGCGTCGTCCGTGGCGCCGGAGCCCGACTGCCCCGTACAGGCCGCGGCGAACAGGGTGGTGGAGGCGACGGCGAGCAGCGCCGCGGCCCTGCTTCGGCTTACGGACATGACATCTCCCAGGGATGAGGGGACGGGTCAGCGGCGAGAGGTGTCGAAGACCTCGTCACGGGTGGCGGCGAGCGCACTCTCCAGGGCGCCGCGCAGCACCGGGTGCTCCGTCACCTCGCCCACCACGAGCCGGGGCCGTGAGGCGGCCAGCTCGTCCAGCTCGGCCTGGACCAGCTCCCGCAGCGCTTCGCCGCCGGCGGTGAACAGGGCGCCGCTGAGCACGACGAGTTCGGGGTCGAGCACCGACACCAGGGAGGCGAGGCCGGTGGCGAGGGCCGTCGCATAGGTCGTCAGCAGCCGCAGCCGGGGGCCTTCCCGGCGGGCCGCGGCCGCCCCGATCAGCTCGGCCGCCACCTGGGCGTACGGCCCTTGCGGCACCGGTGAGACGCCCACCTCGCGGGCCAGGCCCGGCACCACCTGGGAGCCGGCCAGCTCCTGGTAGCCGCCGCTGTTGGCCCGGGTCACCTGCCGTACCAGGGGCGCGCCGGGCACCGGCAGGAAGCCGACCTCGCCCGCGCCGCCGCGGAAGCCGCGGTGCAGCCGGCCGCCGATGACGAGCGCGGCGCCGAGGCCCTCCTCGTTCCACAGCAGGACGAAGTCCTCGTGGCCGCGGGCCGCGCCGAGGCGCTGCTCGGCGATGGCCGCCAGATTGACGTCGTTCTCGTACTCCAGGGGCATCGGCAGTGCGGCGGCCAGCTCGTCCAGCAGCGCGGGGGAGTGCCAGCCGGGCAGGTGCGAGGCGTAGCGCAGCCGTCCGGTGTTCGGGTCGAACGCGCCCGGCGTGCCGATCACCACCCGGTGCAGGTCGCCGCGGGTCAGGCCGGCCGCCTTGGCCGCCTTGTCGACGGCCTCGGTGACCTGCCGGACGACGGGGGTCCCCGGATGCCGGCCCGGGGTGCGCAGCTCGTGGCGGCCGACCGTCGTGCCGGTGATGTCGGCGACCGCGGCGATGATGCGGTCCGGGGTGACGTCGAGGCCCGCGGCGTACGCGGCGGCCGGGTTGACGGCGTACAGCTGGGCGTTGGGGCCCGGCCGGCCCTCGCTGGTGCCGGTGGCGAGGACCAGGCCGGCGGCCTCCAGGCGGGCCAGCAGCTGGGAGGCGGTGGGCTTGGACAGGCCGGTCAGGTTGCCGATCCTGGTGCGGGACAGCGGGCCGTGGGCGAGCAGCAGATCGAGGGCGGCGCGGTCGTTCATGGCGCGCAGCACGCTCGGGGTGCCGGGGGTTCCCGTGGAACCTGCCATCACACGACACCCGCCCCTCGCGCCCCGCCGGGGCCTGGTGCGGCACCCTCCGAGCTTTGTTAGGAAAGTTTCCTATTGGCGGATCAAGGTAGGGGTGGCCCGAAGGACCGTCAAGAGCGCACGTGACGGCGGCAACCAAGTCGTTACCTCGGTGCGGTGCGGCTCCATCCTTCCGGAGCGGCACCCGCGTTCGGTCTCCGTGGGCCGGCCCTCCGCTCCCGGAGGGGGAGAGGCGGCATCACCCATCGGCCGCCGCGCACCCGCCGCGCTCTGGTGCGGCGCCGACACCCGCTGTCATGATGAGCCGTCCGACCGACCGTGCGAAACTCGAACCGAATTCGGGGAGGCGCCGTGCTGACCACGGAAGAGCAGGTCCGTGCACTCAAGGACGAGGACTTCCGGCTGGGGCTCGCGCAGGAACTCCAGGCCCATCCCGCCGGTGACCCGGCGGGCGAGGTGTACGTGTCCGCAGGCCAGGCGGCCAACACCTGTGAGTCGTTCAGCAGTTGCCGAACCCTCTGCAGCTTCTGACACGCCGGACACACCGGCCGCGCCCCGGCCGGGGCGCGGCTCCAGCGCACCCGTACGGGGGGCTTTCCGTGGTGGACGCATCCCAGCCGGCGGTGGACGCGGCGCCGGTGCCCCCGGGCACGTCCCAGCCGGTGGACGCGGCGCCGCCGTCTCCGGACACCTCGCCGCCGTCGCCGGACACCTCGCCGCCGTCGCCGGACACCTCGCCGCGGTCCCCGGACACCTCGCCGCTGCTCCTGGCCGCCGCCCGCGCCGTGCCTCTCAGCCGCAGGGGCCGGGCTTCGGCCACCGATGACTCCCTCGGCCCGCGCGCCGACCGCACGCTGGCCCGCTGGCGGGCCCAGCGGCCCTTCGACCAGGACGGCTGGTTCGAACGCCGGCTGGCCGCCGACGGACTGGACCCGCACCTGCTGCGCGGGCTGCTGACGGAGCCCCCCGACGCCCTGGCCGACCGGCTCGGCGCCCCCGAACCCTGGGCGCGGCACCTGGCCGGAGCCTTCGCCCGCCCCTCGCCCGCCGCGTTGGCCATTCCCGACGAGGACGCCTTCGCCACCCTCGTCGCCCCGCTGCTGGCCGCGGCCCGCGACCGGCTGCGGCAGGGCATCGCGGACCTCGGGCCCACGCCGCTGGGCACGCCCGACGAGATCACCGCACACCTGGTCCCGTCCCTCACCGCCTCCGCACACGCCATGGCGTTGCGCACCCTGATCGTGGAACTGCACGCGGCCCGACTCACGGGCCGGCTGACCGGGGACACCCCGCAGGACCGCTACCGTGACTTCCTGCGCCAACTGGCCGACCCGGCCCGGGCGCTCGCGCTGCTGGCCGAGTACCCGGTGCTGGCCCGCCGGCTGACGGTGGCCGCCGGCCAGTGGACCGACACCCACCTCACGTTCGTGCGCCGGCTGGCCGCCGACCTGCCCGCCCTCTCCCGCAAATTCGCCGCGGGTGCTCCGCTGGGCCCCCTCGTCGAGATCCGCACCGGCCTGGGCGACGCCCACCGCGGCGGCGCCACGGTCACCGCGCTGCGCTTCCGTGGCGGCACCCACCTCGTCTACAAGCCCCGCCCGACCGACGTCGACCGGCACTTCTCGGACCTGCTGCGCTGGCTCAACCCGCGGCTGCGCCTGCCCCTGCTCGAGGTGACCCACCTCCCGCGCGACGGCTACGGCTGGACGGCCCACGTGGCGGCCCGGCCCTGTCGCACCGACGCCGAGCTGCGCGCCTTCTACCACCGCGCCGGCGTCCTGGCCGCACTGCTGTACGTGCTGGAGGCCGTCGACTGCCACGCGCAGAACCTCATCGCCGCCGGCGACCAGCCCGTCCTGGTCGACCTGGAGGCACTGTTCCAGCCCGACCTGCGCGAACCCGCGAAGGCACTCTCCCCCTCCGAACGCCTCGCACGTCACGACGCCACCCACTCGGTCCTGCGCTCGGGCCTGCTGCCCCAGCGCATGTGGGACGAGAACGGCAACGGCGGCACCGACCTGTCGGCCCTGGGCTGGGATCCCGCGCGGCTGCCACCCCGCACCGTCCCCCAGGTCGCCGAGGGCGGCACCGACCGGATGCACATCGTCTACCGGCCGATGCCCGTCGACGCCGCCGCCAGCCGCCCCGTCCCGCCCGACCGGCCGCTGAACCCGGCCGACTTCGCCGACGACCTGGACGCCGGGTTCACCGAGGCCTACACCCTCATGGCCCGCGACAAGCCGGGCGTGCGCCGCCGGCTGCGGGCCTTCGCCGCCGACCACACCCGGCTGCTGCGCCGCGACACCCTCGAATACCACAGCCTGCTGACCGCGGCCCACCACCCCGACCTGCTGCGCGACGCCCTCGACCAGGACCGCCACCTGGACCGGCTGTGGGCCCTGGCGGCCTGGGAGGAGAGCGCCGAGGCCTTCCTCGTCCACGAACGCGCCGACCTGTGCGACAACGACATCCCGCTGTTCACCGTGCGCCCCGACAGCGTCGACGCCCACTCCTCAACCGGCGCCTTGATCCCCGCCGTCACCGACCGGTGCGCACTCGACGCCGCGCTGGCGGGGCTCGACGCCCTCGGGCCCCGCGACCTGGCCCGCCAGCGCCGGCTGCTGCGCCTGTCGGTGACCACCGCCGCCGGCGCGAGCGAACCGCGGCACGCCCCGGCCGCCCCCGCCCCCCGCCCGGCCCCCGGCACGCAGGACCCCGCCGCTCTGCGTACCCGCGCCCTGACCGCGGCCGCCCGGGCCGCCGACCACCTGCTGCGCGAGGCGTACCGCGGGCCGGCCGACCTCGCCTGGATCGGCCCCAACTGGACGCCGCCGGGCCGATGGGCCCCGGCGGCACTCGGCCCGGGCCTCTACAGCGGCACCGCCGGCATCACCCTCTTCCTCCACCACCTCGCGCGCCTCACCGGCGACCCGGCGCACCGAAGCGCCGCCCAGGCCACCGGCGTCACCCTCCGCCTGCAGATCCAGCGCCGCGCCGACCGCCTCACCGGCGGCCTGACCGGTACCGGAGGCATCCTCTACACCCTCGCCCACCTGGCCGCCCACCGTCCCGACGCCGAACTGGACGCCCTCGCCGCCGCCGTCGTGGCCCGGGCGGCCGGCACCGCGGACGACGACGCCTTCTTCGACATCATCGACGGCTGTGCGGGCACCATCGCCGGCCTGGCCGCCTGGGCGGCGGTACGCCCCGCCGGCGCCGTGACCGACGCCCTCGCGCGCTGCGCCGAACGGCTCGTGGACCAGGCCGGGCCCCAGCCAGACGGCGGGGTCGGCTGGCTGCCCCGTTCGCCGGCCGACACGGCGGGCCGGCCACTGGCCGGATTCGCCCACGGCGCCTCGGGCATCGCCTGGGCGCTCAGCAGGGCGGCCGCCCTGCTCGGCGACGAGCGGCTGTCCGCCCTCGCGTGTGCGGCCCTGGACTACGAGCACACCCTCTTCGACGCGGACGCCGCCAACTGGCGCGACGTGCGCGACGACGGCTCACCGCAGGGCCCGTCCTACCCCGTGCTGTGGTGCCACGGAGCCGGGGGCATCGCCCTCGCACGCGGGGAGCTGCTCGGCACGCTCGACCACCCGCGGCTGCGCGAGGAGCACACCGCGGCCCTGGCCACGGTGGAGCGCGCGGGCTTCGGGGACAACTTCTCCCTGTGCCACGGCGATCTGGGCAACCTGGAGGCACTGCTGCTGGCGGGTGGCGCCGCGCGGGACGCCGCGCTGCGGCAGGCCGCTGCGACCCTCGACGGCCTGGAGGAGCGGGGCTGGGTGTGCGGCATGCCGCACGGAGTGCACAGCCCCTCCCTGATGGTCGGGGTCGCCGGGATCGGCTACGGACTGCTCCGCCTGGCCGCGCCGGACACCACCCCCTCCGTGCTGGCCCTCCACCCGCCCCGGTGACCTCGCGTGGCGCGCGGCGGACGGAGGCGGCCCGAAGGCGCGCGGGTCCCGACGGTCACACCGCGGTGACCCGCCGGGTGGGTGGGCGCAGGTCGGCCATGCGGCGCTCCGCGCCGCTTCTGCGCAGGGCGAGGTAGCCGGCGAAGGCAGCGGGACCGAAGTAGATCTGAGCCGGTACCAGTGCCGGTCGGTGCCCGGTCAGTGCGTGCGTGACCACGGGGGTGAGCGGAGGCAGCAGCCCGCCGAAGACCGCCACGAGACCGAGCGCGAGGAACAGGCCGCGCCGCCCGTACGCCTTGTGGGCGACCGTGCTGTACAGGGCGTACACGAGCAGGTCGCCCATGCCGACCACGGCGCCGAGGCCGCCCGCGCGCAGGCCCGCGGAGGGAGCGAAGGCGTAGCCCTGCACGGCGTCGAGCAGACGCCGGGTCAGGGGGACGACGGTGGCGAAGAAGGCGTCGTAGCCACCGAGTCCCACCGCGAACAGGGAGACGTGGCGCAGTCTGAGGCCGCCCTGGGCGTTGAGGTTGGCCGCCCCCACGGCCATCAGTATGGTGAGGGCGCTGTTGACGAGCCAGTACCCGGTGGCGTGCGTGGGATCCTGGGCCGCGGACCGTGCCGTGACCCAGTCCGCGGCGAGCAGAGCCGCGATCAGCAGCCTGCGCGCCACCGGACGCGGCAGCACCGCCCCGTACACGACGTCGAGGCCGACCGCGAGGGTGCCGGCCAGGACCAGCGGCAGCAGCCAGCCGGGCAGGGCGAGGTACAGGAACGGCAGGGCGACGACGAAGCCCATCATGACCAGGACGTCCCTGCCGTTGAACACGCCGATGGCGGGCCGTGGCAGTGCGGTGCGGGCGAAGAGGCCCACGGCGGCGAGCGCGGCCCCGGTGGACAGGCCCAGGGTGACGAGGACGAAGAAGGCGCTCTGCCCGAGGCTCATGCGGCACTCCTCGCGAAGCTGGTCTCCAGCAGATCGCAGCGGTAGCGGCGCAACCGGTGCGGGTCGACATCGCTGATCCCCACGGTGGCGTCGAGCCCCGCCGCGCGCAGCCGGTCGGCGAGATCGGCGCGGTCCCAGCCGGCGACCTGCGAGGCCGGCAGTTCGATGTGCAGCCGCCCCGCGCGCACGCTCGCCCGGTACCGGACGGGCCAGCGGGCGCCGGGCAGGGCGTCGAGGACTTCGATGATCTGGCGGGGGGTGACGGTGCTCCCACCGGCCGTCAGGACGTGGTCGGCCTTCCCGAGGATCTGCGAGGTCGCCGGGGTGTCGGCCATCTCGCAGTCGAGGGATCCCCCGGGGAGCCGGCGCACCACGTCCCGGGTGTCGTACCGGAAGACCGGCATGCACTCCCGGTACGGGTAGAACGGCGTCGCGACGACCGTGCCCAGGGCGCCGGGCGTGGCGGGGGCGCCGGTGCGCAGGTCGGCGACCTCCACCAGCCCGGTGCCCGCCTCGAAGTGCAGGTGCCGCCTGCTGCAGGTCGCCGCCGACACGGGCGTGATCTCCGTCATGCCGTAGAGGTCGTGGACGCGCGCGCCGAAGGTCTCCCGTGCCGCGGCGGCGAGGGCGGGGGAGAGGACCTCACTGCCGACGTTGATGGCGCGCAGCCTGAAGTCCCGGGGCCCGAGGCCGCGTTCGCGGGCGAGGTGGACGAGTTGGCCGAGGTAGCTCGGATAGGTCGTCATGAGGGTGGGGGCGGAAGGACCCGTTCCGGTCATCAGCCGCAGCGTCTCCTCGGGAGGCACGAGACCGACCATGCGGATCGCCGCCCCGGACAGCCGCGCCACCTGCATCTCGGAGTAGGCGGTCCCGGTCGCCCGGGAACTGACGTTGACCTGCGTCAGGTCGGTGGTGCGGAGGGTGCCGCGCAGTACCTGGGAGAGGGAGACGAGGGCCGGCCACAGCCGCTCCTCGTACCGCGAGTACCAGATCTCCAGGGGCTCCTGGGTGGTGCCCGTGGTGCGCGAGGCGAGGAACGGTTCCCCACAGACGAAGTCGGCGGGGCGCTTGACGAGGTCGGTCTTGGTGGTGACGGGGATGGCGGAGACGTTCCCCGGGGTCAGGGCGGAGGGGTCGGCCCCGGCGGCCGCGAAGTGCTCGGCGTAGAAGGCGGACCTGTCCGTCAGCCGCTGCGCGGTGCGCCGCAGCGCCTTGACGGTCAGTTCCTCCCGGATGGCCGGATCGGCCGCGGGCCCGCGCAGCACCTGCTCGACGTCCTCGCCCGGTGCTCCGAACTCGGACATCGTGGCCAGCGCGTCCGCGACCAGCCTCTCCGCGGAACGCACACTGACCGGTCGGCCGAGGACGGTCGCCAGGGCGAGCCGCACCTGACGGATGCCTGTGTCGAACACGTGCCCCTCCCGCTGTCGGACCCTGGTGAGCAGACGACTGCCGGGGCGGGCCTGGCCCACCCCGGCGGCACATCAGCTGATGCAGTTGGAGAACAGAACGGCGGCCATGGAGCCCATGATGTATTTCGTGTGCTTCAGCGTGGAAACGATGGACCGCATCGGATCGACCTCCTTGTCGGCGGCGTCCACGGATCCGTGGACGCCGCCATGCTGAAACGGCGCTCCTGGGGTGTCAATGCTGTATGCGTCGGGGCGTTGGCGTTTTCTCCGTCAGGTGCGTAGAACGGTGCCGCCCGGCGCGGGACGGGCGCGTGGACGGAATGCCGCATTCATGTAATGTGCCCGCGGCCGGAACGGCCCTCATGCGTGCTACCTGCGTCGACACCGTGACGGTCGCGCGACGCGCGGCGGCGGTGCCGGCGCGGTGCGGGGCTCACCCAAAGCGGCAGCAGGAAGCGGTGGAGACGGAATTCCACTTCTCCGGCCGGCGGTCGGGCGACCGCCGGTACGACCTCATCCGCTTTCCGTGGAAACCGCCACGGAAATCCGGAGGCCGAGAATCGCATTCCGCTTCTCCCATGCCGAGTACACATGCGGAAGTCACGGGGTCACTTCCGCAGGGCTGCCCGGAACGGTGAATTCGACGGTGGAAGTGGTTCTCCCGCGCCGGTGCACGCGTGCCCCGGGCGCGCACGCGGCGTGCCTACTTGGTAGGCGCGCACCCGGCGTGCCTACTTGGTGCCCGGCTGGCGCGGTGCGGGGTTCGGGGCGGGGGTGAGGGGGTCGGCGGTGGTGGCGTGGGCGGACGGCGGCGCCACGTTCGCCGCGGGGTCGGGCGCCGGCGCCTGGTCGTCCGCCTGCGCGGGCACCTGGCCGATGATCTGGATGCCGGCCCGGTCGAAGGCCTGCTTGATGCGCCAGCGCAGTTCGCGTTCGACGGCCACGGACTGCCCCGGCATGGTCTTCGCCGAGACGTGCACCACCATCGAGTCCAGCAGCACGCTGTCGAGGCCCAGCACCTCCACGGGGCCCCACAGGCGCTCGTTCCACGGCTCCTCGGCCGCGAGGCCCCGGCCCACCTCGACGAGGGTGGCGCGGACCGCGTCCAGGTCCTCCTCGGGGCGCACCGTGACGTCCACGCGCGCGGTGGCCCAGCCCTGGCTGAGGTTGCCGATCCGCTTGACCTCGCCGTTGCGCACGTACCAGATCTCGCCGTCGTCACCGCGGAGCTTGGTGACCCTGAGGCCCACCTCGATGACCTCGCCCGAGGCCACGCCCGCGTCGACGGTGTCCCCGACGCCGTACTGGTCCTCCAGGATCATGAAGACGCCGGAGAGGAAGTCCGTGACCAGATTGCGGGCGCCGAAGCCGATCGCGACGCCCGCCACCCCGGCCGACGCCAGCAGCGGGGCCAGGTTGATCTTGAATGCCGAGAGGATCATCAGCGCGGCGGTGCCGAGGACCAGGAACGACGCCACCGACCGGAGCACCGAGCCGATCGCCTGCGAGCGCTGTCTGCGCCGCTCGGCGTTGACGAGCAGCCCGCCGAGCGCCGTGCCGTCCACGACCTGCGCCGTGCGGTTCATCCGATCGATGAGCCGGGTGATGGTGCGGCGGATGAGCGTCCGCAGCACCACCGCTATCACGATGATCAGCAGGATCCGCAGGCCGATGCCGAGCCAGGTGGACCAGTTCTGCTCGAACCAGTCCGCGGTGAGCGTGACCCTCTTGTGGGCGTCCTGGAGCGTGTGCGGCTCGGAGGCCGGGCTCGGCGGAGCCTGGACGGGCAGGACGGACACGAACACTGCGGTACCTCCGTGACGGACATGTGTGCGGCGGTCCGCGGGAACGGTGGCGCGGCGAGCACTGCCGAGTGCACTCGGGCGGGCCCCGGCAGCGCTGTGAGCAGCACGGCCGCCACCAACCCCATGATCACCGACGTCCGCACCGTACGGGACCGCAACCACACTAACGGGGCATTGTGTGTGCATCGTCGTGATGTTCGAGGGAGAGACTGTGTTCACCTGGGGATGAAGGTCATGTGGTGGAAAACACTTCCAGCCCGTTACCGGTTCATGCTGGCGCTACGACCAGGCATGAGGGGAGACTGAATCAGATCGTCCCGGCGCGAGCCACGCGCCGCCGGCGTACAAGGAGGCATCCGTGCCGCATGTCCTGGTCCTCAACGCGTCGTACGAGCCCCTCGGTGTCGTACCGCTCCGCCGCGCGCTCGTCCTCGTCCTTGAGAACAAGGCAGTTTCTCTTGAGGAATCCGGCGCCTTCATGCACAGCGCCACCGTCACCGTGCCCGCGCCCAGCGTGGTGCGGCTGAAGAGGTTCGTCCGGGTCCCCTACCGGGGGCCCGTTCCGCTGACCCGTCGTGCCCTGTTCGCCCGCGACGGCGGCCGCTGCATGTACTGCGGTGGCGTCGCCACCAGCGTCGACCACGTCATCCCGCGCAGCCGCGGCGGCAAGCACGTCTGGGACAACGTGGTCGCTTCCTGCCGCCGCTGTAACCACGTCAAGGCGGACCGTCACCTGATGGAGCTGGGCTGGCGGCTGCGGCACAAGCCGGCGCCACCCACCGGCCTGGCCTGGCGCATCATCGGCACCGGGCATAGGGATCCGCGCTGGCTGCCCTACTTGCAGCCGTACGGCGCGGACGACGCCATGGCCCGGATCGACGGCATATCCGCCTGAGGATCCGGGCCTTCGTCGTCCTCGCCCCCTTGAAGGCGCCCGAAGCGCCCGAAACGGGGCGACCGCCGGCCGGTGGTGGGTCGCGGGCGCGGTTCCTCACGCCCCTGTCGGGGCGCAGCCCCCGCTTCGCGGGGGCGGGGGGACGGCGCGACCGGCAGCGATCGGAGTCGCCGGTCGTCACCGGCCAGAGGGGGTGTCTCCGTCGCAGCCGGACCGCCGGCCGGTGGCGGGCTGCCCGCGCAGTTCCCCGCGCCCCGGCGCGGCACTGCACCGTGGCTGCTGGATCGCGCACCCCCTCTGCGTCAGAATGTGACCAAGAACACGTTGAGAGGCGCAGGATGTCTGTGCATGGGCCCGCTGGGTAGGGGCTGCCTCGACCAGACCTGACGCCCCTGACAAGGAGGCCCCCGTGGCCGCAACGGCGCACCTTCTGCCCTCGGCTCCCTCCAAACGCCCGGACGGTACGGACCGCCCTGACAAGGCTTCCGCGGCACCCGCCGCGGCCGGCCCGCACGGCACGTACCGTCCCGACCCCGCCTACGGCCGCCAGGCACCGGCCGTCATCGGCGTGCCCGCCAAGCTGCTGGCCGCCGTGCCCGAGCCCGGCCCCGCCCCGGACGACTCCGGGGCCTTCAGCGCGGAGAGCGCGGACACCGAGCCGCCCCTGACCAGCGAGCCGCCGCTGGCCGACGCGGCACCGCTCACCAGCGAGCCCCCGCTCGCCGACGCCGCCCCCCTGACCAGCGAGCCCACCGCCACCGGCACGGCCGCGGGCACGGATCCCTCGGTGGAGTAGATGTCCCTGTTCCGGCTCGCCGACCTGTACGGCGTCGCCACCTCGTACTCGCCCGCACCGGGCCGGACGGTCCGTGTCCCGGACGCCGCCGTGGTCGCGGCCCTGGCGGCACTGGACGTGGACGCCGGCAGCCCAGAGGCGGTCGAGGAGGCCCTGACGGCCCGCGAGACGGAACTCGCCGAACGGCTGCTGCCACCGACGATCGTCTGGTGGCAGGGGCGCGCCGCCCCCACCGCCCTGGACGGCCTGCCGGACGGGACCCGGCTGAGCATCGAGACGGAACGCGGTGACACGCACACCTGGACGACCCCCGCAGGACCGGCCGCCGGGGACGCCACGGCGGTCCGCTCGGGCCCGCGCGGGGCCACCAGCTGGACGGCGGCCGGCGCGAGCCCGCGCGGGGCCATCACGGGGGCAGGGGACGCCGGGGGCACGGGGGACCCCGCGGGCACGGGGCGCCCCCGGGACACCCCGCACGACGAGGCCCCGCCCCCGCTCCCCCCGGGCGTGCACGCCCTCACGGCCGCCGCGCCGGACGGCCGGGGGGCCCGCGTGCATCTCGTGGTCGCCCCGGAGCGGATGCCGGAGCCCGGCGCCGAACGGGTGCACGGCCTGCTCCTCCAGCTGTACTCACTCCTCTCCGAGCGCTCCTGGGGCATGGGCGACCTGGGCGACCTCGCGGAGCTCGCGGCCTGGGCCGGCCATGTGATGGGCAGCGGTTTCGTACAGGTCAACCCGCTGCACGCGGCCGTGCCCGGGGTGCCCACCGACCCCTCGCCGTACCGCCCCTCCAGCCGGTACGTCGCGGACCCCGTCCACCTGCGCGTGGAGGAGATCCCCGAGTACGCCTATCTCGACCTCAAGGACCGCACCGAGGCCGCCGACCTCCTGGACCGCGCCGCGGCGCTGCGCGGCGCGGTCCTGCACGACGGCGCCCTGATCGACCGCGACGCGGTCTGGGCGCTCAAGCGCCGCGCCCTGGAACTGCTCATCGCACGCGTGCCCCTCAGCCCCGGGCGCCGCGCCGCCTACAACGACTTCCTCGCCTCCGCCGGCCGGCCCCTGGAGGACCACGCCACCTGGAGCGCGCTCGCCGACGTGCACGGCCCCGACTGGCACGACTGGCCCGGGGACCTGCGGGACCCGCGCTCCGCGGAGACGGCACGCGCGCGCGTGGAGCTGTTGGACCGCGTCGACTTCCACAGCCGCCTCGCCTGGCTCGCGGACTGCCAGCTCGCCGCCGCCCAGGGCGCCGCACGCGCCGCCGGCATGCCGGTGGGCCTGGTGCACGACCTGGCCGTGGGCGTCCATCCGAACGGCTCCGACGCCTGGGCCCAGCAGGAGAACCTGGCGCCCGGGATGTCGGTCGGCGCCCCTCCGGACGCGTTCAACGCCCGTGGTCAGGACTGGGGGCTGCCCCCCTGGCGCCCCGACCGGCTCGCCGCCTGTGGCTACGCGCCGTTCCGCGCGCTGCTGCGCGCCATGTTCCGGCACGCCGGCGGGCTGCGCATCGACCATGTGATGGGGCTCTTCCGGCTCTGGTGGGTGCCCGAGGGCAAGGCGCCCACCGAGGGCACCTACGTCCACTACGACGCGGAGGCGATGCTCGCCGTGCTGTCGCTGGAGGCCCACCGCGCGGGTGCCCTGGTGATCGGGGAGGACCTCGGCACCGTCGCCCCCGGAGTGCGCCGCACGCTGCGCGGGCACGGGGTGCTGGGCACGTCCGTGCTCTGGTTCGAACGCGACTGGGAGGGCGACGGGAAGCCGCTGCCCCCCGGGCGGTGGCGCCGCGACTGCCTGGCCGCGGCCACCACCCATGACCTGCCGCCCACCTCGGCCCGGCTCACCGGCGAGCACGTCGCCCTGCGCGACAGCCTCGGCCTGCTGACCCGCCCGCTCGCCGAGGAGCAGGCCGCGGCCGCCGAGGAGACGGCGGAGTGGCTGGAGCTGCTGGGCCGTCTCGGGCTGCTCGAGGACGGCACGTCGGGCGGGGTGGCGACGGGCATGTACGGCGGGACCGGGGCCGCCGAGGACTTCCAGTTCGCCGGGGACGAGGAGCGGATCCGTGCGGTGCACCGCTTCCTGCTGAGTACCCCGGCCCGGCTGATCGGCGTCTGGCTGCCCGACATGATCGGCGACCGGCGCCCGCAGAACCTGCCCGGCACCTGGCGCGAGTACCCGAACTGGCGACTGCCGATCGCGGACGCCGACGGCCGCCCCGTCACCCTGGAGCAGCTCACCGCCTCGCGCCGGCTGCACGCGCTTCTGAAGGTGGTGCGCGGCGAGCGCTGAACGGTCGTGTACGGCGCGTTGAACGGTCGTGCGGCGAGCTGAACGGTCGTGTCCGGCGAGCGCCGACCCGCCCGCCGATCGGTCCCGTACGGTGCCGCCGGCCGGTCCCGCGGGGCGGACGCCGAACGGTCCCGCAGGGCGACGCCGGCCGGTCCCGCAGGGCGACGCCGGCCGGTCCCGCAGGGCGACGCCGGCCGGTCCCGCAGGGCGACGCCGCCCCGTCCCGCAGGGCGACGCCGCCCCGTCCCGCAGGGCGGCGCCGGCCGGCCCTTCGGGGACCCCCGTGCGCCCCGCCGCCGCGCCGGGGACCGCTTCCCGCCTGCCGTTACGGGACCCCGGGCGCGCGGCCCCGACAGGCGTTCGCTACGTTGGGCAGCGTGGAGAAGAAAAACGCCCAGCAGGCCCGGCGCCCCTACGCGCTGCGCGCCGGTGTCCTCGCCGCCGCCACGACGCTGACGACCCTGTTCCTCACGTCCCCCGCGCTCGCGTTGACCCGCGACGACGGCGACGACCCGGGCCCCGGCCTCTCGGTGGCCGAGACCCTCGGCCTCTTCGTCTTCACGCCGATCGTGATCTTCCTGATCATCGCCGGTCTGGTGATGCTGGGCAGCAAGCCCCGCAAGAGCCAGAAGCAGAGCTGACCGGCCCAGAAGCAGAGCTGACCGGCCGCTGACGACGCCGGCTCCGCTGACGGACGCCGGCACTCGAGGGCGCCGCTCGCGCAACCGACCGGGCGGCGCCTTCGGCGTGTCCGGTGCCGGAACGGGACGGGCTTCCGCCAAAGGCCGCCGCCCCGCCGCTCCGCCGTCCGGAGCGGCCCGCCCCGTCCCGCGCCGCCCTCGGCCACCCCGGCTCGGAGCCGGCCGCCGGCCCGTTCCGGGTGCGTACCCGTTCCGGCCACGCACCCGCCCCCGCCGTGGTCCGCCCCGCTCAGCCCGCTCCCGGAGCCGCCGCGGGCGCCTCCTCGGTGAGGTAGCGCTGGACGGTGGGCGCCAGCCAGTGCACGACGTCCTCGTGGCTCATCGCGACCGCGGGCGGGAAGCACAGCACATACCGGGTCAGCGCCATGCCCAGGATCTGCGCGGCGACCAGCGAGGCGCGGAGCGGGGCCTCGGCCGGGTCGGGGCAGACCGACCGCGCCACCGGCAGCAACTGCTCCTTGAAGATCTCCTGGGTGCGCTCGGCGCCCGCGGCGTTGGTGACGCCCACCCGCAGCAGCGCCTTCAGCACCTCGGCCTCCTCCCAGACGCTCAGGAAGTGCCGGACGAGCGCCCGGCCGACGCCGTCCGGCGGGATGGCCGTCAGGTCCGGCATCCGCAGGTCGAACTCCACGGCGGACGCGAACAGCCCCTCCTTGCTGCCGTAGTACCGCATCACCATCGACGGGTCGATGCCCGCGTCCCTGGCGATCGCCCGGATCGTGGCGCGCTCGTAGCCGTCGGACGCAAAGCGCTCCCGGGCCGCCGCGAGGATCGCGGTGCGGGTGGCGTCCGAGCGGCGGGGGCGCGGGGGGCGTTCGTTCCAAGCCATGCCAACAACTGTAGGCCAACGCTTGTTGACAGTCCATGGGTGCGGTTCTACGTTGGTCAACAGCTGTTGGCAAACGATCGTTGGCCAACGAGTGTCCGACCCGCGGGTGTCCGACCCGTGGGCGTTGACCGGACGGGCGTCGCGCCAGCGGCGCGATCGAGGCCATCGGCGCATTGCACGCCCGTCGACGCCGTCGGCACCGTCGCCCTCAGGAGGATGTGATGAACGGCACGACCGGAACCGAGCACGAGCCCGCCCCCTCCGCCGCCGCCGGCCCCGACGCCCCCGACCGCTCGGTGGTCGTCGTGGGCGCCGGCCCCACCGGACTGCTGCTCGCCGGGGACCTCGCGGCGGCCGGGGTCCCCGTCACCCTGGTCGAGAAGCGCGCCCCCGGCATCAGCAACCTCTCCCGCGCCTTTGTGCTGCACGCCCGCACCCTGGAGCAACTGGACACCCGGCCGGCCGCCCCCGCGCCCACCGACGGCGCGCAGGGCCCGGTGGCTCCGGCCGCCCCGGCCGCCCCGGTCGCCCCGGGGACGCGGAGCCTCGCGGACGAACTGGTGGCGAAGGGGCGCCCGCTGGACAGCCTGCGCCTGTTCACCCGCCTGACCATCCGGCTCGACACCCTCCCGTCCCGCTACAACTTCCTGCTGGTCCTCCCCCAGTACGAGGTGGAGGAGGCGCTCCTGCGGCGCGCGGTCGCGGCCGGGGCGCGCCTGGCGCACGAGACGGAGGTGACGGGGCTCGACCAGGACGCGGACGGCGTCACGCTGGACGTGCGCGGCCCCGGCGGGCGGCGGGACGCGCTGCGCGCCGCCTACGCGGTCGGTGCGGACGGGCTGCGCAGCGCGGTCCGGCAGGCCGTGGGACTGCCGTTCCCCGGGCGGTCGGTCATCCGCTCGGTGGTGCTCGCGGACGTCCGGCTCGCCCGGCCGCCGAAGGACCTGCTCACCGTGAACGCGGTCGGCGACGCCTTCGCCTTCCTCGCGCCGTTCGGGGACGGGTACCACCGGGTCATCGGCTGGCACCGCGGCCACAACGTGCCCGACACCGCGCCGCTCGGCCTGGACGAGGTCCGGGAGATCACCCGGCTCGCCCTCGGTCAGGACTTCGGCATGCACGACGCACGCTGGATGTCCCGCTTCCACAGCGACGAACGCCAGGCCCCCGCCTACCGTGTGGGCCGGGTCTTCCTGGCCGGGGACGCCGCGCACGTGCACACCCCGGCCGGCGGCCAGGGCATGAACACGGGCCTTCAGGACGCCGCCAACCTGAGCTGGAAGCTGGCGGAGGTGCTGGCGGGACGGGCGCCGGAGGCGCTCCTGGACAGCTACCAGGCCGAACGGCACCCGGTCGGCAGGGCCGTGCTCCGCAGCAGCGGCGGGCTCGTCCGGCTCGCCATGGCCAAGCGGCCGTGGACGCTGGCCGCGCGCGCCGCGCTCACCGCGTTCCTCCGTGTGGCCCGCCCCGCCCGGTCCCGGCTCGTCGGGCAGATCACCGGGATCGGTTACGCGTACCGGGCCCCGCGCGGCAGCCACCCGCTCACCGGCCGGCGCGTGCCGGACGTCCGGCTGGCCGGCGGCGGCCGCCTCCACGAGGCGCTGCGCGCCGGCCGTTTCGTGCTGATCGGCCCCGCGGGCACCTCCGCCGGCGACCACGCGGACCGGGTGGTGCCGGTGCACTGGGCGAGTGGGCACCGCACCACGGTGCTGGTGCGGCCGGACGGCTATGCGGCCTGGGCCGCGGACTCCCCCGACCCGGCGGCGCTCGCCGCCGCGCTGACCGACCGGTGGCCGGGGACCACCCCGTGAGCGTCGCCTCCGGAGCCCGCCGAGGGCCCGTCGTGGCTGCTCGCGCACCCCTTCGGGCGCTCGCCCCGTACTCCAGGGGCGGGGAACCGCGCGGCAGGTCCCACCGGTGGGTGACCGGGGACGAGACCGCAAGGGGCAGCGCCCGACAAGGGGGGCGCGGGGAACCGCGCGACAGGGCACCACCGGCCGGTGGCAAAGGGCCCCGGCCCCGCGCCCCAGCCGGGGGCGCCAGAGGCCGGGGGCGCCAGAGGCCGGGGGCGCCCAGAGGCCGGGGCACCCGCGAGGGGGTGCCCCGGGCCGGGGTCGGGGCTAGACGTCGGCCGCCTGCGCCCGCAGGGCCCGCTCCACGCCGGCGCGCGACTCGAGCACCACGCGCCGCAACGCCGCGCTCGGCCCGGCCGACTCCAGCCACGCGTCCGTCGCCTCCAGCGTCGCCCGCTCGACCTGCACCGCGGGGTACAGCCCGTGCGCGACCTGCTGGGCCATCTCGTGGGAGCGGCTGTCCCACACGTCCTTCACCGCGGCGAAGTACCTCTCGGTGTACGGCGCGAGCAGCTCCTGCTGGTCGGTCTGGACGAAGCCCGCGATCACCGCCTCCTGGACGGCGTTCGGCAGTTTGTCGGACTCCACGACCTGCTCCCACGCCTCGGCCTTCGCCTCGGCCGTCGGCCGGGCCGCGCGCGCCGTCGCCGCGTGCCGCTCGCCCGCCGCGGTCTTGTCGCGCTCGTACTCCGCGGCGATCTCCGCCTCGTCGTACCGCCCCACGGCGGCGAGCCGCTCCACGAACGCCCAGCGCAGCTCGGTGTCGACGGCAAGGCCCTCGATGGTCTGGGTGCCCTCCAGCAGCGCCTCGAGCAGGTCGAGCTGCTCCGGCCCCCGCGCACTCGCCGCGAACGCCCGCGCCCAGGCGAGCTGGTGGTCGCTGCCCGCCTCGGCGGCCCGCAGGTGCGCGAGCGTCGCCTCGGTCCACCGGGTCAGGCCCGCCTCCCGCCAGGACGGGTTGGCGTACAGGTCGAGCGCCAGCTTCACCTGGCGGTGCAGCGACTGGACGACGCCGATGTCCGACTCCTTGCCGATCCCGGACAGCACCAGGTCCAGGTAGGCCCGGGTGGGCATTTCCGCGTCCCGGGTCATGTCCCAGGCCGCCGCCCAGCACAGCGCACGCGCGAGGCCGGACTCGAAGTCGCCCAGGTGCGCCACGACGGTCTTCAGGGACTCGTCGTCGAGCCGGATCTTGGCGTACGTGAGGTCGTCGTCGTTGAGCAGGACGACCGCGGGCCGCGGCCTGCCCGTCAGCTGCGGCACGCCGGTCAGCTCGCCGTCGACGTCCAGCTCCACGCGCTCCGTGCGCACCAGCCGCGGACCGCCGTCGCCGTCCTGAAGCTCGTAGCAGCCGATCGCGATGCGGTGCGGGCGCAGCGTCGCCTCGCCCTTGGCACCGGACGGCAGCGCCGGCGCCTCCTGGCGGACGGCGAAGGAGGTGATGACGCCCTCGCCGTCGGTCTCGATCTCGGGCCGCAGGACGTTGATGCCCGCCGTCTCCAGCCACAGCTTCGACCAGGACTTCAGGTCGCGCCCCGAGGTCTCCTCCAGCGCGGTCAGCAGGTCGCTCAGCCGGGTGTTACCGAACGCGTGCCGCTTGAAGTACGTCTGCACGCCCCGGAAGAACTCGTCCTGGCCGACGTACGCCACCAGCTGCTTCAGGACGCTCGCGCCCTTGGCGTAGGTGATGCCGTCGAAGTTCACCAGCACGTCGTCGAGGTCGTTGATCTCGGCCATGATCGGGTGCGTGGACGGGAGCTGGTCCTGGCGGTACGCCCAGGTCTTCATGGAGTTCGCGAAGGTCGTCCACGTCTGCGGCCAGCGCGAGCCCGGCGCCTCGGCGAGGCAGGAGGCCTCCGCGAAGGTGGCGAACGACTCGTTGAGCCAGAGGTCGTTCCACCACTCCATGGTGACCAGGTCGCCGAACCACATGTGGGCCAGCTCGTGCACGATCGTGGTGGCCCGCATCTCGTACGCCGCGTCCGTCACCTTCGAGCGGAAGACGTACTGGTCGCGGATGGTGACCGCGCCGGCGTTCTCCATGGCGCCCGCGTTGAACTCGGGCACGAAGAGCTGGTCGTACTTGCTGAACGGGTACGGGTAGTCGAACTTCTCCTGGAAGTAGTCGAACGCCACCCGCGTCACCTCGAAGATGGCGTCCGCGTCCAGATACTCGGCGAGGGAGGGGCGGCAGTAGATGCCGAGCGGCACCCGCCGCCCCTCCTTCTCGTAGACGCTGTGCACCGCGTGGTAGGGGCCCGCGATGAGCGCGGTGATGTACGTGGAGATGCGCGGCGTGGGCTCGAAGACCCAGACGTTGTCCTTGAGGTCCTCCGGCTCGGGCGACGGCGAGTTGGAGATCACCTTCCAGCCCTCCGGCGCCCGCACCGTGAACTGGAAGGTCGCCTTGAGATCCGGCTGCTCGAAGCTGGCGAAGACCCGGCGCGCGTCCGGCACCTCGAACTGCGTGTAGAGGTACGCCTGCCGGTCCACGGGGTCGACGAACCGGTGCAGGCCCTCACCGGTGTTGGTGTACGCGCAGTCGGCGACGACCGTCAGCTCGTTGCCGCCCTCCCGGAGGCCGGGCAGCGTGATGCGCGAGTCGGCGAAGGCGGTCCCCGGGTCGAGCGCCTCGCCGTTCAGGACGATCTGA
Source organism: Streptomyces sp. DSM 116793 (assembly GCF_057320905.1). Lineage (NCBI taxonomy): Bacteria > Bacillati > Actinomycetota > Actinomycetes > Kitasatosporales > Streptomycetaceae > Streptomyces > Streptomyces sp. DSM 116793. Next base: position 2,272,146 of record NZ_CM170494.1, on the reverse strand, counting down.
AGGACCTCGGGCGCCACCAGATCGATGAAGGTCTCCGCGCCCGCCTCCGCGGAGTCGAAGCGGACCGTGGTGCGTGAGCGGAACGTGCCCCCGTCCTGCGCGCCCGAGAGATCGAGGTCGATCTCGTACGTGTGGACGGTGAGCAGCTTCGCGCGCTGCCGGGCCTCGTCGCGGGTCAGATTGGTGCCAGGCACTCGGTCATCTCCTCGTGGGTCAGAGCCTTTCCGGTCATCCTTCCACGTCGGCGGCGTCGTCCGAGGTGGCCTATGGGTAGGAAGGCCGGTAGGATACGGGGTATGAAGATCAGTGTGAGTCTGCCGGAGGAAGATGTTTCCTTCGTCGACGAGTACGGCGAGAAGAAGGACGCGGGCTCCAGGTCCGCCGTGATCCACGCCGCCATCCAGATGCTCCGGGACGCCGAGCTGGAGGATGAGTACCTGGCGGCCTGGGACGAGTGGTACGCGAGCGGGGAAGCCGAATCCTGGGACAGGACCGTGGGGGACGGCATCACGGACGAGGACTGGTCTGATCAGTGAAGCGCGGCGACATCTGGCTCGTGGACCTCGAACCCGCCCGGGGCCACGAGGCCGACAAGCTGCGCCCTGCCGTGCTCGTCACCAATGACGCGGCCAACCGCGCGGCTACCCGCGGGGGCCGGGGCATTCTCGCCGTGGTCCCCATCACATCGAACACCACGCAGGTCCTGCCGTTCCAGGTACTGCTCGAAGCAGGGGACTGCGGACTGAAACGGGACTCCAAGGCGCAGTGCGAGCAGATCCGCGCCCTGGACCTCAGCAGGTTTCGCCACCCGATCGGGACCGTCCCCGCCAAGGCGCTGGCGGAGATCGACGCGGCTCTCCGCAGACAGCTCGCCCTCTGAGAGCGCTACCGGGACTCCACGTCCGATATCCGCCGGTACGCCACCCCGCCCCGGCGGATGCTCAGTGCATGACCACCGCACCCACCGCACCCCGCCTCGCCCACACCCCCCGCGCCATCGAGTCGGCCGCCCTGGCCGAGCTGCGCCGCACCGACGACGCCGGGCGCCCCTGTGCGCCGTACACCGCCACCGGCGACGACGCCGGCAGCCCGCTGCGCTGCTGCCTGAAGCCGATCGAGCGTGGCGAGCGCATCGCCCTCGTCTCCTACGCCCCGCTCAGGCGCTGGGCCGCGGCCACCGGCGCCCGGCCCGGGGCCTACGACGAGCAGGGCCCCGTCTTCATCCACGCCGAGCCATGCGACGGCCCCGCCGCCGAACCGTACGGCTACCCCTTCACCCGCACCGGAGCCCTGCGCACCCTGCGCCGGTACGACACCGCCGGCCGTATCGTCGGCGGCCGCCTGCTGGAGATCCCCGAGGACGCCGTGGCGGCCTTCGAGGCGGCCCTCGACGAGGCCTTCGCCGACCCGCAGGTCGCCCTGGTGCACGTCCGCGCCGTCGAGTACGGCTGCCTCCACTTCGAGGTCCGCAGGCCCTGACGGAGGTCCGCAGGCCCTGACGCGGGGAGCGATGCCGGACACGGTAAGGGGCGGCCTCCGTGGAGGCCGCCCCTTACCGGCCAGGCGGTGAGGTGCTCAGGCGATCAGGCGGCCGACAGCTCCGCCGCCACCAGCTCCGCGATCTGCACGGCGTTCAGCGCCGCCCCCTTGCGGAGGTTGTCGGTCGACACGAAGAGGGCGAGGCCGTTCTCCACCGTCTCGTCGGTGCGGATCCGGCCCACGTACGAGGGGTCGCGGCCCGCGGCCTGGAGCGGGGTGGGGATCTCCGACAACTCCACGCCGGGCGCGGTGGCCAGCAGCTCGTAGGCGCGCGCCACGCTCAGCGGGCGGGCGAAGCGGGCCTGCACCTGGAGGGAGTGCCCGGTGAAGACCGGCACGCGCACACAGGTGCCGGAGACCTTGAGCGCCGGGATCTCCAGGATCTTGCGGGACTCGTGCCGCAGCTTCTGCTCCTCGTCCGTCTCGCCGAGGCCGTCGTCGACGAGCGAACCGGCGAAGGGCAGCACGTTGAAGGCGATGGGCCGCTTGTAGACGGACGGCTCGGGAAAGTCCACCGCGGTGCCGTCGTGCGTGAGCCTGTCCGCCTTGTCGGCCACCTGCTGCGCCTGGTCGTGCAGCTCGGCGACGCCCTTGAGGCCGGATCCGGACACCGCCTGGTAGGTCGCGACCACCAGGGCCTCCAGGCCCGCCTCCGCGTGCAGCGGCTTCAGCACGGGCATCGCGGCCATCGTGGTGCAGTTCGGGTTGGCGATGATGCCCTTCGGACGGTGGGCCGCCGCGTGCGGGTTCACCTCGGAGACGACCAGCGGGACGTCGGGGTCGCGGCGCCACGCGGAGGAGTTGTCGATCACCACGGCGCCCTGGGACGCGACCTTCTCCGCGAGCGCCTTGGAGGTGGCGCCGCCGGCCGAGAAGAGCACCACGTCCAGCCCCGTGTAGTCCGCGGTGGCGGCGTCCTCCACCGGCACCGCGGTGCCCTTCCAGTCGAGCGTCGAGCCGGCGGAGCGTGCCGAGGCGAACAGCCGCAGCTCCTTCACCGGGAAGTCCCGCTCGGCGAGGATCCTGCGCATGACCGTGCCGACCTGACCGGTGGCTCCGACGATTCCGACCCTCACGGGGACTCTCCTCTGCTCGCTGTCATGGCCCGGTCGCCCGCCCTGGCGGGCGCACGAGCCGTCTGAAGGCCATTCCATGATGCGTATGTCCGAGGGTGACCTGTCCAATCGTTTGTCCGCCGGTCGGGACGACGTGACCTGGGCCACGGGACCGTGTGGACCCGGCTGCCGGGTCTGTGCCGGTCCGGTACCTGTGCGGGGCGGTGTGGTGCGGTGTGGTGCGGTGTGGTGCGGTGTGGTGCGGTGCGGTGTGGTGCGGTGTGGTGCCGGTCCGGTACCGGTGCGGGTCACGGTCCGTGGTCGGGAGGCGGCAAAGAGCGCGCCTGTTGCCGGTGGCGGGGCTGCGTCTCGTCGGGGTGGCTCGCGCGGGTCCCCGAGCCGCTGGGACGCCCTGGGCCGGGCGGTGGCTCCTGCGGGGCACGCCAAAGGGCGGGCACCCGACGGCGCCCGCCCTCCATCATGCCGTTCGCGGCTACTGCGTGACCTTCCCGATCGTCACGCTCGCCGTCCCGGCGACCATGCCGCGCTCGTTCAGCAGCTGCACCTCGCCGAAGAGCTGCCGCCCCTCGGTGGCCGGCGCCTTGGCGACGACCTCCGCGGTGACGGGGGCCGATGCACCGCCCGCGAGCTTCACGTGCTGCGTGGGATCGACGGAGACCTCGCCGAGGGAGTTCGAGTAGAACACGTCCCGGTAGTCGTACTCCGTCGAGCCGGACGGCACCGAGTAGCCCACGACCTCGACCGTGTACGTGCCGGGGTCGGGGTTCGCGATGCTCACGGACTCCTCGGAGTCGCCGTCCGCGGACTGCGCGACGACGTTCCCGTCCGCGTCGTAGACCGTCAGGTCGAGGTCGGCCGACGCGTCCGAGACACCCCCGATGGCCGCGTCGAGGCTCTCCGCACCCTCCGGCACCACGACCTCGGTGGTCTGCGTCTCACCCTCGCCGACCGTCGGCCGCGCGGACCGCGCCGAGCCGAGCGCGCCGCCCGCCAGGGTGCCGTCGACGGCCGCGAAGCCGTTCGTGGCGGTCCAGGACACCGCGGCGGGCGTGCCCGCCTTCGCCTCCGGGACCGTCTGCACCGCCGGGTCGAAGCTCACGCCCAGCACCGCGACGTCCAGCCGGTACGGGTTGTCCAGCACCGGGGACGTGCGGCGGGCCTCCACCTCGATCTCCCAGACGCCGGGCTGCGGGTCCGGGTAGGAGCGCAGGTCGGGGCGGCAGGTGTTGTCCGGGTTGTCGTAGTTCGGGTAGCAGCTCGGGGTGGACGTGTCGTCGGACGGCACCCCGTACGGGTGGATCGCTATGAACCGGGTCTGGCTGCCCTTCGCCAGGCCGCCCAGCGCCACCTGGAGGTTCTCGGCGCCCTCCGGCACCGTCAGGAAGTACGACCGGCTGGCGTTGCGCTGCACCGAGCCGGACTCCGTGGCCGTGTAGGCCGGGTCCGCGAGCGGCCGCGAGACCACCACCGTGGTGAGGATCTGCTGGTCGATGCCCTCGGTACGGGTGTCGTCCACCGTCAGGATCGCGCTGTGCACCCCGGCGGAGCGCGGGTGGGCCGCCACGCGGACGGTCACCGCCCTGTGCAGCGGCAGGGCGACCGAGTCGCCGCCGAGGATGCGGAACGTGCCGTCGTCGTTCTTCAGCCCCACCCGGTGGCGGATGGTGCCGGCCGGCCCCGAGGTGCGGGTCAGCGTCACCGCGTAGGCCTTCTCCTGGCCCGTCTTGAGCCCGCCCTCGCGGTCAAAGACGCCGACGCCCTGGCCCGGGGTCTCGAGGGACCCGGCGAGGACCGTGTCCACGGGCGCCTTGACGGTGAAGGAGTGGGTGTCCGCCGTGTGCGTCCGAGCGCCCCGCTCGATGGCCTTCCAGGCGCCGACGACGTCGATGAGGCCCGCGCCCTCGCGGTAGGCCTGCACGCCCTGGATGTGCTTCGCGGTGGACGTCAGCGCGGTCCGCAGGGTCGCCGGGGAGAGCGCGATGTGCGCCTGCTTCGCGGCCGACAGCAGCAGCGCGGCGCCGCCCGCGGCCTGCGGCGACGCCATGGAGGTGCCCTGGAGCATCGAGTAGCCGGGCGGCAGGCTGTAGCCGGCCTCGGCGACCGGTCCGCCGGGCAGCCAGGTCTGCGTGGAGTTGATCGCCGCACCGGGCGCCGAGATCGTCGGCGCGAACCCGCCGTCCTCACGCGGCCCGCCCGAGGAGAACGGCAGCATCGCGTACGGCGTCTTCACCTGCGAACCGTAGTCGGCCGCCCAGGTGTCCTTGGAGATGGCGGCCCCCACCGAGATCACCTTGTCCGCGAGCCCGGGGTCGCCGATGGTGTTCACGCCCGGGCCGTCGTTGCCCGCGGATATCACCAGCTGCACGCCGTAGGTGTCGATGAGGCGCGTGTACAGCTGGGAGCGGGCGTTGTCGCCGTCGTTGAGCGCGGGCAGGCCGCCTATGGACATGTTGACGATGTCCACGCCCCGGTTGGCCACCAGGTCGATCATGCCCTCGGTGAGCGCGATGTTGGTGCAGCTCCCGGTCCAGGTGCAGGCCCGCGACGAGACGATCTGCGCACCCGGCGCGGCGCCGTTCATCGCCCCGCCGAACAGGCCGTTCGCCGACGTGATGCCCGCGACGTGGGTGCCGTGCTCGGCCTCGATGACGCCGATGTTGACGAAGTCGGCCTTCTTGCCGACCCAGTCGCCGCCGTACGGGTCCATGGGGACGTCCTTGCGGATCTCCACCACGAACGGGATCTGCTCGACCACGGCGGTGGCGGGATCGTCGGTGCCGAAGTGGCCGACCTGGTGGCCGTCCTTGTACGGCTTCATGGCCGCGTCGTCCGTGAAGTCGTGGTCGCCGTCCACGTCGACGCGGACGGTGCCTGCCGCCGGGTCGTAGAGCACGCCCCAGGAGTCGGTGGTGTCCCCGTCGCGGTTCAGGTCGCCCTTCGCGTCGCCGCCGAGCGAGGCGGACTCCTTGAAGACGCTCACCTGGTATCCGCCCGACGGCGCCTTCCAGGTCGCGCCGCCGTACGTGAACGTGGGGCCGTCGACCGCGGTCGTCATCGGGCGCCAGGTCGCGTCGCCGTCGAGGATCGGGTCGGTGGACGTCACCCAGTCGACGATCTTGCGCTGGCCCGTGGTGGTCTTCTGCAGCGCGGGGTGCGCGATGTCGACGCCGGAGTCCAGGACGCCGATGGTGACACCGCGGCCGTCCGCCTTGGGGTGCTGTTCGACGAAGTCGACGGCGCCGGTCTCGAAGGACGGGTTGTACGGGTTCCTGGCGGGGGTGTGCTCGTCGGGGGCCGGGTAGCCGCTCTTGCCCGCGGCGGCCGAGCCCTTGCCCGCGGTGCCGGTCGTGCCCTTGGCACCGCCGTCGGTGGCCGGCCGCGGGTCGTCCAGCTTGATCTCCTGGCGGAGGTCGATGCCGTGCACCGTGGACAGCTTCTCGGCCGCCTTGATGGCCGCGTCGGCCCGTGCGGTCGGCACGGTGGCGCGCACATAGCCCAGCTTGTCGTAGACCCGGCCCACGGAGCCGCCCTTGACGGCGTCCAGCTGGCCCGCGACCTCGCCGGTGGCGCCCGGCGCGGTCGCGATCATCATGGTGACGTTCTTCTCGCCCGCCGCCTTGGCGTCGGCCAGCAGATCGGCGTCGGCGGAACCGAGCTTCGCACTGGCCGACCTGGCCACGGAGGCGGGGTCCGGGCCCGCGTCGGCCGCGAAGGCCGCGGGCAGCTGACCGCCCGCGGACAGCGCCGCCACCAGGCCGGCGGCCACGGCCACACGGGCCGTGCGTCTGGGTCTCGCACCGGATCCCGGTGCGTCCTGCGGATCATGCATCTTCATTCGGCATCCCTGCTGCTGACGGATCGAATCGATCGCCAAGTCCGGTATGTGGGGACCGGATGAGCGCTCGAACCGATCTAATCACCGCTCAGCCGCCGGAAGTTGGCCAAGTGGAAATGAGACCGTGCCGCAATACGGGCCTGTGCACCCGTCGCCGTCCGTGCGCCGCCGGCCGCCCGCGCGCGCCCGGCGGGAACGGCCGCGCCCGCCTGGCGGACCGGTGCGGCATCCTTGATGCCCGACCGGGCACCAGGCCCTAACGTCTGCCCATGCACAAAGAACTCAGAGTCGCCGCCTACGCGGTGTGCGTCCGGGACGGCCGGGTACTGCTGGCCCGCTGGGTCAGCCGCCGCGACGGCCAGAAGCGCTGGACGCTGCCGGGCGGCGGCATGGACCACGGCGAGGGCCCCTACGACACGGTGATCCGCGAGGTCGACGAGGAGACCGGGTACACCGTGACCCCCGTCGCCCTGCTCGGCGTCCACTCCATGCTCCGCCAGTACCCGCGCCGGCTCGGCGGCACCGCGGACTTCCAGGGGCTGCGCATCGTCTACGAGGGCCGGATCACCGGCGGCGAGCTGCGCAACGAGACCGACGGCTCCACGGACCTCGCCGCCTGGCACCCCCTTGAGGAGGTGGCCGCCCTGGAGAGGGTGGAACTGGTCGACGTGGGCCTCGCCCTCTGGCGCGAGCGCCCCGCCGACGGCAGGGTCCGGTACCCCGCTGGATGAACTCCCCGTGACCGTTCGCCCTCCGGCGGACAAGGACTCCATGGCCACGGGACACCGCCGAGATCCACGTCGGGGGATCGGCGTTGGCCGTTGCCGTCGAGTTAACGCGCAGGTCACCCCCGGTGCCAACGATCGAGTACGAGCGGGAGGCTCGGACCCCGAGCCCTCCGCGCCCGTTTCCGACGCGTCAGCACTCGGGGAGGCCGCGCCATGCCGCGCCTACGCTCTGTCGCCGCCACTGCCACCAATGCCACCACGGCCGCCAGGACCGTCGACCGCCGCGCCGTACTCGCCGCCGCGGGCGGCCTCTCGCTGAGCGCCGGGATCGGCTGTGCGGTGGGCCTCGGCGGCACCGGAACGGCCGGGGCCGCCACCTCGCCCGCCCGTGCGGCCGCCGCGCCCGCCGTCCACTCCCGCAAGGCCCCGCCGCCACCGCTGCGCCCCTACACGGCCGGTACCACCATGGACACCGTCGCCGCGCCCTCGGGCCGGGGCGGCTACCGGCGGCTCGGCCCGGGCCCGGGCTGGTCGCGTACGGTCCGCACCGAGCTGGCCGCGCCGGGCGCGCGCCGCGCGGAGCGGCGCACCGCCCTCGCCGCGTTCGTCCAGCTCACCGACCTGCACCTGGCCGATGTGCAGCACCCGCTGCGCCTGGAGTACCTGCGCGGGCACACCGCCAGCGCCTGGCGGCCGCACGAGGCGCTCACCGTCGCCGGGGCCGTCTCCCTGGTGGAGCGGGTCAACGCACTGCGCGGCGCCCCCGTCACCGGCACCCCGCTGCGGTTCGCGATGACCACCGGCGACAACACCGACAACAACGCCCGCTGCGAGCTCGACTGGTTCCTGAGGACCATGAGCGGCGGCCTGATCACCCCCAACACCGGTGACCCGCACCGCTACGAGGGCGTGCAGGACAGCGGCCTCACGCTGTACTGGCAGCCCGAGGACGCGGCCCTGCGCGACGCGGACAAGCAACTCGGCTTCCCGGCGGTGCCCGGCTTCCTCGACGCCGCGATCCGCACCCTGCGCAGCCCCGGCCTGAACCTGCCGTGGTACTCCACGGTCGGCAACCACGACGCGCTCCCGCTCGGCTGCTACGCGAACGGCGCGTCGTACCTGGCCGAGTTCGCGGTCGGCGACCGGAAGCTGTTCACGCTGCCGAGGGCCGAGATCAAGGCGGTCTACAACGGCATCCACCAGGACACCGACCCGGCCGGTACCGTGCTGGCCCGGATGCTGCGCGACCAGGCCCGGCACCTGCGGACCGTCACCCCCGATCCGTCCCGTGCGCCGTTCACGCCCGCCGAGTACGTCAAGGCCCACCTGGACCCCGCCCACACCGGCCCCGGCCCCGCCGGCCACGGCTACACCGCCGACAACCTCGCCGCGGGCACCCAGTACTACACGTTCCAGGTCGCCGACGACGTGCTCGGCATCAGCCTGGACACCACCGACCCGGGCGGCGGCTACGAGGGCTCCATCGGTGCCGAGCAGCTGGCCTGGCTGGAGCGGACCCTGAAGGAGCACCGGGACACGCACGTCCTGGTCTTCAGCCACCACACCAGCACCACGATGGACAACCTCCGCCCCGACCCGGCCCGTCCGCACGAGGCCCGGCACGGCGGAGCCGAACTCGTCGACCTGCTGGGCCGCCATCCCCGGGTGGTGGCCTGGATCAACGGTCACAGCCACCGCAACGAGATCACGCCGCACGGCACGTTCTGGGAGGTCACCACCGCCTCCCACGTCGACTACCCGCAGCTCGCCCGGGTGATCGAGCTGGTGGACAACCATGACGGCACGCTCTCGCTGCTGACGACCCTCGTAGAGTCCGCCGCGCCGCACCGCACCGACGTCACCGACCTCTCGCCGGCCGGGCTCGCCGCGCTCTACCGCGAACTGTCCTTCAACGCGCCGGGCGCCCGGACGGACCTGGCGGGAGGCCCGGCCGACCGCAACACGGAGCTGGTGCTGCGGAAGTGAGCGCTGGGGCTGTGCCCCGGCACCCTGAAGGGGACGCGGGGAACTGCGCGATCGGCCCCGACGTGCCTGCGGCGGGCCACCGGGGCGGGCCCTTGCGGTCTCGTTCTTGACCACCGGCCGGTGGGACCTGGGCGCGCAGTTCCCGGCGCCCCTGGCTGGGTGCCGGGACGGGGAGCGTGCGTGCCCCGCGCGGTGTGGTCAGCGGGGCAGTACGCGTACGTAGGCCGCGGGCTCGCGGTCGGCCGAGGCCATGAGGGCGGTGCGCACGACCGCGGCGTGCTGTCGCGGCGCCGCCCACAGGTCGCGCGGCGCGGTCCGCACCACCACGATGCCCAGCCGTTCCAAGTGCTCACGCCGGCGCGCGAACTCCGCCCACAGCACGTCCTCCTCCCAGTCCCCGCCGCCCGCCCGGGGCGCCTCGGTGTCCAGTTCCAGGGCGACCGCGTGATCGGGCCAGTAGGCGTCCACCGCGCCCAGGTGCGGGCCGCCGGGCAACTGGAGGTCGACGTTCCACAGCGGCTCGGGCAGATGGTGCTCGTGCACCGTCCGGTACAGCAGGTCCTCGGCGAGCGGACGGTGCTCCCCGAGCAGCGCCTCCACGGCCTCGGCCACGTGGGGCCGCTCCAGCACCTGTGCGCACCGCAGCTCTGCGGCCACGTCGGCCACGTCGCAGTGTCCGCCGTGCACCGCCTCGGCCAGCACCCTGTGCACGGTGGTGGTGTCGGCGAGTTGCGCCACGGCATCGGCGAGCGCCCGGGGCACCGGCGCCACCGGCACGCCTCTGATCCGGTGCGGGCCGGGCATCCGCGCGCAGCGCACCAGCCGTGCGAAGGAGGCCGACCGCAGCCGCCGGGTGCGCGGCACCAGCACGTCGATGCGGTCCAGCGCGGGCAGCGGGGGAGCGGTCGCGAACCGGTGCAGGGCGAGGGCGGCGAGACCGGTGATCATCGCCTCGCCGTCCCCGGGCGGCTCGGCGGAGACCTCCGGCCGGGCGTCCTGCGGAGCCGGCTCCTGCGGCGGCCCCTGCGGCGCGGGGACGGTGGTCAGCGGCTCGGGCGCCGACGGCCGTACCGCGTACAGCAGCGCGGCGTGCAGCCGCTCCTCGCCGGTCGGCGGCCCCGCGTGGAGCAGGAAGACACCGGGCAGGAGCTGCTGCCAGCTGCCGCCGGGCCGGCACCGCTCCCGCGCCTGCGCGACCGTGACACCGTGCGCCCGGAGCTGCGCGGTGCTGAGCACCCGCCGCTGGGCCTGACGGAGATGGCTCAAGGGCCGGGGGGATACAGGGCTGTTGTGGCTCATGCCCGGCAATGTCCCCACCGCGGGGCCCCCGGCGAACCGCTGTTACCAACCCGTCGACAAACCCAGACAACACCCCCCGAACCTCCGAAAGCGTGTCCGTCAGGCGGAAGTTGACGTTCCGGGGGCGCCGCCCACGCCGTCATCGTGCCCGAGCGGCCACCGGCCCCGGGCCGGCCACGGTCCCGGCCGGGCGAGCGTGCCCGTGCGGCCCATCCTGCGGGCCACCGCGCCCGTGCGGCTCACGATCCGGGTCTCGGCACCCGAGTGGGCCACCGGGCCGGCCACCGCGCTGCGGCGGCCGGCCCGCGGTGCCCGGCCCGTCGCCGCGCCCGCCGGGCAGTGCCGCGGCGTTCGCCGCCCCGCCGCGGCGCCCGCCGCCCCGCCCGCTACCCCGCCGCCGCGTCCGCCCGCTGGGCCCGCAGCGCCCTTCCCAGGTCGTCCCGGGACTCCAGCACCAGCCGCCGCAGCGCGGGCGGCGCGTCCTCGTGGGCCGCGAGCCAGGCATCGGCCGCCTCCAGCGCCGCCACGCTCTGGAGCGACGGGAAGAAGCCCCGCACCACATGCATCCCGATCTGGATCGTCCGCTCCTCCCAGATCCGGGAGATCACCTCGAAGTACCGCGCCGTGTACGGCGCGAGCAGCTCCCGCTGCGAAGGCTGCGAGAACCCCGCGATCACCGCCTCGACGAGGGCGTTGGAGAGCTTGTCCGACTCCACCACTGACTCCCACGCCTCCGCCTTGACCTGGGCGGACGGGCGGGCCGCCAGGCACCGCACCTGGTGCCGCTTGCCCGACGCCGTGTCGTCCCGCGCCAGCTCGGCGGCCAGGGCGCTCTCGTCCGCGGCGCCGTGCACGGTCAGCGGTTCAAGGAACGCCCAGCGCAGCTCCTGGTCCACCTCCAGGCCGTCCACCGCCGCGCTGCCGTCCAGCAGGCCCTGCAGAACCTCCAGGTCGGACTTGTCGGCCGCCACCGAGGCGTAGAACCGCGCCCAGGCGAGCTGCTGCTCGCTGCCCGGCGCGGCGAGCCGCAGCTCACGCCGGGCGCCCTGCGCCAGCAGCCTGCCGCCCTCCTCGCGCCACTCGGGTGCCGCATAGTGCGCCACGGCGGACCGCGCCCAGGCGTGCACCATCTGGAGCACGCCGATGTCGCTCTCCCGGCCCGCGAACCGCAGCACCAGGGCGACGAACTCGCGCGCGGGCAGCAGCGCGTCCCGGGTGAGGTTCCACAGCGCCGACCAGCACACCGCGCGCGGCAGCGGCTCCAGCACGTCGCCGAGGCCCGCCCTGAGCGTGTCCAGGGAGGTCTCGTCGAAGCGGATCTTGCAGTACGTGAGGTCGTCGTCGTTGACGAGGACCAGCTCCGGGGCCTCGGCGCCGGCCAGCTCCGCGACCACCGACCGGGGGCCCTCCACATCGGCCTCGGCGCTCGCGTAGCGCACCAGGGCGCCCGGCTCGACCCCGTCGAGATCGGCGCGCCGGTACAGGCCCACGCGCACCCGGTGCGGGCGGAGCGTGGGGTGCGACTCGGGGGCCTCCTGGAGCACGGCCAGCTCCGCGACGCGCCCGTCTTCGCCCAGCACCACCTGCGGGGTCAGCGAGACGACGCCCGCGGTCTGCAGCCAGGCGCGCGACCAGGCCGTCATGTCCCGCCCGGACGTCTCCTCCAGTACCGACAGCAGGTCGCCCAGGCGGGTGTTGCCGTAGGCGTGCCGCTTGAAGTACCGCCGGGCGCCCTCCAGGAAGGCGTCCTGCCCGACATAGGCCACCAGCTGCTTGAGCACCGCCGCGCCCTTGGCGTAGGTGATGCCGTCGAAGTTGAGCTTGGCGTCCTGGAGGTCGCGGATGTCGGCGGTGATCGGGTGGGTCGAGGGGAGCTGGTCGGCGCGGTACGCCCAGGCCTTGCGGTTGTTGGCGAAGGTGATCCAGCCGTCCGTGAAGCGGGTGGCCGCCACCATGGAGAACGACCCCATGAAGTCCGCGAACGACTCCTTGAGCCACAGGTCGTCCCACCAGCGCATGGTGACCAGGTCGCCGAACCACATGTGCGCCATCTCGTGCAGGATCACGTTGGCGCGCCGCTCGTACGCCGCCTGCGTCACCCGGCCGCGGTAGATGTACTCCTCGCGGAAGGTGACGCAGCCCGGGTTCTCCATCGCGCCCAGGTTGTACTCCGGCACGAACGCCTGGTCGTACTTGCCGAACGGGTACGGGTATCCGAAGTGGTCGTGGAAGAAGTCCAGGCCCTGCTTGGTGATCAGGAAGACGTCGTCCGCGTCGAAGTGCCGGGCGAGGCTCCTGCGGCACATCGCGCCGAGCGGGATCCGCAGGGTGGTGCCGTCGTCCAGGGTGCGGGTGTAGGAGTCGGTCACGTAGTGGTAGGGCCCCGCGACGACGGCCGTGATGTATGTGGAGATCGGCTTGGTCTCGGCGAACCGCCAGACCGAGTCGACCAGCTCTCCCGTGCCGTTGCTCCAGACCGTCCACCCGGGGGGTGCGGTCACCTCGAAGCGGAACGGCGCCTTGAGGTCGGGCTGCTCGAAGCCCGCGAAGACCCGGCGGGCGTCCGCGGGCTCGTACTGGGTGTACAGGTAGACCTCGCCGTCCTCCGGGTCGACGAAGCGGTGCAGGCCCTCGCCGGTGCGGCTGTAGGCGCACTGCGCGTCGACCACCAGCTCGTTCTCCGCGGCCAGGTCCTCCAGGACGATCCTGCTGCCGTCGAAGACGTCCGCCGGGTCGAGGTCCCTGCCGTTCAGCGAGACGGCCGTGACGCTCGGCGCGAGCAGGTCGGCGAAGGTGCCGGCGCCCGGCTCGGCGCAGCGGAACCTGATCGTGGTGACCGAGCGGAACGTGCGCGCCGCGTCCTCGCCGCCGCCCGGCTCCGCGTCCACCGCGGAGCGTACGTCGAGCGCGACCTCGTACGCGTCCACGGACAGCAGGGCGGCCCGCTCCCGGGCCTCGTCGCGGGACAGGTTCTCACCGGGCACGTGCGGCACTCCTTAGGGGCTCAGTGGCTCGCTTGGCGTGAATGCGGACTCTCGCGGGGCTCTTACGCCCTGCCGGCTCCGACCTCACCGCTGCGGACGTACGCGGCCGGGACGCGCACGGGGTGCGGACAGGGACCGATCTTGCCACGGACCACTGACGCCGCACAGCGGGAATGACGCGGGTGACCTGTGGTGTTGCCGCTGAGGGGAAGACGACCCGTGCGGGGTCCCGGGCCCGGGAGCCGTGCCACGAGCCGGACAACCTGCATGATCAGCCGTACGGCAGGTGCGCCGACCGGCGCCCGGCCGGTGATGAGCCCACGCTTCATGAGGAGAAAGATGACCGAGAAGACTCCCGTCGACTTCTGGTTCGACCCGCTCTGCCCGTGGGCCTGGATGACCTCCCGCTGGGTGCTCGAGGTGGAGAAGCTCAGGGACATCGAGGTCCGCTGGCACGTGATGAGCCTGGCCGTGCTGAACGAGCCCAAGCTCGACACCCTGCCCGAGCAGTACCGGGAGGGCATGAAGAAGGCGTGGGGCCCGGTGCGCGTGGTGATCGCCGCCCAGGAGCAGCACGGCGAGGAGGTGCTGGGCAAGCTCTACACGGCTCTCGGCACCCGCTTCCACAACCGCGGCGAGGGCCCCACCCGGGAGGCCATCCTGGGCGCCCTGGAGGACGCCGGCCTGCCCGCCTCCCTCGCCGACTACGCCGACTCCGACGAGTACGACACCCAGCTCCGCGCCTCGCACAAGGTCGGCATCGACAAGGTCGGCCAGGAGGTCGGCACCCCCGTGATCGCGGTGCCGGGACCGGAGGGCAAGGAGGTCGCGTTCTTCGGCCCGGTCGTCACCCCGGCCCCCAAGGGCGAGGCCGCGGCCCAGCTCTGGGACGGCACGCTGATGGTCGCCTCGATCCCCGGCTTCTACGAGATCAAGCGGACCCGCACGGTGGGGCCGATCTTCGACTGACCCCTCCGGCCCCTTTCTTCCGGGGCTCCGCCCCGGCCCACGCGAGGGGCGCGGGGAACTGCGTGACCGGCCCCGACGAGTGGCGTCGCGTCGTCACCGTCCGAAGGGGCGGTCTGCGTCGCATCCGGACCACCGGCCGGTGGGTGGTTGCCGGCACGGTTCCCCGCGCCCCCTTTCGTGCGTGGCCCCTGCCTCGGGGCCGGCCCCGGCCCACGTAAGGGGCTCAGGCGCCGGCACTGTCCCCTGCGGAGCTCCGGGCGCGCCGCGCCCGGAGCTCGCGGACGCCCGCGACGGCCAGCAGCACGACCAGGGCACCCGTCGACCACAGCACCTGGGGCCGGGTGGACGCGTCGCGCACCATGAGACCGAGCACCAGGGCCATCACCGCGAGGGCCGCCCAGGTCAGCCAGGGGTACGCCCACATCCTGAGCACCAGCCGCCCGGGCGCCTCGCGTTCCAGGCGGCGCCGCAGCCGCAACTGTGTGACGGCGATGAGCGCCCAGACGTAGAGCAGCACCGCGCCGACGGCGTTCAGCAAATAGAGGAAGACCGTGTCCGGCCACTTCAGATTGAGCACGACCGAGATGAAGCCGAACACGACCGAGGCGAGCACCGCGCGCTGCGGCACGCCCGTGCCGGACCCCTCGGCCTCGCCGGACGTCCCCCCGCCGGACACCCGGCCGCCGCCCGCGGTGGCCGCGGCCTCCGACCCGCCCGCGGTGGCCGCATGTGCCGACCCGCCCGCGGTGGCCGCATGCCGAGACCCCTCCGCGGCAACCCGCTCCGCGTTCCGCGCCCGGCCCGGCAGCGGCAGCCCCCGCGCGACCTTCAGCAGCGCCCTGGGCGCCTCGCCGCGCTCGGCCAGGGAGAAGACCATCCGGGACGAGCCGTAGAGGTTGGCGTTGAGCGCCGACAGCAGCGCCACGAACACCACGATGTTCATGATCGTGGCCGCCGACGGCACCCCTATGGAGTCCAGCACGGTCACGTACGGGCTGAGCCCCGCCTTCTGCGCCGTCCACGGCAGCACCGTCACGACCACCAGCATCGAGCCCACGTAGAAGAAGACGATCCGGTACACCGCACTGCGCACGGCGCCCGCCACCGACAGCGCGGGGTCGTCGGACTCGGCCGCCGCGATGGTCACCACCTCCAGGCCGCCGAAGGCGAAGACGACGGCGAGCACGCCGGACACCACGCCGTCCCAGCCGCTCGGCAGGAAGCCGCCCCTGGCGCCGGTGAGGTTCTCCAGGCCCACCGCGTGCGTGTCCGGCAGCAGGCCGAGGATCGCCAGCACGCCCAGCACCAGGAAGAGCACGATCGCGGTCACCTTCAGGGCCGCGAACCAGAACTCGAACTCGCCGAAGCTGCGCACCGCGGCCAGGTTGCTCACCGTGAAGACCAGCATGAAGACCAGCACCCAGGCCCACTGCGGCACCCCGGGCAGCCAGCCGTGCGCGATCTGCGCGGCGCCCGTCGCCTCCACGGCGAGCACCACCACCAGCATGAACCAGTACAGCCAGCCGGCCGTGAACCCGGCCCAGCGGCCCAGACCGCGCTCCGCGTGCACCGAGAACGACCCGGACGCGGGCAGCGCCGCCGACATCTCGCCCAGCATCCGCATCACACAGGTCGCGAGCGCCCCCGCTATCAGGTACGACACGACGATGCCGGGCCCGGCGACCGCGATGCCCGCGCCGGAGCCCACGAACAGCCCGGCGCCGATCACGCCGCCGAGGCCGAGCATGGTGAGGTGACGCTGCTTCAGGCCGGTGGCGAGCGGCTCCCCCTCGGGGGCCAGCACCCCGGCGGGCGCGGGGGTGCCGGGTGCTGCCGCCCGGGGTGCGGTGCCGGTCACCGGAGCGGCGGTGGCGGCGGTGGCCGGCCGGGCGGCTCCGGCGGCCTCGTTCGCGGGCCCTTCGGGCCGCTGCTGATCCATGTGGCGAGCGCTTTCGATCGGGAGGACGGGAAGGCGGTGCCGGAGGGACGACGGTAGCGGCTCGGCGCCCGCCGGGGCTGCCCGCGGGGAGACCCGGGAAAGAAATTGGCGAGAACCCACAGTCCGCCAGGCGCCGGGTGCCCGCCCGCGCGGCCGCCGGTACCGGGCTGGGCCCTGGTGACGGGCGTCACGCGGGAACAGGCATAGGCGGCGCCCTTTGTGTGGAAGGTACCAACGGGATGGTGTGCCCTTGTCGCCGACTGATGGTGATCGGCGGCAGCCGCCTGGGTTAACGTCAGGATGTCCCGCCCTGTCCGGGCCTCCCCGCACCCGCCCGGCATGTCCCTTCGACCCCGCGGAGCCCCGATGAGTACCGCTGCCGTTTCCTCCCGTCCCGGTGTCCTCGCCGACCTGCTGCCCGCGCAGTCCGCGGCACGCGCGCGCGTACGCGATGCCGCGCTCGTCGTCGGCGGTGCCGCGCTCACCGGCGCGGCCGCCCAGCTCGCGGTGCCGGTGCCCGGTTCGCCGGTGCCGGTGACCGGCCAGACGTTCGCCGCCCTCCTGGTCGGCACGGCCCTGGGCACCGGCCGCGGCTTCCTCGCGCTCGCCCTGTACGCGCTCGCCGGCGTCGCGGGCATGCCCTGGTTCGCGCAGGGCACCTCCGGCGCGGGCGCGGCCTCGTTCGGCTATGTGCTCGGCATGCTGCTCGCGGCGACCGTGGCCGGTGCGCTGGCCCGCCGCGGCGGCGACCGCTCCGTGCTGCGCACGGCGGGCACCATGGTGGTCGGCTCGGCGCTCATCTACGCGGTCGGCGTCCCGTACCTGGCCCTCGTCACCGGAATGTCCGCCACCCAGGCGATAGCGGCCGGCCTCACCCCGTTCCTGATCGGCGACGCCCTGAAGGCCGCCCTGGCCATGGGCGCCCTCCCCACGGCCTGGCGCCTCACCAAGCGCTGACCGCACAGGGCCCCGGCCGGTTCCCCGCGCCCCGAACGGGGCGCGGGACCGTGCCCTGAGGAGTCGAGCGCGGGACCGTGCCCTGAGGAGTCGAGCGCGGGACCGTGCCCTTCAGGAACCGAAACCGTCCCAGGCGGTGAGCCCGTACCCCCTGCGGAACAGCCGCGCCGGGTCGTAACGCTTCTTCAGCGCCGCCAGGCGAGCCGCGGCAGCCGGCTCGAACAGGCCCTGGGGCCGCTCCCCGCCCCCGAGCGAGAAGTTCAGCGAACGCCCGATCGCCCACGGCGAGAGCGCGCCGAACACCTTCTCGTAGTGGGCCCGGACCGCCTCCCGCCCGCTGCCGGCGGACAGCACGGACAGCACCCGCACCAGGAACCGCCCCCCGCGGTGCGGCACCGCGGTGGGCACCGGCGGCGGGGCGGCCAGCGCGCCGCCCAGGTGGTTCACCTGAAGGACGCACATCACGGGCGCGTCGGGCCCGGTCAGCGCCGCCAACTCCCCGGCCGCAGCCGCGTCCAGCGCGCTGAGCACCGCGCTGTCCCCGTAGTAGGCGTGCGGAAAGTCCGGGTCGCCGTGGATGGTGTGGCTCTCGCCGTACGGCATCTCCCGCAGCGAGTCCGCCAGCACGGGCCCCAGCTCCCGCAGCGGCGCCACCAGCCGCTCGCCCTCGGCCGCGGGACCGGTGTACGCGACCCGCACGGACAGCACATGGCGGCCCCTCAGCTCCCGGGGCAGCGCCGGCAGGTCGGGGTAGGGGACCGCCGCGAACGACGACGTCAGCTCGTCCGGCACGGTCCGCGTCCACTCCTCGTACGCGCACAGCACGTCCCGCGCCGCCACGCTGCCGCCGTCGAAGGCGAGCGAGCCGCCGTACAGGCGCGCCACGGGCACGAGAGCGGTCTCCAGCTCCGTCACCACCCCGAAGTCCGCGCCGCCGCCGAGCAGCGCCCAGAACAGGTCCTGGTCGGTGTCCGGGGTGACGTGCCGCAACCGTCCGTCCGCCGTCACCACGTCGAGGCTCCGCACCTGGTCGGCCGCGTAACCGAAGGTGCGGGCGAGGATGCCGAGGCCGCCGCCCAGGGTGTACGAGACGGCGCCGACGCCGGGTGACGAGCCGTTCAGCGGCGCCAGGCCGTGCGCCGCGGCGGCCGCCACGACCTGCCGGGACCTGGCGCCGGCCGCGATCCTGGCGGTGCGGGCCACCGGGTCGACGGCCACCGCGTCCATCCGCCGGGTGGCGACCAGCAGCCGGCCCTCCGCCGCGCCGGGCAGCCCGTGCCCCGTCGCCTGGACGTCGACCGGCATCCCCCGCTCGGCCGCGTACGCGACCGCCGCGGTGACGTCACCGGCCGACGAGGCCGCGCAGACCAGCGCGGGCCGCTGCGCGAACCCCGTCTGGAAGCCGGCCGTCTCCGTGTCGTACCCGAGGTCTCCCGGCCGCAGGACTAGGCGGCCGGAGACGAAGGACTGCAAGCTCACACGAGCCTCCTTGGTGCAGTGGTGCAGTGGTGCAGTGGTGCAGTGGTGCGAGGTGCGAGGTGCGAGGCGCGGTGGTCCGCCGGGGACCGCCCGCGGGCCCACGGGATCCACGTCCGGACGGTGGTCCCGGCGGATCCGCACCCGGAGGGCCCCCATTGGACCCGCACCCGGAGGGCCCCCATTGGACCCGCACCCGGAGGGTCCCCTTCGGACCCGCACCCGGAGGCTCGCGCACCAACCTGACAGGTACCGTCAGGTTTTCCGGGAGGTCTCCTCGGCTCCGTCCCGCGCCGCCCCGGCGCCCGGCCGCCTGCTCCGCTGCCGCCACTGCTTGAGCAGCGCCGCGGCCACCACCACCGCCGCGGCCAGCAGCGACAGCAGCACCTGGTCGCGGCCCGTGTCGTCGGTGAGCATGTAGACCAGCACGAAGGCGATCATCGCGATCGTCGCCCAGGTGAGGTACGGGAAGAGCCACATGCGGACGACGAGCCGCTCCGGCGCCTCCCTGAGCACGATCCCGCGCATCCGCAGCTGCGTGCAGCAGATCACCAGCCAGACGAAGAGGGCGACCGCGCCGGAGGAGTTCAGCAGGAACGCGAAGACCGTGTCCGGCCACCGGTAGTTGAAGAACACCGCCAGGAAGCCGAAGACGACCGACCCGAGGATCGCCGCCCGCGGCACGCCCGGGCCGCTGGTCCTGGCGAACGCCTTGGGCGCGTCACCGCGCCTGCCGAGCGAGAACGCCATCCTGGACGCCGTGTACAGACCGGAGTTCAGGCAGGACAGCACCGCGGTGAGCACGATGACGTTCATCACCTGGCCGGCGTGCGCGATGCCGATCGAGTCGAGGGCGGCCACATAGGAGCCGTCCTTGGTGATGGACGGGGTGTTCCACGGCAGCAGGAGCAGCACCACGAGGATCGAGCCCAGGTAGAAGACGCAGATCCGCCAGATCACGCTGTTGGTCGCCTTGCTCACGGCCCGCTGCGGGTCGGCGGACTCCCCGGCCGCCAGGGTGACGATCTCGCTGCCCATGAAGGAGAAGACGACCGTCAGCACTCCGGTGAGGATCGACCCGGGGCCGTTCGGCAGGAACCCGCCGGCGTCCGTGAGGTGGCCGAACCCCGCGCCGGCGTTGTCCGACCCGGGCAGCGCGCCGAAGGCCGCCAGCAGTCCGACCGCGATGAACAGGCCGATCGCGACCACCTTGATCCCGGCGAACCAGAACTCGAACTCGCCGTAGGAACCGACCGAGGCCAGGTTCGAGCCGGTGAGCAGCAGCATCACGATCAGCGCCCAGCCCCACTGCGGGACGGCGGGCACCCAGCCGTTCAGGATCACGGCGCCCGCGGTGGCCTCCACCGCCAGCACCACCACCCAGAAGAACCAGTACAGCCAGCCGATGGAGAAGCCCGCCCAGTGACCGAGCGCCCGGTCGGCGTACTCCGAGAACGAGCCCGAGGACGGGCGCGCCGCCGCCATCTCGCCGAGCATCCGCATCACCAGCACGACCAGCACGCCGACCAGGGCGTACGACAGCAGGATGGCGGGCCCCGCGGCGGCGATGCCGGCGCTGGAGCCCACGAACAGGCCGGCGCCGATCACCCCGCCGATGGCGATCATGGACAGATGGCGGTTCTTGAGCCCCGCCCGCAGGGCGTCGCCGTCGCCGCCGGCGGGCGCGGTGGGCTCCTCGGGGCCGGGGTCGGCCTCCGCGGGGGATCGCCGCGAGATCATGGACGGATCCTTCGGGTCATCGGGTCACGAGCCCCCGCATTCAAACTCACCGTCATACGGTACGGAAGTCCTGACTCCGGATCGTTGTACGGCGGGCGTGCCGTTGCGGTGACGCACCGTCCGCTCCGGCGGGCACCCCTGTGGGCCCCTCCCGGCACCACCCTGGGGCGCCCCGGGCGGACGTTCCGTGCCACACTCGGTGCATGCGTGTGTACCTGGGCTCCGACCATGCCGGATACGAACTGAAGAACCACCTCGTCGAGTGGCTCAAGGCCCAGGGCCACGAGCCGGTCGACTGCGGCCCGCACGTCTACGACGCCGACGACGACTACCCGCCGTTCTGCCTGCGCGCCGCCGAGGGCGCGGCCGGGGACCCCGACGCCCTGGGCATCGTGATCGGCGGCTCGGGCAACGGCGAGCAGATCGCCGCGAACAAGGTCAAGGGCGTCCGCGCGGCGCTCGCCTGGAACGAGCAGACCGCGGCGCTCGGCCGTGAGCACAACGACGCCAACGTCGTCGCGATCGGCGCCCGGATGCACGGCACGGACGAGGCCGTCAAGTTCGTCGAGATCTTCCTGAACACCCCGTTCTCCGGAGGCGAGCGGCACGCCCGGCGCATCGCCATGCTCTCCTCGTACGAGACCACGGGCGAGCTGCCCGCGATCCCCGCGCACCACCCGCAGCGGCCGTAGCGGCCGGCCGGCCCGCCGAAGGCCCGCCCGCAGGGCCGGCCGGCCCCGGGCCCCGGAGGGCCGGCCGCCCCGCGCACCCGCGCACCACAGCAGACGACTCCGCAGACGAAGGAGGCCGGGCGTGCCCGAAGGGCACACGATCCACCGGCTGGCGGCCGACCACCGGGCACACTTCCAGGGCCGGCGCGTCGCGGTCGGCAGCCCGCAGGGAAAGTTCTCCGACGCCGCCGCGCTGCTCGACGGGACCGTCCTGTCCGAGGCCGAGGCACACGGCAAGCACCTCTTCCTGGGCTTCGGACCGGCCGGCTGGGTCCACGTCCACCTGGGCCTGTTCGGCACCTACGCCTTCGGGACGCCGCCCGTGCCGCCGCCCGCGGACACGGTACGGCTCCGGCTGGTGGGCGGCGACGCCTACGCCGACCTGCGCGGCCCGACGACCTGCGCCCTGATAACCGAGGCCGAGAAGGACGCGGTGCACCGGCGGCTCGGCCCCGACCCGCTCCGCGCGGAGGACGTCGCCTCAGACGGCGCCGAGCGCGCCCACCGCAGGATCTCCCGCAGCAGGACCAGCATCGCCGCGCTGCTCATGGACCAGAAGGTGATCGCGGGCGTCGGCAACGTCTACCGCGCCGAGGTCCTCTTCCGGCACGGCATCGACCCCTACCGGGCGGGCCGTGACATCACCCGCGCGGAGTGGGACGCCATCTGGGCCGACCTGGTCGCCCTGATGCGCGAGGGCGTGCGCACCAACCGCATCGACACCGTCCGCCCCGAACACACCCCCGAGGCCATGGGCCGCCCGCCCCGCGTCGACGACCACGGCGGCGAGGTGTACGTCTACCGCAGGGCGAACCAGCCCTGCCACCTCTGTGGCGGCGAGATCCGCACCGCCGATCTCGCCGCCCGCAACCTCTTCTGGTGCCCGACCTGCCAGCCCCACTGACACCCCGACGCCGCGGAGGCGCGCGAAGCGCCGGATAAGGGGCGCGGGGAACTGCGCGACGAGCCCCACTGGCAGGTGGTCGCGATGGAGAGGGAGGTGCCTCTATGTCTTTCGTCAAGCGAGGCGTGGGGTTCTGGGTTCGTAGAAGGTGCCGTCGCGGAGCATGGCGAACAGGACGCTGATGCGGTGGCGAGCGAGGCGGAGAAGGGCTTGTGTGTGGGTTTTTCCGCGGGCTCGGCAGCGGTCGTAGTAGGTGCGGGAGGCGGGATCGTGCAGGGCGGCGAATGCGGAGAGGAACATCGCGCGTTTGAGTTGCCGGTTGCCGCCTCTGGGTGCGTGTTCGCCGTGGATCGAGGTTCCCGACGACTTCGTTGTCGGGGCGAGGCCGGCGTAGGAGGCCAGGTGGGCGGCGGTGGGGAAGCTGGTGCCGTCGCCGACGGTGACCAGCAAGGTGGCTGCGGTCCTGACCGCGACCCCCGGAATCGAGGTCAGGACCTTCGAAAGAGGGTGGTCCTCCAGCAGTGTCCCGATCTGGGTTTCCAAGGCCCGGCGCTGGTCGTGAACGGCGGCGAGGGAGCGGGCCAGGGACGGGATCACGACGTCGAGGGTGCCGGTGCCTGGGACCACGACGCTCTGTTCGTCGAGCGCGGTGAAGACGTCGTCGATCAGTCGCTGGGCCATGCGTGGGGCTTTGGGCCGGATCACCTCCACGAGCCTGCGACGACCTGCCCTTCGCAGGGCGGCTGGGGAGCCGTAGCGTTCCAGCAGCCAGGTGATGGCCTGGTGGTCCAGACGTGGCCCGAGCACGCGTTCCAAGCTTGGGTGGAACTGGGTGAGCAGGCCGCGTATCCGGTTGGAGGTGCGGGTGGCCTCGGCCGCGAGGTCCTGGTCGAAGCCGACCAGGACGGTCAGCTCGGCGGTGATCTCGTCGGTCATGTGAAGCGAGCGCAGGGTGTGCGGCATGGTGCGGGCGGCATCCGCGATCACCGCGGCGTCCTTCGCGTCGGTCTTGGCCTCGCCCGGGTAGAGGTCGGCGATCCGGCGCATGGCCAGGCCTGGCAGGTAGGCGACCTTGCAGCCGGCGTTGCGGGCGACGGTGAGTGGGAGGGCTCCGATCGAGGCAGGCTGGTCCACGATCACCAGGACGGTGCCGAACTTCGCGGCGAGCTTGTCGAACACCGCTCGCAGCTTCGTCTCGCTGTTGGGCAGCGGCTTGTCGAAGATCTTCTTGCCGGCAGGAGTCAGGCCGTGTCCGTGATGGGCGCTCTTGCCGACGTCCAGGCCGAGGAAGACGCCTACGTCGTCGATGTCGTACAACCTGTCCTCCCGAACAGGGCTCGTGCGGTGCTGGCCAGGGCGATGGAGCCGTACGCGCGCATCCACGTTATGCAGACCTGCCGCCCGCAGGATGCCGGGCGTTGCGCCCGGCCAGGCGGTAGTCGGACCTCTCATCAGCGTCTCCCACGGCACCCCACGGGCCCGGTGACACCACCCCCCAGGTCATCCCATCGACAGGGGGACACAGTCATACCGGACCCGGAGGCCAGCGGCCCTCTTGCAGGACCGCGAAGAAGATAACGGGGGCTGGGTGGGTGTGGGGGCGCGAAGCGCCGGTAAAGGGGCGCGGGGAACTGCGCGACGAGCCCCCACCGGCAGGTGGTCGCGGCGGCGCCCGACAGGGGCTCGGCGGAGCGTATGAGCGCGCGCAGCGCCGCCGGTCCCACCGGCGCGCGGCCGGAGGCCGAGACCGAACGTCGGCCCAGCCCGGCACGCAGCCGAACTCAGAACCCGTGCGGCAGCCAGGGCGCCACATCGGACCCGAAAGCCGTCGAGGCCTCGGCGAGGGCCCCGGGGCGCAGCTCCCGGACCCACCCGGCCGCCGCCATCGACGCGATGCTCCGGCCGCCCAGGTACGCGGCGCCCAGCTCCCGCACGGAGAGCGCCAGGTCCGCGGCGTCCGCCGTGGGTTCGCAGGCGGCCTCCTTGCCGGGATCGGCGGTCAGCCGCAGGCGCCCCTCGTTCCACGGGCAGAACGGGTCGGAGACATCGAGGACGACGTCCACCGGCGTGCGGTACGCGCGTGACCGCAGGGCCCCGGCCACGTCCACCAGCCGTACGTGCAGTCCGTCGCGCACCCGCATCCCGCACCGCCGGACGTCGTTCACCAGGTGCTGCACCGGATCGTCCACGGGCCTGTTGTACGCCACCAGGGTCGACGTCAGGTCGATCGACATGAGGAACCGCCACAGCGCCGCGTACCCGGCCGGGTCGAGCGCCTCCAGGTCACGCAGGCGGATGGTGCCCCGCGGCCCGCCGGCGTCCCAGTCGGGCTTGTTGTGGAAGCGGGCGTACCCCACGACCTCGCCGTCCCGCTCGGCCAGCACGCACTGCAGCGGCGAGGCGCCGTGCCGCTCGCTCACCGGGTCGAGCAGCGGCCGCCGCGCCCATCCCGAGCCCGGACCCCGCTCCAGGAGCCCCGGCCTGCGGCTCACCATCCGCGCGTAGACGGACTCGCACGCGACGGCGACGTCGGCGGGCCGGGCGAACCGCAGCCGTATGTCGTCGGCGCCCGGCGGGGCGATCACCCGCACCCGGTCGGTGTCGATCTCCAGGCTCAGCTGCAGGGTGCCGACGCCGTACCCGAACCGGCCGTAGATGGCGGGCTCCGACGCGGTCAGCACCGCCAGCGACTCGCCCCGGGCCCGCACGTCGTCGAGCTGCCTGCGCATCAGCGCGGTGAGCAGCCCACGCCGCCGGTGCGTGGCCGAGACGCTCACCATCGTGACGCCCGCGGCGGGCAGCACCGCACCGCCGGGCACCGCGATCCGGAAGGAGAAGGACCCCGCCGTGGCGACCCACTCACCGCCGTCCCTGACCCCCAGGGAGCGGTCGTACTCGGTGAGGTCGTTCCACAGCGCGCGCTCATCGGGATCCTCCGCCACCCCTCCGAACGCCCGCTCCAGCGTGGCATACCAGGCGTCCCAGCCGGCCGGGTCGAGTACTCGCACTTCCGTCGTCATAGGGGCATCCTTACCAGGCGGCCAGGGGAGGAGCGACAGGTTTATCCCGCCGGCCGGCGCACCGCGAACCGCCCCGGCGGGCCGCCGCGCGCCGGATGACGGGTCTCCGACGGCCGTCGGACAGGAGTCCACCGAAGGACAACCGGAACCTCCCGTGCGGAGGGCGGGCATCGCTGGATAGGGTCCAACGAGCGATGGCAGGAAGACGCGCGGCAGCGGACACGTTCCCGGCCCGGATGAAGAGGCGACTCCACCGGGTCCGCATCGGCCTGCGCAAATCCGGGGTCGACTACTTCCGCGGCGACGGCTCGGACTGGATCGCGCTAGCCGGCCTGCTGCTGACGGTGCCGCTGATCGCCTGCGGCACCGTGATGGACTCCGTCTGGTGCTCGCCGGCCCTGCTGGTGCTGCCCATCGTGGCCGGCGGCCTGCTGTTGCGGCCCGCGAGCCTGCTCGGCCTGTACGCGGGGGCGGCCACCGCCCTCATCGTGGAGTCCATAGTCCTCGGCCCGTACACCCAGGGCCCGTCCCGGGTGACGCCCGGCGTGGTGCTCGTGGTCGCCGCCTGCGGCTTCTTCGGGCTGCTCATCGCGCAGTTCCGCAGCCGCGTCGGGGTGCCCTGGCGGCGCGGTGGCACCATGCTCTTCGACCTGAGGGAACGCATCCGGGTGCAGAGCAAGCTGCCCGCGCTGCCGCCGGGATGGCACCGTGAGATGGCGCTGCGGCCCGCCGGCGGACAGTCGTTCTCGGGGGACTTCGTGGTGGCCGCCCGCACCAACGGCGGGCGCACCCTGGAGGTCGTCCTCACCGATGTCTCCGGCAAGGGCATGGACGCCGGCTCACGCGCGCTGCTGCTGTCCGGCGCCTTCGGCGGCCTGCTCGGCTCGCTGCCCCCGCACGCGTTCCTGCCCGCCGCCAACGGCTACCTGATCCGCCAGGACTGGGACGAGGGCTTCGCCACCTCCATCCACCTGGTGCTCGACCTGGAGTCGGGCGACTACGAGTTGTTCTCGGCCGGCCACCCGCCGGGCCTCCAGCTCAGCGCCGGCAGCGGCCGCTGGGAGGAGAAGGCCGCGGAGGGGCCGCTGCTGGGCGTGTACGAGGGCGCGCAGTTCGACCCGATCAAGGGCACCCTGCGCCCCGGCGACGTCCTGATGCTCTTCACCGACGGTCTCGTGGAGACCGCGGACCGGGACCTCACCGAAGGCCTCGACCGCCTCACCGGCGAGGCCGACCGCTATGTGGCGGGCGGTTTCCATGGCGCCGCCTGGCACCTCATCGAGGCGGTCGCGAAGGACGTCAACGACGACCGTGCGCTGCTGCTGATCTGCCGGGAGACCGGCTAGCCGCGGAGCGTCCGGCCAGCGGCGCGGGGCGCTGTCCGGCGGCCCTGCGAGCGCCGTCAGGACGGCGGCGTGCGGTTCCCCGGGTGTCCGCCCCCGCCCCGGCGTGCGTGGCCCCCGGCCCCCGGGGCGCGGGGCGCGGGGCCGGCGCGCCCCAGGGTCGAGGTCGGGGCCGGGGGCTCAGGCCGTGGCCGGGTCGTACAGCCGCTGGATGCGGCGCACGTTCTCCGCCAGCAGGGCGTCGCGTGCGGCCACGGTACGGGCGCACAGCTCGGCGTAGGCCTCGGGCGGGGTGTCGTGGACGATCGTGCCCCAGTTCTCCGGGTGGCCCGTGGGGGCGTCGGGGCTGAAGCGCACCATGCAGTCCGCGAAGAGCGGGTCGGCCGCGGTGTAGTAGTCGTAGTCGTCCCGGTGGGCGAGCATCGGCACACCGCAGGACAGCGCCCAGCCGGCCGCGGCGGTGAGCTTTCCGTCCAGGTACTGCGGGTCCGCGGTCATCACGGCCACGTACCGGGACGCCTCGATGGAGCGGTAGAACGCGGCGAACCCGGGGTTCGTCACCCGGGTCAGCAGGGACTCGGGGATGCCGCCGGCCGCGACGGCCGCCCGCATCCTGCGCTCGCCCTCCTCGTCGGCCTGGCCGAGCAGTGTGAGCGGCACCCGGGACTCGGCGGCGAGCCGTAGCGCGGTGGGGTAGTCGCGGCGCGAGAACTCCATCCGGCCGGGCATGTTCACGCCCGAGCGCAGCTCCGGTGGGGTGCGCCGCGGGTCGGCGTCCGGCGCCGGGGTGTGGAACACCGGGACGAACCGGTCGATGCGGCGGCGCAGCTCCTCGGGGAGCCGGCTGACGGCCTCGGAGGGCGCCACCCCGGCATGGGCCAGGCGCAGGCCCTCGTGGGCGCCGAGCAGGGCCGTCAGGCGCTCCACGTCGTCGAAGAAGGCGATGTCGTGCACCAGGGCGAGCACCTGCGGTGAGGCGGCGAGCGCCAGCTTCAGGATCCGCTCGTCCGGCAGCGGATAGGTGCCTATCAGGACGGCGTCGTAGGACCCGCGCCGGTCGCCGAGGAGCACGGCGTCGCGCAGGTCGGTGAGCGGGCCGTAGGAGCAGGCGACGCCCAGGTCCTTGCGGAGCAGGTCGCCGGCGCCCCAGTAGTCGTGGCCGAAGACGGAGACGTCGGGGTCGTGGGGGAGGCCGGCCGCCGCGCTCGCGAGGCCGAACAGCACCTCCGCATGGAACGCGTGGGCCTCCATGACCACCACATGGGGCGGACGGGACCGATGAGCCGCATGACGCATGAGAACACCTCGAAGGAAGGTCTAAGGAGTGCGGACCGGCCCGGGTCGCCCTGAGTGACGTGGGCGCGTCATGCCGGGAGTGAGGAGACCAGGGACCGCGGATCATCCGGGAGCGGCGTCGGGGGCGACGGACGGCGGCGCCCGGGGCCCCACCGGAGACCCGGCGGCGACCGCCCTGGACGCGGCCTGGCGGCGTACGACGTGCCGGCGCAGCACCACCCCCCGAAGTGTTCGCCCGGCGGAACGATACAAGGCGCCGCCGGCCGCGTCCGCCGGACACGCCGCCGCCGGAGCGGAAGAGTGTCCCGTGGACGCGGCCGGCGGCGCCTCGTGCGCGCGGCCTTCCCTGGCGCCCCCGGCGCCCTGAGACTTGCCCGGAGCCCGGAGCCCGGAGCCCGGAGCCCGGAGCCCGGAGCCCGGAGCCCGGAGCGGGGGCGGGGGTCAGACTCTGGTCTTGCTGCGTTCCCGGGCCGCCTGCGCCGGATCCTGCTTGAAGGCCCACTTCATCTCCGGCTCCATCACACACCGGAAGACCCGCCGTACCGGCGCGGTGCAGAGCAGGGTGACGAGGACCGCGGCGATCACGGTCACCAGGACCTCGCCGACGGGCTTGTACAGGATCGGGAAGTCGTCGTACCAGCCGTAGAAGCCCGCGGCCTTCACCACGAAGCCGTGCAGCAGGTAGCCGTACAGGGTGCCCGCGCCCAGCGTCGTGAACCACATCCTCCGGCCCGGCACCCAGGCGAAGAAGCAGGCGGTGAGCACCAGCGAGCAGCCGAAGATCGCGAACGTCATCACGATCCCGGCCCACCAGGGCGTGCCCAGCTCCTGGGCGGCGTCGCGGTGGAAGAACCAGGCCTCGTTCATGCGGGTGGCGGCCCAGTAGGAGAAGACGCCCGCGAAGAGGAAGACGGGCACCGCGACCAGCCGTACCGACCTGCGGCGGACCAGCTGGAAGTGCTCCGGCTTCAGGCTCAGGCCGAGCACGAAGAACGGCAGGAACTGAAGCACGCGCTGGAGGTCGAGGTCGTCACCGATGTCGGGGGAGACGGAGGCCAGCGCGGCGATGCCCAGCGCGACGGGCAGCGGCCAGCGGATCGCCTTCCAGATCGGGGTGGTCAGGCGCCAGATGAACAGCGCGATGAGGAACCAGGTCAGGAACCACGGGTCGAGGAGGCTGATCTCCTGCGACGGGTCGTGGTCGCCCCAGCGCTTGAACAGCGAGTAGGCGACCTCGAAGACCACATAGGGGACCACGACACCGGTCACCAGCCGCCGCAGGCGGTCCGGGCGCATGTCGAAGCTGCGGGAGAAGTACCCGGAGATGATGATGAACGCCGGCATGTGGAAGGCGTACACCAGCATGTAGAGGGCGGTGGCGGCGCGGCTGCCGTCCCGCAGCGGCTCCCAGGCGTGCCCCATCGCGACCAGCACGATCGCGATGTACTTGGCGTTGTCGAAGAACGCATCGCGCTGCTTGGCGGGCCCGGCGGTGGCGGAGGACGCGGCGGCGTGCCGGGCGGGACGGGTGGGCTCGCCGGAGCGCGGGGTGGGTACTCCGTCCGACGGCTGCCGCTCCGGCGGAAGCGGCACCGACTGCCGGCCGGAGGGGCGCAGTGAGTTCATCACAGGCCCTCCCACCAAGAACTCGGCGATACGATCCGTGAGATCCACGGTCTCGCTGTGCTGGGGGTCATGGCGGCGTCGAACATCTGAGGCAGCCTAGCGCCGCTCATGCGATTCGGTAAAACCCCGTATCCGATTACGGGTTAAAGCAGGTGGCGCCTTCGGCATTCGATGATGTCGACTTAATGATTGGCATCCTTTGTCGGGGGAACACTCCGGAAGCGACCATTCCGCTTCATCCGTTACGTCCTGCTTGGTACTGTTTGATCGGTACATTACGGTCAAAGTCCCCATGCCGTAATGCCCGGATTTGTCGGACTTGCTGTCGGAAATGGGCAGTTCGCGATACGGGTTTGCTGTGTCCCCGCTGTGTGCGTGATGTGTTGTCGAGTGCAGGGCGTGTGGTTCGGCCGGAATTCGGTGATCGCCTTATGGATGGTCAGGGCAATGATCGAGCCGAATACGAATGTGACGCACGGCACGCGAATTGGCCGGCGGATGGCCGTCGTTCGCTTCTCTCACCGTCGCGGGGCCCGGCCGCCGCGGACACTCCTCGTGCACATCGCCGACGTTTCGTCACCCGCCGCATACCCCGGCCTGGTTGGTGGCACGATGGTTCTGGCGGGGGAGTGCGGGGCTGTACCCCCCCGGCCGGGAGAGTGGACCGACCGAGGGTGTGTGATCAGTTGTGGCCATTTCGCTGTCCGTGGTGCTGCTGTTGGCGATCGTCCTCGTCGTGCTGATGCGCGGCGGATCGATCAAGCCGGGCCCCGCCATCGTCGCCGTGCTCTTCGGGTTCTTCCTCGCCTCCACAGGCGTGGCACCGGACATCAACCGCTTCCTGAACTCGATAGCCGACACCATCAGCTCGATCAACTTCTGACCGCGCGCCGCCCGCGCCCCGGCCGGAGCCTCCGGCCGGGGCGCGGGCGGCGCGCGGTCAGGGGCCGGACACCGGACCGGTCCGCCGGTCCGCCGGACGGGGTCCGCCGCGGCAGGGTCGCGCGCGGCCGGAGCGGGAGGTCCGCGCGGCCGGGGCAAGACAGCGGCCCGGCTTGCGGGAGGACCGCGGGCCGGGCCGGTGCGTCACAGCGTGGAGCGGGCGACGGGAATCGAACCCGCGTAGCTAGTTTGGAAGACTAGGGCTCTACCATTGAGCTACGCCCGCATGGCGCGCGCCGCCGGACGATGCACGTCAGCGGAGCCGCACGCAGAGCATCCTAGCGGGTCGGGCGCCCCGGCCGCACACCCCCGGGCGTCCCCTCAGGCGCATCCGGCGCCTCCTGTGCCCCTGTGCCGCGCAATACGGCAGCCGCGGTGCCTGTGGGCATGTACCCTACGTGTCGCACCGACGGGGTGTGGCGCAGCTTGGTAGCGCGTCCGCTTTGGGAGCGGAAGGCCGTGGGTTCAAATCCCGCCACCCCGACCAGCGGCCCCTCGTCCGCTCGCGCCACCCGCTCGCACCCTCGCGCCCGGGTGGCGCCCCGGGGGCGTGATCACGTTGTGGGTCCCCTCCTGTGCACGGTTACTATGCAAGCTGCGCGCCTGTGTGTCTGTGTATCTCCTACGGCTGCCTCACGACTGCAGGGCAGTCCCGAGGACCGTCCGAGCAGAACAGGGCGTGCCGCCGGGGCCGCGCAGCAGCGCGTCCCGTGCAGAATCCCAGATGTCAGCCACAAGGAGACCGAACCGTGAAGAGCGCCGTGGAGACCCTGAACCCGACCCGGGTTCGGCTCACTGTCGAGGTGCCCTTCGAGGAGCTCAAGCCCAGCCTCGACGCGGCGTACAAGAAGATCAACCAGCAGGTCACGGTGAAGGGCTTCCGCAAGGGCAAGATCCCGGCCCGGATCATCGACCAGCGGTTCGGTCGCGGCGCCGTGCTGGAGGAGGCCGTCAACGAGGCGCTCCCGAAGTTCTACAGCGACGCGGTCAACGAGGGCGACCTGAAGGTCCTCGGCCAGCCCGAGGTCGACATCACCGAGCTCAAGGACGGCGAGCTGCTGTCCTTCACCGCGGAGGTCGACGTCCGCCCGTCCATCGAGATCCCCGACTACTCGGGCATCGAGGTCGAGGTCGACGCCATCGAGGTCACCGACGAGGACGTCGACAAGGCCGTCGAGGAGCTGCGCGAGCGCTTCGCCTCCACCTCCCCGGTCGAGCGCGCCGCCGAGGACGGCGACGTCGTCACCCTCGACCTGGAGGCCAAGGTCGACGGCGAGGTCCTCGAGGACGGCGTGGCGACCGGCGTCTCGTACACGATCGGCTCCGGAGAGCTGCTGGACGGCATCGACGACGCCGTGAAGGGCCTTGAGGCCGGTGGTGAGGCCACCTTCACCTCCGAGCTGAAGGGCGGCTCGGCGGCCGGCCGGGAGGCCGAGGTGACCGTCAAGGTCACCCAGGTGGCCAGCCGGGAGCTGCCCGAGCTGGACGACGACTTCGCCCAGCTGGCGTCCGAGTTCGACACGTTGGCCGAGCTGCGCGACGACAGCCGCAAGCGCCTGCGGAACACCAAGGAGTACGACCAGGCCACGCAGGCCCAGGAGCGGGTGCTCGACAAGCTGCTCGAGCTGGTCGAGGTCCCCGTCCCCGAGAAGCTCCTCGAGGACGAGATCGAGACCCGCAAGCACAACCTGGAGCACCACCAGCTCGCCCAGATGGGTCTCGACCTCGCGAAGTACCTGGAGATCCAGGGCAAGAGCGAGGAGGAGTTCGAGACCGAGACCAGGGAAGCCGCGGTCAAGGGGATCAAGACCCAGTTCGTGCTGGACGAGCTGGTCTCCCAGGAGAAGCTCAACGTCAACCAGGAGGAGCTCACCGAGCACCTCATGCGGCGTGCGGCGTCCTCCGGCATGTCCCCCGACCAGTTCGCCAAGGCCGTCGTCGAGGGCAACCAGGTGCCGATGCTGGTGGGCGAGGTCGCCCGCGGCAAGGCGCTCGCGGTGGTCGTGCAGGCGGCCACGGTCAAGGACACCAACGGCGAGGTCGTGGACCTCTCCGACGAGGAGGACGAGGAGGACGAGGCGGAGGCGGCGGAGGCCGCTGCCGAGCCCACCGAGGCTGTCGAGTCCACGGAGACTGCCGAGACCGCGGAGACCGCGGCGGAGACCCCCGCCGCCGACGCCGAGCAGAAGCCCGAGGCCTGACCTCGACCCCGTCCGGGCCCCGGGTGCACGCGGCACGCCCCGGGGCCCGACCTCTCGCTCCACGCCGCGACAGGCACGGCCCACGGGCACGCGGTGGGCGGTACACGCCGGTGAGCCCGACCCACGGTGGCCGCCGGCGCACGGTGCGCAACCTCCTGGGCGCCCCCGGCACCGGCTCGGCCGGCGCCCCTCCGGCACCGGCCCGGCCGGCCTCCCAGTGCCTCGAAGGCCCCGGGCGGTACCCCGGCGAACCTGCGCTGACAGCGAACAGTTCCCTGACCGGGATGGCTCCCGCCAGCCTGCGCGTTAGGGTCCATGAATACGAGGGCAGGGGAGCCCCACAGCCGCCGGGTGGCGGCAAGGCCACGGGGTCCCAGGCCCCAGGAGAAGACGTGAGACGGCCCGGCGCCGTCGTAAGACGAGCAGGTGGATACGTGACGAATCTGATGCCCTCCGCCGCCGGCGAGCCTTCCATCGGTGGTGGCCTCGGCGACCAGGTCTACAACCGGCTGCTCAATGAGCGGATCATCTTCCTCGGGCAGGCGGTGGACGACGAGATCGCCAACAGGATCACCGCACAGCTGCTGCTCCTTGCCGCGGACCCCGACAAGGACATCTTCCTGTACATCAACAGCCCCGGCGGCTCGATCACGGCCGGTATGGCGATCTACGACACCATGCAGTACATCAAGAACGACGTGGTCACCATCGCCATGGGCATGGCGGCGTCCATGGGGCAGTTCCTGCTGAGCGCGGGCACCGCGGGCAAGCGGTTCGCCCTGCCGCACGCGGAGATCCTCATTCACCAGCCCTCCGCCGGCCTGGCCGGCTCCGCCTCCGACATCAAGATCCACGCGGAGCGGCTGCTGCACACCAAGAAGCGGATGGCCGAGCTCACCTCCCAGCACACGGGCCAGTCGGTCGAGCAGATCATCCGCGACTCGGACCGCGACCGCTGGTTCGACCCGCTGGAGGCCAAGGAGTACGGCCTGATCGACGACATCATGCCCACGGCCGCCGGCATGCCGGGCGGCGGCGGCACCGGGGCCTGACAGCCCCGTGAAGCCCCCTGGCCGACCGCCTCAGCCCCTGAAGGAGACCCAGTGAACGACTTCCCCGGCAGCGGCCTCTACGACCGCCTCCACCGCCCCCACGGCGTGGGAGATGCCCCCAGCGCCCAGTACGAGGGCCCGCGCGCCGAGTCCCGTTATGTGATCCCGCGCTTCGTCGAGCGCACCTCGCAGGGCGTGCGCGAGTACGACCCCTACGCGAAGCTCTTCGAGGAGCGGGTGATCTTCCTCGGCGTGCAGATCGACGACGCCTCCGCCAACGACGTCATGGCGCAGCTGCTCTGCCTGGAGTCGATGGACCCCGACCGTGACATCTCGGTGTACATCAACAGCCCCGGCGGCTCCTTCACCGCGCTCACGGCCATCTACGACACGATGCAGTTCGTGAAGCCGGACATCCAGACCGTCTGCATGGGCCAGGCCGCGTCCGCCGCCGCGGTCCTGCTGGCGGCCGGCACCCCCGGCAAGCGCATGGCCCTGCCGAACGCCCGCGTCCTGATCCACCAGCCCTACAGCGAGACGGGCCGGGGCCAGGTCTCGGACCTGGAGATCGCGGCGAACGAAATCCTCCGGATGCGCTCGCAGCTGGAGGAGATGCTGGCCAAGCACTCCAACACCCCCATCGAGAAGATCCGCGACGACATCGAGCGCGACAAGATCCTCACCGCCGAGGACGCGCTGTCGTACGGTCTGATCGACCAGATCATCTCCACCCGGAAGATGAACAACTCGACCGTCGTCTGACCTGTCGGCGACACCCACGGGCCACCCCTTGGCACCGGCCGCGGCCGGCCGGGCACCGGCCACGGCGAAGCGAACCGCGCCAAGGGGGGCCCGAACGGGGGGCCAGGCAAGGTACCGTCGGATATGAGGCACCAGGAGACGCCGATCATGGCGTCTCCCAGGCGATTGGGGAAGCACCTCGTGGCACGCATCGGTGACGGCGGCGATCTGCTCAAGTGCTCGTTCTGCGGAAAGAGCCAGAAGCAGGTCAAGAAGCTCATCGCAGGCCCCGGTGTGTACATCTGCGACGAGTGCATCGACCTCTGCAACGAGATCATCGAGGAGGAGCTCGCCGAGACGAGCGAGGTGCGCTGGGAAGAGCTTCCCAAGCCCCGCGAGATCTACGAGTTCCTGGAGGGCTACGTCGTCGGCCAGGAGGCCGCGAAGAAGGCCCTGTCGGTCGCGGTGTACAACCACTACAAGCGGGTCCAGGCCGGTGAGAACGGCGGCTCCCAAGGGCGCGACGACGCCATCGAGTTGGCCAAGTCCAACATCCTGCTCCTCGGGCCCACGGGCTCCGGGAAGACCCTGCTGGCCCAGACACTGGCCCGCATGCTGAACGTCCCCTTCGCGATCGCCGACGCCACGGCGCTGACCGAGGCGGGCTACGTCGGCGAGGACGTCGAGAACATCCTCCTGAAGCTCATCCAGGCCGCCGACTACGACGTCAAGAAGGCCGAGACGGGCATCATCTACATCGACGAGATCGACAAGGTGGCCCGCAAGAGCGAGAACCCGTCGATCACGCGGGACGTCTCCGGCGAGGGCGTCCAGCAGGCGCTGCTGAAGATCCTGGAGGGCACCACCGCCTCCGTGCCGCCCCAGGGCGGCCGCAAGCACCCGCACCAGGAATTCATCCAGATCGACACCACGAACGTCCTCTTCATCGTGGGCGGCGCCTTCGCGGGCCTGGAGAAGATCATCGAGGGCCGGGCCGGCGCCAAGGGCATCGGCTTCGGCGCGACCATCCGGTCCAAGCGCGAGCTGGAGGAGAAGGACCAGTTCGAGGACGTCATGCCGGAGGACCTGGTCAAGTTCGGCATGATCCCCGAGTTCATCGGCCGCCTCCCGGTCATCACCTCGGTGCACAACCTGGACCGCGAGGCCCTGCTGAAGATCCTCGTGGAGCCGCGCAACGCCCTCGTCAAGCAGTACCAGCGGCTCTTCGAACTCGACGGTGTCGAGCTGGACTTCGAGCGGGAGGCCCTGGAGGCCATCGCCGACCAGGCCATCCTCCGCCAGACCGGCGCCCGCGGCCTGCGCGCCATCATCGAGGAGGTGCTGATGTCGACGATGTACGAGGTGCCCTCCAGGAAGGACGTCGCCCGCGTCGTCATCACCGCCGACGTCGTCCACTCGAACGTCAACCCCACCCTCATCCCCCGCGACGCCCGCGGCCGCGGCACCGGCGAGCAGAAGTCGGCCTAGCGCGCACCGCGGCGCCGCACACAGGCACCGCGGCCTCGCACACAGAAGGAGGCGCCCCCGGCGAAACCGCCGGGGGCGCCTCCTTCCGCGCTCACCAGAGCCTGCGGGACACCGCCCCTGAGAGCCTGCCGGACATCCCGCGTGAGGACGCCGCGGCTTCGGGCCCCGCGCCTGGAGGCGCCATGTCCTCGGGCTCCGTGCCCTGGAGCTCCGCGCCTCTACGCGTCACGCCTTGACGCGTACGTCCTTGCGCAGGTCGGCCGTCCGCTGCGCGGACTGGTCGAGCGGAATGCCCATCCCGCCCTCCACCGGCACGCCCATGCCGATCGTGCTGTAGTCCGCCCACATGCAGACGTACTCGGTGTCCAGCTTGCCGGTCTGCTGGTTCTTCGCCTGTGCCTCCTGGCACTTCATGATGGCGCCGTCCAGGCCGCTGGGGCTGACGCTCTTCGGATCGCCGACCCACTTGATGTCCTTGTCACCGGGGTCGTCCTTGATGTTCGTGAACGCCTCGTCGACGGCGGCATTCGGGTCCTTCACCTTGCCGTACAGGCCGGTGAAGGTGATCGTCCTGGAGGAGGCGATGTCGCTGGGGGAGAGCGAGCTCGGGTCGCTGATGTCCAGTGTCGAGTAGAGCGCGCTGACCTGCTTGGCGTCCGTGACACCGCTCTTGGCCAGGTCCTTGGCGTCGTCCGACGACGTGCTCTTGGCGCCCTGGTCCGCGCCCTGCCGCTTGTACTCGCCCCCCAGGACGGTGGCGGGCGTGGTCAGCTTGTGCGGCCCGTCGTCCGCCACGTCGCTGTTGCCGCCGCTGCCCGACGTGAACCACCACACCCCCGCGCCGATGGCCACCAGCGCCACCACGGTGCCGACGATGACACCGGTCTTCTTCTTCCCGCCCCCCGGAGCCGGCGGCTGCATGCCGTACGGCGGCTGCTGCCCGTAACCCGGCTGC
Source organism: Streptomyces sp. DSM 116793 (assembly GCF_057320905.1). Lineage (NCBI taxonomy): Bacteria > Bacillati > Actinomycetota > Actinomycetes > Kitasatosporales > Streptomycetaceae > Streptomyces > Streptomyces sp. DSM 116793. The sequence continues at coordinate 2,235,319 of NZ_CM170494.1, read as the reverse complement.
TGGCCGTACGGGCCGGGCTGCTGGGCGTACGGGCCCGGCTGCTGGCCGTACGCGGGCTGCCCGGGCTGCGGCGGCTGCCCGTAGGGACCGGGCTGCTGCGGGGCGCCCTGAGGCTGCTGCGGATAACCGTAACCGGGCCCCTGCGGCGGCTGCTGCGGGTAGCCGTAGCCGGGCTGGGGCGTCCCCGGCTGCTGGCCGTAGCCGGGCTGCGGTGCCTGCGGCTGCTGCCGGCCGTAGGGGCCCGGCTGGGCGCCCGGCCCGGGCTGCTGAGGTTGCCCGCCGTACGGACCCGGCTGGTTCTGACTCATTTCTGGGTTCCCCCTCAGGTACTTATGTGTTCCGCACATCCTGGCGTAACCAGCGCATCTGTGGGGAGCCGGGACCCGCACCGTTACCAAACCCGCTGGTTTCAGAGCGGGACCGTGACGCCTCTAAACTGACCACGTGACCGAGAAGACTCAAGCGCAGCACCCAGCGTCCCCCGCGGAACTCCCGACCCAGTACGCACCGGCCGAGGTAGAGGGGCAGCTGTACGAGCGCTGGGTAGAGCGGGGCTACTTCGAGGCCGACGAGAACAGCGCGAAAGAGCCGTACACCATCGTCATCCCCCCGCCGAACGTCACCGGCAGCCTCCACCTGGGGCACGCCTTCGAGCACACCCTCATCGACGCGCTCACGCGCCGTAAGCGCATGCAGGGCTACGAGACCCTCTGGCAGCCCGGCATGGACCACGCGGGCATCGCCACGCAGAACGTCGTCGAGCGCGAGCTCGGCAAGGAGGGCAAGTCGCGGCACGACCTCGGCCGCGAGGCGTTCGTCGACCGCGTCTGGCAGTGGAAGAGCGAGTCCGGCGGCCAGATCTCCGGCCAGATGCGCCGCCTCGGCGACGGCGTCGCCTGGCGTCGCGAGCGGTTCACCATGGACGAGGGCCTGTCCAAGGCCGTCCAGACGATCTTCAAGAAGCTCTACGAGGACGAGCTGATCTACCGCGCCGAGCGGATCATCAACTGGTGCCCGCGCTGCCTGACCGCCATCTCCGACATCGAGGTGGAGTACCAGGACGACGACGGCGAGCTCGTCTCGATGCGGTACGGGGACGGGGACGACGCCATCGTCGTGGCCACCACCCGGGCCGAGACCATGCTCGGCGACACCGCCGTGGCCGTGCACCCCGACGACGAGCGGTACGCCCACCTGGTGGGCCGCACCATCCGGCTGCCGCTCACCGAGCGGTCCATCCCGGTGGTCGCCGACGCCCATGTCGACCCCGAGTTCGGCACCGGCGCCGTCAAGGTGACCCCGGCCCACGACCCCAACGACTTCGAGATCGGCCAGCGGCACGACCTCCCGTCCCTCGCCGTGATGGACGAGCACGCCGTGATCACGGTGCCGGGACCCTTCCAGGGCCTGGACCGCCTGGAGGCGCGCAGCGCCATCGTGGCGGCGCTGCGCGCCGAGGGCCGGATCGTGGCCGAGAAGCGCCCCTACATCCACTCCGTGGGCCACTGCTCGCGCTGCAAGACCACCATCGAGCCGCGGCTCTCCATGCAGTGGTGGGTCAAGGTCGGGCCGCTCGCCAAGGCCGCGGGCGACGCGGTGCGCGACGGGCGGGTCGCCATCCACCCGCAGGAGATGGAGAAGCGCTACTTCGACTGGGTCGACAACCTCCACGACTGGTGCATCTCGCGCCAGCTCTGGTGGGGCCACCGCATCCCCGTCTGGTACGGGCCGAACGGCGAGGTGGTCTGCGTCGGCCCCGACGAGCAGCCCCCGAGCGGCGAGGGCTGGACGCAGGACACGGACGTCCTGGACACCTGGTTCTCCTCGGGCCTGTGGCCGTTCTCCACCCTCGGCTGGCCCGAGCAGACGCCCAGCCTGGCGAAGTTCTACCCGAACTCCGTCCTGGTCACCGGCTACGACATCCTGTTCTTCTGGGTCGCCCGGATGATGATGTTCGGCCTGTACGCGATGGACGGCACCCCGCCGTTCCACACCATCGCCCTGCACGGCATGGTCCGCGACCAGTTCGGCAAGAAGATGTCGAAGTCCTTCGGCAACGCGGTCAACCCGCTCGACTGGATGGACAAGTACGGCTCCGACGCGCTCCGCTTCACACTCGCGCGCGGCGCCAACCCCGGCGTGGACGTGCCGATCGGCGAGGAGTGGGTGCAGGGCTCCCGCAACTTCGCCAACAAGATCTGGAACGCCACCCGCTTCGCCCTGATGAACGGCGCCACGGTCGAGGGCCCGCTGCCCGCTCCCGAGCGGCTCTCGGCGACCGACCGCTGGATCCTCTCCCGGCTGAACGAGACCGTCGCCGAGGTCGACGCCTTCTACGACGACTACCAGTTCGCGAAGGTCTCCGACGCGCTGTTCCACTTCGCCTGGGACGAGGTCTTCGACTGGTACGTGGAGCTGTCCAAGACCACCTTCCAGGCGGGCGGCGAGGCCGCCGACGTCAGCAAGCGCGTCCTGGGCGAGGTCCTCGACGTCACCCTGCGGCTGCTGCACCCGATCGTGCCGTTCGTCACCGAGATCCTCTGGACGACGCTCACCGGCGGCGAGTCCGTGGTGATCGCGGACTGGCCCGCGGACAGCGGCTTCCGGGACGCCGCGGCGGGCCGCGAGATGGGTGTCCTCCAGCAGGTGATCACCGAGGTCCGGCGGTTCCGCGCGGACCAGGGGCTGCAACCGGGCCAGCGGGTCCCGGCCCGGCTCCGGCTGGCGGGCACCCCGCTCGCGGCGCACGAGGCCGCCATCCGGCAGCTGCTCCGGCTGCAGCCGGAGGGCGACGGTTTCACGGCCACGGCGACACTGCCGGTTGCCGGCGCCGAGGTGGCGCTCGACCTGTCCGGGGCCATCGACGTCGCGGCCGAGCGGAAGCGGCTGGAGAAGGACCTGGCAGCCGCCCGCAAGGAGCGCGCCCAGGCCGAGGCGAAGCTGGGCAACGACTCCTTCCTGGCGAAGGCGCCGGAGGCCGTGGTCGAGAAGATTCGCCTGCGGCTCGCGAAGGCCGAGGAGGACATCGCCCGGATCGGCGGGCAGCTGGAGCGGCTGCCCTCGGCCTGATCCGGCTGAGCCCCGGGGGTCACCTGGCGGTGGGCGGTGGCCCGAGAGGGGTGCGGGGCCGTGCCGACATGCGGCTCCGCCGCGTGGGCGCGGGAACCCCCGGCCGGTGGTCCGGCTCCGGCAGAGACCGCCCCTCCGGGCCGGTGGCGACCCGCAGGTCGCGTTGTGGTTGCTCGCGCAGTTCCCCGCGCCCCTTCGTGTGCGACCCGTGCCGTCAGGGTGCCCGCCGGGGCGCGGCGGCCCCGGCCCGGCCGCTCCGTAGACTGGGGGCGTGAGTGAGAACCCCCCGTACGACAGCGTGCCCGGTGACGACGGTGACGGTGAGCCGGATCCTCTGGAGCGGTTCGACGACATCGTGGACGCCGAGACGGGCCGTGACCCCGACCTCGCGGTGATCGAGGCCGGCAGCCGCACCCTGCGGACCCAGGCCGGCCCGCCCGAGCCGGACGTCCCGGCCCGCCCCGCAGACCCAGAGGTCGACAGGGCCCTGCGCGAGGTCGAGACGGAGCTGGCGACCCGCTGGGGCGAGACCAAGCTGGAGCCCTCGGTCACCCGCATCACCGCCCTGATGGACGTCCTGGGCGAGCCCCAGCGCAGCTACCCCTCGATCCACATCACGGGCACCAACGGCAAGACGTCCACCGCCCGGATCATCGAGGCCCTGTTCACCGCGTTCGAGCTGCGCACCGGCCGCTACACCTCGCCGCACGTCCAGTCGATCACGGAGCGCATCAGCCTGGACGGCGCCCCGATGGCGCCCGAGCGGTTCGTGGAGACCTACCGCGACATCAAGCCGTACATCGAGATGGTGGACGAGCGGCAGGAGTACCGGCTCTCCTTCTTCGAGGTGCTGACCGGCATGGCGTACGCCGCGTTCGCCGACGCGCCCGTGGACGTGGCCGTCGTCGAGGTCGGCATGGGCGGCTCCTGGGACGCCACCAACGTGATCGACGGCTCGGTGGCCGTGGTCACCCCCATCGACCTCGACCACACCGACCGGCTCGGCGGCACCCCCGGCGAGATCGCCGTGGAGAAGGCCGGGATCATCAAGCAGGGCGCCACCGTCGTCCTGGCCCAGCAGCCGGTGGACGCCGCGCAGGTGCTGCTCAAGCGCGCGGCCGAGGCGGACGCGACGGTCGCCAGGGAAGGCCTGGAGTTCGGCGTGGTCTCCCGCCAGGTCGCCGTCGGCGGGCAACTGCTCACCCTGCGCGGCCTGGGCGGCGAGTACGAGGAGATCTTCCTCCCGCTGCACGGCGCCCACCAGGCGCACAACGCCGCGGTGGCCCTCGCCGCGGTGGAGGCGTTCTTCGGCGTCGGCGCCGAGCACAGCCGCACCCTGGACATCGACACCGTCCGCAAGGCCTTCGCCTCGGTGGCCTCCCCGGGCCGCCTGGAGGTGGTGCGCCGCTCGCCCACCGTCGTCCTGGACGCCGCCCACAACCCGGCCGGCGCCCGTGCCACGGCCGACGCGGTCAGCGAGGTCTTCTCCTTCAGCCGGCTGATCGGCGTGGTCGGCGCCAGCGACGGCAAGGACGTCCGGGGCCTGCTGGAGGCCTTCGAGCCGATCTTCACCGAGATCGTCGTCACCCAGTACTCCCAGGCGCGCGCCCTGAGCGCCGACGAGCTGGCCGGGGTCGCCGTGGAGGTCTTCGGCGAGGACCGCGTCCAGGTCGAGCCCCGGCTCGACGACGCCCTGGAGGCCGCCATCACCCTCGCCGAGGAGGAGGGGGAGTACGCGGGCGCGGGCGTCCTCGTCACCGGCTCCGTCTTCACCGTCGGCGAGGCCCGACTGCTCCTGGGAAGGGGCTGACCCGTGCGGACCCTCTGCGCGTCGACCCTGCTCGGGGAGTTCTTCGTCGTCGGCTTCGCCGGCCTGGTGGCCATGAAGGACCCGGCCCTGTCCATGACCACCGTCTGGGCGGTCTGCGGCGGCGCCATGCTGCTCAGCCTGCTGCTCTGCGGCATGGTCACCCGGCCCGGTGGGGTGCAGCTCGGCTGGGCCCTCCAGGTGGCACTGATCGCCGCCGGTTTCGCGGTCCCCGCGATGTTCTTCCTGGGTGCGGCCTTCGCGGGCCTGTGGTGGTGCTCGGTGCACTTCGGCCGCAAGGTCGACGAGGCGAAGGCGGCCCGAGAGGCCGCCGGTTAGCCGATCGCGGGCCGGGCCCCGGCTCCCCGGGCGCGGGGCTGCGGGGCGACCCGCGGTCGCCATGCCCCGTGGGGAGTCCCGGCCGTCTTTCGGACCACCGGCCCACGGCCCGGCGGCAGAGACGGCCCCTTCGGGCCGGTGGCGACCTGCGGTCGCGTTCCAGCTGGTCGCGCGGTGCCCCGCGCCCCTGCCGGGGCTCGGCCCACGGTGACGTCCCGCCCTGCCGGGGCCGGCCCCACGGCTGACGTCACGTAAGAGGGGCACGGCCACGGCGGGTAATCTCTGATCCCCACATCCGCTCACCCGACATCTGCTCACCGAAGGAGCCACCGCCGTGACCCAGCGCACCCTCGTCCTCCTCAAGCCGGACGCCGTCCGCCGCTCGCTGGTCGGTGAGATCATCCGTCGTATCGAGCAGAAGGCGGACTGGCGGATCGTCGCGCTGGAGCTGCGCACCCTCGACCGGCCCACGCTGGAGCAGCACTACGCCGAGCACGTCGGCAAGCCGTTCTACGAGCCGCTGGTGGAGTTCATGGGGTCCGGTCCCGTGGTGGCGCTGGTCGCCGAGGGCGAGCGGGTGATCGAGGGGGTGCGGCGGCTCGCCGGCCCGACCGACCCGATCGCCGCGGAGCCCGGCACCATCCGCGGCGACTTCGGCACGGTCACCCGGGAGAACCTCATCCACGCCTCGGACTCCGAGGAGTCGGCCCAGCGCGAGCTGAAGATCTTCTTCCCCGGCCTCGCCTGAGCCGGGCACCCGCCCGCCCCGGCGCCCACCTGCCGGCGCCCACCTGCCGGCACCTGCCTGCCGGCACCGCCCGCCCCGGCACACCGCCCTCCCGGGGTCCGCTGTCTGCGGCCACCCCGCCGGGCTCCGCCCCGCCACCCCGTGCGGCCCGGGGCATGAAGGGAATTTCCTGACGGTGAGTCAGCCGGACCCGTGTCCGACCAGGTGCGGCCGGAGAAAACCGGCCGCCGAGGGGCATATGCGCGCCGATCGGGGGAACGCATGCCTCCATCGGCACGTCTGCATTAGCGAGGCGGCGGATCATCTGCTGACAATGGCGAAGACCCTCGCGCAGGGTCTGTGCAGGCCGGACTACGATAGAAGCCTTCACGCCACAGCAGCACCCACCGCACCCATCCTTTGCCGACCTGAAAAGCCATCACAAGCCACTTGGGAAGGCCAGACGCATCCTCATGGGGAGCAACATGTCGTTCATCGGCCGTGACATGGCTGTCGACCTCGGGACCGCCAACACGCTGGTGTACGTCAGGGGCCGGGGCATCGTTCTCAACGAACCCTCCGTGGTCGCGATCAACACCAACACCGGTGGCATCCTCGCCGTGGGCACCGAGGCCAAGCGGATGATCGGCCGCACACCGGGCAACATCGTGGCCGTGCGGCCCCTGAAGGACGGTGTGATCGCCGACTTCGAGATCACCGAGCGGATGCTCCGCTACTTCATCCTGAAGGTCCACAAGCGCCGCTACCTGGCCCGTCCGCGGGTCGTCGTCTGCGTCCCCTCGGGCATCACCGGCGTCGAGCGCCGTGCCGTGATCGAGGCGTCGTCGCAGGCCGGCGCGCGGCAGGTGCACATCATCGAGGAGCCCATGGCGGCCGCCATCGGCTCCGGCCTGCCCGTCCACGAGGCCACCGGCAACATGGTCGTGGACATCGGCGGCGGCACCACGGAGGTCGCGGTCATCTCGCTCGGCGGCATCGTCACCGCCCAGTCGATCCGCGTCGCGGGCGACGAGCTCGACAACGCGATCATCCAGCACATCAAGAAGGAGTACTCGCTCCTGCTCGGTGAGCGCACCGCGGAGCAGATCAAGATCACCATCGGCTCGGCCTACGAGATCGACGCCGACGAGCACACCGAGATCCGCGGCCGCGACCTGGTCTCCGGCCTGCCGAAGACCGTGGTCATCTCCGCGGCCGAGGTCCGCAAGGCCATCGAGGAGCCGGTCAACGCCATCGTGGACGCCGTCAAGACCACGCTGGACAAGTGCCCTCCGGAGCTCTCCGGCGACGTCATGGACCGCGGCATCGTGCTCACCGGCGGCGGCGCCCAGCTCCGCGGCCTGGACGAGCGACTGCGCCGCGAGACCGGCATGCCCATCCACATCGCCGAGAACCCGCTGGACAGCGTGGCCCTGGGCTCGGGCAAGTGCGTCGAGGAGTTCGAGGCACTCCAGCAGGTCCTGGACGCCCAGCCGCGCCGATGAACCACCCGGAACCCGCCGTACGGACGCACCGTCCCGTGCGGCGGTTCCTCGCTCCCGAGGCATGACACACCCCGAAGCCCTCGGCCCCCGGCCTCTTCGGACCGTATGACACCCGGCCGACACCACCCCGGCCCCGCGCACCGCACCGACAAAGCTCGGACCCCCAGACACCCCCCAGCCCCCCAGACGACCCCCGACAAGCCGACACACCGAGATTCCGAAGAGGAAGGCACGGCCGCCGCACGTGAGGGACACACGAGAGAGCCGGCTGCTCCTGGTGCTGCTGATCGCCATCGCGTTCGCACTGATCACGGTGGACATCCGCGGTGGCGAGGACTCCCCGGTCGACGGTGCCCGGCAGGCCGCCGCCACCGTCTTCGGCCCGGTCGAGAACGGCCTCTCCGGAGCCGTCGACCCGGTCGGCAACGCCATCGCCGCCGTCCGCGACTCCGGGCACCGCCACGACCGCGTCTCCGAGCTGGAGCGGGAGAACGCCGCCCTGAAGGCCAGGCTGGGCAGCGACGACCGCACCCGCAGCCAGCTCCGCCAGTTCGACAAGATGCTCAAGACCGCCGGCACCGGCCGGTACGGCATCAAGGGCGCCCAGGTCATCGCGATCGGGGCGGCCCAGGGCTTCTCCTGGACCGTCACCATCGACGCGGGCAGCAAGGACGGCATAAAGCGCGACATGACCGTGCTCAACGGCGACGGCCTGGTCGGCCGCGTCACCACCGTCGGCCCCGACACCGCGACCGTCCTGCTCGCCAACGACCCGGACTTCAGCGTCGGCACCCGGATGGAGAAGACCGACGAGCTCGGCTTCGCCTCCGGCAGCGGTGACCGCCCGATGCGCGTCCAGCTCCTCAACGGCAAGGCCAAGGTGAAGAAGGGCGACCGCCTCGTCACCTTCGGCTCGGAGGCCGACAAGCCGTTCGTGCCCGGTGTCCCGGTGGGCACGGTGGTGGGGGTCGACCCGTCCGCCGGCGGCCTCACCCGCACGGTCTACGTGAAGCCGTTCGTGTCGTTCACCAAGCTCGACATCATCGGCGTGGTCGTCCAGCCGCCCCGCACGGACCCGCGTGACGCCGTGCTGCCCCCGGCGTCCAAGCCGACGCCCAGGCCCACCGTCACGGTGACCGTCACCCCCGGCGCCCCGCAGGGCCAGAACCAGAACCAGCAGAACCAGAACCAGAACCAGAACCCGGCCGGCGGGGACCAGCAGGGCGGCGGCGCTCAGCAGCCCCAGGACGGCGGTCAGCCACCGGGCAACGCCCAGCAACCCCAGGGCGGCGTCGCCCCGCAGCCTGAGCAGTAGGAGCTGAACGATGCGCTTCAACCGGATGCTGCTCTCCACGGCACTCGTGATCGTCGCCCTGGTCCTCCAGGTGTGCGTCCTGGCCCGGCTCCACCTCCCGGGTGCCGTCCCCGACCTGCTGCTGCTCACCGTGCTCGCGCTCGCCCTGGTCTACGGGCACGTGGGCGGCGCTCTGGTCGGCTTCGGCGCGGGCCTGCTGGCCGACCTCGCGCCGCCCGCCGACCACGCCGCGGGCCGCTACGCGCTGGTGCTCTGCGTCGTCGGCTATGCCGCGGGCCTCGCCAAGCCGGAGCACGGCCGCCTGAACTCGCTGGCGCGCCCGATGCTGGTGGTGGCCGGTGCCGCCGTCGGCTCCACGCTCCTCTACGCCGGGGTGGGCGCCCTGGTCGGCGACACCGCCGCCCGGCACGTCGGCCTCATCAGCCTGCTGATCACGGCCGTGCTCTACGACCTGCTGCTGGCGCCGTTCACCGTGCCGTTCCTCATCGCCCTCGCCAAGCGCGCCGAGAACGACCCGCTCGCGGACGCCGCGGGCAGCGGCACCTCCGCCGACGTCGCCTCGGGCTGGCTCGCCTCCGGCACCGGCCTGAACATCGGCGACCAGCGCGGCGGCGGCCTGCGGATCAGAGCGGCGAAGGCGCGCGTGGCACGCGCCGGGCGCATCAAGGGGGTCAAGCGGCTGTGACCACCCTGCCCGCCCACCGCCACACCCGTCGCGAGGTTCACCGCGGTCGCCCCGGGGGCTGCCACGCCCGCGCGGAGGGTCGTCGTCGCCCGGGCGGCTGCCGCGCCCGCGCCGAGGGTCGCCGTCGCCCGGGGGACTGCCACCCCCGCCCCGAGGGTCGTCACATCCGTCCTGGGGGCCACATCCGTCCTGGGGGCCACATCCGTCCCGGGGACCACACCCGTCCCGGGAGCCGGTGCACGCCGGTCCCCGCACACCCGTCCGCGTCACCCGGCGCCCCCGCGCCCGCGACATCGGCACCGCACCAACCGAGGGGAGGAACGGCGTGACGAACATCCCGGAGACCGGTCGCACGCCCCGCGTCCAGATCAGGCTCGTGGTCATCCAGATCCTCGTCGTCTCCCTTCTGCTCACCCTCGGCGGCCGGCTGTGGTTCCTGCAGATCCGCGAGGGCGAGCAGTACGCCAAGGAGGCCTCGGGCAACCACGTGCAGCAGGTGGTGCAGCCCGCGGTGCGCGGCTCGATCCTCGACGCCCGGGGTGTCCCGCTCGCCGACAACGAGACCCGTCTGGTCGTCTCCGCCTCCCGCACCAAGCTGATGAAGATGGCGGACGGCGGCACGGCGGTGCTCACCAAGCTCGCGCATGTGCTGGGCATGAAGCCCAAGGACGTGATGGACCGCGTCCGGCTCTGCGACGCCCACACCAAGCAGCCCTGCTGGAACGGCTCCCCGTACCAGCCGATCCCCATCACCGACGAGGCCACCCCCAAGCAGGCCCTCCAGATCCGCGAGCGCTCCGAGGACTTCCCCGGCATCACCGCCGAGCCCACCGCGGTCCGCCGCTACCCCTCGCCGGGCGACGCCAACACCGCCCAGGTGCTTGGCTACCTCTCGCCCGTCACCGACGAGGAGATCAAGAAGGCCGAGCACACCGACTCGCCGTACCTCCGCTCCGACGAGGTCGGCCGCAACGGCCTCGAGCAGGAGTACGACAAGGAGCTGCGCGGCAAGGCCGGCGTCACCCGCTACGAGGTGGACAACCTCGGCCGGGTCATCGGCCAGGCCGAGAGCGACAAGGCCGAGCCGGGCGCCAACGTCATCACCAGCATCGACGCCCGGGTGCAGCGGGTCGCCGAGTACGAGCTGAACGACGCCATGAAGGTGGCCCGCACCCAGATCGACCCGGTCACCCACGAGAAGTACAAGGCCGACTCGGGCGCCGTCGTCGTGATGGAGGCCAAGACCGGCCGCGTGGTCGCCATGGCCTCCAACCCCTCCTACGACCCGAACGCCTGGGTGGGCGGGATCTCCGGCAAGGACTACGCCAAGCTCACCGGCAAGGACTCCAACTACCCACTGCTGAACCGCGCCATCCAGGGCCAGTCGGCCCCCGGCTCCACCTTCAAGGTGGTCTCGACCACCGCGGCCGTGAACGGCGGGCACCCCTTCAACGGGAACTACGCCTGCACCAGCTCGTTCAACATCGGCAGCCAGACCTTCATGAACTACGAGTCCGAGAACTACGGCAACATCAACCTCGGCCGCGCCCTGGAGGTCTCCTGCGACACCGTCTTCTACCGGGTCGGGTACGACGAGTGGCGCAAGGACGGCGGCAACCACCCGAAGAAGCACCCCAACGACTGGTTCTACAGGACCGCCCACCAGTTCGGCCTCGGCAAGGAGACCGGCATCGACCTGCCGAACGAGGTCACCGGCCGGATCCCGGACCGCAAGTGGAAGCAGGACTACTGGGAGGCCAACAAGGACGCCTGGTGCAAGTCCGGCAAGAAGAACGGCGACTACGTCCAGCGGATCGCCTACGAGAACTGCCTCGAAGGCAACCGGATGCGCGCCGGTGACTCCGTGAACTACGCCATCGGCCAGGGCGACACCCTCGTCACGCCCATCCAGGAGGCCATGATCTACTCCGCCCTCTCCAACGGCGGCACGCTCTACCGGCCCACCATCGGCAAGGCGATCGTCAGCCCGGACGGCAAGCACATCCAGGAGATCAAGCCGCACGTCCAGGGCAGGCTGCCGATGAACGCCAAGCTGAACAAGGAGATAGACGGTGCTCTCGCGGGCGTCGCGACCCGGGGCACGGCGGCCTGGCGGTTCCAGGGCTGGCCGCAGAACCGGATCCCGATGCACGCCAAGACCGGCACGGCGGAGGTCTACGGCAAGCAGACCACGTCCTGGTTCTCCACGTACACCAAGGACTACGCCGTCGTGATGACGATCTCCCAGGGTGGTACCGGCTCCGGCGCCTCGGGTCCCGCGGTGCGCAAGATCTACGACGCGCTGTACGGCGTCGACCAGTCCGGCAAGATCGACAAGAAGAAGGCGCTGCTGCCCACGCCGCAGAAGAGCCTGCCCAAGATCCAGTCGGACGGCTCCATCGACTCCCCCGAGATCAAGCCGTACAACCCGCACGGCGACGAGACCGGCGCGCGGCAGGGGGCCGGGCAGGGCACCAACCAGCAGACGGGTGAGGTGCAGCCGGGCGGCCAGGACCCGGGGGCCCAGGATCCGGGTGCCCAGAACCCGGGCGGCCAGGACCAGCAGGCCGTGCAGCCACCGGGCGGCGCACTCCAGCCCGCGGCCTACCGGCAGCCGGCCGAACCCGCGGCCCCGGGGCTCCAGCCGGCCTTCCAGCCGACCGGGCCCGAAGGCGGCGCGCAGCCGGCGGTCGCCCTGGCGGGCCCCACGGGTGAGCAGCAGAGCGACGGGGGCCCGTACGCGGCGCCACCCGGTGAGCCCGTGATCTGGAGGCGGAACTGACGATGGCTGGCCCGCACGGCTTCTCCGTCTCCGGATACGGACCCCAGCGCTCCAGCTGGACGCGACTGTTCGCGCGCGACTCGGTGCTGCGCAAGCTGGACTGGCCGATCCTGCTGTCGTCCGTCCTGCTCTCCCTGATCGGCGCGGCCCTCGTCTACTCCGCCACCCGCAACCGCACCACGCTCAACCAGGGCGACCCGTACTACTTCCTGCTGCGGCACCTGCTGAACACCGGTATCGGCATCGGGTTGATGATCGGGGTCATCTGGGTGGGCCACCGCACCCTACGCACCGTCGTGCCGATCCTCTACGGCCTCTCGGTGCTGCTGGTCCTGCTGGTGCTCACCCCGCTCGGCGCGACCATCAACGGCGCGCACGCCTGGATCGTGTTCCCCGCCGGGTTCTCCCTCCAGCCCTCCGAGTTCGTCAAGATCACCATCATCCTGGGCATGGCGATGCTGCTGGCGGCCCGGGTCGACGCGGGCGACCGTGAGCACCCGGACCACCGCACGGTCCTGCAGTCCCTCGGTCTCGCCCTCGTGCCGATCCTGATCGTGCTGCTGATGCCGGACCTCGGCTCGGTCATGGTGATGGTCTTCATCGTGCTTGGGGTGCTGCTCGCCTCCGGCGCCTCCAACCGGTGGGTCTTCGGACTGATCGCGGCGGGCGCGGCCGGCGCGGTGGCCATCTGGCAGCTGCACGTGCTGGACCAGTACCAGATCAACCGCTTCGCCGCCTTCGCCAACCCGGATCTCGACCCGTCCGGCGTCGGCTACAACACCAACCAGGCCCGGATCGCCATCGGCTCCGGCGGGCTGATGGGCACCGGGCTCTTCCACGGCTCCCAGACGACCGGACAGTTCGTGCCCGAGCAGCAGACGGACTTCGTCTTCACCGTCGCGGGGGAGGAGCTGGGCTTCGTCGGCGCCGGGCTGATCCTGCTGCTGCTCGGCGTGGTGCTCTGGCGCGCCTGCCGCATCGCCCGCGAGACGACCGAGCTGTACGGCACCGTCGTGGCCGCGGGCATCATCGCCTGGTTCGCCTTCCAGTCGTTCGAGAACGTGGGCATGACGCTGGGCATCATGCCGGTGGCCGGCCTGCCGCTGCCCTTCGTGTCGTACGGCGGGTCGTCGATGTTCGCGGTGTGGATGGCGGTGGGGTTGCTGCAGTCGATCCGCGTGCAGCGACCTCTGGGCTAGCCCGGAGTCGGCCCCCGGCCTGCGGCCCTTCCGGTGGCGGGTCTGCGCCCGTCCGGGCGCGGGGACGGGTCTGCGCCCGTCCGGACGCGGGGAGGGTCTGCGCCCGTCCGGACGCGCCTGGAGGGGCGAGGGGAGCTGCGCCGGTGTCGTCGTGGCCGCTCGCGCCCACGCGACGGAGCCCCTCCCACTGCCCGAAGGCGCGGGAGGTGCCCCAGGCCGCAGCCCCGCGCCCCTGACACGGGCGCTCCGTGCCCGACTACGCTTGGTCGTTGCGGGGACGACATGACGTCGCACGGTGCGAAAGAGCCCATGATGGCGGAGACACAGCGCGAGATCGAACGGAAGTACGAGGGGCCCTCTGAGGAGGCCGGCCTTCCGGACCTCGCCCGGGTGCCGGGCGTCGCCTCGGTCGAGGACAAGGGCCTCATCGCACTGGACGCGACCTACTACGACACCCCCGACCAGCGGCTCGCCGCCGACCGGATCACCCTCCGCCGCCGCACCGGCGGCACCGACGAGGGCTGGCACCTGAAACTCCCGCTCGCCGAGGGGATACGCGAGGAGGTCCACGCACCGCTGTCCGGCGGACCGGAGCACGGAGCCGGGGCACCGGCCGAGGCGCCCCCCGAGGACCTGGCGCGCCTGGTGCGCTCCCGGGTACGGAACGCCCCCCTCCGCCCCGTCGTCCGGCTCCGCTCGGACCGGCGGCTCACCCACCTCCTGGACGGCACCGGCACCCTCCTCGCCGAGGTGGCCCTCGACCGGGTGCACGCCGAGCGGCTGACGGGCCCGCCGCACGGCGCCGCCGGCGCGGGTACGGCGGAGTGGACGGAGGCGGAGGTGGAACTGGCCGACGGCGCCGCCGTCGAGTTCCTCGACCAGGCCGAGGCGGAGCTGCGCACGGCGGGCTGGCGGCCGTCCCGCTCACCGTCGAAGCTGGCCAGGGCACTGGAGGAGACCGGAGCCGCCCGCGGCGGCGCCGGGCCGGAACGGGACGCCGCACCGGAGCCCCGGGTGGGCGACCGCCCCGCGCCCGCCGCGGGCCCCGTTCTCGACTACCTCCGCACCCAGCGCGACGCCCTGGTCGACATGGACCCCGCCGTCCGCCGCGACATGCCCGACTCCGTGCACCGCATGCGCGTCGCCACCCGCCGGATGCGCAGCGCCCTGCGGTCCTACCGCACGGTCCTGGACCGCTCCGTGACCGCACCCGTCGCCGACGAGCTGAAGTGGCTCGCCGGCGAACTGGGCACGGGCCGCGACGGCGAGGTGCTGGCCGAACGGCTGTCCGCCGCGCTCGACCACCTGCCGCCCGACCTGGCCGACGGCCCCGTACGCGCCCGTATGGAGAGCTGGTCGCAGGAGCGGCGGGGCGACGCGCGGGCCCGGCTGACCGGCGTCCTGGACGGCGAGCGCTACCTCAGGCTGCTGGACACGGTCGACGGACTGCTCGCCGACCCGCCGCTGCGCCGGGCCGCCACCCGGAAGCCCCGGAAGGTGCTGGCCAAGGCGGTGCGACGGGACCGCGAACGGCTCGCAGGCCGCATGGCCGAGGCGCTGCGCCGACCGCCGGGCCCGGACCGCGACGCGGCCCTGCACAGCGCGCGCAAGGCGGCCAAGCGGCTGCGGTACACGGCCGAGGCGGCGCGTCCCGTGCTCGGTTCCAAGGCGGGGAAGACCGTCTCCCGGGCCAAGCGCGTGCAGTCCGTACTCGGCGACCACCAGGACAGCGTGATGGCGCGCAGGGCCCTCCACGAGCTGTCCGAGCAGGCACACCGCGCGGGCGAGAGCACCTTCCCGTACGGACTGCTGTACGGGCGCGAGGAACAGCGCGCGGCCGACGACGAGAGGCGCGTCGCCGAGCGGGAGGGGTGAGCGGGCACCGCCCGGTGCGGCCCGGAGTCCTGTGGCCGGGACTCGTGCGGCCGGGACTCGTGCGGCCGGGACTCGTGCGGCCGGGACTCGTGCGGCCCGGACTCGTGCGGGCCGGACTCCTGCGGCTCCTGTGCCCCGGACTCCTGTGGCCGGCACGCCGGTGCGCGCACGGACCCACGGACGCGCACGGACGCACGGACGCGCATGGACGCACGGACGCGCATGGACGCACGGACGCACGACCGCCCGTCCGGTGGGCGTACGGAGCGGTCCCCGCGCCGCGTTAGGGTGGAGGGTCATCTGTGTCCGCTCACGAAAGTCCCGAGATGTCTGTCGACTCGGTCTTCCCACAGCTCGAAGCCCTGCTCCCGCATGTGCAGAAACCGATCCAGTACGTCGGCGGAGAACTCAACTCCACCGTCAAGCCGTGGGACTCCTGCGACGTCCGCTGGGCGCTCATGTACCCCGACGCGTACGAGGTCGGCCTGCCCAACCAGGGCGTCATGATCCTCTACGAGGTGCTCAACGAGCGCGAGGGCGTCCTGGCGGAGCGCACCTACAGCGTCTGGCCGGACCTGGAGGCGCTGATGCGGGAGCACGGCGTGCCCCAGTTCACGGTGGACAGCCACCGCCCGGTGCGGGCCTTCGACGTGCTCGGCCTGAGCTTCGCCACCGAGCTCGGCTACACCAACATGCTCACGGCCCTCGACCTCGCGGGCATCCCGCTCGACGCCCGGGAGCGCGGCGACGACGACCCCATCGTGCTGGCCGGCGGCCACGCCGCGTTCAACCCCGAGCCCATCGCGGACTTCATCGACGCCGCGGTCATCGGCGACGGCGAGCAGGCCGTCCTCACGATCACGGACACCATCCGCGCCTGGAAGCAGGAGGGCCGCCCCGGCGGCCGCGAGGAGCTGCTGCTGCGCCTCGCGAAGACCGGCGGGGTGTACGTGCCCGCGTTCTACGACGTCGAGTACCTGCCCGACGGCCGTATCGCCCGGGTCGTCCCCAACCGCTCGGGCGTGCCCTGGCGGGTCTCCAAGCACACGGTCATGGACCTGGACGAGTGGCCGTACCCGAAGCAGCCCCTGGTGCCGCTCGCGGAGACCGTGCACGAGCGGATGTCCGTGGAGATCTTCCGCGGCTGCACCCGCGGCTGCCGGTTCTGCCAGGCCGGCATGATCACCCGCCCGGTGCGCGAGCGCTCCATCACGGGCATCGGCGAGATGGTGCACAAGGGCCTGGAGGCGACCGGCTTCGAGGAGGTCGGTCTGCTGTCGCTGTCGTCCGCCGACCACTCCGAGATCGCCGACATCACCAAGGGCCTCGCGGACCGCTACGAGGACGACAAGATCGGCCTCTCGCTGCCGTCCACCCGGGTGGACGCCTTCAACATCGACCTGGCGAACGAACTCACCCGCAACGGCCGCCGCTCCGGCCTCACCTTCGCCCCCGAGGGCGGCAGCGAGCGCATCCGCAAGGTCATCAACAAGATGGTCTCCGAGGAGGACCTGATCCGCACCGTCGCCACCGCGTACGGCAACGGCTGGCGGCAGGTGAAGCTGTACTTCATGTGCGGCCTGCCGACGGAGACCGACGACGACGTCCTCCAGATCGCCGACATGGCCATGAAGGTCATCCAGAAGGGCCGGGAGGTCTCCGGCTCCAACGACATCCGCTGCACGGTCTCCATCGGCGGCTTCGTGCCCAAGCCGCACACCCCCTTCCAGTGGGCGCCGCAACTCTCCGCGGAGGAGACCGACGCCCGCCTGGAGAAGCTCCGCGACAGGATCCGCGGCGACAAGCGCTACGGCCGCTCCATCGGCTTCCGCTACCACGACGGCAAGCCCGGCATCGTGGAGGGCCTGCTCTCCCGCGGTGACCGCCGCCTCGGCGCCGTCATCCGCGCCGTCTACGAGGACGGCGGCCGCTTCGACGGCTGGCGCGAGCACTTCAGCTACGACCGGTGGATGTCCTGCGCCGCCCGCACCCTCCCCGCCTTCGGCGTCGACGTCGACTGGTACACCACCAGGGAACGCGGCTACGAGGAGGTCCTGCCCTGGGACCACCTGGACTCCGGCCTGGACAAGGACTGGCTCTGGGAGGACTGGCAGGACGCCCTCGACGAGACGGAGGTGGAGGACTGCCGCTGGACGCCGTGCTTCGACTGCGGGGTGTGCCCACAGATGGACACGCACATCCAGGTGGGCCCCACGGGCAGGAAGCTGCTGCCGCTGACGGTCAGGAAGCCGGCGGGCAGCGGACACGCGCACTGAGGCGGGGGCCGCGGAACGGGTTCCGTACCGACCCCGCCGGTCGAAGCGGCGGATGCCGGATGCCGGATGCCGGATGCCGGATTCCGGGCGTCGGGCCGGGGGCGGCTCCGAGGCCCGGTCCCGGGGGACGCGGCCAACTCGTACCAGGAGGGGCGCGGCCACTCGTACCGGGGCGCTCACCGGCGCCCGTGCCCCCTCCGGCGCCTCGCCCGGGGCCCGCGGGGAACTCGGCGGGCATCTGGCGCGTACTCTTGGAAGAAGGTTCGGGCGCGCCTGAGCTCCGCCGGTGCGGAGCCGTACCCGGCCGGGGCGGCGCCGGAAGCGCCGGCCGGCCCCGCGGCGGGAAGGCGCCGCGGACCGCAGCACACAAGGAGACGTACCACTGGGCAAGCGACAGCCCGAAGGCCCGCCGCCCGCACCCGCGGTGCAGCGCATCAGACTGCGCTACACCAAGCGCGGCCGCCTCCGGTTCACCAGCCACCGTGACTTCCAGCGTGCCTTCGAGCGCGCCCTGCGGCGCGCCGAGGTCCCCATGGCCTACTCCGCCGGCTTCACCCCCCACCCCAAGGTGTCGTACGCCAACGCCGCACCCACGGGCACGGGCAGTGAGGCCGAGTACCTGGAGATCGCGCTCGCCGAGCAGCGGGACCCGGACAAGGTGCGCGAGCTCCTCGACGCGTCGCTGCCCACCGGGCTCGACGTCATCGAGGCCGTGGAGGCCCGCACCCCGCATCTGGCCGAGCGGCTCACCGCATCCGTGTGGGAGCTGCGCCTGCCCGGCGTCAGCACAGCCGACGCGGAGCGTGCGGTCGCGGCCTTCACCGCCGCGGACACCGTCGAGGTGCAGCGCAGGACCAAGAGCGGTATGCGCACCTTCGACGCCCGCGGCGCGGTCGTGGATCTCACGGTCGCCGGCCCCGGGACGACCACTCCCGGCACCGGGCCGACCGGTCCGGGCACCGCCGCGACCGTGGCTGATAGGCCCGGGGACCAGGCCTGTGCGATACTGCGCCTGGTGGTTCGGCACGTGACGCCTGCCGTACGACCCGACGACGTCCTGTCCGGTCTCCGAGCTGTGGCCGACCTGGCGCCGCCCGTTGCCGTAGGGGTGACCAGGCTGGCGCAGGGGCCATTCGATGAGGCGACCGGCACGGTGACCGACCCGCTCGCGCCCGACCGCGAGGCAGTAACGGCCGCCCCGGCCGAGCGACCAGGGGCCGCCGGGCTCGCCGCCGCGCAGGCAGCCGCGCCGGAAGGTCCCGCGTAGGACGGTCGTCGCAGCGCCGCCCTTGTACTCGGGAGCCACCTGGGTCGGGCAGCGCACCGACCAGAAGACTTTCGCCAGGCCGTACGCACCGCATACGGAACCGGCGAGACAAGACACAGAGAGCTCCCGTGCGGCGCCCGCGCCCCGGAAGGCGGTCCCGCGCACGACGTGCGGACCGTGGACGTCACCGGTACAGCGCGGCGCCCGGGAGCCTGACGGGAGAAACGCCCGGATGCTTGAGCCGAACGAACCCACTGAGGGCTCAGAGAACTTCACCACCGACACCCCCAGCGACACGCTCCCACCGCGTCGTCGCCGCCGTGCCGCATCCCGCCCCGCGGGCCCGCCCACGACCGCCGCGTCCGAGGCCGAGGTCCGCAGCGAGGGCGTGACCGTGACCGGTGCCACCGCCGAGAGCGGCGGCGCACCGGCCGCCATAGAGGCCGCAGACGCCGCCTCCGGGCCCTCCGCGGCCGGCCGGCCGGCCGCCGCGGACACGGCCGGAGAGCCGGCCGTCGCGGCCACCGGCGAGACCGCCGGGACCAGGGAGACCGCCGGGACCGGGGAGTCCCCGGCCGCCGAGGCGCCCGCAGCGGCCCCGCGGCGCCGTCGGCGTGCCTCCGCGCCCGCAGGCGCGCCCAAGGCCGCCGAGGCCGAGCCATTCACGGCCCCGGCCCCCGCCCCCGCCTCCGCGGAACCCGCGGCAGAGCCCGCCGCGCCTGCCCCTGCTGCCGCGGCCGACGCTGAGGCCGCCTCCGAGGCCACCGCTTCGGGCACGGAGGAAGCCACCGCGCCTGCGCCGGCCCGCCGTTCGCGCCGCCGTGCGTCGGCGCCCGCCGGCGCGCCCAGGGCCGCCGAGGGTGCCGAGTCCCGCGCCTCCGCCGGGACGGCCGCCACGTCCGGCGGCCAGGACGCCGAGAAGCGCCCGGAGGACACCGAGGCCACCACGGACACCGTGAGCGCCGCGAAGGCGGAGGCCGCCGAGGAGGCCGAGGAGGCCGAGGAGACCGCGACCACCGATGAGGTCGCGGCCGACGCCGAGGACGCGGACGAGACGGATGCCTCCGCGCCCGGCCGGACCGCCGAGGCCACCGCCCCCACGCGGGGCGCCGAGGCCGCCGAGGGCGCCGAGGCCGCGTCCGCCTCCGGCACAGACGCCGAGCCCGTCTCCGTGCCCGCCAGCCGGGCGCCGGCCGATGCCGGTGCGACGGCCGGCGGTGCCGCGTCCGCGCGCCGCCGGACGCGGAAGAAGGCCGAGCCGGCCGCCACCGCCTCCGAGACCACCGAACCCCAGGCCGCGCCCGGCAGCGCGTCCTCCGAGGGCCCCGGCGGCACCCCCGCCGCCGACGGCGGCACCGACGAGCCCGCCGAGCCGCGCCGCGTACGCCGCCGGGCGACCCGCAAGGCGGCGAGTGGATTCGCCGCGCCCGAGCAGGCCCCCACGGCGACCGCGGAGCCGTCGGCCGTGACGGCACCGTCCGCGGCGTCCGTCCCGCAGCAGTCCGCGGCGTCCCAGCCGCAGCAGTCCGTGCCGTCGCAGCAGTCCGCCGAGCGGCCGGACCGGGCGGCGGAGAAGGCCGCGGCGGGCCAGGACGAGCCGTCGGCACGGCCGGCGCGCCCCGCCGTCGCCGTCTTCCAGGCGCCGGTGTTCACCGAGCCCAGGTTCCAGACCCCCGAGCGCGCCGCCGCCGAGGCCGCCGCCGAGGCGGCCGACGACGAGCGCGCCGACGCCTCCGACGACCTCGACGACACCGAGGAGACGGAGAGCCGTTCACGCCGCCGCAGGCGCCGCCGCGCCGTCGCCGACGGCCCCGCGGAACGGTCCGCGGCCGGCGGCGGCTCAGCCGACGAGGACGGCGACCTCGACGCGTCCGGGCAGGACGCCGAGCCCGACGAGGCGGCCGACGGGGACGACGGCGAGGAGACCGGCTCGCGCCGCCGGCGCCGCAGGGGCGGCCGTAGGCGGCGTCGTGGAGAGGCCGCGGAGGGCGGCGACTCCGCCGAGCAGGACGAGTCGGACGAGCCCGAGGACCGCGAGGACGCAGAGCACGCCGCGGACGACGACGGCGACGACTCCGACGCCGCCCGGGAGCGCGACGAGGCGGAAGCGGGCGAGTCCGGCACCAGCAGCAGCCGGCGCCGCCGCCGCAGGCGCCGGCGCGCGGGCGACACCGCGGGCGAGGGCGGTACGGCCGCCGACGACCCGGAGCGCACCGTCGTCAAGGTCCGCGAGCCCCGCAAGAAGGAGGAGCGGTCCACGACCGGCTCCGACGAGGTGCAGTCCATCAAGGGCTCGACCCGACTTGAGGCGAAGAAGCAGCGCCGCCGCGAGGGGCGCGAGCAGGGCCGCCGCAGGGTGCCGATCATCACCGAGGCGGAGTTCCTGGCGCGCCGTGAGGCCGTCGAGCGCGTCATGGTGGTGCGCCAGCACGGCGACCGCACCCAGATCGGCGTCCTTGAGGACAACGTCCTCGTGGAGCACTACGTCAACAAGGAGCAGTCGACCTCCTACGTGGGCAACGTCTACCTGGGCAAGGTGCAGAACGTACTGCCCTCCATGGAGGCCGCCTTCATCGACATCGGCAAGGGCCGCAACGCCGTCCTGTACGCGGGCGAGGTCAACTTCGAGGCGCTCGGCCTCTCCGGCGGCCCCCGGCGCATCGAGACCGCGCTGAAGTCCGGCCAGTCGGTCCTCGTCCAGGTCACCAAGGACCCCATCGGTCACAAGGGGGCCCGGCTGACCAGCCAGGTCTCCCTGCCGGGCCGTTACCTGGTGTATGTGCCCGAGGGCTCCATGACCGGCATCAGCCGCAAGCTGCCGGACACCGAGCGCGCACGTCTGAAGACCATCCTCAAGAAGATCGTCCCCGAGGACGCGGGCGTGATCGTGCGCACCGCCGCCGAGGGCGCCAGCGAGGAGGAGCTCCGCCGCGACGTGGAGCGCCTGCAGGGGCAGTGGGACGAGATCCGCAAGAAGTCCAAGAGCGGCAACGCCCCGACGCTGCTGTACGGCGAGCCCGACCTCACCGTCCGCGTCGTGCGGGACATCTTCAACGAGGACTTCTCCAAGGTGATCGTCAGCGGTGACGAGGCCTGGGAGACCATCCACGGGTATGTCGCGCACGTCGCCCCGGACCTCGCCGGGCGGCTCACGCGGTGGACCTCCGAGACGGACGTGTTCGCCACCTACCGGATCGACGAACAGCTCCTGAAGGCGCTGGACCGCAAGGTCTGGCTGCCGAGCGGCGGCTCGCTGGTGATCGACAAGACCGAGGCGATGGTCGTCATCGACGTCAACACCGGCAAGTTCACCGGCCAGGGCGGCAACCTGGAGGAGACGGTCACCAGGAACAACCTGGAGGCGGCCGAGGAGATCGTGCGCCAGCTGCGGCTGCGCGACCTCGGCGGCATCGTCGTCATCGACTTCATCGACATGGTGCTGGAGTCCAACCGCGACCTGGTGCTGCGGCGCCTGCTGGAGTGCCTGGGCCGGGACCGCACGAAGCACCAGGTGGCCGAGGTCACCTCGCTGGGCCTGGTCCAGATGACCCGCAAGCGTGTCGGCCAGGGCCTCCTGGAGTCGTTCTCCGAGACCTGTGTGCACTGCAACGGCCGCGGTGTGATCGTGCACATGGAGCAGCCGTCCGCGGTGGGCGGCGGCAAGCGCAAGAAGCGCGGCCGGGGCGCGGAGACCGTCCCGGAGCAGGCCAGGCCCGAGCCGCAGCCCGCGGACCGCGATCTGGTGGTCGAGACGGCCGCCGAGGTGGCGGAGGACGTGGCCGAGGCGGTGGCGCTGCCCGGTCCCGAGTTCCAGCCGGACGAGGAGCTGTACAGCAGCGTCGCCGAGGCGGAGGCCGCCGCGGGCGGCCGGGCCGGGCGCCGCACGCGCCGCCGCGCCACCCGCCGGGTGTCCGCACCCGCGGGCGCGCCCAGGGTCACCGCGGAGGCGGAGGAGCGCGAGGCCGAGGAGCGCGAGGCGGCCAAGGCCTGGGACGAGCAGACCGCGGCCGAGCCCCAGATGCTGGCCGAGCCCGAGCAGACGGCGACCGAGCCCGGCCAGCCGCTGGCCGAGTCCGCGTTCGCACCGGCCGCCGAGGGCGCGCCCGCGCCCCGGGGCCGTGGCCGCCGACGGGTGACCCGCCAGACGGCCGCCCCGGCGGGCGCGCCGGAGGCGGCGGAGGTGACGGTGCCGGAGACCACCGCGGTGGAGCCCGCGGCGGCCCCGGAGGCCGCGCCCGCGCGGCCCGCACCCGAGGAGCCCGGTGCCGCCGAGCCGGCTGCCGCCGAGGGCGCGGCTCCGGCCCGCCCGCGGCGCCGTGCGGTCCGCAAGGCCACCGCTCCCACCGCGCCCGAGGAAGCCGCCGTCGTGGTCGTGCCCGCGGGCCCGGCCGGGGACGCGGAAACCCCGGAGGCCCCGAAGGCTCCCGAGGTCCCCGAGACCCCCGAGGTCCCGGAGGCCAACGAGGCGGCGGGCCGTGACGAGGAGGCCGCGGAGGAGGCCGCCGCCGCCGGCGCGGAGGAGGCTCCGGGGACAGCGGAGGCTCCGGGGACGGCGGAGGCCGAGGACACCGCCGCGGCCAAGCGTGCGGCGCGCAGCACGGCCAAGAAGGCGACGGCGAAGAAGGCCGCCGCCAAGAAGGCCCCCGCGAAGAAGACGGCCGCGAAGAAGACGACGGCCAAGAAGGCCTCGACAGCCAAGAGCGCCGCCAAGAAGGCGCCCGCGGGAAAGACGGCCAAGGCCGCCGCCAAGAAGACGACGGCGAAGAAGGCCACGACCGCGAAGAAGACGTCGAAGAAGACCGCGGCGGCGGAGCAGCAGTCTCCGGCCTCCGTCACGGCCTCCACGGACGACTGACGCCACGTTCCCCCGCGGTGGGCCGGGCCCCGGCCCACCGCGGGGGCGCGGGGCTCTGCAGGCATACGGCTCCGCCGCGTGGGCGCGCGTGACCCACCACCGCCGCAGGTCACCACGGCCCCTACCGGGGCACACCCCTCGGTTTGGCCGGCGGAACACGCGCCGTGTAACCTTGACCGTCGGCGTTCGAACGCCACCCCTCTGAGCACCTTCCTCCGGTCGGTTCCCCAAGGACCTCCCCTGGAGAGGCCGTTCCTTCCGCCGGGCGAGTCCCGTCGGTCGCCGGGCCCAGGCCTATCTGGACGGCTGGCGTCAGAGGTCCCGCTTCGAGTACAGAGAGTGAGATCCGCGTGTACGCCATCGTGCGCAGTGGTGGCCGCCAGCACAAAGTGTCTGTCGGTGACATCGTTGAGGTAGACAAGATTTCCACGGCCAAGGTGGGCGACGCGGTGGAGCTCTCCACCCTGCTGCTCGTGGACGGCGAGACCGTGACCAGCGACCCGTGGGTGCTGGCCGGCATCAAGGTCCAGGCCGAGGTCGTGGACCACCACAAGGGCGCCAAGATCGACATCCTGCGCTACAAGAACAAGACCGGCTACCGCCGCCGGCAGGGCCACCGCCAGCAGTACACGGCGATCAAGGTCACCGAGATCCCCCCGGCCGCGAAGTAAGGGACTGAGAAGAAATGGCACACAAGAAGGGCGCATCGTCCACCCGGAACGGTCGCGACTCCAACGCTCAGCGGCTCGGCGTCAAGCGCTTCGGCGGCCAGGTCGTCAACGCCGGTGAGATCATCATCCGCCAGCGCGGCACGCACTTCCACCCCGGTGCGGGCGTCGGCCGCGGCGGGGACGACACGCTGTTCGCCCTGCAGGCGGGCTCGGTGCAGTTCGGCACCAGCCGTGGCCGCCGGGTCGTGAACATCGTTCCCGTCCCCTGATCGGCACACTGCCGGATCAGAGCTGATCGGCACATGCCGGTCGGAATCGACCACTGCCGAAGGCGGACCTTCCTTCTCCCGGCGCGGGGAAGCGGGTCCGCCTTCTGCGTCTGACACAGGAGGCACTCACCATGACCACCTTCGTGGACCGCGTCGAGCTGCATGTCGCCGCGGGTAACGGAGGCCACGGCTGCGCCTCCGTACACCGGGAGAAGTTCAAGCCCCTCGGCGGCCCCGACGGGGGCAACGGCGGGCGTGGCGGCGATGTGATCCTCGTCGTCGACCAGTCCGTGACCACCCTGCTCGACTACCACCACAGCCCGCACCGCAAGGCCACCAACGGCCGCCCCGGCGAGGGTGGCCACCGCGCCGGCAAGGACGGGCAGGACCTGGTGCTGCCGGTGCCGGACGGCACCGTCGTGCTCGGCAAGGACGGCACCGTCCTCGCCGACCTGGTGGGCCACGGCACCTCGTACGTCGCCGCACAGGGCGGCCGGGGCGGCCTCGGCAACGCCGCCCTCGCCTCGCAGCGCCGCAAGGCCCCCGGTTTCGCGCTGCTCGGCGAGCCCGGTCAGTCGGGCGACGTGGTGCTGGAGCTGAAGACCGTCGCCGACGTGGCGCTCGTCGGCTACCCGAGCGCGGGCAAGTCGTCGCTGATCTCGGTGCTCTCCGCCGCCAAGCCGAAGATCGCGGACTACCCGTTCACCACCCTGGTGCCCAACCTGGGTGTGGTGACCGCGGGCGCCACCGTCTACACCATCGCCGACGTACCCGGCCTGATCCCGGGCGCCAGCCAGGGCAAGGGCCTCGGCCTGGAGTTCCTGCGGCACGTCGAGCGGTGCAGCGTCCTGGTGCACGTCCTGGACGCCGCCGCTCTGGAGTCCGACCGCGACCCGGTCTCCGACCTCGACGTGATCGAGGAGGAGCTGAAGCAGTACGGCGGCCTGGAGGGCCGTCCCCGCGTCGTCGTCCTCAACAAGACCGACGTGCCCGACGGCAAGGACCTCGCCGAGCTGGTCCGCCCGGAGCTCGAGGCGCGCGGCCACCGGGTCTTCGAGGTGTCCGCCCTCGCGCACACCGGGCTCAGGGAGCTGTCGTTCGCACTGGCCGACCTGGTCGCGCAGGCGCGCGCCAGGCGCCCGCGGGAGGAGGCCACCAGGGTCGTCATCCGCCCCAAGGCGGTCGACGACGCGGGCTTCACCGTCGTCCGGGAGGCGGACGGCCTCTTCCGGGTCCGCGGCGCCAAGCCCGAACGCTGGGTGCGCCAGACCGACTTCAGCAACGACGAGGCCGTCGGCTACCTCGCCGACCGGCTGAGCCGCCTCGGCGTCGAGGACGAACTGCTGAAGGCCGGTGCCCACGCGGGCGACGGCGTCGCCATCGGCCCCCAGGACGACGCGGTCGTCTTCGACTGGGAGCCCACCATGCTGGCCGGTGCCGAGATGCTCGGCCGCCGCGGCGAGGACCACCGCCTGGAGACCCTGCGCCCGGCCGCCCAGCGCCGCAGGGACCGTCAGGCCGAACGGGACGAGGCCGAGCGCGCGTACGACGAGTTCGGGCCGTTCTGACGCGGTGACGCGGCCCTTCCCGGGGCCGAAGCCCGGCACACCGGACGGCACGCCGGAACGCGGCGCCCGGGTCCGTGTGGCGCGGACGCCCGAGGTCCCGTGTCGCGCGGCCTGAGGCCTCGTGTGGCGCGGCCTGAGGTCACGTGTCGCGCGGACGTCCGAGGTCCCGTGTGGCGTCTGGGACCCCGGGCGTCCTGTGGGTTACCTCCCCCCGCCCTGAAGGTTACGCAGAGGTGTACAACCATCGCCGGACCTGAAAAGTCTCGGAAGGGTGTGGAGCGTGCAACGCCGCTCCACACCCTTCTCGTTGTCCGCGTGCACCCAGCAGGACCGCGCCACGGAGCGCACGCCGCAGTTCGCCCGATCCACGGACGGCAGGTCATCGGACAGCCCCCCACAGCCCACGTCCAGGAGGTTGGTTCATGAACAAGCGCACGGCGACAGCCGGTCTCGGCCTGGTGGCGGCGATCGCGGTCAGCCTGACGGTGACCGCTCCCATGGCGTTCGCAAACCCCGCCGCACAGTCCTCCGGCGCGTCACTCCACGACGACTTCAACGGCGACGGCTACGCGGATGTCGCCTTCGCCGCCCCCGACGCCACCGTCGACGGCAAGGCGGGGGCCGGCTACGTCGCCGTCATGTACGGCTCCGCGAGCGGCCTGCGGACCTCCACCAAGCAGGTCTTCGACCAGGACAAGCCCGGCATGCCGGGCGTCGCCGAGGAGGGCGACGCCTACGGCAGTTCGGTGACCACCGCCGACCTCGACCGCGACGGCTACGCGGACCTGGTCGTGGGCTCCGTGGGCGAGGACGTCGGAACCGCCGGCTCCAACGCCGGTTCGCTCGCGGTCATCTGGGGCGGCCCCCAGGGCCTCGCGGGCTCGGCCACGCTGCTCAACGGCGCCGAGGCCCACGACGCGGTCGGCGGCCACACCGTGGCCGGTGACTTCGACGGCGACAAGGTCCCGGACCTCGCGACCGTCGCCGGCTACAAGGACCTGCGCGTCCTCACCGGCCCGTTCGACCGCAACGGCGCCCCGGTCGGCGGTGTGCGCGACGTCACGGACGAGTACGACAGCCGCATCCTGGACCTGGCCGCCGGCGACGTGAACGGCGACGGCAAGACCGACATCGCCGCCGTGGCCAACGACGGCGACGAGTACGACGACCGCCGCATCACCTACTGGCAGGGCACCGGCGAGGGACCCGCGCCCTACGTCACCATGCGCAAGCCCGACGGCGGGCGCCTGGAGGGCGGCGAGAACCTGGACATCGGCGACGTGAACGGCGACGGGTACGCCGACATCGTCGTCGGCCGTGCCGTCGACGGCTACGACAGCGACCTCGATCTGCCGTTGGCCAAGGGCGGCATGGTCACCTACCTGCCGGGCAGCGCCAAGGGCCCCGACGTCTCGCTGGCCGAGGTCTTCAACCAGGACAGTCCCGGCATTCCGGGCGTCGCCGAGGGTGCCGACGGCTACGGCAACAGCGACAACTTCGGTACCGGCGTGTCGGTCGGCGACATCGACGGCGACGGTTACGCGGATGTGGCCGTGGGCGTGCCCGGCGAGAGCTTCGACGGCAAGACCCACGCGGGCAGCGTCATCACCATGCGCGGCAGCGCCAAGGGCCTCACGGGCACCGGCGCCACGGGCCTCAGCCAGGACACCGCGGGCGTCCCCGGCACCGCCGAGGCCAAGGACCGGTTCGGCGCGGCCACCAAGCTCGTCGACACCGACGCCAACGGCACGGCCGATCTCGTCGCCGGCGCGACGGGCGAGAACGCCGACGCGGGCTCCGTCTGGGTCTTCCGCTCCACCGCCTCCAAAGTGACGCCCTCCGGCTCCTTCACCTTCGGTGCGGGCACACTGGGAACCGTGGCCGCGAACGCGAAGCTCGGTTCGGGCTTCGACTTCTGACCGTGTGCGTGCCGGTGCCCGCCCGGGCGCCGGCACGCGTGTCAGGTTCCGGGGCCGGCCCTCGGCGGGAAACCGGCGCGGAGGCGCCGGATTCCCATGTGCAATCAATCACATCGGCGTGGGAGAGGGCCCGAGACGGCCGCCGAACACGTCAAGGTGAACCGGCGATTGCCTGCACATGTGCGGTGCACGTCGCTCACCTTGCACCGCGGTAACCGTGAGTGAGACCATCGCCAGGTTCCCAGTAGCCCCGAGGTAGGTAGCCCGTGTCCCAGGTCATAGCCAAGCCCCGTACCACCGCAGTGATCCTGGCCGGCGGTACCGGTCAGCGCGTGGGTCTGTCGATTCCGAAGCAGCTTCTGAAGATCGCCGGCAAGGCGGTCATCGAGCACACGCTCAGCACGTTCGAGCGTGCGGACTCCATCGACGACGTGCTGGTGCTCATGGCGCCGGGCTTCGTGCCGGACGTGGAGAAGATCGTCGCCAAGGCCGGGCTGCGCAAGGTCACCAAGATCATAGAAGGCGGCGCGACCAGGAACGAGACCACCGAGCGCGCCATCGAGGCGCTCGGCGAGGGCCTGGCCGAGGGTGAGGACCGCAACCTCCTCTTCCATGACGCGGTACGCCCGCTGCTGTCGCAGCGCGTGATCGACGACTGTGTGGCCGCCCTGGACCGCTACCAGGCGGTCGACGTCGCCATCCCGTCGGCGGACACCATCATCGTCACCCGCACCCACGGCGAGGACGGCGAGTTCATCACCGAGATCCCGGACCGCTCCCGCCTGCGCCGCGGCCAGACCCCGCAGGCCTTCAAGCTCTCCACCATCCGCAGGGCGTACGAGATCGCGGCCGAGGACCCGCACTTCCAGGCCACCGACGACTGCTCCGTGGTGCTGAAGTACCTGCCCGACGTGCCCATCCACGTCGTCGCGGGTGACGAGTTCAACATGAAGGTCACCCAGCCCGTCGACGTCTTCATCGCCGACAAGCTCTTCCAGCTCGCCTCCGGCGCCGCCCCCGCCCAGGCCGGCGAGGACGCCTACCGGGAACTGCTCACCGGCAAGACGATGGTGGTCTTCGGCGGCTCGTACGGCATCGGCAAGGACATCGCCGACCTCGCCGAGAGCTACGGCGCCACGACCTTCGCGCTCGGCCGCTCCACCACCGGCACGCACGTCGAGAACCCGGAGCACGTCGACGACGCCCTCTCCAAGGCGTACGCGGAGACCGGCCGCATCGACTACGTCATCAACACCGCGGGCGTGCTGCGCATCGGCAAGCTCGCCGAGACGGACAACGCCACCATCGAGGAAGCCCTCAAGGTCAACTACCTGGCGCCGGTGCAGATCGCCCGCGCCTCGTACAAGTACCTCGCGGAGACCAAGGGCCAGCTGCTGCTGTACACCTCCAGCAGCTACACGCGCGGTCGCGCCGAGTACAGCCTCTACTCGTCCACCAAGGCCGCCATGGTGAACCTCACCCAGGCGCTCTCCGACGAGTGGGCGGGCGACGGCATCCGGGTCAACTGCATCAACCCGGAGCGCACGGCGACCCCGATGCGTACCAAGGCCTTCGGCCAGGAGCCGGCCGGCAGCCTGCTGTCCTCCGAGGCCGTCGCGCGCGCTTCACTCGATGTGCTGGTTTCGGAACTCACCGGTCATGTCATCGACGTACGCCAGCAGGACCCCACCAAGCCCGCGCACCAGGCATCCGGCTTCGAGCAGGCCTTGGCCGCGGTCCTCGACCGGCAGGACGGCGTGTAATATTTCGCGACAACCTTGGATACGGGCCTTCGAGAGCGCTGTTTACGGCGATCTTGAGGGCCTGTGCCCGTCAAGGCCGGAAATTCACACGGTTCGCACGGCGCGCACAACCCGTACACGACCGGTCGCCCGCACCGGGCCTCCGGTCACACTCCGCACACACAGCAGCACGGTCCCTCGCACACTCCAGTCCGGGCCCGGCCAGCTCGGGCCCGTACATCTGAAAAAGCCGGCATGACCCCCCAGAAGTAGGTCCTCCGTGATATCCACCGCCATCCGCGTCGCCCGCGTGGGCAGTACCGCCGAGCTCGCCGCAGCCGTCCTCCTGTTGCTGGGATATGCCGGCCTCACCGTGGCCGCGCTGATACCGAGCGTCGGGGGCTTCGCGGCAGCAGGTGCCGTGACATACCTGGCGGACAGATACCTCCACCACCGCGGCAGCTACCTGATCAACCGGCTCGGCAAGGTCCGCGCCGGCCTGTCGATGCGCTTCCTGGTGCGTGAGCTGCTGCTCATCCTGCTGCTGGCCCGGATGGACCTCTCCACGCAGCCGGTGTTCTACGGGGCGATCGCCTGCTTCCTCGTCTTCTTCGGCTTCCAGGCCCCGCACAGCGCCCTGA
This sequence comes from Streptomyces sp. DSM 116793, assembly GCF_057320905.1. Taxonomy (NCBI): domain Bacteria; kingdom Bacillati; phylum Actinomycetota; class Actinomycetes; order Kitasatosporales; family Streptomycetaceae; genus Streptomyces; species Streptomyces sp. DSM 116793. The sequence goes on along the minus strand of NZ_CM170494.1, from coordinate 2,204,808 downwards.
CCACGCTGATCAGGCTGCGCCGCAGGCTGCCGGTGGTCACCCGCAACGTCGACCTGTCCAAGGTCTTCATCCCGGACTCCCCGCCGCGTCGGCTCACCCACCGCGCCGCGGAGAAGATGCTGCACCTCGACATCGCCGCGGTCGTGGGCCTGCTCGTCGCGGCGCAGGCCGACGCGCCCGTGGTGGGCTTCGCCGGCATCGGCGTCACCCTGGTGCTCGGCCTGTGCTATCTGGTCGCCCTGCTGCCCTATGTGCGCGGCAAGCGGATCCCGTCCAGGGCGGAGGTCGTCCTCGACAAGGTGGACGACTGGCTGCGCGACTACCGCCCCGAGACGGTGCTCTACTTCTCCGGCTCCAAGGACTCCGCCTACCAGGTCAACATGTGGCTGGACACCCTGGAGCGGCTCGACACCCGCCCCCTGGTGATCCTGCGCGAGCGCGTCATCCTGAAGAAGCTCGCCCGCACCAGCGTGCCCGTCATCTGCGTGCCCGGCGGCGTGCACCTGATGAACATGGACCTCTCCTCCGTCCGCGTCGCCCTCTACGCCGCGAACGTCGGCAAGAACATCCACCTGCTGCGCGTCCCCACCATGAAGCACGTCTTCATCGGCCACGGCGACAGCGACAAGCTCGCCAGCGTCAACCCGTTCAGCAAGGTCTACGACGAGGTGTGGACCGCGGGCCGCGCCGGACGCGACCGGTACGCGCTCGCCGACGTCGGGGTGCGCGACGAGGACATCGTGGAGGTGGGCCGGCCGCAGCTCGCCCCCATCCGGCACTACGGCGGCGTGCCCGAGGACCGCATTCCCACGGTGCTGTACGCGCCCACCTGGGAGGGCTGGGACGACGACCCGGGCAACACCTCGCTGCTGCTCGCCGGCGAGAACATCGTCAGGAAGCTGCTCGCGGCCGACCCGGCGGTCCGCGTCCTCTACAAGCCGCACCCGTTCACCGGAACCCGCAGCAAGGCCGCCAAGGCCGCCCACGAGCGCATCGTCGCCCTGGTCGAGAAGGCCGCCGCGGCGCGTGCCGCCGATCCGGCCTGGACCGCCGACGAGCAGGCCCAGGCCGCGGCGCGCGCCGAGCTGGCCCGGATCGAGACGGAGCTGGCCGGCCTCGCCGGCGGCCACGACGACGACCGCGACGAGGCCGAGGCGTCCCGTGACGGCATCGCCGACCCCGTACGCGAGGCCCGCGCCAAGCAGCTCAGGGAGGAGTGGAACGCCGCCTACTGGCGCTCCTTCCCGACCTGGCAGCACATGGTGATCTCCGGCGCGGAGCCGCGCCTGTACGACTGCTTCAACGTCAGCGAGGCCATGGTCTCCGACATCTCCAGCGTGGTGTCGGACTTCATCGCCAGCGGCAAGCCGTACGCCGTCACGGACTCCGCGGGGCTCGGCGCTGAGGAGTTCAAGCGGCAGAACACCGCCGTACGCGCCGCCGTGATCCTCTCGAACAGCGCGAACGAGCTCCCCGAGCTGCTCGCCGCGGTCCGGGACGCCGACGCCGACCCGCTCGCCGCGGCCAGGGCCGAGCTCAAGGAGTACCTGCTCGGCCCGGACGAGCCGACGTCCATGGAGCGCTTCAACGCCGCGGTGCGCGACCTCGGGAGCCGCGCCGAGGCCCGCAACGAGCGCCAGAGCGCCGGCGCCCCGGAGCTGGAGACCATCCCGGTGCCGCGCACCGAACAGGCCGCGGAGGCCGGCGCCGAGGTCGGGACCGCGGCCGAGGCCACGTCCGCCGGAAGTGAGGCGCCGATCGTCTGACCCCTCCGCCGGTCGCCGGACCGGCCACGGGCCGGAACCACGGACCCGGTTCCGGGGCGATGCCCCCGGGACCGGGTTTTCGTATGTGCATACGCGTGATGGATATCACGTGAACGATCCGGGGCGTGCGCACAACGTCACCGCCCCGTGCCTCGTCTTCCTGGTGACCGTGGAGGAAAACAGAAAATCAGGGGAGCCCGGATGAGTGTTCCTGACGTGAGCGTCATTGTCGGGGCATATGAGGCGATGCCGTACTTGGTCCGCTGTCTGGAATCGCTGGAGGCACAGACGCTGCCCGCCGACCGGATCGAGGTCATCGCCGTCGACGACGGCTCCACGGACGGGACGGGCGAGTACCTGGAGAAGTTCGCGGCCCGCACGGACCTGCCGGTCCGGGTGGTCAGGCAGGAGAACTCCGGCGGTCCCAGCGGCCCTCGCAACGTCGGCCTGGATCTTGCGCGCGGCCGCTACGTCTTCTTCCTCGACGCGGACGACCACCTCGGCGACGAGGCCCTGGAGCGCATGGTCGCGATGGCCGACCGGCACGGCACCGATGTGGTCCTCGGCAGGGTCGAGGGCGTCAACCGGACGGCCCCCAAGTCGATGTTCAAGGACGGCGACGTCCCCCGCACCGACGTCTTCTCGTCCAACATCAAGTACACGCTCAGCGCCCAGAAGCTCTTCCGGCGCGAGCTGATCGAACGGCACGGACTGCGGTTCGACGAGTCGCTGACGACCGGCGAGGACGCGCTGTTCACCATGGACGCCTACCTGCGCGCCGACGGCGTCTCCATCGTCTCGGACCACACCTGCTACTACCTGGTCGGCCGCGAGGACGGCAAGCACGCGACGAAGCGCGGCAGCTACACCCGCCGCTTCGACTCGGCACGCGCCCTGATGCGCCTGATCGAGGAGCGGGTGCCCGCGGGCACCCGCCGCGACCTGCTGATGGTCCGGCCCTTCGTGATCACCCTCCTGCCGCAGTTCGGCCCCTCCTTCCTGAAGCTCGACGAGGAGACCAGGCGCCACAAGATGGAGCTCGCCAAGCCCCTGACGGACGCCTACTGGACGAGGGGCGTGGCCGCCCGGCTCAAGGTCCACCAGCGGCTCAGGCTGCACCTGGTGGCGGAGGGCCGCGCCGACCTGCTCGCGGACGTGCTGGTCTTCATCAGGGAGAAGAAGACGCCGGCGATGGTCGTGGAGCGCCGCGGCCGCCGCGCCTACCTGGCCTACCCGCACTTCCGCGACGCCGCCGCGGGCGTCCCGGACTCCGTCTACGCGGCATCGGAGTCCGAGACCGCCGCCATCCCGGGCCTCCGTCCGTCCCGCCGCAGGCCCGGCCTGGGCGCGGCCCGGCGGGTGGCGCTGCGGATGTGGCGGGCGCGGAGAGGGGACAGGGCGGCTTCCTGACCCGGCCTCAGCCGGGCGGCGGCGGGCAGGAGGCGGTGGCCGGGCGGTGGTGGCCGTGTGGCGGTGGCCGGGCGGTGGTGGCCGGGCGGCGGACGTCCGGGCGGTGTGATCCGGGGGTCGGCCCAGACGGTGCGCCAGGGCTCCGGTGGCGGTCCTGCGAGCGGCTGCCATGGGCCCGGCGGCTCCGAGCCCCGTGCCGGGGCCTGCCTGGCGGGGTGCGGGGCCAGGGCGGGGTCAGCGGCGCCGGCGGGCGGAGCGGGCGCCCTGTGTGCCCGTCCCAGCCCCTTTCGCGGTCGGCCCCGACACCTGCTGCCCCGGGATCTCCGCAGGCTCCTGAGCGGCCGCCTGGTCGCGTACGGCGGCACGTTCGTCCCGTGCGACGGCGCGTTCGCGGGCCCCGGCCTGGCCGGGCACCGTGGACGCCGAGCGGCGGGCCATGCGCGAACGGTGCGCGGCCGCCTCCTCGCACAGCGCGCGGGCAGCGGCGGCGAACCGGACCACGGACGGCGGGTCGGAGGGCCCCAGCAGCCGGAGCTTCAGCTCGGCACGGGCACCGGCCAGGGCGTCCTCGGCGGGATTGCGGACACTGCGCAGCAGGCCCGGCACCTGGGCGGCGTCCGGGCCGAGCACCGTGGCCGCCCGCACCGTCGGGAACGCCTCGCGGAACTCCTCCTCCGTGAGCCCGCTGGTGTTCGCCACCGCGTACGGCTTCCCGCTGGCGAGGTAGTCGGAGATCACGCTGGACACGTCGCTGATCAGCAGGTCCGCCTGGTTGAAGCAGGAGTACAGGGCGGGACGCACATCGGTGACGACCTGGTGCCGCCCGGCGGGCAGCGCGGCCCAGTACGCCTCCTCCCAGGCCGCGGTCGCCGCCGCCACGGCCTCGGCCCGGCCGGGCTCCGGGGCGCCCTGGAGCAGCATCCGCTCCACGTCGTCCGCGGCGCGCCGGAAGACCGCCGTGGTCACCCGGTCGAGTTCCGCGGCGCGCCGGGCGAGCTCCGCGGCGGCCCGCCCGGCGTCCGGGTGCGGGGCCGCACCGTGCGGCGCGCTCGCCGTGCCGGCGGCCTTCCCGCCGGCGGCCACCGCGTTCGTCGCGCCCCGTGCGTTCTTCGCGGCCCCCGCGTCCTTGGCGGCCCCCGCGTCCTTGGCGGCGTTCGCGGCGTTCGCGGCGTGGATCATCGCCTGGATGCGTGCGTTCGCCGCGCGGGCCCTCGGGTCCACCGAGCCGGTCATGGGGTGCGGCTTGTACAGCAGCCGCACACCGGGGTCGGCGAGCAGCGCCCGTACGACGTTCTCCCCGGCCAGGATCACCGAGGTGTTGCCCGGGTTGCCGTCCCAGCCCTCCCACGTCGGGGCGTACAGCACGGTGACGTACCCGCTCGCGGGCCGTCCGCCGGCGGGCCGGATGGCGTCCAGCTGGGGACGGCCGATCTCGACGACGTCCTTGTCGTCGACGCCCACGTCGGCGAGCGCATAACGCGCGCGTGCCGCCGGTCCCGCCACCCACACCTGGTCGTAGGCCTTGGCGTACGGGTTGCAGGACGACAGCTTGTCGCTCTCGCCGTGGTTGACGAAGGCGTGCTTGATGGTGGGGATCCGCAGGATCTGGGACGTCTTCCCGGAGTTCGCCGGGTGGATCAGCATCTGGAGGGTGGAGTGCTCCAGGCGCATCAGGTGGGCGACCTTGGGGATGCACACGATCGGGATGTCCGTCGCGGCGATCTTCTGCACCATGAAGCGCTCCCTGAGCACGATCACGGGCCGGCCGTCGAGCCGGGACAGCGGCTCCAGCCACATGTTCGCCTGGTACGCGGACGAGGCGCCGCCGGAGAAGTACATGCCGACCGTGGGCCGGTACCGCGCCAGCCAGGCGTCGAACCACGCCAGCACCTCGTCCTCACCCGGCGGCCTGCGGCTCGGCAGCAGCCACAGCAGCAGCTCGCACAGGCCCGCCGCCGCGCACCCGATGGACACCGCGACACCGGCCGCCGCCGCCACCGGCAGGCCCGTGCCCGCGGTGACCAGCAGCCCGGCCGTCGCGGGCAGCCCCAGCAGCAGCACCCGGTGCCCGGGACGGCGCAGCAGCAGCGCCGGCGGCGCCGGCCGCAGCCCGAGCGCGGAGGCGTCCACGTTGCGGGTGACGACGGGCAGCGTGCGGGTGCGGCGCACCAGGAGCGCCAGGGCGTGGCTGGCGAAGTGCAGCGCGTAGAAGAACAGCAACCCGTACACCAGGGGCAGGTAGCGGGCGTACTGCTGGGCGTCGTCCAGCCGCAGCAGGCCCGCGACCAGCAGCAGATCGCGCAGCACCGTGCGGAGCGCCACGTCCGCGCGCACCCGTGCGAAGGCCGTCACCACGCCCCGTTGCCAGCGGTACAGCACCGCCTCCGCGGTGAGTCCCACCGCCACCGACGCGATCAGCAGCGGCACATGGGGGAGTACCGCCCCTGCCACCTGCGCGGCGAAGGACGCCGCCAGCAGCAGGGGAACGGGGAGTTGGGCGAGCGGACGGCGGGGGTGGCCGGTGGGGGGCATCGGGGTGGCTCCAAGCGGTACGCGCGCGTACCGCTGCCGTGCGGTACGGGGGCGTACCGCGCTTGGCGGCCCGGCTGCGCTGTCTGCGGTGCGTGATCGTGCTCCTGGATCAACGCACCGGACAGTGGCTTGGTTATGGCCACCGCCCATCGGCCCCCCGCCGCGTCGCCCCCTTGGGCTGCCGGAGCGCCGCCTCGCCGATCGGTATCCGGGGCGCGGTGCACCCTCCGCCCATCGGTCCCTGGGCCGCGGTGCACCCTCCGCCGGTCGGTCCCTGGGCCCCGCGGTGCACCCTCCGCCCATCGGTCCCTGGGCCGCGGTGCACCCTCCGCCGGTCGGTTCCGGGTGCGGTGTGCCGCCTCGCCGGTCAGCCCTTGGACTGGAGGGCCCGCTTGATGGGGCGGCCCACGGCGCGCCGGGCCCGGCGGTAGACGGACTGCCGGGTCGCGGCCGTGCCCGACGTGGGCGGCTTCGCCAGGGTGCGCTCCAGTACGGCGTTGCGTTTGGCGACGTCGTCGAGGCGGGAGTGCAGCCAGTTGAAGCGCTCGCTCACCGAGGCGAGATCGGCGGCGTTCCAGGGGCGCACGGCGGGCGGAAAGGTCAGCTCGCTCATCCGGGCCTCGAACTCGGCGCCGCCGTCGCCGTGCTCGAACGTGTTCTCCAGGCCGTTCTTGGCGAGGAAGCCGGTGAACCGCTCGAAGCGTTCCCTGTGGCCCTTGATCAGCGGTCCGAAGTCCGCGGCCGCGTAGAGGTCGGTGACGTCCAGGTCCGCGGGCAGGTCGGAGAGCTTGTGGTGCGGTATCTCGAAGTAGCGCGCCAGCTCCAGCGTCCGCGAGTCGGCGCACAGCACGGTGCAGGGGGTGCCGGCGAGCAGCGCGGCGATGTTGCCGTGGATGCGGGAACCCACGGAGTAGTCCACATCCCGCAGTTCGCGCACCCAGGTGACCGGGTCCACGTAGAGGCGGACCTTGTCGTCGCGGTACAGCGGGTGCGCGGGGTGGGTGGGCATGGCGGTCGAGCGGCTGTTCGGGTCGGAGAGGTCCCGCCAGTGGAGCTGCCTGGCCTCGCTCAGGTTCTGCCCGATGAAGCGGACGTTCGGATACTGCTCCCAGGTGCGCCTGAGCAGCCCGGCGAGGCGCTTGTTGCGCATCGCGCTGTGCGAGCCGTTGAGGGCGAAACGGGACTCGTGGGTGAGGGTGTCGGCCTTCTCGACGGCCAGCCGGTCGCCGTGCACGAACAGCGACGGGCAGCCGATGACCTCAACGTCCCTGAAGCCCAGATCCTTCAGGTACTGCTCGGTGAACTCACCGCGCACCCCTATGGCGGCGCTGCGGTCCAGCACCGCGGAGACGAAGCTCTTGACCACCGGCTCCATCGGCGCGAGGCGCGCGGGGTCGTAGTCGAGCCCCGCCTGTGCCCCCACGCCCAGTACGACCACCGGGATCCGCAGCTTCGAGATCAGCCGGGTCAGCCGCTTCAGCTGACGTTCGAAGGACGGCCGGAACGCATTGGCCAGAGGGACGACGAACGCGTCGAACTCCTCGTTGATGCGTTCCGCGGTGGTGATATCCGTGCGTATGCCGTTGGAGACGACTTCGGTGCCCGGTGTCGAAAGAATCTTGTGAGCCGCGTCACTGAAGATCAGATTCCCGGCATTGGTGGCGATGACATCCTGCTGAAGTGCGTCCTCGATGGACAGCGAGCTGAACGGGCTCTTTCCGGATCTGAGCAGGATGCGACGGCCGTCAGGAGGCATGGATGTCATAAGTCAACTTTTAGTTTCCAAAAAGTTCGATCGCTATATGCACTGAGTACAACCTTTTCGATGTTCACGGAACGCGTCGACCCGAATATGCTGCGTCACTCCGGTGAGTCCACCGACTGGACGCCACCCGCGCCCCGGCGCGGCCTCACGTAGATTGCTGACGGGATCGCTGCCGACTGCACGGATCGGCGACGGTCTCCGCAGCGATCGGCAGACGGGCACACGGCAGTCACGAGGACGGGGAGCGCGGGTCGGGAGTGAACGCAGGCGATGACATCCGCAGGGCCACGGTGGTGGACGCCCGCCGGGTCGTGGTCAAGGTCGGTTCCTCCTCGCTGACCACCGCCGCCGGGGGCCTGGACGCCGACCGTGTGGACGCACTTGTCGACGTGCTCGCCAAGCACCTGCCGCCGCGCGGCGCGGCCCGTGGGGCAGCCGCGGAGGGCCGGGCGCGGCGGGCGCCGGGCGAGCGGGAGATCGTCCTGGTCTCGTCGGGCGCGATCGCCGCCGGTCTCGCCCCCCTGGGCCTGCGCCGCCGCCCCACCGACCTGGCCCGCCAGCAGGCCGCCGCCAGCGTCGGCCAGGGCCTGCTGGTGGCCCGCTACACGGCATCCTTCGCCCGCTACGGCATCCGTGTCGGCCAGGTCCTGCTCACGGGCGACGACACCAGCCGCCGCGCCCACCACCGCAACGCCGCCCGCACCCTGGACAAGCTGCTCGCCATGGGCGCGCTGCCGGTCGTCAACGAGAACGACACCGTCGCCACCGACGAGATCCGCTTCGGCGACAACGACCGCCTCGCCGCCCTCGTCGCCCACCTCGTGCACGCCGACCTCCTGGTGCTGCTCTCCGACGTCGACGGCGTCTACGACGGCGACCCGGGGCAGCCGGGCAGCGCGCGGATCGCCGAGGTGCGCGGCCCCGCCGACCTGGACGGCGTCCGGATCGCCGGCACGGGCCGGGCCGGCGTGGGCACCGGTGGCATGGTCACCAAGGTCGAGGCGGCCCGGATCGCCGCCGCGGCCGGCATCCCCGTCGTCCTCACCTCCGCGAGCCGTGCCGCCGACGCCCTCGCGGGCCGGGACACCGGTACCTATTTCCGGCCCGCCGAGCGGCGCTCCGCGGACCGGCTGCTCTGGCTCCAGCACGCCTCCACCCCGCAGGGTGCCCTGACCTTGGACGACGGGGCCGTGCGCGCGGTCGTGGAGGGCCGCAAATCGCTGCTTCCGGCCGGTATCGCGGGCGTCGACGGAGACTTCACGGCGGGTGATCCCGTCGAGCTGTGCGACAGCACGGGGCGCCCCGTCGCGCGCGGCCTCGTCAACTTCGACGCCAAGGAGATTCCCCGGCTCATCGGCCGGTCCACCCGCGAGCTGGCCCAGGAGCTCGGGCCGGCCTACGAGCGCGAGGTGGTGCACCGGGACGACCTGGTCCTGCTGCACCCGTAACCCCTCCTTGTGCGCCCGTGGCGCCTCGTGCCTGCGCGTGGGGGCGGCTCGTGTCTGCGCCTCCCGCGCGCCCGGAGCGGCTCGTGTCTGCGTCTCCTGTGCGCCCGTGGCGGCTCGTGCCTGCGCCTCCCGCGCGCCCGGAGCGGCTTGTCCCCCCGGCCTTCCGGCTCCGTCTGCTGCCGGGGCCGCCACCGCCTCCTGCGGCATTCGTGCGCCTTCTCTGCGGCACCCTCGGCGTCGCACCCGCCGCTGGCCCACCCGCGGTGCCGTACCTCGGCCGAGGGCCCCGCGCCGCGGCACGGCGTGCCGTGCGCCCGGGGTACCCGTGAGGTCGGGTCCGCCGCCGGGGCCTCCCCCTGGCGGTGTGTACGTTCCGCAAAAGCACCCCGCGGCGCGGTCCGGCCTGGTCAACTTTGAGCGATGACCTTCCGCTTCACCTCCCCGGATGCCTCGACGGCCTGGGAGGTGCCCCCAGCAAAGGAGACCCCGTGAGACGAGCATGCTCAGAGGCGACGTCCCGCGGCGGCGGTGGGCCCCGCACCTTGAGCGCGGTGGGGCAGGGGCGGCCCCTGGTGGGCGTCGCGGCCGGGGCCCCACGGCACGACGCCACCGAGCAGGCGCCCCGCCTGTGGCACATCACCCTCAGCGTCTCCGGCGCCGAAGCACCCCTCAAGGACGTCCGGCAGGGGCTGGAACAGCTCGCCCAGGACCACCCCTTCCTGCTCACCAGCAGGTACGCCAACGACCACGCGGAGATCCGGTACTGGGAGGAGGCCCGCGACCTGCACGACGCCGCGGCGGTGGCGCTGCGGCTGTGGGGCGAGCACCGGCGGACCGCGAAGCTGCCGCCCTGGGAGATCGTCGGCCTGGAGGTCATCGACCGCGAGACGTACCACCAGCGCATCGCCGCCGGCCACGGCCCGCTGCCGGCGACACCGGTCGGCGTGCACCCCTTCTGAGGCGCTGCCCACTGAGCCGCTGCCCTTCCGAGCCGCCTCTCGTGCCGAGCCGCCTCCTGTACCGAGCCCCTCCTCTGCCGAGCCGCTTCCTGTGCCGAGCCCCCGGGCCCCGGCCGGCCCGCGGCTCGTCCCGCCGAGTGGCCCGCGGCAGGCACGTCGGTGGGTTCCTCGCGGTTCCCCGCGACCCCTCGGGGCGCGAAGCACCACCCAGGGGCCCGGGGACCGCGCGCCCAGCCACCGGCCGACGGCCGCTGACGGAACCGCAAGGTGCTCGGGCGCAAGATCGCTGAGGGGGCCGGGACGTCGGCCCCCTGGAGCACCCGCTCCCGGGGCGCCTGCCCCGTCCATGCGCGCCGCCTGGCATCGCGTGCGCCCCCTTCTGCCGCCATGCCCCGGTGTGCCGTCTCGGGGTGTGGAACACCGCATGGAATGCCGCCCGGGTCGCATTACGCTGCCAGCATGACGTCGCTCTCCGAGAACTTCACGGGCTCGCCGTACGACACGATGTCGCCGGTCGCGCAGGCCGCCTACCGCTCGCGGGCCGCCGCGGCCGACCTCGCGCCGCTGCCGCGGGCCACCAAGGACGACGTGCTGCTCGCCATGGCGGACGCGCTGGAGGTCCGTACCAGCGAGATCATCGAGGCCAACCAGCTCGACATCGCCGCCGCCCGCAAGACCGGCACCAGCGAGGCCATCATCGACCGCCTCACCCTGACCCCCGAGCGGGTGCGGGCCATCGCCTCGGACGTGCGCGACGTCGCGGCCCTGCCCGACCCGGTCGGCGAGGTGGTCCGCGGCTCCACGCTGCCGAACGGCATCGACCTCCGCCAGGTCCGCGTCCCGCTCGGCGTGGTCGGCATCATCTACGAGGCCCGGCCCAACGTCACCGTGGACGCCGCGGCCCTCTGCCTCAAGTCCGGCAACGCCGTCCTGCTGCGCGGCTCCTCCTCCGCCCACCAGTCGAACACCGCCCTCGTCCGGGTGCTGCGCGACGCGGTCGGCGGCGCCGGGCTGCCCGCCGACGCCATCCAGCTGGTGCCGGGGGAGAGCCGCGAGTCGGTGCGCGACCTGATGCGCGCCCGGGGCCTCGTGGACGTCCTCATCCCGCGCGGCGGGGCCTCCCTGATCCGCACGGTCGTCGAGGAGTCCACCGTCCCCGTCATCGAGACCGGCACCGGCAACTGCCACGTCTACGTCGACGCCCAGGCGGACCTGGACATGGCCGTCGACATCCTGATCAACTCCAAGGCCCAGCGGCCCAGTGTCTGCAACGCCGCCGAGACCCTCCTGGTGCACCAGGACATCGCGGCCGCCTTCCTGCCGCGCGCCCTGGACGCCCTCGCCGAGGCCGGGGTGACCGTGCACGCCGACCGCCGGGTGCTCGCCCACGCCGAGTCGTCCAAGGCCACGATCGTCCCGGCCACCACGGACGACTGGGAGACCGAGTACCTCTCCTACGACATCGCGGCCGCCGTCGTCGACTCCCTCGACAAGGCCGTCGAGCACATCAGGCTCTGGTCCTCCGGGCACACCGAGGCCATCGTCACCACCTCCCAGCAGGCCGCACGCCGCTTCACTCAGCTCGTCGACTCCACCACCGTCGCGGTGAACGCCTCGACGCGGTTCACCGACGGCGGCCAGTTCGGCTTCGGCGCCGAGATCGGCATCTCCACCCAGAAGCTGCACGCCCGCGGCCCCATGGGCCTGCCCGAGCTGACCAGCACCAAGTACATCGTCACCGGCGACGGCCACACACGCTCCTGACCTCGGCGGACACGCCGGCCGCCGGGCCCGGGCAGGGGCGCGGTGGCCGGGCTGCCGTGCCCGGGGCCGTCCCGGTCGGCCGTCTCACGGGCTGGGAGAATTTCCTTACCGTCTGCCCAAATTGACCCCCCAGGTCTACGCTGGTCATGTGCCGGAGAATGTGGGGGGCGCGCCGTTCCCGGACGGCAGGGAGCCCGACAAGGACCACAACCACGGAGACGCGGACGACGAGTTCGCCTCCGTGGTCTTCGACGAGGAATTCGTGAGGTCGGCGCCCGTCCATGAGCCCACGGCCGTGGAGCGCCTGCTGGCGGCCGCGGAGGCGCGGGCGGAGGCCTCCGAGGCGGAGGCCCGCCGCGCCCGCACCCGCCGCTCCCGCTCCGACGACGACCTCTACGAGGACGGCTTCGACCCGGACGACACCCGCGGCCGGTACGGCCACGAGCTCGACGACGACCTCTACGACCCCGACCTCCTGGAGGACGGCTACGGCCGCCGCCTGCGCTACGGCGCGCCCGCCCGCTGGCACCGCCCGGTGGCCTGGCTGCTCGCCGTGGTGATGGGCGTCGGCATGGTCGCCCTGGCCTTCACCGCGGTCTACCGGGGCGCCTCCTCCGGCCGCCAGGACCGGGTCCCGGCACCCGCCTCGACAGACGTCGGAAAGACACCGGGCCGGCACGGCGGCACCCCCAGCGCCCCGGCGGACGACCGGGTTCACTCCCCCGGCGGTAGCCCGAGCGCCCGCACCCGCGCCTCCGCGGAGCACGGCCGGGGCCTGCCGGAGCACAGCAGGCCCCCGGTCTCCACGGCGCCCCACGGCCCGTAGACGGGCCTCTGCCGGCCCGCCAGGCCTCCCCGGACACCCCGGGGCCGCGTGCACACCGGGGGCCCCGTGCACCCTTTCGCCGCCGTACGGGCCGTCAGGCGGCCCTCCATGGCGTGAAGTCGGCCCGAACGCCGGATGAAAGCTGTCCGAAGTTGTCGTGCAGCAGTGCGTTTACCCGACAGCCCGGCGACCTACCCTGAAGGTATGGGCGGGCCAGGAGGACACCCACCGGACGGCGCACCCGAAGGCGTGCCCGGCGGCGGTGAGGACGAGTACCGATCCGTCGTCTTCGACGAGTCGTTCGTCCGCGCTGCCCGTCTGCAGGAGTTCTCCGCACAGGAGCGGATGGCCGACCACGCCCCCGCCGTGCGCCGCCGCCCCTCGCTGCACCGCGGGCTCTCCCGGCAGGCCCTGATCCTCGTCCTGCTGATCGCCGTCGCCTTCGGCACCGCCGTCTACATGGGCGTGCGCCGCCCGAACCAGCCCCCGCCCGCGCCGCGCGCCGAGCCCCTTCGGATGACCGTCATCCCGCTCGCCCCGCCCCAGCCGGTGCCGGGCGCCGACAGCGCCGCGTACCTCTTCGCGCACAGCCCCGCCGCGCAGTTCAGGGTGGGTGCCCGGGGCATCAACCTCCCCATCTCGCGGAGCACCGCCCACTTCTCGGAGGGCCAGGTGGTGGCGGCGCTGCTCACCGCCAAGGACTACCTCGTCGAGTCGTCGCTCGACCCGGAGGTGCTCGCGGGCCGTGTCGTGCGCCCGGTGCGGCTGCTGGTGGACTCCCAGCAGCTCGACCAGTTCGACCTGAGCTTCGCCCACCCCGCCGCGGACGGGCGGCACGCCCCCACCGGCTGGCTGGTCCGCTTCGACCCCACCACCACCCGGCTCGCCGACCCCGAGATCCGCGTCGAGGGCACCCTGCACGCCGCCGAGACCAGCGCGCAGACCCTGGAGGTCACCTCCGACCACACCTTCGTCTACGCCCTGCGCCCCGCCGGGCACGGCACGGGCGGGCACGGTCAGGTCTCGCTGTTCACCGTCCGCCGCCAGATGGTGTTCCGCTTCGACCGCGACGACCTGCGGCTGCACCAGGCCGCTGTGTTCGGCGCCTATGTGCAGGCCGGGCCGCTGTCCTGCTCCGCCCGCTCCGCGGACCGGCTGCGGCCGCTGCTCGCCGGGCAGAAGGCGAAGCCGGGCGGGCCGCACGCCGGCACCGACCCCTACGCGACCGGCCGGGCCGCCGAACTCTGCGGGACGCTCGCCCCCACCGCCGAGCCCAGTCCGTCCGTTTCGTGAGCGGGATCAGTCCGTCCCGGGACCGGGCTCGTCGCCCGGGTCCTTCCCGGCTCCGGAGGACCGGTCCCGGGTGCCGGAGCCCGCGCCCCCGCCGAAGGAGCCGAACGCACTGCGCACCTTGCCGCCCAGGTCGCCCGCGCCGCCCGCGAGGTCGGAGACCAGTTTCATCAGCGGGTCCTTGGAGTTGCGCACATCGCTCGCATAGGAGGCCGCCGACTGCCGGAACGAGTCGGATACGGAGGTGTTCCCGTCGTCGTCGCGGTGCGGGTAGTGGCCGTCCAGGATCCTCTGGTAGTCACGGGACTCCGCCCACGCCTTCAGCTCGGCGGCGCGCACCGTCGCGAACGGATGCGTGCGCGGCAGGATGTTGAGGATCTTCAGCACCGAGTCCCGGAGATCGCCCCCGGCCTCGTACTCCTCGGCCTGTTCGAGGAACGCGTCGACGTTCATCTCATGGAGGTGGTTGCCGCCCGCCATCTTCATCAGGCCGCGCATCGAGGCCCGCAGGTCCTGCCCGACCAGCAGCCCCGCGCGGTCCGCCGACAGCTCCGACTTGCGGAACCACTCGCGCAGTGCGGTCACGATCGCCATCACGGCGACGTTGCCGAGCGGGATCCAGGCGACCCGCAGCGCCAGGTTGGTGAGGAACAGCAGGACGGTGCGGTACACGGAGTGACCGGACAGGGCGTGGCCGACCTCGTGGCCGATGGCCGCCCGCATCTCCTCCTGGTCGAGCAGCTCCACCAGTCCCGTGGTGACCACGATGATCGGCTCGTCCAGGCCGATGCACATCGCGTTCGGCTGGGGGTCCTGGTTGACATACATCGGCGGGATCTTCTTGAGGTCCAGGATGTAGCAGGCGTCCCGCAGCATGTCGTTGAGGTGCACGAACTGGGCGTCCGACACCCGCACCGAGTCCGACAGGAAAAGCAGCCGCAGGCTGCGCTCGGGCAGCAGGCCGCTGAGCGTCCTGAACACGGTGTCGAACCCGCTCAGCCTGCGCAGCGCCACCAGGGCGGAGCGGTCCGCCGGGTGCTCGTACGCCCGGGAGGAGATCCCGGGGAACCGCGAGCGGGACCTGCCGGGCACCCGGTCGTGCGGTTCGTAGTCGGCGTCGGTCATGCCATCCCCCATGCGGTGTCGGTGCCCCCGAGGCGGGCTCCAGCCTAAGCGGAGTTACGGTGACGGGGCAGCGCACACGTGCGGCTGTGCACATTCCATGACATTTGTGCGAGCCGCAGTCACCCAGGAGTCGCCCCCCATGGAGTACATCTCTCACACCGCCTGGCTCGCAGGTGCCGCGAGCGCCGCGGAGAAGCAGGGGCCGGGCCCCCTTCTGCGCACGGTTCTGGCGGTGCTGCTGGTCGGCGCCGCTCTGATGGCGTGGTTCCTGCTCCGCGGCTACCGGAACGACCGTTCCCCCGAGGACGGCGCCCCGGAGCGCTCATCCAGGGGCGACGGCGGACGGAGTGCCCCGGGAGAGGCCGCTGCCGCGGCGGACGCGCCGTCGTCCGGGGCACCCGGCCCCGAGAGCGCCGCGGGCACCTCGGGCACGGCCGGGGACGGCGGGAGCACGGCCCGGGACACCGATGACAGGACGGCCGCAAGGAGTGCTCCCGGGGACACCGGGGCCCCGCGGCGGGAGCCGTAGACCAGAGTCGGCGTGAGCGCCGGCGACGCACCCGCATACGATGGCCCGGAAGTCTTCAGTCCGTTGCCCGACACCACCTTCCGGATAGGTCCAGCCGACGATGAGCCTCCACAGCACAGCCGCCCAGATGGTCACTCTCGCCGCCGAGGGCGAGGGCGGCAACCACCCGAGCCTCAGCCCCTACCTCACCGGCGGCGGCGCGCTTTTCGTGCTCCTTCTGCTGCTGTGGATCACCACCCGTTTCAACCGGGACCGCTGAACCGGCGCGGTCCCCTCCCCGCCGCCGGTGGGGCCCGCCCGGGCCCGTGGCCGGGCCGGTAGGGTCAGCACGCATGGGAGAGCAGGACATGCCTACCGGTCAGCACAGGCCGGCCGCCCGCCGGGACGTTCCGGCGGGCCCGGTGAGCCCGGGCAAGCGCCGCCTGGGCGTGATGGGCGGAACGTTCGACCCGATCCACCACGGCCACCTGGTGGCCGCCAGCGAGGTCGCCTCGCAGTTCCAGCTCGACGAGGTCGTGTTCGTCCCGACCGGGCAGCCCTGGCAGAAGACCGAGACGGAGGTCTCCGCGGCCGAGGACCGCTATCTGATGACGGTCATCGCCACCGCGGAGAACCCGCAGTTCTCGGTCAGCCGGATCGACATCGACCGCGGCGGCCCGACCTACACCACGGACACCCTGCGCGAGTTGCGCGATCTCAACCCCGACACGGATCTCTTCTTCATCACCGGGGCCGACGCCCTGAGCCAGATCCTCACCTGGCGCTACACCGACGAGCTGTTCTCCCTTGCGCACTTCATCGGCGTCACCCGCCCCGGGCACCTGCTCGCCGACCCGGGCCTGCCCGAGGGCGGTGTCACGCTCGTGGAAGTCCCCGCGCTGGCCATCTCCTCCACGGACTGCCGTGCGAGAGTCGCGGCGGGCGATCCCGTCTGGTACCTCGTTCCGGACGGTGTGGTGCGTTACATCGCCAAGCGCAACCTGTACCGCGGCACCTGAGCCGGGAGGGCACCTGTGAACGAGCGACACGACGGATACGCGGGAGACCGGTACGAGATCGTCGGCTACGACGCCTACGGCCAGCCCGTGTACCGCCAGGTGCCGCCCGAGCGGACCGCCCAGGAGACCCGGGATCCCTACGGCCGGCCGTACGGCTACGACGACCCGTACGGCACTGCCCGGCAGCCCGACGTGCCGCCCTACGACCCCTATGGGACCGGTCAGCAGCCCGCCGCCCCGCAGCACGAGGGGTACGGCACGGCTCAGCAGCCCGTCGTGCCGCCGCAGGACGCCTACGGGACGGGGCAGCAGCCCGTCGTGCCGCCGCAGGACGCCTACGGCACGGGGCGTGACCCGTACGGCACCGGCCATCAGCCCGTGGTGCCCCCGCAGGATTCGTACGGCACCGGGCAGCAGCCCGCCGTGCCGCCCCACGACCCGCAGGGGACCGGGCGGCAGCCGATAGTGCCGCCGGTCCCGCCGGGGTCGCAGGACCCGTACGGGACCGGCAGACAGCCCGTGGTGCCCGCTCAGGACGCGTACGGCTCCTACGACCCCTACGGCCCCGGGACGGACCCCGGAGGGCGGCAGGGGCCCGTACAGCCGCCTCGGGAGCGCGGCCCCGACGCCGGCGGGCCGGGCGGGGGCGCGTCCGACGGCGAGTACCGGACCGAACAGTTCTCCTTCGTCGAGGATCCCGACGAGGAGTCCGACGACGTCATCGACTGGCTCAAGTTCACCGAGAGCCGCACCGAGCGGCGGGAGGAGGCCAGGCGGCGGGCCCGCAGCCGCGTCATCGCCCTGGTCGTCGTCCTGGCGCTCGTCGCCGCCGGCGGCATCGGCTACCTCTGGTACGCGGGCAAGCTGTCCGGCCTCTCGGACAGCGGCACCAAGGGCGCCGCCGAGGCGACGGGACCGCAGAACCGGGACGTCATCGTCGTCCATCTGCACAACACCAAGGGCGGCGGCACCTCCACGGCCCTGCTCGTCGACAACACCACCACCCAGCACGGCACCACCCTCCTGCTGCCCAACTCGCTCGCCCTGACCGGCGACGACGGCACCACGACCACCCTGGCCAAGTCCGTCGACGACGACGGCTCCAGCGGCACCCGCGACTCCATCGACACCCTCCTGGGCACCCGGATCGAGGGCACCTGGCGGCTGGACACGCCCTACCTCGACAACCTCGTCGAACTCGTCGGCGACATCGACGTCACCACCGACGCCAACGTGCCCGACCCGAACGCCAAAAAAGGGAAAAAGGGAGATACCGGGCCACTGGTGAAGAAGGGTGAGAACCAGACCCTCAGTGGCCCGATGGCCGTGGCCTACGCCACCTACCGTGCGCCGGGCGAGCCGGAGACCGCGCAGCTCAACAGGTTCGGACAGGTCTTGCTGGGGGTGCTGCGCAAGATGTCGTCCGACCCGCAGTCCGCCACGGTCACCGTCCAGACGCTGGCCCAGATCCTCGACCCCTCGCTCACCGACAAGGACCTCGGCGCCTTCCTCGCCAAGCTCGCCGACCACGCCAAGGGCGGCGACTACAAGACCATGGTGCTGCCGGTCCAGCCGGACGGCACGGTCAGCGAGCAGGCCACCGACAGTGTGGTCAAGAACGTGCTCGGCGGCACCGTCAAGGCCCCTGACGAGGGCGCGGCCGTACGCGTCGGTGTCAGGAACGCCACCGGCGCCAAGGCGGCGACCGACTCCGCACGGGTCGCGCTCGTCAACGGCGGCTACACCTTCATCGACGGCGGAGCGAACACCACGGCACGCACGTCCTCGCAGGTCACCTACGCGGACGCGGCGAAGAAGCAGGACGCATCCGAGGTCGCCGAGACGCTCGGCCTGCCCAGTGGTGCCGTCAGGAAGGGCGACGTCCCGGCGAACGCCGATGTGT
This sequence comes from Streptomyces sp. DSM 116793, assembly GCF_057320905.1. NCBI lineage: Bacteria > Bacillati > Actinomycetota > Actinomycetes > Kitasatosporales > Streptomycetaceae > Streptomyces > Streptomyces sp. DSM 116793. The sequence goes on along the minus strand of NZ_CM170494.1, from coordinate 2,186,493 downwards.
CGGTGACCCTCGGCGAGGACTACCACTACAAGAAGGAGACCGCCTCGCCCTAGCCGTCGGGGCCGTGCCCCGACGGGGCCTTCGGCGGCGGCCTTCCCGGGTGACGCCCTGACAGCCGGCGGTAATCGTTTGAGGCGCCGTCGACGGTCCGTGAGACCCTGGGACGTACTGACCGCGACGCACCGCCGGCGGCAGGCGCGTTCCCGCGCGCCCCGGCGCCGTCATGTCCCGACCGAAAGCTGAGTAGTGACCGCCACGGACCGTTCCTTCGAGCTCATCAACGCCGCCGCCCAGGCCGCCGCCGACAAGCTCGCGCACGACATCATCGCGTACGACGTCAGCGACGTGCTGGCCATCACCGACGCCTTCCTGCTCGCCTCCGCGCCCAACGACCGCCAGGTCAAGTCGATCGTCGACGAGATCGAGGAGCGGCTGAACAAGGAGCTGGGCGCGAAGCCGGTGCGCCGGGAGGGCGACCGCGAGGCCCGCTGGGTGCTGCTCGACTACGTCGACATCGTCGTGCACGTCCAGCACAGCGAGGAGCGCGTCTTCTACGCCCTGGAGCGGCTCTGGAAGGACTGCCCGGAGATCGAGCTGCCCGCCGACGCCAAGGCCACCCGGGGCAGGAGCGAGCAGTACGCACAGCGCGAGCGGGCGGCAGAGGAGGCCGAGGAGCTTCGCGAGCTCGGCGGGGAGCTGCGATGAGCGGCGGCCGCCGCGGCCGCCGTGTCATCCTGTGGCGGCACGGCCAGACGGCCTGGAATCTCGAACGCCGCTTCCAGGGCAGCACGGACATCGCACTGACCGAGGCCGGACGCGGCCAGGCCCGCCGTGCCGCCCGGCTGCTCGCCTCGCTGCGCCCGCACGCGATCCTCGCCTCCGACCTCAGCAGGGCGGTCGACACGGCCGCCGAGCTGGCCCGTGTCACCGGCCTGGACGTCACCTACGACGACGCCCTGCGGGAGACGTACGCGGGCGTCTGGCAGGGCCTGACGCACGAGGAGATCATCGCGTCGTACGGCGACCAGTACGCGGCGTGGAAACGCGGCGAGCCGGTGCGCAGGGGCGGTGGTGAGCTGGAGACCGAGGTCGCCGACCGTGCCGCCCCCGTCGTGCTGCGCCATGCGGAGAAGCTGCCCGCCGACGGCACCCTGGTCGTTGTCAGCCACGGCGGCACCATCCGGACCACCATCGGGCGCCTGCTCGGCCTCGAACCATGGCACTGGGAGAGCCTCGGCGGGCTCTCCAACTGCTGCTGGTCCGTCCTCGGCGAGGGCATGCGCGGCTGGCGGCTGCTCGAGCACAACGCCGGAACCCTGCCCGAGCCGGTGCTCGGCGACGACGACTGACCCCGGGCCGGTGCCCCGCGCTGGCCCGGATTTCACATTCCGGCAGCTCGCAGGCTAGAGTTCTGCTTGTTCGCCACACGGAGCGGGACGAACACAAGGGGCTATAGCTCAGTTGGTAGAGCGCCTGCATGGCATGCAGGAGGTCAGGAGTTCAATTCTCCTTAGCTCCACGAGTGCGAGGGCGAGGTTGGTCCGCGGAAAGCGCGGATCGACCTCGCCCTCGTCCTTTTGCCCGGCCACGCCTCGCGTGGCGGGGGCTTCGCCACCCGCACCCCTTCCAGGCCTACCGGGGGAAACCCGGCCCTCCGGTACATGTGCAAGACCTACCGAGCGTGGGGCACGGTGGGCGGGTACGAGCGTTCCCGGTTCGCTCCGGGGGTCAGCTCTCCGGGGCCGCTGAAGCCGGCACGCGCGCGTGGGGCAGTGGCGAGGGACCGGCGCCCCTCGCCCGTTCCCGCAGGACGGCCATGCGGCGCTCACTCTCCGCGTCGTCCGGGCTGTAGGTGACGATCCGGCACTCCGGCATCCCATTGATCGACAGCGAGACCGTCGTCATGCGCAGCTCGCCGACCGCCTCGTGCAGGTAGCTCTTCACCCGGGGCCCCGGCGGCACCACGTCGCCGCTCTCCCAGAGCCGCGCGAACTCCTCACTGGCCGCCGACAGCTCCCGTATGAACCGCTCCCAGGCCGGCTCGCCGGCGTGCCGCCCGTACGCCGAGCGCAGCGTCGCCACCAGCGTCGGCACCTGGCACTCCCGGTGTAGCAGCGCACACACCGGGGTCTCCGCTGTGAACAGCGTCCACAGAGCGTTGCGGGGACCGCCGCGGGGCGACCCCACCAGGAAGAACAGCTCGCGATAGGCCCGGTTCGTCGCCAGGACGTCGTAGCGGGCGTTGTAGACCACGGCCGGGCGGGGGTCGAGAGCGTCCAGGATGCTCTGGATCTCCGGGCCCACACTCTGCGTCACAGCCGTCGGATCAGGCGTGTACGGCACCTCCGCCAAGTGGTACAGGTGCTCGCGCTCCGGCTGGTCGAGCAGCAGGGTGCGCGCCACCGCGTCCAGGACCTGCGGCGACGCGTTGATCGGGCGGCCCTGTTCCAGCCAGGTGTACCAGGTCACGCCGACCCCCGACAGCTGCGCCACCTCCTCGCGGCGCAGGCCGGGAGTGCGCCGGCGCGAGCCCGGTGGCATACCGACGTCCGCCGGCGTCACCCGGGCCCGCCTGCTGCGCAGAAAGGCGGCCAGCTCCGGCCTGCGGCGCTGTGTCGTCGCCATAGTCGTCACATCCCCCATCCTGCGCTGCCCGCCCGGTGTCTGCCAGGTGCTGCCGGTACCAGCATCAGCGGGCTCTCGTTACCCGTATCCGGTCGGCGTGAGGCTCGCTGCCATGACCACCATCACCCCGGGGACCGCCGGCGGGAGCCCACACCGCGCTCCCAGTAGAACCCGCGGCCCCGACAACCACCCCGGACGACTGCTCGCGGTCGTCCTCGCCGGCCAGTTCATGGCGCTGCTCGACGTGTTCGTCGTCAACGTCGCGGCCCCCACCCTCCGCACCGACCTGGGCGCCTCCGGGGCTCAGCTGCAACTCGTGATCGCCGGGTACACCCTCACGTACGCGGTCCTGCTCATCACCGGTGCCCGCCTGGGCGGGCTGCACGGGCACAGCAGGATGTTCCTCGCCGGCCTCGCGGTGTTCACGGCCGCCTCCCTGGCCTGCGGGCTCAGCGGCAGCACAGTGCAGCTGATCGTCTTCAGGCTGGTCCAGGGCGGCGGGTCCGCGATGATGATCCCCCAGGTGCTCAGCCTGATCCAGCGCACCTTCACCGGCGAGGCCCGCGCCCGTGCGCTCGGCACCTACACGGCGGTGCTGGCGACCGGCTCCGCCGCCGGTCAGGCGGTCGGCGGCGTCCTGGTCAGCGCCGACCTGTTCGGCACCGGATGGCGGCCGGTGTTCCTGGTGAACGTGCCGATCGGCGTCGTCCTGCTGCTGTGCGGCCGGCGTGTGCTGCCGCGCGAGAGCGTGGAGAGGGCGCGCGGCCGCGGGCTCGACCTCCGCGGTCTGGTCCTGCTCGCCGCAGCGGTCACGCTGCTGACGGTGCCCCTGGTGCTCGGCCAGGAGGAGCACTGGCCCGTGTGGTCCTGGCTCTCGCTGGCAGCCGCCGCCCTGGTCTTCGCGCTGTTCTGCCGGTACGAGGCGCGGCTCGCCGGGCGCGGTGGCGCACCGATCATCCCGCCCAGGCTCCTGCGCGGCTCCGGAATGGGCCGGGCCGTCTTCCGGATCGCCGTCACCATGGCGATCAACGCGGGATTCCTCTTCGCGCTCACCCTGCACGAGCAGAGCAGCCTGGGCTTCAGCGCGCTGCGCGCCGGCCTGACCTTCGTGCCCCTCGCGGCGGCCTTCGGGCTCGTCGGGCAGACCTGGCGCCGCTGGCCTGGCGCCGTGCAGAAGGCGCTGGTCCCGGTCGGCTTCCTGCTGACCGCGGCGGCGGTCACCGCCGTGGGCCTGATCCTGCACGGCGGGGGGACCGGCGGCGCGGCCGTACTCGTGGCCTACTCGGCCCTCGGTATCGGCATGGCGCTCGCCTTCAGCCCGACGCTCACCAGGGCACTGGCTGACGTACGGCACGAGCACGCGGCCGACGCCAGCGGACTGCTCGCCACCGTCACCCAGCTCGGCTCGGTACTGGGCGTCGCCGCGTTCGGCACGCTCTTCCTGAACCGTCTCGCCGCGCATGTGCCCCCCGGAGGGCATGCGTCCGCGGATGCCCTCCTTGTGTGCATGATCGCTCTCGCGGGGGCCGCCGTCCTCGGTGCCGTGTCCGGACTGGTACGCCTGCGTCGATGACCGCCTCGTTCCTCCGTGGCAGAATCAAACTGCCGGTAGGGGACGCCCGACGGGAGGGAGAAGTGATGCCAGCGTGCATCCTCGGGGAGGCCGACCGCCTCCTCGAAGCGGTGAGGAGACCAGATCCGACCACTCCCTCCAGGCCCCTCTCCACCCGGCCCCTCCCCACCCGGCCCCTCCGCGGCGCCTCACCCGGCGCGCCGTCCTCCGGCCCCTGTCTCAAGACCCGCCTCACCTGCCCGTCGTGCGGGTCCTCCCACGTCGCCCAGATGCTGGGCGACAACGGCGGAATCTCCTACGTGTGCACGGCCTGCGGCCATAGCTGGAGCTGATAGATGGGTGCGCACAGGCGGAAGTGCGATTGGTGCGGCAGCGGCACTCCGATCGTCCGTGACATGGAACCGGTCAACCCGGACTACCAGTACTGGTGTGAGGAGTGCGCGCGGGCGCTGATCATAAAAGGCGATCCCATCGAGACCTACCGGGAGCTGGAGGGGGAGCCGATCTACGGTCGGCTCCTGGACGAGCACTGCACCCTGAAACGGTTCTACTCCTTCGCCACCGCGTGACGCCCTGCCACTGCGTGAGGTTTGCCAGCGCGTGAGGCTTCGCCACTGTGGTGGGGCTTTGCCAGTGCGTGCGGCTTCGCCATCGCGGTGAGGCTTTGCCACTGACGCTTTGGCACGGCGTCGTGACGCCGTGGGTCCGTCCGGGGCGGTGCGGCGGGGGCGGGGGTCCCAAACGATTTGGTGATCCACCCGGAGGACCGTGTAAAGTTGGCGCAGCCGCCGGGCAACCGGAAGGCGGCCACTCGGGGCTATAGCTCAGTTGGTAGAGCGCCTGCATGGCATGCAGGAGGTCAGGAGTTCAATTCTCCTTAGCTCCACAAGTACGAGGGCGATCCGGATCCGCTGCGAAGTGCGACCGGATCGCCCTCGTCGTTTCTGCTGGACTCCATATCGGCCGCGGACCCCCCTTGTGAGCGCCCGCCGTGCCCGGGCCTGTCGGCGCGGTTGTCCTGCGGTCGGCCCGCTGGGGGCTGGTTGCTCTTGTTGCCGGTGGAGGCGAGCCGCTGCGGAGTGGGTGCGCCGCTGCGGAGTGGGTGCGCCGGTCGAATGCCGGCGCGACGCCTCGGGATGGCGGCGCGCCCCCTCGAGGTGGCGGTGTGCTGTCGCCTTCGGGTCGCCGGTGCGGTGCCGTTGTCGAGCCGTCTGTGTGATGCCGCCTTTCCGGTCGCCGGTGCGGTGCGGCTTTCGGGCGTCCGCGCGGCTCCCTGCCGGGGTTGCTGGGGCCGTTGTCGCGTGTGTGGCGCGGGGGGCGGTGGGTGGCCATCGGGCAGGTCGGGCGTCTCCTGTAGGGGCAGCTTGAGGGTTGAGGGGTACGACGGAACCCCCGACGCGGGTTTTACGTTTACCGTGGAGAGACGGGAGCCGCGCGAGCGCCGGAGCGGTTCGTCCCGGGGCTGTCGGGGCTGTCGGGGCTGTCGGGGCTGTCGGGGCTGTCAGCACCGTAAGGAGGGTCATGGAGACCGTGATCGCCGTCATGGCGGTGCTGTTCCTTCTGTTCGTGGTGCTCGGCGTCTACGCCACCGTCAGGGTGGTGGGCGCAGCCAAGCGCAGCGTCGACCACACCATCACCCAGGCCAGGCGCACGGTCGAGGACTCCGCCCTGCGCGCGAAGGCGTACGCACAGCCCGGCGTCGCCGGCGAGCTGGCCCAGTTGCGGCTGCGGCTGCGCACCACCATGCGTGCCACCCAGGACGCCCTGCACGCCAAGGCGGCGGAGGACGGGTCGCTGAAGGAGTCCCTCAGCCTCTTCGAACGCCTCAGCGTCCACGGTCACGAGCTGGACGACGAGCTGAAGCGCCTGGAGCGCGACCCCGACCGCTCGGCCTTGGCCGCCCGGCTCCCCGAGCTGCGCCGGCGCACCCAGCGGATCACGGAGTCCGCGGACGCGTTGCGCTGGGCCGCCCGCGACCGCGCGCACCGCTTCTCGGACGACGATCTGGACAGCCTCAGCGCGCAGATCGACATGGAGGCGGGAGCGCTGCGGCACTGGGCGCACGACACCGAGCCCCCGCAGCAGCGGCAGCACGCCCCCGGGCCGGCCTCAGCATCCCGTGAGCACCGAACCAGGCCGCCGGCGCCCGGCTGGCCGGAGCCCCCGGCGCCGGACGCCCCGGGAGCCGAGCAGGCCTGGCCGGACGCCCCCTCCTCGACCGCGCGGGCGGACGCCCGCGGGGCCTCCCGCCCGGAGCTCACTCCTCCGGTCCGGCAGCGCACCCACCCCTGGCAGAAGAAGCCCCGCCCCGAGAACACCACATGACCTGCACACGGCCGGACGGGGCTGGGCTGCCGACCGGCGCCACCTGCGGGTAATCTCCAGCTCATGTCCCGCCATGTCGCCATCGTCACCGATTCCACGGCCTACCTGCCGCAGCGGATGGTGGAGCGGCACGGCATCACCTCCGTGCCGCTGACCGTGGTCCTGGGCGACCAGGCACTGGAGGAGGGCACAGAGATCTCGGCGCGCTCCCTCGCCCAGGCCCTCCAGAAGCGGCGACCGGTGACCACGTCGAGGCCCAGCCCCGCCGTCTTCGCCGAGACCTACCGCAAGGTGGCCGAGGCGGGCGCGCAAGGCATCGTCTCCCTCCACCTGTCCGCCGAGTTCTCCGGAACCTACGACGCCGCGGTCCTCGCGGCCCGAGAGGCGCCCGTACCCGTACGGGTCGTGGACACCGGCATGGTCGCCATGGCCCTCGGCTTCTGCGCCCTGGCCGCGGCGGAGACCGCGGAGGCGGACGGCACCATCGACGAGGCCGTCAACGCGGCGGAGAAGCGAGCGGCTGGCACGGCCACATATTTCTATGTCGACACGCTCGACTACCTCCGCCGGGGCGGCCGGATCGGCGCCGCACAGGCGCTGCTGGGCTCCGCGCTCGCTGTGAAACCGCTGCTCCAGCTCGACGCGGGCCGTATCGAGCTGTTGGAGAAGGTACGGACGGCATCCAAGGCCATCGCCCGGCTGGAGGAGATCGTCGCCGAGCGGGCGGGGACCGCCGAGGTCGACATCGCGGTGCACCACCTCGCCGCACCGGAGCGTGCGGCACTCCTCGCCGACCGGCTGCGGGACCGGGTACCAGGCCTGGCCGACCTGCATGTGAGCGAGGTCGGCGCGGTCATCGGGGCGCATACCGGTCCGGGGCTCCTCGGCGCCGTGGTGTCACCGCACTGACGTGGGGAGGTTCCGTCGGGTGGGGTTTCCCTGGTCGGTGCGGTCGGTGCGGTCGGTGCGGTCGGTGCGGTCGGTGCGGTCGGTGCGGTCGGTGCGGTCGGTGTGATGGGTGCGGTGGGCGGTGCGTGGGCTTTGGCGCCGTCCCGGTCGCGCATTGTGTTCTGGGGTGACCGGCGACCAGGATGGCCCGGAGCCGCCGGAGCCGCCGGAGCCGCCGGAGTCGCCGGAGTCGCCGGAGTCGCCGGAGCCGCCGGACGGGCGGAGCGGCCGGACGGGCGGAGCGGCCGGAGCGGCCGGAGAGGCAAGGGTGGCCCCCGGGGTGGCCGGGGAGGCTCGTCCGGGTACCGGACCCCGCGGTTCTTCACACGTCCGGGTGACGAGATTTTCCACAACTGCTGAGTAATCCACCGGAATTGACCAAGATCCACAATGCGCGGCGGCGCTTACTACCGTCTCGGGCATGGCAACTCGATCACTCTCCGTACGCAAGGCGACCACAGCGACCAGCGGGCCCGGCCGTGGCCCCGGCTCCGACGGCCGCGCCCGTCACCCCCGAGTCCACACGCGCAGCACCCGCGCCCGCCGGCACCAGGCCGTACAGGAGGCCATGCGGTTACGCGCGGCGGTGGTGTTCGGCGAGCCTCCGAGGGTTCGGGGGCCGGCGGCCTCCGTGACCCCGGGCGGGCCTGCGGCCGCCGCAGCGCGGCCGGTTGCCGAGGGCGCCGGCGGTACCCCTCCGGTGGCGACGGCTCCCCGGCGCGATCCGGAGACCGGCTCCGTCGGCCTTCCCACGGGCGCCTCCGGAATCGCGGCCGAGGCCCGCTCCGGCGGTCCTCCCGAGGTCGGGCCCCCGGGCGCGCGCGAGAGTGGCACCCGGGCCAATACGCGAGAGAGCGGCGCGCGGGCCGGTGCGGGAGCTGACAGCCAGGCCGGTGAACGGATCAGCTCGCCGGGGAGCGACTCGGCAGCAGCGAACCGGAAGGCCGGCTCCTGGCGAGCGAGGGCTTCCGCCGCGGTGCGGGACCGCCTGCCCCTGTGGATGCAGTCCCTGCAGGCCCGCTTCGGCCTGGAGATCCGCAGCCTGATCGCCCTGACCGTGGTGCTGGTCGCCGCGGCGGCCTTCGCCGTGCAGCACTTCTGGGCCGGTCGAAGCCAGTCGGTCCAGGCACCGGACGTGGTGCGGGCGGCACCCGAGGGGGCTCGCGAGGAGCCGCCCCCGGAGGAGGCGCCGGCCGCGCACAGCACGGCAAGCCCGGGCGCCACCGGCGGGACGGGCAGCACCATGATCGTCGTCGATGTGACCGGCAAGGTGCGGCGCCCGGGATTGCAGCGGCTGCCCGCCGGCTCGCGGGTCGCCGACGCGCTTGAGGCCGCCGGTGGAGTCCGCGCTGGTGTCTCCACGGACGGGCTCAACCGCGCCCGGCTCCTGGTGGACGGCGAGCAGGTGGTCGTCGGCAAGCGGACAGCGGCGGCGGGCGCGGTGACGGGCGCCGGCGCGATGGGAGCGCAAGCGGTGGGCGGCGGTGCCGGGGCCGCCGCGGCGGCCCCCGCGGCCCCCATCAGCCTGAACTCCGCCACCCTGGAGCAGCTTGACACACTCCCGGGCGTCGGCCCGGTCCTCGCCCGGCACATCATCGAGTACCGCACACAGCACGGCTCCTTCCGCTCCGTGGACGAGCTCCGCGAAGTCAACGGCATCGGCGACCGCCGCTTCGCCGACCTGCGGAATCTCGTACGGCCATGAACGCCCGGACGCCGCCGGGCGACAGCGCCACGCACGCGGCCGGCAGCACGCACCCCGGTACGGTGACCGGTCCCAGCACGACGCCCCACGCCCGGGTCACCGTCACGCGTGCCCGAGCCGCTGCCACTCCCCACGCCCGGGTCACCGTCACCCCTGCCCGAGCCGCCGCCACGTCCCACGCGCGAGTCACCGTCACCCCTGCCCGAGCCGCTGCCACTCCCCACGCGCGAGTCACCGTCACCCGTGCCGGAGCCGCCGTCGCCTCCCGCGCCCGAGCCGCCGCGCTCGACGTTTACGTCACCGCCGCCCACTGGGCCGACGGCACAGGACCACCCCGTCCGCCCGGCCGCAGGGCGGACTCCGGCGAGCGAGGTTCCGTGGGCCCGCCCTCGGAGGCCCGCCCGGCCGTTCACCGCGACGCACCCGGCCGGCTCGGCGCATCCCATCCCCGGCAGGAGGGCCCGCCGGATCTGCGCCTGGTCCCGCCGGCCCTGGCGACCTGGGGCACGGCCGCCCTGATGCTGCACGCACCACCGGGCCTGGCCGTCACGGTCGTGGCGCTGTCCACGCTGCTGGCCGCAGCCCTCGCCGCACTGGCGAGGAAGGCGGCCGGGCAGGGCACGCAGCGGGGCCGCGGGCGTCGGCCGTGGGCGCGGGTGTCCGCGGCGGCGGTCCTGCTCTGTGTCGCCGCCTCCGCCGCCTCCGCGGCCCTGCACGGCGTCGACCTGCGACGCGGTCCCCTGCCGGCGCTGGCCCGCACGTACGCCCAGGTCACCGTCGATGTGGAGATCAGCTCGGATCCGCACCGCACCCGGCCCCGGGTCACCGGCGACCACATGGCTCCGACGGCGATCGTGCTCGATGCTCGGGCCGTACGCGTCGCCACCGCGGACGGCGCGACCCATGCCATCCGGACCCCGGTCCTGGTGATCGCCGAGGCGCCCCGGCCGAGGACGGCCGCAGGCACGGCCGGTCAGGCCACGCGGAGAGAGGCCGCCCGGTCCGCCCCGCCCGGCCAAGGTGTCGACAACCCCGGCACGGGCCCGCCGCGCGCAAGGGCCGAAGCGGCCCACGCCTCCGCGTGGGAGGGACTGCTGCCCGGTACCCGGGTGCGTGTGCCGGCGCGGCTGGCTCCGCCGTCCTCCGGGGGCGACCGGATCGCCGCCGTGGTGAGAGTGGCGGGGGACGCGCCACCCAGGGTGGTCCGGCGGCCGTCGGCGCCGCAGCGACTCGCCGGCCGGCTCCGTGCAGGGCTGCGTACGGCCACGGAGGACCTGGCGCCGGATGCGCGTGCGCTGCTGCCGGGGCTGGTGGTCGGGGACACCGGCCGTGTGCCGCCGGAGCTCCGTGAGGCGTTCGACGCGACCGACCTGACCCATGTCCTGGCGGTCAGCGGTGCCAACCTCACCATCCTGCTGACCCTCCTGATCGGACCGCCGGGCCTTGCGCACCGTGCCGAGCGGCGTGGGCTGGCGCCACGCCTGGGTATCGGCCTGCGCGGCGCGGCACTGCTCGGCGGACTGCTGGCACTGGCGTTCGTGGTGGTGTGCCGGCCGGAGCCCAGCGTGTTGCGGGCCGCCGCCTGCGGCGGGATCGCGCTGCTCGCCGTCGCGACGGGCCGGCGCAGATCCCTCGTTCCGGCGCTGGCGGCGGTGGTACTGCTGCTCGTCCTGTACGACCCGTGGCTGTCGCGGAGCTATGGCTTCCTGCTCTCCGTGCTGGCGACCGGCGCCCTGCTGACGCTCGCGCCCCGGTGGGCGGGGGCGCTGCGGGAGAGGGGCGTGCCGCCGAGAGTGGCGGAGGCGCTGGCGGCCGCGGCAGCCGCTCAGGCGGTGTGCGCTCCGGTGCTGGTGGCGCTGGCGTCGAGGGTGAGCCTGGTGGCGGTGCCGTGCAATCTGCTGGCCGAGTTCGCGGTGGCCCCCGCCACCGTGCTGGGGTTCGGTGCGCTGGTGGCTGCACCGGTGGCCATGCCGTTCGCCAGGGCTCTCGCCTGGTGCGCCGGGTGGCCGGCGGGCTGGCTCGCGGCCATCGCCCGTACCGGTGCGGGCCTGCCCGGGGCCCGCGTCGACTGGCCCGGGAGCTGGCGGGGCGGTCTGTTGCTCCTCGCGGTCGGCGCGGCGGTGGCCCTGGCGGGGCGGAAGCTGATCGGGCACCCCTGGGCGTGCCTGGTCTGCGTCTGCGGCCTGCTGCTCCTGGTCCTGCAGCCGAGACCGCTGCCCCGGGTGCTGGCGGGCTGGCCGCCGCCCGGATGGCGGTTCGTGATGTGCGACGTGGGCCAGGGCGATGCCACGGTGCTCGCGGCGGGTGACGGCACGGCCGTGGTGGTGGATGCCGGGCCAGACCCGGTCCTGGTCGACCACTGCCTGCGCACGCTGGGCGTCACCCGTGTCCGGATGGTGCTGCTCACCCACTTCCACGCCGACCATGTTGCCGGGCTGCCGGGTGTGCTGCGGGGCCGGGAGGTCGGGATGATCGAGACCACCGGGTTCCAGGAGCCGCGGAGCGAGGCGGAGTTCGTGCGCAGGGCGGCCGCGGCCCGGCACATCGCGGTCACGCAGGCGGTGGCGGGGGAGCGGCGGAGGGCAGGGGCGCTGGAGTGGCAGGTGGTGTGGCCTCCGCCGCAGCAGGCGCCGGAGCCCGACGGGCCGAATGACGCGAGCGTGGCGCTGCTGGTGCGGACCGGCGGGTTGCGGTTGCTGCTGCTCGGGGATCTGGAGCCGGTGGCGCAGCAGGCGTTGCTGAGCGGTCCGGCAGGGGCCGGGCTGGGGCGTGTGGACGTGCTGAAGGTTGCCCATCACGGCTCCGCCTACCAGGATCCGCTGCTGATACGGAAGGCCGCACCCAGGCTGGCCTTGATCTCGTGCGGCGCGGACAACCCTTATGGCCACCCTTCGCCGCGTACGGTCGCGGCGCTCCGGGCAGGCGGAGCCACGGTGCTGCGCACGGACGAGGACGGTTCGCTGGCGGTCGTCGGGACGGCCGGGAGCGGGTTGCGCGTGGCGGAATCACCTGCCTCGCCATGGTGAGAAAGACCACATATCGCGCCGTCAGGAGGCATTGCGGGTAGGCAGGACGCCAATCCGTACGACCGGCGGGGTCACCCAGCTCAAGGCGCCCGATTACTTCGGGCCACACGAGGCGGTAACCAGCGTCAGTGCTGGATTCCCGCGATGTGGGCCCGGGTTGTGCCGAACACTGTCACGATGGGTGAAGATATCTTCGCAAAGTCGATCGGCTAAGCGGGTGTTCACGACTGCCCGTTCACAAGTTCTGACAGCTCTCACATCGCACTGGGGTGTTCGCGCATGTTCGGCCGCAGGAAGGGAAACCGCACCGCACGCGGGCTGAGGCAAGGCCTTGTCCCGGCCATTCCCATGCCACCGGACGCGGGGGCGTTGAGCTGCCGGGTGCTCGATCCCGTCAACGAGCCGGTGAAGCACGCCGAGTTGGCCGTCAGCGACACTCTGGGCCGTACCGTGGTGGCCGGAGGCACGGACCCGTACGGCTCGTTCATGGCGACCGTGCCCGCCGGGGAGTACCGCCTGGCGGTCTCCGCGGACGGCTATGCGCCCTACCGCGCGACCGCGACGGTCGCGGAGCACAGCCTCGCCTCGCTCGGCGATCTCACCCTGCAGATCTCCGAGCCGCCGCCGCTGCCCGCCCCCGGGGACTGGGAGATCGAGCCGATGCACACCTCGATCGGCTTCACCGCACGGCACATCGGCCTTGCGCGCATCCACGGCCGGTTCAACACCTTTGCAGGTGCGATACGGATCGCGGACCCCATCGAGAGCTCCGCGATGCACGTGGTCATCGACGCCGCCTCCATCGACACCAACGTTCCGATGCGCGACAACCACCTGCGGTCCGCCGATTTCCTTGATGTGGAGCGCTTTCCGACGCTGGAGTTCTACAGCGACCGCTTCGTGCACAAGGGCGGCAGTCACTGGGCCATCCCCGGCGCCCTGACGCTGCACGGCGTCACCCGTACGGTCACGCTCGACGCCGAGTACCAGGGCCTCGGCAACGGCATGGAGGGCGAGACCAGAGCGGCCTGCCGTGCCACCGCCGAGCTGCATCGCGATGATTTCACGGTCAGCTGGCAGACGATGCTGGCCCGGGGTATCGCGGTCGTCGGCCCGAGCATCACGGTGAACCTCGACGTGCAGATCGTGCCGAAGTCGTGAGCCCGTCAGCGGGGCGGCCCCGTCACCGGGGCGGGCCGGGCACGGCCCGCGAGCCCCTGCGAGGCGATGCCGTGGCGGGACGCCGGCGCGTCTGCCCCCGGTCGTCGGTGCCGGCCGACTGCCGGGAGAATGCCGAGGTGGGAAGTGATGTTCGAGTGATGCGAGTGGTGCGGGGCACGTGGACGAGATGAGTGACGGCATGGGCGATGCCAGGCATGTGCTGGTGCTGCCCGACCGTGATGCGGCGGAGGAGGCGGCCGAGGCGCTGGGCGAGCGGTTCGGAGTTGCGGAGGAACCCCAGGTGCTTCGCGACGCCCTCGCCGGAGAGGACGACGCCGAGGACGCCCAGTGGCTGCTGGTCGTCGAGGACGCCGAGGAGCGGCTCGACGCCCGGGCACTGGACGAGTTCGCCGCCGAGTGGGACGGCTGGCGCGAGGACCCGTGAGCCACCCCGGTCCGGCGGCCCCGCCTCGGCTCCGCCTGCCCGGCCCCCCGTCCCGGGGTCTCCGCTGGCCCCTACCGGGCTCCGGCCGAGCCCGCTGCCGGGATTGCGCCGGGCCCGACGCCTGGCTCCCGCCGAGCCCGATGCCTGGCTCCCGCCGAGCCGGCCGCCGGGATTGCGTCGGGCCTGCTGCCTGGCTCCCGCCGAGCCTGCTGCCGGGCCTCTGCCGGGCCGCACACCGGGCGGCAGCCGTCGCGTCCGCCGTGCGCGGCCTCTGCCGGGACCGGCACCCGAGGGGGCCTCGTGCGGGGGCCTGCCCGCGTCCGTCCTCGGCTGACCCGCCGCCGCGCCCGAGGGCCCGGCCGACGCGCACGGGGCTGTCAGTGGTGCGTGGGATGCTTGACCGCGATGGCCAGGAACAGCGAACGCACCGCAAGCAGCCGCAGCACCGCCGCGTCGGACCCGCTGGCGCCGGTCACCGTCGCCGTGGGGCAGGAGGAGCTGCTGCTCGACCGTGCCGTGCAGGAGGTGGTGGCGGCCGCCCGGGCCGCCGACCCGGACACGGACGTCCGGGACCTCACCCCGGACCAGCTGGCGCCGGGCACGCTGGCCGAGCTGACGAGCCCGTCGCTGTTCGCCGAGCGGAAGGTCGTCGTCGTACGCCAGGCGCAGGACCTCTCGGCGGACACGATCAAGGACGTCAAGGCCTATCTGACGGCGCCCGCCCCGGAGATCACCCTTGTGCTGCTGCACGCCGGCCTCGCCAAGGGCAAGGGCCTGCTCGACGCGGCGCGGAAGGCGGGGGCACGCGAGGTCGCCTGCCCCAAGGTGACCAAGCCGGCCGACCGGCTGTCGTTCGTGCGGGCGGAGTTCCGGGGGCTGGGCAGGTCCGCGACGCCGGAGGCGTGCCAAGCGCTGGTCGACGCGCTCGGCAGCGACCTGCGGGAGCTGGCCTCGGCCACGGCGCAGCTGGTGGCGGACGTGGACGGCACCATCGACGAGGCCGTCGTCGGGCGCTACTACACGGGCCGCGCGGAGGCGTCCAGCTTCACCGTGGCCGACCGAGCGGTGGAGGGCCGCGCGGCGGAGGCCCTGGAGGCGCTGCGGTGGTCGCTGTCGACCGGGGTCGCACCGGTACTGATCACCAGCGCCCTGGCGCAGGGCGTGCGGGCCATCGGGAAGCTGTCCGCCGCGCGCGGGGGGCGGCCCGCGGATCTCGCCCGGGAGCTGGGCATGCCGCCGTGGAAGATCGACCGCGTCCGCCAGCAGATGCGGGGGTGGACGCCCGACGGTATCGCCGTGGCGCTCCGGGCCGTGGCGGAGGCGGACGCAGGCGTCAAGGGCGGCGGTGACGACCCGGAGTACGCCCTGGAGAAGGCGGTCGTCACCATCGCCCGCGCGGCCCGCTCCCGTCGGTAGCCGGCCCGTCCCCGGACCCCGGCGGTCGGTCCTGTGGGGGCCGCCGGGGCCGGGAACGCGAAAAACCCCCTTCCCGGCCCCGGGGAAAGGGCCGGAAAGGGGGTTCCCCGAACTGCTGTGGGGCTCCGCCGCAGCGTCGTGGCGAACGCGGACGAGTGCGGAGCCGGGGGTGCCGGTGGGGAGCGGATGAGAGGGCCCGCTGGGGTCCCGCCGGCGTCAGACGTGCAGGTGGCCGTTCACGTGGCCGTGCGGCTCACGTGGCCGTCCGAGTGGCCGGGTCGGCCGGGTGTGGTTCACCGGGCCGCCCGTCAGGGCGGCTCAGCCCTTGAGGGACGCGACCTTCGACGCCAGGGCCGACTTCTTGTTGGCGGCCTGGTTCTTGTGGATGACGCCCTTGGAGACGGCCTTGTCCAGCTTGCGCGAGGCCTCGCGCGCGGCGGCCGTGGCCTTCTCGGCGTCACCCGCGGCAATGGCCTCACGGGTGCGGCGGATCGCGGTCTTGAGGGAGGACTTCACGGCCTTGTTGCGCTGCCGGGCCTTCTCGTTGGTCTTGATCCGCTTGATCTGGGACTTGATGTTCGCCACGAAAGAGCCTTTTCAGGTACAGGTTCAGCTACAGGAAGGATGATCTTTCACGTGTCCGGCTCGGGCGCCCGCCCGGCCGCGCGCACCACGCCGCTCAGCGGCGGGTCCAAGACGGTCGGGAAGGGTCCGAAGACACAGCGGTCCAGGCTAGCAGCCGGTGTCCAAGCGGCCCAAACCGGTCGCAGTGCCCGGCCCGTGGGACGATGGGGGCTACGTATCGATCTGCCCTCGAACTCAGCAGAGGCATGGAAGCCTCAAGAGACAGGACCCTGCGTGCCCGCGACCACTGACCATGTGCCTGAGCCGAGCCGTACCGACCCGGCTCTGATCCGCAATTTCTGCATCATCGCGCACATCGACCACGGCAAGTCCACCCTCGCCGACCGGATGCTCCAGCTCACCGGCGTGGTCGAGCAGCGGCAGATGCGCGCCCAGTATCTCGACCGGATGGACATCGAGCGCGAGCGCGGCATCACGATCAAGTCCCAGGCCGTCCGGCTGCCCTGGGCCCCCACCGAGGGCCCCGAGCAGGGCAGGACGCACATCCTGAACATGATCGACACCCCCGGCCACGTGGACTTCACCTACGAGGTCTCACGCTCCCTCGCGGCCTGCGAGGGCACGATCCTGCTCGTCGACGCCGCCCAGGGCATCGAGGCCCAGACCCTCGCCAACCTCTACCTGGCGATGGAGAACGACCTCACCATCATCCCGGTCCTCAACAAGATCGACCTGCCCGCCGCGCAGCCGGAGAAGTTCTCCGAGGAGCTGGCCAACCTCGTGGGGTGCGAGCCCGACGACGTCCTCAAGGTCTCCGCGAAGACCGGCCTCGGCGTGGAGGCGCTGCTCGACAAGGTGGTCGCCGAGATCCCCGCGCCGGTCGGCGTAATCGACGCGCCCGCCCGCGCCATGATCTTCGACTCGGTCTACGACTCGTACCGCGGCGTCGTGACGTACGTCCGTGTCGTCGACGGACAGCTCAACAAGCGCGAGCGGATCCGGATGATGTCCACCGGCGCCACCCACGAGCTGCTGGAGATCGGCACGAACTCCCCGGAGATGCTGCCCGCGGACGGGCTGGGCGTCGGCGAGGTGGGCTATCTGATCACCGGTGTGAAGGACGTCCGGCAGTCCAAGGTCGGTGACACGATCACCGCCCAGTCCAAGGGCGCCGACACGCCGCTGGGCGGGTACAAGGACCCCAAGCCGATGGTCTTCTCCGGCCTGTATCCGCTGGACGGCTCGGACTACCCCGAGCTGCGCGAGGCCCTGGACAAGCTCCAGCTGAACGACGCCGCGCTGGTCTACGAGCCGGAGACGTCCGCGGCGCTCGGCTTCGGGTTCCGCGTCGGCTTCCTCGGACTGCTCCACCTGGACGTGGTGCGGGAACGGCTGGAGCGCGAGTTCGGCCTGGACCTGATCGCCACCGCGCCGAACGTCGTCTACCGCGTCCTCATGGAGGACGGGAGCGAGCACACGGTCACCAATCCGAGTGAGTTTCCCGAGGGAAAGATCGCAGAGGTCTACGAGCCGGTGGTGCGGGCCACGATCCTCGCCCCGAGCGAGTTCATCGGCGCGATCATGGAACTCTGCCAGGCCCGGCGCGGTGTGATGCTCGGCATGGACTACCTCTCCGAGGACCGGGTGGAGATCCGCTACACCCTGCCGCTCGCCGAGATCGTCTTCGACTTCTTCGACCAGCTCAAGTCCAAGACCCGCGGGTACGCCTCGCTGGACTACGAGCCCACCGGCGAGCAGAACGCGCAGCTGGTGAAGGTCGACATCCTGCTGCACGGCGACAAGGTCGACGCGTTCTCCGCGATCACCCACCGGGACCACGCGTACGCGTACGGGGTGCGGCTGGTCGCCAAGCTCAAGGAGCTCATCCCGAGGCAGAACTTCGAGGTGCCCGTCCAGGCCGCGATCGGCTCCCGGGTCATCGCCAGGGAGACCATCCGGGCCATCCGCAAGGACGTCCTCGCCAAGTGCTACGGCGGTGACATCTCGCGTAAGCGGAAGCTGCTGGAGAAGCAGAAGGAGGGCAAGAAGCGGATGAAGATGGTGGGGTCCGTGGAGGTGCCGCAGGAGGCGTTCATCGCGGTCCTGTCGAGCGACGACGGGGGCAAGAAGAAGTAGGGAGCGGCCGGGGTCGGTGGTGCGGTTCGTGGGGGAGCGGCGTTGTGTGCCCGGCCGCGGCTTCGGTCCCGACTCCGGCTTCGTCCCGGCTCCTGCCCGGCTTCGGTCTACCCCGGCTTCGGTCCTGCCCCGGCTTCGGTTCTGCCCCGGCCCGCGTCCAGTCCCCGCACTGGCGCCGGTCCGGCCCGCGTCCGGTGACTGACCTGGCGCCGGTCCGGCACTCCGGTACCTGGTCCGACTCCGTCCGGCCCGGCTCCGACTCCGTCCGGCCCGGCTCCGGGGCCGGGTGACGTTCCGCGTCCGCCCGTCTCCTGTTTGCGGCCTCGTCGCCGCGTCCGCCGCCGCGCGGCTTCCCCTGCGTGACTGTGCCCTCGGGCCGGTGGTGTGCCTGCCTCGTCGTGGTCGGTCGCGCAGTTCCCAGCGCCCTCTTCAGAGCGGCTCACCGGAGGGCGAGGCCGCCCCAGGGTGCTCGGGAGTGGGTCGGTAGCACACGAGCGCCGGGGCAGGTGTGCGCAAATGCGGGACTGTCTGCGAAGAGTCGGAGTGCCGTGTAAAGAGACCGGTCATGGCCTCTTACGCGGGGCGCGACTCCCCTCTACCCTGATGCCCACTCGGTAGTTACTCGTGAGTTAAACAAGCACCCAAGCCGCGGGCAGTCAGCCGCCCAGCCGAGACGCACACTGTCGCGGGCCCGGAGGAAGTCGTGAGCGACGCACAGACCCTGATCGAGAACCGGCCGCCGTCGGTGGCAAACGTCTTCCTGGAGCGCGTGGCGGCCACGCCCGACAAGGAGGCCTTCCGGTACCCGGTCCCGCCCGCCTCCGGCACGGGGCCCGACGACTGGAAGTCGCTGAGCTGGGCGCAGACGGCCGACCGGGTGTCCGCCATAGCCGCCGGGCTGATAGAACTCGGCGTCCAGCCCGAGGAGCGCGTGGCGCTCGCCTCCACCACCCGGATCGAGTGGGTCCTCACCGACCTCGGCATCCTCTGCGCCGGCGCGGCCACCACCACGATCTACCCGCAGACGAACGCCGACGAGTCCGCGTTCATCCTCTCCGACTCCGGCAGCAGGGTGCTGGTCGCCGAGGACGCCGACCAGCTCGCCAAGGCGCGGGAGCGGCGCGCCGACCTGCCCGGGCTCGCCCATGTGGTGGTGATCGACCCGCGCGGCATCCGGGACGCGGCCCCCGCCGACGAGCCCGACGGCTGGCTGATCACCCTGGACGAGGTGGAGGCGCGTGGCGCCGCCCGTCTGGAGAAGGAGCCCGACCTCATCAGGAAGCGGGTCTCGGCGATCACCGCCGACCAGCTCGCCACCCTCATCTACACCTCCGGCACCACCGGCCGCCCGAAGGGCGTGCGGCTGGCGCACGACAGCTGGTCCTACATGGCCAAGGCCATCGCCGCCACCGGCCTGATCTACCCGGACGACGTGCAGTACCTGTGGCTGCCGCTCGCGCATGTCTTCGGCAAGGTGCTCACCAGCGGGCAGGTCGAGGTCGGGCACGTCACCGCGGTGGACGGCCGGGTCGACAAGATCATCGAGAATCTGCCGGTGGTGCGGCCCACGTACATGGCCGCGGTGCCGCGCATCTTCGAGAAGGTCTACAACGGCGTGGCGGCCAAGGCACGGGCAGGCGGGCCCGCCAAGTACAAGATCTTCCAGTGGGCCGCCGGGGTGGCCCGCGAGTACGCGAAGGTCACCCAGGACACCTACCGGCGCACGGGCAGGGCCTCCGCCCCGTTCGGCCTGAGCGCCAAGCACAAGGTCGCGGACGCCCTCGTCTACGGCAAACTGCGCGAGGCCTTCGGCGGCCGGATGCGGGCCTGCGTCTCCGGCTCCGCCGCGCTCGCCCCCGAGATCGGCTACTTCTTCGCCGGGGCGGGGGTGCACATCCTGGAGGGCTACGGCCTCACGGAGTCGTCCGCCGCGTCCCTGGTCAACCCCGGCGAGGCGTACCGCACCGGCACGGTCGGCAAGCCGCTGCCCGGCACGGAGGTCCGGATCGCCGACGACGGCGAGATCCTGCTCCGCGGGCCCGGAATCATGCAGGGCTACCACGGGCTGCCGGAGAAGACACAGGAGGTGCTGGAGCCCGACGGCTGGTTCCACACCGGCGACATCGGCGAGCTCTCGCCCGACGGTTACCTGCGCATCACGGACCGCAAGAAGGACCTGATCAAGACCTCCGGGGGCAAGTACGTCGCGCCGGCCGAGGTGGAGGGGCAGTTCAAGGCGGTCTGCCCGTTCGTGTCCAACATCCTGGTGCACGGTGCCGACCGGAACTTCTGCTCCGCGCTGATCGCGCTCGACGAGCCCTCGATCATGGAGTGGGCGAACGAGCACGGGCTCGCGGGCAAGTCGTATGCGGAGGTGGCGGCGGCGCCGGCGACGGTGGCGCTCATCGACGGGTATGTGCAGCGGCTCAACGAGGGGTTGCAGCGGTGGCAGGCCATCAGGAAGTTCCGGCTGCTGCCGCGGGATCTGGACATCGAGCACGGGGAGTTGACGCCGAGTCTCAAGTTGAAGCGGCCTGTGGTGGAGCGGGAGTACCGGCATCTCATCGATGAGATGTACGCGGGAGCGCGCGAGGCCTGACCCCTCGCGCTTTCACCTCCCTGTGGGCGCCCGCCCCGGAGTCGTCCGCCTCCCCCTTGGGGGGCGGTCCGGCTGGGGCGCGCCCCTGTGCCCCCTTCGGCCGGCTGGCGTCCTGCGGCCCGCCGCGGCCGTTCGCGCAGTTCCCCGCGCCCCCCGCGCCCCTTTTCGGGGCGCCTGCAGCGCCATCCACGGCCCTGCCGCTTGCGGTGGGTGGTGATCTCCTGGTCGTGCTTGGTTGTTCGCGCAGTTCCCCGCGCCCCCTTTCGGGGCGCCTGCGGCGCCGTCCATGGGGCGTGCCGCTTGCGGTGGGTGTGATCTGCCGGTCGTCCTGGGCTGGTCGCGCGGTTCCCCGCGCCCCCTGGCGGGGGCGAGGCCCGTTATGGCGCCGCAGGCGCCCCGAAAAGGGGCGCGGGGAACTGCGCGACCAGCCACGACGGGGTCGCACGTGGCCACTGCCCTGAGGGGCAGGTTGGCGCCGTAGGCGCCAGGGGCGAGGACCGCCGACGCATACGGGACAATGGCACGTATGCCTTCCGTACTGCCCGACGGCGAGCCCGTACCCGAGGACGGGGCACTCCCGCCCGGCGCCCTCCACGAAGGCGCCGGGCGCCCGCTCGGCTTCTACCTGCACGTGCCGTACTGCGCCACCCGCTGCGGCTACTGCGACTTCAACACCTACACCGCGACCGAGCTGCGCGGCACCGGCGGCGTGCTCGCCTCGCGGGACAACTACGCGGGCACGCTGACCGACGAGGTCCGCCTGGCCCGCAAGGTGCTCGGCGACGACCCGCGCCCGGTGCGCACCGTCTTCGTCGGCGGCGGCACCCCGACCCTGCTCGCCGCGGACGACCTCGTCCGGATGCTGGACGCGATCCGGTCGGAGTTCGGGCTCACGGACGACGCGGAGATCACCACGGAGGCCAACCCGGAGTCCGTCGACCCCGCCTACCTGGCCCGGCTGCGGGCCGGCGGCTTCAACCGGATCTCCTTCGGGATGCAGAGCGCCCGCCAGCACGTCCTGGACGTGCTGGACCGCCGGCACACCCCGGGCCGCCCCGAGGCGTGCGTGGCCGAGGCACGCGCCGCCGGGTTCGCACACGTGAACCTCGACCTGATCTACGGCACACCGGGGGAGTCCGACGACGACTGGCGGGCCTCCCTGGACGCGGCGATCGGCGCCGGACCGGACCACGTCTCGGCCTATGCGCTGATCGTCGAGGAGGGCACGGGACTGGCGCGCTGGATCCGCCGGGGCGAGATTCCGGTGACGGACGACGACGAGCACGCGGACCGCTACCTGATCGCCGACGACGTGCTCTCGGCGGCCGGCTTCGAGTGGTACGAGGTGTCGAACTGGGCGGCGTCCCCGGCGGGCCGCTGCCTGCACAACGAGCTGTACTGGCGCGGGGCCGACTGGTGGGGCGCCGGGCCCGGGGCGCACAGCCACGTCGGCGGGGTGCGGTGGTGGAACGTCAAGCACCCCGGCGCGTACGCGGCGCGGCTGGCCGCCGGGCGGTCACCCGGCGCCGGGCGTGAGGTGCTCACCGCGGAGGACCGGCGGGTCGAGCGGATCCTCCTGGAACTGCGGCTCCGGGACGGCTGCCCCCTCTCCCTGCTGCGCGACGAGGGGGCCGCGGCGGCCCGCCGGGCGGTGTCCGAGGGCCTCCTCGAAGCGGATCCGTACGAGTCCGGCCGTGCGGTACTCACACTCCGCGGCCGGCTGCTGGCCGACGCCGTGGTCAGGGACCTGGTGGACTGAGGCCGACGCCGTGGTCGGGGACCTGGTGGACTGAGGCCGACGCCGTGGTCGGGGACCTGGTGGACTGAGGCCGACGCCGTGATGGCCGGGGACCTGTGTGGACCGGGGCCAGGGGACCGCCCCCCGGCCGGGCGGATGTGGGCATGGAAGGTGTCGTGTGGCGTGGGTATGGGCCGGGCTGCGGGGGGTGAACCCGAGCCGCGGAACGTGTCGTGTGGCGTGGGTATGAGCCGGGCCGCATGGGGGCGACCCCGAGCCGGCGCCGCGTGGGCATGGACCCCGCCGCGTGGGCGTGTGCACGGTCCCGGCGCGGGGTGTGACATGGGACGCGGGTGTGGGCGAGGAGGTGGGTCGGTGCGGGTCGGATGGCGGGACGCCGGCTGGGAGGAGTTGTCGGCGCGGGCGGGACGGTGCCGGCTGCCGGGCTGGGACTGCACCAGCGGACTGGTCGCCGGGCACGGCGCGGCCCTGCTGATCGATGCGGGCTCGACCCTGGCCGAGGGCGCGCGGCTGCGGGCCGCCGCCGAACGGCTGCTCGGCCCCGGCGGCCGGGTGACCCACCTCGCGCTCACCCATCCGCACTTCGACCATGTGCTGGGCGCCCCGGTGTTCGCGGATGCGCAGATCCATACGGCGGCCGGTGCCGGGGCACTGATCGCCGCCGATGCCGATGCCCTGCGCGCCGACGCGGTGCACCACGGCGTGGCACCGGATGCCGCCGCCGAGGCCGCCGCCGCCCTGACCCGCCTGCTACCCGGCACCGCGGACCCCGGCACCGCGGACCCCGGCACCGCGGTCCCCGGCCCCGCGGCCCGGGGTACAGCGACCCCCGCTCCCGGCGACGGCACACCCCGCCCCGCCGCCCCCGGCGTCCCGCCCCCCGGTGCCCCCGGCACCTCCAACACCACACCCCCCGCCACCCTCGCGCCCGACACCGTGGCCCCCCGCACCCCCCGCACCCCCCAGACCGACCCGCCCCACCCCCGCACCGCCGCCCCCACCTGGTACCCCGTCCCCGCCGAGCGGACGCTCGACCTCGGCGGTGGGGTCCGGGTGGTGCTGGTGAACGCCGGGCCGGGGCACACCGCGCACGACCTGGCCGTGCTGGTGCCGGGCGGCGCGGGGGAGCCGGACGTGGTGTTCTGCGGGGACCTCGTGGAGGAGTCCGGAGAGCCGCAGGCCGGCCCGGACGCCGTCCCCGGCCGGTGGCCGGCGGCCCTGGACCGGCTGCTGGCCCTCGGTGGTCCGGACGCCGTCTACGTACCGGGACACGGTGCCGCGGTGAATGCCGGTTTCGTCCGACGGCAGCGTGATCAACTCGCCCTGCGTTTCGGCGTGTCGTGACCGCCGCGCCGCCGCCTCTTCTATCGTCGGCCGAATGCGCCAGTACTCACCGGACCTCACGCCGCCCTGGAAGAAGCAGCAGCCCGCACCCGAGGTGCCCGCGGAGCCGGGGCTCGTGGTGGAGGAGGCGGGGACCGGGTTCTGCGGTGCCGTGATCCGCTGCGAGGCGGGTACGGTCACGCTGGAGGACCGCTTCGGCAAGCACCGCGCGTTTCCCCTGCACCCCCGCGGCTTCCTGCTGGAGGGCAGGCCGGTGACCCTGGTGCGGCCCGCCGCCGGCGCGCCCGCGGGGCGGGCCCGCACCGCCTCCGGGTCCCTCGCCGTGCCGGGCGCCCGGGCCCGCGTCGCCCGTGCGGGGCGCATCTACGTGGAGGGCCGCCACGACGCCGAGCTCGTCGAGAAGGTGTGGGGCGACGACCTGCGCATCGAGGGTGTGGTGGTCGAGTACCTGGAGGGCGTGGACGACCTCCCGGCGATCGTCGAGGCCTTCGGCCCCGGGCCCGGCGCCCGGCTCGGCGTCCTCGTCGACCACCTGCTGCCCGGCACCAAGGAGTCCCGGATCGCGGCGTCCGTGTCCGGTCCGCACGCCCTGGTCGTCGGTCACCCGTACATCGACGTCTGGGAGGCGGTGAAACCGTCCTCCGTGGGCATCCCCGCCTGGCCCCGCGTGCCGCACGGCCAGGACTGGAAGAAGGGCGTCTGCCGTGCGCTCGGCTGGCCGGAGAACACCGGCGCGGCCTGGCAGCGCATCCTGTCCCGGGTGCGCAGCTACAAGGATCTGGAGCCGGCGCTTCTGGGCCGCGTGGAGGAGCTGATCGACTTCGTCACGGCCCCACCGTCGTGAAGGGCCGCGGCCTCTCGGGGCGCCGACCACGCCCCGACACGGGCACGGGGACTTCAGCGACGGGCCCACGGGAAGCCGTCGCCCCGCCGCCGTCCACAGGGGCCGTCCCGGTCGTGGCCGGGCCACCGGCCGGTGGCGGTCGCTCGCGCCCGCGCGGACCTGCTGCCTACACGCCCAGCAGCGGTCCCTCCGCGGCCCGGTCGCTCGCGCCCGCGCGGACGTGGCTGCCGGACACGGCCGCGGCTCGGAGCCTCCCCCACTGCCCTGGCGGTGTGGGAGGGGCCCCAGGACGCGGCCCCGCGCCCCTGTTCGGGCCACGGCGCCGCCGCCTTGCCCCCGCAGCACCCGTGAGCCGTACACTGGGCGAGTAAAAATTGGCACTCCTGAGCGGCGAGTGCCAGGGGGTGACCGGTCCCGGCGAGTCAGGGATGGGCGGGGCCCAGGGTGGGGAGACCGGACGTAGGGGCCGGGTGTGCGAGGCCGGACGAAGGGTCCGGACGGACAGAGCTGGAGGTGCGCGATGCTCAGTGAACGCAGGCTCGAGGTGCTGCGCGCCATCGTCCAGGACTACGTCGGCACCGAGGAGCCGGTGGGCTCCAAGGCGCTCACCGAGCGTCACAACCTCGGCGTCTCACCGGCGACCGTACGCAATGACATGGCCGCCCTGGAGGACGAGGGCTACATCGCCCAGCCGCACACCAGCGCGGGCCGGATCCCCACGGACAAGGGCTACCGCCTCTTCGTGGACAAGCTCGCCGGCGTCAAGCCGATGACCGCGCCGGAGCGCCGCGCCATCCAGAACTTCCTGGACGGCGCCGTGGACCTCGACGACGTCGTGGCCCGCACGGTCCGGCTGCTCGCCCAGCTCACCCGCCAGGTCGCCGTCGTGCAGTACCCGTCGCTGACCCGTTCCACGGTGCGGCACGTGGAGCTGCTGTCGATGGCCCCGGCGCGGCTGATGCTGGTGCTGATCACGGACACCGGCCGGGTCGAGCAGCGCATGGTGGACTGCCCCGCGCCGTTCGGCGAGACCTCGCTCGCCGACCTGCGCGCGAGGCTGAACAGCCGGATCGGCGGCCGTCGCTTCGCGGACGTGCCGCAGCTCGTGCAGGACCTGCCGGAGGCCTTCGAGGCCGAGGACCGCGGCACCGTCCAGACCGTGCTCTCCACCCTGCTGGAGACCCTGGTGGAGGACACCGAGGAGCGGCTGATGATCGGCGGCACCGCCAACCTCACCCGTTTCGGCCATGATTTCCCCCTCACCATCCGGCCGGTGCTGGAGGCCCTTGAGGAGCAGGTCGTGCTCCTCAAGCTGCTCGGCGAGTCCACGGACTCCGGCATGACGGTACGGATCGGTCATGAGAACGCGCACGAGGGACTCAACTCCACGTCCGTGGTCTCGGTCGGCTACGGTTCGGGCTCAGAGGCAGTCGCCAAGCTCGGCGTGGTAGGACCGACCCGCATGGACTACCCGGGAACGATGGGAGCAGTACGCGCAGTGGCACGTTACGTCGGACAGATCCTGGCGGAGTCGTAAGTGGCCACGGATTACTACGCCGTACTAGGCGTACGCCGAGACGCGTCCCAGGACGAGATCAAGAAGGCGTTCCGGCGGCTCGCCCGCGAGCTGCACCCGGACGTCAATCCCGATCCGAAGACGCAGGAGCGGTTCAAGGAGATCAACGCCGCCTACGAGGTGTTGTCGGACCCGCAGAAGAAGCAGGTCTACGACCTCGGCGGGGACCCGCTGTCCCAGACGGGCGGTGCCGGCGGCCCCGGCGGCTTCGGCGCGGGCGGCTTCGGCAACTTCTCCGACATCATGGACGCCTTCTTCGGAACGGCGTCCCAGCGTGGGCCCAGGTCGCGTACGCGGCGCGGCCAGGACGCGATGATAAGGCTGGAGATCGAGCTCAACGAGGCGGCCTTCGGCACCACCAAGGACATCCAGGTCGACACGGCCGTCGTCTGCTCCACCTGCAACGGCGAGGGTGCCGCGCCCGGCACCACGGCGCAGACCTGTGACATGTGCCGTGGCCGCGGCGAGGTCTCGCAGGTCACCCGGTCCTTCCTGGGCCAGGTCATGACCTCCAGGCCCTGCCCGCAGTGCCAGGGCTTCGGCACCGTCGTGCCCACCCCCTGCCCGGAGTGCGCGGGCGACGGCCGCATCCGCTCCCGCCGCACCCTCACCGTCAAGATCCCCGCGGGCGTCGACAACGGCACCCGGATCCAGCTCGCCGGCGAGGGCGAGGTCGGCCCGGGCGGCGGCCCGGCGGGCGACCTCTACGTGGAGATCCACGAACTGCCCCACCAGGTCTTCCAGCGCCGCGGCGACGACCTGCACTGCACGGTCACCATCCCCATGACCGCGGGCGCACTCGGCACCAAGGTGCCGCTGGAGACCCTGGACGGCCTGGAGGAGGTCGACATCCGGCCCGGCACCCAGTCCGGCCAGTCGATCCCGCTGCACGGCCGGGGCATCACCCACCTGCGGGGCGGCGGCCGCGGTGACCTGATCGTGCACGTCGAGGTGCAGACCCCCGCCAAGCTCGACCCCGAGCAGGAGCGACTGCTCAGGGAGCTGGCCAAACTCCGCGGCGAGGAGCGTCCGACCGGACAGTTCCAGCCAGGCCAGCAGGGCCTGTTCTCCCGGCTGAAGGACGCCTTCAACGGCCGATGACGTCGGTCGGTGACCAGGGCATATGCCGTGCGTAAGGCTGGTTTCGGACTTGTGTGGGGGACGTGACACCATGCGGTCATGTCCTCCGCACTGACCGATCTCCTCTCCTCACCGGACGCCCTCCCGATCGTGCAGGCTCCGATGGCGGGCGGCGCCTCCTGTCCGCGGCTGACCGCCGCCGTCTGCGAGGCCGGAGGGCTCGGTTTCCTCGCCGCCGGCTACAAGACCGCCGACGGGATGTACCACGAGATCAAGCAGGTGCGCGGGCTCACCGACCGGCCCTTCGGCGTCAACCTCTTCCTCCCGCAGCCCGAGTACGCGGACCCGGCCGCCATCGACGTCTACCGGGAGCAGCTCGCCGGTGAGGCCTCCTGGTACGAGACGGACCTCGGCGACCCGGACTGCAACCGCGACGACGGCTACGACGCCAAGCTCGCCGTCCTGCTCGACGACCCGGTGCCCGTGGTCTCGTTCACCTTCGGCTGCCCCAAGGACGAGGTGCTCGCCGCCCTCGCCCGGGCCGGCACCGTCACCGTGGTGACCGCCACCACCCCCGAGGAGGCCCGCGCCGCCGAGCAGGCCGGCGCCGACGCGGTCTGCCTCCAGGGCGTCGAGGCGGGCGGCCACCAGGGCACCCACCGCGACCAGCCCGAGCGTGACGGCGCCGGCTACGGGCTGCTCACCCTGGTCGCCGAGGCCCGCGAGGCGGTGCGCGTACCGCTGATCGCCGCGGGCGGGCTGATGCGCGGCACACAGATCGCCGCGGTGCTCGCCGCCGGGGCCGTCGCCGGACAGCTCGGCACGGCCTTCCTCGTCACCCCCGAATCGGGCGCCCACCCGCTGCACAAGGAGGCCGTCACCGGCTCCCTCTTCGCCCATACCGAACTCACCCGCGCCTTCACCGGCCGCCCCGCCCGGAGCCTGGTCAACCGCTTCATGCGGGAGCACGGCCCGTACGCCCCCGCCGCCTATCCGCAGGTGCACCACCTGACCGCGCCGCTGCGCCGCGCCGCCGCGGAGGCCGGCGATCAGCAGGGCATGCCGCTGTGGGCGGGCCAGGGCTACCGGATGTCCCGCGAGCTGCCTGCCGGCCGGCTCGTGGAGGTGCTGGCCGCGGAGCTGGACGACGCCAGGACGGCCGCCTGGGCGCCGCCCCGCAGACCGGGGCACCTCGCACCGCCCGACGCGCCCGCGGACACCGTGGACCACGACGGCGGTGTGGCGTGACGGCGCCCGTCTTCGTCGCCCAAGACCTCGGCGCGCCCGAGGGCGCCGGCTCCCCCGGCGATCCCCTCCCGGCCGCCCCGGGCCCCGCCGAGGGCCCCCGGTACGTGCTCGACGGGCCCGAGGGTCGGCACGCCGTCTCCGTGAAGCGGCTGCGGCCAGGCGAGGAGGCCGTGCTCACGGACGGCGCCGGGCACTGGGCCGCCTGCGTCGTGCTCGGCACCGAGGGCAAGGACCGACTGGTGCTCGGCAGGGGCCCCGTACGCCAGGAACCCGCCCCCGAGCCCCGCATCACCGTCGTCCAGGCCCTGCCCAAGGGCGACCGCGGCGAGCGGGCCGTGGAGACCATGACGGAGACCGGGGTCGACGCGATCGTGCCCTGGTCGGCGGAGCGCTGCGTCACCCAGTGGAAGGGGGAGCGGGGCCTCAAGGCGCTCGGCAAGTGGCGGGCGACCGCCCGCGAGTCCGGGAAGCAGGCGCGCCGGGTGCGGTTCCCGGAGGTCACCGAGGCGATGACGGGCAAGCAGGTGGCGGCGCTGCTGGGGCGCGCCGCCCTGGCCGTCGTGCTGCACGAGGACCCCGGCCACCCCGGGGAGCCGCTGGCCACCACCGCGCTGCCCGCGAGCGGCGAGATCGTGCTCGTCGTCGGCCCGGAGGGCGGTCTGTCTCCCGCGGAACTCGACCTCTTCGGGGAGGCGGGCGCACGTGTCTGCCGACTGGGGCGGACCGTGCTGCGTACGTCCACTGCGGGAACGGCGGCGGCCGCGCTGCTGCTGGGGCGTACGGGGCGCTGGTCGTAGAGCCCGTCCCCTTACCCGGCCCCTCACCCGGCCCCTCATCGGCCGTCGTGGCCGGTCCCGTGCCGGGTCGTCCGGGTCCCGTCGTGGTGGGTGGCTCCCCACCGCCTCAAGGGCGCCGGGGTGCCCCCGGCGCAAGGGTGCCTCCCCCTTGCCGTACGGCGTGGGAGGCGCCCCGGGACACAGTCCAGCGCCCCTTCTCGTGTCGCCCCGTACGATCGGGGCACCCGTACGCCCCGGACACCGAGGAGGCGCCTTGGAACTCGCCCAGGTCAGGCTGCTGGTCTCCGACTTCCCCGCCTGCTACCGCTTCTACGCCGACGTCCTCGGTCTCAAGCCCCAGTCGGGTGCCGTGGACGGCCCCTACGAGAAGTTCAGCCCGGCCGTCGGCTCGGCGGGCGTGGCGCTCCAGGACCGGGTGGCGATGTCCGAGGTGCTCGGTGAGGTGGCCGACGCGGCGACCGGGCACCGTTCCCTCGTGGTGCTCCGCGTCGACGACCTCGACGCCTACTGTGCGGAGATCACCGAGCGCGGCGGCGAGCTGGTGCAGGGGCCCGGACCCATGACCGAGCGGATGCGCGTCGCCCACCTGAAGGACCCCGAGGGAAACCTGGTGGAGCTCCAGGAGTGGCTGCTGATGCGGGGCTGAACGGCTCCCTGACGCGGTCCCGGGGGCCTTTCCGGCGGCCTGGAGTGATCCAAACCGCTGACCAGCACGGTCCGCCCTGCCTAGGCTGATCGTGTGACACAGTCTGGGTACCTTCGGTTTCCGCATCTTCACGGCGAGCTCATCGCCTTCACAGCAGAGGACGACGTCTGGGTCGCGCCCCTCGACGGCGGCCGCGCCTGGCGGGTCAGCGCGGACAACATGCCGGTCAGCCACCCCCGGATCTCCCCGGACGGCCGGACCGTGGCCTGGACCTCCCGGCGCGACGGGGCGCCCGAGATCCATGTCGCCCCCCTGGACGGCGGGCCGTCCCGGCGGCTGACGCACTGGGGCAGCTACCAGACCGGCGTGCGGGGCTGGACGCCCGACGGCCGGGTGCTCGCCGTCAGCGCCCACGGCCAGGCGTCCCTGCGCCGCACCTGGGCCCGTGCCGTCCCGCTGGACGGCGGCCCCGCCGAGACGCTGCCGTACGGGCCGGTCGGCTCGGTCGCGTACGGGCCCGCGGGCCAGGTCCTCGTGGTGTCCGTGCCGATGGGCCGCGAGGCCGCGTGGTGGAAGCGCTACCGCGGCGGCAGCATGGGCAAGCTCTGGATCGACCGCGCGGGCGACGGCGAGTTCGTCCGCGTCCACGAGGAGTTGGACGGCAACATCGAGTACCCGATGTGGGTCGGCGACCGCATCGCCTTCCTCTCCGACCACGAGGGCGTCGGCGCGGTCTACTCCTCCCTGCCGGACGGCTCGGACCTGCGCCGGCACACGGACCTCGGGGACGGCCCCGGCAGCACGCCCGCGCAGGCGCCCGCCCAGGGCGCCCCGGCAGCCCCGGACGCCGAGCACGCCGGCACCGCCGCCGAGCACGCCGGAGCCGGGGAAGCGGGCGAGGCAGGAGAAGCGAGCGGGGCCGCGGAGGCCGCGGGGACCGGGGAAACCGGTGATGCCCGGACAGCCGGGACAGCCGGGGCAGAAGGGGCTGCGGGAGACGCCGGAAGCACCGGGAGTGCCGGAGACGCGGCGGCCCCGGCGACGGCCAAGGCCTCGACGGCCAAGGCCTCGACGGCGAGGACCCCCCTGCACGGCTTCTACGCGCGGCACGCCGCCACCGACGGCCGCCGCGTCGTCTACGCGCGCGCCGGCGAGCTGTGGATCCTGGACGATCTGGACGGCGCCGAGCCCCGGCGGCTCGACATCCGCCTCGGCGGCCAGCGCACCGACCTCCAGCCGTACCCGCTGAACGCCTCCCGCTGGTTCGGCGCCGCCGCGCCCGACCACACCGGCCGGGGCAGCGCCGTCGCCGTGCGCGGCGCCGTCCACTGGGTCACCCACCGTGAGGGCCCCACCCGCGCGCTGGCCGCCACGCCCGGCGTCCGGGCCAGGCTGCCGCGCACCTTCCGCGCCGACGGCGAGGAGCAGGTGGTCTGGGTGACGGACGCGGAGGGCGACGACGCGCTGGAGTTCGCCCCCGCCACCGGGCTCGCGCCGGGCGCCACGCCCCGCAGGATCGCGGCCGGGCAGCTCGGCCGGGTGCTGGGCCTCGCCATGGCCCCGGACGGCAGCCGCGCCGCCGTCGCCTCCCACGACGGCCGGGTGCTGCTGGTGGAGCGGGAGTCCGGCGAGGTGCGCGAGGTGGACAGGAGCGAGCACGGCGAGGCGTCCGGTCTCGTCTTCTCGCCGGACTCGGCCTGGCTCGCCTGGTCGCACGCCGGGCCGCGCCCGCTGCGCCAGCTCAAGCTCGCCGGCACCGCGGACCTCACGGTCAGCGAGGCCACCCCGCTCAGGTTCCGCGACTACGCCCCGGCCTTCACGCTGGACGGCAAGCACCTGGCGTTCCTCTCCGAGCGCTCCTTCGACCCGATCTACGACGAACACGTCTTCGACCTGGCGTTCGTGGACGGCTCACGGCCGCACCTGATCACCCTCTCGGCCACCACGCCCGCGCCCTTCGGGCCGCAGCGGCACGGCCGGCCCTTCGAGGCGCCCGACAAGGACGAGACGCCCGACAGCGAGGGCGCGCCGGCCACCCGGATCGACCTGGAGGGCCTCGCCGACCGCATCGTGCCCTTCCCCGTCGAGGCGGGCCGCTACTCGACCCTGCGGGCCGCCAAGGACGGGCTGCTGTGGCTGCGCCACCCGGTGCTCGGCGTGCTCGGCTCGTCCCGGGCCAGGCCCGACGACCAGGACCCCAAGTCCGACCTGGAGCGCTACGACCTCGTCCAGCAGAGCGTCGAGCACCTGGCCTCGGGCGCCGACCACTACGCCGTCAGCGGCGACGGCAAGCGGGTGCTGCTGTGGACGGACGGCAAGCTGAAGGTGGTGCCGAGCGACCGGCGCGCCTCGCACGACGACGACAGCGACACCAACATCACCGTCGACCTCTCCCGGGTGCGTCAGAAGGTCGACCCGGTGGCCGAGTGGCGGCAGATGTACGCCGAGGCGGGCCGCCTGATGCGGGACCACTTCTGGCGGGCCGACCTGGGCGGCGTCGACTGGGACGGCGTGCTGGACCGCTACCGCCCGCTGCTGCACCGCGTCGCCACCCACGACGACCTGGTCGACCTGCTCTGGGAGGTGCAGGGCGAGCTGGGCACCTCGCACGCGTATGTGACGCCGTCCAGCGGCTACGGCGGCTCCGCCACCCGGCAGGGCCTGCTCGGCGCCGACCTGTCGCGGCACGCGGACGGCCTGTGGCGGATCGACCGCATCCTCCCCTCGGAGACCTCCGACCCGGGCGCACGCTCCCCGCTCGCCGCACCCGGCGTCGCGGTCCGCGCGGGCGATGCGGTGATCGCGGTCGCCGGCGAGCCCGTGGACCCGGTCACCGGGCCCGGGCCGCTGCTGGTGGGCACCGCGGGCAAGCCGGTCGAGCTGACCATCTCGCCCGCCGGCGGCGGGGAGCCGCGGCATGCGGTGGTCGTGCCGCTCGACGACGAGGAGCCGCTGCGCTACCACGCCTGGGTCGCCGATCGCCGCGCCTATGTGCACGAGCGCTCCGGCGGCCGGCTCGGCTACCTCCACGTCCCCGACATGCAGGCGCCCGGCTGGGCCCAGATCCACCGCGACCTGCGGGTGGAGGTGGCGCACGACGGCCTCGTGGTGGACGTGCGGGAGAACCGCGGCGGGCACACCTCGCAGCTCGTGATCGAGAAGCTGGCCCGCCGGATCATCGGCTGGGACGTGCCGCGCGGCCTCAGGCCCTCCAGCTACCCGGAGGACGCGCCGCGCGGCCCGGTCGTCGCCGTCGCCAACGAGTACTCGGGGTCCGACGGCGACATCGTCAACGCCGCGATCAAGGCCCTCGGCATCGGCCCCGTCGTCGGCACCCGCACCTGGGGCGGCGTGATCGGCGTCGACAGCCGCTACCACCTGGTCGACGGCACCCTGGTCACCCAGCCCAAGTACGCCTTCTGGATCGAGGGGTACGGCTGGGACCTGGAGAACCACGGCGCCGACCCGGACGTGGAGGTCGTCACCACGCCCCAGGACCACGCGGCGGGCCGCGACCCGCAGCTCGACGAGGCGATCCGGCTGGCCCTCGCCGCGCTGGACGAGCGCCCGGCGAAGACCCCGCCGCCGCTGCCGGAAGCGGGGGCGTGAACCGGCCGCCCGGGGCCGGACCTCGCTCCGGCTCCCGGCCCCCCGCCGGGCCGGACGGCCGCGGTCGCGGTGCGGGCGCGGGGGAGTGGCGGCGGGCGCGGGGCCCTCTCGCGCCGCCGGCCCGGCGGTCGCCGTGGCGGGGCAGCTCCGTGCGTGCGCCCGGCCCGGGCACGTCCGGCGACGCCCCGCCGTGGCCCGCTGTCCGCCCGGCGCATCGGCCACCGGGCCCTCGGTGGGAGGAAGCCCGCCGGCGGATAGCATGCGACGGTACCCGTCGCGGCGGCCCCGCGTCCGGGGCGCCGGCGCGGCGGACCCGCGCCCGGAGTGCCGGACCGCCGTGACTCGGCGGCCGGCCGCCGCCGGGCAGCCGAAGTGAACGACGTCGAGGAGGCGTGACGTGGCCGGAGAGCCGCAGGCCGACTGCCTGTTCTGCAAGATCGTCGCAGGGGAGGTGCCGGCGACGGTGGTCCGGGAGACCGAGACGACCGTCGCGTTCCGCGACATCAACCCCCAGGCTCCCACCCATGTCCTGGTCATCCCCCGGGCGCACTACTCCGACGCCGCCGCGCTCGCCGCCGCCGAGCCGACCGTCGTGGCGGACGTGCTGCGCGAGGCCGCCGAGGTCGCCGCGGGCGACAAGGTGGACGCCACCGGGTACCGCGTGGTGTTCAACACCGGCACCGGCGCGGGACAGACCGTCTTCCACGCCCACGCGCACGTGCTGGGTGGCCGCGGGCTCCAGTGGCCGCCCGGCTAGGGGGTTTCTGATGGATCTGCGTGGGAGAAGGATCGGCTCCCCCACTGCCTCAAAGGCGTGGGAGGTGCCCCCAGCGCATGCTCTGGGGGTGCCCCCTGCTCGAAGAGCTTGGGGGAGTGCCGGGTGCACGTCCTCGTACTGGGCGTACGTGGGCTTGTGCCCGGTGCGGCGAGCGGGGGTGCCCCCGCGCGTGGGGGCACCCCCACGCGAGCCCGTTCGAGCGTGGGGGAGCAGCCGAGCGTGGGGGAGCGTGCCGGGCGTCGCGACGCCGCGGAGATCCATCAGAAGCCCCCTAGGCCCGGTGGCGCACGCAGGTCGGGCGGCGATCCGTGTCCGTACGTGAACTGGTGGTGCTCGGCACCGCGAGCCAGGTGCCCACCCGGGGGCGCAACCACAACGGCTATGTGCTGCGCTGGGACGGCGAGGGCATCCTCTTCGACCCCGGTGAGGGCACCCAGCGGCAGATGCTGCGTGCCGGGGTCGCCGCGCACGACCTGCACCGCCTCTGCGTCACCCACTTCCACGGCGACCACTCGCTGGGGCTCGCCGGGGTGATCCAGCGCATCAACCTGGACCGGGTGCCGCACGAGATCACCGCCCACTACCCGGCGAGCGGCAAGCGGTTCTTCGACCGGCTGCGGTATGCGACGGCCTACCGGGAGACGGTGCCGCTCACCGAGGTCCCGGTGGGCGGCGACGGCGTGCTCGCCCGGACGCCCGCGTACCGCCTGGAGGCCCGGCGGCTCTCCCACCCCGTGGAATCCTTCGGCTACCGCCTGGTGGAGCCCGACGGCCGCAGGATGCTGCCCGACCGGCTGGCCGCGCACGGCATCACGGGCCCCGACATCGGCCGCCTCCAGCGCGCCGGCGAGCTGCGCGGCGTCACCCTCGACGAGGTCAGCGAGGCCCGCCGCGGCCAGCGCTTCGCGTTCGTCATGGACACCCGCCTCTGCGACGCCGTGTACGCCCTCGCCGAGGGCTGCGACCTGCTCGTCATCGAGTCCACGTTCCTCGACGAGGACAAGGCCCTGGCCGACGAGTACGGGCACCTCACCGCCGCCCAGGCCGCCCGCGCCGCCCGTGACGCGGGCGTCCACCACCTGGTCCTCACCCACTTCAGCCAGCGCTACACGGACCCCACGGCCTTCGCACGCGACGCGCGGGAGGCGGGTTTCGAGGGCGAACTGACGGTGGCGTCGGACCTCCTGACGGTCCCGATGCCGAAACGGCGTCAGCGGTGATGCCAGGCCCTCCGGCGTTTGAGGACGAGCGCGCGGCGCGATGGAGCCGGTCCCGGGGGATGCCTCCCAGGCACTCAGGGCTCCCCACCGCCTTGACGGCGCGGGAGGTACCCCCCCAGGGAGACTGAGGACGAGCCCGGAAGGCGAGAACACCGTCGCCCCCGAAGACCCTCACCGCCACTGGACCCGGCTCCCCCCGGAGGGCACCGTCGACTCGATCCGCCCCCGGACCGCCCGCATCACGGAGACGATCCGCTCCTCGTGTGCGGGCGTGACCCGAGCGACCGGCACGGAGCAGCTGATCGCGTCCACCGGGGGCCGCTCGTACCGCAGCGCGAACCCGTAGCCCACGATCCCGGCCACGCCCTCCTCCCGGTCCACCGCGTACCCGCGCCGCCGGGTCTCCGCGAGGTCCGCCGCCAGCGCGGCCCGCTCGGTGAGCGTGTTCGGGGTGAACCGCTCGTACGGCCCCGGGGGCAGGTCCTCGTCCGGCCGCTGGGCCAGCAACGCCTTGCCCAGCGCCCCGACGTGCGCGGGCAGCCGCCGCCCCACCCGGCTGATCGTCCGCAGGTACTCGTGGGACTCCCGGGTCGCGAGGTACGCGACGTTCATGCCGTCGAGCCGGCCGAGGTGGATGGTCTCGCCGACCGCGTCCGACGCCTCGTCGAGGAACGGCCGCACGGCCCGCACCCGGGGGTCGGAGTCGAGATAGCTGGTCCCGGTGAGCAGCGCGTGGATGCCGATGCCGTACAGCGACCCGGTCACATCGGTGCGCACCCAGCCGCGCGCGATCAGCGTCTGAAGCAGCGCGTACATGGAGCTGCGCGGCACCCCGAGCCCCTCGGCCAGCTCCTGGAGTCGGGCGGGCCGGTCCCCGCGGGCCGCGAGCACCTCCAGCAACTCGACGGTGCGGGCGGCCGACTTCACCTCCCGGACGCCGCCGCCCGCGGAACTCCCGCTGACGGTGCCCCGTTCCGCGGCACTCCCGGCACTCCCGGCACCCCCGTCCGCGGCCCCCGCCGCACCGCCGCCGGACCGGGCGCGGTGCTCCGCGTCGTCTGTCTCCCGCATGGGCCGATCGTAATGGTGGCTGCACTGGTGGCTGCACGACCGTTGACGGCATCCGGTTCGCGTACCTAATCTGCGTCTTCATACGTAGACACCATCTCCATAGAGAGATCACGGCCGGACTCGCCCGCTGCGGGACGGGGTCGGACCCGATCTCGTAGGAGCCGCCCCGTGAGCCGTGATCTGACCATCGCCGAGGTGCGTCTGACGCCGATCCTCGTCGCCGACCCGCCTCTGCTGAACACGCAGGGCGTCCACCAGCCGTACACCCCCCGGCTGATCATCGAGGTGGTCACCGCCGACGGCATATCGGGCTTCGGCGAGACCTACGGCGACGCCAAGTACCTGGAGCTGGCCGGGCCGTTCGCCGAACGGCTCGCCGGGCGGCAGGTGAGCGGCCTGAACGGGCTGCTCGGTGCCGTCGACGAGGTCGCGGTCGACCGGGCGCGGGTGGAGAACGCGGTGGACGTGGGCGGCCTGCGCGGCGTGCAGACCGCCGACAAGCTGCGGCTCTCCGTCGCCTCCGGCTTCGAGGTGGCCTGTCTGGACGCGCTCGGCAAGGCGCTCGGAGTGCCTGTGCACACCGTGCTCGGCGGCAAGGTCCGCGACGCGGTCGAGTACAGCGCCTACCTCTTCTACAAGTACGGCGCCCACCCGGAGGGCGTCGCGAGCGAACCGGACGACTGGGGCGAGGCGGTGGACCCCGCCGGGATCGTCGCGCAGGCTCGCAGGTTCACCGAGCGCTACGGCTTCGGCTCCTTCAAGCTGAAGGGCGGGGTGTTCCCGCCGGACGAGGAGGTGGCCGCCGTCCGCGCGCTCGCCGAGGCATTCCCCGGCCGCCCGCTGCGGCTCGACCCCAACGGCGCCTGGTCCGTGCCGACCTCGCTGAAGGTCGCGGAGGAGCTGGGCGACGTCCTGGAGTACCTGGAGGACCCCACCCTGGGCACCTCCCGCATGGCCGAGGTCGCCGCCCGGACGGATGTGCCGCTGGCCACCAACATGTGCGTGACGACCTTCGCGGAGATCCCCGAGGCGTTCACCAAGGGCGCCGTGCAGGTCGTGCTCTCCGACCACCACTACTGGGGCGGGCTGCGCAACACCCAGCAGCTCGCGGCCATCTGCCGCACCTTCGGCGTCGGCGTCTCCATGCACTCCAACACCCACCTCGGCATCAGTCTCGCCGCGATGACCCATGTCGCGGCCACCGTGCCGGGGCTGCACCACGCCTGCGACTCGCACTACCCCTGGCAGTCCGAGGACGTGCTCACCGAACGCCTCACCTTCGACGACGGCCGGGTCACCGTCTCCGACGCGCCCGGCCTGGGCGTCGAGGTCGACCGCGACCGGCTGGCGTTCCTGCACCGGCGCTGGCTCGACGACGACGGCTCGATGCGCGACCGCGACGACGCCGCCGCCATGCGGGTCACCCGGCCAGGGTGGACCGCCCCGGCGGTGCCTCGCTGGTAGCCGTACCAGGCCCCGCACCTGCCCCGGCCCACGCCGGCGGACGCCACCGCCAGCCACCACCGATAAATCGATATATCGCTGATGCTCGGACCCGCACCGCGTCGCATCGCACTGCGTCGCACCACAGGGCACCGCACTTCGCACTGCGTCGTGCCTGTGGGCGGGCCGGCCGGCCGCAAGGAAGCGAGCCGCCCGTGTCCGGCACCCCTGACGAACTCCCCGTCCCCGGCCGCCGCGGCCCCGGAGCATCCGCCCGCGGTGCGCTCCGCGGTGCCTGACGGGCTCCGGCACGGCCACCGTCGTGGTCGGGTCGATCTCCGGCGCGCTGCTGGAGATGCACGGGGTGTGGGGGCATGCGGGCTGGCAGTGGATGTTCTTCACCGAGGGCGTCTTCTCCGTGGTGCTCGGCGTGGTCGTCCACCGCTTCCTGGACTCCGGCATCGAGAGCGCCCGCTGGCTCACCGACGAGGAGAAGGCCGGCCTGGTCGCCGTCATCGACGCGGAGCCGGCGTCGCCGATCTTCTGGACGATTCCGCAGAGCTACCTCGACGCCCGGCCCGCGGCGCCGGGCATCGCCCTCATCAACTCACTGGGCAACCTGGGCGGCTTCGTCGCCCCGACGCCTTCGGCCTCATCGAGGACGCCACCGGCTCCACCAAGGCCGGACTCGTCGGCCTCACGGTGATCGGTTTCCTCGCGGCGCTGAGCGTGCTGCTGATCCGCGGCGGTGGGCGCAACGACCGGGTGCGGGCCACCGCGGCCCCTGCCGCAGGGCGCACGGCGCGATCCGAGCGTCCCCCGGCGCCGGGCACGGCCCGTTCCGCGCGGACACCGTCCGGGCGGAACGGCAGCGCGGCGTCGCGGGGCGCCTGAACGGCCGACCGTCCGGCGCGGAGCCCAGGTTCTCCGCGCCCCGTTCACGCCTTGGCCGCCCGCTGAAGGATGCGGGCGGCGACCGCCGGGGAGTCGACGAGGGGATGGAGCGCCAGGGCGCGGAGCGCGGCGGTGCGGTCCTTGTAGAGGGCCGCGTCGATCGTCGCCCGCTCCACCGCCTTCAACTGGAGCATCAACCCCAGCTCGGCCGGTCCCAGCGGGGCGGCCGGCACCGGCCGGGCGCCCTCCGCACCGACCTCGCAGACCGTCTCGATCACCGCGTCGGACGGCAGGGCGGGCACGGTGCCGGCATTGGGCACGTTCAGGATCAGGCGGGTGCGGCGGTCGCCGGCGATTGCCCGCATCAGGGCGAGCGCCACCTGGTCGTAGCCGCCGCCGTCCAGGTCGCAGGTGTCGCGCTGCCAGCCGCCGGTGGCCGCGCGGCTGTCCGCCATGTACGTCTCCTCGCGCCGCAGCCGTGTGGCCTCCCACAGCTCGTACGCCCGCGCCGGCTCGCGGGCGGCCCGCGCGAAGAAGTCGCGCTGCTGGTGGTCGAGGAACGCGCCGCGGGTCTCGTCCGCGTCCCGCACCGCGGCGAGGGTCTCCCGGCGGAAGTAGTAGTAGTGCAGGTACTCGTTCGGCAGGGCGCCCAGCGCCTGGAGCCAGTCGGTGCCGAACAGCCTGCCCTCCTCGAACCCGGCCAGCGCGTCCGCGTCCGCGAGCAGGTCCGGCAGCAGGTCCCGGGTGCCGTCGTGGAGCGTCCGCAGCCAGCCCAGGTGGTTGAGGCCCACGTAGTCGTACGACGGCGCGGGGGAGCCGGCGGCGGCCGGGGGGCCGAAGAACAGGTCGGGGTCGCACCCCGCGGCCCGTGCCGCGCGCCGCACCAGGCCCACCGGGGAGTCGCAGATGCCGATGACCCGCTCGCCGAGCACCGCGGACATCGCCTCGGTCACCAGGCCCGCGGGGTTGGTGAAGTTGATGACCCAGGCGCGCGGGGCCACGGCCGCCACCCGCTCCGCGATGTCCAGCGCCACGGGCACGGTGCGCAGCCCGTACAGCACCCCGCCGGCGCCGACGGTCTCCTGGCCGAGCACGCCCTCGGCGAGCGGCACCCGCTCGTCCCGCACCCGGCCCGCGGTGCCGCCCACCCGGATCGCCGAGAACACGAAGTCGGCGCCGCGCAGGGCGTCGTCGAGGTCCTCCGCGACCCGTACGGCCGGGAAACGCGCCCGCCCGCCGGCGGCCTCGGCCGCAACCTCGACCTGCCCCAGCACCGAGCGCACCACGCCGACCCGCGCCGGGTCCGTGTCGTACAGCGTCAGTTCGGAGACGTCGCCGCCGGCCAGGGCCCGGTACACGAGCGGGACGCGGAAGCCGCCGCCGCCGAGAATCGTCAGCCTCATGAGGCGGAACGTACCCCATGGCACGGACAACGCCCCCAAGCCCCCACCGCGGCCCGGGCGACGCCCGCCGCACCCCGCACGTGCCCCCCCACGGCCCCCGGTCCCGCCGCACCGGCCCGTGCCCCGGCACCGGGGGCGCACACCGCCTCCGTACGCAACCGCACGCGCGCACAGGCGCCCACCGGCCGCGGCTGTGCACGACAGTCTCTCGTGCCCCCGCCGCCCCACCGATCGGGCACACTGGCCAGACCAGCGCCACGCAGGGGAGTGCACCGTGACGGAAGACGACGGAGAGCTGAGGCACCGGGTCCCTCTCGACCCGCTCACCGCTGTGCGGGCCCCCGAGGACCCCATGATCGACGTCTACCTCACCGGGACGGTCTTCCTCGACATCATCTTCACCGGCCTCGACAGCGCACCGGTGCGCGGCACCGAGTCCTGGGCCCGCGGCATGGGGTCGAGCCCCGGCGGCATCGCCAACATGGCGACCGCCCTCGCCAGGCTGGGGCTGCGCACCTCGCTGGCGGCGGCGTTCGGGGACGACCACTACGGCGAGTACTGCTGGGACGCGCTGGAGCAGGGCGAGGGCATCGACCTGGCGCCGTCGCGCACCGTCCCCGGCTGGCACTCGCCGGTGACCGTCTCGATGGCCTACGAGGGCGAACGGACGATGGTCTCGCACGGGCACGAGCCGCCGCCGGAGGAGCCGGCGCCCCGCTGCCCGCCACGCGCGCGTGCCGCGGTCGCCGCGCTCACGCCCGGCAAGCGGGCGCCCTGGATCGCCGAGGCGGCCCGGCACGGCACCCGGATCTTCGCCGACGTCGGCTGGGACGACACCGGGCACTGGGACCTCGCCGGGCTCCCCGACCTGCAGTACTGCGAGGCGTTCCTGCCGAACGCCGAGGAGGCCATGCGGTACACCCGCACCGGCTGCCCGCGGCGCGCCGCGCAGGCGCTCTCCGAGCGGGTGCCGGTGGTCGTGGTGACGCTGGGCGCGGACGGGGCGTACGCGGTGGACGGCAGGTCCGGCGAGGAGGCGGAGGTACCGGCGATCGACGTGGAGGCGCTGGACCCGACCGGCGCGGGCGACGTCTTCGTGGCGGGCTTCGTGACCGGGACACTCGCGGGCTGGCCGCTGGCCGACCGGCTCGCGTTCGCGGGGCTCACGGCGGCGCTGTCCGTCCAGGAGTTCGGGGGCTCGCTGTCGGCGCCCGGGTGGTCCGAGATCGCCGCCTGGTGGCGGCACGTGCAGCAGTACGACGACCAGAACCCGTCCGCGCTGCGGCGGTACGCGTTCCTGGACACGCTCCTGCCCACCACGGCCCGCGCCTGGCCCCTGCCCCGAGCGGTCCCGACCATCGGTTTCCGCCGCGCCCTCTGAGTGGTGATGACGTGACGTGTTCCGGTGGTGGCCCGCGGTGAGGGCCGTGGGGGGAATCGGCGGGGCGGGCAGCTCCAAGACACCGCGAACACGCCCGCGCCCGCCTCACCCGGCCCGAAAAGGGGTCTGCGTTGTCGGTACCCCGACGTACCCTGGAACGTGCCGGGAGCGCCCCGGAGGCAAGACGCCGCACACAGGAGGATCCGCAGGCCTCAAGAGCCGGCCCATGACTCACACACCCACAGCACACGACCCCGCACAGCGGCAGCGGCAGGCACGGGCACACTTCACCGTCCCCGCGCAGCACCCCATGGTCACTGTCCTGGGTTCCGGAGACGCACTGCTCCGAGTGATCGAGAAGGCCTTCCCGGCGGCCGACATCCACGTCCGGGGCAACGAGATCAGCGCCGTGGGCGATCCGGCGGAAGTCGCCCTCGTGCAGCGCCTGTTCGACGAGATGATGCTGGTGCTCCGCACCGGACAGCCGATGACGGAGGACGCGGTGGAACGCTCGATCGCCATGCTCAGGGCGAGTGAGAACGGCGAGAGCGACGCCGAGGAGACCCCCGCGGAGGTCCTCACGCAGAACATCCTCTCCTCCCGCGGCCGCACCATCCGCCCCAAGACCCTCAACCAGAAGCGCTACGTCGACGCCATCGACAAGCACACGGTCGTCTTCGGCATCGGCCCCGCCGGCACCGGCAAGACGTACCTGGCGATGGCCAAGGCCGTGCAGGCCCTGCAGTCCAAGCAGGTCAACCGCATCATCCTGACCCGCCCCGCGGTGGAGGCGGGCGAGCGCCTCGGCTTCCTGCCCGGCACGCTCTACGAGAAGATCGACCCCTACCTCCGCCCGCTGTACGACGCCCTGCACGACATGCTCGACCCCGACTCCATCCCCCGCCTGATGGCGGCCGGGACCATCGAGGTCGCCCCCCTGGCCTACATGCGCGGCCGCACGCTGAACGACGCGTTCATCATCCTGGACGAGGCGCAGAACACGAACCCCGAGCAGATGAAGATGTTCCTCACCCGCCTCGGCTTCGACTCGAAGATCGTGATCACCGGCGATGTGACCCAGATCGACCTGCCCAGCGGCACCAAGAGCGGCCTGCGCCAGGTCCAGGAGATCCTGGAGGGCGTGGAGGACGTCCACTTCTCCCGCCTCACGTCGCACGATGTCGTACGCCACAAGCTGGTCGGCCGTATTGTCGACGCATACGAGGAGTACGACAGCCGCAACGGCACGGTGAACGGCGGCCAGGCCCACCGGGGCGCCCGATGAGCCGTGGGCCGAGGCGTCGTGCGCTGCCCGGCGAGTAACGGAAAGTGGACCGAGCACCAGCCATGTCGATCGACGTCAACAACGAATCCGGTACCGAGGTCGACGAGCGGGCGATCCTCGACATCGCCCGCTACACCCTGACCCGGATGCGTATCCACCCGCTCAGTGAGCTCTCGGTGATCGTCGTGGACGCCGGCGCCATGGAGCAGCTCCACATGCAGTGGATGGACCTGCCGGGGCCGACGGACGTCATGTCGTTCCCCATGGACGAGCTCCGCCCGCCCTCCAAGGACGACGACGAGCCCCCGCAGGGTCTGCTCGGCGATGTCGTGCTCTGCCCCGAGGTCGCCGCCCGGCAGGCCAAGGAGGCC
The DNA here is from genome assembly GCF_057320905.1 of Streptomyces sp. DSM 116793. Taxonomy (NCBI): domain Bacteria; kingdom Bacillati; phylum Actinomycetota; class Actinomycetes; order Kitasatosporales; family Streptomycetaceae; genus Streptomyces; species Streptomyces sp. DSM 116793. Next base: position 2,143,200 of record NZ_CM170494.1, on the reverse strand, counting down.
CCCACCCGGCACACCATGGACGAGGAGTTGCAGCTCCTCACCGTGCACGGCGTGCTGCACCTGCTCGGCTACGACCACGAGGAGCCGGACGAGAAGGCCGAGATGTTCGGCCTGCAGTCGGCCATCGTGGACGGCTGGCGCGCCGAGCAGGGCGTGCCGGGCCCCTCCCCGGCCCCGACGGTCTCCTAGCGCCGTGAGCATCCAGCTGATCATCGGCGCGGTCCTGCTGATCGTGGTCGCCTGGCTGGCCGCCTGCGCCGAGGCGGGCCTCGCGCGCACCTCCAGCTTCCGCGCGGACGAGGCCGTGCGGTCCGGCCGGCGCGGCAGCGCCAAGCTGGCCCTGATCGCCGCCGACCCGACCCGCTACCTCAATGTGGCGCTGCTGGTCCGGGTGGCGTGCGAGATGGCGGCGGCCGCGCTGGTGACGTACGTCTGCCTGCGGGAGTTCGACAGCACCTGGCAGTCGCTGCTCGTGGCGATCGCCGTGATGGTGCTGGTGAGCTATGTCGCCGTCGGGGTCTCGCCGCGCACCATCGGCCGTCAGCACCCGCTGAACACCGCCACGATCGCCGCGTACGTGCTGCTGCCGCTGGCGAGGATCATGGGCCCCATCCCGTCCCTGCTGATCCTCATCGGCAACGCCCTCACCCCCGGCAAGGGCTTCCGCCGGGGCCCGTTCGCGTCCGAGGCCGAACTGCGGGCGCTGGTGGACCTCGCGGAGCAGGAGTCCCTGATCGAGGACGAGGAGCGCCGCATGGTGCACTCCGTCTTCGAACTGGGCGACACCCTCGTCCGGGAGGTCATGGTGCCCCGCACCGACCTGATCGTGATCGAGCGGTACAAGACCATCCGCCAGGCCCTGACGCTGGCGCTGCGGTCCGGCTTCTCGCGTATCCCGGTGACCGGTGAGAGCGAGGACGACATCGTCGGCATCGTCTACCTGAAGGACCTGGCCCGCCGGACGCACATCAGCCGGGAGGCCGAGTCCGAGCTGGTGTCGACGGCGATGCGGCCGGCCACGTTCGTGCCCGACACCAAGAACGCCGGCGACCTGCTCCGCGAGATGCAGCAGGAGCGCACGCACGTCGCCGTCGTCATCGACGAGTACGGGGGCACCGCGGGCCTCATCACCATCGAGGACATCCTCGAGGAGATCGTCGGCGAGATCACCGACGAGTACGACCGCGAGCAGCCGACGGTGGAGAAGCTCGACGACGACCGGTACCGGGTCACCGCGCGGCTCGACATCGGCGACCTCGGCGAGCTGTACGGCCTGGAGGCCTTCGACGACGAGGACGTGGAGACCGTCGGCGGCCTGCTCGCCAAGGCGCTCGGCAGGGTGCCGATCGCGGGCGCGTCGGCGGTGGTGGCGCTGCCCGACGGTCGCGGGCTGCGGCTCACCGCGGAGTCCGCGGCGGGCCGCCGCAACAAGATCGTGACGGTCCTCGCGGAACCGGTCGCGCCGGCACACGCGACGGTCCCCGAGGAGCCGGAGACGTAACGGCCCCTCGCCTCCTTCTCAGCGCTTCGCGCCCACCGGCCGCCCCGTCAGGGGCGCGGGGACTGCGTGGGCGACCCGGATGCGCCTGTGGCGGGCCACCGGGCCGAGCCCGTTGCGGTCGTCTGCTTGGCCGCTGGCCGGTGGTGGCTGGTCGCGCAGTTCCCCGCGCCCCTGGTGAGGGCGCTTCGCGCCCGTCGGTTGCGCAGTCGGGGCGTGAGCAACCGCGACGTGCCCCCGGCCGGGCGTCGGGCGGGGCGGGTGACCGGCCCCGTGGCGAGGGGGGCCGGGGACCGCTCGTATCCTCGGGGCATGACCGACAGCAGCGCGCTCGATCCCGAGGACCGCAAGATCGTGACCCTGGCCCGTTCCGCGCGGGCCCGCAACTCCGTGCCGGAGGGTGCGGCCGTACGGGACGAGACCGGCCGTACCTATGTCGCCGGAACGGTGGCGCTGGACTCGCTCAAGCTGAGCGCGCTGCAGACCGCGGTGGCGATGGCGGTGGCGTCCGGGGCGCGGTCGCTGGAGGCCGCGGCCGTGGTCACCGACGCGGACGCGGCGTCCGAGACGGACCGTGCGGCCGTGGCGGACCTCGGTGGCCCGGCGACACCCATCCTGCTCGCTGGCCCCGACGGCACCGTCCGCTCGACGATCACGGCGGGCTAGGCACGCGCCGGCGACGTCGGCGGTGCGGGGTGCGCCCCGACGAGGGGCGCGGGGAACTGCGCGAGCAACCCACCACCGGCAGGTGGTCCGGATACGCCCGCGACAACCCCATGCGGGGGCGTGCGGCACCTGCCGCCAGGCGTGCGAGGCCTGCCCGATGCTACCGGCGACGCCTGCCGGGCGTACCGGCGACGCCTGCCGGCGTACCGCGGGCGCCTGCCGGGCGCACCGCCGACGCCTGCCGGGCGTACCGGCGAACTACAGGGCGTCCGGCCCCCGTTCACCCGTACGCACCCGCACCACCGAGTCCACCGGCACCGCCCACACCTTGCCGTCCCCGATCTTCCCGGTCCACGCGGCCCGCACCACCGCGTCGATGACGGTGTCCGCCTCGGTGTCCGCGACGACGACCTCGATGCGGACCTTGGGTACCAGGTCGACCCGGTACTCGGCACCCCGGTAGACCTCGGTGTGGCCGCGCTGCCTGCCGTAGCCACTGGCCTCCGTCACGGTCAGGCCGTGCACGCCGAGTTCCTGGAGCGCGGTCTTCACCTCGTCGAGGCGGTGCGGCTTCACGACCGCGGTGATCAGCTTCATTCGGCGGGGCTCCTGTCCTTCGTCGGGCCCGGCGCCAGGGACGGGGTCTGGGCGGCGCCGTGGCCGAGCACCCCGTGATCGTAGGCCGTCTCCGCGTGCAGTGTCTGGTCCAGGCCCGTCATCTCCTCCTCGCTGGACGCCCGGAAGCCCATCACCTTGTGGATGACCGTTCCGATGACGTACGTCACCGCGAACGTGTACGCCGCCACGCAGACCACCGCGACGGCCTGCTTGCCGAGTTGGGCGGCCCCGCCGCCGTAGAGGAGGCCCTTGGCGCCGCCGGTCATCGACGCGGTGGCGAAGAGGCCGATGAGGAGCGTGCCGATGACGCCGCCGACGAAGTGCACGCCGACCACGTCCAGCGAATCGTCGTAGTTCAGACGGAACTTCCACGCCACCGCGTAGGAGCAGACCACACCCGCGGCCAGGCCGATCACCGCGGCGCCGGGCATCGCGACCGTGCCGCACGACGGCGTGATCGCCACGAGACCGGCGACCGCGCCCGAGGCCGCCCCGAACGTGGTGGGGTGGCCGTCGCGGCGGTGCTCCACGAAGAGCCAGCCGAGCAGACCCGTGCAGCCGGCCACCACGGTGTTGAGCAGCGCCGCCGCCGCGAGACCGTCGGCGGCGAGAGCGGAGCCGCCGTTGAAGCCGAGCCAGCCGAACCAGAGCAGGCCCGCGCCGAGCATCACCAGGGGGAGGCTGTGCGGCCGCATCGCGTCCTTCTTGAACCCGATCCGCGGGCCCAGTACCAGGGCGACGGCGAGCCCGGAGGCGCCCGAGGCGATCTCCACCACCAGGCCGCCCGCGAAGTCCAGCGCCCCGAGCGAGTGGGCGATCCAGCCGCCCGGGCCCCACACCCAGTGCGCCACCGGAACGTATACGAGCAGCGTCCAGACCGGCACGAAGACCAGCCAGGCCGTGAACCTGGTGCGGTCCGCGATGGCACCGCTGATCAGGGCCGCGGTGATCATCGCGAAGGTGAGCTGGAAGGTGCTGAACAGCAGGGTGGGCACCGTGCCGGTGAGGGTGTCGGGGCCGATGCCGGCCATGCCGAGGTGGTCCGCGTTCCCGATGAGCCCCGCGAAGGCGTCGTCCCCGAAGGCGAGCGAGTAGCCGGCGGCCAGCCAGACGACGGTCACGAGGGCGATGGAGACAAAGCTCATCAGGAGCATGTTGAGCACGCTCTTCGTGCGCACCATGCCGCCGTAGAAGAGCGCGAGGCCCGGCGTCATCAGGAGGACCAGCGCGGTGGCGGCGAGCAGCCACGCGGTGTCGCCGCTGTCGAGTCCGGATGTCTGCGCGGCGGCCTGCGGCGCCAGGGTCTGCACGGTCTGCACGGGCTCTTACTCCTCCGGTGGACCCTTCGGGGGCGGCGGGTGCGGCGCCTCCCCCAGGGGCGGGCAGCACGGCGACTCCGACGAGGGTCGCTGCCGCGCATTTCGCTCCGGAGACATGGGTGTTTCCGCGGTGTTTCACGTAACCGGGGTGTTACCGGGGCCTCATCCGTGCCACCGGTTCCATCGGTCCCATCGGTCCCATCGGTTCCATCGGTTCCATCGGTCCCATCGGTTCCATCGGTGCCGTCCGTGCCATTGGTGCCGTCCGTGCCATTGGTGCCGTCCGCGCCCCGGTCCGGCCTACCCTGCCGCCCGCGCCACCGCCTCGCCGTGCGCCCGCCCGACCACGGCCGGACTCGGCGGGCTCGACCCCCACACGGCCCGGCGCCCCGCCACGGGCCTGGACCCGCACGGGCCGGCTCCCGTGCCGTGACCTCCGCGGTACGGCGTCCATACGCACCCCCGCACTCCTGTGCGCCCCGCACGCGCACAGGTCCAGGCCCCCGGGGAGCCGCGGAACCCCGGGAACGCACGGGCTCCCCTCCCGCCCCGGGACGCCCCTCACTCCCCGCGCCGCACCCGCCTGTGTGCAGAGTGCCCTCCGGCATCGGCCACAATGGGCACCATGACCAGCCGCACCCAGCCGTCAGAGCCGGCTCAGCAGCCCCACCGGGCAGGCTTCGCCTGCTTCGTGGGCCGCCCCAACGCGGGCAAGTCCACCCTGACGAACGCTCTGGTCGGTCAGAAGGTGGCCATCACCTCCACCCGCCCCCAGACCACCCGCCACACGGTCCGGGGCATCGTGCACCGGCCCGACGCGCAGCTGGTCCTCGTCGACACCCCGGGCCTGCACAAGCCGCGCACGCTCCTCGGCGAGCGGCTGAACGACGTGGTGCGCACCACCTGGGCCGAGGTCGACGTCATCGGCTTCTGCCTCCCCGCCGACCAGCGCATCGGCCCCGGCGACCGCTTCATCGCCAAGGAACTGGCCGAGATCAGGAAGACCCCCAAGGTCGCCATCGTCACCAAGGCCGACCTCGTCGACTCCCAGACCCTGGCCGAGCAGCTCATGGCCGTCGACCAGCTCGGCAACGACCTCGGCATCGAGTGGGCGGAGATCATCCCGGTCTCCGCCGTGGACGTCCTGCCGACCCGCGCCGTCGCGGCCGCCGGCGCCTCCGTCGCGACCGGGGGCACCCCCGCCGTGGCCGGGGACACCCCCGCCGTGGCCGGGGACACCCCCGCCGTGGTCGGGAGCACCCCCGACGAGAACGGGAGTGCCCCCGCCGCAGCCGGGAACGGCGCCGCGGACACCGGGCGGGCCGGGGCCGCCGGGGCCGCCGCGCGCCGCGGGCGCCCCGCCGACGGCCAGGTCGGCCTGCTCGCCGACCTCCTGATTCCGCTGCTCCCTGAGGGCCCCGCCCTCTACCCGGAGGGCGACCTCACGGACGAGCCGGAGCAGGTGATGGTCGCCGAGCTGATCCGCGAGGCCGCCCTGGAGGGCGTCCGCGACGAGCTGCCCCACTCCATCGCGGTCGTCGTCGAGGAGATGCTGCCCCGCCCCGACCGCCCGGCGGACCGCCCGCTGCTCGACATCCACGCCAACGTCTACATCGAGCGCCCCAGCCAGAAGGGCATCGTCATCGGCCCGAAGGGCAAGCGCCTGAAGGACGTCGGCACCAAGTCCCGGCAGCAGATCGAGGCGCTGCTCGGCACGCCCGTCTTCCTCGACCTGCACGTCAAGGTCGCCAAGGACTGGCAGCGCGACCCGAAGCAGCTGCGTAAGCTCGGATTCTGACGAGGCCTCAGGAGGGCCCCATCCCACGGCCCGAGCCGACGTTCGCCACACCGGTTCCGGCTAGCCGCGCGCGGGGACCGGCCACCGGCGACCGGGGCCCGGGGCCTAGGGTCGGGAGCCGGGGCCGGACCGGCCCTGGAGGCCGGCGGCAGCCCGGCCCGGCTCCCGGCGGTCCGGGGGCCCGGATCCCACCGGCCCGGGGATACCAAGGATGAAATCCTTTTCACGCCCAGGTACCCTGATACCCACAGGGCGCGGAAAGGACATGGACACAGGTGGTGACGATCCATGACGTGGCGCGTGCCGCCGGTGTCTCACCGGCGACCGTGTCCCGCGTCTTCAACGGCGGCAATGTCACGCCCGCGCGTGCCCACTCCGTGCAGCAGGCGGCGGCCGCGCTGGGCTTCGCGCCCAACCGGGTGGCGCGCTCGCTGCGCAAGCAGCAGTCGAGCGTGATCGGGCTGGTCATACCCGACATCGGCAACCCGTTCTTCACGTCGCTGGCGCGCGGCGTCGAGGACGCCGCGCAGCGCACCAGCCTCTCGGTGGTGCTCTGCAACTCCGACGAGGACACCGACAAGGAGCGCCGCTACCTTCAGGTGGCGCTCGGCGAGCAGATGGCCGGCGTGATCGTCGCCGCGGCCTCCCGGGACCGTACGGACCTGGGGCCGCTGATCGAGCGCGGCATCCCGGTGGTGGCCGTGGACCGCAGGCCCCACGAGGCCGACGTGGACGCGGTGATGGTGGACAACCACCACGGCGGCGAGGTCGCCACCCGCCACCTCCTCAGGTCCGGTTACCGCAGGATCGCCTGCATCACGGGACCCGAGGGCGCCTCCACCTCCGAGGAGCGGCTCGCCGGCTACCGCGCCGCGCTGACCGCCGCGGCGGACCGGCCGGATGACGCCGACACCCACCGCTATGTGCGGCACGCCGACTTCCGCGTCGAGGGCGGCCGGCTCGCGATGCGCGAGCTGCTGGCGATGCCCGAGCCGCCCGACGCCGTGTTCGTCGCGAACAACCTGATGACCATCGGCGTGCTGGAGGCCCTGCGCGAGGCCGGGCAGGAGCCGCCGGACCTGGGGGTGCTGTCGTTCGGCGACATCCCCTGGGCGTCGCTCGTGCGCCCCTCCCTGACGACGGTCGAGCTGCCGTCGTACGAGCTCGGGCGGACCGCGGCGGACCTGCTGCTCCAGCGGATGTCGGGCGGCTCGGCCGCCCTCCAGACGGTCGTTCTGCGCACCACGCTGCACGCCCGGGAGAGCACGGCGGGGCCGCGGGGGTAGTGCGCCCCCGGGGTGTGGGATCGTCGGCGGCTGCCGGTCCGCCCCTCAGGACTGTGTGAAATCGGCAGGAGTGATGGTGCGGGCGCGAGCGTAGAGTTCGCGCGCCGCGGGGTTCCTCAGGTACGGGCTGATCAACTTGTACATGTTCCTCATCCGTTGATCGACGCGACCTGACTGGACCATCGGGTAGTCGTCGAGTGCCAGATGCCAGGTCGCGCAGGCTTCTTCCAGATGACCGATGGCGATCTGCCGTTCGGCGAGCAAGGAGCGTTCTTTCACGCGGGTACGACGGTAGACGGCGTGCCGGAGATCGTCCGACTTCTGCATCGCCTCGACGGCGCCGGTCACATCGCCCAGCTCGTACCGCACCTGACTCGTGTGGTACTGCAACGAGGACGGATCGTACGAGCCGAACGCCTTCTCCCGCGACTCCGCCTTGTCCATGGCCACCTCGGCCTCACGGAGATACCTCAGCGCACCGTCGCGGTCGCCGATCTGCGCGCTCGCATGCGCCTGCTGGCCCGCGAGGAAAGCCCGCATCCGGGGTCCTGCCTGCGGGGACGCCGCGGCGGCTGCGTCGGCGAGGCGCATCGCATAGGGCCCGTGTCCCTGGTCGACCGCCTGAACGCTCATTCCCCGTAGCGTCGTGCAGTACGTCAAGTGGTCCTCTGACGCCCCGGCAAGCTCCAGCGCCTTGAGGTAGTACTGCTGTGCAAGACCATGCAGGCCTTCGTCCACGGCCATATAGCCCGTGAGATAGCACAGGTCGGAGGCTGCCGACATCATCGCCTTGCGCACGTCCTCCGGTCCTGCGCATCGCAGGTACGGGCCGACCGTGTTCACCAGGAAGGCCGCGGCCATGGGCCGGGCGTGGCGGCCGCCGAACTGGTCGTCCAGTTCGGAGATGCGCTCGGTCATGGCGATGACCGTCTCGACGTCCTGCATCCCCACGTGGCGCACACGGCCCGTCTGCACCCGCTCCATGCGGCCGACGACGTCCGGCCAGTCGGGCACCGTCAATGCCACGGAGAAGAGGGTGGCGCCGAGGACGCTGCGCCGCGAAGGGTCCATGTCCTTTATGCCCAGGTCGATCAGTCCCTCCGCCGCGCTCGTGGGCGCCCCGTCACCCAGGGCCGGGTCGGGAAAACCCGCTTCCGAGTAGGTGATCGGGCGTCCGAGCGCGCGTGCCAGAGCCTCCAGGACGAGCGCGCGGGAATTCTCCCTCGGTAACGCCCCGCCGAGCCATTGGTGAACGGAAGGCGCGCTGTACCTGGTCGGACGTCCCCGCTCGGTGGCGATCTTGTTCACCTCGCGCGCGAAGCGTTCGAGCGTCCATCCGGTTTCTCCGAACAGACGCTCCAGGTATTTGTTGGGGCCGCGGTCTGTCACTGCCCGTTTCTCCCTTTCTCAGGGGACTTAACGAACTTAAAAATCCGTGCCTCCTCCAAGGTACCGCGGTCACCCCCCGTGTCGGTTGTCTGTACGTGTCCGTCTCGGACCAAGGTGCAGCTTGCCGCGGTGTGTTGACACGTCGTCAGTGCCTGGCGCCAGTTGCCGGGTGCGCGGCGGGACACGACGGATGGTGTCGGCGTCGAACCCCGCGGACAGCCGGGGCCGGGACAGCATGCGGGGAATCGGACGTGGTCGAGAAGCAGTGTTCCTGCAACAACGGTGCGGTGTTCGTTCGCGTGCCGACTCAGGTGCGGGAATGGAGCAGCATACGGCAGGAATTCGTGCGGCGGACTGTCGATGTGCTGAAGGAAGCGGAATGCCCCGCCTGTGAGGGGTCCGGCTGGCTTCCGGAAGAGGAGTAGCTCCCGGTGGAGGGGTTCGCGCCGGGTGCCGCAGGAGAGGAAAGAGAATGACCGGGCCGGAGAAAGAGGAGCCTCGTGCTGAGAACTCTGCTGGGAGCATGCGGGAGGCGGAAGACGTTCTCCGCGATCTCAAGGGTGCTCTTCGCGCCGTCGGTATCGTCCTGCCGTCGCTGTGGGTCGATCCGGTCGGGTTGTGCAACGACCCGCCCGCGCACCTGGTCGAGCTGGGACGCGTCAACGTCCAGACCGCACGGAAGCTCACCGCCGTGCTGAAGGCGGGCGCGGGGGCGGGGGAGGAGCGGGGCGCGTGAAGCCGGCCCGGAGCGGGCGGCATGCGGCGTCGGCGCCCAAGGCGGCCTCGCGGCCCCGAATCGGGCGGCTCGAACGACAGCAGGCCCCGGCCGCCCTGGGCCGGGGCGCGGGGGCCGCCCCTGAGCCGGGAGCACGGGGGCCGCCCCCGCGGAGCCACCCGCTACTTCATCCCGGACGTCTTGATCGACTCCACGATCTGCCGCTGGAAGACGAAGAACAGCGCCAGCATCGGCAGGGCCGCGACGGTGGCCGCCGCCAGGATGTAGTTCCAGTTCGAGCTGTACTGGGTCTGGAACGAGGCGATGCCCAGCTGGACGACCGTGAGGCTCTCGTCGTTGGTGGCGACCAGCGGCCAGACGAACGCGTTCCAGTTGGCGAGGAAGAAGAACACCGCGAGCGCCGAGAGCACCGGGCGCGACATCGGCAGGACGATGTTCCAGTAGACGCGCCAGTGCCCGCAGCCGTCCACGATCGCCGCCTCCTCCACCTCCTTGGGCAGCCCCAGGTAGAACTGCCGCAGCAGGAAGATGCCGAAGGCGTTGAAGATCGCCGGGATGATCAGGCCCGCGTAGCTGTTGAGCAGGTGCAGCTCACGGGCGACCAGGAACAGCGGGATCAGCACGACGGGGATGGTGACGAGCAGCGTCGAGAAGATCGCCAGGAAGACCGTCTCGCGGCCCGGGAAACGCAGCCGGGCCAGCGCGTAGGCGGCCATCGAGTGGAAGAACAGCGCCGCGACGGTGATCACCGCGGAGATGAGGAAGCTGTTCCACAGATAGCGCGCGAACGGCACCTCCGTGAAGACGTAGACGAAGTTCTGGACCGTGAACTCCTTGGGGATCAGCCGCCCGTCGGTCACCGTGGACCGGGTCTTGAAGGCGGACGTCACCATCCACAGCACCGGGAAGACGCTCACCAGCGACAGCGCGATCGCCAGCACCGTCAGCCCGACGCGGCCGGAGCGCCCGCGGCCGGAGCGCCCGGCGCCCCCGGCCCGCCCGCCGGCCGCGGCACCGGCGGAGCGCCGGCGCGCCCCGGCGGCGACCGGTCCGGCCCCGAGCGGCCGCGCACCCGTCTCACTCGCCATCGTCGAACCTCCCGCCCTTCGTCAGCTTGAAGATCACTCCGGCGCAGACGAGCATGACCAGCACCAGGAACGAGCCCATGGCCGACGCATAGCCGAACTCCCCGAAGCCGAAGGCCTGCTGGTAGATGTAGAAGATCGCCAGGGAGGTGCCGTTCGCGGGGCCGCCGTCGGTCAGCACGAAGATCAGGTCGAGCCCGCCGGTGATGGCCGCGACCGTCGACATCAGCAGCACGAAGAAGCTGGTGGGACGGAGCAGGGGCCAGGTGATCGCCCGGAAGGCGGTCCAGGGGCCCGCACCGTCGATCCTGGCGGCCTCGTAGTACTCCTTGGGGATCTCCTGGAGGCCCGCCAGGAAGATGATCATGTAGTAGCCCATCATCACCCACACCATCACGGCGATGACGCAGCCGAGCGCGAGACCGGGCGACCCCAGCCAGGACTCGCCGTCGAACCCGGCCACCCGCATGGCGCGGTTCACCACGCCCACCTGGTCGTCGAGCATGAACTTCCACAGCACGCCGACCACGACGAGGCTGATCACATAGGGCAGGAAGAGCGCGGTCCGGTAGACACCGATGCCGGGCAGCTTCTGCTTGACCAGCAGCCCGAGTCCGAGGCTCACGCAGAAGAGCACCGGCACGAGGACCACCACGTAGCTCCCGGTGATCTTCATCGACTGCCAGAACAGCGGGTCGTGGAACATCCGGTCGTAGTTGCCGAACCCGATCCACCGGTAGCTGCCGAAGCCGCTGACCTGGAAGAAGCTCATCACGATGGAGAGCACCATCGGGATGCCGACGAACAGCAGCAGCCCGAGGGCGTCGGGGGCGAGGAACAGGCCGGCGGCCAGCCACTCCCGGTGCCTGCGGCTCAGCCGGCGCCGTGGCGGCGCGGGCGCGGCGGTCACGGGCGGAGCCGCCGTGCCGCGGTCCTGTGCGGCGACGCTGCTCATATCAGGCTCGCCCCCTGGTAGCTCTTGGTGTAGGCGTCGATGGACGCGGCGGCGCGCGAGGTCTCCTCGTCGACGTCGTGGCCGGCGAGCATGGTGCCCTGGATGGCGTCGGAGATCGCCTTGTAGACGACCGGGGGATAGCGCGGCTCGGCGCGGGCCCCGGGGAAGACCTCGTCCTTGAACTTCCTCATCGCCGCGGAGTCGTAGCCGCCGCGCGCCGCCCCGCGCTCCAGTGCGCTGGTGCGCGGCGCCACATCCGACTTGGCCCGGACGCACCAGTCCACCATCCGATTGATCGACTCGTCCTTCATCGAGCCGAGCGCCCAGGCGCAGAACTCCGCGGCCGCCTCGGGGTCGCGGCCCCGGGCGTTGGCGCAGAACGACCAGCCGCCCACCGCCGTGGTGTACGTCCCGCCCGGCGGCACCGGCAACTTGAAGACGCCGTAACGGTACGTGGGGGCGGCGGCCTTGAAGCTGGCGACGTTCCAGATGCCGTTCTGCCACATGGCCACGTGACCGGCCTTGAAGGCGCCGATCACGTCCTCCGCGTCGGGCTGGGTGCGCGGCGCGATGCCGTGCCGGACCGCGTCCTGCCAGAGCCGCAGCGCGTCACGCGTGGCCTTCGAGTCGAACGCGACCCTGCCCCGCACGTCCAGCACGTCACCGCCGCCCTGCCACATCCACGGGTACCAGGTGAAGTTCTGGTAGTAGCCGGGGATGGTCTCGAAGACCACACCCGCGCGGGTCCTCGTGCGCAGCTTGTCGCCGATGTCGAGCATCCGGTCCCAGGTGGTCGGGATGTCGCCCTCGGACAGGCCGGCCTTCTCCCAGACGTCCACGGCGTAGAACATCGCCAGCGGCTCGACCTCCATGGGCAGGGCGTACACCCTGCCGTCCACCTTCCGGCTCGCCAGCGTGCTGCCGTAGTCCTCGACGACGCCCTTGTCCAGGTGCGGGGTGAGGTCGGCGAGCACCCCGCCGTTGTAGTAGCGCAGGAAGTCGCCGGGGCTCAGCAGGAAGATGTCGGGGCCGTCTCCGGTGGCGAAGGCGGAGGGCACCTTGAAGCCGTTGCGGTAGGTGACCGGCGGCAGGTAGACCAGCTCGACCTGGGCCCGGTGAGTGGCGTTCCACCGCGCGACCAGGTCGGTGAACCACTTGGACTGCGCGTTGATCGCCGGGTCGGGCGAGCGCTGGGGGCCGTAGAAGTTCCAGAACTGCAGGGCGCCGCCCTTGGTCTGGGCGGTGCCGCAGCCGGTGAGCAGCGCGGGCGAGGCCGCGGCCGCCCCGGCGCCGGCCATGGTGGTGAGGAACCGGCGGCGCGAGGGACGGGCCGCCCGCGGGGCCGCCGCGCCCGGCGGGCGCCCGGCGTCGTTGCCGTGGTGGAGCATGCGTGCGCTCCTGTCGGGAGGGGACGTACGGAGACGGGGAGAGGACGGGGACGTACCGAGGAGAGGGAGCTGCTGAGGAGGGGGACCTGCGGAGGAGAAGGGACCTACGGCGGCGGGGGCCCTACGGCGGCGGAGGAGAGGGACCTACGGCGGCGGGGAACCTACCCGGTCGCCGGAGACCGGGCTTGCTCAGTCGACCTCGAGCGTGAGCAGGTCCGGCGTGGCCGGACGGGACGCAGAGCTGGGCGCGTCCAGGTAGAAGAACGCCGTGCCGGCGATGTCGTCGCTGGTGTGCCGGTAGCGGTGCGGCAGGCCGTTGCCCTGGCCGGGCCCGATGCCCAGGCTCTGCACCGTCACCCGCAGGTCCGCGGAGAACCGCACCGGGTCCGGGATGTGCCACCGGTACATCCCGAACCGCTGCTGGCTGCGGTAGAGCCCGTCGGGGCGCAGGATCTGGTGGAGCCCCAGGTACGGCGTGGTGTAGGCGGTGTAGCCCTGCTCGGGCACGTCGAAGTTCCAGGCGCCGCCGAAGTAGTCCTCGGTGCCGGTGCCGCAGATGGTGGGGAACTCCTCGTCGCCGTCCAGGTAGAACTTGACCTCGCCCTCGCCCCACCAGCCCGGGCTGTTGACGCCCCACGCCAGGTAGGTGCCGACATAGCTGCCGGCGCCGGTGACGCCGTCCAGCAGGGTGTGCACCTCGCCGAACGGCACCGGGTGGGAGCGTCGCCACTGGGCGTGGAAGTACGCGGCGTCGTCGGGGACGTCGTCCAGTTCGTAGTCCACCTGGTAGTAGAGCGTCATCTGCTCCGCGGCGAGGTTCTCCAGCGTGATCCTGGCCGCCCGGCGGAACGGCATGGGCCAGTAGGCGTTGAAGCCGCCGTTCGGATTGACCGCGACGGGCACCGAGGACACCTGGCTGAAGACGTTCCAGCCGTTGCAGAAGAAGTCGCCCAGCGGCACCTCGACCGCCGGCTCGCTCTCGCCCTCCCAGTACAGACGCAGCAGGCTGGCGCGCCAGGCCTGGTGCGGGGCGGTGGTGCACCACAGGTGGCGTATGGTGCCGGAGCCCTCGATCGAGGCCAGCTCCGCCGTCTCGCCCGCGGCGATGTCAATGCTGGGGGAAATCTTCCAGCCGCGTCCCAGCCGGCCGGCCGCGACCGCCCCGGTGCCCTCGGTGGCCCTGCCACCCGCCGACTTGCCGCCGGTCGGGTTCTCGGCGCTGATGGAACGGCTGATCGCACGCGAGGAGCGCGCAATGCCGTCGAGTCCAAAGGTCGTCATCGTTGTGTGTGCCCTCACGGGGAAGTTACGGGTGCGTGCGCGCCCTGCGGGCCACGGGTGCGCCGGTCGGCGGTGGAGAGCGGACAGCGCAACACCATGAAATCCATTTCACGAAACGTAGGGTTGGCCTTCGGGGGTGTCAAGGGTCGAGAACGGCCGAAAACCGATGTCTCGCAGTTTCGAGGGGAGGGGGAGTCCTGTCCATCCGCCCTCTTGACCGTGAAATCGATTTCTGTCAGCGTGCGGTCATGCCTCCCAACGCAGCAGCCGGCCCGGTGACCGGTGCCGTCATCGGTGTGGACATCGGCACGTCGAGCAGCAAGGGCGTCCTGGTCGGCCTGGACGGGGCGCTGCTCAGGTCCGCCGTCCGCGCGCACGCCCCGGACCGCCCGGGGCCCGGCAGGTTCGAGATGGCGGCGGACGTGTGGTGGCGGGAGTTCACCGAGCTGGCGCGGGAGCTGACCGATGCGGGCGACGCGCTCGGCGTCACCGTGGTGGCCGTCGGTGTCAGCGGTATGGGCCCCTGCGTGCTGCTCACCGACGAGCACGACACCCCGCTGCGGCCCGCGATCCTGTACGGCGTCGACACCCGCTCGGTCCGCCAGATCGAGCGGATCGAGGGGCGGTTGGGGGCGGCGGAGATCATCACCCGCTGCGGCTCCGCGCTCAGCACCCAGGCCGCGGGACCGAAGATCGCCTGGGTCGCGGAGCTCGAGCCGGAGACCTACCGGCGCGCCCGGCGCCTCTACATGCCCAGCTCCTGGCTGGTCCGCCGGCTCACCGGCGCCTATGTGCTCGACCACCACTCGGCCAGCCAGTGCACCCCGCTGTACGACATCGCGGCCCTCGACTGGTACGCGCCCTGGGCCGCCGAGGTGGCGCCGGGCATCGAGCTGCCGCCGCTCGCCTGGTCCGGCGAGGCCGCGGGCGAGGTCACCGCCGGGGCCGCCCGCGAGACCGGCCTGCCCGCCGGGATCCCGGTGATCACCGGGACCGTCGACGCCTGGGCGGAGGCCCTGAGCGTGGGGGCCCAGGGCACCGGCGACCTGATGCTGATGTACGGCACGACCATGTTCCTGATCCACACCGTGCCGCGGCCGCTGACCAGCCCCTCGCTGTGGGGGACCGTCGGCGCGCTGCCGGGCACCCGCAACCTGGCGGGCGGCATGGCCACCTCGGGCGCCGTGACCAGTTGGCTGCGGGACCTGTTCGCGGCCGGCGACCACGCGGACCTCGTCCGGCTCGCGGCGGAGTCCGGGGTCGGCGCCAACGGCCTGCTGATGCTGCCGTACTTCGCCGGCGAGCGGACCCCGCTGATGGACCCCGACGCCCGGGGCGTGGTCGCCGGGCTCACCCTCTCCCACACCCGCGGCGACCTCTACCGCGCCGCGCTGGAGGCTACCGCCTTCGGGGTGCGGCACAACGTCGAGGTCCTCACCGCGGCCGGCGGCGGCATCCGCCGGGTGGTCGCGGTCGGCGGGGGCACGCAGGGGGCGCTGTGGACACAGATCGTCTCCGATGTCACGGGCCTGGCGCAGGAAGTGCGCGCCACCTCCATCGGGGCCGGCTACGGGGACGCCCTGCTGGCGGCGCGGCTCGTGGGCGAGGCGTCGGTGGACGCCTGGAACCCGGTCCGGGAGGTGGTGACGCCGCGCGCGGAGCACGCCGGTCGCTACGACGAGCTGTACCGGCTCTACCGGGCCCTGTACGTCGACACCTCCGCGACCGTCCACGCACTCGCCGCCCTGCAGAGCCGATGAGCCCGGCGCGGGAGGCGGGCCGGCGAGCCCGGGGCCGTCCTGCGGAGCCGGTCGACCCGGCGCAGTCCCGTGGGGCCGGTACGTCCGGCGCCGCCCGGCGCGGAGCCGACGAGCCTGCGCCGCACCGCGCGAAGCCGACGAGCCCCGCGTCGCACCGCGCAGAGCCGAGGACCCCTGCTCCGCGCGCAGCCGACGAGCCCTGCGCCGCACCGCGCGGAGCCGCCCGCACCGCGCCGGCGGGCGCTGTCCGTCCCGGCCGGGCCTTCGGCACAGGAAGGTCCCCGCGGCCGGCTGGAAACACACACCTGGAGACCCGGATGAGCTCTGACGTCACCACCCCCTACACCCTCCCCGTCCTGCCCGAGCCGCCGGCCGCCGAGCCGCGCACCGTCTACACCGTGGCCAGCGGGGACCTGAGGCCCAGCGCCAACGTCACCTGCTGGCCCACCCAGGAGAAGCTGGAGAAGGACCTCGCCGCGGCCGTGACCGCGCTGGGGTGGGCGGTGAAGCGGGGGCACCCGGTCGACGAGGCCAAGGGGCACGGGTTCATCGACAGCCAGCGCGCCGGCATCGAGGTGTTCAAGGCGCTGCCGCCCGACGCCCCGCTCATCGTGGTCGAGGGCGTCTGGCAGTACAGCCACCACGTGCTGGCGGGGCTGCGCGGCCACCGCGGCCCGATCCTGGTCGTGGCCAACTGGAGCGGGGAGTACCCGGGCCTGGTCGGGCTGCTGAACCTCGCCGGGAGCCTCACCAAGGCGGGCCGGGAGTACTCGGTGCTGTGGAGCGCGGACTTCACCGACGACTGGGCGAGGCAGGGCCTCGCCACCTGGCTGCGGACCGGCACCCTCACGCACGACACCGGCCACGTCCGCGACCTGCCCGCCCTGTCGGCCCTGCCGCAGAGCCCGGAGAAGGAGCTGGGCGTGGCGCTCGCCTGGCAGCTGCGCACCGAGAAGGCGATCATCGGCGTCTTCGACGAGGGCTGCATGGGCATGTACAACGCCATCATCGATGACGAGTTCCTCAACCCGCTCGGCATCTACAAGGAGCGCCTGTCGCAGAGCGCGCTGGTGGCCGAGATGGGCAGGGTCTCCGACGAGGAGGCGCGCGCGGTGCGCGCCTGGCTCGACGGTGCCGGGATGACCTTCCACACCGGCACGGACGAGGCCACCGAGCTGACCGACGCGCAGCTGCACAGCCAGTTCAAGATGTACATCGCCGCGCTGCGCATCGCGGACGACTTCGGCCTGGACGCCGTGGGCATCCAGTACCAGCAGGGCCTGAAGGACACCGTGCCGGCCAGTGACCTCGCCGAGGGGCTGCTCAACAACGTGCAGCGCCCGCCGGTGCTCAGCCGCGACGGCTCCCGCGAGCTGTACCCGGGCGCCCCGCTGCCGCACTTCAACGAGGTGGACGAGGGCGTCGCCGTGGACTCGCTGGTCACCAACCGGATCTGGACGGCGATGGGTCTGGACCCGGCGACCACCCTGCACGACATCCGCTGGGGTGAGGAGTACGACGGCCGGTTCGTGTGGGTCTTCGAGATCTCCGGCGCCGTGCCCGCCTCGCACCACGGCGGCTACGACAAGTCGTGGAGCATGCGCCAGCCGCCGATGTACTTCCCGCTGGGCGGCGGCACCCTCAGCGGCGTCTCCAAGCCGGGCGAGCTGGTCTGGTCGCGGGTGTTCCTGATGGACGGCGCCCTGCACGCCGACCTCGGCCGGGCGACCGCGCTGGAGCTGCCCGAGGAGGAGACCAGGCGCAGGCTCGACGCCACCACGCCGCAGTGGCCGATCATGCACGCAGAACTGCACGGCGTCAGCCGCGACCAGTTCATGGCCCGGCACCGCGCCAACCACCTGAACGTGGCGTACGCACCGGACGCCGGGGCCGCCGACGCGGCCCTGGCCGCCAAGGCCGCGCTCTTCGCGGAGCTGGGCGTGCAGGTCCATCTGTGCGGAGACGTAGCGCTCTGAGCGACCCCACCTCGACGGGAGGAGCCCGTATGTCCAGCACACCCGAGTCCGGCCGGGCCGAAGCCGGGGGCCCCGCGGCCGCGGGGCCCCCGGCCGCGGCCGCGGCCGCGACCTCATCGGCGGCCCCGACCCCGCCGTCGGCCGTGGCCCCGGCCGCGCGGAGGCTCCGCCGCAGATCCGTCCTCGCCGCCGGCCTGGGCGTCGCGGCCGCCGCGACGGGGCGCTCCGCGGTGACCGCCCCGCGGGCCGCGGCGGCGGCCGCCGCCATCACCGGCACCAAGATCAAGAACCTCACCGGGCCCGCCGAGACGGGCGCCTTCGCCGCGCCCTGGACCGACCTCGGCATACCCGCTCGGTGCCCGAACGGCAGCATGCTCCTCGTCTGCGGCGACACCTTCGACGGCGGGGGAGTGGGCGGCCCCGACTGGCGCGCCCCGGTCGGGCTGCGGGCGAGCGACCCGAACCCGGGCACGCTCACCATCGACGGTGCCGTCGGCGGCTCCCACGCGGTCGGCCTGGTCCCCGAGGGCCACGAAGGCGGCACCACGGCCATCCCGTCGGACGTCTTCACCGTCGGTGACACGATGTACATGCACCTGATGCGCGGGGTGATCTACCAGACGCACCACTCCGACTTCTGGCGCTCCGACGACAACGGCGAGACCTGGCAGTACCTGTGCCAGTGGCCGGGCGACCAGTACGGCGGGCAGTTCCAGCAGAAGACGTACGCGGTCGCCGACGACGGCTACTGCTATGTGCTGTCCACCGTCTTCAACCGCGATATCGCCTCCGACCTGCTGCTGCACCGCGTCCGGCAGGACCGGCTCGGCGATCCGGCCGCGTACGAGCCGTGGGGCTACGCGGGCGGCGCCTGGGCGTGGGGGAACTATCCGACGACGATCACCGGGCGCCGCAGGTGGGGTGAGATCTGCTTCCGCGCCATGGGCGGGCAGTACGCCTTCACCTGGCTGAACATGGATGTGCTGTCCATGCGTGCGCAGATCTTTCCGCTGCCCACGAGCAATCTCTTCACGACGCCGGAGCAGACGATGATCGTGCCGACCACACCGGGCCACGAGGCCGGCAACGCGGTGGCCAGCCCCTACGGGGGGTTCATCATCCCGGGCTCGACGTTCGCCGACTTCCACATCTGCGTCAGCCAGTGGTACGACAACCAGAACTACCGGGTGATGCACTACCGCATCAACGGCCTCACCGCTTAGACGTCAGGGGCTCCCCGGCTCCCTCAAGGGGCGCGGGGAACTGCGCGCTCAGCCGCGACGAGACCGTCAGGTCGCCGCTCCCCCGAAGGGGCGGTCCCTGTCGCGTCCGGACCACCGCCGGTGGTGGGCCTGCGAAGGAGGGCGCTACGCGCCCTCCTTCAGGACGCGGGTGATGAGTTTTCGCTGCGCCTCGGTGAGGCGCGGATCCGCACAGTAGACCGTCCTGTCGTCCACCGTGATCTGGTAGCTGAAGCCGTCCGGCACCCCGATCGGCGGGGTGCCGCGGCCCTCGGACAGCGCCTGCTCCGCCAGGGCCTGCCACTCGGCCGCGTCCTCGCGTGCCGAGACGTCCAGCTCGGCGTGGCGCTCGATGCCCGCGAACCCTCCGGTCCGCTTCACCTGGATACGCATGTGTCCTGTCTAGCGGCTGGGCTCCGGAACGAGAAGTGACACCGCCGCGGCCGGGCGGCACGGACCACTCCGACGCCGCCCCGCCGCCCGGCCCGGCGGTGTCCCCGGCTACGAGGACGACACCCCCACCTGGTTCCAGGCCTTCACCACCGCCTGCGCCTCCGCGGAGTCCTGCCCGCCGAACCGGCTGCCCGCCGCGGCCACGGTGAGCCGGGCGAAGTCGGCGAAGTCGGCGTTCTCCGTGAGGTCGCCGCCGGTCAGGACGTCGTACCAGATCTGGCCCGCCTTCTCCCACGCGTGCCCGCCCAGCTCCTTGGCGAGCAGGTAGAAGGCGTGGTTGGGGATGCCGGAGTTGATGTGCACGCCGCCGTTGTCGTCGGAGGTGTCGACGTAGTCGTCCATGGTGGCGGGCTGCGGGTCCTTGCCCAGCACGTCGTCGTCGTAGGCCGTGCCGGGGGCCTTCATGGAGCGCAGCGCCTTGCCGGTGACGCGGGGCGCCAGCAGCCCCGCGCCGATCAGCCAGTCGGCCTCGTCCGCGGTCTGGCCGAGCGTGTACTGCTTGATCAGCGAGCCGAAGACGTCCGACACCGATTCGTTGAGCGCGCCGGACTGGCCGGAGTACGTGAGGTTCGCGGTGTACTGGGTGACGCCGTGGGTCAGCTCGTGGCCGATGACGTCCACGGGGAGGGTGAAGTCGAGGAAGATCTCGCCGTCGCCATCGCCGAACACCATCTGCTCGCCGTTCCAGAAGGCGTTGTTGTACTCCCGGTCGTAGTGCACGCTGGCGACCAGGGCGAGGCCCCTGCCGTCGATGGAGTTGCGCTCGTAGGTCTTCTGGTACAGCTCGAAGGTGGCGCCGAGGCCGGAGTAGGCGCGGTTGACCGTGGCGTCGTCGGAGGCCTGGTCGCCCTCGCCGCGCACCCGGGTGCCGGGCAGGTCGGTGCCGTGCCGGGCGTCGTGGATGGTGCGGTTCACCTTGGCGGCCGCGGCTCCCGCGTGGGGCTCCACCGCGGGGGCGCCGACCAGGGTCGTGGTGCGCCTGCGGGTGCGCTCCAGGGCGTCCCGCTCCAGGGTGCGGCGGGCGGGTCCGGCGAGCGACTCGTCGTCGTGCCGGGCCAGGGCGTCGAGGACGTGCGGTGGGACGATCGTGCAGAAGACGGGCTCGTGGCCCGTGCGCGCGGTGACGGTCATACACACGACGGTGGCACTGGGTGATGCACTTGTCACTACTGGCGACGGCGATTGGTGAAATAGAGTGAAAACCACCGGCAGTCCATGACAGGGTCAGCTCTTTGTGATCCCGCATAGTGATACGGCCCCGCGCAACCCGGGGGTCTCGGTTAGGCTGCTGTGCATCATGCGTTTCGGGCTGCTTCTCCTTAGCTGCCGCGGCGAGGGCCTGTAGTCGAAGGCCGACCCCCTCCCCGCGGAGTTCGGTGATGCGCACTGTCGGCCGTCTTCCGCGGACCCCGAGGAGAGCCCCGCATCATGACGCAGCCCACTCCGATCACCAATGCGACGCACTTCCAGCGTCCGAGTGCGATGCCGGTCCACAAGTACCGCCCGTACGAGCAGGTGGACCTCCCCGACCGGACCTGGCCCGACCAGCGCATCACCAAGGCCCCCCGCTGGCTCTCCACCGACCTGCGCGACGGCAACCAGGCCCTGATCGACCCCATGTCGCCGGCCCGCAAGCGTGAGATGTTCGACCTGCTGGTGCGCATGGGCTACAAGGAGATCGAGGTCGGCTTCCCGTCCTCGGGCCAGACCGACTTCGACTTCGTCCGCTCCATCATCGAGTCCGACGCCATCCCCGAGGACGTCACCATCTCGGTGCTGACGCAGGCCCGCGACGAGCTGATCGAGCGCACGGTCGAGTCCCTGAAGGGCGCCCACCGCGCCACCGTCCACCTGTACAACGCCACCGCGCCGGTCTGGCGCGAGGTGGTCTTCCGCGGCTCGAAGGACCAGGTCAAGCAGATCGCCGTGGACGGCACCCGGCTGGTCATGGAGTATGCTGAGAAGCTGCTGGACGACCGGACGACCTTCGGGTACCAGTACTCGCCGGAGATCTTCACCGACACCGAGCTGGACTTCGCGCTGGAGGTCTGCGAGGGCGTCATGGACGTCTGGCAGCCGGGTGAGGGCCGCGAGATCATCCTCAACCTGCCCGCCACCGTCGAGCGCTCCACCCCCTCCACGCACGCCGACCGTTTCGAGTGGA
The DNA here is from genome assembly GCF_057320905.1 of Streptomyces sp. DSM 116793. Lineage (NCBI taxonomy): Bacteria > Bacillati > Actinomycetota > Actinomycetes > Kitasatosporales > Streptomycetaceae > Streptomyces > Streptomyces sp. DSM 116793. Next base: position 2,121,587 of record NZ_CM170494.1, on the reverse strand, counting down.
TGTCACGGAACCTCTCGCGGCGCGAGTACGTCTGCCTGTCGGTGCACCCGCACAACGACCGCGGCACCGCCGTCGCCGCCGCCGAGCTGGCGCTGATGGCGGGCGCCGACCGGATCGAGGGCTGCCTGTTCGGCCAGGGCGAGCGCACCGGCAACGTCGACCTGGTCACCCTGGGCATGAACCTCTTCAGTCAGGGCGTCGACCCGCAGATCGACTTCTCGGACATCGACGAGATCCGCCGCGCCGCCCAGTACTGCAACCAGATGGAGATCCACCCGCGCCACCCCTACGCGGGCGACCTCGTCTACACCGCCTTCTCCGGCTCGCACCAGGACGCCATCAAGAAGGGCTTCGAGTCGATGGACGCGCGCGCCGAGGCCGCGGGCAGGACCGTCGACGAGATCACCTGGGCGGTGCCCTACCTGCCGATCGACCCCAAGGACGTCGGCCGCTCCTACGAGGCCGTGATCCGCGTCAACTCGCAGTCCGGCAAGGGCGGCGTCGCCTATGTGCTGAAGAACGAGCACAAGCTGGACCTGCCGCGCCGGATGCAGATCGAGTTCTCGAAGATCATCCAGGCCAAGACCGACGCCGAGGGCGGCGAGGTCACGCCGGCGGACATCTGGTCGGTCTTCCGCGACGAGTACCTGCCCAACCCCGAGAACCCGTGGGGCCGTATCCAGGTCAGGTCGGGGCAGACCACCACCGACACCAAGGACGGCGTGGACACCCTCACGGTGGAGGCCGAGGTGGACGGCGTGGCCACCGTGCTGACCGGCTCCGGCAACGGCCCGATCTCCGCGTTCTTCGACGCGCTGGGCTCCATCGGCATGGACGTACGGCTCCTGGACTACCAGGAGCACACGATGAGCGAGGGCGCCTCCGCGCAGGCCGCCTCGTACATCGAATGCGCCATCGACGACAAGATCCTTTGGGGCATCGGGATCGACGCGAATACGACACGTGCCTCGCTGAAGGCCGTGGTCTCCGCCGTGAACCGCGCGGCACGTTAGGGGACGTGACCGGCGCTTTCCCCGGCCCCGTGCGCCCCTTGGGTGCCCGGGGCCGCGTCGTCTCCCGGCCAAGCTGGCGTGCGGGGTACTGACGCCACATCAACAATGTGGCTAACATCACGCCAACGCGACCGCTCTGTGACCGACCGCTGCTCCGGAAGGGCTGCGGCGGAGCGGAGCGCAACGATGTCGTTGCCGCGGCGTTATGGAGGGGTGCCACGTGCTGCCAGGATGGGGACGTAACGGACGAGGTGCTCACGGTGCCGGTACCTCCCGAGTGTCGGGCATCCTGGGAACGCGGACCATCTGGACGACCGTCGGCGACGGGGAGTTCTTCTGTCCCGGCTGCGGCGGCGACCGCAACTACCAGCGCCGCACCGGCCGCCGCAGGTTCGCCGTGCTGGGCGTGCCGCTGGTGCCGCGCGGCACGACCGGGCCCGTGGTCGAGTGCGCGGCCTGCCACGACCGGTTCGGCACCGACGTGCTCGACCACCCCACCACGCACCGGTTCTCCGCGATGCTCAAGGACGCGGTGCACACCGTGGCCCTCGCCGTGCTCGCCGCGGACGGCACCTGCGAGCGGGCGGCGCTGGAGACGGCCGTGGCCGTGGCGCGCGACGCCGGCTTCGAGCAGTGCACCGAGGACCAGCTCGCCGCGCTCATCGAGGCACTCGCCGCGGACACCGGGCGGCTGCCCGAGCAGTGCGGCGGCGGGCTGACCGGGCTCGCCATAGAGCTGCACGAGGCGCTGGACCCGCTGACTCCGCACCTCGCCCCCACCGGGCGGGAGTCCATCCTCGTCCAGGGCGCCCGCATCGCCCTCGCGGACGGCCCGTACTCACCGGCCGAGCGCGAGGTCCTGGGGACGGTCGGCAGTGCGCTCACCATGGGGGCGGACGAGGTGACCCGCCTCCTCGCGGCGGCCCGCGCGGCCCGTTCGTAGGGCACCTCGACGCATGGCCGCGCCCCTGCCGGGGTGCGGGCGCGTGGTGTTGCCGAGGCTTTCCCGCCGCATTAGGTTGGCATAGGACGTCCTACGTCCGATGTCTCAGCCTAGGGGAGCGATGACCGCCCAGAGTCGCCTGATCCTCAGTCTCGCCGTCGCCGGAGCCGCCTTGTTCGCCAGCACGTCCGCCGCGTCCGGCGCGTCCGCCGCCGACCGGGCCGCCCCCGCCGCCGGAGAGGGCCGCGCCGCGTGCGTCTCGTCGGTGCCGTTCGCCGCGGGCGAGGACGGTTACGACACGTTCCGCATCCCGGCCGCCGTGCGCACCCGGGACGGGGCCCTGCTGGCCTTCGCGGAGGGCCGGGTCGGCGGCGCAGGGGACTCCGGCAACATCGACGTGGTCAGCAGGCGCTCCCTCGACGGCGGCTGCACCTGGGGTCCGCTCGGCGTGGTCGCCGCCGGCGACGGCGACACCCGCGGCAACCCCGCCCCCGTCGTCGACCCGCGCACCGGCCGGGTCACCCTGCTCACCTGCTACAACAGCGGGGCCGTCAGCGAGGCGCAGATCATGCGCGGTGAGGTCACGCCGGAGCAGAGCCGCCGGGTCTTCGTGCAGACGTCCGAGGACGACGGCCGGAGCTTCTCGCCGCCGCGTGAGATCACCGCCGACGTCAAGCGGCCCGACTGGCGCTGGTACGCCACCGGACCCGGCCACGCCATCGCCCTCGCGCACGGCCCGCACCAGGGGCGCCTGGTGGTGCCCGCCAACCACTCGGCCGCGCCGCCCGCCGGCTCCACCGACACCGGCCAGGAGGCCAGGTACTACGGCGCGCACGCGCTCTACAGCGACGACGGCGGCCGGCACTGGGAGATCGGCTTCGTGGACGGCACGTACGACGGCGTGGTCAACGCGAACGAGTCCAGTGCCGCGGAACTGCCCGACGGGCGCGTGTACTTCAGCGCACGCGACCAGAACGGCACCGCCGCCGGCAACCGGCTGGACGCGTACTCCGCCGACGGCGGGCGGAGCCTGGAGCGGCCGTACGCGGTACAGCACACGCTCGACGACGTGCCGGTCGTGCAGGGCAGCGTGCTCCAGACCGCGGGCGGGGGACCGCTGCTGTTCTCCGGGCCCTCCGTGCCCGGTGCTCGCGCCGCGATGGCGGTCTTCGGCAGCGCGGACGGCGGCCGCACGTTCGCCCGCGCGGTCACGCTGTCCGAGCTGCCCGCCGCGTACTCCGACCTGGTGCAGGTCGATGCGCGGACGGTAGGTCTGCTCTACGAGACGGGTGAGCGGGGAAGTTACGAGCGGATCCAGTTCCGAGGCATACCGGTGAGCACGTTTGCCTGAGGGGGCGTGGGGAAGTGGGGGCACGTCCCACGCCCTCGAGGCAGTGGGGGAGCGGGCAGCCATCCACCGGCCGGTGGTCCGGAGACGACGGAGACTGCCTCCTCGGGTCGGTGGCGACGCGACGGTTTCGTCGTGGCTGGTCGCGCAGTTCCTCGCGCCCCTTGACAGCGGGGCTGCGCCCCGCAGGAGGCGCGGAGCGCCCCTTGAGGGGCGCGGGGAAGTGGGGGCACCTTCCACGCCCTCAAGGCAGTGGGGGAGCGGGCAACCACCCACCGGCCGCTGGTCCGGCGACAACCCGAAGCCCCCGGGGGCGGGACGACGTGCCCCGTCAGGGGCGCGGGAGACGGGCGTGAGGCCTACAACAGGCCCGCCGCGGCCATGTGCTTGCCGACCCGTTCGACCTCGTCCGCGTCGAGCGGGATCTGCGGATACGCCGTGGCGGGGCAGGCGATGACGCCGCGCAGATGGAGCGCCGCCTTGAACGCGCCGAGGGCGGCCGAACTGCCGCCCATCCGCCCCGGATCTCCCGCACGGACCATCCCGAAGAGCGCGCAGAGCCGTTCCTGCTCGGCGCGCGCCCGCTCCCAGTCGCCGCCGCGGCAGTACCGGTAGAGCCGCACGTAGCCCTCCGGGTCGACGTTGCCGAGGCCCGGCACCACCCCGTCCGCGCCCATCGCGAGCGCCGAGTCGACCGTCAGCTCGGAGCCGGTGAGGACGCTGAAACCGGTGACGTCGGCGCGTGTCCTCGCCCCCATGACGACCCGGCGCAGGGCGCCGTCGTCCCCGCTGGAGTCCTTCACGCCGGCCAGCACGCCCTCGGCGGCCAGCCGGAGCACCAGGTCGGCGTCCAGCTTGGTGTGCACGGACACCGGCAGGTCGTAGGCGAAGACGGGCACGCCGGTACGCGCGGCGACCGCCCGGAAGTGCCGGGCGGTCTCCGCCGGGTGGGTGCGGGTGTAGAACGGCGCGGTGGTGACGACGGCGTCGGCGCCCGCGGCGACCGCGGCGCCGGCGTGGTCGAGGACCCGCCAGGTCGCCATGTCGATCGCCCCGGCCAGCACCGGAAGCTGCCCCGCCACATGCCCGACCACGGTGTCCACGACCGTCCTGCGGAACCGGTCGGGCAGATAGGCGGCCTCGGACGTCGAGCCGAGCACGAAGAGCCCGTCCACGCCGGCCACCACCAGATGGTCGACCAGCCTGGTGAGGGAGGCGGTGTCCACCTCGTTGTCCGGCGTCAGGGGGGTGCAGACGGGTGGGACGACACCGGTCAACGGGGTGGGAAGGGTCATGGACACTCCTTCGGTGCGGTGGCCTGGAGGACCAGGTCGCGGATCGACTCGTCCGCGCCCACGGGGTGGTGGCAGCGGAAGCGGTGGCCGCTCCCGGCCTCGCTCAGGTCCGGCAGCGCGGCCGCGCACGAGTGATCTGCCCGCCAGCAGCGGGTACGGAACGGGCAGCCGCTCGGCGGGTGTGTCGCCGAGGGCACCGGACCCACGAGCGGGATCGGGTCGATCGGGTCGAGCAGCCCGGGCGTCGCCGAGAACAGCGCCCGGGTGTAGGGGTGCCGGGCGTGGGCCGTGACCTCCGAGGCCGGCGACTCCTCGACGATCCGGCCCAGGTACATGGTGATCACGCGGTCGCTCATCCGCCGCACCGTCTGGATGTCGTGCGAGACGAAGACCAGCGCCAGGCCGAGGCGTTCCTTCAGGTCGAGCAGGAGGTTGAGGATCTGGGCGCGTACGGAGACGTCCAGCGCGCTGGTCGGCTCGTCCGCGACCACGAGCGCGGGTTCGAGCGCCAGCGCGCGGGCGATGGCGACCCGCTGCCGCTGTCCGCCGGAGAGCTGCCCCGGCAGCGACTCGGCCAGCACCTTCGGCAGCCCGACCAGGCCCATCAGCTCCCGCACCCGCCGCTCGCGCTGCTCGGGCGTGCCCGCGCGGTGCACGTCGAGCGGGTCGCGCAGGATCTGGCGCACCGTCAGCCTGCGGTTGAGCGCGGTGGACGGGTCCTGGAAGACCATGCCCACGCCGCGGCCGACCAGCTTCCTGCGCTCGGCGGGCGCGAGTCCCCACAGGTCCCGGCCGTGGAACGTGACGGTGCCCGAGGTCGGCCGCTGCACACCCACGAGCACCCTGGCCAGCGTCGACTTGCCGCAGCCCGACTCGCCCACCACGCCCACGGTCTCGCCCGCCGCGACGGTGAGGTCGGCGTCGGTGAGCGCGTGCACGCGGTCGCGCCGGAAGAGTCCGCCGGTGCGCGCCCGGTGCACCACGCTCGCCCCGCTCAGCGAGACGAGTGCGGTGCCGGCGGCGTCGCTGGCGTCCCTGGCGTCCTTGGCGTCCACGGCGCTCGCGGCCTTCACGGCGTCCGCGGCCTTCACGGCGTCCGCGGCCTTCACGGCGTCCGCGGCCTTCACGGCGTCCGCGGCCTTCACGGCGTCCGCGGCCTTCACGGCGTCCGCGGCCTTCACGGCGTCCGCGGCCTTCACGGCGTCCGCGGCCTTCACGGCGTCCGCGGCGTCCGGGGCCCGCCGGCCGTGCGGTGCCGGGCGGCCCGCCGCGCCCGCGCCGGCGCCGTCCCGTGCGCCCGCGTGCACGCCGTCCTGCGCACCCGCACCGGCACCGTCCCCCACACCCGCACCAGCACCGCCCCCCAGACCCGCACCAGCACCCGCACCCGTCCCCTCTCGTGCGCCCGAGCCGGAGCCGGAGCCGGGGCCGGGGCCGGGGCCGGAGCCGGGGCCGGGGCCGGAGCCCGTGCCGGTGCCCGTGCCAGCGTCCGCGTCCGCGCCCGCGTCCGCGTCCGCGCCCGGGCCCGCGTCCGCGTCCGCGCCCGGGCCCGCGCCCGCGCCCGCGCCCGAGCGCTCCGCGCCGTCGTCGTCGTGCGCTGTCGCGCCGTCGGTTCCCCGGGTCGTCACTTCAGGGCCTCGCTTCCCCGGTCGTGCGGGCCTCGGCCGGTCGTTGGGCCGGGCCCGCGGGCGGTACGGACACCGGCGGCCGGTCCGCCGGATGGTGGCAGGCCACCGCGTGCGTGCCGGCCTCGTCGCCGCGCAGCCCGGGCGCCGTGGTCCGGCAGACCTCGCTCGCCATCGGGCACCGGTCCGCGAACCGGCAGCCCGCGGGGAAGTCCGCCGGGGACGGCACCACGCCGCGGATCTGGGTCATCCGCTCGGCCGCCGACTCCAGCGAGAGCACGGAGCCCAGCAGGCCGCGCGTGTAGTGGTGGGCGGGGGCCGCCACCAGGGAGGCGGTCACCGCGCTCTCCACGATCTGGCCGCCGTACATCACCACGATCCGGTCCGTCACGTCCGCGACCAGCGCGAGGTCGTGGGAGACCAGGATCAGTGCGAAGCCCAGTTCCTCGCGGAGCCGCAGCAGCAGCTCGACGATCTGCGCCTGGACGGTGACGTCGAGCGCCGTGGTGGGCTCGTCGGCGACGATCAGCTTCGGGTTGCGGGACAGCGCCATCGCGATCAGCACCCGCTGCCGCTGCCCGCCGGACAGCTCGTGCGGGTAGCTCCGCAGCGTCCGCCCGGGGTCGAGCCCCACCATCCGCAGCAGCTCGTCGGCGCTGCGCCCGCCGCCCCTGCGGATGAGCTGCTTCAGCTGCGCCCGCACGGTCATCGCCGGGTTCAGCGACGACAGCGCATCCTGGTAGATCATCGCCATGTCGTGCCCGAGCAGCCGCCGCCGGGCGCTCATCCGCATCCCGGTCAGCTCCTTGCCGTCGAAGACCACCCGGCCGCGGATCCGGGCGGCCTTGGGGGCGAGGCCCATCACCGTCAGGGCGGTCAGCGACTTGCCGCAGCCGGACTCGCCGACCAGGCCCAGCACCTCCCCGGGCCGCACGTCGAAGCTGATGCCGTCGACGATGTCCACGCCGCGGTGCCGCTCCTCGAAGCCGATGGCGAGGCCCGCCACGCGCAGCACGGGCTCGCCCTGCGGCAGCGGCCGCGCGCGCTCCCGCAGCCGGGCCGCGGCCTCGGTGAGCGCGGGCAGCTCGGTGACCGTGCCGGTGCCGGGCCGGGCCGTCTCCAGCGCGTCCACGGCGTCCGGGTCCACGGCGTCCGGGTCCACGGCATCCGGCCCCACGGCGTCCGCGTGCACCGCACCCGCGGCCCGCTTCCCGTGCGCGACGCCGCGCCGCTCCGCGGGCGCCGCCCACGCGTCGGAGACGCCCTCGGAGAGCACGTTCAGCGCCAGCACCGTGACCAGCATCAGCAGCCCCGGGAAGACGGTCGCCCACCAGCCGCCGGTGAGCACCATGTTCTTGCCGTCGGCGATGACGCTGCCCCAGGACGGGTCCGGCGGGCGGACCCCGGCGCCGATGAAAGACAGCGACGCCTCGAAGACGATGGCCTCGGCGACCTTCACCGTGCAGAAGACCAGGACCGGCGCGGCGCAGTTAATCGCGACGTGCCGGGCGACGATGTACGGGGTCCTGGCGCCGATCACCCGCTCGGCGACGACGTAGTCCTCCCCGTACTGGGCGAGCACGTTCGCCCGTACCACCCGTGCGATCGGCGGCATGAAGAGGAACGCGAGCGCGCCGATCAGGACTGGGATGCTGCCGCCGAAGACGGTGACGAGGACGGCGGCCAGGGCGATGCCGGGGAAGGCCATGACGACGTCCATGACGCGCATCACGGTCTCGTCGACGGCCTTGCGCGAGGTGGCCGCGAGCGCACCGAGCAGGGCGCCCGCGAGCAGCGCCAGCAGTGTGGCCCCGAGCCCGATCGCCAGCGACCAGCGGGCCCCGTACATCAGCCTGCTGAGGATGTCCCGGCCGAGGCTGTCCTGCCCCATCCAGTGCTCGCCCGAGGGCCCGCCGTCGCCCCTCATGGGCGCCTGGTCGAGCGGGTCGTGCGGGGCGAGCACCGGCGCCAGCAGCGCCGTCAGCACCACCAGGGCGATCACCGCCAGGCTGATGCGGGACGGCACGGGCAGCCGGCGCAGCGCCCCCCGCCGCAGCACCGCCCGGATCCGTCTCTCGCGGGGTTCTTGGGGCGTCCGGGGCGGGGAGGACGCCGCCGTCACCTGCTCCGTCATCAGGCGGCACTCCTCAGACGCGGGTTGACCAGGAGGTAGAGGATGTCGATGGCCAGGTTGACGACCACGAACCCGACGGCCGTGGTGAGCACCACGCCCTGCACCACCGCGGGGTCGCCGTTCTTCACGGCGTCGATCATCAGCTTGCCCATGCCGGGGAGCGCGAAGATCGTCTCGGTGACCACGGCACCGCCCAGCAGGTAGCCGACCTGGAGGCCCAGCACCGTCAGCGGGTTGATCAGCGCGTTGTGCAGCACGTTGCGGCCGACCACCACGACCGGCGGCAGGCCGCTGCCGATCGCGGTGCGCACGTAGTCCTTGTCCAGCTCCTCGACGACGGCCGTGCGGACGATCCGGGTGAGCTGGGCGGCGATGGGCAGCGACAGCGAGAACGCGGGCAGCGTCATGGTCTTCAGCCAGCCCGAGACGGAGTCCGCCGGGTTGATGTACCCGCCGGACGGAAACCACCCGGCGTTCACCGCCAGGTACTGGATCATCAGCAGCGCCAGCCAGAAGCCGGGGGCGGCCACTCCGGTCAGCGAGACCACCCGGATGACCTGGTCGGCGAGCCGGTCGCGGTGGATGGCGGCGGTGACGCCCAGCACCAGCGCCAGCACCACCGCGATGACCAGGCCCATCAGCGTGAGCTGGAGGGTCAGCGGCAGGGCGGTGGCGATCTGCCGGCTCACCGGGGCGCGGTTGAGCACGCTGATGCCCATGTCGCCGTGGAGCAGGTCGCCCACGAAGTGCACATAGCGCAGCGGCAGCGGATCCAGCAGGCCGTTCTCCAGGCGGAACTGGTGGAGCTGCTCCGGGGTCGGGTTGGCCCCCTGGAAGTAGGCGGAGGCCGGATCGCTGTCCGAGAACCGCATGATGACGAAGACGAACAGCACGATGCCGAGCAGCAGCGGGACGAGCAGGGCGATACGGCGAGCCAGGATCCTGGCGATCGCTAGCACGTGGGGCTCCTCACGTGTGGCTCCTGGAGACGGGCTGAGGACGGCGTGAGCCCGGGCGGCGGCGTCCGGCCCGGGCTCACGGCCGGCTCAGCTCCTGACGGGCCTGGCCTTCAGGAGGTTGATACCGGGGTACGGCTGCGCCCGCACGCCGGTGATCTTCTTCGCGTCCCAGGCGGTGATCAGCTCGGTGTGGACGACGGGGTATATCACCGCGTTCTCCGCGACGATGTCGATGTAGTCCTGCGTCATCCGCTTCTTCTTCTCCGGGTCCGGCTCGCGGGGGGCCCGGTCCATAAGGGTGAACAGATGCCTGGCGGTGGGGGTGTCGCCCCAGCGGGCATAGCCCATCCAGGTGTTCTGGGGGCCGTAGTTGTAGTGCATGATCAGGTCCGCGTCCATGCCGAACTGGTTGGGGTTCGACGCGGAGGCCACGACCTGGAAGTCCTTCTTCTGGTCCAGCTTGCTGAAGACCGCGGAGGTCTCCTGCGGGGTGAGCGTGGTCCTGACGCCGATCGCGTCCCAGGACGCCTTGATGGTCGGCAGGCAGTCCACGATCCAGCTGACGTTCCCGGCCAGCAGGTCGACCGAGAGGTCCTTGACGCCGGCCTCCTTCAGCAGCCGCCGCGCCCTGTCCGGGTCGTAGGTGTAGACGGTCCTGGCCCTGCGGTACGACGGGTTGCCCGTGTCCAGGAACGAGGACGCGGGCTTGCCGTGTCCGCGCAGGCCCGCCTGGATCAGCTTCTCCGTGTCGATCGCGTAGAACAGCGCCTGGCGGACCCGGACGTCCCCGAAGGGTTTGTGGGCGGTGTTGAAGAGCAGGAACATGTGGTTCATGCCCGCGCCGCCCTGGACGGTCAGGCCGCTCTTCCTGAGCTGCTCGATGTTGGCGTAGGGGATGTTGTCCGCGATCTGGGCCCCCGCGCCCGACCCGGAGATCTTGGCGACCCGGGGCGCGGCGTCCACGATGGACAGCCAGTTCATCGTCCTGAAGGCCGGCTTGCGCGGGCCGTTGTAGTCCTCGAACGCCGCGAAGGTGGTGTTCGACTTGGGGTGGTGCGCGGTCTGCCGGTACGGGCCGGAGCCCACGGCCTTGCCGCCGTCCGCCGCCTCCCAGCCGCCCGGCCTGCCGAACACGTGCTTCGGCATGATCTTCGCGAGCGTGAGCCGGGGCGCGCCCTCCGGAAACGGGAACTTCAGCACCAGTTCCACCGTCCTGCCGTCGACCTTGCGCACCTCCTTCAGCCACGGCTGGATGAACCCGGTGGCCAGCAGGGCGGTGCCCGGGTGCAGGATCCGGTCGAAGGTGAAGAGCACGTCGTCCGCGGTGACGGGCCGGCCGTCGTGCCACTTCGCCCCGGAGCGCAGTGTGAAGCGCCAGGTGGTGGCCTCCAGGTTCGCGGGCACCTCGGTCGCGAGCGCGGCATACGGCTCGCGGGTGATCGGGTCGGTGTCCAGCAGGCCCTCGTAGATGTGGTGGTTGGCCGCCATGGTGAACGCGGACGCCGTCTTCGTGGGGTCCCAGCTCTGGTCGTTGCCGTACCCGATGACCGCCGTCAGGGAGTCCGAACCGCCCCCGCCGCCGGTGTCGTTGGTGGACTCGGGTCCGGACGAGCAGGCGGAGAGGGACGTGGTGAGGGCGGTCGCCGCGCTCAGCGCACCGGTGTACTTGAGGAAGGACCGGCGGTGCAGCGCCGGTTCCGGGGTCGCGTCGCTCACAGTGCCTCCATGGAAGTTCCCCCAAAACGTGAAAGGCCCTGCCGTGCCGGGCCTCTCCTGCCGGATCGGTCCTGTCGGCGGCGGTCCCGCCGGACCGGCTCCGGCGGGGCGGTCCCGTCGGAGCCGGCCCTGGAGATAGGACGTCCTACGTCTGTCGCGCGACCATAGAGTCGGGGCAGTTGGGCGGTCAAGAGGGCGTGCAGGGATCGAAGGGGGCGCTCCGGATGGTGGCCGGTGAGACATGACATGGGACGTGGGATGTCCCACGGCGTACGATGGAGCGCATGTCTGAGGAGCCGAGGAACTCCAAGGTGCACTCCGTCCCGCGGTCGTCCCGGAGATGGCGGGTGAACAGCCAGATCCAGCGTGAGGTCACCCAGCTCATCCTGGACCGCAAGCTGAAGCCCGGCGCTCCGCTGCCCACCGAGACGGAGCTGATGGAGGACCTGGGCGTCAGCCGCAACTCCGTGCGGGAGGCGCTCAAGGCGCTCCAGGCCCTCGACATCGTGGAGATCCGGCACGGCTACGGCACCTATGTCGGCCAGGCCTCCCTGACCCCCCTCGTCGACGGCCTCACCTTCCGTACCCTCTCGCTGCTCGGCGACGACGCCCACGCTCTCGTGGAGATCCTCCAGGTCCGTGAGGTACTGGAGGAGGGGCTGATACGGCGCATCGCGACGTCGCTCACCGACCGGGACCTGGACGCCCTGGAGGAGATCGTGGTCCGCATGGAGGCGTCGGGGCGGGAGCACCAGCCCTTCCCCGAGCTGGACCGCGAGTTCCACGAGCGGCTCTACCGCGCGCTCGGGAACGAGCTCGTGCCCGAACTGCTCGGGGCGTTCTGGAACGTGTTCCACCGGGTGGCCGCGGCCCGCGGCTGGATGGAGGATCCGGCCCCCGAGGTCACCGTCCGGCGGCACCGGGACATCCTCACCGCGCTGCGCGCACGGGACGTGGCGGGCGCGCAGCGGGCCATGGCCGACCACTTCCGCGGAATCGAGGCCCGCGCGACCCGGGAGACCCGCGGCGTCCAGTAACCCGGAGGGGTGCGGCGAACCGCGCGAGAGACCACCACGAGACCGCCACGGGACCGACGGGCCACGGGACCGACGGGGACCGACGGGCCGCGGGGGCGGCGCACCGAAGGGGCCCACGACGAGACCGGGAGCCGAATGAACACCCCCAACCCCACCGGAGTCCCCCGCCTCGACCGCCTGTACGAGAAGCTGGGAGCCGTCGGGTACGGCGGGGACTACAACCCCGAACAGTGGGGCCCCGAGGTCCACGACGAGGACATCCGGCTGATGCGGGCGGCCGGGGTGAGCATGGTCACCCTGGGAATCTTCGGGTGGGCCAGGTCCGAGCCCACCCCGGGCGCGTACGACTTCGGGTGGCTGGACGGGCACATGGACCGCCTCGCCGACGCCGGCATCGCCGTCAGCCTGGCCACCATGACCGCCTCGCCGCCACCCTGGCTGCCCGAACTGCACCCCGAGACGCTGCCGGTGCTTCAGGACGGCACCACGCTGTATCCCGGGTCACGCCAGCACTGGTGCCCCTCCAGCCCGGTCTACCGCGAGCACGCCACGCGCCTGGTGGCCGAGCTGGCCCGGCACTACGCCGACCACCCGGCGCTCACCCTGTGGCACATCGGCAACGAGTTCGGCTGCCACATCTCCCGGCACTGCCACTGCCCGGTCTCGACGGAGGCGTTCCGCCGCTGGCTGCGCGAGCGGTACGGCACCGTCGACGCCCTCAACGACGCGTGGTCCACCGACTTCTGGGCGCAGCGGTACACGGACTTCGGCCAGATCCTCACCCCCCGCACCGCCCCGTCCTTCCGCAACCCCAGCCAGCAGCTCGACTACCAGCGGTTCTCCTCCGACGAGCTGCTCGCCTGCTACCTCGCCGAGCGCGAGGTGCTGGACCGGCTCACCCCCTCGGTGCCGGTCACCACCAACTTCGTGCCCGTGGCGAAGACCCTGGACCTGTTCTCCTGGGCACCGCACCTGGACGTCGTCTCCTACGACTCCTACCCCGACCCGCACGATCCGGCCGCCTTCCAGCGCACCGCGTTCAGCTTCGACGTGATGCGCGGCTTGCGCAGCGGCCAGCCCTGGCTGCTCCTCGAACAGGCGCCGAGCGCCGTCAACTGGCGCCGCCGCAACGGCCGCAAGCCACCGGGACGGATGCGCCTGGACAGCTGGCAGGCGGTGGCGCACGGCGCCGACGCGGTGCTGTTCTTCCAGTGGCGCGCCTCCCGCGGCGGCGCGGAGAAGTTCCACTCGGCGATGGTCCCGCACGGCGGCCCGGACACCCGGATCCACCGTGAGGTCGCGGCGCTCGGCGCGGAGCTGGCCGGCCACCCGGAGCTGCTGGGCTCCGTGCCGGCGCGCGCCGAGGCCGCGCTGCTGCTCGACTGGCCGAACTGGTGGGCACTGGAACTCGACGCCCACCCCGCCGACCTCGGCATGCTGAGCATCGCGCTCGCCCACCACAAGCCGTTCCACGACGCCTCCGTGGCCACGGACGTCGTCCCGGTGACCGCCGACCTCACCCCGTACAGGCTGCTCGTGGTGCCGAACCTCTACTCGGTGAGCACCGGGACCGCCCGGCGCCTGGCGGAGTACGTGCACGGCGGGGGCACCCTCGTGATGTCGTTCTTCTCCGGCATCACCGACGAGCACGACCGGGTGCACCTCGGCGGCTACCCGGCACCCTTCCGCGAGCTGCTGGGCATCCGGGTGGAGGAGTTCGACCCGGGACCCGACGGCTCCTGGGCGGAGGAGATCCACCTGGAGGGCGCCGAGGCGGTCGAGACCTCCGGCTCCGGCACCCCGTCGGTCACCCGTCACGGGTACGGCGCCGGCACGGCCTGGTACCTGGGCACCCGCCCCGGCCCCGCGGCCATGCGGGCGCTGATGGACCGGGTGCGCGCCGAGGCGGGCGTCCACCCCGTCCTCCCGGACCTCCCCGAGGGCACCTACGCCCGCACCCGCGTCACCGCGGACGGCACCCCCGTGCACATCCTGCTGACCGAGCGGACGGGCGAGGTGGCGGTGCGGCGGGGCTGAGGGCGGTCTGTCCCCCTGCGGTGCATGGCGCCAACTCCGTGCCGGTACCTACGGGTTGCACTACCCTTCAGCGACGACCACGGTGTCGTGTCGTACATGTGCGCGTGGGGTGACGATCCGGGGGGACGGGATGGCGATGTTGACGGGCGCGTCGGGCGTCCTGGCCGAGGCGGTCGCCGAGCTCGTCGGGAACGGCCGCTGGTGGGGCCGGCGCCAGCCGAAGGGGCGGGCCCCCTGGCCCGTGATCGTGGAACTGCGCGGCGCGGAACAGGCCGCACGGGACCTGATGGACGGCTTCCTCGCCTACCGGACCCGGCTGCCCGTCAACAACTTCCAGGCGTCCAACACCCCCGCGCCCGGGACCATGGCCGCCCTGCTGCACGAGATCGCCAGCTGGTACGGCTACAAGGGCATGTGCAAGCGCCGCCGCCCGATGCGGTTCCGCCGCTTCCGGATGGCCGAGCAGGCGTACGCGATGTGGCGGACCGGCGCCGGCACCGGCGTGGCACAGGTGCGCGAGCTACAGGAGAAGTGCGAGCAGGCCGCGTACAACGAGCGCGGCGGGCTGCTGCACGAGCTGAACCGGCTGCGCGGCCGCAGCAGCGGCGACGAGATCAAGGCCGCCCTGTACGGCGTCGGCACGGTGCTGGCCGCCCTCACCCTCGTCCCGCTCGCCGAGTGGCTGGTCCGGTACTTCTGGGTGCACCGGCCCGCCCGCCGCTGGTTCCAGCGGAAGCTGGGCACCCCCTCGCACGGCTCGATGTACGCGGCGCTCTGCCGGATCCAGGCGGAACCGCCCGAGGAGCAGGAACAGTGGCTCCTCGACGCCTTCCTCGCCGACGTGGACGCCTATTACCACCTCGGCCGCCGCCTCAACGCCTCCCGGCTGCCCCTGCTGCTCCTGCCGGGTGCCACTCCCGGGACCCCCGCCGGCATCCTCGTGGAGCGGCTGCGCGCCGAGCGGGTCCGCGCGGCCGAACGGGCCCGCGGTGCGCCACGGGGACGCGGCCGCGGGGGGACCGGTAGCCCGCGGCGGACCGGGGGCGACGAGCGGACACCCAAGGAGGTGCGGCGCAGGAGCAGCCTCGTGGTGCTCGCGCACACCGGGCCCGGTACGGCCGAGGAGATCGTCGTCGGCGACGACGTGGTGTGGGCGGCCCAGGACGGGGAGGCCGTCTTCGCGGTGCCGGGGCCGGCCTCGGGCGCCCCGGGCCGCTGGCCGCGGCCCAGCCTGGCCCGGTCGGGACCGGTCGCGCGCGCGGTGACCGTCGCCGTCGTGCTCGCCCTGCTGGGCACCGGATGGGTGCTCGGCCCGGTGATCGGCGGCGGCCGGTCCTGTGGGCAGGGCTTCTCCCTCTCCCCCCTGCTGACCAGGGTGGACGGCCAGTGCGTGGGCGTCACCGACGGCGGCGGCGCCGCCTTTCTGATGCGGGAACTCGGCCCGGTCGGCACGCGGATACAGGCGGAGAACCGCGCGGCGGAGAAGGCGCAGGCGACGGTCACCGTCGCCCTGATGCTGCCGATGACCCCGGACAACGACGCGGAGCGCCGCCAGGCCCGCAGCGAGGTGCAGGGCGCCTACCTCGCCCAGCGGCGCGCCAACAGGCAGGCCACCCTGCCGCACATCCGCCTGGTGCTGGCCAACCCGGGCCGCGACTACGCCCACTGGCGCACGGTCACCGACGAGCTGATCGCCATGGCCGACGACGCCCCGCACCCGCTGCGCGCGGTCACCGGGTTCAACCTGAGCGTGCAGAACACCGTGGACGCCCTGCACGCCCTCACCGCGGCCCACGTCCCCGTGGTCGGCGGCCCGATCACCGCGGACGAGACGGAGAACCGCCGCGGCCGGAACGGCGTCGAACGCTTCCCGGGGATGGCCCGCATCGCCCCCACCAACCGCGACCAGGCCAAGGCGCTCGTCAACTTCAACGAGGGCACCCGCCGGGAGGACTCCGTCCTGGTCCGCGACACCCGGCCCGGCGACACCTACAACGCCTCGATCGCGGAGGCGTTCAGCGCCGCGGTCTCCCCGCGCACCAAGCCGAAGGAGTTCGAGTCGCCGAGCCCCACCGAGCCCGGCAACGTGGCCAACCGGTTCGCGTTCATGGCCGGCCCGATCTGCGACAGCGGCGCGACGAACATCTACTTCGCGGGCCGGCCCCTGCACCTGCGGTACTTCCTGGTGGCGCTGGCCGACAACCCCTGCGGCAAGCGGGTCCGGCACGTCATCACCGCCTCCGGCGCCTCCACCATCTCCTCGTACCTCGGCCAGGACGACTGGGACCTGCTGCGCCGCAACCGGGACACGCTCACCCTTCAGTACTCGGCGGTGGGCCACCCGGACACCTGGACCAGGGGGCGGTTCGGCGCGGGGCGGCACTTCTACCTGGAGCAGGACAGGCAGCCGCCGCCCGCGGCGGTGACCGCCGAGGTCCGCCGGGACTACGCGAAGGTGCGCTCCCGACTCGGCGGCGACATCAACTGGCAGGACTCCCGTGCCATGACGGCCTTCGACTCCGTCTGGCTCGCCGCGCGGGCCCTCCAGGCGGTGGCGCCCGGAGACGGTGTCGGCATCCCCACCCTGGAAGACCTGTCCCAGCAGTGGGCCGACGTGTACTCGGTCGGCGGCGTCGCCGGGATGACGGGCTGGTTCTGCCTGGACAACCAGGGCAACCCCTGGAACAAGACGGTCTCCGTCGTCACGCTCGACCCGGCCGCCGGACCGCGCCCGGACTCGGACGGCGTGGTCCACTTCGAGGGCGTGGCCTGGCCGAAGGGGCGCCCGTCGACATCCTGTGAAGTGGGCACCGACTGAACTCGGGCGGCCCGGCACCTCGGCGACGGTCACCCACCGGAGATCACATCCGGCGCACCGTTCGATGATCAGCACTTCTGAGCGAATACCGGGTGCGAAGCGCGCAAAGCAACCGCCCCCTGATCACCGCGCTTCCCGGCTCTGCCGACTGCTCGATAAATCATATGAATCGCTCATCTCCGCGTTATTCTCGAACGTCGAACATTCGGCCATGAACCCTCTTAGGGGTTAACCGGCTGGACAGGGGAGCCGGTGGAGCGACAGTCTGGATCACGTCTTCCGGAAATATGAGTGTCAGGCCATATGAGTCATGTCACCACTCGAACTCATTGGTCGTGGCGCATTTCTTCCATGGCTCATTTCTCAACGGAGAACTCCCTTGGTCGAACCCAGGTCGAACAGCACGGTCTTCGAGCAGCACGGCACGGCCGACACCGTGCGCCGCTCAGGATCCCTGCCGGCCCCTTCCGGTGCAGGCCGGACCGGGGTGCCGCACGACCGGTCCCTGCACACCGTCTTCGATCCCCGGCAGTTCCGGCAGAGCGCGCAGACCGTGGCCGGACATCTGGAGAGGCACCTGGCCGACACCTCGGTCAGGGGACTCGACCTCGTCGACCCCGCGACCCTGTCCAAGGCCGCCCGCACCCTGATGACCGCCGAGCGTGACACCATCGCGCCGTTCGACAAGGACCGTCTCGACGCCATCGTCGAGCTGTACGTCCGCACCGGGATCCAGGTCCACTCCCCGGGCTACATGGGCCGTCAGTTCTCGGGCGTCGTCCCGCTCGCCGGCGTGGTCGACTTCATCGGCTCGGTGGTCAACCAGCCGTCCTCCTTCTACGAGGCCGGCCAACTGCCCAGCGTGGCCGAGCGCATCATGGCGGACGAGCTGAACAAGTTCATCGGCTGGGACCCCGGCAGCTTCGCCATGGTCACCACCTCCGGCGCGTCACTGGCCAACCTGACCGCGCTGCTCGCCGCCCGGAACAAGGCCTTCCCCGGCTTCTGGTCGGACGGCAGCCCGGCCCGCGGCGACGGCGGCCCGCGCCCCGCCGTGGCGGTGAGCGCCGACGTGCACTACAGCGTGGCGCGTGCGGCGGGCATCCTCGGCATCGGCGACGCCCAGATCGTCCGGCTGCCCGTCGGCCGGGACCGGCGGATCTGCCCGACGGCGGCCCGTACCGCCCTGGACGACGCCGAGCGGCGCGGCCTGAAGGTCTTCTGCCTGGTGGCCTCCGCGGGCACCACCTCCGTCGGCGCCTTCGATCCGCTGGACGACCTGGCCGACCTGGCCCGCGATAAGGGCGTCTGGCTGCACGTGGACGGCGCGCACGGCGCGAGCCTGCTCGTCTCGGACCGGCTGCGCGACCGGCTCAGGGGCATCGAGAAGGCCGACTCACTCGCCTGGGACGCGCACAAGATGCTGTTCGTCCCCGCGCCCTGCACCCTGCTCTTCTACCGCGACAAGGAGGACAGCCTCGGCGCGTTCCGGCAGCGCGCCAGCTACGTCTTCGACGAGGAGCCGGACCCGTACACCGAACTCGACAGCGGCGGCGTGAACTTCGAGTGCACCAAACGCCCGATGATCATGTCGCTGTGGACGCTGTGGGCCATGCACGGCCGTGCGCTGTTCGCCGAGAAGATCGAGTACCTCTGCGCCCTCACCGAGGACGCCCACCGCATCATCGCCGCGGAGCCCGACTTCGAGACCGTGCACCGCCCGGAGGCCAACATCCTCTGCTTCCGCCATCGCCCCGCGGGCCTCGGGGAGAAGGACGTGCACCGCTTCCAGGTGGCGATCCGCAACCGCATCAAGTGCGAGGGCAGCTACTTCATCTCCAAGGTGAACATCGACGGCGTCGCCGCGCTGCGCGTCGTCATGATGAACCACCTGATCACCGCCGACCACGTCAGGGCACTGCTCGACGAGATCAGGCGGGTCGGACAGGACCTGCTCACCACCGCCTCCTAGCGGGCGCCGGCTCCACGGCGGCGGAGCAGGAACGATTCCGACATCCGTGGCCGGGGCGGACCCGGAGGGCCCCCTCCGGAATCCGGCCGGAAGAAACACCAGAAATCCGGGACCCGGAACCGGGACCTCCAACCCGGGACCTTGAAGCCGGGACCTCCACATCCGGGACCTCCACATCCGGGACCTCCACATCCGGGACCTCCACGTCCGGAACCCCAATCCGGAACCCCAACCCGGAACCCCGGAATCCGAAGCCCGGAATCCCCACACCCGGAAACCCGAAACCTCTTTGGAACGCCGCCGGGCGCACCGAATCACACCGGCGGGCACCCATCGACGTACGACAGGAGTGGTAAAGCCATGACTTCAGTGTGCCCTCCACCGGCCGGGCCCGTGCCCGCGGGCGATGCCCGGGAGCTGGCCGCCTGGCTGATTCCCGACTGGGAATGGCGGCCGGACTCCATTGACGCGGTGGAGAAGCTCCCCTCGTTCGCCGGCAAGCTGCGGGAGTGCGAGCGGGTCTGCAACGCCCCCTACAGCGAGATCGCCCACGACGTGCAGGACGCGCTGGTGCTGCGCCGCCTCCAGCAGATGGTCAACACCGTGCTGCTCAACCCGCTCTGGCGCAGCCGTCTTGCCGGTGCCGGGATCACCGCCGCGCCGGAGAGCTACGAGGCATGGCAGCAGGTCCCGCTCGCCGACAAGCAGACCCAGCGGGACCTGTTCATGGGCGACAGGCCCGGCATGGTGGTGCCGCTCGACCGGGGCGGCTTCGAGATCGTGGCGAGCGGCGGCACCAGCGACGGCAGCCCCCTGGAGACGGTGTACTCGCTGCGGGAGCTGCGCGACACCTACGAGGCCGCCGGCCGTTTCATGGGCACCTACCAACTCGCCGACTACCTGCGCGGCACCGACCCCAAGTGGCTGTACACCACGCTCGCCGACTACCAGATGTGGAGCAGCGGCACCATGGTCGGCGGGGTGCTGGCGCACGTGCCCGGGGTCAACTACATCGGCGCGGGCCCGGTCACCGCGCCCGTCTTCGAGCACATGTTCTCGTATCCGGGGCCCAAGGCGCTGATGGGCATCACCGCCGGCATCGCCATCCTGAGCGAGCTGGGCAAGGGCATGAGCCGGCAGGCCAGGGAGAGCTTCCGGGTCGCCCTCTACGGGAGCGGGGTGCTGCCGCAGCGCAAGCGCGTCGAACTGCTGGCGACGTACCCCAACCTCACCATCCTCAGCTACTTCGCCGCCACCCAGGCCGAGACGATCGGCCTCCAGCTCCGCCCCGACGACCCCGCCCTCGCGGCCGTGCCGGGACTGCACCTGGTGGAGATCGTCGACGAGCACGGGCGGTGGGTCGAGGAGGGCCAGGAGGGCGAGCTGGTCGTCACCCGGCTGCACGCCCACGAGGCGCCCCTGCTGCGGCTGAAGCTCGGGGACCGGATGATCCGGCGGGCCAGGACGGAGGGGCCGGGACTGAAGACCCAGCAGTTCGAGTTCGCCGGCCGCACCGGCGACATCCTGCACCTGGGCGACAGCCAGTACTCGGCCGCGCGCGCCTACGCCGCGCTCCGCGAGGACCTGCGCCGGATCGCCTCCCTGGACCTGGACGCGCTGGCCCACGAGATCCAGTTCGTCAACAACCGCGAGGCGAAGGTCCTCACCCTGCTGGTCTCCGTCGACGACGTGCACGGCGTGAGCTACGCCCGGGACACGGCCTTCCCGTACGGCGTCCAGCCGCTCTTCGTGGGCGCCCTGCCGCGCTCCCTGTCGCTGTTCAACGACGGAGAGGCGAACCCCGGGTCGATCGAGCGGACCGGATACGGCTTCCGGCTGGAGTTCGTCTCCCGGAGCTCCCCGGAGATCGAGCGCACGGCCGTCGGAAAGGTGCCGCTGGTGCGGGACCGGGGCTGACCCGGACCCGACGGGCGCGGTGGCCGACGGCGGCCGGCGCCGCGCGGCGCGGTACGGGCCGCCGGGATGTCAAGGAAGAGAACGAGGAAGCGAATGACGAATGGAGTGGGCGTGAAACCGCAAGTGAACATCGCCGTCGTCGTGGACGTCATCGGCGCGCTCTCCGACCGGACCCTGCTGAACGGCAACTGCTGCCTGATCGACGACGGGGCGTTCGACAGCGCCGGGCAGGGCTCGCACGAACTGCACACGGCGGTCACCCCCGGACAGGTCGTCCAGTGGTACGCGCTGGCCGTGGACCTCCAGACACCGGTGGAGATCCGGAACATCACCTTCCTGGGCGGCAGCGGCCCCGGCGGTACGGGAGGGATCGGCGGCCCCGGCGGCCTCGCCGTCCCGGAGGGTGCGGAGGCCGCACCCGGCGGGTACGGCGCGCACGGCCCGGGGCCCGAGGGGCGCGCCTTCGACGGCGACCACCTGGACCTGAACGTCTGGTCGGGCATCGTCCCGCAGGCCATGACCCGCGGCGTGCCCCACAGGTACCGGCTGGAGCTCCAGATGTACGAGGGCGAGAACAGCGTGCTGCACCTGGAGACGCCCGCACTGCTGTGCGTCTAGACGCCATCAGCAAAGCCACACGGAACGAGGAAGGCGGCTCATGCCCCAACAGCTGGCGATCATCGTGCTCGTGGACATCGGCAACGCGCTGGAGTCCCGGTCCCTCAAGGACAACACCTATCTGTTCGACAACATGAAGCTGCACGGCTCCGAGAACCAGGGCACCGGCGACCTGGTGACCGCGGTCAACGGCTCGTACTGGAGCGACGGCTCGCAGGCGAGTGAGCAGGTGCTCAACTGGCTGCCGTACAGCCTCGGCTCCATCCCGCCGACGGTGCCGCGCAGCTACCAGGCCACCCGGAGCCAGCAGGCCGACCGGCAGGCACTGGCCGAGCTGACCCAGCTCACCGGTGGCCCCTCGGCGGACGGCGCGGACGCCGAGGCCGCGCTCAGCGCCATCAAGAAGCAGGTGGGCCCCCGGGTGAAGGCCTCGGGCCGGTCCCGCGCGCTCTCCGGGCAGCAGGTGCTCGACGTCACCGGCAAGGTGGTCTCCGACCACGGCCAGGGCCTGCACAACTACCCGGCGCCGGTGATCACCGACATCTTCGGCGAGGCCGTGGACGAGAAGGTCATCTACCCGGCCGCGTACGGCTCGCCCGACCTGGTGACCGACGGCTGGTACTGGTCTGCGACGGTCGACACGTCCCGGCCCGGCACCTACGCCTACAAGATGAAGATCCAGCTCCACGAACTGATCCAGCGGGGCGGCGAGTGGACCTGGGAGCCGGTGAACCTCGTGTGCGAGTCCCGGCTGCGGGTGGTCGCACAGCCGCGCCGCAACGCCTTCACCCAGGCCGGCGTGGGCTATCTGCCCCTGGCACCGGCAGCCCTCTGACCACCGGCCACGGCCCGGGCGGTGCGCCCCGGCCGCGGCCCCGACCACGCACGCACACGACGACGAGAGGACACGAACAGGCGCATGACCACCAAACCGAGGCAGCAGAAGGCGGCGGCGCCCAAGCGCCCCATCTCGATCACCGCGGTGGTCGACTGCGTGGGTGCACTCGCCGCCGGCAACACCGACGGCCATGTGTACCTGTACGACACCAACAGGGCCGGGGGCTCCCAGGGGCTCGGCACCGAGCAGCTGCGGACCAAGGTCACCGCGGGCGACCAGCTGCTGTGGAACGTGCTGGCGCTGGAGTGCGAGGCCTATGTGGCCATCGACGGCATCGAGATCGACAAGGAGGTGTGCGAGCCGGTGCGCAAGGTGTACCCGGGCACGGACGTCTCCTACTGGATCGGCACGGTCAAGAAGAGCGGCACCACCGAGGTGCCGTACCGGATCAGCTTCAAGCTGGGGACGCGGGAAGAGCCGATCACCACCGCCCCCTCGCCGGCCCTGGTCGGCTAGGGCCAGGGCAGGCCGAAGCGGCGCGCGCGAAGGAGAGACGTTGACGAACACCACGCAGACTGGCACGGAAGAGAAGCAGAACCCCGGCCAGCTGAACTCCGTACAGCTCAACATCGTCACGCTGGTCAACATGGAACGGGCGACGGCGACGGGCTCGTTGCACGACGCCATGTTCATGATGGACAACAGCGTCGGCGGGACGGGCCAGGGCACCCGGCAGCTGGAGACCGTCTGCAAGCAGGGCCAGGTACTGAACTGGATCATCCGGCCCATCGACATGGAACGCCGGATCGACGGCACCTGGCCCCCGATGCCGAAGATCAACAACATCGTGGTGCTGGACACGGAGACGGGCGACGAGGAGGACGTCGCCGAGCGGAAGCTCTTCACCGAGCTGAAGATCTACGGGATGCCGGACAAGATGCGCTCACCGGTGACACCGGTCTACTACTACTGGGCGGGCACGGTCCTGAGCACCGCGCGGCCCGGGGTCTACAAGTACCGTCTCGTGATCGAGCTGGAGCAGGAGCACACCAAGGACAAGCTCTACCTGAACACCGTCGACCACCCGTCCCTGCGGGTCCTGGCGGTCTGACGGCACCTCTCACGGTTCCCCGCGCCCGGCAGGGGCGCGGGGAACTGCGCGCTCAGCCGGGACGAGAGCCGCGCGCCGCCACCGGCCCGAGGGGGCAGCCCCCTGCCGTCGCCACCGGCCCGGGGGGACAGCCCCTGCCGCCACCAGGCCACCGGCCCGCGCCGGGCCGACGACCGCACCGGGACAGCGGGTGCCGCCCCGGGCCCGGGGCCTCGCGGCCGTGCGGGAGAATGCCCCCATGAGTCTCTTCCGGGACGACGGCGTGGTCCTGCGCACGCAGAAGCTGGGCGAGGCCGACAGGATCATCTCGTTGCTGACGCGCGGGCACGGACGCGTGCGGGCCGTGGCCCGCGGGGTCCGCCGGACGAAGTCCAAATTCGGCGCGCGGCTGGAACCGTTCTCGCACGTCGACGTGCAGTTCTTCGCCCGCGGCAGCGACCTGGTGGGCCGCGGCCTGCCGCTGTGCACGCAGAGTGAGACCATCGCCCCGTACGGCGGCGGCATCGTCACCGACTACGCCCGGTACACCGCGGGCACCGCCATGCTGGAGACCGCCGAGCGGTTCACCGACCACGAGGGCGAACCCGCGGTCCAGCAGTACCTGCTGCTCGTCGGCGGCCTGCGCACCCTCGCCCGCGGTGAGCACGCCCCCCACCTCGTCCTGGACGCCTTCCTGCTCCGCTCCCTCGCCGTGAACGGCTACGCCCCCAGCTTCGGCGACTGCGCGAAGTGCGGAATGCCGGGGCCCAACCGGTTCTTCTCCGTCGCCGCGGGCGGCTCCGTCTGCGCCGACTGCCGGGTGCCCGGCAGCGTCGTGCCCTCCGCGGAGGTCCTCACCCTGCTCGGCGCGCTGCTCACCGGCGACTGGGACACGGCGGACGCCGCGGAGCCCCGGCACGTCCGGGAGGGCAGCGGGCTCGTCTCGGCCTATCTGCACTGGCACCTGGAGCGTGGTCTGCGCTCACTACGCTATGTGGAGAAGACGTAGGACCATGAACATGGACAGGGCAAGCGAAGCAGGAGAGTAGGGCGCAATGGCAGGACGACGCGGCATCCTCGGACGGCCCCGCCGCACGTACAAGACCCCCGAGCCGCACCCCTCGGGCGCACGGCCGCCGAAGATCCCGGGCGAGCTGGTCCCCGGGCACGTCGCCATCGTGATGGACGGCAACGGCCGCTGGGCCAAGGAGCGCGGCCTGCCCCGCACCGAGGGCCACAAGGTCGGCGAGGGCGTGGTCCTCGACGTCCTCAAGGGCTGCCTCGAACTGGGCGTGAAGAACCTCTCCCTGTACGCCTTCTCCACCGAGAACTGGAAGCGGTCGCCCGAGGAGGTCCGCTTCCTGATGAACTTCAACCGTGACGTCATCCGGCGCCGCCGCGACGAGATGGACGAGCTGGGCATCCGCATCCGCTGGGTCGGCCGGATGCCCAAGATGTGGAAGTCGGTCGTCCAGGAGCTCCAGGTCGCCCAGGAGCAGACCAAGGAGAACGACGCCATGACGCTCTACTTCTGCGTCAACTACGGCGGGCGTGCGGAGATCACCGACGCCGCCCAGGCGATCGCCCGGGACGTCGCCGCGGGGCGTCTCGACCCGGCGAAGGTCACCGAGCGGACCTTCAAGAAGTACCTCTACTACCCGGACATGCCGGACGTCGACCTCTTCCTGCGCCCCAGTGGGGAGCAGCGCACGTCCAACTACCTGATCTGGCAGAGCAGCTACGCCGAGATGGTCTTCCAGGACGTGCTCTGGCCGGACTTCGACCGGCGCGATCTGTGGCGGGCCTGCCTGGAGTACGCCTCCCGCGACCGCCGCTTCGGCGGCGCCATCCCCAACGAGGAACTCCTCGCGATACGGGGCGACGAAGCGGCCTCCTGAGCCCCGGCCCACCGAGGGGCGCGGGGAACCGCGCAACAAAGAACGACGAGACGCGGGCGTCGTCACCGCCCCGAGGGGCAGCCTCTGCCGTCCCCGGACCACCGGCCGGTGGGTGCTTGCTCGCGCAGTTCCCCGCGCCCCTCCGAGACGGGGCTGCGCCCCGCCGGGGCCACGACGAGACCGTCAGGTCGTCACTGCCCCGAAGGGGCGTTCTCGGTCGTCCGCGGGCCGCCGGCGGGTGGGTGGTCGCTCACACAACCCGCCGCGGAGCACTCCGCGCACGTGCCGAAGACCTCGACCGTATGCGCGACGTTCACGAAGCCGTGCTCCGAGGCGATGGCCTCCGCCCACTTCTCGACGGCCGGCCCCTCCACCTCCACCGCCTTGCCGCAGACCCGGCAGACCAGATGGTGATGGTGCGCACCGGTCGAGCAGCGGCGGTACACCGCCTCGCCGTCAGACGTGCGCAGCACGTCCACCTCGCCGGCGTCGGCGAGCGACTGGAGCGTGCGGTAGACCGTGGTCAGTCCGACGGAGTCGCCCTTGTGCTTGAGCATGTCGTGGAGCTCCTGCGCACTGCGGAACTCGTCGACGTCGTCGAGAGCGGCCGCTACGGCCGCACGCTGCCGGGTGGACCGGCCTCGTACCGGGGCTGCCACGATTGCCTCCTCCATACTGCTCAACGTCATTCTGCCAGGCGGACACCCCCCGGCGTCAGACGCCGGCGCGAGCCTCGCCGGGCGCCACGGTCGTATGACGGGCGCGCTCCGTGTCCGAGGGAGCGCAGTCCGTATCCGCCACACCACCGTACGCGCTGTCACGCTCCGTCGCGGACGGTGCCCCGCCCGCCCCCGCCCGTCCGGCGGCGGCCCGCGCCCGGCGCCGGGCGAGCGGCGCGGCGAGGGCCGTCAGCACCACGAACACCGCGATGGTCAGCAGCACGATGGTCGCGCCGGGCGGCACGTCCTCGTAGTACGACGTGACGGTGCCGCCCAGCGTCACGGCGACGCCCACCACCACGGAGATCGCGAAGGTCGCCGCGAAGCTCCGGCCGAGCTGCTGCGCCGCCGCCACCGGTACCACCATCAGCGCGCTCACCAGCAGCAGCCCCACCACCCGCATGGCGACGGTGACGGTCACCGCGGCGGTCACGGCGGTCAGCAGGTTCAGCGCCCGCACCGGCAGCCCGGTGACCCGGGCGAACGCCTCGTCCTGGCTCACCGCGAACAGCTGCCGCCGCAGCCCGAGCGTGACCACCACCACGAACCCGGCCAGCAGGCAGATCGCCCGCACATCCGCCGGCGAGACGGTGGACAGCGAGCCGAAGAGGTACGAGCTGAGGTTGGCGTTGGAGCCGCCGGGCGCGAGGTTGACGAACATCACGCCGCCGGCCATTCCCCCGTAGAACAGCATGGCCAGCGCGATGTCCCCGCGCGTCCTGCCGTACCAGCGGATCAGCTCCATGAGGACCGCGCCCAGCACGGACACCGCCGTCGCCATCCAGACCGGCGACGCGGACAGCAGGAAGCCGAGGCCGACGCCGGTCATCGCCACGTGCCCGATGCCGTCGCCCATCAGGGCCTGGCGGCGCTGGACGAGGTAGATGCCGATGGCCGGCGCGGTGACACCGACGAGCACGGCGGCGAGCAGCGCCCGCTGCATGAAGGCGTAGTCGAGTATGTCCATGGGGTCGGGACCCTTCGCGGTGTCGGCGTGTCGGCGTGTCGTCGTGTCGGTGTATCGACGGTGTCAGTGGTGTCGCGGTGTCGGCGGTGTTGGCGCTGTCGGTGGTGTCACGGACGGTGCCCGGCGGGTGGCGGCGCGGTGCCCGGTGGCGGTGCGTGGTGGCGCGCCGGGGTGCCGTCGGGGGCCGGGGCGTGCCGGGCGGGCGGTACGCCGGCGGTCGGCGCCGCCTCGTCGGCGACGCGGCCGTCGCGCAGCAGGACCGTCCGGTCGATCAGCGGCGCCAGCGGACCCAGCTCGTGCAGTACCAGCAGCACGGAGGCGCCGCCCTCGACCTGCCCGCGCAGGGTCTCGGCGAGCACCCGCTGGCTGGCCAGGTCGACCCCGGCGATCGGCTCGTCCATGATCAGCAGTTCGGGCTCGGCGGCGAGCGCGCGGGCGATCAGGACCCGCTGGTGCTGGCCGCCGGAGAGCGCCCCGACCGAGTCCCGGGCGTGCTCCGCCATGCCGACCTGCTCCAGGGCGCGCCGCACGGCCGCCCGGTCGGCCCGGCGGAGCACGCCGAACCGGCTGCGGGCGAGCCGCCCGGCGGAGACGACCTCGGTGACGGTCGCGGGCACGCCGCCCGCGGCGGTGGTGCGCTGCGGCACGTAGCCGAGCCGCGCCCACTGGCGGAAGCGGCGCTGCGGGGTGCCGAAGATCTCGACGGTGCCGCCGGTCACCGGGGTCTGGCCGATGATCGTGCGCAGGGTGGTGGACTTGCCGGAGCCGTTGGCGCCGAGCAGCGCCACGACCTCGCCGCGCCGGACGGTGAGGTCGATGCCGTGCAGCACGGGGCGGGAGCCGAGTTCCGCCGTGACGTCGCGGAGGGCGAGCACGGGCGGGGCGCCCGCGCCCGCGGTGTCCCGGGTGTTCCCGGTGTCCCGGGCGGCCCCGGTGCCGTCGCCGGCCGGCGCGTCCCCGGGCCCGCTGCCGCGCGTCACCGCGCACCCGCCTGGTCGGAGGAGCCGGCACCGCTCGCACCGGCACCACCCTGTGCACCG
This sequence comes from Streptomyces sp. DSM 116793, assembly GCF_057320905.1. Taxonomy (NCBI): domain Bacteria; kingdom Bacillati; phylum Actinomycetota; class Actinomycetes; order Kitasatosporales; family Streptomycetaceae; genus Streptomyces; species Streptomyces sp. DSM 116793. Next base: position 2,093,603 of record NZ_CM170494.1, on the reverse strand, counting down.
GCACCCGCACCGGCACCCGCACCGGCCGGCGCGTCGCCGAGGGCCTTCCGCAGGGCGGCCAGGTTGGCGTCCATGACCTGGAAGTAGTCGTGGCCGCGGGAGCGGGCGGTGATGCCCTCGACCGGGTCGAGCACATCGGTCCTGAGGTGGGCGTCCCCGGCCAGCGTCCGCGCGGTCTTCGGGGAGACCAGCGTCTCGTAGAACACGGTCGTGACGCCGTCGGCGGCTGCCAGCCTCTGCAGGTCGCGGACGCGGGTGGGGCTGGGCTCGCTCTCCGGGTCCAGGCCGCTGATGGCCTCCTCGGTGAGGCCGTACCGCTCGGCGAGGTAGCCGAACGCGGCGTGCGTGGTGACGAAGACCTTGCCGCGGGTGTGCCGCAGGCCCGCGGTGTACCGGCCGTCCAGCGCGTCGAGCTGCTTGACCAGCGTGTTCGTGTTCCTGCGGTAGGTGGCGGCATGGTCCGGGTCGGCCTTCTGGAAGGCCTTGCCGACCCCCTTGGCGACCTCGGCGTAGCGCACCGGGTCCAGCCAGATGTGCGGGTCCGCCGCGGGCCCGTCCGCCTCGCCCGGGTGGGCGTCGTGGGCGGCGGCGTGCCCGCCGACCTCGTTGCCGTGCCGTTCCAGCGAGGTGAGCGCGGCGGCGTCGACCTTGGTGCCGATGGCGGACTGCCCGATCGCCTCGTCCACGGACGGCTGGAGCCCCTTGAGGTAGAGGGCGACGTCGGACTTCTCCAGCTGCGCCGTCTGCCGGGCGCTGATCTCCAGGTCGTGCGGCTCCTGGCCCGGCTCGGTGAGGTCGGTGACGGTGACCCGGTCGCCGCCGATCCGCTCGGCCAGGAACTCCATCGGGTAGAACGACGCCACCACGGCCAGCTTCCCGCCCTTGCCGTGTCCGGTGCCGCCGGTATCACTGAAGACGGAGCAGCCGGTGAGGGCGGCGGCACCGAGCGCGGTGGCGGTGGCCAGGGAGGCGAACGAGGCCAGGGGTCCAAAGGCGAACGCGGCCCGGGGTCCCAGCGAGTCCCGGGAGCCCGTGGAACCCGGCGTGTCCGCCCGGCCCGGTGGGCCCGGCGGGGCCGTGGAGGATATCGGACCGGGGCGTCGCTCATTCATGACAGCGATTTTCAACAATGCTGGAAATGATTGTCAAAAAAGTGGGGAACCGCGCTGCTCAGGCCGGGGCCCGTGGATCGGTGGAACCGATTTGATCCGGGCACCCCGCGCGCCGGTAACCTGAAGCATTCGCCCACCCGTCTCGTGACCTCCCCCAGCGAGGCGCATGGCGCAGTTCAGTCCATCGTCAGTCGTCCTAGAAGAGAGCACCGTGGCCGCCGACAAGATCGACACCATCGTCAGCCTGAGCAAGCGCCGTGGCTTCGTCTATCCGAGCAGTGAGATCTACGGTGGTCAGCGCGCCGCCTGGGACTACGGTCCGCTGGGCACCGAGCTCAAGGAGAACATCAAGCGGCAGTGGTGGCGCTACATGGTCACCGCCCGCGAGGACGTCGTCGGGATCGACTCCTCCGTGATCCTCGCCACCGAGGTCTGGGAAGCCTCGGGCCACGTCGCCACCTTCACCGACCCGCTCACCGAGTGCACCTCCTGCCACAAGCGGTTCCGCGCGGACCACCTGGAGGAGGCGTACGAGGCGAAGCACGGCCGCGTCCCCGAGCACGGTCTCGCCGACGTCAACTGCCCCAACTGCGGGAACAAGGGCCAGTTCACCGAGCCCAAGCAGTTCTCCGGCCTGCTCGCCACCCACCTCGGCCCCACGCAGGACAGCGGCTCGATCGCCTACCTGCGGCCCGAGACGGCGCAGGGCATCTTCACCAACTTCGCCCAGGTCCAGCAGACCTCGCGGCGGAAGCCGCCGTTCGGCATCGCCCAGATGGGCAAGTCGTTCCGCAACGAGATCACGCCCGGCAACTTCATCTTCCGCACCCGTGAGTTCGAGCAGATGGAGATGGAGTTCTTCGTCAAGCCGGGCGAGGACGAGAAGTGGCACGAGTACTGGATGGAGCAGCGCTGGGCCTGGTACACGGGGCTCGGCCTGCGCGAGGAGAACATGCGGTGGTACGAGCACCCGCAGGAGAAGCTCTCCCACTACTCCAAGCGCACCGCCGACATCGAGTACCGCTTCCAGTTCGGCGGCAGTGAGTGGGGTGAGCTGGAGGGCGTCGCGAACCGCACGGACTACGACCTGTCCGCCCACGCCAAGGCCTCCGGCCAGGACCTCTCCTACTTCGACCAGGAGGCCGGCGAGCGCTGGACGCCGTATGTGATCGAGCCCGCGGCCGGTGTCGGCCGCACGATGCTCGCCTTCCTGCTCGACGCCTACGTGGAGGACGAGGCGCCGAACGCCAAGGGCAAGATGGAGAAGCGGACGGTGCTGCGGCTCGACGCGCGGCTGGCGCCCGTGAAGGTGGCCGTGCTGCCGCTGTCCCGCAACCCCGAGCTGTCCCCGAAGGCGAAGGGGCTCGCCCAGGCGCTGCGGCAGCACTGGAACATCGAGTTCGACGACGCGGGGGCGATCGGGCGCCGCTACCGGCGGCAGGACGAGATCGGTACGCCGTACTGCGTGACCGTGGACTTCGACACGCTGGACGACAACGCGGTGACTGTGCGTGAGCGGGACTCGATGAAGCAGGATCGGGTCTCTCTCGATCAGATCGAGGGGTACCTGGGGGCGCGGCTGCTCGGCTGCTGAGCACCTGGGCGGTGGGCCTCACCTGACGGTGCGCGTTCACCTGGCGGTGGCTTCACCTGGCGGTGCGCGTTCACCTGGCGGTGGGCTTCACCTGGTGGTGGGGCTTCACCTGCGGTGGGCTGAGCGGTAGGGGGTGCCCCCTGGGGGCGGTGGCGGTCTGCGGGTTTCTCGGGGGTTGGTCGCGCAGTTCCCCGCGCCCCTGGGTGGGTGCCCTGGACGTCAGGGTGACGCATTGGTCGTGTGCCCCTGGGTGGGTGTCCCGGGAGGGGCCACCCCCGAGGGGGCGGTGTTGTGGGTGTGGGGCTCGCCTACCGCGGGCTCAAGGTCGTGGGGGCGGCTTAGCCGCGTGGGCGGAGTCGGACGGCCGCGACGATGCCCGCGGATCGTCACCGGCGGACACATCCGGTCCCGGAGCGGTGCCCACAGCGACATGGCATGTGGGCACCGCTCCACCCTGCGCACTCGACGACCAGGGCTGCGTATCAGGGCCGGCCTCTCACGCGCTGCTCACGCGTCGGCCCCGACGTGCGGTCAGTAATCCCAGACGGCCGGTACGAAACGGAAGGCGTTGCCGGCGACCGCCACGTGGCAGATGGACGGGAACGGCAGGTGAGTGGCCACCAGTTGCGAGCCGCTCGCCGCCAGCTCGTTCAGGAGACGGAGCCGGACGCGGGCTGATTCCTCCGGGTCGTGGTCGAAGCCGTTGTGCCACTCGCAGTGGTCGAACCCGGGCTGGAACACGGCATCGCCGGCGAACGTCAGCCGGTCGCCGCCGGACTCCAGGCGGACGATGCTGTGGCCGGGGGTGTGACCGCCGGTGCGGCAGATCATCACTCCCGGCGCCACCTCGTACTCCCTCTCGAACGGCTGCAACTGGCTGCGGTACACGTCCAGGAACCGCGCGGCGGTCCTTCGGAGCACGTCCGGCACCGGTGCCGGCATCTCGGTGCGGGAGAAGTCAGGCGCTTCCCAGAACTCGGCCTCGGCGGCGGCCAGGTGGACCCGCAGGTCCGGGCGCAGCCGGCCCCTCAGCCCGTCGACGAGCAGCCCGCCGATGTGGTCCATGTGCAGATGGGTGAGCACCACGTCGGTCACGGACGCGGGATCGATCCCGGCCGCGCCCAGTCGCATGGCCAACTGACCGGCCCGCGGGAAGCCCGGAAACTCCGTCCCCAGCCCGGAATCGACGAGGACGGTCCGGCCACCGCTGCGCACCACGGCCACGTTCAGTGGCCAGTCGAGCATCTCCGGCGGCAGGAACATGTCACTGAGCCAGGACGCCAGGTCGGCCGTGGCGGCGTTGGTGGCCATCGTCACGGCGGGTATCGGCAGCACCCCGTCGCTGATCACCATCACGTCGATGTCGCCGACCTTCAGCGCGTAGCGCGACGGAACCAGTTCGTCGTACGTCGGTGCTTCGGGGCGTGCGATGCTGACCTGGCTCATGTTGTTCTCCTCTTGAAGAGCGTCAACGGAAGACACGGACGGCGCCGTGGGCCACACCGTCCAGTCATCCCGTAGGACCGGACGGCACCCCGGTTCGTGACAGCCGCCCTGCTCCCTGCCGTTCGGCATCGAGCCGGCCACCGGCACCGGCATGGTGGCGTCAGCGGCCCTGGAGGGACTTCACGTTGTCGCCGAACGTCCAGTTCTTCGCGCCGTCCCAGTTGAGTGACCAGGTCATCAGGCCCTTGAGGGCGCCCCCATAGTGCTGCCAGGCCTGGGAGACCAGGCTCGGGGACATGTAGCCGCCGCCCGCGCCCAACTGGGCGGGCAGGCCGGGGACCTGCTTGTCGTAGGGGACCCTGATGGTGGTTCCCTGCACGACCAGGCCCTTGTTCAGGCAGTCGGTCTGGGCGGTGAAGCCCTGGACTGTGCCCGCCTGGTAACTGTCGCCGGAGCAGCCGTACATGCTGCCGTTGTAGTACTGCATGTTCAGCCACCACAGCCGGCCGTTGTCGGCGTACCTCTTGATGATGGGCAGGTAGGCGCCCCAGATGGAGCCGTAGGTGACGCTGCCGCCGGTGACGTACGCCGTCTCGGGCGCCATGGTCAGGCCGAAGTTCGCGGGCATCTGGGCGAGCACGCCGTCGATGATGCGGACCAGGTTGGCCTGCGAGGCGGACAGCTGGTTGATGTTGCCGCTGCCGGTCAGGCCGGTCTCGATGTCGATGTCGATGCCGTCGAAGTTGTACGTCTTCAGGATCGGCACGATCGAGGCCACGAACCGGTCCGCCACCGCGCTGGAGCTGAGGTCGATGCCGGCCGTCGCGCCGCCGATGGACATCAGGATGGTCTGCCCGGCCGCCTTTGCCTGGCACATCTCGGCCGGCGTCGCGACCTTCACCGTCGCATCCATGCCGTCCTGCCACAGCACCGTGCCGTCCGGATGGATCACCGGGAACGCGGCGTTGATGACGTTGTAGCCGTGCGCCGCGATGGCGGAGTCGGTGATGGGCGTCCAGCCGTAGGGCGGGTGGACGCCGTTGGACGAGCCGTCCCAGTTCTCCCAGTAGCCCTGGACGACCTTCCCGGACGGTCTGGACTTCACGGCACAGGTGTCCGCGGCGGCGGCCGTGGGCGTGCCCAGTCCGAGCAGCGGCGCGAGGCAGGCGGCCGCGAGCACGGCCCCCAGCAGACGCGGCTTCCTCAGCAGGCGCGACGCGCGGCGGAGCCGGTGTGACGTCCGGTCGAGCCGGTGTGACGTCCGGCCGAGCTGATCGGATGTCCGGCGGAGCGGGTGTGGTGCCCGGCGGGTCATGAGGGCCTCCCGGCAGAAGTGGGGTGTCTTGGACATGACAGTGCAGTGGTCCAGACCTGTCGTCAATAGGTCTGGACCTAACTGTCTGTCCGAACGGACACGCCGGGACGGCGAGCGGGGGCACCCGCACGCTCGGGTGCCGTGCGGGCGCCGGACCCTACCGGACCGACGCCAGCGCCAGCGCGTGCAGCTTCTCCAGGCGCTCCCCGGTCTCGTCGTCCGCCGGCACGTACGCCACCATGCGCGGGCCGTTGACCGGGCCGAGCCAGAGGTGGGTGTGGTCCACCGTGAGCAGGCCCACCTCCGCGTTGTGGAACTGCTTGCGGTTGCCGGCCGGCCCCGTGACCTCGTGCCGCTCCCAGGCCCGGCGGAACTCGGGGGACTCCCGCTGCAACCGCTTCAGCAGCATCTTCCAGGCGGGCTCCGCCAGGTGCTCCGCCATGGAGGCACGGAACTTCGCGGCCATGTTGCGCGCGGTCTCGTCGGGCAGCACGAGCGAGGCGCGCCACTGAGGGTGGGTGAAGGTGAGCAGCATGCAGTTGCGGTCCTCGGGCGGCAGCGCGTCGAGGTCGCAGAAGAGCCGGGCGAAGGTGCGGTTGTACGCCAGGATGTCGTAGCGGCTGTTCTGGATAGACGCCGGGAACGGCTCCAGCTGCTCCAGGAGCCGCCGCATGGCCGGGGTGATGGACGCGCACTGCGTGTGCGGCGCGGGATCGACGGCCCCGGCGAGGCTGAACAGGTGGGCGCGCTCGCTGACGTCCAGCATCAGGGTGCGGGCCAGCGAGTCGAGCACCTGCACGGAGACCGTGATGTCCCTGGCCTGTTCGAGCCACGTGTACCAGGTGACGCCGACCGCGGCGAGCTGGGCGACCTCCTCGCGGCGCAGCCCCGGGGTGCGCCGGCGGGCGCCGCGCGGCAGACCCACCTGCTCGGGGGCGATCCGCTCGCGCCGGCTGCGCAGGAAGCGGGCCAGCTCCGCGCGCCTGACCTCGGATGCCGAGGAGTGCCCCGGCCGGGGCTCGGCGGACCGCCCCGGCGCGCCCTCGGACGGCCGCGCGGCCTGGGGCTCGGAGGCCTGCCCGGTGCCGCCAGCCCGCGCTCCCGGCGCGTCGCGAACCGTCTGCTCCTCGGTCATAGTGGACATGCGTACCAGAGTGCCGCACCGCGCAGACTGTTGCCAGGTACTGCTTCTACCAGGATAAGGACACCCTGGTACCACCCTGAGCCGTGGCAGAGCCTTGCCTGTGTGAGTGAGACAGGAATCGACTTCGGAACAGCCCCGGCCGGCGCTCCCGGGAGCGTGCCCCCGTCGTCCGACGGCACCCGCGGCCGCGTGCCGCCCGACCGGCGGGCCGGCGCGGCGGCGGTGCTCGGCGGGCCCGGGCTGTTCACGGTGCTGTTGGGCGGGGCACTCCCACTGATCGACTTCTTCATCGTCAACGTCGCCCTGCCGACCATCGACCGCGACCTGGCCGCGGGCGAGGCGGTCCTCGAACTCGTCGTGGCCGGCTACGGCGTGGCGTACGCGGTGCTGCTGGTGCTCGGCGGGCGGCTCGGCGACATGTTCGGCCGCCGCCGGCTGTTCCTCGGTGGCATGGCCGCCTTCGGCATCACCTCGCTGGCCTGCGGCCTCGCGCCGGACGCCTGGTCGCTGGTGGCGGCGCGGGTAGCGCAGGGCGCCTCGGCAGCGCTGATGCTGCCGCAGGTGCTGGCCACCATCCAGTCGGCCACCTCGGGCCCACGCCGCGCCCGGGCCATGGGCCTGTACGGTGCGACGGCCGGCCTCTCCATGGTCGCGGGGCAGATCCTCGGCGGCGTCCTCGTCGCCGCCGACATCGCGGGCTCCGGGTGGCGTGCCGTGTTCCTGGTGAACGTGCCCGTGGTGGCGGCCGGGCTGGTGCTGGGGGCGAGGACGGTGCCGGAGACCCGTTCCCAGCACCCCGAGCCCATCGACGTGCCCGGCACGCTGCTGCTCGGCACCGCGCTGCTGACGCTCCTCGTGCCGCTGACCGAGGGGCGCGCCGCGGGCTGGCCGCTGTGGACCTGGCTGGCGCTGGCCGTCTTCCCGGTCGCGGCCTGGACGTTCTACCGCGTGGAACGGGGCCTGGACCGGCGCGGCCGTACGCCACTGGTGCCGCCGAGCCTTTTCCGGCTGGTGTCGCTGCGCCGCGGCCTGATGATGGTGCTGCCGTTCTCGATCGGCTTCAGCGGCTTCATGTTCGTCATCGCGGTCGCCCTCCAGCAGGGCGCACGGCTCGGTCCGGTGGGGGCGGGCGTGGCGCTGGTGCCGATGGCGGTGGTCTACTTCGCGGTCTCGCTGGCGGGGCCGCGGCTGGTGGCCCGCTTCGGCAGCCGGGTGGTGACCGCGGGCGGCGTGCTCCAGGGTGCGGGGCTGGCGCTGGTGGCGCTCGCCGCGTGGCGGCAGTGGCCGCACCTGGGCCTGGTGGCGCTGCTGCCGGGCACGGCGCTGGCGGGGGCCGGGCAGGCGCTCCAGCTTCCGGTGCTCTACCGGATCATCCTCTCCGAGGTGCCGCCGGCCCGCGGCGGCGTCGGCAGCGGAGTGATGGTCACCACGCAGCAGTCCGCGCTCGCGCTGGGCGTGGCCACGCTCGGCTCGCTCTTCCTGGGCCTGGTGCCCGGTGCGGGCATGCAGGACGCCCTGGTGGTGACGGTGCTGGCACAGCTCGCGGCCGTGGTCCTCACGGTGCTGCTCAGCCTGCGGCTGCCCCGGAAGATCGGCTGACGGGCCGGGGCGATCCGGCCGGCACGTGAACGCGCGGTGGAGAATCCCCTGTTGATGTTGTGGTTGCTGCACACTCCTTGCTGCGGTTCCCCGCCCTCCGCGGGGGCGCCGGCCGCCTGCCGCGACGAGGAGAAGCGATGCCGGAGATGGATGCGAGCAGAGTCAGCCGCCAGGACGCGGACGGCGTCGAGCACACCGTACGGGTGCGGCGCACGGGTGCCCGCCGCGTCATCAGCTGCGACACGTGCGGCTGGCACCAGCCGGCCCAGTTCCTGCCCTGGCTGAAGGCCGAGGAACACCTGGCCCAGCGACACCGGGCAACACTGCACCCGACGGACGGCCCCCAGGAGCACCCCGTGCAGTAGGCCCCGCACCCCGAAAAGGGGCGGGGACCTGCGGCGGCAGGTCTCGCGGACAGCCGCAGGCGCCTGCTGAGGGGCGCGGGGAACTGCGCGAGCAACCACCCACCGGCCGCAGGATCCGCAGACATCGGGCACCACCCCAGGGGCGCCGCAGGCGCCCGTTGAGGGGCACAGGCAACCACCCGCCCGCCGGACCACCCGGCGGGCGCCCCTCACCGCTCGCTGTCGAGCCGAGCCATCTCCTCGCTGACATACCGCTCACCCGCAGCCGCCCCCTCGGGCACGGCCCGCTCGATCGCCGCGAGGTCGGCATCGTCCAGCGACACGTCGAGAGCGCCCAGCGACTCCCTCAGCCGGTCGCGGCGGCGCGCACCGACGAGGGGGACGATGTCGTCGCCCCGCGAGGCCACCCAGGCGATCGCGATCTGCGCGACGCTGACCCCCTTCTGCCCGGCGATCTTCCGGAGCTCCTCGACGAGGCCCAGGTTGCGCTCCAGGTTCTCGCCCTGGAAGCGGGGCGCCCGGGCCCGGAAGTCATTGGCGTCGAGGCTCCGGTCCCGGGTGAAGTGACCGGAGATCAGGCCGCGGGAGAGCACACCGTAGGCGGTGATGCCGATGCCCAGCTCGCGGACGGTCGGCAGGATCGCCCGCTCGACGGAGCGTGAGATCAGCGAGTACTCGATCTGGAGGTCACTGATGGGGGCGGTGGCCGCGGCCCTGCGGATGGTCTCCGCGCCGACCTCGGAGAGGCCGATGTACCGCACGTACCCGGCGTCGACCAGCTCGGCGATGGCGCCGACGGTCTCCTCGATGGGCACCTCGGGGTCGAGCCGCGCGGGGCGGTAGACGTCGATGTGGTCCACGCCGAGGCGTTGCAGCGAGTACGCGGCGGAGTTCTTCACCGCGGCCGGGCTGGCGTCGTACCCGACGATCGTGCCCGCGGGGTCGCGCTGGGCGCCGAACTTCACGCTGATCACGGCCCGCTCGCGGCGCGCGGCCGGTGCCGTGCGCAGCGCCTCGCCGATCAGCAGCTCGTTGTGGCCCTGGCCGTAGAAGTCGCCCGTGTCCAGCAGGGTGATCCCGGCGTCCAGGGCCGCGTGGAGGGTGGCGATCGACTCGGCGCGGTCGGCTGCGCCGTAGAACGCGGACATGCCCATGCAGCCGAGCCCGATCTCGGAGACCTCGGGCCCGTGGCTGCCGAGTGTCAGGGTGCGCATCGGATGCTCCTCACCTGAAGCCGCTCACATGAACGCGTCTCCCCCTGACGCCCACATGAACTCGTCTCCCCTGAACCGTCTTCCCCGCCACCGCGACACCGAACGACGAACGCCCACTCCGTCATCCGAATGGCCGCCCGCGGTGTCCGGTCCCGGCTCGCCCGGGAAGGGGCGGGCGGGGCCGTGTCGACGTGCCGCTCCGCCACGCGGACGCGATCACGCCCACCGACCGGTGGTGAAGCCCCACCGGCCGCTGGCCGGGCGGACACCGGCCGGTGGTGGCAGGGCGAAGAGGTCGCAAGCGCCCAGCGAAGAGCCCGCGAGCGGTCGGGCGGAGAAGCCGCGAGTGGCCGGGCGGAGAGCCCGCGAGCGGCCAGCGAGGAGGCCGCAAGCGGCCAGGCGAAGAGCCCGCGACCGGCCGGGCCTGGTGGCCTGCCGCAGGCGCGTCGTGGCCGGACCCGGACCCGGACCCGGCACTCCGCCGCCTCGCTCACCCCTGACCGACGTCGCCGTCCTTCGGCCCGCCCACCGCGGCCGGCACATGGCGAGGGCCCTCGGTGGCCGCCTCGGCGAGGAGGTAGTCCGGGACGGCTTCGAGGTCGATGAGCCGGTTGAGGCGCTTGGGGACGTCGAAGCCGATCAGCAGGATCACCACGAGGGTCAGCGAGAAGGTGAGCACCGCGAGCGACTGGCCCAGGGACATGTGCGAGGCCAGCCTGGCGCCGAGCACCGGGGCCACGGCACCGCCCAGCGCCCCCACGTTGTAGGTGAAGCCCAGGGACGCGGCCCGCGAGCCGGTCGGGAAGTGCCCGGCGATGAACTTGGGCAGCAGGCCCGAGATGCCCTGCATGCAGGCGAGCATCAGGAAGAGCAGGATGCCCAGCTCGACGACGCTGTTCTTGATCGCGAAGACCGGGAAGACGAAGACGATGCCGACCACCAGGGTGCAGGCGTACGCCCGGCGCGTGCCGAACCGGTCGCCGACGAAACCGGTGGCGATGCAGCCGGCCATCGTGCCGAACCCGGCGTAGTAGAGCGCGTCACTGACCTGCCCGGGCGTGAAGCCGAGCTCGGTCTTCAGATACGTGGGCAGCAGTGCCTGGACGGGCCAGCTGTAGAGGAAGGCGCAGAACACGGTGACGCACAGCGCGACGAGGAGCAGCCACCGCCTGCGGCCGCCCAGCTGCACGGCGAACGCGATCAGACAGGCCGCGGCCACCACGGAGAGCACGGGCACCGCCCCCGCGCCGAGCGGGGTGAACACGGCGAAGAGCGATCCGGTGGCGGCGACCACGAGCACGGTGTTGATCCCGCCCCGCCGCGGCCCGGCGAACAGCGGCCGGAACGGGTTCGGCCGCGCCGCGGTCGCCCCGACCCGCTTCTCCCAGTCGTCGGCCTCGGGCAGCGCGCGCCGCACCCACAGCGCGATCACCACGGGGAAGAGGCCGATGTAGAACAGCCAGCGCCAGCCGTGGCCCGGCACCACGTGCTCGTACACCTCCGTGGCCAGGATGCTGCCCAGGGAGTAGCCGGAGATCAGGAATCCCGAGGCGCGGTTGCGCAGCCGGGTGGGCCAGCTTTCGAGGACGTAGGCGGCGCTGGCGCTGTACTCGCCGGCCATGCCCAGACCGATCACCAGGCGGGCGGTGAACAGGCTCGTGTAGTCCCAGGCGAACCCGCAGGCGAGGGTGCCGACCGAGTACAGCAGGATGCTGGTCACCATGGCCGCCCTGCGGCCGAAACGGTCACCGAGCGCGCCCAGCACGGCCCCGCCGAGCCAGCGGGTGATGAAGGCGCCGGAGACCAGGCTCGCGGACTCGACGGTCGACAGGCCGAAGTCGTCGGCTATCTCCGTCAGCACGAGGGTGATCAGGACGAAGTCGAAGCCGTCGAGGCCGTAGCCGATCCAGGCGGCGAAGAACGACTTCCACTTCTCCCGGGTGATCTCGCGGTACCAGGGCATGGGCGAGGGGGTGGTGCGCGCAGATGACATGACGGATCCAATGCGGGTGAGGAGACGCGCGTCAGAGCGGGGCCCGGGCGGGCGGACCCGGCCGGATCACAGGAGTCCGGCCTCGACGAGGTGGGTACGGACACGGGCCACGGCCGCCTCGTCGAGCGGCACCTGCGGCGCGGCGGTGGCGGCGCAGTCGATGAGGCCCAGGAGCCGGGCCGCCGCCTTGAAGGCGCCGAGCGCGGACGAACTCGGTCCCATCGTGGCCGGATCGCCCACGTCGGTGAGGGAGAACAGCGCGGCCAGCCGGTCCTGCTCGGCCTTGGCGGTGGCCCAGTCCCCGGCCCGGGCGGCCTCGTAGAGCCGTACGTAGCCGGATGCGTCGACGTTGCCGAGGCCGGGCACGACGCCGTCGGCACCCGCCAGCAGTGCGCAGTCGACGGTGAGTTCGGAGCCGGTGAGCACCGAGAAGTCGCTCGGGCGCCGGCGCAGCTCGACCAGCAGGCGGCGCAGCGAGCCCTCGTCGCCGCTGGAGTCCTTGAGCCCGGCGAGCGTGCCGTCGGCGGCGAGGCCGAGCACCACGTCGCGGGGCAGCTTGGTGTGCACGGCGACCGGGATGTCGTACGCGAACAGCGGCAGGTCGGCGCCGGAGCGGATGCGCCGGAAGTGCTCGGCGATCTCGACGGGGTGCGTGCGCGTGTAGAACGGCGCCGTCGCCACGAGGGCGTCCGCGCCGGCCTTGACGGCGTCGGCCGCCCGGTCGAGGACGCGGGCGGTGGTGGTGTCGATGATCCCTGCCAGCACGGGGACGCGGCCCGCCGCGGTGTCCACGGCCGCCTCGAGCGCGGTCCGCCGCTGGGCGTCCGTGAGGTAGGCGGCCTCGCCGCTCGACCCCAGCAGGAACATGCCGTGCACGCCGGCCGCTATCAGGTGCTCCGTGAGCCGGCGCACCGAGCGGACGTCCACCTCTCCTTCCCTGGTGAGAGGGGTGATGACCGGCGGGACGACGCCTCGCAGGGGCGTGGGACGGGGCATGTGGTACTCCTGGTCGTGCTGTGCGGTGCCTCGGGGGGCCGAGAGGTCTCGCCGTACCGCCCCTCCGGGCAGGACGTAGGATGTCCTACGTCACATAGAGTGATACACGGCGGGACATGAATGTCAAGGGTCGACGAGGTGAACGAGAGGGGACGGGGCGTGAGATCGGTCGCCGCCGACGCCGAGGAGTGGATCAAGGAGCTGATCGTCGAGCGCGGGCTCGGCCCCGGCGACCCGCTGCCCACCGAGACCGAGCTGATGGAGCTCTTCGGCGTCAGCAGGAACTCCCTGCGCGAGGCCCTCAAGTCACTCCAGGCCGTGCACATCATCGAGATCCGGCGCGGCTTCGGGACCTACGTCGGCACGATGTCGCTGGAGCCGCTGATCGAGGCCATGGCCTTCCGCACCGTGGTCGGGCACCGCCTGGGTCAGGACAGCCTGCTCGAACTCCTCCAGATGCGCGAGGCCCTGGAGGCGGGGCTCATGTACCGGCTCGCGGGCCGGCTGCCCGACGAGGACCTCGCCGAGCTGGACACACTGGTGGCGAGGATGCACACCGAGGTGCGTGAGGCGGGTGAGATCGCGGCCCGGACCGACCGCGCCTTCCACCGCACCCTGCACCGTTCACTCGGCAACGAGCTGCTGAGCGAACTCCTCGACGCGTTCTGGAACGCCTTCCACCGGGTGCGCGCACAGGGCCTGCGCACGGCCGCCGACGGCGAGGAGCTGGCCCGGATGCACGGCAGGATCGTCGAGGCCGTCCGCGCGGGCGACGCGGAGGGCGCGGAGGCGGCCGTGCACCGGCACTTCGACGACATCCGCGGCCGTCTGTCCCGCACCCGGGACACGCTCGCCACCGCGCCGGCCGCCACGACCGGCGAGCACTGACCTTCCCCTCCTTCCCCGCGCCCCTGGACGGTGGCCCGGCGGCCACCGGTACCCCCAGGGGCGCGGGGAACTGCGCGAGCGAGCGGGACGAGACCGGCAGGTCGTCACCGGCCCAGGGTGGCAGCGCCTCCCGGGGGCGCGAAGCGCCATGAGGGGGCGCGGGGAACTGTGCGAGCGAGCGGGACGAGACCGGTAGATCGTCACCGGCCCAGGGTGGCAGCGCCTCCCGGGGCGCCAGGCGCCATGAGGGGGCGCGGGGAACTGCGCGAGCGAGCGGGACGAGACCGGCAGGTCGTCACCGGCCCAGGGTGGCAGCGCCTCCCGGGGCGCCAGGCGCCATGAGGGGGCGCGGGGAACTGCGCGAGCGAGCGGGACGAGACCGGCAGGTCGTCACCGGCCCAGGGTGGCAGCCCCTCCGGGGGCGCGAAGCGCCATGAAAGGGGCGCGGGGAACCACGCGAAGAGCCGCGGGTCGTCACCGCAGCCGGGGGCACCCCTGCCGTACGGGCCACCGGCACGCGGCACCGCCTAGCGGACCCGGCTCTCCGTCCGCTCCGGCTGCACCTCCGGTGCGGCCAGGCGCTCCGCGGTGCGCCGGGCGGTCTCGCGGGCCCAGCGCCCGCTGGTCAGCCACCCGAGGACCAGCACGCACAGACCGCAGCCGGTGAGGATCCACCACGCGGGACGGCTGGCCGAGACGAACGCCTCCCGGTAGCCGGCCGCGCCCACGCCGGACGCCAGGACCGCGCCGAGCACCGCCACGCCCAGGGTCGAGCCGATCTGCCGGCTCGTGGACGCCACCGCGGCCGCCACACCGGCCTGGGTGCGGGGCATGCCCGACACCGCGGTGTTGGTGATCGGCGCGTTCACGAAGCCGAAGCCCAGACCGAACAGGACATATCCGATGAACAGGGTGAGATCCGACGTCTCCGCGTCCAGCGCGGCGAACATCACCCCGCTCGCCGTCATCGCGACCCCCGCGAGCAGCAGTGGGAACCGCGGCCCCCGGCTGGCCACCAGCCGTCCGGACACCGGTGCGCACACGAACGTCACCGCCGCCATCGGCAGCATCCACAGCCCGGCCCGCAGCGCGCTGAGCCCCCGTACGTCCTGCAGGAAGAGCGTGCTCAGGAAGAGGAACCCGCCGAGCGCCGCGAACGCGCTCACCGCGATGGCCGTCGCTCCGCTGAACGGCGCGCTGCGGAAGAACCGCACGTCGATCAGCGGCTCCGGACGGCGCGGCTCGTAGCGGATCAGCACGGCCAGGGCGACGGCGGCCAGCGCCGCGAGGCCGAGGACGCGCGGGGAGGTCCAGCCGGCGTCGGGCGCCGCGATGATCGCGTAGGTGAGCGAGGCCAGCAGGACGACGACCAGCACCTGGCCCACCGGGTCGGGGCGGCGCGGCTTCGGGGCGCGCGACTCCGGCACGAACCTCATGGTCAGCAGCAGCGCGGCGAGTCCCACCGGCAGGTTCACCCAGAAGATGGAGCGCCAGCCGACCGAGTCCACCAGCAGCCCGCCGACCAGCGGGCCCGCCGCCATGGATATCCCGACGACACCGCCCCACACCCCGATGGCGCGCGCCCGCTCCCGGGGGTCCGTGAAGGTGTTGGTGATGATCGACATGGCGACCGGGTTCAGCATGGAGCCGCCGATCGCCTGGACCATCCGGAAGAGCACCAGCAGCGGGAGGCTGGGTGCCAGCGAGCAGAGCAGCGAGCCGAGGGTGAAGATGATCAGGCCCGCCTTGAAGACCCGGCGGCGCCCGATCCGGTCGGCCGTGGAGCCGGAGAGCATCAGAAGTGATGCGAGGACGAGTGTGTAGGCGTCGATGGTCCACTGCAGCCCCGCCACGCTGGCGTGCAACTCCCGTTGCAGGGCGGGCAGGGCGACGTTCAGGACGGTGTTGTCGAGGCTGACGATCAGCAGGCTCATGCAGCAGATGGCAAGAACCAGCATCCTCCGTCGGTGGCTGAGCTCCGGCATTCTTTAATAGTACGGCTAACTAACGACCTTGAGTGCACGGTCTCCGGTACGTGAGAATGAGGGGATGTCCACGCCCATGACGACGACCGCGCCGCCCGCCGCCGAGACCCCCGCCGCAGCCACGGGGGTCCCCTCACCGGCCCCCGTGCCCGTGCCCGCTCCCGCAGAGGGCGGGGTCTCCCGCGCCCCCGCGGCCGGAGCCCTCGCCATCGGCCCGCACGCCGTGTGGCCGCCCGTCGTGCTCGCCCCCATGGCCGGCATCACCAACGCCCCGTTCCGCACGCTGTGCCGCGACTTCGCCGCGGGGAACGGGTGGGGGAGCGGCTCGGCGCGGGGCGCCGAGCCCGCGCGGGGCGGGCCGACCGCGGTGGACCCGGCCGCGGCGGACCCGGGTGCCGGCCGCCACAAGGGTCTCTTCGTGAGCGAGATGATCACGACCCGGGCGCTGGTCGAGCGCAACGAGAAGACGATGCAGCTCGTCCACTTCGACGCGACCGAGCGGCCGCGCTCCATCCAGCTCTACGGGGTGGACCCGGCGACCGTCGGCAAGGCCGTCCGCATGATCGCGGAGGAGGACCTGGCCGACCACATCGACCTCAACTTCGGCTGCCCCGTGCCCAAGGTCACACGCAAGGGCGGCGGCTCCGCGCTGCCGTTCAAGCGGCCGCTGCTGCGCGCGATCCTGCGTGAGGCGGTGCGGGGCGCGGGTGGGCTGCCGGTGACGATGAAGATGCGCAAGGGCATCGACGACGACCACCTCACCTATCTCGACGCGGGCCGGATCGCCGTCGAGGAGGGCGTCACCGCCATCGCCCTGCACGGCCGCACGGCCGCCCAGCACTACGGCGGCACTGCGGACTGGGACGCCATCGCCCGGCTCAAGGAGCACGTCCCGGAGATCCCCGTGCTGGGCAACGGCGACATCTGGTCCGCCGGGGACGCCGTCCGGATGATGCGGGCCACCGGCTGCGACGGTGTGGTGGTCGGCCGGGGCTGCCTGGGGCGGCCGTGGCTCTTCGGTGACCTGGTCGCGGCGTTCGAGGGCGGTGGGGCGGCCGCCGCGCCCACGCTGCGGCAGGTCGCGGAGGTGATGCTGCGGCACGCCACGCTGCTCGGGGAGTGGCTGGGCGACGAGGCGCGCGGGGTGATCGACTTCCGCAAGCACGTGGCCTGGTACCTGAAGGGGTTCGCGGTCGGCTCCGAGATGCGGGGGAGGCTGGCGATCGCCTCGTCGCTCGCGGAACTCGCCGGCGGCCTCGGTGAGCTGGACCTCGACCAGCCGTGGCCGTCCGGGGCGGAGGGGCCCCGGGGGCGGACCTCCGGCAAGAACCGGGTCGTCCTGCCGGAGGGGTGGCTCGCGGATCCCTACGACTGCGCGGGCCTCGGCGCGGACGCCGAACACGACGCGTCCGGCGGCTGACCCGGGGCCCCGCCCCGGCCCCCGCACCGGCGGCTGCCCCCTCGCCCCGTCGACGGCCCGCGGCTCTCGTCGTGGCTGGTCGCTCCCCCACTGCCTTGAAGGCGTGGGAGGTGCCCCCAGTTCCCCGCGCCCCTTTGACGGGCGCTTCGCGCCCGGCCAGGGGCTGCCCCTTCGGACCGGTGGCGACCTGCCGGTCTCGTCGTGGCTGGTCGCGCAGTTCCCCGCGCCCCTTTGATGCGCGCTTCGCGCGCCTCAGGGGCAGTCTGTGGCGTCTCCAGGCGACCGGCGGGTGGGGCGGGGCGCAGCCCCGCTCTGAAGGGGCGCGGGGAACTGCGCGCGCAAGCGGGACGGGCCGAAAGTCCGCCACCGGCCCAAAGGGGCAGCCCCTACCGGGGGCGCGAAGCGCCCGTTGGGGGGCGACCCGCCACCGCGGACCGTCGGGAAGGACGCACCAAAGGGGGCGCCCCGGGCCCGGAGCCCCGCCGCCAGGCGGGTGATTTTCGCCACTTCCGCGGGCCGCTCGCTCAGCCGAGCGGCCCCCCGCACGGATGCAACTCTCCAAGGGGTGGCACCCAGTGCCACCCCGCCACGCTTCGGCGCTCGAAATCAGATGCGGCTATAGTCGCTCATGTGAGCGTCCATCCTGCCCATCCGCCCCCGCAGCCTTCATAAGGTGAACGGACGGCGGCCGGAGACCAACCGTCGGCCTGACTTTCGATCTGCTGGCGGACGGGTGGTTGCGGCCGCATGGCGCACGTGTGGACGTACCCAGATGCCTTCGATCTGGGTATGTTCCCGCAGTCAGGGCAGCCGCCGTGGTCGTGAGGAGTCGATCGCCGTGTCGGAAAACGCAGGGACCCGAGCCACGAAGTACGTTTACGACTTCACGGAGGGCAACAAGGACCTCAAGGATCTGCTCGGCGGCAAGGGCGCCAACCTCGCCGAGATGACCAACCTCGGCCTCCCCGTGCCGCCGGGCTTCACGATCACCACGGAGGCCTGCCGGGTCTACCTGGAGAGCGGAGAGGTGCCCGACGCGCTCTACGACGAGGTGAGTGCGTACCTCGGCGCGCTGGAGCAGCAGATGGGCAAGAAGCTCGGCGAGCCCACCGACCCGCTGCTGGTCTCGGTGCGTTCGGGAGCCAAATTCTCCATGCCGGGCATGATGGACACCGTCCTGAACATCGGCCTCACCGACGCCTCCGTGGAGGGCCTGGCCGCCCAGGCGGACGACGAGCGGTTCGCCTGGGACTCCTACCGAAGGCTCATCCAGATGTTCG
Organism: Streptomyces sp. DSM 116793; assembly: GCF_057320905.1. Lineage (NCBI taxonomy): Bacteria > Bacillati > Actinomycetota > Actinomycetes > Kitasatosporales > Streptomycetaceae > Streptomyces > Streptomyces sp. DSM 116793. Next base: position 2,075,252 of record NZ_CM170494.1, on the reverse strand, counting down.
GCAAGACGGTGCTCGGCATCGACGGCGAGCAGTTCGAGCAGGCGCTCGACGAGATCACCGCGAGCGCCGGCACCGGAACGTCACCGAGTGCCACCTCGGACGCCGACCTGACCGCCGCCGACCTCAAGAAGCTGGTCAAGCGGTTCAAGAAGATCGTGAAGAACGCGGCGGGCCGGGAGTTCCCGCAGGACCCGCGCGAGCAGATGGACCTCGCCATCAAGGCCGTCTTCGCATCCTGGAACGGCGAGCGCGCCCGCCTCTACCGCCGCCAGGAGCGCATTCCGCACGACCTCGGCACCGCCGTCAGCGTCGTCTCGATGGTCTTCGGCAACTGCGGCGAGGACTCCGGCACCGGCGTCGCCTTCACCCGCGACCCGGCCAGCGGCCAGCAGGGCGTCTACGGCGACTACCTGCAGAACGCCCAGGGCGAGGACGTCGTCGCCGGCATCCGCAACACCGTGCCGCTCGCCGAGTTGGAGCACATCGACAAGAACTCGTACACCGAGCTGCTGCAGATCATGGAGACCCTGGAGAACCACTACAAGGATCTCTGCGACATCGAGTTCACCATCGAGCGCGGCAAGCTGTGGATGCTCCAGACCCGGGTCGGCAAGCGCACCGCCGGCGCCGCCTTCCGGATCGCCACCCAGCTGGTGGACCAGGGCCTGATCACCGAGGCGGAGGCGCTCCAGCGGGTCACCGGCGCCCAGCTCGCCCAGCTGATGTTCCCCCGCTTCGACGAGGAGGCCGCGGACGGCGGCGCCGCCGAGCACGGCGTCCAGCTGGTCGCGCGCGGCATCGCCGCCTCCCCGGGCGCGGCGTCCGGCAAGGCCGTCTTCGACTCCTACACCGCCATCAAGTGGTCGCGCTCCGGCGAGAAGGTCATCCTGATCCGCCGCGAGACCAACCCGGACGACCTGGACGGCATGATCGCCGCCGAGGGCATCCTCACCTCGCGCGGCGGCAAGACCTCGCACGCCGCCGTGGTGGCCCGCGGTATGGGCAAGACCTGTGTGTGCGGCGCGGAGGAGCTGGAGGTCGACACCAAGCGGCGGCGCATGACCGCACGGGGCATCGACGGCCCCGCCGGCAGGGCCACCATCGTGGTCGAGGAGGGCGACACCGTCTCCATCGACGGCTCGAACGGCAATGTCTACGTCGGCGAGGTGCCCGTGGTGCCGTCCCCGGTCGTCGAGTACTTCGAGGGCCGGATGCACGCGGGTGCGGACGACGCCGACGAACTGGTCGTCGCGGTGCACCGGATGATGGCCTACGCGGACCGGGTGCGCCGGCTGCGGGTGCGCGCGAACGCCGACACAGCAGAGGACGCGCTGCGCGCCCGCAGGTTCGGCGCCCAGGGCATCGGCCTGTGCCGCACCGAGCACATGTTCCTCGGGGAACGCCGCGAGCTGGTCGAGCGGCTGATCCTCGCGGACACCGACAGCGAGCGCGACGACGCCCTCAAGGCGCTGCTGCCGCTCCAGAAGCAGGACTTCGTGGAGCTCCTGGAGGCGATGGACGGCCTGCCCGTGACGGTACGGCTGCTCGACCCGCCGCTGCACGAGTTCCTGCCCGACATCACCGAGCTGTCGGTGCGCGTGGCGCTCGCGGAGGCCCGCAAGGACGCCAACGAGAACGACCTGCGGCTGTTGCAGGCCGTGCACCGGCTGCACGAGCAGAACCCGATGCTGGGCCTGCGCGGCGTCCGCCTCGGACTCGCCATCCCCGGTCTCTTCGCCATGCAGGTGCGCGCCATCGCCGAGGCGGCCGCGGAGCGGTGCGCCGCGAAGGGCGACCCGCGCGCCGAGATCATGATCCCGCTGGTCGGCACCGTCCAGGAGCTCGAACTCGTGCGGGACGAGGCGACGCAGGTGATCGCCGAGGTGGAGCAGGCCACCGGCACCACGCTCGGCCTGGCGCTCGGCACCATGATCGAGCTGCCGCGCGCCGCGCTCACCGCCGGGGAGATCGCGGAGGCCGCGGAGTTCTTCTCGTTCGGCACGAACGACCTCACCCAGACCGTGTGGGGGTTCAGCCGGGACGACGTGGAGGCCAGCTTCTTCACGGCCTACCTGGAGAAGGGGATCTTCGGGGTGTCGCCGTTCGAGACGATCGACCGCGAGGGCGTCGGGCGGCTCGTCGAGGACGCGGTACGGGCCGGCCGTGCGACGCGGCCCGACCTCAAGCTCGGCATCTGCGGGGAGCACGGGGGCGACCCGGAGTCGGTGCACTTCTTCCACGAGGCCGGCCTCGACTACGTCTCCTGCTCCCCGTTCCGCATCCCGGTGGCCCGCCTGGAGGCGGCGCGGGCGTGCGCGGCACCCCACACCAGCGACACCCGCTGACGGCCCCTTCCGCTCGGGGCTCCGCCCCGGCCCACCCCAGGGGCGCGGGGCGGTGTCGATGTGCGGCTCCGCGTGGGCGCGCTCAGCCACGACGAGTCTCCGGGTTCCGCTCCGGCCCACTCCGGGGGTGGCTGTTCGGGACGGGCCCCGGACGGAGCGCAGGCGATGTGGCGCGCCGCCGCGCGGCCGGCTTGGGGCACTGCTCCTCGTGGGAGTAGGTCGTGGTGCCGGCAATGCTCGCCCCGTGGTGGATGTGGGACTCGTAGGGTTCGCCCGGGTGGATGGGCTCGTCGCATCGGACGCAGTACAAACGCACAGCAGTGCCCTTCAGGTGGTGCGGGTGACGGAGATGGCCCATGCCGTGTCGGCGACCGCGGCCGTGAGGCACACGGCCACCTGGCAGATGCCGAAGCTGGTGCGTGCCACGGGCTGCTCGTTGGCGCGCCGGAGCGTGCGCACCGGATGTCCGGAAGCGTCGTGCAGGACCTGGACGGGACGGGACCGGCGGCGGGGGCCGGCGTGCAGGCTCACCGCGTCTCCCGCTGCGTCACCGCGGCCGGTACGAAGCCGGCCCGGAGGATCCGGTGGGTGGACTCCACGAACCGCGTGTGCCCGAAGGCGTCGGCGTGGTCGGCCGCCCACTGCCGCCCGACGGCCTGGCCCGTGAGGATCGACTGGTCCGGCCGGCGCGCGCAGTCCACGCACATCACCACCCGCACCGGCGCGCGCACGGCACCGTCCACCCACTCCGGCTCGACCAGCCACCCGCCGCCCGGCACCGTGCCACTCACGCCGGCTCCCCGGCCGGGGCGGTGGCGGTCAGCGTCTCGTAGTGGTCGCACAACCACGCCAGCTCGCGGGCGAGGCTCCGGGCGTGCTGGGTCGCGGACACCAGCCCCGCACCCGGGGACGACGCCAGGCGCACCCGGGCGCTCTCCACGGACAGCTGCACGCGGATCCGCCCACCGTCGTACTCCGGCAGCGCACGGGCGGCGTCCTCCACCAGAGGGATCAGCACCTGAAGGTGGCCGCGCAACCGCATCGTCTTCTCGCCGAGGTCATCGAACCGCGGCAGCGGCGCGCCCTCGTCGAGCAACTCGGCCGCACCGGCGCGCATCGACCCGATGTCCGGTGGCTCACTTCTCAACGTCCCAGAAGGGGCGCTACGTTCGTTCACGTCGACTCCTTGCAGTCGGCCATCCCCGGGGCCGGTGACGCGGTCGCCGGGGCGCTTCCCCGATCACTTCCGTTTGGCTGACGGTGTGGGCCGTCACGGGTAGCGTTCTCCACACGGACGGTGATCGACAGATGCGACGTGTCCGCTGGTGTCCGCGGGGATGCGGACGTGGCGGACACTGGGGAAGCCCATGACAGAGACGTTCGGCGAGGCGCTACGCCGCCTACGGGGAAGCCGCAGTCTGCGCGATGTCGCCGCGCTCGCAGCATGCGGAAAGTCCCACATCGCAGATCTTGAGAAAGGCCGACGGCGACCGACCGCACAGACCGCTCGTGCTCTTGACAAGGCCCTCGGGGCGGAGGGTGAGTTGATCGCGCTTGCCGAGGTCCGTCCCGAAGCATCGCCATTGGAGCAGGCCGATGCCCTTCAGGCAGGCCTCCAGGAAGCTCGTCACGGGACCGCTCGCGGACAGCTCGCTGGACGAGATCGAGTGGACAGTGGAGCGACACGGGCGCGCTACTCGGTATCGGCCCGAAAGCCAGCACTTCCCCGAACTGCTGGCCGACTTTCAGGAGCTACGGGTACTTCTGATGCGTCGGCATCCAGCCCACGTCCGTCGGCGGTTACTTGTAGCCGCAGCTCGTATGTCTGGGCTCACAGCCTTGACGCTGCTGAAATTGGGCGATGCCCGGTCGCTGTCCTGGTGGCGCATCGCACGGCAGTTCGCTGCGGCGGCCGACGACCGGGCCACGCTGTCCTGGGCATACGCGCAGGAGGCATACCAGAGCTTCTACGGCGGCGACTTTTACGGTGCGGTCGAGCTGGCAGTACGCGCACAGCAACTCGCTGGTGCCCTGCCTGGTGCCGGGTCAGCCCTCGCTGCACCGCTTGAAGCTCGCGCGCACGCCCGGCTTGGGGATGCCGAAGCTGCGGATATGGCGCTGGCCGTAGCCGAGACCACGCTCGGGCGGCTCCCTGCGACCGAACAGATCGGCTCGGCCTTCGGCTACAGCGAGTGCCAGTTGCGTTTCCACATGGGCAACGCTCTGACCCACCTTGGGAAAACGGTACGCGCCCGCGCGGAACAGGAGCGGGCGCTGGAGCTTTACCCCGAGGCTGAACGGATGGATCGTGCCCTGGTCGAACTCGATGCGGCCATGTGTACCTCGCTGGACGGTGATCCGGCCGGGGCTGCTGCCCAGGCCACACGCACAATCGTCGGCCTCGCTCCTCTGCAGCGCACGGCCCTGATCATCTATCGTGCGCAGGACGTCGCAACTAGGGTGCCGCCCGATGCACAGCAGGTGCACGAGGTGCGGGCGCTGCGCGAGATCCTGGCGCTGCCCCCTGGCGAGACGGAGAGCGGGCGTGGAGATCAACAGAGCGACATCGGCTGACACTGAGGCCATTTCACGGATCCTTGGTGAGATCGAGGAATACTACGGAGGACAGGCGGTCCCCGGAGACGTCGGTCAGATCAGGGATGCCCTGTTCGGCCAGGACCCAGCGGCGACTCTCCTCCTTGCCCGGGACGGTGGCGACGTTCTCGGACTCGCCTCGTACTCTCTGCTCTGGCCCGCGGCAGGTGCCGACACCAGCCTGTACCTCAAGGAACTGTTCGTCAGGGCGGCAGCGCGTCGTCGTGGTGTCGCACGTGCGTTGATGGCTGCCGTCCGTGAAGAGGCGATTGCCATGGGGTGCTCGCGAATCGAGTGGACCGCCGACACTGGCAATCCGGCCGCCCTTGCCTTTTATGAGGCGCTCGGCATAGCGCCTCACGACAGCAAGGTTTTCTACCGATCGAGCCTCTGACGTACTTGGCGCGACGCCCGTCCCTACCGCGGCCTTGCGCCGGCTCGCCGGAGCCTGTGGACTCCCGGCATGAAGGTGCTGTACCTGATCTCCTGCGCGGCCGGTCCGACGCAGTACATCGACAAGGGCGTTCGGCAGGCCCAGGCGCGCGGATGGGACGTGTGCCTGATTCTCACGCCGTCCGCCGCCCGGTGGTGGGAACCCAGGCTGGGCGAGTTGGAAGGCCTGACGGGCCACCCGGTGCGGTCGCAGTACAAACTGCCGTGGGAGAGCGACCTTCTGCCGAAGGCCGATGTGATGCTCGTCGCGCCCCTGTCGGCGACGAGCCTCAACAAGTGGGGCGCGGGCATCGCGGACACCCTTGCACTGGGCCTCGTGACCGAAGGCGTGCACATGGGCGTGCCGGTCATCGCCATGCCCTGCTTCAACCGTGCACAAGCCGCCCAACCGGCGATCGCGTGGAGCATCGCCGACCTACGGGCCCAGGGCGTGCGGTACCTCGACGGTCCCGGCGGCTACGAGTCCCACCTGCCCAAGCAGGGAGATCCTTCCGCCTTTCCGTGGGCGCGGGCACTCGACGCCGTCGGTACTGCCTGACATGACGGTGGCGGTGCCGACCACGAGGGTACCCTCCGGGGGTATCCTCCACGCCCCCGATGGGGCACCCGTGGCCGTCAGGCCACCCCCCGCCGCACGTGGACAACGACATTCCCCCGCAACACCCCTGTCGTAAACGCCCTGAATGGTTGATCGTTGTGCCAGGCCACACACGATCGAACAGGGGGAACGGCATGACCGTCAGCCGGAGAGCGCTCCTCGCCACGGGAGCCGCCGTGGGTGCCGGAGCGGTGCTCGGTGCCTGCGGCTCCAACACCGGCCGCGGCGACTCGGGAGCCGGCGGCAAGGGCCCCGAGCTCCAGCAGTGGTACCACCAGTACGGCGAGCAGGGCACCGAGCAGGCCGTCGAGCGGTACGCGGCCGCGTACGACAAGGCGCAGGTCACCGTCCAGTGGCGGCCCGGCAACTACGACCAGCAGATCGCCGCCGCGCTGCTCACCGACTCGGGCCCGGACGTCTTCGAGGTCAACGGCCCCACGCTGGAGCAGATCCAGGGCGGCCAGGTCGTCGACCTCACCGACCTGCTGGACGGCGTCAAGGACGACTACAACCCGGCGGTGCTCGCCCCGAAGACCCACCAGGGCAAGATCTGGGGGATCCCGCAGGTCATCGACATGCAGATGCTCTTCTACCGCAAGAGCCTGCTCGCCAAGGCGCACATCGACCCGCCCACGACCCTCGACGGACTCGTCGAGGCCGCCAAGGCGCTGACGACCAAGCAGGTCAAGGGCCTCTTCCTCGGCAATGACGGGGGCGCCGGCGCACTCGGCGGCACCCCCCTGTACGCGGCCGGCCTCACCCTTGTCACCGAGGACGGCAAGGTCGGCTTCGACGACCCGGCCGCCGCCCGCACCCTGGCCAAGCTGCACCGGCTCTACGCCGACAAGTCCCTGCTGCTCGGCGCGCCCGCCGACTGGTCGGACCCGTCGGCGTTCCTGCAGGGCCTGACCGCCATGCAGTGGACGGGGCTGTGGGCGCTGCCGCAGGTGCAGAAGGAGTTCGGCGACGACTTCGGGGTGCTGCCCTTCCCCAAGGACGGCCCCGCGGGCGCCCCCACCGTGCCGGTCGGCGCGTACGGCGCGGCGGTCAGCGCCCGCAGCAGGCACAAGGAGGCCGCGAAGGCGTATCTGAAGTGGCTGTGGGTGGACAACACCGCCGACCAGAAGGACTTCGCGCTCTCCTACGGCTTCCACATCCCGGCCCGGATCTCGCTCGCCAAGCAGGCCGCACAGCTCCGCAAGGGCGCCGCGGCGGAGGCGGTCCGCTTCGCCACCGAGCACGGCTACGCCGAGCCGCTGCTGTGGACCCAGGCGAGCAGGACCGCCTACCAGGACGCCGTCAACCGCATCGTCCGGGACGGCGCCAACCCGGAGAGCGAGCTGAGGACGGTGGTACGGAAGACGTCCGCGGAGCTCGACCGGGTGCGGAAGTGACCGCCCGCCGATGACCCGCTCCCCGTCCCCCGCCCCCGGGCGCCCGCTCACCGGCCCCGCCCCCGCCGGGCGGGGCCGGCCCGCGCCCCGCGGCGGCCCGGCACTCCCCGCGCTCGGCACCCGCGGCCGGGACGCCCTCTGGTTCTGGATCTTCGTCGGGCCCTTCGCGCTGGGCCTCGGCGTCTTCACGTACATCCCGCTCGCCTGGAGCGTCTACCTCAGCTTCTTCGACGCGCACAACACCGTCACACCCGACCACTTCATCGGCCTCGGCAACTACACGTCGCTGCTGCGGGACAACGCCTTCACCGGCAGCCTGACGACGTTCGTCGCGTTCGCGGCGTTCATCGTCCCCGCCACCTATGTGCTCTCGCTGGCCCTCGCGCTGATGGTGAACCGGGTACGGCGCGCGCAGGCGTTCTTCCGTTCGGTGTTCTTCCTGCCCGCCGCCTGCTCCTATGTGGTCGCGGCCCTGATCTGGAAGATGTCCATCTTCAACGGGGTGCGGTTCGGGCTCGCCAACACGGTGCTCGGCTGGTTCGGCGCCGACCAGACCGCCTGGCTCTCCACGACCTCCCCGCCCTGGTACTGGCTGGTGATCGTGACCGCCCGGCTCTGGCTCCAGGCCGGCTTCTACATGATCCTCTTCCTGGCCGGCCTCCAGCGCATCAGCCCGGTGCTCTACGAGGCCGCCGCGGTCGACGGGGCCCGGCCCGGCTGGCAGGTCTTCCGGCACATCACCTTCCCGCAGCTGCGCGCCACCTCCGTGGCCGTGGTGCTGCTGCTGGTGATCAACGCCTTCCAGGCCTTCGACGAGTTCTACAACCTGCTCTCCGACGCCCGCGGCTACCCGCCGTACGCCCGCCCACCGCTGGTCTACCTCTACTTCACCGCCCTCGGGCAGGGGCAGAACCTGGGCTACGGCAGCGCGGGCGCGGTGATCCTCGCGCTGATCATCGCCGTGGTGACGGTGGGCCAGGCCCGCTGGTTCGGGCTCGGCAGGAAGGAGGACTGACGGTGGCCTCCGACACCCACGGGCGGCCCGGGCGCACCCCGGCGGGCCCGGGCACGTCCGGCGACGGCCTGGTGCGCGCCGGCCGGGCGCTGCGTGCCGCGCTGCTGACGGCGCTCGCGCTGCTCTTCCTGGTGCCGTTCTACCTGCTGCTCCGAGGCGGCCTCGCCAGCGAGCAGGACATCACCTCGCCCGCGTGGACGTTCTTCCCGTCCCGCCTGCACTGGTCGAACCTGTCCGAGCTGTTCTCCGACCCGTCCGTGCCGTTCGCCCGCTCGCTGCTGAACTCCGCGCTCATCGCGGTCGCCACCACCCTGGGCACCCTGCTGCTGGCCTCGCTCGCCGGCTACGGCCTGGCCCGCATCCCGTACCGGCACGCCAACAAGGTCTTCTACGCGATCCTGGGCACCCTGATGGTCCCGGCGAGCGTCACCTTCGTGCCGACGTTCGTGCTGGTGTCGACGCTCGGCTGGATCTCCACCCTGCGCGGCCTGATCATCCCCACGCTGTTCTCCGCGTTCGCCTGCTTCGTCTTCCGCCAGTACTTCCTGGGCTTCCCCCGGGAGCTGGAGGACGCGGCCCGGGTGGACGGGCTCGGGTACTGGCGGGCGTACTGGCTGATCGTGGTGCCGAACGCGCGGCCGGTCTTCGCGGCGGTCGGCACGATCGTCTTCATCGGCGCCTGGAACTCGTTCCTGTGGCCCCTCGTCATCGGCCAGGACCAGAGCGCATGGACGGTGCAGGTGGCGCTGTCGTCCTTCACCACCTCCCAGGTCATCCGCCTCCACGAACTGTTCGCCGCGGCGGCCGTCTCCATCGTTCCGCTGCTGCTGGTGTTCCTGCTCTTCCAGCGGTGGATCGTGGCGGGTGTGGAACGCTCGGGCATCGACGACTGAACGGGCCGACCCGGGCCGTGCAGCCGGCGGTATGCGGCGCGTTGAAGGGACGCGGCGAACTGCGCGCCCAGCCCCCACAGGCGGGCAGCCGGGCCGACGACAGCGAGGGGCCGGGCGCTCCCGTCGGCGCCCGGGGCGCAGCCCCGCTCCCGAAGGGGCGCGGGGAACCGCGCGGTAGAGGTGCCCCGCGGCGCGACTACCGTGCGCCCACCTCGTCGGCCCGGACCCGGTACGTCGTCACCGTCACCCCCTCGTCGTCCAGGCAGCGCCCGTCCGCCAGTGCGAAGCGCTGCTTCAGCAGCGGGGAGGCGACGAAGGGGGAGCCGGCGGCGGAGCCCAGCAGGCCCCGGGAGAGGACCGAGGCGCCGGTGAACGGGTCGCGGTTGTCGATGGCGTAGAGCGTTCCGGCGCGGTCCCGGAACAGCGCGGCCTGCCGGCCGTCCGGCAGCAGGACGGCCACGCCGCGCCCTGCCGTGAGGCGCACCCCCTCGCAGACGGTGCGCCAGCCGTCGTCCAGGAGCAGCTGAATCCGCAGCGCCCCGTCGTGGGGGGATCCGCCGGCGGCCGGGCCGCCGCGGGCCGCCGTGCCGTGGGTGTCGCCGGACGCGCGGTCCACCGCCGCGCCGGTCCTCGCCGGTGCCGTCGTCATCGCGTGGAGCTCCCTTCCAGGAGTGCGGGCCGCTCCGCGCCGGGCGGGGCGGCGACCGGGGGCCGGGTGCCGAGGGTGAGCAGGGGCAGGTCCGGCCTGATCTGGTCGCGCTCGGGGACGAACCTGACCGTGGGGTCGGGCACACCGGGCGCGTTGACGAAGGACACGAAGCGCGCCAGGCGCTCCGGGTCGCCGAGGGTCTCGGCCCACTCGTCGCGGTAGTGGGCGACGTGGTCCGCCATCAGCGACTCCAGTTCGGCGCAGATGCCCAGCGAGTCGTGCACCACCACGTCCCGGACGTGGTCGAGGCCGCCCTCGATCCGCTCCAGCCAGGCCGCGGTGCGCTCCAGGGGCTCGGCGGTGCGGATGTAGAACATCAGGAACCGGTCGATCAGCCGGACCAGCTCGGCGTCCGAGAGATCCTGCGCGAGCAGGTCGGCGTGCCGGGGCGTCGCGCCGCCGTTGCCACCCACGTAGAGGTTCCAGCCGCCGGCCGTGGCGATCACGCCGAAGTCCTTCGAGCGGGCCTCCGCGCACTCCCGCTGGCAGCCGGAGACCGCGGACTTCAGCTTGTGCGGCGAACGCAGGCCCCGGTAGCGCAGCTCCAGGTCGATCGCCATCCGCACGGAGTCCTGCACGCCGAACCGGCACCAGGTCTGCCCCACGCAGGACTTCACGGTCCGCAGGGCCTTGCCGTAGGCGTGCCCCGACTCGAAGCCCGCGGCGACGAGCCGGGCCCAGATCTGCGGCAACTGCTCGACCCGCGCCCCGAACAGGTCGATCCGCTGGCCCCCGGTGATCTTGGTGTAGAGGCCGAAGTCCCGTGCCACCTCGCCGATCACGATCAGCTTCTCGGGGGTGATCTCACCGCCGGGGATGCGGGGCACCACCGAGTAGGAGCCGTTCCGCTGGAGGTTGGCGAGGAAGTGGTCGTTGGTGTCCTGCAACGCGGCCTGCTCGCCGTCCAGGACATAGCCGCTGACGTCCAGCACGGGCGCCAGCGACGCGAGGATCGAGGCCACCGCGGGCTTGCACACCTCGCAGCCGTCGCCGCCGCGCGCCTCGGGCCGCCCGAACCGGTCGAGCAGCTCCTGGAAGCTGCCGACGCGCAGCGCGAGCACCGTCTCGTACAGCTCCTGGCGGGTGGCCGCGAAGCAGCCGCAGAGGCCCTTGTCGACCTCGACCCCGCTCGCCTCCAGCTCGGCCGCGACCAGCTTGCCGAGGACCTTCACACAGCTTCCGCAGCCGGTGCCGGCCCGCGTGCACTTCTTGACCTCGCCCGCCGTGGCGCAGCCGTGCTCGGTGACGGCGGCGCGGATGGTGCCCTTGCTGACGTTGTGGCAGGAGCAGATCACCGCGGTGTCCGGGAGCGCGGCCGGGCCGAGCGCCACGGGGCCCTCGCCGCCGTCGGCGCCCGCGGGCAGCACCAGGCGCTCGGCGGGCACCGGCGGCACGGACCCGGTCATCGGCCGCAGCGTCCCGTACGCCTCCGCGTCGCCGACCAGGACCCCGCCGAGCAGCGCCCCGTCGGAACCGATCACGAGCTTCTTGTAGACGCCGGCGCGGGAGTCCGCGTAGACGACGTCGAGGCTGCCCTCGGTGGTGCCGTGCGCGTCGCCGAAGGACGCGACGTCCACGCCCAGCAGCTTCAGCTTGGTGGAGGTGTCGGCACCGGTGAACTCGCGGGCGGCCGGTGCCGGGCTCGGGGCGGGGGCCTGTGCCGGGCTCGGGGCGGCGGCTTCGGCGATCGCCGCCGCGGCCGTCTGCGCCATCTCGTAGCCGGGCGCCACAAGACCGTACACGCGGCCGTCCACGGCCTGGGCGCACTCGCCGATGGCGAAGACCGCCGGGTCCGAGGTGCGGCAGCGGGCGTCGACGGTGATGCCGCCCCGCTCGCCGACGGCGAGGCCGCAGTCCCGGGCGAGGGCGTCCCGGGGCCGCACGCCGGCGGAGAACACCACCAGGTCGGCGGCGATTTCGCGGCCGTCCGAGAGCCGCATGCCGGTGACCCGGCCGTCGTCGCCCGCGGTGACCTCCTGGGTGCCGGCGCCGGTGTGCACGGTCAGGCCCATGCCCTCGATGGTGCGCAGCAGCGCCGCGCCGCCCGCCTCGTCGACCTGGACGGGCATCAGGCGGGGCGCGAACTCCACGATGTGGGTGGCGAGCCCCAGGCCGCTCAGCGCCCCCGCCGCTTCCAGGCCGAGCAGCCCGCCGCCGACCACGGCTCCGGTGCCGCGGCCCTTGGCGTACTCCTCGATGGCGAGCAGGTCCTCGATGGTGCGGTAGACGAAGCAGCCGGTCGCGTCCCGGCCGGGCACCGGCGGCACGAACGGGTAGGAGCCGGTGGCCAGCACCAGCGTGTCGTAGCCGACGACGCGGCCCGAGCGGGCGGTGACCGTGCGGGCCGCGCGGTCGACGCGCTCGGCGGGCTCGCCGAGGTGCAGCTCGATGCCGTGCTCCGCGAGGAAGGCGGGGTCGGTGAGCGACAGGTCGTCCGGGGTGCTGCCGGAGAAGTACGAGGTGAGGTGGACCCGGTCGTACGCCGGGCGGGGCTCCTCGGCGAGCACCACCACCCGGTGCGTCCGGGTCAGGCCGTGCTCGGCCAGCGCCTCCAGGAACCGCTGGCCGACCATGCCGTGCCCGACGAGTACCAGGGTGGGCCGGCCGGGCCGCGCGGCCGCGGGTGCGGCGGCGCCGGGGCGGGGCGCGGGCTCGCCGGAACCCGCCGCGGCGGTGTCCGCGCGGTGCCCGGCGGCGTCCGCGCGGTGCCCGGCGGCGTCCGCGCGGGGTACGGCGGCCTCCGCGCGGGGTGCGGTGTCGCTGCCGCCGTCGCCGTCGCGGTGGGCGCCGGTGAGCGTGTTCGAGTCCGTGCGCATGGCTCAGAAGCCTCCGTCGTTGGTGAGCAGGTGGAGCAGCGGGGCGCCGTTGCCACTGCCGCCGGCGTCGTCGTAGAGCACGTCGTCCGCCTCCCACGCCCGGGCCAGCGCGCCGACGGTGCCGAGGTCGCCAAGCAGCACCCCGCCGGCCAGCCGGTCACCGCGGACGACGACCTTGCGGTAGGTGCCGCGGGTGGCGTCGGTGAGCTGGACGACGTCGTCCCCGGGCCGCGGCTCGACGTCGCCGAACGCGGCCAGCTCCAGGAGGCGGGCGGGGGCGGCCGGGTCCGCGAGGGTGAGCCGGGTCAGGGCGCGGGTGCCGCGGTAGCGGACGGGCGGGTGCGCGGGGCCCAGCACACGGGCCAGCAGCTCGGCCTGGTCGAGCGCCTGGGCGGCGAGGCCGGGCACCTCGCCCGCGTGCTCCGCGCAGTCGCCGAGGGCGCGGATGTGCGGGTCGGAGGTGCGCAGTTCGCCGTCGACGACGATGCCCCGGTTCACCTCCAGGCCGGCGTCGGCGGCGAGGCCCGTGCGCGGGCGTACGCCGCAGGCCAGCACCAGCAGGTCGGTGCCGAGCACATAGCCGTCCGCGAGCGCCACGTCCCGTACCGCTCCGTCCGTGACGCCCACGCCGCGCACCCGGCAGCCGGTGTGCACCTCCACGCCGAGTCCCGTCAGGTGCCGGTGCACCAGCCGCGCGGACGCCTCGTCGAGCTGGCGCTCCATCAGGTGCTCGGCCTGCTGGGCCAGCACCACGGAGGCGCCCCGGCGGGCCAGCGCACCGGCCGCGGAGACGCCGAGCAGGCCGCCGCCCACGACCACCGCCCGGATCCCGGGCCGCGCCGCCGCGGACAGCGCCAGGCAGTCGTCCAGCGTCCGGAAGGCGTGCACCCTGCGCGGCAGCGCGGTGGCACCCGGCGTGAGCAGGCCGCGCAGCGGCGGGAGCACCGGGTTGGAGCCGGTGGCGAGGACCAGCGTGCCGTACCGGACGGCGCTGCCGTCCGCGCAGTGCACCGTCCTGCGGTCGCGGTCGATCCGGACGGCGCGGGTGCGCAGGAAGGTGCCCGGCGGGGTGGGCAGCGCGATGACGTCGGGCCCGTAGCGGCCCGCGAGGACCTCGGCGAGGAGGACGCGGTTGTACGGGGCGTGCGGTTCGTCGCCGATGAGGACGGGGGCGGGGCCGGCCTGAGGCGCGGCGCCCCGGAGTTCGGCGAGCCGCTGCGCGAGGCGGACACCGGCCAGGCCCGCGCCGACGATCACGACGGGCGCGGGGGGCTCGGGCTGGCGCCCCGGTATGGCGTACGGGCGTGGTTGCGGCGGCATGCCCCGAGCGTGCGGCGCGGGTGTTACCCGGCAGGATCACGTCTGTTTCCCGTGCGGAACGCTGCGCTCAGCGACCGGAGGTCCGGGATGTGAGGTCCCCGCGCGGCCGGGACGCCGCCACGGGCGCCGTGAGCCGGTCAGCCCTCGCCGCCGGGCGACCGTCTCGCTCTGCGTGCGCGATAGGCGGCCACGTTGGTCCGGTTGCCGCACACCTCGTAGGAGTGCCAGCGCTGTGTGCGGCTCCGGGTGGTGTCGTAGAAGACGTGGTTGCACAGGTCGTTGGCGCAGACGCGGATACGGGACCAGGATCCGGAGGCGACGAGCTCGGCCACGGTGCGTGTGATCCGCCCTGTGAGCGGGTCCCCGGACGTCTGGCGCAGCTCCACCACGCCGGGTGCGGAGAAGATCTGCTGGAGGGTGACGCCCGAGGCATGGCGGGTGAGCCGCGCCCACCCCTGTGCGGAAGCGCTCTCGTCGTCGGCGGCGACGACGGTCATGAGGTCGGCCCTCAGGTCCCGGATCCGGTCGAGCTGCCCGGGCGACAGGGAAGGAACGTCGCCCGGTGGGACGAAGTGACTCAGGACCTCTCCGGCCGTGTCCGGGTCGCACAGGGTGTCCGGCAGCAGCGGGGTGGCATGCGGCCGTGAGTTGAGCAGGGCCGTGATCGCCTCTGCGCCGGCAGGGACACCGGTCCCCGCCGTGCCCGGAGCATCCTGCGTCGCCATGCCGACACCGTACCGCACATGGTCTATTGAAAAAAGACCTTTACAGCCGAGGGGGTGTGAGGCTAGAAAGTAATCGTCTAATCGGTAATGCCTATTACGGGCCGTCTTCAAGGTGTGTGCTCCACGATGAGTCAGCTCTTCCTCAACGCAGTCGGTGGCGACCTCGGCGAAACCGTGTCGCTCGTCACCGACCCTGATCTCTCCCTCGGCTCGGGTGACCTGCTCGTGGCCGTCGAGGCCGCTCCCATCAACAACGCCGACCTGCTGTTCACCGCGGGCTGGTTCTCGGTGCAGCCCCGACCGCCCCACGCCCTCGGCGCGGAAGGCGTCGGCCGGGTGCTGAAGGCGGGGCCGGGGGCCGACCAGGCGCTCGTCGGCCGCCGCGTCGTCATCCTGCCGACGTTCGTCAGGGGGACCTGGGGGGACCAGGTCGTCATCGCCGCCCGGGATGTCGTCGCCGTGCCCGACGGGGCCGACGCGCTCCAACTCGCCATGCTGGCGGTCAATCCCGCCACCGCGCGCGCACTCCTCAACGACTACGTGCCGTTGCGGCCCGGCGACTGGATCGGGCTGAATCTGGCCAACTCCGCCGTCGGCCAGTATGTGATCGCCCTGGCGAAGCAGGCGGGCATCAAGACCCTCGCCGTCGTACGGCGGGCGGACGCCGCCAAGACGGTGCAGGAGCTCGGCGCCGATCTCGTCGTCGTCGACGGCGACGGTCTCGGCGGCCGGATCGCCGAGGCCCTCGGCGGTGCACGGCTCCGGCTCGTCCTGGAGGGCACCGGGAGCACCGAGCAGGTGGCCGCGCTGACGCCGTCGCTGGAGTCCGGGGGCACCGTGGTCGTGTTCGCCACCGCCACGGGGCAGTCGCCGGCACTGCCGATCGGCGACCTCATCTACCGCGGGGTGTCGCTGCGCTCCTTCTTCATTCTCAACTGGCTGCGCGACACGCCGCGCGGGGAACTGGAGCAGGCGTACGCCGAACTCGCCGGTCTCGTCGAGCGCGGCGTGCTCAAGGCGACGGTCGAGGCCACCTATCCGCTCGACGACTTCAGCGAGGCGCTCGCCCACGCGGCCCGCCCGGAGCGCTCCGGCAAGATCCTCTTCACCCCGGGGCGCCGGCGCGCGTAGGGGACGGGCCCGCACCGTGCGCCGGCGCGCCCCGCTTCCGGTGACGACCGGATGCGGGGCGCGCCGCCGTTGCGGGTCAGCTCTCCGAGGTGTACGTCACGAAGTGCGCCCAGGCGTCGGGTGTGAGGGCCAGGCGGGGGCCTTCTGTGTTCTTGGAGTCGCGGACGTGGACGGTGCCGGGCGCTATAGCAACCTCCACGCAGGACTCGCCATTGGTGCCACCGCTGAAGCTGCTCTTGAACCACGCCAGTTCGGAGGCGTCCCCGGCGGGTGCCTTGCGGATCATTTCTCTCCCAGCATTGTCTCGATGAAGGCCATTGACTCTCTTGGCGTGAGAGCCTGCGCCCGGATGGCGCCGTATTGCAGCTCCAGGATCCGGAGCTGCCTCAGATCAGAGACGGGGCGGCCATTGAACGCGCCGTCGCCGCGCCCCACTGCCGTACCGTCGGGAAACTTCAGCAGCTCGATCCTGCCGTCCAGTCCCGGGTGGGCCTCCGTGTTGGTCGGCATCACCTGAAGCGTGACGTTCCACAACCGGCCGACGTCCAGCAAGTGTTCGAGCTGCTGTCGCCACACCATTGTGCCCCCAACCTGCCGGCGCAGAGGTGCCTCTTCCAGCACGAAGTGGATCGACGGTGCCGGGTCGCGGTCGAAGACCGCCTGCCGGGCCATGCGAGCCGCGACCATGCGTTCCACATCGTCTGGCGAGTAGGGTGGTTGCGCAGCCTCGATCACGGTCCGTGCATGCTCGGGCGTCTGCAACAGCCCGGCGATGAAGTTGCACTCGTACACGTTGATCTCAACCGCCTTGGCCTCCACCTTCTGCAGATCCCGAACCTTCTTCGGGTACCGGACCCGCCGCACGTCCTCCTTCATCGCCGAGATCAACCCGTCCGCCCCCAGCACCTCGTCCGCCTTGTCCAGGTACTCGGGCCGGGGGATCCGCTTGCCGCCCTCGATCTTGTACACCATGTCCTCGCCGTAGCCGACCGCCGCCCCGAACTCGGCGGCCCGCATCCCGGCGGCCTCCCGGCGCAGCTTCAACTGCCGTCCCACCGTGGCGATCACGGCGATGCCCCAGTCGTCGTCCGGGTCCACCTCCCAGCCCGGCTCGTCCGTCTCGTTCCGAAGCTGTACCGCCTCGCCGTCCACCGTCATGGGTGCCCCTCCGTTGTACCGCGTCGTACCGCGACGCCTTACCCGTACCAACCGTCCAGACAGTCCGGACAGCACCGGACAAGATCCCGACGGTCACCGTACGCAACCGTTCCGTCACGCATCACGGTAAGCAGAGTCGGACACCCTGAGTGACGTGAATCAGGAAATCGGCGAGACCACGGCAGACATCGACCATGCCGTCCTCCACTTCAGCGTCCAGTTGTCCTCCACGCCGCGCGGCGCCCGCCTCGCCCGGCTGCTCGTGGACGAACAACTCCGGCACTGGGAGATCCCGTCGGAAGCCGCCGTTCATCTCGTGGCCGAGCTGGCGGCCAACGCCGCCACCCACGGCCGGGTCGCCGGCCGGGACTTCCGCCTCACGCTGGCCGTGCTCGGGGGCGACACCCTCCGCATCGAGGTCACGGACACGCGCCCGGAACGCCTGCCCAGGCTCGAACACGCCGCCCCGGACGCCGAGTCGGGCCGCGGCCTGCTCCTCGTCGACGCACTCGCCGACCGCTGGGGCGCCACCGAGGGCCCGTTCCCGCGCAAGACCGTCTGGGCCGAACTGCGCGTGCGCGCGCACCGGCACCGGTGAATGCGGGAGGCCGCGCTGAACCCCCACGAACGGCGTGAGGCGGGTCATACGAGCAACCAGGCAGGTGATACAGCGTCGACGTAACGCCGATACAACCCTCTGATTTCCTCCTTCGTGTGGCGGGCCCGCCCGAAAAGCAGTCCGAAACGACCGCTGTAACGGCTTGGTCATCAGTTGGGCCCACGGCCATCGCATGGCCGCACGACTCTGACCTGTGAGAGGTCCCACCGTCAGGCCGGTCCGCCGGCGGCGCCGGCAAGGTGCGGTCGCACCCGTGCGGCCCTGAACCACCACGCGCGAGCGATGCCTCGGCCGGCGGGGATCTCCGCGCGTTGACGAAGAGGGGTTCTTCCATGGTGCAGCAGCACAGGTCTCCGTCCCGGCGCCGGGGCCGTGGTTCTCGGCGTGCGGGCCGCGGCAGACCGCGCCGGCCGCGAACGCTCTTTCTCGGCGGTCTCCTGGCGGTGGTGCTGATCGCGGGGAGCGTGGCCTTCCACCACTGGTTCGGCGCGGGCCCCGCCGAGACGTATGCGGCGGCCCCCTCCGTGCGGCCCACCGCGTGGCCGGCCGCACGCCCCTCCGCGTGGCCCGCCGAACGGTCCAGCCCACGGCCCAGCCCCACCGCGATCGACGTCCCCGCGACCGGACCCGGCACCTTCCGCACGGCGCGGGCCACCGGCACGGTAGTCGGCCATGGCCGGCAGGTCCTCCGCTACATGGTGCAGGTCGAGAAGGGCATCGACATATCGCCGGGGCAGGCGGCCGACGAGATCGCCGGCATACTCGCCGACCCCAGGGGCTGGACCCGCAACGGGGTTTCCTCGTTCCGGTTGGTGAGTTCGGGGCCCTACGACCTCAAGGTGAGGATCGCGACACCGGGAACGGCGGACGCCCTGTGCTGGGAAGGCATTCACCAGGACACCGAAGGTGAGTACGACTGCGAGGTGCCCGGCGGGGTCGTGGTGAACCTCAAGCGCTGGGTCGAGGGCTCGCCCACGTTCGACGGTCCGATCCACGACTACCGGGCACTGATCATCAACCACGAGATGGGGCACTTCCTGGGCCACCAGCACGAGGCCTGCCCGGGCCCCGGGAAGCTCGCCCCCGTGATGATGCA
This sequence comes from Streptomyces sp. DSM 116793, assembly GCF_057320905.1. Classification (NCBI taxonomy): domain Bacteria; kingdom Bacillati; phylum Actinomycetota; class Actinomycetes; order Kitasatosporales; family Streptomycetaceae; genus Streptomyces; species Streptomyces sp. DSM 116793. The sequence goes on along the minus strand of NZ_CM170494.1, from coordinate 2,056,385 downwards.
GCAGATCAAGGGCTTGCACGGGTGCGTCGCCAACGCCTGGCCCTACGACAAGAACGGCCACTACATCTCCGGGCCGCCCGCACAGTGACACTCGCGTCCCACGTCGGACGGCGAGGACGTTCGGACCCGGAGGACCCCACCGCGGTGTGCGGCGGACACGTCACCGTCGTCGAGGTCTGACCCCGGGCCGGCCGGGGTGGGGCGGCCTCCTCACAGACGCCCGCGCCCCGCCCGCCCCACAACCGTCCCCGCACCCCGCCCGCCGCCCGGCCGTGACCCGGTCAGCCGGGCGCCGCCCACGCGCGCCCCCGTGAGGTGGGCGAAGACGACGACGTTGCCGCGGTAGCCGGTCCGCTCGGAGTAGGCGCCGCCACAGGTGATCACGTGCAGTTCGGGGCGCGGCGCCGGCCCGTACACCTTCTCGTCCGGGAAGTCGCGCGCGTCGTAGACCGCCACCGCGTCGACCGTGAACAGCGCCAGGACGCCGTCCCGCCGTGCCACCTCGACGGTGCTGCCCCTGCGGAGCGCGCCCAGGCGGTAGAAGACGGCGGGGCCTTCCGCGTTGTCCACGTGCCCGGCTATGACGGCGGTGCCGGTGGCGCCGGGCGGGGTGCCGTCCCGGTACCAGCCGGCGAGGTTCTTCCGCTGCGGCGGCGGCACGGCCAGGCTTCCGTGGCGGGTGAGGCCGAGGCCCGTCAGCGGGGCGTCCACGCCGATCGCGGGGATGCGTATCCGCTCCGGCGGGGCGGGCGCGAGCGGCGCGGCGGCGCCGGAGGACGCCTCGCGGCCGGGCGAGCGGGCGGCGGGTGACCCGCCCGGGGGCGCCGGGGACGAGGGGGCCTCGGCCGCCGGCGGCTGCGGTGGCGGATGCCCTTGTGCGCCGCTGCCCAGCAGCCAGACCCCCGTGCCGAGGGCGGTCACGCTGACCACGGATATGACTGCGGTGCCGGTCCTGGCCACGCCGCTCACCCGGCCCGCGTCAGAGCGCGTCGCCGCGCACCCGGCGGTGCAGCAGCCAGGTGCCGCCCGCGGCCGCCACGCCGAGGGCCGCGATGCCCCCCGCGGTGCGCACCGGGTCGGGGCCCAGCGCGCCGCCGAGGCCCGTGGCCACATGGCCTTGGGGCTGCGGCCCGCGCTGGGCCGCCGCCAGGGAGATCGCCAGGTCGCCGCTGACCCGGGTGCGGTTCTGGCAGGTCGCGACGATCTCGTAGGTGCCGGGCTGCGCCGTGCGCGGCACTGTGAACCGGCCCGTCTGCCGCCCCGCGCCCGGCGCCAGCGTGAAGGTGCCCGCGCCGACCGCGCCGGCGTCACCCGTCGCCGTCCCGTCCGCTCCGCACGCCGCGGTGTGCACCGTGACCGTGGCCCCCGGCGCGGCGCTCAGGGGCGACACCTCCAGGGTGTCGGAGCCGGCGGCGGTGGCGGGCGCCGCGGTGAGACCGGTGACGGCGGCGGCCAGGACGGAACCGGTCAGCAGGCGTGCTGTGCGCATGTGCGTGCTCCTCCCGTATGGGCGCGGCCCGCGGCACCCCCGAGGTGCCGCCGCGTCGGTCGCGCCCCTGCCCTACCGAGGTAAGTGCCAGTCGGCCGCGGCCGCCTCCCGGGTGCCGCCAAAAGGCCCGCGGCCGCCCGGGGCCTGACGCCGCGCCAGGTACGTTCTCGCAGGTCACCCGTGCTCCGGCGGGCGCAACCCGAAGGGACCCGGCACGCGTGTGAACGGGTGACCCGCACCCTCGTCCGCCACGCCGGTCGTCGATCGGCCGAGTGTGTCCTCGGTCGGCGGCGTCGGTCCCCGGCCGGTCGGGTTCGCCTCCGGTCGGCGGTGTCGGTCCTCGATCGGCCGAGTGTGTCCTCGGTCGGCCGTGTCGGTCCCCGGCCGGCCGGGTCCGCCCTCGGTCGGCCCGCCTACTCCTCGATCAGTCGGCGCGGGCCGGGGCCGTGGGCGGAGAGCTCGTCGTACGGGTTGGACAGGGCGCAGCGGTCCAGGGAGAGGCAGCCGCAGCCGATGCACTCGGTGAGGTTGTCGCGGAGCCGCTGGAGCGTCCGGATCCGGGCGTCGAGGTCGGCGCGCCAGCACTCGGAGATCCGGGCCCAGTCCTCCCGGGTGGGCGTCCGGTCGTCCGGCAGCAGGCCCAGCACCTCGCGGATCGCGGCGAGGGAGATGCCGAGCCGCTGCGAGGTGCGGATGAAGGCGACCCGGCGCAGGGTGTCACGGCTGTAGCGGCGCTGGTTGCCGGAAGTGCGGCGGCTGTGGATGAGGCCTTCGCGCTCGTAGAACCGCAGGGCCGAGGGGGCGACGCCGCTGCGCTCGGCCAGCTCGCCCACGGTGATCTCCTTGGCGTTCGGTGCGAGGTGCGTCGACATCCCGCCAATGTACTCCCGGACGCGGCTTGACCTGAACCTTACTTCAAGTTGAATGCTCTTCCGCATGACCACCACTGCCACCGTGACGTCCACGTCCGCCACCGCGACGTCCGCCTCATCGTCCGTCCCGCCCACCCCCGTCCGGGTCGCCGTCGTCATCGGCAGCAACCGCGACGGGCGGTTCGGCCCCGTGGTCGCCGACTGGCTGCTGTCCCGGCTGCGCGACCGCGCCGACCTCGACGTCGACGTGGTCGACCTGGCCGCGGCCGACCTCCCCACGGCGCTGTCCTCCCGGCCCACCCCGCAGGTGTCGGCGGAACTCGCCAAGGTCTCCCCGAAGCTGGCCGGCGCCGACGCGTTCATCGTGCTGACCCCCGAGTACAACCACTCCTATCCCGCCGCCCTGAAGAGCCTCATCGACTGGCACTACTCGGAATGGCAGGCCAAGCCGGTCGCGCTGGTCTCCTACGGGGGCGTGTCCGGCGGGCTGCGCGCCGTCGAGCACCTGCGGCAGGTCTTCGCGGAGCTGCACGCCGTCACGGTCCGCGACACGGTCTCGTTCCACAACGCGGGCAGCCACTTCGACGAGGAGGGCCGCCACCGCGACCCGGCCGCGGCGGACGCCGCCGCCCAGCGCATGGTGGACCAGCTCGTGTGGTGGGCCACGGCCCTCCGCACGGCCAAGGAGACACGCCCTTACGGAAGCTAGCCCTACACCGGGTTCGCGCTGCGTCTTCCGAAGGACATTCAATGAAAACTGCCACCGGCTTACGTTCCGGCGGAGTGCTCTGGGCGGCTCCGTTGGTCCTTCTGCTGACGGTCTTCTACTACAGAGCCGGAGAAACGCATCCACCGTCGGAATTCCACGGTTGGGCACCCGCTCTGGTGGCCTCTCCGTTGACGATGCCTAACGACGACGAAACAACGACCAGCTCAGGACACGAACCACTGCTGGAGTATGAGACCCACCTCCGGCAGGCCGCCGAAACCTCAGCACACGGCCCGGGCGCCACCCCGGATGGTTCTCAAGACCAACACCGACTCACCGAGGCACGAGCGCGGAGGAGGGGGTGCAGTGTCCATCCGGCCCATCAGCAGTCCCCGCTGACTTCTGCCTGTCATGAGAGACACCAAGGCCGCCAGCCCGGAACAGTGGCATCATCTCGATGGCGCAAATTCCGGAGATGCCCCGGCATGTCGTCGGTGAACCGCCAAGTCGCCCGTGAACTGCGGTTACTTCTTCGTTCTGAACGGCTTCTGCCTCACCTGTCGCCGCAATACACCACACCTCCTACCAACTTGACCAAGTACTACTGGAAGCCGATACGGTCGGGCCATGACTGACTGCTGGATGGTGAGGGCGTTCGTGAACGCCGAGGGCGCACACGGCAACCCGGCCCTGGTGGTGGCCGAACCGGAAGGGGCTTCGGTCACTGCCGCGCAGCGTCAGGAGCTGGCCACTCGGTTGGGTATCCCGGCCACCGTGTTCATCAGGGACACCAACCGGGGCCGCATCAGCATCCATAGCTCCTACGGTCAGCCGATCCGCTTCGGTGGCCACCCCCTGCTGGCCACCGTCGAGGCGCTGCACAGCATCGGCAGCACCCCGCGGGAGCTCATGCCCGACGCAGGGCCGGTTCCGTGCCGCAGGGACACCGATGGCACGGTCTGGCTGACCGCACCCGCAGCTTGGTCGAAGCCCTGGCGCCACTACCGGATGGCCGACGCGGCTGAGATCGACGCCCTGACCGGTCTGCCGGACGGCGAGGACTTCACTCAGGTGTGGGCCTGGGAGGACGAAAGGGCCGGTCGCGTGCGCGCCCGGTTGTGGGCGCCCCGGATCGGCAAGGGCGAGGACGAGGCGTGCGGAAGCGCCTCCATGCTGCTGACCCAGAAGCTGGGCCGCGGCCTGGAGGTGCTGCACGGCCGCCACCGCGCCGTCATCCGCACCCGGCCGGTGGACGAGACCCACGTGGAGCTGGGCGGCCGCTGCGCAGTCGCCCGGCCCACGGCGCAGCTTCGCGACGCGGTGGCCGCGCTCTACGCCGGTGGGTGAGGCACGAGGAGGTCAGGTGTGAGATCGGCGAGGCGCGCGGCCCCCGTCAAGGCCATGGCGAGCTCCGTCTCCCTGCGCAGCGCCCGCATCACGTCCCGCACCCCTTCCCGCCCTCCGACGGCGAGGCCCCACACGTACGGGCGGCCAACCGCGACGGCCGTGGCACCGAGGGAGATCGCCTTGACCACATCCGTGCCCCGGCGTATCCCGCCGTCCAGGACGACGGGAACCCGGCCGTCCACCCGTGCGGCGACCGAGGGCAGCACGTCGAGGGTCGGCCGGGCGGTGTCCAGGTTGCGACCACCATGGTTGGAGACCCACACGCCGATGCCACGCTCGGCGGCCCGCCCGGCGTCGTCCGCCCGCTGGACCCCCTTGGCCAGCACCGGCAACTCGGCGACGTCCTGAAGCCACTCCAGGTCGTCCCAGGTCACCGAGGGATCGATGCGCGGATCGTGGATGCCGCTGCCGGAGACCGCGTGTGCCGGGGCCTCGGCGAGGTTCGCGGGACGCCCGTGCGAGGGCAGCGCGAAACCGTTGCGCAGGTCCCGCTCGCGCCAGCCGGTGACGGGTGTGTCAACCGTGACGACGCAGGCCCCGGCCCCAGCCGCACGGGCGCGTCGCACCAGGTCCGCGGTGAGACCGCGGTCCCGCTGCACGTACAGCTGGAACCACCACGGTCCGCGCGCTGCCGCGCCCACCTCCTCGATGGTCCGGGACGAGAAGGTGCTCAGCGTCATCAACGTGTCGGCCTCGGCCGCGCCCCGCGCCGTGGCGATCTCACCGTCGGGATGAAACAGCCCGTGCGCGGCCGTGGGAGCGAGCAGGATCGGTGAGTCCAGCGCGGCGCCGAACAACGAGCAACGCGTCTCCACCCGCGTGTGGCCGGTCAGGACCTGAGGGGCCAGCGCGGTGCGCCGGTACGCGCGCTCGTTCCAGGCCACGGTGTGCTCGTCGGCGGCCCCGCCCTCCAGGTAGTCGAAGACCGGTGCGGGTACCACCGTCCGCGCCGCCCGCCGGAAGTCCTCCAGGTTGAGAAGCGTCCCGGATGGGGCACGCGGTGGCGTGCCGAGGGTCGGGGTCGCAGGAGCGAGGTCGTTCATGTGGGACTCACCGAACTTTCGGCGACGGGGGACGGGGCCGCGGCCGGAGTGGTGCCGGCCCGGACGGCCAGGGCGTGGCGCACCGCCGTGCGCGACACCGCGGCCGCGGTTCCGAACGCGGCGGCGAGGACTGGCCAGCCGAGCAGCCCGGCCGGCAGTAGGACGATCACCAGCAGGCTGGGGCCGATCACCTTCTGGCCGGTGAGGGCGAGACTGAACGCACCGAGATAGCGGGCCCGGGCGGCCTTCGGGGCCAGCACCGCGGACAGCTCCCAGGCGGCCACCGACTGGAGGTTCTCCGCAACCGTGAGCACGACGGTCGCCGCCAGCGCCAGGACACCCGCGACGATCGCGCCGGGCGCGGCCTGCGCAAGGGCGAAGAATCCACAGCTCACCGCGAGGAGCGCACCGGACGCCACCAGGAACCGCGCCGCGGCTGCTGGTTCGTCCACATGGCGCGCGATCAGGACCTGGAGACCCACGGTCAATACGGTGTTGACGACCATAAGGAGCGGGACCCAGGCGGAGGGGATCTCGGTGTACTTCATCACCCAGATCGGCAGCAGTACGAGCAGCACGGTGTCGTAGAGCGACAGAACGCCGTTGGCCAGGGTGAACAGCATGAACCAGCCGTCGCGGAACGGGGACCGCACCGCCGGTGCCGATTGCTCCTCGACGGCGGATCCAGGTCCCGGCGGCCTGGGCGCGGGGGGCAGCGAGGTCCGACCGCTGGCGCGGTTCACCGCGATCCGCACGGTGAGCGCGATCACGAGGAACGACAGCCCGTTGCCGAGGAACAGGGCGACGAACGCCGCCCGGCTGTCGGCTGCGAAGACACCGCCGGCGAGCAGGATCCCCACAGTGAAACCGATGTTCCGCACGGCGCGGATGGAGGCCATCGTGCGGGTGCCGTCGTGCCCGTCGACCAGCGTGGTGACGACGGCCTGCTGGATGGGGGTGCTGGCCCGGTCGAGCGCGGTCAGCGCCACGGTGAGTACTAGGTAGGGGGCGAACTGGGTGGTGAAGGCGTAGCAGCCGTAGCCCAGGCCGCGCAGCACCAGCAGCGCGATGTAGAACCGGCCGGAGCCGAGCCGGTCCGCGAGTCGGCCCAGGGGTACCGGGGCGAGCAGGGCCAGGGCGCCGGCGAGCGTGGACGCCCAGGCGATGCGGTCGGCCGCGAGCCCCACCACGCCGACGAAGTACAGCGTGGCGGAGCTCATGAACATGCCCGTACCGAGCGCGTCCACGAAGGACCCGGCCACCAGGGTCCGGCCGGCCCGGCCGGGGGGCAGCAGCAGGGCGGCCACGCGGCCGGCCGCCCTGCGTGGCGTTCCAGAACCGGCCGGACGTGCGTTACCGGACATACGACAGCCAGTTCCGGTAGTGCTCGTCCCGGCCATGCACCACGTCCTGGAACGCATCGCGCAACTGCTTGGTGACCGGCCCGCAGCCCGCCGACGCGAGCGACCGGTCGTCCACCGACGCGACGGGGACGAGCTCCAGGGCGGTGCCCGTCAGGAACGCCTCATCCGCCACGTAGATCTCACCGCGCGTCAGGCTCCGCTCCTCAACGGTGAGCCCCTGGTCGCGGGCGAGCGTGATGATCGTGTCGCGGGTGATGCCGGGGAGGATGTAGTCACTGACCGGAGGGGTGTGCAGAACACCGTCCCGGACGATGAAAAGGTTGGCCGCAGAGGCCTCCGACACGTGCCCACTGGGCGTGAGCATCAGCGCGTCGTCGTAGCCGGCCCGCAGAGCGGCCACCTTGGCGAGCGAGGAGTTGACGCAGGCGCCGGTGGACTTGGCCAGCGGCGGGAGGGAGTTGGCGCTGTTGCGCTGCCAACTGCTGACGGCCAGCCGGCACCCCTCCTGCTCCGCCTTCTCGCCCAGGTACGAGCCCCAGGACCAGGCCGCGATGCTGGTGCGGACGCTGTCCAGGTCGGGCGTGATGCCCATGGTGCCGTAACCGAGGTAGACGATGGGGCGCAGATAGCCGGATTCCAAGCCGGTGCGGCGCAGAAGTTCGAGTGAGGCCTCGGTCAGCCGGTCGACGGTGTACCCCAGGTCCATCAGGTAGACCCGGGCCGAGTCCACCAGCCGCTTGAGGTGCTCGCGCAGCCGGAAGACGGCCGGCCCGTCCGCCGTCGCGTAGGCCCGGATGCCCTCGTAGACGCCCCATCCGTAGTGCAGGCTCGGCGTCAGGACGTGGACCTGTGCCTCCTCCCAGGGGACGAACTCGCCGTTCATCCAGATGGTGCTGGTCGGTGTCAGCTGCATGAAGGGGCTCCCTGGGACGGAGTGGGAGAGGGACTTGTGCCGCGTGCGGCGGCCAGCGAGGCGACGGGGACGGCGGGCGCACCCACCGACGCGAGCCGCCGTTCGATGCTGAGGGACTGCAGGTCGGCGAGATGCCGGTAGACGTCCGTGTTCTGGTGGGAGAAGGAGAACCAGCCCCAGCGTGGCTGGAGTTCACAGCCCCTGGCGTACTTGGCCTGGTAGGCGGCCAGGCCGTAGTGGACACGGCGGACGCCGCGGGCCAGCGCCCAGCGGGCCGTCTCGTGGTAGGTGAGGGCCAGGTAGCATCCGTCGGCGTCGGGGGAGAAGCCGGCCGTACGGGCGAACAGCGCGTCACCGGCCCGGAAGTAGAGCACGAAGCCGCCGAGCCGCCCGTCGCGCTCGCTGCCCAGCACGAGACAGCTCTCGCCCAGCTCGGCACGGACGGCGTCGAAGTCGCGCCGCACCCGGTCGTCGCCGCCCGGCAGGCCGTACTTGGCGCGGTGGGCCACCTGCAGCGCCACCACTTCGTCATCCAGGGCATCGGGGCCGGACCGCACGACGGTGCGCCAGCCGGCCGCCTCGTAGCGCTTCACCTCCTTGCAGATCCGCTGGCGGCGGTGGCTGCCGAGGCCAGCCAGGTAGCCGTCCCAGTCGGTGGCATCGGGCAGGTGCTGTACTCCCTCGGCCCCCAGCAGCACTGCCTGGAATCCGCTCTGCCGCGCCACGTCGTCCACCGCCTGGGCGTATGGCTCTCCGACGTACATCAGAGCACTGCTGCGGCAGCCGAGCTCGGCCGCGGCCCGGCCGAGCAGCACGGGCAGGGCGGCCATCACGGCGGCCCGCTGGGCGGGAGTGCGGTCGGTGGCGTGGACGACTCCGTGATGAGAGCCGAAGACACCGAGCGTGAGGGAGGGGTACTGATCGAGGCGTGCCTGCGGCAAGGCCGCAACCAAGTCGTTCCAGCGCCCCTGGTCGGCCGGGTCCAGGAGATCGGGTTCGGCCATCGAGCCCACTGTCCCGATCACCCGGGGCGGGTCGTAGAACAGCAGTCCGCCGCTCTTGCGGGTCAGCAGCAGCGGAGCCAGGGCGACGGTGCGACCGCCGTCGCACACCCGTAGGTAGCGCACCTCGTGCAGGTCGGTCCGCTCTGTGAAGCGCCACCAGCGGACGTCCTCCCAGATCACGCCGGGGCGATGGAGGGCGGGGAAGTCACCAGCGGTCGGCCGGGTGCCGGGCGGGAGGAGGTGTCCCTCCAGCGCGGGCTGGGCCGACCCGGATGCCTCGGCCGGCGGTTGCTGCGGCCGTACGGTCGTCGTGATGTCGTTCATCGGGCGGCTCCGGTCACGGCTTCCAGCTCCCACGCGAGACCGGCGGTGGCCAGCGTCACGGTCGATTCCAACGCGGCTGTCAGACGGTCGTCGTCCTCTGCGGTGACCACCCAGCTCGCCACGAAGTCACCTGACTTGCGTCGGGCGTACCGGTCACCGCCCCAGTCCTCCCCAACCGAGCTGTGGACCGTGAAGTCCAGTGCCCCCGCGACGGCTTGGGGAGCGCGGCGGATCCGTCCCCGCAACGGTGGCAGCCCACAGCACGCGGCGAGTGGAGCAGCGGCGGTGTGCGCGCGCACGGCGTCCAGGTCGTTGGGCAGGCCGCACTCCACCCGGGCCCACAGCTCGCGGGGGTCGATGCCGAGGACGTGCCGCAGCATGACCGGGATGGTGCCGCCGGCCACGCGACCGGCCACCTCGCAGAGCACCACCTGTCCGTCGGGGGTCACGAAGAACTCGGCGTGCACGCACACCGTGGGCGGGGAGGGAAGGGCCTCGATCAGCCGCCATGTCTCGGCGATCAGCCGCGGTCGCAGCGGATCGTCCGGCGGCAGCGTGCGCGAGCCGTGCGGGCTGTCGGACCAGTGCGACAGACAGCCGGGCGTGGTGTAGCGGGAGGCCACCGCGGCCACCGGGGTGCCGGCCACCCGGAAGGCGTCCACGTGGTGGAGCTGGCCCTCGACGAACTTCTCCACCTCGTACGGGGTCGAGGCGAGCGCCTCGGCGCTCAGCGCAGATGCCTGGGCCGGGGTCTCCACCACGTGCACGCCGGTGGCTCCCGACGCGCCCCGCGGCTTGACAACGACCGGTCCGCCGTGCATGGCGAGGAAGTCGGTGATGTCGGAGAGCTGGTGCACGGGCGCGAAGTCGGGCACCCGGACTCCGGCGGCCCGCGCGTACTCCTTCATGAGGATCTTGTCGCGGTACGCGGCGGCTGCCGGCGGGTCGAAGCCCGGCATGCCGAACTCGGCGCGCAGCGCGGCCGCGCGGAAGAGGTCGGACTCCGCGAGTGCGACCAGCGTCGTAGGCCGGTGCCGCGCCACGAGGTCGCGAGCCGCTGCCAGGACCGCCTCGTCGTCGGCGTACTCCGGGACCGTGCATACCTCGCGGAAGCCGTCGCCCAGCCGTGCCGAGGCGGGCGCCACGGCGACCATGCGCCCGGCCAGTTCGGGCAGCCAGCGGGCGAACGGCAGGTGGGAGTGACGGGGACTGATCAGGAGGAGGGTCACAGTACGGACGCCCCCTCCCGCCCCGGACCGATGACCGGACCGGGCACACCGAGGCGGTCGGCCAGTTCGGCCAGCCGTCCCGCGGTGCCGGCGTCCAGCGGGATTCCCGCCGCCCGCCGCTGGTGTTCGTGCGCGCGCTGGGGATCGCCGGGCGCGAGCACGGCCTCCTCGCCGGCCCGGGGCGCCGTGCGTACGGTGTCCAGCAGCTCGGCCAAGCCAGCGGTGAACTGTTCCTCGCCGGCGAACGCGGCGGGATCGATCGCCAACACGAAGTGGCCCACCTGCCGGTTCCGCCCCGGAGTGCCCGCGCCCACCTGGGACAGCCGCCAGTCCGGCGGCATGCCGGTCAGGACTGCCCCCAGCAGGGTGACCGCCATCGCGAGCCCTTGTCCCTTGTACCCGCCGAGCGGCGACAGGGCGTGCGCCGCCTCCGGATCCTCGGTGGGCTGCCCCGTGACGTCTGTGGCCCAGCCCCGGTCGAGCTGTCGACCCTCCGTCCGGCGCTGCTTGATCTCGCCGAAGCAGACCTGGCTGGTCGCCATGTCGAGGGCGAACTCCCGCTCGTCGGAGCCGGCCGCCACACTGATCGGATTGGTGCCGAACAGGGGATCGACACCTCCGAACGGGGCCGTCCGGGAGGCCGCGGAGGTCACCGCTAGGCCCACCAGACCGACACGCGCGAGCCGCCGGGTGTAGACGGAAGCCGCCCCGAAGTGGTTGGAGGAGCACACGCCGACCGCCGCGACGCCGAAGCGCGCCGCCCGCTCGGCCGCGTGCCGGGCGGCGGCGAGGCCCGCCAGGACACCGAGGGCACCGTCGGCATCCAGCAGCAGTCCGGCTCCCTTGTCCCGGACGACGGTGATGCGGGCCCGGGCGTTGGCCACGCCGCTCGACAGCTCGTCGAGGTACTGCCCGAGCAGGCGCAGACCGTGCGTATCGATACCCCGCAGGGACGTATCGACCAGGGCGTCAGCCACCTGCTCGGCGTCGCTGTGGGGAACGTCGGCCGCGGTGAGTGCGGCGGTCGCGAGGGTCCGCGCCGCCCGCTCCTCGATCAGCGCCCGCGTGAGGGTGTTCGTGGTCATTCCGGGCTCCAGTACATGAGCAGGTGAGGTCCGAGACCGGGCCGCTCGAACATGTCGCCGACGGTCCGGAACCCGTGCTGTTGGAAGAAGCCGGCCGCTTCGGCGCGGGCGGTGCCCCACACGGCACCTGCGCCGTCCAGCACGGCGTGGGTGAGTGCGGTGCGCAGCAGCGCGCTGCCCAGGCCCGTGCCGCGGGCCTCCTCGAGGACGGCCATGCCGCGCAGCCGGCGGCCGGTGCCGGGGCCGAGACCGGGTATGGGGCGCTCGGTCGGCGGGTCCTCGGGCAGCAGGGAACAGGCGCCCGTCAGACGCCCGACGTCCAGCGCGGCGAGGTGTCGGGCAGCGGGGTGGTCGTCCTGTTGGTAGTGGGCGTTCTCGACGGACTCGCCGGCCCGCAGCACCCGATGCCGGAGCGGCCGGACCTCCTCCACGGCTACCGGCCGCACCCGCCAGCCGCGTTCGTGCGGGTCGGGCAGGAAGCCTGAGCCCGGCCGGTCGGGCAGCGTGACCCGGCCGGCCTCGTCAACCGCGAGGCCGTGTCCGGTATCGACCGCGTTCAGTGCGACCGAGTCGACGTCCAAGTGGTCGGCGAGAGAGGCGAGATGAACGGTGGCGGTGAGGCCCGCCGCCGACTCCGGCATGCAGCCCAGCATGGTGATCAGCCCGCGTTCCCGGGCGCTGCGCAGCAGCTCCAGGGCTGGGGTCAGGCCGCCCGCCTTCATCGGCTTCACGTTGATGCCGTGGAACGCCGTTGCGCAGGCGTCCAGGTCGGCGACGGAGGTGATGCTCTCGTCGGCCAGCACTGGCACCGGGCTCGCCTCCTTGAGCACCTCAGCGTCCCGCCAGGCGGAGCGCGGGAAGGGCTGTTCGATGAGAGCGACACCCAGTTCCCGCATGCCGTCCAGGGCGGCGAGCGTGTCGGCGCCAGCCCAGCCGCAGTTGCCGTCCACGTAGAACGGCGCGTCGGTGTGACGGCGCAGTTCGGCCAGGACCGACAGGTCACTGGGGTCGGCGAGTTTGACCTTGTAGGCAGACCAGCCGAGCCGCTCGCGCAGCTTGACGACCATCATCTCTTTGTCGTCCAGGCCTATGCTGTAGCTGGAGCGTGCGCCCGTCGGCGCCGCCAGACCGAGGGCCTGCCACAGCGGTACGCCGAGCAGTCTGGCCCGCAGATCGTGCACCGCGGTGTCCAGCGCGGCCAGCAGGAACGGCGACTCGGGCAGCTGCGCGGCGAGGGTCTTCCAGACCGCGAACGGGTCGTCGGGGGTCAGTTCGCGCAGCACCGGGGCGAGCTGGCGCAGGTCGGTGTGCATCCGGTCGAGGTCGGAGTTGTAGTGGTCGGTCATGAAGGCAGAGGCTTCGCCGAAGCCGCTGATGCCGTCCTGTTTCACCTCGAGGATCAGCGCGCGCTGCACGGGGATCGCCTCGCGGGCGGAGCGCCACAGATGGCGCTGCGTGATGCTGATCTCGTGCGCGGTGACCTTCACCGGGCACCCGCCGGTATCAGCGGGAGGGACGGGCGGGAGCTCTCGGGGAACCACGAGCCGAGCGCAGGCCGGAGGTGGTCCAGCCACTCCGCGGCAGGGTCGTACGCGGCGAAGAAGTGCCGGCCGACGAGCTCGGGGTCGCGGGCTTGCAGCATGCGCAGTGAGAAGACGCGTTCCCCGGCGACGGTAGCCACGCCGTCGACCACGACCTTGCCGGGCGCGGCCGACATCACCGGGCCTCGTGCGCTGCGGGCCAGACCGGAGACGCCGCGCACGGCATCGGTGTAGATGTCCAGTGCCCGGGCCAGTGGCACGCCGAAGTAGCTGCGGGCGCCTGTGTCACGTTCCACGAACATGTAGTAAGGCACGACGCCCAGTTCGACCTGTCGTTGCCACATGTGTGCCCATACGGCGGGGTCGTCGTTGACGTGGGCGATCAGCGGGGCCTGGGCGCGGATCACCGCACCGGTGGCCCGGATCCGGGCGATGGCGCGACGGACCAGGGTGCCCTCGAGCTCCCTGGGGTGGGAGAAGTGCGCCATGACCGTGACATGGCGGCCGGCCGCGATGCTGTTCTCGAACAGTCGCAGCAGCTCGTCGGCGTCGGCGTCCCCGACGAAACGATCGGGCCAGTAGGCGAGGGACTTGGTGCCGAACCGCAGAGTCCGCACCTGTTCCATGGCGGGATCGAGCAGAGGGTCGACCCAGCGGCGCAGCACCGCCGTCTTCATGATCATGGGGTCGCCGCCGGTGAACAGCACGTCGGTGACCCTGGGCTGCGTGGCGACGTAGCCGGTCAGGTCGGCGGGATCGCGCAGGGCCTGCCGGAGTTCGGCGACGCCCACGAACTGGGCCCACCGGAAGCAGTAGCCGCAGTAGGAGTGGCAGGTCTGTCCCTGTGACGGAAAGACCAGAACCGTTTCCGCGTATTTGTGCTGTAACCCGTGAAGCCGACGCCCGTCGAGCGTCGGGACATTGGCCTCCAACTGGTCACCGGGGTGTGGGTTGAGTAGTGTCTGGGCGTCGGCAGCCGCCTTGCGCACCACCTCGCGCGGGGCGCCGGCGTCCAGCAGGCCCGCGATGGTGTCGTAGGTCTCCGGGGGCAGCATGTCCCGGTGCGGGAACGTGAGCCGGAAGACCGGGTCGTCGGGCGCCGCCGACCAGTCGATCAACTCGTCGGCGACGTACTCGTTGACCTTGAAGGGCAGGACGGAGGACACGACCCGCAGGTCGCGCAGGTAGTCCTCCGGCAGCCCGCGGCTGCGGGCCAGGTCTGCCAGGCGTTCGTGGGAGAAAGTTTTCATCCGGGAGGAACCTCAGGTCTGTCGGTGGGGACCCGCGCAGCGTGGCGAGCGGGCGGGTCGGTAACCCGTCCGCCTGACGGCGGCCCCAGTGTTCTTGCACATCGATGGCGGCAGAGCCCTCTTGACCGTGGACGCCATCTCTTTACGAATCAGGCGCTGGCGATGTGGGAACGGGACCAGTCGAAGTCGACCTGCTCGGTCACACCCAGCTGCTCGACCAAGCTGTGCAGCCCTGTGTACTCGCGCACCAGCCGCTTGCGGCCGCTGTCGGCCTGACAGTCCCTCAGCATCTGCCGGCCCCCGGGGATGCCGGTGAGGTCCATGATCCGTTCCCAGGTGGTGTAGTCGTTGGCGACGAACGCCTCCAGGCCCGCCACCAGCATGTCCAGGAAGAACCTACGCTGCCGGGCATCAAGCTTGTCGTAGACCATCTCGGCCAGTACGGCGGAAATCGAGGCGTGGCAGTACTCGTCGCGGTTGTGCAGCTTCGCCGTCGCGCTGTTGATGACTTGGATGTCCTTGTCGTCGGCGAGGAGGTCCAGATAGGCGTTGATGGAGATCTCGGAGACGGTCGCGAACGCCAGGGTGGTCAGCGATCGCTGCCACCGCTCGCTCGCGCCCTCCCGCAGCCGCTGGTGCACGCGTGCCGTGTGCGACAGAGGCAGTTCGTGGTCGGGCATGGCCATGCCGCGCCTACGGCGGGTCACCGCGCTGGCATTGAGGTGCATCAGGGTGTGGTACTGCTCATCGACCATGGCCTGCGCCAGTGACAGGTTGAGCGCCTCACCCTGAAGCGCGGGATACTCGCCCTCCATGACCAGGGCGAAGGCCGGGTTGGCCACCTTCTGCTCGGCCATCACCGTGTGCCGATTGTAGGCGATCCAGGCCCAGCTCAGCACTTCCGAGCGTTTCTCGGGGGAGAGCGCCTGCCATGTCGGGTGGTCGTGGAAGGGGAGGACCCGTTCGGGATAGTCCGCCAGCTCCGGATCGAACAGGTCGTCAAGATCGGGCTCTTCGCGTTTGACCGTGGCCCGGCGGTGCCAGTTGCCCACGAGGCGCCGTATGACGGCATTCTCCACGGGGTCGTCGGGATCGTAGGTCGGGATGCCGTCGGGCAGCTCGGGGATCGGCTCTTCGGTGGACAGGGCGGAGTCGCCGTTCATCAGGTCCTTCATGAGTGGAGGGGAGGAGTGGTCAGACCCGCTCGGAGAGCCAGTAGCGGGTCAGGTGACGCCGCACGTCCTGATACTCGGAGCGGGCGTGCAACATGCGCTGGTTGTCCCAGATGAAGAGGGACTCCTCCGGGATGAGGACGGATACCTTGTGCTCTCGGAAGAACTCCTCTGCCTTGTGCGCCAGTTCGAGGCCGAGTCGGCCGAGGGGCAGGGTCTCGGGGTCGGGATCGGCGTCAACCGGAGGGTCGTAGTGGCCGGCCGTGAGCAGGTTGTAGCTGAAGCGGATGATCTCCCGGCCACCGGAGTCCTGTTCCACCATGGGCCGGCGCACCCCTTGCGTGCCGGTCCCGCCGGTGTTGTGCCCGAGCCAGTCGACGTGTCTCTCCCGGGCGGCCCGGGACGCGGTGGTGTCCAGCCCGGCCAGGAGCTCCCGCGCATCGGCGAGTTCGGTGTGTCCGCTCCCGCACTTCGCCTGAACCCGGCAGTGCAGGGCCAGATAGCGCGGCGGCGGCGCCCAGCCCGGGGCCTCGGTGTGGACGAGAATGGTGTTCGTGCTCTTGGAGTAGCGGCGGTCCTCGAAGCCCGGGGCCGCCTTCACCTGGTAGCGCAACTGCCCGTCGTACTGGGGCATCAGGTCGCCGAACGGGGAGAGTGCCTCGGCGGCCTCCTCGTCGGAGTGGATCCCATGGACCAGGGTGTAACCCTGGTCGAGCAGTTCCTGGGCATGCTGATGGACTGCGGTGGTCATGGACTGGCCTTCCTCGTGCAAGTGTCAGGTGCCGCGCCGGCGGCCCGAACAGCAACGGCGTGAGGCGGATGACGGGTAAGGAGATTGCGTCGAATCCCTGGAGGAGCGGCGACGGTCGC
Source organism: Streptomyces sp. DSM 116793 (assembly GCF_057320905.1). Classification (NCBI taxonomy): domain Bacteria; kingdom Bacillati; phylum Actinomycetota; class Actinomycetes; order Kitasatosporales; family Streptomycetaceae; genus Streptomyces; species Streptomyces sp. DSM 116793. The sequence goes on along the minus strand of NZ_CM170494.1, from coordinate 2,040,113 downwards.
CCGCGCAGGGTGGCCACGGGGATAGGCTTCCTCAAGGCGTACACCGGTGGGTCATGTTGCGCTCACCGGCCACCCCGTGTCCCTTTTGCTCCGTTGCTCCCCTGTGGCCCCCTGTTCTGTACGTCTGCTAGGCGATCGTCCATAAGGTCGGCCTTGTGCCGATATCTGGTCACGCGCTCAACGAGTCTGCCAGTAATCTCCCCGTCACCCAAAGGAAGCAGGCAGCAAGAAGTTGCACCTTCATGATCTTGAGGGGAGATCATAGGTGTACCTATCAGGCAATTTGGTTACCGCTCTGGCGCCCGCCACATCGGGCAGAGCACCCACACGGGTACCGCACTGTCAGGGCACAGCTCACCCACTGGCGCACTGATGTCGGCGAAGGTGACGGACTTCGACGTCACCAAGGGCAGCGGCCCTTCGGCGGACCCCCGGGCTTTCTGCTCCACCAGCACCTCGACAACAACCGGCGCCCCTCAGGAGACTGCGCCCGGCGCCGCGCCGGAGCTCATGAAGCTCGTGGCTGGACTCCTGGCCAAGTACCCGGCCGACCGCCCGGAGGGCGCCGATGTTCTTTTCGGAGTGCTGGACCGCAAGTCCTCCCCGGCCTGTGCCTCCCGAGCTGGTGATACCTGGGTGGTGCGTGTCCTGTGGGGGACGGACGAGACCAAGGAAGACCGCACGTATCAGACGCGGTTCTCTGCTGCTGTCCAGTCCGGCGACGTGGCGTCGCAGGACTCAGCGAGTGCGTTGTCCGGGCTGGAGCCGATCGCGCTCACGGACCACCGGACGCGGGCTCTGTGGCAGGCTCCGGCGAACGCCCGGCTGGTGTACCTGACGCCGTGATCGGTGTGCAGTACCGGCCCTGGCGAGGACCGGCCTGATTGTCGCCTCGGGCCGCGACTCGCAACGCCACCGCGTCCGCCTTGAACTCCGGCGGATACTCCGTCGTGAACACGAGATGTCCGTTCTCAGAGCCTCAAGATCCAGCGTCTCGTGTGTCCAAGATCAGAGGTCAAGCCCGGATGCAAAGCATCGTCAAGAAGGTCTTGGCGGAGCCTGCCGACGAGCAGAGTGCCTGGTTCGAGAAGGCCATGACGGCCGCGTGCAGCCGGAGCGGCACGTGATCCTGTGGCTCAAGGCTCGCCGCGTCCCCACGGTCCTCGCCGTCACGCTCCTGCTCTTCGCCGTCCTCGCGGTCTTCGTCGGCGATGTGGTCGTCGTCCTGCCCTCCCTGGTCGGCGGTACGCAGGTTGCCCTCGGTCTTCCTGACCGGTCTGATGTTGTGCTCGCGCGCCCTTTCCGTCGCCTACGTGGGCTGGCTCAAGGGCATGAGCCGCGATGAAGCCTGGAGCCGGGCGCGCCGGGCGCTCGCCCGTGTGCAACTGACGGACAAAGTCAACGCGAAGAGCGGCCAGCTCTCCGGCGGACAGCTGCGCCGGGTCGGTGTGGCAGCAGCTCTCGTGCACGACGCCCGCATCCTGCTCCTCGACGAGCCGACGGCCGGAATGGACCCGCAGCAGCGACGCGTCTTCCGTCGGCGCGCACGCTCGCCGCAAACGGCCGGAAGCCCACGTACCTCCAGTACGAGGGCTTCCGGCCGGCACGCCGAGTGCGGGTGTGCGTGCCGCTTATGCGGCTTCGGTGCCTCTCCCGCTTCGGCGCCCCGGCGCCTCGGGCGGCTACTTCACCGACACCGCCGTCCAGGCCGCGGCAACGGCCTTGTACTCGGTGCTGTCCGCGCCGTACAGGTCCTTCGCCGCGGAGAGCGTGGCCGTGCGGGCGCCCGCGTAGTCGGTGGACGAGGTCATGTAGACCGTGAGCGCGCGGTACCAGATCGCGCCCAGCTTGTCCGTGCCGATCCCGTTCAGCGAGGAACCGTCGCAGGTGGTGCCGTCGCTCCGCACGCCACCGATCACCTTGGGCCCGGAGCCCTCGGCGAGCAGGTAGGCGAAGTGGTTCGCCACCCCGGACGAGTAGTGCACGTCCAGGTTCTTGAGCGAGGCGTCCCAGCAGTCCGCCGACTTGCCGTCCTTGGAGGGCTGGTCCATGAACCGCAGCGCCTTCGTCCCGGCGCCTGACCTCACCACGTTCTCGCCGATCAGGAAGTCACCGGGGTCCGCGGGGTTCTTCGCGTAGAACTCCACCAGCGTGCCGAAGATGTCGCTCGTCGCCTCGTTCAGCCCGCCGGACTCGCCCGAGTAGGTGAGGCCGGCGGTGGCCGCGGTGACCCCGTGCGACATCTCGTGGCCCGCCACGTCCAGCGCCACCAGCGGCCCGAACGTGCTGCCGTCGCCGTCGCCGTAGGTCATGCAGAAGCAGGAGTCGTCCCAGAAGGCGTTGTTGTACTTGTTGCCGTAGTGGACGCGGTTGTACGAGCCCTTGCCGTCGCCCGCGATGCCGTTCCTGCCGTGCACGTTCTTGTAGTAGTCCCAGGTGACGTCGGTGCCGTACTGGGCGTCGACGGCCGCGCTCGACCGGTCGGACTCCGTGCCGCTGCCCCAGTGGTTGTCGGCGTCGGTGAACAGCACCGCCGGCGCGCGGCTGATGCAGATGGACAGGATGCACACGTCGGTCTTGTTCTGGGCGTCGCCCGTGTACGTGCCGCCGCGGGTCGCGTCCGACAGTTGGTACTGCGAGCCGCTCTGCGTGGTGTTCAGCGGGACGGTGCCGCCGTAGAGCGACCTGCCGTCTCCGGTGACGGTCTCCAGCGCGTCCCAGGAGTCGATCCGGGCGCCGCTCAGCGCATCGGTGATCACCACCCGGGCGACCGGGTTGCCGAGCGAGTCCTTGCCCGCGGCGCTGGTCCGCCAGGCCAGCCGCGGCGCGCCGTGCAGCGCGTCCACCACCAGCTCCGGCTTGCTCACGATGCTGGTCAGCCGCTGGCCGCGGTGCGCGCCGCGCAGGGCGTCGGCACCCAGGTCCGCGGCCCGCCGCGAGGACAGCGCCGGGGTGACGGAGGGCACGGACACCGCCCCGGACGCCGCGCGGTCGGCGCCCCGGTAGGTGCCGTTCGGGGCCAGATGGACGACGAAGTCGCCGCCCAGCACGGGGAGGCCGCGGAACGTCCGGTCGTAGCGCACGTGCTGGCTGCCGTCCCGGTCCACGATCACATCGCGGACGGTGTTCTTCTCGGCATGGGTGAGGTCCAGGCCCGCGGCGTGGCCGATGAGCGCGGTGGCCGCGTGGCGGATGGCGTCGGCCCGGCTCCACCGGGGTGCCGCGTCCGCCCCCGCGGTGGGGACCAGGGCCGCGGCCATCAGGGTGACGGCCGCCGCCAGGACGCCGGCGAGGGTGAGGGGAGTGGGGATACGGGGTGCTCGGAGGTGTCTCATCGTGTCGTCGGCCTCCTCGGCAACGCGGGAGAGCGCGCGCACGGGCACGCTGATGTTCCCTCAGGTGTAGGGGGTAATGATTGGCATGTCCATACCCCCTCGGGGGCGGGCCGCGGCAAGGGGGTGGCGACGGGCGTGGGCCGGTGCGCCACGCGTGAGGCAGGAGCACGGCGAACGCCGGTGCGACACGGATCCGCCGGCGGGAGCCGTGGGGACGAGTCGCGGCACGGGAACCGTGGGTCGAAGGTCGTGGCACGGGAACCGTGGGTCGAGGTCGTGGCACGAGGGTCGTGGCACGGGACTCAGGACACAAGACTCGGGGACGAGATTCGGGGCCGGGACTCGGGGGACGAGATCCGGGGGGACGAGATTCGGGGGGACGAGAGGAGAAACGCCTGATGACGAGCAACATCAGCCCCTCCGCATGGCTGACCGTGCTGACCACCACGGACGCCGTGGACAAGGCGGAACGCCTGGCGCACGGCGCGATTGAGGCCCGGCACGCCGCATGTGCGCAGATCAACGGGCCGGTGACGTCCGTCTACCGCTGGCAGGGTGAGATCGAGACCGCGCAGGAGTGGCAGATCCTCTTCAAGACCAGCGAGGGCCGCTACCCGGAGCTGGAGTCGTGGCTGCTCTCGGCGCACGACTACGACACGCCCGAGATCATCGCCACACCCGTGGTGCGCGGCAGCGCCGGCTACCTGGCCTGGCTCGAGCAGGAGACGGCCGGGTAGGCTGACCCGGCCGCCCGCTCCGGTGGCCGCGCGGTTCCCCGCGCCCCTGGTGGGCCGGCCTGTGGCCGGATGTGGCAGGGGCTGTGCCGTTGGGCTGCGGTGATCTGCGGGGGAGTGGTGGTGGGTTGCGCAGTTCCCCGGCGGCCCTTCTGGACCGGCCTGCGGCCGGATGCGGCAGGGGCTGCGCCTTCCGGTTGTGGCGATCTGCGGGCGTCTCGGTGGCTGGTCGCGCGGTTTCCCGCGCCCCTTCCAAGGCCTCGGGCAGGCCGGGAGCCCCGGACGGGAAGGCCCCGGTTGCGCGGGAGTGTGTGGTACGGCACCGTGCGACCCGCGCTCCCCGCCTCGCCCCGGGCCGCCCGCGCACTCAGTCCTCCGCGCGCTCCACCCGCACGGCGCACACCTTGAACTCGGGCATGCGGGAGGTCGGGTCGAGCGCCGGGTTGGTCAGGGAGTTGGCGCGGCCCTCGCCCGGCCAGTGGAACGGCATGAAGACCGTGTCCGCCCGGATGGCGGTGCTGATGCGGGCCGGCGCCACGGCCCGGCCGCGCCGGGAGACCACGGCCACCCGCTCGCCCTCGGCGACCCCGATCCGGGCGGCCAGCCGCGGGTGCAGCTGCACGAACGGGCCCGGCTCCGCGGCATTGAGCTCGGCCACCCGCCGCGTCTGCGCGCCGGACTGGTACTGGGCCAGCACCCGCCCGGTGGTGAGCAGCACAGGGTACTCGTCGTCCGGCTCCTCCGCGGCCGGCCGGTGCGTCACCGGCACGAACCGGGCGCGGCCGTCCTCGGTCGCGAAGCGGTCCAGGAAGAGGCGGGGGGTGCCGGCGGGCTCGGCACTCCCCGGCAGCCTGGCGCCGACGGCCGTCCCGAGAGAGCCAGGGGTCGCCGTCCGGCCGGGGGCGGTTGCCCCGCCGGGGACGGCTGATCCGCTGGGGGCGGACGATCCGCCGGGGTCGGCTGCCCCGCCGGGGTCGGTTGCCCCGCCGGGGTCGGCTGCCCCGCCGGGGACGGCTGCCCCGCCGGGGACGGCCGAGTGGATGAGGGCGGTCGCCCCACCGCGGGCGGCCGGGTGGACGGGTGTGGCTGAGTTGCCGGAGGCGGCCGCCTCGCCGGGGGCTGCCGCGTGGCCGGGGGCTGCCGCGTGGCCGGGGGTTGCCGCGTGGCCGGGGGCTGCCGCGTGGCCGGGGGAGGCCCCCTCCGCCCCGGCCGACGGGTCCTCCTCCGCGTCCGCCGGGCACGGCCAGAAGATGCCGTCGCCGGTCGCGAGGGCCTGGTAGGTGATGCCGGAGTAGTCCGCGGGCCCGCCCGCCGACGCCCGGCGGAGCTCGGCGAAGACCTCCTCCGGGTCCGCGGGGAAGCCCTTCTCCACACCCAGCCGGGCGGCGAGTTCACCGAGCACGGCCAGGTCCGACCGGACCCCCGGCGGCGCCGCGACCGCCTGCCGCCGGAGCAGCACGCGCCCCTCCAGATTGGTGACCGTGCCCGTCTCCTCGGCCCACTGGGTCACCGGCAGCACCACGTCCGCGAGTGCCGCGGTCTCCGAGAGCACCACGTCGGCCACCGCGAGGAAGTCGAGCCCCCGCAGCCGTTCCTCCACATGCGCGGCCCGCGGCGCCGACACCACCGGATTGGACCCCATCAGCAGCAGTGCCCGGACCTCGGAGCCCAGCGCGTCCAGCAGCTCGTAGGCGCTGCGGCCCGGCCCCGGCAGCCGGTCCGGGTCGACTCCCCACACCTCGGCGACGTGCCGCCGCGCCGCCGGGTCCGTCAGCTTGCGGTAGCCGGGCAGCTGGTCGGCCTTCTGGCCGTGCTCGCGGCCGCCCTGGCCGTTGCCCTGACCGGTCAGGGCCCCGTACCCGGACAGTGGCCGGCCCGCGCGGCCCGTGGCCAGGCAGAGGTTGATCCAGGCCCCGACCGTGTCGGTGCCCTTGGACTGCTGCTCGGGCCCGCGGGCGGTGAGCACCATGGACGTCCCGGCCGTGCAGAACAGGCGCACCGCCTCGCGCAGCAGCGGCACCGGGACGCCCGTGATCCGCTCCACGTGCTCCGGCCAGTGCGCCATCGCCGCGGCCCGCGCCTGCTCCCAGCCGGTCGTCCGCTCCCGTATGAACTCCTCGTCCGTGTGGCCCCCGGCCACTACCAGGTGCAGCAGGCCGAGCGCGAGGGCCAGGTCGGTGCCCGGCCGCGGGGCCAGGTGCAGGTCGGCCTGCTCCGCGGTCCTGGTGCGGCGCGGGTCGACGACGATCAGCCGGCCGCCGTTCTCCTTCAGCTCCGTGAGGTAGCGCAGCGCCGGGGGCATCGTCTCGGCCAGGTTGGAGCCGACCAGGATCACACAGCCGGTGCGGGCGACGTCCGCAAGCGGGAACGGCAGGCCGCGGTCCAGACCGAACGCCCGCTGCTGCCCGGCCGCCGCGGACGCCATGCAGAACCGGCCGTTGTAGTCGATCTGCGAGGTGCCCAGCACCACCCGCGCGAACTTCCCCAGCGCATACGCCTTCTCGTTGGTCAGCCCCCCACCGCCGAACACCCCGCAGGCGTCCGCGCCGTGCTCCGCCCGCACCCGCGCGAGCCCCTCGGCCACCCGGTCCAGGGCCTGTGGCCAGCTCGCCGGCACGAGGCGCCCGGACGGGGCCCGCACCAGCGGCTCGGTCAGCCGGGCGGCGGGGGAGAGCAGGGCCGGGGCCGTGCGGCCCTTGCCGCACAGCGCACCGCGGTTCACCGGGAAGCCGGGGCGCTCCAGGACGTCCACGCCCGCCGGGCCCGGGGCAAGGTTCATGCCGCACTGGAGTGCGCAGTACGGGCAGTGGGTGGGGACCGGAGCGGCAGCCGCGGTGGGGGCGGTGGGCGGGGTCGGCAGGCTCAGCGGGTGCATGACCGCACGCTCCCGCCTGCGTGTTACGGCACCCGGCCGCACCGGTTACGGCGCCGGTACGGTGGGCTCCCCGCAGCGGCGGGGGCGCGGTGAGGCGACGCACGGCGGGGCGCCCGGCGCTGCCCGCCGGCGATCGAGGTGATCGAGCGGCCGGGGTAGGGCGGCAGGTCGCGGGCGGCCCGGACGACTTCCTCCGTGGCGATGGCGGCGACGGTGGCGATGGCGGCGACGGTGGCGATGGCGGCGACGGTGGCGATGGCGGCGACGGTGGCGCGCCCGCCGGACCCGGCCGCGGGCACGGGCGGCGGCCCTCTCCGCGAAGATCCGCGACCCGTCAGCGATCCCGGCGGGCGTTCAGCCGGGCGGCCTCGTTGAGCCGGGCGGCCTGGCGTGTCAGGTGGTCGCGCTCGGCGAGGTTGGACGCCTTGTGGGCCGCCTCGGCGTACAGCCGTGCCGCCGTCGCCAGGTCGCCGTCGCGCTCGTGGAGGTACGCCGCCACCGCGGCGTGGCGGGGGATGGAGTATCCCCTGCTTGAGCGAGGCCGAGAGCTTGGTGAAGAGTCGTCCAGCGCCGCGAGCGCCGCCAGGCCGGCGCGCGGTCCGTCGGCCTCCCCGACGGCGACCGCGCGGTTGAGCCGGACGACCGGGCTGTCCGTCAGGCGCGTGAGCTCGTCGTACCACTCGACGATCTGCACCCAGTCGGTCTCCTCGGCGCTGGGCGCGTCGGCGTGGAGGGCCGCGATGGCGGCCTGGGCCTGGTACTCGCCCAGCCGGTCGCGGGCGAGGGCCGCCTGGAGGATCCCGACGCCCTCGGCGATCAACGCCGTGTCCCACCGGCCGCGGTCCTGCTCGGCGAGCGGCACCAGGCTGCCGTCCGACGTGGTCCGGGCGGCACGCCGGGCGTGGTGGAGCAGCATGAGGGCGAGCAGCCCCGCCACCTCGGGGTGACGGGCCGCGGCCGCGAGCTGCCGGGTCAGCCGGATGGCCTCGGCGGCGAGGTCGACGTCGCCGGAGTAGCCCTCGTTGAAGACCAGGTAGAGGACGCGCAGCACCGTGGCGACGTCGCCGGGCCGGTCGAGACGCACGCCGGCCACGGTGCGCTTGGCCCGGCTGATCCGCTGCGCCATCGTCGCCTCGGGCACCAGGTAGGCCTCGGCGATCTGGCGGGTGGTCAGCCCACCGACGGCGCGCAGTGTGAGCGCGACCGCCGATGCCGGGGTCAGCGACGGGTGGGCGCACAGGAAGTAGAGCTGGAGCGTGTCGTCCACCGCGGGGGCCGGCCCGGGCGCCGGCTCGTCCTCGAAGCGGTCCTCACGCCGGCGGCGGGCGGCGTCGGCGCGGGTCGCGTCGAGGAACTTGCGCCAGGCCACGGTGACCAGCCAGCCCTTGGGATCGCGAATGGGGTCTTCCCCGGCCGGGCGGCGCCCGGCGTCCGGGGAAGGGCCGGCCGCCCGGACCCGGAGCGCCTCGACGAGCGCGTCCTGCACGGCGTCCTCGGCCGCCGCGAAGTCGGCTCCGCGGCGGACGAGGACGGTGAGCACGCTCGGCGTGAGGCTCCTGAGCAGGACCTCGTCCATCGGTGACGTCACTCCGTGATGGTAGGCGGCGCGGTCAGGAACGGGCGCAGCTCCAGCCACTCGTGGATCGGCCTGCCGCCCGCCCCGGGGGCGGCCGACAGCTCCCCGGCCAACTCGACGGCGCGCTCGTAGCTGTCGACGTCGATGATCATCCACCCGGCGATGAGGTCCTTGGTCTCCGCGAACGGTCCGTCGGTGACGGGCGGGCGCCCCTCACCGTCGTAGCGGACCCACGCTCCCTCGGGGGCGAGCGCCTGACCGTCGACGAACTCGCCCGTCTTCTCCAGCCGGGCCGCGAAGTCGTTCATGTACCGCATATGCGCCGAGATCTCCTCCGGGCTCCACTGGTCCATCGGCACGTCGTTGACCGCAGCGGGGGCGCCCCGGTAGTGCTTCAGCAGCAGGTACTTGGCCATCGTGGTTCTCCTCGGTGCTCGTACGACCCATTGTGGTCGCGTTCACACCGGGGACGGAGCCGGACGCGGGATCTCGACATCGCCGTCCGATTTTTTTCCGGCTCCCGTTTTTTCCGGGCTCACGTGAATGACCCGGGTGAGCCGTCTGCCGCCTGCCGGAGCCGGGCCGGCCGCGTGGCAGATCGCACGGGCCAGGCGGTGGCGGGGCTCCCGCACGGTGAGCCGCAGGTCCGGCGGGGGACAGCAGGTCCGGCAGGTCAGTCCTGGGAAACATCGCCCCGTGCACCCCGCTGACAGGCGGTCCGCGACCGTCGTGAGGGAGGCTGTAAGCAGCCGTGACCGGTCGGCAACGGGACCGCAACGAACCCGGGCCACCATCGCCGCATGACGGTGTCCACAGATCCGCGCCGCGTCCCGCCCGCCCGCACCGCCGGTGCGCCGCCCACGCTCGTCGCCGTGGCGCACGGCAGCCGCGACCCCCGGGCGCTCCACACCGTCCGGGCGCTCCTCGCGCTGGTGCGTGAGCTCCGTCCCGAGGTGCCGGTGCGGCTCGGGCACATCGAGCTGAACGAGCCGCCGCTGTCCGGCACGCTGGCCGCGCTGCCGCCCGGCCGGGTGGTGCTGGTGCCCCTGCTTCTGGGCCGCGGCCACCACGTCTCGTACGACATACCGGCCGCGGCGGCCGCCGCCCCGCACCTGGACGCCTGCGTCGCGGCACCGCTCGGCCCGCACCCGCTGCTCGCCGAGGTGCTGCACGAGCGGCTGCTCGAAGCGGGCTGGCGCGTCCCCGGGCCGGCCCCCCGGCCCGAGCCTGCCCGCGGCGCCGGCGCCCCCGACCCGGCCGCCACGCACGCCGTGGTGCTGGCCGCCGCCGGGTCCCGTGACCCGAACGCCGCCGTCGACACCCGTGCGACCGCCGCCCTGCTCGCCGCGCGGCTCGGCGTGCCGGTGGTGCCCGCGTACGCCTCCGCCGCCTCGCCCGGCGTGCCCGAGGCGCTGCGGATGCTCGCGGTCGGAGGCCGGCGGCACACCGCCGTCGCCGCGTACTTCACCGCCCCGGGGCGGTTCGCCGCGCAGTGCGCCGGGGCCGCGGCGGCGACGTCCGCACGCGCCGCCGCGCCGCTCGGCGCGCACCCCGCGTTGGCCCGCCTCGTGCTGCACCGCTACGACCAGGCCCTCGCCGCGGCCGCCCCCGTGCGCCGCCGCCCGCACCCTCGCCTCACCCCCGCCTGAGCCCCGGCCGCGCCCTCCGTGCGCCGGGGCCCGGCAGGCGGCGCGGGGACACGCGCGCCGGGTTCCACCGGCCGGTGGCCGGGGACGGGACCACAGGGGGCCGGGCCCGGCGGCCCACCGCGGGCGCGTCGGCTTGTTTCCCGCGTCGTTCGCTCTCGGCGGTGCTTGCTTGGTTCGCTTCCGCGCCGCTGGGTCCCCGCGCCGCTGGGTCCCCGCGCCGCTGGGTCCCCGCGCCGCTGGGTCCCCGCGCCGCTGGCTCGCCGCGCCGCTCGCCCCCGCACCGGCGGGCGTCACTCCGGCCGGAACCGCCCCGCCCCGAACGCCCGCTTTGCGCGTACTGTCGGGGCATGGAAGGCACCACACCGGGCACGGAGGAGGCTGTGCACTCCGCGTCGTCCTCTTCCTCCGAAGCCTCCGAGCATCCCGAGCATCCCGAGCACCCCGTGCAACCGGAGCACCCCGCGCACCCCGCGCACCCCGCGCACACCGCGTATCCCGTGCACGCCGCGCACTACGACGCCGCGGCCCTGGAGCGCTGGGCCGCGGAGCCGGACAAGCGTCCGGGCCGCACCGCGTTCCAGCGCGACCGCGCGCGCGTGCTGCACTCCGCGGCGCTGCGCAGGCTCGCCGGCAAGACACAGGTCGTCACCCCCGGCACGCTGCCCCAGGCCCTCGGCCCCGGCGGGGCGGGGCAGGCCCGGGGCCCCGCCTGGGACCCCAGCCCGCGCACCCGGCTCACGCACTCCCTGGAGTGCGCCCAGGTGGGCCGTGAGCTGGGCGCGGCCCTCGGCTGCGACCCGGACCTGGTGGAGACCGCCTGCCTCTCCCACGACCTCGGCCACCCGCCCTTCGGGCACAACGGCGAGCAGGCGCTGAACGAGGTCGCCAGGGACTGCGGCGGCTTCGAGGGCAACGCCCAGTCGCTTCGGCTGCTCACCCGCCTCGAACCCAAACGGTTCGTGCGGGCCGGCGCCGTCACCCGCACGGGCGCGGCGGACGGCGCCTTCGGCGACCCGGCCGGGGATCCGGCGGGACCGCCCGGCGACCTGGTCAGCGTCGGCCTCAACCTCACCCGTGCGGCCCTCGACGCCGCCACCAAGTACCCCTGGCCGCTCGGCGGCCACCCCACCGACCCGGGCTCGCCCAAGTTCGGCGTATACGAGGACGACCGGCCCGTCTTCGACTGGATCCGCAGGGGCGCGCCGCCGTACCGCACCTGTTTCGAGGCACAGGTCATGGACTGGTCCGACGACGTCGCGTACTCGGTGCACGACCTGGAGGACGGCCTGCACGCCGGGCACGTGGACCCCAACGCGCTGGACGCCGAGCCGGAGCGGCGCGCCGTCTTCGAGGTGGCGATCGGCCGGTACGTGCCGGCCGACACCGACCCCGAGGAGCTGGCCGAGGCGCTCGACCGGCTGCTCGGCCAGGAGTGGTGGCCGCACGGCTACGACGGCACCGCGGTCGCGCAGGCCCGCCTCAAGGACGCCACCAGCCAGCTCATCGGACGGTTCTGCCTGGCCGCGGAGGCCGCCACGCACGCCCGGTGGGGCCCGCACCCCGGCGGACCCGGCCCGCGCGGGCTCAGCAGGTACGACGCGCAGCTCGTCGTGCCGCGCGGCACCCGGAACGAGTGCGCCGTCCTCAAGGCCGTCGCCGACCTCTACGTGATGCAGCGCGCCGAGCAGGAACGGCTCCGCGCCGACCAGCGCGTCGTCGTCGCCGAGCTGGCCGCGGCGCTCACCGCCCGGGCCCCGGAGGGCCTGGACCCGCAGTTCCGCGCGCTGTTCGACGCGGCGCCCGACGACCGGGCCCGCAAGCGGGTGATCGTCGACCAGATCGCGTCGCTCACCGACGCCGCGGCCCGCGCCCTGCACCACCGGCTCACCCACAGAGCGGGCTGATGCGGACGACCGGCCGGACGGGACGGCCGTACCCCACCCGATGGCCGTACCCGCCCTGACGGCCGCACCGCTCCGATGGCCGTACCCACCCGCCGGCCGCACCTGCCGCACGGCTCCGATGGCCGTACCCACCCGCCGGCCGTACCCACCCGCCGGCCGTACCGGCCCGGCGGCCGTACCGGCCCGGCGGCCGTACCGGCCCGGCGGCCGTACCGGCCCGGCGGCCGTACCGGCCCGGCGGCCGTACCGGCCCGGCGGGCCTACCCGCCCGTGGACGACGACCGCACCGGCCGAGGGGGCCCTACCCACCTGGTACGGGCACCTGGTGTGACGGCCACTGGCCTGTTCGGGCCACTCCCTCTTCCCGCGGCAGGCAGGGTGCGGGAGGCTCGGGGAGGGCGCCATGGTTACCAGGAGGAGGCACCAAGTGGTCGACGCGGATCAGACGTTCGTCATCGTCGGAGGAGGCCTGGCCGGGGCGAAAGCGGCCGAGACGCTGCGGGCGGAGGGCTTCACCGGGCGGGTGATCCTCATCTGTGACGAGCGCGACCACCCTTACGAGCGCCCTCCGCTGTCCAAGGGGTACCTGCTCGGCAAGGAACCGCGCGGCAAGGTCTTCGTGCACGACCCGGCGTGGTGGGCACAGGCCGACGTCGAACTCCACCTCGGCCAGGTCGCCGTCGCCGTCGAGCGCGCCGAGAAGTCGGTGCGGCTCGGCGACGGCACCCGGGTCCGCTACGACAAGCTGCTGCTCGCCACCGGCGCCGAGCCGCGCCGGCTCGACATCCCGGGCACCGGCCTGGCCGGCGTGCACCACCTGCGGCGGCTCGCGCACGCCGAGCGGCTGCGCGGCGTGCTCGCCTCCCTCGGCCGGGACAACGGCCACCTGGTCATCGCCGGGGCCGGCTGGATCGGCCTGGAGGTCGCCGCGGCGGCCCGCGAGTACGGCGCCGAGGTCACCGTCGTCGAGGCGGAGGCGGCTCCGCTGCACACGGTGCTGGGGCCCGAGGTCGGGCAGATCTTCACCGACCTGCACGCCGAGCACGGCGTCCGCTTCCGCTTCGGGACGCGGCTCGCGGAGATCGTCGGCCAGGACGGCATGGTGCTCGCGGCACGCACGGACGACGGCGAGGAGCATCCGGCGCACGATGTGCTCGCCGCGATCGGGGCGGCGCCGCGCACCGCGCTCGCCGAGTCCGCGGGGCTCGACCTGGCCGACGCGGCGCACGGCGGCGGCATCGCCGTGGACGCCTCACTGCGCACCTCCGACCCCGACATCTACGCCGCCGGTGACGTGGCCGCGTCCGAGCACCCGCTGTTCGGCAGCCGGCTGCGCGTCGAGCACTGGGCCAACGCCCTCAACGGCGGCCCCGCGGCCGCGCGCGCGATGCTCGGCCGCGACGTCAGCTACGCGCGCGTGCCGTACTTCTTCTCCGACCAGTACGACGTCGGACTCGAGTACTCCGGGTGGGCGCCGCCCGGGTCGTACGACGAGGTGGTGCTGCGCGGGGACGCGCCCAAGAGGGAGTTCATCGCCTTCTGGATGCGGCAGGGGCGGGTGCTCGCCGGGATGAACGTCAACGTGTGGGACGTCACCGAGCACATCCAGAACCTGATCCGCTCCGGCACCCCGGTGGACACCCTGGCCCTTGCGGACCCGTCGGTTCCGCTCGAGACCCTCACGGGCTCCCTCTCGGGCTGAGGCCCGCCCCGCGCCCCGAAGGGGCACGGCCGACTGCGCGAGCAACCACCCACCGCCCGGTGGTCCGGCCACGGCAGAAACGGCCCCTTCGGGACGGTGGGCGACCCTGCGGTCCCGTCGTGGCTTCTCGCGCGGTTCCCCGCGCCCCTTCGGCGGTGCCGTGGCCGTATGGGGTGGAGCAGGCGCCCCCTGGCGTGGACCCCCGGCGTGGACGCCCTGGGCCGGAAAGGTGACGCCCGGGGCGCCGTAGAATCTTCGCGTGGCAGGCAGGATCAATGACGAGGACGTGAAAGCGGTCCGGGACGCGGTCCCGATCGACGCCGTGGTGTCCGAGTACCTCCAGCTGCGCAACGCCGGCGGCGGCAACCTCAAGGGCCTCTGCCCCTTCCACGACGAGAAGTCCCCCTCCTTCCAGGTCAGCCCCTCCAAGGGCCTCTTCCACTGCTTCGGCTGCCAGGAGGGCGGCGACACCCTCACCTTCGTGATGAAGATCGACCACCTCACCTTCTCCGAGGCGGTCGAGCGGCTCGCCGCCCGCGCCGGCATCACGCTCCGGTACGAAGAGGGCGGCTACAACCCCTCCCACCAGCGCGGCGAGCGCATCCGCCTGATCGAGGCCCACACCGTCGCGGCGCAGTTCTACGCCGAGCAGCTCGACACCTCTCCCGAGGCGGAGGCCGGCCGGGTCTTCCTCGCCGAGCGGGGCTTCGACCAGGCCGCGGCCGTCCACTTCGGCGTCGGCTACAGCCCCGCCGGCTGGGACCACCTCACCCGCTACCTGCGCGGCAAGGGCTTCACCGACAAGGAGCTGCTGCTCTCCGGGCTCTCCCAGGAGGGCCGGCGCGGCCCCATCGACCGGTTCCGCGGTCGGCTGATGTGGCCCATCAGGGACATCGGCGGCGACGTCGTCGGCTTCGGCGCCCGCCGCCTGCGCGACGACGACACGGGACCGAAGTACCTCAACACCCCCGAGACCGCGGTCTACAAGAAGTCCCAGGTGCTGTACGGCATCGACCTCGCCAAGAAGGAGATCGCCAAGTCCAGCCGCGCCGTCGTCGTGGAGGGCTACACGGACGTCATGGCCTGCCACCTCGCGGGCGTCACCACGGCGATCGCGACCTGCGGCACCGCCTTCGGCGGCGAGCACATCAAGATCCTCCGCAGGCTCCTGATGGACAACGGCTCGGCCCGCGTCATCTTCACCTTCGACGGGGACGCCGCCGGGCAGAAGGCGGCGCTGCGGGCCTTCGAGGACGACCAGAAGTTCGCCGCGGAGACGTACATCGCCATCGCGCCGGACGGGATGGACCCCTGCGAGCTCCGCCTCGCCAAGGGTGAGGACGCCGTCCGCGACCTCGTCCAGCCCCGCACGCCGCTCTTCGAGTTCGCGCTGCGCCAGATCGTCGCCCGCTACGACCTGGAGACCCCCGCGGGCCGCGCCGCCGCGCTGGACGAGGCGGCGCCGGTGGTGGCGCGGATCAAGAACAGCGCCTCGCAGCACGAGGTGGCCGTGCAGCTCGCGGGCATGCTCGGCATCCTGGACACCCAGTTCGTGGTGCGGCGCGTGGCACAGTTGGCGCGCTGGGCCAGGGACCGCGGCGGCCGTGGCCCCGCGGCGCCCGCCCCCGCTGCCCGGCACGCCGGGCCAGGCGCCCCCGCACCGGCCCCGCCCGGCGCGCCGCGGCACTCCGGGCCCGCGCTCAATCTCCGCAGCCCGGCCCACCGCACCGAGCGTGAGCTGCTGAAACTCGCCCTCCAGTACCCGGAGCTGGTCTCTCCGGCCTTCGACGCCTACGGGGCCGACGAGTTCACGGCTCCGCCGTACGCGGCCGTGCGCATCGCCATCGAGGAGGCGGGCGGTGCGGAGCAGGGGGCCCAGGACGGGCCGGACTATCTGGCGCGGGTCCGTCAGGCCGCGCCCGACGACACGGTTCGGGCCATGGTCACCGAGCTGGCCGTCGAGACGATCCTGCGCAGGCACGTCGACGGGATCTATGCGGCGACGCAGCTCGTGCAGGTGCGGTTGCGTGCGGTGGACCGGCGCGTGCGGGAGATCCAGGGGACCCTGACCCGTCTCTCCACCGGCGGCGATCCCGCCCACCTGGCGGCCGTGCAGAACGAGTTGTGGGTGCTCCAGCAGTACGCCCAGTCCCTCCGCGAACGGGGCGCAGAGGCCCTCTGACCTCCGCTTCACGGCCCACCGCGCCCCGGCCGACCCAGGGGCGCGGGGAACTGCGCGCCCAGCCACGACGAGACCGTCAGATAGCCACCGTCCCAAAGGGGCGGTCTCTGCCGCCTGAGGACCACCGGCCGGTGGTGGGTTGCTCGCGCCCGCCCGGCAAGGCCTCCTCCACTGCCTTGAAGCCTCCTCCACTGGGGGACCCCCAGACGTACCCCAGGACCCGGCCCCGCCCCTGCCGGGGCGCGGCCCGCCGCTGGACCGGGATAACCGGACGGTCACGGCCCGGACTCAAAAAGTCGTCGCACGCCCCTCGTGGCGAAGATGCGTCGTAGCGCACACTGGGGTGCGGTGCCTGAGTCCTCGGAACGCGGCCGGCCCGCCGAAGGCGGGCTCCCCACCCGCGCGGTTCCGCCCAACGCTTCCGGGACGGCCGGCGGTGCGGCCGCCGACGCCCGTCCCGGCCCACCGCTGTCGCATGCCTCAGCAGCGATCATCCTGGAGGTCGCCCCCGTGCAGACCCAGACCCTCACCCCTACCGACAGCGCCCACCGGGCCGCCGATACGGACGTGCTGACCGCGGTCCCCGCACAGAGCCGGGCCGTGCACCACCCCGAGGCAGGGACCGCCGCGGCTGCCGAAGGCGGTGCGGGGACGCCGGACACCCCCGCGGAGGCCGAAGGACCTGTCCCCGATCTCACCGAGGCGATGGAAACCGGCCAGATCACCCCGGCGCCGTCGGGGGGCCGGTCCCGCGGTGAGGCCCAGGGCCCGTCCTCCGACCTGTTCCGCCAGTACCTGCGGGAGATAGGCCGCATCCCGCTGCTCACCGCCGCCGACGAGGTCGAGCTGGCCCGCCGGGTGGAGGCCGGACTCTTCGCCGAGGAGCGGCTCTCCACCGCCACGGACCTCGACTCCGCGCTGGCCGTGGACCTGGACCGCCTCGTGGTCCTGGGCCGGATGGCCAAACGGCGCCTGATCGAGGCCAACCTGCGGCTGGTCGTCTCCGTCGCCAAACGCTACGTCGGCCGCGGCCTGACCATGCTGGACCTGGTGCAGGAGGGCAACCTCGGGCTGATCAGGGCCGTCGAGAAGTTCGACTACGCGCGTGGCTACAAGTTCTCCACCTACGCCACCTGGTGGATCCGGCAGGCCATGTCCCGTGCCCTCGCCGACCAGGCGCGCACCATCCGTGTCCCGGTGCACGTCGTCGAGCTCATCAACCGGGTTGTACGGGTGCAGCGCCGAATGCTCCAGGAGCGCGGCTACGAGCCGACGCCGCAGGAGGTCGCCGCCCAGCTCGACCTGCCCCACGAACGGATCAGCGAGGTGCTGCGGCTGGCGCAGGAGCCGGTGTCGCTGCACGCCCCCGTGGGGGAGGAGGACGACGTCGCCCTCGGCGACCTCATCGAGGACGGCGACGCGGCCTCGCCCGTGGAGTCCGCGGCGTTCCTGCTGCTGCGCCAGCACCTGGACGCGGTGCTCTCCACCCTCGCCGAGCGGGAGCGGAAGGTCGTGCAGCTCAGATACGGGCTCGCGGACGGGCGGCCGCGCACCCTGGAGGAGATCGGCCGGATATTCGGCGTGA
This sequence comes from Streptomyces sp. DSM 116793, assembly GCF_057320905.1. Classification (NCBI taxonomy): domain Bacteria; kingdom Bacillati; phylum Actinomycetota; class Actinomycetes; order Kitasatosporales; family Streptomycetaceae; genus Streptomyces; species Streptomyces sp. DSM 116793. The sequence goes on along the minus strand of NZ_CM170494.1, from coordinate 2,022,571 downwards.
CCCGGGAGCGGATCCGGCAGATCGAGTCCAAGACCCTCGGCAAGCTGCGCGACCACGCCCTCGCCGACCAGCTCCGCGGCTACCTCGACTGAGCCCGCTGCCCGGCGCGCCGTCCGGCCCGGACGCCGACGGGGCTCCCCCGGCCCCGCAAGGGGTACGGGGGAGCCCCGGCCACGCGACGGACGGGCCGCAGGTCAGTCCACCTCTGCCACCGCCTGCGCGAACTGCGCCTTGTACAGCCGCGCGTACGCGCCGCCGGCGAGCAGCAGGGACTGGTGCGTGCCCTGCTCCACGATCGAGCCGTTCTCCATGACGAGGATGGTGTCGGCGTCCCGGATCGTGGAGAGCCGGTGCGCGATGACGAACGACGTCCTGCCGTGCGCCAGCTTCGCCATGCCCTTCTGGATGAGCACCTCCGTCCGGGTGTCCACGGAGCTGGTCGCCTCGTCCAGCACCAGGATCACCGGGTCGGACAGGAAGGCCCGCGCGATGGTGATGAGCTGCTTCTCGCCGGCGCTGACGCCCGTGCCCTCGTCGTCGATCACCGTGTCGTACCCGTCCGGCAGGGTCCGGATGAAACGGTCCGCGTGCGCCGCCCGCGCCGCCTCCTCCACCTGCTCCCTGGTGACCTCGCCGGGCGCCCCGTACGCGATGTTCTCCGCGATGGTGCCGCCGAACAGCCAGGTGTCCTGGAGCACCATGCCGATGCCGGACCGCAGCTCGTCCCTGGACATCTTCGCCACGTCCACGCCGTCCAGCGTGATCCGGCCGCCCGTCACCTCGTAGAACCGCAGCAGCAGGTTCACCAGGGTGGTCTTGCCGGCGCCGGTCGGGCCGACGATCGCGACCGTCTGCCCCGGCTCGACCGTCAGCGACAGGTCCTCGATCAGCGGCTTGTCCGGCTCGTAGCGGAACGAGACGTGCTCCAGCTCGACGCGCCCGCGCAGCCGCTCCGGCTTCTCGGCGGGCACCGGGTCGGGCCCCTGCTCCTCGGCGTCCAGCAGTTCGAAGACCCGTTCGGCGGAGGCCACCCCGGACTGCACCAGGTTCGCCATCGACGCGACCTGCGTCAGCGGCATCGAGAACTGCCGCGAGTACTGGATGAACGCCTGGACGTCGCCGATGGACAGCGACCCCGACGCGATCCGCAGCCCGCCGACCACCGCCACCAGCACATAGTTGAGGTTCGACACGAACATCATCAGCGGCTGCATGATGCCGCTGTTGAACTGCGCCTTGAACCCGGCCTCGTAGAGCGCCTCGTTCTGCTCGGCGAACTGCCGCGCCGACTCCTCCTGACGGCCGAAGACCTTCACCAGCGCATGACCGGTGTACATCTCCTCCACATGGGCGTTCAGCTTGCCGGTGGTGCTCCACTGGCGCACGAACTGCGGCTGTGAGCGCTTGCCGATGGTGGTCGCGACCAGGTACGACAGCGGCACCGTGACCAGCGCGACCAGCGCGAGCAGCCAGGAGATCCAGAACATCATGGCCAGCACGCCGACGATGGTCAGCAGCGAGTTGATGAGCTGGCCCATGGTCTGCTGGAGGGTCTGGCCCAGGTTGTCCAGGTCGTTGGTGGCCCGGCTGAGCACCTCACCGCGCTGCCGCTTGTCGAAGTACGACAGCGGCAGCCTCGACAGCTTCGCCTGCACCTCGCCGCGCAGCCGGAAGACCGTGAGGTTGATGGCGCGGTTGGCCAGCCGTGTGGAGACCGCCATCAGCAGCCCCGCGCACAGGAACGTCACCGTCGCCAGCAGCAGCACCATGCCGACCGCGTCGAAGTCGATGCCCTTGCCCGGGGTGAAGTCGATCCCGGAGAGCATGTCGGCCACCCCGCCCTGGCCGCGCTGCCGCAGCCCCTGGACGGCCTGTTCCTTCGTCAGACCGGCCGGCATCCGGCGGCCGACGATGCCGCCGAACACCAGGTCCGTGGCCCGCCCGAGGATCTTCGGGCCCAGCACCGACAGCCCCACGCTGAGCACCCCGGCGCAGAGCATCACGATCATCGTGGGCCGTTCCGGCCTGAACTGCTTGATCAGGCGCTTTCCGGACCCCTTGAAGTCCATCGACCGCTGGGGCTGCGCCCCGCCGGCCATCATCCGTCCGCCCGGCCCCGCCATCAGGCGGCCTCCGCTTCCGTCAGCTGGGAGAGCACGATCTCCCGGTAGGTGTCGTTGTCCTGCATCAGTTCGTGGTGTCGTCCGGTGCCGACCACCCGGCCCTCGTCGAGGACGACGATGCTGTCCGCGTCCCGGATCGTGGCGACCCGCTGGGCGACGATCACCACGGTCGCCTCGGCCGTCTCCCGGCCGAGCGCCGCGCGCAGCGCCGCGTCGGTGGCGTAGTCGAGCGCCGAGAACGAGTCGTCGAAGAGGTAGATCTCCGGGCGCTGCACCAGCGTGCGCGCGATCGCGAGCCGCTGCCGCTGGCCGCCCGAGACATTGGTGCCGCCCTGCGCGATCGGGGCGTTCAGACCGCCCTCCAGCTTCGCCACGAAGTCCCGGGCCTGCGCCACCTCAAGCGCGTGCCACAGCTCGTCGTCCGTCGCGTCGGGATTGCCGTAGCGCAGGTTCGTGGCGACGGTCCCGGAGAACAGGTACGGCTTCTGCGGCACCAGGCCCACCGTCTTCGCCAGCAGCGCGGGGTCGATGGTCCGCACGTCCGTGCCGCCCACCAGCACCTCGCCCTCCGTGGCGTCGAACAGCCGGGGCACCAGGCCGAGCAGCGTCGACTTGCCGCTGCCGGTGGAGCCGATCACGGCGGTGGTCCGCCCGGGCCGCGCGACCAGGCTCACGCCCTTCAGCACCGGCTCCTCGGCACCCGGGTAGCGGAAGCCCGCCGCACGGATCTCCAGATGACCGTGGGTGCGCAACCGGCGCACCGGGGCCGTGGGGGGTACGACGCTGCTCTCGGTGTCCAGCACCTCCTGGATGCGCTCGGCGCACACCTCGGCGCGCGGCACCATGATGAACATGAACGTGGCCATCATCACGGCCATCACGATCTGCATCAGGTACGCGAGGAACGCGGTGAGCTGGCCGATCTCCATCGCGCCGCTGTTCACCCGGTGCGAGCCGAACCAGACCACGGCGACCGAGGAGAGGTTCACCACCGTCATCACCAGCGGGAACATCAGCGCGAGCATCCGCCCGGTGCCCAGCGAGGCCTGCGTCAGGTCGTCGCTGGCGCCCCGGAAGCGCTCCTTCTCGTAGGGCTCCCGGACGAAGGCGCGGATGACGCGGTTGCCGGTGATCTGCTCGCGCAGCACGCGGTTGACCGTGTCCAGGCGCTTCTGCATGGAGCGGAACAGGGGGCGCAGACGGCGCACGATCAGGCTGACGGAGATGGCGAGCACCGGCACCACGGCGACCAGCACCCCGGACAGCGGCACGTCCTGCCCGAGCGCCATCACCACGCCCCCCACGCACATGATCGGCGCCGAGGCCATCAGCGTGAACGACGTCAGCACGAGCGTCTGCACCTGCTGCACGTCGTTGGTGCTCCGGGTGATCAGCGTGGGCGCGCCGAAGTGGCTGACCTCCCGCGCGGAGAAGGACTGCACACGCCCGAAGACGCCGGCCCGGATGTCCCGGCCGAACGCGGACGCCGTGCGGGCACCGTAGAAGACGGCGCCCACGTTGCACACCACCTGCGCGACCGTGGTGCCGAGCATCACCGCGCCGTGGGACAGGATGTAGCCCGTGTCGCCGTTCACGACGCCGTTGTCGATGATCTCGGCGTTGAGGGTGGGCAGGTAGAGCGTGGCGCTGGTCTGGAGCAGCTGCAGCAGGGCCAGCAGCACGAGTGGTCTCTTGTACGGGCGTAGATGGGTCCGCAATAGTCGTATGAGCACGCTTGTCTCTTGCTCTCTCGGTGGCAGGGCAGGTGGAGTCGGTGTTCCCGGGGGTGGGGCGGGCCGGGCGGTGGCCGGTCGAATGCCTCCCCCTGGTGACCGCCTCCCCCAGCGACCGTCACCCCCCTATCGTCCGTCACTCCACCGGCGTTACCTCAACCCCTTTTTGCAAGAGCCGACCAAAAAACGCGCGGATTGCGGTACACGGGCCGGGTGTTGCGGGACATGGGGCGCGCGAGGCGCCCGTGATGCGGTGCGGCCCCGGCGGAGGCACGCGTTCCGTCCGCCGGCTGGCCGCTGGATCCCGCGCGTGGGCGGGCCGCCGGACCCCGTGCGTGGGCGGGCCGCTGGATCCGGTGCGTGGGCGGGCCGCCGGACCCGTCGCCCGGTCGGCCACGGGAACCTCGGCGGTCGGGGCGCCGGTACCCTCGGCGGTCCGGCCGACGGAACCCTCGGCTTACTGAGGGGGCGTGGCCGAGAACGCGCCGGGATGGATCTGGTCGCGCACCGTCGTGTACTGCTGCCGCACCGCCTGGCCCACCGGCAGCTCCTCGCCAGGCTCGAACACCTCCATCGAGGGGGCCGGCCACTGCGGCGGGGAGTTCGGCGTCAGGCTGCCGTCCGCGACGCCGACCGCCCATGCGGCCTGCCGGGCGGCGCCGAGCGCCGCGTAGTCCGCCGGCTGCACCACCACGACCGGGGCGCCCAGCAGCGCCGGCGCCGCGGCCTGGACGGCGGGCAGCTCGGCCGCCGCGCCCAGCAGGAAGACCCGGCGCACCGAGACGCCCCGGCCGCGCAGCACGTCCAGCGCGTCCGCAAGGCCGCAGAGCATGCCCTCGAACGCGGCGCGCGCCAGGTGCTCCGGCTTCATCGACTCGCGCCGCAGCCCGGTCAGGGTGCCCGCGGTGTGCGGCAGGTTCGGGGTGCGCTCGCCCTCCAGGTACGGCAGCAGCACCAGACCGTGCGCGCCGGGCGTCGACTTCATCGCCAGCGCCGAGAGCCCCTCCAGGTCGACGCCCAGCAGCTCGGCGGTGCCGCGCAGGGTGCGGACCGCGTTGAGAGTGTGCACGACGGGCAGGTGCATGCCGGTCGCGTCGGCCAGGCTGGTGATCATGCCGCTGGAGTCGATCAGCGCCTCGTGGTGCACCGCCATCACGGAGCCCGAGGCGCCCAGCGAGACCACCGCGTCGCCGAGCCCGATGCCGAGGCCGAGCGCCGCGGCCATCGTCTCGCCGGTGCCCGCCGAGATCAGCAGCCCCTCGGGGGTGGTGCCGGCCGCCTCCGCGGGCCCCAGCACCTCGGGGAGCGCCGCCCGGTGGCCGAGCGCCAGCTCCACCAGCTCCGGCCGGTACGTGCCGTTCGCCGCCGACCAGTAGCCGGTGCCGGAGGCCGCGCCCCGGTCCGTGGTGCGGCGCGCCGGGCGGCCGAGGAGCTGCCACACCAGCCAGTCGTGCGCGCCCAGCACGCAGGCGGTGCGCTGGGCGGAGTCCGGCTCGGCCCGTGCCAGCCAGCGCAGCTTGGTCACCGGCTGCGCCGCCTGGGGCACGCATCCGACCGCCTTGGCCCAGGCCTCCCGGCCGCCCAGCCGGTCGATCAGGTCGGCCGCCGCGGACTGGGCCCGCTTGTCGCCGCCGACCAGCGCGGGCCGTACCGTGCCGCCCTGCGCGTCCAGCGGGACCAGCGCGTGCTGTTGCGCGCAGACGCCGATGGCCCGCACCCCTTCGAGCAGCCCGCCGCCCGCCGCGTCGCCGAGGGAGAGCAGCCAGGCCTGCGGGTCGATGTCCGAGGGCCTGCCCTCGGCGCCCTCGGCCGGGTGCGGCGCGTAGCCCTGCCGCAGCACGGCCCCGGTGTCCGTGTCGCAGACGACGATGCGGGTGAATTCCTGTGAACTGTCCAGCCCGGCGACTATCCCCATACGCCGATTCTGCCGCACGGCGGGGGCCGTGCCGCACGGGGTGGGGGAGGGGGCACGGGGGCGTGCCCGGCGATGCGCACGGCGCGGTGCGGCGGGCCGGTGCGCGCGGAGGCATCGCGTGCGCGGGGAGGCGTGCGGCCGGGCGGGCGGCGGATGCCGGAGGGGCACCCCGTGCACCCCGCGCACCCCGCGCACCCCGCGCACGGCGGCGGGCGGCGGCGGGCGGCGGAGGCTGGGTGGCGGGCGCGGCGGCCGGAGGCTGGGTGGCGGGCGCGGCGAGCGGAGACCTTGCGCCGGGCGCGGCGGGCAAGCCTGGGTGGTGCGTGCGGGCTGAGCCGTGTGGGTGCGCCTGGCCTGAGGTCGTGTGGCGGGCGCGGCGGGCGGGGACCTTGCGCCGGGCGCGCCGGGTGCGGCGGGTGCGTGCGGGGTGGGCCGTGTGGTGGGTGCGCCTGGCGTGAGGCCGTGTGGCGGGTGCGTGCGGCGTGGCTTCAACGGGGGCGCGGATGCCGACACGCCCGGGAGCCGCGGCCGTCCCGCGGGGCGGAACGTACGTGCCGTGGCTCCCGGGCGTGCGGACGCGGGGGGCTCGGGGCCGTGCCGGTGCAGTGCTTGAGCCGGTGCTTATGGCGTGCGCGCCGGTGCGGGTGCCGTTCGTCGGGCCTGCCCTGCCTGCCGTGCCGGTGCGGGTGCCGTCCGTCGGGCCTGCCCTGCCTGCCGTGCCGGTGCGGGTGCCGTCCGTCGGGCCTGCCCTGCCTGCCGTGCCGGTGCGGGTGCCGTCCGTCGGGCCGGGCCGTGGCTCAGGTGCTGCCGCCCCAGTCGTCGTCGCGGGCCTGGCCGGCGTGCGCGCGCTCACGCATCGAGCGGACCCGCCCGGACACCGCGTCCGGCATCCGGTCCCCGACCTTGCCGCTGACCGAGTGGTACGCCCGTCCGGCGAGGTCGCGGCCCTGCTGGGCGGCGGACTCCGCGGTGTTCCGCACGGCCGGGTTCTGGGCGAAGCCCTCGAAGCACTTCTTCATCTTCTCGTACTGCTCCCGCCCCGCCCGGGTCCCCAGTACATAGCCGAGGGCCAGTCCGGCGGTGAATGTGAGCCGGTAGCGCATGGCGGCCACCCTTCCCTTGTCTCCCCTGAGCGGGGGTCCGTCGCGAGAACCGATTGGCGGAGCACCCCCCTGCTTGCGCTAATGTATGCGGTGCAGCGAGCGCGCGCCGCCTGGCGGATACCCCGGGAGGTACGTTCGATGCACCGAGGCGATCCTCCGTAGCTCAATTGGCAGAGCAGCCGGCTGTTAACCGGCAGGTTACTGGTTCGAGTCCAGTCGGGGGAGCTCGGTCCTCCGTAGCTCAATTGGCAGAGCAGCCGGCTGTTAACCGGCAGGTTACTGGTTCGAGTCCAGTCGGGGGAGCAGCCGGGAAGGACCCCTCCAGGGGTCCTTTTTTGTGCCTGAGGGAACCGCGACGGCCCGGGAGAAGTCCTCATGGTCGTGCGATCCCGACCAGCCGAAGCAGCAGATCGTATGAGCAGCTATGCTGCGGCAGACGGCGCGCACAAATGTGCGCGACGCGCCGTAACGGGGCGGTAGCTCAGCCGGTTAGAGCAGCGGACTCATAATCCGTCGGCCGTGGGTTCGAGTCCCACCCGCCCCACCGCGGCAACGCACCACAGCAGGTCCCTGACCTGCACAAACGCAGACCGAGGGCCGCCACGCCGAGCGTGGCGGCCCTCGGTTCTTCCTCAGACCAAGATCCAGGGGACACACCGGGGGACACGGGGACGGCCCAGGGCGCGAGGGCGCCTTCAAGCGGGGCGGGGTGCCGTGCCCGTCGGTGATCAGGTGGTGCTTCGGCCGGCCCGGGCCCGGTCAAGGGGCGACGGCCCGTCTGTCTCCGCCTTTCTCAGCGCCCTGACGTGGGAGGAGCCGACCACTCAGAGTTTTCGGGTGTCGCGGGGTTCGACATAGGGCTCCTCACCAGGCGGATGCCCCGTGTCGATGGCGCGTGCGCGTTCGAGTTCGGCGTTGAACTCCAGGCCGAGCAGGATGGCGATGTTGGAGATCCACATCCAGACCAGGAAGATGATGACGGCGGCCAAGCTGCCGTAGGTCTTGTTGTAGCTGCCGAAGTGCGCCACGTACACGGCGAAGGCGGCGGAAGCGATGATCCAGATGATCACTGCGGTGATGCTGCCTGGGCTGACCCAGCGGAAGGGGCGCTTGACGTTCGGGGACGCCCAGTACAGCAACGCGACGATCAGCATGAACAGGACGACCATCACCGGCCACTTGGCGAAGTTCCACACCATCACGGCGGTGTCGCCCAGTCCCAGAACCGTCCCCGTGCGCTCGGCCAGTGTCCCGGTGAACACCACCCCCACCGCGATGGCCGCGAGCAGCACCACCACGACCAGGGTGACGGCGAGCCGGATGGGCAGCGTTTTCCACACCGGCCGGCCCTCGCCGATGTCGTAGACGGCGTTGGAAGCGCGCATGAAGGCCGCGATGTACCCGGATGCCGACCACAGGGCGATCGCAATGCCGACGGCCAGGGCGATGCCTGCCCGGCCCTGGCTGCCTTCCAGTTGCTTGAGGCTGCTGTTGAGGATATCGCGCACGGATCCCGGGGCCAGACTGCCGAGATTGTTGATCAGCGGCCTGATGCTGCCAGTACCCAGCAGCCCGAGAATCGATACCAGGGCCAGCAGGGCCGGAAAGATCGACAGTACTCCATAGTAAGTCAGGGCGGCCGCCCAGTCGGTCAGGTTGTCAGCCTTGAACTCCTTCGGGGTGCGCTTGAGGGCCGCTCGCCACGATCCCTTGGGCATATCCGTCGGCTTTTCGGCCGGCGCCTGTCCATCCGCTTCGGCGCGGTGGCTGCCGCGAGGCTCTTCTCGGTGCTCCGCCATGGCTCATCCCCGCAATGGACGGCACCTGCCGCTGCCGATGGCTTCTCGGACGGCGTGGCGGGCGACGGAGGAGACGGCGGCGTCGAGGCCGAGAGCGACGTTCTGCGTGCCGCTCTCGACGCCGGAGCGGGGCTGGACGGAAGCGTGGACCAGTGAGCCTTCGACGCTCATGCGGACCGTCGGCATGCACGCCGGCTCCCGGAAGATGTCGCGGTGCCGGGCATCGAACAGCGCCACGTTCAGCTCACGCCATGACCGTACCCGGCACTCAGAGGGGGTGCCTGATTGCTCCAGTGGATTGAACTCCATCACGACTCCGTTCGGGGCGGGGGCCGTACACACAGCCACAGACCATGGATATCCGTACGGCGACGAGAACTCCCGTGTTGCCCCGGCACTCGCCCCTATGCGCGGCGTTTTCGACTCCCTCGGCCCAGCCTCGGCTGAGGCGTGAGACGTGCTTTGCGAAATGGATGGTGCCACACCGGACGCGTCCCTCGTCAGGAGTGGCTGGATGAGACAAGACTGGTGAGTGACCGGCGCAACGTTCGTCCGAACAGCCCACTCGCCGTGCGTGCCCGTGCCGGAGCGCCGGCATCTTCCTCTGGTCCGCCCGATCATCCACGAAAGCCCCTCAACGTCTGTCCGGGCGCTTCGGGCAGGTCATCAGAACCCTGTGAACGGTCCGTGGGTGTCGCTCGTGTACTTGACCAGGTGGCCACGCGGAACGGGGCCTCCCTGCGGATGACAAGAAATGGAATCATGAACCGTACGCGTTTTTGCGCCGTCGCTGCAGTGCTTGCTGCGGGGGCCCTCTCTCTGACCGCTTGTGGACCGGATGCCCAGCACGCTGCCTCCGCGAATGCGGGCAGCACGTCGCAGACCAGCAATCTGAGTATGCTGTCCTTTCGCACGGGAACGGCGCAGCAGAATCACGCGCCGGCCAATACAGGTGACTTCTTCAACGGCCCGCGAGACAACCCGCAGGCCAAGAAGTGGGTGGAGCTGAGCAAGGGTTCCTCGAATGGTCTCAGTCCGATCGTTCAGGACGCCCGGAAATTTACGCTCTACCGGTTCGACAGGGACTCGCCGAGCCCCTCGAAGTCGAACTGCGACGGCGACTGTGCCGTCACCTGGCCGCCGGTCCTGGTTCGCCCCGGGTCCAAGGTCTTCGTGAACGGCGTCCCGAAGAATCAGGTCGGCGTCGTGCGGCGTGATGACGGCCAGCTCCAGCTCACCATCGGTCACTGGCCGATCTACCGCTTCAGCGGGGACAAGGCTCCGGGCCAGACCAACGGTGAAGGCGTCCAGGGAACGTGGTTCGCTGTCTCTCCGACGGGCCAGAAGGTCCTGCCGCCCTCGAACGGCGGCGGGAAAGACGACGGGGGCGGCCGGCAGGGCGGCGCCACGGCCTCCCCGACGACCGGCGGCGACGTGGCACTGGGCACGGGCAGCGTGATCCTGGACAGCGGCAAGAACCTGCAGGAACCCAACGGCTCCGTGTCCGTGGGCGGTCCCGGATGCCAGAACCTCAGCAATCCCTTCCCCGCGCTGTCGGAGCAGTCGTTGGCCGACGGCCCCTTCAAACTCTGGAGCGGCAAGGACTGCACCGGCCAGTCCGTCACAGTGTCCGGCAACGTCAACGACCTCACCACGCTCGGATTCAACACGCCCGTCGCGTCGGTCCGCTTCGCCGACTGAGACCCGACGCCCGACGGCGTATCGGAGTGCGGGGGTGGCTGAGGCCCGCAGCTCAATGACGCTGAGTGAGCGGTCAGGAGGGCGACGTGGTCCTTCCCATCGGAAAGCGCGACGGCCAGGCGCCCAGCGTTGCCGGCATCCACCGCGCACTCGGCCGCGCTCCTGGCCGTTAGGACCGCCGGCCTTCCCCTCCGGGCCGAACGTCACTGGTCGCCGCAGCGGCGCGGTGCTGTCATGGGTAGGGAAGACGGCGGACGAGTCGGCTGGGCCGCGGCGGCCGGCGCTCCGCGCGTGGTCCGCCCGGGCGGTCCGACCGCGGCCGCCCGTGGCAGAGCGGAGGAGGCCGATGCCATGCTGCACCGCCGCACGGTCGGTGACGTGATGACCGAGGAGGTCGTCACCCTCCGCCCCAGCACACCGTTCCAGGAAGTCGCCGCCCTGCTGGACGCGCACGACATCGCCGCGGCCCCGGTCGTCGACGACGACGGCGCCCCGGTCGGCGTCGTGTCCGCGTCCGACGTGCTGCGGCACGAGACCGGCATGCCCGATCCGCAGGGGCAGGAGGGGGACGACGAGCGCGCCTGGACCAAGGCCCGGGCCCGGGCCGCGGGCGCGCTCATGAGCAGCCCTGTCTTCACCGCCCGCGCCGACTGGATGATCCCCCGGGCCGCGCGGGAACTCCGCAGGCGGCACGTCAAGCAGCTGCCGGTGGTCGGTGACGACGGGCTCCTCACCGGCATCGTCAGCCGCAGCGACCTGCTCGACGCCTTCATCCGCTCCGACGTCGAGATCCGCGGCGAGGTCGAGCAGGACGTCCTGGGGCGCATCCTCGGCTTGGCGGAGGGCACCGTCGCGGTCGAGGTCAGTGACGGGGACGTCACCCTTCGGGGTCAGGTCCCGGAGCCGCGTCTCGTACCGGTGGTCGTGGGCCTCTGCCAGGGCGTCGACGGTGTAGTCGCCGTGGACGCCCACCTCGCCGTCGCAGGCTAGTGCCGCGGCAGGCGACGTTTGCCCGTCAAGGAGCGGCGTCCGGTGCGTGCTCTCGGTGTGCCGGCCGGAAGTCCTCGTACTGGATGTACTTGGGCTTTCGGCCGGTGCGGCGAGAGGGCGTGCCGGGCGTCGCGACGGGGCGAACGTTGCCTGTTGCGGCACTAGGTGATCTGCCGCGGGAATCGGCCGCAGCGGCGGCAGGCCGGCCACCAGGTGCAGCCGGCAGATTCCCGGCCCGAGACCGTCGAGCCGACCTCAGCTCAGGACTGCCAGCGCCCCGACCAACCCGCACGCCCGCTCGAACACGGCGAGGATCACACCGAGTGCCGTCGCCGTGTTGCCGATCTTGTGCGCGGCCCGCGGTGCCAAGCGCGCCGCCCGGATCTTGTGCGGGATGGCAGCGTGCCGGATCACGAGCCCGTGGCGCGTCCTCGATGTGCCGGCTCATGCGACCACGTAGCTGAGGGCAGTCAGGCTCGACCTCGAGTCTGTAAGGGCGGCCAGGTCACGGCTGCGCGGGCACAAGCGCGGAACCGTGAACCGATGGGCGGCCAGCCCGGTGAGGGCCGGCCGCGACCGGGTGACGGCTGGTCTTCAGAGCCTGGTTCCCCGGTAGCCGACCGGTCCCTCACCCGGGAACTGGGCCGTGCCCTGGAAACTATTGCCGCCGTCGAAGAAGGTGATATTGCCGTTGCCCTGGTCACTGCTCCAGGTGACGGTGGTTCCCGTCGAGGGTGCGCCATCGGCTGGTACGGCCGAGCCGCGGTTGGTGATGCTGAGATTGAGGGGCTCGTCCTCCTGCCAGCCCCCACCGCCCGTGCTGATCTCTGTCTGGTACGTGGCCATTCCGTTCCCCTTCCCTGACCGTCAGCCGAGGCCGCGATCCCGTGATGACCAATCCTTGGTCGTGACGCATCCCCTACACTCGCCCTTCCATCGCCCGGCGGGCACAGTTTGTGCGATGAAACCACCCGCCAGGGCTGACCGGCGGCTGGTGAGTTGACTGTGGCCGTTACTTTGGCGATCCCAGAGTGTCGTGCGGACAATGCGCCAGGACAGCATCCTGTGGCGGGTTTCTGGAGTACCGGGGTCACGCCGCCATATCGGCGGTGACCGCGGAGCAGCGTCAACTGTGGCGGGCGCCGGTCGGCGGTATCGGCCGCGGTGAGGGCCCTCCACCACTTCCTGGCGAACGAGCGGGATCGCCTTTCTCCGGTCTGAACGGACCGGCTGGTTTCCGCCGGACGTCGGCAGCCACGTGGCGACTCTTGCGTTGGTCTTCTTGGCGGCACCCTGATGCGATCACCAAGGCGCATGGACCGTGCATGATGGGTTGTGACGGCGTGGGGGGAGGGAAGGCTTTCCGGTGGGTGACCGGTCCGCCGTGGAGCTTCGGGAACGGCAGAGTGGGGAGTCTCCCCAGGTGTTCGAGGCGTTCACTGTGTACCGCGATCTCGGCCCGGCGCGCAGTGTCACGAAGTGGCACGGGAGTTGGGTGAATCGCGCACGCTGCTGGGCCGGTGCGTGACCTGTCCCCGTCGGAGTCGCTGCGCCACATCCAGGTCGCGGCAGAGATCGAGCGGCGGGCGGCCGGCGAGACACCGGCGGCAGGGGCATCACTGTGGAACGAGTCCTGACCGACAACGGCTCCTGCTACAAGGCCCGCCTCTGGCGCGACATGCTCGCGGCAGCCGAGACCAGCCCCAAACGCACCCGTCCCTACCGACCACAGACGAACGGCAAAGTCGAACGCTTCAACCGCACCCTGCCGGACGAATGGTGCCTGTCCCGGCCCGGACCCTCGCACCGCAGGACAGCTGCGAAGGGCCGCACCCGACCGGGTACGGCCCTTCGTTCGGTTGATCAGCGGCCCACTGGGCCAGGGATCAGAACGCCCGATGCCGTTGGGTGTGCCGAGGCCGGTCGGTCCGTCCCAGCCGGTGCGGGCGTTGCACCACTGGGTGGTGGGGCAGCTGCCGTTGCTGCCGGTGGTGACGTCCCGGAGTGCGGAGGAGTGGGTGTACGGGTAGTTGTTGTCGATGGAGGCGGTGTTGCCGGCCAGTGCGTAGACGGAGCCGATGATCGGTGTGGACGCGCTGGTGCCGCCGAACACCATCCATCCGGACCTGCCCTGGTAGGCGGTGCTGTCGTAGACCGCCACCCCGGTGCTCGGGTCGGCCACCGCGGAGACGTCGGCCAGGGCCCGCCTGGCGCAGCCTGTGTCGAAGGAGGCGGCTGCGCTCAGTGCGGTGTTGCAGGCGGAGCAGCCGCTGCCCGCGCGGCTCCAGGCGGTCTCGCTCCAGCCGCGGGAGTTGGCGGCGGCCCCTGGGATGTTAAAGAATATTTTTATGTGACGAGTAGTTACAGATAGGGAAGGACGGATGGTTCGGTTATCTGCCCTTTTCGGCTGGTGCAGGGCACGGCCGGCGTGCGGTAGGCGTACGCCGTCCCCTTGCGGCAGCCCGCCCGCTGGGATCACCGAGTCGGCTCGGGAACGGGGCGAGAGGCAGCCCGCCGCGCACCGTGTGAGCCGCTTGAAGAACCCGCTCCGAGGGGTCCGTGGACTCGCTCCGACGGGTCCGTCACCCCGTCCTGACGGGTCCGTGGCACTCCGTCAGCGCAAGCGCAGGCGAAAGCGCGCCTCCCACGGGCGGATCCGGCGGCACCCGCCGCGGACTGGACCGCAGTTGCGGTGGGTGGGGTGCGAGGAACACGGGAACGTGGGACCTGAAACCCTCTCTACTGCCTCCACCAGGAGAAGCGGGAGCCCGCAGAGGTCTGCGGACTACGGCGAGCGGTCGGGTGTTCCCCCCGGGTCGTCGTGACCCTGACAAAATTCCGAAGAGGAGCATCCGGCTCCGGGCCCGTCGAGCGCAAGCCCCCGGAGGCGCCCGGATCGGCAAGACCGCAAACGGGACCCGCCACCGTCGGGCCATGGCGATGGCCAAGTGGCAACCGGCGACGCGCCCCGGTGTGTGAAGGAGCGGCCGGTGAGCGGCCGCCGACGCACTCCCGAGGGCAACTCGGAAGATGGCCGTGCCGGTACGGGTCGGACACCACCGACCGCTGCTCCGGGCAACTGACCGCTCCTGCGGGCAGCAGATACACCCGTACGGGTGGTTTGCCCTTGGGCCCGTCCCTCCCCGGCGAGTTGTCGGTGGGACGCTTGGGCGCCCTGTTCCCGAGCCCTTGAAGCGCCTTCACCGCGAGTTGCTGAAGAGCCTTCGTCGTGCGCCGTTCTGTCAAGGCTGGAGGTACGCGTCGTGCTCCGTGTGGGCCTGGCCGAGCGTCTGGGGCGGTGGGCGCAGAACGTCCGGCTGGTGACCGGCGCCGATGAGCGGCAGCGGCTGGCCGCCATGAGGCTGGACGTTCTCGCGACGCGCATGGTGCCGGGTTCCGGCGAGGCGGACCGGGAGTTGACCATGCAATGGGCTGCCTTCATCTGTCTCACCGACGACCGCTTCGACCGCCGGGACACGGGTGCCGCCCCTTTGGACGCCGACGGATTCTTCGCCCCGGTGTTGCGTGTGCTGGCGGGTGGGGCTCCGCCATCCGGCGGCACGGGCCCGGAGCGGGCCATGGCCGATCTGTGGAGTCGGACCGCGCCAGGGATGCCCGAGCACTGGCGGGAGCGGTTCATCGCCGACTACACCGACTACGCTCGCGCCACTCGCGAGGAAGGCGACAGCCGCGCCCGGCAGCGGCAGCTCCCGCTGCCGGAGTACGTGGCGTTACGGCGCCGCACGATCACCCTGCTCCCCATGGCCGACGTCGTGGAACGCACCTCAGGAGCCGCACCGCCGCACCCCTTGGACAGTGCCCCCGCTTTTCGGGAGTTACGGCGTGCCGCCGCGGACGCCGTCGGCTGGGCCAATGACCTGGCATCGGCGGGGGAGGACCGGCGGAGGGGCCACGGGAATCTGGTGACGGTGCTGGAGGACGAGCGGGGTTGTTCCTTCACCGCCGCGCAGGAGGAGGCACGGCGCATGCGGGACGCGCGCCTGCGGGAGTTCAGGGAGCTCGGGCGCCGTCTCATGCGGGGAGGCGGCGTGCCCGCGGTGCGGCGGGAATCCGTGCGGGCATATACGACCGCCTTCGGGAACCTGGTGGACGCCTCGTTGTTCTGGCTGGCCGAGACGGGACGGTTCGAGCGTCACGATGCTTCCGCCGCCGGGTCGGAGGGCCCGGTCGCAGCACCGGGCGGCCACACTGCGGACGCCGGCGCCCCATGAGATTCGTCGACCCGGGACAGCGGCTCCCGCACTGGCCACCGGGGCTGTTTCCCCCCGGGCTCGGTGCGTGCCGTGCGCGCCTGACGCGACGGCTCCTGGCGCAGGTCGGCCCCGACGGTGCCCTTCGTGATCCCTGCCGCAGCCGGGTTCTGGAGTCCGCGCTGACTCTGGCGCTGCTGGACCTGACCGGGCACGCCCGGCTCTTCGGCGCGGCGCATCACCGCCTCGTGTCCTTCCTGCGCTGCTCTCGCGGTCCCGTGAGCCCGTGGGACGAGACGTTCACCGCCCTTGTGCTGGGGGCGCAGCCGAGCACCGCCGGGCATCAGCGGATGGCCGACGAGTTCGCCGCCCGCGCCCCCGCCTTCACCGGCCGGCGCAAGCGGATCCTGCTGCACGGCATCCTCGCCATGCTCGGTGCTCCGGCCCCCGCCCGGGCCGAGGACGACCTGGCGGTGGCCCGGGTGCATCCATGGGCGGCGGTGCAGGTCACGGCCGCCAGAACCGTCCTCGCGCACAGCACCGGCCGGCGCGGCCCGGCCGGTCACGAGGACCAGGCCCTCCTGCTGTCCACGCAGCGCGGGGGAGAGGTGTGGGAGGGCAACGTACTCGTCCATCTCCTCGTCCTGCACGCGCTGGCTCGCCTCCCCGGCCATGCGGCAACCGTGCTCCAGGGCATCCGCACCGCTCTGCTGCACCAGCGCGACGACGGCGGAATCCCGTTCGTCACCGACACCGACACGTGGTCCACCGTGGTCGCGGGGCTCGCCATGCACACCTCCGGTGTACCGCCCCGCACCCTGCGGCCGCTGGCGGCGCACCTGCTGTCGCTCCAGCATCCGGACGGCGGTTGGTCGTACACCGATGGTGCGGCGCTGCCCGACACCGACTGCACCACAGTCGCCGTGGAACTCCTCCACCAGGTCGACCCCCACGCCCACCGTGCCGCGATCAGGCGGGCTCTCACCTACCTGCTCTCCGTGCGGAGCACGGACGGCGGCTTCCCCACCTATGGGGCCGGGACTCCCTCGGAGCCGTGCATGACCGCCGCCGTGATCAACGCGCTGACGACACAGGGCGGCCGCCATCAGCGCGTCGTCGACGACGCCGTTGCCTTCCTCGCCGCTCACCAGGGCGCGAACGGGGCCTTTTCCCAGGGCTGGAGCGGTAGTCGCCTGCACACGCTCTTCCGCGCCCATCTCGCCACTCGCCGCCTCACCGGCAGCGCCCGGGAGACGGCCGAGCGGATCGTCCGCCTGGTACGCGGGAGCCAGAACGACGACGGCGGCTGGGGCTGGCAGGACGGCGACGCCAGCGATGCGACCAGCACAGCCTACGGACTCATCGTGGCAACGGGACTGCCCGACCACCGGCCGGCCGTGCGGGCCGCCCGGTACCTGGCGTGCCGGCAGCGGCCGGACGGGGGCATCGAGGCGCCGCCCGACATGCTGGGGCCGCGCCCCATCCCGTACCACGTCCCCGTGCTCACCGACGCCTTCGCACTGCTCGCACTGGGGCACCTCGCCCGGCGCACCGCCCCGGAAAGCCACGGCGTCCCACGGCGACGCCACCCTCCGACACCCGTGGAAGGGACACCATGACACCGCAGGCGCACCGCAACCGCCTGACGGGGCCGGAGGTGTCCGCCCCCTCACCGGACGGCCCACCCAGCCCCGGGAAAGCCCACCCAGCCCCGGGAAAGCCCACCCAGCCCCGGGAAAGCCCACCCAGCCCCGGGAAAGCCCACCCAGCCCTGAGAAAGCAGCAGGTACCCACCTTGCGACGCCCGACCTCCATGGACCTGCTCATGCACGACATGGCCCAGACCCACCCCTCGATCGGTCAGACGTTCGGTGCGGTCCTGTACCTGCGCGGCACCCCTCCGCCTCTTGCGGAGCTCCACAGCCACGTCCGCTCCCACCTGGACCGCCTGCCCCGCCTCACGCACCACCTCCATGGACCGGGCCTGAAGGCCCGATGGCGCCACGACCCGGCACCCGACCTGCACAGCCGGGTCCGGCAGCACGCCGCCCCACCGGCGGGAGACGGCCTGGACGCCGTTGTCCGGGAGGTCCTCTCCCGCCCGCTTCCCGACCACGGTCCGCTGTGGGACATCTGGCTGATCACCGGATACGCTCCCGACCACTACGCCATCTGCCACCGTGCGCACCACAGCACCCAGGACGGCGTGGGCCTCCTCGACACCCTCCACACCCTCTTCGGGACCCCGCCCCGTACCGCCCCGTCTCCCGAGCCCCGTCCCGGCCCCCGCACCTACCTGCGTGCCACCCGCGACACCCTCGCCGCGGGCGCCGCCACCGGAACCTGGAACGATCCCGACCATCCGCTCACCGGCCACCGGCTCGGTGACTGGGTCCGGCTGCCCACCCAGCAGTTACGAGCCGCGGCCGTCGCGCGGGGCGGCGACACCAACGACGCCTTCCTGGCCGTCCTGAGCGGAGCCCTTCGCGCCTGGTGCGCCGAGTACTGGCCGCGGGGCACGGGCAAGCCGCTGCCGGCGACCACGATGGTCGACCTGCGCCGCCCCGAGGAACGCGACCAGCCGGGCAACCTGTTCACGTTCGCCCCCGCGCCACTGCCCTGCCACATACCGACCGCCGACGACCGGCTCGACCACCTCATCGCCACCATCCGGCCCACCAAGGATCCCGCCTGGCGAACCGCGATCCGTGGCCTGCTGAGGCTCACCCCGGCGCCCGTCTTCCGGGCACTCGCCACCCGGCTCACCACACCGGACCGGGCGGCCATCACCACCTCGCACGTGGCCGTCCACCGGCCGCTGGCGTACCGCGACGACCCGGTCACCCACATGCGGCCGTTCGACTGGCTGCCCCGCAACCAACCGGCCTGCGTCGTCGCGTGCAGCTACAACGGCACGACCAGCGTGTACTTCGTCACCGACGCGGCCCTGCCCGGGCTGGACCGGCTCCCGGCGCTGTTCCGCGCGGAAGCCGAACGGACCTGTCCCCGGCCCCGGGGCACGCACGACGCCGGACCCGGGCACGAGGGGAGTCCCGCCGCCCTTCCGGCCGAGCCGGAGCCAACGGCTGACGCGGGCACCCCGCCGGCGATCGACTTCGCCTTCGTCAAGGCCATCCTGGTCGACGAGGCAGCCCTCCCGCCCGGGCCCATCACCCCGGAGGCGACCCAGCATGCCGCCGGCATCGACTCCATGGCGCACACCCTGCTGTCCATGGCCCTCGAAGACCGACTCGGTCTCACCCTCCACGAACGCGAACTCGCCCAGCAGCCGACAGTCGCCGCGCTGGTCCGTCTCATCGCGCGACGCGCCGCGCCCGAACACCACTGAGCTCGTCCGGAGGATGACCGAACCCATGTCCCACGAACCCCCCGCCCCGCCCCCGTCAGCCGATCCGCCGGCCCCGCCACGGGCCGCCCGGCTCATCGGCCTGGCGGGCTGGCTGCCACCACGCCAGGTCACCAACGCCGAAGTCTGCGAGCGGCTGGACACCGATGACGAGTGGATCCGCACACGCATCGGCATCGTCACGCGCCACATCGCCGACCCCGCGAGCGCCACCAGCGACATGGCCGCCCACGCGGGCAGGCGCGCCATGGACTCGGCGGGCACCGACCACGTCGACGCCGTCATCGTGGCCACCTCGACCCCCGACCACCCCATACCCGCCACCGCACCGATCGTCGCCCACAGGCTCGGCCTGCCCCACGTGGCCGCCTTCGACGTCGGCGCCGGCTGCTCCGGCTTCCTCTACGCGACCACCGTCGCCGCCGGACTCATCCACGCGCGGACCGCGCGAACGGTCCTGGTCGTCGGCGCGGAGAAGCTGTCCGGCATCACCGACCCCACCGACCGGACCACGGCCCCCATCTTCGGAGACGGGGCGGGCGCCGTCGTGCTGGCCGCCGGGCGGGCGGACGACCTCGGCGTTCTCGGACCGGTGAGCTGGGGCAGCGACGGTGCGTACGCGGACGCACTCGCCGTCCACGACGGGGGCGCACGCCGCCCGGCCACGACCAACGCCGGCCTGGACCACTTCGTGCGCATGCGGGGCAACGAAGTCCTCCGCCAGGCGATCCGGCGCATGAGCCACACGGCGCAGGAGGCCGCCGCTGCCGCCGGGTGGCGCACCCACGAGGTGGACCGGCTCATCGTCCACCAGGCCAACGCGCGCATCGGCGCGGGCGTGGCCAACGCGCTGGCCATCCCCCCGGACCGGGTGCCCTCCAACATCGCCCGCGTCGCCAACACCTCCGCGGCCTCCATCCCCCTGCTGCTCACCGAGGCCGCGGTCAACCGACAGATCGCACCCGGCCACCGTGTCCTCATGGCCGCCTTCGGGGCCGGCTTCACCTGGGCGGCCACCACACTGCTGTGGCCCGACAGGCTCACGGCGCACATGGAGCCCTGACCTGCCACGGTGGCGTGCCGGCACGGACCCGTGCCCCACCGGCTCGAAGCGGGCGCCCGGTGATCTCTCCTCGGATTCCGTGGCGGACCATCCGCGGCCGTGATCCGCCCCGGGGCTCGGCATGCCGGAGGCTCTGACGGAGGGGGTCACCGCGCAGGGTGAGGCGGAGCGGCGCTCGCGGCGTGACCAGGCCCGCACGCCGCATGGGCCCGCGCCCGTATGCCTACCACCGGCAGGGACAGGCTGGCGGGCCCTCCACCGGGTGGTCCCGGCGGATACTGGAGGGCATGGCTGTCCACCCGGAACCCCGCACCGACCCGGCGGCCGTGTCGGGCCCCGGCCCCCGCCCGGACCCCGGCCCCGGCCGTCAGCCGCGCCTCGACCCGCGGGCGGAGCTGAGCGAGTTCCTGCGCACCCGCAGGGCCCGGCTGAAGCCCGCCGACGTGGGACTCCCGGCCCACGGCCGGCGGCGCCGCGTCCCGGGCCTGCGGCGGGAGGAGCTGGCGCAGCTCGCCGGGGTCTCCCCGGCCTACTACACACGCCTGGAGCAGGGCAACGGCCGCAATATCTCCGCCGAGGTGCTGGACGCGATCTCCCGCGCGCTCCGGCTCTCCGAGGCCGAGCACGCCCACCTGCTGCACCTGGCCAGGTCCCGGCAGCAGAAGCGGCGGCCGGCGCCACAGCGGCAGCAGGTGCGGCCCGCGCTGCTGGAGCTGCTGACGGCGCTGGAGGGCCTGCCCGCGTATGTGTGGGGCCGCCGCACCGACGTGCTGGCGTGGAACCGTACGGCCTCCGCCCTCTTCGGTGACTGGGCGGCACGTGCCCCGCGGGAGCGGAACTGGGCCAGGATCGCCTTCCTCGACCCGGACGCCCGGCGGCTCTTCGCCGACTGGGAGTCCAAGGCCTCCGACGTGGTGGGCCAGCTCAGGCTGGACGCCGGCCTGCACGCGGACGATCCCCTGCTCGCGGAGCTGATAGGCGAGCTCTCCATGAAGAGCGAGGACTTCCGGACGCTGTGGGCGGTCCACGACGTCAGGAAGAAGGCGGACGGCAGCATGCGGATGATGCACCCCCTGGTGGGAGAGGTGACGCTCCGCTACGAGACCTTCACGGTCCCCGGTGATCAGGAGCAGTCGCTGTCGACCTACCACGCCGAACCCGGTTCGGCGTCCGAGGAGGCACTGCGCCTGCTGGCGAGCTGGGGTGCGGACGCCACCCAGGGCTGGCCGGCCGCGCAGGACTGAGCCCGCCCCCGGCGTACCGCGGGGCCGACAGCCCGCCCCCGGCGAACCGCGGCGGCCGACAGCCCGCCGGGGCCGTTGTCGTGCTCCCGGTGCCCCGGCACGCCGGGACCGGCGGCGGCCACCACGCTGGTGACGAGGACCGGCCGCACGTCGCCCGCGAGCAGCCCGGATCCGCGGTCGGCGCCTCCAGGGACCCGGTGCTTGCCCAGCGCACCAGGGGACCCGGGCGCTCAGCGCACCCCGGAACCTGCTCAGGACGGCGGCGTGGGAGCGTGCGTCCCGGCGGCCGACGGGTGCAGGCTTGGGGCGGACGACCGAGACTGCGGAGATCACCATGGCCCCTTCCGCTTCGGACTGCTATCCCAGCGGTCCCACCCCCCGCACCAAGGTCAGGCGGTTCGCCCGCAACGCCCGCTACGACCGCCGGACCGTGCAGCAGATCCTCGACGAGGGCTTCGTGTGCCACCTCGCCTTCGTCAGCGACGGAGCCCCTGTCACCCTGCCCACCCTGTACGGGCGGTCCGGCGACCGGCTCTACCTGCACGGGGCGCCGGAGGCCCGGATGCACGACCTCGTGGCCCGCTCCGGCACCGGGGGCCTGCCCGTGTGCCTGACCGTCACTCTCATCGACGGTCTGGTACTGGGCCGCTCCGGCTTCCAGCACACCGTCAACTACCGTTCGGTCGCCGTGCACGGCAACCTGCACGCGGTCACCGACCCCAAGGACCGGTACGCGGCCCTGTCCTGCCTGGTCGACCACGTCATCCCGGGCCGCTGGAACGACAGCCGACCGCCGAACGACGACGAGCTGTCCTTCACCGGCGTCCTGTCCCTGGACCTCAACGAAGCGTCCGCGAAGGTGCGCCGCGGGGGTCCGAGGGACGAGAGCCCGGACGACATCGCCCTGCCGTACTGGGCCGGCGTCCTGCCCGTCAAGCAGACCTACGGCCCACCGATCCCCGCGGACGACCTCGACGACGGCATCTGCGTGCCCCGCTACATCGAGCACTACGCTCGCCCGTGACGGCGCGCCCCGGGCCCGGGGAGGACCTTCAGGACGGGGTGCTGCGAAGGCGGCGTGCGGGGTGGCCGCGCCGGTGCGTCCCGTCGCTCGGGGGTCGCTCACCGGGCGCGCCCGTGGTGCTTGCCCGGGCCCGGTTCGCCTCCCTCTGCGCGGAGGCGCGCTCGCTCATTCGGTGGGTATTCTCCGTCTCCATCTACCTATGAACGCATATGCGGCTGCTTACTTATTGTTACCGAAAGCGGGCTGCCGCTCAGTGTCCGGAAGGCGGTCGACTCTGACCGGGCGGCCACCGCTGTGCGGAAAGGGAGCGTGCCCGCGTCCACCGTGAACCCTGAACAGGGGGATCCCATGGCCGACTCGACCACCACACGCACGTCAAGCCCCCGTCCCGCGCTCCCCGGCGAGAGCCTGACGCTCACCGCCCGGGTGACCGCCGTACCACCCCAGGCCGGCACTCCGACAGGCTCGGTCACCATCACTGTCGGTGACGGCGCCCCCATGGTCGGCGTCCTCGACGGCACCGGCCGCACCCGGGTCGAGGTGCGTGGCCCGGGCCCCGGGTCGCACACGGCCACGGCCGTCTACGGCGGTGACGCCACCTTCCCCTCGTCCACCGGCACCACCCTGGTCGAGGTCGTGGAGCCGCCGGTCGTCACGGACGTCACCGTGGACGACGACACCCCCGCCCACGGCGAGCCCGTACGGATCTGTGCGACGGTCTCGGGACAGCCGCCGGGGGAGGGGCCGCCGCCGACGGGGGTGGTGCTCTTCACCGGGCCCGGCGGCCTCCACGAGAGCGTCCCGGTGGACGGGGACGGGAGGGCGCGCACGACCGTCACCGGGCTCGAACCCGGTGAGCACACCGTCACCGCTACCTACCGGGGCGGGGACGGCGAGGGGTCGTACCGCTGCGGCGGCAGCGTGACGGTGCATGTCGGCAAGGTCTCCACCTGCACCATGGTGCACGTGCGGCCCGAACCGTCCTTCTGCGGCCGGGAGGTCACCGTCCGCGCCACGGTGCAGGCCCCCGGGCAGGAGGCTCGCGTCCCCACCGGAACCGTCACCTTCAGCGGACCCGACGGGGACGAGGACGTGGACCTCGACGCGTCCGGGCAGGCGTCCCTCCGTCTCACGGCGTCGCGGACGGGAACGCTCACCGTCACCGCCACCTACACCGGTGACGACCTCTGCCTGAGGTCCATGGCCCAGGGCGACGTCCAGGTCGACCAGGCGCGCACCACCACACATGCGCGTGCGTCACGCCCGTCGCACCGGGGACGGACACTCCCACGGGCACCGTCCGGTTCAGGGGCCCCGGCTTCGACGTGACGCCGCCGCCGGGCGAGTTCCACGTCACCGTCGTCCCTTCGGGGCCCGGCGACGTCACCGCCGAGTACCACGGTGACGACCGCTTCCTTGCGTCCTCGGCGACGACCACGGCCGTCGTCGACAAGGCGCAGACCACCACCGCGGTGGGTGCCGCACCGGGTTCCTCGGTGTGCGGCCAGCCCGGTACGCGTCCTCGCCACCGTCCGGGCGGGGGAACCGGCGTCCGGCACCCCCACCGGAACCGTCACGTTCTGCGGCCCCGGCCTGGCCGCGGCGGCGACGCTGGACGCGTCGGGCCGGGCCGGCGCCACCGTTCGCACCCTGGAGTCCGGCACGATCACCGCCACCTACCTGGGCGATGACGACCACGACTGCTTCCTCGGCAGTGAGGGCGCGACGGAGGTCACCGTCGGCAGGGCCCAGACCACCACCACGGTCACGGCCGATCCCACGTCGTCGGTCCACGGGCAGCACGTGACCCTCCGGGTGCGGGTCACACCGAAGCAGCCGGGGGCGGGTACGCCCACCGGAACCGTCGTCCTCGCCGGCCGCCACGGCGGCCGGACCGTCCGCCTCGTCGACGGCGTGGCCTGTTTCACCACCCGCTGCCTCACGACGGGGACCGTCACCGTCACCTACAACGGCGACGCCTGCTTCCAGGCCTCGTCCGGGACCACGTCCGTCATCGTCTCCGAGGCCCGGACGACCACCGAGGTCACCATCACCCCCGATCCTTCCGACTACGGGCGGTCCACCCGGATCACCGCGACCGTCAAACCGGTGCCGCCCGGCTCGGCCATGCCCGCCGGGACCGTCACCTTCACCGGCCCCGGCGGACTCTGTGCCACCGCCGACCTCGTGGGCGGCCGGGCGTCCGTCACCACGAAGACGCTGGAGTCCGGCACCGTCGTCGGGCGGTACAACGGCCAGCCGGGCCGCTTCGCCACCGGCAAGGGCAGGGCCATCGCGACCGTGCATCCCGCCAGGACCTCACTGACGGCCCGTCAGGCGACTCTGTGCCCGCGTCCGGAGGGGTTCTTACTCCAGACGATGAGCGCGGTGCTCAGGGACGCGGCGACCAACCGCCCCATCGCCGGACAGAAGATCCTCTTCGAGGCCGAGCGGCTCTGCGGTGGCATGATCACGCTCGGCACCGCGGAGACCGACGCCGACGGCGTGGCCACCCTCGCTCCGCCCGCGAAGGACATCGAAGCGACGGACATCGGCCCGGCCTACACCGCCACCCACACCGGAGACACCCACTACCGGAGCTCCTCGGACACGGCGAAGCTCTGCAGGCTCCAGGTCTGCCCGCCCCCTGACTGCCTGCCCGGCCACGCCGTCAGCCCGCCGGAGCACCGTCGTCCGCGGGCTCGGCGCTCTCCGTGGGCTCGGCTCCCTCGTGACGGGCGGCGTGTGCCGGCCGCGCCGGGGGCGCGTCGCCCACCCCTGCCGCCGCCCCGCGAGGGGCCCCGTCCTGGTCGGTTCACTCCGCGCTCCGGCGGGAAGCGGGGCGGGTTCGCGTCGGCGGTTCACCGCCCCTCCACGAGGTGCCCCTCCACGAGGTGCCCCTCCCTGAGGTGCCCCTCGACGAGGGCGAGTGCGGCCGCATGGGCGTCGGCCAGTGCGAAAGCAAGCGATTCGGCGGCGGCTTTCGCGGCGTCCAGCGAGCACTGCGCGTCGGCCAGGGCGCGCACCGCGCCCCCGTCGCGGGAGCCGGCGCGCCGGAGCGCGTCCGGCCCTCCGAGGTGCGCCCAGACCCGGTCCACCGTGGCGGGCAGATACCGGGCCAGCCGCGCCAGAGCAAGGATCACGTCGGAGGTCGCATCGGAGTGCTCCCAGCCTCCGGCGCCGCCGGGTGACTCGTTGAGCCGGGCCACGATGTCGCCCGTGGCGTGAACCAGGCAGAGAAGTGCTTTGGCGTCCGTCACCCGACCATGTTCGCGTTCGCACAGGATCGCTGTACTTCTATCATTCCGAGTCCATTCAGATGGGTGACGTCGCACACCGATCCGACGGCCCGTCGGCTCCCCGGCCGCGGTCGGCGTGCGCGGGCGACGGCACGACCGGGGCGCGCGCCCGACGTGCCGGGGCCGGCGAGGTGCCGGCGGTGTGTCACTCGGTCTGGAGGCCGTCGGGACGCACCAGCCGCAGGAGCGGTGGCATGGTGCACAGGGTGATCCCGAGGACGGCCAGGGCTCCGGTGGCAGCGAACGGGACGAAGGCGGACCACTGCTGTACGGGTTTCGCGACCACGCGCAGGACGAGGACCCCGAGGGCCAGGCCGCCGCCGGTGGCCAGGACGGTGCCGAGGACGACGGGGACCGCGGTCTGCCACAGGACCGACAGGGCCAGGGTCCGCCGGCGGGTGCCGAACGCCACGAGCGTCGACAGCATGCGCCTGCGTGCGCGGAGTTGTTCGATCTGCGAGACGAGCATGCTGGCGGCGATGACGGCGAGGGTGGTCGCGCTCCCGGCCAGGATGCCCGTCTTGACACTGGTGTACTGCTTGTCCCGCGTGGTCTGCATCAGGGCGACGACACTGATCCCGGGACTGGCGCGCGCCGCGGTGTTGCGGACGTACTCGGCGGCGTCGGCGACCCTGCCGTCCGTTCGGACGGCGACCGTCGTGGTGGCGTGCGGCAGCCGCTGCGGGCTCAGGGCTCCCGGAGTGGCCAGCACGCCGGGGTGGTACTCGCCCATCGGGTCGGGGCGGGCGGTCACCTGCGGGGTGGAGGCCGGCAGCCGCCACAGCCGGTGGCCCGCCGGCCCGGTCCCGTCCGCATCCAGATCCACCATGCCGCCGGGTACGGCCGTATCGGTGACCTGCCGGTCCTCCGGATGATGTCCCGGCGCCCGGGCCACGAAGGAGTCGCCGTCCCGGCAGGCGGGCAGGGTGGCGAGCTTCCGCAGGGTGGCGCAGTCCGCCACCGTCAGGGTGGTCAGGGCGGGGATGCCGCCGGTGTCGGCCGGCTTGCGGATGTACGTCTCCGTGACGGTCAGGACGTCTGTGACACCTTTCGTGTGTTCCAGACCGGTGGTGAGCCGCTCTGTGATCGGCCGGCTGCCGAACGGCAGGGAGAGCGTCATGTCTGCCTGCCTGGTGTTCGCTCCCGCCGACGTCCTGAGGTGGCGGAAATCCTCCTGCATCCCGCCCAGGGCCATCTGGAGCGCGATGGCGCCGGCCACGGCGACGGTGACGCCCGTGAGCGGGCGTGTCGCGAAGCCGCTCTCGAGTTGCAGCCGGCGGACGGCGAGCTGCCAGGAGACCGGGCCGGCGTGCAGACGGCCGACGACGACCTCGACCAGCCAGGGCAGGAGCCCGGTGAGGCCGATCAGAATGCACACCGCTCCCAGGGCGACGGGGACGGGGCTGGCCGACCCGCCCTCGGGGCTGACGGTGTGCACGGCCAGCAGCAGTACGACTCCGACGACCGGCATCACCAGCCGCCACCCCAGGCGACGGCCCCGGGGCCTGGCCAGCCGTGTGACGCTCAACGGCTCCATCGTCACCGACCGCAGGGCGATCTGGGTGGCGAAGACGGCGGCCGCGGGAACGGCCAGGAGCGTTGCCGCGGCGAGCGCCGGGACGGGGACCACGTCGGAGGGGAAGGCGCTCACGCCCCACAGGCGCACGGCGCCCGCGTACATCCGCACCACCGAGAAGAGGGCGGCGCCCACCGCCAGCCCGCAGACGGCGGCGAACAGCGACTCCCCGGACGCGATGCGCCGGACCGCCCGGGCGTCCATGCCCAGCAGCCGCAGGGTCGCCAGCCGCCGGTCCTGGCGTTCCCCGCCGAAGCGGACGGCGGTGCCGATGAAGATGATCACCGGCACCAGCAGGACCACGCACACGAGGGTGATCAGCACGAGGAGCATCGGGTTGAGCGGCTGCCGGGCCTCGGCGTGCCCGTAGCGGTCGGAGCGTATGGCGCCGCGGTCCGTGGACAGGGACGAGCTGCCGGCGTAGTAGAGCAGTTCGCCGGGCTGCACCAACCCGGCCTCGGCCACGGTGCCCACGTCCCGGTAGCCGATTCGGCCCCGGAGGAGGGCGCCCGCGTCCGAGTGCAGGAGGTCGCGCAGGGCCGGCGAGACGACCATCTCGCCGGGGGCCGGAATCCGCCGCACTCCGGGCGGGGGCGGTGTCCTGTCCCCGTCGGGCTGGATCAGCTCCCCGGTCACGGTGTCGCCGCGGAAGACGGTGGAGGTGTCCAGGCGCAGGAAGCTGTGGTCGCTGCGGCCCACGGACGCTTCGGACGTCGCGTTGGCGGTCTGGCGCGCCTCTTCGCGGGCCGTCCGGGCGTCGAGAAGGGAGGGGACCGACGCGGCGCAGAGCATCAGAAGGACGCCGAGCCCGGCTCCGACGGCGGTGAGCAGGGTGCGTGTCCACCCTTCGCGCCCGCCTGTGCAGGCGAAGCGGGCGCCCATGAGGAGGTCGCGCACCCATATGCGCGGCCGCCGGGCGGTCCTGAGGCGGCGTCGGCTGGGCATGGGGAACCCCGGCTTTCCTGGGACGGGCGACGGCGGACGATGACGGGGCGACGACCCCGCATCCCCACTATACACACAGTTCATAGTGGGGCCTCTGTGCCGGTTTCCATCGGCCTGCCCCCGGAACGCGCGGGTGCGCGGGAGCGGGCTCTTGGGTGCACCGGGTGGTCGGCGTGCCTGCCGGACAGGCCGACGCGGACCGCCCCCGACGCTGATCGCGGCGGGGGTGGGCGAGTGGTCGGGTGGGTCCACGGCCGGGTGGTCTGGTGCCGCGTCCGGGGTGGATGCACGGGCGGAGGGGGATTGTGTGCGGGTCATCCGGGCGGCGACGGGTTGCCGCACCGCACCCGCACGGAGCGTGTGTGTGCGTGCACGGCAGGTCGTGCCGGGCGGGTCGCCGGGATGGTCACGGGGTGTATCCGTGGTGTTCACCCGGCGGCCGTGGGCGCACACCCGTGCGGGGCCGGGTGTGCGGCCGCGCGGATCGGTAGAGGAATAGCGGCAAATGGGCGTATTCTTGGATACTTCCAGATGGTTTCCGGCTTGCGGTGACGGGGCTCCTGGGTGAGCCGGGGAACCGGTGGCCGGCCGGGAGCGCACCGTGGGGCCCGGCTCCGGTGCCGCCGCGGAGGCCCGGCCGGCGCGGGGCCGGACAGGAGGGCGGTCGGACGAGCGGGGCGGCGGTCCGCGAGGACGGTGCTGACGGAGGCGGTAGTCCGGTGTTCGGGTACGAGGAGAGCGCCACGACGCAGGAGGGCGCGACCGTCCTGGACCACGAGGTGCGCGAGCTGGCGCGCGCCGTCGGTGCCCACGTGGTCGCGGGGTACCTGGACGTCCCGCAGGACCGGCTCATCCGGATGACCGTCGTGACGGGGGTGCCCACCCGGATCGCCCGGCCCTGGTCCCGGGTGGCGCGCGCGGCACCGGTTCCGGTGGCGGAGGCCGTGCGCATCCGCCGGCCGGTCTGGCTCAGTGGCCAGCATGATCTGGCGCGCCGCTTTCCGCGCACGGCACTCTCGTTCCCGTACCCCGTCGCCATGTACGTGGCACCGCTGTCCGACGGCGGCGTCTGCTGGGGAGCCGTGCTGCTGCTGTGGCCCGGCACGCGGTCGCCCGAGCTCTCCGCCGACGAGGAACGCACGGTCGGCGACGCCTGCCGCCGCGTGGCACGCGGGCTGCGGCGGGCCGCCGAGGCGGGCGAGCCGGTGCTGCCGCGGCCCGAACCGCTCGCGCTGGAGCCACCGCCGCCGGGGCGCGACGACCTCGTCACCCAGGTCGTCGACCGCCTCCCCGGGGGAGTGTGCGGACTCGACAAGGAGGGGCGCCTGACGTTCCTCGACGACGACGCGTGCGAACTCCTCGGCAGCGGTCCCGGCGCGCTGGTGCACCAGCGCCCCTGGGAGGCCCTGTCCTGGCTGAACGACCCCGCCTACGAGAACGCCTACCTGTCCGCGCTCTTCAGCCGCCTTCCCGCGGGCTTCAGCGCCCGCCGTCCCAACGGCCAGTGGCTGTCGTTCGTGCTGTACGCCGACGACCGGGGGATCACCGTCCGCATCCGGCCCGTCGATCTTCCCGCCGGCGACGGGGAGGTCGTCCAGGTCTCGCCCACCGGCGCCCCGGTCCGTGCCGGCACGCTGTTCCACCTGCTGCACCTGGCCTCGGCGCTCACCGAGGCGGTCAGCACCAAGGAGGTCACCGAGTCGCTCACCGAGCAGATGATGCCCGTTCTCGACGCCCAGGGCTTCGCGCTGCTCACCGCGGAAGAGGGCCGGATGCGCGTCGTCAGCTCCCGGGGCTTCCCCGCCCGGATGGCCGAGTTCTTCGACGGCCTCCCGCTCACCACCCACACCGAGGGTGCGCGCACCATCGAGAGCGGCACCGCCTCGTTCCACTCCGACAGCACCGAACTCCAGCGCGCCTACCCGGGCATCGAACGGTACGGGGACATGGCGGCCTTCGCCTACCTGCCGTTGACCGTCTCGGGCCGGACGATCGGCTGCTGCGTCCTGGGCTACGACCGGCGCCGCCCCTTCGCTCCCGACGAGCGCGCCGAACTCACCTCGCTGGCCGGGGTGATCGCGCAGGCGCTGGAGCGGGCGCGGCTCTACGACAGCAACGCCAGGGCGGCGCGGGGCCTCCAGGCCGGACTGCTGCCGAGCGACCTGCCGCGCCTCACGGGCCTGCGCACCGCCGCCCGCTACCGGCCGGCCACCAGCGCCCTGGACGTCGGCGGTGACTTCTACGACCTGATCCGGCTCGACGACGCCACCGCGGCCGCCGTCATCGGCGACGTCGAGGGACACAGCGTGCAGGCGGCCGCCCTGATGGGCCAGGTCCGCACCGCCGTGCACACCCACGCGCAGGTCGGCGCCCCACCCGGCGAGGTCCTCGCACGCACCAACCGCCTCGTGGGCGACCTGAACACCGAACTGTTCATCAGCTGCCTCTACGCGCAGATCGACCTGCGGCACCGGCGTGCCCTCCTCGCCATGGCGGGGCACCCGCCACCGATCCTGCGGCGGCCGGACGGCCGTACCGAGGTTCTGGACCTGCCGCCCGGCCTCCTCCTCGGCATCGAGCCGGACACGGTGTTCCGCACCACCGAGATCCCCCTGCCGCCGGGCAGCCTCCTCGCGCTCTACACCGACGGCCTCATCGAACGGCCCGGCACCGACCTGAGCGACGGCGTCGGCGCACTCGCCGACCGCATCGCCCGGGCACCGGCGGGCCCCCTGGGCGTCCTGTGCGACGGGCTCGTCCGCAGCGTGGAGCGGGCGGTGACGGACGAGAACAGCGACGACATCGCCCTCCTC
Organism: Streptomyces sp. DSM 116793; assembly: GCF_057320905.1. Classification (NCBI taxonomy): domain Bacteria; kingdom Bacillati; phylum Actinomycetota; class Actinomycetes; order Kitasatosporales; family Streptomycetaceae; genus Streptomyces; species Streptomyces sp. DSM 116793. Next base: position 1,991,665 of record NZ_CM170494.1, on the reverse strand, counting down.
CTCCTTGAGACGGGTGACCCGGTACCACCCCACCGCGTGTGACGGCGCAAAAGCCCCGGTGGCTTCCCGACTGCTTCCGCCGGTCCGCCGGCCCGCATCCTGAGCCGGGTGTCCCACCTCACGCGCCCCTCGCGGGCCGCCCGCCTTCCCGGGTGGCCGGGTGATGGCCGGCGCGCTCACCGCCGGGGTCTGCGCCACGACCGCCGCCGCACGGCCCGCACCACCCAGGAGACGAGGAGGAGCACCGGCAGGGTGACCCCCACCAGCGCCGCGGCGCCCTCGGCCGCACGGGCCAGGAACGCGCCACCCTCGTGCGCCACACCGTGGTAGTAGGCGATGATCACGACCATCAGGAGCACATATCCGCCGACCGCGGTGCCCGCCACCTGGCGGATCAGGCCCGGCCACCCCCGCCGCACGGCGGCCGGCGTGAGGCGCCGGGACGGATGCCGGGGCTCGGACGGACGCCTGTACAGGATGTACAGGCCGAGGGCGAGGTATCCCATCGTCAGCAGATAGCCGATCAGCATGATCGCGACGTTCAGCGATACCGGAAGCACGGCAGGACCGCCCCGTCCCCGCCGCGGACTATCGCACGGGGTCCCTGAGCAGGAACTGCCAGCCGCTCACGAAGGTGTGCCAGCCGAACCAGAGCCACAGCGCGAAGAGGGTCCACCGGCCCGCGGGATAGCGCATGACGCCGGCCAGCGCGTCGCTGAGGGTGGGGTAACCGTCGCCGATGCGCATCAGGCTGATGCCTTCCCAGGCGAAGACGGCGCCGAACAGGACCGCCCAGACGAGGTACCCGATCACCGGGTGCTCTGCCACCGCGACCTCCCACAAGTGTGTGCGCGTGCGCACCGCCCGGCGCCTCCCGGGCGGGCGGTCCCTCGATCATCCGCCACGGTGCGCCGAAGACCCGGAAGCGACGCGGCACCGGCGGGCGGCCGTGCGCGCTCCGGCACGGGCCGGCCGGGCCTGAATCCGCTCACCCACACGTGTGCCGCCGGCCGCGCCCGGGGTGCCGCGCCCGATACTGGGGCGGTGTTCGCTTCCCTGCGGTTGGAGTACCGGGCGCCGCTCTGCCCGGACAATCTCTTCGGGCACCTCGTGGCCACCGCCACGCCGGGGGTGGAGGAGTGGCGTGCCGGCGCCTACCGGCGGACGCTGCGGCTGCCCGGTGGGTACGGGATCGTCTCGCTGCGCCCCATGGACGGGTATGTCGGCTGCGACCTCACCCTGACCGACCGGCGCGACCTGCCCGTCGCCGTGCGGCAGTGCCGCTGGATGCTCGACCTGGACGCCGACCCGGTGACCGTCGACGGGCACCTGCGCGCCGACCCGCTGCTCGCGCCGCTCGTCGCCCGCAGTCCGGGGCGCCGGGTGCCGCGGACGAGCGATCCGGCCGAGTTCGCCGTACGGGCCGTCCTCGGGCAGCAGGTCTCCACCGCCGCCGCACGCACCCTCGCGGGCCGGCTCGCCGCCGCGCACGGCGAGCCCGTCGACGACCCGCACGGCGGGCTCACCCGGCTGTTCCCCGAGCCGGCCGCGCTGCTGAAGCTCGACCCCGACGCCCTCGCCATGCCGCGGTCGCGCCGTGCCACCCTCGTCGCCCTCGTCTCCGCGCTCGCCTTCGAGGACGTCGCCCTCACACCGGGCGGCGACCCGGCGCGGGCACGGGCGGCGCTCGCCGCGCTGCCCGGGGTGGGGCCCTGGACGGTCGAGATGATCGCCATGCGGGCGCTGGGCGACCCGGACGCCTTCCTCGCCACCGACCTCGGCATCCGGCTGGCGGCCAAGGCGCTGGGGCTGCCCGGCACGCCCGCCGCGCTGACCCGCAGGGCGCGGGCCTGGCAGCCGTGGCGCGCCTACGCCGTGCAGTACCTCTGGGCGGTCGACGACCACCCCGTCAACCGTATGCCCGACGCCCCGTCCGGGCCGACGCCCGGCTGAAATCCTCGCCGGTACGGGGATACCGGCGACCGGCACTGCGAGAATGCCCACGCTCCGTCCGGGGCGTTCGAACGGCGCAGGAAGGGAAACCATGGAAATCGTCGACGATTTCGGTTTAACCGTGGCGGCCATCGAGCCCGAGGACCTGGACCGGGAAGTCGCCCCCTGGACCCGTCTCGACCGCCCGGTCCCGGTCGTCCGTATGATGAATCCACCACCCGCGACCTGGGACGAACTCGCCCGCCGCGGATTCGTCCGGAAACCCGCCACGCTCACCTGGCTGGCCCGGCTCGGAGCCGACGAGGAATCCTTTCTCGCCGGAATTCCGCACAAGAGCCGTCAGTACGTCCACCGGGCGCGCCGCCGCATGGCGGCGCAGGGCGTCCGGGAGGTCGTGGAGGACCGGGTGACCCCCGACAGCCTCCACAGGTTCCTGGACCTGTACGAGGCGCAGGTCGGCGCGATGCGGTACGGGGTGGCGTTCGCGCGCCGCTTCACCACGGCCATCCTGGAGGGCCCGGAGAAGTACTTCGGGGTGTTCCTGCGCCGCGACGGGGAACTGGTCGGCGGCTGCCTGGCGCTGGAGAGCCCGGACGAGAGCGCGATCCGCGTCCGCTGGTCCGCCGTCACCGAGGCCGCCAGGAAGGCGGGTTACCCGCGCGCCGTGTACTGCACCGCCATGCAGGTGGCCCGCGAGAAGGGGTACGCGTGGGCGACCCTGGGCGACGACCCGAACCTCTACGGGCACCTGGCCCAGCCGGGCCTGTTCACCTTCAAGAGCCGGATGGGCTTCACGGCCGTGGCCTCCCAGGACTTCGGCGACCCCCATGCCTGGGACGAGGCCGACCTGGTGCTGTCGCTGGACGCGCTCTCGGCTCCGGCGCTCATGCTCGAGTACGCGGACGGGACCGGGCTCGCGTCCGGGGCGTCCGGGGCGTCCGGCCCGCCCGGGGCCGGAGCGGGGACCGCCGCGGCTGCCGGGACCGCCGCCGCGGGCTCTGGCGCGGTGCGGGGCCGCCCGGCCCGGCACCCCCTGCGGGCCCGGCTCGTCATCGACGCACCGGTCGACGTCCGGCAGTTCTCCGCGCCGTTCCTGTCGGGAATGGTGGTGGAGCCGGCGGCCCGGGGCTGAGCCGGGTGCCAGGGCCTGCGCGGCGCGCCGTCATCCGTGCGGCACCGGGCAGCTGCGCGCCGGCGCCCGGGCGCCGACGCGCGGGTCCGGCTGCGGGGCGATGCCCTCGGCCCGCAGCCGGGCCGCCTCGTCGAGGTGGAAGTCGGGGCTGGGGCGCCCCTCGTCGTAGTAGCGGTGGAAGACGGGGGTGAGGGCGCCGGACATCGGCGGCACGATCCACGACCAGTCGGCCGGGCAGGACCGGCCCGCAAGCTCCTCCCTGGCCAGGTGCTTGAGGAACCGCTCGGACTCCGTGTGGTGGTCGGCGATGGTCACACCGGCGCTGTCGAAGGAGTGCAGGACGGCGCGGTTGACCTCCACCAGGGCCTGGTCGCGCCAGAGCGTGCGGTCGGCCGAGGTGTCCAGGCCGAGGCGGCGGCCCACCTCCGGCAGGATGTCGTAGCGGTCGGCGTCGCAGAGATTGCGGACGCCGATCTCCGTGCCCATGTACCAGCCGTTGAAGGGCGCCGCGGAGTAGGAGATGCCGCCGATGCGCAGCCGCATGTTGGAGATGGCGGGCACGGCGTACCAGCGCAGGCCGAGCTGGGCGAACCAGCCCAGGGAGGGGTGGGCGAGCGGGACCTCCAGGATGTCCTCGCGGGGGATCTCGAAGAGGCGCGGGCCCTCCTGTCCGGCCTCGATGACGAGGGGCAGCACGTCGAATGGACCGCCGGGGGGCCGCCAGCCGAGGCGGGTGGCGAGCTCGGTGAGGCCGTAGCCGCGCGGGTCGCCGGTGTAGCCGCCCTCGAACCTGAGGTGGCCGGCGTACCGGACGAGTTGCTCGTTCCAGATCCGTACGGGCGGCCCGGACGCGCCATTTGGACCGAAGACGGTGATGACCGGGCGGATCCGGCCGCCGTTGGTGGCGGTGCGCAGGTGGGCGATGCACTCGGCGGCCACGCCGGCGGCGTCCGTCACGTGCCTGCGGTCGCGCACCTGGAGGCTCTGCCAGTAGAGCCGGCCGATGCAGCGGGCGGAATTCCGCCATGCCACGCGTGCGCCGAAGGCGAGTTCCTCGGGCGTGTGCGTGTACGAGCCGGTTTCGGCGATCCGCCGGCGCACCTCGGCGAGGCGGGGGTACAACAGATCGGAGCGGTTGATTTCCCGGTGATACAAGCGGATGAACGCCTCCGCCTCACCGGGGTCGACCGCGAATTCCCCGGGGCGCATTCCGCCTCCCCCCTGACGGGCTGTCATCGGACTTCCTCACTGCGGCCTTTCGGCCGGCCGGTACGGCGGTGCGGGACATCCTGAGCGGGTTCTGGCCCTCGATCATTGTAATTTCCCCACCCCTTGCCGGCCATGCCGTACCGCGCTCCGGATCACCTGGTCCGATTCCCGCCAGACGCGGTAGGGGATTTGCGGTAAGAATGTCGGAGTGCTGGATTTCGACACCTGCTACCGGGCCATGGCCAGCAGGGACACCCGCTTCGACGGGACCTTCTACGTGGCGGTCACGACGACGGGCGTCTACTGCCGCCCGGTGTGCGGCTCGCGCACGCCGAAGCCGGAGAACGTCCGCTTCTTCCGGATCGCCGCGGCGGCCGAGGCGGCCGGGTTCCGGGCCTGCCGGCGCTGCCGCCCCGAGTCCCACCCCTCCTCCCCGGAGTGGAACGCCAGGGGCGACCTGGTCGCCCGGGCGCTGCGGCTCATCGCCGGCGGCGCGGTGGACGAGATAGGGGTGGCGGGGGTCGCGCGGCACCTCGCGGTGAGCGAGCGCCACCTGCACCGCCAACTCGTCGCGGAGGTCGGCGTCGGACCGCTCGCCCTCGCCCTGAACCGCCGCAACCAGGTGGCACGGCTGCTGATCGAGTCCAGCTCGCTGCCCCTGCTGGACGTCGCCTTCGCCGCCGGGTACTCCAGCATCCGCCAGTTCAACGACGGCTTCCGCGCCGCCTTCGGCTGCTCGCCGCGGGAGTTGCGCCGAGCCGGGGCGGGGCGCGGCGGCGCGCGGGCCGGGGCGCCCGGCCCACGCTCCTCGACGCCGGGCGCCGGCGCGGCCCCCGGCGCGACGGCCGGGCCGCTGACGCTCCGGCTGCGCTACCGCCCTCCGCTCGCGGCGGGCGCCCTGCTCGCCTGGTTCCGGGAGCGGGCGCTGCCCGCCGTGGAGGAGGTCGGGGACCTCCGGCTGTGCCGGACCCTGCGGCTGCCGCGTGGCAGCGGCCGCGCCGAGCTCGACCTCACCGGCTGCCGGCCGGACCGCGAGACGAAGCAGCACCAGGTGACGGTGCGCCTGTGGCTCTCCGACCTGCGGGACGTGACCGCCGCGGTCCGGCGCTGCCGCGACCTCCTCGACCTCGACTCCGACCCCGCCGCCGTGGCCGAGGCGCTGGGCCCCGCCCCCTGGCTGGGCCCGCTGGTCCGGGCCAGGCCGGGCCTGCGTGTGCCGGGCTGTGCGGACGGCTTCGAGACCGCGGTCCGGCTGCTCGCCGACCAGTACCTGCCCCGCGCCGGGGCCAGGGAGCTGTGCGGCTGGCTGGCGGCCCGCTACGGTGAGCCCCTCACCGCACCCGACGGCGCCCCCGCCACCGTTTTCCCGCCCGCCGGGGCGCTGGCCGAGACCGACATCGCGGCCGACCTGGCGGCCGGCCCGACCGCCGGGGGCGCCGACGCCGCGGCGGACGGCCACCCCGGGACCGGCGCCCCTGCTGCCGCGGACCTCCACGCCGCGTGCGCCGCCGTGCGCGCCCTCGCCGGTGCCGTGGCCGACGAGAAGCTGAGCCTGGAGCGGGACGCGGACCGTGCGGCGGCCGTCGCCGCGCTGCTCGCACTGCCCGGCGTCGAGCCCTGGACCGTCCAGCGGATCGCGATGCACGTCCTGGGCGACCCCGACGCGTTCGACCCGTCCGATCCGGTGGTGCGGGCGGCGGTCCGGACCCTGCCCGGACCGTACGGGTCGCCGCCGGACCCGGCCGGGGCGTCCGGCTCGCCGTCCGGGGCGTCCGGCGCCCCGCCCGACCCGGCCGGCCTCCGCCGCGCCCTGGAGGAGCAGGCCCACCGCTGGCGCCCCTGGCGCTCCTACGCCGTCATGCACCTGAACTCCGCCGTCCGGCCGCCCGCCGACCACCACTCCCACTGAGACCCGCCACCGCCCACCCTCTCCGCTGCCCCACCGCCCGTACCCTCCGCTGCCGACCACCGCCTCCGCTGCCCCCCGACCGCCCCTCCGCCGCCGTCCCGCACATCCGGCCCCGGCACATTCCCGGCCCCCGCACCTCCCGGCCCCCGCACACCCCGGCCCCCACGTCGCGGCTCCCGCGGGGCCCACGTCCCGCGGCCCAGGACCCGCACATCCCGGGCCCGGCGTCCCCACGCCCGGGGCGCCCGGTCACCGTTTTCTCCGCTCGAAAGGCACGCGCACGATGGACACCGCGACGGCGCCGACGCCGCTCGGCCCGTTCAGCATGATCACCCTGGCGGGCGGCATCGTCGCCGCCGGCTTCACCGACGACCCCCAGACGCTGCTGGCGGAGCTGCCACCGCCCCACCGGGGCGCCTCGCCGCGGCGCAGCGGCGCCCTGGAGCCGTATGTGGCGGCGGTGCGCGCCTACTTCGACGGTGCCGTGCGGGCGCTGGACGACCTGCCCGTCGTCCAGTTCGGCAATGACTTCCGGCTGGCCGCCTGGCGCGAGATGCGCCGCGTCGCGCCGGGCACGTCCGTCAGCTACCGGGAGCTGGCCGAGCGGGCCGGCCGGCCCGGCGCGGCCCGCGCGGCGGGCGCGGCCTGCGCCTGCAACCTGGTCCCGCTGATCGTCCCCTGCCACCGGGTCCGCCGCACGGACGGCACCCTCGGCGGCTACTACTACGGCCTGGACGTCAAACGGTGGCTGCTCGCCCACGAGCGGCGCGAACTGCTGCCGGCCGCACCGGCACCCACCGCCCTCGCCAGGCCGGCCGCTGCCGGGCAGGAGGTGCGGGGGCTGTGATGGCGTATCTGCGGCTGCTGGGCTCGGGGGACTTCGGCCGGGTCTGGTTCGGCGCCTCCGTGTCGCTGCTCGGCGACGGGATGACGCTGCTGGCGCTGACCTGGCTCGTCCTGGACGACGGCGGCACCGCGCGGCTCAGCCTGCTCGGGGTGTGCCTCACCGCTCCCGTGGTGCTGGGCGGGCTCGCCGTCGGGCCCCTGCTCGACCGGTTCGACAAGCGCACCGTGCTGATCGCCGACAGCGTCTTCCGCGCGGCGTGCGTCGCGTCGGTGCCCCTCGCCGCGGCCCTGGGGGACGTGCCGACGGTGCTGCCGTTCGCCGTCGCCGTCGTCTACGGGCTGCTGAAGATGGTGCCGCTCGCCGGGTTCCCCGCGGCGATCCCGCAGTTGGTCGAGGAGTCCGAGCTGGACACGGCGAACGCCCTGGAGTCGCTGAGCTTCAGTGTCTCCACCGTGGTGGGCCCGGCGCTGGCCGGTGTGCTCGTCGGCGTGCTGGGCGCGCCCAACGTGCTGCTCATCGACGCCGTCACCTACCTGCTCTTCGCGCTCGCCGTGGCGACCGTGTGCCGCCCGCTGGCACCCCCCGGGCGGCACACCGCCGACGGCACAGGCGCGCCCGGCGCGAAGACCTCGGTACGGGTGGTGGGCCGGGACAAGGTGATCATGGCCACCACGGCCGCGTTCATGGCGTTCAACGTCGCCGACGGCATGCTGCTGCTGGTCGTCGGCCCCTGGCTGGCCAAGAACGAGCTGGGCGGGGCCACCTCGCTGGGCGCGCTGACGGCGACGCTCGCCGCCGGCGAGCTGGTGGGCGCGACACTGGCCGGCGGCCGTGCGGGCCGCGGCTCCGTGCGCCGCATCGCGTTCTGCCAGATGGGCGCGGCGCTGGGGTTCCTCGCCGTGCTGGGCGCGCCGCGGGCCGTGCTGGTCGGGACCGGCTACTTCTGCGTGGGCCTGCTGAGCGCGCCGATGACGGTGTGGGCGCAGTCCCTTCGGATGCGCCGCATCCCGCCCGAGATGCACGGCCGGGCCTTCGCCGCGCTGCGCACCCTCATGCAGGGCACCTCGCCCGTGGGCTCGGCCATCGCCGCGCCGGTGCTGGTGCACGGCGGGCTCGGCTGGACCGCCGCGGTGATGGTCACGCTGGCCGGGCTGCCGGGGCTGTGGCTGCTGCGGTACGCGGATCAGGAGGAGACGCCCCGGGCCGGGGCGGCCTTCCCCGACGAGAGCACCGACGTCGCCTGAGCCGTCGCCCGCCGTGCGGCGGGGTGCCCGAGGAAGCCGCGCACCGCGAACTCCCAGCCGTACGCGCCCGCCATGGGGAAGACCACGGCGTCCCCGACCCGCAGCCGGTCCGCGGTGATCCCCCTGGCCAGGATGTCCTCCGGGGTGCACAGCGGTCCCGCCAGCGAGACGGGGGTGTCCCGCAGCTCCGGGCGCGGGCAGGGGTACGGCCACCGCTCGAGAGGCAGCACCGCCGCGTCCACGGCCACCTCCAGCAGGGCGGGCAGCATGAAGTGGTTGATACCGCCGGCCAGCACGGCGAACCACTCGCCGGCCACCCGCTTCAGGTCCGTCACCTGGGCCGCGTACCAGCCGCACTCCGCGACCAGCCAGCGGCCCGGCTCGCACACCACCCGCACCCCGCGCGGCGGCGGGGCGGCGGCCAGCAGCTCCGCGAACCGGTCCAGGTCGAACGGGGGCCCGCCGTGCGGCGGCACGCCGAGACCGCCGCCCACGTCGACCACGCGCAGCCCGATGCCGTGCTCCCGGGCCGCCCGGGCAGCCCAGCGCAGCCGGGAGACCACGTAGGCCGCGTGCCGGTCGGCGTCCAGGTTCCCGGACACCACATGGAAGTGGTAGCCGACCGGTTCGACGCCGGGCAGCCGCCGGGCGGTGGCGACGGCCGCCGGCAGCCGGTCCTCGCCGATGCCGAACTGGGTGGCCCGGCCGTCCATCCGCAGCGCCCCGTCGAGCGGCGACGTCGCGGAGTTCACCCGCAGCACCACCGGCATCCGCCGCCCGGCGCGCCGCGCGACCGCGTTCAGCCGGTGCAGTTCCAACTCGCTCTCGACGCTGACGAACTCGGCACCCGCCCGGACCGCCGCCGCCAGCAGCCGGTCCGACTTGCCGGGGCCCGTGACGATCAGCCGGGCGACACCACCGCCCGCCGCCAGCGCGGCGTCCGCCTCGCTCGACGACGCGACGTCGAAGCCGTCCACGACGGGGGCGAGGGCGGCGAGGACCGGCGGGAAGCAGTTAGCCTTCGCCGCGTAGTACACCTCCGCCCAGCCGGGCAGCCGCGCACGCAGCACGGCCGCCCGGCGGCGCGCCGCCTCCGGCTCGTAGACATAGGCGCACACCGGCTCGTCCGAAGCGGCCGCGAGCAGCGCGCGCACCCGGTCCGCCACCGCGTCCGGCACCGCCCGCGCGGGCAGCGCCGGACGCGGGGCGCCCGCCGACCACTGCTGCGCCGGCCAGGGCACCGGCAGCGGATCGCCCACCCGGTCCCCGGGCACCTGGGCCGCCATCAGAAGTACGACTCCAGGGTGCCCCTGCGCCGGATGTCCAGGGTGGCGCAGTGGAAGGAGCCGCCGAAGACCGTGTAATGCTCGAAGGAGCACGGCACGGGCTCGAAACCCCAGCTCTCGAACGCCTTCAGCAGCGGCGTCTGCGACCGCTCCACCACCACGTGCTCCGGGTCGAGCATGAGCACGTTCACACTGCTCCACCGGCTCATCAGGCCCTGCTCCATGACCGGCGTGACCACCGGCTCCGGCGGGATGAGCACGTCCCACGACCGGAGGACCTCCGGGAGCGAGTCCGGGTCCAGGAACTCCGGGTTGACCAGCACCCTGCCCGGCGCGAGCGGCAGCAGGGAGGTGTCGATGTGCATCGCCCTCGGATAGCGGGAGACGACCTCGTGGACCCGGTACTCCGGGCCGAGGTGCCGCCTGAGCCACTCGACGCCCAGCCGGTTGGTGACATGGCTGCGCTCGATGAACAGGTCCCGGCCGCAGCGCATGATGTCCGCCGCGTCGAAGACCGGCTCGGCCTCCGTCACGAGGAACGCCATGTCCTCGGACCAGGGCGGCACCTCGTAGCCCGGCCGGTACTGGTCGTCCGTCAGCCGCGGCTTGGGTGCCGCCGTCCAGCGGGCGCCGGCCCGGAAGTACTCGGTGAGGAGCCCCCGGTACGGCCACACCTCGAAGTACCGGTTGCGGTCGGCCATCGGCACCTCGATGAACTCGTCCCCGACGACCAGCAGCAGGTCCCGGGGGTTCGCCACCGACATGCCGTTCGCCACCGACCAGCCGGGCGTGGCGAACGGCCGGGAGAAGTCCGGCGGGTCCGGGCGGCGCACGGTGACATGCGCGTCCCGCAGGATCCCGAGGAACTCGTCCAGGCCCTCCTGGGCCTTCTCCACCACGTCCGGCGGCACCGGCGCGCCCCGCGTGCCGGGCGAGGCGGTCAGCCTCTCCCAGGAGGAGGGCGGCACGGTGATCCGGTCGAGCACGTCCCACGAGGACGTCATGGCGCCGTCGACCCGGCCGACGACGACCTCCTGCAGGGGATCCCATTCGTTGAACGTCGACACCACGCCGTTCACGGGCATCGCTCCTTCCTGTGGTCCCTGTGGTCTCTGCGGTCCCTACGGTGGCTGTGGTCCCTGCGGTCCCTGTGGTCGCGGCCCGGCGTCAACGCGTCATGCAGGTCTGCTCGTCGCCCTGGTAGACGATGTCCCCGCGCAGCACCTTGCGGTAGAAGCTCCAGTACGACGGCTCGACGACCTCCACCTTCTCCTCGATCGCGCCGTGCAGCCGGGGCACGTTCACCATGGGGACGCCCTGGTGGTAGTGGTGCGCCGTGTGCAGGTTGTTGTAGTTCGTGATCCACTGCGCGAACCACGAGGCCCTGATGGTCCGGGTGTTGGAGAGCACGTCGGGGTCCGTCTGGGTGTTCAGGCCGAAGTGCTCTGGCAGCTCGATCAGGAAGTGCACGGCCTCGCTGACCAGCAGGATCGGCAGCAGCCACGCCCACACGAAGAACCAGTCCCGGCTCAGGGCGCTCACCGCGGCCGCGCCCGCCACCAGGGCCAGCAGCACCCGGTACTCGTTCTGGATGGCCCGCGTCGCCCTCACCCGGTCCACGCCGGGCAGCGGCCGCCGCAGCAGACCGCGGCCGAGGTTGCGCACGACGTCCGCGTACCGGCCCGGGTGGAAGGCCGCGGCGGCGAAGCCGTGCACGCTGTCCAGACCGCGGAAGCGGTAGTTGAAGAACTCAAGGTTCTTCTCCGTGCCCAGGAACGCATGGTGCCTGAGGTGCTCGTACTTGTAGTGGGAGTACGAGCTGAACATGTACATCCCGCAGACGAAGCCCCACAGGCGGTTGGCCCACCGGGCGCGGAAGGCGTGCTCGTGCAGGCACTCGTGCTGGAGCTCCACCAGGTAGGCGTACATCACGCCGAGCACCGGGACGCAGACGGCGATCGTCACCGGACCGCGCAGTTCCAGCAGGGCGGTGTAGCAGACGACGATGACGCCGAGGGCGAGGGCGATCTTCGCCACGAACCGGCTGGGGCGGCGTTCGAAGTAGGTCATGGGCAGTCCGCGCCGGGTGTCGGCGCCGCGCACCGGCGCGAGCAGGACGTCGTGGAAGCCGTCGAGGTTGAGTGGCTCTTCGTCCCGTGCGGGGGTGGGTGACATGGCGGGTCCTCTCGTGGTTCGGGGTGTGTGTCCTGGTCCGGGGTGTGTGTTCGGTACGTGCATGCGGGTGGGGCGGGTGTGGTCCGGGCGGTCAGAGGGCGAGCGTCCGGCCCGCGGTCAGGGAGGTGCGGACGGTGGGGGCGAGCAGGTAGCGGGCCCGCCCGATGGGGTCGCGGCCGAGCCCCGGCCGCCGGGGCCCGCAGCGCGCCGCGGCCGCGGCCAGCAGTTCCGCCGGTGCGCCGCGCAGCCGCAGCGGCCCGGTGCCGCGCCCCGTTCCGGCGCCGTCGAGGACGCGGTAGGCGGCGGTCCAGTACAGGGCGCCGTCGGGCGAACGGGCCCCTGGGGCCAGGGAGTCGACGACCAGCGCGCGCGGCGGCAGCGCCGCGCGGGGCAGCCGGCCGGCGGCGACGCCCGGCACGTCGCCGGCGGCGAACTCGCCGAAGGTGCCGTGCGGCACCAGCCACAGGGCCGGGTCGCCGAGCAGTTCGGCGGCCGCCGCGAGGTCGGCGGGTGTCCGGCCGCCGGCCGCCTCGTGCGGCAGGACGAGGGTGGCCGGTGTGGTCAGCGTGGCCGGTGTGGACAGCGTGGCCGACGGATACAGCGGATACAGCGGATACGGCGGATACGGCGGAGGCGGCGGGGACAGCGGGAACAGCGGGGACAGGTCGTGGGGCGGATAGGGGGAGGGCGCCGGGGGCGCCGTCCAGTGCGGGGGAGTGCCGCCCCGGTCCTCCAGCACCGCGGCCGTCAGGGCCAGCACGGCGGACGGGCCGAGGACGACGGGGTCGGCGGCGCGGATCTCGTCCGGGTCCGCCGCCCGCACCCAGGGCAGGACGGCGTCCGGGGCGGCCGGGTCGCCTTCCGGAGGGGCCGTGCCGTCTTCGGGTGCGGTCGCATGGCCTCCCGGAGCGGTCGCGTCGTTACCCGGGGCGGCTGCCCCGTCCTCCGGGGCCGGGGCGCCCGACAGGTGCAGGACGTGGTCGCCGTCCCGTACCAGGAGGTAGCCGCGGCTGCGCCTGAGCACCGTGCGTCCGTCGTGGACGACCTCGGTGCCGGTGCGGCCCGCCTCGACGAGCAGCCCGTCCCCGCGCAGCACCGGGCGGGCCTTCTCGGCCAGCAGGCGCCAGGCGCTGCGCGCCCGCTCGGCCGGATCCACGCCGGCACCGCCCCGGGACACCGGCCGTGCAGCCGCCGCCTCGCCGGGCGCCGGTTCCGCGTCCCCGTCGTCCGGCGGGTGGGCGGCAAGCCGCCACCGGCCCGGCTCGGCGGACTCGGCCCGCAGCGCGAGATCGGTCCTCGTCTCGCGACCGTCGGGTGACACCCGTACGGCGGTGTGGCGCCGGATCACGCGGAGCGCGGTCATGGCGCGCACCGCAGCTCGGTGAGCCGGACCGCGGGCGCGCACGTCCCGACGTCGAACAGCATCTGGCGGTCCTTTCCGCACAGGGCGTTGTCGGCGAACTCGCTGCGGTCGCCCAGCTCGACGATCCGGGTCAGGACGTCGGCGCTCTCCCGGACACGGCCGGTCACGTACTCGCCGGTGCGGCGGCCGGAGCGGATCACCTCGCCGAGCACCAGCCGGGCCTCGACGGTGCCGCCGAACCGGATGCCGTCGGCGAGCCGGTGCACGAGCAGGCCGTGCCCGGCGTGCTCCACCAGCTCGTCCAGCGGGGCCGTGCCCGGCCGGCAGACCAGGTTGGACATCCGGGGCAGCGGGCGCTGGAGCACCGACGCGGCGCGGCCGTTGGCGGTGGGCATCGCGCCGGCACGCCGGGCGCTCGCGACGCTGTGCAACTGCCGGACGAGGACGCCGTCGACGACGATCCGCTGACGGCCCAGGCAGGCGATGCCGTCGTCGTCGCGCTCGTAGTGCGCGGGGCCGCCCTCGGCGAGCGGGTCGTCGTCGAGGCAGACCAGGTCGGCGGCGACCCGGCAGCGCAGCCGGTGCCCGAGCACCGGCGTGCCGTCCGGGGCGCCCTCGGCGAAGTGGCCCGCCGCCTCGTGCAGCAGCACACCGGCCGCCTGCGGCGCGAGCACGGCGGGCGCGGCGCCGGCCGTGACCGGCCGGGCCCGGTCCACGGCCGCCAGCAGCCGGTCCGTCGCGTCGAGCGCCGTGGGGTCGGCGAGCCGGCCGGCGCCCGGGCCGCGTCCGCTGCGGCCGACCGGGACGGTGCGGCCGGCGCGGGTGCGGAGGTCCCCGGTGAGCGACCAGACCCGGCGGTGCTGGGGCACCGGCTCGCCCGTGCCCGGCCCGGCGACGATCCGGACCGCGGACGTCTGCGTGTAGTGCAGGCGGGTGCCCGGGCCGAAGCGGGTGCGCAGGGCGGCCAGGGCGGCGGCGACCTCGCCGTGGTCGTCGAGCGGGGCGGGGTCCGGCAGCGGCAGCCGCCAGGGCGCGGGCGGCGGTCCCGAGAAGAGCCGGGCCTTCGCGCCGGGCAGCTCCAGGCGGCCGCCGTGGAACTCGGTGCGGTGGCGGCGCTCCGCACCGCCGCCGGTCGTCAGCACCGCGCCGAGGGCGCGTTCGACGCGGACCACCTCGGCGGTGGGCGGGCGGACCTCTGCGGCCGGCACGTCAGCGCGCCCCCGCCCTGCTCCGGCGGGAGCGCGGCCCTTTCGGCGGCTTGCCCTCGGCGGGGGGCGGGCCGTCGAGCGCGGTGCCGTTGGCCGGGGGCGGGCCTTCGAGGGCCTTGCCCTTGACGGGTGACGGGGTGCCGAGTGCCCTGCCCTTGGCCGGGGCCGGGCCGTCGAGGGTCTTGCCCTTGGCCGGGGACCCGGTGCCGAGTGCCCCGCCCTTGACGGGCGACGGGGCGTCGAGTGCCCTGCCCTTGGCCGGGGGCGGCCCCTCCAGCGCCGTGCCGGTGCCGGAGACCGGGCCGGTCCCCGGCGGGCCGTCCGCCGGGCCCGCCGGCGCGGGGCGGGTGGCCGGGGCCTGCGGCGGCCCCTCCAGCAGGAGCCCCATGCCCGCCAGGGACCGGACCAGACCGAGGCCGCGGTCCAGCGCCCGTTCCGCGTCGCTCCTGCCCGCGGACTCCGGGAAGACCTCGGCGATGAGTTCCCGGGCGGTGCGCCGGCCGTCGGCGCGCTCCAGGAGGGTGCGTGCCGCGCGGCCCAGCTGGATGGTCTCGATCTTGTCGGCGGCGCTCTTCCGCGTCACGACGTACGCGCCGCCGTCCGCGGCCTGCCGGACGGGCTCGCCGCGCAGCAGCTCCTGGAGGTCGTACGGGAACTCCGCGCCGAGGAAGTCCCCCGGCCGCAGCGCGGACTCGGGGCCCACCGTGGACGCGGCGGGGCGCGGCCCCGGGGCCGGGAGGCTCGCGGCGTCGAGGCGCATCATCTCGTAGCGCACCAGCGCGGCGACGGGGCTGTCCTCGATGCCGAGCCGTGCGATCTCCTCCTGGGCGAAGACCAGCAGGTCACGGGGCTCGCACTGGTGGCGGTAGCGGGTGCCGGGGGAGTGCCGGCCGTTGTAGCGCTCGATCCAGGCGACCCAGCGCTCGTACCAGGCGAGCGGGGAGTCGTAGTGGGCGAGCAGCCGGGGCCACAGCGAGGCGAGCACCACCACATGGCCGGAGAGCTCCTCGGCCGCGTCGACCAGGGCCTCGTCGACGTCCGGGCTGGCGAAGCGGTAGTCGGTGCAGAAGATGTCCTTGTGCTCGGCGCGGTACTGCTGGATCTGCGCCATCCGGGACTCGGTCACCGGCGCGTCGTAGTACTCGGCCGGGCGGCTCAGGGTGTTCTCGTACTGCCTGTACATCGGCGACTGGTGGAGCGGGACCAGGGTGAAGAGCTGGCTGCGGCCCTCGCCCTCCTGGAGGAACTGGAAGAACCGGGTCAGCGTCTCGTCGAAGGTCTCGCGGGTCTCGGTGGGGTAGCCGACGATGAAGCCGGTGACGGGGCGGATGCCCGCCTCCCTGGTGGCCCTGACGATCTCCAGGCAGTGGTCGAGATCGAGGTTCTTCTTGATCCACCGCTGCATCCGCGGCGAGCCGCTCTCGATGCCGTAGTAGATCTCCTCGCAGCCCGCGGCGCCCATCTTCTTCAGCAGCTCGGCGTCGATGACGTCGGTACGGGTGCTGCACCCCCAGGTGACGCCGGTGTCACGGGCGATCAGCTCGTCGCAGAAGCGGTGCGTCCAGTTCCGGTCGCAGGTGAAGATGTCATGCGAGAAGTTGACGCTGGTCCGGCCGAACTCGCTGCGGACGTACTCCATCTGCCGGACGATGTCGTCGATGGGGCGCATCCGGAACCGCCGCTCCCAGAACGGCGCGGTGGCGCAGAAGGAGCACTTGAAGGGGCAGCCGCGGCCGACGTCCAGGTAGAGGTTGGCGTCGGTGGTCATGTCGAAGGCGTAGTAGGCGGGCCAGGGCAGCTCGGCCATGTCCTTCACCAGCGGGCGTTCCGGGTTGACCACGGCCTCGCCGCCCCGGCGGTACGTCAGGCCGCGCACGTCGCCCGGATCGCCGCCCGCGTGCAGGGTCTCCAGGAGTTCGGTGAACGTCAGCTCGCCCTCGCCGCGCACGATGAAGTCGGCCCACGGGAAGCGCTCGACGAACTCCGCGCTGATGGGGGTGACGGCGGGACCGCCGAGGCAGATCGTCGTCCCGGGGGAGCGCCGCTTGACGGCCTGCCCGATGAGCACGGTGTGGGAGAGGGAGTCCGCGTCGGTCATCAGGCCGACCAGGTCGTCGCCCGCCGCGAGCACCGCGGCGGCGATGTCGTCGTAGAGGGCGTCGGTGTTGGGGATGGTGCCGTCCACGAGGAGGCGGTTGACCTCGACGACGCCGATGTCGGCGGGGGCGCCCGCGCTGTCCGCGGCGGCCTTGAGGGAGAGCAGGCCGACGGGCACGAAGGTCTGCATGGGCATGGGGTCGCCGGGTCCGGTGTGCAGCGACATGCCGCCGTGGTTGAGGTGCAGGCTGCTGATCAGGCCGACCTTCATCATGACGCCTGCCCGGGCTCGGCTGCGGTGATGTCCGCGACGGTGACGTCTGGGACGGTGACGTCTGCGGTGGCGATGTCCGTGGCGGTGATGTCCGTGGCGGTGACGTCCGCGGCGGGGCGGCGCAGTTCGACGAGCGGCTCGGACATGATGCGCTCGCGGAACAGCTCCTCGCGGCGCAGGATGCTCTGCCGCTGGAACTCGGTGGTGCCGCAGCCGTCGTAGCGGCCGTTGAGGATGCTGGACTGGCTGGGGCAGCGGCCCGTGCAGAAGTACTTGTCCTCGTTGATGGGGCAGCCGTCGCAGGTGTCCTTGTAGTTGTCCCAGGTGATCTTGCGGATGAGCCAGTCCTCGTCGTTCCAGATGTCGGCGAACGGCGTCATCTGCACATTGCCGCCGACGAGCACCTTGTTGCCGGCGCAGGTGCTGCACGGGAACACGTCACCGGACGAGTTGACGTAGCACACACCGCGGCCGCTCATGCAGCGGCGCGTGGCGAAGACCATGGTGTAGAGGAAGTCCAGGACCTTGCCCGCGCACAGGCCGAGGGTCTGGTCCTTCCGGCGCGCCCACTCCTCCTCCTCGATCCAGAAGCGGGCGGTGTTCTCCACGTCGTGGACGGTGCTGGCGAGGTCGCGGTGCAGGGCGCCGCGGCCCATCGGGATGAAGGGCACGCTGCGCAGGCTGATGTCGTTGTCCCGGGCCCAGTCCATGATGACCGGGAGGTCGTCCACGTTCTGGTGCGTGGTGGTGGTCATGATGCTGGTGTTGAAGCCGCGGTCGCGCAGTTCGGCCAGGCGGCGGGTGACGTAGGAGAACTCGCCCTCGTTGCGGTACTTCCCCTCGCCGTGCAGGCCGTCGATGCTCATGCTGACGATGACGTCGTCCTGCGGGAGCCGCTCGATGAGGCCCTCGGTCAGCGTGGTGCCGTTCGTGGGGATCCCGACGACGAACCCGAGGTCGTGGGCGCGCTGCACGATGGCGCTGAAGTCGGGGTGGATGGTGGGCTCGCCGCCGGTGACGATGAGGGAGAAGACGCCCATGGCGGCCCACTCGTCGAGCAGTTCCATGATCCGCTCGGTGCCGATCTCGGTGCTGCGCGCCTTTCCGCCCTCGACGAAGCAGTGCGGGCAGCGGAGATTGCAGGTGCGGGTGATCTCCAGCCAGACCATGGCGGGCGCGCGGAAGTGGAATCCCGTGTCGACGGAGAGGCGGTCGATGAGGTGGTCCGAGCAGCGTTCGGGGGGTTCTCCCGCGCGCAGCAGCGGTTCCACGCCGTCGTCGTACATGGCCATCGAGCCGTCCGGGAACGCGGCCAGCCAGCCGAAGTCCTCCCGGCGGTAACGGATGAGCGGGCGGGCTTTCGCCGGGAGCCGCCGGGCGTATTCGGGCGTGCAGGCCGCGATATTCTGCAACAACGTACCCCTCCAGGAGCCGGAATCCTTCAGAAACCTGAACGTGCCGTGGTGGACATACCGCTGGTGCGCCGGCGTGACAATGGGAGCGTGAATTCGGGGGCGCGGTGAGCGGTGCGTGGAATGCGCGGGCGCGTATGTGTGGATGGAATGCACGGGGGTGGACCCGAGGTGGTCGGAATGCGCGGTGAGACCGCCCCTTCGGCCGGTGCCGGCGTGACGGTTCGTCGTGGCCGGTCGCGCACTCCGCCCGCCCCTTACGGGCACATGGCCGCCGGCGGAGTCGGGGCGACGTGCGGCAGGTGCTGGGACCCGCCCGGGACGGGCCCCAGCGGTGCCGGCGTCACCGGCCTGGGTGCTACTTCGGAGTGCCGACGGTGCTGGCCGTGGTCGCCGTGCGCTCCTCGATGACCGCGATCTCCTCGAGCGCCCGCTCCGGCGTGTCGGGAACGGCCGGCGTCTCCTGCGGGGAGATGTGCAGGTGCGCGATGCGCAGCGCGCCACGGGAGTCGCGGGTCACCACGAGGGACTCCCGCAGGTAGTGCTGCTCGTCGCCGAGAGCCACCCGCGAGTGCAGGCTGACCAGGGCAGTGTCCCCCATGATCCGGATCTCGGGGGACAGGATCTGGCTGCGCCGGGTGGTGCCCGGCGTCAGCGCGAACACCCGCTGGAACTCCTCGCGGCTGTCGATGCGGTTCGGAACCGACAGGACGAAGAACGTCGCGTCGGCCGCGAACAGCTTGAAGTAGTCGGGGCTGCTGTTCTCGTAGGTGGACTGGTACTCGGCGAGAAGCTGCTCGACAGCTTCCCGGGTGATGGCCCCCGTACCCACGGATGCCATGAGGTCAACGGTCATTCGGAGAACTCCTTGTGACTCGTTCGGCTGGGACTGCACGCGAAGGACGAGCAGCCGAAGAGCCCGAATGGACGGTCCCGGTGGTGCCTGAATGAGGAGATGGCGAGCTGAACCGGACTCAGCGTGCCCGCCGTGACTGCATGACCATTGCAGAGCCCAGGAACCTTCCCCCCAGCAGATCGCAACGGTCCGATTTGAGCTCTTGTGCCTCCGATTGAAGAGCCGGTCACATCAGCCTGTCAACGCCTCGAAAGCGTGACGATAAACCGTCCGGTCCCGGTATTCCTTACCCGGCTCCCGTGACTGGCGGAATTCGGACGGAAGAGTAGCGGAATTCAGACCGCATACGCCGTCCGAATGTCACCGGCGCGGCCCACGGCGAGCACCCGTCCCGCCGCGCCGCCGCCAGCCCCCCGGCGCGGCGCCGGAACACCCGCCCGGCCAGGCGTACCGGCCCGCAGCGCGGAGGACCACCCGTCTCCGCACGTCCGGACCGGTTCCGCGCAGGGCCCCCGGCCGGCGGAAGCTCGGGGCAGTGCTTGCCGCCGTGATTCGGACATGGGCCCGTGTTGAACGATCCCTGTGCGGCCGGCCCGCGCGGCACCGTCCCGCCCTGCGCGGTTTTCTGACACCCACCCGCCGCACGGCTGACCGACCCCCCGCCGGCCGGCCTCCGGGAGGAGGCATGCGAGGCGACGGTCAAGTGCCCGGCGGGCAGATAGATCGGATCGATCAGGGCCTGATAGATCCGATCTATCAGGCCCTGATCGCCGTCTCGATGACCAATTGCCGTCAGAAGTCTGTCTAGTTATCGGATGACTATGTACCGTGTCGGTCTCGGGAGGCAATCATGCTGAGATCTGTCAGGCACGGCGCCCGGCGCGGCACCCTGGCCCTGCTGCTCGGGGGACTGGTCGCGTCGGCGCTGTTCGGTACCGTTCCTGCGGGCGCCGTGGCCGCGGTGTCCGCCGGGGCGGCGGTCTCCGCCGGCGGCACGGCGTCCGCGCCGGGCGCACAGTGGACCGTGCGGGGGCCCGGGCAAGCGGATCCCCGCGCCCGGCTCCGGCTGGACGCGGCGGCGGGGACGCTGTCCCTTCAGGTCGACGACGGCGGCAGGACGGTGATCGAGCCCTCGCCGGTGGGCATCGTCACCGAGCGGGCCGACCTGTCGCGGGGCCTGCGCTTCGCGGGCCGCAGCGACCGCGTCGTCTCCGAGCACTACCGGGCGACGGCCGGCAAGCAGCGCTCGCGCCGGGTGCTGATGACCGAGTCGCGCTTCAGGTTCACCGGCGCCGGCGGCGCGCGCCTCGACCTGCTGGTGCGCGCCTCGCACGACGGCGTGGCCTACCGCTACGCGCTGCCGTCCGGCAGCGGCGACGTGCTCGGCGAGACGTCCGCCTTCACGCTCCCCGCGGACGCCGAGGCCTGGCTCGGCGCCTACCGGCAGGACAACGAGAACCTCTTCAAGGAGTACCCGGCGGCCGCGGCGCCCGCCGGCGAGTACATGGACCAGGCGCTGTTCAGGACCGGCGACGCCTACGCGCTGATCGCCGAGTCGGACCTGACGGGACGCTACTCGGCGGCCCGCCTGGTGCACGACGCGGGCTCGCCGACGTACCGGATCGGCCTGTGGGACCAGCGGGTCGAGGTCACCGGCGCGCTGAGCACGCCCTGGCGGGCCATGATCGTGGGCGACCTGGCGACCGTCACCGAGTCGACGTTCACGGACGACCTCGCCCCGGCGTCCCGGATCGCCGACACCTCCTGGATCAAGCCGGGCCCCGCGCTGTGGACCTGGCTCGCGGGCGGCCGCACGGCCGGGCAGAGCCTCACCGCGCAGGAGGCCTACGTCGACTACGCCGCCCAGCGCGGCTGGCCGTACGAGGTCGTGGACGCCGGCTGGTACTACCCGCTCGGCCAGTGGGAGACCACCGACCCCGACTGGCAGACGGACAGCTGGATGCCGCAGCTCGTCGACTACGCGAAGCAGCGGGGCGTCGGCATCCTCGTATGGGTGCACTTCCGCGACCTCGACACCGCCGAGGAGCGCGAGCAGTGGCTCGGCACGTTGGAGAAGTGGGGCGTCAAGGGCATGAAGATCGACTTCATGGACTCCGAGTCCCAGGAGCGGATGCGCTGGTACGACGAGATCCTGCCCGAACTGGCCGCCCACCACATGCTCGTCGAGTTCCACGGCTCCACGATCCCCAAGGGCATCCAGCGCACGTGGCCGAACGTGCTGACGATGGAGGGTGTCAACGGCGAGGAGAAGAAGACCAACACCGCCCAGCACCTGACCATCCTGCCCTTCACCCGCAACGTCATCGGCTCGATGGACTACACGCCCGGTGCCTTCCAGCGCGCCGAGCGGCCCAACGCCGGCTCCGACGCGGGCGAGCTGGGCCTGTCGGTGCTGTACGAGTCCGGCGTGCAGAACCTCGCGGGCACACCTGAGTCGTACGACCAGCGGCCCGAGGCGCGCCGTTTCCTGGAGCAGATCCCGGCCGCCTGGGACCGCACCCGGCTGCTCGCCGGCCGGCCCGGCGAGAGCGCGGTGCTCGCCCGGCAGAGCGGCGCGCGGTGGTTCATCGGCGGAGCGTACGCCGGGCCCGCCCACACCGCCGAGGTGCCGCTGCGGCTCGACCCCGGCACCTGGCTGGTGGAGACCGTCCAGGACGGGCCGGACGGCCTGGTGCGCGTCCCGCACGTGATGCGCAGCGGTCAGACGCTCTCCGTGCCGGTCGTCGCCGACGGCGGTTTCGCGGCCCTGGCCTGCCGCTGGCACCGCGGCGTCACCACCTGCGAGACGTCACCGTCCTAGGACGTCACGGGACGTCGCCCCAACGGCCGCGGTC
Organism: Streptomyces sp. DSM 116793; assembly: GCF_057320905.1. Classification (NCBI taxonomy): domain Bacteria; kingdom Bacillati; phylum Actinomycetota; class Actinomycetes; order Kitasatosporales; family Streptomycetaceae; genus Streptomyces; species Streptomyces sp. DSM 116793. The sequence goes on along the minus strand of NZ_CM170494.1, from coordinate 1,969,845 downwards.
GCCGGGACGCGCGGTCCCGGCGACCGCGGCAGGACGGCCCGCCGCCCCGCAGGGCTCGCCCCGCCCGCGGGACGGTGGGCCGTCCGCCCAGTGCGGCGGTCCCCCGGTGGGCCGTCCGCCCAGCGGGGCGCTCCGCCGGGTGGGCCGTCCGCCGGGTGGGCCGTGACCACGCCGCCGACTGCGGCCGGAGCGCGTCCGTGACTCCACCGGGGCGTCTCCGGGACGCCGGCCGGTCCCGGTTGGGACCGGCCCCGACAGCAGTGACCAGCGACGAAGGAGACCGTCAATGACGATGGACCGCCGCTCCGTGCTCACCGCAGGCGGACTGCTCGCGGTGGCGGCCGCGGTGCCCGCCGCCACCGCGGCCCAGGCAGCGGACGCCCCCGGCGCCGCCCCCACGGCACCGGCCGGCCCGCCGGCCGCCGCCGACCGGGCCTGGGACCAGGTTCCGCGTATCCTCGCCCGGGTCAGGCCGCCGGCCTTCCCCGGCCGGCGCTTCGACATCACGCACTTCGGCGCGGTCGGCGACGGGCAGACCCTGAACACCGGCGCGTTCCGCGCCGCCGTCGAGGCGTGCGCGCGCTCCGGGGGCGGCCGGGTCGTCGTCCCGGCCGGCCGGTTCCTCACCGGCGCGGTCCACCTGCTCAGCGGGGTCGAGCTGCATGTCACCGCGGACGCCACCATCGCCTTCAGCCCGGATCCGCACGACTTCCTGCCCGCCGTGCTCACCCGCTTCGAGGGCACCGAGTGCTGGAACTACTCGCCGTTCGTCTACGCCCACGGGCAGCGGGACCTGGCCGTCACCGGCCCCGGCACCCTGGACGGGCAGGCCCGCCTCGGCCCCTGGGAGAGCTGGTACCGCACCAGCGGCCTGCAGGGCCCCGACCAGCAGCTGCTGCGCCGGATGGGCGCCACGGGCGTGCCGGTGGCGGAGCGCGTGTTCGGTGACGGGCACTACCTGCGGCCGCAGCTGATCCAGTTCAACCGCTGCCGCAACGTCCTGGTCGACGGCGTGAGTCTGGTGGACCCGCCGATGTGGACGGTGCACCCGGTGCTCTGCACCAATGTGACGGTGCGGAACGTCACCGTCGACAGCACGCTCTACAACACCGACGGCTGCGACCCCGAGGCCTGCTCCGACGTACACATCACGGGCTGCCGGTTCAACACCAACGACGACTGCGTCGCCGTGAAGTCGGGGCGCGACGAGGACGGCCGGCGGATCGGGGTGCCCAGCGAGAACGTCGTCATCCAGAACTGCGCGTTCTCCGGCCGGTGGGGCGGGGTGGCCGTGGGCAGCGAGGTGTCCGGCGGCGTGCGGAACGTCTTCGCCGAGGACTGCACCGTCAACCCGCCCGACTTCCCCGGCCGCTACCCGGTCAAGTACCCCCTGTACATCAAGACCAACAAGAGGCGCGGCAGCTTCGTGGACGGCGTCCACCTGCGCCGGATCACCGGCCGGGGCGTCGAGCGGCAGGCGGTCTTCATCACGTTGGACTACAACGGCGAGGCGGGCGACCAGCCGGTGGCCGTGCGGAACGTCCACGTGGACCGGATGGAGATCGACGGCGCCCAGGCGGTCCTGCAACTGGTGGGCCTGCCCACGGACCACATCGACGGCGTGCACCTGTCCCGCTCCGCGTTCACGGGCATCAGCGGGCAGGACAGTGTCGCGTACACCGACGACCTGACGTTCTCCCAGGTCTCGGTCAACGGCAGTCCGGTGTCCTGAGCACCGCCCCGCCGGGGCACCGGACGGCGGGCGGCCGGCGGGCGGGCGGGTGGCGGGTGGCACCCATCGGCCGCCCGCCGTGTCGCCCGCCGCGCCCCGCGAGCGGTCCTCTCCCGCGCACGGACCGGTGCCGGGCCCGTCGCGCGGCACGACGGGCCCGGGTGCGTCAGGACACCGGCCTGACCCGGATCAGCCGGGTCTCCCCGGGGCGCAGGGTCGCGCTGTAGGAGTCCGTGACCGTGCCGGTGCGCTTGCCCGACCACAGGTCGGTGACGTCGCCGTCCCCGAAGAAGCCGACCTGCTGCCACGAGACGCCGACCGTCCGGGAACCCGAGGTGGCGGTGTTGAAGAGCGCCACCACGTAGTCGCCGTTCGCCTCGCGCTTGCGCCACACCTGCGCGGTGCCGTCGTTCACGATCCGCTCCGCGGCCACGCCGTCCTGGTCGACGCCGATCAGCCGGTCGTTGGTGAGCATCGCCTTGTCGGTGGGGTCCAGGTGGGTCAGGTCGGTGCCCAGCAGCAGCGGGGAGGCCGCCATCGCCCAGAGGGTGAACACCGAGCGCCGCTGGTCGGCGGTGAGGCCCACCTGGTCACCGCCCCCGACCTCCAGGGAGTCCAGGTCGTTCCAGCCGCCCGGACCCGCGTACGGCTGCCAGGACGCGGCCGAGTTGAACCGCGATGAGACGTGTGACCAGTCGGTCAGCGGGTAGCCGCTGCCGTTGGGCCCCGGGCCGCAGTAGCACTCCACGTCGCCCTGGGTGCGCCAGCTGTTCGCGAGCTGCTTCCAGGTGGTGGCGCCGGCGATGGGGAGGTTGTTGGAGAGCGCGAAGTTGATGGGCCGCCCGGTGGCGCGCAGCGCCTTGTCCCAGGCCTGCACATCGGCCACGTCGTCGCTGCCCACCCCGTCGATCTTCAGGTAGTCCACGCCCCACGACGCGAACTGCCGTGCCCAGGAGTTCACGAACTCCTGGGCGCCCGGCTTGCCGTAGTCGAGGTAGTACATGTTCTTGCAGTTGTAGTTCTTCTCGGACTTCGAGGTGTCCGCGATGTCCTGGGCGTGGTAGGGGGTGCCCTCGACGGGCGTGTTCTTGGTGACCGCGTTCTTGGCGATGCCCGGCGTCACGTAGAAGCCGAACTTGAGCCCCTTGCCGTGCACGTAGTTGGCCAGGGCCCTGATGCCCGAGGGGAACTTGGCGGTGTCCACCGCCCAGCGCCCGTAGGAGTCCACGACGAAGCCGCCTGCGTCGCACTTCTGCCAGAAGTCGTCCAGGTTGATGTACACGAAGCCGTGGGAGGCCAGGCCGCTCTTCGCCATGGCGTCGGCCTGGGCTCTGATCGCGGCCTCCGAGGGGGTGCGCCGCACGAAGCTCCAGCTGCTCCAGCCCATGGCGGGGCGGATCGAGAGGCCGTTGTCGGAGGCGGACGCGGACGGCGCGGTGCCGAGCCCGGTGAGGGCCAGGGCGAGCGAGGAGACCGCCCCGAGCAGCGCGGTTGCCTTAGTTCTGGTCATGACATCCTTGGTGGTGGGTGTACGGCGGTCGGTCCCGGTCCTAGGAGCAGTCCTGCGTGGAGCCCGTGGCGCTCACCCGGAGCGCGCCGCCGGAGTCGTTGTCGCTGTCGGCGAGGCAGTAGCCGGTCACGCCCTGGAAGACGAAGTCGGCCGGGCTGTCGTCGCCGCGTCCGGCCGTGAAGCCGTCGAAGTCCAGCGCGCTGCCGGTGTTGGCGATGACCGCCGGACGGTCGTCGTTGTCGGCGAACCGTACTGAGCTGTCCCGGAACGTGATGTGGTCGGCGTTGTGGATGTACCAGCCGAAGGCCGGCCGGGTGCCGATGCTGTTCGGGTTGTAGTCGTTCGCGTCGTTGCTGGGCACCGCGGTCGACATGGTGCCGTTGCCGCCGGGCACGGTCAGGTTGACGTGGTCGAAGGTGACGTCGCTGATGTGGTTGCCGCCGGACTCGCCCCACAGCGTCGGGCTGAACGAGGGGGTGCTGCCCTTGGCGGTGATGTTGTCGTAGGTGATGTCGTGGATGTGGCCGACACCGGGATCATCGCCACACCGTTTTCTCGTCCCGATCTTCTGCATGATGGGCGAGTGGACGTCGGTCATGGTGATGTCCCGGTAGTGGACGTCCGAGATGTCGGCGCCGTCCATGGAGACCATGCCGAGGCCGGACTTGTCCGCGCCGGTGATGTCGATGTCCTGGAAGTTGTAGTCCGTGAAGTCACCGCAGGTCTCGGAGCCGAACATCAGGGCGTTGCAGCACTCGGCGGACAGATGGGAGTCCGATACCGTCACATGGCCGTTGGGCAGCTTGGCGCCGAGGGCGTAGTCGCTCTTGAAGACCAGGGCGTCGTCGTTGGCGGCGATGTCGGCGTTGGTGATGGTGACGTGCGTGGTGCTGATGATGTTCCAGCCGTCGCGGTCGCTCGCGGTGTCGATGTGCAGGTGGTCGGAGGTCACGTCGTCGCAGCCGTTGATGAGCGCCGCGAAGTGGCCGCCGCGCCGCAGCGTGATCCCGCTGAGCGTCAGGCCGGTGCACCGGGTCAGCGAGATGATCTTGTCGGCCTGGCCGTCGTCCGGGTTGCCGGTGGCCAGGTACCCGCCGCCGTCGATGGTGCCCGATCCGGTGAAGCCGATGTTCGTCAGCTTGTCGCCGTAGAACATCGCGTCATGGAAGTGGCTGTGCCCGAAGTCCTGGTAGTCGTCGTAAGGGTTGGACTCGGGGTCGTCGTAGACGTCCGAGCTCGACCCGAGGATGGTGGCCCCGGAGTCCAGTTGCAGGGTCACATCGCTCTTCAGGTGGACGGTGTTCTTGGACTTGTACTGCCCGGACGGGAATTCCACGATCCCGCCGCCCGCGCGGTTGGCCGCCGTGATGGCGTCCTCGATCGCGGGGCTGTCGTTGGCGTGCCCGTCGGCCGTGGCCCCGTAGTCCATGACGTCGAACACGGCGGCCTGGGTGTGGGCCTCGGTGGGGGCGGCGCGGGTGGCGCCGGCGGCGGCCTGGACTCCCGTCAGCCCGAACAGGGCGGCGAGCAGGAACGCCGTCAGGGCGGCGACTCTTTTCACCCTTCGCTCTCCTTCTGCTGTCAGTGGTCACACTCTTGATGAGAGATCCGAGGTGTGCGGCGTATCCACTCCAATGGGGCGGGCTTCTGCGGCGCCTGGAGAGGCTTTCTCAATGAAAAGATCGGATCTCTCGCTGAGTTCGGAATGTAACAGGGACATGACAACTGTCAATGGGTCGCGCCGCCGGGCGCCGGGAACCGGCCACCGTCGTGGGCCGGGACGCGCACGAGGGCCCTCGCGCGGTCGCGAGGGCCCTCGGGGGAGCGGGGTTCGGATCGGACGGGCGGGGAGCGCGGCCGGCGCCCGGGCGGGCGCGGCGCCGACGCCGGATCAGCGCTGCCAGACGTACGTGCCCCGGTCCGCTGGACGAACCTGGCGTACGGCGCGAAGAAGTTGTACTCGGGCAGCGCCCAGTACGTGTCGCGGTCGGAGGGGCTCTGCCCGGGGCCGGTGGGGTGCTCGCCCAGTTCCCCGGGCCCCTTTCGGGGCGGGAGTCCACTCGTGAAGGCGCCGTCGGGCCGGGCGTCGCCGGGCTCACAGGGGAGCGCGGAGCGCGCTGCGGCCGGCCCGCCAGTGGGTGAGGAGGTGTTCGGCCAGCAGCGCCTCCAGGTGGATGGTGGCGTGGATACCGAAGGCGATGTCCGGCGCCAGGCCGGGCTCTTCGGTGAGCAGCCCGCCCACCACGTCCCGCCGCACCACCTGCTCGTGCACGGCGTCGGCCTCCACGTGCTCGGCGTAGAAGTGCTCGGCCGCGGGGCCCGCCCCCGTGCGGCGCAGGGCCGCGGCCAGCCGGGCCGAGGCGGGCGACGACGTCACCTCGACCGCCGCGAAGTGCCCGACGAGGGCACCGCGGTGGGCGCGGTGCAGCCCCAGCAACGACATCAGGTTGACGGGCGCGAGGGCCGGCGCGGGCGCGTGGTCGAGATACCGGCCGTAGGCCGAGTCCAGGTCCAGGTCGGACATGAGCGCGGCGAACAGCTCGGCGTGCACCTCCTCGGGCCGCCCCGCGCCGAACTCGTCGTACTCCACCGCCACCATGGCGGCCTTGGCCCGGCCGCGCAGCCGCGGGACGACCCAGGCGTGCGGATCGGCCTCCTTGAGGTGGTACAGCGAACGCAGCGCGGCGTACTCGCGCAGTTGCCACAGCCGCCCCTCGCGGCGCAGGAAGCGGCTCACGTCGGTGTCGGCGTCCTCCGCGGTCCCGGTCAGCAGCGTGTCCAGGGCGGCCGTGACGTCCGCGACCGGCCCCGCGGCCGCCCGCAGCTCCGACTCGAACCGCCGTTCCAGAGCCCCGCGCAGCTCCAGCAGGCGCGGGTCCCACTCCCGGTCGGGGGCGACGTCCGCGAAGCCCCGGTAGTGCAGCTCGTAGAGCACGTACAGCGCGAGGTGCAGGTCGTCACCGTACGGGTCCGCGGCGCCGGCCTCCCGGGCGCCCGGCAGAGCGGCGCTCTCCGGCGCCGTCGAGGCCAGCGAGTCCAGCACGGCGCCGGACAGCCCACCGCGGGCCCGGGGCAGGCCGGGCCCGCCGGGCGGGCCCGCGGTGCGTGACACGTATCCGGGCGCGCGCACCGGCTTCCGCGGTGCGGCCCGTGCCGAAGCGGTCATGGTCCGTCTCCTTTCGTGCCCTGGGGTTGGCCGGGCCGTGTGCCCTGGGGTTGGCCGGGCCGTGTGTCCTCGGGTTGGCCGGGCCGTGTGTCCTCGGGGCGGGCGGGGCGTCTGCCCGCGGGGCGGGCGGGCTGTTCCGGGTCGGAGGACCGATGGGTGCCGGGCGCCGGGTGCCGCGGCGGCCCGCGGTGGCTGGTGTCGCACCACGGGGGCGTCGCGGTGCGGCGGCAGGTGCAGATGGCGACGGTGAAACGGTCGGAGAAGGCCACCGTTCCGTCGTCGAGGCACACCTCCACGGGGCCCGGCACCAGGAGCGGGCCCTCGGCGTCGAGCGTGACGCGGTAGGGGGCGTCCCCCGCGCGGTCGCGGTCAGGGGTGTTCGGCACGGATGACCACCAGCTCCTCGTCCTTGTCCCGCACGGTGAGCAGGCCCCGGGCGCGCAGCCAGGGCAGCCGGGCGCGCAGCACGGGACCGAAGGGGATCCGCCTGCGGTCGCGGACCGTGCCGCGCAGCCCCGCACGCGCCAGCCGCCGCAGGGTGTCGTCGACGCCGCAGAGCCCGGACTGCACCATGAGCAGGGCGCCCTGCGGCCGCAGCACCTCGGCGGCGCCGTCGCAGACCCGGTCCAGGACGTCCCGCCCGTCGGTCCCGGCCTCCCAGGCCAGCCGCCCGCCCCGCGGGCCCGCCGCCGGGGGCGTGGGCACATACGGCGGATTGCACACCACCAGGTCGAAGGAGCTGCCCAGGACCGGTGCGAACAGGTCCCCCCGGCGTACGGCGATCCGCCGGCACCGGCCCGCGCGCAGCGCGTTCAGGCGCGCCGCGAGCACGGCGCGGCGCCCGATGTCCACGGCGGTGACCCGTGCGCCCTGCCGCGCCGCGTGCACCGCGAGCACGCCGGTGCCGGTGCCCATGTCCAGCACCTCGGCGCCCACCGGCAGCCGCTCCCGCGTCAGCGCCTCGGCCAGCAGGAACGTGTCCGCCTGCGGCGCGTAGACGCCCGGCGGCACCAGCGGCGCCCCAAGGCCGCCCGGCCTGGCCGGAGGCGGTCCGGAAGCGGGCGTCATGGCAACCTCCGCGGTTCGGCTCCCGCCCGGACGCCGCGCCGTGCCCCGGGTACGGCCCGGGAGCGCGCGGCGGCACGAACAGGAGGGGACATTGGCCACGCGTACCCCGTACGGCGCTTTCACACAGGACCGCCGCCCCCTCCCCGCGCGCGCCCCGCCGTGTACGACCCGCCCTCCGCGGATACTCGCGTCCCGATGCCCGCGGCGCCGCGCGGCCGTGACCGGCGACGGAGAGGCATGCGGGAGCGGGCGAGGGCGGATGGGGACGACGGAAGGCGGGCCGGGGCTGCCGGGAGAGCACGGAAGACGGACCGGGGACGACGGAAGAGCACGGAAGACGGACCGGGGCTGCCGGGAGAGCACGGAAGGCGGGCCGGGGACGACGGAAGAGCACGGAAGACGGACCGAGGACGACGGAAGCGAGGACGCCATGACGAGTCCGCCGCGGCTGCCCGGTGCGCCGGTGTCGCACTGGATGGAACGGGAGCTCTCGGAGCACCACCCCCCGTTGCGCACCGGCACGGAGGCCGACGTGGTCGTGCTCGGCGGCGGGATGGCCGGGCTGTGCACCGCCTGGGAGATGGTCCGCACCGGCCACTCCGTCGTGCTCGTGGAGGCCGGCCGGCTGGCGGCGGGCGTGACGGGACACACCACCGCGAAGCTCTCCGCCCTCCAGGGACTGACCTACCACCGGCTGCGCACCGACTTCGGCGCCGAGGCGGCCCGGCGGTACGCCACCTCGCAGAGCCAGGCCGTGGCGCGGGTGGGCGAGGTGAGCGCGGACCTCGGCATCGACTGCCAGTGGGAGCGCCGTGACGCCTTCACCTACGCCACCCGTCCCGAGGCCGTGGACGAGTTGCGGGCCGAGGCGGAGGCGGCGCGGGAGGCCGGGCTCGACGCGGAGTTCGTGCCGGCGACGGTGCTGCCGTTCCCCGTCAGCGGCGCGGTACGGCTGCCGGACCAGGCGCAGTTCCACCCCCGGGCGTTCCTCGACGGCCTGGCCCGCGACGTGGTCGCGCACGGTGGCCGGATCTTCGAGGACACCCGGGCCACCGGACTGCACGAGGGCTCCCCGTGCCGGGTGACCACCGCCGAGGGCGCCGAGATCACCGCCCGGGACGTCGTGGTGGCCACCCACTACCCGATCTTCGACCGCGCCCTGCTCTTCGCGCGCATGGCGCCGCACCGCGAACTCGTCGTGGCCGGCCGCATCCCCCGCGACGACGATCCGCAGGGCATGTACCTGACGCCGGAGGCCGGCACACGATCGCTGCGCACCGCCCCGTACGACGACGGGCACCGGCTGCTCGTCGCCACCGGGGAGAAGTTCGTGCCGGGCACCGGCGGGGTGGTGGAGCGGTATGCGCGGCTCGCGTCCTGGCTGCTGGAGCACTTCCCGGCCGCCGAGATCGTCCGCCGCTGGGCGGCGCAGGACAACTGGACCACGGACGGCGTGCCGTTCATCGGCCGCCTGCACCCGGCGGCCCGCCATGTGTACGTCGCCACCGGCTTCGGCGGCTGGGGGCTGAGCGGCGGGATGCTGGCCGGGCGGCTGCTGCGGTCGCTCATGGAGGGCGACAGCCTGCCCTGGGCCGGCCTCTACGACCCCCGCCGGCTGCACCTGCCGCGGGAGGGCCGCGCCCTGGTGGAGCGGCAGGCGGACACGGCCCGGCACTTCGTGGGCGACCGGCTGCCGGGCCGCGACGAGCCCACGACGGACGACATCGCCCCCGGCGAGGGCGCGGTGGTGCGCAGCGGCGCCCGGCACATGGCGGTGTACCGGGACGAGGACGGCGGCGTGCACGCCCTGTCCGCGCGCTGCACGCATCTGGGCTGCCTGGTGCGGTTCAACGACGCGGAGCGCACGTGGGAGTGCCCCTGCCACGGCTCCCGCTACGACACGGACGGCCACGTGCTCCAGGGGCCCGCGGTGCGCCCCCTGAAACCCGCCGAGCCCGCGCAGCCGGCCCCGGCGACCGGCGCCCGCCGACACCGGCACGACGGCCCACACCCGTGAACCCGCGCCCCGGAAAGGGGCGCGGGGCACGGCGCGACCAGCCGCGACGTGCCCGTCAGGTCGTCACCGTCCGAAGCCGGCGGTCTCTGCCGCTTCCGGGCCACCGGCACGGCCTCACCGTCCCAAGGGGGCAGCCTCGGTCGTGTCCGGACCACCGGCCGGTCGTGGGGCGCGTCAGCCGACCGCGACCGGCTCCCACCGCTGGCCAGAGCCAGAGCCAGAGCCAGAGCCGGGGCCAGGACCAGAGTCAGAGGCGCCGGAAACCTCCGGCCTCAGCTGAACCGCCGCACCGTCCTCCTCGCCGCCCCCGGCAACGCTCAGCAGCAGCCCCGAGCCGGCGTTGACCACCGCGAACCGCCCGTCCTCGCCCCGCGGCTCGAACCGCCACCGCTGGGCGTCCGTGCGGGTGCACTCCCAGACCTGGACCGCGGCGCCGCTCTCCCTGCTGCCGCCGGCGACATCGAGGAACTTCTCGGTGTCCGGCCGGCGGACGGTGTACGCGCCGTGAGCCGGGTCGAACGCCACCGCCCACTGCTGGCCCAGGCTGCCCTGCGGGCCGAGCCGCTGCCATACCGACACCGGTGCGCCGTTGTCCCGGCCGCCGCCGGGCACGTCGAGCACCTTTCCGGAGGCGGTGTGCACCAGGACGTAGAGCCCGTCCGGGAGCGGTTTGTTCATGGGCATGCCCTCTTCCTGTCCCGGAAGCGAGGTCGACGAGTGGGGTGCCGGCACGGCACGAAGGCTCCGGGGGCCACGGCACAGGCCAAGGCGGTACACCGCAGGCCGGGCCGCGCCGTGCGGGTGCCGCCGGCAGATCGAACTGTACGCGACATCGACGGAACCGCACCCGTCAGGGCACGCCGTACCGGACACCCGCCACAAGCCCGGCCGCTGGCCGAATCCCGCCGCGCACGGCGAGCCGCGGCACCCTCACCCGTCGTGCCAAAGGTTTGGCCAAGGCCCTCCCGGGTCACCCGAATCCGCGAGGTGGCGCCATGCCTGACAGCAACCACCACGGCACAACCGAAGAGAACAACGACGTGACAGACGAGCAACCGCCCGAGAACGGTGCGAGGAAACGGCCGGGCCTGATGCGGATCCAGCACGGCGCCCGTGCCCAGCTCGCCGAGCTCACCGGCATGACCGTCGAGTCCGTGTCGTCCTTCCAGCGTTCCGACGACGGCTGGACGCTCCAGGTGGAGGTCCTGGAGCTGGCCAGGATCCCGGACACGATGAGCCTGCTGGGCAGCTACGAGGTCCAGGTGGACGAGGACGGCGAGCTCACCGGCTACCGGCGCGTCCGCCGTTACGAGCGGGGCCGGGCCGATCCGCAGCAGCGCGGCTGACCCGCGGCGCCGAGCACGCCAAGCACCGGCTCAGAGGCGCGACACACGAAACAACAGACCGGACGGACCGGACGACCGGGACGCACCCGCGCAAGCGGGCGAGCGCACGCGCAGGCGGCAGGCAGCCGGACACACGCCGGCGCGCGAAGCACGGGCGGCCGACCGCGACGCGGAAACCACGACGGAAAGACCGTGCCGCGACAACCGCTAGGCAAGACCGCACCGCGACAACCGCAAGGCAGGACCGCACCGCGACAACCGCAAGGCAGGACCGCACCGCGACAACCGCACCACGGCAACCCCGGCACAAGGCCGCACGCGGCACCCACGGGCGAACAGCCCCACCGCAGCCGCACCACGGCGACCACAGGCCGGCAACCACAAGAAACCGGCGACCACAAGCCGGCAACCACGACGCGAACCCCAAGGAGGAGCGGTCGCATGACCACCGCGATCCCCGCACAGCAGACACGAGGCTCAGGCAGCAGCGGACTGTACGACGTCCTGGAACTGGTACTCGACCGAGGACTGGTCATCGACGCCTTCGTCCGGGTCTCCCTGGTCGGCATCGAGATCCTCAAGATCGACGCGCGCGTCGTGGTGGCCAGCGTCGACACCTACCTCCGCTTCGCCGAGGCGTGCAACCGCCTGGACCTGGAGGCAGGCCCGCACAGCAGCCCGGGCCTGCCGGACATGGTGGGCCAGGTCACCGAGTCCGGTGCGCGCGGCAAGTCGAAGGGTGTGCTCTCCGGCGCGGCAGAAACGATTTCTCAGGCGTTCCAGCAGGGCCGGGACGAGGACGACGAGGAGCCGAGGCGCAGCCGCAAGGCGTCGCCGGCGCCCCGCAAGAAGGCCGCGAGTGGCGCCAGGTCCAGGACGCCGGGCTCGGACGACGAGGAGTGAGCGGACATGAGCACGTACGTCTACGGCATCGCAGACCGCTCCCACCCCGGCCTGCCGGACGGCATCACGGGCGTCGGTGAGCCCGCCCGCCCGGTGCGCACCGTCGCCGAGAACGGCCTCACCGCGGTCGTCAGCGACGCCCCCGAGGGACTGCGGCCCAAGCGCCGGGACCTGATGGCCCACCAGCGGGTGCTGTACCGGGCGGAGGCGGACGGCCCGGTGCTGCCGATGCGGTTCGGCAGCGTCGCCCCCGACGACGCGTCGGTGCGGGGCGTGCTGGCCGAGCGCGGCGAGCACTTCCACGAACGGCTCCGGTCGCTGGCCGGGAAGGTCGAGTACAACCTGAAGGCCGTCCACCGCGAGGAAGCGGTGCTGCGCCACGTGATGACGCGGCGGCAGGACATCAGGGACCTCAGCGACGCCAACAACGCGGCCGGCGGTGGCAACTACCGGCAGCGGCTGCGACTGGGCGAGCTGGTGGTGGCCGCCGTCAAGGCGCAGGAGGCGGAGGACGCCGGGGAGCTGTACCGGGCACTGGAGCCGGTGGCCGCGTCGGTGGCCGCGGGCCCCGACTCGGCGTCCTGGGTGGCGAACGTCTCCTTCCTGGTGGACAGGGCGAAGACGGAGGACTTCACCTCCGCCGTCGACCGGCTGCGCGCCGACCGTCCGCACCTGGAGCTGCGCCTGAACGGCCCGCTGCCCCCGTACAGCTTCGTCGAGCCGGGACCCGCCAGGCCCGCGGTGCCGGGCGCCTCCCAGAGCCTGCCCGCGGAGTGACGCCATGGGACTGCTCGGCGAGGTTCTCCTGCTTCCGCTCGCGCCGGTGCGCGGCAGCGCCTGGGTGATGCGGCAGGTGCTGGCCGAGGCCGAGCGCCAGTACGGCGACCCGGCGGCCGTCGTCGCCGAGCTCGGCCGGCTGGAGGAGCGGCTGGCGGCCGGTGAGATCGACGAGGAGGAGTTCGACCGTCTGGAGGACGAGCTTCTGGACCGGCTGGAGCAGTCCCGCGGCGCCGCCGGCGCACCGTGGGGCGGCGACACCGGCGCCTGGACCCGATCGACGGCTTCACCACAGGTGGAGGCGGCCCCACGACAGGTGGAAGGCGGATGAGAACGATGAAGCGGACGACCACGGGCCTCGCTGTAGGGGCCGGATACCTGCTCGGGCGGACGAAGAAGATGAAGCTGGCGCTCGTGCTGGGGGCGATGGCGGCCGGCCGGCGGCTGCCGATGAGCCCGGCAGCACTCAAGGGCGTCGTCGCCGACCAGATGCGGAGCAATCCACAGCTCAAGGAGCTCGGCGACCAGGTCCGCGGCGAGCTGAAGGGCGTCGGGCAGGCCGCCACGGGCGCCCTGATCGAGCGGCGCATCGAGGGTCTGGCCGACCGGTTGCAGTCCCGTACCGCGGGGGTGCGGGAACGGATGGCGGGCGGCGGACCCGAGCCCGGCGGGGGTGAGGAAGAGGCGCCGGAGACCGGCGAGGGCGAGGCCGGGCCGGAGGAGGGCGAGGAGGCTCCGGAGACCGGCGAGGCCGAGGCCGAGGACACGGGCGAGGAGCCACCGGCCGAGGAGGCCCGTGAATCACGGCCGACCGGGAGGGCACCCGTCAAGAAGGCCCCTGCCAAGAGGCCGGCCGCGAAGCGGCCACCCGCCGGAAAGGCGCCCGCCAAGAAGGCGGCGAAGAAGGCCCCGGCGGGCAGGGCACCCACTGGGAAGACCCCGGACAGGCGGGCCGCGGGGCACTCACGCGGGCATGTGCCGCCCGCGAAGAAGGCGGCGCCGGCCCGCACCGCACGGCGCTCGCCCGCACGTGGTGAAGGGAGGCGGTGACCGTGGCTGACACCCGGTCCAAGACGCAGCAGGCCACATCAGGCCTCGGCTCGATCGCTGCGAGCCCGGCGGTCGACCGTCTCAAGTCGGAGGCCAGGGACTACCTGGGCGCACAGGCCGAACGCATGCTCACCGGCGTCGGGCACAAGCTCGGCAAGAGCACCGCCCGGCTGACCGACATGGCCGAGGGCAACGGCCCCGGCCTCGGCAAGCTCGCCATGGAGGGCGGCAAGAAGCTCGTCGGCGGCAAGGGCCCGCTGGGCGCCGTCACCGGTCTCGGCGGCGGCCTCAAGGACACCGTCAAGGGCGTGCTCCCGGGCGGCGGCAAGGACGGCGAGGGCGGCAAGAAGGAGCGGAAGGCCAAGGGCAAGCCGACGGTGATCCTGGAGTCCCTGGATGTGGGCGTGCCGCTGCGCACGGCGTACGACCAGTGGACGCAGTACCAGGAGTTCAGCGGCTTCGCCAAGGGCGTCCAGGACGTGAACGTCTCGGAGGACGTCGAGTCCGACTGGCAGTTCAAGATCTTCCTCTCCCACCGCTCCTACAAGGCCACGACCACCGAGCAGCGTCCGGACGAGCGGATCGCCTGGACCTCGGAGGCCAAGCAGGGCATCACCAAGGGCGTGATCACCTTCCATGAGCTGGGGCCCAACCTGACCAGGCTCCTGCTGATCATGGAGTACTACCCGGTCGGCTTCGTCGAGAAGACCGGCAACCTCTGGCGCGCCCAGGGCCGCAGGGCCCGGCTCGACTTCAAGAACTTCGCCCGGTTCATCAGCATGAACGGCGAGGCGAGCGGCGCCTGGCGCGGCGAGATCAGCGACGGCGAGGTGGTGCGCAGCCACGAGGACGCCCTCGCGGAGGAGGAGGAAGGGTCCTCCGAGGAGGGCCGGGAGTCCGAGGAGGGCCGGGAGTCCGCGGAGGGCCGGGAGTCCGCGGAGGCCGCCGAGGAGCAGCCGGCCGAGGAGTACGAGGACGAGACGGACTACGGCTACGAGCAGCAGGAGCCGGAGGACGCCGAGGCGGCCGACGACGAGGAGGAGCCGTACGAGGACGAGGAGAGCGGCGCGGGCGAGGAGGCCGACGAGTACGAGGAGGCCGGGGCGGACGAGGACGAGCGTGCCGGGTCCCGCCGTGCTCCCGCCGCACAGGGCCGGGGCCGCCGATGACCATGGCGCAGACGCTTCCCGAACCGTACGGAGCCGGTGCGGGCTCCAACCTCGCCGACATCCTGGAACGGGTGCTCGACACCGGGATCGTGATCGCGGGCGACATCCGGATCAACCTGCTCGACATCGAACTGCTCACCATCAAGCTGCGGCTGGTGGTCGCCTCCGTCGACAAGGCGAAGGAGATGGGCATCGACTGGTGGGAGCACGATCCGGCCCTGTCGTCCCGCGCCCGCGACGGTGACCGCGACCGGCACCGGGACGGGGTCGGGGACCGGGACCTGGCCGCGGAGAACGCCGAGCTGAGGGCCCGCATCGACGAACTGGAACACCACGCGGGCGCCCTCCGGTCCGCCGGTGCCGCCCCCGGGGACACGGACGGCGGCCGGGACCGGGGGGCCGTGGAGAACGCGGGCGTCGGCCCGGCCGCGCAGGCCGTGCGGGGCCGGGGCCCGGGCCGGGAGAGCGGCACGGCGGCGAAGGAGGGGAGGCGATGAGCGGCCTGTGGTACGCGTACGCCGTCTGCCGTCCGTTCGGCGCCCCGCTGGATGCCGGGCTCACCGGGGTCGCCGGGGCGCCGCCGCGTCCGGTGCAGCACGGGGACCTCGTCGCGGTGGCCTCGGAGGTGCCCGAGGACGACTTCTCCGAGGCGGGCCTGCGGACCCGTCTGGAGGACCTGGACTGGCTCGCCGCCACCGCCCGCGGCCACGACCGCGTGGTCGCCGCGCTCACCCGCGTGACCAGCCCGCTGCCGCTCAGGCTTGCCACCGTCTTCCACGGCGAGCAGGGGGTGCGCGAGATGCTCCGCACCCGGTACGACGACCTGAGGGAGCTGCTGGAGGTGCTCGAAGGACGGGTGGAGTGGGGCGTGAAGGTGTACACCGAGCCGGCGGCGGACGACGGCCCCGCGGACGGTACCGGTGCTCAGGGCGGTGGTGCGGGCCGGGCTGCGAGCGGCCGTGACTACCTGCGCAGGCGGCGCAACGAGCAGGCCGGCCGGGAGCGGTCGTGGCAGCGCGCGGAGGAGTTCGCCGCCCGCCTGCGGGGGGCCCTCGCGCCGTGTGCCGCCGCCGAGCGGCTGCACCGGCCACAGCGTGCCGAGCTGTCCGGGGCGCCGGGGCGCAACGTCCTCAACGCCGCCTATCTCGTCGACCGGGACCGCGCCGAGGAGTTCGCCGCGGCCGTGCGGCGCGCCGGGGACGGCGCGCCGGGTCTGCGGGTCGAGCTGACGGGGCCGTGGGCGGCGTACTCGTTCAGCGGCACGGACGCCGGTGCGGCGGGCGGTGCCGTGGGCGGTGGTGCCGTGGGCGGTGCGGCGGGCGGTGCCGTGGGCGGTGCGGCGGGCGGTGCCGACGGTGCCGGAGTGCCCGGACCGCGCGCGGCCCGGGTCGGGACGGAGCGGCGATGACGGAGCCGGAACCCCGGTACCGCGAGGTGGCCCTCGTCGACCTGCTCGACCGGCTGCTGGCCGGCGGCGTCGTCGTCACCGGCAATCTCACCCTGCGGATCGCCGACGTCGACCTCGTGCGGATCGACCTCAACGCACTGATCAGCGCGGTACGGGCGCAGGTCCCCGCGCCCTGGCCCGAGCAGGGGCAGCCCGAGCAGGGTGCGCCGGGTCGGGAGCCGCATGATCGGCAGGCGGTGATCTCGTGACGGAGCCCGTGCCCGGCCGGGAGCCGGCGGATCCTGTCGGGGAACCCGCGGGCTCCGGACGGGAACCCGCGGCTCGCGGCCGGAACAGGATCTCGCTCGATCCCGACACCGTGGAGCGCGACCTGGTCAAGCTGGTGCTGACCGTCGTCGAGCTGCTCCGCCAGCTGATGGAGCGGCAGGCGCTGCGCCGTGTGGACGCCGGGGACCTCACCGAGGACCAGGAGGAGCGGATCGGGCTGACGCTGATGCTGCTCGACGAGCGGATGGGGGAGCTGCGGGAGCGGTACGGTCTGCGGCCCGAGGACCTCAACCTGGATCTCGGTCCGCTCGGGCCGTTGCTGCCGCGGCGGTGAGAGGCCGGCCGGTGGCCGGCGGCGGCACGGGCTGCCTGCCGGCGCGGTGGCCGTGTGCGGGTCCGATGTGCGGGTCTGCGGGTCCGTCGTCGTTGTCCGCGCGGTTCACCGGCCTCATCATCGGGCGCGGTGCCTCCTTGGGACGTGGGTGGCGTGCCGGCCTGTTGCGGCCGGTCCGGCCCACGCGGTGGAGCGGCGTGTCAGTACGGCCCCGCGCCGCTTCCGTGGCCGTCGCCCCGGGTCCCTTCCGTGGCCGTCCTCCTGCGCCCTCCGGGGCGGCCCCCGAGGCGGGCCGGTGTGAAAGTACCGGGTCGGGGAACCCGGCCGGATCCCTGGAGACCCGTCGCCGACCCGCTCCCCGATCCGTCCTCAACCCCTCCCTCAGTCCGTCCCCCAACCCCTCCCCTGGAGCCATGAACGCACTCGACCACAGTCGCGCGCCCGTCCTGGAAGCCCTGGTCGCTTACCGCCGGTCCGGTGAGGTGTCCTTCGCGCCGCCGGGGCACAAGCAGGCCAGAGGGGCCGACCCCCGGGTGCGCGAGGTGCTGGGCGACGCGGTGTTCCAGAACGACGTGCTGGCGATCGGGGGCCTCGACGACCGGCGGGAGCGCGGCCGGGTGCTGGAGCGCGCCGAGGACCTGATGGCGGACGCCGTACACGCCGAGCACACCTTCTTCTCCACCTGCGGCAGCTCGCTGTCGGTGAAGGCCGCCATGCTGGCCGTCGCGGCCTCTGGCGAGGAACTGCTGATCGGCAGGGACGCCCACAAGTCGGTCGCCGCCGGACTCATCCTGTCCGGCATCCGGCCGGTGTGGGTGGAACCCCAGTGGGACGCCGGGCGCCGGCTCGCCCACCCGCCGTCGGCGGAGGCCTTCGAGGAGGCCTTCGCCCGGCACCCGGACGCCAAGGGCGCACTGGTCACCAGCCCCACCCCGTACGGCACCTGCGCCGACCTCACGGCCATCGCCGACATCTGCCACCGCCGCGGCCGCCCCCTGATCGTGGACGAGGCGTGGGGCGCCCACCTGCCCTTCCACCCCGACCTGCCGAGCTGGGCCATGGACGCCGGCGCCGACGTCTGCGTCACCAGCATCCA
The DNA here is from genome assembly GCF_057320905.1 of Streptomyces sp. DSM 116793. Taxonomy (NCBI): domain Bacteria; kingdom Bacillati; phylum Actinomycetota; class Actinomycetes; order Kitasatosporales; family Streptomycetaceae; genus Streptomyces; species Streptomyces sp. DSM 116793. Next base: position 1,952,002 of record NZ_CM170494.1, on the reverse strand, counting down.
CAAGATGGGCAGCGGCCTGGAGCAGGGCTCCGTCTTCCACCTGCGCGGCGACCTCATCGGCGCCGGCACGCTGAAGGCCCGTGCCGACCTGCTGGGCACCACCAGCCCCTCCGTGCTGCTCTTCGCCGGGCTCGACGGCTGGCGGCGCCAGATGGTGCAGCACGGGCACGCCCTGCTCAGCCGGGCGCTCGACCTGGCCGACACGGTACGGGCCGCCATCGAGGACATCGACGGCCTGCACGTGCACGGCAGGGCGGACTTCTGCGGCCCCGGGCTCGCCCACGACCTCGACCCGCTGCCCGTGGTGATCGACGTCGCCGACCTCGGCGTGACCGGGTACCAGGCGGCCGACTGGCTGCGTGAGCGGCACCACGTCGACGTGCACATCTCGGACCACCGCAGGATCAACACCCAGCTCACCCACGCCGACGACGAGCGGACCGGCCAGACACTGCTGTCCGCGCTGAAGGACCTGGCGCGGGCGGCCGACGGCTTCGACCCGCCGGTCCGGGTGGCGGTGCCCGAGCCCCACGAGCTCCGGCTCGACCAGAGCTGCCCGCCGCGCGAGGCGTACTTCGGCCGCACCGAGGACGTGCCGGTGGCCGAGGCGGCCGGCCGGATCGCCGCGGAGATGATCACACCGTACCCGCCGGGTATCCCCGTCGTCCTGCCCGGCGAACGCCTGACCGAACCCGTCCTGCGGTATCTGCGCACCGGCGTCAGGGCCGGCATGAACCTCCCGGACCCACAGGACCCCCGGCTGGACACCGTCCGGGTCCGGGCCGAGTGAACGGGGCTTTGACCGGAGGAGGCGGGGGTACTCGGCGCCGCATCCGTCCGCCCCGGCGGACGCGCGCCGCCCGGGCGGCCCCTTGAGGGCCGTCCGCAGTCCCGCGGCCCACCCGGAGCCGCCTCGCCGCCCCGCCCACCCCCCCGTTCCGCGGGACGCGCCCAGCTACGGAGGAGCGATGAACGACAGCAAGGACCCCAAGAAGGCCGCCTCCGGCGACGAGATCCCCGGCAAGCCGAGCCCCCTCACCCCGCCGGTCGCCGAGCCCACCACGCCCCGCGAGCCGCTGCCGCCCAAACACGACCAGAGCGGGCCCGACGTCTACAGCCCCACCGGACAGCCCACCGGCGTGGACCAGGGCCGCATCGCCCAGTCGAACGCGTACCTCACCACCGCCCAGGGCAACCGGCTGTACGACACCGACCACTCGCTCAAGGCGGGCCGGCGGGGCCCCGTGCTGCTCCAGGACCACCACCTGCGGGAGAAGATCACCCACTTCGACCACGAGCGCATCCCCGAGCGGGTGGTGCACGCCCGCGGCGCCGCGGCGCACGGCGTCTTCCGCGGCTACGGCACCGCCGAGGGGATCAGCAGGGCCGCGTTCCTCGGCACGGACGTGGAGACCCCCGTCTTCGTCCGGTTCTCCACGGTGCTCGGCTCGCGCGGCTCCGCGGACACCGTGCGGGACACCCGCGGCTTCGCCACGAAGTTCTACACCAGCGAGGGCGTCTTCGACCTGGTCGGCAACAACATCCCGGTGTTCTTCATCCAGGACGCCATCAAGTTCCCCGACGTCATCCACGCCGGCAAGCCGCACCCCGACCGGGAGATACCGCAGGCCCAGAGCGCCCACGACACCTTCTGGGACTTCGTCACCCTGCACACCGAGGCCACCCACCACACCCTCTGGAACATGTCGGACCGCGGCATCGCCCGCTCCTTCCGGATGATGGAGGGCTTCGGCGTGCACACCTTCCGGATGGTGAACGCGCGGGACGAGACCACCCTGGTGAAGTTCCACTGGAAGCCGGCGCTCGGCGTGCACTCCCTGGTGTGGGAGGAGGCGCAGATCATAGGCGGCATGGACCCCGACTTCCACCGGCGTGACCTGGCCGACGCCATCGAGGCCGGCGCCTTCCCGGAGTGGGAGCTGGGGGTGCAGACCTTCCCCGACAACGAGGAACAGGTCTTCGAGGGCATCGACCTGCTCGACCCCACCAACATCGTCCCCGAGGAGCTGGCCCCCGTGCAGCCGATCGGGCGGCTCACCCTGAACGCCAACCCGTCGAACTTCTTCGACGAGACGGAGCAGGTCGCCTTCCACCCCGGCCACCTCGTGCCCGGCATCGACATCACCGACGACCCGCTGCTCGCCGGACGGCTCTTCTCGTACATCGACACCCAGATCACCCGGCTGGGCGGCCCGAACTTCGCCCAGATCCCGATCAACCGCCCGCACGCCCCCGTCAACGACATGCTGCGGGACGGCATGCACCAGACCGCCGTGCACCGCGGGGTGGCGCCGTACCGGCCGAACTCGCTGGACGGCGGGTGCCCGTTCCTCGCGGGCCGCGACGAGGCCGCGTACATCGAGGTGCCCCTCGACCTGCCCGCCGCGAAGAAGGTACGCGAGGCGCCGGCCTCCTTCGACGACCACTTCAGCCAGCCGCGCCGGTTCTGGCTCAGCCTGACGCCGGTCGAGCGCGAGCACACCATCGCCGCGTACACCTTCGAGCTGAACAAGTGCTACGAGACGGCGATCAAGCAGCGTGCCCTCCAGGTGCTGGCCAACATCGACCCGCAGCTCTGCCAGGGCGTGGCGCGCGGCCTCGGGCTCGCCGCGCCGGACCCCGACCGGCCGCTGGCCGACGTGCAGCCCAGCCCGGCGCTCTCGCAGCTGCGCGGCGAGTGGCCGGTCGACGGGCGGGTCATCGGCATCGTCGCCGACGAGGGCTGCGACCTGGACGCGGTACGGTCGGTGCGGCGTGCGGCGCTGGACGCGAAGACGGTGCCGCTGGTGATCGCGCCGGCCGGCGGGACGCTCCAGGACGGCAGCACGGAGCCGGTCGCCGTGCAGCGCACCTTCGCCACGGCGCGGTCGGTCGAGTTCGACGCGGTGCTGCTGGCCGGGGTCACCGGGCCCGGTGCGGACGCCTACGGGCAGCGGGACGTCAAGGCCGCGGACCCGACCACGCCGGCCGGCGCGGCGAGCGATCCGCGTGTGCTGCTGCTGCTCGGTGAGGTGTACCGGCACCAGAAGGCGATCGGTGCGTTCGGCGGGGCCGAGCGGGTCCTCCGGGAGGCGGGTGTCTCCGCGGAGGCCCCCGGTGTGGTGGCCGGCGACGACCCCGGGGAGGTCTTCGACCGCCTCACCACCCTCCTCGCCACCCACCGCGCCTGGGACCGCTTCCCCGCAGGCATCTGACACGCCGCGCCCCGGCAGGGGCCGCGCCCCGGCAGGGCGCGGGACACGCGCCCGTTGGAAGCACGCGCGCCCGTTGGAAGCCGGGGCTTGCGCACGACGAGGCCGCGGCTGACTCCGGGTTCGGAGCCCCGGAGTCAGGTGGAGCGGATGTAGTGTTCCGCGGCCAGTACCGCCTCATGGGCCGTCCGCCGGCCCATGAGTATGCACAGCGTGTACGCCGTGTCCTCGAACCGCCTGCGCACCACCGGATCGGACGGCACATCGACCAGCCGCCGCTCCCAGACGTGGTAGCGGTGCAGTGTGCGGACCACCTTGGGCTTGTCGGGCAGAAGCATCACGGGCCCTCCAGACGACTGCTGAGCCCGGCGAGCCCGGACTGCACGGCCCCGATTCCTGACATGGGCCACGCGCCGCGCGCACTCGCACGCACCCCGCGGCACCCGCATCCCCCTCCAGCCATCTTCACGCCGGGACCCGCAACTTTCCTGTTGTCCCTTCAACCACCAAAAGGGGGAACGCGGGGCCGGATGGGCCAACGCACGTTTGCGTCCCGTCCGGCGCGGCTAAGGACATGCGGCATCGGCGTGCCGCGGGAGGTGGGATGACGCAGCTCGACCAGGAGGAGGTGCGCCCGGTCCCACCGCCGCGTGCCGACCTCGGCACCAGGACCGGGACCCGGCTGCTGGGCTATCTCGTCACCACCGACCACAAGGTCATCGGCAACATGTACATGGTGACCGCGTTCGGCTTCTTCCTGCTGGCCGGGGTGCTCGCCATGCTGATGCGGGCGGAGCTGGCCCGCCCCGGCATGCAGGTGGTGAGCGCGGACGGGTACAACCAGCTCTTCACCGTCCACGGCACCATCATGATGCTGCTGTTCGCCACGCCCATGTTCGCCGGCTTCGCCAACGCCGTGATGCCGCTGCAGATCGGCGCGCCCGACGTGGCGTTCCCCCGGCTGAACGCGCTCACGTACTGGCTCTTCCTGTTCGGCGCGGTGATCGTGGTCTCGGGCTTCGTGGTGCCGGGCGGCGCGGCGTCCTTCGGGTGGTTCGCCTACGCACCGCTCAACAGCGCCGTCCGCGAGCCGGGCCAGGGCGGCGACCTGTGGGCGATGGGGCTGGTGCTCGCGGGCCTGAGCACCACCCTGGGGTCCGTGAACTTCATCGCCACCATCGTGTGCCTGCGGGCGCCCGGCATGACGATGTTCCGGATGCCGATCTTCACCTGGAACATCCTCTTCACGGCCATCCTCGCCCTGCTGGCCTTCCCGGTGCTGACCGCGGCGCTGCTGGCGCTGGAGGCGGACCGCAAGTTCGGCGCGCAGATCTTCGAGGCGCCGAGCGGCGGGGCGGTGCTGTGGCAGCACCTGTTCTGGTTCTTCGGCCACCCGGAGGTCTACATCGTCGCGCTGCCGTTCTTCGGGGTGATCACGGAGATCATCCCGGTCTTCAGCCGCAAGCCGATCTTCGGCTATGTGGGCATGGTCGGCGCCACCATCGCCATCACCATGCTCTCCGCCAGCGTCTGGGCGCACCACATGTTCGCCACGGGCGCCGTCCTGCTGCCGTTCTTCTCGCTGCTGTCGTTCCTGATCGCGGTGCCGACCGGGGTGAAGTTCTTCAACTGGGTCGGCACCATGTGGCGGGGCAGCGTGTCGTTCGAGACGCCGATGCTGTGGGCGGTGGGCTTCCTCGTGACCTTCCTGCTCGGTGGCCTCAGCGGCGTCCTGATCGCCTCCCCGCCGCTGGACTTCCACGTCACCGACTCGTACTTCATCGTGGCCCACCTGCACTACGTGCTGTTCGGCACGGTGGTCTTCGCGATGTTCGGCGGCTTCTACTTCTGGTGGCCCAAGTGGACGGGGCGGATGCTCGACGAACGGCTCGGGAAGATCCACTTCTGGACGCTGTTCACCGGCTTCCAGACCACCTTCCTCGTCCAGCACTGGCTCGGCGGGGAGGGCATGCCGCGGCGCTACGCGGACTACCTCGCGGCGGACCACTTCACCGTCCTGAACACGGTCTCGTCCGTCGGCTCCTTCGTGCTCGGCCTGTCCACCCTGCCGTTCGTCTACAACGTGCTGCGCACGGCCAGGTCGCCGAAGGTGGCGGTGGACGACCCGTGGGGCTACGGCCGGTCGCTGGAGTGGGCGACGTCCTGCCCGCCGCCCCGGCACAACTTCCACGCGCTGCCGCCGATCCGCTCCGACTCGCCCGCGTTCGACCTCCGCCACCCGGAGGTCGGCGCCGTCCTGGTGACCCGTACCCCGGGGCGGCCCACGCCCGACACCGAACGGTGGCGGGGGATGTGGCACGGTGAACGGGGAGGTCTCGGCGAGTGAAGGCCGAGGCGTACCTCTTCAGCGGCGTGGCGGGCTTCTTCCTCGTCACCGGCGCCATCTACGCGGGGTGGTCCAGGGAGCCCGCCGGCATCGCGGCGCTCATCGTCTCGTTCCTGATGGCCTCGCTGGTGGCGTTCTTCTTCGCACGCACCCACCAGCGGCTGGGCAGCAGGCCGGAGGACTCCAAGGAGTCCGAGATCGCGGACCGCGCGGGCCCGATCGACTTCTTCCCGCCGCAGAGCGCCTACCCGCTGCTGACCGCCATCGGCGCGGGCCTCGCCGCGCTCGGCGTGGTCCACGGCCTGTGGCTCTTCCTGATCGGCATGGGGGTGCTGGTGGCCGGGGTGCTGGGGCTGGTCTTCCAGTACGTGCACCGCTTCGAGTGAGCCGGCGTGCGCGTGCCGCCCCGGCGGGCCGCCGTCACGGCTTCTGCTCGCCGACCGGCCCGGCCAGCGCGTCGTCCACGTGCCTGCGCTGCTCCGGCGTGGCGGGCAGCTCCACCCGGTCGCGGTAGTACCAGGTGCTCAGGGCGGCCCGCAGCCGGCGGCGGCGCGGGGCCGCAGCGCCGGGCGGGGGCAGCGGCCGGGGCAGCTCGCGCACCATGAAGCGGTACAGCAGCGCCCCGGCCGGCGGCCGGTGGTCCTCGCTGATGCCGCCGGACACGTTCTGGCGCACGTACCCGGTCTCGACGCCCTCCGACAGCACCCGCCGCTCATGGGCCTGGAGCGCCAGGCAGAGCCGCTTGGTGACGGCGAAGGCGACGACCGGCGCCACGACGACGCTGATCCGGAAGATCCAGGTCAGCGCGTTGACGGAGATCCTGAACGAGTACGCGATGACGTCGTTGCCGCCCGCCATGAGCAGGACGGCGTAGAAGACGACCCCCGCCACGCCGAAGGCGGTGCGCACCGGACGGTCCCGGGGGCGGTCGCACAGGTGGTGCTCCAGGCCGTCGCCGGTGACCCACTTCTCGAACACCGGGTAGGCGAACAGCACCGTGAAGAGCAGCCCCGGCAGCAGCACCGCGGGAATGAAGACGTTCCACATCAGGGTGTGCCCGGCGAACGTGTTCTCCCAGGGCGGCATCAGCCGCAGCGCGCCCTCCAGGAAGCCGACGTACCAGTCCGGCTGGGCCCCGGTGGCGATCTGGTCGGCGACGTAGGGGCCGTAGGCCCACACCGGGTTGATCTGGGCCACCGCGGCCAGCAGCGTGAGCACCCCGAACACCATCATGAAGAGCCCCGTGGACCTGGTCATGAACTGCGGGAACATCGGCATCCCCACCACGTTCCTGTTGGTCCTGCCGCGGGACGCCCACTGCGTGTGCTTCAGGTACACCACCAGGATCAGGTGCACGGTGATCAGCGCGACCAGCAGCGCGGGCACCAGCAGCACATGGGTGATGTACAGGCGCGGGATGATGATGTGGCCGGGGAACTCGCCGCCCCAGGCCAGGAAGCCCAGGTAGGTACCCACCACCGGGATCGAGGTGACGATCGTGTACGCGGTGCGCAGGCCGGTCCCGGAGAGCAGGTCGTCGGGGAGCGAGTAGCCGCAGAAGCCCTCCAGCAGGGCGAGCAGGAACAGCCCCACGCCGACGGTCCAGTTGCCCTCCCTGGGCCTGCGGAAGGCGCCCGTGAAGAAGATCCGCAGCATGTGGACGCCGATCGCGGCGAGGAACACCAGCGCGGCCCAGTGGTGGATCTGGCGGATCAGCAGTCCGCCGCGGATGTCGAAGGAGATGTGCAGCGTCGTCGTGTACGCCTGCGTCACGAGCTGGCCGCGGAGCGGGAGGTAGCTGCCGCGGTAGACGGTCTCGTGCATGCTCGGGTCGAAGAACAGCGTGAGGTAGATGCCGGTCAGGATCAGGACGGCGAAGCTGTAGAGGGCGAGTTCGCCGAGGAGGAAGCTCCAGTGGTCCGGGAAGGCCTTCCGCAGGAGGCCGCCGGCCTCCGCCGCGGGGAGTCTGCGGTCCAGGACCTCGAAGCCGGTGACCGCGGCGTTCCTGGCCCGGGTATGGGCCCGGGACCCGGCCTGGGTCCGGGGCCCGGCCTGGGTCCGGGTGCGGGCCTCGGTCAGGGTGCGGGTGTGGGCCCGGGGGCTCTTTCCGTGCCGCCGCACCAGCATGTGCCGTCCTCCGTCCCGTTCGCCCCTCGCCTGCTCTTGCGGCTCCGTCGCGTGGTCATGGGTAACCCCTGCGTGGTTCTGCCAACCAGGCGGTTAGGCAGAACAGCTCACAGTCCCCCACGCGCGGCCCTTCCCGGGCGGCCCGGGTGCCTCGGGATCGGGGCGCCCCTTCGGAGCGTCGCGGACCGCGGGTCCGGCGGTGGCCGGTCGCGCAGTTCCCCGCGCCCCTTGTCCGCCGCCCCTGAGGACGATCGTCGACCGCGGGTCGCGTCGTGGTCTTGCGCAGTTCCCCGCGCCCCTTGTCAAGCGGGCCCTGAGGACGGTCATCGCCTGCCCGTCATCGTCGTGGCCGGTCGCGCAGTTCCCCGCGCCCCTGGCGGGGGCTGCCGGGAGTGTTCGTTTCTTCTTGGTCTGGGTGGGCACCCGGGGCGGGAATGATCAACGGTGCATTGGGAAGGAACAGCGATCCATGAGCGAGGACAGCCGCGGCACCGGCCACACCCCTCACTCCCTGCCGCTCGCCGACTACGACGAGCTGCCCCTCCCGGCTCTGGAGAGCCGCATTCGCCCGCTCAGCTCCGCACAGGTCCAGGAGCTGCTCGACTACGAGACCCGGCACGGGCGGCGTGTGCATGCGATGGAGGTGCTCAGGGCGCGGCTCGGCCAGCTGGAGAGCGGCGGCACGCCGTCGCCGGGCGACCCGTCCGCGCCCCACCCCGAGGTCCACCACCACAGGACCGGCTCCCCGGTCACCCCCACCACGTCCCCCCAGCCCACCAGCCCACCCCCACACGGCACCCCCGACCAACCGGGCCACCCCAAGGGCAACCGCCCCTAGGCAGTTTCGTTTGGATCAGTGAGTCGTTGGTCCGTGTGTGCCGTTGACTGATGCGCAGTGGGCGCGGATCGAGCCGTTACTTCCGGATCGGAGGCCTCAGCGGGGTGGCCGGTGGCGTGATCACCGTGAGGTGCTCGACGCGATCGCTTACAGGTTCCAGACTGGAACGCAGTGGGTCCACCTGCCCGAGAGGTACGGCAACTGGCGAGGCGTCTACAACCGCCTGCGCATGTGGGCCGTCGATGGGACCTGGGAGCGGGTGTTCATCGCCCTGATGGCCCAAGCCGACGCAGACGAGGACTTGAAGTGGGCCGTCTCGGTCGACTCCACGATCGTGCGGGCTCACCAGCACGCAGCCGGGGCCCGCAAAAGGGGGCCCCGGCCGGCGAGCCGCACGACCATGCCATCGGACGGTCCCGCGGCGGGCTGACCACGAAGATCCACCTCGCCGCCGACGGCAACTGTCGACCGTTGGCCTTCGTCCTCACCGCCGGGCAGGCCGGTGACGCCCCCGCATTCATGGATGTGATGGCCCGCCTGCGCGTACCCCGGCGCCGTGGACGGCCGCGCACCAAGCCGGACGTGGTCCTGGCGGACAAGGCGTACTCCTCCCGCGCGATCCGCCATCACCTTCGTCACCGTGGCATCCGGGCAGTGATTCCCATCCCGGCGGACCAGCAACGACATCGGCTACGTCGAGGCAACCGGGGCGGCAGGCCACCGGCCTTCGACCGGCAGACATACAAGCAGCGCAACACCGTCGAGCGGTGCATCAACCGCCTCAAGCAGTGGCGGGGCATCGCCACCCGCTACGAGAAGACCGCGACCATCTACCTGGCCGGACTCCACATCGCAGGCATCTTCCTGTGGTCCGCCCGATGATCCAAACGAAACGCCCTAGCCCGTCGCGGATTGTGAGGGGACACCTGATAAGAGGGGGCACCTGATGAGGGGCGCGGGGAACTGCGCGAAAGCCCACGGCGAGACCCGCAGCCGATGACCGTCCTGAGGGGGCACCCGCCAAAGGGGCGCGGGGAACTGCGCGAAAGCCCACGGCGAGACCCGCAGCCGACGACTGTCCTGAGGGGGCACCCGCCAAAGGGGCGCGGGGAACTGCGCGAAAGCCCACGGCGAGACCCGCAGCCGACGACTGTCCTGAGGGGGCACCCGCCAAAGGGGCGCGGGGAACTGCGCGAAGAACCACGACGAAACCCGCAGTCGACGACCGTCATCAAGCGGCACCCGCCAAGGGGCGCGGGGAACTGCGCAAAAAGCCAGGCCATCGCACCGCCCCAGGGGCACCCCCTGCCGAAAGGGGCCCCCGGGGGCACTCCCGGGCGCCGCACGCCGCGCGTCTAACCCGCCAGCGGGTCGAGAACCATCGGCTGGATCTTCCCCTCCACCAACGCCCCGAGCCCCAACACCGCACACACATCCGGCCGCTCGGCAATCCGCACCGGCATCCCCGTCGCATCCCGCAACGTCTGGTCGAGACCGGGAAGCAACGCGCTGCCCCCCACCAGCATCACCCCCTGATCGGCGAGATCGGCCACCAGATCCGGCGGGCAGTCCCGCAGCACCCTCCCGATCCCGTCGAGCACCGCGACCAGCGGCGTGTGGATCGCATCGCGCACCGCCGCCGTGTCCACCTGCACCGACCGCGGCAACCCGGTGGTCACGTCCCGCCCCTGGATCTCCGCCCACTGGGGCCCCACCGCCGTCAGCCCGTTCCCGGACAGCGCAAGATGCAGCGGCCGCACCGACTGCGACGCGAGCACCAACTCGTGCCGCTGCCGCAGATGCTGCACGATCGCATGGTCGATGGCGTCGCCCCCGACCGGCACCCGCTCCGCGGTGACCACCGCACCCAGCGAGAGCACCGCGATCTGCGTGGTGGTCGCACCGCACGCGAGGATCATGGTCGCCTCCGCGCGCTCCACCGGCAGCCCGCAGCCCACCGCCGCCGCGATCAGCGTGTCCACCAGCTCGACCCGGCGGGCGCCGAGGCCCAGCAGCGTCTCCGTCGCCGCCCGCCGCGCCAGCGGATCCGCGTCGTGCGGGACGCACACGGCGGCCCGCAGCCGCGGCTTGCGGCGCAGCGCCCGCCGCACCTTGTCGCCCAGCAGCGCCCGCAGCATCCGCCGGCCCACCTCGATGTCGACCACGGTGCCGCCGGAGACCGGCCGGACCACACGGATGTAGCCGGGGGTACGCCCGGTCATCTGCTCCGCCAGCTCGCCGACCGCGATCAGCGCCCCCGTCCTGGTGTTGACCGCGGCGGCGCTCGGCTGGTCGACGACGAGCCCGGCGCCCTTCACATAGACACGGGTCCTGGTGGCCCCGAGATCGACGGCTACATGGCAGCGGCGGAGCTGCTCCAGGCCGGCACTGATGGTCATGGCGAATCCTCCCGAGAGCGCAAGACCGTGGCGGGCCAACGGACGGTGGCCCCGTCTTCGCATGGTGCGGGTAAAGGGCAAAAGTCGCACTATGGGATGAGCCGGGTGGGGCGCCCCCGCACGGGTGATCTTCGCCGCAAGGCCCCCGGACGGCCCTCGGACGGCCATCGGACGGCTCCCGGACGGTCCCCCGACGGCCCTCGGACGGCTCCCGGACGGTCCCCGAACCGCCCCTGACCGGCCCCGGACGGCCCCGGCCTCGGAAACGGCACGCGGCGGCGGCTCCCCGGGCCGGCGGGGGGCCCCGCAACCCCACCATGCCCACCATGCCCACCGCGCCCCGCGCCCCGCGCACGGCACGCGCACAGCACGCGCCGCCGCGCCCGCACCAAGGGCACCGCGCCCGCCGCCCGGCACCGCGCGACGGACCCCTCCGGGGCTCCGTTGTTAGCATCCCCTGTGACCAGCACAGCCCCGAAGGAAGAAAACGGCGGCGCCGAGCGCGACGCCGGTCCGATACCCGGCCCCCCGCCCGCCGCCGTACCCGCGGACACCACGCCCCCCGAGCCGCCCCCGGTAAGGGCCCGGCGCCGGGTCCTCGCCGACCTCACCCCGCTGCGCACCTCGCCCGACTACCGGCGGCTGTGGATGGGGGACACCGTCTCCCGGCTGGGCCAGGCGATGACGGCCCTCGCGATCTCGCTCCAGGTCTACGACATCACCCACTCCAGCTTCTCGGTCGGCCTGGTGGGCCTCTTCACCCTGGTGCCGCTCGTCGTCTTCGGGCTCTACGGCGGCGCGATCGCGGACACCGTCGACCGCCGCAAGCTCGGCCTCTACTCGTCCTGCGGCCTGTGGGCGCTGTCGTTCATCCTCGCGGCGGGCGCCCTCGCCGGCTTCCACCACGTGTGGTTCCTGTACACGATCGTGGCGCTGCAGGCCGTCTGCGCGGCGCTGAACGCTCCGGCCCGGGCGGCGATGGTGCCCCGCCTGCTGCCGGCCGGGCAACTGCCCGCCGCGAACGCCCTCGGCTCCATGACCATGACGGCGGGCACCATGTTCGGGCCCATGCTCGGCGGCGTCGTGGTCGGACTCTGGGGCTACCAGGCCGCGTACATCATCGACGCGGTGGCGTTCACCGCCTCGCTCTACGCGATGTGGCGGCTGCCCTCGATGCGGCCGGACGGCGCGGACGGCAGGCGGCGCCGGGCCTCCGTCATCGACGGGCTGCGCTTCCTGGCCACCCGGCCCAACATCCGCATGAACTTCTTCTCCGACATGTGCGCGATGGTGCTCGCCAGCCCCAAGGCCCTCTTCCCCGCGGTCGCCGTCCTCTGGTACGGCGGGGACGCCGGCACCACGGGCCTGCTGGTGGCCGCTCCCGCGGTGGGCGCGCTGGCCGGCTCGGTGTTCTCCGGCTGGCTGGGCCGGATGCGCAGGCACGGGCTGGTGATCCTGCTCTCGGTGGCCGGCTGGGGCGTGGCCGTCGCCGCCTTCGGCCTGAGCCGGAGCCTGCCGCTCGGCCTGTTCTTCCTGGCCCTCGCCGGCTGCTCGGACACCTTCTCCATGGTGCTCAGGAACACCATGATGCAGGCGGCCAGCCCGGACGAGATGCGCGGCCGGCTGCAGGGCGTCTTCGTCATCGTGGTCGCGGGCGGCCCCCGGCTCGGTGACTTCCTCGCCGGCACGGTGGGCGACCTCGCCTCGCCCACCGTGGCGATCACCGGCGGCGGCCTGCTGTGCGTCGCCGCGGTGACGGTCCTCGGCCTTACCTGGCGGGGCTTCGTCCGCTACGACGCGCGGTCGCCGGAGGCGTGAGGAGCGCCCCGAAGGGGCGCGGGTAACCGCGCGCCCGGCCGGGACGGTGCCGCGGGTTGCCACCGTCCCGGTGCGGACCGAGACCCTGGCCGCTTCGGCCTCGGCCGCGTCACAGGTGCTGTCGTCTTCCGGCCGCGGGCCGGTGGCGGTCGTTCGCGCAGTTGCCCGCGCCCCTTGGCGGGTGGCTCTTCGCGTCAGGGTGCCGCAGGAGGGCGCGGGGCCGTGCCCTGGGGTACCTGGTGGGGGCACCACTCCGGTGGTGTCGTTCCCTGCCGCGGGCCGGCGGAGCTCAGTGCGGCAGGGCCCGTTTCATGATCTTGCCCATGTCGTTGCGAGGCAGGGCATCGAGGTAGCGCACGGCGCGAGGCCGCTTGTGCGGGGCGAGGCGCCGGCTGACGTGATCGGCCAGCTCACCTTCCGCCGGCGGGGCGGCGGGGTCCTCGGGCACCACCCAGGCGACCACGCGCTCCCCGAGGTCGTCGTCCGGCTCGCCGGTCACCGCCGCCTCGCGGACCCCGGGGTGCTCCAGGAGCGCGTTCTCGATCTCGCCCGCGCCGATCTTGAAGCCGCCGCTCTTGATGAGGTCGGTGGCCTTGCGGCCCACGATCCGCACCGCGCCGTCCGGGTCGAGCACCGCCATGTCGCCGGTGCGGAACCAGCCGTCCTCGGTGAAGGCGGCGGCGGTCGCGTCGGGCCGGTTGAGGTAGCCGGTGAAGAGGTTGGGGCCGCGCACCTGGATCTCGCCGACCTCCTCGACGCCCGTGCCGCCGTCCGGTCCCGCGCCGCGGTCCGCGCCCGCACCGCCGCGCGCGCCCGGGCCGCTGTCCGTGCCCGCGGTACCGCCCGCGCCCGGGCCGCTGCCCGCGCCGGGATCACCGTTCACACTCGGACCGCCGTCCGCACTCGGACCGCCGTCCGCGCCGAGGGCGCCGTCCGATCCCGGGGCGCCCGCCCCGCCGAGCACCTCGCCCGCCTCGTCCACGAGGCGCAGTTCCACGCCCGGCAGCGGTACGCCGACGGTGCCGGGGCGGGGCTCGCCGCCCGGCAGCACGCTGGTGTTCATCAGCGTCTCCGTCATGCCGTACCGCTCGACGACCACGCGCCCCGTGGCGGCCGTGATCCGCTCGTGGTCGTGCACCGGAAGCGCCGCGGAGCCCGACACCAGCAGCCGCGCGCCGGCCAGCGCCGCCGCGAGTGCGGGGTCGCCGGGCAGTGCCTCGGCGATGCGGTGGTACATGGTGGGCACCCCGAACAGCATGGTCGCCCCGTCCGCCAGCTCCCGCGCCACGCCCTCGGTGCTGAACCTGCCGAGGTGCCGCACCGCCCCGCCGCGCCGCAGCGGCCCAAGGACGCCGAGGATCAGGCCGTGCACGTGGAACAGCGGGAGCCCGTGCACCAGCACGTCGTCCGCGGTCCACTGCCAGGCCTCGGCGAGCGCGTCCAGCGTCGCAGCGACCGCGCGGTGCGGGATGAGCACGCCCTTCGGGGGCCCGGTGGTGCCGGAGGTGTAGACGATGAACGCCGGGGCCTCGGCGTCCGGTTCGGGCAGCGGCACCGCGGGGGCGGTCGTCGCCACGGCCACGTCGACGTCCGTGCGGGGCAGGGCGGCGAGCGCGTCGGGAAGCGGTTCGCCCGGGGCGGCCAGCAGCAGCGCCGGTGCGCTGTCGGACACGATGTGGGTCAGCTCGCCGGCCCCCGACCTCGGGTTCAGCGGCACCACGGAGGCCCCGGCGAACAGCGCGCCCACGACGGCCACCGCGGTCTCCAGGGTGGGCGTGGCCCACACGGCGACGCGCTCCTTGCCGGCGATCCGGGCGGCCAGGCCGGTCGCGGTGGCGCGCAGGGCGGCGTAGCTGAGGGTCCGTGGGCCGAAGCCGAGGGCGGGGCGGTCGGCACCGGCCGCCACGGCCGGGAGGAGAGGGCTCACGCGGTGCTCCTTGTCGTCGTGCGATGTGCCGGCGTGCGGGTGCGGGCGGGCGGGGTGTGCCGGGTGCGCGGCCGGTACGCGCCCCGGCGCGCGGTGCGGGCGCCCCGCCGTGCTCCGACGTCACCGTACGGGGTACGGTCCCGGCGCAGCAGGGGGACGTGGGGAGTCCCGGTCGCCCCGGCCCCCTGCCCCCGGTCTCCGCCCGGCCCGGTCTCTGCCCCGCACTGATTCCTACGGGCTCCGGTCTCTGTGGCGCCCGGTCCTTGCTGACCTTGGTTTCTGCCGAGCCCTGGTCTCTGTGGCGTCCGGTCCTTGCCGTCCCGTTCCTGCCGACCCCGGTCCCTGCCGCGCCCGGTCCTGTCACCCCCAACCCCTGCCGCTCCCGGTCCCCGCCGCATCGCCGGCGCAGCCATGCCACCAGCCGGGCCCGCGCCAGCTGGCCGGGCGCGTAGTAGCGGTAACCGGTAAGCGGGTCGACGCGGGCGGGGCGCAGCAGCCCCAGCTCGTCGTAGAGCCGCAGGGCCCTCGGCGAGAGCCGGGCCGCCTTCGCGAAGGCGCCGATCGTCAGCACGGCTCCGGCCGTCTGGTCGCCGTGCGGTCCGCCCGGGGGCGCGTGGCCCGTGTGCCCCGTGGCCACCCGCTCCCTGTGCCCGCGTGCGCTCACCGGCTCCCCCTCCTGGTGTCCTCGCTCGTCACCGGGCCCGCGGCCCGGCACCGCCGATGCTGCGGCTTCCCCTTCGGGGAAGGTCAAGCGCGGCTTCGCGGTTCCGTCTGCGGTCTGCGGTCTGCGGTCTGCGGTCTGCGGTCTGCGGCCCCCATGCCGGAGCGGGCGGGGCGGCCGGGGCGGCCGGGTGGCAGGAGGCCGGGCCTCGGCGGTTGTTACATTGCGGGCAGTGTCGGAACCCGCTGGCAGGAGGACGCCGTGACACCCGCCCCTCGCAGGATCGCGCTGGTCACCTGCCGGCCGCAGCCGGGGATACCGCTCGACCCCGACCTCCCCGGGCTGTACCGGGCGGTGAGCGCGGCGGGGGCCGCGGCGGACGCCGTGTGCTGGGACGATCCCGCCGTCGACTGGGCCTCGTACGACCTCGCGGTGATCCGCTCCACCTGGGACTACACCCTGCACACCGAGGCGTACACGGCCTGGGCCGAGCGGTGCGCGACGCTCACCAGGCTCGCCAACCCCGCCCCGGTGATCCGCTGGAACACCGACAAGCGGTACCTGGGCGACCTGGCCGCGGCCGGCGTGCCGGTCGTGCCGACCCGGTTCCTGGCGCCGGGCGACGCCGCCGGGCTCCCGGACGACCTGGGCGGCGCGGACGGCCCCGAGTACGTCATCAAGCCGACGGCCGGCGCGGGCGCGCGGCTCGCCGCCCGGTACCGCGCCGGCGACCCGGATGCCGCCGGGGCCGCCCGCCGGCACCTCGGCCGGCTGCACGCGGCGGGGCTGACCGCGATCGTGCAGCCGTACATGCGGCGGATCGACACCACGGGCGAGCGCGCGCTGCTGTTCTTCGGCGGGCGCCTGCTGCACGCCATCCGCAAGGGCGCGGTGCTCGCGCCCGGCACCGCCTACGACGCGGCGAGGACCGCCCACCCCGACGCCCGCCCGTGGCAGCCCACCCCGGCCGAACTGGCCGTCGCCGAACGGGCCCTGGCCGCCGTCCCGGGCGCGCCCGAGCTGCTGTACGCGCGCGTGGACCTCGTCGACGGCGACGACGGTCAGCCGTGCGTGATGGAGCTGGAACTGGTCGAGCCGAACCTCTTCCTCTCCCTGCACCCCGACTCCGTCCCGTCGGTGGTGGACGGCATCCTGAAGGCGGCGGAGCACGGAGAACGGTGACCGCGGTGCCGGGGCGCGTGGCGCCAGCGCCCGGGTGCCGCCGCCCGCCGCCAGGCGTTCCCCGGCGGGCGCCGGAGGTGCTGCCTGCCGGCGCCGGGACGCAAGTGGAGCAGGGCCGGGGCGAGGCCGTCCGCCACACGGTGCGGCGGCCGCAGGGGCGCGGGACCGGACGGCGCCTCACCCGGTCTCGGTCACCCGCTGGAGCAGTCCCCAGGTGAACTCCGCGACCCAGCGCCGCCGTTGCCCGGCCGCGTTCCCGGTGCCGGCCGTTGCGTCCCCGGGCGGGGCCGCGAACGAGAGCCGCCAGCGGGTGGGTGCGGTGCCCTCCATCGGGCGGGCCGGCGGGAAGGCGCGGGCGACCTCGTCGACCGTGCAGGACCAGGGGCGCAGGTCGGCCACCGAGCGGAGCACCGGCGCCGGGGCGCCGGGGGCGCGTACCAGCCACTCGTTCCAGACGGCGCCGTTCGGGGCGAGCAGGATCTCGAAGCGGAGTGTGGGCCACAGCGGCACCGGCCACAGCAGGGCCTCGCACTCCAGGTCCCCGATCTGCCGCCGCTCGCGGAGCTCGGGGGCGCCCAGCACCGAGCTGTAGCGGCCGGCGGCGCTGCGGGCGCGGGGCGAGCGGACCATGGCCTGCCAGCGGCGGTTGGCCTCGCGCATCTCGGTCTGCGAGACGCCCAGTTCGCGGCGGGCGTCCTCGACGAGGCGCGGATGGTGGTCGGCCATCCGGCGCAGCAGCACCAGCTGGAAGTGCAACGGTGTGAAGGGTGTGCCGGCCATCCCCCCATCATCCCCCTGTCCCTCCGGGCCCACGGCCACCCGGCCCGGTCTCGCGCAGACGGCCGAGGAGGGAGCTGACGATGATGACGAGGACTAGGGCGCTCGTCGCGCCGGCCGCCGGCCGCAGCGCGAGCCACCCGGCGGTGCCGTGTGTGCCGGGCATGGCGGCCAGGCTGCCGGCCGGCACGATCAGGGGTCGGGTGCCTGCCCACGGTGCCCGGGCATTGCCCGGCGGCCGTGTGCGGCCTACGCTGGCGGGCGATTGTTCGTGATTACGATCGCCCGTTGAAATCTCGAACGTTGGTCCGGCGACCTCGCACCGCCGGATCCGTCGAACCGGGCAGGGAGGGGGCCGGCGGCCGATGGGACGCCTCGTACCCGCAGTCACCCGGGCTCTGGACATCCTGGAGCTCTTCCTCGACGGCGACGGCACCCTGTCCGCGCCGGAGATCGTCCGTAAGCTCCAGTTGCCCCGCACCACCGTGCACGAGCTGGTCACCACGCTCGTCGCACGCTCCTATCTCACGCCGCTCCCGGACACCCCGGGCCGCTACCGCCTCGGCGTCCGCCCCTACCAGCTCGGCAGCAGGTACGCCGAGCAGCTCGACCTGGCGGCCGAGGGGCAGCAGGTGGCCAGGACCGTCGCGGAGACCTGCGACGAGACCGTGCACGTCGCCATCCTGGAGGACACCGACGTGATCTACATAGCCAAGGTCGACTCGACGCACGCGGTGCGGATGGTCTCCGCCGCCGGCCGCCGGCTCCCCGCCCACTGCACCTCCGTCGGCAAGATGCTGCTGGCCTCCCTCCCGGAGCCCGAGCTCACCGCGCGCATCCCCGACGGCACCCGCCTCACCGCGATGACCCCGAACAGCATCACGGACCCGGCCGCCCTGCGTGCCGAGCTGGCCGGGATCCGCGCCCGGGGCACCGCCGTCGAGAGCCGGGAGTCCAACCCGGACGTGAGCTGTGTGGCCGCCCCGGTCCGCGACCGCTCGGGCCGGGTCGTGGCGGCCCTGTCGATCTCCGTCCCGATGAGCCGCTGGAGCGACGAGCGCCGCGCGGAGCTGGCGGGTCTCGCCGCCAAGGGCGCCGCGGACCTCTCCGAGCGCCTCGGGCACCGGGGGGTGTGACGGTCATGGGCAGCACCTTCGACGTCGCCGTGCGCACCGAGGCCGTGCTGGGCGAGGGCCCGACCTGGGACCCGGCCGCCCGCAGGCTGATCTGGGTGGACATCCTCGGCGCCCGGATCCACGGCTGGGACCCCGCGTCGGGCCACCGCACCGTCCTGGCCACCGAGCAGCACGTGGGCGCCGCCAAGCCCCGCGCGGGCGGCGGCCTGGTCGTCAACCTCCGCGACGGCGTCGGCGTCTACGACCCCGTGGGCCCCGGCGCCGAGGGCCCGCCGGGCGCCTTCCGCTGGCTGCACCACGCCCCGGTGCCGGGGCTCCGCGGCAACGACGCGGCCGTCGCACCGGACGGCGCCCTGTGGGCCGGCACCATGGACTACGACGAGGCGCCCGGCCGCGGCGGCCTCACCCGGATCGCCCCGGACGGCACGGCCACTCCCGTCCTGGACGAGGTCACCGTCAGCAACGGCACCGGCTGGAGCCCCGACGGGCGGCTGATGTACTACGTGGACACGCCCACCCGGCGCATCGACGTCTTCGATGTCGAGGGCGGCGGCGAACGGGTCCGCGGGCGGCGGGAGTTCGCCGCCGTGGAGAAGGGCGCGGGCTTCCCGGACGGCCTCACCGTGGACGCCGACGGCTGTGTGTGGGTGGCGCTGTGGGACGGCGCCGCGGTGCGCCGCTACACGCCCTCGGGGACGCTGGACCGGGTCGTGGAGCTGCCGGTGCGGCGGCCCACCGCGGCCGCGTTCGGCGGGGCCGGCCTCACCGACCTCTACATCACCACCGCCCGCACCGGGCTCGACGCCCCGCACCCGCTCTCCGGATCGCTGCTGGTGGTCCCGGATGCGGGTGCCGGCCTGGCGCAACCGCCCTTCGGCGGCTGACCGGGACCGTCCGGCTGGCCGGGACCGTCCGGCTGACCGGAGCCGCCCGCCTGACCGGGACCGTCCCGGACGGGCGGCCCCGCACCCGCCCGCAACGGACGGGCGGCCCGTACGCACGGAGACGGCCCGCACCCACCCCCTGGTGCGGGCCGCCGGCCGTGGTGGCCCGGCGTGCCGGGCCCGGTGCCGCGTCCGTGCAGGTGCCGTGCCGTACCGTGCGTCAGGCCAGCCGGATCATGTTCCAGGACAGCGGTTCAAGCACCGTACGCAGCGAACCGTCCGTGAGCACGGTCCGGTTCACCGGATGGGGTGTCACCCGATCGGGTTCATCTAGGGTGTTGCGGGCATCCGGGTCCGGGTCCGCGAGGGCGCTGTGCTCGACGACCTCGCTGAGCCCGAGGCCGTGCAGGGTGATGTCGAGCGGCAGCTCCCGGTGCTGGTCGCGGTTGACGGCGAAGACGGTGACGGCACCCGTGCCGGGGTCCCGTACCGCCGTCGCGTGCAGCAGCGGCACCTCGCCGTACTTCGCTGTCCGGTGCGCCGGCGCCGTCACCCGGACGTCGAGCACCTGGCCGCGCCCGTACCGGGAGGCCTGTGCGAACGGGTGGAACGTGGTCTGCCGCCAGGCCGGGCCGCCGGGCTCCGTCAGGATCGGCGCGATCACGTTGACGAGCTGCGCGAGGCACGCGACCCGCACCCGGTCGGCGTGCCGCAGCAGCGCGATCAGCAGCGAGCCGAAGACGACCGCGTCGGTGACGGAGTAGTTGTCCTCCAGCAGCCGCGGTGCCTCCGGCCAGTCGTCCGAGGGCTCCGCGGTGGCCGCGTGGTGCCGGCTCATGTACCAGACGTTCCACTCGTCGAAGGAGAGGTCGATCCTCCGGTCCGACTTCAGCCTGGCGCCCACGTGGTCGCAGGTGGCGACGACGCTCTCGATGAACGACTCCATGTCCGCCGCCGACGCCAGGAACGAGTCGCGGTCGCCGTCCACCTCCTCGTAGTAGGCGTGCAGGGAGACGTAGTCGACCAGCTCGTAGGCCTCCTCGAGGACGGTGGCCTCCCAGGCCGCGAACGTCGGCATCGACCGGTTGGAGCTGCCGCACGCGACGAGCCGCACGCCGGGGTCCATCTGGCGCATGGCGCGCGCCGTCTCGGCGGCCAGCCTGCCGTACTCCCGCGCGGTCTTGGCGCCGGTCTGCCAGGGCCCGTCCATCTCGTTGCCCAGGCACCACAGCCGGACCCCGTACGGGTCCTCGTCGCCGTGCGCCCTGCGCAGGTCCGACAGCTCGGTGCCGCCGGGGTGGTTGGCGTACTCCTGGAGCCGGAGGGCGTCCGCGATGCCGCGAGTGCCGAGGTTGACGGCGAGCATGGGCTCCGCCTGCGGGCCGAGGCGCCGGACGAAGGCGATGAACTCGCTCAGCCCGAACCGGTTGGTCTCGGTGGAGTGCCAGGCCAGGTCGAGACGGCGCGGCCGCTCCCCGGCGGGGCCGACCGAGTCCTCCCAGCGGTAGCCGGAGACGAAGTTGCCCCCCGGATAGCGCACGGTGGTCACGCCCAGCTCCCGGATCAGCTCCAGGACGTCCGTGCGCAGGCCCGCCTCGTCGGCCGCCGGGTGGCCCGGCTCGAAGACGCCCGAGTACACGCAGCGTCCCAGGTGCTCCACGAACGAGCCGAAGAGGCGGGGGTCGACCTCGCCGACCGTGAAGGCCGGATGGAGGGTGAAGCGGGCGCCCGGCGCCGCGCCCGGTGCGGCGTCGGTCGCAGAGCCGGGCGCGGCCGTGGTGTCGGTGTCAGGCATCGAAGAGGTACTCCGTGGTGGATCGGTAGGTCTCGCCGGGCCGCAGCACCGTGGAGGGGAACGACGGCTGGTTCGGCGAGTCGGGGAAGTGCTGTGTCTCCAGGGCGAGCCCGTCGCCCTGCCGGTACCGGCGGCCCGACGTGCCGAGCAGCGAGCCGTCGTTGTCTATGGAGTTGCCCGAGTAGAACTGCACCCCCGGCTCCGTGGTGGCGATCCGCACCGTCCGCCCCGAGCCCGGGTCGCGCAGCCGGGCGACGAGCCGGGGCTCGGCGGTGATGCCCTTGTCGAAGACCCAGTTGTGGTCGTAGCCGCGCGCCTTGCCGAGCTGGTCGTGGCCGTCGCGGATGTCGCGGCCCACCGGCTTGCCGGACCTGAAGTCGAACGGGGTGCCCCTGACCGCCGCGAGCTCCCCGGTGGGGATGAGGGTGGCGTCGACGGGGGTGTAGCGGGAGGCGTCCAGGGTCAGCTCGTGGCCGTAGATGTCCCCGCTGCCCTCGCCGGCGAGGTTGAAGTAGGTGTGGTTGGTGAGGTTGACGACGGTCGGCTTGTCGGTGGTCGCCTCGTAGTCGATGCGCCAGCTCGCGTCCGCGCCGAGGGTGTAGGTGACGCGCACGGTGAGGGTGCCGGGGTAGCCCATCTCGCCGTCCGCGCTGACGTAGCCGAGCACAAGGCCGACGCCGCGCTTGTCCGCGAACGGGGTGATGTCCCAGACCCGCTTGTCGAAGCCCTTGGTGCCGCCGTGCAGGCTGTTCTCGCCGTCGTTCTGCGGCAGCTGGTACTCGGTGCCGTCCAGGGTGAAGCGGCCCTGTGCGATGCGGTTGCCGTAGCGGCCGATGAGGGCGCCGAAGTAGGTGGTGGACGCGAGGTAGCCGTCCAGCGTGTCGAAGCCCAGCGAGACGTTGGCGTAGCGGCCTCTGCGGTCGGGCAGTTCCAGGGACTGGACGGTGCCGCCGTAGCTGAGCACCTTCATGCGGATCCCGCCGTTCTCCAGGGTCCAGCGGTCCACGGCGGTGCCGTCGGGGAGGGTGCCGAAGGGTTCCTTCGTGGGCGTTCGGCCCACACCCTCCGGCCTGCCGGCCGGGGCGGCGGCGGCCTGGGCGGTACCGCCCGCCACGGCCGTCGCGGCGACGGCTCCCGCGGCGCCTGCGGCGCCGGCCAGCACGGTGCGCCTGCTCGTGATCATGTTCAGCTCCTGCTTTCGTCGATGACCCGTTCATGCATGATCGAGACTGCCCCTTCGGGCCGGTGACGACCTGCCGGTCTCGTCGGGGCCGATCGCGCAGGTCCCCGCGCCCTGATCGGGGCGCGGCTCCGCCGTGAAGGGGCGCGGGGACCTGCGCGGCAAGCCACCACGAAACGGGCAGGTGGTCACCGGCGCGAAGGGGGCCGGACCGGGGCGGCCGGAGGCCGCGAAGGGAGCCCTAACGGCCTGCTCGGCGTTTGTTCCAGACGTCGAAGCCGACCGCGGTCAGCAGTACCAGACCCTTGATGACCTGCTGATAGTCCGTGCCGACGCCCACCAGCGACATGCCGTTGTTGAGGACGCCCAGGACCAGGCCGCCGATCACCGCGCCCAGGACCGAGCCGACGCCGCCGCTCATCGACGCGCCGCCGATGAACGCCGCCGCGATCGCCTCCAGCTCGAAGTTCAGGCCCGCGTTCGGCGTCGCCGCGTTCAGCCGGGCCGCGTACACACAGCCCGCGAGCGCCGCGAGCACGCCCATGGTGACGAAGACCAGGAACGTGACCCGCTTGTCCTTCACGCCGGAGAGCGTCGCGGCGGCCTTGTTGCCGCCGAGCGCGTAGACATGGCGGCCGACCACCGCGTTGCGCATCACATAGCCGAGGCCGATGAGCAGCGCACACATGATCAGCAGCACGACGGGGACCCCGTGGAAGCTCGCCAGCGTCAGCGTGAACGCCACCACCGCGGCCGTGATCGCGCCGCACTTCAGCGCCCACAGCCCGGCCGGCACCACCTCCAGCTCGTACCTGAGCTGCCGCCGCCGGTCCCGCCACTGCTGCACCAGCAGCCAGACCACCACGACCAGGCCGATCACCAGCGTCGGGTTGTGGTACTGCGTGTACGGGCCCATCTCCGGGATGAAGCCCTGCGCGATGTCCTGGAAACCGCCCGGGAACGGCGCGATCGACTGCCCCTGGAGGATGATCTGCGTCAGGCCGCGGAACAGCAGCATCCCGGCCAGCGTCACGATGAACGACGGGATGCCCAGGAAGGCGATGAAGTAGCCCTGCCAGGCTCCCGCCACCGCGCCGATCAGCAGCGACAGCACCAGCGCCAGGCCCCAGGGCATATCGTTCTTGATCATCAGTACGGCCGAGAACGCGCCCACGAACGCCACCAGCGACCCCACGGACAGGTCGATGTGGCCCGCGATGATCACGATCATCATGCCCATGGCAAGAATCAGGATGTAGCTGTTCTGCTGGACCAGGTTGGAGACGTTGTTCGGCAGCAGCAGCGTGCCGTCCGTCCAGATCTCGAAGAGCACGATGATGAACGCCAGCGCGATCAGCATCCCGTACTGGCGCATGTTGGTGCGCAGGCTGTGCAGCAGGGCGGTCCCCGTGGACGGGATGACCGCCTGCGGGACGGGCGGGTCGCTGGGCGGTGTGGTCGTGGTGCTCATGAGCTGCCTCGGCTTCCATCCATGGTCATCTGACGCATCAGCACTTCCTGGGTGGCCTCCGCACGGCTGACCTCGCCGGTCAGCCGGCCCGCGGCCATGGTGTAGATCCGGTCGCACATGCCCAGCAGCTCCGGCAGCTCCGAGGAGATGAAGAGCACCGCCTTGCCCTGCGCCGCCAGCCGGTCCACGACCGTGTAGATCTCGTACTTGGCGCCGACGTCGATCCCACGCGTCGGCTCGTCGAGGATCAGCACCTCGGGCCCGGCGTGGATCCACTTGCTCAGCACGACCTTCTGCTGGTTGCCGCCGGAGAGCCTGCCCACCTCCTCGAAGACGGTGGGCGTCTTGATGTTCATCGACGTCCGGTACCGCTCCGCGACCCGCCGCTCCTCGTGCTCGTTGACGATGCCGTGCCGCGCGAGCCCCGGCAGCGACGCCAGCGACACGTTGCGGTTCACCGTGTCGATGAGGTTCAGGCCGTAGCGCTTGCGGTCCTCGGTGACGTACGCGATGCCGGCCGCCACCGCCGCGGGCACCGTGCGGGTGTCCACCGGCCGCCCGTCCACCTCCACCGAGCCGGTCACGTACTGCCCGTAGGACCGGCCGAACACCGACATCGCCAGCTCGGTGCGGCCCGCGCCCATCAGCCCGGCCACGCCGACGATCTCCCCGCGCCGCACCGTCAGCGACACGTCGTCGACGACCGTGCGCTGGTGGTCCACCGGGTGCCGGACCGTCCAGCCCGTCACCCGCAGCGCCACGGTGCCGGCGTCCTCGCCCGTGTAGGGGGTGCGGTCCGGGAAGCGGTGGTCCAGGTCGCGGCCGACCATGCCCCGGATGATCCGGTCCTCCGAGACCTCCGGCTCCGCGTCCGGGGTGGTGCGCACCGGCAGCGTCTCGATGGTGCGGCCGTCGCGCAGGATGGTCACCGTGTCCGCGACCCGGCGGATCTCGTTCAGCTTGTGCGAGATGAGGATGCAGGCGATGCCCTGCTCGCGCAGCTCCAGGATGAGCCCGAGCAGTGCCCGGCTGTCCTCGTCGTTGAGCGCCGCCGTCGGCTCGTCCAGGATCAGCAGCCGTACCTTCTTCGACAGCGCCTTGGCGATCTCCACCAGCTGCTGCTTGCCGACGCCGAGGTCCGCCACCGGGGTGGCCGGCTTCTCGTGCAGCCCGACCCGGGCCAGCAGGCGTGCCGCGCTGCGGTGCGTCTCGTTCCAGTCGATGACGCCGCGGCGGGTCTGCTCGTTGCCGAGGAAGATGTTCTCCGCGATCGACAGGTACGGCACCAGCGCCAGCTCCTGGTGGATGATCACGATGCCGCGCTGCTCGCTGGCCCGGATGTCCCTGAACGCCACCGGCTCGCCGTCGAAGAGGATCTCGCCGTCATAGGTGCCGTGCGGGTGCACCCCGCTGAGCACCTTCATCAGCGTCGACTTGCCGGCGCCGTTCTCGCCGCAGATCGCGTGGATCTCGCCGGGCCGCACGGTCAGCCGGACGTCCTTGAGGGCCGTCACACCCGGGAACGTCTTGGTGATGCCGCGCATCTCCAGCAGCGGCCGCTCGCCGGGGCCCGTCCCGGAGGAGCCCGCCGCGGCGCCGTTCGGGCCGGCGCCCGCCCGGGGCCCGCTCATGACAGCTGCTTCTTCGTGTAGTAGCCCTCGTCGACCAGGAGCTGCGTGTTCGACTTGTCGATGGAGACCGGGTCGAGCAGGTACGCGGGCACGGTCCGCTTGCCGTTGTTGTAGTCGGTGGTGTTGTTGACCTTCGGCTTCTTGCCGTTGAGGACCGCGTTGCCCATCTGCACGGCCTGCGCGGCGAGCTTGCGGGTGTCCTTGAAGACGGTCTGCGTCTGCTCGCCGCGGATGATCGACTTCACGGAGGCCAGCTCCGCGTCCTGCCCGGTCACCACCGGCAGCGGGTGGTCCTTCGTGCCGTACCCCGCGCTCTTCAGCGCCGAGAGCACCCCGATCGAGATCCCGTCGTACGGGGAGAGCACCGCGTCCACGTCCTCGGTGCCGTAGTTCTTCGTCAGCAGGTCGTCCATGCGCTTCTGCGCGGTGCCGCCGTCCCAGCGGAGCGTGAAGGCCTGGCTCATCC
Source organism: Streptomyces sp. DSM 116793 (assembly GCF_057320905.1). Taxonomy (NCBI): domain Bacteria; kingdom Bacillati; phylum Actinomycetota; class Actinomycetes; order Kitasatosporales; family Streptomycetaceae; genus Streptomyces; species Streptomyces sp. DSM 116793. The sequence goes on along the minus strand of NZ_CM170494.1, from coordinate 1,926,151 downwards.
GGGTCTGGTGGCTGCGCACCACGAGCTGGCCGGAGTCGAAGTACGGCTTCAGCACCTTCATGGCGCCGTTCCAGAAGTACTTGGTGTTGTTGTCGTCGGACGAGCCCGCGAACAGCTCGATGTTGTACGACCTCCCGCCCTTCTCGGGCTCCTTCAACCCGAGCTTGTCCAGGATGTACTGGCCCTGGAGCCGGCCGACCCGCTCGTTGTCGAACGACGCGTAGTAGTCCACGTACGGCGTGCCGAGGATCAGCCGGTCGTAGGAGATGACGCGGATGCCCTGGTCGTGCGCGCGTTTGAGCACGTCGGTGAGCGCGCGCCCGTCGATGGCGGCGATCACCAGCAGCCGGTCGCCCTTGGTGATCATGTTCTCGATCTGGGAGACCTGGTTCTCCACCTGGTCGTCGCCGTACTGGAGGTCGGTCTTGTAGCCGGCCTTCTGGAACTGCTTCGCCATGTTCTGTCCGTCGGCTATCCACCGCTCGGAGGACTTGGTGGGCATGGCGATGCCGATGGTGCTGCCCTTGGCGCTGTCCGGGTGGTAGCGGCTGCCGCCCTTGGCCTCCTGGCCGCAGGCGGTGACCGAGGCCGCGAGCAGTACCCCGAGCGCGGCGACCGCGGCGGGCCGCAGGACGCCGCGGCGCGGCCTGGGGACGTGTGACGTGCGCTGCGGCCTCGGTTCGAACACCGCGGGGCGCGGCCGCGGGGTGCGGGACGTGCGGGTGCGCATGGTCAGTTCCCTTCGGGTGGCTGGGGGAAGCGCTGGAGTTCGCCCGGCAGCCGGGCGCCGAGCGGCGACATCCCGCCGTCGGCACCGTGCCGGGCCAGCAGATCGAGGACGAGACGACCGCGGCGCACCCGCTCACGCGCGGTGTCCAGCGTGACGTCCCGCAGGTGGGCCCCGTACGGATAGATCCCGGGGGCCTTGGAGAGGCCGAACTTCAGGTAGACGGGCGCCCCGCGCCGGATCAGCTCCGCCGCGTCGTACATCCGGACGTAGCCGCCGAGGTCGTCCGGCGCCTCCACATAGAGGTCCATGGGGGCGCGGGCGGCCCGCCGGATCTCCGTGAAGTGCTGGAGGGAGAGGTCCGAGGGGATGTTCACGGAGTCGGCGCCGAGGCCTTCCCAGACCGCGAACGCCGCCGGGTTCACCGGACCGACCAGCGCGGACACCTTGAACGTGGTGTCCGCGGGCAGCGCGCCCGTCTCCCGCATCCGGTGCAGCGTCCACAGCACGCCCTCGTCGGCGACCAGCACGCACTTGACGCCGAGTGAGGTGGCGCGCAGCGCGTCCTCCACACAGCCGGCCAGCGCGTCGTGGCCGCGGGCCCTGAGGCCCCCGCCGCGGGAGTCGGTGCGGGTGGAGGCGCCGGTGTCCCAGGTGCCGCGCGGCCCGGTGAACAGGCACAGCTCGACGTTCCGTTCGGCGCAGGCGGCCACCATCTCGGAGATCTCGGCGTCGGTGAGCATCCACACGCCGCTGCCCTGGCTGATGCGGTGCACCGGCACGTCGAGCCGTTCCGCCTCCTTCAGCACCGTGGCCAGTGCCTCCGGGCCCTCCACGGAGGGGATCTCGGTGCGCCAGGTGCCGCCGTCGGGGAAGGCGCGCGGGGAGGCGTCGGCGTCCTGCAGCGGGGGCCCGGCGAGTCCGAGCGCGTCGAGCGCCGCCTCTCCCGGGCGTCGGGGTGCCGCGTGGGGCTTGTCGTTCACGGGCTGTCCTTCATGTTCGTGGGGATGGTTCGGGTGGACGGTGGGGGTCCGGTGGGGCGGGCTGGTTGAGGCTCGGGGGCCGGTCGGCGAGGCTCTGGGCGGGTTGGCGGGTGCTGAGGGCTGATCGGCGGGGTCCTGGCAGCGGGCCGGCGGGGCCTGGTGGGGGAGGGGCCCCAGGCCCGGTGAGGGGGCGGGCCCGGGAGCTTGTTCGGCGGGACGGGAGGGGGACGGCGTCTCGGTGGGCGTGTCCCCGGTGGGGCGGGGACGGCGTCGGCGGGTCGGGGCGTCCCGGTGGGGCGGCGGCGGGACCGGACGGCGGCCGGGCGGCGGAGCCCGGGCCCCGGGGGCCGGAAGCCCGGCCCCGTCAGGGCCTGAGCAGTACCTTCCCCGTCTCCGGGGCCGCCGCCTCGACCAGGTCGATCGCGCGGCCGAAGTCGCTCAGCGGCAGCTCGTGGCTGATCAGCGGCGCGGGCGTGAGGAGCCCGGCGGCGAAGGCGCGCACGGCGTGCGCCCAGGCCGCCGGCGGCGCCCCGAACACCGTCAGCACCGTGATCTGCCGCACCACCAGGTCCGTGGGGTCGAGCCCCGCGGCACCGGGGCCGGGGATCCCGGTGAGCACGAGGCGCCCGCCGCGGCGCAGCAGCCCGGCCGCCTCCCGGGCGGCGGCCGCCGACCCCGCGGTCTCCACGACGACGTCGAAGCCGCCCGGCGCGTCGGTGCCGCCGGAGGGGCCCGGTGTGCCGGAGCCGGAGGGGCCCGGTGTGCCGGAGCCGGAGGGGCCCGGTGTGCCGGAGCCGCCGAGGCCGCCCGCCGCGTCCGCGCCGTGGAAGCCGCCCGCCGCGTCCGCGCCGTGCGAGCCGCGCGGCGTGTCCGGCCCGCCGGAGCCCGGTGCGTCCGCGCCGCCCCGGACATGGAAGTCGCTCGCGCCGAGCCGGAGCGCCAGGGCCTTCCGGTGGTCGTGGACACCGACCGCGAGCAACCGCGCGGGGGAGGAGGCCGCGAGGAACTGCACCGCCAGCATCCCGAGCGTGCCGGTGCCCACCACCGCCGCCCGCTCGCCCGGCCGGACGTCCGCCTTGAGCGCGGCGGCGGCGACACACGCGGCGGGCTCCAGCAGGGCCGCCGCGGAGAGGTCGGCGTCGTCGGGCAGCGGGTGCAGGAGCCGGGCGGGCAGGGTGAGCGTGCTCGCCATGGCGCCCGGCAGGGTGAAGCCGGTCTCCTCGTACCCGGCGGTGCACAGCGTCGTCTCGCCGGTGCGGCACCGCGCGCACACCTGGCAGTTGCGGAACCCCTCGCCCACGGTCTTCCGCCCCACCAGCCCCCCGGGTACGCCCGCGCCGACCGCCTCGACGGTCCCGGACCACTCGTGCCCCGGCACCAGCGGATAGCGCACGTACCCCGCGGGCCGCCGGCCCTGTACGACCTCGCGGTCGCTGCCGCAGATCCCGCACGCGTGCACCCGCACCAGCGCCTCGCCCGGCCCGGGCGGCACCGGCTCGTGCCTCACGAGGCGGTGGGTGCCCGGCGCCTCCACCAGCACCGCCTCGCCGCCGCTCCCGGGCGCCCTGGCCGTGGTCACCGAGGAGTCCGTGCGCACCGTGGAGTCCGTGCTCACCGCGCGCCCTCGGCACCGCGCCCGGTGCCCTTGGGGTTCCGTTTCTCCCAGCCCTCCGCCCACAGGTCGAACCGTGCCTGCTGCTGGGGGAACTCGGCCGCCGCGTCGGTGTCCAGCTCCACGCCGAGCCCGGGCGCCGTGGGCAGCGTGAAGCAGCCGGTCTCGGGGTCGACGGCCGGCGCGCCCTTCACCACCTTCTTGATCTCCGCGTCCGCGAAGTCGTTGAAGTGCTCCAGGATCTTGAAGTTGGGGGTGCAGCCGGCGACGTGCAGCGAGGCGGCGGTGAGCACCGGGCCGCCGACGTTGTGCGGGGCGACCATCATGTAGTGGGTCTCCGCGGTGGCCGCCAGCTTCCTGGTCTCCAGGATGCCGCCGATGTGGCCGACGTCGGGCTGGATGATGTCCGCGGCCTGCGCCTCGAACAGCTCGCGGAACTCGATGCGGTCGTGGATCCGCTCCCCGGTCGCGACCGGCAGGTCCACCTTCTGCGCCACCTTCGCGAGGGCCTTGAGGTTCTCCGGCGGCACCGGCTCCTCCAGCCAGGCCGGGCGGAACGGCGCCATCTCATGGGCCAGCCGGACCGCGGTGGCGGGCGAGAACCGGCCGTGCATCTCCAGCATCAGCTCGGCCTCCGGCCCGATCGCGTCCCGGACCGCCTCGATCAGGGAGACCGCGTACCGGGTCTGAGCGTGGTCCAGCTCGAAGTGGCCGGTGCCGAACGGGTCGATCTTCAGCGCCCGGTAGCCGCGCTCTACCACGGCGCGCGCCGCCTTGTGGTACGCCTCCGGGGTGCGCTCCGTGGTGTACCAGCCGTTCGCGTACGCCTTCACCCGGTCGGTGACCCTGCCGCCGAGGAGTTGCCAGACCGGCACCCCGAGCGCCTTGCCCTTGATGTCCCAGCAGGCCATCTCGACGACCGCGATGCCGGACATCACGATCTCGCCGGCCCGCCCGAAGTCGCCGTACTTCATCCGGCGCACCAGGTCCTCCACCGCGAACGGGTCGGAGCCCGCGATGTGGTTCACCTCCGCCTCGCGCAGATAACCGAGCAGCGCATCGGTGTGGCCCAGCATCCGGGTCTCGCCCACCCCGGTCAGGCCCTCGTCGGTGTGCACCTGTACGTAGGTGAGGTTCCGCCAGGGCGTTCCCACCACATGTGTGCTGATTCCCGTGATGCGCACGGTAGCTCCCCAGTACTGCTCTCTGACGGCGCGTTGGCCGGCGGGCATGTTCGATATTTCGTCATTCGTTCGAAATGCTGGCGTGACAGTAGAGACGCAGTCCCCAGGGTGTCAATGGGTCGAACACCACCTGCAATGACACGGTGATGTGCGCCCGGCAGGGACATATCGCGATGTGAGGGACCTGTCACCGTGGTCCCGGGCCGCGACGCACCGGACGGCCGTCCCCCTGCACACAACTTTCACAGCCGTGGCTTTCTTCACGACACGCCCGGCCCCTAGCCTTCGACCGTCATGGACTACTGCCACCCGTGCCGCAGGCACCTCAACGGCGCCTATGCGTGCCCTGGGTGTGGGACGCCTGCCGAGGACTGCCGCGCCTACGCGGAGGCCCGCGCCGCCGAGGAGGCCGCGGAAGCCCCCTACGAGGAGGGGGAGGACGATCCGGAGACCCTCGACGAGGGCCGCCGGTCCCGCGCCGGCCGCAGGGCGGCGCACCGCCGCAAGCGCCGCAGGGTCCTCCTCGCCGGCGCTGGCCTGGTGCTCGCCCTGGGGGCGCTGAGCCTGGCCGAGGTCCATATCGAGACCCCGTTCAGGAGCGCCGACGACGCCTCGGCGCGGGACCGCTCCGACGCCACGCCCGGCACCACACCCGGCGACGGCACCTCCGGCACCTCCGGCACCTCGTCCACCGCCGCCGACCCGGTGGCCGGAGCGCCCTCCGCCACCTCGTCCGCGTCCGGGGCCGCGGCGGACGACGAGCGGGGCGGGGACGGCGGGGACGGCAAGGCCGGCCGGGCCGCCGAGGACGGGGACGGCGAGCAGAAGAAGGACGGCGGGGACGACGGCGGCCACCACCCGGCGCCCGGCGGCCCGACCTCCGCCCCCGGCACCCCCGGTGGCGGCTCCCACGACCCCTCGCCCGCCACGCCCCCGCGCCCCCCGTCCCAGCCCCAGCCGAGCCCGTCGGAGTCGTGCAGCTGGTTCATCGTCTACATCTGCGGCTAGGGACCGTCGGGCGCTGCCCGCCGGACGTCCCGGGCCCGGCGCCCAGTGCCGGACACGCTCCGGGACCGGCCGGGGGAGCGGATCCTGCCGGGCGTCGTCTGTCTCGACGTGGCTCATCTGCCGCGTGCCGTCTGGGTGTAGACGTCATTGACGATCTTCTGCGCGTCCGCCTTGTGCGCCTGCTCCGTGGCCGCCTGCATGGTGACCACGTAGACCCGCGAGCCCGCCGTGAAGGCCGTCACCATCCAGAGCTGGTACACATCGCCGACGGCGTGCCGGCGCGGCAGGGGCGTGCCCTTCCGGATGCGCTCCATGAAGAGCGTCCATCTGTCGTGCCGCCGGAGGCCCTTGTGGGGGCCCGGCATCGCGGACGCGATCCTCGTCAGCCGCTCGCCGGTGCAGTCCCCGGGACAGAGGCGCACATTGATCTCCACGCCCAGGTACGGGACCCGGGCCCCCTCGGGGGCGTTGTCGACGCACGTCCACCGGGCCCAGGCCACGCCGCCCGGAACGCATCCGATGTAGTTCGCCGTCGTGAAGTCGAACGGCAGGTCCTCGAACTCCCGCACCGCGAGCTGGGCGCGCTCCGCGTCCGTCCGGGTGGCTCCGGCCACGGACCGCTGACGGGCGTCCCCGTCGTAGGCCAGCCGGTACTCGGCCGGCAAATCGGAGCGGTGGATCGAGGCGAGCAGCCGGGTGTCCGTGAGCGGCTTGCCGTCCGGGCCCTTGGGCGCGGGCGCCAGCCGTGCGCGGTGCAGGGCGATGCGCATCAGGGCCTTGGCCACCGCCGAGGTGCGGGAGTCGTCGAAGCTGCTCCGCTCCTTGAACCAGAGCCGCAGGACGACGTTGTCGACACGCGTGTACAGGAAGGCGGTGGCGGCGGTCGCCGCCAGGCCCGATTCGTCGCCGAGCCCGGCGACCGGTCGCTGGTCCGGGGCGCGTACCTTCTCCCTGACGAACCGTCCGGCGTACCGCACGGCGCTCTCGCCGGGCCCGGCGGGCGCGGCGTCCGCGACCAGCGTCACGGTGGCGTCCGACAGCAGCGCCGACCGCTCCTCGAGGTCGCACCGCCGCCTCTCCTCGGACTTGGCGACGGGCTGCGCGAACACCGGCCGTAACGAGCCGACGGGCAGCAGCGTGCAGGCGGCGGGCACGGACCGGTACGGCCCCGCGGGGCCGGGCGCGTGCACCACGGCCGGCAGGCTCGCCAGCATGATCCCCAGGCCGGCCGCACTCGCGATCGTCCCACCGGCGTAGACGCGTGCCACGCCGCCCAGCCGCCGGGCCCGGTGCCGCCAGGCGGGGACGGCCCCCGGCTCCGCCCGGGCCGGCGCGAGCCTGTCGCGCAGCTCGATGTGCCGGAACCGGTACTGGCCGCCGGTCTGCCGCAGGACGCCGCGGTGGTGGGCGTCGCGCAGGAACGCCATCAGGCGCCAGGGCAGCCGCCCCCTCGCCGCGAGCCAGATCCGGGCCACCGCGAAGCGGCCCCATGCGGAGAGCGACAGGTGGCCCAGCAGCCAGACGGCCATCATGGCCAGGGTGCACAGCACGAGATCGGTGGCGTCCGTGACGTCCGCACCCCCGGCCAGACCCCACACCACGAGCATCACGGCCGGCGCGACCAGCGCCGCCTCGCAGGCGTCCAGGTACTTCTGCCGGGGCATCTCGACGGCGCCGAGCACGAGCGCCGCGCGGCGGTCCTGGCGCAGCATCTCCAGGGGCTCGGACGCCGCCGTGGGGTCGGCGGGCAGCCGGGCCACCCTCGCGAACCGGGTCGTCGTCAGGGCCACGCCGGCCTCCGCGAGAGACATCGCGCACCAGGCGAACGCGTGCGCGTGCCCGGCACGGAGAGGCCAGATGACGAGCAGCGCGGGGGCGCCCAGCCCGAGCCCCCACAGCAGTGTCGTCCGCCACGCCCCGCGCCGGGCCTCCCGCACCGGCCACACCAGGCGCGACGGAGGCGGGAACCGGCCCTCGGTCCGCCTGATCCGGGCCCAGTCGCCGACCAGCGCCAGCAGCGCGAGGGCCGCGTAGAGGAGCCACAGCGACCGGCCGAAACCGAGCTGCCGCACCACGAGCGTGGCGGCCGCCAGGGGCACCGCGGTGCCCACCGCGCGGACGGCGCGGGGCACCAGCTCGTCCAGCTGCCACCAGGCCAGGTCCTGCACCCGCCCCCTGCGCAGCGCGCCGGCCAGGAAGCCCAGCCAGGCCAGCGCCTTGTCCTCGGTCCAGCCGCGCGCCTGCCGTCCGCCGTCCGGGCCGGCCCGCCGGTAGACGGCCGACAGGAACCGGTCCAGCAGATGGCGCTCGATCGCCGAGCGGGAGGCGAACCTCTCCTCGTCCAGCAGGTCCCGCGGATCGGCGGGCGTGTCGCTGTACGCGGTCCGGGCCAGGCCCACCATGAGCGGGGTGCCGAGCACCTCGCGCAGCCGCCGCGCCGCGGCGTCGGCACCGGGGGAGCGCATCCGGTCCAGGACAGGGTCCCACTTGGTGACGCCCCTGCCTGATCCGTCGAGGGATCTGGCACGGGCGGTGCGCGGCAGGTAGGCGGCGACGGACGCGAACGTGAGCGGCTTCAGCTCCACCACCGTGGTGCCGGGCAGCACACCGTCGATCTCCTCGACGGCGGCGGCGTACGCGGCGGTCCTGCTGGTCAGCACCAGCCGTGCCGCCGGCCTGAGGCTCTCCCGCAGCTCGCGCAGCGCGCCGGCCTGCCGGCCCGCAGGCAGCTCGTCGAAGCCGTCCAGCACGGGCAGCAGCCGCCCCGAGCGGAGGAGTTCCAGGACGACGGCCCTGCGGTGGCCGGCCGAGGCGCCGATGGCGGGGTGCTCTTCGGCGACCCGGTCCGCGGTCCACGCCCACAGGCCGTCCCGCTGCGCGGCCCAGGAGGCGAGCGGCAGCAGGACGGGGACGGGCGCCCCGGGATCGGCCGTGCGCCGTTCGAGCAGGCCGCGGGCGAGACGGAGGGCGATGACGGACTTGCCCGCGCCGGGCCCGCCCAGCACGACCAGGCGCTGCCTCGGCAGCCCCGTGAAGAAGTCCGCCACGTCCTCGAACTCGCCCTCCGCAGCCCTCCCGTGCTCACTGGTGAGCCGGGCACGCGCGGCGGTCCAGCGGACCGGCAGCGGCAGTGGGTCGGTCGCCCGGGACGCCAGTTCCTCGCTCTCGTACCGCCTGCCGAGGGCGTGGCCGAGCCGGGCCGCGGCGCGGTCCAGCTCCTCGCCGGACAGCTCGGCGGGCCGCCGGCGGAGCGCCTCGAACCGCTCGGCCAGCGCCAGGTACAGCCCCAGAAGCACGGCGGCGACCGCGCCCAGCCGCAGCACGGCACGGTCACCCGGCGGCTGCCCCTGGGCGAGCACCGGCAGCACCACGGCGGCCGCCACGAGGGCGGCGACCAGCCCGTACACGAGCAGCGGGTGGCGGCGCCGACCGGCCTCGGGAGCCTCCGGGGGAGGGGAGATGTAGACCGTATGGGCCTGCACCACCGTGCCCTGCGTGCCCCCGCTGACCGTGTTGTGGACGGTGTCCGTCCGGCTCTCGTGCCCCACCGTACGTGCCCCCTCACGCATCGGCGATCCCCCGTGGCCCTATTGTGCCGTGGAGGTCCGGCAGACGTCAGCTCGGAAAGCGTCCGCGACGCCCGCGCTCAGGCTCCGGGGCCGACCCTCGCCGCCCGCGGGGCGTGCACGCCGTTCGACGTACCCGGCGCGATGCCCGACGCCCCCGGGCCGGGCGCGGTGCCCGACGGCGGCTCCTCTGCGGCGGACTCGCCCAGCATCCGCCGCAGCAGCCCGCGCAGCAGCATCCGCTCCTGCCGGGACAGGCCGGCCAGCGGCTCACGGGCGAAGTCGAGCGAGTCCCGCAGGCTCTGGGCGGTCCGCGCACCTTCACACGTGGGCGCGGCCAGCTTCACCCGGCGGTCCGCGGGGTCGGGGCGCCGCTCGACCAGGCCCCGCGACTCCAGGCGGTCGATGATGCCCGTCACGTTCGACGGCTCGCACTTCACGGCCCGCGCGATGCGCCGCATCGGCAGCGGCTCCGCCGCCAGCAGGCTCAGTATGCGGGCCTGCGCGCCCGTCAGCGCGTGGCGGGCCGCCGCCTGCTCGTACTCCTCGTCGCAGCGGGCCACCACACTGCCGATGAGGTCGACGACCTCCAGGGTCAGCGCGTCGGTCCGTGCGGGACGTGTCGGGCTGCTCATACCGGCAGGCTACCCAGTTACTTGAGATCATGAAATATCGCCGAGCATGGTGTTTCACGAACTGAAGCGTGTCGCCGGTGCGCCTGTGCCGCTCCGGACACCCGTTCACCATCGGAAAGCCGGTGCCGGCCGGTGAGTCCGCGCGCAGGGCCCGGGATACTCGGGGACACCCGAGGCAACCACGTCGTACAGGAGGCCGCCGACCATGTCCGGCACCACCCAGAACCCCGAGCAGCTCCCCGCCACCGGCCGTGCCTGGTACCTGGTGCGCCGCCCGAACGGCTGGCCCGTCCCCGAGGACTTCGCGCTCCGCGAGGTCCCGGTGACCGCCCCCACCGAGGGCCGGATACTCGTGCGCAACCTGCACTTCTCGGTCGACCCGTACATGCGCGGCCGGATGGACGACGTGAAGTCCTATGTGCCCCCGTACCGGCTCGACGCCCCCATGGACGGCGCCGCGGCCGGCGAGGTCATCGCCTCGGCCGCGGACGGCTTCGTCCCCGGCGACCTGGTGCTGCACGGCCGCGGCTGGCGGGAGTACGCCGATCTGGACGCCCGGGCCGCCACGAAGGCGGACACCTCGCTGGCGCCCCTCCCCGCCTACCTCGGCGTCCTCGGGATGACCGGCCTCACCGCCTACGCCGGCCTGACGGAGATCGCCTCGTTGCGGCCGGGTGACGTGGTCTTCGTCTCCGGCGCGGCCGGGGCGGTGGGCAGCGTGGCCGGGCAGATCGCCCGGCTCAAGGGCGCCTCCCGGGTGATCGGCTCGGCCGGCTCGGACGCCAAGGTCAAGCTGCTGCGCGAGGAGTACGGCTTCCACGCCGCGTTCAACTACAAGGACGGGTCCGTCGCCGAGCAGCTCAAGGAGGCGGCTCCGGGCGGCATCGACGTCTACTTCGACAACGTCGGCGGCGAGCACCTGGAGGCCGCCATCGGCCGGATGAACGTGCACGGCCGCATCACGCTCTGCGGCATGATCGCCCAGTACAACTCCACGGCCGCGACGGCCGCGCCGCGAAACCTCGCGCTCGCCGTCGGCAAGCGGCTCCGTCTCCAGGGCATGATCGTCACCGACCACGAGGCACTGCGGCCCCGTTTCGTGGCGGAGGTCTCCGGCTGGCTCCGTTCGGGCGAGCTGCGTCACCACGAGACGTTCGCCGAGGGCATCGAGAACGGCGTGGAGGCGTTTTTCGGCATGCTGCGCGGCGAGAACACGGGCAAGATGATCGTCAGCCTGGGCGGCTGAGGCCCGCCTCCGCGGCGCGCGGCACCTGACGGTGCGGGCTTTGTGGTCGTGCACCTGGCGGTGCGGGGCACCTGGCGGTGCGGGGGATCTGACGGTGCGGGGCACCTGGCGGTGCGGGCTTTGTGGTCGTGCACCCGGCGGTGTGGTGCGCCTGGCGGTGCGCCTCCGCTGTGGTGCGCCCGGCGGTGTGGTGCGCTTGGCGGTGCGCCCCTGCTGTGGTGTGCGCCTGGCGGTGCGGGCTCTGTGCGGTGTGCCTGGCGGTGCGGTGCGGGCGGTGTGGTGCGCCTGGCGGTGTGGTGCGCTTGGCGGTGCGCCCCTGCTGTGGTGTGCGCCTGGCGGTGCGGGCTCTGTGCGGTGCGCCTGGCGGTGCGGGTGTCGGGCGCGCGGGGATCGGTCGTGTCCGGCCGGTTCAGCACCGTCGGGCTGCTTTCGAAGTGGTTGCCCGCCGTCGTGGCGGAGTGCAGGGGCCGGGTTGCTTCGGCGCGGGGAAGGGGGGCGGGTCGTGGGCCGTTCCGCGTTGCGACATCTCGGCACGTTCTCCTCTGATGCCGTGCCGGCTCCCCACCGGCGACGGGGACGACGTCGTGGGCATTCCCGGTAGGGTGCCCGGCATGCGTGATCTCGGGGCGGGCTTCGGTTTCCTGGTGAAGGGGCAGCGGTGGGTTGCCGGGCACGGCAGGCAGTACGGCTTCGGCCTGCTGCCGGGGCTGATCACCCTGGTGCTCTACCTCGGGGTACTGGTCTGCCTCGCCGTCCGGGGCGACGACCTGGTCACCTGGGCCACGCCCTTCGCCGACGACTGGTCCTCGCCCTGGGCGGGCCTCTTCCGCGGCTTCCTCACCGCGGTGCTGTTCGCGCTGGCGCTGCTGCTCGCGGTGCTCACCTTCACCGCGGTGACCCTGCTGGTGGGCCAGCCCTTCTACGAGGCGCTGTCGGAACGCGTCGACCGGTCCGTCTCGCCGGACGGCACCGCGGCCGAGTCGCGGCTGCCGCTCTGGCGTGAGCTGTGGATCTCGGGCCGTGACAGTGTCCGCGTCCTGGTGCGGGCCACGCTGTGGGGGGTGCTGCTCTTCGCCCTGGGGTTCCTGCCGGTGGTGGGGCAGACCGTCGTGCCGGTGATCGGGTTCTTCGTGACGGGGTTCTTCCTCGTGGAGGAGCTGACGGCGGTGGCGCTGCAACGGCGCGGTGTCGAACTGCCCGACCGCCTCGCGCTGCTGCGCGCCCGCAAAGGCCTGGCGTGGGGCTTCGGCGCGCCGCTCGCCGCGGCGTTCACGGTGCCGCTGGTGTCGGTCTTCCTGATGCCCGGCGCGGTCGCGGGCGCCACGCTGATGGCCCGCGAGCTGCTGGGGGAGGAGACGGTGCCGGAGGGCGGGCGCGCCCGCGCGGACGCCCTCGACGCCCCGCCCGCCCCGCCGAAGGCCCCGCCTGCCGGCTGAGCTCGCAACCGAGTCCGCAACTCGCGGGGAGGCATCCCCGTAAGGGTGCACCACTCAGGGGCGCGGGGAACCGCGCGCCCAGCCACGACGAAACCGTCAGATCGCCACCGTCCTGGCGGGACGGCTTCTTCCGCTCCGCGCCCCCCGCCGGCAGGTGAACCGTGCCCGCGGGCCGGGGACGGAGGCCGCGGAGCCGGCGCATAGGGCCGGGCCCAGGGCCGGGGGCCGCCACACGCGAAGGAGGGCGCCCCTCCGCGCCCCTCAGCCGTCCACCGGAAGACTGAAGCCGAGCGCCCGGGCGGCGGTGTGCGGAGTGGGCTGCGCCCACCGTTCGGCGAGGGCCTCCTGGGTGGTGAGCGAGCGCAGCTCCGCGCGGTCGAGGTAGAGCGTGCCGTCGAGGTGGTCCGTCTCGTGCTGCACGATGCGCGCGGGCCACCCCGCGTACTCCTCGTCCACCTGCCGCCCCTGCTCGTCCTCGGCCCGCAGCCTGATCCGGGCGTGCCGGGCCACCACGGCCTGCCACCCGGGCACGCTCAGGCAGCCCTCGAAGAACGCGGCGCGCTCGGCGCCGGCCGGGCGGTACGACGGGTTCACCAGGACCCGGAACGGCAGCGGGACGCGCCCCCTGGCGTCCCGGACCTCCTCGCCGACCTCCGCCGGGTCCTCCAGGACCGCGATCCGCAGCGGAATCCCCACCTGCGGTGCGGCCAGGCCCACGCCCGGTGCGGCGTGCATGGTCGTGCGCATCGCCTCGATCAGCCGGTTCAGCAGGGGGGTGGCGAGCTGGCCCTCGTACGGGACGGCGGGACGGCGCAGTACGGGGTCGCCCGCGGCGACGATGGGGAGGGGGCCGGGGGTGCCCAGCAGTTCCTCGACGTACGCGTCGAGCGGCGGAAGCGCAGATGACATCCCGCCAGGATGCCATCCCCCGGCCCACCCCGCCCGAAGGTTCCCCTCCCACTCCACCACCACGGCACCGCGCCCGCGGCCACCGAATCGACGGCTGCGTCGGCACCCGGTTCGGCACCGGCGTCGAGGCGGTGACGGGGGAGTCGGGGCGGCTGCGGGTGACGCTCACCGACGGGACGGTGCTGCCCGCGGCCACCGTCGTCGTCGGCATCGGCGCGGTGCCCAACGACCGCTGGCTGGCCGGCTCGGGACTCCTCGTGGACGACGGCGTGGTCTGCGACGCGTACTGCCGCGCGGTGGACGTGCCCGGCGTGTTCGCGGCCGGGGACGTCGCCCGCTGGTACCACCCCGGCCACGGCACCCACCTGCGCGCAGAGCACTGGACCAACGCCGTGGAGCAGGCCGCCCGCGTGGCCCACACCATCGCCCACCCCGACGACCCCAGGCCCTACGCCCCCGTCCCCTATGTGTGGAGCGACCAGTGCGACTGGCGCATCCAGATCGCCGGCACCCCCGCGGGCGCCACCCGGCACACCCTCGTCGGGGACCTCTCCGGCCCCACGGCCCGCGCCGCCGCCCTCTACGCCGACGACACCGGCCGCCTGTGTGCCGCGGTCACCGTCAATTGGCCCCGGGCCCTGGCCGAATCCCGCCGCCTCCTCGCGACAGCCACCCCGCACACCGCAGCCGTCCACCACATCGGACAACTCGCGCCCGGAAAGGGCCGTGGGGGACTGCCCGCTCATCCCCGATGAGGCGGTCAGGCCGCCACCGTCCCCCGGGGCTGTTCCGGTCGTGTCCGGACCACCGGCCGGTGGGGCCGGTCGCGCAGCTCCCCGCGTCCCTGTCGGGGCGCGAAGCGCCGTCAAAGGGGCGCGGGGAACTGCGCGAGCGGCCACGACGAGACGGACGGGTCGCCACCGTCCCAAGGGGGGCATCGGGGCCGTGGCCGGGCCACCGGCCAGTGGAAGGGGCCCCTGCTTGCCCCACGCACCGCACCGTCCTAGCGTCAGCACCATGGACAAGATCGCATTTCTCGGACTGGGCCACATGGGCGCAGCCATGGCCCGTCAGCTCCTGGACACCGACCACCCGCTGACGGTCTGGAACCGCACCGCCGCCAAGACCGAGCCGTTCACCGCCAGGGGCGCGACGGCCGCGTCGAGCCCCGCCGACGCGGTCCGCGACGCCGACGTCGTCGTCACCATGCTCGCCGACGCGCCGGCCGTGAGCGCCGTCGCCGACGAGATCGTGCCCGTGCTGCGCCCCGGCGTGCGCTGGGCCGAGATGTCCACCATCGGCCCCGAGGCGGTGCGCGAGCTGGCCGGCCGGCTGCCCGAGGGCGTGACCCTGGTGGACGCCCCGGTGGTGGGCAGCACCGACAAGGCGGAGGCGGGTCAGCTCGGCATCCTCGCGGGCGGCGACGTGTCGTCCGTCGAGCCGGTGCTGTCCCGCTTCGGCACCCTCACCCGCACCGGCCCGCTCGGCTCGGGCGCCGCGCTGAAGCTCGTCGTGAACGCCTCGCTGCTGGGCGGTGTGGCGCTGGTCGCCGAGGCGCTGGCGCTCGGGGACGCCCTCGGCCTGCCCGAGGACACGGTCCGCCGCACGCTGGAGTCGGGCGCGCTCGGCGGCGCCGTGCCCCGCGCGTTCGCCGAGGGCCTGCACTTCGACATGGCCCTGGCCCGCAAGGACGCCGAACTGGCCACCGGAGCGGCGGAGCTCCCGCTCATGGAGGCCATCAGGCGGCACTACGCCTCGGCCGCCGAGCAGCCCGGCGCGGCCCACGAGGACATCGTCAGGATCGTCCCGCACATCCGCGACCGGAAATCCTGAGCCCCGCCCCGGGGCAGCGCCACGCGTGGTGCCGGGACGGGGGCGGAGGCCGCAGCCTCAGCCCCCGTCCCCGGGCCTGCCCAGCAGGGCCAGGAAGTCACGGAACGCCCCGGGCATGTCCACCGCCTCGGGGTCGAGCAGCCACTGGTACTGCAGCCCGTCCATCACCGCCACCAGCAGCGGCACCGCACGCTCCGGCGTCAGCCCGCCGGGCAGCTCGTCCCCGCACTCCGCGCGCAGCATCTGGGCCATGCTGGCGCGCAGCCGCGCATAGCGCTGGGTGAAGAACGCGCGCGCCGGGTGCTCCTCGGTGACGCTCTCGCCGAGCAGCGCGGAGAACGCCTGCACGATGCCGGGGCGCATGGTGTTGTACTCCACCAGCGAGGCCAGCAGGTCGAGCCGCCACTTCCCCTCCGGCACCGCGTCCCACTCGTCCCGCTTCTCCAGGACGGCGACCAGCAGCGCCTCCTTCGTCGGGAAGTAGTGCAGCAGGCCCTGCTGGGTGAGCCCGACCCGCTCGGCCACCGCGCCCAGCGTCGCCCCCCGGTAGCCCCGCTCGGCGATCACCTCGAAGGCGGCGCGCAGGATCTCCGCGCGCCGCTCGTCCCCCCTCGCCGACCTGCTCACCCTGGCCGCCATGCCGCCGACGCCTGCCCTTCGCGTACTGCCCCGTCGCTCCTGTGGCGCGCGCCCGGTGCGGTGGTCCGCCGCTCTGCCCGGGGCACGCGCCGCCCGTCGGACCGACCGTACGGCATCTTGTGATAACAGCAGGATAACGAAACCTACCGATCTACAGGTAGTGCGGGCAGGATGGGGAGGGAACGGGAAGGACCGGAGAGGGAACGGTCAGCGCCCGGACACCGAGGCCGGGCGCCCGGACGCCGGCGAGGGCGATCCGGACGGCACGTCAGCGGATGCGACCCACAGGAGGCACCTCCATGGCCCAGACCCCGGCCGACCAGGCGCGCGAGGCGGTCGTCGAAGCCGCCCTCGGCAGGCTCGACCTCGACAGCAAGGCCCGGCTGCTGGCCGGCCGGACCATGTGGTCGCTGCCCGCCCTGCCCGGGATCGGCCTCGGCTCGCTGGTGATGTCGGACGGCCCCGTCGGCGTGCGCGGGGTGCGCTGGACCGCCGCCGACCCCTCCATCGCGCTGCCCTCGCCGACCGCGCTCGCCGCCTCCTGGGACCAGGACCTGGCGCGCCGGGCCGGCCGGCTGCTCGCCCAGGAGGCGCGCCGCAAGGGCGTGCACGTGCTGCTCGCGCCCACCGTCAACCTCCACCGCTCACCACTCGGCGGCCGCCACTTCGAGGCCTACAGCGAGGACCCGTACCTCACCGGCGTGATCGGCACCGGTTATGTGCAGGGCGTGCAGTCCGGCGGCGTCGGCACCACCGTCAAGCACTTCGTCGCCAACGACGCCGAGACCGACCGCTTCACCGTGAACAACGTCGTCTCCGAGCGGGCCCTGCGCGAGCTGTACCTGGCCCCGTTCGAGGCCATCGTCAGGGACGCCCGGCCCTGGGGGCTGATGACGGCCTACAACACCGTCAACGGCACCACGATGACCGAGCACCGCCCGCTGGTGGAAGGCGTGCTCCGCGGCGAGTGGGGCTTCGACGGCGTCAACGTCTCCGACTGGACCGCGGCCCGCTCCACCGCCGGCACCATCAACGGCGGGCTCGACCTCGCCATGCCGGGACCCGACACCGTCTTCGGCGAGGCGCTCGCCGCCGCCGTGCGCGCCGGCGAGGTCGAGGAGGCGACCGTCGACGCGGCCGTGCGCCGGGTGCTCAGGCTGGCCGCCCGGGTCGGCATCCTGGCGGGCGCCGAGCCCGCCGTGCCCGAGGACGCCCTGCCGCCCGCCGTGGACGGCGAGGCCCTCGCCCGCGAGATCGCCCGCAGCGGCTTCGTCCTCGTTCGCAACGCACCCGTGCCGGCCGGACCGGAACGCGGCGCACCGGACTCTCCCGCGGGGCAGGAGGGGGCCCCGCGGGAGCCCACCGCCCGGGCGCTGCCGCTCGACCCCGCCCGGCTGCGCAGCGTCGCCCTGATCGGCGCCGCGGCACGCGACGCCCGGGTGCTCGGCGGCGGCTCCGCCACCGTCTTCCCCGACCACGTCGTCTCCCCGCTGGACGGCCTGAGGGCCGCGCTGCCCCAGGGCGCCGTCAGCTGGTCCCCGGGCGCCGACCTCAGCGAGGAACCGGCCCCCGCCGACAAGGGCTTCGAGCTGCGCGCCGTCTGCCGCGACGCCCGGGGCACCGTGCTCGGCAGCGCCCCGATGCCCACCGGGCAGCTCCAGTGGATCGGCGACGACCTCCCCGACGGCGTCACGTACGAGGCCCTGCACAGCATCGAGATCACCGGCACCTTCACACCGCGCGAGAGCGGCGAGCA
Organism: Streptomyces sp. DSM 116793; assembly: GCF_057320905.1. Taxonomy (NCBI): domain Bacteria; kingdom Bacillati; phylum Actinomycetota; class Actinomycetes; order Kitasatosporales; family Streptomycetaceae; genus Streptomyces; species Streptomyces sp. DSM 116793. The sequence goes on along the minus strand of NZ_CM170494.1, from coordinate 1,908,617 downwards.
CCTGCTCGGCACCCGCGGCCTCGGTGCCTTCACGCTCAGGGTCGGGGGCGAGGTGGTGTACGAGGGCGCCCAGGAGCCGGGGGAGGTCTCCGACCCGTTCGAGGCGTTCTTCGGGGTGCCGCTGGAGCGCGCCCGGGTGCCCCTGACCGCGGGCGAGCCCGTCGAGGTCTCCCTGCGCAACACGCTCGACAAGAAGTACGCGCCGCCGCTGCCCGGCGTCGTCTTCTCACTGGTGCACCTGCCGCCGCGGCGGGACGCGGACGAGCTGATCGCCGAGGCCGCCGAGGCGGCCCGCGGCGCGGACGCCGCCGTGGTGGTCGTCGCGACCACGGAGCGGGTGGAGTCGGAGGGCTTCGACCGCGCCGACCTCGCCCTCCCCGGCCGCCAGGACGACCTGGTCCGCGCGGTCGCCGCGGCCAACCCGCGCACGGTCGTGGTGGTCAACGCCGGCTCGCCCGTGGAGCTGCCGTGGCGGGACGAGGTCGCCGCGGTGCTGCTGAGCTGGTTCCCCGGCCAGGAGGGCGGCGCGGCCCTCGCCGACGTACTGCTCGGCGCCGCGGAGCCGGGCGGCCGGCTGCCCACCACGTGGGGTCCGCTGCGGGACGCTCCGGTGACCCAGGTCACACCCGTGGACGGCGAGCTGCCGTACCGGGAGGGCGTCTTCATCGGCTACCGCGCCTGGCAGCGCTCCGGCCGCACCCCCGTCTACCCCTTCGGGCACGGCCTCGGCTACACGGACTGGACGTACGAGTCGATCGACGTCACGGACGGCACGGCCACCGTCCGGCTGCGCAACACCGGTGAACGGACCGGGCGCGAAGTCGTCCAGGTCTACGCCGGGCCCGTCGACCCCGGCGAAGGGGAGGCCGAGCGGCCCGCCCGGGTGCTGGCCGGCTTCGCCGCGGTGACCGCGGAGGCGGGCGAGCGCACCGAGGTGAGCGTGGCGCTGCACCCGCGTGCCTTCCAGATCTGGGACGAGCGGGCCGGCGGCTGGGCGGTGGTGCCGGGCGCGTACACCGTCGAGGCGGGCCGCTCCGTGGGCGACCTGCGCGTGGCCACGACCCTGAGGCGCTGACCGCCCTCACACCCGGCGGCCCACCGGCCGCCCCCGGAACCCGGGCCCCGGAACGGCACCTGACGGCCGCTCCGGGGCCCGCGGCTCACGGCCGCCCCCGCCCCCACGGGACATCGTTCGATATGCGGCTCCGCCACGCGGGCGCGACCAGCCCCCACCGGCCGGTGGTCACCAGACGACCGCAAGGCGCTCGGCCGGGTGGCACGCCACGGGCGCACCGTGGTTGCTCGCGCAGTTCCCCGCGCCGCTTGTCGGCCGTGGTCGAGGCCGTCACTCAGGCGCACCACGGCGCCCCCGGCGCCATCACCGGGACCGGCCGCGAAACGCCCACGGCACTCCTCGGGGGCGCGGGGAACTGCGCGCTCAGGTCCCGCCGGCCGGTGGACGGGAGACGACCGCAAGGGGCCGGGCCAGGAGCCCGGCACGGCAGCGTCGGGGGCCGTGGCTGATCTACGGCTCCGCCGCGTGGGCGCGTGCGGCCGCGACGCTGCCGCAGCGGACCCCGCCGCACCTCTACCGGACCGAGAAGCCGTACACCGTCCGGGAGCGGAAGACGGTCCCGGGCCGTAGCACGGTGCCGGGGAAGGCGGGGCGGTTGGGGGCGTCGGGGAAGTGCTGGGTCTCCAGGGCCGTGCCCGCACAGGGGCCGAAGGGCCCATGGCCGATGTGGTCGCCGGTGTAGAGCTGGAGCCCGGGCTCGGTCGTGGCCACCGTCAGCACACGCCCCGACGCGGGGTCGTACAGCTCGGCCACCGGCTCCGGACGGTCGGTGACGCCCTTGTCCAGGACGAAGTTGTGGTCGTACCCACTCCCGGTCTTGCGCGGCTCGCGGAAGTCGAAACGCGAGCCGTCGACCGGCGCCAGCTCCCCCGTGGGGATGTTCTCCGCGTCCACCGGGGTGAACCGCGACGCGGCGATCCGCAGCTCGTGACCGCTCGCGGTGCCGGAGTCGGCACCCGCCAGGTTCCAGTACGCGTGGTTGGTGAGGTTGAGTACCGTCGGCGCGTCCGTCACCCCCGTGTAGGCGATGCTGAGCGCGCCCGCCTCGTCGAGCGTGTAGGTCGCCGTGACCTCCAGCCGGCCGGGGAAGCCCTCCTCGCCGTCCGGGCTGACCCGGCTCAGGCGCACCCCGTGCGGCACTTCTGCGGCGTCCCAGACGCGCTTGTCGAAGCCGCCGGCGCCGCCGTGCAGGACGTTCCGGCCCTCGTTCGCCGGCAGCCGGTACACCCGGCCGTCGAGCGGGAAGCGGGCCCGCCCGATGCGGTTGGCGTACCGCCCCACCAGCGCGCCGAAGTACGGCGCGGGGTGCTCCAGGTAGCCGTCCAGGTCCCCGAAGCCGAGCACCACCTCCGCGCCCTGCCCCGCACGGTCCGGGACGCGCACCGACTGCACGATGCCGCCGTAGGTGAGGACGCGCACCCGCACCCCGGCCCGCTCCAGGGTCCAGCGGTGCACGGGCGTGCCGTCGGGCAGCGCCCCGAAAGGTTCCGTAGCCATGATCGAGACAGTACGCGGCTTCGCCGTGGCTCAGGAGACCGCCTCCTCGGCGGTCACCTGGCGGTAGGCGAGCTCCGCGAGCCGGCTCTGGCCGTCCCGGCTGGGGTGGAACCAGTCCCAGTGGCTCAACTGGGCCGTGGTGAAGCGGTAGTCGAAGACCGCCCCGCCGTCGTAACGGCAGCGCACGTCTTCGGCGCAGACCTCCTTCAGCACTTTGTTGTACGCCACGACCCGCTCCTGCACCTTGGCGCGCCGCTTGGTGGCCGCGGCGTCCTGCGCGTCGGCGTCCGCGAGCATCGAGGGGCAGATGCCCAGCTTCCAGATCTGCTTGCCCAGCGGGTTGGTGCGCCCCTGGGACCACAGCCGTTTCAGGTTCGGCACGCTCGCCACGTACACCTGTGTTCTGGGCAGCCTCGCCCGCAGCGCCCGCAGGGCCTTCTCGAAGTCCGCGCGGAACTCGTCGACCGGCGTCATGGCGCGCGTGGAGTTCCGGCAGGCGTCGTTCGCCCCCGCCATCACCGTCACCAGCTCGGGGTGGCGTGCCGCGGCCCGCTTCATCTGCCCGGGCACATCCGCCATACGGGCGCCGGACACGGCGTAGTTCCAGCTGTGCGCGGCGGCGCGCCGGCCCAGCAGCCGCACCGCGAGGCTGCGCACCGCCGGGTCCGAACCGGTCGCCCATGACACCCGGGGGCAGTCCGCGAGCGCCGAGCAGGCGTCGAAGCCACGCGTTATGGAGTCGCCCACGGCCGCCACCGAACCGGGACTGCGGTCCCAGACCACGGCCGGCTTCGGCGCCTGCTCGCCGGGCGCCGAGGTGCCCCGGGCGGCGGCGGAGTCGCCCGTCCCGCCGCAGGCGGTGAGCGTCACGGCGCCCAGCACGGCCGCCGCCGCGGCGACGGCGGCCGGCGAGCGGTGGCCTGATCTGCGCATTCCCGGACGCCTTTCTGTGCGGTGTCTTCCCTCACGCCCGTGCCGTCGGTCACGTCCCTCGCGTCGGCTATGCCCGTCCAGCCCGTCCAGCCCGTCCAGCCCGTCCCGTCCGTCCAGCCCGTCCAGCCCGTCCAGCCCGTCCCGTCCGTCCAGCCCGTCCCGTCCGTCCAGCCCGTCCAGTCCGCCGCGTCCGGCGCCGCCCGGACCGTGGCGATCGGCGGGCTCACGCCGCCGGCGGCCGACCGTGGCCCGTTCATCATGGCGAGGAGTCTGCCGTGGATCCGTCATCGTCCTGTCCGGGTCTCGTACGCGTCTCTTCCGGGTGTCATCCTGGGGGCCCGTCGACCTCTTTCGGGTGTCGCGGGGCCGCGGTGTGCGCTCTGTGGTCCGCTCTGCGTGGGCATGCCGTCCCTGCGAGTGAAAGGTCCGTGTTTCCGCACCGCGGGACGGACAGTACGTCACACTCCTTGCCCCGCCGCACGGTAGCCTCGGCCCCGTGATGGCCTGACCATCGCCGGGCGACGGCGACAGGGCCGCCGGCCGGGCCCGTGGCAATCCGCTGTTACGGTTCCGCTAAATTACATCACGTCACATCTGTCCCATTTGGGGAAAATTGCTCGGCAGGGGCGCGAGGCCGCCGGCGAAGGCGCGCCTCGTCCCACACTGGAGGTCCCGGTGACGACTCGTGGAGTTCTGTACGTGCACTCGGCGCCGCGCGCGCTGTGCCCGCACGTGGAATGGGCGGTCGCGGGCGTGCTCGGTACGCGCGTCAACCTCGACTGGATCAGACAGCCCGCCGCCCCCGGCACCTGGAGATCGGAGTTCTCCTGGCAGGGCCAGGCGGGTACGGCGTCCAAGCTCGCCTCCGCGCTCCGCGGTTGGCAGCTGCTGCGCTTCGAGGTGACCGCGGAGCCCTGCGCCACGGCCGAGGGCGAGCGCTACTCCGCCACGCCCGACCTGGGTATCTTCCATGCCGTCACCGGCATCCACGGTGACATCCTGATCCCCGAGGACCGGCTGCGCGCGGCGCTGGCACGCGCCCAGCGCGAGGGCGCCGACCTCCAGGCCGAGGTGGCGCGGCTGCTCGGCAAGCCCTGGGACGACGAGCTCGAGCCGTTCCGGTACGCCGGCGAGGGCGCGCCCGTCCGCTGGCTCCACCAGGTGGTGTGATCCGCCGGTCCCGTGCACGCCCGGCCACCGGGGCCGCCCCGCGGGCCGGGCGCGCACGGGACCGGCGGGCCCGGGTCGCCGGGGCCGGCCTGGCGGGACGGCCGCTCAGCTTCCCGCGCCGCCGTACACGCGCTCCACGGGCACCCGGACGACGAGCCGGCGGTCCCCGACCATGGCGCGGCGGTAGTCGTCCCAGTCCGGGTGCTCCCCGGCCAGGGCCCGGTAGTACCGGATCAGCTCCTCCACCGTGGCGTCCGAGGGGTCCTCGGCCACGGGCGTCAGCTCGGCCGTCCCCTCGGCCACCGCGTAGCGGCGGAAGTCGGGCGTGGTGACGTGGAGGCTCGCGCGGGGATCGCGGCGGAGGTTGGCCGTCTTGGCGCGGTCGGCGGTGACGGACACCCTGATCAGCCGGGTGGCCGGATCGTAGACGTAGACGACGTTGGAGAGCTGGGGACGGCCGTCCGACTTGATGGTCGTCAGCACGCCCTGCTTCGAGCGGGCGATCAGCTCTTCGAGGGCCTCGGTGGTCACGGGGTCCGCCTTCCTGTCGGGATACGGCTCCCGGCCCTGGCGGCACCGGGTGCGGCTGCGGCCGGCCGGCGCCCGTGGGCGGTCCGGCCGGCCGGTGGCGTGCGCTGCTCGGCCCCTGCCCCGCTCAGCCGGGCAGCCGGAAGGCGAGGACCACGTTGTGGCCGCCGAAGCCGAACGAATCGTTGAGCGCCGTGATGGAGCCGCCCGGCAGCTCACGCGGCGTGTCGCGGATGATGTCCGCGACACCCTCGGCCTCCGGGTCGAGCGTGACGACGTTGATGGTGGGCGGGGCGAGCCGGTTCTTCAGCGCCAGGATCGTGGCCACCGACTCCACGCCCCCGGCGCCGCCCAGCAGATGGCCCGTCATGGACTTGGTGCTGGCCACCGCGATGTGGTCGGCGTCGTCGCCGAAGACCTTGCGCAGCGCCTTCAGCTCCGCGATGTCCCCGGCGGGCGTCGAGGTGGCATGGGCGTTGACGTGCACGATCTCGGACGGCCGCACATCGGTGTTCTGCAGGAGGTTCGCCAGGGCGTGCGCGATGCCGTTGCCCTCCGGCTCGGGCTGCACGATGTCATGGCCGTCGGCGGAGATGCCCTGCCCGACCGCCTCCACGTAGATCGTGGCACCCCGCGCGCGGGCGTGCTCCTCGGACTCCAGCACGACCACGCCGGCGCCCTCGCCGAGCACGAAGCCGTTGCGGTCGACGTCGAAGGGGCGGGAGGCGCCCTGCGGGTCGTCGTTGTTCTTGGACATCGCCATCATGTTGCCGAACGCGGCGATCGGCAGCGGGTGGATGGCGGCCTCGGTGCCGCCCGCCACGACCACGTCCGCGCGGCCGGTGCGGATCATCTCGATGCCGTAACCGATGGCCTCGGCGCCCGACGCACAGGCGGACACCGGCGTGTGCACCCCGGCCCGGGCGTTCACATAGAGGCCGACGTTGGCGGAGGGGCCGTTCGGCATCAGCATCGGCACGGTGTGCGGGGATACCCGGCGTACGCCCTTCTCCCTGAGCACGTCGTACTGGTCGAGCAGGGTGGTCACACCGCCGATGCCGGAGGCGATGACCGCGCCGACCCGGTCCGGGTCGACCGAGCCGTCCTGCCCGGCCTTGGCGGTGAAACCGGCGTCCTTCCAGGCCTGCTGGGTCGCGATCAGCGCGAACTGCGCCGACCGGTCGAGCCGGCGGGCCTGCGGCCGGGGGATGACCTCGCCCGGCTCCACGGCGATCTGTGCGGCGATGCGGACCGGCATCTGAGCCGCCCAGTCCTGCTCCAGGGGGGCGACGCCGGACCGGCCGGCGACGAGGCCTTCCCAGGTGGAGGCCACGTCGCCACCCAGCGGTGTGGTTGCGCCGATACCGGTGACGACCACGGTGCGATTGGTCGAGCTCACAGGAATTCCTTCTCCACGGTTACGAGGGATTCAGCGGCGCCACCGCCGGGTGGCGGCAGGCACAAGCGTCAGGCCCGGGTCAGGACTGGTGCTTGAGGATGTAGTCGGTCGCGTCGCCGACGGTCTTGAGGTTCTTCACGTCGTCGTCCGGGATCTTGACGTCGAAGCGCTCCTCGGCGGCGACGACGACCTCGACCATGGACAACGAGTCGACATCCAGGTCATCGGTGAAGGACTTGTCCAGCTGGACGTCCTCGACCGGGATGCCGGCGATCTCGTTCACGATCTCCGCGAGACCGGCGACGATCTCTTCCTGAGTGGCGGCCATCTTGGCGCTCCTTCTGTGTATCCATAAAGGGGGTGGGGCGGCTTCCGCCCGGAGTCTGACCGGACGGATGTGCAAACGCTCCCGCGGCGAGGCGCCGCGGAAGATCCACACGGTGCCTAGGGGAGGGTAACGACCGTGGCGGCGTACGCGAGACCCGCCCCGAAGCCGATGACGAGCGCGGTGTCGCCGCTCTTCGCCTCGCCGGTCGCCAACAGCCGCTCCATGGCGAGCGGAATCGAGGCGGCCGAGGTGTTGCCGGTGGTCTCCACGTCACGGGCGACCGTGACCGACTCCGGCAGCTTCAGCGTCTTCACCATCGAGTCGATGATCCGCATGTTGGCCTGGTGCGGGATGAAGACGTCCAGTTCGGCGGCGGTGATGCCGGCGGCGTCCAGTGCCTGCTGGGCGACCTTGGCCATCTCGAACACCGCCCAGCGGAAGACCGCCTGGCCCTCCTGCGTGATCGCGGGGAACTTCTCGGGCCGGTTCGGCGATCCCTCGCGGTAGTCGGTCCACGGCACCGTCTGCTTGATGGTCTCCGACTTGTCGCCCTCGGAGCCCCAGACCGTCGGGCCGATCGCGGGCTCCTTGGAGGGACCCACCACGACGGCGCCCGCGCCGTCGCCGAACAGGAAGGCGGTCTTGCGGTCATGCATGTCCGTCAGGTCCGACAGCCGCTCCACCCCGATGACCAGGACGTACTCGGCGGAACCCTCGACGATCATGCCCTTGGCCAGGGTGAGCCCGTAGCCGAACCCCGCGCAGCCCGCCGAGATGTCGAACGCGGCCGCCTTGTCGGTGCCCAACTGGTCCGCGATCTCGGTGGCCACCGCCGGCGTCTGCTTGAAGTGCGAGACGGTGGAGACCACCACGGCGCCGATCTGCTCCGGGGTGATGCCCGCGTCCGCGATCGCCTTCCCGGACGCCTCCAGCGACATCGCGCCGACCGTCTCCTCGTCGTTCGCCCAGTGCCGGGTGGCGATGCCCGAACGGGAGCGGATCCACTCGTCGGACGAGTCGATCGTCTCCAGGATCACTTCGTTGGGCACCACCCGGGTCGGCCGGTACCCGCCCACACCCAGGATGCGCGCATACGGGGCGCCCTTGCTCGGCTTGATCTTCGACATGCTCTCGGGGCTCCTTCTCAGGCCGTGGTGTCGGTGGCCGGGTTCGTGGCCGACGAGCCGCCGGCCGGGCTCGCGGCCGACGGCCCGGCGACCGGGGAGTCGGCGGGACCCGCGGCGGGCGCGCCGTCGGGGCCGGGCGCCGGCGCGGCCATCTCACGCGCCAGCGCGCGGACCGCATCGAGGTCGGCGGGCGTCTTCAGCGCCAGCGTCCGCACGCCGCGCAGTGCCCGCTTGGCGAGACCGGTCAGCGTGCCGCCCGGGCACACCTCCACCAGCGCGGTCGCGCCCAGGTCCCGGAACGTCTCCATGCACAGGTCCCAGCGCACCGGGTTGGCGACCTGGCCCACCAGGCGCTCGACGATCTCGGCACCGCTGCCGACCGTCCGCCCGTCCTTGTTGGAGACGTACGGGATGGCGGGGTCGGCGGGCTTCAGGCCCTCGACGGCCGCCGTGAGCCGCGCCACCGCCGGCGCCATGTGCCGGGTGTGGAAGGCCCCCGCGACCTTCAGCGGCACCACACGGCGCACACCCTCCGGCTTGTCGGCCTCCAGCGCGGCGAGCTCCGCCGCGGTGCCGGCGGCCACGATCTGCCCGGCGCCGTTCACGTTCGCGGCGGTGAGCCCCAGCTTCTCCAGCGCGGGCAGCACGACCTCCGGTTCACCGCCGAGCAGGGCGGCCATCCCGGTCTCGGTGACCGCGGCCGCCTCGGCCATCGCGAGCCCCCGCTCGCGCACCAGGCGCAGCGCCTCGGTGGCATCGAGCGCGCCGCTGAACACGGCGGCGGTGATCTCGCCCACGCTGTGACCCGCGACGGCGCCGGGCGCCACCCGGCCGGACGCCCCGGCGCCGGGGGCGTCCCGCCCCAGGGCGAGGACGTCGCCGAGCGCGCCGGCCGACAGCAGGCCGGCGGCCACCAGCAGCGGCTGGGCCACCGCGGTGTCGCGGATCGCGTCCTCATCCGCCCGCGTCCCGTAGTGGACGAGGTCGAGGCCGATGGCGTCCGACCATGCGGCGAGAGAATCCGTGGCACCGGGAAGATCGAGCCAGGGAGTCAGGAAACCAGGCGTCTGAGCGCCTTGACCGGGAGCGACGAGTACGAGCACTCTCCCACTCTCTCTTGTCGATGGCGCTGCCCGCCCGTGGGGACAGGGACGAAGAACCCGAGGGGGAATTGTAGGCCCCCGACAAAACCCTAGAACTGCATGTCTGCGTCGGCCAGGCGCCCCAGGATCAGCGCGATCCGCAGTGTGAACGCGGAGCGTACATCGGAGGGCGACCAGCCGGTGACGTCAGTCACACGTCGGAGCCGGTAGCGCACGGTGTTCGGATGTACGAAGAGCATGCGGGCAGCGCCTTCCAGGCTGCTCGCCTGCTCCAGATAGACACTCAGCGTCTCCAGGAGTGCCGAGCCTGCCTCCTCCAGTGGTCTGTAGATCTCCTCCACCAACTGTTCCCGGGCGGAGGGGTCGCCCGCGATCGCGCGCTCCGGAAGGAGATCATCCGCCAACACCGGCCGCGGGGCGTCCTGCCACGCCGAGCAGGCCCTGAGCCCGGCGGCCGCCGCGCGCGCGGAGCGGGTGGCCGCCATCAGGTCGGGTACCACGGGGCCGGCGACCACGGGGCCGGGCGCGAACGGCCCGATCAGGCCCCTGGCCACGGCGAGCGGGTTGTCGCTGCCGCCCGCGATGACGACGAGCCGGTCGCCCAGCACCCCGGTCAGCACCTGGAGCTTCGCGTGCCGCCCGGCGCGCCGGATGGCCTCCACGGTCAGCTCGCTGTCGCCGGTCGGCGCCGTGCCCAGCACCACGCACACGTGTTCGGGGGAGTTCCAGCCCAGCGCGGCGGCCCGGGACACGGCGCCCTCGTCGGCCTCGCCGGACAGCACCGCGTTCACCACCAGCGACTCCAGGCGGGCGTCCCACGCGCCGCGCGCCTCGGCGGCCTGCGCGTACACCTGCGCGGTGGCGAAGGCGATCTCCCGCGCGTAGACGAGCAGCGCCTCGCGCAGCGCGGACTCGTCGCCGGGAGCGGCGACCTCGCCGATCGCGGACTCCATCACCTCGATCGTGGTGCGCACCATCTCCACGGTCTGCCGCAGGGTGATCGCCCTGGTCAGCTCGCGCGGCGCGGTCCCGAAGACGTCCGTGGAGATGGCCTGCGGGGCGTCCGGGTGCCGGAACCACTCGGTGAAGGCGGCGATGCCCGCCTGGGCGACCAGGCCGATCCAGGAGCGGTTCTCCGGCGGCATCGCCCGGTACCAGGGCAGCGTCTCGTCCATGCGCGCGATCGCCTGCGCCGCGAGGTTGCCGGACGACTTCTCGAGGCGCTTCAGCGTGGCCGCGTGCGCATGGGCCGGCTGCTCGGCCGCACGCGCGCCCGGCAGGCCGCCGGGGGGCCGCGCGTCGGGTGGGGCGGGTTCGCTCTTGCTGGCTTCGCGTTCTGGCACGGGCACAAGACTGCCTTATCGGTACAGCCCTGTCCGGTGCCGGGTCTACCGTGGACGCGTGATGGATGTGAGGCGCGCCGGCACACGGCACCGTGGCGGGGATCGCGCCACCGGAATCGAATCCCTGCACGCCTTCTCCTTCGGGCCGCACTACGACCCCGAGAACCTCCGGTTCGGCGCGGTCATCGCCTGCAACGAGGAGCGCCTTGCGCCGGGCGCGGGCTTCGACGAGCACCCGCACAGCCATACGGAGATCGTGACCTGGGTCGTCGAGGGCGAACTGACGCACCGCGACTCCGCGGGGCACGCCTGTGTGATACGCCCCGGGGACGTCCAGCACCTGAGCGCGGGGGCCGGCATCCGGCACGTGGAGCGCAACGCGGGACCCGGGCCGCTGGTCTTCGTCCAGATGTGGCTGGCCCCGCTGAAGCCCGGCGGCGAGCCCGGCTACGAGGTGGTGCGCGGCATCGCCGACGCGACCCCCTACGCGCTCCCCGCCGCGGGCGCCATGCTCCACGTCCGCCGCCTCCACCCCGGCGAACGCACCGCGGTCCCCGACGCCGCCCACGTCTACGTCCATGTGGTGCACGGCACGGTACGCGTCGACGGGACGGACCTCGGCCCCGGCGACGCGGCCCGGATCACCGCGGCGCGGCAACTGGCGGCGGAGGCGGCGGGGGAGGGGCCTGCGGAGGTGCTGATGTGGGAGATGGCGTAGGGCACGCCGACGCCCGGGCCGCACCCCGGCAGGGGCGCGGGGAACTGCGAGCTCAGGCGCCACCGGCCGGCGCGGGGGGACGAGGCCTCAAGGGGCGGCGCTCTTCAAGGGGCGCGGGGAACTGCGCGAACAAGCCCCACCGGCCGGATGCCGGGACCGAGACCGCAAGGGGCTCGGCCCGGTGGCCCGCCGCAGGCGCGTCGTGGTTGCGCGTGCCCATGCGATGGTCGCGCGTGCCCATGCGATGGTCGCGCCCACCCATGCGGCGGAGCCGCACAAGGTCGCAGCCCCGCGCCTCCTTCGGGGCGCGGCCCCACCGCCCGGCGGCAGGGACGTGTCCTAGGCCGGCCCGGCGGCACCGCCCAGTTCCCCCAGCACCGCGTCCGTGAAGGCGGGCCACACCTCCACCGCCCACGGCCCGAAGTCCCGGTCGGTCAGTACGGCGCAGCCGAGCCCCGCCTCCGGGTCGACCCAGAGAAATGTTCCGGACTGCCCGAAATGCCCGAACGTCCGGGGGGAGGACGACGCCCCGGTCCAGTGCGGCGCCTTGTGGTCCCGGATCTCGAAGCCGAGCCCCCAGTCGTTGGGGCTCTGGTGCCCGTACCCGGGCAGCACTCCCTTCGTCCCCGGGTACTGCACCGTCATCGCCTCCGCCACCGTCCGCGGATCGAGCAGCCGGGGCGCCTGCAACTCCGCGGCGAACGCGACCAGGTCGGCCACGCACGACACCCCGTCCCTGGCGGGCGATCCCTCGCCCTCCAGCGCGGTGCCCCCCATCCCGAGCGGTTCGAGCACCGCCTGGCGCAGGTACTCGGCGAACGGGATGCCGGTGGCCTTGGCCACATGGTCGCCCAGCACCTCGAAGCCCGCGTTCGAGTACAGCCGGCGGGTGCCCGGCGCGGACGTGACGCGGTGCTCGTCGAAGGCGAGTCCGCTGGTGTGCGCGAGCAGATGCCGCACCGTCGAGCCCTCCGGCCCCGCCGGCTCGTCCAGTTCGACGGCGCCCTCCTCGTAGGCGACCAGGACGGCGTAGGCGGCCAGCGGCTTGGTGACGGACGCCAGTGGGAAGCGGCGCTCGACCGGGCCGTGCGCGCCGGAGAGGGTGCCGTCCGCCCGGACGACGGCCGCGGCGGCGGCCGGGACCGGCCAGTTCTCGATCAGTGCCAGGCTCTGCATGCCCCCGAGCGTAGCGAGCGGCCGGTGCGCGGAGGGCGGCCGGGGCATCCGGCCGCCCGGCCCACGGGGGGTTCCGGCAACTCCGCCCGCGGGACCTAGTAGCTCAGCCGCATCGGCCCACCAGGGGTTCCGGCAGCTCCACCCGCGGGGCCTACTAGTAGCTCAGCCGCATCGCGGGCGCGTCATGGCGTGTGAAGCCCAGCGACGTGTACAGCGGCTCGCCCTCCACCGAGGCGTGCAGGTCTATCCGGCGCACGCCGCGCTCGCGGTACCAGCCCAGCAGCGCGGTCATACAGGCCCGCGAGTACCCCCGGCGGCGCATGCCGGGCTCGGTGGCGACGTTGAAGACGTGCCCGGACAGGCCGAGTGGGTTCCCGGGACCGGCGAGCCGGCGCTCCACCGTGCCCGCCGCGCAGGCCGCGAGCGCGGGGGCGGCGCCGGTGCGCGCGCCGTCCGGCCGGTCCACGACGAAGACCGCGAGGTCGCCGCCCGGATCCGCCAGACGGGAGCGCAGGTCGGCCACCGCGAAGGGCTGCCACTCGACGTCGTCGCTGGGCTTCAGCGCGTCGAGCATGATCTTCCGCAGCCGGACCACCTCCTCCGCGTCCCCGGGAGTGGCGCGGCGCACCGGAGCGGCGTGGCGCACCATGCCGGGGTGGTTCGTGACAGTGCTCGGGTCGTTCATGGCGGGCACGCTACCCAGCGCCGCCGCACGGCGTCCGCCCGATTTCCGCGCAGCCGTCCCCCCGATTTCCGCGCCGGTCGCGCCAGGCCAGGCCGGGACGTCCGTCCGTCCCGACCGCCCGGCCCCTTGCGGACGTCGCCCGGCCGCTCCACGGTGGTGGGGCCGGCCGCTCCCCACTGCCGGCCGGCGTGAGAGGTGCCCCCGGTTCGTCGCGCCCCTCGGGGGGCGCGTGGGCGCCCGGCGCATGCTCCCCCGGAGCGCTGAGCCCCCCCTTGCTTTGAGTGCACTCGAAGGTCATAGCGTGTGGGTCATGACGGTGATGGAGACCACGCACACACCGACCAGGCCTGCCGCCCGGCGCCCGGTGGACATCTGCGCCACCCCGGCCGACGTCCACCCGCGTCCCGACGGGCAGGACCAGTACACGATCAGCGAGGTCGTCACGCTCACCGGACTGTCGGCCCACACGCTGCGCTGGTACGAACGGATCGGGCTGATGCCGCACGTCGACCGCTCGCACACCGGCCAGCGCCGCTACACCAACGGCGACCTGGACTGGCTCAGCCTGGTCGCCAAGCTCAGGCTGACCGGGATGCCGGTCGCCGACATGGTCCGCTACGCGGAGCTGGTGCGGCAGGGCGACGGCACCTATGCCGAACGCCGGGAGCTGCTGGAGGCGACCCGGCGGGACGTGCTGGCCCGGATAGCCGAGCTCCAGGACACCCTGGCGGTACTCGACTACAAGATCGACTTTTACGCGGACGCCGGACGGGCGTTCGGAGAGGGTGTGAGCGGCGCATGACCGCGATGGCAACGGCACGGCTGGGCACCGACGGACCCGAGGTGGGCGTCCAGGGACTCGGCTGCATGGGCATGAGCTGGGCCTACGGCCCGACCGACGCCGACGAGGCGCGGGCCACCCTGGAGCGCGCCCTCGAACTCGGTGTGACGCTCTACGACACGGCCGACGCCTACGGCCTGGGGGAGAACGAGAAGTTCATCGCGCCCTTCGTGGCGGCCCACCGCGACGAGGTGGTGGTCGCCACCAAGTTCGCGATCAGCAGCGACCCGTCCGACCCGTTCAAAAGGGTGATCAGGAACGACCCCGCGTACATCCGGGCCTGCGTCGACGCCAGTCTGAAGCGCCTGGGCGTCGACGTGATCGACCTCTACTACATGCACCGCCGGGATGTGAACGTGCCGCTGGAGGACTCCGTCGGCACGATGGCCGAGCTGGTGCGGGCCGGCAAGGTCAGGCAGCTCGGCCTCAGCGAGGTGACGGGGGCCGAGCTGCGCGAGGCCCACGCGATCCACCCGATCGCCGCGGTGCAGTCGGAGTGGTCCCTGTTCAGCCGCGACATCGAGGCCGGCGTGGTGCCCGCCGCCGCGGAGCTGGGCGTGACCCTGGTGCCGTACTCGCCGCTCGGCCGAGGCTTCCTCACCGGCGCGTTCGTCAACGCCGACAAGGAGCTGGGCGAGGACGACTTCCGCCGCCAGCAGCCCCGCTTCACCGGCGACAACGCCGCGGTCAACGCCACACTGCTGGCCCCGGTGCGCACCGTCGCCGAGGCGCACGGGGCGACGCTCGGCCAGATCGCGCTGGCCTGGGTGCAGCAGCGTGCCGCGGTGCACGGGCTGCCCGTGGTCCCGATCCCCGGCACCCGCAGGCGGACCCGCGTCGAGGAGAACACCGCGGCCACCCGGATCGTGCTCACCGACGAGGAACTGTCCCTGCTGGAGCCGATCGCCGCGCAGGTCGCGGGCGACCGCTACGCCGACATGAACTTCACGTCTGCCGGTCGCGAGTAGCGCCTCTGTCGGGGCGCGAAGCGCCGACTGGGGGCCGCCCGGAACTGGGCGGTCTCCCTCCACCGGTGGCCGGGCACGGGACCGTAGGGGCTCGGCCCGGCGGCCCGCCGCAGGCGCGTGGTGGGTGCTCGCGCGGTTCCCCGCGCCCCCTGGGGTGGGCCGGGGCGCGGCCGTGAGGGGCTGGACTCTCGCGGTCCGCGGCAGGCGCGTGGTGGGTGCTCGCGCAGTTCCCCGCGCCCCTGTCGGGGTGCGAAGCCGCCGTCGAAGGGGCGCGGGGAACTGCGCGACCGGCCACAGCCCGCAGTATGCCGACGACGAGACCCGAGGGACGCAGGGAGCCGCCGCGCGCCGCCAGGCGCAGGACGCGCGCCGCCAGGCGCGGGAGCCGCCGCGCCTGGCCTCAAAGCTCCGCGAGGAGCTGTGCCTTCTTCGTGGTGAACTCCTCATCCGTGACGAGCCCCGCCTCGTGCAGCTCCCCCAGGTGCCGGATGCGGTCGGCGATGTCCGCCGGGTCACGCCGACCGGGCGCACCGGCCTGCCGTGGCAGGCCGCCCGCCGGGGCCACCGCGGGAGAGGGCGCGGACCGCAGCGCGCCCAGCACCGCCGCGGCGAACGGCAGCGACTCGTGGACCGGCCCGTACCCCAGGCCGAAGACGACCGCGGCCGGGTCCTGGTCGGCCTGCGGACGGACCGCGCCGGGCGGGTCGCGGCGCAGCAGCCGCAGATGACCCTCGAAGAGCTCGGGGGAACGCCACTCGACCCCGGCCAGGTCGGACACCAGGAAGCTCTGGTCGCCCGCCTTCCACTTCGCGGACGACGCGCCCGTCCAGAACCACCGGAACGACACGGTCTTGCCGTCGAACGCGGCCTTGCCGTCGTACGCCTTGAACTGCATCGGGGCCTCCGGCGCGGCCACCAGATAGCGCTCGGGGGCCTCTTCCCGGTCGCCGGAGATCAGGGGGCGCAGCTCGTCGGCGTAGT
The DNA here is from genome assembly GCF_057320905.1 of Streptomyces sp. DSM 116793. Lineage (NCBI taxonomy): Bacteria > Bacillati > Actinomycetota > Actinomycetes > Kitasatosporales > Streptomycetaceae > Streptomyces > Streptomyces sp. DSM 116793. Next base: position 1,892,745 of record NZ_CM170494.1, on the reverse strand, counting down.
AGTCGGCGAGCGTCTCGCGCTCGGCGGGCAGCACCAGGCGGTAGGGGTCGCTGCTCTCCTTGAGCTGGCCCGCGGCAGCGTCCATCAACGGGTCGGCACCCGCTCTCGGCACGGCGTGCAGCACCACCGTGCCGCGCTTGCCCGGTGCCACCGTCACCGCCGCGATCGCCTCATGGGGGATGCGGCGCTCGCCGAGCGCCTGGAACAGCTTCGGCGTGCGTATCCCCCGTTCGAAGCGGATGAGCACGGAGTCCGACTCGAACTCCCAGGCGGCGTGAAATCCGGCCAGTACATCACCCATGCGACTCATCGTATGCGGCAGAGGCTTCTACGTCCCCTCCCTCGGCGCGCCTGTGTTTCTCTCCTTCTACGCGCGTCAGGCCGGCGCCGTGCCAGGCAAACCGCTCCGGCAGGTCACAACCTCATGGGCACAGCGCACCGCGCGATATGCGCCAACGCCGATCTCGGCGAAGTTCTGCAGGCTCTCGGTGCCGGGCTCGAAGTAGCCCGCATGCCCCTGCGCGCCGTCCGCCGAAAGCACCCGGGCCCCGAAGCCCGAGGAGACCGGATCGGCGCCGTGCCCGAGCCCGCCCACCTCCAGATTGGGCACGTCCCTGATCCAGTCGTCGCCGTCCCGCATGGCCCAGATCCGGGCGTGGGTGCCGAGCTGCGACGCGTGCGACGCCCGCATGCCGGGGCTGCCCGAGACGGCGATGTCGGTGACCCGCGCCGGCAGCCGACGGGCCGCGACCCCGCACACCACGGACCCGTAGCTGTGGCAGTACAGGGCCACGGACGAGCGTCCCGGCAGGGCTCTGAGCAGGGCGTTGAGCCGGACCGCGCCGCCCTCGGCGCTTCCGGCGGTGGCCGCGTCCACCCCGAGGCCGCTGGGCGCGGTGTAGTCGGCCCAGGCGATCACGGCGGTACGGGTGCGGGGACCGGTGTCCCGCTCGGCGTTGTAGAGGGCGCTGGCCATCCCGAGGGGCGCGGTCCATCTGTGGTCGGTGCGCTGGAAGGTGAGGACGTCCGTGTCGACGCCCGGCACCACGACCGACACCCGCTGGGCGGTGGAGAGGTCTCCCTTCACCTCGGCGATGCGCCCCGAGCCCGTCGGGTCGAACGCGAGCACCTGCCGGCCCGGCAGCAGCAGCGACTCGTACCGGTGCATCCGCCGTCCGGCGTCGTGCTGTCCGTCCGGGGAGAGGCGGCTGTCGTGCATACGGCGCTGCTCCACCCTGCGCGCGGCCCGGAGGGCGTTGCGGTTGGCGGTGTAGCGGAGGGTCACGGGCGCGCCGTTCATGTTGCCGACGGCGAACGGGTAGCGGGCGGCGAGCCAGTCGCGCTGGTGCTCGGTGAGCGAGGCGAAGAAGCGCGCGAGACCGGCGGGCGGCCCGGTGGGATCGGGCAGGTGGTGTCCCGCGATCCACCCCCGGCTCCAGGCGGTCCGGTCGGCGTCGACCGGCGAGGCGGCCGCCCGGTGCTGGTGCACCGCGGTCCATCCGGTGGTGGCCAGCATGATGAACACGACGGCCAGCGCGAGGAGTGCGCGCCACGCGTTGAGTTGGGGGGAGGAGTCGAAGGAAGTCACTGCGGGACACCCTAGGAGACCGGAGCGGAAAGCCGTGCAACGGGTGAGGGACTTCACGTTTTCGGTGTGGTAATTAGTCCAAAAGCGGACACAAGTGCCACGATGTGCTCACGGTGTGTAGGGCTTTCCGCCCCGCCCCGCCCGGGCGTGGGGGCCGGGGTGTCCCGTGCCCGTGCGGCCGTGTGCGCGTGCCGGTACGGTCGCGTGTCCGCGTGTCCGCGTGTCCGCGTGTCCGCGCGGCCGTAGGGGCGCGTGTCCGCGTGGCCCGGAACCGTCAGGTGCGCCAGGCGCCGGCCAGGGCCGGCCCCACGTGATCGAGGTACGACTCCAGGAGCGCGCGGATGGAACCGACGCTGGTGTCCTCGCCCGCTCCCCACAGGCGGCCGGTGACCCGCATCACCCCGCTGAACACCGCGACCGCGACACGCGGGCGCGGATCGGCGTCCACGTCGAGGCCCTCGCGGTCCGCGATCAACCGCGCGAGCTGCTCCTCCAGGTGGGTGGTGCGGCGCAGGTGGGCGGCGAGCAGGGCGGGCGTCGACTCGATCAACTGGTACGTGCGCATGTGCAGTTCCACCGGGACGGTGGCCTCGATGGCCTCGCCGAGGGTGTCCCACGAGTCCAGCACGGCGCGCCGCATCGCCTCCAGCGGCGGCTCGTGCGCGGGCCGCTCGCGCAGCGCGGCGACGAAGTGCGCGTCGACCATGTCCTGTACGGCGAACGCGGCCTCCTCCTTGCCCGCGAAGTACCGGAAGAAGGTGCGCTGTGAGACGTCGACGGCGTCGGCGATCTCGTCGACGGTCGTGTGCTCGTACCCCTGGGAGACGAAGAGTTCGAGCGCGGCGCGCAGCAGGGCCTCGCGGGTGCGTTGCTTCTTGCGTTCGCGCAGTCCTGGGTGGGGCGCCGTCACGCCATGAGCCTCTTTCATGTGGTGCTTCGTCTAGTGGAACTTACGGTTCCGGATGCCTGGCGTCCAGCCGGCCGGCCTGTCTGTGAGCTACGTGACAGTTACCGACTTGTGAATCGGTTTGTCAATTGTCAGCGTCTGACATTAGCCTCCGAACATGACTAGTCAGACCACCGTCGAGACGACGGGCCCTGCCGAGAAGGCGCCGGCCGCGTCCGTGGCGCCCCGGCCCAGGGGGCTGCGCGGCCACCCCTGGCTGACCCTGATCTCCGTCGCGATCGGCGTCATGATGGTGGCCCTGGACGGCACCATCGTGGCCATCGCCAACCCCGCGATCCAGGACGACCTCGACGCCTCGCTCGCCGACGTCCAGTGGATCACCAACGGCTACCTCCTCGCCCTCGCCGTCGCCCTCATCACGGCGGGCAAGTTGGGTGACCGCTTCGGCCACCGCCAGACCTTCCTGATAGGCGTGGCCGGGTTCGCGGCCGCATCCGGGGCCATCGGCCTGTCCGGCAGCGTCGGCCTGGTGGTCGTCTTCCGTGTGCTGCAGGGCCTGTTCGGCGCGCTGCTGATGCCCGCCGCGCTCGGCCTGCTGCGCGCCACCTTCCCGGCCGAGAAGCTCAACATGGCGATCGGCATCTGGGGCATGGTCATCGGCGCCTCGACCGCCGGCGGTCCCATCCTCGGCGGCGTGCTCGTCGAGCACGTGAGCTGGCAGTCCGTCTTCTTCATCAACGTCCCGGTGGGCGCCCTCGCCCTCGTGCTGGGCCTGGTCATCCTCAGGGACCACCGCGCGCAGAACGCCCCGCGCTCCTTCGACGTGCCCGGCATCGTGCTGCTGTCGGCCGCGATGTTCTCGCTCATCTGGGCGCTCATCAAGGCCGGTGACACCTGGGGCTGGGGCAGCGGGAAGACGCTGGGGTTCCTGGCCGCCGCCGTGGTCCTCTTCGCGCTCTTCGCCGTCTGGGAGACCCGGGTGGCCGAGCCCCTCATCCCGCTGGGCATGTTCCGCTCCATCCCGCTCTCCGCGGGCACGATCCTCATGGTGCTGATGGCCTTCGCCTTCATGGGCGGCCTGTTCTTCGTCACCTTCTACCTGCAGAACGTGCACGGCATGAGCCCGGTGGACAGCGGCACGCACCTGCTGCCGCTGACGGGCATGATGATCGTGTCGTCGCCGCTCGCCGGCTTCCTCATCACCAAGCTCGGGCCCCGGGTACCGCTGGTCGGCGGCATGGTCCTCACGGCCGTCGCCATGTTCGGCATGACCACCCTGTCCACCGGCACGGGCGCGCCCGCCATGTCCCTCTGGTTCGCCCTGCTGGGCCTCGGCCTCGCGCCGGTGATGGTGGGTGCCACCGAGGTCATCGTCGGCAACGCTCCGCTGGAGCTGTCCGGCGTCGCGGGCGGGCTGCAGCAGGCGGCGATGCAGGTCGGCGGCAGCCTGGGCACCGCCGTCCTCGGCGCCGTGATGTCGAACAAGGTCAGCGGGGACCTCGCGGGCAACTGGAAGTCCGCCGGCCTCCCCGCCGCCCCGCCCCCCGGCCTGGACAAGGCCGCCACGGTCGGCATCGTGCCCAAGCAGGTGGCCGCCGCGAAGGGCATGACCCCGGAGGTCCTGACCAGGATCACCGGCGTGATCCACGACACCTTCATCTCGGGCATGGGGCTCGCCTTCACGGTCGCCGGCGTCGTCGCCGTGGTCGCCGCCCTCGTCGCCCTGTTCACCAAGCGCGGCAGCAACGCGGAGGCGGGCATGGGCGCGGGCCACATCTGAGCGGGCCCGCCGGGGAGCCCGGGCCCGCACCGGCCCCCGGAACGGCCCGCTCCGCGCCGGGCACAGGCCGAGGATTTCGCCTATCAGGGTGGCGTGTGCCCCGATCCCCTTCCGCCGGGCACCGGTTGCCGGTCAGGGTGCCGGGAGTGAATCGGTACGGCACGGGGGAGTGCGGATGAACGAGAAAAGGAACGGGACGCGGGGGAGCGGGCGGACCGCTGCGCCCGGGGCGCCGTCGCGCAGGCGGGCCGTGGCGGCATCGCACCGGCGGGCCGTGGTGGCCGTCGCGGCCGGTGCGTCCGCGCTGGCCGCCGCGGCGCTGCCCGCGCTCGCCGGTCCGGCCACGGCCGCCGGCGGGCCGACGAGCGGTCAGTGCGCCACGGGCCAGCTCTGCTTGTGGAGGGAGCCGCAGTTCGAGGGCGCCCGGAAGGTGTACGAACTGTCCGGGGTCCCCATCGAGAGTTGCGTCCCTCTCGCCAAGGGATTCACCGCCCAGTCCCTGGCCAACCGCACCGGACGGCCCGTCACCGCCTACCAGTCCGAGGAGTGCGCGGAGACCGGGGAGTTCGAGACGTACCCGGGGGAGGGGACGTGGACTCCGCAGTCTCCTTATCTCATCCGGGCCTTCAAGGTCTGGGAGCGCTGAGACGGGGTACGCGGATGTGCAACCCCGGGCCGGGCGGAGCGCCGGCGCCGACCGCCTGCAGACGCCGGCGCCCGTCCGCCGGGGAGCGAGGAAGTGATGACGGGCGGAGCACCGCGTGCTGACACCCCCGTTCATGTGACCGGACGAGGTGACGGAGCGGGCCGGATCACGCGGCGCCCGTGATCACCAAGCCACCCCGACACCGGGGCGGCGACCACCCAGAAGCGCTGAATCCCCGCGCCCGGCCAGGGGCGCGGGGAACTGCGCGCCCAGTCCCCACGATCCGTACCCCGCGACGCTCCTGAAGGGGCACTTTCCACCCGCGCTGGACCACGGCCCCGGCGAGCAGGGACAGGGGCGGACCCCGCCAGGGGCGCGGGGAACTGCGCGCCCAGCCCCCACGATCCCGCACTCCGCCACCGCCCCCAACGGGCACCCTCTGCCGCACCGGCCCACCGGGCCGGCAGCCCGGAAAGACCAGCCGAAGGACCACAAGCGGCCCAGCCCCCCGCAGGGACAAGCGGCCCAGCCCCCCGCAGGGACAAGCGGCCCAGCCCCCCTGCAGGCACAAGCGGCCCAGCCCCCCTGCAGGCACAAGCGGCCCAGCCCCCCGCAGGGGAACCGCAGGGGAACCGCCGGGGGAACCCCGGCTACGCGTCACCCCCCGCAACCCCCGGATCCGCAGCAGCCGCATCCATCAACTGATAGCGATCAATCGCTTTCTTCAGCACGGACCGATCCACCTTCCCCTCCGCCGCCAACTCGGAGAGCACCGCCACCACGATCGACTGGGCGTCGATGTGGAAGAACCGGCGAGCCGCCCCCCGGGTGTCGGCGAAGCCGAACCCGTCCGCACCCAGCGACTGGTAGCGCCCCGGCACCCAGCGGGCGATCTGGTCGGGCACCGACCGCATCCAGTCGGACACCGCCACGAACGGCCCCTGCGCATCCCTGAGCTTCCGTGTGACATACGGCACACGCTGCTCCTCCTCCGGGTGCAGCAGATTGTGCCGCTCCACCTCGACGGCCTCCCGGCGCAGCTCGTTCCAGGACGTCGCCGACCAGACGTCCGCCCTGACGTCCCAGTCCGCGGCGAGGATCTGCTGGGCCTGAAGGGCCCACGGCATCGCCACGCCGGACGCCATGATCTGCGCCGGAACGCTGCCCGCGTCGCCCGCCCTGAGCCGGTGGATGCCCTTGAGGATGCCCTCCACGTCGACGCCCTCGGGCTCCGCGGGGTGCTGGATCGGCTCGTTGTACACGGTCAGGTAGTAGAAGACGTCCTCGCCGTGCGGGTGCTCCTCGGACCCGCCGTACATCCGCCGCAGGCCGTCCTGGACGATGTGCGCGATCTCGTAGCCGTACGCCGGGTCGTAGGCGACGCAGGCCGGGTTGGTGGAGGCCAGCAACTGCGAGTGCCCGTCGGCGTGCTGCAGCCCCTCGCCGGTCAGAGTCGTACGCCCGGCGGTCGCACCCAGGACGAAACCCCTGGCCATCTGGTCGGCCATCTGCCAGAACTGGTCGCCGGTGCGCTGGAAGCCGAACATCGAGTAGAAGACGTACACCGGGATCAGCGGCTCGCCGTGCGTGGCGTACGCCGAGCCCGCGGCGATCAGCGAGGCCGTGCAGCCCGCCTCCGAGATCCCGTCGTGCAGCATCTGGCCCGTCGGGGACTCCTTGTAGGCGAGCAGCAGCTCACGGTCCACCGACTCGTACTGCTGCCCCTGCGGGTTGTAGATCTTCGCACTCGGGAAGAAGGAGTCCATGCCGAAGGTGCGGTACTCGTCCGGCGCGATCAGGACGAAGCGCCTGCCGATCTCCTTGTCCCGCATCAGATCCTTGAGCAGCCGGACAAAGGCCATGGTGGTGGCGATGGCCTGGTGCCCCGAGCCCTTCTTCACGGTCGCGTAGGCCTTGTCGTCCGGCAGCCTGAGCGGCTTGGAGCGCACGATCCGGGTCGGCACATAGCCGCCCAGCGCCTTGCGGCGGTCGTGCATGTACTGGATCTCCTCGGAGTCGCGACCCGGGTGGTAGTACGGCGGCGGGCCCTCCTGGAGCCGCTGGTCGCTGATCGGCAGGTGCAGCCGGTCACGGAACCGCTTCAGGTCGTCGACCGTCAGCTTCTTCATCTGGTGGGTGGCGTTGCGCCCCTCGAAGTTCGGGCCGAGCGTCCAGCCCTTGACGGTCTGCGCCAGGATCACCGTCGGCTGGCCCTTGTGCGCCTTGGCCGCCGAGAACGCCGCGTAGATCTTCCGGTGGTCGTGGCCGCCGCGGCCGAGGTGGAGGATCTGGTCGTCGGTCATGTTCTCGACCATGGCGCGCAGCCGCTGGTCGTCCCCGAAGAAGTGCTCGCGGATGTAGGCGCCGGTCTCCGTCGCGTACGTCTGGAACTGGCCGTCGGGGGTGTTGTTCAGCTTGTTGACGAGGATGCCGTCGCGGTCCTGGGCCAGCAGCGGGTCCCAGGAGCGGTCCCAGACGAGCTTGATCACGTTCCAGCCGGCGCCCCGGAACTGCGACTCCAGCTCCTGGATGATCTTCCCGTTGCCGCGCACCGGGCCGTCCAGGCGCTGGAGGTTGCAGTTCACGACGAAGGTCAGGTTGTCCAGGCCCTCCCGCGCCGCGATCGACAGCTGGCCCAGCGACTCCGGCTCGTCCATCTCGCCGTCGCCGAGGAAGGCCCATACGTGGGAGTCGGAGGTGTCGGCGATGCCGCGGGCGTGCATATAGCGGTTCATCCGGGCCTGGAAGATCGCGCCGAGCGGGCCGAGGCCCATGGAGACGGTCGGGAACTCCCAGAAGTCCGGCATCAGCCGCGGGTGCGGATAGCTGGAGAGGCCGTTCGGGGCCTTCGACTTCTCCTGGCGGAAGCCGTCGAGCTGGTCCTCGGTGAGCCGGTCCAGCAGGTAGGCGCGCGCGTAGATGCCCGGCGAGGCGTGCCCCTGGAAGAAGACCTGGTCACCACCCTTGCCGTCGTCCTTCCCACGGAAGAAGTGGTTGAAGCCCACGTCGTAGAGCGACGCGGAGGACGCGAAGGTGGCGATGTGCCCGCCGACCCCGATACCGGGGCGCTGGGCGCGCGAGACCATCACGGCCGCGTTCCAGCGGGTCGCGTTGAGGATCTTGCGTTCGATCTCCTCGTTGCCGGGGAAGAACGGCTCGTCCTTGGTCGCGATCGTGTTCACGTAGTCCGAGCTGCGCATCTCGGGCACGGCGACATGCCGCTCGCGCGCCCGCTCCATCAGGCGCAGCATGAGGTAGCGGGCGCGCTCACGGCCCCGCGCGTCGACGGCGGCGTCCAGGGAGTCGAGCCACTCCTGGGTCTCCTCGGGGTCGAAGTCCGGGACCTGGCTGGGCAGACCGCCAATGATGATCGGTTTACGATCGGATCCGGAAGCCACGCTGTTCCTTCGCTTTCGAGACGCTGTTCGGTTCAGGGCATCGGCCGGGCGGGCGCCGCGTCGGTCCGGGGCGCCCGCCGGGCTGTCTGTGCTGGTACTCCGCTGGTATTCCGCGGGTGTGCGCCGCAGTCCATCGTGTACCTAGGGGGGCGGCCCGTCATCTCTACCGACGGGTAACCCATGGTTCCCGCACCCCGCCGGAGCCGTGCTGTCCGGCGCTCGTGCCGCGGGCGGGCGATCCCGCTCCGTCAAGGCCTGCCGCGGCTCCTGTCCGAAGCCTGTCGCCCGGCGCCCGGCGCGCGAGGGGCCGGCCGCCTCGCGGGCAGGGGTGGCCGTGTCCGCCTCATCGCAACGATACGCCCGCGCGCCCCGCCCCCTTCGTAAAACCGTTCGACAGATGATGTCTCCCGGAGCGGACCAGGACCGGCATATCGGGTGTATCGATGGGGCGCTTCCAGCGACTACCGTGGTGACGTGCGTGGAGATGCGATGAGGCGCCCCGGAACGTCACCGTTTCGGCGGTCTCCGCGGCCGGGTACTTGCGCGATCGGTCCCGCCCGTGTGGACTACGGCCAACGCTTCGCGTGCGCGCGTGGCTGAAATACCGGAATAGGCTTCGTACACTGTCCGAACATGATCAGGAGGCAACCCGTGAGCGCGACCGCGGACCACGCGGAGGAGCGGACGAACCCTGCCGCGAGGCTGGGTTTCCAGCCCGAGCAGGTGGTCCAGGAGATCGGCTACGACGACGACGTCGACCAGGAGCTCCGCGAGGCCATCGAGGAGCTCATCGGCAGCGAGCTCGTCGACGAGGACTACGACGACGTCGCCGATGCCGTGGTGCTGTGGTTCCGCGAGGACGACGGCGACCTGACGGACGCGCTGGTCGACGCCACCACGCTGATCGACGAGGGTTCCCCGGTCTGGCTGATGACCCCCAAGACCGGCCGCACGGGCTACGTCGAGCCGAGCGACATCAACGAGGCCGCGCAGACCGCCGGCCTCTCCCAGACGAAGACCATCGCCGCCGGCAAGGACTGGAGCGGCAGCCGTCTGGTGACGCCGAAGGCGGCGGCCAAGAAGCGGTAGCCGGGCGCGGCGCGCCGGGGCGCCCGGGAGCAGCGGGTCCACGCCGGTCCGCGCCGGTCCGCGCGGGTCCGCCCGGGTGCGGGCCACCCGGGCGCGCCGCTCCGCCCCGGCGGCATAGGGTCCGGCGGGACCGGTGCCGCGGGACGGCACCCGGACCCGGGGAACCGGCGCCGCACGGCCGTACTCCCTGCGTAGGGTGGGCTCACCCCCAACCGCTCCAGGGAAGGACACCGTGACCATGGCGATCGAGGTCGGCACCGAGGCCCCGGACTTCGCACTGAAGAGCCAGCACGGAGAGACCGTGCGGCTCTCCGACTTCCGCGGCGAGAAGAACGTGGTGCTGCTCTTCTACCCGTTCGCGTTCAGCGGCGTGTGCACCGGCGAGCTGTGCGCCCTCCGCGACGAGCTGCCGACGTTCGTCAACGACGACGTCCAGCTGCTCGCCGTCTCCGTCGACTCCTTCTTCAGCCAGCGCGTCTTCGCCGAGCAGCAGGGCCTGACCTACCCGCTGCTCTCCGACTTCTGGCCGCACGGCGCGGCCGCCCGCGCGTACGGCGTCTTCGACGAGGAGAAGGGCTGCGCCGTCCGCGGCACCTTCATCATCGACAAGGCGGGCGTGGTCCGCTGGTCGGTGGTGAACGCCCTGCCGGACGCCCGCGACCTCACCGCGTACGCCAAGGTGCTCGACACACTCTGATTTCTTCGCCGTCAAGGCCTGCGGGGGCCGGGAACCCGTCACTAGGATCCATTCGTTGATCCGATGCCAGAGCACGTACGGGGCTCCCCGCCCCTGAAACCAATGGGAGGACTCGTGGGAGTCAGCCTCAGCAAGGGCGGCAACGTATCGCTGACCAAGGAGGCACCGGGCCTGACCGCCGTCACGGTCGGGCTGGGCTGGGACGTGCGTACCACCACGGGTACGGACTTCGACCTGGACGCCAGCGCCATCCTGACGAACGCGGAGGGCAAAGTCGGCAACGACCAGAACTTCGTCTTCTTCAACAACCTCAAGAGCCCGGACGGCTCCGTGGAGCACACCGGCGACAACCTCACGGGCGAGGGCGAAGGCGACGACGAGCAGATCAAGGTGAACCTCGCCGCGGTCCCCGCAGACGTCGAGAAGATCGTCTTCCCGGTCTCGATCTACGACGCCGACAACCGCCAGCAGTCCTTCGGCCAGGTGCGCAACGCCTTCATCCGCGTGGTCAACCAGGCCAACCAGCAGGAGATCGCGCGCTACGACCTCTCCGAGGACGCCTCGACCGAGACCGCCATGGTCTTCGGCGAGCTCTACCGGCACGGCGCCGAGTGGAAGTTCCGCGCCATCGGCCAGGGCTACGCGTCGGGCCTGCGCGGCATCGCACAGGACTTCGGCGTCAACGTCTGACGGGACCGGCGCCCCGGCCGGGGCGTTTGGCGGCGAAGGCGCCCGGAAACACCAGACGTCAGTTCGTCCGTCCGGCGCCGCACCATCACGGGTGGCGCCGGACGCGCGGGGGTCGCAACCACACCAGGGGAGGACCACGATCATGGGCGTCACGCTCGCCAAGGGAGGCAATGTCTCCCTCTCCAAGGCCGCACCCAACCTCACACAAGTGATGGTCGGGCTCGGCTGGGACGCGCGCTCCACCACCGGAGCCCCCTTCGACCTGGACGCCAGCGCCCTGCTCTGCAGCGGCGGCCGGGTCCTCGGCGACGAGTGGTTCGTCTTCTACAACAACCTCAAGAGCCCCGACGGCTCGGTGGAGCACACCGGCGACAACCTCACCGGTGAGGGTGACGGCGACGACGAGTCCATCCTCGTCGACCTCTCCAGGGTCCCGGTCACCTGCGACAAGATCGTGTTCCCGGTCTCCATCCACGAGGCGGACAACCGAGGCCAGACCTTCGGCCAGGTCAGCAACGCCTTCATCCGCGTGGTCAACCAGTCCGACGGCCAGGAACTCGCCCGCTACGACCTCTCCGAGGACGCCTCATCCGAGACCGCGATGATTTTCGGCGAGGTGTACCGCTACCAGGGCGAGTGGAAATTCCGTGCGGTGGGCCAGGGGTATGCGTCCGGCTTGCGGGGCATCGCTCTAGACTTCGGGGTCAATGTTTCGTAAAGCCGGCCACGGCGCGGGGGAGACCGTCCCCCAGACTCCGTCCGGGGGGATCCTCACGATTGGGTAGCAAGTGATTCTGAAAACCTTCGGCTGGTCCTTCGGGATCACGGTGCTCGGCCTGGCTGTGGCCGTGCTCTACGGAGGCTGGACAGCCTTCGGGATCGTGGCGATCCTTTCCGTCCTGGAGATCTCGCTGTCGTTCGACAACGCGGTGGTCAACGCCGGGGTCCTGAAGAAGATGAACGCCTTCTGGCAGAAGATCTTCCTCACCATCGGGGTGCTGATCGCGGTCTTCGGGATGCGGCTGATCTTCCCCGTCGTGATCGTCGCCTTCACCGCCAAGCTCAGCCCGGTCGACGCGGTGAATCTCGCCTTCACCGACAAGAGCCGCTACCAGCAGCTGGTGACCGACGCCCATCCGGCGATCGCCGCCTTCGGCGGCATGTTCCTGCTGATGATCTTCCTCGACTTCATATTCGAGGACCGGGACATCCAGTGGCTGCGCTGGATCGAGCGGCCCCTGGCGAAGCTCGGCAAGGTCGACATGCTCGCGGTCTGCATCTCCCTCGTGGTGCTCCTGATCGCCTCGATGACCTTCGCCGTCCACGCCCACCAGCACGGCGGCGCGCACGTCGACAAGGGCGAGACCGTGATGCTCGCCGGCGTCGCAGGCCTGATCACGTACATGATCGTCGGTGGTCTCTCCGGCCACTTCGAGAACCAGCTGGAGGAAGAGGAGGAACGCGAGGCGGAGGCCGAGGAAGAGGCCAGACGGACAGGCCGCAACGGAAGCGCCGTACGGCTGGGCGGAAAGGCCGCCTTCTTCATGTTCCTCTACCTGGAGGTCCTCGACGCCTCGTTCTCCTTCGACGGCGTCATCGGCGCCTTCGCCATCACCAACGACATCGTCCTGATGGCGCTGGGCCTCGGCATCGGTGCCCTGTACGTACGGTCGCTGACCGTGTACCTGGTCCGCCAGGGCACCCTCGACGACTACGTCTACCTGGAGCACGGCGCGCACTACGCGATCGGCGCCCTGGCCGTGATCCTCCTCGTGACCATCCAGTACCAGATCAACGAGGTCATCACGGGCCTGGTCGGCGTCATCCTCATCGGCTGGTCGTTCTGGTCCTCCGTCCGACGCAACCGCGCCATCGCGGCCGACGAGGGAAAAGGTGAGACCTCGGACGACAAGGCCGAAGTGTCGTCCGGGGTCTGAACCGACCGGTTCCGGCTCCGGCGACGGACTCGGCCCGCTCCGGCGGTGTGACGGCGCCCGGAGCGAGGAACGTTCACTGCGAGGCGGCCATGAGGCGCAGGTCTCATGGCCGCCCAGTCAGGTTTCCCGCATGGATCACACAGGGCATTGGGGGCGGCATGTCCTTCTGGGACGGTCTCTGGCGCGGACGCGCGACACAGTTCGAGTCGGGCAGCGCGGCGACCAACTCCATCGAACTCACCAAGCGCCACTCGACCGTGTCGCTCACCAAACAGGGCGCGGCCACCGGCAACCTCCGCGTCAACCTCTCCTGGCGCATGCGCACCTCCGACTTCGGCGCACCCGAGCGCGGAGGCCTGCTGCGCAACCCGTCCAAGCTCTTCAAGCCGGATGTGGTGCAGGCGCACACCCAGAGCATGGTCAACGTGGACCTGGACCTGGGCTGCCTCTATGAACTCAGCGACGGCACCAAGGGAGTCGTCCAGCCCCTCGGTGACTTCTTCGGGGAACTGAACGCCCCGCCCTACATCAAGCTCAGCGGCGACGACCGGTTCGGCTCCGGCTCCGGCGAGACCATCTTCATCAACCTCGACCACCGCGAGGAGATCAAACGGCTCCTGGTCTTCGTCTACATATACGACCAGACGCCGGCCTTCGACCGCACCCATGCCGTGGTGACGCTCTACCCGAGCAGCGGCCCACGCATCGAGATCGGCCTCGACGAACGGGCGCCGCAGGCCCGCTCGTGCGCGGTCTTCTCCATCGACAACGTCAAGGGCGAGTTGACCGTCCGCCGTGAGGTGAAATTCGTGTACGGCTTCCAGGCCGAGCTGGACCGGCTCTACGGCTGGGGACTCCAGTGGGGCCGCGGATACAAGTCCAAGACCGGCCGCTGAGCCCGTCGCAGCCGGGTGCCCCCGCTGCGGCGCCCGGGACGCGCACCTGCTCCGTGCCGGGCCCCCGGCCCGGCTTGTGGCGGGGGCGCCCCGCTGCCCGGGGGCTCCGCCCTGCGCGGAGTGCCTCGTCAGCGGGGCATGAACTGCGGGCCCTGCGGCGGCAGCGTGAACTCCCCCGCACGCCCGGGCGACGGCTGCGGCGCGCCCACCGGCTGCGGATAGCCGTACGCCGGCCGGGGCCCGGGCGGCACGGCCTGCGTCGGCGCCACGGTGGGCGGCGGTCCCGGGTAGCCGTACGCGGGCGCCGCGGGCTGGGTCGCGGCGGCGGCCGGCGGATAACCGTACGCCGGCGCGGGCGCCTGGGTCGCGGCGGCCGGCGGGTAGCCGTACCCCGGCTGCGGCTGCGGCTGCGGTTGGGACGGGAACGGGGGCTGGGACTGGGACGGGGGCTGGTACGGGGACTGGGACGGGGGCTGTGGCGGTGCGACGGCCGGCTCGGGCGCGGGCGGCGCCCCCGCCCCCTGCGCCTCCTCCGGCTCGGTCGGGACGTCCGAGTCGTCCACGGAGATCCCGAAATCGGTCGCCAGCCCGATCAGGCCGTCGGTGTACCCCTCGCCCAGCGCCCGGAACTTCCACCCTTCCCCGCGCCGATACAGTTCCCCGCAGATCAGTGCCGTCTCCGAGCCGGTCTCCGGCCGCACGTCGAAGTGCGCAAGCGGCTCGCCGGCGGGGGAGGCGGCGTCGTACAGGACTATCCGCAGGGTCTGCACCCGGTCGAAGGCGACGTCGTCCGTGGACGCCACCAGCAGCACCCGGCTCACCTCGGGCGCCACACCGGTCAGGTCGGTCTGAATGGTGTCGGTCAGCCCCTCGGCATCCCGCTTCTTGCCCAGCCGCCACACCGCGCCCGAAGGGTGCCGGGGCTGGTTGTAGAAGACGAAGTCCTCGTCGGAGGCGACCCGGCCGTCCGAACCCAGCAACAATGCGGAGGCGTCGACATCCGGAACATTCCGCCCCGGCGTCCAGCGCAGCACGGCACGCACCGCCGAGGCCTCCAGCGGGACGTTCGACCCCTTCAGCATTGCCTGTGTCATACGGTCATCCTGCCTGCTCGGTTCCGGTGACGACAACGTGGGTCCGGCAGACGTCAGGACGCCGCCGGGGCCCACCGGGACGGAACCCCCGATGGACGGGGTGATACGGCAGGGTTACCTGATTTTCATGCGATGTGGGAACCCTTGACAGGTCCCCCTACGTACTATTACCGGCCACATTTACGTTGACACGCCTTGGCGATACGGGGAACAGCTATGCGTCACTTCGGGCACCTTGCCCCGGAGGTGCGAGAGCATCTCTTCCACCGGCAACCGTGCCACTTCACCGCCGACGCCCCGGCCCCCCTTCTGGCCATGGCTCTGGGCGCCACCCTCTACAGCCCCGCCACCCGCCCCCGGCTGGCCGACGACATCGTCAAGCAGACCAGGCGTGGCGTGATCTCGATGGTGCTCTGCCTGGAGGACTCCATCGACGACACCGAGGTGGACTCCGCCGAGGAGAACGTGATCCAGCAGCTCAGGGAGCTCTGGGGCGCCGGGCCGGCGGGTTCCGCCCGGGGTGCTCCGGACGCCGGCCTTCCGCTGCTGTTCATCCGGGTCCGCGTCGCCGACCAGATACCCGATCTCGTGCACCGCCTCGGCCCCGCCGTCCGGCTGCTCTCCGGATTCGTCCTGCCCAAGTTCACCGAGGAGACGGGCGTTCCCTTCCTGGAGGCGCTGGCCACCGCCGAGTCCGCAAGCGAGCGGCGGCTCTTCGCCATGCCCGTCCTGGAATCCCCCGAGCTGCTGCACCTGGAGACCCGCGCCGAGACCCTTGCGGGAATCGCGCGCACCGTCGACAAGTACCGTGACCGCGTGCTCGCCCTGCGGCTCGGCGTCACCGACTTCTGCTCCGCCTACGGGCTGCGCCGGCCACCCGACATGACCGCCTACGACGTCCAGATCGTGGCCGCGGTGATCGGCGACGTGGTCAACGTCCTGGGCCGTGCCGACGGCACCGGCTTCACCGTCACCGGGCCCGTCTGGGAGTACTTCCGGCTCCAGGAGCGCATGTTCAAGCCCCAGCTGCGCCAGAGCCCGTTCCTCGGTCGCGCCGAGCACCTGCGGACCGCCCTCATCGAGCACGACCTGGACGGTCTGCTCCGCGAGGTGGAACTCGACCGTGCCAACGGCCTGCTCGGCAAGACCTGCATCCACCCCTCGCACGTGCTGCCCGTCCACGCACTGTCCGTCGTCAGTCACGAGGAGTTCAGCGACGCCCAGGACATCCTGCGGTCCGGCCCGGAAGGCGGCGGCGTCCTGCGGTCCACATACACCAACAAGATGAACGAGGTGAAGCCGCACCGCGCCTGGGCCGAGCGCACCGTTCAGCGCGCCGAGGTCTTCGGCGTGGCCAGGGAGAACATCGGCTTCGTCGAACTGCTCGCCGCCGGTCTCGCCGGCTGAGGACAAGGACGGTGGACATCGTGGTGTGGACGGGGACGTGGGTCGCCGAACGCCTTGGGGTACGGCTGGTGGGCGTGGGCGGCGGAGCCGGATCCGGAGACGGCAGCCCCCCGGAGAGCGGGGGGCGAGGGGCGAGTGGACGGGCGGCCGGCGGGGGAGAGGGCGATGCCAACGCCACCGCCCGGCTGAGGGAGTTGCTCGGGCTCGCGGTGCGGCGCAACCCCAAACGGGCCCATCTGCTCGTCTCCCGGGTGCTGGGCAAGCACGTCCCGCAGGACCCCTCCGTGGTCTGGCGGCACGGCTACGACCTGGGCCTGCGCGTGCGTGCGCTGCTCGGCGACGACGAGTCCCGGCGGGCCGTCGTCCTCGGCTACGCGGAGACGGCGACCGGGCTCGGGCACTCCGTCGCCGACGGTGTGGCGCTCGCCCCGTACCTGCACTCGACACGCCGCCCCGTACCCGGCGTCGCCCGCGCGGCCGGGTTCGAAGAGGCGCACTCGCACGCCACGTCGCACCTGCTGCTGCCCGAGGACCCCCGCCTCCTGGCGGGCGACGGGCCCCTCGTCCTGGTCGACGACGAGTTCTCCACGGGCAACACCGTCCTCAACACCATCCGCACCCTCCACCGGCGTTTTCCCCGGCGCCGGTATGTGATCGTCGCCCTCGTCGACCTGCGCTCGCCGCGGGACCGGGACCAGCTCACCCGGTTCGCCACCGGCATCGGCGCGCGCGTGGACCTCGTCACCGCGGCCTCCGGCACCGTGCACCTCCCGGACGGCGTCCTGGAGGCGGGACGGGACCTGGTCGCCCGGTACGAGTCCACGCAGGACGCCGACTCCGTCCAGGACGCCGGCTCCGCCCAGGCCGCCGACCGGGTGGACGCGCGGTGCGGTCCGGCCGTGACCCGGGTCGATCTCGGGTGGCCCGTCGGCCTTCCGGACGGCGGCCGGCACGGCTTCACCCCGGCGCACCGGGCGGCCCTGGAGGCCGCCCTGCCGCGGATGGCGAGGCGCCTGGCCGAGGCCCTGGACGCGGCGCCGGGAGTCTCCGGGCCGGGGACGGCACGACCAGAAGGGAAACCGGACGACGACCGCGCCGTCCCGCCCCGGCCCCGCATCCTCGTCCTCGGCTTCGAGGAGCTGATGTACGCCCCGCTCAGGCTGGCCACCGCCCTCCAGGGGCACATCGACGCGGACGTCCGGTTCTCCACGACCACCCGTTCCCCGGTCCTCGCCGTCGACGACCCCGGCTACGCCATCCGCAGCCGCCTCGTCTTCCCCGCCCATGACGAACCGGAGGACGGGCCCGGCGAGCGGTACGCGTACAACGTGTCCGGTGGTGGTTTCGACGCCGTCGTGACCGTCGTGGACTCGGTCGCGGACACCCCGGCCCTGCATGCCGCCGGCGGACTGCTGGACCGGCTCACCGCCCACACCCCACGCGTTCTGCTGGCCATCGTGCCCTCCTACGCGCCCGCCGCGGCGGACCCCTCCTACGCCCCCGCCGCGGCGGACCCGCGCCCGGCCGGCGGGGCGCCCGCGTTGCCCGCGGGCGGGCCGTATGCGCCGCCCGAGCCGCTCCGCGGTCCCCGCTTCTCCTCGTACGCCCCGGACGAGGTGGGATGGCTCCTCCAGGACCTCTCGGACGTGGAGCTGGAGGCCCCGACGGAGGAGCGCGAGGAGGCCATTCAGAACGGCGGCGCCCACTACGCGGAGTCGCTGCCCGTCGAGTACCAGCCCAGTGCCGAGTACCAGCGGTTGTTCCACACGGCGCTCGCCGGGTCGGCCGCGCGCATCGCCGAGGCGGTCGGCACCGTCACCGAGACCGTGCTCGCGGAGCTGCCGCTCAGGGCCGGGGCCGGAAGGGGGCACCCGCGCCGCCCCGTGCTGGTGTCGCTGGCCCGCGCCGGCACCCCCGTCGGGATCCTGATGCGCCGCTGGGCCCGGCAGCGGCACGGCCTCGACCTGCCCCACTACGCCGTCTCCATCGTCCGCGGCCGCGGCATCGACACCAACGCGCTGCGCTGGCTCGCCGCCCACCACGACCCGTCCGAGGTGGTCTTCGTGGACGGGTGGACCGGCAAGGGGGCGATCACCCGCGAACTCGCCCGGGCGCTCGACGCGTTCGAGGCCACCGACGGGATCGCCTTCCACCCGGAGGTCGCGGTGCTCGCCGACCCCGGCTCCTGTGTGCGCACCTACGGCACGCGGGACGACTTCCTGATCCCCTCGGCCTGCCTGAACTCGACCGTCTCGGGGCTCGTCTCGCGCACCGTGCTCCGTGCCGACCTGGTGGGGCCCGGCGACTTCCACGGCGCCAAGTTCTACCGCGACCTGTCCTCGGCTGATGTGTCCGGCGACTTCCTGGACGCGGTCTCGGCACGCTTCGCCGAGGCCGGCGACGCGGTGGACGCGCACGTCGAACGGGTGCTGTCCGGCGAGCGCGCCCCCACCTGGGAGGGCTGGGCGGCCGTCGAGCGGATCAGCACGGCCTACGGAATCCATGATGTGAACCTCGTCAAACCCGGCGTCGGCGAGACGACCCGGGTACTTCTGCGCCGGGTGCCCTGGAAGGTCCTCGCCCGCCGGGGGGCCGGCGCCGACCTCCACCACATCAGGCTGCTCGCCGGGCAGCGGGGCGTCCCCGTCGAGGAGGTGGACGATCTCCCCTACAGCTGTGTCGGGCTGATCCACCCCCGTTTCACGCGCGGTGCCACCGGCGCCGACGGCCGGCGGGCGGCGGTCTCATGACCCCGGCCGCGCTGCCCGCCGAGCGCACCGTCCTGGTCGCCAGCGATCTGGACCGCACCCTCATCTACTCCGCCCCGGCTCTCGGCCTGCGCATGCCCGACGCCCAGGCGCCGCGGCTGCTCTGCGTCGAGACCTACGAGGGCAGGCCGCTCTCCTATATGACGGAGGCCGCGGCCGTGCTCCTCGAAGAGCTCAGCCGGACGGCGGTCTTCGTTCCCACCACCACCCGCAGCCGTGCGCAGTACGCCCGGATCCACCTGCCCGGGCCCGCCCCGGCGTTCGCGGTCTGCGCCAACGGCGGCCACCTGCTCGTCGACGGTGTCCCGGACCCCGCATGGCACCGGCAGGTCACCGCCCGGCTCGCCCGGGAGTCCGCGCCGCTGGCAGAGATCCGTGCGCACCTGACGGCCGGCGCCGACCGGGCCTGGGTGCTCAAGGAACGAGTCGCGGAAGACCTCTTCGCCTACCTGGTCGTCGAGCGCTCACTCCTGCCCGAGGGGTGGGTCAAGGAGCTGTCCGGCTGGGCCGAAGCCCGTGGCTGGACGGTCTCCCTGCAGGGACGCAAGGTGTACGCCGTGCCGAAGGCCCTGACGAAGAGCGCGGCCGTGCGTGAGGTCGCGCGCAGAACCGGCGCCGGTCTCGTCCTCGCCGCCGGCGACTCCCTGCTCGACGCGGACCTGCTGCTCGCCGCCGACCTGTCCTGGCGGCCCGGCCACGGCGAACTCGCGGAGGCCGGCTGGAGCGCCCCTCGGCTCACCGCCCTCGCGGAGAGCGGGGCCGAGGCGGGGGAGCAGATCCTCCGCCACCTCGTGGATGCCGCCCGCGGCACGCCCTGAGCGCCGCAGAGTGCTGCCGTAGGCGTGCCGGGACTGTCACAGTACGTGGGTCACCGTCCGTGGATGCACCGTCCGTGGATCGCTGCCCGCAGCCCGTGCACGTGCATCACCGCACGTCGAGAAGCACTCGCAACGCCAAGGAGGACACATGGCCCGAAACAACGGCACCCCGCTGACCGAAGAGCTGTACTCCTACATGCTCGGCCACAACCCACCGCTCGACCCGGTGCAGCGCATGCTCGTGGAGGTCACCCACACGGAGCTTCCCCTGGTGGCGGGCAAGCAGGTGGCCCAGGAGCAGGGACCGCTGCTCGCGTTCCTGGTGCGTCTGGTGGGAGCACGCAGAGTGGTCGAGGTGGGCACGTTCACGGGACTCTCCGCGCTCTCCATGGCGGCGGCGCTGCCGGCCGATGGCACCCTGCTGACCTGCGATATCTCAGAGGAGTGGACCCGGCACGCCCGGCAGGCCTGGGCGGAGGCGGGAGTGGCGGACCGTATCGAGCTGCGGATCGGCGACGCGCGGGAGACCCTGGAGAGCCTGCCGGACGAGCCCGTCTTCGACATGGCGTTCATCGACGCGGACAAGGTCGGCTACATCGCGTACTGGGAGGCGCTGGTCCCCCGGATGCGTCAGGGCGGGCTCCTCGTGGTGGACAACGTCTTCTTCCACGGCGGTGTCACCGACCCCGAGGCCACCGGGGACGCCGCGGCGATCAAGGACTTCAACGACCATGTGGACCGTGACCGGCGGGTGGACTCGGTGATGCTGGCGGTGGCCGACGGGATGACCCTCGCCCGTAAGAAGTAGCCGCGCGCGCAGGGCGGAGTCCCTGGCCGGTGGGAGGTGGCGTCCAGCAGGGCGGAGGTCCCCCGCCCCGCGCCGTGCGCGACGGGCGGAGGTCCCCTGCCCGTGGGACGGTGCGTCACCCGGCAGGAGAAGGCCCCGGACCCGGCAGGAGAAGTTCCCGGACCCGGCAGGAGAAGTTCCCGGACCCGGCAGGAGAAGTTCCCGGCTCAGCCGCCGCAGCAGCCTCCGCCGCAGCAGCCGCCTCCGCCGCCCCCGGCCCCGCCGCGCGTGGCGCTGGCCGTACCGCCGACGGCCACGGTCGACAGCAGCTTCACCGTGTCGTCGTGCCCGGCCGGGCAGGGGGCGGGGGCGGACGACTCGGCCATCGGGCGGTTCAGCTCGAAGGTGTCGCCGCAGCTACGGCAGCGGTACTCATAGCGAGGCATGAGCACAGGTTAACGGGCCGGGGCGGACCGGGGCAGAGCACATTGCGTAACCTGGCCGCCGGACGTGGGGTATCCGGCCGGTTTCACCGCACCGGGGGGCGCCGGCCGCGCCGGGCCCGCCGCTCTTCGCGCCGGGGTGCGCTGCCCGCGCCGCGGCTCGCTTCTCCCGCCGGGGCCCGCCGCCTCCCGCGGTGCCTTCACCGGACGACCGTGCCGGGGCCGCTGCCGAGGAGTCCCAGTTCCGACCGGGTCGGGGCGCCTTCCCAGTCGCCGGGTGAGGCGACGGCGAAGGCGCCCGTGGTGACGGCACGGTCGAGGCGTGCCGCGAGGTCCGCGCCGTCCAGGAGCGCGGAGAGGTAGCCCGCGACGAAGGCGTCGCCGGCGCCGACCGCGTCCACCGCCTGTACGGGGCGCGCGGGTCGGTGCAGTTCGCCCTGGGCGGTGTGGGCGAGGGCTCCTTCGGGGCCGAGCTTCACCACGACCTCGTCGACGCCCCTGGCGACGAGGAGCTTGGCCAGAGCCGAGGTGGTGGCCGTGGTGCCGGCCGTGCTGTCGGCAGGCTCGTCCCGCGGCGCTTCGTCCGGGGGCAGGCAGAGCGGCAGCTCGTCGTCGGAGGCGATGAGCATGTCGACATGGGGAACGCAGGCGCCGAGGAAGGCGGACGCGGCCTCGGCGCTCCACAGCCGGGCGCGGAAGTTGACGTCCAGGCAGACCAGGCTGCCGTGGGCGCGGGCCAGTTCCAGGGCACGCCGGGTCGCGGCGAGGGCGGAAGGGCTCAGGGACGGGGTGATCCCGGTCAGGTGCAGGACGCGGGGAGCGCGCGCGGCGAACGCCCGCTCGACGGTGGCCGGGTCGAGCCGGGAGCCGGCGGAGCCCGCACGGTAGTAGTGGACGCGGGTGACCTCGGGCAGCCGGGGTTCGAAGAGGATCAGGCCCGTGGGGGCGCCGGGATCGCGCTGCACGCCGGAGACGTCGACGCCTTCGGCGCGGAGGGTGCGCAGGACGAGTTCGCCCGCTTCGTCGTCGCCGACCGTGCCCACCCAGCGGACCGGGTGGCCGAGCCTGGCCAGGCCGATGGCGACGTTGGACTCGGCCCCGGCGACGGAGACCCGCATCGAGCCACCCAGCTTCAGAGGGCCGCTGCCGCGCAGGGCGACCATGGTCTCGCCGAAGGTGAGCACCTCGCCGCCGGGGGCGCCCGGGGCGGCCGGCCGCTGTGCCCGCGCCGCACTCACCCGCACACCGCCCGGAACTCCGCGGCCCGCCTGCGCAGCGCGGCCAGGTCACCGCCGTCCGCCGCATCGCCCACCAGCGGTGATCCCACACCGACCGCCGTGGCGCCCAGGGCGAGGTACTCCTCGGCCGCGGTGACGTCCACACCCCCGACGGGCACGAAGGGCACATCGGGGAACGGCCCTTGCAGGGCCTTGAGATACGAGGGGCCACCGACGGTGGACGCGGGGAAGATCTTCAGAGCGGTCGCGCGTGCGGCCCGTGCGGCGATCACCTCGGTGGGGGTCAGCACTCCCGCCAGGACGGGCAGCCCCCGGCGCAGCGACTCGTCCACACCGGGACCGAGCCCCGGGGTCACCACCAGGTTCGCGCCCGCCTCCACGGCACGGGCGGCGTCCTGGGAGGTGAGAACGGTGCCCGCGCCGAGCCAGGCCCCCGGGCCCAGTTCCGACCGTGCCCGTCGGATGACGTCCAGGGCGCCCGCGCCGCTGAGCGAGACCTCCACCAGCGTCACGCCCGACTCGGCCAGGGTCATCACCGTCCGGAACGACGCGTCCGCATCGGAGCCGCGGACGATGGTGACCAGCCGCTGCTGCCGCAGCTCAGTGGTGAAATCCATGTTCCTTCTTCTTCCCGGAGTGACGGTGTGCCGGTTTCTGGGGGAGCGCGGCCGGCGGGTGCGGGTGCGGGTGCGGGCGCGGGCGCGGGGGTGGGTACGGGCGCGGGAGCTGGTGCGGGGAGGGGAGCGCTCTGGAGGGTGAGCGCCGGGGGATGTCGGCCTGGCCGCTTCGGCGAGGTCCCGTCATGCCTACCACTCGGCGAACGACCCGTCGTCGTGCCGCCACACCGGATTCCGCCAGGCATGGCTCCGGCGGTCCGCCGCCCGGACCGCGGCCTCGTCCACGTCCACGCCGAGCCCCGGCCGGTCGGTGCGGAGCAGCGATCCGGACACGAACCGGAACGGTTCGGGGTCGGCCACGTAGTCCAGCAGCTCGGCGTCCTTGTTGTAGTGGATGCCGATCGACTGCTCCTGGATCAGGAAGTTCGGGGTGGTGAAGGCCACCTGGAGGCTGGCCGCCAGGGCCACCGGGCCCAGCGGGCAGTGGGGCGCGATCTGCGCTCCGTACACCTCAGCGAGCGCCGCGATGCGCCGGAGCTCGGAGATTCCACCGGCGTGCGAGATATCCGGTTGCACCACCGCGACCCCCGCCTGCAACGGAGCGAGGAACTCCTGCCGCGTGAAGAGGCGTTCACCGAGAGCAAGAGGGATGTTGGAGGCGTTCACCAGGTCCGACAGGGCGTGCATGTGCTCGGGGAGCACGGGCTCTTCGACGAAGAGGGGGGCGAAGTCGGTGAGCAGCGGCAGCAGGCGGCGCGCGTTGGCGGGAGAGACACGGCCGTGGAAGTCGAGGGCGAAGTCCCCGCTGTCGCCCAGCACCTCCCGGGCGGTCATGGCCCGCAGGACGCATGCGCGTACCTCGGCGCGCGTGGCGAGCGCGGTCATACGCCCACTGCCGTTCATCTTCACGGCGGTGAACCCGGCCTCGGCCTGAGCGGCGATCGCGTCACGGATCT
The DNA here is from genome assembly GCF_057320905.1 of Streptomyces sp. DSM 116793. NCBI lineage: Bacteria > Bacillati > Actinomycetota > Actinomycetes > Kitasatosporales > Streptomycetaceae > Streptomyces > Streptomyces sp. DSM 116793. Next base: position 1,868,989 of record NZ_CM170494.1, on the reverse strand, counting down.
CCGACGGCTCATCGCCGCCCACCCAGGCATAGGCGCGGATGCTGTCCCGGACGGGCCCGCCCAGCAACTGGTGCACCGGCTGTCCGTACGCCTTGCCCTTGATGTCCCACAACGCCTGATCCAGGCCGGCGACGGCGGACGACAGGACGGGGCCCCCTCGGTAGAAGCCGCCCTTGGTCATCACCTGCCAGTGATCCTCGATCCGCAGTGGATCCTGCCCGACCAAATACTCCGAGAGCGCCTGCACGGCCGCGCGCACCACCTCCGCGCGCCCCTCCACGACCGGCTCGCCCCAGCCGACGACCCCGTCGTCCGTCTCGACCCGGGCGAAAAGCCAGCGGGGCGGGGCCAGGAAGGTCTCGACACGAGTGATCTGCACTGAGGGATTCCTTCCCCAAGGATCTGGTGCCATCCGACGGCCTCGGACGGACCCCGGACCGCCTCCACTCGGACACGCACGAGACCGGGGGCGGACTACCCATCACGCTGTTCGCCCACAGGTTCGCACATGTTCTCGTTATTTAACAATTATTGATGGCGCTTTCAGGGCGTGCCAGGGGGTGCTAGGGGTGCTTTCGTGAACGAGACGCGCGAGGTGCACGAGGCGCGCGTGGTTGGCGAGGCGCACGAGGCGCGCGTGGTTGGCGAGGCGCAGGTGGTGCGCGAGGTGCAGGTGGCACACGTGCCGCGGGGGCACCCGCGGCACGTTCACGCCGGGTGCCGGGCGGAGCCTTACCGGGCGGTGCCCCGCTCCTCGCGGATCTGTGTGACCACGCGCGCCACCATCTGCCGCACCGTGTCGGTCTCCGTGAGGAAGTGCCAGTAGTCCGGGTGCACGCCCTCGAGCGCGGCCACCGCGCGGTCGAGCCGCGCCACCGAGTCGTCGAGCGGCCGCGCATGACGGGGGTCCGGGGTCTGGCGGTCCGCCATCGCCAGCCGTTGTGCGTCCCGGATGGCGAACCGCGTCCGCTCGATCTCCTGCTGCGGGTCCTTCGCCACCGCGTTCAGCCGCCGCAGCCGGTCCCCGGCGGCCGAGACCGCGTCGTCCGTGGAGTTCAGCAGCGCACGCGCGGTGGAGAGGTGCGCGATCGCGTCCGGCCAGCGCTGCGCGTCACGGGCGGCCTGGGCCTCCTTCAGCTTCTGCTCGGCCTGGCGCACACTCTCCACGGCGTGCTCCGGAACGTTCTGCAGGTCCTGCCAGCAGGCCACGGCAAAGCGCCTGCGCAGCTCGCTGAGGACCGGCTCCACCTGGCCCGCCCTGGTGGTCAGCGCCTGGGCGCGGGTACGCATCGACACCAGACGGTGATCGATCTCGGCCGCCTGCTCCGGCAGCCGCTCCGCCTGCACGCGTACGGCCTCGGCATCGCGGGCCACCCGCTCGGCCCGCTCCAGCGTCTCCGGAACGCCGTGGCGACCGGCGCCCTCATTGAGCTTGGTCAGCTCCGGGGCGAGCGCGGCAAGCCGCGCGGCCAGGTCGTCGGCCCGCAGACCGGACCCCCGGGCGGTGTCCAGCGCGTCGCTCGCCGCGCGCAGTGCCTGCCGGGCCCTCTCGACGCCCGGTGCGACCCGGGCCAGCTGGGTCTCCGCCTTGCCGAGCAGCGGCCCCAGTCCCTGGGCGAACCGGTCGAGGTCCTGCCTGGTCCGGGTCAGCTCGTCCCTGGCCCGGGTCAGCTCGGTCCTGGCGTGGGTCGCGGACGCGGCATCCAGGTCGTGGCGGTCCAGGTCATGGGCGTCGACGGCGGTGATGTACCGGTGGCTGACCTCGTCGATACGGCGCCCCAGCTCCGCGAAGTCCGAGACCACGCGCCGGGCGGCGGGCGAGTCGTCGACCGCGGTGATCGTCTCGATGGAGATCCGCAGATCGCGCTGAGCGGTGTCGAGCTCGTAGAACGCGGCAGCGGCGGCGTCCTTGGCGGCCTGGGCCTCGGCCCGCTGGCTCTCGGCCCGCCCCCCGAACCACCGTCTCGTGCCGCCGCCCGTGAAGGTCCCGGGCAGCGCGGCAGCCACGAGCAGCGGCAGGGGCAGCACCACGAGGGTCAGCAGGTCGCGGGCGGCGGTGCGGCAGCCGCCCAGCGGAGGGCTCCCCGCCGGGGAGGGCCCGGCCGCGGTCCGGAGGGCAGCTGTATCGGGGCGGGGAAGCGGCCGGTCACCGAGCGAGGGTGCGGAGTCCGTGGGCCTGCCCTCACGGGGCCGCCCGTTCCCGGGCGCGCGCCCGGCCCGGGGCCCGCCCAGGAGCCTGGCCCGGGGCCCGCCCAGGACGCGCTCAAGGCCGCGCAGGGCCGTGGTTCGGCCGCGACGGCGAGTGTGCAGTCCATCCGGCACATCCGGCGCGCACGGCTGCGTAGGTGTCGCCGTCACATCCCTCTCCCGTGCTGTCGCTCGCCCTGCCCGTGTCATTGTCCCACCGGTAGGGACGAACACACAGGGCCAGCGGTTCGTGCGTCACACGTGACGTTGCCGCCCCCGGCGTGCACGGACACTCCGCGCGGGCTGTGGACGTCACGGGGACACGGCGGACGCCGAGGCGGGACCCGCGGTCGCCGGCCGTGCCGGGCACCTGGTGTACGGCGGCGGACCCGGAGGGGCGGGAGCGGAGCCGGGACGACGCCGGTGGGGCCGGAGCCGGACAGGACGACGCCGGTGGGACCGTCCACGCTGCGGGTGATCCCGGCCGCTACCGGACCGGTTGCGGAGGTGACCCCCGGCCGAGGCGCTGTATGCGGGTTTGCGAGGCAGTGCCGCGAGCAGGGTAGGCTGTCGGATCAGTCCGGGCGCGTAGCTCAGCGGTAGAGCGCTGCCCTTACAAGGCAGATGTCGGCGGTTCGAAACCGTCCGCGCCCACCGTTCCATCAGCGGTGAAGCCCCAGCAGTGCCTGGTCAGGGCACTACTGGGGCTTTCTTCTCGCGGGCAGACGACACCCTGACTACGGTCTCACTACTGATCAGTGTGGTCGCGATACGCGAGGGCGTCTCCTAAATCTCCCCTAAGAGATGGGCCTATAACTGCAGGTCAGAGCTCAACCGGCGCGAGGCACCCTCTCTTGGAGAGAGGCGGATGTGCGCCGGGCTGCGGTGGCTTACGGCTGCAATGAGTGTGGTGTGTGTCACGTTCATGCTTCCGCGCGGGATGACGTGTGGGGCCGGGCGGGGGGTGCGTCAGGGGCTCTCGGGGCTGCCGTCAGGGCCAAGGCCAGGGCCCCGGTCAAGGTCGGGGGCAGAGTCTGCCGGCGGTTCTGCAACGCCGACGAAGTGCCGGGCCAGGGGGCGGATGTGGGCCGACCACCCCAGCGCGGTGAGGTCCTCCGTGAGCTTCCCTGGGTCGTGGAAGACCTTCACGATGCGGTACCGGCTGCCGTCATCGAGCCGGCGCAGCGCCGCGGGGGCGGGTTGATCCGACAGGACTTCCTCCTCGGCGGCCGCGGCGGGGCCGTCGTCGATGAAGACCGCTCTGCCGCCCGGCGCGAGCGCGGCGGAGACGGAGTTCCAGAAGCCGGGCAGCCGCGCAGGTGGAACATGGGAGAGCCAGAAGGCGAAGAACGCGGTGTCGTAGCGGCGGGGCGGCTGCCACTCGAAGACGTCGGCCTGAATGAACTGAACGCCGGGGGAGGCGGTGCGCGCACGAGCGTGGGCCAGTACCTCGGCTGCCGCGTCGACAGCCGTCACCGACTGCGCCCGCGAGGCGAGCAGCGGGGTCCACTGGCCCGTTCCGCAGGCCAACTCCAGCACGTCGCCGGCGATCGGGAGTTCATCGACGACGGTCAGCAGCTTCTGCAGGTCTTCGTGCTCCGCGTAGGGCCGGTCGTATTCGGCCGCTCCTGCCCTGTAGTAAGCCATCTGCTCTGCCAGGAGGGCGTCGTCATCCATGCAGGCTCCTCTGATCCGGCTTCGGTCGGAGCCGACCGCGGTCAGCTCGTCATCCTGATCGGCACGGACAGCGTCGGCCTTCACCCTCGGGCAAGGTCAAGAGTCATGAGGCCGGGGCCGGGCCGTCCTCGCCGACCGGCCTCCGCAGCCGCTCGCGCGCGAGGGCGGCGGGTGCCCCCGCCTGGCCCGCCTCGCGCGCCCTGCCTCGTGCGGCCCGCCTCGCGCGGCCTGCCGGTGGGGGAGAGGCCCAGGCCTCCGGTTCGGGTCCGGAGGCCTGGGCCGTGCTCCTTTCAGGCGAGGGAGCGTCAGATGGTGCCGTCCTGCCACCACCAGGCGCGGCCCAGGTCGGCTCGGCTGTCCACGTGCTGGTGGTCCTCGGTGTAGGTCTCCAGGCCGGAGAAGCCGCAGGTCTCGGCCTTCTGGTAGACGGTGCGGTTGGACACGCCGGGGACGTTCAGGTCGGCGGCGGTGCCGTAGAGGTGCATGCTGTCGCTGGCACCGCCGACCTCGGCGTTGTGCGCGATGCTGCGGAAGCCGGAGTTGACCGTGATGGGGACGTTGCCCAGCTTCTTCCGCAGCGCCTCCAGCTTGTACATCGCACGCCGGACGTTCTCCTTGGTGGCGGTGGCGCTCAGCTTGCCGCCGGAGAAGGTGCCGCTGACCCGGTCGGTGAACTCGCTGAAGTTGAAGTGCACCGTCGATCCGTCCGACTGTTCCAGGGCGTTGAGCTGCGTCTGCGTCGCGGGGCCCGCGCTGCCGTCGGCGGCGAGACCGTAGGCCGCCTGGAACCGGCGTACCGCGGCGGCGGTGGCGGGGCCGAAGTCTCCGTCGACGCTGACGAGGCTGTGGCTCGGGCTGTCCGCGGCCCAGCCCGCGATTCTGATCTGCAGTTCGGTCACGTCCGCGCCGGTAGCGCCCTCGTTGAGGGTGCGTGTCCAGGTGTAGGCCTGGGCGGCTCCCGACAGCAGCGTCGGGCCGAGCGCGACGCCGGCGCCGGCGGCCAGCGCGACGCGGAAGGCGGTGCGGCGGTCGAAGGAACGGGAAGAGATCATCTTCGTCCTCTCACGAGCGGGTCCGTCAGGCCCACGGGTTCGACATGGCTCACAGGTCGGTGGAGCTCGAACTGCGCCAGTGTCATGGGCATGAGGCTCCGGGCGGAAGGGCCCGTCGGGAAGAGGGTGCTGTTCGACGCCTGCCGTCTCCTCCGTCTACGCCCGCATTCCGTCCCGTCTTCTTCGCACCGGCTTTTCCGGGTGCCGCACAGGCTTTTCCGGGTGCCGCGCCGGCTCTTCCGGGTGCCGCCCTTCCGGGGGCCGCGCGGCGCACCGCCTCGGTCGCGCTTCGCGGCCTCCGCTCAGTTCTCCTCGGCGGGGGGCGGCGGGGTGTGCTTCAGGGTCATGCGGGCCTCGACGCGGTCGTCGGCGGGGAGTTCGGACCAGTAGCGGTGGCAGGTGACGAATACGGCCAGTTCGCGTTCGCGCTCGCGGAGCTTCTCCACCTGGGCCTGTTCGTCAGGCGTCCAGCCCGGAGACGCGGGGCGCTCTATCTTGCGCCAGCCGCCGTCATCGCTGAAGCCGTCCAGGGGTTCCACGGACCAGGGGAGCCGCTTCAGCAGGGCCAGAAGCTCGGCCCGTACCTGGTGCAGCTCCTCCTGACCGGCGAGGAGATCGCTCGGGAAGTCATGAGTCGCAGCCACGGCGCAATGCTACGCCTGTTCGATTTTGTGATGCGAGTTCCTTCCCGGGGTGGTCGGCGTGTCCCCGTGCGCGGGGGTGGCCGGTGCGCGCGGTCGCCGTCGAGTGGCATGCTGGCCGCGTGGAACTGCATGACCTGGTCCGGCTGCGCCGGGTCCGCGACCTGATGGACCGCGACTATGCCGCACCGCTCGACGTGCCGGCCCTGGCGCGCGCCGCGCTGATGTCGCCGGGGCACTTCTCCCGGAGTTTCCGGGCCGCGTTCGGCGAGTCGCCGTACAGCTATCTCATGACGCGCCGGATCGAGCGGGCCAAGGCGCTGTTGCGGCGGGGCGACCTGTCGGTGACGGAGGTCTGCTTCGCGGTGGGGTGCTCCTCGCTCGGGTCGTTCAGCTCCCGCTTCACCGAACTGGTGGGGGAGAGCCCGAGCGCGTACCGTGCGCGCGGCCACGCGGACGCTGCCGGCATCCCCGCCTGCGTGGCGAAGGCGCTGACGCGACCGGTCAGGGGTGCGCCGGGGACCGGACGAGCGCGGGCGGGGGCCCGACAGTAGCGTCGGGCCATGGACATCAGACTCTCCCAGTGCTTCATCGCCGTCGACGACCACGACCGGGCGCTCGCCTTCTACCGGGACGCCCTCGGCCTTGAGGTGCGCAACGACGTCGCCTTCGAGGGAATGCGCTGGGTGACCGTCGGCGCGCCGTCCCAGCCGGATGTGAGCATCGTCCTCGAACCGCCCGCGGTGAACCCGGACGCCTCGCCCGCCGACAAGCAGGCCATGGCGGAGCTGTTGGCGAAGGGCGTGCTACGTGGTGTGATCTTCCAGACCGACGACTGCGACGCCACGTTCGAACGGATCCGCGCCGCCGGTGGCGAGGTGGTGCAGGAGCCCCTCGACCAGCCCTACGGCGTCCGCGACTGTTCCTTCCGCGATCCCGCCGGCAATCTGCTGCGCTTCGCCCAGCCCGCGAAGAGGGGATGAGCGGGGCGGGCCGAGCGGGGCCGCCAGGGCAGGCGGCCCGGGGCGGCGGCCGGCGGGGCGCGGGCGGGCGGACGGGCGGCCGTGCGAGGGTGGCCGGTCACCCGGGCGGGTGAGGGACACTGTCCGTATGTGCCGAAGCATCAAGACGCTGCGTCCGCCCGCGCTGCCCGAAGAGGCCACCGAGGACGAGATCAGGGCGGCCGCACTGCAGTACGTACGCAAGGTCTCCGGCTTCCGTGCGCCGGCCGCCCACAACCGCGAGGTGTTCGACCGGGCCGTCGACGCCGTCGCCCGGGCCACGGCCGACCTCCTCGACGGCCTTGAGGTGCGCGGTCAGCGGACGGCGGGGGCCGCTCACCGGCCCGTGGGGGCCCCTTGACCGGACGCTCCGTAGCAGCCCCTTGACCGGTCCGCGGCCGCCCAGCCCCTGTTCGGCACACGTGTGCCGCTCCGGCGGGCGGGCGCCATCGCCCGGTCGGCGCCTGTTTCGCCGTCCTGCGCGCGGCCGCCGCCCCCGCAGTCCTGCCCGCGGGCGCTCCCGCCCTGCTTCGGCCCCCGGGGTGCCACTGTCCGGCCCTGCTTCGGCCCCCGGGGTGCCACTGTCCGGCCCGCGGGCGCTCCCGCCCCGCTCAGGCCCCGGGATGCCACCGTCCTGGCCCGCGGACCCGCTCCGCTTCCGCCAGGGGGAGCCACCACACCGTCCCGGCGCGCGGACGCCTCGTCCGTCCCCCGGACGCCGACACCCGGTCCGCAGGCGTCGCCGCGTGTCCCCCGCGGGTCAGCGACCGGGCCCCACGGTGGACCCCGCGCCTTCCCCCGGTACGACGGGCAGGGCGGGCACCGCGGTCCCCGCCGGTACCGTAGCCGTAGCCGTAGCCGTAGCCGTAGCCGTAGCCGTAGCCGTAGCCGTAGCCGTAGCCGTAGCCGTAGCCGCAGAGGCCGCCCGAGTCACCGCAGCCGCCGAGATCGCCCGAGCCACCGAAACCGCCGTACCCTCCCCCGTCACCCCGGCCGCCTCGCCCCCACCCCCGGGCCGCCGCATCACATACCCGGCGCCGGCGCCCGCCGCGAGCAGCGCGAGGATCGAGACCGCCGTGGCGACCCAGCTCGTGCCGAGCCACTGGCCGCCGAAGTAGCCGAGGCCGACGCTGTACCCGGCCCAGGCCACGCCCGCCAGGGCGGACCAGGGGAGGAACTCGCGCACCCTGCGGCGGGCCGCCCCCGCGCCCAGCGAGACGACCGAGCGGCCCGCGGGGGCGAACCGGGCGATCACCACGAGCACGCCGCCACCCCGGGAGAGCGCGGAGCCGAGCCGTTCCTGGGCCGCGGTCAGCCGCCGGGAACGGGCGAGCGCGCGGGTCAGGCGCTCGCCGCCCTGCCAGGCGAGCCCGTACGCGACCAGGTCGCCGAGCACCGAGGCCGTGGCGGCCGACAGGATCAGGAACAGGATGTCGGGCACATTGTGCGGCACCTGCCCCGTGGACGCCTCCGAACCGGCCGCCGCCGCGGTGGACGCGGCGATCACCAGGACGCCGCTGGGCAGCACGGGCAGGAAGACGTCGAAGAGCACGGAGACGGCCACCGCCGCATAGATCCATGGGCTGCCGGTCAGCGACCCGAGACTCTCCAGCACGCGAACTCCCCCGTACGCATGGCACGCCGCGAAGTCACGGAAAGCTGCACGGGGCGGCGCGTTGACAGCCATACAGCGTACGCGGCCATGGCGGTCACCAGGCCCATCGGGGCATGTGGTGATGGTCATGTCACCAGAACCCACACCGGAACCCCACGTTCACCCGTTTGCCGCATTCGATTCGGCGCGGGCCCCCGTGGTCGCGTCAACTACTCATACGACGCGACTGATCGCCCACGACAGAGTCGCGCCCTAGACGAGGAGCGGAACGGCGATGATGGCAGGCATGCTTGCCGGCGCCATGGCGACGGCCATACTGGCGGCCGCGGGTGGCGGGACGGCCGGTGGACCGGGCGGCGGGACGGCTGGAGGAGACTCCTTCGAACTGCGGACGGTGGCGCACTTCTCGCCACCGTCCGGGACGGTTTCGTCCCACGCCCTGACCTACGACAAGGACCTGGTGCCCCCGGGTGCCCGGATCGAGATCCAGCAGAACAGCGACAGACGGGGAACGACGGTCAGCCTGCACGTGTCCGGGGTCCGCCCGGGATACGCGTTCGGGGCGCACGTGCACACCAAGCCCTGCGCGGCCGACCCGGCGGCCTCGGGCGGCCACTACCAGCACCGAGTCGATCCGGTGCAGCCGTCGACCGACCCGGAGTACGTGAACCCGCAGAACGAGGTGTGGCTGGATTTCACCTCCGACGCACATGGTGCGGGTGAGGCGCGGGCCCACCACACCTGGGGATTCCGCAGCGGCCAGGCCCGTTCCGTCGTCCTGCATGACGAACCGGGTTCGAAAGGGGCCCGGGTCGCCTGTCTGACGGTGCCGTTCGGAGCGGTCGGCGGCGGCTGACCGGGGCACGTCCTGGTGCGGCGGTCACCGCGGCACCGGGGCGGGCCCTCGGGACGACGGCACCGTCGTGCCGGGGCGGGCGCTCGGGACGACGACGAGCACGGCGCCGGGGCATCCCGGCCCCGGTACGACCGTGATCACCTGACGGCATCCGTCGGTGGCTCCGGCGGTGCCTCCGGCGAAGGCGCCCACCCCGGACGGGTGGGCGCCTTCGCCCGCGAGCGGCCCGGGCGCCGGCGCCGGCCCCGGTCCCGGGCCGCGGCTCAGGCCGTGACCGGCTCGTGCTCGGTCGCCGGCCCGGCCTGCTCGTCGCGCCCGGCACGGTCACCCTGGCCCCCGCGCCCACCGCGTGACGCGAGCAGCCGGTCGAGCCCGAAGGCCCCGGAGCCGGTGAAGACCAGCAGGAGCATGGCCCAGCAGAACATGGCCGCGGGCTCGCCGCCGTTCTGGATCGGCAGCAGCGCATGGGGCTGGTGGACCTTGAAGTACGCGAAGGCCATCGACCCGGACGAGACGAACGCCGCGGGTCTGGTGTAGAGGCCGAACAGGACGAGGGCGCCGCCGGCGAGCTGGATCAGGGCGGCGTACCAGCCGGGCCAGGAGCCGGCGGGCTGGCTCTGCCCGCCGAAGGCGCCGAACAGCGAGCTGGCGCCGTGGCAGGCGAAGAGCAGGGCGACGACGATGCGGAACAGTCCGATCGCGTACGGGCGCGTGCTGTCGAGACGTCCGGACATGGGGTGGCGACTCCTTCGGTCTGGGGACGGCGGAACAGAGAAGGGACCGGTGCCTGACAAAGGAAGGCAGGGAAACCGATGGCGAATGGGTGAGCCATAGATTAGGTATGCCTAACTTATGCTTGCAAGTTCAACATTAGCCATATGTGGAAGACGCGCCCCGGCGTTTCCGCCGGGCCGTACGCCGACCACCGGCACCCACCGGCCGACTCCGGATGGCGACCGGAGCGGTGCGATGCGTGCACGACGGGTCATACGTGGGTGGGCCCGGGTGTGTTCAAAGGCGGATGCGCCAATCGTGGCGAACGCGCGCTTGCAGGTCCGTAGTTGGGCGAGGCGCGTGCGTGCGGGGGCCGGCGGGGCGGTCGGCCGGTGGGTGGAGGGGCGGTCGGCCAGTGGGTGGAGGGGTGGTCGGCCGGTGGGTGGAGGGGTGGGCACCACCAGCCCGTCCGGCGTTCGAGGGTGAGCCCGGAGGGCGACCCCGAATCCGGGCCGCGTGCAAGGGTGAGGCCGGCAGGCCTTGCGGGTCCGTCCGGTGCTTGAGGGCGCGCGCTGCGTTCGGCGCGCTCATGGCGGGGCCCATGCGCCGGGCGCCCGGGTGTGCGAAACGCACGAGCCGCCGGGGCCGCCGGACCCGGTTCCGCGACCGGTTCCGACGGCCCCGGCGGCGGGGCGACGGTGTGACGGGACGTTCAGCAGCCGGTGGGCGTGCGACGTCCGCGGAACGTCCGCGGAACGTCCGGCAGCGCGGTCCGCGGCACGGGGGCGGGCCCACCGTGCGGGCCCGTGTCGGCGCCGGGGGTGCGGGGGCGAGGCCGGCGGCCCCGTCCGCAGGACAACCGATTCAGCACTCGTTGTTGAGCACGGACTGCAGCGCGCTCTTCTCCGCGGAGTCGATCGTCAGCTTGTAGTAGTGCTTCACCTGGATCCACATCCGGGCGTACGTGCAGTGGTACGCGGCCCGCGGCGGCAGCCACTCGGCCGGGTCCTGGTCGCTCTTCGACTGGTTGACGTTGTCGGTGACGGCGATCAGCTGGGGGCGGGTCAGATCGTTGGCGAACGACTGCCGCTGGGCGGTGGTCCAGCCGCTGGCGCCCGAGGTCCAGGCCTCGGCGAGCGGCACGATGTGGTCGATGTCGACGTCGCTGGCCACGGTCCAGGTGGCGCCGTCGTACTCGGAGTACCAACTGCCCGAGGTGGGGTAGCAGTCGGAGCCCTGCTGGATGTTGGTGCCGTCGCGCTTCAGCACCACCTCGCGGGTGTCGCAGGTGCCGGACTGGGTGATCCAGTGCGGGAACTTGTCGCGGCTGTAGCCCGTCATGGAGCCCTCGGTCGCCACGGTCAGCTCGGAGAGGTAGGTGTGCGCGGTGGACACCGCGATCGGGGTGGGCGGGGAGGCCTGGGCGGGCGGGCCGCTCAGCAGCGCGCTGGCGGACACCGCGGCGACGAGCGCGCCGAGCGTGCTCAGGCGGCGGCGGAACACGCCGCGTCGACGCGCGTAGACATCGGACATGCGAAGCTCCCTGTGTGGGGGTCGGTGTCGGTGTGGCTCGGTCATGCTGGCGCCCCGGGGTTTCCGGAAGGCGGGCGTCAGGTAACAGAGTCGCGTCATGAGCACGTCACATCAAGACATCTGTCGCACTGATGTCTCCCCAACTGGTGTGCGAGTAGGGGGTATCGCGGTGTTTGTCGCCCCGGGGCGGTCGGTCGCCGTCCGGAGTCCGGCCGTCCGGAGTCCGGCCGTCCGGCGCCGTCCGCGGGGTGCCCCCCCGCCCGTCCGTCGAGGCGGGGCGCGGAACCCGTCACGGCCGTGCGCCGCGCGGGTCGCGTAGCATGGTCGGAGCAGAAGGGGAGTAGCTCTTCGCCGGACCGTCGACACACTGCTCAGCAGGGCTGAGCCGGCGCCCGGAGGCGGACCGTTCCAGCGGTCGGCCAGCGAGACCTTCGGCAAGCAGTGCCCCGTACACAGCCGTGTGCGGCCGAGTGCGCTGCCGTGCCGGGGTGTCGTACAGGAGCGCACACTCTCGGCGGGGCAGCCCCGACCGATTGAGGAACCTTGATCAGCATCAGCGTGATGGCGCTCGTCTTCGGCGTCATCTTCCTGGCCGAACTGCCCGACAAGACCGCGTTGGCCGGCCTTGTGCTCGGCACGCGGTACCGCGCCTCCTATGTCTTCGCCGGGGTGGCCGCCGCGTTCGCCGTGCACGTCGCGCTGGCCGTCGCGGCGGGCAGCGTGCTGACGCTGCTGCCCGGCCGTGTGGTGCACGCGGTGACCGGCGTGCTCTTCCTGGCCGGTGCCGCGATGCTGCTCCTGCAGAAGGGCGAGAAGGCCGAAGAGGAGATGCGGAGGCCGCGCGACCAGGGCTTCTGGCGGGTGGCCGGCGCCGGGTTCGGGCTCATCCTCGTCGCGGAGTTCGGCGATCTCACCCAGATCATGACAGCCAACCTCGCGGCCCGGTACGGCGATCCCGTGTCGGTCGCGATCGGAGCCGTCCTGGCGCTGTGGGCGGTCGCCGGGCTCGGCATCGTCGGCGGCAGGGCCCTGATGAAACGCGTGCCGCTGCGGTTGATCACCCGCGTGGCGGCGGGGGTGATGGCGGCGCTGGGGGTGTGGAGCGTGTACGAGGCGGTGGCGGCGTGAGGCTCCTGTGGGGCCGCGCCCCGGTCTCCCCCCGAGGCACGGGGTGGCGACATCGTGCGGCTCCGCCGCATGGGCGCGACCGGTCGCGGCGCGCCTGCGGCGGGTCACCGGGGCAAGCCCCTCGCGGTCTTGTCCTCGGCTGTCGGCTGCTGGGGGGCGCGCGGTTCCCCGCGCCCCTGTGGGGCGTTGCCCCTCGCGGTCTTGTCTTCGGCTGCCGGCCGGTGGGCGGTGGTCGCGCGGTGTCCCGCGCCCCTTGGGGGCACCGGGGTGTAGCCCAAGCGGCGTAGTCCCGTGCGGCGTAGTCCGTGTGGTGCAGTCCTGTGGTGCAGTCCTGTGGTGCAGTCCTGTGGTGCAGTCGTGTGGCGGCGCACAGCCTGTGCCCCCTGGCGAGGGCGGCCGTCGTTTTGTATCGTGAGGGAACAAAGTGGCCCGCCCGCTGCCTGACCGGCGGGCGGGTTCGCTTTGACCTTCGGGGCCCGCCCGTCCCGGAAGACCCTCGTGCAACGGAGCCCGCCGATGACGGCCACCCGCCCCACCCTGCTGACCGGACGTGCCCTCCTCCTCGACATGGACGGCACCCTCGTGAACTCGGACGCCGTCGTCGAGCGCTGCTGGCGCCGCTGGTCCGCGCGGCACGGCCTGGACGCCGAGGAGGTGCTGAAGGTCGTGCACGGCCGCCAGGGGCATGCGTCCATGGCGCTGCTGCTCCCGGACCGCCCGATGGCGGAGAACCTGGCGGACAACGCCCAGATGCTCGCGGAGGAGACCGCTGACACCGAGGGCGTCGTGCGGATACCGGGCGCCGGCGCCTTCCTAGCGTCCCTCGCCGGGCTGCCCCACGCGCTGGTGACCTCCGCGGACGAGGCGCTGGCCGCCGCCCGGATGGGGGCCACCGGGCTCGCGATGCCCGCCGTGCGGATCACCGCCGAGTCCGTCGGCGCCAGCAAGCCCGACCCGGAGGGCTTCCTCAAGGGCGCCGCCGAGCTGGGCGTCGACCCGGCCGACTGCATCGTCTTCGAGGACTCCGGCGCGGGCATCGCAGCCGCGCGTGCCGCCGGGATGCGGGTGGTGGGGGTCGGCCCGCGCGCCGGCGCGCACGCGCCCACCGCCCTGGTGCGGGACCTCACCGAGGTGCGGGTGGAGTCCGGGGACGGCGGGATCCGGCTGTACGTGGGCTGAGACGGGCGGGCCCGGGGGCGCCCGGAGCCGGAGCCGGGTCTCCCACCGTCCTGGAACCCTGTCCTACCGTCCTGGAACCCCGTCCCACCGACCTGGACCGCCGTCCCACCGCCAGGGGCCGGTCCTGCCCGGACCACGGGATCCGGGGGCGGTCGAGCCCGGCCACCGTCCCAGGCTCCGGTCGCCCGTGGACCTGGACCGCGGATCCGGCGGCCGGCGGCCGGGTGGTCCGTGGGCCTCGTACCCGGCCACACCCCGCCCTGTCCGTCCGCCACGCCCCCGGGCCACGTCCGGACTAGGGTTCCGAGGTCTCGGACTCCAGGCGCCGGCGGGTGGCCGGGCCGTAGACGCCGTGCTCGTCGCCGTCGATTCCGCGGACGTCCTGGTAGTGCCCCACCGCCTTCTCGACACCGGCGTCGTAGACGCCGTCCGGCTTGCCCAGGTACAGCAGGAGCTGGGTAAGGCGCCGTTGCAGCTCCTCGACCTCCGCGCCCTGGTCGCCGGGGCGCAGCACCGGCGGGCCCGGGTCCGCCGGGGGCGGCGACGGGTCCGCTGAGCCGGCGGGGCCAGACGGTGAGGCGGCGCCGGGGGGCGGGGGAGCGGCGGGGGCGTTCGCCTTGTCCGAGTGCGCTCGCGACCGCGGATGCGACGGGGCCGTCCCGGCCGGCGCAGGCCGTTGCCCTGACGCGGGCGGCGCGCCGCCCCAGGCGGAACCGGTGGTCGTCTCGGGAGCCGCCTCCGCGGTCTCGGGCGCGCTCGCCGTGCTGTGGGTGCCTCCCGGCAGGGCGTCGTCCTTGGACGGCTTCTCGTCGGAGAAGAGCCCGCTCGCGAGCAGCGCCGCGCACGCGACGGTCGCCGCGGCACCCACCGCGGCCGGCACGATCAGGCGACGGCGGCCGCGCGCGACGGGTTCGTCCCGGCGGGGGCCGGTCTCCGGGCCGCCGGAGCCGTCCGGGCTCTTCCGGCCGTGTGGGTCCGCCGGGCCGCTTCGACCGTCCGGGCGGCCGTCCGTGTCGCCGGTCATCCGGGCGACGCGTCCGGTGTCCGTGTCCGGGGCGACCGAGCCGGCCGCGGCAGCCGGGAGACGGGCGGTGCGCGGGCCGCCCGTGGCGCGCGGGACGGGGGAGCGGTGGGGGACTCGGCCGTTCGGGCCGCCCCGGCCGTCCGGGGAGCTCAGGGTGCCCGGGGTGCTCAGGGTGCCCGGGGCGCCGTGGGCGGGCCCGGGGTCCGCGCTGCTGCCGGCGCGCCCGGCCCCCGCGCCGTTCCGGGCGGGTGCGGTCGGCGGGGCGTCCCGGCCGGGGGCGGCCGCGTCCACCGTCCGTGCGGCGCTGAGCCCGTCGTGGGAACCGGTTGATCCGAGGGCGCCGGGACCGCCGTCCCCCAGGGCCGCGGCGCGCGGCGCGCCGATGCCGCTCCCGGGCTCGCCGGACCGCCGGGCGATCCCACCGGACGGACCCGGAGCACCCGGGCCGTCGCCGGCAGCGGGCCGGCCGGCCTTCGCGGCGCCCCCGGCGTCCGGGGTCGGAGACGTGGCAGTCGCAGACGCGGCGGGCGACCCGAAACGCCCCTCCCCGGCGGCGCCGCCCCGCTCCCCGGCCCAGGCATCGCCTGCCGTGTTCCCGGAGTCCTCGGCCTTGTCCTCGCTCGGCCCCCAGATGTCCTCGATGCTCCAGTCCAGCGGGCCGCCCGGGCCGAACAGGGGCTCGGCGTCCAGGGGGGCCGCCTCCGACTCGACCTCCGGGTCGAAGGCCGACTCCGGGGCAGCGTCGAAGGGCGAGTCGGAGGCGGCGTCGAAGGGCGGTGCGGCGGGTGACTCGGAGTGCGATCCGGAGTGCGACTCGGTGTTCCTCGGGGAGTCCCGCAGGGAGACATAGGGGCGCAGGTGCAGCGGATCGGGCCCGCCCGGGCCCGCATGGTGGCCGGCGGCGCCGGAACGGTCCTCCGCCCCTGCGGTGCCCGCCGAGCCGCCCGTCGCCGACCTCACGCACCTCCCGCCCAGGGAGTCACGGGCACCCGGGTGGCCGCCGGCCGGTCCGGCAGCCGGACCCGGGGCCCGGTCGCCGCATGCGCATGCCGATGTGCCCGTGGGCGTTCGCTCTGTACCGCAATCTGGACAACGCTGTCCGGTCACCGTGGGGGGCCCTCTCCTGAGACCAGCATCGAGAGATCGTGCGCACTGTATACGGCCCGTCCCGCGTGCCCCCAACGGCCTTCGAGGACTCAACGGCCCATAACGGGTTACTCCGGCACCGTGGCGGAGGAAAATCTGCCGCCGGGTTCGCGGGAGGTGCCCATGCCCCACAGTGCGAACGGCCCGTCCTGGCATACGGAGGGAGCACGGCGCGCGCGGGCCGACGGCTCGCACGACGCCGCGGCCACGGACGGCCCCGCATCCGGCACGGACGGTGACCGGCCCCCAACCGCGCCCCGCCCATCCATCCCGAACCGGGCCACCGGGGCCCGCCCGCCCACCGCAGGCCCCGCGGACGCCGCAGCTCCCGTAGTCCCCGCGGACGCCGCGGACGCCGCGGACGCCCCGGACGGCTCGGACGCCGCGGACCGCCCGAGTCCGGCAGACCACCCGGGGAACCCGGCCGATGCCGCGGACCCCGTAGGCCCCCCGGACCCGCCCGGCCCCTCGGACTCCGAAGACCGCTCGGACCTATCTGGTCCCCAGGACTCCGAAGACCGCTCGGTTCCGTCTGGTCCCCAGGACCCCGCAGACCCCTCGGGCCCCGCCGGCCCCGGAAACCCCGTCGGCCCCGGAAACCCGGCCGGCCCCGCCGATGGCACGGGCGTGGGTGACCGTGACCACGCGGCCGGTGAGCCCCGCCCCCGTGGCGTGCTGGTCTCCATCAGCGCGCTGCTGATGGGCCTGCTGCTCGCGGCCCTCGACCAGACCATCGTGGCGACCGCGCTGCCCACCATCGTCAGCGAGCTGGGCGGCCTGGAACACCTTTCCTGGGTGGTGACCGCGTATCTGCTCGCGTCCACCGCGGCCACCCCGCTCTGGGGCAAACTCGGCGACCAGTACGGCCGCAAACGGCTCTTCCAGACCGCGATCGTCATCTTCCTGATCGGCTCGGTCCTGTGCGGCGTGGCACAGAGCATGGCCCAACTGATCGTCTTCCGCGCCGTGCAGGGACTGGGCGGCGGAGGCCTGATCGTGCTGTCGATGGCGATCGTCGGCGACCTGGTCGCACCCCGGGAACGCGGCCGTTACCAGGGCCTCTTCGGCGCGGTCTTCGGCACGACCAGCGTGCTCGGGCCGCTGCTCGGCGGGGTCCTCACCCAGCATCTGAGCTGGCGCTGGGTCTTCTACGTGAACGTGCCCGTGGGCGTCGTCGCGCTCGTCGTCATCGCCACCACGCTGCACATCCCCGTGCACACCCGGCGGCACGCCATCGACTACGCCGGCACCGCGCTGATCGCCTCCGTCGCGACCTGTCTGGTGCTGGTCGCCTCGCTCGGCGGCACCACCTGGCCCTGGGACTCGGCCCAGATCATCGGGCTCGCCGTGCTCGGCGCCGTGCTGATCGTGGTCTTCGTGGCGGTGGAGCGCAGGGCGGCGGAGCCGGTGCTGCCGCCGAAGCTGTTCCGCATCCGCACCTTCAGCCTCGCCGCCGTGATCAGTTTCGTGGTGGGCTTCGCGATGTTCGGCGCGCTGACCTACCTGCCGACGTTCCTCCAGGTCGTCCACGGGATCTCGCCGACCCTGTCGGGCGTGCACATGCTGCCCATGGTGTTCGGGCTGATCCTGTCCTCCACCGTCTCCGGGCAGATCGTCAGCCGCACCGGGCGCTGGAAGGTGTTCCCCGTCGTCGGCACCGCCGTCACCACCTGCGGGCTGCTGCTCCTGCACCGGCTCGACGAGTTCAGCAGCACGGCCGTGCTGAGCCTCAGCTTCCTCGTGTTCGGCCTGGGCCTCGGCCTGGTCATGCAGGTGATGGTGCTGATCGTGCAGAACTCCGTCGGCTACGAGGACCTGGGCGTGGCCACCTCGGGCGCGACGTTCTTCCGGTCCATCGGGTCGTCGTTCGGCGTGGCCATCCTCGGTACCGCCTTCACGGGCCGGCTCGGTTCGCAGCTCGTCTCGGCGCTCGCCGGCCGCCCGCTGCCGCCCGGGCTGAGCATCGGCTCGCTGGAGGCGGACCCGCGCGGCATCGGACGGCTGCCCCCCGCGTTGCGACCCCCCGTGGTGCACGCCTACGCGACGGCGATCACCGATGTCTTCCTCTACGCGGCGCCGGTCGCGGGGCTCGCCTTCGTCCTGGCGTGCTTCCTGCGCGAGGACCGGCTCAGGGGGTCCGTGCGGGCGCCCGACGGGACCGAGACGGTGGCCAGCAACCCGGTCGAGCGCTCCTCGTACGACGAGGCGGCGCGGGCGCTGTCCCTGCTGGGCAGCCGGGAGGGGCGGCGGCAGATCTACGCCCGGATCACCGAGCTGGCCGGCTACGACCTGATGCCCGCCGCCGCGTGGCTGCTGCTGCGCATCCGGCGGTACGGGCCCACGGACCCGGCGGTGCTCGCCGCGCGCCGCACCGTTCCGATGCCCGTGCTCGCCGCCGCGGCGCGGCAGGTGGAGGGGCGCGGGCTGGCCATGCGCCAGGGGCTGCCGCTGGTGCTGACGCGGCACGGCCGGCAGGTCACCGAACGGCTTGAGGAGGCCCGCGAGGCGTGTCTCGCCGAGCTGCTGGGGGACTGGTGGCGCGCCGGCCGCTCGACGGACCTGGGCGAGCTGGTGCGGGAGCTGAGTGGTTCCGACCACGAGCGGCCGCGGGACGGGACGTCGCGGGAGGATCGGCGGGCCGTGTGCTGAGCGGGAGGTATGCCCTTCGGGCGGTTGTGGTTGTGGTTGTGGTTGCGGTGGCGGATGCGGTGTGGCTTCGTCGTGGTTGCTTGAGTGATTCCGCGTCCTTCCGGGCGCCTGGGGCACGACGGGTGGCCCCTATGGGGCCGGTGGTCGTCTGCGGGTTGTGCCGGGTTGGTCGCGCAGTTCCCCGCGCCCCTTTTGGCGCGCCTGCGGCGCGATCGGGGGGTCTGGGGTGCGGTGGTCGTCTGCCGGTTGTGCCGGGTTGGTCGCGCAGTTCCCCGCGCCCCTCCTGTTCGCGCGCCTGCGGTGCGATCAGCTCGCGTCTTCCGGTGCGCCTGCGGTGCGGTCAGTGAGCGGGCCCGGCTGCCGGGGCGGAGTCCGTGGGGTGGCGGGTGGTGGGGCGCAGGGTCAGGTGAACGGTGCCGGAGGCGCCGTTCACCTGGCTGGCGTCCCACTCGACGTGCTCGGCGCCGATCCGGTCGAAGAGCCGGATGCCGGAGCCGAGCAGGACGGGGACGACGTGCAGCCGCAGCTCGTCCAGCACGCCGGCCCTGATGGCCTGCTGGATGACGTTCGCGCCGCCCGCCAGGGAGACGTCCCGCAGGCCCGCCGCGTCCTTGGCGCGTGCGAGGGCGTTGAGCAGGCCGTCGGTGACGAACATGAACGTGGTGCCGCCGGCCCGCACGTCCGGCTCCCTCGGGGTGCGGGTGAGCACGAACACCGGCTTGCGGAACGGCGGCTGTGCCCCCCAGGACCTGCTGGCGGCCCGGTACATCCCGTGGCCCATCAGGACCGCGCCGGTCCGCTCGAAGGACTCCTCCAGGGCGTCGGACTCCGGGCCCGGGACGCCCCCGGACAGGCCGTGCAGCCGGCGCCAGCTCGCCAGCTCGTACAGCCACTGGTGCAGGCGCTCGCCGCCGATGCCCAGCGGGTGCTCGGGGCCCGCGTGCGGACCCGCGACGAATCCGTCGAGCGACATCGAGATGTCGGAGAACAGTCGTTCCATTGCTGCGCCTCTTCCTCGGCTGCGGACGGGCGTCCCGGCCGGCACCCGTCATCATGCCGGTGGACGGCCGCCGGGCCGGGCTCGTCGGGGAACGCGGCGGCGGTTCGCGTCGGTGCCCTGCGCGCGGTGGCGCGGTCGTCCGCCGGCGTACGGCCGCCGCTCGCCGGCCGCGCCTGTGTCCGGCCGCCCGTGTCCGTCCGGCCGGTGCCCGTGCGCGGTCGCCTGTCCTGGGCGTCCGTCCGGCCGGAGCCCGCCGGGGAACGGCGGTGGGTCCGCGACGGCCGGTGGCAGCGGTGCCGGGGCCGGTCGCCGGCCGCGCCGGGTCCGGAACAGGATGCCCGGCCGGGGTGCGGCGGTGCGCGGCGGGGTCAGCCGGAGTGCCGGGTGCGCCACTCGCGGACGACGGCCTCGACGTCGTACGGCTTCTTGCCGAGCGGCGGGCCGGGCAGCGGCTTCAGCATCGCTTCCCTGATCCGCTCGTTCACGGCGGTGATGATGCGCCGGGCGGCCGCTTCGGACGGGGCGTTGTGCGCGGCCTCCAGGGCGTCCTCCGCCTCCTTGCGCAGGGCCAGCGTGGGCGGCAGGACGGACAGGCCCTCCTGGGCCATCTTCCGCTTCACCCACCACAACTCGTCGTATGTGCTGTCCGCGCCGCCGGGCAGGGGCCGGCCCGCGCCCGTGAGGCCGGAGAACGCGCCGCGCTCCTCCGCCTCGCGGATCTGCTTGTCGACCCACGACTCGAAGCTGACGCCCGGTGGCTTGCGGTCCGTCATGCGTCCATTGTGGCAGAGGAACGCGGGCCCGGGGCCGACCGCATACGCCGGCCCCGTGGACCTCGCACCCCCGGCGCCCGGGCGCCCCGGCGGCGGCCCGGTGGCCCCCGGTACCGCGGGCGTCTCCCGCGTCCCTCCGCCCGGAGCCGGCCCCGTCCGCGCGCTCGCGGTTGGTTCGGCACCGCCGGGCGGGTTGTGCGTGGCTGAGGGCCGTGGCGGCGGGATCGGGGGGCCGCGCCCCGCCCCGTGGCGCTGTGCTCGCGGTTGGTTCGGCACCGCCGGGCCGGGCCGTGGGTGGCTGGCGCCGCTGCGGCGGGATTGAGGGGCGGTGTGGGTCCACCGCCCTCGCCCCGCGCCTTCGTGGCTGCCGGTGGTTGGTTCGGCAGCTGCGGAGCGGTGGGTGTGGCCTGTGTCACGGTCGTGGGGTGCGGGGGCTTTCGGCGCGCGCGGGGCGGCTGGGCCGACCTATCATGCGGCCGCGCGGTGCCGCGCCGACCAGCCCCCGAGGCATCCCCCGAGGCCGGCCGGGCGGGACCGGCTCACCCGGCGAACCGTAAGGAGCACACGTGCTGGAGCTCACGATGGCCTCGGTGTCGGAGGCTGAGGCAGGCGCGACGGCAGGCATGCTGATGGCCGACGCGCCGAGCGAACCCGGCGCCGTGCTGTACGTGGGCCGGGACCGGAACGTCTGCCGTCTGGCGCCGCCCGACGGCTGGCTCTTCGTCTCCCGTGTCCACCTGGAGTTCCGTTGCGGCCCCGACGGGCTCTGGACCGTCGCCTGGCTGCACGGCTCGCAGGCCGAGCCGTCGTCCGACGTCAGGGTGGTGGCGGACGGCGTCGAGCAGGCGCTGCCGTACGGGGGCTACTGGCGGATACCCGCGGGCGGCTCCGGCGAGGTGATCATCTACGACCGCCTCGGCGCACGCTCCGTGAACGTGGGCTACTTCCACGAACTGTGACCCCGGGCCGCCACGTCCCCCACACGGCCCGGGCGGGGGCGCACCTGCGCCCCTCGATCCCACCGCGGCGGCGCGGTACGGGGAACCCCGTACCGTCCCCCGGTTCCGCCGCAGCGGCGCTCGGCCACACACGGTCAGTCCGGCGGTGCCGAACCGACCGCGGGGCAGACAGGCGGGTCGGGGCGCCGGAGGAGCCCCCTCGGCCGGGCGGCCGGAGCCGACAGGAGCAGCGCCCGATTCCCGGGACCGCCCAGACACCCGGGCACCTCGGGCACCCCGCGTCGCCGGCCTATCCCGAACCGCCGGCCTGTCCCGAACCGCCGTGCCGCCGAGCCGCTACGCGGTCGCCCCGCGCCGGGCAGCCGCTCGCACCGGCTCCACCGCGGGCGGTGACCCCGGCAGCGCCCGCCCCGCGGACTCGGCCATCCGCCACACCGCCACCCCACCGACGACGGCCGCCGCCATCAGGTAGTACGCGGGCATCATCACGTTCCCGGTGATCCCGATGAGCGCCGTCACCGCCAGCGGTGTCGTACCGCCGAAGAGTGACACGGAGACGTTGAAGCCGATGGACAGCGAGCCGTAGCGGACCCGGGTGGGGAAGAGGGCCGGCAGCGCCGCGGGCATGGACGCCGTGAAGCAGACCAGCAGCAGCCCCAGAGCGCCCATGCCGAGCGCGAGCGGCAGCACCCCGCCGTGCCGGATCAGCAGCAGCGCCGGCACGGACAGGGCGAGGAACCCCGCACAGCCCGCGCCGATCACCGGCCGGCGGCCCACCCGGTCGGTGAGCGCCCCGGCGAACGGCTGGACGGCCATCATCAGCACCATCACGCCCAGCACCACCAGCAGCCCCTGCGTCTCGCCGTAGTGCAGCCGGCCGGTGAGGTAGCTCGGCATGTACGACAGCAGCAGATAGTCCGAGACGTTGTACACGAGCACGAGCGCCACGCACACCTGCAGCGCCCGCCACTGGCCGGTGACCATCTCGCGCAACCCCACCTTCGGCCGCCGCTGCGCGCCCGCCGCCTGCAGCTGGGCCGCGAAAGCGGGTGTCTCCTCCAGGCGCAGCCGCAGGTACAGGCCGACCAGCCCGATCGGCCCCGCGATCAGGAACGGCAGGCGCCAGCCCCAGCCGGTGAGGTCACCGGACGGCAGCAGCACCGTGAGCAGCGTCACCAGACCCGCGCCCGCGACATAGCCGGTCAGCGTGCCGAACTCCAGCCAGCTGCCGAGGAAGCCCCGCCTGCGGTCCGGCGCGTACTCGGCGATGAAGGTCGACGCGCCGGCGTACTCACCGCCCGTCGAGAAGCCCTGGACCAGCCGTGCCGCCAGCAGCAGCACCGGCGCGCCGGCCCCGAGCACCGCGTAGGACGGGATCAGACCGATCGCGAAGGTGCCCGCCGCCATCATGATCATGGTGATGGCCAGCACCTTCTGCCTGCCGATCCGGTCGCCGAGCGGTCCGAAGACCAGGCCGCCGAGCGGTCGGACGAGGAAGGCCGCCGCGAACGCCCCGAAGGTGGACAGCAACTGCGCGGTGGGGCTGCCGGACGGGAAGAAGACCTTGCCCAGCGTGACCGCGAGGTAGCTGTACACTCCGAAGTCGAACCACTCCATGGCGTTGCCGAGGGCCGCCGCCTTGACCGCGCGCCGGATCAGCGCGGGGTCGGTGACGGTGGCGCCGGGGCCTGGGGCGCGCGCCGGGGCGGGCACGGCCGGGAGTCGGGAGAGGACACGTGTGGCGAGCGGCAAGGCTCTGCTCACCTGCTTTCGGTCGGCGACAGGGACGACGGCGCGGACCCCGGACCCGCCCCGCGGGCGGCGGGGTCCCCGCGCCGTGGCGACGGCGGTGGGCCAAAGCGAGCGGGCTGCCCGTCCCGGACAGCCCGAGACCGACGATACGGGTGCCTCGGGGTATCGCGGGCGGTACACGCGGGGCGGCACTGCGGAGGTCGCGGGGGCCCTGTCCTGGGTGAACGGCGCGTGCGGCAGCCGCGGGGCCGGTGTGCGGCTGTGATCCATCTCGCGCGGTCCCGTCCGCAGGCGCCGGGTCACACCCCGTGGTGGCTGCTCGCCCTTACGGCGGGAGAACGGCGGCGTGCCGGCGGGGACCGGAGGAGAGCAGAGGGCGTCCCCTGGAAAACAGCGGCGGGAACGCGGCGGAAACAGAGAGGATACGTAGTCGTGCGGGGTGGGTACTCACACACACCGTGGGACTTCGTGGACATCGGGGCGCAGGGCTCGCAGGACGGGCGCGGTGAGAACCGAGTTCGACTGCCGGAAACGGGTTCGACTGTGAGAAGCGGGTCGATGGCGGACCGCGAAAACCGCGAAAACCGCGAAAACCGCGAAAACTGTGAGAGCTGCGAGACTGCGAGAACTGCGGCACGGAAGAGTCCTCGAGTTTCAACATCCGGTCAAATCCGACGCGGACACCCTCTGAAGGGGAGGTTGCCCGCGTCTCACCCACTGGCACCAGTACCGGGCTCATAGAGTCTGTACCACACCGGTGCGGTACAGGCACGAGCCGGGCACGAGGGATGAACAGGACGGGAGGGCCGACGGGGCGTGGCGAACGTGGAACGCGGCAGACCGGGACAGGTCTTGGGGCCGGGAGTCGGCAGCACCGCACAGACACGGCTCGGCGTGGTCCGGGCGGGTCTGTGGGTGGTCGCGGCGGCGTTGTTCGTACGGCAGGTGCTGGCCGTGGAGTTGCAGCCGCCCGGCGAGCGGCTCACCGACCTGGAGACCTGGATAGGGCCCGAGGGCGTGCTGCATGTGAAGGGCTCGCTGTACGACGCGGACCAGTTCACCGGCACCCCCTTCGCGGGCCTCGTCCTCAAACCGCTCACCGCCTCCGCGGAGAACGCGCTCGGCCTCGCCTGGACGTTCGGCACCCTGCTGCTGGTCGTGCTGCTGGGCACGATCGCGGCGCGGGCGCTGCCCGGGCCCGTCTCCCGCCGTACCTCGCTGCTGGCCGCCCCGGTCGCCATCTGCCTGCTGATGCTGTCCCTGCCGGTCCGCAACACCCTGTACCTGGGCCAGACCAGCATCATCCCCGTCCTGCTGGTCCTGCTCGGCTGCTTCACGGTGCGCGGGCAGCGCACCAGCGGACTGCTCGTCGGCCTCGCCGCCGCGCTCCAGCCCGCCCTGCTGCTCTTCGCGGTGCTGCTGTGGTGCACGGCGCGGCGCAGGGCCGCGCTCTCCACCGGCGCCGCCTTCGCCGCCTGCACCGCCCTGGCCTGGGCAGCGCTGCCCCGCGACTCGTTCACCTACTGGGTGCACCACCTCGCGGGTGTGGGCCTCGGGGCACGCCCGGACAGCCTCGGCAACCAGTCCCTGCACGGCGCGCTGCTGCGGTTCGGCGTCACGGGTCCGCTGGAGATCGGCCTGTTCCTGGCGCTGAGCGCCCTGGTCGTCTGCCTCGGCCTGCCGCGTGCCGTGCGGTACGCGAGGGACGGGCAGTTGCTCCTCGCGGTCGCCGTGACCGGCTGCGTCGCCATCGCCATGTCGCCGACTACCTGGCAGCACCAGCTGCTGTGGCTGCTGCTCGCCGTCGTCGGCCGGGTCGGCAGGCGCGCCGCGGACCGCTACCTGTGGCCCGTCGCCGTGGCTCTGGTGATGACGCTGCCGCCGCACATGCTGCTGCCGAACAAGGAGCTGCTGTACCCGCTGCGCGACAACGCCGTGCTGATCGCCGCGCTCGCCGCCGCCTGCGCGGTGCCGTTCCTCTCCCGCACCTCGCCCTGGTTCCAGACACCGATCCCGACCGAGTACGCGCCCCGGGCGGCCTCCCGGTGGCGGTATGTGCCGCTGCTGCCGTTCTGGCGCCGTGTCGTCACCCGCCCCAACCTCCTCCTGGAACTGCTGCTCATCCGGGTCTGCTACTCGGGGTACGACTACGTGCGCGAGGTCGCTCGGGGCGACCGTCCCGCGGCGGAGCGGCACGGCAGATGGGTGCACGCCACCGAGCACGCGCTCGGCATCGACATCGAGCACTGGGTCAACCACGCGGTCGTCGGCGTACCGTGGCTGCGCGGCTTCCTCGACTTCTACTACGAGTCGTTCCACTTCGGCGTGCCGCTCACCGTCCTCGGTGTGCTGTACGTCCGCCGCCCCGTCGACTTCCGCTGGGCCCGCACCAGCCTCGGGCTCGCCACGCTGCTCGCGCTGCTCGGCTTCTGGCTCTTCCCGCTGGCACCGCCGCGGCTGATGCCGACGCTCGGGTTCGTGGACACGGTGCACGGCGTGCAGGACTTCTCCAAGCCGGACTACGGCGTGCTGACCGCCGTGACCAACCAGTACGCCGCGATGCCCTCGCTGCACTTCGGCTGGGCGCTGTGGTGCGGGATCATCATCGCCCTGATGGCACCGAAGTGGTGGATGAAGGTGCTGGGCGCGCTGCACCCGCTGTTCACCGTCTCCTCGATCGTGTCCACCGGCAACCACTGGGTGCTGGACGCGGTGGGCGGCGCCGTGGTGGTCGGCGTCGGGTTCGGTCTGACGTACGTGCTGTCGGGGCCGCGCAGCGCGGTGGTCGAGGGCGCGGGCAGTGCGGGCAGCACGGACAGTGTGGGCAGCACGGACAGTGTGGGCACCGGCAGTCCGCCGTCGGCTCCGGTACCGGTATCGGGCCCCGGCCCGGCTCCGGCCTCGGCCTCGGCGTCGGCCTCAGCCCTGGCCTCGGCCGCGGTCCCGGCCTCGGATTCCGGCCCGGCCTCGGCTCCGGCTCCGGTCCGCCCGGCCTCCGCTTCGGCCCCGGAGAGCCTCACCACGACCGCCGAGGCGGTCCCGGACCCGGTCGCCCCCGGCGCCGCTCCGGACCCGGCCGTACGGAGCGCCGCTCCCGAGCCGGTCGCGCAGAGCGCCGCTCCCGAGCCGGTCGCGCAGAGCGCCGCTCCCGAGCCGGTCGCGCAGAGTGCCGTCCCCGTCGTGGATGTCGCGGACGTCGCGGGCTTGGCGGAAGCCGGACCCGGCACGGCGCCGCAGGCCGCCGCGGGGAGCGCCGGCCGGAGCGACGGGAGCGACAGGCGGGCCGACGGCGGCGTGGGCCGGTCGAAAGGAGGGACCACGGGGGCCGTCACACCCGCCCGGGCACCGTCGGCACCAGAATCCCGCTCATCGCGGCCGCGATGAGCAGCGGCAGCCACAGGTCGTGATGGAGCACCAGCCATCCGCCGAGCAGCGCCCCGGACAGCAGGGCGAGGACCGAGCCCAGCCGGCGCACCGGCCTGACGCTCCGGCCGCCTCCCAGCGGTGAGTCGGCCGCGAGCCCGGTGAGCGTCATCGTGAGCACGGTCGTCGTCATGTCGGCCACGCCCAGCCGGCGCACGGTCGCGTTGCGCACGCCCATCGCGAACGCGGTCACCGCGACGAGGGTGTACTCGGTGGCGGTCGCGGACCCGGGTGCCGTCGCGGCGAACGCGGCCGCGGCGCCGAGCAGCGCCGCCTCCGCGCTGAAGGCCGTCCGCAGCCAGGTGCGCCGGGCCCGCTCGGCGAAGAGCTGCCCGGCCCACCCGCCGGCCGCCGAGCCGGCCAGGAACGCCGCGAGCGAGACCAGCGCATGCGTCCCGGAGAACTCCGCCGAGCCGGCCGCGGCGAACCCGAGCACGGCCACGTTGCCCGTCATGTTGGCCGTGAAGACATGGCCGAGGCCCAGGTAGCTGACGCCGTCGATGACACCGCTGACGACGGTCAGCGCCAGCAGCAGCGGCAGCAGCCGGGGCCCTGGATCCGCCCGGTCGTGCGGCGCGGGCCCGCCCTGCCCGGGCCCCCGCGGGCCGTGCGGTTCGGGCTCCTCGTCCGGGGCGGGCTGGGGCATGACGGCACCCTCCGGGTCGGGGACTTCTCGCCCGTCATCGTGCCCCGTGCCGGCCGGCCTACCCCGTCCGAACGCGCCGTGGCCCGCGGGGCGCGGACCGGAGGCGGGTGCGTGCCGACCGCTACGGGGCGCCGGGACCGCCGCGACGGTCGCCGTCCGCCGGCTCCCGGAAGGCGACCGGGGCCTCGAAGGCCGCCCGCCGGGTGGCGCGCCGCAACGCCTTCAGGACCGCCCCGCCGAGCACCAGGGTGAGGACGACCGTGAGCACCGCGCGCCCCAGGTCCCAGCCGAGCGAGGTGGCCGCGCAGTAGGCGAGGAAACGGGCCAGGTTGCGGGGGAGCCCGGCGGCCGGGTCGAAGGCGACGCCGGACGCGAGGGCGCTCATGAACGGCCAGCCCGACAGGTTCATGATCGTCCCGTAGGCGAGGGCGGCGAGGAAGCCGTACGCCGCGAGCATCAGCAGCTCGCCGCGGCCCCGCAGCCGGTCGGGCGCCGGGAGCAGCCCCGCGCCCATCGTGAACCACCCCATCGACACCATCTGGAACGGCATCCAGGGCCCCACGCCACCCGTCAGCAGCGCGGACGCGAACATCGTCACGGACCCCAGCACGAATCCGAAACCGGGCCCCAGCACCCGGCCGCTGAGCACCATCAGGAAGAACATCGGCTCGATGCCCGCGGTGCCCGCGCCGAGCGGACGCAGCGCCGCGCCGGTCGCCGCGAGCACGCCGAGCATCGCGACCGCCTTCGCGCCGAGCCCGGTCTCCGAGACGGTCGCGGCGACCACCGCGACCAGCAGCACCAGGACCGCCGCGAACAGCCACGGGGCGTCCTGCGCATGGGCGTTGACCCGCGCCTCCGGGCCCGCCAGCAGCGGCCATCCGAACCCGGCCGCCCCGACCAGGCCCACCAGCACCAGCGCGGCCACCGAACGCGGCCCCAGCCGCACCACCCGCGGCCGCGGGGCCCCGCCCACGGGGCCGGGCCCGTCGTGCACCGGCGCGGGTCCGTCGTGCGGCGGACCGGTCTCCTCGTGCGCCGGTGCGGTGCCGTCCTGTGCCGGTGCGGTGCCGTCCTGTGCCGGACCGGTCTCGTCGTGCCCCGGTGCGGGCCCGTCCCCCGCGCGCGCCTCGTGGCGGTCCCCGGTCGCGCTCATGCGAGTGCGTCCGCGACCTGGGACACGGTCAGCCACGGCTGTGGGGCCAGCACCTTGGCGACCTGCGGGGCGAAGGAGGGGGAGGCCGTCACGACGTCGGCCGTGGGCCCGTCGGCCATCACCTCGCCGTCGGCGAGGATGACCACCCGGTCGGCGAGCTCGGCGGCGAGCTCCACGTCGTGGGTGGCCAGCACCACGGAGTGCGGTGGTGTGCCGCCGGCTGCCGCCCCGGCCCCGGGGGTCCGGCCGCCGCCGGTCAGCCGCCGCAGCATCCGGACCAGGCGGGCCTTCGCCGCGTAGTCCAGCCCCCGCGTGGGCTCGTCCAGGAGCAGCAGCGGCGGCCGGGAGGTGAGCACCACGGCCAGCGCGAGCGCGAGCCGCTGGCCCTCCGACAGGTCCCTGGGGTGGCTGCCGTCCGGGACGCCGGGCAGCAGGCCGGACAGCAGTGCCCGGCAACTGCCCTGCGCCGCACCGGCATCGCGGTCCGCGGCGGCGCACTCGGCGGCCACCGTGTCCGCGTAGAGCAGGTCGCGGGGCTCCTGGGGCACCAGGCCCGCGCGCCGGATCAGCTCGCGCGGCCCGGTGCGGTGCGGCGCGAGCCCGCTGAGCCGGACCGTGCCCGCCGCCGGCTCGACCAGTCCCACCAGCGCGGAGAGCAGGGTCGACTTGCCCGCCCCGTTGCGCCCCATCAGCGCCACGGTCTCGCCGGCCGCGACGGACAGGTCCACGCCGCGCAGTGCCTCCAGGCGGCCCCGGCGCACGACGAGTCCTTCGACGACGGCGACGTGGCGGGACGGCACGGCCGCACCGGAGGCGTCCCCGGTGTCCTCGGCGGCCCTCCCGGAGGCGGAGCCCCGGTCGGCGCGGGGGCGGCCGAACCGGGGCAGCCGGGGCGGGAAGCGGAACCCTGTCCGCCGCTCGGTACGTCCGCTGTGCCCGGCCTGCCCGGCCTGCCCGGCCTGCCCGGCCTGCCCGGCCTGCCCGGCCTGCCCGGCCTGCCCGGCCGCCTCGCCGCCTGCCCCGCCGGACCGCTGCCGAGCGCCGGCCCCGCTCGCCGCCCCGGCCCGGTCCGGCCCCGCGGCACCGCTCGTCGCCGCCCCGTCCCCCGGAGCCCCGGCGTCCCCCGGAGCCCCGGCGTCCCCCGGAGCCCCGGCGTCCCCCGGCGCGCCCAGCCGCGTGCGCAGGTCCGCCGCGCGCCGACGTGCGTCACGTACCGTCAGCGGCAGCGGGGACCAGCCGGCGAGCCGCCCGAGGCCGACGACCGGCGGGAACACCGGCGAGACCGCCATCACCTCGGCGGGGGAGCCCAGCACCGGGGCCGCGCCGGGCCCCGGCAGCAGCAGGATCCGGTCGGCGTACTGCACGACGCGTTCGAGCCGGTGCTCGGCCATCAGCACGGTGGTGCCGAGGTCGTGCACGAGGCGTTGCAGCACCGCGAGCACCTCCTCCGCGGCCGCCGGGTCGAGCGCGGACGTCGGCTCGTCCAGGACAAGCAGCGCGGGGTGCGGCGTCAGGACGGAGCCGATGGCGACCCGCTGCCGCTGCCCGCCGGAGAGCGTGGCGATGGGCCGGTCCCTCAGGGCCGCGAGGCCCAGCAGGTCGAGGATCTCCTCCACGCGCCGGCGCATCACGTCCGGCGGCAGGCCCAGCGACTCCATGCCGTACGCCAGCTCGTCCTCCACGGTGTCCGTCACGAAGTGGGCGAGCGGGTCCTGGCCGACGGTGCCGACCACGTCGGCGAGTTCGCGGGGCCTGTGGGTACGCGTGTCGCGCCCGGCCACGGTGAGGCGGCCGTACAGCGTGCCGCCCGTGAAGTGCGGCACGAGCCCGCTCACCGCGCCCAGCAGGGTCGACTTGCCGGCCCCCGAGGGGCCCACCAGCAGGACAAGTTCGCCCTCGGGCACGGTGAGGTCGACCCCGGCGAGCGCGGGCGCGCCGGCTCCGTCGTAGCGGACGGAGACGTCCTCGAAGCGGATCACGGGCTCTCCTGACGGCGGATCACGGGCGCTCCTCACGCGGGGACGGCACACCGGCGCCGCCCGGCCCCGGCCACGGCACCGGGGCGACGCCCGCCGGGAGCAGGCCGAGGAGGACGGCGGCGGCCGGCCAGAGCGGCAGCGCAGGCGCGGTCAGCGGCACCACACCGGGGCTGAGCGCGGCCGGGTCGAGCGCGGCGGCACGGATCGTCAGCGCCGCGACCGCCGCCCCGGAACCGGCGACCAGCCAGGCCCTGGCGCCCCACACGTCCGGCCGGTAGCGGGTGCGCACCGAGCGGCGGCCGCCCAGCCACAGCCCGCCGAGCGCCGCGCCGACCCCACAGAGCAGCACCGGAAGGCCGTACCCCGCGCCCGCGGCGGCCAGCAGTCCGTAGGTACCGGCGCAGATCCCCAGCAGCCCGCCGAGCGTCAGCGCGGCGGTGGCCCTGCGCACCGCCTTCGGGACCGCGGCGGTCCGTCCGTAGCCCCTGGCGTCCATCGCCGCCGCCAGCGCCACGGACCGCTCCAGCGCGCCCTCGAGCACCGGCAGCCCCACCTGGAGCAGCCCGCGGAGCCCGCTGTCGGGCCGTCCGCGCAGCCGCCGCGCGGACCGCAGCCGCTGCACGTCGGCGATCAGCTGGGGCGCGAACGTCATGGCCACGACCACCGCGACCCCCACCTCGTACAGCGCGCCCGGCAGCGACTTCAGCAGCCGCGCGGGGCCGGCGAGCGCGTTCGCGGCGCCCACGCAGACCAGCAGCGTGGCCAGCTTGAGGCCGTCGTACAGCGCGAACACCAGCCCCTCCGCGGTCACCGGCCCGCCGATCCGCACCCCCTGCGCCCAGCCCGGCAGCGGCACCTGCGGCAGCGTCACCAGCACGTGCGTGCCCGGGATCGGCGAGCCCAGGAACACGGCGAAGAACAGCCGGATCCCCAGCACCGCCAGCGCCACCTTCACGAACGCCCCGTACGAGCGGGCCCAGGGTGCCGCCGTGCGCCGGGCCGCGACCACGTATCCGGCGACGCACGCCAGCAGGCCCAACAGCAGCGGGTTCGTGGTGCGCGAGGCCGCCGTGCCGAGGCCGATGGCCCACAGCCACCAGGCGCCGGGGTGCAGGGCGTTGCCCCGGTGCGCCGCGGGCGGCCGCCATCCGGGGCGGCGCCCACGGGCCCGTGCGCCGAGGCGGTCTGCGGCGCGGGCGCCGCGGGCGCCGTGGTGGTCTGCGGCGCGGGTCCCGGGCCGCGCGCCGCGCGGCGCGGCGCGCAGGGCGGTGACCGCTCCCCGGGCCCGGGGCGTGCGCAGGGCCGGGACGGCGTGCAGCGCCCGGGACCCCCGCGGGGCCGGGATCGGGCGCAGGGCCGGGGCACGGCATGCGGAAGGGTTCATACGGGTCATGGTCGCGTCGTCGCCGGGTCAGCCACGCCGCCGGCGGGCCTGCCAGACGGCGGCCACGCCCAGCAGCGCCACGGCGACGACACCCACGACGACGCCGGCGGACGGGATGTGGTGGGCCGGTGACGAGGCCGACGGTGCCGCCGGGGAGTCCGCGGAGCCGGCCGCCAACGGATGTGCCCGCGAGCCGCCCGCCGGCACCCGTCCGGAGACCTGCTCGCCGCAGCCGGTCCCCGGGTAGCCGGCGATGGCGCACAGCAGCGCGTGGCTGTCGTACCGCAGCGGCCGTGCGACCGCCGCCAGGGCGTCCGCGCTCGTCGCGTCCGGGGCGAGCCGGGCGCAGGCGGTGCGGGGCTTCGGGGGCGTCTCGCCCGCGGGCGCGTCGGCCGCCGTTCCCGAGTCGATGACCAGCGCGACCCGCTTCGTGCCGGGCCTCGCCGGGGTCCCGTGGCAGATCGCGGCGAAGTCGTGGGTGCCGCGCGGCTGTGCGGCGTCCCGCGAGTCCTCGCTCACCGCGAACCGGAACCCCTGCACATCGCCGTCCCCGGGCCGTGCCGCCGACGGCCCCTGGGTGGCGTACACCCAGCTGCCGCCGGCCAGCTCCCAGAACGACCAGTACCGGTACCCGGCGGCCCGCGCCTGGCCCGACCCCGCGAGGACGCCCGCGGTGAGCGCGCCGAGCAGCGCGAGCACGAGGAGCAGGCGCCGACCGGTGCGGCGCACGGCGGCCGGCGGCGTCACGGTGTGCGCCTCGTGCGCGTGCTGAGCAGCAGCCCGCCCCCGATGCCCGCGACCAGGCAGGCGCCGACCAGCCACCAGGTCCCCGACGGGGAACCGCTCTTGCCGTTCCCGTTTTTGGCCCCGTGCTCTCCCCGGTCGCGGGAGTCCGCCGACGGGCCCGCGGCGGTTCCGGTGGCGCCGGCCGGTTCCGGCCCGGTGGCGTTCAGGGCGGCGACGAGGTCCGTGCCGCCGAAGTGCCGCGGGTCGGTGCCGGTGGCGTGCGCGGCGAGCACGAGCTGGGCCCAGGCGGCGGGGCCGTTCTGCTTCGCCCAGCCTGCGGCGTGCCCGGCCAGCCAGGTGGCCGCCCGGTCCGCCGTGCCGTGGCGGCCGGCCGCGGCGAGGGCCACCGCGGCGTCCGCGGTGTTGCCGTAGTCGGGTCGGTCGTCGGCGCCCGGCAGCGACGACACCAGGTACGGGGTGCGGGCGAGCAGGCCGGTCAAGTACGCGGCGCCGTTCAGGGCGGCCTGGTGCGCCGTCAGCCCGTGGCCGTCCCGGCACCCGGAGCCGTGCGCGGCCGTCCCCGACCCGTTCCCGCCGGAGCCCGAGTCGTTCCCGCCGGTGCCTGAGCCGGTCCCGGTGGCACCGGAGCCGTTCCCGCCCGTTTTGGAGCCGCTCCCCCCGGTCCCCGCGCCCGCCGGGCTCACCACGAGGCCCTTGCCCAGTGCGCCCAGCACACCGGCCGCCGTGGCGTCGGCGTTCGCCGCGAGCTTGCCCGACGTGGCGTCCCGCAGCCCGAACGCGCCGCCCTTCGCGCAGGGCAGCGCGAGCGCCGGCAACGCGTCGTACGGGGACTTGCCGCCCTCGGCGGACCGGACGGCGTCCGGCCGCTGTCCGGTGGCGGCCAGCGCGCCGGTCACGATGCCGGTGGAGTTGGCGTCGCTCGGCAGGCCCGGTGTGTAGCCCCAGCCGCCGTCGGCGTTCTGCACGGACCGCAGCCAGTGCACCGCCTTGTCCACGGTGTCCCGGTGCCCGCCGAGCGCGGCCAGGGCCTGTACGGCCGCCGCGGTGGAGTTGCTGTCCACCGGTGTCTTCGCGGTGCAGGCCCGGTCCGGCTCGCTCCGGTATGCGGCGAAGCCGCCGCCCGCGCACTGCTGCCCGGTCAGCCAGCCGACCGCACGCGCCGCGGGGCGCACCCCCGCCGTGTGCTGGGCCAGCAGCGCGTACGACTGCCGGAACACACCGTCGTACGCCGGGTCGGCGCTGCCGTACAGGCCCGGCGGCAGCGCGGGCGGGGCGGACGCGGCGCCGGACGGGCGGGCGCCGTCCGCGACGGCGGCCGGCGCCGCAGGCAGCGCGGCCATCACGGCGGCGGCCAGAACCGCCGCGCCACGGCGAACGTTCATGTCGGCGGGTGCCCCTCCCTGCGGGGAGCCGGGCGCTCGGGCGCGCGGCGGCACCCGGCGGCCCCGGCTCGGTGAACTGGACGGTGCCGGCCACCGGGGAAGCCGATGGCACGAGCCGGTCACGGCCGGGCGAGGCGATCCGGCGCACCGCCGCGGCGGCGCACGGAGCGCGGTCCTGCCCGCCCGGGGCGGGGCCGTGCGCTCGGGGAACGGTCGGCGTCGGAGGTGGACCGGCGCCCCTCACCCGGTGTGAGGACGACGCCTCACTCTACCGGCCGGGTCCTGCCGCCCAGCCGGGCGGCGCCCGCTCCCGGGCGGCGGGGGGCCGGTTCCGGGGGCACGGGGTCCGGTTCCGGGGGCACGGGGGTCCGGGGGTCCGGTTCCGGGGGCGCGGGGCCGATGCCGGGCCGGCGGGAGCCGGTCACGCCGGGTCCGCCCGTTCCGCCGGGCCACCCGGCCCCCTGGGTCCACCCCCGCCACCTCCGCCGCCCCCGACATCCCGTCCACCCGGTCCACCCGGTCCACCCGGTCCACCCGGTCCACCCCGTCCATCCCGTCCGCCCGGTCCGCCCGGTCCGCCCGGTTCCGTCGGGTGCAGCAGTCGGCAGACCGTCTCCAGGTCGGCGCGGACCTGGGCCGTCGCGGCACGGCCGGAGAGCCAGGCGATCAGGGCCGCGTGCCAGGTGTGCTCGATGACGCGGACCGCGGAGAGCTGGCCGGGCGCCGGATCCCGGTCGAGGGCCATCGCGTCCAGGATGATCGCGGTGGTCCTGCGGTAGACCTGGTCGACCTCGGCGTTCACGGAGCGGTCCGCGAAGGTGAGCGCGCGGACCATGGCGTCCGCGAGGTGCGGCTCGCGCCGGAGGGCACCGAAGGCGCGCATCAGGGTCTCCGCGACCCGCTCCGCGGGGGTCCCGCCGCCGGGCGGGCGCTTGCGGAGCGTGCGGTGCAACTGGTCGAGACGGTCCTGCATGGTCGCCACCAACAGGTGCACCTTGGACGGGAAGTAGCGGTAGAGGGTGCCCAGCGCCACCCCGGACTCCTCGGCGACCTCGCGCATCTGCACCGCGTCGAAGCCGCCGCGGCCGGCCAGCCGGGCGCTGGCGGCGAGGATGCGGCGGCGGCGGGCCGCCTGCCGCTCGGTCAGCGGCGGGAGTGCTGCCGTCGTGTGCGCGGCCGGTTGTGCCGCCGTTCCTGCCTCCGCTGTCATGTGTCCCGCTCCGTGCCGGTCCTGACGGTGGTCCGGGCTGCTCGGACCCGTGCTCCGTCAACGTATCCGCGGCTCGCGGGCCCGCGCTGCCCCCGGTTGCCCACGGGGGGCGCCCCCTCGCCCTCCGGCCGGTGGTCGGGCGGTCGGGGCCGCCCCTCTCCGCCGGTGGCGGGCTGCCGGCCCCGTCGTGGCTCGGCGCGCGGTTCCCCGCGCCCCCTTCGGGGCACCCCTGACGGGCCGTGACCGGGTTCGTGCCGTGGTGTGGATCACCGTCGGAGGGTCGGGACGGGTGAGGCTACTTGCCGGTAGATTTGGGGCGGACGATCAAGTCTGAAACTTGTTCTAGATTGTCGCCCACGCGTACTCTCGCCGTTGGAGTGCCATGAGAAGGGGGCCAGGAGTGACCGCTGAGGCCGACAGGGCGGGGCTTTCGGCGTCCGGTGGAGCCGAGGGCGTGCCCCGGCCGGGCCCCGCGGCCGACGGCGGGCGGTCGTTGCGCATCGCGCTCCTCACCTACAAGGGCAACCCCTACTGCGGCGGACAGGGCGTCTACGTGCGCCACCTGTCACGCGAACTCGCCCGCCTCGGCCACCGGGTGGAGGTCATCGGCGCCCAGCCCTACCCGGTGCTCGACGAGGTGGACGGCGCGCACGGGCCGACCCTCACCGAGCTGCCCAGCCTGGACCTGTACCGCCAGCCCGATCCGTTCCGCACCCCCGCCCGCGAGGAGTACCGGGACTGGATCGACACCCTGGAGGTCGCCACCATGAAGACCGGCGGCTTCCCCGAGCCGCTGACGTTCTCGCTGCGCGCGGGCCGCCACCTGCGCGCCCGCCGCGGCGACTTCGACGTCGTGCACGACAACCAGACGCTGGGCTACGGCCTGCTGGGCGACCTCGGTGCCCCGCTCGTCACCACCATCCACCACCCCATCACCGTCGACCGCCGCCTGGAGCTGGACGCCGCGGACAGCAGGCTGCGGCGCGCATCGGTGCGCCGCTGGTACGCGTTCACGCGGATGCAGGGCCGGGTCGCGCGGCGGCTGCCGTCCGTGCTGACCGTCTCGGGCTCATCCCGGCAGGAGATCGTGGAGCACCTGGGCGTGCGCCCGGAGCGCATCAGCGTGGTGCACATCGGTGCCGACACCGACCGTTTCTCGCCCGATCCCGCCGTGCCGCAGGTGCCCGGCCGGATCGTCACCACCTCCAGCGCGGACGTCCCGCTCAAGGGCCTGGTCCACCTCGTGGAGGCGCTCGCCGAGGTCCGCGCCGCGCACCCCGCGGCCCATCTGGTCGTGGTCGGCAAGCGCGCCGAGGACGGCCCGGTCGCCGGGGCCATCGAGCGGCTGGGCCTCACGGACGCCGTCAGCTTCGTCAAGGGCATCTCGGACGAGGAACTGGCCGGCCTGATCCGGGGCTCCCAGGTGGCCTGCGTGCCCTCCCTGTACGAGGGGTTCTCGCTGCCCGCCGCCGAGGCGATGGCGACCGGCACCCCCCTGGTGGCCACCACCGGTGGTGCCATACCGGAGGTGGCGGGACCGGACGGCGAGACGTGCCTCGCGGTGCCCCCCGGCGACGCCAAGGCGCTCGCCGCCGCGCTCAACCGCCTGCTCGCCGACGGCGACCTGCGGGCCAGGCTGGGCGCGGCGGGGCGTGCGCGGGTGCTGGCCCGGTTCACCTGGGCGCGCGCCGCGCAGGGCACCGTCGAGCGCTACCGGGAGGCCATCGACCGCGCCTCCGCCGGACGACCGGCCCGCCCCGCCCCGCGCCCCCGGGCGCAGGCCGGCCCCGCCCGGCGGCCGGCCCGCGCCCCGCAGCCGCCCGGCCCGGCACAGCACCCGGCCGCCCACCCGCCCGGCACCCGGCCCGCAGCCCCCGAGCAGGCCACCGCCGCGGCGGCGACCGCCGAGTCGCCTGCCGCGTCCGCCGTGGCGACCGCCGAGCCGGCCGCCGCGTCCGCAGGAGCGCGCCCCGCCGCCCGGCCGGCCCCCGCTCACCCCCACTCCGACCCCGGGCGCCCCGCGGCCACCGGGACCCCGACCGGGAGCAACCACTGATGCTGACCGTCGACTTCACCCGCTTCCCGCTCGCCGCGGGCGACCGCGTGCTCGACCTGGGCTGCGGCGCGGGGCGGCACGCCTTCGAGTGCTACCGGCGCGGTGGGCGCGTGGTGGCCCTCGACCGCAGTGCCGAGGAGGTCCGCGAGGTCGCCAAGTGGTTCGCGGCGATGCGGGAGGCGGGCGAGGCCCCGGCGGGCGCCACCGCCACCGCCATGCAGGGCGACGCGCTCGCGCTGCCGTTCCCCGACGAGTCCTTCGACGTGGTGATCGTCTCCGAGGTGATGGAGCACATCCCGGACGACAAGGGCGTGCTCGCGGAGATGGTGCGGGTGCTGCGGCCCGGCGGCCGGATCGCCGTCACCGTGCCCCGGTACGGGCCCGAGAAGGTCTGCTGGGCGCTCAGCGACGCCTACCACGAGGTGGAGGGCGGCCACATCCGCATCTACCGCGCCGACGAACTGCTCGGCAGGATCCGCGAGGCCGGCCTCAAGCCCTACGGCACCCACCACGCGCACGCGCTGCACTCCCCGTACTGGTGGCTGAAGTGCGCGTTCGGGGTGGACAACGACAAGGCGTTGCCGGTGCGCGCGTACCATAGGCTGCTCGTCTGGGACATCATGAAGAAGCCCCTGGCGACCCGGCTCGCCGAGCAGCTCCTCAACCCGGTCGTCGGCAAGAGCTTCGTCGCCTACGCCACCAAGCCGCACCTGCCCGGCACCGGGGCGTCCGCGGCGTGAGCCGGCCCGAGAGGACCGGGCGCCTGGCGCTCCCGGGGGTGCTCACCGGCGGGCAGGCCGCCGCCACCGTGCGGGCCATCCTCGGCATCCAGCGCCCGGACGGCGCCATACCGTGGTTCCGCGGCCACCACCTCGACCCCTGGGACCACACCGAGGCGGCCATGGCCCTGGACGCCGCGGGCGAGCACGAGGCCGCCGCCCGCGCCTACGACTGGCTCGCCCGGCACCAGAACGAGGACGGCTCCTGGTACGCCGCCTACGCCGACGGCGACGCGGCCGAGGTGACG
The DNA here is from genome assembly GCF_057320905.1 of Streptomyces sp. DSM 116793. Classification (NCBI taxonomy): domain Bacteria; kingdom Bacillati; phylum Actinomycetota; class Actinomycetes; order Kitasatosporales; family Streptomycetaceae; genus Streptomyces; species Streptomyces sp. DSM 116793. The sequence continues at coordinate 1,831,093 of NZ_CM170494.1, read as the reverse complement.
GACCGCGGCAGGGAGACCAACTTCTGCGCCTATCCCGCCGTCGGTGTCTGGCACCACTACCTCGCCACCGGGGACGAACGCTTCCTGGACCGGATGTGGCCCATGGTGCGCGCCGCCGTCTCCTTCGTGCTGGGACTCCAGCAACCCGGCGGGCAGATCGGCTGGAAGCGGGAGCCGGACGGCACCCCCTGCACGGACGCGCTGCTCACCGGCTCCGCCTCCGTCCACCACGCCCTGCGCTGCGCCCTCGCCCTCGCCGGGCAGCGCGGCGAGCCGCAGCCCGACTGGGAGCTGGCGGTGGGCGCACTGCGGCACGCGGTCCGGTCGCACCCGGAACTGTTCCTGGACAAGGACCGCTACTCGATGGACTGGTACTACCCGGTCCTCGGCGGCGTCCTGACCGGCGCCGAGGCCAGGTCCCGCCTGGCGGCGGACTGGGACCGCTTCGTCGTGCCCGGCCTCGGCGTGCGCTGCGTGGTGCCCAACCCCTGGGTGACCGGGGGTGAGTCGGCGGAGCTGGCGCTCGCGCTGTGGGCGGCGGGCGAGCCGGAACGGGCCGTGGAGGTCCTGCGGTCCATCCAGCACCTGCGCGACCCGGCCTCCGGGCTGTACTGGACCGGCTACGTCTACGCGGACAAGGCGGTCTGGCCCGAGGAGCTGACCACCTGGACGGCCGGTGCCCTGCTGCTGGCCGTGGCCGCCCTGAGCGGCGACGAGCCGACCCGGGCGGTCTTCGGCGGCACCGACCTGCCCCGGGGGCTCGACCCGGAGTGCTGCACACAGGAGGTGTGAGGCGGGAGCGGCGCATGGGGCGTGGGAAGCGGAGTCGGCGCACGGGTCGCCGACGACGGCGGACCCGCCCGGGCATCCCTGGCGACGGCGGGGCGGCCGGGGTGCGGATCAGTGGCGGTGCAGGCGGTGGGCCACCGCGTGGCCGACGAAGAGGTAGACCACGGCCGCCAGGCCGTAGCCGGCGACGACGCGCGCCCAGGCCCTGTCGAAGGTGAACAGGTCGTGCGACCAGCCCGCGAGCCAGTTCGCCGCGTCACGGACGACCTGCACCAGGTCGTTGCCCGGGTTCGCGTCCAGCAGGTACATCAGGATCCACAGGCCGAGGATGAAGGCGAGGACGTCCGCGACGACCGCGACGACCGTGCCGGCCTGGTCCGAGCCGTTACGATATCGAGACATGTGCTTGAGAGTTGCCCGTGCCGCCCGGGCAAAACCTTGACGCCGTCCGGCGCGACGTCAAGCGGCACGGCGTCACGTGCCCCCGGCGCGCGGCGATCCGGGCAGCAGAACGGCCCCCGTTCCGGAGGGGAACGAGGGCCGACCGTGTCCGCGACGGGACGCGAGCGCCGACGGGAGCGATCCGTGGTGCGGTGGCCGAAGGCCGGGCCCCGGCTCAGCCGCGCTGGATGCCCGTGGTGTCCTGCAGCACGCCGCGGCGGCCGTCCTGCGTCTGCGCCACCAGGCCGGAGCCGCGCTGCTCGACCGCCAGGTACCAGGTACCGGGGGCGAGTTCGGCGATCGGGGTCGGCGAGCCGTCCTCCGCGTACAGCGGACGCTGCACCGGCACCGCGAACCAGAACGGCGAGAAGTCGCCGCCGGGCTGCGTGCCCTGCGCCTGCTGCTGCGGGGCGTGCCCCTGCTGCGGCATCGGCTGCGCGCCGTACGGACCCGGCTGGCCCGGACCGGGCTGGCCGCCGTACGACGGCTGCGGGGCGCCCACACCCGGGTAGCCGTACCCGCCCTGCTGCATGCCGTAGGGGGCGCTGACCGGGCGCGGCGCGCCGGTGAGCGGGGCCTGGAGGGCGGCGACGAGCGGGGTGGCGACCGCGGCGGCGGCGAGCACCAGGACGGCGATCAGGCCGAGGATCAGTCCCGCACCCGCGTCCGGGCCGTTGAGGTCGACGATGGTCCAGAACATCACCCACGCCGCCATGACGGTGAAGGAGATGCCGAGCTGACTCAGTTCGAGGCCCGCGACCTTCCGCGGCTGGGGCAGGGCGCGATTGACGACGATCAGCGCTGCGCCGATGACTCCGCCCATGTAGACACCGAGGCCGGCGCCGAGCGAGTCCCACGCGCTGGGAGCACTGCCGGGGTAGCCCGAGGGCACCGAGAAGTAGTCGAGGAACGAGGCGATGAACAGCAACACCGCTGCCGCGATCACCACGCCGTCGCCTCGCTTGAGGGAGCGGAAATTCACTTCAGGTCCTTCGTCAGTCGTCTCATCGGTCGCTGGTGGGCGTCGCTGTCGCTCGTCGCTCGCGGTGGCAGGTCACTGGGGACCGCGGTGGCCGCGGGGTGCGAAGCGCGGGGGTGGCCCCCCATCGTAGGGGCGACACTATCGTCATCCCGCGCGAGGTGTCTGCCCGGTCATGGGCTTGTGACCTCACTCGTGCAGGAAACCCGTGATTCCGTCGGCGATGCCCTGTGCGGCCTTCTGCCGCCACGCGCTGTCCGTCACGTCCGCGGCGTCCCGGGCGTCGCGCATGTTGCCGCACTCGATGAAGACCTTGGGCACCCGGGAGAGGTTGAGTCCGCCGAGGTCGTCCCGGACGTCGAGGCCGGTGCCGCCGCCGATGTAGTTGGCGGGCGCGCTGCCGGTGTCGTGCGCGAAACGGTCCGCGACCGACTTCCCGAGCTCCCGCGAGGGTCCGGCGATGGCGCGGGTGTCCGCGCGGCCCCGGTGCACCGCCGCGGGCAGGATGACGTGGAAGCCGCGGTCGCCCGCCGGGGCGCCGTCGGCGTGCACGGAGATCGCGGCGTCCGCGTGGGCGGCGTTGCCGATCCGGGCGCGCTCGTCGACGCAGGGCCCCCAGGAGCGGTCGCCGTCCTGCGTCAGCAGGACCTTGGCGCCCTGCCGCTCCAGCAGCGTCCGTATGCGGCGTGAGACGTCGAGGGTGAACCGGGCCTCCGGATATCCGGCGTTGGTGGCCGTGCCGGTGGTGTCGCACTCCTTCGCGTCCGTGCCGATGTCCACCTTGCGGTTGATCTCGGTGGGGTGCCGGTAGTTGTTCGGGTTGTGCCCGGGGTCGATCACGACGACCTTGCCCGCGAGCGGGCCGTGGGCCGCGTGCCCGGAGGCGCTTGGGGCGGGCGCCCCGCCAGGGCCCGGCGCGTTCCCGGGGGTTCCGCTGCCGCCCGCGGAGGCGCTGGGCGCGGCCTGCGTGGTCGAGGCGCCGGGACCCGCGGCGCCGCCGGTGCCCGCGCCGCCGTGTCCCGTCCCGCCCGCCGCCTGCCAGACGAGCCAGCCCACCAGGGCGGTCGGCACCAGCGCGGCCACCGTCACGGTCAGCGGCCCGCGCAGCGGGCGCCGCCGCGGACGGGGACCGTCGGGCGGCCCGTAGGGGGCGCGGCCGGAACTCATGTACGACACGCCCCGACTCTAGACCGCCGTCCGGGCGACCCGCTCGGGCACCGGTCCGGTTCTGCGCAGCACCCGCAGCGAGCGCACCGCCGCGATCTGGGTGAACTCGCCCGACTCCACCGCACGCCGGTGGATCCGGTACGGGGCCTGGCCGCCGTCCGCGGGATCCGGGAACACGTCGTGGATCACCAGCAGGCCGCCCTCCGCGACCTGCGGCGCCCAGCCCTCGTAGTCGCCCGTCGCGTGCTCGTCGGTGTGGCCGCCGTCGATGAAGACGAGCCCGAGGGGCTGCCGCCAGAGCCGGGCCACCTGCGGGGAGCGGCCGACGACCGCCACCACGTGCTCCTCCAGGCCGGCCTTGAACAGCGTCCGCCGGAAGGCGGGCAGGGTGTCCATCCGGCCCACCGCGGGATCGGGGTCGACCAGCTCCGGATCGTGGTACTCCCAGCCGGGCTGCTGCTCCTCGCTGCCGCGGTGGTGGTCGACCGTGACCGCGGTGACACCGGCGTCCCGGGCCGCCGCGGCGAGCAGCAGCGTCGAACGGCCGCAGTACGTGCCGACCTCCAGCAGCGGCAGCCCCAGCGCCGCGGCCGCACACGCCGCCGCGTACAGGGCGAGCCCCTCGTCGCGCGGCATGAACCCCTTGGCCGCCTCGAAGGCCGCGAGCACCTCGGGCGCGGGCACCTGCCCCTCGATCACCGGCGCGGGCTCGGCGGCCATGGGTTCCTCCAGCTCGGCGTGGGGCGCGGCACCGGGCGTGCGCCGGCTGCGCAGGCCCGGTGCCCATGCTGCCGTACGCCCCCGCCGCCGGGGGCGGCGGGGGCGTACGGCGCGGGGCGGCCACGGCGTGGCGGCCCCGGGCTCAGTTGTAGACCGTGGCCTGCCTGGCCGTCGCCCTGATGCCGTTGGCGCCGTTGAAGATCCGCTGGCCCCAGCCGGTCAGGGACTGGCCGTTGAAGTTGTTGACCATGTCCAGGTAGGCGACGTCACTGCTGTTGCCGCTCCACGACCAGCCCAGGTAGCCGATGCCGAGCTGCTGGGCGGTCGCCATGATGGTGTCCTCGTCGGGGTTGCCGTCGGTGTGCTGGTTGCCGAACTCGCCCACGGCGATCGGCAGGCCCGCGCGCACGAACGTGTTCAGATAGCTCGTGATCTCCGCCGCGGTGTCGTAGACCCCGTACATGTGCACGGAGAACAGGGTGTTGTGCCGGCTGTCCGCCGCCGCGACGGTCGCGGCGTTGTTCTTCATCGTGCCGTCCCAGTCCTGGCCCCAGCACGGCGCGTCGACCATCAGGGTCTGCTGGATGCCGGCGCCCCGCAGCTTCTGGATGGCGCCCTGGGTGGCGGCGGTCCAGCCCGAGGTGTTGTTGTTGCCCCAGGGCTCGTTGCCGATGTTGACGATGGTGTAGGCCTCCTGGCCCTGTAGCGCGCTCTTGATGCCGATCCAGTAGTCGGCCGCCTGGGAGAGGGTGATGGCACCGCCCTGCTCGCCGTAGCCGGTGGTGTCATGGGCTTCGAGGATGCAGACGAGCTTGTTCTGCTTGCACTGGGCGACGATGTTCGCGACGTCGCTCGCGCTGTTCTGCGTCCAGCGGGCGCCGGTGCTCAGCACGACGCGGACGCTGTTGGCGCCCAGGGCCTTGATGTCCTTGAGCGACTGGGCCGTCTTGTCGGGGTACCAGGCGTGCGCTGCGCTGACGCCCCGCAGGACGAAGGAGCTGCCGTTGCCCTCGACCAGCTTGCCGCCGCTGATGTGCAGGCCGGTCGCGGCGGGCGCGGCCGTGGCCGGCTGGGCGGGGCCGACTCCGGCCAGGGCGAGGCCGGTCAGGGCCGCGAGGGCCCCGAGGGCCGTGGAGAAGCGCCGGCGGGTGAACGTTCGCATGTGTACGACTCCAGGGATCGGGCGTCCCGGACGGGGGTGTGGGACGCGTACGGAAAGAGGGCGGCGCCACCGGTCGCGCCCGTTCGGGGCGCGTCCTGACGCCGGGCCGCGCCCGGCGGGGCCGCGGGGCCGCGGGGCCGCAGGCCCCAAGTCCCAGGCCGCAGGCCGCCGCCCGCCGACCGCCGACCGGTCGCGCGGGCAAGCGCAGCGCCCCCGCCGGGTGGGGACTCACCGAGCCCGGTCGGCGGGTGGGGCGGCGACGCCGGGACGAGTGAGCCCCGGGGTCAGGAACCTGCTCAGCGCCGGGTACCACCGCCCCGCGATCTTCACATTGCCCGCATCGTTGGGGTGCACGCCGTCGTAGGTGTCGGTGGCGGTGCTGAAGCCCGTCCACTGGTCGACGGCGACCACCGGCGACTGCGCGGTGCTGATGCCGGCGGCCCACTGCGGGATCCGCGCGTTCAGATCCCGGACCCGCTGCCCGCACTCGGGGCAGTTGGACGGTGCCATGGGCAGGATCTGCGCCACCAGCACCTTCATCGCCGGGTTCTCGGCGCGCATCTGGGTCACCAGCTTGGTGAACGCGGCGAGGACGGTGTCCGGGGACTTGTTGCTCCAGACGTCATTGGTCCCGAAATGCATGACAACGATGTCGGGATGGGTGGCGGCGAGCCATCCCGGCAACTGGTTCTGGTCCGCCGTGACGGTCGCCAGCGCGCCGCCGTGGCCTTCGTTGTCACCGTCGTACGGCACGCCGCAGCCCTGCGGGCCGAGGGTGCCGACGAAGTCGATCGAGGTGTAGCCGGCGCTCTGCAGCCGGTCCCAGAGCAGGGCGCGCCAGCAGCCGGGGGATCCGGTGATCGAGTCGCCCAGCGGCATGATGCGGACCGGGGCCGCGGCTGAGGCGGGATGCTGGGCGGCCCCGGTCCGGGCGGCGGTGCCGCCCTGTGTGGTCTGTGTGGTCTGTGCGGTGTGTGTGGTCTGTGTGGTCTGAACGGCCGGACCGGCCTCGGCCGAGGCCGCGGGTTCCGCGAGGGCCAGGGCGAAGGCCGGGGCCAGCAGGGCCGTGAGCGTTCGCCGGAGATGTCTGCCCCACATGGCCGAACCTCCTTGTGTGGACGGAGCGTTGCGCGGGCGGTGCCGCCGCGTGCGGGTGCCGGGCCGGCTCATCGGTGTGCGGATGCGCGCGGGGCGGCCGACCGGGCGGTGTGGCGGGTGGCGGCGGTTGGGGAGCGGTGTACGGGGTGGAAATGGGAGCGCTCCCATTGCCTCACATGACCTCATGTTGTCGTAAATGGGAGCGCTCCCATTGCCTCACATGACCTCATGTTGTCGTTGCCATGTCAAGAGTCGGGGTGTGATCGCGTGGGGCGGGCTCGGCGAGGGGCGGAGGTTCGGTGGAGGGCGGGCTCGGTGTGGGGCGGAGGGCGGGCTCGGTGTGCGGGCGCCGGGGCAGGGGCCGGACGTCCCGGCCCGCGGGGCAGCGTGGCTCAGGGGTGTGGTCCGAGCCTCGGATGCGATCATTCCGGTGCGGCCCTAGATTCCGGTGCGTCACCCGTGGGGTTGCCCGCTCACCGGCACCGCTGCCGTGCTCCATTCACACCATGTTCTGTTCCACCTGCACCATCGGGAGTGATCCATGGCCACCGCTGCCCTGCCCGTCCCCGTCCGGCGCGCCCTCGACGCGGCCAACAACGGCGACACCGAGGCGTTCCTCGACGTCTTCACGGAGGACGGCGCCGTGAACGACTGGGGGCGCGAGTTCCGCGGCCGCGATGCCATCCGGGGCTGGAGCGACGCGGAGTTCATCGGCAAGCAGGTCACCCTCGACGTGACCGGCACCCGGGCGGACGGCGACACCGTCACCGTCAGCGCCCAGGTCGGCGGCAGCGGATTCAACGGCCCGTCGGACTTCGCGTTCACGGTCGAGGGGGACCGGGTGAGCCTGATGCGGATCACGGGCTGAGCTTCCCGTCCCCGGCGGGGCGTCTTCGGCGGCCGGCGCGGGGCGGTCCCGGCGCGGGGCGGTCCCGGCGCGCCGGGACCGGACGGGCCCTCCGGCGGTGCGCCTGCCGTTCCCCGCGCCTCCGACGGGGCCCGCACGCATTCCGGTGTCCGGTGCGGGAGCAGGGGTACGACCACCACCTCCGCGGCTGCCGTGCCGCGAGCCGGGCGCCGTCGGCGGGTCCGCGGAACGGCGAGGGCCCCGGGCGCCGCTCGTCGAGCGGCGCCCGGGGCCCTCGGGCCGACGGGTCACGCCTCGGCGCGGGGCCGTTCGAAGGCGGGCGCGGGCGCGGGGGCGGGCTCGGTGCGCTGGGCGGGGACCAGGGCCGGGAGGGTGAGGGCGACCTCCACGGGGCGGCCGGAGACGGAGTACGTGGCCGCGGAGGCCCGGGGGGCGTGGCCGGCGGCCCGGGCGGCGAGCACATACGAACCGCCGGCGGGCACCGTGAGGGCGTAGCGTCCCTGCGCGTCCGTGAACGCGGCGCCGGCCTGCCGGCCGCGGCCGTCGATCAACGTCACCTTCGCGCGTGCCACGGGCGCACCGGAGGAGTCCAGCACCCGTCCGTGGAATCCGCCGCGGAGGGCCGCACCCGTGGCGGCAGCGGTGGCCGTCGGCTCGTGACCGGCGGCGACGGCGGCGACGGCGGCCATCGGCTGGGCGGCGACGCCGGCGGGCACCGGGTCGGCCGCGGCGACGGCCACCTGCTCCGCGGCGGGCGCCGCGCCCTCGTCCGCGGCCGTCGGCCGGTTCGGCTGCTGCGCACGCCCGGGCCGGCGCGACGGCAGGAACAGCGCGAGCACCACACCGCCGGCCACCGCGGCGGTGGCGATCATGAACGACACCCGGAAGCCGTGCATCGTCGGCACCACGAGCCCGTCGGGCGTCACGTCGGCCGTGCGGGCCAGCACCATGCCGATGACGGCGCTGGAGACGGACGTGCCGATGGAGCGCATCAGCGTGTTGAGGCCGTTGGCGGCGCCGGTCTCCGACGGGTCCACCGCGCCGATGATCAGGGCCGGCAGCGAGGAGTACGCGAGGCCGATGCCCGCGCCCACCACCATCGAGATGATGACGGTCTGCCAGGGCGCGCTCATCAGGCCGAGCCCTGCGCCGTAGCCGATGCCGATGACCACCATGCCCATCAGCAGCGAGATCTTGGGCCCGTAGACGGCGGACAGCTTGGCGTAGAGCGGGGCCGTGAGCATCATCGTCAGCCCGAGCGGGGCCACGCAGAGACCGGCCACCACCATGGACTGGCCCAGGCCGTAGCCGGTGGCCCTGGGCAGCTGGAGGAGCTGGGGGAGCACCAGCGAGATGGCGTAGAACGCGACGCCGACCATGATCGACGTGAGGTTGGTGAGCAGCACCTCGCGGCGGGCGGTGGTGCGCAGGTCCACCAGCGGGGCCGTGAACCGCAGTTCCATCAGGCCCCACAGCAGCAGGATCAGCACCGCGGCCCCGAACAGGCCGAGGGTCGTCGGCGAGCCCCAGCCCCAGTCGCTGCCCTTGGTGACCGGCAGCAGCAGGAGTATCAGGCCGATGGTCAGGCCCAGGGCACCGATCAGGTCGAACTTGCCCTCGGCGCGCACCGAGGACTCCGGCACCACGAACACCGTCAGCAGGATCGCCAGCACGCCGAGGCCGGCGGCCATGAAGAACAGCGCGTGCCAGTCCAGGTGCTGGGCGACCAGCGCGGCGCCCGGCAGCGCGAGGCCGCCGCCGACGCCGATCGAGGAGCTCATCAGCGCCATGGCGCCGGCCAGCCGCTCGCGCGGCAGCTCGTCGCGCATCAGGCCGATGCCGAGCGGGATCGCGCCCATGGCGAAGCCCTGGAGCGCACGGCCGACGATCATGACCAGGAGCTGGTCGGTGAAGCCGCAGACGAGGGAGCCGATCACCATGACGGCGAGGCTGGTGAGCAGCATGCGCCGCTTGCCGAAGAGGTCGCCGAGGCGGCCCATGATCGGGGTGGCCACGGCTCCGGCGAGGAGCGTGGAGGTCATGACCCAGGTGGCGTTGCTCGCGGAGGTGCTGAGCAGGGTCGGCAGATCCTTGATGACCGGCACGAGCAGCGTCTGCATCACGGCGACCGTGATGCCGGCGAAGGCGAGGACGGGGACGATGCCGCCGCTGCGGGCGCGGTGCTTCTCGGGGTCCTCGGGAAGCCCGGACACCGGAACGGCGGTCTCATGGGCCGCCGTTCTTGGGTGCTGGTCGGTCGTCTGGGTCATTCTGTGCGGCCTCCAGGGCGGAGTGAGAAGGGTTGCTTCGGGCGCTTCGGGCGAGCCGGCCGGTCCTGCGTGCCCGCGGGCCGGCATGGGCGGCCGGGGGCAGGGCCGTACGACAATACGTGGTACATGAACTCACCCGGAGCGGGCGGTATTCCGAGGGATATCGTACGAACACCAATCTTGACCTGTTCGTGACTCGCGCCGATTCCCCGGCCGGGTTTCGCGCTCCGGCTCCCCGCCCCCGTCCCCCCCGGGTGCACTCTTCCGCTCCCGCTCTCCTGGCCCCGGACGGGTCCTAGGCCCACCGGACCAGCTCCGGTGCTGCGAAATCCCGATGCACGAGGGGCCGGGCGCTGCGACCATGACCCCCATGCCGACAGCCGCCGAGGAACCCGCGACCACCGTCCGCCGCACCCCGGTGCCGACCTGGCTGGTCGTGCTCACCACCTGCGCGGGGCAGTTCCTCGTCGTGCTCGACGTCTCCGTGGTCAACGTGGCGCTGCCCTCGATGCGGACGGACCTCGGGCTGAGCGCGGCGGGGCTGCAGTGGGTCGTCAACGCCTACTCGATCGCCTTCGCCGGCTTCATGCTGCTCGGCGGCCGGGCCGGCGACGTCTTCGGGCGCAAACGCACCTTCGTCGTGGGCCTCGCCCTCTTCACGCTCGCCTCCCTCGCGGGCGGCGTCGCCCAGGAGGGCTGGCAGTTGCTCGCCGCCCGCGCCGTGCAGGGCCTGGGCGCCGCGGTGCTCGCCCCGGCCACGCTGACCATCCTCACCTCGGCCGTCCCGGAGGGCCCGGCACGCGCGCGTGCGATAGCCACCTGGAGCGCGGTGGGCGGCGGTGGCGGCGCCGCGGGCGGCCTGGTCGGCGGGGTGCTCACCGACGCGCTGTCCTGGCGGTGGGTGCTCCTGATCAACGTCCCGGTCGGCGCGCTGGTGCTGGCCGCGGCGGTCCGCTGGGTGACCGAGAGCAGGCGCGGCGGCATCCGCCGGCGGCTCGACCTGCCGGGCGCGGTGCTGGTCACCGCGGGCGCGGCCGTGCTCGCCTACGGCATCGTGGAGACCGAGGCGGCCGGCTGGACGGCTCCCGAGACGCTGGTCCCGCTGGTCGCGGGCCCGTTGCTGCTGGTCGTCTTCCTGCTGGTGGAGGCCCGCACCCGGGCGCCGCTGATGCCGTTGGAGCTGTTCAGGCTGCGGCCGGTCGCCGCCGCCAACGCCGCCATGTTCATCTGCGGCGCCGGCATGATGTGCATGTGGTTCCTGATGACCCTGTACGCCCAGAACGCCCTGGGGTACAGCCCCTTGGGGGCCGGGGTCGCGCTGGTGCCCAGCTCGGTGAGCATCATGGTCGGCTCCAAGGTCGCGCCCCGGCTGATGCCGGGCCTCGGCGCCAGGAACGTGGCGGTGCTCGGCGTACTGATCGCCATGGTGGGGTTCGCCTGGCAGTCGACCATGCGGGCGGACGGCGGCTATGTCACCTCGATCCTGCTGCCGGGTGTGGTGATGATGCTCGGGTCAGGCCTCGCGTCGACCCCGCTCGCCTCCCTCGCCACTTCGGGCGTCGAACCGGGGGACGCCGGCCTGGTCTCCGGCCTGATCAACACCTCCCGCACGCTCGGCGGCGCGCTCGGTCTCGCCGTGCTCTCCACGGTGGCCGCGTCCCGCACGGCCGGCGGCACCGGCCCCGCGGCCCTCACCGCGGGCTACGCCCTGGCGTTCCGCTGCGCGACCGCCATCCTGGCCGGCGCGGTCGTCGTCATGGTGCTGTGGATTCCCCGGCGGGCCCGCCGCCCGGCCCCCGCGCTCGGCGAGCCGGAGCCGGAGCAGGCGGCCCAGCGGCAGCACTGAACGGGCGGTGCGGCCGGTCGCGTGCGGTGCTCGCACGGCCCGCCGCCCGTCCGGTGCCGCGCGGCGCCGTACGGTGCGCGGCCGGCGGTGACCGGTGAGCGGGTGCCTCAGAGCCACCCCTGCTGCCGTGCCTCCCGGACCGCCTCCATGCGGTTGCGTGAGCCGGTCTTGCCGATGGCCGACGAGAGGTAGTTGCGTACCGTCGACTCCGACAGGTGCACCTTCGCGGCGATGTCCGCGACCGTCGCACCGTCCGCCGACGCGACCAGGACCTCGCGCTCGCGGGGCGTCAGAGGGTTGGGGCCCGCGCTGAGCGCCGCGGCGGCCAGTGCCGGATCGACGACGGTCTCGCCCGCGAGCACCCGCCGGATCGCGGCGGCCAGCTCCTCCACGGGGCCGTCCTTGACGAGGAAGCCCGCCGCGCCCGCGTCCATGGCCCGCCGCAGGTACCCGGGCCGCCCGAACGTCGTCAGGATCAGCACCCGGCACTCGGGGCACCGCCGGCGCAGCTCCGCCGCCGCGTCCAGGCCACTGCACCCGGGCAGTTCGATGTCCAGCAGTGCCACGTCGGGCCGGGTGCCGAGCGCCGTCGGCACGATCGCGTCCCCCGCGCTCACCTGCGCGACGACCTCCATGTCGTCCTCCAGGCCGAGCAGCAGGGCCAGCGCGCCGCGCATCATCCCCTGGTCCTCGGCGAGCAGGACCCTCGTACGTGTCTCCCCGGCGTCCCCGGACGGCTGCGCGGTCATGCGGAAGAGGGTACGGCCGGCCCCTCGTACGGTGCCGGGCTGGGCGGTCGCGGGGTGCGGCGCCGGGACGGGCGCGTGGTGGGGGACGGGTGTGTGTGGTGCGGGGGGCGGGGGGAGGGCATGCCGCGCGGGGACGGGTGTCTGGGCGTCGGGCATGCCGCGCGGGGACGGGTGTCTGGTGCCGGGCGGGTGCGGCGTGCCGGAACGGTGTGCGGTGCCGGAACGGGCGCGGCGTGCGGCCGGGCGGTCGCCGGGGCGGACGGTCGCGGCGAAGGGCGGACGGTCGCTGCGCGCGGCGTCCGCGGGGGTGACGGCTGCGGGGGTGACGGCCGCGGGGCGGCGTGGTGCTCGGGGCGCCGTCGCGTCATATATGTCCTATGCTCCCTATATCAGAAGAAATCGTTATACCAGAAGGAATCGCCCGTGCCGGTGCAGGCAGCCGGCTGCGGGCGGGCCGTGCGCGGAGGTTGCCCAGGGAGGTCGGCATGCCCGTCGCTGAGGTCCTGCACCGGGCCGGGCTGCGCCGGGTCCACCTCGAACTGGCCTCGCTGGGCTCGGTGGTGCTGTGCATCGGGTTCTGGACCCGCGCCAAGGGCTACGACCAGGACGAGCGCGGCAACGCCGAGCGCCGGGCGCTCTTCGTCGGCCTGTGGCCGCCCATGTTCTGGCTGATCGGCCAGTCCGTGGCGGAGTACGAGTAGCCGCCCGGCGGACCCGCCGTGGTGTGCGTGCGGCTCCTCGGGCCCGGGACGCCGGCGAGGGGGCGGCCGGATGCCGCGTGAACACCGTCTGTACCGCGCCGGTGCGGCGCGGGCCCTGGACGCCCTGGCCCGGCTCGACGTCACCTACACGCCCGTGCCCGGGTCCCCGCCGGCCTGGAACGCGGGCTGGAGCCTGGACGAGCTGCGCTGCACGGTGGCCCGGGAGCCGCCGGGCGCCCCCGTTCCCGGCGGCGCCTGGCAGATCGCCCGCCGCCTGGTGCGCGACTACCAGTTCGCCGATCCGCGTATCCTGCGCGCCCTGTACCGGCCCGGTGCCCCGCTGCCCGGCCGGGACATGCTGCTGGAGGGCCGCTTCCTCGGGCTCCGCTTCGACATGGGCGTCCGGGTCACGTCGGTGGTCGACGGTACCTTCGGCACCGGCACGGCGGCCCGGCGCGTCTGGGGCTGGCGGTACCGGACCCTCCGGGGCCACCTGGAGGAGGGCGAGCTCACCTGTCTGGTCGTCAAGCACCTGGCGACCGGCGAGGTCGAGTTCCGCATCACGGGCCGCTCACGCCGCGCCCCGATCCCGAACCCGCTCGTCAGGTTCGGCTTCCTGCTGTTCGGCAGGGCCACCCAGCACCGGTTCCTGCGCGCGGCGGGGCGCCGCCTCACCCGGCTGGTCGACGCCGAACTGCACGGTGCGCCGCCCGTCCCGGTGGAGACGGTGCCCGGCGACGAGAGCCTCGCCGTCGCCCCCGCCCTGCCGTTCAGCAGCCCGGCGTGGCGAGGCAGAGCGGCTCGGGGACGGCACGCGTGACGACGGTGACCCCGCCCCGGGTGCGGCCCCCGGAGAACCGGGCGACCCGCAGGCAGAAGTGCACCCACATGTTGAACTGGATCTCCTTGGCCATCCGCAGCCTGCTGTACAGCAGGTCCGCCCACCGGTCGCCGCCGCGCGCCCACGTCTCCACCTCGAAGAGCAGCGCCTCGCCGTCGCCGGCGGTGCGGAACTCGATCTGTCCGGCCTCCAGGTGCCCCTGGAGCGTCGCGAACCGCAGCGAGGTGGCGTCCCGGTGCACCACCCGCACCGGGCCGTCCCAGGGCCCCGGCATCTGTACCCGGTACTCGTCGGCGATCTCGGCGCTGCCGGGCACGCCCGCCGTCTTGTGGAAGACGGCGGCGGCCGAGGGCGCGGCGCGGTTCACGTCCACCGCCACGGCGGACATCAGCGACTCGGGCGTCATCCGGCTGCCCAGGATGCGCACCGAGAACCGCCGGTGGAACATCGGACCCGCGCCGTCGGCCAGCGGCTTGCTGCGCTCGTCCACCAGCGCCGGGGGCAGTGGCGGCGGCAGGTCGGTGCGGTCGCCCACGCACTCGGAGCGGTGCAGTGCCGTGACCCGCCAGACGTACCGCCAGGTGACCAGGGCGATGCCGGCCGGGAAGCGGAGCAGGACGCCGATCCGGCGCCCGGCCGACGGCTGCCCCGGCCGGCGCGGGCGCCGCGGCCGACGCGGCCGGAGCGGCCGGGAGGTGCGCGGTGCGCTCACGGCCTCAGGATGACACCGGCCCCCGGATCCCGCCCGGCGGCGACCCCGCCGCCGGTCGTGCTGGTCGCGTCGGTTGCGCCGTCGGTTGCGGCGGTCGCGCCGGCCCGCACCCCCCGTCACCCCTGTCACAGCCGTCATCCCTGTCACCCTCGTCACTCGTGTCAGCCGCGTCCGCCTGCTACGCCCCCGAGGCGGTCCGGGCGGCCGTGACGCCCGCGGCCGGGCCGACCTTGGGCGCCGTGTCCTCCGGCGCCGGCTCCACGGGGAGTTCGGCGGACACCAGGAACCCACCGCGCGGCCCCGGGCCCGCGGTCAGGGAGCCGCCCGCGGCGGCCAGCCGCTCGGTGAGCCCCTTCAGCCCGGTGCCGCCGACCGCCCGGCCGTCCACCACGTCCGCCGTGTCCACGGTGTCCACGGTGTCCCGCCCGGCGCCGGCCGCCCCGCCCCGGCCGTCGTCCAGGACCCGCAGACCCACCCGCTCCGCGCTGCCGGCCACGGTGATCTCGCAGCGGCCCGCACCGCTGTGCCTGACCACGTTCGTGACCGCCTCGCGGACCACCCAGCCGAGCAGCGCCTCCTGCTGGGCGGTGAGCGGCGGGCCCGACCGGCGCACCACCGCCTCGACGCCCGCCGCCGTCAGCGCGGAGCGCGCCCGGTCCAGCTCGGTGGTGAGGCTCCCCTCCCGGTAGCCGGTGACGGCCTCGCGGATCTCCGTGAGGGCCTGGCGGCCCACCGACTCGATGTCGGTGACCTGCGCGAGCGCCGCGTCGAGGTCGCGCGGTGCGAGTCGCCGCACGGCCTCCGCCTTGACCACCACCACCGAGAGCGTGTGGCCCAGCAGGTCGTGCAGGTCACGGGAGAACCGCAGCCGCTCGCGCTCCACCGCGCCGCGGGCCAGCTCCTCGCGGGTGGCCCGCAGTTCCTTGACGGTCTCGGAGAGCGCCAGGATCGCCGCGGTCACCATGCCGGAGATGAACGTTCCGTAGGCGAAGGCGACCGCGTCCCAGCCGCCGATCCTGGCGCCCGCGGTCAGGCCGGCGAGTGCGGTGGTGACGAACATCACGCGCCCCAGCGGTCGGCCCCGCAGCACCGCGCCGACGGCCAGCGCGAACAGCGGGCAGAACACCAGCCATGTGCCGCCGTAGGCCCCGGCGAGCCCGAAGGCGACCACGGCCATCGCGACCAACAGCCAGCGGGTGGACCGCGCCTCGCGCTTGGCCTGGTCGAAGGCACGGAAGACCACCGAGACGTAGAGCGAGTTGAAGATCAGCAGGCCCAGCCCGCCGATCCACGGCTCAGGGGTCTTGCCCTGGACCAGGTGGGACACCGAGCCCAGTCCCATCAGCAGCCACGGCAGCAGCGCGAACCCGTTCGGCGGGCCGATGTGCTCGGCCCGCCGCGCCCGGCGCCGCCGGCGCCGCGCCAGCCACCCGCCCTCGTCGGCCTCGTCCGTGACCGGGCAGGCGGAGGCGGTCAGGTCGTTCTCGGGGGACATGGGGCCTCCTGTGACGCCGCTGGGATCGGGCGCGTGCCCCGGGCAGGGGCAGGACGTGGTGAGCGCCGGTCGAGCCGGGTACGGCGTGGTGCCGGGCCGGGGCGGGACATGGTGCCGGGCAGGGCCCCCGGCGTCCGCCGCGCCGGTGGGGCGCTGCCGTCGGGGCGGGCCGCCCGGCCGGGCCCGGCGGTCACACCGTGCGGGCGGACTTGCGGTATGCGAACACAGCGTACGAGCCGAAGGCCAGCAGCCAGAGGGCCAGCACCGCGACCGTGCCGGCCGAGGGCGGGGTCCCGTCCGTCGCCGACACGCCGAGCGCCGCGAACCGGTTGGTCGGGGTGTACGACGACAGCGCGCGCAGCCAGCCGGGGAACAGGTCCACCGGGAACCACAGGCCGCCCACGATGGACAGGCCCAGGTTGCACGCCACGTTCACCACGCCGGTGGTCTGTGCGGTGAGCCGGTAGCCGTTGCCGATCCCGAGGAGGGTGAACGGGAACGCGCCCAGCCACAGCAGCACGGTGACCAGCACCCACTGCCAGGCCGCCAGGCGCACCCCGTTGACCAGGCCGCCCGCCAGCAGCACCGCGACGATCGCGGGCAGCACGATCACCGAGCCGGTCAGCGCCCGCCCGATCACCACGCTCCGCGGGCGCATCGGCGTGACCCGCAACTGCCGCAGCCACCCGATCGACTTGTCCTCGGCGACGCCGGTGCCGGTGCTCAGCGCGGAGCCCAGCGCTCCGTACGCCGCCATGCCCACCATCGAGGCCGTCTTGAAGGTGCCGTCGGCGCCGTCGCCGATGTTGGTGAAGAGCAGGTACATCAGGACCGGCATCCCGATGCCGAAGATCACGAAGCCGGTGTCGCGCAGCGTCCTGCGCACCTCGAGGACCAGGTAGTCGAGCATCACACCGTCTCCCTCGCCACAGCGTCCGCCGGTTGTCCGGTGGGCTGCTCCCCGGCCGTCCGGCCCGGACCCGGATCCTCCGCGTCCGCGCCGTCCCCGGCGTGGGCCCGCGTGTCACCGGACCCGGACGACGTCAGCGCCAGGAACGCGGTCTCCAGCGATGCGGCGGTGACCTCCAGGCCGCGTATCGCGCCGCGCTCGGCCAGCGCGATCACCGTGGCGTCCGAGTCCGTGGAGCGCAGGTGCGCCCGGTCCCCGCGGACCTCCACCGCGGTCACGCCCGGCAGCCCGGTCAGGCCCCGGGTGCCACGGCCCGCCAGGTCGAACGAGACGAGGTTGCCGCCCGCGGCCCGCTTCAGCTCGTCGCCGCTGCCGTCCGCGACGATCCGGCCGTGGTCGATGACCACGATCCGGTCGGCGTGCTCGTCGGCCTCCTGAAGGTAGTGCGTGGAGAAGAGCACGGTGTGGCCGCGCCGCGCGTAGGCCCGCATCGACGCCCAGAACGCCCGCCTCGCCGCCACGTCCAGCGCGGCCGTCGGCTCGTCGAGCACGATCAGCGCGGGATCGCCGACCAGCGCCACGGCGAACCGGACGCGCTGCGTCTGACCGCCCGACAGGCGGTCCACGCGGCGCCCGGCCAGCTCGGTGATGCCCGCGAGCTCCAGGGCCTCGGCGACCGGCATCGGCGCCGGGTACCGCCGGCCCACGAAGGTGACCAGCTCCCGCACGGTGACGCGGCGCACCGGCCGCCCCTCCTGCAGCATCGCCCCCACCATTCCGGACTGCACGGCACGCTCGGGCCGCTCGCCGAAGAGGCGCACGGTGCCGGCGTCCGGTTCGTTCAGGCCCAGCAGCAGCGAGATGGCGGTGGACTTGCCGGCGCCGTTGCGTCCGAGCAGTGCCACGCACTCCCCGCGTGCGATCTCCAGGTCGACGCCGTCGACGGCCCGTACGGCGCCGAAGGCCTTGACCGCCCCCGTGAAGGACACCGCCCACGCCACGCCCCCGGGGCCCGTGGCGGCGGTGCCAGATGTCATATCCATGGCCACGACCCTAGAAATCCCACACCCACGCCCACCAGAAGCGCACGTACCATTTCCCCCAGGACAAATGTCCCAACACCCCCGAGGCAAGGCCACACCCACCAGACCCACGGTGAACGGCGCGAGCAACCACGGACGGGCTGCTGGTGGGTCGATGGCGGGACTGCCCCCGGGGGGCGCCGTAGGCGCCGTTGGAAGGGGCGCGGGGAACTGCGCGAGCAACCACCCACGGGCCGCTGGTGGGTCGATGGCGGGACTGCCCCCGGGGGGCGCCGTAGGCGCCGTTGGAAGGGGCGCGGGGAACTGCGCGAGCAACCACCCACGGGCCGCTGGTGGGTCGATGGCGGGACTGCCCCCGGGGGGCGCCGTAGGCGCCGTTGGAAGGGGCGCGGGGAACTGCGCGAGCAACCACCCACCGGCCGCTGGTGGATCACGACGGGGACCGCCCCCGGACCGGGGCGCCGCAGGCGCGTGCGAAAGGGGCGCGGGGAACTGCGCGAGCAACCACCCACGGGCCGCTGGTGGGTCGATGGCGGGACTGCCCCCGGGGGGCGCCGTAGGCGCCGTTGGAAGGGGCGCGGGGAACTGCGCGAGCAACCACCCACCGGCCGCTGGTGGATCACGACGGGAACCGCCCCCGGACCGGGGCGCCGCAGGCGCGTGCGAAAGGGGCGCGGGGAACTGCGCGAAGAACCGGCCACCGGCGGTCAGCCGGTCCCCGACGGCCCCCACGGCGGGGGCGCCGAAACCCGGAGGCCCGGCACCAAACGCATGGTGCCGGGCCTCGCGCTGTGGACGGACGTCAGGCCGCGTGCGCCGCATCCGCCGATCCGGACGGTTTGCGATGACGGCCCCGAGGGGCCGTCTCCTCGTCGTGCGCGGACACCTGCCCACGATGCTTGCCCGGCCCGGTCGGCTGCTCGGCCTCGCGGGGCCAGGCCGTCGGCCGGGAAGTGGCGTCCGTACTGGCTTCGGTCATCGGAAGGTTCACCCCGTCAAACAAGATCCCTACGGTGTAGCCGGGTGAGTCTAACCGGCGGCCCTCCGACCGATGAGAGGGGCCTCCTGCAAAGGTGCGTTCTGCAAAGGCGCCTCCTGCAACGGAACGGGCCGGAAGACGCCCTGGGACACGGCACCCGCGGGTACGGCCCCGCCGGGCACGGGACCGCCCGCGAGCACGGGACCGCCCGTGGGCACCGGGACGGCCGCGGGCACCGGACCGGGCCCGCCCACCGCGGACGCGTGGCGGCCCTCCGACGACGCGGCGGCCACGGCCCGCACCCACGACGCCCCGGCCACGGCCCGAGCCCCCGTCCTCGTCCCGGCCGCCGTCCCGCGACCCGCACGGGCCGGCGGCCGGCCGGGGCCGGAGCCCTGCGGGGGCGCGGGCAGCCGGGCCAGCCCGCACGGCACGTTCCTCGTCGCGTACGGCAGGTGCAGCATGCCCTCGCGGGTCCACGCCCCACAGCCGGTCAGCCACCCCTCGGGCGCCGGGAGGTGGTGCAGGGTGCGCTCGGCAGGGCGCCACATGCCGAGCCAGGTGCCCGCGGCGCCGTCGATGCGCAGCGCCACGGCACACCGCTCCGGGGTCAGCGCCTGCCCCGGCTGGATCGCGAACGGCGTGATCGCGCAGTCCGGCAGCCGCAGGCACTCCGGGAAGCGCACCGGGAGCGTGCCGCCCAGCACGCCCCAGGCCAGCCGCTCGTGCCCCGGGGACGGCGCGTCCGAGCGGATCAGCAGCAGCCCGCTGTCGGGGTCGGCGAGCAGCAGCCGGTCGGTGCTGTCCTCGGTGATCTCCAGCAGCGGCGACACCGAGCCACCGCGGCCGAGGTCCACCGTCACCGTCTTCGTCCGCCCCTGGTGCTCCTGGTCGACGGCGAGCAGCCGGCCGGTGCGCTCCAGCCAGGCGCCGCCGGTGCAGCGGCCGGGCAGCTCGGCGACCGCCCGGGGCGACGAGAAGCCGCCCGCCACCAGCCAGACGGCGGTCGACCGGGCCCCGACGGCCAGGGCGTACGCGCGCCGCCCGCCGGGCGGCGGCGGCAGCAGCCGGACCGCCGGACAGTCCCGGTCCCCGGGGTCGTCCGGGGCGACCGGGCAGTCCATCGAGCCCAGCGGGATCTCGCGGGTGCCGGGGCTGGTGGGGTGCAGCAGGGCGAAGACGTGGCGGTGGCCGTGGGTGCGGTGGATGAGCACCCGGCCGTCGCCCATCGGCAGCACCTCGCTGCTCCGCTGCTCGGGGCGCCGGGCGGGCAGCGCCACCCGGTAGGGCTCGGGCCCGTCCAGCGTCCAGCGCTCCGGGAACCAGTACGGGCCGGCCTCCTCGCCGGCCGCGCCCCCGCCGGGCGCCCGCTCGTCCGGGGCGGTCGCGTCCCGCTCCGGTCCGCCGCGCGTGCATCCGTCCCGCGCGACCTCGATCCGCTGGAACCGGTCCCGCACGGGTCCGCCCCGTACGAGCCGCGCCGCATAGGTCCCGTCCGCGGAGAGCGTGCACTCCACGGACGGCCGGCGGAACGGTTTGTCGTCGCTCCCCGCCGAGGCCTCGATGGCACAGACAGTCATTGCTCGGTCACCTCCGGTGACAGAAGCTACGTTTTTCTGGCCCCCGCCGCCCTGGGCGCCCACCCCCCTTTCACACAGACGGGTGGCACTCGCCCCGTTCCCCCACGAACACCCCACCACCTGTGCTGCACCGGCCCATGGCCCGGGAGAAACCGCACACGGCACGCGGACGTGCGGGCCGCCCCGCAAGGGGCGCGGGGAACCGCGCGCCAAGCCCCCACCGGCGGGTGGCCGGGAAACGACCGCAGGGGGCTGGGCGAGTGGCCGGGCCGGGACCGTACGCGGCGCGCAGGCGTGCGGGCCGCCGCCACGAGGGGCGCGGGGACCTGCGCGCCAAGCCCCCACCGGCAGGTGGCCCGGGGACAGACCGGAAGGGGCTGGGCGGGCGGCCCGGCACAACGACGCCGGGGCCGCCCGCGGCAGCCCGGCCCAGCCCCGCCCCACCCCGCCCCCACGACCGGCCAGGTAGCCTGTGACCCGTGCCCCGTCTGTCTGAAGTCCTCACCGCACTCGACACGCTGTGGCCCACAGAGCACGCGGAGAAGTGGGACGCGGTCGGCACGGTCTGCGGCGACCCCGACGCACCCGTCTCCCGGGTCCTGTTCGCCGTCGACCCCGTCCAGGAGATCGCCGACGAGGCGGTACACCTCGGCGCCGACCTTCTCGTCACGCACCACCCGCTGTACCTGCGCGGCACGAGCACCGTCTACGCGGGCACCTTCAAGGGCCGCGTGGTGCACACCCTGATCAAGAACGACATCGCCCTGCACGTCGCCCACACCAACGCCGACCGCGCCGACCCGGGTGTCTCCGACGCCCTCGCCGGCGCCCTCGGCCTGCGGATCACCGGACCGCTGGTGCCCGACCCCACCGACCCGGGCGCCCGCCGGGGCCTCGGCCGGATCTGCGCGGTCGAGCCCGCGCTCACCGTGCGCGAGTTCGCCGCGCTGGCCGCGGCCAGACTGCCCGCCACCGCCCAGGGCATCCGCGTCTCCGGCGACCCGGACGCCCCGGTGCGCACGGTCGCGGTCAGCGGCGGCTCGGGTGACGGCCTCTTCGACGAGGTACGGGCCGCGGGCGTGGACGCCTTCCTCACCGCCGACCTGCGCCACCACCCGGTGTCCGAGGCCCGCGAGCAGGGCCCGCCCGCGCTGCTCGACGCCGCCCACTGGGCCACCGAGTGGCCCTGGTGCCAGGTGGCCGCCGCCCAGCTCGACACGGTCTCCGAGCAGCGCGGCTGGGGCCTGCGCACGCACGTCTCATCCACCGTCACGGACCCCTGGACCGCGCACGCCGCCCAGGCGCTCGCCCTGCCCGAGGAGTCCGTCCCTGTCCCCGGCGCGGCCGTCGCCGCCGCCGCTTCCGACGATGCATCTGGAGCCCCCAACTGAAAGCCGAGCCCGCCGACCAGATCCGACTCCTCGACGTCCAGGCACTCGACACGCGCCTCCAGCAGCTGGCGCACCGGAGGAAGTCGCTGCCCGAGCTCGCCGAGCTGGAGACGCTGCAGAAGGACCTCGCGCAGGTGCGCGACCTGCTGATCGCGGCGCAGACCGAGGAGAGCGACTGCGCCCGCGAGCAGACCAAGGCCGAGCAGGACGTCGACCAGGTGCGCCAGCGCGCCGCCCGCGACCAGCAGCGGATGGACTCCGGCGCCGTCACCTCCCCGAAGGACCTGGAGAACCTCCAGCACGAGATCGCGTCGCTCGCCAGGCGGCAGAGCGACCTGGAGGACGTCGTCCTGGACGTCATGGAGCGCCGTGAGTCCGCGCAGGCGCGGGTCGCGGAGCTGACCGAGCGCAGCGCCTCGGTGCAGGCGAGGATCGACGACGCCGCCGCCCGCCGCGACACCGCGCAGGAGCAGCTGGACACCGAGGCCGCGTCCGTCACCAAGGAGCGCGAGGTGGTCGCGGGGTCCGTCCCCACCGACCTGCTGGCGCTCTACGAGAAGCTGCGCGAGCAGCAGGGCGGCATCGGCGCGGCCAAGCTGTACCAGCGGCGCTGCGAGGGCTGCCGCCTGGAGCTGAACATCACCGAGCTGAACGAGGTCCGCGACGCCGCCCCTGACACGGTGCTGCGCTGCGAGAACTGCCGCCGCATCCTGGTCCGTACCGCCGAGTCCGGCCTCTGAGCGGCCCGGAGGTCTGATATGCGAGAGCTCATCGTCGAGGCCGACGGCGGCTCCCGGGGCAACCCGGGGCCCGCCGGGTACGGCGCCGTGGTCGCCGACGCCGTCACCGGGGACCTGCTGGCCGAGACCGCCGAGTACATCGGGGTGGCCACCAACAACGTCGCCGAGTACAAGGGCCTGCTGGCCGGGCTGCGGGCCGCGCACGCCATCGACCCCGCGGCGCGGGTGCACGTCCGGATGGACTCCAAGCTGGTCGTCGAGCAGATGTCCGGCCGTTGGAAGATCAAGCACCCCGACATGAAGCCGCTCGCGGCGCGGGCCGCCGCGGTGTTCCCGCCCGGACAGGTCACCTACGAGTGGGTGCCGCGGGAGCGGAACAAGCGCGCGGACCGGCTGGCCAACGAGGCGATGGACGCGGGCAAGCAGGGCAGGCCCTGGGCACCCAGGGCGGCGGCCCCGGCGCCGCCGGCGGCACCCGCGGCCCCGCCCGGCGACGCGGCGGCCGGCGCCGCCCGGGCCCGCGCCGCCATCTCGTCGTCCCGCTCCGCGACCCGCCGCGCGGAGCGCCCTACTGACGGTGCCTCGGCCCCCGGTGGCGGCACGCCCGGCACGCCGCCCGCCGCCGGGTTCGGCGGCGCGGCCGGTTCGGACCCGACCGCCGCGGCGGCCGAGACCGGCGGAGCGGACGCGAGGGCCGCCGACGAGCGTGCGGCGCGCAGCGTCGCGGAGCGTGGCCGGGAGACCGCGGGCCCCGCGGCGACGCCGTCCGTGGGGTGGGCGCCCGCGGACCTCGGCGCACCGGCCACCTTCGTCCTGCTGCGGCACGGCGAGACCCACCTGACGCCTCAGAAGCGCTTCTCCGGCAGCACCGGCACCGACCCCGCCCTGTCCCCGGCGGGCCGGGCGCAGGCCGAGCGTGCCGCCGAGGCGCTGGGGGCCCGCGGCACCGTCCAGGCCATCGTCAGCTCGCCCATGAGGCGGTGCCGCGAGACCGCCGCCGCCATCGCCGCCCGGCTCGACCTCCCGGTCACCGTCGAGGACGGCCTGCGCGAGACGGACTTCGCGGACTGGGAGGGCCTGACCTTCGCCGAGGTCCGCGAGCGGTACCCCGCCGACCTGGACGCCTGGCTGGCCTCGCCGGCCGCGGCCCCGACCGGCGGCGGCGAGAGCTTCGAGGACGTCGCCCACCGCGTGGCCGCGGCCCGGGACAAGCTGCTCGCCGCGTACGCGGGCCGCACGGTGCTGCTGGTCAGCCATGTGACCCCGGTCAAGACCCTGGTACGGCTCGCCCTGGGCGCCCCGTCCGAGGCCGTGTTCCGCATGGAACTCTCCGCGGCCTCCCTGACCGCTATCGCCTACTACGCGGACGGGAACAGCAGCCTGCGCCTGTTCAACGACACCTCGCACCTCCGCTAGGACCCGACGGGACGCCCGCCAGTGCCTGACCGCGCGTCCGCCAGGACCCGACCGGACGCCCGCCAGTACCTGACCGGGCGTCCGCCGGGGCCTGACGGGACGTCCGCCAGGCCTGACAGGTCTCAGTCGCCGGCGCCCAGCCCGTCCCCGTCATCCCCCACCGGCCCCGAACTGGCCCTGACGGTCAGCTCCGGGGCCAGCAGGGTGATCTCGTCCACGGGCTCGCCGGCCAGCTTGGCCACCACCAGCTCGACCGCCCGCCGGCCCATCTCCTGGGCGGGGATGGCGACCGAGGTGAGCCGGACCGACGCCTGCACCGCCACCTGCTCGGGGCAGACGGCCACCACCGACACGTCCTCGGGCACCGCACGGCCCCGCTGCCGCAGCAGGGTCAGCAGCGGCTCGACCGCGTACTCGTTCTGGACGATGAACCCGCTGGTGCCGGGCCGTTCGTCGAAGATCCGGGCCAGCGTGGCGGCCATGGCCGCGTACCCGGCCTCGCACGGCCGGTGCAGCACCCGCACGCCCAGCTCGCCGGCGCGGGCCCGGACCCCGTCCAGGGTCCGCACGGCGAAGCCGGTGTGCCGCTCGTACACCGCCGGCGCCTCGCCGATCACCGCGAGCTCCCGGTGGCCCAGGGCGGCCAGGTGGGTCACGCAGAGCGCGCCGGTCGCATGGAAGTCGAGGTCCACGCACGTCAGCCGTTCCGTGTCGGAGGGCAGCCCGATGAGCACCGCGGGCCGGCCGCTCTCCCGCAGCGAGGGCAGCCGCTCGTCCTGGAGTTCCACGTCCATCAGGACCATCGCGTCCGCCAGCGAGCTGCCCGTGATCCGCCGCACCGCCTCCGGGCCCTCCTCGCCGGTGAGGAAGAGCACGTCGTAGCCGTGCGCGCGGGCGGTGGTGGCGACCGCGATGGCGATCTCCATCATGACCGGCACATAGACGTCGGTACGGAGCGGCACCATCAGGGCGATGATGTTCGAACGGCTGCTGGCCAGCGCGCGCGCTCCCGCGTTCGGGTGATATCCGAGCTGCCGGATGCTGTGCTCCACCCTCGCGCGCGTGGCCGCCGAGATGGACCGTTTGCCACTGAGGACATAGCTCACCGTGCTCGCCGAGACCCCGGCATGCTGAGCGACCTCGGCGAGAGTGACCATGTGCGTCTCCAGTGCGGGCGGGGCGGTGGGACACCCGCAACGTACCCGGCGGGGCGGTGGCCGCCCCGACCGGGCTCGGACCTGGTGGCGGCGCCCCTGGTGCCTCGCGTCGGCCCGGCCCGGGGAGGCGCGACGGGGGCGACCCCGCTGTGCCGGTCGCGACGTGGCGGTTCCGTGGTGGTCGCGCGCGCCGTCCTCGGCGCCTGTGCGGGGCGCGGCCCCGGTGGGCGGGGCCCCGCCGGCGCGCGGCCCTGTGGAGTGCGCCTTGACCGTCATCCTGTCGTATTGCATGAACTGCAACGGTCTTTGCGGTGCCTGCGGGGTCGGGGGCAGGATGAGGCCATGACTTCTCTGCCGCCCTCCGTGCTCGATCTCGCCCCCGTCATCCCGGTCGTCGTCGTGGACCGCGTCGACGACGCCGTGCCGATGGCGCGGGCGCTGGTCGAGGGCGGTCTCACGGCGATCGAGGTGACGCTGCGCACGCCGGTCGCACTCCGGGCGATCAGGACCATCGCCGAGGAGGTGCCGGAGGCGGTGGTCGGCGCGGGCACAGTGGTCTCTCCCCGGCACGCGGACGAGGCGGTGGCGGCCGGGGCGCGCTTCCTGGTCAGCCCGGGCGTCACACCGGCGCTGCTGGACGCGATGGAGGCGTCGGGAGCGCCGTTCCTGCCGGGGGTCTCGACCGCCTCCGAGGTGATGGCGCTGCTGGACCGCGAGGTGCGGGACATGAAGTTCTTCCCGGCGGAGGCCGCGGGCGGCGCGCCCTTCCTGAAGTCCCTCGGCGGACCGCTGCCGTCGGCCCGGTTCTGCCCGACCGGCGGCATCACGCACGCGTCGGCGCCCGAGTACCTGGCGCTGCCGAACGTCCGCTGCGTGGGCGGTTCCTGGATGCTGCCCAAGGACGCGGTGGCCGCCGGGGACTGGCCGCGGGTCACCTCCCTCGCCAGGGACGCGGCGGCGCTCACCGCGGCCGGCACCGGCTGAGGCACGCCCGCCCGGGCCGGGGAGCCCGGAGCCGGGGCGCGGGCGGGACCGTTCCCCGCCGGTGCCGGCGGCGCCCGTCAGCGCGACGACACGCTGAACCGGTTCGTGGTGAAGGCGAGGCCGCCGGGCGACGAGGTGATCTCGTAGCCGAACTGCACGTCACCGATCGTCTCGCCGCGCCACCAGCCCTGCTGCTCGATCCACTTCAGGATCGGCAGGATGTCCACCGTGCCGGACGTGGAGTCCGAGGTGCGCAGGAATGAGAAGACCTGGTTGGAGCCGTTGTCGCCCTTGTAGACCGCCCACTGGCTGCCGCCCAGCGAGACCGTCGCCTGCTGGCTGCCGATCGGGCCCACGGCGCCGTTGTAGTTGACCCAGAGCATTATCTCGTAGTCGTAGTCGGTGTCCCAGATGTCGTACGAGGTGTTGTACGAGCCGCCGGACGGCACCGTGACGTTGTAGCTGCTGGTGAGCGAGGCGAGCGAGGACAGCGGCTTGTTGACGACCTTCTTGGCGTTCGGGTACGACTTCACCCCGCCGGTCGCCGGGTGGTCCGCCGTCACGCCCCAGGTGCTGGACGAGTCGGCCCAGATGGTCTGGGTGCCCGCGCCGGAGCCCCAGATGTTGTTGTAGAGGGTATAGCCGTCCGGGGTGGTCCAGGTGCCCCACTGGTCGGACGAGGTCCACGCGTGTGCCGCGGCGAGCGCGGGGGCGGCGTGGCCGGGGGCGGCCTGGACGGGGGTGACGGAGAGGCCGAGTAAGGCGGCCCCCGTGACGGCGGCGGCGAGCAGGAGCCCGCCCGGTGTGCGACGTGCCATGGTTGTCCCTTTCCATGGTGTGGGGGATGACGCGGGGAATCGATGCGCTTCGACGGGAAGGACGGGAAGGCGTGCGCCCGAGAGTCGGCTCTGTGGCCCCCTGATCGCGGTGGCGGTGCGGGAAGGGCGAGACAGCCGAGGTGACGGGCGTCCTCAACGGGCCTCAGGGAGCCGTTCGACGCGGGCGTTCGATCGAAGCGCTTCGACGACCGGCGACGAGGGTAGAGGACGGCGCGTGCGCGCACAAGGGAGCGGCGGGGGCCGGGAGTTGGGAACGGGCCCGGGGTCGGGGAGTCGGGAACGGGCCCCGGGAACGGGCCGCGGGTCGGGGCCGCCGTGCCCGGGTCAGTGGAGGTCCGTCACCACCACGTCCAGCGCCCACGGCCGGCCCGCCCCGCCGGTCGTGGCCACCTCCACGGTGAAGCCGAGGTCCCGCAGCGTCTCGACGAGGCCGGCCGGGGTCCCGGGCGCCGCGCCCGAGGCGAGCAGGCTCCGCACCAGACGCCCCTTGGTGGCCTTGTTGAAGTGGCTGACCACGGAGCGCCGTTCCACCCCGTCGACCATCTCGGACTGCAGCACCCGCACCGTCGCCGTGCGCTCCGCGACCTGCCCCTTCGGCCGCCAGGCCGCCGCGTACGCGGACGACCGCAGGTCGAGCACCAGGCCGCTGCCCGCGGCCTCGGGCAGCACCTCGGCCATCACCGGCCGCCAGTGGGCCCCGAGCGCACCGAGCCCCGGGAGCTTGACGTTCATGGCGCACCGGTAGGGCGGGATGCGGTCGGTCACCCGGACCGCGCCCCACAGCCCCGAGAACACCAGCAGCGAGCGCGCCGCCCGCCGCTTCGCCGCCGCGTCGAGCGACGCCAGGTCCAGCGCGTCGTAGAGGACGCCCGTGTACAGGGCGCCCGCGGGCCGCGTGCCCGCGGTCCGCAGCTCGGCGTTCTTGGCCACCTCGGCGCGCTGCCCCTCGCTCAGCCCGAGCACCTCCCGGGCCTTCTCCTCGTCCCCTGAGCAGAGCTCCACCAGCGCGTCCAGCACCTCACCGCGCGCGGCCCCCAGCCCCGGCAAGGACAGCCCCGCCACGTCCACGGGTGCCCCCCGCCCCGCGGAGGCCTTCCCTTCGGACGGCGGCAACAGCACGAGCACGATCGGGTCTCCTCGGTCGTTTCGGGGGCGGGTACGGGGCATGGCCCGGCACCAGATTACGGGGTGGTTCGTGGCGGGCGGATCCGTGCCGCCACGCGACGGATACGCAGGCCTTGCTCGCCGGTCCTGTGCCACGATCGAGGGAAGACCCCTCGATCCGGTGGACGGTTGATCAACGATGCCCGAGTCTGGCGAGCGACCAGGGAAGGAGCGCGACATGACGGCCATGCCGCACGAACCGCTCACGAAGGCGGAGGTCCTGCTGGACGGCTTCCTGGCGCTGGACACGCCAGAGGGCTTCCGGGCCGAGCTGATCGAGGGGGAGATCGTCGTGACACCGCCGCCGGACGGGGAGCGCGAGGAATACATCGGCCTGATCGTGGACGAGGTGGCCAGGCAGTCCCGGACCCGGATGCTGTCCGCCGGACATAAAGGGCTGGAGCTACCGAGCGCGAGCGGCTACCCCAGTGTGCACCTCATCCCGGACATCATCTTTGCCCCCCGCCATGAGCGGCCGTATCGCAATCACGAGTCGTGGATGCCACCCGACGGGCTCGCCATGGTCGTCGAAGTCACCTCCACGAAGCCGCGACGCGATCGGGAGGACAAGCGCCGCTGCTATGCCCGCGGCGCCATTCCGCTCTACCTCCTCGTGGACCGCGAGGCGACTTCTGTGACGCTGTTCAGCGAGCCCGAGGGGGCTGATTACCTCCAGCATTGCACCGTTCCGTTCGGCAAGGCGCTGGCCCTCCCCGAGCCCTTCGGCTTCCATCTGGAGACCGCCGACTTCCTCTGAACGGCCGGCCCGCGCCGACGTGGCCCTACGCGCGTCCTCCCCCCGCCGCCCCGGGCATGGCGGACCCCCGTCCAGGCGTTGCACCCTGGCGGCGGATGCGGCGAGCGGTGAGGTGAGCACGTGGGACGGGCGGGGGAGACGGCGCGGCGGGGCGGGCGGGAGCACGCCGTGTGGAGCAGGGCCGACCTCGGCGGAGACCAGGTGCTCGACCTGCTGACCGCGCGCTTCGACCGGCACCGCTACGCACCGCACAGCCACGCCGAGTTCACCGTCGGGGTCTGCGTCGGCGGCTTCGAGATCATCGACTACCGCGGTGGGAAACTGCACGTCGGGCCCGGCTCGATCGTGGTCCTCGGCCCCGGCGAGGCGCACACCGGACGCCCGGGGGCCGGCACCGGGTACGCGTACCGGGCCATGTACCCGGCGCTCCCGCTGCTCGCCGAGGGCACCCGGGGGCTCCCGCACTTCCGCGAGCCCGTCATCGACGATCCCGAGCTGGCGGCGGCACTGCGCGCGGCCCACACGGAGCTGAGTGACGGTCCCGGGGCGAGCCGCCCCGGTCGCGCCGGACCACCCGGACCCGCCGGGCTATCCGGACCCGCCGAACGCCCCGCACCCGCTGAGCCGGCCGAACGCCCCGGACCCGCCGAGCCGGCCGAACGCCCCGGGCCCGCCGGACGTGCCGAACCGGTGGTACCCGCCCCGCCCGCCGCCCGCCCCGAGCCGCTGGAGGCCGCGTGCCGGCTGCCGTGGCTGCTGACGGTCCTCGCCCGGCGGCACGGCACCGCGCGCCCCGCGAGCGACACGGTGCCCGGCGCCGGCCGGATCGCCCTCGCCGTCCGGGACCGGCTCGCCGACGAGTTCCTGGCGCCGCCCTCGCTCGCCGAGTTGGCCGCCTGCCTCGGCCTCTCCCGGTACCAGGTGCTGCGCGCCTTCCGGGACACCATGGGCATGCCGCCGTACGCATGGCTGGCCCAGTACCGCGTGGCACGCGCCCGGACGCTCCTCGACGCCGGGCACCGGCCCGCGGAGGCCGCCGGCCTCGCCGGCTTCGCCGACCAGGCCCACCTCACCCGCTGGTTCCGCCGCGTCCTCGGCATCACACCGGCGGCCTACCGCGCGACGGTCCTGCCGACGGCACCCGGCACCCACCGCTGACCCCCCACCGACCGCTCCCCTCGCCACTGCCGCCCCCTTGCCGCCGTCACCAACCCATCGGCCGTCCCCACCCCCTCCCGCCGCCGACCCTTCCCGCCGCCGGACCGGCGTCCACCGCCCGGCCGATGCCCATGGCCCGAGCGGCGCCCCCGCCCGAGCCGCTCCCACCCCGGGCGGGGCGGATTGTCATCCGGTCCGGCGGCCGGCTATGTTTGACAGCACTGTCAAACATAGCTGCGCAGAGTGACCGGAGGCAGGCATGGCGTACTCGAACTCGGCCGAGATCGTGGAGGCGTTCTGGAGGGACGTGTGGAACGCACACGACCCGGACAGGGTCGACGACTTCGTGGTGGAGGACTTCGTGATCACCAACGCCGGTGAGCGCATCGAGGGCCGGGAGAACTTCAAGGCCTGGATCAGAGCGTTCCTGAAGCAGGTCGACGACTTCCACCTGGAGGTGCTGGAGACCTTCCAGAACCACGACGGGAGCAGGGTCGCCTCGCGGTGGCGCATACACGGCAGGAACAACGGCATCCTGGGCACCGAGCCGGACCAGCGGCCGATCTCCTTCACAGGGACGGCGGTCTGGGCGGTGAGCGAGGACGGGAAGCTGCTGCACAATTGGGTGGAGCGCGCCTCCCATGAACTGTTCCGGCGCCTGAGCCGGCCCTCGCCCACGGCGGGCTGACGTCGGCCGCGCAGGCACGGAGCGCACGGAGCGCACGGGACGCGCGCGTGGGTGAGGTCGCCCCGGGCAGCACAGGGGCCAGGGGGCCGGTGGAGGGAGTCAGGTGGCCGGCGTACGCCGATTCGACGAGCGCGACGTGCTCAGCCGTGCTCTCCAGGTCTTCGGGACCCACGGGTACCGCGCGACGTCCATGCTGGACCTCGCCGCGGGCACCGGTGTCCAGCGCGGCTCCCTGTACCACGCCTACGGCGGCAAGGAGCAGATGTTCCTGCGGGTCTTCCGCGAGTACGCGGAGGAGTTCCTCGCAGCGGCCGCGCGGGCGCTGCGGCAGCCCGGCAGACGCGCGGCGCTGCTGGCCTTCTTCGACCACTGCGTCCGGACGTTCACCGCCGGCACGCCGTCGCGCGGCTGCCTCTCCACCAGGACGGTGGTCGACACCAGTGTGGAGGTCCCGGAGGTCGAGGCCGCGGTGCGCACCTTCCTGGACGACCTGGAGAAGGTCGTGCACGACGGCCTGGCCGCGCTCGGCGACGGCGACCTCACCGTCGACCTGCCGGCCGCGTCCCGCCTCGTGGTCACCACCACCCGCGGCCTCGCCGTGATGGAACGCGCCCACTACGAGCCCGACCAGCTCCGCGACATCGCCGCCACCCTCGTCACCGCACTGACCGGCGGGGCCACGGGGGAGTGACGGCCGCGGCCGCCGAAGCCCCGTGGCCCGGCACACCCCGGCACACGAAGAACGCGCCTACGACCCCGCGACGGGGCCGTAGGCGCGGGAGGTGCGGGGTGTCAGGACATCGCGACGGAGAAGACGTGGAGCACGCCGCCGTCGGTGGTGTCCGGCAGGGCCACGCTGGCGAGCCGGGCGCCGGCCTTGAGGGGGATGGGCACGGTCTGGAAGATCTCCGTGCCCACCGGGTCCCTGCCGCCGCCGGACGCGTCGCGGTACTCGGTGTGCAGGGCCACCGTGTTGCCGAACGACGGCTGCTGGGTGCCGCCGCCGAGCGTCCAGTCGCTGAACCCGAGCGTCGCCTGCTGCGTGGTGCCGTCGGTGTAGGTCAGCGTGATGGTGCCGCTCGCCCGGCCTTCCGCCGCGCTGCCGAGGAAGCTCAGCTCCGTGGCGCCGGCGGAGTCGGCCTGGACGTCCAGCACCTGTCCGCCCCCCACCACCTCGATGTTGTCCGGGTCGCCCAGGCGCACGTCGGGCCACGCGAAGTCGAACCCGCCGGACGACACCGTGCCGCCGGGCTTCGCACCGGCCGCCGCGAGCGCCGCCGCCGAGTAGCTCCAGCCCTCGCCGTCGAAGTTGGCGCGGGGGTCGGTGTCGTCGGCCGAGATGCCGGTGCTGTTGAGGTTCCACAGCATGCTGTTCTCCGGCGCGAGCGTCACCGCGAGGGACGTCTTCGGCAGTGCGGTCGAGCCCGACGTCAGGGACAGCGGCACGGTGAAGAAGCCGGGCTCCGTCCCGGCGGGCGCGGAGACCGACAGCGCCGCCGTCGCGGAGCCGCCCGCGGGCACCGCGATGTCACCCTCGGAGGGCGTCACCGTGATCCCTTCCGGCGGGTCGGCCGTCCAGTGGACGGTGGCCGCGGAGTCCTGAAGCGACTGCACCTTGACGGTGGCGTGCACCGCGGCGCCGCCCGGCTCGGCCTTGACCGTGCCCGGAGTCGTCCCCGTGAAGAACGGCACGCCGCCCTGCTGGAACGACGGTGGCGCGTCGTCCTTCGCGCTGCCCCAGGAGGTGTTCGGCTTGCTGCCGAGCGTGAAGTCGAGCGTGCCGCCGTGCGTGACGAACGACGCGGGCACCCAGGGCTTCTGGGACGGCCTGCCGTTCATCCGCAGTGACTGGATGTACGTGTTGTCCGCCGACGCCTCGGGCGCGTCGACGGTGATGGTCCTGCCGTGCCCGGTGTGCACCACCGCGTGCGGGAACAGCGGCGCGGAGAGCACCATGTCGGCGCGGCTCGGGATCTGCGGGTACATGCCGAGGGCCGAGAACACGTACCACGACGACATGGTTCCGGCGTCGTCGTTGCCGGGGATGCCGCCGGGTGTGTCGGTCCAGAGCTGGTCCATCTCGGCGCGGACCGTCTCCTGCGTCCGGTACGGCTTGCCGAGGTAGTCGTAGAGGTACGGGGCGTTGATGTCGGGCTCGTTGGTGGGGTCGTAGCGGGTGTCGTCCTTCGCCGAGAAGTCGAAGCTGCCGTCCGGGGTGCGGAAGAACGCGTCGAGACGCCCGGCCGCCGCGTCGTCGCCGCCCATGGCGCGGGCGAGCCCCGCCACGTCGGAGTAGACCATCCAGGTGTAACGGGCGCTGGTGCCCTCGACGAAGCCGCTGCCGGTGCCCGGCGTGAAGGTGCCGGCCCAGCTGCCGTCCGCGTTGCGGTCCCGGATGTAGCCGCCGTGCTCGGTCGCGTTCGGGTCGAAGACGTTCATCCAGTTGTTGGAGCGCTCCAGGAACGCCCCCGCCGTCTTCGTCCGGCCGCGCTGGGCGGCGAGTTCGGAGATGCCGAAGTCGGCCGCCGCGTCCTCCAGCGTCTCGGCCGCGCCGCCCCAGCAGTGGCAGCCGTCCGCGGGGACGTAGCCGAGCTTCAGGTACTGGTCGAGGGCCGGGCGCTGGCCGACGCACTCCACGTTGCAGCCCGCGCTGTCCGAGTCGTTGGCGGTGGGCACGGTGGCGGCCTTCACCAGCGAGTCGAGGGCGCCGTCCACGTCGAAGTCATGGCCGCCGAAGGCGTAGATACCGGCGAGCGCCGCGTCCGAGGGGTCGCCGGACATCACGCTCGTCTTGCCGTTCTCCAGCAGCCAGCGGTCCCACTCCCCACCGCGCTGCCGGGCATAGTTGTACAGCGACTGCGCGTAGTCGCTGCCCGTCCTGGGCGACAGCAGGGTCATCAGCTGGACCTGGGCACGGTACTGGTCCCAGCCGGAGAAGGTGCCGTACTGCGCCTGCTGGCCGCGGCCGATCCGGTGCGGTTTCCGGTCCGCGCCGAGATAGCGGCCGTCGACGTCGCTGGTGAGCGTGGGCTCCAGCATGGAGTGGTAGAGCGCGGTGTAGAACGTCGTGCGCGTCTCGTCGCTGCCGCCGCTCACCTGGATCTTGCCGAGCTGCCCGCGCCAGGCCCGCTCGGCCTGGGCCCGGGTGGCGGAGAAACTCTGCCGGGGCGGGTTCTCCGCCCTCAGGTTCGCCTCGGCGTTCGCCTCGCTGACGTAGGAGATCGCGACCTTCGCCTGCACGGTGCTGGTCCCGCCGGGGAACGTCACGTACGCGCCGGAGCCCTTGCCCGCCACCGGGTTTCCTGACGAGCTGTACCCGGTGCCGCCGGACGCCGACGCGGAGCCGGGGGCGAGGGTGCCGTCCTGCCAGGTGCCGAAGGCGGCGAACGGCGTGTCGAAGTGGGCCGTGAAGTAGAGGGTGTAGAGGTCGTGGCGGTTGTTCGGACTCTGCGGGCCGCAGAAGTTGCCCGCGGTCACGGAGCCGGTCACCGTGTGGGCCGCCGCGTCCACGTGGACGGTGGCGTCCGTGGACCCGCTCTCCGAGTTCGACGTCCTGAAGAGCATGCTGGCCGGCTTGTCCGCGGGGAAGCCGAACCGGCCGGTTCCGGTGCGCGGTGTGGCCGTCAGCTCGGCCGTCGCCCCGCTGGCCAGAGAGACCTTGTAGTAGCCGGCCGCGGCGGTCTCGTCGGCGTGCGAGAAGTCGGAGGCGTAGGTCTTGTCGGCGGTGTCCGCGGTGGGCGAGGAGTCGACCGTGCCGACGTACGGCATGATCGGGATGTCCCCGTTGGCGCCCGAACAGCCCACACCGTTGAGGTGGGTGAGGCTGAAGCCGCGGATCCTCGTGGCGTCGTACTGGTAACCGCCCGGGGCCGGCGTCGCCGCCTGGTTGCCCCGGGAGTTCTGCGGGCTCCAGGCGAGCATGCCGTACGGCTGGACGGCGCCGGGGTAGGTGTTGCCGGCGTTCGACGAACCGATGAGCGGATTGACGTACCTGACGGGGTCCTTGACGGCTGCCGGGCTGCCCGGCGCGGCCGACGCCGAGGCCGGCGCGGCCCCCGCGAGTGCGGCCCCGAGCGCCGTGACGGCCGCCACGGCGACCCCGGCGAGGGCTCTGCGCCGGGCGCGGGGCCGGTGCATGTGTGGGTTTGGCACGGTTCCTGCCTTCACATGACTTAGACAACGTTGTCAGCAAGTGATCAGGATCGTCCTCTGGGGGGTGGTGGGGTGTCAAGGTCCCGTCGCCGTGGAGGCATCGGGGTGTGGGGCTCCGGCGTGAACGCGCGTCCGGGGTGTGCGCGGCTTCGGCGGGAGGGGCGCCGGGGGGTTCCGGGCGGGTGCGTCCGCCCGGTGGGCGACCCAGTCGCACCGCGCCACGGGGGGCCCACCGCGGCACGCCCGATGGACGGGTCTGTGGCCCTGATCAGGGCGAGGGAGGGGCGATCGGGGCCACAACGAAGAGGAACGGCAGACGAGTCGGGCTGTACGCCGGGTTCTGTGGCCCCGCGGCCTCGCGGTCGTCGGGGCGACGGCCATCCATCTAGGGCCGGTGTTGCCACCGGCCTCAAGCGGTCTACCCGCGGACTCGGGCGGGCCGCCCTCGATCGTCCGCGCAGGAGCACCGGGGTGCTCCCTCTTGACCTTGCTCCAGGTGGGGTTTACCTAGCCGCCTGGGTCACCCCAGGCGCTGGTGGTCTCTTACACCACCGTTTCACCCTTACCGGGGACCGAGGCCCCCGGCGGTCTGTTTTCTGTGGCACTGTCCCGCGGGTCACCCCGGGTGGCCGTTAGCCACCACCCTGCCCTGTGGAGCCCGGACGTTCCTCGGGGAGCCGCCCCGTGAGGGGAGACTCCACGCGGCCGTCCGCCCGGCTCGTCTGCCGTGTCGTCCATGGTACCCGCCGTGCCCGGCCCGCCCCGCCGGCCCGCGGTGTCCGGACGCCCGCGGATGCCGTGCCCGGGGGCGGGCCGGCGGTGCGGGCCGAGGCGGTCGCCAGGAAGGAGCCCAGGAGGATGAGCGCGAAGGCCGCGAGGACGCCCGGAGTGAGCGGTTCACTAAGGAGGGTGACACCCGCCGCGACGGCCACGGCCGGGTTGACGTAGGTGAAGACCACCGCGCGGGTCGGCCCCGTCTCCCGTATCAGCTCGAGGAAGGCCACGAAGGCGAGCGCGGTGCAGAACACGCCCAGGCCCGCGAGCGAGGCCCACACCTCGGCTCGCGGCGCGGTGGACGGGCGGTCCACGAGTGCGGCCGGTGCGTACACGACGGCCGCCAGCGTCAGGCAGGGCGCGATCAGCTGGAGCGTCGGCACCGGCTTCAGATGGCGGGCGACGATCAGCGGGGCGATGGCGTAGCCGACGGCCGTGATCAGCACCTCGGCGAGGGAGCGGGCGTCGGCGCCGGTGAGGTGGGGCGCGGTCAGCACGGCGACGCCGGCCAGCCCGAGGCCGAGACCGGTGCGGCGGCGGGCGTCGAGGCGCTCGTGCTCGCCGAAGAGGCGGGCCAGGACGACGCCCAGGATCGGCACGGCGGCGATCAGCAGCCCGGCCGTGGAGCTGGAGAGCCGGCGTTCCGCGTCCGTCAGCGTCCACCAGGGGACGATGATCTCGGCACAGGCGAAGGCGGTCATGGGACGCCAGTGAGCGCGGACCACCCGGGGCAGGGCGCCCCGGCGGAGGGCGAACGGCAGCAGGAGCGCGGCGCCCAGGGCGCAGCGCGTGAAGACGACGGTCGAGGGGGAGATGTCCCCGACCGCCACTTTGATCATCAGGTAGGGGATTCCCCAGAGGACGCTCATCAGGGCGAAGAGGAACCAGCCGCGTGCAGTCATGGGAGCAGCTTGCGTGGGGGCGCGGGGGGTGTCTTGAACGGGGTTGCGCGGGCCGCGGCCGCGCGGCGAGCAGCTGGTCGCCGGGTGGTGTGGGGCGGGGTGCCCTTTGTGGGACGGGGGTGCCGCTACGGGAGGGGGTGCGCTGCCGGACGGGGGGTGCCCCTGCGGGAGGGGGGCGCCTCCGGGGCCGCGGTGATCCCGCGGTTCCGCGGGGGCGGTCGGGCACTTCCGCCGGCCGGCTTCGGGTCCGCGGCGGGGTTCGGCCGGATGCCGGCGTCCGGGGTTCTCCGCGGCGGGGGTGAAGGGGGCCGTCAGGGCAGGTGTAGTTCGCGTTGTGACCAGCGGTGGCGGAGCCAGCGGTCGTGGGTGGCGAGGACGATGGCGCCGGGGCCGGGGGTCAGGGCCTCCTCCAGTTCGTCGCAGAGGCGGGGGGAGAGGTGGTTGGTGTGGTGGGCTCGTCGAGCAGCAGGGCCGCCGGCCGCCGCACCAACAGCGCGGCCAGGGCGAGCCTGCCCCGCTGCCCGCCGGACAGCGAGGCGAGCGTCCGCCTGTGCGGGACGCCGCCGAGGCCGAGCCCGGCGAGGACGATCTCCGCCCGCCGGTCGGCGTCCCAGGCCTCCCGCGCCTGCGCGCGTTCCAGTCGTTCGCCGTAGGCGTCGAGCAGGGCTGGGTGGTCCGGCGAGTCCTGCGGGGTCCCGGCCAGCGCCAGCGAGAGCCGCTCCAGCTCCCCGAGGTCCTCGCGGGCCTCGCGCAGCGCGTCGTCGAGCACGTCCGCGAGCGTCGACGCGGGGTCGTGGGGCATCTCCTGGTGCGGGAAGCCCAGGTCGGCAGGGCGTGTCACGGTGCCGGAGTCCGGCTCGTCGACGCCCGCGAGCAGCCGGAGCAGGGTCGACTTGCCGGCGCCGTTCTCACCGACGAGGCCGATCCGGTGGCCGGGCGCGGCGGTGAGCGAGACGCCGTCGAGCACCCGGCGGGTGCCGAGGGTGCGGACGAGATCACGGGCGAGCAGAGCGGATTCCCGCCCCGGGGCGGCTTCGTGCGCCCGGGGGGGCAGGGGACGTACGGGTGACGTGGGACGTGCGGGGGCCGTGAGACATGGGGGAGACCTCGGGAGTCGGGCGGGCGCGGCCCCACGTACGCCGGTGCTCCGCCGGGAGGACGGGACGCGGCACCGGTGCGGCTGCACTCCGCCGGAAGGCGGATCAGGGGACGACGACATGGCCACGGCGGCGGCGCTCCTCGGCGCCCGCCGGTGGCCGATCACCTTCCGGGATCACCCGGAGATGTCGTCGTCACCCGCCATGTCGGCTCTCCTTCGTCCTGTGGTCGTCCCGCGCACGCCCACACTGGTGGTCCCGCGCACGCCCACACTGGTGGTCCCGCGCACGCACGCACCGGTCGCCCGGCTCGCCCAGGCACCGGTCGCCCGGCTCGCACGCCCACGGCCGTCCCATTCGTGCGCCCACGGCTGTTCGCGTGCTCACGCCGCCGTCCGTGTCCTCGCACGACCGTCCGCGTGCTCACACCGCCGTCCGCGTACGTACCGCGGCCGCCCGCGGGCGGCACACGTCGTCCCGCGCACTCGCCACGGGCCGGGGCAAGCCGAGCCGAGCCGGGCCGGGCGCGGGCGGGGTCTCAGGTGCGGGGGCGGTTCAGCAGGTCGTTCGCGTACGGCAGGGCGAGGGTCCTGCTCTTGATGGCGGCCGTCGCACGGTCCCCGAGGATGGCGCTGCCACGCCCCAGGATGGGGAAGAGGGTGGCTCCGGCCTCCGGGCCGAAGGGCACGGAGAACGCCCGCAGCGGGGCGGGCCTGTAGGCGCGGTACTCGCCGGCGTGCCGGCCGCCGCGGTCGAGGTAGGTGCGGATGTTGTGGGCCGCCGCCGAGCCCTGGGCCATGGCGGTGGGGGAGAGCTTGGCCTCGGACACGTCGTTGACGTCGCCCACGGCGAAGACGTCCTGCCGGCCGAGGACCCTCAGGTGGTCGTCCACCTTCACCCGGCCGTCGGCGTCCAGCCAGTCGCCGCGCCCGGCCAGGCGCAGCCACAGGGTGTTGGGGGTGGTGCCGGTGGTCCAGAAGACGACCTCGGCGTCGAACGGCGTCCCGTTCTGGTCCCGGAGGCTGCTGGAACCGCCGCCGGTGTAGGCGATCACGGTCCGCAGGTGGACCCGGACATCGTGCTTCTCGAGCCAGGAGAGCGCCCGGCGGCCGAGTCTGCGGCTCTGGGTTCTGGAGAGCAGGAAGGGGCCGGAGTGCGCGAGGGTCACCCGCGCCTCGGGCCGGACCCGGCGCAGCTCCGCGGCGAGCTCCACGCCGGAGGGGCCGCCGCCCACGATGAGGACGGTGCGGGCGCGGGCGGCGCGGAACTGGTGGGCGTGGAAGGCCTCCGCGGCCTGTGCCACCGTGGTCCCCGTGAACCGCGCGGGCTCCTGGTAGTCGGCACCGGTGGCGATGACCAGGACGTCGTAGGGGACCTGGTGCCCGCTCTGCAGCACCACGAGACGCTCGGCGGTCCGGATGCCCACGGCCTTGTTCAGCACCGTCCTGCCGTGCTGGAGCAGTGAGTTGTAGGGGATGAACGGCGCGGTCGTCCAGGACTCGTCGACGCTCGCCCGCAGGGAGGCGATCCGGTGGAAGAAGACCTCCTTGCCGTCGATCAGTGTGACGTCCGCGAAGTCGTCCAGTTCCCGGGCCACCTTGACCCCTGCGTATCCGCCGCCTATGACGACGACCCGGCGCTTGGCCGTGTCCATATTCCGATCCTCCATTGACGCTGCGCGCATGCCGCTCGGCCTGTGCACCGTGGACTTGCCACGTGCATCATCAATGGACGGCGCGGTTTTCTTCCCGGTTTCCGGTGCTCCGCGTGTCGTTGTACAAAGCCTTCACTCGGCTACCAAGTCTTCACGGAGCTGACCGAAATCCGTTCCTTGACGAGGGACCGGGGACGGAGATCACACGGTCGGCCGGACCTCAGGACGGATACGGGACCACGCCGAACGGGGAGAGACCGCTCGCGAGGGCCGCCCAGACGGTGTTCCCGCGCGTGAATGCGGAGGGCTCGACTCCCCACTCCTTGGCGATGTGCTCCACGAGCAGCAGGCCGCGTCCGTTTTCCTCGTCGAAGTCGGGACGGCACGGCAGCACGCTGCACGGCGTGCTGCCGTGGTCGTGCACCTCCAGGTGGACGAGGCGGTCCGTGGTGAGCCCGACACAGCACAGTATCCGGGCGCTTGGGGTGTGGCAGACCGCGTTGGTGACCAGCTCGGAGACGATCAGTATCGCGTCGTCGAGCACCCTCTCGGGCAGTCGCCACGCGCGCAGCTTGTCGCCGATCGTACGGCGGGCCTCACGGACTCCGGCCTGGACGGCCGGGAGTTCGAGCCAGTGGACCCGGTCCGTGCGGTCACCGCCCAGGAGCTGGGGGCAGGGGAGGGAGGTGAGAGGGGGCACGGTTGTCGCCTTCCGCCGGGGGACGGGTGGTGCGAGGGGGAGTGGGGGCCGAGCCATGGGAGCGGTGTCGGGGGCCGCGGCGGGGCTCGGGTGGCGCAGGAGCGGGCGGCCGACCTCGGTCGTGGGTGCGCGCCATGTTCCGCTTGCGGCAGGGCAGTTGCCGTTGACATGGCTCTCGAAGAGATCGGTCACATTGCCACTATGCTTGCTGCCGCAATCAACCTGCAAGCTCCCTCCTGATAATTTCAGCAAGCCCGTATCGGTCTGGTGTCATCAGCAAGTACCTGACAGACTCGAACGGGTGACAGCCACTCAGGAGTGACGGCTGTTGCCGAAGCCTGCACACGTGCCCGGGCACCCGTGCGTCCAGGGTGGCCGCACCCCGTCCCGGGCCTGCTCGGACCCACGCATACGCACGGGCGGTGCCGCCCGCCGCGTCCCGATGTCCCCGCTCACCCCGGCCAAGGAGAGCGAGGCCTTCTCGACCCGCATGCGCAAGGAGTACTCATGACGATCGACAAAGGCGGCATCTACAACGGCATGCCGGCCATGGACCTCGGCGAGCACGACTGGGAGTGCCCCTGGAGCGGCCCCACGGGCGGTCAGTGCGTGGAGACGAAGCGGCTCCCCGACGGCCGGGTGGCGATCCGGCAGTCGACCGACCCCGCCGGCCCCGCGCTGATCTACACGGTGGAGGAGATGACCGCGTTCGTCACCGGGGTCAAGAACGGGCTCGCCGATCACCTGACGGCCGGCTGACCCGCGCACCCACCGGGCGCGCCGCGGGCCTGCCGCGTCCTGCCGTGCCTGGCATGGCAGAGCATGGCACCCGCACGTCACGGCAGAGCACGGAGAGGGGACACCGATGGCCGACTCGCCGGCCGTGGGGGACATCGACACCGGCAGGCCGCACTCGGCCCGGATGTACGACTACTACCTGGGGGGCAGGAGCCACTTCGACGTCGACAGGGCGGCCGCGGAGGGGGTCGCCCAGGCCTGGACCGGGGTCTTCGTCTGCGTCCGGCACAACCGGGCGTTCATGCACCGGGCCACCCGCGTCCTCGCGCGTGAGCACGGGATCCGGCAGTGGCTCGACCTCGGCTCGGGCATCCCGACCGAGCCCAACCTCCACCAGGTCGCCCAGGGGGTCACCCCCGAGGCCAGGGTCGTCTACGCCGACCACGACCCCCTCGTGCTCAGCTACGCCGAGACCCTGCTGCGGGGCGCGCCCGAGGGCCGCACCGCCTACCTCCACGCGGACGTGTCCGACCCCGGCGCGCTCCTGAACGCCCCGGAGCTCTCCCGGGTGCTCGACCTCGCACAGCCCGTCGCACTCTCCCTGAACGCCCTGCTGCACTTCCTCCCCGACGACCGGGACCCGTACGGGATCGTCGGGCAACTGATGGACGCCCTGCCGTCGGGCAGCGCCCTGGCACTGACCCATGGCACCCCCGACTTCGACCCCGAGACCCTGGCGGAGGTCGAGCAGATCTACGTCACCGGCGGTACGCCCGTGCGGTTCCGCACCAGGAACGAGGTCCGGCGCTTCTTCGACGGCCTCGACCTGCTGGAGCCCGGCGTCGTGGTGTGCCATCGCTGGCGCCGTCCCCGTGGCACCGGGCGCCGGGCCGGCCGAGGAGCCCGCCGACGCGGAGATCAGCCTCTGGTCGGGCGTGGCCGTCAAGCCATGAACCCGGGGGCCGCGCGGTACCCGGCTCGCACCGGCCGGGTACCGCGCGGCACACGCCGTGTCAGCCGGAGCGGCGCCTCATCCGGCGGAGTAGCGGATCATCCGGCGGAGTAGCGGATCATCCAGTCGTTCTCCGGATTGCGGCCGAACTCCGGGTCGTGCGGCGCCTCCGCCGGGGTCTCCTCGACCATGTCGGACGGCTCGACACGGCGGGGCAGCTTTCCGAAACGCGCCGCCCTGATCGCGGCCGCCTCGTCGCGCGGCTCGGGGCCCCCGGGACGGGCCTGACGTTCATTGCGCGCTTCCATGGCTGCTCCCGCGGGTTCGGCGGTGATCCGATGCAGAAAAGCGTACTGCGGGGGTCTGCGCGGGATCAGGGTGCATTCCTTACGAATGTCTGACGCGGTTCCGTGCCTCGGCACGTGCCGGTGACGTGCGGCGGTGACGCCGGTGCGGCTCGTCGCCGCCGCGCCGGGGACCCTGTGCGGGCGGCACGGTGGTGCCCCGGCGGGAGGCCTGTGTGGGGCGGCACCAGGGCGCGCCCCACACGGCGCCGGAGCACCCGGCGCTACAGCGTGCGCTCCAGGCGGTCCGCCATGAGCTTGGTGAAGCGCGCCGGATCGGGTAGCTCACCCCCCTCGGCGAGCAGCGCCAGCGCGTACAGCAACTCGGCCGTCTCGCCCAGGGCGGGATCCTCGGCGCGCTCGGCGTGGGCCGTGCGCAGGCCGGTGACCAGGGCGTGCCCGGGGTTGAGCTCCAGGATGCGCTTGACGTGGGGCACGTCCTGGCCCATGGCCCGGTACATGCTCTGCAGCGCGGGCGTCACATCGTGGGTGTCGGAGACGATGCAGGCAGGGGAGACCGTGAGCCGGGAGGAGAGGCGGACCTCCTTCACCTCCTCGGACAGCTGCTTGGTCATCCACGACAGCAGCTCCGCGTACTCCTCGCGCTGCTTCTCGCGCTCCGCCTTGGCGTCGCCCTCCTCGTCCTCCGCACCGAGGTCGGCCTCGCCCTTGGCGATGGACCGCAACTGCTTGCCGTCGAACTCGGGCACGGCATCCACCCAGACCTCGTCCACCGGGTCCGTCAGCAGCAGGACCTCCAGGCCCCGGTCCCGGAAGGCCTCCATGTGCGGTGAGTTCTCGATGGCCGCGCGGGACTCGCCCGTCATGAAGTAGATGTGCTGCTGGCCCTCTTTCATACGGGAGACGTACTCCTGGAGGGTGGTCGGCTGCTCGGCGTCATGGGTCGTGGCGAACGAGGAGACCGCGAGGATCGCGTCCTTGTTCTCGAAGTCGCTGAGGAGCCCCTCCTTGAGGACCCGGCCGAACTCCCGCCAGAACGTCGCGTACTGCTCCGGGCGCGCGGACATCATGTCCTTGACGGTGGACAGCACCTTCTTCGCCAGCCGCCGGCGCATCAGCTCGATCTGGCGGTCCTGCTGGAGGATCTCCCGGGAGACGTTCAACGAGAGGTCCGCCGCGTCCACGACGCCCTTCACGAAGCGCAGGTACTCGGGCATCAGCGCCTCGCAGTCGTCCATGATGAAGACGCGCTTCACATAGAGCTGCACACCGCGCTTGTGGCCCCGTGTGAAGAGGTCACCCGGCGCCCGGGAGGGCAGGAAGAGCAGGGCCTGGTACTCGAAGGTGCCCTCCGCCTGCATGCGGATGGTCTCAAGCGGGTCGTTCCAGTCGTGGCTGATGTGCTTGTACAGCTCGTGGTACTCGTCGTCGCTCACCTCGTCACGGGAGCGGGCCCACAGGGCCTTCATGGAGTTGATCGTCTCGGGCTCCGGCGGCGCGCTCTCGCCGCCCTCCGTGCCCTCCTCGCCCTCCTTGGGCCCGGCGGGCTCCGCGGCCATCCTGATGGGCCAGGTGATGAAGTCCGAGTAGCGCTTGACGATCTCCCTGATCTTCCAGGGCGAGGTGTAGTCGAAGAGCTGGTCCTCGGCGTCCACCGGCTTGAGCGCGAGGGTGACGGACGTGCCCTGCGGGAGGTCGTCGACCCGCTCGATCGTGTAGGTGCCCTCGCCGCTGGACGACCAGCGCGTGCCGCTGCTCTCGCCGGCGCGGCGGGTCAGCAGGGTGACCTCGTCGGCCACCATGAAGCTGGCGTAGAAGCCGACACCGAACTGACCGATCAGGCCCTCCGCGGACGCGGCGTCCTTGGCCTCCCGCAGCTCCTTCAGGAAGGCGGCCGTGCCGGAGTTCGCGATGGTCCCGATGAGCTTGACCACCTCGTCGTACGACATGCCGATGCCGTTGTCCCGCACCGTCAGGGTGCGGGCCTCCTTGTCGGCCTCGATGGCGATGTGGAGGTCGGACACATCGGCGCCCGGCGTCTCGTCGCGGAGTGCTTCGAGGCGCAGCTTGTCCAGCGCGTCGGAGGCGTTGGAGATGAGCTCACGCAGGAAGACGTCCTTGTTCGAGTAGATCGAATGGATCATCATCTGCAGGAGCTGGCGCGCCTCTACTTGGAACTCGAACGTCTCCGGCGGCATAACCTCGATTCCTCTCGTGTCGCCCGCTGGCGGATGGCGCCCGCTGGCGGATGGCGGTCGTGGGCACTGTAGATCAACGGTCCGGCCCATAGGTCCGGTTCCCGTCCCCGCGTGCCATGTCCACCGCGCGCCCGCCATGTCTACCGCGCGCCCGCCACGTCCACCGCGCGCCCGCCACGCACGCCGTCCGCCCGCCACGCCCGCCGCCCGCCACGCACGCCGTCCCCGCGTCAGGCGCGCCGTCCGCGCCCCGAGCCGCCCCCAACCTGGTGTGAATGCGGGTGGAGAAAGTGTGAACGCCGCTCTATCCGGCGGGGTGGTCGGACTGTTAGCTTCACATGGGAGCGCTCCCAAGCCCCGCCTCCACTCTGCTGGGGCCGGGGGTGCCGTCCCGTGGGGCGTGCGCCAGAGCCCCTGTTCGCCCGCACCGACGCCGTGCCGCTGGGCGAGGGTGCGGTTGCTGCATCGATCCTTCTCCGGTCCGACCGGCCGGGCGAG
This sequence comes from Streptomyces sp. DSM 116793, assembly GCF_057320905.1. Classification (NCBI taxonomy): domain Bacteria; kingdom Bacillati; phylum Actinomycetota; class Actinomycetes; order Kitasatosporales; family Streptomycetaceae; genus Streptomyces; species Streptomyces sp. DSM 116793. The sequence continues at coordinate 1,786,479 of NZ_CM170494.1, read as the reverse complement.
AAAGGACACCACCATGCACTGGAAGAGACGTTGGCAGGCGCTGGCCCTGGGGTCGGCGTTATTCGTCGGCGCGGCGCTCACCGTGGCGTCGGGGCCGGCGAGCGCGGCGGAGCACGCCGCCGCGGCCCGCGTGGACAACCCGTACGCCGGCGCGAAGGCGTACGTGAATCCGGAGTGGTCGACCCACGCCGCCGCGGAGCCCGGCGGGAGCGCGGTCTCCAAGGAGCCGACCTACGTCTGGCTGGACCGCATCGCCGCGATCGAGGGCGTGAACGGCGGCATGGGCCTGCGCGACCACCTGGACGCCGCCCGGAGCCAGGGCGCCGACCTGGTGCAGCTCGTCGTCTACGACCTGCCGGGCCGGGACTGCGCCGCCCTCGCCTCCAACGGCGAGCTGGGCCCCGACGACCTGACCGCCTACGAGCACGACTACATCGACCCGATCGCCGACATCCTCTCCGACCCCGCGTACGCCAACCTGCGGATCGTGACGGTGATCGAGCCCGACTCGCTGCCGAACCTGGTCACCAACGCGAGCGGCCAGGCGGGCGCCACGGCCGCCTGCGCTCAGATGCTGCAGAACGGCAACTACGTCAACGGCGTCGGCTACGCGCTGGCCACCCTCGGCGACATCCCCAACGTCTACAACTACATCGACGCCGGGCACCACGGCTGGATCGGCTGGGACACCAACCTCGTGCCGTTCGCCCAGATGGCCCACAAGGCGGCCACCACCTCCGGCGCGACCCCGGCCGACGTCGCCGGGTTCGCCGTCAACACCGCCAACTACAGCGCCCTGAAGGAGCCGTACTTCACCGTGACCGACACGGTGGCGGGCGCGAGCGTGCGGCAGTCGAAGTGGGTGGACTGGAACCAGTACGTCGACGAGCAGTCGTTCGCGCAGGGCCTGCGCTCCGCCGCGGTGTCCGCGGGCTTCGACCCCGGCATCGGCATGCTGATCGACACCTCGCGCAACGGCTGGGGAGGCACCGCCCGCCCCGCCGGGCCCGGACCGTCCAGCAACGTCGACTCCTATGTGGACGGCGGCCGCATCGACCGCCGCACCCACCCCGGCAACTGGTGCAACCAGTCCGGTGCGGGCCTGGGGGAGCGGCCGACCGTGGCGCCGGCGGCGGGCATCGACGCCTATGTGTGGATCAAGCCGCCGGGTGAGTCCGACGGCGCGAGCGAGGCCATCGACAACGACGAGGGCAAGGGCTTCGACCAGATGTGCGACCCGACGTACGGGGGCAACGCACGCAACGGCAACAGCTCGACCGGTGCCCTCCCCGACTCGCCGCTGGCAGGGCACTGGTTCTCGGCGCAGTTCCGGCAACTCCTCGCCAACGCCTATCCGCCGGTGAACGGCGGCGGTGGCGGCGGTGGCACGGACACCCAGGCGCCCACCGCGCCGACCGGGCTGCGGGTCACCGGCACCACCGCCGCCAGCGCTTCGCTGTCGTGGACGGCGGCGAGCGACAACGTCGGCGTCGCGGGCTACCTCGTGTACCGGGGCGGCACCCAGGTGGGCACGTCCACCACGACCACGTTCACCGACACCGGCCTCACGGCGGCCACCGCCTACACGTACACCGTCAGGGCGCGGGACGCGGCCGGCAACACCTCCCCGGCCTCCGGCTCCGCCACCGCCACCACGGCCTCCCCGGGCGGCGGGGGCGGCGGCAGCGGCGCCTGCACGGCCGTCTACCACGTCGACAACGACTGGGGCGGCGGCTTCACCGCGACCGTCACCCTCACCAACACCTCCACCGCCTCGCTGCCGGCCTGGCAGGTGGCGTGGAGCTGGGCGGGCAGCCAGAAGGTCACCAACTCCTGGAACGCCACCGTCACGCAGTCCGGCCAGTCCGTGACCGCGCAGAACGCCGCCCACAACGGCAGCCTCGCGCCCGGCGCCAGCGCCTCGTTCGGCTTCCAGGGCAGCTACTCGGGAGGCAACACGGCTCCCATCCCCACCTGCACCGTCCGCTGACGAGCGCGCCGGGCCGGGCCCGCGCCGCCGGAGGCGGCCGGTGGCGGGCCCGGCGCGACCTCGCCCTCGCCCGGCCGCGGCCGTGATCCCCACCCGGCCGCGGCCGGTTCCGCCCCACCAGCGTCACCCGGCTTCCGAGGCCCGGCCCCGCTCCCCTGGTCCGGCCCCGCCCCGCGGCCCGGCCTCCCCTCGCCGGACGCCGCACGGTCGCGTTCCCCGCGGACGGTCCCGTCCCTCCGAGGACGGCCCGGCGCCCGAGGAACGGGCCCCTGCCGCACAGGTCCTGCCATCCGTCCGCCGCGGCGGGCAACCGCAGGCGGAAGGGCCGGGCCCTTGGCCCCGGTTCCCCCGTTCCCCCGTTCCGCCACGACGGCGAGCCGCCACGCCCAACGGGACCGGCGGTGCCGAACCCGGCGAACGCCCCTGGAGACACCCCGGATGAAGGCACCCGGGGTGCCGGGCCCGACGCCCCCTCACAGGTGTGCCGCGCACGGCAGGCGCCCGCCGGGGCAGGCGAGAGAGCCCCCACCGGGTCACGGGGGCACCGGGGCACGCCCCCTGGGGCGACGGGGCACGGGGGCCGCCCCCGCCGGGGCGATGGGGCGTCAGCCCAGGGGCACCAGACGCACCGGGCCCAGCAGACCCGACGGCGCCGGATCCCACCGATCCGGTGCCGCCCCGCTGCGCCAGCTCATGTAGAAGTCGGTGTGCAGCTCGCCCCGGCGGGCCAGGTCCCGGACGCGGTTGGCCGCCAGGTTGGTGACCTCCACCTCCAGCACGTTCTCCCCGTCCCGCAGCGCCCCGCCCACCGGAAGCCGGAACGGCAGCGCCCATGCCGTGCCGAGGTCGTGGCCGTTCAGCCGGACCCGGGCGCTCTCGCGCACGTCGCCGAGGTCCAGTGCCCACTGGGTTCCGCGCCCGGCCGCCCCCGGCCCGGTGAAGGCCAGGGTGTAGCGGGCGGTGCCGGAGAACGCCGCCTCCGCGTCGCCCAGCTCCGTCCACGACACCAGCTCCGTCAGCCGCCGGGTGGGTGGCAACGCGGGGCCGCCGTCGCGGAAGGCCAGCGTCCACGTACCGGACAGCGCCTGCCCGTCCCCGTCCGGGACCACCGGCCGGTACACCGGTCCGCGCAGCCGCTCCCGTTCGAAGGTCCGCAGGATCAGCGACTGCCCGGGGTCCAGCCGCAGCCGCACCTGCACGGCCCCGCCGTCGCGCCGCGTCTCGGCCGCCCCCTGGACGTCCCGCAGCGGGTCGAGCACCCCGACCGAGGCCGCCGCGGTGCCCAGCGGGTACCAGCCGTCGACCCGTTCGGCCGTGACATTGGCGAGGAAGTAGTGCCATCCCCGGGAGTGCCGGCGCCGCAGCACCCGCAGCCCGGAGTCGGCGACGGGCTCCCGCACCGCGGAGGCGGCGGCCAGGGCGCGGTCCAGGTCCGCGTCGTGCGCGACCACCACCACCCGCCCCGCGCCCACCCGGTGGACGCCGTCCCGGCCGCCGACCGGGTGCGCCAGCAGGGCGTCCCGCAGCGCCCCGAGGCGGGCCCGGCGCCCGGCCAGGTCGGCGAGCCCCGGCACGTCGGAGGGCAGGTCGCCGACGAAGACGACGGTCGCGCCCGCCACGGCCAGGTCGTGCAGCTTCTCCAGGGTCGGCAGCGGCATGAGCTTCGCCCCGGGCACCACGACCACCGCATAGCGCGTGTGGTCGTTGGCCACCCCCGAGGGGCCGCCGTGGAACTGCGCGAGCTGCCGGTCCGACGCCCAGTCGAACTGCCAGCCCCGCGCCTCGAGGCCCGCCGCGACCGTGCCCGCACCGGTCGGGTGCCCGTACATCCACGGGTCGCCCTGCCACTTGTAGTCCGGCGTCAGCTCGATGTCCTCGGCGGCGTCCCCGAGACCGGCGTCGGGCAGCGCCCACAGGTCGTGCTGCGGCCAGAGGACGAGGACGTCGTTGCCGTGCGAGCCGCTCTGGAGCACGGACTGGCACCGGGTGATGTAGCCGGTCAGCTCGGGCAGGTCGTGCCAGAGGGTGTTGGCGGGTTTCAGCTCGGTCGACGCGTAGAACGAGAAGCCCGGCCAGGGCGCGTCCTCGGGCGAGTACGCCGTGCCGTGGAACACCACATGGTTGACGCCGGCCGAGAACAGCACGTCCACCAGCGGCTTCACCTGCGACAGCGACACGTGGTAGTGCTCGTCGCGCCAGGTGGACGTCTCGGCGCCGACGAGCCGCCCACCCTGGTGGTGCGCCGGCGACGAGGCGAACCGCCACACCAGCGACTTGGGCGGGGTGGCCGTGCCCGCGCCCTTCCGCAGCCCCGGGATGTCGAGGGCCTCGGCGCCGAGGTACTCGGTCTCGGGGATGTCGGCCGCCCCGTAGATGTCCAGGAGGTTGGCGGGCGACCCGTGCGCCTGGTTGCGCACCAGCCAGCCCCGCGCGGCGCTCCAGTCGGCCCACGGCTCTGCGAAACGTTTCAAAAACAGGTCGGAGAACGTCTCCCTGACGTCCGACAGGACCCGGGCCCGCACCTCGGCGTCCCCGGCCCCGTCGAAGACCTCGGGCAGGTGCGGCACGAGGTCGTAGCCGCGCAGCCGGGCGAACTCGGTGAGCGCGGCCGGCGTCCAGTCGGTGGCCTCCAGCTCGAACGAGTCGTGGAACAGCGCCCGCACGCCGCGCGGCCCGGCGCCGACCGCGGCGCCGAAGTGGTCGAGGTGGTGGCGGATGGAGTCCGCGGCGAAGTAGTCGGCCAGCAGCCCCTTGCCGCCCGGCCCGGCCCGCTCCACCCGCTTGAGCACCCGCCCCGTGAACACCCCGGTGAGCCGCCAGTGCCCGTCCGGCGCCGTCCAGTCGAGGGTGCGGTCGGCGGTGACGCGGGCGGTGAGGTCGACCGTCTCGCCCGTGGTGGTCTCCCGGGCCACCAGCGCCGCGAGCGGCGGCTCGGGCAGCGGCTGCATCGGCGGGCGCAGGTCGGGGCGGGAGAGCCGCTCCTCGTCGACGAGGCCGGGGTGCGGGGGCTGGACGGCCCGCACGGGCGCGGTGAGCCGCTCGCCGCCGGACAGCTCCCACCGCTCCGTCAGCGCACGGCCCGCGCTGATCTCCGGGGTGATCCACGGCCCGCCCATCGTCCATCCCGAGCCGGTGGTCAGGTCCACGCCGAGCCCCAGGGCCGCGGCGTGCCGGGTGGTGGCGTCCAGGGCGTCGAGCCAGCCGGCGCCCAGGTACGGCAGGATCCGGTCCTCGTAGCCCTGGGCCTCGTAGATCGGCTGGATCTCCACCCCGCCGAAGCCGACGTCGGCGAACTGTCCCAGGTGGGTGCGCAGCCCCTCCTCGGTCACGGCGCTGCCCAGCCACCACCACCGGGTCCATGGGCGCATCTCGTGGGTGAACGGGCCCCAGTCCAGGGCCGCCCCGGCGGGTCCCGTGCCGGCCGCGGCCGCCGCGGTGCCGAGGGCACCCGGCGCAAGCGCGGCGGCGGTCAGTACGGCGGATCCCCGAAGGACATCGCGGCGGCGGATCACGGTCCACTCCTCATCGACAGGGCGGTCCCGCCCGGCCGTCACCGGCCGTGCGCCGGCGCACGCGTCGCCGGCCCACCGGCACCGCGGCGGACCGGCCAGGACCGCGCTCCAGAAGATCGCCGCTCGACCGTCGCACAGCGCGCGGCCCGTCACAAGACCTGTGCAACGTTTCAATTCCTCCGGCTGCGCGACGAGGGCCGTGCCCCGACGGCCTCCGGCGGGCATCCCGGGCGCCGGTGACGTCTCGCTGAACGGAATACGTTGCTGCCGCCGTCGGCGGTCGAGCCGCCGACGATGGCGGTCGCGCGCGTGGTCGGCGACGACGCGGCCGTCACGTTCGCCCACCGAACGACCCCGTCGGGACGGAGAGCCTGGCCGAAGGCCAGGAGGTGGTGGCGGGAAGCCGAACGCCAGGAGGGGGTGGCCCGGAGCCGAAGGCCAGGACGTGGCGACCGAAGGCCGAAGGCCAGGGCAACCGCTCCCGGCGGGCGCGCGCCACCACCTGGGCCGGGCGTCAGCCCAGGAAGCCGGGCGCGCTCGCCCGGAGAGCCGAGGCGTGCGGCTACGCCTTGATCCCCACCCCGGCCCAGAGGCTGACCTCGGCGTCCGTGGGCTCCTTGCCGCTCTCGCGCGCGGCCGCGTCCCCGACCTCCCGGTGCCAGCGGTGCGCCACCTCTATGCCGGGCTCGATGAGGTTCAGGCCCTCGAAGAAGGCCGCGACCTCGTCCTTGGAACGGACCTGGAAGGGAGTTCCGTTCTCGACGTAGATGTTGGTGATCTTCTCCCAGCCCTCCGCGTCGAAGTCCGGGGTGCAGTGGGTGATGGCCAGCGCGCTGCCCGACGGGAGGGCGTCCAGCAGGTGGTTGACGATGTCGTACGGCTTCTGGGCGTCGGTGACGAAGTGCAGCAGGGCGTTGAGGGACAGCGCGACGGGCTTGGTCAGGTCCAGGACCTGCCCGAGCTGCGGGGCGTTCAGGATCGCGTCGGGGTCGTTGAAGTCCGCCTGGATGTAGGCGGTGCGGCCCTCCTTGGTGCTGCGCATCAGGGTCTCCGCGTACTTCAGCACCAGCGGGTCGTGGTCGGCGTAGACCACCCGGGCCTCCGGGGCCAGGCCCTGGGCCACCTGGTGGAGGTTGGGCTCGGTCGGGATCCCGGTGCCGATGTCCAGCCACTGCCGGATGCCGTGCTCCTGGACGAGGACGCGGGTGGCCCGGTGCATGAACGCCCGGTTCTCCCTCGCGCAGGTGATGATGGCGGGCCAGGTCTCCACGACCTTCTCGGCCGCTTCCTTGTCGGCGTCGAAGTTGTCCTTGCCGCCGAGGTAGTAGTCGTACATCCGGGCCGAGTGCGGCCTGCTGGTGTCGATGTCCCGCGTCGCGGGGGAGTTGGTCATCGTGGGGACCCCAATTCAGTGTGTGCGGTGGTGACACGCCGGGCAGGCCGGCCTGCCCGGACGTACTGCTGCGGGCAGCGTCTGGATCGGCCACCCGGGGCCCCGGCCGGTCTGCCCGGGGCCCCGGTGACACGTGTGCGTAACTCCCCCCTCGCCCCCCTCGGCCGCGGGCACGGCGGTGCACGCGCTGCCGAGGGCGGTCATGTGTACTCCTTGCGCATCTGGTTCAGGAGCGCGGCGCTCCCCTCGTGCGACGTCAGCAAGGACATACGGTTGTGGGCCTCGAGGTGGGTGATGACGTCGGAGCGCTGATCCAGGTACATCGAGCCCGAGAGGATCTCGCAGTAGACGACGTCCGGCAGCTCCGGCTCCTCGAAACGGAAGTACGTGAAGGGCGCGAACGCGCCCACGTGGGCACCGACGCTGAACGGCACCACGTCGAGATTCACATGGTCGAGGCGGGACGCCTCCAGCAGTCGGTCTATCTGCTCCCGCATCACCTTCGGCCCGCCGACGACGCGGTGCAGCACCGCCTCCTCCATCACCACCCACAGGGTGGGCGCGTCGGGCTTCGTCAGCAGGCTCTGGCGCCGCAGGCGCAGATCCACCCTGCGGTCGAGCTCGTCGTCGGAGTCGTTGGGGAAGCCCGCGCGGAGGGTCTCACGGGCGTACTCCGGCGTCTGCAGCAGGCCGGCCACGTAGTGCGGATCGTAGGTGCGCAGCACCTTCGCGCTGCTCTCCAGGCTGACGTAGGCGGTGAACCAGTCGGGCAGGACGTCGCGGTAGCTGTGCCACCAGCCGGGCTTGTTGGCCTGCTCGGCCATGTCGACGAACTCGTCTATCTCCTGCTGGTCAGCCCCGTACAGCGTCAGCAGGGTGCGCACGTAGATGAGCCTGAGGCCGACCTCCGCCTTCTCCATCCGGCGGATCGTCAACGAGGTGACGTCCAGGGCCTTGGCCGCGTCCTCCAGCGTGGCCCCCGCCCGCTGGCGCAGCTCCTGGAGGCGCTTGCCGAGGATCATGCGCAGCACGGTGGGCGCGCCGGCACCACTGCCCGAACGGCCTTCCTTCACGGCCCACCTCCTGAGTGCCCCGTCAACGGCACCTGAGTATCTGTCACCGGTACGAGTGTGTCATGTCAGCCACATGTTGCCGCCCACCAGTCCGATACCAACTCGCTGAAATTATCAGGGAGTAGCTTGCAGGACGGCAGGGTCGGTGATCATAGTGTCGGAGTGAGCAGTTTCACCAACGCCGGGGGCGGTCCCGGCCCGATACGGGAGTCCGGTGCCGTCGGACCGCGCGCCGAGGCGCTCGCCGACGACCACTCGTCCGGGAGCCCGTCCGGGTTCGCCGAATGTCCTGCGTGGCTGTCCGTCGGTGCCCGCGCTCTGGACATCGACACCGGCCGTACCGGTGTGGTCCAGTTCCTCCAGAGCGCGGACCGCGAGGTGTGTACCGAGTCCACGCTGCGGGCCAAGCGTGCGCGGCTGCGGCCGGTCGACTCCAGCCGGCCCGGCTGGTGGGCCGAGGTGGGCAGCCTGCGCTGGAACGTGCCCTGAGAGTGGGCGGCGCCCGTTCCGGGGCCGTCGGTGCCGGTCACCCCGGGTTCCCGGGGCGCCGGGCCGTGGCATCGTGCGGCCTCCATCGGGTCGGGGGTGCCGCCCACGCCGTCGAGGGGGTGGGGGAGCGACGGGCCACGGCGAGGGCGTCGGGGCCTCTTCGGGCCGAGCGCCGAGGGGGCTGCTGGGGTCGCTTCCGGGCCACCGGCCGGTGGCGGGTTCGCCGCGGGCTAGGAGGGTGTGCCCGCGCTCCTCGCCGCTCCGAGGAACCAGTCACGGGCCTCTTCGGCCACCTCGTCCAGCGCCCCGGGCTCCTCGAAGAGGTGGGTGGCGCCCGGCACGATGTGGATGCGGTGGGGTGCGGCGAGGAGGTCGGCTGCCTCCTGATTGAGCTGTAGCACCTCCGGGTCGTCCCCGCCCACGATCAGCAGGACCGGGGCCCGCACCAGGCGCAGGGCGTCGCCGGTCAGGTCGGGGCGCCCGCCCCGGGAGACGACGGCCGCCACCCGGCCCGGCCGCTCGGCGGCGGCGGTCAGGGCCGCTGCCGCCCCGGTGCTCGCGCCGAACAGGCCCACCGGCAGGCCCGCCGTCGCCTGGTGCGAGCCGAGCCAGTCGATCGCGGCCGTGACCCGTCCGCTGAGCAGCCCGATGTCGAACCGGTGCTCGCCGGTCATCACGTCCATGGCTTCCTCGCGCTCGGTGAGCAGGTCCATGAGCAGCGTGCCCAGGCCGGCGTCCTGCAGGGCCGAGGCCACGGCCCTGTTGCGCGGGCTCTGCCGTGAGCTGCCGCTGCCGTGCGCGAACAGCACGACTTCCTTCGTTCCCGGGGGGATCACCAGGTCGCCGGCGATCGCCGCGCCCTCGTCGGTGACCGACACCGCCTCGGACAGCACCGTTCATCGCCTCCCTCCGAACGTCCCGTTCCGTATGTCGCGGGTAGCCCCGCGGGGGCGGGCTATGCAGTCCCTGCCGGATGGCGGGCCGTGCGGTGCCCACCCTGCCGCGTGGCCCGGCAGTCCCAGTCCGGATGCGGGGCTCCGCCCCGCGCCCGTGCCGGGGCGCCGGGACAGCAGGCTGACCCACCCGGCGCAGTGCGCCGTGCGCGCCCGGAGTGGCGGACATACCGTGATCTTTCGTGCGGAGCGCGGGCGAGACCAAGGGATCGGTGTGATGGCGACCAGCAGTACCACTGACAGGACCACCGGGGAGGTGTGGGTCAACGGCCAGGCGCGGCATCTTGACCTGGACAGCCGCGTCACCCTGCTCGACATGCTGCGGGACCACCTCGGCCTGACCGGCACCAAGAAGGGCTGCGACCAGGGAGCCTGTGGCGCCTGCACGGTCCGGCTCGACGGCAGGCCGGTGGTGTCCTGCCTGGTCCTCGCCGCCCAGTGCGACGGCCGGGAGGTGAGCACCGTCGAGGGTCTGGCCCAAGGCGGCCGGCTGCACCCGCTGCAGGACGCGTTCGTCCGCCACGACGGCTTCCAGTGCGGGTTCTGCACCCCCGGCCAGCTGATGTCCGCGGCCGCGCTGCTGGACGAGCGGCCGGCCCCCTCCGCCGACGAGATCCGCGAGGCGATGAGCGGCAACCTGTGCCGCTGCGGCGCCTACCCCAACATCGTCGCCGCGATCCGTGACGTGGCCGAGCAGAACGGCACGGCACGGTGAGCGCCCTCGCCTATGTGCGCCCCGAGGGCGTGGACGACGCCGTCGCGCTGGTGAGCGGCGATCCGGGCGCCGCCTTCCTCGCCGGCGGCACCACCCACCTCGACCTGCTCCTGAAGGACCAGGTGATCGACAACACCACCCTGGTCGACATCGGCAGGCTCCCGCTCACCGGCACCACCCTGCTCGACGGCGGCACCCTGCGCATCGGCGCGCTGACCACCATGGCGGACCTGGCCGAGGACCCGGTGGTGACCGAGCGGCTGCCCTTCGTGCGGGAGGCGCTGCTGGCGGGTGCCTCCATCCAGCTGCGGAACATGGCGACCATCGGCGGCAACCTCCTCCAGCGCACCCGCTGCCGTTACTTCCGCGACCGCACCGTCCCCGCCTGCAACAAGCGCCGCCCCGGCTCCGGCTGCGCCGCGATCGCGGGCCCCGCGCGGATGCACGCCATCCTCGGCGCCGGCCAGCACTGCATCGCCGTGCACGCCTCCGACCTCTGCGTACCCCTGGTGGCCCTGGACGCCGAGGTCCGGATCCAGGGCCCGGACGGGCGGCGCACCGTCCCCCTCACCGAGTTCTACCTGCCGCCCGGCGAGCGGCCCGACATCGAGCACGTCCTCGGGCACGGTGAGATGATCACGCATGTGGACGTGCCGCTGCCGCCGCGCGTCGCCCGCTCCGGCTACCTCAAGGTCCGCGACCGGGCGTCGTACGAGTTCGCCCTCGTCTCCGCCGCGGCGGCCCTGGTGATCGAGGACGACACCGTCGTCGGGGCCCGGCTCGCCCTCGGCGGTGTGGGAACGGTGCCGTGGCGGGCGCGGGAGGCCGAGGAGATGCTCCGGGGCGTGCCGCCGACCAGGGAGATGTTCCGTGCCGCGGCCCGTGCCGCGCTGCGCGATCCGTACACGGTGCCCGGCACCGCGTTCAAGGTGGAGCTGGCCCAGCGCACCGTCGTGAGCGTCCTCATGGAGCTTGCGGAGGCCGCGTCATGACCGCCGTCTCCAGCGGGAAGCTGCTCGGCGAGCCCGTCGACCGCATCGACGGCCGCCTCAAGGTCACCGGCGGCGCCCCCTACCCGTCGGACTTCTCCTACCCGGACATGGCGCACGCCGCGCTGGTCCAGTCCACTGTCGCCGCCGGCACCATCCTGTCCATCGACACCTCCGAGGCCCTGGCCGCGCCCGGCGTGCTCACCGTGCTCACCCACGAGAACGTGCCGCCGCTCGCCGAGGGCCCCATGACGTCGATCGGCCCGGCACCGCGCTTCCCGCTCCAGGACAACCGCATCCTGCACCACGGCCAGCACGTGGCGGTGGTGGTGGCCGAGACCCCCGAGCAGGCCGGGGACGCCACCCGGCTGGTCCGGGTCGAGTACGACGAGAGGGCCCCCGTGCTGGGCGTCCGGAACCCCGACGCGCCGGTGCTCACCGACCCGTACGGTCTGGAGTCCGGCCGCGGTGACGCCGAGGCGGCGCTGGCCGACGCGGACATCCGGTACGACGAGACGTTCCACATGGCGCCCGAGACCAACAACCCGCTGGGTCTCTTCGCCACCGTGGCCCGCTGGGAGGACGGCCGGGTGACCGTCCACGACTCCACCCAGTGGCCGGTGATGGCCCGGCAGACCCTCGCCACCGTCTTCGGGGTGCCGGAGGGCGCCGTCCGCGTCCTCGTGCCCTACCTCGGCGGCGGCTTCGGCGCGGGCCTGCGGACCTGGCCCCATGCGGTCCTGGCGGTGCTCGCCGCCCGGATGCTGGAGCGGCCCGTCAAACTGGTCCTGACCCGGCCCCAGATGTTCACGTCCGTGGGGCACCGGCCCGAGTCCGTGCAGCGGGTGCGGATCGGCGCCACCGGGGACGGCCGGCTGGTCGCCATCGACCACGAGGGCACCGCCACCCGGGGCGCCGAGGAGATGAACCTCGAACCCATCACCTGGGGCACCCCCGACGCCTACGCCTGCCCCAACGTCTCCACCCACGACCGGCTGGTGGCGCTCAACATCCCCAACCCCGGGGCCATGCGCGCCCCCGGCCACGCGGAGGGCGGCTTCGGCCTCGAATCCGCCCTGGACGAGCTCTCCTACCGGGTCGGCATCGACCCCCTGGAACTGCGGCTGCGCAACTTCGCCGACGTCCACCCGGCCACCGGACTGCCCTGGTCGAGCAACGCCCTGCGGGACTGCTACCGGGTGGGTGCCGAGCGGTTCGGCTGGAGCGGCCGCCCCCGCGAGCCGCGCTCGCTGCGCGACGGCGACTGGCTGATCGGGCAGGGCATGGCCGGCGTCACCTTCAGCCGCTGGGCCGCGGTCTGCCGGGCCAGGATCTCCATCGGCCGGGACGGCACCGCCGTGGTGCGCAGCGCCACCACCGACATCGGCACCGGCACGTACACGATCACGGCCCAACTCGCGGCCGAACTGCTCGGGCTCGACGTGGAGCAGGTGCGGGTCGAGCTGGGCGACAGCGATCTGCCGCTCGCCCCGCAGTCCGGCGGTTCGGGCCTCGCGCTGGCGCTCAGCGGCGCCGTCGAGGACGCCGCTCGCAACCTGCTCCGCGCCGTCCTCGACACGGTGCGCGACGACGCCGGCTCACCGCTGCGCGGCCGGACCCTCGACGAGGTCGCCGTGACCGGCGGCCGGGTCCACCTGGCGAGCGACCCCTCCGAGGGCGAGACCTACACCGCCATCCTGGACCGGCACGGCCTAACCGAGCTGGTCGCGGACGGCGAGAGGGACCCGAGCCCGCCGGAGGGCCTGGACATGGCGCCCGCGGGGTCGTTCGCGGCGCTGTTCGCCGAGGTCCGCGTGCACGAGGAACTGGGGACCGTCCGGGTCGGCCGGCTGGTGGCCGCGGTCGACGCGGGCCGGGTGCTCAACGAGAAGACGGCGCGCAGCCAGATCGCCGGCGCCATGGTCATGGGCATCGGGATGGCCCTGCTGGAGGAGACCGCGTTCGACTCGGTCAGCGGCCGGATCACCAACGCCACGCTCGGCGACTACCTCATCCCCACGCACGCGGACGTCCCCGACCTCGACGTCACCTTCGTCGGCGGCCCCGACCGCTTCAACGCCGTCGGCGTCAAGGGCATCGGCGAGGTGGGCGTCGCCGGGACGCCCGCGGCCATCGCGAACGCGGTGTACCACGCGACCGGGCGGCGCATCCGGTCGCTGCCGATCACTCTGGACAAGCTGCTGTAGCGGGGCCGGGGCAGGGCCGCCTGCCGGGCCTCAGGGCTCCGGTCGGGTGCCGGTGCCGGTGCCGGTGCCGGTGCCGGTCCCGGTGCCGCCGGCCGGTGGTCGCACGAACGCTCCGGCGGACGCGGCGAGCGCGGCGGCGCCGGCCGCCTGGCCGGGCAGGCCGGGGTCCGGTGCCGCGCGCAGCAGCACGAGCTGGTGGTAGACCGGCCCGGTGGCGGCGACGAGCAGCCGGCGCGCGTCGGTGCCGGCGGGCAACTCCCCGCGCCGGACGGCGCGGACGACGATGGCCTCGCAGCGGGCGTACCGGTCAGCCCAGAACCGCCGCAGGGCGCGGGCCGCCTCCTGTGAGCGGAAGGAGGCGGCGATCAGGGCGGCGGTGACCGGCGGCCGCGCGGTGAGGCCCGTCTGGATCTCGTCGTTCAGCGCCGTCAGGTCGCCGGGCAGGGTGCCGGTGTCCGGGGGCCGCCAGTCGTCGTCGCCGGCGGCGTCGAGGACGTCGGCGAGCAGCCCGCCGACGTCCCGCCAGCGGCGGTACACCGTCGTGCGGTGCACGCCCGCGCGTGCCGCGACGGTGTCCACCGTGAGCGCGTCGAAGCCGTGCTCCACCAGCTCCGCGCGGACGGCGTCGAGCACCTGTGCACGGATCCGCGAGGTACGGCCACCCGGGCGACGGCGGGCCTGCGGCGCGGTGTGGCAGGGCGTGGTGCGGTCGGTTGTGGCGCGGTCCGGCGTGGTGCGGTCGGTTCCGGCCGGCGGGCCCGTGGGCGTCATGCCGGAAACCCGGTTGCCCGGCGGGAAGCTGACATGCCAGCATCTTAATGCGACAGACGTCGCAGTAGGCGGTGGCGCGGCAGGCGGCGACGGCCGGCGCGGCAGGTGATGCCGGCGCCGCGCACGCACCGCCCTCCGGCAGGCCGGAAGGAGCCCCGATGTCCCACCGCACCGTCCCGATCCAGCAGATCCAGGTCGGTGACACCGCCTCGGGGCCCTACGCCGTCGCCGCCGGCCCCGACGACGCGCTCTGGATCACCCTGGTGCACGCCGGCGGCATCGTGCGACTCGTGCCCGGCGGCCGGCCCGAGCTGCACCGTCTGGACTCGCCGGTCTGCGGGCCGTCCGTCATCACCCCAGGCCCGGACGGCGCGCTGTGGTTCACCCGCCACCGGGACAACCGCATCGGAAGGATCACGGTGGACGGAGAGGCCTCCTCGTTCCCCGTCCCCACCGCGGAGAGCGGGCCGTTCGGGATCGCCGCGGGATCCGACGGGGCGCTCTGGTTCACCCAGATGAACGCGGACCGGATCGGCCGCATCACCCCGGAGGGCCGGGTGACCGAGTTCCCGCTGCCCGTCGGCGGCGGCTTCCCGTCCACGATCACGGCCGGCCCCGATGAGGCCCTGTGGTTCACCCTGAACCAGGCGGACGCGGTCGGCCGCATCGGCGTCGACGGAGCCGTCACCCTCCACGCGCTCCCCACCGAGCACGCCGCGCCGGTCGGCATCACGCGCGGCGTGGACGGCGCGCTGTGGTTCGTGGAGATCGGCGCGGGGCAGATCGGCAGGATCGCCACGGACGGCCGGATCCGGGAGTTCCCGCTCCCGGACCGCGGCTGCCGCCCGCACGCGATCACGGCCGATCCGGCGGGCGGCGTCTGCTGGTTCACCGAGTGGGGCACGGGCCGGCTGGGGTCCATCACCCCCGACGGTCGCATAGCGGAACACCCGCTCCCCGACCCGGCTTCCGAGCCGCACGGCCTGACGGTCGGCCCCGACGGGGCCGTGTACGCCGCGCTGGAGACCGGACGGGTGGCACGCCTGGCGCCCTGACGTGCGCCTGCGGCGAGGGCGCGACCGGTGCGGTCGGATCCGGGCCCGCCGGCCGAGCCGACCCACCCCCCTCCGCCTGCGGCGGGCCACCGGGCCCAGCCCCTTGCGGTCTGTCGCCTGGTGACCGCCGCCCGTCATGGTGATCGCCGCGTGGAGCGGGGAGCGGGGAGATACGAGGAGGGCGCGCGAGTCGCGAGGGGTCCTGCGGCGTCCGGCGGTCGTACTGTCGAACCCGTCACCGAGGAGGACTTCCGATGCGCAGCGTGACCTACTCGATGGGCGTCTCACTTGACGGCTACATCGTCGGGCCGGACGGCGACTTCGACTGGACGGCGCCCGACGAGGAGCTCTTCCGCTTCGTCACCGACGAGCTGCGAGAGATCGGTGTCCACCTGTTGGGGCGACGGCTGTACGAGACGATGCTGTACTGGGAGACCGCCGACCAGGATCCATCGCTCGACGACTCGATGCTCGAGTGGGCCGCGATCTGGAAGCGGCTTCCGAAGGTGGTGTTCTCCACCACGCTGTCGGCCGTGCAGGGCAACGCCCGCCTGGTCTCCGGCGGCCTGGCGGAGGAGATCGAGCGGTTGCGAGCCGAGCCGGGGGAGGGCGACATCGCGATCGGCGGCGCGACTCTCGCCGCCGAGGCGGCCGCGTCAGGTCTGATCGACGAGTACCGGGCCAGGGTCCACCCGGTGCTGGTCGGCGGTGGCATCCCGTTCTTTCCCAGGCGTGAGCACCGGGTGGACCTCGAACTCGTCGCGACCCGCACTTTCAGCTCGGGAGTCGTCTACCTCCGCCACCGCGTGGCGCGCTAGTGCCGCGGCAGGCGACGTTTGCCCGTCAAGGAGCGGCGTCCGGTGCGTGCTCTCGGTGTGCCGGCCGGAAGTCCTCGTACTGGATGTACTTGGGCTTTCGGCCGGTGCGGCGAGAGGGCGTGCCGGGCGTCGCGACGGGGCGAACGTTGCCTGTTGCGGCACTAGCTGTTCTGTCCGCGGAGCTTGTGGACGGGTGAGCCAGGTCTCGGTTGTGGGATCTTGAACAGGTGAGGGCCTTCCGGTTCGCCGCCGCCTCAGCTTGTCGCCCTGGGGCGGCCCCGGGCCCTTGAGCCACGAGACGATCTCGTGTGCGATGCCGCTGACGTCGTCGCCCGTGGTGACACCGTGCTCGTGGCCACGGGTGCCACGGCGGACTGCTTCACAACCCTCGCCCGGCCACGAGACGGTGCGCACGTGCCGGCGGCTCCCACCGCCCGCCCCGCCCCGGCCCGTCCCCGTCCGCGCAGCCCCGGCGCACAACGGACCCCCGCCGAACGACCCCCCGTTTACCGGGTATTGACACGCTCTCGTCAAGAGCGGAACACTCCAGAGCTAGATGGGAGAGCGCTCTCCCGGCGGATCCGCCGGACACGTTCCCCCGCTCACACCCCCTACAGCAGCAGGAGGCTCTCCATGCCCTGGAGGACCGCAGCTCTCTCCGGACTGCTCCTGTCCACCGCGCTGGCCCTGACCGCGGCCGGCATCGGGCACGTGGCCGCGGCGGGGAGTGCCCCGGAGCGCCCCGCGGCCGCGCAGGCCGTCGCGGGTGCCGGACACGGCGCCCCGGCCGGGCACACCGCGGCCATGGCGCACACCATGTCCGCGTCCGTCACGGCGTCCGGCGACGACCCGGACGGGGACGGCTACATCATGGCGGACCCGCCGGTCACCGGTGTCGTGCCGTCCACCGCGAACCCGCCGCACCGGTACTTCCACGAGTTCCAGGCCAAGTGCGCGCCGAACCACACCGCCCCGGACGACCCGATCGTCTACCCCGGCCAGCCCGGCAAGTCCCACGACCACACCTTCATGGGCAACACCCTGACCAACGCGAACACCACCATGGGCTCGCTCGACCAGGGCGGCACCACCTGCAACGCCGTCGGCGACAAGTCCGCCTACTGGATGCCGACCCTCTACAACGGCGACCAGAAGATCATGCCGATCGGGCCGCAGACGATCTACTACAAGGCGGGCGTCACCGATTACACGAGCGTGCGGCCGTTCCCCAAGGGGCTGCGGTTCGTGGTCGGCAACCCCATGCAGAGCAAGGACGAGTTCCAGCATCTCAAGGGCACCGTCGAGGGCTATGAGTGCGGCGACAGCTACCACAACTGGGACTTCCCGGCGACCTGCCCGACCAGCCGGGACGTGCAGCTCAACCTCCGACTCCAGGCCCCGAGCTGCTGGGACGGCATCCACCTCGACACTCCCGACCACCAGAGCCATATGGCCTATCCGGTGGCCTCGGGCGCGAACTACAACGCCTGCCCGGCCGACCACCCGGTCGCGCTGCCCATGATCGAGTTCAAGATGGCCTGGCCCGTGAACGGTGATATGTCGAAGGTGCGGCTGGCCAGCGGTGCCGGGTACTCCTTCCACTACGACTTCATGAACGGCTGGGACAAGGCCACGCTCCAGGCCATGGTCACCCACTGCGTCAACGGCGGCCTGCAGTGCGACGACCGCGGCTACGACCAGAGCAACCCGCAGGAGGGGCCCGTCCTGAACGACGACTACGAACTCCCGTAAGCCCACCGGGCCGGGCCGGCCACCGTGCCCGGCCTTCTCCGGCCGGGCGCGGAGAGCGCTCTCCCTCTCACTTCTCCGCTCTGCTGTCCCTGTGCTGCGTTTCCCTGCGCACCCCCGCATCTCCCCGTGCTCCCTCCGCCTCGCCTCGTGTTCTTCCCGCACCCCTCCCCGCACCCCCTCCCCGTGCTCCGCCCCGCTCGGCCACCCGGCGCGCCGTGCACGGCCCCCTTCACCCCCGCACCCACCCGCACACGAAGGAGCGCACCATGCCCCATCCCGCCAGCCGGGCGCTGAGACGCGCCCTGGCGCCGCTCGCCGCGGCGGCGCTGCTCACCGGGACCCTGATGGGTCTTCAGGCACCGGCCGCGCAGGCCGCAGGAAGCGTCGTCAAGGTCACCGGGTCGCAGGGCGCCTGGCAGCTGACCGTGAACGGCGCGCCTTACCAGATCAAGGGCCTGACCTGGGGCCCCGCGGTCGCGGACGCGGCGAGGTACCTGCCCGACCTGGCCTCGATGGGCGTCAACACCATCCGCACCTGGGGCACGGACGCCACCAGCAAGCCGCTCTTCGACGCGGCGGCGGCGAGCGGCGTCAAGGTGATCGCCGGCTTCTGGCTCCAGCCGGGAGGTGGGCCGGGGTCCGGCGGCTGCGTCAACTATGTGACGGACACCACCTACAAGAACCAGATGCTCGCCGAGTTCCCGAAGTGGGTGGACACCTACAAGGACAACCCCGGCGTGCTGATGTGGAACGTGGGCAACGAGTCCACGCTCGGTCTTCAGAACTGCTTCAGCGGCGACGAGCTGGAGCGGCAGCGCAACGCCTACACCACCTTCGTGAACGACGTCGCCAAGAAGATCCACCAGGTGGACCCCAACCACCCGGTGACGTCCACCGACGCCTGGACCGGCGCCTGGCCGTACTACAAGAGGAACGCGCCCGACCTGGACCTCTACGCGGTCAACGCCTACAACGCGGTGTGCAACGTCAGGGCCGACTGGGAGCAGGGCGGCTACACCAAGCCGTACATCGTCACCGAGACGGGGCCCGCGGGGGAGTGGGAGGTGCCCGACGACGCCAACGGCGTGCCCGACGAGCCCACCGACGTCCAGAAGGCCGACGGCTACACCAAGGCGTGGAACTGCATCACCGGCCACAAGGGCGTGGCCCTGGGCGCCACCATGTTCCACTACGGCATCGAGGACGACTTCGGCGGCATCTGGTTCAACCTGCTGCCCGGCGGCCTGAAGCGGCTGTCGTACTACTCCGTCAAGAAGGCGTACGGCGGTGACACCTCGCGCGACAACACACCGCCGGTGATCTCGCAGATGACGGTCGACCACGCCACCGACGGGGTGCCCGCCGGCGGTCAGGTGCACATCACCGTGAGGGCCACCGACCCGAACGGCGACGCCGTCGGCTACCAGGTGCTGTTCAGCAGCAACTACATCGACCAGAACAAGGCGCTGGTGCCCGCCGGCACCACCGTGGGCGGCGACGGCACGCTGACCGCGACGGTGCCCGGCAAGGTGGGCGTCTACAAGGTGTACGTCCGGGCCACGGACGGCCACGGCAACGCGGGCATCGAGGCGCGCTCGCTGCGGGTGGTGCCGCCGCCGGTGAACGGCACCAACGTGGCACAGGGCAGGCCGGCCACCGCGTCGTCCGCACAGACCGACCCCACCGGGGGCTGCCCGTGCCCGGCGGGCAACGCCGTGGACGGCAGGCCCGACACCCGCTGGGCCAGCGACTGGAGCGACCCGCAGTGGCTCCAGGTGGACCTGGGCGGCGTGACGACGTTCAAGCACGTCCAGCTCTCCTGGGAGACCGCGTACGCCAGGGCGTACCGGATCGAGACCTCCCCGGACGGGCAGAACTGGACCACGGTGAAGTCCGTCGACAACGGCGACGGCAACATCGACGACTTCGACGTCGCGGGCACCGGCCGCTATGTGCGCGTCCAGGGCACCCAGCGCGGCACGGGCTACGGTTACTCGCTCTACGAGTTCGGCGTGTACCGCTGAGCGAGGGTTCTTCGAGCCCCGGCCCCCACCCGCCTGCGGCGGGCCACCGGGTCCAGCCCCCTGCGGTCTGTTCGCCTGGCCACCGGTCGGAGCACGCCGTCGGGCCCCGGCAGCGCGGCGCCTGCGGCGGGCTTGGTCGCGCAGTTCCCCGCGCCCCTGGGGAGACCGGGGCGCAGCCCCGCCTTGAAGGGGCGCGGGGAACTGCGCGACCGGCCACGACGTGTCCGCTGTGGGCCGCCGGTCCGAGCCCCTTGCGGTGTTCTGCCGGGCCGCCGGCCGGTGGGGACGAGGGGGCAGGCCCCCGTCAGGGGGTCAGCTCACCGTCGAGTGGGGAAGTACCGCCCGTGCCGTGGGGGTGCCGGGGGCGGCGCGCAGGGTGAGGACCATGGTGAGGCCGCCGCCGGGGGTGTCCTCGGCGGTGAGGGTGCCGCCGATGGCCTCCGTGAATCCGCGGGCCACCGCGAGGCCGAGGCCGACTCCGTCGCTGCCGGGTGCGTCGCCGTGCCGTTGGAAGGGGGCGAAGATCCGGTCCTTGGCGTCGTCGGGCACGCCGGGGCCGCGGTCGACGACCCGCAGCTCGACCCGCTCGCCCAGCGCGCTGGCGGAGATGTGCACCGGCTCGCCCGTGGGGCTGTATTTGACGGCGTTCTCGACGACGTTGGCGACCGCGCGTTCCAGCAGGCCCCGGTCCACGGCGACCATCGGCAGGATCTCGGGGATGTCGAGGCTGACGCTGTGCTCGGGGACGCCGCCGAGGGCCATGGGGACGACTTCGTCGAGGTCGGTGTCGCGGATGAGGGGGGTGATGGTGCGGGTCTGGAGGCGGGACATGTCGAGGAGGTTGCCGACGAGGTGGTCGAGTCGGTCGGCGCCGGCTTCGATGCCGGCGAGGAGTTCGGCCTGGTCTGCGGGTGACCAGTCGATGTCGTGGGAGCGCAGGGAGGTGACGGAGGCTTTGATGCCGGCGAGGGGGGTGCGCAGGTCGTGGCTGACGGCGGCGAGGAGGGCGGTGCGGATGCGGTTGCCCTCGGCGAGGGTGCGGGCCTGGGCGGCTTCGCCGGCCAGGCGCTGGCGGTCCAGGACCACGGCGGCCTGGGCGGCGAAGGCGGCGAGCACCCGGCGGTCCTCGGCGGGCAGCACCCGGCCGCAGAGCGCGAGCGCCATGTGGTCGCCGATGGGCAGGTCCACGTCCGCGTCCTCGGGGCGTGCCACGGGCCCGGTGCCGACCGCGGCCACCGCCGACCACGCCGTCGTCCCGCCGGCCCGCTCCAGCAGCGTCACACCGTCCATCGCGAAGGTCTCCCGGAGCCGTTCCATCAGCGCGTGGAGCGAGTCCTCGCCGCGCAGCACGCTGCCGGCCAGGAAGGAGAGCACCTCCGCCTCGGCGCGCAGTCTGGCCGCCTGCTGGGTGCGGCGGGCCGCCAGGTCCACCACGGAGGCCACGGACACCGCCACCCCGACGAAGATCGCGATGGCCACGATGTTCCTGGGGTCGGCCACCGTCAGCCTGTGCAGCGGGGGAGTGAACCAGTAGTTCAGCAGCAGGGAGCCGAAGGCCGCCGACGCCAGCGCCGGCAGCAGCCCGCCGAGCAGGGCGGCCGCCACCGTGCAGGTGAGGAAGAGCAGCATGTCGTTGGTGAGCCCGAGGCCGGGCGCACTGTCCCGCAGCAGGACCGTGAGCAGCACGGGCATCGCCACGCCGGTCAGCCATCCCCAGATGGTGCGGGAGCGCCCGAGCCGCGCGCCGTGCGGCACCGGCAGGCCCCGCCCCTTGGCCGCCTCGTCGTGGGTGACCATGTGGATGTCCAGGTCGGGCCCGCACTCCCGGGCCACCGTGGCGCTGACGCCCGGGCCCAGCAGGTGGTGCCAGGCCTTGCGCCTGCTGACGCCGAGGACGATCTGGGTGGCGTTGTGGCCGCGGGCGAAGGCGAGCAGGGCCTCGGGCACGTCATCGCCGACGACGTGGTGGAAGGTGCCGCCCAGGTCCTCCACCAGCGCCCGCTGCACCGCCAGCTCCTTCGGCGACGCGGCCGTCAACCCGTCACTGCGCGAGACGTAGACGGCCAGGACTTCGCCGCCGGCGCCCTTCTCGGCCAGGCGTACCGCACGGCGGATGAGGGTGCGCCCCTCCGGACCCCCGGTCAGGCCCACCACGATGCGTTCGCGGGCGCCCCACGTGGAGCGGATCCCGTGCTCACCGCGGTAACGCTGGAGGTAGGCGTCGACCCGGTCGGCCACCCACAGCAGCGCCAACTCCCGCAGCGCGGTCAGGTTGCCGGGCCGGAAGTAGTGCGAGAGCGCGGCGTCGATGCTCTCCGGCCGGTAGATGTTGCCGTGCGCCATACGGCGCCGCAACGCCTGCGGATCCATGTCGACCAACTCGATCTGGTCCGCACGGCGCACCACCTCGTCGGGCACCGTCTCCTGCTGCCGCACCCCCGTGATCGACTCCACCACGTCACCCAACGACTCCAGATGCTGGATGTTGACCGTCGAGACCACGTCGATCCCCGCCCGCAGCAACTCCTCCACGTCCTGCCACCGCTTCGCGTTCCGGCACCCCGGCACATTGCCATGCGCCAACTCGTCCACCAGCGCCACGGCCGGACGGCGGGCCAGCACCGCGTCCACGTCCAGTTCGGTGAAGGCGCAGTCGCGGTATACGAGGGTCCGGCGCGGCACGGTCTCCAGACCGTGCAGCATGACCTCGGTGCGGGGCCTGCCGTGGTGCTCCACCAGGCCCACGACGACATCGGTGCCGCGCTCCTGACGCCGGTGCGCCTCCGCGAGCATGGCATACGTCTTGCCCACACCCGGCGCAGCACCGAGGTAGATCCTGAGCCTGCCGCGTCCCATGGTGCCGCCTTTCCGTTCCCCCCTGTCGTGGTCCGTCTCCGCACGGTGCGTGGCCGGGCCGGTCGTCCGGCGCGGCCACGCACCGGTCAGGGCTCGAAGCGGTACCCCATGCCCGGCTCGGTGATCAGGTACCGCGGGTGTGCGGGGTCGCGCTCCAGCTTGCGCCGCAGCTGGGCCATGTAGACCCGCAGGTAGTTGCTGTGCGCGGCGTAGGTGGGTCCCCAGACCTCCTGGAGGAGCCGGCGCTGGGTGACCAGCCGGCCGGGGTTGTCGACCAGGATCTCCAGCAGGTGCCACTCGGTCGGGGTGAGCCGCACGGTGCGGTTCCCGCGGTGCACCTTCTTCGCGGCCAGGTCGATGGTGAACTCGTCGGTGGTCACCATCGCCGCCGCGTCGCTCTCGGCGGGGGGCCTGCGCCGCCGGGTGGCCGCCCGCAGCCGGGCCAGCAGTTCGTCCATGCTGAACGGCTTGGTGACGTAGTCGTCGGCGCCCGCGTCCAGCGCGCGCACCTTGTCCTCGGAGGTGTGCCGCGCGGAGAGCACCAGGATGGGCACCTGGCTCGGCGCGCGCCGCAGGCTCCTGATCACGTCGACGCCGTCCATGTCCGGCAGCCCCAGGTCGAGCACGACCACATCGGGCTCGTGGGCCGCGGCCAGCCGCAGCGCGGTGTGCCCGTCGCCGGCCTCCTCGACCTCGAACGCCCGCACCTGGAGGTTGATCCGCAGCGCGCGCACCAGCTGGGGATCGTCCTCGACCACCAGTACCCGGGGCATCGGCATGCCGCCTTTCCTGCCGTGGGGGAGTACGGGCGCGGGCGCCGCGGTGTGCCCGGGCGTGCGGCCCGCGGTGCGTGCGGGCACCGGGCCCGCGGGGCGGGGACCTGAGGTGCGCGGGGGAACCGGGGCCCCGGTCCGTGCGGGCGCCGGATCCGCGGTGTGTGCGGGCATCGGGTCAGCCCTCCGTCAGGTCGCGCAGTGCGACGTTGAGCTGGAGGACGTTGACGCGGGGCTCGCCCATGAAGCCGAGCTGGCGGCCGTCGGTGTGCGCCTTGACCAGCTTCTCGACCTGCGCGACGGGAAGGTGGTTGCGCTCGGCGACCCGGTGCACCTGGAGCTCGGCGTACTGCGGGGAGATGTCCGGGTCGAGTCCGGATCCCGAGGAGGTGACGGCGTCGGGCGGCACGTCCGAGGGCTTGACCGGGTAGGTGGCCGTGGAGTTGTCCTTGACCACGGCCTTCTTCGCCGCGGTCACCGAGGCGATGAGGTCCTTGTTGTCCCCGGAGAGGTTGGTGGCGCCGGACAGCAGCAGGTGGTACTGCGTGTTGACGGTGTTCTCGCCGAGGCCGCCCGAGGGCCGGGGCTGGAACCACTTCAGGTCGGGCTCCGGAGTCTGCTGCCCCTTCCGCAACGGCAGGTCGTACCGCTGCCCGATGAGGGAGGAGCCCACGACCTTGCCGCCGTCCCTGATCTCGGAGCCCTGGGACTGGTGCGGGAAGAGGCCCTGCGCGACCCCGGTGACGGCCAGCGGGTAGAGCACGCCGAGGACGACGGTGAGTACGAGCAGGGCACGCAGTGCGGCCCACAACAGGCGGGTGGCGCCGGAGGCTGAGGTGGCCATGGTGATCAACCGATTCCGGGGATGAGGGAGATGAGCAGGTCGATGATCTTGATGCCGATGAAGGGGGCGACCAGCCCGCCGAGGCCGTAGAGGCCCAGGTTGCGCCGGAGCATGGCGTCCGCGCTGGAGGGCCGGTAGCGCACGCCGCGCAGCGCCAGTGGCACCAGCGCGATGATGATCAGGGCGTTGAAGACGACCGCGGACAGGATCGCCGACTCGGGCGAGGCCAGGTGCATGATGTTCAGCTTGTCCAGGCCCGGGTAGGCCGCCGCGAACATCGCGGGGATGATCGCGAAGTACTTGGCGACGTCGTTGGCGATGGAGAACGTGGTCAGGGCGCCGCGGGTGATGAGCAGTTGTTTGCCGATCTCGACGATCTCGATCAGCTTGGTGGGGTTGGAGTCGAGGTCGACCATGTTGCCGGCCTCCTTGGCGGCCGACGTGCCGGTGTTCATCGCCACGCCGACGTCCGCCTGGGCCAGCGCGGGCGCGTCGTTGGTGCCGTCGCCGGTCATCGCGACCAGCTTCCCGCCCGCCTGCTCCCGCTTGATCAGGGCCATCTTGTCCTCGGGCGTGGCCTCGGCGAGGAAGTCGTCCACGCCGGCCTCGTCCGCGATGGCGCGGGCGGTGAGCGGGTTGTCACCGGTGATCATCACCGTGCGGATGCCCATCCGGCGCAGCTCGTCGAACCGCTCCCGCATGCCCTCCTTGACCACGTCCTTGAGGTGGATCACGCCCAGCACCCGGGCACCGCCGGTGTCCTCCACCGCCACGAGCAGCGGTGTGCCGCCCGACTGGGCGATGCCCTCGGTGAGGTCCCCGGCGTCCTCGGCGATCTCGCCGCCCCGCTCGCGCACCCACGCGGTGACCGCTCCCGCGGCGCCCTTGCGGATCCGCCGGCCGTCGACGTCGACACCGGACATCCGGCTCTGGGCGGTGAACGGGATCCACTCGGCGCCGGTCAGCTGACCCTGGTGCCGCTCCCGGAGGCCGTAGTCCTCCTTCGCCAGTACGACGATCGAGCGGCCCTCCGGGGTCTCGTCCGCCAGCGACGACAGCTGGGCCGCGTCGGCGACCTCGGCGGCGGTGGTGCCGCGCACCGGGAGGAACTCGGCGGCCTGGCGGTTGCCGAGGGTGATGGTGCCGGTCTTGTCCAGCAGCAGCGTGGAGACGTCTCCGGCCGCCTCCACGGCCCGCCCGGACATCGCGAGGACGTTCCGCTGCACCAGGCGGTCCATGCCCGCGATGCCGATCGCGGACAGCAGCGCGCCGATCGTCGTCGGGATCAGGCACACCAGCAGCGCGGTGAGCACGATCAGCGAGGTCTGCCGGTCGGCGCCCGCGTAGACCGCGAACGGCTTCAGGGTGACGACGGCCAGCAGGAAGACGACGGTGAGCGAGGCCAGGAGGATGTTGAGGGCGATCTCGTTGGGGGTCTTCTGGCGGGCGGCGCCCTCCACCAGACCGATCATCCGGTCGATGAAGGTCTCGCCGGGCCGAGTGGTGATCCTGACGACGATACGGTCGGAGAGGACCTTGGTGCCGCCGGTGACCGCGGAGCGGTCGCCGCCCGACTCGCGGATGACGGGCGCGGACTCACCGGTGATCGCGGACTCGTCTACGGAGGCGACGCCCTCGATGACGTCGCCGTCGCCGGGGATGACGTCACCGGCCTCGCAGACCACGAGGTCGCCCACGCGCAGCGCGGTGCCCGGCACCGGCTCCTCGGCGCCGTCGGCGAGCCGGCGGGCCACGGTGTCCGTCCTGGCCCGGCGCAGGGTGTCGGCCTGGGCCTTGCCGCGGCCCTCGGCCACGGCCTCCGCCAGGTTGGCGAAGACCACGGTCAGCCACAGCCAGCCGGTGATGGCCCACCCGAACCAGTCACCGGGGTGCACGATCGCCAGTGCGGTGGTGAGCACCGAGCCGACCAGCACGACGAACATCACGGGCGACTTGACCATCACCCGGGGGTCGAGCTTGCGCACGGCGTCCGGCAGCGACCGGACGAGCAGCCCGGGGTCGAAGAGACCGTCCCCGACGCGCCCGCCCGGGTGCTGCCCGCCGGGCGGTTCCTGGTGGGGGGTGCGGATCCTGGTGGCGGTGGACATGGCGTCCTCGTGTTCCTCTGCTCGGTGGTGCGGTTGCCTGAAGGTCCTGGCGGTCATCACGCGAGTCCTTCGGCGAGGGGGCCCAGGGCCAGGGCGGGGAAGTAGGTCAGGCCGGTCACGATCAGCAGGGTGCCGACCAGCAGCCCCGTGAACAGCGGCTTCTCGGTGCGCAGCGTGCCGGCGGTGACCGGTACCGGCCGCTGCTCGCCGAGCGAGCCCGCCAGCGCCAGGACGAACACCATCGGCAGGAACCGGCCCAGCAGCATGGCGAGGCCGATCGTGGTGTTGAACCACTGCGTGTCGGCGTTCAGGCCCGCGAACGCCGAGCCGTTGTTGTTCGCGGCGGAGGTGTAGGCGTACAGGATCTCGGAGAACCCGTGCGCGCCGGTGTTG
The DNA here is from genome assembly GCF_057320905.1 of Streptomyces sp. DSM 116793. Taxonomy (NCBI): domain Bacteria; kingdom Bacillati; phylum Actinomycetota; class Actinomycetes; order Kitasatosporales; family Streptomycetaceae; genus Streptomyces; species Streptomyces sp. DSM 116793. The sequence goes on along the minus strand of NZ_CM170494.1, from coordinate 1,759,764 downwards.
AGCATCGAGTGCGGCGGGGTGGGCAGGGCCATCGCGGCGGCGGTGAAGCACAGCACCAGCGCGGGCGTGATCAGGATGTAGCAGGCCGCGAGCTTGATCTCGCGGGTGCCGATCTTCTTGCCGAGGTACTCCGGCGTGCGGCCCACCATCAGTCCGGCGATGAACACCGCGATCACCGCCATGATCAGCATGCCGTAGAGGCCCGAGCCCACGCCGCCGGGAGCGATCTCGCCGAGTTGCATGCCCAGCAGGGTGATGCCGCCGCCGAGACCGGTGAACGAGGAGTGGAACGAGTCCACGGCGCCCGTGGACGTCAGCGTCGTCGACACCGCGAAGATCGACGAGGCGCCCACTCCGAAGCGGGTCTCCTTGCCCTCCATCGCGCCCCCGGCGATCTGGAAGGCGGGGCCGTGGTGCGCGAACTCGGTCCACCACATCAGCGCGACGAATCCCAGCCAGATGGCGGCCATCGTGCCGAGGATCGCGTAGCCCTGCCGCAGCGAGCCCACCATCCGCCCGAACGTCCGGGTCAGGGCGAACGGGATCACCAGGATCAGGAAGATCTCGAAGAGGTTCGTGAACGGCGTGGGGTTCTCGAAGGGGTGCGCGGAGTTGGCGTTGAAGTAGCCGCCGCCGTTGGTGCCCAGCTCCTTGATGGCCTCCTGCGAGGCGACCGCGCCGCCGTTCCACTGCTGGGCGCCGCCGGAGAACTGGCCCACCTCGTGGATGCCGGCGAAGTTCTGGATCGCCCCGCAGGCCACCAGTACCAGAGCGGCCACCACCGAGATCGGCAGCAGAATCCGGACGCAGCCGCGCACCAGGTCGGCCCAGAAGTTGCCCAGCTCGCCGGAGCGGGACCGGGCGAACCCGCGCACCAGCGCGATCGCCACCGCCATGCCCACCGCGGCCGAGACGAAGTTCTGCACCGCGAGCCCGCCGGTCTGCACCACATGGCCCATGGCCTGCTCGCCGTAGTACGACTGCCAGTTCGTGTTCGCCACGAACGACGCCGCCGTGTTGAACGCCTGGTCGGGGTCGATCGAGGCGAACCCCAGCGAGCCCGGCAGCACTCCCTGCAGCCGTTGCAGCAGATAGAGGACGACCACGCCGACCAGCGAGAACGCCAGCACTCCACGGAGATAGGCGGGCCAGCGCAGCTGCGTGTCCGCGTTCACCCCGATCGCCTTGTAGATCCACCGCTCCACCCGCAGGTGCCGCGGTGAGGAGTAGACGCGGGCCATGTAGTCGCCCAGCGGCCGGTAGGCCAGACCCAGCGCGACCACCAGCGCGAGAAGCTGGAGGACCCCGGCAAGCACAGGACCCATGGCCGGCCTCAGAACCTCTCCGGGCGCACCAGCGCCACGACGAGGTAGCCGACCAGCGCGACGGCGACGACCAGGCCGACGATGTTCTCGGCGGTCACAGCTTTGTCACCGCCTTGGCGACGAGGGCCACCACGGCGAAGACCGCGATCGTGGTGACCACGAAGGCCACATCGGCCATCGGGAGCTCCTGGGAGAGGTGAGAGGGTAGGCGGATGAACGGACGAGTTGGGTGGAAAATCGGCCGTCTGGCCGAGAAGAGCAAACCTCTTCGCCTCTCGGGAGTTAAGAGCCCTTGATGCGTCCTATACGGGCGCGCTCCGACTCTTGACGTCTGCCTGACGCCGGTGTGTCCCAGGTCACGGGGCAGGCCTCGCAGGGGCGCGCGGACGGCGCGACGGCTGCCGCTAGGGTCGTACCGCACCGCAATCGCCGGAGGGATCCAGTGGCGCCGCACACCGTCATCGATGTCATGATCATTCTGGAGCGCAGCGACGGCAGCATCCTGCTCGCCGAACGCTCGGGCACCGGGTTCGGGGACGGGATGCTCAACCTCCCCAGCGGCAAGGTCGAGCCGGGGGAGAGCGTCATCGAGGCCGCGGTCCGCGAGGCCCGCGAGGAGATCGGCGTCCGCATCGACGAGCCGGCACTCCGCCTCGTCCATGTGATGCAGCACCGCAACGCCCCCGACGACGTCCGCGTCGGCTGGTTCTTCGCGACGTCCCAGTGGAACGGCGAGCCCGTCAACGCCGAGCCCCACAAGTGCGCCGGCCTCTCCTGGCACCGCGCGGACCAGCTGCCCGCCCACACGATGCCGTACAACGCCCACGGCATCGCCCACTACCTCAAGGGCGAGCCGTTCTCCGTGCACGGCTGGTAGCCCGGGGCAGGACCGGCCGGGGCCGGGGCGTTCGGCCCCGGCACGGGCCCCGGGCCGTGGCCCGTGCCGGGACCCGCGTCAGGACGCGGGGAGGGGGCGGCGGCCGTCACCTGCACCCGGCCGGGGCACGGCGGGAGGGTGACAGGGGCCGCGATGAGCGCCGGACGTCAGGCCCTGCTGCGGGCGGCGAGGATCTGGTCGCGCAGGGACGTGCGAAGGTCGCGCAGCAGGCCGATGGTGACCTCGTCGGAGACGTCGCCGGCCGCGTCGCAGCGCTGGTGGGCGGCGAAGACAAGGGTCTCCGGGCGGCCCACGACGTGGCTGCGGGTCGCCAGCAGGATCTGCCGCAGGACCATCTGCGCCCGGGCGGTGCCGAAGTTTCCCGGCGAGGCGCCGGTGATCGCGATGTGCTTGTCCACCAGGCAGGAGCCCGGGTTGGGGCGCGAGGCCCAGTCGATGGCGTTCTTCGGCACTCCGGAGGGCGCGTAGTTGTACTCGGGCGTGGCCAGCAGCAGACCGTCGGCCGCGGTGACGGCGGTGCGCAGGCGGGCCACCGGCTCGGGCAGCAGGGACGCCTCGTCCCGGTCGCCGTTGTAGGGCGGTATCTCCTCCAGGCCCTCGAAGAGTTCGCCCCGCACGCCGGCGGGCGCGTGCCTCGCGGCGGCGCGCAGCAGCGCGGTGTTGAGGGATCCGGCTCGCAGGCTGCCGGATATCGCGAGCACGGTGAGTTCGCCGGTGGTGGTCATGGCTGCCTTTCGGGGCGTCAATGGTTCAGCGGGGCTGGTGGGCGCCGGTCATCAGGGCCCCGAGGTCCTCGGGTTCGATGAACGACGGGGGCAGCGGCGGGCCCCAGTTGAAGACGCCGCGCGCGCCCTCGTGGACCTCCGGGTTCCACACCTCGTCCTCCGGGATCTCATCGAGGTCGGAGTAGTACTCGGAGAAGTTGCCGGCCGGGTCCTTGAGGTACCAGAAGACGTTGGAACCGACGTGGTGGCGGCCGAGTCCCCGCACGTGCCGTTCCGGGTGGTCTTCGAGCATCGCGCAGGCCCCGCGGCCGACGTCGTCGACGTCGTCGACCTGCCAGGAGGTGTGGTGCAGGTAGGAGACGGGTGCGCCTACGATGCCCTCGACGTACGACTCCAACGTGTCGCCGCTGCGCAGGTAGCGCTGCGGGGTGCGCCCGAGACCGACACCGGCGGGGGTGCCGGTGAAGACCAGGTCGCCGGGCAGCAGGGTGACGACGGAGGACAGCTTGGCGATCAGCTCGGAGGGGGCCGAAGCCGGGGTGGGACTTGGCCAGGCCGAACTGGGGCGCCGGTCCCACCTGTTGGAGGACCCGCTCGGAGATGTCCTGACCGCCGGTCAGGCCGGCCACGTGATCCCAGGCCCGTTCGGCGGGCACGTGGCGGTGTCCTCGTCGCCCTCGACGCGTCCGAGCTCGGCCTCGGCGGAGGCGGGATGGTCGGCATGGTCATGATCGGGCTCCCGGGTGGTCGGTGAGGTAGGCGCGCACGACGTCGTCGAAGGACTCCTCGGCCGCGAGGCCGAGACGGTGTGCGCGGGGGGTGCGGAACTCGGCGGGCCAGCTGCGCACGATGGCGCCGACGGCGGGATCGTCCCTGAAGTCGATCAGCGCGCTGGTGCCGGCGCCCGCGACCCGGTCGAGGGCCGCCGCCATCTCGCGGGGCGTGGTGGTCAGGGCGGGCAGGTTCATCGCGGTGCGGCTGCCCCAGGACGCGTCGTCGGCCTCCGCGGCCCGCACCAGGCCGTCCAGGGTCCGGCGGGGCGAGGAGAGCGCGACGGGCGTGTCCGGCGGTACGGGGCAGGCCGCGCGCTCGCCCGCGAGCGGCTCGCGGACGATACCGGACAGGAAGCTCGACGCCGCGGCGTTGGGCCGGCCCGGGCGCACCGACACCGTCATCAGCCGCACGGACCGGCCGCGGACGAAGCCCTTGCGGGTGTAGTCGGCGACCAACTGCTCGCCGATGAACTTCTGGACGCCGTAACTGGACTGCGGCCGCGGCAGGGTGTCGTCGTCCACGACGCCGACCGGGCCGATCGCCGGGTCGCTGCCGAACACGGCGAGCGAGCTGGAGAAGACCAGCACCGGCGGCACCCGGTGGCGCCGCGCCCATTCCAGGAGGGTCCGCGTGCCGTCCAGGTTGGTGCGCATGCCGAGGTCGAAGTCCGCCTCGGCGGCGCCGCTGACCACGCCGGCGAGGTGGAACACCGCGTCGGCCTCGCCCAGTTCGCGGGCCGCGGTCTCCAGGCCGCCGACGACGGCCCTGACCCGGTGGTGCGCGGCGAGGTCGGGCGGCGGCGCGGCGAGGTCGACAAGGACCAGCTCGCCGACCCGTGCCCGTGCCCCGCCGCCGAGGGCGACCGGGGACGCCAGCAGCCGGCGGGCCAGCAGGGCGCCGAGGAAGCCCGCGCCTCCGGTGATGACGATGCGTGTGCTCATGCCGCCTCCAGTCGTGCCACCACGTCCGCCAGCGCGTTCTCGTCGCCGACGTTTCCTGCGAAGACCACGTATGGCAGTCCTGCCGCGGGTCCGGACACCGGCTCCCACAGCGACACGATCCCAGGCAGCAGCGACCCCCGGACCCAGGCCCTGTCGATGCCCAGGGCCCCGGTGGCCACGTCGGACGAGGTGATGCCGCCCTTCGCCAGTACGAACGCGGGCTGGTGCGCGGCGACGATCCGTCCGGCCGCCCGGGTCAGCGCGGCGCTCACCCGGCGTGCGATGCCGAGGCTAGTGCCGCGGCAGGCGACGTTTGCCCGTCAAGGAGCGGCGTCCGGTGCGGCGAGAGGGCGTGCCGGGCGTCGCGACGGGGCGAACGTTGCCTGCCGCGGCAGTAGCGGCCTCGTCCGCGCCCCTGACCCAAGTCCGGGACGTGCTCAGTACAACCAGGTCGTCGTCGAGCGCCGCGGCCGCTCTCGCCATGCCGTCCGCCGACGTGTTCGCCGGGGCGTTCACTCGACGCCTGCCGTGGCCAGCAGCGCCCGCATGCGGTGTGCGGCGGGCGCGGGGTCCGGGAAGAGGCCGAGGTCGTCGGTGAGCACGAACAGGTCGGTCAGGTGCTGGATCGACAGCGAACTGCGGGCCCGGAACGGGTTCGAGACGGCAGGCTCGTCGGCGTGACGCGCCGCCCGTGGCCCGGGCGGCGCTCTTCTCCGGGCGCCTGCCCTGCCGCCAACCCCGCCGAGAACGGCTCCTGACGCCACTTTAGGATCGTCGCATCGGATCGGCGGAGGGCGGCGGCGATGCAGGTGATCGAGGGTCTCGGCGTACGGTTGCGGCCGGCCGGGGCGGGGGACCGGGAACGCTTCCTGGAGATCCTGGGCTGCCCGGAGGTGGCCCGGTGGTGGGGCGATCCCGAGGAGGAGGCCGACGAGGCGTGTGCGCCGCCCGGTGACGTCCGCAGCTACGCCATCGAGCGGCAGCCCGAGGGCGGCGCGGACGGCGCGGACGGCCTGGATCCGCTGGTCGTGGGGATCGTCCAGGCCTGGGAGGAGCCCACCCGGGACTTCCGGCACGCGGGCATGGACATCGCCGTCCACCCCGACTGGCACCGCAAGGGCATCGGCGGCGCCGCGATCTACGTCCTCGCGCACTACCTCTTCGAGGTGGACGGCCACCACCGGCTGACGATCGACCCCGCCGTCGACAACGAGCCCGCCATCAACCTCTACCGCAAGCTGGGATTCCGCCCTGTGGGCGTGATGCGGGAGTACGAGCGCAGGGAGGACGGGCTCGTGCGGGACGGCTTGCTCATGGACATGCTCGCCGGGGAGTTGGTCGAGCCGGGGCGGCTCTGACTTCCCGCCCTTGCCGGGGCGTGCCCCGGCTTCCCCAGGGGCGCGGGGCTGTGACATTGTGCGGCTCCGCCGCGTGGGCGCGACAGGCCACGACGATGCAGCGAGGTCGTCACCGTCCCGAGGGCGCGGTTACCGTCGTGTCCGGACCACCGACGGTGGGCGGTCGCTCGCGCAGCCCCCGCGCCCCTTCCGGGCTCGGTTGGCCGCCGGGGACCCGCCGGGGCTCGGTCGGCTATGGCGTGTCCGTGTCGCCTTCGGCTTCCTCCGCCTTCGCGGCCGACAAGCGGCGCTGACGGGCGCCGACCACCACCGCCGCCGCGGCGGAGGCGACACCCAGGGCGGCCGGGACCATCCAGTCGCGGTTGAGGGTGTGGCCGATGACGTGGTCCAGCGAGAGCCGCCCCGGCCCCATCACGGCCAGGCTGGTGGCGACCAGCCCCACCAGAGCGGGGTGCTCGAGACCGCCGGACTGGGCGAAGAAGCCGTTGGGCGCGTGCACCGCCGCGGCACCCGCCATGCCGCCCGCCGCCGCCGCGCCCGCCGCCGGCGTGGCGAGCCCCATCGCCAGCAGCGCACCGCCACCGGCCTCCGCGACCCCCGACATCAGCGCGCTCAGTTTGCCCGGCTTGTACTGGACCGATTCCATGAACGCCGCCGTGTCCGCGACGCCCCCGCCTCCGAACCAGCCGAAGAGCTTCTGCGCGCCGTGGGCCATGAGCGTACCGCCGGTCCCGAGCCGCAGCATCAGCAGTCCCACGTCCCGTCGGTCGACACACATCGCTGGTGACCTCCTCCTGGCGGTACGGCCGCACCGCCATGCGCCGGATGCATCTGGGGCATGCCCCTCCACCGTCGCACGCGCCCGGCACGGGCACCGTGCCCGGGCCGCCGTACGGGTGGCGGGAGATTCCCGTGCGGCCCTGGTACCCGGAAGGCCGTGCCTCAGCCCCGGCCCACGAACGGCATCGCCGTGGCCAGCAGGGTCGCGAACTGCACATTGGCCTCCAGCGGCAGCTCCGCCATGTGCCGGACGGTGCGGGCGACCTCGCGCACGTCCATCACCGGCTCCGCGGCCACCTCCCCGTTCGCCTGGAGCACCCCCTGCCGCATCCGCTCGGTCATCTCGGTGGCGGCGTTGCCGACGTCGATCTGGCCGCAGGCGATCCGGTACGGGCGGCCGTCGAGCGAGAGCGACTTCGTCAGGCCGGTCAGCGCGTGCTTGGTGGCCGTGTAGGCGAGCGACCGCGGGCGGGGCACGTGCGCCGAGACGGAGCCGTTGTTGATGATCCGGCCGCCCTGCGGGCGCTGCTCCTTCATCTGCCGGAACGCCTCCCGGGCGCACAGGAACGCGCCGTTCAGGTTGGTGTCGACGACCTGCCGCCAGGCGTCGTACGACAGCTCCTCCGTGGGGACACCGCCGGGGCCGAAGGTGCCCGCGTTGTTGAAGAGCAGGTCCAGCCGGCCGAACCGGTCGCGCACCGCGGCGAACAGCGCCGCCACCTCGTCGGGCCGGGTCACGTCCGTGCGGACGCACAGCACCTCCGGCGCACCGGCCGTGCCCGCCCCCGCCAATGACGCCGTCTTCGCCAGGGCCTCCCGGCGGCGCCCGGCCAGCGCCACCGACCAGCCGGCGGCCAGCAGTTCCAGGGCGGCCGCACGGCCGATGCCGGAGCCGGCGCCGGTGATCACGGCGGTCCTCGTTCGCCTCTCGTCCATGGCGGGGAGCGTACGTGACGGCCCGGTACGGGCCGCGGGGCCGGGCCGTCGGGCCGGCCCACCGGTGCCGCCCGACCGGTGCCGCCCGGCCGTCGGGGTCCGTCAGGCAGCCTCGCCCGGGTAGCGGACGCCGGTGCGCTGCCGTATCGCGTCGAGCGTGCGCATCACCGCGAGGGTGCCGTCCAGCGGGACGAGCGGGGACTCGGTCTCCCCGGCGCGCAGGCAGCGCATCACCTCGGCCGCCTCGTGCCGGTAGGTGGAGCGGTGGCCGTCCTCCGGGGCGAGGGTGTGCTCCACGGGCTCGTGGCCGTCGCGGTAGACCACGAAGCGGTCGGGGTGGAAGAAGCCGTGCGGGATCTCTATCCGCCCCCGGGTGCCGGCCACCATGGCGTGCACCGGAGTGCTCGCGTCCAGCGCGCAGTGCAGCACGGCCTGAGCACCGCTCTCCCACGAGAGCACCGCGCCGGTTTGGAGGTCGACGCCCTCCTGGGAGAGCACCGCACTCGCCACCAGCTCCGCCGGCTCACCCAGCAGCAGCTGCGCGAACGACACCGGGTAGACCCCCAGGTCGAGCAGCGCCCCGCCGCCCAGCTCCGGATTGCGCATCCGGTGCTCCGGCGGGAAGTCGCCGGTGATGCCGAAGTCGGCGTGCACCGCACGGACCTCGCCGATCGCGCCGTCGTCGACGAGCGCCTTGACCCGGCGCACCAGCGGGTTGACGTACGTCCACATCGCCTCCATCAGGAACGTGCCCCGCTCGCGGGCCAGCGCCACCAGCTCGGCCGCCTCGCGCACGTTCAGCGTGAACGGCTTCTCGCACAGCACCGCGCGCCCCGCCTCCAGGCAGAGCCCCGCCGCCGCCCGGTGCGCCGAGTGCGGCGTGGCGACGTACACCACGTCCACCTCGGCGTCCTTGGCGAGCGAGGCCCAGTCGCCGTACGCCCGCGGTATCCCGAACCGTTCGGCGAAGGCGCGGGCCGCCGGCTCGCTGCGCGAACCCACCGCCACCAGCTCGGCGTCCGGCATCTCCACCAGATCCCGCGCGAACGACGCCGCGATGCCGCCGGTCGCCAGCACACCCCACCGCACCTGATCCACGACAGTGCCCCTCCCTCTCGCAGTCACCGGAACCGTCCGGTCCGGCCGCCCTGGAGCCTACGTCGCCCCCGCCCACCCGGGTGGCCCCGCCCCTCGCCGGGACCACGGACGACGGCCGCCACCGCGAAGAACGCGCGCCACGCCCGCATGCTCGAACTGAGACCATGGGGTCCTATTCGACCGAAGGGGAGGACACATGTCCGAGCGTGGCCGCACCACGCGGGACGAGCAGGGGCCGGAAGGCCACATACCCACCGCGCCGGACGCGCCCCCGCGCCCGGCGCCCGCACTCCGACCGGGCGCCCCGGGCGCCCCCGCGCCGGCGGCGCTGCGCCGCGCCGGCCTGCTGGTCACCCTGATCCTCGGCGGCCTGACCGCCGTGCCGGCGCTGTCCATGGACATGTACCTCCCGTCGCTGCCGGAGGTCACCGACTCGCTGCACGCGCCCGCCGCCACCGTGCAGCTCACGCTCACCACCTGCCTCGCCGGAATGGCCCTGGGCCAGCTCGTGGTGGGGCCGATGAGCGACAAGTGGGGCCGCAGGCGCCCGCTCCTGGCGGGCCTGCTCGTCTACGTGGTCGCCACCGTCGCCTGCGCGCTGGCGCCCGACGTCGAGCTGCTCGTCGCGTTCCGGCTCGCCCAGGGCCTGGCGGGCGCCGCCGGCATCGTCATCGCGCGTGCCGTCGTCCGCGACCTCTACGACGGGGTGGCCATGGCGCGGTTCTTCTCCACCCTGATGCTGATCTCCGGGGTCGCGCCCATCGTCGCCCCCATCATCGGCGGCCAGGTGCTGCGGCTCACCGACTGGCGGGGCGTCTTCTACATCCTCACCGTGGTCGGCATCCTGCTCACCGCCGTCGTGTGGATCAAGCTCCCGGACACCCTGGACCCGGCCAGGCGCCAGGGCGGCGGCGTCGGCGGCGCGCTCACCACCATGCGCGGGCTCCTCGCCGACCGGATCTTCAGCGGCTACATGATCGCCGGCGGGTTCGCCTTCGCCGCGCTGTTCGCCTACATCAGCGCCTCGCCCTATGTGATCCAGGAGATCTACGGGGCCTCACCCCAGACGTACTCGCTGGTCTTCTGCCTCAACTCCATCGGCCTCGTCGCCGTGGGCCAGCTCAACGGCAAGGTGCTCGTCGGCCGGGTCAGCCTGGACAAGGCGCTGGCCGTGGGGCTCGCCCTGATCACCCTCGCCGCGGCCGCGCTGCTGCTGATGACGACGGGCGTCTTCGGGCCCGTCGGCCTCGTACCGGTCGCGGCCGCGCTCTTCGTGCTGATGTCCGCGATGGGCCTGGCCATGCCGAACACCAACGCCCTCGCGCTGATGCGCACCCCGCACGCCGCGGGCTCCGCGTCCGCGCTGCTGGGCACCTCGCAGTTCCTCATCGGCGCGGTGGCCTCGCCGCTGGTCGGGGTCGCCGGCGAGCGAACCGCCGTGCCGATGGCCGTCGTCCAGGTGGCCGCCGCGCTGGTGGCCGTGGGCTGCTTCCTCGGCCTGTGCCGGCCCTGGCGGCAGCGCACGTCCGCGGCCGCCGAACCGGTGCGCCGGGCCGCGCGGCCGGTGCGGCGCTCCCTGTCGTCTCGGCTGCCGGGCGCGCCGGCCGGGCCCGAGCGGATCGCACGGGAGACCCCGCGGGCGGTCACCGGCGAGGTCCCGTCGGCCGCCGCGCCGGGGGAGGTGGAGCACTGAGCACGCCCCGGCTGCGCCCCGGCTCGCCCGAGCGTGCGGGGCTCGACCCCGGTGCGCTGCGCCGCATGGTGCACGAGGTGCGGCGCCTGCACACCTCACAACGGCACTGGTGTGCGGGCGCGGTGCTGCTGGCGGGGCGCGGGCCGGTGATCGCGGTGCAGGACGCGTCGGGCTGGGCGGTGCGCCACCGGGCGTACGACCCGGTTGCCGACGCGGGCGTCGAGCTGCCCCCGGAACAGTGGCGGCCGATGCGCACCGACACGCCGTTCGACCTGGCGTCGCTCACCAAGCTGTTCACCACGGTCGCCGCCGTGCAGCAGCTGGAGCGCGGCACGCTCGGCCTCGACGCCCGCGTCGGGGACCTGCTGCCGGAGTTCCGGGGCGCCGCCGAGCACGGCATCACCGTGCGGCACCTGCTGCGGCACACCTCGGGGCTGCCGCCCGAGCTGCCGCTGTACGACCTGCCGGACGACACGGCCCGGCTCGCGGCGCTGCGGGCCCAGGGCCCGGTGGCCGAGCCCGGCAGGTACCTCTACTCCGACCTCAACATGCTGCTGGTGCAGCACCTGCTGGAGCGGATCACCCGGCGCCCGCTGGACGTGCTGATCCGGGAGGGCATCACCCGCCCGCTCGGCATGACGGCCACCGGCTTCGGGCCCTGCCCCGGCGCGGCGGCCACCGAGGACCAGCGGCGGCCGTGGGCCAAGGCGGACCGGGGCATGCTGCGGGGCGAGGTGCACGACGAGAACGCGTGGGCGCTGGGCGGGGTGGCCGGGCACGCCGGGCTGTTCTCGACGGCGGGCGACCTCGCGGTGTTCTGCCGTGCGCTGCTGGGCGGGGGCGCCTATGGGACGGCGCGGATCCTCGGGCCCGACTTCGTCGAGCTGATGCTGACGCCGCCCGGGCTCGGCTTCGCCGTCGACCAGCCCTCGTTCATGGGGGAGCTGGCGGGACGGGGCGCCGCGGGGCACACCGGGTTCACCGGTACGTCGCTGGTCCTCGACCGGGCCACCGACACGTTCGTCGTCCTGCTCGCCAACACCGTCCATCCGTGCCGCCGGCCGCCCGACAGCAGCCCGCGGGCAGCGGCCGCGAGCTGGCTCGCACGGGCGGTCACTCCGGAGTGACGGCGGCGGACCCCCTGCGGGTCCGCGCCCCTTTTCGGGGCGGGGACTCACGAACGGCGTGCCAGGACCCTGAACGGGGGCGCGGGGAACGGTGCGACCGACCACCCGCCGGCCGGTGGCCCGGATGCGACGGAGACTGCCCCCTTGGTCCGTCCTCCTCGGGCCGTCCTCCTCGGGCCGTCCCCACTGCCCGAAGGGCGCGGGAGGCACCCCCGTATCTGACGGCTTCGTCGTGGCCGGCCGCGCGGTTCCCCGCGCCCCTGCGCGGCTGCCCTTGGCCGTGGGTGGCCCGGGTGGCCGTAGAATTCCGCGGATGAACGCGAATCCGGTGGCCGAGGGGCTGCGGGCCGCGCTGGACGGTGCGCTCGACGGCCTTGCGCCACGTACCGCCGCGGGGGCCGTGGGACGGCTGATCGCCCAGTACCGCGGGGACACCCCGACGGGCGCCCCGGTGCTCAGGGACCGCGCGGACGTCGTCGCCTACGCCGCCTACCGGATGCCCGCCACCTTCGCGGCGGCCCGCGCCGCGCTCGGCGCGCTCGCCGCCGCCCTGCCCGCCGACTGGGCCCCGGACAGCCACCTGGACCTGGGCGGCGGCACCGGTGCCGCCGTCTGGGCGGCCGGCGACACCTGGCGCGGCGCCCGGCCCGTGACCGTCCTCGACTGGGCCGAGCCCGCCCTCGCCCTGGGCCGTGAGCTGGCCACGGGGCACCCGGACCTCGCCTCCGCCGAGTGGCACCGGGCCCGCATCGGCGCCACGGCACCGCTGCCCGCCGCGGGCCTGGTCACCCTCTCCTACGTACTGGGCGAGCTGACCGAACAGGACCGCACCGCGGCCGTGGCCGCCGCGGCGGCCACCGGGCAGGCCGTGGTGGTCGTGGAGCCCGGTACCCCGGACGGCTACGCACGGGTGCTGGCCGCACGGGAGCAGCTGGTCCGCGCCGGGCTGCGGGTCGCCGCGCCCTGCCCGCACGGCGCGGCCTGCCCCATCGCGCCGGGCGACGACTGGTGCCACTTCTCGGTGCGGGTCAGCAGGTCCGCCCTGCACCGGCAGGTCAAGGGCGGCTCGCTGCCGTACGAGGACGAGAAGTTCAGCTTCGTCGCCGCGGTGCGGTCGCCGCTCGCGCCGGCGACCGCGGCGGCCCGGGTGCTGCGCAGGCCGCAGCTCCGCAAGGGGCATGTGCTGCTGGATCTGTGCACCGCGGAGGGCACGCTCACCAGGGCAACGGTCACCAAGCGCCACGGCACCGCGTACCGCGCCGCCCGCGACACGGCCTGGGGCGACCCCTGGCCCTCGCAGGACACACCGGCTTCCTAGGGGCCGAAGCGCCCGCTCATTCGGCGGAGCCGCAGGCGATCCGGTGACCGCCCACAGGATGGGTGTGCGGGGGTGGTGGGTTCGTCTACGCTGTCGGTCGCTCGAACGGCGAGAGGCCTGGACGGGGTGGCCCGGGGCGGGGATAGGGTCCTGACGGCGGACCACCGGTGTGCCAGGCACCGGGTCAGGCGACGTGGTCGGCAGACCAGCGAGGGGTGACGGGGAGCATGTCCCGACCGGACCACGGTGGACCAGCGGGTCCGCCCGCTGCCGCGGGGCGACCGCCCGGGTGGCCGACAACTCCGCCGCCGCATCGCCCCCTCGGGCCTGGCGATCCCGCCGAGGCCGGTCCGTACCGGCTGGAGGCGGTCCTGGGCGAGGGCGGGATGGGCCGCGTCTACCTGGGGCGCACACCGGCCGGCAGCGCGGTGGCGGTCAAGGTCGTCCACCGCGCGTACGCGGGCGACGCGTCGTTCCGTCAGCGCTTCGCACAGGAGGTGGCCGCGGCCCGGCGGGTCCAGGGGCTCTACACCGTGCCGGTGGTCGACGCGGATCTGGGGGCCGATGAGCCCTGGCTGGTCACGGCTTACGTTCCCGGGCCGTCCCTGCAGCACGCGGTCGCGGAAAGCGGGCCGCTGCCGGCCGAGGCTGCCCTGGGGTTCGTCGCCAGGGTGGCCGAAGCCCTGGGATCCATCCATGCCGCGGGTGTGATCCACCGCGACCTGAAGCCCTCCAACATCATCCTCACCGCCGACGGGCCCAAGGTCATCGATTTCGGTATCGCCCGGGCCGCGGACGTCACCGCGGTGACCGCCACCGGGATGCGCACCGGAACGCCCGCCTACATGGCGCCCGAATACATCAGGGGGCAGGAGGTCACCGAAGCCGGTGACGTGTTCGCCCTCGGAGTCGTCGCCCACTTCGCCGCCACCGGGCGGCTCGCCTTCGGCGGCGGCAGCGACCACAGCGTGACCTACCGCATCCTGGAGCAGGCTCCCGACCTCGACGGCTGCCCCGAGTCCGTCCGGGCCGTCGCCGCCCGCTGCCTGGAGAAGGACCCGGAGCGGCGACCGACCGCCGCCGACGTCATCGAGCAGTGCCGGCGGGTCCACGGGACGGGAACCGCCGACGCCGACACGGTCACGGTCACCGCTGCGTCCCCGCCAGGGGCCGAGCGTGTCACACCGGGCTCGCCCGGTGCCCCGGTCCCACCCGCGGCACCCCGCACACCGCCGGCGCCGGCTCCGGACACGCACCCGCACGCCCCCACACAGGTCGTCGCCCCCGGCGCTCCTGTGGTGATGTCACCAGGCTCGGACACGGTGCCGTACCCCGCGAGCCAGGACCCCCGTACCGTGCCCACCCCGGGACTACCCGTCCTGGTCGGCGGAGTCGGGATGGGGGTCGTCGTGCTCGCCATCGTCCTGATCGCCGTGTTCCTTCCGCCGTCCAGCCCCGTCCACGACGACCTCCCCTATCCCTCGTTCCAGCCCGCGGCGTCTCTCACCCCGGCCGGCCGGCAGCCGGGGGCCGAAGCCCTGGCGTTCAGCCCGGACGGCAGGACGCTCGCCACCGGCGGTCCCGACGGCAAGGTGCGGCTGTGGGACGTCGCCGCCCGGAAGCCACGCGCCACCCTCATCCAACGCAACAGGGTCGGCGATGTCTTCGGGGTCCGCAGCGTGGCCTTCAGCCCGGACGGCAAGCTCCTCGCCACCGGCCTCGATACCGGCGAGGTGGGGCTGTGGGACGTGGCCCGGCGCCGGCAGATGCGCTTCCTCTACAACGGCGGGGAGAGCGTGGCGTTCAGCCCGGACGGCAAACTGCTCGCCATCGGCAGCGAGACCGGCTCGGTGTACCTGCGGGATGTCGACAGCCGTACGGACGAGCCACTCGCCTACTACGACCACAGGATGAAAGTCACGAAGGTGGCCTTCAGCCCGGACGGCCGGACGCTGGCCTCCGCGGGCGACGACTCCCGCAGCACCTCCGGCAGAAGTGACTCGGCGCTGCTGTGGGACGTGGCACACCGTGATCCGGAGCCCTACGGCCAAGACGGTCCGCGCGCCACCCTCCACCACCCCCAAGCTGTCACGAGTGTGGCGTTCAGTCCCGATGGCAGGACATTCGCCACCGTCGGCTCCGACGACAAGGTACGGCTGTGGGACGTGAGCAGCGGCCGCCAGAAGGCCTCCCTCAGCGACAGGTACATCTCCTTCGAGGACCTGGCGTTCAGCCCGGACGGCAGGACGCTCGCCACCACTGCCGGCCGTGGCGTGTTGCTGTGGGACGTGGCCACCCGCGAACCACGCGCCATGCTGGCGAACCGCGGACACGGGGCGGATGACGTGATCGAGGACGTGGCCTTCAGCCCGGACGGCCGGCTCGTCGCGGGCAGCGACCGCGAGGACGGCACGGTACGCCTGTGGAACCTGGGCCGGGGCTGAGCCCCGGCCTGCCCCAGGGGCGCGGGGAAGTGCGCGACCTCTCCTGACGACGCGTCAGATCTCGGTACCTTCCATGCCCTTGAGGCAGTGGGGGACGGCCCGAGGGGGCCGTCTCCGTCGCGACCGGACCACCGGCGGGCGGGTGGCTGCTCGCGCGGTCCCCCGCGCCCCTGCGGGCGGGCCGCGGTGCCGCTCACAGGAAGGGGGCCGAGCGCAGTTCGAGTGTGCAGCACTTCACGCTGCCGCCGCCCTTCAGCAACTCGCTCAGGTCCACGCCGACAGGCCGGTACCCCCGTTCCCGGAGCGCGTCCGCGAGCCCCACCGCCGCGGCCGGGAGCAGGACGTGCAGGCCGTCCGAGACGGCGTTGAGGCCGAGCGCCGCCGCGTCCGCCTCCGTCGCGATGAGCGCGTCGGGGAACAGCCGGCGCAGCACCTCCCGGCTGCCCGGCGAGAAGGCCCCGGGGTAGTACATGATCTCGTCGGTCGTGTCGTCGAGCACGGCGAGCGCCGTGTCCAGGTGGTAGTAGCGGGGATCGACGAGGTCGAGCCCGATCACGGGGCGTCCGAAGAACTCCTGGGCCTCGCCGTGCGACAGCGGGCTGGCCCGGAAGCCGCGCCCCGCGAGGAGGTAGGAGGCGGTCACGGCGAAGTCCCCCTCGCCCTCGTTGACGTGCTCCGGCTCCCGGATCTCCGCGTACCCCCGCGCCCTGAACCACGCCAGGTGCGCCGCCGCCTCCGGGCCGCGCTGCGGGAAGGCGAACCGGGCCCCGAGCACCCGGCCGTCGACGACCATCGCGCCGTTCGCCGCGAAGACCATGTCGGGCAGGCCCGGCACGGGGTCGATGACCTCCACGGTGTGGCCGAGCGCGAGATAGCGGTCGCGCAGGTCCCCCCACTGGGCGAGCGCCAGCGGGGCGTCGACCGGCTTCGTGGGGTCCATCCACGGGTTGATCGAGTACGTGACCCTGAAGTGCGCCGGTGGGCACATCAGATAGCGCCGGGGTCTGGCGTGTCGGGGCGGTCGGCTCAACGAGAGCTCCTCACGTACCGCAGGGGCAGGTGAGGACCATGGTGGGGCGCGCCGGCCCGGTGCGCAGGGGAGAGAACCGAACGAGTGACGGAGATATCCGCGATCGCCGCTCTGTCCCTGATCAGAGGGTCTGGGAGGGGGAGGGAGGGATGGGGGGAGGGGGAAAGGCTCCTTTCATGGCGGTGCCCGCCGGCCCGGAACGGAGACGGACCGTCTCGGCTCGCCCGCTGTTAGATTCGCCGTATGGCCCCCGCCCGCAAACAGCCCGCCACCCGCGGCTCCGCCCCCGCCCAGGACCCCGCCCCCGCCCAGGACCCCGCCCCCCACGCCGGCACCACGCGCCTCCGCAAGCCGGACGCCACGGGCCGCGTCGTGCCGGACGCCACGCGCCGCGTCGCGCCGGACACCACCCGTCCTCGCGAGCCGGACAGCACCCGCCGCGGCGGGCCCGACGCCACCCGCCGCAGTGAGCGCTCCCGGCGTGCCATCCACGCCGCCGCGCTCTCGCTCGTCGCCGAGCTCGGTTACACCAGGACGACGATCGAGGGCATCGCCGCCCGCGCCGGGGTGGGCAAGCAGACCATCTACCGGTGGTGGTCGTCCAAGGCCGAGGTGCTGTTCGAGGCGTTCCTGGAGCTCGGCACCCCGGAGGCGGGAGCCACCGAGGGGACGGGGGAGCGGCCCGACGCGCTGCCGGACACCGGCGACCTCGCGGCCGACCTCAAGACCGTGCTGCGTGCCACGATCGACGAGCTGCTCGACCCCCGGTTCGAGCAGCCGGCCCGCGCCCTCGCCGCGGAGGGCGTCGTCAACGAGCAACTCGGCCGGACCTTCGTCGCCCACCTGCTCGAACCCCAGCTACAGCGCTATGTGCGGCGGCTGCGGGCCGCGCAGGAGGCCGGCGAGGTGCGCCCCGGCCTGGACCCGCGGATCGCCCTGGAGCTGTTCGTCGCCCCGCTCGCCCAGCGCTGGCTGCAGCGCACCGGGCCGCTCACCCACGACTACGCGGACACCCTGGTCGACTACGCACTGTACGGCCTGGCCCCACGCTGAGTCCGCACGTCCGGGGCGGTGCGCACCCCGGATGCGGGCTTGGTCCCCGCGGGGCGCAGGATGATGGGACGATGAAGCGGAACCTGCCGGCATTCACGTGCACACCCGGGCAGCGGGCGACGGCCGGCACGAGGGTGAGCGAGGGGATAGATGGGCGCTGAGTTCGGCCGGGGGCCCGGTGGGCGGGGCAGGATCTCCCAGTGGCTGCGGCGCCGTCCCAAGGAGACCGAGGACGACGGTGGACGCGCGGCTCTGCTGCTCGCCGCCGCCGGGGCGGGCCTGCCGCTCGCGCCCGCCGCCCATCCTTGCGGCTACCGGTGTTCCTGCGACCGCGTCGGCTGTCCCACGCCCGCCCGGCACCCCGTCTCGTTCGCCTGGCAGACCCAGTCCACGACGGACCGGGCCCAGGTCGAGCGGTGGATCCAGAGCCAGCCCGAGGCCAACTTCATCACCGCCACGGGCATGGTGCACGACGTGCTGGACGTCCCGGTGGAGGCCGGCCGGGAGGCGCTGGGCCGGCTGCTCGCCTCCGGCGTCGAGGTCGGCCCGGTCGCCGAGTCCGGTGACGGGCGGATGCTGTTCTTCACCCTGACCCGCGGCACGCCCGAGGACGAGGACGAGTGGTGGCCCTGCGAGCTGGACTGCCACCCCGAGACCATGGACGAGCACCCGGGCCTGCGCTGGCACTGCCGTGGCTCGTACGTCCTGGTGCCCCCGGCCCGGCTGCCCGACGGGTACTCCGTCGTGTGGGTGCGCGGCCCGGAGCATCCGCTGCCCGACCCGCTGTCGCTGCTGGAGGTGCTCACCGACGCGGCGGGGCGCTTCTCGGGCGACCCGATGTCCGTGGGCTGGCCGCTGCGGGGCTGAGCACGAACGGGCCGCCGAGCGTGACGGGCTGCCGAGCGGAACGGGCCGCCGGACGAGACGCGCCGGCCGCGGGGCCGCCCGGAACGGCCCGGCGGGGCGGCGCGGAACGGCCCGGCGGGGCGGCGCGGAACGGCCCGGCGGGGCGGCGCCCCGGAGGGCGCCCGAGCCGTCACTCGCCCTTCGCGCCGGTCAGCCCCTGAATCCGGCTGAGGAACCGCACCTGCGCGGTCCCCGCGCCCTTCTCCGGGTCCAGCACCGCCTGGTTGGAGATCCGCTCCAGTGTGATGGACTGCTTGACGTCACCGGTGGTGAGGGCCTTCACATCGGGGCTGACGTTCAGGTTGACGCCCTTGGCCGCCGTCTCCTTCTGGTAGTGGCGGCTGGTGAAGAAGACCAGCGCGCCGCCGTCCTTGGTGCGCAGGCCCACCGGGGCGTAGTCGCCGTCCGTCACCGGCTGGTCGATGTACTGGGTGGACAGACCGGGGCGGGTGGCGGTCTTGTCACGCTCGGTACGCCACCCGGAGGTCTGCGCGCCGGGCGCGAAGCCGTCGCCGCCCTGCTGGAGGTAGCTCGTGTAGGCCTTGCTGAGCCGTGCGGGTGCGATCGCGAGGTCCGGGTCGTCGTCCGGCACGGCCTCGGCAAGGCCGTCCTCGCCGAGGGCGAACTCCGGGATGTCGCGAGGCGGCAGCAGCGCCAGGTACGACGCCTGCCACACCTCGTGCGGGCCGCCCCGGGTGAAGACCAGCAGCATGCTGGTGTCCAGCTTGGGATCGCCGTCCCGGTCGTCGTTGGTGTCCGCGGCCACCAGGAAGAACTTCGGCCAGCCCGCCATCTTGGGGATGGTGTAGTGGGCGTCCGTCAGCTCCAGGGGGGTGTACTCGGGGTTCCCCTGGGGGTTGTTGACGTGCTTGGCCTTCAGGCCCGACTGGTTGATGGCGCTCAGCGGACCGGTGACGCGGCCGGCGTCCAGGGCCGGGTCGTAGGCCTTGTTGGCCTTGTTGTAGGCGGTGACGAACGCCCGCACGGCGCCGCCCGCGTCAGCCCTGGTCGCGGACGGGATGACCGCCCGTTCGCCGTGCACCGTCACGCACCCGGCCGTCGTCCACAGCGCCGTCACCAGCGCCGCCGCCACCACCGGCCGCCTCACCAGAGCGATCCCGCGCCTGCCCGGCGCCCGCAGAGTGTGCATCGGAACCCTTCACCTTGCCCTTCCCGGGCCCGAACCCTACCGGGCTGAGGAACAGTGCGAGTGTGGGGATGAGATACACCAGCCACACGCAGGCCTGAAGCACCGTCGGGTCCGGCTGGAAGTTGAACACGCCCTTCAGCAGCGTGCCGTACCAGCTGTCCGGCGGTATGGTTCCGCTGATGTCGAAGGCCAGGCTGTTCAGGCCGCCGAGGAGGTCGGCCTCCTGCAGGTCGTGGAAGCCGTAGGCGAGCACACCGGCCGCCACGATCACCAGCATGCCGCCGGTCCAGGTGAAGAACCTGGCCAGGTTGATGCGGATCGCGCCCCGGTAGAAGAGCCAGCCGAGCAGCACCGCGGTCAGCAGGCCCAGCACCACCCCGATCAGCGGGCCGTGCGTGCCGTCGCTGGAGGCGCGCACCGACGCCCAGACGAACAGGGCGGTCTCCAGGCCCTCCCGGCCCACCGCGAGGAAGGCGGTGACGACGAGCGCGCCGGTGCCCATCCGCAGCGCGGTGTCCAGCTTGCCGTGCAGCTCGGCACGGAGGTGCCGGGCCGTGCGGCGCATCCAGAAGACCATCCACGTCACCAGGCCGACCGCGACGATCGACAGCGAGCCGCCCAGTCCCTCCTGCGCCTCGAACGTCAGCTCCTGGGAGCCGAACGTCAGCGCGCAGCCGAAGCCCAGCGCCAGCACGACCGCCACCGCGATGCCCGTCCACACCGGCCGCAGGGCGTCCCGCCGGCCGGTCTTCACCAGGTACGCGATGAGGATGCAGACGACGAGACTGGCCTCCAGGCCCTCCCGCAGGCCGATCAGATAGTTGCCGAACATGGCACGTCCCCTCAGTCGCTCAGTTGCCCGCTTCGCCGAACAGCGTGCTGCCCCACCAGTCCCCGGCGTCCCGCACGCCCGGCGGGATCGCGAAGACGGCGGAGCCGACATGCTGGATGTACTCGTTCAGCGCGTCCTGCCGCGCCAGGTGCCGCTGCACCGGGATGAAGCCCTTGCGCATGTCCCGCTGGTAGGCGAGGAAGAACAGGCCCGCTTCCAGGCGGCCCAGGCCGTCCGTGCCGTCGGTGAAGGAGTAGCCGCGGCGCAGGATCGTCGCCCCCTGGTTGGAGTCCGGGTGGGCGAGCCGGACGTGCGCGGTGGGCTTCATCGCCCTCAGGAACGGCTCGTCGTGCTCCTTGGCCTTGCCGACCGGGGCGCCCTCGCGCTTGTCCCGGCCGAAGACGTCCTCCTGCTCCTGAAGGGAGGTGCGGTCCCAGGTCTCGATGTTCATCCGGATCCGGCGCGCCACCAGGTACGAGCCGCCGGTCATCCAGTCGGGGCCGTCCTTCGCGCCCACCCAGACGTGCTCGTCGAGCCGCTTGGTGTCGTCGCCCGCGATGTTGCGGGTGCCGTCCTTGAAGCCCATCAGGTTGCGCGGCGTCTGCGCGCCGGGCGTCGTCGACGACGTCTTGCCGAAGCCGAGCTGGGACCAGCGGATCGCCACCGTGCCGAAGCCGATCCTGGCGAGGTTGCGGATCGCGTGCACCGCCACCTGGGGGTCGTCCGCGCAGGCCTGGATGCACAGGTCGCCGCCGCTGCGCGCCGGATCCAGGTTGTCGCCGGGGAACTTCGGCAGGTCGACCAGCGCCTCGGGACGCCGGTCCGCGAGGCCGAACCGGTCGAACAGGGAGGGTCCGAAGCCCACCGTCAGGGTGAGCCGGGACGGATTGAGGCCGAGCGCCTCGCCGGTGTCGTCCGGTGGTGCCTGAGGCAGCCCGGTGGCGCCGTGGCCCACCGTGTGCCCGGCCGTCATCCGGGCCGCCGCGGCCGTCCAGTCCTTCAGGAGCCGGACGAACTCGGCGCGGTCGGTGGTCTTCACGTCGAACGCCGCGAAGTGCAGCCGGTCCTGCACGGCGGTGGCTATGCCGGCCTGGTGCGCGCCGTGGAACGGGACGGCGGCGGCGTCCGCCGCGCCGGCGGAGTCCGGGTCGCCGGAGGTCACGGCCGCCGCCGCGCCGCCCGCCGCCGCGGCCCCCAGCGCCAGACCCGCGCCGCCCCAGCCGAGCAGGGCGCGCCGCGAGGGGGTGCGCGAGCCGGGCCCCGGCGGCGGCGTGCCCTGAGCGGTCTCCTCCTGCCCGGGGTGTGCCGCCCCGGCGCCCTGCTCCCCGTCGCGTCCCGCGACCTCTTCCGTCATGGACGGCTCCTGCCTGGTGTACGTGATCTGCCTGCTCGGTGTGCGGACGGCCGGCCGGCGCCGGTGCGGGTGCCGTCCGCCGCGAGGGTCCGGGGAACTAGCCGGCGACGACCGTGGCGGCGAGTCTGGACAGCGGCTCCGCCAGGGCGTTCACCGCGTCGGACAGCTCCTTGCGGTGCGACTCGTCCACCGTGTCGTAGGACTTGTACGCGTAGGATCCCGGGGCGCCCGTGCGATAGCCGTCGAGCAGCTTGTTCAGCGCGGCGAACTGCTTGTCCAGCTTCTCGGTGAGCGCCTTGTCGTGCTTGGCGGCCACCGGCTTCAGCAGCTCGTACGCCTTCTGCGCGCCCTCCACGTTGGCCTTGAAGTCGACCAGGTCCGTGTGCGAGTAGCGGTCCTCCTCGCCGGTGACCTTGCCGGTGGCGACCTCGTCGAGGAGTTCCTTGGCGCCGTTGGCCATGGAGGTCGGGGTGATCACGGCCTTGCCGACCCGCTGCTGCCAGTCGGTCAGGTCCGTCACCAGCCGGCCGGCGAGCGTCTTCTCGGCGGGGCCGATCTTCTTGTCCTGCCAGAGGGCCTTCTCCAGGCGGTGCCAGCCGGTCCACTTCTGGCCGGACTCCAGGCCGTCCGCGCGGGTGTCCACCTTCGGGTCGATGTCGCCGAACGACTCGGCGACCGGCTCGGTGCGCTCCCATCCGATGCGCGAGGGCGCGTAGGCCTGCTTCGCCGCCGCCAGGTCGCCCCGCTTGACGGCGTCCGCGAAGACCTTCACCTTCGGCAGCGTCTGGTCCGCCTGGTCCTGGACGTAGGTGCGGTACGCGGCCACCGCCCGGTCCGCCTGCGGGTCGCGCTTGGCGCTGCCGCTGCCGCCGGTGACGGTGAACTTCTGGCGCACACCGTGGCCCTTCATCCCCGGCCGGCAGGCGATCTCGTACGAGCCCGGCTTGATCTCCGCGGTCAGCGTGTAGTGGGTGCCGGGGCCTATGTTCTCCTTCTCGGAGACGATCCGGTCGTCCGGGAAGAGGATCTCGACCTCGGTGGCCTTGGAGCCCTTGTTGTCGATCGAGAGCGTGACCTGCCCGGCGGGTGCCTGCTTGGCGGAGGTGTCGCAGCGGTCGTCCGCTGCGGTGACCTTGATGGCGTTGCCGCTGTCGGCATCGCTCTTCGCCGTGCACCCCGTGACGGAGGCCAGCGCCGCGGCGGCGGTGGCGGCGGTGACGACGGAGAGTCTGACGGCTCGCATACGGGCTCCCGGGTCGGGTCGGTGACCGTCCAACGGCGGACCGCTCGCCGATGGACAGAATCCGGACGGATGGTGAGGCACACCTAAGTTATCTGAGCCTTACCTCAGTAACACCCGTGTGTGCAGTGATTCACCTCTCATGCGGGCGGAGCGGACCCTTCGGGGGCAATCAAGGTCAAGTTCACCCCAAATAGTGGTTATGGAAAGGTCAAGCGGCTGTGATCCGGCCAGAGTTGCCGGCGCCCGGCGCGCCCCGCTCCGCGCGGGCCCGGACGGGCCGCACCGGGCGCTCGGGCGCGCCGAGCAGGTGCTTCAATGCACCGGTGAGCGAACACGACGTGCTGGACGCCGTCCGCGGCACCGGCGTCCTCGACGTGCTGCGGGTCTTCTGCGGCCCCGACGGCCGCTTCGGCAACCGCCTGGGCGTGGTCCGGGACGGCTCGGCCGTGCCCGACGTGCGCGACCGCCAGGCGATGGCGGCCCGTCTCGGCTTCAGCGAGACGGTCTTCGTGGACGACCCCGAGCGGGGTGCGATCGACATCTACACCCCCACGCTCCGGCTGCCGTTCGCCGGGCACCCCTGCGTCGGCGCCGCCTGGCTGCTCGACGTGCCCGAACTCATCACCCCCGCGGGCGTGGTGGGTGCGCGGCCCGACGGCGAGTTCAGCTGGATCGAGGCCCGGCCCGAGTGGGCCCCGCCCCGCACCCTGCGGCGCTGCCCGTCGCCCGCCGACGTGGACGCGCTGCCCGCGCCGCTGCCCCCCGCGGCGCCCTCCGCCACCCCCGCCGAGCGCTGGGTGTACGCCTGGGCCTGGGAGGACGAGCCCGCCGGACGCGTCCGGGCCCGGGCCTTCCCGGGCCGCGACGACGGCATCGACGAGGACGAGGCGACCGGCGCCGCGGCCCTGCTGCTCACCGCGGAACTGGGCCGCGCCCTCAACATCCGGCAGGGCCGCGGCTCCCAGATCCTGACGGCGCCGGGGCCCGGCGGATGGATCGAGACAGGCGGACGGGTGGTCCTCGAGCGCCCCTCCCGCGCGCCGGCTCACACCCTCTGACCTGGCGCGGTGAGGTTTCGGCGCCGGACGTGGCGCGTTTGCGATGGCGCCTCTGGTTGTGATGGCTTGACGTCATGCAAGGTGTGCGGAGCGGCAGCGGCCGGGTGACCGGCGGGCACCCGCGGACGCGGAGCCATGCCGCCACCGGACATCGTCGGGCTCGTGCATCGGGGGGATGACGGCATGGCCAGGACCGTGGCTGCGCGCGTCCTCGTGGCGGTGGCGAGCGTGCTGCTGCTCCTGGTCGCCGGCTGCGCCACCTGCGCGGCCACGGCGGAGACCGCCACGACGGCCAGCACGCAGGGCCCGGCGAGCGGCGGCGAGGGCGGCGCGAGCCGCTCCGGCGGCGAGGGCGAGCTGGTCGAGGACGAAGCCGTCCGCACCGGCGGCCCGGCGCGCCGCCGTGACGGCTCGGGACTCCTCCACATCCCGGGCCGCGGCTACCAGGCGCGCGGCGCCGACGAGCACGGGGGCGCCGAGGAGCGCCCCCGGCCGGAGCACAGCACCGCTCCGTCCCGGGCCGCACCCGGGGCCGGGCGCGTCACCCTCCTGAAGGTCCTCCGCCGCTGACGGCCCCGGCGGCCCGGCGTCCTCGGTGACGCCCGCGGCCGCCCCGGGCCGGCGTGTCCGCCCGCCCCGGACCGGTCCTGCGACGCGCCGGCCCGTCGTGCGCGCGTGCCCGTCCGCCCTCCGGCGACCCCTTCCGTAACGAGGCGCCCGCCGCGCGGCGGTGCGCGCTGGAGGCACCCCATGCAGCAACTCATCCCTCACGCACGCCCACAGAGGCCCCCCTGCCCCTTCCGTCCCGGAGCCGCCGTCCGTCCCGGAGCCGCCGTCCGCTTCGGGAGCACTCCCCGCTCCGGGAGCGCCGTCCGCCCCGGCACCGAAGGCCGTCCCGTGTGTGCCGTCCGCTCCGGGACCAGCGAGGGTTCCGGGAGCGTCGTCCGCTCCGGCACCGAAGGCCGTCCCGTGTGTGCCGTCCGCTCCGGAGCCGCGGCCCGGTCCTGGGCACCTGACGATTCCGGGGGCCGCCGCTCCCGCGCCCGCGCGGTGCTCACGGCCCGCGCGGTGTGCGCCGCGGCCCTTCCGCCCGGTACCGAGTCCGCCTCCCGGTCGGGCGCCGACGCGGGGTGGGCGCCGTGACGGGCAGGGTGAACGCCACGTTCTGGCGGCAGGACTTCGCCGCGTCGTGGGTGGTCTTCCTGGTGGCGCTGCCGCTCTGCGTGGGCATCGCGGTCGCCTCCGGGGTGCCGGCCGAGCTCGGGCTGCTCACCGGGATCGTGGGCGGCATCGTCACCGGTCTGCTGCCGGGCAGCAGCCTCCAGGTGTCCGGGCCCGCCGCCGGGCTGACCGTCCTCGTCTTCGAGGCCGTCCACGACCACGGCCTGTCGGTGCTGGGCGCGGTGGTCCTCGCCACCGGTCTGCTCCAGATGCTGCTGGGGGCCCTGGGCTTGGGCCGCTGGTTCCGGGCCATCTCGGTGTCGGTGGTCGAGGGCATGCTCACCGGCATCGGGCTCGTCCTGATCGCCGGACAGCTCTACTCGATGGCGGGCGCAAAGGCGCCGGACTCCGGGCCCGGCAAGATCCTCGGACTGCCCGGGATGTTCGCCGACGCGGTGGGCTCCGGGCCCGCCCGGGCCTCCCTGCTGCTCGGCGCGGCCACCATCGCGGTGCTGGTGCTCTGGGACCGGCTGCCCGCACGGGTGCGCGCGGTGCCGGGACCGCTGGCGGCCGTGGCGCTGGCCACGGTCGCCTCGCTGGCGCTCGCGCTGCCGGTGGCCGAGGTACGGGTGAGCGGACTGCTGGACGCGGTGCAGCCACCCGGCCTCGCCGACCTGGGCTGGCTCGTGGACCCGGGCGTGCTCGGCACCGTCCTGGCCTTCACGCTGATCGCCTCGGCGGAGAGCCTGTTCAGCGCCGCCGCCGTGGACCGGATGCACCACGGGCCGCGTACCCACTACAACCGCGAGCTGATGGCCCAGGGTGCCGGCAACACGGTCTGCGGCCTGCTCGGCGCGCTGCCGATGACCGCGGTGATCGTCCGCAGCTCCGCCAACGTACGGGCCGGTGCGCGCA
Source organism: Streptomyces sp. DSM 116793 (assembly GCF_057320905.1). Taxonomy (NCBI): domain Bacteria; kingdom Bacillati; phylum Actinomycetota; class Actinomycetes; order Kitasatosporales; family Streptomycetaceae; genus Streptomyces; species Streptomyces sp. DSM 116793. The sequence goes on along the minus strand of NZ_CM170494.1, from coordinate 1,733,645 downwards.
CCAAGCTGTCCCGGGTGCTGCACGGCGTCTGGCTGCTGCTGTTCGCGGTGCTGCTGCCGGCGGCGCTCACCCTCATCCCGCTGCCGGCGCTCGCCGCGGTGCTGGTGCACGCCGGGTTCAAGCTGATTCCGGTCCGGCAGGTGGGGCGACTGTGGCGGGAGCGTCGGGGTGAGGCGCTGGTCCTCGCCGTCACCGCGGTGTCCATCGTGATGGTGAGCATGTTCGAGGGCGTGCTCATCGGCCTCGGCCTGGCCATCGTCAAGGGGGCGTGGGAGGCGTCGCACGTCCGCCTGGAGGTCACCGACAAGGGGGCGGGGCCCGTCCAGGTGCGCCTGGTGGGCAACGCGACGTTCCTGCGGCTGCCGAAGCTCCTCGACAGCCTGGAGGCGCTGCCGCGAGACCGGCAGGTCGTGCTCGACCTGTCGGGCCTGCACCACCTGGACCACGCGTGCAGGACGGCGCTGGAGGCATGGTCCTCGCGGCAGACCGAGCCGCCCCTTTCGGCGCGAAGCGCCGATTAAGGGGCGCGAAGCGCCCCCAAAGGGGCGCGGGGCTGTGTCGATTTGCGGCTCCGCCGCGCGGGCGCGCCCAGGCCCCACCGGCCGGTGGCCGGGCGAACCACGGCAAGGGGCTGGGCCCGGTGGCCCGCCGCGGGCGCGTCGTGGTTGCTCGCGCAGTTCCCCGCGCCCCCATCGGGGCGCGAAGCGTCCGATGCCCGCCGCGCACGCGCCTGCCCGGTGTCAGGGCAACGTCAGAATCTCCGCGCCGCCGGCCGTGACGACGAGCGTGTGCTCGAACTGAGCCGTGCGCTCGCGGTCCTTCGTGACGACGGTCCAGCCGTCGTCCCACGTCTCGTACTCGTAGGTGCCCAGCGTGAGCATGGGCTCGATGGTGAAGGTCATGCCCGGGCGCAGCACCGTGGTCGCCCCCTGGTGGTCGTAGTGCGGGATGATCAGCCCGGAGTGGAACGAGGTGTTGATGCCGTGCCCGGTGAAGTCCCGCACCACCCCGTACCCGAAGCGCTTCGCGTACGACTCGATGACGCGGCCGATCACATTGATCTGCCGGCCGGGCTTGACCGCCTTGATCGCGCGGTTCAGCGCCTCCCGGGTCCGCTCCACCAGCAGCCGGGAGCGCTCGTCGACGTCGCCGACGAGGTACGTGGCGTTGGTGTCGCCGTGCACCCCGCCGATGTACGCCGTGACGTCCAGGTTGACGATGTCGCCGTCGTGCAGCACCGTCGAGTCGGGGATGCCGTGGCAGATGACCTCGTTGACCGAGGTGCACAGGGACTTGGGGAAGCCGCGGTAGCCGAGCGTGGACGGGTAGGCGCCGTGGTCGCACATGTACTCGTGCGCGATGCGGTCCAGCTCGTCGGTGGTCACTCCGGGGGCGATGGCCCTGGCGGCCTCGGCCATGGCCCGTGCGGCGATCCGGCCCGCGGTCCGCATGCGCTCGATCGTCTCGCCGTCCTGGACCTCGGGACCGGTGTACGGCGTGGGGGCGGGCTTGCCCACGTACTCGGGGCGCCGGATGTTTCCCGGGACGGAACGGGTGGGAGAGAGCTCCCCTGGTACGAGCAGTGACTGGCCAGACATGTCAGCGAGTGTATCCAGCGGTTCCGGGCACCATGGCGGCTGGATGTGACCCCGCGCCGACGACGGCGCGGACGGCGAGGAGGAACCGGGGATGGCCCTGTTCAGGAAGCAACCGACCGGGAAACCGGGCGAGTGGTACTACTGCATCAAGCACCACAAGGTGGAGGAGGGGCCGGAGTGCCCGGCCAGGAACCGGCTCGGCCCGTATGCGACCCGGGAGGAGGCCGCGCGGGCGCTGGACACGGTGTCGGAACGGAACCGCGAATGGGACACGGACCCCCGCTGGGGCGACGAAACCTGACCCCGTCCCTCCCCGGCCCCCCTCGCTCCGGGGCCACCCGGGCCCCTCGGCCGGACCGGCGCCCCCGCCCCTCGGCCGGACCGGCGCCCCCGCTCGTCGGCCGGACCGGCAGCGCAGGTCACGTCCGTGGGGCCTCTTCCGCCGCGGTGGAAGAGGCGGGCGGGGCCGCACGGGTGCCGGGACGAGCACCGGGGCGCGCTGAGGGCCCCGGTGCCGCGCGGACACGCAGCGCATAGGCTCGGCCCATGACTACTCCCGACACCACGCCCGCTGCCGACGCCCCCGCGCCCAAGCCCCCCGCCAAGGACCCCTGGGACCTTCCCGACGTGTCGGGCCTGGTGGTCGGGGTGCTGGGCGGCACGGGGGACCAGGGGCGCGGGCTCGCCTACCGGCTGGCACATGCCGGACAGCAGGTGATCATCGGGTCCCGGTCCGCGGACCGGGCCAGGACCGCGGCCGAGGAACTGGGCTCCGGGGTGCAGGGCGCGGAGAACGCCGAGTGCGCACGGCGCAGCGACGTCGTCATCGTCGCCGTGCCGTGGGACGGGCACGCGAAGCTCCTCGAATCGCTCCGCGAGGAACTCGCCGGCAAGCTGGTCGTGGACTGCGTCAATCCGCTCGGGTTCGACAAGAAGGGCGCCTACGCCATCGTCCCCGAGGAGGGCAGCGCCGCCGAGCAGGCCGCCGCCCTGCTGCCCGACTCCCGCGTCACGGCCGCCTTCCACCACCTCTCCGCGGTGCTGCTCCAGGACCCGGCGGTGGAGAGCATCGACACGGACGTGATGGTGCTGGGCGAGTCCCGCGCCGACACCGACCTCGTCCAGGCGCTGGCCGCCCGGATCCCCGGCATGCGCGGGATCTTCGCCGGGCGGCTGCGCAACGCCCACCAGGTGGAGTCCCTGGTAGCCAACCTGATCTCCGTCAACCGCCGTTACAAGGCCCACGCGGGCCTGCGCCTGACGGACGTCTAGGCCACCGCCCGCCGGCCGCGGCCATGGGGGACACTGGTGCGGACGGTCCGGGCCGGCTGCGCGGACGGTCCGGTCCGGGCCGGCTGCGCCACGGCCGGCACCCGTGCCCGGCCTCGTACCGGGCACCCGTACCGACGCCCGTATCTGACCTCGTACCCGACCCCCGTACCGGACAGGAGCCGACCCCCATGCCCCGCCTCGCCCGCTACGCCCTCGCCGTCTGTGCCCTCGCCGTCGCCGCGGCCGTGGTCTCCTTCGCGCGGGGGAGCTGGCTCGGCGTGGTCTGGGTGCTGCTGGCCGGCGTCTGCTCCAACATGGCCTGGTACTACATGCGCCGGGCGAAGGCCGCCCGCGGGGGCGGCCGGGCGGCCTGAGCCCGGGGCTCAGGGGCTCGGGGCCTCGCGGGCCTCTTGCGGACGGTGCCCAAAGGGCGGCGCTCCCTGCTGGCCGTTCAGCGGCGGAACGAACCCGTCGGCGTCCCAGAACCGTAGAGCTGCTGGCCCCAGCACAATGGGTTTTCCCACTCCTGCGGCAACAAAAAGTGCCCCGCTCACCAGCCGTACCTGGTGAGCGGGGGCAGTTCGGCCGTTCAGGCGCCGCCAGGGGATCGCCAGACCTCTTGCGTCGCCTGTACCCAGTCGGACGCAGACGACGTCACAGCCTCGCCGCCGCGTCCATGACTACGGTCAGCAGACGGTCCGCGACGTCCCGGATCTCCTCGCGCGTGGCGGTCGGTCGCGCCAGCACTTCGCCAATCGGGGAAGGAAGGGGCGGGTGAAACCTCTTTGAACCGCAAGGACTTACACCCGGACGCCAGCCCGCAAGCGGCCTTCGGGGCGCGTCTCCGCAGCGCACGGGAGGCGCGTGGTTGGACGCAGGAAGACTTGGCAGACCGAATGGAATATTCCAGCGTGCATATTTCAGCCGTCGAAACTGGTCGCAAGCCTCCGACTCTTCGTTTCTCGCGCAGTGCCGATAGGGCGTTCGGTACCGAGGGCGCACCGGACTCGTTTGAGGCTCAGTGGAGAGAGATCCGGCACGGCAGCCTGCTGGAAGGCTTCCCGGAGTACGTAGGACACAAGGGCCGGGCGGCGGAAATCCGGCTATACGAAGTGGGGGTTGTTCCTGGTCTTCTCCAGACCCCCGACTACGCCGCCGTACTCGCTGAGAGCGCCGTCAAGCGGGGTGCGATCACACCTGAACAAGCCCGCGAGCGGGTTTCACTTGTCGCCGACCGGCAAGCGGCACTCGTCCGCACGCCTCCGCCGCTGATCCTGGTGGTGCTAGACGAGAGCTGCATGCGTCGACCGATCGGCGAGCCTGCCGTGCCGAGCGTTTTGAGTGGGCCGTTGTTGAGTTCGGCGGCAGCAGCGTCCAGCTCCTGGCGGCTGCACCCGGCCGACGAGTCTCCAGTTCCTCAACCACGAGCTCACGTTGAAAACAGGTCAACCTCATACAGGGCGCTTGACGGGGTGCGGAGCTCGGGCGCTACTTGTCGGTGCTCACTGCATAAATGCCGATCAAAGGGGGCTCAATGGGAAAGATCATGCGATCGAGGCTGACTGTCACGCTGGCGGTTGCCGCCGTCGTCGGCCTTGCCCTTCCGGGAGTTGCCGGTGCGGCGGATGGCTCGACCCAGCTCAGGTCCAACACGGCCTGTAACGACGGCAAGGCGACAGCATTGGAAAACGTGGCCATCCGCACCAGTACCAGTACCAGTGCCGCTCTGGTGACCACTGCCCTGAAGGGGCAGACGTGGGCCTGTGGCGCAAATAGCGTCATCCTGGGCGGCCGGTATACCGCTTGCGGGACATCGAACGGCAACGGTTGGTTCTACGTCTACAACGACAACTACGCGGGCTATACCGCGTCAGGTTGTTGGGGGTGACGCTACCCGCGTGACACCTCCCACCGCCGAGAGGCGCATTCCGGCGGTCGTCGCGTCCAGTGATCAACTGGCTGTCTCCAGGAGCTTTGCGAGGCGCTCGGCTGGGGTGTCCCAGCCGAGCGTTTTGCGTGGTCGGCTGTTGAGTTCGGCGGCGACGGCGTCCAAGTGCGCACGGGTGTGGATGGCCAGATTGGTGCCCTTGGGGAAGTACTGCCGTAGCAGGCCGTTCGTGTTCTCGTTCGAGCCGCGCTGCCAGGGGCTGGCTGGGTCGCAGAAGTAGACCGGCATGTCGGCTGCGGCCGTGAACTCGTGGTGGCGGCCCATCTCGCTGCCTTGATCCCAGGTCAGGGACCGTTTGAGGTGACGGGGCAGGCGGCTGACGGTCTCGGCCAGGGCGTCGCGGACACGGTCGGTGGCACGGCCGCCCGGCAGGTGGACCAGCATGAGGTAGCGGGTGCTCCGCTCGACGAGGGTGCCTATGGCGGAGGCGTTGTCCTTGCCGATGATCAGGTCGCCTTCCCAGTGGCCCGGGACGGCCCGGTCGGCGGCTTCGGCCGGACGTTCGCTGATCATGACCATGGGGTGTGCGTAGCGCGGCTGGCGTTGCTGTGCCTGGCGTCTGGGCTTGCGCGGGGCGCGCCCGGTCCGCAGGGCCTTGGTGAGCTCGCGCCGTAGTTCTCCGCGGCCCTGGACGTATAGGGCCTGGTAGATCGTCTCGTGGACCACGTGCATCTCCGGCCGGTCGGGGAAAGCGGTCCGCAGAGCCTGGCAGATCTGTTCCGGGCTCCAGCGCATGGCCAGGTGATGCTGGACGAAGTCTCGCAGCTCAGGGTTCTGGCCGATCTTGCCGGATTTCGGGCGGGGCCGGCGGAGGTCTGCCCGGCGCCGGGCCGCGTAGGGACGGTAGGTCCAGTCGGTCCCGCGCCAGAGGGCGCCGTTGCGGCGTATCTCACGGCTGACCGTGGAGGGGCTGCGCCCGAGTTCCGCGGCGATCTGGCGGATGGACGCGTTCTCGCGCAACCGGTCGGCGATGTGGATGCGGTCCGATTCTCGCAGGTAGCGCGAGGGACCGGACGAGGGCACCGCAGGCTGTGCGGCCGGCGGTGCCCCCTTCTTCTTGCCGGCCGGGTTCGTTCCGTGACGCCAACGCTTGCCGGTTCGACGGTTGACGCCAAGGACTCGGCATGCCTCGGTGTTGCTCACGCCCTGACGCATGAGCAGGAAGTATGCCTCCCGCTCACGCGTCAGCTTCTTCGAGCCCTGTGGCTTCCGACTCTCCCGGATCTTGAAGTCCATCGCATCCCCTGGGCTGGGGTGTTGCGACGACCACTAGAACGCAAGATGGGTGTGGGGCTCTGCTGTGTGTGGGGGGAGAGACGGCCACGGCCACGCCGGTCTAGTAGCTGCGGCAAGAGGTCCTGTCCGGGCGGGGCGCGCCCGAGGAGGGGCGACCGGCCCGCTAGCCGTTCAGCGGCGGGACGAGCGCGTTGCCGTCCCAGAACCGGTAGAGCTGCTGGCCCCAGTAGGTGTCCCACTCGTGCACGCCGAGCGCCCCGAGCACCGCGTCGATGGCGTCGAAGAAGACGGTGTTCACCGACGGGATCCACAGCACGGCGAAGACGGCGAGCATGCCGAACGGCGCGAACGGCTCCACCTGGCGGCGCACCCCGTGCGACAGCCAGGGCTCCAGCACTCCGTAGCCGTCCAGGCCGGGCACCGGGAGGAAGTTCAGGATGGCGGCCGTCACCTGGAGCAGGGCGAGGAAGCCGAGGGCGTACCGGAAGGCGGCCGGGACGCCGTCCAGGGCGCCGAGCCAGAAGGGGGCGGTGCAGACGATCGCGAACAGGACGTTCGTCAGCGGGCCCGCGGCCGAGATCAGGCTGTGCCGCCAGCGGCCCCGGATCCGGCCCCGCTCGATGAACACCGCACCGCCGGGCAGCCCGATCCCTCCCATGATCACGAAGAGCACGGGCAGGACGATGCTGAGCACCGCGTGGGTGTACTTCATGGGGTTGAGCGTGAGGTAGCCCTTCGCGCCGATCGAGATGTCGCCGCTGTGCAGGGCCGTGCGGGCGTGCGCGTACTCGTGCAGGCACAGGGAGACGACCCAGGCCGCGGTCACGAAGACGAAGACGGCCAGGCCCGTGGCGTTGCCGCTGCCGGTGCCCGTCCAGGCGGCCCAGCCCGCGACCGCCATGACGGCCACGATCGCGAGGAAGACGGGGCTGATCCTCCGCTCGCCCGGGCGGCGGGTGGTGGCGGTCGTCATGAGGCGGGACTCCTGGGGACGGGACGGTGGCAGGACGGATGTCCGAAGCTACCGGTACGGGCTGCTCCGGCGGAACGCGCGCCCGCCGTACCGGGAACGTTCCGCGGCAGGGCGACGGTTCCGGAGCGCGGCGGCCGTTCCCCGCGGTGGCGACGGATCAGGGCCGTGGCGGTGGCCGCGGCACGGGGGTGCCGGTTCCGGGCGGTGGCCCGGGGAGGCTACGGTTCCGGGCGGTGGCCCGGGCGGAGACGGGTGCCGGGGAGACCGAGGACCCCGGGGGACCGGGCACATCGGCCCAGGCCCGCGGAGGCCTTCCGGAAGCGGGGAAGGCGGGGACGGTGCGGGTCGGGGGCGTGTGGCCCGGCGGCGCGTCGCCCCGGACAGGGGGAGGACAGTGACGAACGCCACAGCACGGACCGGTGACAATGGGTCCGTGCGCTACCGCATTCTCGGCACCACCCAGGCTCTGCGGGCCGACGGCACGGCCGTCCCGGTCGGCGGGGCGCGCCTGCGTGCCCTGCTCACGGTGCTCGCGCTCCGGCCGGGACGCGCGGTGCCCGCGTCCGTGCTGGTGGACGAGGTGTGGGCGGGCGACAGACCACCCGCCGACGCCACCGGGGCGCTCCAGGCCCTGGTGGGGCGGCTGCGCAAGGCCATCGGCGCTTCGCGGGTGGCCTCCGCGGACGGTGCCTACCGGCTCTGCGCGAGCGCCGACGACGTCGACGCGTACCGCTTCGAACGGCTGGCCGCCGAAGGCACCCGGGCGCTGGCCGACGGCGACGCCCGGAAGGCCGCGGCGGTGCTCGACGACGCCCTCGCGCTCTGGCAGGGGCCCGCGCTGGCCGACCTGCCGGACGGCGCGTCCGAGGCGGCACGCTGGGAGGCCCGCCGCCACGACGCCCGCAGGACCCTGCTGACCGCGGCCCTCGCCCTCGGCCGGGCCGAGGAGATCCTGCCCGAGCTGACCGCCCTCTGCGACGCGCACCCGATCGACGAGCCGCTCCATGCGCTGCGGCTGCGCGCGCTGCGCGACGCGGGCCGCCCCGCCGAGGCGCTGGCCGCCTACGAGGACGTGCGACGCGCCCTGGCCACCCGGCTGGGCGCCGACCCCGGCCCCGCGCTCCGGCACCTGCACGCCGAGCTGCTCCGGCCGGCGGACCTCCCGGGAGGGCCCGTGCCGGACCGCGCCCCGCACACCCTGTACCCCCCGCACACCCTGCACACCCCGCGCACCCCCGCCGCTCCGGTGCCGGGGGCCGCACCGCCGGCCGCCGGGGCCCGGGTCGCCGGGGCCCCGCCCTCCGCGGCCGCCGGCTTCCCGGCCGCCACCCCGGGACCGGCCGCGCCGAAACCCGCCTCCGTCCGGCCGCCCCGGAACGGCGAGTCACCCGCCGCCCCGGCCTCCGCCCCGCCCGTCCAGGCACCTACCGCCCCCGCTCCATCCGGCCGGGCGCCCGCGGCCCCGCCCGGCAACCTCCGGGCCCGCCTGACCTCCTTCGTGGGCCGCGAGAAGGACATCGAGGCGATCCGCGCCGAGCTGGGCCACTCCCGGCTCGTCACCCTGCTCGGGCCCGGCGGGGCCGGCAAGACCCGGCTGTCGCAGGAGGCCGCCGAGGGCCTGGCCGGGACGCTGCCCGACGGTGTCTGGCTGGCCGAGCTGGCACCCATCGACCACCCCGCCGACCCGGCCGCGGTGCCCGAGGCGGTGGTCACCGCGCTCGGCGCCCGGGAGACCGTGCTGCGCGGCGCCGGCGCCGAGGAACTGCGGGTCGCCTCGGAACGGCACGGCGACGACCCGTTCGTCCGGCTGGCCGAGCACTGCGCCCCACGGCGCATGCTGCTGATCCTGGACAACTGCGAGCACGTGGTGGACGCCGCGGCCCGGCTGGTCGAGCGGCTGCTGGAGCGCTGCCCGGGGCTGACGGTGCTGGCCACCAGCCGTGAGCCGCTGGGCGTGCCGGGGGAGTCGCTGTACCCGGTGGAGCCGCTTCCCGAGCCGGTGGCCGTCCGGCTGCTGGCCGAGCGGGGCGCGGCGGCGCGGCCCGGCTTCCGGGTGACGGACGACCCGGAGGCGGTCGCGGAGATCTGCCGCCGCCTGGACGGCCTGCCGCTGGCGATCGAGCTGGCCGCCGCCCGGCTGAGGCTGCTCACCCCCCGGCAGATAGCGGACCGGCTCGACGACCGCTTCAAGCTGCTCACCAGCGGTGCCCGCACCGTGCTGCCCCGCCAGCAGACCCTGCGGGCGGTGGTCGACTGGTCGTGGGGGCTGCTGAACGGCCCGGAGCGCGCCGTACTGCGCCGGCTCGCCGTCTTCGCCGGCGGCTGCGACCTCGCCGCCGCGGAGGCGGTCTGCGGCCCGGACGCCCTCCAGGCGCTGGGCTCACTCGTCGACAAGTCCCTGGTCGTCGCGGCGCCCGCCGAGGACGGCGGTATGCGCTACCGGCTGCTGGAGACCGTCGCCGAGTACGCCGCCGAGCGGCTGGACGAGGCGGGCGACCGGGCCGCCGCCGAGCGCGCCCACCTCGTGCACTTCCGCGAGCTGGCCCGCACCACCGACCCGCTGCTGCGCGGCCCGCGGCAGCTGGCGGCGATACGGACGCTCACCGCCGACCACGAGAACCTCCGCACCGCCCTGCGCTGCGCCGTCGCCGCGGGGGAGGAGCAGGAGGCGCTCTGCCTGGTGCTGTCGCTGTGCTGGTACTGGCAGATACAGGACCTGCGGCACGAGGCCCGCACCTGGTCCCGGGCGGTGACCGGCATGGGGCCCGACCCGTTCGCGGAGCCGCTCACCCCCGCCCCGCCGCTCGCCGAGCGGTGCACCGACGCCCCGCCGCCGATGTCCGAGGAGGTCCTCCAGGAGGCCCGGCGCGAGGCGCACCTGGTCCTTCTGGCCTGTATGGACATGGAGATGGACCTCTGGCAGACGCCTCAGGCGCAGGCGAGGCTGCGCGCCATCGGCGAGGTGTACCGCCCGGGCCTCCCGCAGGTCTGCCGCCCGCCCGGCAGCCTGTGGTTCTTCGCGGTGATCCTCACCGGCGACGTGGCGAGACTGCACCGGGTGCTGGAGGAGATGATCCGCACCTGCCGCGCGCTGGGCTACGAGTGGGAGCTGGCCATGGCCCTCCAGATGCGGGCCAACCTGCTGGCCAACCGCGGCGACCTGGCCGGTGACGCCGCCCGGGACGCGGACGAGTCGATGGCCGTCTTCACCTCGCTGGGCGACTCCTGGGGTACCGCGGAGGCGCTCTCCGCGCGCGCGGAGGCCAGGGAGCGCCGGGGCGACTTCGCCGGCGCCATCGAGGACTACCGGGCCGCGAAGGCCCACACGGAGAAGCTGGGAGCCCGCTCGCAGTGCGCGGTGCTCACCGTGCGGATCGCGGGCGCGCTGGTCGAGCTGGGCGACCTGGAGCGCGGCGAGGAACTGCTGCGCGAGGTGCTCGACGCCGGCCACCACACCGGCCACGAGGCCCTGCCGGCCGCGCGGCTCTTCGTCGCCATGCTGCTGGGCCGCACGGGCCGGATCCCGGAGGCGCGCGAGCAGATGCGGCTGCTCCGCGAAGGCTTCGGCAGGACCGGGTTCGTGGTCTTCGACGGGTTCATGGCGGGCATCCAGGCCTGGTTGGAGATGGCGGACGGGAAGTACGCGGAAGGCCTGCGCATCACCCGGGACTCCATGGACCGCTGTCTCGACCCGCTGTCCCGGATGGTGGCCCCGCAGATGCCGGCGGTCTTCCTGACCAACGGCGCCGTCGCGCTCGCCGCCCTCGACGGCGGGGCGCGGATCCGGGACGCCGCGCGCCTGCTGGGCGCCGCCGTCCGGCAGCTGCCGGACGGCCACCTGCCGTCCGCGCTGGAGCGGGATCTCACGGCCCGGGTCGAGTCGGCGGCCCGCGCCGTGCTCGGCGACGAGGCGTACGCGGCGGCGTACGCCGAGGGCGGCGGCCTCTCCCTCGAAGAGGCCGTCGCCCTGCTGTGACCTCGCCGGTTCCGGCGAGGTGGCGGCGTGTGCCTGGTGTCCTGTGCCCTGTGCTCTGTACTTCTGTCTGTGCCGTGTGCCGTGTGCCGTGTGCCGTGTGCCGTGTGCCGTGTGCAGTGCGCCTTGTGCCGGGGTGTCCACCCGGGCCGCGGGGCGTGCGGGGCACGGCCGGCTCAGCTCTTGGTGCGGAACTTGTGGATGGCGATCGGTGCCGCGACGGCCGTGATGACCACCGACCAGACCAGCGTGACCAGCACGTCGTGGGCGACGGGCACGCCGCCGTTCATCAGGCCCCGGGCGGCGTCGGCCAGCGACGACAGCGGGTTGTAGTCGGTGAACGCCTGGAGCCAGCCCGGCATGGACGACGTCGGTGCGAAGATCGAGGATCCGAACTGCAGAGGCATCAGGACGAGGAACCCCATTCCCTGGATGGCCTGGGCGTTCTTCATCGTCACGCCCATGGTGAGGAAGATCCACATGATGGAGGAGCCGAAGACCAGGGCGAGGCCGATCGCGGCGAACAGGCCCGGCACGTTCGACACCGACAGGCCCAGGACGAACCCGACGGCGAGCAGGATCGCCGTGGCCACCAGCATCCGGCCGATCTCCACCACGATCTTGGCGATCAGCACCGAGGAGCGGGCTATCGGCAGCGACCGGAAGCGGTCCATCACACCGGTCTGGAAGTCCTGGTTGAAGCCGGTCCCCACGCCCATGGCGATGTTCATGCCCATCATGGCCATCAGGCCCGGCACCACGTACTTGACGTACTCGTCCTGGTTGCCCTTGCCGGCGATGGCGCCGCCGAAGACGAAGACGAAGAGCAGCGTGAAGACGATCGGCATCAGCACCGCGTCGAACATCGACTCGGGGTCCTGCCGGATCCAGAGCAGGTTGCGGCGGACCAGGGCGCCGGTGTGGCGCAGGTGGGCGCGGAGCCCGATCCGGCCGTCGGCCGCGCCGGGGGAGTCGAGCACTGCGGCAGTCATACGGCGACCTCCTGACGAGTGGGCGCGGCATCCTGGGCCGCGCCGGCCTTGTGCCCGGTGAGCGAGAGGAACACCTCGTCCAGGCTGGGCAGTTCGGTGTTGATGGCGGACAGGGCGACGCCCCGTTCGGAGAGCGAGCCGACGACGGCGGTGAGCTGGTCGTCGCTGAGGATCGGCACGAGCACGGTGCCCGTCTCGGTGTCCACGGTGGCCCGGCCCGGCCCGGTCAGGCCGAAGTCGTCCAGCTCGGCGGCGACGGAACGCAGCTGGAGCGGGTCGGCGGGCCTGATCCGCAGGGTGCGGCCGCCCACCTTGGCCTTGAGCTCGTCGATCCGGCCGCCGGCGATGACCTTGCCGCGGTCGATCACGGTGAGCTCGCCGGCGAGCTGCTCGGCCTCCTCCATGTACTGGGTGGTGAGCAGCACGGTGACGCCGGTGCCGACCATCCGCTTGACCTCGGCCCAGACCTCGTTGCGGGTGCGCGGGTCGAGGCCGGTGGTGGGCTCGTCCAGGTAGAGCACCGCGGGCCGGCCGATCATGGAGGCGGCCAGGTCGAGACGGCGGCGCATACCGCCCGAGTAGGTGTGCGCGGCGCGCTTGGCGGCGTCGGTGAGGGAGAACCGCTCCAGCAGCTCTTCCGCGCGGCGGCGGGCCTCGGTGCGGGACAGGTCCAGCAGGCGGCCGATCATATAGAGGTTCTCGCGGCCGGAGAGCTTCTCGTCGACGGAGGCGTACTGGCCGGTCAGTCCGATCACCCGGCGGAGCTGCCGGGGCTGGCGGACGACGTCGTAGCCGGCGACGGCGGCGGTGCCGGCGTCCGGCACGATCAGGGTGGACAGGCAGCGGACGAGAGTCGTCTTGCCGGCGCCGTTCGGGCCGAGCACGCCGAGGACGGTGCCCTCGGCGACCTCCAGGTCGACGCCGTCCAGTGCCCTGGTCTCGCCGTAGTGCTTGACCAGCCCCCGCACGGTGATGACGGCGGCGTTGCGGCCGCCGGGAGTTCCGTTGTTGCGTTTCATGGGGCCACGGTGTCAGGGGGCGCCGACAGAGTGCCTACATCGCGCCGACAGGTGGGTTCCCGGGCCGACATCCCGCCTACAGGGCTCCGGGGCCTGCGCCCCCGCCCCCCTGGGTTGCTCGGCGCCGGTGGTTCGCTGCGGGGCTCGTCGCGGCTGGTCGCGCAGTTCCCCGCGCCCCTCTGTGCGCTTCGCGCCCAGCTCCGATGGGGCGCGGGGAACCGCGCGACCAGCCCCCACCGGCCGGTGGCCGGGGAACGACCGCAAGGGGCTCGGCACGTCCGGTGGACCCAGTGGAATGTCAGAGCTTGAGGGTCGCCGCGACGGGGAGGTGGTCGCTGGGGGTGCGGGGGAGGGTCCAGGAGCGGACCGGGGTGACGCCCTTGACCATGATCTGGTCGATCCGTGCCATCGGGAACGACGCCGGCCAGCTGAAGCCGAAGCCGTCCCCGGCCGCGCCCTGCGTGGACCGCATCTGCGCGGTCACGCCGTTGAGCGCCCGGTCGTTCATGGTCCCGTTGAGGTCCCCGAGCAGCACGACCCGGTCCAGCGGCTCACGCGCGATCGCCTCGCCGAGCGCGTCCGCGCTCTCGTCCCGCTGGCTGGCCGTGAAGCCGGAGTTCAGCTTGACCCGTACCGACGGCAGGTGGGCGACGTAGACGGCGACCCGGCCGGCGGGGGAGCTGACGGAGGTGCGCAGGGCCCGCGTCCAGCCCAGCTTGATGTCCACCGGCTCGGTGCCGCTCAGCGGGTACTTGCTCCACAGCGCGACGGTGCCCTGCACGACGTGGTACGGGTACGTGCCGGCGAGCGCCTTCTCGTACACCGGGACCGCCGCCGTCGTCAGCTCCTCCAGGGCCACCACGTCCGCCCCGGAGGCGGCCACGTCGTGGGCGGTGCCGGACGGGTCGGGGTTGTCCGCGTTGACGTTGTGCGTGGCCACCGTCAGGTCCCCGCCGGTGCCGGTCCGGTCGGCGATGAGGCCGCCGAACAGGTTGAACCACACCGCCACCGGCAGCACCAGCGCGACCAGCGCGCTCACCGACTTGCGGACCAGGGCGGCGACGAGCAGCAGCGGCACGAAGAGGCCGAACCACGGCAGGAACGTCTCCGAGAGGCTGCCCATGTTGCCGACGGTGTTGGGGATGTGCGCGTGCAGCAGCATCAGCAGCGCGAGGACCACCGCCAGCGCCGCGATGACCAGGCCGCGGCGCCACATGCCGGCCCGGCCGCCGCGCCGCCAGCCGCCGGCCAGCCGCCGGATGCGGGATGCCTGGTGTCCGTCTGCCGTGTCGCTGCTCGTCTCCGTCACGTACGCCTGCGCCATTCCCTTGCCTCACTGCCTGCCGTGCACACCGTCCCGCCCCCTGACCCTAGGCGATGATCGCGGCCGCCTTCGCCGTGCGTACCCTGTCGCGCCGCCGCCCCGTCCGGCGCGTCCCGCCGGCGGGACGCGCCGGACGGGGCGGCGGGCGGAACATCCGTACGAGCATCAGGACGAGCCGGCCCGGGGCCGGGTTCCCGGGCGGGGCACGGACGGCTGTCGCTGTGACAGTACGCGTACATCAGGGGCCGCCGGCGCCTCTCCCCGGCAGGGGGCGACCGGCACCGCGCGGACACCTGCCGGGCCCGTCGTGCCGCCGGGGATCAGGGGGCGTGCGGCGGCGTGGCGGATGTGACACGGGTCCCGCCGCGGGAGCCGGCCGGGGGGTGGCCCGCGGTCGGCACGAGTGCCACCATGGGGGTGGTCCGGAGACGCCGTGAGGGCGCTTCGAGATGACAGAAGGAGCCGTTGCGATGACGCAGATTCCGGCTGCCCAGAAGTCCGGCCCGGGTCAGGGGCGGACGTCCGACAGCAGCAAGGCGCTGTACGGAGGCAAGGGCACACGCCGCATCACCGTGCGCGACATCACCGCCGCCAAGGAGCGCGGCGAGAAGTGGCCGATGCTCACCGCCTACGACGCGATGACCGCGTCCGTCTTCGACGAGGCCGGCATCCCGGTCATGCTCGTCGGCGACTCGATGGGCAACTGCCACCTCGGGTACGAGACGACCGTGCCCGTCACCCTCGACGAGATGACGATGCTCTCGGCGGCCGTGGTGCGCGGCACCAGCCGCGCCCTGATCGTCGGCGACCTGCCCTTCGGCACGTACCAGGAGGGGCCCGCACAGGCGCTGCGCAGCGCCATGCGGCTGGTGAAGGACGCCGGCGTGGGCGCCGTGAAGCTGGAGGGCGGCGAGCGCTCGCACCGCCAGATCGAGCTGCTGGTCGAGTCCGGCATCCCGGTCATGGCGCACATCGGCCTCACACCGCAGTCCGTCAACACGATGGGCTACCGCGTACAGGGCCGCGGCGAGGAGGCGGCGCAGCAACTGCTCCGCGACGCCAAGGCGGTGCAGGACGCGGGCGCGTTCGCCGTGGTGCTCGAGCTGGTGCCGGCCGAGCTGGCGGCCGAGGTGACGCGCGTGCTGCACATTCCCACGGTCGGGATCGGGGCCGGGGCCGAGTGCGACGCCCAGGTCCTCGTGTGGACCGACATGCTCGGTCTGACGCCCGGGAAGATGCCGCGGTTCGTGAAGCAGTACGCGGATCTGCGGCGCGTCATGTCGAATGCGGTGCAGCAGTTCGCCGAAGATGTGGTGGGCGGGTCGTTCCCCGCGGAGGAGCACGCCGTGCACTGAGGAGCAGACCCGCGCCGAGCGCTGCCGTGCCCGGACGGCGGCCCCCGCGCCGAGGTCGGGGCCCAGCCCCGGAGAGCCACTGCGGCACCACGGCAGCCCGTCGATCTTCCCCCGTCGGCGGGCTGCTGCCGTTCGGGCGCCACGCCCGTTCGGCCCCGCGCCACTCGCGGGCGCTCCCCTTCGCGGGCACTCCGCGTACCGGGCCCGTTCGCGGACCGGGGTCGCGAAACGGCGCCCGGCCCGGCCGTGCCCACCACGGGCACGGCCGGACGGGGGCGGTGCGTCGCCGGCCGGGCGCCTCAGCCGGCCAGGGCGGAGAAGACCTCCTCCCGCTTGGCCTCAGCCGTGTCCAGGCGTGCCGCCACGGCGTCGATCCACTGCGTGTCGGCCCGCAGCGCGTCCTGGGCCGCGGACAGCATGCGCTGGAACTCGGCCGGTTGCGGGCCACCCAGTCCGCGGTAGGAGCCGACCATGACGGTCGGGTCCAGCGCAGCCCTGAACTCCGCCTCGGTGAGGGGGAGCTCGTCGGAGCCGACCGTGTACTCCGCCGTGGTCTCGCGGTACAGCCGCCGGGCCTCGGCGAAGTCGATCCGGTCCGCCGTCAGGCCGGCGGCGCGTCCGTGGGTGACCAGCGCGGAGGCGAACCGGTGGCCGACGTGGAAGGGCACGTCCGCCTCCCGCTGGAGGATGTTCGCCAGCTCCGACGTGGTCGAGTAGTCCGACCGCACCTCTGCGAGCGCGGCCTCCTCGTCGAGCCGGAGCCCGGCCACGACGCCCTGCAACTCGTCCAGCAGCGCGAGGGTCCGGTCGAGTGTCCGGTATGCCTCGCCCCGCTTGTAGTCGGTCAGGCCCGAGGCGACATTGTGCGCGGCGAGCGCCGCCGACATCCCGTCGCCCAGCACCTCGCTGGCGAGCAGCCGGGTGCGGTTCAGCGCGACCGGGTTGCGCTTCTGCGGCATCAGCGTGCTGGGGGCGAGCAGTGCCGCGTCCTGGAGGATCAGCCACGGCCGGGCGTGGTGATACTGCGCGTGCACGTCCTGGACGAAGGTGCCGGCCGACAGCGCCAGGGCCATCGCGCCCGCGGCCACCTCGAACCCGATGTCGACGGGGGAGAGCTGGGCCGCGTCGAACGAGTTCTGGACGACGTCGTCGAAGCCGAGCAGTTCGGCCAGGCGCACCCGGTTGACCGGGAAACTCGACGTCGCCAGGGCCGCCGCACCGAGGGGGCAGCTGTTGAGACGGGGGTATGTCCCGGCCAGCCGGGCGGTCGCGCGCTGGAAGGTTGCCTCGTACCCGAGGAGCAGGTGACCGAAGGTGACCGGCTGGGCCTGCACCCCGTTCGTGTAGGCCGGCACGATCGCCGATCCGTACCGCTCGGCGAGGGTGAGCAGGTCGGCGCGCAGCTCGCACACGCGCCGGTGGACGAGGACGAAGCGGTCGCGTACCAGCAGCCGGTGCACGGTGGCCAGCATGTCCTGGCGGCTCCGGCCGGCGTGGACGCGGGAGCTGTCCGGCCCGACGAGGCGGCGCAGCAGCGGTTCGACCTGGAGGTAGTCGGTCGGTCGCGCGGCGCCGGGCGCCTCGGCATCGGCGAGGACCTCGGCGATCGCCGAGGCCGTCCGCGCGCCGACGTCCCGGGGCGCGATACCCTCCTCCACGGTCATGATCGTCGACGCCTTGTCCAGCTGGCACAGCCAGTAGAAGGTGTCTCTGCTGTCCAGGTCGGTCATGTGCGGGCTCCTTCGTTCAGGTGATGCGGACGGGTGCGCTCGGGGCGCCCCGACCAGGCGGCGAGCGCCGTGCACAGGCCGGCCACCACGACCGCGCACAGCAGGCCGGCGCAGGCGGTCCACCCCCCGGCGGCGTACAGGGGGGCCGGAGCGGTGGCGCCGATGCTGCCTCCGGCGTAGTAGCAGGTCAGGTAGAGGCCGACCGCGCTCGACCGGGCGGGCTCGCCCGTCTCGGCGGCGTGGCCGATCGCGCACGCCTGGGCGGAGAACACCCCGGTCGACGAAGCGGCGAGGCCGGCGATCACGGCCGGGACCGCGGGCAGGATGGTGATGCCGAGTCCGGCCAGGGAGACCAGGCTGACCAGGACGAACGTCCTGCGCCTGCCGAGGCGGTTGATCACCCGCCCGGTGACCGGCGTGACGACCACGGCGACCAGGAAGACCGCGAACACCGCCCCGATCTGCAGCGAGGTCAGTCCGAAAGGCGGTGCCTCCAGGTGGAGCCCCGCGTAGGTGAAGGACGCCACCTGCTGGAAGAGGATCGACGCCCCGATGAAGCAGGTGGCCATCAGCCGCCGGTTGCGGAGGTGCCGGCTGACGCCCCGGAGGCCGGCCAGGAACGAACGCGAGCGCTGGAAGCGCCGTTCCCGGGGCAGCCACGCCGCGGCCACCACCAGCGTCACCAGCAGCACGGCCGCCAGCACGACGAACGAGAACCGCCAGCCGAACTCCGCGGCGGCCGCGCCGGACAAGAACCTGCCGCAGAAGCCGCCGAACGCCGTACCGGACACATAGAGGGCGTTGGCCGCCTGCCCCGCCGGGCCCGTGTACTCCTCCGCGACATGGGCGACGGCGACCGCGAACACAAACGGAATCAGCAGGCCCTGGGCGAACCGGAACACCAGCAGTGAGGGGAAGTCCCAAGCGGCCGCGCAGGCGAGCGTGGCCGCCATGGTCGCTCCGATCGCCACCAGCATCACGGCCTTGCGGCCCAGGCGGTCCGAAACCGATCCGGCGAACGGGGCCATCACCGCAACCCCGGTCGTCGTCGCGCTGACCGTCCACGTACTCGCGTCCACGGAGACGCCGAGGTCGTGGGCGAGGTCCGGGAGGAACGGCTGGGTGGAGTAGATGTTCAGCAGCGCACAGAGGCCGAGCAGGAAGATCGCCGTCCTGGTCCGCCACGCCATCGTGCCGGCGGCGGGCGCGTCCGACACTAGGCCGGCTCCGCCGCGGCACGATCGAGCAGCCAGGTCAGCTGCCGGCGCACCCCGGGCCACTCACTGTTGATGACGCTGTAGTAGCACGTGTCCCGCAGGGTGCCGTCCGGGAGGATGACGTGGTTGCGCCAGACGCCTTCGAACTTGGCCCCGAGACGTTCGATCGCCCGCCTGCTCGGCATGTTGAAGTAGTTGGTGCGGAAGCCCACGGCGATGCAGTCGAGCTGCTCGAACGCGTGGGTGAGCAGCAGCAGTTTGGCCTCGGTGTTGAGCGCGGTGCGCTGGACGCTCCCGCGGTACCAGGTGTGCCCGATCTCCAGCCGGCGGTTGGGGGCGTCGACGTTCATGTAGCTCGTCATCCCCGCGATGCGGCCGGTGGCGTCCAGCACGGTGAACGGCACCATGATCCCCTCCGCGGCGAGTCCGAGGCGCCAGGTGATCTCCTCGCGCATGCCGTCGGGGGAGGGAACCGCGGCGTACCAGGTGTCCCACACCCGGCCGTCCTCGACGGCCTCGACGAGGTCGGCCTCGTGGTCGGGATCGAGCGGAACCAGTGCCACGTGGTCGCCCTTGAGCGTGAAGGGCTCGATCCACCGGGTGCGGTGCGGCGCGGTCGTCATGACGCGACTCCATGGGTGGCTGCTGCGGGAATGCGGCGGAGGGAATGGTCGTCAAACAGGTGCTCGACCATGGCGTGCACGGCCGCGGCGGCGTCCGCCGTGACCCGGGAGTCGAGCCCGGGCGCCGGCAGCATGTTGGTGTAGTAGCGCGGACCCTCGGTGATGTGGCCGAGAGCGCAGATGCTGGGCACGACCGAGCCGCCCACGTCGATGAGGCGCCCCGCGGTGTCGATGTCGAAGCCGCCGGGGTGGAACGAGCCGTTCATGAAGGGGCGGGCGTGTCCCGCCGACAGGAGGCTCCTGGTCAGCGCGGAGGTGTCGCGGCGGGGCAGGAACGGGTCGACACTTGCCCCCACGAGGACGTCGCAGCGGGTGGGCGGGGAGGACTGGGCACCGCCGCCGATGACGAACTCCGCGGTCTCCTCGTCGAGCCGCACACCGGCTCCGGGCCCGGCGCCCAGGTGCAGGATCCCGCTGTTGAACAGCGCCCGCCACTCGCGCGAACGGGAGAGCGGCGGCCCCGCGGCCACCGCGTTGAGAATCGGCGCGTGGACCCGGAGGAAGTGTTCGTGCGAATCCGGCGTCAGCCCGCGGTACTCAATGGCGCACCGGAGTTGGTCCCGCAGATCGCGCGTGGCGTCCGTGGCGGCTTTCGCAGGGTTTTTCAGGTTGCCCTCCGCCGCGCGTTTCTCATCCATCGCCAAAAAGGCGACGATGTTCGCCTGGTACTCCTCAAGCGTTCTGACCCTGTTTTCGAGTGGGAATTTGAAAATGGCGTCTATCCGGTCCGGGTCCGAGCCGGGTGCCACCGCCTCTCCGGCGTGCCGCATATCGGCGAGCAGCAGCGGCAGCACATGTTTCCTGAAATCCAGCCGGCCCTGTGCGTCACGCATTCCACGCACTTTGTTCATGGTCAGGAACAGTGGTCGATGTACGTCTGTTGCCGACTTCTGGTTCACCGCCCGCGGCCAGAAGATCCGGCAACTGCGTGAGTACACGTGGATCTGCGGCTCGTGCCCGCTGGGGTGGTAGAGCAGGTCCCCGCCCGCCGCCTCGGCGAAGCGGCCGCCACGGCCCACCGTGAGGCCCGCGACCGTGTCGACGGCCGACAGCCCCATGCCGCGCACCGCGACGCGGGCACCTGGCTCGATGGTGTCGAGCTGCTGGAGCGGATAGCAGTTCCGCAGATAGCGCAGCAGGGGGTTGGCCCGGCGGTGCTCGGCGATCGACGCCTGCACCGCCACGTCCCGCGACGTCGGGTGGTTCTTCCCGTGCCCCGTGGTCAGGAAGGTGAAGTCCACGGCGAGGACGGAGCCGTCGGACAGGTGCAGGGCCCAGGAACCGTCCCGCAGCGCCCGCAGCGTCTCCGCGGTCGCCCGGTGCTCGTGGATCCTTAACCCGCCGGGCGCCATCCGGCGGAGCCGCCGGTAGCAGTAGGAGAGGTAGCGGCCGAGGGCGCCGCGCGAGAGATAGGCGTCGTCCGGGGCGCCGGCCCACTCGGCCAGGCTGGGGCCGGGTACCGGCCTTCCGGTGGCGGCGGAGTCGCCGGTGCGGAACATCGTCACCTGCCCGGCGACGGTGTTCATCAGAAGATAGGAGGGCTGATCCGGATAGTGCGTGCCCGAGCCGGGCTCGTGCGGGTCGATGATGTGTACGGATAAACTGTGGCTCTCGTCCAGCGATAAGCTGCACATTCTCTCAAGAACGCTGAGACCGCGCGGGCCCCCGCCAACAATGGCGACGGATACATCCATGGAAACGGAACCTCCGTTTATTCCGATGATCGCTCAACATAGCCAGCGCATTGCGATACTGAACAGATTGATTCTCGCCAAGGAGGCGCTAGAGTCGGCCACCGGGCAAGTGCCGCTGCGCCGTCTTAAGGATTCATTTCTTTTGTTCGAACGCTGTGTTGCGGGTCACCCCGCAGGGCAATGCGGCGCGCCGGAACATCCGCAAAAATTCACTCCGGATTCCTTGCTCAGGGCAGCGGGCGGCGGCCCGGGCTCGTGGTGGCCCGCAGGCGGGCGGCGTCCCGGCCGGGCGGAGCGCCGAAGAGGCGGCGGTACTCGCGGGTGAACTGCGAGGGGTTGTCGTAGCCGACGAGGTGCCCGACGCCGGCCACGTCGCCCGCGCCGGCGACCAGCAGCGAGCGGGCCTCCTGCAGGCGGATGCGCTTGACGAACTGGAGCGGGCTCAGGGTGGTCACGGCCCGGAAGTGCCGGTGGAACGCGGAGGTGCTCATCGCGGCCAGCGCGGCGAGGTCGTCGATGCGCACCGGTTCGGCGTAGTTCTCGCGGATCCACCGGATGGCCCGGCTGACGTGGGTCAGATTGCTGTCGGCCAGTCCGATCTGGCGGATCATGCCGCCGTGCGGTCCGGTGAGCAGCCGCCAGAGGATCTCGCGCTCGATGAGCGGGGCCAGTACGCGGGCGTCGGCGGGGTGGTCGAGCAGCCGGGCCATCCGCGTCACGGCGTCGAGCAGGGCGCCCTCGGCGGGGCCGGTGGCGATCGCGGGCAGGGCGGGCCCCGGCCGGGGTGGCCGGGCGGGGCCGGCGGCCTGGTCGGGGGTCGCCTCCAGCAGCAGCGGGGCGATGGCGGCCGGGCGCAGCACGAGACCCAGGCCCAGGGCCGGGGCCTCGGGGGAGGCGCCGAGGAAGTGGCCGCTGACCGGCAGTCCCGCGGTGACCACGAGGCACTGCCCCGCCCGGTACCCGTACACCCGGTCCCCGAGCAGCAGGCGCTTGGCGCCCTGGGCCATGACGACCAGCAGCGGATCGGTCAGCGAGTGGTCCGGCTCCGACGTCTCCACCTTCGACAGCAGCAGGCCGTCGACGGACGTCGTCAGGTCGGGGCGCGCATGCTCCGCGATCAGCACGCGGAGCTCGTCGAGGAGCCGGTCGGTGGTCTGCACGCACCCCACGGAAGCACCCGCCGCCGGCCCCGGCAAGTCCGATCCGGGCGGGCCCGGCAGGATCGTGCAAGAGCCCGCGCCGATCGGCCTACCTCTGACCAGGCGGTTCGCGTTTGCATGGTGGGGACGGATTCCGACACAGGACATACGGAGGGTGGGCCCATGCCACTCGATCACTACGTCACGCTGGGCAGGTCGGGGCTGCGGGTCAGCCCGTTCGCGCTCGGTGCGATGACCTTCGGGGAGGACCCCGGGGGCGCCGGGTGCAGCGTGGCGGAGTCGGAGCGGATCCTGGCGGCCTACCTGGACCGCGGCGGGAACTTCGTCGACACCGCGAACTTCTACACCAACGGCCACTCCGAGAAGATCCTCGGCGACTTCTTCGCCGCGCGGCCCGGACTGCGGGACCGCGTGGTGCTGGCGTCGAAGTTCTTCTTCAACCTCTTCCCCGGCGACCCCAACGGCGGCGGCGCGGGCCGTTCGTCGATCATCGCCCAGCTCCACGAGAGCCTGCGCCGCCTTGGGACCGACCACCTCGATGTGTACTGGCTGCACAACTGGGACCGGCACACGCCCGTGGAGGAGACGCTGCGCACCCTCGACGACCTGGTCACGGCGGGCAAGATCCGCTATGTGGGGTTCTCCAACACGCCCGCGTGGTTCACCGCGCAGGCCCAGACGACGGCGCTGCTGAAGGGGTGGACGCCGCTGGTCGCGCTCCAGGTCGAGTACTCGCTGCTCGCCCGCACCGTCGAGGGCGAGCTTGCGCCGCTCGCGCTCGACCAGGGCATGGCGCTGGTGCCGTGGAGCCCGCTGAAGAACGGCTTCCTGTCCGGCAAGTACCGGCGCGGCGCGGAGGTCACCGACTCGGCACGGACGGCATTCGTCGGCGGCCCGTCGGAGGCGGAGTTCGCGGTGATCGACGCCGTCGCCGCGGTCGCCGAGGAGGTGGGCACCACGTCGGCGGCGGTGGCCCTGGCCTGGCTGCGCTCGCGGCCCGGCACCGTGGTGCCCGTTCTCGGCGCGCGGCGCGTCGGGCACCTGGAGGACAACCTCGCGGCGCTGGAGGTGACCCTCGGCCCGGAGCACCTTCGGCGCCTCGACGAGGTGTCGGCGCCCGTGCTCGGTTATCCCGCCCCCATGCACGGCGCCCAGCGGGCGATGCTCCAGTTCGCCGGGGCGACGGTGGACGGCGAGACGTCCACGGTCTATCCGCCGCTGCTCCGGAGCGACGTCCGCTACTGACCCGCCCCCTCGCCTGCGGCGGGCCACCGGGCCCAGCCCCTTGCGGTGGCCCGCTTGTCCACCGGCGGGTAGGGGCTGGTCGCGCCCGCGTGGCAGAGCCACATATCGACACAGCCCCGCGCCCCTTTGTATGGGCGCTCCGCGCCTCGACAGGGGCGCGGGGAACTGCGCGAGCAACCGAGACGCGCCTGCGGCGGGCCACCGGGCCGAGCCCGTTGCGGTCTCTTCGCCTGCCCACCGGCCGGTGGGGGCTGGTCGTGCCCGCGTGGCAGAGCCACATATCGACACAGCCCCGCGCCCCTGATCGGGCGCTTCGCGCCCTGTCAGGGGCCCGGTGGGGCCGCGGCCCCTTTTCGGCTCACCCGCCGTCAGGCGGACTCGTGCCAGTGGCTGGTGATCGGAAGCCGTCGGTCCTTGCCGAAGCCCTTCGCGGAGATCTTCGTGCCGGGCGGGTACTGCCGCCGCTTGTACTCGGCCCGGTCCACCATCCGCAGCGTCCGCTCCACCAGCTCGGGGTCGAACCCGGCCGCCACGATCACGTCCGCGCCCCGGTCGTGGTCCACGTAGAGGTCGAGGATCGCGTCCAGCACGGGGTAGTCCGGCAGCGAGTCCGTGTCGACCTGCCCGGGCCGCAGCTCCGCGCTGGGCGGCTTGCTGATCGAGTTCTCCGGGATCGGCGGTGTCTGCCCCCGCTCCCGCGCCGCGCGGTTGCGCCACTCGGCCAGCCGGAACACCGCGGTCTTGTAGACGTCCTTGATCGGCCCGTACGCCCCGACCGCGTCGCCGTACAGCGTCGAGTACCCGACGGCCAGCTCGGACTTGTTGCCGGGGGCCAGCACGATCTGGCCCTCCTGGTTGGAGATCGCCATCAGGAGCGTGCCGCGCAGCCGGGCCTGGAGGTTCTCCTCGGCCAGCCCGGACAGCTCCACCGACGACATATACGCGTCGAACATCGGCTCGATCGGAACCGTGCGGAAATTGAGCCCGGTCCGCCGCGCCAGCTCCGCCGCGTCCGCGCGGGAGTGCTCCGAGGAGTACTTCGACGGCATCGACACGCCGTAGACGTGCTCCGCACCGAGCGCGTCACAGGCGATGGCGGCGGTGAGTGCCGAGTCGATGCCGCCGGAGAGCCCGATCAGCACGGACCGGAAGCCGTTCTTCGCGACATACGCGCGCAGCCCCACCACCAGCGCCGAGTACACCTCCTCGTCGTCGTCGAGCCGCTCGGCGTACCCGCCGGCCAGCTCGGCCGGGTACGGCGGGAGAGGGTCGGACGAGAGCGTGACGTGGTCGATACGCAGGCCGTCGTCGACGACGCCCGACGGCGGCTCGGGCGCCGCGGCCGGCAGGTCCAGGTCGAGCACCACACAGCCCTCCGCGAACTGCGGAGCACGGGCGATCACCGAGCCGTCCCGGTCGACCACGATCGAGTCGCCGTCGAAGACCAGCTCGTCCTGCCCGCCGATCATGGCCAGGTACGCGGTGGTGCAGCCGGCCTCCTGCGCCCGCTTGCGGACCAGCTCCAGGCGGGTGTCGTCCTTCTTCTGCTCGTACGGCGAGGCGTTGATGGAGAGCAGCAGGCCGGCCCCGGCGCTCCGGGTGGCCGGCACCCGGCCGCCGTCCTGCCAGAGGTCCTCGCAGATCGCGAGCGCGACGTCGATGCCGTGCACCCGCACGACGGGCAGGGTGTCACCGGGCACGAAGTAGCGGAACTCGTCGAAGACGCCGTAGTTCGGCAGGTGGTGCTTGGCGAAGGACAGCACCACCCGGCCGCGGTGCAGCACGGCCGCGGAGTTCTGCGGGGCACCCGCCGGCTGCCCGTACTTCGGCTGGGCGGACTCGCAGCGGTCCAGGTAGCCGACGACCACCGGCAGCTCCCCGAGGCCCTCGTCCACCAGCCGCCCGGCGAGGGAGTGCAGCGCGTCGCGGGACGCCTCGACGAAGGACGAGCGCAGGGCCAGGTCCTCGACGGGATAGCCGGTCAGCGCCAGCTCCGGGAACGCCACGAGGTGGGCCCCCTGCTCGGCGGAGTGCCGGGTCCAGCGGAGGACCGCCTCGGCGTTCCGGGTGAGATCGCCGACGGTCGAGTCGATCTGATTCAGGGCGAGGCGAAGTTGAGGCACCCCGCCAGTGTAATCGTCAGAGCGACGCGATGGGGGGCCGGTGTGGTGCGGCCCACGCCCTGCCCCGGCCAGGGGCGTCCTTGGGCCCACGCGGGCGCCCGCCCCCGGACCCGTGTGGACGGGCCGGGGGCGGGCGCGGGCAGGAGCGGAACGGACGACGTCGCCGTGGCGCCGTCACCCGCCGTGCACGGGCACCTCAGTGGCCGTGACCGTGCTCCGGCCCGGTGCCGTACGACTCGACGTAGCCGGGGGCGGGCGAGCCGACGCCGGTGACGTCGTCATAGCCGTTCACCGCGGACAGCGAGGTGTCCTTGCCGAGGGTGCGCAGCGAGGTGAGCAGGCCGTCGGAGTCGTCGTAGCTGTTCGCGTAGTCCACCCGGACCACGGCGAGGCCCTGCGCGCCGTCCACCGGGTGGTCCGTGACGTCGTGGTACAGCTTCGAGCCGTAGCGGTCGTAGATCGCCGGGTTGGCGAACCCGAGCGGCCGGCCGCCGTGCGCCTGCTGGGCCAGCGCCTGGATCCCCGCGACGGTCGGTGCGGCCAGCGAGGTGCCGCCGATGCGGTACTCGCTGTACTGCTGGGACCCGTCGGGGAACGTCTGGGTCTGGCCGACCAGGAACCCGGTGTTGGGGTCCGCGATCGCCGAGATGTCCGGCACCGTGCGCATCGGCAGGATGCCGTTCGCCTTGGCCAGCGAGTCGGGGACGACGCCCTTCTGGTAGAACGGCTGCGCCACGTTCCTGCTGGTGCCGCCGCCGGCGCCGCCGTTGAACGTGCCGGGGACGCCCTTCCAGCTCTTGCCGTCGTCGGACAGCGCGGCCTTGCCGGTGCCCCAGCCGGTCTCCCACTTGTAGGTGTCGTTCCGGCCGACGGCGAGCGCCGTGCCGCCCACCGACGTCACCCAGGCGGAGCTGGCCGGCACGTCGACCTGCTTCGTCCCGGTGTGGGCGACCTCGTCGCCGTTGTCGCCGGAGGAGAAGTAGAAGCCGATGCCCTCGATCGCGCCGAGCTGGAAGACCTGGTCGTAGGCCGCGGCGACGTCCGGGGTCTGGTTCTCCTCGATGTCGCCCCACGAGTTGGAGACGATGTCCGCGAGGTGGCTGTCGACGACCTTGCTGAGCGAGTCGAGCAGGTCGTCGTCGTTGCAGGACGCGGCGCCGACGTAGACGATGTTCGAGGCGGGCGCGACCGCGTGCACCGCCTCCACGTCCAGCGACTCCTCGCCGTACCAGCCGGCCGCGTCGCACCCCTCGGGCGCGGGAGCGGTGTCGGTGTACTCACCGGGCAGCACCTGGGTGAGCTGGCCGCCCTTGTAGGGCGCGTCACCGTTCCGCTTGGCGTACCGGGCGGCGTCCTGCTCGATGGTCGGCGAGGCGTAGGCGTCGGTGATGGCCACCGTCACGCCCTTGCCGGTCCGCTTGCCCGCACCGTAGGCGGCGCGCAGCTGCTTGCCGGTGTACCCCTTGGGGGCGTACGGGGCCGTGGTGCCGTACGCCTCGGGGAGGGTGGTGGCCGGATCGGAGCCGTAATAGGTGGAGAACGGCCCCGCGTTGCGGAAGACCGCGCTCGGCGGCGGCAGCTCGTCCTTGTGGTCCGCCTTGTGCGGGGCGGTGTCCAGGCCGGTGACGGTGAGGACGGCGCCCTTCAGGGCCACGGGGGTCGTGGGGGTCCGCTGCGGGGCGCGGTAGGTCCGCCCGTCCTTGCGGTAGTTGTGCAGCTGGGTGCCGAACGCCTTCTCGGCGGCGGCCACGTCACCGGACACCTCGATGTAGTGCCGGGTGGTGGCGGTGACGGTGAGCCCGGCGCCCTTCAGCCAGGACTTCACGGCGCCGACCTGCTCCGCGGTGGCCCCGAAGCGCTCCTGCGCCTGCTTGGGTGTGAGGAACTTGCCGTACGACGCCGAGTGCGGGTCGGACACGGCACGCGCGTACGCGGCGAGACCGGCCGCGTCACGCCCGGCCAGGTAGACCCGGGCCTGCACCTTGTCGGCGTCGGCCGTGGCGCCCTGGTCGGTCTTGTCGGTCGCCCAGAGCGGCTTGGCGCCCTTGAGCGTCTCGCGGGCGCCCGGGTTCTGGTCCGCGTGGGCCGCGGGTATGCCGAGCACCAGGGCCCCGGTGAGCAGCGGGAGCGTCGCCGCCAGGCTGACACCGGTGCGCACTGCGGCGCGGTTGGATCTCATGGAACCCCCTGGGATGCGGTTCGTTTCGTGTGACGGAGGACGCACACGTAAGAGATCACTCTCGCCATGAACAGTTCACGTCTGGGGAACGGGAACCCCAAGAAGAGACCAAGGACCGGTTACCGCAACCGATTTGACGCTCGGTGCCACATATGCGGAGGTCGCTTTTCCGTCACGCCGCCAGCCGGGCGCCGATCAATCGGGCCTGTCCGGTGACGGAACCAAGCCGGTCCGGCGCCTGAGGACGAGCGCGAAACGCGACGGACGAACCGTCCGGCGTCCGAGGACGAGCCCGCAGGGCGATCACGGCGCCGCGGCCAACAGCCCGCGGACGTTCCGGAACGTCACTCCTTCCGCACCCGCGGTGAGTGCCGGGCGCGCGGCCCGAGCACGGGCGATGCTCCTGCTCTTGGCGGAACCCACGCCGTGGTGTGTCCTTCATACGTAAGGGAGAGGCGCCGTACGGGCACTCGTACGGGTGAGGCCGGCGGGTGCACCGGGCCGGCGGCCCGCCGGAAATCCCGGCTCGATCAAGAACGCCGGAGTGCCCCACAATGAAGGCAGGGGCAGGACACGACGCGGACGGGAGAGCGGCCGGTGCGGCGCGAGCCGGATTGACACGAACCGACAGGAAGCAGACACAGCACGTTCAGGTGAACGCCTGCAATGTGCCCGAAACGGCGTGGTGGGATGCTCAAGCGCATCGATGTTCCCCATGGCGTCGTTGTACGCGGGCCTGACCAGCAAGGATGGGTGGAAGTCGACTATGGATAAGCAGCAGGAATTCGTGCTCCGGACCTTGGAGGAGCGCGACATCCGGTTCGTACGCCTGTGGTTCACGGATGTTCTGGGCTTCCTCAAGTCTGTCGCGGTCGCGCCCGCCGAGCTGGAACAGGCCTTCGACGAGGGCATCGGCTTCGACGGCTCGGCGATCGAGGGCTTCGCCCGGGTCTACGAGTCCGACATGATCGCCAAGCCGGATCCGGCGACCTTCCAGGTGCTGCCCTGGCGGGCGGAGGCCCCCGGCACCGCCCGGATGTTCTGCGACATCCTCATGCCGGACCGCTCCCCCTCCTTCGCCGACCCGCGCTATGTGCTGAAGCGTGCCCTCGCAAAGACCTCCGACCTCGGGTTCACCTTCTACACCCACCCCGAGATCGAGTTCTTCCTGCTGAAGGACAAGCCGGTGGACGGCTCCCGGCCCACGCCCGCCGACTCCTCCGGCTACTTCGACCACACCCCGCAGAACGTCGGCATGGACTTCCGCCGCCAGGCGATCACCATGCTGGAGTCCATGGGCATCTCGGTGGAGTTCTCCCACCACGAGGGCGCCCCCGGCCAGCAGGAGATCGACCTGCGCTACGCCGACGCGCTCTCCACCGCCGACAACATCATGACGTTCCGCCTGGTCATGAAGCAGGTCGCACTGGAGCAGGGGGTGCAGGCGACCTTCATGCCGAAGCCGTTCTCGGAGTACCCGGGCTCCGGTATGCACACCCACCTCTCCCTCTTCGAGGGCGACCGCAACGCGTTCTACGAGTCCGGCGCCGAGTACCAGCTCTCCAAGGTCGGCCGCTCCTTCATCGCGGGCCTGCTGCGGCACGCCGCGGAGGTGTCCGCGGTCACCAACCAGTGGGTCAACTCCTACAAGCGCATCTGGGGCGGTGCGGAGCGGCCCGCGGGCGCGGGCGGCGAGGCGCCGTCGTACATCTGCTGGGGCCACAACAACCGCTCGGCGCTCATCCGGGTGCCGATGTACAAGCCCGGCAAGACCGGCTCGGCCCGTGTCGAGGTCCGCTCGCTGGACAGCGGCTGCAACCCCTACCTCTCGTACGCGCTGCTGCTCGCCGCGGGCCTGAAGGGGATCGAGGAGAACTACGAGCTCGGCCCCGGCGCCGACGACGACGTCTGGGCGCTCACCGACGCGGAGCGGCGCGCCATGGGCATCGAGCCGCTGCCGCAGAACCTCGGCGAGGCGATCGCCCTCATGGAGCACAGCGAACTGGTCGCCGAGACGCTCGGCGAGCACGTCTTCGGCTTCTTCCTCCGGAACAAGAAGCAGGAGTGGGAGGAGTACCGCTCCGAGGTCACCGCGTTCGAGCTGCGCAAGAGCCTGCCGGTGCTGTGAGGTCGGCGCGTCGCGCCCCGACAGGGGCGCGGGGAGCGGCGTGCGTAACCGGGGTGCGCCTGCGGCGGGCCACCGGGCCCAGCCCGTTGCGGTGGTCTGCCTGACCACTGGCCGGTGGGGGCTGGTCGCGCAGTTCCCCGCGCCCCTGATATCGGCGCGGAGCGCCGACATCAGGGGCCAGGGCCGGCGGGCCGAACCCCCTCGCCCAGGTGGTCCGGGAGGGGCCAGCGGGTCTACGGCTCGTAGAAGCGGTGTTCCACCACGCCGCGTGCCCGGCGTGTCGTGCGGCGGTAGTCCTCCAGCATGTCGCCGACGTGCCCGGGGCCGTACCCGAGGTACCGTGCGACCGCGCCCAGCTCCCGTGCCTCCGTGGGGAAGGTGTCCCCGGCCCGTCCGCGGACCAGCATCACCGCGTTGCGGACCCGGGTCGCCAGCACCCAGGCCTCGTCCAGTATCGACGCGTCCCGCTCGGGCAGCAGCCCCGCCTCGCGCGCCGCGGCGAGGGCCTGCCGGGTCCGGGTCGTCCTGAGTCCCGACTCCGTGCCGCCGTGCCGCATCTGCAGCAGCTGCACCGTCCACTCGACGTCCGACAGGCCGCCCCGCCCGAGCTTGGTGTGCAGTGCGGGGTCCGCACCGCGCGGCAGCCGCTCGGACTCCATGCGTGCCTTGAGCCGCCGGATCTCCCGCACCGCGTCCTCGCCGAGCCCCGCCGCCGGGTACCGCAGCGGGTCCGCGAGGCGCAGGAACCGGCGCGCCAGGTCCTCGTCGCCCGCCACGTAGTCCGCCCGCAGCAGCGCCTGTGCCTCCCACCCCAGCGACCACCGGCGGTAGTACGCCTCGTATGACTTGAGGGTGCGCACCAGCGGCCCGGACTTGCCCTCGGGACGCAGGCCGGTGTCGATCAGCAGCGGCGGGTCGGCGCTCGGCCGCTGCAGCAGCCTGCGCATCTCCTCGACGACGGTGTGCGCGGCCCGCGCCGCCTCGTGCTCGCCGACGCCCTCCCGGGGCTCGTGCACGAAGAGCACGTCCGCGTCGGAGCCGTAGCCCAGCTCATGGCCGCCGAAGCGGCCCATGCCGATCACCGCGAACCGGGTCGGCAACTCGTCGCCCCACCCGTCGCGCACCACCGCGCGCAACGTCCCGGCCAGGGTGGCCGACGTGAGGTCGGAGATGGCGTCGCCGACCATGTCCACCAGCGCCCCGGGGTCGCTCCCGGCGGGCCGCTCCTCGGTGCCGTAGGAATTGATGAGGTCCGCCGCCGAGGTGCGGAACAGCTCACGGCGGCGCACGGCGCGTGCGACGGTCACCGCCTGCTCGGCGCCCTCGGCGCGGCCCACCGCCGCCAGGATCTCCTGCTCCAGCTGGGACCGGCCGCGGGGTTCGAGGCCGCGCGGGCCGCCGAGCAGGGCGACCGCCTCGGGGGCCCGCATCAGCAGGTCGGGCGCGAGCCGGCCGGCGGAGAGCACCCGGGCCAGGTTCTCGGCGGCCGCGCCCTCGTCCCGCAGCAGCCGCAGGTACCAGGGGGTCCTGCCGAGCGCGTCGGAGACCTTCCGGAAGTTCAGCAGGCCGGCGTCCGGGTCGGCGGAGTCCGCGAACCACCCGAGCAGCACCGGCAGCAGCGTGCGCTGGATGGCCGCCTTGCGGGTCACACCGGAGGCCAGCGCCTCCAGGTGCCGCAGCGCCGCGCCCGGGTCGGCGTAACCGAGGGCGACGAGCCGTTCCCGGGCCGCGCCGGTGCTCAGCCGGGCCTCGCCGGGCGCGAGCTGGGCGACCGCGTCCAGCAGCGGCCGGTAGAAGAGCTTCTCGTGCAGGCGGCGGACGACGGAGGTGTGGCGGCGCCACGCCCGCAGCAGCTCGGTGATCGGCTCGGTGCGCATGCCCAGCGAGCGGCCGATGCGCCGCAGGTCGGCCTCGTCCTCGGGCACCAGGTGGGTGCGGCGCAGCCGGTACAGCTGGATGCGGTGCTCCAGGGAGCGCAGGAAGCGGTAGGCGTCGTCGAGCTGCACGCCGTCGACCCGGCCGACGTAGCCGCCGGCGGCCAGCGCCTTGAGCGCGTCCAGGGTGGTGGCGCTGCGCACCGTCGCGTCGGCGCGGCCGTGCACGAGCTGGAGGAGCTGCACGGCGAACTCGACGTCCCTGAGGCCCCCGGGCCCGAGCTTCAGCTCCCGCTCGACCTCCCCCGCCGGGATGTTCTCGACGATCCTGCGGCGCATCTTCTGCACGTCGGCGACGAAGTTCTCCCGCTCGGCCGCGCCCCAGACCAGCGGTGCGAGGGCCGCCGTGTACGCGGCGCCCAGCTCCGGGTCGCCGGCGACCGGGCGGGCCTTCAGCAGCGCCTGGAACTCCCAGGTCTTCGCCCAGCGCTGGTAGTAGGCGACATGGCTGGCGAGGGTGCGCACCAGCGGGCCGTTGCGGCCCTCCGGGCGCAGGTTGGCGTCCACCGGCCAGATCGAGCCCTCGATCGTCGTCTCGGAGCAGAGCCGCATCAGCAGGGCGGCCAGCCGCGTGGCGGCCTGCACCGCCTTGTCCTCGT
The DNA here is from genome assembly GCF_057320905.1 of Streptomyces sp. DSM 116793. Lineage (NCBI taxonomy): Bacteria > Bacillati > Actinomycetota > Actinomycetes > Kitasatosporales > Streptomycetaceae > Streptomyces > Streptomyces sp. DSM 116793. The sequence continues at coordinate 1,701,263 of NZ_CM170494.1, read as the reverse complement.
CGGCGCCGTCCACGGGTTCCCCGACGAAGACCACGTCCACGTCCGAGACGTAGTTCAGCTCGTGGCCGCCGCACTTGCCCAGGGCGATCACCGCGAGCCGGCACAGGGCGGCGTCGTCCGGCAGCCGCTCGGCCGCCATGGCGAGGGCGGCCCGCAGCGTGGCCGTGGCGAGGTCGGCCAGCTCGGCCGCGGTCTCGGCGACATCGGTGGTGCCGCAGACGTCGCGGGCCGCGATGGACAGCAGGCAGCGCCGGTAGGCGACGCGCAGCGCGACCGGGTCGGCGGCCGCCGCCAGGCCACGTTCGAACTCCGCGAGGCCCGGGTGCAGGTCCTCCTGCTCGTAGGTGGCGAGCACCCGCCAGTCGCCCGGGTGCCTGGCCAGGTGGTCGCCCAGCGCCTCGGACGCGCCGAGCACGCCGAGCAGCCGGTCGCGCAGCGGCTTCGCGGCGGCCAGGGTGCCCAGCAGCTCACGGCGGGCCGCCTCGTCCGGCTGCGCCTCGGCCAGCCGGCCGAGGCCGCGCAGCGCCAGGTCGGGGTCGGCGGCGCCGCCGAGGGAGTCCAGCAGGACCGGGTCGGTGCGCACCACGGCGAGCGGGCCGGACGCCAGCAGGCGCTCGGCGGCGGACGGGTCGGTGAAGCCGAGCCGGAGCAGTCGCGTGAACGTGCTGCTCCTGCGCCCTTGCGGCACCGTCATGGTCGCCGCCCTCCTGTTCCGATCAAGGTCGATGGTCCACGAGCCTACGACGAGAGCGAGGCATTCCGCCCCGCGCGGGTGCCGCCTTTACCAGGCACAAACCATGTTTTCCGGGCACTATCGAAGAGGTGCCCGAACGGCCCGTGCCAGGGCGGGGCGACCGGGGCCGATGAGCCCGCCCCGTGCACGGAGTCTGCCCCTCGACACCCCCGTACGTCACGAGGAGGACCGGACATGTCGGACCCAGCACTGCACACCGCCCCCGGCCGGGCCCGCGCCACCGCCGCGCCCGCCACCGCGTTCGATGCCCGCTACAGCAGCCCGGGCACGGGCCCCGTCTCCTGGGACGAGGCCCGGCGGCGGCTGGAGCAGGCCGAGCTCTTCTGGCTGTCGAGCGTGCGCCCCGACGGCCGCCCGCACGCCACCCCGCTGCTGGCCCTCTGGCACGACGGCGCGCTGTACTTCTCCACCGGCGTCGAGGAGCGCAAGGCCCGCAACCTCGCGGAGAACCCCCAGGTGGTGCTCACCTGCGGCACGCCCACCTGGAACAAGGGCTTCGACGTCGCCGTGGAGGGGGAGGCGGTGCGGGTGGCGGACACCGCCCTGCTGCGCACCCTCGCCGCCGCCTGGGAGGACAAGTACGGCCCCGACTGGAGCTTCGAGGTGCGCGACGACGGCACCTTCCAGGGCCGGGAGGGTGCCGCGCTGGTCTTCGCGGTCGAGCCTCGCACGGTCTTCGGCTTCGGCAAGGGTCCGTTCACCCAGACCCGGTGGCGCTTCACCTGAGCCGCCGCCCGCACGCCGGCCGTCCGTGCCCGGGGCGCGCCGGCCGTGCGGGGCCCGGGGCGTCAGGTGAGGTCCGCCCGCAGGTCCTTGAGGACGGAGTTCGCGGCCGTGACGCCGAGCCCCAGGTACCAGGTCTCGTCGGGGACGTTCCTGGCGTGGCCGGCCTTGACCGCGCGGAGCTTCTTCCACAGGGCGCCGCCCTGGGTCTGAGCCTGGCTGGTCTGGTCGGCGGGGCCGTAGACACCGGTGAAGATCCAGTCGGCGTCCGCTTCGTCGATGCGCTCGGGGCTGATCTCGGTGGCGAGTTCGTCGATGTCCTGGTTCTTGGGGCGCGGCAGGCCGACGTCCTTGAGGATGACGCCGATGAACGACTGGTTGCCGTAGAGCCGGATGCGGTCGGGCATGAACCGCAGCATGGTGATGGTCGGCAGGGTGCCGTTCTTGCTGTGCTTCCTGATGTCGGCCCCGAGCTGCTTCGCGCTCGCCTCGTACGCCGCCAGCTTCTTCCTGGCCTCGGCGGTCTTGTCCAGGGCGGCCGCGTTCAGCAGGTAGTTCTCCTTCCACGTGTAGCCGGGGCGCACGGAGAACACGGTCGGGGCGATCTTCGAGAGGGTCTTGTAGGAGTTGCCGGCCCGCAGTTTGCTGCCCAGGATCAGGTCCGGGTGCAGCTTGGCGATCGCCTCCATGTTCAGGCTGTTGATCGTGCCGACGCTCGCCGGGTGGCCCGCGTCCGCCTTGAGGTACGACGGCATCCTGGCGGAGCCCTCGGAGTACGCGACGCCCACGGGCTTCACCCCGAGGGAGACGACGTTGTCGAGCTCTCCCACGTCGAGCACGACCACCCGCTTGGGCCGGGACTTCAGCACCGTGGTGCCCATGGCCTGCTTGATGGTGCGGGGGAACTGGCCCGGCTTGGCGGTGGTCCCGAAGCTCCTGCTCTGCGCGCCCGCCTCCCCGAAGCCCTTGCTGCCCGTGGCCACGCTCTTGTCGCCGGCGCCCTCGTCCGAGGAACTGCTGCCGCCGGACGAGTCGCACGCGGCGAGCGTCAGGACGGAGAGCATCGCGACGCAGGCGGCGCCGACGGCGGTGGCTCGATGGGGACTGCGGTGCTTCACGGGGTACTCCCACGGGGGTCGTGCGGGCCTCGCGACCGGCCGTGCGCGGTCGCCGGGGCTGCGATGCTGCCGAGGCTTTGGTTAGGCTTACCTAATTCGCTTCTGGCTCATTAAAGCGGGGCATCCCCGGCACCACAAGAGGGGTCCCCGTCACCGGGTCCGGGATCACCACCGACTCGAGGCCGAACACCTCACGCACGAGCTCCGCGGTCACCACCTCGCCCGGGGAGCCCTCCGAGACGATCCGCCCCTCCTTCATCACCACCAGGTGGTCGCCGTAGCGTGCCGCCTGGTTGAGGTCGTGCAGCACCGCGACGGTGGTCTGGCCGCGCTCCCGGTTCAACTCCCGTATCAGGTCCAGCACTTCCACCTGGTGTGCGATGTCGAGGTAGGTCGTCGGCTCGTCGAGCAGCAGCAGGTCCGTGCCCTGGGCCAGCGCCATCGCGATCCAGACCCGCTGGCGCTGGCCGCCGGACAACTCGTCCACCGTGCGCTCGGCGAGCTCCGCGACCCCCGTGCGCCGCATCGCCTCGCTCACCGCCGCCTCGTCGGACTCCGACCACTGCCGCCACCACCGCTGGTGCGGCTGCCGACCGCGGGAGACCAGGTCGGCCACCGTGATCCCGTCCGGTGCCGTGGGCGTCTGCGGCAGCAGGCCGAGCGTGCGCGCGACCTCACGGGTCGGGGTGCGGTGCAGGTCCGCGCCGTCGAGCAGGACCGCACCCGAGGCCGGGCGCAACAGCCGCCCCAGCGCCCGCAGCAGGGTCGACTTGCCGCAGGCGTTGGGCCCCACCACCACGGTGACGCGGCCGTCGGGGACCGCCAGGTCGAGGCCCTCCACCACCGTCCGCTGCTCATACGCCAACGTCACGCCGCGCGCCGTCAGGCGTGTGCCCATCTCGCTCCTCCTCACCCGGCCGGCGTTCATCCGCGCCGCCCGCGGGACCGGACCAGCAGCCACATCAGATAGGGGGCGCCGATGAACGCCGTGACCACACCCACCGGCAGTTCCGTGGGGGAGAGCGCCTTGCGGGCCACCAGGTCGGCGACCACCACGAGCAGCGCCCCGCCGAGCCCGGACAGCGTCAGTGGTGTCCTGGGCGTCCTGGCCAGCCGCAGCACCACCTGCGGTGCCGCCAGCGCAACGAAGTCCACCGGGCCCGCGGCGGCCACCGCCACCGACGCGAGCACGACCCCCACCGTGGCGAGTCCGAGCCTCGACCGCCCCAGCCTGACGCCGAGCGCGACCGCGGTGTCGTCGTCGAAGCCGACCGTGCGCTGCGCCCGGGAGGCCCAGGCCAGCGCCGGCAGCGCCACCCCCAGGGTGACGGCCACCGGCAGCGCCCCGCTCCAGTCGGCCCCGTTCAGGCTGCCCGTCATCCAGATCTTGGCCTGCTCCGCCTGGAAGGCGTCCCCCTTGGTGAGGAAGAGCTGCGTGAGCGAGCTGAACGCCACGCTGATGCCGATGCCGATCAGCACGAAGCGCTGCGCGTGCAGACCGCGCCGCCAGGCGAGCACATAGACCAGCGCGGCCGTGCACAGACCGCCCCCGGTGGCGGCGGCGGACGCCTGCTCGGTCGAGTCGACCACCCCGTACGCGAGCAGGCCCACGGTCACCGCGGAGGCACCATGGCTGATCCCGATCACATCGGGGCTGGCCAGGGGGTTGCGCGCAACGGACTGGATCAGCGCGCCCGCGAGCCCGAGTGCGCAGCCGACGAGCAGGCCGGTGACCACTCTGGGCAGCCGCAGCACCGTGATCGTGAAGGCGTCCGGGTCCGGGGCGCCGAAGAGCGCCCGCACCACCCGGGCCGGTGAGTCCGTGGTCTCGCCCAGGCAGAGCGAGGCGAGCACGGCCGCCGCGAGCAGCACGGTCAGCACGGCGACCAGCACCATGGACCGGCGGTGCGCCAGGAACGAGTACCGGCCGCGCCGGGTCAGGGCGTACCCGGCGGGGCGTACGGGCACGTGGGGGCGGTCGGTCCGCGCCGTGCGGCGCCCGGTCGACAGGCTCACGCGGACACCACCGCCCGGCGGCGCACCAGCGCGATCAGGACCGGGACCCCGACGAGGGCGGTCATCACTCCGGCCGGTACCTCGGCGGGCGGGAAGATCACCCGCCCGAGCACATCGGCGAGCAGCAGCAGCGAGGGGCCGAGGAGCATCGACAGGGCGAGCACCCACCGGTGTCCGGTGCCGACGAGACGCCGTGCGGCGTGCGGTACGGCCAGGCCGACGAACGCGATCGGTCCTGCGGCGGCGACCGCGGCCCCCGTGAGGACGGTCGCGCCCAGCGCGGCCACCGCGCGGACCGCCCCCGTCCGCCGCCCCAGCGAACGGGCCGCGTCCTCGCCGAGCGCCAGCGCGTCGAGGCCGCCGGCGACGGAGAACACGAGCACCGCCCCCACCAGCAGGAACGGCAGCAGCTCCCAGGCCACCGGGCCCGAGGCGCTGCCGATGCCGCCCACCTGCCAGAAGCGGAACCGGTCGAGCGTGGCGGAGTCGGTGGTGAGCACGCCCGTCACCGCGGACGCGATGAACGCGGAGAACGCCGCGCCCGCGAGCGCCAGCTTCACCGGTGTGTTCGAGTTCGGTCCGCGGCCTGCCATCGCGTACACCAGCGCCGCCGCCGCGAGCGCGCCCGTGAAGCCGAACCAGACGTAGCCGTCGAGCGTGCCCACCCCGAAGACGGAGATCGCGATCACGACGCCGGCCGCCGCCCCCTGGCTGACGCCGAGGATGCCGGGCTCCGCGATCGGGTTGCGGGTGATGCCCTGCATCACCGTCCCGGCCATGCCCAGAGCGGCCCCCACACAGAGCCCGACGGCCGTACGCGGCACCCGCAGCGACCGGACCGTGAGGGCGGCGTAGGAGTTCCCGCCGTGCAGCAGCGCGTCGATCACCTTGCCGGGAGGGATGGCGCGGCTGCCGACCGCCAGGCTCAACAGGGTGGCGCACAGCACCAGCGCGAACGCCGCGAACAGCCAGAGGACGCGGCGGCGCACAGCGGACATACGGGTTCCTCCACTCGCGGGCAGGTAAAGCTAACCTAATCCCTCCGCCGCGCGGGGCCCCGACCGCCCCCGGCCAGGCGGGACGGCGGCCCACCCCGGCCGGGACCGGGGCCGCCGGCGGCCGCCGCCTCCCGGGCCCGGGCGGGCCCCGTTCCGTTCTCGGAAATGTTCACCCGATCTTCATGCCGGCTGCGGGATCGTGTACGGCACGAGCATCTTGGCGTGAGCATGCTCTCCAGGCCTCATCCGACTCCCACCGGAGGTCCATCGTGTCCGGCAGAAACGTCTTCCGCCGCGGTCGTCTCGCCCTCGTCTCCGCCCTGGCCCTCACCGCAGGCGCCCTGGGGCTGTGGACGGGGCTCGGCCAGCCGTCCACGGCGCAGGCCGCCGCCGGGGTGCCCACCCCGGACCACGTCGTCGTCGCGGTCTTCGAGAACCACGCGTACGGCCAGGTCATCGGGGCGTCCAGCGCGCCGTACATCAACTCGCTGGCGAAGGGCGGCGCCAACCTCACCCAGATGCACGCCGAGACCCACCCGAGCCAGCCCAACTACATGGCGATGTTCTCCGGCGCCACGCAGGGCATCACCAGCGACGCCTGCTACACGCCCGGCTTCAGCAGCGCGCCCAACCTGGCCTCGCAGCTCATCGCCGCCGGCAAGAGCTGGGGCAGCTACAACGAGTCGCTGCCCAGCCAGGGCTCCACGACCTGCAGCAGCGGCGACTACGCCCGCAAGCACAACCCGTGGTTCGGCTTCAGCAACGTCCCGACGTCGTCCGCGAAGACGTTCGCCCAGTTCCCGAGCGACTTCACGCAGCTGCCGCAGGTGTCGTTCGTGGTGCCGAACCTCTGCAGCGACATGCACGACTGCTCGGTGGCCACCGGCGACACCTGGCTGAAGAACCACCTGGGCGCCTACGCGACCTGGGCCAAGACCCACAACAGCCTGCTCGTGGTGACCTTCGACGAGGACAACTCGCTGAGCGGCAACCGCATAGCGACCGTCCTCTACGGGCAGCAGGTGACGCCCGGCGCCACCTCGTCGACCACGTACAACCACTACGACCTGCTGCGCACGCTCGAGGACATGCACGGCCTCGGGCACGCCGGCAACGCCGCGTCGGGTACGGACATCACCGGCGTCTGGGCGTCCTGACCGTGTACGTCGCGGACAGTCGCGCCACCGGTGGCGCCCCGTCCGCGGACCGCGCCGCCCGGGCCCCGTACCGGCCCGGGCGGCGCCGTGCCGCGGTCGCCCCCACCGTGCTGGCGCTCGGCACGGTCAGCCTGATCACCGATGTCTCCTCCGAGATGGTCACCGCGATCCTGCCGCTGTACCTGGTCGTGGGGCTCGGCCTCTCCCCGCTGGGCTTCGGCCTGCTCGACGGCGTCTACAACGGCGTCTCGGCGCTGGTGCGGCTGGTCGGCGGGCACCTGGCGGACCGCGGGCGGGGCGGCCACAAGGCCGTCGCCGTGGTGGGCTACGGCCTGTCGGCGGTGTGCAAGCCGCTGCTGCTCCTCGCGCACACGCTCCCGCTGATCGGTGCCGTGCTCGCCGTCGACCGCACCGGCAAGGGCCTGCGCACCGCGCCGCGCGACGCGCTGATCTCACTCTCCAGCGAGCCCGGCGCACAGGGCCGCGCCTTCGGGGTGCACCGCGCCATGGACACCGCGGGCGCCCTGCTCGGCCCGCTCGCCGCCTTCGTCGTCCTGCGGGCGACGGTGGACGGCTACGACGCGGTGTTCACGGTGAGCTTCTGCGTCGCCGTGGTGGGCGTGCTGGTGCTGGTGCTCTTCGTGCCGGGGAGGTCCGTGCCGGCGAGGTCCGGACCGGGTGGGTCCGTGCCGGGCAGGTCAGTGCCGGGTGGGGCGGCGGGGCCGGTGGGCCGTGCGCGCCAGGCTCCGGTGGACGTCGGCCCGGCCTCCGCGGACGACGGCGTCCGTCCCGCTCCGGCGGGCGGCGCCGCGGGCGGTGGGGGCCGCGCGGAGGATGGCGCGCGCCCCACGCTGTCGGCCGCGCTGGCGCTGCTGCGGCAGCCGGAGATCCGGCGGATCGCGCTGTGCGCGCTGCTGCTGGGGCTCGCGACCGTCAGCGACTCGTTCGTCTACCTGCTGTTGCAGCGCAGGCTCGGCGTGCCCGACCGGTGGTTCGCTCTGCTGCCGCTCGGCACGGCGGCCGCGTTCCTGCTGCTGGCCGTGCCGCTCGGGCGGCTCGCGGACCGGATCGGGCGGCGCCGGGTGTTCCTGGCCGGGCACGGTGCCCTGCTCGGCGCGTACGGGCTGCTGCTGTCGGGCTGGCACGGCACGGTGCTGCCGTACGCGGTCCTGCTGCTGCACGGCACGTTCTACGCCGCCACGGACGGGGTGCTGATGGCCGCCGCGTCCGAGAGTGTGCCGGCCGCGCTGCGCTCGTCCGGCCTCGCCCTGGTGCAGACGGGCCAGGCGTTCGCCCGGTTCGTCTGCTCGCTCGCCTTCGGGGCCGCCTGGACGGTCTGGGGCGAGGGCACCGCGCTGGGCGCGTCCGCCGTCCTGCTCGCCTGCTGTCTGGCGGCCGCCGGCTGGGCGCTGCGCCGGCCGCCCGCCGCCGTCCCGCCCGTCCGGCCCGCCACGTCCGAGGAGACCCCCGTATGACCACCCGGGCCCGTGTGCTCGTCCTCGCCTGCGCGATCGTCCTGCTCGCGGCCGTCGCCACCGCCTCCGTGCTGCACGCCGCGGCCCGCTCCGACCGCAGGGACCGGGCCCGGCCGGGCGGTCCCGCCGTCACCGCGGGCCGGGTCGGTCTCGCCGACGGGGGCGGGGGCCGGATCGTGTTCCGGAACATGGCGTGGGGGCCGCACCGCGACGAGCTGAGCAGCGTGCCCGCCGGGCGGCCGGGCGGCGCGCGCACCGCCTCGGGCGTGCGGTGCCTGCGCTTCCACGCGGCCGGGGGCACCGGTATCTGCCTGCAGGCGGTGCACGGCGCCGTCCAGGACACCTACCGGGCCGTGGTGCTCGACGCACGGCTGCACGAGACGGCGCACTACGCGCTTTTGGGCGTTCCGTCCCGGGCGCGGGTCTCGCCCAGCGGGCGGTTCGCCTCCTGGACGGTCTTCGTGGGCGGCGACTCCTATGCGACCAGCACCTTCTCCACCCGGGCGGCGATCCTCGACACCCGCACCGGGCGGCTGATGCCGTCGCTGGAGGCGTTCCGGGTGCTCAAGGACGGACACGAGTACCACGCCGCCGACGTCAACTTCTGGGGCGTCACGTTCGCCGCGGACGACCGGCACTTCTACGCCACGCTGGCCACGAAGGGGAGTACGTACCTGGTCCGCGGGGACCTGCGGGCGCGGACGATGACGACGGTGCGCAGCAACGTGGAGTGCCCCTCGCTGTCGCCGGACGGGACGCGGATCGCGTTCAAGAAGCGGGTGAAGGGGCTGCCCGCGGACGCGCCGTGGCGGTTGTACGTGCTGGACCTGCGGACCGGGCGCGAGAGGCCGCTCGCCGAGGCTCGCAGCGTCGACGATCAGGCGCTCTGGGCGGACGACCGCACCGTCGCCTATGCCCTGCCGGGCGACTACGGCGCCGACCTGTACACGGTCCCCGCGGACGGCACCGGCACCCCGCGCCCCCTCCTGTCGGCGGCGCTGTCCCCGGTCTACCTGGGCACACCATGACCACTGTCCGGCGGTGCCGTCCCGGCCGTCACCCGCGGTGGGCTGGGCACCGCCGGTCACGCTGTGTGTGGCTGCCCGCCGCGGCGGCGGGTCGGGGGAGGCCCGGGGGGCGCCCAGCCCTGGTGCCCCTCGCCGGCGACGTCGGCGAGGAGGCTCGCGGGGGCGGGGCCGTCAGGGGCCCGAGGGGCGGCGGGTGCGGTCCTGTACCGTGCCGTACGTTTTCTTCAGCGCCGTCGTCGTCGCGTCGAAGGACCGCTGGGCGACGCCCACGAAGAGGCAGTCGATGACGGCGAGCTGCGCTATGCGGCTCACCGTCGCGCCGGACCGGAACGGCGTCTCCCGGGCACACGTGGTCAGCACGAAGTCCGCGCTCTCCGCGAGCGCGGACTGCGGAAAGTTCGTGACGGCGATCGTCGTGGCGTGCCGTTCCCCGGCGGCCTGGAGCGGCTCGACCGTGTCCTCCGTCTCCCCGGAGTGCGAGATCGCGAGGGCCACGTCCCCGGGTCCGAGCAGCGCCGCCGCGGTCAGGGCCGCGTGCCTGTCGGTCCAGATGAAGGCCAGGCGCCCGATCCTGTGCAGCTTCTGGTGCAGGTCCTGCCCGACGAACCCGCTGGCGCCGACGCCGAAGATGTCCACCCGCCGGGCCCCGGCGACCGCGTCGACGGCGTGGCGCAGCGCCTCGACGTCCAGCTCGGCCCCGGACTCCTCCAGGGCCCGGACCTCGTTGTAGATGATCTTCCCGACGATCTGGTCCAGCGTGTCGGTGGCGCTGATGTCGGTGACCGGCGCCGACCGCTCCCCGCCCAGCGCGTCCTCCCGGGCGGCCGCCGCCGCCAGCGCCAGGCGCAGCTGCGGATAGTTGCCGAGTCCGATCGTCCGGCAGAACCTCAGCACGGTGGCCGCCGAGGTGCTCGCCCGCTCGCCGAGCGCCCCGATGGACAGCTCGGCGGCCTGCGCCGGATCGGCCAGGACCGCGTCCGCCACCCGCCGCTCCGAGGGAGCCAGCGACGGCCGCGCCGCCCGGACGCGCGCCAGGACGTCGGCGGGGGCGGCGCCCTCCGCCGGCTGCGCCGGTGCCCGGCGTGAGACCTCGCGGGCCATGGATCGGATCCCTCCCGAGCTCCCGAGTGGAGGGCCTCACAGTAGCGACGGGCCGATGGTGCGTCAAAAATTTACGTCCCTCATCACATGAGGTTACTTATTGACATGCGGAGCCTGTCCTTCTGATACTCGCTGCACCGCGATCCGCGCCGACCCCACGGTTCGTGACCGCCCGAAGCGCCGGTGCTCGTCGGACAAGAGGGCGTGCCGTGACAGCCCGTCCCCAACCGGTGACCCAGCCGGCCGTTGTAAGGAGTGACCGTGCGCCAACTCGACCTCGTGGTGGTCGTCGTCTACCTGGTCGCGATCGCCGTGATCGGACTGCGCCTCGCCGGCCGGCAGAGAACGGCGAAGAGCTACTTCATCGGTGAGGGGGGCATGCCCTGGTGGACCGTCGCGTTCTCCGTGGTGGCCACCGAGACCAGCGTCCTCACCGTCATCAGCGTGCCCGGCGGCGCCTACAGCGGCCAGGCCTTCGGCAACGTCGAGCTGGCGCTCGGCTACGTCATCGGCCGCGTCGTCGTCGCCGGCGTCCTCATCCCGCTCTACAAGCGCGGCGGGTTCGTCAGCGCCTACCAGTACCTGGGGGACAGGTTCGGGCTGAAGCTCCAGGGCCTCGCGTCGGTGACCTTCGTCTTCACCCGTCTGCTCGCCGAGGGCGTCCGGCTGTTCGCCTCGGCGATCCCGATCAAGCTGCTGCTGGACGAGTTCGGCGTCCACGCCAGCTACAAGCTGATCATCATCGTGCTGACCGTGATCACCGTCGTCTACACCTACATGGGCGGCATCAAGGCGGTCATCTGGACCGATTCCATCCAGATGGGCCTCTACCTCGGCGGTGCGATCCTCGCCATCGCCGTGCTGTCCAGCCACGTCGGCGGCCAGGGCTTCGCCGACGCGCTGCACGCCGGCCAGTTCAAGCTCTTCGACACCGACTTCACCCCCGCGCACATCCTGACCAGCTCCTTCGCCCTGCCGACCGCCATCATCGGCGGCGCGATCTTCGCCATGGCGAGCCACGGCTCCGACCAGCTCATGGTCCAGCGCATCCTGGCCACCCGGACCCTGCGCGACGGCCAGAAGGCCATGATCGCCTCCGGGATCTTCGTGACCATCCAGTTCGCCGCGTTCTCCCTGGTCGGCGCGCTGCTGTGGTCCTACAACAAGGGCAGGAGCTTCAAGGACCTGGGGCTCGCCAGCTCCGACAACCTCTACCCGCAGTTCATCCTGCACGGCCTGCCCGTGGTGATCTCCGGGCTGCTGGTGGCGGGCATCCTGGGCGCGGCGATGGGCTCGCTCTCCGCGGCGCTGAACTCCATGTCGAACTCGACGGTCGCCGACATCATCCACAGCTTCTTCCGGCGGTCGCCCTCCGACGAGGCGCTGCTCAAGCTCGCCCGGGTGATGACGCTGGTCTGGGCGGCGCTGATGGCGGTCTTCGCCTGTGCCTTCAGCGCCAGCACCGGCAACGTCTATCTGACGGGCCTCGCCATCGCCGGCTACACCTACGGCGCGCTGCTGGGCGCGTTCCTGCTCGGCCGGGTCGTGAAACGCGCCAACGAGGTGGACTCCATCGTGGCGTTCCTGGTCACCGTCGCCGTCATGACCTACCTCGTGCGCTGGGTGAAGATCGACGTCACCGTGGCCGGGGCCACCGTGCCGACGGCCATCGCCGCCCAGTGGCTGGTGCCGATCGGGGTGGTGATCACCCTGGTGGTCGGCGGCGTGATGAGCCTGTTCCACCGGGCACCGGTGGCCGCGGCCGGGCAGCGGGACGGCGAGCCCGGCCAGGGCCCCGACCGCGTCGCGGCTCCGGCGGGCCAGGAGTGAGGCGCCGGCCCGTGCGGCAGCCCCACCCGCCGTCCTTCACCGCCCTGCGGGGCCGTCCGGAGGAGTCCCCGTGCGCGTGATCGGCCTGATGTCGGGGACCTCCTACGACGCCATCGAGGCGGCCGCCGCGGACCTCACCCTGGACGGCGACGCCCTGCTCATGCGTCCGCTCGGCCACCTCTCCGTGCGCTACCCGGACGAGCTGCGCGCCCTGATCGGCGCGACCCTGCCGCCGGCGGCGACCAGCACGCAGGACATCTGCGTGCTGGACACCGGCATCGGCCAGGCCTTCGCCGAGGCCGCGGTGCGCGCCCAGCGCGAGCTGTGCGGGGGCGCCGCCGACCTGGTGGTCTCGCACGGGCAGACCATGCACCACTGGGTCGAGGACGGCGTCGTGCGCGGCACCCTCCAGCTCGGGCAGCCCGCCTGGATCGCCGAGGCCACCGGGCTGCCGGTCGTCTCGGACCTGCGGTCCCGGGACGTCGCCGCCGGCGGCCAGGGGGCCCCGCTGGTCGCCATGACCGACGCCCTGCTCCTGGGCGCCCTCCCCGGCACGCCCGCCGCGCTGAACCTGGGCGGGATCGCCAACGTCACCGTCGTCGCACCCGGTGCCGCGCCGCTGGCCTTCGACACCGGTCCCGCCAACGCGCTGCTGGATGCCGCGGTGCGGTATTTCACCGACGGCGGCGAGGAGTACGACGAGGGCGGGCGGCGGGCCGCGGCGGGCCGGGTCAGCCCCGAGCTGCTCCGGCTGCTGCTGGCGGACCCCTACTACGGCAGGCCGGCCCCGAAGAGCACCGGCAAGGAGCACTTCCACCTGCCGTATCTCCAGGAGGCGCTGGCCGCGGTGCCCGGGCCCGAGCCCCGGCCCGATGACGTGCTGGCCACCCTGACCAGGCTGACGGCGGTCACCGTGGCGGACGCGTGCCGGGAGCACGGGGTCACCCAGCTCGTGGTCTCCGGTGGAGGGGCACACAATCCCGTGCTGATGGGGATGCTCGCGGATCAGCTGCCCGGGGTCGGGATCCTTCCCAGCGGTGAGCTGGGGATCCCCTCGGACGCCAAGGAGGCTCTGGCCTTCGCGCTGCTCGGGTTCCTCACGGTGCACGGGCTGCCCGGCACGTTTCCCTCCGGTACGGGGGCCCGGAGGGCGACGGTCCTGGGCAGCGTCACGCCCGGCCTGCGGCCCCTCCGCCTCCCCGAACCCGCGGTCCGGGCTCCCCGGCTCTTGCGCATCCTCTGAGGGGTTCCCGTCAGGTGCGCGGGGAACCGCGCGCTCGGCCACGACGCGCCTGCGGCGGGCCACCGCGCCGAGCCCCTTGCGGTGGTCTGCCTGGCCACCGGCCGGTGGGGGTTGGGCGCGCAGTTCCCCGCGCCCCTTGTGTATCGGCGCTTCGCGCCTGAGAGGGGCGCGGGGAACTGCGCGAGCAACCGAGATGCGCCTGCGGCGGGCCACCGCGCCGAGCCCCTTGCGGTGGTCTGCCTGGCCACCGGCCGGTGGGGGTTGGGCGCGCAGTTCCCCGCGCCCCTTGTGTATCGGCGCTTCGCGCCTGAGAGGGGCGCGGGGAACTGCGCGAGCAACCGAGATGCGCCTGCGGCGGGCCACCGCGCCGAGCCCCTTGCGGTGGTCTGCCTGGCCACCGGCCGGTGGGGGTTGGGCGCGCAGTTCCCCGCGCCCCTTGTGTATCGGCGCTTCGCGCCTGAGAGGGGCGCGGGGAACTGCGCGAGCAACCGAGATGCGCCTGCGGCGGGCCACCGCGCCGAGCCCCTTGCGGTGGTCTGCCTGGCCACCGGCCGGTGGGGGTTGGGCGCGCAGTTCCCCGCGCCCCTTGTGTATCGGCGCTTCGCGCCTGAGAGGGGCGCGGGGAACTGCGCGAGCAACCGAGATGCGCCTGCGGCGGGCCACCGCGCCGAGCCCCTTGCGGTCGTCTGCCTGGCCACCGGCCGGTGGGAGGGGGTCTGCGCGCCCCTAACGGGGCGCTTCTCTGGCGCGCCGCGCCGTTCGGCGTGTGAGTTCGATCGTCTCCAGGTTGGTGCAGCCCGTGGGGCGAACCCGTGGCGCTCCCGCGTTCACCGGGACGGACGGGGCGCCGGCGCGCAGGCCGGAGAGGGGGACGCGGCGGGGGAGGGCGTAGGGCCAGGTGCCGTACCACCAGCGCGCGACCAGGTACCCGCATGCCAGGCAGATGATGCCGCCCACCGCGTCCAGCCAGAAGTGGTTGGCGGTGGCAACGATCACCACGACCGTGATGCAGGGATAGATCAGCGCCAGCGCCCGTATCCACGGCGTCCTGCACAGCGCGAACACCGTCAGGCCGCACCACAGCGCCCACCCCACGTGCATGGACGGCATCGCCGCGTACTGGTTCGAGACGTCCTTGAGGCTCTCCTGGCCCAGCGACCCCCACGTCCGGTGGGTCACCACCGTGTCGATGAACATGCTGCGGCTTATCAACCGTGGCGGCGCGAGCGGATACACGTAGTAGCCGATCAGGGCCGAGGCCGTGGTCACCAGCAGGACCAGGCGGGACGCCGAGTAGCGGCCCGGATGCCGTCGGTACAGCCAGGCGAGCACCCCGATGGTGACCACGAAGTGCAACGTGGCGTAGTAGTAGTTCATCCCGACGATCAGCCAGTTGACGGAGTCGACGCCCTTGTTGACGGCGCTCTCCACGGCGATCCCGAGACGCCGCTCCAGTTCCCACAGCCAGTCGGCGTTCCGCATCGCCTGGCCGCGCTGCTCCGGCACCGCGCTGCGGATCATCGAGTAGATCTGGTAACTCGCCACGATCAGCAGCACCTCGAACCAGAGGCGCGGCCTGTGGGGCGTGCGCAACCGCACCAGCAGGGCGCGGGGGGTGGTCTCGGAGAGGCTCCGGACGCTGCCGCCGAGGGCCTCCCGGGCACCGCGCACGCCCCGCCGGCGCGGGCGGTCCAGCATGGGTGAAATGAAGTCTTTGTGTGGATCTTCCACAGCAGTCACAGTCGGGTCACCCATAGGCGAGGATTGTGCCAGAAACCGGTTCTTCTACCGATCATCCCTCGCGTCGGGTCAGGATTGCATCATCTAGGCTTTGCGGTTTTTTCGGTCACGTGACCCGGAAAGCCCAACAGACCCGGAACCGCTCGAACTGGTCGGCGAGACGGAGGCCGTGGACCCCCGTACCACCAGCTCGGGCATGAACACGAACTCGCTGTGCGGGGCGGGTGTCCCGCCGATCTCCTCCAGCAGCGTGCGCACCGCGGCCTGACCCATCGCGGGCACCGGCTTACGCACCGTGGTCAGCGGCGGGTCGGTGAAGGCGATCAGCGGGGAGTCGTCGAAACCCACCACCGAGACGTCCCCGGGTACGTCGAGGCCGCGCTGCCGCGCCGCCCGGATCGCCCCCAGCGCCATCATGTCGCTGGCGCACACGATCCCCGTGCAGTCCCGGTCCATCAGCGCGGACGCCGCCGCCTGGCCACCCTCCAGGGTGTAGAGGGAGTGCTGCACGAGCCGCTCGTGGATGTCGTCCGCGGTCAGACCCAGCTGGTCCTGCACGGCCCGCACGAACCCCTCGATCTTCCGCTGCACCGGCACGAACCGCTTGGGCCCGAGGGCGAGGCCGATCCGGGTGTGCCCGAGCGAGACCAGGTGCGTCACCGCGAGATGCGCGGCCGCCCGGTCGTCCGGCGAGATGAAGGGCGCCTGCACCTTCGGCGAGAAGCCGTCCACCAGCACGAACGGCACCCCCTGGGCGCGCAGCTGGTCGTACCGCTGGGTGTCGGCGGTGGTGTCCGCGTGCAGCCCGGAGACGAAGATGATCCCGGCGACGCCGCGGTCCACCAGCATCTCCGTCAGCTCGTCCTCGGTGGAGCCGCCCGGGGTCTGGGTGGCCAGCACGGGCGTGTAGCCCTGGCGGGTCAGCGCCTGGCCGATGACCTGGGCGAGCGCCGGGAAGATCGGATTCTCCAGCTCCGGGGTGATCAGGCCGACCAGGCCCGCGCTGCGCCGGCGCAGTCGCACCGGGCGCTCGTAGCCGAGCACGTCCAGCGCGGCCAGCACCGACTGGCGGGTGGCCGCGGCGACGCCCGGCTTGCCGTTCAGCACCCGGCTGACCGTCGCCTCACTGACCCCCGCCTGGGCTGCGATGTCGGCGAGCCGTGCGGTCACAGGGGTGGACTGTACCGGGCGGGTGCCGCGTCGCCCACCAACCGGTCCGCGGGTGCCGGTCGTTGTGGTCGGTTTCATGTGGTGGGCCTCGGTCGTCTGTGTGGTTGCCATGCCTTGAGCGCCGTATCGAAGCGCGGGTCCTGCCGGCCGGTCGTGGGTGCGGGGCCCGGGTGCGGGTCCTTCAGCGCCGGCCCCGGGGCGCCGGTCTTGCAAGAGCCAAGGGGCTCGATGATCCCTGTGTGGCCCCGTTGTGGCAAGACCTTGCAGAGATTTGCAGAGGCCGATCGTGGACTGATCACCGGCTCTGTAGACGGCTTCCCTCGGGCATGAGCCCCCCGTGCGAGCTCGCAACCGGGTTACGGAGCGGTAACCGACAAGCATCCTTGCATTTTTTTGCTGCAAGGTCTTTCGCAACGCATACGGCGCTGTTACGTTCACGTCGCCCGGCGCCGGCAGCGCGTGCCCCGGCCGTGCCCGACCGGGCACCCCGGGCGGGCACCCCGGGGCAGGACGGGCGGCACGGCAGCCGGCGGCAGGGGAGCGAACGGGCGGTCCCCGGGCCCACGGGCTTTCACCCTCAAGGAGATCTCATGCGGCGTGGCATAGCGACCACCGCACTGGTGGCGTCCCTCGCGCTCGCGGCGACGGCCTGCGGCGGCGACGGCGACAGCGGCAGTTCGGGACCGACCACCATCACCTGGTGGGACACCTCCAACGCCACCAACGAGGCGCCCACGTACCGGGCCCTGGTCAAGAAGTTCGAGAAGGCCAACCCCGACATCAAGGTCACCTACGTCAACGTCCCGTTCGACCAGGCGCAGAACAAGTTCGACACCGCGGCGGGCAGCAAGGGCGCCCCCGACGTGCTGCGCACCGAGGTCGGCTGGACGCCCGCCTTCGCCAAGCAGGGCTACCTGCTGCCGCTGGACGGCACCGAGGCCCTCGCCGAGCAGGGCGACTTCGAGCCCAACCTCATCAAGCAGGCCCGGTACCAGGGCAGGACGTACGGCGTGCCGCTGGTCACCGACACCCTGGCGCTGGTCTACAACAAGGACCTCTTCGAGAAGGCCGGCATCGCCCGGCCGCCCGCCGACTGGACCGAGCTCAAGGCCGACGCCGCCGAGGTCGCGGAGAAGACCGGCGCCGACGGCTACTGGGGCTCCACCGCCGGCTACTACGCCCAGCCCTTCCTGTACGGCGAGGGCACGGACACCGTCGACGCCGGCGCCAGGAAGATCACCGTACGGGGCGCGTCCGCGGTCCGGGCCTTCAAGACCTGGCAGGGCCTCTTCGACGGCAAGGGCCTGCACAAGGCGGACACCACCGCCGACGCGTACGCCCACCAGCAGGACGCGTTCGGCAGCGGCAAGGTCGCCGCGATCATCCAGGGGCCCTGGGAGATCACCAACTTCTACAAGGGCTCCGCCTTCGAGGACAAGGGCAACCTCGGCATCGCGCCCGTCCCCACCGGCTCCACCGGTGAACCAGGCGCCCCGACCGGCGGCCACAACCTCTCCGTCTACGCCGGCTCCGACGCGGCCCACCAGAAGGCGGCGCTGGCGTTCGTGAAGTTCATGACGTCGAAGGCGGCACAGGAGGAGATCGCGCTCAAGAACTCCACCCTGCCGACCCGCCAGGACGCCTACACCGCGCGGGTCACCGCCGACCCGGGCCTCGCCGGCTTCCAGAAGGTACTGGGCACCGCACGCCCGCGTCCCGCCCTGCCCGAGTACAGCTCCCTGTGGACCCCGCTCGACAGCGAGCTGCCGAAGATCGCCGGCGGCAGGGAGTCCCTGGACAAGGGGCTCGGCAACGCCGAGCTCGCCATGGCCAAGCTGCTGCCCGGCTTCGGCAAGTGACCGCCCGGCACACGACCCGTCGCCGCACATGACCGCCAGCAACTGACCCCCTCAGCAGGACCTCCAGCACGTGACCCCCAGCCGGACGCCGAGCCGGACGCCGAGCCGCCGGGTCCGCCCGCACGGGGGGGCGGGCGGGTCCGGCACCCCCGCGCCGCTCCCGGGCCGGGGCGGGGCCGACTCCCGGAAGGTGCAACGCCATGACAGTCGCCGCCCAGAGCGCGGCAGCGGAAGGCGGCCGCGGCGCGGGCCGCCCGCCGCGCCCCGGCCTTCTCGCGCGCCTGAAGCACTCGTACCGCGCCCACTGGTACGCGTACGCGATGGTCGCCCCGGTCGTCGTCGTGCTCGGCGCCCTGGTGGGCTATCCGCTGGTGCGCGGTCTCTACCTGACCCTCACCGACGCCAACAGCCTCAACTCGGCCCGCACGATCGGCGTCAACCACATCGACGCCACCTACCGGTTCGTCGGACTGCACAACTACGCCGACATCCTGTGGGGCCCGACCGCCTGGGACCGGTTCTGGTCCCACTTCATCTGGACCGTCGTCTGGACGGTGGTCTGCGTGACCCTGCACTACGTGATCGGCCTCGGGCTCGCGCTGCTGCTCGACCAGAAGCTGCGCGGCCGCACCGTCTACCGGATGCTGCTGATCCTGCCGTGGGCCGTGCCGACGTTCGTCACCGTCTTCTCCTGGCGGATCATGCTGGCCGACTCCGGGCTGGTCAACTCGGTGCTCGGCGCGCTGCACCTGCCGCAGCCGCAGTGGCTGGAGAGCACCCTCTTCCAGCGTGCCGCCGCGGTGCTCGTGAACACCTGGTGCGGCGTGCCGTTCATGATGGTCTCGCTGCTCGGCGGCCTCCAGGCGATCGATCCGGCGCTCTACGAGGCCGCGGAGATGGACGGCGCGGGCCCCTGGCAGCGCTTCCGGCACGTCACGCTGCCCGGGCTGAGCTCGGTCGGCTCCACCGTGGTGCTGCTCGGCGTCATCTGGACCTTCAACCAGTTCGCCATCATCTACCTGCTGTTCGGCATGAACGGCGGCCCGGACGCCCAGATCCTCGTCACCTGGGCCTACCGGCTCGGCTTCGGCCAGCAGCCCCGCGACTACGCGCAGTCCGCCGCCTACGGCGTGCTGCTGCTGTCGATCCTGATCGTCTTCACGTCCGTCTACCGCCGCTGGCTGGCCCGCCATGAGCAGCTCGCCGTCTGACGCAGGAGCCCGACCCATGAGTACGCCCCGTACGCCACCGGCCCCCGCCCAGGCCCCCGCCCAGGCCCCCGCCCAGGCCCCCGGGGCCGGCCCCGCGACGCCTTCCGCACCGGCGCACCGCACGGGCGCCGCCGGGCGGGCGCACCCCCGGCGGCGCGGCAGGCGCAGCCGGCCCGCGTCCGTGCTCTCGCACGGGGTGCTCGCCGTGTGCAGCGTGATCGCGGTCTTCCCGGTCGGCTGGCTCGTCTACCTGTCGCTCGGCCCGGACAAGAACGACTACCTGCACCCCGGCGGCATCCCGGGCAAGGCGACGCTCTCCAACTACGCGTTCGTGCTGGCGCACACGAACTTCTTCCGCTGGCTGGAGAGCACCCTCATCGTCTCGCTCGGCACCACGGTGGTCGGCGTGCTGTCCGCCGCCACCACCGGCTACGCGGTCTCCCGGATGCGCTTCCCCGGGCACCGGAAGCTGATGTGGGCGCTGCTGGTCACCCAGATGTTCCCGGTCGCCGTCCTCATCGTGCCGATGTACGTGATCCTCGCGGACCTGGGGCTCATCGACACCTACGGCGCCCTGATCCTCGTCTACTGCTCCACCGCCGTGCCCTACAGCGCCTGGCTGCTCAAGGGCTACTTCGACACCATTCCAGCCGAGATCGACGAGGCGGGGCGCGTGGACGGGCTGACGCCCTTCGGCACGTTCTGGCGGCTGATCCTGCCGCTCGCCCGGCCCGGGCTCGCCGTCGCCGCCTTCTACACCTGCATCACCGCCTGGGGCGAGGTGGCCTTCGCGTCCACGTTCATGCTGGACGACCAGAAGTACACCTTCGCCGTCGGCCTGCAGAGCTTCATCAGCGAGCACGACGCCCAGTGGAACTACATGGCGGCCACCGCCGTACTGATCGCCGTCCCGGTCTCCGTCCTCTTCTACCTGGTGCAGAAGAACCTGGTGACCGGCCTCACCGCGGGCGGCACCAAGGGCTGACCAGCGCCGATGCCGAACCGCGCCCGTGCGCCGCCGTCCTGCACGCACCCATCCGATCACCGACGCAAGCCCACCGGACGCCCGATCGAGGAAGCCATGAGTCAGCACACCGCCGACCAGCCGCACACCGCCGGCCAGCCGCACACCGCCGGCCAGCCGCCCGTCCCCGACCAGCCGCCCACCGCAGCCCCGTCGCCCCTCGCCGCCCCGTCGGCCATCCCCGCCCAGGCGCGCACCGCGGCCCCCGCGCCCACCGGCACCATCGCCGCATCCGCCGGGACCACGCGTGCCGCCATCGCGCCCACCGCCGGCGCCACGCACCGCGACTGGTGGCGTGACGCGGTGATCTACCAGGTCTACCCCCGCAGCTTCGCCGACGGCAACGCCGACGGCATGGGCGACCTCCCAGGGGTCCGCTCCCGGCTGACGTACCTGCGTGACCTGGGCGTCGACGCGGTGTGGCTCAGCCCGTTCTACGCCTCGCCACAGGCCGACGCCGGCTACGACGTCGCCGACTACCGGGCCGTCGACCCCATGTTCGGCACCCTGCACGACGCCGAGGCGGTGATCCGCGACGCCCACGCCCTGGGTCTGCGCGTCATCGTCGACATCGTGCCCAACCACTCCTCCGACCGGCACGAGTGGTTCAGGCGGGCCGTCGCCGAGGGACCGGGCTCGCCGCTCAGGCGGCGCTACCACTTCCGTCCCGGCAAGGGCGCGCACGGCGAACTGCCGCCGAACGACTGGGAGTCCATCTTCGGCGGCCCCGCCTGGACCCGGGTCACCGAGCCGGACGGCACCCCCGGCGAGTGGTACCTGCACCTGTTCGCGCCCGAGCAGCCCGACTTCAACTGGGACCACCCGGCCGTGGGCGACGAGTTCCGCTCCATCCTGCGGTTCTGGCTGGACATGGGCGTGGACGGTTTCCGCATCGACGTGGCCCACGGTCTGGTGAAGGCCGCGGGGCTGCCCGACCTCGGCGTCCACGACCAGCTGAAGCTGCTCGGCAACGACACGATGCCGTTCTTCGACCAGGACGGCGTGCACGAGATCTACCGCGCCTGGCGGCGCATCCTGGACGAGTACGAAGAGAAGCCCGGAGGGCCTTCCTCAAAAGGGCGGTGGTCGGCTGGGGCCACCTCCCGCCCCGTCCAGGCAGTGGGGGAGGGCGGGCGGATCTTCGTGGCCGAGGCGTGGACGCCGACGGTCGAGCGCACCGCCCGTTACGTACGTCCCGACGAGCTCCACCAGGCCTTCAACTTCCAGTACCTGAGCGCCTACTGGGACGCGAAGGAGCTGCGTGAGATCATCGACCGCTCGCTCGACGCCATGCGCCCGGTCGGCGCCCCCGCCACCTGGGTGCTCTCCAATCACGACGTCACCCGGCACGCCACCCGCTACGGCAATCCGCCGGGCCTCGGCACCCAGTTGCGCACGCCGGGCGACCCGGTGCTCGGGCTGCGCAGGGCGCGCGCCGCCACCCTGCTGATGCTGGCGCTGCCCGGCTCCGCCTATGTCTACCAGGGCGAGGAGCTGGGCCTGCCGGACGTCGTGGACCTGCCCGACGAGGCCAGGCAGGACCCGTCGTTCTTCCGCGCGGCCGGCCAGGACGGCTTCCGCGACGGCTGCCGGGTGCCCGTCCCGTGGACCACGGGCGGGCCCTCGTACGGCTTCGGCGACGGCGGCTCCTGGCTGCCCCAGCCCGCCGGCTGGGGGGCCTTCAGCGTCCAGGCCCAGACCGGGGTGCCCGGCTCCACCCTGGAGCTGTACCGCGCGGCGCTCGCGGCCCGCCGGGCCCACCCGGCGCTCGGCGCGGGCGACGCGGTCGAGTGGCTGCCGGGGCCCGGGGGCACGCTGGTGTTCCGCAGGACACCGGCCGGGCAGGACGGCGGCGAACGCTTCGTCTGCACCGCGAACACCACCGGCGCGCCGGTCCGCGTCCCCGCCCACGGGCGGCTCCTGCTCTCCAGCTCGGCCGACGCGATCGCCGTGGCCGGGGACGGCACGGCACTGCTGCCGGGCGACACGACGGCCTGGTGGACCACCGGCTGACCGGCCGGCACCCCAGCGGCGGCGGCCCGCGAACCCCGGGTCCGCGGGCCGCCGCCGTATGCGCGGCCCCGGCCCGCGCCCCGCAGCCGCGTCGGCGCGCCGCCGGCATCCGGGTGCCCGGTCCGCGGACCCCGGCCCACGGACCCGGCCCGGGACCGCGGTCCGGCCCCGCACATCCGCCCCCGCGCACCCCTGACCGGCCCGGCCGGCCGGGCGCGTGCGGTCCCGCCGCGGGGCGGCCGGGACCGCCGGCCGGCCGGACCCAAGTCGCGGAGAAGTCAGCACTGCTGAAAGTGACTGCGAAAGGCCTTGCAGCCCGATGGTCTCCTCCAACTGCCGCTGTGCCAAGGGTTGACCGGCTCGTAAGACGCTCGTACGGTCTCCGGTGCGGCGGCCGGTTGACGGCTTGCTGCAAGAACCTTCAGCGGCCTTACGGGCATGGCGCGTTGTCTGTGCGGTCCCGACCCGGCACGTCACACCCCGCACCACACCCGACCTCACCCGCACGGCTTGCCGTGCGGCCCGCACCCCTCGTGCAGGAGGAACCATGGCCGGCAGAAACCTGGCCGCAGTGCTCGCCGTCGTGGTGGGCGCGACGGCCGCGCTGCTCGTCCCGCCCGGCGCCGCGGACGCCGCTCCGCCGGGCACCAAGGACGTCACCGCCGAGCTGTTCGAGTGGAGCTACGCCTCGGTCGCCAGGGAGTGCACCCGGACCCTGGGCCCGGCCGGCTACGGATTCGTGGAGGTGTCCCCGGCCACCGAGCACATCCAGGGCAGCCAGTGGTGGACCTCGTACCAGCCCGTCAGCTACCGGATCGCCGGGCGGCTCGGCGACCGCACCGCCTTCAAGAACATGATCGACACCTGTCACGCGGCGGGCGTGAAGGTCGTCGCGGACGCCGTCGTCAACCACATGTCCGCCGGCTCGGGCACCGGCACCGGCGGCTCCTCGTACACCAAGTACACCTACCCCGGCATCTACCAGCCCCAGGACATGGACGACTGCACCTCCCAGGTGACCGACTACGCCGACCGGTGGAACGTCCAGCACTGCGAACTGGTCGGTCTGGCCGACCTGGACACGGGCGAGCCCTATGTGCGCGGCCGCCTCGCCCAGTACCTGAACGACCTGCTCTCCCTCGGCGTCGACGGCTTCCGCGTCGACGGGGCCAAGCACATCCCCACCGAGGACATCGCCGCCGTCAAGTCCCAGCTCACCAACCCGGATGTGTACATCAAGCAGGAGGTCATCCAGGGCGCCGGAGAGGCCGTCCAGCCCGACGAGTACCTGCGCAACGGCGATGTGCAGGAGTTCCGCTACGGCCGCGACCTCAAGCGGGTCTTCACCGGCGAGAAGCTGGCGTACCTGAACAACTTCGGCGAGGACTGGGGCTACCTGCCCGGCGGCCAGGCCGGTGTCTTCGTCGACAACTGGGACACCGAGCGCAACGGCTCCACCCTCACCTACAAGGACGGCGCGAACTACACCCTGGCCAACGTCTTCATGCTGGCCTGGCCCTACGGCGCGCCCGACGTGCACTCCGGCTACGAGTTCAGCGACAACGACGCGGGCCCGCCGAACGGCGGTACCGTGCACGCCTGTTACGCGGACGGCTGGACGTGCCAGCACCACTGGCCGGAGATCCAGAGCATGGTCGCCTTCCGGAACACCGTGGGGGACGAGCCGGTCACCGACTGGTGGGACAACGGCAACAACGCCATCGCGTTCGGCCGGGGCGCCAAGGGCTTCGTGGTGATCAACCACGAGTCCTCGGCGCTGACGCGGACGTTCCAGACGTCCCTGCCCGCCGGACAGTACTGCGACGTCCAGAACGGCACCGGCGTCACCGTCGACTCCTCGGGGCGGTTCACGGCCACGCTCGGCGGCAACACCGCCCTCGCCCTGCACACCGGCGCCCGCTCCTGCTGAGCGCCCCCGCGGCCGGACCCGGGCGCCCCCATTGCCCGGGTCCGGCCGTCCGCCGTCCTCATCAGGCGGTGGCGGCTCAGGCGGTGGCGGCGCACGCGGCGGCGGACGACGACGGCAGCACCGCCGTCAGCCGGCCGACGAGCCGGCGGAGCGGCCCGTCGGCCGGCTCGTCCGCGAGCAGCCGGCCCAGCAGGGCCGCCATCTCGTCGTCGTACGCGGCGCTCACCGCCACCAGCGCCCCGAAGTCGCCCACGAGCTGCCGCTCCAGCTCGGCCCGCGGGATCCTCCCCCGCTGCCCTGCCGGTGTGGCGGGGGCTCCCGGCCCGTCCAGCCAGAGCAGGGCCGTGGACTCGGCCAGCGAGATCCATGAGCGCACGACGAGTTCGAGCCTGGCCGGCGGCTGCGGGATGCCCAGGTGCACCAGGATCTGCTCGTACGCGGCCTGCCGCACCGAGTCGGCCACGGCAGCGGTGGCCGACGAGCCGGCCGCGGCACCGTTCGCCGCGGAGCCGGCCGCCGGGCCGCCCCGCATCAGTGCGGCGAAGCCGGGCCCGCGCTCCTCGACGAAGTCGAAGAACCGCCCCATCACCCGCAGCAGCCGCACCCCGAGGGGGCCCTGACACGGCTCCACGAACCGCTCGGCCAGGTCGTCCGCCGCGCGCTGCAACGCCGCCTCGTACAGGCTGAGTTTGCCCGGGAAGTAGTGGTAGACCAGCGGGCGCGAAATGCCGGCCGCGGCCGCTATCTCGTCGATGGAGACCTCTTCGGGCGAGCGGCGGCTGAACAGGTCGAGCGCGACCCCGATCAACTGCTGCCGCCGTTCCTCGACTCCCATCCTGCGGCGCACCCCGGTCGTCATACGAACACCTTACCGAGCACATTTCAGCCGACACATCCCGGCCATCTCACCGGCTGTGTGCGGCCGGGGCTCACCCCAGCGGAGCGACGGGCGTGCCGTCCGCCAACCGCCCCCGCAGACCGGGACGGACGCCCTTCCGCGCGGGCAGCGCGAGCAGTGGACCCCGATCGCTGCCCCGCACCGACCCGGAGGCCGTCACCGAGGCGACGTCGCCGGTGCCCGCGGCCAGCAGGTACCAGCCGCCGGACGGGGCACGCCACAGCACGCCCGCGAGCAGCCGGGGTTGGCGAGGGCCGCAGGCGGGGGAGTTCCGGACCTCGGCCACCACCGTGCCGGCCGCCCGGCCCGGCGCCCGGAACTGCGCCTGCACCACACCGCCCGCGCCCCGCCACGTCTCCGCCCTGACGCACAGCCACGCCGCGGTGCCGCCCCCCTCCGGCAGCCGCTGCCCGGCGTACCGCCACGAGTGCACGGACCGCACGCCCTGGTCGCGCAGTGTGGTCAGCAAGCAGCCGATGCGCGCGAAGTCCGCCGCCGCGCCGGGGTCCGTCGCCTCGTGCGGGGCGTCCGGGCGGCCTGCGGTGAGGTGCGCCGGGGTCAGCTCGCCGAGGTCCGACAGCACACGGGTGGCGCCGGCGGTGCCGCCGGTGGTGCCCGTGGTCCCGGCGGCGTGGGGCGCGGTGACTTCGAGCGCCCGCCATGCGCGGCAGGGACCGTTGCGCGCGGGGCCCGGCACCGGCTCCGTGACCCCGGCCGCGTCGCGCTGCAGGACGGCCGGCGGCTCCTCGGGCCGCAGCAGGTCGCGTACCGCGGCGCGGCGCACCCACGGCGCGGTCAGGTAGCGGATGTTGCCGTCCACCCGGTCGACGACCACGGCCGATGAGTCCGCGGCGCCCGCCCCGTCCACCCGGGCCAGGTCCAGCAGGGCGCCGCCGGTGCCCTCGGCCGGTTCGGCGTAGCGCACGATCCGCAGCCCGTCGTGGAACAGCACCACCCGAGCGCGGTCCACCTCGCCCGCGTACAGGAGCTGGGCGGGTCCGGGCGGAGCACCGGCCGGCGTGCCGGGCGTCGCCGACACCCGCACCCGGGGGCCGGGCCGCGCCCACACCGCGAGCGCCCGGCGCAGCAGCGCCCGGTCGTCGGTGAGGCCGCCGCGCGCCGGCCACACCGAGAAGTCGGTACGGGCGGCCGCCTGCCAGGCTCCCGGCGGGACCCTGACGAGGCGGGCCGGGTCCAGGGCCGCCTGGGCGTCGGGGTTGCGCGCGTACGGGGGCGCCGCCGGCCCCTCGGGTCCCCAGCCGCCACCCGGGGGCACCAGCAGGGTGCCGCAGACCAGCGCGGCGGCGGCCGTCACCAGCGCCGCCTTCAGGTGCTGCCTGCGGCGCGGCAGGTCCGTGGGCCGCGCCGTGAGCGTGCAGGGGTCGAAGGCGGGGGAGCGCAGCAGCTCCGCCGTCCGCTCGCCGGGGACCGCCGCCTGGGTGGCCGCGGTGAGCGCGCCGTCCGGGTCGCGGACCCCCGCGGCCGCGAGCACCTCGCGGGTCTCGTCCTCGGTCAGCCGCTCCAGGGAGCGCAGGACGAAGGCGGCGCGTGCGGCGGGTGGCAGCGCGGACAGCCGCTCGTCGAGGGCGCGTTCGGCACCGCCTGTGCCGCGCGGCACCAGCCGAAGGCCCCAGAACACCGGCAGCACCGGCGCCCACGCCGGGCGCCCCGGCAACCCACCGCGCCGCTGTCCCGTGCGCAGCGCGTCCCTGACCAGCCGGATGCGGACGTCGGCGTACGCGGGCCCGGCGTCCGGGGGAGCGCCGTACAGGGGCCCGGCGTCCGGGGCCGTCTCAGGAGCGGCGGCGGGGCGCGGCACCGGAGCCGGCGGTGGATCCTCGGCGGGCGGGGTGCGGGGCAGGGCGCGCTGCACGAGGGCGTGGGCGGTCCTGGTCCTTCGGACGTCCGTGAGCGCCGGGGACAACAGGAGGTACGCCAGGCGGGTCAGCCGGGGGTAGTGCTCCGGGAGCGTGGCCCCGGCGAGTTCCCTGTCGGGGCTGGCGTCGACGTCCGGTGGGTGCACGCCCACCAGAACGAGCCGGGGCGTCGTTGGTCACCCTTCCCGGCGCCGATGGGGGCACCGGCCGGTGGCCTGTCCCCGGCAGCGGCTGCCCCGGCAGGGGCTGCGTCCGACAGCGGCTGCCCCCGACAGCGGCTGCCCCCGGCAGGGGCTGCCCCTCCGGGCCGGTGGCGATGCGCGGGTCTCGTCGTGGTTGCGCGCGCAGTTCCCCGCCCCCCTTGATGGTGCCCTTCGCGGTAGGGGCACCGAAGTGTGTCTGAAGGTTCCCGCCACCGCTGTGGCTTCCCTCAGACGGAACATGGTCGGCGGACGGCGCTAGGCGAGGTGCCAGGCGCTGAACTCCACCAGGCCGCGCGTCCCGCTGCCCCCGCTCGCCGCCGTCATGAACGCCCCCGCGTCCTGGGCCGCCGCCGCGCCCGGCGGGGTGACCGTGCCGACCGTCCGCCAGGAGGTGCCGTCGTCCGTGGAGCAGGCGCCGGTGAAGGACGGCCCGGTGCGGGTGAGGCGGAGCAGGACCGGGGCCTTGATGCCGGTGAGGCGCACATAGGTGTCCACGGTGCCGTCGCCGGTGGCGTCGTGGGAGAGGACGACGCCGTTGGACGGGGTGACCGCCAGGTTCAGGAAGCCGGCGGAGCCCGCCGTCGCCAGGGAGTCGCGGGCGATGATGCCGGCGCGCGCCCAGGGACCCGTGGCCGCCTGGGCGTCCACCCGGAGCAGGACCGAGACGCCGTCGCGGAGCACCCCCTCGCGGTAGAGCGCGCCGAACTGGCTGGTGCCCTTCCACAGGTCGGCCCCGGCCCCGTCGATCGCGCACCGCTCGCCGAGCTGCCCGAAGACCGCGTCGTTGGTGCTGACCGTCCGCCAGCCCGCGCCGAGCGGCCCGCCCTCGTAGAGGATGCCCTGCCGGGTGTCGGTCACGCGGTCCGCGCCCCGCGGCCCGTAGGTCACCGCGAGCGTGTACGGCAGCGGTCTGAGCGGGCGGTCGAGCGGGGCGGCGGGGGCGGCGACCCGCCAGGAGACCGTGCCGTTGCCCGCGGCCGGCACGCCGGGCAGTGAGGTGCCCGTCTCGGGCACGGCGTCGAGACCGGTCAGCGCGAGGTCGACGGGGCCGGTGGCGCGCAGGCCGTTGACGTTGCCGAAGACGGCCGACAGCCTGCCGTGCCCGCCCGGCGCGAGCACCGGCGGCTCCGCGGCCGCCTCCAGCGCGCCCTGGTACGGCGCGGCGGCGAGCACGTCGCGGACCCGGCGCGCCGTGCGGTACGGGTCGCCGACCGGCCGCAGCGGATAGTCCCTGCGCTCCCGGGTCCACGGCTCCTCGAACGCGAACCAGTCCACGGCCGCCGGCGCGCGCCCCGTCGCGAGCGCGTCCTCCAGCTCCTCCAGCCACTTCCGCCAGCGCGGCAGGTAGAAGTCGGCGACGAGGCCGTGCCAGGTGCGGTTGGCGTAGTCGTGCAGCACCCCGGGGTCCGAGGTGGCGCGGCCGCCCCAGACCGTGAGGAGCACCTTCGCGGTGCGCTCGAACTCGGCGCGCTCCGCGTCGTTGGTCGCGAGCCGCCGTGCGTCGTGCACCCACGGGCCGAGCAGGAACGCCGGGTGGGTGCCCGCCATGTCGTCGGCGAGCCGCATCAGCGTCAGCCAGAGCGTGCTGAGCCTGCCGAACGTGTCCCGGTCGCCGCGGTCGTACGCGGCCTTCAGCAGCGGCAGGTACTGGCGGCTGCGGTGCTCCAGCGCCTGGCGCGCCACGTCGGCCAGGTCGTAGCCGTAGGCGGCGCTGCCGCGCAGCGGCTCGGCCACCGCCAGCAGGCCGGTGAGCGCCGCGTCGAAGCGGCCCGGGTCGTAGGTGAGGGCGCTCGGCGCGTACTCCGCGGCGCGGTTGGCCGCCAGGTCGGGACGGGCCGCGAAGAGGGAGTCGTGCGTGTCGCTGCGCTGCACGGCATGCTGCTGGTACGCGGTGTCGTGCAGCGCCCGCCAGGCGTCGCGCGCGCCCGCGTCGCACGTCCCGTACCGGAAGTCGGCGTACCCGGCGAACCAGGCGGCACGGGCGTCGTCGTCGAGTGCCTGTGGGGTCCACGCCAGTTCCGAGAAGAACTCGAACGCGGCCGGGTCCCGGTCGGTGGCCTCCGGCAGGTAGGCGGTACCGGCGAGCGCGCTGCCCGGCTTGTCGCGCCAGGCGAAGAACTTCTCCGTCCAGACGTGGGTGCGCGCGCCGAGCGTGGTGCGGCCGCCGAAGTTGGGGATCGTACCGAACGCGTAGGGCGTGCCGCCCCAGTCCTTCTCGCGGTCGGTGACGCTCGTGTACCGGTCCGAGACGCCGTCCACGATCAGCATCCGCTGTCTGTCGACCGCGTCCAGCAGCTCCGGCAGCGGGTTGGCCTCCCAGCCGAGGATCACCCACGTCGCGTCCGGGTGCGCGGTGCGCAGCGCGCGCTGCACGCCGCGCGCGGCGTCCGGCACGGGCACGTCGCCCGCGGTGCCGCCCTCGTGCAGCAGGTCCATCTTGAAGTGCCGCGCGGGACCGAAGACGTCCTCCTGGTGGCGGTAGAAGGCCGCGGCGACCCGGGCGAACGCGTCGGTGCGCGGGTCCAGCCAGTCGGGCCGCTCGAAGCCGTGCCAGACGCCCTGCGGGACGACGTGCGCGTCACCGCCGGCCCGCGCCACGAACCCGGTGGGTACGTGCCCGTAGTAGCCGGGCAGCACGGGCGCCATGCCCAGCTCGCGCAGCCGGTCCGCGATCCGCCGGCCGAGCCGGGCCCGCTCGGCGATCAGCTCCCCGGAGAGCGGCCCGCCGTACCCGGAGAGGTTCTGCAGCAGCCACCACGGCTGGTGCGAGGGCGCGGGCAGCCAGGCGCGGGCCTCCTCGTCGCCGTAGCCGAACTCCCGCAGGGTGCGGTGGTAGACGGCCTCGGTGCCCGCGATGACCATCACCTCGTTGCAGCCGTGCAGCGCCAGGATGTCGATCATGCGCTCCCAGTACGGCCAGTCGGCGTACGGGGCGGTGTAGCCGTCGTTGGTGTCGTTGAGCACGAAGCGGTGCGGCAGGGCGGTGCCGCGCTCCAGCGGCCGGGCCGGCGCGGGGAGCGTGGCGGGCAGGCCGAGCTGGCTGCCGTTCCAGGTCAGGTGCACCCCGCAGACGTACTTCAGGTACCAGTGCACACCGGCGAGCTGCACGGCCGGGCTGGTGCCGGAGACCGTGATGCGCCCGGCGGTGCCGGTGACCCGGAAGCGTTCCCCGCCGTCGGCCGCCGGCAGGTTCCGCAGCCGGAACTGCCCCGCGTGCTCCGGCAGCAGCCGGCGCAGGGCGTCGGCGGCGGCCGCCCCGTCTCCGCCCGCGCGCGGCGGGGCGGCCGGCGGGGGACTCGCCGCGGCGGCGTGGGGGACCAGCGCGGCACCGGTGCCGAGCGCGCCGGCGGCGGACAGCAGTGCCCGCCGGGTCGGTCGCAGCGGCGAACCCGAGGAAACAGCCATGGATGGCCCCCCACTGTGATGATCCGGTGACATGACGTGATGCTGAGCGCACGCTAATGACCGGACGGCCGGGCGGCAACGGGGCGTGCGGAGCCATCGGGCCTGTCACCCCGACGGCCCAGGCCCGCCCCCGCCTCCCTCAGGGGCGCGGGGAACCGCGCGGCAGGCCACAGCGAAACCCGCGCGTCGCCACGGTCCCGGTGGGGAGTCTCGGCCCGGTGGGGAGTCTCGGCCCGGTCGGCCCCGGCCGGGGTGTACCCGGCACCACCACGGAGGCCGCAGCCGAGGCCCGGGCACCACGGGTCCAGGCGGGGGCGGCTCAGCCGGCGCGGTTCAACGGCCCGCCGGCGGCACGTACTTGTACCCGACCCGGCGCACGGTCTGGATCGCCCGGCGGTGCTCGGCGCCCAGCTTGCGGCGCAGACGGGCGATGTGGACGTCGACCGTGCGTCCGTCGCCGACGTGTCCGTAGCCCCAGACGGTGGTGACGAGCTGGTCGCGGGTGTGCACCCGGTGCGGATGGGCCACCAGGTGCGCCAGCAGCTCGAACTCCAGGTAGGTCAGGTCCAGGGGGCGCCCGTCGACGTCGGCGGTGCGGCGGGCCGTGTCGATGTGCACCAGTGCGTCTCCGGCGGTGGCGTCGCCCGCGCCGCCCGCGGTGGGCTCGGCAGGCTCGGCCGCGGCGGCCGGCGCACCGGGCAGCAGGGGGTGCCGGTCGGCGGGAACGAGCACCAGGTAGCCGACCATGGGGGGCCGGCCGGGGAGGGCGGGCAGGGTGTGCGGCGGGGCGGGCAGCCAGGTGGCGCCGGGCGGCAGGAAGTCGGCGACGTCCACCACCTCGTCGCGGTCCACGGCGCGCAGCCGGTGCCGCGTCGAGCCCTGGGACGGAGCCGGGGCCGGGGCGGGGGAGGAGGTGGGGGCCGCGGCGGGGGCCGCAGCGGGGAACGTACGGGTGTGTGCCATGGGAGGTCAGCTCTTTCGCGCGAGAGGTCGTCGAAGGACATACGTCGTGCGCGCTGGCCGAAGGCCGGGGATGGACGGCTTCAGAAGGCCCGCGCATGCCATGCGCGGCAACACACCCGGTCGAAGTCGTGGTCCTGACGGGACGGCCAGAAGGGCTCGAGGTCGTCGCGACCCGTCGCGGTGTCCCGGAAGCCTGTCATGCACTCATTGAAGCAGATGACTCCCGGCGGGAGCAGGGTCCCCGCGCACGGTCTCACACCTCGATACGGCATCTCGTCACACCGCCCCGCGCACGCCCCGCGCGCAGGGCCGCCCCGGCCGCTCTGTTCGAATGGCGGGAAAGTGTACAACTCCCCTTGTGGCCAGCGGCTTTGTCAGTGCGGCGCAGTAGAATTGAGGCAGTGTTCGAGGGGTTCCGATCGGAGTGACGGGGCCCCTGATCGCGACAGGAGGATGTCTGTGCCCGCTGCCGCAGTCACGTCCAAGCCCACGCTGTTCGACCTGCCGTACACACCGCTGGAGAAGAAGAAGCTGCCCCCGGGCCGCCCCCGCGAGTGGTACATCACGCACAACCGCCGTCTGAAGGCCATGCGTCTGGCCATCGCGCTGCTCGACTCCGGCGTCTGGATGCCGCAGCAGGCGCACAACAACCGCATCCGCAGCACCGCCGCGCTGATCGGAATCCACCCGCCGTCGGACACCACCTGCCACATGGTGCGCGCGCTGATGCGCTACAGCCGCTGACACTCGACCGGCCGGAGGCCGGGTGCCGCACCCCGGGGACGGGGCGTGGCACCCGGCCTCCGGCGTTCGCCCGCTCCGCCAGGGGTCCCGCACCACAAGTTCACCGGTACGCTCCCGGCGCGACGCCCGCCCATCACCGTTCCGCCGCACACGGACGGGTAAGTGTGCGGGCGCCGGAGCGCAGTACGCCCTCGCCGGCACTGCGACCCCCCACTACCAGGAGACCCGATGACCGCTGCGGTTCGCACGACCCACCAGACCTCCATGGCGTCCCCGGCCCCGCGCCCAGGCGCCGGGCGCCCGCGCCCGGCGCGGCGCGCGCTGCGCCTGGCCGGACCGCTGGCCGCGGGCACGCTGCTGCTGGGCACCGCGCTCACCGGCACCGCGGCGGCCGGCACCGGGGCGGCGGGCGCCGCCGCCGACTGCGCGGGCCGCGCCGGCACACGGCTGTGCGCGGCGGCCGGCGACCTCGTCGACGCCACCCTCGGCGAACTGCACCCGACCCAGGCGACGCTGGGCTTCGACCAGATCTACTACAAGCTCGACCGGTACGGCAGCGACAAGGACGAGCGGAACGGCGACGTCAACAAGCGCTTCGACGACTACTGCGAGACCAACGGCCAGGACAAGGCGGACAAGGTGCCGTCCGGGGCCCGGCTCTCCGACCCGTCCAGCTTCACCTGCGAGGTACCGGTCGGCGAGGAGACCGACGACACCCTCGCCGAGATGAAGACGGTCGTCATAGGCCCCGGCGGCGCCCTGTACCTCACGGACGGCCACCACTCCCTGACGTCCTTCCTCGAAACCCCCGACGGCGGCCCGGACATGCACATCCGGCTGAAGGTGGCGGC
Source organism: Streptomyces sp. DSM 116793 (assembly GCF_057320905.1). Lineage (NCBI taxonomy): Bacteria > Bacillati > Actinomycetota > Actinomycetes > Kitasatosporales > Streptomycetaceae > Streptomyces > Streptomyces sp. DSM 116793. The sequence continues at coordinate 1,667,932 of NZ_CM170494.1, read as the reverse complement.
GAACCTCAGCTCCCTCACACAGGACCAGTTCTGGGCCGCCATGGAGGACCACGACTGGGTCTGGCTGCGCGACGAGAACGACGACCCCATCACCCCCGCCCAGCTCCCGCAGCACCTGGGCCTCGCCGGCTTCCACGACGACCGGTACCGCAGCCTCGTCTACTTCACCCGCGACATCGGCTACACCGCACCCGACGACGCCGCGGAGTTCCTGGAGTTCCTGTGGGGCAGCTGGCTGCGCGGCCGGGTGGACCTCGACGACTACGACCTCACCGACCACGACTCCTACCTGGACGCGGTGCGGGACGCCTCCGAGGCGATGACCGACACGGACGAGGACACCGTCATCGCGGACGGCCGCACCGCGGAGGAGCTCGGCCGGCTCGACGACTGGAACGACGGCGAGGACGCGGACGACGGCGAGTTCGAGAAGCTCGGCGAGCCCCTTTCGGCCGACGAGCCCGGCAAGCTGGCCTACGCCCTGGACTACCGCAGCCGGTTGTAGGCCCCGCTGCCGTACGGGATGCCCCGTGCCCGACAAGGGCGCGGGGCCGTGTCGTGGGAGGGGCCCCACCGGAGGCGGGACCGCAAGGGGCTCGGCCGGTCGTGGGGGCCGCGGCCCCCGCGGGTGTTGAATGGCGGGCACAACACAAAACACCGGCACACACCGCACCGGCACACACCGCACCCGCACCCGCGCACCGCACCGGCACACACCGCACCCGCACCCGCACCCGCACCGCACCGCACCCGCGCACCGCACCCGCACACGACGACCCGCATCACGACGACCCGCCCACACGGCGACAGCAGAACAAGGAGCGCACCTCGCATGGCGGAGGACCGCAGGGACACCGGGGCCGGCGAAGGGCCCCGGATCGCACTGAGCGGGGTGTCCGAGACCCTGCTGTGGAACCTGTACCAGCGCGCCTGCGAGGCCCGCTCGCCGCACCCCGTCCTCGCCGACCCCAAGGCGGTGGACCTGGTCGACCGGATCGCCGCGCTCGGTTACCCCTTCGAGTCCACCTTCGGCCCGCCCCAACCGCTGCTGGCCCAGAGCCACGCCCTGCGGGTGCGCACCTTCGACGACGTGGTGACGGCGTTCCTCGGGCGGCACCCGGACGGCACCGTGGTCAGCCTCGCCGAGGGCCTGGAGACCCAGTTCTGGCGGGTGGACAACGGCCGGGCCCGCTGGCTGGGCGTGGAGATGCCCGAGGTCGCCGAGGTGCGCCGGGCCCTGCTGCCGGACGGCGAGCGGCGCACCGTCCTCGCGCAGTCCGCCCTCGACCTGTCCTGGCGCGACGCCGTCGACACCGCCGAGGGCGTACTGATCACCGCCCAGGGCCTGCTGATGTACCTTCAGCCCGCCGAGGTCGGCGCGCTGATCGCCGGCTGCGCCGAGCACTTCCCGGGCGCGGCGCTGGTCTTCGACGCGGTGCCGAAGTGGTTCAGCGCCCGCACCCTGCGCGGCGACATGCGCACCAGTCAGGGCTGGACCGCACCCCCCATGCCCTGGGGGCTCGACGCCGGGGAACTCCGGACGGTCCAGGACCTCCACCCGGGCATCACCGAGGTGCGCGAACTCCTCCCGCCGCGCGGCAGGGGCTTCTACCACGGCGTGCTGTCCCCCGTCCTCATGCGGCTGCCCCCACTGCGCAACCTCCGCCCCACGCTCACCGCCCTCGCCCGGTTCGGGGGCTGAACGGCGGCGGTCGGCGTGACCGCGGGGGATCGACGGCCGCCACCGCCAGGACGGCCCTGGGACGTCACGTCGCCGGTGCGCTGTTAGTTCTCCGGGACCGTGGCGTGAAAGTAACGCCCTGCGTGTGAATATCGGCTGTTCCAACTGCCCTGTCCGGCCGGGCGGGACGGTGGACGCGCATGTGACGGGCGATGTTCCTTCCTAACGTATTGCACGTTAAAAACGCGGCCCCTATGGTCATCTCCATCAAGGCTGCCTGCGGTACATCTCGCAGGCGGGTGTACCAGCCAGCTCCCCGCGACCGTCCCCCGCCCCATCGGCGCGCCCGGGAAAGAGCCGTACTCCGCCGAGGAGAGAAGCCATGAACGAGCCGGAGACCCCTGCCGCCGGCGGCGCCGGTTCCGCCCCGACCGGCCCCACACCCGCCCCGCCCGCCCCCGTCCCGCTGCGCGGGGTCGAGCGCATCGGCATCCCCCGTCCCCTGCTGTGGGGCTTCGTCGGCGTCTTCGTCTACATGGTCGGCGACGGTGTCGAGATCAGCTACCTCACCGACTACCTGCAGCGCCCCGACGGCGGCGGCCTCGCCGACGACCAGGCCTCCTTCGCCACCGTGACCGCCTACGGCATCGCCGTGATGATCGCCTCCTGGTTCTCCGGCACGCTCTCGGCGATCTGGGGCCCACGGCGCGTGATGTGGCTGGGCGCGGGCTGGTGGGTCGTCTTCGAGGCTGTCTTCCTCTTCGCCGCGGTCCCGAGTCACAGCCTGGCCTTCATCGCCACCGTGTACGGCATCCGGGGCTTCGCCTACCCGCTGTTCGCGTTCGCCTTCCTGGTGTGGGCCCAGACCGTCAGCCCGGAGCGGATGCGCGGCTCCGTGGCGGGCTGGTTCTGGTTCGCCTTCACCGGCGGCCTGCCCACCCTCGGCGCCGGGATCGCCGCGCTCGCCATAGGCCCGTTCGGCATGAGCCTGTACGCCACCCTGGTGCTCTCGCTGTTCCTGGTCGCGGTGGGCGGCGCCATCGGGTCCTTCGCCGTCCGCGACCCACAGGGGCTCAAACCCATCGCCGACCCCGTCATGGCCCGGCCGCGCAGCTACTCCAGGCTCGCCGAGGGCGTCGACATCCTCTGGCGGGACAAGCGCACCCTGGCCGGTGCCGTGGTGCGGATCGTCAACACCGCCCCCGAGTTCGGCTTCTTCGCCATGCTGCCGTTCACCTTCGGCACCGCCCACCACCACGACGGTTTCCTCACCGCCGCCCAGATCTCCACCCTCACGGCGATCATGTACGGCGCCAACATCGCCGCGAACCTCGCCTTCGGGGTGTTCGGCGACTACTTCGGCTGGCGCCGCACCGTCACCGTCTTCGGCTGCGTCGGCTGTGCGATCGCCACCCCTCTGTGGTACTTCGCCTCACTGGCCAGCGAGAACTTCGCGGTCACGGTGGTCCTGGGCTGTGTCTACTGCATCCTGCTCGCCGGGTTCGTCCCGCTGTCGGCGCTGATGCCGTCCATGGTGCGCCACAAGGACAAGGGGGCCGCGCTCGCCGTCCTCAACTTCGGCGCCGGCGGCGCCGCGTTCGTGGGGCCCGCGCTCGTCACCGTCTTCCACCCGGTCATCGGGGGCGGCGGCGTGGCCGTCGTCTTCAGCGTGCTGTACCTGATCGTGGCGGTGGTGTCGACCCGGCTGAAGGACGCCAGCGACCCGGGGGAGCGGCGCCGCGCCGCGGCAGCGGGCCCAGCGGTCTCCCGGACCCCCGCCTGAGCGGGGCGCGGCCCGCCCGGGCCGCCCTCGTCGCCGACCGGGTGGACCGCGGGGCCCAGGTCACCGGGGTGGGCGTGGCGGCAGCCTGATCGCCGGCCAGGACGTCCTGGCGGACCGGGACTCGCGGGTCCTGTCGGCCAGGACGTCCTGGCGGACCAGGTCTCGCGGGTCTGAGGGAACGCTGCGGGCTGCCGCTCACCGTGTTCCGCGGTCATCCGGGGCGGGGGCGGGGTGGGGCGGTACGGCCGGCGCGGCGCCTGCTTGTGGGGAATGGGGGCGGGGGCGGTGGGGTGCGCCGGGTCCCCGGGGACGGCGCATTGAAGGGTGAGCAGTCCGGGGCGGGGTGGGACAGGGACGGAGGCGATGAGCCCCGACGGTCCAGCGGCTCCTGGCGGCAACTGGTCCGGTGGTCCGGTGGTCTGGTGGCCCGGTGGTCCGGCGACGCGGTGCCCCGGTGGCAGGGCGGCCGGGTGCCCCGGGGACGCGCCGGACCGGGTGAGTGACCCGGGGCGTGCCGGACGGGGGATCCGGCGGCGTGCCGGACCCGCTGGCCCGGTGGCCGAAATCAACCCCCACACGCCGCGATCCGGAATCGTCCTGTTTCGATCCCCGTATCCAGGCCACCAGAGCACGAGAGCGCATGACCGCCACCGGCCGTCCGGGCCGGCACGGCACACCACCCGACCCTCGACGTGGACGGAGTGACCACTATGAACTGGCGGCAGTACGCCGCATGTCAGAGCGAGGACACCGAACTCTTCTTCCCCATCGGTACTCGTGGCGCCGCGCTCCAGCAGATCCAGGAGGCCAAGGCGGTGTGCCGCGAGTGCCCCGTGGCCGAAGCCTGCCTGCGCTTCGCCGTGGAGTCGGGGCAGCGGTACGGCGTCTGGGGTGGCCTGGACGAGGACGAACGCGAACGGCTGATCCGCCGCCACCGCAGGCGCCAGCGCATCAGCTCCTGATCCGCGGCTCCTGTCCGGCGGCACACCGGCGGTACCGCACGGGTCACCGCGGTACCGGCCGGCCGCGGCGGAACGGGCCCCGACGAACACCGGACCGGGGGACACCCCGGGTACCGGGGCCGGACCACAGGCACCACCGGGCCGGGGCCACTCCGGTACCGGGGCGGACCTCAGGCACCACCGGGCCGGGGCCACTCCGGTACCGGGGCGGACCTCAGGCGCCACCGGCCGGACCCGCACCCGCTACCCCGGACCGGCACCCAGCCGACCCGCCGGACCACCGGCACCCAGCCGACTCGCCGGACCACCGGCACCCACCCGCCCCACCGGCCGGCACCCACCCGGCCCGCCGGGCCGCCGGCACCACCTGCCGTGTACGGCACCACCCGTCAGGCCGGCCCTCGGCCCCCGGGCACCGCAGCGGAGCGGCGCCGTCCGCGCCCGGCACCACCCCGGTTTCCGGCACCGGACACGGGTTGCCCGAGTGTCGTCGCGGGGGCCCTCCCGACCCCCCGCGATACCGTGCCCGTAACGAGTGGAATGCCCATTCTGTCCGACCCGACCGGGACATGCGCGCCCCCTTTCGTCACCGGCGCGTTCCTCGCCGCCAGGAGGACCGATCTCTCGCAGGAGGACCGCCGGATGATCCTCACCGTCTTCCACGGCCTGCCGACCCATCCGCTGCTGGTGCACTTCGTCATCGTGCTGGGCCTGCTCACCGCCCTCACCCTGGTGGTGTGCGCGGTGTGGCCCGGCGGGGCACGGCGGCTGGGGCTCGCCCTGCCGTTGCTCGCCCTGGTGACGATGGCCTTCGTGCCGTTCACCATCAATGCCGGGGAGTGGCTGCGGGACCGGATCGGTCACATCCCGCTGGTGAACCGGCACCAGGACCTCGCCGAGGAGGTGCTGCCCTGGATCGTCTCGATGCTGGTGGTGTCGGTGGCGGTGTGGTGGGTCACCCGGCGCGAGGTCGCGGCCGAACGCCACTGGGACGTGCGGGGCGCCACCTACCTGTGGCCCACCCTCCGCCTGCGCCCCCGCCTCCTCCGCGTGCTCGTGGCCGCACTCGCCGTCGCCGCGGCGGCCGGCTCCGTCACGGCCATCTACCGCGCCGGCGACTCGGGCTCCAAGGCCGCCTGGCAGGGCGTGATCCAGTCGGGTGGGCCGGGGGGCGGGGGAGGGGCGAGCGGGGCCGAGACGACCCACGCGCGGAGCACCCGCCCGGACCCCGGACTCGGGCGTTGAGCTACCCCGGTCGCGGCGGGGCGCCACAGAAGGCCGAGGGCCACCGCCCACAGGGGCGGTGGCCCTCGGCCTTCGCTGGTGCTCGGACCTCGCCGCCGTCGCATCCGGGAAGCGGCCGGCGGCGCGGTCACCCCCGGTGCCCGCCGAGGCGGCCGGCCGGGTGGATCACACGTCGAAGTAGAGCTCGAACTCGTGCGGGTGCGGGCGCAGCTGGAGCGGGGCGATCTCGTTCGTGCGCTTGTAGTCGATCCACGTCTCGATCAGGTCCGGGGTGAACACGTCGCCCTGGAGGAGGAACTCGTGGTCCGACTCCAGGGAGTCGAGCACGGCGGGCAGCGAGGTCGGGACCTGGGGAACGGCCGCGTGCTCCTCGGGGGCCAGCTCGTAGAGGTCCTTGTCGACCGGCTCCGCGGGCTCGATCTTGTTCTTGATGCCGTCGATGCCGGCCAGCACCAGCGCGGAGAACGCCAGGTACGGGTTGCCGGAGGAGTCCGGGGCGCGGAACTCGATGCGCTTCGCCTTCGGGTTGGCGCCGGTGATCGGGATGCGGATCGCCGCGGAGCGGTTGCGCTGCGAGTAGACCAGGTTGACCGGGGCCTCGAAGCCGGGGACCAGGCGGTGGTAGGAGTTCACCGTCGGGTTGGTGAAGGCCAGCAGCGACGGGGCGTGCTTGAGGATGCCGCCGATGTAGTAGCGGGCGGTGTCCGACAGACCCGCGTAGCCCTGCTCGTCGTAGAAGAGGGGCTCGCCGCCCAGCCACAGCGACTGGTGGACGTGCATGCCCGAGCCGTTGTCGCCGAAGATCGGCTTGGGCATGAAGGTCGCGGTCTTGCCGTTGCGCCAGGCGACGTTCTTCACGATGTACTTGAAGAGCTGGAGGTCGTCGGCCGCGTGCAGCAGGGTGTTGAAGCGGTAGTTGATCTCCGCCTGCCCCGCGGTGCCGACCTCGTGGTGCTGGCGCTCCACGTTCAGCCCGGCCTTGTTCAGCTCCAGGGTGATCTCCGCGCGCAGGTCCGCGAAGTGGTCGACCGGCGGGACGGGGAAGTAGCCGCCCTTGTAACGGACCTTGTAGCCGCGGTTGTCCTCCAGCGCGCCGGTGTTCCAGGCGCCCGCCTCGGAGTCGATGTGGTAGAAGGCCTCGTTCTCCCGGGTGGCGAAGCGGGCGCTGTCGAAGACGTAGAACTCCGCCTCGGGACCGAAGTACGCGGTGTCGGCGATGCCCGTGGAGGCGAGGTAGGTCTCGGCCTTCTTCGCGACGTTCCGCGGGTCACGGCTGTACTGCTCGCCGGTGATCGGGTCGTGGATGAAGAAGTTGATGTTCAGCGTCTTGGCGCTGCGGAAGGGGTCGACACGCGCGGTCGTCAGGTCGGCGCGCAGCGCCATGTCGGACTCGTGGATGGCCTGGAAACCGCGGATCGACGAGCCGTCGAACGCCAGTTCCTCCGCCGGGTCGAACGCCTCCGCCGGCACGGTGAAGTGCTGCATCACACCGGGCAGGTCGCAGAAGCGGACGTCGACGAACTTGACCTCCTCGTCCGCGATGAACTTCTTGGCCTCGTCGGCGTTCTGGAACATCCAGCTCCTCCTATCCCGGCCCGAGGAACGGGGCGGGGGTTGTCGCTCCTTCGTGCGGCCAGTGCGGTGTCACACGCTGGACCCGACCATAAGGACAGGGCATTTCTCAAGCGTGACCCATTTGTTTCGCGGAAGTTAACCGCCCTGGAGGCTCCTTCCCGCTGGGCGGGCGGTTTGCACCCTGGCGCCGGGGCGTATGTGCCGGCGCAGTACCGTGGACGCGTGGACAACAGGCGAGCAGTCGGATCGTGGCTCTCGGGACCCCGTGCGGCCGCCGAGGACATGGGCGTCGAGTTCGAGTACCGGGGCAAGCGGCTCGGTCTCCCGGCGGAGGGGCCGGGCTCGATCGCACCCGTCGGGCGGCGCTTCGGCGCGCTCGCCGTCGACTGGGCCCTGTGCATGCTGATCGCATACGGCCTGTTTGCGCACGGTGACCGCCAGGCCATGGGCAACTGGACCCTGGCGCTCTTCTTCGTGCTGAGCCTGCTCACCGTCGGCACCATCGGCAGCACCCCGGGCAAGCGGATCCTCGGGCTGCGCGTCGTCGCGGAGGGCGGCGGACGGCTCGGCCTGCCGCGTGTGGTGCTCCGCAGCGTTCTGCTCTGCCTCGCCGTCCCGGCCCTGATCTGGGACCGCGACTCCCGGGGGCTGCACGATCGCCTGGCGCGTGCGGTGCAGGTGCGTATCTGACGACGGCGGTTCGCGCGCCCCGCCGGTGCCCGCGCGCCCCCGCCGTGCCGGCCGCGGTGGTCCAGGACCGCGTTCTCGCGACGGCGGTTCGCGGCTCGGCCGCGGTGGCCGAGCCAGGTGCGTGGTCTCGGCCGCGGTGAGCCCGTGTCCAGGACTGTGTCCTTGGGAATCCTTGGGGGTGTCCCAGGACTGTGTCCTTGGGGGCCCTTGGGACGCATGCGCCTGCGGCGGGCCAGGGGTCCGGCCTCTTGCGGTTTCGTTTGCCGCTTCTGGTCGGTGGGGGCTGGGCGCGCAGTTCCCCGCGCCCCTTGGTGGCGCTTCGCGCCTTGACACGCCTGCGGCCGGGGGGCGGGGGTGCTCATGGGGACACAGCCCCGCGCCCCATGGGGCGCTCAGCGGAGCCGGGGCCCGCCGCGCGGCATCCGCATCCCCTTCGGCATGGGGCCCTTGGGCAGCGGCATGTTGCTCATCAGGTCGCCCAGCGCGCGCAGGCGGTCGTTGGTGGTGGTGACCTGGGGGCCGCTGAGGACGCGCGGGTACTTCAGCAGGGTGGTGCGGATCTTCTTGAGGGGGACCTGGCCCTCGCCGTTGCCGACGATGATGTCGTGCACCGGGACGTCCACCACGACGCGGTTCATCTTCCGCTTCTCGGCGGCGAGCAGGCTCTTCACGCGGTTGGGGTTGCCCTCGGCCACCAGGACGATGCCGGCCCGGCCGACGGTGCGGTGCACCACGTCCTGGTTGCGGTTCATGGCCACCGCCGGGGTGGTCGTCCAGCCGCGGCCGATGTTGTCGAGGACCGCCGCCGCGGCCCCCGGCTGGCCCTCCATCTGGCCGAACGCGGCGCGCTCCGCGCGGCGTCCGAACACCCACGCCGTCGCCAGCAGGCCGAGCAGCAGGCCGACGATGCCCAGGTAAAGGGGGTGGCCGATCAAGAAGCCGATCGCGAGGAAGACACCCAGGGTGACGATTCCGACAGCCGCGAGCACAAGGCCGATCTTCGGATCGGCCTTGGTGGTCATCTTGTAGGTCAGGGCGATCTGCTTGAGCCGCCCGGGATTCGCAGCCTCTGCTGCCGGTTCCTTCCTCGCCATGCTGTGAAGTCTACGTGGCCAACGGGGGCCCGGACGACGGGCGGGAGGGTGCCCGGGAGGGGCCGTCAGGACGTGCGGGCCGCGGCCTGGGGCGCCTCGGCGGACGCCTCGCGGAGTTCGCCGAGTTTGTCCAGTACGCGCTGTGTCTCGACGCGGTCCTTGGCGCGGCGGCGGTCCTCCAGTACGGAGGTCCAGGCGTTGCGGCGGGCGGTGCGCTGGCCGCTGCCCATCAGCAGCGACTCGACGGCCCGCAGGGCGGCGGTGACGGACGGGAGGGTGATGCTGCGGACGGGTGCGGCCTGCATGAGGGGTCCCCCTGGAAGCGCGGCGAGGCTGGGAAGGTGCGGTGGTGAGGGGCGTACGCGCCGGCGCGTACCTGGCGGTACACGGCGTACGTACACGGTCACAGCTCGGTGTTACCAGGGCGTGACCAGGCGGTCAAACGGCCATGAAGGCGGGGCTGAAGCCGCTCGTTCCAGGGCGGGGCCCCGGCGCCGCCGCTACCTGCGGGGATCGCCGGGGCCCGGGTCGCCGGTCCGGTACTGGACGGTAATTCCTTGTGCGCAGTTTCACATTGCCCGGCTCCCACTCGGCGCCGGAACAGTCACGGGACCCGCGGGGCTGCCGGGGCGCCGGGGCTGCCGGGGGCCGGGCGTGCCGGGCACCGCGGGGCTTCGGACTCAGACCGCCTGCGAGGCGACGTAGGCGCCCCGGCGCTCGATCGCCATCTGGTACAGCCGGCCCGCGCGGTACGAGGAGCGGACCAGGGGGCCCGACATCACGCCGGAGAAGCCGATGGCCTCGGCCTCCTCCTTCAGCTCCACGAACTCCTGGGGCTTGACCCAGCGCTCCACCGGGTGGTGGCGCACCGACGGCCGCAGGTACTGGGTGATGGTGATCAGCTCACAGCCCGCGTCGTGGAGCTGGTGCAGCGCCTCGCTGATCTCCGCGCGCTCCTCGCCCATGCCGAGGATGAGGTTCGACTTGGTGACCAGGCCGGCCGCGCGGGCCTCGGTGATCACCTTGAGTGAGCGCTCGTAACGGAAGCCGGGGCGGATGCGCTTGAAGATCCGTGGCACGGTCTCCACGTTGTGGGCCAGCACCTCGGGGCGGGACGAGAAGACCTCGGCCAGCTGGTCGGGCTCGGCGTTGAAGTCGGGGATCAGCAGCTCGACCTTGGTGCGGCCGGCCTCGCGTCCCTCGGTCATGCCGTGGATCTGCCGCACCGTCTCGGCGTACAGCCAGGCACCGCCGTCCTCCAGGTCGTCGCGGGCGACGCCGGTGACCGTGGCGTAGTTCAGGTCCATGGTGACCACCGACTCGCCGACGCGGCGCGGCTCGTCGCGGTCCAGGGCCTTGGGGCGGCCGGTGTCGATCTGGCAGAAGTCGCAGCGCCGGGTGCACTGGTCGCCGCCGATGAGGAAGGTGGCCTCGCGGTCCTCCCAGCACTCGTAGATGTTCGGGCAGCCCGCCTCCTGGCAGACCGTGTGCAGGCCCTCGCGCTTCACCAGGCTCTGCATCTGCCGGTACTCGGGACCCATTTTCGCCCGGGTCTTGATCCAGTCGGGCTTGCGCTCGATGGGGGTCTGGCTGTTGCGGACCTCCAGGCGCAGCAATCGCCGGCCGTCAGGCCCTGGCGCTGACTGCCCTTCGGGTGCGACTGCGGACACGTCGGCTCCCTGCTAGTTGATTCCTCGGCGGTTCGTGCGCCGGCCGGACCAGGATGCGTCTTCGATTCCTCGGTCGAACCCAGCGTACGCCCGTCATCTGCACGGTCCTTCCCCTGGCCCAACCCCACCCCTACGGGGCGCATTCCCCTACGGGGCGTCCCTGAGCGGGCCGGGGACGCCCCGGCCCGCTCAGGGACGCCCGCACGGTCGGGCAGGCCCGGTCCGGGGGCGCGGGGAACTGCTGGGGGCACTCCCACGCCCTTCAGGCTGTGGGGGACAGCCCCGACGAGACCCGCGGGCCGATACCGTCCGAAAGGGGCCGTTTCCGTCGTCTCGGGACCGACCGTGGGTGTGGGTTGCTCGGGCAGGCCCCGCGCCCTTCTGGGGCGGCCCTTACAGGGCGCCGGGACCGGTGGGGAGGCTCCGCCGCGTGGGCGCCACCCGCCCGACGAGAGACCGGGCCACCGGAGGGCCGCCACCGCGTGGCTACGCGGGCGTCGCGGCCGTGCGGGCCGCCTCCGCGGGGGTCGCGCCCCCCTGCGCCGGGGAGGCGCCGGCCCCGGGCCCACCGGCCGGGCCGGTGACTCTCGGCTTGGGGTCCGCGTTCTCCAGGACGTCCCGCAGGTGTCTCTCCACGATCGGCAGGACCTCCGCGACGGTGATGTCCCGGCCCAGCTCGTTCGCCAGGGACGTCACGCCGGCGTCCCGGATGCCGCACGGCACGATCCGGTCGAACCAGGTGTTGTCCGGGTTCACATTGAGCGCGAACCCGTGCATCGTCACGCCCTTGGCGACCCGGATGCCGATGGCGGCGATCTTGCGGTCCTCGCGGCGCTGGCCGGCGTTGGACGGGGCGTACTCCGGGCCCATCAGCCGGGCGTCGTACTCGTCGTCCGACAGCCGGGGGTCGAGGTCGAGCGCGAGGCCGCCGAGCGCCGCGGCACGCTCCGCGGGATCCCGGGCCTCGCCGAGCACCCAGACGCCGCTGCGGCCCTCGACCCGGGTGGTCTCCAGGCCGAGCTCCGCGCACACCCGGATCAGCGCCTCCTCCAGCCGGCGGACATGCGCGACCACGTCGACCGGCTGCGGCAGCTTCACGATCGGGTAGCCCACCAGCTGCCCCGGGCCATGCCAGGTGATCTTGCCGCCGCGGTCCACGTCGATCACCGGCGTGCCGTCCAGCGGGCGCTCCGCCTCGGTCGTGCGGCGGCCCGCCGTGTACACGGGCACATGTTCCAGCAGCAGACAGGTGTCGGGGATCTCGTCGGCGAACCGGGCCGCGTGCACCCGCCGCTGCTCCTCCCAGGCCTCCAGGTACTCGACGTACCCGGAGGACCGAGCGGATCCGGCGGCCGCGCCGGCCTCGTGTCCGAGCCGGACGAACCGCAGCTCACTCACGGCAGGTGCCTCCCTGGCTCACATGGGACGCCGCCGCGCCGCCCTCCGGCGCCGCGCCCCGGCGGTACGTCCCACCTCACTGTACGGCTCCCCCGCACACGTCAGTCGTCGGGCCAATCCTCACACGATCGGATGAATGCGGGGCGAAGGTGGCGATGAGGACAGCCCAGCCCGTTACATTCACGCCGTCATGGAGGCCATAAGGGCTGCTCAGACACGCCCGGAAGGCAGGAGACCGCACAGCTGATGACGGAACGACCTCCGCAGCGCACCCCCAACCGCCAGCTCGCCGCTCTGATCGCGGAGGCAGGTTTCTCCAACGCAGGCCTGGCGCGCCGAGTCGACCAGCTCGGCATCGAACACGGCCTCGATCTGAGGTACGACAAGACGTCGGTGACCCGCTGGCTCCGCGGCCAGCAGCCCAGAGGCACCACCCCCGCGCTGATCGCCGAGGTCTTCACCAGACGCCTGGGCCGCCGGCTGAGCGCCCAGGACCTCGGCCTGGACGCGACCGCGCCGGTCTACGCGGGCCTGGAGTTCGCCTCGACCCCCGAGGAGGCCATCGACATCGTCGGCGGGCTCTGGCGCAAGGACTCCGGCAGCCACGCGGAGCTGCGCAAGATCGCCTTCACCCCCGCGGGCCTGGTCGTGCCCAGCCGCGACTGGCTGATCGGCCGTCCGGACGACCGCGTCGGCCGCGGCGAGGAGCGCCCGGACCGCCCGCCGCGCGGCGAGCCGCGCCCGGGCCGCGACGGGGAGCGCCCACCCGGCCGTCCGGACGGCCGGGACGACGAGCCGGGCCGCCCCGCCGACCGGCCCCGCCCCCGGATCCCCGAGCAGCTCCGCGGCCCCGCCCGCGCCGAGGCCGCCGACCCACTCGGCCACGCACTGCCCGAGCAGCGCAGGCGGAGCGTGGAGCGCGGCCCGGGCCAGCGGGTGACCGCCGGCGACATCGCGGCACTCCGCTCGGTGGGCGAGCTGTTCCGCGCCCTCGACAACGCCTACGGCGGCGGCCACGCCCGCCAGGCGCTGGTGCGGTACCTGGAGCACGAGGGGGAGCCGATGCTCCGCGGCGTGTACGGGGAGCAGACCGGGCGCAAGCTGTTCGCCGCCGCGGCCGAGCTCACCCGCCTGGCCGGCTGGACGTCCTACGACATCGCGGCGCACGGCCTGGCACAGCGCTACTTCGTCCAGGCGCTGCGGCTCTCCCAGGCCGCCGGCGACCGCACCTACGGCGCGTACATCCTCGTCACGATGAGCCGCCAGGCCGTCTACCTGGGACACGGCCGGGAGGCGGTGCAGCTGGCCCGGGTCGCCCAGCAGGGCGTCGGCTCCTCGGCACCGCACACCGTGCAGGCGCTGCTGCACGCGGCGGAGGCGCGGGGGCACGGCGTGCTCGGCGAGGTGCGCGCGTGCACGGCCTCGCTGGCCCGCGCCGAGCGTGCCCTGGACGCGGCGCGCTCCGGTGACGAGCCGCCGCACTGGGCGCGGTTCTTCGACGAGGCGCAGCTCGCGGACGAGTTCGGGCACTGCCACCGCGACCTCCAGCAGTACCGGGCCGCTGCGCAGCACGCCGAGCGCTCGCTCCAGCTCCGCGCACCCGCCTTCGCGCGCAGCCGGCTCTTCTGCCGGGTGGTGCTCGCCACCGCCCGGCTCGGGCTGGGGGAGCTGGAGCAGGCGTGTGCGCTGGGGGCGGAGGCCGCGCAGCATGCGGCCGACATGCGCTCGGTGCGTGCGCACGAGTACGTGCGCGACTTCGAGCGCCGCCTTGAGCCGTACCGGGACGCGGCGCCGGTGCGGGGGTACCGCGAGCGGGTCGCCGCGCTTGGCTAGCGCCGGGTCGGGGGTCGCGGCCTGTACGGCGCGACCCTCTCCGCGCCCCTGTCGGGGCGTCGGCCCGTCTTGGAGGGGTGCGGGAAGCGGGCCGGCACCCCACTGCCGGCCGGTGGCCCGGGGGCGGCAGGGGTCGCCCCTTCGGGGCGGTGGCGATCCGGCCGTCTCGTCGTGGTTGTCCCCCACTGCCTGAAGGGCGTGGGAGGTGCCCCAGCCGTTCCCTGCGTCTCTTTGAGGTGGGGTTGTGTCCCGGCCGGGGGTGGGGCGTTGTGTGGGTGGGTGTGTGTGTTGGCGGGTGGTCGGGGGGCGGCAGGGGTTGCCCCTTCGGGGCGGTGGCGACCCTCGCGTCTCGTTGGGGCTTGTCGCGCAGTTCCCCGCGCCCCTTCCGGGGCGCGGCACCCGTCGGGGGCTCCCGGGGCGTCAGGCGGCCGCTGGGAGGGGGTCCGTGGGCTGGTCCTGGGGTGGGCCGAAGTCGGCGAGGAGGGCGTGGGCCGCGCGGCGGCCGGAACGCAGCGCGCCCTGCACCGTGGACGTGTCCCGGTGCTCCCCGCACACATACAGTCCCGCCAGCAGCCGCACCGGCCGCTGCATGTCGTGCGGCGGCGGCATCGCAGGCACCGCCTCCGCGTCGTGGTGCACGGCCAGCAGCTCCCAGCCGGCCGTCGACGTGCCGTAGAGCGTGGCGAGCTGCCGGCGCACCAGCCGGTCCAGGTCGGCCGGCGGAACCCCGAGCACCGTCGTCGTGACCAGCACACGGCCCGCGGGCGCCCGGGACGGATCGACCTCGCTGGCCACCGCCGTGTGGGCCACAGGACCCCCGCGGTCCGCGTCGAGGAGCAGCGCCGGCCCCGCGAACGGCGGCTCGGCGGCCGCGTGGTGCAGCACCGTCACCGGATGCGACGCCGGCACCCGCAGCCCCGGCAGCAGCTCGGCCGCCGAACGGGCGCCGGTGGCCAGCAGCACCGCCCGGCAGCCGATCTCCCCGTGCTCCTCGGTGGTCACCGACGTGGTCGACACGGCGGTGACCCGCACCCCGGTACGCACCGTGCCCGGTGGCAGTTCGGCCGCCAACCGGTCCGGCAGCGCGTCCGCACCCCCCTCGGTGAGGCAGAGCCGGCCGCGCGCGAAGGCGGCCAGCGCGAGGTCCGCACACCGGCTGGACGTCACCAGCTCCGGATCGCACAGCAGCGCGGCCAGCAGTGGCCGCAGCACCCCCTCCACCACCCGGCCGGGCAGGCCCCGGGCGGCCAGCGCCTGCCCCATCGGACGCTCCGGCCTGGCGAGCAACCGGTGGGCCGGAGTCGCGGCGAGCCGGGCCAGCGCCGCGCCGAGCCTGGCCTGCTCCAGCGGACCACCGAGGGCCCCCGGACGGTGGGCGCGCGGTACATGGACCAGGGCGCGCGCCGCGGTCCGTGCGCCCATTGTGCTCCCCCAGTGCCCAGAGCCCGGGAGATGTCCCCAGGCGCCGAGGGGCTCTCCCGTCCGGTGCAGACGGCCGTCGCTGTACACCATGGCACCCGGCGCGAACGGCCGGAGCACCAGCCCGTCCAGGCCCGGGTTCCGGCGCAGCTCCTGGGGCGCGGCGAGCAGCAGCCGGCCGGTTCTGTCCAGCCGGAAGCCGTCCACCTTCTCCGTCGACATCCGGCCCCCGGGATGGCCGCGCGCCTCCAGGACGACGGGCTGCACCCCCGCCCTGACGAGTTGGTGAGCGGCGGAGAGCCCGGCGACCGAGGCTCCGACGATGACGACGTCCGCATGGCGCTCAGGCTCAAGCACATGGCCTCCCCGAGGTTGCGCGGCTGCTGGCGGCGGTAATGCCCCAACAGGCGTACGGATTACCCGAGTTTGCGTCGAGAGTAGGCGCGAATCCGTCAAGCGGAAGTCGCGCATCAACCGGGCACGGTCGCACGGTGGTCGCATAGCGACGGAAACAGTCCGCATGGCCGTCCACGGCCCTCCCCGTGGCCCGCGGACGGGGCAAGGACCGGCCGCGTGCGCCCGTGGCTGCCCGTCCCACGGCCGGTCCCGTGGCCCGCCCGTCCCACGGCCGGTCCCGGGCGCCCCTCAGCCCAGTGCCGCCCGCACCATGTCCTCGATGTCCGGGAAGGCGAACGAGAAGCCGGACTCCAGGAGCCTGGCGGGCAGCACCCGCTGGCTGGAGAGCGTGTCGCCGGCCAGTTCGCCGAGGGCGAGGCGCAGGGCCGGCGCGGGCACGGTGAGGAGCGTGGGGCGGTGCAGCACCCGGCCCATGGCGGCGGTCACCTCACGGTTCGTACGGGGCTCGGGGCCGGTCAGGTTGACCGGCCCGGACAGCTCCCGCGTGTCGATGAGATGGCGCAGCGCGGCCACCTCGTCATGCAGCGCGATACAGCTCCAGTACTGCCGCCCGTCCCCCAGCCGCCCGCCGAGGCCCGCCCTGAACAGCGGGAGCAGCCGCGACCACGCACCGCCCTCGCGCGCCACGACCAGCCCGCTGCGGGCGAACACGGTCCGCACGCCCGCCTCCTGGGCGGCCGCCGCGGCCTCCTCCCACGCCACACACAGCGACGCCAGGAACCCGTCCCCCGGCGGGGCGCTCTCGTCCACGGCCCGCTCGCCCGTGTCGCCGTAGAAGCCGACCGCGCTGCCGTTCACGAAGACCTCCGGCGGCTCGTCGAGCGAGGCCACCGCCTCCGCGAGCGCGGCGGTGCCCAGCACCCGGCTGTCGCGCACCGCCCTCTTGTGCGCCTCGGTCCAGCGGCGGTCCCCGATACCCACGCCGGCCAGGTTGACGACGGCGGTACAGCCGTCGAGCCCCGCCGCGTCGACCTCCTGCCGCTCCGGGGCCCACCGCACCTCGTCGGGCCCCCGGGGAGCCCTGCGCACCAGCCGCACCACTTCGTGCCCGTCCGCGCCGAGCGAGCGGACCAGGGCGCTGCCGATCAGGCCGGACGCGCCGGCCACCGCGATCCGAGTTCCGTCCATGCCCCCATCCTGCCCACCCGGCCCACCTGCGCGCGGCGGCGCCGTACAGTAGCGGGCATGGCGCACCTGTCCGGCCCCTGTATACGCCTCGCCCGGGCGGCGGACGACCTGGCCCTGAGCCGCCTCGACCGCGACACCTGGTCCACGCTGCACGCCGTCAAGCCCCCCGCCGAGCCGCCCGACGGGCCGTTCTTCGACGAGAACTGCCGGCCCCGGGACCATCTCGTCGCCGAGCTGGACGGCCGGGTCGTGGGCTACATCAGGCTCGGCTTCCCCACGCCCCTGGCCTCCAACGCCCATGTGCGGCGGATCCGGGGGCTCGCGGTGGCACGGGACGCGCGCGGCAGGGGAGTGGGCCGTGCCCTGCTCGACACGGCGGTGGAGGAGGCGCGCCGCCAGGGCGCGCGGCGCATCACCCTGCGCGTCCTCGGGCACAACGCACCGGCGCGTGCGCTGTACGAGTCGGCGGGGTTCGTCGTCGAGGGCGTGCAGCCGGAGGAGTTCTATCTCGACGGCGAGTACGTCGACGACGTGCTGATGGGCCGCCGGCTCTGAGCCGTCGTGCTCTGGCTCATCGTGCCCTGAGCCGTCGTGCTCTGGCCCACCGTGCCCTGACTCGCCGTGCCGTGCCCCCCATGCTCTGACCGCTATGTTCCGAACCGCTCCCACAGCCTCGGGTACCGCCGGGCGAGCGCCAGCTCGTCCTCGAACTCGATCGGCGTGCCCTCCGGCTCCGCCGGCGCGGGTGGCAGGCCCAGGTCCGGGGCGACGGTGCCGGTGAGCTGCTCATAGGCCTCGTCGGCGGCGTACCCCAGCTCCTCGCCGTCCCCGTCGACCTCCTCGTCGAAGTCGTCGAGCAGCTCGGCGAGCGAGTCCGGGTCGTGCACGCCGCCCTCGAAGACCTCCCTGCCCTGGCCGATCAGCCAGCAGCGGAAGAAGTCGAACGCGTCGTCGCTCGCGCCGCCCAGCAGCAGCCACGCGGCGCCCCACAGGTCCCATCGGTAGGCGCGGTTGTAGCGCGCCTCGAAGTGCCGGGCGAAGTCCAGGACGGACTCGGGGTCGTACTGCACCAGCCGCTCGACGAGCAGCTCGGCGTGCTCGTCGGGGTCGCCGCCCGCGCCCTCGCGGGTGCTGTCGACGATCTCCCAGAACTCCGTCTCGTCCATCACGGGACAAGCATCGGCCCTGGAGGTGGGCGATGCACGCGGAGTACCGCGGATGCACCCTTCTTTGTCATGCCAGGACGTCAACGGTGTCACCCGCACGTGGCCCGGCGCGTGCCCCGCACCCGGCCGGTGCGCGGCGGGTGGGGCGGTGGAGGCGGGGGCGGCGGCGGTTGGGGGAGGGCCCAAGAAGCCGTGGCGGAACGCGGAAAAGGGCGACAGAGGATGTCGGCATTGGCTGCCAGGCTGCGCCCATGGAGAACACACAGCCGCTCGCCGGCCTCGCGCTGGTCGCGGGCGCCACCCGGGGCGCGGGCCGCGCCATGGCCGTGGAGCTGGGCCGCGCCGGAGCCACCGTCTACGTCACAGGACGCACCACACGGCAGCACGTCAGCGAGGTGGGCAGGGCCACCGAGACGATCGAGGAGACCGCCGAACTGGTCCGCGCCGCCGGGGGCACCTCCCACGCCCCCGATGCGGTGGGGAAGGCCGGAGCCGGCGGTTGCGGGACGGGAATCGCGGTGCCCGCCGACCATCTGGAGCCGGACCAGGTGCGTGCCGTCGTCGACCGCGTCGAGCGGGAGCAGGGCCGCCTGGACATCCTCGTCAACGACCTGTGGGGCGGTGAGCACCTCATCGACTTCGGCAGCAGGCTGTGGGAGGCGGACCTCGACAAGGGGCTGCGGATGCTGGACCTCGGTGTCCGCGCGCACATCATCACCAGCCGCCTCGCGCTGCCGCTGCTGGTACGGCGCCCTGGCGGGCTGGTCGTCGAGGTCACCGACGGCACGGCCGAGTCCAACCGCGGCTACCGCGGCGCCTTCTTCTACGACCTGGCCAGGACCGCGCCCATCCGCATGGCCCTCGCGCTCGGCGCGGAGCTGGCGGGGGTCGGCGGGACCGCCGTCTCGCTGACGCCCGGGTTCCTCCGCTCGGAGCAGCTGCTCGACCACTTCGGGGTCACCGAGGAGAGCTGGCGGGACGGCATCGCCGCGGACCCGCACTTCGCGATCTCAGAGTCCCCCGTCTTCGTCGCCCGCGCCCTGGTGGCCCTGGCCGCCGACCCCGACCGGGCGCGGTTCAACGGCACCTCGCTCTCCAGCGGCGGCCTCGCCAAGGAGTACGGCTTCACGGATGTGGACGGCTCGCGGCCGGACGCCGAGGCGTACATCGCGGAGGTGGCGCTGGGCGGGGCGGACCGCTCGGCGGAGGAGTACCGGTGAGAGGTGGGGCGCCCGGCGCCGCGGACCAGCCGTGCGCCCACCCGCGTACCGGCTCCTCCACTCCCCGGGGGGAGGGGCGGGGGCAGAGGGGAAGGCCGCGCGGCCCGGGGCGCCGTGACGTGGTGGGACAGCGCCCCGCGCCCCCGCCGGGCCCGGCGGGCGGCTCACGGGGCCCCGGGCCCGGCGGGTGACGTGTCCGGTGACCGCCGTCAGCGGTACAGCGCGGCCGTACGCTCGGCCGCCTCGGCGAGGCGCCTGCGGAGCCCGGCGGGGGACAGCACCTCCGCCTCCGGGCCGAGCGCCAGGAGCTGCGTGTACGCGACGTCCTCCGACTCCACGGGCAGGGTGACGGTCACCCGGTCCTCCGCGTCCGGGGCCGGTGCGGCCGCCAGCGCCTCCCGGGCGCCCACCGCATCGACGGCGTGCGGCAGCAGACGGACGCCCGCGGCCGTGAGCCGCACCACCACCGTCGCGCGGAGAATGGCACGCGCGAACCGCGCGGCCTGCTCCGCCCAGAACGACGGCAGGTCGAAGGCCTCGTCGCGCTCGAACCGGTCGTCCTCCGGAGCGGGGACGACGGCGGTGAACCGGTCGAGACGGTAGACGCGGAACGCCCCGGGGGAACCGGTACCCGGGGGCTGGTGGGCGGTGGAAGCCGGGGCGGTGCCCGGTGCCGGGTCAGGGCCGGTGTCCGAGGTCCGGCCGGCCGGCCGGTTCCGGACGGCGTCCGGGGCCTGGCCTGCGGGATGACGCCCGGCGCCGGGGTCCGGGGCGGTGTCCCGGGCCGGGTGACCGTCGGGGACCGCGCGGGCACACAGGTACCAGACGCCGGCCTTGAGGACCAGGCCGTACGGCTCCAGCGTGCGGCTCACCTCGCGGTCGTCCGGGCCGCCGGTGCCGTCCGCGCGGCGGCGGTAGCGTGCGGTGATACGGCGGTCGGCCCAGACGGCGTCCGCCACGGCGGGCAGCAGCGCGGGCGTGGCCGGCTCGCGGAACCAGCCCGGGGCGTCCAGATGGAAGCGCTGCGCCGCGGTGCGGGAGGCGTCGCGCAGTGAGGGGAGCAGCGCGGCGGAGACCTTCAGGCGGGCTGCCGACGCCGCGTCCTCCAGGCCCATCTCGCGCAGTGCGCCCGGCACTCCGGACAGGAACAGCGCCTCCGCCTCGCCGCGGGCCAGCCCCGTCAGCCGGGTGCGGTAGCCGCCCACCAGACGGTACCCGCCGGCGCGCCCGCGGTCCGCGTAGACCGGGATGCCCGCCTCGGAGAGCGCCTGGGCGTCGCGGGTGACGGTGCGCTCGGAGACGCCCAGCTCCCCGGCGAGCTCGGCGGCGGTCATGCTGGGCCGGGACTGCAGGAGCAGCACCATTCTGATGAGACGGGCAGCGCGCATGGGGTCATCGTGGCGCCGCTGCTCCCGCCGGGCGGGGAGATACGTATGATGAAAGTCGGCTCGGGTGACGTCCACGGAGTGCAAGGACTGCGGATACCGGGTTCACACTGCGCTTCAGGCTCGGGCGCTGCGGGTCTTCGCCGCCGTGCGGGGCACCATGGGGCTGCCGTGACCCTGCGGCCGTGCACCGCAGCGCGGCCGTGGAATCTTGACGCTAAAACTTCGACAGCGCTGTTCGGAGGTTTTCCATAAAGATACGCCATGATGGAAGAAGGGATACGGGCCCGCTCGGATCAAGACTTTGAAGGAGCTTTTGGCGATGGCGTGGAAAGCGACTGCGGAAGGTGGCGAGACGGCGACCTGAAAGGCCGCTGGCAACGGCCAGTGAATCCTGCAGTAGTTTTTTTGGATCGTTGATTCTCTCGATAGAGGACTTTTTGGGTAGGTCAAGTCGCATACGCCCATTAGGGTTCTCGGCGACTCGTCGGATAGCCGTCTCGTCAACCAACAACCAGGCTTCGATAGCGCGTACTGGAACTACTGCAATATACGGGTGGCTAGGCCACACAGTCGTCATGGCTTGCGTGATCTCTACGTGTCGTTCCTTAGCACCTACGCGATCCGCGTCACGATGCACAACAACTAGATCGTACGTGTCCCCGAGGCTCTGCACTGCCCGCAACTTATCTGTGACGGCATGACAATCAACTAGCCCCAGACGTCCAAAATCCGGCGCCGTGACAGCTGCTCGGATACCTGCTTCAGCTGCCGCTCTTTCAATATGAGGAACGAGTCCATTATCACTCGATCCCTCCCCCGTAAAAA
The DNA here is from genome assembly GCF_057320905.1 of Streptomyces sp. DSM 116793. NCBI lineage: Bacteria > Bacillati > Actinomycetota > Actinomycetes > Kitasatosporales > Streptomycetaceae > Streptomyces > Streptomyces sp. DSM 116793. Next base: position 1,646,438 of record NZ_CM170494.1, on the reverse strand, counting down.
GGACACGTAGAGTCATGCTACCCCCAAGTCGAGGGTGATCTGGGCGCCTGGCGGCGTGGTCAGGTAAGGCAGGATGTCTGCCTTCGTGACATAATCTCGCCGCCCTCCGGCCGCCCTCCAAGTACCAGCGAGCGGACGGAGACGCAGGCTGCGTGACGTGACATTCTCCACTGCGTTGTACATGGCCGTGTCGGCGAAGAGTAGATCGGCAGGTGACACCAGCTGCACTACTCCGGGGGAATGCGTGTTGATGAGGACCTGCCGAAATGGATTATCCGGCCCCGGGGGCTGTTTAGGGTCGACGGCGAGATCCTGTACAAGCTCAACCATGGGATTTAGATTGGCTGGATGGATGCCGTTCTCAGGCTCCTCCATGCAGATCATGCCTCGTACGCTTGGGTCTTCGAGTAGCACACACAGGGCAAGGAAGCGAAGGGTTCCTTCAGACAGACTGCGGGCTGGTAGCAGGGATCCGTCCGCTTCGCGAACTTGAACAGTGAGAAGCTGACGCACCTCATCTTGGTCGATGCCAAGATCTCGAACTTGTACGCCCGTCAGGTCAGATAGACGGCCGGCCACACGTGCGTAGACCCGTTCCGGGTCCGGTTCACCGTCGTATGAAGTGTGAGCGACACGGTAGAGCGCAGCTGGCAAGTGGGAGCCGTCGACATCCATGGACTGTGGATCCATATAGCGGTCAGCGCTGCGTAGTGCAGAGGGCTCAAGGGCGAGCCGCCGCCAGGACTCCATTTCTCGCCGCGCAGCGAGAATCGTGGGGTCATCGCTGGATGTGATCGTTGAAACGATTGTCGCCGGCGCGCGAGAAGCCGCAGCGGGTTTTGGCTGGCCGCGGCTACCGCCATCCTGGTGGATCTTGACGATAGGCTCGCCCGACGCGGCGTCAGTATCCGTGGAGATATATGGAGCCCCGCTGCGGTGGCCGATAATCACCCTATTTCGAAAATGTGCAGCGCTGTGTGGAAATAGTAGATGATCTTTCGCGTCGCTTTTTTTAATGAGTCGGAGATCCTCGCGAAGGAGTGTCAGGCGGCCAAATCGATCTAGGCCAGAAGGTTCCTGGTAGCCAATCTCCAGTTCATACCTTAGAAAGGATGTGGTGGGTTCTGCTACCCGGCCAAAATCGTCCTGTACCTCCGTTGGGACAATCATCTCGGCGGCGAAGCGCATTCGGTGATGCCCGGGATTGTAACCTTTCCAGAAGAGATCGCGTGGATCGCCGTGGCGCTCGCCATGAACGCCGCGGACCTCCTGGGCTGCTTCCATCATGGAGCGATCGGCAAGAAAGGATAGGAACTGAATGGCATCGAAGACATTAGACTTCCCGGTCCCATTCTCGCCGGCGATGCAAGTGAAAGGTCCGAAATCGATAGACAGGTCCAAGAGATTTTTGAACCCATGGACCTCCAACCTAGTGAGCATCCAATCTCCGTTTCGGCCGACTGCTCTGCGGTCGGCGATGCCTATGCGTTGATGAACATCCTGTCCTGCACTATTACGTCATGATCTGTCCAGGTGAAACCACAACGAGGGAAACAGCTGGACAGACTCGAGGCAAAGCTCCAGGAAGATCAAAGAGTACCAAGTATGGCACTCAGTCAGGGTTGGTAGGCAGTAGTTGGCCTGCAAGGAGATGTGTGCGCTCAGGCGGTCAGCTTAGCGTGTAAAGCTTTAGCCAAAGCCCGACGCCTTGTGAGACGAGCCATTACCCAGGGGCATACCTCATGGGACAGCCGTGAGTGTGTGGAGCCATCGGGTGTAACCAGTCGCCCACCTGACCGGGGACAGCAGGTGGGCGTGGTAGGCGATGCGCGATACCCGGAGCAATCAGGCCAGGTACCGCCCGCGGGCCTCCTTGACCGCCGTGGCCGGGACCTCGCCGCGGCGGGCGAGCTGGGCCAGGGCCGCCACGACCACCGACTCCGCGTCCACACCGAAGTGGCGGCGGGCCGCGTCCCGGGTGTCGGAGAGGCCGAAGCCGTCCGCGCCCAGGGAGGTGTAGTCCTGCTCGACCCACTGCGCGATCTGGTCGGGCACCTGCCGCATGTAGTCGCTGACGGCCAGCACCGGACCCTCCGCCCCGGCCAGCGCCTGCCGCACGTACGGCACCTTCTCCTCGCCGCGCAGCACCGCCTCGTCCGCGGCCATCGCGTCACGGCGCAGCTCGCCCCACGAGGTGGCCGACCACACGTCCGCGGCCACGCCCCACTCCTCGGCCAGCAGCTTCTGCGCGGCGAGCACCCAGTGGATCGCGGTGCCGGACCCCAGCAGCTGGATGCGCGGGGCGCCCGCCGGGACGCTCAGGCCCGCCGACTCCGCGGTGTTGAAGCGGTACAGACCCTTGATGATGCCCTCGTCCACGCCAGCCGGCTTCGCGGGCTGCGGCATCGGCTCGTTGTAGACGGTGAGGTAGTAGAAGACGTTGCGGTCGTCCTCGGTCTCGGCGGTGATGCTGTCGGACAGCTCGCCGTACATCCGGCGCAGGCCCTCCTTGACGATGGCCGCGATCTCGTACGCGAACGCCGGGTCGTAGGTGAGCGCCGCCGGGTTCGTCGCGGCGATCAGCGGCGACTGGCCGTCCGCGTGCTGGAGGCCCTCGCCGGTGAGCGTGGTGCGGCCCGCGGTGGCGCCGACGAGGAAGCCCCGGCCGAGCTGGTCACCGAGCTGCCACATCTGGTCGCCGGTGCGCTGCCAGCCGAACATCGAGTAGAAGATGTAGAACGGGATCATCGCCTCGGCGTGCGTGGCGTACGAGGTCGCCGCGGCGATGAAGTCCGCCATCGAACCGGCCTCGGTGATGCCCTCGTTGAGGATCTGGCCGGTCTCCGACTCGCGGTAGTACATCAGCTGGTCGCGGTCGACCGGCTCGTACGTCTGGCCCTTGGGGGAGTAGATGCCGAGGGACGGGAAGAGGGACTCCATGCCGAAGGTGCGGGCCTCGTCCGGCACGATCGGTACCCAGCGCCTGCCGGTCTCCTTGTCCCGGATCAGGTCCTTCACCAGGCGGACGAAGGCCATCGTGGTGGCCACCGACTGGGTGCCGGAGCCCTTGTCGAAGGCGGTGAACGCCTTCTCGGCCGGCGCGGGCAGCGGCGCGACCGGGTGGACCCGGCGGGCCGGGGCGGGGCCGCCGAGGGCGGCGCGGCGCTCCTGAAGGTAGCGCACCTCGGGGGAGTCGGCGCCCGGGTGGCCGTAGGGCACCTGGCCGTCCGCGCCCTCGCCGAAGGCGCTGTCGGCGATCGGCAGGTCGAGCAGGTCCCGCATCGCCTTGAACTCGTCGACCGTCAGCTTCTTCATCTGGTGGTTGGCGTTCTTGGACGCGAAGCCCTGGCCCAGCGTGAAGCCCTTGATGGTCTGCGCGAGTATGACGGTCGGCGCGCCCTTGTGCGCCAGGGCCGCCTTGTACGCCGCGTACACCTTGCGGGGCTCGTGGCCGCCGCGGGAGAGGTGGAAGCACTCCAGGATCTTGTCGTCGCTGAGCAGCTTCGCCATCTCGACGAGCGCGGGGTCGGCGCCGAAGAAGTCCCGGCGGATGTAGGCGGCGTCCCGGGTCTGGTACGTCTGAAGCTGGGCGTCCGGCACCTCGCGCAGCCGGCGTACCAGCGCTCCGGTGGTGTCCAGCTGGAGGAGCTCGTCCCAGGCGGTGCCCCACAGAGACTTGATGACGTTCCAGCCGGCGCCGCGGAACTGCGCCTCCAGCTCCTGCACGATCTTGAAGTTGGCGCGGACCGGGCCGTCCAGGCGCTGCAGGTTGCAGTTGATGACGAAGGTCAGGTTGTCCAGGCCCTCACGGGCGGCCAGCGCGAGCGCGGCCGTCGACTCCGGCTCGTCCATCTCGCCGTCGCCCAGGAACGCCCACACGTGCGACCGCGAGACGTCCTTGATGCCGCGAGCGGTGAGGTAGCGGTTGAAGCGGGCCTGGTAGATCGCGGAGAGCGGGCCGAGGCCCATGGAGACGGTGGGGAACTCCCACAGCCACGGCAGCCGGCGCGGGTGCGGGTACGAGGGGACGCCCTTGCCGCCGGCCTCCCGGCGGAAGTTGTCCAGGTGCTCCTCGGTCAGCCGGCCGTCGAGGAAGGCGCGGGCGTAGATGCCGGGGGAGGCGTGGCCCTGTACGTAGAGCTGGTCGCCGCTGCCGTCGCCCTCCTTGCCCCTGAAGAAGTGGTTGAAGCCGGTCTCGTAGAGCCAGGCGGCGGAGGCGAAGGTGGCGATGTGGCCGCCGACGCCGTACTTGGCACCGCGGGTGACCATCGCCGCGGCGTTCCAGCGGTTCCAGGCGGTGATCCTGGCCTCCATCGCCTCGTCGCCGTCCACGGTGGGCTCGGCGGCGGTGGGGATGGTGTTGACGTAGTCGGTCTCCAGGAGCCGGGGCAGCGGGAGAGCGGCGCTCTCGGCGCGCTGCAGCGTCCGGCGCATCAGGTACGCGGCGCGGTGCGGGCCGGCCGCCTCGGTGACGGCGTCCAGGGATGCCTGCCACTCTGCCGTCTCCTCCGGGTCCCGGTCCGGGAGCTGGTCCAGCTCGCTCGGCTGGGCGGGGATCACCCCGGCCGAGGGGAGCCGGGACGGGGAGAGGGTGGGGTCGGTCATGTCGCCGCCTTCCGGAGTCGAAGGGGGTCCTCGTCGCTGAGGTTGGGGTTGCCCTTGATCTTTGGCAGGACAGGGCGTCAGGCTTTGGTTGAAAGCCAGAGATGACTGTAAGCCCCTGATCGATGATCGATCAAAGGATCCTGGGCAAAACTTGCTGGAAGCGGCAAAGTAGGCACAGCGTGCCTTGGCTATGTGCACCCGGTGCCTTCGTTTCCAAGGCCGCGCGTGGTGAACGTGAGTCCTACGAGGCGCGTACGGCCGGCTACCCGCTGTGCCCCCGGACCCCGGGGCCGCTGTCTGCGCCGGGCGCGCCTGGTCCACCTGAGGGGCGCGGGGGACTGCGCGGCCGGCGACGACGAGATCGTCGAGGTGGTCACCGTGCCGGAGGGGCTGTTGCTGTCGTGGTCGGGCCACCGGCGGGTGGTGGGGTGCGCACGCAGTTCCCCGCGCCCCTTGGTGGGTGCTGCTCGGCATCGGTGCGCCCGGCCTGCCTCAGGGGCGCGGGGAACTGCGCGGCCGGCCACGACGAGACCGTCGGGTCGTCACTGTCCCGGAGGGGCTGTTGCTGTCGTGGTCGGGCCACCGGCGGGTGGTGGGGTGCGCACGCCCGCGCGGAGGAGTCGCATGGGCGCCGGAGGCGCCAGGGGTCGGCTGGGCGCGCCGTCAGGCGCGTGGCGCGCAGCCCAGGACGTGGACCTTGACCAGCTCGCCTATGCGCGGGTCGCGTCGGCGAAACGCGTCGACCAGGGCCTCGTGCTCCTCCGCGTACGACTGCTGCACCGTCCCGAGCCACCGGATCGACAGGGCCGTGAAGACCTCGATGCCCAGCCCCTCCCACGTGTGCAGCAGCACGCTGTTGCCCGCGGCACGCACCAGCTCACGGTGGAACGCCACGGTGTGCCGCACCTGTGCGGTGCCGTCGGACCTCCGGTCGGCGTCGTAGAGCGCGATCACATGCGGCTCCAGCGCCGAGCAGTCCGCCGCAAGACGCTCGGCGGCCAGCTCGGCCGCGATCTGCTCCAGACCCGCCCGGACCGGGTAGCTCTCCTCCAGGTCCGCCGCCGTCAGGTTCCGCACCCTTACCCCCTTGTTGGGCGCCGACTCGATCAACCGGAGGGACTCCAGCTCCCGCAGCGCCTCCCGCACAGGAGTCTGGCTGACTTCCAGCTCGGTCGCGATCCGCCGCTCCACGATCCGCTCACCGGGCTGCCAGCGGCCGCTCACAATCCCTTCCACGATGTGCTCGCGGATCTGCTCGCGCAGTGAGTGGACGACCGGCGTGGTCATGAGAGCTCCTTCGGCGGCGACCCAGGGGGTTACCTGAAGACCATACGGCCGCGCCCCCGTCCGGAGTGCTCCGGACGGGGGCGCCTGTCTCAGGTGAGACGAGCCTTACACGGTGGTGTCAGCCGGTCACAGACCGAGCTCGACCTCGAACTCCCCGGCCTCCAGGATCGCCTTGACCGTGGTCAGGTAGCGGGCCGCGTCGGCGCCGTCCACCAGCCGGTGGTCGTAGGAGAGGACCAGGTAGGTCATGTCGCGCACGCCGATCACCGTGCCCTCCGCGGTCTCGATGACGGCCGGCCGCTTGACCGTCGCCCCGATGCCGAGGATGGCGACCTGGTTCGGCGGCACGATGATCGTGTCGAAGAGCGCGCCGCGCGAACCGGTGTTGGAGATGGTGAACGTCGCGCCCGCCAGCTCGTCCGGGGTGATCTTGCTGGAGCGCACGGCCCCGGCCAGCTCCGCGGTCTTCTTGGCGATGCCCGCGAGGTTCAGGTCACCGGCGTTCTTGATGACCGGCGTCATCAGCCCACGCTCGGAGTCCACGGCGATGCCGATGTTCTCCGTGTCGAAGTAGGTGATGGTGCCCTCGTCCTCGTTGATCCGGGCGTTGATGACCGGGTGGGCCTTCAGCGCCTGGGCCGCCGCCTTCACGTAGAACGGCATCGGGGAGAGCTTCACGCCCTCGCGGGCGGCGAAGGACTCCTTGGCCCGCTCGCGCAGCCGCATCAGCTTGGTGACGTCCACCTCGACGACCGAGGACAGCTGGGCCTGGCCGTGCAGGGCCTTCATCATGTTGTCGCCGATGACCTTGCGCATCCGGGTCATCTTGACCGTCTGACCGCGCAGCGGGGACGGCTCCAGGGACGGGACCTTGGAAGGAGCCGCGGCCGGGGCGGCGGCCGGAGCGGCCGGCGCCGGGGCCTGGGCGGCCGCCTTCTTGGCCTCCGCCGCTGCGAGGACGTCCTGCTTGCGGATCCGGCCGCCGACACCGGTGCCGGTCACGGTCGACAGGTCGACGCCGTTCTCCGTGGCGAGCTTGCGCACCAGCGGGGTGACGTACGCACCCTCGTCGCCGGAGACCGCGGCCGGGCTGGGCGCGGCCGTGGCGGGCGCCGGGGCCGCCTGCGGGGCGGGCGCCTGCGGCGCGGGCTGGCCCGCGGGCGCGGCCGGCTGCGGCTGCGGGGCCGGCGCCGGGGCCGGGGCCGGGGCCGGGGGAGCCTGCGGGGCGGGCGCCTGCGGCGCGGGCTGCGGGGCGGGGGCGGGCTGCGCCGGGGCGGCCGGGGCCTCGGCCTCCGGGGCCGGTGCCGGCTCGGCGGCGGGCGCGGGCGCCTGCGGGGCGGGTGCCGCGGCCGGCGCGGCGCCCGGGGCGCCGATCACCGCGAGCCTGGCGCCCACCTCGGCGGTCTCGTCCTCACCGACGACGATCTCCAGCAGCACACCGGAGGTGGGCGACGGGATCTCGGTGTCCACCTTGTCGGTGGAGACCTCCAGCAGCGGCTCGTCGGCCTCGACGGACTCGCCGACCTCCTTGAGCCAGCGGGTGACGGTGCCCTCGGTGACGCTCTCGCCCAGCGCGGGCAGCACCACGTCGGTGCCCTCGGCCGTGCCACCGCCGGCGGCGGTCTGGGCGGTCGGCGCGGGGGCGGGCTGCTCGGCCTCCGTCGACGGGGTCGCGGCGGCGGGCTGCGGGGCGGGCGCGGGCGTGGGCTCAGGCGCGGGAGCCGGGGCGGGCTGCTCCTGGGCGGCGGGCGCGGCAGGCTGCGCGGGCGCGCCGGAGCCGTCGTCGATGACCGCCAGCTCCGCGCCGACCTCGACGGTCTCGTCCTCGGCGACCTTGATGGCGGACAGCACACCGGCGGCCGGCGAGGGGATCTCGGTGTCCACCTTGTCGGTGGAGACCTCGAGCAGCGGCTCGTCGGCCTCGACGCGTTCGCCCTCGGCCTTCAGCCAGCGGGTGACAGTGCCCTCGGTGACGCTCTCCCCGAGCGCCGGAAGGGTTACGGAAACCGCCATGGTTTCAGTTGCTCCTTACGAAAAGTGCGGAAGTCTGAGGGCGTCGCGCCCAGTGGGGGTACCTCCCACGCCCCTGGGGCAGTGGGGGACGGTGGTCCGGCTGGCACAGCAAGGCCCGCCCGGCCGGCAGGGGCCGGGCGGGCGAGGCCGGTCGACAGTCGTCGGCCTGGTCAGTCATGGGAGTGCAGCGGCTTGCCCGCCAGCGCCAGATGGGCCTCGCCGAGCGCCTCGCTCTGCGTCGGGTGCGCATGGACGAGCTGGGCGACCTCGGAAGGCAGCGCCTCCCAGTTGTAGATGAGCTGGGCCTCGCCGACCTGCTCGCCGATCCGGTCGCCCACCATGTGGAGGCCGACCACGGCGCCGTCCCTGACCTGCACCAGCTTGATCTCGCCCGAGGTCCGCAGGATCTTGCTGCGGCCGTTACCGGCGAGGTTGTACTTGAGCGCGACGACCTTGTCCGCGCCGTAGATCTCCTTGGCCCGCTCCTCGGTGATGCCCACCGAGGCGACCTCCGGCTGGCAGTACGTGACCCGCGGCACACCGTCGTAGTCGATCGGGACCGTCTTCAGGCCCGCGAGCCGCTCCGCGACCAGGATGCCCTCGGCGAAGCCGACGTGGGCGAGCTGCAGGGTGGGGACCAGGTCGCCCACCGCGGAGATGGTCGGGACGTTCGTCTGCATGTACTCGTCGACGAGGACGAAGCCGCGGTCCATGGCGACGCCCGCTTCCTCGTACCCGAGGCCCTGGGAGACCGGGCCGCGACCGATGGCGACCAGCAGCACCTCGGCCTCGAAGGTCTTGCCGTCCGCCAGCGTGACCCGCACGCCGTCCTGCGTGTACTCCGCCTTCTCGAAGAAGGTGCCGAGGTTGAACTTGATCCCGCGCTTGCGGAAGGCGCGCTCCAGGAGCTTGGAGCTGTTCTCGTCCTCGACCGGGACGAGGTGCTTCAGGCCCTCGACGATGGTGACGTCGGTGCCGAACGACTTCCACGCGGAGGCGAACTCGACGCCGATGACGCCGCCGCCCAGGATGATCGCGGACTTCGGCACGCGGTCCAGGACGAGTGCGTGGTCCGAGGAGATGATGCGGTCGCCGTCGATCTCCAGGCCCGGCAGCGTCTTGGGGACGGAGCCGGTCGCGAGCACGATGTGGCGGCCCTGGACGCGCCGGCCCCCGACGTCGACCGAGGTCGGCGAGGAGAGCCGGCCCTCGCCCTCGATGTAGGTGACCTTGCGGGAGGCGATCAGGCCCTGGAGGCCCTTGTAGAGGCCGGAGACCACGTCGTCCTTGTACTTGTGGACGGCGGCCATGTCGATGCCCTCGAAGGTGGCCCTGACCCCGAACTGCTCGGACTCCCGGGCCTGGTCCGCGATCTCACCGGCGTGCAGCAGGGCCTTGGTGGGGATGCAGCCGCGGTGCAGGCAGGTGCCGCCGACCTTGCCCTTCTCGATCAGGGCGACGTCCAGACCAAGCTGCGCCCCGCGCAGCGCCGCGGCGTACCCGCCGCTGCCACCGCCGAGGATCACTAGGTCGAAAACGGTGCTGGCGTCGTTCGCCACGTCACGTCCTCCATGCATGTGCGCCGTGCGACGGGGTCCCGGACTGTGCGGGACGTCCGCCCGGTCGGCTGGTGTTCGGCCGCTCGTTCTCCGGCCCTGTGGTGGGGGCCCTGTCCTGCCGGAAACCCATCTTTGCACCTCTTGACGGACAGCGGGACGCGGGGCCGGTGAGATGCGTCGTGATCAGGGATTACGACGGGGCGGGGATGCGGGGGCCGCACCGTGTTCCGCTCCGTCACCGCATGCCCGCGCACCGTGGCGACGCCTCTGCCGGCGCCGGGCGGCGGCGCCGGGCGCCCGGCCCGCCTCACGGGCGCGGGCACCTGCCGGGGTACCTCCCACGCCGGTCAAGGCAGTGGGGGAGGGCCGCGGCGAGACCGTCCGGTCCGGGGGCACCTCCCACGCCTTCCAGTCGGTGGGGGGCCGCCCGAAGGGCCGGTCCCCGCCGTGTCCGGACCACCCGGTGGGGGTGGTCGCCCGCGCAGTTCCCCGCGCCCCGGCCGGGGCGCCCCTTACAGCACCTTGCCCTCGGCGGCGCGCTCCGCCAGGCGGACCAGGGTGCGCACCGCGGTGCCGGTGCCGCCCTTCGGGGTGTAGCCGAAGGGGCCCTGCTCGTTGAAGGCGGGGCCGGCGATGTCCAGGTGCGCCCAGGTGATGTCCTCGCCGACGAACTCCCGCAGGAAGAGCCCCGCGACCAGGCCGCCGCCCTGCCGCTCGCCCATGTTGGCGATGTCGGCGGTCGGCGAGTCCATGCCCTTGAGCAGGTGGTCCGGCAGCGGCATCGGCCAGGACGGCTCGCCGGCCTCCTCGGCGATCTCGTGGACGGCGGTCCGGAACGCGTCGTCGTTGGCCATGATCCCGAAGGTCCGGTTGCCCAGCGCCAGCACCATCGCGCCGGTGAGCGTGGCCACGTCCACGATCGCGTCCGGCTTCTCCTCGGACGCCTTGGCGATCGCGTCGGCCAGCACCAGGCGGCCCTCCGCGTCGGTGTTGAGCACCTCCACCGTGGTGCCCGCGTACATCCGCAGCACGTCACCCGGGCGCAGGGCCGAGCCGGACGGCATGTTCTCGGCGAGCGCAAGCCAGCCGCTGACGTTCACGGGCAGGCCGAGCCGGGCCGCCGCGACGACGGCGGCGAACACGGCCGCGGCACCGCCCATGTCGCACTTCATCGTCTCGTTGTGCCCCGGCGGCTTCAGGGAGATGCCGCCCGAGTCGTACGTGATGCCCTTGCCGATGAACGCCAGCGACTTCTCGGCCTTCGGGTGCGTGTAGGAGAGCTTCACCAGGCGGGGCGGCGACGCGGAGCCCGCGCCCACGCCGAGGATGCCGCCGTAGCCGCCCTTGGCGAGCGCCTTCTCGTCGAGCACCTGCACCTTGATGCCGTGCTCCTTGGCGGCGGCGGAGGCCAGGGTGGCGAACGCCTCGGGGTTGAGGTCGTTCGGCGGGGTGTTGACGAGGTCGCGGGCGCGGTTCAGCTCCTCGCACACGGCGGTGGCGCGCTCGACGGCGGCCTTGTGCTCCTTGTCACGCGGCTTGCCGCCGAGCAGCGTGGCCTCGGCCAGCGGCGGCTTGCCATTCTTGCCGCTCTTGCTGTTCCTGCCGCTGCGGCCACCCGAGCTCGCGCGGCCCGCCGCCTTGTACGCGTCGAAGCTGTAGGCGCCCAGCAGCGTGCCCTCGGCGACCGCGCCGACCGCCGCCGCGTCGGCGAGCGGCAGTGCGACGCCGGCCTTCTTGGCGCCGGCCAGCGCGCGTGCCGCGCAGCCCGCCGCGTGCCGCAGCGCCTCGGCCGTGTAGTCCCCGCCGCGCTCCGGCACCGGGCCGAGGCCGACCGCGAGCACCACCGGCGTGCGAAAGCCCTCCGGTGCGGGCAGCTTGGTCACCTCCCCCTCCGCTCCTGACGCGCCCAGGGTCTCCAGGACGGCGCCCAGCTTGCCGTCGAAGGCCTGGTCCACGGCTTCGGCTCCGGGCGCGACGACCGGGCCCTTGGCGCCCTTCGCGACACCGACCACGATCGCGTCGGCGCGCAGGCCGGCCGCGGCGGCGGTACTGAGAGTGAGAGCAGTCACGGTGGTGAAATCTCGCTTCCGTTGAGTTCCTTGGCCGAGGGGTGGGGGCGACCGGCCGGACGGTGGCCGAACCCGTCCGGTGGCGGGCCCGGCTCCCCTGGAGCCTACGCTCCGTGACGCCAACCCCCGACCACCGGTTCCCCGGCCACCGACGCCCGGTGCACGCCAGGTTGCCACGCCCCGGCCGCACCCGGCCCGCCCGGCCCTCCGCCCGGCGCCGGGCGGTGTGCCCACGGCCGTGGCCGAAGACCGACCCCGTCACCGTACGAACGCCCTGGCGAGCAGCGCGCGATCCTCCCTCGCGCCCGGCGTGGGCACATACGGTCGACCGACGACCTGACGGAGTGGCGGCCGGGGCGGCAGCGGCCGCGGGCGCGCCGCGGGCGCCTGTGGGCGGCGGGCTTGTGCGGTGGGCTTGTGCGGCGGGCTCGTGGCGGGTGGGGCGGTCGCGTCAGGGGCCGGCGGGAGGTGGCGGGACGTGGTGCGGGAGGTGGCGGAACGCGGCGGGGCGCACCGGGTCCGGTGGGGCGCGGCAGGCCACTGGCCCCCGCCGTCGTGCCACTCGGCCGGCCCCGGCAGGGAGCGCCGGCCGCCGGCCCGGCCGGCCATGCGCGGCGGCGGGAGTTCGATGACAGGACCCAGGACCTGGGGGTGTCCTGGCTACTGGGGGTGTCCTAGCTAGGGGACGAAGGTGAGGACGACGAGGGCGGTGGTGGCCGCGGTCTCCGCGAGGGCGCCGAAGACGTCGCCGGTCACGCCCCCCAGCCGGCGCACGCAGTGCTGCCGCAGCAGCCGGGCGGCGCCGCAGGCGAGCAGCACGGCGAGGGCGCCGCGTACCACTCCAGGCACCCCGAACAGCGCCCCCGCGGCCGCCGCGGCCGCGATCGTGACCGCCGCCGCGGCAAGCCCGCGGCGCGCCGGCACCGTCCCGGTGACCGCGGCGCCCAGGCCCCCCGGCCGGGCGGGCGGCACGCCGGGGCGCGCGGCGAGGGTGAGGGCGAGGCGGCCCGCGGTCGCCGCGACCGCCGCGGCCACGGCGCCCTCGGCCCACGACCGGCCGTAGAGCCCGGCGAGCGCGGCCACTTGGGCGAGCAGCACGAGCACCAGCGTGAGCACGCCGAACGGGCCGATGTCGGACTGCTTCATGATGCGCAGCGCGTCCTCGGCCGGGCCGCCGCTGCCGAGGCCGTCGGCGGTGTCGGCGAGACCGTCGAGGTGCAGCCCCCGGGTCAGCACGGCCCCGGCGGCGACGCTCGCCACCGCGGCGAGCAGCGCGCCGGAGCCCGCCAGCAGCAGCACCCCGCCGAGCGCCGCCGAGCACAGTCCCACGGCGAGACCCACCACCGGGGCCCACGCCATCCCGATCCCGGCCGTGGCCCGGTCCCACCGGGACACGGCCACGGGGACCACGGTGAGCGTCCCGAAGCCGAACCGCAGACCGTCCGCGAGGGTGGGCGGGGGGAGGGGGGAGTCGTCGGCGGGTGGGACGTCGTTGGGCGGTGCGGTGGTGTCGTCGGGCGGTGCGGTGGTACCGGCAGGTGGCGTGGTATCGGCAGGTGGGGCGGTGTCGGCGGGTCGGGTGGTGGCGTCGGCGGGCGGGGCGGTGCCGGGCGGTGGGGTGCGGTCGGACGGCGGAGGGCCCTCGGGGGGCCGGGTGAGGGATCCGGTTCCGGCGGTGGGGGGTTCGGTGTCCGGGACCGTGGAGCCCGTGCCGGGCCTCGTGGGTTCGCCGTCCGGGGCGGCGTGCGCTGGGTGCGGGGCGGGGCTGATGGCCGGGGCGGTGCACGTGCTGTCCGGGGTGGCGGGTCCGGTGCCCGGGGAGGCGCACGACTGGTCCGCGGCGCCGGGCGTACGGGCGCCGGGCGTACGGGCGCCGGGCGTACGGGCGGCGGGTAGGGCCTCCCCGTGCGGGTGCGCCGCGGGCCGGTCCTCCGCGGTGGATCCGGTGTCCGCCGTGGGTCCGCGGGCGCCCGCGGCTCCGTCCTCCCGTGCCGGGGACAGGTCCTCCCCTTGCCGCCCCGGCCCGTCCCCTTGCCGACCGGGCCCCGCGTGCCCGCCGGGCTCCCCCGCGTGCCCGCCGGGCTCCCCCGCGTGCCCGCCGGGCTCCGCCGTACGCCGGCCGGGCTCCGCCGCCCGGCCGGGTCCTGCCGGGGCCATCTCGCCGCCGGGGCCCGGGGCCGGGCGGGCCGTCACTCCGGGTCCGGGGCCGTGGTGCCGGCGGACTCGGCCGTCCCGGCCGGCTCGGCCGCCGCCTCCGCGGCAGCGGGAACCCCGTCCCGGGGAGCTGCTGAGGGGGTCCCGGCCTGCGGGCCACCGTCCGCCTCCGCCGCCTTGGCCGCGTACTCCGGAAGCTCCGCCGCCAGTGCCGCCGCGGAGCGCACGAGGGGCAGGGCGAGCAGGGCGCCGACGCCCTCGCCGACCGTGACGCCGTGGTCGAGCAGCGGTTCCAGGGCCATCCGGTCGAAGGCCTTGAGCTGGGCGGGCTCCCCACTCGCGTGGCCCGGCAGCCACCAGTCCGGCGCACGGAACGCGACCCGCTGCGCCACCAGCGCACAGGCCGCGGAGACCACGCCGTCCAGGATCACCGGGGTGTGCCGTACCGCGCACTGCAGCAGGAAGCCGGTGGCCGCCGCCAGGTCCGCGCCGCCGACCGCGGCCAGCAGCTCGGCCTGGTCGCCCAGCACCAGCCGGGCCCTGCGCAGCGCGTCCCGCACGGCGGCGCACTTGCGCATCCAGGTCAGGTCGTCGATGGGGACGCCGCCCCGGCCCGTGACCACCGAGGCGTCCGTGCCGCACAGCGCGGCGATCAGGGTCGCGGCGGCGGTCGTGCCGCCCACGCTCAGATCGCCCAGCACCACCAGGTCCGTGCCCGAGTCGGCCTCCTCGTCGGCGATCGCGATCCCGGCGCGCAAGGCCGCGTCCACCTCCTCCGCCGTCAGCGCGTCCTCGACGTCGATGCGCCCGCTGCCCCGCCGCACCCGGTGGCGCACCACGTCCTCGGGCAGCGTCTCCGGGTCGCAGTCCAGCGCCATGTCCACCACACGCACCGGCACGTCCTGCCCGCGGGCCAGCACCGAGACGGGGCTCTCGCCCGCGAGCACGGCCCGCACCAGGCGGTCCGCGGTGCCCGCCGGGCGCGCCGAGGTGCCCTGCGCGGCCACCCCGTGGTCGCCCGCGAAGAGGATGACCTTGGGCCGCCTGATCGGCCGCACCGGCGCGGCCGACTGGGCCGCGGCCAGCCACTCGCCCAGCTCGTCGAGGCGGCCCAGCGCGCCCGGCGCCAGGTCCACCCGGGACCGGCGCTCCTCGGCGTCGCGGCGCACCCCGCCGTCGGGGCGCTCGATCAGATCGGTGAAGTCGTCGAGATTCACTCAGCCTCTCCTCGGATGACGTGCGGACCGCCGCGACACCCTGACCCCCGGGCGGCACGGGCGGCGCGCTCATTCGCCGAACAGTACCGGCACCACCCCGGCCCACCCCGCGACGGGCCGTCACCCGGGGCCCGCCGGGCGCCGGGACCGCCGCCGTCCCGCGCCACGCACGTGCGAGGCGTCAGCCTCATTGCGTCCGACGCGCCGATCCCATACGTTCCGTTTTGTACGAGATTGTGGATTGTCGTACGGCTCGTTGCGTACCGGGGCACCGGGACACCGGAGCGCTGGCCCACCGGGCCGCGCGGCGCGGACCACGGAGGTGCCATGCCCCCCACCGAGCAGGCCGCGGAGCGGCACCGGGCGCACCAGGCGGGGGCCGAGCCCCGCACCGGGGGACTCAAGGAGCCGCGCCGCACCGACTGTCCCTGGTGCGGCTCGCGCCGGCTGCGCACCCGGCTGCGCACCCCCGACCTGCTCCAGCACAAGGACGGCCGCTTCGTACTCGACCGCTGCCAGGACTGCGCCCACACCTTCCAGAACCCCTGCCTGACCGCGGCGGGCCGCGACTTCCACTGCCGTGACCTGCACGACGGCCTCGGACCCGCGGTCGCGGAACGGCTCCTGGGCGCCCGGCACAGTCCGCGCCGGCACCGGGCGGCGGCGGACGCGCTGCTGCGCTTCGGGGAGCCGGAGAGCTGGCTGGACGTCGGCACCGGCCGGGCGCTCTTCCCGGCCGTGGCCAAGGAGGCGCACCCGTACATCGCGTTCGACGGTCTCGACACGGGCGCCGTCGTCGAACTGGCCGCCGCGGACGGCCACATCGACGAGGCGCACCGCGGCACCCTGTCCGAACTCGCACCGCGCCTCGCGGGCCGCTACGACGCGGTGAGCATGTTCCACCACCTGGAGCACAGCCCGGACCCGCGTGCCGAACTGGCCGCCGCGCGCACGGTGCTGCGGCCCGGCGGGCACCTGCTCGTCGAGACCGCCGACCCCGAGAGCCGGTTCGCGGCACTGCTCGGCCGCTGGTGGATCTCGCACCTCCAGCCGCAGCACCTCCACCTGATGCCGCTGCGCAATCTCCGGCGCGCGCTGGAGGACCTCGGCTACACGGTGATCAGCGCCGAGCGCCGCGCCGCGCACGTCCCCTACGACCTCACCGCGGCCCTCGTGCTGCTGCTGGACCGCTGCCTCCCACAGCCCGGGGCGCCGCCCCGTCCGCAGCGGCCCGGGGCGCTGCGCCGCGCCCGTCGGGCCGCGCTGCTGCGCGCGGGCGCCCCCGCCGTCGCCGCGGCCCACGCCGCCGACCGCCTGCTCGCCCCCGCGGCCCGCCGTACCCGCTTCGCCAACGCGTACCGCATCATCGCCCGCAGGTGAGCGGCGCGGCGCGCCCCGACAGGGGCGCGGGGAACCGCGCGTTCACGCTCCACCGGCCGGTGGCCGGCGACGATGCCGTGAGGGGCTGGGTCCGGTGGTGTGCTGCGGGTGTGCCGTGGTTGGTCGCGCGGTTCCCCGCGCCCCTTTTGAGTACCGGGGTGCGGCCTCACCGGCCGGTGGCCGGGAACGCGGCCCCAAGGGGCTCGGCCCGGTGGCCCCCACCGGCAGGTGGGCCGGGGTCAGCGGAGGGGGAGGGGCTGCCCCGCCACCATCAGCAGGACGTGCTCGCACTCCGCGGCGAACCCCGCGTTCAGACGGCCGAGTTCGTCGCGGTAGCGCCGGCCGGACGCGGTGGCCGGGACGATGCCGGACCCCACCTCGTTCGAGACGGCGACGAGAGTGCGGGGCGTGCGGCGCACCGCCTCCGTGAGCGCCGCCACCCGGCGCCGCAGCTCCCGCTCGCCGCCCGCGGCCCACTCGTCGTCGTCCCAGGCGTCCACCTCGTCCATCATCGTGGTCAGCCAGAGCGACAGGCAGTCGATGAGCAGCACGGGACCGTCCGAGGCGAGCAGTGGGACGAGGTCGCAGGTCTCCACGGTGTCCCAGGAACCGGGCCGGCGTTCGCGGTGCGCACGGACCCGGGCCGCCCACTCGGCGTCGCCGGCACGGGTGCCGCCCGTCGCCACGTACAGCACCTCGGGGAACGTCTCCAGGCGCCGCTCCGCCTCCGCGGACTTGCCCGAGCGCGCCCCGCCCAGCACCAGCGTGCGGCGCGGCACGGCGGGCAGGTCCGGCACGTCGGGCACGGCGGCCACGCCCGGGACGGTCGGCGTGCCCTGCCCGGTGCCGCCGTTGCCCATGCGGTACGACCCGGCGGTCGCCCGGGTGCCGTCCGGCACCGCCCTCGCGCCCGCGGCGGTCAGCCTCCGGCGCAGCTCGGCGCCGGGCGGGACGGTGTGGTCCAGGTGGACCGCGAGCACGTCGGTGGCCGCGCCCACCGCGCCGGCCGCCCGCAGCCGGGCCAGGGCGTCCGGGCGGCCCAGGACGTCGGCGAGCACCATGTCGTACGGCGCCTGCCGGGTCGCCGGCTGCGCGGGCGCCCCGCCGGGCGGCAGGTACAGCAGCCGTGACCCGTCGCGGCCCAGCACCTCGTAGCCCGTGCCGGGGGAGTCCAGGGCGACGGCGCGCACCCGGTGGCCGGAGAGCAGCGCCAGCTCGCGCCCCTCCGGCACCCGGCCCGGCTCGGGCAGCTCCGCGGGCACCTCCACCGGGGGGCCGGCGTGCGCGTGGGAGAGCAGTACCTGGCGCACCCCGCCCAGGGAGTGGCCCGCACGGGCCGCGGTCAGGGCGAGGCCCGGCGTCAGGTCGAGCAACAGGGTGCCGTCCACCAGGACCGCGGTGGCGGCGCGCGCGTCCTCGCCGCGCGCCGTCGCACAGGCGGCGCAGGGGCAGCCGGGGCGGGGCAGGCCGGCCGGGCCGCCGGTACCGAGCAGAGTGACTTCCACGGGAAGATCCTCCCGCGCCCCCGCACGGGCTGCGCGTCCGGCTAGGCTTCAGGCGGATCAGGGCGCCTGATCAGGCGGCTGTGGAACCCCGGGAGGCTCGCATGGTGGCATGGACGTGGCGGTTCGAGACGTCGGACGGGACCGAGGTGCAGCCCGCCGTCCAGCCGGAGGAGTTCACCACGCAGGGCGATGCGGAGTCGTGGCTCGGCGAGTACTGGAAGCCGATCGCCGAGGGCGGGGCGGACCAGGCGACGCTCTTCGAGGACGCCACGAAGGTCTACGGCCCCATGAGCCTCCACCCGGACGACGCCCCGGGCACCTGACGTCCCCGGGCCCCCGCTGCCCCGGCGCACCGGTGCCGCGGCTACCGCCGTCCGGGGGACGTGCCGTCCCTCGGGCCCGGATCCCGCGCCCGCGCGGAGGCAGCCGGTACGGCCGCACGTCCGGCTGGGCAGGCCGCAGAGCCCGCTGGGCCGGGCCGCGGGACGGACGGGGCCGGGCCCGGTCCCGTGCCGGGCCTGGGAAGTCCGTTCGCGGCCACGGAGGTCACGCCCGGACTACATCGTGCCCAGCCGCACGCGGGCCGTCCGCTCGTCGCCGTCGCGGACGTACCTCACCCGTGCCGTGGCCCCGGGCCTGCGGTGTGCCAGGGCCTGGGAGAGGGAGGTGATCGTGGTGATCCGGGTGTCGTCCAGGCGGGTGATGACGTCGCCCGCCCGCAGGCCCGCCCGGTCCGCCGCGCCGCGCCTGTGCACTCTCACCACGGCCACGCCGTCCGGCTCGGAGTCGTCGCCGAGGACGGTGCGCGCCGTGATGCCGAGCGCCGCCCGTCCCGAGTCGGTGACCCGGCCGCTGGAGATGATCTGGCCGGCGATGGTGGTGACCGTCCGGGACGGGATGGCGAAGCCGATGCCGGGCGCGCTGCCGCCCAGGTCGGGGTCGGTCGCGGCGAGCGTCGGGATACCGATGACCTTGCCGTCCAGGCCCACCAGCGCCCCGCCGCTGTTGCCCGGGTTGATCGCGGCCGAGGTCTGCACCATGTCCGTGATGGTCGCCCCGGTGCCCCCGCCGGGGCCGCCGTCGCCGCCCTCCGTGACCGTCCGCCCGGTCGCCGAGACGATCCCCTGGGTGACGCTGGACGACAGCCCGAGCGGCGAGCCCATCGCCAGCACGATCTGGCCGACCCGCACCGCCGAGGTGTCGCCGAACGACGCCGCGCGGAGCCCGGCCGGCACCCGGTCCAGCTTCACGACCGCGAGGTCCTGCGGGGCGTAGGCGTACACCAGCTTCGCGGTCAGCGCCCGCCGGCTGTGCGCCGTGGTCACCTTGAAGGACTTCTCGCCGCCCACGACGTGCGCGTTGGTGACGAGGTGCCCCTGCCCGTCGTAGACGATGCCGGAGCCGAGCGCCCTGCGGCCCTGGATCTGCACCACCGACGGCAGCACCTGGCTGATCACCCGCTCGTAGGCGCTCTGCAGGTCGTCGCCCGCGTGCGGAACCGTCCGCCCGCCCCCGTCAGCCCCGCGTGACGCCGCACCACCCGTGGCCGTCCCCGCCGCCCCGGAGCCGGAGTCGCCCGCACAGCCACCGAGCAGCAGCGCCCCGCCGAAGCAGACGGCAGCGGTCCACAGCACCGCGGCACGCCCCGTGCGGGACCCCGCAGAGAAGAGATCCATGCCCGGAGTATCCCTTCCACCCACCACACCGGGCCCGCCCTGAGGGTCCGTTCAGGGGGAGAGGACCGGGAGACCAGCGCGCCGGAACCGGCGACACAATGGCGCCGCAGGCGCCCGCAAGGGGGCGCGGGGAACTGCGCGACAGGCCACGATGGGCCGTGGGGTCGCGACTGCCTCAAGGGGCACATGCTGCTCGGATGGCGCCGCAGGCGCCCGCAAGGGGGCGCGGGGAACTGCGCGACAGGCCACGACGGGCCGTGGGGTCGCGACTGCCTCAAGGGGTGCGCGACAGGCCACGACGGACCGGCGGATCGCGCCCGTCTCAAGAGGCACCACGCCCCTCAGACGGCGCCGCAGGCGCCTCAGCCCCGCACCCCACACAGATGCAGCAACGCCGCCACCCTCCGATAGGGATCCGTGCGCCCCGCCCGCTCCTCCGCCGCCAGCAGCGCCTCGGGCTCGGCGGGCAGCACCGCGTCGTCGGGGGCCCCGTCGGTGAAGACCCGGACGCCGTACCAGGCGGCCAGCGGCGCCCCGATACCGGCCAGTGTGGCGGTGAGGGCGTCCAGGCGGTCGGCGCGTACCCGCAGGCCGAGGCGGTTCGTGTACGTGTCCGTGCCGAACGCGGCCAGCGCGCCCGGCCAGTCCCCGGCGAGCCCGGGCCGCATCGCGAGCGCGTCGCCGTTGCGCACCAGCAGCGACAGCAGGCCGCCCGAGGCCAGCACCCGGGCGAGGCCGGCGAGCAGCGCGTCCGGCTCGGCCACGTACATCAGCACGCCGTGGCAGAGCACCACGTCGAAGGTGCCGGGCAGGAAGTGCACCCCGGTGTCCCGGCCGTCGCCCTCCACCAGCCGCACCCGTCGCCTGATGCCCTCCGGCTCGGCCTCCAGCGCCGCACGGGCGGTGGCCAGCATGTCCGGGTTCTCCTCCAGGCCGGTCACCTCATGGCCGGCCCTGGCCAGCCGCAGCGCCTGTGTGCCCTGGCCCATGCCCACGTCCAGCACCCGCAGCCGCTGCCCCACGGGGAAGCGGGCCGCGATCTGTTCGTCGAGCTGCCGCGCGACCAGCTCCTGCCGTACGGCGTTGCGCAGCCCGCCGAGGCCCCTCAGCCAGGCGCTCGCACCCTCCGTGAAGCCGGCGGCTCCCGCCTGCGGGCCGGGAGCCGGATCCGGCCCCGGTCTCAGGGCCGCTCTCCGCGCTTGACCTGCGGCTTCGGCATCCGGAGCCGGCGCATCTGGAGCGAGCGCATCAGCGCGTAGGGCACCGCGCCCCGGGTCGGCTGGCCGGGGAAGCGCTCCGCCAGCCGCTTCCGCAGCCGGACCGAGGTCGCGACCGAGTCCAGGACGATCAGGACGATCACCACCAGCCACAGCAGCAGCGCGATGCTCTGCAGCGCGCCCACCCGGACCATGCTCAGGACGAGGATCACCACCGCGAGCGGCAGGAAGAACTCCGCGACGTTGAAGCGCGAGTCGATGAAGTCCCGCGCGTACCGGCGCACGGGACCCTTGTCGCGCGCGGGGAGGTAGCGCTCGTCGCCGGTGGCCAGCGCCTGGCGCTGGCGCTCCATCTGCTCCCGGCGCGCCTCGCGCTGCCGCCGGGCGGCGTCCTTGCGGGTCAGCGGGGTGTTGGCCACGCTGCGCCGCTGCGACTGCGCCTGGCTGCGCTTGGGCGTCGGCCGGCCCTTCGGGGCCTGCGGGTCACGGGGCGGCGTCGCGTCGCTCACCGGCGCCTTCGCGGCGTCGGCCTTCTCATCCTTGGCACGGCTTCGGAACACAATGACCAAGGGTACGTGGTGGGGGTGGGCCGGCCGCACGTGCGTGGGGAACGATCCGGCAACGCCGGGCGTCTTTACAGGGGCAGACCGGACGTAGCCGAGTAATCCGCTTGCCCACCCGGGAGCTCCCCCGAAAGGCACCTACTCCTTACGCCGGAGCCCCGAGGGACGCAG
This sequence comes from Streptomyces sp. DSM 116793, assembly GCF_057320905.1. NCBI lineage: Bacteria > Bacillati > Actinomycetota > Actinomycetes > Kitasatosporales > Streptomycetaceae > Streptomyces > Streptomyces sp. DSM 116793. The sequence goes on along the minus strand of NZ_CM170494.1, from coordinate 1,625,022 downwards.
TCGTCCTTGGGGATGACCGTATCCACGTCGGAACAGTGCGGTAATGGATGCAGGGCCCGTACTGTGGGTTCTGTTGGAGCTGGAGCTGGAAGCCTGTCAGAAGGGGGCGCGCGAAGCCCATGAGCGGTGTCATGAAGCGTATGGGGATGATCTTCCGCGCGAAGGCGAACAAGGCCCTTGACCGGGCCGAGGACCCGCGCGAAACCCTCGACTACTCGTACCAGAAGCAGCTGGAGCTGCTGCAGAAGGTGCGCCGCGGTGTGGCCGACGTGGCGACCTCCCGCAAGCGCCTGGAGCTTCAGATGGGTCAGCTGCAGAGCCAGTCGACCAAGCTGGAGGAGCAGGGCCGCAAGGCCCTCGCGCTGGGCCGTGAGGACCTCGCACGCGAGGCGCTCTCCCGCCGCGCGGCGCTCCAGCAGCAGGTCACGGACCTGGAGTCGCAGCACCAGACCCTGCAGGGCGAGGAGGAGAAGCTCACCCTCGCGGCCCAGCGCCTGCAGGCCAAGGTGGACGCCTTCCGTACCAAGAAGGAGACCATCAAGGCCACCTACACCGCCGCCCAGGCGCAGACCAGGATCGGCGAGGCCTTCTCCGGCATCTCCGAGGAGATGGGCGACGTCGGCCTGGCGATCCAGCGCGCCGAGGACAAGACGGCCCAGATGCAGGCCCGTGCGGGCGCCATCGACGAGCTGCTGGCGTCCGGTGCGCTCGACGACCCGACCGGCATGGCCAAGGACGACATCGCCGCCGAGCTCGACCGCATCTCCGGCGGTACGGACGTGGAGCTGGAATTGCAGCGGATGAAGGCGGAGCTGGCCGGGGGCTCCCAGCAGCAGGCCATCGAGGGCGGCCAGAACGGCCAGCAGAGCGGCCGCCAGCAGCAGCCCCAGGACACGCCGCGCTTCGACAAGCAGTGAAACCCCCACCGCGGTAGGTCACGAGGTGGGTCACGCCTAGGAGGGCGTCATGATCGTTCGGATCATGGGGGAGGGCCAGCTGGTGCTGGCCGACAGCCGCATCGACGAGCTGAACACACTCGACACCGACCTGCTCGCGGAGATGGAGCGCGGCGACAGCCCCGGCTTCCGCCGGACGCTGCACGCGCTCCTCGAAAAGGTCCGTGAGCTGGGCGAGCCCGTGCCCGACGACTCCCTGGAGCCCTCAGAGCTGATCCTGCCCGCTCCCGACGCCACCCTGGAGGAGGTCCGCTCCCTGCTCGCCGACGACGGCCTGATCCCCGGCTGACACCCGGCCGCGGGTGCCACGGGACCGGGCGGGAGTGGGTCACGCTTCCAGCATCCACGTACCGCCTCCAGCCCTCCCGTCCCGGCCTCCAGCACCCGTGTACCGGCCTCCAGCCCTCCCGTCCCGGCCTCCAGCCTCCCTCCCGCACCGGTCCACCGCCCCCTGCACCGGACACCGCCGCACCGGGCACCCCGCCCGGACCCCGGCACCTCCCGCACCGGCTCCAGAACACACCGTGAGACCCCTGACCGCAGCCCACGCCTGGCTCCGCAGCCATCCCTCGGCGCTGGACGCCGCCCTGGCCACCGGCGTCCTGATCTGCATGATCGCCGGTTCCTTCGCCGACCCCAGGGGGCGGCACGGCCCGTTCATCGCCGCTCACACCCCGGACGCGCTGAGCCTGGTCCTGATGGTGCTCGGCTCCGCCACCCTGGTCTTCCGGCGCCGCTCTCCGCTGGCCGTGCTCGCCGCCACCGGAGCCGTCTCCCTGACGGAGCTGCTCTCCGGTGAGCCCCGCACCCCCGTCGCCATGTGCGCCGTCGTCGCGCTCTACACCGTCGCCGCCGCCACCGACCGGCCCACCACCTGGCGGGTCGGCCTGCTCACCGCCACCGTCCTCACCGCCGCCGCCATGCTGGCGGGCCCGCTGCCCTGGTACGCACAGGAGAACATCGGCATCTTCGCCTGGACCGGCATGGCCGCTGCCGCGGGCGACGCCGTGCGCAGCCGCCGTGCGTTCGTGCACGCCATCCGGGAGCGGGCCGAGCGCGCCGAGCGCACCCGCGAGGAGGAGGCCCGCCGCAGGGTCGCCGAGGAGCGGCTGCGCATCGCCCGCGACCTGCACGACGTCGTCGCCCACCACATCGCCCTGGTCAACGTGCAGGCCGGGGTCGCCGCCCACGTCATGGACAAGCGCCCCGACCAGGCCAAGGAGGCCCTCGCGCACGTACGGGAGGCCAGCCGCACCGCCCTCGGCGAGCTGCGCGCCACCGTGGGCCTGCTGCGCCAGTCCGGCGACCCCGAGGCGCCCACCGAGCCGGCACCGGGCCTGGACCGCCTCGACGAGCTGGTCGACACCTTCCGGCACGCCGGGCTGCCCGTGCGCGTGGCCCGCGCGGACCACGGCACCACCCTGCCCGCGGCCGTCGACCTGGCCGCCTACCGCATCCTCCAGGAGGCCCTCACCAATGTGCGCAAGCACGCCGGCGCCGGCGCCCGGGCCGAGGTCGGCGTGGTGCGCGCAGGGGACCACCTGGAGCTGACCGTGCTCGACACCGGCCCCGCGGAGCCCCGCGCGCCGGGCACGCGGGAGGAGCACGGCGACGACCCCGCCGAGGGCGGCGGCCACGGCCTGACCGGCATGCGCGAACGCGCCACCGCCCTCGGCGGCAGCTGCACCGCGGGCCCCCGCCACGGCGGCGGCTTCCGCGTCCATGCGATCCTGCCCGTCAAGGCCCACACAGGCCGGACCGGACGGACAACGGGGGACCGGGCATGACAACCCACACAAGGGCAGCCCGACAGGGCCACAAGGAGCAGCACGTGCCGCTCCCGGCGGCAGGCCGCCGGGCGCCGGGTGGCTGTGCGGCCGCCTCGCAGGGGCGCGGGGAACTGCGCGACCGGCCGGATCGAGTCGCGCGGATCGTCGCCGGCCGGAGGGGGCAGGACGTGTCGCTCCCGGCGGCGGGCCGCCGGGCGCCGGGTGGCTGTGCGGCCGCCTCGCAGGGGCGCGGGGAACTGCGCGACCGGCCGGATCGAGTCGCGCGGATCGTCGCCGGCCGGAGGGGGCAGGACGTGTCGCTCCCGGCGGCGGGCCGCCGGGCGCCGGGTGGCTGTGCGGCCGCCTCGCAGGGGCGCGGGGAACTCCCGGCCGCAGGCCGCCGGGCACCCGGGCAGCCGGCACCGGGCACGCGCGCGGCCACCCCGCAGGGCCCCGTACCCGGGCGGCCCGCGCCACGCGGCCACCCGGCCCCCCGCGCCGTCCGGGCGCGCCGTCCCGCCAGGGAGGCGACCACGCGTGCGCGCCGGCACGCGGGCAGGGCGGAGGCGCGATGACGATCCGGGTCCTGCTCGCCGACGACCAGGCACTCCTGCGCAGCGCGTTCAGGGTCCTGGTGGACTCCGAGCCCGACATGGAGGTGGTCGGAGAGGCGTCGGACGGCGCGGAGGCGGTCGAGCTGGCCCGCACCGAGCGCGCCGACGTGGTCCTGATGGACATCCGGATGCCCGGCACCGACGGCCTCGCGGCCACCCGGCTGATCAGCGCCGACCCCCACCTCGCGAACGTCCGCGTGGTGATGCTGACGACCTTCGAGGTCGACGAGTACGTGGTGCAGTCCCTGCGCGCCGGAGCCTCCGGCTTCCTCGGCAAGGGCTCCGAGCCGGAGGAACTGCTCAACGCGATCCGGGTGGCCGCCGCGGGCGAGGCGCTGCTGTCGCCGGCCGCCACCAAGGGCCTGATCGCCAAGTTCCTCGCCCAGCAGGACGGCGCCGACGGGCGCGACCCGGTCGGCGCCGAACGGCTGGACGCCCTCACGGGACGGGAGCGCGAGGTGCTGGTGCAGGTCGCGGGAGGCCACTCCAACGACGAGATCGCCGAGCGCCTCGCGGTCAGCCCGCTCACCGTCAAGACGCACGTCAACCGCGCCATGGCGAAGCTCGGCGCCCGCGACCGCGCCCAACTCGTCGTCATCGCCTACGAGACGGGCCTGGTCCGGCCCAGGGTGCCCTGACGCCGGGGCCGGGCCCACGGCTAGGGGGCTTCTGATGGATCTCCGTGGCGTCGCGACGCCCGGCACGCTCCCCCACGCTCGGCTGCGCTCGCGCGGGGGCACCCCCACTCGCCGCACCGGGCACAAGCCCACGTACGCCCAGTACGAGGACTTGCACCCGGCACGCCGAGAGCACGCACCGAACGCCGCTCCTTCTCCCACGGAGATCCATCAGAAGCCCCCTAGACCCCAAGGTGTAGAAGACGTACTACGCCCGCAGTAGGCCCCGGGCGAGGAAATGGACCTGGGAGCGACGAGCCCGGCCCTCGGGATGACGGAGGGTATAGGCGGGGGGTCGTTCCATCCCTCCGTTGCCGCGTTCCTCTTCGTACGCCGGGCCGGTACCGCGTGCACCACGCACCGCCGGGCCCGTGCGCCGAGCCGTTCGCCGCCGCCCACCGCGGCGGCGGGCCCGCCCGGCGGGGCGCCACAACCGCTTGCCACCGACACACGCCACAGAAGGAAGACCGTCACCCATGTCCTGGCTGTCCAGATTCAGCCTCGCGCAACGGGCCCTGATCGGGCTGATGTCGATCATCGCGATCGTGTTCGGCGCCATCGCGATCCCGCAGCTCAAGCAGCAACTGCTGCCCACCATCGAACTCCCCATGGTCTCCGTGCTCGCGCCGTACCAGGGCGCGTCCCCCGACGTGGTCGAGAAGCAGGTGATCGAACCACTCGAGGACAACATCAGGGCGGTCGACGGCATCACCGGCGTCACCTCCACCGCCAGCGAGGGCAACGCCGTCGTCATGGCGCAGTTCGACTACGGCAACGACACCAAGCAGATCGTCGCCGACGTCCAGCAGGCCGTGAACCGCGCCCGGCTGCCCGCCGACGTCGACCCCCAGGTCATCGCGGGCTCCACCGACGACCTGCCCACCGTCGTGCTCGCGGCCAGCGCCGACGGCATCGACCAGCAGGCGCTCGCCGACCGCCTCGACCGCACCGTCGTGCCCGCCCTGAAGAACATCGACGGCGTCGGCCGGGTCACCGTCGACGGCGTGCGGGACCTCCAGGTCACCGTCACCCCGGACAACGCGAAGATGGCGCAGGCCGGCATCAGCCCGGCGGCGCTCGGCCAGGCCCTCCAGGCCGGCGGCGCCACCGTGCCGGCCGGCTCCTTCGACGAGGGCGGCAAGAACCGCAGCGTCCAGGTCGGCGGCGGCTTCACCTCGCTGGCGCAGATCCGGGACCTGATGATCGGCGGCGAGGGTGTGCGGCACCCCGTGCGCCTCGGGGCCATCGCCGAGGTGCGGCAGGAGCCGGCGCCCGCCGACTCCATCACCCGGACCGACGGCAAGCCCAGCCTGTCCGTGTCCGTCACCTCCGACCGGGACGGCAGCGCGGTCGCCATCTCCAAGTCGGTCAGGGACATGCTGCCCGACCTCCGCCGCGACCTCGGCTCCGACGCCGCCCTCACGGTCGTCAGCGACCAGGGCCCGGCGGTCTCCAAGTCCATCCACGGCCTGACCACCGAGGGCGGGCTCGGTCTGCTCTTCGCGGTGGTCATCATCCTGGTCTTCCTGGCGTCGCTGCGCTCGACGCTGGTCACCGCGGTCTCGATACCGCTCTCCGTGGTGCTCGCGCTGATCGTCCTGTGGACCCGGGACCTGTCGCTCAACGTCCTGACGCTCGGCGCCCTGACCATCGCGATAGGCCGGGTCGTGGACGACTCGATCGTGGTCCTGGAGAACATCAAGCGCCACATCGGCTACGGCGAGGAGCGCGCCGCGGCCATCCTCGCCGCCGTCAAGGAGGTCGCCGGCGCGGTCACCTCCTCCACGCTCACCACGGTCGCCGTCTTCCTGCCGATCGGTCTGGTGGGGGGCATGGTCGGCGAGCTGTTCGGCGCGTTCTCGCTGACCGTCACGGCGGCCCTGCTGGCGTCGCTGCTGGTCTCGCTGACCGTCGTGCCCGTGCTGTCCTACTGGTTCGTGCGGCCCCCCAAGTCCGTGCGGGACGTCGACCCGGACGAGGCACGGCGCACCGCCCAGGAGAAGGAGGCACGCAGCCGGCTGCAGCGCGGCTATGTGCCGGTGCTGCGGTTCGCGACCAGGCGCCGCTTCACCAGCGTGGTCATCGCCGTGGTGGTGCTGGTCGCCACCTTCGGCATGGCGCCCCTGCTGAAGACCAACTTCTTCGACCAGGGCGAGCAGCAGACCCTCTCCATCAAGCAGGAGATGAAGGTCGGCACCAGCCTGGGTACGACCGACGCCGCCGCCAAGAAGGTCGAGACGGTGCTCGACGGCATCGACGACATCAAGGACTACCAGGTCACCGTCGGCTCCTCCGGCTTCCTCGCGGCCTTCGGCGGCAGCACCGCCACCAACCAGGCCTCGTACCAGATCACCCTGAAGGACGGCGCCGACTACGACGCCGTGCAGCACCGCATCGAGGACGGGCTCGGCAAGCTCTCCGGCATCGGGCAGACCAACCTCAGCGCGGGGGACGGCTTCGGCAACCAGGATCTGAGCGTGGTGGTCAAGGCGTCCGACCCCGGGGTGCTGCGCACCGCGGCCGACCAGGTCAGGGACGCCGTCGCCGGCCTCGACCACGTGACGGACGTACAGAGCGACCTGTCGCAGTCCGTGCCCCGGATCTCGGTCAAGGCGAACGCCAAGGCCGCCGCGGCCGGGTTCAACGACACCACCCTCGGCCAGGCCGTCGCCGAGGCGGTCGACGGCACCAAGGCCGGCAAGGCGACCCTCGACGACACCGAACGCGACATCGTCGTCCGCGCCGCCAAGCCCGCCACCACCCTGGAACAGCTGAAGAAGCTCCCGCTCGGCCCGGTGCGGCTCGGCGACATCGCCGACGTCAAACTGGTGGCGGGACCGGTCTCCATGACCCGCATCGACGGTGAGCGGGCCGCCACGATCACGGCCCGGCCGACCGGTGACAACACCGGCGGGGTCAGCAGCGCCCTCCAGGCGAAGATCAACTCCCTGAAGCTGCCCAAGGGCGCCATGGCTCAGATCGGCGGTGTCTCGCAGGACCAGAGCGACGCGTTCACGTCCCTGGGCCTGGCGATGCTCGCGGCCGTCGCGATCGTCTTCATGCTGCTCGTCGCGACGTTCCGGTCGCTGGTGCAGCCGCTGATCCTGCTGGTCTCGATCCCGTTCGCGGCCACTGGCGCCATCGGCATGCTGGTGCTCACCGGTACCCCGATGGGCGTGCCCGCGCTGATCGGCATGCTGATGCTGATCGGCATCGTGGTCACCAACGCGATCGTGCTGATCGACCTGATCAACCAGTACCGCAGGAAGGGGTACAGCACGATCGACGCGGTCATCGAGGGCGGCCGGCACCGGCTCCGTCCGATCCTGATGACGGCCCTGGCGACCATCTTCGCGCTGCTCCCGATGGCGCTGGGCGTCACCGGCGAGGGCGGCTTCATCGCCCAGCCGCTGGCGGTGGTGGTGATCGGCGGTCTCATCAGCTCCACGCTGCTGACGCTGCTGCTCGTCCCGACGCTCTACGCGATGATCGAGCTCCGCAAGGAGCGGAGGCGCGCGAAGCGCGCGGCGCGCCGGGGCGACGGCACACCGTCGTCCGCGGCCACCCGGCCGGAGAGCCCGGAGCCGGTCCAGGTCTGAGCGCCCCCCGCGCCCCCGGTCCACCCAGGGGCGCGGGGCTGTGTCGATATGCGGCTCCGCCGCGTGGGCGCGGGCAACCCTCCACCGGCCGGTGCCATCCACCGGCCGGTGGTCGGACCCGGCTGGGACTGCCCCTCCGGTCCGGTGACGACCTGACGGTCTCGTGTGGCTTGTCGCGCGGTTCCCCGCGCCCCTTCGGAGCGGGGCTGCGCCCCGCGAGGGCGGCTACGGAAGCGTCAGCATCCGTTCCAGCGCCAGCTTGGCGAAGTGCTCGGTGTCCGCGTCCACCTGGATGCGGTTCACCACCTTGCCGTCGGCCAGCGACTGCAGCGCCCAGACCAGGTGGGGCAGGTCGATCCGGTTCATCGTCGAGCAGAAGCAGACCGTCCTGTCGAGGAAGACGATCTCCTTGCCCTGGTCGGCGAAACGGTTCGCCAGGCGCCGGACGAGGTTCAGCTCCGTGCCCACCGCCCACTTCGAGCCGGCCGGCGCGTCCTCGAGGAGCCGGATGATGCGCTCGGTCGAGCCGACGTGGTCCGCCGCCGCCACGACCTCGTGCCGGCACTCGGGGTGCACCAGCACCTGCACGCCCGGGATGCGCTCACGCACCTCGTTGACCGAGTCCAGCGAGAAGCGGCCGTGCACCGAGCAGTGGCCGCGCCACAGGATCATCTTCGCGGCCCGCAGCTGCTCGGCGGTGAGCCCGCCGCCCGGTTTGTGCGGGTTGTAGACGACGCAGTCGTCGAGCGACATGCCCATCTCGCGGACCGCGGTGTTCCTGCCGAGGTGCTGGTCCGGCAGGAAGAGCACCTTCCCGGCGCCCGGCTCCCGCTGCCCGAAGGCCCACTCCAGCGCGCGCCGGGCGTTGGAGGAGGTGCAGATCGTGCCGCCGTGCCGGCCCGTGAAGGCCTTGATGTCGGCCGACGAGTTCATGTACGAGACCGGCACCACCAGGTCGGCGACCCCGGCGTCCGTCAGCACGTCCCAGCACTCCGCGACCTGCTCGGCGGTGGCCATGTCCGCCATCGAGCAGCCCGCCGCCAGGTCCGGCAGCACCACCTGCTGGCGGTCGGAGGTCAGGATGTCCGCGGACTCCGCCATGAAGTGCACACCGCAGAAGACGATGTACTCGGCCTCCGGACGGGCCGCCGCGTCCCTGGCCAGCTTGAAGGAGTCGCCGGTGACGTCCGCGAACTGGATGACCTCGTCGCGCTGGTAGTGGTGGCCCAGTACGAACACGCGGTCCCCGAGCCGTTCCTTGGCGGCACGCGCCCGCGCCACCAGGTCCGGGTCGGACGGCGCCGGCAGATCGCCGGGGCACTCGACGCCGCGCTCGCTCTGCGGGTCGGACGCACGGCCGAGCAGCAGCAGGGCGAGCGGCGTGGGCTGGACATCCAGGGGCTGGGCGGTGGTCACGGCACGCACCCTTTCTCTGTGACGGGTCCCGGTGGACGGAGACCACTTTTCGTCGAATTGACGCTATTATCATATCCCCTTCGCGTCAGTTTGACGATGCGCATTGCGTCGATGTGACGCGATACGTGGTGCCGCCCACGGCTCCGCCGGGCCGGCGCGGGTGTGCGAGCATGGGAGGGCAAGCAGCGCGGAGCACCCCCGCGACTGAGGAACGGCGACAGAAGAACCGCGACAGAAGACGGTCACCCGGTCCCGGAATGAAACCGTGGCACCGGGGGTTGGACCCGTCGGCAAGCAGTCTCCGTACAACCCGGGAGAGATGTAGATGTCCGTATCGGACGAGACCACCACCGCCACCGACGGCATCATCCTGTCCGACGCCGCCGCGGCCAAGGTCAAGGCCCTGCTCGACCAGGAAGGCCGGGACGACCTCGCGCTGCGCGTCGCCGTCCAGCCCGGTGGCTGCTCAGGCCTGCGGTACCAGCTCTTCTTCGACGAGCGCTCCCTCGACGGCGACGTCGTCAAGGAGTTCGGCGGCGTCAAGGTCGTCACCGACCGGATGAGCGCCCCCTACCTCGGCGGCGCCTCCATCGACTTCGTCGACACCATCGAGAAGCAGGGCTTCACGATCGACAACCCGAACGCCACGGGCTCCTGCGCCTGCGGCGACTCGTTCCACTGAGCCCTGCTCCGCCGAGCCCGCTCCACCGGGCGGGCAGAGCGAGCCGTGAGCGGCACGACGGAGGCGGTGACCCCTGAGACCCGGGGTCACCGCCTCCGTCCGTTGCGCGCGCACTCCATCGTGCCCCGCGCACTCGGTCGCGCTCCGCGCGGTCTGTCGCGCTCAGCGCCGCTTGTCGAGCCGTGCGCCCCGCTCAGCCCTGCCGTACCGTCGCGCCCGTGCTGTCCACCACCTTGCGGCCGCCCAGCGGCTGGTGCAGCGTCACGGTCTTCTCGATCTCCTTGGCGATCATCACACAGACCTTGTCCGGGTCCTTCTGGTGCTGGGACACCGTCACGGACACCTCGTCCGCGGTCTCGTCGGCCGAGGCGGTGTAGTCGGTGCAGACCCCGCCCCAGAAGCGCACGGTCAGCGACCGGCCGTCCGCGGTGTACGACGACACGCGCACGTCCTTGCCGCCGGGCTCCGTGGGCTTGCCCGAGGCGTGCCCGCCGGTGAGGTACCTGGGATCCACGGCCGGCTGCGTCACCGTGAAGCTCTCCTCGGCCCCCTGCGGGCGCACCTCGAACAGCCAGGACGGGACGAGGGCCTGGTGACCCTCGACCAGGTGCGTGGCGAGCCCGAAGACGGCACCGTGCACCGGCACCACCCGCGAGACCGTGCTCGGCCCGGCGCCCGGGTCGGGACGGCCTCCGGCGCCCTGGGCCCCGGCGCCGTCCAGGTGCACGCAGGCGTGGCCCGGGCTCGCCTGTCCCTTCTGGGGCACGACGGTCCCGCAGCCGCCCGCGCCGGGGGCGAGTGACCCGTGCCGGGACTTGTTCAGCAGGCCGAGCGTCTTGTCGGCGCCGAGCACCGGGTACGTCTCGCCCTTCACCGGTGCCAGCATCCGGCCGCTGCCGCCGACCACGGTGCCGTCCGCGCCGACCCGGATACCGGTCGACCAGCCGTACGTCGGCAGGCCGCCCACCTCGGGATCGGCGTTCACCACCCGCTCGGCGCCCATCGTCTGCCGGGCGTCGAGCTTCGCGCCGTCCTGGCCGAGCGCCTTCAGCACCGGCGCGGCCGCCGTCCGCGCGGCCCGCTCGCTCACCGCGGGATTGGAGCCGGGCGGGTTCGCGGAACACTCCTTGCCGCGCGGGCAGTCGTCGCCGCCGCCCGCCGCGTACCGCGCGAACGTCCAGGTGCCCGGGGCCTGCCCGGCCACCCGCAACACCGGCCCCGAGCCGTCCTTCCCGGATCCCACCAGCCAGCTCCCGCCGGACTTCCGGGGGGTGCCGGTGAGCCCCAGCGCCCTCGCCAGCCGGCTCACCCGGTCGGCCGTCACCGACCCCTGGGCGTGGTAGACCGGCGCCGACGACGGGCCCTCGGGCAGGGCCTTGCCGGCGCGGTACGTCACGCCGCTCGGGTCGGGTTCGCCGGGGGCGATGCCGGCGCCGCCCGAGGAGTCGCCGGTTCCGCCGGTTCCGCCGGTTCCGCCGGAGCCGGCGGTGCCGGTGTACCCGTCGAGGGCGAGCGGCGGGGGGTGGCCGTCGTCGGACGGGCCCGACGTGCCGTCCCCGCCGGACGCCGTCGCCGCGACATAGGCACCGCCGCCCCCGGCCAGCAGGACCGCGGCGGCCACGGAGAGCACGGCGACCCGGGTCCTGCGCGGCCGCCGGCCAGCCCCGTCCGCCGAGTCCGGGCCGCCCGCGTCCGCCACGCCCCGGCCGCCGGGCGGCGCCGCCTGTGCCCGTTCTTCTCCACCGTCATGAAATGGTCGCTCGGTGCTCACGCCTTCGCTCCTTGGATCGCCGTGCGGTCCCCCGCCCCACACGCTGCGCGGCCCCGGCCGCGGGCCGCGCCTCTTCGCGGAGGACGGCAATTCGACGCCCGGGCGGCGTGTGCGGTTCCCCGGGTGTGCGCCAACCGGGTGGCGCGTACGGCCTTTTGGGTGCACAACCGGGCGCGTACGTCCTGGGCGGACCGGGTCCCGGAGGCCCTGGGCGCCTCCCGGGCGGCAGACGCTTCGGGCCTCCCGGGGCGTCCTGGGCCCGTCCCCGGCTGGTCGGCGTGCGAGCGCGTCACCGGGTGGCCGACGCGTCAGTCCCCGTAGTCGGACATCGCGTCCAGCAGCCGGGCGGACCCCGGGGGCACCACCACCCCGTGGATGCGCGACGGCGGCACCGGGCGCGGCACGGCGGCCGGGGGCGTCACCCAGTGCGGCACCATCCGGGCGCAGTGGCCGCGCAGCGCGGCCAGCCCGGTGCTCGCCGCGGGCGAACCATGATCCCGACCCGTGGAGTCAGTCATGACGGAACCGTATGCACCACCGTGGCCGCGAAGAAAGGCCTGATATCAGTTATTTTTGAGTATCAGCAGTATCGGCACCGGCCGGACCAGCCGTTGACAGGACATATCGGTGCCCTGCCCCCGGTGTCCCGCCCGGCAGCCGCACCGCTCCGGTTCCGCTCCGGATTCCATCCGGGTCCTCGGCCCGGTTCCGCGGGGGTTCCGGAGTCCCGCGACCCCTTCTCGTGTCAGAGTGCTGTGTCCGGGCCATGAGGCCCAGCCCACCGATCCCGCAGGAGCATCCCGCCGTGCGCATCGCAGTCACCGGCTCCATCGCCACCGACCACCTCATGACCTTCCCCGGCCGCTTCGCCGACCAGTTCATCGCGGACCAGCTCCACACGGTCTCCCTGTCCTTCCTCGTCGACACCCTCGACGTGCGCCGCGGCGGTGTCGCGCCCAACATCTGCTTCGGCATGGGGCAGCTCGGCGCCGCGCCCATCCTGGTCGGCGCAGCGGGTGCCGACTTCGACGAGTACCGCGCCTGGCTGGAGCGGCACGGGGTGGACACCGCCTCCGTGCGGATCTCCGAGGTGCTGCACACCGCCCGGTTCGTGTGCACCACGGACGCCGACCACAACCAGATCGGCTCCTTCTACGCCGGCGCCATGCGCGAGGCCCGCCTCATCGAGCTGAAGGCCGTCGCCGACCGGGTGCAGGGCCTCGACCTGGTGCACATCGGCGCCGACGACCCGGAGGCGATGCTCCGGCACACCGAGGAGTGCCGCACCCGCTCCATCCCGTTCGCGGCGGACTTCTCGCAGCAGATCGCCCGCATGGACGGCGACGAGATCCGCACCCTGCTGGACGGGGCCGCGTACCTGTTCTCCAACGAGTACGAGAAGGGGCTCATCGAGTCCAAGACCGGCTGGAGCGACGAGGAGATCCTGGGCAAGGTCGGCCACCGCATCACCACACTCGGCGCACGCGGCGTCCGTATCGACATCGCCGGTGAGGAACCCATCGAGGTGGGCGTGCCGCAGGAGGAGACCAAGACCGACCCGACCGGGGTGGGCGACGCGTTCCGTGCCGGCTTCCTCTCCGGCATCGTGTGGGGCGTCGGCCTGGAGCGGGCCGCCCAGCTCGGCTGCATGCTGGCGACGCTGGTCATCGAGACGGTCGGTACCCAGGAGTACGAGTTGCGCCGCGATCACTTCCTGGACCGCTTCACCAAGGCGTACGGCGAGGAGGCGGCCGCGGAGGTCCACGACCACCTGACCAGGGCCCTGCCCCGGGCGTAGCCCGGGCCCCCGCTCGTGGGCTGCGCCCCGGCCCGCCTCGGGGGTGCGGGGCTGCGCCGGTGTGCGGCTCCGCCGCGTGGCGCGTGCGGCCGTCCACTGGCCGGTGGTCCGGCGACGACGGGGTTCTGCCTCTTTGGGGCCGGTGGCGACCCGCAGGGGGCGCGCCCACGGGACGGAGCCGCACTTCGGTGGCGCCACGCCCCTTCCGGGGGCGCCGCGCGCCTTCCGGCGTGCCGTGCGTCGTCAGGTGAGGCGGCGCACCACGTATGCGGACCCGTGGTCCGCGGGCTCCTCGCCCACGAACTCCTGGCCGCGCATGCCGCACCACGCCGGAATGTCGAGCCGGGCCGCCTCGTCGTCCGCGAGGACCGTCACCGTGCCCCCGACCGGCACCTTCCCGATCGCCTTGGCCAACTCGATCACCGGGACGGGGCAGAGCCTGCCCAGCGAGTCGACGACCAGGGAACCCGGCTCCCCGGCCGGAGCCGGGTGGGCCCCCGGCGCCCCCGGCACCGGCGCCCCCGGCGCGTCCAACCGCGCCCGCACCGCGGAGACCGCCCGCGGCAGCACCGCAAGAAACCGCTCCACATCCGCCGCCTCTACGGAGAACGGCAGCGAGATGCGGACATTGCCCTCGCTCAGCACTCCCATCGCCTTGAGCACATGGCTCGGCGTCAGCGTGCTGCTGGTGCACGACGACCCGGACGACACCGAGAACCCGGCCCGGTCCAGCTCGTGCAGCAGCGCCTCACCGTCGACATGGAGACACGAGAAGGTGACCAGGTGCGGCAGCCTGTGCACCGGATCGCCCACCACCTGCACGTCCGGCACCAGCTCGGGTACCCGGGCCCGGATCCGCTCCGTCAGCTCCCGCAGCCGTCCGCCCTGCACGGCCGCCTCCGCCCGCACGGCGCGCAGCGCGGCCGCGGCCGCCACGATCGCCGGAACGTTCTCGAAGCCCGCCGCACGCCCCGACTCCCGCTCGTCACGGGGACCTTCCAGAGCAAATCGGACACCTTTGCGCACGACGAGCAGCCCGACCCCGGGCGGCCCGCCCCATTTGTGCGCGCTGCCCGTCAGCAGTGACCAGCCGCCCGGCACCGGCCCCCACGGCAGCGACTGCGCCGCGTCCACCAGCAGTGGAACCCCGGCCGCACGGCACGCCTCGGCTGCTTCCTGAACCGGCTGGACCGTGCCCACCTCGTGGTTGGCCGACTGGAGACACGCCAGGGCCGTGTCGTCGCGCAGCGCGCCGGCGAACGCCTCGGCGGACACCGCCCCGGTGCGGTCCACCGGCACCTCGGTGACCTCGCCCCCCCTCGCCCGGTGCGTCTTTGCGCCGTGCAGTACCGCGGAGTGCTCCACCGCGGAGACGACCAGATGGCGGCCGGCGCGGCGGCGGCCCGCCAGGGCCCCGGCCACGGCCGTGTGCAGGGCCCGGGTGCCCGAGGAGGTGAAGACCAGTTCGTCCGGGCGGCAGCCCACCGCCTCGGCCGCCGCCTCCCGTGCCGCGTCGAGCAGCAACCGGGCCCGGCGGCCCTCGCGGTAGAGCCGGGCCGGGTCCGCCCAGCCGTCGTCCAGCGCGGCGTGCAGGGCCTGGCGGGCCACGGGGTGGAGCGGAGCTGTGGAGGCGACGTCGAAGTACGGCACGGTTCGTACGGTAGCCGGGGCGCGCGGCGCCGCGGGGCCGCGCGGGGCGGGGGGACCCCGTCGGGGGAGCGGGAGCGGCGCGTTGGGCACCCTCCCCGCGCAGGCGGAAACCGCGTCCAGTAGGGTTTGCTCCGCATAAACATCCAAACCCCTGCCCGCCGCAGGACGGCGAACGACCAGCGAGAAGGCCGAGCCGAACGCGCGGGCGAGACTCTCGGGAAGGCGCTACGTGAGTCCCAACGGCTCCGACCTCCCCCGCGCCTCAACGGGCGCGGGCGGTACCCCCACCTCGCCGCGCCCGATGCGGCGGAAGCTGCTGCAGGTGCTGCCTCTGGGCCTGATCCTGGTGACCGCCACCGGTTGCACGTACAAGGATTTCCCTCGCCTCGGGATGCCCACGCCGGCAACGGAGGAGGCTCCGCGGATCCTCTCCCTCTGGCAGGGCTCCTGGGCGGCGGCGCTCGCCGTGGGCGTGCTGGTCTGGGGCCTGATCCTGTGGGCGGCCATCTTCCACCGGCGCAGCCGCACGAAGGTCGAGGTTCCTCCGCAGACCCGGTACAACATGCCGCTCGAGGCGTTGTACACGGTGGTCCCCATCATCGTCGTCGCGGTGCTCTTCTACTTCACCGCGCGCGACGAGTCGAAGCTCCTGGACATCTCCGACAAGCCGCAGCACACCATCAACGTGGTCGGCTTCCAGTGGAGCTGGGGCTTCAACTACGTGGAGAACGTGCCGGGCTCGACGGGTGACGCGAAGACCGCCAAGGAGCTGGCCGACATCCCGGACCGCTTCAAGGCCGACTTCCCGGCCCACGCCGGCGGCGTCTACGACGTCGGCACGCCGGCCGAGCGCAACCCGCAGACGAACAACCCGGGCCCGACCCTCTGGCTTCCCAAGGGGCAGAAGGTCCGCTTCGTGCTGACCTCCCGCGACGTCATCCACTCCTTCTGGGTGCTGCCCTTCCTGATGAAGGAGGACGTCATCCCGGGCCACACCAACGCCTTCGAGGTGACCCCCAACAGGGAGGGCACGTTCCGCGGCAAGTGCGCTGAGCTGTGCGGCGTCGACCACTCCCGGATGCTCTTCAACGTGAAGGTCGTCTCTCCGGAGCGCTACCAGAAGCACCTGGCGGATCTCGCGAAGAAGGGCCAGACCGGTTACGTCCCGGCCGGTATCGCGCAGACGGGCCACGAGAAGAACCGGGAGACACAGAACCTGTGAGCATCCTCAACGAACCTCAGCACGGCACCGCGTCGCCCGCGGAGACGTACGAGAACGAGGTACCGGCCCGGACCAGGCAGCCCGGCAACGTCATCGTCAAGTGGCTCACCACCACCGACCACAAGACGATCGGCACGCTCTACCTGGCCACGTCGTTCGCGTTCTTCCTCATCGGCGGTGTGCTCGCGCTCTTCATGCGCGCCGAGCTCGCCCGCCCGGGTGAGCAGATCATGTCGAACGAGCAGTTCAACCAGGCGTTCACGATGCACGGCACGATCATGCTGCTGATGTTCGCGACGCCCCTGTTCGCCGGGTTCGCGAACTGGATCATGCCGTTGCAGATCGGTTCTCCCGATGTGGCCTTCCCCCGGCTGAACATGTTCGCGTACTGGCTGTACCTGTTCGGCTCGCTGATCGCCGTGGGCGGCTTCCTCACCCCGGACGGCGCGGCCGACTTCGGCTGGTTCGCCTACTCCCCGCTGTCCGACGCGGTCCGCTCGCCCGGCATCGGTGCCGACATGTGGATCATGGGCCTGGCCTTCTCCGGCTTCGGCACCATCCTCGGCTCGGTCAACTTCATCACCACCATCATCTGCATGCGCGCCCCCGGCATGACGATGTTCCGCATGCCGATCTTCGTGTGGAACGTGCTGCTGACCGGTGTGCTGGTGCTGCTGGCCTTCCCCGTGCTGGCCGCCGCGCTGCTGGCGCTGGAGGCCGACCGCAAGTTCGGGGCGCACGTTTTCGACGCGGCCAACGGCGGGGCGCTGCTGTGGCAACACCTCTTCTGGTTCTTCGGCCATCCAGAGGTGTACATCATCGCCTTGCCCTTCTTCGGGATCATCTCCGAGGTCATCCCGGTCTTCAGCAGGAAGCCGATGTTCGGCTACGGCAGCCTGATCGGCGCCACCATCGCCATCGCGGGTTTGTCCGTGACCGTGTGGGCGCACCACATGTACGTCACCGGCGGTGTGCTGCTGCCGTTCTTCTCCTTCATGACCTTCCTGATCGCCGTGCCGACCGGTGTGAAGTTCTTCAACTGGGTCGGCACCATGTGGAAGGGCTCGTTGTCGTTCGAGACACCGATGCTCTGGGCGGTGGGCTTCCTGATCACCTTCCTCTTCGGTGGTCTGACCGGCATCATCCTGGCCTCGCCGCCGATGGACTTCCACGTCTCCGACTCGTACTTCGTGGTGGCGCACTTCCACTACGTGGTCTTCGGCACCGTGGTCTTCGCGATGTTCGCGGGCTTCCACTTCTGGTGGCCCAAGATGACCGGCAAGATGCTGGACGAGCGGCTCGGCAAGATCACCTTCTGGACGCTGTTCTGTGGCTTCCACGGCACGTTCCTCGTCCAGCACTGGCTGGGTGTCGAGGGCATGCCCCGCCGGTACGCGGACTACCTCGCGGCCGACGGCTTCACCACCCTGAACACCATCTCCACCATCAGCGCCTTCGTCCTCGGCCTGTCGGTGCTGCCGTTCCTCTACAACGTCTGGAAGACGGCGAAGTACGGCAAGAAGGTCGGCGTCGACGACCCCTGGGGCTTCGGCCGCTCGCTGGAGTGGGCCACGAGCTGCCCGCCCCCGCGGCACAACTTCCTCACGCTGCCGCGCATCCGGAGCGAGTCCCCGGCCTTCGACCTGCACCACCCGGAGATCGCCGCGCTCGACCAGCTTGAGAACGTCGGAGCGGGCGTGCCCGCCGGCGTCACCGGCGGCAAGGAGGCCGGAAAGTGAAGATCCAGGGAAAGATGTTCCTCTGGCTGGCGGCCTTCATCCTCGCCATGGCCATCGTCTACGGCGTGTGGTCGAAGGAGCCGGCCGGCACCACCGCGCTCTTCCTGGCCTTCGGCCTGAGCGTCATGATCGGCTACTACCTGGCCTTCACCGCCCGCAGGGTCGACGCGGGCGCGCAGGACAACAAGGACGCCGATGTCGCGGACGACGCCGGTGAGGTGGGCTTCTTCAGCCCGCACAGCTGGCAGCCGCTCGCCCTGGCGACCGGCGGTGCGCTGGCCTTCCTGGGCATCATCTTCGGCTGGTGGCTGCTGTACTTCGGGGCCCCGATCATCCTGATCGGCCTGTACGGCTGGGTCTTCGAGTACTACCGGGGCGAGAGCCAGAACCAGTAGGCACCACCGGGCACTCGGTGCCCGTCGCCCCTAGCACGCCAGAGGCACACCGGACCCGGACACTCCGCACGGAGTGTCCGGGTCCACCCGTATGCCCCGCGGGAATCGCCCGTTCGGCTCACCGGCCGCGCCGCGGCCCGGGAACGTTCCTAGCGTGAACATATGAACCAGTCAGCGCGAATCCGCATGGTGTGGAGCTGCTCCCTGCTGGCGGCCGCCCTCGGCACCGCCACGGCCTGCGACTCCGGTAACCCGCTCACGGCCGAGCCCTACGACGCGGCGCGTCAGATCGCGTTCAACGGCGTGCAGGACGGCAAGGCCGACCCGGGCAAGCCCCTGGAGATCACCTCGAACGGCGGGGGCGGACGGATAACCGACGTCACGGCGGTCGACGAGGGCGGCCGGTACATAGCCGGCAGGCTCTCCGGCGACGGCCGCCGCTGGCACAGCACGGGCCCGCTCGCCGCGGGCTCCCGCTACACCGTCAGGGTCAGCACGGAGAACGACGAGGGGAAGCCCGGCCGCAAGGTCCTCACCTTCGGCACCGGCACCCCGCAGCAGAAGAGCACCCTCAAGGTCGCCTTCGAGCCCAAGGCGGGCGAATACGGCGTCGGCCAGCCCGTCGTGGCCAAGCTCAGCGCCCCGATCAGGGACCGGGCCGCCAGGATCGCGGTGGAACGGGGCCTCAAGGTGGACTCCCAGCCCGCCGTGGAAGGCAGTTGGTACTGGGTCGACGACAAGACGCTGCACTACCGCCCCAGGGAGTTCTGGCCCGCCCACGCCACCATCAGGGTGACCAGCGGCCTGCGGGGCATCAAGATCGACGAGGGGCTCTGGGGCGGCGCCACCAAGCCGCTGAAGCTGACCACCGGCGACCGGATCGAGGCGGTCACCAACGCCAGCACCCACAGAATGGTCGTCTACCGCAACGGTCAGGACGTCAAGGACATGCCGGTCACCACCGGCAAGCCGGGCTTCGAGACGCGCAACGGCGTCAAGGTGGTCCTGGAGAAGCAGGCCTTCGTACAGATGCGCAGTGCCACCGTCGGCATAGCCGCCGGCAGCGGCGACTCCTACGACCTGCCGGTGCACTGGGCGACCCGGGTCACCTGGAGCGGCGAGTACGTGCACGCCGCGCCCTGGTCCGTGGGCTCCCAGGGCGCCGCCAATGTCAGCCACGGCTGCACCGGCATGAGCACCGAGGACGCCGAGTGGTTCTTCAACACGGTGCGTGAGGGCGACATCGTGCGGGTCGTCGGCAGCGACGGCGAGAGCATGGACCCGTTCGGGAACGGCTTCGGGGACTGGAACCTCGACTGGGCGAAGTGGCGGCAGGGCAGCGCGCTGCTCGGGGACGGCGCAGCCGACCCCGAGCAGAAGAAGATCGTCCAGTCCGCCCGCCTGCGCCCGGAGGTCTGACCCTCGCGCCCCCGAATGTGGGGCCCCGCCCCGGCCCACCTGGGGGCGCGGCGAACCGCGCGACAAGCCACAACGAGACGTGCCAGGTCGCCACCGGCCCAAAGGGGCTGCCTCTGTCGGAGTCGGTGGGGGTGCCTCCCACGCCCTCAAGGCACGGGGGACGGCCGGTGGCGGGTTGCTCGCGCAGTTCCCCGCGCCCCGTCGGGACGCTACGCTCCTACGGCGAGTCGGGAACGCAACAGCCCGGCCAGAGCGTCGGCGAACTCAACGGGGTCCACCGGCAGCGTCACCGCTGCCTCCGCCCTGCTCCACGTCGCCAGCCACGCATCCTGCGGCCGCCCGATGAGCAGCAGCACCGGCGGGCAGCGGAAGATCTCGTCCTTGAGCTGGCGGCAGACACCCATGCCGCCGGCCGGCGCCGCCTCGCCGTCCAGCACGCAGACGTCGATGCCGCCCTGCTGCATCTCCTTCAGCACCGCCGGCAGCGTCGCGCACTCGACGAACTCGACCTCGGGAACATCGGTCGCCGGCCTGCGGCCCGTCGCCAGCCGGACCTCCTCGCGCGTGCGGGCATTGTCGCTGTACACCAGCACCGTGGCCGTGGCCTGCATTGCTCCTCCATGCTCCTGGGGGGCTTACCGGGTCTTCCGGCGGGTCCACGGGGAGCCTGCCCCGGACCCGATGCGCGGATGCTACTCCCTTGAAACCCCGCTGGGCAGCGGGTCCGCGACGTGCCGTGATCCGCTCCCGCGGCCCCGCGTATGCCGTGGACACACCGAACGGCACCCCCCGGAGTGAGTGCGAGATAAGCGACCGACATAATGTCGGCGTGGCGACAGCAACGACAGTAGAGACCGGGCACGCGCACCCGTCGGTCAACCGGCCGAACCTCACCAGTGTCGGAACCATCATCTGGCTGAGTTCCGAGCTGATGTTCTTCGCGGCCCTCTTCGCGATGTACTTCACCCTGCGATCGGTGACAGGGCCGGATCACTGGCGGTCGATGGCCGACCACCTGAACGTTCCGTTCTCGTCGGTCAACACCACCATCCTGGTGCTCTCCTCCCTCACCTGCCAGCTCGGCGTGTTCGCGGCCGAGCGCGGTGATGTGAAGAAGCTCCGGATGTGGTTCATCATCACCTTCATCATGGGCGCGATCTTCATCGGCGGTCAGATCTTCGAGTACACGAACCTGGTCAAGGAGGACGGCCTCTCGCTCTCCTCCGACCCGTACGGTTCCGTGTTCTACCTGACCACCGGCTTCCACGGGCTGCACGTGACGGGCGGACTCATCGCCTTCCTGCTGCTCCTCGGCCGTACGTACGCCGCGCGGAGGTTCACCCACTCCCAGGCGACAGCCGCCATCGTCGTTTCCTACTACTGGCACTTCGTCGATGTCGTCTGGATCGGCCTCTTCGCCACGATCTATTTGATCAAGTAACCGGGCCGCGGCCCGCTCGCACACCTGAAGCATCGACGCAGAAGATCCTGACACCGGGGTAATCCGTGAAAAAGCTCTCCGCACGACGACGCCATCCGCTGGCGGCGGTCGTCGTCCTACTCCTCGCGCTGGCGGCCACCGGGGGGCTGTACACCGCGTTCGCGCCCGCGGACAAGGCACAGGCCGACGAGACCGCGCAGTCCCTCGCCATCGACGAGGGCAAGCGGCTCTTCTCGGTGGGCTGCGCCAGCTGCCACGGCACGGGAGGCCAGGGCACCTCAGACGGCCCGTCGCTGGTGGGCGTGGGTGCCGCGGCGGTCGACTTCCAGGTCGGTACCGGCCGTATGCCACTGCAGCAGCAGGGCGCACAGGCGCCGCGCAAGCGGGTCATCTACTCGCAGGCCGAGATCGACCAGCTCGCCGCGTACATCGCCTCCCTGGGCGCCGGGCCCAGCGTGCCGACGAAGAACCAGTACGACCCGAAGGGCGCCGACATCGCCAAGGGCGGTGAGCTCTTCCGTACGGACTGCGCGCAGTGCCACAACTTCACCGGTGAGGGTGGCGCGTTGACGCACGGCAAGTTCGCCCCGTCGCTGGAGAACGTGGATCCGAAGCACATCTACGAGGCCATGCAGACCGGCCCGCAGAACATGCCGAACTTCCCGGACAGCGTCATGCCGGAGCAGAACAAGAAGGACATCATCGCCTATCTGCACGCGGTCAACAGCGACGACACCACCAGCCCCGGTGGCCTCAAGCTCGGCGGACTCGGCCCCGTGAGCGAGGGTCTGTTCGCCTGGATCTTCGGTCTCGGCGCGCTGGTCGCCATCGCCGCCTGGGTCGCCGCTCGGACCGCAAAGGCCAAGAAGTCATGAGTAGCCACGACATGCCAGAAGAGAACCTGCCGGAGCGCAGCGACGCACACGGCGAGGTGTCCGTCCCGGACGAGGACAACCCGTTCGCGGACCCCGGACTGCCCCCGCACGAGGCCCGGATCCAGGACATCGACGAGCGGGCGGCCAAGCGCTCCGAGCGCACCGTCGCCCTGCTGTTCACGCTCTCCATGCTCTGCACGGTGGGCTTCATTGCGTCCTACTTCGCGATCCCCCGGGACAAGTCGATCTTCGTCTTCCCGATCGGGCACATCAACGCCATGAACTTCGCGCTGGGGCTCACCCTCGGCGTGGCGCTCTTCTGCATCGGTGCGGGCGCCGTTCACTGGGCGCGGACCCTGATGTCCGACGTGGAGATCGCGGACGAGCGCCACCCGATCGAGGCGGACGCAGACACCAAGCACAAGGTGCTCGCCGACTTCGCCCAGGGCGCCAAGGAGTCCGCACTCGGCCGCCGCGGTCTGATCCGCACCACCATGTTCGGTGCGCTGGCGCTGCTCCCGCTGGGCGGTGTCTTCCTGCTCGGCGGCCTCGGCCCGAAGCCCGAGGACAAGCTGCGGCACACCATGTGGCGCAAGGGCCTGCTGCTCGTCAACCAGAACACCGACCAGCCGCTGCGTCCCGCGGACATCCCGGTGGGCTCGCTGACCTTCGCCAAGCCGGAGGGCCTGGAGGAGCGCGACGAGGACTTCCAGCAGCAGATCGCCAAGGCCGCGCTGATGATCGTCCGGCTCCAGCCGGAGAACATCAAGGACAAGCGCGAACTGGACTGGTCGCACGACGGCATCGTGGCCTACTCGAAGATCTGCACCCACGTGGGCTGCCCCATCTCCCTGTACGAGCAGCAGACGCACCACGTCCTCTGCCCGTGCCACCAGTCCACCTTCGACCTCTCCGACGGGGGCCGCGTCCTGTTCGGCCCGGCCGGTCACGCCCTGCCGCAGCTGCGCATCGGCGTGAACCAGGACGGCTTCCTCGAAGCGCTCGGCGACTTCGCGGAGCCCGTCGGTCCTGCTTTCTGGGAGCGTGGATGACGATGAGCAGCACCACACGCAACGCGTCCCGCCGCCAGGCGCCCGCCGGAGAGCGGCTCGCCGACTGGGCGGACGGCCGGCTCGGAATCTACTCCCTGGCCAAGGCCAATCTGCGCAAGATCTTCCCGGACCACTGGTCCTTCATGCTGGGTGAGGTCTCCCTCTACAGCTTCATCATCCTCATCCTCACGGGTGTGTACCTGACGCTGTTCTTCCACCCGTCGATGAACGAGGTGGTGTACCACGGCAGTTACGTCCCGCTGCAGGGCCAGCTGATGTCGGAGGCGTTCAACTCCACGCTGCACATCAGCTTCGACGTCCGCGGCGGTCTGCTGATCCGGCAGATCCACCACTGGGCCGCGCTGATCTTCATCGGCGGCATGCTCGTGCACATGATGCGCGTCTTCTTCACGGGCGCCTTCCGCAAGCCGCGCGAGGTCAACTGGATCTTCGGCTTCCTCCTCCTCGTCCTGGGCATGTTCACCGGCTTCACCGGCTACTCGCTCCCGGACGACCTGCTCTCCGGCACCGGTGTGCGGTTCATGGAGGGCGCCATCCTCGCCACGCCGGTCATCGGCACCTACCTGTCGTTCTTCCTGTTCGGCGGGGAGTTCCCGGGCGGCGACTTCGTGGCCCGGTTCTACACGGTCCACATCCTGCTGCTGCCCGGCATCATGATGGGCCTGCTGGTGGGCCACCTGATCCTGGTCTTCTACCACAAGCACACCCAGTTCGCGGGCCCCGGACGGACCGAGAAGAACGTCGTGGGCATGCCCCTCATGCCGGTCTACATGGCCAAGGCGGGCGGCTTCTTCTTCCTGGTCTTCGGTGTGATCGCGGTCATCGCCGCGATCGCGTCGATCAACCCGATCTGGGCCATCGGGCCCTACCGTCCCGACATGGTCTCCACGGGTGCCCAACCCGACTGGTACATGGGCTTCTCCGAGGGCCTGATCCGTGTGATGCCCGGCTGGGAGATCAACTTCCTCGGCCATACGCTCGTCCTGGGCATCGCGATCCCGCTGATCGTGCTCTTCCCGCTGGTGCTCGTCGTGATCGCGGTCTACCCGTTCCTGGAGGCCTGGGTCACCGGCGACAGGCGGGAGCACCACATCCTGGACCGGCCGCGGAACGCCCCGACCCGTACGGGCGTCGGTGTGGCCTGGCTCACCTGGTACTTCGTACTGCTGATCGGCGGCGGCAACGACCTGTGGGCCACCCACTTCCACCTGTCGATCAACTCGATCACCTGGTTCGTCCGGATCGCCTTCTTCGTCGCGCCGGTGCTGGCGTTCCTCATCACCAAGCGGATCTGCCTCGGCCTGCAGCGCCGGGACCGCGACAAGGTGCTGCACGGACGCGAGTCCGGCATTATCAAGCGGCTGCCGCACGGTGAGTTCATCGAGGTGCACGAGCCGCTGGACGCCGATCAGCTGCACACGCTGACCGCGCACGAGCAGTACCAGCCCGCGGAGCTCGGCCCGGCGGTCGACGAGAACGGCGTCGAGCGCCAGGTCAAGCGGAGCGAGAAGCTGCGCGCCAAGCTCTCCAAGGGGTACTACGGCGAGGGCAACCAGATTCCGAAGCCGACGGTCGAGGAGTACAAGGAGATCACCAGCGGTCACGGTCACCACTGATCGGTCACCGTGACCGGTCGCCCGGCGCTCGGTCACGGTGCGGCCAGGGTGTCGTCACAGCCACAGGGCCCCGTCCACTGCCCGGACGGGGCCCTGTGGCGTGCCACGGGCTGGATAGGCTGGGGCTGGATCCGTAGGTGACATACCCAGGAGCGGCATATGAACGCTGTGCACCCCGCTGGAGGCGACATCGCGGCGGGCCGTTCCTGGCCCGAGGTGCTGAACGCCCTGCTGTCCGGCCGTGACCAGACGGCGGACGCCACCGCCTGGGCGATGGACCGGATCCTGCGCGGCGAGGCCACCGACGTGCAGATCGCCGCGTTCGCGGTCGCACTCCGCGCGAAGGGCGAGACCGTCGAGGAGATCTCCGGTCTGGTCCGCACCATGTACGAGCACGCCCGGGTGATCCGGGTGCCCGGGGCCACCGTCGACATCGTCGGCACGGGCGGTGACGGCGCGCGTACGGTGAACATCTCCACCATGTCCGCGATCGTGGTCGCCGGGGCCGGCGCGAAGGTGGTCAAGCACGGCAACCGTGCGGCGTCCTCGGCGAGCGGTTCCTCCGATGTGCTGGAGAAGCTCGGCGTCAACCTCGATCTGCCGCCCGAGCGGGTCGTGGAGGTCGCCGAGGAGGCGGGGATCACCTTCTGCTTCGCCATCAAGTTCCACCCCGCGCTGCGGCATGTCGCGCGGGCCCGCGCCGAGATGGGCATCCGCACCCCGTTCAACATCCTCGGGCCGCTCACCAACCCCGCGAAGGTGCGGGCGCAGGCGGTGGGCGTGGCCGATGCGAAGTGGGCGCCGATCGTGGCCGGGGTACTGGCCGAGCGGGGGTCGTCCGCGCTGGTCTTCCGCGGGGACGACGGGCTGGACGAGCTGACCACCACCGCGCCGTCCCGGGTGTGGGTGGTACGGGGTGGGGGCGTGCGGGAGCAGGTCTTCGATCCGCGGTCCGTGGGGATCGAGATGGTGCCGGTGGAGGCGTTGCGGGGTGGGGACGCGTCGTACAACGCGGATGTGGCGCGGCGGGTGCTGGCGGGGGAGCGGGGGGCTGTGCGGGATGCCGTGCTGCTGAACTCCGCGGCCGCGCTGGTGGCTGTGGGGGCGCTGGGGGAGGGGGCGCCGGGGGGCGGGGTGTCCGGTGCCGGGCTGTCCGGGAGCGGGGCGTCTGCGGGTGCGCCGTCCGGGGACTTCGATCTTGAGGGGGCGCTCCGGGCGGGGATCGAGCGGGCTGCGGAGTCCATTGACTCGGGGGCGGCCCGGGGGGTTCTGGAGGCGTGGGTGAGGGCCACGCAGGCCTGAGGGGAGCTTGTCGCGGGGCGCCTTTCCGGTTTGCGGGACCCGGCTTGGGCGGGCGGCTGTGCGTTTGCGGGCTCGTCGTGGGCGCGGCGCGTTCTGGTTCGTTGCGGGGCGGGCCGCGGGGGGATGTCCGTCCTCGGTCCGAGCCCCCTCGAAGCACGCGCGGGAAGGGGGAGGAGTCGGCCCCCTTCCCGCCTCCGGGGCATGGGGAGGCCCCGTGAAAGAGGTGGACCGCTGGGTGGGGGGCTGACATAATCGGGCCAGGTCATGAGCGACAGCGATGAGGCCCCGGCCCGCTGTCCGGCAACCCTCCGTCCGTGGCGGGGTGCCCCGGGTGAAGACCAGGCCGTGGACAGCAGGGTCCACGGCAAGCGCGGACCCCCTGGGGTCCTGGTCCTCAAGGGAGCTGCCGCGTGAGCAAGCGAATGCGCTAGGGCGTAAGGCCCCGCCTCCGCACCCCCTTCACCCCGGCGCCGCCGCGCCCCGCGCCGCCGTGCGCCCACCGTCTCACCGGGAGTTCCGCCATGCCCTCCAGCACACCTGTGTCCCTGCACGAACCCCTGCCCGTCCTGGGCCGTGACGTCCGCGTCCCCCTCGTCACCGGCGGCGAGGTCACCTACGCCGCGCTCGACTACGCCGCAAGCGCCCCCGCGCTGCAGCGCGTCTGGGACGACGTCGCCGCGTACGCCCCCTACTACGGCAGCGTGCACCGTGGCGCGGGATACCTCTCGCAGCTGTCCACGGAGCTGTTCGAGAACGCCAGGCGGACCGTCGCGGACTTCCTGGGCTGCCGGGACGGCGATGAGGTGGTCTTCACCAGGTCGACCACCGACTCGCTGAACCTGCTGGCCCGCGCGGTGCCCGGGGACTGCCAGGTCTTCGTCTTCGAGACCGAGCACCACGCCTCGCTGCTGCCCTGGCGCCGGGTGACGTACCTGGACGCGCCCCGGACGCCCGAGGCCGCCGTGCGGACGCTCGAACGGGCACTTGCCGGGCGTCCGGCGGGCCCCGCCCTGGTGTGCGTCACCGGCGCCTCGAACGTGACCGGCGAGCTGTGGCCGGTGGCCGAACTGGCCGCCGCCGCGCACGCCCACGGCGCCCGGATCGTGCTGGACGCCGCCCAGCTCGCCCCGCACCACCCGGTCGACGTCACGGCGCTCGACGTGGACTGGGTCGCCTTCTCCGGGCACAAGCTGTACGCGCCCTTCGGCTCGGGCGTGCTGGCCGGGCGTGCGGACTGGCTCGCGGCCGCGCAGCCGTACCTCGCGGGCGGCGGTGCCTCACGCCGGGTGGCGCGGCGTGCGGACGGCGGCGTGGACGTCGAGTGGTACGACGGGCCCGCCCGGCACGAGGCCGGCTCGCCCAATGTGATCGGCGCCTGCGCCATCGCCTCGGCCTGCACGGCGCTGACCGAGGCCGGCTTCCCGGCGCTGGTCGCCCGGGAGCGGTCCCTGGTCGAGAAGGTGCAGGAGGGCCTGGCCGGGGTGCCGGGCGTCCGGGTGCTGTCGCTGTTCGGGCCCGGCGCGCCGCGCGTCGGGGTGCTGTCGTTCGTGGTGGAGGGCTGGAACAGCTCACACCTCGCCGCCGCGCTCTCCGCCGAGTACGGCATCGGGGTCCGCGACGGGCTGTTCTGCGCGCATCCGCTGGTCAGGACGGTGCTGGGCAGCTCGCCCGACGAGGTGGGGGAGTGCGGGGCACCGGAGGCGCGGCCCGGCGAGCGGGCGCTCAACGCGGTCAGGGTCAGCTTCGGCGCGGGCACCCCGGACGAGCACGTGGAGCGGTTCGTGCGGGCGGTGACCGAGCTGGTGCGCGACGGCGCGCGCTGGCGCTACCGCACCGAGGAGGGCCGCTGCGTCCCCGACCTCGGGGCACCGGTGCGCTGAGCTCCGGGGGCCGTCCGTTCTGGTCCGGGGTCCGGCGGCCCCGTCAGCCCCTTGGGGCGGGTGGCGGTGCGGGGGGCCTCGTGGTGGTTGTTCGCGCAGTTCCCCGCGCCCCTATCGGGCGCTGCGCGCCCGCACGGTCGCGCTCCGAGGGACACGGGGAACCGCGCGACCAGGCCCCACCGGCCGGTGGTCAGGGACGAGACCGCAAGGGGCTGGGCCAGGCGGCCCCCACCGGCCGGTGGCCGAGGACGGGACCCAGGAGGGGCAGCGGCCCGCCGCAGGCGTTCTCAGGAGTCGAGGCCGATCGCGAAAGCGGCCTCCAGATCGTGCTGCGAGTACGTGCGGAACGCCACGTGCGTGTCCGTGGCCTCCACTCCGGGGATCTTGCTGATCCGGCCGGGGATCACGTCCGCGAGGTCGTCGTGGTGGGCCACCCGGACCATGGCGATGAGATCGTGGTCGCCGGTCACGGAGAAGACCTCGCTGACATTGTCCAGCGCGGCGATCGACTCGGCGATCTCCGGGATCCGGTCCACGCTGGTCTTGATGAGCACGATCGCGGTGATCACGGCTTGCTGTCTCCCTCGGTGCCCTCGGCTGGGCCTTCACTGTAGCCGTCCACCGTCCGGGGACCCCCGCAGCCGTCCACCGTCCGGGGACCCCCGCCCGCACAGCGGGAGACATCGGGACAGAGCGGTCCGGCCCGAGCGCGGGTCGCCCGTCAGGCCGTAGGGTTACGACCCGAACGCACCACGCAACGATGTGTGCCCGCCCGCCGGACGCACCGGGCTGATCGCGCGGATCGAGTAAAAGGGCGCACCCTGGAAACCCGAGGACCCGAGGAAGGCAGACATCACGATGGCGGTTCCCCTGCCGACGGCCCAGACGCGCTGGCGCTGCACCCTCTGCGGCAATCTCACCCGGTTCGACGTGACGCGTTCCTCGAAGGTCGTCGAGTACGTGCACCTCGATCTGTCCGGTGAGCCCAGGGTGGAGGAGCGTGAAGTGGTGAATGAGACCATCGAGTCCGTCCGCTGCCGGTGGTGCAGCGCGGTGGACCAGGTGGAACTGGTGGACAGGCCCGGCGCCGACTCCTGACCGGAGCGGTGACCCACGACGACCGGATGGGGTGACGATGGTGGAGAGCGCAGGCGGGGGGCCGGGAGGCACCGCTGAGGTGCTCGACCGCCCGCTGCCCGAAGGGGTGCGCCGCCGCGTCGTCCAGATCGTCTCGGACGGCTTCGGCGGCCTGACCGTCGCCGAGCTGCCCGCCCAGCTCCGCCAGTACGCCCGCTTCACGCCGAGCAGGCGCGCCAAGTTCGCCGCCAACGCGATGGCGTTGGCCGTGGAGAACGAACCGCTGTTCCGGCAGCGGATCGCCGAGCGGCTGCGCGAGGCCCAGCCCGAGCTGACCGGCGCCCTCGACTCGGGAACCGCGCCACCCGCCGCCGACCCCCTCGACGTGGCCGCCGCGGCCTATGTGCTGCGCCCCCCGGGTTGGGTCAAGCTGGTCACAGCCGCCGGCGAGGAGGTGCAGCGGGCGGACGCCGAGCGCGCCGACGAGCAGAACAGGGCCGAACTCGACCGCCTGCGCGCCGAGCTGGCCCAGGCCAGGGAGCAGACGAGGACCGAGACGGAGGGGCTGCGCGCGGAGCTGGAGGCCGCCAAGAAGGAGGCCGAATCCCTGCACCGCAAGCTCCGCGGCGCCCTCAGCGACATCAAGCGGGGCGAGGCCGCGCTGCGCAAGGCGCACGCCGAGACGGAGGCCGTCCGCGCCGAGGGGCAGGCGCTGCTGTCCGCGGCCGAGACCGAGGCACGCCGGCTGCGGGCCAGGCTCGGCGAGTCCGAGGCGGCCCTTGAGGCCACCCGCAGGGCCGCCCGCGAGGGCCGCAGCGTCGAGGACATGCGGGTGCGGCTGCTGCTCGACACGCTGCTGGACTCCGCCCAGGGCCTGCGCCGTGAACTCGCCCTGCCGCCCGTCTCGGTGCGGCCCGCCGAGACCGTGGAGGCGGTGGAGCCGGGCCGGATGACCCCGAAGGACATCGCCGCCCGCGCCCTGTCGGAGCACGATCCGGCCATTCTCGACCAGTTGCTCGCCCTCCCGCAGGCCCATCTCGTCGTCGACGGCTACAACGTCACCAAGACCGGCTATCCCCAGATGCCGCTGGAGAAGCAGCGGCTGCGGCTGCTGGGCGCGCTGTCGCTGCTGGCCGCGCAGACCGGGGCCGAGGTCACCTGCGTCTTCGACGGCGCCGAACTCGCCGCGCCGGTACTCCTCGCACCGCCCCGCGGGGTACGGGTGCTGTTCTCCAAGCCGCGCGTCACGGCGGACGAGCTGATCCGCCAGCTGGTGCGCGCGGAGCCGCCGGGCCGCCCCGTGATCGTGGTCTCCACCGACCGCGAGGTGGCCGACGGGGTGGCCAAGGCCGGCGCCCGCCCGGTCGCCTCCGCGGTGCTGCTCAAACGGCTCTCCCGGGGCTGATCGGCTACGTACGGGCGGAGAAGTCACCTAAGGCCCATGAGTGACGTCTGCCTTCGATGCCGGAATTCATGGCTTCTCGGCGCGACGTACGGTCAACCCAATATCACTGCTGGTGAGTTGAGAGTAAAGAAACCACTCGGAGCGGCAGTTTTTTCCTGTCAGGATTTGAACTGATCACAAGAAGGTCACTAGGGTCTGGCCTCGAACCTCCGCTCGGGTGATCGCTCATCGGGAGCGACGGTGGAGGAGCACCCGCCCACCAGCGTTTCGGTAGGCGGCTGGAGGAAGAAGGAGCTCGCCTCCGTGGCGTCCCACCGTCGATCCAAACAGCCGAGCCGCGCCCGCGTGACCGTGCTCACCGCAACCGCCGCAGCAGCGGTGGCCCTGACCTCTCAGGCCGCTCAGGCCGACCCGAAGCCCAGCAAGGAAGAGGTCAAGTCCAAGGTCGACAAGCTCTACGAGGAAGCGGAGAAGGCCACCGAGGCCTACGACGGAGCCAAGGACAAGCAGAAGAAGCTCCAGAAGGAAGTCAGCGACCTCCAGGACAAGGTCGCCCGCGGCCAGGACGACCTCAACCAGCTCCAGGACGAGCTCGGTTCGGTCGCCAGCGCCCAGTACCGCTCCGGCGGCCTCGACCCCTCCGTTCAGCTCTTCCTCTCCTCCGACCCGGACAGCTACCTGGACAAGGCCACCACGCTGGACCAGCTCAGCGGTCAGCAGGTCGAGGCGCTGAAGAAGATCCAGGAGAAGCAGCGCTCCCTGGCGCAGCAGCGCAAGGAGGCCTCCGCCAAGCTCAAGGACCTCGCGGACACCCGCACGGAGCTCGGCAAGAAGAAGAAAGAGGTCCAGGGCAAGCTCGCCGACGCGCAGCGGCTCCTCAACTCCCTCACCGCCGCCGAGCGCCAGGCCCTCCAGGACCAGGAGGCCCGTGCCAGCCGCGCCAGCGCCCGTACCGCCCTCGGAGGCGGCACGGCCGCCTCGGGCCGGGCCGCCGCCGCCTTCGCCGCGGCCCAGAGCGTCATCGGCTCGCCCTACGTCTACGGCGCCACCGGCCCCAGCTCCTTCGACTGCTCCGGCCTGACCTCCTGGGCCTACGCCCAGGCCGGCGTCTCGATACCGCGCACCTCCCAGGCCCAGGCCAACGCCGGTACGCGCATCTACTCGCAGAGCGACCTGCGGGTCGGCGACCTGGTGCTCTTCTACGGCGACCTGCACCACATCGGCCTCTACGCCGGCAACGGCCAGGTCCTGCACGCCCCGCACACCGGTGCCAGCGTGCGCTACGAGTCCATCGCCAACATGCCCTTCCAGTTCGGCGTCCGCGTCTGAGCATCCGGGCCGGGGTGCCCCTCGGTGCCCCGGTGTCCTGCCGGGACGGTATCCGGATCCGCGCGTGCGGCCCGGGCGGTCCGCCCCGACACCGCCTGTGATGCGTCCGAACGGGCGAATTCCAACCCCGCCGTCACCTCCGGACCCCGCCGCTGACCTGCGTCTGCGGCGGGGTCCGCGGCTGTCGCCCCGGAAGCGGACTGTGGCTCCCGCGTAGTCGTGTGGTTACTCTCTGGCGTCGCATTCCCCCGTCCCGGGGGTCCGACAGCGGAAGGAGAGCGGCTACCTGTGGGGTCTCATCGCCGCATCCCCGGGCCCGGCCCCGGCCGGGCCACCCTCGGCACCAGAGTCACCGTCCTGTCCGCCGCCACGGCCACGGCGGCCGCGGCACTCGCCGCGGTGCCGGCGGGCGCCGCGCCCGCGGCGCGGGACACCGACGCCAAGGCCGAGGTGGACCGGTTGTACCAGCAGGCCGAGCGGGCCACCGAGGCGTACAACCGCGCCACCGAGCGGGTCACCCGGCTCGCCGGGGAGGTCTCCTCGGCGCAGGACCGGCTGGCCCAGGGGCAGCAGCGCGTCAACGAGATACGGGGCACGCTCGGTTCGATCGCCGGGGCGCAGTACCGCACCGGCGGCGTCGATCCCGCGCTGCAACTGCTGCTCTCCGGACGCCCGGACAGCTTCCTGGAGGACGCCGCCGCCCTCGACCGGATCGGCGACCGTACGGCCGGCCGGCTCAAGGAGTACCGGACGCTCCAGCGCCGTCTCGCCCAGGACCGTGCCGAGGCCGCGGGCGCCCTGCGGGAGCTGGAGCGCAGCCGCCGGGCCGCGGCCCGGCACAAGCGCGCCGTCGAGCACAAGCTCGCGGTCGCCCGGCGGCTCCTGCACACCCTGACCGTCGCCCAGCGCGCGGCGTACACCCACTCCTCGCGGCCCGGTGAGGTCCCCGCGCCCGGCCCCGGCGGCCGGCCGGCCTCGCCGCGCGCGGCCACCGCGCTCGCCGCGGCGCGCTCGGCGCTCGGCCGGCCCTACGTGTGGGGCGCCAACGGTCCCGCCGGCTTCGACTGCTCCGGCCTCACGCAGTGGGCGTACGCCCAGGCCGGCGTCGGCCTGCCGCGGACCTCGCAGGCGCAGCGGTATGCGGGGCGGCGGGTGCCGCTCTCCGAGGCCCGGCCCGGCGACCTCGTCGCCTACCGGCAGGACGCGAGTCATATCGCCATGTACGCGGGGCATGGGCAGGTCATCCATGCGCCGTATCCGGGCGCGCCGGTGCGGTACGACCCGGTCGGCATGATGCCCGTGTCGTCGGTGACCAGGATCTGACGCGGTCCTGGCCCTGCCGGCGGCCCGTCACCCGCCGTCCCCCACTGCCTTGAGGGCGTGGGAGGTGCCCCAGGTCACCGCCCCGCGCCCCGGGCGGCGCGCCCAGGCGACCGGGGCGACCATCCAGGGGCACGGGGAACCGCGCGACCGGCCCCCACCGGCCGGTGGAGGGAGACGAGACACGAAGGGGCTGGTGCGGCCCGCCGCAGGCGCCGCCAGGAGCGGTGGCGCCAGGGGCCGTACGATCGGGGCGTGGTGCGTCGTGGCGGTGGCAGACGGAGGGCGCGGCTCAGGTGCGCCCTCGCGACGCTGTGCGCGGGCGCGGTCGGCGCCGCCGGACTCGTCGGCTGCGAGCGGACCGCCCCCGCCGACCCGGCCGCGGGCCAGGTGCAGCGGCTGCTGGACCGGCGCGCCCGTGCCGTGCTCGACCGGGACGAGAGCGAGTACCTGGCGACCGGCGGCGCCGGCGAGGACGCGGCGGCGGCCCGGCGGTCGGCGACCGGCTTCCGGAACCTCGCCGCGGTGCCCCTGGAGTCCTGGACCTACCACGTCACCGGCTTCCACCGCTCCGGCGCCGCCGCCCGCGCCACCGCCGAGCTGCGCTACCGCATCGATGGCTACGACTCCACCGCCGTCGCCTCCCCCCGGACCCTGACCCTGCACCGCCGCGACGGCCACTGGTACGTCACCGCCGACCGGCCCGCCGCGGACGGCCCCCAGCAGTTGTGGGAGCAGGGCCGGGTGGCCGTCGTGACGGGCGCGCACAGCCTGGTCCTGGGCGTCGGCCAGAGCACCGGGCGCCTCAGGGACTTCGCACGCCTCGCCGACCGCGCGGTGCCCGCGGTACAGAGCGCGTGGGGCCAGGGAAGCGGTGCGCGCGCAGCGCCCTCGGCCGAGGGCGGTGGGAGGCGGGCCGGATGGTCCGGCCGGGTGGTGGTGGAGGTGCCCGCCTCGCTGAACGGCATGGCGGGACTGCTGGGCGCCCCCGCGGCCGGATACCGGGGCATCGCGGCGGTCACCACCGGCGAGACCGGCGGCTCCGTGCGGGCGCCCGCCGACCGCATCATCGTCAATCCCGACGCGTACGGCGAGCTCAGCGGCCTCGGGCGCCAGGTCGTCCTCACCCACGAGACCACGCACGTCGCCACCCGCGCGGCGACGTCCCCCGCGACGCCGCTCTGGCTCTCCGAGGGCTACGCCGACTGGGTCGGCTACCGCCGGACCGGACGCACCCCCGCCCAGGCCGCGCCCGAGCTGCAGCGTGCCGTACGGGCCGGCCGGGTGCCGGGGGCGCTGCCGGCCGACGCCGACTTCCGCTTCTCCCAGCGGGCCGACGCCCTCGCCCAGGCCTACGAGGGCGGCTGGCTGGCCTGCCGGATGATCGCGGGCAGCTGGGGCGAGGCCCGCCTGAAGGACTTCTACGAGGCGGTGGGCGCCCACGAGCAGCGCGCCGGCGCGGTCGACGGCGCACTGCGCGACGTCCTCGGGGTCGACACGGCGGAGTTCACCGCGCAATGGCGGGCCTATCTGCGGGACCAGCTCGGCTGACGGAACCGGGCGCCGGTCCGGTCCTCGCGCCGGTCCGGTCCTCGCGCCGGTCCTGTTCTCGCACCGGTCCGGTCCTCGCGCCGGTCCTGTTCTCGCACCGGTCCGGTCCTCGCGCCGGTCCTGTTCTCGCACCGGTCCCGTCCTCGCGTCGGTCCGGTCCTCGCGCCGGTCCCGTCCCCGTCCCCGCGCCGGTCCCGTCCCGCGGCGGTCAGCGGGAGCCGACCAGCTCCTCCGGCTCCGGGACGTTCCCCCCTCCGGCGGAACGGCGCCGGGGCGTGCGGACCGTACGCCGCCAGAGCCTGACGCACGCGGTGACGGTCGCCGCCAGCAGCAGGCCGTTGCGGACGCCGAGCAGCGCGACGCCCCCCGCGTCCCCGGCGACCACATGGCCGAAGAACACCGGGAACTCCAGCGTCGTCACCAGGGTCGCCGCCAGCACCAGCAGCGCGGACGGCACCATCGTCCCGGCCCTGAAGAGCAGGCACACAGCGGCGAGACCCACCAGCCACACCATGTACTGGGGGCTGATCACCCGGCTGGTGGTCGTGAACAACAGGACCGCGGTGAAGGCGGCGTCCGCGAGCACGGACGGCGGCCCGCCGCCCGCCCGCCGCCGCCACAGCAGCAGCCAGCACAGCGCCAGTACCGACAGCACCTGGGCGGCGCCGCTCACCACCGCCACATACGGCCCCAGGAACTCCACCGAGCCGTAGTGCAGCGCCACCCCGCCCCGCCAGCCCAGGTGCCGGGCGGCGTGCAGCGCCAGCGCGCCCAGCGACTCCACCTCCGTGCCGCGGTCCTGCTGGAAGCGGAGGAACGCCAGCGCACCCGGCACCGCCGCCCACGCCGCCAGCAGCAGGCCGGCCGCGACCGCGGCCGCCGTCCCCCAGGACCTGACCGTGGCCCGGCCGCGCCGGGTGCCGACCAGCACCAGCGCCGGCCACACCTTCAGCAGCGCCCCGAACGCCGCGAGCGCCCCCAGCAGCCGCGGCCGCCGGGCCCCGGCGAGCAGCGCCGCGACGCCCACCGCCGTCGCCATCAGGTCGTACCGCGCGTACCCGGTCGGCCCCAGCAACGGCACCCCCACCACCCACACCCAGACGCCGCGCACCGTCCGGCCCGGCCGCCGCGCCGCGTACAGCAGCATCCCGAGCACCAGCGCGTCGGCCACCAGCAGCAGCACGGAGAACGCCGCCGCATACGGCAGGAACGGCAGCAGCGCCGGGGAGAGCACGGCAAGGGCGGCACCCGGCGGGTACTGCCAGGTGACGTCGGAGGCCGGGAAGCGTCCGGTGCGCAGCACCCCGTACCAGCCGTGGTAGATCACCGACACGTCGCCGGTGACGTCCAGGCCCGGGAAGCGGAGCGCGCCCAGCACCCACAGCAGGAGCAGGATCCTGGTGGCGGCCCAGGCACCGACGGCCCACAGCGGTGCCGGGACCCTGCGCGCCGCCCTGACCGCCATGTTCATGCTGTGCCGCTCCCCGGTCGTCCGCGCCGCCGCCTGCCGGGGCCGCGGCCGCCCGGCGCGCTGTGCGCCCGTGCGCCGTCCGCGGGCCGCCACCGACCCCGTCATGATGCCGTGCCGTGGTGCCGGGCAGCCATCGGGAGGGGCCGTTCGGTACTGTGGCCGCACATGCACAGGACCCTGATCGTGACCAACGACTTCCCGCCGAGGCAGGGTGGCATCCAGACGTTCCTGCACAACATGGCGCGCCGCCTCGACCCGGACCGTGTCGTCGTCTACGCCTCCACCTGGAAGCACGGCCGGGAGGGCGCCGAGGCGACCGCCGCGTTCGACCGCGAACAGCCCTTCACCGTGGTCCGCGACCGCACCACGATGCTGCTGCCCACCCCCCGGGTGACCCGCCGCGCCACCGCACTGCTGCGGGAGCACGGCTGCACGTCCGTCTGGTTCGGCGCCGCCGCGCCGCTCGGCCTGATGGCGCCTGCGCTGCGCCGCGCAGGCGCCACCCGCCTGGTGGCGACCACGCACGGCCACGAGGCCGGCTGGGCGCAGCTGCCCGGTGCACGGCGGCTGCTGCGCCGCATCGGCGAGGGCACGGACACGGTGACCTACCTCGGCGAGTACACGCGCCGGCGGATCGCCGCCGCGCTGACGCCCGCGGCCGCGGCCCGGATGGCACACCTGCCGCCCGGCGTCGACGAGAAGGCGTTCCACGCCGGCTCCGGCGGCGACGCGGTACGCGCCCGGCTCGGGCTCACCGGGCGGCCCGTGGTGGTCTGCGTGTCCCGGCTGGTGCCCCGGAAGGGCCAGGACACGCTGGTGCGGGCCCTGCCGCGGATCCTGGCCCGGCAGCCGGAGACCGTGCTGCTGCTGGTGGGCGGCGGCCCCTACGAGAAGCGGCTGCGCGCCCTGGCCGAGGAGAGGGGGGTGGCCGGTTCCGTGCGGTTCACCGGGGCGGTGCCCTGGGAGGAACTGCCCGCACACTTCGGCGCGGGCGACGTCTTCGCCATGCCCTGCCGCACGCGGCGCGGCGGGCTCGACGTCGAGGGCCTCGGCATCGTCTACCTGGAGGCCTCCGCGACGGGCCTGCCGGTGGTGGCCGGCGACTCCGGTGGCGCGCCGGACGCCGTGCTCGACGGCGAGACCGGCTATGTGGTGCGCGGCGGCGGGCCCGGCGCCCCCGCGGAGACCGCGGAGCGGATCCTCACGCTGCTGGACGACGCGGGCCTGCGCCGGGCCATGGGGGAGCGGGGCCGCGCCTGGGTGGAGGAGCAGTGGCGCTGGGACCTGCTGGCGGAACGCCTCCGGTCCCTCCTCTGAGCGAGCCGTGCCCGTGCCCGTGCCCGGGCGTGGGCGGCGCCCCGGAAGGGGTGCGGGGAACCGCGCGCTCAGCCTCCCCCGGCCGGTGGCCGGGCAGGAACCGCAAGTGGCTCGCCACAGTGGCCCGCCGCAGGCGCGTCGTGGCTGCTCGCGCCCACGCGGCGGAGCCTGCGCCACTGCCTCGAGAGCGTGGGAGGCACACCCCCGGAGGTACCTCCAGGTCACCGCCCCGCGCCCCTGCCGGGACGCGGTCGACCGGCCGGTGGCCGGGCACGGGACCACGAGCCCCGAAGCGGGCCCCGGAAGCGGGCCTCGGAAGCGGCCGGCCCCGGCGGCAGGGAGCCGTCAGCCCCGGTACAACGCCTCGATCTCGTCCGCGAAGTCCTTCGCGACGACATTCCGCTTGAGCTTCAGCGACGGCGTCAGATGCCCGGACTCCTCCGTGAACTGCGACGGCAGCACCCGGAACTTCCGCACCGACTCGGCACGGGACACGGCCGCGTTGCCGTCGTCCACCGCCTGCTGGAGGGTGGCGAGCAGGTCCGGGTCGTCGCGGAGCGCCGCCGCCGGGGTGCCGGGCGGCTTGCCGTGGTCCTTCAGCCAGCGCTCCAGGAACTCCTCGTCCACCGTGATCAGCGCGCCCACGAACGGCCGCCCGTCACCGACCACCATGCACTCGGCGACCAGCGCATGCGCGCGGATGCGGTCCTCGATCACCGCGGGGGCGACGTTCTTGCCGGCCGCCGTGACGATCAGCTCCTTCTTGCGGCCGGTGATTGTCAGGTAGCCGTCCTCGTCGAGGGTGCCGATGTCACCGGTGTGGAACCAGCCGTCGGCCAGCGCCTCCGCCGTCGCGGCCTCGTTGTTCCAGTAGCCCCTGAACAGGTGCTCGCCGTGCAGCAGCACCTCGCCGTCGTCTGCGATCCTGACCACCGAGCCGGGCAGCGGCTGCCCGACCGTGCCGATCTTCTGCCGGTCCCAGGGGTTGAACGCGGTCGCGGCGCAGGACTCCGTGAGGCCGTAGCCCTCCAGAACCGTGAAGCCGATGCCGCGGAAGAAGTGCCCCAGGCGCTCGCCCAGCGGGGCGCCGCCGGAGATCGCGTACTCGCCCCGCCCGCCGAGCACGGCCCGCAGCTTGCTGTAGACCAGCTTGTCGAACGTCTTGTGCTTCAGCCTGAGCCCCAGCGACGGGCCCGCCGGGGTGTCCAGGGCGCGGCTGTAGGCGATCGCGGTCTCCGCGGCCTTGTCGAAGATCTTGCCCTTGCCCTCGGATTGCGCCTTGGCGCGGGCCGAGTTGTAGACCTTCTCGAAGACGCGGGGCACGCCCAGGATCAGCGTGGGCCGGAAGACGGCCAGCTCGTCGGTGAGCTGCTTGACGTCCGGCAC
Source organism: Streptomyces sp. DSM 116793 (assembly GCF_057320905.1). Taxonomy (NCBI): domain Bacteria; kingdom Bacillati; phylum Actinomycetota; class Actinomycetes; order Kitasatosporales; family Streptomycetaceae; genus Streptomyces; species Streptomyces sp. DSM 116793. Next base: position 1,586,272 of record NZ_CM170494.1, on the reverse strand, counting down.
GCAGCCCAGCTTGATCGGCGCCATCATCGGCGCCACCTGCACCAGCCTCCCGAAGACGTGCGCGAGCGGCAGGAACAGCAGCACGGAGCACTCGCCGGTGCGGAACAGCGGGCGCAGCCGCTCGACGATGTTGCCGCACTCGGCGAAGAAGCTACGGTGCGTCAGCACACAGCCCTTCGGCCGCCCGGTGGTGCCCGAGGTGTACACGATGGTGGCCGGATCGTCCGCCTTCGCCACCGAGCTGCGCTCCTCGACCACCTCGTCGCCGAGGCCGGCGCCCGCCCCGCGCAACTGCTCGACAGCCCCGGCCGCGCCCGCCCCGGGCTCGATCCGCCAGACGGGCCCGAGTCCGGGCAGCCGCTCGCGGACCGACTCCACCGCGGCCACGTGGGCGTCCGTCTCCACCACACAGGCCACCGCGCCGGAGTCGCCGAGGATCCACTGCACCTGCTCGGGCGAGCTGGTCTCGTACACCGGCACGGTGATCGCGCCCGCGCTCCAGATGGCGAAGTCCAGCAGGGTCCACTCGTAGCGGGTGCGCGACATCAGCGCGACCCGGTCGCCCGGCCGCACCCCGGAGGCGATCAGTCCCTTGGCGACGGAGCGCACCTCGGCCAGGAAGGCGGCGGCGGTGACGTCCTGCCAGACGCCGCCCACCTTGCGGGCGATGACCGCGACGTCCGGATGCTGAGCGGCGTTTCTGCGGACGATGTCGGTCAGGTTGCCGTCCGTGGGGACCTCGTACAGGGCCGGAAGGCTGAACTCGCGCAAGACTGCTGCTCCTCGTGGGGCGCCGGCGCCGCCGGGGGAAACGGCGCCGAGGCGCGTCCTTGGAAGGGTGGTTTGGGGCTGTGGCACCTCCCAGCGGGTGGCTGGGGGAGGGCGGACGTGTGTGGTGACGGTGCGGTCCAAGGCTCGGGCCGATGAGCTACGGGCGTCAATGGCTGATCAATGGCTGAGAACCGCTGAACCGCTGAGCACCCGCGGCGCACCGGACTGCCCGGACGTTACCCATCGGTACCGCCCGCGCGGTAGGGGGCCCGCTCAGATGTTTGCCGCGTCACACGCCATGGCCGTGCTCCGCGCACAGTAGTCCACTCCCTTCCCCGGTAGGAAGTTGCCGCAGGTCCGGCTGCTGTGGCCGTGTTCCACCACCCCGCAGGGAGTCCTACGCTTGCGCAGTATGGGAGGCACAGCATTCGGTCAGCGTCCTGTATACGACGCGCGGGGCCGATCCAGCGCCCACGGCGCGCGGAGGGCGCACGGGACTCGCGTCCACGTGGTGAGCGATGTGCACGGCAACGCCCGGGACCTGGCGCGCGCCGGGGACGGCGCCGACGCCCTGGTGTGCCTCGGTGACCTCGTGCTCTTCCTGGACTACGCGGACCACTCGCGCGGTATCTTCCCGGACCTGTTCGGCACGGAGAACGCCCACCGGATCGTGGAGTTGCGCACCGCCCGCCGCTTCGAGGAGGCGCGCACCTTCGGCGCCGGCCTCTGGTCGGCCATCGGCACGGACCCGGGGACGGCCATCGAGAAGGCGGTGCGCAAGCAGTACGCCGAGCTGTTCGCCGCCTTCCCCGCCCCGACGTACGCCACCTACGGAAACGTCGACATTCCGGGCCTGTGGCCGGAGTACGCGGGGTCCGGCACCACGGTCCTGGACGGCGAGCGGGTGGAGATAGGCGGGCGGGTCTTCGGATTCGTCGGCGGTGGCCTGCGGACGGCGATGCGTACGCCGTACGAGATCAGCGACGAGGAGTACGCCGCGAAGGTCGAGGCGGTCGGCGAGGTCGACGTGCTCTGCACGCACATCCCGCCGGAGGTCCCCGAGCTGGTCTACGACACCGTGGCGCGCCGCTTCGAGCGCGGCAGTACCGCCCTGCTGGACGCGATCCGCCGTACCCGGCCGCGGTACGCGCTCTTCGGCCATGTGCACCAGCCGCTGGTGCCCAGGATGCGGATCGGCCGCACGGAGTGCGTGAACGTGGGGCACTTCGCCGCGTCCGGCCGGCCCTGGGTCCTTCAGTGGTGAGACAAGGGGGAACGCGGCGGAGACGGTGACCCGGGGTGGTGGGGGAGACGTGCGGTGGGCAGGCCCGGCGGGCGGCCGTCGGGACACGGCAGTGCGGGGCGGTGTGCCGGCGCGCGGTAGCCTTCCGCTGCACGGGCCGCCGTACCGCCGAGGAGCCCGTCATCCGTACCGCGTTCACCCGTCCGACACCTTGGCCGGACCTGCATCTGGAGGAGCCACGGCGATGGCGGAACACACCAGTTCGAGCATCACGATCGAGGCGGCACCCGCCGATGTCATGGACGTGATCGCCGACTTCGCCCGCTACCCGGACTGGACGGGCGAGGTGAAGCAGGCCGAGGTGCTGGCCACCGACGAGGAGGGGCGCGCCGAGCAGGTCCGGCTGGTCATGGACGCGGGTGCGATCAAGGACGACCAGACGCTCGCCTACACCTGGAAGGGCCCCCACGAGGTGAGCTGGACCCTCGTGAAGTCCCAGATGCTGCGTTCCCTGGACGGCGCGTACGTCCTCACGCCCACCGGCGAGGACAGCACCGAGGTCACCTACAGCCTCACCGTCGACGTCAAGATTCCCATGCTCGGCATGATCAAGCGCAAGGCGGAGAAGGTCGTGATCGACCGGGCCCTGGCCGGCCTGAAGAAGCGCGTGGAGTCCAGGTAGCCCCGGTGCGCTTCCGTCCCGGCCCCCTCCCGGCCACGACGCGCCCGCGGCGGGCCGCCGACCCGACCCCCTCGCGGTCTCGTCTCCGGCCGCCGGCCGGTGGGGTTTGGCCGCGCAGTTCCCCGCGCCCCTCGGGGGTGCCCGGTGAGTTCGGGCCGGGCCGGAGCCTGTCCGGGGTGCAGGTCGTTTTCCGGTCGGGTTGTGCCGTGAAGGGGGCGCGGGGAACTGTGCGACTAGCCACGACGCGCCCGCGGCGGGCCGCCGGGCGGAGCCTGTCGTGGTCTCGTCTCCGGCCGCCGGCCGGTGGGGTTTGGTCGCGCAGTTCCCCGCGCCCCTCGGGGGTGCCCGGTGAGTTCGGGCCGGGCCGGAGCCTGTCCGGGGTGCAGGTCGTTTTCCGGTCGGGTTGTGCCCTGGAAGGGGCGCGGGGAACTGCGCGACAAGCCACGACGCGCCCGCGGCGGACCCCCGGGCGGAGCCCGTCGCGGTCTCGTCTCCGGCCCCCGGCCGGAACGCGGCCCCGGCGGGCCGCCGGGCCGAGCCCCTCACGGCCTTGTCTCCGGCCCCCGTCCGGTGCCGGCACGGGAGCGCCCCCGCCGCGCGAGCGGCGGACCGAGTGGCGGCGCCCCGCGGTGAACGGAGGCGCTCCATGCGTACGGTCCTGCTGACGGGCCCCGGCGGCGCCGGCCGCACCACCCTGGCCGCGGCGACCGCCGCCGCGGCCGCCCGCGCCGGCACCCCCACCCTCCTGCTCACCACCGACGCCACCGACACCGCCGGCGCGGTCCTCGGCACCCCCACCGGACCCGCCCCCGTCACCCCGCTGCCCGGCCTCACGGTGCTCCGCCCCGATCCCGCCGCCCGCTTCCGCGCGGACCTGCTCGCCCTCCAGCAGCACGCGTCCGCCGCGCTCGACCTGCTCGGCGCGGCCCCCCTCCACGACGACGAGCTGACCCCGCTGCCCGGCAGCCGGGAGCTGGCCCTGCTGCGCGCCCTGTGCGAGGCCGCCGCCGGGCCCTACGAGCTGGTGGTGGCCGACCTGCCCGCCACCCCGGACGCCGTCGCCGCCCTCGCACTGCCCGAACAGCTCCGCCGCTACCTGCGCCGGCTGCTGCCGCGGGAGCGCCGCGCGGCCCGCGCCCTGCGGCCCGTGCTGGGACGGCTCGCGGGCGTGCCGATGCCCACCGACGGGCTCTACGAGGCGGCGGGCCGCTGGGACGTGGCGCTGGCCACGGCACAGAGCGTGATCGAGGACCCGGGCACCACCGTCCGGCTGGTCGCAGAGCCGGGGGAGGCGGGCGCCGAAGCCGTCCGCACCGCCGCGGTCGGCCTCCACCTGCACGGCCTGCGCACGGACGGCCTGATCGCCAACCGGCTGCTCCCCGCGGAGTCCCCCGACCCCTGGCTGGGCGGCCTCGCCGCCGCCCAGCGCAAGACCCTCGACGAGTGGGCGGGCGCCGGCGACGGCGGTGCCGGACCCGGCGGGGCGTACGGGACGCTGTACCGGGTCGGGCACCTGGGGCGCGAGCCGCGCGGACTCGACGACCTCGCGGCCCTGGCCGCCGCCGCGGACCCCGTCGCGCCGCCCGGGTTCGGGCCCGGGCCCGCGGGCCTCGTTCCCGAGCGGACCACGGCGGATGCGCCGCGGCCAGCGGCGGGCGGGCCGGCGTCCGGCGAGGCCGGAAGCCTCGTGCGGTGGCCGCTCACCGATCACAGGGCCGAGGAGGGCGTGCTGGTCTGGCACATCCCGCTGCCCGGCGCCGTACGCGCGGAGCTGGACCTGGTCAGGCGCGGGGACGAACTGGTCGTGTCGGCGGGCCCGTTCCGCCGTGTCGTGGACCTGCCGTCCGTGCTCCGCCGCTGCACCGTGGACGGCGCCGGCCTGCGCGACGGCGAGCTGCGCATCCGGTTCCGGCCGGACCCCGCCCTGTGGCCCCGGAGCCGCTGACCCGGCCCGGCCCGCGCCCGCACGTCCCCGCGGCACCCGGCGCCCGGTCCGGTACCGTCGAAGGTACGAAGCCGGAACCGTCCGCGGGAGTCAGACCGCCATGAGCGAAGCCGCCGAGCGCCCGGACCTCCCCGAGGGCCCCCGGGAGGAGACCGAGCCACAGGGCACGCCCGACGCCGTCCGGGGCCCCGCCGGCCGGGACCGGGACGCCGAGCGCCCCGGGGCACGCCGGGGCACGCCCGACGCCGACGCCTGGGCGACGGCCGTCGCCGAGGACCTCGCCGAGGAGCGCGCCCGCCGCCGCGCCCGGTACGGTCCGCCACCGGGCTCGGCGGCCGAGGAGCTGCGCAAGCTGGTGGACGCCGTGGCCGACCGGCTCAGCGGACTCTCCGGGGCCGCGGCCCCGCTGTTCGGCGCGGCCGCGCAGGGCGCCGCCCAGCAGATGGTCCAGCAGGTCGTGAAGCAGGCCAGGGCAGCGGTCGAGCCGGTCATCGAGCGCAACCCCGACGTCCTCGACCACCTCGCCGCCGCCGGGTCCGAACTCCTCGCCGCCTACCGCTCCGTGGTGAGCGCGCAGGAGCAGCGCTGGACCCGCGCCACGGACCCCCGCCCGGGCGCCGTCGAGGACCCCGGTGACCACTCAGGCCACCCGGACCACGGCGGTCGCAAGCCGGGCCCCGACGGGCCGGACGAGGGCCCCGGACCAGGCGAACACATCGACCTGGACTGACTCCCCTCGGGTACGGTTGACCGCAGCGGGGCTCGACCGGAACTGAGGGACACATGGGACTCACCATCGGGGTGGACATCGGCGGCACGAAGATCGCGGCCGGAGTGGTCGACGAAGAGGGTTCGATCCTTGAGACGCACACCGTGCCCACCCCGTCGACCGCCGAGGGCATCGTCGACGCGATCTGCGCGGCCGTCACCGGCGCCGGCGAGGGCCACGACATCGAGGCCGTCGGCATCGGCGCCGCCGGCTACGTCGACGACAAGCGCGCCACCGTGCTCTTCGCGCCCAACATCCACTGGCGCCACGAGCCGCTGAAGGACAAGGTCGAGCAGCGCGTGGGCATGCCGGTCGTGGTGGAGAACGACGCGAACGCCGCGGCCTGGGGCGAGTACCGCTTCGGCGCGGGCCAGGGCCACGAGGACGTCATCTGCATCACGCTCGGCACCGGCCTCGGCGGCGGCATCATCATCGGCAACAAACTCCGCCGCGGACGCTTCGGCGTCGCCGCCGAGTTCGGCCACATCCGGGTGGTGCCGGACGGCCTGCTCTGCGGCTGCGGCAGCCAGGGCTGCTGGGAGCAGTACGCCTCCGGCCGCGCCCTCGTGCGGTACGCCAAGCAGCGCGCCAACGCCACCCCCGAGAACGCCGGGATACTCCTCGGCCTCGGCGACGGCACCCCGGACGGCATCGAGGGCCGGCACGTCAGCGAGGCGGCCCGGCAGGGCGACCCGGTCGCCATCGACTCGTTCCGCGAGCTGGCCCGCTGGGCCGGCGCCGGACTCGCCGACCTGGCCTCCCTCTTCGACCCGTCCGCGTTCATCGTGGGCGGCGGTGTCTCGGACGAGGGCGAGCTGGTGCTCGACCCGATCCGCAAGTCCTTCCGGCGCTGGCTGATCGGCGGCCAGTGGCGGCCGCACGCCCAGGTGCTGGCCGCCCAGCTCGGCAACAAGGCGGGCCTCGTGGGCGCCGCCGACCTCGCCCGGCAGGGCTGAACGCACGGCCGGGCCCGCCCCAGGGGCCCGGCCCCGTCACCGCCCCCGCGACCGCCGGCGCCGCGGTGCCCGGGCACGCCCCCGCTTCCCGTATCTTGATCGCCATGCCCACCAGTACGACAATCGCCAGGCCGATGCCCCACTCCCGGACCGAGGAGGACGGCTCCGCGGTCATCCGGGTGCTCAGCTACAACATCAGGTCGATACGGGACGACGAGGACGCCCTCGCCCGGGTGATCCGCGCCTGCGCACCGGACCTGGTGCTGCTCCAGGAGGCGCCCCGGTTCTTCCGGTGGCGCAAGAAGCTGGCCCGGCTGGCCTCCCGGTCCTCCCTGGTGATCCTCTCCGGCGGAGCCCCCGCCGCCGGGCCCGCGCTGCTCTGCTCGCTGCGTGCCACCGTCGAGCGCACCGAGGACGTCCTGCTGCCGCGCACCCCGGGGCTGCACCGGCGTGGCTTCGCCACGGCGGTGGTCCGCTTCGGCCGGGCCCGCCTCGGCGTCCTCAGCGCCCATCTCTCCTTGCAGGACGAGGAGCGGCACACACAGGCCGGCATGCTGCTGAACCGCCTGGGCGCCCTCGGCGTGCCCTACGCCGTCGCGGGCGGCGACCTCAACGACCGCCCCGAGGGCCGCACGTTCCGCCGCCTGGCAGGAGCCCTGCGGGACTGCTGGACCGAGGCGCCGTGGGGCGCGGAGCACACCGCCCCGGCCGACCGGCCCCGGCAGCGGATCGACGCCATCTTCGCCACCGAGGGCGTGGAGGTGCTGGCCTGCGGGGTGCCCAGCGACCTGCCCGGAGTGACCCACCGGGACCTGAGGGCGGCCACGGACCACCTGCCCGTGCTGGCCGCCCTCAGGATTCCCCCCGCCGGCGAGTGAACTCCCGCTCCTGCGACGCCCCTTGGCCCCGGGCGCTGCCTCTGCCCGGTCGGTGGCCGCACAGCCCGCCAGGTACGACGGCTGGGCGCAGGGCTTCCTGCGCGGGCCCTCGCCAGAGGTGCGGACATCCCCGGAGCCGAGGAACGCTTGTACCGGGTCGACGGTGCGCCAGGTGCCGAAGCCGCCGGTACCGGGCGCCGAAGCCGCCGGTACCGGGCCGGCGGGACGCCGAGGGCTCGATCGGGGGGCGGCCCTCACCCGTGACGCATCCGGCCGTCAGGACGCCGGGCTTGCCCCGTCCCTTCCCTCGGAGCCCGCTGTGGTTCCGCGGTGCGCTCAGACGACCGCGCCGCGGCCCGGGTCGTCGTCGTCCTCGTCGCCCGGGTTCATCCGGACCACCAGGGTGATGAAGCCGCCGACGAAGCCGCCGATCCCGAGCGTCGCCAGCCACCACGTCATCTGCCAGCCGAGCAGCACGCTGAGCAGCAGCAGGAGCGGGCCGCCGAGCACGGCGAGCCAGCCGAACCTGGCGGTGGTGTCGGCGGACGGCAGCGGGGGCGGCTCGGGCGGCACGAAGTGGCCCTCGTCGTCCTCGCCGAGGTCGTCGTCGGAGGGGGCCGGGGGGCGGTAGTCGCGCGGGCCGACCCCCGGGGCGAAGGCGACCGAGCCGCCGAGCGTCCGGCCGGGGCGGGTGGGCTTGTCGCCGTCCTCGGCGTCCCCGCCCCCGGGGCCCTCCCCGGTCTTTTCCCTGCCATCCCCGGCCTGCGTCTCGTCCCGTTCGCCCCCGCGGGGGCGGCGGGGGGCGTCGCGCGTGCCGCCCCGGCCCCGCTCCTGCTCCGGCTCGGGCAGGAGCAGGTCCTCTATCGGCTTGAACGGCTTGGCGCCCGGCGGGTCGGGCGGCTCCTCGCCGTATCCGGCGACGATGGCGGCCCAGGCGGCCTCCTCGTCGAAGGCGGGGTCGCCGGGGGCGGCGGGCTGCTGCGGGCCGGGCGGCCGGGTGCCGGCTTCCTGCGGGCCGGGCGGTTGGGTGCCGGGTTGCTGCGTGCCCGGCTGCCGGGCGCCGGGTGTGTCCGGCTCGTCCGCGCGGTCCGCCGTGGTGCCGGCGGCGGCCTTCGTACCGGAACGGCCGCCGTCCGGCAGGGTGGGCTCCGCGGCGGCCGGTTCCGCGGCGACCTGCCCGGTCGCGGGCGGCTCGGCGGCGGTCTCCGTGGTGAGGGGTTCGGCGGAGGTCTCCGTGGTGACGGGCTCCGGGGCGGCCTGCTCGGTGGCGGTGTCCGCGGTGGGCTCCGCGGCGGCGGGCTCCGGGCGGGCCGGCTCGGTCAGTGCCTGCTCCGGTGCCGGGGGCTCCCCGGTGCCGCCGCCGGGCGCCGGGGCGTCCGGCGGCGTGCCGCCCGGGCGCGCCGGGCCGTGGGCGCCGCCCGTGCTCTCCTCGGGCTGCTCCGCGCGCCCGGCGCCCGGGCGGGGTCCGTCCTGGTCAGCCACCGATGACCGTCCCTTCTGTGCCGAGACTGGGGGCGAGCCGGCCGATGAACGCGAGGCTGTCCGCGAAGATCCGGTCCGCGTCGTGGTCCAACGTCGCGACGTGGTAGCTCTGTTCCAGCAGGGTCTCGGTGACGTCGGTGGACGAGACGCGGCTGAGCACCCGGGCCGTGTCGGCCGGTGGCACCACGTGGTCCCGGGCGCTGTGCAGCACCAGCAGCGGCTGGGTGACCTGCGGCAGCTCCCCGTCCACCAGCCGGAAGAACCGGCGCAGCGAGTACGCGCTGTGCAGCGGGACCCGGTCGTAGCCCAGCTCGCGCGTGCCCGGCTCGGTGCCCCGCTTGGCGATGTCGTCGATGAGACCCCGCACCGAGGGGACGAAGAGCCGGGCCACCGGCAGGGCGTGTGCGGCGAGGCCGTGCATCCGGATGGCCGGATTGACCAGCACCACGCCCGAGACGGCCGTGCCGTGCCGGGCCGCGAGCCGCAGGGCGAGCGCGCCCCCCATGGAGAGCCCGGCCACGAAGACCCGCGTACACCGCTCCCCGAGCGCACGCATCTCGCGGTCCACCTCCGCGTACCAGTCCTGCCAGCCGGTGAGCCGCATGTCCTGCCAGCAGGTGCCGTGCCCGGGCAGCAGGGGCAGCGACACCGTCAGCCCGTGCCCGGCCAGGTACCCGGCCCAGGGCCGCAGCGACTGCGGGGAACCGGTGAAGCCGTGGCAGAGGAGCACGCCGACGTCCCCGCCGTCATGGCGGTACGGCTCGGCTCCGGGGAGTACCGGCACCTTCGGGTCTCCTGTTCATGAGTGCGGCCTTGCGGTTGCTTCGTGACCGCGCCTTGCGGGCGGGCGACGGCGGTGCGGCGGCCGGGCGGGGGCTCCGGCGGCCGGGCACCGGGCGGGTGGGCCTCGGCGCCCGGGGTACGGCGTACTTCACCGTACGCGACCCCACCGACACCGACCAGGTCCGTCCCGGAGCCGCCGCGCGGCCCGGGGGCGCCGCACGGGTATGGTCGGATGCACAGGAAGAGGAGGCCCCAGTGATCTACGGCGCCATGAAGTTCTCCCTCGGGGGGACGCTGAAGCTCGCCTTCCGGCCCTGGGTGGAAGGCCTCTCCAACGTCCCGGCCGAGGGCCCCGCGATCCTGGCCAGCAACCATCTGTCGTTCTCCGACTCCTTCTTCCTGCCCACCATGCTCGACCGCAAGGTCACCTTCATCGCGAAGGCCGAGTACTTCACCACCCCCGGCCTCAAGGGCCGGATGACCGCGGCCTTCTTCAAGGGCGTGGGCCAGCTCCCGGTCGACCGCTCCGGGGCCCGCGGCGCCGGCGAGGCCGCGATCAGGAGCGGTATCGAGGTCCTGGAGCGCGGCGAGCTGTTCGGCATCTACCCGGAGGGCACCCGCTCGCCCGACGGCCGGCTCTACCGCGGCAAGCCGGGCGGCCTCGCGCGCGTGGCGCTCGCCACCGGCGTCCCCGTCATCCCGGTGGCGATGATCGACACCGAGAAGATCCAGCCGCCCGGCAAGATCGTCCCCAAGCTGATGCGCCCGGGCATCCGCATCGGCAGGCCGCTGGACTTCAGCCGCTACCAGGGCATGGAGCACGACCGCTTCGTGCTGCGGGCGGTGACGGACGAGGTCATGTACGAGATCATGAAGCTCTCGGGGCAGGAGTACGTGGACATCTACGCGACCGCCGCCAAGCGCAAGATCGCCGAGGCCGCCAAGCAGGAGCGCGCGGAGAAGGCGGGCAGGGCCGGACGGGCCCGCACCGCGTAGGCGGTCAGCGGAGGGGCGTCCGCAGAGGGGGGCGGGGCATGGCGCGGCGGGAGAGAGCCGGGCGGGACGAGCCGGCCGTCAGGATGTCGGTCGAGCAGCCGCTGTGGCGCGCGCTCACCGTCTACCGCCCGGTGACCCTGCTGTACGCCATGGGCCTGTTCGCCGTCGGCTACGACCGGTTCGCCCGCCCCTGGGTGGCGATCGCCTACTTCGCGGTGCTGGCCGCCTGGACCCTCGCCACCTGGCGCAGGGTGACGGGCGCGGCGGCCTGTACGCGCCGGTTCCTCGCCGTGGACCTCGCCCTCGCGCTTGCCGGCATCCTGCTCACGCCGGTCGCGGCCGAGCACGCCCGGATCGTCGCCGGTGCTCCCACGCTGCCGAGCATCTGGACGGCGGGCTCGGTGCTGGCCTACGCGCTCAAGGGCGGCTGGCGGTGGGCCGCGGGCGCCGCCGCCCTGGTCGGCGTCGCCGACATCGTGCAGCGCGGCGCCCTCAGCCGCGACACCCTCCACAACGTCCTGCTGGTGTGGGTCGCCGCGATCGCCATCGGCTATGTGGTCGAGGTGGCGCGCGCCTCCGAACGCACCCTGGCCCGTGCTCTGGAGATCGAGGCCGCCACCCGGGAGCGGGAGCGCCTCGCGCGTGACATCCACGACGGTGTCCTGCAGGTCCTCGCGATGGTGCAGCGGCGCAGCAGCGCGCTGGGCGGTGAGGCGGCGGAGCTGGGCCGCCTCGCGGGGGAGCAGGAGGCCGCGCTGCGCGCCCTGGTCACCACCGGCCTGGCCCCCGCCGTGGGGACCCCGGACACCGGGGGCACCGCCGGCTCCGCCCTACGTGCCGCCCGGGTGGCGCGCGCCGGGCGCGAGGTGGCCGGCCCGGCGGGCACGGGCGGCGGCGAGCCGGCTTCGGGGGCACCCGGGGCCGGGGAGGCGACGGGGGCTGCGGCTCGGAAGACGCCGGGGGCTTCTGGGATCCGGAAGATGACGGGGACTCGGAGGGCCCGCGGGGTGACGGGGGCCCGTGGGGACCGAGAGGCGACGGGGGATGGTGGGGCCCGAAAGGCACCGACGGCCTCCGGGCTCTCCGGGGCCGGCGGCGACGAGCCGGGCGACGGGCTCGTGGACGTGCGCTCCCTGCTGGCCCCCTACGCCGGCTCCCGGGTGACGTTCTCCGAACCGGGCGCCCCCGTGCCGCTGGCCGCGCCCGCCGCGAAGGAGCTGTCCGCCGCCGTCGGCGCCGCCCTGGACAACGTCCGCAGGCACGCCGGTGACGAGGCCCGCGCCTGGATCCTCGTCGAGGACGAGCCGGACGCGGTCGTCGTCACCGTCCGGGACGACGGGCCCGGCATCCCGGAGGGCAGGCTCGCCGAGGCGGCCGGTGAGGGCAGGCTCGGAGTGGCGCTGTCGATCAAGGGGCGGCTGCGGGACATCGGGGGCCGGGCCGAGCTCCTCTCGGTGCCGGGCCAGGGCACAGAGGTCGAACTGACGGTTCCGCGGCAGGCAGTTCCGCGGGGGAAGGCGGGATGAGGACGTGCGCGAGCGGCGCGAAGAGGCGGCTCCACCGGCGCGGGCCGTGCCGGGGGTTCCACCGGCACGGGCAGGACGGGCTGCGGCCGGGGACGGTTCGGACGGTGCACCCGCGGCGCTGAAGGTGATGGTGGTCGACGACCACCCCATGTGGCGGGACGCCGTCGCCCGCGACCTGACCGAGGCCGGGTTCGAGGTGGTCGCCTCCGCGGGCGACGGCGAGCAGGCCGTGCGCCGGGCCATGGCCGCCGGACCCGACGTCCTCGTGCTCGACCTCAACCTCCCCGCCAAGCCCGGGGTGCAGGTGTGCAAGGAACTCGTCGCCGCCGACCCCGCCCTGCGCGTCCTCGTGCTGTCCGCGAGCGGTGAGCACGCCGACGTCCTGGAGGCGGTGAAGTCGGGCGCCACCGGCTACCTGCTCAAGTCGGCCTCCACACAGGAGCTGATCGACGCGGTGCGGAGGACCGCCGCCGGCGACCCGGTCTTCACGCCCGGCCTCGCGGGTCTGGTGCTGGGCGAGTACCGCAGGCTGGCCGCGGAGCCCGCGCCGGCCGCGCCCGACGAGCCCAAGGCGCCCCGGCTGACGGACCGGGAGCGAGAGGTGCTGCGGCTGGTGGCCAAGGGGCTGAGCTACAAGCAGATCGCCGAGCGTCTGGTCATCTCGCACCGCACCGTGCAGAACCACGTCCAGAACACCCTGGGCAAGCTCCAGCTCCACAACCGTGTGGAGCTGGTCCGGTACGCCATCGAAAGGGGGCTTGACGACGATTGACGGCATAGCCCCACCTTCGAGTGAATATTAAAGATCAACTCCCCGTGAAAGCGGCGGAATTGGCCATTCGTCCCATGTCGGAGTGACGTGGATCACTACTAGCGTGTGCGCCATCAGCTCCCCTAGGGCGAAGGGACAATTCCATGCGGGTCGGAGTACTGACCGGAGGCGGCGACTGCCCGGGACTCAACGCCGTCATCCGGGGCGTCGTCCGCAAGGGCGTACAGGAGTACGGGTACAACTTCGTCGGCTTCCGCGACGGCTGGCGGGGGCCGCTGGAGGGCGACAGCTTCCCCCTCGACATCCCCCAGGTACGCGGCATCCTGCCCCGTGGCGGGACCATCCTGGGCTCGTCGCGCACCAACCCCCTGAAGGTCGAGGGCGGCATCCGCAGGATCCGGGAGAACCTCGCCAAGCAGGAGGTCGAGGCGCTGATCGCCATCGGCGGCGAGGACACGCTGGGCGTGGCCGCCCGCCTCGCCGACGAGTACGGCATCCGCTGCGTAGGCGTGCCGAAGACCATCGACAACGACCTGTCCGCCACCGACTACACCTTCGGCTTCGACACCGCGGTCGGCATCGCCACGGAGGCCATCGACCGCCTGCACACCACCGCCGAGTCGCACATGCGCGTCCTCGTCGTCGAGGTGATGGGCCGGCACGCCGGCTGGATCGCCCTGCACTCGGGCCTCGCCGGCGGGGCGAACGTCATCCTCATCCCCGAGCGGCGCTTCGACGTCGAGGAGGTCTGCGCCTGGGTCACCAGCCGCTTCCGCGCGTCGTACGCGCCGATCGTGGTGGTCGCCGAGGGCGCCATGCCCAAGGACGGCGACATGGTGCTCAAGGACGGCTCGCTCGACTCCTTCGGCCACGTCCGGCTCTCCGGCGTCGGCGAGTGGCTGGCCAAGGAGATCGAGGGCCGGACCGGGAACGAGGCCCGCACCACGGTTCTCGGCCATGTCCAGCGGGGCGGCACGCCCAGCGCGTTCGACCGCTGGCTGGCCACCCGCTTCGGCCTGCACGCCATCGAGGCCGTGCGCGACGGCGACTTCGGCAAGATGGTCGCGCTGCGCGGCACGGACATCGTCCGGGTGCCGATCGCGGAGGCCACGGCCAAGCTCAAGACCGTGGACCCGGCCCTGTACGAGGAGGTGAGTGTGTTCTTCGGCTGACCGGTGCCCTCGCGCCGGTGGGCGGGCCACGGCGGAGAGTGCCCCTTCCGGCCGGCGGCGGCCCCGCGGCTTTCGTGGTGGTTGCTCGCGCGGTTCCCCGCGCCCCTTCACGACGGGGCTGCGCCCCGACAAGGGGCCGCGGGGCTGTCTCGACATGCGGCTCTGCCGCGTGGCGCGAGCAACCACCCACTGGCAGGTGCACCTGAGCCGACCGGGGCAGCCCCCTCGGGAACGGCTACGGCAGGAGGCCCACGCTGTCCGACCGCTCCGCCGCCCCGCGTACCCACGCGAGCAACTCCCCGACGATGCCGGCCCCGCGCAGCGACAGCACCGACTCCGGGTGGAACTGCACCCCCGCGAAGCCGGGCCCGCGCACCGCGTGCACCTCCCCGCTGCCCTCCGCCCGGCTGACCTCCACGCCGCGCAGGGCCAGGTCGGCCGCCCGCTCGTCGTCGCACCGCGCCACGAAACTGCTGTAGAAGCCGACCGTCTCGCCGCGGCCGAAGACGTCGACCGTGGCCTGCGCCCCCTGGTACGGCACCTCCTTGCGGACGATGTCGAGCCCCAGCTCGGCCGCCAGCAGCTCATGGCCCAGGCAGACGCCCAGCACTCCGTGCCGGTGGTGGCGCAGCGCCCCGGCGGCGAGCCCGCGCAGGAGCCGCATCCGCGGGTCCGACGTGTCCGCGGGGTTCCCGGGGCCGGGGCCGAGCACCAGCGGCCCCTCGTGCGCCGCCACCGCCGCCGCGAGGCCCGGCTCGTCGAAGCGCCGCACCGTCACCGCGAGCCCCGACGAGCGCAGCACATGCGCCAGCATCGCCGTGAAGGTGTCCTCGCCGTCCACGACCAGCGCATGCCCGCCCGCCTCGGCCGCCCGCGCGGGGCGCTCCTGCATGCGCAGCCAGAACGGGGCGAGGGCGGACCGCCGCGCGTCCAGCGCGGCCCGCACCCGGGGATCGTCGGCCAGTCTCGGCGGCGTCCCCGCCCGGTCCCGGCGGCCCGGCACGGCACCCAGCGCGGCCAGCACCCCGGCCGCCTTCGCCCGGGTCTCCGCGACCTCGCCCGCCGGGTCCGAGCCCCGGACGAGCGTGGCGCCCACCGAGACCCGCAGCCGCCCGTCCGCGGCGATGTCCGCGGTGCGGATCAGGATGGGGGAGTCCAGTGTCTGCGCCCCCGAGGCGTCCCTGCCGAGCAGGGCGAGCGCCCCCGCGTAGTACCCGCGCCCGCCGTCCCGCCCGCGCGGCTCGTACCGCTCGATGACCCGGCAGGCGTTCTGCACCGGCGAGCCCGTCACCGTCGCCGCGAACATGGTCTCCCTGAGCACGTCCCGCACGTCCAGCGTGGAGCGGCCCCGCAGCTCGTACTCGGTGTGGGCGAGATGGGCCATCTCCTTCAGCCGGGGTCCGACCACCACCCCGCCCATGTCGCCCACCGTGCACATCATCTTGAGCTCCTCGTCGACGACCATCGACAGCTCCTCGATCTCCTTGCGGTCGTCGAGGAAGCCGAGCAGGCCGGCCACCGAGGGGCCCTCGGCGGGGTAGCGGTAGGTGCCGCTGATCGGGTTCATCACCACCGTGCCGCCCGGCCGCGCGCCCGTGCCGTCCCGCCCTGTCACCGCCGCGTCCGGCCGTGCGCGGGTGCCTTCGGCTCCGCTCCCGGCCGCGGGGACGGGCGACGTGCGGTCGTCCCCGCCGCCGGACATCCGCACGTGCACCTCGGGGCTGGCCCCCACCAGGGTGCGGGTGCCGGTGTGCACCACGAAGGTCCAGTACGCGCCGCGCTCGCCGACCAGCAGCCGGCGGAACAGGGCCAGCGCGTCCGCGGCGCCGAAGCCCTCGATCCGGCCGCGGAAGTCCCGCCTGATCACGAAGTTGGCGCCCTCGCCGACCCCGATCTCGTCCCGCACCACCCGCTCCACGATCGCCGCGTACGCCTCGTCGGCCACGTCGAACCCGCCGTCCACCACCCGCACGTCGTGGTCGGGCAGCGCCCCGAGGACGTCGTCCAGGGGGAGTTCGTACGTCTCGTCGGGGACGAGCAGGGCCAGCGGGGTGCCGTCGTCGCGCACGTCGAAGCCCCGCTCGCGGATCTGCCGGAACGGCACCAGCGCCAGGGCGTCGTGCACGGCGCGGCCGCCGGCCGGAGCGCCGGTGGGCAGCGGGATGTCCCCGAGCCGGGCCGCCTCGGTCACCCGGCCGAGCAGGACCTCCACGGTGCCGGGGTGGTGACCGGGCGTGGTGCGGCGCAGCAGGGCGAAGGGGGGCGCGTCCGGGGAGAGCAGACGTCGCATGAGGGCGGCGGCGCCCGGGCCGGGGCGGTGTGGGGCGTGGGCCGGGGAGGTGGGGGAGGTGGGACTCATGGCGGGGTTCCTTCCTTCGGTGGGGGGAGGAACGGTCCGCGGAAACGCCGAAGGCCGCCCCTCGGGCGGCCTCTGCGGTGGTTCGGGTGCGCAGTGTCAGTGGGCCGCCGGATGAGCGGTCCACCACCAGTCCATGGTCGGCTGCGCGAACATGGCCGTGACTGTACACGAACCCCGCCGCCCGCCATCCGGGCCCGACGGTTCCCCGGGCGCACGGAGCAGGACCGTGCGCCGGAGCACGCGGCTCAGCAGTCGCCCGGCACGGAGGGCAATCGCCATGAAACGGTACGTGTCGGCAGCGGCGGATGTCTCATCTCCTGGGCAGGAGGACTTCCGACGCGTAAGGACCCCGTAATCTGGGTCCGTGACCGTGAACGCTGAAACCCAGGCCGGTGGACACACCTGGCAGAACCTGCCCGCGGCGCAGCAGCCCGAGTACCCCGATCCCGAGGCGCTGCGCTCAGTGATCGCGGAACTCGCGTCGTATCCACCGCTCGTCTTCGCGGGCGAGTGCGACCAGCTGCGTGACCGGCTGGGCGCCGTGGCCAAGGGCGAGGCGTTCCTGCTCCAGGGGGGCGACTGCGCCGAGGCCTTCGACGCGGTCTCCGCCGATCACATCCGTAACAAGCTGAAGACGCTCCTGCAGATGGGCGCCGTGCTGACGTACGCCGCGTCCGTGCCCGTGGTGAAGGTGGGCCGGATCGCCGGCCAGTACTCCAAGCCGCGCTCGAAGCCCACCGAGACCCGTGGCGGGGTGACGCTGCCCAGCTACCGGGGCGACTCCGTGAACGGCTTCGACTTCACCGCGGAGGCCCGGGTCCCTGACCCGGAGCGGCTGAAGCGGATGTACAACGCCTCGGCCTCCACGCTGAACCTGGTGCGCGCCTTCACCACCGGCGGCTACGCCGACCTGCGCCAGGTGCACGCCTGGAACCAGGACTTCGTGAAGTCCTCCCCCTCGGGACAGCGCTACGAGCAGCTGGCCCGCGAGATCGACAACGCCCTGCACTTCATGCGTGCCTGCGGCGCCGATCCGGAGGAGTTCAGGACCGTCGAGTTCTACGCCTCCCACGAGGCGCTGCTGCTCGACTACGAGACCGCGCTGACCCGCACCGACTCCCGCACCGGCCGGCTGTACGACACCTCCGGGCACTTCGTGTGGGTCGGTGAGCGCACCCGGCAGCTCGACGGCGCGCACATCGAGTTCGCCTCGCAGATCCGCAACCCCCTGGGCGTCAAGCTGGGCCCGAGCACCACGGCGGCCGAGGCGCTGGAGTACGTGGAGCGGCTCGACCCGGACCGTGAGCCCGGCCGTCTGACGTTCATCGTCCGCATGGGCGCCGACAAGGTCCGCGACAAGCTCCCCGAGCTGGTCGAGAAGGTCACCGCGTCGGGAGCCACGGTCGCGTGGGTGACCGACCCGATGCACGGCAACACGTTCGAGGCGGCCTCCGGCCACAAGACCCGCCGCTTCGACGACGTGCTCGACGAGGTGAAGGGCTTCTTCGAGGTCCACAAGGAGCTGGGCACCCACCCCGGCGGCATCCACGTCGAGCTGACCGGCGACGATGTGACCGAGTGCGTGGGCGGCGGCGACGAGATCTTCGTCGACGACCTCCACCAGCGCTACGAGACGGCCTGCGATCCGCGGCTCAACCGCAGCCAGTCGCTGGACCTGGCGTTCCTGGTCGCCGAGATGTACCGCGACCAGTAGCCGCCCCCGTCCCGCGCCGGGCCACCGGGGGCCGCCCCCGGCCCCCGGCCGCCACCGTCCGAACCTCTCCGGGGGAGCCCCACCGGCCGGTGGTCGGCGTCGAGACCACAAGGGGCTCGCCCCGGTGGCCCGGCGCGGGTGCGTCGTGGTTGGTCGCGCAGTTCCCCGCGCCCCCGATCGGGGCAGCCCCGATCAGAGGCGCATGGCCTGCCGGGGGACCGGCAGGATGGCCGCTGTGTCCGGTCTGTCAGGATGGAGGCATGGGTCATCCGGTGAGCCGCGCACGGCAAGCGACACGACCGGAGCTCCCTCCGGGCCAGCGCCTCCAGCGCGGCTGGCCCGTGACGCACTACGGGCCGGTACCGAAGTTCCGGCCCGACCGCTGGGAGTTCCGTGTCTTCGGCGCCACCGCCGACGGCGGCACCCGCAGCTGGACCTATGACCAGTTCTCCGCGCTGCCGTACCGCACGGTCACCGCGGACCTGCATTGCGTGACGAAGTTCAGCATGCTCGGCGCGGAATGGGGTGGCGTGCCGGCCGCCACCGTGCTGGAGCTGGCCCCGCCCGCGCCCACCGTCAGCCATGTGATGGTCTGGGCCGAGTACGGCTTCAGCTCCAACCTGCGGTTCTCCGACTTCACCGCCGACGGCGTGATCTTCGCCAGCCACAAGGACGGCGAGCCGCTCACCGCCGAGCACGGCTTTCCGCTCCGCCTCGTGGTGCCGCACCTCTACGCCTGGAAGGGCCCCAAGTGGGTGCGGGGCATCGAGTACATGACGGCCGATCGCCGCGGCTTCTGGGAGGAGCGCGGCTACCACAACATCGGCGATCCCTGGCGTGAACAGCGGTACTCCTACCAGGAGGAGCCGGGAGACGGCCCCGAGCTCTGAGCCCGCGCGGGGTGCCGTCCTGGCCACCCCAGCCGTCCGGGTCCTCCGGCCGTCCTGGCCACCCCAGCCGTCCGGGCGTCCCGGCCATCGGAGTCATGGGGACCGGGCCCGCCGGGGCCCCGGAAGCACTCCCGGGGCCCCGGCGGTCACCGTCTCAGTGGTGGTACCGGTGGACCACCGCGTGCCCCTTGCCGCGGCTGATCATCCAACGGTTCACCGGTGTGGTGACCAGGAACGCCAGCACCAGCGCCGCGGCGAGCGAGACCCAGAACAGCGGGTCCGCGAGGTGGGCGTCCATGGCGGCGGGCCATACCGCGAGGGTGCCGTTGTCGATCAGCTCCATCACGGCGATGGAGACCGTGTCGGCCGCGAGCGCGACCCGCACGGCCGCCCTCAGCTCCACTCCCGCGGTCAGCACGCCGCGCAGCGTGAGCGAGTAGCCGAAGAGGAACGCGAGGACGACGGCGAGCACGGTGGTCGGCAGGTTCCCCCAGTCGAGCGCGGTGCCGACGACCATGCCCAGCACCTCACCGATGGCGCAGCCGGTCAGGCAGTGCAGGGTGGCCCGTGCCGCCGTCGACCAACTGGCGCGGTGGGTGCCGCCGACCGCCTGGTGAGGGATGTGCTCGTGGTCGAGCCCGGAGTGTGTGTGCTGCTGCATGGTGAGCCCCCTGGTCCATGGTGATGTCAGCACGATGGACAACGCGATACCCCCTAGGGGTATTCCGGGAGGTGGGGATCACTCCGGGAATTTCTCCCGGAATCGCTCCTGGAGGCTTCCTGAATGTCTTCCGAAGGCCGCCCTGAAGATCTTCTTCCGAAGGCCCCGAAGTGCATCCGGAGTGCTCCGCCGTACTTCCCGGGGCTAGGGGGTTTCTGATGGATCTCCGTGGCGTCGCGACGCCCGGCACGTACTCTCGCCGCACCGGGCACAAGCCCACGTACGCCCAGTACGAGGACTTGCACCCGGCACTCCCCCAAGCTCTTCGAGCAGGGGGCACCCCCAGAGCACGCACTGGGGGCACCTCCCACGCCCTTGAGGCAGTGGGGGAGCCGCTCCTTCTCCCACGGAGATCCATCAGAAACCCCCTAATCCCGGAGCTTCTTCAGCAGGGCCGCGTCCTGCGCGTGCTTCTCCTTCGGACCGGGCGTCTCCAGGATCAGCGGCACGTTCTCGGTAGCCGGGTGGGCCATCAGGGCCCGGAACGCCTCTTCGCCGATGTGCCCGGCGCCGATGTTCTCGTGCCGATCCTTGTGGGCCCCGACCACGTCCTTCGAGTCATTGGCGTGGATCAGCTTCAGCCGACCCTCGCCGATGGTCTCCACCAGCAGGTCGAGGGTCTGCCGGGCGCCGTCCGGCCCCGTCAGGTCGTGGCCCGCCGCGAACACATGGCAGGTGTCCAGGCAGACGCCGAGCTTCGGGTGGTGGTCCAGCGCGTCGAAGTAGGGGCCGAAGTCCCAGGTGCGGGCGCAGAGCGAGGCGCCCTGGCCCGCGGTCGACTCCAGCAGCAGGTACGGGTCGTCGTCGTGCGTCAGCTCGTCGAGCAGCGGCAGCAGCCGCTCCCGCACCTGGGCGAGCGCCACGTCACGCGGCCGCCCGCCGGTCGCGGAACCGGTGTGCACCACGACGCCGAGCGCCCCGACAGCACGGCCGCGGCGCAGCGAGTGGCGCAGCGACACCACGGAGCGTTCCACGGTCTCGGCGGTGTGCGACCCGAAATTGATCAGATACGGCGCATGGACGTACGCGGGGATGCGCTCGTCGGCACAGGCGGTGCGGAACGCCTCGTCCTGTTCGGGGTTGCCCGCGGGGGTCGCCCAGCCGCGTGGGTTGGCGACGAAGACCTGCACGGTCTCGGCGCCCATCTCGCGCGCGTACGACAGCCCGACCGAGGCCAGGCCGCCGGCCACCGGGACATGCCCGCCGACCGGATTGCGTACCGTCCCGCCGGCGTCCCGGACTCTGTTCTTGCTTCGGCTGTCTCGGCTGCTCACGCCGGACAGGGTGCCATGCCCGCCCACTGCTCGCGGCCGGCGGCTCCCCCGGAAGGCAGGCAGGGGCGCGCTCGCGGTGCCGGCGCGGCCGTCCGGGGCCCCGGTCTCCGAGAGCCCTCGGGAGCCCTCGGGGGCCCTCGGGAGACCCTGAGACAGACTCCGGGAGGCCTCAGGTCCACAGCCCGCCGGGGTTGCTAGCCCACCTTCAGGGTGATCGTGCCGCCCTTGGGGGCCTTGTCGCCGCCGTCCACCGACTGGTCCTTGACCTCGTCGTCGAAGTAGCCGAACAGGCCGCGGTCCACCTCGACCTTGAAGCCGGCGCCCGTCAGCTCCCGCTTGGCGTCGTCCGCGTTCTCGCCGACGACGTTCGGCACCTGGATCATCTCCGGGCCCTTGGAGAGGGTCAGGGTGATGAGGTCGCCCTCCGCGGCCTGGGTGTCCTTGCCGGGCGACTGGGCGGCCACGGTGCCCGCGTCGAAGGGGGAGTTCACCCTGTGCGCGGCGATCTTCACCCGGAAACCGGCGTCGTGCAGGTCGGCGGTCGCCTGGGCGGCGGACTCCCCACTGACGTCGGGGACGTCGACGGGCTCCCCCCTGCTGACCGTGATGGCCACCGCGGAGCCCGCCCTGCGGTCGGTGCCGGCCGGCGGGTCCGTGCGGATCACGGCGCCCTTCTCGACGTCGTCGCTGAACGCCCTGGTGACCATGCCGGGCGCCAGCCCCTCGGACCTGAGCCGCGCCCTCGCCTTCGTGAGCGGCACGTCCTGCAGATCGGGCACCCGTACCGTCTGCGGGCCGAGCGAGATGGTCAGGCCGACCTCGTCATGGCTGCGGATCCGGGTGCCGGCTCCGGGGTCGGTGGAGATGACGGTGCCCCGCTTGTCGGTGTCGCTGTACCGGTGCTTGACGTCCCCGGTCTCCAGGCCCGCGTCGGTGAGCCGCTGGCGTGCCTCCGCCTCGGTCTTCGCCAGCAGCGGCGGCACCTTGGTGAACTGGCCGGAATTGATGTACCAGACCCCCACGCCGAGGCCCAGCGCCGCGAGCACCGCCACGATCAGCGCCAGGGTGCCGCGCCGCGGCAGCGGGCGGCGGCGCCCGGGTGGCGGGCCCTCCAGGCGGCTGGTGGCGTGCAGCGCGCGCTCGCCCTCCTCGGCGGCGTCCCCCGCCGTGTGTCCCTGGCCCGCCGGGCGGGGCGTGGACCGGGCGCCCACGGCGTCCCGCACCGCGCGCGGGATGACGCTGGTGCGGTCCTCCGCGTTGTCGTGGGCGGTGGCACGGGCGCCGGGCGGCAGGGCGTCGAGTTGCCCGTCCGTGAGCGCCTGCCGGGTCCGCCTGGCGTCCGCGAGCAGCGCGACCGCGTCCTGCGGGCGGCCCCGGGGCTCCCGCGCGGCGGCGGAGGCCACCAGCTCGTCCAGCTCGGCGGGCAGCCCGGGGACGGTGGCCGACGGGGGCGGCACATCGGCGTTCAGGTGCTGGTAGAGCACCTGGGCCGGGGAGTCACCGGAGTGCGGGCGCGCACCCGTCAGCATCTCGTACAGCACCACGCCGCAGGCGTAGACGTCGACCCGCGGGTCCGCGGTGCCGTGCTCGATCTGCTCCGGGGCGAGATACGAGACGGTACCCAGGACGGCGCCCGTGCTGCTCGTGACCGTGTCCACGGCGCGCACCAGGCCGAAGTCCGCGACCTTCACCCGGCCGTCGTCCCCTATGAGGACGTTCTCCGGCTTCATGTCGCGGTGCACGAACCCGGCGCGGTGCGCGGCGCCCAGCGCGGCGAGTACCGGCTCCAGGATGTCGAACGCGGCCCTGGGCCGCAGCGCGCCCCGCTCGCGGAGCACGTCACGCAGGGTGCAGCCCGCGACGTACTCCATCGCCAGGTACACATAGGCGCCGTCGGCGCCCTGGTCGAAGACCCCGACCACGTTCGGATGGGCCAGGCGTGCGACCGACTTGGCCTCGCGGATGAAGCGCTCGACGAACGAGGCGTCGGCGGCGAGGGCCGGGTGCATCACCTTGAGGGCGAGTACCCGGTCGAGGCGGGTGTCCACGGCCCGGTAGACCGTGGCCATCCCGCCGACCGCGATGAGGGCGTCGATGCGGTACCGGTCGTCGAGGACCTGCCCGATCAGCGGGTCCGAGAGGGTCGTGTCCACGCAGGTGAGTGTACGAGCCGCCACTGACGGCCCGGGTCACCCGGACGGGGCTGGGGCCTGACCGCAGCCGTCCTGTGACCGCGCGCCCGGCGGCCGGGCCCTCCGGGCGGTGGGGGTTCAGAAAGCCGGTCGTTCCGGGTCCAGGTGGGCCAGGCCCTCCGTCGGCGACGACGCCTCCGCGAAGTGCCTGCGCGGGATGCGGCCCGCCCGGTGGGCGAGCCGCCCCCCGGCCACCGCGAGCCGCATGGCCTCCGCCATGAGCACCGGCTCCTGCGCCCGGGTGACCGCCGACGCCAGCATCACCCCGGCGCACCCCAGCTCCATCGCGAGCGCCGCGTCGGAGGCGGTGCCCGCGCCCGCGTCCAGGATCACCGGCACGCGCGCGTGCTCCACGATCAGCTGGAAGTTGTGGGGATTGCGGATGCCCAGCCCCGAGCCGATGGGCGAGCCCAGCGGCATCACCGCGGCACACCCCACGTCCTCCAGCCTGCGGGCCAGCACCGGGTCGTCGTTCGTGTACGGCAGCACCGTGAAGCCGTCGTCGACCAGGGTCTCGGCGGCGTCCAGGAGCTCCACGGGATCGGGCAGCAGGGTGCGCTCGTCCGCGATGACCTCCAGTTTGATCAGGTCGGTGCCGAGCGCCTCACGTGCCAGACGGGCGGTGAGCACCGCCTCACCGGCGGTGAAGCAGCCCGCCGTGTTCGGCAGCACCCGGATGCCGAGCCGGTCGAGGACCGACAGCACCGAGCCCTGTACGCCCGGGTCGAGGCGCCGCATCGCGACCGTCGTCAGCTCCGTGCCCGACGCGACCAGCGACCGCTCCAGGACGTCAAGGCTGGGCGCACCGCCGGTGCCCATGATCAGCCGGGAGCCGAACGTCCGGCCGCCCAGCACGAACGCGTCGTCTGCCATCTGTGTCACCCTCCCTGGACGGCGGTCAGGACCTCGACGCGGTCCCCGTCCCGCAGTGCCGTACGCGGCCACTCCGCGCGCGGGACGACGGTTTCGTTGACAGCGGCGGCGACCCCCGAGGGTGCCGCCGTGAGGCGGGCGACCAGGGTGTCGAGCGTCGTCCCCGGGGCCACGTGCTGCGGCCTGCCGTTGACGGCCACCGAGAGGGAAGCGGTCGTGTCGGTCATGTCCACTGCTCCGTCCGCCGCGCCCCGGGGTGCTCCGTGCGCACCGGGGACCCCGCTCCGGGAGCAGGGTGCCGGGACTCCTCCTCAGGGGCGCGGCGCGGCTGCTCCTCCCTGGGCTGCCCTGCCCCGGGCTGCTCCTCCCCGAACCGGTCCCTGGGCGCAGGATCCCGGGATCCCTCGAAGCGGCGCGGGCTGAACGCGCGGGCGTCCTCGGGGAGTTCGCCGGTGGTCAGCACATGAGCCATCGTGTCGCCGGTGACCGGCGTCAGAAGGACGCCGTTGCGGTGGTGGCCGGTGGCGAGCAGCAGCCCCGGGAGCGCGGTCGGGCCCAAGAGCGGCGCGTTGTCCGGGGAGCCGGGGCGCAGCCCCGCGGAGGTCTCGGTGAGCGGCAGTTCGGTGATGCCGGGCACCAGGTCGTGGGCGTCGCGCAGCAACTCGTACACGCCGCCCGCGGTCACCGTGGTGTCCCAGCCCAGCTCCTCGCTGGTGGCGCCCACCACCAGCTCACCGCTCACCCGCGGCACCAGGTAGACGTGGTTGCCGCGCACCACCGCCCGTACCGTCCGGCTCAGGAACGGCGCGCGGGCGGCCGGCACGGTCAGCCGCAGCACCTGGCCCTTCACCGGCCGCACCTGCGGCAGGACCGCCTCGGGAACGCCCGCCAGGCGCCCGCTGAGGCTGCCGCCCGCCAGCACCACCTGCCCGGCGGCGGCCCCGGTGCCGTCCTCCAGGACGACGCCCGCGGCCCGCTCCCGCACCACCGACAGGCGCCCGGCCCACTGGCGGAGGAAGTGCACCCCGGCTCGCTCGCAGGCCGCCAGAAGGGCGGTGGAGAGCCTGCGCGGGTCGATCTGGTGGTCGCCGTCCACCCGGAGGCCGCCCCGCACGCCCGGCGCGAGCATCGGCTCCAGGCGGCGGCATTCACGGCCCGTCAGCCACTGCGAGTCCAGGCCGAGCCGCTGCTGGAAGGCGTGCAGCTCGCGCAGGTGCGCGCGGTCGTCGGCGTCCAGGGCGACGGCGAGGGTGCCGCAGGTGCGGTAGCCGAGGTCCCGCACGCCCGAGGCCTCGGCCAGTTCCGCGGCGAAGTCCGGGTAGCGCAGGGCGGAGGCCATGTTCAGCCCGAGCAGGGTCTGCTCGCCGTAGTGCAGCTCGGTCACCGCGGCCAGCATCCCCGCGGCCACCTGCGCGGCGCCGCCACCCGGCGCCGGGTCGACGACCGCGGTGCGCAGCCCGCGCTGGGCCGCCCGCCACGCCGTCACCAGACCGATCACGCCGCCACCGACCACGAGCACGTCCCAGGACGCGCCGGAGCCCCGCACACGCGCCGCGGACGCGCCTGGGTCTGCCGCGGGGGGCACGGACGTGGCGGGGCTGCTCGCGGGGGGCACGGGCGTGGCGGGGACGCCTGTGGGGGACGGGGGTGTGGCGGGGCTGCTCGCGGGGGGCACGGACGTGCCGGGGCCGGTCGTGGGGGGCACGGACGTGCCGCGGTCCCCCGTCGGCGGCACGGACGCCCCGCGCTCGGCCGCGGGCGGTGCCGGGGTGCCGGCATGTTTCGCGGGCGGCGCGCCGCCGGGCGTCCGCCCCGAGGGCTGCGGTCCGCCCGTGGGGTGCGGAGCGCCTGCATCATGGGGTCGCATGGGCGTCAAGACCCTCCCTTCGCCGGCATGACCCGGATCAGGTTCGTACGGTCGGAGGCCGTCACAGCCTCCCTCTCAGCCCGGTGCGTCCGGGCTCCCGCGGAGTTCTTTCCTGCGGCCCACCCTAGCCGGTCACCGTGCGCCCCAGTAAGGGAGCCGTGCTTCGGAGACGCTCCCTGGGAGGACGGTGCCGGGAACGGCTGACTGACGGAAAGTCACGCGTCTATGGTGATCGGGTGAGCGAGCAGACGGGACCGGAGAGCCGGTCGCACCAGCTTCAGGCGGAGCGCCGCATCGTGATCGTGGGCGCCGGGATGGCGGGTGTGCAGACCGCGGTGGCCCTGCGCGAACAGGGTTTCGGCGGCACGATCACGCTGCTCGGCGCGGAGGTGCACCCGCCGTACGACAGGCCGCCGTTGTCGAAGGCGATCCTGCTCGGCAAGGCGGAGGGCTCCGCTTTCGACATCGACTTCGACGCGCTCGGCGTCGACCTGAGGCTTGGCCGGGAGGCGACCGGCCTGCGGCCCGCGGACCACGAGGTGGACACCGCGAAGGGGCCCGTCCGCTACGACGCCGCGGTGCTCGCCACGGGCGCGGAGCCCGTCAGGCTGCCGGGCGTGGAGGTCCTGCCGGCCGTGCATCTGCTCCGCACCCTGGACGACGCCGAGCGGCTGCGCCCGGTGCTCGCCGAGCAGCACGACGTCGTGGTCGTCGGGGCCGGCTGGATCGGCGCCGAGTTCGCCACGGCGGCGCGCGAGGCGGGCTGCGAGGTGACCGTCGTGGAGGCCGGCGACCAGCCGCTCGCCGGGGCGCTGCCCCGGGAGGTGGCGGCGCCCATGGCGGACTGGTACGCCGAGGCCGGGGTGCGGCTGCGCACGCGCGCGCGGGTGAGCCGTGTCGAGCCAGGCGGCGTGGTGCTGGACGACGGCACGCGGCTGCCCGCGGGGGCGGTCGTCGTGGGCGTGGGCGCCCGCCCCGCGACCGGCTGGCTCGCCGGCTCCGGGATCGCACTCGGCGCCCAGGGCGAGGTCGTGGCCGACGACGGGCTGCGCGCCTCGGCGCCCGACGTGTACGCGGTCGGCGACTGTGCCTCGTTCCCCTCCGCGCGCTACGCGGAGCGGCTCCTGGTGCACCACTGGGACAACGCACTCCAGGGCCCGCGCACCGTCGCCACCAACATCCTCGGCCTGACCCGCGCGGTCTACGATCCCGTGCCGTACTTCTGGTCGGAGCAGTTCGGCCGCTTCGTGCAGTACGCCGGGCACCACGCGCACGCCGACGCACTGGTGTGGCGCGGCGACCCCACCAGCACCGCCTGGTCGGCGTGCTGGCTCCGCGACAACCACCTCGTCGCCGTCCTCGCCGTAGGCCGCCCCCGCGACCTGGCCCAGGGCCGCAGAGTCATCGAGTCCGCCACCCCCATGGACCCCGCGGCCCTCTCCGACCCCGCGACCCCCCTGAAATCCGCCACAGCCTGACGAAGCGGCCCCCCGCCCCGGCGCCCCACTCCCCGCAGCCCCCGCCGGGGAACGGGGCCGCGCTGGGGCGGGGGAAGATGAGCCGCGCCCGACAGCACACCACCTCACCTCCCACCTTCCCTGTCCCGGCGTCGATGGCTGCCCCCTTCCCTGTCCCGGCGTTCGATGGCTGGCCCTTGCCCGTTCCGGGGTTCGATGGCCGGCCCTGGCCCAGGTCGTCGTCCGGCGGCCTGACCCCTCCCATCCCGGCCTCCGAGGGTCTGCCTCTTCCCTCCCGTCGTCCGGCGGCCGGTCTCTCCCGTCCCGTCGTCCGGCGGCCCGCCCCTCCCATTCCCTCGTCCGGCGGCCCACCCTTCCCCATCCCGCCGCAACGGCGAGAACCCCCGACGGCGCGTCCCGGCGGTGCCGAACCCTCCGCAGGCCACCCGTGCAGCCCGAAGGGCGCACCTCAGCGCCGACCACCCGCAGAGCGGAATCCGCACCGCACCCGCCGCACCCCCTCCCGACACACCGCCGAAGGCGCGCCCCCCGCGCAGGGACCCCGAGCCGAGGGCAAGCCGCGTCGGCCCCCACGACGCGCCCCGCCGGAGGCGCCCCGCTTCCGACGACCGGTCCAAGATGGCACGCTTGTCCCGTGACCGAGATTGACGCAAAGATCGATGCTCTCGTGCCCGCCTGGCTCACCCTCCCCGACATCGCCGAAAGGATCGGCGTGGAGGTCACGCGCGTGAGGCAGCTGGTCAAGGAGGGCCAGCTGATCGCAGTGCGCCGCGGTGAGAACAGGGCGTTGCACGTGCCCGCAGCCTTCATCGACGGCGACAAGGTCGTGAAGGGCCTGACCGGCACCCTGACGCTCCTGAGGGACGACGGCTTCACCGACGAAGAGATGCTGGAGTGGCTCTTCACCCCGGACCCGACCCTGCCCGGCACCCCCGCGCAGGCGCTCAGCGAGAATCGCGGCACGGAGGTGAAGCGCCGAGCCCAGGCGCTCGCCGTCTGACCCACCGACCAGCCGGGCGTACGGGCCACGGCCACCCCGTGGCCCGTACGCCGATACCCGCATGCCCGACGCCCTGACCCGACGACGTCCCGACGCCCCCGCCGGGCGCGCCTCACCCCACACGCACCCCATCGGAACACGCATCCCACCGCCGCAGGAACGCACGTCCACCACAGCATCGCCCCACGCCACCACCGACCCCAGGGGGACCCAGCCGTGCCCAGCACCAGCCAGAGCAGCACCCCGGCCCCCGGCCCCGCCGACAGCCCGGCCGCCGAAGCCGGCACCCTCCGCGCCCGGCTCGCCGACGCCCGGCTGTACCTCTGCACCGACGCCCGCAAGCGCCAGGGCGACCTGCCCGCGTTCCTGGACGCGGCCCTCGCGGGCGGCGTCGACATCGTCCAGCTGCGCGACAAGGGCATGGAGGCCGCGGAGGAACTGGAGCACCTGGAGATCGTCTCCGACGCCTGCCGCAGGCACGGCAAGCTGCTCGCGGTGAACGACCGCGCCGACGTCGCCCACGCCACCGGCTCCGACGTGCTCCATCTCGGCCAGGGCGACCTCCCCGTGCCCGCCGCCCGGGCCATACTCGGCGACCGGGTCCTGATCGGCCGCTCCACGCACGCCGAACCCGAGGCGGCGGCCGCCGCCGTCCAGGAAGGCGTCGACTACTTCTGCACGGGCCCCTGCTGGCCCACCCCCACCAAGCCGGGCCGGCACGCCCCGGGGCTCGGCCTGGTGCGGTACGCCGCCTCCCTGGGCACCGACCGCCCCTGGTTCGCCATCGGCGGGATCGACCTCGGCAACCTGGACCAGGTCCTCGACGCGGGCGCCCGCCGCGTCGTGGTCGTACGCGCGATCACCGACGCGGACGACCCGGAAGCCGCGGCCGCCGAGTTCACCAAGCGCCTGCGCACCACCTGACCGACCGCACACCCGGCCTCCGCCCCCGCGGCCCCACACCACCCGACCCGACCGCCCCGCGCCCCGCCGCGGGGGCGCGACCGGCCCCGACGAGCCCGCCGGCTCATCGGCCGCACCGCACCGCACGACCGGCACCGACCGGCACCGCACGACACCGACCGGCACCGCACGGCACAGGGCGGAATCGGCCACCCCACCATGGGCACACCCCGTGACACCTGTCCGGCACATGGACATCCGCCAGGTCAGCATCCCGGCAAACAAGACAATTGACCTTGCTCTGGTTTGGTCACACCGCCCGCCTGGCTAGTCTGCCCGTATGGCCTTCGGCACCGCATCCACCAGGATCGACCGCGCACCCACCGTGCGCGACATGCTCGCGTCCGGCACGACCACGTACTCGTTCGAGTTCTGGGCGCCGAAGACCCCCAAGGGTGAGCGGAACCTCTGGAACGCCCTGCGCAGGGTCGAGGCGGTCGCCCCGAGCTTCGTCTCGGTCACCTATGGCGCCGGCGGGTCCACGCGCGCCGGCACCGTGAGGGCGACCGAGCGCATCGTCGCCGACACCACCCTCACCCCGGTCGCCCACCTCACCGCGGTGAACCACTCCGTCGCCGAGCTGCGCAACATCATCGGCCAGTACGCGGACGCCGGGATCCGCAACATGCTCGCGGTGCGCGGCGACCCGCCCGGCGACCCCATGGGCGAGTGGATCCCGCACCCGCAGGGCCTCACCTACGCCGCCGACCTGGTCCGGCTGATCAAGGAGTCCGGCGACTTCTGCGTGGGCGTCGCGGCCTTCCCCGAGATGCATCCGCGCTCGGCGGACGAGGACACCGACATCCGGCACTTCACCGACAAGTGCCGGGCGGGCGCCGACTACGCGATCACCCAGATGTTCTTCCACCCGGAGTCCTACCTGCGACTGCGGGACCGCGCCGCCGCGGCCGGCTGCGACACGCCCATCATCCCCGAGGTGATGCCGGTGACGAGCGTGAAGATGCTCGAGCGGCTGCCCCAGCTGAGCAACGCCGCGATCCCCGGCGCGCTCAGGGACCGGATCCTCGCCGCCCAGGACGACCCGGCGGCGGTACGCTCCATCGGAATCGAGTTCGCGACGGAGTTCTGCGCACGGCTGCTCACCGAAGGCGTTCCCGGACTGCACTTCATCACGCTCAACAACTCCACGGCGACGCTGGAAATCCACGAGAATCTGGGCCTGCACCAGCACCAGGTCTAGACGCGGCCTTACGCTTGCCCGACAGGGCGCGGCGACTCCACGACCCGGCAACTGCATGAGAGGGGCGTACATGGGCATGACGGTCCTCTACATCGCATTCGGTCTGGTCGCGCTCTGGCTGCTCGGAGAGGTGCTGCTGCAGTACAAGGCACGGCTGCGGTGGCGGCTGCTCGCCTTCGTCGGCTTCCTGTGCGTGGTGGTCGGTGTGGTGCTGCCGTCCATCGTGGTCATCGTGATCGGGGCGATCGCCTTCGCCGTCGGGCAGACCTACGTCACCCTCTCGTTCCGCCGGGGCTTCACCACCGGGTGGGCGCTCGGCGGCAGGCCCGGCGC
Organism: Streptomyces sp. DSM 116793; assembly: GCF_057320905.1. Lineage (NCBI taxonomy): Bacteria > Bacillati > Actinomycetota > Actinomycetes > Kitasatosporales > Streptomycetaceae > Streptomyces > Streptomyces sp. DSM 116793. The sequence continues at coordinate 1,555,432 of NZ_CM170494.1, read as the reverse complement.
GAGCAGGCGCCGCAAGGGGGATCCCGGCCGCGCACGCGCCCGCCAGGAGCCCACGCTGCGGGTCTCCGACCTGGAGTACGAGCCCGCCGGTTCCCCGGACGCCCCGCCACGCCCCGACCAGCCCCCGCACGCGGCGCACGAATCCGAGCCGCTGCCCCCCGAAGAACCCCCGGCCCAGGTCTACGAGCCCGAGCCGCTGCCGGAGGACACCGGCCAGTACGGCATCTACTCGGGCGCGGCCGGTACGGCTGCCTACGGCGGCACCACCGGCCACACCGACGAGACGGGCTACGGCACCGGCTACGACGGCACCGCGTACGGCTACCCGCCCACCGCGCCCGCGGACACCGCCGCCTACGCGCCCGCGGACACCGCCGCCTACGCGCCTGCGGACACCGCCGCCTACGCGCCTGCGGACACCGCCGCCTACGCGCCTGCGGACACCGCCGCCTACGCGCCTGCGGACACCGCCGCCTACGCGGCGGCGGGCTCCGGCGCCACCGCCGACGCCTACGCCGCCGCGTCCGCCCCGAACACGGCCTACAGCGGCACCGAGTACGGGTACGACGGCTACTCCGGCTACGACCAGCAGTACGGCTACGACGCCGGCCGGCAGCCGTACGGCGACGCCTGGGCCGCGGCCCCCTACCCGGGCGGCGCGCCGCAGGACGGCACGGGGAGCGCCCAGGGCCACGGCACCGAGCAGCACCAGCAGTACGACCCCTACGCCCAGCAGCCGTACGCCGGGTCCTACCCCGCCCAGGATCCGTACGGGGGCGACGCCTACGGCACGGACACACCCCCGGGCGGTGTCTGGATGCCCCAGCAGCGGGGCACCGGGACCGACTACGGCGGTGAGCTGCCGCCCGAGCAGCCCTATCCGTACCAGGGACAGAGCCACACACAGGGCGGCTACGACCCCGCGGCCGGATACGACCCCTCGGCGGACGGCTACGACACCGGCTCCGGCTACCACGGCCGGCAGTAGTACTGAGCGCTCCTGCCGGTGCGGGGACGGCCGGCGGGCGATGTCCCGCGGCCGTTGGGCGGTGGGGCACGGGAGACGTCGGCCCGCCCTCCGGAAGGCGGTGACCGGTGAGCCGCTGACGGCGCGTGATCCCTTCCGCGTCGGCTCGCGGCGACCGGCGCCCACGTCACTGCGGGCCGCGGAACCAGGGGGCCTACCCGGTCACTGCGGGCCGCGGAACCATGAGGCCTGCCAGTCACTGTGGGCCGCGGGACCACGCGGCCTGCCAGTCACTGTGGGCCGCGGGACCACGCGGCCTGCCAGTCACTGTGGGTCGCGGAACCGCGGGGCCTGCCGGTCACTGTGGGCCGCGGACGCACGAGCCCTGCCAGGTCACTGCGAGCCGCGGAACCGCGGGCCCTCCACGATCAACCCGGCGACCAGTGCGCCCGACATGCCCGCGTGCGGCAGACCGCCACCGGGGTGGGACCAGCCGCCCACGGTGAACAGCCCCGGAAGCCGCGTCGTGTTCGACGGGTGCAGCAGCCGGCCGCCCCCCGCGGCCAGGGCGGGCGGCGGGACCGCCCCGCCCTCCGCGCCGGTCGCCTCTGCGACGTCCGCAGGCGTGCGCACCTCGTGCCAGAGAAGGCGCTCGCGCAGTCCCTCCACGGCGTGCTCCGCGCGCGCGAGCACCCGATCGACGTCGGCCCCCGTGATCGCGGCCCCGGCGGGCACCGTGGCCGTCACCGTGACCGCCTCGTGCTCCGGGCCGGGTATCAGCTCGGGGTCGGCGGGGCGCAGCACGGTGACCGTCGGCTCCTCCGGGACGCCGGGGGCGGCCCCGAAGAGCCGGTCGAGCTCGGCCGCGCGGTCCGGGCTGTGCACCACCGTGCGGTGCGGGGCGTCCGCGGGCCGGGCGCCCCGCAGGGCGAGCAGCACCGTCACACGGCTGGGCAGGCCCGCCCTGGCGGGCACCTCGCCCACCGCACGGGCCGGGGCGCCCGGCAGCAACCGGTCCAGCACACCGGGCGCCACGCCCGCCACCACGAAACCGGCCTCCTCGACCGAGCCGTTCGCCAGCTCGACGCCGGACGCCCTGCCGTCCTTCTCCACGATCCCGGCCACCGGGGCGCCGAAGCGGAACTCGACCCGCCGGGCCAGGCACCGCTCGTACACGGCCCGCGCCAGCGCCCGGAGCCCGCCGCGCACCGCCCAGACGCCGAACGTCTGCTCCAGGTACGGCAGCACGGCGGCGGACGCCGGGGTCGTCCGCGGGTCCAGGCCGGCGGCGAGCGCATGGTGCTCAAGGAGCGCGCGGAGCCGGGGCTCGCCGTCCAGCTCCAGCTCCGCGACCTCCGCGAGGGTGGCCGCCGAGCGGTCCCTGCGCAGCAGGCGGCGCCGGACGAGCGCCGGATAGGGCTCGCGGTCCGCGAGCACCTGCCAGTTCGGCCACAGGGGCTCCTCCAGCAGGGGACGGCGCGAGCGGTCCCAGGCCTCCCGGGCGCGGTTCATGAACGCCGCCCAGCGCTCGCCCGCGCCCCCGCCGAGGGCGGTGTCCAGGGCCGCGCCCACGGCGGCACGGGACGCGTTCGCCAGGCGGACGTCCGTGCCGTCCGCGAAGACGTGCCGGGCCGCGGGCTCGACCTGCGTCAGCCCCACGCACTCCTCCAGGGGCTCCTTGCCCGTCTTCACGAACAGGTCGCGGTAGACGGCGGGGAGCGGGAGCAGGCCGGGGGCCGTGTCGAAGACGAAGCCGTCGCGCTCGACGCTCCCCAGGGCGCCGCCGTAGGTGTCCGCGCGCTCGTACACCACCACCCGGTGGCCCGCGACGGCCAGCCGGGCGGCGGCCGCCATGGCGCCCATCCCGGCGCCGATCACCGCAATCCGTGCCATGCCAGGGACCCTATCGGCACCCACTGACAGCGGGACCCGCGGACGGCTCCGGGTACCGCGGCCCGGGCCCTGCTGGGGGCGAGCGCCTACCCCTGAGTACGTCTACCTAGGCACCCGGATGAGTAGGCACGCGGATGGTCCGGGCCGGCCGGCACGGAAGAGTGGGGGCATGGAAGGGCGCGCGGCGCCGGCACCGCCGACACGGGGCGGCGGAACGGCGCGGCGCCCTTGGCCACCCCCGCCCGACGGCGGGGGAGGCCGGCCCCGGTGCACCACAGCGGCCGGCGGGGGCACGGGCCGCGGGGCCGCCACGGGGGAACATTCCGGGGGGACGCCGGTCCGGCGCGGTCTCAGGGGGATTGGGGCCGCACCGGACCGGCGTACGCATGCCCGCGCCGGGGCGGTGCGGCTTCGCGCGGGATCCGCGGGCCGTCACGGGACCCCGCGGTGGCCCGCCGGCGGAGGCGGGGCTTCGGGCGGAGCCGGACCGTTCGGGTCGCCGCCACCGGGGCGCTGCCGCGAGGCGGTGACGTCGCGAGGCGGTGATCTCGCGGGGAGGTGACGTCGCGGGGAGGTGCCGGCCGGGAGGCGCCCACGAGGGGCACCTCGAAAGGGCGCCGCGAGAGCGCCGAGGGGCCTCTTTCCCGAACGTGCGATCGAAGTAAAAGGCCAGGTCAGAGCCGATTGTCAGTGGTGGGGGCCACGATGGGCACAGACGGCCACCGGGTCGTCACCCAGACGACAGGAGGTATGTCATGGCCAGGTACCCCGCAGCAGCAGCCGCCCGCCGCCGCGCCGCCGGCCCTGCCCCCTCGCTGACCGGTCCCGCCACCGACGTGCACCCCGTGCTGCGCCGTACCTCCGCCCCGCCGGCGGCGCTCGACCTGCTCGCCCAGGCCCGCGCGGGGCTCGACGAGGCGGCCCTGCTCGACACGCCCAACGAGCGCTACGCCACCGCCCACCTCGCCGCACTGCGGACCGCCGCCGCCGTGCTCGCCGCGCGCGGCAGGCCCGAGCCCACGCCCCGCCGGCGGGCCAGGATCAGGAGCGCCTGGGAAGTGCTCCCCGAGATCGCTCCGGAACTCACCGAGTGGAGCGCCCTCTTCGCCGCGGGCGCCGGCCGCAGGGCCCGCGCGGAGGCGGGCATCCGCGGCGCGGTGACCCGCCGCGAGGCCGACGACCTGCTGCGGGACGGAGCGATGTTCCTGCGCCTGGTGGAGCGGTTGCTGACGCTCCAGCCGGTTCTCCCGCAGCCGGCTGCGGAGCCCCGTCAGGACGCCGGCTGACCCCGCGCCGGCGTCCGGTCCCTCCCCGGGTCCCTCGTTGTCCCTCGTTGTCCCTCGTTCCTGGCCGCCGGCCGGTGGCGGTTTGTCGCGCGGTTCCCCGCGTCCCTGGGGCAGCCCCTGCTGTCTCGTTCCTGGCTGTCGGCGGGTGGCGGTTTGTCGCGCGGTTCCGCGCGCCCCTTGCAGGCGGGCCCCACCCGCGGTTTCGTGGTCGGTCACCGGCCGGTGGGGTGGGGCCCGGATGGAAGCGCGCGGAACCGCGCGGCGAGCCATGACGTGCCTGCCGTACGCCGCCGGGGCGGGCCACTTGCGGTCTCGTCCCCGGCCGCCGGCTGGAGGAGGGTGCGCAGGTCGCCGGACCGTGGCCGGCGTCCGCTCCCTGGACGGGAGCCGGTGGCGCCGGGTGACCGTGCCGGGGCCGTGGGCTCGGGAGGCAATAGGGTTGGGTGCGCCTGCACCCCCCTCTCCCGCCGATGGCCGGGGGAGGCCAAACCGCTCCGCCGACAAGAGGCGGTGCCGCGCCGAGGAGTCAATCCCGTGTCGGACCCGATGCGCCCCCGCGCTTCCCTCCGTACCGCCGTGGTCTGGGAGGTCCTCAAGGACGCCCTCGACCACCGGGTCAAAGCCACGGGCCGCGAGCAGCTCGGGGTCCTCGACACCGGCGGCGGCAGCGGCAACTTCGCCGTGCCCGTCGCCCGCCTCGGCCACCGCGTCACCGTGGTCGACCCCAGCCCGAACGCGCTGTTCGCGCTGGAGCGCCGGGCCGCGGAGGCCGGGGTCGCCGACCGTATCCAGGGCGTCCAGGGCGACGCCCTCGGGCTCTTCGACGTCGTGGAGCGCGGCGGCTACGACGCGGTGCTCTGCCATGGCGTCCTGGAGTACGTGGACGACCCGGCCGAGGGCCTGCGCAACGTCATCGGCGCGCTGCGCCCCTCCGGGGTGCTCAGCCTGCTCGCCGCCGGCCTGGGCGGCACCGTGCTCGCCCGCGCGCTGGCCGGTCACTTCACCGAGGCGCACCAGGCCCTCACCCACCCCCAAGGCCGCTGGGGCGACGGCGACCCCGTGCCCCGGCGCTTCACCGTCGAACAGCTCACCGCGCTCGTCGAGGCCGCGGGCGTCCGCGTCGAGGCGGTGCACGGCGTCCGGGTCTTCGCCGACCTGGTCCCCGGGGATCTGGTCGACACCGAACCGGATGCCCTGGAGGCCCTGCTGAAGCTTGAGGCGGCCGCCGCGGAACTGCCCGCCTTCCAGTCCGTCGCCACCCAGCTCCACGTGCTCGGCGAGCGGCAGGGCCGCACGGGCGACCGGGACACGGCACGCGACCACGGCTGATCAGCGGCGCAGGGACGAATGGAGTACTTCACAGGGCACCCGATCGGGCTTCCGGCGCCGTATGATCGAAGGAGACCGTCCGGCATGACGGACCGATCGCTGGGGAATGCAATGATCAGCGACTCGAACCGCATGGCGGCGCGGGTGGTGAATTGGCGTAGAGGGGCGGGTTTCACGGGGGCGATTCCCTGCCTATCCTGAAGGGAACCCCCCGGTCGCCCCGGCGACTGCACGATGAGGAGGACTCCGTGCCGCTCTCGGAGCACGAGCAGCGAATGCTCGAGCAGATGGAGCGAGCGCTGTACGCCGAAGATCCCAAGTTCGCGACAGCGCTTGAGAGAAGCGGACTGCGCAGGTACACCCGACGCCGGGCGTATCTCGCGGTTGTGGGCTTCCTTGTCGGTATCGGTCTCCTCATGGGCGGCATGGTCGCCCAGCTCATCTGGATCAGTGTGGTGGGGTTCCTCGTCATGCTGGGGTGCGCCGTGCTCGCCGTCACCGGCTGGCGCAAGGCGCCCAGGTCGGGCGAGCAGCCGCCCGCCGGTGCGGGTGCGCCGGGTGCGGCGGGTACGCGGCCGGGCCGACGGCAGGGCAGGCAGCGGCGCTCGATGATGGACCGCATCGAGGAGCGGTGGCAGCGACGTCAGGACGAGCAGGGGCAGTGAGAGCGTCGGCGGTTTCCGGCTGCCGGATCACATAACGTATGCAGAGGGCGACCGTTCGCAGTGGTCGCCCTCAGTCGTGTCCGGACTTGCCCGCCAGGGCTCCGTCAGGGGCACGGGCGAGCGTATGCGGCCCCGGCAGGGGCGCGGGGATCTGCGCGACCGGCCGCGACGAGAGCGATGTCCAGCCACGGGCCGGAACGGGCAGGCGGGACCGCATGGGCCACCTGCCCTTCGCGCCTTCGCGCCTTCGCGCCTTCGCGCCTTCGCGCCTTCGCGCCTTCGCGCCTTCGCGCCTTCGCGCCTTCGCGCCTTCGCGCCTTCGCGCTACCCGGAGGCGCTGGATGCCGCGCCACCGCGCTGCCCGGAGGCGCTGGGCGCCGCCCCACCGTGCTGGGCGCCGCGCCGCCCCGCCTACCGGAAAGGCCGCATGCTGACGCGCCCATGTGGCCAGTACGTCGCCAGGCGGGCCGCCACACGCCGGCGCCAGTCGGCGAACGCCCACGTCAGGCGCGCGGCCGAGCGCGGGGCGAGAACGGCGCGCAGGCGCGTGGCACGGCTCGCGGAGGCCCGCAGGCCGGCCCGCACCCGCCGTACGTCGTCGGCCAGGCCCGGGGCGGGCCGGGGAGCCGGGGCGTAGAGCACCTGCTCCACGGCGCTCGCCACCCGGTGCACGCTCGCCGCGGCATCCTGCTCCAGCGGCGCCACCCGAACGATGCGGTCCGCGGCCCTGCGGGGCGTCTCCGACTCGTTGGGCACGATGCCGAGATCCCAGGCCGTGTCCGTGACCTCACGCCAGTGCGCCAGGGTGCGCCGCACCACCTCGGCCGGGACGGGCGGCTCGCCCGCGCCACCGGCGAGTGTGCCACCGGCGGGCGGCTGTTCCTCCCCGGCGCGTGACGGGTGTCCACGCCCCGGGTGTCCACGCCGCCCCCCGGTCGCCCGGCCGAGCGGGCCCGGCAGGCCGGGGGTGCGCCGTTTCCCGGCGCTCCCGGCGCTCCCGGCGCTCCCGGTGCTCCCGGCGCCCGGGTCGCCCAGTCGTCTGGCACGCACGCGCACCCGCCACAGCATCGGCAGCAGCGGCAGCACGAGGAGGACCAGCGCGCCCACGGCACCGGCGGCGATCAGCCCGGCCGACGGGCCGTCGTCCCCGGAGCCGCCGCCCGTCTGCGGAACGGTGGACTCGCAGGAGCCGAGCCGCTTGTCCGCCGTGGAACAGCTGTCCTGGGCCGTCGGCTCGGAGGACGGCGTGCCGGGCTCGGCCTGCGAGGGCGCCGCCGGATCGCTGGAGACGTCACTACGGGTGTCGGGCCGGGTGTAGTCGGGCACGCTGCCGCGGTTCGGGGTGGGCTCGAAGCGGGTCCAGCCGACCCCCTCGAAGTACAGCTCGGGCCAGGCGTGCGCGTCCCTCAGGCCCACCGACATCGAGCCGTCGGCGGTCAGCGTGCCGGGTGTGAAGCCCACTGCGACCCGGGCGGGTATGCCAAGCGTCCTGGCCATGGCCGCCATCGAGAAAGAGAAGTGGACGCAGAAGCCCTCCTTCTGGCGCAGGAACCGCGCTATCGCGCCGGGCCCGGTGCCGGCCTCCACATTGGTGTTGTAGGTGAAGCCGCCGTCCTCCGCGAACCAGTCCTGGAGCTTCACCGCGCGCTCGTAGTCGTTCTTCGCGCCCTTCGTGACCTGGCGGGCGGTGGCGGCGACCACCGCCGGCAGCGACGAGGGCACCTTGGTGAACTCGCGCGCCACGCTCGGGGGCGGCTTCGGGGCGTCGGCCAGCTGCCGCGCGGTCGGTGCCACGGCCAGGCTCGTCACCTCGTAGGACACGCCTTTGGTGGTCTGGCCGTGGTCGCCGACCAGGGTGCGGCCCACCGGCTCGTACCGCCAGCGGCCGCCGATCCTGACCTGGCTCGCCGGGTACGGCATGGGCAGCCAGTCCTGGGCGTACCAGTCGGCTGCCTTGATGGTGGTCCTGATCTCCGTGGTGCGCACGCCGGGGCTGAGGCCCTCGGGGGCGGGGAGGACCTTCGGTACGTCGGTGATGCGGCGGACGGCGGGCTTCCAGGTGGTGCCGTCGAACTCGTCCTCGGAGACGATCCGCAGGTACTGGTCGTTCGCCGTACCCGGGGAGGTGCGGTAGGTCAGCACCTCCTTGTCCTCCGGCTGATTGAGGCTGTTCTGCAGCGAGACCAGCGGATTGACCGCCGAGACCGTGCCGCCGCCCGGGCCCACCCCGCCGCCGTGGGCCGCGGGGTCGAACAGGCCGGCGCTCAGCCCGGGCAGCGCCAGCGGGACCACGAGCGCGATGCCGAGCGCCACCGCCCCTATCCTGCGGCCCGCGCGGACCGGTGCGACGGCGCCGGACGCCTCGGGGCCGCCGGGCGTGACCCGCCCGCCCGGCGGGCGGGGTGCCCCGCTGAAGACCCGGCCCCAGCGCGACAGGCGGTCCCGGCCCTCCGCGAGGAGCAGCAGCAGGTATCCGGTCGCCGCCAGCAGGAACCACAGCCAGTCCGCGGAGCTCTGCGACAGACCGGCGGCGATGGCGTAGAGGGCGAGCAGCGGCAGCCCGGCGGGGGCCGCACTGCGGAAGGTCACCGCGAGGGCGTCCACCAGAAGCCCTATCAGCAGCACGCCGCCGATCAGCATGAACTGGATCCCGTCGGTCAGCGGCGCCGGGATCGCGTACTGGCGCACGTCGTCGCGGCCCAGTGCGAGCAGGGTGCCGAACCGCTGGAGCGCCTCGGGGGTCGGCACCAGGCCCGCGACGGCCTGCGCACGGGCGAAGACCAGCGTCAGCATCAGGACCGTCACCACGGCCTGCGCCAGCACCGTCACCGGCCGGGCGAGCGGCACCCGGCGGGCCACGGCGCCCACGGCCGTCTGCACCACCACCAGGAAGGCCGCCTGCAGCAGCCAGACCGAGCTGTCGACCAGCGGCAGCAGCGCGCACGCCGTCAGCAGGGTGGCCGCCGCGGCACACAGCGCCATCCGGGTACGCCCGCTCACACGGCACCCCCGCCCCAGGCCGCCATCCCGCCCCCGGCCACCGCCCCGCCCCGGACCATCCTGCCCGGGACCATCCTGCCCGGGACCGTCCTGCCCGGGACCGTCCTGCCCGGGACCGTCCTGCCCGGGACCGTCCTGCCCCGGACCGTCCTGCCCGGGGCCGCCGTCTCCGCCGAAGCCGTCGTGCACCGCGAAGCCGCCGTCCCGCCCGCGGCCGTGAATCCGTCCGGAGTCGCGGTCCCGCCCGCGGCCGTGACTCCGTCCGGAGTCGCGGTCCCGCCCGCGGCCGTGACTCCGTCCGGAGTCGCGGTCCCGCCCGCGGCCCTGGCTCCGTCCGGAGTCGCGGTCCCGCCCGCGGCCGTGACTCCGTCCGGAGTCGCGGTCCCGCCCGCGGCCGTGACTCCGTCCGGAGTCGCGGTCCCGCCCGCGGCCGTGACTCCGTCCGGAGTCGCGGTCCCGCCCGCGGCCCTGGCTCCGTCCGGAGCCGCCGTCCCGCCCCTGGCCGCGCCCCCGCGCGAGGGGTGCCGTGTCCCGATCATGCCCAACCCCCACTCGTGCCCGCCGCGCTCACGCCCTCCGCGCTGCGCTGCCGATCCGCCTGCCGCCACATCTCGGCGGGACCCGCGCCCGGCGGCACCGCGAGAGCCGTCCAGCCCGCCTCGCCGAGCTGGCGCAGCCGGTCCTCGCAGCCCGGGGACGGCCCCGCCGCGCGGTCCCGCGCCGCGCCGTGCGCCCACATCCAGGGGTCCAGCACAAAGGCGACCGCGGCCCCGCTGCGCCGGCGCATCGAGGCGACCACGGCGGCCTGGCCCTCGTCCATGTCACCGAGGAAGGCCACCAACAGCCCCTCGCTGCCGCCGCGCAGCACGTCGTAGGCGCGGGACAGGCCGGTGCCGTCGGAGTGGTCGACCACCGCGAGGGTGTCCATCATCAGGCCCGCCGCGTCGGCGGACTCCTGGCTGGTCCCCGAGAAGCCGTCGGAGCCCTCGCCGGGCACGGAGGTGCCGTTGTCCGTCAGCAGCCGGACCGAGAAGCCGCGCTCCAGCATGTGCACCAGCACCGAGGCCGTGCCGGAGACCGCCCACTCGAAGGCCGAGCCGGGCCCCGCACCCTCGTAGGCGATCGCCCGGGTGTCCAGCAGGACCGTGCACCTGGCCCGCTGCGGCTGCTCCTCACGGCGCACCATCAGCTCGCCGTACCGCGCGGTGGACCGCCAGTGCACCCTGCGCAGGTCGTCCCCGTAGCGGTAGCCGCGCGGGATGACGTCGTCCTCGCCGGCCAGCGCCAGGGAGCGCTGCCGCCCGTCGCCGTAGCCCTTCGCCTCGCCGCTCAGCCGGACCGGCGGCAACGCCTCCACCTGCGGGACGACGGTCAGGGTGTCGTACGTGGCGAAGGACCGGGTCAGCTCGCACATGCCGAACGGGTCGGTGAGGCGGAGCTGCAACGGGCCGAGGGGGTAACGCCCGCGCAGGTCGGAGCGGACCCGGTAGGACACCTCACGGCGGCCGCCCGGCTCCACGCGGTCCAGTACGAAACGGGGCCGCGGCCCCAGCACGTACGGCACGCGGTCCTGGAGCATCAGCAGGCCGGTGGGGAGCCGGGAGACGTTGTCCATGCGCAGATGGACCCGGGCCTCCGCGCCGGCCGGCACGCGCGCGGGGGAGAGCCTCCGGCTGCTGGAGACCCGGTACCGGGTGCGGTACAGCACCAGCGCGCAGACCAGTGGTAGCGCGGCCAGCAGCAGGCCGACCCGCAGCAGGTCGCTCTGGCCCAGCACATAGGCGCAGACGGCGGCCGCGATGCCGGCGGCCAGGAAGGAGCGGCCACGGGTGGTAAGGCCGGCCAGTGCGGTGCGCACGGCGCCGCCCGTGGCGGCCGGTGCGCCGGGCTCGTTCGCCGCGGCGGGGGAGGCGGGACCGGCCGGGCCGGTCGGCTGCGCCATCACGCCCTCCGGCTGCCGCGCTGCGGGTCGAACGGGCCCGGGTCCCGGTCGTGTCCGGAGGCATGGCGGCCGTTCGGGTGGACGCCCGGGTGGACGCCCGGGTGGAGGGGAGCCCCCGGGGAGGCGGCGGGCACGCGGGTGTGCTGGAGGATCTCCATGACGACCTGCTCGGCCGTGCGGCGGTTCAGCTGGGCCTGGGCGGTGGGCAGCAGGCGGTGGGCCAGCACCGCCACCGCGAGCGCCTGGACGTCGTCCGGCAGGGCGAACTCCCGGCCGGCGAGGGCGGCGGCCGCCTTCGCGGCGCGCAGCAGGTGCAGCGTCGCCCGAGGGGAGGCGCCGAGCCTGAGGTCGGGGTGGGTGCGGGTGGCCGCGACCAGGTCGACCGCATAGCGCCGCACCGCGTCCGAGACGTGCACCCGGCGCACCGCGTCGATGAGCTTCACCACGTCCTGGGCGTGGGCGACGGGCCGCAGGTCGTCCAGGGGCGAGACGCCGCCGTGCACGTCCAGCATCTGGAGCTCGGCCTCCGGGCTGGGGTAGCCGATGGACACCCGCGCCATGAACCTGTCGCGCTGGGCCTCGGGCAGCGGATAGGTGCCCTCCATCTCGATGGGGTTCTGCGTGGCCACCACCATGAACGGGGCGGGCAGCTCGTACGTCTGCCCGTCGATGGTGACCTGGCGCTCCTCCATGGACTCCAGGAGCGCGGACTGGGTCTTGGGCGAGGCCCTGTTGATCTCGTCGCCGATCACGATCTGGGCGAAGATCGCTCCGGGCTTGAACTCGAAGTCCCGGCGCTGCTGGTCCCAGATGGACACGCCCGTGATGTCCGACGGGAGGAGGTCGGGCGTGAACTGGATGCGCCGCACCGAGCAGTCGATGGAGCGCGCGAGCGCCTTGGCGAGCATGGTCTTGCCCACCCCGGGGACGTCCTCGATCAGCAGGTGGCCCTGGGCGAGGAGCACGGTCAGCGCCAGACGGACGACCTCCGGCTTGCCCTCGATCACGGCCTCGACCGAGCGGCGGACACGCTCCGCCGTGCTGCTCAGGTCCTCTCCCACCCCCGACTCCGCCCGTGCGTGGGGATCCCCCTGGCTCGCCCGCTCGTCATAGGTCGTCACCGGTCCTCCTCGGCCCCTTCCCCGAGCTCCCTGAGAGCGGGGGACACCCCAACTCGGGCCGGTGCGCCCATGTGCGACCGGCCCACCCCGAAACACGGACGCCACGCGCGAGAAGTTCCGCACGGCGTCACATCAGCATTCTTGTTGCCGTTACCGGTTCGTGTCACTCGCCTGTGGATAACTGGCGACGATACGCCGGACGTGGTCCGTCTTCCGGTGGTGGGCGGCCGCCATGACGTCCGGGTGAGCGCGTCACCCGGACGGCTCACGCCGGGTCGATCTCCCGCAGCGCGCCGGTGCGCACGTCGAAGACGAACCCGCGGACGTCCTCACGGTGCGGCAGGAACGGCGAGGTGCGCACCCGCGCCATCGACTGCCGTACGTCCTGGTCGACGTCGCGGAACGCCTCCACCGCCCACGGCGGGCGCTGCCCGACCTCCATCTCGAGGTCGTGCCGGAACTCCTCGGTGATGCGCTCCATCCCGCATCCGGTGTGGTGGATGAGCACCACCGTACGGGTGCCCAGGGCGCGCTGGCTGATGGCGAGCGAGCGGATGACGTCGTCGGTGACGACACCGCCGGCGTTGCGGATCGTGTGGCAGTCGCCCAGCTCCAGGCCGAGCGCCGCGTGCAGGTCGAGCCTGGCGTCCATGCAGGCGACGACGGCGACCTGCAGGACCGGCCTGGCATCCATGCCGGGGTCGGTGAAACGCTCGGCGTAGCGCTGGTTCGCCTCGACGAGGCGGTCGGTGACGGTTCCGGCGAGGCCTATGGCGCCGGTGTTCTCTTCTGTCAGCTGTCCCTGATCAGGGGTGGCGGAAGTCGACATAACCCCGAAGGTACTGGGCGCCCGCTTGCGAGGGTACCGGGCGCACTGCGGCGGCCCCGCCCCATGCGCGGACCGAAGCGGCGGCGAGAGCGGGCCGGAGCGACGCCGGGACGACGCCAGGAAGAGGACGGGGAGGGGACGGGAAGAGGACGGGGAGGGGACGGGGCGACTGCGGACACGGGACGGGGACGGGGACGGGGCGACGGCGGACACGGGACCGGTGTGGGATAACCCACAAGGGCCCTCCATGTGCCGCCACACGGGTGAATCCGTCCGATGTGCGCGCGGGCGGCACACCGTTCGGGCACCCTTCGGAGGTTGCCCGGCCGACGCGCAGGCCGGTTGATTGACCGGGCGACAGTGTGGACTAAAGTGACGCGAAGCGGGAGGCCAGAGGGGCTCCCGCTCGGCTGTTCGCCGGATTCGAATTCCGCGGTCACCGCCGTTTCTGCTTGATTTACGCGGGGCGTTTCCCAGAATCTCCCCACGTGCGCGGCCGCGCACGTACGGCTCGGCCTCCTCCCGCTCCCGGTCGGCTGACGCCATTTCACCGGCGCCAGCGGGCCGTTCCCCTTCGCGAGCGGGCGGGGACCCGGCGGTGCGTGCCGCCGCGCCTGATCTGAGAGGGCCAATGCAAGGGCGCGAGGCGCATCCGTACCGGGGCCGGGACCAGGGCCCCCGGGACCACCGGTCCACCGGGGACGAGGCCGGACGGCAGACCGGCCGGGGCCGTCACGTCCCCGTCATGCTGCGGCGCACCCTGGACCTGCTGGGTCCCGCGCTGGCGCTGCCGTCCGCCACCGTCGTCGACTGCACCCTGGGGCTCGGCGGACACAGCGAGGCCCTGCTGTCGGCCTATCCCGCTCTCCGCGTGATCGGGCTCGACCGGGACAAGGAGGCGCTGCGGCTGGCCGGTCAGCGGCTCGCCCCGTACGGCGAGCGGGCCACCCTGGTGCACGCGGTCTACGACGAGCTGCCCGACGTCCTCGCCAGGCTCGGAGTGCCGCGCGTGCAGGGCGTCCTGTTCGACCTCGGCGTCTCCTCCCTCCAGCTCGACGAGGCGGACCGCGGGTTCGCCTACGCCCAGGACGCCCCGCTCGACATGCGCATGGACCAGTCCACCGGCATCAGCGCCGCAGAGGTGCTCAACACCTACCCGCCCGGCGAACTGGTGCGGATCCTGCGCAGCTACGGCGAGGAGAAGCAGGCCAGGCGGATCGTGTCCACCATCGTCCGGGAGCGGGAGAAGGAGCCGTTCAGCACCAGCGGGCGGCTGGTCGAGCTGATCCGCGACGCGCTGCCGCAGGCCGCCAAGCGCACCGGCGGCAACCCCGCCAAGCGCACCTTCCAGGCCCTGCGCATCGAGGTCAACGGCGAACTCGCCGTCCTGGAGCGTGCGGTGCCAGCCGCCGTGCGGGCGCTGGCCGTGGGCGGCCGGATCGTCGTGCTGTCGTACCACTCCCTGGAGGACCGGCTGGTCAAGCAGGTGCTCGCGGCCGGTGCCGCGAACACCGCGCCGCCCGGCCTGCCGGTGGTGCCCGAGCGGTACCAGCCCCGGCTCAGGCTGCTGACCCGCGGCGCCGAGCTGCCCTCCGAGGAGGAGGTCACCGCCAACCGCAGGGCGGCCCCGGCGCGCCTGCGCGGCGCCGAGCGGGTACGCGAGGAGGTCACGTGAACGGCACGGTCGGGCAGGACACCGCCCTCCGCCCCCGCGGCCGGCACCGCTCGCGCGCCCCGCACCGGCCCCGTGGAGTCCCGCCGGGGCGCCGCCCCCGGCGGGGCCTTCGTGCCCCGAGTCCCGTATGAACGGCGAACGGCCCCCCGCGCGGCGGGGGGAGGGATCCTTGAAGCGGGGGAGGCACCCATGAGACGGAAGATCGAGCTGCGCGGCAGAGCCGCCCGGCTGGCCCGGATGCTGCCGGGGCCCAGCCGGGCCGCGAGAACACCGTTCGTCCTGCTGATCGTCGTGCTGCTGGGCGGCGGCCTGCTCGGCCTGCTGGTGCTGAACTCCTCGCTCAACGAGGGATCGTTCCAGCTCAGCGAGCTGAAGCAGCGGACCACCGACCTCACCGACGAGGAACAGGCCCTGCAACGCGAGGTGAACGGCTACGCCGACCCCGGCGCCCTGGCACGCCGGGCCCACAAGCTGGGCATGGTGCCCGGCGGCGACCCCGCCTTCCTCGACCCCGACGGCACCGTGCGCGGCGTGCCCAGCACCGCCGGCACCACCCCGCTGAGCGCCCCCGGCGCACCGCCGTCCGAGACCGCCGCCCGCCAGGACTCCGCCGCGCCCGGCACCCCGGGCACCGAGGCCACGGGCACCGAGGCCCCGGGCACCGAGGCCACCGCGCTGGTCGCGCCGCCCTCGCCCACCGGGCCCGTGCCCTCCGTATCGACGACTTTGGGCAGGTGATCCCGTGACCGACAGGGAAGCCCCGCGCCGCCGCGTCCCCTCGCCCGCCGCGCCGGGCCGTCCCCGGGGAGCCGGCGACCGCCGCCCCGGCCCCGGCGCACGCCCCGCGCGCCGGCCGCGCCCCGCCGGCGCCGGCGGCTCCGGCCCCGTGCGGACCATCCGGCTCGGCAGCCCCCGCCCCCGGCTGCGCATGGTCAGCGTCACGATGACGCTGGTCATGCTGGTCTTCGTGGGCAGGCTGTGCCAGGTCCAGGGCGTCGACGCCAGCGCGTACGCGGCCAAGGCCGAGCGGAACCGCTACACCAGCCAGCCGCTGACCGCCGAGCGGGGCGGCATCACCGACCGCAACGGCGTGGACCTGGCCGTCAGCGTGGACGCGTACGACATCACGGCCGACCCGACGATGTTCACCCGCAAGGCCACCAAGGTCGCCGACGCGCCCCAGCAGGCCGCCGCGCTGCTCGCCCCCATCCTCGGCGCCGACACCGCGTCCCTCGCCGAGAGGCTCCGCACCCCGAAGACCCGCTATGTGCTGCTGGCCACCCGCCAGACCCCCCAGGTCTGGAACCAGATCAGTGACCTGAAGAGCACCCTCGCCACCAAGGCCCAGGACGACCCCGGGACCGCCAACGTCCTTGCCGGCGTCTTCCAGCAGCCCAGCAGCAAGCGCGTCTACCCCAACGGCGACCTCGCCGCCGGGGTCCTGGGCTGGGTCAACGGCGCCGGCAAGGGCGCGGGCGGCCTGGAGCTCGCACTCGACAAGGAGCTGGCCGGCAAGGACGGCAGGATCACCTACGCCCAGTCGGGCGGCCGCCAGGTGCCCACCGCGGGCTCCAGCGAGACGCCCGCCGTGCCCGGCTCCGACGTGGAACTCACCATCGACCGCGACATCCAGTGGGCGGCCCAGCACGCCATCAGCGAGCAGGTGAAGAAGTCCAGGGCGGACCGCGGCTATGTGATAGTGCAGGACACCAGGACCGGCCAGATCCTGGCCATGGCCGACGCCCCCGGCTTCGACCCGAACGACCTGTCCGAGGCCTCGCCCGCCTCCCTCGGCAACGCGGCCCTCCAGGACGCCTACGAGCCGGGCTCCACGGCCAAGCTGATGTCGATGGCCGCGGTCCTCCAGGAGAACGCCGCCACCCCGCTCACGCACGTGGTCGTGCCCAACCGACTGCACCGGGGAGACCGGCTCTTCTCCGACGACGTCGACCACCCCACGTGGTACCTGACGCTCAACGGCGTGCTCGCCAAGTCCAGCAACATCGGCACCATCCTGGCCACCGGCCAGCTGGGGAAGACCCAGGCCCAGGCCGACCGGGTGCTCTACTCGTACCTGCGGAAGTTCGGCATCGGCAGGCCCACCGGGCTCGGCTTCCCGGGCGAGACCGCGGGCATCCTGGCGCCGCCGGACAAGTGGTCGCAGTCCCAGCAGTTCACCATCCCCTTCGGCCAGGGCGTCTCCGTGAACGCGCTGCAGGCCGCGTCCGTCTACTCGACGATCGCCAACGGCGGAGTGCGGGTGGCGCCCACCCTGGTGCGCGGTACGAAGGGACCCGACGGGCACTTCACCCGGGCGCCGGCACCCAGGAAGACCCGCGTGGTGAGCGCCGAGACCGCCAGGGCGCTCTCGCAGATGCTGGAGTCCGTCGTCGGCGACGAGGAGGGCACCGGCACCCTCGCCCGCATCCCGGGCTACCGGGTGGCCGGCAAGACCGGCACCGCCAACCGTGTCGATCCGGCCACCGGCCGCTACCACGGCTACACCTCCTCGTTCGCCGGTTTCGCACCCGCCGACAAGCCGAGGGTCACCGTGTACTGCGTCCTGCAGAACGCCACCAAGGGCAGCTATTTCGGGGGCGAGACCTGCGGCCCCATCTTCAAGCAGGTCATGGAGTTCTCCCTGAAGACCCTCCAGGTGCCGCCCACCGGCGCCAAGCCGGCCCGGCTGCCCGTCTCCTTCGATCCGGCCAAGGACTGACCTTCACGGTCCGAAGGCCGGGACCGCACAGAACCAGGAACCGCCCGTGACAACGATCACTCCCGACCCGGGAAACGCACCCGAGCCCCAGGCCACCCCCGCCCCGTCCGACCAGGGCCAGAAGCGGCCTGATCACGCCGGAGCACGCTCTCGCTCATTTGGCTCGCCGCCCGCCGCGCCCGGTACGCTCACCGCCGTGCCACACGCTGATCAGTCCCCCGTCCCCCACGAAGGCGCCCAGGTGACCGCCCCCGGGCCGCCGCGGCCCGCCAAGGTGACGCCCACCCCCCTCCCGCGGCTCGCCGACCAGGTGGGCCTGCGCACCATCACCGGACCGGCCGGGTCCTACGAGCACGTCGCCGTGACCGGCATCACGCACGACTCGCGCGCCGTGCGCCCCGGCGACGTCTACGCCGCACTGCCCGGCGCCCGGCTGCACGGCGCGGACTTCGCCGCGCAGGCCGCCGACCTCGGCGCCGTCGCCATCCTCACCGACCCCGCGGGCACCGAGCGCGCCGCCGCCACCGGGCTGCCCGTGCTCACCGTCGGTGACCCGCGCGGCCGGATGGGTGAGCTGGCGGCCACCGTCTACGGGCACCCCGGGCGCGGGCTGCTGCAGATCGGCATCACCGGCACCTCCGGCAAGACCACCACCGCGTACCTCGTCCAGGGCGGGCTCGCCGCGACCGGCGACCTGGCCGGGCTGATCGGCACGGTCGAGACCCGCATCGGCGAGGAGCGCATCAAGTCCGAGCGGACCACCCCCGAGGCCACCGACCTCCAGGCGCTCTTCGCGGTCATGAAGGAGCGCGGCGTTGCCTCGGTGGCCATGGAGGTCTCCAGCCATGCGCTGGTCCTCGGCCGGGTGGACGGCTGCGTCTTCGACGTCGCCGTGTTCACCAACCTCAGCCCGGAGCACATGGAGTTCCACTCCGACATGGAGGACTACTTCCGGGCCAAGGCCCAGCTCTTCACCAAGCAGCGCTCCCGGGCCGGCGTCGTCAACCTGGACGACGAGTACGGCCGCAGGCTCGCCGTGGAGGCCGGGGTGCCCGTGGTGACCTACTCGGCCGAGGGACACCCCGACGCGGACTGGCGGGCCGAGCGGGTCGAGGTGGGCCCGCTGAAGTCCACGTTCGTGGCGGTCGGGCCCCAGGGGCAGCGGATCGACGCGACCTCGCCGCTGTCGGGACCCTTCAACGTCTCCAACACGCTCGCCGCGCTCGCCGCCCTCGCCGTCGCGGGGAAGGACCTGGGGGCCGCCGCCGCCGGCATCGCCGCCGTGCCCGGCGTGCCGGGCCGCCTGGAACGCGTGGACGTCGGCCAGAAGTACCTCGCCGTCGTCGACTACGCCCACAAGACCGATGCCGTCGAGTCGGTGCTGCGCGCGCTGCGCAAGGTCACCGAGGGCAGCCTGCGCATCGTGATCGGCTGCGGCGGCGACCGGGACCGGACCAAACGCGGGCCGATGGGCGCAGCCGCGGTCCGCCTCGCCGACGAGGCCGTGCTGACCTCGGACAACCCCCGCTCCGAGGACCCGCTGGCGATCCTCGCCACCATGCTGGCGGGCGCCGCGGAGGTGCCGGCCCACGAGCGCGGCGAGGTCGCCGTCTTCGAGGACCGCGCCGCCGCGATCGCCGCCGCCGTGGCCCACGCCCGCCCCGGCGACACCGTGCTGATCGCGGGCAAGGGCCACGAACAGGGCCAGGACATCGCCGGGGTGGTCCGGCCCTTCGACGACCGCCAAGTGCTCCGCGAAGCAATCCAGCAGACCCAGGGATGAATTTGTGATCGCCCTCTCCCTCGCCGAGATCGCCACCATCGTCGGCGGGCAGACCCATGACATACCGGATCCGTCCGCGCTGGTCACCGGTTCCGTCGTGATCGACTCCCGTGCCGTGGAACCGGGTGGCCTGTTCGCCGCCTTCGCCGGTGAGCGCGTCGACGGCCACGACTACGCCCGCGGGGCCGTCGAGGCGGGTGCCGCCGCGGTGCTGGCCGCCCGCCCCGTCGGCGTCCCCGCGATCGTCGTGGACGACGTCCAGGCGGCGCTCGGGGCCCTCGCCCACGCCGTCGTGGAGCGCCTCGGCGCCACCCTGGTGGCGCTCACCGGCTCCGCGGGCAAGACGAGTACCAAGGACCTCCTCGCCCAGGTGCTCGCCACCAAGGCGCCCACAGTGTGGACACCCGCCTCCCTCAACAACGAGATCGGCCTCCCCCTCACGGCGCTGAGCGCCACGGAGAAGACCCGGTACCTGGTCCTGGAGATGGGGGCCCGTGGCATCGGCCACATCCGCTACCTCACCAGCCTCACCCCGCCCAGGATCGGCCTGGTCCTGAACGTCGGCACCGCCCACATCGGCGAGTTCGGCGGCCGGGAGCAGATCGCCCAGGCCAAGGGCGAGATGGTGGAGTCCCTGCCCGGCGCCGAGGAGGGCGGCATCGCCGTCCTCAACGCCGACGACCCCCTGGTACGCGCGATGGCCACCCGCACCAAGGCCCGCGTGGTGTACTTCGGGGAATCCGGCGAAGCGGACGTAAGAGCCGAGAACATCCACCTCACCGCCACCGGGCAGCCCGCCTTCAGCCTTCACACACCCTCCGGGTGCAGCGCCGTGACCTTGCGCCTGTACGGTGAGCACCACGTGTCGAACGCGCTTGCCGCGGCCGCCGTCGCCCATGAGTTGGGCATGTCCGTGCACGAGATCGCCCAGGCGCTCTCCGGGGCGGGCACCCTCTCCCGCTGGCGGATGGAGGTCACCGAGCGCCCGGACGGCGTGACGGTGGTCAACGACGCCTACAACGCGAACCCCGAGTCCATGCGAGCCGCCCTGCGCGCACTCGCGGCAATGGGCGAAGCCCGGCGGGCCGAAGGGGGGCGTACGTGGGCGGTGCTCGGTCAGATGGCCGAGCTCGGGGACGAGGCTCTCGCCGAGCACGACGCGGTCGGACGGCTTGCCGTCCGGCTCAACGTGAGCAAGCTCGTGGCGGTCGGCGGCAGGGAAGCTGCCTGGCTGCGTGCGGGCGCCTACAACGAGGGTTCGTGGGGTGAGGAGTCGGTGCACGTGTCCGACGCACAGGCGGCGGTCGACCTGTTGCGCAGAGAGTTGCGCCCGGGGGATGTCGTGCTCGTGAAGGCGTCCAGGTCGGTGGGCCTGGAGCGGGTCGCCACGGCGCTGCTGGAAGAGGCCGGCGGAAGCAACTCGGGCGAGGGCGAGGTCGCCGCCCGATGATGAACCAGATCCTGTTCTCGGGAGTCATCGGCCTCTTCCTGACTCTCGTGGGCACGCCGGTGCTGATCAAGCTGCTCGCCCGCAAGGGATACGGTCAGTACATCCGGGACGACGGGCCGCGCGAGCACCACAGCAAGCGCGGCACGCCGACCATGGGCGGCATCGCGTTCATCCTGGCGACGATCATCGCCTACTTCCTCAGCAAGGTGATCAGCGGCAAGCCGCCCACCTTCTCCGGGGTGCTGGTGCTCGGCCTGATGGCGGGCATGGGCCTGGTCGGCTTCCTCGACGACTACATCAAGATCGTCAAGCGGCGCTCGCTGGGCCTGCGGGCCAAGGCGAAGATGGCGGGCCAGCTCATCGTCGGCATCGCCTTCGCCGTCCTCGCGCTGCAGTTCGCGGACAACCACGGCAACACCCCGGCGTCCACGAAGCTCTCCTTCACCACCGACTTCGGCTGGACCATCGGACCGGTGCTCTTCGTGGTCTGGGCGCTGTTCATGATCCTCGCCATGTCCAACGGCGTGAACCTCACCGACGGCCTGGACGGCCTGGCCACCGGTGCCTCGGTGATGGTCTTCGGCGCCTACACGTTCATCGGTGTGTGGCAGTTCCAGGAGGCCTGCGCCAACGCCGCGACGCTCACCAACCCCGCGGCCTGCTTCGAGGTGCGCGACCCGCTCGACCTCGCCGTGGTGGCCTCCGCCCTGATGGGTGCCTGTTTCGGCTTCCTGTGGTGGAACACCTCACCCGCCAAGATCTTCATGGGCGACACCGGTTCCCTGGCGCTCGGCGGCGCCCTCGCGGGCCTCGCCATCTGCTCCCGCACGGAGCTGCTGCTCGCCCTGCTCGGCGGCCTCTTCGTCCTGATCACCATGTCCGTCGTGATCCAGGTGGGCTCCTTCCGGCTCACCGGGAAGCGCGTCTTCAGGATGGCCCCGCTACAGCACCACTTCGAACTCAAGGGCTGGTCCGAGGTCCTGGTCGTGGTCCGCTTCTGGATCATCCAGGGCATGTGCGTGATCGTCGGCCTCGGTCTCTTCTACGCAGGATGGGCAGCAGAGAAATGACGCAGCAGCCGGCCTGGGCCGGGCAGCACATCACCGTCGCCGGTCTCGGCGTGAGCGGTATCAGTGCCGCCCGCGCCCTGGCCGGCCTGGGCGCCGAGGTCACCGTCGTCGACGGCGGCGAGGGACCGGCGCTCCAGGAGCGCGCGGAGCAGCTGCGCGCCGAGCGCATCTCCGTACGCCTCGGCGACGGCACCACCCTGCCGCCCGGCACCTCGCTCGTCGTCACCTCGCCGGGCTGGAAGCCCACCGCACCGCTGTTCGCCGCCGCGGCGGCCGCGGGCGTGGAGGTGGTCGGGGACGTGGAGATCGCCTGGCGGCTGCGGGGCCCGTCCGGCGCCTCCCCGGCGCCGGGGGCTCCGGGCGAGGGCGGCTCCGCGGCGCCCTGGCTGGCGGTCACCGGCACCAACGGCAAGACCACCACCGTCCGGATGCTGGCGTCGATCCTCGCCGCCGCGGGGCTGCGCACCACCGCGGTCGGCAACATCGGCACCCCGATCATCGACGTGGTGTTGCAGGACAGGGCTGCGCGCGAGGCGCGGTCGATCGAGGGCGGTGGTGGACGACCGGGGGCAGAGCCGTACGACGTCCTCGCCGTCGAACTCTCCAGCTACCAGCTGCACTGGGCGCCCTCGCTGCGCGCCCACTCCGGCGCCGTGCTCAACCTCGCCCCGGACCACCTGGACTGGCACGGCTCCATGGAGGCCTACGCGGCCGACAAGGGCCGGATCTACCGGGGCAACCAGGTCGCCTGCGTCTACAACGCCGCCGACAAGGCCACCGAGGACCTGGTCCGCAAGGCCGACGTCGAGGAGGGCTGCCGCGCCATCGGCTTCACCCTCTCCGCGCCCGCCCCCTCCCAACTCGGCGTGGTGGACGGCGTCCTCGTCGACCGGGCCTTCGTACCGGAGCGCCACCGGCAGGCCCAGGAGCTCGCCGAGGTCTCGGACGTCCAGCCGCCCGCGCCGCACAACATCGCCAACGCCCTGGCGGCGGCGGCCCTGGCGCGCGCCTACGGAGTGCCGGCCACCGCGGTCCGTGACGGGCTGCGGGCCTTCCGCCCCGACGCGCACCGCATGCAGCACGTCGCCGATGTCTCCGGCGTCGCCTACATCGACGACTCCAAGGCCACCAACACCCATGCCGCCGAGGCGTCCTTGGCGGCGTACGAGTCGATCGTGTGGATCGCGGGCGGCCTCGCCAAGGGCGCGACCTTCGACGAGCTGGTGGCCAAGTCCGCGCCCCGGCTGCGCGGTGTGGTGCTGATCGGCGCCGATCGTGCCCTCATCGGGGAAGCGCTTGCGCGACACGCCCCCGAGGTCCCGGTGGTCGACCTCGACCGGACCGACACTGGGGCGATGGCGGCGGTGGTCCGGGAGGCGGCGCGGCTCGCCTCGCCGGGCGACACGGTGCTGCTGGCGCCCGCCTGCGCCTCCATGGATATGTTCACCAACTACAACGTGCGCGGGGATGCGTTCGCGGAGGCGGTCCGCGGCCGCTCCGCGGAGGGCGCCTGACGCCGCCGGTCCGCCGGCCGTGTGGTTCACCGGCCCGGCTCCGGCTGCGGGCGCCTGGTCCTTTGGGAGGGACGCCTTGGCTGGGGTTTGGCTTGCGTTTCATGGGCGGGTCCCCGCCGGCGACAGCGGTGGGTGCTGATGCCCGGCCGTGGCGCCCCCGCGCGCGGGGCCGGACGGCCGGCGCGGCCCGCGCGGTCCTCGGCGGCCGTCCGCTCCGAGCGGTCCGAACTGCCGGGGCGCGTGCCCCGGTGGGTACCCCTGGGAGGCCTGGTCGAGCGCGCCCGGCGGACCTGGGACCGGCCGCTGACTGCGTATTATGTGATTCTCGGCAGTAGTCTGCTGATCACCGTACTCGGTCTTGTGATGGTCTACTCGGCCTCCATCATCCGGGCGTTGCAGCTCTCGCTGCCCGGTTCCTACTTCTTCCGCAAGCAGTTCGTGGCGGCGGTCATCGGCGGTGCGCTGATGTTCGCGGCGGCCCGGATGCCGGTGCGGCTGCACCGCGCGCTCGCCTACCCGCTGCTGGCCGGATCGGTCTTCCTGATGGTGCTGGTTCAGGTGCCCGGGGTAGGGGTGGCGGTGAACGGCAACCAGAACTGGATCTCGCTCGGCGGCCCCTTCCAGTTGCAGCCCAGCGAGTTCGGCAAGCTGGCCCTGGTGCTGTGGGGCGCCGATCTGCTGGCGCGAAAGCAGGAGCGGCGGCTGCTGGTCCACTGGAAGCACATGCTGGTGCCGCTGGTGCCGGCCGCTTTCATGCTGCTCGGGCTGATCATGCTCGGTGGCGACATGGGGACCGCGATCATCCTGACCGCCATCCTCTTCGGGCTGCTATGGCTGGCAGGGGCGCCCACCAGGCTGTTCGCCGGGGTGCTCACCGTGGCAGGGCTGCTCGGGCTGATGCTGATCGAGAGCAGCCCCAACCGGATGGCCCGGCTCTCCTGTATCGGGGCCACCGAGATGGGTCCCGGCGGCAGCTGCCAGCAGGCCGTGCACGGCATTTATGCGCTGGCGTCCGGCGGACTGTTCGGTTCGGGCCTCGGCGCGAGTGTGGAAAAATGGGGGCAACTGCCCGAAGCGCACAACGACTTCATCTTCGCCGTGACCGGTGAGGAGTTGGGCCTGGCGGGAACACTGTCCGTCCTCGCCCTCTTCACGGCTCTAGGCTATGCGGGTATCCGCGTGGCCGGACGCACGGAGGAGTCGTTCGTGAGGTATGCCGCGGGAGGCGTGATCATCTGGATCACGGCCCAGGTCGTGGTCAATATCGGCGCGGTGCTCGGCCTGCTGCCGATCGCCGGGGTCCCGCTCCCGCTGTTCTCCTACGGCGGGTCCGCCCTGCTGTCGACCATGTTCGCCATCGGGCTGCTGATCGCCTTCGCGCGCGACGAGCCCGCTGCGCGGGCGGCACTCGCCATGCGGCAGGGCGCGTCCTACGGCCCGTTGCGGCGCCTGCGGGCGGTCTTTGGTAGAAAGCGGGCTGCGGCGCGAGGCGGCCGGTCCGGCCGGAGCGGCCAGGAGCCTCGCAGATGGAACACGATGCGACGGCGCGCCACGGCGCGCTCGTCCGGAGAGCGGTGAAATTCGGTGCATGTCGTACTCGCCGGTGGAGGGACCGCCGGCCACATCGAGCCCGCGCTCGCCCTCGCGGACGCCCTGCGCAGGCAGGACCCGACCGTGGGGATCACGGCCCTGGGCACGGAGCGCGGACTCGAAACCCGTCTGGTGCCCGAGCGGGGCTACGAACTCGCGCTGATCCCCGCGGTACCGCTGCCGCGCAAGCCCACCCCCGAGCTGATCACCGTTCCCGGGCGGCTGCGCGGCACGATCAAGGCGGCCGAGCAGGTCCTGGAGCGCACCAAGGCGGACGTGGTCGTCGGATTCGGCGGCTATGTGGCGCTGCCCGGCTATCTCGCGGCCAAGCGGCTCGGGGTGCCGATCGTCATCCACGAGGCGAACGCGCGCCCCGGCCTCGCAAACAAGATCGGTTCGCGGTACGCGGCCCAGGTCGCCGTGTCGACCCCGGACAGCAAACTCCGCAATTCCCGCTATATCGGGATTCCGCTGCGCCGTTCCATCGCCACCCTCGACCGCGCGGCGGCGCGCCCGGAGGCGCGCGCCGCATTCGGGCTCGACCCCAGGGCCGCCACGCTCCTGGTCTCCGGCGGCTCCCAGGGCGCGCGCCGGCTCAATGAGGTGGTCCAGCGGGTCGCACCCGTGCTGCAGCGCTCCGGAATCCAGATCCTGCACGCCGTCGGTCCCAAGAACGACATGCCACAGGTCGACAACATGCCGGGTATGCCCCCGTACATCCCGGTACCGTACGTGGACCGGATGGATCTCGCCTACGCCGCGGCCGACATGATGCTCTGCCGCGCGGGTGCGATGACCGTCGCCGAGCTCTCCGCCGTCGGACTGCCGGCCGCCTATGTCCCGCTGCCCATCGGCAACGGCGAACAGCGGCTGAACGCCCAGCCGGTGGTCAAGGCGGGCGGCGGCCTGCTCGTCGACGACGCCGAGCTCACGCCCGAGTGGGTGCAGGCCAATGTGCTGCCCGTGCTCTCCGACCCGCACCGGCTGTACGAGATGTCCCGTGCCGCCTCCGAGTTCGGCCGCCGGGACGCCGACGAGCTGCTGGTCGGCATGGTGTACGAGGCGATCGCGGGCCGCCGCGCGGCATGACGGGGGTCCGTCTGCGCCGCGGCGCATGACAGGAGGCGGGCATACGTGGACACGGGTGCCAGGGGTGCCAGGGGTGCCAGAGGCAGGGGTGCGGGGGGCGAGAGGGGTGCCGGAGCGGGCACCGTCGAGCGCGGCGAACGGCAGCGGCCGGAGTCCGGCCCGGCGGGCCCACCGGGCCGCGGCCCCTTCCGGCGGCCCGGGGCGCCCCGGGACCGGGAGGCCGGCAGGACGGTGCGCCGCCGCCTGGCCGCGGCGCTGGTGGTGCTGGTCCTGCTCGGCGGCTTCGCCGGCTGGGCGCTGTACGGCTCGTCCTGGCTGCGTGTGCAGCGTGTGACCGTCTCCGGGACCCGGGTGCTCACTCCGGCGCAGGTGCGGGGCGTCGCGGACGTCCGGCTCGGTGCGCCGCTGGTCTCGGTGGACACCGAGGGCATTGCGGAACGCCTGCGGCGGGCATTGCCGCGAATCGACTCCGTGGACGTGATCCGTTCCTGGCCGCATGGAATCGGGCTGAAAGTGGTCGAGCGCACGCCCTCCCTGCTTATCGAAAAGGGCGGAAAGTTCATCGAAGTGGACGACGAGGGAGTGCGGTTCGCGACAGTGCCGGTGGCCCCCAAGGGAGTACCGCGGCTGGAATTGGCCACACGGCAGGATGCGAGCGGTGCCGCCAGTCTGCGCCGGTTCGGCACGGCCCGCCTGGTGGGTGCGGCGGTGCGGGTGGCGGCGGACCTCCCGGATGCGGTGGGTCGCGAAGCACGTGTTCTCAAGGTCCGCTCATACGACAGTATCTCCGTGGAGTTGACCCGGGGGCGCACGGTCGTATGGGGAAGCGATGAGCAGGGGAGCGAGAAGGGCGGAGTGCTCACCGCTCTCATGAAAGCCGCTCCGCGTGCCCGGCACTTCGATGTGAGTGTCCCCACCGCCCCTGCCGTGTCCGGGAGTTGACGGGCGTCGTCGCAGGCCAGCACCCTGGCTGTGCAGCGCTACGGGTGATCACATAGGGTGAAAAGAAAAACGGGAGGTTCGGCGTGTTCGTTGAACGGGCGCCACTTGTCGACTTAGTGTCCTGTTCGGAACAGCATTGAAGTTCAGCAACAGACACACTGGTAACCCTAAACTTCACCGTTAGGGTTCGGGTCGGCGTTCGGACCGACCCATTCGGCATCGCTGTCGTGGCGCAACGGGCGCGCGGCGGCACGTAATCGAGGCGAGAGGCCTTCGACGTGGCAGCACCGCAGAACTACCTCGCAGTCATCAAAGTCATCGGTGTCGGCGGCGGTGGTGTCAATGCCATCAACCGGATGATCGAGGTCGGTCTCAAGGGCGTCGAGTTCATCGCCATCAACACCGACGCGCAAGCCCTGTTGATGAGCGACGCCGACGTCAAGCTCGACGTCGGCCGCGAACTCACCCGCGGACTAGGCGCCGGAGCCAACCCGGCCGTGGGCCGCAAGGCGGCCGAGGACCACCGCGAGGAGATCGAGGAGGTCCTCAAGGGGGCCGACATGGTCTTCGTCACCGCCGGTGAGGGCGGCGGCACCGGCACCGGCGGCGCGCCCGTCGTGGCCAACATCGCCCGCTCGCTCGGCGCCCTCACCATCGGCGTGGTGACACGCCCGTTCACCTTCGAGGGCCGCCGGCGCGCCAACCAGGCGGAGGACGGCATCGCCGAGCTCCGCGACGAGGTCGACACCCTCATCGTCATCCCGAACGACCGGCTGCTGTCCATCTCGGACCGCCAGGTCAGCGTCCTCGACGCGTTCAAGTCCGCGGACCAGGTGCTGCTCTCCGGTGTCCAGGGCATCACCGACCTCATCACCACCCCGGGCCTGATCAACCTCGACTTCGCCGACGTCAAGTCCGTGATGTCCGAGGCGGGCTCCGCGCTGATGGGCATCGGCTCCGCACGCGGGGACGACCGTGCGGTGGCCGCCGCCGAGATGGCGATCTCCTCGCCGCTGCTGGAGGCCTCCATCGACGGGGCGCGGGGCGTGCTGCTCTCCATCTCGGGCGGCTCGGACCTCGGCCTCTTCGAGATCAACGAGGCCGCCCAGCTGGTGAGCGAGGCCGCGCATCCCGAGGCCAACATCATCTTCGGTGCGGTGATCGACGACGCACTCGGCGACGAGGTACGGGTCACCGTGATCGCCGCGGGCTTCGACGGCGGCCAGCCGCCCGCCAAGCGGGAGAACATGCTCGGCTCGTCCTCGGTCAAGCGCGAGGAGCCGGCCCGCTCCGTGGAGCCCCGGCCGAGCGAGACCCGGCCGGCCTTCGGCGGGCTCGGCAGTGTCACCCCGCGTGAGGACGACCCGGAGCCCGGCCCCGGCGATCTCTCCGCCGGCTCCCCGGCCGCCTCGCAGGGCCCCCCGGCCCCCCGGGTGTACCCGGACAGCGCGGCCGAGGAGCTGGACGTCCCGGACTTCCTCAAGTGATCCGGACCACCTGACGTGATAGGACAGCACGACGACGCCGTGGCCGCCCCGGACCCGGCCCCGACGGGCCCCGATCCGGCCCAGCGGTCCCTGACGCACCCGGCGGACGAGATCCCGGTGCGCACAACGGACGGACCCCCGGCGCACACGGCGCGTGCAACAAGTCGTACCGGCCCGGACCGCTCCGGTCCCGTCGCCGGCATCGTGCACAGGGCGAACGGCGCCCACTTCGCCTTCACCGACAGGTGGGGCGGGGTGAGCGCCGTTCCGTACGCCGAGCTGAACCTCGGCGGCGCGGTAGGCGACGCCCCCGAGGCCGTCCGCGTCAACCGCGCGCGGGCCGCCGCCACCCTGGGGCTGGACCCCGACCGGGTGGTCTGGATGAACCAGGTGCACGGGCGCGAGGTCGTCGTGGCGGACGCGCCCTGGGGCGCACGCCCGGTGCCCGAGGCGGATGCGGTCGTCACCACCCGTCGTGGCCTCGCCCTCGCCGTGCTCACCGCCGACTGCACCCCGGTGCTGCTGGCCGACCCCGAGGCGGGGGTCGTGGCCGCGGCGCACGCGGGCCGGCCCGGCATGGTGGCCGGGGTGGTCCCCGCCGTGGTGAAGGCCATGGTGGAGCTGGGCGCGGAGCCGGGCAGGATCGTCGCCCGTACCGGCCCCGCGGTCTGCGGCCGCTGCTACGAGGTGCCCGAGGCGATGCGCGCCGAGGTCGCCGAGGTCGAGCCCGCCGCCCACTCCGTCACCTCCTGGGGCACGCCCGCCGTGGACGTGGTCGCGGGGGTCCACGCGCAGCTCGCCCGGCTCGGAGTGCACGACCGTGAGCGGTCCCCCGTGTGCACGCTGGAGTCGGCCGATCACTTCTCGTACCGCCGTGAGCGCACCACCGGGCGGCTCGCGGGCTATGTCTGGCTGGACTGAGGGGCATGACGGATCGCAAGGGGCAACTCGCGGCGAACCTGGCGAAAGTGGAGGAACGCATCGCCAGGGCCTGTGCCGCGGCGGGTCGCAGACGTGACGAGGTGACCCTCATCGTGGTCACCAAGACCTATCCGGCGAGCGACACCCGGCTGCTGGCCGAGCTCGGCGTCCGGCAGGTGGCGGAGAATCGCGACCAGGACGCCGCTCCGAAGGCCGCCCAGTGCGCGGACCTGCCGCTCACCTGGCACTTCGTCGGTCAACTCCAGACCAATAAAGTTCGCTCTGTGGTGAGTTACTCCGATGTGGTGCAGTCCGTGGACCGGCCGAAACTCGTCGGTGCGCTCTCCCGGCACGCGGAGAGCGCGGGCCGGGAGGTCGGCTGCCTGATCCAGGTCGCCCTGGACGCGGAGGAGCGTGAGCGGGGGGCGCGCGGCGGTGTCGCGCCCGACCGGATCGAGGAGTTGGCCGGCCTGATCGCGGACGCTCCTGGGCTCTGGCTCGGCGGCCTGATGACCGTCGCGCCGCTCACCGGGCCGTACGCCGGGCGGGAACGGGCGGCGTTCGAGCGCCTGAGGGAATTCTCAACCGCCCTGCGCTCGGCCCATCCTGCTGCGAACATGGTGTCCGCAGGGATGAGCGCGGACCTCGAACACGCCGTGGCGGCCGGAGCGACACATGTACGCGTCGGCACCGCGGTACTCGGAGTCCGACCCAGGCTCGGGTAACGTCGCCAAGAAGTCGGACCACAGCAGAAAATATGGTCAATCCCGGTCGAACCGCAGAAGTTGGGGCGCAGGGGAGGGGCCACGTGGATCGCGGGCACTTGGTTGGCGTCAGCCGATCCACCACGCCGATCCACCACAGAGCGGAGGATGCAGAGCATGGCCGGCGCGATGCGCAAGATGGCGGTCTACCTCGGCCTCGTGGAGGACGATGGGTACGACGGCCGCGGGTTCGACCCGGACGACGACTTCGAGCCCGAGCTCGACCCGGAGCCCGAGCGGGACCGGCGGCGGCATGAGACACCGCTTCCGTCACACCAGTCCCGTCAGTCTCCTCAGCCCCACCAGTCACATCAGCCACACAGGGACGAATCGGTACGTCCGGCTGCCCTCTCGGCTCACCGCGAGCCGACTCCGCTTTCGGCGGAATCCGGGCGTCCGGCGCGAATCGCCCCCGTGGCGTCTATCACACCTGAACGTCAGAGCATGGAGAAGAACGCGCCGGTGATCATGCCCAAGGTCGTGTCCGAACGAGAGCCGTACCGGATCACCACACTGCACCCCCGGACCTACAACGAAGCCCGTACCATCGGGGAACACTTCCGCGAGGGCACTCCGGTGATCATGAATCTGACGGAGATGGACGACACGGATGCGAAGCGACTTGTCGACTTTGCCGCGGGTCTCGTCTTCGGGCTTCATGGCAGCATTGAGCGGGTGACACAGAAAGTGTTCCTGTTGTCTCCTGCTAACGTCGATGTCACGGCGGAGGACAAGGCCCGTATCGCAGAGGGCGGGTTCTTCAACCAGAGCTGACACGCAGCACCGGTCACAGACAGTACGAGGACAGGGGAGAGGGAAGCGCGGAGATGGGCGTGGTCCTGGATGTGCTCTACATCGCGCTGATGTGTTTCCTCATCGTGCTGATCCTGCGGCTGGTGATGGAGTACGTCCGTCAGTTCGCCCGCTCATGGCAGCCCGGCAAGGCGATGATCGTCGTTCTTGAGGCCACCTACACTGTCACCGATCCACCGCTCAAGCTCCTGCGGCGGTTCATCCCGCCGCTGCGTCTCGGAGGCGTGGCACTAGACCTGTCCTTCTTCGTACTGATGATCATCGTCTACATCCTGATCTCCATCGTGAGCCGGCTGTGAACGATACGGTCTTGCCGAGTGCCGACGACTACGTTGAGGTGAAGAGATGCCGTTGACCCCCGAGGACGTGCGGAACAAGCAGTTCACGACCGTCCGCCTCCGAGAAGGCTATGACGAGGACGAGGTCGATGCCTTCCTCGACGAGGTCGAAGCCGAACTGACCCGCCTGCTCCGTGAGAACGAGGACCTGCGCGCCAAGCTGGCCGCCGCGACCAGGGCCGCCGCGCAGAGCCAGCAGCAGAACGCGATGCGCAAGCCTCCTGAGCAACAGGAGCGACCAGCCGGGCCCTCGCCCGCCGCCATATCAGGACCACCGCAGCCGGTGCCGCCGCAGCAGCAGCACCCGATGGGCGGTCCCCCTCAGCTGCCTGGCGGGCAGCCGCAGCTCCCCGCCGGCCCCGGTGGCCACGGTCCCGGCCCGCAGGGCCCGCACGGCCAGGGTCCGCACGGACCCGGCCCGATGCAGGGCGGTCCCATGGGCGGCCCCGGTGGGCAGATGGTGCCCGCGGGCCCGATGGGCCACGGCGGCCCCCAGCTGCCGGGCCCCGGCGGCCCCCAGGGCGGTCCGCACGGCGACAGCGCGGCGCGCGTCCTGTCGCTGGCCCAGCAGACCGCCGACCAGGCCATCGCGGAGGCCCGCTCCGAGGCCAACAAGATCGTCGGTGAGGCGCGCAGCCGCGCCGAGGGTCTGGAGCGTGACGCCCGTGCGAAGGCGGATGCGCTGGAGCGGGATGCGCAGGAGAAGCACCGTGTCGCGATGGGCTCCCTGGAGTCCGCGCGCGCCACGCTGGAGCGCAAGGTCGAGGACCTGCGCGGCTTCGAGCGCGAGTACCGGACGCGTCTGAAGTCGTACCTGGAGAGCCAGCTCCGTCAGCTGGAGACCCAGGCGGACGACTCGCTGGCCCCGCCGCGGACCCCCGCGACGGCGTCGCTGCCGCCGTCCCCGGCACCCTCCATGGCTCCGGCCGGCGCGAGCGCCCCGGCCTACGGCGGCAACCAGACGATGGGCGGCGGCGCCATGGGTGGCGGCACCCTGGGCGGCAACCATGCTCCGTCGCCGGGTGCGCCCTCGTACGGCAGTGGGCAGCAGCAGATGTCTCCCGCGATGACGCAGCCGATGGCGCCGGTGCGGCCGCAGGGGCCGCAGCCGATGCAGCAGGCGCCTTCGCCGATGAGGGGGTTCCTCATCGACGAGGACGACAACTGACGGTGACGCCGTAGGCGTCGGCACACTCAAGGGCGGGGCCCCGGATTCCTTCCGGGGCCCCGCCCTTTGCCGTACCCCGGCCCACCTCTGGAGGGGCGCGGGGAGCTGCGCGACCAGCCACGGCGAGACCCCTCGGGTCGCCACTGCCGCAAGGGGGGAGTTTCTGTCGTTTCCGGGCCAGCGGTGGGTGGTGGGTTGCGCGCGCAGTTCCCCGCGCCCCTTGGGGGGGTGGCTCGGTACGTGGGGGCCAGCCCCGGCCCACGTAAGGGGCGCGGGGAGCTGCGCGACCAGCCACGACGAGACCCCTCGGGTCGCCACCGCCGCAAGGGGGCAGTCGCTGTCGCGGCCGGGCCACCGGCCGGTGGCGGGGTGCGCGCGGTCCCCCGCGCCCGAATGGCGCCGCTACGCCTTGCGCAAGGCGAAGACGAGGGACAGGGACTCGTCCCTGAAGGGCTCGCCGTACGTCTCGTCGGGGGTGCCCGGGGTGAACTCCGTGGCGAGCACCTCCTCGGAGATCAACTTCGAGTGATGGCTGAGCGCCGCCGCAACCTCCTCGTCCGTGGACGACCAGCGCAGCGCGATCCGGTCCGCCACATCGAGGCCGCTGTTCTTGCGGGCCTCCTGGATGAGCCGGATCGCGTCCCGCGCAAGACCGGCCCGCCGCAGCTCGGGCGTGAGCTCGAGGTCCAGGGCGACCGTGGCCCCGGCGTCGGACGCCACCGACCACCCCTCACGCGGCGTCTCCGTGATGATCACCTCATCCGGGGAGAGAGTGATCGTCTCGCCGTCCACCTCCACCGCGGCCGTCCCCTGCCGGAGCGCCAGCGAGAGCGCCGCCGCGTCCGCATCGGCCACGGCCTTGGCGACCGCCTGTACCCGCTTGCCGAACCGCTTGCCGAGCGCCCGGAAGTTCGCCTTGGCGGTGGTGTCCACCAGGCCCCCGGTTCCGCCGGCGGAGTCCGCGAGGGAGGCCAGCGAGGTGACGTTCAGCTCCTCGGTGATCTGGGTGCGCAGCTCCTCGGAGAGCTCGTCGAAGCTGGCCGCCGCGACCAGCGCCCGGGACAGCGGCTGCCGCGTCTTGACGCCGGACTCCGCGCGCGTGGCCCGGCCCAGCTCGACGAGCCGCCGCACCAGCGCCATCTGCCGGGACAGCCGGGTGTCGACCAGGGACAGGTCCGCCTTCGGCCACTCCGACAGGTGCACGGACTCGGGCGCGTCGGGCGTCACCGGCACCACCAGGTCCTGCCAGACCCGCTCCGTGATGAACGGCGTCAGCGGCGCCATCAGCCGGGTGACCGTCTCCACGACGTCGTGCAGCGTGCGCAGCGCGGCCTTGTCGCCCAGCCAGAAGCGGCGGCGGGAGCGGCGCACGTACCAGTTCGACAGGTCGTCGACGAACGCGGACAGCAGGCGGCCGGCCTGCTGGGTGTCGTAGGCGTCCAGGGCCCGGGTGACCTGGTCGGTGAGCGCGTGCAGCTCGGACAGCAGCCAGCGGTCCAGCATCGGCCGCTCCGCCGGGGCCGGGTCGGCGGCGGAGGGCGCCCAGCCGGACGTACGGGCGTACAGCGCCTGGAAGGCGACCGTGTTCCAGTACGTGAGGAGGGTCTTGCGGACGACCTCCTGGATGGTGCCGTGGCCGACGCGGCGCGCCGCCCAGGGGGAGCCGCCGGCCGCCATGAACCACCGCACCGCGTCCGCGCCGTGCTGGTCCATGAGCGGGATCGGCTGCAGGATGTTCCCCAGGTGCTTGGACATCTTGCGGCCGTCCTCGGCCAGGATGTGCCCGAGGCAGACCACGTTCTCGTAGCTGGAGCGGTCGAAGACCAGGGTGCCGACGGCCATCAGCGTGTAGAACCAGCCGCGGGTCTGGTCGATGGCCTCACAGATGAACTGCGCCGGGTAGCGGCTCTCGAAGAGGTCCTTGTTCTTGTACGGGTAGCCCCACTGTGCGAACGGCATCGAGCCGGAGTCGTACCAGGCGTCGATGACCTCGGGGACCCGGGTCGCCTGCCCGCCGCACTCCGGGCAGGGGAACGTCACCGCGTCGATGTACGGGCGGTGCGGGTCGAGCCCGGACTGGTCCTCACCGGTCAGCTCCGTCAGCTCCGCCCGGGAGCCCACACAGGTCAGGTGGCCCTCCCCACAGCGCCAGATGGGCAGCGGGGTGCCCCAGTAGCGGTTCCGGGAGAGCGCCCAGTCGATGTTGTTGTTCAGCCAGTCGCCGTAGCGGCCGTGCTTGACCGACTCGGGGAACCAGTTCGTCTTCTCGTTCTCCGCGAGGAGGCGGTCCTTGACGGCGGTGGTGCGGATGTACCAGGACGGCTGGGCGTAGTACAGCAGGGCGGTGTGGCAGCGCCAGCAGTGCGGGTAGCTGTGCTCGTACGGGACGTGCCGGAAGAGCAGTCCGCGGGTGTCGAGGTCCTGGGTGAGGGCCTCGTCGGCCTTCTTGAAGAAGACGCCGCCGACCAGCGGCACGTCCTCCTCGAAGGTGCCGTCCGGGCGGACCGGGTTCACCACGGGCAGGCCGTAGGCGCGGCTGACCTTCAGGTCGTCCTCGCCGAAGGCGGGGGACTGGTGGACCAGGCCCGTGCCGTCCTCCGTGGTGACGTACTCGGCGGTCACCACGTAGTGCGCCGGCTCGGGGAACTCGACCAGCTCGAAGGGGCGCCGGTACGTCCAGCGCTCCATCTCGGCGCCGGTGAAGCTCTGGCCGGTGGGCCGCCAGCCCTCGCCGAGGGCCTTGCCGAGCAGCGGCTCCGCGATGACCAGGAGCTCGCCGTCCGTACCCGGGCCCTCCGCGCCGGCGGTCTTCTCGGCGACGACATAGGTGACGTCGGGGTGCGCGGCGACGGCGGTGTTGGAGACCAGGGTCCAGGGGGTGGTCGTCCACACCAGCAGGGACGCCCGGCCCGCGAGGGGCCCGGAGGTGAGCGGGAAGCGGACGTAGACGGACGGGTCGACGACGGTCTCGTAGCCCTGCGCGAGCTCGTGGTCGGACAGGCCGGTGCCGCACCGCGGGCACCAGGGGGCGACGCGGTGGTCCTGTACCAGCAGGCCCTTGGCGAAGATCTCCTTCAGCGACCACCAGACGGAGTCCACGTACTGAGGGTCCATCGTCCAGTACGCCTGGTCGAGGTCCACCCAGTAGCCCATGCGGGTCGTCAGCTCGCTGAAGGCGTCGGTGTGCCGGGTGACGGACTCGCGGCACTTGGCGTTGAACTCCGCGATGCCGTACGCCTCGATGTCCTGCTTGCCGTTGAAGCCGAGCTCCTTCTCGACGGCGAGCTCCACCGGCAGGCCGTGGCAGTCCCAGCCCGCCTTGCGCGGCACGTGGTAGCCGCGCATGGTGCGGAACCGCGGGAAGACGTCCTTGAAGACCCGGGCCTCGATGTGGTGGGCGCCCGGCATGCCGTTGGCCGTGGGCGGGCCCTCGTAGAACGTCCACTCGGGGCGGCCCTCGGACTGCTCCAGGCTCTTGGCGAAGATCTTCTGCTCACGCCAGAAGTCGAGCACCGCGTGCTCGAGCGCGGGCAGGTCGACCTGTGCGGGTACCTGGCGGTACTGCGGCGTGGTCATCGACGGGCTCCTCCAACGGACTGCTGCTTCCGCCGGAGGGACGAGTGCCGTCTGCTGCGGCGGCGCCCGCGGTACCACCCTCCTTGGTCCTCCGGCGGCTAGGCCGGCGACCCTCTCATTCGATGCGCGATGCCGGGTCTACCGGCCGTGGGTCACGGGGCCCGCCCGCGTCCACGGCTTTCTTCCGGCGGCTCCGGGGTGATCTTCACGCCGCGCTCGCCCCCGGGCTCGCACCGTCCCCGGGTCGCTCATGGCTGCGTACGCCGCTACTCGTCCCCATCCACGCCTTTCGCTGGGGCCAGTGTACGGGGGGCGAGGGGGTGCCGCCGACCGGGTTTCCCGGGGCGCGCGGCGGGCCCGGCGGCCGGGCCCGGCGGCGGTGGGCCCGGCGGGCGGCCGGGGAGCGCCCGGGCGGCCCTCGGGACGCGGTACGGGCCGGGGCGGGAGCGGGGTCCGCGGTGACCCGAATGGCGAGACGGACCGCGCCGGATCGGGGAAGTGTCCAGCTCATCGGATTACCCGGCGGGGAGCTGGGCACAACGCATGCGTGCCTGTCACGCGGCAGTGAGGGGCACCTCCCAGGCCGTCGCGGTGTGGGGGAGGGGCGGGCGAATCGGGCGGCGTGCCCCGTTGCCGCGGGCACGGTGTCGATTTATCGTCCCAGCACGATTCGCGTGCAAGATCACAATATGTGAAGGGGCCGCGGCATGGTGGTGAGGAAGACCGCCGTACAGCGTTCGGCGACCAGCAGACCCACCGGCGGTGCGGCGGCCACGGGCATCGGCGGCAGAAGGGGTGCGCATGCGCCTCGACCGGCGCGGCCGGCGTGCGCCGCCTCCTTCCAGGGACTCCCGAGGGTGACCCTCCGGAGCGCCGTCAAGCCCCTCGCGGTGGCGCACACGCCCGCCGAGACACCGGCGGACGCGCCCGACGCGCCGGAGTGGGACGGGCCCGGGGCGGCCAGGAAGAGCGCCAAGGGTGCGAAGGAGACGTCGGGGGCGGCCGGCGGCCCCGGGGAGGGCGGTTCCGGGAAGCGTGGCGCCGGGAAGCCGGCCGCGAAGAAGCCGGCGGCGAAGAAGTCGGCGGCGAAGAAGTCCGCGGCTGGGAAGTCCGCGGCTGCGAAGTCCGCCGCGGAGAAGGCGGCGGCCGGCGGCCGTGCGGGCGCCTCGGCGGAGCGGCCGGCCAAGAAGGCGGCGGGCGCGGCCGCGGGCAGGAAGGCCGCGGCGAAGACGGCGGCCAAGAAGACCACGGGCAAGAAGACCGCGGCGGCGAAGGCGGCGGGGAAGAAGGCCGCCGCGGAGGAGCAGCCCGCGCCGGAGAAGGCGGCGGCGGGGAAGGCGGCGGCGGGGAAGAAGGCCGGGGCCAAGAAGGCCCCGAGCAAGAAGGCCCCGGCGAAGAAAGCCGGCGTGAAGAAGGCTGCGGCCAAGAAGGCCGCGGCCGGGAAGGCCTCCGCCGGGAGGGCGGTTGTCGGAGGGGCCGCCGGGGGCAGCACCGAGGAACCCAGGACCGCGGAAACCGCGGAAACCGCGGAGAGCACGGAGGCCGCGGAGATCAGGGAGAGCACGGAGGACAGGACCACGGCCGCAGAGGAGACCGCGGCCGCCGAGAAGGGTGCGGTTGACGAGGCGGCCGGCACTGCGGCCGAGGACGCGGCGGAGGCCGCTACGACGACGGGAGCCACGAGGGTGGTTGCGAAGAAGACTCCGGGCACGGCCACGGCTGCGAAGAAGCCCACCCCCGTGCCCAAGGCACGGGCCACCGCGGCGGAGCCCGAAGACCTCGCCGTGCGTCCGGGCGAGGAGCCCTGGACTCAGGACGAGGTCGACGAGGCGCGTGCCGAGCTGAGCACCGAGGCGCTGCGGCTGCGCAACGAGATCGAGTCGTCCGAGGTGTCCCTCGCCGGACTGATGCGGGACTCCGGGGACGGCGCGGGCGACGACCAGGCGGACACCGGCACCAAGAACATCACCAGGGAGCACGAGCTGGCTCTCGCCGCGAACGCGCGCGAGATGCTCGTCCAGACGGAGCGCGCCCTGGAGCGGCTGGACGCCGGTACCTACGGGCTCTGCGAGGTCTGCGGCCGGCCCATCGGGAAGGCCAGGATGCAGGCGTTTCCGCGGGCCACACTCTGTGTCGAGGACAAGCAGAAGCAGGAGCGGCGCTACTAGGGAAGCAGAGGCGGCGCCACCAGGGACGCCCCCCGCGCCGGGGAACCGCGCGGCCCCCACCGGCCCCCACCGGGCCGCGGCCTGTGACGAGACCGCGCGGGGCTCGCCACCGTGGCCCGTCGCGGGTGCGGGCCTGGTCGTCCGGCGTGCCCCCGCAGGACAGAACAGTGGCGGCCCGCCGGCCGGCCCCGCGTGGGGCCCACAGGGAGGACGGCGCCATCTCACAGTCCCGCGCCCCTTCCGGGCGGACCGTGCACGGTCGGTCACGGGTGCGGCGGCTGGGGCGCGGGGGTCCGGCCGGCGTGCCGTACTCTCGTCCTCAGTCAGGTACCTAGGGCCGAGGGACACACGTGGCAGAGGCGGAGCGCATCATCGGTACGCCGGACACCCCGCAGCCGGCGGGGTCCGCGCCGGAAGGGGCCGGTACGGGGGCCGAGGAGGCCCGTCCGGGGGACGGCGCCGCGGGCGGAGGCCGGACTGCGGCACCCGGGGAGGCCACCGGCGCGGACCGGGCCACCACGGATCAGTCCTCCGGCACGGACCGGTCCACCGGAGCGGGGCAGCCTTCCGGAACGGACCAGCTCTCCGGAGCGGAGCAGCCCTCCGGAACGGAGCGGCCTGCGGCCTCGGAGGGGGCCCCGGGCCCGGAGCTGGCCCCGTCCCCCGGGCAGGCCCCGGGGCCGGAGCGCGCCGGCGGGAGCGGCGAGGTCTCCGAGCCGGACGGTGCGGACGGCGCACCGTCCGCCAGGGGCGGCCGGAAGATCGCTGTGCTGTTCGCGGTGGCCGCCCTCGCCTACCTGCTGGACCTGGTCAGCAAGGTGGTCGTGGTGGCGAAGCTGGAGCACCACGAGCCGATCGACCTGATCGGCGACTGGCTCCGCCTGGAGGCCATCCGCAATCCGGGCGCCGCGTTCGGCATGGGCGGCGCCTTCACCGTGATCTTCACGGTGATCGCCGCAGCGGTGATCTTCGTGATCGTCCGGCTGGCCCGCAAGCTCCACAGCCTGCCCTGGGCGGTCGCCCTGGGGCTGCTCCTGGGCGGAGCGATCGGGAACCTCACCGACCGGCTGTTCCGCTCGCCCGGCGTCTTCGAGGGCGCCGTGGTGGACTTCATCGCCCCCAAGCACTTCGCCGTCTTCAACCTCGCGGACTCGGCGATCGTGTGCGGCGGGATCCTCATCGTGCTGCTCTCCTTCCGCGGCCTGGATCCCGACGGCACCGTCCACAAGGACTGACGAGAGGCGGGCGGGGGCGCCCTCGAAGGCGCAGTGGGCGGCCCGGGGCCGGGCACCGCTGTGTCCGGGGTGTCACCGGGGTCCGGCATACTCGACGGGTGAGCACGATTCCCGAGATCCGTACGCTGCCCGTGCCCGACGGCCTGGAGGGCGAGCGCGTCGACGCCGCCATCTCCCGCATGTTCGGCTTCTCCCGCACGAAGGCGGCGGAGCTGGCCGCCGCGGGCAAGGTACTGGTCGACGGCGCGGCGGTCGGCAAGTCGGAGCGGGTGCGCGGCGGCGCCTGGCTGGAGGTCGAGCTGCCGCAGCCGCCCGCGCCGGTCCAGGTGGTGGCCGAGCCCGTCGAGGGCATGGAGATCGTGCACGACGACGACGACGTCGTGGTGGTCGCCAAGCCGGTGGGTGTGGCCGCGCACCCCAGCCCCGGCTGGAGCGGCCCCACTGTCATCGGCGGCCTCGCCGCCGCCGGGTACCGGATCTCCACGTCCGGCGCCGCGGAGCGCCAGGGCATCGTGCACCGCCTGGACGTCGGCACCTCCGGCCTGATGGTCGTCGCCAAGTCCGAGTACGCGTACAGCTCGCTCAAGCAGCAGTTCCGAGAGCGGACCGTCGACAAGCGGTACCACACCCTCGTCCAGGGCCACCCCGACCCCACCAGCGGCACCATCGACGCCCCCATCGGCCGCCACCCCGTGCACGACTACAAGTGGGCGGTGACCGCCGAGGGCAAGCCGTCCGTCACGCACTACGACCTGATGGAGGCCTTCCGCGCGGCCTCGCTGCTGGACGTCAAGCTGGAGACCGGCCGGACCCACCAGATCCGGGTGCACATGGCCGCGCACCGCCACCCGTGCGTCGGCGACCTCACCTACGGGGCCGACCCCACCCTGGCGAGCCGCCTCGGCCTCGGCCGCCAGTGGCTGCACGCGGTCCGGCTCGGCTTCGAGCACCCCGGGGACGGGCGCTGGGTGGAGTTCGAGAGCGCCTACCCTGATGATCTGCAGCGAGCCCTTGACCGGGTGCGGGAGGAGAGCGCATGACCGCCACCGACGACACCGCCGCCGCGGGCTTCACGGTCCGCAGGGCCGAGGACCCGGCCGACCGCGAGGCGTGTTTCGCGGTGCGCAAGGAGGTCTTCGTCGTCGAGCAGGGCGTTCCCGAGGACATCGAGTACGACGCCCACGACCCCGACGCGCTGCATGTCATCGCCGTCCGTGCCGACGGCACTCCGCTCGGCACCGGCCGCCTGCTGCACGGCACCGCGGCGCTCGCCGTGACCGGCGAGCCGGGCGTCGGGGCACTGGGGCGGCTCGCGGTGGCGAAGCACGCCCGCCGGCTCGGAGTCGGGGCCGCCCTGGTGCGCGGCATAGAGGACGCGGCCGGGGAGCTGGGCCTCACCGCCGTCGACCTGCACGCCCAGACCCATGCCCTGGCCTTCTACGAGCGGCTCGGGTACGTGCCGTACGGCCCGGAGTTCACGGACGCCGGAATGCCGCACCGCGCCATGCGCAGGACGCTCTAGGGCACCACCGCCACACCCGCACCACCCGTCACCCCGCGCCGCCTGTCGCCCCGCGCCGCCCGCCACCCCGCACCACCCGTCACCCCGCGCCGCCCCGCGGCCCTGCGGCGCCGGCCGCCTGTCCGCGTCCCCGCCGAACCCCGTCCGAAGTGGGTAAGGTCGGACACATGGCACGCAATGTGGTGATCAGCGGCGGTGGCACCGGCATCGGGCTCGCCACCGCACGGGTCTTCGCAGACGACGGCGACCAGGTGCTGTTGGTGGGGCGGCGCGCCGAGGTGCTGGAGAAGTCCGGCATCGCGGGTGCCCTCATCCACGCCGCCGACCTGAGCACTGCCGAAGGGGCGCGGAGCACCGCCGCGTTCGTGGCGGCCGAGTTCGGCGCAGTCGACGTCCTGATCAACGCGGCGGGCGGTAACGGCATCCTGGAACCGGCCGCGGAGACCGACGACCCGCTGGCCGTCGCCGCGCACTTCTGGACCGTCAACTTCCATATCAACACCCTGACGGCCGCCCTGCTCACCGAGGCGCTGAAGGACCGTCTCGCCTCGCCCGGCGGCCGGGTGCTGTTCGTCTCCTCCATCGCCGCCTTCCGGGGCTCGGGCTCGGGAGCGTACGCGGCGTCCAAGGCGGCGCTGCACCCCTACGCGTTCGACCTGGCCGCGGCCCTCGGCCCGCGCGGCATCACCGTGAACGTGGTGGCGCCCGGCTATGTCGAGGACACCGAGTTCTTCGGCGACGCCATGACCGAGGCCCGCCGGGAGCAACTGATCGCGGAGACCGCTACGGGCCGCCCCGGCACCCCCGGCGACGTCGCCGGCACCCTGCACTGGCTGGCCTCGCCCGCCGCCGCCCATGTCACCGCGCAGATCATCCAGGTCAACGGCGGCGCCGAGCGGGGCCACTGAGGTTCACGGCGGCCGCGGCCGACCCGGCCCCTCCCGGCCGCGGCCGACCGTCCCGTCTTCCCGGCCGCGGTCGACCCGGCCCGTCTTCCCGGTCGCAGCCGACCCGGCCCGTCCCGGTCGCGGCCGACCCCGCCGTGGCCCCCAGCCGACGCCGTCCGGGGGCACGAGGACACATCCCGGCCGCAGCAGAGCCGCAGGACGCCTCCGGCCCCCGGTCTCGCCTCCCGGCCCTCGCCTCCCGGTCTCGCCTCCCGGCCCTCGCCCCCCGGTCTCGCCTCCCGGCCTTCGGATCCGGTCTGCCCCCGGCCCTCGGCATCCGGCCCCGGTGCTCCGGGGAGTGGCCCTACCCCCGGCCCGTCCGGGGCACCCGGCCGTCCTTGAGCAGCGAATTGAGGTGCTCGGACCTGGGCGGAGGAACGGCGGTCCCGGTGTTGATCCGGGGCAGCGCGTACGGGTGCTGCTCGCTCAGCCAGCGGAGGATCTGCTCGCGGACGGTGACCCGCACCGACCAGATGTCGTCCGCGTCCTTCGCGGTCACCAGCGCCCGTACCTCCATGGTGCTGGCCGTGGTGTCCGTGACGGCCAGGCCCCAGTCGCGGCCGTCCCAGGCCGGGCACTCGCGCAGGATGTCCCGCAGCTTCTCGCGGATCTCGGCCACCGGCGCCCGGTGGTCCAGGTGGAAGAAGACGGTGCCGGTCATCTGCGCGCCGCCGCGCGACCAGTTCTCGAAGGGCTGGCTGGTGAAGTACGACACAGGCATGGTGATCCGGCGCTCGTCCCAGGTGCGGACGCTGAGGAAGGTCAGCGTGACCTCCTCTATCACGCCCCATTCGCCGTTCACGACCACGGTGTCGCCGATCCGCACCATGTCGCCGAAGGCGATCTGGAACCCGGCGAAGAGGTTGCTCAGCGTGGACTGGGCCGCGACACCGGCGACGATGCCGATCAGCCCCGCGGACGCCAGCATGGACGTGCCCACCGCCCGCAGGTCCGGGAAGGTCAGCAGCATCGCCGCCGCGGCTATCACCCCGACCACGGCGGTCACGATCCGCATGATCAGCGTCACCTGGGTCCGCACCCGCCGCAGCCGGGCGGCGTTCCGCTGCGTCGCCGCGTACTTCGCGTACGAGGCCTCCACGGCGGCCGCCGAGATCCGCACCACCAGCCAGGCGCTGGCGCCGATCAGGACCAGTGTGAGGACCTGTCCCAGCGCCTCGTAGTGGTTGCGCACGCGCGTGTAGGGGAGCAACCGGTAGGAGCTCCTGAGCAGGCCGGCGAGGAGTACGAGCAGCAGGGGCGTGCGGCAACGCCGCAGAAGGCCCCACAGCGGGGTGTCGATGTGCCGGGCGTCGGCGCGCCGCAGCAGGCTGTCGATGCCCCAGCCCACGGCGACCGCGATCACCACCGGACCCCCGATGACTGTCAGCGGACGCAGTACGGTCTCCATGTCCCCGACCGTAACCGGAGCAGCCCGGCTGGCACGATGGCGCGATGAACATCATGCTCTTCCACTCGGCCTACGGGCCCCGCCCCGCGGTCCGTGCGGCGGCGGACCGGTTCGAGGCCGCGGGACACCGGGTGTGGCTGCCGGACCTCTTCGACGGCCGCACCTTCACCACCATGGAGGACGGCCTCGCCCACCGGGACGAGCTCGGCAGGGACGAGCTGCTCAGGCGCGCCGTGCTGGCGGCGGCGCCGTACTCCGAGCGGGGATTGGTCTACGCCGGGTTCTCGCTGGGCGCCTCGGTGGCCCAGACGCTGGCCCTCGGCGACGGCAAGGCGCGCGGACTGCTGCTCCTGCACGGCACCTCCGACATCGCCCCGGGCGCGCGGGCGGAGGGGCTGCCGGTGCAGTTGCACGTCGCCGAGCCCGACCTCTTCGAGACGGACGACTGGCTGAGCGCCTGGTACCTGCAGATGGGCAGGACGGGCGCCGACGTGGAGGTCTACCGCTACGCGGGCGCCGGCCACCTGTACACAGACCCCGAGCTGCCGGACCACGACGCGGAGGCAGCCGAGCAGACCTGGAGGACGGCGCTCGGCTTCCTGGAGAGCCTGTAGCACGGGCGCGCGCCCCTCTCGGTCGCCGCGCGCCCCGCGAGCGCGCCGAGCGGTCGCCGGGACGGCGACGCCGGCCCCGCCCCACCGGGGTGGCGGGGCGGGACCGGCGCCGTGGCTCGGCGTGGCTCGGCGTGGCTCGGCGTGGCTCGGCGTGGCTCAGTTCTTGACCAGGTCCTTCTGGATCGCCGCGTTGAACTCCGGCACCGTCAT
The DNA here is from genome assembly GCF_057320905.1 of Streptomyces sp. DSM 116793. Classification (NCBI taxonomy): domain Bacteria; kingdom Bacillati; phylum Actinomycetota; class Actinomycetes; order Kitasatosporales; family Streptomycetaceae; genus Streptomyces; species Streptomyces sp. DSM 116793. The sequence goes on along the minus strand of NZ_CM170494.1, from coordinate 1,511,397 downwards.
CGGCGCGGCCTGGCCCCCCGCACCGACCAGCTTCTTGCCGTTCATGAAGAGGGTCGGGGTGCCGGTGACGCCGTCCTTGTTGGTGTCGAACTTGTGCGACATGTCGAGCGCCCACTTGTCGAACGTGCCGTTCCTGACGTCCTTCTGGAACGTCTTGTTGCCCTTCAGGCCGTCGACGGTGTTCGCCACCTTGATCAGGTAGGCGTCGTCCGCGAACTTGTCCTGCGTCTCCTCGGGGTGGTACTTCGCCGAGTAGAGCGCCGACTTGTACTTCAGGAAGGCCTCGGGGCTGACGTTCAGGGCGGCGCCCATGGCGCTGAGGGCGTTCTTGGAGCCCTCGCCGCCGTTGTTGTCTATGAAGGTCCCGCCGATGTACTGGACCTTGTACTTGCCGCTGTCGACGTCCTTCTGGACGGTCGCCCCGACGCTTTGCTCGAACTGCGCACAGATCGGGCAGCGCGGGTCCTCGTACATCTTGAGGGTGTTCTTGGCGCCGGCCTTGCCGATGACGACGGTGGTGCCGTCGGGGCCGCTGCTGTGCGCCGGCTTGACGAGCTTGTCGTCCTTGGCGGCCTCCCAGTGGCTCGGCTTGTTGGCCTGGGTGACCGCGTAGCCTATGCCGCCGGCGACCGCAAGGACGGCGACGACGGAGACGCCCACCAGGGCCTGGCGCCTGACCTTGGCGCGCTTGGCCTGGCGCTCGCGCTCCGCGCGCAGCCGCTCCCGGGCGGCGGTCTTCGCGGCCTGGCTGTTCCTCTTGCTCATGATCGGGGTCTCTCCTGTGATGACGCGCACATGCTCCGTGCGCGGGGGACGGTGGGGCGGACTGGTTCCGTGCTCAGGCGTGTACGGCCAGGCACGGCGGTCCGCGCCGTCCCACGGAGTGCACCCACGCGCGCGTGCCGCCGCCCTGCGGCCGGGGCCCGGTGCGCGGCAGGCGCCGCGCCGGCGCGCGGCCCGGCAGGACCGTGGCGAACGCGAGAAGCAGCGGCCGGAAGGTGGCGGCGACCGCGGCGCGCAGCAGTTGTCCCAGGGCCCGCTCGCCCCGCCGCAGCCAGGCCGCGGCCAGCAGTCCGACGCCGATGTGCGCGGCGAGCAGCAGCCAGCAGGAGGCCGGGCCCGCCTGCGCGAGCAGGACCTGCGCCCGGCTCTCCTGGCCGGCCACCCCCGGCAGCGTTCCGCCCACGGCCGAGCCGCGGCACAGCACGTGGAAGCCGACGGAGGCCAGCGTGCCCCTGACCGGGCCGCCCGCCTGGCCGTAGCAGACCTGCTGCCCCGAGGTGAAGAGCGTGTCCGCCGCCAGCTCCAGCGGCACCAGCAGCCCCGCGATCCCGGCGAAGCCCCGCTCGCGGCCCGCCAGCGCATAGGCGACGGCGAAGACCGCGGCAAAGGTCGCGGCGACGGTGGCGGGCGGCAGCGCCACCCGGGACAGCAGCACGTGCGAGGCCGACGACAGCGTCACGAGCAGCGCCGCGAACAGCGCCGCGCGCAGAGCGCGGGGCGCCGTCTCGGATATGTGCGCTGGTGTCACGGGGCGACTGTCTCTCCGGCCGGGTCCCGGGCGGGCCACGGGAGGCGGTGTACGGGTCCAACGGCCGAGTGTGCCACGCCGAGCTGTAGGGGCTCCTTAAGGAATGGCTATGAGTTATGGGATCGAGTCACACGGTGCTCCCCGGGCGGCCCACGCGCTGCTCCCCCGGGCGGGCCACTCCGTGCTCACGGCGGGCCCGTACGCGGGGCCGGCCCCGGCCCACTTCCCGCGGCTGGGGGCTGTGCCGTGAGGACACCTGCCATGCCCTCAAGGCACTCGGCGAGGCCCCGCCGCGTTGGGGGCACCTCCCACGCCGTTGCGGCAGTGGGGGAGCGACCAGCCGCCGGGACCGTGGGGCCGTCGCCGTCCCAAGGCGGCCGTTTCTGTCGCAGCCGGACCACCGGCCGGTGGGTGGGTGCGCGTGCAGGTCCCCGCGCCCCGCTTCCGCGCCGGGCCCCTACGCGGGAGCGGGGCCCCGGCCCGCCTCCGCAGGGTGCCGCGCCGGGTGCGCGCAGCGCCTCACGCCGTGCTCTCCAGACCGGGGATGCGGCCGTTGCGGAACAGGTCCACGAAGATCTGGTGGTCCGCACGCGCGCGTGCCCCGTAGCGGTGCGCGAAGTCCACCAGCAGCTCCGGGAAACCCTCCTCGTCGGCGGCGATCGCGGCGTCGATGGCGCGCTCGGTGGAGAACGGCACCAGCTCGGAGTAGCCGCTGTCGTCGTCCGCCGCGGCGTGCATGGTGGCCGTGGCCCTGCCGAGGTCGGCGACCACCGCGGAGATCTCCTCCAGGTCGTCGATGTCGGACCAGTCCAGGTCGACGGCGTACGGTGAGATCTCCGCCACCAGCTGCCCGGCGCGCCGGCCGTCCTCCTCGATCTCGGTCCAGCCCAGCCAGGGGTCGGCGTGCGCCTGGAGCGCCCGCTGGGAGATCACCGTGCGGTGCCCCTCGTGCAGCCAGTAGTCCCGGATCGCGGGGTCCGTGATGTGCCGGGAGACGGCCGGGGTCTGCGCCTGCTTCATGTAGATCACCACATCGTTCTCCAGGGCGTCGCTGTTGCCCTCCAGGAGGATGTTGTACGAGGGCAGGCCCGCGGAGCCGATGCCGACGCCGCGCCGGCCGACCACGTCCTTGACCCGGTAGGAGTCCGGGCGGGCCAGGGACGACTCGGGCAGTGTCTCCAGGTACGCGTCGAAGGCTGCCAGCACCTTGTAGCGGGTGGCGGCGTCCAGCTCGATGGAGCCGCCCCCCGGCGCGAAGCGGCGCTCGAAGTCGCGGATCTCGGTCATCGAGTCCAGCAGCCCGAAGCGGGTCAGCGAGCGGGCGTCGCGCAGCGCGTCCAGCAGCGGCCCCTGGGCGGTGTCCAGGGTGAACGGCGGCACCTCGTCGTTCTTGGCGCCGGTCGCCAGCGCGTGGATCCGGGCCCGGTACGCGGCGGCGCAGGTGCGCACGAGACGGGTGATCTGCTCGTCGCTGAGCGCCTTGGCGTACCCGATCAGCGCCACCGAGGCGGCCAGCCGCTGGAGGTCCCAGGTGAAGGGGCCCACATAGGCCTCGTCGAAGTCGTTGACGTTGAAGATCAGCCGCCCCTGGGAGTCCATGTACGTGCCGAAGTTCTCGGCGTGCAGGTCGCCGTGGATCCACACGCGCGAGGTCCGCTCGTCCAGGTACGGGCCGCCCCGCCTGGCGCCGAAGCCGATGTCGGCCGTCAGGTCGTGGTAGAAGAGGCCGGCCGTGCCGCGGTAGAAGGCGAACGCCGAGGCCGCCATCTTCCGGAATTTCACCCGGAAGGCGGCCGGGTCGGCGGCCAGGAGCTCGCCGAACGCGGTGTCGAAGACGGCGAGAATCTGCTCGCCTCGCTGCTCGGCGCTGGGCTGCGGGTCCGGCATGGGTGGGTGCCTCCTGGTGCGGTGGTCGGCTGCGGCGGGGCAGCGTCGGGGCAGGCGAGGCGGCCCGTGCGGGTGCGCGGGACCGCGCGGCACGGGACGCGGGCCCGGTGCGCCGGGCCGCCCGTGTCACCGCACGAACTTACCCGTGTGCGCCGTCGCCCACCCGCCTCAGGGCGCCGTGCCGCGCGCACGGTGGACGCGCGCGCCTCCTGCGACGGATGTCACAGCAGGGACGTAGACTTCCACGCTGTCACCCCCGAGCAGGCAGCCGTTCCCGGTTGTTCCCCGACCGTTCGCTGGAGGTCCCCCGCCGTGGCGTCACCGTCCCAGAAGCCCCCGTTCACGCACCTGCACGTTCACACCCAGTACTCGCTGCTGGACGGTGCCGCGCGGCTGAAGGACATGTTCGCGGCCTGCCAGGAGATGGGCATGACGCACATCGCCATGAGCGACCACGGCAACCTCCACGGCGCGTACGACTTCTTCCACTCCGCGAAGAAGGCCGGCATCACCCCGATCATCGGCATCGAGGCCTACGTCGCCCCGGAGTCGCGGCGGAACAAACGCAAGATCCAGTGGGGCCAGCCGCACCAGAAGCGGGACGACGTCTCCGGCTCCGGTGGCTACACGCACAAGACGATCTGGGCGGCGAACAGCACCGGACTGCACAACCTCTTCCGGCTCTCCTCCGACGCCTACAAGGAGGGCTGGCTCCAGAAGTGGCCCCGGATGGACAAGGAGACCATCTCCCAGTGGTCGGAAGGCCTGATCGCGTCCACCGGCTGCCCCTCGGGTGAACTCCAGACCCGGCTGCGCCTCGGCCAGTTCGACGAGGCCCTCAAGTCGGCCGCCGAGTACCAGGACATCTTCGGCAAGGACCGCTACTTCCTGGAGCTGATGGACCACGGCATCGAGATCGAGCGCCGGGTCCGCGACGACCTCCTCACCATCGGCAAGAAGCTCGGCATCCCGCCCCTGGTCACCAACGACTCGCACTACACCTACTCCCACGAGGCCACGGCGCACGACGCGCTGCTGTGCATCCAGACCGGCAAGAACCTCTCCGACCCCGACCGCTTCAAGTTCGACGGCACCGGCTACTACCTGAAGTCCACCGAGGAGATGTACGCCATCGACTCCTCGGACGCCTGGCAGCAGGGCTGCGCGAACACCCTCCTGGTCGCCGAGCAGATCGACACCTCCGGGATGTTCGAGAAGCGCGACCTGATGCCGAAGTTCGACATCCCGGAGGGCTACACCGAGGTCACCTGGTTCCAGGAGGAGGTCCGGCGCGGCATGGAGCGCCGCTTCCCGGGCGGCATCCCCGAGGACCGCCAGCGCCAGGCGGACTACGAGATGGACGTCATCATCCAGATGGGGTTCCCGGGCTACTTCCTCGTCGTCGCCGACTTCATCATGTGGGCCAAGAACAACGGCATCGCGGTCGGCCCCGGCCGCGGCTCCGCGGCGGGCTCCATCGTGGCGTACGCCATGGGCATCACCGACCTCGACCCGATCCCGCACGGCCTGATCTTCGAGCGGTTCCTCAACCCCGAGCGGATCTCGATGCCGGACGTCGACATCGACTTCGACGAGCGTCGGCGCGTCGAGGTGATCCGCTACGTGACGGAGAAGTACGGCGAGGACAAGGTCGCCATGATCGGCACGTACGGCACCATCAAGGCCAAGAACGCGATCAAGGACTCCGCGCGCGTGCTCGGCTACCCGTACGCCATGGGCGACCGCATCACCAAGGCCATGCCGGCGGACGTGCTCGGCAAGGGCATCCCGCTCTCCGGCATCACCGACCCGCAGCACCCCCGGTACTCGGAGGCCGGCGAGGTCCGCGGGATGTACGAGAACGAGCCCGACGTGAAGAAGGTCATCGACACCGCGCGCGGTGTGGAGGGCCTGGTGCGGCAGATGGGCGTGCACGCGGCCGGTGTGATCATGTCCAGCGAGCCCATCGTGGACCACGTGCCCGTCTGGGTGCGGCACACCGACGGCGTCACCATCACCCAGTGGGACTACCCGAGCTGTGAGTCGCTCGGCCTGCTGAAGATGGACTTCCTGGGCCTGCGGAACCTCACGATCATGGACGACGCCGTCAAGATGGTGAAGTCCAACAAGGGCCTCGACATCGACCTGCTGAGCCTCCCGCTCGACGACCCCACGACCTTCGAGCTGCTGCAGCGCGGTGACACCCTCGGTGTCTTCCAGTTCGACGGCGGGCCCATGCGCTCCCTGCTGCGCCTGATGAAGCCCGACAACTTCGAGGACATCTCCGCCGTCTCGGCCCTGTACCGCCCGGGCCCCATGGGCATGAACTCCCACACGAACTACGCCCTGCGGAAGAACGGCCAGCAGGAGATCACCCCCATCCACAAGGAGCTGGAGGAGCCCCTCAAGGAGGTCCTGGACGTCACCTACGGCCTGATCGTCTACCAGGAGCAGGTGCAGAAGGCCGCCCAGATCGTCGCGGGCTACACGCTCGGCGAGGCCGACGTGCTGCGCCGCGTGATGGGCAAGAAGAAGCCCGAGGAGCTGGAGAAGAACTTCGTCATCTTCCAGGCGGGCGCCCGCAAGAAGGGCTTCAGCGACGAGGCCATCCAGGCCCTGTGGGACGTCCTGGTGCCGTTCGCCGGATACGCGTTCAACAAGGCCCACTCCGCCGCGTACGGCCTGGTCTCGTACTGGACCGCCTACCTCAAGGCCAACCACCCGGCCGAGTACATGGCGGCGCTGCTCACCTCGGTCAAGGACGACAAGGACAAGTCCGCGGTCTACCTGAACGAGTGCCGACGGATGGGCATCAAGGTGCTCCCCCCGGACGTCAACGAGTCGCAGCACAACTTCGCCGCCCAGGGTGACGACGTGATCCTCTTCGGCCTCTCGGCGGTGCGCAACGTCGGCACCAACGTCGTGGAGTCGATCATCCGCAGCCGCAGGGCCAAGGGGAAGTACACCTCGTTCCCCGACTACCTGGACAAGGTCGAGGCGGTCGCCTGCAACAAGCGCACCACGGAGTCGCTGATCAAGGCGGGCGCCTTCGACACCCTGGGCCACACCCGCAAGGGCCTCACCGCCCAGTACGAGCCCATGATCGACAACGTGGTGCAGGTGAAGCGGAAGGAGGCCGAAGGGCAGTTCGACCTCTTCGGCGGGATGGGCGACGAAGGCGGCGACGAGCCGGGCTTCGGCATGGACGTCGAGTTCGGTGCCGACGAGTGGGACAAGAGCTACCTCCTCGCCCAGGAGCGGGAGATGCTCGGCCTGTACGTCTCCGACCACCCGCTCTTCGGCCTCGAGCACGTGCTCTCCGACAAGGCCGACGCGGGCATCGGCCAGCTCACCGGCGGCGACTTCTCGGACGGCGCGGTCGTCACCATCGGCGGCATCATCTCCGGCCTGCAGCGCAAGATGACCAAGCAGGGCAACGCCTGGGCGATCGCCACGGTGGAGGACCTGGCGGGCTCCATCGAGTGCATGTTCTTCCCGGCCACCTACCAGCTCGTCTCCACGCAACTCGTGGAGGACGCGGTGGTCTTCGTCAAGGGCCGCCTGGACAAGCGCGAGGACGTGCCCCGGCTGGTCGCCATGGAGCTGATGGTCCCGGACCTGTCGAACGCCGGCACCAACGCCCCCGTGGTGATCACCATCCCCACGGTGAAGGTGACCCCGCCCATGGTCAGCCGCCTGGGCGAGATCCTCAGTCACCACAAGGGCAACAGCGAGGTCCGGATCAAGCTCCAGGGCTCCCGGAAGACCACCGTGCTCCGTCTCGACCGGCACCGCGTCCAGCCCGACCCGGCGCTCTTCGGCGACCTGAAGGTGCTGCTCGGGCCGTCCTGCCTGGCCGGCTGACCAGGGCGCGGCACCACGGGCGCGCGGGCGCCCGGAGACCGGGTTCCCGGGCTCCCGGACGCCGGTCCCGCGGCCCTGGCCCCGGCCGGGGCGGCGCAGGCGCCGGCCGCCCATCCACGGCGCGCGTACGAGGGGCGCACCCGTCACCCGGGTGCGCCCCTCAACCGTTGCGGACGTCCCGTCCCGCCCCGCGGTCAGTTGTGGCCGAAGCGGCGCCGCTGCTTGCGGCCCCCGCCACCGGGGCCCCCGGAGCCGTCGGCGTCCATGCCGGATCCTGCGGGCTTCGCCTGCTGTGCCGCCGGTCCCGTCGCCGCGGGGCGCGCCTGCCGGCCGCCATGCTTGCGGTTCTTGTTCTTGGCCATGGTGATCTGCCTCCTGTGGGGGAAGTCCACGCCCCGGAATCAGATTCACATAAGCTGGTAAAGAGCGCATTTCTGATAATTACCCTGCGTAATAAGGCCTGTGGGGACATCAGGGTCGCGGGCGCCACGCCGAAGATCGAGTTCGGGCCGTTAACCCCCGTGCAGTCGGGCAGACTCGAAGGAAACCCGAAGTGACCCGCGTGCTTCAGCAAGGCGGGCCTGGGACGCTTCCTGCGGGCGACCGCCGGGCATCCCGGTAAGGACAGGGAAGAAGGTGGAGCGCGTGGACCGCTGCGTCGTCCTGGTGGACGCCGGGTATCTGCTGGGGGCCGCAGCGAGTCTGCTCGCCGGTGAACCCTCCCGGTCCCGCATCACCATCGACCACGCCGCCCTCGTCCAGGGGCTGCGCGAGTGCGCCGAGTCGGACACGGAGCGTCCGCTGCTGCGCATCTACTGGTTCGACGGCGCCCCGGACCGCGTCCCGCAGCCCGAGCACCGCAGGCTGCGGGTGATGCCGCGGGTGACGGTACGGCTGGGCGCCCTGACCCGCAGTGACGGCCGGTGGGCGCAGAAGGGCGTGGACGCCGCCATGCACGCGGAGCTCACCGAGCTGGCGCGCAACCGCGCCTGCTCCGACGTCGTGCTGGTGACGGGGGACGGCGACCTGCTGCCGGGCATGATGGCGGCCAAGGAGCACGGCGTCGCCGTCCACCTGTGGGCCGTGCAGGCCGCCGACGGCGACTACAACCAGTCGGAGGACCTGGTCGCCGAGGCCGACGAGCGGCGGGTGCTGGACCGCGCCTGGATCACCAAGGCCGTCCGGGCGAAGGAGGTCGGAGGCGTCTGCGCCCCGGTCGCCCCGCCCCGCCCGGAGATCGCCGCCATCCTCTCCGCACCGCTGCCCGAGTCCGCGCTCGCCTCCGCCGGGCAGGCCGCCGAGACCTCCGCCGGCGACCGCCGCCGCGCCCCCGCGACCCCGGGGGCGAACGGCACGGGGGACCGGGGCCAGCCGGGCAAGGGTGTGCCCACGCCCAAGGACCTCGCCGCCCTGCGGAGCCAGGCCGGGCAGGCGGTCCAGCCGCCGGCCAGCGCGACGCTGCGCTGGTCCTCCGACAAGGGCTGGGTGGAGCGGCCCCCCGCCGCCGAGTCTCCCGAGGCGGCGGGTCTGCCGACCCTGGCCCAGCTGACCACCGCCGAGCAGCGCTGGGCGGACCGCGAGGAGGACATCACCACGGTCGGCGGCGACCCCTTCGAGGTCGGCCAGGTCTTCGCCCGCCGCTGGATGGCGCGCCTGCCGGAGCCGGCCCACCTGCAGAAGCTCTCCGGGATGTACCCGCGCATCCCGCACCGCATCGACGGTGAGCTGCTGCGGTACGCCGCGCGGTTCGGGCTGCTCGCCCACAAGGACGACCAGATCGACGAGCACGATCGGTACGCCATCAGGGCGGGGTTCTGGCGAGAGATCGATGCACGGTCGCCGTCGGAGCAGGTACCGGCAACCGAGTGACCCACGGCCGTCCGGCCGGGGGCGCGCCCGGCTGTGCCGGGTGTGCTGGGCAGCGGCGCGGGGGACTACCCGACTGACCGCGACGAGGAGTGTGGCTCGCCACCTGCGACCAGGGGCGGTGAGGGGTCGTGTCCGGCCACTGGTGGGTGGGCGGTTGCGCGCGCAGTTCGCCGCGCCCCTGTTCGGGTGGCTGTGTGTGTTCAGGGTGCGCTGGTGGGGGCGCGGGGGACTGCGCGACTGGCCGCGACGGGGCCCGCGGGTCGTCACTGTCCCGAGGGGGCTGTTTCTGTCGTGTCCGGCCGCAGGCCGGTGGTGGGGGCGCGGGGGACTGCGCGATCGGCCACGACGGGGCCGCGGATCGCCACCCGCGGTACGGGGCAGGACAGGTCGGGTCCGGCCACCGGCCGCACGCAGTGCTCCGCGCCGCTACCCGGAGCGCACGGCCGCGCAGGCGCGCCCCGGGGGCGCCTACGGGGTCCCGACCCCGTAGGCTCGTCCTTCGTGAGTACGCGCACCGCATGGCCGGAACACGACACCGACGTCGTGTGCACGGTGCGGGATCTGGTCAAGACCTATCCCGCGGCGCGCGGTCGCCGGGGCAAGCCCCCGGTCCCCCCGGTGCGCGCCACCGACGGGGTTCGCCTGGACATCCGGCGCGGTGAGATCTTCGGGCTGCTCGGCCCCAACGGCGCGGGCAAGTCCACCCTCGTCCGCCAGCTCACCGGCCTGCTGCGGCCGGACGGCGGCAGTGTCCGCCTGCTCGGCCACGACATCGTGCGCCACCCTGAGCGCGCCGCGCGCATCCTGGCCTACCTGGGCCAGGAGTCCACCGCGCTGGACGAGCTGACCGTCGCGCTGGCCGCCGAGACCACCGGCCGACTGCGCGGCCTGACCGCCCGTGCCGCGCGCGCCGAGCGGGACGCCGTCCTCGACGAGCTCCAGCTCGGACCGCTGGCCGCCCGCCCCCTGAAGAAGCTCTCCGGCGGCCAGCGCCGGCTGGCCTGCCTTGCCGCCGCGCTGGTCGGCGAGCGCCCGCTGCTCGTCCTGGACGAGCCCACCACCGGCATGGACCCGGTGGCGCGCCGCGCCGTGTGGGCCGCCGTGGACCGGCGCAGGGCCGAGCGCGGTACGACGGTGCTGCTGGTCACCCACAACGTCATCGAGGCGGAGACCGTGCTCGACCGGGTCGCCGTGCTCGACCGCGGCCGGGTCATCGCCTGCGACACCCCCACCGGGCTCAAGGAGCGGATCGCGGGCGAGGTGCGTGTCGAGCTGGTCTGGCGGGAGAGCGCGCCCCTGGAACTTCCCGAGGTGGCCGCGCTGCGGTCCGCCGCCGTCGAGTCCGGGCGCCGCTGGGCGCTGCGACTGCCCCCCGAGGACGCCCGTGCCGCCGTCGCGGCCGTCACCGGCGGTGCCGCCTTCGCGGCGTTGGACGACTTCACCCTGGGCACGCCGAGCCTGGAGGACGTCTATCTGGCCCTCGGCGGCAGCGCGGCCGGCGTCGAGGGACTGGTGAAGACATGAGCTGGGCGCACCCCGCCGGCACCCACGGCAAGGGCAGCGGGCCCCGGGGCCGGCGGTCCGCGGCCCGGTCCGCCGTCCGCGAGGAGAAGGAGCAGCGCAAGGTGAGCGCCCCACCCGCCCCGCCCGCCACCGGCGGCGTTCCGGCGCACGACCCGGCGGGCTCGGCGCATGACCCGGCGGGCTCGGCGCACGACCCGGCCGGCTCGGCGCACGACCCGGCCGGCTCGGCGCATGACCCGGCCCGCCCGGAGGATGCCGCCCCGGGCGCCCGTACCGGCACCGTCGCCGAGCGTGACGCCGCGGGCGGCGAGCAAGGGGCTGCCCCCACCGCCCCCACCGCCCCCACTGCGCCCACCCCGCGCACCGCCCCCGTCGCCGGCGCTGCTCCCGGCGACCGGGACGCCGCTCCGGAGCAGGGGGAGGCCGCCCACGAGGAGCAGCGGTACGCCGTCGCGCTCGCCCCGCGTGCCCGGCTGCTGCCCGCGCTCGGCGCCGTCTACCGTGCGCAGCTGTCCCGGGCCCGGGTGGCCAGGATCCCCCTGCTGTTCGTGGCCACCTTCCAGTCCGTGGGGATCATGGTCCTGATGCGGGGCGTCGTCGACGACGCGAGCGGGGCGCGGGCGGTGGTGGCCGGGTCCTCCGTCCTCGTGGTCGCCTTCGTCGCGCTCAACCTGCTCGCCCAGTACTTCGGGCAGCTGCGCGCCGGGGGCGGGCTGGACCACTACGCCACCCTGCCGGTGCCGCCCGCCGCCGTGGTCCTCGGAGCCGCGGGCGCGTACGCGTCCTTCACGGTGCCGGGCACGGTCGCGACCGCGGCGGTCGGCTGCGGGCTCTTCCAGCTCCCGCTCGGCCACCTCTGGGTGCTCGCCGTGGTGATCCCGCTCGCGGGTGCCGCGCTCTCCGGGCTCGGCGCGGCCCTCGGCCTGCTGGCGCCCCGGCCGGAACTGGCTACGCTGCTGGGGCAGTTGGGCATGTCGGCCGCGCTGCTGCTGGGCGTCCTGCCGGCCGGGCGGATGCCCGCGCTCGTCCGGGGCGTCCGGGACCTGCTGCCGTCGACGTACGGCGTGGAGGCCTTCGAGCGGACCTTCGGGGCCCGCCCGGACTGGTCCGCCGTCGGGCTCGACCTGGCCGTCTGCGCGGCCGTGGGCGTGGTGTCGCTGGCCGTGGCGACCTGGGCCTACCGTCGGGCGGCCGTCCGGTGACGCGCGCCACGAGGGCGTTTGGCACGATGTGGGGGTGACCGCTCCGTTGACTCCTTCGCCGCATCATCAGCCCGCGCACGACTCGGGGCCCCGGCCTCCCGCCGATCCGGCAGGCGGGGCCGTGCCCCCCGTGCCGTACGGAGAGGACGGTCCCGGCATGAAGACCGAAGTGCGGCAGGCCGTCGTGGTCACGGTCGCGGTGGCGGTGTGCGGGGTACTGCTCGGGCTGCTCTGGCTGTGGCTCGCGCCGCATGTGCCGCTGATCGCGGACGACCAGGCGGTCTACCTCAAGGACAGCGAGGGCGAGCAGGCGGTCGGTGTGGACGGCGTCTTCACGCTGCTCGCGGTCGGCTTCGGTGTGCTGAGCGCGTTGGTCGTGTTCCTGGTACGCCGCCAGGGCGGCGTGCCCCTCGTCGTCGCGCTCGCCCTCGGCGGACTGCTCGGCGGGCTGCTCGCCTGGCGGGTGGGCATCTGGCTGGGGCCGCCCCAGGACGTTGCCGCGCACGCCCGGCAGGTGGGGAAGGGCGTCACGTTCGACGCACCGCTGGAGCTGAAGGCGAAGGGGGCGCTGCTGGCCTGGCCGGTGGCCGCGATGCTGGTTCACCTCGGGCTGACAGCGCTCTTCGGGCCGCGGGATCCTGAGCAGGTGCCCGACGGGGTGTACCCGCCGGAGCAGTGAGGTTGGCCACGGCCTTGCGCTCCCGGTCGGCGGGGCGCCTCCCTTTGCCGGGGTGGTTTCGGATGTGTCCGAACCACCGGCCGGTGGGGGCCGGCCACGCAGTTCCCCGCGCCCACTGTTGGTGCCCTGGGCGTCTGGGGTGCCCTTGGTAGGGGCGCGGGGAACTGCGCGACCAGCCGTCATGAGGCCTGTGGATCGCCACCGGCGGGAGGGGGCAGTACAGATCGCGTCCGGGCCACCGACTGGTGGCGGCTTCCTGGGCGCGTGGTCCCCGCGCCCCTCCGGGCGCGCAGGCGCTTCGTAGGGGTCAGGTTCTGCTGATGGGGGCCACGACCGCCCCCGTCAGCTTCGTGAGGGTCTCGGGGGTGAGTTCCACCTCCAGGCCGCGGCGGCCGGCCGAGACGCAGATCGTGGTGTGGCCCGCGGCCGAGGCGTCCAGCACCGTGGGGAGCCTCCTGCGCTGGCCGAGCGGGGAGATGCCGCCGCGTACGTAGCCCGTGGTGCGCTCCGCCGCCGCGGGGTCCGCCATGACGGCCCGCTTGCCGCCCACCGCCGCGGCCAGCGCCTTGAGGTCCAGGGAGCCGGAGACCGGGACCACGGCGACGGTGAGCGCGCCGTCCACGTCCGCCACCAGGGTCTTGAACACCCGCTCCGGCGCCACGCCCATCGCCTCGGCCGCCTCCTCCCCGTACGAGGGGTGGGCCGGGTCGTGCTCGTACGCGTGCAGCGTGAACTCGGCGCCCGCCGTGGTGAGCGCGACCGTCGCGGGCGTGCCGCCCGCCTGCTGCCTGCGTGCCTTCTGTGCCTTCTTCGCCATCGGTCCTTCCGGGAGGGCTGTGGGCCCGCGGGTCAGTTCAGACTGGTGGGGCCCCGGGTCAGGTCCGCCGCGGGCAGCGACGGCAGGGAGCGGATCACGGCGGTCTCCGTGCGCAGCAGCCGCAGCTCGTCACGGAGCCGCGACGCGGTGTCCGGCGCCTGCAACAGCCGCTGCTTGGTGGGCGTGTCGAGCACCGCCGCCGCGGCCACCAGGTACGACACGACGGACGGCTCGTCCGGCAGCTCCGTGTCCGTGGACAGCGACCGCTCCCGGGCCCCCGCCAGGCGCTTCTGGTACGCCCTGAAGGCCCGCAGCACCCCTTCCGCCAGCGCCCCCGCCTCGTCGCCCGGCTCCTCGGGAAGCTCCTGGAGCTCGGCGGTGAGGAACGCCCCGGAGGCGTCCACCGACTTCAGCCGGACGCGGGTGGTGCCGGTGGCCAGCACCTCGAAGCTGCCGTCGGCGCGCTCCCGGATCGTGGCCGCGTCCGCGATACAGCCCACCGCGTGGAAGGCCCGTACCGGGTCGCTGCCGAAGCCCGCCGCGGGCCCGCGCTCCGGCACCGCCGTCTGATCCGGCAGGCCCGGGGCGCTGGGCGCGACCTCGTGCCCGTCGCGGATCGCCACCACGGCGAATCTGCGCGGCTCGCCGTCGGGCGTCTTGAGCAGCTCGCGCATCATGGCGCGGTAGCGCTCCTCGAAGATGTTCAGGGGCAGCACAAGACCCGGGAACAGCACCGAGTTCAGTGGGAAGAGCGGCAGCCGGACGGTCGTCACGAGCCGCAAGCCTAATGGGCCGCACGGCCCGGGCGCGCGGTGTCCGCTCAGTGAGGCCTCCCGCGGCGGTCGTACGGCGCGGGTCCCGCGGTGCCGCACACCGGCCGGCGCGGCCCACCGGGCGGCCCGGCGACGGCCGCCGGCCCCGACTCGGGACGGAAGCACCGGGTCACCCCGGGCCGTGCGGCGCCGTTCGCAAGCTGCACCGGAAGCCGGAAGCCGGAAGCCGGAAGCCGGAAGCCGGAAGCCGGAAGCCAGAAGCCGGAAGCCAGAAGCCGGAAGGGGAAACCGGACGCACGAAACCAGACGTCGGATGTCGGACGCCGGAACCCGGAAGGGGGCCGGCGCACCGCGCGACCAGCCCCACTGGCCAGTGGCCCGGACACCACCGAAACCACCCGCTGCAACCCACCCGCCACAACCCACCCGCAACCACAACCCCCGCCACAAGAAGAGGCGCGCCGGGCGGCGAGCGGCGCCCCGCCTACCGGGACTCCGGGCCGTGGCCGACGCTCACCCCCTGCGCAGCAGCCGTGAGGCGCCCGCCGCCACCGACGTCGCCAGGATCCAGCCCAGTGAGATGACGACCGCGGCCACCCACTGCCAGCCGCCGTGCAGCTTCCAGTAACCCTCCTGGCCGAGGTCGATGACGGGGATGAGGAGGTCGAGCGCGAACAGCGGGGCGTTCCAGTCCGGATGCTCGCCCTGCTTGATCGGGGGGTGCGCGGCATGCGAGAACGCGATGGTGCTGGCCGCCCAGAGCACCGCCATCCACAGCGCCGCACGGCCCGGCCGGTAGCCGTAGGCGACCGTCCAGTCCTGTGCGTAGCCCCACAGCTTCGCCGCTATCGGCAGCGTCTCGCGGCGCCTGCGCTGCTTGGCGAGCAGCACCGCGCGGGCGTCCGCGTCCTCGCCCGAGCTGCGCAGCACGGCCGCCAGCTTCTCGTACGGCTCGGGGTTGTACTCGGGCGTGGCCGCGGCCAGCCACTCCAGGCGCAGCGACAGCGGGAAGTAGCCGCGCGGCACCAGGCTCTCGTAGCTGAAGCCGCCCATGGACAGGCCGCCGGCCCGCGGCCAGCTCGCCGACTTGTCGACGAGGGTGACGATCCGCGCCCCCGACAGCACCACACGGCCGCGCTGCGGCCGCTCGCCCAGGAAGCGCAGCTCCGGCGTCTGGATGCGGCGCAGCGACAGCTCCTGGTCGTTCTCCAGGGTGAAGCGGGCCTGCTCCATGTCGACCGCGTCACCGAACCGGCCGTCGTCGAGCCGGATGCCGCCGGTGCACTCGAACCGCTGCACGCGGGTACCGCGCGCCGGTGTGGCGCCGCTGGTGAGCACCGGGTCCGTGACGCTCGCGGGGGTCAGGTAGAGCGAGCGCTCCACCGTCAGCTGGGGGGCGTTCAGCGCCCGGCGGCCGTGCGGGTGGGAGAGCCGGCTGCCGCGCAGGCTCAGCGAGACGCCGACCTGGGCGCCGCGCAGGCTCAGCTCGCCGTGCGACTCCAGCAGCTCGGCCTGTAGGTCCTGGCCGACCGTCAGCCCGTCGCCCATGAGGGACCGGCTGCGCCGGTCGCGGTAGATCACGGCCTGGTTGAGCAGCAGGTCCGTGCCTATGTGCGCGTCGCTGAGCCGTATGCCGCGCTCCAGGCGGCAGCGGGCCAGGTGCAGGTCGCCCTCGGTGTGCAGGCGTGCCGCCTCCAGACGGGGTATGGAGCAGTCCAGCAGGCGCAGCGTCGTCACCCTGGCCTCCGGCAGCAGGACCTCCTTCTCGAAGCGGCAGCCCTGCAACTCCACATAGGGCGGCACCACGCCGCCCGCCAGATCGAGCTGGCCGGTGATCCGCACGCCGAACAGCTTCAGCGACGACACCCGCCCGGGCAGCGCCGGCGGCCCGTCCAGCAGCAGCCACGCCACGATGCGGGCCCGGACGCTTCGCTCGGGACCCCACGGGTGGCCGCCGTGCGGATCGTCGACGGCGGCGTCGCCGCTCCGCAGGTCGTAGACGCTGCCGTTGCGGAAGGCCTGCCACATGCCCACCTCAGTGCTGGTCAGCCCGTCCGGCAGTTCCCCGGTGGTGGTGCCGTCGACCACGTTTTCCCTTCCTCCCCGTTGTCACGGTTCCGTTGTCCGACGCGGGTTCCGCGTGTCTTCGCCGCTGCGGCGCCTGAAGCCCTTCGTCTCCTCGGTGCCGCGGTCCGGCCGCCCCGTCGCCCTGGACGGTGCGGGTGCGCACCGGCGCCCCGGCGCCCCAGTGCGCCGTGCGCCGTGCGCCGTGCGCCGTGTGGGTCACTCTCCCGTACGCCCGGGTGTGACTACTAGGCTCTTTCGTACACGGGTGATGCCCGTTCAGTGACGGTCTGAAGCCCTTGGTCACGCTCAGTTGCCCACGGGGGAGGCAGGACGTGTGCCGTGGGGCGGGCGGGACACGTATCACTCAGTGATACGGGCGTCCGGGCGGCTCCGCCGGTCTGAGAGAATTGACCTTGTGATCTCCCGAATCGATCTGCGCGGCGACGCCCTCCCCGAGGGCGCCGCCCTGCGCGACCTGCTGCCGCGAGCCGAGTTCGACGTGCAAGCCGCCCTGGAGAAGGTGCGGCCCATCTGCGACGACGTGCATCATCGCGGCTCGGCGGCGGTCCTCGAGTGGGGGGAGAAGTTCGACGGCGTCCGCCCGGAGCGGCTGAGGGTCCCCGCCGACGCGCTTCAGGCCGCCCTGACGGGCCTCGACCCGGCGGTGCGCGCCGCCCTGGAGGAGTCCGTCCGGCGCGCCCGGCTCGTGCACCGCGAGCAGCGCCGCGCCACCGTCACCACCCAGGTCGTGCCGGGCGGCACGGTCACCGAGAAGTGGGTGCCCGTGGGCCGCGTCGGGCTCTACGTCCCCGGCGGCCGCTCGGTCTACCCGTCGTCCGTCGTGATGAACGTGGTGCCCGCGCAGGAGGCCGGTGTCGGGTCCGTCGCGGTCGCCTCGCCCCCGCAGCCCGGCCAGGGCGGGCAGAGCGGCGCCGGTGACTTCGCGGGGCTGCCCCACCCGACGATCCTCGCCGCCTGCGCGCTGCTCGGCGTCGACGAGGTCTACGCCGCGGGCGGCGCCCAGGCCGTCGCCATGTTCGCGTACGGCACCGAGGACTGTCCCGCGGCCGACCTCGTCACCGGCCCCGGGAACATCTACGTCGCCGCCGCCAAGCGCCTCCTGAAGGGGCGTATCGGCATCGACGCGGAGGCGGGCCCCACCGAGATCGCCGTGCTCGCGGACGCCACCGCGGACCCCGTGCACGTCGCCGCCGACCTGATCAGCCAGGCCGAGCACGACCCGCTGGCCGCCGCCGTGCTGGTCACCGACTCCCCGGAGCTGGCCGACGCCGTCGAGCGGGAGCTGACGCCGCAGACCGCCGCCACCAAGCACGTCGAGGACCGCATCGCGCCCGCCCTGGCCGGCCGGCAGTCCGCGATCGTGCTGGTCGACGGCCTGGAGGAGGGCCTGCGCGTGGTCGACGCGTACGCCGCCGAGCACCTGGAGATCCAGACCGCCGACGCGGCCACGGTCGCCCAGCGGGTGCGCAACGCCGGCGCGATCTTCGTCGGCGCCTGGGCGCCCGTCTCCCTGGGCGACTACTGCGCGGGCTCCAACCACGTGCTGCCCACCGGCGGCTGCGCCTGCCACTCCTCGGGCCTGTCCGTGCAGTCGTTCCTGCGCGGCATCCACATCGTCGACTACACCCGGCAGGCGCTCGCCGAGGTGGCCCACCACGTGGTCACGCTCGCCGAGGCGGAGGACCTGCCCGCGCACGGGGCGGCCATCAAGGCGAGGTTCGGGTGGGAGGTGCCCGGCGCATGACCGGTACCGGGACCCCGGCCCCCGGCGCCCGGACGGGCGCCGCGCGTGTGACGCACATCGACGACCTGCCGGTCCGCGAGGAGCTGCGCGGCAAGAGCCCCTACGGCGCGCCCCAGCTCGACGTGCCCGTCCGGCTCAACACCAACGAGAACCCGTACCCGCTGCCCGAGCCGCTCGTCGAGCGCATCGCCGAGCGGGTCCGCGAGGTCGCCGGGGGCCTGAACCGCTACCCGGACCGGGACGCGGTCGAGCTGCGCGCCGGCCTCGCCGCCTACCTCACCAGGACGGGGCCCGAGGGCACCCCCGAGCTGGACGTCGCACACGTCTGGGCGGCCAACGGCTCGAACGAGGTCATCCAGCAGCTGCTGCAGACCTTCGGCGGCCCCGGCCGCACCGCCCTCGGCTTCGAGCCGTCCTACTCGATGCACAGCCTCATCGCCCGCGGCACCGGCACGGGCTGGATCTCCGGCCCCCGCGCGGCCGACTTCACCATCGACCCCGAGGCGGCCGTCCGCGCCGTCACCGAGCACCGCCCCGACGTGGTCTTCATCACCACGCCCAACAACCCCACGGGCAACGCGGTGCCCGCCGAGACGGTTCTCGCGATCCACGACGCCGCGCAGCGCGCCAAGCCGTCCATGGTGATCGTCGACGAGGCCTACATCGAGTTCAGCCATGGCCGGTCGCTGCTGCCGCTGCTCACCGGGCGGCCCCGTCTGGTGCTGTCGCGCACCATGTCCAAGGCGTTCGGCGCGGCCGGCCTGCGGCTCGGCTACCTCGCCGCGGACCCCGCGGTGGTGGACGCCGTGCAGCTCGTCCGCCTGCCGTACCACCTCTCGGCGGTCACCCAGGCCACCGCGCTCGCCGCGCTGGAGCACACCGACACGCTCCTGAAGTACGTCGAGCAGCTCAAGGCCGAGCGCGACCGGCTGGTGGCCGAGCTGCGTACGATCGGGTACGAGGTGACCGAGTCGGACGCGAACTTCGTACAGTTCGGCCGGTTCCCCGAACCGGGGGGCGCGCACGCCGCGTGGCGGCGCATCCTCGACCGGGGTGTCCTGGTGAGGGACAACGGCGTGCCGGGCTGGCTGCGGGTGTCCACCGGCACCCCTGAGGAGAACGACGCGTTCCTCGATGCGGTGCGCGATCTCAAGAAGGAGCAGGAGCAAGGCGGATGAGCCGCATCGGACGAGTGGAACGCACCACGAAGGAAACCTCGACCGTGGTCGAGATCGACCTCGACGGCACCGGCCAGGTCGCCGTCTCCACCGGGGTCGGCTTCTACGACCACATGCTGGACCAGCTCGGCCGGCACGGCCTGTTCGACCTGACCGTGAAGACCGAGGGCGACCTGCACATCGACTCGCACCACACCATCGAGGACACCGCGCTCGCGCTCGGCGCCGCCTTCAAGCAGGCCCTCGGTGACAAGGTGGGCATCTACCGCTTCGGCACCTGCACGGTGCCGCTCGACGAGTCGCTCGCCCAGGTCACCGTCGACCTCTCAGGCCGCCCCTACCTGGTGCACAGCGAGCCCGAGAACATGGCCCCCATGATCGGCTCCTACGACACCACGATGACCCGCCACATCCTGGAGTCGTTCGTCGCCCAGGCCCAGGTCGCGCTGCACGTGCACGTCCCCTACGGGCGCAACGCGCACCACATCGTGGAGTGCCAGTTCAAGGCGCTGGCACGGGCGCTGCGGTACGCCAGCGAGCGCGATCCGCGAGCCGCCGGCATCCTCCCCTCCACGAAGGGCGCCCTGTAGACATGAACGTCCCCTCGACCGCCCTCATCCTCATCGGGCTCTTCCTCGTCGGCGGCATCATCTCCTTCGTGCGGCAGAAGATGCCGCGCGGCCTCATCATGCTGCTCTCCATCGGCGCCGGGATGTGCCTGGTCGCCGGCGTGCTGCGGCTGGGGGTGTGGAGTTGACCGCCGCGTCCCCCAAGCGGGTCGTCGTCTTCGACTACGGCTTCGGGAACGTCCGCTCCGCGGAGCGCGCCGTGGCCCGCGCCGGAGCCGAGGTCGAGATCACCCGTGACTACGAGAGGGCGATGAACGCCGACGGCCTGCTGGTGCCCGGGGTGGGCGCCTTCGCCGCCTGCATGAAGGGCCTGAAGGAGGCCCGCGGCGACTGGATCGTGGACCGCAGGCTGGCCGGCGGCCGGCCCGTCATGGGCATCTGCGTCGGCATGCAGATCCTCTTCGCCGGCGGCATCGAGCACGGCGTGCACTGCGAGGGCCTCGCCGAGTGGCCCGGCACCGTCGAGCGGCTGCAGGCCGACATCGTGCCCCACATGGGCTGGAACACCGTCGAGCCGCCGGCCGGCTCCGAGCTCTTCGCCGGTGTCGACCCCGAGGCCCGGTTCTACTTCGTGCACTCCTACGCCGTCCACCACTGGACCATGGAGACGGAGAACCCGGCGATGCGCGCCCCCAAGGTCACCTGGTCGACGCACGGCGCGCCCTTCGTGGCCGCCGTGGAGAACGGCGCCCTGTGGGGTACCCAGTTCCACCCCGAGAAGTCCGGCGACGCCGGAGCCCAGCTCCTCACCAACTGGATCGAGACCCTGTGACCATGGCCGAGACCCGACCGCTCGAACTCCTCCCCGCCGTCGACGTCCGCGACGGCCAGGCCGTCCGCCTGGTGCACGGCGAGTCCGGCACCGAGACCTCCTACGGCTCGCCCCTTCAGGCCGCGCTCGCCTGGCAGCGGGCCGGCGCCGAATGGCTGCACCTGGTCGACCTGGACGCCGCCTTCGGCACCGGCGACAACCGCGCCCTGATCGCCGAGGTCACCGGCGCCATGGACATCAAGGTCGAGCTGTCCGGCGGCATCCGCGACGACGCCACCCTGACCGCGGCCCTCGCCACCGGCTGCACCCGGGTGAACCTGGGCACCGCCGCGCTGGAGACCCCCGAGTGGGTCGCCAAGGTCATCGCCGAGCACGGCGAGAAGATCGCCGTGGGCCTCGACGTCCGCGGCACGACGCTGCGCGGCCGCGGCTGGACCCGCGACGGCGGCGACCTCTACGAGACCCTTCAGCGGCTGAACGCGGAGGGCTGCGCCCGGTACGTCGTCACCGACATCGCCAAGGACGGCACCCTCCAGGGCCCCAACCTGGACCTGCTCCGCTCGGTCTGCGCGGCGACCGACCGTCCCGTGGTGGCCTCCGGCGGCGTCTCCTCGCTGGCCGATCTGCGGGCCATCGCCGCGCTGGTGCCCCAGGGCGTGGAGGGCGCCATCGTCGGCAAGGCCCTGTACGCCAAGGCGTTCACCCTGGAGGAGGCCCTTTCGGTCACGCGGGAGACGGTGGCACCATGACACCGGCCGTACGGCGCGTGCAGAGCGGGTCACCCTGGGAGGACAGCATCGGTTTCGCCCGGGCCGTGGCGGCGGGCGACAGGGTCCTCGTCGCCGGTACCACCTCCTTCAAGGGGGCGGTCCTCTTCGGCGAGGGTGACCCGTACGAGCAGGCCAGGGTGGCCTTCTCGAACGCCCTCGGGGCCATCGGCGCGTTCGGGCTCGGCGTCGAGTCCGTGGTCCGCACCCGTATGTACCTGAGCCACCCCCGCGACGTGGAGGAGGTCGGCCGGGCCCACCGGGAGATCTTCCATGACGTGCGGCCCGTCGCGACCCTGGTGGTCGTCTCCGGTTTCGTCGACCCGCGCATACTGGTCGAAGTGGAGCTGGAGGCCGTCCTGACCGGGGCGGCACCGGCCGCGGAGCAGCCCGGAGAAGGGCCGGCGGAGCCCTCGTCCCCGGACCCCGCTGCGGCACCCGGAGGAGAAGCGGAACGCGGAGGAGAAAGCGCACGATGAGCCTGGCGGTCCGAGTCATCCCCTGCCTGGACGTGGACGGCGGCCGGGTGGTCAAGGGGATCAACTTCACCAACCTCCGCGATGCCGGCGACCCCGTCGAGATGGCCAGGGCATACGACGCGGAGGGCGCCGACGAGCTGACCTTCCTGGACATCACGGCCTCGTCCGCGGGCCGCGAGACCACCTACGACATGGTGCGCCGCACCGCCGAGCAGGTCTTCATCCCGCTCACCGTGGGCGGCGGCGTCCGCACCGCCGACGACGTCGACCGGCTGCTGCGCGCCGGCGCGGACAAGGTCGGCGTCAACACCGCGGCCATCGCACGCCCCGACCTGATCCGGGAGATCGCGGAGCGGTTCGGCCGCCAGGTGCTGGTGCTCTCGGTGGACGCCCGCAGGAGCGACGCCGTCGCCGGCAGCGGCTACGAGGTGACCACCCACGGCGGGCGCCGCGGCACCGGCATCGACGCCGTCGAGTGGGCGCACCGCGCGGCGGAGCTGGGCGCGGGGGAGATCCTGCTGAACTCGATGGACGCCGACGGCACCAAGGACGGCTACGACCTGGAGATGATCGCCGCCGTCCGCAAGCACGTCACCGTCCCCGTCATCGCCTCCGGAGGCGCCGGCGCGCTCACCGACTTCCCGCCCGCCATCACGGCCGGCGCGGACGCGGTGCTCGCCGCGTCCGTCTTCCACTTCGGCGACCTGCGCATACACGAGGTCAAGCAGACGCTCAGGGCGGCGGGGCAGGCGGTCCGGTAGGACGGCCGACGGCGGGGCGGCACCGGCCGTCCCGCCGGGGGCGCCGCGGTGGGACGGCCCCCGTCCCGCCGGGATGCCCCGGCGGCAGGCAGGCCCCGCCCGGCCGCACCCCGGCGGCCGCTCGCCGTCCCCGATCTCACCGCTCCCCGGCATGGTCGGCGTCGGCCCTACCGGGCGGTGAGTTCGGCGACCAGCCGGGCGGTGACGGGCGTCCGGACGCCCTGGCGGTCGGCCTCGCGGAGCATGGCGCGGCCTATGGCGTCCAGTTCGAGGGGGCGGCCGGCCTCCGCGTCGCGCTGCATCGACGTGCGCATGGCCTCCGGAGCCCCGTCCAGCAGCCGCAGATTGTCATCGACGTCGATCGCGGCGCCCAGCCCCGCCGCCACCTTGACGTACTCCTCCAGCACCGCCACCAACTCGTCGCGGTGCGCCGTGCGCATGCCGCCGACCGGCACCGCATAGCGGGTGGTGAGCAGCGCCATAGGCGCCAGGAGCGTCAGCTTCTCCCAGAGCATGGCGTCCTCGTCGCCCCCGTCGCGCACCCGCACGGTCAGCCCGCTGCCGGACAGCACGGCGCCGAGCGCGGCCACCCGCTCCGCGGGCGCCGTCCGGCTGGCCAGGTCCACGGCCGCGAACGGGCTGGAGTGCACGATCCGGCCGGGCGCGACCCGGGTCGACTCGATGCGTATCGTGCCGGGTACCACCTGCCCGGCGGGGAAGCGGTCACGCAGCACGGCCACATGCTCGAAGCCGTTGAGCAGCGGCAGCACCAGCCCCGCGCCCAGCGCCTGACGCGGCACCCGGTCCAGGGCCGCGGCCAGCGCGGTCTCCTTCGGCGCCACCACACACGCGTCGACGGCCTCGCGCAGCACGGTGTCCGCCTCGACGGGCACCGTGAACTCGCCGAAGGTGCCGCTGCGCACGGACAGCCCGTCCTTCCGCAGCGTGGCGACGGTCTCCTCGCCCGCCAGACAGATCACCCGGTGCCCGGCCCGCGCCAGCAGTCCCGCGACCAGCCCGCCGACCCCGCCGGGGCCCAGCACGGCCACCGTCCGCTTCCCGTCCGCCTGTTCCGCCTGCTCGGCTCCATCCGCCCGCACTCCTGTTCCGATCATGGCAGCAGAGTGCCAGGCCCGCCGGCGGCGGCAGCGGGCGGGGTCAAGCCTGTCCAGCGCCGAGGAACAAGCCTGAAGGGCGGCGAATCAGCCCGTCCGGCGTGTTGAGGACGAGCGCGAAGCGCGACAAGGAGAGCCCGTCCGGCGCTCGAGGGCGAGACCGGAGGCCGGCGAAGCCGGAGGAACCGGGGCACCCCGGCCATGGGCGTGAGGGTTACATCCCGAGGCTGCTCGCACCCTGGAGGCGGGCGATCGCCTCCTTGTCCCCCTCCACCCCCACGTCGGCCTGCTCCTGCCGCCCGAACGCGAACATCACAAGCTCACCCGGCTCCCCGGTGACCGTCACCACCGGGGTCCCCCGCCGAGCCACGGCCGTCCGCCCGTCAGGGCGCCGCAGCACGAGCCCCACCGGCGACTTCCGGCCGAGCAGCCGCGCCGACCGCTCCAGGCGCGACCAGAGCGCGTCGGCGAAGACCGGATCGATCACCCGCGGCGTCCAGTCCGGCTGCGCCCGGCGCACGTCCTCCGCGTGCACGAAGAACTCCACGGCGTTCGCCAGCTCGTCGATCTGCTTGAACGCATACGGCGAGAAGCGCGGCGGCCCGGTGCGGATGAGCTGGATCAGCTCCTCGTACGGCTTCGCGGCGAACTCCGCCTGCACCCGCTCCAGACGCGGAGCGAGCTGCTTGATCAGTATCCCGCCGGCCGCGTCGGCACGGCGCTCCCGGACCACCACGTGCGCCGCGAGATCCCGGGTGAGCCAGCCTTCGCAGAGCGTCGGCGCATCGGGTCCCGCCGCCTCCAACAGGTCGGCGAGGAGAAGCCGTTCACGCTTGGCATGGGTTGACATGGGACAAGAGTACGACCGTGCCCCGTCCCGCAGGCGGAACCACTCCGTCCGCCACCCCGTTCGCCGCGCGGACCGTCCCCGTCCGCGGGCCGGACGGCGCCCCGCGATGTCACACCCATCGCGCACAATGGCACTCATGACCAGCACGCCCCGGCAGCCCAGCCAGCTCGATCCCGCGATCGCCGCCCGCCTCAAGCGCGGCGCCGACGGCCTCGTCCCCGCCATCGCCCAGCAGCACGACACCGGCGAGGTGCTGATGCTCGGCTGGATGGACGACGAGGCGCTGCACCGCACGCTGACCACCGGCCGCTGCACCTACTGGTCCCGCAGCCGCCGGGAGTACTGGGTGAAGGGCGACACGTCCGGCCACGTACAGCACGTGAAGTCGGTCGCCCTGGACTGCGACGGTGACACCGTCCTGGTCAAGGTCGACCAGGTCGGCGCCGCCTGCCACACAGGAGACCGCACCTGCTTCGACGCCGACGCGCTGCCGCTCGCGGAGCCGGACGGCGCGGGCGGCCCCGGGACCCGGGCGGGTCGGCCCGCCGGCCGGAATAAGTAAGGTCTCCCGCCATGGACCTGGAGACGTTCCGCAAGCTGGCCACCGACCGGCGAGTGATCCCCGTCAGCCGCAAGCTCCTCGCGGACGGCGACACCCCCGTCGGGCTCTACCGCAAGCTCGCCGCCGAGCGCCCCGGCACCTTCCTGCTGGAGTCGGCGGAGAACGGCCGGACGTGGTCGCGGTACTCGTTCGTCGGCGTGCGTTCCGCCGGCACGCTCACCGAGCGCGACGGCCAGGCGCACTGGCTCGGCACCCCGCCCGTCGGCGTCCCCACGGACGGCGATCCCCTCACGGCCCTGCGGGCGACGATCGAGGCCCTGCACACCCCGCGCGACCTGGCCTCCGGCATGCCGCCCTTCACCGGCGGCATGGTCGGTTACCTCGGGTACGACATCGTGCGCCGCCTGGAGAAGGTCGGCCCCGGTGAGCAGGACGACCTGCGGCTCCCCGAGCTGACCATGCTGCTCACGTCCGACCTCGCCGTCCTCGACCACCGGGACGGCACGGTGCTGCTCATCGCCAACGCCATCAACCACAACGACCTGGCGACCGGAGTGGACGAGGCCTACGCCGACGCCGTAGCCCGACTGGACGCCATGGAGGCCGACCTGTCCCGGCCGGTGACCCAGCCCCCGGCGGACCTCCCGGTCTCCCGGCTGCCGGATTTCACCGCCCGCTGGGGCGGCGCGGAGTACCAGGCGGCCGTGGCCGACATCAAGGAGCGCATCCACGCGGGCGAGGCCTTCCAGGTGGTGCCCTCGCAGCGCTTCGAGACCCCCTGCACGGCCAGTGCCCTGGACGTCTACCGGGTGCTGCGGGCCACCAACCCGTCGCCGTACATGTACCTCTTCCGCTTCCCGTGCGGCGACGGCGAGGCCTTCGACGTCGTCGGCTCAAGCCCCGAGGCTCTCGTCAAGGTCGCCGACGGCCAGGCCCTGCTGCACCCCATCGCCGGGACCCGCCCGCGCGGCGCCACCCCCCAGGAGGACCAGGCCCTCGCCGAGGAGCTGCTCGCCGACCCCAAGGAGCGCGCCGAGCACCTCATGCTGGTCGACCTCGGGCGCAATGACCTGGGACGGGTCTGCGAGCCGGGCTCGGTCGAGGTCGTCGACTTCATGTCGATCGAGCGCTACTCGCACGTGATGCACATCGTCTCCACGGTCACCGGCCGGGTCGCCGAGGGCCGCACCGCGTTCGACGTCCTCACGGCCTGCTTCCCGGCCGGCACCCTCTCCGGCGCCCCCAAGCCCCGGGCCATGCAGATCATCGACGAGCTGGAGCCCTCGCGGCGCGGGCTGTACGGCGGCTGCGTCGGATACCTGGACTTCGCCGGCGACTCGGACACCGCCATCGCCATCCGCACCGCCCTGCTGCGCGGTTGCACGGCCTACGTCCAGGCCGGCGCCGGCGTGGTCGCCGACTCCGACCCGGTGGCCGAGGACACCGAGTGCCGGAACAAGGCCGCGGCGGTCCTCAGGGCCGTGGACGCGGCCAACCGGCTCGGCGCACCGGGCGATGACCAGCCCCGGGACGGCAGCGGACACCCCGGGCCTCAGGGGCGAGTCGGGCGTAAGGGATAGTGGTGGGGTGACTTCAGCCGTACCACAGCCCCGTACCGAAGCCGGGTCCGCGTCGTCCGCCGCCCGCTGGGCGTACTCTCCAGGCCGTTCAGGCTCCGGGGGAGGGCGGCGCAGCCTGGCCGCCGCCCTGCTGTTCGGTTCCGCAGGCGCAGCCGTGGCACTGCTCGCCTCCCGCCAGGGCTGGGCCCAGGGCACGGCCGCGGTGGCGGGCGGCGACTTCCCGCTCACGGCCAAGGGCAGCGACGTCACCGGCGTGCCCGCGGCCCTCGCCGTCGTGGGCCTGGCCGCCCTCGTCGCCGTCTTCGCGGTGCGCCGCGCCGGCCGCCTGCTGGTCTCCGCGCTGCTCGCGCTGAGCGGCGCCGGCACGGTGGCCGCCGCCGTGACCGGCGCCACCGCGGACTCCGCGGGCGCCGCGCTCGACGAGCAGGCCGCGCAGGTCTCCGGGGACACGGCGGCCAGCGTCGAGGCGCTGAGCCACACCGCGTGGCCCTACGTGGCGGCCGCCGGCGGCCTCCTCATCCTCCTCGCGGGGCTCCTGGCGCTGCGCTACGGCCGTCTCTGGCCGGGGATGTCGGGCCGCTACGAACGGGACGGCGCGCCCCGGCCGCGTGCCGCGCGCCCGCCGGTCGATCCCGACCGGCCCGAGGAGCTCTGGAAGGCCCTGGATCGCGGGGAGGACCCGACGGCGTCGGCCTGACGGCCGGTATGGCTCCGCGGCCTGACGGCCGGAGCGCCCCGGAGCGCGGGGCCGTGGTCTGCGCCGCGTGGGCGGTGCGGGGCCGGGGGTCGGGGGCCGCGGCCACGACGCGCCTGCGGCGGGCCACCGGGGCCCAGGCCCCTTGCGGTGTCGTTGCCGGCTGGGGGCTGGTGGGGGTGGTTGCGCGGTTTCCCGTGTCCCTGGGGGGTTTCGCCGGGGGCCTGGCGGTGTCGTTGCCGGCTGGCGGCTGGTGGGGTCTGGTAGCGCGGTTCCCCGCGCCCCTTCCGGGGGGCCTGAGGGGGCGGGGCGCCGTGGGTACCCCGGGCATGGGCGGGTGTGTACGTGCGGGACAATGATTTTCGGGCGCCTGGCGCCGCGGCACCATACACCGCACCGACGCACGGCAACCGCATCGACCGCATAGAGCAACGAGGAGCAAGTCATGGCGGGCAGCAGCCACGGCAACGGCCACGGCAACAGCCACGGACACACCCCGGCCGCCTGGACCGGTGTCATCATCACCTTCATCGGCTTCTGCATCGCGGGTGCCTTCATGGTCATGGATGAGCCGGTCGGCTTCTGGGTCGGCATCGGCGTGATCTTCCTCGGCGGTGTGGTGGGCGGCATCATGCACCTCGCCGGTCTGGGCCAGCACAAGCCGCGCCAGCCGTCGCACACGGTGGCGCCCGAGAGCTGACCCCCGAGCCGGAGAGCCCGCGGGGGCGCCGAGAGGCGGGCCCGGCCGCCGCGGGGGACACTGCGGGCGTGGCACCCGCGCACCCCGCACCCCCGCACCGCGCCCCCGGACCCGGCGCCCCGGCGCAGGACGGGCCCGCACCGGGCGCACCCGCCCGCCCCCAGGCCCCGGCCACCGCTCCTGCGCCCGGCGCGCAACCCGCCTCACGGCGCCCCGCCCCGTCCCACGGCGCCCCCGGACGCCCCACTGCCCGGCCTCCAGGAGTACCCGCCCACCGCGCACGGCTCCGCTCCGCCTCCGGGCGCTCCACCCAGGGCCCCGCCGCCCTCCGGCGCCTCGTCACGCCCCTGGGTGCGCTGGTCCCCGCCGCCGCTGCCCTCGCCTATATGGGCGCCGTCGATCCGAACGAGCCCGGCCACTACCCCGTATGCCCGTTGCGGCAGTTCACCGGCCTGTGGTGCCCCGGCTGCGGGGGCCTGCGCAGCGCCCACGCCCTGGTGCACGGCGACCTGCCCGGCGCGCTCGCCGCCAACGCCGCGGCGGTCGCCGGGTACGGGCTCCTTGTGGTGTTCTGGGGTGTATGGGTGGTGAGAACGGCGCAGGGGCGGGCGTGGGCGCCCGTGCTCCGGCATGGGCGCCTCTGGACGCTCGGGGTGCTGCTCACCGTCTTCACGGTGGTCCGGAACCTTCCCTTCGGCGGCTGGCTCCATCCTTGACCGTCAGTTTTCGACCATCCGCGGAACAGCCAGGTGGCGAGCCTTCCCCGGCCCAGGTGCGAGGTCTGGACCGCGCTGCGGATACCATCACAGAGACCGACGGGTTGCCCCATGCAGGGGTGATCCGGGACACAATTTCGATCTTCGGCTGCCGGTCCGCAGGACCGCCGCCGGTCCGCGGGACCGCCGCCGGTCCGCGGCAAGGGCACGGGTGGCCGCCGGAAAGCCGTCTGAGAGGGGACAGCGCGCGTGAGTGTGCTCGACGAGATCATCGAGGGGGTCCGTGCCGACCTCGCGGAGCGGCAGGCGCGTGTCAGCCTCGACGAGCTCAAGGAGCACGCGAAGCGGGCTCCCCAGGCCCGGGACGGCATCGCGGCCCTGCGGGGCCCCGGTGTGAAGGTGATCTGCGAGGTCAAGCGGTCCAGCCCCTCCAAGGGCGCGCTGGCCGCGATCGCCGACCCCGCGGCGCTGGCCGCGGACTACGAGGCCGGAGGCGCCTCCGTCATCTCGGTGCTGACCGAGCGGCGCAGGTTCGGCGGCACCCTCGCCGACCTGGAGGCCGTCCGCGCCACGGTCGACATCCCCGTGCTGCGCAAGGACTTCATCGTCACGTCGTACCAGCTCTGGGAGGCGCGCGCCCACGGGGCGGACCTCGCGCTGCTGATCGTCGCCGCTCTGGAGCAGCCCGCCCTGGAGTCGCTGGTCGAGCGCGCGGTGTCCATCGGGCTCACCCCGCTCGTCGAGGCGCACGACGAGGAGGAGGTCGAGCGTGCCGTGGCGGCCGGCGCCAAGGTCATCGGCATCAACGCCCGCAACCTGAAGACGCTGGAAGTCGACAGGTCGACCTTCGAGCGGGTCGCCCCGGAGGTCCCGCCGGGCATCGTCAAGGTCGCCGAGTCGGGCGTCCGCGGGCCGCACGACCTGATCGCCTACGCGAACGCCGGCGCCGACGCCGTCCTGGTCGGCGAGTCGCTGGTCACCGGCAAGGACCCCAAGGCCGCGGTCTCCGACCTCGTTGCCGCGGGCGAGCACCCCGCGCTGCGGCACGGAAGGGGCTGACGTCCCGTGCCCGCCGTCCCGTTCACCCCCGCGGTCCAGGACCCGTCGAGCGACGGGCTGTTCCGCACGGCCGAGCCCGGCCGGTGCGCCGGCCCGGGCTCCGGGGCGGCACGCGATCCCTACGCCCGCCTCGCCCGCGGCTGCCGGCCGCGCGGCTGCCGGGCCCCGGCGCGGCGTGTGCACGGCCGCCGCGTCCGTTATGTGATCGGCGACGAACCGGGCCAGGTCAACGGCATGCGATGGCCCCACCCCCGGGGCCACCACCGCTGACCCCGGGACGCCGGAGCCGGCTGCGCCGACCCGGCCATGCCCGGCCACGCGCTTCGAGCCGCCCCGGGCCACGTCGCGGAGCCAGCCGCGGACGCGTCCTCGTACCGGGCGCCTCCTCTCCTGCCACGGCACCCCTGATTCCCGTCGCGGTACCCAGCCGAGACGGCGGGGTGCGGTGGCAGGGGAGCCACCGCAGGTGGGACGGGACCGGGGGAGGGAAGCCGCCCTCCACCGTGCTCCCCGCTCCCGCGGCAGTGGTGCGGCGGCGGCCTCGCGAGGCCCGGTGGCACCGGGATCAGCGCAGGCTCCGTGCGGCAACGGTCAGGGCTGGGTGGACCGTCCGCCGCGCCGGAGACGCCCCGGGAACCGCGGCACCGCCGTCGCGGACAAGCCCACTCAGCCGAACGACACAGTCAACCCGTTTCCAGGGGCGAAGCCCCTGCGAAGGCACCGTGAGGTCATCCCACATGCCAAGCAACCACTTCTTCCCCGACCTGTCGGGGCAGACCCCGAGCGCCGAGGGCTACTTCGGCGCCTTCGGCGGCACGTTCATCCCGGAGGCCCTCGTCGCCGCCGTCGACGAGGTCGCCGTCGAGTACGACAAGGCCAAGTCCGACCCGGCGTTCGGCGCCGAGCTCGACGACCTGCTCGTGAACTACACCGGCCGCCCCAGCGCCCTCACCGAGGTCCCCAGGTTCGCCGAGCACGCCGGCGGCGCCCGGGTCTTCCTCAAGCGCGAGGATCTCAACCACACCGGCTCGCACAAGATCAACAACGTGCTGGGGCAGGCCCTCCTCACCCGCCGGATGGGCAAGACCCGCGTCATCGCCGAGACCGGCGCCGGGCAGCACGGCGTGGCCACCGCCACCGCCTGCGCCCTCTTCGGCCTCGACTGCACCATCTACATGGGCGAGATCGACACCGAGCGCCAGGCGCTGAACGTCGCCCGGATGCGCATGCTCGGAGCCGAGGTCATCGCCGTCAAATCCGGTTCCAGGACCCTCAAGGACGCCATCAACGAGGCGTTCCGTGACTGGGTCGCCAACGTCGACCACACCCACTACCTGTTCGGCACGGTGGCGGGACCGCACCCCTTCCCGGCCATGGTCCGCGACTTCCACCGCGTCATCGGCGTCGAGGCCCGCCGCCAGCTCCAGGAGCGCGCCGGCCGCCTGCCGGACGCCGCGGTGGCCTGCGTCGGCGGCGGCTCCAACGCCATCGGCCTCTTCCACGCCTTCCTGCCCGACCCGGACGTCCGCCTGATCGGCTGCGAGCCCGCGGGCCACGGCATCGCCACCGGCGAGCACGCCGCGACCCTCACCGCGGGGGAGCCCGGCATCCTGCACGGCTCCCGCTCCTACGTCCTCCAGGACGACGAGGGCCAGATCACCGAGCCGTACTCGATCTCCGCCGGGCTCGACTACCCGGGCATCGGACCCGAGCACGCCTTCCTCAAGGACAGCGGACGCGGCGAGTACCGCGCCGTCACCGACGACCAGGCGATGCAGGCCCTGCGGCTGCTCTCCCGGACGGAGGGCATCATCCCGGCCATCGAGAGCGCCCACGCCCTGGCCGGGGCCCTGGACGTGGGCCGCGAGCTCGGCCCGGACGGGCTGATCGTCGTCAACCTCTCCGGACGCGGGGACAAGGACATGGACACCGCAGCCCGCTACTTCAACCTGTACGACGCGGACGCGGCCGTCGAGGCCGACGCCTCCGCGGGCCGCGGCGACGCCGCCGAGATCGAGGGGGACGCCCGGTGAGCGGGAACATCCAGCTGCTGAACGACGCGCTCGCCCGCGCCAAGGCGGAGGACAGGTCCGCCCTCATCGCCTACCTGCCCGCCGGATTCCCGACCGTCGACGGGGGCATCGAGGCCATCACCGCCGTCCTGGAGGGCGGCGCCGACATCATGGAGGTGGGCCTGCCGCACAGCGACCCCGTGCTCGACGGCCCCGTCATCCAGACCGCCGACGACATCGCGCTGCGCGGCGGCGTGCGGATCGCGGACGTGATGCGCACGGTCCGCGAGGCCCACCGGGCGACCGGCAAACCGGTCCTGGTGATGACGTACTGGAACCCCATCGACCGGTACGGCATCGAGCGCTTCACGGCGGAGCTGGCCGAGGCGGGCGGCGCCGGCTGCATCCTGCCCGACCTGCCGGTCCAGGAGTCGGCGACCTGGCGGGAGCACGCCGCCAAGCACGACCTCGCCACCGTCTTCGTCGTCGCCCCCAGCAGCCGGGACGCCCGACTCGCCACGATCGGCGCGGCGGGCACGGGCTTCGTCTACGCGGCCTCGCTGATGGGCGTCACCGGCACCCGGGAGTCCGTGGGCGCCCAGGCGGAGGACCTGGTGCGGCGCACCAGGGCGGCCACCGAGCTGCCCGTCTGCGTCGGCCTCGGGGTCTCCGACGCCGCGCAGGCCGCCGAGGTCGCGGGCTTCGCGGACGGCGTCATCGTGGGTTCCGCCTTCGTCAAACGGATGCTGGACGCACCGGACCAGCAGGCCGGCGTGGCGGCGGTCAGGGCGCTCGCGGGGGAGCTCGCCGAGGGCGTGCGCGGGCGCTGGTAACCCGTCCGGGTGGACCTGGCACCGGGGAGGCACGCAGGTGCCTCCCCGGGTCGTTTGCGGGGTGTGAACGACAAGAACGGTAAGGGGAAGCGCACGGCCCGTGAGCGGCTGGCGGCCGAGCGGGAGCAGCTCAAGTCACGCGAGAAGCGGCGGCGGACGCTGCTCGTGGGCGCGGCCGTGGTCTGCATCATGGGGCTGGCCGCCGCGGTGGGGGTGCTGGCGGCCAATGCCGGCGGTGACAAGAGCGACTCCGCGGGGCCCGTCATCGCCCCCAAGGGAGCCGTCGGCAAGGGCGGGCTCGCCATCCCCGCCGGCCGGGAGAGCGCGAAGTCCACGCTCACCGTCTGGGAGGACTTCCGCTGCCCGGCGTGCAAGCAGTTCGAGACCACCTTCCGCCCCACGCTCCACGACCTGACGGGAAGCGGCCAGCTCAAGATCCAGTACCACCTGGTCACGCTCATCGACGACAACGCCGGCGGAAGCGGCTCCCTGCACGCCGCCAACGCCGCGGCCTGCGCCCAGGAAGCGGGCAGGTTCTCCCAGTACCACGACGTCCTCTACGAGAACCAGCCCCCCGAGACCCAGGACGGCTACGCGGACAACGGCACCCTCATCCGGCTCGCCGGCAAGGTCAGCGGCCTGAGCACCCCCGCCTTCCGCAAGTGCGTCGAGGACGGCACGCACAACAGCTGGGTCGCCAAGTCCAACCAGGCCTTCCAGGACAGCACCTTCCAGGGCACCCCGACCATCCTCCTCAACGGCAAGAACGTCTTCGGCGACCAGAACAACCCCCTGACCCCGCAGAAGCTGCGGCAGATGGTGGAGGCGGCGGACAGGTAGGCACGGGGCGGCCGGCGGCGGGCGGTCGGCGGCCGGGCGGGTACGCGGCGTGCGGCGGGCGTGTGGCTTGCGGCGTGCGGGCGGGCCCGGCGCGCCGAGGGTCCGGCCTTCCTGGCTTTCCCGGCCTTCCTGGCCTTCCTGGCCTCCCCGTGCGCCCGGAGCGGGGCCGGGGGAGGAGCCAGCGGTCCATCGGTCCAAGGCGGGGCGAGCGGTCCAAGGGCGGGGCGAGCGGTCCAAGGGCGGGGCGAGCGGGCGGGGCCCGTTATGGAGCCGTAGCCGGTCGGGTTGCCGTCAGCAGGGTCAGGCAAGGTAGCGTCAGACCTGCCATGGACCTAGCTTTCATCCCCAGCCCGTCGCGCGGTGTGCTGTATCTCGGCCCCATTCCGCTGCGCGGCTACGCGTTCTGCATCATCATCGGTGTCTTCGTGGCCGTCTGGGTCGGCAACCGCCGCTGGATCGCCCGCGGCGGGGCCCCCGGCACCGTGGCCGACATCGCGGTGTGGGCGGTGCCGTTCGGTCTGGTCGGCGGCCGGCTCTACCACGTCATCACCGACTACGAGCTGTACTTCAGCCCCGGCCGCGACTGGGTCGACGCCTTCAAGATCTGGCAGGGCGGCCTCGGGATCTGGGGTGCCATCGCGCTGGGCGCGGTGGGTGCGTGGATCGGCTGCCGCAGGCGGGGCATCCCGCTGCCCGCGTGGGCCGACGCGGTCGCGCCCGGAGTGGCGCTGGCGCAGGCCTGCGGGCGCTGGGGCAACTGGTTCAACCAGGAGCTGTACGGGCGCAAGACCGATCTGCCGTGGGCGCTGAAGATCACGTCGACGGCGGACGGCCGGGTGCCGGGCTACTACCACCCCACGTTCCTGTACGAGTCGCTGTGGTGCGTCCTCGTGGCGCTGCTGGTCATCTGGGCCGACCGGCGTTTCCGGCTGGGGCACGGGCGTGCGCTGGCGCTGTATGTCGCGGCGTACTGCGTGGGGCGGGCCGGCACGGAGTACCTGCGGGTGGACGAGGCGCATCATGTGCTGGGTCTGCGGTTGAACGAGTGGACCGCGATCATCATTTTCCTCGCTGCTGTGGTGTACCTGGTGGTGTCTGCGCGGGTGCGGCCTGGGCGTGAGAAGGTCGTGGAGCCGGGCGTGGCTTCCCCTTCGGGGCCGGATGCGCCCGGTTCGGCGGAGGCTTCCGCTTCCGGGGCATCCGAGGTCTCCGGGGCCTCCGGGGCCTCCGGGGCCTCCCCGGTCCCCGGGACCTCCGAGGCCTCTGCGGAGTCCCCCGACTCCATGGCCGACTCGGCCAAGCCCAAGCCCTGAGCGGCACCCCGCAGGGGCGGAACTGTGAGCCCCTCGCGGTTTCGTTCCGGGCCACCGGCCGGCGGGGGTTGATCACGTAGTTCCCCGCGCCCCTGTGGGCTTCGCCGAGGGTTCTTGCGGTTGTGTTCGTTCTGCTGGTCGGTGGGGGCTGGTCGCGCAGTTCCCCGCGCCCCTGCCGGGGACCGTCGAGCCGCCACCCACCGGCCCCGGTCCTCGGCCACCTCTGCGCCGCGGCGGCGATCCATCACCCACTCGACCTCCGGCTCCCTCTCCGCCGCGACGTCGATCAGCCACGAGGTGGTAGTCCGGCGGTGCAGAACCCGGCGTAACGCTCGGTGGGCGGGAGCTCACCTTCCCCTGTCGGCCCTCGGCCACCCCTTCCGCCGCGACGGAGATCAGCCACGACGTGATGGTCCGGCGGTGCCGAACCCCGCGTAAGGCCACCGCCGGCGCAGCCTGAGCCGCCGGCGAAGCCGGACCTCCGGTGGAGCCGGACCCTCGGCGGAGGCGCCCCCCGGTGGAGCCGGAGCCCCCGGCGGTAGCCGGGCAGTCGCTCGCCGTGCCGGGTGACCCCGGACCCTCGGCTCGGCGCGGAGCGTTTGCGCAGGTAAGTACGGCCTTCCTTGCTGGCGGCAACTCCTTTTCGTGCGTACTTTCGAGGGTGCCGGAGGGGGACAGCGGGGGGCGCCGGGCCCCAGCTCGGACGAAGACCCCCGGCGCACAGGAGAGGAGCGGTGGGCGGATGTCCATCATTGACACCGAGGCCACGCTGCACGAAGCGCATCGCGACAACCACACGCACCGCGATGTGAACGGTGGCTGGCTGCGCCCCGCGGTGTTCGGCGCGATGGACGGCCTGGTCTCGAACCTCGCCCTGATGACGGGCGTGGCCGGCGGAGCCGTCTCCCCGCACACCATCGTCATCACCGGCCTGGCCGGCCTCGCCGCCGGCGCGTTCTCGATGGCCGCGGGCGAGTACACCTCCGTCGCCTCCCAGCGCGAGCTGGTCGAGGCCGAGCTCGACGTGGAGCGCCGGGAGCTGCTCGGCAACCCCATGGACGAGGAGGAGGAACTCGCCGCGCTCTACCGGGCCCGCGGCGTCGAGCCCGAGCTGGCCCGCGAGGTCGCCCGCCAACTCTCCAAGGACCCCGAGCAGGCCCTGGAGATCCACGCCAGGGAGGAGCTGGGCATCGACCCCGGCGACCTGCCCTCGCCGGCCGTCGCCGCAGCGTCCTCCTTCGGCTCCTTCGCCCTGGGCGCCCTGCTGCCCGTCCTGCCGTACCTGCTCGGCGCCACCGCCCTGTGGCCCGCCGTGCTGCTGGCCCTGCTCGGCCTCTTCGGCTGCGGCGCCGTGGTGGCCCGGGTCACCGCGCGGTCCTGGTGGTTCAGCGGCCTGCGCCAGCTCGCCCTGGGCGGCGCCGCCGCCGGTGTGACCTACGCCCTGGGCACACTCTTCGGCGCGGCCGTAGGATAAGGGGCTGGCCTGGTCTCCCGGTGCTCCCATGCGTGTGGCTGTGCAGTTAGCTGTTACCTGACGGTTTCAATGTGCTGACCCCTGGGCATGAGCGATAAGCGCTGGCGGGCAACGAAGCTCGTCGAGCACCGGGCCGACGGGCACTGATCTGCTCGCACGGGTCCACCCCTGAGAAGCCTCATCGGCCTGCCGTACCACAACCGGGTCTGTCAGCCAGTAAGTGTCCGTCCTGTACATACCAGCGGGTATCCGTCCGCGTCGTCGGCATCCGCCTCGATAGGGCAGTCGGCGCGGAACCTGTGGGCGTCCGCCCCACGGCTCCGCACGGATACCCCTTGCATCGCCTTGACCGGCACCCCGCCGCTCACCGGGCGATGTCCGCATGTTGGAACGCATCATCCGATTTCCGGAAAGCGTTTCATCATGTAACCTGCACGAAATTTCCGCGGAGGGCCAGAGTCGTCCCTCGGCATCCGCACCCCGGACCTGGTCTGGGAGGTGCCCATAGCCACGACGACGACGGGAGAGCCGATGCGTACGCCGCGCCAGCCGTCCCAGCATTCCGCGCCCCATGCGCCTTCCCTCTGGGGGGCCATGGACGCACGCCCCGCCGCCCAGGGCATGTACGACCCTCGCCACGAGCACGACGCCTGTGGTGTCGGTTTCGTCGCCACCCTCACCGGAGAGGCGAGCCATACGCTGGTCGAGCAGGCGCTGACCGTGCTGCGGAACCTGGAGCACCGGGGTGCCACCGGCTCCGAGCCCGACACGGGGGACGGCGCCGGCCTGCTCTGCCAGGTACCGGACGCGTTCCTGCGTGAGGTCACCGACTTCGCTCTGCCCGAGGCCGGGGCCTACGCCGTCGGCATCGCGTTCCTGCCCCGCGCCGGCGCCGCCACCGACGCGGGCGCCGCCACCGACCCGGCCGGTGCCGAGCCGGGCGTGGCCACCGTGGACGCCGCCGCGAAGGCCGTCGCCCACATCGAGACCCTCGCCGCCGACGAGGGCCTCGCCGTGCTGGGCTGGCGCGATGTCCCCGTCGCCCCCGACATGCTGGGCGTCACCGCCCGCTCCACGATGCCCGCCTTCCGCCAGCTCTTCGTCGCCGACGCGGCTGGAGCGGCCCGCGGCATCGAGCTGGACCGCAAGGCCTTCGTGCTGCGCAAGCGCGCCGAGCGGGAGGCCGGCGTCTACTTCCCGTCGCTGTCCGCACGCACCGTCGTGTACAAGGGCATGCTCACCACGGGGCAGCTGGAGCCGTTCTTCCCCGACCTGTCGGACCGCCGGTTCTCCTCCGCGATCGCGCTGGTGCACTCGCGGTTCTCCACGAACACGTTCCCGAGCTGGCCGCTCGCCCACCCGTACCGCTTCGTCGCGCACAACGGCGAGATCAACACCGTCATGGGCAACCGCAACTGGATGCGGGCCCGTGAGTCGCAGCTCGCCTCCGACCTCTTCGGGGACGGCGAACTCGACCGCATCTTCCCGGTGTGCACCCCGGGCGCCTCCGACTCGGCCACCTTCGACGAGGTCCTGGAGCTGCTCCACCTCGGCGGCCGCCCGCTGCCGCACGCCGTGCTGATGATGATCCCGGAGGCGTGGGAGAACCACCCCGCCATGGACCCGGCCCGGCGCGCCTTCTACCAGTACCACTCCACCCTGATGGAGCCCTGGGACGGTCCGGCCTGCGTCTCCTTCACCGACGGCACCCAGGTCGGCGCGGTGCTCGACCGCAACGGCCTGCGCCCCGGCCGCTACTGGGTCACCGACGACGGCCTGGTCGTGCTGGGCTCCGAGGTCGGCGTGCTCGACATCGACCCGGCCAGGGTGGTCCGCAAGGGCCGCCTCCAGCCCGGCCGGATGTTCCTCGTGGACACCGCCGAGCACCGCATCATCGAGGACGACGAGATCAAGGCCGCCCTCGCCGCCGAGCAGCCGTACGCCGAGTGGCTGGAGGCCGGCGAGATCGAGCTGGAGGACCTGCCCGAGCGCGAGCACATCGTGCACACGCACGCCTCCGTCACCCGCCGTCAGCAGACCTTCGGCTACACCGAGGAGGAGCTGCGCATCCTGCTCGCGCCGATGGCGAAGAGCGGGGCCGAGCCGATCGGCTCGATGGGCACCGACACCCCCATCGCCGCGCTCTCCAGCCGTCCGCGGCTGCTCTTCGACTACTTCACCCAGCTCTTCGCGCAGGTCACCAACCCGCCGCTGGACGCCATCCGGGAGGAGCTGGTCACCTCCCTGCGCTCCTCGCTCGGCCCGCAGGGCAACCTGCTCGCGCCCACCGCCGCGTCCTGTCGCAGCGTCACCCTGCCGTTCCCGGTGATCGACAACGACGAGCTGGCCAAGCTCATCCACATCAACGCCGACGGCGACATGCCCGGCATGAAGGCCGTGACCCTCTCCGGCCTGTACCGGGTGGGCGGCGGAGGCGAGGCGCTGGCCGCCCGGATCGAGGAGATTTGCGCCGAGGCCGACGCCGCGATCGAGGGCGGCGCCCGGCTGATCGTGCTCTCCGACCGGCACTCCGACGCCGAGCACGCCCCGATCCCGTCGCTGCTGCTCACCGCGGCCGTCCACCACCACCTCATCCGCACCCGGCAGCGCACCCAGGTCGGCCTGCTGGTCGAGGCCGGCGACGTCCGTGAGGTGCACCATGTCGCGCTGCTCATCGGCTACGGCGCCGCGGCGGTCAACCCCTACCTGGCGATGGAGACCGTCGAGGACCTGGTGCGCGCGGGGACCTTCCTGCCCGGCATCGAGGCCGAGCAGGCCATCCGCAACCTGATCTACGCGCTCGGCAAGGGCGTTCTGAAGGTGATGTCCAAGATGGGCATCTCCACCGTCGCCTCCTACCGGGGCGCGCAGGTCTTCGAGGCCGTCGGTCTCGACGAGGAGTTCGTCGCGAAGTACTTCGACGGCACCGCCACGAAGATCGGCGGCGTCGGCATCGACGTGATCGCCGAGGAGGTCGCCGCCCGGCACGCCAAGGCCTACCCGGTCTCCGGCATCGCCCCGGCGCACCGCGCGCTGGACATCGGCGGTGAGTACCAGTGGCGCCGCGAGGGCGAGCCGCACCTCTTCGACCCGGAGACGGTCTTCCGCCTCCAGCACTCCACGCGCTCCCGCCGCTACGACATCTTCAAGAAGTACACCTCCCGGGTGAACGAGCAATCCGAGCGGCTGATGACGCTGCGCGGCCTGTTCGGCTTCAAGTCCGACCGGCCCTCGATCCCGATCGAGGAGGTCGAGCCGGTCTCCGAGATCGTCAAGCGGTTCTCCACGGGCGCCATGTCGTACGGCTCCATCTCCAAGGAGGCGCACGAGACGCTGGCCATCGCCATGAACCAGTTGGGCGGCAAGTCCAACACCGGCGAGGGCGGTGAGGACCCGGACCGCCTGTACGACCCGGCGCGGCGCTCCTCGATCAAGCAGGTCGCCTCCGGGCGGTTCGGGGTGACCAGCGAGTATCTGGTGAACTCCGACGACATCCAGATCAAGATGGCGCAGGGCGCCAAGCCCGGCGAGGGCGGGCAGCTGCCCGGCCACAAGGTGTACC
The DNA here is from genome assembly GCF_057320905.1 of Streptomyces sp. DSM 116793. NCBI lineage: Bacteria > Bacillati > Actinomycetota > Actinomycetes > Kitasatosporales > Streptomycetaceae > Streptomyces > Streptomyces sp. DSM 116793. The sequence continues at coordinate 1,471,523 of NZ_CM170494.1, read as the reverse complement.
CGTGGGTGGCGAAGACCCGGCACTCGACGCCAGGCGTCGGCCTGATCTCCCCGCCGCCGCACCACGACATCTACTCCATCGAGGACCTGGCCCAGCTCATCCACGACCTCAAGAACGCCAATCCGGCGGCCAGGATCCACGTCAAGCTGGTCTCCGAGGTCGGCGTGGGCACCGTCGCCGCGGGTGTCTCCAAGGCCCACGCGGACGTGGTGCTGATCTCCGGGCACGACGGCGGCACCGGTGCCTCGCCGCTCACCTCGCTCAAGCACGCGGGCGGCCCCTGGGAGCTGGGCCTCGCCGAGACCCAGCAGACGCTGCTGCTCAACGGGCTGCGCGACCGGATCGTGGTGCAGACCGACGGCCAGCTCAAGACCGGCCGCGACGTGGTCGTCGCCGCGTTGCTCGGCGCCGAGGAGTTCGGCTTCGCCACCGCGCCGCTGGTCGTCTCGGGCTGCGTCATGATGCGCGTCTGCCACCTGGACACCTGCCCCGTCGGCATCGCCACGCAGAACCCGGTGCTGCGCGAGCGGTTCTCCGGCAAGCCCGAGTTCGTCGTGAACTTCTTCGAGTTCATCGCCGAGGAGGTCCGCGAGCTCCTGGCCGAGCTGGGCTTCCGCTCCATCGAGGAGGCCGTGGGGCACGCCGAGGCGCTGGACTTCACCCGGGCCGTCGACCACTGGAAGGCGCAGGGGCTCGACCTGGAGCCGCTGCTGCACGTGCCCGACCTGCCGGACGGCGCGGTGCGCCACCGGGTGGTCGCACAGGACCACGGCCTTCAGAAGGCGCTCGACAACGAGCTCATCAGGCTGGCCGCCGACGCGCTGGCGGCGGGCTCGGGTCAGGAGGCCCAGCCGGTCCGCGCCCAGGTGCCGATCCGCAACATCAACCGCACCGTCGGCACCATGCTCGGCCACGAGGTGACCAGGAAGTTCGGCGGCGCGGGCCTGCCCGACGACACGATCGACATCACCTTCACCGGCTCCGCGGGCCAGTCCTTCGGCGCCTTCCTGCCGCGCGGTGTGACGCTGCGGCTTGAGGGCGACGCCAACGACTACGTCGGCAAGGGCCTGTCGGGCGGCCGGGTGATCGTCCGCCCGGACCGCAGGGCCGACCACCTCGCCGAGTACTCGACCATCGCGGGCAACACCATCGCCTACGGCGCGACCGGCGGCGAGCTGTTCCTGCGCGGCCGCACCGGCGAGCGGTGCTGTGTGCGCAACTCCGGCGCGACCGTGGTCACCGAGGGCGTGGGCGACCACGGCTGCGAGTACATGACCGGCGGCCACGCGGTCGTCCTCGGCCCGACGGGACGGAACTTCGCGGCCGGCATGTCCGGCGGCATCGCCTACGTCGTCGACCTCGACCGGAACAACGTCAACCCCGGCAACCTGGCCTCCGTGGGCCCGCTGGACGACACCGACAAGCAGTGGCTGCACGACGTGGTGCGCCGGCACCGGGAGGAGACGGGCTCCACGGTCGCCGAGAAGCTGCTGGCCGACTGGGACACCGCGGTCCAGCGCTTCAGCAAGATCATCCCCAGTACGTACCAGGCAGTGCTCGCCGCCAAGGACGCCGCCGAGCGGGCCGGTCTCTCCGAGACCGAGATCACCGAGAAGATGATGGAGGCGGCGACCAATGGCTGATCCCAAGGGCTTTCTCAACCACGGCCGCGAGGTCGCCCAGGCACGCCCGGTCGACGAGCGCGTCAAGGACTGGAACGAGGTCTACGTCCCCGGCTCCCTGCTCCCGATCATCAGCAAGCAGGCCAGCCGCTGCATGGACTGCGGCATCCCGTTCTGCCACAACGGCTGTCCGCTCGGGAACCTGATCCCCGAGTGGAACGACTACGCCTACCGGGAGGACTGGGCCGCGGCCTCCGAGCGGCTGCACGCCACCAACAACTTCCCGGAGTTCACCGGCCGGCTCTGCCCGGCACCCTGCGAGTCGGCGTGCGTGCTCGGCATCAACCAGCCGCCGGTCACCATCAAGAACGTCGAGGTCTCCATCATCGACAAGGCCTGGGAGAACGGCACGGTCGCCCCCCAGGCCCCGGAGCGGCTCTCCGGCAAGACGGTCGCCGTGATCGGCTCGGGCCCCGCGGGACTCGCCGCGGCCCAGCAGCTCACCCGCGCCGGCCACACCGTCGCCGTCTACGAGCGCGCCGACCGCATCGGGGGCCTGCTCCGGTACGGCATCCCCGAGTTCAAGATGGAGAAGCGGCACATCAACCGCCGCATCGAGCAGATGCGCGCGGAGGGCACCAAGTTCCGCACCGGCGTCGAGGTGGGCCGGGACATCGACGCGGCGAAGCTGCGCGACCGCTACGACGCGGTGGTGATCGCCGCCGGCGCCACCACCGCCCGCGACCTGCCCGTCCCCGGCCGTGAGCTGAACGGCATCCACCAGGCCATGGAGTACCTGCCGCTCTCCAACAAGGTGCAGGAGGGCGACTACGTCACCTCGCCCATCAGCGCCGAGGGCAAGCACGTCGTGGTCATCGGTGGCGGCGACACCGGCGCCGACTGCGTGGGCACCGCCCACCGGCAGGGCGCGGCCTCCGTCACCCAGCTGGAGATCATGCCGCGGCCCGGCGAGGACCGCAGCCCCGCACACCCCTGGCCGACCTTCCCGCTGCTCTACAAGGTGACCTCCGCCCACGAGGAGGGCGGCGAGCGCATCTACTCCGCGTCCACCACGCACTTCGAGGGCGACGAGGACGGCAATGTGCAGTGGCTGCACCTGGCGGAGGTCGAGTTCATCGACGGCAAGCTGACGCCGAAGGAGGGCACCGAGCGGCGGATCCCCGCACAGCTCGTCACGCTCGCCATGGGCTTCACCGGCACCGACCAGGAGAACGGCCTGGTCGGCCAGTTCGGCCTGGAGCTGGACGCGCGGGGCAACATCGCCCGCGACGCCGACTTCCAGACCAACGTGCCGGGCGTGTTCGTCGCCGGCGACGCGGGGCGGGGCCAGTCGCTCATCGTCTGGGCGATCGCGGAGGGCCGCTCGGCGGCCCGCAGCGTGGACCGCTTCCTCGCCGGGACGAGCGACCTGCCGGCGCCCATCCGGCCCACGGACCGGGCGCTGACGGTCTGAGGCCCCTCTTCGGCCCGCGACCACCACGGCGCGTCCTTGAAGGGGCGCGGGAGGTGCCCCCAGCTCCCCGCGCCCCCGAGGGGGCGCCGAGCGCCGAGCGGCAGCTCGGCACAGACGTCCCGTACAACGGCGTACGGAACTGAGCGCGGCGCCTGCGCGTCCCCGACCGGACCACGCGGGCGCCGTAGCGCTGTCCGGGACCGGGACCGGGGACGGGGCCCCGGTCAGCAGATACCGTCCGCCGGCTTCGGGTTGGCGAGCCCGAACACCGGCCGCACCTTGAGCCCGGCCCACGTGCCGGCCAAGGCGCAGGCGCCCCACACCCAGCCGTGCAGGCTGCCGGAGGCGATGCCCGCCAGGTACGCGCCGATGTTGCAGCCGCCGGCCATCCGGGCGCCGACGCCCATCAGGACGCCGCCGAGCACGCTCGCCACGGCGGTGCGCCACGGAATGCCCCGGTGCAGCACCCATGCCCCGCCGAGCGCGGCGGCCACCGCGGCACCGATCATGATCCCGATGTCGGTCAGGCTGGTCTTGTCCGCGAGCACCGGACCGTGCAGCATCGGCGCGTTCCCGGGCCGGCGCCAGAAGGCCCAGCTCTCCGGGTGGCCGCCGAGCGCGCCCACCACCTTGCTGCCCCACAGGGCGAACGCACTGGTCACCCCCCATGCGCCACCGGACACGAGCAGCACGCCCGCGCCCAGCACCGCAAGGACGACGGCGCCCACGGCCAGCGGCCAGGAGCCGCGCACGATCCGTGCGGCCGCACCCCGCGCCGAGGGCACGGCACCGGTCGGCGGGGGAGTGCGGCGGCGCTGGACGAGCCGTGAGACGGCCACGATCACCACCAGCGCCGCGATCGTCACCGCCCAGGAACCGAACCAGCCGATGTGATCCGACAGAACATACGGGTCGAGAGCGGGCAGGGTGCTCCAGAGCCCGAACTGCCAGGCCGCCAGCGTCGAGCCCACGATGAAGCCGCCCAGCGTCAGCACGATCGACGACTGCCCTGAGCCCACGGCGAACAGCGTGCCCGAGGCACAGGCCCCGCCGAGTTGCATCCCGACCGCGAAGACGAACGAGCCGATCAGCAGCGCCACGCCCAGCGGCCCCGAGGACGGCGCGGGCACCGACCCGAAGAGACCGGTGCCGGTGCCGATGATCAGTGCGAAGAGGGTCGCGGTGGTACCGAGCAGCAGCGCGTGGGCGCGCAGCCCGGCGCCGTTGCCGACCGCGATCAACTGCCGCCAGGCCGAGGTGAAGCCGAATCTCGAGTGGAAGAGGGCGAAGCCGAGCCCGAGGCCGAGCAGCAGCAGGACACCCGGCCTGGCGCCGTGCGCGGCGAACACATACGCACTCAGCCCCACCGCGATCAGTGCGGCGACGGCCAGTGGCACCCACCGCACCGCGGGCGCCGGCGGCGCCTTCGGCGCGGGGGCGCTGGTCGGGGCTGGCGCGAGCAGGACGGAGGACAGCCGCCGCGGTCCCGCGGCGGGCGGTGAGGTGGTGGTCACAGGGGTCTCCAGGGACATGCGAAGGCAAAGAGCGGTACGGGACGGCAGCGGCCCGTACCCGAAAGGGGGGAGCGGGGATGAGGGCGGCGGCGCGCTCCGGGTCCGTGCCGAGGGCCGTCGACCGGCCCCAGGGGCCTCGCGGACCGGCCCCGCCGGGGGGTCAGCGACGACAGAGACCGTCGTCGACGCACCACGCCGAGCTCGCGAACAACGCGAGGCAGAGATGGCTGGCCGGTGCACACATGTTCCCCATCGTAAATGCCCGCCCGCCCGCGGCGGACCGGGGCCCGCCCGCGCCCCCTCTCGGGCGCCGCGCCCCACGCGGCGGAGCCTTACGAAGGGGCGCCCCCACGGAGGGCCACCCGTGCGCGTGCGCACACGCTCACGTATCGCACTCCAGCACCGTCCGGCACAGCCCGCACCGCGCACGGAGCCGGCCGCGCACCGGGACCCGGATCCGCTGCCGGCACGTGGGGCACGCGAACGACACCCGCAGCGGACCCTGCCCCTCGAACGTGTACGGGCCGCCCTGTGGATAGGGCACACCGTGGTCCCGGGCGTACCGCCGGTCCTTGGCGTACCGCCGGCGGCCGGCCCAGCCGGCCGCCGTCAGCGGCGGCTGGCGGTCGTCGGTCCGCGCCAGCGCCAGCCCCTTGGTGTACGCCGTGTACGCCTGCGGGCTGGTGAACCACGGCGACGGGTCCTCGTGGAACGCGAGCGCCCGCTTGGCCAGCACATACCCGAACTCCTCCGGGGTGAGGTAGCCGAGCTTCTGCGAGGAGACGCCGTCCTCGCGGAACGCGTCCAACAGCAGCCAGCCAGCGCCCAGGTAGGCGGCCGCGGTGTCGGTGAGGATCTCGTTGTCCCGGGTGCCGGCGAAGGCGAGGTCGAGGCGGTGCAGGTACACGTGCATCACCTCGTGCGCCAGGGCGGCGCCGATGTCGTTGCGATGCGTGCGGAACCGGTCGTTCAGCTCGATGAAGTACTCGGGGCCCGCGGCCAGCTCCACATTGGCGGCGTGCGTCATCTCCCGGAAGCTGACGATCACCCGGGCGTCCGGCAGCCGGTAGTGCCGCACCATCTCGCGCGCCACCCGCTGCACGCCCAGATAGAGGTCGTCCTGGTCGCAGAAGGCCACGTCCGCGGGGAGCACACTGGTCTCGAAGGAGTGCACGGTGTCGTAGGAGAGCCGCCTGTACAGCGCCGTGAGCGCCGTGCGCACCATGTCCAGGTGCGGGAAGCCGTGCTCCACAGGCCCGTCGTTCGCCACGCGCAACCCCCTTCAGAGGCCACGGCTCCCGGCCGCGCCGCCGGGCACCTGCCGCCGGGGCACGGGGGCACACCGCCACCACCTGCGGCACCGCTTCCCACTGTAGACGGCCGGGCCCCGCCCGCAGGGCAACCGCGCGCCCTGCCACGCCGGAGCCGCCGTCTCGCGGCCGCCGGGCCGCGCGGCCCCCCGCGGCCGCCGGAGCGGCGCCCCCACCGCACCGGAGGGCCACGCGGCGGGCGCAGGAGGCTCCGGCCCGGCCGCGCCGGAGCGTTCCCGCCTTCGCTGTACCGGAGCGTTCCCGCCTCCGTCGCGCCGGGGCGTCAGCGCCCCGGCGCCCGCGAGGTGGCCGGCGCGGCCCGGCGGCCGGCACGACCGAACGCGCTCCGCTCACCGCGACCGGCCACGCCACGGCCGGGCGAACCGCACCGTGCTCCGCCCGGCCGTTCACGCACACGGACTAGGGTTTGCACCCATGACGACCAGCAACGCCAACCAGGCCGAGCCCATCCCCGCACCCGCCCAGGACGGCGCCGACGCCGGACAGAACGGCACCCGCGCCGCGACGCCCGCGGTCGACCCCGCCGTCCGCGCCGAGCTGGCCCGGCTGCGCGACAGCATCGACAACATCGACGCCGCTGTCGTCCACATGCTCGCCGAGCGCTTCAAGTGCACCCAGCAGGTCGGCCACCTCAAAGCCGCCCACCGGCTGCCGCCCGCCGACCCGTCCCGCGAGGCCCATCAGATCGCCCGGCTGCGGGGCCTCGCCGAGAGCGCCAAGCTCGACCCCGCCTTCGCCGAGAAGCTGCTGAACTTCATCATCGCGGAGGTGATCAGGCACCACGAACGGATCGCGGAGGACGCCCAGCAGCCGCCGGCCGCCGCCGCACCGGCTCCGCGTCCCCTCGCCAGCGAAGCGTCGTGACACCGCCCGCCGGGCACTTCGCCGTCGGCCGCGCCACGCTCGACGAGTGGGCGGTGGTCGGGGAGTGGGCCGCCGACGAGGGCTGGGACCCCGGCCTCTGCGACGGGCCCGCCTTCTTCGCCCAGGACCCCGAGGGCTTCCACCTCGGCCGGCTGGACGGCGAACCCGTCTCCGCGATCTCCGTGGTCCGCTACAGCCCCGACTACGCCTTCCTCGGCTTCTACCTGGTCCGCCCCGACCAGCGCGGCCGCGGCTTCGGCCTCGCCACCTGGCGCGCCGCGCTGGCCGGAGCCGGCAGCCGCACCGTGGGCCTGGACGGCGTGGTCGCCCAGCAGGACGACTACCGCCGCTCCGGCTTCACCCTCGCCCACCGCAGCCACCGCTACACCGGCCCCGCGCCCGGCTACGCCCCCCAGCCGGACGGCATCGTCCCCGCCACCACCCTCGGCACCGAGGCGATCACCGCCTACGACAGCGCCTGCCACCCCGCCGACCGGCCCCGCTTCCTCGCCCGGTGGCTCACCGCCCCGGGCCACCGGGCCCTGGCCCGCGTCACCGACGGCCGGCTCACCGGATACGGCGTGATCAGGCCCGCCCGCACCACCTACCGCATCGGCCCGCTGTTCGCCGACACCCCCGCCGACGCCCGTGCGCTGTTCGACGCCCTCACCGCGGGCACCGGCCGCACCCCCGTGGCCCTCGACGTGCCCGAGTCCCACCCGGCGGCCGTCGCCATGGCCGAGGAACTCGGCCTCACCCCGTCCTTCGAGACGGCCCGCATGTACACCGGCCCCATCCGCCCCATCGCCGACCAGCGAATCTTCGCGATCAGCACCCTGGAGCTCGGCTGAAACCGGGGGCGGCACCCACCCTGTGCCGCCCGCCCGCCATCGGGCAGCATGTCCCCATGCCCGTACTCACGCGCGATGAAGCGCAGACCCGCGCCCGCCTGCTCGACGTCCAGCGGTACACGATCGAGCTCGACCTGACCCGCGGCGACGAGACCTTCGACTCCCGCACCGCCATCCGGTTCACCGTGCGCACGGCGCAGCACACCGCTGACACCTTCGTCGAGCTGAAGCCGGCCGAGCTGCGCTCCGCCACCCTGGACGGGCAGCCCCTGGACACCGCCTCGCTCGACGGCAACCGCCTGCCGCTCACCGGCCTCACCCCGGGCGAGCACGAGCTGACGATCGACGCCGCCATGCGCTACTCCCGCACCGGCGAGGGCATGCACCGCTTCACCGACCCCACCGACGGCGAGACCTACGTCTACACCCAGCACTTCCTGCACGACGTGCAGCGGGTCTTCGCCGCCTTCGACCAGCCCGACCTGAAGGCCCCCTTCGACCTCGCCGTCACCGTGCCCGACGGCTGGCAGGTGCTCGCCAACGGCGTCACGGAACACCTCGGCGGGGGCCGCTGGCGGGCCGCCGCCACCCCGCCGATCTCCACCTACCTGGTCGCCGTCGCCGCCGGCCCCTGGCACTCCGTGCGCACCGAGCACCGCGGGCTGCCCTTCGGCCTGCACTGCCGCCGTTCCCTCGCGCCCCACCTGGACGCCGACGCGGACGAGCTGTTCGAGATCACCCGGGCCTGCTTCGACCGCTACCACGAGAAGTTCGACGAGCCCTACCCCTTCGACTCCTACGACCAGGCGTTCGTCCCCGAGTTCAACCACGGGGCGATGGAGAACCCGGGGCTCGTGACCTTCCGCGACGAGTTCGTCTACCGCTCCGCGGTCACCGACGCCGAGCGGCAGACCCGCGCCATGGTCGTCGCGCACGAGATGGCCCACATGTGGTTCGGCGACCTGGTCACCCTCACCTGGTGGGACGACATCTGGCTCAACGAGTCGTTCGCCGAGTACATGGGTTACCAGACGCTCACCGAGGCGACGCGCTTCACGGACACCTGGGTCGACTTCGGCATCGCGCGCAAGTCCTGGGGCTACGACGCCGACCAGCGGCCCTCGACCCATCCCGTCGCCCCCGAGGCCGTCGACGACACCGAGAGCGCGATGCTCAACTTCGACGGGATCTCCTACGCGAAGGGCGCCTCCGCGCTCCGCCAGCTCGTCGTCTGGCTCGGCGAGAAGAACTTCCTGGCCGGCATCAACACCCATTTCGCCCGGCACCGGTTCGGCAACGCCACCCTCGCCGACTTCATCGACTCGCTGGCCCAGCACACCGACCGCGACATACCGGCCTGGGCGGCGTCCTGGCTGCGCACCACCGGCGTCGACACCTTCACGCCGGCCGTGCACGGCGACAGGGGCACCTGGACCCTGGAGGTCCAGCACACCGGCGGCCGGCCGCACCGGCTCGCCGTCGGCCTCTACGACCACGACCCGGCCGAGCCCGGCCGGCTGGTCCCACGGACCCGCTGGGAGCACGACTTCCCCGCCGAGAGCGGCCTGACCAGCCTGAAGGGCGACGGGCCCCGCCCCGCCCTGGTCCTCCTCAACGACCAGGACTACGGCTACGCCAAGGTCCGGCTCGACCCCGACTCCTGGGACACCGCCGTGCAGGGCCTGTCCGGGCTGCCCGACCCGCTGACCCGCGCCGTCATCTGGAACGCCGCCCGCGACATGGTCCGCGACGGCGAACTGGCCCCCGCCGCCTACCTGGAGGCCGCCCGCGCCCACCTGCCGCACGAGAGCGACCTCGCCCTCGTGCAGGGCGTACTGACCTTCGCCGGCGGGCAGGTCGCCGGCCGTTACGTCGCAGGTGACGCCCGCGCCGCGGCGCTGAGCACCCTCACCGCCCTCTGCCGCGACCTGCTCAGGCGCACCGAGGACGGCGAGAACCCGGGGCTCAGGCTCATCGCCGTGCGCCACTTCATCGACGTCGCCCAGCACCCCGAGACCATCGCCGCCTGGCTCGCCGACGGCACCGTGCCCGGCGGGCCCGAGCTCGACCCCGAACTGCGCTGGCGGGTCCTGACCCGGCTCGCCGTCCTCGGCGCCGTCGACGAGGCCGCGATCGCCGCGGAGCTGGAGCGGGACCCGAGCGCCAGCGGACAGGAGGGCGCGGCCCGCTGCACCGCGGCACTGCCGGATCCGGGCGCCAAGAGCCGCGCGTGGGAGAGCCTGTTCACCGGCGACGCCCTCTCCAACTACCTGTTCACCGCCACGGCGGAGGGCTTCTGGCAGCCGGAGCAGCTGGAGTTGCTGCGGCCGTACGTGGCCCGCTTCTTCCCCGACGCCGTCGCGCTCGCGGCCCGCCGGGGCCCCGCCATCGCCGCGGCGACGGCGCGGTACGCGTTCCCGGCGTACGCGGTGGAGCAGGAGACGCTCCGCCTCGGCGAGGCCTGTCTCCGTGACGCCGACCCACTCCCCGCGCTCCGCCGCGGCCTCGCCGACCAGCTCGACGACCTGCAGCGCGCGTTGCGGGTACGCGAGCCCTGACGCCCGCCGCCCCTTCAAGGCGGGGCCGCGCCCTGGGCCACGCAGGGGCGCGGGGCCGTGTGTTGGGGGCACTTCCGGGATGCCACCCACGCTGCAAGGCAGTGGGGGAGCCCTTGAGGTAGCGGGGGAGCCTTTGCCGTGTGGGCGTGACCAGTCCCGACGCGACCGTCGGGTCGTCACCGGCCCGGAGGCGCAGTTGCTGCCGTTTCCGGGCCGCCGGTCGGTGGGTGGTCGCGCGCGCAGCTCCCCGTGCCCCTGCCGGGGCGGGGCCGCGCCGGGGACTACCCCAGGCGCAGTTCCGCCCGCCGCGCCGCGGCCTCCCGGGGACCGGCCCGCCGGTTGCCCACCGCGGAGGGCACGGCCGCCGGCCCCCCGAGCGCGAAGCCGAGCGCGCTCAGGAACGCCTCACCCGCCGGCCACCCCACCGGCACCGTCGCCGTCACCCGGCGGACCCCGGCGTCCGCCGCCCGCGTCAGCAGCGCCCGGGCCAGCGCCGACCCGAGACCCGCCCTCCTGACCTCGGGCGCCAGCAGGAACAGGCCCACCGAGGCGGCGTCCGGGGCCGGATGGCGCAGCACCACGTCCACCACACCGACCACGTCGCCCCCGCTCTCGGCGACCAGGACCCGCTTGCCGTCCGGGTCCGCGCCCTCGGGGAGGGCGTAGTACAGGCTCTGCACATCACCGGGCGCCGGCGGCAGCCCGGTGGCCGCCACGAACCAGTCCTCGCAGGCCTCGAAGAGCGCGCCGAGCGCCGCCTCGTCACCGGGCACGGCCTCCCGCAGCACGGCCCACGCCCCGCCCGGGCCACCGTCGACACGGACGCCGTCCACGACGCCGAAGGCACCCTCGTCCGCGGCCCCGCGATGCCTGCCGTCCCCGTCCCGCATATGCCCTTCCACACGCCTCATCCGGCCGAAGGTACCCACCCGTCCCCTAGCACACCAAAGGGTTTCCCGCGGAGTGCGTTCCCTCTTTCGGGCGGGGTTGCCCGCACTTCCGGGTGGCACGGCCGGTGCGGCGGACAGGCTGGTGGTCCCGTCCATGCGCACTCGAAGGACCACCGATGAGCCTCTTGCAGCCGCTTGCCTCGGGCGCCGAAGGCCCCGCGGCGCTGCGGCCGTTGCTCGGCACCGTGCTCGACGCCCTGCACGACGGCGCGGTGCTGCGCGGCGGCCCCCTGCCGACCGGCGGCCCCGGGGCCGTGGCGGCACGGGTGCGGGAGGCCGTGGGCACCGCGCTGCCGGAGCACGGCACCGGCGCCGAGGCGGCCCTGCGCGAGCTGGTGCGGCTCCTCGCCGAGGGCGCCGCCGACCCGGCGGACCCGCTGTGCGCCGCGCACCTGCACTGCCCTCCGCTCGCCGTGGCCGCCGCCGCCGACCTCGCCGCCTCCGTCCTCAACCCCTCCATGGACTCCTGGGACCAGGCCCCGGCGGCCTCCGCACTGGAGGCCCTGCTCACCCGGGCCTTCGCCGCCGAGGTCTACCCGGGGCGGGACGACCCGTGCCGGGCGCCCGACGCCCTCGTCACCACCGGCGGCACCGAGGCCAACCAACTCGCCCTGCTGCTCGCCCGAGAGCGGCACGGGACCCCCGTCCAGCTCGTCTGCGGAGCCAACGCGCACCACTCCCTGCCCCGCGCCGCCTGGCTGCTCGGACTGCCCACCCCGGTCACCGTGCCCGCGCCCACCGGGGTCCTCGACCCGCTCGCCCTGGCCGACGTGCTGCGCGCCCGAACCCGTGACACCTCCGTGCTGGTCGCGGCCACCGCCGGGACCACCGACGCCGGGCTCATCGACCCGCTCGTGGCGATCGCGGACGTGTGCGGCGCGGCCGGCGCCCGACTGCACATCGACGCGGCGTACGGCGGTCCCCTGCTCTTCAGCGACGGGATGAAGCCACTGCTCGCGGGGCTCGACCGCGCCGACACCGTCACCCTCGACCTGCACAAGCTCGGCTGGCAGCCGGTCGCCGCGGGCCTGCTCGCCGTCCGCGACCCCGACGACGCCGGCACCCTCCGGCACCGCGCCGACTACCTCAACGCCGACGACGACACCGAGGCCGGCCTGCCCGACCTGCTGGGCCGCTCGCTGCGCACCACGCGCCGCCCCGACATCCTGAAGATCGCGGTCACCGCCCGTGCCCTCGGCCGGCGCGGCCTCGGAGCCCTCGCCGACGCGGTGTGCGCACACGCCCGCGAACTCGCCGGCCTGGTCGCCGAGCACCCCGGCTTCGAGCTCTACGACACGCCCACGATCAGCACGGTCGTCTTCCGCCCCACCGGCGCCACCGACGGCCATGTCGCCCACATCCGGCGCCGGCTGCTCACCGAGGGCCGTGCCGTGATCGGCCGGGCCCGCCTCGCCGGACGGCTCTGGCTCAAGGCGACCCTGCTCAACCCGCACACCCGCACGAGCGACCTCGCCGCACTCCTGAAACTGGTGGAAGGACACGCCCCCCGATGAGCCCGACACCCCCCACACCCGGCACCCCCACACCCGGGACGTCCACCCATGCCGCCGCGCCCGGATCCACCGCCCCACCGGAGTCCGGCGCCCCCGCCGACGCCGCCGCCCCCGGGACCGAGACCGCACCCCGCGACCTGGTCGGCGTCGGCATCGGCCCCTTCAACCTCTCCCTCGCCGCGCTCGCCCACCCCCTGGACGCGCTGGACACCGTCTTCTACGACCAGCAGCCCGCCTTCCACTGGCACCCCGGGCTGCTCATCGACGGCGCCACCCTCCAGGTGCCCTTCCTCGCCGACCTGGTGACCCTCGCCGACCCCGCGAGCCCCTGGTCGTTCCTCGCCTATCTGCGCAGCATCGACCGCCTCTACCCGTTCTACTTCTCCGAGCGCTTCCACATCCGCCGCGCGGAGTACGACGCCTACTGCCGCTGGGTCAGCGAGAACCTCCCCGGGCTGCACTTCGGCCACCGGGTCGACGGCATCCACTGGGACGCCGAACGGAGCCTCTTCCAGGTCGACTTCACCCGGCTCGGCCCGGGCGGCTACGCGGAGGAATCCGGCCGCACCCACACGAAGAACGTCGTCCTGGGCATCGGCACCGCCCCCGAGGTGCCCGAGCCGCTGAAGCCGCTGGTCGAGGCGCGGGCCGTGCCGGTGATCCACTCCTCCGACTACCTCACGCACCGCGAGCGGATCCTCGCCGCCGACCACATCACCGTGATCGGGTCGGGCCAGTCGGGGGCCGAGATCTTCCTCGACCTGCTGCGGCACCGCCCCGCCGGGCGCGAGGGACTGCACTGGCTGGCGCGCACCGAGGCCTTCGCGCCCATGGAGTACTCCAAGCTCGGCCTGGAGCACTTCACACCCGACTACACCCGCTACTTCCACGCCCTGCCCGAGCCGGTCCGCGACGGCTTGGTGCCGCGCCAGTGGCAGCTCCACAAGGCCATCGACGCCGACACGATCAGCGCCATCCACGACGAGCTCTACCAGCGCACCCTGCACGGCGGCTGGCCGGACGCCGTCCTCACCCCCGGCGTGCTGGTACGCACGGCCGGCCGGGTGGCCCTCGGCCAGGTCGAACTGCACCTGGAACACGTCCAGCAGGGCACCCGCTCCCGGCTCACCACCCAGGCCGTCGTCCTGGCCACCGGCTACCGAGAGCGTTCCCTCGAAGGCCTGCTCGCGGACATCGCAGCCCAGATACGCCGGGACGCCGCGGGCCGTCCGCTGATCGACGAGCAGCACCGCCTGGTGCTCGACCCGGCGATCGCCGCGGCCGGCCGCCACATCTACGTCCAGAACGCGGAGCGGCACAGCCACGGCGTCGGCGCGCCGGACCTCGGCCTCGCCGCCTGGCGCGGCGCCGCCATCCTCAACACCCTCACCGGCAAGGAGGCCTACCCCCTGCCCCGCCGCACCGCCTTCACCACCTTCGGCCTCACCAGCACGTGAGGACGTACCCCGTAGGGGCGGCGGGGCTGTGTCCTGGGGGCACCTCTGGGGGGCACCACCGGCCGAAAGCCCAAGTACATCCAGTACGAGGACTTCCGGCCGGCACACCGAGAGCACGCACCGGACGCCGCTCCTTGACGGGCAAACGTCGCCTGCCACGGCACTAGAACACCGGCACCCCACCACGCGTGAGCCACCAGTCCACCGAGGCGAAGTCCGCAGGATCGACAACCCCCTTCTTCTGGACCCACGCGATGATCGTGTTCCGGATCTCGTCCGAGTTCGACCAGACCTGTTCCGCGCCCGGCACATGCGGGAAGTTCCCGCCGCCGCCCGCCCGGTAGTTGTTCACCGCGAACACGAACCGCGCCGAGTCGTCCAGCGGCGCGCCCTGGAACCGCAGGTTCGCGATCCGGGAGCCGGCCGGCCGCGCGATGTCGATCTCGTACGTCAGCCCGGACACCACGTCGTAGTTGTAGTCCGGGGTGTTCTCGGCGTTGGTGAGCTTCGCCGGGTCCACCGGCGCGTCCGGCGCGGTCCGGACGTAGTACTTCGCCGAGTACTCCAGGTACTCGCGCACCTGGGCGCCGGTGATCAGCCGCGCCTCCAGGGTGTTGTCGAACGGGTAGAGCCCGGCGGCGTCCTTGATCGTGACGTCGCCGGCGGCGATCTGCGCCGTACGGGAGAAGCACGACGCCTGCGACAGCACCGGCAGGTCCGCGTACGGCCCGCCGGCCAGCGCCGCCTGCACCGTCTCGGTCTGCACCCGGTTGATCAGGTCGATCAGCGGCACGTCCTTGTACGGGCCCTCGGCCGTGTTCATCGCCGTCTTCGAGGTGCCGACGACCTGGTTGACGTAGGCGACGACCTTCTTGTGCTCGTCGGTCAGCAGGTTCCTGATCGCCGGATCCTCGGCCGCCGTGTTGGAGTTCAGGACCTGCGCGGCCACCCGCTCCACCGTCCAGCGCCCCCGCGACCACACCAGGTCGACGTCGAAGAGGGTCAGCCGCTGCCCCCACTTCAGCGGCTCGGAGAGGACGACCTGCCGCCCGGTCTCCTTGTTGGCGACCAGCCGCTGCGGGATCTCCACATGGGCGTGGCCCACCAGGATCGCGTCGATGCCCGGCACCTGCTCCGCCAGCAGTGTCGAGGCGTTCTCCACATAGGGGAGCTGGTCCCCGTAGGACGAGGTGCCGTCCGCGCCCGAATGTGCCGCGACGATCACCACGTCCGCACCCATCGACCGCAGCTTGGGCACCCACCTGGCCGCCTGCTCCACCAGGCCGGGGAAGGTCATCCGCCCGGAGACGTTCGCCTTGTCCCAGATGGCGATGCCGGGATTGGTGAGCCCCAGCACCGCCACCCGGACGTCACGCCCGTACGGGGTGCGCAGCCTCTTGATCACATAGGGCCGGAAAGCGGGCCGCTGCGTCTTCGCGTCCAGGGCGTTCGCCCCCAGCAGCGGGAAATCACACTGCTCCTCGAACTTCCGCAGCAGCGGAATTCCGTAATTGAACTCGTGGTTGCCGAGCGCGGCGGCGTCATAGCCGATGGCATTCATGGCCCGCGCCATCGGATGCACCGGGCCCCGCTCCGCGGTGATCGGGTCCACCCTGGCGTAGTAGTACGAGAGCTGGGTGCCCTGAATGGTGTCACCGGCGTCGATGAGCAGGGTGTTCCCGCGGCCCCTCGCCTCACGGATCCCGGACACCAGCGTGCAGATCTTCGCCAGACCGACGTCGTTGTGGGCCGCGTCGTCGAATTCCCGGTCGGTGAAATAGTCCCAGTTGAAGACGTTGCCGTGCAGGTCCGTGGTGCCCATCACGGTGAACGAGTACCGCCGCGCGCCGTGGTCCCCGTGGTGCCCGGCGTCCGTGGCCGTGCCCGCGGCCGGGGCGGCCTGGGCCGCCGGCGCGGCGGTGCCGCCCGCAAGGGCCACGCCCGCTCCTGTGACGGCGGACCGGCCCAGGAACGTCCTTCTGTCGAGCGGCATCTCGTCTCCTCGTCGTGAACATGCAGATGACAACGCGCGTAGATTCTGGCGTAGTCACCCCGCCCGAGGACAGCCCCGCCGCGTTGCGATCCGATGACTCGGGATCAGGTGTTTTCCGTCAGAAGCGGCAAACCGGACTCGATAAAGGTCAAGGGTTCCCTCGACTTTCACAAACTTCGGTCAGGAATCCCATGAAGAATTAAGGAAGGGGGAAAGTCGCAGGTCGGAGCGGGTGTGTGAGGGCGTGTGGCGGTCGCTGGTCGTCTGCCGGACATCTTGCGTTCGTCTCCCGCCCCTGGGATGGCCGATCACGGGGGGAGGTCGGAACCGGTCGAGGCGCACCGGGCGCGGCGCACCGTGCGCGATCGCCGGTACAGCACGGCAGTACGTGACAGGAAGGGGCGCCAGCGTGCGGCACACTCGCATGTCGGACTTCGGCAAGGGACTCAGGCGACGGGGCAGACTGATGGCCCAGGCGGTGAGCCCGCCCCGGCGGAGCCCCGGGTTGCGCTCCGGGGTGCGCTCCGGGCGCCCCGCCGTACCCTCCGGGCCCGGCGCGGACGGCGCGGACGGCGCGCCGTACCGGGCGGCCGGCTATGTCGCCCCGCCCGCCCCGCGGCTCGTCGAGTCGCCGGTCTTCGTGCTCTCCTCCGTGCGCTCCGGCTCCACCCTGCTGCGGGTCCTGCTGAACAGCCACACCCGGATCCGGGCCCCGCACGAGATGCACCTGCGCACCCTCCACGTCCACCTGGCACGCGAGTTCACCGCGCAGGCCATGAAGGAGCTGGCGCTCGACAAGGACGAGCTGGAGCACGTCCTGTGGGACCGGCTGCTCCATCTGGAGCTGAGGCGCAGCGGCAAGGACCTCATCGTCGACAAGACGCCACCGAACACTCTGATATGGCCGCGTCTGCACCGATGTTGGCCGAATGCTCGCTATGTCATCCTGCTGCGCCACCCGGCCGCCGTCGTCACCTCGCTGGCCCGCCGCCGCGCCGACCCCGATCTCACACAGATCCATACGGAGGTGCTGGACTACAGCGAGAAGCTGGAGGAGGCGCGCCGCCACCTGCACGCCCATGTGGTCACCTACGAGGACCTGACCGCGGAGCCCGAGAAGGTCACCCGGGGCCTCTGTGACCACCTCGGCGTGCCCTGGGAGCGCGGCATGCTCGACTACGGCCGCCAGGACCACGGGAGCTTCCAGCCCCAGCTGGGGGACTGGAGCAGCACCATCAAGTCGGGCCGCATCCAGCGCGCCCGCGCCGCGGAACCCGGCGTCACCCTGCCCCCGCGGCTGACGGAGATCGCACACGCCTGGGGCTACGCGGCGCACTGAGCCGGAGCCGGGTGCGCCGACCGCCGAGCCGGAGCCGAGTGCGCCAACCGGACGTGCGCGCCGAGCCGGAGCCGGGTGCGCCGACCGCCGAGCCGGAGCCGAGTGCGCCAACCGGACGTGCGCGCCGAGCCGGAGCCGGGTGCGTTGCTGGACGGGCGCGTTGCTGGGCGGGCGCGCCGAGCCGCCCCTGAGCGCTGAACCGGGCCCTCCGTCGGCGCCGGCCCCCGGCGCGGGCTCGCCGGTCCGGCCCCCCGGCGTGGGCGCACGGGTCCGGCCCCGCGGCCGGCGCCGACGGAGGGCCCGGGAACGGGGCGCGGCGCGCCGCCCGGTGCCACAGTGGTCCCCATGACCACGCACCCGCCCGCCGGCGGCGCCGAGCCGCCCGTGCCCTACGGCACCCCCGAAGCCCCCCGCGTCGCCGTCCGGGGTGAGGCGCACCTGGAGCGCGATCCGGAGATCGCCCGGATCGCCGTCACCGTCGGCGCCCGCGGCACCAGCCGGCGCGCCGCCCTGGACGACCTCACCCGCCGGAACTCGGCCGTGCTCGACCTGGTCAGGACGTACGGGGAGGTCGTGGAGAGGCTGGAGACGGGTGCCTTCTCCGTCAGCCCCGAACTCGCCAGGCACGGCCGCGGCGAACGGGTCCGCGCCTACCACGGCCGGGTCCGCACCGGTGTCACGCTGGCCGACTTCACCGCGCTCGGTGAACTGGTCAGTCGCCTCGCCGACCAGGACCTCACCCAGGTCGAGGGACCCTGGTGGGCACTCCGACCCGACTCGCCCGCGCACCGCGAGGCCCGCCAGCAGGCGGTGCGGGAGGCGGTGCAGCGCGCCCGCGAGTACGCGGAGGCGCTGGGCACGGAACTCGCGGCCCTGGTGGAGATCGCCGACATCGGTGCCGAGCAGCCGGTGGGGTACGGGGCGCAGGGTGGCGTGCACCGGAGCATGCCCACCTCGTCGTTCGCAGGCGCCCCCGGCGGCGAGGCGGCGCCCCTGGACCTCCAGCCGCAGCGGCAGTACGTCCACGCGCAGGTCAACGCTCGGTTCACCATGGTCGCGCCACGGCTGTGACGGTGCGCCGCGGTGGTGACCTCGGCGCCACGGGTGGGTGGTCGCGCCACGGGTGGGTGGTCGCCCCAGGGGTGTGGCGGTCACGCCGCCGGTACGACGAGTCGTGCCGCGCGGCGCGGGAAGGGCCGGACGGCAATTCTCGCTCATCAGAGCGGGCACTCGCACAATTCAACAGTTGTCAATAACCCTTCATGGAACGGTTGTTGGGTGGTCATGTACGACCAATTCTCTAGCGGGCCGGTAAGGCCTACTCTCGAATCATGCGCCGAGCGAAGATCGTCTGTACTCTGGGGCCCGCCACCGATTCGTACGACCAGATCAAGGCACTGGTCGAGGCCGGAATGGACGTGGCCCGCCTCAACCTCAGCCACGGCGGCTACGCCGAGCACGAGGAGCGCTACCAGCGCGTGCGGAAGGCCTCCGAGGAGACGGGGCGGAGCGTCGGCATCCTCGCCGACCTTCAGGGCCCGAAGATCAGACTCGGCCGCTTCACCGAGGGCCCGGTACTTCTCGAACGTGGCGACACCTTCACCATCACGGTGGAGAAGGACGCCGAGGGCGACCGGCAGTGCTGCGGCACCACCTATGAGGGCCTGGCGGCGGACGTCAGCACGGGTGAGCGGATCCTCGTCGACGACGGCAAGGTCACCCTGGAGGTGACCGGTGTGGACGGGCCGCGCGTTCACACCCTGGTGGTCGAGGGCGGCATGGTCTCCGACCACAAGGGCCTCAATCTCCCGGGCGTCGCGGTCTCCGTGCCCGCGCTCTCCGAGAAGGACCAGGCCGACCTCCGGTGGGCGCTGCGCACCGGCGCCGACGTGGTGGCCCTGTCCTTCGTCCGCAGCGGGCACGACATCGTGGACGTGCACCGCATCATGGACGAGGAGGGCCGCCGGGTCCCGGTCATCGCCAAGCTGGAGAAGCCGCAGGCCGTCGAGAACCTCGACGACATCGTGGCCGCCTTCGACGGCATCATGGTGGCCCGCGGCGACCTCGGCGTGGAGATGCCGCTGGAGCAGGTGCCGATCGTCCAGAAGCGCGCCGTGGCCCTCGCCAGGCGGAACGCCAAGCCGGTGATCGTCGCCACCCAGATGCTGGAGTCGATGATCGACAACTCCCGGCCGACCCGCGCCGAGGCCTCCGACGTCGCCAACGCCGTGATCGACGGCACCGACGCCGTGATGCTCTCCGGGGAGACCAGCGTCGGCAAGTACCCCATCGAGACCGTCCGGACGATGGCGCGGATCGTCGAGGCGGCGGAGGAGGACATCCTCGCCAAGGGCCTGCCGCCGATCACCGAGCGGAGCAAGCCGCGCACCCAGGGCGGTGCCGTGGCGCGCGCCGCCGCCGACATCGGCGACTTCCTCGGTGCGAAGTTCCTGGTCGCCTTCACCCAGTCCGGAGACACCGTGCGGCGGCTGTCCCGCTACCGCTCGCCGATCCCGCTGCTCGCCTTCACACCCGACCCGGCCACCCGCGCCCAGCTCAACCTCACCTGGGGCGTGGAGACCTTCCTCGGCCCGCATGTGGACTCCACCGACGCGATGGTGGAGCAGGTGGACGACGAGCTGCTCAAGATCGGGCGGTGCGCCAAGGGTGACATCGTGATCATCACGGCGGGCTCCCCGCCCGGCGTGTCCGGCACGACGAACCTGCTCCGGGTGCACCACATCGGCGAGGACGACTCACCGCGGTAGAGCGGGCGGGGCACCGCGGTGCCCCGCACTGCGGTCGACAGCGTGTGTGGAACACGTCACGGTCCGGCTCCGTCGGGGAGCCGGACCTTTTGCCGTGGAATTCCGGAGTGATTCCGCGGGCCTGGAGCCGGCGCCGGAATCCGGGGAAAGTGCCCCAGGTGGGATTCGAACCCACACTGTCCGCTGTTTGAGAGCGGCCTCTCTGACCAGTTGGAGTACTGGGGCCTGAAAAGGAAGGGAATGCCCAACCCCCTCGCGGGACCAGCTTATCGTAGCTGGGTAGGCTCGTACGAGCAGGAACCTCCCCCGCACCGAGGAGTCCCCGTGACCGCCCCCGAGTCCCCCCAGCCCACCGCCGATGACGGGAAGGAGCACGTCCCGCCGGCGACGACCCGTGTCGTCATCGCCGAGGACGAGGCGCTGATCCGTCTCGACCTCAAAGAGATGCTGGAGGAGGAGGGCTACTCCGTCGTCGGCGAGGCGGGCGACGGCGAGCGAGCCGTGGAGCTGGCCCGCGAGCACCGCCCCGACCTGGTCATCCTCGACGTGAAGATGCCGAAGCTGGACGGCATCTCGGCGGCCGAGCGGATCGCCGAGGAGTCGATCGCGCCGGTGCTCATGCTCACCGCCTTCTCCCAGCGCGACCTGGTCGAGCGGGCGCGGGACGCGGGCGCCATGGCGTATCTCGTGAAGCCGTTCAGCAAGAGCGACGTGGTCCCGGCCATCGAGATGGCGGTGTCCCGGTTCACCGAGCTGCGCGCCCTGGAGAAGGAGGTCGCCGACCTCACCCAGCGCCTGGAGACCAGGAAGCTGGTGGACCGCGCGAAGTCCATTCTCCAGACGGACTACGGGCTGACCGAACCGGCCGCATTCCGCTGGATCCAGAAGACCTCGATGGACCGCAGGATGTCCATGCAGCAGGTCGCGGAGGCGGTCATCGAGGACGCCGAGGAGAAGAAGGCGGCCAAGGGAAAGTAGCGGGCGCACGGAAAACGGCCCGCCCCACCTTTTCGGAAGGGGCGGGCCTTTCTCGTGTCGGCCGGCGGCCCGGGGGCCCGGCCGGTGCCGCGCCCGGCGGCGGCTGCGCGCTGCGCCTCTGTGCCGTCGGCGTCTGCCGGCGCGACCGCGGTGCCACGCGGTGTCACGGCGTGCCGCGCGGTGTGACGGGGCGTGACGCGACGGAGGGGATCCCGATGTGCCGGCGTGACGCGACGGCGGGATCCCACTCCACGTCACAGCACATGGCCGAACCGATCAGGAATCGAGAAGCGCGGGCCGCGGGCCGCACCTAACGTGACCGCCATACCGATGGCGAGAAGGCCGTCCGGTGCGATCGGGCCCTCGCTTCCGGCCGCCCGTCCACCGGCACGCCGGGCAATCCCGACCAGACCCGTGACTTCAGGAGTGACCATGACAGGCTCGTCCACCCAGGGGATAAGGACCGTGCTGCATCCCGTCTCCGACCTGGCGGCGGCCAAGGCGGTGTACGCCGCCCTGCTCGGCGTACCGCCGGAGATCGACCAGTCCTACTACGTCGGCTTCGAGGCCGGGGGCCAGCACGTCGGGCTGGTGCCCGGCGGCGGACCGCAGGGCATGACCTCACCGGTGGCCTACTGGCATGTGCCGGACATCGAGGCGAAGCTGGCCGAGGTGACCGCCGCGGGTGCCACCGTGCAGAAGCCCGCCCACGACGTCGGTGGCGGCCGTCTGGTGGCCACCGTCACCGACCCCGACGGCAACGTCCTCGGGCTGCTTCAGGACCGGTGAGCGCCGGCCCCCGCTCCCGCGCACAGCGCCGCGATCCCCGGGCACCGGCTCACCGCCGGGATCGACGCGCCGCGGGAGCGGGGGACAGGTGCGCCGTGCCCACCGGACGGGCCGGGGCCCGGAGGTCCCACCGCCGGGGCGGCGGAGAACCGGACGTACGCTCGAAGCCGGCCGGAGCGGGCCGGGCGACCCAGGCGGAGACCGCGACGGCGGCCCGCACTCACAGACGGAGACACGATGAGCATGGCCACCAGGACGGCGGCGCAGTCGCCTGCGCCGCACGTTGCCGACAGCCACGACGTGATCCGCGTGCACGGTGCGCGCGAGAACAACCTCAAGGACGTCAGCATCGAGATCCCGAAGCGCCGGCTGACCGTGTTCACCGGCGTCTCCGGATCGGGCAAGAGTTCGCTGGTGTTCGGCACGATCGCCGCGGAGTCGCAGCGGATGATCAACGAGACCTACAGCGCCTTCCTCCAGGGCTTCATGCCGACGCTGGCGCGGCCCGAGGCCGACGTGCTCGAGGGGCTGACCACCGCGATCATCGTCGACCAGGAACGGATGGGTGCCGACCCCCGCTCCACGGTCGGCACCGCCACCGACGTGGGCGCGATGCTGCGCATCCTCTTCAGCCGGCTCGGACAGCCGCACATCGGCTCGCCCAAGGCCTTCTCGTTCAACATCCCCTCGGTCAGCGGCGCGGGAGCGGTGACGTTCGAGCGCGGCGGGAAGACCGTGCGGGAGCGGCGCAGCTTCAGCATCACCGGGGGCATGTGCTCGCGCTGCGAGGGACGCGGCACGGTCTCCGACATCGACCTCACCCAGCTCTACGACGACTCCAAGTCGCTCGCCGAGGGTGCGCTCACCGTCCCCGGCTACAAGGCGGGCGGCTGGAACCACCGGCTCTACAGCGAGTCGGGCTTCTTCGACCCGGAGAAGCCGATCCGCACGTTCACCGAGCGGGAACTGCACGACTTCCTGCACCGCGAGCCGACCAGGATGAAGATCGCGGGCATCAACATGACGTATGAGGGGCTGGTCCCGCGGGTCCAGAAGTCCATGCTCGCCAAGGACAAGGCGGCGATGCAGCCGCACGTCCGGGCGTTCGTGGACCGGGCGGTCACCTTCACCACCTGTCCCGACTGCGGCGGCACCCGGCTCAGCGAGGCGGCCCGGTCGTCGCGGATCCGCGGGATCTCCATCGCCGATGCCTGCGCGATGCAGATCAGCGACCTCGCCGCCTGGGTAGGCGGCATCGGCGAGTCGTCGGTGGCTCCGCTGCTCACCGCGCTGCGGCAGACCCTCGACTCGTTCGTGGAGATCGGCCTCGGCTATCTCTCGCTCGACCGGCCGTCGGGCACGCTGTCCGGCGGCGAGGCTCAGCGCGTCAAGATGATCCGCCACCTCGGCTCCTCTCTCACCGATGTCACCTACGTCTTCGACGAGCCCACCACGGGCCTGCACCCCCATGACATCAGGCGGATGAACGACCTGCTGCTGCGGTTGCGGGACAAGGGCAACACGGTGCTCGTCGTGGAGCACGAACCGGAGACGATCGCGATCGCCGACCACGTCGTGGACCTCGGCCCCGGCGCCGGCACGGCGGGCGGCACCGTCTGCTTCGAGGGCACCGTCGACGGGCTGCGGGTCGGCGGCACCCTCACCGGCCGCCATCTCGACGACCGGGCCGCCCTCAAGGAGACGGTGCGGACGCCCACCGGCCGGCTGCCGATCCGCGGCGCGACGGCGCACAACCTGCGGGGCGTCGACGTCGACATCCCGCTCGGGGTGCTCGTCGTCGTCACCGGCGTGGCGGGCTCGGGCAAGAGCTCGCTCGTGCACGAGTCGCTGGGCCGGCAGCGGGGGGCTGACGGCGGGCGCCACCCGGCCGCCGCGCCGGGGGAGGGCGTGGTCGAGGACGTGGTCTTGATCGACCAGGGCCCGATCCGGGGCTCCAGGCGGAGCAACCCGGCGACGTACACCGGACTGCTGGACCCGATCCGCAAGGCGTTCGCCAAGGCCAACGGGGTCAAGCCGGCGCTGTTCAGCGCCCACTCCGAGGGCGCCTGCCCCACCTGCAACGGCGCCGGCGTCGTCTACACCGACCTGGCGATGATGGCCGGTACCGCCATCACCTGCGAGGAGTGCGAGGGGAAGCGGTTCGAGGCGTCGGTGCTGGACCACCACCTCGGCGGCCGCGACATCAGCGAGGTGCTCGCGATGTCGGTGGCCGAGGCCGGGGAGTTCTTCGGCGCAGGCGAGGCGCACACGCCGGCCGCGCAGCGCATCCTCGGCCGCCTCGCCGACGTCGGGCTCGGCTACCTGACCCTCGGCCAGCCGCTCACCACGCTCTCCGGCGGCGAGCGGCAGCGACTCAAGCTGGCCACGCACATGGCCGAGAAGGGCGGTGACCGGTCCCTCTACGTGCTCGACGAGCCGACCACCGGCCTGCACCTCGCCGACGTCGAGCACCTGCTCGGCCTGCTCGACCGGCTCGTCGACTCCGGCAAGTCCGTCATCGTCGTCGAGCACCACCAGGCGGTCATGGCGCACGCCGACTGGATCATCGACCTCGGCCCCGGCGCCGGCCACGACGGCGGCCGGATCGTCTTCGAGGGCACCCCCGCAGACCTGGTCGCCGCCCGTTCCACCCTCACCGGCGAGCACCTCGCGGCCTACGTCGGCGCCTGACCGCGGCCCAGGCCCGGGGCAGGGGTGCGTGATGGGCGCGACGCCGCGTGGCGCGACGCCGCCTGGCGCGGCCGAGCCGGCGGGCGGCCCCGGGGTGCTCCGCGGGGGCCGCCCGCCGGCGGCCCGGCGCCGGTCCCGGCGGCCGTCAGTCCTCGCCGAGGTACGCCTTGCGGACGGACTCGTCGTGCAGGAGGTCCTGACCGGTGCCGGACAGGGCGATGGTGCCGATCTCCATGACGTGGCCGTGGTCGGCCAGGGAGAGCGCGGCCTGGGCGTTCTGCTCGATCAGCAGGATGGTGATGCCCTCGGAGCTGAGCTCCCGGATGGTCGCCATGATCTTCTGCATCATGATCGGCGAGAGCCCCATGGAGGGCTCGTCGAGCATCAGCAGCTTGGGCCGGGACATGAGGGCGCGGCCCATGGCGAGCATCTGCTGCTCACCCCCGGAGAGCGTGCCGGCGGCCTGCTTGCGGCGTTCCCCGAGGATGGGGAAGAGGTCGTAGGCGCGTTTGACGTCGTCGGCGATGCCGGGCCTGTCCTTGCGGAGGAAGGCACCGAGGAGGAGGTTCTCCTCGATGGTCATGCGCGGGAAGATGTGCCGGCCCTCGGGGGAGTGGGCGAGCCCGCGCGCGACGATCTGGTCCGGGCGGAGCCTTCTGAGCGGCTCCCCGTCGAAGACGACGCTGCCGGAGCGGGGCCTGAGCAGCCCTGACAGCGTGCGCAGGGTGGTGGTCTTGCCGGCGCCGTTGGTGCCGATGAGGGTGACGATCTCACCGGCGGCCACGCTGAAGGAGATCCCCTTGACGGCCTCGATCTTGCCGTAGGCGACGCGCAGGTCCTTGACCTGGAGGAGGGGGAGTGCGGTCACTTGGCGTCCTCCTGGGTGTCCGCGGCGCCGACCGCGGCCTCGGCGGCCTGGACCTCGGCGAGTGCCTCGTCCTCGGGGGAGTCCTCCATGGGGCTGCCGATGTAGGCGGCGATGACGCGTTCGTCGGCCTGGACGACGGCGGGGGTGCCCTCGACGAGCTTCTGCCCCTGGACGAGGACGGCGACGCGGTCGCAGAGGTTGAAGATGAACCGCATGTCGTGCTCGATGACGAGGACGGCGATGCCCTTGTCCCGGATGGCGAAGACCAGTTCCTCGGTGGCCCTGGTCTCCTGCGGGTTCATGCCCGCGGTCGGCTCGTCGAGCAGCAGCAGGCCGGGCTCGCTGGCCAGGGCGCGGGCGATCTCCAGCTTCCGCTGCTCGCCGTAGGGGAGGTTCCGCGCGAGGTGGTCCGCCTTCTCGGCGAGGCCGGTGAACTGCAGGAGTTCCATGGCACGCGCGCGGGAGGCCTCCTCGGCCCGCCGGAACCCGGGCCCGCGCAGCAGGGCCGACCAGAGGCCCTCCTTGGTGCGGGTGTGCCGGCCGACGAGGACGTTCTCCAGGACGGTCATGTTGGCGAAGAGCCGGATGTTCTGGAAGGTCCGCGCGATGCCGGCCTGGGTGACCAGGTGGGGCTTGGGCGGAAGGGTGGTGCCCCGGTAGGCGACGCGTCCCTCGGTGGGGACGTAGAGGCCGGTGAGGCAGTTGAAGAACGTGGTCTTGCCCGCGCCGTTGGGTCCGATCAGGCCGACGATCTCGCCGCTGCGCACGGTGAGGGAGACGTCGCGGACGGCGGTGAGGCCGCCGAAGCGCATCGTGACGCCGTCGGCCTGGAGGACCGTGGTGGTCTTCGTCTCTGTGGTGGTGGTCATGGTGGTTCAGCCCCCCGCTTTGGCGACGCCGGTGGCCGGCTCAAGGGTGGTCTGCTCCGGGACGTCCAGCTGTCCGGTCGCTCGGAACTCAAGCTTCTTGCGGTTGTCGGAGACGATCCCCTCGGGCCTGAAGCGCATGAGGAGGATCAGGGCGACACCGAAGGCGAGCAGCTCGTACTCCTTGAGGAAGCCCAGCTTCTCGGGGATGAGGTAGAGCAGGCTGGCGCCCAGCAGCGGGCCGCCGACCGTGCCCATGCCGCCGAGGACGACGGCGGCGAGCAGGAAGGCGGAGTTGGGCGGGGCGGAGCCGGCGAACTGGTAGGGGTTCGGGACGACTCCGTAGGTCTCGTGGGCGTAGACGGTGCCGGCCAGGCCGGCCAGGGTGGCGCCGAGTGCGAAGGCGACGAGCTTGACGCGGAAGCCGTTGATGCCCATGGCGGTGGCGGCGGTCTCGTCCTCGCGGATGGCGACCCAGGACCGCCCGATGCGGGAGTTGGCCGCGCGCGTGAAGACGAGCACCACGATCGCCGTGAAGACCAGCATCAGGAAGAAGTAGTTGGCGAACCGGCCGATGGTGAACGGGCCGAGGTCATGTGCGTCGGCGAAGTCGAACCCGAACAGGTTGAGGTCCGGCACGTTGGTGATGCCGTCCGGTCCGTTGGTGATGTCGGGTCCCGAGCTGCCGTCCATGTTGTTGACGGCGATGCGGAAGATCTCCCCGAAGCCGAGGGTGACGATGGCGAGGTAGTCGCCGCGCAGCCGGAGCGTCGGGGCGCCGATGAGGACGCCGAAGACCAGGCTGGCCCCCATGCCGATGAGGGCCGCGCCCCAGAAGGGCACGTGCACGCCGGAGAAACGGGAGAACTCCGAGCCGGAGACGAGCGCCGCGGCATAGGCCCCCACGCCGAGGAAGGCGACATAGCCGAGGTCGAGCAGGCCGGTGAGGCCGACGACGATGTTCAGGCCGAGGGCGACGGTGGCGAAGATGAGGATGTTGACGCCGAGGTTCGCGTTGTGGTCGTCGGACTGGGTGAACGGGAAGATCACCGCGGCGACGAAGGCCATGGTGGTGGCGAAGCCCCGGTGGCCGGCGTTGAGCCGGGAGTACCGGGCCAGCAGGCCGGCCGCGTTCAGGGCCCAGGCACCGATGGCGACGAGGAGGACGAAGCCGATGAAGGTCTCGCTCTCGTCGGGATCGATGCCGATGCCGTAGGTGAAGATCACCAGGCCGAGCGCGACGACCAGCGTCAGGATGAGCCGCTGGACCCAGGCGCCGGGGAGTTCGGTGTCGGGGACGTGGGCGGGCTTGGTGACGTAGGCGGCGAGGCCGGTCGCCTCGTTGTCGGCCGGCTGGGGCAGGCCGAGAGCGCCGACGACGCCGACGAGCCCGCCGGCCATGGCGATGAAGCCGCCCGGCTCCAGGTTGACGAAGCCGCCGAGCTCCACCGTGATGGCGAGACCCGTGTACCAGGTGACGGCGAACGCCGCGAGGGCCGCCAGGAAGAGCGGGTTGGGGCCCCTGCCCGGGTTGGTCCAGCGCAGGCCCCGGACGCCGTAGGCGCCGAGGCCGAAGGCGAGGGTGAGGACACCGGCGACGATCGCGAGGAGTTGGAGCCCGGCCGGGTAGCCGTACACGGTGAGGTCGCCGGCGAACTCCGACGTCCACGTCCAGGGCAGGAAGGCACTGGCGACGACGATCAGGCCGCCGGCCGGGACGAGGGCCTTCGCGAGGCGGGGCGGCAGGGGCAGCAGGCCCCTGGCCGGGGGAGCGGCCATGGCCGGCTCGGCCGGTTCGGTGGTTTCAGTGGTGATGGTCATGGTTGGATCACGCCCTGTCAGCGACACGTTCGCCGAGGAGGCCTTGTGGCCTGAACAGCAGGACAAGGATGAGCAGGACGAAGGCCCAGACGGCCGACCAGGCCTGCCCGCCGAGCTGGTGCATCCCGGGGATGTCGGAGATGTAGGCGGTGGCGATGGCCTCCGCGAGACCGAGCACGAGACCGCCGAGCATGGCGCCGTAGATGTTGCCGATGCCGCCGAGGACTGCCGCGGTGAACGCCTTGAGGCCCTGCTGGAAGCCCATGTCGTACGAGACGCTGCCGATCTTGAACCCGTAGGCGACACCGGCGATGGCGGCGAAGAAGCCGCCGATCGCGAACGCGATCACGATGATCTTGTTGGTGTTGATGCCCATGAGCTGGGCGGTGTCCGGGTCCTGCGCGGTGGCCTGCATGGCGCGGCCGGTGCGCGAGGTCTTGGTGAAGAACGCGAGGGCGGCCATGCAGACGGGGGCCGCGATCAGCAGGAAGATGTCACCGGACTGGATGCGGATGCTCCCCAGGTGGTACGGCCCGAAGGGCAGCCCCGGGAAGGAGATCGCGGACCTGGCGTCCGGGTAGAAGTTGAAGACGAGCTGCTGCAGGGCGAGGGAGAGGCCGATCGCCGTGATCAGCGGGGCCAGCCGGGGCGCGCCGCGCAGCGGCCGGTAGGCGAAGCGCTCGGCTCCGATCGCCACGAGAACGGCGACGAGCCCGCCTCCGATGATCATGAGGGGGACGGCGACCCACATGGAGGTCCCGTTGGGCAGGACGTAGACGTAGACCGTGAGCGCGCCGAAGCCGCCGGTCATGAAGATCTCGCCGTGGGCGAAGTTGATGAGCTGGACGATGCCGTACACCATCGTGTAGCCGATGGCGATCAGCCCGTACATCGAGCCGAGGAACAGCCCGTTGGCCAGCTGCTGCGGCAGAGCATGCACCGCGTGGCCTCCGTGTTGTGGTGATGGGTGACTGGTGGTGGGAGGGAGGCCGGGGGAGGTGCCCCCGGTCCCTTACGTGCCACGCCCGGCACCGCGGTGGTGCCGGGCTGGGCGGTGCGTGCGGTCCGCGCCGGGGCGCGGGGATCACTTCACCCGGCGTTGAAGGTGCCGCTCTTCACAGCGGTCCACTTGCCGTTCTTGACCTGGTAGACGGTGAGCTGCTTGTTGACCGTGTCGCCGTACTGGTCGAAGGCGACGGGGCCCGCGATGCCCTGGAAGTTGGTCTTCTGGATGGCGTCGACGACGTCCTTGCGGTTCTGGTCCAGGTCGTCCGGGAGCTTGCCGTCGTTGGCGGAGACGACCTTGCCGACCGCCTTGATGACGGCGTTGGCGGCGTCGTACGAGTAACCGCCGTAGGTGCCGTAGTCGCCCGGGTACTTCTTGGCCTTGTAGGTCTTGATGAAGTTCTTCGCGGCGTCGACGGTGTCGAGCGGGACGCCGACGGATGTGACGAGGTCGCCATCGGACGCCTTGCCGGCGGTCTTGATGTAGGTGTCCGAGAACATGCCGTCGCCGCCGAAGAGCGGGATGTCGGCGCCGGCGTCCTTGAGCTGCTTGGTGAGCACCTGGGACTCGTCGTACTGGCCGCCGTAGTAGAGCATGTCGGCGCCCGAGTTCTTGATCTTGGTGACCAGGCTGGAGAAGTCGCGGTCGCCGGTGTTGACGTGGTCCTGGCCGATGACCTTGGCGCCGAACTTCAAGGCGTTCGCCTTGAAGAGCTTGGCGAGGCCGGCACCGTAGGCCTGCTTGTCGTCGACGACGAAGAGCTTCTTCTTGCCGAGCGTCTTCACCGCGTACTGGGCGGCGAAGCCGCCCTGGAGGGCGTCGGTGGTGGCGGTGCGGAAGTACGTCTTGAACGGACGCTTCTTGGACGTCTGCCAGTTCTTGCCCTGGGTGAGCTCCGGGGCGGTGTTGGCAGGCGAGATCTCGGCCATGTTGGCGGCCGCGAAGGTCTGCTGCATCGAGGTGGCCACACCCGAGTTGAGGGGGCCGATCACCGCGAGAGCCTGCTTGTCGGCGACGAGCTGGGAGGCGTTCTGCTGGCCCGTGGCGGGCAGCGCCTTGTCATCGAGTGCGACCACCTTGAAGGTGACGCCGGGAACCGTCTTCTTCGCGTTGGCCTCGTCGACGGCGATCTGCGTGCCGTACTGGATGCCGAGGCCGGTGGCCGAGTTCTGGCCGGTCAGCGGCGCGTCGACGCCGATGACCACCGTGGTGCTGTCGCCGCTGCCGCCTCCGCTGCCGCTCTTGTCGTCGCGGGAGCCACAGGCGGTGAGCGTGAGGGCTCCCACGGAGAGTACAGCGGTGATGGCTATGAGTGAGCGTTGGCGCACGATCAGTCCTTTCCCCTGGCACGGTGCTCCCTTGTGGGGCAACCGGGTCGAGCGCGAGAACCGAACTGACAAGGAATCCGGTGGCGCGGTGACTGGCTGTGACTCTAAACGGCGGTTTGTGGACAGTGGAGTGTCCTGGCCAATGCTGTGACGTTCTTGTTATGACCTGACCCAATTACTGCGTTAAAAGGGGTGGCTGAGCGGGCAAGCTTCGCCGGGTTCTGTCCACCTGGTGAGAACATGCAGGACTGTCGGGGGAGTTTGGTCATGACGCCGCCGCTCGTGGCATGCCGAGGTGAGCGGTGCGGAAAGGCCTGGAAGCGTCTGGGGGACCCGGGAGGAAACTCGACTTTCGTTTTGCGAATGCATTACGGAGCGTTACGGCCAGGAAAAGAAGTCCGGCATTCCGGAGCGCTTTTGTGCATTCATGTCTGATCAAGATCACGGCGGTTGTCCGCCTGGTTCACGTTCTTCACGCCGGCCCCGGACGCCCCGTGATCGTCACGGAGCGTGTCGGTCGGCCCTGCGGACGCCGGGCGCTCAGCCGGCGCTGCCGTTGGCGGCGGGGTCGCGCAGCATGCAGGTGATGCGGGCGGTGCACACCCGCCGGTCCTGCTCATCTGTGATCACGATCTCGTACGTCGCCGTGGAGCGGCCCCGGTGTACGGGGGTCGCGACACCGGTGACCAGGCCGGAGCGCGTGCCCCTGTGGTGCGTGCAGTTGAGGTCGACGCCCACCGCCAGGCGGTGCGGCCCCCCGTGCAGCATCGAGCCGACCGAGCCGAGCGTCTCGGCCAGCACCGCGGAGGCCCCGCCGTGCAGCAGGCCGTAGGGCTGGGTGTTGCCCTCGACCGGCATGGTGCCCACCACGCGCTCCGCCGAGGCCTCCGTGATCTCGATGCCCATCCGGGAGCCGAGCGCACCTGCCGAGAACAACGCCGGCAGGTCCACCCCGAGCGCGGCGTACTCGTCGATGACTTCCTGCGGGAACTTCACGCTGCGCGCCGCGCCGTGCTGCTCGCCCATGTGCCTGGCTCCGTTCGTCGGGGGCATGTGCTGCCCATCTCATACGCCCGGGCGCGGCTGAGCAAGTGCTTAGGCGACCTCTGACGGATCTCCGCGGCGCCGTGACGCCCGGCCCACGGCGCGACGGGATCCGTCAGAGGCCCCCTGGGTCTCCCCTGGCTCTGGCCTAGGCCAGAGCGGACTGCTCCAGACGCACGACGACGGACTTGCTCGCCGGGGTGTTGCTGGTGTCGGCGGTCGCGTCCAGCGGAACCAGCACGTTCGTCTCCGGGTAGTACGCGGCCGCGCACCCGCGCGCGGTGGGGTAGTGCACCACCCGGAACCCGGGCGCCCGGCGCTCCACGCCGTCCTCCCACTCACTGACCAGATCCGTGTACGACCCGTCGGCAAGGCCCAGCGCCGCGGCGTCCTCCGGATTCACCAGGACGACCCTGCGGCCGTTCCTGATCCCGCGGTAGCGGTCGTCCAGGCCGTAGATCGTGGTGTTGTACTGGTCGTGCGAGCGCAGCGTCTGCAACAGCAGCCGGCCCTCGGGCAGCCGCGGGTACTCGACCGGCGCCGCGGTGAAGTTGGCCCTGCCCGTGGCGGTCGGGAAGCGGCGCTCGTCGCGCGGGGCGTGCGGCAGCGCGAAGCCCCCGGGCTCGGCCACGCGCGCGTTGAAGTCCTCGAAGCCGGGGATGACGCGCGCGATGCGGTCCCGGATCGTCGCGTAGTCCTTCTCGAACTCCTCCCAGGGCGTGCGCGACTCGTGGCCCAGCACCCGGCGGGCGAGCCGGCACACGATCGCCGGCTCCGAGAGCAGGTGCTCACTGGCCGGATCCAGCCGGCCCCGCGAGGCGTGCACCATCCCCATGGAGTCCTCCACGGTCACGAACTGCTCGCCGCCGCCCTGCAGATCGCGCTCGGTGCGGCCCAGGGTGGGCAGGATCAGCGCCCGCGCGCCGGTCACGGCGTGCGAGCGGTTCAGCTTGGTGGAGACGTGCACCGTCAGCCGGGCGCGGCGCATCGCCGCCTCGGTGACCTCGGTGTCCGGCGACGCGGAGACGAAGTTGCCGCCCATCGCGAAGAACACCTTCGCCTCGCCGTCGCGCAGCGCCCTGATCGCCCGCACCACGTCGTAGCCGTGCTCCCGGGGCGGGGCGAAGCCGAACTCCCGCTCCAGGGCGTCCAGCAGGTCCTTGCCGGGCCGCTCGAAGATGCCCATCGTGCGGTCGCCCTGCACGTTGGAGTGCCCGCGCACCGGGCACACCCCGGCGCCCGGGCGGCCGACGTTGCCGCGCAGCAGCAGGAAGTTCACCACCTCGCGGATGGTGGGCACGGCGTGCTTGTGCTGCGTGAGGCCCATGGCCCAGCAGACCACGGTCCGCCGGGACTCCAGCACCATCCGCAGTGCCTGCTCGATCGCGGAGCGCGTGAGGCCCGTCGCGGCCAGCGTCTCCGCCCAGTCGGCGGCGCGCGCGGCCTTCGCGAACTCGTCGTAGCCGTGCGTGTACGCCTGGACGAACTCCTCGTCGACCGCGCCCTCGGTCTCGATGATCAGCTTGTTCAGCAGCCGGAAGAGGGCCTGGTCGCCGCCGAGGCGGATCTGCAGGAAGAGATCGGTGAGCGCGGCGCCCCTGGTGAGGCCCTTCGGCGTCTGGGGGTTCTTGAAGCGCTCCAGGCCCGCCTCCGGCAGCGGGTTGACCGTGATGATCCGTGCGCCGCCCGCCTTGGCCTTCTCCAGCGCGGAGAGCATCCGGGGGTGGTTGGTGCCCGGATTCTGCCCGGCGACGATGATCAGATCCGCCTTGTACAGGTCCTCCAGCAGCACGCTGCCCTTGCCGACGCCCAGCGTCTCGCTGAGGGCCGAGCCCGAGGACTCGTGGCACATGTTGGAGCAGTCCGGCAGGTTGTTCGTGCCGAACTCCCGGACGAAGAGCTGGTAGAGGAACGCGGCCTCGTTGCTGGTGCGGCCCGAGGTGTAGAAGACCGCCTCGTCGGGGGAGGAGAGCGCCGCCAGCTCCTCGGCGACGATGTCGAAGGCGCGCTCCCAGGACACCGGCTCGTACCGCTCGGCGCCCTCCGCCAGGTACATGGGCCGGGTGAGGCGGCCCTGCTGGCCCAGCCAGTAGCCGCTGCGGGTGGCGAGGTCCCCGACCGGGTGCGCGGCGAAGAACTCCGGCGTCACACGGCGCAGCGTCGCCTCCTCGGCGACCGCCTTCGCGCCGTTCTCGCAGAACTCCGCGGTGTGCCGGTGCTCCGGCTCCGGCCAGGCACAGCCCGGGCAGTCGAAGCCGTCCTTCTGGTTCACCCGCAGCAGGGTGAGCGCGGTGCGGCGCACGCCCATCTGCTGCTGCGCCATCCGCAGTGAGTGCTTGATGGCGGGCAGGCCCGCGGCGGCGTGCTGCGGCTGAGCGACCTCGGGGGCGTCCTGAACCGGATCGCCCTTGGGCGGCTTACTGGCCATCTGGGGTCCCTTTCGAGCGTGTACGGCGCACCGTGGGTGCACCTTTGATCGTGCCACGGGGCACTGACGTGCCGGTGCGGCGGACCCCCCCGGGCCCCCGCTTCCGGTACGCCGCGGGCGGCGGCCGCGCCCCTGCCGGGGCGGGCGGAGCCGGGGTGGCCCGGAGTGTCAGTGGTCCGTGGCAGGATCGGACTCGTGGCAGAGAAAGCATCGAAGAAGAGCAAGAAGCCGACCGAGACGTCGTCCGGCCAGGCGGCCGAGCGGACCCGCCCCCGTCTGATGCTCATGGACGGGCACTCCCTGGCCTACCGTGCGTTCTTCGCGCTGCCCGCGGAGAACTTCACCACGGTCACCGGCCAGCCGACGAACGCGATCTACGGCTTCGCCTCGATGCTGGCGAACACTCTCCGTGACGAGGCGCCCACCCATTTCGCCGTGGCCTTCGACGTCTCCCGCAAGACCTGGCGCTCGCAGGAGTTCGCGGAGTACAAGGCGAACCGCACCACGAGCCCCGACGAGTTCAAGGGCCAGGTCGAGCTGATCGGCGAGCTGCTCGACGCGATGCGCGCGGAGCGCTTCGCGATCGAGGGCTTCGAGGCGGACGACGTCATCGCCACCCTCGCCACCCAGGCCGAAGCGGCCGGCTTCGAGGTCCTGATCGTCACCGGCGACCGCGACTCGTTCCAGCTGATCAGCGAGCACACGACCGTCCTGTACCCCACGAAGGGCGTCTCCGAGCTCACCCGCTACACGCCCGAGAAGCTCGCCGAGAAGTACGGGCTCACACCCTCGCAGTACCCCGACTTCGCCGCCCTGCGTGGCGACCCTTCGGACAACCTCCCGGGCATCCCGGGCGTCGGCGAGAAGACCGCCGCCAAGTGGATCAACCAGTTCGGCTCGTTCGCCGAGTTGGTGGAGCGCGTCGAGGAGGTCAAGGGCAAGGCCGGGCAGAACCTCCGTGACCACCTGGAGGCCGTCAAGCTCAACCGCCGCCTCACGGAGCTCAGCCGCACCGTCGAGCTTCCCAAGACCGTCGCCGACCTGGAGCGCGCCGCCTACGACCGCAAGGCCGTGGCGATGGTCCTGGACACCCTGGAGATCCGCAATCCCTCGCTGCGCGAGCGGCTGCTCGCCGTCGACCCGGGTGCCGAGGAGGCCGAGGCCGCCCCGCCCGCCGAGGGCATCGAGCTGGACGGCTCGGTGCTCGCCTCCGGTGAGCTGGCCCCCTGGCTCGCCGAGCACGGCAACGCCGTCCTGGGCCTGGCCACCGTCGACACCTGGCAGCTCGGCACGGGTGCGGTCGCCGAGGTCGCGCTGGCCGCCGCCGGCGGCGCCGCGGCCTGGTTCGACCCCGCCCAGCTCGACGAGGCCGACGAGAACGCCTTCGCGCACTGGCTCGCCGACCCCGGCAAGCCCAAGGTGCTGCATGACGCCAAGGGCGCCATGCGGGTCTTCGCGGAGCACGGCTGGCGGATCGAGGGCGTCAGCATGGACACCGCCCTGGCCGCCTACCTCGTCAAGCCCGGCCGTCGCACCTTCGCCCTCGACGCCCTGTCCCTGGAGTACCTCGGCCGGGAGCTGGTGCCCGCCGCCGAGGCCGAGGGCCAGCTCGCCTTCGGCACCGACGACCACGCCGAGGCCGAGGCCCTGATGGTGCAGGCGCGCACCATCCTCGACCTGGGCACCGCCTTCGGCGACCGCCTCAAGGAGGTGGGCGCCGCCGGCCTGCTCACGGACATCGAGCTGCCCACCTCGGCCCTGCTGGCCCGCATGGAGCGGCACGGCATCGCCGCGGACCGCCCCCACCTGGAGGCCATGGAGCAGACCTTCGCGGCGGCCGTGCAGCAGGCCGTGAAGGAGGCGCACGCCTCCGTCGGCCACGAGTTCAACCTCGGCTCGCCCAAGCAGCTCCAGGAAGTGCTCTTCGGCGAGCTGGCCCTGCCGAAGACGAAGAAGACCAAGACCGGGTACACCACCGACGCCGACGCGCTCGCGTGGCTGGCCGCCCAGACCGACCACGAGCTGCCGGTCATCATGCTGCGCCACCGCGAGCAGGCCCGGCTGCGGGTCACCGTCGAGGGCCTGCTCAAGTGCATCGCGGCGGACGGCCGCATCCACACCACCTTCAGCCAGACCGTCGCGGCGACCGGCCGCCTGTCGTCCACCGACCCCAATCTGCAGAACGTCCCCGTCCGGCTGGACGAGGGCCGCGCCATCCGCCGCGGATTCGTCGTCGGTGAGGGCTTCGAGTCGCTGATGACCGCGGACTACAGCCAGATCGAGCTGCGCGTCATGGCCCACCTCTCCGAGGACGAGGGCCTCATCGAGGCGTTCACCTCCGGCGAGGACCTGCACTCCACCGTCGCCTCGCAGGTGTTCGGCGTGGCCACCACCGAGGTCGACGCGGAGATGCGCCGCAAGATCAAGGCGATGTCGTACGGCCTGGCGTACGGCCTGTCCGCCTTCGGCCTGTCCCAGCAGCTGGGGATCGACGCGGCCGAGGCCCGCGCGCTGATGGAGACCTACTTCGAGCGCTTCGGCGGCGTGCGGGACTACCTGCGCCGCGCGGTCGACGAGGCCCGTGCCACCGGATACACGGAGACGATGCTCGGCCGCCGCCGTTACCTCCCCGACCTCAACAGCGACAACCGCCAGCGCCGTGAGATGGCCGAGCGCATGGCGCTCAACGCCCCCATCCAGGGCACCGCCGCGGACATCGTCAAGATCGCGATGCTGAAGGTGGACGGCGCGCTGACGGAGGCCGGGCTGAAGTCCCGCATGCTGCTCCAGGTCCACGACGAGGTGGTCCTGGAGATCGCGCCCGGTGAGCGGGACGCGGCGGAGGAGATCGTCCGCCGCGAGATGTCCTCCGCAGTCGCCCTGCGGGCCCCCCTGGACGTCTCCGTCGGCGTCGGCCCCACCTGGGAGTCGGCGGCCCACTGAGCCCTGCCCCGGCAGGGGCGTGGGGAACTGCGCGACATGCCACGACGGACGGGTTGGGTCGTCACCGTCCTGAGGGGCCGTTCCGGTTGTGCCCGGGGCCTGGGTGGGTGGTTGGTTGTGCGCGCGGTTCTTCGCGCCCCGCTTCCGGGGCGAATCCTCGCTTCGAAGGAGCGGGGAACTGCGCGACCCGCCACCGCCCACCGCACCGCCGCCCACAAGCCGAACCACCGCCCGCGGCAAAACCCTCCGCACTCTGACATGCGAGTGCCGCGCATGTAGGCAACTGGTGAAATTCGGGCACGAACGGCTGCCCGCACACAGGAAGTTGCCGTAGGGTCACGAGGGCTGACCGTGCGGGGGAGCGCACGGCAGGACGACCACCGATGGAGGGGTGCACGGAATGGCGGCGCATTTCGGCAGGAGGCTTCGCAGGGGAGCGGCCACCACCGCTGTGGCTGCGGCCGCAGTGGCGGCCCTCTCCGCGTCCCAGGCCCCCAGCCTGACCGACGACGCCCACCACGGCCAGACCTCGGAGTCCACCACGCCCCCTGACGGCTCGTCGGCGACGGGCGACTCCCCGTACTACACGGATCTGCCGCCGCTCAACAGCCCCACGCCGCCCCCCTCCACGGACCACCCGCCCGCCACGGGCAGCCCCGAGGCCGGCATACCCGCCACCGTCCTGGACGCCTACAAGAAGGCCGCCGCGGCGATGCGGTCGTCACAGCCCGGCTGCAACATCCCCTGGGAGCTGCTCGCCGCGATCGGCAAGGTGGAGTCCGGCCAGGCACGCGGCGGCAGGGTCGACGCGAACGGCACCACCCTCAGCCCCATCCTGGGCCCGGTGCTCAACGGCAACGGCTTCGCCGAGATCACCGACACCGACGACGGCGCGCTCGACGGCGACGCCGTCCACGACCGCGCGGTCGGCCCGATGCAGTTCATACCCTCCACCTGGAACCAGGGCGGCCCCGACCACACCGGCTGGGGCGCCGACGGCAACGGCGACGGCAAGAAGGACCCCAACAACGTCTACGACGCCGCACTCGCCGCGGGCCGCTACCTCTGCGCGGGCGGCCGCGACCTGGCGAACACCGCCGACCTCCACCGGGCGATCCTCGCCTACAACCACTCGCAGGACTACCTGAACACCGTCCTGTCCTGGTACGAGTACTACCGCAAGGGCACGCACGAGGTCCCGGACGGCACCGGCGTCCCGCCCGGCGACCGCAGCGACCACACACCGGACACCTCCACCCCGCCTGCCGACGACACCCCGAGCAAGCCCGAAGAGCCGAGCAAGCCGAGCAAGCCGAGCAAGCCGAGTCCCCCCAGCACACCCGACAAGCCCGGTGGCGCGGACGACGGCACCTCTCCTGGCCCGACGGACCCCGCCACCCAGGACCCCGGCGGGGACACGGGCGACCAGACGCCCACCGACACTGTCACCCACATCGAGAACGCCGGCACGGGGACGCTCTCCGCCACCGCGGGCGACACCTTCGCCCAGCGCATCAAGGCACGTACCGAGAACGGCCAGAACAACCCGGTGAGCCGGGTACGGGTGCGCTTCACCCTCGTCGGTGACACGGACACCACCTTCGACGGCGGCGAGACCGTCGCCACCGTGCAAACCGAC
This sequence comes from Streptomyces sp. DSM 116793, assembly GCF_057320905.1. Lineage (NCBI taxonomy): Bacteria > Bacillati > Actinomycetota > Actinomycetes > Kitasatosporales > Streptomycetaceae > Streptomyces > Streptomyces sp. DSM 116793. Next base: position 1,432,887 of record NZ_CM170494.1, on the reverse strand, counting down.
GCCAACGGCATCGCCACCGCGCCCGCCCTGAAGGCAGGCCAGCAGGCCGGTGACTTCATCGTGCGCGCCACCGTCGTCGGACGCGCGGTGCCCGCCCTGGACTTCAAGGCCACCGTCACCGAGCGCCAGGCCGACAAACTCACGAGGACCAGTGACACCGACCTGATCTGCACGCCCGGCGGCACCTTCGAGGACGACGTGCAGGTCAAGGCCACCTACAAGGGGGCCGTGGCACCGGGCGTCGCCGCGACCGCGACCCTCATCAAGTCCTCGCCCCTGCCGGACGAGATCGACAAGGGCCCCTACTTCGAGGACGACGCCGGCAAGCCGATCCGGGCCCTGAAGGACCTCAAGACCGACGAGAACGGCCTGCTGAAGCTCCCCAAGCTGCACGCCGACGACACCACCGGCACCTTCGTCCTCCGCATCACCACGACCGGCGGCGCCACCCTCGACATCCAGCTGACCGTCCAGCAGGCGGACGACCAGCCCCCGCAGCAGTCGGGCGGCGGCTCGGGCGCTTAGGGGCTCAGCGCCCGGGGGAGACGGCCCTCGCCTTGGAGGCCACGGCCCGCACCTGTGCGGAGGCGCGGCGCGGGTGCGGTGCCGGTGCGGAGGCGCGGCGCGGGTGCGGTGCCGTGCGGGTGGTGCCGCGCCCGTGCGGGTGCGGCGCCGTGCGCGGGACATCGGGTGGCCGTCGGGGGATGGCACGGGGTGGCAGTAACGAGGTGGCAGTCGCGTTCCGGTGTGTGAACGCGTGGGGTACGTCGGGCACGCCCGGGTGCGTCCGGAGCAGCGTGATCCGGCGCGTTCAGCCGCGCGCCCGCGCATTGGTGTGCCGGGTCGGCTCCGCATGCGTCGGATCCTCCGGCCACGGATGTTTCGGATAGCGCCCGCGCAACTCCGCCCGTACCGCCCGGTACCCCTCCCGCCAGAAGGACGTCAGGTCCGCGGTGACCGCCGCGGGCCGGCCCGCCGGCGACAGCAGGTGCACCAGTACCGGCACCCCGGCGATCACCGGCGTCCTGGCCAGGCCGAACATCTCCTGGAGCTTCACCGCGAGCACCGGCTGCCGCGGATCCGTGTAGTCGACCCGGATCCGGGACCCGGTCGGCACCACGAGGCGTTCCGGGGCCAGCTCGTCCAGCCGGGCCGCCTCGCCGGACGCCCAGGGCAGCAGCCGTCGCAGGCACGCGCCGGCGTCGATCCGGCCCAGGTCGGCCCGGCGCCGCGCCCGGCCGAGCTCGGGTTCCAGCCACTCACCGGCCCGCGCGAGCAGCGCCTCGTCCGACACATCGGGCCACGCACCGCTCACCGGCACCGGCCCCGCACCGGTGCCCGGGGCGTCCCCCTCCGGCGGTGAACCGCCCGCCACGCGCGCGTGTGGAACGTCGTCCGCCACGCGTGCGTGCCCCCCGCCGGGACGCCCTTCGCCGTCCTCCCGCGCCGCCGAGCGATGGTGCAGAAAGGCCAGCCGCATACGCAGCTCCCGCGCCTCGCGCGTCCAGTGCAGCAGGTCCAGGCCCTCCTGGGCCAGGCCCGTCAGGAGCGCCGAGCGCAGCAGCTCGGGCGCGGGGTCGCGCAGTGGGCGGGCGGCCAGTTCGACGGCGCCCAGCCGGTCGACCCGGCGGGCCACCACGTCGCCGTCCGCCCAGCGGACCTCCTCGGCCGCCCGGTGCAGGGCCGAGGCCGCGCGCCGCGCGGTGTCCTCGCCGACCGGCGCGGCGAGCCGCACGCGCGCGTGTGCCCGGGCCACGGGCCGGTCCGCCACGGCCACCGCGAGCCACGGGACGCCCCGCAGCGCCGAGCCATCCGCCGGCTCCGCCCCGGTGCCGGACACCATCAGGTAGGTGCCGTCGCCCCGGTCCCGCGCCAGCCGTTCGGGAAACGCCAGCCCCACGACGAGCCCGGCGGCCCGATCGTCCCCGATCTCCTGCCCGGGCGCGTCACCGCGGCCGTCCGCACGCCCGCGGCCCACGGGCGCGTCGTTCCCACGCCCGCGGGCCCCGCCCTGGTCGGCCCCGCGCCTGCGGCCCCCGGTCGGAACGCCCCCGGGTTCTGGCGGGTGGGCCCGGCCGTCGTCCCGGGGTCCCGCGGCGCCCGCTCGGTCGCCCCGGGGCCCGTCCCCGTCCCGGGCGCCCACGGCGTCGTACGCCTCGCCTCCCGGCCTCGTGCCGGCGTCCCGCAGCGCTCCCCGCGCCGCCGTGGCCAGCCGGTCCGCCTCCCGGCGCCACCGGGCGGCATAGCCGTCCCCGGACGCCTCCCGGCCGTGCCGGGCCGCCCGCCAGGCCGCCGTCAGGTCGTCCCCATAGGCGCGCGGCGGCTCCTCGCTCAGCAGCGCGACGATCTCCGCCGCGCGCCGTACGCCGACCTCGCGCGCCCCGTCCAGCAGGGCGCGGGCCAGCCGGGGATGAACCCCGATCCGGGCCATCCGGGCGCCGCGCTCGGTCGCCCGACCCCCGTCGCCGACCGCGCCGAGGGCCCTCAGAGCCTCCTGGGCCGCCGCCAGGGCGCCCGCGGGAGGCGGGTCGAGCAGTGCGAGGCCCGTGGCGCCGGGATCGCCCCAGCACGCCGCCTGCAGCGCGAACGCGGTCAGGTCCGCGACCTTGATCTCCGGTGCGGGGAACCGCGGCAGCCGGCCGTGCTCCGCCTCCGCCCAGGAGCGGTACACCGCCCCGGGCCCCTCGCGGCCCGCGCGCCCCGCCCGCTGGCGCGCCGAGGCCTGCGAGGCGCGCACCGTGGTGAGCGCGCTCAGCCCGCGCGCGTGGTCGGTGCGCGGCTCCCTGGCGAGCCCCGAATCCACCACGATCCTTACCCCCGGCACCGTCAGGCTCGACTCCGCCACCGACGTGGCCAGCACCACCCGCCGTCCGGCACCGCCCGCGAGCACCGCGTCCTGGACCGCCGCCGGAGAACGTCCGTGCACCTGGAGCACCTCGGTCCCGGGCAGCTCGCCCAGCAGCCCCGCCACCCGGCCGATCTCCCCGACGCCCGGCAGGAAGCAGAGCACGTCCCCGTCCCGCTCCGCGAGCGCCCTGCGCACCACCGTCGCCACATGCGCCAGCAGCGCCGGATCCACCCGCATGCCGTGCGGCGGCCGCACCGGCCCCCGGGGCGGCGCCCACACCACGTCCACGGGATGCGGGTCCCCGTCCGCCGTGAGCACCGGCGCGCCGCCCAGCAGCTCCGCCCAGCCCTCCGCGTCGGTCGTCGCGGACGCGGCCACCAGGTGCAGCTCCGGGCGGAGCGCCGCCCGCACGTCCAGCAGGAACGCGGCCACCGTATCCGCGTCCAGGTGTCGCTCGTGGCACTCGTCGAGCACCACCGCGTCGACGCCGGACAGCTCCTGGTCGCGCTGGAGGCGCTGCATCAGCACACCGGTCGTGACGACCTCCACGCGCGTGTGCGGCCCGATGACGCGCTCCCCGCGCACCGCGAACCCCACACTCCCGCCGGTCCGCTCCCCGAGCAGCCACGCCATCCGCCGCGCCGCGGCACGGGCCGCGATACGGCGCGGCTCGGCGACCACCACCCGCCGCGGCGGGGCACCGTCCCCCAGCAGCCCGGCCAGCGCCAGCGGCACCAGAGTGGTCTTGCCGGTACCCGGCGGCGCACACAGAACAGCGGCACCGGGCCCGTCCAGAGCGGCCCGCAACGAAGGCAGCACTTCACGGACGGGCAGCCGCTCCAGAGCCTCGACTCGCATCACACCCCCAGTCTCCCGAACGACCCCAAGGCCACCCCACCCCCACCCGGCTGCGGGGTGGGTCACGCCGGTAGGGGCGCGGGGACCTGCGCGACGAGCCACGGCGAGTGGGTGAGCCTGCGATGCTCCCGCAGGGGGCACCCCTGGTCAGTGGGGCGCCGATGGGCGGTTGGCGCTGCGGGGTGGGTCACGCCGGGGGAGGGGCGCGGGGACCTGCGCGACGAGCCACGGCGAGCGGGTGAGCCTGCGACGCTCCTCAGGGGGCACCCCTGAACAGCCACAGCCCCACGAACGCGGCGCGCGACACGCACCCCGGCCCCGCTCCCCGCCGACCGGAACGGCCGCCGGGCCCCCGGCGGCCGCCCTCAGCGCTCACACACGAATATCGCCGTCCCCGGAATCAGATTCCCCCGCAGCGGCGACCACCCGCCCCACTCCTGGCCGTTCCACGCCGGCCACTCCGGCTCCACCAGGTCCACCAGCTTGAACCCGGCGCCGACCACGTCCCGCACCCGGTCACCGAGCGTCCTGTGGTGCTCGACGTAGACCGCACGGCCGGCGTCGTCCTGTTCCACGTACGGCGTCCGGTCGAAGTAGGACGCGCTGACGGACAGGCCCTCGGGCCCCGGCTCGTCCGGGAAGGCCCAGCGGATCGGGTGCGTGACCGAGAAGACGAACCGGCCGCCGGGCCGCAGCACCCTGTGCACCTCCGCGAGCACCCGCACCGGCTCCGCCACGAACGGCAGCGCCCCGTACGCCGAGCACGCCAGGTCGAAGGAGCCGTCCGCGAAGGGCAGCGCCGCGGCGTCCGCCTGCACCAGGCGCACCCCACCGCCGGAGCCGCCGGACGCGCCGGACGCCCCGGGCATCGTGTCCGCGAGCCGCAGCGCGTGCTGGAGCTGCCGGTGCGAGAGGTCCAGGGCGACGGGCCGCGCACCCTGCGCGGCCAGCCACCGCGAGCACTGGGCGGCGCCGGCGCCCACTTCGAGCACCCGGCGGCCCGCCAGCTCCGCCACCGGGCCCAGCAGCCCGGCCTCGGCCTCGTCGAGACCCTCGGGACCCCAGACGAACCGGTCGTCGCCGAGGAACGCACCGTGGTCGCGCTGGTACTCGTCGGCGTTCCGGTCCCACCAGCCGCGGTTGGCCCGGCTGCTCTCCGCGGCCGAGGCGGACCGGCGGGTGGCCTCCGGCTCCGTCTCGGACTCCGTCCCGGCCGGCCACGGCCCGGGTCCCCATGAGCCGGATGGCCCGGAATCGCCCCTCGGAGAGGGGTCCGCGGGTCCCGTCAGATCGCGCTCTTGGATGATCGGCTCCATCGTCGTATTCTCCGGTCGAGCCCGCTGCCGGTCCCGCCGCGCGACCCGCCGGGGCGGCGCCCTTCGGCGCGCCGCGCGACCCGTGTGGCCTGAGGCAACAGGATGTGTGCCGGGTATGTGGCGATCCGCCCCGGGTATGCCTCTTCGTGCATTGACCCTGTCCGGCTGCCCCCGTATGCTACAAGTTGCGCTGCGGGCCTGCGCGCCTCAGACAGAGCAGGCTGCGCTCGCATCTGTTGTATGTCCCCTCGGTTGTCGAGGCGCATTCTGGCTCTTCCGGTTCCCGGCGACCCGGCAGGGAGACGGGATCCGCGCCTCCTAAGCTGTCCGGCTTCTTCAGAGCGAAACGGGCTCCCGGCGCAAAGCAGTACCTACGACTTCAATGTCCGTACCGGAGCCCTTTCCCACATGACGAGCAGCACCGAGACCACCGCCACCACCCCGCAGGTAGCGGTCAACGACATCGGTAACGAGGAAGCCTTCCTCGCCGCGATCGACGAGACGATCAAGTACTTCAACGACGGCGACATCGTCGACGGCGTCATCGTGAAGGTCGACCGGGACGAGGTCCTGCTCGACATCGGCTACAAGACCGAGGGCGTCATCCCGTCCCGCGAACTCTCGATCAAGCACGACGTCGACCCGAACGAGGTCGTCGCCGTGGGCGACGAGATCGAGGCACTTGTCCTCCAGAAGGAGGACAAGGAAGGGCGCCTGATCCTCTCGAAGAAGCGCGCCCAGTACGAGCGTGCCTGGGGCACCATCGAGAAGATCAAGGAAGAGGACGGGATCGTCACCGGTACCGTCATCGAGGTCGTCAAGGGTGGTCTCATCCTCGACATCGGCCTCCGCGGCTTCCTGCCGGCCTCCCTGGTCGAGATGCGCCGAGTCCGAGACCTGCAGCCCTACGTGGGCAAGGAGCTCGAGGCCAAGATCATCGAGCTCGACAAGAACCGCAACAACGTCGTCCTCTCCCGCCGTGCCTGGCTGGAGCAGACCCAGTCCGAGGTGCGCCAGACCTTCCTCACCACCCTCCAGAAGGGTCAGGTGCGGTCCGGTGTGGTCTCGTCGATCGTCAACTTCGGTGCCTTCGTGGACCTGGGCGGCGTCGACGGCCTGGTGCACGTCTCCGAGCTGTCCTGGAAGCACATCGACCACCCGTCCGAGGTCGTCGAGGTCGGCCAGGAGGTCACGGTCGAGGTCCTGGACGTCGACATGGACCGCGAGCGCGTCTCCCTGTCGCTGAAGGCGACCCAGGAAGACCCGTGGCAGCAGTTCGCCCGGACCCACCAGATCGGGCAGGTCGTCCCCGGCAAGGTCACCAAGCTGGTGCCGTTCGGTGCGTTCGTCCGCGTGGACGAGGGCATCGAGGGCCTGGTCCACATCTCCGAGCTGGCCGAGCGCCACGTGGAGATCCCGGAGCAGGTCGTCCAGGTCAACGACGAGATCTTCGTCAAGGTCATCGACATCGACCTGGAGCGCCGCCGCATCAGCCTCTCGCTGAAGCAGGCCAACGAGTCCTTCGGCGCCGACCCGGCCTCGGTCGAGTTCGACCCGACGCTCTACGGCATGGCCGCGTCCTACGACGACCAGGGGAACTACATCTACCCCGAGGGCTTCGACCCGGAGACGAACGACTGGCTGCCCGGCTACGAGCAGCAGCGTGAGGCCTGGGAGACGCAGTACGCCGAGGCCCAGCAGCGCTTCGAGCAGCACCAGGCGCAGGTCATCAAGTCCCGCGAGGCGGACGCGCAGGCCGCGGCCGAGGGCGGCGAGCAGTCCGCTCCGGCTTCGTCCGGCGGTTCCTACTCCTCGGAGTCGCAGGACAACTCCGGCGCGCTCGCGTCGGACGAGGCCCTTGCCGCGCTCCGCGAGAAGCTGGCCGGAGGCCAGAGCTGATCTCCCCCAGAGGGGGTACCGTCAGCCGCTGGATCTGAGCTGATACGGACAACCGTGCGCTGGGGCCCGCATCCGACCGGGATGCGGGCCCCAGCGCTTCGCTGTGTGGTGCCGCGTGCGGCGACAGCCCGCGCTCCCGGCGGGTCCCGGACGGGCACTCCGGTGGTCAGTCCGTCATGTCGATGTTCGTCAGGCCGTTGCCGCCCGTCACCGTGTTGCTGCCGTAGACCGTGGTCCGGCAGTCGTCGCTCTGGTTGGTGACGTCGATCGCGAGCCGGTCGGTGCCGGAGGCACCCGTCAGGTCGGAGGCGTTGCCGCGGAACACCGTGCCGCAGCCCCAGCCGTCCTGCTGGCTGTGGGTCTGGTAGCCGTCGTTCGTGGTGTGCGTGCCCTTGTTGTTCTCGACGAGGACGTCGTCGCCCTTGACGTCGACCCAGGAGTCGTCGTAATTCGCGCCGGTCAGGCCGCTGCCGTCGAAGGTGTTGCCGGACACCACCGCACCCGTCGTGCCCTCCTTGATGTCGACGTTCTCGCCGCCCACCCCGGGGCCGATGGTGTTGTCCAGGATCTGCACGCGGTCGCTCTTGTCGTCCAGCGTGTTGGCCGTGCCCACGTAGACGCCCTCGCCCATGCCCCGGCCGTCGTGGCCGGTGTCGTAGATCTTCGAGTTCCTGATGACGCCGTCACTGCTCGAATCGCGGAAGTGGACGCCCTCCATGTCGAGGTCGTGCACCGTCACCGAGTCGATGACGACGCCCTGGGCGGAGTCGATCACGATGCCCTTCTGGCCGCCCGTGACGGTGATCCCCTCGACCGTCCAGTGCGAGGCGCCGCTCAGGTGCAGCCCGTAGCCGCCGCCCGCGGTCAGCACCGCCTTGGCGGAGCCGGTGAGGGTGATCGGCGCAGCCGGCGTGCCCGCCGCGCTGGTCTTGAAGTTTCCGGTGTACGTGCCGTCCGCCAGGTGGATCGTGTCACCCGGCGAGGCGTCGCCGAGCGCCGTCTTCAGCTCGGCGGCCGTGGTGACCTCGATGGTCGCTGCCGTCCGGTCCGCAGCGGCGGCGAGCGCCACGGGGGCGCCCGCCGCGGTGGCCGTGGCGAGGGCGGTGACGAGCGGCAGGAGCAGCTTTCGGGTGCGCATGTACGTGGCCTTCCCGTCTGCGTTCTCGTGGGGGATCGATGGGCGGAGCAGGGTCCCATGGGCCGTCGGGGACCGGTCCGCCTCCTGGAGAGGCTGTTCTTGTACGTGAAAACTGAGCGTATGCGTGAACCCGGGTGGTGGTGACCGCATGGGTGTTGCATGTTCGCGTCAAGATCTGGACCGGACGGAGCGCACTCCGTCTGCCGCGCCGGGGAATGCCCCGGCGGCGCCGTGCGTTCGGTAGGGCAGATACGAGGAGGAGCAGTCATCGTGCTTGATCCGCAGGGTTTGTACACGTGGGAGCCGAAGGGCCTGGCCGTCGTCGACATGGCCCTCGCCCAGGAATCGGCCGGGCTGGTCATGCTGTACCACTTCGACGGCTACATCGATGCGGGTGAGACGGGCGCCCAGATCGTCGAGCGCCTCCTCGACTCCCTGCCCCACCAGATCGTCGCCCGTTTCGACCACGACCGCCTGGTGGACTACCGCGCCCGGCGGCCCCTCCTGACGTTCCGTCGGGACCAGTGGACCGACTACGAGGTGCCCACCCTCGACGTGCGCCTCGTGCAGGACGCCACCGGAGCGCCGTTCCTGCTGCTCTCCGGCCCCGAGCCGGACGTCGAGTGGGAGCGCTTCGCCGCGGCCGTCGAGCAGATCGTGGAGCGCCTCGGCGTCCGCCTCGCGGTGAACTTCCACGGCATCCCGATGGGCGTCCCGCACACCCGCCCCGTCGGCCTCACGCCGCACGGCAACCGCACGGAGCTCGTCCCCGGCCACCGCAGCCCCTTCGACGAGGCCCAGGTTCCCGGCAGCGCCGAAGCCCTTGTGGAGTACCGGCTCTCGCAGGCCGGCCACGACGTCCTCGGCGTGGCCGCCCATGTGCCGCACTACATCGCACGCTCCGCCTACCCGGACGCCGCCCTCACCGTCCTGGAGTCCATCACCGCGGCCACCGGCCTGGTGCTGCCCGGCATCGCGCACGCCCTGCGCACCGAGGCGCACCGCACCCAGACCGAGATCGACCGTCAGATCCAGGAGGGCGACGACGAGCTGGTCTCCCTGGTCCAGGGCCTGGAGCACCAGTACGACGCCGCCGCGGGCGCCGAGTCCCGCGGCAACATGCTCGCCGAGCCGGTCGACATCCCCTCCGCCGACGAGATCGGCCAGGAGTTCGAGCGCTTCCTGGCGGAGCGTGAGGGAGACGGGTGAGCGGGCGGTCTTCGGCCGCCTGAGCCGGTGCGGGGCGCCCTGAGCGGTAAGGGGGCCTGGGGCGGTGCGGGCTCCTGAGTCCATACGGGTGCGTGGGCCCGTACGGGTGCGTGGGCCCGTACGGGCGCCTGCGCCGGTTCGCGGCCGGGGCGTCCGCCCGTCCGGGCCCGTCGGCGGGGAGTGCGTGGAAGCCGCAGGAACCGCACGCACGGAGCCGGGCTCCCGCCGATAGGCGCCCGGCTCCGTTCTCTAAGCTTCGGGTCATGCTGAGAGTGGGCCTGACCGGTGGCATCGGCGCCGGCAAGAGCGAGGTGTCACGGCTGCTGGTGGAGCACGGCGCCGTGCTGGTGGACTCGGACCGTATCGCCAGGGAGGTCGTCGAGCCGGGCACCCCCGGCCTGGACGCGGTCGTGGCGGCCTTCGGCCCCGATGTGCTGACCGCCGACGGCTCCCTGGACCGGCCCAAGCTCGGCGCCATCGTCTTCGGGGACGCCGAGCGGCTGGCCGCGCTCAACGCGATCATCCACCCTCTGGTACGGGCGCGCTCCGCGGAGCTGGAAGCCGCGGCACCGGCCGACGCCGTCGTCGTCCATGATGTGCCGCTCCTGGCAGAGAACGGCCTTGCCCCGCTGTACGACCTGGTGATCGTCGTCGATGTCTCCCCCCAGACCCAGCTCGACCGCCTGGTACGGCTGCGCGGGATGTCCGAGGAGGACGCCCGGGCCCGGATGGCCGCACAGGCGACCCGCGAGCAGCGACTGTCCCTCGCGGACATCGTGATCGACAACGACGCCCCGCTGGACGCCCTGCGCACCCGCGTCCACGAGGTCTGGCGGGAACTGGACCGGCGGGCGCGAACCGGGGCACCCGGGGACGGCGCGGAATAGCGTCCACACGCGCCGGTGTTGAAGCGCCCAGTGAGGGAAGGAGTGAGCCGTGCCCGAGAGCAGCGGATTCACCGGACGTACTCCTGAGACGAATGTCATCGACTTCCGTGCCGCGGAGCAGCTCCTGGCGGCACGCGACCCGCGGGGCGCGGTGAAGCTCCTCGACCCCGTGATCGCCGCCCACCCCGAGAACACGGCCGCGCGCCTGCTGCGCGCGCGGGCCTTCTTCGCCGCCGCCCAGCTCCGTTCCGCCGAGTTGGAGTTCGGCGTCGTCCTGGAGCGCGAGCCCGACAACGCCTTCGCGCACTTCGCGCTGGCCCGCACCTATGAGCGTGCCGGACGGCCTGAGCGGGCCCAGCGGCATTTCAGACTCGCCGCGGCCCTCGACCCCCGGCCGCAGTACGTGAAGGCGGCCCGGTTCGACTCCTGAGAGCCAGGCTCCGGCCGGGGTGTTCAACGGGTTCCCCGGGGGAGCCATCCGATCCCGGCTGGGGAATCACCCCGCCTCGGGCGGGGACCCATCCGGGACCGGTCGGGGGAATCCCCGGAATCCCCGGAATCCCCGGAATCCCGGAATCCCGGAATCCCCCAACGACTGAGGGGCTCGGGGAGCCGCCCTGCCCGGCGGCTCCCCGAGCCCCTCGTCTCCCGTCCACCCGCCGTGGGCCGCGGGTCAGTGGTGCGCCGGCGGCTCGTACGGCGGGACGTCGGGGCCCGGCTGGAAGTGCGGCCCCTGCCGGATGTGCCGGATCACCATCACCAGGTCCACCACGACGATCAGCCAGAGGATGGCGCAGGCGGCCGCCCAGCCCGGAAGGTCCGCCGCCGCGAACGCCGCCGTGCCGCCGGTCGTCCAGATCAGGCCCCAGATGCTCAGCCAGAAGCGCAGCCGCAGCGGGCTGCGTGCGGTCATCGGCTCACTGCCGCTCCGTATCACGATCACCCTCCTCCCTCGGACCCGGCCGAGGAGCGTGGTGCTCTGCCTCACAGTGTGCTGCGCGCACCGGGGCGGCACCAAACCGACGCCGTCACGGACGGCGAACGGGGAACCACGCCGCGGAACCGCTCGTTGGGATAGGCGGAAGACGCCGGTGAACAGGCACCGGGCGGTCCGGCTGAGGAGGCGGTAGCCGAATGAGCGGCACGATGCGGAAGGGCTACGAGGGGACGGGCCCCGGCGCGATCACGCCCGACGGCTGCGCGGTGGATCTCTACGGCCGCCTGCCCGTCGGCGACGAGCCGGACGTGATCGCGTCGGCCGTTCCGCCGGGCGCCAGAATCCTGGAGCTGGGCAGCGGCGTCGGTCGGGTGACGCATCCGCTGGTCGAGCGTGGCTTCACGGTCACCGCGGTGGACGAGTCGGCCGAGATGCTGGCCCGCGTCCACGGCGCGCGCACGGTCTGCTCACCCATCGAGGGCCTTGACCTCGGTGAGAGGTTCGACGTCGTGATGCTCGCCTCCTTCCTGGTGCACGCCGGCGACGTCGCGGTCCGCCGCGGCCTGCTCGCCACCTGCCGCCGCCATGTCGCCGAAGACGGCTGTGTCCTCATCCAGCGCGAGGGCGAGGACTACCACACCAACATCCCGCGCGAACGCGTCGACCCCAGCGGCTTCACGATCCGCATAGCCTCCGCGGAACCGGTGGGGGACGGGGTGAACTCCGTCCATGTGGAGTACATATTCCCCGACGCCACCTGGACCCAGACCTTCCTCGCCCGTCCCCTCACCAAGGAGGCCTTCGAGGCCGCACTCACCGAGGCCGGGCTGAAGGTCGACCGCTACCTGACGGAGGACCGGACCTGGGTACGGGCGGTCCCCGCGCCCTGAGCGGGTGGAGGCGGCGCGCCGAGCCCGACCCCTGCGGTACCCCGGCGCCCTCGGGGCGCTGCGTCGCCACCGTCCCGGAGGGGCAGTCTCCGTCGCCTCCTGCGGGGGCAGTCTCCGTCGCTCCTGTGGGGGGAGTCTCCGTCGCTTCTGCGGGGGTGTCTCCCACGCCCGTAAGGCAGGGGGGACAGCGGGTGGCTCGTTTCTCGCGCAGTTCCCCGCGCCCCCTCCGGGGTGCGGCGCGCGCGTGAGACGGGCCGGTCCTGGGAGCCCACCGGCACCGCCACGGCCACCGGGCACCGCCCGAGCCCGGCGCACATCCGTCGAGCAGGGGACTGCCGGATCTGCCCGACCGCTACGCCCTGCCGGCGGGACCGCCCCCGAGACCGCCCATTCCACGGCCGAGACTGCGCAGACGCTCCATCTCGCGGCGGTCCCGCTTCGTCGGGCGCCCGGCGCCACGGTCCCGCACACCGGCGGGCGCCACGGCCTCGCGGGGCGGGGGCGGCGGGCTGTTGTCGACGTAGCACTCCGCGGCCAGCGGCGCGCCGACCCGCTTCCTGATCACCCGCTTCACCACGACGATCCGCTCCCGCCCAGCGTGCCGCAGCCGTACCTCGTCGCCCACCCGCACCGCGTACGCGGGCTTGACCCGCTCGCCGTTGACCCGGACATGCCCGCCTCGGCAGGCGGTGGCCGCCATGGAACGGGACTTCACCAGCCGTACGGACCAGATCCAGCTGTCCACCCGCACCGGACCCGACGCCTCGGCCACACCCGTGGCCCCCTTCGTGGGCGACGCCGCCGCACCGCTCGACGCTTCTGAAGCCATGTCCTGACCTTAGCCGCCCGTGGGGGCGGGCGCGGAACGCTTTCCGGCGGCAGGAGCAGCTCTCGGGTGCGGGGTGCTGGCGGTGCTGGCGGCGATCGGCGGTGCTGGCGGCGCAGCACGGCGGTGCTGGCGGTGCACGGCGGTGCTGGCGGTGCACGGCGGTGCTGGCGGTGCACGGCGGTGCTGGCGGTGCACGGCGGTGCTGGCGGTGCACGGCTGTGTCCGGTGGCGCCTGGGCGGTGTCCGGCCGTGTCCGGGACTCGGAACACCGCGGTTCAGGGGCCGGGGGTCCGCGGCTCAGGGGGCCGGGTCCGCGCGGGCCCCCGGGCTTCCGCAGCGCAGGAGTGGCAGGGACCACGCCGCGCTCCCGACGCCCCGGGAGGCGCCGCCCGTACCGTTGACGCATGGACCCCATCGCCGCACAGGAGCCCCCGAGCCCGAGCCAGGCCGGGAGCCGGAGCCAGGCCGGGAGCCCGGGCCCGGCCGGTCCTGCGGATGCCGGGCGGGCGCTGCGGGCCCTGGACGAGCGCATCACCGGGTGCAGGGCGTGTCCCCGGCTCGTCGAGTGGCGCGAGGAGGTCGCCCGCACCAAGCGCGCGGCGTACGCGGACTGGGAGTACTGGGGACGTCCCGTCCCCGGTTTCGGCCCCCCGGACGCCGCCCTGCTGATCGTCGGCCTGGCCCCGGCCGCACACGGCGCCAACCGCACAGGCCGGATGTTCACCGGGGACAGCTCCGGCGACGTGCTGTTCGCGGGCCTGCACACGGTGGGCCTCGCGTCCAGCCCCACCGCAGTGCGCGCCGACGACGGCCTGACGCTGCACGGCGTCCGCATCACCTCCCCCGTGCACTGCGCGCCGCCCGCCAACAAACCCACCCCGCAGGAGCGGGACACCTGCCGTCCCTGGCTGGAGACCGAGCTGCGCACGCTCCGCCCGACCCTGCGCGCCGTGGTCGTGCTGGGCGCGTTCGGCTGGCAGGCGGCACTCCCCGCGTTCGCCGCGGCGGGATGGACGGTGCCCCGCCCCCGTCCCACGTTCGGCCACGGGGCCAGGGTCACCCTGACCGCGGAGGACGGCGGCCCGCCCCTCGACGTGTTCGGCTGCTTCCACGTCAGCCAGCGCAACACGTTCACGGGCCGGCTGACCCCTGCCATGCTCCGTCAGGTCCTGAGTGACGGGGCGCAAGCGGCGGGCCTGCACGCCGTCCGCCGCCCCGAGCGCTGACGGACGACGTCCTGGCGCCCGGCGTCGTCGGCCTCCCGAGCCCCGAACCCTGACATGCCGGGCACCGCACCGTGCCCCTCGAGATCGGCAGGACCAAAGGCCTGCGGACCGGGACGGACCCGGTCAGAATTGACGGCGGCGGTGCCACCGAGGAGTGCCCGCCACCGAACCACGACTGAGACCGGACCACGACAGACCGAACCACGACTGGGACCGAACCACGACTGGGACCGGATTACGACTGAGGGGGGCACATGGACGCGGAGTTGGCCGCACTGGCCGCTGCCGGAGCGACCACACTGGTGCAGCAGATGGTGGGCGACGGCTGGGCACAGGTACGGGATCGCCTCGCGCGGCTCTTCTCTCGGGGGAGCGGGGAGGAAGCGGAGCAGGAGGAGGCCGTCGGCGCCGTCCGGGGCGAGCTGGAGCTCTCGCGTGAGGAGCTGGTCGCCGCCCGCGAGTCCGGCGACCAGGACGCCGCGGACGACGTGGAGGCGGCGTGGCGCAGCCGTCTGCGGCGCGCGCTGCGGAGCGACCCGGAGTTCGCCGCGGAACTCCGCGCCGTCGTCGACGAACTGACGCCGCGGAGCCGGCCCGCCCAAGGCGGCAACACGTACAACACGTACAACACCGTCAGCGGCGGAGTGCAGCACGGGCCCGTCATCCAGGCGGGCCACGTACGGTCCCTGCACATCGGCACGTCTTCCCAGCAACCGCCCCAGGGGTAAGAGGGTCTCACCGCCGGGGCCGGGGCCGGGGCCGGGGCCGGGGCCGGAGCCGGGGCCGGGGCCGGAGCAGAAGTCGAAGCCGAAGACGCCGTCGCCGCCGATGCCTTCGCCAACGGCGCCGTCCCACCGGCGTCCTCCCGACCCCGCCCCGCCGCCGCGGCGCAGAAATGGACCACCCCCACCGCTCCGCGGTGGTACAACGCCACGATGAACGACGATGCCTTCCTCGACCACGTCGCCGACCGCCTCGCCGCCCTGCCGGCCGTCGAGGCGGTCACCCTCGGGGGCTCGCGCGCCCAGGGCACCCACAGGCCCGACAGCGACTGGGACCTCGCCGTCTACTACCGGGGGCAGTTCGACCCGGACGCCCTGCGCGCCCTCGGCTGGCCCGGCGAGGTGTCCGAGGTGGGCGGCTGGGGCGGCGGGGTCTTCAACGGCGGCGCCTGGCTGACCATCGACGAGCGCAGGGTGGACGTGCACTACCGGGACCTCGACGTCGTCGAGCACGAGTTGGCGGAGGCCCGCGAGGGCCGCTTCCACTGGGAGCCGCTGATGTTCCACCTGGCCGGCATCCCCAGCTACCTGGTCGTCGCCGAGCTGGCCCTCAACCGTGTGCTGCGCGGCAGCACCCCGCACCCCGACGGCTACCCGGAGCCGCTGCGCCGCACCGCCCCCGGCGAGTGGCGCGGCAGGGCCGGCCTCACCCTCCAGTACGCCCGCCACAACAGCGCTCCCCGTGCCCAGCTCACCGAGGTCGCGGGCGCCCTCGCCACCGCCGCCATGCAGACCGCCCACGCCGTCCTCGCCGCCCGCGGCCAGTGGGTGACCAACGAGAAGACGCTGCTCCAGCGGGCGGGGCTGCGGCGGATGGACGCCATCCTCGCCTCCCTGGAGAGCGACCCCGAGGCGCTCGGCCGGGCGATCGGCGAGGTCCAGGTGCTCTTCCAGGCGGCGGCGGACGGCTCTTCGTAGCCGACGGCATCGCGGTATCCGATGGCACCGCGGCCGATGGCACCGCGGTCGACGGCACCGCGGTCGACGGCACCGCGGTCGACGGCACCGCAGTGTGGCCGACGGCCTCGTGGTGTGGCCGACGGCATCGCGGGGTCGACCAGGGGTGTCCCCAGCGTGGCCGTCAGGAGTGCCCGTCCTCCCCGGCCCCGCCGGCAGCACAGGGCGGCCCCCACCGCGTCATGCGCGGCGGAGGCCACTCCCGTGCCTACGCGGACGGTGGTACGCGGCGCCTTACTCGCCCGCGGGCTTGGGCAGCGTGCACCCGTCAGCGCTCAGGTCGAGCTTGTTCCCGGTCCCGATGCAGGCCGGGATGGTGTAGGTCTCCTCGGCGTAGTTGGTGTTCTGGTGGACGGTGACGTTGCCGTCCTCGTCGACCTCGCAGGGGTTGTTGACGGTGCACCGCTGGCCGTCCTCGTTACCCGTGTTGTTGACGGCGATGACCTGACCGGTCCTGTTGTCGACGACCGGGGAGCCGGAGGTGCCGCCGATCGTCTCGCACTCCGGGGTGTAGCGGATGGAGTCCTTCCAGGTCCAGTCGCCCTCCTTCAGCTCGTGGACGAAGCCGTCGATGCTGCAGCTGTAGGTCTCCTTCCAGTAACCGGAGACCACGGTGATGGCCGTGCCCGCGGTCGGGTGCTGGTCGGAGAGAGTGAGCGGCTTGATCCCGTAGCGGCTCTCGATCTGCTGGTACGTGCTGCCGAGCTCGTAGAGCGTGACGTCCGTGTCGGTCATCGTCGAGTACACGACCTTGTCCGCCCGCAGTGTGCCGACGGAGTCGGCGTCCGCGTCGAGCAGGGTGAACGTACGGCTGGACGGCTGGTCGACGATGACCTCGCCCGGCTCGGGGAAGCCCGTCTCCAGGCAGTGCCCGTTGGAGAGCACCAACGCCGGGTCACCGGGCTGGGAGTCGGGCATGCGCACCACCGAGCCCGAGCAGTTGCTGAGCGCCACGGTGCCCGCGAAGTCGACCGCGCGGACGTGGGGGTGGGCGGCGTGGTGCGCGCGTGCGGTGTCCTCGGCGGTGCCCGTGGGCAGGCCGGTGGCCATCGCGGGCGTCGCCCCTGCGCCGAGCAGCAGCAGGGTGCAGAACGCGCCGACAAGAGGCTTTCTCATGTGGGGGGTTCCTCTTCGGTCTGTGGATGCGGTGCGGCGACCGCCTGTTGTTATGTCATGTGCATTCTCGACTCAGGGGAGCCATGTCGACAACAGGGGCGAGCGGACGGGGAGTCGGGCGGGCACGCCGGTACCGTGGGCCGATGAGCACGCGCCCGGCGTCCGAGCCCGCCGACCTCGTCATCACCGGCTGCACGGCCCTGCGGCACGACCCGCGGGGCGAGGTGTACTTCACGGAGGGCACCACCCTCGTGGTACGCGACGGAGTGATCGAATCCGTCACGGCGGACGAGCCACCGGGCAGGGGCCCGGGAGCGGCCCCCGCCGTCCGGTCCGCCCCCGCGGGCACGGGCATCCCCTCGCCGGGCACCGGCACCGGCCCGGTCAGCACGGGTTCCGGCCCGGCCGGCCCCCGACCCGCGCCCCCGCCCGCCACCGAACACATCGACGCCCGGGGACTCGTGGCGCTCCCCGGGCTCATCAACTGCCACACCCACTCGCCGATGGTGGTGCTGCGCGGGCTCGCCGAGGACGTACCGGTCCACGAGTGGTTCAACGACTGGATCTGGCCGGTGGAGAGCCGGCTCACCGCGCGTGACATCACGCTGGGCGCCCGGCTCGCCTGTGCCGAGATGATCCGCGGTGGGGTGACCTGCTTCGCCGACCACTACTTCGGCATGGCCGCCGTCGCCGACGTGGTCGCCGAGACCGGGCTCCGCGCCCACCTGGGCCAGACCTACTTCTCGTCACAGGGGCCCGAAGGGCGCGTCGAATCTCTGGAGTTCGCGCGGGCGCGCGCCGGTGCTGCGGGTGGCCGTATCACCACCGCGCTCGCCCCGCACGCCCCCTACACCGTCTCGGACGCCGACCTCGCCGCCACCGCCGAACTGGCCCACGAGTACGGGCTGCCGGTCCATCTGCACGCCGCGGAGAACCGCGAGCAGACCGAGGCCAGTCTCGCCCGCCACGGGCTCACCCCGATCGAGATCCTGGAACGCACCGGGCTGCTCGGCACCGACGTGCTCATCGCGCACGGCACCGGCATCGTCGAGCGCGACCACGAAGTGCTGGACCGGGCCACCGGCCGGATCGCGGCGGCGACCGCACCGCGCGGCTACGCGAAGTTCGCCTGGGACCCGGCCACCACCCCGATCCGGGTCCTGCGGGAACTGGGCATCCCGGTCGGGCTGGCCACCGACGGTGCCGCCTCCAACAACTCCCTGGACGTCTGGGAGTCCATGGCCCTGACCGCACTGACGCAGAAACAGGCCGATCGCGACCCCAGGGTGCTGACGGCACGGCACGCCCTGCACCACGCCACCCTGCAGAGCGCGGCGGCCGTCGGCCTGGCCGGCCGGATCGGGGAGCTGGCACCGGGACGGCGCGCCGACATCGTGCTGGCCGACCTCAGCGGGCCGCGCACCCAGCCCGTGCACGATCTCGCCGCCACCCTGGTCCACAGCGCCCGCTCCGGCGACGTGGTGACCACGATCGTCGACGGCGAGGTCCTGATGCGCGACCGCGTCCTGCGCACCGTCGACGTCGCGGGCACCGTCGCGGAGCTGAACCGGCGGCTGCCCGAGCTGACCGATCGCAGTCACGGACAGCGCATCCAGGAGTACCGGGAGTACGACGACTGAACGAGCCAGCCGTCCGGTGCCGTACGGGCCGGGCCCATGGAACCTGGCCGTCCGGAACCGTCCGGAACCGTCCGGAACCGTGCGGCTCCGGACGGGCCACCGGCCCCTCGGTCTGGTCCGCCCGGCGGCGGCCGCGCCCGGGGCAGGCCGGACCGATGGGACGGCCCGCCGACGAGGCACCGATGAGTTTCGCCCCCCAGGACGGTCACCCCATGAGAGGTCCCATTTCGTCCAGCAGGAGAGACCATGGCACTCCCGCAGATCGTCACGCGTGACGAATGGCTGGTGGCCCGGAAGGAACTGCTCGCCAAGGAGAAGGCCGCCACCCGCGCGCGTGACGAGCTCAACGCGGAACGGCGCATGCTGCCGATGGTGGAGATCGACAAGGAGTACGTCTTCGAGGGCCCCGAGGGCAAGGCGAGCCTGCTGGACCTGTTCGACGGCCGGGCGCAGCTCATCGTCTACCACTTCATGTTCGGCCCGGCCTGGGACGCGGGCTGCCCGAACTGCTCGGGCTTCGTGGACCAGATCGGCCACCTCGCCCACCTGCATGCCCGTGGCACCACCCTGGTCGCCGTCTCCCGCGCGCCGCTGGCCAGGATCGAGCCGTTCAAGGCCCGGATGGGCTGGACGCTGCCCTGGTACTCGTCGTATGGAGGCGATTTCAACTACGACTTCCATGTGACGCTCGACGAGTCCGTCATGCCGATCTCGTACAACTACCGCACCCCGGAGGAGCACCGCGACGCGGGTACGGCGTACTACGTCGAGGGGGAGCAGCCACTGGAGCTGCCGGGGCTGAGCTGCTTCCTGAGGGACGGCGACCGCGTCTTGCACACGTACTCGACGTACGGCAGGGGAGCCGACACGGTGGGCTCCACCAGCAGCCTCCTCGACCTGACGGCGCTCGGCCGCCAGGAGGAGTGGGAGAAGCCGACGGGCCGGCTCACCGGCCTGGGCGCGCCTGCGGGCAGCGCGGGGGTGCGGTACCACGACGAGTACGAGGAGGGCGTCGGCCGTACTTACCGAGCGACGGACCTGCGCTGAGGCGACGTTCCCGCACCGAGACCACGTTCCTGCGCCGAGCGACAGGCCCGGCCCGGGGCGACGGGCCGCATCCGCGGAACGCCCCCCGCTCACCGGCCGAGCGCTCCACCGGCGCCC
Source organism: Streptomyces sp. DSM 116793 (assembly GCF_057320905.1). Lineage (NCBI taxonomy): Bacteria > Bacillati > Actinomycetota > Actinomycetes > Kitasatosporales > Streptomycetaceae > Streptomyces > Streptomyces sp. DSM 116793. Next base: position 1,413,191 of record NZ_CM170494.1, on the reverse strand, counting down.
CGCTCGCCGGCCCGGGCACTCCACCAGCCCCCCGCTCACCGGCCGGGCGTCCACCCGGGCGCCGGCTCGGGGACGCCGCCGGGGGCGCCGGTCCGGGCCCCCGATGACACCCGGCTACCCTCAGTGACCGCTGACCGCTGACCGCTGACCCCTGACCCCTGACCGGTCACCGCCCCCCCGGCCCTCACGCCGAGAACGCGTCGGACCACGCCGGAGCCGTCCCCGTGATCCGGCACAGCGCCAGATAGAGCGGGATCGGCGGGGTGTACGGCACGCTGCCGTCCGGGCGGTGGATCAGGCAGGGCGGACGGAGCGCGTCCGGTACCACCGCGCCGGTGGTGTAGCGGGCGGGCGCGGGCCACTCCAGGGCCACGTCCGAGTCGGACGGCACGATCCACCACCAGTGCGCCCCGTCGCCGTACACGCACCCCACCCGTGGCAGCCGGTCGAGCACCCGGCGGCCGTACGCGGCCGGTACGGCGACCGCGTCGCAGCCGAGCGGTGCCGTCATCCCGGAGGGCACCGCGAGGCGCGCCCAGGCGGCCCCGCGCGGTTCTCTTCTCCGGGCGAGGCCGACCAGCGTGTCGAGGCTCAGCAGAGCCGGTGTCATGACACCCATTCGGCCCCCGTTCCGCGGACGGTGTCCGCTGCCGGCCCCGAGGGGCGGTTCCCCGCCTCCCGGGGCAGTTCCGCCCAGACCCGCAGCCCGGGACCGGTCTCCTGTGCACCCCAGGCGCTGCAGACGGCCGATACGAGAAGCAATCCCCTCCCGTGCTCCTCTTCGTCCCGGCCGACCGCAGAAGGGTTCGGGTCACCATGTGCCCGCCCCTCGTCACCCACCGCTATGCGTACCTTGCCGTCCTCGTCGCGCAGCTCGCAGACGATCTGCCGGGAGGAGGTGTGCACGATCGCGTTGGTGACCAGCTCGGACACGACGAGCGCGGCCGAGTCGCAGGTGTCCTCACAGACCGCCCAGGCCGCGAGCCAGGCGCGCGTCATCCGCCGGGCCTGCGCAGCAGAGCCCGGATGAGCGGTCAGCTCAAAGCGGAAATGACGCACAACGGCCTCCACCGGGAGCGCCGCAACCACGGCATCGCTACCCGTACCGGTTTCGGTGGCCGTCGTTCTTAACGGCACGGACGGAGTCACGCTTGCCACTATCTCCCCGCCATGAACACTTGGCAAGTGGCACTCTGAAAAGTGCAGAGTGCACTGTGACCTTCCAAGGGCCCGTGGCAGACTGCTCGCATCAGCTCGCGGCGCGGGCGATTCGGCCTGCGCGGGCCTGCCGGGAGGGCGTCCTCCGGGCCCCGGGGCATGACGGGGACCGGACTTGTGCAACGCTGACCAGGTGGAGGTGGGACGTGAGCGAACCGCGGTCTGCACCGACGGTCGGCCAGGTCGTTCTGGGCCGGCGCCTCCAGGACCTGCGTGAGCGCGCGGGTCTCAAGCGTGAGGAGGCCGCGCGAGTGCTGCGCGTGGCGCCCGCCACGGTCCGCCGTATGGAGACGGCGGAGGTGGCCCTCAAGATCCCGTACCTCCAGCTCCTGCTGAAGTCGTACGGCATCGGCGAGGAAGAGGCGGCCGACTTCGTCGCGCTCGCGGAGGAGGCCAACAGGCCCGGCTGGTGGCAGCGCTTCCACGACATCCTCCCCGGCTGGTTCTCGATGTACGTCAGCCTGGAGGGCGCGGCCAGTCTCATTCGATCGTATGAACCACACTTCGTGCCGGGTCTGCTGCAGACCGAGGACTACGCGCGCGCGGTCCTGCAGTCCGGCGCGATCGGCCAGACCCGGCCCGAGGACATCGAGCGGCACGTGGCGCTGCGCATGCAGCGGCAGGAGCTGCTCACCCGGGAGAACGCCCCGCGGCTGTGGGTGGTCATGGACGAGACGGCGCTGCGCAGGCCCGTGGGCGACGCGGACGTGATGCGCGGGCAGGTCGACCGTCTGCTGAAGGCGTCCAGGCTGCCCAATGTGACGCTCCAGATCGCCCAGTTCGCGTCCGGACCGCATCCCGGCACCTACGGGCCCTTCGTGCTGTTCCGATTCGCCGTGCCGGAACTCCCCGACATGGTCTACAGCGAGTACCTGACCGGCGCCGTCTATCTTGACGCGCGTGCCGAGGTGGCCACCCACCTCGAGGTCATGGACCGCATGGCGGCGCACGCCGCCACAGCACATCGCACGAAGGAGATCCTCCGGGATTTCCGCAAGGAGCTGTGAATGCAACAACCCCCCATATACAACGGAATGCCCTCCAGCGACCTGGGCACGGAGGGCTGGCACAAGCCGTGGAGCGGCGGCAACGGCGGCAACTGCGTCGAGGCCATGAAGCTCGCCGACGGCAGAGTGGCCGTCCGGCAGTCGGCCGACCCCGACGGGCCCGCGCTGATCTACACCCTTGGCGAGATCACCGCGTTCATCCTGGGCGCCAAGGCCGGCGAAGCGGACTTCCTGCTCTCCTGACCGGGCACCACACGTCCACAGCCCCCCACAGCACCTCACAGACTCCTGGAGCCCTCGACATGCCCGCGAACGACACCGCCTCCCCCCGCGGCCCGTCGCTCATCGACTCCGGAACGCCGCACCCCGCCCGGATGTGCGACTGGTTCCCCGGCGGCAGGGACACCCACCCGGCCGACCGGAAGAGGGGCAGACAACTCCTCGCCCCCGAGCCTCCTCTGCCGTTGATGGCACGTGTCAACCGAGCCTTCGCGCACCGCGCCACGCGCTGGCCGGCGCCCCAGGGCGTACGGCGGTTCGCGGACATCGGGACGGGGGCCCCGGCCGAGTCCACCCCGCGTCAGGCCGCCCGGCGGGTGGCCCCCGACCCACACGTCGTCTCCTGCGCCGTCGACGGTCGCGACCTCACCGGCCCCGTCGTGGTCGGCGCCTCGCCGCGGCGGCCGGAGCCGGGCGAGCCCGTGACGGGGCAGGACGACGGCCCGGTCCCGGGCCACGCGGGGGCGGCGCGCAAGCCGTGACGGCCGGCCGGCGGCCGAGGGGGCGGCCGCCGGCTCACCGCGTACCGGCCGTGTCTCACACGGACATCGGCCGGTCGAAGGCCCCGATGGGGGAGGGCAACCCGGTCCTGCCCGTCAGGTGGCGGTCCACGGCGGAGGCCACGGCACGGCCCTCGGCGATCGCCCAGACGACCAGCGAGGCGCCGCGGGCCGCGTCGCCCGCCGCGAAGACGCCCGGTACGGCGGTGGCGAAGTCGCGGTCGCGCTCCAGGGTGCCGCGCTCGTCGAGTTCCAGGCCCAGCTGGTCCAGGATCCCGTCGCCCCGCCCGGGACCCGAGAAGCCGAGGGCGAGCAGCGCCAGGTCGGCGGGGAGCTCGCGCTCCGTGCCGGCCCTCGGCCGCCGCTCGTCGTCCACCTCCACCAGGTGCACGGCCCGCACCCGCCCCTCGGCACCGCCCGAGAAGCGCAGGGTGGACGCCGCGAACAGCCGCGCGTCCGCGTCGGCCGACGGCGCGGTGCCGAGCTCGCGGGCCTCCTCATGGGCGGCCGACATCCGGTAGATCTTCGGATACGTCGGCCAGGGCTCCCCGGCCTCGTCGCGCTCGGTGCCCGGCCGCGGATAGATGTCGAGCTGCGTCACCGACCGGGCGCCCTCGCGTATCGCCGTGCCGAGGCAGTCCGCCCCGGTGTCGCCGCCGCCGACGATCACCACGTCCCGGCCCGCCGCGGACAGCGGCGAGACGGCGATGTCGCCCTCCTGCACCCGGTTGGCCGGCGGCAGGTACTCCATCGCCTGGTGGACGCCGGCCAGGTCCCGGCCCGGCACGGGCAGCTCCCGCCAGGCCGCGGCGCCCACCGCCAGGACCACGGCGTCATGGCGCCGGCACAGGTCGGTGGCCTTCACGTCCCGGCCGACGTCCGTGCCGGTATGGAACCTGGTGCCCTCCTCGCGCATCTGCCCGATGCGCCTGTCGACGTGGTGCTTCGCCATCTTGAACGACGGGATGCCGTACCGCAGCAGCCCGCCCGGCCGATCGTCGCGCTCGTACACGGCGACCGTGTGCCCGGCCCTGGTCAGCTGCTGTGCGGCGGCGAGTCCGGCGGGGCCGGAACCGACCACGGCGATCCTGCTGCCGGTCAGCCGGTCAGCCGGTCAGCCGGTCAGCCGGTCAGGGGGCTGCGGGGAGACCAGCCCGTCCTGCCAGGCGCGCTCGGCGATGGCCGCCTCGACATTCTCAATGGTGACGGCGGTCTGGTTGATGGCCAGCACACACCCCGGCTCGCAGGGCGCGGGGCGGAGCAGGCCGGTGAACTCGGGGAAGTTGTCGGTGGCGTGCAGCCGCTCCGCCGCGGCCGCCCAGTCGCCACGGGAGACCAGGATGTTCCACTCCGGGATGAGGTTCCCCAGCGGGCACGCCTGGTGGCAGAACGGGACCCCGCAGTCCATGCACCGCCCGGCCTGCTTGCTGATGATCGGCAGCAGCGCGCCGGGAGTGGCGACCTCGTCCCAGTCGCGCACCCGCTCCTCGACGGGCCGGCGCGGCCAGTCCTGGCGCGGGGTGTTCACAAAGCCCTCGGGGTCGGCCATGGCCACTCCCTCACCCGTGGCCGCGCTGCGGCGCACCCGCACGGCCCGGGGCTGTATATCGGTGGGTTAAGTCTGCCTTGTGGTGCTTTTTCCCGAGCAGCCCGGGCTTACGCGGGGCGGGTGGGGCCGGTTCTCAGGAGCGCTCAGAAGCCGTCCAGGCGGGCCGCCGCGGGTCGTCGGCGCGCACCAGGACGTCGGCCGTGCCGGCCGGGTCCACCTCCTGCTCGTACCGTTCGAAGGCGGGCAGTGTCCACTGCGTCCCGGGGGGAGTGTGCCGGCGCAGGGCGCCCGCGGAGAGCTGGACGTGGACGGTGAGGTCGAACGGGAACCAGTGGTGCAGCAGCAGCGGCCCGTGCAGCAGGAGCAGCCCGCCGGGCGGCAGGGTGACACGCGGACTGCGGGTCGCGCGGTCGGCGACCGGGTCCCAGAGGTCGGGCAGTACCCGGCCGTCGCCGCCCGCCTCCAGCGGACCGAAGACCTCCCGCCACAGCGCGCCCGTGTCGAACCACGCGCCGTAGTACGTGTCCACGTCCTCGCGCCCGTGCTCCAGCCGCAGGGAGGCAGGGCGCAGGAAGTCGGCCACGCCGACCACGAGCGAGGGCCTGCCCAGGATCCGCAGCGCCTCGGCGACCCGCTCGGCCAGCTCTCCGGGCCGGGCCGCGGGCGCACCGTCGAACGCGATCCTCGGCCACGCCCCGCCGTCTTCGGGCTTCAGGCCGGCCAGCCGCTCGGCCAGCCGCTCCGCGAGCCGCTCCCAGGTGATCGCTTCGAATCGCACCCGGCCCATGATGCCTCGCCCGCGCCCGGCGCGGTCGTCCACGGTCGGAGCGTGGCCATGCCGGGCGGACACGGGGGCGCGCACCCGGCCGCGCGTCGCGGCCGCGGCGAGAGAGGCGGAGTCCCGGCGGAGGCGCGCGGCGTCCGGTAGTCTGAACGCGTACACGTCAATTTCTCCGGCGGGGCGGCCACACGATCAGGAGTCCGTCTGCCATGAGGAAGAGCCCGATCGCCGCCGCCGTCGCGGCGCTGCTGCTCGCCGCAGCCCCCGTCTCGCTGGGCGCGGCCGGCACCCCGGGGACCGGCCGTCCCGAGCCCGGCCCCCGCGCCGGGTGTGCCGCCCCGCTGCTGTTCTGCGAGGACTTCGACCACCTCGCCCCCGGCGACGCCCACAGCCCGGACTGGGACACCGTCGCCACGGACGGCACCCTCACCGTCGAGGCCGCCGGGGCGGGCGGGCAGGACCTGCACATCGGCACGGAGGGCAACGGCAGCGCCTTCCTCCGGGTGAACGGCTTCGCACCGCCCCGCAACAGCTTCTGGGGCCGTCTGCGCGTGCGGGTCGACGCGTTCCCCACCGCCCCGGACTGGGCGCACTGGACCCTCGTCGAGGCCACCGGGGACGGCCCGGGCTTCGTCCGGCCGCTGGGCGGCCAGTACGTGCCCGACGTGCGCCGCAACCTGTGGGGCGTGGGGTCCGACGGCGGCCCGACCGGCGACTGGACGGCCTGGCGGGAGTCCGCGCCGGCCAGGGCCGGGGTGTGGCAGTGCCTGGAGTGGCAGCTGGACGCCGCCCGGAACCGGATCGCCGTCTGGATCGACGGCCACGCGCAGCCGGATCTCACCGTCGACACCACGCACCACGGCGGCAACCCCGTGGACTTCGTCTTTCCGCACTTCCGCACGGTCAAGCTCGGCTGGCAGCTCTACCAGGCGAATCCCTCGCCCGCCCGCTTCGACGTCCGGCTGGACGACGTGGCCCTCGGCAGGCAGAGGGTCGGTTGCCGGAACCTCGGCGCACGCTGACGTCCGGCCGCGCCGCGCGGGTGGCGGTGCCTCGCCGCCGTCGTGGCCACGCGTGCGGTTCCCCACGCCCCGGGCACGCCCGGCCGGACCCGTGCAGAAGCCGTCCCGCGACGGGTTTGCCGAGGCGTCCCACGGAGAGTCGGCAAGCAGCGGAAGGCAGACTGGCAACGTAGCCGCGCGGCGCGGCACCGTGGTGTGCCGGACCCGGCGTACCCGCCGCCGCGCCGGCGGACCGGTATGTGGAGGTGTCTATGACCACCGCCGGAGACATCATGCACCGCGGCGCCGAGTGGATCCCGGCCACCGAGAGCCTGGATCGGGCCGCACAGATGATGCGCAACATGAACGTGGGCTCGCTGCCCATCAGCGACTCCAACGAGCGGATGTGCGGCATGCTCACGGACCGCGACATCGTGGTCGGCTGCGTCGCCCGCGGGCAGGATCCGTCCACGACGACCGCGGGCGACCTGGCCCAGGGCACCCCGCGCTGGGTGGCGACCGGCGACGACGTGAGCGACGCGCTCCAGGAGATGCAGAGCCACCAGATCAAGCGCCTGCCGGTGATCGACGAGAACAAGCGCCTCGTCGGCATGATCAGCGAGTGCGACCTGGTCAGCCATCTCTCGGAGGACCAGCTCGCCCAGTGGGCCGGGTCCGTCTACGCGACGTCCTGAGCACTCAGGGGCCGGGCGGCCGCCCGGGGCGCGCGCACGGCGGGAGGACGCCCCCTCCGCCCGGTCACAGCCATCCGGCGCGCCGGAACCCCCGGTACAGCAGGGCGCAGGCGACCAGGATCACGGCCCACACCAGCGGGTAGCCGAACCGCCAGTGCAGCTCGGGCATGTGGTCGAAGTTCATGCCGTAGACGCCGCAGACCATCGTCGGCACGGCGATGACCGCGGCCCAGGCGGTGATCTTCCGCATGTCCTCGTTCTGCTTGACGGTCACCTGCGCGAGGTGCGCCTGGAGGATGGAGTTCAGCAGCTCGTCGAAGGCGGCCGTCTGCTCCACCGCCCTGGCCAGGTGGTCGGCCACGTCGCGGAAGTAGGCGCGGATCTCCGGGGGTATCAGCCGTATCCGCTCGGTCGCGAGCACGGTGACGGGACGGGTGAGGGGCAGCACCGCACGCTTGAGCTCCAGCAGCTCCCTCTTGAGCTGGTAGATGCGGCCGGGATCGGTCCGCGCGCCGTCCTCGGCGAAGACCTCGCTCTCCACCAGGTCGATGTCGTCCTGGACGGCGTCGGTCACGGCCACGTACTCGTCCACGACGTGGTCCGCCACCGCGTGCAGCACCGCGGCCGGACCCTTGGCCAACTGCTCCGGATCGGCCTCCAGGCCCTCGCGGACCGGGCCCAGCGAGCCGTGCCGTCCGTGCCGGACGGTGATGACGAAGTCCTTGCCGACGAACACCATGATCTCGCCGGTGTCCACCACTTCGCTGGTCGCGGTCAGCTCGGCGTGCTCCACGTAGCAGACGGTCTTGAACACCGCGAAGAGGAAGTCGCCGTACTGCTCCACCTTCGGGCGCTGGTGGGCGTCCACCGCGTCCTCCACGGCCAGCGGGTGCAGGCCGAACAGCGCCGCCACGTCCTTGAACTCGTCCTGGGAGGGCTCGTGCAGCCCCAGCCAGACGAAGCCCTCGCCCGCCGAGCGGACCTGCTCGACCGCGTCGACCAGCCCGGGACCGCCGGGCTGCCGGACGCCGTGGTGGTACGTCACGCAGTTCACCACCGCCGAGCCCAGCGGTGAGCGCGCGTGGTGGCTCAGGTCGACGGTACGGGTACGGCCGCGCGTCAGGCGTGCCACCTTACGCAGGCCACCCACGCCGCGAAGGTCCCTGACCCTCCGGAGATTGCCCGCCATCGACATGTACGGCTCCTTGCCTGGACTGTGCTCTCGGCGGGCCAGTCTGCCAGCCCCCGCCGACAGCCGTGACAGCCTGTGGACAACCCCACAACGCCTGCACCCGCCGCCTCATGCCCACCGTCTCGGGTTCACCGTCCGGGTTCACCGTCCCCGGTCTCCGCCGGCCGGTGGCCCTGTGCGCCGGTGGCCCCGGCCGGGGGTCCTGGGTTCCCATGCCGGCCGGCCGGTGCCCCGGTGGCCCCGTGCCTCCCGGCAGGTGGCCGTGCGTGCCCATGCCTCTGGGCCGGTGCCCCCGCCGTCCGGCGTCTCCCGGCCGGGGGCCTTCCGCCCGGCGTGCCGACGGCGAGCGCCCCCGCACGGCAGCCCTCCCGCGCCGCGTCCTCGGGCGGCGCGCCCGCGAGCAGCGCCGCGAGGAAGGCGCCCGTGAAGGCGTCCCCCGCGCCCGTGGTGTCCTTCGGGGTCGCCGGGACGGCCGGCACCCGTGCCCGTACCGCACCGTCCCGCGCCACCAGCGCGCCGTCCGCCCCCTGTTTCGCCACCACCAGGGGGAACGCCCTGCTGAGCTCGGCGGCGGCGTCCGCGGCACCGGACAGCCCGGTCAGCAGCCGTGCCTCGTCCCGGCTCGGCAGCAGGACGTGCACGCCGTCGAGCAGCGACAGGACGCGTCCGACGCCCAGCGCCCGCAGGAACCCCGCCGACGCCGGGTCCACGCTGACCCGCACCCCGCGCGCGTGCGCCGACGTCACCACCGCCGCCAGCAGGTCGCGCCCCGAAGCGGAGAAGAGCAGATAGCCCGACACGTGCACATGGGCGACGCCGTCCAGCGCGGACGGCGGCCAGTCGGCGGGGGAGAGCCGCACGGACGCCCCGCTGTCCGTCAGGAAGGTCCGCTCCGCTGCCGCCGCCCCGTCCACCAGGCACACCACTGTGCCGGTGCGCGCCCCGGGACGCACCACGAGCCGCGGCACGACACCCGCGGCGACCAGCGCCTGGCGGTGCCAGTCCGCCGACTCCGCCCCCACACAGCCCAGCAGCCGCACCGCCGGCCAGCCCCAGTGGGCCGCCCAGCAGGCGACGTTGGCGCCCGCACCCCCCGGCAGCACCCGCACGGTGGCCGCGGTGTCCGTGCCGCGCGCCAGGGGACCGTGGTGCAGGGCCACCACATCGGTGACGACGTCCCCGACGACCAGCAGCTCCCCGGCGCCGCCCGCGCTCACGCCGTCGCCCAGGCCGCCGCGATGCGCCCCGCCAGCCGGACGTTGCCGCGTACGGCCGCCAGATTGGCCTCCAGCGAGGCCCCGCCGGTGTGCCGGACCAGATGGTCCAGCAGGAAGGGCGTGACGGCCTGTCCGGTCACGCCCCGCTCGTCGCACTCCCGCAGCGCGTCGGCCAGCACGCGCGCGTGCAGCGCCGGATCGAGCTGGTCCGACTCCGCCACGGGCTGGGCGACGATCAGCGCGGAATCCGGCCCCGCGAGCGCGTCCTGGGCCCGCATGACCGCCGCGACCTCCTGCGGCGTATCGAGCGTCCAGTCCACCGGGTGGCCCGAGTCGGCCAGGTAGAAGCCCGGGAAGCGGGAGGTGCGGTACCCGGCGACCGCCACGCCCAGCGTCTCAAGTCGCTGGAGGGTCGCCGGCACGTCCAGGATCGACTTCACCCCCGCGCACACCACCGTGATCCTGGTGCGGGCCAGCAGGCCCAGGTCGGCCGACTCGTCCTGCGTCACTGTCCACTCCCGGTGCACCCCGCCGAGCCCGCCCGTCGCGAACACCCGTATCCCCGCGCGGGCCGCGAGCAGCGCCGTCGCCGACACGGTGGTCGCCCCGCTGGCGCCCGTCGCCACCGCCGGCGGCAGATCCCGGTGGCCGAGCTTGCGGATGCCGTCCTCGCCCGCGATCCGCTCCAGCTGCCCGGTGTCGAGCCCGGCATGGGGCCGCCCGTCCAGGACGGCGATGGTGGCCGGTACGGCGCCCTCGTCCCGCACGGCCTCCTCCAGTTCCAGGGCGACCTCCAGATTGCGGGGGCGGGGCAGCCCGTGCGCGATGATCGTGGACTCCAGCGCGACGACCGGGCGCCCGGCCGTGAGCGCCTGCCGAACCTCTTCGGACACCACCAGCACGAAGGTTCTCCTGCCTGTCGGAACTGACCGCGGTGCGCAGCGAAGCGCCTCCTGACATCTTCGGCGGGTGACCCGGCGCGGCAAACCTTGCTCCTGCCGCCCGCGTGGCCGGCGGGGCAGGCCCGTCCACGGGCGGCGGGCTCGGCTCGGAAGCCGTGGTGGGCTGCACCTGTCCAGGGCGGGAAGTCCCGCTCGCCGTGTGGTGCCCTTGCCGACGGGTCCGTACGGCGGGAGCCTGGGCGCATGACAGAGCACGCCGACGGGCCGGACGCATCAGGCGCAACACGCGCGACGGGTGGCTCGCGCGCCGCCGCGGGCACAGCCGCCGCGGGCACGGCCTCCGCGGGCACGGCGGCCGCGGGCAGCCCGTACGGGCCGGGCGCGGCCAGGGGATCGGCGAGCGGGGCCCGGTTCGACCATGTGGTGCTGTGGGTGCGCGACCCCGTGGCGTCCGCGGAGTTCTATGCGACGGTGGTCGGCCTGCCGCCGCTCCGGCTCGCCGAGTTCGTCGACGGGACGGTTCCGTTCCCGTCGGTCCGCCTCAACGAGGAGACGATCTTCGACCTGATGCCCCTGGAGATGGCCCCGCGCATGACGATGGTCCCGGACGCCGCGCGCAGCGCCGGCCACCCCGTCAACCATGTCTGTGTCGCCCTGCCCGCCGCCGCCTTCGAAGCCCTGCGGTCACGGCTCCAGGAGCACGGCGTGCCGTTCTCGGAGATCTCCGAGAACGCGTTCGGGGCCCGGGGCGAGGCCCGCCGCAGCTTCTACTTCCCCGACCGGGACGGGAACGTCCTCGAAGCGCGGCACTACGACCCGCCGGCCGCGCACGGCTGACGCCCCGCCGGGTCCGGCGGGGGATGCACGCACGCGCGCGTGTGGATCGCGTCCCCACGCGCGCGTGCGGCCGTCGCGGCGTCAGACGGGTGTGACACCAGCCAGGGCGCCGTGCGGGTCGAGCACGTACTTGCGGCTCGCGCCCTTGTCGAACTCCTCGTAGCCGCGCGGGGCGTCGGCCAGGCTGAGGACCGTGGCGTTGACGGCCTTCGCGATGTGCACCCGCTCGTTCAGGATCGCGTTCATCAGGCCGCGGTGGTACTTCATCACCGGGCACTGGCCGGTGGTGAACCGGTGGCTCTTGGACCAGCCGAGACCGAGGCGCACCTTCAGGGTGCCCTTGCGGGCGTCGGAGTCGGAGCTGCCCGGGTCCTCGGTGACGTACAGCCCGGGGATGCCCAGGGCCCCTGCCGCGCGCGTGACGCTCATCAGGGAGTTGAGGACGGTGGCGGGGGCCTCCTCGCCCTCCTCGCCCTTCCTGCCGTGCGCCTTCGCCTCGAACCCGACCGCGTCGACCGCCGCGTCCACCTCGGGAACCCCCAGGATCTCGGCGATCTGGTCCTCGAGGCGGCCCTTGGTGAGGTCGACGGTCTCACAGCCGAAGCTCCGGGCCTGCGCGAGGCGGTCCGCGTTGAGGTCGCCCACGATGACCGCGCCCGCGCCGATGAGCTGCGCCGCCGCGGCGGCGGCGAGCCCGACCGGGCCCGCGCCCGCGATGTACACCGAGGAGCCGACGCCCGCGCCCGAGCTCACCACCCCGTGGAAGCCCGTCGGGAAGATGTCCGACAGCATCGTCAGGTCGAGCAGCTTCTCGCGCGCCTGGTCCCGGTCCGGGAAGGGCAGCACGTTGAAGTCCGCATAGGGGACCATGACGTACTCGGCCTGGCCGCCGACCCAGCCCCCCATGTCGACATAGCCGTACGCGCCACCCGGCTGCACCGGGTTCACGTTCAGGCACATTCCGGTCGCGCGCTCCTTGCAGTTGCGGCAGCGACCGCAGGCGATGTTGAAGGGCACCGAGACGATGTCCCCCACCTGGACGAACTCCACGTCCGGGCCGCGCTCGACGACCTCGCCGGTGATCTCGTGCCCGAGCACCAGGCCCTCGGGGGCCGTGGTCCGGCCGCGCACCATGTGCTGGTCGCTGCCGCAGATGTTGGTCGCGAGCACTTTGAGGATGGCTCCGTGCCGGCACTTGCGCCCGGCGTTCTCCGGGGCCACACCCGGCCCGGGCCTGAGTTCCAGCGTCGGGTAATCCGTTTCGTGGATCTCCACCACGCCCGGCTTGATGTACGTGACCGCCTGATTGGTCATGAGACCGCCGTCCCTTCGACTCCCGTGGACCGCACCCCTGTGGGACCGGCCGGGCGCAGGACGGCACCCGGAGGCCTACGTGTGCGTTCCTATGAGGGGGCCCACCGCCCGGGGTGCGCGGGACCGACCGGTTTCCCGCGCGTCCGGCGCCGGGCCGTTCCGACCACCACCGACTTCCCAGACAGGCGCGTTCCACTCAGGCCGCCTCGCGGGAGCCGGGATCGGTTGCCGCGGCTCAGAACAGCGGCTGCGGCAGGACACCCTCCAGGGCCAGCAGCTTCCGCTTGGTCTCCAGGCCCCCGCCGAAGCCGCCTATGCCGCCGTCGCTCTCCACGACCCGGTGGCAGGGCACGACGACCGGCAGCGGATTGGCCCCCATGGCGAGCCCCACGGCCTGCGCGGCACCCGGCTGGCCCACCCGGCGCGCCAGGTCGCCGTAGCCCACCACGGTGCCGCAGGGGACGCCGGTGGCCAGCTCGCGCAGGACCTGGCGGTGGAAGCCGGTGATCAGGGACCAGTCCAGCGGCAGGGTGAAATCGCGCAGCTCACCCGCGAAGTACGCCGCCACCTGGCGGAGGGGCTCGGCGAGCACCGGGGAGCCGGGGTCCTCGCGGGGCTCGGTGCCCAGCCGGGCGGCGAGCCGCGCGAGCGCCGTGTCACGCACCGCGCCCGAGGCGTGGAAGACCACGTGGACCAGGCCCCGCTCGGTCGCCGCGAGCAGCAGGGGGCCGATGTCGGTGCCGGCCACGGTCCACACGACACGGCCCGGCGCCGCCTCGCGGACCGCCCCCTGGGGCGCCTCGTCCGGCGCTCCGGCCCGCGCCCCGTACGGCGTCCCCTCCGGCCGCCCGGCCCGCTCCTCGTACTGGTCGTCGCTCATACGGCCACCGTACGTGACGGCACCGACAACGGGCCGGGAGCGGCCGAGCCGGGCAGGCGCGGGCCGAGCCGGACACGCGCGGCCGAGTCGGGCATGCGGGTCGAGTCGAGCCTGCGGCCGAGCCGGGCACGCGAGGCCGAGTCGGGCATGCGGGTCGAGTCGAGCCTGCGGCCGAGCCGGGCACGCGAGGCCGAGTCGGGCATGCGGGTCGAGTCGAGCCTGCGGCCGAGCCGGGCACGCGAGGCCGAGCCGGACACGCGCCCCTGCCCACGCATCGGGCGCGGTCAGGACGGGCACGACGCCGCGAGGTTGCCGAGCGCCGCCGCGACGGTGTCCGGGTAGTTGGTGATGATCCCGTCCACGCCGTAGCCCGCGACGCGCCGCACCGTGGCCGTGTCGTTCACCGTCCAGGTGTACGCCTCCAGGCGTCGGCCGTGGGCGCCGCGCAGCGCGTGCACGGCCTTGACGTACTGAGCCGTGAGCCTGGTCTGGTCGGGGTTGATCTGGTCCGCGAAGGCCGCGTAGCGGGGCAGCTCGGCGACGGGGGGTGCGCCCAGGAAGCCGGTCTTCACATCCGGCCGCAGGGTGTGCACGGCCCGGACGCTCTCCGCGCTGAAGCTCTGGACGATCAGCCGGTGGGCTACGCGCGCCGGATCCAGCCAGTGCCGCCGGCCGAGCACCTTCAGGATGTCGTTCTCGATGCCCGGGTACAGCTCGGGCGCCTTGATCTCCATCAGCAGCTTCTGGCCGTTGTGCTCGACCCGGCGGAGGTACTGCTCCAGGGTGGGGACCCGGGTCCCCGCGTACCGCTCGTCCTTCCAGGCGCCCGCGTCGAGCCGGGCTATCTCCGCCGCGGTGAAGTCGCCGACCCGCCAGGGCGCACGGTCCGGGAAGACGTCCTCCGCGTCGGTGGTCCGCTTCAGATCGGTGTCGTGGATCACCACGAGCTCGCCGTCCCTGGTGCGCTGCACGTCGTTCTCGACCCAGGCGACGCCGAGCTGCGCGGCCTGGTCGACGGCTTCCAGGGTGTTCTCGGGGGCGTAGCCGGACGCGCCGCGGTGCGCCACGACCACCGGGCGGGAGGGGGCGTCCTGGGCGGCCTGGGCCGGCAGGAGCAGGGCGCAGGTGCCCACCAGGGCGGCGGTCGAGGCTGCGGCGGCGCGAGCGTACATCGGGTACTCCTTGCGTCGTACGAGGGCGTTCGTCGCATCGTGCGAGGACGTTCGGTACGAGCCTGACAGCAGACCGTCGAACGGACACAGGCGAGAGGTGTCCGCAGAGTGAAACGATGGCAACGTGCGAGGCAGCGCCATCTGTGAAGAACCATCACATGGGGCACGCGTGATCAGCCGGGATTCTTTGCCGGAAAATCGTTCATGTGTTCCGGGGCGAGCCGTACTCTCGCCTCACCCCGTGGTCGCATACCGAGCGGTCTAAACGGGGGCGTACGGGCTCTTGGCAGGGGCCACCGGCGCGCGTGAGCGGGCCGGACGCGCGTCAAAAGCACCGGACGCGCGTCGCGGGCACGACAGGATGGAGGGCTGCCCCACCATGTACGCCAAGGTCGACGGCTTCAGCTACGGTCTTCTGACACCGCTGACGGCGTATGTGGCGGCCTGTGCCGGAAGCGCGCTCGGCCTGCGCTGCCTCACCAGGGCCCTGCGCACCGTCCAGCCGGCCCGGGCCGGCTGGCTCGCGCTCAGCTCCGCGGCCTTCGGCACGGGGGTCTGGATCACCCATTTCGTCGCGATGATGGGGTTCGCCGTCGCGCACACGCCGGTCCACTACGCACCGCTGACCACCTTCGCGGGCCTCGGCGTCGCGATCGTGATGGTGGGCACCGGGATCTTCATCGTGGGCTACCGCGGCATCACCGGACCCGCGCTGTTCACCGGTGGCACCGTCACCGGCCTGGGTATCGCCTCCATGCACTACATGGGCATGGCAGGGCTCCGGCTCAGCGGGCGCCTGGAGTACAACACCCTCACCGTCACCGCCTCCGTGCTGATCGCCGTCGTGGCCGCCACCGGCGCGCTCTGGACGGTTGGGCAGGGCAGGGGCCCGCGCTGGAGTGCCGCCGCCGGCCTGGTGATGGGCCTGGCCATGCTCGGGATGCACTACGTCGGCATGGGCGCCGTCCGGGTGCACCTGCACGCCCCCGCCGTCGGCTCCGGCGGCTCGCCCGTGCGGCAGATCGCCCTGATGGCCATCGGCCCCGTGGCGCTCCTCCTGCTGGTCGCCGTGATCCTCCGGCTGGCCCCCGGACGGGGCACGCCGTCCGCACCCGGTGCCCGCGGCACCGGCCGGCTCCCCGTCCTGCCGAGGCAGCGCTCCCGGGGCGCTGAGGAGCCGGCCCGCGTACGGTCCCGGACTCCGTAGAACCGCTGATCAGAGCCGGTTGTCAGTGCGGAGTCGTACCGTGGATGCATGCCGCCCGTATCCAAGATCGAACAGCTCCGGCCGGAGAGCATCGAGCAGCTCCGCCGGGACGGCTCAGCGCCCTTCGAGGTCGTCAGCCCGTACCGGCCCAGCGGCGACCAGCCCACCGCCATCGCGGACCTCGAAAAGCGCGTCCGTGCGGGTGAGAAGGATGTCGTCCTGCTCGGCGCCACCGGCACCGGCAAGTCCGCCACCACGGCGTGGATGATCGAGAAGCTCCAGCGCCCCACCCTCGTCATGGCGCCGAACAAGACCCTGGCCGCCCAGCTCGCCAACGAGTTCCGCGAGCTGTTGCCGAACAACGCCGTCGAGTACTTCGTCTCGTACTACGACTACTACCAGCCAGAGGCCTACGTTCCGCAGTCGGACACCTACATCGAGAAGGACTCCTCGATCAACGAGGAAGTGGAGCGGCTGCGCCACTCGGCGACCAACTCCCTGCTCACGCGGCGTGACGTCGTGGTGGTCGCCTCGGTCTCCTGCATCTACGGCCTGGGCACCCCCCAGGAGTACGTCGACCGCATGGTGTCCCTGAAGGTCGGCGACGAGATCGACCGCGACGACCTCCTGCGCCGCTTCGTGGACATCCAGTACACGCGCAACGACCTGGCGTTCACCCGGGGCACCTTCCGGGTACGCGGCGACACCATCGAGATCTTCCCGGTCTACGAGGAGCTGGCCGTCCGCATCGAGATGTTCGGCGACGAGATCGAGGCGCTCTCCACCCTCCACCCGATCACGGGCGAGGTGATCAGCGACGACCAGCGGCTGCACGTCTTCCCCGCCTCGCACTACGTCGCGGGACCCGAGCGCATGGAGCGTGCGGTCCGGGACATCGAGACCGAGCTCGGCGAGCGCCTGGCAGATTTGGAGAAGCAGGGCAAGCTCCTGGAGGCGCAGCGCCTGCGCATGCGCACCACCTACGACCTGGAGATGCTCCGCCAGATCGGCTCCTGCGCCGGCGTGGAGAACTACTCGATGCACTTCGACGGCCGCAAGCCGGGCACCCCACCGCACACCCTCCTGGACTACTTCCCGGAGGACTTCCTCCTCGTCATCGACGAGTCGCACGTCACCGTGCCCCAGATCGGCGCCATGTACGAGGGCGACGCCTCCCGCAAGCGCACCCTCGTCGAGCACGGCTTCCGCCTGCCCTCCGCGCTGGACAACCGCCCCCTGAAGTGGGAGGAGTTCCAGGAGCGCATCGGTCAGACGGTCTACCTGTCGGCCACGCCGGGCACCTATGAGCTGTCCCGCGCCAAGGGCCAGGTCGAGCAGATCATCCGCCCCACCGGCCTCGTCGACCCGGAGGTCGTGGTCAAGCCCACCGAGGGCCAGATCGACGACCTGGTGCACGAGATCCGCACCCGCAGCGAGAAGGACGAGCGGGTCCTGGTCACCACCCTCACCAAGAAGATGGCCGAGGACCTGACCGACTACTTCGTGGAGCTCGGCATCCGCGTCCGCTACCTGCACAGCGACGTCGACACCCTGCGCCGTGTCGAGCTGCTGCGCGAGCTGCGCTCCGGCGAGTTCGACGTCCTGGTCGGCATCAACCTCCTGCGTGAGGGCCTGGACCTCCCCGAGGTGTCCCTGGTGTCGATCCTCGACGCCGACAAGGAGGGCTTCCTGCGCTCCGGCACCTCCCTGATCCAGACGATCGGCCGCGCCGCGCGCAATGTCTCCGGCCAGGTGCACATGTACGCCGACAAGGTCACCCCGGCGATGCAGAAGGCCATCGAGGAGACCAACCGCCGCCGTGAGAAGCAGCTCGCGTACAACAAGGAGAAGGGCGTGGACCCCCAGCCCCTCCGCAAGCGGATCAACGACATCGTCGCCACCATCGCGCGCGAGGAGGTCGACACCGAGCAGCTCCTCGGCACCGGCTACCGCAAGCCGGGCAAGGACGGCAGGGGTGCCAGGGCCGCGGTGCCCTCCGTGGCTGCGAACGGCGCGGGAGGCAAGGCCGGAAAGGCCGCCAAGGGTGGCAAGGCGGCCCGCGGCGAGGAGACGGTGCCGACCGACCGGCCCGCGGCCGAGCTCGCCGAGCAGATCGAGGAGATGACCGAGCGGATGCGGGCGGCCGCCGCCGACCTCCAGTTCGAGATCGCGGCACGGCTGCGTGACGAGGTCTCCGAGATGAAGAAGGAGCTGCGGCAGATGAAGGAGGCGGGACTGGCCTGACCGCCAGGACGTGTCACGGGCGCGCGACGCCCCGGCGGTCACGCCCCCGTGTCCCGTGGACACCCGGGCGGCTCCGGTGTGTTGCAAGAGCGACACAAAGTCCCGTTCGCGGTGCGGCACTGTCGCGGCTGCTGCGTAGGGTTCTTGGACAACCGCGCAGAACGCGGCCCAGGGGACAGTGCGAGAGGGGAACGAGCGCGTGTCGGTCAACTTGTCCAAGGGACAGGGCATCAGTCTGCAGAAGAACGACGGGGGCACCCTGTCCGCGGTGCGCATGGGACTCGGCTGGAAGGCGGCCCCGCGGCGCGGGCTGTTCGGCTCCCGCACCCGGGACATCGACCTCGATGCGTCGGCCGTCCTGTTCGCCGAGAAGCAGCCGGTGGACGTCGTCTTCTTCCGCCACCTCGTCAGCGACGACGGCTCCGTGCGGCACACCGGCGACAATCTGGTCGGCGGCGTCGGCGAGGGCGGCGACGACGAGTCGATCCTCGTCGACCTCCAGCGCGTCCCGGTCCACATCGACCAGATCGTCTTCACGGTGAACTCCTTCACCGGCCAGACGTTCCAGGAGGTGCAGAACGCCTTCTGCCGCCTGGTCGACGAGACCAACGGCCAGGAACTGGCCCGCTACACGCTCGACGGCGGCGGCGCGTACACCGCACAGATCATGGCCAAGGTGCACCGTTCGGGTCAGGGCTGGCAGATGACGGCCCTGGGCGCCCCTGCCAACGGCCGCACCTTCCAGGACCTGATGCCGGCGCTCCTGCCGCACCTGTAGGGGACGGGCGCCGCATCGCCGCGTCGCCCGGCGACGCGCACACAGGACCGGCCGGCGCGGCCGGAGTGGACCGGAAGGGCCCGCGCCGCGGGCCGTGGGGGCGGGGCGTGCCGGCGGGCGCCGCCCGGACACAGGGGGAGCGAAGACGATGACGGCCGAGCTGGTCAGGGGAGAGAACCATCCCCTCACCCGGACCCGTCTGGAGATCCGGGTGTCGGCCGGCAGTCCGGTCGTGGCGGGAGCCACACTCGGCGACGAGCGGGGCAGGCTGCTCGGCCCCGACCAGCTCGTCCACCCCGGCTCGCCCACGCTGCCGGGACTGGAGGTGTCCCAGCAGGCGGCCGCCGTCCACCGTCTCGCCGTGGACCTGGACGCGCTGAAGGCCGCCGTGCACCGCGTCAGCGTGCTGCTCGCCCTGCCCCGGGACGTGGGCGGCCCGGCCAGGTTCGGCGCGGTGGCCGCTCCCTTCGTCGCGGTGACCGGACTCGACGGCACCGAGATCGCCAACTACACCATCACCGGCCTGGACACCGAGTCCGCCGTCATAGCGGTGGAGCTCTACCGCAGGCAGGGAGCCTGGAAGGTGCGCGCCGTCGGCCAGGGGTACGCCGGCGGCCTCCCCGATCTCCTCGCCGACCAGGGACTCCCCGAGGCAGCCCGGCACGCGGCGGAGATCCACGAGGCGGTGGCACAGGGCATCGCCCGCTCCGTCGCGGCGCCGCCGCTCCGCCCTCCGGCGGGCACCCGGACACGGCCGGCCGGCCAGGGCACCGCGGCGGGCACGGGCACCCAGCCGGCCGTCCCGGTCCAGGCCGGCGTCCAGGCGAGTCCTGCCGGAGGCACCCCGGGCCCCGCCGCGCAGGGCGCACCGGGTGATCCGGGGGAGACCACGAGGACGGACGCGCCCGGCGCGGACCCAGTCGACCACACCGGCCCAGCCCGCCCTGCCGCGGTCCCTTCACCCCCGTCCGCCCCACCGCCGGACCGTCCCGCGCCGCCCGTCGCGGGCGACGCCACCGGTTGGACCATGGACGAGCGGCTGTACAACCAGGTCTGGGGCATGTTCGAGGACCTGGCCCGCAGTATGGCGGCCTACCGCAGCGCCGTCGACTTCGCCGACTCCCGACGGGAGCAGGAGCTGGACAAGGCGTTCGCCGACCCGCGCAACCGCCTCGGGGCCGCCGGCGACGCCGCCCGCGCGGCGGCGGACGAGCGGCACAGGGACCTGATCGAGCAGGCCCGGCAGGCGCTCGACCGGGACCTGGCGCAGCTCACCGCCGAGTCCGAGGTCGTCGAGCCCGCCCTGCCCGCCGCCTACGCCCGCTGGGACAACCCCGTCTGGCAGGTCTACCAGGTCCCCGACGAGCCCTCCATGGCGGTGCGGCTCGGCGATCTGCACCTGCCCGAGAGCGCCGGTCTGCGCATCCCGATGCTGGTACGGCTGCCGCTGGAGCGCGGCCTGTGGATCGACTGCGGTCACACCGGTCCGGAGTTCGCCGTCCTCGTGGGCCCCGACGAGCTGCGCCGGCTCGCCGCGGAGAGCGCTGCCGCCCTCGCGGCACGGCTGCTCGCCGCGCACCCCGCGGGTGAGTGTGCCGTGCACATCATCGACCCCACGGGCTCGGGCGCCGAACCGCTCGGCCCGCTGCTGCGCTCCGGTGTGCTCGGCGAGCCGCCGGCCGCGGGCGCCGCCGGCATCTCGGCCGTGCTCGCCCGGCTGACCCGGCGCGTGGACCTCGTCCAGATGGCGGCTCGGGGCGGCGCGGCCGACGCCCTGCCGCCCGACGTGGACACCGCGCAGCACCTGCTGATCGTCCATGATTTCCCGCACGGCTTCGACGACCGCGCGGTGCACCAACTCCGCTACCTGGCCGACGAGGGCCCCGCCGTCGGCGTCCATCTGCTGGTGATCGGCGCCCGCGAGGACGCCGCCGCGTACGGACCACTGCTCGACCCGCTGTGGCGCTCGCTGCTGCGCCTCACACCGGTGCCCGACGACCACCTGGCCGACCCGTGGGTGGGGCATGCGTGGATCTACGAGCCGCTGCGCGTGCCGCCCGGCAGTCGGGTGCTCCAGCAGGTGCTGACGCAGGTCGCGACGGCCCGTCACCCGTGGAACCGCTGAGCCCCCGCTTTCACCGCCCCTGGAATCGCCGGCTCCCGAACATCACCAGCCCCCACGGAACCACCGGCCCGGGGAACCACTGCTGGTAACCACCGGCCCCGGGGAGCACGGGGTCCCTCACCCCGGCTCCCGTTGAGCATCTCTGCGAGAGCTTCACCCTTGACTTTACCGTTAATTGGGAATACCTGTAGTATTCCTTTAAGTGACGGGGGCTCCGCGCGTCTGGGACCTCCGAGCAGCGACAACGCCAAGAGCTTGACGTGCCGAACTGCCGGAGGCGCAGTGGACGTTTCCCTGACGCTGTGGGTCCTGACCATCGCGGGTCTGGCCGTGCTCATCGCGGCCGACTTCGTCATCGGCCGCACTCCTCACGAAGTGTCCATCAGGGAGGCCGGGGCGTGGACCGCCATCTGGGTGGCCCTCGCGGCGCTTTTCTGTGTCGGGCTGATGGTGTTCGCGGGCGGGCAGCCGGCCGGGGAGTTCGCCGCCGGTTACATCACCGAGAAGTCGCTCAGCGTCGACAACCTCTTCGTCTTCGTCCTGATCATGGCGAAGTTCTCGGTGCCCACCCTGTACCAGCAGCGGGTGCTGCTCCTCGGGGTGCTGATGGCCCTGGTGCTCAGGGCGGCCTTCATCGCGGCCGGTGCCGCGATCATCGCCAGCTTCGCCTGGGTGTTCTACATCTTCGGCGCCTTCCTCGTCTGGACGGCCTGGAAGCTGATCCAGGACGCCCGCAAGGGCGGACACGAGGAGGAGTTCGAGGAGAACCGGCTGCTGAGGTCCCTGGAGCGGCGGTTCGGTGTGGCCGACCGCTACCACGGCACCAGGCTGTGGATCCGCCGGAACGGCAAGCGTGTCATGACGCCGATGCTGGTCGTCATGCTCGCCATCGGCACGACCGATGTGCTCTTCGCGCTCGACTCCATTCCCGCGATCTTCGGCCTCACCCAGGACCCGTACATCGTCTTCACCGCCAACGCCTTTGCGCTGATGGGCCTCAGGCAGCTCTACTTCCTCCTCGGCGGCCTCCTCAGGAGGCTGGTGCACCTGAGCTACGGGCTGTCGATCATCCTCGGCTTCATCGGCGTCAAGCTGATCCTGCACGCCCTCCACGAGACGGGTGTGCCGGCCCCGGAGATCTCCACCCCGATCTCGCTGGGTGTCATCTGCGTGGTTCTCATCGTCACGACGATCACCAGCCTGATGGCCTCCGCACGGCAGGCTCCCACGGAGCCGGCTGAGCGCACAGAGCCCACAGAGCGCACAGAGACCACACGGTCCGCGGAGCCGCCGGGGCCCACGGGACCCACGGGGCCTGCGGAGCCGTCCGGGCCTCAGGAGCCCCGGACGGGCGTGGAGGCGGAGCAGTCCCGGCGGCGCCCCGAGCCCCGTCACGGAACGGGGGCCACGAGGGCGCCCGAGGACCACCCGGAGTCCTGGAGAAGGCGCTGACGCGCCTCAGTACGGTTCCCCGGAGCCGGAGCCGGAGCCGGAGCCGGAGCCGGAGCCGGAGCCGGAGCCGACGGCCTGACCGCCTCTCCTCACTGTGACGCCGACGTGCCTCAGTACGTCACCGTGATGCTCCGCGCCGGGCCGTCCACCCGCACCTCGCCGCCGTACGGGATCACCACCTGCGGGTCCGTGTGGCCGAGGTCCACATCGAAGACGGTCATCATGTCGGGGGCGTACGCAGCCAGCGCGCGCAGCACGGCCTCGCGCTGTAGCCTCCCGTGACGTGCCCTCGCGGCGGCGTCCTGGGGGCGCTCGAAGGACCAGGCCTTGGCGCGGCCCATCAGCAGCGCGGAGAACCGCCGCAGCAGCCCCCGCTCGCCCATGTTGCGCAGCATCCGGAAGACCTCGACGTCACTGGGCAGCTCCTCGGACGTCTCCAGGAACAGCACGCCGCCGTCCAGGAATGCGGGATCGGGAATCTCGCGGTCCGCGGCCAGCAGCCAGGAGACGTTCTCCAGATTGCCGCCCCAGCAGCGGCCGGACACGATCCGCTCGGGGCGGTGCCAGATCCAGCCGCCACCCGGCTCGGTCACCGGCTCGGCGTCGAACGTCCGCGGGTCCTGCCAGGGACGGTTGACGTCGGTGAAGCGGTCCGCGGGCCGCAGCTGGTAGGGGCCGGACGTGAAGAGCGCGGCGCGCAGCGACTCGGCGGTCAGCGGCGCCATCGCGCCCGGGCGGCCCAGCTCGACCATCACGGTGGCGCCGTGGTAGCCCACGATGCCCGAGCCGAAGAGGTACGCGAGGAGGTTGGTGTTGTCGCTGTAGCCGAAGAACGGCTTCGGGTTCGCCCGGAGCAGCGCGCGATCCAGCAGGGGCAGCACGGTGATCTGGTCGTCGCCGCCGATGCTCGCCATGACCGCCTTCACGGACGGGTCGGCGAACGCCGCGTGCAGGTCGTCGGCGCGCTGCCGCGGCGAGGCGCCCATCTTCCGTGTCGTGGGGTACTCGACGGGTTCGAGCCCGAACTCCCTGCGGAGCCGGTCGAGTCCCAGCTCGTAAGGGCGTGGAAAGATCTCCGGCAGGCCCGCGGAGGGGGAGACGACGGCGATCCGGTCGCCGGGGGCGGGCTTGGGCGGCGTGACGAAGCCGTCGGAACCTCTCGCGGTCATGTCCGGAGCGTAGGCGGGCGCCCCAGGCCGGCGCACCACCTTAAAGCCGGCGCGTCACTTCCGAAGCTGGCGCGCCACCGTGGGAAACCGGCGAGCCACCGCGGGAAACCGGCGAGCCACCGCGGGAAACCGGCGCACCACCGCGGGAAACCGGCGCACCACCGTGAAAGCCGGCGCACCACCGTGAAAGTGGGCGCACCACCGTGAAAAGCGGCCGTGCGCAGCGTGATAGACCGTCTCCGGAACGCTGCCGAAAGCCCGGAGGATCCCGTGCCCCGCACCCTCGCCACCGCCCCGATCATGGTCCTGAACGGCCCCAACCTGAACCTGCTGGGCAAGCGCCAGCCGGAGATCTACGGTTCCGAGACGCTCGCGGACGTGGAGGCCCTGTGCGCCCGGACCGCGGCGGCACACGGCGGGACGGTGGACGCCCGGCAGTCCAACCACGAGGGCGAGCTCGTCGACTGGATCCAGGAGGCCCGCGAACACCACGCGGGCATCGTGATCAACCCCGGCGCCTACTCCCACACCTCCGTCGCCATCCTCGACGCGCTGCACGCCTGCGACGGCCTGCCCGTCCTGGAGGTGCACGTCTCCAACATCCACCGGCGCGAGGAGTTCAGGCACCACTCGTACGTCTCGCGCCGCGCCGACGGGGTGATCGCGGGCTGCGGCATCCAGGGCTACGCGTTCGCGGTGGAGCGCATCGCGGCCCTGCTGGCGCCTGCCGCGGCACGCGCGTAGGGCTCCGGCCGGGGGTCGAGCCGAGGCCGGGGCCGCCTACGCCGCCTCCGCCCGGCCGCTGTGTCCGCCCCACGGGCTCCGTGCCTGCCCCGTGCCGCGTACTCCGCGCCCCCCGTGCCGCGTACTCCGCGCCCCCCGTGGCCGCGTGCTCCGCACGTCTCCGCGGCGCCACGGTCCGGAGTGTGGTCCGCACAGAGGCGAATAGTGCCTGGTCAGGGGTCTGCCGCGGGGCGCTCGGGGCCGATTGTCAGTGGGGGGTGCCACGATCGGGGTATGAACGTACTGCTGGGCGTCCTGCTGCTGGTGCTGCCGGCCGTACTGCCTGCCCTGCTGCTGGTTCCGCCCGCCGAGCGCGGGCTGCGCGGGGGTCTGTCGCGGGCGCGCCGGTGCCGGCGGCCGGGGGTGTCCGGCCGCCGGTGCTCACCAGCCGCGTTCGCGCCACTCGGGCAGGTGCGGGCGCTCGGCGCCGAGCGTGGTGTCGTTGCCGTGCCCGGGATAGACCCAGGTCTCGTCGGGGAGCGGATCGAAGATCTTGGTCTGCACGTCATTGATCAGGCTCGCGAAGGCCACCGGGTCCTTGCGGGTGTTGCCGACGCCCCCGGGGAAGAGGCAGTCGCCCGTGAAGACGTGCGGGTGGCCGTGCGGATCGTCGTAGATCAGCGCGATCGAGCCCGGCGTGTGGCCCACCAGATGGCGGGCCGTGAGCGCCACCCGGCCGACGTGCACGGTGTCCCCGTCCTCGACGAGCACATCGGTCGGCACGGGGATTCCCTCGGCGTCATACCGTCCGGCATAGGTGCGCGCCCCGGTCGCCGCGACGACCTCGCCGAGAGCCTGCCAGTGGTCGCCGTGCTGGTGTGTCGTCACGACCGAGGCGATGCCGTCGTCGCCGATCAGTGTCAGCAGGGTGGAGGCGTCGGCCGCCGCGTCGATCAGGAGCTGTTCGTCCGTGGCACGGCAGCGCAGCAGATAGGCGTTGTTGTCCATGGGGCCGACGGCCACCTTGGAGATCATCAGCTCCTGCAGCTCGTGCACATCAGCGGGCCCGCCGACCCGCACCTCTCCGGTGTATGTCATGGCACGCAGCCTACGCAGACAGCGTGGGCCTGGAGGGCAGGGCGGGCATACCCGTCCGCCCGCCGGAGCGGACCCGCCCGCCGGAGCGGATCCGGTGGCCATGGGCGGCCGGATCCGGTCCTGTGGCCGGTTCGCCGCGGCCGGCGGCCGCTCGGCGGCGGCCTACAGCGCTGGCAGTGCGGGAAGGCCCCCGCCGGTGACCTTCAGGCCGGTGCCGTCGCGCCGGCCGCTGAGCCACCCGAGCAGGTCGGCGGGGGAGCCGCTGACGTGTACCGGGCCGCCGGCCGCGCCCGTGCCGGTCTCCCGGGTGCGGTCGCCGTCGGCGGCCAGCGTGGTCGCGGGTACGTCCCGGTGTCCGGCGAAGCGCTGGGCGAGATAGTCGAGGGCTCGCTCGGTGAAGTCCCCGGGGAGCGACTCCAGGGTGTAGCCGATGCCGAGGTCGATATGGTGCAGCTCGACCTCGACCAGGCGCCGGAAGGGCACGCGGGACGCGCTGTCGGTGACGCCGTTGCGCAGCACCACCGTGCGGGACCAGTCCGCGGGTGCCGCGGCGGCCTCCTGGAAGCGGTCCGCAACGGCGCGGAGATCGGCGAGCTGCACGTCCAGGGGGCGCGGCGCGTCCCGCTCCAGGTCCGCCTCCCTCGTGTCGGCGCTCCCGTACATGGGACGGCCGGCCAGGACGTTCACCAGGGCGTCGGCGTTCCTGGCGAGATGGGCGAGGACGTGCCCCCGGGTCCAGCCGGGCAGCAGGGACGGTTCGGCCACGGCCGTGGGGGCGAGGCCGGCGACTGCGCCGAGCAGCCGCTCCGTCGCGTCACGTACAGACTCAAGGTCGCGCACATGATCGATCATGGCTTCGACCATAGCCGTGCCACACGTTCGGGTGAAGCCGGTCGCCCGCCTCCGCAAATCGAATGCACGTGCTATACCCTCGGTCGAGGCATCGGGCATGCTTGGTAGTCCGGGGCAGCATGCGAGTGATGCTCCAGGACATGACAGCTTCTTCCAGCGACCAGGCGACCCCGCCCCTCGCTGACGGCGGCCCCCCATAGCCTGTGGGAGACGGGGGCCCCGCCCTCGTCGTCTTCTCTCAAGAAAGGTGCGGACCGGCGTGGCCGACCGTCTCATCGTCCGTGGCGCGCGCGAGCACAATCTGAAGAACGTCTCGCTCGACCTCCCGCGTGACTCGCTCATCGTCTTCACGGGTCTCTCGGGCTCCGGCAAGTCCTCGCTCGCGTTCGACACGATCTTCGCCGAGGGCCAGCGGCGCTATGTCGAGTCCCTGTCCTCGTACGCCCGGCAGTTCCTCGGGCAGATGGACAAGCCGGACGTGGACTTCATCGAGGGCCTGTCGCCCGCGGTCTCCATCGACCAGAAGTCGACCTCGCGCAACCCGCGTTCCACGGTCGGCACCATCACCGAGGTCTACGACTACCTGCGCCTGCTGTTCGCGCGCATCGGCAAGCCGCACTGCCCGGAGTGCGGCCGCCCGATCACCCGGCAGTCGCCGCAGGCGATCGTCGACAAGGTGCTCGAACTGCCCGAGGGCAGCCGCTTCCAGGTGCTGTCCCCGCTGGTGCGCGAGCGCAAGGGCGAATTCGTCGACCTCTTCTCCGACCTGCAGACGAAGGGCTACAGCCGCGCCAGGGTCGACGGGACGACCCTCCAGCTCTCCGACCCGCCCAAGCTGAAGAAGCAGGAGAAGCACACCATCGAGGTGGTCGTCGACCGCCTCACCGTCAAGGACAGCGCCAAGCGCCGCCTGACGGACTCGGTGGAGACCGCACTCGGCCTCTCCGGCGGCATGGTCGTGCTCGATTTCGTCGACCTCCCCGAGGACGACCCCGAGCGCGAGCGGATGTACTCGGAGCACCTCTACTGCCCGTACGACGACCTCTCCTTCGAGGAGCTGGAGCCCCGCTCCTTCTCCTTCAACTCCCCGTTCGGCGCCTGCCCCGACTGCACCGGCATCGGCACGCGCATGGAGGTCGACCCCGAGCTGATCGTCCCCGACCCGGAGAAGTCCCTCGACGAGGGCGCCATCCACCCCTGGTCGCACGGCCACACCAAGGAGTACTTCGGGCGTCTCGTCGGGGCCCTCGCCGACGCACTCGGCTTCCGTACCGACATCCCCTGGGCGGGCCTGCCGCAGCGCGCGAGGAAGGCCCTGCTGAACGGCCACAAGACGCAGATCGAGGTCCGCTACCGCAACCGCTACGGCCGCGAGCGGGTCTACACGACCCCCTTCGAAGGTGCCGTGTCGTACGTGAAGCGGCGGTACAGCGAGGCGGAGAGCGACGCCAGCCGTGAGCGCTTCGAGGGCTATATGCGCGAGGTGCCCTGCCCCACCTGCGACGGCACCCGCCTCAAGCCGGTCGTCCTCGCCGTCACGGTCATGGGGAAGTCCATCGCCGACATCTCCGCGATGTCGATCAGCGACTGCGCCGAGTTCCTCCGCGGGCTCACCCTCAACGCCCGCGACAAGAAGATCGCCGAGCGTGTCCTCAAGGAGGTCAACGAGCGGCTGCGCTTCCTCGTCGACGTCGGCCTGGACTACCTCTCCCTGAACCGCGCCGCGGGCACCCTCTCCGGCGGCGAGGCTCAGCGTATCCGGCTCGCGACCCAGATCGGCTCCGGCCTCGTGGGCGTGCTCTACGTCCTGGACGAGCCGTCGATCGGCCTGCACCAGCGCGACAACCACCGCCTGATCGAGACCCTGGTCCGGCTCCGCGACATGGGCAACACCCTCATCGTCGTCGAGCACGACGAGGACACCATCAAGGTCGCCGACTGGGTCGTCGACATCGGTCCCGGCGCGGGCGAGCACGGCGGCAAGGTCGTGCACAGCGGCCCCCTGAAGGAGCTGCTGACCAACCAGGAGTCGATCACAGGCGCCTACCTGTCCCGGCAGCGGTCCATCGTGACGCCCGCCGTGCGCAGGCCCGTCGACCCCGCCCGCAGGCTCGTCGTGCGCGGGGCCCGGGAGAACAACCTCCAGGACATCGACGTCGCCTTCCCCCTCGGTGTGCTCACCGCCGTCACCGGAGTCTCCGGCTCCGGAAAGTCCACGCTGGTCAACGACATCCTCTACACCCACCTGGCCCGCGAGCTGAACGGCGCCCGCAATGTCCCCGGCCGGCACACCCGCGTGGACGGCGACGACCTGGTGGACAAGGTGGTGCACGTCGACCAGTCACCGATCGGCCGCACCCCCCGGTCGAACCCCGCGACGTACACGGGCGTCTTCGACCACGTCCGGCGGCTCTTCGCGGAGACCACCGAGGCGAAGGTGCGCGGCTACCAGCCGGGCCGCTTCTCGTTCAATGTGAAGGGCGGCCGCTGCGAGAACTGCTCCGGCGACGGCACCATCAAGATCGAGATGAACTTCCTCCCGGATGTGTACGTGCCCTGCGAGGTCTGCCACGGCGCGCGCTACAACCGCGAGACGTTGGAGGTGCACTACAAGGGCAAGTCGATCTCCGAGGTGCTCGACATGCCGATCGAGGAGGCGCTCGACTTCTTCGAGGCGGTGCCCGCGATCGCCCGGCACCTGAGCACGCTCAATGACGTCGGCCTCGGGTACGTCCGGCTCGGCCAGCCCGCGCCGACGCTCTCGGGAGGCGAGGCCCAGCGCGTGAAGCTCGCCAGCGAGCTGCAGAAGCGCTCGACCGGCCGCACGGTCTACGTGCTCGACGAGCCGACGACCGGCCTGCACTTCGAGGACATCAGCAAGCTGATCACCGTCCTGTCGGGCCTCGTCGACAAGGGCAACACGGTCATCGTCATCGAGCACAACCTCGACGTGATCAAGACCGCCGACTGGGTCGTCGACATGGGCCCCGAGGGCGGCAGCGGCGGCGGCCTGGTGATCGCCGAAGGCACCCCGGAGGAGGTCGCGGGGATCCCCGCCAGCCACACCGGCAAGTTCCTGCGCGACATCCTCGACCCGGAGCAGATCAGCGACGCGACGGCACGCGTGAAGAAGACAACCGTCAAGCGCAACGGCACCCGCAAGCGCTCCAGGTAAGACCCAGCCTCACGCTGAGGGGCTGGGGACACCCAAGCGCCCCGGCCCCTCAGCCCCGCCCACCCCTGCACAAGCCCCCGACCACCGACCGCCGGCCTGAACGCGACCGCAAGGGCCGCGATGAGGGGCGCGGGGACTTTTGCGAGCAACCATCACCGGCCGACGGCCTGAACGCGACCGCGGGCGGCTGGACGAGGGCGCGGGGAACCGCACGAGCGACCGGTCACCGG
This sequence comes from Streptomyces sp. DSM 116793, assembly GCF_057320905.1. NCBI lineage: Bacteria > Bacillati > Actinomycetota > Actinomycetes > Kitasatosporales > Streptomycetaceae > Streptomyces > Streptomyces sp. DSM 116793. The sequence goes on along the minus strand of NZ_CM170494.1, from coordinate 1,383,594 downwards.
CCGGTGGTCCCAACGCGACAGCAAGGCCCCGCAGCGAGGGGCGCGCGGACTGCGCGAGCAACCGGCCGCCGACCACCGGCGAGGAGCCAACCGCACCAACCCCGGACAGGGGCGCGGGGAACTGCGCAAGGGCCGGGCGATTAGGCCAGCTCGGAGGCGAACGGCGGCTGAGCCCCCGGCCGGGAACAGGTGAGCGCGGCGGCCCGAGCCGCATACCCCAGGATGTCCCGCCAGGCCCCCTCACCCAGCGCGCCCGCCGCCTCCACGGAGAGCGCACCGTACGCGGCCAGCCGATGCAGCAGCGCTGCGTTCACCGTGTCCCCGGCACCGATGGTGTCGACCACATCGACCCGCTCACCCGGCACCGTGACCTCCCCGCCCCGGGTCAGCACCGTCAACCCCTCCGCACCGTGTGTCACCACCACCGCCGCGGGCCCGGCCGAAAGCCACTCCTTGGGGGTGCCGCCCAGCCAGTCGGCGTCCTCCTGCGACAGCTTCAGCAGGCCGGTGTACGGCAACCAGGAGCGGAAGCGGGCGCGGTAGGCGTCGGCGTCGGGGATCAGGACGGCCCGGATGTTCGGGTCCAGCGCTGTGAAGACCCCCTGCGACGCCGCCGCGCGGAGCAGCCGTTCGTAGGCGCTCGCACCGGGCTCCAGCACCAGCGAACAGGTACCGAACGACACCGCCCGGGTGCCCTCGGGCAGCCCCTCCGGCACCCCCTCGGGCGCCGAGAAGAGCCGGTCCGCCGTCCCCTCCACGTAGAACGAGTACCGGGCGGAGCCGTCCGCCCCCAGCGAGGCCACGGCCAGCGTCGTCGGCTCCGCGCCCCGCTGCACCAGGGACACGTCCACTCCCGCCGCCCGCAGCCCGTCGAGCAGCGCCTCTCCGAAGGCGTCCGACGACACCCGTGAGCAGAACGCGGTGGGGGAGCCGAGGCGGCCCAGGGCGATCGCCGTGTTGTACGGGCCCCCGCCCAGCCGAGGCGCTAGCGGGGCCAGCGGGCCGCCCGCGTCCTGCACCAGGTCGATCAGGGCCTCACCTGCGACGACGATCACGACACGGATCCTTTCACCGGGTCTTGCACGGAATCACTGGGGTCACGGGATTCCCGGGGGCCACCGGGAGCAGAAGCACTCCCGGGACCAGAAGGACTCCCGGGTTGTGAAGGACTCCTGGGTTGCGAACGGCCCCCGGGATCAGAAGGACCCCCGGGATCAGAAGGACCCCCGGGATCAGAAGGACCCCCGGGATCAGAAGGACCCCCGGGATCAGAAGGGCCCCTGGGTGGCAGCCCGGACCGGATGGCATCGGCCTGCGGGCCCCCTTGCGTGCCGGGCCCGCCAACGGCCCCCGTCGCGGCCTGGAGGGCCTGCGCACTCCCCTCCGGGCAGCCGCAGGACGTGCGGTGCACGATGGCGCACGGCAGCCGCACGGTGCGCCCCGGCCGCTCCGGCGCCGCCAGCCGGTCCAGCAGGAGCCGTACCGCGCGGGCGCCCAGCTCCGTGCTGGGCTGGCGCACCGCGGTCAGCCGCGGTTCGAAGAGGTCGGCCCAGGAGAAGTCGTCGAAGCAGGCCAGGGCGATGTCGTCCGGGACACCCAGCCGGCGGGCCCGCAGGGCGCGCAGCGCACCGATGGTCATGGCGTTGTTCGCGGTGACGAGTGCGCTGGGCGGAGCCTCCCCGGACAGGAGTGCGTGCGTAGCACGCTCGGCGCTGGCCGCCTCGGAGTGTCCGCCGGCGACCAGTCCGGGGTCGAGGGCCAGCCCGGCTCGTTCGAGGCCGGCCCGGTATCCGGCGAGCCGCTCGGCGCTGGTGCTCAGCCCCGTCAGTCCCGCGACCAGCCCGATCCTGCGGTGCCCCAGGTCCGCGAGGTGGCCGGTGAGCCGTGCCATGGGCTCCGCACCGTCCGCGCACACCTGGTCGAAGCGCCAGTCGGCGCCCTCGCCGGCGCCGGTGACGAGCCGGTCGAGGAACACGGTCGGCACCCGGTGCCGCGCCAGGTACTCCAGCAGCGCGGACGGCCGTGCGGAGGGCGCCACGATCAGGCCGTCGACCCGGCGCTCGTGGAGTAGTCGTACGACCGTGCGCTCATGCACGGGATCGTCGTGCGGATCGGCGACGAGCAGTCCGTAGCCGTGCTCCAGGGCGCTGGACTCCACGCCCTGCAGGATCTCCGTGAAGTACGGGTTGCTGATCGCGGAGACCGCCAGCCCGATGGACCTGGTCCGCGCGGTGACCAGGGAGCGGGCCAGGGTGTTGTGGGTGTACCCCAGCTCCTCGATGGCCTCCAGGACCGCCCTGCGGGTGTCGGGGCGCACCGGCCTGGTGCGGTTCAGCACATGCGACACGGTCGCCACGGAGACGCCCGCCCGCCGGGCCACATCGACCATCGTCGCCATCGCAGTCACCCCCTCGGCCCGCCGAACGTACCGCATGGGCGGCGCCCGCGTAAACGCTTACGTAATCGCTTACGTCTCCTATGCGCCCTCTATATGAGGCCGCTTTCAGACGCACTCCCTGGGAGGGCTCTTTCCGACGCGCTCCAGGGAGCCGTCTCCTGCCCGCCGGCCTACTCCCAGTCCCAGCCGATCCCCAGCAGCCCGGGCCCTGCCTGCGGCTCCACCAGGTGGACGCATCGGTGGGCGCCGCTCAGCGGGAGGTCCCGTCGGCCGCTGCGTGCCGCGGCGGCGGACCGCTGGGTGAAGCGGTGGCAGCGCACCGGCAGCGTCCCCTCGGCGAAGCGCACCTGGAGCACGTACGGGCCGGCCGAGAGCCCGAAGCCGCGGACGTACTCGTGCGAGGGGCCCGCGGTGCCGTCCTGGAACGCGTAGCGGAACACATGGGTGTCGCCGGGGCGCAGCAGCGTGTCGAAGAGCAACTCGGCGACCACGTCGCCCGTCTCGCGGCTCCACGCCACCCGCCCGATGCGGCAGTTCTCCAGGGCACGCACCGACATCCGCTCAGGGTCGCACCCCGGATCGCCGTGGTGCACCGCCATGTACCGGTCGCCGCCCCGCCCCGCCGCGCGCACCACGAGCTGGGAGTCGCAGCAGCGCAGTTCGCGCCGGGCGCCGATGCGGACCCGTTCGTGGTGGCACAGCGTCTGCAGTTCCCCGTCCTCCGGTGCGCCCAGCTCGGACAGCATCCGCTCCAGCGCCCCGGAGGCCGCCGGCCGGCCGCGGTACGAGGCCCCCGTGGACTCCCGCGCGCCGGCCTCGGGCGCGGGAAGGGCCAGCAGGCGGATCAGCGACTCGCGGGGGAGCCGGAGGATCTCCTCCAGGGCGCGGACCGCCCGCATGGACTCGTCGCGCTGCGGGCGCCGGGCGCCCTGCTGCCAGTAACTCAGGCTCGTCATGCCGACGTTGACGCCACGCCGCGCCAGATGGTGCTGCACGCGCTGGAGCGACAGGCCCCGGGCACCGATCGCCGCGCGCAGGGCCACATGGAACGGGCCGGAGCTCAGGGCCGCCGCCAGCTCCGCCGCGGCGGTGTCCGCCGAGTGTGTGCCGTGCCGCATGCAGGGGGCCTCTCTGTGCTGGTGGACGCCGTCCGGCCGGAGCCGGGCAGGTCTGCTGAAGGTGGGGTACAGGCCGGGGAGACGGCACGGCGACCGGGAGGGAGAGAGCCGGTCGGGGCCCGTACGGCCGTGTGTGTCCGCACACCGTGCCACGGCCCCGGTCCCCCCGCATCCGAAAGTTGTTGACCTGGACGCGACAACGCCCGAAAACCTGGCCACCGCGTCCCAAAACAGCTCCGTCGCCGGTCGTCCGCCGCGCTCCGTTGCCCGAGCGGGCGCGTCAGGGGCCTGAGCGGCGACACGTTGTCGGTGCCCGCCGTTAGGGTGTGAGACATGGCAGACCCCTCCAGCTACCGACCCAAGCCGGGACAGATCCCCGACTCCCCGGGGGTCTACAGGTTTCGCGACGAGCATCGCCGTGTGATCTACGTCGGCAAGGCGAAGAGCCTGCGCCAGCGCCTGTCGAGTTACTTCCAGGACCTGGCGGGCCTCCACCCACGCACCCGCACCATGGTCACCACGGCCGCCTCCGTGGAGTGGACCGTCGTCGGCACCGAGGTCGAGGCCCTGCAGCTGGAGTACTCCTGGATCAAGGAGTTCGACCCCAGGTTCAACGTCAAGTACCGCGACGACAAGAGCTATCCGTACCTCGCGGTCACGCTGAACGAGCAGTTCCCGCGCGTGCAGGTGATGCGCGGCCGCAAGCGCAAGGGCGTGCGCTACTTCGGCCCGTACAGCCACGCCTGGGCCATCCGGGACACGGTCGACCTCCTGCTGCGCGTCTTCCCGGTGCGCACGTGCTCCACCGGCGTCTTCAAGAACGCCGCCCGCACCGGCCGCCCCTGCCTGCTCGGCTACATCGACAAGTGCTCGGCGCCCTGCGTGGAGCGCATCACCCCGGAGGGCCACCGGGAACTCGCCGAGGAGTTCTGCGACTTCATGGCCGGCCGCACCGGCACCTATCTGCGCCGCCTGGAGCGGCAGATGGCCGAGGCGTCCGAGGCGATGGAGTACGAGCGGGCGGCCCGGCTGCGCGACGACATAGAAGCGCTCCGCAAGGCGATGGAGAAGAACGCCGTCGTCCTCGCCGACGCCACCGACGCCGACCTGATCGCCCTCGCCGAGGACGAGCTGGAGGCGGCCGTGCAGATCTTCCACGTCCGCGGCGGCCGGGTGCGCGGCCAGCGAGGCTGGGTCACCGACAAGGTCGAGGAGGTCACCACGGGCGACCTCGTCGAGTCCGCCGTCCAGCAGCTCTACGCCGAGGAGAGCGGTGACGCGGTGCCCAAGGAGGTGCTGGTCCCCGCCCTGCCCGAGCCCGCTGAGCCGGTCCAGGAGTGGCTCGCCGGCCGACGCGGCTCGCAGGTGTCGCTGCGGGTGCCGCAGCGGGGCGACAAGCGTGCCCTGATGGAGACCGTCCAGCGCAACGCCCAGCAGGCCCTCGTCCTGCACAAGACCAAGCGCGCCTCCGACCTCACCACCCGCTCGCGCGCCCTGGAGGAGATCGCCGCCGCCCTGGACCTGGACAGCGCCCCGCTGCGCGTCGAGTGCTACGACATCTCCCACCTGCAGGGCGACGACGTCGTGGCGTCCATGGTGGTCTTCGAGGACGGCCTCGCCCGCAAGAGCGAGTACCGCCGCTTCCAGATCAAGGGCTTCGCCGGCCAGGACGACGTCCGCTCCATGCACGAGGTGATCACCCGCCGCTTCAAGCGCTACCTCGCGGAGAAGGAGCGCACGGGGGAGTGGGCCGGCGAGGGCGCGAGCGAGAGCCCCGCCGAGTCCCTCGCACCCGACCCCGCGGTGAGCGGCCCGGCCGGGGCGAACGGGGCCGCAGGGACCCCTGCGGGCGGCTCGGGAGCCCCCACCGGCGAGGACGGCCGCCCCAAGCGGTTCGCCTACCCCCCGCAGCTCGTCGTCGTCGACGGCGGCAAGCCGCAGGTGGCGGCCGCGCAGCGCGCGCTGGACGAGCTGGGCATCGACGACGTCGCCGTCTGCGGCCTCGCCAAGCGGCTCGAAGAGGTGTGGGTGCCCGGCGAGGAGGATCCCGTGGTACTGCCGCGCAGCAGCGAGGGGCTCTACCTCCTGCAGCGCGTGCGCGACGAGGCGCACCGCTTCGCGATCGCCTACCAGCGCACCAAGCGTGCCAAGCGCTTCCGGGCAGGCCCGCTCGACGACGTGCCCGGCCTCGGCGAGACGCGCAAACAAGCCCTGATCAAGCATTTCGGCTCCGTGAAGCGGCTGCGGTCCGCGACAATCGACCAGATCTGTGAGGTTCCGGGCGTAGGCCGCAAGACCGCCGAGACGATCGTCGCGGCCTTCGCACAGGCGGCTCCCGCCGCCCCCGCCGTGAACACGGCGACCGGAGAGATCATTGAAGACGACGAGCCCGTCTCGACGGGCACCACGGACGACCGACGGGGGCAAGAGACATGAGCGATCACGAAGAACACCGGAAGCACGGCGGCCCGCGGCCCGCCCGCCCGGAAGACCACGACACACCCGAGAACCCCGGCCCCGACGAGGACCCCCACACCCGCGACGGCCGCGACGAGCGCGGCTCCCGCACCGCCCAGCACGAGCACGGCACCCAGCTCACCGCGGTCCCGGCCGCCGAGACGCCCGGCGACGCGGCCATCCCCGAGCTGGTGATCATCTCCGGGATGTCCGGCGCCGGCCGGTCCACCGCGGCCAAGTGCCTCGAGGACCTCGGCTGGTTCGTCGTCGACAATCTGCCGCCCGCGCTGATCCCCACCATGGTGGAGCTGGGAGCCCGCTCCCAGGGCAATGTCGCCAGGATCGCGGTCGTCGTCGACGTCCGCGGCCGCCGCTTCTTCGACAACCTCCGCGAGTCCCTGGCCGACCTGGAGGCCCGGCACGTCACCCGGCGCATCGTCTTCCTGGAGTCCTCCGACGACGCCCTGGTGCGCCGCTTCGAGTCGGTGCGCCGCCCGCACCCCCTCCAGGGCGACGGCCGGATCACCGACGGCATCGCGGCCGAGCGGGAGCTGCTGCGCGAGCTGCGCGGCGACGCCGACCTGGTCATCGACACCTCCAGCCTCAACGTCCACGAGCTGCGCGCCAAGATGGACGCCCAGTTCGCCGGCGACGAGGAGCCGGAGCTGCGGGCCACCGTGATGTCGTTCGGCTTCAAGTACGGCCTGCCCGTCGACGCCGACCTGGTGGCCGACATGCGCTTCCTGCCCAACCCCCACTGGGTCCCCGAGCTGCGCCCCTACACGGGGCTCAACGAGGAGGTCGCCGCCTATGTCTTCAACCAGCCCGGCGCCAAGGAGTTCCTCGACCGCTACGCGGAGCTGCTCCAGCTGATCGCCGCCGGCTACCGCCGCGAGGGCAAGCGCTATGTGACGGTCGCGGTGGGCTGCACAGGGGGCAAGCACCGCTCCGTCGCCATGTCGGAGCGGCTCGCCGCCCGCCTTGCCGCCGAGGGAGTGGAGACCGTCGTCGTCCACCGGGACATGGGCCGCGAATGACCAAACGCTCACCTCGGCCGGGCCGGCTCCGCCAGAGCATGCTGCCGGCACAGGGCGAGAACGGCCGGGCGGGCGTGCGGATCGGCCGCGGTCTCCGCGGGCGGCGCGGGGCCCAGCCCAAGGTCGTCGCGCTCGGCGGCGGCATGGGACTGTCCGCGTCGCTGGCCGCGCTGCGCCGGATCACCGGCGACCTCACCGCCGTCGTCACCGTCGCCGACGACGGCGGCTCCAGCGGGCGGCTCCGCGACGAGCTGGGCGTGCTGCCGCCGGGAGACCTGCGCAAGGCGCTCGCCGCACTCTGCGGCGACGACGACTGGGGCCAGACCTGGGCCAGGGTCATCCAGCACCGCTTCCAGTCCCGCGGCGAGATGCACGGCCACGCGGTCGGCAATCTCCTCATCGTCGCCCTCTGGGAGCAGCTCGGCGACCATGTGCAGGCCCTGGACCTGGTCGGCAAGCTGCTCGGCGCGCACGGCCGGGTGCTGCCGATGTCCGCCGTCCCGCTGGAGCTGCGCGCCCTGGTGCGCGGCCACGACCCGGACCGACCCGACGAGGTCGGCACGGTACGCGGCCAGGCCACCGTCGCCCTCACCCCCGGCGAGGTGCAGACCGTCCACCTGGAGCCGCACGACCCGCCCGCCGTCCCGGAGGCCGTGGCGGCCGTCCTGGACGCCGACTGGGTGGTCCTGGGCCCCGGCTCCTGGTTCACCTCCGTGATCCCGCACCTCCTGGTGCCCGAACTGCTGGAGGCACTGGCCAAGACGAAGGCCCGCCGTGTCCTCTCTCTCAACCTCGCCCCTCAGCCGGGAGAAACAGAGGGCTTCTCCCCGCAGCGTCATTTGGAGGTTTTGGGACGACACGCCCCTAAACTCGCCCTGGACGTGGTGCTGGCCGACGAGGCCGCCGTGCCCGACTGCGGCTCCCTCATCGAGGCGGCGCGCGGGTTCGGTGCCGCGGTCGAGCTGGCGCCCGTGGCCCGGCCCGACGGCAGCCCCAGGCATGATCCTGAGCTGTTGGCCGCCGCGTACGACCGTATTTTTCGGATGCATGGAAGGATCGGCCCATGGCGATGACGGCAGCGGTGAAGGACGAGATCTCCCGGCTCCCCGTCACCCGGACCTGCTGCAGAAAGGCGGAGGTCTCGTCGATCCTGCGGTTCGCCGGCGGGCTGCACCTGGTGAGCGGGCGGATCGTGATCGAGGCCGAGCTGGACACCGCGATGGCGGCGCGCCGGCTCAAGAGGGACATCCTGGAGATCTTCGGGCACAGCTCGGAGCTGATCGTGATGGCCCCCGGCGGCCTGCGCCGCGGCTCGCGCTACGTCGTACGGGTGGTAGCGGGCGGTGACCAGCTGGCCCGGCAGACCGGCCTGGTCGACGGCCGCGGCCGCCCGATCCGCGGCCTGCCACCGCAGGTGGTCTCGGGGGCCACCTGCGACGCCGAGGCCGCCTGGCGCGGCGCGTTCCTCGCCCACGGCTCGCTCACCGAGCCGGGCCGCTCCTCCTCCCTGGAGGTGACCTGCCCCGGGCCCGAGGCGGCCCTCGCGCTGGTCGGCGCGGCCCGGCGGCTGCAGATCGCGGCCAAGGCCCGGGAGGTGCGCGGCGTGGACCGCGTCGTCGTCCGCGACGGCGACGCCATCGGCGCGCTGCTCACCCGGCTCGGCGCCCATGAGTCGGTGCTGGCCTGGGAGGAGCGCCGGATGCGCCGCGAGGTGCGGGCCACCGCCAACCGCCTCGCCAACTTCGACGACGCCAACCTCCGCCGCTCGGCCCGCGCCGCCGTCGCCGCCGGCGCCCGGGTGCAGCGCGCCCTGGAGATCCTCGGCGACGAGGTCCCGGAGCACCTGGCGGCCGCGGGGCGCCTGCGCATGGAGCACAAGCAGGCCTCCCTGGAGGAGCTGGGCGCCCTCGCCGACCCGCCGCTGACCAAGGACGCCGTCGCGGGCCGCATCCGCCGCCTGCTCGCCATGGCCGACAAGCGCGCCCAGGACCTCGGCATCCCCGGCACGGAGTCCAGCCTCACCGAGGAGATGGCGGAGAACCTGGCGGGCTGAGCGGATCGCGGGCGCCGACGGGTGCGCCTGCCTGCCGTGCCGCACCGGCTCGTTCGCTCGAAGCCCCACAGACGTGCGCCCGAGCCGCGGGCGTTGCGCCCCGCAGGGGCGCGTGGCACTGCGCGACCAGCCGCAAGGACCCGTGGCAGGGCACCCGGTCACTGAGGTGGTCAAGGCCGCCACGAACACGTGGACCGTCCTGCCGTGCCGTCCTGTTGCGTCGGCACCGGCGCCACGGGCGGCTGAAGATCCACTGGAGCCGGCCCCCTGCCGAGGCGGTCCCCTGTCGAGGCGAGCCTCTGCCGAGGCGGTCCCCTGTCGAGGCGAGCCTCTGCCGAGGCGGTCCCCTGTCGAGAGCGAGCCCCTGCCGAGGCGAGCCCCTGACGGGAGGGCGAGCCCCTGCCGGGCCCCCGCCGCGAAGGGGGCCCGGGCTCCGACCGGAGCCGCGCGCGCCGCGTTTCCGCCCCCCGTGTGACCGGCGCGCACACCGTGCGCCGGAGCCTCCGCCCTACTGGCGGGTAATGCATGCGACGCCCGGATCAGGGGCCTGTTCGATGTCACTCCGTGGCCCCCGGAGAGGTAGGGTCGTATGCGGTCGGGGACATCCCATACAACTCGCCGGCGTCGAAACCGGCGTACCAACGAGGAGATCGGTTCGTGACGATCCGCGTAGGCATCAACGGCTTTGGCCGCATCGGTCGTAACTACTTCCGCGCGCTGCTGGAGCAGGGTGCAGACATCGAGATCGTGGCTGTCAACGACCTGGGTGACACCGCGACCACCGCTCACCTGCTGAAGTACGACACCATCCTCGGCCGCCTCAAGGCTGATGTGTCGAACACCGCCGACACCATCACGGTGGACGGCAAGACGATCAAGGTGCTGTCCGAGCGGAACCCCGCCGACATCCCCTGGCGCGACCTGGGCGTCGACCTCGTCATCGAGTCCACCGGCATCTTCACCAAGCGTGACGACGCCGCCAAGCACCTCGCGGGCGGCGCCAAGAAGGTCCTCATCTCGGCCCCGGCCAAGGACGAGGACATCACCATCGTCATGGGTGTCAACCAGGACCAGTACGACCCGGCGAAGCACCACGTCATCTCCAACGCCTCCTGCACCACCAACTGCGTGGCGCCGCTGGCCAAGGTCCTCGACGAGAACTTCGGCATTGTCAAGGGCCTGATGACGACGGTGCACGCGTACACGAACGACCAGCGCATCCTGGACTTCCCGCACAAGGACCTGCGCCGCGCCCGCGCCGCCGCGGAGAACATCATCCCGACCACCACCGGCGCCGCGAAGGCCACCGCCCTGGTGCTCCCGCAGCTCAAGGGCAAGCTGGACGGCCTGGCCATGCGCGTCCCGGTGCCGACCGGCTCGGTCACCGACCTGGTCGTCACCCTGGAGCGCGAGGTCACCAAGGACGAGATCAATGCCGCTTACCAGAAGGCGGCCGAGGGCGAGCTGAAGGGTCTGCTGGAGTACACGGCCGACCCGATCGTCTCCTCGGACATCGTCTCCTCCCCGGCCTCCTGCACCTTCGACTCGCTGCTCACCATGGCCGAGGGCACCCAGGCCAAGGTCATCGGCTGGTACGACAACGAGTGGGGCTACTCCAACCGCCTCGTCGACCTCACGGTCTTCGTCGGCGGCCAGCTCTGACCCGTATCCGGTACGGCAGGCACCTCGACGTGTAGGACAGGGTCCGGGCGCGCGCCGGTACAGCGCCGCCCGGGCCCTGTCCCATGTGCGGGGTCCCTGCCGCATATGCCATCGGATGCGCAGCGCCAGCCCAGAGCCTTCCTAGGAGTCCACTCATGAAGACGATCGACGAACTTCTCGGCGAGGGGATCGACGGCAAGCGGGTCTTCGTCCGCGCCGACCTCAACGTCCCGCTCGCCGACGGCACCATCACCGACGACGGCCGCATCAGGGCCGTCCTGCCCACCGTCAAGGCGCTCGCCGACGCCGGCGGAAAGGTGGTCGTCGCCTCCCACCTGGGCCGTCCCAAGGGAGCCCCCGACCCGGCGTTCTCGCTGCTGCCCGCCGCCGAGCGGCTCGGGGAACTGCTGGGCGCGCCGGTGGCGTTCGCCCAGGACACCATCGGCCCCGCCGCCCACGACGCCGTGGACGGGCTGCAGCCCGGCCAGGTCGCCGTGATCGAGAACCTCCGCTTCAACCCCGGAGAGACCAGCAAGGACGACACCGAGCGCGGCGAGTTCGCCGACCGGCTCGCGGCCCTCGCCGACGTCTACGTGGGCGACGGCTTCGGCGCCGTGCACCGGGGTCACGCCTCCGTCCTCGACCTGCCGGCCCGCCTGCCGCACTACGCGGGCTACCTCATCGCCACCGAGGTGGGCGTCCTGAAGCGGCTCACCGAGGACGTCAAGCGCCCGTACGCGGTCGTCCTGGGCGGTGCCAAGGTCTCCGACAAGCTCGGCGTCATCGACCACCTCCTGGAGAAGGCCGACCGCATCCTCATCGGCGGCGGCATGGCGTACACCTTCCTGAAGGCCAAGGGGTACGAGATCGGCTCCTCGCTGCTCCAGGAGGACCAGATCCCGGCCGTCCAGGAGTACCTGCGGCGCGCCGAGGAGCGGGGCGTGGAGTTCCTGCTGCCGATCGACGTGCTGGCGGCGGGCGAGTTCCCCGACCTGAAGACGAAGGCCCCGGCCAACCCGGGCACCTTCGCCGCCGACGCCATCCCCTCCGACCGGATGGGGCTGGACATCGGCCCGGAGACCGGCAAGCTCTACGCCTCGAAGCTCGCCGACGCCGCGACCGTCTTCTGGAACGGTCCCATGGGCGTCTTCGAGCACCCCGACTTCGCCGAGGGCACCAAGGCGGTCGCCCAGGCCCTCGTCGAGTCCCCGGCCTTCACGGTGGTCGGCGGCGGAGACTCCGCCGCGGCCGTCCGCATCCTGGGATTCGACGAGAACGCATTCGGCCATATTTCGACCGGTGGCGGCGCGTCCCTCGAATACCTTGAGGGCAAGACGCTGCCCGGCCTCGCCGCACTGGAGAACTGACACCCCACATGACGAACAACACGACCCGCACGCCCCTCGTGGTGGGCAACTGGAAGATGAACCTCAACCACCTGGAGGCCATCGCCCACGTCCAGAAGCTCGCCTTCGCCCTGGCCGACAAGGACTACGAGGCCGTGGAGGTCGCCGTCCTGCCGCCCTTCACCGACCTCCGATCGGTGCAGACGCTGGTCGACGGCGACAAACTCAAGATCAAGTACGGTGCCCAGGACCTCTGCGCGCACGACTCCGGCGCCTACACCGGCGAGATCTCCGGTGCGATGCTGGCCAAGCTGAAGTGCACCTACGTGACCGTCGGTCACTCCGAGCGCCGCCAGTACCACGCAGAGTCCGACGACACCTGCAACGCCAAGGTGAAGGCCGCCTTCCGGCACGGCCTCACCCCGATCCTGTGCATCGGCGAGGCCCTGGACGTCCGCAAGGCCGGCCAGCAGGTCCCCTTCACGCTGAACCAGCTCGACATCGGCCTCAAGGACGTCCCCACGGAGCAGGCGGAGTCCCTGGTGATCGCCTACGAGCCGGTCTGGGCGATCGGCACCGGCGAGGTGGCCACCCCCGAGGACGCCCAGGAGGTCTGCGGCGCCATCCGGGGCCGGCTGGCCGAGCTCTACTCACAGGACGTGGCCGATAAGATCCGCATCCAGTACGGCGGCTCCGTGAAGTCGGGGAACATCGCCGCGATCATGGCCCAGACCGATGTGGACGGTGCCCTGGTCGGCGGTGCGTCGCTGGACGCGGAGGAGTTCGTCAAGATCGTCCGGTTCCGTGACCAGTAGTATCCGTCCGTGACCGGCGCCACCGCTGGCGGCCGCCGGCGGTGAGTATGCGCGGACACCGATCCGTCGTACCCTTGCGGGGGCCGAGCAGGCAGGGCGCGTCAGCGGCGCTGCCTGGCCCGGCCCCCCGTGTCGTCCATCCGTAACCGAGGAAGTTGGTCCAGCCGTGGTTCTGGGGTTCTCGATCGCCCTGATCATCTTCAGCCTGCTGCTGATGCTGCTGGTGCTGATGCACAAGGGGAAGGGCGGCGGCCTCTCCGACATGTTCGGTGGCGGCATGCAGTCGTCCGTCGGTGGCTCATCGGTCGCCGAGCGCAACCTCGACCGCATCACCGTGGTGATCGGCCTGCTGTGGACCGCGTGCATCGTGGTCCTGGGCATCCTGATGTAGCCGGGCCCCCTGACGTGGTCCCGACATCCGACTCGGCCGCGGCGCACGTATCGTGGCCGTGTCTTATGTCAGGTACGCGTCGCCAGGGGCGGCCTATCATGAGGCTTGCGTCCCGGACTGGGTAACTCCTCTCACTGGACGCGCGTTGGGCCTTACGTAGACTTAAGGGCCCGCAGTGGAGCGGACCGTCGACTCGCTCCGCGGCACCATTACGCAGGGAGTTACGACCGTGGCAAGTGGCAACGCGATCCGTGGAAGCCGGGTCGGGGCGGGGCCGATGGGCGAGGCCGAGCGCGGCGAGTCCGCGCCGCGGCTGCGCGTCTCCTTCTGGTGCTCCAACGGGCACGAGACCCAGCCGAGTTTCGCCAGCGACGCGCAGGTCCCCGACACATGGGACTGTCCACGCTGCGGCTTTCCGGCCGGGCAGGACCGCGACAATCCGCCGGACCCGCCCCGCACCGAGCCGTACAAGACGCACCTCGCCTATGTGCGGGAGCGGCGCAGCGACGCCGACGGGGAGGCCATCCTCGCGGAGGCGCTCGCCAAACTCCGGGGCGAGATCTAGTACTTGAGGTCCGTTGGGGCACGACGCCCCGACGGACCTCTTGCGTTTCCGGGGCGCCGGGCGTCCCTCTTGCCGTGTGCCGTGTGCCGTGTGCCGTGTGCCGTGTGCCGTGTGCCGTGTGCCGTGTGCCGTGTGCCGTGTGCCGTGTGCCGTGTGCCGTGTGCCGTGTGCCGTGTGCCGTGTGCCGGGCGTGTGGCTGTGCGCACGCGTGGTTGTTCGAGCATTCGGCTCGCGTGGACCGGTGTGAGGGGGCGCGTGGTGCTCGGCCAGGGCGCGTGGTGCTCGGCGGAGGCGCGTGGTCGTCTTGGCTCCTGTGCTCCCCGGCCGATTGTCAGTGGTGGCTCCTACGGTTCATCCCAGTGGTGCGACTCGGGCACGGGGCCCGGGCGCCGGCAGGGGGAGGGGGAGTCATGGCGGCTGCCGAGACGTCCGCGGAGGTGGTGGCGCCCGCCTGGCGCGGGGGGTTCGGGCGGCTGTGGGCCGCGGCGGTGCTCTCCAGGTTCGGGGACGCGCTGCGCACCTCCACGCTGCCGCTGCTCGCGGCCTCGCTCACGCACCGGCCCCTGCTCGTCGCGGCCGTGACGGCCTGCGGCTATCTGCCGTGGATCGTCTTCGGCCTGCTCGGCGGGGCGCTCGCCGACCGGGTCGACCAGCGCCGCGCGATGTGGTCGGTGGACGTGCTCCGGGGGCTGATGATGGCGGCCTTCGCCGCCGCGGTGGCGCTGGGCCATGCAGGGGTGGCGCTGCTGATCGCGCTGGCCTTCGCGCTCACCACCCTCCAGACGCTCTTCGACAACGCCGCCACGGCCCTGCTGCCCACCGTCGTCTCCCGAGAGGCACTGGGCCCCGCGAACGGCCGCCTGATGTCCGGCCAGCAGATCGCGGGCGGCCTGCTGGCCCTGCCCCTGGTACCGCTGCTGCTCGCCCTCGGTGTCGCCGTACCGTATATGGCCGACGCCATGACCTTCTTCGTGGCCGCCGCACTCGTCGCGTCCCTGCGCACCAGGCCGCCCGAGCGTGCCCCGCGCCCGGCCGGCCGCACCCTGCGGGCCGACATCGCGGAGGGCCTGCGCGCCCTTCGGCAGGACCGCCCCCTGCGCGGCCTCTGCCTGGCGACGGCCCTGTGCAACATAGGCATGGGCGCCGTCATCGCCACCCTGGTGCTGCTCGCCACCGGCTGGCTGGGGGCGGACAACACCCAGTACGTCGCCGCGATGACGGCCTACACGGTCGGCGCCCTGCTGGGCGGAGCGCTCGCCTCCCGGCTCGCCATCCGCCTGGGGCGCACACGGAGCGTCTGCGCCGCGGGACTCGTCCAGACGGCTGCGCTGGCCGCCATCGGCACACTGCGCAGCATCGCCGTGCTGATCGGGGGTCTGGCCGTCTTCGGCCTGATGGGCATGGTGTGGAACGTGAACCAGGCGACGCTGATGCAGCAGCGCAGTCCCGCGCAGATGCTCGGTCGCATCAGCTCCGCGTTCCGCACGGTCGCCGTCTCCGGGGCCCCGCTCGGCGCGCTGCTGGGCGGCGCCGTCGCCACCGCCTGGGGCCTGAACACCCCGGCGCTCCTCGCCGCGGCGCTGTTCGCGGTGGCGGTGGCCGCCCTCTGGACCGCGGTGCGCCCGGGCGTACCGGCCCGGTCCACCACGTGACCGGGCCGGTACGCGGCCGGATGTGCCGATGAACGTACCGGCGCCATGCACCGGTGGTGTGTACCCACGGTCGTGCACCGGTGGTGTGCACCCACGGTCGTGTACCGGCGCCGTGCACCGGTGGGGTACCCGACACCGCACGGCGGGGCACCGCCGGGGCACCCCACCGGGCGCCGAGTCACCGTGCCGTCGGGGACGACGGACTGTCCGAGCCGTTGCGAACGACGGACCGACCGGGTCGTTGCGGATGACTGACCGTGCCGTTGCGCGGTCTCACCGGGCCGTCGCGCACGCGTGACTGAGTGAAAGGGGGAGCCGTCCGGCTCAGCAGGTGCCGAGGTCCTGCCAGACGCCCCACTCGCCGGTGGTGCCGGGCTCCTCGCCGGTCGTCCACCACTTGGCCTGCCAGAGATGACCGTCGTGCGAGACCTGCGCGCCGCCGGTGTAGACCGCATCGGCGTCCCAGGGATCCGCGGTGCACTGGGAGCCGCTGCCACCGGTGACCGTCAGGGTGTACGTCGCCGTGTGACGGGCCTTGTCGCCGGCTCCGGTGACCGTGACGGTGTACGTGCCCGAAGCGGCGGTGGCGGACGTGCGGAGGGTGAGGGTGGCGGAGCCGCCGGCCGACACCGAGGCCGGGCTGAGGGAGGGGGTGACGCCGGTGGGCGCGCCGCTGACAGAGAGTGCCACCGTCTGCGCCGATCCGGCCGTCGCCGCGGTGCTCACCTTGGTGGTGGCCGAGTTGCCCGCGGTCACCGAACCGGATGCGGGGGAGAGGCTCAGGGAGAAGTCATTGCTCGGTGGTGCCGTGGTCCCGCCGGTGAACGGCTCGAAGATGTGCGAGAAGGCCCAGGTCCCCTGCTCGATCCCGGAGCAGCCGTCCCCCGCGCCGCCGCCCGGGCAGCCTCCGTTGTCGCGCTGCAGCGCCCAGAAGGAGAGCGTGTTGATGCCCTTGGAGACAGCCCAGTTGTAGACCTGGGTGGCGTTGGCCAGGGTGAAGGTCTCGGCCGGGCCGTAGTCGTCGACGCCGGGCATCTCCGTGACGCCGATCATGGCCCACAGTTGGGCGGACGACTTGCCCGGGTAGAGAGTCGCGAGCTGGTCGTGCAGACCCTGGGCCGCCGTCTGGGTGTCGTTCGCCATGTTGTGTGGGTCGGCGCCGTCGTAATAGTCGAACGTCATGATGTTCGCGACGTCGACACGCGCACCGTTCTGCACGGCGTTGCGCAGCACCGCAAGGCTGTTGGAGGCGAGCCCGGTGGTCGTCGTCGGCAGGGTGTAGGAGATCTGGAGCGGCCGGCCGTTGGCCGCGGCCCAGTCCTCGACCTGCTTGATCGCCTTGTTCCGCCGGTCGATCCCGGCGGTGTTGTCCAGCGAGTCGACCTCGATGTCCATGTCGAGGCGGGAGATGTCGTAGGTGGTGATGACCTTCTCGTAAGCAGCGGCGATCTTGCCGACGTCGGTGCAGCTGTCGGCTATCTCGGTGCCCGTGGTGTCCGCGGTGTACCCGCCGAACGAGGGAATGACATCGCCGCCCCGGGCCTGGATGGTCTTGATGTCGTCGCCGAAGGTGGCCGAGGAGATCGGCGAACTCGTGTCACCGCTCCAGTACGGGGTGCAGGAGCCGGCGGACGGCGTCTGGATGAACGCCATCGTCAGGTGCTTGGCGCCGGACGCCGCGCTGAGCTCGGCGGGGCTGTCGCCCGTCCACGCCTCGAAGTACGGGGCGAAGACATGGGAGGGGAGCGGCGTGGCAGCCTGGGCGGGGCCGGCGCTCAGCGCGGTCAGGCCCGCACCGGCCACGGCGAGGGCCGCCGCCGTGAACAGGGCTCTGAGCGATCGAACACGTCTCATGACCGTCCTAGGTGTGAGGTGACGGAGGCCATCGACTCCGTCGTGACAGGCAGGGACGAACAAGGGAGTAGCCCGCGGCCTGAGACCGCGTCAATGGTCCGCACCACACTAGGACTAGACCAATTTCCGCGCCATACCCCCGGAGAGACCCGGAGCCGGTGTTCCCGCGCGGGCCAGCCCCCCGCCCGTGCGCCCGCGACCTCTGTGCCATGCCGCGCACCGATTGCGCGACCTGCGACACCTATAGTGTTTTGGCCGAGAGACGGTCGGGGGACAGGGGTCTCGGACGGGCGGGGCAAGGGTACGTACGGCTGGTACGAGAGAAGGCTGAAGTCCGACATGAACGCTGATAGCCGAGCCAGGCTGAACCAGATGCCCGAGTGGACGGCTCTGGGCAAGCACCGGGAGGAGCTCGGGGAGGTGGGGCTGCGCGAGCTGTTCGACGCGGACCCGGACCGCGCCACCAGGTACACCCTCCAGGTCGGCGATCTGCACATCGACTACTCCAAGCACCTTGTGACCGACGAGACCCTGCGGCTGCTGCGCGACCTGGCCGCCGCCACCGACGTGGCCGGTCTGCGCGACGCGATGTTCCGTGGGGACAGGATCAACACCACCGAGGACCGCGCCGTGCTGCACCTCGCGCTGCGCGCGCCGAGCGACACGGTGATCGAGGTGGACGGGGAGAACGTCGTCCCCAAGGTGCACGCCGTGCTCGACAAGATGACGTCCTTCGCCGACCGGGTCCGCTCGGGCGCGTGGACCGGCCAGACCGGAAAGCGCATCAAGAACGTCGTCAACATCGGCATCGGCGGCTCCGACCTCGGCCCCGCCATGGCCTACGAGGCGCTGCAGACCTTCACCGACCGTGACCTGAGGGTCCGCTTCGTCTCCAACGTCGACGGTGCGGACCTCCACGAGGCGGTGCGGGACCTGGACGCCGCCGAGACGCTGTTCATCATCGCCTCGAAGACCTTCACCACCATCGAGACGATCACCAACGCCACCTCGGCCCGCAAGTGGCTGCTGGCGGAGCTGGGCGCCGGCCAGGAGGCGGTCGCCAAGCACTTCGTGGCGCTGTCGACCAACGCCGGGAAGGTCGCGGAGTTCGGCATCGACACGGAGAACATGTTCGAGTTCTGGGACTGGGTCGGCGGCCGCTACTCGTACGACTCGGCCATCGGCCTCTCCCTGATGATCGCGATCGGCCCCGACCGCTTCCGGGAGATGCTGGACGGCTTCCACCTGGTCGACCGGCACTTCCGCGCCGCGCCGCCCGAGCACAACGCCCCGTTCCTGCTGGGCCTGCTGGGCATCTGGTACGGCAACTTCCACGGTGCGCAGTCCCATGCGGTCCTGCCGTACTCCCACTACCTGTCCAGGTTCACCGCGTACCTGCAGCAGCTGGACATGGAGTCCAACGGCAAGCACGTGGACCGGGACGGGAAGGAGGTGCAGTGGCAGACCGGTCCCGTCGTCTGGGGCACGCCCGGCACCAACGGCCAGCACGCGTATTACCAGCTGATCCATCAGGGCACCAAGCTGATCCCGGCCGACTTCATCGGCTTCGCCCAGCCCGTGCCCGAGCTGTCACCCACGCTGGCCGCCCAGCACGACCTGCTGATGGCCAACTTCTTCGCCCAGACCCAGGCCCTGGCCTTCGGCAAGACACCGGAGGAGGTGCGCGCCGAGGGCGTCGCCGAGGAACTGGTGCCGCACAAGACGTTCAAGGGGAACCGCCCGACCACGACCATCCTGGCCAAGGAGCTGACGCCCTCGGTCCTCGGGCAGCTCGTCGCGCTCTACGAGCACAAGGTGTTCGTCCAGGGGGCGGTCTGGAACATCGACTCGTTCGACCAGTGGGGCGTGGAACTGGGCAAGGTCCTCGCCAAGCGGGTGGAGCCCGCTCTCACGGAGGGCGCCGACGTGCCGGGCCTGGACGCGTCCACCAAGGCGCTGGTGGGCAAGTACCGGGAGCTGCGCGGGCGCTGAGCGGGCCCCTGAGCCGCTGAGGCGGATGCCACAGTCCCCGTGCCGCCGCGCGCAGGGTGAGCCCCTGGGCCTCGGCACCACGGACGCACCGCGGCCCGGAGCGGTTCGCCGCTCCGGGCCGCGGTGACGTGAGAGGCGCCGCGCGGGCGCCGGCCGGTCAGCTCACCGGATCGGAGATGCCGGTGATGACCTGGTCGACGTTGCTGTAGCGCACCGCGACGGTGCTGGTGTCGCTGCCCCACTTCAGGTCGACGTGGAGGTAG
This sequence comes from Streptomyces sp. DSM 116793, assembly GCF_057320905.1. Classification (NCBI taxonomy): domain Bacteria; kingdom Bacillati; phylum Actinomycetota; class Actinomycetes; order Kitasatosporales; family Streptomycetaceae; genus Streptomyces; species Streptomyces sp. DSM 116793. The sequence continues at coordinate 1,363,991 of NZ_CM170494.1, read as the reverse complement.
ACGGTGCCCGCGGCGGTCTCGTCATAGACGGCCGTGGCGCTGTCCGGGACGTCCTGCGCGTGCAGGATGCCGTTCGCGTGGTTGGCCTCCTGCCAGCCCCTGACGTCCGCCTGCGCGGTGGGGGAGAGGTACTCGGCGGTCAGCTTGTCGGCGGTGGCGTAGTCGTCGGCGCGAACGGCGTCGATGTAGGCGTTGTAGAAGGTGTCGACGCGCTGCACGGCGCCCGCGGTCGCGGTGGCGCTGTGCGCGGTGGCCACGCCGGCCGCGGCGTGGTGGGCGTGGCCACCGGCGGCCAGCGCGGGCGCGGCGACGGCGAGCGGCAGGACGGCGGCGGTGATACCGACGGTGAGTGCGGTCCTGCTGATTATGCGGTTCCTGAACATGAGGTTTCTCTCCATCCCCGTTTATCAACGCGTTCAGTCTTTTCGGTGGCCGGTTGAAAACGTATCACGTCTGATCAGGGGAAACGGCCGTCGCTCTGCCGCATATTCGTGGCGAATGCTGCGGCTTGGAAATAATTCTTTTCTCCGCACAACCCTTTTGCCGTGTCGCGAGTCCGACCGGGCCTGTCCTCCCCTCAACACCGGTCCACGCACTGCCCGATCGGGCACCTGATGGCAATCGGGCGCCACGGTCACCCCAGGTCGGGAGGTCGGGTGAGTTGTCCTCGGCGTGGTACACGACAGGGACGCCGAACTTCTTCCGGTGGTTGCCGGCGGGGAGATCGAGGTTCTTGTTCGGACGGCTGTCAATCGGACTGCTGCCATTCGGACCGCTGTCATGCGCGTATTCCACGATCTCCCAGCCCTTGCTCGGGAGTTCTTCCTCGCGGCAGTTTCATGGCGTGCGGGGTCGCAAGGGTTCCTCCTGAAAACGCCGCCATTCCGGCCGGGGTCTTGAATCGCACCGTGGGCGGCGCGTCATGGCACGGAACGGCCGGCGCACGGGACACGCCTGATGAGGTCCCCGACGGCGACTTCATCGATGGCTCGGATCAGCCGCCGGCCGCGTCGATCGTGGTCACCCCGCGAGTCGACGGGCGAGATCGACGAGATCGGCCAGCCGCAGCACCCGTCCGTCAAAGCCCGGCAGCGGAACGTGCAGCGGCTCGGTCCAGCGGACGGGGATCGCCCCCAGTCCGTAACGGGCACCGGCGAGACCACCGGTGACCGCGGCGACGGTGTCGGTGTCACCGCCGAGGTCGATCGCCGCGCGAAGCGCGTCCTCGAAGCCGGCCGTGCTGCGCAGGGCCCAGACGGCCGACCCCAGGCAAGGCCAGACGGCGCCGTTGAACTCCGTCGCCCGGTCGGGGTGCCAGTCGGGGGCAAGGACCGTGGCGAACCGCCGGCGGTGGTCGGGATGGACACGAGCCAGAATGCCCGGAAGCGCATCGAAGGGATCGGCGTCCGCCAGGAGGACACGGATGAGTTCATGGAAGATGGCGGTGCCTTCCCAGGCGGCGCGGTCGCCATGGGTCAGGGCGGCGAGGCGCCGGGCGGCATCCATCGTGGCCGATCGGCCGGCATGTGCGAAGTGGACCGCAGACGTCGATGCCCTCATCAGTGAGCCATTGCCGGCCGCTCGCTGGTTGACCTGGAAATGCGCGGCGGCGGCCCGGTCCCATGGCATGCCATTGGTCAGGACGTCTTCGGTCTGCAAGCCGATGTCCTTGGGTCCGGATGCCGCCCACCGCTGGAAGCGGGCGAAGACATCCGGCAAGTCCAGTCCGCGCTGCTGCAGCAGTGATTCCGCGACGACAACGGCCATCTGTGTGTCATCGGTGGCCTCGCCCGGCTCCCAGCCACCACCTCCGCACATCTCGCCACCCGCCCCTGGCAGGGGAAATCGGGCAGAGAAGGCACCTTGGGGACCAAACTCGAAAGGTGCTCCCAGCGCGTCACCCACCGCTGAACCGACAACGGCTCCCGCGATCCGCTCCATGCGCCTCACCCGCGCAGGCTACCCGCCGGTCCGGGCCGCCGGGGAAGCGCATCTCCGCCGAGCTATGTACATCGTTGTAAATCAGCTTCTACGCTGTCGCTGCCCCGGCTCCTCCTCCCACCCCGCTGACGGGAGTCCCCATGACGATCCTCTGCCGGCGCCGCAGAGCACCTGCGTGCCGCCCGCACCGCCCGCGTTCCTCGGCCCCCACCGTCCTGCTGCTCCTCCTCGTCTTCGCCCTGCTCGGCCTCTGCGTGCCCGCCGCGTCCGGCGTGCCCGCCGCGTCCGGCGTGCCCGCCGCGTCCGGCGTGCCCGCCGCGTCCGGCGTGCCCGCCGCGTCCGGCGTGCCCGCCGCGTCCGGCGTGCCCGCCGCGTCCGGCGCAGCTGCCGCCTCCCCCGCCTCCCCCGCGTCCGCCGTGCCCACCACCTCCGCCGCGACCGGCACGCTCCTGCGGGATGGCACCGGGCTGTACCCGAGGGCCGTACGGCTGGCGCACAGCGGGGCCGCCGATGGGCGTGTCCTCGCGTCCGTCGTGACGTTCGACGGGAACAACGGCCTCGGTGCCGTGTACGAGAGCACCGACGACGGCGGGACGTTCCGTCAGGTCGGGACGGTCGCCGATCCGGCGGCGTCCGGCGGCAGGGGGCTGTGCTGCGCCACCTTGTACGAGCTCCCGCAGCGGGTCGGCGGCCTGCCCGCCGGCACACTCCTGTGGGCCGCGTCCGTCGGGCAGGACACACCCGACCGCAGGATGTCCATCCGCGTCTTCAAGAGCACCGACGTCGGCCGCAGTTGGTCGTACCTGTCCACCGTCGCCACGGCACCGAACGACCGGGGGCTGTGGGAACCGGAGTTCTCCGTCGACGCCCGGGGCGACCTGGTCTGCCACTACTCCGACGAGACCGACGGCGTGCACAGCCAGAAGCTCGTGGCCGCCCGGTCCAGGGACGGTCTGACCTGGACCGGTCACCACGACACCGTGGCCGGCGCCCTCGGCTCGGACCGGCCCGGCATGGCCGTGGTGCGGAGGCTGCCGGACGGCAGGTACTTCATGACGTACGAGATCTGCTCGGCCGCGGGCCAGTACCAGTGCGTCGTGCACTACCGGACCTCACCGGACGGCTGGGACTGGGGCGATCCCGCGTACCTCGGCATCCGGCCCGAGACCGCGGACGGCACGTACTTCAAGCACGCGCCGACGGTCGCGTGGGCGCCCGAGGCGGGCAACCCGCAGGGGAAACTGCTGCTGGTGGGCCAGGTGATGTACAACCGGGACGGCACGGTGGCCGCCGGCAGCGGGCGCACCATCTGGACCAACAGCGCGAGCGGCACGGGCGCCTGGCAGGAGGTGGCCGCGCCGGTGGCGGTCGGCTCGACCACCGTCGACTACTGCCCCAACTACAGTTCCGCGCTGCTGCCCTCCGCGGACGGCACCAGGGTGCTGGAGATCGCCACGGACTATGACGGCACCGTGTGCAAGCCGTACTTCAACACGGGCACCAGCGGCCCTGTGGGTGGCTGAGCCGAGCATGCCGGAGGGGCGGTGCGCTCGGCGCACCGCCCCTCCTCATGTGCGGCCCACCCCCGGCCCCGGGGGATGCGTGTCCGTCCGCCGCGGGTTCCGTAGTGGCTGGGCGCGCCATTGCCCGCGCCCTTCGGGGCCCGGGCAATGGCGGGGGCGAAGGGCCGCCCCCTACCGTCAGGGCGAAGCCGGGGGGTACAGCCCGCGCGGCAGACGGGCCGCCGCCGCGCTGTCCAGCAGCCACAGCGTGCGGGACCTGCCGTACGCGCCCGCCGCGGGCGCCTGCACCTCGCCCGCCCCGGACAGGGCGATCTCCGCCGCCCGCGCCTTGTCCTCGCCCGCCGCCAGCAGCCAGACCTCACGGGCCGCGCGGATCGCCGGGAGGGTCAGGGTGATCCGGGTGGGCGGAGGCTTGGGTGCGCCGTGCACGCCGACCACCGTGCGCTCCGTCTCCCGGACCCCGGGCAGCTCCGGGAACAGGGACGCCACATGCGTGTCGGGGCCCACGCCCAGCATCAGCACGTCGAAGCCCGGCACCGGCCCGTGATCCTCGGGCCCCGCCGCGGCGGCCAGCTCCTCGGCGTAGGCCGCGGCCGCCGCGTCGGCGTCCGTACCGTGCGGCCCGTCCGACGCCGGCATCGGGTGCACCCGCGCCGGGTCGAGCGGCACCGAGTCGAGCAGCGCCTCGCGGGCCTGGGTGACATTGCGCTCCGGATCGCCGTCCGGCAGGAACCGCTCGTCGCCCCACCACAGGTCGAGGTGGGCCCAGTCCACCGCGTCCCGGGCGGGCGCGGCGGCGAGCGCGGCCAGCAGGCCGTTGCCGTTGCGCCCGCCCGTGAGCACGACCGAGGCCGTGCCACGGGCGGACTGGGCGTCCACGATCCTGGTGATCAGACGGGCCGCCGCGGCCTGCGCCATCAGCTCCTTGTCGCGGTGGACGACGAGCTGAGGTGCCCTGCTCACTTGGCGGCCGCCCGCTTCGCCGGGGACTTGGCCGACTTCTTCGCCGGGCCCTTGGCCGGCTCCGCCGGCTGGGCGACGGCCTCCGACGACCCGTCGGAGCCCGCCGAGCCGGCCTCCGCCGGACCGGCGCCCCCGCCGGGGTTGCCGTCGGAGTTCTCGCCGGGCTCCCCGAGCCGGTCCACGCCGTACCGCAGCGCCGAGGCGTAGGTGTCGTCGGGATCGAGCCGGCGCAGCTCCTCCGCGATCAGCTCGGACGTCTCACGCCGCTGCAGCGCCACCGCCCGGTCCGGCTGGCCCTGGATGGACAGGGTCGCCAGCGAGCCGTCGTGCCGGTGCAGGACGATCGGGCCGCTGGTGGTCTCCATCCGGACACCGCTCAGCCCCGGACCGGGGGACAGCGCACGCTTCACCGGTACGTCGAGCCGGTCCGCCAGCCACATGGCCAGCAGCTCCACGCTCGGGTTGAACTCCTCGCCCGTCACCTCGGCACTGTGGACCCGGCAGGTGACCTGGTCCAGGGCCGCGGCCAGCATCGAGCGCCAGGGCGTGATGCGGGTCCACGACAGGTCCGTGTCGCCCGGCGTGTACGTCTCGGACCTGGCACCCAGCTCCTCCAGGGGTGCCTCCGCGGCGTAGGTGTCCGTGACCCTGCGCTGCGCCAGCGCGCCCAGCGGATCCTTGGCGGGGTCGAGCGGCGCGTTCACCGGCCACCAGACGACCACGGGGGCGTCCGGCAGCAGCAGCGGCAGCACCACCGACTGGGCGTGGTTGACCACCTCGCCGTACAGCCGCAGCACGACCGTCTCACCGGTGCCCGCGTCCGCGCCCACCCGGACCTCGGCGTCCAGGCGGGAGTTCGTACGGTCCCGGGGCGAGCGCGAGACGCGCTTGACCACCACGAGTGTGCGGGACGGATGCTCACGGGACGCCTCGCTCGCCGCCTTCAGCGAGTCGTAGGCGTTCTCCTCGTCGGTGACGATGACCAGGGTGAGGACCATGCCGACAGCCGGACTGCCGATGGTGCGGCGGCCCTGCACCAGGGCCTTGTTGATCTCGCTGGCCGTGGTGTTCGTCAGGTCGATGTTCATGGCCGACGCCAGCTCCGTCCGTCTCGTTCGAGCATTTCGTCCGCCTCGACGGGTCCCCAGGTGCCCGCGGGATACTGCGGCGGCCTGCCGTTCTTCTCCCAGTACTCCTCGATCGGGTCGAGGATCTGCCAGGACAGCTCGACCTCCTCGGTGCGCGGGAAGAGGTTGGCGTCGCCCAGCAGGACGTCCAGGATGAGCCGCTCGTACGCCTCCGGGCTGGACTCGGTGAACGACTCTCCGTAGGCGAAGTCCATCGACACGTCCCGGACCTCCATCGAGGTGCCGGGGACCTTCGAGCCGAACCGCACCGTCACGCCCTCGTCCGGCTGCACCCGGATGACCAGGGCGTTCTGGCCCAGCTCCTCCGTGGCGGTGTGGTCGAAGGGGGAGTGCGGGGCGCGCTGGAAGACCACGGCGATCTCGGTGACGCGGCGGCCCAGGCGCTTGCCGGTGCGCAGGTAGAACGGCACGCCCGCCCAGCGGCGGTTGTCGATCTGGAGCTTGACCGCGGCGTAGGTGTCGGTCCTGGAGTGCGGGTCGATGCCCTCCTCCTGGAGGTAGCCGATGACCTTCTCGCCGCCCTGCCAGCCGGCCGCGTACTGTGCGAGCACCGTGTCCTTGCCGAGGTCCCCCGGCAGCCGCACGGCGCCCAGCACCTTGGTCTTCTCGGCGGCCAGCGCCTGCGCGTCGAAGGAGGCGGGCTCCTCCATCGCGGTCAGCGCGAGCAGCTGCAGCAGGTGGTTCTGGATGACGTCACGGGCGGCGCCGATCCCGTCGTAGTAGCCCGCGCGGCCACCGATGCCGATGTCCTCGGCCATGGTGATCTGCACATGGTCGACGTAGCTGCGGTTCCAGATCGGCTCGAAGAGGGTGTTCGCGAAGCGGAGCGCCAGGATGTTCTGGACGGTCTCCTTGCCCAGGTAGTGGTCGATGCGGAACACCTGGTCGGGCGAGAACACCTCGTGGACGATGGCGTTCAGCTCCCGCGCCGAGGCCAGGTCGTGCCCGAACGGCTTCTCGATGACGGCCCGCCGCCACGAGCCGTTCGCCTGGTCCGCCAGGCCGTGCTTCTTGAGCTGCTGCACGACGTTGGGGAAGAACTTCGGCGGCACCGAGAGGTAGAACGCGAAGTTGCCGCCGGTGCCCTGGGCCTCGTCGAGTTCCTTGATGGTGTCGCGCAGCTGCTCGAAGGCCGCGTCGTCGTCGAAGGTGCCCTGGACGAAGCGCATGCCCTGGATGAGCTGCTGCCAGACCTCCTCACGGAACGGCGTGCGGGCGTGCTCCTTGACCGCGTCGTGGACCTCCTGGGCGAAGTCCTCGTGCTGCCACTCGCGGCGCGCGAAGCCCACCAGGGAGAAGCCCGGGGGCAGCAGGCCGCGGTTGGCCAGGTCGTACACGGCCGGCATCAGCTTCTTGCGGGACAGGTCACCGGTGACCCCGAAGATCACCAGGCCGGACGGCCCCGCGATGCGCGGGAGCCGCCGGTCCGCGGGGTCACGGAGCGGATTCGCCCCGGTGACGTGGGTGTCGGTAGCACTGGACACCGTGCTCAGCCCTCCGCGGGGGTGAGGCGGTTCAGCTCCGCCTCCGTCGACTTGAGGAGGTCGGTCCAGGACGTCGCGAACTTCTCGACGCCCTCGTCCTCCAGGACCCGGACCACGTCGTCGTACGAGATGCCCAGCCGCTCGATGGCGTCCAGGTCGGCGCGGGCCTGCTCGTAGCTGCCTGCGACGGCGTTGCCGGTGATGTCGTCGCCGTGGTGCGCGACCGCGTTCAGTGTGGCCTCCGGCATGGTGTTCACCACGCCGGGCGCGACCAGGCCCGCCACGTACAGGGTGTCCGGGTAGTCCGGGTTCTTCACGCCGGTGGAGGCCCACAGCGGACGCTGGTGGTGCGCGCCGGCCCGCTCCAGGGCGGCCCAGCGGTCCGAGCCGAAGGCCTCCTCGTACGCCTGGTAGGCCAGCCGGGCGTTGGCGACGGCTGCCTTGCCGCGCAGCGCCTTGGCCTCGTCGGTGCCGATCTTCTCCAGGCGCTTGTCGACCTCGGTGTCCACCCGGGACACGAAGAACGACGCCACGGAGCGGATCTTGGACAGATCGAGGCCCGCGGCCTTGGCCTTCTCCAGGCCCGCCATGAACGCGTCCATCACGGCGCGGTAGCGGTCCAGCGAGAAGATCAGCGTGACGTTGACGCTGATGCCGCGGCCGATGGTCTCGGTGATCGCCGGCAGGCCCTCCTCGGTCGCCGGGATCTTGATGAAGGTGTTCGGCCGGTCCACCAGCCAGGCGAGCTGCTTGGCCTCGGCGATGGTGGCCGGGGTGTTGTGCGCGAGCCGGGGGTCGACCTCGATCGAGACCCGGCCGTCCTGCCCGCCGGTCGCGTCGAAGACCGGCCGGAGGATGTCGGCGGCGTCCCGGACGTCCGCGGTGGTGATCATCCGGACGGCCTCCTCGACGGTGACCCGCCGGACGGCGAGGTCGGCGAGCTGCTGCTCGTAGCCGTCGCCGGAGGAGATGGCCTTCTGGAAGATCGTCGGGTTCGTGGTGACGCCCACGACATGCTGCTGGTCGATCAGCTCGGCGAGGTTGCCGGACGTGATGCGCTGGCGCGACAGGTCGTCCAGCCAGATCGCCACGCCTTCGTCGGAGAGGCGCTTGAGTGCGTCTGTCATGGAATCTGCATCTCCTGCTCTGAGATTTCTTCGATATCTCGTGTTACACCAGCGTCAGCGCTGGGCGGCGGCAAGGGATTCCCGTGCCGCGGCGGCCACCGCCTCGGCCGTGAATCCGTACTCACGGAACAGCACCTTCGCGTCCGCCGAGGCTCCGAAGTGCTCCAGCGAGACGATCCGGCCCGCGTCACCGACGAAGCGGTGCCAGCTCAGGGCGACCCCTGCCTCCACGGCCACCCGGGCCTTCACCGACGGCGGCAGCACCCGGTCCCGGTACCCCTGGTCCTGCTCTTCGAACCACTCGATGCAGGGCATCGAGACCACCCGGGTGGGCACGCCCGCGGCCTGCAGCTCCTCGCGCGCTCCCACCGCCAGCTGCACCTCGGAGCCGGTGGCGATCAGCACCACCTGGGGGGCGCCGCCCTCGGCGTCCAGCAGCACGTAGCCGCCGCGCGCCGTGTCCTCGTTCGGCTCGTACACGGGCACGCCCTGGCGGGTCAGCGAGAACGCGTGCGGGGCGCCCTTGCCGTACACCTTGGTGTGCCGGCGCATGATCTCCCGCCAGGCGAGCACGGTCTCGTTGGCGTCGGCGGGCCGCACCACGTGGAGGTTCGGAATCGCGCGCAGCGACGCCAGGTGCTCCACCGGCTGGTGGGTGGGGCCGTCCTCGCCGAGGCCGATGGAGTCGTGCGTGTACACGTACGTCACCGGCAGGTGCATCAGCGCGGACAGCCGCACCGAGTTGCGCATGTAGTCGGAGAACGTCAGGAAGGTGGCGCCGAAGATGCGGGTGTTGCCGTGCAGCGCTATGCCGTTCATCGCCGCGGCCATCGCGTGCTCGCGGATGCCCCAGTGAATGGTGCGGCCGTAGGGGTCCGCGGACGGCAGCGGGTTGCCCTCCGGCAGGAACGAGGAGTTCTTGTCGATCGTGCTGTTGTTGGAGCCCGCGAGGTCCGCCGAGCCGCCCCAGAGCTCGGGGACGGCGGCGCCCAGCGCCTGGATCACCTTGCCGGACGCGGCGCGGGTGGCCAGCGAGCTGCCCGGCTCGAAGACCGGCAGGCTCTCCTCCCAGCCGACCGGCAGTTCGCCCGCGGAGATCCGGTCGAACTCGGCGGCGCGCTCCGGGTTGGCCGTGCGCCAGGCGGCGAACTGCTTCTCCCACTCGCCCCTGGCCTCGCGGCCGCGGTCCAGGGCGCGCCGGGTGTGCGCGAGGACCTCCTCGGAGACCTCGAAGGACTTCTCGGGGTCGAAGCCCAGCACACGCTTGGTGGCCGCGACCTCGTCGGCGCCGAGCGCGGAGCCGTGCGCGGCGCCGGTGTTCTGGGCGTTGGGCGCGGGCCAGGCGATGATCGAGCGCATCGCGATGAAGGACGGCCGCTCGGTCTCCGCCTTCGCGGCCTCCAGGGCCGCGTACAGGGCCTCGGGGTCGAGGTCGCCGTTCTCCTTGGGCGAGACGCGCTGGACGTGCCACCCGTAGGCCTCGTACCGCTTCTCGGTGTCCTCGGAGATCGCGGCCTGCGTGTCGCCCTCGATGGAGATGTGGTTGTCGTCCCAGAGCAGGATCAGATTGCCCAGCTTCTGGTGGCCGGCGAGCGAGGAGGCCTCGGCGGAGATGCCCTCCTGGAGGCAGCCGTCACCGGCGATGACGAAGATGTGGTGGTCGAACGGGGAGGTCCCGGGCGCGGCCGCGGGGTCGAACAGGCCTCGCTCGTACCGGGCGGCCATCGCCATGCCCACGGCGTTGGCGACACCCTGGCCGAGCGGGCCCGTGGTGGTCTCCACGCCGGCCGTGTGGCCATACTCCGGGTGCCCGGGGGTCTTCGAGCCCCAGGTGCGGAACGACTTGAGGTCGTCCAGCTCCAGGCCGAACCCGGCCAGGTAGAGCTGGATGTAGAGGGTCAGGGACGAGTGACCCGCGGACAGCACGAAGCGGTCACGGCCGGTCCAGTCCGGATCCGCCGGGTCGTGCCGCATCACCTTCTGGAAGAGGGTGTACGCGGCCGGTGCCAGGCTCATCGCCGTACCAGGATGGCCGTTGCCGACCTTCTGTACGGCGTCGGCAGCCAGGACACGGACGGTGTCCACGGCTCGTTGGTCCACCTCGGTCCAGTCGAGGTCTGTGGTGGTCGGCTTGCTGCTCACCCTGAGTCAGGGCTCCTCTCCACATGTCGAGTGCCGGCCTCTTCAGGTGCGCCGGACGCAGTCGAGCCTACCCCGGTACCAGGTCGCTCCTTTCGCCCCATTCGGCCAGGCCGTGGCCGGGTGCGGCCGGGTGCGGCCGGGGCCTCCCGCCCCGCGCAGAGAGGGCCGCCCGCCTCGCACGGAGGGCGCTGCCGCCCCGCATGGAGGGCGCCGTCCGTCTCGTACGAAGGGTGCCGGGCGTGACCGGCCGGCGGTGTCGGCGGTGGTCGTCGTGGTGTCAACACGACCGACCCCCGCGAAGGGCGGGAGAGGGGCAACGTCTAGAGTGGCGTGGTACGCGCGAGCCTTCTCCGGGACCACACAAGCCCAGAGGCTTGCTGGAAATGTCTCTGTCAGGGGTGTGCGTGACGGCCGTTGAATCCCGTTCACCGGGTGGGGGCACCTCCCATGCCGTGACGGCTGCGGAGGAGTTCGGTCCGGCTGAGGTCCACCGGCCGTTCGGGGCCCGGGTCAAGGCGTTCGTGGCGCTGACCAAGCCGCGGATCATCGAGCTTCTTCTGATCACCACGGTCCCGGTGATGTTCCTCGCCGCGCAGGGCGTGCCCGACCTCTGGCTGGTGGTCACCACCTGCATCGGCGGATACCTCTCCGCGGGCGGCGCCAACGCCCTCAATATGTACATCGACCGCGACATCGACGCCCTGATGACACGCACGGCACAGCGCCCGCTCGTCACCGGCATGGTCTCGCCCCGCGAGGGCCTGGTCTTCGGCCTGTCGCTCGCGGTCGTGTCCACCCTGTGGTTCGGCTTCCTCGTCAACTGGCTCTCCGCCTGGCTGGCGCTGGGCGCGCTGCTCTTCTACGTCGTCGTCTACACGATGATCCTCAAGCGGCGCACCTCCCAGAACATCGTCTGGGGCGGCATCGCGGGCTGCATGCCCGTCTTCATCGGCTGGTCCTCGGTGACCGACTCGCTCTCCTGGGCGGCGGTCATCCTCTTCCTGGTGATGTTCTTCTGGACACCGCCGCACTACTGGCCGCTGTCGATGCGGGTGAAGGAGGACTACGCGCGCGTGGGCGTGCCGATGCTCCCCGTGCTCGCCTCCAACCGTGTCGTCGCGAAGCAGATCGTCCTCTACAGCTGGGTGATGGTGATCGTCTCCCTTCTGCTGACGCCGCTCGGCTACACCGGCTGGTTCTACACCTCCGTGGCCCTGGCCACCGGCGGCCTGTGGCTCTGGGAGGCGCACGGCCTGCTGAACCGGGCGAAGGCGGGCGCGGTGGGCGCGAAGCTCAAGGAGATGCGGCTGTTCCACTGGTCGATCACCTACGTCTCCCTGCTCTTCATCGCCGTGGCGGTCGACCCGTTCCTGCGGTGAGGCGGGCTTCCGGCCTGGTGGCCGGAGCGCCCCTGGCGGTATGACCCCGCCCACCACCCCGTTGTTAACTCACCGGTAGCATCCTGCGTATGGCAGAGACAGAGCAGGTGGACGACGGCGGTACGGACGGCGGCGCCACCGCCGGACAGGGCGGTGGGCGCTGGAGCGCCGCGGGACGACGGGCCGCCCTGGACGCCCGGAGGGTGTCCAGGCTGGCCGGGGAGATCAGCGCCTTCGCTGGCGCGCACGGCGGTGCCGAGGGGCAGATCGCCTATGTGGGACGCAAGGGTGCCCGGATCGTGCTGGTCGGCGCGGACGGCCGCTGGGGCGATCTGATGGCCCCCAGCCATGCGCTGGCGCGGCAGGCCGTGGAGAAGGCCGGCATCACCGTCCACGAGAGCTTCGACGGGGACCTCGCGGCCAAGGTCCGCACGGGGCCCTACGAGTGGGTGCGGATGGCGGGGATCCAACTCGGCGGATCGCTCCGCGGGCCGTCACCGTCCTGAGGGGGGCGATCCGTACGCCGGGGCCGCGCCGGCCCACCCGAGGGGCGCGGGGAACGGGCACGACCAGCCCCGACGAGACGGTCGGGCCGTCACCGGCCCGAGGGGGCTGTCTCCGCCGCGCCCCGGAGGAGGCTGTTTCCGTCCGGCACGGCCGGGCTGCCGGCCGGTGGGTGGTCGCTCGCGCCCGCACGGCGCAGCCTCACAGGGGGCGCCCCGCGGCAGTGGCCGCTCGAAGAGCGGATCCTCACACCGTCGACAACCGTGCGTCCTGCTGAACCGGCACATCAGCCACCGCCACCGGCCGCTCGCGCATCGCCAGCAGCACCCGCAGCACCGCGATCCACACCAGCGCGGACCCCAGCATGTGCAGGCCCACCAGGGCCTCCGGCAGGTCCAGGAAGTACTGCGTATAGCCGATCACGCCCTGGGCGAGCAGGACCACGAACAGGTCGCGGGTGCGGTGCAGCGGGCCCACGGGGGCGTCGACCGCCTTGAGGACGAACCACAGGGCGAAGGTCAGCGTCACCACGACCCACGCCAGGACCGCGTGCAGCTTGCTGACGTCCTCCCAGCTCACCGGCATCCGCTCCACGGCGCTGGAGTCCCCGGCGTGCGGACCGGCACCGGTCACGACCGTGCCCACGGCGATCAGCAGCACCGCCGCCGCCACCAGCACCCACACCAGCTGGACCACCGACTTGCCGACCAGCGGACGGGGCGCCGCGTCGCCCTCGCGGGTGCGCTGCCACATCACCGTGGCCACCGCGAGCAGGGCCGAGGTGAGCAGGAAGTGGCAGGCGACCGTGTACGGGTTGAGGCCCACCAGGACGACGATGCCGCCGAGCACCGCATTGCCCATGACCAGCCAGAACTGCGCCCAGCCCAGCCGGGTCAGGGACCGCCGCCGGGGCTCGGCGGCGCGCGCGGCGATGATCGCCCAGCCGACGGCGGCGCACAGCACGTACGTCAGCATCCGGTTGCCGAACTCGATCGCGCCGTGGAAGCCCATCGCGCGCGTGGTGGTCAGCGAACCGTCGGTGCACTCGGGCCAGGTCGGGCAGCCCAGACCGGAGCCGGTCAGCCGTACCGCGCCGCCCGTGCACACGATGACCACCGTCATGACGAGGGCGGCGAGGGCCGCACGCTGCACGGTCCTGGGGGACGGGGTCCAGCGCTCGGCGATGAAGGCGAGCGGATTGCGCACGGCACGAAGCGCGTCGTCTCGGGTCACTTGGGGCACGGCCCTATCGTAGGCGGCCGCTTGTGCACGCCTTCACGAGGGCCCGGTTCCGCGAGCCCCCCGGGGTGACGGGCCCCGGTGCGCCCCGCGGAAGGCGGGCGCCGTCTCACTCCCAGCGGAAGAACGCCGCCGCGGCGCCCAGCCCGAGCACGGCCCACACTCCGAGGATCCCGAGGTCGCCCCAGGGCATCGCGGCACCGTGCTGGAGCACGTCACGCAGGCCGTCCGCGAGCGCCGACAGCGGCAGCAGACCCAGCGCCGCCTGCGCCGCGTCCGGGAACCTGTCGAGCGGCACGAGGACGCCCCCGCCGGCCAGCAGGAGCAGGAAGACCAGGTTGGCCGCGGCCAGCGTCGCCTCCGCCTTCAGGGTGCCCGCCATCAGCAGGCCGAGCCCCGAGCAGGCCGCGGTGCCCAGCACGAGCAGCAGCACCACGGCGGCCGGGTTCCCGTGCGGGGACCAGCCCAGCGCGAGGGCGATGACCGTGAGCAGGATCACCTGAAGCACCTCGGTGACCAGTACCGAGAGCGTCTTCGCGGTCATCAGCGCCCAGCGCGGCAGCGGCGAGGTGCCCAGCCGCTTCAGGACGCCGTACCGCCGCTCGAATCCGGTGGCGATCGCCTGGCCGGTGAACGCGGTCGACAGCACCGCGAGCGCCAGGATGCCGGGCGTGAGGAAGTCCACGGCCGGGCCGGCACCGGTGTCGACGATGTCGACCGAGCTGAAGAGCACCAGCAGGAGGGTGGGGATCACCACGGTCAGCAGGAGCTGCTCGCCGTTGCGGAGCAGCATCTTCGTCTCCAGCGCCGCCTGCGAGACGATCATCCGCGGCAGCGGCGCCGCCCCGGCCCTCGGCGTGTACGTACCGGCACTCACCCGCGCGGCTCCTTGCCCGTCGGTTCCAAGCTGTGCTGTCCCGGGGAGCGATCCCAGGCCCCCCGGCCCGAGCGTGTTGCGTACCCGTTCACCCGCGCAGCTCCTTGCCCGTCAGCTCCAGGAAGACGTCCTCCAGGGTGTGGCGTTCCACGGAGATCTTCTCCGGCATGACGCCGTGCTGGGCGCACCAGGAGGTGACGGTGGCCAGCAGGTGGGGATCGACCTTGCCGGTCACCCGGTAGGAGCCGGCGGTGAGCTCCTCGACGGCTGCGTCGGCGGGCAGCGCCTTGAGGAGGGACGCCACGTCGAGCCCGGGGCGCCCGGTGAAGCGCAGGGTGTTCTCGGCTCCGCCGCGGCACAGCTCGTCGGGGGAGCCGTGCGCTATGACGCGTCCCGCGTCGATGATCGCGACGTCGTCGGCGAGCTGCTCGGCCTCGTCCATGTAGTGCGTGGTGAGGATGACGCTCACGCCGTCGGCGCGCAGCTCCCGTACCAGGTCCCAGGTGGCGTGCCGGGCCTGCGGGTCGAGGCCCGCGGTGGGCTCGTCCAGGAAGACCAGCTCGGGGCGGCCGACCACGGCCATGGCGAGCGCCAGGCGCTGCTGCTGGCCACCGGAGAGCCGCCGGTAGGTGGTGCGGCCGCAGGAGCCGAGCCCCAGCCGCTCGATGAGGGCGCCGACGTCCAGCGGATGGGCGTGCAGCCCGGCCACGTGGCGGAGCATCTCCTCCGCGCGTGCGCCCGAGTAGACGCCGCCGGACTGCAGCATCACACCGATCCGGGGCCGCAGCTCGCGGGCCTGGCGGCGCGGGTCGAGACCGAGGACGCGCACCGTGCCGGCGTCCGGCCTGCGGTAGCCCTCGCAGCTCTCGATGGTGGTGGTCTTGCCCGCCCCGTTGGGGCCGAGGACGGCGGTGATGCCCGGCGCCGCGGTGAGGTCGAGACCGTCGACGGCGGTCCTGGTGCCGTACCGCTTGACCAGGCCGTGCACGTGGACCACCGGCTCGCTTCGCATGGCGGAAGTCTAGGGACGCCCCGCGCGCGGGGAACCGGCGGGGCGGTACGCGACCGCGCACGCCGGGGTGCGCACCGGCGGTCACCGGACCGTACCGGCGGTGAACGCCCTGCCGGGGCGCCGGACGTTCCCCCTGGTCGCCCGCGTGATCGGCTTAGGTTCACCTAAGTGACGCAAGGCACCCCGATCGGCCGATCACCGGGTTGTCAGCCTCTGAAGAATTACGCAACAATAGCGTTGTGAAAAACGGCGCAGGCTTGGAGGGGGACCCCCCTCAGGAGGAGCTCGCGGCTGGGTTGCGTGCGGACCGCTCCACACGCGACCGAGTCGCGCGCTCCATCCTGGACCACGGCCCGTCGACCGTGGCCGACCTCGCGAGCCGCCTGGGCCTCACCCAGGCTGCCGTCCGCAGGCACCTGGACGCGCTGGCCGCGGACAACGTCGTACAGCCCCGTGAGCAGCGGGTCTACGGCGCGCGCGGCCGCGGCCGCCCCGCCAGGGTCTTCGCGCTCACCGACTGCGGCAGGGACGCCTTCGACCAGTCCTACGACAAGCTCGCCGCGGACGCGCTGCGCTGGATCGCGCAGAGCGCCGGTGGCGGCGCCGCCGGGGAGGCCGCCGTGGCGGCCTTCGCGCGTGACCGCAGCGAGTCGCTGGCCGAGGCGTACCGTGCGGCCGTCGAGGCCGCCGCGCCCGAGGAGCGCACCGAGGCCCTGGCCAAAGCGCTCACCGCCGACGGGTACGCTGCTACGGCGCGCAGCGCACCCGGCCGGAGCCAGGGCGAGCAACTGTGCCAGCACCACTGCCCCGTCGCCCATGTGGCGGAGCAGTATCCGCAGCTGTGCGAGGCCGAGACGGAGATTTTCTCGCGTCTGCTGGGTACCCACGTGCAGCGGCTGGCCACCATCGCCCACGGCGACGGCGTCTGCACGACGTTCATTCCGGGCGACCCCGGCCAGGCGCCCCGCTCGTCGGAGAACCACGCGTCGAAGCACAACGACCCATCATCTGCAAGCACGGCCGGGAGGAACCCCGCATGACTCTCCCCACGGAGACCGCCCACCCCGAGCTGGAAGGCCTGGGCAAGTACGAATACGGCTGGGCCGACTCCGATGTCGCCGGTGCCGCGGCCAAGCGTGGCCTGAACGAGGACGTCGTCCGGGACATCTCCGGCAAGAAGTCCGAGCCCGAGTGGATGACCAAGCTCCGCCTCAAGGGCCTCAGGCTCTTCGAGAAGAAGCCCATGCCGAGCTGGGGCTCCGACCTCTCCGGCATCGACTTCGACAACATCAAGTACTTCGTGCGGTCCACGGAGAAGCAGGCGGAGAGCTGGGAGGACCTGCCCGCCGACATCAAGGCCACCTACGACAAGCTCGGCATCCCCGAGGCGGAGAAGCAGCGCCTGGTCGCCGGCGTCGCCGCCCAGTACGAGTCCGAGGTGGTCTACCACCAGATCCGTGAGGACCTGGAGCAGCAGGGCGTCATCTTCCTGGACACGGACACCGCCCTGAAGGAGCACCCGGAGCTCTTCAAGGAGTACTTCGGCACGGTCATCCCGGCCGGCGACAACAAGTTCGCGGCGCTCAACACCGCCGTCTGGTCCGGCGGCTCCTTCATCTACGTGCCGAAGGGCGTGCACGTGGAGATCCCGCTCCAGGCCTACTTCCGCATCAACACCGAGAACATGGGCCAGTTCGAGCGGACGCTGATCATCGTCGACGAGGACGCCTACGTCCACTACGTCGAGGGCTGCACGGCGCCGATCTACAAGTCGGACTCCCTGCACTCCGCGGTCGTCGAGATCATCGTCAAGAAGGGCGCCCGCTGCCGGTACACCACCATCCAGAACTGGTCGAACAACGTCTACAACCTGGTCACCAAGCGCGCGGTGGCCTACGAGGGCGCGACCATGGAGTGGGTCGACGGCAACATCGGCTCCAAGGTCACGATGAAGTACCCCGCGGTCTACCTGATGGGCGAGCACGCCAAGGGCGAGACCCTCTCCATCGCCTTCGCGGGCGAGGGGCAGCACCAGGACGCGGGCGCCAAGATGGTCCACATGGCCCCGAACACCTCGTCGAACATCGTCTCGAAGTCGGTGGCGCGGGGCGGCGGCCGGACCTCCTACCGGGGTCTGATCGAGATCGGCGAGGGCGCCCCCGGAGCCAAGTCCAACGTGCTCTGCGACGCCCTGCTCGTCGACACGATCTCCCGCTCCGACACCTACCCCTACGTCGACGTCCGCGAGGACGACGTCTCCATGGGCCACGAGGCGACCGTCTCCAAGGTCTCCGAGGACCAGCTCTTCTACCTGATGAGCCGCGGCCTCTCCGAGGACGAGGCGATGGCGATGATCGTGCGCGGCTTCGTCGAGCCGATCGCCAAGGAGCTGCCCATGGAGTACGCCCTGGAGCTCAACCGGCTGATCGAACTCCAGATGGAAGGCGCGGTGGGCTGACGAGGCCCGCGGTCCCCGCACACAAACCCGGGCTCAGTCGCTGAGCCCCGCGAGCGCCGCCGAGGAGCGGCCCCGGCCGGAGCGGGGCGCCACCGGGCGCCCCGCTCCGGCAGCCGCCCCCGGCGGACGAGCACGACGAGGCAGAAAGCGAGCAATACGACAGCCATGGCTGAGGCCCAGAACTCCCAGGACCTGCGTGAGGCCCCGGTCCAGGGGAGCACCCCGCCGGTGGGCTCCACCACGACCGGCGCCATCGCGGTGGCCGGAGAATCGACCGTCGCCACGCGAATGAGCGCGCGCCCGTCCTTCGACGTGGCGGACTTCCCCGTGCCGCACGGCCGGGAGGAGGAATGGCGCTTCACCCCGCTCGACCGGCTGCGCGGGCTGCACGACGGCACGGCCAAGGCCACCGGGTCGGGTGTCAAGCTGGAGGTCAGCGCGCCGGACGCCGTCACGGTCGAGACCGTCGGCCGGGACGACGAGCGGCTCGGCAGGGCCGGCGTCCCCGTGGACCGCGTCGCGGCCCAGGCCTACTCCTCGTTCGAGAAGGCCTCCGTCGTCACCGTCCCCAAGGAGACGGTGCTGGAGGAGCCGGTGCGCATCACCGTCCACGGAGAGCGTCTGGACGGCGCCGCGGCCACGGTCTACGGCCAGCTCGTCATCGAGGTGGGCGCCTTCGCCGAGGCGCTGGTGGTCATCGACCACACCGGCGACGCGGTGCTCGCCGCCAACGTCGACTACATCCTCGGCGACGGCGCGAAGCTCACCGTGGTCTCGGTCCAGGACTGGGACGACAAGGCGGTGCACGTCGGCCAGCACAACGCCCTGGTCGGCCGGGACGCCTCCTTCAAGTCCGTCGCCGTCACCTTCGGCGGCGACCTGGTCAGGCTGCACCCCCGGGTGACCTACGGCGGTCCCGGCGGCGAGGCCGAGCTGTTCGGGCTCTACTTCACCGACCGGGGCCAGCACCAGGAGCACCGCCTCTTCGTCGACCACAACACCCCGCACTGCAAGTCCAACGTCGTCTACAAGGGCGCCCTGCAGGGCGACGACGCCCACGCCGTCTGGATCGGTGACGTGCTCATCGAGGCCGCCGCCGAGGGCACCGACACCTACGAGATGAACCGCAATCTCGTCCTCACGGACGGCGCCCGCGTCGACTCGGTGCCCAACCTGGAGATCGAGACCGGTGAGATCGTCGGCGCCGGGCACGCCTCCGCCACCGGCCGCTTCGACGACGAGCAGCTGTTCTACCTGATGGCGCGCGGTATCCCGGAGATCGAGGCGCGCCGCCTCGTGGTACGCGGCTTCTTCGCCGAGCTGGTCCAGCAGATCGGCCTGCCGGACATCGAGGAGCGCCTGATCGCACGGATCGAAGAGGAGCTGGAGGCGTCCGTCGCATGACCGAATTCGTCCGAGTCTGTGAGCTGGGCGAGCTGGAGGTCGACACCCCCAAGCGGGTGGAGATCGAGGGCACGCCGGTCGCCGTCGTCCGCACCGAGAGCGAGGTGTTCGCGATCCACGACATCTGCTCGCACGCGAACGTCTCGCTCTCCGAGGGCGAGGTGGAGGACGGCCAGATCGAGTGCTGGCTGCACGGCTCCTGTTTCGACCTGCGCACCGGCAAGCCCTCCAGCCTGCCCGCCACCCGCCCCGTCCCCGTTTACCCCGTAAAGATCGAAGGAGACGGCGAAGCCGCCGCTGTGCTCGTCTCCCTCACCCAGGAGTCCTGAAGGCCATGGCAACGCTTGAAATCCGAGACCTGCACGTCACCGTCGAGGCCGAGAACGCCACGAAGGAGATCCTCAAGGGCGTCGACCTCACCGTGAAGCAGGGCGAGACGCACGCCATCATGGGCCCGAACGGCTCCGGCAAGTCCACCCTCGCCTACTCGCTCGCGGGTCACCCCAAGTACACCGTCACCGGCGGCACCGTCACGCTCGACGGCGAGGACGTGCTGGCGATGACCGTCGACGAGCGCGCCCGCGCCGGGCTGTTCCTGGCGATGCAGTACCCCGTCGAGGTCCCCGGCGTCTCCGTCTCCAACTTCCTGCGCACCTCCGCCACCGCCATCCGCGGCGAGGCACCCCGCTTGCGGACCTGGGTGAAGGAGGTCAAGGAGACCATGGAGCGGCTCCAGATCGACCCGGCCTTCGCCGAGCGCAACGTGAACGAGGGCTTCTCGGGCGGCGAGAAGAAGCGCCACGAGATCCTCCAGCTCGAACTCCTCAAGCCGCAGATCGCCATCCTCGACGAGACCGACTCCGGCCTGGACGTCGACGCGCTCCGGGTGGTCTCCGAGGGCGTCAACCGCGTCCGCGAGACCGGCGAGGTGGGCACCCTGCTGATCACCCACTACACCCGCATCCTGCGCTACATCAAGCCCGACCACGTGCACGTCTTCGCCGGCGGGCGGGTCGTCGAGTCCGGCGGTGCCGAGCTCGCCGACAAGCTCGAGAACGAGGGCTACGAGGCGTATGTGAAGGGAGGCGTATCCGCGTGACAGAGGCCCGCCAGGGGCTTGCCGGCCTCCTCGACACCGAGGCGCTCCGCAAGGACTTCCCCATCCTGGACCGCCTGGTCCATGACGACCGGAAGCTCGTCTATCTGGACAACGCGGCGACCTCGCAGACCCCCCGCCAGGTCCTCGACGTCCTCGACGAGTACTACGAGCAGCACAACGCCAACGTCCACCGCGGCGTGCACGTCCTGGCCGAGGAGGCCACCGCCCTCTACGAGGGCGCCCGCGACAAGATCGCCGCCTTCATCAACGCCCCCAGCCGCGACGAGGTCGTCTTCACCAAGAACGCCTCGGAGTCGCTGAACCTCGTGGCGAACCTGCTCGGCTGGGCCGACGAGCCCTACCGCGTCGACCACGACACCGAGATCGTCATCACCGAGATGGAGCACCACTCCAACATCGTTCCGTGGCAGCTGCTGTCGCAGCGCACCGGAGCGAAGCTGAAGTGGTTCGGCCTGACCGACGACGGCCGTCTCGACCTCTCCTCGATCGACGAGATCATCACCGAGAAGACGAAGATCGTGTCCTTCGTGCTGGTCTCCAACATCCTGGGCACGGTCAACCCGGTCGAGCAGATCGTGCGGCGCGCCCAGGAGGTCGGCGCGCTGGTCATGATCGACGCCTCGCAGGCCGCCCCGCACATGCCGCTGGACGTCCAGGCGCTGGGCGCCGACTTCGTCGCCTTCACCGGCCACAAGATGCTGGGCCCGACCGGCATCGGGGTGCTCTGGGGCCGCCAGGAGCTGCTGGAGGACCTGCCTCCGTTCCTGGGCGGCGGCGAGATGATCGAGACGGTCTCGATGCACTCGTCCACCTATGCCCCCGCCCCGCACAAGTACGAGGCGGGCACGCCCCCCATCGCGGGGGCCGTCGGCCTGGGCGCGGCGGTGGACTACCTGACCGCGATCGGCATGGACAAGATCGCCCAGCACGAGCACGTCCTCACCCGGTACGCGGTGGAGCGGCTCGGGGAGGTTCCCGGCCTCACGATCGTCGGCCCCACCACGGCCGAGGACCGCGGCGCCGCCATCTCCTTCACGCTCGGCGACATCCACCCGCACGACGTGGGCCAGGTCCTCGACGAACTGGGCATCGCCGTCCGCGTGGGCCACCACTGCGCCCGCCCGGTCTGTCTGCGGTACGGAATTCCTGCGACCACCCGAGCGTCGTTCTATCTGTACTCCACGCCGGCGGAGATCGATGCCCTGGTCGACGGCCTGGAGCACGTACGGAACTTCTTCGGCTGAGAGGCTGGCTGCCACGGTGAAGCTCGATTCCATGTACCAGGACGTCATCCTGGACCACTACAAGAACCCGCACGGCCGAGGCCTGCGGGACGGCGACGCCGAGGTCCACCACGTCAACCCGACCTGTGGGGACGAGATCACGCTCCGGGTGAAGTACGACGGCGACCGGATCGCCGATGTGTCGTACGAGGGCCAGGGCTGCTCCATCAGCCAGGCCAGCGCCTCCGTGCTGAACGAACTCCTGGTCGGCAAGGACCTGGCGGAGGCGCGGAAGATCCAGGGCGTCTTCCTGGAGCTGATGCAGTCCAGGGGCAGAATCGAGCCGGACGACGCGATGGAGGAGGTGCTGGAGGACGCGGTCGCGTTCGCCGGCGTCTCCAAGTACCCGGCCCGGGTGAAGTGTGCGCTGCTGAGCTGGATGGCATGGAAGGACGCGACGGCCCAGGCTTTCGCGGAGGAGGCGAAGACCGCATGAGCGAGAACGACACGCTGGCCAAGCCGGCCTCGGAGGAGGAGCTCCGCGAGGCGCTGATGGACGTCGTCGACCCCGAGCTGGGCATCGACGTCGTCAATCTCGGCCTGATCTACGGCATCCACATCGACGAGACGAACGTCGCCACGGTCGACATGACACTGACGTCGGCGGCGTGTCCGCTGACCGATGTCATCGAGGACCAGGCACAGGCGGCCACGGACGGCATCGTCAACGAGTTGAAGATCAACTGGGTCTGGATGCCGCCGTGGGGTCCCGACAAGATCACCGACGACGGCCGGGAGCAGTTGCGGGCGCTGGGCTTCAACGTCTGAGGAGCGCCCCGTAAGGGGCGCGGACCGCGGACACTGCGCGGGGGCGCGCCCCGGCCCACCCAGGGGCGCCTCCCGTGTCCGGCCACCGGCCGGCGGGCTGCGCCCCTGCCGGGGTGTTGTGCGCCTCCGTGGGGCCGCTGTGCGGTGCTTACTCCCTGTGTACGCTCGTACGCATGGGATATCTGCTGCTCACAGGGGCCATAGCCGCCGAGGTGGCCGGTACGACGGCGATGAAGTACAGCGCGGGCTTCAGCAAGCTCGGGCCCTCGCTCGTCACCGTCGTCGGCTACCTCGTCGCGTTCTATCTGCTGGCCCAGACGCTGAAGACGGTGGAAGTCGGCACCGCCTACGCGATCTGGGCCGGGATCGGCACGGCCACGATCGCCTCGATCGGCATGGTCTTCCTGGGAGAGACCGTGAACGCGGCCAAGCTCGCCGGTATCGTGCTGGTCATCGCGGGCGTGGTGCTGCTCAACACGGGCGGCGCGCACTGATGGCCAGACGCCACGATCCCGAGCGCCGGCAGCGCATCATCGACGCCGCGATCCGGGTGGTCGGCAGGAAGGGCATCGCAGGCCTCAGTCACCGTTCGGCCGCCGCCGAGGCCGATGTGCCGCTCGGCTCCACCACCTATCACTTCGCGACCCTCGACGAACTCCTCGTCGCCGCGCTGCGGCAGACCAACGAAGGCTTCGCCAAGGTGATGCACGGCCGCGGCGCCCTACAGGACCCGCGCACCGACCTCGCCGGAGAACTCGCCGGGATGATGGGGGAGTGGCTGTCCGGCGACCGGGCGGGCGCGGAGCTGGAGTACGAGCTGTACCTGGCCGCCCTGCGCCGCCCCGCCCTGCGGCCGGTCGCCGCGGAGTGGTGCCAGGGCTTCGCCGACCTGCTCGCCCAGCGCACCGACCCCCTCACCGCCCGGGCCCTGACCGCGCTCATGGAGGGCATCTGCCTCCAGGTGCTGCTGACCGACCGGCCCTACGACGAGGAGTACTCGCGGACCGCGCTCAGCAGGGTGCTGCGCACGGACGGCTGAGTCCCGAAGGCGGCTCCTGTGTGCGGTCCGTGGCGCGGTCACGCCGGCCACGGTCACGCCGGGCCGGTCTCACGCCGCGCCGCGGGCACGACCGGCGGTGGGCCTGCGTGCCGTGCGCACGCCGGTCCCGGTACATGCTGCGCCTCGGGCCCGGCAGTTCGCTGACCGGACCCTGAGACGCCCGGCCGGCGGGTTCGCGTCGCCGGTGCGGGACGGGCTAAGTTGCCAGCATGACCGACACGACTGCTCCTCGCACCACGGGCGCCGTTGCCGCGGGCCTGGCCACCGTCGCCGCCGATGGCACCGTCCTCGACACCTGGTACCCCGCTCCCGAGCTGGCCGCCGAGCCCGGACCGGCCGGCACGGAGCGGCTGACCGCCGAGCGGGCCGTGGAGCTGCTGGGGGCGGGCGCCGCGAAGGCGGTCGGTCCCGACCCCCGCCGCGGGGTGGACGTCATCGCCGTCCGCACGGTCATCGCCTCCCTGGACGAGAAGCCGCTCGACACCCACGACCTCTACCTCCGGCTGCACCTGCTCAGCCACCGTCTGGTGAAGCCGCACGGGCAGAACCTGGACGGCATCTTCGGCCTGCTCGCCAACGTCGCCTGGACCTCGCTCGGCCCGGTCGCGGTGGGCGACCTGGAGAAGGCCCGCCTGAACGCCCGCGCGGAGGGCCTGCACCTCCAGGTGACGTCCGTGGACAAGTTCCCCCGGATGACGGACTACGTCGCGCCGACGGGGGTCCGCATCGGCGACGCGGACCGGGTGCGGCTCGGGGCGCACCTCGCCGAGGGCACCACCGTGATGCACGAGGGGTTCGTGAACTTCAACGCCGGCACGCTGGGCGCCTCCATGGTGGAGGGGCGGATCTCCGCGGGGGTCGTCGTGGGCGACGGCTCGGACATCGGCGGCGGTGCGTCCACGATGGGCACGCTCTCCGGTGGCGGCAGTGTGATCATCACCATCGGCGAGCGGTGCCTCATCGGGGCCGAGGCGGGTGTCGGCATCGCCCTCGGCGACGAGTGCGTGATCGAGGCGGGGCTGTATCTCACCGCGGGCACCCGGGTCACCCTGCCCGACGGCCAGATCGTCAAGGCGCGCGAGCTCTCCGGGGCGTCCAACATCCTCTTCCGGCGGCATTCGGTGACCGGCACGATCGAGGCCAGGCCCAACAACGCCGTGTGGGGCGGGCTGAACGAGGTTCTGCACCAGCACAACTAGGGCACGACGGGGGCCTGTCTGACAGGCGCGTCGGATCAGCCCGCGTCCTCTGGTGCCGTGCGTCGCAGGGCGGAGGGTCGCCCTCGTGCGTATGGGGGCACCTCCCAGGCCCCCGGGCCTGGACTCCCCCAGGCCCCCGGAGCCTGGGGGAGCCCGTGGGCGTGTCCGAGAACGCGGCGAGGTGCGGTGCCGGGGGCGCCTCCCACGCCCGCACGGCAGCGGGAGCCGCGGGCCGGCGGGAACCGTCAGAGGCCCCAGGCCGCCCGTCCCCGCGGTGGCGCGAAGGCCGAGAGCCGCGTGATGCGCGGGGTGCCGGTGCGTCGCGGCGGGTGGAACCGGGGCGAGCACGGCGCCGAACCGGTGGCCGGGGTGCCGCGGCGCGCGGGACGGCCGTGGGGCGGGTCCGTCCGCGGCTGACCGGCGCCGTGCCGCTCGGCGAAGTGCCGTGCGGCGCCCGCACCGGCAGCCGGCGCCGCGGAGGCCCGCAGCCGACGGCGTCCGGGACACCCGCAGCTCGCGCGCCGGGCCGCGCCGCCGGCAACCTTAGGATGAGCCGCATGCCGGACGCGTCGCCCCACCCCCAGCCGTTCGCCCCGCGGACCGACCCCGCGGCGATCGAGGATCTCCGTGCGCGGCTGCGTGCCACGCGCTGGCCGGACGCGCCCGAGGACGCCGGATGGTCGCTCGGGGCCGACCTCGCCTACCTCCGCGAGCTGGTCGCCTACTGGGCGGACGGGTTCGACTGGCCGGCGCAGGAGGCGGCGCTCGCCCGGCTCCCGCGCTTCCGCGTCCCGCTCGGCGGCATCGGCATCCACTTCGTGCACGTCCGGGCCGCCGCGCCGGCCGGGCCCGCCCTGCCGCTGGTCCTCAGCCACGGCTGGCCGGACTCGTTCTGGCGCTACACGAAGGTCATCCCGCTCCTCACCGATCCCGGCGCGCACGGCGCCGACCCCGCCGACGCGTTCGACGTGGTCGTGCCCGACATGCCGGGCTACGGATACTCCGACCGCCCCACGGGACCGCCGCTCGACTCCATCGCCGTCGCCGGCCTGTGGGCCGAGCTCATGGACGTCCTCGGCTACGCCCGGTTCGGCGCGGCGGGCGGGGACATGGGCAGCCACGTGAGCCGCTACCTCGCGCTCGACCATCCCGACCGGGTCGTGGCCGTGCACCGCACGGACGCCGGCCTGCCCGTCCTCACCGGCGATCCGGCGGACCTCGCACCCGAGGAACGCGCCTGGTTCGAGGACGCCGCGGCCTGGGGCCGGACCGAGGGTGCCTACGCCGCCGTGCACCGCACGAAGCCCCAGACCGCCGCCGTCGGGCTCACCGACTCGCCCGCCGGGCTCGCCGCGTGGATCGTCGAGAAGCTCCGGGCGTGGAGCGACTGCGACGGAGACGTCGAACGGCGCTTCACGAGGGACGAGATCCTCACGAACGTCATGATCTACTGGCTCACCGGAACGATCGGCTCCGCGATGCGCATGTACCGCGCGAACGCCGCGATCCCGCCCGCACAGCTCACCCGCCGGGTCGAGGTGCCGTCCGGGTTCTCGCTGTTCCGCGGCGACGTCGTCCGCCCGCCGCGGGCGTGGCTGGCACGCACGGCGAACGTGGTGCGCGTGACCGAACCCGAGCGCGGCGGGCACTTCGCGCCGTTCGAGGAGCCCGAGCGGTACGCGGAGGAGCTACGCGCGTTCTTCCGCCCCTACCGGACGGCGGCGACGGGCTGAGGATCCCGCCGTGCGCCGGCGCCCCCGGCGACTGCCTCATACCCGCCCCGCCGGTGTGACCGGGAGCGTCACCGTCGCCGGGCGCAGGCCGGGGGCGGTGGCGGTGAGGCGGAGGGGGCCGGGGTGTTTGGCGGGGCGGAGGATGGCCAGGGCCTTGCCGTGCCAGGTGTGGCGGCGGGGTCGCCGGAAGCTGTCGACGTTGTGCGGGTTGCCGCTCGCGACCGCGGCCAGGGAACCGGCTCCTTCGACCTCGAACGTCACCTTGTGGACGGCGTCGGGGACCGCCCTGCCGCGGTCGTCGACCACCGTGACCAGGACGTGTGCCAGGTCGTCCCGGCCGGTGGTGAGGGACCGCACGTCGGGGGCGAGCCGCAGCGCGGCCGGCGCGCCCACCGTCGTGAGCGTGGTCCGCCCGATCTCCCTGCCGTTCCTGCCGGCGATCGCCGTCAGCTCACCGGGCGCGTACGGCACGGTGAACGTGGCCGTGCCCCGCTCGGGCGCCCGCGCCGCGCCCCCGGGAAAGTCGGCGCCGTCCCGCAGCAGCCGGACGCTGTCGCCCGGCGTGTACACGTGCACCGTCATCGGGTGGCCCAACGGCACGTCCCACGTCCAGCTCTCCAGCTCGTCGTAGTAGCCCCACCACACCGCCAGCTGCTCGGAGCCCTCCGGCACCGGCCGCTGTACCAGCAGCTCCACGGGGCTGAGCCCCAGCACCGCGGCACGCCAGTGGTTCTGCGGCTTGCGCTGCCCGATCAGGTCGATGTCGCCGCAGTTCGCCTGGAAGAACGGGTACGGGTAGCCGTAGCCGCCGTAGGCGCGGTACAGCGTCCGGGCCAGGCCCCAGCCGGGGTTGACGCTCGGGTCGCCGATCGTCGCGGCCGTTCCCGCGTCGGCCACCGGCGTCTTGCCGAGGCCGGACTCCCCGAGGTAGTCCCAGGCGGCCCAGACCCAGTTACCGATGGCCCAGGCGTGGTCGCCGGCGAACGTCTCGTCCTCCCAGACCGTCGCGGGGAAGCCCTCGCTCTGCGTCATCGGCTTGTCCGGGTGGACGTCGTGGATGCCCCCGTAGCCCTGGCCGTTGGCGTTGTAGTGCACGTCCCCGATGTCCACATAGTTCCAGGACGGGTCACCCGCCCCGGGGGTGGAGCCGCCGCCGAGGGTGATCGGGCGGGTGCGGTCGAGGGTGCGCAGCAGCTTCGCCATCTCCGCGCCGCGCTGCCCGTTCGTCCGGTCCGTGATCTCGTTGCCCAGCGACCAGATCACCACACTGGGGTGGTTGCGGTCCCTGAGCACCATCCCGGTCAGGTCACGCTGCCACCACTCGGCGAAGTGCACCGAGTAGTCCTGAGGGTTCTTGCCGGTGTCCCACATGTCCACGAACTCGTCCATCACCAGCATGCCCAGCCGGTCGCAGGCGTCGAGGAGTTCGGGCGTCGGTGGGTTGTGCGCGGTGCGGATCGCGGTGAAGCCCGCCGCCTTGAGGATCTCCACCCGCCGCTCCTCCGAGCGGCGAAGCGCGACCGAGCCCATCGGACCGTGGTCGTGGTGGACGCAGCCGCCGCGCATCGTGATCCGCTCTCCGTTGAGCAGGAACCCGGACGTGCCGTCCCATGCCAGCGAGCGGAACCCGAACCGGGTGCCCACCGTGTCGACCACCCTGTCGTCCACCAGCACCTCGGCGCGCGCCGTGCAGAGGTGCGGCGCGTCCGGGGACCACAGGGCCGGCCGCCGCACCGGCACGTCCAGCGACGCGACCGCCGTGCCGCCGGGACCGACCGCTCCGACGGACACCGTCCTCGCCGCGACCGCGTGCCCCCGCGGATCCAGCACCGTGACCCGGACCCGTGCGGCGTCGGCACGGGCGCCGAGATTCGCGACGGAGACGTCCACATGCGCGAGAGCGCGCTCCTCGCCGACCACGGGCGTCGTCACGGAGACCCCCCACAACGGGATGCGCACCGGGCCCGTGACCGTCACCCAGGTGTGCCGGTAGATCCCGGAGCCCGCGTACCAGCGGCTGTTCCGGCCGCTGTTGTCGACCCGCACCGCGAGCACGTTCGGCCCGGTGCGCCTCAGATGCGGGGTCAGGTCGAAGGCGAACGAGGTGTAGCCGTACGGGTGGAAGCCGAGGTGGACGCCGCCCAGCCAGACGTCCGCGTTCTGGTACACGCCGTCGAACCGCAGCTCGACGTGGGGCTCGTCCCGGGCCCCGTCCGCGGCCGGGTCGCGGGTGTCGCCGCCGAGCAGGTCGGCCAGGTGGAACTCCTTGCGGTACCAGCCCACTCCGCCGACCGTGTACCCGGTAGAGCCGCCGCCGTCGCTCCTCGCGGTGTCGAACGGGCCGATCACCTGGGGAGCGGCGGGCACCGCCGGGTCCGGTTCCCTGAACACCAGCAGGCTGGGATCGCTCGTCGCCCCGCCGTCGTCGGAGGTGGCGTAGGGCAGGTCCTCGATGCTCCAGTCGTGCGGGAGGTCGAGCGTCCGCCAGGAGGTGTCGTCGAACGACGGCTCCTGCGCGCCGTCCGCGTCACCGCGGAAGAAGCGCCAGCCCTCGTCGAACGAGCGCTCCCGCGCGGGCCCGGCCGCGGGCGGTGGGACGGCGTCCGACGGGCCGGCGGCCGCTGCCGCGGTCGCCCCGAGGGCCACCGGGGAGGCGGCCCCGGCCGCTGCCACGGCGCCCGCCGCGGCACTGATCCGCAGCGCCTGACGCCGGGTCACGCCGTCCGCGCCGCCGGCAGGGCGCCGCGGTATGCCCTTGTCGTCCGGCCGGGACGTGTTTCCGTCGG
The DNA here is from genome assembly GCF_057320905.1 of Streptomyces sp. DSM 116793. Lineage (NCBI taxonomy): Bacteria > Bacillati > Actinomycetota > Actinomycetes > Kitasatosporales > Streptomycetaceae > Streptomyces > Streptomyces sp. DSM 116793. The sequence continues at coordinate 1,334,841 of NZ_CM170494.1, read as the reverse complement.
GCGGCAGGAGCGTGTTCTCGTCGTCCGGCCGGTATGCGTTCCCGTCGCGCCGGGACGTGCTCCCGTCGTGGCGCACCGGCGTGTTGCCATCGTCCCGCCGTGCCGCGGTCTCGTCGTCCGGACCGGATGCGGGCCCGTCGTCCTGCCCGTGCGCGTCCTCGGCCCGTCGCTGTGGACTCATGCGTCTCCCACTCTCCGGATGTTCGATATCTCGAACGGCGCTCGAAATGTCGGCGCTGGTGCCAGGCGGGAGTATGGAGCAACGCACAGCGGTGTCAAGGGAGCCGGCGGCTTCCGGGGGCCGGCGTCAGCTTGCGGCCGTGGGCGCGCCGTCCGCCGTCCGCTCGGCCGCGGGCGCCGAGTACCAGCGCCAGTCGGTGAGGCGGGGACGGCCCGGCAGGGCGGTGCGGCCGGCGGCCCACAGCAGGGCGGGCCAGGGCTCGGCGATGTCGGCCGGTACCTGCGGGAAGAGCCGGGCCAGGATACGGGCGCACAGGTCGGCGGGCGGGTGCCACTCGGCGCCCAGGCCCAGGGCGACGTCGTGCATGTGCACCAGCGTCTCGACCACGCCCATCGCGGCGAAGCCCTCGGGATCCGAGCGGCCGTACACGTGGTGCGCACGCTTCTGGGGCGGCGTGGTCCGCAGCATCGAGACCAGCAGCGCCGCACTGGCCTGGAGCACCCCCCGCAACCCGGCGACACCCGCGGCGCGGTCCGCGAAGACGATGTTCTCCGGCCCGCCCGGGCGCAGCTCGTGCCAGTGGAACGGCAGGGGGCGGGTGAGGGACATGGCCTCCGAGCCCAGCTGGACGGCGTAGTAGAACATGCAGTCGCCCACGTGCTCCACCGTCTCCCAGCAGTCCCACTCCAGGGCCCCCGCGGTGGTGTGGAAGTCCTCCTCCCGCGCCTTCCCCAGGGCCTCGACGGCCAGCCGCACCACCTGCTCCACATCGGCCGCGGTGACCGGACCGATCGTTGCCCCACCCGCAGTGGTCACGCGTTCCCCCATCTCCGTCATTCCATCTCCGTCATGCCCGGACCGTACCAACGCACCGGCGCACGCCGCCCCTCGTTTTCCGGCCCTCGCGGACCGCCCGAGGCCGTCCGCCGTCGGCTCGGACCGCCGGGCGCCCGGGCCCGGCTTCGGCGGCATCGTGCCCAGCCGCGCCCACCGGTGCCGTCCCCCCGTCGCCGCCATTCCGCCCGTCGGCGCCGTGCCCCCAGGGGGGTCGCGCCCGCCCGCCGGCCCCGGGCATCCCGCGTCAGGGGGCCACCGTGGCACGGGCCCCGGCGCCCGCCTCCTCCGCGCCGCCGGTCAGCGCCGCGTAGGCGGCGAGCAGCGCGTCCGTCGCCTCCGGACCGGCGGGCCGCAGCGGTGCGCGCACCGGGCCGGACGGCAGGGACAGGGCGGCGAGCAGGGCCTTGGCGGTGACCGTGCCGGGCAAGCCGGCCGCCATCATCGTCTCGATCAGCGGGAGCGCACGGCGCTGCGCCGCGGCGGCGCCCGCGGTGTCGCCCGCGTCGAACGCGTCCAGGATCCGGCGGAGCCCGCCCGGCGCGACGTTGGCGACCGTCGACACATAGCCCGCGCCGCCCACCGCGTACAGCGGCAGGATGAACTCCTCGCACCCCGTGTAGCAGGCCAGCTCGGTGCGGGCCATGACCTTCTGGGTGCCGAGGAGGTCGTACGCGCAGTCCTTGACGGCGACGATGCGCCGGTGGCCGGCCAGCCGGAGCATGGTGTCCGGCGCGATCCGGGTGCCCGTGCGGCCCGGGATGTCGTAGAGCATCAGCGGCAGCCCGCAGGTGTCGGCGATGTCGCGGAAGTGGGCCTCCACCGCGTCCTGCGGGGGCCGGCTGTAGTACGGCGTGACGACCAGCAGCCCGTCGGCGCCCGCCTTCTCGGCGGCGCGCGCCAGCTCCACCGTGTGCAGCGTGTCCGCGCTGCCGACGCCCGCGACGACGGACGCCCGGCCTCCGACCGCCTCGGTCACGGCCCGCACCAGCGCGGTCTTCTCGGCATCGGTGGTCGTGGGGGACTCGCCGGTGGTGCCGGACAGCACCAGACCGTCGCAGCCGCAGGCCAGCAGCCGGTCGGCCAGGCGCTGGGCCCCGTCCAGGTCCAGCACCCCCTCGGGCGTGAACGGCGTGACCATGGCGCACAGGGCACGCCCGAACGGCGCGGCCCGTCCGCCGGGCGAGGCGGCCGGGCCGCGCGGCGGGGGCTCCCGGCGGGGTTCGTGGGTCATATCAGGAGTGTCGACTCGGTGCCGGGGGAGTTCCACTCAAATCCGCTACGGGGTGGGGGTGGGCAACGCTACGACGAGCCCCGGCGGCGGGCGTCGGGTGGCGGGGTGGGTTCCGGGCGGCGGGGGCGGCGGCGCGTGACGGGTGGCCCCGGGCGCCCGTGGCGGGTGGCGCGTGACGGTCGCCCCGCGGGCCCCGGTCGTGGGGCGACCCCGCGGGCGGAATGCGCTGCCCGCCCGGTGGGTTGCCCCCGTGGGTGGAGGGCGTCGTGCGGACGTCCCCGGAAGGCGGCGGGATGACCGAGCGGCAGACGGAGACACGGACCGGTACGCGGGCGGAGCCGGGGACGGAGCCGGGACCGGATAGAGCCTTTCCGGCGCGCCCGGCGGATGTCACGGTGGCCCCCGCGGCAGTGGTGACGCCGGCCGGGATCGAGCGCGTCGACCTGGGCGAGGTGCCGTACACCCGGGCCGTCGCCGCGATGGCCGAGTGGGTGGACCAGCGGCGCGCCGGACAGATCGGCGACCGGCTGGTGCTGCTCTCGCACCCGCCCGTGATCACGTACAGCGCCCGGACGCCCCGCGCGGAGCTGCCCGTCGACTCGCAGGTCCCGCTGGTCCCGGTGGACCGCGGCGGCCAGGCCACCTACCACGGCCCCGGCCAGCTCGTCGGGTACCTGGTGCTGAACCTCCGTGAGCGCGGCCCCGCGGACATCGTGCGCTGGCTGGAGAACGGCCTGGTCGAGGCGTGCGCGGCGCTCGGTTTCGAGACGGTGCGGCGTGACACCCCGAAGGGGGCGCAGAGCCTGGTCGGGGTGTGGACGCCCGGCGGCGCGAAGCTGGTGTCCATCGGCATGCGCATCCGCGGTGGCATCACCAGCCACGGGTTCGCGCTGAACGTCAGCCCGGACCTCGCGGAGTTCGCGAAGTTCACGGCGTGCGGGCTGCCGGACGTGGCCATGACGTCCCTCGCCGAGCTGGCCGCCGCGCAGGGCAGGCCGGCACCGTCCGACCGCGCGGTCAGGAACGCGGTGGCCACGGCACTGGGCGCGGCCTGAGACGACCGGCCGGGTCCGGCCCGCGGTACCTCATCCGGTACGGGTCCGGTGCACGGCGCCTTCTCCGGTACGGGCCCGGTGCACACGCCTTCTCCGGTACGGGTCCGGTGCACGGCGCCTTCTCCGGTACGGGCCCGGCTCACGCGCCCTGTCCGGTACGGGTCCGGCTCACGCGCCCCGCTCGGTACGGGTGGGCCATGCCCCCGTCCGGCCCACGCCCCGGCGCGGAACCCGGCTCACGCCCCGCCCGGCACGAAGGCCGCCGCGAGCCGGTAGCGGCGCACGGTCGAGCTGGTCATACCGGGAAAGTTCTGCACTCGCCGCCACTGGGGCGTGGCCGGGCCGATGCCGTCCCCGGGGGACGCCAGCGCGTCGATGTGGGCCTGCTCGCTCACCCACTCGGCGTAGTTGATCACGCGGGTGCCGTCCGTCGCCAGGTGGAAGTGCGCGGAGATGCCGCCCGGCGGCACCGGTCCGCCGGCAAGCGCGTCGAAGACGGCGTCCACCCAGGCGCGCTGCCGGTCCGGGTCGGGTCCGTTGAAGCCCACGTCCACGATCACGACCACTCCGGCGGGTGTGCCGCTGCCGTCCGCGGCAGGGGCCGAGACCCCGCCGCTGCGGTATCTGCGGGTGCGGGCCGGCCCCAGCCGCTCGATGCCGGGCACGGCCCGGTCGATGTCGGCGTTGCGCTGGTCGCGGCCGTTGCCGGGGCTGGAGACGAACGCGGCGTGGGACTCCTCGTCCCGCCACTGCGAGTGGTGCAGCAGCGTCGCACCGTCCGTGCCGGCGTACACCGTGTACGAGAACAGGCCCTCGTGCGGCCACGGCCGGCTCTCCCAGGCACCGGCGATCGCGGCGACGGTGGCCTCTTGGCGTTCGGGCGTGCCGACGCCCCAGGTACTGAAGAGGGCGAGTCCGACGTCGGGCCTGGCCGGGTCGGGGAGCGTGTCGGTGCGCAGCGTCATGGCCGCCCTCCATACGGGTGATGTGCCGTCGTTCCGAGCCCCCAGCCTCCGACTTCAACCTGACTTGAGGTCAAGGCCGGCCGGAGGCGGACTCGGCCCACGGCGGCGCCTCCCGCCCCCGGAAGCACCGTGTCCTGGTGCGCGCGGGCCGCCGTCTCGTGACTCCGGTGCACGTATGCCATCCGCTCACGCATCTGCTGTTTCCGGGCCTCCGACAAGTTGAGTCGACTGGACAAGAATAGTTTTCGGTGGAAGGGTGGAACACATGCTGGACGTGACAGTGATCCAGGACCCCGCGGCGGCCGCGGTCTCGTTGGACCCCACGCGGGTCAGACTGCTGGCCGAGCTCGCGGCGGGGCCCGCCTCGGCCGCCATGCTCGCGGGGCGGATCGGCGTGCCCAGGCAGAAGGTGAACTACCACCTGAAGACGCTGGAGCGGCACGGCCTGGTGGAGCTGGCGGGTGAGCGCCGCAAGGGCAATGTCACCGAGCGGCTGATGCGGGCCACCGCGGCGTCGTACGTGATCTCGCCGGTCGCCCTCGGAGCGGTGCAGCCGGACCCGGGCCGCGCCCGTGACCAGCTCTCCGCGCGCTGGCTGCTCTCGCTCGCCGCCCGGCTCGTCCGCGACGTCGGCACCCTCGTCGTGGGCGCCGGCAGGGCCCGCAGACGGCTGGCCACCTTCGCGCTCGACGCCGAGGTGCGGTTCGCCTCCGCCGCCGACCGGGCCGCCTTCGTCGAGGAGCTGACCCAGGGCGTGAGCGCGCTCGTCCGCAAGTACCACGACGGGACGGCGGAAGCCGGCCGGGACCACCGGGTGGTCGTCGCCCTCCACCCCACCGTCAAGGAGGACGCGGCCGGGCAGCCCCCGGCCCCCGGGCGGCTCCCGGCGGACCCGGACAGCCCGGCCGCCGTCACCGGGGCACCACGCGAGGCCTGAGCAGCCCCGCCCGCACCACACCCGAACAGCCGCCCGCACCACACCCGAGCAGCCGCCCGCGCGACACCGCAGCGCGCCCGTCGTGCACCGCCCGTCCTGCGGCGGTCGTCCCGCAGCACACGAGTCGTCCCGCAGCACACGAGCCGAGAACGCAAGGAGTACCACCATGGCCAGGGAATTCGAGATCGTCCGCGAGTTCGAGGTGGACGTCCCGCCCGAGGAGGTGTGGGAGGCCGTCACGACCGGCACCGGCGGCTGGTTGTGGCCGATGGAGTACGAGCCGCGCGAGGGCGGCGCCGCGCCCTTCGGCGGCACCGTCACCCGCTGGGACCCGCCGCACCGGCTCACCACCCGGGTCACGGACGCCGAGGGCGTCTCCGGCCAGACGCTGAACGAGCTGGACAACACCATCGAGGCGCGCGACGGCGGACGAGGCGCCTGGGTGCGCTATGTGCACAGCGGCATCTTCACCGACGACTGGGACAACCAGTACGACGGCGCGAACAAGCACACCGACTTCTACCTCCACACGCTGCGCCAGTACCTGGCGCACTTCGCAGGACGGCCGGTCGCGTTCGCCACGGTGAACGGCCCGGAGGCGTCCAGCGCACCGGACGCCTTCGCGGCGGTCGGCCGGGCGCTGGGCCTCGCCGACGACGCGGTGGAGGGCACCAAGGTCCGCGCCCGGGGCCCCGAGCCCCTCGACGCGGTGGTCGACTACCGCAGCCCGCACTTCATCGGGCTGCGCACCGGCACCGCGCTCTACCGCTTCTTCGGCCGCAACCAGTGGGGCGCCCCGGTGGGCGTCAGCGTCCACGACTTCACGGAGGGCGCCGATGCCGGGCGCAACGCCACCGCCTGGGAGGACTGGCTCGGCCGCGTCTTCGGATAGAGCGGTACGGGTCCGTGCGGGGCGCTCCGGCCTCTGTACGGGGCGCTCCGGCCTCTGTGCGGCCGCCGGATCCGCGACCGCGCGCCGGACCAGCGCGCGCCGTCGGACCAGTGCACGGCGCCGGACCCGCGCACGGGGCGCCGGCCCGGCCCCCGGCCCGGCCGCGGGCGTCGGACAGTCCCGGTGCGATCACCGGGAAGCGAGATACGCAAGGAGATGGATTACATCGAACGCATGGCACCCGCCCCGGATATGCCCGGAAAGGTCGGCCGCCGCCATGACGACGAGTGCGCAGGATCACATCGGCGTGGTGAACGTGGTCCACCAGGATTTCCGGCGCTCCGGCGCCAAGGACTTCGCCGGAGCCCGGTCACCGTGGGCCGACGAACCGACGGTCGATCTCGGCGGCGTCAATCCGGACGCCGGGGGCCTTGTCGCCGCCGATGCGCTGAAGGACGCGGTGCGCCGGCGAATATCGGTGAGCGCGCCGCCCGTCACCACGAATACCCTTGCTGTCAGTGGGCTTGCTCTGCACGCCGGTCGAAATAATCGGCCATGTGCAATTCCAGGTCACCTTTTTCCTGCAAGCCGTGCTCCCGCATCTGGGCCCACGTGGCCTGAGTCCTCTCGTACTGGACCGTGCGGAAGAACGCGGATTCCGAGGCCATCAGGTCCTGCGGGTCAGGCAGGCCGGCCCTTGAGTTGATCAGCAGCTTCGCCTCCCGCAGCACGGTGGCGTCGAAGCTCGCCACTCGCCGGGCCAACTTCTCCACGAACTCGTCGAGCTCCGCGTCCGGGACGGACCGGTTGACCCAGCCGTAGCGTTCGGCGGTGTCGGCGTCGAACGCATCAGAGGCCATGACGATCTCCAGGGCCCGTGACCTGCCGACCAGGCCGGGCAGGCGCTCCAGCGCCCCGCCGCCCGGCAGCACGCCCATACCCAGCTCCGGCTGGTGCAGCACCGCGTTCTCCTTGCTGGCGAAGCGGAGGTCGGTGGCAAGCGCGAACTCGCTCCCCACCCCCCGCGCCCTCCCTCGGAGCACGGAAACACTGAGCACAGGGAGCGCCGCGAGTCGCGTCGTGAAGTCCGGCCAGGCGTGCAGGCCGTTGCCCTGGTCCTGAAGGAAGTACCCAGGATCGCCCAGCATGTCGAAGTGCGCGATGAAGAAATCCGGATCAGCACTGTCGAAGACGACCACCTTGGCTGTGGGATCGCCCTCCAGCCGCGTCAGCAGCTGGTGCAGAGCCTTCACCGTGCCCGCGTCAAGGGCGTTCACCGGCGGATTGTTGAAGGTGGCGCGCCAGTAGCCGGGCGCGGTCTCCCTGACGCGGAGGGGTTCGATGGTTTCCATTCCACCAGCCTCGCACGGCAAAGTACAGAATTACAACTCAGCCCTCCGGGCTGCCTGGCTCCTCAGAGGCCGCCTCGGACCGGGGGTACTGTGTGGTGCACCGAGTAGTGATATAAGAGCTGCGCTAAGGAGTGCACCGTGGCCAGGGGGCAGACAGGGGCGAACGCCGCAAGGTGCTCGATCGAACGCACCCTTACCATCGTCGGCGAGAAATGGACTTTGCTGGTCCTACGCGAGGTCTTCTACGGCGCGGAGCGGTTCGACGACATCCAGCGCGCGCTCGGCTGCTCGCGGGACATCCTCTCCCGACGGCTCTCCACTCTCGTCGAGGCCGGCATCCTGACGCGGTCGAACTACCGGATACAGGGGGAACGTACACGGCCCGCCTACGGGCTGACCGAGCAAGGCAAAGAGCTGTTGCCGGTCATGATTGCGCTCATGCAGTGGGGGGACAGGTACGTCGCACCTGCCGAGGGGCCGTCGATGTTGGTGCGCACGAAGTCCGACAACCGACCGGTACGGGTCGAGATCACCACAGGCGGCCCTCATCAGACCGTCTCAGCGGACGAGGTGACCTACATCCCGGGACCCGGCCATGCGGGACGTCTCACCCCGTCGTCCGGTAACTGACCTGGCCTGTCACCTTCGCGGGGCTTCGCCGCCGCGACGCCATCAAGCCCCGCGCCACCCACCGCCTGCACCCGCACAAGCACCGCCACAGGCCCGTCGTCCCGACAAACCTGGACCCGGGATGAGGGCGACCTGCGACGGGTCACCGCGGACCACATCAAAACCCAGGTCGACCGGAGAACAGGAAGCGCGGCCTGCGGGCTGCTCGGCATCTTCCGCGCCCTCAAGCAGGAACGAGTGATCTTCCGCGACCCCACAGCAGGGCTCCAAGCGCCGGGCGGCGTGCACCTCCCTCTGTCCCTCTCCAGCGACCGCTTGGCCGGCGTGCTCGACCGGCTGGACGGCCCGGCTGCCCGGCTCATCGTCGGCCTGGTGGCCATCCACGCCGTCCGCGTCACCGAAGTCGCCCGACTCCGCCTGGCCGATGCCGACCTCGCCCACCGCACCCTCGCCGTCCACCGGCGCCAGCACATCCACAACGTCTACCTCGATGACCTGAGTGCTCACCTGATCACCGAGTGGCTACACGAACGCAACCGCCGCTGGCCGACGGCCCCCAACCCCCACGTACTCATCACCCCCCAGACCTACAGTCCTTCCCCCGCAAGGAGCGTGGCACCGCATGAGCCGGGCCATACGCGGTGGCCTCCTGCGTCGCCACCGCGATTTCCGCCTGCTGTGGTGCGGCGAGACCGCCGGCAGATTCGGCGCGTCGGTCACCGGGGTGGCGATGCCGCTGGTCGCCGTCTCCACCCTGCACGCGAGCGCGTTCGAGGTCGGCCTGCTGAGCGCCACCGCCTGGGCACCATGGCTGCTCATCGGTCTTCCGGTCGGTGTCTGGGTGGACCGGCTGCGGCGCAGACCAATCATGCTGACCGCTGCCTCGATCTCCCTCTTGTTCTTCGCCTGCGTCCCGGTCGCCGCATGGCTGGGCTGGTTGAGCATCGGAGCGCTGCTGGCGGTCGCACTGCTGACGGGCACGGCGGCAGTGTTCTTCCAGACCGCCTACAGCGCCTATCTCCCCAGCATTCTGGAGCCTGACGACCAGCCCGAGGGCAACGCCAAACTGCACGGTAGCGCTTCCGCCGCGCAGATCGCCGGGCTCGGCTTTGGCGGTCTGATCGCGCAGTTGGCAGGGGCCGTGAACGGACTGTTTGCCAACGCCGCGACATTCCTCGTCTCCCTCCTCTGCCTGGCCGACATCCGCCACCGCGAGCCACGCGTCGCCAGGACCGAACGCCGCCCCGAGACCCTGGTCAGGGAAGTCTGCGAAGGCCTGCGGCTGATCAGGGGCGACCCCTGGTTCCGCACCTTTGCCCTCTTCGGGGCCGCGTCCAACCTGGCCCTGATGGGATACCAGTCGATTCAGGTGGTCTTCCTGGTCCGCAGCGTGGGCCTGGCCCCCGGCCTGGTCGGCACACTCATCGCGGCGGCCAGCGCCGGAGGCGTGGCCGGGGCCTTCGTCGCCCGCCGGGTCGCCGACAGGATCGGCACAGCCCGCGCCACGCTGCTGTTCGAACTGGGAATGCCCGTGCTCGCTCTGCTCATCCCGCTGACCGTCGGCGGGGCCGGGACCCTGCTCTTTGCGGCAGGAGGGTTCTGTGTCGCCGCAGGCGTCGTCGGCGGCAACGTCATCAAGGCCAGCTTCCAGCAACGCTACTGCCCGCCGGATCTCCTCGGCCGCCTCACCGCGAGCACGGCGTTCCTCAGCTACGGGACGATCCCCCTCGGAGCACTGCTCGGCGGGACGCTCGGAACCACGCTCGGGACCCGCACAGCAATGGCGATCATGACAGCGGGCATCCCACTCGCCGCCCTAATCCTTTTCTTCTCCCCGATCCGGCGATCACGAGACCTGCCGACCTTCCGGCAGCCAACGAGCAACTCCGAAGTCCCCCTGAATCCCGATGACGAACCTGTCCTGCCTCGTCAGTGACCACGGCCGCACCTGGAGATTGCGAGAGTCCCCGCGAGGCCAACTATCGATCCTCGTCACACTTGCTCGCCACGACAGAAAGAACCTGTGCCGAACGATCACCGTACTGCCCTGACCTGGTTATTCACGGGACTGCGGACGGAGCAAATTTCAAAGATTCCCATCAATTCCTCCAACCCGTATTCGAAGCGGGTAAATCCAACCGTGCCTGCGCGAGTTCCGCGCTTCCGGCGCTCCAGATTCCGCGAACCCGCGCGCTTTCACCTTTGCAGTACTGCTGAAATTGAATGCGTGATGTCGGGCCGCGCGGTTGAGCGCTTGGGTCGGGGAGTGCTGCTCTCAGATCCGCTTGGAAGACGGGAGAGAGGGGTAGCCCGCGAGGCGATCGTCGGTCCACGCGGCATGGCGTCTGCGGAGCTCGGCCGCAGTCAGGTCGGTGCGACCGAGATCGTGGTAGTTCGGGAGCCACGTCTCCACAGAGTGGTGCGAGTTGGTGAGGGCGAACAAGTCCCACAGCGCCATAGCGGGCACTGCCTGGCCGGCAGTCTCCTCGTACGCGGCTAGGAATGTCTCAGCTGTGACCGGGCCGTGCAGCAGGGCGAGGTCGAGTCGACACCAGCTCACGTCGAAGCCGCGCGGTGCCAACGATGCCCCTGACCAGTCGACGACGCCGGTGAGTTCGTCCTCCTGCCACAGGACGTTGCCCGACCAGTAGTCGTAATGAGTCAGGACCGGTGCTTCTTCGGCGAGACGATGACCATGGGACGCCAGGATCGTTGAGGCGGGAGCGGCGGCACTGGCACGGGCGGACGATACCGTTGCGGCTTCCATTCCATCGCGCAATCCGGTGAGCTCAGCAAGTGGGACGCCGTGGAGACGTGCCAGGGTGCGCCCAAGCTGGGCCGCTGCCACGTCGGGGGATGCTGGTGTGATGTCCGAGCGGCCGGGGAGACGGGTGATCAAGGTCGCAGGTTCGCTGAAGCGCTGTCCGTCGGGGTCGGCGCCCAGCAGCCGAGGAGCCCAGCCACCCAGTCCGTCAAGCGCCGCCAATACGCGTGCTTCCCGAGCAGCAGCGCGGTCACCAGGCGGAAAGCGACGCAGCACCATCTCCCCTGCCGGGTCCACGGTTTCCAGCAGATGAGTGGCGGCGTGAGTGCCGCCGACCAGTCGCTGTACGGTGCGCACGGAGGCATTGGGGCCAGCGATTTCGGCCGCCCAGGTGAGGGCAGCGGCAGACGGTTGCGACTTGATCACCAGGCCAGTGTGCACGGCCGCCGTCGTGCGAGGCCACCGGTTTCTGCTCGCACTCAGAACACGATGCAGGCGCGACGGAGTGCTACTGCACCTTGAATTCGTGATGTCGGTCAGTCGTTGATGGTCAGGCCGGTGCCGGCGAGGCAGCCGTCGACCAGGTCGGGGCGGTACTGGATCTGCTTGAGCTTGCGTTTGACGGCTCGGGTGATCTGGGAGAGGTCGGCGGCTGCAATGTTGCCGAGCTCGCGCTTGACCAGTGACCAGATGCCTTCCTGGGGGTTGAGGTCGGGTGCGTAGGTGGGCAGCTCGAAGACGGTCAGCTAGTCGGCGTTCTTGTCGATGAACACCCGCATGCCGCGGGTGAGGTGGAGGCGGACGTTGTCCCAGACCAGGACGATCGGGCCGCCCAGCTGGGTCCGGGCCCGGACGAGCAGGCGGCAGAAGTCCTTCCATCCGAAGCCCTTCGACTCGTCCGTGCGGCCCCGGTACTCCCGCAGCCCGTAGATCAGCCGTGACCTGGAGCCGGGCTTGCAGCAGCACATGCCCATCATGGACAGGCGGCCGGATCCCCGGCTGCGGACCCTGACTACCGGCGTGCAACCGACCCTGCCCCAGGTCCTGGCCCTCGGTGGCGTCATCGACTGCCCGGCCTCGTCCTCGAAGGCGATCCACGCGTCCCGGGCCGCGGCCTCTTTCACCCCGGGGGCCAGACCTCCTTCTTCCACAGCTCGACCGCCTTGTCGTCCCGCTCGATCGCCCGCCGGGCAGGCTGCTGCCAGGACCAGCCGTGCCGCTTCAGCAGCAGCCACGTTCCCTCGACCGTGTACGAGACCCGGAACCGCCTGCCGATCAGCGTCCTGATCCTCGCCAGCGTCCATCGCTGATCCGGCCAGCTATGCGCGAGCGGGCCACGCTCCAGCTCCCGCTCCAGACGCTCCATCTGGGCCGGCCCCAGCCTCGGGCGGCCCGGTGATCCCTTCGACAGGATCCCGGCCTCGCCCTGCTCCCGCCAGGACTTCCGCCAGCGCTCCACCGACCGCTCCGACACCCGTAACGCGGTGGCGATGTCCTTGTTCCTCTCCCGACGCTCGAAGCGGTCCATGGCCTGAAGCCGAATGCGCTCCCGCGCGGCCCTCCCTGCGTCGGTCAGCCCGCCGCCCTGCGCATACCTCACCCACACAGACCTACCGAACCCGACCCTCAACTGTCAGGCCGATGACCCGGCATCACCCGATCAAGTTCAGTAGGGGCGGAAACGCAGCACCTGCGGGTCGTGGTCGCTGTTCTGGTCCGCGAACTCCGCGTTGATGTGCACGCTGTCGTAGTCGAACGCGCCCCTGCGCACCGCGGGGCTCACCAGGATCTGGTCGAGCACCTGGCTGTTGCCCTGGTAGTCGTAGGTGTACCGCTCCCGCGGCGGCAGGGACTTGATGGCCGACCAGAGCGCTCCGCCGGCCTCCAGGCGGTGCGCCGTCTCCGAGAACTCGAAGTCGTTGATGTCGCCGAGGGCGAGCACCCGCGCGTCCGGCCGGATCGCGAGGATACGCTTGACGAAGGCGTTCACCTCGTCGGCCTGCTGGTGCCGCTCCGTCTCGAAGCCGCGCGACGGCGGCTGGTACTGCGAACTGAGCGCCTCGTCGCCGCCCTTGGACGTGAAGTGGTTGGCGATCACGAAGACCGTGCGGCCCCGGAAGACGAACTCGCCGGCCAGCGGCTTGCGGCTGTCCTTCCAGGCGTCGCTGGTGGGGTCGATACGCCCGGGGGACGCCGTCAGCGCGGGGGCGCCGTCCGCCGTCCTCGTCACCCCGACCGCGGTGGTCGCATCGCCGCCGGGCCGGTCGCTGAACGACACCCGGGCGGGGTTGAAGAGGAAGCCCTGCCGGATGTTGCCGCCCGGCTCGCCGCCGTCGGCCTTGTCGACCGGGTCGATGGAGCGCCACTCGTAGTGCGGCCCGCCCGCGGCGGCCACGGCGTCCAGGAACCTGCGCACCGTCTGGTCGGCCGCCACCGTCCCGTCGTCCTTGGCGCCGTTGTTGTCCTGGATCTCCTCCAGCGCCACGATGTCCGGCGACGACAGGTGGTTCACCACGCCGTCCGCGAGCCGGTCGAACTTCTCCTGCGGGTCGGTGGGGTCCAGGTTCTCCACGTTGTACGTGGCCACCGCCAGTTCGCCGGCGCGCTGTTCGCGTGTCACCTCGCGGGCGGGGCTCCGGCCGGTGACCGTGCCCAGGGTGCGGGCCGCCAGCGTGTAGCCACCGAACTCGTTGTAGTCCAGGGGCCCTTCGGTGCCGCCGCTCAGCACCTGCCCCACATCGGCGGTGGGGAAGGGCTGCTGGGCGGTCGGGACCAGCGACTGGATCTGCAGCCGGCCGGTGTTCTGTGCGGTGTAGGAGCCGTAGACGGTGCCGCCGCGGCGGTCGGGGTGCTCGTGCGGCTTCACCGTCACCCACAGTTCGGCGTACGGGTCGGTGCCGGTGACGATCCGCGAGGAGCCGATCCGGACGTTCATCCCCTCCAGGGACTCGTACCGGTCGAGCGCGTAACGGGTGGGACGCAGCGGCAGCGCGTTGACCGAGCCCTGCGCGGCCGGGTCGCCCGCCGGGGTGTAGGCGTCCGGCACGGACCTGGCGTCCACGGTGACCGCCCTGGGCAGCGGGTTCCCGGAGGACACCACGGTCACCACCGGCCTGCCGATCTCCGTCACCGACTGGTTCCCCGACGAGGTGCCGCCGGGGACGTACTCGGAGACGGTCCCGGAGACCCGCACCGCGTCGCCGACCGCGACCTTCGGCGCCGAGCCGGTGTAGACGAAGACGCCCTCACTGGTGGCGGGGTCGCGGTCCGGCTGCGGGTCCTGGAACCAGAAGCCCTTGGACGAGCCGTACGTCCGCACCCCCGTGACGACACCGGGCACGTCCGTGACCTCTCGGCCGGCGAGCGGGGATATCCGGGTGCCGCCCTGGATGTCGTGGATGCGGACCTGGCCGTCCGCGGGTGCCGCACCCGGCCCGGTGGGCGTCGCCGCACCCGCGGGCGCGGTGAGGACCACCCCGGTCACGGTGGAGCAGACGGCGGCGACGGTGAGCGCGGCGAGCCGCGACGACTTCTTGCTCGGCAAGGTGTGCCTCCGTGGGCGTAGGACGGCGCCGGGGCGCGGATCGAGTCGGTGGGAGGGGTGCGTCGGCCGGTGGGGCCGAGCGGACGGTCGGCGGAAGGAGGGAGGGATACGGGGGCGGTCGGCGGGGGGAGCGGTCGGCGGGGAGGGCGGAGGGGTACAGGGGGGACCGTCGGCGGAAGCAGCGGACGGGAGCGGGCTGGTCGGTGGGAAGGGCATATCGCGCCGCGGAGGGAACCACAGTGCGAAGAAACGATCCTCTACGCGCGTCAATCTCTTCTGTCGACGGGGAGTTGTCAAGGTGCCGCCGGTGTACGGACGGCTACGGGCGCGTGAACCCGGCCCGCCCGGCGCCCGTCGGCCCCGGCCCGGTGCCCGCCCTGAGCCGTGGCCGGGGCGGTGCGCGCGGGGAAGGGGCGGGAGCCGTCTAGGCTGAGCGGGGCGACCCCGTCCGTCCCGAGGAGAACCAGCCGATGTCAGACAGCTCCCCCCTGCCCCCGGTACGGCTGCGCCCGGAAGCGGAGCTGGCGCGGGACGCGCTCACCGCCCCCGTGCTCTCCCGCGCGGCCCGACTCGCCCGCTGGGCGGGCCCCGGAACCCGCGTCGGAGCCGGCGGTGAGCTGCCCGACGAGCAGCTCCGGGCCGCCGCGGCCGAGCTGGGCCTCGACACGGACGCCGACGGCGTCTCCCGTGCCGGCGAGGCGTGGCGCGTCGCGGTCGCCATCGGCCTGGTGGACGTCGGAGAGGGCCCGGGCGGCGTCACCGCCGGCGGTGAGCTGGCGCTGCTGACCTCCGGTTCGCCGCAGGACGTGCTGCGGCTCTGGCTGGGCGCCCTGGACACCGTGATCGCCGAGGCGAGCGTGCCGGCCGCGGACGGCGGAGCGGACTCCGGGGCAGGGGCGGGCGCCGGTGGTGCGGCCCCGAGCAGCGCGGAGCGGGCGGCCGAGGCCGAGTTCCTCGACGGTGTGCTGGGCAACCTGTACCTGCTCTCGGTCGGCGGGGAGGGCCCCGACGACGGCCCCGTGCCGCTGCCCGCGCTCGCCGCGTCCATGATCGTCCCCGACGACATGGCCGAGCCGACCGACGACGTCCTGGAGCAGGTGTCGCAGGCGATGATGCGCCTCGACGAGCAGTTCCGGATGCTGGAGCCCGTCGGCCTCGTGGAGTTCCGGCCCGTCGACCAGGAGCTGATGGCCGAGGACGAGGCCGCGGAGGACGCGGGTGCGGCGGCCGATGGCGACGCCCCGGCGGACGGTGCCTCCCCTGCGGGCGGCGGCGGGTCCGGTGAGGCGAGCGGGGCCCGCTCGGTGCCGGACGACACCGACACCGGGTCCGCCGTGCCGGACGACACCGACACCGGGTCCGCCGTGCCGGACGACACCGACACCGGGTCCGCCGTGCCGGACGACACCGACACCGGGTCCGCCGTGCCCGACGACACCGACGCCCGGTCCGCCGTGCCCGACGACACCGACGCCCGGTCCGCCGTGCCCGACGACACCGACGTCACCCGGTACGGCATGGTCCGCCTCACCCCATTGGGCCGCTTCGGGCTCCGCACCCGGCTCCTGGACGCCGGATACGACGCGCCGGCCGTCGGCGACCTCGCGGACAAGGGGGCCGACGCGCTGCTGCACGGCACGGCGGAGTACTCCCAGAGCGCGGCCCAGGAGGAGGTCGAGCAGTGGCTGGCACGCCATGAGCCGCTCGCCGGGGCGCGCGAGCTGCTGGCCGCGGCCCGCGGCGGCGACGACGGCGCGCCGCTGCGGCGGCTGCGCTGCCAGCAGGCGCTGTCGCTGGTCGGCATGGAGGCGGAGCCCGCGCTCCGCGAGGTGCTCGACGACGCCGAACTGGGTGGACTCGCGCGGGTGTGGCTCACCGAGAAGGGCGCGCGCCGGGTGCCGCCGCCCACCGAGGCGATGGTGTTCTGGCTGACCGTCGACACCCTCGCGGCCCAGCTCACCGCCGAGGGCAACTCCGACGAGCTCCAGGGCCTGGTGGAGGGGCTCGCGCGGCAGCACAGCGGCTTCTTCGACACCGCCTGGCGGGTGGACCACCCCGCCACGACCCGGGTCCTGGAGGCCATGGGCCGACTGCACCCCGACAAGCGGATCGCCAAGGAGGCACGCAAGGCGGCCTTCAAGGCACGCTCCCAGCACGGGGGTTGAGGCCTGCCGGTGCTCCGCCGGGCGGGTTTCCGCCGGTGCTCCGCCGGGCGGGTCCCTGCCGGGCATGCCGCCGACCGGGGGCTGCGAGCCCTGCCGGGACGGGCGCCGGCGCAGCGTCAGCCGGGAGTGGAAGCAGCCGCCGCCTCCCACGCCGGCCCCGGCGGTCGTACCGGCGTCACCGTCAGGGTGTCAGTCCGGGTCCCGGGGTGGCCTGCGCCAGGGCTCGCAGGACGGCGAGCCGAGGGCTGGCGAGCACCGGAACGGCGAGGTCGGTGAGGAGATCGGCGGCGGGCGCCATCGAGGCCTGGGCCAGCACCAGGACGTCCACCTCGGCGGCCGCCGCGCGGGCCCCCGCGGCGATGGCGGCGTGGTAACCGGGAAGGTCGCCGGTGTCGAAACGGTCCCAGGCGCCCGGGCAGTGGACTTCGGTCACCTCGGCAGGGCCGCCGACCTCGGCGAGCAGGGCGCGGGTCGGCCCCAGGGTGGACTCCACGGTGTACACCACGCCGATCCGCGCGTACCCGGCGGCCTCCTCGGCCATCGGCCGGTCGATCCGGACCACGCGCGGGCCGGTCTGCTCGGCGGCACCCCCGATCGTCGAGCAGGTGCACACCACCACGTCGGTGTCCGCCAGTTCACCGAGCCGCTCGCGCAGACGGTCCCGATAGGGCAGCCCCGCCCGGGCGTCCGCCAGCAGCGACGCGTCCACCACGTGCCTGCTCCGGGCAGCGGGCGCCGACGCGGCGACCAGGTCGCGGAAGACGGGCACATGCACGTCGGCGGTATGCAGGAAACCGATGGTGAGCACGGAGGAGATCGTGCCCCGTCGGCGCCCGCCGAACCTGGGCCCCGGACCGGCGGCCATGGTCGGTCTCATGTACAGCAGAGGTCAAACAGGGGTAAAGCATTCGTATAGTGAACGCCCTCCGCCGGGCCCCTGCCCGTCGTCGGCCGTTCAGCCCGCGTTCGCCTGGGCGCGCCACCGTGTGCCCGCGTTCACGAACACCGCCGCCCCTCACGGTTCCTTCCCCCGTCCCACCCTCACGGCTAAACGCCCCAAGTGCTCTCAGGAGAAGCCATGTCGCTCACCCGCAGGGAGTTCACCAGACGATCCGCCGCCACCGGAGCCGGTGTCGCCCTGGTCGGCAGCGCCGGTGTGCTTGCCACCGCCCCCGGTGCGCTGGCCGCCCAGGAGACCGACCGCGGCGGTCACCACGGCGACCACCACGGCCAGGACGACGACGCCGTCGGCTACGGACCGCTGATCGACGACCCCAAGGGCCTTCTCGCGCTGCCCGCCGGCTTCTCGTACCGGGTCATCACGCGCACCGGCGAGACCACTTTGGAGTCCGGCGAGTCCACCCCGTCGAACCACGACGGCACCGCCGCCTTCGCGGGCCCCCGCGGCACCACCCTGCTGGTCAACAACCACGAACTGGCGGGCCCCCGCTCCGACTGGCCCCACCCCGTGCCGCTCACCGACGGCCTGGTGTACGACCCGGGCGCGGCCGGCGGCTGCACGGTCGTCGAGGTGCGCCCCGGCGGCGAGGTCGCCGAATGGGTCGGCCTGGCCGGCACCAGCACCAACTGCGCGGGCGGCCGCACTCCCTGGGACACCTGGCTGAGCTGCGAGGAGACCGAGGACCGTGCCGGTCAGAACGAGATGACCAAGGACCACGGCTATGTCTTCGAGGTGGACCCCGCGGACCGCCGCGCGAACCGCGCCCCGAAGCCCATCAAGGCGCTCGGCCGGTACGCCCACGAGGCCGTCGTCGTGGACCCGTCGCGCGGCCACCTCTACCTGACCGAGGACGCCTCGGGTCCCAACGGCCTGCTCTACCGCTGGACCCCGCCGCACGGTTTCCGGCACGGCCGCGGCCGGCTGCGCACCCTCGCCGACGACGCCGGGGTGCTCCAGGCGCCCAAGTGCTACGACGCGGGCGGCCGGTTCGTCGACGACCTGTCCCGCGCCACCCGCATCGGCACGGTCTACGGCGTCGACTGGGTGGACGTGCCCGACCGGGACGCCACCACCGTCTCCGTGCGGAAGCAGTTCGCGGACGGCGAGATCACCCGCGCCCGCAAGCTGGAGGGCATGTGGTGGGCGGACGGCGGTGCGTACATCGTCTCGTCCTACGCCCGCGAGGAGAGCCCGGTCCAGCACGACGGGCAGGTGTGGTTCTACGACCCGCGCCGCCGCACCCTCACCCTCAAGGTGCTGCTGGCCGTGAACGCGGACCCGGCCGCCGACGGCGCCTTCGACGGGCCCGACAACATCACCGTCTCGCCGTACGGGGGGCTGGTCATCGCCGAGGACGGCGAGGGCGTGCAGCACCTCTTCGGGGCCACCGAGAGCGGCCGCACCTACCCGATCGCGCGCAACGAGCTGAACATCGGCACCGCCGAGGAACCGGAGTACAGCGAGTTCACCGGCGTCACCTTCGCGCCGGACGGCAGGACCCTGTACGCCAACATCCAGACCCCCGGGATCATGCTGGCGATCACGGGCCCCTGGAAGCGCGTGCGCACCCACTGAGACCGCGCGGGGGCGCCCGACGGGGAGCGCGCCGCGCCGCGCCGCTTCCCCGCCCCCGCCGACCACCGCCCGGGCCGTTCCCTGACGGCCCGGGCTTCTCCATGCCGTCCACCGGGACGCCGGACGGACCCCGCCGGCGCACCACCGGTGCGCGCGCCTGTGAGGCCGGAGGTCGTCACCAGGGACGTGTCGTCACGTACTTGTTGCCGCCCCCGCTGCTGATGGGAGCGGTGCTGCAGCCGCCGAGGTCGGCGTTCGTGGGGTCGTCGTGGCCCCACAGCCACACCTTGACGGGGCTGATCTTGCCCTGGGAGCCCGAGCTGAACTTCTCGCCGTAGTAGGACGTGGTGCCGACCTCGTTGTTCTTGAAGACGTTGCCACGGCCGCAGTCCTCGCTGTCGAACCTCCAGTCGCTGAAGATCGCGTACGTACCGGCGTGCCAGAACTTGTTGCCGTCGACGATGTTGTCCTTGCTGTTGTGCCGGGTGCGGACGGGGTCGCCCGCGACGTATCCGAACCGGTTGCCGCGGATCGTGCTGGAGTTGGTGTAGTTGGCGAGGTAGACGCCGTGGATGTCGCCGGGACTCGTGCTGTTCTCCAGGTAGTGGAACTTGTTGTTCTCGATCACGGTGTTCGACGAGTTGGTGATGTGGACGCCGCCGTAGCCGGTTCCGCCGGAGACGTACTTGTTGCCGATGTGCTGGAACGAGTTGCCGCTGATGACCACGTCGTTGACCCGGTCCCCGGCCGGGCCGCGGATCCGGATGCCGCCGTTCACGTAGTTCTGGATGGTCTCGCCCCAGATGGTGAGGCCGCTGTCCGCGGACGTGATGTCATGAAGTAGCCGGGCGCCGCGGCGACCGCCTCAGGATCGGCGATGAGCCTCCGCTCCTCCTCGGCGCTCAGCCGGCTGGGCCGCAGCCGCGAGCCGTCGAAGACCACCGCTCCCGTGCCGGGCTCCGGCGCGAAGGTGACGTGTCCGCCCGGCGGGGGGTGCTGGGTCGGATGTCCTCGACGATGAGCGCTGTCAGGCTCCATCAGGCACGGCCGACCTTGAACAAACCCTGTATCGGCTGGGCCGGCCCCGGAGGCCCGGACTGCGGCGTGCCGGAGCCCGGGGCCGGGAGGCCGCTGCCACCGGTACGCGCTGCTGACGCCCGGCGCCCGATGCCCGGTGCCGGTGACCGGTATCGGTCCGGTGTCCGTGCGTGGTGCCCGGTGCCGGTGCCCGGTGCCGGTGCCGGTCACTGCCCGGTGCCTGGTGCTGGTGACTCTTCCGTGCCCGTCGTGTGCGGCGGAGGAAGGGCCGTGCCCAGGCGCGCCAGCGGTGACAGGCCCATGAACAGCGGAGACAGGGTCAGGCCGGCGGCGGTGATCAGCACAGCGGTGCGCAGGCCGCACGGACCCGCCAGCCAGCCGCCGAGCAGCGAACCGAGCGGGGTCGAACCGATGCCCGCGGCATTGATCGTCGCGACGACCCGGCCCTGCATCCGCACGGGGGTGAGGGCCTGCCGGACGGCCGTCACGGTGACGTCCACCACCTGGGTGAAGCCGCCGAAGACGACGCTGACGGCCATCAGCAGCGGCAGGGTCACGGCCGGCGGGCCGTGCAGCGCCGGCACGCAGAGCTGCACCCCGTCGCCGAGCGCCGCGGCACCCACCAGCACCGGCCCGTACCCGAAGCGGCGGGGCAGCGCCGGGGCGAGCAGGGAGCCCAGCAGCGCGCCCGGCCCGATCGCGGCGAGGGCCAGGCCCACCGCCGTGCCCGGCAGGTGCAGGGTCCGGGGCAGGAAGAGCAGGTAGACGGTCATCAGGGCCGCGAACGAGAACTGGAAGATCCCCGACGCGACCGCCACGGCCCGCAGCGAGGAGTCGCCCGCGACGAAGCGGACGCCTTCGACGATCTGCCGCCGTATCCGCGGGGACGGGGCGGTGCGTTCGGGTACCTCGGGTACCGGTGCCTCGACCACGCCGGATCGTTCGCGTGCCCCGGGCGGCTTGGGTCCCCTGGCCACTTCGGGCCGCTCGGGTACCCCGGGCTGTCCGGGTACCTCCGGCCGTCCGGGCACCTCGGGTTGCTGGAGCACCTTGGGCACCGGCTCGGGGCGGCGGATGCGCCGGATCGTCAGGCAGGAGAGCGTGAAGCAGAGCGCGCTCGCCGCGGTGGCGAGCGGTGCCGACAGCAGCGACACCAAGGCGCCGCCGAGCGCGGGCCCGCAGATCTGGGCCGCGGACCTGCTGCCTTCGAGGGCGCTGTTGCCCGCGGCCAGCCGGTCACGGGGCACGAGCCGCACCAGGGCCGCCTGGTAGGCCACGTCGAAGACGACGGTGAGGACTCCGACGAGGAACGCGGTGACGAGCAGCACCGGGAGCCGGAGCAGGCCGAGCAGACCGGCGAGGGGGAGTGTGGCCATGGCCAGGGCTCGGCCGCAGTCCGCGACCACCATGACGCTCCGGGCCCGCAGCCGGTCCACCCATGCGCCCACGAGGAGGGAGAACAGCAGGATCGGCGCCTGCTCGACGGCGCGCAGGGTGCCGAGTTGCCCGGCACCGGCGTGCAGGACGACCACGGCGATCAGCGGCAGCGTGACCTGGCCGGCCTGCGCCCCGAACTGGGAGGCGGTCTGACCGGCCCAGAGCCGCCGGAAGTCGGCGTCCCGCCAGAGGCTCCCCGGGGCCGGGCGGAGCAGGCGGAGGTTCGGGTGTGGCCGGCGCGGGCGGGGGTTCTGCGGGTCCGGCCGGTGCCGGCGGGCGGCCCTCATCGGCGTCCTAGCGGCCGAACGGAAGCGGTCTTCGGGAGGGCGGGCGGGAGCGTGGAAGCGGGCCGGAGCGGGCAGACGGGGCGGAGTGTGCGGCGGGGTACGCAGAGGACGGCGGTGACGGCAGTCACGGCGGTGAGGACAGTCATGGCGGTGAGGGCAGCCACGAGAGTGAGGGTGGTGACGGCGCGCGCCGGCACGGCACGGGGAACGGACGGCACAGGGATTCCTTGAGCTGCTGAGGACGGTGCCCGAGGCAGCGGCGCTTCGGAGGCGCGTCGGCGCGTTCGGGCAGGAAAGGGCTCGCTGTGCCGCCTGCGGATGCACGGGCAGCACGCGATGACGGGCCCGTCGGGGCCTACCGCGTCAACGCGTGCTCGGATGACCGGGCACTGCAACTCCTCGGGTCGTCACTTCAGGTCAGGTGAGAACACGTCAGGTCAGATCACGTCAGGTCAGGGCAGGTCGGTTCGGTTCTGTTCGGTGCAGTGGCGGGGAGCGTGACCATCAGCGCTCAAGACCGCCGTGCGTTTCCGCCGGACCGCTGACCCTCGGCCTCGTGTGGGAGCTCGCCCCCGCTCCTGGGCCCCCGCTCCGGGGCCACCGGGTCCTGCCGCAGGCGGCCGATCCAGGAGGCGTTGAGCGCATCGGCCTGGCGCCTGTGCCGGGGCACGATGGCGGCGCCCTCCGGCAGGGCGAGCCCGAGGAAGTCGAGGATGCCGAGGGTGACACCGGTCATGTCGGCGTCCAGGTCCTCGTAACGGATCCGGTGCGGCCGGATGCCCATGGCCGTGAACCAGGCATCCCAGGCGGCATTGTGCTCGCCGATCGTCCGGACGAGTTCGTCGAGGCCGTCCGGATCGAAGCGGGCCGGGCGGCCGCTGGGCTCGGCGCCGCCGATCTCTCCGTTGCCGCCGAGGTACCAGACGCCGGTCTGCTCGGCGCGCAGCCAGGACACGGCCTGCGCGAGGACGTCGTCGCGCCGCAGGTACACGAAACGCGTCCGGCCGAACGTCCGCTCCAGCAGGGCGACGTCCTGTCCGGCGAGGTCCGGGTGCACCGCCGCGAGCTTGGCGACCACTTCGTCGAGCGTCCCCCACATGAGCTTCGCCCCGAACACGCCGTTCCCGCTACGGCCTGCGGCGAGTGCGGCGTGCACGAAGTCGCCGTAGTCGAACCGGCCCTCGGCGTCGCGCGCGATCCCCCACCGCTTTGCCCACAACGGCTCGTCCTGCGCCCGGAAGTACGCCTGCGGCCGCCCGGCGACGCCGGTGGACTCCAGCAGCCCGAGCAGCAGGGAACTGCCGGTGCGCGGGGTGCCGCAGATGAAGTAGGAGTCGGCACGCTCGCCGGAGTCCTCGGTCCGTGTGCTCACACACCCCAGCGAACCCGCAACGCCCAGTCCGCGCAACCGAATTTCCCGGCACCCGGGCCCCGGCGTCTTGAGCGCGCCATGCGCCTCAGGTGCCCGACTCCGGCGCTCGATCTCGGCTCCCCGCGCGCTCGGCGGAGGGTGCTCAGGGACTCGCCGACGGTGGGCGTTCCAGGCTTGCCGACGTACCCCTGCCCGGTCGAGTCGATGGCCTTCGCCCCGTTGTACCCGGCGTGGTGGTACGTGCCGGTGCCGACGATCGTGAACTCCGCTGCGACCAGGCGCTTCCCCGGGGGCCTTACGGTGGCATCCACAGCTCCCCGGCAGCCTGATGCGCAGCCGATGGATCGGTAGACCGGAGAACTCCTCAACAGCCTGGATCGCCGGCCGCAGCCGGTCCTTGCGGGCGGTCCGCCCGGGGGAGCCGTCGCGGATCGGCGCCCAGTAGTCCCGGTCGCACCGCGCGCCGGGTAGGTCGCCGCCGTTGAGCGCCGGGGACACCCAACGGGAGTCGTGGTAACCGCGAAAGCTTCATGCATTCCGGTGAGACACGCCGGCCAGCACAAGCGTGCGGTGCGAGTCGTACTGGCGGGCAACTAGGGTCTTCTTCCCGTCCGCCCACTGACGCTGTGAGGGCCCCGGCCAGCGGGCACTCACATCAGTCTGTCTGTCGCGGATGCCCTGTCTTGGCCAGAGTCACCCAACACGTCTGGGCGTTGAGATCATGCAGGTACCAGACGCGTCCTGCGCCAGTGACTTCTATCTGCCACTGCGGATACGTCTTGCCGTTCCGTACGCCAGTCGCAAAGTCATGCTTCAACGGATGGTGCCGGTTGTTGTGCACATCTGGGGCAGGGGCGGTCCGCATCAGCATCCAGGCGTCCAAGGTTGGCCCAGGTGCTTGATTGCAGAGCTCCTTCCAGCCGTCTGCTGCTGCCCGGCTCGCAAACTTGATGTGGTGCTCGCCCTTGCCCGGAGGCGGAGGTACCGGATCCCCCTTGCCTAAGCTCACTCGCCCGGCACCTCGGGAGCAGGCACGTCCCCGTGGTCCAAGTCGCCGTGATCGGCGCTCAGAGCAGCATGAAGCTCAGGATCCGCATAGATCTCGGCCGTGTGCTTCCACTCGGTAATCACCTGGGAGATCGGCTGGATCACTCCCAGCTCTGTACTGGCCCGCGCGGTCTCCACGAACTCCACGAGGAACTCGCGCACAGCCCCGTCTGGCAGGAACCGCACCCAGGGGAAAGCCTTCGGAAAGACCCGAGTCAGTAGCTCGACTGCTGCCGGGTCTTCCTTGAGGAGAGCGACGAACATACGTGTCGTCGAGTCGACAACCTCCACCGCTTGGTCGGCCCGGGCGGCGGTGGTCAGGTACAGGTCCTCTGCGTCGCGCCGATGCAGCCGCAAGCCCTTGCGTGCGCTGACCTGCATGCGGGCGACGGTGTCCTTGGGCCTCTGGATGAGCTCCGAGAAGTTCGCTTCTGCCGCCATCCCTGTCATGACTTAGAAGGTACTTCAAAACTCTCCCGCGGTCCAGTGCAATGCCATGTAAACCGGGGGCGGCTTGGCGACGCCTCCCATCCTCACCTCAGGAAGAATGCGCAGCTCAGAGCGGTCGCCCGCTATCACCACACGCCAATGATCAGAAGTTGGAGCACGGGAGGCCGTCGCATGGGGCCTCTCGCACCACCCAGGGTGAACCGAACAGCCGACAGTCGTAGGCTGGCTGTGCTCGGGGCTACACGGAGGTCTGCCATGCCCCGCCCCATCTGGTCAGGAAGCATCTCGTTCGGCCTGGTCACAGTGCCCATCCGCGTCCTGGCTGCGACTGAGGACCACTCGATCTCGTTCCACCGCTACCACCTGGCAGACGGCGGCCGGGTCCGCAACCGGAAGATCTGCGAACTCGAGGACCGCGAGGTCGACCAGTACGAGATCGGCAAGGGGTACCAGCTCGACCGGGACACGATCGTGCCCGTCACCGACGACGAACTCGACAACCTGCCCCTACCGACGGCCAAGGCGATCGAGATCGTCGCGTTCCTCCCCGCCGAACGCATCGACCCCATCCGGATGGACGCCGGCTACTACCTGGAGGCCGGCCAGCCGGCCGCGGCCAAGCCCTATGCCCTCCTCGCCCGGGCCCTCGAACGGTCGGAACGCGTCGCCATCGCCAAATTCGCCTGGCACGGCCGCGAGCGGCTCGGCATGCTCCGCGTCATCGACAACGTCCTGGTCCTCCAGGCCCTGAAGTGGGACGACGAGATCCGCGACGTCAGCCAGGCCGCTCCCCCCGTCGTGGAGGTGGCCGATGACGAGATCGACGCCGCGGTCGAACTGATCGACACGATGACGCAGGACGACATCAGCGGTTACACCGACGAGTACACCGAGGCCATGGCCGAGCTCATCAGGGCCAAGGAAGAGGGCGCCGCGCCGCCGCGGCCTCGCCGCGAGGAGGAGCCGGCCCGGGTCCTGGACCTCATGGAGGCCCTCCAGTCGTCCGTTCAGCGGGCCCGCACGGCGCGCGGTGAGGATGAGGAGGCGACGGTGCACGAGATGCAGGGCAGGAAGAAAGCCGCGACGAAGAAAACCGCGAAGAAGACCGCGAAGAAGACAGCGAAGAAGACCCGCGGGAAACCAAGGTCGGCCTAGTCCAGCGTGCTGAGCTCGCTGTCGGGCCGGCAGTGCGGGTAGGCGTCCACGCCCTCAGCCAAGGCCCGTGGCGCCTCACCGCGGCCGACGCCCGCGGGCGTGCTTGTGCTGGATCCGGCAGGAGGAGCAGCGAGAGGCCGAGCGGCGCCGCGGCGAGCAGGCGAGGCCGCCGGACCCGGACCGGCTGCTGGAGACCGGCATCGGCCGGCGGACACGGCCGGTGCACCTGCACGCGGGCGGGTGCCACGTGGTGGGCGCTCGACCAATCGTCGGGTGGTTCGATCGTCACGACCGGATCTCAAGCGGCCCGCACCACGTCCGCGTGCACCGTCCTGACCGGCCCGGTGAACGCCCTGGCCCTAGATCTGCGCTGAACGCGGTACCCATCAATCCCTTCGGCGCTCTGCCCTGCGCTCTCTCACAGCGCCTGCGCCCCCGGCGCGATCATGTTCCGTACCGTGCGGGCCTTGACGAAGGTGCCGAGGGCCGTCATGTCCCACTCGCCGGAGTACTGGCGGACGAGCTTGCACATCAGGACCCCCGTCTGGCGCTCGGCGTGGGTGAGGTCGAAGCGGACGAGCTCGGCGCCGGTGGTGTCGTCGACGAGGCGGCAGTAGGCCTTGGCGACGTCCGTGAACTTCTGGCCCGAGAAGGAGTTCACCGTGAAGACAAGACCGGTGGCCTCCTGGGGGATGCGGCCCAGGTCGACCACGATGGTCTCGTCGTCGCCCGCGCCCTCGCCGGTGAGATTGTCGCCGGAGTGCTTGATGGCGCCGTTCAGGATGGAGAGCCTGCCGAAGTAGCAGCTGTCCAGGTGGTTGCGCTGGGGGCCGTAGGCGACCACCGATGCGTCCAGGTCGATGTCGGCGCCGCGGAACGCGGGCTCCCAGCCGAGGCCCATGCGGACCCGGGAGAGCAGCGGGCGGCCGCCCTTGACCAGCGACACCGTCTGGTTCTTCTGGAGGCTGACGCGGCCCTTGTCCAGGTTGATCTTCCCGGCGCCGGGGGCCGGAGCCGCCGGAGCCGAGGGGGCGGGCGCGGTCGCCGGGGGCGCGGCGGAGACGGGCGGCTGCGCCGGGGGCGCGGCGGGCATCGGCGGCGCCGGGGGAGTCACCGGCGGGGGAGGCGGCACCGGTGCCGCCGGGGCCGACGCGGCCGGGGCCGGCGCGGGCTCCTCCACGGAGACCCCGAAGTCCGTGGCGATGCCGGCCAGGCCGTCGGCGTACCCCTGGCCGACCGCGCGGGCCTTCCATGCGTCGCCGCGGCGGTAGATCTCCATGACCACCAGGGCCGTCTCGGTGCCCAGTCGGGGCGGCGTGAAGGTGGCGAGCACCGTGGAGCCGTCCGCGTCGCGGAGGGTGGCGGTGGGTTCGATGCCCTGGAACGTCTGGCCCTCGGCGTCGGGGCTGGCGGTGACGACGATCTTCTCGATGGCGGCGGGCACGGCGGCCGTGTCCACCGTGATCGCGTCGGGCGCGCGGCCGCCGCCCGAGTGGTAGCTGACACCCGGGCCTGTGGGCTGGTTGTAGAAGATGAAGTCGGCGTCGGAGCGGACCTTGCCGTCGGCGGTGAGCAGGAGACCGGAGACGTCGAGCCGCACCGGGGCGGTGACGTCGACCGTCACCCGGGCGGCGGTCAGCGGGAGGTTCGAACCAGGGCTCATGGCTGTCATGCCGGATGTAACGAACGACTACGCTTTACCGTTCCCTTACCATGCCCGAATGGCGGGACCACCGGACCGGTGGCGGGCCCCGCCCAAGGGCCCGAACGGCAGCCGCGAGCGGCCCGGGCGGTGCGGCACGGGGGCAGTGCGCCGCGAGGGTGCGCCGCGAGAGTGCGCCCCGGGTGGGTGCGGCAGGGACAGTGCGCCCGAGGCAGTGCGGATCGGGCGGTGCGGCAGGGGCAGGGGCAGGGCGGACCGTGCGGTGCGCCCCGGGCAGTGCGGACCGCGCCCGGCGCCTGGGCGGGGGCCGGCGCGATGGCCCCTCCCCGCCCCCCCGGGTCCCGCCGAGCGCCCCGCACCCGGCGGACCCGGCGCACACGGTTGCGCCGGGGCCGACGGCTACGGACCGCTGGGGGAACCCGGTGTGGGCGGTGCGGTCCCCTACGGCACCACCACGATCTTCCGCCCGGTCCCCGCCGCGAACCGCTCCAGCGCCTGCGGGTACGCGTCGAGCGGCAGCCGGTCGCTGATGAACACGTCCGGGTCGAGCACCCCGTTCGCGAACAGCTCGGCGGCCCGCTCATAGCTGTGCAGCACGGCCATCGAGCCGGTGATGGTGATCTCCTGGTTGTAGATGCGGTACGGGTCGATGGTGACCCGGGTCGCGTAGTCGGCCACGCCGAACTGCAGGAAGGTGCCCGCCTTGGCCACCCGGTCCAGGCCGTCCTGGATGGCCGCGGCGTTGCCGGTGGCGTCGATCACCACGTCCCAGCCCTGTGGCCGGTCCAGCTCGTCCGGACCGGCGCCGGCGGCGGAGACGCCGAGCTGCCGGGCGGTCGCCAGGCGCTGCGGGTTGAGGTCGACGACGTCGACGCTGGCCGCGCCGGTGCGCTTGGCCAGCTCCAGCATCATCAGGCCCATGGTGCCCGAGCCGTAGATCAGCACGTGCGCGCCGAGCCGGGACTGGAGGATGTCGTAGCCGCGCACCGCGCAGGACAGCGGCTCGATGAGCGCGGCGTCCTGGGTGCGGATGTGCTCGGGCAGCTTGACGCAGTTCGCGACCGGCGCGACGGCGTACTGCGCGGCGCCGCCCGCCCGGGTCACCCCGATGGCGTTCCAGCGCTCGCACAGGTTGTTGTGGCCGGTGCGGCAGTAGCGGCACTCGTAGCAGTACAGCGACGGGTCGACGGCGACCTGGTCGCCGAGCGCGACCTCGGTGACCTCGCTGCCGATGCCCACCACCTCGCCGGCGAACTCGTGGCCGGGCACGATCGGCAGGCTGGGCGCGAACTCGCCCTGGAGGATGTGCAGGTCCGTGCCGCACAGGCCGCACGCGGCGACCCGGACGACGACCTCGCGCGGCCCTGGCGTCGGGTCCGGGACCTCGGCCAGCACGGCGTGGCCCACGGACTCGATGACGGCGGCCTTCATTTCACGGCTCCCAGCGACAGGCCCTGGACGAGTTTGTCCTGGGCGGCGAACCCCGCGGCGAGCACCGGCAGGGAGATGACGAGCGACGCGGCGCACACCTTCGCCAGGAACAGGCCCTGACTGGTGATGAAGCCGGTCAGGAAGACGGGCGCGGTCTCGGCGACGACACCGGTGAGCACCCGGGCGAAGAGGAGTTCGTTCCAGCTGAAGATGAAGCAGATCAGCGCGGTGGCGGCGATGCCGGGCGCGGCGATGGGCGCCACCACCCGGCTCAGCACGACCGGCAGCCGTGCACCGTCGATCTGCGCGGCCTCGATCACCGCGACCGGCACCTCGGAGAGGAACGACTGCATCATCCAGACCGCGATCGGCAGGTTCATCGAGGTGTAGAGGATGACCAGCAGCCAGATGTTGTCGAGCATGCCGGTGTTCCTGGCGAACAGGTAGATCGGCAGCAGGCCGGCGACGACCGGCAGCATCTTCGTGGACAGGAAGAAGAACAGCACGTCCGTCCACTTGCGCACCCGGCGGATGGAGAGCGCGTACGCCGCGGGCAGCGCGAGCACCAGGACGAGGACGGTGGAGGTGACGGACGCCACCGCGGAGTTGATCAGCGCCGGCCAGGGGCTGGCCCCGCCGCCCACGCCGAAGAAGTCGCGGTAGCCGTCCAGTGTCAGGGCCGCGGCGATCGACGGCGGGTTGGTGGCCGCGGCGGCCTCCGAGTGGAAGGACGTCAGCGCCATCCAGGCGATCGGCAGGAAGAACAGGATCCCGGCCAGCCAGGCGACGACGCCCAGCGCGGCACCCTTGCGCCTGCGCACGGTCACGCGCGCGGGGGGCGCGGCGGTGGTGGCTGCGGTCGTCATGCGCGGGACACCTCCTCGCGGAACAGGGACGACACGACCCGCAGGGCCAGCGTCGCGATGATGATCGAGCCGATGACGACCAGCACACCCGCCGCGGAGGCGAGGCCGTTCTCATGGGCCTGGTAGAAGGTCTGGTACACGGTGTACGGGAGGTTGGCGGTGCCCAGGCCGCCGGAGGTGATGGTGAACACCGCGTCGAAGTTCTGCACGATGTAGATCGACCCCAGCAGCACCCCCAGCTCCAGGTAGCGGCGCAGGTGCGGGAGCGTCATATGGCGGAATATCTGCCAGTTGCCGGCGCCGTCCATCCGGGCCGCCTCGATCAGCTCGGGGTCCCGGCTCTGCAGCCCGGCCAGCAGGATCAGCATCATGAACGGCGTCCACTGCCAGACCAGCGAGGCCTCGACCGCGATGAGCGGGGTGTTCGAGACCCAGTCGGGCTGGGGCGCGCCGTCGCCGCCGATCCAGTGCAGCACGCCGTTGAAGAGGCCGTACTCCGGGTTGTAGAGGACGTGCTTCCACAGCAGCGCGGCGGCCACGGGCACCACCAGGAACGGCGCGATCAACAGGGTGCGGACGAATCCCCGGCCGCGGAACCTCCGGTCCAGCAGCAGCGCGAGCCCCAGCCCGATGAGCAGGCTGACCAGCACCACGACGACCGTCAGCACGATCGTCGTCAGGACGGACCCCCGCAGGTCGGGCTGGGTGAGGACGTCGGAGTAGTTGCCGAATCCGGTGAAGTGGCGGGCGGCTGGGTAGAGCGCGTTCCAGTCGAAGAACGAGATCACCAGCGTGGCCACGAACGGCAGCTGCGTCACGATGATCATGAAGACCAGTGCGGGCAGCAGGGGCGCCCGGGTGACCCAGGCGCGCAGCCGCGGCGTCCCCGGCACGGTGCGGGGCGGGGGCGCGGCGGTGGTGAGCGGTGCGGTCGTGGTGGCGGTCATCGTCCCTCGTACTCCTTCGCGATCGGCTCGGCGAGCTGCTGGGACTTCGCGAGGGCCGTGTCGACCGACTGCCGGCCCGCGACGGCGGCGCTCAGCTCCTGGGAGACCTTGGTGCCCAGGTCGGTGAACTCGGGGATGTCGACGAACTGGATGCCGGGCGCGGGCCGCGGCTGCACCCCGGGGTCCTTCGGGCGTGCGCTCTCGATGGCGGCCCGGGTGACGTCCTCGAACGCCGCCGCCTCCTTGCGGTACTGCGGGATGGAGTAGGTCGAGGCGCGCTTGCCGGCCGGCACGTCCGCCCAGCCGAACTCCTTGCCGACCAGCTTCTCGTAGTCCTTGCCGGACGCCCAGGAGATGAACTTCCAGGCCTTGTCGGGGTTGCGGGAGGCCTTCTGCATGCCCCAGGCCCAGGTGTACAGCCAGCCGGAGGACCTGGTGCGCACGGTGGGTGCCGCCACATAACCGATCCTGCCCTTGACGGGCGACTTGGCGGCCTCCAGGGAGCCGGCCGCGGACGTGGCGTCGTACCACATGGCCGTCTTGCCCTGCGTCATGGTGTTCAGGCACTCGGCGAACCCGGACTGCGCGGCCCCCGACTCCCCGTGCTTACGCACCAGGTCGACGTAGAAACGGACGGCGTCCTTGAACGGCTTGTCGGTCAGGCGGGCCTTCCAGTCCTTGTCGAACCAGGTGCCGCCGAACGTGTTCACGACGGTGGTCAGCGGTGCGGCCATCTCGCCCCAGCCGGGCAGCCCGCGCAGGCAGATGCCCCGCATGCCGGGCCGGGCGCCGTCCACCCGGGCCGCGAGGTCCGCCACCTGCTGCCAGGTGGGGTGCGCGGGCATGGTGAGGTGCTTCTGCGCGAACACGTCCTTGCGGTACATCAGGAAGGACGACTCGCCGTAGAACGGCTGCCCGTAGGTCTTGCCGTCGTCCGCGGTGAGGGACTGGCGCATCGGCGGCAGGATGTCCTGCTGGTCGAACCCCGGGTCCTCGGCGACGTACGAGTTCATCTCGTGCAGCCAGCCGTTCCTGGCGTAGATGGGTATCTCGTAGTTGCTCAGGGTGGCGACGTCGTACTGGCCCGCCTGGTTGGCGAAGTCCTGGCTGATCTTGTCGCGGACGTCGTTCTCCGGCAGGACGGTGAAGTTCACCTTGATGCCGGTCTGCTTGGTGAAGTGCGCTGCGGTGAGCTTCTGCAACTCCACCATCTGCGGGTTGTTGACCATCAGGACGTTGATGGAGTCGCCGCCGGAACCGGCACCGCCGGCTCCGGCCCAGCAGCCGGACAGCAACGGGGTGAGCAGCGCCCCTGCGGCGACCGCGACAAGCGCTGTGCGCGGCCTCCGTCGGCTCTGGGTTCGCATGAGTGCTCCTGGTGAGGGTGGGTGGGATCGGGGGATCACCGGGTCGAGGTGGGATCTTCGGGATGGATGCGGGGCCGTGCGGGTGCGGGCGATCGCTCTCCGGGTCGGTGTGGTGGGGGGAATCGCCTCGCGATCAGGGGGGAGGGGCGCTGCCGTGGTGGGGGGACGGGAGCGGGGGTTGGGACGGGGCGTCAGACTCTGATGACCTGGGGGCCCTGGAGCGAGTAGCGGTGTGCCTCGGGCGCCGGGAGCTGGGTGCTGGTGACGATGGCCTCCAGGTCGCCGATCCGGGCGAACCTGCAGAAGCTGACCGCGCCGAACTTGGTGTGCACGCCCGCGAACACGGTGCGCCGCGCGGCCCGCATCGCCTGTGTCTTCACCTCGCTGACCGCGGGGTCCGGGGTGGTCAGGCCGTGCTCGCGCGAGATGCCGTTGGCCCCGATGTACGCCAGGTCGATGACGAAGCCGGAGAGCATCTTCGTCGTCCAGTGGTCGACGGTGGCGAGGGTGCCGTGCCGCACCCGGCCGCCGAGCAGCAGCACGGTGGTGTTCTCGGCCTCGGCGAGCGCGCCCGCGGTGGCCAGCGACGCGGTGACCACGGTCAGCGGCCGGTCCCTGGGCAGCGCCTGCGCGATGAGCTGGGGGGTGAAGCCCTCGTCGACGAAGACGGTCTCCGCGTCGCCCAGCAGCTCCGCGGCCGCGGTGGCGATCCGGCGCTTCTCGGGCACGTGCATGGTGGTGCGGAAGGCCAGCGTGGTCTCGAAGCCCGCGCTCTCCACCGGGTAGGCGCCGCCGTGGGTGCGGCGGATCAATCCGTGGTCCTCCAGGGCGCGCAGGTCCCTGCGGACGGTCTCCTTGGCGACGCCCAGCTCGGCCGCGAGCGCGGTCACGTCGACCGAGCCCGCGCGGCGTGCGGCGCGGACTATCTGCCGCTGTCGCTCCTCCGCGCTCACCGCTGTCACCTCTCCTCGCTTCGCCCCGGGCGGTGCCCGTTCGGGCCTTGGGGGATGTTCTACAGCGGGGCGATGGCGTTGACCAGGCTCATTGGCGGTCTGCGTCTGCCCGTATCTGCCCGTTTACCGCGGGCGGGGCACGGGACGACCTGCCGCGGGGAGCCGGAAACGGGCGAGGCGATGCCCGTTTGTGGGTGCACGAGCGCCCGTTCGGTGCCCGTATCGCTGCCCGCGCCGGTCATCTTCGGCCGCGACGAACGGACCACCGGTCATCCGGTGGTCCGGTGGTCCGGTCATCCGGTGGCCGGCCGTGCGCGGGCCGGTCATGTGCGGACCTGTCGTGCGCGGGCAGGTCGTGAGTGGTCCGGTGACGTGCGGGCCGGTCATCCGCGAGTCGGCCATACGCGGCCGGTCACGGGCGAGTCGGATGGGTGCGGGCCGCACGCGTGCGAGCCGGACACCGAGCCGGACATGGTGCAGCCCGGCCGCACCGGTATGGGAGCCGGTGCGGCCGGGCTGGTCGGGTGGAGGGGCAGGGGCCGGGACGGGGCGGGGCGGGGTGCGCCGGATGGCCGTGTCGAGACCCTGACCCTGTGAGGGGATATGTGCTGCTTTTCTCAGTGCGGCCAGATCGGCGGGTCGGTGATGAAACCACCGCCCAGATATGCCTGGTCCCGCTTGGCCGGGTCCAGCTCGCCGTGCTCGGCGAGCAGTTCGGCCGCGTAGACCTCGGAGTCGTCCTGCGGCTCGTAGCCCAGCGCCCGCGCGGAGGAGAGGTCCCACCACAGCCGGGTGTTGGCGGACGATCCGTACACCACCGTGTGCCCGACCTCCCCGGCGGTGAGCGCGGCGTGGAAGAGGCGGGCGCAGTCGGCGGGGCTCATCCAGATCGACAGCATCCGCACGTTGCTGGGCCGCTCGAAGCAGGAGCCGATGCGCACCGAGACGGTCTCGATGCCGTGCCTGTCCCAGTAGAGCTGCGCCAGGTCCTCGCCGAACCCCTTGGACAGGCCGTAGAAGGTGTCCGGGCGGCGGGCGGTGTCCACCGGGATCAGCGCGTCCTCGGGCAGCGGGGGAGTGCCCTGCGGAAAGGGGGTGTAGCCCACGGCGTGGTTGGAGGAGGCGAACAGGACGCGGCGCACGCCCTCCTCACGCGCGGCCTCGTAGAGGTTGTACGTGCCCTCGATGTTCGCCTTGAGGATCTTCTCGAAGGTGGACTCCAGGGAGATGCCCGCCAGATGAATGATCGCGTCCACACCGCGCACCGCCTCCCGCAGGGCCTCCCGGTCCGCGAGGTCGGCCGTGACGGCGTCCGGCTCGCCCTGGACGGGCGCGACGTCGAAGAGCCGCAGCGTGTAGCCGTACTCGGGCAGCAGCCTCCGCATATGGGTGCCGACGCCGCCGGCTGCGCCGGTGAGCAGAACGGTGCGGGGAGCGGGCATTCGGATCTCCTCAGAGCGCGCCATGGACGTATGCATGCACAGTATTCACATCCGTGGACAACCTAGAGATCGCCTCGGTGCCCCGTCAAGTGTCCCGCGGAGTGCCTGAATCCACCCGTCTGTCACCGGTTTCTGCGCTTGACCGGCCCCGGTGTGGCGCTTTAGCGTGGTGTCGTTCAGAAATATGGACGTGAATCAGAAACGTGCACGCCTGCTTGCGTGCTAGCTCAGGGAGAGCCCGTGACGTCAGTCCCCCTCGCCGCTCGACTCGACGGGCTGCTGTTCTTCCCCGTCACCGCGTACGGCCCCGACGGCTCCGTGGACCTCGACACCTACCGCACCCATGTGCGGCGCGGCATCGAGGCGGGCGCGGCGGCCGTCTTCGCCTGCTGCGGCACCGGGGAGTTCCACGCGCTGACGCCCGAGGAGTTCCGGGACTGCGTCGCCGCCGCGGTGGACGAGGCCGGCGGCCGGGTGCCCGTCGTCGCGGGCGCGGGCTACGGCACCGCGCTCGCCGTGCGCTACGCCAGGCTCGCCGAGGAGGCGGGCGCCGACGGGCTGCTCGCCATGCCG
This sequence comes from Streptomyces sp. DSM 116793, assembly GCF_057320905.1. Lineage (NCBI taxonomy): Bacteria > Bacillati > Actinomycetota > Actinomycetes > Kitasatosporales > Streptomycetaceae > Streptomyces > Streptomyces sp. DSM 116793. Next base: position 1,299,724 of record NZ_CM170494.1, on the reverse strand, counting down.
CCGTACCTGGTCGTCGCGGGGCAGGAGGGCCTGCTGCGGCACTACCGCGAGCTGGCCGCCGCCACCTCCCTGGACGTGATCGTCTACCAGCGCGACAACGTCGTGTTCACCCCCGAGACGGTGGTGGAGCTGGCCCGCACCGACGGCATCATCGGCCTCAAGGACGGCCTCGGCGACCTCGACCTGATGCAGCGCATCATCAGCGCGGTGCGCTCCGACGACCACCCGGGTGCCGCCTCGTTCCTCTACTTCAACGGCCTGCCCACCGCCGAGCTCACCGGGCTCGCCTACCGGGGCATCGGCGTGACGCTCTACTCGTCCGCCGTCTTCTGCTTCGCGCCCGAGATCGCGCTCGCCTTCCACAAGGCCATCAACACCGGCGACGACACCACGGTCGAGCGGCTGCTCGACGGCTTCTACCGCCCGCTGGTCGAGCTGCGCTCGAAGGGCCGTGGCTACGCCGTGGCGCTCGTCAAGGCGGGCGTGCGGCTGCGCGGCCTGGACGTCGGAGAGGTGCGGCCCCCGCTGCACGACTGCACCGCCGAGCACACCGACCAGCTCGCCGAGCTGATCGAGCGCGGCTACGCTCTGCTGGCCGACGGCTGACCGCCGCCCCCGACCGACCCTGGAGCCGTTGGTGAAGACCTCCGCGTTCGTCTACCCCTGGGACGTCGTCGGCGATCCGGACGCCGCCGCGCGCCTGGCCGCCCTCGGCGTCCGCCAGGTGACCCTTGCCGCCGCCTACCACTCGACCCGCGCGCTCACCCCGCGCCACCCCCGCCACCGCATCGTCACGGCCGAGTACGCCGCGCTGCTCTACCCGCCCGGCGACCGCTGGCAGGGCCGGGCCCTGCGGCCCCACGCGGCCGGGGACTGGGCGAGCGGCGACGCCTGGGGCGAGGCCGCCGCGGCCCTCGCCGGCGCCGGGCTCGACGTGCACACCTGGGTGGTGCTCGCACACAACTCCCGCATGGGCGCCGAGCACCCGGACACCTCCGTCGTCAACGCATACGGCGACCGCTACCCCTGGGCTCCCTGCATCGCCCAGGAGGCCACCCGCGCCTATCTGATCGACCTCGCGGCGGAGGCCGCGGCGCGGCCGGGCGCGGGCGGTTGCGAGCTGGAGTCGCTCGGCTGGTACGGCCTGGCGCATCTGCACGCCCACGACAAGATCGCGGGTGTGCCGCTCGGCGACGCGGGCCAGTACCTGATGTCCCTCTGCTTCTGCCCGGCCTGCCGCACCGGCTACGCGGACGCGGGGCAGGACCCCGAGGCGCTGCGGGCCGCCGTGCGCGACGCCCTCGCACCCCTGTGGCGCGGCGAGGCGTCCGACGACGGCTGGGACACGGTCGGGAAGCTGCTCGGCGAGGAGCGCGCCGCGGCCACGCTCGCCTGGCGCACCGAGACCGCGGGCTCCCTCCAGGAGGCGGCGGTGGCGGCGGTGCGGGCCGCGGCGCCGGACGGCTTCCAGGTGCTGCTGCACGCGGATCCGGTGCCGTACCACTGCGGTGCGAATGCCGGCGTCGAGCCCGCGCGGGTGCTGGCCGCGGCAGACGGGGTGGTCGTGCCGTGCACCGGCGGTCCCGGCCTGCTCGGCCCGTTCGCCGGGCACCGCGGTGAGCGGACCGTGCTGGCCGCCAACCTCACCGTCGTCTCCGGCATGGGCGGCAGCCCCGGCACCCTCGCCGAGGACGCGGTTCGCGCGGCGGACTGCGGGGCGACCGAGCTGCGCCTCTACCATGCGGGGCTGGCCTCGGACGCGGACCTCGCGGCGGTCCGGGCCGGGCTGACTCGGGTGCCCTGACCGTACCCGGCCCTCCGGCCGGTGGCCCGGCATCGACAGGGACCGCCCCTCGGCGCGGCAGCGACCCGACGGTCCCGTCCTGTTCCGCCGCGCAGTTCCCCGCGCCCCTCGGGCGGGCCGGGGCGGTCCAGGGCCAACGGTGCCCCGGAAGGGGCGCGGGGAACCGCGCGAGCACCCCCACCGGCCGATGCCCGGACGCGACAGGAACCACCCCTTCGAGGCGGTGCAGCCGCAGGCGCGAGGTCAGGCGGACCGCAGCAGCGCCAACGCTGTGATCAGCCCCAGCACACCGTACGCCGGCAGCAGTACCCGGAAGTCGACCGTCTCGACGAGAGCCGCGCCGAGGGCGAGACCCACCGCGTTCGGCGCGAACATCAGGGCGTTGGCGGTGGCGGACACCCGCCCCAGCACGGCGTCCGGAGTCTCCCGCTGCACCGCCGTGAACGCGGCGATCAGTACACACGGCAACCCGAGCCCGATCGCCCCGTTGCCGACCAGCGCCACCGCGTCGTACGGCAGGGCGCGGGCCGCCGTCGCCACCGCGGTCAGCGCGATCCCGTACGCCCCGAACCGCCGCTCCCCGAGCCGCCGCAGCAACGGCCCCGACGCCGCCCCCACCACCACCGACCCGACACCCTGCACCGGGTACAGCACACCCGCGAACTCCGGCGGGCGGCCGAGGGCGTCGATCACCGCGTACAGGGTCGAGCTGCCGAGCGAGGCCAGCAGCATGGTCGCGCCGCCCGCGACGACCAGCCGCCGCAGGGCCGGGCGGCCCCACAGGTGGCGTGCGCCCTCGGCGGTCGCCGCCCACCAGCCCACCGTCCGCGGCCCCGGCGGCTCCTCGCGCACCCGCAGCAGCAGGCAGAGCCCCGCGGAGGCCACGAAGGTGACCGCGTCCAGCAGGGCGACCCGGGCGCCGCCGTACGCCGCGAGCAGCCCGGCCCCGACCAGCGGCGCCACCAGCTTCATGCCCTCCTGGGCGGACATCCGCAGGCCGCCCAGGTCGCCCAGCAGGTCCTTGCCGACGGCCGCCACGACGAGCGCGGACTCCGCGGCGTCCGCCACGACGCTGCCCGCCCCGTACGCCACCAGCACGGCGAAGAGGATCCACAGCCGGTCGGCGGAGTCCACGGCGGACAGCGAGAGCAGCAGCGCGGCGAGGCCGAGGTGGAGGCCCACCAGCAGCGGCCTGCGACGGGTCCGGTCGGCGAGGGCGCCCAGCAGCGGCCCGGCGAGGCTCGGCGCCCACACGGCGAACGTGACCAGCGCCGCCAGGCCGTTGGATCCGGTCAGCTCCTTCACCCAGATGCCGCTCGCCAGGAACATCGCCGACGTGCCGAAACCGGAGACCACCACTCCGGCCAGGTAGAGCCGCGCGTTGCGGTCCCTGAGGACGCGCGTCAGTGACCATGTCATGGCAGCTCATCGTGGGTCTAAGGCCCCCTGGTGGGGATCGGCAGACTGCCCTGGAAACGGCTGCCGCCGCGCCGTGGCCGGGCCGCCGGGATGAGTGGTCCGGCCGGGAGCGATGAGTTCCGCGGCCCCGAGCGGTCCACAGGGGTGCACAGGACGATCCGGGAACCAGCGGAAAAACATCCCCGGGACCCCGCGAAGAGGAGCACTCATGACCCACGGCAGGACGGACGCGGCACCGGACGGTACGACGGGCCGGGCACCGGGCGGCGCGACGGGCGCGCAGCCGGACGGTACGACGGGCCGGGCACCGGGCGGCGCGACGGGCGCGCAGCCGGACGGTACGACGGGCGCGGCTGCGGCAGGCCCGCCCGCGGCCGTGGACCTGCGGCCGCAGGCGCACCTGCTGGCGCGGCTCGCGGAGCGCGTCACCGACGACCGGCTCGCCTGCCCCACGCCGTGCCCGCAGCTGGCGGTGCGCAACCTGCTGGGCCACCTCGCCGGCCTGTCCGTGGCCTTCCGGGACGCCGCGCGCAAGGACCTCGGCCCCACCACCGACACCCGACCCGACGCCGCGCTGCCCGACGTGGCCCCCGACTGGCGCGCCACCCTGCCCGAGGTGCTCGACGAACTGGCCGACGCCTGGCTCGACCCGGCGGCCTGGACGGGCGGTACGAGGGCGGGCGGGACGGAGCTGCCCGGTGCGGTCGCCGGCCTCGTCGTCTGCGACGAGCTGGTCGTGCACGGCTGGGACCTGGCCCGCGCCACCGGCCAGGACTACGCACCCGACGAGGCCGCCCTGCGCGCGGCGCACGGCATGCTCGCGGCCGCAGCCGAGGACCCGTCCCGAGGGGGCCTCTTCGGCCCGGTCGTGGCCGTGCCGGACGACGCGCCGCTGCTGGACCGCGTCATCGGGCTCAGCGGCCGCGACCCGAGGTGGTCCCCGCCGCGCTGACCCGGCCGGGCCCCGCACGCCCGTGGAGCCGGGCGCGGGTCTGCGTGCGGCTCCGCCGCTCGGGCGCGGCGGGCCGTGACGAGACGCGCGGGTGGTCACCGTCGCGAGGGGCTGTTTGTGTCGTTCCCGGGCCGCGGGTCGGTGGGTGGTTGTGCGCGCGGTTCCCCACGCCGCTTTTCCCGGGGGTGACTGCGTGTCGGAGCGCGCCTGGCGGCCCCGGCGCGCGGGCGCGGCGGGCCGTGGCGTTGTGCGTGGGGCGTCACCGGCCCGAAGGGGCTGGACCGGCCCCGGGGCCCGGGGCCCCGGGGCCGTATTTTTCCAGCAGCGCACGCTTGTCCGGCTTGCCGCTCGCGGCCACCGGCACCTCGGCGACGACCGTGATCGTCGCCGGCACGCTCGCCGCGCCCAGTGTGTCGGCGACCAGTGTGCGCAGTTCGTCGAGGTCGGGGCCCCGGTCCGTGGCCGGTACGACGAAGGCGTGCACCGCCTCGCCGGTGCGTTCGTCGGGCGCCGTCACGACATGGGCGGTGTCCACGTCCGGGTGCCCGGCGAGGACCCGCTCGACCGGGCCGGTGTAGTGCAGGACGGCGTTGACGATGGCCACCTCGCGGGTGCGGCCGGTCAGCCGGAGGAAGCCGTCCGCGTCCAGGTGCCCGAGGTCGCGGGTGCGTACCCAGCCGTCGTCGTCCAGCACCTGACGGGTCTCCTGCTCGTCGCCCGCGATGCGGGTGAGCGTCGCCGGGGTGTGCACCCACACCTCGCCGGTGGTGCCGGTGGGCACCGGCGTGCCGCTCTCGTCCAGGACCTTGATCCGTACGTTCACCCAGGCGCGGCCCACCGAGTCGAGCACCGCCTCGCCCCGCTCGGCGATGTCGTCCGGGGTCAGCAGCGTGAGCAGGCCCGCCTCGGTCTGCCCGTAGCCCTGGTACACCACGGGGCCGAGGCGCCGCACGGCCTCGGCGAGCCGGTGCGGGGTGAGCGGGGAGCCGGCGACCTGGAGCGCCCGCACGCTGCTGGTGTCGACGGACCTGGTGCGCAGCGTGTCGAGCACATGGTGCAGCCGCGGCACGGTCAGCAGCAGGGCGGTGGGGCGGTGGCTCTCGATCACCTCGGGGAACGTGAACGGCATCGAGGGGATCACCGCGGTGCCGCCGCTCATGAGGCAGAACCCGCAGTGTTTGAACATCACCGCGCTCGTGAGCGTACCGAAGAGCAGGAAACGCTGATAGCGCGTGGCCAGGGCGGCGGTCCCCGGCGCCGACCCGGTGGGCCGCCAGGCCCACTCCGCGGCGTACGAGGCATACGTGCGCTCCACACCCTTGGGCGTGCCGGTGCTTCCGCTGGTGAGCGTGACCAGCGCGATGTCGTCGGGGCGGCCGTGCGCGAGCAGGGCATCGGGCGCCTCGCGGTAGGAGGCGGGCGCCCCTGCGCGGGAGAGGGGACCGTAGCCGGTGCGCAGCAGCGGGATCGGGCCCGCGGCCTTGACCAGGTCGGGGTCCTCGTCGGGCGCGGTGTCGGTGACCACGGCGTCCACGTCGCCGGCCAGCACATGGGTGAGCTGTCCCGGCGCCAGGCCGGGACGCAGGCCGATCACCCGGCAGCCCAGCAGGTGCGCCGCGATCTGGAGGGCGAAGCCCTCCGGGGTGACGCCGGTGCGCAGCGCCACCGTCCGGCCGGGCCCGAGCCCCGCCGCGCGCAGCCCGTGGACGTCCGCCGCGACGAGGTCGAGAACGGCGGCGCGGCTCACGGCCCGCCCTTCGTACTCGAAGGCGGGGGTCTCGGGGTCGGCGCGCAGGGCGTCGACGAGCGCCTGGGGGAACACCGGTGCGGGAGCGCCGGGGTGCTGCGCGAGTGTCGTGTCGTTGTCCACGTCGTGTCCGCTTCGGATCGGGCGCCCGGCACGTCCCGCTCCGGGGCCCGGCCGGGCCTGGGCACCGGTAATCGGCACCGGTGAGGGGGCGCGGCGATGCGCGGCGGAAGAATTCAGCAAAAGGCGGCGATACACGGCAATACAGAGGTGTGCAGCGGTACGGGGCGAACCGCCCGCGGCCCCGTATTCCGAGGGCAACGATAGCCCGTGCACTTCATGGAGGGATCTGTGTTCTACGTCACATGGGTGCGGTCTAGCGCTTCCTTGAACTCTAAAGTAACGTGCCGTCAGATCTTTCCTGGGTTTCTTCTGAATTACCGGTCTACAGGGAGAGCTATATGTCCGGCGATGATGTGCTTGATTATCTTGTTATTGGTGCGGGACCGGCCGGCGTGCAGATGGGATATTTTCTCCAGAAAGCTGGCAGGAACTATCAGGTCGTCGAGTCGGGAGCGGCACCCGGCACATTCTTCACTCGCTTCCCGAGGCACCGGACGCTGATCTCCAGCAACAAGGTGCACACCGGCTGGGACGACCCGGAGCTCAACCTCCGCATGGACTGGAACTCCCTGCTGAGCGAGGAGAACGAGCCGCTCTTCACCAAGGTCACCCCCCGGTACTTCCCGCCCGCCGACGCCTTCGTGGGCTACCTGGCCGACTTCGCCGAGCGGCACGGCATCAACATCAGCTACCACACCCGGATCACCGAGATCACCCGCCCCGGCGACTTCGTGGCCCGCACCGAGGACGGCCGGACCCTCCGCGCCCGGCGCGTCGTCGTGGCCACCGGCTTCGGCAAGCCCTACGTGCCGGACATCGAGGGCATCGAGGACGCCGAGAACTACGCCGACGTGTCCGTGGACCCCGCGGACTTCACGGGGAAAAGGGTTCTCATCCTGGGCCGCGGGAATTCCGCGTTCGAGACCGCGGACAATCTGGTGGAGACCGCTGCGGTCATTCACATGGCCGGTCCCGGATCACTGCGCATGGCCTGGCAGACGCATTTCGTGGGTCATCTGCGCGCGGTCAACAACAACTTCCTCGACACCTACCAGCTCAAGTCGCAGAACGCCCTGCTGGACGGCCATGTGCGGTCGATCAGGAAGCAGCCGGACGGCGGCTACCGCGTCACCGTGAGCTTCCAGCGGGTGGACGAGGTGCTCAAGGAGATACCGTACGACAGGGTCATCATCGCGACCGGTTTCCGGTTTGACGCCTCCATATTCGCCGAGGAGTGCAGGCCGGCGCTCACGATAAAGGACAGGTTCCCGGACCAGACGGACGCCTGGGAATCCGTGAATGTCCCCGATCTGTACTTCGTGGGCACACTGACGCAGATGCGCGACTTCAAGAAGTCCACGAGTGGATTCATCCACGGCTTCCGGTACGGCGTCCGCGCGCTGCACCGCATTCTGGAGACCCGCTACCACGACACCCCGTGGCCCGGCCGTGAGCTGCCCGCCACCGGGGCGGCTGCCGCCGACGCCGTCGTCGAGCGGGTCAACCGCAGCTCGGCCCTCTGGCAGCAGTTCGGCTTCATCGGCGACGCGCTGGTGCGCACCGCGGACGGCACCCTCCGCTACCACGAGGAGGTCCCCGTCGACCATCTGCACACCGCGGTCGGCCGGGGTGTCTTCGGCGACGTCCACGACTACTTCACCATCACCCTGGAGTACGGCGCGGACCACGACCAGGTCAATCCGTTCGAGGTCTCCCTCACCCGCAACTCCCAGCAGGAGGCCGGTCTCGACGGCCGCTACCTCCACCCGGTCCTGCGGCACTTCCGGGCCGGCGAGCAGATCGGCGAGCACCACCTCACCGAGAACCTGGAGAACGAGTGGGACAGCGAGGAGGTGCACCGCGCGCCGCTGCGCGCCTTCCTCGGCGGCGAGCTGGAGGGGGCGGTGACCCCGGCGTGACGTCGCTCCTCCGCCAACTGCGGCGGCGGGCACGGCAGTCGCTCGATCCCGCGCACTACGACTACTTCGCCGGCGGGGCCGCCGACGAACGGGCGCTCGGCGAGAACGAGCGGGCGTTCGGCAGGCTGGCCCTGCTGCCCAGGGTGCTGCGCGGAGCCGAGCACCGGGAGACCGCGGTCACCCTCTTCGGGGACCGGGCGGCCATGCCGGTGATCGTCTCGCCCACCGCCTTCCACCGGCTCGCCGACCCGGACGGCGAGCGTGCGGTGGCCCGCGCCACGGCGGCGGCCGGGACCATCCTGACCACCGGCATGGCGGCCACCACCCCGGTGGCCCGGGTCGTCGACGCCGCGCGCTCCGAACGGCCGGACGCCGCCGTCTGGTTCCAGCTCTACCTGCAGCCGGAGCCGGAGGTCACCGAGGCGGTGGTGCGGCGGGCGGAGAAGGCGGGCTGCTCCGCGCTGGTCGTCACCGTCGACTCGCCGGTTTTCGGCCGGCGCGAACGGGACGACCGGCACGGCTTCCACGACCTGCCGGACGGCCTCGCCGCCGAGAACATGCGCGACCTGCCCGGCACCGAGCCCGGCGGCCTGCGGGACATCGCCATGTCCCCGGCCACCTCCTGGGCCGACCTGGCGAGGCTGCGCGCCCGCACCCCGCTCCCGGTGCTGCTCAAAGGGGTGCTGCACCCCGAGGACGCACGGCTCGCGGTGGCCGAGGGCGTCGACGGCCTGATCGTCTCCAACCACGGCGGCCGGCAGCTCGACGCCGCCCCCGCCACCATCGAGGCACTGCCCCGGATCGCCGACGCGGTCGCCGGGCGGATCCCCGTCCTGCTCGACGGCGGGGTGCGCCGGGGCTCCGACGCGGCCCTCGCGCTGGCCCTCGGCGCCACCGCCGTCGGCGTCGGCAGGCCGGTGCTCTGGGGCCTCGCCGCCGACGGCGAACGAGGGGTCCGGCAGGTGCTCGACCTGCTGCACACCGAGTTCGACCACACCCTGGCGCTGTGCGGCGGACGGTCCCCAACCGACCTCACCCGCGACATGGTGGTCACCCGCGGGCACCCGCCTCGACCCGGAGGCACCCCGTGGTGATCAGACCCGGAAACCTCCCGTGGTGACCGCACCCGAAAGGCATCCCATGGCGAACGGCACCGCACACCGCACCGCAGCCCGGCTCGCCGCCGCCGGCCTGGTCCTGTCCACTCCGCTCTGGCTGCCGCGCTCCGTGGTCGCCCTGCGGATGAAGATCTTCGCCAAGGTCAACGGCGACGAGGGCATCACCATCCCGAACGCCGAGATCGGCCCTGAGCGCTTCGAGGAGATCTACGGCCACCCCGCGGCGAACGGCCGCAGCAGGGGCGCGGCCCTCTCGGACCTGTTCTGGTACTGGCTCTCGCCCGGAGCCGAGATCCACCAGGAGCACCTGGAGGCCGGCGAACGCTACGACGAGGTGGCCCGCTGCACCCAGGCCATGCTCGCCGGCTCCAGCGCCGCCCTGAGCATCGCCGCCGCCCGGTGCGCCGCCGCGGCGCTGGACGAACTGCCCCCGGGCCGCCCCGCACTGGTCAGGCTCCGCGACCTGATGATGCCGATCTGGGCGTCGTTCTTCTACGAGCTGGTCTTCCGCGAGCCCTGCCCGCCCGAGGCCCGGGCCCTCATCACCGGCAATGCCGACGACGTGGTCAGCGCCCTGAAGTGCACCCGCCCCCGCCGGATGTACCGGCGCAACCGGCTCACCCGCTACCTGGTGCGCCGGGTGGCGGCCGGCGAGGTGCCGCACCGGCTGCCCGCGAGCCTGTCGACCCGGCAGCGGGCCTACTACCTCCAGGGCACCTTCTTCAACACGGCCGTCGTCCAGATGTCGGAGGCCATGGCCCACCTGCTGCTCGTCCTCGCCGAACACCACGACGTACAGCGACGGCTGGCCGAGGACCCGGCGGACGACCGCTACCTCGACCACGTCATGAACGAGACGCTGCGCCTCTACCCCCTCTTCGGCATCGCGCACCGCGTCACCACCGGCGACATCGACCTGGGAAACGGCTCGGCCATCCCGGCCGGCGCCGTGCTCTGCTTCAGCTACCCCGACTACCACAGCACCGGCTACACCGACCCGGACGTCTTCGCGCCCGAGCGCTGGGAGACCCTGTCGGTGAAGACCGCCCACCACATCCCGTTCGGGGTCGCCGCCAACCGGCCCTGCCCGGCCTGGCGGCTCGCACCCCTCGTGATGCGCGCCGTGACCCGCGAGGTGCTCAGCCGCTACGCGCTGGACACCGCCGTCACCCACACCCGCTCCCTGCCGCACCGCGGCCCCTGCCTCCTGGTGCCCCGCGAACGGCCGTTGCCGACCGGGGCGGCCCGGGCGGTCCGCGGCTTCCTGCGGATCCGCGACCGTGTCGAGGACGTGGTGCGGGCCCCGGCCCAACTCGTCCTCGGCACCTGGATGGTGCTCGACGCACGCCGCCGCAGGATGGCGGAGACCTGGTTCGCCACCCATGACACCGAGGGCCGGCCGCTGCCCCGCGCCGCCCATGCCACCGCACCCGTCGCCGCCGGCGCGACCAGCCCCGCCGCGGCCCGGGAGGCGGCCCGCCGCTGCCCGTTCCCGCACTGACCCCGGACCTCGCGAAGCGGCCCGCAGCCGCCCGTTCCCGCACCGGGACCGGCCACCGCAGAGCACGTTCACGCCGCCCGCCCCCGGGACCCGGCGCCCAGCCCGGGGGCCCGCGGGGTCAACTCCATTGACGAACACCCCCGTCGGCTCCTACCTTCGTCCGCGTCATACTTCATACGTCATATATGAGACGCGACAGGTGAGACCCGAGGGCCCATGACCACCGTGCCGACGCCGATCCCGTCCCGCACGCAGTTCGTGCTGGAAGGGATCAAGCACCGCATCCTGACCGGGCGGCTGAGCCCGGGGCAGGCGCTCGTGGAGAGCGATCTCGCCGCGCAGTTCGGGGTCTCCAAGACCCCGGTGCGCGAGGCGCTGAAGACGCTCGCGGGCACCGGGCTCGTGGTGATGAGCCAGTACAAGGGCGTCACCGTGCGCAGGGTGGACGCCGACATGGCGCGCGAGGTGTACGACGTCCGGCTGCTGCTGGAGCCGGAGGCACTGCGCCGCACCGTGCGGCGGGGCGCGTCGCTGGAGCCGGCCCGGGAGGCGCTGGAGCGCGCGGACGGCGCCACCGACACCGCGGAGCGCTCCCTCGCCAACCGCGCCTTCCACCGCGCCCTGTACGCGCCGTGCGGCAACCCGCTGCTCGGCCGGATGCTCGACGAGGTACGCGACCAGGCCGCGCTGGTCTCCGCCGTCGCCTGGGCCGCCCAGCCGTCCTGGGACCGGGAGGCCGCCGAGCACCGGGAGATCCTGCGGCGCGCGCTCGCCGGCGACGCGGACGGCGCGGCGGACGCCCTGCACGCCCACATCGCGTCGTTCGTGGCCCGCGCCTACCCACCCGGGGCCGCCGCCGACACCGCCGCAGCCGACACCACACCGGTCCCGGGCGCCGCGCGCACCCCGGCCGCCGGCCGAGAAGAAGGAGGGGCCGTCGCATGACCTTCGCAGCCCAGCGAGCCGCGCTCGCCGATGTCGTGGCGATCCCCGTCACCCCGTTCGCCGCGGACGGCACGCTCGACCGCACCGCCCACGCGCGGCTGCTGCACCGCCTGCTCGACGGCGGCGTGCGCACGCTCACGCCGAACGGCAACACCGGTGAGTTCTACGCCCTCAGCCCCGAGGAGCGCCGCACCGTCACCGAGCTGACCGTCAAGGAGGCGGGGGAGCGGGCCACCATCCTGGCGGGCGTCGGCCACGACGTGCCCACCGCCGTCGCCGGCGCCCGGCACGCCCGCGACACCGGCGCCGCGATGGTGATGGTCCACCAGCCCGTCCACCCGTACGTCTCCGCACAGGGCTGGGTCGACTACCACCGTGCCGTCGCCGAGGCCGTCCCCGACCTCGGCGTGGTGCCGTACGTCCGCAACCCGGGGCTCCCCGGCGCCCGGCTCGCCGAGCTGGCCGACGCCTGCCCCAATGTCATCGGCGTCAAGTACGCGGTGCCGGACGCGGTGCGCTTCGCCGGCTTCGCACGGGACGCGGGCCTCACCCGGTTCGTCTGGGTGGCCGGGCTCGCCGAGCCGTATGCGCCGTCGTACTTCTCCGCCGGCGCCACGGGCTTCACCTCGGGGCTGGTGAACGTCGCCCCGGACCTCTCGCGGTCGCTGATCGAGGCGCTCCGCTCCGGTGACCACCCGGCCGCCATGCGGGTCTGGGAGCGCATCCGCCGCTTCGAGGAGCTGCGTGCCGCGGACGGCTCCGCCGACAACGTCACCGTCGTCAAGGAGGCGCTGGCCACGCTCGGCCTGTGCCGGCGCGACGTACGGCCGCCGAGCAGCACCCTGCCGGAGGAACGGCGTGCCGAGGTCGCCGCGATCGTCGCGGAGTGGTCGCGGTGAGGGCAGGCCCCGGCGACGCGAGGGGTTCCGGCGACGCCGTGAGCCCCAACGAGGCGACGGGCTCCGGCGGGGCGCCGGACTCCGGCGAGACGGTGGGACCCGGCACCGCGACGGGCTCCGGCACCGCGACGGGCTCCGGCACCGCGGCGGGCTCCGGCACCGCGGCGGGCAGGCCGGGTGTCCCGGTCGCCCCCGAACGGCTCCGCAGCCACCAGTGGTACGGCAGCTCCCTCTCCTCGGGCCTGCGCTCCTTCAGCCACCGCGCCCGCACCCGGCAGCTCGGCTACCTCCCCGAGGAGCACCTCGGCAAGCCGGTCGTCGCGATCCTCAACACCTGGTCGGACATCAACCCCTGCCACGTCCACCTGCGCGACCGCGCGCAGGCCGTCAAGCGCGGGGTGTGGCAGGCGGGCGGCTTCCCGCTGGAGTTCCCGGTCGCCACGCTCTCCGAGACGTTCCAGAAGCCGACCCCGATGCTCTACCGCAACATGCTCGCGATGGAGACCGAGGAGCTGCTGCGCTCCTACCCCGTGGACGGCGCGGTGCTGATGGGAGGCTGCGACAAGTCCACGCCCGCGCTCCTGATGGGCGCCGCCTCCGTCGACCTGCCCGCGATCTTCGTGCCCGCCGGGCCGATGCTGCCGGGGCACTGGCGCGGCGAGGTGCTCGGCTCCGGCACGGACATGTGGAAGTACTGGGACGAGCTGCGGGCCGGCACGATCGGCGACTGCGAGCTGTCCGAGCTGGAGAGCGGCCTCGCCCGCTCGCCCGGCCACTGCATGACCATGGGCACCGCGTCCACGCTCACCGCGGCCGCGGAGGCCCTCGGCGTCACGCTGCCCGGCGCCTCCTCCATCCCGGCCGTGGACTCCGGGCACGAGCGCATGGCGGCGGCCGCGGGGCGGCGCGTCGTCGAGCTGATACGCGGTGACCGCAGGCTCTCCGACCTGCTCACCCGCGAGGCCTTCGAGGACGCGGTGACCTGTGTGCTCGGCCTCGGCGGCTCCACCAACGCGGTGATCCACCTGATCGCCATGGCGGGCCGCGCCGGGGTGCCGCTCACGCTGGACGACTTCGACCGGATCGCCCGCACGGTCCCGGTGCTCGCCAACGTGCGGCCCGGCGGGGGCCCGTACCTGATGGAGGACTTCCACTTCGCCGGCGGCCTGCCGGGCTTCCTCTCCCGGATCGCCGACCTGCTCCACCTTCAGAGGCCCACCGTCGCCCACGACCGCCTCGCCGACCAGCTCGCGGGCGTCCTGGTGCACGACGACGACGTGATCCGCACCCGCGACAACCCGGTCGCGTCCGAGGGTGGCGTGGCCGTCCTGCGCGGCAACCTCTGCCCCGACGGCGCCGTCATCAAGCACATCGCCGCCGACCCCGGGCTGCTCAGGCACACCGGACCCGCGGTCGTCTTCGACGACTACAGGACCCTCCAGCGCACCATCGACGACCCGGCGCTCGGCATCACCCCCGACCACGTCCTCGTGCTGCGCGGCGCGGGCCCCAAGGGCGGCCCCGGGATGCCCGAGTACGGCATGCTGCCCATCCCCGACTACCTGCTGAAGCAGGGCGTACGGGACATGGTGCGGATCTCCGACGCCCGGATGAGCGGCACCTCCTACGGTACCTGCGTGCTGCACGTCGCGCCCGAGTCGCACGTCGGCGGCCCGCTGGCCCTGGTGCGCACCGGGGACCTGATCACGCTGGACGTGGCGGCGCGGACCCTGACGCTCGAGGTGTCCGACGAGGAACTGGCGCGCCGGCGGGCCGCGTGGACGCCGCCCGCCGAGCGGTACGAACGCGGCTACGGTGCGCTCTACAGTGAGCAGATCACGCAGGCGGACACCGGCTGCGACTTCGCCTTCCTGGCCCGGCCCGGCAAGGTGCCCGACCCGTACGCGGGCTGACCGCCCGTCAGGCACGTCCGCGCCTTCGCCGTCCCCGTCAGGGACAAGTGTCCGTCAGGAACAAGCGTCACCGCTGAGCCACCCCCGCACCCGATCCACCGGGCAACGCCCGCCCCCGATGCACCCCTCGGGCCCCCGGGCCCGGGGCCCCGGTGGGCCAGGCCCGGGGGCAGCGCGACCAGCTCCGTCGAAGCGCTTCACCGCACGTCACGCACCGCCCACGTACGTCACGCACCGCCCACGTACGTCACGCACCGCCCACGCACGTCACGTACGTCACGCACCGCCCACGCACGTCATGCACCGCTCGGGGCAGCCCCCACGCCTTCACGGCGGTGGGGGAGGTTCCGCCGATCACAGAACGGAGAGCAGTCATGACCCACGCCGCAGCCGTGCCGCGGAAGCCCCCCAAGGCACCACCTTCTTCCGCCGGTGGCCGCCGCCGCAGAGTGGGAGCGGTCCCACGCCGTCTGCCGTACCTGCTGATCGCACCGGCCGTGCTGCTGATGCTGGGCTTCATCGCCTACCCGGTGCTCAGCGTCTTCTCCTACAGCCTCCAGCACCACAATCCCACCAAGCCCTGGCGGAACGGCTTCGCGGGCCTCGGGAACTTCGTCACCGCCTTCACCGACGACCCCCAGTTCCTGCCCACCCTGGGCTTCAGCCTGAAATGGGTCGGCGCCGAGGTGGTGCTGCAACTCCTCCTCGGGCTCGCCCTCGCCCTGCTGGTCAACCAGACCTTCCTGGGCCGGGCGGCGGCGCGCGCCCTGGTCTTCTCGCCCTGGGCCGTCTCCGGCGTGCTGACCTCGACCATCTGGCTGCTGCTCTACAACTCCCAGACCGGCGTCACCCGCTACCTCGCCGACCTCGGCATGGGCTCCTACGGCACCTCCTGGCTCTCGGACACCGGCACCGTCTTCCCCGCGGTGGTGGTCGCCGAACTCTGGCGCGGCGTGCCCTTCTTCGCCATCCTCATCCTCGCCGACCTGCAGTCCGTGCCCAAGGACCTCTACGAGGCGGCCGAGGTGGACGGGGCGAGCCGGCTGCGGCAGTTCTTCCACATCACGCTGCCGCACCTCAAGGACGCCATCATCCTCTCCACGCTGCTCCGCGCGGTCTGGGAGTTCAACAACGTCGACCTCCTCTACACCCTCACCGGCGGCGGCCCCGCGGGCGAGACGACGACGCTGCCGCTGCGCATCGCCTCCATCGCCGTCGACTCGCACGACTTCGGCTACGCCTCCGCGCTGACCTCGGTGGCCTTCGTGATCCTGCTCTTCGGCTCGCTGGTGTACCTCAGGCTGAGCAAGTTCGGGAGTGAGGCGCGATGACACCGCCGCTGTCCGTGCCCGCGCTCTCCGCCCCGCCCGCGCGCCGGGTACGCGCCGCGCGCCGGCGCCGCCCCTGGGACGAGGTGCCCCGCTGGCGGATCTACCTCCCGCTCGCGCTGTACCTGCTCTTCACGCTGGTCCCGTTCTACTGGATGCTGCTCTTCGCGCTGCGGCCCGCGGGCTCCACGTCGCTGCTGCCGTGGCCGCTGACGTCCGAGCACTTCGAGAAGGTGTGGACCGAGCGGAGCTTCGGGACCTTCTTCGGCAACAGCCTGCTGGTCGGAGTCTGCTCGCTGCTGATGACCACGGTCGTGGCGCTCGCCGGGGGCTATGCGCTGGCCCGCTTCGACTTCCGCGTCAAGCGGGTCTTCACCCTCGCGCTGCTGTGCTCCCAGTTCATCCCGGGCGCGCTGATGCTGGTGCCGCTCTTCCAGATCTTCGCCGGCCTGCGCATGATCAACTCACTGGGCAGTGTCGTCGTCGCCGAGACCGTCTTCCAGTTGCCCCTGTCGATCATGCTGCTCAGCGGCTTTGTGAAGAACGTGCCGTACTCGCTGGAGGAGGCCGCCTGGGTGGACGGCTGCGGCCGCTTCCGGGCGTTCTGCTCGGTGGTGCTGCCGCTGCTGCGGCCCGGTCTGATCGCCGTGGGCTCCTTCGCGTTCGTGCACAGCTGGAACCACTTCCTGTTCGCCCTGATGTTCCTCAGCGACCAGGACAAGCAGACCATCCCGGTCGGCCTGAACACCCTGATGGGGGCCGACAGCGTCGACCTCGGCGCGCTGGCGGCCGGTGGTGTGGTCGCCGCGGTGCCGGTCGTGATCGTCTTCGCGTTCATCCAGAAGTGGCTGGTCACCGGCTTCAGCGCCGGGGCGGTGAAGGGATGAGCGGCCGGGCCGCCGGCCGGCGGGAGCCGGTGCCCGTGGTACTGGTGGGCGCACGCGGGCACGGCCGCAGCCACCTGGCCAACATCCGGCGGCTGGTGGCGCTCGGCCGAGTGCGGCTGGTGGGCGTCTGCGACCTGGCCCCGCTGCCGGACGCCGAGACCGCCGGGCTGGGGGCGCCGGCACAGTCCGCCGACCTCGGGGCGCTGCTGGCCGAGGTCCGTCCCGGGGCCGCCGTCGTCTGCACCCCCATCCACACCCACACCGAGCTGGCGCTGACCGCCGCCGAGCACGGCGTCCACCTGCTGCTGGAGAAGCCGCCCGCCCCCTCCTACGCGCAGTTCGTGCGGCTCACCGAGGGGGTCGCCGGGGCCGGGGTGGCCTGCCAGATCGGGTTCCAGTCGCTGGGCTCCCGCGCCCTGCCGGCGGTCCGGGCGCTGGTCGCGGACGGTGCCATCGGCGAGGTGCGGGGCATCGGGGCCGCGGGCGCATGGGTGCGCGACGAGGCGTACTTCCGCCGTGCGCCCTGGGCGGGACGGCGCCGCCTCGACGGGGCCGACGTCGTCGACGGCGCGCTGACCAATCCGTTGGCGCACGCCGTGGCCACCGCCCTCGCGCTGGACGGGGCGACGGGCGCCGACGACGTCGCACAGGTCGAGACCGAGCTGTACCGGGCCCACGACATCGAGTCCGACGACACCTCCTGGGCCCGGATCACCACCACCCGGGGCAGCCGCCTCGCGATCGCCGCGACCCTCTGCGCCGCCGAGCCCGGCGAGCCCTACGTGGTGGTGCACGGCAGCCACGGCCGCGTCACCCTCTGGTACAAGCAGGACCGGGTCCGCCTGGAGCGCACCGGACGCCCGCCCGAGGAGCACCTGCACGACCGCACCGACCTCCTGGAGAACCTGCTCGACCACCTCGCCGGCCGCGCCGCCCTGCTCGCCGACGCGCGCGCGACGGGCGCCTTCATGCGGGTCGTCGAGGCGATACGGCGGGCGCCCGACCCCGTGCCGCTGCCGCCGGACGCCTGGTACTCCGTGCCGGGCGCCCGGGGCCCGCGGCGCATCGTGCGCGGCATCGACGGCCTGGTGGCGGCGGCCGCCGAACGGCTCAGCGGCTATGCCGAGCTGGGCGCCCGGTGGGCCGGGCAGCCGGAAGCCGACGACGACACCCCCGAAGAGGAGAGCTGACCATGACCAGAACGCGCAGCACGCACCGGAGCACCCGCGGCAGGACGGGATTACCTGCCCGGCCCCCCAGGCGGTGGGGGAGCCGCGCCGCCCTGTCCCTCGGCCTCGCCGCGACCCTGGCCCTGACCACGGCCGCCTGCGGCGACGACGGCAGTGGCACCGGGGGCGACGAGGGCGCCGAGGGCTCCGGCAAGGGCGAGATCACCTTCTGGGACAACAACGGCGGGGTGCGCACCGACGTCTGGAAGGAGATCATCGCCGGCTTCGAGAAGCAGCACCCCGGGATCCATGTGAAGTACGTCGGCATCCCCGCCGAGAACGCCCAGTCCAAGTACGACACCGCCATCCAGGGCGGCGGCCTGCCCGACGTGGGCGGGGTGGGCACGGCGATGCTCGCCGGGATCGCGGCGCAGGGCGCGCTGGAGCCGGTCGAGGACCGCATCGACGACAGCGGACTCAAGGGCAAGCTGAACGAGAACATGGTCGGCAGCGTCCGCTCGGCGGGCGGCGGCGACCACCTCTACACGGTGCCGACCTCCGCGAACAACGGCACGCTCTGGTACCGCACCGACCTGTTCAAGGCCGCGGGCCTGCCGGCGCCCACCACCTGGGAGCGGTTCTACACGGCCGCGGACAAGCTGACCGACAGGGCGCACAACGCCTTCGGATTCACCCTGCGCGGCGGCGAGGGCTCGATCGCCCCGGCCCTGGACGCGATGTACGGGCAGTCCGGCATCACCTCGTTCTGGAAGAACGAGGACGGCCGGCCGACCACGACCACCGTCGACGATCCCCGGAACGTGGCGGCCCTGGAGCGGTACCTCGGGCTGTACAAGAAGGACACGCCCTCGGCCGACGTCAACAACGACTTCAAGAAGATGGTCGCCCAGTGGGACAGCGGCCGTATCGGCATGCTGAGCCACAACCTCGGCTCCTACCAGGACCACCTGAAGGCGCTGGGCCCCGGCCGGTTCCGCGGCCTGCCCAACCCGACGCTGGCCGACGGCACCCGCGTCCAGGTCTCCAACCCGGTCGACGGGCTCGGCCTGTTCAGGTCGAGCAGGAACAAGGCGGCGGCGTGGACGTTCATCGAGTACGCCGTCTCACACGCCGCCAACAGCACCTGGAACGAGGCGGCCGGCGCCATCCCCGCCAACAACGAGGCGGTCGGCGACCCCTGGGTCCAGAAGTCCGAGGCCACCAGGCTCGCCGCCGCCGCGCTCCACGACGGCGGCACCAGGATCGTCCAGCTGCCGTACTACCTGCCCGACTGGAACACCATCAGCAAGGCCGACAACGAGCCCAGCCTCCAGAAGGTGCTGCTCGGGAAGATGTCCGCGAAGGACTTCCTTGCCACCCTCGCCGACCAGCTCGACAAGGCCCAGGCGGAGTGGAACGAGCAGAAGGGGTGAGGCGCGCCTCCCGGCGGGGGCCGCGCGGGCGGTTCGCCCTCCGGCGAGGGGCGTCCGTCTGCCGGCGGTCGTTCGGCGGCGGCCGGTGGCCGTGTGCCGGTGGTCGGTGGCGGCAGGGGACGCCCCTGGGGCGAGTGGCGGTCTGCGGGTCTCGTCGTGGCTGGTCGCGCCCACGCGGCGAGCCGCACAATGTGACAGCCCCGCGCCCCTGCGTGGTGCACCCCGCAGGGGCGCGCCCCCGGGCCCGCGGAGCGGGTGGAACGGGGGTCACAGCCTCCGGGTTGCCAGGGTGAGGCGGTCGCGGGCGTCGAAGAGGGCGTCCTTGACCATCTGCTCGTGCGCGGGCGTGAGCCGCGCCACCGGCACCGAGCAGCTGATCGCGTCCCGCGCCGGTGTCCGGTACGGGATGGCGACGCCGAAGCAGCGCAGCCCGAGCGTGTTCTCCTCGCGGTCCACCGCGAAGCCCTGCTCGCGCACCTGGTGCAGCTCCTCGATGAGCTTCTCGCGGTCGGTGATGGTGTGCTCGGTGAGCTGCGGCAGCGTCTCCGGCAGCATCTTGCGGACCTGCTCGTCGGAGTACGTGGCGAGCAGCGCCTTGCCGAGCGAGGTGGAGTGCGCGGGCAGCCGGCGGCCCACCCGGGTGAAGGGGCGCAGGTAGTGCTGCGACTGGCGGGTGGCGAGGTAGACGACGTTCGTGCCGTCGAGACGGGCGAGGTGGATGGTCTCCGTGGTGTCGTCGGAGAGCCGGTCGAGCGTGGGCCGCGCGGCCGCCACCACCTCGTCGCCGTCGATGTAGGAGGTACCGACGAGCAGGGCGCGCACCCCGATGCCGTAGCGTGTGCCCGTGGCGTCCGTCTCGACCCAGCCCAGGTCGACCAGGGTGCGCAGCAGCATGTACAGGGACGACTTCGGATACCCGACGGCCTCCTGGACGGCCGCCAGGGAGTGCATCCCGGGGCGGCCCGCGAAGTACTCGAGCAGCTCCACCGTCCGCACCGCGGACTTGACCTGAGCGCCACCGCCCGTCTCGACTGCCGCCATCGTCCTTGACCCCTTCGTTCGCCCATGGAAGCTGGGAGATCTGGAGATATATAGTCTCCAGAAGCAGATTCATCATCAGAGACAGCGTTCAGCATACCGAACAACGCTGCACAGCCCTGGTGAGTCGCATACATCTGGAGGAATCCGCGGTGGCAGCAGCACCAGTCTGGAGTGTCGACCCCCGAACCGGAAAGCAGCGCGAGCAGGTTGCGGTGGAAGCCACAGCCCAGGAGGTCGATCAGGCCGTCCGGGCGGCGCATGCCGCGCGCGGCGCCCTCGCCGACCGGGTGGTGCGCGCGGCCTTCCTGCGGACCGCCGCCGATGTGCTCGACGGCGCGAAGGACCAGCTCGTGGAGGCCGCCGACGCCGAGACGGCGCTCGGCCCGGTCCGGCTCGGCGGCGAGCTGGCCCGCACCACGTACCAGCTGAGGGCCTTCGCCGGCGTGGTCGAAGAGGGCGAGTTCCTGGGCGTGGTGATCAACCACCCCGACGCCACCGCCACCCCGCCGATCCCCGACCTGCGCCGCTACAAGGTGCCGCTCGGCGTCATCGCCGTCTACTCCGCGTCGAACTTCCCGTTCGCCTTCTCGGTGGCCGGCGGCGACACCGCGAGCGCGCTCGCCGCGGGCAGCCCCGTGGTCGTCAAGGCGCACCCGGACCACCCGGCGCTCTCGGAGCTGGTCGCCGCGCTGCTGCGGCGCGCCGCCGAGCAGCACGGCATCCCGGCGGGCGTGGTCGGTCTCGTGCACGGTCTCCAGGCCGGCGTCGACCTGGTCGAGCACCCGCTGATCTCCGGGGCCGGGTTCACCGGCTCGGTGCGCGGCGGGCGTGCGCTGTTCGACGCGGCCGCCGCGCGGCCGGTGCCGATCCCCTTCCACGGCGAGCTGGGCTCGCTCAACCCGGTCGTGGTCACCGAGGCCGCGGCCGCGGAGCGCGCCGAGCAGATCGGCGCCGGGCTGGCCGGCTCCATGACGCTGGGCGTCGGCCAGTTCTGCGTCAAGCCGGGCCTGGTGCTCGCGCCGTCCGGTGCGGCCGGCGACCGGCTCGCCAAGGCCCTCACCGACGCGGTCAGCGACACCGAGGCCGGGGTGCTCCTCGACCACCGGATGCGGGACAACTTCATCGCCGGGGTCGCCGACCGTGCCGCGCTGCCGGACGTCGAGGCGCCGGTGACGCCGGGCGCGGGCGGCGAGCACACCGTCAGCGCGGGCTTCCTGACCGTGCCGGCCGCCCGGCTGACCGCGCCGGGCGAGCACGACCTGCTGCTTGAGGAGTGCTTCGGCCCGGTCACCGTGCTGGTGCGCTACGAGGACGAGGACGAGGCCGCCGCCGTGCTGTCCCGGCTGCCCGGCAACCTCACGGCGACCGTGCACCTGTCCGCCGGTGAGGCGGCCGGCGAGGGCGGCCGCGGGGCCGAACTGCTGGCCGAGCTCACGCCGCTGGCCGGCCGGGTGCTGGTGGACGGCTGGCCGACCGGCGTGGCGGTGGCGCCCGCCCAGCACCACGGCGGCCCCTACCCGGCCACCACGTCGACGTCCACGTCCGTGGGCGCCACGGCCATCGAGCGCTGGCTGCGCCCGGTGACGTACCAGGGCGCACCCGAGGCCCTGCTCCCGCCGGAGCTGCGCGACGACAACCCGCTGGGCCTGCCGCGCCGCTTCAACGGCCGCCTGGAGCGGTAGCCCGCGGCTTTCGCGGCGCGCGCGTGTCGGTCGTACGGTGCCCCGGTTCCCTCCGGGGCACCCGGGCACTGCGCGACACGCCACGGTGGACGCGCGAGTCGTCACCGTCCCGAGGGTCCTGCCCCCGCCGTCTCCGGGCCACCGGCCGGTAGGCGGCTGTTCGCGCCGTTCCCCGCGCCCCTTGGGGGTGGCCCCCGGTCGGTCAGGGTGCGCACGTGGGGGCGCGGGGAGTGGCGCGACCGGCCACTACGGGAGTCGTCACCGGCCCGTCGGGGCTGTTTCCGTCGCAGTCGGCCACCGGCCGGTGGTCGCGCGCGCAGTTCCCCGCGCCCCTGAGGGGACCGGGGTGCCGGTGTGAACGCGGTGTTTCCTTCCCGCCCTGACGGCCCCTCCGCGGAATGTCATGCGCGGACCATGACGTTCTGGTTCCGACCGAACACGGAAGAACACTGCCGGGAGCCCCTGATGACCACCGCCTTCGACCCGATCGACCTCGGCGGCCTCACCCTCGCCAACCGAGTCGCCATGGCGCCCATGACCCGCAGCAGAGCGGACGGGTCCGGGGTGCCCACGGAACTGATGGCCGAGTACTACGCGCAGCGGGCCACCGCGGGCCTCATCATCACCGAGGGAGTCCAGCCCTCCCCGGTGGGCCAGGGCTACCCGAACACCCCGGGGCTGCACAGCGCCGAACAGGTGGCGGGCTGGCGCCGTGTCACCGACGCGGTGCACGCACGCGGCGGGCGTATCTTCGCCCAGCTGATGCACACGGGCCGCATCGGCCACCCGTCGCTGCTGCCGGACGGCCTGGTGAACGTGGGCCCGTCCCCGGTCGCCGCCGAAGGACAGGTCTTCACGCCGGACGGCCTCAAGGACTTCGTCGTGCCGCGCGAGCTGACCGCCGCCGAGGTCCGGGAGACCATCGCCGACTTCGCGGCGGCGGCCCTGGGCGCCGTCGAGGCGGGCTTCGACGGCGTCGAACTGCACGGTGCCAACGGCTACCTCGTCCACCAGTTCCTGGCCCCCGGCTCCAACCGGCGCACGGACGAGTGGGGCGGCTCGGCGGAGGGCCGGGGCAGGTTCGCCGTCGAGGCCGCCAAGGCGGTCGCCGCGGAGATCGGCGGCGCGCGTACCGGCATCCGGCTGTCGCCCGGCAACCCCTTCAACGACATCGACGAGCCGGAGCCCGAGCCCACCTACACGTCGCTGGTGAAGGAGCTGGACCAGCTCGGCCTCGCCTATCTGCACATCGGCGAGTCGGGACCGGAGAGCCGCGGCCTCACCCGGAAGCTGCGCGGCCTGTTCTCCGGCCCGCTGCTGCTCAACCCGTTCACGGCCGGCGAGCCCACCGGACCCGCCGAGCTCTCCCTCGTCGAGGACGGCACGGCGGACGTCCTGACCTTCGGCGCCCGCTTCCTCGCCAACCCCGACCTGCCCGCCCGGCTGCGCAGCGGGGGCCCGTTCAACACCCCCGACCGCGAGACGTTCTACGGCGGCGACGCCCGCGGGTACACGGACTACCCCACCCTCTGACGCCGCCCGCGCGCCGGCCGCCCCGGGCCGTGACGCCCCACCGCCCCGCACGGTGAGGTCCGTCCGCGTCCGGCCCGCGCACACGGCGGGGGCCCGGCACCCCGGGGGATGCCGGGCCCGCCGCACGCCCGTGACGTGCTCACCGCCCGATGCGCGGTGCCGGGACCGGACTCACCGCACCGGCGTGAAGTCCCGCGCGCCGATGAACTCCGGACGGCGGACGGGTGCCGCGAAGGGCTCGACCGCCGCGTTCTCCACGCTGTTGAAGACGATGAAGACATTGCTGCGCGGGAACGGGGTGATGTTGTCCCCGGAGCCGTGCATGCAGTTGCAGTCGAACCAGGTGGCCGAGCCCGCCCGGCCGGTGAAGAGCTTGATGCCGTGCTTCTCGGCGAAGCCGGTCAGCGCCTCGTTCGACGGCGTGCCCGCGTCCTGCATCTGGAGCGACTTCTTGTAGTTGTCCTTCGGCGTCTCGCCCGCGCAGCCGAGGAACGTCTGGTGCGAGCCCGGCATGATCATCAGCCCGCCGTTGGTGTCGAAATTCTCGGTGAGCGCGATCGACACGGACACGGTGCGCATGTTCGGCAGCCCGTCCTCCGCATGCCAGGTCTCGAAGTCCGAGTGCCAGTAGAAGCCGGAGGCGCCGAAGCCCGGCTTCACATTGATCCGTGACTGGTGCACGTACACGTCCGAGCCGAGGATCTGGCGGGCGCGGCCCACCACGCGCTCGTCGCGCACCAGGTTCGCGAACACCTCGCTGATCTTGTGCACCTCGAAGACCGAGCGGATCTCCTGCGACTTGGGCTCGATGATCGAGCGCTCGTCGGCGCGGACCGCGGGGTCGGCGATCAGCCGGTCCAGCTCGCCGCGGTAGGTGGCCACCTCGTCGGGGGTGATGAGCTCCTCGACCGCGAGGAAGCCGTCACGCTCGAACGAGGCGAGGTCCTGGGCGCTGATCGGCCCCGGCGTGCCCGGCTCGCTCCAGACGACCGGGTCCTTGCGCGGTATGGAGACCTCCGTGGCGCCCCGGCTCGGGTACAGGTCGTTGGTCTTCTCAGGGGTGACGGTCATCGCTCAGGCCTCCTCCGTCAACAGTGGGTAGACGCCGTTCTCGTCGTGGTCCTCCCGTCCGGTCACGGGTGGATTGAAGACGCAGACACACCGGAAGTCCGTCATGGGCCGCAGGGTGTGCCGCTCGTGACCGTCCAGCAGGTACATCGTGCCGGGAGTGATCCAGTGCTTCTCGCCGGTCTCGTCGTTGGTCAGCTCGGCTTCGCCCTCCACGCAGAGCACGGCCTCGATGTGGTTCGCGTACCACATCGACGTCTCCGTACCCGCGTAGAGGATGGTCTCGTGGAGGGAGAAGCCGACCTTCTCCTTCGCCAGCACGATCCGCTTGCTCTCCCAGGTGCCCGACTTCGACTTGATGTGCCGGTCGGTTCCCTCGATGTCCTTGAACGATCGGACGATCACGTGGCTCTACGCCTCTTCTCTGTGCTCTGCCATCTTCTGGCGGTGTGTTTCAGTACGCGGTCCGACACGGGTGCCCTCCGGGGGTCAGCCCGTCTCGCGGACCGCACGGGCGAGGGTGCGCAGCCCCTCGTCCAGCTCTTCGGGGGTGATGGTGAGGGCCGGCAGGAGCTTGATGACCTCGCTCTCCGGTCCGGACGTCTCGACCAGCAGCCCCAGCTCGAACGCGCGCCGGGCGACTGCCCCGGCCCGCTGCTTGTCGTGGAACTCCATGCCCCACACCAGACCCCGCCCGCGGTGCTCCTTGACCTCGCCGCGGTGCTCGTCCTGGATCGAACCCAGCGCCTCGGCGACCTGCTGGCCGCGGGAGAGGGTCTGCTTCTCCATGGCGAAGCCGTCGGTCCAGTACGTCTCCAGGGCCGCGGCCGCGGTGACGAAGGCCGGGTTGTTGCCGCGGAAGGTGCCGTTGTGCTCGCCCGGCTCCCAGACGTCCAGCTCGGGCTTGAACAGGCACAGCGACATCGGCAGTCCGTAGCCGCTGATCGACTTCGAGACGGTGACGATGTCCGGGATGATGCCGGCCTCCTCGAACGAGAAGAAGGCACCCGTGCGGCCGCAGCCCATCTGGATGTCGTCCACGATGAGCAGCATGTCGCGGCGTGCGCACAGCTCCGCGAGGCCGCGCAGCCACTCCGGCCGGGCGACGTTGATGCCGCCCTCGCCCTGCACGGTCTCCACGATCACCGCCGCGGGCTGGTTGAGCCCGGAGCCCTGGTCTTCGAGCAGTCGTTCGAACCAGAGGAAGTCCGGCACCCGGCCGTCCAGGTAGTGGTCGAACGGCATGGGGGTGCCGTGCACCAGCGGGATGCCGGCGCCCGCCCGCTTGAAGGCGTTGCCGGTCACCGCGAGGGAGCCCAGTGACATGCCGTGGAAGGCGTTGGTGAACGAGACGATCGCCTCGCGGCCCTTGACCTTGCGGGCCAGCTTGAGCGCCGACTCGACGGCGTTCGTGCCGGTCGGCCCCGGGAACATGACCTTGTACGGCAGGTCGCGGGGGCGCAGCACGATGTCCTGGAAGGCCTCCAGGAAGGCGCGTTTCGCAGTGGTGGACATGTCCAGGCCGTGGGTGACCCCGTCGCGCTCCAGGTAGTCGATGAGGGCACGTTTGAGCACGGCGTTGTTGTGGCCGTAGTTCAGTGACCCGGCTCCGGCGAAGAAGTCCAGGTACTCGTGGCCGTCCTCGTCGTACATGCGGCTGCCCTGTGCGCGGTCGAAGACGGTGGGCCAACCGCGGCAGTAGCTGCGCACCTCCGACTCCAGGGTCTCGAAGACGCTCAGGTCCGGCTGGGTGATGGTCACAGCATGCTCCTGGGATCTGGGATGTGAGGGGTGTCAGGGGACGTCTCAGACGGAGGTCCGGCGCGGCGCGTGCCGGCCGGGCTCAGAAGTCCAGGGGTCCGATGCGGTACAGCACCTCGGGGTCATGGCGTTCGTCCTCCGGGAAGACTCCTGTGGGGAAGAGCACCTCGCGTTCCAGTGGCACCGAGTGCCGCTTGGCGAACGAGGTGAACAGCCGCTCAGAGGGGGTGTTGCCCGGGGTGATGGTCGTTTCGAGGCCGATCAGACCCCGCTCGGCCGAGACCCGGGCGGTCAGGCCGTCCAGCAGCGCGGCGGCCAGGCCCTTGCCGCGGTGGCGCTCGTCGACGGCCACCTGCCACACGACCAGGGTGCGGGGCCGCTCCGGCCGGATGTAGCCGGTGATGAAGGCGACCGGCTCGTCGTCGGGGCCGCGTCCCACGACGGACGTGCCGGCGAAGTCACGGCACCACAGCAGGTAGCTGTACGGGGAGTTGAGGTCGAGGGTTCTGGAATCTCTGGCGAGCCGCCAGAGAGTCGCTCCGTCCGCTACCCGTGGGCAGTCGAGCCGCAGGCCCTCGGGCATTTCCAGGAATTGCGGTTGCAGGTCTGCTTGTGCAGCGGTCATGCTTATTCAATTTACCGAGCAATTCCGGAAGATGCATCGCGAGGAGGGGTTACGAACGAAGCTTTTTTATGTTATCGCGCGTGCGCGGGGCGCGCGCGGTGAGTCGCCGATGCGGGTGGTATGCCCGGAAATTTCCGGAGCAATCGGACGCTGTGTGGAGTATGTCACATGTACGTAACGTGACGGGGACTCACCCGATTTCCCCTCTGGGGCCCTTCGAAACAGGGGTGTTTAGGATCGCGGAAACGGGGCAGAAGAATACGGGAAGCTGCGTTGGAACGCATTCTGGAATTTGGGCCGTACGGGTTGTGTCCAATTCACGATAAAGGTCCGCGAAGAGCCCGCGGGGCATTTCCCCCGCGGGCTCTGGCGTTCGGGCCGGCCCCGGCCCGCCCTGCGACTGCGGGGCGCTTCTCACCCCTCCCAGGAACGGGCCACCGCTTCACGGGCGCCCGCGAGGTCCACGGGCGCGCCGGACTCGGCGAGCGCTTCCCCCAGGGCGGTGAGGCCGGCGAGGACCGCCCCACGCGTGGCGTGCGGACCGTAGTGGTTCACCCGGATCATCTCGCGCGCCAGCGCGCCCCCACCGGCGGCCAGCGGCAGCGCCGGATCCGCCGCCAGCGCCCGGGCCACCAGGCGCGCGGCGTCCGCCTCGGCGGGCACCCGCAGTGTGGTGGCCACCGGCGCGGCGGCCCGCGCCTCGTGCACGAACGGTTCGAGACCGCCGCCGAGCGCCACCGCACCCGCCCGGGTGGCCGCCGCCGCCGCGGCGTGCCGCGCCATCACCGCGTCCAGGCCGTCCCGCTCGATGCGGTCCACACACGCCTCGAGCGCCAGCATCTCCAACTGGGCGGGGGCGTGCAGCAGCGCCGTGCGGCCGCCGTCGATCCACCGCTCCTTCCAGTCGAGCAGCGACAGGTACGAGCGGCGCGGCGCCGCCGGGTTGGCGGCCATCCGCTGCCAGGCCCGCTCGCTCACGGCCGCGGCGGAGACCCCCGCGGGGCCGCCCATCGCCTTCTGCGGACCGATCACGCACAGGTCCACCCCCCAGGCGTCCGGCAGCAGCGGCTCGGCCGCCACCGAGGCCACGGCGTCCACCATGAGCAGCGCACCGTGCGCCCGCACCACCTCGCCGATCTCCGCGACCGGGTTGGTGTTCCCGGTCGCCGCCTCGGCGTGCACCAGCGAGACGAAGTCGATCTCGGGCCGGGCGGCCAGCGCCTCGGCGACCTGCTCCGGCGTCACCGCCGTGTGGAACGGCACCGTCAGGTCCACCACCGCCGCCCCGCAGTCCCGCAGCCAGCCGCCGAACGTCTGCCCGTACGGACCCGTGATCACGTTCAGCGCGGTGGTGCCGGGTCCCGCGGCACCGCGTATGCAGCCCTCCAGCGGCAGCAGCGCCTCACCCTGCATGATCACGACATCGTGCTCGGTGGACAGCAACTGCGCGAGCCGGCGCTCCACGGCGGCGAACTGCGCCGCGGTGTACGGGGCCAGATCGAGGAAGGGGTGCGTCACGGTCACGGGCGTGCCTCCGGTCTGTCTGTGCTGGTCAGGGCAGGGACCACGGATACGGCGCGCCGGGCGCGCCGCCGCGGCCCGGCTGCCGGACCGAGCGTAGGCCCTGGAGACGGACCACGGGCCTGCCCACCGCCTCCTAAGCTGCACCCATGGACGATCAGGCTCACGCGGACCGCGCGGCGCGCCCGGCCGCTTCCGCCGGCCCCGGCGCGCCCGTGCTGC
Organism: Streptomyces sp. DSM 116793; assembly: GCF_057320905.1. Lineage (NCBI taxonomy): Bacteria > Bacillati > Actinomycetota > Actinomycetes > Kitasatosporales > Streptomycetaceae > Streptomyces > Streptomyces sp. DSM 116793. The sequence continues at coordinate 1,271,114 of NZ_CM170494.1, read as the reverse complement.
ATGTGAAGGGCGGCATCCTCACCGGGCCCGAGGACATACGGGACGAACTCTGGGTGATCGGCGGCCGGATCACCTACGACCGGCCGGCCGCCGCCCGGGACGTGCGCACCGTCACCGGCTGGGCGCTGCCCGGCCTGGTGGACGCCCACTGCCACGTCGGGCTCGACGCCCACGGCGCGGTGCCCGCCGAGACCGCGGAGAAGCAGGCCCTCACCGACCGCGACGCGGGCGCCCTGCTGCTGCGCGACGCGGGCTCGCCCTCCGATACCCGCTGGATCGACGACCGCGACGACCTCCCCAAGATCATCCGGGCCGGGCGGCACATCGCCCGCACCCGCCGCTACATCCGCAACTACGCCCACGAGATCGAGCCCCCCGACCTGGTCGCCCATGTCGCCCGCGAGGCGCGCCGCGGCGACCGGTGGGTCAAGCTCGTCGGCGACTGGATCGACCGCGCCGAGGGCGACCTCACCGCCTGCTGGCCGCGCGGCGCCGTCGAGGCCGCCATCGCCGAGGCGCACCGGCTGGGCGCCCGGGTCACCGCGCACTGCTTCGCCGAGGACTCCCTGCGGGACCTCGTGGAGGCGGGCATCGACTGCATCGAGCACGCCACCGGGCTCACCGAGGAGACCATCCCGCTCTTCGCGGAGCGCGGCGTCGCCATCGTGCCGACGCTGGTCAACATCGCCACCTTCCCCGAGCTGGCCGCCGCGGGCGAGCAGCGGTATCCGCGCTGGTCGGCGCATATGCTCCGGCTCCACAAGCGCCGCTACGCCACGGTGCGCGCCGCCCACGACGCCGGGATCCCGATCTTCACCGGCACCGACGCGGGCGGGGGCCTCGCCCATGGCCTGGTGGCCGGCGAAGTGGCCGAGCTGGTGCGGGCGGGCCTGCCGGCCCGGGCGGCCCTGTCCGCCGCGACGTGGGGCGCCCGCGCCTGGCTGGGCCGCCCCGGCCTCGACGAGGGCGCCCCCGCGGACCTGGTCGTCTACGACGCGGATCCCCGCGACGACGTGCGGGTCCTCGGGGACCCGCGGTGTGTGGTGCTGAACGGGCGGGTGGTGGGGTAGCGCCCCGCGCGAGCGACCCGCCACCGGCCGGTGGCCCGGGTGCGGCAGCGGCTGCCTCTTGGGGTGGTGGCGATCTGCGGGTTTCGTTGTGGCTGGTCGCGCGGTTCCCCGCGCCCCTGGCGGGGTGCTGTTCGCGGTGTGCGGTGCCCCTGGCAGGGCGCGGCGAACTGCGCGTGCGACCCGTCGGCGCCGGTGGTGCCGGTGCGGCAGCGGCTGCCCCCTGGGGTGGTGGCGTGGCGGGTCTCGTTGTGGCTGAGTGCGTGGTTCCCCGCGGCCCTACGGGGGAGCCGGTTACTCGAGAACCTCGGTCAGTGCGGTCAGGAAGCGGTCCGTCGTGGCGCGGTCGCGTACCGCCACGCGGAGCCAGTCCGGGCCCAGCCCGGGGAAGGTGTCGCCGCGGCGTACCGCGAAGCCGTGCTCGCGCAGGCGGGCCCGCACCGTCTCGGCGCCGGACAGCCGGACCAGCACGAAGGGTCCGCGGGCCGGGCCCGCGACCCACGGCCCGCGGTCGCCGCGACCGGCCGCGGCGCCCAGCCGGGTGAGCCCGGCGACCAGGTACTCCCGGTCCGCCGCGCCCGAGGCGGCCGCACGCTCCGCCTCCGCCAGCGCGGCCGGCGCCACGCAGGCCCGCGCCGCGGCGAGCGCGGGCGTCGAGACCGGCCACAGCGGCTGGGCGCGCGCCAGCGCGGAGACGGTCCCGGGGTCCGAAAGGACATAGCCGACCCGCAGCCCGGCGAGCCCCCACGTCTTGGTGAGGCTGCGCAGCACCACGAGCCCCGGCACATCGGTGCGGCCCGCCAGCGACTCCGGCTCGCCGGGCACCGCGTCCATGAACGCCTCGTCCACCACCAGCAGCCGTCCCGGCCTGGCGAGCGCGGCCACCTCCTCGGCGGGGTGCAGCACGGACGTCGGGTTGGTCGGATTGCCGAGCACCACCAGATCGGCGTCCTCGGGCACCGCCCCCGCCCGCAGCCGGAAGCCGTCCCGCGCGTCGAGCAGCACCCTGCCGACGCGGTGCCTGGCGTCCCGGAGCGCCGCCTCGGGCTCGGTGAACTGCGGGTGCACCACCACCGGCCTGGTCACCCGAAGCGCCCGCGCCACCAGCACGAACGCCTCCGCGGCGCCCGCCGTCAGCAGCACCCGCTCCACCGGCAGCCCGTGCCGGGACGCGACGGCCGCCCGCGCGGCCCGGTCGTCCGGATACGCCGCGAGCCCGTCCAGCGAGGCGGCGAGCCGCGCCCGCAGCCACGGCGGGGGAGTACCGGACCGGACGTTCACGGCGAGGTCGACGAACGTCCCGTCGCGGACCTCCGCATCGCCGTGGTGCCGCAGATCGTGGTCGTCGCTCATGCTCTCCCCCCGCGCCCGGTGCCGTCCTCGGCCCCCGCGGCGCCGTTCCCCGTGGTGAGTGGCGCGGTTGGCACGGCCTGCTCCCGCGCGGTGCGCGCGGCCCCCTTCCGTCCTGCCGGGCCGGGCACCGGCCCGGGCAGCCGGGCGACCGCACAGGTCGCACGCGCCGGGCGGCACCCGGAGACCGTCTTCGGCACGACGAGCCGGCCACCGCGCAGCAGCGCCGCCGCCTCCGCGACCGACGGCGTGCCGACAGCCGCCCGCGCCACCGGCGACGGGTTCGGCACCCGCACCCGGGCCAGTTCCCGGGCCGGGTAGGCCACCAGCGGCACGCCGAGCAGCGCCGCGGCCCGGCGCAGCCCCGGCTCGGCCGCGCGCGCCTCGACGGTCGCCAGCTCGGCGACGGCGCCCAGCGGCAGCCCGGCCGCCGCGAGCACCCCGGTGACCAGCCGGACCACCTCGTCCCCCGGCACGCCCGCCGAGGCACCGACCCCGACGACCAGTGGCCCGGGGCCCACCCCGCGTGTGCGGCGTGCGGACCCATCGGCTACCAAAGGACCATGGTCGTGCTCGTGGCACTGGGTTCCTTTCTGATGACGCTGGTCGGCGGCTGGACGGCCCAGTTCGTCGCCGACCGCCGCCACCTGGTGCTCGGGTTCGCCGGTGGCCTGATGCTCGGCGTCGTCGGCTTCGACCTCCTCCCGGAGGCCCTGGAGGGCGCCGGCGAGCACGTGTACGGCGTACCGGCCGCCCTGCTGCTGTTCGTGGCGGGCTTCCTCGTCGCCCATCTCGTCGAGCGGCTGCTCGCCCTGCGCCAGGCGGAGCACGGCGCCCACCGGCCCGACCAGGTGCCCCAGCTCGGCCTGGGCGCGGCCGGCGCGATGGTCGGCCACAGCATCGCCGACGGCGTCGCGATCGGTGCGTCCTTCCAGGTGGACGAGGCCATGGGCCTGACCGTCGCGCTCGCCGTCGTCACCCACGACTTCGCGGACGGCTTCAACACGTACACGCTGACCAGGGAGTCCGGCAACGCACGCCGCAGCGCCTGGCTGATGCTGCTCGCGGACGCGCTGGCGCCCGTCGCGGGCGCGGCGTCCACGCTGCTGTTCTCCATCCCCGAGCGGGCGCTCGCCAGCTACCTGGGGTTCTTCGGGGGCGTGCTGCTCTATATCGCCGCCGCCGAGATCCTCCCGGAGGCCAGCCACCGCCACCCGGCCCGCTCCACCCTGCTGTGCACGGTCGCCGGGGTGGCCCTGATGTGGGTGGTGATCGGCACCGCCGTCGACTGAGCCCGACGGGGGCGAGGGGGTCCAGGGGTCCCATGGGGCGCGGCCGCGGGGGTGCGCGGTGTGCTCCGGGCCGCGCGGCCGGGCGGGGCGTCCGGTGCGGTGGTCCGTGCGACGGCCGGTGCGGTGGTCCGTGCGACGGCCGGTGCGGTGATCCGTCACGGGCGCGCGCACCCGTCCGTGAAGCGCCGCACCACACCGGGCTGCGCGGCCCAGTGCGTGTGCAGGTAGCTGGCGTGCACACCCCGCTCGACGAAGCCCTCGACGCGCCGGTCCGCCCCGTGCAGGCCCCAGGCCGGGTGCGCGCCGGCACCCGGCTCCAGCGCCGTGCGGTGGAACTCGTGGCCGCGCATCCGGGTGCCCGGCGCGGCCAGCACGCTCCCGGACACCGCGACCGCCTCCCGGTACCCCAGCGTCAGCTTCGGCGTCATCCGGGCCTCGGCGTCCAGCACCCCGCACATCGGGGCGCCGTCCAGCGACCGGGCCAGATACAGCAGCCCCGCGCACTCCGCCACCACCGGCGCACCGGAGCGCGCCAGCGCGCCGACGGCCGTGCGCAGCGGCTCGTTGGCGGACAGTTCGGGGGCGTAGACCTCCGGGAAGCCGCCCCCGATCACCAGGCCGTCGGTGCCCTCGGGCAGGCCCTCGTCGCGGAGCGGGTCGAAGAACACGACCTCGGCGCCCGCCGCGGTGAGTAGTTCGACGTGCTCGGTGTACGAGAACGTGAAGGCCGGGCCGCCGGCCACCGCGACCCGCGGGGGACGCCCGGCGCGGCCCGGGGACGCGGGCGGAGGCGGGGCCGGCGACGGCTCCGGTGACGTGGTGGGCGACGGTGGCCGTGACGGTGGCGCGGTCGGCGGGGCGGCCGCCGCTGCGAGCGCCGCCGCCGGCTCCCACGCGGCCTCCGGGAGCGACCCGGCGGTGCGGGCCAGGGCCACCAGGGCGGGCAGGTCGCAGCCGGCCCGGACCCGTTCTGCCATGGCCCGCACGGCGTCGAGGGCCTCGGCGCGCCGCTCGGCCACCGGCACCAGGCCAAGGTGCCGGGCCGGAGTGCGCAGGTGCTCCGCCCGGCGCAGCACGCCCAGCACCGGCACCCCGGAGCCGTCCAGGGCGTCCCTCAGCAGTGCCTCGTGGCGATCGGAGGCCACCTTGTTCAGGATCACGCCGCCGATCCGCACGCCGGGGTCCCAGGAGGCGAAGCCGTGCACCAGCGCGGCCACCGACCGGGACTGTGCCGAGGCGTCCACGACGAGCACGACGGGGGCCTTCAGCAGGGCGGCGACCTGGGCCGTGGAGGCGAGCTCGCCGCGCCCCGACGCGCCGTCGTACAGGCCCATCACGCCCTCCACGACGGCGAGGTCGCAGCCTCGTGCGCCGTGCGCGAACAGCGGCCCGATCAGGTCCGTGCCACAGAGGAACGCGTCCAGATTGCGGCCCGGGCGGCCAGTGGCCAGTGCGTGGTAGCCCGGATCGATGTAGTCCGGGCCCACCTTGTGGGGGGAGACGGCGAGGCCGCTCTCCGCGAAGGCGGCCATCAGGCCGGTGGCGACGGTGGTCTTGCCGGTGCCCGAGGCGGGGGCGGCGATGACCAGACGGGGTACGGCGGTCACCGGGTCACCGCCGTACCGGCGGGGCGGCCGTCGCGCGGAGCGCGATGTGCGCGGTGCGCCGCCCCACGGCGGGCCCGGTGCGGTCCGGGCTGCCCCTGCGGGCCGGTGGCGACGTGACGGCTTCGTCGTGCTCGCGCGGGCAGTTCCCCGCGCCCCTGGGCAGGCCAGGGCCGGCCCGAACGCCAGGAGCCACCCACCAGGGGGCGCGGGGAACCGGGGGCACCTCCCACGCCCCTGAGGCAGCGGGGGAGCGACGAGCCGCGACGTGACCGCCGGATCCCCTCCGTCCCAGGGGGGCAGTCGCGGTAGCGGCCGGTGGGGCTCCCTCCCACGCCCTCGGGCAGCGGGGGACGGCCCATGGGTGGCCGCGCGCGCAGACCCCCGTGCCCGGGGCTCACCATTCGATGCCCTTCTGGCCCTTCTGGCCCGTGTCCATCGGGTGGCGGATCTTCGTCATCTCGGTCACCAGGTCGGCGAAGTCGCGCAGCGGCTCGGGCGCGTTCCTGCCGGTGATCACCACGTGCTGGGTGCCGGGGCGGTCACGCAGCGCGGAGATCACGTCCTCGGTGTCGATCCAGCCCCAGTGCAGCGGGTAGGTGAACTCGTCGAGCACGTACAGCCGGTACGTCTGCGCGGCCAGGTCGCGCTTGACCTGCTCCCAGCCCTCCCGGGCCTTGGCCTCGTTGGTCTCCTGGCCCGACGTGTCGCCGGCCGACGGGCGCTGGATCCACGACCAGCCCTCGCCCATCTTGTGCCAGGCGACGGTGCCGCCCTCGCCTGAGGCGCCCAGCACCCGCAGCGCGTTCTCCTCGCCGACCCGCCACTTCGCCGACTTGACGAACTGGAACACCCCGATGGGCCAGCCCTGGTTCCAGGCACGCAGCGCAAGCCCGAACGCGGCCGTCGACTTGCCCTTGCCGGGGCCGGTGTGCACCAGCACCAGCGGGCGGTTGCGGCGCTGGCGGGTGGTGAGGCCGTCGTCGGGGACGACGGTGGGCTGTCCCTGGGGCATTACGCGGCCCTCCTGTCGGTACGGGTGGTACCCGCGGCGCCGGTGGCGCCGGGGCTCTGCGGGCCGTACGGCGGCCTGGGCCCCGCAGCGGCCGGGGTGCGCGCCGCGCCGCGGACGTCCCTGACGAGCCCGGCCAGCGCGTCCGCGCGCAGGTCCGCCAGGGTGACGGCGGTGCCGCCGAGCTGCCCGGCCAGCCGTCCGGCCAGCCCCAGACGTACCGGCCCCGACTCGCAGTCCACCACCACCGACGCGGTGCCGTCCGCCGCGAACAGCCCCGCGGCGCGGCCCGCCCGGCCGAGCGGATCGGCGCCGCCGGTCGCCCGCCCATCGGTGACGACCACCAGCAGCGGCCGGCGCGCCGGGTCCCGCAGCCGCTCCACCCGCAGCACCTCATGGGCACGGAGCAGACCGGCCGCGAGCGGGGTGCGCCCGCCCGTCGGCAGCGCGTCCAGGCGGGCCGCCGCGGCGTCCACGGACGAGGTGGGCGGCAGCGCCACCTCCGCGGCCGCGGCACGGAACGTCACCAGTCCGACCTTGTCCCTGCGTTGGTAGGCGTCCAGCAGCAGGGACAGCACCGCGCCCTTCACGGCGCCCATCCGGCGCCGCGCCGCCATCGACCCCGAGGCGTCAACGACGAACAGCACCAGGTTGCCCTCGCGGCCCTCCCGCACCGCCTGCCGCAGGTCCTCACGGCGCACCAGGAGGCCGGCGCCGGTGCGGCCGCGGGCCCGCTGGTGCGGCGCCGCGGCCCGCACCGTGGCGGCCAGGTGCAGCTTCGTCAGGGCGCCCCGCGGCAGCCGTGCGCCGGTCGTGCGGCCCTGCTCGGTGATGGCCCGGGACCGCCGGCCCGCCGCGCCCTCGCCGAGCCCCGGCACGGTCAGCAGCCGGGCGCGGAACGGCTCGCCGGCGTGCACCGCGGCCTGCTCCGCAGCCTGCTCCGTGCCGCCGGTGGCCGGCGGCGGGCTCTGTGCGGGGATGCCGGGCACCTCGGGTGCGGGTCCGCCGCCGGCCGGCCCGTCCGCGCCCTGCCCGGCGGGCGGCGGGGGCGTGCCGCCGCCGTCCGGGCCCTCGGCGCCGGGCGGCGCGCCGCCGCCACCGGGGCCGTCCGGGTCCGGGTCGTCGTCGGTGCCGTCCGCCCCCGGGGCGCCCGGCGCGGGATCCTGCGCCGGTCCGGACTCCTGGGGCCGCTCGGGCTCCGGCTGCTCGTCGAACCGGTCCAGCGTCTCGTCGAGCCTGTCCTCGTCGAGCCCGGGGGCGTCGAAGGGGTTGCGGCGGCGGCGGTGCGGCAGCGCCAGCAGCGCCGCCGTGCGGACGTCCTCGCGGAGCACCTCGGTGCGGCCCGCCCAGGCGGCCAGGGCCGTCGCGGTGCGGGCCATCACGATGTCCGCGCGCATCCCGTCGACCTCGAAGGCCGCGCAGGTCGCCGTGATCTGCCGCAGCACCCCGTCGCCGAGCGTCACCCGCGGCAGCAGCGCCCGTGCCGCCGCGACCCGCTCCCGAAGCCGCGCCTCCTCGTCGGCCCAGCGCGCCGCGAAGGCCGCCGGGTCCGCGTCGTACGCGAGCCGGCGGCGCACCACCTCGGCCCGCTCGTCCGGCTCCCGGGACGCGCTGACCTCCACGGTCAGGCCGAACCGGTCGAGGAGCTGCGGCCGCAGCTCGCCCTCCTCCGGGTTCATCGTGCCGACCAGCAGGAACCGGGCGGCGTGCCGCACGGAGACGCCCTCGCGCTCCACATAGGAGGCGCCCATCGCGGCGGCGTCCAGCAGCAGGTCGATGACGTGGTCGTGCAGCAGGTTGACCTCGTCGACGTAGAGGATGCCGCGGTGCGCGTCCGCGAGCAGGCCCGGCTCGAAGGCCTTCACGCCCTCCGCGAGCGCCCGTTCGATGTCCAGCGAGCCGACCACCCGGTCCTCCGAGGCCCCCACCGGCAGCTCCACCATCCGGGTCGGCCGGGCGGTGCCGGACGGCTCCGTGTGCGGGCCGTCCGGGCAGCGCGGGTCGGGCGCTTCGGGGTCGCAGTTGAACCGGCAGCCGGTGACGACCCGGACGTCCGGCAGGACCGCCGCCAGCGCCCGCACCGCGGTGCTCTTGGCGGTGCCCTTCTCACCGCGCACGAGGACCCCGCCCAGCTCCGAGGAGAGCGCGTTCAGGACGAGGGCGAGCCGGAGTTCACGCTGTCCGACGAGGGCGGTGAAGGGATAGGGCGTGTCCACTGAGGGTCACTCCTTCGTGTGATGGCTCGGGAGAAGTGCTGATGTGTCCGGTCTCGAATGCGAGGGTCACCCGTCGTCCCCGCCGTCGCGGGGCTGAGCCGCAGCGCTCTCCGCGCACGCCGGCGGTGCGCTGGTCCGGTCCCCGCAGCGGCGGGGTGTCTCACGGGGCCCCCGGGGGCAGGAAGGGCAGGCCCTGCGGCGGGCCCTCCTCGATGAGCCGCCACAGCGCGTCCGTGTCCGCGTGCTGTTCGATCAGGTCGCCGAGACGGTCGAGCTGCTCCTCGCGCAGCGCCGCGAACGCGGTGTCGGGCGCCGGCACGAAACGCCGGCCCGCGTCGGCCGCGACCGCCCGGAGGAACGCGCGCCGGAACCCGTCCGACTCCAGGGAGCCGTGCCAGTGGGTCCCCCACACGGAACCCACCCGGCAGCCGTCGAGGAACGGCTCACCGCCGAGCACCTCGGCGACGCCGTGGTGGATCTCATAGCCCTCGACCGGTTGCCCGAACGCCTGACCGCGCGGGCGGGCCAGTGTCTTCTCCGGGACGAACCGGACTCGCACCGGCAGCAGCCCGAGCCCGTCGACGGACGGCTCGCGGGACTCCACGTGCGCGGTGTCGTCGATGTGCTCGCCCAGGATCTGCAGGCCGCCGCAGATGCCCAGCACGGGCCGGCCCTCGGCGGCCCGGCGGGCCAGCGCGGCGCCGAGGCCGCGCTCCTGCAGCCAGCGCAGCGCGCGCACCGTGCCGCGGCTGCCGGGCACGATCACCAGGTCCGCGTCGGCCGTCTCCTCGGGGCGGTCCACGAACCGCACCACCACACCAGGCTCGGCCGCCAGCGCGTCCACATCCGTGAAGTTCGACATCAGCGGCACCGCACACACCGCGACCCGCAGCACGTCCTCGCCGACCGGGCCGGCCGGCGTGCTCTCGCGCACGGTGCCGCGCAGCGAGATGCGCAGCCCGTCCTCCTCGTCGATGCCGAGGCCGGTCCGGAACGGCAGCACCCCGTACGTGGCCCGCCCGGTGAGGTCCCGCAGCGTTTCGAGGCCCGGTTCGAGCAGCGTCACGTCGCCCCGGAACTTGTTGACGAGGAACCCGGCCACCAGCGCCTGGTCCGCCTTGTCCAGCAGGGCGAGGGTGCCGAAGAAGGAGGCGAAGACGCCGCCGCGGTCGATGTCTCCCACGACCAGCACGGGCAGCCCGGCGGCCCGGGCGAGGCCCATGTTCACGATGTCGGTGCGGCGCAGGTTGATCTCGGCGGGTGACCCGGCGCCCTCGCAGACCACCACGTCGTGCGCGGCGCGCAGTTCCGTGAGGCAGTCCAGCACGGTGCCGAGCAGCCGCTCCTGCCGCCCGCCGTGGTACCCGCGCGCACTCATCTCGCCGACCGGGCGGCCCATCAGCACCACCTGGCTGCGCCGGTCGCCGCCCGGCTTGAGCAGCACCGGGTTCATCAGCACGCTCGGCTCCACCCGCGCCGCCTGCGCCTGCATCGCCTGCGCCCGGCCGATCTCGGCGCCCTCGCGGGTGACGAACGAATTCAGTGACATGTTCTGCGCCTTGAACGGCGCCACCCGCACGCCCCGTCGCGCCAGCCACCGGCAGATCCCGGCGGTGACCACGCTCTTCCCGGCGTCGGACGTGGTGCCGGCCACCAGCAGCCCGTGGCTCATACGGCGCCCTGCCAGGCCGCCCCGGTGCGCCGTGAGCCCGAACGGACGGGGCGGGACCGCCGGGCGGCGCCCACGCGCGGCCGGCAGAGCCCGGCGGCGACCAGCACGGCCAGCGCGCCCCAGCTCACCCGCCGGGACAGCCGCACCGCCCGCTCGACGTCGGCCACGGTCACGTCCCGTCCCCCGCCGCCCAGCACGGGACGCTGCTCCGCGCGGCCGCCGTAGGCCAGCGCGCCGCCGAGCCGTACCCCCAGCGCACCCGCGAACGCCGCCTCCACCACTCCGGCGTTCGGGCTGGGGTGCCGGTGTGCGTCGGCGCGCCACACCCGCACCGCCCCGGCCGGGTCGGGGCCGAGCGCCGCGGCGAGGGCCGCCGTCAGCCGGGCGCCCGGGCGGCCCACGAGGTCGTCGAGGCGGGCCGCCGCCCAGCCGAACCGGCGGTACCGGGGGGACTTGTGGCCGACCATGGCGTCCAGGGTGTTGACGGCCCGGAAGCCCACCAGGCCCGGCACCCCGGCCACGGCGCCCCAGAACAGGGCGCCGACAACGGCGTCGGAGGTGTTCTCCGCGACGGACTCCACCACGGCGCGGGCGAGTTGGGAGGCGTCCAGCGCCTCGGGGTCGCGGCCGCACAGGTGCGGCAGCAGCCGCCGGGCCTCCGGCACGTCGCCGGCGGCCAGCGCGGCGCCGATCGCCCGTGCCTCGCGGCCCAGTGACGTGCCGCCCACCACCGCCCATGTCGCGGCGGCGGTCAGGGCGCCGGAGGCGGCGGGGGAGCGGTGCACCGCGCGGGTGGCCAGCAGGGCGAGGCCCACCGCGCCGCCCGCGCACAGGGCGGTGTGCAGGGCGCCCCAGCCGCGGTGGTCGCGCCACAGCAGACGCTCCACGGCACCCGCGGCGCGGCCGAACGCGGCGACGGGATGCCCGCGGTGCGGGTCGGCGAGTACCAGATCGGCCAGGAGCCCCGCGGTGGCGCCGACGGCGGTGGGAAGAAGGGCGGGGGGTATGACCCCGCGTCGGGAGAAGGCCGTGTGCCGTCCCGGCATCGGTGTGTGTCCTCACTCAGGGTCCGCGCCCTGGCTCGACGGGACGACGGCGAGAGTCTCCTGGCTCCCGGATCCGCGAGCTCCCCCGGCCTTCCAGCCCTGTGGGCCGTGACGTCCGAGTGGGGGAGCGCTCCCCGGTGACAGTGGCGGGACCGCGCCGGACTCGCACCGGCTTCCTCTCCTGCCGCCGTACTTGCCCCGGCAGTCCACCATGCCCCGCGGGCCCCGTCAACCAGCCGCTGACCTGCGGCGGGAGAGTGTGCGCAGGCCCACACGGCACGGTGGGGCCCGCCGGGGACGCGGGTTCCGGCCAGGAGGCGATGACGGTCAGGAGATGACGGTCAGGAGACGATGAGATGGATACCGAAGGCGACGGCCGCCGCGCAGAGCGCGAAGCAGGAGTACGCGCCGGTGAGGGCGAGGGCGGCGCTGCCGCCCCTTGCGGTGGCCGACTCGCCTCTGGAGAGCCCGGCGATGCCGAGCGCGAACAGGCCCACCAGGGCCACGGTGACCATGAGGCTCACTCCGAAGACGGAGCCGAGTGCTGCCCAGTCGATGTGCATGGCGTGCCTGTTTCCTGTCTGCCGGTGGGACGGCTGCCGGATTGCCGGGTGCCGGGGACGGACGAGTCCGTGGGTCGATGAGTCCCCGGGCCGGTGGGGTTGGTGGGTCGGTGGGGTCGGTGAGCCGGTCGGTCGGTGAGCCGGTGAGCCGGGGGTTCGGTGGGTCGGATCGCTCGCGAGTCCATGAGTCGGCGAGCCCACGTGTCCGTGAGTCCGTGAGCCGTGAGTCGACGGATCGAGGGATCGAGGGATCGACGGACCGGGGACCGGGGATCGACGAGTGGGCGGGGGCGGGGCGGGGAGCGGGGGGTGAGGAGTCGATGAGGCTATGGGTGATTCGGTCGGCGGACGCGGCGGGGGAGGTGGGCTGGTAAGTCGTCAGGTCGACAATCCGGTGCGGCCTTCCCGTGGCCGGCGGCGGATCAGACCGCGGCCGGTTTGGAGGGCTCGGCGACGGGGGCGGCGGGAGCGGGTGCCGGGACCGTCCCGGGGGCGAGCGACGCGGGGACGGTGACCTGGGGCGGCTCGGTGACCTGCGGCGACTCGCCCGGTGACCCGGGACGGGCGCGGCCGCCGGCTCGCGCTGCGGCGCCGGTGGGCCCCGGTTGCGCACCGGAGGGCGTATCCGCGGGCGGCGGGGTGGTGGTGGCGACCGGGGTGGGCCGCGGACCGGCGGCGGCGTCCAACTCGGCCTCGGAGGCGTTGACGTTGCTGCGGTCGACGGGCCTGCGGCGGGACAGCGCGTAGATGACGACCGCGCCGGTGACCAGGAGTACACCGGTGACGGCGACGCCCCAGGTGCCCTGCCGGGTGAGGAACTCGGCGCCCGCGCCGACCAGGCCCGCGGCGGGCAGCGTCAGACACCAGGCCGCCAGCATCCGGGTGGCCGTCGACCAGTGCACCACCCCGCCCTTGCGGCCCAGGCCCGAGCCCAGCACGGCACCCGAGCAGACTTGGGTGGTGGAGAGCGAGAAGCCGAGGTGCGAGGAGGCGAGGATGGCGGTGGCCGCACTGGTCTGCGCGGCGAAGCCCTGCTGCGGCGCCAGCTGGGTGATGCCCCGGCCCAGGGTCCGGATGATCCGCCAGCCGCCCAGGTACGTGCCGCACGCGATGGCCAGGCCGGCGGCCACGATCACCCAGGTGGGCGGGGCGGAGCCGGGGGCGAGGACGCCCTGGGTGACCAGTGCGAGGGTGACGATGCCCATGGTCTTCTGGGCGTCGTTGGTGCCGTGGGCGAGGGCCACGAGCGCGGCCGAGGCGATCTGGCCGGCGCGGTAGCCCTTCTGGGTCGCGGAGGCCGTGCCGGGCGCGCCCCCCGGAGTCCCGGAGGCCTGGCCCGCCCCCGGCGCGCGGCGGCCGATGGCGTAGGTGACACGTGTGGCCAGCATGGCGCCGACACCCGCCACCACCGGTGCCGCAGCGGCCGGCAGCAGCACCTTGGTGACGACGGAGGAGCCGTTGACGGCCGACCAGCCCGCGGACATCACGGCGGCGCCGATCAGCCCGCCGAACAGGGCGTGCGAGGAACTCGACGGCAGGCTGAAGAGCCAGGTCAGCAGGTTCCACAGGATGGCGCCGACCAGCGCCGCGAAGATGACCTCGGTCCTGATGCCCTCCTCGTGAACGATGCCGCCGGAGATCGTCTTCGCGACCTCGACGGAGAGAAAGGCCCCCACCAGGTCCAGCGATGCGGCCATGGCCACGGCTGTGGTGGGTTTGAGTGCACCGGTGGAGATGGTGGTGGCCATGGAGTTGGCGGTGTCGTGGAAACCGTTCGTGAAATCGAACGCCAGAGCGGTGACGATCACGATCCCGAGGAGAAGCGTGAAGTGGTCCATTTACCCAGGCTTCTGTTGGGGGTCACAGGCGCGTTGACCGTAGGCAACCTGGGTGAACGGAAGATGAACTAAGAAGGTCATGGGAATGACCTGAAGGTGCCTGCCGGGTTGGATGCCCACGCGGGTGGCCGGTGCGCCGCCCGGTGCGGCCGTGGTCCGGACGGCCGGAGGGCCGGAGGGCCGGAGGGCCGGAGGGTCGGTCGGTCGGCCGGGTCGGTCGGTCGGCCGTCCGGGGCCGTCCCGTGGGCGGACGCGTCGGCGGGGGCGCGAGCGCCGGCGGTTGCGCCGGTGGTGGCCGTGCGCGCCGGTGCGGGTGCGGGTGCGCGCTACCGGGTGCCGGAGCGGGTGCCCGTACCCGGGGTGGCGCGCCGGCGGCGGGGGCGGTGGCAGTATCGGCGGCATGACGGACGGGATCGTTGAGCAGCAGCCGGGTGCGAGCGCTGTGGGTGGCGCCGCCGGGGACGGTACGGACGGGGGTGCGGGAGGTGAGGCGTCGGCCCGCGCCTGGCGGGACCTCGTCGCGGCGGCCCGCAGGACCGTCGCGGACGGCCTGGTCGTCGGCACCTCGGGCAATGTCTCCGTACGCGTCGGGGACACCGTCCTCGTCACCCCGAGCGGTGTCCCCTACGACCGGCTGACCCCGAAGGACGCCGTGGGCGTCGACCTGGACGGCCGGCAGGTGCTGGGCACCCTCGCCCCGACCAGCGAGCTGCCGATGCACCTCGCCGTCTACCGCACCACCTCCGCGACCGCCGTGGTGCACACGCACGCCGTGCACGCCACCGCCGTCTCCACCCTCGTCCCGGAGCTGCCGCTGATCCACTACATGTCCGCCGTGCTGGGCGGGCCCGTCCGGGTCGCCCCGTACGCGCTCTTCGGCAGCGACGAACTGGCCCGGAACATGCTCCGGGCCCTCGACGGGCGCACCGGGTGCCTGCTGCAGAACCACGGCACGCTCACCTACGGGGCCACCCTCGACGAGGCCTACGACCGCACCGCCCAGCTCGAATGGATGTGCCGCGTCTGGCTCACCGCCAGCGCGGTCCCGGGCCTGACGCCCAGCCTGCTGTCCACCGGGCAACTGGACGCCGTGCGGGAGAGGTTCCGCGGCTACGGGCAGCGGAAGGACTGAGCGGGGCGGTACGGGCGCAGGGCGCGAAGGCCGGCTGACGCGGGGGCGCGCAGGGCCGAGGGCGGCCCGCCGAAAGGCTGACGCGGGGACGGCGCGACGGCCCGTGGGGCGGCCGCCCAGGGCCGCCGGAGCCGGGCCGTCCGTCCGGCCGGCCGTACCGGGCAGTCGCACGGCGGGGCTGCACGCCGGTACCCGCGTCAGTCCCGGGCCCGGCCCAAAGGGGGCCGGGTCCGAGCGGTGCCCCTGCGGATGCCTCCCGGCGGCGGGGCGCCCCTGCCGACAGGCCGCCGCTCACGGAGGGCCGCCGGCCGGCCCGGCACGAACTCCGGAGCACACCCGGGTGGCCCGTCACCGGCCCGGATGCGGGGACCGGAGTGCGCTCGGGTAGCCGTCGCCGGCCCTGACGCGGACACTGGAGCGGTGCGCACCGCAAGAACACTCGTATTCGCACCGGCAAGGACCCTGTCGGCACCGGCACGGACCACTCGGGCCGCCACGCATGCCGTCACCGGCGCGGCACGGGCGGTACGCCCGGGGCACACGACCGCCGGGCCGGCCGTACGGGCGGCCGCGGCCGCCGTCACCGCCGCACTCGGCGCGGGCGCGGCGGCGCTCGCCGCGGGACGGTGGGCGGGTGACGCCGCCCTGCGGATCCGCCCCGGCCGTCCGCTGCCCACCGAGCCCCGGCTCACGGTGCACGACGTCACCCCCGACCGGATCACCCTCACCCGCGACTTCGCCTCCGCGCGCCCCGGCGTGTACGGGCTCGTGGACGTCTCCAGGGGCGCCCACGCGGTCGTCGGCCCCGTCGACGACGCCGCCCCGCACACCCCTGACACGGTGGTGCGCCGCCTCGACCGCATCACCCGCGGCTCCCTGGCACCGGGCGCGAAGGTGTGGCTCACGCCCCAGGTGCACACCGGCGACCCGGGCTCGGCGCTCGGCCTGGAGTACACGGACACCGACATCCCGTCCGAACTCGGCCCGCTGCCCGCCTGGTTCGTGCCCGCCGCCCGGGACACCTGGGTGATCGCGGTGCACGGGCTCGGCACCACCCGCGAACACCCCATGGTCGTCCTGGACTTCCTGCACCGTCGCAAGTTCCCGGTGCTCATCCCCGCCCACCGCGGCGACCCCGGCGCCCCCCGCTCCCCCGACGGCCTCGACCACCTGGGCGAGACCGAGTGGCGGGACGTGGACGCGGCGCTCGGCCACGCGGTGCGGCAGGGGGCGCAGCGCGTCATCCTGTACGGCTGGTCCACCGGCGCGACGATGGCCCTGCACACCGCGGCCCGCTCCCCGCTGCGCGACCGCATCGCGGGTCTCGTGCTGGACTCCCCGGTCCTGGACTGGGCGGCCACCGTGCGCGCACTCGCCGCGGCCCGCCGCACCCCGCGCCTGCTGCTGCCGCTCGCCGTGCGCGCCGCCCAGGGCCGCGGGGGCCAGCGCCACGGCCAGGGCGACGAACACCTCTCGCCGGTCATCGCCCCCGACGCGGTCCGGGTGCCGACGCTCCTGCTGCACGGCCCGGACGACACCATCGCCCCGTGGTCCCCCTCGCTCCGGTTCGCCGACCGCCTGCCCTCCCTCGTCAGCCTGCACACCGTGCGCGACGCGCCGCACGGGGCGCTGTGGAACGCCGACCCCGAGGAGTACGAGGAGCAACTCCGACGCTTCCTGATCCCGCTGACCTAGGGTCTGTCGTCGGTCTCCCGTCGTTGGCCCGGAGGGCGGGCCGTGCGGCGAGCGGGGGTCCCACGGGAGACGCGAGCGCAGTCGAGCGTGCGGGAGCGCGCATGGCCGTCGCACGGCCGCACCCCGGGTGTCCGTACCTGGCGCCCCGACCCCTCTGATCAGGGGCGATCACGCGCTCCACGCCGAGCGGCACCTCGTGCAGCAGGAGACGGGCCGGCTGTTCTCCGCGTTCCACGGACTGGACGGGGCAGGGCGCCGACCGGACGCGAGCTGCCCGGTGGCGCTGCCGTGCGTGGCCTGTGCCGCCGCTCCGGTGCCTGAGGTCATGCACACCAGGACCAGGAACGGGCCCGCGTCCTGCCCCGTCCGGTCGGCGCCCGGGCCCGGCCCGCCCGGCCCGTGGCCGGGGCCCGTTCACCGCCGGGCCTGCCCCGTCCAGCCGGGCCTGCCGCGTCCAGCCGGGCCTGCTCCGTGCCGCGGCGCTTTACCGTGCCCGCCCGCCCGCCGGCAAGCCCGGTTCGGGGGATCGTGCTCGGCGTTGTGTTGACGCGTACGCCGCTGTCCCGTGGGGGAACTCATGACCCGCCTGGTGCGTCCCGTCCCATGGCGTATGCCCGGTCGGGGCCGGGTCGGTAGCTTCCGGTTAGGTGGGGTGTGGCCCGGTTGCGTCCCCACTCACCAGCGGTTTGTTCTCGCCGCCTTGTCATTCCGTTTGGGAATTCGGACCGTCAACAGGAAGACTGCTCCCGTGACGTCCCGTACCCCGCGCGACTCCAGGCTCCGACTCGTCCGCTCCCGGCCGCTGGCCACTGCTTCTCGGACGGTGACCGACGGGCGCTCCCGGCGCCCCGCGCCACCGCCGCCGGAGGGCACGCCGGCGCCCGCGGAACTGGCCCGCATGGCGCGGCGCGGTCTGGAGGGGGCGGTGCGCATCGCGCACTGGGCGGACCGGGTGCTGCGGCCCGGCAGGGGCGACGCCACCCCGGACGGCTCCGGCGCGCTGTCCGCCGCCGCCGCCGAACGTGCCGCGGCCGACCTGGGCCTGACGGCTCAGCAGGCCCGCGCCGACTGGGACACCGCGCGCCTCGCCGGCCTCGTGGAGGTGCACGGCGACACCGCACGCCCCGGCTGGCGGCTGCGCGCCTGGGACCGGGACGACAGCGCCGTACTGCGCGGCTGGGTCGCCCTCTTCGACGCCTGGTCGCTGACCGGCACCGCACCCGACGGTCTCGCCCCGGCCACCGTGGCCGAGGTCATCGAGGCCATGCCGCAGGTGCTCTCCCTGCTCCAGCTCTCCGCCGGGCCCGTCCCGGTGCCCCAACTGCTCGACCTGCTCCAGCAGCGCGTCACCGAACTGCGCACCGAGCGCTGCGAGATCCCCTACGGCCCCCAGCCGCAGCCGGTCGGCGACCCGGATGCCCCGCTCGAGCCGCTGCTGGACTGGGCGCTGGACGCGCTCGCCGGCGTCGGCGCGCTCACCTGCGCCGACGGGCAGGTCACCCTCACCCCGCTGGGGAGCTGGGCGGTCTGGGTCAAGCTGGAGCAGATCTGCGTGGCCGCCCAGAGCCCGGCGGGCAACATCGAGCAGTCCGCCGAGGACATGCTGCGCGGCTGCGCCCAGCTGCGCCCCAACGCCGCCCGCGCCGAGTACCGCGCCTGGCTGGCCGCCCGCCCCGTCGGCAGCGCCGTCACCGAACTCCTCACCGCCGCCCGCGGCGAGGACGCCCTGCTGCGCGGCCTGGCCTTCGAGGCGCTCCGCGTCGTCGGCGCACCCGCCGAGCCGGAGGTCAGAGCCGCCCTCGACGAGACCTCGCTGCGCCCCTACGCCCTGCTGTGGCTCGCCGAGCACGAGGGCGTCGACCCCGAGGAGGCCCACACCGCGCTCACCCGCGAGGAGGCCACCTGGCTCTGGGTGGACACCGCCGCGGCCGTCTCCGACCACGGCGAGGCAGCCCTGCTCGTCCGTCACCTGGAGTCCGCGGTCCAGGGCACCGTCCCCGCACTCCTGGAGGACGTGCGCGCCATCGGCCACCCCCGCACCGTGCAGGTACTCGTCGCCCTGGCCGCCGCCCACCCCGACCCCGCCCTCGCCAAGGCAGTCCGCCGCGCCGCCTTCCAGGTCCACCGCGGCGGCGCGTAGTCCCCGGGGCGGCGCCCCGGCCCGTCCGGGCCGCGGGGGAGCCGCGCGCCCAGCCCGGACGACACCGTCAGGTCGTCACTGTCCCCGGAGACCAGGTCCCGCGGGCAGGCCCCCGGGGACAGGTCCCGGGGGGCGGTCTCTGCCGTCTCGGGTGGGGGCACCTCCCCACGTTCCCAAGGCGGTGGGGGACGGCCTGTGGGCGGCTGCGCGCACCGTTGCATACGGGTCAGGAGAGCACCGGGCCGTACGTGCCGAAACTCCACACGTTGCCCTCGAGGTCCCGCGCACGGTACTCGCGCGAGCCGTACTCCCGTTCCGTCGGCGGCATCAGGATCTCCACCCCGTGCTCCTCGGCCCGCCGGTGGTGGGCGTCGACGTCGTCCACGGCCACGTACACCCCCACGGGCCCCGCGGACCGCATCATCTCGTCGTACGCCCCGCCGCGGCCCCGGGTGCCGAGCATCACCGCACCGTTGCCCTGGGCCAGCTCGGCGTGCACCACCGTGCCGCCGCCGTCCTCGAAGACGTTCACCTCGGTGAACCCCAGCCCCTCCGTGAGCTGCCGGATCGCCGCCCGCGCGTCCGTGTACAGCAGCGTCGGGCACACACTCGCCCGTATGCCCCTGCTCGTCGTCCCGGTGTCCGTCATCTCGCGCCTCCTCGGTGCCCGGCTGTTCCCTCATCGTGGTGCGCGGCGGGCCGGGCGGCGCCCGGCGGTGCTCCGAACGGGGGAACGCGCACCGGTGGTGACCAGGCCCGAGCGGGGCGGACAGGCGGACGGGCGCACCCCGACGTGCGGGCCGTCACGGGCGCGGGCCGCCGGTCGGGCACGGAGGAAAACCGCTTGCACGGTGCCGGTAGAATTCACGGCATGGCCATTCTCCTTGCGCATTAGACGGCGCGACCGCCGCCCGCCGCCGCCCCCGGGCGGGCCCCGCGCGGCACTGCCCGACACACCACGTCCGCCGTCCCCCCTTCCCGCCCCGCCTGGAGTCTGTCCGTGATCACCGCCTCCGGTATCGAACTGCGCGCCGGTGCCCGCATCCTCATCGAGTCCGCCACCTTCCGCGTCGCCAAGGGCGACCGCATCGGCCTCGTCGGCCGCAACGGCGCGGGCAAGACCACCCTCACCAAGGTGCTCGCCGGCGAGGGCATCCCCGCCGCGGGCACCGTCACCCGCAGCGGCGAGGTCGGCTACCTCCCGCAGGACCCGCGCACCGGCGACCTGGACGTGCTCGCCCGCGACCGTGTGCTGTCCGCCCGCGGCCTGGACGTCCTGATCCGCAAGATGCGGGAGAACGAGCAGCGCATCGCGGGCGGCAAGGGCGCCACCCGGGAGAAGGCGCTCAGGCAGTACGAGCGCCAGGAGACCGAGTTCCTCACCAAGGGCGGGTACTCCGCCGAGGCCGAGGCCGCCACCATCGCCGCCGCGCTGAACCTCCCGGACCGCGTCCTCGGCCAGCCGCTGCACACCCTCTCCGGCGGCCAGCGGCGCCGTGTGGAACTGGCCAGGATCCTCTTCTCGGACGCCGACACCCTGCTGCTCGACGAGCCCACCAACCACCTGGACGCCGACTCGATCGTCTGGCTGCGCGACTACCTGAGAAGCTACCGCGGCGGCTTCATCGTGATCTCCCACGACGTCGATCTGGTGGAGACCGTCGTCAACAAGGTCTTCTACCTCGACGCCAACCGCTCCGTGATCGACATCTACAACATGGGCTGGAAGCTCTACCAGCAGCAGCGGGAGGCCGATGAGAAGCGCCGCAGGCGCGAGCGGCAGAACGCCGAGAAGAAGGCCGCCGCGCTGAACGCCCAGGCCGACAAGATGCGCGCCAAGGCCACCAAGACCGTCGCGGCGCAGAACATGGCCCGGCGCGCCGAGCGGCTGCTGGCCGGCCTGGAGGACGTGCGGCAGGCCGACAAGGTCGCCAAGCTGCGCTTCCCCGAGCCCGCCCCGTGCGGCAGGACGCCGCTGACCGCCGAGGGCCTCTCCAAGTCGTACGGCTCGCTGGAGATCTTCACCGATGTCGACCTCGCCATCGACAAGGGCTCCCGTGTCGTCATCCTCGGGCTGAACGGCGCCGGCAAGACCACCCTGCTGCGGCTGCTCGCGGGCGTCGAGAAACCCGACACCGGCCAGGTCGTCGAGGGACACGGCCTCAAGCTCGGCTACTACGCACAGGAACACGAGACCCTGGACCCGGACCGCACGGTGCTGGAGAACATGCGCTCCGCCGCCCCCGACATGGACCTGGTCCAGGTGCGCAAGGTGCTCGGCTCGTTCCTGTTCTCCGGGGACGACGTCGACAAGCCCGCCGGGGTGCTCTCCGGCGGCGAGAAGACCCGGCTCGCCCTGGCCACGCTGGTGGTCTCCGCCGCCAACGTCCTGCTGCTCGACGAGCCCACCAACAACCTCGACCCGGCCAGCCGCGAGGAGATCCTGGGGGCGCTGCGCACCTACCGCGGCGCGGTCGTGCTCGTCACGCACGACGAGGGCGCGGTGGAGGCCCTCCAGCCGGAGCGGATCATCCTGCTGCCGGACGGCGTCGAGGACCTGTGGGGCGCGGGCTACGCCGACCTGGTCGCCCTGGCCTGATCCACTGGTCTGACTCCCTGGCCCGGCGGGGCCGCCCCGCCGGCCCGTGCACGGCCCCGCCGTGCACGGGTGGGAGGGCCGCGTGGCCCGCTCGCCTCGGCGAGATCAAACAGCCGCGCCCCCGCCGATGGATCATTCGGCCGATCCGTGATCCACCATCTGTGTGAGATCGGCTGGTACCGCGGTGTGTCCTACATGTATTTCGCCGGGGAGTCGTTCCATTACCGGGCCTTTTCGATATTGACGCCGCTGAGCTGGGGTTTTGTCGCCGATTGCGGTGCGTCACGATGAGGCCAGACTTCGGAATTGATCATTCCATTTGTGTCGATCACCATTGTGGTGCTCATCCTTGTCCTATGGACCTTGCCGAATGGGTGGCCAGGAAGCCCGGTAGGGGTGATCATGAGAGTCCAGAGCGCACTTCCCATGAGGAGGCACGGGTGGCCGAGACTCTGAAGAAGGGCAGCCGGGTGACCGGCGCCGCGCGCGACAAGCTCGCGGCAGACCTGAAGAAGAAGTACGACTCCGGTGCGAGCATTCGGGCATTGGCCGAGGAGACCGGCCGCTCGTATGGCTTCGTTCACCGGATGCTGAGCGAATCCGGGGTCACGCTGCGGGGACGCGGCGGGGCCACGCGGGGCAAGAAGGCCTCCGCCAGCTGACGGCGGGCGGCGCCTTCGGTGGTGCCACCCGGCCGGTCCCTCCCCTTGGGGGCGCCTCCCACGCCGTCGCGGCGGTGGGAGCCTCAAGGGCCTGGGCGGTGCCCCATCAGCGCCGTGAAGGTCCGGGTGGTCGCACACCCGGTGCCGTCAGGACCTGGGTGGTACCCCCATCGGCCGGGTGGTTACTGTTCAGTCACTTACGGGTGTCGTCCTCTGCGGGGGACAGCACCTCCGCCTGACTGCGGCCCACCGGAGGACCCATGGTTTCGCCCGCTCCCGCCCTCGACAAGGACGGTGTGCGGCTCACCGTCGACGAGGCGATCGCCACGGTGACGCTCACCAATCCCGCCAAGCGCAATGCCCAGAGTGCGGCTCTGTGGCGTGCGCTGGCGGAGGCCGGGCGGGTCCTGCCCGGCAGTGTCCGCGTGGTGGTCCTGCGTGCGGAGGGGGTCTCCTTCTCCGCGGGGCTGGACAAACGGGCGTTCACTCCCGAGGGCATCGAGGGCGAGCCGTCCCTGACGGATCTCGCGCGCCGCCCCGACGCCGAACTGGACGCCGCCATCGCGGCCTACCAGGAGGCCTTCACCTGGTGGCGGCGCCCCGATGTGCTGTCCATCGCGGCGGTCCAGGGGCATGCCATCGGCGCCGGATTCCAGCTCGCGCTGGCCACCGATCTGCGGGTGGCCGCCGACGACGTGCAGTTCGCCATGCGCGAGACCAGCCTGGGCCTGGTGCCCGACCTCGCGGGCACCCACCCGCTCGTCGGCCTCGTCGGCTACGCCAGGGCCCTGGAGATGTGTGTCACCGGCCGGTATGTGCACGCGGACGAGGCGGCCCGCACCGGCCTGGTGAACCTCGTGGTGCCCCGCGCCGAGTTGGCGGCCGCCACGGACGACCTTGCCGCCGCCCTGCTCGCCGCGCCGCGCGACGCCGTCGTCGAGACCAAGGCGCTCCTCCAGGGCGCGGCGGAGCGCTCCTACGACGATCAGCGGGCCGCGGAGCGCGCCGCCCAGGCTCGCCGGCTGCGGGACCTCGCCGGCCTCGGGGAGTAGGCCGATCCGGCCAATCCGGCCGCTCCGCTTGTCCGCTCCCTCCCGCCTCTCCGGTCTCTCCGGTCTCTCCGGCCGCCCAGCCCCCTGTGCGGATCGCACGCCGTCGCGGTGCCCGGCACCCACGGCCTGCGGAGCGGGCGCTCGCCGTTGCTCCAGGCGCCGTATCCCCAGCGCGGAGCCGGGCCGACGCGCTTACTGTGGTCAAAGAGGTTGATTTCCCATCAAGGAGTGCGTCTCCTGATGAAAGGGATGAATCGCTATGGCCGACACTCAGGGATGGAGCGGGGCGGGGACCGCTGAGAAGAGTTCTCCGGACCGGCAGCCCGAGCAGCGCAGGGCGGGCCAGCGGCGCCTCGGCGAGCCCGCCGAGCGTGGCCGCACCACGATCGCCGACGGCGTCGTCGAGAAGATCGCCGGCCTCGCCGCCCGGGACGTCATCGGCGTGCACGCCATGGGCAGCGGTATCGCCCGCACCTTCGGTGCCATGCGCGAACGGGTACCGGGCGGTGCCAGGTCGGTGTCGCGGGGCGTCAAGGCCGAGGTCGGCGAGGTGCAGACCGCGCTCGACCTGGAGATCGTCATCGACTACGGCGTGGCCATCTCCGACGTCGCCCGGGACGTGCGGGAGAACGTCGTCGCCGCCGTGGAGCGCATGACCGGTCTGGAGGTCGTGGAGGTCAACATCGCGGTCAGCGATGTGAAGCTTCCGGAGGAAGAGGAGGAAGAGGGCGGCGAGACCCGTCTGCAGTAGCGTCGTGAAGGCGATGACGTATCCCGCACACGGGCCGACCGCCCGTCACCAAGGAGTGCAGGATGAGCATGCCCATGATCGGCATGGTGGCCGGTATGGTTCTCGGATTCGCCGGGTTCTTCGGCGGGTTCGGAGCGTTTCTGCTGGTGGCGGCGTTGGGTGCCATCGGTTTCGTCGCGGGGCGGTTCGCGGACGGTGACGTCGAACTGGGCGACTTCTTCCGCTCGCGCGGCGGCCGGCGGCGGTGACGCCGGTGCCCGGTGAGACCGTCGGCCCCGCGGAGCGCGGCGCCACCCGGATCGCCGACCGGGTCATCGCGAAGATCGCCTCGAAGGCGGCCCGTGAGGCGCTGGGCGCGGTGCCGCGCGGCGGCAGGGCCCCGCACGCCACGGTCGGCGTGCACCATGACACGGCCCGGGTGCGGGTCAGTCTCGATCTGGACTACCCGAGTGACATCGGCGGGCGGTGCGGTGAGGTGCGTCGTCATGTGACCCAGCGGGTAGAGGCGTTGGCAGGCATGAGGGTCCGCGAGGTCGTCGTCCAGGTGGAGCGGCTGCACTCGGCCCGGACGCGCGGCGAGGGACAGGGGAGGACACGATGAGCGAGCCCGGCGGCAGCCCCGGCGGCTTCGGGCGTCCCGCACCCGCGCTCGGGCACGGCGCCCGGGACGCCGGCACCACCCAGCGGCTGCCGGTCCTGGAGAAGACGCCGGAGGGCCCCGGCACCCCGCCGTCCGCCACCGTCTACAACCCCCTCGACCCCGGCACGAGGGCGCACCGCTTCTGGGCGCCGCGCCGAGTGCCCGCCGGCATCGTCGCGCTGCTGGTCTTCGCCGGCTCCGGCCTGGCGCTCTACGACATCGTCTCGGTGCGCGCCGGGCGCTCCGCGATGCAGTGGCGCAAGACCTTCGCGGACGACCTGGCCACCAGCCACCTCGACGACACCGCGGTGCTGGCCGGTGCGGCCGCCGCCGCCGCGCTCGGCCTGTGGCTGCTGCTGCTCGCCGTGACCCCCGGCCAGCGCAGGCTGCTGCCGATGGTCCGCACGCACGCCGACGTACGCGCCGGTCTGCACCGGGGCGCGGTCACGCTGGTGCTCAGGGACCGGGCGATGGAGGTGCCCGGCGTGCAGTCCGCGGGGGTGCGCACCCGGCGGCGCATGGTGCGCGTGCGCGCCGTCTCGCACTTCCGGGACCTCGACGATGTGCGCTCCGACCTGTATGCGGCGCTGAGCGACGGCATCAGGGACCTGGCGCTGGCCCGGCCGCCCGCCCTGACGGTGCACGTCACGCGCGCGAGCAGAAAGAAGAGGTGACGGTGGTGCGGGGGAAGCTCAACCGTGTGCTGCTGGCCCTCACGGGCCTGGTGCTGATGGCACTCGGCGTGCCGGTGCTGCTGGTCGGCCTCGGCGCCGGGCCGCCCGGCTGGTGGATCCACCAGGGCGAGCACGATGTCCTGCTGACCCGGCACGAGCGGACCCGCTGGCAGGGCACGGACTGGTGGTGGCCCACCGTCATCGCGGCCCTGGCCCTGGTCCTGCTGCTCTCCCTGTGGTGGCTCGCCTCCGTGCTGCGCCGCCACCGGCTCGCGGAGGTGCTGGTGGACACCGGAGACGGTGAGGAGGCGCTGCTGCGGGGGCGGGCCATGGAGGCGGTGCTGGCCGGTGAGGCGGCGGCGGTGGAGGGCGTGGAGGAGGCCGACGTGAGGCTCACCGGGCGGCGCGGTGAGCCCCGGACTCTCGTCCGGCTGCTCCTCGGCCCCCAGGCGGCCCCCGGCGACACCCTCCACCAGCTGACGACCGGCCCCCTGACGGTCGCCCGGGAGTCGGTCCACCTCCCCCGCCTGCCGGCCACCGTCCACCTACGGGCGGTACGCCACCGCGCCCAACGCGTCCTGTGAGCGCCGCCCTTCGGCGGGTGCCCCGGCGACGCGCTGAGCCCCGGCAGGGGCGCGCGGTTGTGACCCGGGGGTACCGCCCACGCCGTCAAGGCGGTGGGGGAGGCTCCGCAGCGCGGGGCGCGCCCGGCCACGACGGTACGGTCAGGTCTCACCGTCCCGAGAGGGGGCGGTCTCCGTCGTGTCCCGGGTCGCCGACCGGTGGTGGGCTGGGCCGGTCGCGCAGGTCCCCGCGTTCCCTTCCCGGGCGCCGTGGGCGTCGGCGCCCCCCGGGCCCTGCCGGGGCCCGGCGTGCCGCAGGGCGGGACCCTCAGAAGCCGTGCCGGGAGCCGCCGTCCACCGGCAGCATGATGCCGGTGAGATACGACGCGGCGGGGGAGAGCAGGAACGCCGCGGTCCTGCCGAACTCCTGGGGCGTGCCATAGCGGCGCAGCGGAATGCGGGCCTCCCCGGCGGCCCGGGCCCCCGCGGGATCGGCCGCGAGGCCGTCCAGCTCCCGTACCCGGGCGGTGTCGATCCGAGCGGGCAGCAGCCCCACGACCCGTATGCCGCGCGGGCCCAGCTCGTTGGCCAGGGTCTTGGCGAACCCCGCGAGACCGGGGCGCAGGCCGTTGGAGATCGCCAGCCCGGGTATCGGCTCGTGAACCGAGCCGGACAGCACGAACGCGATCACCGCGTCGGCGTCGGCACCGGCGCCCTCGCCGACCCCCTCCGCCCCGGCGCCCGGCGCGCCGAGCCGTGCCGCCGCCGCCCTGGCCAGCCGTACCGCGCCCATGAAGACGGATTCGAAAGCGGCGCCCCACTGCTCGTCCGTGTTGTCGGTGGCCGCGCCGGGTGCGGGACCCCCGACGCTGATCAGCACCCCGTGCAGGGCGCCGAAGCGCTCGTAGGCGGCGCTGATCAGCCGGTCGGGCGTCGCCGGGTCGGCGTTGTCGGCGACGATGCCGACGGCGTCCTGGCCGAGTTCCGCCGCGGCCTCGGCGACCCGCTGCTCGTCCCGCCCGGTGATGATCACCTTGGCGCCGTCCGCCAGCAGCTCCCGTGCGGTGGCGTGGCCCAGGCCACGGGTGGCGCCGGTGACGATGTACACACGACCCTTGAGTCCGAGATCCATGCGACCATCCTGCCAGCCCCGGTTCCGGGGACGATTCAGGGCCCCGGCTCGGCCGCCACGTCAGAGCGGGCCCCCGCCCCGGTCTCCGCCCCGCGGCCCCGCCCCGGTTCGCTCCCGCTCTCCTCGTCGCACTCGTCGTCCCGCGGCTCGGTCCCCGCGTCCCCGTACAGCACGAAGGCGGTGTGAACCAGGCCGATGTGGCTGAACGCCTGCGGGTAGTTCCCCAGCTGGTGGCCGGTGATCGGGTCGTACTCCTCCGCGAGCAGGCCCACGTCGTTGGTGAGGTCCACGAGCCGGGCGAAGAGGTCCCGGGCCTCCTGCTTGCGGCCCGCCAGGAACAACGCGTCCGCCAGCCAGAACGAGCACACCAGGAAGGCGCTCTCGCCGCCCGGCAGCCCGTCCACCTCCGACGCGTGTCTGCTGTAGCGGCGCAGGAAGCCGCCGTGCGAGAGCTCGCGGCACACCGCGTCGATGGTGCCGGTGACCCGGGGGTCGGTGGGCGGCAGGAACCCGGTGCGCGGGATGAGCAGCAGCGCGGCGTCCAGGTCGGCGGAGCCGTAGGACTGCGTGAAGGTGTTGCGGTCGGGGTCGTAGCCGCGGTCGCACACCTCGCGGTGGATCGCGTCGCGCATCCTCTGCCACCGGTCCACGTCCCCGCCCAGCGCCGGATTGGCCTTCATGACCTTGACCGCGCGGTCGGCCGCCACCCAGGACATGATCTTGGAGTGCACGAAGTGCCTGCGCGGGCCGCGCACCTCCCACAGCCCGGCGTCCGGCTGGTGCCAGGCGGACTCCAGGAACTCCAGCAGGGCGTTCTGCATCCGCCAGGCGTGCGGCTGGGACCCGAGGCCGGCGCGCGCCGCCAGCGTCAGCGAGTCGATGACCTCGCCGTACACATCGAGCTGGAGCTGCTCCACGGCCTGGTTGCCGGTGCGCACCGGGGCGGAGTTCTCGTAGCCGGGCAGCCACGGCAGCTCGAACTCGGGGATGCGCCGCTCACCCGAGAGGCCGTACATGATCTGCAGGTCGGCGGGGTCGCCCGCGACGGCCCGCAGCAGCCAGTCCCGCCAGGCCTTCGCCTCCTCCAGGTGGCCCGCGGTGAGCAGGGCGTCCAGGGTGAGCGTGGAGTCACGCAGCCAGCAGTAGCGGTAGTCCCAGTTCCGTACGCCGCCCAGCTCCTCCGGGAGCGAGGTGGTGGCCGCCGCTACGATGCCGCCCGTGGGGGCGTAGGTGAGGGCCTTGAGGACCATCAGCGAACGCAGCACCTGCTCGTGGTACGGGCCCCTGTAGCGGCAGTGCGACGCCCAGCCCCGCCAGTCCTCCTCGCTGTCCTCCAGGGCCTCGAACGGGTCGACGAGCTCGGGACGCGGCTCGTGGGAGGGATGCCAGGTGAGGACGAACGCGACCTTGTCGCCCTTGCCGACGCTGAACTCCGCGTACGTGCCGAAGTTCTTGCCCCAGCTGCGTACCTCGGGCTCGCTGCGCAGCCACGCCGAGTCCGGGCCGGCGATGGCCACGCGGTGGCTGTCCACCCTGCGCATCCAGGGGACCACGGATCCGTAGTCGAAGCGCAGCCGCAGCGTGCTCCGCAGGGTGACGCGGCCGGACAGGCCCTCCACGATGCGCACCACGTCCGGGTAGCGGTCGCGCTGCGGCATCAGGTCGGTGACGCGGACGCTGCCGTCGGCGGTGTCCCACTCCGTGTCGAGGACGAGGGTGTCGGGGCGGTACGCGCGGCGGCTGCAGGTGCCCGCACCCTTCGGGGCGAGCGTCCAGTGGCCGTTCTCCTCCGTGCCGAGCAGGGCGGCGAAGCACGCGGCGGAGTCGAAGCGGGGGAGGCAGAGCCAGTCGATCGACCCCGTGCGGCTCACCAGGGCGGCGGTCTGCTGATCGCCGATGATCGCGTAGTCCTCGATGCGTCGGTGCATTGGATTCGAGTTCCCGGCGACGCCGGGCCACAATCCGGCATGGGGTCCGCCCGGGTGAACCCCCGCCGACCTGCCGCGGGGCTCCGTCCGGCCCACCTGAAGGGGCGCGGGAACCGCGCGGCCGGCCCCGACTGGACCCGCGGGTCCACCACCGTCCGAAAAAGGGCGCGGGAACCGCGCGGCCGGACCAGCGGCCGGCGGTGGGGTCAGGAGTTGACGTCGGCCAGGCCCACCGCGGGCGTCGCCTCGGTGGGCCTCGCCGCCCGCTCGGCCCGGTCCCGCCGCTCACGCCGGACCAGGACGACCCACCCCACCGGCACCCCCGCCGAGAAGAGCCACCACTGCACCGCATACGCCATGTGCGGCCCGATGCTGCTGTGATCGGGCTCCGCAACCAGCTCCGGGGACCCTCCCTCGGGCGCCGGAGAGATCTGCTCCACATACCCGCCGAGCACCGGCCGCCCCAGCCGCTTCGCCTGCTGCGTGCTGTTGATCAGCATGACCTGCCGCGGCGGCAGCCCCCTGATGTCCTTGATCCCACTCGCCGCGGTGGTCTCGTCGGCCATCAGCCGTCCCGTGACCGTCACCTCCCCCCGTGCGGGTGCCGGGATCCGGGGGAACGCGGTCTGGGCGCCGTTCGCCGGGATCCAGCCGCGGTTGACCAGCAGCACCCGTCCGTCCGTGAGGTCCAGCGGGGTCAGCACATGGAACCCGACCTGCTCGTCCGCGTTGGTGCGGCGGCGTACGACCACCTCGTGGGCGGTGTCGAACCTGCCCTTCGCCGTCACCCGCCGGTACACCTCGGACTGCGCGACCTTGTGTCCCACGGACGTCAGCCGCTCCACCGGCACCGGTGCGGGCGCCAGCGCGTCGGCGATCATCTGGTTCTGCGCGACACGGTGCTCGTGCCGGTGGAGCTGCCAGAAGCCCAGCCGGATCATCACCGGGATCAGCACAAGAGCGACAAGGGTGAGGATCACCCACTGCCGGGACAACAGGAAGCGGTACACCCCATGACGGTACCTCCGGGCCCTTGGCCGCCCATGGCCAGGGTGGCTCAGGCCTTGTCGATGATCCCCGCCCGCCCCTCGGCACGCGAGCAGTGCGCCCCGCAGTACCAGTGGCCGTCCGCCTCCACGCCCTGCCCGATGATCTGCACCCGGCAGTGCTCACAGATGGGCGCCATGCGGTGGATGGCACAGGCGAAACAGTCGAAGACGTGCACCGCGCCTTGCGCATGTACCTCGAAGGACATGGCGTAGTCGTTTCCGCATACCTCGCAAACTGCCATGCGCCACAGGGTGCGGTGCGGCGACCGGCAGGGCGAGGGGTGGCCGGGCGCGTCGCCCGGCAATCACCCGTCTGACGCGGCTCGCGGGGCCGTCACTCGCCTGACGCGGCTCGCGGGGCCGTCACCCCTCTGGGCGCGGCGTTGCGGGGCGGGCGCGTGGGGCGCGGCGGGATACCGTCGGACCGGTCGCGCGGGGTCGCGTGGTCGCCTGGGCGCGCCGCTGGATCCCTCGTCCACGTGCCCTGGGCCCTCACTCGTCCGGTCCGGTACCAGGGCTTTCACCAGTACGACCGGGCACCAGGGCCTTCACCTGTACGCCCCGGCACCCGCGGCCCTCACCTGTCCGAGCTGGTTCCGGCTCGCCCGCCACCCCGTGCCCCGGCCGCGGTGCCGCCCGCCGTCGCGCTCCCGGGCCGGCCGTCCGCCGTGCCCCCCTCCGCGGGAGCCACGTCCTGCAGCAGCTGGCCGAAGGCCGCCTCGTCGATCACCGGGGTGCCGTACTGCTTGGCCTTGACGGTCTTGGTGGTGCCGGAGTCCGGGTCATTGGTGACGAGCAGGCTGGTCAGCCGGGACAGGCTGGTCGCCACGTGCAGCCCCGCCGCCACTGCCCGGTCCTCCAGCAACTCCCGCTCCACCGACGTGTCACCGGAGAACGCCACCCGCATGCCCTGTCGCAGCGGCCGGCCCGGCTCATAGCGGCCCGGGTTGGGATACGGGCACGGCGGGCGCTTGCGCGACTGGCGCCAACCGCCCGGCCGGTACGCGGACTGACGCCCGATCCGCCCGGCCGGGGCGCGGTCGGCGAGCTCGGCCCGGTCCCCGTACCACTCCGTCAGCGGCCGGCACTCCAGCAGCGGCAGTCGCACCCCGCCACGGGCCGCCGCGTGCAGGCTGGGCCGGAAGGCCTCGGCGAGCACGCGGGCGTCGTCCAGCGCGTGGTGGGCGCGGCGCTGGACGACGCCGAAGTGCGCCGCGAGCGTCTCCAGCTTGTGGTTGGCCAGCGGCAGCCCCAGCTCCTTGCTGAGCGCGATGGTGCACAGCCGCTGCCGCACGGGGACGGTGCGCCGCGCGCGGGCGTACTCCCGGGCGATCATGGACCAGTCGAAGACGGCATTGTGCGCGACGAGCACCCGGTCCGCGAGCCGGGTGGCGAACTCCTCGGCGATGTCCGCGAAGAACGGCGCGCTCTGCAGCACCTCGCTCGTCAGGCCGTGGATCCACACCGGGCCCGGGTCACGCTCCGGATTGACCAGCGTGTACCAGTGGTCCTCGATCTCGCCCCGGGCGTCGACGCGGTAGACGGCGGCCGAGACGATGCGGTCGTCCCGGGCGAGACCCGTGGTCTCCACGTCGACGACCGCGTACCCCTGCGGATAGGCGGCCGGCCAAGTCACCGCGGAGGCCGCGGAGTCGGCGGGCGCCGGGCGCGCCGCGGGGGCCGCGAGCGAGGGATCTTCGAGCATGGTCACTGAGGATACGGGGCGCGACTGACAGTGTCCGAGCCCCCCGGGGCGTATACGAGTTCACGGCCCGTCGGCCGGGGGGCGCCACCGGAGGGGCCTTCCCGTCTCCCCGGCGTCTGCCGTGCCCGCCCCGGCGGCCGGCCGCCGGTGGCCGCCGGTGGCCGCCGAGTTCCGCTCGCGGGCCGACGCGCAGGCCGGGCGCGGTGCGCCCGGCCTGCGCGTCGGCCCCTGCGATATCGCGGCGTGCCCGTGGCCGCCCCTGACCAGGGGGTGAGAACCTTCTCCGGTGAGTGATCAGGGATCCGGCAACGGCCCGGCGAGCAGCGGGCCCTCGGAAGCCACCGGGAGCGGAGCCGCCGCGGGCGGACATCGGGAGGAGCACGGCCGTGCGCTGGGGGAGCGCCTCAACTGGCTGCGCGCCGGCGTACTCGGCGCCAACGACGGCGTGGTCTCCACCGCGGGCCTTGTCGTCGGGGTGGCGGGCGCCACCGACAACCGCAGCGCCCTGCTGACCGCCGGTCTCGCGGGCCTGCTCGCCGGGTCGATGTCCATGGCGGCGGGGGAGTACGTCTCGGTGTCCACCCAGCGGGACACGGAGAAGGCCGCCCTCGCCCTGGAGCGGCGCGAACTGCGCGAACAGCCCGAGGAGGAGCTGGAGGAGCTGACGGTGCTGCTCCAGGAGCGCGGCCTCGACCGGGAGGTGGCCCGCGCGGCGGCGCTGCAGCTCACCGAACGGGACGCCCTGCGGGCCCACGCGAGCGTCGAACTCGGCATCGACCCGGACGAGCTGACGAACCCGTGGCACGCCGCCTGGGCCAGCTTCCTCTCCTTCACCGTGGGCGCGCTGCTGCCGCTGCTGGCGATCGTGCTGCCGCCGCCCGCCTTGCGGCTGCCCGTCACCGTCGTCTCCGTCCTCGTCACCCTGGTCGTCACCGGCTGGACCAGCGCCCGCCTCGGCGCCGCCGAGGCCCGCCCTGCGATCCTGCGCAACGCGGCGGGCGGCGCCCTGGCGATGGCGGTCACCTATGCCGTGGGCTCGCTGCTGGGGGCTGCGGGCGTGTGAGCGCGGGGGTGGGCGGGGTGGGCGGGTGCCCCATGGGGACGGACGCGGCCCCGCGGCGGACGGGGGCTCGTGCCCCATGGGCCGCGGGCGCGTGACCGGCGTGCACGTCGGCGTGCGCCCCCCTGGAGCCGGCGTGCGGCCCCTTGTAGCAGGAGTGCGGCCCCTTGCAGCAGGAGTGCGGCCCCTTGCAGCAGGAGTGCGGCCGCCCGGGACCCGGCGTCTGCGAGCTGTTCGGCGTTGGTGTGGACCCACGGGGCGTTGGCGTGTGCCCCGGGGCGTCGGTGTGTGACCCGGCGGGCGTTGGTGTGGACCCACGGGGCGTCGGTGTGTGACCCGGCGGGCGTCGGTGTGCCCCACGGGGCGTGGGTGTGCCCATGGGCCGTCGGTGTGCCCACGGGCCGTCGGTGTGCCCACGGGCCGTCGGTGTGCGCCCTCGGGCCCTCCGCGTGAGATCGATGGGACGCGGGAGACGCCAGTGGCCGGGAGTCGTCCCGGCGGCGGTACACGGTGCCCGCCCCGCCCAGCGCCCCGCCGCTCACCACCTGATCGGCAGCGGCAGCGCCGTCAGCAGGGCCGACACCACGACCACCGCACCCAGCACCACGACCTCGGCGCGTGCCGGTGCGCACGCGGTCAGGGGATCGCGGGCGCGTCCGGCGCCGAGCAGGGCCCGTATCCGGGCCGGCAGCGGGGTCCTGGCCAGTGCGCCGAGCCGCAGCCGCGCCGCGCAGGCCAGCGCCGCTGCGACGGCCACCAGCAGCATCTTCGCCAGCAGCGTCCGGCCGTAGGCGGTCGTCAGCAGTTGGCCGGACACCGTGTCAGGCGGCATACGGCGCAGCGCGCTCACCACCCCGGTGGCGGTGACGAGGGCAAGCAGTCCGGCCGCCACGCGCGCGTAGCGGCCGAGCAGCGCCGCGGCGGCGGCCGCGCCGGAAGCGGCCGGACGGCCGTCCGCAGGGACGGGACCGCGTCCGTCGGCCGCGTCCGCGCCAGGGCCGGGTCCCGTGGGGTCGGGCCCGGCGAGTCCCTGTCCAGTGGGGCCGGGCCCCGCGAGTCCGTGTGCGGCGGTCCCGTGTCCCGTGAGCCGCTGTGTGGCGGTCCCGTGTCCCGTGAGCCGCTGTGCCGCGGTCCCGCGTTCCGCCAGCCCCTGTGCCGCGGTCCCGAGCGCCGCGCCCTCCGGCCCGGTGTCGCCGCGCCACAGCCGTACGGTGCGCAGCACCTGCCAGAGGCCTCCCGCCCACAGCACCGCACAGGTGAGGTGGACCCCGGTCAGCGCGTACCCCACCAGCGGCACGGACTCCCACGCCAGGTGGGCGCGGAACGCCTCGGCGACCACGATGGCGACGGCGGGCAGCAGCCTGCTCGCCGTCCGCCGGGCACGGGCCCACAACCCGGCCACCAGAAAGGCGTTGACCTCGATCAGCGCCAGAATGCCGTCCCGGGTCCGGTACAGCCCGCCGATGTCCACGTCGGACAGCCGGTGCGGCACCAGGTTGCCGGTGGACGCGACGGAGGCCAGGCACAGCGCGGCCACAAAGCCGGCGCCGGCCGCGAGACCCGCCCAGGAGGCCGGGGCGCGCGCCACCGGCGCCCCCGGCACGCGGCGCGCCAGCCAGTGCGCGAACACCTCTCCGACCGGCACGCACAGGGCGGCGAAGAGGACGGCGCGCAGCGCGGCTATGCCGTTGGCACCGGGGGGAGCCTCCTCGCCCGTGCCGTGCAGCGCGGCGGAGGGGCCCAGCAGGGGAACGGCGACGGCGGCGAGGACGAGGAGCACGACAAGGGCGGCGGGCCGCCCCAGGCCCACGGCGGCCCGCTCGCGGCGGCGCCCGTCGCGGCAGGCGCGGCCGTCGGGACCGGCGGCACCGTCGGGACGTGCCGGGCCGGGCGCGCCGCCGCCCCCGGTCGGGTCCGCGGGGCCGGCGGGGGCGCCCGTCGCGGCCCCCGCCACCGCACGGCTCCCGGTCGGCCCGCCGCGCGCGCCGCCGGCCGCCTTCGCAGCAGGTGGTATCGAGCTCACACAGGGATCCTCACCGGACCCGGGGAACCGGGCAACTCGGGTGATTTACCCGGATGACGGGGCGTGGCGCGCGGGCCGCCGTTCGGGCTAACGGAGCGACGGACGCTGGAACGGCCGCGGGCGGGCGGCGGGGACCGGGACCGGCCCGCTGTGGACGCCCGGCCGCGTACGGCACCGTTGTGGCCACGGCCGTGACCACCGCGGCCCCAATCACGACCGCAACCACGACCACGACCGCGGCCGCCCTGCGGGGCCCTCCCCCGGACGGCCGCGGTGCTCGGTGCGTGATGCCGGGCACACGCCCTATGCGCGTGCCCGGGTACGCGCACTACGTACGCGCACTACGTACGCGCACTACGTACGCGCGCTGTGCGCGTACGCGCGGACGGTGGCTACCGCCGCACGGCGTTCAGGGCGTCCGCGATGCCCGCCCCGTAGAACCCCGTCGTACCGTGCCCGGCCGCGCACACGGCGTCGATCTGCCCGTCGCCGTCGATGTCGTACGGGTCGGTGCACGGCGTGGCGTCCGCGTCCTTGTAGAGCAGTGCCTTCACCTGGGCCGGCGAGGCGTGCGGGTGCGTCGACTTGATGAGCGCCGCGACCCCCACCACATGCGGGGTCGCCATCGACGTGCCGGACATGTAGCCCCAGGTGCCGCCGGGCAGCGTGCCGAGGATGGAACCGTTGGTGGCGGGCGGCGCGGGCGGCTGGTAGGCGGTGGAGTCGCCGCCGGGCGCCGCGATGTCGATGACGCCGAGGCCGTAGTTCGAGAACGACGACTTGAGGTTCTCGGCGCCGGTGGCGGCGACCGTCACCACGCCCGGCAGCTGGGTCGGGATGTCCTTGCAGACGGCCGGGTCGATGGTGCGGGGGACCGGCTTGGTGTCGTTCGGGCTGGCCGGGTCGACGATCGAGTCGGAGGCCAGGTCGTACGACTCGTTACCGGCGGCCGCGACGTTCACGGTGCCCTTGTGCTCGGCGTACTGCGAGGCCCGGCTGACCGCCTCGATGAGCGCCCGCTGGTCGGGGTCGTCCGCGCAGTTGAAGTACCACGGGTCCGTGTAGTAGCTGTTGTTGGTGACGTCCACGTGGTGCTCCGCCGCCCAGACGAAGCCGCAGACGACAGCCTCCGTGTAGAAGAAGCCCTCCGTGGTGGCGACCTTGATCCCGGCGACCTTCACGCCCGGCGCCACCCCGGTCATCCCGATGCCGTTCCTGGCCGCGGCGATCTCACCCGCGACGTGCGTGCCGTGCGGGCTCTCCGCGGCGCTCGGCCGCCAGGCCCCGTCGGTGGTGTCCGGCTTGCCGGAGACGCAGTTGACCGAGGCGGCGCGGTCGAAGTTGGGCGCGATGTCCGGATGGGTGTCGTCCACCCCGGTGTCGATCACGGCCACGGTGACCCGGGGGCTGCCGAGGGTCCGCTCGTGCGCCTTGTCCGCCTTGATGGCGCGCAGGTCCCACTGCTCGGGCTCCAGCGGGTCCTGGCCCGTGCCCGCCTGGGCCGCCGCGGCCTTCACCTGCGCGGCCGTCAGCGGTTTGGGCTTGCCCGTGTCGGTGGTGGACTGCGCGGGCAGCGGCGCGGTGCGGGTGGCGCCCGCCGAGTCGACGCCGCGCACCGCGCGGATCTCCTCGGCGAAGTCCGTGTTCTTGGAGTGCACCACGATGACGCCTATCTGGTCGTACGACGTGACGACGGTGCCGCCCGCGTCGGATATCGCCCGCAGCACGGCACGCGAGGCGCCGTGCCCGGGGCGCACGTTGACGACATAGCTCAGCTCCGGGCCGTCGGCGGCCGCGGCCGCCCGGCTCCCGGCGGACGTGACGCCGGCCGCGCCGTCGGCCGCCGCCGCTGTGACGTTCGGCAGGAAGGCGAGGGCCGAGGCCAGGGCCATGCCGATGGGCAGGGCAACGGCGCGGCGGTAACGGGCCAGGGGAGCGGTCATGAGTTCTCCAGTCTGGGCAAGGGGGATCTCCACCTTTCCGGGCAGTGCGTCCTTGTGGACTGTGCGGCCATCGCGCCGTGCGGTTCCGCGGCCACGGTCCGGCGACCGTCGGATACGGAACTGCCCGAACACGGTGGTGCTCGGGCAGGTGCATGACGCGTTGACTCAGGCGAAGTTAACCCCGCCCGCGCTGGTCAGCAACGAGTTCCGAAAGAAAGGCGGCTGTTTGAACCGAGCCCTTGGCGGCGCCGTGCCGTTGAGCAGGGGGCACGACCCGACTCGCTCCCGCTACGAAAGACCCCTGATGTCCGTTTCAGAGCCGCCCGCTCCCGCCCCGTCCCCGTCGTCCCGGCAGTCCCGGCAGTCCCGGCAGTCCTCGCAGTCCCCGTCGTCCCCGGCGGCCCGTACGCCCCCTGACCAGCCGTTCCCGTCTCCCGTCCCCCGCGACCCGTATCCGCACCCGCACCCGCACCCGCACCGCAAGGAGGCACCGTGACCACCGACGCAGCGCCACCGCCCCAGGAGAACCCCCCGAACCAGTCGGGCCCCGCCGGCCTCGGGCGGCCGTCCGCCGCCGAGTTCGCCGAGGTCCAGCAGAGCCCCCAGTTCGGCGAACTGCGCCGCGCCCACCGGGGGTTCGCTTTCCCGCTGACCATCGCCTTCGTCCTCTGGTACCTGCTCTACGTGCTGCTGTCCAACTACGCGGGCGGCTTCATGGGCACCAAGGTCGTCGGCAACATCAATGTCGCTCTGGTGTTCGGCCTCGCCCAGTTCCTGACCACGTTCCTCATCGCCTGGTGGTATTCGCACCACGCCGCCACCCGGCTCGACCCCAAGGCCAAGGCCATCAAGAACCGGCTGGAGGACGGCGCATGAGCCCCGCACCCACCCTCGCCGCGGGCACGCACCTCACCCCGCTCGCCGCGCAGGACGTCAGCGACCACCGGACGCTGATCATCTCGCTGTTCGTCGTCATCGTCCTCGTCACGCTCGGCATCACCGTCTGGGCGGGCCGGCAGACCAGGAACGCCGTCGACTTCTACGCCGGCGGCCGGCAGTTCAGCGCCTTCCAGAACGGGCTCGCGGTCTCCGGCGACTACATGTCCGCCGCGTCCTTCCTCGGCATCGCCGGCGCCATCGCCCTGGCCGGCTACGACGGCTTCCTGTACTCCATCGGATTCCTCGTGGCCTGGCTGGTGGCGCTGCTGCTGGTCGCCGAGCCGCTGCGCAACTCCGGCCGCTTCACCATGGGCGACGTCCTCGCCTACCGGATGCGCCAGCGTCCGGTGCGCACCGCCGCCGGCGTCTCCACCATCGTGGTGTCGATCTTCTACCTGCTGGCCCAGATGGCCGGTGCGGGCGTCCTCGTCTCGCTGCTGCTCGGCATCACCAGCGACGGCGGCAAGATCGGCATCGTGGCGCTGGTCGGCGTGCTGATGATCGTCTACGTCACCATCGGCGGCATGAAGGGCACCACGTGGGTGCAGATGGTCAAGGCGGTGCTGCTCATCGGCGGGACCATCCTGATCACCTTCCTGGTGCTGCTGAAGTTCGACTTCAACGTCTCCGACCTGCTCGGCAGGGCCGCCGACAACAGCGGCAAGGGCTCGGCGTTCCTGGAGCCCGGACTGAAGTACGGCCTCAACTCGACGTCCAAGCTGGACTTCATCTCGCTCGGCATCGCCCTGGTACTGGGCACCGCGGGCCTGCCGCACATCCTGATCCGGTTCTACACGGTGCCGACCGCGAAGGCCGCCCGTAAGTCCGTCAACTGGGCGATCGGCATCATCGGCCTCTTCTACCTGATGACGATCGTGCTGGGCTTCGGCGCCGCCGCGCTGGTCGGGCCGAAGGAGATCGTGGCCTCCAACCCGGCGGGCAACACGGCCGCGCCGCTGCTCGCCCTGCACGTCGGCGGCACCGACTCCACCTGGGGCGCGATCCTGCTGGCGGTGATCTCGGCGGTCGCCTTCGCCACCATCCTGGCGGTCGTCGCGGGCCTGACGCTCGCCTCGTCGTCCTCGTTCGCCCACGACATCTACGCGAACGTCGTCAAGCGGGGCAAGGCGACGGAGCAGCAGGAGGTCCGGGCCGCGCGCTGGGCGACCGTCCTCATCGGCATTGTCTCCATCGCCCTGGGCACGCTCTCCCGCGATCTGAACGTCGCGGGCCTGGTCGCCCTCGCCTTCGCCGTCGCCGCCTCCGCCAACCTTCCCACGATCCTCTACAGCCTCTTCTGGAAGCGCTTCACCACCCAGGGCGCGCTGTGGTCGATCTACGGCGGCCTGGTCACCGCGGTCGTCCTGGTCCTCTTCTCGCCCGTCGTCTCCGGCAAGGCGACGTCCATGTTCCCGGACATCGACTTCCACTGGTTCCCCCTGGAGAACCCGGGCATCATCTCCATCCCCGTCGGCTTCCTCCTCGGCTGGCTGGCCACGTTCCTCTCCAAGGAGCAGCCGGACACCGCCAAGTACGCCGAACTGGAGGTCCGTTCCCTCACGGGCACGGGCGCGCACTGACAACGCGCCGCCGAACGGCGCGTCCCGGGTGCGTGCTTCCCGGCCTGGTTTTCGGGGGCACGCACCCGTTTTCCGGTCCGTTGTGCGCCGGAAGGCGGGCCCGTACGGCGCCCGGGGCCACCCCCCGGACCGGGCCGGGGCGGAATCCCCCCGCACGGAAGCCACGACTGTCGCGTACGCTCGCGATGAGGACCTGCATCGATCCCACGATGAGGATCTGCATCGATGACGACCCGCGTCAGGGAGGGGGCCCACGTGCTCATCGACACCTACGGCCGAGTGGCCACCGATCTGAGGGTCTCACTGACCGACCGCTGCAACCTCCGCTGCACCTACTGCATGCCGGAGGAGGGCCTGCAGTGGCTGGCCAAGCCGGACCTCCTCACGGACGACGAGATCGTCCGCCTCATCCGGATAGCCGTCACCCGGCTCGGCGTCACGGAGATCCGCTTCACCGGCGGGGAACCGCTGCTGCGTCCCGGCCTGACCGGCATCGTCGAGCGCGTCGCCGCCCTCACCCCCCGGCCCAGGATGTCGCTGACCACCAACGGCATCGGCCTGGCCCGCACCGCCGCCGCACTCAAGGCCGCCGGCCTCGACCGGGTCAATGTCTCGCTCGACACCCTGCGTCCCGACGTCTTCAAGACCCTCACCCGCCGCAACCGCCACCATGACGTCCTGGCCGGCCTTGAGGCGGCTCGCGCCGCCGGCCTGACCCCTGTCAAGGTGAACGCCGTCCTGATGCCGGGCCTCAACGACGACGAGGCCCCCGAACTCCTCTCCTGGGCGATGGCGGAGGGCTACGAGCTGCGCTTCATCGAGCAGATGCCGCTGGACGCGCAGCACGGCTGGCGCCGCGAGGGCATGATCACCGCGGGTGACATCCTGCAGTCGCTGCGCACCCGCTTCACGCTGACCCCGGAGACCTCCGAGGAGCGTGGCTCCGCCCCGGCCGAGCGGTGGCTCGTCGACGGCGGGCCGTACCGCGTCGGGGTCATCGCCTCGGTCACCCGCCCGTTCTGTGCCGCCTGCGACCGCACCCGGCTCACGGCGGACGGCCAGGTCCGCACCTGCCTGTTCGCCACCGAGGAGACGGACCTGCGCGCGGCCCTGCGGTCCGGTACCGGCGACAGGACGGGCACGGCGCCCGGCGCCGCCGAAGGCGCCGCGCCCGGATCCGACGAGGAGATCGCCCGGATCTGGCGGCTGGCGATGTGGGGCAAGAAGGCGGGCTCGGGCCTGGACGACCCGACGTTCCTGCAGCCCGAGCGGCCGATGTCGGCCATCGGAGGGTGAACAGTCACTGACGGGCCCCGTCAGGCCTGCGGGCCCCGTCAGGCCTGCGGGCCCCGCCGGCTCTGGGGGCCCCTCGGGGTCAGTGACGTCCCTCGGGGTCAGCGGGG
The DNA here is from genome assembly GCF_057320905.1 of Streptomyces sp. DSM 116793. Taxonomy (NCBI): domain Bacteria; kingdom Bacillati; phylum Actinomycetota; class Actinomycetes; order Kitasatosporales; family Streptomycetaceae; genus Streptomyces; species Streptomyces sp. DSM 116793. Next base: position 1,230,784 of record NZ_CM170494.1, on the reverse strand, counting down.
CCTGTCGGGCTGCGGGGCCTTTCGGGGGCGTGGGCTCCGGAGGATCAGTCGGAGGAGCCGGGGTCGGCGGATGAGCCCGGGTCGGCGGATGAGCCGGGGCGCGGACCGGGCCCGGTGGAGGAGTCGGGCTGCCGGCCGGGGCCGGTGGGGGTCCCGGGGGGCACGCCGGGGTCGGCAGGCAGGTCCCGTTCCCGCCGGTGCCACTCGGCGAACTCCACCACGTCCTTCAGGAATCCCCGCCTCCCCAGGAACTCCGACAGGTGCTCACGGTGCTCCTCGCAGGCGAGCCATGTCTTGCGGCGCTCGGGCGCATGGATCTTCGGATTGTTCCAGGCGAGCGCCCAGACCGCCGCAGCACGGCAGCCCTTCGCGGAACAGATCGGTGTCTCGTCACTCACCCGTACATCTCACCAGTACGCCGTACCCGAGCGCCAAGCGGTCCGCCCTCCGGCCCCGAGCGGGGCCGGTACCTGCTGTGACCGACTCCGTGTGAGCAGACGCCTCCTGACGGGAGCGCTCCGCGAACGGCGTCCGGAAAAGGCGACGCCGAGCAGCCACGGGGGGAGCTGCCCGGCGTCGGTCCGTCGCTCCGACGGGGGATGCGGAGCGCTATCGAAGTATGTCACGCGAGACCCTCCGCCCGGCACCGGAACAGCACGATTGATCTGAGCTTTTCTTGAGCTTGGCTCAGCGCGCTGTCATCGTCCGTGGTCAGGCGTGGTCTTGGGGTGGCGACGCGGAGGGGTCCGCGGTGGTCGTGGCGGGTCCAGCGGAATCCGCGGACGGCGATCCGGACGCCTCGGCGTCCGGCGAACGCGGCGGAGCTGTTCCCTCCTGGGAGGGTCGTGCCGGGGGATCGCCGACCGTCCGGCGCCTGCCGCCCATCAGCATCGGACGGGAGGGCGTCGGGACGAACCTGGGCGGCTGCGACGGAGCGTTCTCCCGGCCGGCGTTCGCGATCACGACCGCGATGTACGGCAGGATGAATCCCAGAACCAGCGCCACGATCGCAATGGGCTGCGCCACGTTCCACAGCGTGATGGCCAGGATGACCGAGATGGTGCGGACGGACATCGAGATTATGTACCGACGCTGCCTGCCGCGGACGTCATCGCGCAGTCCCTGCCGGGCTCCTGTGATCCGGAAGACCTCCGTCTTGCGCTGCTTCCGCATCACTCCACCACCTTTTCCCGCGCCCGCAACGGGCTGGGGAGACCTCGACATCCGCCGGACGAATGTCCGCGCGGAACGCGACGCGGACCCGTCCGGCGCAAGGTCCGTTCACTGCCTACGGTACGCCGTGACATGGACGCCTTGGAGACCGGCCCGCCCGTGACGCACCGATCTCCTGACACCGATCGCACGTATGGCCGCGCCCGGTGTACGCAGTACAGGAACCACCCCGCCATCCCGGCTTCCCGCCGGCTCCCAGGGCCGGACCGGCTGACGCAGAGGGCAGCAGGGCGCGGGCGCGATGCGCGGTGAGATGCAGGAGCGAGGTGCGCGGCGCGACGCGCCGGGAGATGCAGGGGCGAGGTGCGCGGCGCGACGCGTAGGCCAGGTGCGCGGGCGTGATACGCGGGCGAGGGCCGACAACGGGACCGATGCACGGTACAGCCAGACACGGAGCGTGCAGGCGTGAGGCGCCGGGTGTTGGGGCCCGGACCTGGTGGGCCGGGCTGAGGCCAGGCGGCCAGCTGGGGCCAGGAGAAGGCCAAGGAGGCGGGGCGGCCGGAGGGTCGAGGAGGGGGGCGGGGCGGGCGCGGGATGCGCCCGCCCCCCTGTGGTCAGCCTCCGACGACCTCCACCGCCGCCAGATTCCGCTTGCCCCGGCGGAGCAGCAGCCACCGGCCGTGCAGCAGGTCCTCCGGGGCGGGGACGTGGTCCTCGGCGGTGACCTTGGCGTTGTTCACATAGGCCCCGCCCTCCTTGATGGTGCGGCGGGCGGCCGACTTGCTGGGCGCCAGGCCCACCTCGGCGAGCAGGTCCACCACCGGGCCGAGCGCGGAGACCCGGGTGTGCGGCACCTCGGCGAGCGCTGCGGACAGCGTCGCCTCGTCCAGCGCGGCCAGGTCGCCCTGGCCGAACAGCGCCCTGGACGCGGCGATCACCGCCGCACACTGCTCCGGGCCGTGCACCAGCGTCGTCAGCTCCTCGGCCAGCGCTCGCTGCGCCGCCCGGGCCTGTGGGCGCTCCTCGGTCTGCCGCTCCAGCTCCTCGAGCTCCTGGCGGCTCTTGAAGCTGAGGATGCGCTGGTAACCGGAGATGTCACGGTCGTCGACGTTCAGCCAGAACTGGTAGAACGCGTACGGGGTGGTCATCTCCGGGTCCAGCCAGACCGCGCCCCCCTCGGTCTTGCCGAACTTGGTGCCGTCCGCCTTGGTCATCAGCGGCGTGGCCAGCGCATGCACCTCGGCACCCGGCTCCAGCCGGTGGATCAGGTCGAGCCCCGCGGTGAGGTTGCCCCACTGGTCACTGCCGCCCTGCTGGAGGATGCAGCCGTACCTCCGGTAGAGCTGGAGGAAGTCCATGCCCTGGAGGATCTGGTAACTGAACTCCGTGTAGCTGATGCCCTGGTCGGACTCCAGGCGGCGGGCGACGGAGTCCTTGGTGAGCATCTTGTTGACGCGGAAGTGCTTGCCGATGTCCCGCAGGAACTCGATGGCCGTGAGGTCGGCCGTCCAGTCGAGGTTGTTCACGAGGACGGCGGCGTTCTCCCCCTCGAAGGAGAGGAACGGCTCGATCTGCCGGCGCAGCTTGTGCACCCAGCCCGCGACCGTCTCCGGGTCGTTCAGCGTGCGCTCCGCGGTGGGGCGCGGGTCGCCGATCAGGCCCGTGGCCCCGCCGACCAGCGCCAGCGGCCGGTGCCCGGCCTGCTGGAGCCGGCGGACCGTGAGCACCTGGACCAGATGGCCCACGTGCAGACTGGGTGCCGTGGGGTCGAAGCCGCAATAGAACGTGACGGGACCGTCCGCGAGCGCCTTGCGCAATGCGTCCTCGTCCGTGGAGAGGGCGAACAGCCCCCGCCACTTCAGCTCGTCGACGATGTCCGTCACGGTCCTGTGTCTCCTTCATCAGGTGAAATGGGAACGGCCGACGCACCGGCGGGACCGGTCCCGTGCTCACTCCATCAGGCGAGCGCCCGCGCTTGCCCGGGCCCAGCCAGTCTATGAGGACGCCGCATGTCACACGCCCTGGCTGACCGAGCTCATATTGAAGTCGGGCACGCGCAGGGCGGGCATGGCCGCACGGGTGAACCAGTCGCTCCACTCGCGCGGCAGGGTCTTCTCCGTGCGCCCCGCCTCCGCCGCACGACCGAGGATATCGACCGGCGACTCATTGAAACGGAAATTATTGACGGCCCCGATGACCTCGCCGTCCTCTACGAGGTAGACGCCGTCCCTGGTCAGGCCGGTCAGCAGGAGCGTCGCGGGGTCGACCTCGCGGATGTACCAGAGGCAGGTCAGCAGCAGGGCGCGCCCGGTGGTCGCCGCGACCATCTCGTCCAGAGAGCGGTCGGTGCCGCCCTCCAGGATCAGATTGTCGACGGCCGGGGCGACCGGCAGCCCCGTCAGCTGCGCGCTGTGCCGGGAGGTGAGCAGGTGCGCCAGCTCGCCCCGGCGCATCCAGTCGGTGTTCGACAGCGGCAGGCCGTTGTCGAACACCGAGGTGTCGTCGCCCGAGGAGTGCGCCAGCACGAACGGCGCCGCTTCGAGGCCCGGCTCGTGCGGATCGCTGCGCAGCGTGAGCGGCAGCTCCGCCAGCCGTTCCCCGACGCGGGTGCCGCCGCCCGGCTTGGAGAAGACCGTGCGCCCCTCGGCGGCGTCCCGGCCCGAGGACGACCACATCTGGTAGACCAGCAGGTCGGCCACGGCACTGGGCGGCAGCAGCGTCTCGTACCGGCCTGCGGGCAGCTCGATGCGGCGCTCGGCCCAGCTCAGCCGTTGCGCGAGGTCCGCGTCCAGCGCCGCGGGGTCGACGTCCTTGAAGTCGCGCGTGGCCTGGCCCGCCCATGCCGAGCGCGCGAGGTCGGGGGACTTGGCGTTCAGCTCCAGGGTGCCGGTCGGCTGGTCGTGCCTGAGCCGCAGCCCCTGCGAGGTGCCCAGGTAGCTGGAGACGAGCCCGTGGTGGGCGAACCCGTACAGCTCGCGCCCGGCGGCGCGGGCACGGGCGAAGGACTCGCCGAGCGCCGGCGCGAACTGCGCGAAGACGGCGGAGGACGTCTCGTCGGGGTCGTCCGTGAAGCCGGGCGACGGGGCGGTCCCGGAGACCAGCGGCTGGGCGTCCTCGGCGGGGCCGGCGCGCCGGGCGGCCTCCTCTGCGGCCCGTACCAGCGGCTCCAGGTCGTCGGCGGTGACGGCGGAGCGGGACACCACACCGGACGACGTGCCCTGGGCGCCGTCCACGGTGGCGATCACGGTGAGCGTCCGGCCGCGGGTGACGCCGTTGGTCGTGAGGACGTTGCCGGCCCAGCGGAGGTTGGCCGAGGACTGCTCGTCCGCGATCACCACGCAGCCGTCGGCGCGGGACAGCTCGAGGGCGCGCTCGACGACCTCGTACGGCTTGCTCGCACGGGGAGCGGGGGTGGGGGTCATCGACCGGCCTCCTGCGTCGTATTGAGGATGTTCACGCCACGGAACAGGGCGGACGGGCAGCCGTGCGAGACCGCCGCGACCTGGCCGGGCTGAGCCTTGCCGCAGTTGAAGGCGCCGCCCAGCACATAGGTCTGGGGGCCGCCCACCGCGGTCATGGAGCCCCAGAAGTCGGTGGTCGTCGCCTGGTAGGCCACGTCGCGGAGCTGGCCGGCGAGCCGGCCGTTCTCGATGCGGAAGAACCGCTGGCCGGTGAACTGGAAGTTGTACCGCTGCATGTCGATCGACCAGGAGCGGTCGCCGACGACGTAGATGCCGCGGTCCACGCCCCCGATCAGGTCCTCCGTCGACAGGCCGCCCGGGTCGGGCTGCAGTGAGACGTTCGCCATGCGCTGCACCGGGACGTGCTCGGGGGAGTCGGCGTAGGCGCAGCCGTTCGACCGGTCGAAGCCGGTGAGCCTGGCGATGCGGCGGTCGAGCTGGTAGCCGACCAGGACGCCGTCCTTGACCAGGTCCCAGGACTGAGCGGCCACGCCCTCGTCGTCATAGCCGATGGTGGCGAGGCCGTGCTCGGCGGTTCTGTCGCCCGTCACGTTCATGATCTCGGAGCCGTACCTGAGCGTGCCGAGCTTGTCGAAGGTGGCGAAGGACGTGCCGGCGTAGGCCGCCTCGTAGCCGAGCGCGCGGTCCAGCTCGGTGGCGTGGCCGATGGACTCGTGGATAGTCAGCCAGAGATTGGACGGATCGACCACCAGGTCGTACGCCCCCGCGGTGACGCTGGGCGCGCGCATCTTCTCGGCGAGCAGCTCCGGGATCTCGGCCAGCTCGCCGTCCCAGTCCCAGCCGGTGCCGGTCAGATACTCCCAGCCACGGCCGACCGGGGGCGCCAGCGTGCGCATCGAGTCGAACTCGCCGCTCGACTCGTCCACCGCGACCGCCGTGAGCTGCGGGTGCAGGCGTACCCGCTGCTGGGTGGTGACGGTGCCCGCCGTGTCCGCATAGAACTTGTTCTCGTGGACCGTGAGCAGGGTGGCGTCCACGTGGGCCACGCCGTCGGCGCGCAGCAGGCGGGCGCTCCAGTCGGCCAGCAGGCCGCTCTTCTCCTCGTCCGGGACCGAGAACGGGTCCGTCTCGTAGGCCGAGACCCAGGTCTTGTCGGCGTGCACCGGCTCGTCGGCGAGGGTGACGTCGGCCGCCGCCCCCGCCGCCTCGATGACCCGGGCGGACAGCTTGGCCACGGCCACCGCCTGCTCGGCCACCCGCACCGCCGCGTCCGGCGTCAGATCGACGCCCGACGCGAAGCCCCATGTGCCGTCGTGCACCACGCGCACCGCGTATCCGAGGTCGGTGGTGTCCGAAGAGCTGGCAGGCTTGGCATCGCGCAGCCGCCACGCGGCGCTGCGCACCCGCTCGAAACGGAAGTCGGCGTGCTGCGCGCCCAGCGCGCGCGCACGGGACAGCGCCGCATCGGCGAGGGCCCGCAGCGGGAGCGCCAGGAACGACTGATCGATCTCGTGGGCCACGAGCGGCCTCCTGTTCAATGGCTTCGTGGTGGTCCGATCACGCGGAAGTCAATCACGAAGCGCCGCGCGGCGCGGGGGCCTGTGGATAACCCTGCGTCGACGGCGTGACCACGCTCGCGGCGGCGCGGCGGAGACTGTGACGGCGCGCACATAATGACGGCGGCGCGCGTAGTCATCGGGGCGCGCGTGGCTTGATTTGTGCGACCCCGACGAGCCGCGGCCCCCGCCGAACCGACGCGCACGGAGCCGCGCCCGGGGGCGGGCATGCTCTTCCCCCAGTGCCTCCGGGGCCCCCTCCCTGGCGGGACGGCCCTTGATTATGTAGGGACCCGACAGTCATGTCGGCGAGCCACTGTGGAGCGTGGATTCTCCACAGCAGGCCACCGCCCGATAAGTTCTTGCATGTACCAGACCGCTGAGGGAAAGGGTGATCCGTTGAGCCGCTCGGTTCTCGTCACTGGAGGTAACCGGGGCATCGGCCTCGCCATTGCCCAAGCGTTCGCCGAGGCGGGCGACAAGGTCGCCATCACATACCGCTCGGGTGAGCCGCCGGCCGGCTTCTTCGCCGTGCGGTGCGACATCACCGATCCTGAGCAGGTGGAGCAGGCGTACAAGGAGATCGAGGCCGAACAGGGCCCCGTCGAGGTACTGGTGGCCAACGCCGGCGTCACCAAGGACCAGTTGCTGATGCGGATGTCCGAGGAGGAGTTCACGTCGGTTCTGGAGACCAACCTCACCGGCACCTTCCGCGTCGTCAAGCGGGCCAACCGCGCCATGCTGCGTGCCAGGAAGGGCCGCGTCGTGCTGATCTCGTCCGTGGTGGGCCTCTACGGCTCCGCGGGCCAGGCGAACTACGCCGCGTCCAAGGCCGGCCTCATCGGCTTCGCACGGTCCCTCGCACGCGAGCTGGGTTCGCGGAACCTCACCTTCAACGTCGTCGCACCGGGCTTCGTGGACACCGACATGACCCGGGCGCTCACCGAGGAGCAGCGCGCGAACATCGTCTCCCAGGTACCGCTGGGCCGCTACGCGCAGCCCTCTGAGATCGCCGCCACCGTGCGGTTCCTTGCCTCGGACGAGGCGTCGTACATCACCGGAGCCGTCATTCCCGTTGACGGCGGATTGGGCATGGGGCACTGAAGACCATGAGTGGAATCCTCGACGGCAAGCGCATCCTCGTCACCGGTGTGCTCATGGAGTCGTCCATCGCCTTCCACGCGGCGAAGCTCGCACAGGAGCAGGGCGCCGAGATCCTTCTGACGGCGTTCCCGCGGCCCACCCTGACGCAGCGCATCGCCAAGAAGCTGCCGCGCCCGGTGAAGGTCATCGAGCTGGACGTCACCAATGACGAGCACCTCGGCCGCCTGGAGGAGGCGGTCCACGAGGAGCTCGGCGGCCTGGACGGCATCGTCCACTCCGTCGCGTTCGCGCCGCAGGACGCCCTCGGGGGCAACTTCCTCAACACCTCCTTCGAGTCCGTCGCCACCGCGATGCACGTCTCGGCGTTCTCCCTGAAGTCGCTGACCATGGCCTGCCTGCCGCTGATGCAGGACGGCGGCTCCGTCGTCGGCCTCACCTTCGACGCGCGCTACGCCTGGCCGCAGTACGACTGGATGGGCCCCGCCAAGGCCGCTCTGGAGGCCACCAACCGGTACATGGCCCGTGACCTGGGCAAGCAGAACATCCGCTGCAACCTGGTCGCGGCCGGACCGATCGGCTCCATGGCCGCGAAGTCGATCCCCGGCTTCGCCGAACTGGCCTCCGTATGGGACCACCGCGCCCCCCTGGAATGGGAGATGTCCGACCCGGAGCCCGCCGCCCGCGCCATGGTGGCCCTGCTCTCGGACTGGTTCCCCAAGACCACCGGTGAGATCGTCCACGTCGACGGCGGCGTGCACGCGATCGGCGCCTGAGGCCGCCCTCCGCCCGGGCCGGCCGCGGCCCGGGCAGGGCCTGTCCGGCTCCCCGTTCAGGGCTCCCCGTTCAGCCGTCCAGAACTCAGCCGTCCAGGACTCAGCCGTCCAGAACTCAGCCGTCCAGGGTCCGGCGGGCCAGGGTTCAGGCGTCCGGCGCGGGCCCCGGGGCCGGGGCCCGCCGACTTCCCGGGCGGCACTGGAGCGGGCTTCCCGGGCGGCACTGGAGCGGGTACTTCGCCGCCTCCGCGGCCGCGGCTCGGGCGTCGCCCGTGCGGATCGCGTCGACCAGTGGCGTGTGGTCCATGTGATTCTCCGGGGCCAGCACCTCGCCCACGTCCCCGCGCAGCCACTCCCGCAGCACCTCGCCCAGGTCGGCGTAGAGCGCCGTCATGACGTCGTTGTGCGAGGCGGCCACCACTGCCATGTGGAAGGACGAGTCGGCCGTCACAAAAGCCTCCGCATCGCCCGAGTCCCACGCTTCCTCCCGGCGCAGCAGCAGCGCGTCCAACTGCTTCAGATCGCGCTCCGTACGCCGCTCGGCGGCCAGCTGTGCCGCGCTCGACTCCAGTGAGGCCCGCATCTCGGCGATGTGCCGGGGGGCGGCGCCGGCGAACCTGCGGTGCATCACCCCCGCCAGCTCACTGGTGGCGACCACATAGGTGCCCGAGCCCTGGCGGATGTCCAGCAGGCCGTTGTGCGCCAGCGCGCGCACCGCCTCGCGCACCGTGTTGCGTGCCACACCCAACTGCTCCACCAGCTCCGGCTCGGTGGGGATGCGGGTGCCCACCGGCCACTCGCCCGACACGATCTGGGCCCGCAACTCGGCGATGACCTGCTCCGACAGTGCCGATCGGCGGGGGTGACTCAGGGGCATGGCGGTACCGTACTCAGGCTCGGGCTATTCATCCCATCATTCTATGATGGCCCGCATGGCAGCAGAAGAAACGCGCGAGAGCCCCCTGACGGCACCGCCCACCCCGCCTCCCGGCGCGGCGGACCGGCCGCCCGCGCCCCCCGCGTGGCTGACCCGGCTGCTGATCCTCGGCATGGTCGTGGCGGCGCTCAATCTGAGGCCTGCCATCACCAGCCTCGGCGCGCTCCTGGAGGACGTCCGGGACGGCCTCGGCATGAGCGGCAGCATCGCCGGTCTGCTCACCTCGGTGCCGCCGCTCTGCTTCGCGGTCTTCGGCATCACCGCGTCCCGGCTGGCCCGCCGCTTCGGTCCCGGCGCCGTGGTGTGCGCCGGGATGGCGGCCGTCACCGTGGGGCTTGCGCTGCGGCCCCTGGTGGGCGACACGGCACTCTTCCTCGCCGCCAGCGCAGTGGCCCTGATGGGCATCGCCGTCAGCAACGTGCTGATGCCTGTGATCGTCAAGCACTGGTTCCCGGACCGGGTGGGCCCCATGACCGGGCTCTACTCCATGGCGCTCTCCATCGGCACCTCGCTCGCCGCCGCCCTGACCGTCCCGGTCACGAACGCCCTCGGCGGCGGCTGGCGCGCCGGGCTGGGGGCCTGGGCGGTGCTCGGCGGGATCGCCACGCTGGCCTGGATCCCCCTCGTACGCCACCGCGACGCCCCGGCCGAGGCGGACCGGGCCCCGCATGCCACGGCCGGACTCGCACCGGCTTCGGACCAGCGCCACCCCGCTCCGGGTGTGGACGGCGCCCGGAGCGACGTGGACCGTCCGGGCGCCTCCCCGGGGCCCACACCCCCTGATGCGGCCAGGGGCGCCGCCCAGGACGCCCTCCGGAAGCCCGGGGCCCCTGCCGAGGGCACCGGAGCCCCCGCCGACGGCCCCGGAGCAGCCGCCCAGGAGCCGGGGCTCGCCGGGCCCACAGGCACCACGGGGGTAGGCAGCCCGGGCGCGGGGGCGGGCAGCGCCCTGCGCATCACCCGCAGCCGGATCGCCTGGTCGCTCGCCGTCTTCTTCGGACTGCAGGCCTCCGGCGCCTACATCACGATGGGCTGGATGCCGCAGATCTTCCGTGACGCGGGCGTGTCCGCGGGCACCGCGGGCCTGCTGCTGGCCCTCACCATGGTGATGGCCGTGCCGCTGGCCTTCGTGATCCCGCGGGCCGCCGCGCGCATGGCGCACCAGGGGCCGATCGTGGTCGCACTCGGCGTGTGCGGCCTGGCCGGGTACGCGGGGCTCTATCTCGCCCCGGCGGGCGGAGCCGTGGCCTGGGCGGTGCTGATCGGCATCTCCAACTGCGCCTTCCCGCTGGCCCTCACCATGGTCGGCATGCGGGCGAGGAGCGGTGCGGGCGTCGCCCAGCTGTCGGCCTTCGCCCAGAGCGTCGGCTACCTGATCTCCATACCCGGGCCGCTGCTGGTGGGCGTGCTGTACCAGCACAGCGGCGGCTGGGGGCTGCCGATCGCCCTGATGGCCGGGCTCATGGTGCCGCAGATCCTGGTGGGCATCCTGGCCGGCCGGGACCGCACGGTCGAGGCGGAGCGTACGGCGGCCGTGGCTGCGTGAACGCAGTTCCGCGGGGGGCGCCGCGTGGGCCCGCGGACGCTGGGCCGCGTGAACGCAGTTCCGTGGGGCCGCGTGCCGGGCGAGCGCATGGCCCGTCAGGGCCGCGCGAGCGCCGCCCGCGGAACGGGAGCCGTGCAGTGTGGGAGCCGTGCGGTGTGCGCCGGTACGCCGTGGGACGGCACGCGGTGGGGCGGGGTCCCTGCCCCGTGGCCGACCCCGCCGGGGCCGCCGCCCGCCCTGATGCGAGACTGACCGCATGCCTGTGCTCGATCCGAACCCCCAGAACGGCCAGAAGAAGCTCCTCACGGTGCTGGGCCTCATGCTCCTCATCACCGTGATCATCGGGGTCATCGCCTCCATCGCGGCACCCTGACGAGCCCGGCACCGGCTGCCCGAAGCCCCGCGGTGCCCGTGTCACCGGGACGTCCTGCCACGGACGCCCTGTCACCGGCGTACCCGCGTCACCGGAGGAACCGCGTCCCGGAGGCGGACCTGAGGGCCGGTGGTGGGGACAGCCCCCCATCCCCTAGGGGGCGGGGCTCAGGGTCAAGTGGGTGGATCACCGGATGGGAATAGGGTTCCCGGATCCGTAGCTTCTAGGTACGACCGCACAAGGCGGCCGACCTTGCAGACCACGGAGGCGACATGCCGGCCCACCCGCACACCCGGCCCCCTACGGCGGACAGCGGCGGCGTCGAGGTCCGCCTCCCTTGGTGGGCCATAGCCCTTCCGGCCCTCGCCTTCGCGACCCTGCTCCTGCTGATGCTCAATCCGTCCCACGCGCACACCACCGGTGACCCGGCGCTGGGACGCATCCTGCAGGGCATCCAGCACTCGGTGCTGCACCAGAGCTGACCCGCAGGGACCCCGCCACCTGAGCGGCGGCAGCCCCTGATCCCGCCTGTCAACTCCCTGCGCCCGGTGCCGCGTTTCGTGCGAAGCTGGGACTCATGAGCGTCGCAGAACCCCGCAGGATTGTCCTTTTCCGGCATGCGAAGGCCGACTGGCCCCAGGTGTCCGATCATGAGCGTCCGCTTGCCGACCGGGGCCGCCAGGACGCCCCCGTCGCGGGCCGAAAACTGGCCGAGACGGGCATCGACTTCGACCTCGCTCTCTGCTCCACCGCGACCCGCACCCGGGAGACCTGGAAGCTGGCGGTCCACGAGCTTCCGCACCGCCCCAAGACCGTCTACGAGGAGCGGATCTACGAAGCCTCCCCTGGAGAGCTGATCGCCGTGCTCAACGAAACCCCGGACGACGCCCGCAGTGTCGTCCTGATCGGGCACAACCCCGGAGTGCAGGGCCTGGCCGAGATCCTGGCCGGCCAGGCCGAGGACGACGCACGCGCGCGGATGAACGGCCGCGGCTTCCCCACCTCCGCCTTCGCCGTGATCTCGTACAGCGGCTCCTGGAAGTCGCTGGAGCCGGGCGCCGGCACCCTCACCGGCTACTGGGCCCCGGGCGCGTAACCGCCTCCTGCCCACGGCCGGGCCCCGCGCGGGACGACCGCCGCGGGGCCCTCCCGTGCCGCCGAGCGCTCGCCGGTGCGTCCCCTATCGCCGAGCGGTCAGCGGTGCGGCCCCTGCCACGAACGGTCCACTGGTGTGTCTTGTGCCACGAATCGTCCGCCGGTGCGGTTCCGTGCCGCGAACAGGGCCGGGGCGGCTCGTGCGCCCGCTCCGCCGGGCACCGATCGCCGCCCCGAAGGCGGCCGCCCTCGGAGCGCCCGCTCCGGCCAGGACTACCGGGAGCGCCGCTCAGGCCGCGCACGCCCGGAGCGCCGACGGACCAGCCGTACGCCCTCAGGCAGGCCGTACGCCGTCAGGCCGGCTCCGCACCGCCCACACCTGTCCGGCTCAGGCCGCGCACGCGCGGAGCGCCGACGTACCGGTCCCCGCGCCGCCAGGCCGGCCCCATGGTGCGGTCCCCAGAGTGGCCGCACCGCCTACGCCGCGCACGCGCAGAGCGCCGACGGACCGGTCCCGTGCCGTCAGGTAGGCCGTACGCCGTCAGGTAGGCCCTGCACCGCCCACACCTCGTCCGGCTCAGGCCGCGCACGCCCGAACGCCGACCAGCCCTGCCCCGCAGGGGCACTCCAGCCCTGATCCCCGACAGCGCCGCGCCAGCCCCGGTCCCGACGCCGACACGGCTCCGGCTCCGGGGTGCCGACACGGCCCGGCTCCCGGGCGGCGTGCCCGGCCGCGGGCGAATCCCCGCGCTGCCGGCGCGGCGGTGGTCTCAGCCCTCCACCGTGTCGGCCGCCTCGACCTCTTCCCTGGAGATGCCGAGCAGGTACAGCACCGTGTCCAGGAAGGGCACGTTCACGGCCGTGTAGGCCGCCTGCCGCACCACCGGCTTGGCATTGAAGGCGACGCCCATACCGGCCGCGTTGAGCATGTCGAGATCGTTCGCCCCGTCACCGATCGCCACCGTCTGGGAGAGCGGCACCCCGGCCTCCGCGGCGAACCGCCGCAGCAGCCGCGCCTTGCCCGCCCGGTCCACTATCTCGCCGACGACCCGCCCGGTGAGCTTCCCGTCGCGCACCTCCAACGTGTTGGCCTGCGCGAAGTCCAGCCCCAGACGGTCCCGGAGGTCGTCCGTGACCTGTGTGAAACCGCCCGAGACCACCCCGACTTGGTAGCCGAGCCGCTTGAGCGTACGGATCAGCGTGCGCGCGCCCGGCGTCAGCCGTACATCGCTGCGCACCTTGTCCACCACGGACGCGTCGAGCCCGGCAAGGAGCTGCACGCGCGCGTGGAGGGACTCTTCGAAGTCCAGCTCCCCGCGCATCGCCGCCTCCGTCACCTCGGCGACCTTGTCCTCACAGCCCGCATGGGCGGCGAAGAGCTCTATCACCTCGTCCTGGATGAGCGTCGAGTCGACGTCCATGACGACCAGGCGCTGCGCCCTGCGGTGCAGGCCCGCGGCGACCACCGCGACATCGACCCCCAGTGCGGCGGCCTCGACGGCCAGGGCCGTGCGCAGCGCCTCCGTCTCCGTGCCGGACACGGCGAACTCGACGGCGGTCACCGGATACTTCGCCAGCCGGAAGACGCGGTCGATATTGCCGCCGCTCTCCGTGATACGCGCGGCGATCCGGGCGGTCGACCGGGCGGTCAGCGGATGGCCGAGAACGGTGACAAGGGAGCGGCCGACGCCGCGCGGGCGGTTGTCACCGGTGCCCGAGATTATCTCGGCCTCCAGTTTCATGGACTCCGCCCAGCTGTGCACGGTGGCCCGCAGGTCGCCCTCCAGCCCCGCGGCCGGCTCGGTGACCAGCGCGCACAGGACGATGCGGCCACGCGTGACGACCTGCTCGATGTCGACCACGTCGAGGGAGTATGCGGCGAGGACGTCGAAGAGCCCGGCGGTGAGCCCCGGCCGGTCCTTGCCGAAGATCTTGACGAGCAGCGTGGGGACGTCGGCGGCCGCCTCCGTCGCATTCGGGGGCTGTGAAGCGCTCATGGTGCTCCCACCGTATCCGGCGCCCACCTGCCGGCGCCTCGGCAGTCCGCGTTTCGGACGCGCGTACGGCCCCCGGCCCGCGCGCACCCGCGATCACCGGTCGCAGGCCGCGAGCACGGCCCGCGGGGGAGCGGCCGGCCGGCGGAAACATGTCTTCGCGCCCTCGGGTAAGCGGGAGCGCACGCCTCTGCGCTCTCGTGAAAATGGTGCGCTTCTCCCGCGCAGTGCGCCTCTCGCGCCGGCAAACACCCGTGCGCACACCCGTGCGCACACTTGAGTGGGCGGCTCCCTTTCCTTCCCGCGACGCTCCAGGGCAAGCCTTTCTTCTTCCCCCGCCAGGCCTCTCAAAGCACCCGGTACGCAGTCTTCACAAGGCCCGACTTTCGGTCAGGCCACCGAGCCTGAAATAGTTCCTCACGATGTTCGACATCCCTAGACTCCCCATGACGGGGGCAACACGGGGGACAAAAAGTGGGGCTTGGAGTGCCGGAACTCGTACTGGAATTGAATGGACAAACCTGGACGCTTGATCCGTCCAGGACATATGCCCTCGGACGTGATCCGCAGGGCGACATCGTGCTCGACGACGCCAGGGTGTCGTGGCGGCACGCCACGCTGAGCTGGACCGGCCGGAGCTGGGTCATCGAGGACCACGGCAGCACCAATGGCACATATGCCCAGGGGCAGCGGATCCACCAGCTGGAGATAGGCCCGGGTTCCGCCGTGCACCTGGGGAACGCGACCGACGGCCCCAGGCTGAACGTCCAGGGCGCACCCGCGGCGGCCGTGGCCGCCCCGCAGCAGCATGCCGTGCCCGCCCAGCATGCCGTGCCCGCCCAGCATGCCCCTCAGCAGGCACCCGAGCAGCCGTACGCGCCGCAGCAGCCCTACGCCGGCCAGCAGGCCCCCGCGGGCTGGGCACAGCAGGCCCAGGCCCCTCAGCAGGCCCCGTACCAGCCGCCGGGGCAGCAAGTCCCGCAGCAGAGCACGGGAGCCCCTCAGCAGGGCTGGCAGCCGCCGCGCGCGGGTGCCCAGGCCCCCCCACAGGGTGGCCAGGCCCCGCCGGGGCAGGGCCCGGGCCCCGCCGCCGGGGCGAACGGCGCTCCGCCGGTCTACGGGGACCGCAGCCCCACGACGTTCCACCAGCTCTCACTCGGCCGAGTGATGCGCATCGGACGTGCGCTGGAGAACGATCTGGTCGTCTCCGACCTGCGGGTCTCGCGCAACCATGCGGAGTTCCACGCCACGCCCGACGGCCGCTTCGAGATCCGCGACCTCGGATCCCACAACGGCACGTACGTCAACGGCATCCCGATCGCCAAGTCCGGCTCGGCACTGATCGGCCCGAACGACATCGTGGGTGTCGGCCACTCGACCTTCCGGCTGGTGGGCGACCGGCTGGAGGAGTTCGTCGACACCGGTGCGGTCTCCTTCTCCGCCCGTCACCTGACGGTGACGGTCGACGGCGGGAAGCAGATCCTCAGGGACGTGTCCTTCGGCGTTCCCGAGAAGTCCCTCGTCGCGGTCATCGGCCCATCCGGCTCCGGAAAGTCGACGCTGCTCAAGGCGCTCACCGGTTACCGCCCCGCCGACCAGGGCGACGTCCTCTACGACAACCGGAACCTGTACAAGCAGTTCGCCGAGCTGCGCCAGCGCATCGGACTGGTCCCGCAGGACGACATCCTGCACAAGGAGCTCACGGTCCGCACCGCCCTGAAGTTCGCGGCCAAGCTGCGCTTCCCGGCGGACACCACGGAGCAGGAGCGCGCGACCCGCATCGACGAGGTGCTGCGCGAGCTCAAGCTGGACGTGCACAAGGAGAAGAAGATCACTTCGCTCTCCGGCGGCCAGCGCAAGCGCGTGTCGGTGGCCCTGGAACTGCTCACCAAGCCGTCGCTGATCTTCCTCGACGAGCCGACGTCGGGCCTCGACCCGGGCATGGACCGCGACGTCATGCAACTGCTGCGCGGCCTCGCCGACGACGGCCGCACGGTGCTCGTGGTCACCCACTCGGTGGCCGAGCTCGCGCTCTGCGACAAGCTGCTGGTGATGGCGCCGGGCGGCTCGGTGGCGTACTTCGGCCCGCCGGCGGAGGCGCTGAACTTCTTCGGCTACCAGACCTGGGCCGATGTCTTCTCCGCCTTCGAGGAGTACCGCGAGTACGACTGGTCGGGGCGCTGGAAGGGCTCGCAGCACTACCAGATGTACGCCGCAGACATCGACGCCGTCGCGGCGCAGTCGGTGCAGATGCCGCCGCCGCAGGCCGTGAAGCCCCCCAAGGCGCAGCCCTGGGGTGCGCAGCTCGTCACGCTGATCCGCCGCTATCTGTCGGTGATCGCCTCCGACAAGGGCTTCATCGGCCTGATGGTGATCCTGCCGGCCGTCCTCGGCCTGGTGAGCGTGGTCATCCCGACCGACTTCGGCCTCAAGCCACCGCCTCCCGGCCGCTTCAACAGCAACGCGGGCACGATCATGCTGATCCTCTCGGTCGGCATGTGCTTCGCCGGCGCGGCGAACTCCGTACGAGAACTGATCAAGGAACGTGTCATCTACGAGCGTGAGCGCGCCACCGGCCTGTCACGCTCCGCGTACTTGATGTCCAAGGTGATCGTCCTCGGGGTGACCACCGCGCTCCAGGGCGTCATCATCTGCGCCATCGGCTTCTCCAAGCGTGAGCTGCCGGACGAGGGCGTCGTCATCAAGAGCCTGCCCGCCGTCGAGCTCTGCCTCGTGATCATCGCCCTGGGCTTCACCTCGATGATGGTGGGCCTGGTGATCTCCTCGCTGGTGAAGACCGCGGAGAAGACCATGCCGCTGCTGGTGATGTTCGCCATCGTCCAGGTGGTCTTCACCGGCGTGCTCTTCAAGATCTTCGGCTCGCCCGGCGTCGAGCAGATCGCCTGGCTGATGCCGTCCCGCTGGGCGATCTCCGCCTCGGCGGCGACCCTGCACCTGCAGACCGTCATGCCACCCTGGGACCCCAAGAACCCCACGGATGTCGACCCGCTCTGGGACGCCACGGCGAGCCAGTGGTTCACCAATATGGCGATCCTGATCGCCATCGGCGCCATCTGCGGATTCGCCGTCGCACGGCTGCTGCGCCGCCACGAGCCGGAGGTCATGCGGAAGTAGGCGCCACGGCGCCACGGCGCCACAGGCCCCGGGCGCCCGTCGGCGCGCGGGGAAGCTTCACGGACGCGTCCGAGGAGATTCACGGACGCGCCGAAGAGGGCACAAGGACGCTCCGAAGACGTCTCTATACACGGCCGCCGGGCGGGTCACCCATACGGGTGCCCGCCCGGCGGCCGTCGCTGAGACTCAGAGGTCCTTGAGGAGCCTCAGACGAGGCTTCATGGGGGACCGGTCGTCGATTGACGTGTTGAAGAGCCTCAGTAGGCGCTGTTCACGTTGTCCATCGAGCCGTACCGGTCGGCGGCGTAGTTCGCAGCTGCGGTGATGTTCGCGACCGGGTTGTAGATGTTCCACGAGGTGCCCGAGACGTGGTACGCCGAGAAGGTCGGCGGGATCACCTGGAGCAGACCCTTGGAGGGAATGCCCCTCTGGGCGTTGATGTCCCAGTTGTTGATCGCGTTCGGGTTACCGCTCGACTCCCGCATGATGTTGCGGTACAGGCCGTTGTAGGAGCCCGGGATGTGGTGCTGCTTCATGATGTGCAGCGACTCACGGATCCAGCCGTCCAGGTTGTTGGCGTAGACCGGCCGGCTCGTGTGGGTCTTGTTGGTGACCCGCTTCACGTGCTGCGCCTTGGCGTGGTCGGTCTTGGCCTTGGACGCGACGTGGTCCTTCTGCGGGTCGTGCTTGTCCGCCTTCAGCTTCGCGGCGGCGACCTGCGCCTTCTGGTCGGCACCCGCGCCCTGCGAGGTCACGCTGGCGTGCATCTGGTGGCTCGCGGCGGAGTACGCCACCGGGGCGGTGTGCTGGGCACCCGAGTGGTCGGGAGCCAGCGACACCGCGAGGGCGGCCGCACCGAGGGAGGCGACGCCGGCGATCGCGACCTTGTGGGTCCGGGACAGGGCCAGACTGTGCCCGGGTCCGGAATCGGGCCCGCGTTTGAGCGCCTCGCGCTTGTCCGTGATCGTGCGCTTCAGAGCGTCACGCTTCTCCGTGATCCCGCGCTTCAGCGCGTCGCCGTTGAGTATCTCGCGGTTGAAGGGAGCGTTCGACTTGAAGTTCTTGAAGTTGAAAGTGTGCTTGGGCATGAGTGTCAGGACCTCTTCGAATGGGACGAGGTCGCCCGCCGTTACCGAGCGGCACGGATGTTTCCGAAACAAGCGCCGCGGCCAATTCACGCGACACCGAGCGACGGGGGCCATTCTTAGCGGCCGCAAAAAACTGTGGCAAAGATGTGACGTACGAATGGCGATAGTGGAGAAGCCCCCGCTGAGCAGCCAATCTCCGCGCTATCGTGGCCGTTCGAGGAGATCTGCACCTTCCACTAGGCGCCTTCGTAAGTGATCTGCGCCCTATGCTCGGGCTCACATCGGGGCGGGTTCTCTCTCACGAATAGTTGCCGAAGCAATGCACAGGGTCAGTGTTCTCCCACGGTAGTTCCCGGCTGTTCCCTGAAAGTGCTGCCGTTCTCCCGCCGCCGCATACCGGGCGCGTCACGGAGCCCGGTCACGGCTGTCCCGCGGGTGGCCCATGCGCATGCGTGGCCCTACGCGCGCGTGGTGCCCGTGCCACAGGCCTGCGGACCGCCGCCCGCCCCGGGCCCTACGTCCTCAGCCCTAGGCGAAGGACGCCACTGGTCCGATACGCACTGTCACCGCTCGCGGGTACCGTGAAGCCATGAGTGATGGTCCGCGCTCCGGCCTGTACGCGGTGAGCTCCGCGCTGCTCGCCATGAGCAGACACCTGGAGGTGAGCGACGTCCTGAAGACGATCGTCGCCTCGGCCCGCGAGCTGCTCGACGCCGAGTACGCGGCGCTGGGCGTGCCGGACGACCACGGCGGCTTCGCCCAGTTCGTGGTGGACGGCGTCAGCGACGAGCAGTGGAAGGCGATCGGCCCCCTGCCGCGCCAGCACGGCATCCTCGCCGCGATGCTGCACGAGGCCAGGCCGCAGCGCCTCGCCGACGTCCGCCAGGACCCCCGCTTCGAGGGCTGGCCCACCGCCCACCCGGAGATGTCCGACTTCCTGGGTCTGCCCATCCGCGACGGCGAGGAGACCATCGGAGCGCTCTTCCTGGCCAACAAACAGCGCCCCAAGCCCCTGGGCGGCTGCGGCTTCACCGAGGGGGACGAGGAGCTTCTGTCGATCCTCGCCCAGCACGCCGCCATCGCCCTCACCAACGCCCGCCTCTACGAGCGCAGCCGCGAGCTGACCATCGCCGAGGAACGCTCCCGCCTCGCCCACGAGCTGCACGACGCCGTCAGCCAGAAGCTCTTCTCGCTGCGGCTGACCGCCCAGGCCGCCGTGGCGCTGATGGACCGCGACCCGTCGCGCGCGAAGGGGGAGCTGCACCAGGTGGCCCAGCTCGCCGCGGAGGCCGCCGACGAGCTGCGCGCGGCCGTCGTCGAGCTGCGCCCCGCCGCCCTCGACGAGGACGGCCTGGTGGCCACCCTGCGCACCCAGATCCAGGTTCTCGACCGCGCCCACTCCGCCCACGTCACCTTCGCCACCCGGGGCGTGCGGGCCCTGCCGGCCGCCCATGAGGAGGCCATACTGCGCGTCGCCCAGGAAGCCCTGCACAACGCCCTGCGGCACTCGGGAGCGGTCCAGGTGGACGTCGACCTGACCCGCCGCGGCCAGGACACGATTCTCCGCGTCACCGACGATGGAGCGGGCTTCGAGCCGCGCGCCGTCCGCCGCGCGGGCCGCCACCTGGGCCTGGTCTCCATGCGGGAGAGAGCACGCGGTATCGGCGGCAGGCTCACCGTCACCTCGGCGCCCGGCAAGGGCACCACGATCGAGATGGAGGTCCCCGGTGGCTGACGACACAGGGCCGGCGGGCGGCCCGCAGCAGGGCCGGCGGCCGCCGGGAGGTCCGATCCGGGTCCTGCTGGTGGACGACCACCAGGTGGTCCGCCGCGGCCTGCGCACCTTTTTGGAGGTGCAGGACGACATCGAGGTCGTCGGGGAGGCGTCGGACGGCGCGGAGGGCGTCGCCCGCGCCGAGGAGCTGTCCCCCGACGTCGTCCTGATGGACGTCAAGATGCCCGGCATGGACGGTGTCGAGGCGCTGCGCAAGCTCCGCGAGCACGCCAACCCCGCGCGCGTGCTCATCGTCACCAGCTTCACCGAGCAGCGCACGGTCGTCCCCGCCCTGCGCGCCGGCGCCGCCGGCTATGTCTACAAGGACGTCGACCCCGACGCACTGGCCGGCGCCATCCGGTCCGTGCACGCCGGCCACGTGCTTTTGCAGCCCGAGGTCGCGGGTGCGCTCCTCGCCCAGGAGGAGTCGGGCAGCGGCCAGGGCAGGGCCGGATCGCTCACGGAGCGTGAGCAGGAGGTGCTCGGCCTCATCGCCGACGGCCGCTCCAACCGCGAGATCGCCCGGGCCCTCGTCCTCTCCGAGAAGACGGTGAAGACCCATGTCTCCAACATCCTGATGAAGCTCGACCTCGCCGACCGCACCCAAGCGGCCCTATGGGCCGTCCGCCACGGCGTGACCGGCTGAGCGCCGGCACCGGGAGTGTTCGGTCCCGCCCGGGAAGGGGTGGGGGGAATCGTGCGCTCCAGCCCCCACCGGCCGGTCGCCGGGCGACTACGGCGGGGGCTGGACCTCTACCGTCCGGTGGCTCCGGCGGGGGCGGCAGTGTCACCCACTGGGCGCCGGCACCGGGACTGTGGGCTCCGCCCGGGAAGGGGCGGGAACCGCGCCCTCGGCCCCCACCGGACGGCCGAAGGACGACAACCGCAAGGGGCCGGACCCACCGCCCGGTGGCCTCCGGCGGGACGGGCGGCCTCGCCCGGACGGCCCGGCAGGGCCGACAAGGGCCCGGCCCACCGATGTGCGCCTGGCCCCACCGGGGTTCCCCGGCCCACCAGGGTTCCCCGGCCCACCGGGGCGCCCCGGTGGGCCCGGGCGCCCCGGTGGGCCGCACGGGGGCCGGACACACCTCACCGCACCCCGCGCTCCCGCTCCTCCACATACGCGTTGTACGCGGCCACCCGCGCCCGCCGTGCCGTCCGCTCGACCGGTCGCAGGGCCTCGGTCCTGGCCGCCATCTCCGAGGCGCTCACGGCCCCGCCGTGCCCGTTCTCGTACGCCACCGAGACCAGCAGCGCCACCCGCTCCGCCAGCTCGAGCACCCGGACCGCCCGGGGTGGGTAGCCGGGCGCCAGCGGCTCACGGCCGCGTTCCGCACGCGCGCGATAGGCATCGATCGCGGCCTCGGCGGCCGGCCCGGACGCCGCCACGTCCAGCCGGGACAGGAGTGTCGTGGCCTCCCGGAGAGCGTCCGCGAGCTCCCGCTCCGCCTCGCCGAGCGACGGCACGTCCGCGGGGGGAGCCTCCCGGACCGGCAGACAGACCCAGAGGACCTCCACGTGAACATCGCCCGCGGGCCCCGCCTCGGACACCTCGGGCACGAGGCCCAGCGCGGCGCCCTGGCAGACCACGGCCTCCCCGGCCTCCATGGCGCGCGCATTGAACGCGGGCGGGCCGCTGAGCCCGAGAGGATGGCCCGGCGCGGGCAGCGCGACCCGCAGCCCGGTCACGCCGAGCGCGCGCATCCGGCCGAGCGCCAGCGTGAGCCCGACGGGCCCCTCCTCACCCGGCAGTCCCGTGACACGGTGCACAGCGTCCTCGCCGACCACGGCGAGCACCGCGTCATCCGGTGAGATCAATCCGGCCAAAAGGGCATTTCCCCAAGCGGCCAACCGTCCTGAGCGTGGTTCCGAGAGCATGGGTACCACCCTAGGGACCGGCCGATGGGACGGTCCGCACAAGTGGTGGCGTAGGTTTTGCCTGGGGGTGCGCCCACCGGCGCATGCGACAGCCGAGACGGCTCACGGCCGATACTGCAATGGGAGACAACGCGCTCATGAGCGATGTACTGGAGCTGGAGGACGTGTCCGTGGTCCGCGAGGGCCGGGCTCTGGTGGACCAGGTCTCCTGGTCGGTCAAGGAGGGGGAACGCTGGGTCATCCTGGGGCCGAACGGCGCGGGCAAGACCACCCTCCTCAACGTCGCCTCCAGCTACCTCTTCCCCAGCAAGGGCACCGCCACCATCCTGGGCGAGCAGCTGGGCAAGGTCGACGTCTTCGAACTCCGCCCGCGCATCGGCATCGCGGGCGTCGCCATCGCCGAGAAGCTGCCCAAGCGTCAGACGGTCCTGCAGACCGTCCTCACGGCCGCCTACGGGATGACCGCCGGATGGCACGAGGACTACGAGGACATCGACGAGCAGCGCGCCCGCGCCTTCCTCGACCGCCTCGGTATGAACGACTACCTGGACCGCAGATTCGGCACCCTCTCCGAGGGGGAGCGCAAGCGCACCCTCATCGCCCGCGCGCTGATGACCGACCCCGAACTGCTCCTCCTCGACGAACCAGCGGCAGGACTCGACCTGGGCGGCAGGGAGGACCTGGTGCGCCGCCTCGGCCGGCTCGCCAGCGACCCCATCGCCCCGTCCATGATCATGGTCACGCACCATGTGGAGGAGATCGCACCGGGCTTCACCCACGTCCTGATGATCCGTCAGGGAAAGGTGCTCGCCGCGGGCCCGCTGGAGCTCGAGCTCACCTCCCGCAACCTGTCCCGCTGCTTCGGGCTCCCCCTGGTCGTCGAGCAGGTCGGCCAGCGCTGGACCGCGCAGGGCCTCCCGATGTCCTGAAAACCCCGCGCGGTCCAGTGCCTTGACAGGAGGTCTGTTCGGCGGCGGGACGGCGGTCCTACCATGACGATGTGAGCATCGACGCATGGGTGTGGTGGCTGGTCGGCGCCGTCGCGCTCGGAATTCCGCTCGTAGTGACCGCAATGCCCGAATTCGGGATGTTCGCCGTGGGAGCCGTCGCGGCTGCCGTCGTCGCGGCGCTCGGGGGCGGCATTGTCTTCCAGGTCGTCGTCTTCGTGATCGTCTCCGTCGCCCTCCTCGCGGTCGTACGCCCCATCGCCAACAGACACCGGCTGCAACGCCCTGAACTGGCCTCGGGAGTGGACGCGCTCAAGGGCAAGCAGGCCGTCGTCCTGGAGCGGGTCGACGGCGCCGGCGGGCGGATCAAGCTCGCCGGGGAGGTCTGGTCGGCGCGCTCACTCGACAGCACACAGAGCTACGAAGTGGGACAGGAAGTCGACGTGGTGGAGATCGACGGCGCCACGGCCGTCGTCATCTGAGCCGGCAAGGCCGTCCCAGCCCGCTCTCCCTGCACCGAACCGCCTTGAGCAGAGGCGGAGTTGCCGGAAGTCGCCCACGACGGGCGGGCTTCTGACAGACTCGACAAGCAAGATCTAATAGAGCCGCGGATCTTCCGGAAAAGCCGAGGCAAGAAGGGTACGGGGAAGCCACGATGGAACCGATCATCATCGTCCTGATCATTCTGGTGGTGCTGGTCTTCATCGCCCTGATCAAGACCATCCAGGTCATCCCACAGGCGAGCGCCGCCATCGTGGAGCGCTTCGGCCGCTACACGCGCACGCTCAACGCCGGGCTCAACATCGTCGTGCCCTTCATCGACTCCATCCGGAACCGCATCGACCTGCGCGAACAGGTCGTGCCCTTCCCCCCGCAGCCGGTGATCACCCAGGACAACCTGGTCGTCAACATCGACACGGTCATCTACTACCAGGTGACCGACGCCCGCGCCGCGACCTACGAGGTCGCCAGCTACATCCAGGCCATCGAGCAGCTCACCGTCACCACCCTCCGCAACATCATCGGCGGCATGGACCTGGAGCGCACCCTCACCTCCCGCGAGGAGATCAACGCGGCCCTGCGCGGCGTCCTCGACGAGGCGACGGGCAAGTGGGGCATCCGCGTCAACCGCGTCGAGCTGAAGGCGATCGAGCCGCCCACGTCCATCCAGGACTCCATGGAGAAGCAGATGCGCGCCGACCGGGACAAGCGCGCCGCCATCCTCCAGGCCGAAGGTGTCCGGCAGTCCGAGATCCTGCGCGCCGAGGGCGAGAAGCAGTCCGCGATCCTGCGCGCCGAGGGTGAAGCCAGGGCGGCCGCGCTGCGCGCCGAGGGCGAGGCCCAGGCCATCCGGACGGTCTTCGAGTCCATCCACGCCGGCGACCCCGACCAGAAGCTGCTCTCCTACCAGTACCTGCAGATGCTTCCGAAGATCGCCGAGGGCGACGCCAACAAGCTGTGGATCGTCCCCAGCGAGATCGGCGACGCCCTCAAGGGCCTCTCCGGCGCCATCGGCAACTTCGGCCCGATGGCCGGCGGCCCCACCAGTGCCAACGGCAAGGAACTGCGCGAGCAGCCCCCGATCGACTGACACCATCGCGGCGCCGACCGAAGCCCCACCCACCCGCAGCAGCCCCCCGCCGGTTCCCCGGCGAGGGGCTGCGTGCGTGCGTGTTCCACGGCGCCGACGGTGGGCTGTACGCCCTTCTTCGCTAGGCCGCCGGCTGCCCCAGCCACTCCGGCAGCGTCTCGCGCTCCTCACGGCCCAGTGCCAGCAGCATCGCGTCCGCCGGAGTCGGCTCGAAGGGCTGCCACAGCAGCTCCATGCCCGCCTCCTCCGGCGTGCGGTTCGCCTTGCGGTGGTTGTCCTCGGCGCAGGACGCCACCGTGTTCAGCCAGGAGTCCGAGCCACCCGCGGAGCGCGGCACCACATGGTCGACGGTGGTCGCCCGCCGGCCGCAGTACGCGCATCTGTGCTGATCGCGTACCAGCACACCACGCCTGGACCAGGGAGCGCGTCTTCGGAACGGCACGCGGACGTACCGGCAGAGCCTGATCACCCGCGGCACCGGAAGATCCATGGTCGCGGCACGCACCCGAAGCGCGGGGTGGGCCTGCTCCACTACCGCCTTGTCCTGCAGCACCAGCACGACGGCACGGTTCATGGTCACCGTCGACAGCGGCTCGAAGCTCGCGTTGAGCACCAGCGTGTCCCGCAACTCGCCCACCTCCCGTACGACTCGCCCACCCCTGGCGGGCTGGGATCAACTCTGGCCGGGCGCGCCGGGATGGACAACGCAATAAAGATGCCCACCTCCGGCCAAGGGCAAGGTCGAAGGCGGGCAAACGTCGGGTGAACTCGGGCCCAGCAGGAGGGCGGCCTCTTCCAGGCGGAACGGCCCCCCTGGGAGCACGTCTTCCGGACGTCCTCCCGGGGAGGGCCTTCGCCCGTCCGCGGGGCCGTCACCCTAGTGGGCGCGTGTCACCCCTGGGCCGGGGTCGCGTACTCCCCGATGAGCTGCGCCCGCGCCAGGGTGTGGAAACGCAGGTTGAACCCGACGAAGGCCGGTGACGCATCCGCGTCGGGCCCCAGTTTCTCCTGGTCCACGGCGTACACGGTGAACACATAGCGGTGCGCGGGGTCCCCGGCGGGCGGCGCGGCCCCGCCGAAGTCCCTCGTGCCGTAGTCGTTGCGCGCCTGGATCGCACCGCTCGGCAGCCCCTCGAACGACTTGCTCCCCGCCCCCGCGGGCAGCTCCGTCACCGAGGCCGGGATGTCGAAGAGGACCCAGTGCCAGAACCCGCTGCCCGTCGGGGCGTCCGGGTCGTAGCAGGTGACGGCGAAGCTCTTGGTCTCCGGCGGGAAGCCTTCCCACCGCAGGTGCGGCGAGGTGTTCCCGGCCGCGTAGACCTGGGCGTCCTTGAGCGTCGCCCCCTCCGCCACGTCCTCGCTCACCACGGTGAAGGACGGAACCTGAGGAAGGAATTCGTGGGGAAGCGGCGGCCTCTTGCGCTCGGTCACAACGGCACCTCCTGATCAGTGACAACGTTCGGAGCCGAGCCTAGGACCTAGAACCAGTTGCGGCGGCTACCGACCTCCGAGATCCACTGATTCAGATAAGCCGCCCAGTCCGTCGCCTGGAAGTCGTGCAGCCCCACCACGAAGGACTTGAAGGTGTCGCTGCCCTCACTGAACAGCCCCGCCTTCTTGTCCATCTCCAGGACGACGTCCATCTCCCGGTCGTCGGCCACGAAGCTCAACTCGACCTGGTTCAGCCCCCGGTACTGCTGCGGCGGGAAGAACTCGATCTCCTGGTAGAAGGGCAGCTGCTGCCGGGTGCCACGGATGTGGCCGCGCTCCATGTCCGCGTTCTTGAAGTGGAACCCGAGCCGCCCGAAGGAGTCCAGGATCGCCTGCTGCGCCGGCAGCGGATGAACCGTGATCGGATCGAGATCACCGGAATCCACCGCATGGGCGATCTGCAGTTCCGTCGTCACTCCGATGTTCATGCCGTGCAGCGCATGCCCGGAGAAGCTGGTGATCGGCGTCTCCCAGGGGATCTCCAGGCCGAACGGCACCGCGTGCACCGCCCCCGCCTGGAGCGGGAAGGCCCCGCCGAGCCGCACCTTGGTGAACTCGATGTCCTGCTTGAACTCCTGGTCGTTGCCCTCGACCTCGACCCGGGCCTGCAGACCGACCGACAGGCCCTGGATCTCCTGGTCCACGGACCCGCCCTGGATCCGCACCTCGCCCTGGACCACACCGCCGGGCACCACATTGGCGTCGTTCAGCACCGTCTCGACCGAAGCGCCGCCCGCGCCCAGACTCGCAAGCAGCCTCTTGAACCCCATGTCTCTCCTCCCCAGGCCCCGCCTGTGGTCTGCCTACCTGTTTCCTGATCCGTACACGCGACTCGGGCGCGTCTGGTTCAGCCCTCATCCTGGCAGCAGCCGGGCCGCTCCGCCGTCCATTCGGACGCCACCTGTGGACTACGCTCGGACCCCATGATCGTGGCCCCTGACCGTACGCCCCTCGACCGGGAGTTCTTCGACCGCCCTGTCCTCGACGTGGCCAGAGGACTCCTCGGACGACTGCTCGTACGCAACACCCCCGAGGGCCCGATCGAGCTGCGCCTCACCGAGGTCGAGGCCTACGCGGGCGAGGCCGATCCCGGATCGCACGCCTACCGTGGGCGCACCCCCCGGAACGACGTGATGTTCGGCCCGCCGGGACATGCGTACGTCTACTTCACGTACGGCATGTGGTTCTGCCTCAACGTCGTGTGCGGCCCCGAGGGCCATGCGAGCGGGGTTCTCCTGCGGGCCGGGGAGATCGTGGAGGGCGCGGAACTCGCCCGGGTGCGCAGGCTCTCCGCCCGGTACGACAGGGAGCTGGCCAAGGGTCCGGCCAGGCTGGCGACGGCCCTGGACGTGGACCGCGCACTCAACGGCACGGACCTCTGCGCCGGCCCCGACGCTCCGCTCCGGCTGCTCAGCGGGATCACCTGTGAGCCGGATCAGGTGCGCAACGGTCCACGCACGGGCGTGGCGGGGGAGGGCGGGGTCCACCCGTGGCGCTTCTGGATCGACGGCGACCCCACGGTCAGCCCGTACCGGCCGCACACACCGCGGAAGCGCCGAACTTGACGCGGGTGCCACGGATCCGTAATGTAGATGGAGCCGCTTGAACCGGGTACGGCTCTCAGCCAGCAGCCGGAAGCGGCACAACCACTACCTACGATCCCCTTCAGCGGGTGCGCATTCGGCATGCCGAAAAGCGAACCTGAATAGGGCTGCGGACGCACTTTGGGGGTCCGCACGGGAATCGGTTAAAGTGGTGATCGCCGAAAGGCCGTCAGGCCGAATAAGGCACCCCGCTCCGGCCGGGGAATCGGATCCGAAAGATCTGATAGAGTCGGAGACACCGAAGGGAAACGCCCGGAGGAAAGCTGCGGAACTTGGTTCCGGGGTGAGTACAAAGGAAGTGTCCGTTCCTTGAGAACTCAACAGCGTGCTAAAAGTCAACGCCAGATATGTTGATACCCCGTCTGCCGGAGATTGTTCTCCGGTGACGAGGTTCCTTTGAAAGAAATACACAGCGAGGATGCTGTGTGCGGGAGGGTAATTCCTCTTCCCGCACCGCTCTCGTGATGTGTTCGCCCCGAGTACGGGGAAGCATTCACGGAGAGTTTGATCCTGGCTCAGGACGAACGCTGGCGGCGTGCTTAACACATGCAAGTCGAACGATGAACCGGCTTCGGTCGGGGATTAGTGGCGAACGGGTGAGTAACACGTGGGCAATCTGCCCTTCACTCTGGGACAAGCCCTGGAAACGGGGTCTAATACCGGATATGACACCGGGAGGCATCTCCTCGGTGTGGAAAGCTCCGGCGGTGAAGGATGAGCCCGCGGCCTATCAGCTTGTTGGTGGGGTGATGGCCTACCAAGGCGACGACGGGTAGCCGGCCTGAGAGGGCGACCGGCCACACTGGGACTGAGACACGGCCCAGACTCCTACGGGAGGCAGCAGTGGGGAATATTGCACAATGGGCGCAAGCCTGATGCAGCGACGCCGCGTGGGGGATGACGGCCTTCGGGTTGTAAACCTCTTTCAGCAGGGAAGAAGCCGCAAGGTGACGGTACTTGCAGAAGAAGCGCCGGCTAACTACGTGCCAGCAGCCGCGGTAATACGTAGGGCGCAAGCGTTGTCCGGAATTATTGGGCGTAAAGAGCTCGTAGGCGGCGTGTCACGTCGGTTGTGAAAGCCCGGGGCTTAACTCCGGGTCTGCAGTCGATACGGGCATGCTTGAGTTCGGTAGGGGAGATCGGAATTCCTGGTGTAGCGGTGAAATGCGCAGATATCAGGAGGAACACCGGTGGCGAAGGCGGATCTCTGGGCCGATACTGACGCTGAGGAGCGAAAGCGTGGGGAGCGAACAGGATTAGATACCCTGGTAGTCCACGCCGTAAACGGTGGGCACTAGGTGTGGGTCACATTCCACGTGGTCCGTGCCGCAGCTAACGCATTAAGTGCCCCGCCTGGGGAGTACGGCCGCAAGGCTAAAACTCAAAGGAATTGACGGGGGCCCGCACAAGCGGCGGAGCATGTGGCTTAATTCGACGCAACGCGAAGAACCTTACCAAGGCTTGACATACACCGGAAAACCGTGGAGACACGGTCCCCCTTGTGGTCGGTGTACAGGTGGTGCATGGCTGTCGTCAGCTCGTGTCGTGAGATGTTGGGTTAAGTCCCGCAACGAGCGCAACCCTTGTCCCGTGTTGCCAGCAGGCCTTTGTGGTGCTGGGGACTCACGGGAGACCGCCGGGGTCAACTCGGAGGAAGGTGGGGACGACGTCAAGTCATCATGCCCCTTATGTCTTGGGCTGCACACGTGCTACAATGGCCGGTACAATGAGTTGCGATGCCGTGAGGTGGAGCGAATCTCAAAAAGCCGGTCTCAGTTCGGATTGGGGTCTGCAACTCGACCCCATGAAGTCGGAGTCGCTAGTAATCGCAGATCAGCAGTGCTGCGGTGAATACGTTCCCGGGCCTTGTACACACCGCCCGTCACGTCACGAAAGTCGGTAACACCCGAAGCCGGTGGCCCAACCCCTTGTGGGAGGGAGTCGTCGAAGGTGGGACTGGCGATTGGGACGAAGTCGTAACAAGGTAGCCGTACCGGAAGGTGCGGCTGGATCACCTCCTTTCTAAGGAGCACTTCTTACTCGGATCCTGTTGTGGGGTTCGGGTCAGAGGCCGGTTCATCGGCGAGTGTCCGGTGCCGGTTGCTCATGGGTGGAACGTTGACTATTCGGCCTGGTTCTGGGCTGGAGGCTGCTAGTACTGCCCTTGTGGGGGCGTGGAACGTGGTTCTTCGGGTGGGACGGGTTGAGCACGCTGTTGGGTGTCTGAGGGCGCGGCCGCTTGGTTGTGTCTTCGGTTGCCGGCCCCAGTGAACTCAAGCCGTGTGGTTTGGGGTGGTGGGTGGTTGGTCGTTGTTTGAGAACTGCACAGTGGACGCGAGCATCTGTGGCCAAGTTTTTAAGGGCGCATGGTGGATGCCTTGGCACCAGGAACCGATGAAGGACGTGGGAGGCCGCGATAGGCCCCGGGGAGCTGTCAACCGAGCTGTGATCCGGGGGTGTCCGAATGGGGAAACCCGGCAGTCGTTATGGGCTGTCACCCATACCTGAACTCATAGGGTATGTGGAGGGAACGCGGGGAAGTGAAACATCTCAGTACCCGCAGGAAGAGAAAACAACCGTGATTCCGGGAGTAGTGGCGAGCGAAACTGGATGAGGCTAAACCTTGTATGTGTGAGACCCGGCAGGGGTTGCATGCAGGGGGTTGTGGGAGCTTTCTTTCGTGATCTGCCGGTTGCGAGGCAAGTGAGAAATCGTTGATGTAGGCGAAGGGCATGCGAAAGGCCCGGCGTAGAGGGTAAGACCCCCGTAGCTGAAATGTCAGCGACTTGTTTGAGAGTTTCCCGAGTAGCATGGGGCCCGAGAAATCCTGTGTGAATCTGGCGGGACCACCCGCTAAGCCTAAATATTCCCTGGTGACCGATAGCGGATAGTACCGTGAGGGAATGGTGAAAAGTACCCCGGGAGGGGAGTGAAATAGTACCTGAAACCGTGTGCCTACAAGCCGTGGGAGCGTCGGAATGGAGTTTGCTTCATTCTCGTGACTGCGTGCCTTTTGAAGAATGAGCCTGCGAGTTTGCGGCATGTTGCGAGGTTAACCTGTTGTGGGGGAGCCGTAGCGAAAGCGAGTCCGAATAGGGCGGTGGAGTAGCGTGCTCAAGACCCGAAGCGGAGTGATCTAGCCATGGGCAGGTTGAAGCGGCTGTAAGAGGTCGTGGAGGACCGAACCCACCAGGGTTGAAAACCTGGGGGATGACCTGTGGTTAGGGGTGAAAGGCCAATCAAACTCCGTGATAGCTGGTTCTCCCCGAAATGCATTTAGGTGCAGCGTCGTGTGTTTCTTGCCGGAGGTAGAGCACTGGATAGGCGATGGGCCTTACCGGGTTACTGACCTTAGCCAAACTCCGAATGCCGGTAAGTGAGAGCGCGGCAGTGAGACTGTGGGGGATAAGCTCCATGGTCGAGAGGGAAACAGCCCAGAGCATCGACTAAGGCCCCTAAGCGTGTGCTAAGTGGGAAAGGATGTGGAGTCGCAGAGACAACCAGGAGGTTGGCTTAGAAGCAGCCATCCTTGAAAGAGTGCGTAATAGCTCACTGGTCTAGTGATTCCGCGCCGACAATGTAGCGGGGCTCAAGCACACCGCCGAAGTCGTGTCATTGCAGCGGAAGCCTTAACGGGTGTTGTGATGGGTAGGGGAGCGTCGTCTGCTGGGTGAAGCAGCACCGGAAGGTAGTTGTGGACGGTTGACGAGTGAGAATGCAGGCATGAGTAGCGATTCACACGTGGGAAACGTGTGCGCCGATTGACTAAGGGTTCCTGGGTCAAGCTGATCTGCCCAGGGTAAGTCGGGACCTAAGGCGAGGCCGACAGGCGTAGTCGATGGATAACCGGTTGATATTCCGGTACCCGCTGTGAAGCGTCAAACATTGAATCCAGTGATGCTAAGCCCGTGAAGCCGTCGGGCCTCGTCTTTGACGTGGTTCGGAGTGGTGGAGCCGGTGGTCCGAGCTGGTAGTAGGTGAGTGATGGGGTGACGCAGGAAGGTAGTCCATCCCGGGCGGTGGTTGTCCCGGGGTAAGGGTGTAGCCCGTCAGGTAGGTAAATCCGCCTGGCTTGTGGGTGAGGCCTGATGCCGAGCCGATTGTGGTGAAGTGGATGATCCTATGCTGTCGAGAAAAGCCTCTAGCGAGTTTTGTGGCGGCCCGTACCCTAAACCGACTCAGGTGGTCTGGTAGAGAATACCGAGGCGTTCGGGTGAACTATGGTTAAGGAACTCGGCAAAATGCCCCCGTAACTTCGGGAGAAGGGGGGCCATTCCTGGTGATGGCATATGCTGCCTGAGCTGGGGGTGGCCGCAGAGACCAGCGAGAAGCGACTGTTTACTAAAAACACAGGTCCGTGCGAAGCCGTAAGGCGATGTATACGGACTGACGCCTGCCCGGTGCTGGAACGTTAAGGGGACCGGTTAGCTCACTTTCGGGTGGGCGAGGCTGAGAACTTAAGCGCCAGTAAACGGCGGTGGTAACTATAACCATCCTAAGGTAGCGAAATTCCTTGTCGGGTAAGTTCCGACCTGCACGAATGGCGTAACGACTTCTTGACTGTCTCAACCATAGGCCCGGTGAAATTGCAGTACGAGTAAAGATGCTCGTTTCGCGCAGCAGGACGGAAAGACCCCGGGACCTTTACTATAGTTTGATATTGGTGTTCGGTTCGGCTTGTGTAGGATAGGTGGGAGACTGTGATGCGGGCACGCCAGTGTTCGTGGAGTCGTTGTTGAAATACCACTCTGGTCGTGCTGGATGTCTAACCTGGGTCCGTGATCCGGATCAGGGACAGTGTCTGATGGGTAGTTTAACTGGGGCGGTTGCCTCCTAAAGGGTAACGGAGGCGCCCAAAGGTTCCCTCAGCCTGGTTGGTAATCAGGTGTTGAGTGTAAGTGCACAAGGGAGCTTGACTGTGAGACTGACGGGTCGAGCAGGGACGAAAGTCGGGACTAGTGATCCGGCGGTGGCTTGTGGAAGCGCCGTCGCTCAACGGATAAAAGGTACCCCGGGGATAACAGGCTGATCTTCCCCAAGAGTCCATATCGACGGGATGGTTTGGCACCTCGATGTCGGCTCGTCGCATCCTGGGGCTGGAGTCGGTCCCAAGGGTTGGGCTGTTCGCCCATTAAAGCGGTACGCGAGCTGGGTTTAGAACGTCGTGAGACAGTTCGGTCCCTATCCGCTGTGCGCGTAGGAGTCTTGAGAAGGGCTGTCCCTAGTACGAGAGGACCGGGACGGACGAACCTCTGGTGTGCCAGTTGTTCTGCCAAGGGCATGGCTGGTTGGCTACGTTCGGGAGGGATAACCGCTGAAAGCATCTAAGCGGGAAGCCTGCTTCGAGATGAGGGCTCCCACCTACTTGATGGGGTAAGGCTCCCAGTAGACGACTGGGTTGATAGGCCAGGTCTGGAAGCACCGTGAGGTGTGGAGGTGACTGGTACTAATAGGCCGAGGGCTTGTCCTCAGGTGCTCGCGTCCACTGTGTTGGTTCTCAGACAACGAACAGTCGTGTCGGCTGAACGGCTTCACTTACTAATTAAAGAGTGTGCTTGTTCGCTGGCCCTGTTCAAAGCCCCGTTCAGAGACGGGGCGACTGATAGGGTTTCGGTGGTCACAGCGAAAGGGAAACGCCCGGTTACATTCCGAACCCGGAAGCTAAGCCTTTCAGCGCCGATGGTACTGCAGGGGGGACCCTGTGGGAGAGTAGGACGCCGCCGAGCAATTTTTGGAGGACCCTTGGTCCCAGCGTGCACGCTGGGACCAAGGGTCCTTTTGTTTTTTCGGGCACCGTCCACGTGCTCGGCTGCGTAAGAATGATTGTGGTAGCGACGACAGGAGCCAAACCCATGTCCGCCAACTCTCCCGACGAGCGTCCGGAGCGCGAGCAGCGCCGCCGGGACGGCGGTGACCGCGACGGTTACCGGAGTGGGCCACGACGCGACGGCGAGCGAGGCGGCTCCGGACAGCGCGCCGACCGCGATCGCGATGGTCAGCGATTCGGCGAACGCCGCGGCCCCCGAGGGGACTTCGACCGTGGTGACCGTGGTGGCCGCAGGGACCATGGGGATGCCCGCCATGACGACGGCCGAGGGGGCCCGCGTGGCCGGGACTACCGCGAGCGTGGCTCCCGGGACCACGGTGGGCGTCCGCCCTACCGTCGCGACGACCGGTTCGGCGGGCCCCGTCGCGACGACCGGTACAGCGGTGACCGCCAGGGCGACCGTTACGGCTCCGATCGCCGTGCCGGCGGCGACGGCGACCGCGGCTTCCGCAGGGACGCGGACCGCCCGGCCTCCCGCAGGGACGACCGCCCCGGCTTCCGGCGCGATGGCGACCATGCCTCTCGCGGCGGCTACCGCAGGGACGATCGGTGGAACGACCGCAGGGACGAGCGGCGGAGCGAACCACGAGACGACCGTCGCGGATTCCGTCGCGACGACCGCGACTCCAGGGACGGAGGCCGTCGCGATGACCGTGGTGGCTTCCGCCGAGATGACCGGGGCGGGTACCGCCGGGATGATCGAGATGACCGGGGTGGGTACCGCCGCGATGATCGAGATGTCCGACGTGACGACCGCGACGCCCGCAGGGACGAACGCGGGGGCCCGCGCGGTGACGGACAGCGAGGCGGCTTCCGTCGCGACGACCGGCGTGCCGAGCACAGGCGCGACGACAGGCGCGACGACCGCGGTGGCTTCCACCGGAGCGACAGCCGTGGTGCCCGCACAGATGACCGCGGTGGCTTCCGGCGGGATGACAGCCGTGGTCCCCGCACAGGGGAGTACCGCGGCCGTGACGACCGGCCCCGTGGTCCCCGAAGGGACGACCGGCGTGACGACGGCCGCGGCCGCCCCGGAGGGTTCCGCGGCCGGGATGGCCGGGACGGCCGGGATGGCCGCGGTGGGGACTGGCGCGGCGAGCGCCGCGGGGACCGACGCGGAGGCGGCCGCTTCCGGGACGACCGCGACCGCGACCGGAGCCGTGAGCGTGACCGCGAGCCCATCCAGCGGCTGCCGATCCCCGAGGACGTCACCGGCGAGGAGATCGACAAGGAAGTACGGCAGGAACTGCAGAGCCTGCCGAGGACTCTGGCGGACGACGTCGCGAAGAACCTGGTCATGGTCGCGCGGCTGATCGACGACGAGCCCGAGCGGGCATACGGCTACTCCAAGGTCGCACTGCGGCTCGCGTCGCGCGTCGCGGCCGTACGGGAGGCCGCGGGGTTCGCCGCGTACGCCAACCAGCTCTACGGCGAGGCCCTGGCGGAGTTCCGTGCCGCCCGGCGTATGACCGGAAACGTGGATCTGTGGCCCCTCATGGCGGACTGCGAGCGTGGCCTCGGCCGGCCTGAGAAGGCTCTCGACATGGCGGGCGCCCCGGAGGTGAGCAAGCTCGACAAGGCCGGCCAGGTCGAGATGCGGCTGGTGGCCGCAGGCGCCCGGCGCGACCTCGGCCAACTCGACGCCGCCATCGTGACGTTGCAGAGCCCGGAACTGGCCTCGAACTCCGTCCAGCCGTGGACCGCGCGCCTGCGCTACGCGTACGCCGACGCGCTGCTCGCCGCGGGCCGGGCCGACGAGGCACGGGAGTGGTTCGCCAAGGCGGTCGAGTCCGACCGGGACGGCAGCACCGATGCCTCCGACCGGCTCGCCGAGCTGGATGGCATCGAGTTCACGGACGCCCTCGACGACAGCCTGGACGACGAGGCCGAAGCCGAGGAGGCCCTGGCGGAGCCCCTCGCCCGCGGAGAGGAGCCCCTCGCCCGCGGAGAGGAGTCTTCCGCCCGCGGAGAGGAGTCCTCCGCCCGGGAAGAGGAGCACCCGGCCAAGGACCCCCAGGCCGAGGAGCCGCTCTCCGACGAACTGCCCACCGAGGAGCCTCTCGCCGAGCAGCCGCCGGCGGAGCGGCACCAGGAGGACGAGGAGATCAGCGACACCGAGGAGACCAAGAGCGCCGAGGACACCGAGGACAACCCGGGCACCCCGGGCGCCGACGACGCGCGGGAGCAGGACGCTTAGGCCTGGGCCGTGACCCTTTGTGAGTTGATCAGTTGATCGGATGCGTCAGTCCGGTTAATGATCACTGGTCCGATGTGGGACCGGATCGAGCGGCTATGCCGGCCGATCCGGTCCCTGGCAGGCGGTGGGCAGACCACCGCCGAACCTTTGAAGCCATCGCATGGAATCTAGTTCTCCAGGCGGACAGGCATCAGTAGCGAAAAGGCGTCCTCGGTGTCGGTGCGGCGAATCACCAGGGGTGCCTTGGGGGCGCCGAACTCCAGAATCAGTTCGTTCCGGGCTCCGGCGGTGAGGGCCTGCAGCAGGAACTCGCGGTTGACGGCAACGCGGTCCTGACCGCCGTCACCGTCTTCGCACACGGTCACCACGCCGTCAGCCCCGACCTTGAGCAGGGTGAGATCACCGGACTTGCCGTCCTGGTCGCGAACCTCGCTTGCACGGACAGGACCGGTTTCCACCGCCTTCAGGAAAGTCGGGACATCGACAAGGGCACGGCGCCCTGCCGGCAGGCGGACGAGGCGACGGTAATCAGGAAAGTCGTGAGCGAGGCACTGGCCGGCCGCCTGGCCGCCCTCCGTTTCCAAGGTCACGCGGTCACCGTCCACAGTGAGCTGAATCGATGCGTCGTCATTCAGCAGCGCCCGCATCGCATCGACCAGCGGGGACGGCACGATGGCCTGCACCCGGGGCCCTCCATGGCCGGTGGTACCGGCTTGTGCGACAGCCATCCGGTACCGGTCGGTGGCCACGACACGGAGTGCGTCGCCCTCGATGTCGAAGAGGACACCGCCGAGCATCGGCAGCTCCGGGTCGGTACTGGCGGCGAAGCGGACCGCATCCAGCGCACCGGCCAGTTCACGTGTGAGGACAGCCGTCCGGACGGTCGTGTTGCTGAGTGAAGTCATGGGG
Organism: Streptomyces sp. DSM 116793; assembly: GCF_057320905.1. NCBI lineage: Bacteria > Bacillati > Actinomycetota > Actinomycetes > Kitasatosporales > Streptomycetaceae > Streptomyces > Streptomyces sp. DSM 116793. Next base: position 1,194,370 of record NZ_CM170494.1, on the reverse strand, counting down.
TTCTCCCTGCATTCGAGGAGTGCTCGGATCGTGGAGAACTCATTGCGAGCATCGGCCAGGCCCAGTTCGAGACGGTGCAGATGGGCCTGGAGCAGCTTCCGCACCAGGTCGGTGTCCGCAGCGGACCATCCGGCGAGTACCAGCCGAATGTCCGCCAACGGCATACCGGCCCGGCGTAGCCGTGCCAACAACCGGGACTCCTCAAGCTGCTCGGGGTCGTACCAGCGGTAACCGCTCACCGGGTCCACCCAGGCGGGAACCAGTACTCCGGCACCGTCGTAGAACCGCAAGGCGCTCACGCTCAGTCCACTGTCCCGGGCCATCTCGCCAATACTGCGCATCTCGCTCTCCACACCCAGAACTCTGAGCCCTTCACCAAGTCGAGGGTCAACCAGGACTTCGGCGGTGTCTGCGACCGCCTACCACGGACCGGACCGGACCGGCCGGCATCAGCAGCGCCATCCGGCCCCATATCGCCAGTGATCACAGACCGGACAGGCATATTCGATCCACACAGCAACTCACCAAAGAGGCAGGCTGAAGGCCGGACGTTTGAAAGGCATCCGTCCGCCAAGAGCACACGCCCCGACCGTCCGCACAGGGGAGAGCGGCCGGACCGTTCGCACGGGGAGAGCGGCCGGACCGTCCCCCCCGGCCCGCTCAGTCCGTGAGTACCCGCAGGACCAGCCCGGTCGCCGGTTTCGGGCCGAAGGACGTCGACTTGCGCGGCATCATCACGCCCTGCCGCGCAAGGTCCCGCACCACCTCCTCGCGGACCGGATGCATCAGGACGGCCGTGCCACCGTCGTGTTCCGCCTTGGCGACGGTGGCCGCGGTGTCGTGGATGTAAGCGATGTGTTCCGCGGCGTCCGGCACCTGCCAGATGTGTTCCAGCAGGACCGAGTGGAGCACGGTCGCGTCCAGGGTCCGCCAGGCCGCCGGGCCCGCGGGGACCAGACGGTCCAGCAGGGCGGGCGAGGGCCGGTCGATCAGGTGCAAGCCGCCGTCGCCGGCGAGCAGGAACGCGTTGCCGTCCGTGCGGGCCTTGGCGAGCGCGTCCATGGCGTGCTCCAGGGGCCCGTCCACCCTGCGCACCCGGAAGTGCCCGCCGACGGCGGCAAGCGCCTCGGAGACCGACAGCCGGTGCAGCAGGCGGTGGATCGCACGCACCCGCAAGGGATAGCGCACCGTGTCCACCAGCAGCACCAGCCCGTAGTCCCACGGCCCCCATGCGTCTGCCGTCTCTGCCGTCTCTGCCGCCTCTGCCGCATCTGCGGCTCGTGGCGCCCGGGCCCCGTGTGCGGCGTGCTCCGCGCGTAGATTCAGGTAGGTCGCCCACCGGTGATGGCCGTCCGCGATCAGCGCCTGGTGACGGGCGAGGTCCGCGCGCACCGCGGCGATCTCGGCCGGGTCCGCGACGGACCACAGGCGGTGGCGGACGCCGTCCTCGGTGGTGGTGACCAGCAGCGGCGGGCGCCGCACGGCATCGTCGACGACCGCGGCGGTGTCCCTCGGTGCCGGCCCCGGCACGGGTACCGACCCCGAGCGGTCGGACGCGCCCGCCCCGGCCTGGTGCGCCGTCCGCGGCTCCTCGGACGGGGCCACGATGTCCCTGAAACCCCCGCCCCCGTCACCGCGGTACGTCAGCAGCAGGGGCTCCAGATTGGCGGCCGTCGCGCGCATCAACTCGGCGCGGTCCGCGACGATCCGGGGCATGACGTCCTCATGGGGCAGGACGACGCCCCGGCCGGGCGCGGAGAGCCGCAGGGCGCCGATGACGCCGCGTTGCAGCAGATCACCGGTGTGCTGCTCGTAGACGTAGAGGGCCGGCTCGGGATCAGTGGTCAGGATGCCCGCGGCCCGCCACTCGCGGAGGGTGTCCGCGGCCCGCCTGGAGCGTTCGGCGGGCGTGGCGGCCTGCGGGAGGATCAGCCGGACGATGTTGTAAGGGTCGGCGGACTCCAGATGGTGCAGGCCGTCCGGGCGTACCACCACGTCGTACGGGGGCGAGGTGACGGCGGCGAGGCTGCGGACCCGGTCGGGGTGGTAGCGCACGCCGCGGAACGGGATCAGGTCGAGCCCGTCGCCGGCCGGGTCCTGGGCTGGATCTTCAGCGGGACCTGCAGAGTTCATTGGTGCATCGTAAGTGCGCCGGGCGCTGTCGGAGGCATGCGGGATGATCGGAGTGCACGGTGCCGAAGGGGCGCGGCAAGGGCCCGGCGGCGTGCACCATGCAGGGCACGAGCAAGTGGGAGACGAGGCGTGATGAGCCAGACGGTCAGGACGCGGCCCGAGGGCAGCGAGCAGGAGCTGAGCCGGGCCTACGACACGGCGCTGCTCGACCTGGACGGAGTCGTGTACGCGGGCGGCCGGGCGATCCCGCACGCCGTGCGCTCCCTGACGGCGGCCCGCGACGCCGGCATGCACCTGGCCTATGTGACCAACAACGCCCTGCGGACGCCCGACGCCGTGGCCGCGCACCTCACCGATCTGGGCGTGCCCGCGCAGGCGTCGGACGTCATCACCTCGGCGCAGGCCGTGGCCCGGCTGATCAGCGATCAGATCCCGCACGGGTCGCGGGTCCTGGTGGTCGGGGGCGAGGGGCTGCGGGTCGCGCTGCGGGAGCGCGGTCTGGTACCGGTGGAGTCCGCGGACGACGATCCGGCCGCCGTCGTCCAGGGTTACGGGGGGCCGGACCTGGCGTGGGGGAGGTTCGCGGAGGCCTGCTACGCCATCGCGCGCGGGGTGCCGTGGTTCGCGTCCAACACCGACCGGACGATCCCGAGCGGCCGTGGCATCGCCCCCGGCAACGGCGCGGCCGTCGAGGTCGTCAGGATCGTCACCGGCGGCGAGCCGCAGGTGGCGGGCAAGCCGCTGCCCCCGATGCACCGGGAGACCATCCTGCGCACCGGCGCGCAGCGCCCCCTCGTCGTCGGCGACCGGCTGGACACGGACATCGAGGGCGCGTTCCAGGGCGGCGTTGACTCCCTGCTCGTCCTGACCGGCGTGACCGACGCCGCCGAACTGCTGGCCGCCGAGCCGCGCCACCGGCCGACCTACGTGGCCGCGGACCTGCGCGGCATGCTGACCGGGCATCCGCGGGTCACCCAGGAGGAGGGCGAGGACGGCAAGGCGGCGTTCCGGTGCGGCGGCTGGCGCGCCTCGGCGAGGCGGGAGCGGCTCGACGTGCAGGGCGAGGGCGACGCCCTCGACGGCCTGCGCGCGCTGTGCGCGGCCGCCTGGACGGCCGCGGGGGAGGACGCCTGCCGTCTCGACGGCGGCAAGGCCGTGGCGCGTCTCGGGTGGTGAGCCGACCGCCCGGTGGTACGCGGCCCTCGGCCGGGTGGCGAGGAACGGAAGACGAGTAACGAGAAGCCGGCGTCGAGACACCGGCGTCGAGACACCGGCGTCGAGACACCGGCGTCGAGACACCGGCGTCGAGACACCGGCGTCGAGAAACCAGCGACGAGGATCGAGCGACGAGGAACGGGATGACGGAAGCTGGGGCGTTGGAGAGAGGGGCAACGAAGGCCGGGCCCCGAGGAGCCGACCGCAAGAGCCACGCAACCGGGCCCCGAGGAGCCGACCGCAAGAGCTACGCAACGAGGGCACGAGCCCCGCGGCGACCACCGCGGCCGAGCCGCGAGGGCCAGGCCGTGAGGGCCGGGCGCCGGGGGCGCGGACGTGAGCCCAAGGATCGGTTAGGCTAACCTAACCTCTGTGTTGGTCGACAGCCCGCCAGAGAAGCACGCGAACGCCACCCCTGTGCCCCGCGGCCGGCGGGCGGCGCGCGGGGCGGGGCTCCTCGTCTCCGTGGCCGTCCTGGCGCTCGTCGCCGTCGCCAGTCTGGTGATCGGGGCGAAGCCGCTGCCCGTGGGGCAGGTGTGGCACGGCCTGTTCGAAAACTCCGGCAGCTACGGAGACGTGGTGGTCGACGAGCGGCTGTGGCGCACGCTCCTCGGGCTGCTCGCCGGAGCGGCGCTCGGCCTCTCGGGCGCGGTCCTTCAGGCGCTCACCCGCAATCCCCTGGCGGACCCGGGCCTGCTCGGCATCAACACCGGGGCCGCGGCTGCCGTCGTCACCGGCCTCACCTTCTTCGGGGTCGACTCGCTCACCGGCTATGTGTGGTTCGCGTTCGCCGGGGCCGCCGGGGTCGGCGTGCTCGTCTACCTGCTCGGCGGCAGCCGAAGTGCCACTCCGGTACGGCTCGCGCTGGCCGGCACCGCCGTCAACGCCGCCCTCTACGGCTATCTGCAAGCCGTGATGATCATGGACGACGCGGCGCTCGGCAAGATGCGGTTCTGGACCGTCGGCTCACTGGCCTCCGCGAACTCCGCCACGATCCTCCAGGTGCTGCCGTTCCTCGGCGTGGGCACCCTCCTCGCACTGGGCCTCGCCCGGCCGCTGAACGCCGTGGCGATGGGCGACGACACGGCCCGTGCGCTGGGCGCCCACCTCACCCGCACCCGGGCGCTGTCGATGCTGGCGGCGACCCTGCTGTGCGGGGCGGCCACCGCGGCTTGTGGGCCGATCGCGTTCGTGGGGCTGATGGTGCCGCACGCCGTGCGCTCGTTCGCCGGGCCCGACCTGCGCTGGGTCCTGCCGTACGCCACCGTCCTCGCGCCCGTGGTGCTGCTCGGGTCCGACGTCATCGGCCGCCTGGTGGCCCGGCCTGCGGAGCTCCAGGTCGGCATCGTCACGGCGATCGTCGGCGGGCCCGTCTTCATCTACCTGGTACGGCGGCGGAGGATGGCGCACCTGTGAGAACCACCCGTACCGCGACCGTGCGAGCCACCGGGGCCGGCACGGTGCGAACCACCCGGGGCCGGAGCCTGCGCACCGGCCGGCTGTCCGTCCGGTTCGACGTCCGGGCGCTGGCCGTCGTCCTGCTGCTCGTCCTCGCCGCGCTGGCCGCGAGCGTGGCCCTGATCGGCACCGGCGACTTCCCGATCCCCGTGCCGGACGTGCTGCGGGCACTGGCCGGCGGGGGCGACGCGGGCCAGGAGTTCGTCATCCATGAACTGCGGCTGCCGCGGGTCCTGGTCGGGCTGCTGGTGGGCGGCGCGCTGGGGCTCGGCGGCGCGCTCTTCCAGGCGGTCTCCCGCAATCCGCTGGGCAGCCCCGACGTGCTCGGCCTGGGACAGGGCTCCACGGCGGGTGCCCTGGTGGTGATCGTGCTCTTCTCCGGGAGCGCCGTCGATGTCGCGCTCGGGTCCCTCGTCGGCGGCCTCGCGACCGGCCTGGTCATCTACCTGCTCGCGTGGCAACGGGGCGTGCACGGCTACCGTCTCGTGCTGGTCGGCATCGGCGTCGCCGCGGTGCTCACCGCAGTCAACGGCTATCTGCTCACCAAGGCCGACCTCGTCGACGCCGCACGCGCCGTCGTCTGGATGACCGGGTCACTGGGCGGACGGGACTGGGACCAGGTGTGGCCGCTGCTCGGGCTGTGCGCCGTCCTCGTACCGCTCGCCCTGCTCAACGCCCGGCCGCTGCGAATGCTGGAGATGGGCGACGACGTCGCCTCCGCTCTCGGCGTCCGTGTCGAGCGCACCAGGCTGCTGCTGATGCTGGCCGCCGTCCTGCTCACCGCGGCCGCCACCGCCGCGGCAGGACCGGTCGGCTTCGTCGCCCTCACCGCCCCCCAGCTCGCCCGCCGGCTCGCCCGCTCGCCGGGGCCGAACCTGCTCCCCTCCCTCGTCATGGGCGCCGCACTGCTCGTCACCGCGGACTGGGCCTCGCAGCGGGTCTTCGGCGCCGACCAGCTGCCCGTCGGCGTCGTCACCGGCGTGCTGGGCGGCGTCTACCTGCTGTGGCTGCTGGTCACGGAGCGCAGGGCGGGCCGCATATGAGTCGCGGGAACGAACCCGGACGGTCCCGCGGACACCGCGGCGCCGCGCCCCGTCCGCCGTCGTCGGCCCATCGGCCGCCGCCAGCCGGTCGATCCTCGCCGGCCCCCGACCGCCGTCGGCCCCCCGACCGCCGTCACCTCACCGATCGCCCTCAGGAGGGTGCCCCCGTGAACCGGCTCATCGCCGATGACGTGACCCTCGGCTACGACCAGCGCGTCATCGCCGAGAACCTCTCGGTCGAGATACCCGACCACTCCTTCACGGTGATCGTGGGCCCCAACGCCTGCGGCAAGTCCACGCTCCTGCGGGCACTCTCACGGATGCTCAAGCCGTCCCAGGGCCGGGTGCTCCTCGACGGGCAGGTCATCCAGTCGATGCCCGCGAAGAAGGTCGCACGGACCCTCGGGCTGCTGCCGCAGACGTCCGTCGCGCCGGAGGGGATCACGGTCGGGGACCTGGTGGCACGCGGGCGCTACCCGCACCAGGGGCTGCTGCGGCAGTGGTCGCCCGAGGACGAGCGCGTCGTCCGCGAGGCCATGGCCTCGACCCGGGTCGCCGACCTGGCCGACCGCTATGTGGACGAGCTCTCCGGCGGCCAGCGGCAGCGCGTCTGGATCGCCATGGCGCTGGCCCAGCAGACCCCGCTGCTGCTGCTCGACGAGCCCACCACCTACCTGGACATCCAGCACCAGATCGACGTCCTCGACCTCTGCGCCGACCTGCACGAGCAGCAGGGCAGGACGCTGGTCGCGGTGCTGCACGACCTCAACCACGCCGCCCGGTACGCCACGCACCTCATCGCACTCCGCGAGGGGCGGGTCATCGCCGAGGGCGCGCCGTCCGACGTCGTCACCGCGGAGCTGGTGCACGACGTCTTCCAACTCGACTGCCAGGTCGTCGACGACCCCGAGACGGGCACCCCGCTGGTCGTGCCCGCGGCCCGCAGGCCCCGCGCCGCGCGCCGGCCGGCCGAGGACCGGCGTCCCACCGGGACGACTACCACGGGAACGACCATCACGGGAACGAGCACCACGGAAACGAGCACCACTGCGGCGAGCCACGCCGCAACGGGCTCTTCCGGCGCGAGCTCGGCTGGTGCGGGCTCCGCTGGTACGAGCCCTGCCGGTACGAGGCCCGCTGGTACGGGCCCCGCTGGTACGGGCCCCGCTGGTACGGGCCCCGCTGGTACGGGCCCCGCTGGTACGGGCCCCGCTGGTACGGGTCCCGCCGGTACGAGCCACGCCGGGCCGGGCGACGCCGGGGACTCCGCCGGGACGGACTGACCGGCTCAGATCAGGCTTCGCAGCCGCAGCAGATCGCCGATGCCGGCCTCCAGACGGACCCGGCCGGCGGCCCACGCCCGCGGAAAGCTCAGCTCGCCTGCGACCAGCGCCACCAGGTCGGCGCCGGTCATCGCCAGCCGGATGTCCGCACGCTCCCGCGGCGGGCCCCGGAAGATGTCCTGCACCTCGATCCGGCCGTTGCTGAGGCGGCCCGCGAAGGTGGTGTCGAGGTCGGTGACGTGGCAGCTGACCGAGCGTTCCACGGTGGTGGCACTGCGCACCTCGCCGTCGGCGGAGTCCAGACGCTCCGCGAGCCTGTCGAGCGCGGCACGGCACTCCTGAATCGTCGCCATCGCGACAGACGGTACCGCAGCTCCACACGGTAGCGTCGGGGCCATGAGCGACTCCACGGCAGGCCAGGAGCCCCCCGAGGGCCGGCCCGGGGCGGAGCCCCTGGCGCCCTCGCCGGTGCCCAGGCCCTTCGCGCCCCCGCGCCCCGCCCCGCCCCCGGGCGCCGCAGGCGCCGTACCGCGCCCCGGTCCCGCTCCGGGGCCCGATCCTGTCCCTGGTCCCGTTCCCGTCTCCGGACCCGTGGCGGCCGTCCCCGGACCCGCGGCGCCCGTCCTCGGGCCGGCCGGCCCGAGCCCCGTCCAGGCGCCGCCGCCCGCCGAGCCCGGGACGGACCCGAGTGCCGAGCCCGGGACGGACCCGGGCGCCGACCCCGCCGCGCCCGCGCCCCTCGGTGTCGATCGGGCGCCGACCGGGCATGCCGACGTCGATGGCCTGCTGGAGCGACTGGCCGACGCCGACCACCTCGCGATCGATGGGCACCTGGAGGTGTACGAGGATGTGCACAGGGGGCTGCGCGACGCGCTGACGGCGCTCGACCAGCGTCCGGGACCGCCGCCCCCGCCCAGACCTGGCGACATCCGACGATAGGAGCTGAACCGACCGTGGCAGGAGTGGCACGCCGCCGCCTCGATGCCGAGCTGGTCCGCCGCAAGCTCGCCCGCTCGCGCGAGCACGCGGGGCAGCTCATCGCCGCCGGACGCGTGAGCGTCGCCGGCAGCACCGCGCTCAAGTCCGCCACCCAGGTGGCCACCAGCGCCGCCATCGAGATCGCCGAGGACGCCGACGACCCCGGCTACGTCTCCCGCGGCGGGCACAAGCTCGCCGGCGCACTCGCGGCCTTCGTGCCGCGCGGCCTGCGGGTGGAGGGCCGGCGCGCGTTGGACGCCGGGGCGTCGACGGGCGGCTTCACGGATGTGCTGCTGCGCGCGGGCGCCGCACACGTCATCGCCGTCGACGTCGGGTACGGGCAGCTCGCCTGGTCCCTGCGCAGCGACGAGCGCGTCACCGTCAAGGACCGCACCAACGTCCGCGAGCTGACGCCCGAGCACATCGACGGGCGGCTCGTGGACCTGGTCGTCGGGGACCTCTCGTTCATCCCCCTCGGCCTGGTGCTGCCCGCCCTCGTGCGGTGCGCGGTGCCCGGCGCCGACCTGGTGCTGATGGTGAAGCCACAGTTCGAGGTCGGCAGGGAGCGCCTGGGCAGCGGCGGGGTGGTGCGCAGCCCCCGGCTGCGCGCGGAGGCCGTGTGCGAGGTGGCGCGGCAGGCCGAGGGGCTCGGGCTGGGCGCTCTGGGCGTCACGGCGAGCCCGCTGCCGGGCCCTTCCGGAAATGTCGAGTATTTTCTGTGGCTGCGTGCCGGGGCACCCGTTCTGGACCCGGCAGAAGTCGACCGTGCAGTGGCGGAGGGGCCGCGTTGACCGAGACCCGTGCTCGTACTGTTTTCCTGCTCGCCCACACCGGGCGGCCCGCGGCGGTGCGCAGCGCCGAACTGGTCGTCCAGGGGCTGCTGCGCTGCGGCCTGACCGTGCGGGCGCTGGAGTCGGAGGCGTTCGACCTGCCTCTGCCGTCCTCCGTCGAGCTGGTGCCCGAGGCGACCCCCGAGTCGCTGGACGGCTGCGAGCTGCTGATCGTGCTCGGCGGCGACGGGACGCTGCTCCGCGGCGCGGAGTTCGCGCGGGCGTCCGGGGTGCCGATGCTCGGCGTCAACCTCGGCCGGGTCGGCTTCCTCGCGGAGGCAGAGCGGGACGACCTGGACAAGGTCGTCGACCGTGTGGTGACCAAGAGCTACGACGTCGAGGAGCGGATGACCGTCGACGTCGCGGTGCACAGCAACGGCGAGATCGTGCACACCGACTGGGCGCTCAACGAGGCCGCCGTGCAGAAGGTGTCGCCCGAGCGGATGCTGGAGGTCGTCCTGGAGGTGGACGACCGGCCGGTGACCGGCTTCGGCTGCGACGGCATCGTCTGCGCCACGCCCACCGGCTCCACCGCCTACGCCTTCTCGTCCGGCGGACCCGTGGTGTGGCCGGAGGTGGAGGCCCTGCTCATGGTGCCGATCAGCGCGCACGCCCTGTTCGCCAAGCCGCTGGTGACCTCCCCGACGTCCGTGCTCGCCGTGGAGGTGCAGCCGCACACGCCGCACGGCGTGCTCTGGTGCGACGGCCGCCGCACGGTCGGGCTGCCGGCCGGTGCCCGGGTGGAGGTCAGGCGGGGCGCCGTCCCGGTCCGGCTGGCCCGGCTGCACCAGGCGTCGTTCACCGACCGGCTCGTCGCCAAGTTCGCCCTGCCGGTCTCGGGGTGGCGCGGCAAACCGGCCTGACCCGCGGCAGGGCGGCCCGGAGGCGGGGCCGGTCATACCGGGTGGCCGCCCACCCCCGCGGGTGACAGCCACCGCCGTGGCTCGGCCGCCACCTGCGTCTTCACAGATCCGCCGCGGGGCCCGTCGCACAGCGCGGCCCGGACCTCGTAAGGTCGTGTGCGTGTTGGAGGAGATGCGGATACGGTCGCTCGGAGTCATCGAGGACGCCGTCGTCGAGCTGTCGCCCGGGTTCACCGCCGTCACGGGCGAGACCGGCGCGGGCAAGACGATGGTCGTCACCAGCCTGGGCCTGCTGCTCGGCGGGCGCGCGGACCCGGCCCTGGTACGGATCGGCGCCAGGTCGGCGGTCGTGGAGGGCCGCATCGCCGTGCCCGCCGACGCCCCGGCGGCCGCCCGGGCCGAGGAGGCCGGGGCCGAACTCGACGACGGCGCGCTGCTGATCACCCGCACCGTCTCCGCCGAGGGACGCTCCCGGGCCCACCTCGGCGGCCGGGGCGTCCCAGTCGGCCTGCTGTCCGAACTAGCCGACGACCTCGTGGCGGTGCACGGCCAGACCGACCAGCAGGGCCTGCTGAAGCTTTCGAGGCAGCGCCAGGCGCTCGACCGGTACGCGGGGGACGCGGTCGCCGTACCGCTCGCCAAGTACACCGCCGCGTACCGCAGGCTGCGCGCCGTCACCGCCGAGCTCGAGGAGATCACCACCCGCGCGCGGGAACGCGCCCAGGAGGCCGACCTGCTCCGCTTCGGCCTGGACGAGATCGCCGCCGTCGAGCCCAGGCCCGGCGAGGACGCCGAGCTGGCCGCCGAGGCCGAGCGGCTCGGCCACGCCGAGGCCCTGGCCTCCGCGGCGGGCGCCGCGCACGCCGCACTCGCGGGCAACCCGGAGGACCCCGAGGGCGTGGACGCCACCACGCTGGTCGGGGGCGCGCACCGGGCGCTGGAGGCCGTGCGCTCTCACGACCTGGCGCTGTCCCAGCTCGCCGACCGGCTCGGCGAGATCGCCATCCTGCTCAGCGACGTCTCCGGCGAGCTGGCGGGCTACGCCGACGACCTCGACGCCGACCCGCTGCGGCTCGCGGCCGTGGAGGAGCGGCGGGCCGCGCTCACCCAGCTCATCCGGAAGTACGGCACGGACGGCGAGGGGATCGCGGCGGTGCTGGACTGGGCCGCCCAGGGCGCCGCCCGGCTCACCGAACTCGACTCCGACGACGACCGCATCGGCGAGCTGACCGCGGAGCGCGACGCGCTCCGCGCCGAGCTGGGGGAGTTCGCCCAGGCGCTCACGGACGCCCGGAGCGAGGCCGCGGCCCGGTTCGGGGCGGCCGTGACCGAGGAACTGGCCTCGCTGGCCATGCCGCACGCCCGGGTCACCATCGAGCTCCGCCAGAGCGACGACCCCGAGGGCGTCGAGGTGGGCGGCCGCACCGTCGCCTACGGCCCGCACGGTGTCGACGAGGTCGAGCTGCTGCTCGCCCCGCACCCCGGGGCGCCGCCGCGGCCGATCGCCAAGGGTGCCTCGGGTGGTGAGCTGTCGCGGGTGATGCTGGCGGTGGAGGTGGTCTTCGCGGGTATGGACCCGGTGCCCACCTACCTCTTCGACGAGGTGGACGCCGGCGTCGGCGGCAAGGCCGCGGTCGAGATCGGCCGCAGGCTCGCCAGGCTCGCCAAGTCCGCCCAGGTCGTGGTCGTCACCCACCTTCCCCAGGTGGCCGCCTTCGCAGACCGCCAACTCCTCGTCGAGAAGACCAACGACGGCTCGGTGACCAGCTCGGGCGTCAAGGTGCTCCAGGGCGAGGAGCGGGTCCGCGAGCTGTCGCGGATGCTCGCGGGGCAGGAGAACTCGGAGACGGCCCGGGCCCATGCGGAGGAGCTGCTGGCGACGGCACGCGCGGACGTGTGAGGACCGCGGACCGGATCCGGCCGGTCCGCGGGATGTGGCGTGCGGCGTGCGATGTGCGGGGGTCGATCCGGGCGCCCCGGGCGGGCTCCGTGCGCCGACGGACGCGGCGGTGTCCGGGGTGGCGGACCGCGTGGCGGGTGCGTGGCGGGCGGGTGGGCCGGTGCGTGGTCAGTCGCCACAGCTCCCCCAAGACCATCAAGACCATCAAGGCCGTCGAACGCAGTCCCGGCGGGTTCAACCTCCTGCTGCTGCCCGGACCGTTCTATCGACAGGTCGGGGTGTTTACTAACTGCGGCCAGGTTCGGTGCTGGGTTCTCTTGAGCCGGTAGTTGGACATCTTGCGTTTGGCGACGCGGGGTTGGGTGCGCGCTCGGCGGGGTGGCGATAGGTGTGGCAGAAGATCGTCGCGGGGTTGGGTGAGCGCAGTGACCAGTCGCTCAGGGGGAAAAGATCCTTGGTGAGGTGGTGACGCCGCGGCGGGCGGCCCGCAGGGTGGCGGTGAAGGAGAGGCGGCCGGGATCGATCCCGCGGGCGGCAGCCGTTCGACACATCAGCACCCGCAAGGCGTGGTGGACCAGCAGATGCGCCCAGATCTGCTGACGGACACCGTCTGGGGTCTTGCTGGACAGGACCACCTTCCCGCCACGCTGGTGGGTCTTGATCTCCTTGAACACGGACTCGATCTCCCAGCGCCGGTGGTAGAGCGCGGCCACCTCTCCCCGGCGAGGTGGATCTTGCAGGTCAGGCCTCCCCGGGAACGGCCGAGTCCTTCGTCGGGGCGGTGCTGCCGGGGTAATGACCTCCTCTTCGGGATCCGTGGTGCTCTGCGCGGCAACCCGGCCGCGTGCCGGTGGGCCCGGCACGAGGTGGAGTCCACGCTCACCATGCTCCAGTCGATCCGCTCCTGGGCGTCGGCATCGGCCTGGACGGCCTGGAGGATCCGGTCCCAGGTGCTGTCTGCGGACCACCGGCGATGGCGCTCATAGACGGTCTTCCAGCTCCCGAATCGCTCGGGCAGGTCCCGCCGGGGGACGCCCGTACGAATCCGGAACAAGATCCCGTTAATCACCGTTCGGTGATCACACCAGCGCCCGCCTCCACGCCCGGCCTCGGCAGATGCGGCGCAAGCCGCGCCCACTCGTCGCCTGTCAGGTCACCCCGTCCCACGACCAGAACAATGGCCTCAAACGCGAGGCGGTCACATGATCCGCCGCACAGGCCTTAAGGCACCGGCTCGTCGCCGAGCTCGTCCGCTCCTACGCCCGCCAGGGCTACCAGGCCATGCTGGGTGGCATCCATACCCACAAGCCGCACCTGGCGCCCTACTACGAAGCCGATGGGTTCAGCGTCCTTCCAGCCGGTGCCGCGCTCGACCTGTGCCCGCCCATCGGGCGTCTACGTTGCCCGGCAGAACCCTCGATGCGGCATCTGGTGCGCGCGCTCCAACGGTCTCCTACCGCGCCGGCGCCCTCCAGGGCCTGTTGGCCGCCCGGCTCTCCTGACGGCGGGCGCCCAGAGGTGGCGACTCGGCTCGGCGGCGGGCCGGCCCCGGCGTCATCGGCCGGACGCGCCGTTCCATGTCGGCCAGGGTCAGCTGCTGCCCGCGCCGGCTCGCCTGCTCCAGCACCATGGCGCATCGACGCCTCAGCTCACTGGTAACGACCCTGCTTCATGGAGACGGCAGAGCTTCGGGAGTCCCGATGGAACGTCGAACTGTGATGCGCCGAACAGAAGGAACTCACGGGAGTCCCGGCACAGGGCCGCCGCACGACCTTCAGGCCACGGCCGCCGGCCCGGGCGCCCCGGCATCCGGCGCGACTGCCGGGACGGCCCTGGCCGGTGCCGTCCCGGGCCAGCCCGCCGGGCGGGCAATACCCGCCCAGGCTCAGAAGGCCGTGTGCGGGTCGTCCAGTGCCGCGCCGAACTCCCCCTCGGCATCGTCGCGGAGGGTGATCCCGGCGCTCTGGCCGCAGAGGTTGGCCGAGCCGGCGGGCACCGGGCCTGTGGCCGAGCCACGGGCGACCCACACGCATCCGTCGCTGTTCTCGCCGGGCGCGCCCACGACCAGGTCCGGGTGGTGGTCCCCGTCGAGGTCCGCGAGGTGGACGGCGCTGCCGAGGGCGTCGCCGGCCTCGGCAGCGCCGGGCACGCCCGCGCTGTCCTGGGAGTAGCCCGTGGCGCGCGCGGTGGTCAGGCCCGCTGCCGAGCCGTGCAGCAGGAGGGTGCTGCCCGCCGAGGCGAGCGAGCCGATGGCCTCGCCGGGGATCCCGATCAGCACGTCGGCGTACCCGTCGGCGTCCGTGTCGGCGACGCTGAGGGCGCGGCCGAACTCGTCGGCGTTCTCGGCGCTGCCGGGAACACCGGCGGTGTCCTGGTGGAAGACCTGCGGGTGCTGGTCCGCGGTGATGCCGTCCGCGCCGCCGTAGAGCACCTGGACCTCACCGCCCCGGTGCGCGGCGCCCGTGCTGCCGCTGAGGTAGTCGTCGTCGCTGATGCCGGTGACCAGGTCGCCGTATCCGTCGCCGTCGACGTCGCCGACCTGGCCGTTGTAGCCGTCCGCGTAGGGCAGGCTCAGCGGCTCGTCGATGGTGGGATTCCCGTTGGGGACGGGTGGGCCCTGGTCGAGGTGCACCGGGCCGCGGAGGTCGCCATCGGTCGGTCCCGAGAGCCAGAACCGCTCGGCCAGTCCGTCACCGTCGACGTCGCCCATCACCACGCCACGCATATCACCGAGCCGCCACTCACGGTAGGAGCCGGCGGCCTGGCCGGTCCGGGTGAAGGGGCCCGTGTACGAGACACCGTCGCAGCGCGAGCCGACGGCCACCTCGGCGGCTCCGTCGCCCGTCATGTCGCCGGTGGCCAGCGCCAGGCCGAAACCGCAGATGACACGACCTTCGCTGTACCTCGCCGGCGGGGAGAGGTTCACCCCGCCGGCCAATCCAGCGGGCCCGCCCCAGACCACGGTGACCGAGCCGCGGGCCTGCTCGGTGCCGACGTCCTCGCCCGGGGCCCCGACCAGCAGGTCCGCGTACCCGTCGCGGTCCAGGTCGGCCGCCGCCACCGCGGCTCCGAACCGGTCCCCGTCCTCCGGGTCGCCGGGCACGCCCGCACTGGCCTGGGTGACGACGGTACGGCGGGCGGTGCCCACCGACGAGGCCGAGCCGTACAGTACGACCACGGACCCGGCGTACGGCACGCTGCCGTTGGCGGCGCCGGGCGCGCCCACGGCCAGGTCGCGGTAGCCGTCACCGTTGAAGTCGTCCTGAACGGCGGCCGTGTTCGCACCGTGGAACGGCGCTGCGGCGGCAGGCAGGGGCGCGAGCGTGAGGGCGGCGACGGCGGTGACGATCGCAGCGCTCACGACTGTTCTGAACAATCCGTCTCCTCGGCAGGTCCCAGGCAATCCTGGCGGTTCTCGGCAGGCGCAGGGCTGTCCTGGCGGTTCTCGCCGGGTCCTCCGGAGGCCCCGCAGTCGCCGGCAGTGGCGACAGGCCTCTGCGTAGACTCCCGAAACGGTGCGAAGGTTGTACGGGCGCGGCGGAGAAGCGCACACCGGCCGTGGCCCGGCCAGCCCGTAGGGTGGAACAACCCGATCGGCTACCGGTTCGCGTGGCCTTCAGCGGTCTGACTGATGTGCCCCGCGCCAGGCATATGCGGCATGCCTCGGGGGAGCTGATCCGTGAGCGGGATGAGCGGGTCTTGTTTCCTGACAGAGCACGCCGTGCGGGCGAGTGGGTATGTGAGCAATCTGGTGATGCGCGACCTGGACGAGGTGGCCGTCGGCGTCCCGATCGGGGCCCGCCTGGTCGCCTGGCGCCGTCGCCGGGGACTGACCCGGGAGGATCTTTCCTCCCGCACAGGCCTGGAGAGCGACTACCTTGCCGGGCTGGAGACGGGTCGGGAGTGGGTGGACCGCCGTGGCCGGCTGGCGGCGTTGGCCACTGCCTTAGCTGAATACATGAGGCCAAGGCGTTGTTTCTCGCACGCGGTGCTCTCCCGCCGGGGACGGCCCTCCCTCAGACATGGGTGGCGCGCTGCGCCGTGAAGCCATGCTGGTGCAGGCCCCTACCCGCGGGGCTACTCCGCGCACTGATGGGCAGCGGCGGCGAGGAGGTCGCGGTGATCGGGTGGACCGTAGGCGCGGGCTGCCGCGCAGAGCGCGTCGATCGCCGCGCGCAGCGGATCCGTACCGCCCGCAGCAGCCACTGCTCTGAGGGCCATGGCCTGTTGAGACACCGGGAGCCGTCGGCCGTCGAGGGACTCGACGCTCGTCCGCCGAATTTTTTCACCCTCGGTCAGCGCTGCCAGCGCACGCAGGGGGTCCCGCAGGAGTTCCGGGAGGTCATGGCCCTCGTCGACAGCTTTCAACGCGGCGCCCACAGCGGGTATGTCGTCCAGCCCGGCAGGCTCGCAGGCGCGACGGGCCGCCCATCGTGCCAGATCCCGCTGAGTGCGCGGTGGCGCCGCCTCCAGGGACGTCAGCAAGGGGCGGTCCAGAGCCGCGAGCTTGCGCGCCTGGCCTCCCCCGGCAGCAGGCCGCGCGCCGGGCGCCCCGCCGCCTCGGTGCCCGGCACCGGAACGACGCCCGCTCGCACGCTCCTGTAGGCGAGCGGCCCATTCGACAGCTCCCCGGAGTGCTTCGGGGTCTCCTTCCTCCCAGGTCGCTGACGGGGCAGGCAGCCTGCGGGCGGCACGGTGCCAGACGCCCGCCTCGGCGGAGGTTTCCCGGACGACGGCGTCCGGCGCCGACTCCGCGGGCCAGAACTGCAGGAGGCACCGGGTGGAATGCGGCCGCCCGGCCCCGTGGCCTTCGGCCGCGCTTATTCGGCTCGTGCAGTAGCGCACTCGGAGGCTCGTGCGGGGCAGGACGAGGGGCCAGGCCCCGGTGCCGGCCCACTGCACCAGCCGTACGCCGTCCGTCGCCGGCCTGAAGGATGCCTCCACCACTTCCTGCCAGCTCGCCTCCGGTACTCCTGGGGCCGTGTCGCCGAGTTGGACGCGCCAGTCGACCGTTGCCGTGTGCGGCTCGGCGACCAGGTGCAGAGCGCCCGGCGTCGCCGCCCCGAGCAATCCGTTCCGCTGCCCGGCGAATGCGTCGGCGTACTCGACCCCGTTCTCGTCGGCGCGGCTCTCCATGTAGACCTGGTGAAAGCGAACGGTCACTTCCTCCGCGAATATCTCTTCCAAGATTTCCAGCCTCTGCGGTTTTCCTTCCTGCTCTCCCGAAGCTACTGCGAAGTGACAGTCAGCTCTCCCAGCGCCGCTGTTTCAGGCTTGGGCCGGTTGCAGGACGGCAGGCCACAGGCGTTCCTCCAGCTGGGTCCTGCGGTGTCGGACCGCGGCGTCGCGGAGTCCCGCCATCGCCACGTCCCGGTAGGGACTGGCCGCCAGCTCGCGGGCGGCGTCAGCCTGTGCGTCCTCGGCCCGGCGTTGGGCGGCGGCTGTGTCGAGTGCCTTCTGCAGCATCGACTGGGGGCCGTCGGCCAAGCCCGCGATCAGCCGCAGCCAGTCGGCGCGGTCCGCGGTCGAGGCCATCCGGGTCAGCGGCTCAGCTCTTCCACTCTCATGCCGCGAATAAGATTGAGACAGAAGCTGGGATATCGCGGGTCATTTACCCACTGCCATCCGCTCATACTGCTATGCCCTTCGTACTACAAGGGGGTGGCACCGGCTCTGGTGCCACCCCCGTCGCTTCAGGAAGTGATCTGCAGTTGTACGGGTCGCCATCGAGCAGACGTTGCTCCTGCACCCTACGGCCCGGCGTCTCTGTTGTCGTCAAAATCGATCCTGCTGCCCCATACCAGTGCCCCGCCGACCAGTCCGGGCCTGTCCCGTGTAGCCAGGGCCGGGGCTTCGAGCATGTCGGCGACCTCTTCCAGGTAGGTGGTCAGCGTGTCGAGTTCCTCGCCGGGGCCTTCGTTGTAGCGGGACCAGCGGCCCAGATAACCAGTCGTCGCGTCCAGGTACAGGCCCGAAGTGCGGTCAGCCACGCCGTGGGAGACAACCGGAATCCAGGCTGCCTTCCACACGGTGATTCGGTCGTATTCGGGGCGGCGGGCGTTGAGGGTGTCCTCGTGAGCTTGGGCGGCCATCTGCTGCCGGTGGACGGCGGCTGCGGTCTCCGGAGTCATCAGGGCCTGGTTGCCGGGCAGGCACCCCGCGCCGTTGACCCCGTCGTCGCCTGCGGTCAGTGACCACAGGGCACGCAGGTCGGCGGGTATCCGGATGCCGAGATCGCGTTCCACAGAGGTGATGGTGGCAGGGCTCGCCCCGTCGCGGAGCGCAGCATGGGAGTCGGGGGCGTTGCGCTGGAGCCAGCGGGCGATGCGCCGCCAGGCGTCGGCGAGCTCCCGCGCGGTGACCGTGGCGGCAGCGGGGCCGGCCCACCGCTCCTGCTCCGGGGCCTCCACGGCGGTCTCCGCGGAGGCGGCCAGATTCACGTACCGGACCTCGACCCGGTCCGTCTCGCGGACATAGCCGACGGCCAGGGCGGGGCAGTCCTCGAACAGATCACCGTCGACCATCACAGTAGGGATCCCGGGAAAACCCAAGGGCTGCCCCATATCCGGGTCGTCGGCCAACTGGCCAGCCAGGACCTTCAGGGCATAAGGGACCCCCGCCCCGAGCTGGGCAGCGGCGGCGCGTACGTGCGGCGGGATCTCGACGTTCACCGCCTGGTGCTCCTTGCTGGTCAGATGAGAACGGTGCTCCCACACAGTAAGCGTAAGCTTGTCCTACCTTCCAAGCGTGGGTCTGAGCTGGTCCTTCGTAAGATCGGCGGGCCCAGGGGTTCTGGGTATGGCTGTGAGCTTGTCGCCGTTGGATGGCTCAAAGAACTTGGCCGCCCGGAGCCCCGCGACGACTCGACCGCTAATTGGGATACGCGACTCGATCGCTGTGTAGGACAACGTCGGCGAGGTCGTCTGCGGGACAGTCTGTGACGACGAGCTGGCGGAGGTGACCCGTGCCTCAGATCTGGGCCGGAGTGGACATCGGCAAGGAACACCATCACTGCGTGGTGGTCGACGAGCGAGGCGAGCGCCTCCTTTCACGCCGAGTGTTCAATGACGAACCGGCCCTGCTGGAGCTCATCGCAGACGTGCTCACGCTCTCTGAGGACGCCCTGTGGGCGGTGGACATCAACCACGGCGGCGCCGCCCTGCTCATCGGCCTCCTGCTCAGCCACCAGCAGCCGATGGTCTACATCACCGGCCTCGCCGTGCACCAGGCCTCGACGGCCTACCGCGGCCAGGGCAAGACGGACGAGAAGGACGCGTTCGTCATCGCCGACCAGGCACGCATGCGACAGGACCTTGGCCCCCTGCGGCCCGGCGACGAGATAGCCGTCGACCTGCGCACCCTGACCGCCCGCCGCCTGGACCTAGTCAACGACCGGACCCGTCAGACCAACCGGTTGAGGGCACAACTGCTGGAGTTCTTCCCCGCGTTGGAGCGCGTGTTGGCCTTGAGTAAGAAGGGTCCGGTCGTGCTGCTGACCGGCTACCAAGCGCCGGCAGCGATCCGCCGCAGCGGGGCCAGGCGGATCGGAACCTGGCTGAAGAACCGCAAGGTGAAGAACGCGGCGGCGCTCGCCGAGACGGCCGTCGAGGCGGCCAGGGCCCAGCACACCGCACTGCCGGGCGAGACCCTCGCGGCCGCCATGGTGGCCCGGATCGCCAAGGGCGTGCTGGCCCTGGACGAGGAGATCGCCGAACTCGACGCGCTCATCGAAGCCCGGTTCAACGAGCACCGACACGCGTTGGTGATCCGGAGCATGCCCGGCATGGGCACCCTCCTCGGCGCCGAGTTCATCGCCGCCACCGGTGGCGACCTGGAGGCGTTCGGCACGGCCGATCGCCTGGCGTCCTTCGCCGGCCTCTCACCAGTGCCGCGGGACTCCGGCCGCGTCAGCGGCAACATGCGCCGCCCGCGCCGCTACCACCGAGGTCTGCTCCGGGCCTTCTACCTCTCCGCCATGTCCAGCCTGAGAACCTGCTCCGCCTCCAAGGCTTACTACGGGCGCAAGCGGAACGAGGGGAAGGGGCACAAGCAGGCCCTGCTCGCTCTGGCCCGTCGACGAGCCAACGTCTTGTGGGCAATGCTTCGAGACGGAAAGTGCTACGAGGTTCTACCGACCGTAACGCCAGCGGCTTGACATCGTCATTGGGAAGTTCTTTTTCTTCCGGTCTCGAATGACGACTCGAACTACGTCGCTCACCTGGGCATTCGCCGGACGTGGGGGCGGCCTTCGCTTGATCCTGTGCTCCGTCACAGAGGTACGGGATCAACCGAAGGCCGTTGTCATGAGTGTGGTGTGCCGCGATGTCCGGCGCGAAGCGTTCGCGGAAGCGTCACGCTTCCGGGGCCAGTTCTACGAGTGTCTGACCGCCCGGCGTGACGAACTGTTCGAGCTGACCGACGCGCTGTTGTGCGCCGACGGGCCTGTGGTCTCGCCGGTGGACCTGACGCTGGTGCCCGAGCACCGTCGCGGTCACGGCGCGTTGTACGGAGCCCTCAATCGCGGCCGGATCGACGTCGGCAGGTTGCGGGCCCTGCTGGCCGACATGCCTCTGCCGCACTTCGAGGGCGGGCGCCTGGTGCTGGCGATCGATGTGTCGCCGTGGCTGCGGTCGGATGCGCCGTGCTCGGCGGACCGGCTGTTCTGCCATGTCTACGGGCGGGCGAAGTCCGCTTCGCAGTTCATCCCGGGCTGGCCGTACTCCTTCGTCGCGGTCCTGGAGCCCGGGGCCACGTCGTGGACCGGCATCTTGGACGTGGTCCGCCTCGGGCCCGAGGATGATGCGACCGCGGTCACCGCCGCCCAGCTGAGGGCCGTGGTCGGGCGGCTCGTCGCGGCCAGCCAGTGGCAGTCCGGGGACCCGGACATCACGATCGTCATGGACGCCGGCTATGACGTCACCCGCCTGGCCTGGGTCCTGCGGGATCTTCCCGTTGAACTGGTCGGGCGGGTCCGCTCAGACCGGGTGATGCGCTGTCCGGCACCCTCGCGTGAGGAATTCCATCGCGCTCATCCCCGCGGCGGCCACCCGCCCAAGCACGGGCCGGAGTTCCGCTTCGCCAAACCGGAGACCTGGCCCGAACCGGCGATCACCACGGCCACCGACACCGTGAACTACGGCAAGGCCGAAGCCCAGGCGTGGGACCGGGTCCACCCGCGGCTGACCCACCGCTCGGCCTGGCTGGACCATGACGGTGACCTTCCCATCGTCGAAGGCACCTTGGTCCGCCTCAAGGTCGAGCACCTCTCGAAAGACCGGGAGGCTCCACCGGTCTGGCTGTGGTCTTCGAAGACCGGAGCCGCCCCGGCGGACGTGGACCGCTGGTGGCAGGGCTTCTTGCGGCGTTTCGACCTGGAGCACACCTTCAGGTTCAGCAAGCAGACGCTCGGCTGGACCACTCCGAAGATCCGCACTCCCCAGGCGGCGGACCGCTGGACCTGGCTCCTGGTCGTCGCCCACACTCAGCTACGTCTCGCCCGACCGCTGGCCACCGATCTCCGTCGGCCCTGGGAGAAGCCGGCCAGGCCCGAACGCCTCACCCCGGCGCGGGTCCGCCGGGGGTTCAGGAACATCCGAGCCTACCTGCTCTGCCCGGCCCGTGTTCCCCAACCTCGTGGCCTCGGTCCCGGACGGCCGCCCGGGAGCAAGAACCGCAGTCCCGCACTGCGCTACGACGTGGGCAAGACCGTCAAACGCCCCGAGACCCTCAAGGCCATCGGCAGACCCGGAAGATCTTGGTAGATAAAGAACAAGGTAAGTGCGTGTTTCTGATCCCAGGCCGTCACGCGGGCGGTAGATCGCGTTGTGACAGTGACTAACCGCGGTTGTTATCCATGGCATGAGCGAGACGCGGCGGTTGCGGGTCAGGCCTGGCATACCCGGACAAGGGTCCGAGTCCTAGCCGGCTACGGCCCGGGGGCGGTCGATCCGCCGGTGCGCCGACAGTTCCATGCCGGGGAGGAACTGGTGCTTGTCCGCTGGGGCAGGGCCGGGCGGTCGGTGGGCAAGGACGAGGCTTGGTGGACGTCGCCGGAATGGCACACCACCGTATGCCTCGTCACCGCCATGGGCTGAGAGCCCAAGACCATTCGCCCGTTGCGGTACGCCGCGGAGCAAGCCAACTACACCGGAGCGAGCCCCGACACACGGCCCATCCCGGCAGGCTCCTTCGGGTGATGCCGTGGCACAGACAGTCTCGCTCAGGCGGGAGCGGTTGAGGACTTCCGAGCAGCCCTCAACCGGAAGCTGGAGACAGTCAAGGCGTAGAGCCTCCACTGATGCCGGAGTAGTTCACTGTGACCATTCGGGAGAAATCCTGTGCGACTCGGATGCGCCTGGGGCAACACCTGTCGCTGGTCAGGCAGCCTGTGCCGCGATCACCGCGACGTCTTCGCAACAAAGCGAAGGCACCCCTCCTGCACACGAACGAATGGACCAGCACCCCATGGGTCGACACCGACGGATATCCCAGCTTCCCCGCACCCCCCTCGCGTCAAAGGCAGCCCTGGCCGCGGGAGTGCTCGTGCCGACGATCGCTTCGGTGGCATCGGCTGACGCAGCCTCCGCACCGGCGGCGCTCTGCACCTCGGACACGCCGGCACTCGCCGACAAGCTCTCCGAAGACATCAACGCGGCACTGGACGGCGCCTCCGCCACGACATCGATCAGCCTCCACGACCGCACCACGAATACCACCTGCACCCTGGATGCAGACCGGCATTTCGACTCCGCGAGCACGGTCAAGGTGACCGTGCTCGCCACACTGCTGTGGGACGCGCAAAAAGACGGTCGCGCATTGACGCAGGACGAAAAGGATCATGCCACCGCCATGATCACGAAGTCGGACAACGATGCCACCACCGCGTTGTGGAAGCAGATCGGGGTGGACAGGATCAACGAGTTCCTGCGGATCGCGGGGATGACCGAGACCGTCCCCGACGACGAGGGGTACTGGGGGCTCACTCAGATCACCGCGAACGATGAGGAAAAACTCCTGGATCTGGTGACCCACGCGAACCCGGTACTCAGCGACGACTCCCGCGCCTACGTCCTGAAGCTGATGGGCGGGGTCATCCCCGAGCAGCGCTGGGGGACCCCGTCCGGCGCGCCGAGTGACGCGCAGGTACACGTGAAGAACGGCTGGCTGGAGCGGGACACGAACGGCTGGCGCGTGCACAGCCTCGGCGCTTTCACCGGTGCCGGCCATGACTACACGATCACGGTGCTCTCACAGGACAACACCACGATGGACGACGGCGTCGCCCACATCGAGCGCATCGCCCGCGTGGTCCACAAGGACCTCAACGCCCCCGCGCCCAGCGCTCAGCCGTAGCGTCATCGCCTGGGCCTGCGGAAGCTGACACCCGCCCTCTGCGCTCTGCACAGCCGTGCGCCGGGACGTGGGGCGGCCCGTACACGTTGCCGTCCACAGACTCGGAGCAGGAGTAAGGAAGACCGGGGCGGGAATTCGTGGACGGCGTGTCGCCGTTCGGTCCGTCCGTGACTCGGGCCGCGTCAACGAGTACGTCTGCCGCGCTGGATGGAGCGACAGGCGGCTTGGGTGGCAACAAGCAGGCCACTGGGTCGCATCGCACGAGTTGGTGCGGCTTCTTCATTGGTAGGACGACAGTTCTCGCAAGTGGCCGCCAGGAATTCCCGGCGGCCACTTCTGCCACTGCCGTTCTGGCGCCGCCTGAGTCAGCTATCGGCCGGCGCCGGTTTCCCCGACCAGCTGGGGGTGGCGCCTTTCCGGGCGAGGCGCCTGGTCATGAGGGTGATGGCGGCCCAGGTGATCAGAGTCTCGGAGTGCTGGACGAGCCGTTCGTAGTCCCTCGCGTGGGGACGTGCGTGCTTCATCCACGCCAGCGACCTCTCGACGACCCGACGGCGGGGCAGCACGACGAGACCGGAGGCGTCCTTCGGGCGGCTGACCGGTTTGATTGTCAGGTTGAGGTGCTGCTTGGCCCAGCCGACGAGCTTTCCGGCATAGGCGGAGTCGGCCCAAACGATCGTGATCTCCGGGTGCATCAGGGGCAGGCGGAAAAGGACCTCCTTCGCGGCTGCGGCGTCGTGCAGGTCAGCGGGGGTGACCATGAGGCCCCGAGGCCGATCCCGAAGACGAAGACCAGGTCGACGAACAGCTCCAGTGGGGAGACGTTCCGGCGCTGAACGGCGGACAGCGTGCCGCTCACGTCAGCCCGGCGGTCGGAAACCCGGAGAGGCGCAGCTTGGGTTCATTGATCCGACAATGCGACAAGATGCGTTATCTGGGTACCAGAGCAGCGATGAATAGCCATCAAGGAACTGGAGGAGAGGATCCCATGGCTGTCGCCGCTACTCCCATGAACCTCACGAGGGCCGCCCACGCCGGGATCTCGGTCTCGGACCTGGACGTGTCAATCGCGTTCTACACGGCCCTGACCGGCCGGGGGCCCGTCGCCCAGGGGACCATGAGCAGCGTGCCGTTCGGTAAGTCGCAGGGACTGCCCGTCGCGAAGCTGCGGTACGCGACGATCAACATCGACGGGCTCGGCATCGACCTCATCCAGTTCACTGAGCCGGTGGGCGAGCGTACGAACGGCAAGGCGAACCGCCCCGGTTCCATGCACCTGTGCTTCAAGGTCGACGACTTCGATGCGGTCTATCAGCGGATGAAGGAGGCCGGGTACGACTTCCTGGGCGATGACTACACCTTCATCGAGGGCGAGGTCACCCCGGACACCGCCCTCGGCACCAAGGTCGCCTACTTCAACGACCCTGACGGGACCAACCTGGAGATCATCGAGCCCAAGGGTGGCTTCGCCAACTAGCCAATCGGCACATACCGATCGGACGGGTCCGGACCCGAGCCGGTGTCGTCAGCCACGGGCCGGCGGGCGCCGGGGAGTGCATGGCCTTTGGGCCGGGGACCGGGCGATCTGTGGCTGCTTTCCGTCGCCGCCTTCCGCAGCTGTCGATGCCGCTCGGGCCGCCTTCGAGACGGTGCGCCGGGTCCTGAGGCCCGCGCCCCACCGGTTGATCGACTGGGGCGGGGCCGAGCGATCGTCACTGGGCGGTCCAGCCGCCGTCGACGGTCAGCAGCGCGCCGGTGACGAAGCCAGCCGCGTCGGAGGTGAGGAAGGCGACGGCTTCCGCGACCTCCTCGGGGCGTCCGATCCGCCCGATCGGGTGGGCGGGGCCGAACGAGGCGAGCATCTCGCGGCCGTTGTCGACGACGCCCTCCATGATGTCGGCGCCGATGACTCCGGGGAGTACGGCGTTGGAGCGGATGCCCTCGGGCCCGCCCTCGATGGCCAGCACCCGGGTGATCTGGGCCAGTGCGCCCTTCGACGCGGCGTAGGCGGTCTGCGTGGCGTAGGCGACCAGCGACGAGACGGAGGCGATCGAGACGATCGCGCCGCCGCCACCGGCCGCCATGGCGCGGAACGCCTCGCGGTCCTGGACGAAGTTGCCGCGGGCGTTGACGCGCAGGATGGCGTCGAAGTCCTCGACGGTGGTCTCGGTGACCGGCTTGTTCAGGGTGCGGCCGGTGTTGTTGACCGGGATGTCGGGCGAGCCGAAGCGGCGGGTCGCGAGCGCTGCGGTGGCCCGGGCGAGGTCTTCGTCGGCGACGTCGCCGACGAGCGCGGTCGGCCGCGTGATTCGCACCGTCCAGCTGCTGGGCTACCTCTCCGACGCCCCGCTGCGCCGGCGGGGTGACCGCAGTGACGGACAAGGTCGAGGCGTTCAACCGATTCTCCCAGTGGATTGGCTTCGGCAACGGCGGCGTCATCACCGACAACGACCCCGTCGAGCAGGAGAAGACCGCGAAATTCAACGACCTGCTCACCAACGCGGTGATTTTCCACAACGCCCTGGACATCGCCGAGATCGTGCGCCAGCTCCGGGAAGAGGGCCGCGTCATCGACCCCGAGGGCCTGGGTCCGCCTGAATGTGTACCGAGGGTGACGATTACTTTGCTGATCTAGGGTTTTTGCGCTTGTTGGCGTTGAAGCGTGCCTTCTTCTGGCGATTCCCGCATGTGTTCATTTCGCACCATTTGCGGGTACGGCTTTGGCTGGTGTCGAAGAAGGCGGCTCGGCAGGTTGGCGATGCGCACAAGGCCAGTTTTCCGTCTCGTTCGCCTGCGAGGATGCTGATCGAGTCGGCGGCGATCACGCTTAGGGCATCCGCCACGCAGGAAGCCGAGATCAGTCGCCATTGCCGATTGTTCTCGGGCGTCAGGATGGCCGCGGCCCGACCCTGAGTGCTGCGGTCATTGATGACCTGGACGGCAGACGCGGGGAGAGGGTCTTGGATCGCGGCCGCCGTCAGGGCGGCGTGAATTGACTCCCTCAGTTCCCAAGCGAGTTCGAGCTGGGCCGTGGTGCAGGACTCCACGGCGAGGCCATTCACTGTGAGCCAGTCGACGAGTCGCTGCGGCGTGGGGATGCGTTCCACCGCGTTGCCGCACCGCTCCGTCAGAGTCGCCGTGAAGCTGGTCGCCAACACCTTGCCGAGACGGAAGTCAGGGAACCCATCATGCATGGAACCACCTTAGCTGGTTCCGCGTCGGCGTCGAAACATGCTAGAACCGTCGTAGACGGTTCACCACAGGTTCAAGCCGGGTCCACGATGACCAGGAGGTCTCATGCCCAGCGACGTGCAAGCATTCGAAGCCCACGCGACTGACGCCGACCTCGACGATCTGCGCGCGCGACTGGCCGCGGCGCGGCTGCCGGAAGCCGAGACGGTCCATCGCGCAGCGCCCGACCCTCGCCGATGGGAGCAGGGCGTCCCTCTCGCCGACCTCGTCGATGTTGTGGACTACTGGCGCACCGGGTACGACTGGAGGTCGTTCGAAGCGCGCCTTAATCGGATCGGCCAGTTCCGCACGACCATTGACGGTCTGGGAATCCACTTCCTGCACCGCCGATCCCCGCGCGCGGATGCCACTCCTCTGATCTTGACGCACGGCTGGCCGGGCAGCATTGCCGAGTTCGCCGATGTGGCGGACGAGCTGGCAGATCCGAAAGATGCGGACACACCGGCGTTCCACGTCGTGGTCCCGTCGTTGCCGGGCTTTGGCTACAGCGACAAGCCGGCCACCACCGGGTGGGGAATCGAAAAGATCGCGGCCGCATGGGTGGAGCTGATGGGAAGGCTCGGCTACCGCAAGTTCGTAGCCCACGGCGGCGACTGGGGAGGTGTGATCACCACGGTCCTCGGCGGCAGGTTCCCGGCGCACGTCATCGGCATCCACACGACGACCGCGCAGGCACCGCCCGGGTTGACAACGGACGGGCTGACGGCGACCGAGCGCAGATGGACCGAGGAAACCCGCGATTTCTGGGGCGGCCCCCCGGCGGCGTTCGCAAAGCAGCAGGCGACCCGACCGCAGACCATCGGCTACTCGCTCGTCGACTCACCAGTCGGGCTTCTCGCCTGGATCCTTGACAAGTTCGCCGAATGGACAGATACCCAAGACAGCCCCTTCGAGATGATTTCCATAGACAGGGTTCTCGACAACGTCACCCTGTACTGGCTGACACGGACCGGAGCATCGTCGGCCCGCATCTACTACGAAAGCCACCTCTCGCTCGACCCCGCACTTCGGGTCGACGTCCCGTCAGCAATCATTGTGTATCCCCGCGACATCGAGAAGTGCCCGCGCCCCTGGGCACAAGAGCGGTACCGACAGATCGTCCAATGGAGGTCGCCTGAAACCGGGGGACATTTCCCGTCGCTGGAGGTTCCCGAGTATTTCGTCAAGGATCTGCGAGAAGGCCTTGCGGCAGTGCTGGCCGCTGATCGGTGAACCCCGCCGCGCCGACGGTGCTGGCAGTGCGCCGCGCCGCTGGGCCCGCGTCCGGCGCTCTCCGGACCGCCGGCGCTGGCGTGGGTGCGGGCTATCAGGAGGACGATGTCGTCCTCCTGCGGAGCCTGCGCCATCATCCGGGCGATCGCGCGGGAGCACAGGCCGTCGAGGTCGTCCGGCGGTTGCCGCCGCCTGGCTCTCGTGCACCCAGAAGGCGTGGGTGAGGGCTGGGGCTAGGAGCCCGGGGGTTCACCCGCCTTCGGAGGCCCGTCCCTAGCGTGACGCGCGGCAATGGCATGGCCGTCGCATTCTGAGAGCTCTGGCCTACGTTTGTGAATCCGGCCGCTCGAATGCCTTTCTTTCCTGCTCGGTCAACGATGCCTGGGCTTCCTCATGTGCGCGTTCGCGGTCATAGCGGATTTGACGACTGCGTGGCTGGCCGTATGCTTCGGGGTGTAGGTAGAGACCTCGTTCCTCCTCGGGTTTCTCCTCTTCGGGTGTGATCCGATTCTGTTGGCATAGGGGTCCTTGCGTACCCCGGTGACTTGCCATGAGACCTTGACATTCGGTTTGTCGGTCTTGATGGTGAATCGGTTTTCGTGAATTTCTTCGGAGACGGTCATGTTGGTAAATCGACCGATGCTCGTCAGTTGGTAGGTGAAGTCCTGGTTGAGCGCGTCGAAGTAGCCTGGGAGTGTCACCACGGCCTCACCGTTGCCGTCTGTCTCGACGTTGCCTGAGTAGAGATTGAGCATGTCGGGCGACTCAACGAATGAGTGGACCAGGTACCTGTTCTCCGGAACCGCAGGCCTGTGGCACTCCTGGTACGACAACAAGGACATCACCAACCCCCGCAGCCTGGACATCGACCACCTCGTCCCCCTCGCCGAAGCATGGGACAGCGGCGCCAGCTCCTGGACGGCGAAGAGGCGCGAGCAGTACGCCAACGACCTCGGCGTCCCCAGGGACCTGGTCGCGGTCACCGCCCGCTCCACCAGGCAGAAGGCCGATCAGGACCCCACCACCTGGCTGCCACCAGACAAGACGGTCACCTGCCGCTACATCGCCGACTGGACCGCGGACAAGCTCCGCTGGGGCCTGTCAGCCGACCCCGCCGAGGACCAGAAGCTGACCACCCTGGCAGCCGACTGCCCCAACGAACCGGTCAGCTACACCCGCGCCGAGTGATCTGCGGCCCGACCCGGGAAGGATCCAGCCGCCCATCTGGCTCTGCGCGGTCAGCGCAGCGGCCGCCCTCCATTCCTGGAGGCGCTCCACGCCGTCCACCGTGCCCGGCTGTCCAAGGCCACACGCACCCCGGCGAGGGAACCGTCCCGCGCCCGCCCGGCCCCGGTCAAGAAGCTCACCGCGGCGGTCCCCGGCACCCGCACGAGTGGGGTGAGCCTCAGCCGGCAGCCGGCCGGTCTGCGGACTCGAGGAGGCGACGTCGCCCGGGGGCGATGTCCAGGCGAGGGCGCAGTGTCCGCACGGGGTGGCGCCAGCGGCCGGCGGCATCGCGGGAGACGTCCATGACGACCTCCACCACCGTGTCCGGGCCGTGAGGCGCACGTCCAGGACGTCCCGGCTGCCCCAGCCGACGGTGAAAGTGCGCCCGGTCCAGGGGTGCTTGGGTCCGGCTGGGGCGAGAAGGGGTCCGATACTGCGGGCGAGGTCGGCGCCGAGCGGGGTGGTTCGGCCGGTGTAGCGGAAGCGGCCGGCGGCGTCGTAGCGGCCGAGCAGCAGGGTGCTCGGCTCGGTGAGGCTGCCGATGGCACCAGCCACGATGGCCTCCGCTGTGTGCCGGACGCGGTACTTCTGCCAGGCGCTCTGCCGGCCCGGCCGGTACCGGCTCGCTTCCCTCGTCAAGACCCAGCCTTCGATGCCTGCCGTTGTCCACTCCAGCCAGCCGTGGGCGATGTCCGGGTCCGTCGTGGCCGGGCACAGCGTCCACGGAGCGCGAAGCTGGTGTGCGGCGAACAACTCCGCGAGCATCGCTCGCCGCTCCCGGTATGGACGTGGCAGGGTACTGCCGTCTCGGGTGTGCAGTAGGTCGAAGGCGACGTAGTGCGCGGGCATCAGCGCGGCCAATTGCTTGGCTGCGGCGCCGCGGCGGTTCATCCGCGCCAGCAGCGGCTCGAAGACGATGCGGGCCTCCGACTCGGCCACCAGTTCGCCGTCCAGCGCCACCTCGTCCGGTAGTGCCGCGGCCGCGGCAGTGACTTCAGGGAAGAACGGCGCCAGGTCGGTGCTGCGGCGCGAGCGCATGACGACCGGAGCAGCGCTGGGGCGGGCGAGCATGCAGCGGAAGCCATCCTTCTCCGGACTTCGCGATGTCTCATGCGACATAGACGGCAGCGGAGCCAGCCCTCATGCTCCACGTCTGGCGGCTCGGCGACGTTCGGTAGATGGTCCTGCGTTGGGCTCACCGCCAGGTCAGGGCCCGTCCTCCGAGTCAGAGGCTGAGCGCTGCGGGTGGTGGGAGAGCTTCCTGTCATGGGGCGCGCCTCTGTCGGCACCTGTACACCCCCCGGCTGCGCGTATCAGCAAGCGATCGTCGGGACAGCATCTTCAGGATGCGTTTCTCGGCAACAGCCGCCGACTCCGGGAGGTCCTTTTGACCAGCATTCGTCGCGTCTTTGCCCCGGTCGTCATACCCGCCCCCGCCCAGCAGGTCACCCCCGGGGTCTTCGTCGGCGTGAGCGATCAGGCCATCCCGTCGTTTTGCGACAACCAGGCACGCAGGAGGAAAGAACGTGTTCGCTTCATGGCGCACGCCGGCGACCGGATCCGTCGTGGCGGGGCTGGTGATGGGCGCGCTGACGGCCGCGCCCGCCTCCGCCGGGTCCCTGAAGGCGGCTCCGCCGAAGCCGCAGGTGTTCTCCGAGCCCGGCAAGGTCCAGTACTGGGTGCCGGACAATGTGACCAAGTTGACCATCGCCGTTCTGGGAGCTGGGGGCGGAGGAGGAGGCGCTGAACGAGCGACGGTGCCCGACGCCCAGGGCGGACAGGGAGCTGGCGGTGGGGCCACTACGACCTGTACGTTCCAGATCCAGAAGTCCATCCTTCTGGGGATCGAGGTGGGCAGCGGCGGTTCCGGTGGCGGTGTCTCGTCAGGCGGTGGCAAGCACGACGGGGACGGCGGCCGGGCCCGAACCACTTCGGTGGCGATCTCGCACTCCCAAAAGAAGCCCTACAACCCATGTTTGCGGGTCTTGCGGAGGCCAATAGTGGCACGCGTGGTGGGGGCGGTCACTCAACTCCCAGCAGCGGGGAAGGCGACGGCGGGAAGGCCGGGGCCTGTATGTGGCGCTTCAAGAGGGTCACGCCGATGTCTTCGGCCGCTGGTGGAAATGGGGCTGCCGCGCGTGGCCCGGCAGGCGGGAGCGGCGGAACCGCCACCGTGCCCAAGGGGCTGTCCCAAGGGCAGCGGCGCGGGCGGCAAGGGCGGCAACGTCGACAGGGGCGGCGATGCCAAATCGAAAGGCAGCCCGGGAGGCAACGGCTGCGTCGTGTTGACCTTCGACTGGTGACCGCGTTCCTGGCGTGGCCCGCCTGCCCCGGCCGGGCCACGCCAGGACAGCCGCACGCTGTCAGCGTGGTGGAGGGCCACCGTCCTGCCCCTGCCCAGGGCCACCGTCCTGCCCCTGCCCGCTTGTGCGCTTCCCACCCCGACCTCACTGCCGTGACCTGCACCCGTGTGGTGGTGCCGGCGCGCGTCGGCACCAGCAGGCGTAGGTGTGGCGGTGTGGTTCTGACTCCTCCGATCGAGCCGATGTTCGCTGAAGCGCGGCGGGAGCCGCCCCCGAAGGGGCGCTGCCCGGGGGGATCTATGAGCAGAAGCTGCACGACTTCCGAGCCGCTGCCCGCACCCGGCTGGGGCACAGCCCGCAACACCCGGCACTACCGCGTGTACGGGACCTCGTAGGGCGCCAACCACACGAGAGGTCCCGTGCCGCCATCCATCACTTGCAAGCGTTCAGGAGAACCTGTGTCGGAGTGCATGAGTCTCAGCGGCTGTGTGGTGCCGGTGGCCTGGTGGTGATCGAGGCCGGCCCCTCGGGGCGGTCGCGTCGTGAGGGTTTCGTCGTGGCTCGTCGCGCAGTTCCTCGCGCCCCTTCCGGGCACGTTGCGCGGGGCACGTTGCGCGCGGGGTGGGGCGCGCCGGCGAATCGGCGCGCAGGCGAACCGGCGCGCGCTGGCACACGCTCAGCCGCCATCGGTCGGTCGGGGGCTCAGGTGTACCTGCCCTGTGGTGCCGGTGACCTGGCGGCGGTCGGGGGCGCCCCTGGCTACTGCGGCGTCGTGGCGGTTTCGTTGTGGTTTGCCGCTCGGTTCCTCGCGTCCCTTCGGGCGGGGGCGGCGCCCGGGGGCGTGGGGCGTGGGGTGGCGGCGCGTTGGTGGAGGGGGCAGGGGCCGGCGGCTCCGGCGGGCGGCTGCGCCCGCCTCAAACCCCTTCTCTCAGCGGCGGGTTGCATTTTCCGCTGAGGTAATCCCGTATATATTTGTACTGATCGCATGCATTCTCATGTGAGACGCCATCCTCACCCGGTGAATCCCAGGCGGCCACCGGGGTGTCTCACTCGTGTGGGTGATCGCACAGGGCGCGGGGCCGGTGTCGGCGGGGGCGGCGGAGGAACGATGCCGCAACGCCCGGGGGCCATGGCGGGACGGACGCCGATGTCCGCGCAGCGCGCCGTGGTGCGGTTCGCCTTGCTGTAACTTCCTTCGCGCCCGCCCGCAGCCGACCCAGGAGCCTGCCCCGTGAGCAGCCACGCACCGCACGGCACACCGCCGCTGCGCGCTGTGCTGGTGCTGAGCGGCGACAGCCCGTGCGTCGGCAGCCATGTGCGCTCACTGGCCGCGGGATTGGTCGCACGGGGCGTGCGGGTCGTCGTCTGCGCTCCCGAGGAGAGTGAGCGCGCCTACCGCTACTCCACCGTGGGCGCCCACCACATCCCCGTCCCGCACCGTGGCGACCCGACGAGCATGGCCGTGCTGCGTGCCGCCTGCACGGGCGCGGACGTGGTGCACGCCCACGGCGTCTCCACCGCCCTGCGCACCGCGCTCGCCCTCGGCGGCCGCCGCACCCCGCTGGTCGTCACCTGGCATGCCCACACCGATGCGGAGGGGCCGCGGGCACGTCTGCCGCGGCTCCTGGAGCGCCGGGTGGCACGGGCTGCCTCGGTGGTGCTGGGCCCCTCGGCCGGCCTGGTCGACCGGGCCCGGGCCAGCGGAGCCCGGGACGCCCGGCTGGCCGCGGTGGCCCTGGCCGGGGCGCGCCGCACCACGGCGGTCTGCCCCGCCGGCCCCGACCACAAGGCACGCGCCGAACTCGGCGCCGTCGAGCGCCCGTTGCTGATCGCCGTCGGCGCGCTCGAGGCGCACCGCGGCTACGGCACACTGCTGGACGCCGCGCACGCCTGGCGCGGGCTCGACCCGGCGCCGCTGCTCGTCGTCGCGGGGGAGGGCCCCCTTCGGGCCGCCTTGCAGCGGCGGATCGACGACGAGGGTCTGCCGGTGACGCTGCTGGGACGGCGCGAGGACGCACGGGAACTGCTGGCAGCCGCCGACCTCGCCGTGCTGCCGCCGAGCACCCGGCCGTACCCCGTCCTGGCCCAGGAGGCCCTGCACGCGCGCGTGCCGCTGGTCGCGCCGGACAGCGGGGGCATCCCGGAACTCGTCGGCGACGCGGCCGAGATCGTCCCGCACGGCGACGCGGACGCGCTCGCCGAGGCCGTGGTCCGCCTGCTCGCCGACCCCGTGCGCAGAAATCTCCTCAGGGACCGCGCGGAGGTCCGGGCGGCGAGTTGGCCGACGGAGGACGAGACGGTGGCGCAAGTCCTCAGCGTCTACGACGAGTTGACCCACCCACTGCCGCCCTCGGTCCCCTGGGCCAAGGCCCCCTCGTAACGCCCACGGGCAACACCTGCGGCCGGCGCCGGCCGAGGAAGGACGCGAGCGGGCCGGGGCTCTCCCACCCGGCCGCGGTGGCCGCTCTGCACCGGACGCAGGCCGACGGCCAGTGCGGCCGACGCAGTCCCGCGACGAGGAGATCGACCAGTCGACATGCGTCGCAGCGGGGATCGTTGCCGGCGCCTGCACAGAGCCCTCCGACGCCGCGCACGAGCTCGTAGGCCCGTACGTGCGCGTGTCCGCGCCGACGACCGGGCGCGAACTGCCGATCATCGTCTTCACACACGGTTTCGCCTCGTCGCTGGACGGCTATGGCCCCCTGGCCGACTCCTGGGCTGCGCCGGCTTCGCGATCGTGCCACCCACCCGTCTCGACCCAGGCGGGACCGGCCGCCGAACGGCAGCAGATCCCCGGGGACCGGCTCGCCCCGGTCGTGCGCATCGAGGACGACCGGGGCAAGGCGACACGAGAAGCGGACTTTCCGCTACCCCCCGTACGCCCCCGCCGCCGTCAGCCGCAGGGCGGTGTCGATCAGCGGCACATGGCTGAACGCCTGGGGGAAGTTGCCGACCTGGCGCTGGCGGCGCGGGTCCCACTCCTCCGCGAGGAGCCCGAGGTCGTTGCGGAGCGAGAGCAGCTTCTCGAAGAGCTTGCGGGCCTCGCCGACCCGGCCGATCATCGCGAGGTCGTCGGCGAGCCAGAACGAGCAGGCGAGGAAGGCGCCCTCGTCGCCCTCCAGGCCGTCCACGCCGATGTCCTCGCCCGTCGTGGGGTAGCGCAGGATGAAGCCGTCGGGCGTGGACAGCTCCCGCTGGATGGCCTCGATGGTGCCGATGACCCGCTTGTCGTCGGGCGGCAGGAAGCCCATCTGCGGGATCAGCAGCAGGGAGGCGTCCAGCTCCTTGGACCCGTAGGACTGTGTGAAGGTGTTGCGACCCTTGTCGTAGCCGCGCTCGCACACGTCGCGGTGGATGTCGTCGCGGAGCCGGCGCCACCTCTCCAGCGGGCCGTCCGCGTCGCCGGACTCGATGAGCTTGATCGTGCGGTCCACGGCGACCCAGGCCATCACCTTGGAGTGCACGAAGTGCCGGCGTGGGCCGCGCACTTCCCAGATGCCCTCGTCGGGCTCGTTCCAGTGGTCCTCCAGGTAGTGGATCAGCTTGAGCTGGAGCAGCGCGGCGTAGTCGCTGCGCGCCAGGCCCGTCATGTGCGCCAGGTGCAGGGCCTCGGTGACCTCGCCGTAGACGTCGAGTTGGAGTTGCTGCGCGGCGCTGTTGCCGACCCGCACCGGGCGGGACTTCTCGTAGCCGGGCAGCCAGTCCAGCTCGGCCTCGCCCAGCTCGCGCTCGCCCGCGATGCCGTACATGATCTGCAGGTTCTCCGGGTCGCCGGCGACGGCGCGGAGCAGCCACTCGCGCCAGGCGCGGGCCTCCTCGCGGTAGCCGGTGCGCAGCAGGGAGGAGAGTGTGATCGCGGCGTCCCGCAGCCAGGTGTAGCGGTAGTCCCAGTTCCGCACGCCGCCGATCTCCTCCGGCAGCGAGGTGGTGGGCGCGGCGACGATGCCGCCGGTCGGGGCGTAGGTGAGGGCCTTCAGCGTGATCAGGGAGCGGACCACGGCCTCCCGGTAGGGGCCGTGGTAGGTGCACTGGCCCACCCACTCCCGCCAGAACTCCTCGGTGGCCTGAAGCGCCTGCTCCGTCTCCGGAAGCGGCGGCTCCGCCTTGTGCGAGGGCTGCCAGGAGATCGTGAAGGCGACGCGGTCACCGGGCCCGACGGTGAAGTCGGAGTACGTCGTCAGGTCCTTGCCGTAGGTGTCCACCGAGGTGTCCAGCCAGACGGAGTCGGGGCCGGCCACGGCGACCGTGCGGTTCTCGACCCGGTGCACCCACGGCACGATCCGCCCGTAGGAGAAGCGCATCCGCAGGGCGGAGCGCATCGGCACCCGGCCGCTGACGCCCTCGACGACCCGGATGAGCTGGGGGGCGCCGTCACGCGGCGGCATGAAGTCGGTCACCCGGACCGTGCCCCGCGGAGTGTCCCACTCCGACTCCAGGATCAGGGAGTCGCCCCGGTAGCCGCGGCGGGACGCCGCGGGGGGTTCGGCGCCGGCGGGATGGGCCGGGCCCAGCCGCCAGAACCCGTGTTCTTCGGTCCCGAGGAGGCCCGCGAAGATCGCGTGCGAATCGAAGCGGGGCAGGCACAGCCAGTCGACCGTGCCGTCCCGGCAGACCAGGGCGGCGGTCTGCATGTCTCCGATGAGTGCGTAGTCCTCGATGCGCCCGGCCACGTGCATCTCCAGTCAAACGGACACGTCGCCCCCCATCCTGGAGAGCGTTCGTTCTGCGGTCAAAGCATCAAATATAGAAAGGCCTGCCGACGCGCTTCCATACCGGGACACAGGCGAGTGTGGTGCCTTCTGCCGGCGGCTCTGCAGCAAGTGTCCGAGCAGGATACGACGCTCGTCGGTGATCCGTGCACCTCACTTGAGAACCCGATACCCCCGATAGGGGGAGCCGGGCGAGGCGTGTCCGATCCCTTGCGGAGTGTGGCCGGAAGCAGCCCCTGTTCGGCGCTGATACCCTGGTAGCCCGTGGACCGGTGGGCTCATCATCGGTATGGCCGGTGCCAGTGCCGACGATACCGCGACGGTGCGTGACCCCCGAGCCGCAGCGAAGGCACTCCTGGAGTACCTCACCGCCCAGGCCGCCGCCAGCCCCTCAGACCGCGACACGGGAGCCCCGTCTTGGCCATGCCGAATCGTTTGCCGCCCTCCTCGACGACCAAGCACATCTTCGTCACCGGGGGTGTTGCATCCTCCCTCGGCAAAGGCCTCACCGCCTCCAGCCTGGGCGCGCTGCTCAAGGCCCGCGGACTCAGGGTAACGATGCAGAAACTCGACCCGTACCTGAACGTCGACCCGGGCACCATGAACCCGTTCCAGCACGGCGAGGTGTTCGTCACCAACGACGGCGCCGAGACCGACCTGGACATCGGGCACTACGAGCGCTTCCTCGACGTCGACTTGGACGGGTCCGCCAACGTCACCACGGGCCAGGTGTACTCCCAGGTGATCGCCAAGGAGCGGCGCGGCGAGTACCTCGGTGACACGGTCCAGGTCATTCCGCACATCACCAACGAGATCAAGCACCGCATCCGGCGCATGGCGACCGAGGACGTGGACGTCGTGATCACCGAGGTGGGCGGCACCGTCGGCGACATCGAGTCGCTCCCGTTCCTGGAGACCGTCCGCCAGGTACGGCACGAGGTCGGCCGGGACAACGTCTTCGTCGTGCACATCTCCCTGCTGCCCTACATCGGGCCCTCCGGCGAGCTGAAGACCAAGCCCACGCAGCACTCCGTGGCCGCGCTGCGCAACATCGGCATCCAGCCCGACGCCATCGTCCTGCGCGCCGACCGCGAGGTGCCCACCGCGATCAAGCGGAAGATCTCCCTGATGTGCGATGTCGACGAGGCCGCGGTGGTCGCCGCCATCGACGCCAAGTCGATCTACGACATCCCCAAGGTGCTGCACACCGAGGGCCTGGACGCCTATGTGGTCCGCAAGCTCGACCTGCCCTTCCGCGACGTCGACTGGACGGTCTGGGACGACCTGCTCGACCGCGTCCACAACCCCGAGCACGAGGTCACGGTCGCCCTGGTCGGCAAGTACATCGACCTCCCCGACGCCTACCTCTCGGTGACCGAGGCGCTGCGCGCCGGAGGCTTCGCCAACAAGGCCCGCGTCAAGATCAAGTGGGTTGCCTCCGATGACTGCCGGACCCCGGCCGGCGCGCAGCAGCAGCTCGGTGACGTCGACGCCGTGTGCATCCCCGGCGGCTTCGGCGACCGTGGCGTGAGCGGCAAGGTCGGCGCGATCCAGTACGCGCGCGAGCAGCGGATTCCGCTGCTCGGTCTCTGCCTCGGCCTGCAGTGCATCGTGATCGAGGCCGCCCGGCACCTCGCGGACATCCCCGACGCGAACTCCACCGAGTTCGACTCCGCGACGCCCCATCCGGTGATCTCCACCATGGCCGAGCAGCTCGACATCGTCGCGGGCGAGGGCGATATGGGCGGCACCATGCGGCTCGGCATGTACCCCGCCAAGCTCGCGGAGGGCTCCGTCGTGCGGGAGGTCTACGACGGCAGGGAGTACGTCGAGGAGCGGCACCGGCACCGCTACGAGGTCAACAACGCCTACCGCGCCGAGCTGGAGAAGAAGGCGGGTCTGCACTTCTCCGGCACCTCGCCGGACGGCAAGCTCGTGGAGTACGTGGAGTACCCGCGCGAGACCCATCCCTATTTGGTCGCCACCCAGGCCCACCCCGAGCTCCGCTCCCGCCCCACCCGCCCGCACCCGCTCTTCGCGGGACTGGTCGAGGCGGCCGTGCGCCGGAAGAACGGCGAGTAGGGGCTCCGGAGCCCCGGGCTTCCCCGGTCCTGGTTTTCGAGCCACGCTTCCCACGCCCCTGCCCGGGCGCACCCTGGCCGGGGTGCGGGGAACCGCGCGCTCAGCCCCACCGGCCGGTGGCCGCGCGCTCAGCCGCACCGGCCGGTGGCCCGGGAACGACCGCAAGGGGCTCCCCGGACCCGGTAACCCGCCGCAGGCGTGTGCCGGGGCCCGGGCCCCGCGTACACAGGGCCGGAGGCCGCCGCACGTCTTGCTGCGGACAGTTCCCCGGCGAGCGATACGGTGGCCGGGGTACGCTCCTTTTGCGGGGCCTGCCCTGGTTTCTGGTTGCGTGTGTGTGGGAGGACAGGGCATATGACGATCAAGGACACGCCTGAGGAATGGCAGATCAGGGCCAGCGAGACGCCGTTCAGGGGAAACAAGACCTCGGTGCGAGCCGACGACGTGCTCATGCCCGACGGTTCGATCGCCCGCCGCGACTACCAGGTCCACCCCGGCTCGGTCGCCGTCCTGGCCCTGGACGACGAGGACCGCGTCCTGCTCATCCGCCAGTACCGCCACCCCGTGCGGCAGAAGCTCTGGGAGATCCCCGCGGGTCTGCTGGACGTCCCGGGTGAGAACCCGCTGCACGCCGCGCAGCGCGAACTGTACGAGGAGGCGCACGTCAAGGCCGAGGACTGGCGCGTGCTGACCGATGTGTACACCACCCCCGGCGGCTGCGACGAGGCCGTGCGGATCTTCCTCGCCCGCGACCTCTCCGAGGCCAAGGGCGAGCGGTTCGCCGTGGAGGACGAGGAGGCCGACATGGAGCACGCGCGCGTGCCCGTCGACGAACTGGTCGGCCGCATCCTCGCCGGCGACCTGCACAACAACTGCCTCGTCGTCGGCGTCCTTTCGCTGGTCGCGGCCCGGCAGGGCGACGGCTTCGACGCGCTGCGGCCCGCGCTGGCGCCCTGGCCGGCACGGCCCTTCGAGTCCTGACGTCGGGCGGGGCGACGGCGTCCCCTGACGTCGGGCGGAGGACGGCGTCCCTGATGTCGGGGGGACGACGGCGCGCGGACGGCTCCCGCACCCGGACGCCCGTACCGCGGCCCCGCTTGCCGGCTCCCGCCTGCCGGGACCCGCTCACCAGGGATCAGGGACCGCCCGCTCCCCGGCACCCGGGACCACTCGCCCACCGGGACCACTCGTCCACCGGGCCGCCGCGAGCGGCCCCGCCTCGCCCCGGTGCGACCATCGCCTGATCCGATCGAGGGATCCGATTGCCGCGCGCCGCACCGATCGTCGCAGAGAGTGAACTAGGCTCTGAGACGCCCCGGCGGGCGTCCCGGCGGGCGAGTGCGCGCAGTTCGACGGGAGCGTGGCCCGTGTCACAGCAGGCGGTGGACACCAGCGGTATCGAGGTGCCGGGTCAGGGGCAGCGCCCCACGCCCGGCGACTCACGGACGGAACGTCAGTTCCTCGGCCGCATACAGGAGTTGAAGGCCCTCCGCGCCGACACCCAGGGCGCGGGCCTGAACACGCTGGCCGGCCGCAAGGCCCCGCGTGCCCGGGTCCTGCTCATCGCCGGCCGGCCCGGCTCCGGGCGCACCGCGCTCGCCGAGGAGTTCGTACGGCAGGTAGCGGACCGTTACCCCGACGGCGTGCTGCGCGCCCGGCTGACCGGGTCGGACGGCGCACCGGTGCCCCTCGCACGCACCGCCCGCGACCTGCTCGGCGCGCTGCGGCTGCCCGCACCCCCCGGCGCCGACGAGGACGACCTGACCGGCGAGCTGCGCGACGCCCTCGCCACCCGCCGCGTGCTGCTCCTCCTGGACGGCGCCGCCGACGCCGAGCAGGTCGACCTGCTGCTGCCCGACGCCCCCGACAGCCTGGTCGTCGCCGTATCCGAACGCCCGCTGACCGGCATCCCGGACGTGCGGCCCTGCACGCTCGGCGGCCTCGACACCACCTCCGCCGTGCGGCTGCTGAGCCGCTACGCCGGCTCGGTGCGCATCACCTGCGACCCACAGGCCGCCGAGCGGCTCGTCGAGGAGTGCGGCCGGCTGCCCGCCGCGCTGGTGCTCGCCGGTGGCTGGCTCGCCGCCCGGCCCCGGGCCGCCGTCGCCGATCTGGCGCGCAGGATCGCAGCCGAGCCCGCGGGCGCCGACGGCTCCCCCCTCGCGCGGGTCTTCGCCCTCGTCCACGCAGACCTGCCGGGTCCCCTCGCACGCGTGCTGCGGCTGCTCAGCATCACCCCGGCCGGGCTCGCCGACCCGCACACCGCGTCCGCGCTGTCCGGCTGCTCGGTCCCGGACGCCCACGCCGCCCTGGACGACCTCACCGCGCTCGGCCTGGCGCGGCGGCTGGACTCCCCGCTGCCGCAGTACGTGGCACCCGACTGCCTGCTGCCGCTGCTCCGCCGCCTGACCGAGACGCAGGACCGCCCCGCCGAGCTGCAACTCGCCCGGGCCCGGATGCTGGAGCGGACCGTACGCCTCCTGCAGTCCTGCCGTGCCGCCGCCGAACCGGCCGGCTCGGCGGCCCGCAGGAGGCTCGCGGAATTGCCCGCCACCCTGCGCTTCCCCAGCACCACCGCCGCCCGGCGCTGGCTGGAGATCCGGCAGCCGGCGCTGCTCGCCGCCGCCGACGCGGCGGTCGCCGACGGCGGCCTCGACACCCTCGCCCGCCGGCTGATGGCGGCCCTCGTGCGGGCGCTCGTCGCACACCGCGGCACCGAGGCGGCCGCCGCCGAGCTGTACGGCATCCACCAGCTGGTGCTGGACGTCGCCGAGCGCCGCGGCCTGCACCGTGAGCAGGCCGCCGCGCTGCTGAACCTGGCGGACCTGGACGCCCGCACCGGCCGCACCGAGGCCGCGCTCACCCGTTACCGCGCGGCACTGGATGCCGGGCGCAGGGCCGACGACCCCTACGCCACCGGGCGCGCCATGGAGTCCATCGGCGGCGCCCACCAGGAGCTGGGGGACTGGCAGCGGGCCGCGGACTGGTTCGGACGCGCCCTGGCCCAGCGTCTGGCCCGCGACGAGCGCGCCGACGCCGCGCGGCTGTACGGCCGTATCGCG
Source organism: Streptomyces sp. DSM 116793 (assembly GCF_057320905.1). Lineage (NCBI taxonomy): Bacteria > Bacillati > Actinomycetota > Actinomycetes > Kitasatosporales > Streptomycetaceae > Streptomyces > Streptomyces sp. DSM 116793. The sequence goes on along the minus strand of NZ_CM170494.1, from coordinate 1,153,468 downwards.
GCCGCGCAGTGCCTCGGCGGACGCTATCCCGAGGCACTGCGGAGCTGGCGCGCGGCGGTGGCCGGCCACCGCAAGGCGGGGGACCTGGCGGGACAGGCGCGCGCCATGAGCGAGCTGGCACGGGTGCAGGAGTACGCGGGCCAGTACGAGGAGTCGCTGCGCACCTGCCGCGAGGCGGTCGAGTGGGCCAGGCACGCCCGCGACGAGCGGTTGCAGGCGGCGCTCCAGCTCCGGCTCGCCGACACCTTCGCCCGGCTCGGCGACCCCGCTGCGGCCCGCCTGCACCGTCAGGCGGCGGAACGGATGCTCGGCCAGGAGCTCTCCGCCGCCGAGGCCGGCCGGGGCGTCCCGGACGGCCCGCTCGGGACGGCCGGCGACGGCGCCGGGGCCGTGGCACCCCCCGAGGGCGGGGACGGCGCCGGCCCGCCCGCGGAAGCGGAAGGAGACGAGCAGAAGCCCGCACGCGGTGCGGGCACGGCGGCCGCAGAGGCCTCCGGTACAGCCGGACCGGAGGCTTCCGAGGCACCGGAGGCACCGGCACGCCCGGAGGCCCCGGAGGCCCTGGACGCCCTGGAGGCCCGGGAAGCATCCGGAGCCGAGGCCTCCGGCACCCCCGCACCGTCCGAGAAGGAGACCTCCGGGGCCCTCGAGCCCCTCGAGCCCCTCGAGCCCCCCGAGCCCCCCGATACTGATGCTCTCCCCGAGGCCCCCGAGGCCTCCGCGTTCTCCCAGGTCCCCGAGGCCTGCGCGTTCCCCGAGGCCCCCGAGGCCTGCGCAGCCTCCGAGGCCGCCGAGCCCTCCGCACCCCCCGAGCCCTCCGCCCCCGGAGCAGCCGGCCCCGACGCCCCCGACGCCCCCGGCACGTCCGCCCCGGAAGCTCACGGCGACCCCGGCTCGTCCGGCCCGGGAGCCGTCGACGCCCCCGGCACGTCCCGCGCGGAGACCTCCGGGGCGCGCGCTCCCGGAACCCCCCGTACGGGCGAACCGGAAGCTCCAGGGCCGCCCGCGACGCCCGGTCCGGAAGTGGCCCGTCCTGACACCCCCGCCACCCCCGCCACCCCGGCCACCAGTGGCACCCCCAGCACCCCGGCCACCCCGGGCGCCGGCCGCACTCCCGAAACCCCCGAGGCCGGCCCGACCCCCCGCGCGGCCGCCCCGCACGTGCCCGCCCCCGCCACCGCGGAGAGGAACGCAGTCAGCCCCGAGGCTCCACCTGCAACCTAAGAAATCAGCGGCAGATTGCGTGCGAGTTACTGTATTGAAAGGCTAGACACCGGGAAATCCTTCATTAGACTGGCTCCGCCATAGTGTTTTGCGGTCTCTCCCGTGATGCGCCGCTGCATCCGAGTGTGTTCGCATATGTCCACATGCGCTGCATTCGTTTCCGAGAACCCCCGAGCCAAGGACCGTGATCGACGATGAAGGTCGGCATCCCCCGCGAGGTCAAGAACAACGAGTTTCGCGTGGCGCTCACGCCCGCCGGCGCCCACGAGCTGGTCCGTCACGGCCACCAGGTCCTCGTCGAGCGGAACGCCGGCGTCGGCTCCTCGATCACGGACGACGAGTACATCGCCGCGGGCGCCCGGATCCTGGAGGGCGCGGACGAGGTCTGGGCAAGCGCCGACCTGCTGCTCAAGGTCAAGGAGCCGATCGCCGAGGAGTACCACCGGCTCCGCAAGGACCAGACGCTCTTCACCTATCTGCACCTGGCCGCCTCCAGGGAGTGCACGGACGCCCTGCTGGACTCCGGCACCACCGCGATCGCCTACGAGACGGTGGAGCTGCCCGGCCGCGCGCTGCCGCTGCTCGCGCCGATGTCGGAGGTGGCGGGCCGGCTCGCGCCCCAGGTCGGCGCGTACCACCTGATGCGCCCGGGCGGCGGGCGCGGCGTGCTGCCCGGCGGGGTGCCCGGGGTGCTCGCGGGCCGGGCCGTCGTCATCGGCGGCGGCGTCTCGGGGTGGAACGCCGCGCAGATCGCCGTGGGCATGGGCTTCCATGTGACGCTGCTGGACAAGGACATCCACAAGCTCAAGGAGGCGGACCGGATCTTCGGCACGAGGATCCAGACCGTGGTCTCCAACGCCCTGGAGCTGGAGAAGGCCTGCCTCGCCGCGGACCTCGTCATCGGTGCCGTGCTCATCCCGGGCGCCAAGGCGCCGAAGCTGGTGAGCAACGAGCTGGTCTCGCGGATGAAGCCGGGAAGTGTACTTGTCGACATCGCTATCGATCAGGGCGGCTGCTTCGAGGACTCCCGGCCCACCACGCACGCCGAGCCGACCTTCGGCGTGCACGAGTCGCTGTTCTACTGCGTCGCGAACATGCCCGGCGCCGTCCCGAACACCTCGACGTACGCCCTGACCAACGCCACGCTCCCGTACGTCGTGGAGCTCGCGAACCGCGGCTGGGCGGGCGCGCTGCGCCGGGACCCTGCGCTGGCCAAGGGGCTCAACACGCACGACGGCAAGGTCGTCTACAAGGAGGTCGCAGAGGCGCACGGCCTCGACCACACCGACCTCGACGCGGTACTCGACTGACGGCAGACCGCGACGCGGTGCTCGACCGGCAGCCGCCCGGAAGGCGGCGCGATGCCGCTCGGCCGACGGTCCCGCGCCGCTCGGCCGACGGTCCCGCGCCGCTCGCGGGGCGGCGTCCCGCCGTGCGGCCGGTGTCAACGGCCCGCGTCAACACCCTCACACCGCCGGATCCCGTCAGCGGGTTCCGGCGGTCGCCGTTTCGATGTGTGTCGCGCCACTGTGCGAACGGGCCGATCTTGTTCGCTCTCGGCGTGCTCAACTCGCCTCGAACGTAACCCTTTAACCGATTCGCACACCCGTGAAAGCCGGTGAACGCCTGCTGTGCGCCCTTGACAGCGGGGTGTTCGGTTGCCGACACATCGGGCCTGGTCTGGCGGATTGTGTTGCTGCGGACCGGTGACACGCCATAGAGTCGCCAACCGTCGGCATGGTGCCACGCTGACCTATAGACAAGTTTCCTGGTCATCCGAGGAGGTAAGACGACTTGTGAATGAGTCGACATTTTCTCCCGGGGGTGGGCAACCAGGAATGCCTGTGGGGGCCCAGCGTCCCGCGGGCTTTGATGCTGTCGGCTCCGTCGCTGTCCGCACCTTCGCAGCCCACCAGAGTTCTCAGGCGACCCCGCCACAGGCACAGACAGCACACCAGAGCATGGATGGCCATCACGTGAACGCCATGGCCGGCGACCGGAGTGGTGACAACCGCGGCCACTTCGCCGACTACGATGACCTGCCCGAAGGGCACTTCTACGACCCCGACGCCGAGTACGAGCCGGATCCGGAGTACGCGGCCACGCTCGCGCCCGACGCGGCCCGCCAGCGTCGCGAGCGGATCGGCCCGACCGGGCGCCCGCTGCCGTACTTCCCCATTCCCGGACCGCTGACCGACCACGGCCCGGCCAAGATCATCGCGATGTGCAACCAGAAGGGCGGCGTCGGCAAGACCACGTCGACCATCAATCTGGGCGCGGCGCTCGCCGAGTACGGACGGCGTGTCCTGCTCGTCGACTTCGACCCGCAGGGCGCGCTCTCGGTAGGCCTCGGCGTCAACCCCATGGAGCTGGACCTCACGGTCTACAACCTCCTCATGGAGCGGGGCATGGCCGCCGACGAGGTCCTTCTGAAGACCGCCGTGCCCAACATGGACCTGCTGCCGAGCAACATCGACCTGTCGGCGGCGGAGGTGCAGCTGGTGTCGGAGGTGGCCCGCGAGTCCACCCTGCAGCGCGCCCTCAAGCCGCTGATGGCCGACTACGACTACATCGTCATCGACTGCCAGCCCTCGCTCGGCCTGCTGACCGTGAACGCCCTCACCGCAGCGCACAAGGTGATCGTGCCCCTGGAGTGCGAGTTCTTCGCGCTGCGCGGCGTCGCGCTGCTCACCGAGACCATCGAGAAGGTCCAGGAGCGGCTGAATCCCGACCTCGAACTCGACGGCATCCTCGCCACCATGTACGACTCGCGAACGGTGCACAGCCGCGAGGTGCTCGCGCGTGTCGTCGAGGCCTTCGACGACCACGTCTACCACACGGTCATCGGCCGTACCGTGCGTTTCCCCGAGACCACGGTCGCCGGCGAGCCGATCACCACGTACGCCTCCAACTCCGTCGGCGCCGCCGCCTACCGCCAGCTCGCCAGGGAGGTGCTCGCCCGGTGTCACGCCGAGTGAGTCTGCCGGGGGCCGACGAACTGTTCCGCACCACCGGGGGAATGGCGCTCCAGGCGTCCACCCCGAGGCGTCAGACCAACGGCGAACCACGCGTGCCGCCGCCCGCGGGCGAGAGTGACGAGACCGCGGCCAAGGACGGCCAGCCGCGGGACGGGGCACGGCACTCGGACACCGAGCGGGTCGAGACCGTCACGGACGGCGGGCGCACGGCGGCCGAGGACACCGACAGCGGGGAGCACGGCACGGCGGAGGCGGAGCAGGGCGCGGGGGAGCCGCGCAGCCGCCTGGGGGAGCGCGCAACGGAGGACGAGGCGGCCGGCGCACGGCCCCCGCGCCGTCAGACGCAGGAGACCCCGGCAGCGGCGGCCGGACTCCAGGGGCGCGCGGCGAACGCGTCGGCGCCGGCCCAGGCGCGCAAGCGCGGGCGTACGGCCGGACGCAGGCCGAGCGGACGTGAGCGGCACGACGAGAAGATCACGGTCTACGTGTCGGCCGAGGAGCTGATGGACCTCGAACACGCCCGGCTGGTGCTGCGGGGCGAGCACGGCCTCGCGGTGGACCGCGGGCGGATCGTGCGGGAGGCCGTGGCCGTGGTCCTCGCCGATCTGGAGTCGCGCGGGGACGCGAGCATTCTCGTGCGGCGGCTGCGGGGGCGGTAGGCGGTAGCCTGTGGGGCTTGTCGCCCTCCGCCTACGGGAACGTTGATGAGCTCGGACGATGTTGAGTCGCCGCCCTCGGGCGCGGGACGCCCCGGCAGGCCGAGGCGGGCGCTGGGCCGCGGGCCCGGGGCCGCCCCGGCGCAGCGGTCTCCCTCCGCCGCGGGGCACGATCGCGAGGCCGCCGGCCCCGCCACGGATCCCGCTGCCGGGCCTGTCACGGATCCCGCCGCCGCGCCCGAGCCCGCCGCCGAGCCCGCGCCCGATCCTGTTGCCGAGCCCGAGCCCGAGCCCGAGCCCGAGCCCGAGCCCGATGCCGTGGCGGGACCCGAGCCCCGGCCCGTTCCCGAGCAGGCCCCCGAGGCACCTCCTGAACCCGCTCCCGTACGGGAACCCGCCCTTTCCGCGGTGCCAAATCCCGCCGCTGTTCCCGACGCCGCCCCCGTGGGGGAGCCCGTTCCCGCGGGGGAGACCGCCTCCGTGGGGGAGACCGAACCCGTCGCGGCGGCCGTGCGGGGAGCCGGGCCCGCCGCCGCGGCAGAAGCCGCCTCCACCCCGGTACCCACGGGGACGGCCGAGTCCGCCCCCGACGGTGCCGCTCCCGGCCAAAGTCCCCAGGAGCCCGTGGACGACGGGGTCTTCAAGGTCCGGCTGGTGAACTTCGAGGGGCCGTTCGACCTGCTGCTGGGGCTCATCTCGAAGCACAAGCTGGATGTGACCGAGGTCGCGCTGTCCAAGGTCACCGACGAGTTCATGGCCCACATCAGGGCCATGGGGCCCGACTGGGACCTGGACCAGACCACCGAGTTCCTGGTGGTCGCCGCCACCCTGCTGGACCTGAAGGCGGCCCGGCTGCTGCCCGCCGCGGAGGTCGAGGACGAGGCGGACCTCGCGCTGCTGGAGGCGCGGGACCTGCTGTTCGCGCGGCTGTTGCAGTACCGCGCGTACAAACAGATCGCGGACATCTTCGTCGACCGGCTGGACGCCGAGGCACGCCGCTACCCGCGCACCGTCGGCCTCGAACCGCACCACGCCGAGCTGCTGCCCGAGGTCGTCATCAGCATCGGCCCCGAGGGCTTCGCGAAGCTGGCGGTGAAGGCGATGCAGCCCAAGCCGGAGCCGCAGGTCTACGTCGACCACATCCACGCCCCGCTGGTGAGCGTCGTCGAGCAGGCCGAGGTGGTGGTGGCCCGGTTGCGCGAGCAGGGCGAGGCGAGCTTCCGCGCGCTGGTCGCGGACGCGGCGGACACCCTGACGGTGGTCGCCCGCTTCCTCGCGCTGCTGGAGCTCTACCGTGAGAAGGCCGTGGCGCTCGACCAGGAGGAGGCCCTGGGCGAGCTGATGGTGCGCTGGACCGGCGGCGACGGCGACGTACGGCCGCAGGTCACCGACGAGTTCGACAGGCCCCCCGAGCCTGCCGACGGCAAGGGCGGCGGCAAGGACGGCGACGAGCCCGGCGGCAGGGGCGAAGCGGCCGGGGACGGCAAGGACGGCGAGGACAGGGCATGAGCACGCACACGGACACCGGGCGGGCCGCCACCACCGGCGGCGACGCCGACGCGCCCCCCGCGGGCACCCGGGCGGTGGCGGAACTGGACCTCAAGCCCGCCCTGGAGGCCGTCCTCATGGTGGTGGACGAGCCGGCCACCGAGGAGCACCTGGCGAAGATCCTCCAGCGGCCCCGCCGGCAGATCGCGGACGCCCTCCAGGAGCTCGCCGACGAGTACACCGTCCAGGGCCGCGGCTTCGAGCTGCGCCTGGTGGCCGGTGGCTGGCGGTTCTACACCCGGCCCGAGTACGCGGCGGCGGTCGAGGGGTTCGTCCTGGACGGCCAGCAGGCCCGGCTCACCCAGGCCGCGCTGGAGACCCTCGCGGTGGTCGCCTACCGCCAGCCGGTGAGCCGTTCCCGGGTCTCCGCCGTGCGCGGGGTGAACTGCGACGGCGTCATGCGCACCCTGCTCCAGCGGGGCCTCGTCGAGGAGGCGGGCACGGAACCCGAGACAGGTGCGATCCTGTACAGGACGACGAACTACTTTCTGGAGCGCATGGGACTGCGTGGCCTCGACGAGCTCCCGGAGCTCGCGCCCTTCCTCCCGGAGGCGGAGGCGATCGAGGCCGACACGCAGGAAGGTGTGCCGTCGTTCGACCCGGATGCACCGGACCCAGACGACACACACGACGCAGACGACTAGACGGAACTGTGATGCGAAGCAGTGGCAGGAACGGCGGCGACGGCCGCAGCGGCGGCCGTGACGGCGGCCACCACGACAACCGTGGAGCGGGCGGCGGCCGCGACCGCAGGCAGCAGCGCTCGGGCCGCCCACGCCCCGAGGAGCGCCGCTACGACCGCCCCGGCGGGACAGGCGGCGGTGCCGGGAAGGGCGGGCCCCAAGGTGGTGCGGGCAGGTCCGGCACGGCCAAGTCCGGTGCGGCCAAGGGGCGCGGGGGCAGGACGTCGCCGGCCCGGTCGCGCGAGTACGAGGCCCAACTGGAACAGCGCAACCGCGACCGGTACGCCGAGAAGGCCGCCGCGAAGCGGTCCACCGCCCAGGGCGCAGGCGGCGAGCAGGAGGGCGAGCGGCTGCAGAAGGTGCTGGCCCGTGCCGGATACGGCTCCCGGCGCGCCTGCGAGGAGCTGATCGAGCAGGCCCGGGTGGAGGTCAACGGCCGGATCGTGGTGGAGCAGGGGCTGCGGGTCGACCCGGTGAAGGACGAGATCAGGGTCGACGGGCTGACCGTGGCCACGCAGTCGTACCAGTTCTTCTCGCTGAACAAGCCCGCGGGCGTGGTGTCCACCATGGAGGACCCCGAGGGGCGGCAGTGCCTCGGCGACTACGTCACCAACCGTGAGACACGGCTCTTCCACGTCGGCAGGCTCGACACGGAGACCGAGGGCGTCATCCTGCTCACCAACCACGGCGAGCTGGCCCACCGCCTCACCCACCCGCGGTACGGCGTGCGGAAGACCTACCTGGCCGCGATCCAGGGCCCGATCCCGCGCGACCTCGGCAAGCGCCTCAAGGACGGCGTCCAGCTCGACGACGGGTACGCGCGCGCCGACCACTTCCGGGTGGTCGAGCAGACCGGCAAGAACTACCTGGTCGAGGTGGTCCTCCACGAGGGCCGCAAGCACATCGTGCGCCGGATGCTCGCGGAGGCGGGCTTCCCCGTCGACAAGCTGGTACGGACCGCCTTCGGGCCGATCACCCTCGGCGACCAGAAGTCGGGCTGGCTGCGCCGGCTGTCGAACACGGAGGTGGGGATGCTGATGCGCGAGGTGGAGCTGTAACGGCCCCCCGGGAGGGGCGCGCACCGGAAGGGGCGCGGGGAACTGCCGGGGGGTACCTCCCAGCGGTTCAGCCAGTGGGGGGCAGCCACGACGAGACCCTGCGGGCGCCACCGGCCCGGAGGGGTGGTTCCGGTTGTTCCCGGTGGGTGCCGCCCACACCTCTGAGGCAGTGAGGGACGGCCGGTGGTGGGCCGGCCGCGCACTCCCCCGCGCCCCTGCCGGGCGGGGCTGCGCCCCGGCGTGGGCGCGGGGCGGGGCTACCCTGTCCGGAGCACGCCGGTGCGCGAGGCGCACCATCGGGTAACTGCGCGGGTGAGGAGCTGGTTGTGGCGGTACGAGCGGTCCGGGGTGCCGTCCAGCTCGACAGGGACGAGGCCGACCACATGGACGAGCAGGTCGGCCGGCTGATCACCGCCATCATGGAGCGGAACGAGCTGAGCACGGACGACCTGATCAGTATCTGGTTCACGGCCACCCCCGACCTGCACAGCGACTTCCCGGCCGCCGCGGCCCGCAAGCTGGGCCTCACCGACGTGCCGCTGATCTGCGCCCAGGAACTCGACATCGCGGGCGCCATGCCGCGCGTCGTCCGCGTCCTCACCCATGTCGAGACCGACCGGCCCCGCTCCGAAGTGGCCCACGTCTACCTGGGCGCGGCGGCCGCACTCCGCAAGGACATCGCCCAATGAGAACCGCGCTCGTCATCGGCACCGGACTGATCGGCACCTCCGCCGCCCTGGCTCTGACCGGCCGCGGCGTCCAGGTGTACCTCGCCGACCACGACCCCGAGCAGGCCCGCACCGCCGCCGCCCTCGGTGCGGGCACCGATGCCGAGCCGGAGGGCGCCGTCGACCTCGCGGTGGTCGCCGTGCCGCCCGCCCACGTGGCCGGCACCCTGGCCGCCGCGATGCGGCGCGGCGCCGCCCGCGGCTACCTCGACGTGGCGAGCGTCAAGGGCGGGCCCCGCCGGGAACTGGAGGCGCTCGGCCTGGACGCGGCCGCCCTGGCGGCCTACATCGGCACCCACCCCATGGCGGGACGTGAGAAGTCGGGGCCGCTCGCCGCCACCGCCGACCTCTTCGAGGGCCGGCCCTGGGTGCTCACACCCGACCGGGACACCGAGACCGAGGTGCTGAACCTCGCCCTGGAGCTGATCGCGCTCTGCCGCGCCGTCCCGGTGGTGATGGACGCCGACGCGCACGACCGCGCCGTCGCCCTCGTCTCGCACATGCCCCACCTGGTCTCCAACCTGGTCGCGGCCCGCCTGGAGCACGCCGAGGAGACGGCGGTGCGGCTCTGCGGGCAGGGCATCCGCGACGTGACCCGGATCGCCGCCTCCGAGCCCGCGATGTGGATCGACATCCTCTCCGCCAACCCGGGCCCCGTCGCCGACCTGCTCTCGGACGTCGCCGCCGACCTCGACGAGACCGTCCGGGCGCTGCGCGCCCTGCAGTCCGCCGACGAGGACAAGCGCATCGGCGGCGCGCGCGGTGTCGAGGCGGTGCTCCGGCGCGGCAACGCCGGGCAGATCAGGGTGCCCGGCAAGCACGGCGCGGCGCCCGCGGTGTACGAGAGCGTGGTCGTGCTCATCGACGACCAGCCGGGCCAGCTCGCGAGGATCTTCGCGGACGCGGGCCGGGCCGGGGTGAACATCGAGGACGTCCGTATCGAGCACGCCACCGGCCAGCAGGCCGGCCTGGTGCAGCTCATGGTGGTCCCGCAGTCGGCGCCGGTGCTGACCGCTGCGCTGCGGGAGCGGGGCTGGTCGATCCGGCAGTAGCCCTGCCGGCCCCGGCCGTGGCCCCGGGAGCCTGGTCCGGCCGCGGCGCAGGGCCGCGCGTCCGCCCCGGCTGGCGCCGGTGGCCGGACGGCGGAGGGTGCCCCTTGGGGCAGTGGCCGTCCTGCGGTCTCGTCGTGGCCGGTCGCGCAGTTCCCCGCGCCCCTTCCGGGGGCGCCGTGCGTCCATAGACCGAGGGCGGCCCGGGCGCAGGTGCCCCGGGCCCTGGCACCCGGGGCCGTAAGAAGCGCCCGGACGAGCCAGTAACCTTGTGCTGGGCACATTCGTGCCCGGACAAGCCGCACGCCCCGTCGTCCCCAGGGCGTGTCCGCGTACGATCCCGTTGCCGTACGCAGACACCCGTATCAGGAAGGTGCCCGTCTCCTGTGGAAAACGCAGTCACCGCAGAAACCGCCGCCCGGACCGTCCCGGCAGTGATCGTCGCCATCGACGGTCCGGCAGGCACGGGCAAGTCGAGCACCTCACGGGCCGTCGCGCAGCAGCTGGGACTGAGCTACCTCGACACCGGGGCGCAGTACCGCGCGATGACGTGGTGGATGGTGCACAACGGCATCGACGTCTCCGACCCGGCCGCCATCGCCGCCGCCGTGGACAAGCCCGAGATCGTCTCCGGCACCGACCCCGCGGCCCCCACCATCACCGTGGACGGCGTGGACGTCTCGGGCCCCATCCGGACGCCGGAGGTCACCGCCAAGGTCAGCGCGGTGAGCGCGGTGCCCGAGGTACGGGCCAGGATCACCGGGTTGCAGCGGTCGCTCGCCGCCGCCGCGGAGCGCGGCATCGTGGTGGAGGGCCGCGACATCGGCACGGCGGTGCTGCCCGACGCCGACCTGAAGGTCTTCCTCACCGCCTCGCCCGAGGCCCGTGCCGCGCGCCGCAGCGGGGAGCTGAAGGGCGCCGACGTGCACAGCACCCGCGAGGCCCTGATCAAGCGGGACGCCGCCGACTCCAGCCGGAAGACGTCCCCGCTCGCCAAGGCGGCCGACGCCGTCGAGGTCGACACCACCGAGCTCACCCTCCTCCAGGTCATCGAGTGCGTCGTCACGCTCGTCGAGGAGAAGCGGGCGGCGAGGTGACCGGGACCGACGCCGTCCCGGGCCGCGTGGACGGGGAGCCCTCGTTCCGCGGTGCCGAGGTCGGCCGCAGGATCGGGATCGGCCTGATGTACGGGCTGTGGCGGCCCCGGGTGCTGGGTGCCTGGCGGATGCCGGCCGGCGGCCCGGTGATCCTGGCCGTGAACCACTCCCACAACATCGACGGCCCGATGCTGATGGGCACCGCACCGCGCCCCGTGCACTTCCTGATCAAGAAGGAGGCGTTCGTCGGCCCGCTCGACCCGTTCCTGCGCGGCATCGGCCAGCTCAAGGTGGACCGGGCGACGGCCGACCGCACCGCCGTCACCCAGGCGCTGGGCGTCCTCCGGCGCGGCGGGGTGCTCGGCATCTTCCCGGAGGGTACGCGTGGTGACGGCGACTTCGCGTCGCTGCGCGCCGGGCTCGCCTACTTCGCGGTGCGCAGCGGTGCGCCGATCGTGCCGGTGGCCGTCCTGGGCAGCACGGCGGCGCGCGGCCGGCTGATACGCGGGCTGCCGCCGCTGCGCGCCCGGGTGGACGTGGTCTTCGGCGACCCCTTCCACGCCCAGCGGGGCGGGGACGGCAGGCGCACCCGCAAGGCGCTCGACGAGGCGACCGTGCGCATCCAGGAGCGCCTGACCGCCCACCTGGAAAACGCCAGGCGCATCACCGGGCGCCGGGCCACACTCTGAAGCCGGTGGGCCGCCGGACCACCGGCCCCGCCCACCGGCACCACGACGAACGAGGTACGGACTTCATGAACGACCAGATCCAGCCCGAGGGCCCCGGGAACGAGGGCGCCGGACTCGGCGGCGACGAGCACGGCGCGCTCGGTGACGCCGAGTTCGCCCGGTTCATGGAGCTCGCGGAGGAAGAGGGCTTCGACCTCCAGGACGTCGAGGGCGCCATCGAGGAGGCCGGGCACGGCCCCCTGCCGGTGCTCGCCGTCGTCGGCCGCCCCAATGTCGGCAAGTCGACACTGGTGAACCGCTTCATCGGCCGTCGGGAGGCCGTCGTCGAGGACACCCCCGGGGTCACCCGCGACCGGGTCACCTACGAGGCCGAGTGGGCGGGGCGGCGCTTCAAGGTCGTCGACACCGGCGGCTGGGAGCAGGACGTCCTCGGTATCGACGCCTCCGTCGCCGCCCAGGCCGAGTACGCCATCGACGCCGCCGACGCGGTGGTGTTCGTCGTGGACGCCACCGTGGGCGCCACCGACACCGACGAGGCCGTCGTCCGGCTGCTGCGCAAGGCCGGCAAGCCCGTGGTGCTCTGCGCCAACAAGGTGGACGGCCCGAGCGGCGAGGCCGACGCGGCCATGCTGTGGTCCCTCGGCCTCGGGGAGCCCCACCCGGTCTCCGCGCTGCACGGCCGCGGCACCGGCGACATGCTGGACGCCGTGCTGGAGGTGCTGCCCGAGGCGCCCAGGGAGACCTTCGCCGCCCAGGGCGGCGGGCCGCGCCGGGTCGCCCTCATCGGCCGCCCCAATGTCGGCAAGTCGTCACTGCTGAACAAGGTCGCCAAGGAGGAGCGGGTCGTCGTCGACGAACTCGCGGGTACCACCCGGGACCCGGTCGACGAGATCATCGAACTCGGCGGCAGGACATGGCGATTCGTCGACACGGCGGGCATCCGCAAGCGTGTCCACCTCCAGCAGGGCGCCGACTACTACGCCTCGCTGCGTACCGCGGCCGCCGTCGAGAAGGCCGAGGTCGCCGTCGTCCTCATCGACGCCGCGGACTCCATCAGCGTGCAGGACCAGCGCATCATCACCATGGCGGTGGACGCGGGCCGTGCGCTCGTCCTCGCCTACAACAAGTGGGACACCCTCGACGAGGAGCGCCGCTACTACCTGGAGCGCGAGATCGAGCGCGAGCTGGGGCAGGTGGCGTGGGCGCCCCGCGTCAACGTCTCCGCGCGCACCGGCCGGCACGTGGAGAAGCTGGTGCCCGCGATCGAGACCGCCCTCGCGGGCTGGGAGACCCGGGTGCCGACCGGGCGGCTGAACGCCTTCCTCGGCGAACTCGTCGCCGGCCATCCGCACCCGGTGCGCGGCGGCAAGCAGCCCCGGATCCTCTTCGGCACCCAGGCGGGCACCCGGCCACCGCGCTTCGTGCTCTTCGCCTCCGGCTTCATCGAGCACGGCTACCGCAGGTTCATCGAACGCCGGCTGAGGGAGGAGTTCGGCTTCGAGGGCACGCCGATCCATATCTCGGTCCGGGTACGCGAGAAGCGCGGCCGCAAGAAGTAGGCGCCCCCTTGCCGTGAGCCCGCGCCAGGGCAGGGGCGCGGGGGACGGCGCGGCCGGCTCCGGCGAGACGGTCCGGTCGCCACCGGCCCGAAGGGGCAGGCAGTCTCCGTCGTGCCCGCCCGCGGCCCGGTGGTGGGTTGCCCGCGCGGGTCCCGCCCCCGAGGGGGAGCGGCCCCGCGATGCAGGGGCGCGGGGAACTGCGTGCCCAGCCCCGATGACACCGTCGGGTCGCCACCGGCCCGAAGGGGCGGCGCGTGTCGCCGCCGGCCCACGGACCGGTGTCGCACGTCGGAGGTGCTCAGGGGCGCCGGAGGCGCTCAGGGGCGCGCGGCCACCCATACCGTCCGCGCGGTGCGCACGGTGAGGTCGGAGCGGTGCAGCACACCCTCGTCGCTCTCCTCGTCGACGAGGGCATCGAGCGCCGCCAGATCATCCGCGGTCAACCGGTCCCCGAGGAAGGAACGGATCCGGGACAGCGTCGCCTGGGCGTACCGCCCGGCCGCGGTGGGCAGCGGCGGCGCCAGGTCGATGACGAAGGGCCGCTCGGCCCGCACGGCGAAGCCGGCCCCGGCCAGGCGGGCGCCCCAGTCGGAGCCCAGCAGCGGCATGTGCTCCGCCTGGACCTCGGCCAGGACGGCATGACACCGCGCTTCGAGACCGGGCGCACCGGGCCCCGCACCGTCGGGCAGGAAGCGCGGCAGGGGGCTGTCCATCTCGGTCACCGCCAGCAGTCCGCCGGGCCGGAGCACGGAGCGCACCTCGGCAAGGACGCGGTCGGGTTCCGCGAGGTGGTGCAGGGACGCGGACGCCCAGACCAGGTCGGGCGTGCCCACGGCCGGCCATGTCTCGTCCAGGTCCGCCTGCACCGTGTGCACCCGGTCCGCCATGCCGAGCGCGCGGGCCCGGTCGCGCAGGCGGTGCAGCATGAAGGACGAGCTGTCCACGGCGGTCGTATGGGCGTCGGGGAACTGCCGCAGCAGGCCGAAGGTGCCGCTGCCGGTCCCACTGCCCAGGTCCAGGACCCGGCGCGGCGGCCGGTCGTCGGCCAGCTCGGCCAGCCAGGCGGTCACCTCGGCCAGGTGGGAGTGGAGCACCTCGGCGGAGAGGTCCAGGAGCTCGGCGAGCGCCGCCTCGTCGGTGTCGGCATGGGCGTCCGGGCCGACATCGGCGCCGTCAGGGCGCGTGTGGTCCGCATGTGTGTGTGCGTGGTGTGCGTGGTGGTGAGAGGAGTGGTTCGCCATGGGAACGACCCTACGAGGGGCTTGCGTCCATGGCATAACCTCTTGCCTATGACGCAAGACGCGGAGATCGACGTACTGGTTCGCAAGCGGATCCGGGGGCTGCGCCTGGCGCGGGGCTGGTCGCTCGACGACCTCGCGGCCCGCTGCTTCCTCAGCCCGTCCACCGTGAGCCGTATCGAGACGGGCCACCGGAGGATAGGACTCGACCAGCTCACCGTGATCGCGCGGGCCCTGGGCACCTCGCTCGACCAGCTCGTGGAGTCCGTGCACGACGAGGACGTGGTGATCAGGCCACAGCACGATACCGAGCGTGGGGTGACCACCTGGATGCTGAGCAGGCAGTCCGGGCCGCACGGCGTGACCGTCGCGAAGATGCGCCTCACCAGGCCGGTGCGGCACGGTGTGGACACGCTCCGGGTCCATCCGGGCCGGGACTGGTTCACCGTCCTGTCCGGAACGGTGGTGCTGCTGCTGGGGGAGCGGGCCATCAGGGTGGAGACGGGCCAGGCGGCGGAGTTCTCCACCATGACCCCGCACGCCTTCGGGGCGCTGGACGGCCCCGCGGAGATCCTGGGCATCCTGGACCCGGAAGGCCAGCGCACCCACCTGCGGTCGCTCTCCTGACGCGGGCCGGCCCGGCGTTGCTCCGCGCCGCGGGCGCGGGTGGGTACGGTGCCGTGGGCGCGGGTGGGTACGGTGCCGCGAGCGCGGGCGGGTACGGTGCCGCGGGCGGGTGGGTCCGGTGCCGTGGGCGGGGATGAGGTATCCGGTGCCGCGGACACGGGTGGGGTCCGGTGCGGTGGGCGACGGGTGAGGCTCCGTGCCGGGCGCGGGGGCGGGCGGGCGCCGGTACCGCGGTGGCCGTCAGTGCTCGGTTCGGCGGTGCCTGTTGGGCAGCACCGCGGGCAACAGCTCCTCGGGGCCGTGCGAGCGGCCGACGGGCCGCCAGCTGCCCGTCTGGTAGAGGCCGGCCCGGTCCAGGGGATACGACGAGGCCGCGGAGCCCGGGGCGCCGGCCTGGGCGTGCCGGGGGACGTTCAGCTCGGCGGGTCCCGGGAGCGCCGCGAAGCCCTTGAACCCCAGGTCCTCCTCTCCGCTCCGGTCGCCCGGCAGGGTCCTGAACGCCATCCGGTACTCGGCGTAGAGCCTGTCGTAGATCGGCGTGGCCGAACGGCCGCCGGTGCGCTCCGGCGCGGGGCGCATCGCGGGGATCGGGTTCTGGTACGGGGAACGGCGGGCGGGGTCGTATGTCTGCACGTATGTGCCAACGACGTCGGGGCCCGACGGATGCGGTCGGGGTGCCGCTTTCGCAGGTGAACGGGCCTGGGGACGGTGCATCCCAGCCGTTCGGGCGGCCGGCGCGGGCCGGGGCGTGCCGGTCGGGCGGCCGGTGCGGGCCGGCGTTCGGACGTCCGGTTCAGGCGCCGCTCAGCGCGAGGGCGGAGGCGACCAGCAGGCCGTGGGCGGCGGCGCGGTCCAGCGCCTCGCGCAGCAGGTCCTCGCGCGGCTGACGGCCGATCGAGCCCACCGGCGCCGCGAAGAGCAGCACCTGCCGGCGGGTGGCGGCCGCGGTGCGCCAGCCCTCGGTGACCTGGAGCGGCTGGTGCGCCTGCCACCAGGCGACCGGCGCGCCGTCGTGGCCCGGCTGGAGGACCGCGTGCAACTGCCCCATGGCGAGCAGCACCGACCAGCCGTGCAGCACCGGCGGCATCCGGTCCACGCTGCCGGCCGGCGTGAAGCCCTGTTCGAGCAGCAGCGGCAGGAACTCGTCCCCGCCGCCGGGGGCGCCGGGGCGGGTGATGGGCCCGGTCGGCTCGACGACGAGCGCCGGGTGCAGCTCACCCGCGACGAGCACCAGCCCGCTGGTGACCCCGAGTACGGCCTGTCCCGGCACGGCCTGTCCCGGCACGGCCTGTCCCGGCACGGCCTGTCCCGGCACGGCCTGTCCCGGCACGGCCTGTCCCGGTACCGCCTGCCCGGGCCCCACCGGTTCCGGCACGTCCGGCCCGGGGGCCGCAACCGGCACCGCCCTCCCCGGTACGTCCTGTCCCGGCACCGCCGCCCCTGGCTCCTGCGGGCCCACCGCCGCGCGCTCCGGTACCGCCGGGCCCCGTGCCGGCGGCGCGGACGCGGGCGCGTCCCCCGCGGCGAGCGAGCGCACCGCACCCCGCAACTGCTCCTCCGTGACCTGTACGACCTGCGAGGGCAGGCAGGCGGCGTGCGCGAAGGCGAGCACGGCGGTCTCGTCGCCGACGAACAGGACCGTGCTGGTGGGCTGCCGGCCCGGGTCGCCGGGCGTGCGGCAGGACGTGCAGTCGTAGCTGCGGGGGGCGTTCTCCCCGGCGAGCAGCCGGTCGGCTTCTTCGTCGCCGATCTCGGCGCGTACGTCGTCGCTGACGTCGAGCATGCGCGGCACGGTGGCTCCTCGGCAGTCGGTCGGTGCGGTCGGGTCCCGGGCGGACCGGGCGGTTCCCGGCCCATGCCCAGGACAACGGACGACGCGTGGCGGAGTCACGCCCCCGCGGAGCACGGAATGGCACGGCACGCAGGGACGCACGACGAGCGCCGGCGGCCGGCGGACCCCTCCGCACGGCCGGAAGGAGGATGGCCGAAAGGAGATTGCCCCGTAGTGCGCGGTATGCCATGTTAAAGTCAGTAAAACGCATATAAGACCTTTATGTATGGCTGCTGTGAGGGACCGTGGTCGACGGGCCGTGGCCGCCTGCCGAGACAGGGCGGACCCGTGCCCAGCGACCGTTCCGGAACGCGCCCGCGGCGTCCCGCCGGTTGTAGATCGCCGGCGTCCGGCCGGTTATCAATGGCACAACTCTTGTGAAACAAGACAGTGATGGCGTCCAACCCTCCTCTCCGCCCGCAGGTCGGACCCCATGTCAGGCGGGCGTGAACAGTCCGCAGCGCGCGAGATACGGGGACGCATGCACATCTCTTTCCTCATCCACAACGGCTACGGAGTCGGGGGGACGATCCGGACCACCTACAACCTGGCCGCCACGCTGGCGCAGCAGCACGACGTCGAAGTGGTATCCGTCTTCCGGCACCGCGACAGACCCCTGCTGCCGCCCGGCCCCGGGGTGCGCCTGCGCCATCTCGTCGACGCCCGGGCTCACTCCCCGGAGTCCGACGTGGACCACCCCGCCCACCGGCGGCCCACCCGGGTCTTCCCGCGCACCGACGGCCGCCATGTGCAGTACAGCGCACTCAGCGACCTGCGCATCGCCGAACACCTGGGCAGTACCGAGGCCGACGTCGTGGTCGCCACCCGTCCCGGCCTCAATGTGCACCTCGCCCGGCAGACCCGGCCGGGACCGGTGCGGGTGGGGCAGGAGCACCTCACGCTGGACAGCCACCCACGCGTCCTGCGCGCCCAACTCCGCGCCGTCTACCCCCGGCTGGACGCGCTCACCACCACCACGGAGGTCGACGCCCGCGCCTACCGGACCCGGATGCGGCTGCCCGGCGTGCACCTGGAGGCCATCCCCAACCCGGTGCCCGCACCCGCCGTCCGGCCCTCGGACGGGTCGGGCAAGTGGGTGGTGGCGGCCGGCCGACTCGTTCCGATCAAGCGGTACGACCTGCTGATCAGGGCCTTCGACAGGGTGCGCGCCGAGCGCCCCGACTGGCGGCTGCGGATCTACGGCGGCGGCGAGCAGAAGCAGCAGTTGCGCGCCCTGATCGACCGACTCGGTCTCTACAACCACGTCTTCCTGATGGGCCTCGTGCACCCCATCGAGTCCGAGTGGGTGAAGGGCTCGATCGGTGCGGTGACCTCCAGCCTGGAGTCGTTCGGCATGACGATCGTGGAGGCGATGCGCTGCGGCCTGCCCGTGGTCTCCACGGACTGCCCGCACGGCCCCGGCGAGATCATCGCCGACGGGGTGGACGGCCGGCTGGTGGAGGTCGGCAACACCGACGCCGTGGCGCGTGGCCTGCTGGAGCTGATCAACGACGACGGTCTGAGGCTGCGGATGGCCGGCGCGGCGGTCAGGGCCGCCGAGCGGTTCGACCCGGCCCGGATCGCGGAGCGCTACTCGACACTCTTCGCCACACTGGTCGCGCGGGGCGGCGGGCCCCGCAGCGCCGGCTGGCGCGAGCCCCTGTACCGCGCGGGCGGCGCCCTGGCCGGCGGTGCCCACACGGCTCGTGTCGCCGTCGGCCGCGCACTCGGAAAGGGGCGCCCCGCATGACCACCCCCTCCCCGGCTCCCGCGGCCGACCGCGACGGCCCCGGCCGCCCGGTGGACGGCGCCCCGGCCGCCACCAGCGCCCAGGACACCCGCACCCCCGGCACCGCCCCGGCGGGCGCCCCCGCGAGCCCCGCGCGCCCGTCCGGGCCCGCCCGCGCCGCCGCGGCAGCCGGCGAGCGCCCCGCTCCCCGGGCCGACTGCGCCGCCGATGCCGCCGGCGACCTGACCTTCCACGTCACCCCCCCGGCCCCGGTACCGGACGACGACCCCCTGCACCTGCTGCTGCGCCGCCGGGGCTCCGACCCCGCGGAGGAGCTCAGGCTGCCGCTCGTGCCGGGGTCCGACGGACGGCTGCGCACCACTCTCGCCGCGGCGGACCCGCTCGCCGAGGGTCGCTGGGACGCCTACCTGGAGTACCCCGGTGCGGGCGGCACGCCGCCGCGCGTCGCGCCCGGCGTCCACGATCTGCGCGCACTGGTCGACCGCGCGCTCGACCCCGCCCGAGGCCCCGTCGCCGTCCGCATCCCGTACCCCACCAAACACGGCGACCTCGCCGTGCGGAGCTGGCGGCGCGCCGTGCACGCGGAGGCCGGCGAACTGCACATCGCCGAGGGCGCGCTGACCGTGCACGGCCTGCTGTACGGCACCGCGCCCACCGCCCGGGCACAGGGGGAGCTGCGCCGCCGTGGCTCCGGCACCGTGCTGCGCGTGGCGGCCACCGTCGACGGGCACGGCTTCCGCTGCACCGTCCCGTACCGTGCGCTGGCCGACGCCGCACCGCCGGGGATCTGGGACCTGTGGCTGCGCCCGGCCGGGGAGGACGGGCCTAGGGTGCGGATCGCGCGGCTGCTCGACGACATCGCCGACAAGAAGCCCATCTTCGGTTTCCCCGCGGCCCTGGTGACGGGAGACGCGGGCCCGGTCGAGGCGCGGCCCTACTACACCGTGGACAACGACCTGGCGCTGCGCGTCGACGCCGTGGAGCCCGAGTAGGACGAGGGATGCGGCCCGTGGGCGGGCGTCGCCGTGCGCCCAGCCCGGTGAGGGGCGCGGATGGCCGCCGGCCGACAGTGACCCCGGCGGCCGCCCGCCGGGTGGGATCGGCCGCCGCTCGCCGCTCGCCGCTCGCCGCTCGCCGCTCGCCGCTCGCCGCCCGCCGCCCGCCGCGGGGGCGCGGGGCGCGGAAGAGCCGTCAGGCGCCCAGGGGGCGCGGGCCTCCGGGGCCCGGGGGCCAGGTCGGCGCGCCTGTGCGGCCCTGGCAGACTCGGGGCCATGCTGGAGACCTCGGCGCGTCTGCTGCGCCTGCTGTCCCTGCTCCAGGCGCGGTCCGACTGGCCGGGCCAGGAGCTGGCCGACCGGCTGGGCGTCACCCCGCGCACGGTGCGCCGCGACGTCGACCGGCTGCGCGGGCTCGGCTATCCCGTGCACGCCAGCCCCGGTACCGGCGGTGGCTACCAGCTCGGCGCGGGCGCGCGGCTTCCGCCGCTGCTGCTGGACGACGACGAGGCCGTGGCCGTCGCGGTCGGCCTGCGCACCGCAGCGGGCCAGGGCATCGACGGCATCGGTGAGACCTCGATGCGTGCCCTGGCCAAGCTGGAGCAGGTGCTGCCGCACCGGCTGCGCCGCCGGGTGTCGGCCCTGGGCGCCTTCACCGTCCCCCTGCTGCGCGGCGCGGGCACCGCCGCCGTCGACCCCGCCGTCCTCATGGAACTGGCGCACGCCTGCCGCGACAGCGAGCGGCTGCGCTTCGACTACCGCGACCGCACCGGTTCCACCACCCGCCGGGTGGTGGAACCGCACCGCCTGGTCTGCACCGAGCGCCGGTGGTACCTGGTCGCCTGGGACGTGGGGCGCGAGGACTGGCGGACGTTCCGCGTGGACCGCGTCACGCCCCGCCCGCCGCACGGCCCGCGCTGCGCACCACGCACGCCGCCCGCCGAGGACCTGGCCGCCTACGTCTCCCGAGGGATCTCCACGCACGCCTACCCGGCGCGGGCCGTGCTGCGCCTGCTGGTGCCCCTTGAGGAGGCGGCCGCGCGGATCTCGCCCTCGACCGGTTCCCTGGAGCCCGAGAGCGAGCAGAGCTGCCTGCTGCACACGGGCGCCATGACCATGGAGGTGCTGGTGATCCTCGTGCTGATGACGGGCTTCGAGTTCGAGGTGGTCGAGCCCGCCGAGCTGACCGACGCGCTCAGAACTCTCGGGGACCGGCTGACGGGGGTGCTTCGGAGGACCGGCGCACCGCGTCCGGCGCATACCTCGGATAGTGCAGGTCGAATGCCGGGGACTCGGAGCGGATCAGCGGAAGCTTGACGAAGTTGTGCCGGGGTGGCGGGCACGACGTGGCCCACTCCAGGGAACGGCCGTAGCCCCACGGGTCGTCGGTGTCGACCTTCCTGCCGTACCGCTTGGTCCGCCAGACGTTGTAGAAGAACGGCAGCGTGGACAGGCCGAGCAGGAACGAGCCGATCGACGAGACCATGTTGAGCGGGGTGAAGCCGTCCGCGGCCAGGTAGTCGACGTAGCGCCGCGGCATGCCCATCGCGCCCAGCCAGTGCTGCACCAGGAACGTCGTGTGGAAGCCCGCGAAGAGCGTCCAGAAGTGGATCTTGCCGAGCCGCTCGTCGAGCATCTTGCCGGTGAACTTCGGCCACCAGAAGTAGAACCCGGCGAAGGTGGCGAAGACGACGGTGCCGAACACCACGTAGTGGAAGTGCGCCACCACGAAGTAGGAGTCGGAGACCTCGAAGTCGAGCGGCGGCGACGCCAGCAGCACCCCCGTCAGGCCGCCGAAGAGGAACGTCACCAGGAAGCCCGTCGACCACAGCATCGGCGTCTCGAAGGAGAGCGAGCCGCGCAGCATGGTGCCGGTCCAGTTGAAGAACTTCACGCCGGTCGGCACCGCGATCAGGAACGACAGCAGCGAGAAGAACGGCAGCAGCACCCCGCCGGTGACGAACATGTGGTGCGCCCAGACCATGATCGACAGAGCGGTGATCGCCATGGTCGCGCCGATGAGCATCACATACCCGAAGATCGGCTTCCGGCTGAAGACCGGGATGATCTCCGTGACGATCCCGAAGAACGGCAGGGCGATGATGTACACCTCGGGATGGCCGAAGAACCAGAAGAGGTGCTGCCACAGCAGCGCACCGCCGTTGGCGGCGTCGAAGACGTGCGCCCCGAAGAGCCGGTCGGCCTCCAGCGCCAGCAGTTCCGCGGCGAGCACCGGGAAGGCCAGCAGCACCAGGATCGAGGTGAAGAGGATGTTCCAGGTGAAGATCGGCATCCGGAACATCGTCATGCCCGGCGCGCGCATGCCGATCACCGTGGTCAGGAAGTTCACCGCGCCGAGGATGGTGCCGAAGCCGGAGAGCGCGAGGCCCATGATCCACATGTCCGCGCCGGCGCCGGGCGTACGAACCTCGCTGTTGAGCGGTGCGTAGGCGAACCACCCGAAGCTGGCCGCCCCTTCCGGCAGCAGGAACGAACCGAGCACGATCAGGCCGCCGAACAGGAAGAGCCAGTACGACAGCATGTTCAGGCGCGGGAACGCGACATCGGGGGCGCCGATCTGCAACGGCATGATCTCGTTCGCGAATCCGGCGAACGTCGGTGTCGCAAACAGCAGCAGCATGATGGTGCCGTGCAGGGTGAACAACTGGTTGTACTGGTCGTTCGAGAGGAGCTGAAGTCCCGGCCTGGCAAGCTCGGCGCGCATCACCAGCGCCATGAAGCCGGCGCTCAGAAAGAACCCGAACGACGTGATCAGATAGAGATGGCCGATCTTCTTGTGGTCGGTCGTGGTCAGCCAGTCGACGATGATCGCGCCGGGGCGCCTGACGGGCTCTGCGGGTTCGGCCTCGTCAGTGGCCTGCTGCCTGGTCCGCGTGTCCATCTCTGCACCCTCGCCGTCGGGCCTGGGCCGGCCGGAAGCTGACGCCTGACATGGGCCCGGTCCGGCACCGAAGAACCGTCGCGGGCTTGAACGGACAATATGACCGGCGCCGTTCCACGGCATTTCGGAAACACTGCCGAACCGACCGTATCAGCGCATTCGGCGGGTGGCGCGGCGTCACATCGTCCGGCGTTTCGCGGCGTCGGAAAATAAGGTCCGCTTTTCTACCCACCACCCTCTCCGGCATTCCGTGGGAATGCCGGAACCACCCGAATGGCGGGCGGACATTCGGGGAAACCGATGTCGTGACTCTGTGACAGAAGCGTGACCGGGCGGGGACCGGTGACGGAAGGTCGCCGCCCTCCGCCGGCGGTGCGGGGGACCGCTCCGCCCCTCCCGTGCGGTGCGGCCGGCGGCCTGATCGGCTTTCCCGGTCCGCCCGCGGCGCATACGGTGGCCTGCATGGCACCCATACCGACGCCTCCCGCGGAACCGGAGGACGACCTGCAGGCCTATGTGGGCCTTGCCGTGGACGAGGCCGAGCGGCGGGCCACCGAGCGCGGCTGGTCCACCGTCAGGTCGCTGGCTCCCGGCACGGTCATCACCATGGAATACCGCTACGGGCGGCTGAACTTCGAGGTCAAGGACGGCATCGTGGCCCGCAGCTGGAAGGGCTGAACACGCCCGCGGGCCGGGACCGGGCTGCTGCCCGGCGCCGGCCCGCGGGGTGTGCGGAGGGGAGGAGCCCGTGGCGGCCTGGCCGTGCCGCGGGCCCGCTCGCGTCAGGCCCCGGTCAGGGGCCGTGCCGCGGAGCGCGGCGGCCGGTGGTCCGTGTGCGGCGGACGTCGGCTGCCGACCGGAGTGACCGGCGTCCGCTCGGAGCGCGTGGTGTGCGGGCCCTGCGCCAGGTGGGCCGCGGTACGGCCCGGTCGCACCGCGCCCACCGGCTCGCGCGCCGGTGCCGCGTCGGCCTCCGTGACCTGCGGCGGCGGGAAGAGCGCGGGCGGGGCGGGGGCGGGCGCGGACGTGCCGGCGGCACGCCGGCTGCGCAGGGCGTCCCGGCGGGCCAGTATCCAGCTCTCGGAGCGGGCGATCAGCGGCTCGAACCACGGCAGTGCCAGCAGGACCAGCAGTCCCGCGGCCCAGCCGAGCAGCACATCGCTCAGCCAGTGCGTACCGAGGTAGACCGTGGTGAGGCCGACGCCCAGCGCCACCACCGCGGAGGTGGCGGACAGATAGCGGCGGGCCCGTGGAGTGGACGCCAGATACGCCAGGATGCCCCAGGTCACCACGGCGTTGGCGGTGTGCCCGGAAGGGAATATATCCCCGCCGAGCCACATCTCGTTGGAGCCCACCACGGTGGCGTAGTGCGGACCGAGGCGGCCCATGCCGAGCTTGGCCGCGCCCACGGTGGCGTTGAGCAGCAGCAGCGCCGCGCCCAGCGTCAGCAGCGGGCGGAGCGTGTGCTGCCGCCAGGAGCGCCAGCCCAGCCAGGCCGCCACCATCACCGCGGTCGGACCGCGCTGGCCCAGGACGACGTAGTAGTCCAGGAAGGCGTGCACCTGCGGCCACTGCTGGTACGGCCGGAAGAACATGACCTGCCAGTCGAAGCGGACCAGCCACGACGTGGTCACCACGGCCCACACGATGGCCAGGTAGAAGGCCAGGGTCGCGCTCAGGAGCACGACCCTGTGCCGGCTCATCCTCGGTACGTCGAGGTTGGCCGGTCGTTCCGGCTCACGGTCAAGACGGGCGAAGAGCCGGTCCAGACGGGTGAGGCATCGTTCGGTACGCACTCAATCGACGTTACAGCGAGTGAGCTGAAGAGCAGCTCGAAACCGCGGCTTTGTGATGACGATGTGATGTGGGATTGCTCTCAACTGGGTACTTATTCATAGCGTATTCGCATTGCCCGGAGCGGCTTCCCGTTTCATTGCCCCGATCCTTCTTATGGGTGCTTTATGGGCCGGGCCGAATTCCGTTCACCGGTTGCTCGTTCGGAGTTTCCCCGGCGCTCACCGGGCTCCGCGCGGCACCGGAAGCGGTCAGGGCGGCCCCGAACCGTTCAGCCAGAACGCCCCGTACACCGCCGAGCCCACCGCCACACACCCCAGCACCAGCGCCGACCTGCGCGGCCGCGCCCGGGCCAGGGCCACCGCGAGCGGCAGCAGCAGGGGGAAGGCGGGCATCAACAGCCGCGGCTTGGAGCCGAAGTAGCTGTGCGCACCCAGGGCGAGTGCCGCGACGACGCCGGAGTACACCAGCAGCGGCAGCGGCTGCCGGTCGCGGGCGCCCCGCACGTACAGCCACACCAGCAGCGCCACCCCCGCCAGCAGGCCGAGCCCCGCGAACACCGAGGGGAAGCCGGCCAGCCGTCCGGCCGCGAACCGGGCGAAGGCCACGCCCCCGTCGAAGCCGTTGCCCCATTGCGCCTGCACATCCAGGTAGCCGCCGATGCCCCGGCCCGTCCGGTGGCCCACCCACAGCACATAGCCCGCGGCGCCCAGCGGGGCCAGCAGCACTCCGAGGACCGTCCGCCAGGACCACCGCCGCTCCCGCACCGCGCACCAGGCCGCCACCCACACCGCGGCCGCCACGGCCATGCCCACCGGCCGGGTGAGCCCCGCCAGGCAGGCCAGGGCGCCGGCCGCGATCCAGCGCCGGGTCAGCATCGCGTACAGCGACCAGGCGGCCAGCGCCGTGAACAGCGACTCGCTGTACGCCATGGACTGCACGACGCCCACCGGCAGCACCGCCCACAGCAGCGCCGCACAGACCCCCGCCCGTCTGCCGTACAGCAGGTCGGCCACCGCGAAGACACCCCAGGCGGCGACGAGCGAGGCCAGCCACGACGTCACCAGGCCGGCGTCCGCGTACGACAGCGGGCCCACCGCCGCGCCCAGCCGCTCCAGCCAGGGCAGCAGGGGGAAGAACGCCAGGTCGGTGTGGACGGTGCCGTCCGGCAGCCGCACCCGCCAGCCGTAGCCGTAGGCCGCCACCCGCATGTACCAGAGCGAATCCCAGCGCGCCGAGAGCAACTGGTGCGCGCTCTTGCCCGCCGGAGCACTCCACAGCGCCAGC
This sequence comes from Streptomyces sp. DSM 116793, assembly GCF_057320905.1. Classification (NCBI taxonomy): domain Bacteria; kingdom Bacillati; phylum Actinomycetota; class Actinomycetes; order Kitasatosporales; family Streptomycetaceae; genus Streptomyces; species Streptomyces sp. DSM 116793. The sequence continues at coordinate 1,127,775 of NZ_CM170494.1, read as the reverse complement.
AGCGCAAGACCCAGCGCACGCACCGCGGCATACCCCAGCAGGGCGGGAGCGGCATGCCGCAGCGCGTCCGCCGCCCGCGACGGCAGGCGGCCCGCGTTCCGCAGGGCGCCGGCCCACGACGGCGGCGGACGATGATCAAGCTCGGTCACGTGCTCGATTATCACTGGTCACACGGAAGTGGCAGGCATGCTTCGCCGGCCGTGTTCACCTGTGCGGGTGTCGCGCGGGCCCGGGCACGGGCCGGTGCGGGGGTGCCGGAGTGCGCGTCGCCGGAGTGGTGCGGGGGTGCGGGAGTGCGCGTCGCCGGAGTGGTGCGCGGGTGCCGGGAGCGCGGGTCACCGGCGTGGCACGGGGCGCCGGAACGCGGGTCACCGGCGGGGTCCACGGGCGCCGGAGCGCGGGGCCGCGGGCGGGCGTGGCGGCGCGGGAACGGCCCAGGAGAGTGGCGTACGCCACACCATGTGCCGACATCGGAGGGGGGTGCACCACATGACTTCACCGGTATCTCGCGTACGCTGGCCGCTCACTCGCCTTTCCCGCGGGAGCCGCCGCGCCGGCCGAGAGCGCCGGCGCCCCCGCACCGAGGCCGCAGACGGCATCCGGCGGCCCCATCGGAGGCGAGGGTCATGTGGGAGGTACGTACATGTCCGGGACGACCACGGCCGCGGGGCACTCCGCGGGCGCCACCCGGCATCGCCACCGGCACCGTCCGGCCCACGCGGGCACGGGCCTCGGGACCAACCGGTGGCTCGTCCTCGTCGTGCTCTGCGCCAGCCTGCTGCTCGTCGCGGTGGACGCCACCGTGCTGCACGTGGCGGTGCCCGCGGTCAGCGAGGACCTCAGGCCCGGAGCCATGGAGCTCCTGTGGATCGTCGACGTCTACCCGCTCGTCTGCGCCTCGCTGCTGATCCTCTTCGGCACGCTCGGCGACCGTGTCGGCCGCAGACGGATCCTCCTGCTCGGCTATGCCCTCTTCGGCGTCGCCTCCGCGGTGGCGGCCTTCGCCGGCAGCGCCCAGGTGCTGATCGGGGCCCGGGCGCTGCTCGGCGTCGGCGGGGCGATGATCATGCCGGCGACGCTGTCGATCCTGCGGCAGGTCTTCCCCGACCGGCGTGAGCGGGCGCTCGCCATCGGCATCTGGAGCGCGGTCGCCGCGGTGGGCGCGGCCGTCGGACCGCTGCTCGGCGGCTTCCTGCTCGAGCACTTCTGGTGGGGTTCGGTCTTCCTGGTCAACATCCCGCTGATGCTGGTCAGCCTGCCCGTGGGGCGCTGGCTGCTGCCCGAGTCGACGGGGGACGGCAACGGTCCCTGGGACGTGCTCGGGGCGCTGATGGCCGCGGCCGGGCTGTTCGGCGTGGTGCTCGGCGTGAAGTGCCTGGGCAGCGGCGGCTCGCTCTTCGGACCGGAGACGCTGGTGCCGCTGCTGGCCGGCGCGGGGCTGCTCGTGGCCTTCGTGCGGCGCCAGCGGGGGCAGGCGCAGCCGCTGGTGGACCTGCGGATGTTCGCCCGGCCCGCGTTCACCACCTCCGTCGGCTGCATCGTGCTGGCGATGCTCGCCCTGGTCGGCCTGGAACTGATCGCCGCGCAGTACCTGCAACTGGTGCTGGGGCTCTCGCCGCTCGAGACGGGGCTGCGGCTGCTGCCGCTGACCGTCGCGGCGATGGCCGCGGGCCTGGCCGGCTCGAAGATGCTGCACCGGTTCGGGCCCCGGGCGATGGTCTCGTTCGGCTTCTGCGTCACCGCGGCGGCGGTGGGCGTCCTCACTCTGATGGGAGGGCACGACGACGCCCGGCTGATGCTCGGCGGCTTCGTGCTGCTCGGCTTCGGCCTGGAGACGACGCTGTTCGGCGCCTACGAGTCGATGCTCAACGAGGCGCCCTCGGCGCAGGCCGGCGGGGCGGCGGCGATCGGTGAGACGTCGTACCAGCTGGGGGCCGGGATGGGGATCGCACTGCTGGGCAGTGTGATGAACGCCGCGTACGCACCCGGACTCTCCGCGGTCCGCGGGGTGCCCCCCGCGGACCGGCGGGACGCGAGCCACTCGCTCGGCGAGGCGTACGAGGTATCCGGCCGGCTCGGCGGCCACGCCGGGGCCGCGCTGCGGCTCGCCGCCCGGACCTCGTTCCTGCACGGCCTCCATATGACGCTGCTGGTCAGCGCGGGCCTGCTGCTGCTCGGGGCGCTGGCGGCGCTGCGGCTGCCGCGGGTGATGGACTGCGGCGCGGCCGCCGGGGTGCCGACGCCCCGCGCCGGGGACCGCACGCACACCGCCCCGCCCGTGGGCAAGCCCCCGCGCTGACCCCGGTCCCCCGGGGTGCCGGTCGGTGCGGTCGTAGCGCCACGTCCCTGACCGCCGGCCGGCGGCGGGATGAGGTGCCCGCCGTCGCGGCGGAGAGTGATGGGGCGGTTTCGGTGGGTGCTTGCTGCCGGGTGTCCGGCCGGAGAGCCGGTCGTTGCGGTGGGTGATGGCCGCCGGTCCGCGCCGGGGTTGCCCGCCGTCGCCGCGGGGACAGGGGGCCAGGCCGGTCCGGCGGCCGCCGGACGGCGCCCCGCGGCGCGCAGAGGGGGCGCCGGGGGTCGCGGAGCGCCCGGAACGTGTGGTCGTCGCGTTGCGCGACGTGGGGTGCGGCCCGTACGGTCGGGGGCAAGCAGGTTAACGTTGCTAGTTTCTGCCGGAGCCAGCCATGCCCCCAGCACAGAAGCCCCCGCCGTTCGACCCGGAGGACCCTCTCGGGCTCGACGACCTGCTGACCGGTGAGGACCTGGCCATCCGCAAGACGGTCCGCGGCTGGGCCGCGGACCGCGTGCTGCCCCGGGTGGCCGGCTGGTACGAGGCCGGCGAGCTCCCCGAGGTCAGGGAACTCGCCCGTGAACTCGGCGCGCTCGGCGCCCTCGGCATGTCGCTGGAGGGCTACGGTTGCGCGGGCGCCAGCGCCGTCCAGTACGGTCTCGCCTGTCTGGAGCTGGAGGCCGCGGACTCCGGCATCCGCTCCCTGGTGTCCGTCCAGGGCTCCCTGGCCATGTACGCCATCCACCGCTTCGGCTCCGAGGAGCAGAAGCAGCACTGGCTGCCCCGGATGGCCACCGGCGAGGTCATCGGCTGCTTCGGCCTCACCGAACCCGACCACGGCTCCGACCCGGCCGCGATGCGCACCCACGCCCGCCGCGACGGCACGGACTGGGTGCTCAGCGGCCGCAAGATGTGGATCACCAACGGCTCGGTCGCAGGCGTCGCCGTCGTCTGGGCGCGCACCGACGACGGCGTGCGCGGGTTCCTCGTGCCCGCGGGCACCCCGGGCTTCTCCGCGCCCGAGATCAAGCACAAGTGGTCGCTGCGGGCCTCGGTCACCAGCGAACTCGTCCTCGACGACGTCCGGCTGCCCGCCGATGCGGTACTGCCCGGCGTCACCGGGTTGCGCGGCCCGCTCAGCTGCCTCGGCCACGCACGCTACGGCATCGTCTGGGGAGCCATGGGTGCCGCCCGGACCTGCTTCGAGACGGCCGTCGACTACGCGCGGAGCCGGGAGCAGTTCGGCCGGCCGATCGGGGGCTTCCAGCTGACCCAGGCCAAGCTGGCCGACATGGCGCTCGAACTGCACAAGGGGATCCTGCTCGCGCACCACCTCGGCCGCAGGATGGACGCCGGCCGGCTGCGGCCGGAGCAGGTCAGCTTCGGAAAGCTCAACAACACCCGGGAGGCCCTGGAGATCTGCCGCACCGCCAGGACCATCCTGGGGGCCAACGGGATCTCTCTCGAGTACCCCGTGATGCGGCACGCCACGAATCTGGAGTCGGTGCTCACGTACGAGGGCACCGTCGAGATGCATCAGCTCGTGCTGGGCAAGGCGCTCACCGGGCTCGACGCCTTCCGGTAGGCCACACCGTTCCGGCGAGCGGGACCGGGGGCCGGCGGGTGAGCAGGCGGTCGGAGGGGGGCCGGGGTGGGGCCGGCTGACCGGGGCGGCCGGTGCGCCGGCGAGCGGCCCTGCCTCAGCTCTGGTTGAAGAACCCGTCCGAGGGACGGGCGACGGACGCGCCGCTGACGATCTCGGTGTGGGCCGGGGTCAGCAGGAAGACACGGCTGGCCACCCGGTCGATGGAACCGCGCAGCCCGAAGATCAGCCCGGCGGCGAAGTCCACCACCCGCTTGGCGTCGGCCGGCTCCATCGCCGTGAGGTTCACGATGACCGGCACACCGTCCCGGAACAGCTCGCCGATGATCCGCGCGTCACGGAAGCTGTCCGGGGTGACCGTGCCGATCCGCTGGCCCTGCTCCTCGGCGGTGTCGCTCGCTACCCGTACCCGCGGGTCGGTGACCCAGGCGTCGGCCGCTCCCCGCTCGGAACCGTCTTCCTCGTAGCCGTCGTAGTAACGGTCGTCATCGTTGTCGTCGACGAGGCCAAGCCAGGCACTCGCCTTGCGCACCGATCCCATGGACGCCTCCTCTCACCGCGGTCATTCTCCGATCCGCTTCATCCCTATGGTTGTCCATGATGCGGATGCTGCGCCAAGGGGATAGTCGCCGCGCGGGGAATTCGTGACGGTACTGGTGCACACACATTCCCCCTTGGCGCCTTGATACTCAAGGCTCTTACGGTGCACGGCTGCTGACTGAGAGTGAAATAATATTCTTCGCGGCGTCCGGGTGACGCCCGGAGCGTCCGGGTGAACGTTGCAGGATCGGTACGATGCCGCAGGTCAGACAGGGGTGGTGACGGGACGTCGCCCCGTGGCGTCGCCATCCGGGGCGTCACCCCGTCACGGGCGGCGCATACGCGCAAAACGGGGCAGCGCGTTGTGCGGAGCGAAGGCGGCGTGGCGCCGACGCGTTACAGAGCGGAGACATTTCGGGGGGAGCGCGTGTTCGGAATAGTGCTGTCCCGTGACAGTCGGCCCGGCGAGCGGAGGACGGCGTGGGACTGGTCGGCCCGTCTCCGCGGCTCCGCGGTCCGTGTGCGACGCCGGGCGGGGAGCACGGGCGTCGCGCGCGCAAGTGTGACGGACTACGGCGGCCCGCCGGTGCCGTTCTGACGGGGACTCAGGCGGAGCACGGCTCGTCGAACGCGCTCGTCGGACGCCCCCCGCGCCGCGTGCCATGCCCCCGCGCAAGTGCCATGCCCCGCAAACCTTGGCGTGCGTTCTCCGGGGCTCGGCAGGTCAGCGCGGAGCATGACGCGCGGGGCATGCCTGCGGGGCATGCCTGCGGGGAGCCCGCCGCGGAGGAGGGGAGCGCGGCGGGCGAGGGGCTGGTGGTGCACCGGCGCCGGCGGCGCCGTACGTCACATACGGTGGCACCGGACCCGGAGGGGTGTGTGAAGACACGGCGGCAGTCGGCGCCCAGCGGGCGCCGGGGCCGCCGGGCGGTAGAGCGGGGAGGAACCGCGGCGGGCGAGGCGTACCCGCGCCCGAGGGGGAGAAGCCCGGCTCAGGCGGGGTGACCGGTCGGCTCGGCAGGTATCAGCAACACGACGCCGACCACACCCGACCGAAGTCGATGTGGGAGCGCGAGACCAGCCACGGCTGCGAATGCATGCGCTCAAGTGGAACAGGTATCCGGAGGGTCGTCAACCGAACATGAGACGGGCCGCTCAGAGTCTGGACAACCGTTGACAAGCCTTGCGACACACCGCGTAATCTTCTGCGGACGGACCGCTGCTGAGGGGCTCGGTGCCGTGCACGGCCCGTGTGAAGGCATGACCTTGCTGGATCCCTGTGTCCACGGAGCCTTCGCATGTCCTTGACCACTCTCACCCGTAGCACCCCACCGGCCGGGCATCACCCGACCGCCGGCGCGCCGCGGATCGTGCCCCGCCGCCCCGGCCGGTGGGCCGCCGCCCTCCCGTACGTGACCGCCCCCTCGGCCCCCAGCGCCGGGCGGTACCGGGCGGAACGGCACCTCGTACCCGGCTCGGAGCGCCGATGACGAGGAACTCACTGGTGATCGTGGGCGCCGGGCCGCGCGCCACGGGCATAGTGGAGCGCATCGCGGCCAACGCCCCCGAGCTGTACCCCGACCCGGCGGCCCCGCTCGACATCCACCTCGTCGACCCCTATCCGCCGGGCGCCGGCCGCATCTGGCGCAAGGACCAGTCCCCGCTGCTGTGGATGAACTCGCAGGCCGAGGACATCACGATGTTCACCGACGAGTCCGTGCACCTGGCCGGCCCGGTACGCACCGGGCCCACCCTGCACGAGTGGGCCGGGATCGACGGGCGCACCTTCGCCGACCGGCAACTGCAGGGCGCCTACCTGCGCTGGGTCTACGAGCAGGCGGTGGCCGCCCTGCCGGCCGGCATCACCGTCCACCACCACCCGCAACGCGCCCTGCGGATCGGCGGCCCGCGCAAGGGGCGCCAGCAGGTGTGGCTGGCGGGCGGCGGGCGCCCGCTCCTCGCCGACCTCGTCATCCTCGCCCTCGGCCACATGGACGCCGAACTCGACGACGAGCAGCGCGGACTCGCCGACCACGCGCGCCGCCACGGACTGGTCCACCTGCCGCCGGACTTCACCGCGGACAGCGACCTGTCCGCCCTCGCCCCCGGGGAACGCGTGCTGGTACGCGGCTTCGGCCTCGCCTTCGTCGACCTGATGGTGCTCCTCACCGAGGGCCGCGGCGGACGCTACGAGCAGCCCGGCGGCTTCGGCGGTGAACTGACGTACCACCCATCGGGCCGTGAGCCGGTGCTGTACGTCGGCTCGCGCCGCGGCGTGCCGTACCACTCCAAGATCGGCTACGGCCTGACGGGCGAACGGCCGCCGCTGCCGCGGTTCTTCGGGCCCGCCGAGGTCGAGGCACTGCGCGCCGGAGCCTGGGGAGCTCTGCGCGGCGGCCGGGAGGACAGGGGCGCGGAGTTCCGGCGGGTGGTCTGGCCGCTGGTCGCCAAGGAACTGGGCTTCGCCCACTACCACCGGCTGTTCACCGCCCACCCGGAGCGCACCGCGATGCCCTGGCGGGACTTCGAGAAGGCGTACGCGGACCTGGACCCGCACGGGCCCGGTCCCGCCGCGCTCGCGGCGTCCGCCGTGCCCGACCCCGCCGACCGGCTCGACCTGGCCGCGCTGGACCGGCCGCTGGCCGGGGTCGGGTATCCCTCGCAGGCGTCCTTCCAGGCCGGGCTGCGCCGCCACATCAGAGCCGACCTGACCCGCCGCCACGACCCCGCCCACGACGCCGACCTCGCCGTCTTCCTCGGTCTGCTCTCCGTGTACGGGCAGTTGATCCCGCTCGGCGACGTAGGGCGCTGGTGGCACGGGTTCTTCAGCTTCATGGCGTCCGGGCCGCCCGGGCCGCGCCTGGAGCAGATGCTCGCGCTGTCCCGTGCCGGAGTGGTGCGGTTCCTCGGCGCGGACATGGCCGTCCGCGCGGTGCCGGGCGGCTTCACGGCCACCAGCGCCACGGTGCCCGGGAGCGTGGCCGCCCGCGCCCTCGTCGAGGCACGGCTGCCGGACCCCGCGGCGGACCGGGCCGGCGACCCGCTGCTCAGGGCCCTGTACGCGGAGGGTGCCGCGGCCACCCCCGCGGGGCTGCTCGCCGTCGCCCCGGACGACCTGCGGATACTGGACCGGTCCGGTCGGCCGCACCCACGGCGGTTCGCCCTCGGCCCCTACACGGACGCCCACGGCCACGGGGCCTTCACCCGGCCGCGCACCAACGGCCCCGCGTTCCGGCAGAACGACGCCGTGGCCCGCACCGTGCTCGCCTTCCTGCGCGACCTGAGCTGTCCCACCGCCGCCTGACCGGCGGCCCCGAGGCGGTCCCGGCACCCCGGGACCGCGCCTGAGCGCACCCGCGTATGCCCCCTTCCCCCGGCACCGCCCGCAGCGAGGATCCCGAGGAACCCCCATGTCCCCGACCAGCGACCCACCCGTCGGCAAAGAGACATCGCCCGCCGGCGACCGCGCCGTCCGCGGCCGGGACGGCTACGGCGGCCCCCTGTGGCGCTGAGGGCCGTGTCCGTCCGGCCCCCTTCGCGGCGGGCCGCCGAGGCCGTCCGTGTCCGACGCCAGTTGCGGTGCGCCGCCGGCGCCGTGCCCGCCGTCCTCCCGGCGCGGTTCCCGCACGGCGTCGTCACCGACTCCGGGCGTCCGCCGCGCGCCGACGGCGCCCCGCCGGGCGGAGGAACGGCGCGCACGGGCGGGGAAGAGGCGCCCCCGGGCTGAAGAAGGACCCGCCGGGCCGAGGAGGGACCCGCCGGGCCGAGGAGGGACCCGCCGGGCCGAGGAGGGACCCGCCGGGCTGAAGAGGGACCCGCCGGCAGAAGAAAGGACGCACACCCGATGACCGCAACGACCGGCTGGGGACGGCTGCTGCACCTGGCCGCCGCCGTCGACAGCCCCGGAGTGTGGGACGTGGCCACCCCCGTGGCACTGACCCGGCTCGCCGAACGCGGCGTGCTCGACTTCGTGTCGCTCGGCGCCCCCTTCACGAGACCCGGTCTCGACGCGCTCATGGTGCTGGCCCGGGTCGCCCCCGCCACCGGACGCATCGGCCTGGTGGCAGCCGTGCCGACCACCCACACCGAGCCGTTCCACGTCCAGGCGGCGGTGGCCACCCTGGACTGGGTGAGCCGGGGCCGGGCCGGCTGGCAGGTCGAGGTGGCCGCGACCGGGGACGAGGCACGGCTGTTCGGCCGTGGGGCCGCCGCGCCCGCCGACCGGCTGTGGTCCGCCGACCGGCTCTGGCAGGAGGCGGGAGAGGCCGCCGACGTCGCGGGCCGGCTCTGGGACAGCTGGGAGGACGACGCGGAGATCCACTCCGCGGCCGACGGCCGCTTCCTCGACCGGGACAGGCTCCACCGCGTCGACTTCGCGGGCAGCGCCTTCTCCGTCAGGGGCCCCTCGACCGTGCCGCGCCCTCCGCAGGGCCGCCCCGTCGTGGTCGTCGACGCGACTGCTCCTGCCGCCCGCGAGACCGCGGCGCGGTACGCGGACGTGGCCCTGCTGGGCGTCGCCTCCCGCGCCGAGGCGGCGGCGCTGCGCACCGGGCTGCGGCAGGCCGCGGGCGCCCACGGCCGGGACCCGGACACCCTGCGGGTGCTGGCGTCCCTCGTGATCGACCTGGGCGGTGGCGAGCACGCCGCGGAGCGCGGCCACGGCGGCGGCGGACCACGGCCCAGCGCGCACGGACCGCTCTACCGGGGCGGGCCCGTCGACCTGGCGGAGCTGATCGCGGACTGGTACGCGGGCGGTGCCGCCGACGGCTTCCACCTCAGGCCCGTCGAGCCGGCCCGCGACCTGGAACGGCTGGTGAACGGCACGGTGGCGCTGCTTCAGCACCGCGGCCTGTTCCGCACCTTCTACCCGGGCGGCACGCTCAGGGACCACCTCGGCCTGGCGCGTCCCGCCAGCCGGTACGCACGCGCCGGGGGCACCGCATGACCGGCCCCGCACGGCGGCGGATCCACCTCGCCGCCCGGTTCCCGGGCGCCGGTGGCACCACCGTCTGGTCGGATCCCGGGTGCGGGTCCCTCGTCGGCTTCACGTCTTTCGCGGACCTCGCCCGCACCGCAGAGCGGGGGCTGTTCGACTTCTTCCTGGTGTCCGAGCCCGCGCTGCGCGAGCACCGGGGACGCATCCACGACCTGGACGCGGTGGGCAGCCCCGAGCCGCTCACGGTGCTGGCCGCGCTGGCCGCGGTCACCGAACGGATCGGGCTCGCCGCCTCGGCCGGCACCGCCTTCGACGAGCCCTACGGACTCGCCCGCCGCCTCGCCTCGCTGGATCACCTCAGCGGGGGCCGGGCGGCGTGGCACGTGCTCGTCTCGCCGGGCGCACGCGACGGCGAGAACTTCCGCCGCCGCGTCGGCCCTGACGGGTTCGCTCGCTCCGACGGATTCGCTGGCTCCGACGGATTCGCTCGCTCCGGCGGGTCCGCGCGCCCCGGCGCTCCCGGCTCCGTCCGGGCGGGAGGGGCCGCCCTGAGCCGTGCGGCCGAGTTCGTCGCGACCGCCCGCGAGTTGTGGGACTCCTGGACGCCGGACGGCAGGCGACGGCCGTTCGCTCACCGGGGGAGGCACTTCGACATCGCGGGGGAGTTCACCGTGCCCCGCTGCCCGCAGGGCCACCCGGTCGTCATCCAGTCCGCGGACTCGGCGGCGGAGCGCGAGTTCGCCGCGCGCGCCGCGGACGTGCTCGTCACCCGGCACGGCGCCCTGGACGCGGGGCTGCGGCTGTGCGCCGACGCCAAGGGCCGCCTCGCCCGGTACGGCAGGGTGCCGGGCGACCTCACGGTCATGCCGGCGGTGAGCTGTGTGCTGGGTGCCACCGGGGCGGAGGCGCAGGAGCGAGCCGCCGAGCTGCGGCGCCGGCAGGTCACCCCGCAGCGGGCGCTTGTCGCGCTGGAGCGGGTCTGGGGCAGGGACCTCTCCTCGCTCGACCCGGACGGTCCGCTCCCCGACGTCGACCCGGAGCCACTCGGGGCCCGGGACTCGGACCGGGGGTCCGGCCCGTGCCAGGGCCTGGGCGCCGACGCGGATCTGGTCGCCGACGCGGATCTGGTCGTCGACCCGGTCTCAGTGGCGCATAAGTGGCGTTCCCTCTCGCGGGAGAAGGGACTGTCCATCCGGGAGACGGTGATCGAGGCGACCGGCGGCCCGTCCTTCGTGGGGACTCCTCAGACGGTCGCGGCGGAGATGGACGCCTGTGTGCAGAGCGGCGCGTGCGACGGCTTCGTTCTGGTGCCGCATCTCGCGCCGGGCGGACTCGACGAGTTCGTGGGGCAGGTGGTGCCGCTGCTCCAGGAGCGGGGGGTGCACCGTACCGAGTACGGGGGCACGACCCTGCGGGCGCATCTCGGCCTGGCCGAGCCGGCGTCTGCCGGGCCCGGCACGGAGGGGTGACTTCCGGCCATCCGGTGGCCGATCCCACCGGTGCGCCCGCGCAGCGGCGCGGGGAACCGCGCGGCCGGCCCCGACGAGGCCGTCGGATCGCCACCGGCCCGAGGGGGCGGTCGCGGTCGTCACCGGTCCACCGGCCGGTGGTGGGTTGTGCGCGCAGTTCCCCGCGCCCCTTTGGTGGGCACCCTGGGCCGCAGGGGTTCCCGCCCTGGTGAGGATGCCGTGGGCTGCAAGGGTGCCCCCTGAGGGGCGCGGGGAACCGCGCGACCGGCCCTGACGAGGCCGTTGGACCAGATCCGACGGAACCGTCGGATCGCCGCCGGCCCGAGGGGGCGGTCGCGGTCGTCGCCGGACCACCGGCCGGTAACGGGTTCACCAGGAGACCCGCCACCCCCCGCTCCTGACGCCGTGTCCGAACCCGTATCCCGTGCTCACCCCGGAGGGAACCCCATTGGCCGCGTCCCCGTCACACGCACGACTGATCAAACAGAGCCCGGCGGCGCGCGGAAAAACGCAGGCAGGCCCCCGGGCCGGGCCGTCGTGCGCGCGCAGACGGCCGAAAGGCGCCCTTGTGCCGGACCCCCCACGAACAAATACTCCGATCAGCGCTTGTCAGGAGCACGGCGTGTTCGGAATCCGGACCGGCTGCCCTGGCTGCGCCTCACGGGCCCCGACCCCACGCGGGCCCCCGACTTCCCTCAGGAGGGAACGAGCTGTGAGGATCAAGCGCACCACCCCCCGCAGTGGTATCGCGAGACGGACACGGCTGATCGCCGTCGCAACCGGAATCGTGGCCGCAGCCGCCATCGCCGTCCCCGCGGCGAACGCCGACGAGGGCCGCACCTACAGTGCGTCCCAGCTGGCGGCGGTGAGCGACTCCGTTCTGAAGGCCGATGTGCCGGGCACCGCCTGGTCCGTCGACCCGACGACCAAGCAGGTCAACGTCACCGTTGACAGCAGGGTCACCGAGGCGGACATCGCCAAGATCCAGTCCGCCGCCGGCGCCAACGCGGGCGCCATCCACATCAAGCACACGCCGGGCACGTTCAAGCCCCTGCTGTCCGGTGGTGACACCATCCAGACCTCGCAGTGGCGCTGCTCGCTCGGCTTCAACGTCCGCAGCGGCACCACCTACTACTTCCTGACCGCGGGTCACTGCACCGACGGCGCCGGCACCTGGTACAACTCCTCCGGCAGCACGATCGGCAGCACCGCGGGCTCCAGCTTCCCGGGCAACGACTACGGCATCGTCAAGTACGCCTCCGGCGTGACGCACGACGGCACCGTGGGAAGCCAGGACATCACCAGCGCGGCCACCCCGTCCGTGGGTACGACGGTCTACCGTCGCGGCTCCACCACCGGCACCCACAGCGGCCGCGTGCTCGCCCTGAACGCCACCGTGAACTACGGTGCCGACGGCATCGTGAGCGGCCTGATCGACACCAACGTCTGCGCGGAGCCCGGTGACTCCGGCGGCCCGCTGTACGGCGGCACCACCGCCTACGGCCTCACCTCCGGCGGCAGCGGCAACTGCACCTCCGGCGGGGAGACCTTCTTCCAGCCGGTGACGGAGGCGCTGAACGCCTACGGGGTCTCGATCTACTGACCGGTCCTACACGGTCTGACCGATCTGCTTCATCTGTCTGATCTGCTTCACTGATACACCTTGGTTCCACGATGGGCCCCCGCTACGCGCGTTGCGTACGGGGGCCCATCTCTGTTTTGGACTCCTTCCGGGCCAAGTTGGCTCCATTGTTTGGCCACGGAGGGTCGATTTTCAGACAGGTACATGTATTGTCTCTCGGCAGACATACGGCCGACCGCGACGTTTGCAAGGGGAATCAACGTGGTGTGACCACGGTGGGTCAGCGGTTCGGGGGTGAGGTTTGCCCGCCGTTCGGCAGTCCTGAAGTCGACCTTGTGTGCCGACTGTGCCCATCGGAATAGTGGGTGTTACCCAGGGCGTGGACACGGCATTTTTGCCGTTTTTTGGTGCCATGCTCGAACGCCTTCCGGTTTCGGGGACCCCACATTCCCGGAACCGACCCCCCACAGGAGGACGTGAGTTGAACCACCGACGCATATCAGGGCGACGTGCCGCCATCGCCGGTGCGAGTGTCACCGCACTGGTGATCGCGGGAGTCTCCTTCCAGACTGCGAACGCAAGTACGGACACCCCCACTGCAACCCCGGACATCCTCACGGTGGCCAAGGCCGGAAAGCTCGCCTCGTCGCTCACCTCGGACCTCGGCAAGGACGCCGCCGGCAGCTACTACGACGCCAAGACCAAGAGCCTTGTCGTCAACGTCCTGAACGAGAGCGCCGCCCGTGCCGTGCAGACGGCCGGTGCCAAGGCCAAGATCGTCAAGTACTCCCTGGCCCAGCTGAAGAGCGCGGGCGACACCCTCAAGGCGCACAGCACCGCGGGCACCTCCTGGGTGGTCGACCCGACCACCAACAGGCTGGTCGTCACCGCGGACCGCACGGTCACGGGCGCCAAGCTGGACAAGCTCACCAAGACGGTGAAGGGCCTCGGCGGCACCACGGTCATCAAGCACACCAAGGGTGAGTTCAAGCCGTTCATCGCGGGCGGCGACGCCATCAGCGACCCCTCCATCGGCCGCTGCTCCCTCGGCTTCAACGTCGTCAAGGACGGCCAGCCGTACTTCATCACCGCGGGCCACTGCACCGAGGAGATCACGACGTGGTCGGACTCCGACGGCAACGTGATCGGGGAGAACGCCGACTCCGACTTCCCGGGCAATGACTTCGGCCTGGTGAAGTACACCGCGGACGTCGACCACCCGAGCGAGGTCAACCTCTACAACGGCAGCTCCCAGCCCATCACCAAGGCGGGTGACGCCACCGTCGGTGAGAAGGTCAAGCGCAGCGGCTCGACCACCCAGGTGCACGACGGCACGGTCACCGGCCTGAACGCCACGGTCGACTACGGCAACGGCGACGTCGTGGAGGGCCTGATCCAGACCGACGTGTGCGCCGAGCCGGGCGACAGCGGCGGCTCGCTCTTCGACGGCGAGACCGCGCTGGGCCTGACCTCCGGCGGCAGCGGCGACTGCACCTCCGGCGGGGAGACCTTCTTCCAGCCGGTGCCCGAGGCGCTGTCCACCTTCGGGGCCGAGATCGGCTGAACCGGCTGAGGCCTGCCGGGTGCGCCCGGCGGGTCCCGTCCCACCCTTGAAGGGGCCGGTCCGTCACCGACGGACCGGCCCTTGTCGCTGCCCTCCGCCGCTCTGACCTGCGGATGTCCCCATTCGCCCGGGTAGGGGACATCACTCCCGTCGGATCGTACGTACGTTCGAGATTGGTCTATGGTGGGGGCAGGGGGAGAGAGCGGATCGGATCGGAGGTGCGTGTGCCGGACTTCACGCATCTGCATGTCGCATCCGGTTTCTCCCAGCGGTACGGGGCCTCGCACCCGGAGCGGCTGGCCGAGCGCGCCGCGGAGCGGGGCATGGACGCCCTCGCCCTCACCGACCGGAACACCCTCGCGGGCGCGGTCCGCTTCGGCCGGGCGTGCGAGGCGGCGGGAGTGCGCCCGATCTTCGGGGTGGAGCTCGCGGTGGCCGACCAGGACCGCACGGAGCAGATCCGGCTGGGGCGGGACGACGCCTTGGGCGGCACGCTCCCGGCCGGTGCCCCCTCCGGTGCCCGCCCCCTCGGTCCTGGCCGGGCAGAGCGGGAGCGTTCGGAGCGCGGCGTGCGGCGCGCCCCGGTGCGGGGCGGCGCCTTCCTGGACGAGTCGGCGCCCCGGGTCACCTTTCTCGCCCGTGCGGGCGCCCTCGGCTGGAGCGAGCTGTGCCGGCTGGTCACCGCCGCGCACCGGGCCGGCGGCGACCCCGTCCTCGACTGGTCCGAACTGCCCGCCGAAGGCCTGACCGTGCTGCTCGGGCCCGCTTCCGACGTGGGCCGGGCCCTCGCCGCCGGCCGTCCCGACCGCGCCGCGCGCCTCCTTGGCCCCTGGCGGGAGATCTTCGGAGACGCACTGCGCCTGGAGGCCGTCTGGCACGGCCGGGACGGCACGGGCCCCGGCTCCCTGCGGCTCGCCGCCCGCACCGTCGCCCTCGCCGCCGAGCAGGGCGTGCGGCCCGTGCTGAGCAACGCCGTGCGTTACGCGGACCCGGGCATGGGACCGGTCGCGGACGTGCTCGACGCGGCCCGCCGCCTGGTCCCGATCGATCCCCGCAAGGAACTGGACAGCGGTGAGCGCTGGCTGAAGGACCCCGCCGGGATGCGGGCCGCCGCCGAGCGCGTCGTCACGGCCGCGGGCTACCGTCCCGAGGCCGCGCACCGCCTGCTCGAACAGACCCGTGCGGTGGCCGAGGAGTGCAGGGTCGACCCCGAGGCGGACCTCGGGGTCGGTTCCGTCCACTTCCCCGAACCCCGCCTCGTCGGCGCCGGCCGGCGCACCGCCCAGCGCGTGCTGGCCTCCCGCGCCGCCGCGGGCATGGTGCTGCGCGGCTACGACCGACGCCCCGACGCCCGCACCTACTGGGAGCGCATGCACCACGAGCTGGACATCATCGCCCACCACGGCTTCGCCTCGTACTTCCTCACCGTGGCGCAGGTCGTCGACGACGTCAGGGAGATGGGCATCCGGGTGGCCGCACGCGGCTCGGGCGCGGGCTCCCTCCTCAACCACCTGCTCGGAATCGCGAACGCCGACCCCGTCGAGCAGCACCTGCTGATGGAACGGTTCCTGTCCAAGCGGCGGGCCGTGCTGCCCGACATCGACGTCGACGTGGAGTCCGCGCGCCGCCTGGAGGTCTACCGCAGGATCATCGACCGGTTCGGCGCCGAGCGCGTGGCGACCGTCTCCATGCCCGAGACCTACCGGGTGCGCCATGCGATCCGCGACGTGGGCGCCGCGCTCTCGATGGACCCCGCGGACATCGACCGGATCGCCAAGTCCTTCCCGCACATCCGCGCCCGCGATGCCCGCGCCGCCCTGGCGGAGCTGCCCGAGCTGCGTGAGCTGGCCGAGGAGCAGCGCGCCGCCGCCGAGCGGCACCCGGACGGCGGCCCGGGCGGGGGGTACGGGCGGTTCTGGGACCTGGTGGAGGCGCTGGACGCGCTGCCCCGCGGGATCGCCATGCACCCGTGCGGGGTGCTCCTCTCGGACGCCTCGCTGCTCTCCCGCACCCCGGTGGTGCCGACCAGCGGCGAGGGCTTCCCGATGTCCCAGTTCGACAAGGACGACGTGGAGGAGCTGGGCCTGCTCAAGCTCGACGTCCTGGGTGTGCGGATGCAGTCGGCGATGGCGCACGCGGTCGCGGAGGTCGAGCGCACCACGGGGCAGCGGGTCGACCTGGATGCGGTGGCGGCCGAGGGCTCGGGCGGCAAAGGGGATGAAGAAACGTATCGCCTGATCCGTTCCGCCGAGACGCTGGGCTGCTTCCAGATCGAGTCGCCCGGCCAGCGGGACCTGGTCGGACGGCTGCAGCCCGCCACGTTCCACGACCTCGTCGTCGACATCTCGCTCTTCAGGCCGGGGCCGGTCGCGGCCGACATGGTCCGCCCGTTCATCGAGGCACGGCACGGCCGCGCCCCGGTCCGCTACCCGCACCGGGACCTGGCGGGGCCGCTGGAGGAGACCTACGGGGTGGTGGTCTTCCACGAGCAGATCATCGAGATGGTGCACATCATGACCGGCTGCGGCCGGGACGAGGCGGACCGGGTGCGGCGGGGGCTCTCCGACCCCGAGTCGCAGGGCAGGATCCGTGTGTGGTTCGCCGAGCAGGCGGCCGCGAAGGGGTACGACGCCGAGACCGTCGCCCGCACCTGGGAGATCGTCGAGGCCTTCGGCTCCTACGGCTTCTGCAAGGCGCACGCCGTCGCCTTCGCCGTGCCGACCTACCAGTCGGCCTGGCTGAAGACGCACCACCCGGCGGCCTTCTACGCGGGGCTGCTCACCCACGACCCCGGGATGTACCCGAAGCGGCTGCTGCTCGCGGACGCACGGCGGCGGGGGGTGCCGGTGCTACCCCTGGACGTGAACCACTCGGCGGTCGATCATCATATCGAACTGGTGTCTGATGGCGAGGGGTTGGGTGACCCTTCGGACGGTCCGCCGGAGGGCACTCCGGACGGTCCGCCGGAGCCGGGATCCGAGCGGTGGGGACTCAGGCTCGGGCTCAGCGATGTGCACGGCATCAGTGAGGCCGAGGCGGCGCGGATCGCGGCGGGCCGGCCGTACGCCTCACTGCTGGACTTCTGGGAACGCGCACGGCCCAGCAAGCCGGTCGCCGAACGGCTGGCGCAGGTCGGCGCGCTGGACGCATTCGGCGCCAACCGCCGCGACCTGCAACTCCACCTGGCCGAGCTGCACCGGGGTGCACGCGGGGGATACGGCGCGCAGCTCCCGCTCGCCGGCGGGCGGCGCACCGCGGGGGCGGGGCTGCCGGACCTGAGCGACGCGGAGCGGCTCAGCGCCGAGCTGGGCGTGCTCGGCATGGACGTCTCCCACCATCTGATGGACGACCACGCCGCGTTCCTCGACGAGCTCGGCGTGCTGCCCGCGCGGCGGCTGCAGTCCGCGCGGCACGGTGAGACGGTGCTGGTCGCGGGCGCGAAGGCGGCCACCCAGACACCGCCGATCCGGTCCGGCAAGCGGGTCATCTTCACGACGCTGGACGACGGCACCGGCCTGGTCGACCTCGCCTTCTTCGACGACGCCCACGCCGCCTGCGCCCACACCGTCTTCCACTCCTGGCTGCTGCTGGTGCGCGGCGTGGTGCAGCGCCGCGGGCCGCGCAGCCTCAGCGTGGTCGGTGCCGCGGCCTGGGACCTCGCCGAGCTGGTGGAACTGCGGGCGACGGGCGGGCTCGACGCGGTGGCCGCACGGCTGGCGGAGCCGGTGGAGCCCGTCGAGCAGGCGGAGCCGGCCGGTTCGGGCGGTTCGGGCGGTGAAGCCACCGAGGAGGGCGCCGGTGCGGACGAGGCGTCCGCGGACGGTACCGGCGGCGGTACCGGGGGGCGCCGCATCCGGATGGCCACCGGCTACGAGATGCACCCCTGGGCGGACCTCCGCCCGGCGGGGGAGGGCAACAGGCCGAGGAGGAAGCTCTGGCACCAGAGTCCGGGGAGCGCGGGATGAGGACGAACGCGGCGGAGCACCGTGCGCACGCCGCTCCGGGGCCACCGGAGGCGCCGGGGGCGCCGGGCATGCGGGGTGCGCGGGATACGGACGGTACGGCGGGTCCGGGCCCGGACGGTATGGCGGGCTCGGACGTGGACGGCATGGTGGGTTCGGACGTGGACGGCATGGTGGGTTCGGACGTGGACGGTATGGCGGGCTCGGGCGCGGACGGCATGGTGGGTTCGGACGTGGACGGTATGGCGGGCTCGGGCGCGGACGGTATGACAGGTTCGGGCGCGGAAGGTATGACAGGTTCGGGCGCGGACGGCATGGCGGGTCCGGGCGGCGGGGTGTGGCCGGACGGCGGGACGGGCCCGGGCGGTGGGCCGGAGGCGGGGGACGCGGTGGACGCGGGGAATGCGGGGAATGCGGGGAATGCGACGGAGGACGCCGCCGTGCTCTGCGTTCGGCTGGTGACACCGGAAGCCGGCGGTCTGTCCGAGCTGCTGGCGCTGCTCGGCGAGCTCACCCCCGTCGTCGAGGCGGTGCCGCCCGACGGTGCGCTCGCCGATCTGCGGGGCGCGGTCCGGTACTTCGGGCGGGACGCCGTGGAACTGGCCTCGGTGCTGCGCGTCCGCGCCCTCGCCCTGCACGGCGTGGACTGCACGATCGGCGTCGGCCCCGGCCCGATGGCGGCCAGGGCCGCGGCGCGCGCCGCCGCACCGGGCACCACCCTGGCCGTGCCCGGGGGACCTGACGCCGTCGCGGCCTTCCTCGCCGGCCGGCCCGTCACGGCCATCCCAGGAGTGGGCTCCGCGACCGCACGCACCCTGGGCGCGTACGGACTGCACACCGTGGGCAGCGTCGCCGCCGCACCGTTGCCCACCGTGCAGCGGCTCATCGGCGCGCGCGCCGGGCGCGAGTTGCACGAGAAGGCGCGGGGCGTGGACCGTACCCGGGTGGTGCCGAACGCCGCGGCACGGTCGATGACCGGCGAGCGCACCTTCGACCGCGACGAGCTCGACTTCTCCGTGCACCGGTGCGCCCTGGTCTCGCTCACCTCGGACCTGGGCGCCCGGCTGCGCGCCGAGGGCCAGGTGTGCCGCGCGCTCACGCTCACCGTGCGCTGCGCGGACCGTACGGGGCGTCCGATCACCCGTAGCCGGACGCTCCCCGAGCCCACCGCGCACTCACCGGCGCTCACCGCCGCCGCGTACCGGATGTACGAGGCGCTGGGCCTGCAACGGGCGCGGGTGCGCGGCCTGGCCCTGCGCGTGGAGGGCCTTGGGCCGGCCGGCCGCGCCGCCCGTCAGCTCTCCCTCGACCCCGCCGACGACCGGGCCCGCCGCCTGGAACGGGCCGCGGACCGCGCCCGTGCCCGCTTCGGCCCGTCCGCGGTCGTTCCGGGAACCCTGGCGGCATGACTCCCCTCCGGGTGCGCGACCGGCCACGACGAGACGGTCAGGTCGTCACCGGCCCGCAGGGCCGGGCGCTGCCGCGCACGGGGACGATGGGCGTCAGCCCACCCAGCGATACCGTCGCTCCGGGCGACCCGTACCGCCGTACCGGAGCGTCACCTCCGCCCGGCCCGTGTCCGCGAAGTACTCCAGGTACCGGCGCGCGCTGACCCGGGACAGGGCGCCCGCCTCGGCGCACTCCGAGGCGGACAGGCCCGCCGGATGGTCCCGCAGGATGCGCTCCACCAGGTCGGCGGTGTGCGCGGCAAGCCCCTTCGGCAGGCCCCGTGAGCCGGGCGGGCGGGGCCCGAAGATCTGGTCCACGTCCTCCTGGCGCGCCTCGCCCAGGCCGTCGAGCCGTGCCCGCAGCGCGGCCACGTGCCGCACCTGCTCCTGGAGCGCGGCCTGGTTGAACGGCTTGATCAGGTAGTGCAGCGCGCCCGCGCGCAACGCGGCCCGCACCTTGTCCGCGTCCCGTGCCGCCGTGATGAACAGCGCGTCCACCGGCGGCCGCGACGGATCGCGTTCCTCGGCCGCCCGCAGCTCCCGCAGCACCTGGATGCCGTCCATGTCGGGCAGGTACACATCGAGCAGCAGCAGATCGGGCCGGAGCCGCTCCACCGCGCGCAGCGCCTGGGCCCCGCTGTGCGCCACCCCGACCACCGTGCAGCCGCCCACGGCGGACACATAACGGCCGTGCAGCTTGGCGACCATGAAATCGTCGTCCACGACCAGCACTTTCGTCATCGCCGTCAGGCTAGGGCGCGACCACAACGACCACAACATTCCTTGCTTGCGGAAGAGAGACAGCGTGTTGACGCGCGGGCAACATGTGGGCCACCTCACCCATGACCGCCCCGGCCCGCCCCGCGGGCGCCGCCCGGCCCCGCGGGACCGGCCCCGCCGCCCGGGACCCGGTGCCGGAGCGGCCGACCGACCGACAGGTGGTGGCACACGTGCGCCTGCGTACCCTGCTCGCCGTCCTGGGGGCCGCCGTGCTGGTGCTGGTGGCACCGCCGCTGCTCACCACGGGCAGCGGCGCCGCGACCGGCACCCAGATCCCCGGACTGCGCTTCATGGTCCCCAACACCCCCGGCGGAGGCTACGACATCACCGCCCGCACCGCGGCCAAGGACGCCGAGGACGCCGGGCTCACCCACACCATCGAGGTGTACAACCTGCCCGGCGCCGGTGGCACCGTCGGCCTCACGCGGCTGGTCGGCGAACGCGGCAACGGCAAGCTGGCCATGTCGATGGGCCTCGGCGTGGTCGGCGCGGCCCGCTCCAACCACACGCCCGCCACCCTCGCCGACACCACCCCGATCGCCCGGCTCACCGAGGAGCAGGACGTCGTCGTGGTCGCCGGGAACTCCCCGTACAAGAACGTCCGGCAGCTCGCCGACGCCTGGCGGCGGAACCCCGGCAAGGTACCCGCGGGCGGCGGCTCCTCGCCCGGCGGCCCCGACCACCTGGCCACCATGCTCATGGCGGACGCGGCCGGGATCGCCCCGAAGCGGGTCAACTACATCCCGTACGACGGCGGCGGCGAACTGATGGCCTCCATCCTCGGCAAGAAGGTCGCCTTCGGCGTCACCGGCGTGAGCGAGGTGCTGGACCAGGTCCGTTCGGGGCAGCTCCGGCTGCTCGCCACCACCGGCGCCGAGCGGGTCCCCGAACTGCACGGGCCCACCCTCAAGGAGGCCGGATTCGACGTGGACTTCACCAACTGGCGCGGCATCGTCGCCCCGCCGGGCCTCTCCGGCTCCCAGCGCACCAGGCTCACCCGCCTCGTCGAGCGACTCCACGCCTCGAAGGAGTGGCAGGACTCCCTCAAGAAGAACGGCTGGGACGACGCCTTTCTCACCGGTGACAGGTTCGGCGCGTTCCTGGCCGCCCAGGACAAGCGCGTGGTGTCGGTACTGAAGGAGCTGGGACTGTGACCGCGAAGCCCACCGGAGCGCACACGGACGACCCCGGCCGGCCCGTGCAGCCCAAGACGCTCCGGCAGGCCGGCCCCCCGCCCCAGGGGACCGCGGACCGCCCCACCGCCGCGCCCGCCGGCACCGGGGGGCCCGGGGAACCCGCCGGCGCCCCGGACTCGGCCGGCACCCCCGATCCGGCCGGCACCCCCGGCTCGGACGGCACCCCCGGCTCGGACGGCCCCGGCGGCACCGCGGAAGGGGACGCTCCCGCCGCACCGGGCACGGGCCGCCGCGCCTGGCTGCGCGAGCACTCCGAACTCGGCGTCTGCGTCCTGCTGCTCGCCCTCGGCCTGCTGGTGCTCACCGACGCGCTCACCATGCACGTCGAGCTCACCCAGCGCGGACCCGTGGGCCCGCGGACCGTGCCGCTCGTGGTCGGCGCCGGCCTGCTGATCGTCTCCGTGCTGCTCGCCGTCGACGTGCTGCGCGGCGGCCGGGGAGCGGCGGAGGGCGGCGAGGACATCGACCTCTCCGAGCCCGCCGACTGGCGCACCGTCCTGTTGCTCGCCGGGGTCTTCCTGGCCACCGCGGCCCTGATCGACCCGCTGGGCTTCCCCGTCGCGGGCACCCTGCTCTTCTGGGGCACCGCCTACGCGCTCGGCAGCCGCCGCCCGGACCGCGATCCGCTGATCGCGGCCGTGCTCTCCGTCGTCACCTTCGTCGTCTTCGACCGGCTGCTCGGAGTGCCGCTGCCGGGCGGCCCGCTGATGGGAGTGCTCTGACATGAACGCCCTCTCCTCCCTCCTCGACGGCTTCGGCACCGCACTCACCCCGCTGAACCTGCTGTGGGCCGCCGTCGGCGTGCTGCTGGGCACCGCCATCGGGGTGCTGCCCGGCATCGGCCCCGCCATGGCCGTCGCGCTGCTGCTCCCGGTGACCTACGGGCTCGAACCCACCGGCGCGTTCATCATGTTCGCCGGCATCTACTACGGCGCCATGTTCGGCGGCTCCACCACCTCGATCCTGCTCAACACCCCCGGCGAGTCCGCCGCCGTGGTCACCGCGATCGAGGGCAACCCGATGGCCAAGGCGGGGCGGGGCGCACAGGCCCTCGCGGCCGCCGCCATCGGACACTTCGCGGGCGGCATGATCGGCACCGTCCTGCTGGTGGTGCTGGCGCCGACCGTCGCCCACCTCGCTGTCGACATCGGCGCGCCCGACTACTTCGCGCTGATGGTGCTGGCGTTCATCGCCGTCACCTCCGTGCTCGGCTCCTCACGGGTCCGCGGCCTGGCCTCGCTGCTCATCGGCCTCACCCTCGGCCTGGTGGGCCTCGACCAGATGACGGGACAGCAGCGGCTCACCTTCGGGATGCTGCACCTCGCCGACGGCATCGACGTGGTGATCGTCGCGGTCGGCCTCTTCGCGATCGGGGAGGCCCTCTGGGTCGCCGCGCACCTGCGCCGCACCAGCGGCGAACCCATCCCCGTCGGCCGGCCCTGGCTGGGCAGGGACGATGTGCGGCGCACCTGGAAGTCCTGGTTGCGCGGCCCCTTCATCGGCTTCCCGTTCGGCGCGATCCCGGCGGGCGGCGCGGAGATCCCCACCTTCCTGGCGTACGTCACCGAGAAGCGCCTGTCGAAGAGGAAGGAAGAGTGGGGCAAGGGCGCCATCGAGGGCGTCGCGGGCCCCGAGTCCGCGTCCTCCGCCTCCGCCGCCGGCACCCTCGTCTCCATGCTCACCCTCGGCCTGCCCACCACCGCCGTGGCCGCGGTGATGCTCGCCGCCTTCCAGCAGTACGGCATCCAGCCGGGGCCGCTGCTCTTCCAGAAGGAACCCAAGCTGGTGTGGGGCCTGATCGCCTCGCTCTTCGTCGGCATGGTGCTGCTGCTGGCGCTCAACCTGCCGCTCGCGCCGCTCTGGGCACGGCTGCTGCGGATCCCCCGCCCCTACCTCTACGCGGGCATCCTGTTCTTCGCCGCGGTCGGCGCCTACGCGGTCGGCGGCGAGTCGTTCGACCTGGTGATCCTGCTCGTCATCGGCCTCATCGGATTCGGCATGCGGCGCTATGGACTGCCGGTGCTGCCCGCCGTCATCGGCGTCATCCTCGGCCCCAACGCCGAGCTCCAGCTCCGCCGCGCCCTGCAGATCAGCGACGGGAGCCTGTCGGGCCTGGTCGACACGCCCTTCTCGGTGGCCGTCTACGCCTTGGTACTGCTCGTGGTCGCCTGGCCGCTGGCGACCGGACTGGCCCGCCGGCTGCGCCGGCCCGCGGCGTAGCCTCCCGCATCCGCCCCGACGGGGTGGGAGGTGCCCGACGGACGCGGCCGGGGCGGCCCGCCGGCCGCGTCCGGCCGCGCCCGTCGGGCCGCCCCGGCCGTACCGTGCAGTCATGACTGAGTCCGAGGAGATCCGCAGGGTCACCTCTGACGACGTGCCCGCCGTGCGGGACATCACCGACGCCGCGTACCGCCCGTACGCCGAGCGCATCGGCCTGCTGCCCGGGCCGATGCGTGCCGATCACGCGGCGGACGTGGCGGCGGGGCGGGTGTTCGTCACCGGCGAACCGGTCATGGGCCTCGTGGTCGTCGTGCCGTACGAGGACCATGTGCTGCTGGAGAGCATCGCGGTCCGCCCGGACGCACACGGCCACGGCATCGGCCGCTGCCTGCTCGCCTTCGTGGAGGCCTGCGCCGGGGACCTCGGGCGGCCCGAGGTCAGGCTCTACACCCACGCGAAGATGTGGGAGAACCAGCGGCTCTATCCGCGGTACGGCTACGAGATGGTCGAGCGGCGCGATGACGGTCCCTACGACCGCGTGTACTACCGCAAGCGGCTCACTCCGTAGTGCCGGTGCCCCCGCGCGGCTGTGCCCGCAAGGGCGCGGGGGCGCGACCAGCCACGACGTGCCCGCACCCGGCCCGAGAGCCGAGCCCGCCTTCCCCTGCCGACGGGGCCACCGCTGACGGCCGAGCCCCCCGGGGCTGTCGCCGGGGGGCTCGGCCGGTGCGGCTTGGGCGAGGAGTTCGCCACGCGCCTTCCGGGACGCGTCAGCCGCCGGGACGGGCTCCCGCCGGGCCGGGGCTAACGCCGTCTCGTACCGTGCCGCGGCACGCTCTCTTCCCCGGACTCGGGCCACCAGGTCCTCCGGACATCCCCGCGGACCTCGGCGCGCTCCTGGCCACGCTCGTCGGCTTCGTCGTTCATCCGGCGGGCGCCCGGCCTGACGGGCGTCTTCCGTGCGTTGATTCGGCGCATGACGGCCTCCCTGCGTCTACCGGGTTCCGCATTCGTACGGAGGTAGACCCGTGGACGGGAGGCTTTCTCATCGCCTGGCCTTTGTCAGTGGCCACTATCACGTTTCACGCGGTGTCTCACATGCTGGACGTAGCCCGCGTGACCACCGGCGTCGCACCCTCCAGTGGCCGTGCGGGGCCCGCCTGGCGTGGCCGGCCAGCCGAGCTGAAACTGGCTGATTTCAATCCCCCGATGTCGTCCGCGGACGTCCCCTGATCGGGTGAGAGCACTGGGTGTCGCCGCCGGTCGGGCCCTCAGGCAGCGGGTGCTGGGCCACGGCGCCCAGGCGCGGTTCCGAACGGGCTCCCGGCGCCCTGGTCCGGGCAGGGGGTGCCGTTGTCGGTCTTCCACCGCACGTGGTCGTGCTTCAGGCGGCGCGGATAGCCGCCCTGCTCAGCCCAGTTCGCGCAGGTACCGGACCTCGGTGGCCGTGATCCGGTAGCCGCAGGAGGCGTTGACGGCCAGCATCGGGCCGTTGTCCGCGTCGTTGCCGGTGTACGCCTCCGTGCAGCCCGCGGCGCGTGCGCGGTGCAGGGCGTCGATCTTGCAGAGCCTGGCGAGGCCGCGGCCCCGGAAGCGGCGGGCGGTGCCCGTCATCATGGTGCCGTAGCGCGCGCCGCCGTCCGTGCGGCCCAGGGTGAACGCCGCGGGCTCCCCGTCCACCAGGGCGACGGTGGTCAGTTCGGGGCTGGTCAGGGGGTGCCGCCAGGTGTCCGCGAGCCACTGCTCGTACTCCGCGAACTCCATGTCGACGTCGCTGGGCTCGTCGCGGATCGTCTCCGCGTCCAGGGCGAAGACCGGGCGCGGGTCGGCAGCGAACTGCGCGCCGGAGCGCAGCTCGACACCGGCAGGGAGGGTCGGCCGCGGCGGCAGGGCGCCGGTGAGGTCCAGGCGGAGGAAGCGCGAGGGGCGGCGGGCACGGTAGCCGTGCCGCTCGGCGAACGCGTGGTTGGCCGGCTCGTCCAGCACCCAGCTGAAGACCTTGCGGACCCCGCGGGCGGCGAGGTGCTCCTCGGCCACCCGGAGCAGCGCCGAGCCCGCGCCCCGGCCCCGGCGGTCCGGGTGGACGTAGAGGTTGGCGTTGCCCACGCCGGACTCCGTGCTGTCGTGTGCGACGTTCACGGTGGCGACGCCTATGACCTCGCCGTCCTCCTCGGCCGTCAGCGCGGTCAAGTGGGCGTCCGGGTGGGCGTGCCGCACGTCGTACGCGATGGACTCGGGCGTGAAGAGGATGTGGGGCATGGCGGCATGCCTGACCCGCACGAAGGCCTCGGTCTCCGCGGGGTTCTCGGGCCGTACGGCACGGACGATCACAGTCATGCTGCGGCACGGTACGCGCGGACGGCCTCGGGGTGCCTCCCATTTTCCGGGGTGCGGGACAATCGCCCCGTGACACTGAGGATCGGCATCGACCAGGACGGCGGCGTGCCCCCGTACGAACAACTGCGCGCCCAGATCTCCGAGCAGGCCCGCTCCGGGGCGCTGCCCGTGGGCTACAAACTCCCCACGGTCCGGGGGCTCGCGGAGTCGCTGGGGCTGGCCGCCAACACCGTGGCCAAGGCGTACCGGGTCCTTGAGGCGGACGGCGTGATCGAGACCCGGGGCCGGCACGGGACGTTCGTCGCGGCGGCAGGGGGCGCGGCGGAGCGGGAAGGGGCCGCGGCGGCCCAGGCGTACGCGGAGCGGGTGCGGCGGCTCGGGCTGGCGGAGGAGGTTGCCTCCGCGTTGGTCCGCGATGCGCTGCGTGCTGTGTACGAAGAGGGGTGACCCCGGCTTCGTGATCCCCCTGCGGGGGCGGGCGGGCTTCGGCGGGCGCCCCGCCCGGGGTGCCGTCGCGTCGCCTTGGCCCGGGCAGCCGGGGCCCTTGCCTTGCCGGGGTGGCCGAAGCGGGGTGCCCCGGACCCCCTGCCCTGTCGTTGGCCCCGGGCCTCTTCGCAGTGCGGCGGGTGTGTGGACCCGCCGGCCGAGCCGATTTCGGCACCGCCGGACCACGCCGTCGGGGTTCTCGCCGTTGCGGCGGGATGGGAAGGGTGAGGCGGTGGGTGGGGATGGGCGGGGATCGGTGCGGGTTGTCTGGTGGCGGGATGGTGCGGCGGGGTGGGGGGCCTGGACAGGCGTGGCGGGAATGTGTGATGCGGCGGGCGGGTGGGCAAGGTCGCTGGCTGCGGATAGGGGCCTACGGTGGCGGGGCGCGCTGCGGGGAGGAGCGCGCTCCCTTTGAAAGCCCGTCCGGCGTTTGAGGACGAGCGCGGAGCGCGATGAGCCGATCGGGCGTTTGAGGACGGGGCCGGAGGGCGGCGCTGGAGCCGGTCCGGCGTTTGAGGACGGGGCCGGAGGGTGGTGCTGAAGCGCGCCCGGCGTCTGAGGACGAGCGCGGAGCGCGATGAGCCCGTCCGGCGTCTGAGGACGAGCCCGGAGGTCGAAGGGGACCCCGCCGCCCGAGGCGCGAGGGAAGTGGAGCCGGTCGTTACAGGTACAGCCCCGCGGCCGCACCGCCGCGGGGGTCCGGCACCGCCGGGAGAACCGTGCCGCGGCGGAGCGCATAGAGCTCCGCGAGGGTCGCACCGTCACGACCCACGCCCTTCTCCGTGCCGAGCCAGGCCACCGCTTCCGCCCGGGTGAGGGGCCCCACCTCGATGCGGGCGAGGCAGCGGCCGGGGCGTACCACCGCCGGGTGGAGGCGCTCCAGGTCCTCGTTCGTGGTGACGCCCACGAGGACGTTGCGGCCCTGGCCGAGCAGACCGTCCGTCAAGTTGAGCAGGCGGGACAGCGCCTGCCCCGCCGTGTGCTTCGCCTCGCCGCGGATCAGCTCGTCGCAGTCCTCCAGGAGCAGCAGCCGCCAACGCCCCTTCGCCGTACCGTCGTCCTCCCCGATGGCGATGTCCATCAGATAGCCGACGTCCGAGAAGAGCCGCTCGGGGTCGAGCACGCAGTCGACCTGGCACCAGTCGCGCCAGGCGCGCGCCAGTGTGCGCAGGGCCGAGGTCTTCCCGGTGCCCGGCGGGCCGTGCAGCAGCAGGAGGCGGCCCGCGATGTCCTCGGGGGTGGTCTTCATCAGGTCGTCCAGGGCGGTGGCGACCGGCGCCGTGTAGTTCTGCCGGACCTCCGCCCAGGTGCCCGCCGAGATCTGACGCGTCGTGCGGTGCGGGCCGCGCCGCGGGGAGACGTACCAGAAACCCATGGTGACGTTCTCCGGCTGGGGCTCGGGTTCGTCGTGCGCGCCGTCCGTGGCCTGCTTCAGGATCCGCTCGGCGAGCTCGGGCGCGGTCGCTGTGACGGTGACGTCCGCGCCGCGGTTCCAGCGGGAGACCAGCAGCGTCCAGCCGTCACCCTCGACCAGCGTGGCGCTGCGGTCGTCGTCCCGGGAACAGCGCAGCACCGTGCCGCCGGGCGGCAGCAGCGTGGCACCCGCGCGCACCCGGTCTATGTTCACGCTGTGCGCGTACGGCTGCTCGCCCGTCGTGAAGCGGCCGAGGAACAGCGCGTCGACGACGTCCGCGGGCGAGTCGCTGTCGTCGACCGTGAGCCGGATCGGCAGGGCGTCGAATGGGTTCGGGGACATGCCGCCATGATCCGGCACGCCCCCGTCCCGTGCATCCGGGTTTCCGAGGTGCGTCCCGGAAGGCCGGTTCCGCTCGCTTCTCCGACCCGCCTCGGCCACCCGCCCGTGCGTGGCAGCCGGCCCTGGTCGTTCGTCAATTCGGGGGGTGTCGCGTACACGAAGGGATACGGAGAGTGCGCGCCGGGGGAAAGGTTGTCATGCACGCGCGGGCCAGCTGCGGTCCGTGTCGCGCGAGTTGCGGCAGAGGCCGCCGAACACCGCTCTACGGGAGGCCCGATGAGACATGCCCGCGGCACCGCCTGCGTGTCGTCCCTCTTCCTGGCAGCCGCCTGCGCCCTGCTGGGCGCTCCGGCTGCGGACGCGGCCGCGCCCACCGGATACGCGGCCCTCGGGGACTCCTTCGCGGCCGGCGTCGGGGCCGGCGGCTACGACGGGGCGAGCGGCGCCTGCAAGCGCAGCAAGGCGGCCTACCCGCGGCTGTGGGCCGCCGCGCACTCACCCTCGTCCTTCGGCTTCACCGCCTGCGCCGGTGCCCGTACGAGTGATGTGGTGGCGGACCAGCTCGGCGCGCTTGGCCCCGGCACCGGCCTCGTCAGCATCACCGTCGGCGGCAACGACCTCGGCTTCACGGACACCATGACGACCTGCGTGCTCCAGTCGGACAGCTCCTGCCAGGACCGGATCGACGAGGCCGACGCCTACATCGACGCGACCCTGCCGGGCCGTCTCGACAGCGTCTACTCGGCCGTCGCCGCGAAGGCCCCCGCGGCGCGCGTCGTCGTCCTGGGCTACCCGCACCTCTTCGCGCCCACAGGCGACTGCGTCCTCGGGATCTCCGCTGCGGAGCGCACCGCGCTCAACGAGGCCGCCGACCATCTCAACGCCGTCACGGCCGCCCGCGCGGCCGCGCACGGATTCGCATTCGCGGACGTCACCCGGGCCTTCACCGGCCATGAGCTCTGCTCCGGCAACGAGTGGCTGCACAACGTCGACGTACTGGACGTGGCGCAGTCCTTCCACCCGACCGCCCAGGGCCAGTCCGGCGGATACCTGCCGGCGCTGACCTCGGAGGCATGACGGCGGCGCGGCGCCGGGCGGACCCCGGACGCTCCGTCCCGGGTTCCCGGGAACCTTCGGCACCAGGCGTGCATCACGCATGCGAACCGATGTCAACACCCTTATGAAGCAGGTGAATCGTGTGACCGGGATACACGAGTGTCCTCTCGGGGCGATAGGGTTTAACCTGCCCGAGCCGGGTGCGTCGTACGAGCGGGCTGACAGTGCGGTGCGCGAGTGACGGTGGGGAAGAGACGGTGGGGAGTGACATGGAACAGATAACGGTGCCCAGCAGGGCGCGCGTACCCGCGGTGAGCTGCGGGAGCAGCGCGACCAGCTCGCGGCTCGACCGCCACCTCGCGGTGCTCGGCGGCCCCGCCGTCGCGCCGCACCAGACGGCCGAGGCGACGTCCCTGATGCGCGAGATCACCACGCGCGACGCCGCGCACGACCGCAGCGGACGGGTCAAGCGGGTCTCGCTCTTCGCGCCCCTCAAGCGGCTGCGCCGCACGCTCTTCGGCGGTCGCTGACCGGTCGGCGGCAGCAGCCGGTGCCAGCCCGCCCGCACCGGCGGCGTACCGCCGACCGTCCGGCACCGCCGGGTCGCGCCCTCAGCCGCGTGTCCCCACCCCGCACCGCCATGCCCGTCGGCGGTGCGGACCTCCGCGACAACCCGGCGTGCCCACGTTCACCCGTCCCCCCACATTCACCCATCCCTCCGCGCTCACCCCTCGGGAAGTCCCCGCCCCTTCCTGAAGGGCTCCCCGCCCCTTCCTGAAGGGCTCCCCGCCCCTCATGAGGGCTCCCCACCCGCTCCGGAGGGGTGCCTCGGCTCCTGGCGGCTCCTCCACTCCGGCCCGTCCTGGCGCCCCCCGCTCCTGCCGTTCCCAGGGCCTCCCCCGTTCCCGGCGCTCTGCCGGCCCCATCAGCCCGGACGCTGCCTGAGCGCCTGAGCGCCTGAGTCCCGGGGTCCCGGAGAACCGAGCGGCACTGCGCCGCTGGAGCAGCCTGCGCCGCTAGAGCAGTGCGAACTGCCCGTCCGGCCCCTCCTCGTGATGGTCGAGCACCGAGGCCGGGCGGCGGGCCGCATCCGGTACCGGCAGGACCCCCGCGGCGCGCAGCTCGACCGCGCCGATCGGCGCCTCCAGGGCGGTCGTCAGGGCCGTCCGCTCCGCGCCGAGGCCGGCCAGCAGGGCGAGGACGGTGATCAGCTCCAGCAGCTCGGAGGTCCAGGCCTGCGGCCAGGCCGCGGGACCGATGGCCTCCAGGGTGCCCGGCTCGGGACGGTGCAGACGGCGGGTCAGCCATGACTCCAGCACCCGCACCCCGCTCACCCGGAAGTCCCACGCCTGTGGGGCCACCGGCGCGATCCGGCCGTCGTCCAGCTCCAGGGCCTCCTGCTCGGGGTCGTACCGGACCTCGACGGGGCGCGGCGGCAGGGGCGCACGGACGTAGGGGCGGCGGCCGCCCGGCAGCTTGGGGCGCTCGGGGCCGCGCCGCACCATCAGGTGCAGCATCCGGTGCCCCAGCCGGGTGCCGTGCGCCCAGGTCTCCGGGTCCGCGGTGAGCGGCACGGGGCATCCCGCCGCGCCCGGGCGGGCGGTGGCGAGCGCCCAGGCCAGCACGTCCTCGGGAGCCGGACGGTGGCCGAGCCGGGCGGCGAGGTGGTCCAGCAGGCCCGGCGCCAGGTTCGGTTCGAGCCCACCCGGTCTGCGGTACAGCGGCCGGATCCGGCCCGGGCGGCCGGCCGGGGAACGGCCGTCCGGCAGCAGGCCGGTGGCCAGCACGGCAGGGCCCTCCGCGCCGGGCACATGGCCCTGCTCCACGGCGAAGAGCTGCTGTGCGTCGGCGACCCGCCACAGCTCGGGGCGTGCCGCGTCGATCAGCCGGTGGTCGGGTATCAGCCACTGCTCGTCGAACGGGCCGTGCAGCACCCGGACCGGTTCCGGACAGGGACCGCTCTCCCGGGCCAGCCGGCCGGTCCCCGTGCGCCGGCCCGGCAGCTGTGCGACGGCGGAGTGCACCGTACGCGACCGGCTCGGCACGAAGAGCGCCGCGCGCTGCTCGTCCGGCGCGCGGACGAACGCGTCCCAGCGGGCTCTCAGGACCGCCGGGTCGGGCGCCAGCGGCCAGCCGCGCCCCAGGCGCAGCGGTGCGACGGACCACGGCAGGAGATCCGCGAGCAGCGGCGCGTCGTCGTGGGTCACGCCCGGCATGGTACGACGCCCCGCACCCGCGGGGGCCACCTCCCGGTGTACGGCCCCCGGAAGGGTCGCGCTCGGTGTCGGTGTGCGGCTCTGCCGCGTGGGCGCGAGCAACCATCCGCCGGCGGAGGGTCCGAGGACGCCCGACATCGCCCCTTCGGGCCGGTGGCGGCGTGCGGGCCCGCCGTCATGGGCCGTCGCCCGGATGCGGACGGCGGGCCGGGGCTCGATCCGCGGTGCCGGCGGGTATGAGACCGGCGTTTTTCCGCATGATGTGGTGGGATACGGATGCTCTTCCCGCCCGTCGCTGTCAACACGTCGATCGGAGCCACGTGATGACCTCCGAACGCGAATGCCCGGTTCCGTCGGTTCCCGCCGACGGAACCGGCGCTTCGCCCGTCCCGGCGGCGCTCGCGGGCGCGTGCATCGTCGCTCTGGGGATCTGCGCGGTCTTCCCCATCGGCCCGGGGGTGCCGGTGCGAACGGCGGTCGTGGGCGTCGCCGCCGTCCTGCTGATCGCTGGTGCGGGTGTGCTGAAGTCGGCGGAGGCGATCCGGGCGGCGGTGTTCGTCGGGCCGCTCTTCGGCTGTTTCGCGGTGGGGATGCTCTGCGGCTGGCCGCCTGCCGTCACCACGGTCCTGGTCTGCGTGCTCCCTCTCGGATGCCTGCTGACAGCCGGTCGGCACGCTGCCCTCGGGCCCGGCGCGCCGTGGCTGACGCGTGGTTCCCTGACCCCCGGGACTCTCTCGTTGGCCCTGGCCACCGTGGTTCTCAGCGCCGCGGCGCTCACGGCCTGGGCGCTCGTGGTGCGGCCTGAGCCGGCCGAATACCTCCGAGAGGTACAACGACTCCCGCTCGGGCTCGCGATTCTGGGCATCGTGGCGTTCGCCCTGGTCAACGCGGTGTGGGAGGAGACGCTCTTCCGGGGGGTGCTCCTGACCGAACTCGCCTCGGTCTGGGGCGCCAGGGCCGCGGTGGTGCTTCAGGCCGTGCTGTTCGGAGCCGCGCATTTCGCCGGCTTCCCCTCCGGTGTCACCGGCGTGATCATGGCAGGTACCTGGGGGTTCGTCCTGGGCGTCCTGCGCGTGCGCAGCGGCGGGATCCTGATCGGCTACGCGGTGCACGTGATCGCCGACGCCGTCATCGGAACGATCGCGGTGCTGATCCTGCGCTGAGTCCGTCGTGCGTGGCCCGCCCGGGGGAGCGAGGGGCCCGGGGGTGCGGCGATGTGGGGGCCCCGAGACGGGCGCGGGGCAGTGTCGATCGGCGGCTCCGCCGCGTGGGCGCGAGTGACCATCCGCGGCCGGTGGTCCGGGAGCGACGGAGACCGCCCCCTCCGGCCGGTGGCGATCCGCGGGTCCCGCTTGCGGCCGGTGGCGACCCGCAGCGTCAGTGGGCGTCCAAGGTGACCGTGAAGGAGAAACGGTCGCCGCGGTACTGGATGACGGCGACGTCCAGGACGCGCCCCTCGTCGTCACAGGTGACACCCGTGTAGTGCAGAATCGGGCTGAGCAGCGGAACGTTCAGCAGCCGAGCCGTGTCCGGATCGGCCAGCCGCGCCTCCACCGTGTCGGTGATCCGCCCGATACGCATCCCCGCCCCGTCGCGCAGCACCTTGGTCATCGGCCGCCGCTCAAGGTCCGCGGGGTCGATGCGGCGGGCCGCGTCCGGGCGCACATAGTTGCGGGCGTGGTTGGTGGGCTCGCCGGTCTGCTCGTCACAGCGCAGCCGGTGGTACGTCGCCACCTCGGTCATGCCCGGGAAGTGCTCGGCGTACGCGGCCGGCACCGGACCCGGGCCGTGCGCCAGCAGCCGGGACGTCATGCCCGACTGCTGGGCCACGATCGCGTCGACGGAGCCCAGCAGCCGGACCGGCGCGCCCCCGAGGGCCCCGGGCTCGATGAAGGTGCCCCGGCGGCGGTGCCGGCTGATCAGTCCCTCCTCCTCCAGCTCCTTGAGCGCCTGGCGCATGGTGAGCACGCTGACGCCGTAGTGCCCGGCGAGCTGTTCCTCGGTGGGCAGCCGGAGCGGGGCGTCCGGAGCCCGGCCCAGTATCGAGGCCCGCAGCGACTGGGAGACCTGGTACCAGAGCGGCAGCTTGCGGTTCAGGACGAGTGAGTCGGGGGCGAAGGCGGTCACGGCGGCTCCCTCCGCTCCGGCGCCGGAGGACCGTCCCGCGCCGGAGGGCACGGTCGGGCCTAAGGACAGGTTCGCGCCGGACGACTTGGCCGCGCCGGAGGGCCCGTGCTCGCCCGCCGCGGCGGGCCGCCGTGCCCGGCTCATCCGTTTCCGAAATGCCGCTGGAGCCCCTGCCACACCGCGTCGTAGTCGCGCTGCAGATGCCCCGCCCCGGCCGCCTGGGCGGTCAGCGTCACCGGCCAGCGCGTCTCGAACATGAAGGCCAGGCCGTCCTCGATCTTCTGCGGGGTCAGCTCGGCGGCGCTCGCCCTCTCGTAGGTCGCGCGGTCGGGGCCGTGCGCCGACATCATGGTGTGCAGCGAGCCACCGCCCGGGACGAAGCCGCCCCCGGTCTTGGCGTCGTACGCCCCCTCGATGAGGCCCATGTACTCGGTCATCACGTTGCGGTGGAAGTACGGTGGCCGGAAGGTGTCCTCGCCGACCAGCCAGCGGGGCGCGAACACCACGAAGTCCACGCCCGCAAGCCCCGGAGTGCCGGAGGGCGAGGTGAGGACCGTGAAGATCGACGGGTCCGGGTGGTCGTAGCTGATGGAGCCGATGACGTTGAAGCTGCGCAGGTCGTAGACGTACGGCAGATGGTTGCCGTGCCAGGCGACGACGTCCAGCGGGGAGTGGTCGTACGCCGCCTCCCAGAGGTTGCCGCAGAACTTGCTGATCACCTGGACCGGGCGGTCCGCGTCCTCGAAGGCGGCGACCGGTGCGCGGAAGTCCCGGGCGTTCGCGAGGCCGTTGGCGCCGATGGGGCCGAGCTCGGGGAGCTGGAAGGGGCGGCCGTAGTTCTCGCAGACATAGCCGCGCGCGCCCCCCTGTTCGGCGGCGGACGCCGGCGGGAGCAGCTCCACCCGGAACCGCACCCCGCGCGGGATCAGCGCGACCTCGCCGGGGCGGGCGTGCAGCATGCCGAACTCGGTGTGCAGCAGCAGCGCGCCCCGCTCCGGCACGATCAGCAGCTCGCCGTCCGCGTCGCCGAAGACCCGGTCCGTCATGGAGGTGTCGGCGTGGTAGAGGTGCACCGCCATGCCGGTGCGCCGGGTGACGTCGCCGTTGCCGCCGAGGGTCCACAGGCCGGCCACGAAGTCCGTGCCGGGCGGCGGCTCGGGGAGCGGGTCCCAGCGGAGCCGGTTGGGGTCGGGCACCGACTCGGTGAACGGGGCCGTGCGGATCGCGCCGTTGTCCCTGCGGGTGAAGGCCGGGTGGGCCGCGGAGGGGCGGATCCGGTAGAGCCACGAGCGGCGGTTCTGCTCCCGCGGCTCCGTGAACGCGCTGCCGCTCAGCTGCTCCGCGTACAGGCCCAGCGGGGCGCGCTGCGGAGAGTTGCGGCCCCGCGGCAGCGCGCCCGGCACCGCCTCGGAGCTGTGCTGGTTGCCGAAGCCGCTGAGGTAGGTCAGGCCCTCGGCGGTCTTGCGTGCGTCGTCCCCGTGCATGGCCGCTCCCTTGCGCCCCGGCCCGGCGGGGGATCCGGCCGCGCCGGGGCCCGGCGGGCGTTCGCCGCGCTCTATTCCTATGCCAAACCGTAGGATTGCAGAATCCCCTGCGCAAGACGGCGTGGCAGGGTCTACGCTCCAGGGCATGTCGTCGCCGCACTGGTTCCGGTTCTGGCTGTGCGCGCCGGTCATGCTGGCCGTGGCGCTCACGGGTCTCACGGGCTGCACCGACGCCGCGGGCGGCACCGGTGCCCCGGTGGGCCCGGCGAGTACGCCCGCCGGATCGGCGGGCACGCTCACCGACGACGGCGAGGGCCACCGGTACCGCGAGGTGCCCAAGAAGGACGCGCCGCAGGTGGACGTCGTGGTGCAGCCGGACGCCAGGGACGGGTGGGACCTGCGGCTGGCCGTCCACCACTTCCGCTTCACGCCCGCCCGGGACCGCGGCCGGCCGGCCGTCGCGGGCCGCGGCGAGGCCCGGCTCTACCTGGACGGGCGCCGGCTCGCCCTGCTGCACGGCCCCCGCTACCACCTGCCGTCGAGGCTGCTCTCCCGCGGCACGCACCAGGTCACCGCACGGCTCTACGCCGACGACCACACCGTCTGGGCGGTGGGCGGCAGGCCGGTGGAGAGCACGGCACCGCTGACCGCCTCGGCCGCGACACCCGGCGTGAGCGGCGCCCCGGACGACGCCGGCTCCGGCTCCCCGTCCGGCGCGGCCGCCTCCGGGGGCAGCGTGGCGGCGACCCCGGGGCCGACGTCTTGACGGCCGCACCGGAGGAGCCCGGAGAGCACGGCGCGCTGCGCCGTGCGCCCCTGCAACGCCGCAGCGTCGCACGGCTCGGCAGGATCCTCGACGCCTGCGCCGAACTCCTCGACGAGGTGGGGTACGAGGGGCTGAGCACCCGGGCGGTGGCCGAGCGCGCCGGCGTCGCCATCGGGTCCGTCTACCGCTTCTTCGGCAACAAGCGCGCCATGGCCGACGCCCTCGCCGCCCGGAACCTGGAACGCTACGCCGAGCGCGTCACCCGGCGGCTCGCCGGGCTCGGTCCGGGGGACTGGCGGGCGGCGATGGACGCCGTGCTCGACGAGTACCTCGCCATGAAGCGGACGGCGCCCGGCTTCACGCTGGTCGACTTCGGCAACCAGATCCCCGTAGGCACCCCGGCCGCCGACCCCAACCTCCGGGTGGCGGAACGGCTCACCGACCTCCTCTCCGGCCACCTGGGCCGCCCGCCCGACGCGGCGGTGCGCCGGGCCGTCCTGGTGGCGGTGGAGTCCGCCGACGCGCTGATCCGGCTGGCGTTCCGGATGGATCCGCACGGCGATCCGGAACTCGTCGCCGAGACACGGGCGTTGCTGCGCCGCTATCTGGCGGGCGTGCTGGGGTGACCCGGCTGCGCCGGTTTCCCGGGCAGGGCTCGGGGAATTGCGCGCGCAGCCGTTCATCGGCCGGTGGTCGGATCCGGTGGCACGTGCCTCTTCGGGCCGGTGGCGGTCTGCGGACTTCGTCGGGGCTCGTCGCTCCCCCCACTGCCTTGCAGGCGTGTGGGAGATGGCCCCAGTCCCCGCGCCCCTCGAGGACACCGGGGTGCCGCCGGCCCGCCGGCGCCGCGCTGGACGGCATACCGACCGGTCGGCATGATGGTGGGGGCAGGGAACGTGCCGGTGGGTACTGGGGCGCACCGGAGCCCGCTCCGGGCGCGGGGAGCAGGGTGGGCCACAACGTCCGGTCAAGGGCCTGCCGTTCGTCCCTACCCGTCGGTAGGCTCAGAGACGTCCGTGCGCCGACCAGGGGAGCGCTCATGCCCGGATCACCCGTAGCACTCGACACCCCGGCCACGGCCGGGTCGGCGACGCGTACCGCGCTGCGCATCTGCCCACTGTGCGAGGCCACCTGCGGGCTCTCCCTCACCATCGAGGACGGCCGTGTCACCGGGGCCCGCGGCGACCGCGACGACGTGTTCAGCCGGGGGTTCATCTGTCCCAAGGGAGCGGCGTTCGGCGCGCTGGACGCCGACCCGGACCGGCTCCGCACCCCGCTGGTGCGCAAGGGAGGCGAGCTGCGCGCGACAGGCTGGGACGAGGCCTTCGACGCGGTGGCCGGGGCCCTGCGCCCGATCGTCGAGGCGCACGGCCCGCACAGCGTGGGCGTGGTCCTCGGCAACCCCAATGTGCACACCATGGCCGGGGCGCTCTACCCGCCGGTGCTGCTGAACGCGCTCGGCACCCGGAGCCTCTTCACGGCGAGCACGGTCGACCAGATGCCCAAGCACGTCTCCAGCGGGCTGCTCTTCGGCGACTCCTTCGCGATACCGGTACCGGACCTGGACCGCACCGACCACCTGCTGCTGATCGGGGCCAACCCGGTCGAGTCCAACGGCAGCCTGTGCACGGCCCCCGACTTCGCCGGCCGGCTCAAGGCGCTGCGCGCCCGCGGCGGCACCCTCACGGTGATCGACCCCCGGCGCACCCGCACCGCCCGCCTCGCCGACCGGCACGTGCCGATCCGCCCCGGCACCGACGCCCTGCTGCTCGCCGCGCTGGCCCAGGTGCTGTTCGCCGAGGAACTGGTGCGCCCCGGCGCGCTCACACCCCACCTGGACGGCCTCGACGCCGTCCGGGACGCGCTGGCCGACCTCACCCCGGAGGCCGTCGCCGCCGCCTGCGGCGTGGCCGCCGGCACCATACGGACGCTGGCGAGGGAGCTGGCCGCCGCGCCCACCGCCGCCGTCTACGGCCGGGTCGGCAGCAACACCGTCGCCTTCGGCACCCTCACAAGCTGGCTGGTGGACGTGCTGAACGTGCTCACCGGCAACCTCGACCGCCCCGGCGGCGCGCTCTTCCCGCTGTCCGCCACCGACCGCGCCCCCAGGCAGCCCGGCCCCGGCAAGGGGTTCGCCCTCGGACGCTGGCGCAGCCGGGTGAGCGGTCACCCGGAGGCCAAGGGCGAACTGCCCCTGGCCGCCCTCGCCGAGGAGATCGACACCCCGGGGGCGGGCGGCCCGGACAGCCCGGCGCGCGGCCCGCTGCGCGCCCTCATCACCATCGCCGCCAACCCGGTGCTCTCCGCGCCGGACGGCGCTCGGCTGGAGAAGGCGCTCGACTCCCTGGACTTCATGGTCGCGGTCGACCCGTACCTGAACGAGACCACCTGCCACGCCGAGGTCGTGCTGCCCCCGCCGCCGCCCTCGCAGAGCCCGCACTACGACTTCGCCTTCAACCTCTTCGCGGTGCGCAACCAGGCCCGTTACACGCCTGCCGCGGTCCCGCTCGACCCGGCCCTGATGGCCGAGACGGAGATCCACGCCCGGCTGGTCGCCGCCGCGGCCGGCATGCACGGCGCCGCCCCGGCCGCCGTCGACGATCTGGTGATCCAGCAGACCCTCGGCAGGGCCGCCGCCGATCCGGCGTCCCCGGTGCACGGCCAGGACCCGGCGTCGCTCGCGGCCCGGCTGACCGGCGAGGACGGGCCCGAGCGGCGGCTCGACATGATGCTGCGGCTCGGCCCGTACGGGGACGGGTTCGGCGCGGACCCCGAAGGCCTGAGCCTGGCACGGCTGCTGGCGCACCCGCACGGCATCGACCTCGGCCCGCTCCGGCCCCGGCTGCCCGGCCTGCTGAAGACCCGCAGCGGACGCGTCGAGCTCTTCCCCGCGCCGATCGCCGGCGATCTGCCACGGCTGAAGGCGCTGCTCTCCGGCCCGCAGGAACCCGGCTCCCACGCCGGCGTGGACCACGGCACCCGCACCCGCACCGGCGCCGACTCCGGCACCCTGCTCCTGGTGGGCCGCCGTCACCTGCGGTCCAACAACAGCTGGATGCACAACCTCCCGCCGCTGACCGGCGGCTCCAACCGCTGCACCCTCCAGGTGCACCCCGACGACGCGGCCCGGCTCGGCCTCGCCGACGGCGCGCCGGTGCGGATCACGGGCCCCGGGGGCGAGGTCACCGCGCCCGCGGAGCTCACCGACACCGTGCGCCCCGGCGTGGTGAGCCTGCCGCACGGCTGGGGCCACGACCGCCCCGGCACCCGGATGCGCGTGGCGGCCCGGGACCCCGGCGTCAACGTCAACCAGCTCCTGGACGCGGCCCTCCTGGACCCGCTCTCCGGCACCGCGGTACTCAACGGCGTCCCCGTACGCCTCGCGGCCGTGGCCCCGGACGTCCCCGAGGGGGCGGACTGACCTGGGTCCGGCACCCGGGTCCGGCGCCCCGGGGCCGCACGCGGGTGCCGGCCCCGGGGACGCCCGGAGAGGCCGCCCTCCGGCGCCCCGGGAAGCGCCGGCCGCCGGAACGGCCCCGGAGAGCCGGCTCCCGGGGCACCCCCGAAACGGCGGAACGGGCCGGACCCGGCACCCGAGTGTGAGAAAGCCCCGAAGACCGGGCAGGCGGTCCCCGGAAGCACAGGACCGGGCAGGCGGTCCCCGGCACCAGGCCGTCCGACGGCAGAACCGAAGAGCAGGCGGTCCCCGGCCAGGCCGCGGGGAACGGAGGGAAGACCGAGATGACGAAGACCGACGGCGGCCCGGCACGGCCGGGTGGCACGCAGGCGCCCCAGGTGGTCCACCACGACCTGTACATCGACGGCGGATGGCGGCCCGCGGACGGCACCGGCACCATCTCCGTCGTCAACCCGGCCACCGAGCAGGAGATCGCCCGCGTCCCGGCGGGCACCCCCGTCGACGTCGACGCGGCGGTGCGTGCCGCGCGTGCCGCGCTGCCCGGCTGGGCCGCCACCCCGCCCGCCGAGCGGGGCGCCCGCATCGCCGCGCTCCGTGACGCGCTGGAGGCCCGCAAGGACGAGGCCGCCGAGACCGTCACCGCCGAACTGGGCGCCCCGCTCGCCTTCTCCCAGGCGGTGCACGTCGCCCTGCCGCTGCGCGTCCTCGCCTCCTACGCCGACCTCGCGGCCTCGTACCCCTTCGAGGAGCGGCTCGGCAACTCCACCGTGTACCGGGAGCCGATCGGCGTCGTCGGGGCCATCACCCCCTGGAACTACCCGCTGCACCAGGCCGTCGCCAAGGTCGCCCCGGCGCTCGCGGCGGGCTGCCCGGTCGTGCTCAAGCCCGCCGAGAACACCCCGCTGACCGCCCGCCTGCTGGCCGCGGCCGCCCATGACGCGGGGCTGCCCGCGGGCGTGTTCAACCTGGTCACCGGGCTCGGTCCGGTCGCCGGGCAGGCGCTCGCCGCGCACGAGGGCGTGGACATGGTGTCCTTCACCGGCTCCACCGCCGTCGGGCGTGACATCGGCGCGACCGCCGGAGCCGCCGTCAAGCGGGTCGCGCTGGAACTGGGCGGCAAGTCAGCCAACGTCATCCTGCCGGGCGCCGACCTCGCCCGTGCCGTGAACGTCGGCGTCGCCCAGCTCATGGCCAACTCGGGACAGACCTGCCACGCCTGGTCCCGGATGCTGGTGCACACCGACCAGTACGGCGAGGCGGTCCGGCTCGCCGAGACCGCCGCAGCCAAGTACGGCGACCGCATCGGGCCCCTCGTCACCGCCCGGCAGCGCGACCGGGTGCGCGGCTACATCGACAAGGGCCTCGCCGAGGGCGCCCGCCTCGTCGCGGGCGGCGGCGACGCGCCCCGCTCGCCGGGCTACTACGTGCGCCCCACCGTCTTCGCCGACGTCACCCCCGACATGACGATCGCCCAGGAGGAGATCTTCGGCCCGGTGCTCGCCATCCTGCGGTACACCGACGAGGACGACGCCCTGCGGATCGCCAACGGCACCCTCTACGGCCTCGGGGGCGGGGTCTGGGCCGGCGACGAGGCGGAGGCGGTCGCCTTCGCGCGCCGCATGGACACCGGCCAGGTCGACATCAACGGCGGCCGGTTCAACCCGCTCGCCCCCTTCGGCGGCTACAAGCAGTCCGGGGTCGGCCGCGAACTGGGCCCGCACGGGCTCGCCGAGTACCTCCAGACGAAGTCCCTGCAGTTCTGAGCCCCCACAGGAGAACGTGATCGTGGTCCGCGCCGCCGTCCTGCCAGCCGTCGGCTCTCCGCTGGAGATCGCCGAGATAGACCTGCCCGAGCCCGGGCCCGGCCAGGTGCGGGTGCGTCTCGCCGCGGCCGGCGTCTGCCACTCCGACCTGTCCCTGTCCGACGGCACCATGCGGGTGCCGGTGCCCGCCGTACTCGGCCACGAGGGCGCGGGCACCGTCGTCTCCGTCGGCGCCGGCGTCGACCATGTGCGCCCCGGTGACGGCGTGGTCCTCAACTGGGCGCCGTCCTGCGGCCTCTGCCACGCCTGCGCGCTGGGCGAGGTGTGGCTCTGCGAGAGCGCCCTCACCGGCACCCGGCGCGTCCACGCCCGGCACGCCGACGGCACCGAACTGCATCCCGGCCTGAACGTCGCCGCGTTCGCCGAGGAGACCGTCGTCGCGGCCGGCTGCGTGCTGCCCGCACCGCACGGCGTGCCGCTCACGGACGCCGCGCTGCTCGGCTGCGCGGTGCTCACCGGCTACGGGGCCGTGCACTACGCCGCGCAGGTCAGGGTCGGCGAGTCGGTGGCCGTCTTCGGGGCCGGGGGAGTGGGGCTCGCCACCATCCAGGCGGCCCGGATAGCCGGCGCCGAGACCGTCATCGCCGTCGACGTCTCACCGGCGAAGGAGGAACTGGCCCGCGCCGCGGGCGCCACCGCGTTCGTGCTCGCCTCGGACCGGACACCCAAGGAGATCCGCCGACTCACCGATGGACACGGGGCGGACGTCGCCGTGGAGTGCGTGGGCCGGGCCGCCGCCATCCGCAGCGCCTGGGAGTCCACCCGGCGCGGCGGCCGTACCACGGTCGTCGGGATCGGCGGCAAGGACCAGCAGGTCACGTTCAACGCCCTGGAGCTCTTCCACTTCTCCCGCACCCTCTCCGGCTGCGTCTACGGCAACTCCGACCCGGCCCGCGACCTGCCCGTGCTGGCCGCCCACATCCGCGCCGGCCGCCTGGACCCGGGCGCCCTCGTCACGGACCGCATCACGCTGGACGACATCCCGGCCGCCTTCGAGAACATGCTCGCGGGCAAGGGGGGTCGGGCACTGGTGGTGTTCTAGGGTCTGTCCGACGATCCGCGTCGGATCAGCCCGCGTCTCGCTGGGGTCAGCCCGCGTCTCGCTCGGGTCAGTCCGCGACGTCTGGTGCCGTGTATCGCAGGGCGGAGGGTCGCCCTCGTGCGTATGGGGGCACCGCCCGCCCCCGGGGCCTGGGGGAGTCAGGCCCCCGGAGCCTGGGGGCGTCAGGCCCCCGGAGCCTGGGGGCGTCAGGCCCCGGGAGCCTGGGGGAGTCCGTGGGCGTGCCCGAGAACGCGGCGAGGTGCGGTGCCGGGGGCGCCTCCCACGCCCTCACGGCCGGTAGGGGAGTCGCGGGCCCGGCGGGAATCGTCGGACAGGCTCTGACGGCATGCCACACTCCGGTGGCTGCGCACGGGCGGACGAGCGGAGGCGGGGAACGTGGCGCTGGGCGGGACCGAGACGGTGGACGAGGCGGAGGCGGTGGCCGCGGAGGGGCTGCGCTGGCTGCTCAGCACGGCACGGAACACCGGGGACGGCGGGCTGGCCTGGGCCCCCGGCCCTCCGACGACGAGACCGACCCCGTGCTCTACCACGGCACGGCCGGGGTCATCCCGGCGCTCCTGGAAGCGTGGCGGCACCTGGGCGACGACCGGTACGGCGACACGGCGGTGCGTGCGGCGCGCAGCGTGGCGGCCGCCGTGGACGACTGGCAGAACGACTCGCTGTACCTGGGCCTGACCGGCATGGCGCTGGTGTTGCGGGCCGTCCACACGGAGCTTGGCGAGCAGGCCGCCGGGGCCGCCGCGGACCGGGCCCTGGAACGCGTCCGCGCACGCTTCGACGGCATGCGCTGGAACGACTGGTTCGACCTCCTCGGCGGCAACGCCGGCATCGGGCTCGGCGCGCTCGCGGCCGGCGACGCCGACCTGGCCCTGCTCGCGGTGGAGCCCTACCTGCACACGGTGGAGGAGACCGCGGCGGGCGTCCGGTGGGAGGTGCGCAGGGACTGGCCGCCGCG
This sequence comes from Streptomyces sp. DSM 116793, assembly GCF_057320905.1. NCBI lineage: Bacteria > Bacillati > Actinomycetota > Actinomycetes > Kitasatosporales > Streptomycetaceae > Streptomyces > Streptomyces sp. DSM 116793. The sequence continues at coordinate 1,084,698 of NZ_CM170494.1, read as the reverse complement.
CCCGCACCACGTCTCGCACGGCACGCTCGGCATCGTGTACGCGCTGGCCGCCGTCGGCGGCGCCACCGGCCGCACCGACCTGCTCGAACTGGCCCGGGCCGGCGCCGCGGACGTGGTGGCGCGCGACGAGGCCGGTCCGGACGGCTTCCTCGTCCCGCACTCCGACCCGCAGAGCCGTCCCGATCTCGTCGCCCGCCACAGCTACGGCTGGTGTCACGGCCCCGCCGGCGACGCCCAGGCCTTCCGGCTGCTCCGGGACGTCCTGGCCGACCGCGCCTGGTCGGCCCTCGCCGACCGCTGCTGGCACACCGTCACCCGCTCGGGCCTGCCGCGCCGGCTGCGGCCCGGCTTCTGGGACAACAACGGCCGATGCTGCGGCACGGCCGGCGTCCTCGCCCTGGCCTGCGACCGGATGGCCGAGCAGGACGAGCCACCGGACTTCGCGGAGACCCTCGTCACGGACCTCGTCTCCCGGCCGATCCACGACACGGACGGCGCCCGCTGGTCGAACGTGGAGCACCGGGCCACTCCCAGCGCCCTGGAACCCTGCACCGGTTGGGCCATGGGCAACGCGGGCATCGTCCGCGAACTGCTGCGCTTCGCCCGGGTGCGCCGGGGAGACGATCCGGCGTACGCCTTCACCTGGCCGGACCAGCCGGCGGTGCGCTGATCACTGACTGCCGCCGGTCACGGTTCTCCAGCGCGGACCGAGGCGGCCGAGCCATGCGTCCTGGTCGTCGCCCCGGCGGTCGATGCAGGGGGAGGGGGAGGGAACGGCAGGCGAACGTGAGGCCGGCGTCGTCTTCCTCGCCGTCGACGCACCGATGGGGTCGAACACCAGGATTCCGGGGCCGGCCCGATGCCGGATCACGCAAGCGGCGACCGGGCCTCCGAGCGATGGCCGCGGTCGTCCCACTCCTCGGACGCCGACGTCTCGGCTTCGACGTTGCCGAGAACGGCACCGGGTGCTGCCGGCCGACGGGCGACCGAAGTCTCAGCCGCGCTCGCGGAGGTACGCCTCCAACTCGGCGGCCCCGGTCAGCATCGCCCGCCCGCGGGCGGACAGTCGGCCGCGCCAGTCGCACAGTGCGGCCTCCAGCGGCTCGAGCCCGCCGGCCGCACGCACCCGGGCGATCAGCGGGGCGATCTGCTCCAGCACGTAGCCGCCCCGCCTGAGCTGGTGGGCCAGGCGGGCGTCCCGTACGTCGGCCTCGTCGTAGACGCGGTACCCGGTCCGCGGGTCGCGGCGCGGGCGCACCAGCCCGGCGCGCTCCCATTTGCGCAGCGTCGCGGGCCGGATTCCGAGTTTCCCGGCCAGCGGCCCGATGAACGTGCCGCCGGGCCCGGGCACCGCGGCCGGCTCGGACCCCGTACCGGGCTCGGGCGCCGCGCTGGGCGCCAGGTCGCGGAGGGCGCTCTCCACGGCCTGGAGGGTCCGCCGGTCGTCGAGGAGTTGGGCGTGGCTCTCGTCGATGAGGCGGAACGCCTCCTCGACCGCGTCCTCGTTCACCGCCCGCATGATCGACGTCGCCGTCCGGTGGCCGTGGCCGGGCACCAGGGCGAGGAACGTGCGCAGGGCTCCCGCGTGCAGCGAGGTGTAGGTGCGGTAGCCGTGGGGTGTGCGACCGGCGGCCGGAAGGATGCCGGCCTCCTCGTAGTTCCTGATCGCCTGCGTGGACAGACCGTGCCCGCGCGCCAGATCAACCGGCCTGAGCCGCTCACGGCTTTGAAGGTTTCGCCCCATAACCACGGACACTATCGCGACAAAGTCTCAATCGAAGGTTCAACGATAGCGTTGAAGGCATGGTCACCGACATCAAGGACACCGTCCATGCCCTCGAAGCTGCCGCCGTCACGCGGCTGCTTCCGGCCCGGCCTCGGCTGCTCGCCCTGGGCGAGCCCACCCACGGCGAGGACACGCTGGGGGAACTGCGCAACGAACTGTTCCGGCAACTCGTCGAACAGGAGGGCTTCCGGACGATCGCGGTCGAGAGCGACTGCATGACGGGCCTGGTCGTGGACGACTACGTCACCTCGGGCACGGGCACCCTCGACGACGTCATGGAGCGTGGCTTCAGCCACGAGTGGTTCAACGCGTCCGCGCCCAACCGCGAGCTGGTGCGCTGGATGCGCGCGTACAACGACGGCCGGCCCGCGTCCGAGCGGCTCCGCTTCGCCGGTTTCGACGGCCCGATGGAGATGGCCGGCGCCGCGAGCCCCCGGCAGGCCCTCACCGCCCTCCATGACTACCTCTCGGGCCGGGTGGACGCGGCCCTGCTCACCTGCACCGCGGAAACGCTCGACCGCCTGCTCGGTACGGACGACCGGTGGACCAATCCGGCCGCGATGATGGACCCGGCCCAGTCCGTGGGGCGGTCGGCCGAGGCCGGTCAGCTGCGGCTGCTCGCCGACGATCTGGCGGCGCTGCTCGACGCGCAGACGCCGCACCTGATCACGGCGACCTCGCGGGACGACTGGGACCGGGCGTGCCTGTACGCGCGCACCGCGACCGGCCTGCTGCGCTACCACTACTGGATGGCCGACCCCTCACCGGCCCGTATGACGCGGCTGTGCGCGCTGCGGGATGTGATGATGGCCCACAACCTGAGTGCCGTCGCCGATCGCGGCCCGGCACTCGTCCACGCCCACAACTCCCATCTCCAGCGGGCGAAGAGCACGATGCGGATGTGGGAGGGGCCGGTGGAGTGGTGGAGCGCCGGTGCGCTGGTGAGCGCCCGGCTCGGCGAGGGGTACGCCTTCGTGGCCACGGCCCTCGGCACGATCCGGCACCAGGGAGTGGACACCCCGCCCCCGGACACCGTCGAAGGGCTCCTGTACGCGCTCCCGGAGGACCGCTGCGTCATCGACGCGCCCCACCTGGCCGCCGCCCTCGGCGACACGCTCCCCGAAGCCCGCGTATCCCCCTGGTTCGGCTACGCCCCGCTCGACCCGGCCCACCTGGCGGACAGCGACGGCATCGTGTTCGTCAAGGACGTCCAGCAGAGCTAGGGCATTGGCCCGGGGTCAGCCCTGGCTTCCGGTGCCGCCCGCCGCCTTCCCGTACTGCACCGCCAGCCCGTCCAGCAGGGCCGTGAGCCCGGTCTCGAAGGCGCGGTCGTCGATCTTCTGCTGGCGTTCCGCGAGCAGGTGAGCCTGGCCGAGGTGGGGGTAGTCGGCGGGGTCGTACGCGGTGGCGTCGTCCACGAAGCCGCCGGCGAAGGAGCCGAGGGCGGAGCCCATGACGAAGTAGCGCATCAGGGCGCCGATGGAGGTGGCCTGGGCGGGCGGCCAGCCCGCGTCGACCATCGCGCCGAAGACCGCGTCCGCGAGCCGCAGGGCGGCCGGTCTGCGGCCCGGGCCCGATGCCAGCAGCGGAACGATGTGCGGGTGGGCGCGGAGGGCGGCGCGGTAGGAGACCGCCCAGTCGTGCAGCGCGTCCCGCCAGTTCCGGCCGTCCTCGAACATCGACAGGTCCACCTGCGCGCTCACCGAGTCCGCGACCGCCTCCAGGATCTGGTCCTTGGTGCGGAAGTGGTTGTAGAGCGAGGGCCCGCTCACCCCGAGTTCCGCGGCCAGGCGGCGGGTCGAGACGGCGGCCAGACCCTCCGCGTCCACCAGCTCACGGGCCGTGGTGACGATGCGTTCGGTGCTCAGGAGGGGCTTGCGCGGTCGGGCCATGCGGCACATAGTAGGGCTGCCGACCCAAACTAGCAGTGCTAATTAAAATCCGCCGTGCGAAGAAGCTCCGCTCGTGCGAAGACGCCCCGCCCTTCGTTCACGGAACCCGCCCTTCGTTCGCGGATCCCCGCCTTGACCATCCCTCCACCACCGCCGAGGAGTGCCGCGCAGTGAACCTGGAACTCAGCGAGGAGCAGCACGCCGTCAGGCAGCTCGCGCAGGACTTCGTGGCGCGTGAGGTCACGCCGCACGCCGCCGAGTGGGACCGCGCCGAGAGCGTGGACAGGTCGCTCGTGAAGAAGCTCGGCGCGGTCGGCTTCCTCGGCCTCACCCTGGACGAGGCGTACGGCGGGTCGGGCGGCGACCACCTGTCGTACTGCCTGGTCACGGAGGAGCTGGGGCGCGGGGACTCCTCGGTGCGCGGCATCGTCTCCGTGTCGCTGGGGCTGGTCGCCAAGAGCATCGCGCACTGGGGGAGCGAGGAGCAGAAGCAGCGCTGGCTGCCGGGGCTGACCTCCGGCGCGCTCGTCGGCTGCTTCGGCCTCACCGAGCCCGGTACCGGCTCCGACGCCGCGCACCTCACCACGCGCGCGGTGCGCGACGGCGCCGACTACCGGATCACCGGCACCAAGATGTTCATCACCAACGGCACCTGGGCCGATGTGGTCCTGCTGTTCGCGCGGACCGGGGACGAGCCGGGACACAAGGGCATCTCGGCGTTCCTGGTGCCCACCGAGACCGCGGGCCTCACCCGCCGCCCCGTCCACGGCAAGCTGGGCCTGCGCGGCCAGGCCACCGCCGAACTCGTCCTGGACGACGTCCGCGTGCCCGCATCGGCACTGCTCGGCCCCGCGGGCAAGGGGTTCTCGGTCGCGATGTCCGCGCTGGCCAAGGGGCGTATGTCGGTGGCCGCGGGCTGCGTCGGCATCGCCCAGGCCGCGCTGGACGCCGCCGTCGGGTACGCCACCCAGCGCGAGCAGTTCGGCGGCGTCATCGCCCGCCACCAGCTGGTCCAGGAGCTGATCAGCGACATATCCGTGGACGTGGACGCGGCCCGGCTGCTGACCTGGAGGGTGGCCGATCTGATCGACCGGGGCGAGCCCTTCGCCACCGAGTCGTCCAAGGCCAAGCTCTTCGCCTCCGAGGCCGCCGTGCGCGCCGCCAACAACGCACTTCAGGTCTTCGGCGGATACGGCTACATCGACGAGTACCCCGTCGGCAAACTGCTCCGCGACGCCCGCGTCATGACCCTCTACGAGGGCACCACCCAGATCCAGAAACTGGTAATAGGCCGCGCCCTCACAGGCGTCTCCGCATTCTGAGCCCCCCTCGGCCCCTGTCGGGGTGCGGTCCCGTTTGGGAGGGGCGCTGGGAACCGCGCGACGAGCCACGACGAGAGGCGTCGCCGCGGCACCGTCCCGAGGGGGCCGCTCGGGCCGCGACCGGCCACCGGCCGGTGGGGCCGTGCGTCGCGGGATCTAAGCGCTCGCTCAGCCTTCCGGTATCGTGTGCGTGCTGCCACAGGGAAGGGGCTGTGATGACCGCGGTGGAGCAGACGTCCGGCGACGAGGGCAGGCCATGGGCGGAGGTCAGCCCGGACGCGGCGCGTCGGCTGCTGATCGCCGCCGTCGAGGCCTTCGCCGAGCGCGGCTACCACGCCACGACCACCCGAGACATCGCCGGCCGCGCCGGCATGAGCCCCGCCGCGCTCTACATCCACTACAAGACGAAGGAAGAGCTGCTCCACCGCATCAGCCGGATCGGCCACGAGAAGGCCCTGCGGATCCTCCAGACCGCCGCCGACGGCTCGGGCGGCCCGGCCGACCGGCTCGCCGACGCCGTCCGCTCGTTCGTGCGGTGGCACGCGGCCCAGCACACCACCGCGCGTGTGGTGCAGTACGAGCTGGACGCCCTCGGCGGCGAGGCGCGCGCCGAGATCGTGGCGCTGCGGCGCAGGACGGACGCCGTGATCCGGGGCATCATCGAGGACGGCGTACGGGCGGGCGAGTTCGACGTGCCAGACGTCCCGGGCACCACGCTCGCGGTGCTGTCGCTCTGCGTGGACGTCGCCCGCTGGTTCAACGCCGCAGGCCGCCGCACCCCCGACGAGGTCGGCGCCCTCTACGCCGGACTCGTGCTGCGGATGGTGGGAGCCAAGCAGTAGGCCACCCGCACACCGTTCCCCCCCCGTGGGTGACCGGGACCAGATCGGGCGCGGCTCGTCCGCCAGCGCCCTGACGCGCCCCGCCGGCAAGAGGCCCCGGAAGCCGCGGCGTCGTCCCTCGGAAACGGCGGCGCGACCCGGAAGTGGTAGCCCGACTCGGAAGCGGCGGCGCGACCCGGAGGTGGTGGCCCGACACAGAAGTGGTAGCCCGACTCAGAAGTGGTAGCGCGACACCGACTCCGCCACGCACACCGGCTTCTCCTGGCCCTCCCGCTGCACGGTCACCGCGAGTGTCACCTGCACACCGCCGGCCACGTCCGTGACCTCCTTCAGCTCGGCCGTGCAGCGCACCCGCGAGCCCACCGGCACGGGAGAGGGGAAGCGCACCTTGTTCGTGCCGTAGTTGATGCCCATGGTCACGCCCTCCACCCGCAGGATCTGCGGTACGAGCACCGGCAGCAGGGAGAGCGTGAGGTAGCCGTGCGCGATGGTGGTGCCGAACGGGCCCGCCGCTGCCTTCCCAGGGTCGACGTGGATCCACTGGTGGTCTCCCGTCGCCTCCGCGAAGAGGTCGATCCGCTTCTGGTCGATCTCCAGCCAGTCGCTGTACCCCAGGCGCTCGCCGACCGCGGCGCGCAGCTCGTCGGGGGTTGTGAAGATCCTCGGCTCTGCCATGTTCCCTGGCCTCCCGGCACCGTCCCAGTCCAGCACTCGCCCACGCACACCCACCGTGCCTAAGCGCTTGCTCAGGATGGTGCGGCGGCACGGTCGATGTCAACGCGGACCGCACCGGAAGACAGCGCGCGGGCGGGCACGGCGGGTGGCCGGATGTCACGCCGTGGGCGCGGCCGCCGGCGGGGCCGGGGCGGCGGCGCCGGTATGCTGCGGGAAGTGCCGAAGACCCCGGGGAAAGTCAGCGAACTCACCGTCGGACAGCTCGCAGCGCGCAGCGGCGTCACCGTGTCCGCGCTGCACTTCTACGAGGCCAAGGGGCTGATCACCAGCCGCCGCACCCCGGGCAACCAGCGCCGTTACCAGCGCGACGCGCTCCGCAGGGTGGCCTTCGTACGGGCCGCGCAGCGGGTGGGCATACCGCTGGCCACGATCCGCGACGCCCTCGCCGAGCTGCCCGAGGGCCGTACCCCCACCCGCGCGGACTGGGCCAGGCTCTCCGAGGCCTGGCGCGCGGAGCTGGACGAGCGGATCGAGCAGCTCAACAGGTTGCGCGACCACCTCACCGACTGCATCGGCTGCGGCTGTCTGTCCCTGGACACCTGTGTGCTCTCGAACCCCGACGACGCGTTCGGCGAGCTGATGACCGGGTCCCGGCTGCTGGCCGGGCCCCGGAAACGGGGAGGGCCGGGGCGGGTGGGCCCCGCTCCCCGTGCCACCGGCGCGCCTCGGTGACGCATGGCGCCGGTGGTGCGCGCTGCTCCGCGATCAGGCGCAGCAGGACTCCGGGCGGCCCGCCTCTTGAGCGGGCCGCACCCGTGACGGGCGGCCGTCGGGTCGGGCCGGGGCCAGCGGACGCGTCGTCGGCTCGGGCCGGGGCCAGCGGACGCGCCGGTCGGATCAGGCCGAGACCAGTAGGCGCGCTCGCCGGGCGTCCGCCAGGGCCCTCGGGGTCAGGACGGGGCGCGGCACCACGATGCCGCAGTGGGTACAGACCGGGCCCGAGGACGGCTCGTGGGCCAGCCCCTGCTTCCAGACCAGCCGGGCGTCGCCGCACACCGGACAGGCCGAGCCGGGCTCGCGCTCAAGGCCCGCTATCAGCCGCCGCAGCACCTCGGCCAGCTGCTCATGGGGGTGCACCCGGGGATCGTCGCACCAGGCCACACCGCAGCCGCCCCAGGTGAGCCGGTGCCAGTCGTCGACGCTGCCCGGGCTGCGCAGACCGTCGTGCTTCTCGCGCTTGCGGCGCTCCGCGAACTTCGCCTCGTAGGCCAGCCACACCGCGCGCGCCTCTTCCAGTTCGTCGAGCGCGGCCACCAGGTCGTTCGGGTCGGGGGACCTGTCCTCCGGGTCCATGCCCGTCCGGGAGCAGAGATGGTCCCACGTCGCGCGATGTCCGTAGGGGGCAAACCTCTCCAGGCACTTCCTCAGGGAGTATCTCCGCAGTGCCAGGTCGCACTGCGGGTCACGCACCTGTCTCGCGAGACTCCGGAAACCTGCCATCGCCCTGCACCTCCGTCACACCTGCAGTTGTGTTCCACGGCGACGCCCGACGTGCCGACTCGTCGAACGTCGTCGAATAGACGTATCCCGACGCGTATCGGATCCCTCCGGTTTCCCGGCGGTCTCCGGGCCGCGCCCGAACGCCTCACCAGCGGCTGTGCGGGATGGCGAAAACATGACGTGTGTTCATCTTCACCCCCGTGGATACCACCGGTAACCTTCCGGCCCACCACCGTCGGGAGGAGTCGCACATGCGCCGCCGCACCCCACGTACCGAGATCGGCGCCCTATTCGGCGGGAAACGCCGTCCGCGACCGGTGAGATCTCCCGGGTCGTCGCTGAGATCCCTCGGGTCGCTCGGCATCACCGCTGTACTTGTGACCGCTCTGGGCCTCGGGGCCCCGGCCGGCCGGGCCACCGCAGACGCCCCCGCGAACGGCGACTACTGCGCCGGACAGTGTGCCGACATCCTGCCGCCGGGCGCGAACGGCAGTGCCACGCTCGCCGAGATCCTGGCCAACCAGGTGCTCGGCACCCAGCCCGCACATGCGGACGACGAGCTCGGACCGTACGATGCCCTGTCCTCCGGCTACCCCTCGCTCACCGATGACACACTCACACAGTTCTTCAATGACGCGTCCTTCGGGGTGCCCGGCGATCAGGTGGCCTCCGTCACCCGCCCCCGCGACGACGTCACGATCACCCGCGACAAGAAGTTCGGCGTCCCGCACATCAAGGGCACCACGCGGTACGGCACCGAGTTCGGCGCGGGCTACGCGGCGGGTCAGGACCGGCTCTGGCTGATCGACCTGTTCCGGCACGTGGGGCGCGGCGAGCTGACCTCCTTCGCGGGCGGCGCCGCGGCCAACCAGGGCCTTGAGCAGCAGTTCTGGCCCCAGGCCCCGTACACCGAGGAGGACCTGCAGAAGCAGGTCGACTTCATCAGGACGCACGGCGGGGCGCGCGGCGAGCAGGCCATGGCGGACGCCCAGGCCTACATCGACGGCCTGAACGCCTACCGCGTCAAGGCCAAGAACGACCGCACCTTCCCCGGCGAGTACGACCTCACCGGCAAGATCGACCCCATCACCAACGCCGGTGAGATAGAGCCGTTCAGGATCACCGACATGATCGCGCTCGCCTCGGTCGTCGGCAGCCTCTTCGGTGGAGGCGGCGGCGGTGAGGTCGACGCGGCGCTCTCCCTGCTCGCCGCCCAGCAGAAGTACGGCGTCGAGGACGGCACCCGCGTCTGGGAGTCGTTCCGGGAGCGGAACGACCCCGAGACGGTGCTGACCATCCACGACGGCAGCTCCTTCCCCTACGCGGGACGGCCGGACCATCCGCAGGGCGAGGCGCTGCCCGATCCCGGCTCGGTGCGGGCCGAGCCACTGGTGTACGACCGCACGGGCTCCGCGCAGCAGGGCGCCCAGGACAGGAAGGATCCCGTCGAGGCGCCGGCGAGGCTCAAACCGCTGCGGGGCATCTTCGATGACGGTGTGCTGCCCGCCGGCCTGTTCGCCCGGCACGGCGACGGCAGCGCGGTCCAGGGCATGTCGAACGCCCTGCTCGTCTCGGGCGCGCACACCGCGAGCGGCCACCCCGTCGCCGTCTTCGGACCGCAGACCGGCTACTTCGCCCCGCAGCTGCTGATGATGCAGGAGCTACAGGGGCCCGGGATCAGCGCACACGGTGCGTCGTTCGCCGGTGTCGGCATGTATGTGCAGCTCGGCCGGGGCCAGGACTACGCGTGGTCGGCGACCACCGCGGCCCAGGACATCATCGACACCTACGCCGTCCGGCTCTGTGACCCGGCCGGCGGGACCCCCACCGAGCAGTCCACCGGCTACCTCTACCACGGCACCTGCACCCCGATGGAGAAGCTGGAGCGGACCAACTCCTGGAAGCCGACGCTCGCCGACTCCACCGCCGCGGGCTCCTACCGGATGCAGGTCTTCCGCACGAACTACGGCATCGTGACGCACCGCGCCACCGTCGGCGGCAAGCCGGTGGCCTACACACTGCTGCGCTCCACCTACCGCCACGAGGCCGACTCGATCGTCGGCTTCCAGATGCTCAACGACCCCTCGTTCGTCACCGACGCCAAGAGCTTCGAGCAGGCCGCGGCGCACATCAACTACACGTTCAACTGGTTCTACGCCGACTCCCGCGACATCGCGTACTTCAACAGCGGCGCCAACCCGCAGCGCGCCCCCGGCGTCGATCCGTCCCTCCCGGTCAGCGCCGAGCAGGCCTACGAGTGGAAGGACTTCGACCCGGCCGACAACACCGCCGCCCAGACCCCCGACGCCGAGCACCCGAACTCCATCGACCAGGACTACTACGTCTCCTGGAACAACAAACAGGCGAAGGACTACTCCGCCGCCTCCTTCAGCTTCGGCGCGGTACACCGGGCCGACCTGCTGGATGAGCGGGTCAGGAAGCTGGTTCGGCAGGGCGGGGTCACCCGGGCCGCGCTGACCCGGGCGATGGCGGACGCCGCCGTCACCGACCTGCGCGGCGAGCGGGTGCTGCCCGAACTGCTGAAGGTGCTGCGCAGCCGCCCCCTCGACGGCCCGGCCGGCCCGGCCGGCCCGGCCGACCCGGCGGCCGCCGCCGCGGTGCGGCAGTTGGAGGCCTGGGCGTCCGACGGCGCCCAGCGCAGGGAGACCTCGGCCGGCTCGCACCGCTACGCGCACGCCGACGCGGTGCGGATCATGGACGCCTGGTGGCCCCGGCTGGTGGAGGCGGAGTTCCGGCCGGGCCTCGGCGACGACCTGTGGACCGCGCTCACCGGGAACCTCACGGTCGACGAGTCGCCGTCCGCCGGCCACGGTGCCACCGGAGGGCACGCCGGCTCCTCCTTCCAGTACGGCTGGTGGGGATATGTCGACAAGGACATCCGGGCGGTGCTGGGTGAGCCGGTCGACGGCCCGCTGGGCCGCGCGTACTGCGGCGGCGGGTCGCTCGACGCCTGCCGGCACGCGCTGCTGAGCAGCCTCGCCCAGGCCGCCGCGGAGCCCGCGACGGCCGTCTACCCCGGTGATGACTCCTGCGCCGCCGGTGACCAGTGGTGCGCGGACGCGATCATCCAGCGCCCGCTGGGCGGCATCAAGCACGAGCCGATCCAGTGGCAGAACCGCCCCACCTACCAGCAGGTGGTGGAGTTCCCGAGCCACCGGTAGCGACGGGCGCGGTGGGGCCCCGGCAGTCGCTGCCGGGGCCCCACCCGCGCGGCACGGACTCAGCGGTACAGCAGGTACTTCCCGCGCACCGCGCGGAACGCCGCCAGCTCGCCCTGCCACGCCGCCACGATCTCGTCGGCGCCCGCGCCCGCGTCGATCATCGTGCGCACCAGGGTGCTCCCGGTGAGCGTGTCGATGTCGTTGTCCGGGCGCCAGGCGAAGCCGTCCCAGACCTGCTTCGCGGTCACCAGCAGGGCGATACCGGTGCGCACCGGGTCGTAGCTCTCCCGGTCGTGCACGTGGATCTGCACGCCGCCCGCGGTCTTGCCCTGGAACTTACTGAACGTCGGCGCGAAGTACGCCTCGCGGAAGTACACGCCGGGCAGGTCGAGCGCGTTCGCGGCGTCGGCCCAGCGGTGGTCGATGCCCTCGGCGCCCAGCAGCTCGAACGGGCGGGTGGTGCCCCGGCCCTCCGAGAGGTTGGTGGCCTCGAACAGGCAGGTCCCCGAGTAGACCAGGGCCGTGTCGACGGTCGGCATGTTGGGGCTGGGCAGCACCCACGGCAGCCCCGACGCCTCGTAGAAGTCCGTCCGCCGCCAGCCCGTCATCAGCACGGTCTCCAGCGGCACCGGCTTCGCCAGGAACTCGCCGTTGTACAGCCGCGCCAGCTCCGCCACCGTCATCCCGTGCTGCTGCGCGATCGGTTTGCGGCCCACGAAGCTGGCGAACTCCTCGTGCAGCACGGGACCGTAGGCGTTCCGGCCGGTCACCGGGTTCGGCCTGTCCAGCACGACGAAACGTTTACCCGCCAGCGCGGCGGCCTCCATGCAGTCGTAGAGCGTCCAGATGTAGGTGTAGAAGCGGGCGCCGGCGTCCTGGATGTCGAAGACGACGGTGTCCACGCCCGAGGTGGTGAAGACGTCGGCCAGCTTCTGCCCGCTGACCTGGTAGGTGTCGTAGACCGGCAGCCCGGTGGCCGGGTCGTCGTAGCGGCCCTCGGAGCCGCCCGCCTGCGCCGTGCCGCGGAAGCCGTGCTCCGGGCCGAAGACCGCGACCAGGTTCACCCGCCGGTCCGCGTGCATCACGTCCACGATGTGCCGGACGTCGCGTGTGACCCCCGTGGGGTTGGTGACGATGCCGACCTTCTGCCCGTCGAGCAGCGCATAGCCGTCCCCGGCCAGCCGCTCGAAGCCGGTGCGCAGCCCACGGCCGCCGCCGCGGGCGTCCGCCGCCGCGGGGGCGGCGCCGGCCGCGGCCGCGGTCGCGGCCGCGGACGCCACGGTGGCGGCGAGCAGACTCCGTCTGTGCAGGTTCATGAAGTGACCTCCGTACGGGGACCGTGGGGAAGCGTGATCGCGGAGCCGGTCCGCCCGCACGCTAGCGCGCCCGCCGCGCCGGTGGAACGAGGCGGGTACCGCCGTTCACACCGCACCCCCCTTCCACACCCCCTGACCGACCGCTTAGTCTGACCGGCAGCGAGTCGAGGAAGACCCGAGGGAGACGCATGGTGGAGAGCCTGCAAGGGAGCCTGGACGGGGCGCGGGTGGTGGTGACGGGCGCGGGCGGCGGCATCGGGGCCGCCCTGGCACGCGCCTTCGCCGCGGCCGGCGCCCGGGTCGCGGTCAACGACCTGGACGCCGGCAAGGCCGAGGCGGTCGCCGCGGAGTGCGGCGGCGTCCCCGTGCCCGGAGACGCGTCCCGGACGGTGCGGGACGCCCGGGACGCCCTGGGCGGGACGGTCGACGTCTACTGCGCCAACGCGGGCGTCGGCACCGGCGGTTCCGAGGCCGCGGGGGAGGAGGCGTGGGCAGGCGCCTGGGACGTCAACGTGATGGCGCACGTGCGCGCCGCCCAGGTACTGCTGCCCGACTGGCTGGCCCGCGGCAGCGGCCGCTTCGTCTCCACCGTCTCCGCGGCGGGCCTGCTCACCATGGTCGGCGCCGCCCCGTACAGCGTCACCAAGCACGCCGCCCACGCCTTCGCGGAATGGCTCTCGCTGACCTACCGGCACCGCGGCATCAAGGTCCACGCGATCTGCCCGCAGGGCGTGCGCACCGACATGCTCACCGCCGCCGGGTCCGCGGGCGAGCTGATGCTGGCCCCGACCGCCGTCGAACCCGAGGACGTCGCCGCCGCGCTCCTCGCGGGCATCGCCGAGGACCGCTTCCTGATCCTGCCGCACCCCGAGGTCGCCGGCTACTACCGGACCCGCGCCGCCGAGCCGGACCGCTGGCTGGCCGGGATGAACAAGCTCCAGCAGAAGTGGGAGGCGATGGACGCATGACCGCCGCACGCTACGCCGACATGCCCTGGCTCGCCCTCCTCACCGACGCCCAGCGCGCCCCCGTGGACCCGCCCGACTCCCTGGTGCACGCCTTCTCCGCCGCCGTCCGCTCGGCACCGGACCGCACCGCTCTCGCCTACTTCGACGGGCGGCTCACCTACCGCGAGGCCGAGGCGCTCAGCGACTCCGTCGCCGGCCACCTCGCGGCCCGCGGCCTCGCACCCGGCGACCGGGTGGCCCTGATGCTCCAGAACACCCCCCACTTCGTGCTGGCCCTGCTCGGCGCCTACAAGGCCGGGGCGGTCGTGGTGCCCGTCAACCCGATGTACAAGTCCGCGGAGGTGCGGCACGTGCTGGCCGACGCCGAGGTCGCGGCACTGGTCTGCACCGACCGCGCCTGGGACGGGTACCTGCGCGAGGCGGCCGCCGGCACACCGGTGCGCATGGTGCTCACCGCCTGCGAGCGCGACCTGCAGACCCGCGACGACCCCCGGGTGCTCTCCTTCGAGCGCCGCCCGCCGGCCGACGACGCCGACGACCTGGTCGCCGTCGCCCGCGCCGTGCACCCCGCCCCCGGCACGCCGCCGCCGGGACCCGCCGACACCGCGCTGATCAGCTACACCTCGGGCACCAGCGGCACCCCCAAGGGCGCCACCAACACCCACGGCAACATCATGTACAACGCCGAGCGGCAGCGCACCGGCCACGGCCTGCCCGCCGGCTCGGTCTACTTCGCGCTCGCCCCGCTCTTCCACATCACCGGCATGGTCTGCGAGCTGTCCGCATGCGTGGCGAACGCCGGCACGCTGGTGCTCACGCACCGGTTCGAGCCGGGCGTGGTGCTGGACGCGTTCGCCGAGCACCGGCCCGATTACACCGTCGGGCCCGCCACCGCGTTCATGGCGCTCGCCGCCCAGCCGGCGGCCACCCGGGACCACTTCGCCTCGTTCCGGATCATCTCCTCGGGCGGTGCGCCGCTGCCGCCCGCCCTCGTCGAGAACTTCCGGGACCGCTTCGGGCCCTACCTGCACAACGGCTACGGCCTCACCGAGTGCACCGCCCCCTGCGCCTCCGTCCCGCCGGGCCGCGAGGCGCCGGTCGACCCCGTCTCGGGCACGCTCGCGGTCGGGGTGCCGGGGCCCGACACGGTGGTGCGGATCGTCGACGACGCCGGGCGTGACGTGCCGTTCGGGGAGCACGGCGAGATCGTGGTGCGCGGGCCCCAGGTGGTGCCCGGCTACTGGCGCCGCCCCGAGGCCGGCGCCGAGACCTTCCCGGACGGCGAGCTGCGCACCGGTGACATAGGCTTCATGGACGCCGACGGCTGGCTCTACGTGGTGGACCGCAAGAAGGACATGATCAACGCCTCCGGTTTCAAGGTCTGGCCCCGGGAGGTGGAAGACGTCCTCTACACCCACCCCGCGGTCCGCGAGGCCGCCGTCGTGGGCGTGCCGGACGGCTACCGCGGCGAGACCGTGAAGGCGTACGTCAGCCTCCGCCCGGGCGCCTCGGCCGGCCCCGACGAGCTGGCCGGCTACTGCCGGGAGCGGCTGGCCGCCTACAAGTACCCGCGGCAGGTGGAGATCCTGCCCGACTTGCCGAAAACCACTAGTGGGAAGATCCTCCGGCGGGAACTGCGCGCCGCGGACGCCCTCCGGCAGGAGGACCGGCAGCCGCCGGAGCGGCGCGCGGGCGCTTGACACAACACGGAAAGGCAGGTGGCGGCAGTGCCCACAACGACGGACGGAAACGGCGAGCCCGTCCCCCGGCGTCTGCTGGCGGCCGCCACCCGCCTCTTCGCCGACCGCGGCTACGACCGCACCTCCGTACAGGAGATCGTCGAGTCGGCCGGGGTCACCAAGGGCGCGCTGTACCACTACTTCGGCTCCAAGGAGGACCTCCTCCAGGAGGTCTACGCGCGTGTGCTGCGGCTCCAGCAGGAGCGCCTCGACTCCTTCGCGGACGCCGACGCGCCGGTGGAGCAGCGGCTGCGGGACGCCGCAGCCGACGTCGTCGTCACCACCATCGAGAACCTGGACGACGCGGCGATCTTCTTCCGCTCCATGCACCACCTCAGCCCCGAGAAGAACCGCCAGGTCCGGGCCGAGCGGCGGCGGTACCACGAACGGTTCCGTGCGCTCGTCGAGGAGGGCCAGCGGGCCGGCGTCTTCTCCACCGCCACCCCGGCGGACCTGGTGGTGGACTACCACTTCGGCTCGGTCCACCACCTCTCCACGTGGTACCGCCCCGACGGCCCCCTCACCCCGCAGCAGGTGGCGAACCACCTGGCCGATCTCCTGCTGCGCGCACTGCGCCCGTAGGGCACGCCCGGACGTGGGGCTGACCACGGCCCACGCAAGGGGCGCGGGGAACTGCTGGGGGTATGTCCCACACCCTCCAGGCAGTGGGGGACAGCCCCTGCGAAGGCCGCAGGGTCGGGACACAGTCCCGCGCCCCGTGAGATGGGCCGGTGCGCGGGAGACAGCCGGCGTGCCGTCAGGAGTACGCGCGCAGCTCGCGCCGGGCGAGGGATCGCTGATGGACCTCGTCCGGCCCGTCCGCGAGCCGCAACGTCCGTGCCGCCGCCCACAGCTCCGCCAGCGGAAAGTCCTGACTCACCCCGCCCGCGCCATGCACCTGCACCGCCCGGTCCAGGATGTCCGTGACCGTCCGCGGCGTCGCGATCTTGATGGCCTGGATCTCGGTGTGGGCACCCTTGTTGCCGACGGTGTCCATCAGCCAGGCCGTCTTGAGCACCAGCAGCCTGAGCTGCTCGACCGCCACCCGGGCGTCCGCGATCCACTCCTGGACGACGCCGTGGCGCGCCAGCGGCTTGCCGAACGCGGTACGGGCGACCGCCCGACGGCACATCAGCTCGATGGCACGTTCGGCCATGCCGATCAGCCGCATGCAGTGGTGGATGCGGCCGGGGCCGAGCCGGGCCTGCGCGATGGCGAAACCGCCCCCCTCCTCGCCGATCAGGTTGCTCACCGGCACCCGCACCCCGTCGAAGACCACCTCGGCGTGCCCGCCGTGGTAGTGGTCCTCGTACCCGTACACCCGCATCGCCCGGCGCACCGTCAGCCCCGGCGTGTCCCTGGGCACCAGCACCATGGACTGCTGGCGGCGGATGTCCTCGCCCGAGGGGTCCGTCTTGCCCATCACGATGAAGATCCGGCAGTCCGGGTTCATCGCCCCGGAGATGTACCACTTGCGGCCGGTGATGACGTACTCGTCGCCGTCCCGCTCGATCCGGGTCGTGATGTTGGTGGCGTCGGAGGAGGCCACGTCCGGCTCGGTCATCGCGAAGGCGGAGCGGATCTCCCCGGCGAGCAGGGGCTCCAACCACTGCTCGCGCTGCCGCTCGTCGCCGAACTGCGCCAGCACCTCCATGTTGCCGGTGTCGGGCGCCGCGCAGTTCAGCGCGGTGGGGGCGAGCTGGGGAGAGCGGCCGGTCAGCTCGGCGAGCGGGGCGTACTGGAGGTTGCTGAGCCCGGCGCCGTACCGCTCGTCGGGCAGGAAGAGGTTCCACAGGCCCTGCCGGCGGGCCTCGGCCTTCAGCTCCGCCACCACCGGCGGGGTCTGCCACGGCGAGGCGAGCGCGGCGCGCTGCTCCCCGGCCACGGCCTCCGCCGGGTACACGTGCTCGGTCAGGAAGGCCAGCAGTTTCTCGCGGAGTTCCTCGGTGCGTGCGTCGAACGCGAAGTCCATGACCCGTCAGCCTTCCTGCGGTTCGTGTCGGGTGCCGGACGCCCCGGCGGACGGGAGTCCGCCCAGCGTGGTCAGGCCGTGCTCGATGAAGACGGGGACGAGCGCCCCGATGTGGTCGAAGCCGGCGCCGACGGTCTGCCCGAGCGTGTAGCGGTAGTGGATGCCCTCCAGGATCACGGCGAGCTTGAACCACGCGAACGCCGTGTACCAGCTCACCGCCGAGACATCGCGCCCCGATCGGGCCGCGTACCGCTCCACCAGCTCGGCCGGGTCCGGGTGGCCGGGCGCACCGCTGGTGGTGCTGACCGGGGAGTCGGGCAGGCCGAGCGGCGTGCTGTACATCACCAGCAGCCCGAGGTCGGTGAGCGGGTCGCCGAGCGTCGACATCTCCCAGTCGAGCACCGCCGTGAGGGTGTCGTCCTCGTCGATCAGGACGTTGTCGAGCCGGTAGTCGCCGTGCACCACCGTGGGTGCGGGGGAGCGCGGCAGGGCGCGCGCGAGGGCGTCGTGCAACTCGTCGACGCCGGGCAGGTCCCGGCTGCGGGAGGCGGCGAGCTGCTTGGCCCAGCGGCGCAACTGCCGTTCGAGGAAGCCCTCGGGGCGGCCGAAGTCGCCGAGGCCGATCGCCCCGGGATCGACGGCGTGCAGCTCGACGAGCGTGTCGACGAGACGGAGGACCACACTCCTGGTCCGCCCGGGGCCGAGCCGCGCCAGCTGGTCCGCCGTCCGGTACGGCGTGCCCCGCATGTGCTCCATGACGTAGAACGGGGCGCCGAGCACCGACTCGTCCTCGCACAGCAGCAGCGTCCCCGGCACCGGGACGGGCGTCGGGCGCAGCGCGCTGATCACCCGGTGCTCACGGCGCATGTCGTGTGCGGTGGCCAGGACGTGGCCGAGCGGGGGACGGCGCACCACCCAGCGGGAGCGGCCGTCGCCGACGTCATAGGTGAGGTTGGACCTGCCGCCCTCGATCAGCCGGGCGGTCAGCGGCCCCGCGACGAGGCCGGGCCGCTCGCGGTCCAGCAGCTCCCGCAGCCGCTCGGGGTCGAGCCCCGGCGGATGATCTGCGCCCATGCTCTGGCTCCTTGCGCTCGCTGTGCGGATGGGGTGTGCTAACGCACGATGACACCGGGACGACGGTATCCCCCACATCATGCCGACCGGTCGGTATGGCGTCCAGTACGGCACCTTCACACGCTGTGTGCGACAACGATCATGATGTGCCTGCTGCCGGCCACCAGGCTGAGCCCCCTGCCGTCTCCTGCCCGGCCAGCTGCCGACGGGGCTTGATCGCGCCGTTCCCCGTGCCCCTTCGCGGGCGCCCCCCACGCTCACGAACCCCCTACACCAGCAGGGCCGCCGCGCACACCGCCAGCGCCGCCGTGCAGGCCGCCGTGGCCAGGGCGAGGCGGGGCGCGAGGAGTCGGGGCCGTGGCACGGCGAGCGCGTGGATGCGGTGGTGGGAGAGGGCGAGGAGGGCCAGCCACAGGGCCAGGCAGAGCGCGCAGACCAGCCAGGCGGCCGGCCGTGGGCCGTCCCGCAGCGCCGCCCTGACGGCCAGCACCGCCGTCACCGTGCACGTGAGCGTGGTGCGCCGCCAGGCGAGCCGGGTGCGCTCCGGCTGCAGGCCGGGGTCGCGGCGCGGGCGCCTCACCCGGCCCAGCCCCCGAGCACGACGACCGCCATGGCCAGCGCCACCACCGCGACCACCACGCTCAGCAGCGCCGGGAAGCGGGACACCGGCAGATCCTCGCCGCGCCGCATCGCACGCTCGCAGCGGACCCAGTGGTTGATGGCGCGCAGCGCGCACAGCACCCCCGCCACCAGCAGCGCGAGCGCAAGCCCCACCCGCCAGCCGGAGTGCAGGTCGGGCAGGAACTGGTCGACCGCGAACCCGCCGCCGATCAGCGCCAGCGCGGTCCGCAGCCAGGCGAGGAACGTCCGCTCGTTCGCCAGGGAGAACCGGTAGTCGGGCGTGTCGCCCTGCTCGGAGATGCGGGCCGGCGCGAACCAGAGGCGAACGGACTGGCGGAGGTCGATCACAGGGCGCACCCTACTCGCGGCCTCCGGCACGGAAGTCCTTCAGGCGCCGGTACGCGGCCAGGCCGTCCGGCACCCACGGCCACGCGGTGAGCTTCCCGTCGACCTCCGCGTCGGTGAGGAACGCGTGCCAGGCGACCTCCTCCACCTGCGGGCGCACCGGCAGATCACAGCGCACCTCGTAGACGGCCGACCACCATGTGCCGCCCGGACCTTGCGGGGAGCCGCCCGTCGCGCCGCCGTCCGACCCGCCGCCGGGCGCGTAGAGGAACCGGAACAGCGGTACCGGCCGTGGCAGGCCGGTCACGCCCAGTTCCTCCTCGGCCTCCCGCAGCGCCGCGTCGTCGTACGACTCGCCCGCCCCGACGACCCCGCCGACGAACATGTCGTACATCGACGGGAACACCAGCTTCTCCGGCGTCCTGCGGTGCACGAAGATCCGGCCCTCGGCGTCTCTGGCCTGGATGAACACACAGCGGTGCCGCAGCCCGCGGGCATACGCCTCGCCGCGCGGGGCCTGCCCGACGACACGGTCGTGCTCGTCGACGATGTCGAGGAGTTCGTCTGCGGGGTGCACGCGGGCGCTCAGTGGGACTGCATGTCCGGCACGCGCTCCACGGGCGCGCAGCCGCGTGGCATCGCCGGATGGAGGCCGAGCAGCACGATGCCCGCCACGATCCCCGCCAGGCCGCCCGCCTCCCAGGCCAGCGCACCCACGTCGGTGTGCAGCCGGTCCCCGAGGAAGCCCACCCCGCAGGCGATGCCGGCGAGCGGCTGTGTCGCCGTCAGCGCGGGCAGCGACATCCGCAGCGGCGCGGTCTCGAAGGCGCTCTGGACGAGGATCAGCGAGACGATACCGAGTGTGATCATGGCGTACGGCTGCCAGCTCCCGAACACCGCGGCCCAGCCGCCGTCCGAGAGGCGCTCTCCGCACACCCGGGTCAGCGCGTCCTGCACGCCGTACAGCAGACCGCCCGCGACGGCCAGGAGAACCGGGCCTGCCGCGAGCGGTTTGCGTTTCGCCACTGCCGTGAGCGCCAGTGCGCCGCCCACCATCAGGCCTATGATCAGCCAGTGCCGCACCGGGTCGGGGACGGCGCTGCCACCCTGCGGCTGGCCCGCCAGGATGAACGCGGTGACGCCGCCGGCGAGCAGAAGGAGGCCTGTCCAGCCCTGCTGGCCCAGCGGCTGCTTCGTCTGGTGTCTGGAGAGCGCCAGGGCGAACAGCAGGTTGGTCGCCAGCAGGGGCTCCACCATCGAGATCTCGCCGCGGCCCAGGGCGACGGCGCCCAGTGCCATGCCGCAGATCATCAGGCCGATGCCGCCGAGCCAGCGCGGTGAGTGCGCCAGGTCGAGGATCAGCCGCCAGGACAGGAAGTCGCGCAGCGGTGCCTGCTGTGCCGCGTTCTGCTGGAGCACGAATCCGAAGCCCAGGCAGCAGGCGGAACAGACGGCGAGGATGACTTCGAGAGCGGACAAGCGGCGCACCTCACGACGGCGGGGTCGGGGGACCCGGCGGGATGTGGTCACGACCGCAGGGATCCGAAGACCCCGGCGGGGATGTGGTCCTGAGCCGACCATAGCGCCCCGCGTGCCCGATCGCCCGCTCGGTGACATGACCGGCACATTGACGTGGACGCTCTGTTTCATCGAGCATCTACCAGCATCCGACTGATCGGTAACCGGCCGGGCGGCGTCCCGTGACGGAGCGAGAGGGACATCTTCATGGCCTACGACGCGGACGTCATCGTGATCGGTGCGGGCCTCGCCGGGCTCGTGGCGACCGCGGAACTCGTCGACGCGGGCCGCCGCGTGATCCTGCTGGACCAGGAGCCGGAGCAGTCCCTCGGCGGTCAGGCGCACTGGTCGTTCGGCGGCCTGTTCTTCGTCGGATCGCCCGAGCAGCGGCGGCTGCGGATCAAGGACAGCCACGCCCTCGCGCTCCAGGACTGGATGGGGACCGCGGGCTTCGACCGTGATGAGGATCACTGGCCCAGGCAGTGGGCGGAGGCCTACGTCGACTTCGCCGCCGGCGAGAAGCGCGCCTGGCTCTCCGCGCAGGGCGTGCGGTTCTTCCCCGTGGTCGGCTGGGCGGAGCGGGGCGGCTACGACGCCGGCGGCCACGGCAACTCGGTGCCGCGCTTCCACATCACCTGGGGCACGGGCCCCGGTCTGCTCGCGCCGTTCGTGCGGCGGGTCAGGGCGGGTGTCCGCCGCGGCCTCGTCGAACTGCGGTTCCGGCACCGGGTGACCGGTCTGGGCCGCAGCGCGGGCGCGGTCGACACGGTCACCGGCGAGATCCTCGAACCCTCGGACGCCGAGCGCGGCACGGCCAGCAGCCGCGAGGTCACCGGCTCCTTCGAACTGCGCGCCCAGGCCGTGATCGTCACCTCCGGAGGCATCGGCGGCAACCTGGACCTGGTCCGCGCCCACTGGCCCGAGCGGCTCGGCACACCCCCCGAGGCGATGGTCGCCGGGGTGCCCGCGCACGTGGACGGTCTGATGCTGGGCGTCGCCGAGCAGGCCGGCGGGCGGCTGATCAACCGGGACCGGATGTGGCACTACACGGAGGGCGTGCAGAACTGGAACCCGATATGGGAGCGGCACGGCATCCGCATCCTGCCCGGGCCCTCCTCGATCTGGCTGGACGCCGAGGGGAACCGGCTGCCCGTGCCGCTCTTCCCCGGCTTCGACACCCTCGGCGCCCTCGACCACATCATGCACACGGGCCATGACCACACGTGGTTCGTGCTCAACAAGCGGATCATCAGCAAGGAGTTCACGCTCAGCGGCTCCGAGCAGAACCCCGACCTGACCGGCCGGTCGGTGCGGGGCGTGATCGAGCGGGTCCGCGCCGACGTGCCCGGACCGGTGAAGGCCTTCATGGAGCACGGCGCCGACTTCGTCGTCGAGGACAACCTCGCGGACCTGGTGCGCGGCATGAACGCGCTCACCAAGGAGCCCCTGATCGACGAGGCGGGGCTGCGCCGCACCCTCGTCGCCCGGGACCGCGAGATCACCAACCCCTACACCAAGGACCTGCAGATCACCGCCCTGCGCGGGGCCCGCGCCTACCTCGGCGACCGCCTCATCCGCGCCGCGGCCCCGCACCGCGTCCTGGATCCCGCCGCGGGCCCGCTGATCGCGGTGAAGCTGCACATCCTGACCCGCAAGACCCTCGGCGGCCTGGAGACCGACCTCTCCGCCCGGGTACTCACCGAGGGCGGCGAGCCGCTCCCCGGCGTCTACGCGGCAGGAGAGGCCGCCGGCTTCGGCGGCGGCGGGGTACACGGCTACCGCTCCCTGGAGGGCACCTTCCTCGGCGGCTGCCTGTTCTCGGGCCGCACGGCGGGCCGGGCCGCGGCCCGCGCGGTCGGCTGATCCGGGCGGTCCGGAAGCCCGGTGGGCCGGCGCCCGCGCGTCCCGGCGGCGGTGGACTCGCGCCCTGCGCGCCGCGGGACCGGAAGCCCGGTGGGCCGGCGGCTCCGGGGTCCCCGGGCGGCACCTGCGGGTCTCCGACGGCACTCGCAGCTCTCGGTGGCGCCTGCGGGTCCCCGTCTCCGACGGCACTCGCAGGTGTCCGGTGGCACCCGCGGGTCCCCGGGCGGCATGTGCGGGTCTCGTGGGCGGCACCGTCGGGCCGCGGACGCCGCCGGCGCGTGGGGAAACAGGGAGCCGCCTCCTCCGGAAGTACCGGACCGATCGGTTCCCGTTCCGCGTGGCGAGATTGACACGTGTAGGCAGCGCAGCGGCCTTGACTGGAGCCATGCCTACCGCTTTGCTGTGCGTGATCATCTGCTCGCTAGCCGCGTCGTGAGGAAGTTCCGCGGTGCCCCCACCCCCGCCTCTCGGTCGCTCGCGCAAGCGTTCCGCCCACACCTTTGACGCCGCGCTCGACGACACCGAACTCGTCGCCGCCCGCAGCGCGCTCGCCGGGGGCCGCTGGACCGCCGTCCGCTCGCTGCTCGCCGCCACCGGTGACGACTGGGACCGCAGGGGCCACCGGCTGACCGTCCTCGCCCAGGAGCCCGGCACCGCGGCCTGGGCGGGGGACTGGCGGCTGACCGAACCCGACTCCGTCGACGCCGCCGTGCTGCTCGCCTGCGCCACCGTCTACCGCGCGCTGGCCGGCAAGGCCCGCCCCGAGGTGGCCCGTGACGCCTGTCACGAGGCCGCCGTGCTGGCGCCCGCCGACCCCTCTCCCTGGCTCGCGCTGCTCATCCTGGAGCGCACGATCGGCCGGGAGGAGGACGTCGTACGGCTCTTCGACGAGGTGCGGCACCGCTACCCCGAGCACCACCACGCCCACCACCTGATGGTGGCCCGGCTCGCCGAGCGCCGCGCGGACGCCGGCCAGGACCCGCTGCACGAGGTGTACGACTTCGCCTCCTGGGCCGCCGAACAGGCCCCCGCGGACTCGCCGCTGGCGATCCTTCCCGTCGTCGCGCACGCCGAGCGCTACCGGGTGCTGGCCGCCGCGGGCGGCGAACCCCGTGACCCCACCGCCTCCGGGCACTGGCTCGGGCGGCGCGCCCGTCTCGTGATGAAGGCCGCGTTCGACTGGTGGCTGGAGTGGGAGCGCGACGACCACCCCCGCAACCGCGTCGACCTCAACTTCCTCGCGCACGCCAAGTTCTGCGAGGGCAGACCAGCCGAGGCCGCGGCACTGTTCCACAGGATCGGGCCGCACGCCACGCCCGCCCCCTGGGGGTACCCCGACCGGGACCCGTACGAGGCGTTCCGCGCCGCCCGCGATGCCGCACTGGGCCCGTCCTGACCCACCGAAGCGGCGAGCGGGAGACGCCGTTGACAGCCCCCCGACGTCGCCGCCGCTCCCGCCGACGTTGTCGCCGAGCCCACCGAGGCCCTTGATGAACCCCCAACGCACCGAAGCCGTCGCGAGAGCCCAACGAAAGCCGTAGCGGAAGACCCGCGGAAGCGGTAGCGGAAGACCCGCGGAAGCGGAAGCCGATGACACGCGGAAGCGGAAGCCGAAGACCCGCCAAAGCCACACGAGAGCCGCACGGGAGCGGTACGCAAGCCCCCGGTGAAAGCCGCACGAGAGCCCACGGAAAACGCCCCTGAGACCCCGGCGAAAGCCTCCGCGCCGGCCCCCGCGAAAGGATCCTCCCCATGCCGACGGGCAGTTCGAGAGCAAGCGGCGCCGTACCGTCCCCGGCCGCCGGGGGCGTGGCAGGCGGCGTCGGCACCGTCAAGGCCGAGGAGCGCGCCCTGCGCTCCGGCCGGCTCGGCACGCCGGGCCTGCTGTTCGCGGTCCTCGCGGCGACCGCCCCCCTCACGGTCGTCGCCGGCCCCATGCCCACCAGCTTCGGGGTCGTGGGCGTCGCCGGGCAGCCGCTGCTCTACGTGCTGCTGGGCGCGGTCCTCGCGCTGTTCGCCTTCGGCTACGCCGAGCTCAGCCGGCACGTCCACAACGCCGGCGCCTTCTACGCCTATATCGCCCGCGGCCTCGGAGGCACCGCGGGCGCCGGCGCGGCGCTGGTCGCCCTCGTCGCCTACAGCGCGCTCCAGACGGGCGCGTACGGGATCCTCGGCTTCGAGGCCTCCGGGCTGCTCGGCACGTATCTGCACGTCCGGGTGGCCTGGTGGGTCCCCGCGCTCGCGGCGGTGGCCGTGGTGGGCGTGCTCGGCCTGCTGAGGATCGACGTCAACGCGCGGGTGCTCGGGGCGCTGCTGCTGATCGAGGTGGCGCTCGTCACCGTCTTCGACGTCTCCGCCCTGGTGCACCCCGGCGCGGACGGCCTGTCGCTGCGGGCCCTCGACCCGGGCACCCTCGCCGGCACCGGTGCGGGCACCGCCCTCTGCTTCTGCGCCGTGGGCTTCCTCGGCTTCGAGCAGGCGCCCGTCTACTCGGAGGAGACCCGGCGCCCGCAGGACGCCGTGGCCCGGGTGATGCTGCTGGCCGTCGGCTGTGCGGCCGTCCTCTCCGCGGTGAGCTGCTGGGCGCTGACGGTGGCCGCGGGGCCCTCGCACCTCGTGCCGGCCGCGCGGGAGCACGGCGCCGGGCTGGTGTTCCTCCTGGCGAGGCGGGGGCTCGGCGGCACCTTCACCGATGTGCTCCATGTCCTCTTCGTGACCGGCGTCTTCGCGTCCGCGCTCAGCCTCCACAACGTCGTCGCGCGGTACGCCTTCGCCATGGGCCGCGAGCGGCTGCTGCCCGGTTTCGTCGCCCGCACCGGGCGCGCCGGGGGCGCCCCGGTCACCGGTTCGCTGCTCCAGAGCGTGGTCTCCGCGGCGGTCGTCGGGGCGTTCGCCCGGAACGACCACGGGCCGATCGGCGATCCGACCGCTCCGGTGCTGCACCTGTCCACCTGGCTGGGCCACGTCGGGGCGCTCGGCGTCCTGCTGCTGATGGCGGTGGCCTGCCTCGCCGTCATCGTGTTCTTCGTCCGGCGCGGCGCGGGCCGTGCGCAACTGTGGCGACTCGTGGCGTCGGGGACCGCCGGGGCTGCCCTGCTGGTGCTCGTGGGGCTCACCCTGAAGGACTTCGACGTGCTCGTCGGCTCGGGACCCCGCTCGTCGCTCACCTGGGTGCTGCCGGGGATCGTCGCCGCGGCGGCGGTGGTGGGGCTGGCGCAGGGGGCCGTGCTGCGCCGGGTGCGCCCGTACCTGCACCACCGGATCGGGCTGAGCAACCAGGCGTTCCATCTGGAGCGGGTCACCGAGGTCGTGGGCGACATATGACGGAATGCTGACGGATGACCCCCCGCTCTGGTCCTGCGGCGGCCCGGATGTTCGAATCAGGGGGTGACCTCAGAACAATCCGCCGACCACGACCGTGGCGGCACTCCCCTCGGACGGCGCCTGGTCCTCGGCATGGTGGGCCTGGGCGCGCTCGGCGTGGCGGCCGCCCGGCCGCTCCAGGACGGCCTGGAGTCGTTCCTCGGCGCGGCGGCGGACAAGGATCCGACGGGGCTGACCGGGCTGCTGCCCAACGGCGGCGGCTTCCGCTACTACTCGGTGACCGCATCCGTGCCGACCAAGGGTGCCGCCGACTACCGTCTCACCGTGGACGGCCTGGTGGACCACCCCGCCTCTTACACGCTCGCCGAGCTCCGCGGCCTGCCGCAGACCCGGCTGGTGCGCGATGTGCAGTGCGTCACCGGCTGGCGGGTGCCGGACACGCCGTTCGAGGGGGTGCGTCTGTCCCGGCTGCTGGACGCCGCCGGGGTGCGGTCCTCGGCCAGGGCCGTCCGGTTCACCTGTTTCGACGGCGCGTACAGCGAGAGCCTCACGCTGGCGCAGGCCCGCCGTGACGACGTCCTGGTCGCCCTGCGCATGCAGGACAAGCCGGTCAGCCACGCACACGGCGGTCCGGTCCGCCTCTATGTGGCGCCCATGTACTTCTACAAGTCGGCCAAGTGGCTCTCCGGCATCACCGTCACCGACAAGGTCGAGCCCGGGTACTGGGAGCACTACGGCTACGACGTGGACGGCTGGGTCGGCCGCTCGAACGGACGCGACGATGCGCCGACGTCCTGACGACATGGGGGAGGGCGGCGCCGCGGCTACGGGCACCGCGGCCGCTGCTCTCGCGGCGGGTGCCGGGGCGGCCGAACGCGCGGCGGCCGTGGAGGCCGCCGGGGCCGCGGCCGGCGGCGCCCCTGCGGGCGCCGCCGGTGGGGGCGGGCTCCCCGACCGGGTGCGCCGCTTCACCCGCGCCGAGCGCTGGGTGCACCGGAGCACCGCCCTGCTGATGGGCCTGTGCGTGCTCACCGCGGCCTGCCTCTACATCCCGCAGCTCGCCGAGCTGGTCGGCCGGCGGGCCCTGGTGGTCACCGTCCACGAGTGGTCCGGGCTGCTGCTGCCGGCGCCGCTGCTCGCCGGGCTCGCCTCCCGGGCACTCCGCGCCGACCTGCGCCGGCTCAACCGCTTCGGCCCGCACGACCGCAGGTGGCTCCGCGCGGTGCGGCGGCGCGACGCCCGCCCGGAGGCGCGTCCGGCCGGGAAGTTCAACGCCGGTCAGAAGATCTACGCGGCGTGGCTCGCCGGTGCGGTGCTGGTGATGCTCGGTACCGGGCTGCTGATGTGGTTCACCCATCTCGACTCGCTGGCCCTGCGCATCGGGGCGACCTTCGTGCACGACTGGCTGGCGCTGGCCGTGGGCATCGTCCTCGCCGGCCATATCGCCATGGCCCTGGCGGACCCGGAGTCCCGACGCGGCATGCGCACGGGCTCGGTCAGCCGAACGTGGGCGAAGCGCGAGCACCGCCTGTGGCGCCCCTGAGTCCGGGGCCACCCAGGGCTCCTGGACCCCCGGCGAGGGCGCGGGGCCGTCTTAGTCGTATCCGGGCCACCGGCGGGTGCGTCCTCGCGCAGTTCCCCGCGCCCTCCCCGCGCCCCTTCCAAGGTGCTGACGCGCCCATGAGCGCCGCCCGGCAGGCGCGCGGGGTACTGCGCGGCCGGCCGCGGCGAGGCGGTCGGGTCATCACCGGCCGAAGGCGGCTGTTCCTGGGCCGGTGCAGGACATCAGGCGAGGAGCCCGGACAGCCGTGCGGCCTGCCGTTCGGCCGTTCCCGGGGGGTTGCGAGGACGCCGGGGGTCGTCGGAGGACAACAGGAACAACCACACGAGCGCCAGCAGTCTGCGGCATTGCCGTAGCCGCGCACGCTCGGCGGTGTCCAGGTCGAACAGGGCCAGGAACGCCTCGGCGTCGAGGGGCGGGCCGACCCAGCTGCCCACGTGTTCCGTGATCTCCGCCAGTTCGAAGGGCCGGTCGCTGAGTCCGGAGTCCTCGAAGTCGACGATCCGCACCCGCGTGCCGTCCCACAGATAGTTGGCGAGATTGCCGTCCCCCGGGCCGAAGACCGGGGGGACGTCCGGGCGGCCGGCTCGTTCCATGCCCGAACGGGCCAGCCATGCGAGGCCGCGGTCCATGGCCTCGCCCACCTCGCCGCCGGCCTGTGGACGAACCCGTGGCACCCAGGCACGGATCCGGGCGATGAGCCGGTGCTGCCGGCCCGGCCGGACGGGGACCTCAGCCAGGACGTCCGCCGGCACAGCCGCGTACGACGCGCTCGCCGCCGCCAGAGCCTTGAGCTGCTGATCGCCGAGTTTCCCGCCCCGAAGGGGCTCACCCGGCAGGCGCGACATCACCACGAGCGGCTCCGCGGTACGGAGGTCCGCGCTCAGGGGGACGGGAGCCAGGCCCGGCGCATGCGCGGCGAGCAGCGTCAGCGCACGCCACTCCCGCTCGCACCCTCCGCGACTCGCACCCCGGAACCTCTTGATGACGCGGTCGGGCCGGAGATCGACAGCGTGGGTACTCCATGGAACGGACGTCATGAGACGCGATCCTCCCGCGGCCGCGCGGGCACCGCCGTCTCGGTCCGGGAGAGGCCAGGAGGCACTGCTAGCGTCGCACGTGTGAACGACACCGTGTACGTGGGGAACGCCGGCAAGGACGGGGCGCTGGACCGGGGCTGGCTGCTCGGGCACTTCAAACCGCCGGGAGACCCCCGTCACAGCGGCGACGTGGAGATCAAGTGGGGCGTGCACCCGCGCGGTGACCGGCGCGCACAGTGGGTGCGCGGCGAGCACCGCACCGCCCTCCTCGTGCTCATCAGCGGCCGTTTCCGCGTCCGACTCCCCGGCCGCAGCGTCCTGCTGGAGCAGCAGGGCGACTACGTCGTGTGGGGCCACGGGGTCGATCACACCTGGCACGCGGAGGAGGAGTCCGTCGTGCTGACCGTCCGCTGGCCGTCCGTGCCCGGTTACGCGGTGACCCGCGAGGACCCCGCGCCGGAGCCGGGCTGACCTGCCGGCACGCACGCGCCGCGCACCCGGACGCGGGTGCGCCGCCGAGGCCCGCGGCGCCGGAGGAGACGGTTCCGCCGGAGGGTTGGTCGGTGGTGCTGTTTACGGATGAGGGGCGTGTGATGTCTGATACGGCTGTAAACCACTGCTTGTGAAGGTGTGTGATTCGGTGTCCCGTGTCGTCGTCACCGGTGGGAGCGGCAAGCTCGGCCGCGCCGTCGTCAGAGAACTCCTCGACCACGACTGGGACGTGGTCAACCTCGACCGGGTCGCCCCGGCCGAGCAGCTCTGCCCGTTCGTCAAGGTGGACCTCACCGACTACGGCCAGACCGTCGGGGCGCTCACGGCGGTCGACGACCGTTACGACCGCGTCGACGCCGTGGCCCATCTCGCCGCCGTGCCGGCCCCCGGGCTGCTGCCCGACACCGCCGTCTTCGAGAACAACATCACGGCCACCCACCACGTCTTCTCCGCGGCCCGGCTGGCCGGCATCCGCAATGTGGTCTGGGCGTCGAGCGAGACGGTGCTGGGCCTGCCCTTCGGGACACCGCCGCCCTACCTGCCGGTGGACGAGGAGTACCCGGCCAGGCCGGAGAGCAACTACTCGCTGGCCAAGCACCTGGAAGAGCAGATGGCGGCCCAGTTCTGCCGGTGGGACCCCGAGCTGAAGATGGTCGGCCTGCGGTTCTCCAATGTGATGGAGGTCCAGGACTACGCCCGCTTCCCCGGCTTCGACGCCGACCCGCGGCTGCGCCGCTGGAACCTGTGGTCGTACATCGACGCGCGGGACGGTGCCCAGGCGGTCCGCAAGGGCCTGGAGTACCGGGCCGCGGGCATGGAGGTCTTCGTCATCGCCAGCCCCGACACGGTGATGTCCACGCCCTCGGCGGAGCTGGCCGCCGCCGAGTTCCCGGACGTCGAGGTCAGGGGCGAACTGGGCCGCCACGAGTCGCTGATGTCCACTGCCAAGGCGCGCCGCCTGCTCGGCTACGCACCGGCGCACACCTGGCGCAACCACGTCTGAGCACCGTCACGTTCACGGTGCCGGCGCGGCAGGTGCGGTCGGTCCCGGGGGCCGGCGGGTGTGGTCGGCCCGGGTGGTCCGGCGGGTGCGACCGCCCGGCCCACCGCCCGGTCCCCGTCATACCGCCCGGTTCCGGCACACGAGCCCGCTCATACGAAGCCCCGCCAGACGTTGTCGTAGGCCGCCTCCTCTATGGCGCGGCGCTGCCGTACGGCTTCCAGCTCCATCACGGCGTCGTTGACGGCCGCGAGCACCGTCGTCACCGCCTCGCCTGCCGCCTCCGCCGCCCCGGACGGCTCGTCGCGGAGCCCGAGGGCAGCGGCGAGCGCGGCGAGGACGGGCTCCTGGGACGTCCAGCGGTCGGCCGCCCGGCGGCGCGCGGCGGAGTCGGACAGGACCTGCCGGCCGGCCAGCAGCGATGTCCAGCGGCTGTGCTGCCGGGTGACCACCCCGTCCTCTTCCAGCGCGGCGAGGTAGGCGGCGGCCAGTCCCCGGCCCCTGCGCCACAGCCAGTCTTCGACCGTTTCGTAGGGGGACGTGCGTATCAGCGCCGCGGCGGCCGCCGCCAGGAGCGGATCCGGAAGGTCGGGGGCCTGGCCCGGCAGGATGCGGTCGTCGTCCAGTGCCGCCGCCTCTTGGGTTATGAGGTCGGCGAGCTCGGCGCCGGCGAGCGCCAGCGAGAGGTCGCCCTGCGCCACGGGGCGGCTGGGTGCCACGTCCATGGCGACGATGATCAGGTCACGCGGTGTGGTCATGGCGGGCTCCGCAAGGCGTTGGGTGTCGGCAGCGGGACGGACGGAACGGTGCCGGGTGCGCCCCGGCCGCCGACGGAGGCGGGAGGACCCGGGGCGGGCGGCCCGCCGGGTGGCGCCCAGCGTGCCGAGCGTCGGCCCGGTGTGGGAGCACACGTCGTGAACAGGAGTTTCCCTTACCCAGCCGACTGTAGCGCGGCCGGGCCGGGCGCGGTCGGGCGGTGCCGGGCCGCGCACGGTCGGGCGGTCCGGGGGTGCGTGGGCCGCGGGGGTGCCGGGCGGCTCGGTCAGCCGGCGAGCGATGGGCGGTGGACGGGGTGTGCCGGCCGACTCAGGCCGCCGTGAAGTCCAGCAGCACCTTGCAGGCCCGCTCCCGGTCGGCGGCCAGTACAAAGGCGTCCTCCGCGGCCCCGGCCGGGACCACCGCGCTGATCAGGCCCTCGATGCCCGGCTCCCGGGCCAGCAGCGCCAGCGCCTCGTCGAACTCGCGGTCGAAGCGGAACGAGCCCCGCAGGTCGATCTCCCTGCTCACCACGAGGTTCCCCGCGAACGCGCTCCGCCCGGCCGGGGGCATGCCGAGCTGGACGACCACCCCGCCGCGCCGCACCAGGCGCAGGCAGGTGTCGAGACCGGCCGCCGCACCGGACGCCTCCACGGCGGCGTCCACCTCGTCCGGCCACCCGGCGGCACCGGGGTCGTCCGCGCGCACGCACACGTCCGCGCCCGCCACCCCGGCGTACCGCAGCGCCCCGGGCAGCAGGTCCGTCGCCGTCACCCGCGCGGCACCGGCCGCTTTCGCCGCCGCGACGACCAGGCAGCCGATCGGCCCGGCACCCGTGACGAGGACGTGCCGGCCGGCCACCGGACCGGCCCGCCGGACGGCGTGCAGCGCCACCGCAAGCGGCTCGGCGAGCGCCGCCCGCCGCGGCGCGAGTCCGTCCGGCAGGGCGCGGAGCTGCGCGGCGGGCACCGTGATCAGGCCCGCGAAGCCGCCCTGCACGTGGGGCAGCCGCGCCGCGCTGCCCAGGTACCGGGTGTCCCGGCACACCTGACGACGCCCGTCCCGGCACTCGGGGCAGAGCCCACACGGTGTCGCCGGATGCACGGCCACGGGTGTGCCGGGCGCGGGGCCGCCCGCGTCCGGGCCGTACCCCGCCACCGTGCCCACCACCTCGTGCCCGAGCAGCATGGGCTCGCGCAGCCGGAAGTCGCCGACCCCGCCGTGCTGCCAGTAGTGCAGGTCGGACCCGCAGACGCCGCCGTAGCGCACGGCGACCACCGCCGCACCGGGGCCCGCCACCGGCGCGGGCACCTCCTCGACGCGCAGGTCCCCCGGC
The DNA here is from genome assembly GCF_057320905.1 of Streptomyces sp. DSM 116793. Taxonomy (NCBI): domain Bacteria; kingdom Bacillati; phylum Actinomycetota; class Actinomycetes; order Kitasatosporales; family Streptomycetaceae; genus Streptomyces; species Streptomyces sp. DSM 116793. The sequence goes on along the minus strand of NZ_CM170494.1, from coordinate 1,052,574 downwards.
CCGTACAGCACACACCCGAGCACCCCGGAACCTCCGTCCACCGCACACCTCCACGTCACCGTCAGCCGGCCGCCGCACCGGACCGGGCCCCTCGCGCGCCCCGGGCACCCGCCCGGGCCTCCTCACAGCACGCTGGTCATCCCGCCGTCCACGTACAGCACCTGCCCGCTGACGAAGTCCGCCGCGGGGGAGACGAGGAACAGGACGCCGCCGATCAGGTCGTCCGTGGTGCCCCAGCGCCCCGCCGGGGTCCTGCGGCGCACCCAGGCGCTGAACTCCTCGTCGTCGACGAGCGGCCGGGTCAGCTCGGTTGCGACGTAGCCGGGACCGAGGCCGTTGACCTGCACGCCGTACGGTCCCCAGTCGGCGCACATGCCCTTGGTGAGCATCTTCAGCGCACCCTTGGTGGCGGCGTAGGGGGCGATGCCGGGGCGCACCACCTCGCTCTGCAGCGAGCAGATGTTGACGATCTTGCCGTGACCGCGCTCCGTCATCCGCCGGGCGGCCTCGCGGCCCACCAGGAACGCGCTGGTCAGATTGGTGTCGAGGATCCGGTGCCAGTCGGCGTCGGCGAACTGGAGCAGGGGAGCGCGGAGTTGCATGCCGGCGTTGTTGACCAGGATGTCCAGCGGCCCGACCCGCTCCTCGACCGCCACGATCCCGGCCGCCACCGCGGAGGCGTCCGTGACGTCGAACGCCTCCGTGTGCACCCGGCCCGCCCGCGACGGCGGCCCGCCCGCATCGGCCGCCACCGGCCCCGCCTCCTCGGCCGCCACCCGGCTCGCCCCGGCCGGAACCGGTGCTGCGTCAGCCGGAACCGGGCCCGCCCCGGACGGTGGCCGGCCGGTACCCGACGGCGGCGCGCCGCCGGCGAGTTCCTCCGCCGCCTTGTCGAGGGCTGCCGCGTCCCGGCCGTTGAGCACCACCGTGCAGCCCGCCTCCAGCAGGCCCCTGGCCAGCGCCAGGCCGATGCCCCGGCTGGAGCCGGTGACCAGCGCGGTGCGCCCGGCGATGTCGAAGAGGGGATGGGCCGTCATGGGGCCTCCGTGCTCTGGGGCGGTCCCCGGCACCGGCCGCGCCGGGACGGTGCCGGGGACCTGCCGTACGGACGCTAGATGATCAGGGACAGCAGCAGCACCAGTGCGCCGGCGACCACCGAGACGATGGTCTCCATCACCGACCAGGTCTTCACGGTCTGTCCGACGCTCAGCCCGAAGTACTCCTTGACCATCCAGAACCCGGCGTCGTTGACATGGCTGAAGAAGAGCGACCCGGCGCCGATGGCCAGCACCAGCAGGGCCACGTGCGTGCTCGACATGCCGGCGGCCAGCGGACCGGCCAGGCCCGCCGCGGAGACCGTCGCCACCGTCGCGGAGCCGGTCGCGAGCCGGATCACCACCGCGATCAGCCAGCCGAGCACCAGCGCGGATATGGACCATTCCTTGGAGATGTCCAGGATCATCCTGCCGACGCCGCAGTCGACCAGCGTCTGCTTGAAGCCGCCGCCCGCGGCGACGATCAGCGTCACGCCCGCGATGGGGGCCAGAGAGGTCTCCACCGTGGACGAGAGCCGGTCCTTGGTGAACCCGGCCGCCCGGCCCAGCGTGAACATCCCGACGAGCACGGCGACCAGCAGCGCGATCAGCGGGTTGCCGATCACGTCGAAGATCCGCTGCACGGTGTCCGCGGGGTCGTCCACGATGATGTCGACCAGGGCCTTGAGCAGCATCAGGACCACCGGCAGCAGGATCGTCGAGACGGTGGCGGCGAACCGGGGCCGGTGCTCCAGCGATTCGGAGGGCCGGGTGGGGATCATGCGGTCCGGAGCCTGGACGTCCACCCACCGGGCCGCGTACCGGCTGAAGAGCGGTCCCGCGATGATCACGGTCGGGATGGCGACGAGGATGCCCAGCGCCAGCGTCAGGCCGAGGTTGGCCTTGACCGCGTCGATCGCGACGAGCGGGCCCGGGTGCGGCGGCACCAGACCGTGCATCACGGACAGGCCCGCGAGCGCGGGGACGCCGATCCGCATCAGCGAGTAGTTGCCGCGCCTGGCCACCAGCAGCACCACCGGGATCAGCAGCACGATGCCGATCTCGAAGAACAGCGGCAGGCCGACCACGGACGCGATCAGCACCATCGCCCAGGGCATGGCGCGTCCGCCGGCCTTGGCGAGGATGGTGTCGACGATCTCGTCGGCGCCCCCGGAGTCGGCGAGCAGCCGGCCGAGTATCGCACCGAGCGCGATCAGCACGCCCACGCTGGCGACGGTCGAGCCGAGGCCGGTGGTGAAGCTGGTGATCACCTTGTCGAGCGGCGCGCCGGCGACCGCGCCGAGCACCAGCGACCCGATGGTCAGCGCCAGAAAGGCATGGACCTTGAACTTGGTGATGAGGAGGACGAGTACGGCGATGCCCGCGAGTACGGCGATCCCGAGCTGGGCGTGGCCCGCCGAGGAGATCGGCTCGGGGGCGTCCGCTGCCAGCATCTCGACGCTGAGTCTGGTCACGGTTCTTCCCTTGTGTGTGGTGATGGTGGGCGCGCAGGGCTGCCCGGCTGCTGCGGGTGCTCCCTGCCGTGCAGGCACGAGGGGTCCCTGGACTGCACGGAGCAGTGGTGCGGATGGTTCATGTGCGGTTGTCGTGGCTGGGCGGACGCCTGCCCGGTGGGCGGCCGGTCATGCAACAGCGGGCGGGGAGGAGGAGCCCGCCGAGCCCTGCCGGGTCACGCGGGGTCGGAGCGCCCGGTGAGTCCGGCCAGCGCGTGCAGGGCCCCCTCCGTGATCTCCTCGGGGCTGCCGGAGACGTCGACGGTGACTCCGGCCTCGTCCGGCTGGAGCGGCTCCAGGGCCGCGAACTGCGAGTCCAGCAGCGCGGTGGGCATGAAGTGCCCCTGCCGGTGCGCCATCCGGTCCTCGATCAGCCGCCGGTCCCCGGCGAGGTGGACGAAGACAAGGCCGGGAGCCGCGGCCCGCAGCCGGTCACGGTAGCTCCGCTTGAGGGCCGAGCTGCTCACCACGCCCCCGCGGCCGGCCCGGCCGTGCGCCCAGGCGCCGATCGCGTCGAGCCAGGGCCACCGGTCGTCGTCGGTCAGCGGTGTCCCGGCGGACATCTTGGCGATGTTCGCCGGCGGGTGGAAGTCGTCGCCCTCGGCATAGGGGACGCCGAGGGCGGCCGCGAGCCGGGTGCCGATGGTCGTCTTGCCGGTCCCCGACACACCCATGACCACCACGACCTGGGGGGTATGCATCTCTGCCTCGCTGTCTTCGGCCACTACGCCGCCACGTCCGTCCGTACCGCCGCGTCCGTCCGCACCGGCCCGGTCTCCCGCGGAGCCGGAAACGGAGTGGACATCTTCATGCCACGTCACTGAAACCCATTAGGTCAGATGAATACAAGAGGGTGTGAGATAAAAGTCTGACTTTTTAGGGCCCGGGTCGCCTCGTAGGCTGAGGCCATGACCACCACGGCCCGCGGGCTGCACGCGCGCGTTCTGGACGCCCTCGGGCCCGCGATCACCGCCGGGGAGTACCCACCGGGCAGTGTGCTGCGCACCGACGAGCTGGCCCAGCGCTTCGAGGTCTCCCGCAGCGTGATGCGCGAGGCGGTGCGCGTGCTGGAGTCGATGCACCTGGTGGCGTCCCGGCGCCGGGTCGGCGTCACCGTCCGCCCGGCCGCCGAGTGGAACGTCTACGACCCGCAGGTGATCCGCTGGCGGCTGGCCGGCAGCGACCGCCCGCGCCAGCTCCGCTCCCTCACGGTGCTCCGCTCGGCGGTGGAGCCGGTCGCCGCCGGGCTCGCCGCCCGCCATGCCACCGCCCGCCAGTGCGCCGAGCTGACCGAGTGCGCCCTCGGCATGGTCGCCACCTCGCGCGGCCACCAGCTGGAGGGCTATCTGGTGCACGACATCGCCTTCCACCGGATCGTCCTGAACGCCTCCGGGAACGAGATGTTCGCGCGGCTCGGCGATGTGGTGGCCGAGGTGCTGGCGGGCCGCACCCACCACCAGGTGATGTTCGAGGACCCGGACCCGGCCGCCGTCACGCTGCACGTACGGGTCGCCGAGGCGGTGCGCGAGGGGGACGGCGCACGCGCCGAGGCGCTGACCCGGGAGATCACCGTCGGCGCCCTGCACGAACTGGACGTCCTGGCGCCGTGAGGGCGGTCCGGCCCGGGCGAGTCCGGGCCGGGCGAGTCCGGGCCGGGCTCCGGCCTCGCCCGTGGCCGCCGGCCGCGGTCCCGGCCCGTCGCGGGCGGCCAGGTCCGGTTCCACAACAGCTTCACGGCACCGTGGTAGCCGTCAGGCCGTCAAGCCGACCGCGCCGGGCCCGGTGGGTGCTCGCGCGGTCGCAGGACTCCGCCGGGGCTACGGGGCGACGTCCCCGTCGACGTAGAGCCACGCCCCGTCCACCCGCTCGAACCGGCTGCGCTCCCGCAGCTCACCGGCCCGGCCGAAGTCCGTGAAGCGGGCGCGGAAGGAGACCACCCCGGTGGAGTGGAACGCGGAGCCCGCCTGGGTCGCGAGGATCTCAAGGCCCGTCCAGCGCAGGCCGGTGGCGAGGCCGACGCCGGGCGGCCGGGTGCGCGGGTGCCAGGTGCGCAGCAGGTACGCCTCGTCCCGTATCGCGAACGCGCTGTACCGGGAGCGCATCAGCGCCTCCGCGGTAGCGGGCCGCGCCGCACCGGAGTGGAAGCGGCCGCAGCACGCCTCGTAGGGCTGCGCGAGGCCGCAGGGGCAGGGCCGCGGTGCCGCGGAGGCCTGCGGTGCCGTGGCGGCGGATGCGGGACGCGGCCCCCTCTTCGAGCCCTTGGGGCTCTTCGGGCGGCGCGGGGTGCCTGGGGTCATGACCGCCATTGTGTCCGACGGGGCCGGCGCCGCGCCGGGGCCCACGGGCCACCGGTCTGGCGCGGCGATGCCCGGGGTGTCGAGAACGTCGCCGCAGGCAGGTTGGTGGCGACGGGGGAGGCGGGGGAGGATGTGGGCGGCGGTGAGCAGCAGGTGCGGTGGCCCCGTGACGCTCCGCGGAGCGAGGGCCGTGCCCTCGCTCCGCGGAGCGAGGGCCGTGCCCTCGCTCCGCGGACCGAGGGCCGTGCCCTGCCGGACAACTCTCTCGAACGGACAAGAGGACGCCCGTCTCATGACCCCAGAGCCCCCCTCCTTCCACCTTCTCCCCGGTGCGGCCACCTCCCCGGTCATCCTGCACGTCCCGCACTCCAGCCGGACGGTCCCGGCGCCGGTGCGCGAGGCGATCGTGCTGGACGACGCCGCGCTGGAACGGGAGCTCGACCACATCACGGACGCGCACACGGCCGAACTGGCCGCCGAGGCGGTCGCGGTGGCCGGTGCACGCAGACCCTGGCGGTTCGTCAACGGCCTCTCCCGGCTGGTCGTCGACCCCGAGCGGTTCCCGGACGAACGCGAGGAGATGCGTGCCGTCGGCATGGGCGCCGTCTACACCCACACCACCCACCGCGCGCCGCTGCGTCCCATCGAGACGGATCCGGTGCCGCTGCTCGACCGCTACTTCCACCCGTACGCGGAGGCGATGACCGCGGCCGTCGAGGAACGCCTGGCCGCCGCCGGGCGGGCCGTCATCATCGACGTCCACTCCTATCCCACCCATGCGCTGCCGTACGAGCTGCACGGCCACGGGTACCGCCCGCCGGTGTGCCTGGGCGCCGACGAGTACCACACGCCGCCCGCCCTGCTGGAGCACGCCCGCGCGGTCTTCGCCGACTTCGGCGGCACGGCGGTCAACACCCCCTTCGCCGGCAGCTATGTGCCGCTCAAGCACCACCGCACCACGCCCGAGGTCAGCTCGCTGATGCTGGAGATCCGCCGCGACCTCTACATGTCGGAACCGGGCGGCCCGGCCGGCCTCGGCCTGGCCGCCCTGGGTACGGCACTGGCGGAACTGGTGGAGCGGGTGTCGGCGGGGTAGCGGTCACCCTGTCCGGTCCCTGTTCCGCGTCCCGCGTGGCCCGCCCGCGCCCCCTTCCGCGCCGCCGTCCCGCGGCTCCTCCCGTGGCCCGCCCATGTCCCCTTCCGCGCCGCCGTCACCGAGGGCTCGGCCCGCCTGGTCCGGCTCAGCCCGCACCGCCGGGTTCGTTCTTGACGACCTGCCAGGCCGACAGCGCCAGCAGGGGATGGGCGCCCAGTTCGACCGGGCGGTCGAAGCCGTCCGCGGCGAGGGCCTCGCGCTCGGCCGCGCTCAGGCCGCTGGCCTCGATCGCGGCGGGGCGGTCGGCGGCGAACCGGCCGCGGAACTCGCCCTCCGTGATGATCCTGCGCAGGAAGCGGTTCAGCGGCAGGCTCCTCGGCTCCGGGAAGCGGTAGTAGACGTAGTCGTCCTGGGTGAAGGTGTGCCCGCCGTACCTCGGCAGCTCGCGCCGGTCCGCCGCCGCGTCCGCAGCGGCCCCCTCCCCGCCCGGCAGCGCGGGGACGAACTGCACGACGCCGTGCCCGTGGTGGGACAGCTCCTGGTACGACAGCAGCGTCCCCGGCACCCGTCCGGTGATGCCCAGCATCACGCACCAGGTGAGCAGCTCGCTCTCGCCAACCTCGTCCAGGTTCACGGGCGTGAGGTCCAGCAGGTCGTCGTAGCGGCCGGCGGCGGTCTCCTGGATGATCCAGCGGTCGAAGGCGTAGTTCGGCTCCATGTAGCGGGCCGTGCCCGGGAAGTGGGACATGCCGCCGCTCGCGATCACCGCGATCCGCTCGGGCCGGTCCGCGAGGGCGTCGGCGATCGCCCCGCCCAGCGCGAAGCAGCGCCGGGGGCTCGGGATCGGCGGCAGGTAGGTGTTCACCAGCAGCGGGATCACGGGGATGTCGCGGTCGCCGAGGATGTACTCGAACGGGGTCAGGAACGCGTGCCCCAGCTCGGCGTCCTGCGAGTAGGTCAGGTCGAAGTCCCGTGCGACGACGCCCTTGAGCAGGTCCACCGCCAGACTCGTGTGGACCCGCTTGCGCCGGCGGAAGCGGGTGTACGCGGCCTCGCACTCCTCGGAGATGACCAGCGTGAAGGTGGGCACCGCCGCCAGCCAGAAGGTCTCCAGGTGGTCGATGCCGACCACCAGCACGGCGTCGGGACGCGTCTCGTCGAGCACCTTCGCGAAGGTGCCGAGCGCCTCGGTGCTCCTGTCCAGCTTGTCGAGCTCCTCGTACGGGGGCCGGCTCAGCAGTTGCGGAGCGTGCACCGCGGCCGCCGCGGCGACGATCTCGGCCATCTCTGCACTCCTCGTCTCTCCTCGGCGCCGCTCCCCGGCTCCAAAGCCCGGGCCACGCCGGCGGCGTCCGGTCCCGAGTCGCCCGACCTCGCGCACGCTAATCGTCAACAATTTTGTCGTCAAGGCATCGACAGGACGTGCTCAGAGGTGCCGATGGCGGTTCGGGACCGTCTGGAAGGTGGTCCTGAAGACGGTCGGCGGACGGGACTCTGCTGGGCTGTGATGGCCTTTCAGGTGCCGGACGCACCCGAGGGCCGGTAGCTGTGCCCCCTGGGCAGGGCCTCCGGAGCCGCCGGGACCCTTCCCTGGACAAGCTCCTCGCGGATTGGCAACAATATTGCGCGAACGAGCTCCGTGATCGTGACCGTCGACGGCTCCGCCGCCCGGCGCGCCGCGGCGAGTTGTCCGACCGAAGGGACGCGGACTGTGATTTTCGTGCTGGTGCCCGGCGCCTGGCACGGCGGCTGGTGCTGGAGCCGGGTCGCCCCGCTGCTGCGGGCCGCGGGCCACGAGGTGTACACGCCCACCCTCACCGGCGTCAGCGACCGCGCTCACACCCTCAGCCCCTCGGTCGGCCTCGGCACCCATGTCGAGGACGTCGTCAGGCTGCTGGACGCGTACGACCTCACGGACGTCCACCTCGTCGGGCACAGCTACGGCGGCCAGGTCGTCTCCCAGGTGGCCGGGGAACGCCCCGGGCGGCTGGCGCGCCGGATCCACCTGGACGCCTTCGTGCCGGACGACGGCGCCGCCGCCATCGACCTGCTGCCGGCCGAGGTCGCCCACCACTACCGCGAGTCGGTGCGCGACGCCGGGTTCGGCTGGCTGATCCCGCCCCGCCCGCTGACCGTCCTCGGCGTGACCGACCAGGCGGACGTGGACTGGCTGACCGAGCGGCTCACCCCGCACCCCTGGGCGACGTACCGCGAGCCCGTCCGCGTCGGGAGCGACGCCGCCTCGGTGCCCGGGACCTACATAGACTGCACCGACTGGCTCGGCGTCTTCGCGCCGTTCGCGGACAAGGCCCGCGCGCTGGGCTGGGACGTGCACCGGCTGGCCACCGGCCACGAGGCGATGGTCACCGCGCCCGCGGAGCTGGCGGCACTGCTGATGGCGGGGGACGGCGCCGGGTCCGCGGCCCCCGCGCCCGGCCCGCCCGCGGCCCGGGCGGAGTAGGGGACACGGGCATGACACGGCTGGCGCACCCGCACGACCGCCCGGCGGAGTCCGCGCGCCCCAACCCGCCGGCGGGGCGGGCACAGCCCGTCGACCTGGTCGACCGTATCCGGCTGGCCATCGCGCACGGCGAACTCCTCCCCGGTCAGCACCTGGTGGAGCACGACCTCGCGGCACAGTTCGGCGTCTCGCGCGGCGCGGTGCGCTCCGCGCTGGTGGTGCTCGACGCGGACGGCCTGGTCACGCGCTCGCCCAACCGCGGGGCGCGGGTGCGCCCCATCTCGCTGGCGGAGGCGGTCGAGATCACCGAGCTGCGTGCGGTGATCGAGGGCCTGTGCGCCGCGAAGGCCGCCCAGCGCGCCACCCCGGACGAACGCGCGGAACTCCGCCGCATGGACCACCGCATGCGGCTCGCCGTCGACGCCGGCGACACCGCCGCGTACAGCCGGCTGAGCCAGGCGGTGCACCAGGCGATCCGGGAGATCGCGGCCCAGGCCACCGCGGTGGACGTGCTGGACCGGCTGCGGTACCGCAGCGTGCGCTACCAGTTCAGCGTGGCCCGCCTGCCGGGCCGGCCCCAGCGGGGCGCCGAGGAGCACGCCGCGGTGGTCCGCGCCGTCGTCGCGGGCCGCGCCGATGAGGCGGAACACGAGATGCGCGCGCACCTGGAGAGCGTCATCGGCGCGCTCTACGACCTCGGCACGCATGGCGTGGTGTACGACATCCCAGACGCCTGAGCCCCGAACGGGCGCACGCCCGGCACCACGGCGCCCGATAGGGGCGCGGGGAACTGCGCGAGCAACCACAGTGCCCCCGCACCCGCCCGCCGTGGCGGGCCCCTTGCGGTCTCGTGCTCGGCCGCAGGCCGGTGGTGGGCTGGTCGCGCAGTTACCCGCGCCCCTGGGGTGCCGGGGTTGTCCGATACAGGCGGTGCCTCTGGGGTTGCCGGGGTTGCCCGGTACCGATGGCGCCTCTGGGGTGCCGGGGTCGCCTGGTGTCGGCGGCGCCCCGATGGGGGCGCGGGGAACTGCGCGAGCAACCACAGTGCCCCCGCACCCGCCCGCCGTGGCGGGCCCTCGCGGTCTCGTCGCCCACCACCACCCGGTGGCACCGGACCACCCGGCGGTACGGACCACCCGGCGGTACGGACCACCCGACGATACGGACCACCCGGCGGTACGGACCACCCGGCGGTACCGGTTTTCCGCGCCCCTAACGGGGCGCCACGCGGCCCACCCCCGCATACATCGGCGCCATCCCGTCGTGCTGCTCCTCGTCGGCGAGTTCCGTGTGCCACTCCCCGACCAGGACGAGACCGGGGTCCACCATGTCGAGCCCTGCGAAGAACCGCTCGACCTCCGCACGGGTGCGGGTCACCAGGGAGATGCCCCCGGCCCCGTACACGTTCACGGCCTGCTGCATGCTCTCGCCGTGGAAGTCGGCCGTGAGCTGCGACAGCACGAGATGGCTGCCGGGCGGCAGGGCGTCGAGCAGGGTGCGCAGGTGTTCGTGGGCGCCGTCCTCGTCGGTGATGAAGTGCAGCAGCGCGATCACCGACAGGGCGATGGGCTCGTCGAAGTCCAGGATCCGGCGGGCCCGGTCGATGATGGCGGCCGGTTCGCGCACGTCCGCCTCGACGTACTCGGTGACCCCCTCCGGGGTGCCGTGCAGCAGCGCGGCGGCGTGCGCGAGCACGATGGGGTCGTTGTCCACGTACACCACCCGGGCGGCGGGCTCGAAACGCTGGGCGACCTGGTGGAGGTTGGGCTCGGTCGGTATGCCGGTGCCGATGTCCAGGAACTGGCGCACGCCCGCCTCGCGGACCAGCCAGCGGGTGGCCCGCCGCATGAACGCCCGGTTGTCCTTGGCCCCCCGCTTCGCCAGCGGCGACAGCTCCAGGATCCGCTTGCCCAGCTCCTCGTCGACCGGGTAGTTGTCCTTCCCGTCGAGCAGCCAGTCGTAGACCCGCGCGGGGTGCGGCCTGCTGGTGTCGATCCGTCTGACGGAGGACTCGACTCCGGTCATGCACAGCTCCTTGAACGATCCGGGGCGGAGGTGCAGTGTGCCACCGGTTGGACCGGAGATCGGCGGAATACGGGGTTCCACGCCCGGTGCCCGTCGGGATCCGGCCACTGGCGGTTCCCGGGCCGCACGGGCGGGGACCACTCCCTGTGGCGTGCGTCAGACTGGGCGCGATCCGGGAACGCCTCCCCTTGATGGAGGGGAACGTCTTCTCCGATGGAGGGTGCGCTGATGGCCGAGGAGAGCGTGGAGATCGTCATCGCCGCGGACGGCACCGTGGAGATGAGCGTCCACGGTGTGGCGGGCATGCGCTGCGTCGCGGACACCGACCCGCTGGTCGAGCTGCTCGGCGGCGGCGTCGAACACCACCGCCTCACCGAGGAGTCCTACCAGCAGGCCGAGGACGAGCAGCAGGACCGCCTGTGGCAGGCCTGACCCGCACGCGCGGCACCGGCACGCCCCGCGGCACCGGCACGCCCCGCGGCACCGGCACGCCCCGCGGCACCGCCGCGAGCCGCGGCACCCGCAGTGTCCGGAGCGGCGCGCCCCGAGGCGGCCCCGTGCGGCCGGGCCGGAAGGAGAGCTCCGAGTGAGCAGCGTGGGCATCCATGACGAGATCAGGCTCTACCTGCGGGCCAGGGTCGCGCTGATCGTCCTGGTCACCGTCGAGGAACTGCGGGCGCTGGACGTGCTCGATGAGGTGCGCCGGCACCGCGACCCCGCGTCCGACCTGGTCACCTGGGACCTCGCGGACGGCCTGGAGTCCGCCGCGGGCCGGCAGCTGCCGAAGGCGGTCTCGCCGCCGGACGCGCTGGCGAAGATCCAGGAGCTGGCGCTCAAGGATCCCGCCCGCAGGGACCTGTACGTCCTCAAGGACTTCCACGCCTTCTGGGACCGCGACCCCGCGGTCCGGCGGCGGCTGCGCAACCTCGCCCACAAACTCGTCTACACCGGCTCCTCCCTGATCGTCACGACGCCCGTGCGCACCGTCCCCGAGGAACTGGGCGACGACGCCGTGGTGGTGGAGATGCCGCTGCCCGAGGCCGACGCGCTCCGCCGCGAGCTGGACCACCTCATCGACAGCACCAAGGGCGTGAAATCGACCCTCACGCCCGCGGGCCGCAGCAGGCTCGCGCAGGCCGCGCTGGGCCTCACGGCCGCACAGGCCCGCCGCGCCTTCGCCAAGGCCATCGTGCGCGACGAGGTGCTGGACGACCGGGACATCGCCGCCGTGGTCGCCGAGAAGAAGGCCGTCATCCGGGAGAACGAGGCGCTGGAGTTCTACACCGCCGAGGAGACCCCCGACGACCTGGGCGGTCTCGACGTGCTCAAGGAGTGGCTGCGGCTGCGCGAGCGGGCGTTCTCCGACGCGGCGCGGGAGTTCCGGCTGCCCGCGCCCAAGGGCATGGCCCTGATCGGCATCCCCGGCACCGGCAAGAGCCTGACCGCCAAGATGATCGGCGGACTGTGGCGGCTGCCGCTGCTGCGGCTGGACGTCGGGGCGCTCTTCGGATCGCTGGTGGGGGAGTCGGAGGAGCGGGTGCGCAGGGCGCTCAGGCTGGCCGAGACCGTCTCGCCGTGCGTGCTGTGGATCGACGAGGTGGAGAAGGCACTGGCGGCCGGCGGGCACGACGGGGGCACCTCCCAGCGGGTCTTCGGCACCGTCCTGACCTGGATGCAGGAGAAGACCGCACCGGTGTTCGTGGTGGCCACCGCCAACGACGTCAGCGCGCTGCCCCCGGAGACCCTGCGCCGCGGCCGGTTCGACGAGGTGTTCTTCCTGGACCTGCCCACCGAGGAGGAGCGGCGTGAGATCATCACCGTCCACCTGCGCAAGCGCGGCCGCGCCCCGGAGGCCTTCGACGTGCACCGGCTGGCCAGGGAGTGCGACGGGTTCGTCGGCGCCGAACTGGAGCAGGTGATCGTGGACGCGATGTACGAGGCGTTCGCCGACGAGCGCGACATCACCACCGACGACGTCGTCCGCGCGGCCGCCAGGACCGTGCCGCTCAGCAGATCCCAGCGGGAGACCATCGAGGACCTGCGCGCCTGGCTGCGCGAGGGCCGCGCCCAGTCGGCGTCCTTCTCCGGCGCCGCACAGGCGGCCCGCCACCAGGTGCCCGTGCTGGAGGTGTAGGGGCGGATGGCTCTCGACGACGGCACGGGCGTGGCCGGCCTGGTGCGCGCGGCCGCGCGGCGGCACACGCCGGGACCGCCCGGGCCCAAGGCGCGCCGGGCCTGGCGCCGCCTGGTCCGGCTCTGCGCGCAGGGCGACCCGGCGGCCCAGGACGCCCTGCGCGAACTGGCCGCCCGGCCGCCGGCCACGCCCGGCGCGCTGACCGACGACGACGTCATGCACCTGCTGGCCGCGGCGCCCGGCGCGGACGCCGACCGTGCCGCGTACCTCACGCTCGTCGGCCAGGACGACCAGCGCCGCGCCCTCGACCCGGACGGCACCCTCCTCGCGCTGGCCTACCGCGCCGCGTCCCCGGACGTCCGCGCCCGGCTGCGGGCCCTGCTCGCCGCCGACGGCGACGGCGGCCTCGTCCGGGTCGTGGTCACCGGCGAGCGGCGCGACCGGCTCGCCGAGCTGGGCCACGACGAACTCGACTACCTGGGCCGCCATCTCGCCGAGCGCGGCGACTGGCACGAGCTGCGCCGGCTCGCCGCCGACCTGCCCCTGGCTGGGGCCGCGGCGATGGCCCGGCTCCTGCCCGAGGCGGAACGCGGGCACGCCGACCACTCCGGGGCGGACCTCGCCGGCGGGCGGCGCGCCCCCGGCAACCCGGAGCTGCTGCGGGCGCTGGCGGCAAGCTCGCCCGGCCGGCTGCGCGCCGTCGTCGGCCGGCTGCCGCGCCGCCATCTGACCGCCCAGCACGTCGGCAAGGACGCGGTGTGCGTCTCCTTCTCCCCGGACGGCGCCGAGATGGCCGTCAGCCACGCCGCGTGGCGGGCCGACGAGGACGCGGTCGGCCACCTGGACCGGTACCGGCCCGACAAGGTGCACATCGACGTGCTGACCCTCGGCACCGGCGAGACCGAGCGGCGCCACACCGGCGGCAGCGACCGGCTCTGGGAGCACCCGATCGTGCACTGCGGCCGTGACATCGTCCTGGACGCCACCCGGGCGGGCGGCCCCGATCTCACCCGGGTCTCTCCCGGCCTGCTCACCCACCACCGGCTGGGCGAGCCCGGCGCGGCACGGCCGCGGGGACTGTGGCGGTCCAGCACCGGGGCCATGGCGCTCACGGCCACCGGGCTGGCCTTCGCCGACCAGGACGGCTCCGGGATCCGCCATGTGCCGGTGGCACCGGACGCCGGGCCTGACTGGCCGGGCATCCTCGGCGTGGCGGGGGCCGGCCAGGCACCGTCCGCGTCCGCCGGCGAGCTCCCCGGCCCGGTGCTGGCCACCCTGCCGTCCGAGGGTCTCATCGCGCTGCTCGGCGGCACCCGCCTCCACCTGCTGAACGAGCGCGGCGAGCTGCTGCACGGCACCGAGGAGGACATCACCCCCGGCATCGCGGACGTGGCGCGCCCCGCGCTGGCCTTCCTCTCGCCGACCACCGTGGCCGTGCACTACTACGGGCGGGCTGCCGACACCCTGGAGAGCGGTCAGTTCACCGACGTCTGGGAGTTCCCGCCGGACGGCGCCGCCCACCGCACCGTCCACCACAGGGGTCCCGTGCGGGAGCGCTGGCCCTGGCCCGAGTGGCAGGAGAGGTTCGCCCGGGGCCTCAGCCCGAACGACGCCTTCGCCCGCCGCATCTACACCTCGCACCCCAACCCGTTCTGGGACATCGACGAGGACACCCCCTGGCTGCAGCGCTGGTCGGGCCCCAACCCGCCCTCGATCGCCGGCACCGGCCTGATCTTCCACGGCATGGCCCCCTTCGGCGACATGTTCGTCACCGGCGCGCAGAGCGCCGGCCACGGCCACCACCTCTTCGTGCACAGCCCCCACCTCCCCGCCGCACGCGCGCTCCTCGAACGGCCCCTCGCCCACTGCACCCCGGGCGACCTGCACCAGGCGCTGCGGCTGAGTGCCCGGATCGGGGACCCCGAGGTGCGTGACCTGCTCGGACTGCTGGGCAGCGCCCTCGCCGAGCGGTTCGGCGGCGACATCGCCCTCGGCACCGGCGAGGCCGCCCCGGCGGGGCCCACCGACCTCGCCCTCGGCGGCTCACGGCGCGCCGGCGGACCAAAGACGGAGGCGTGACGGCGATGCACCTGTGGACGGCGGCCCTGATGCTGCGGCTGCCCCTCGGCGAGGGTTCACCGCGTACCGGGCGGGCGCTGCGGACCGTGCTGCGCGCCGCGGACGACGGGCGGCCCGCGGGGGTGCGCGCGGTGGCCCGCGCCCTCGCCGCGCGGGGCCCCGAGGCGGTCTGGTGGGCCTGGCTGGACCCGGCCGTGTCGGGCCCGTCCCCGCAGCGCTGGGCCTCGCCCCTGCTGCGCCGGCCGCCCGTGGCGCCCGCCACGGCGGACGGTCCGCCGTACGGCCCGTCGGCGCTGCCCGACTTCCTCGTGAACGAGGCCTGGCGGGAGTGGCTGCACGACCACCACCCGACCCTGTGGTCCCTGCTGAAGCAGTGGGACCGCCCGTCCACCGACGCCGACCCCGGCCGTCGGCTGCTCAGCCGGCTCGCGCTCGGCCATCCGGGCGTGACCCTGGACAGCCGGCTGCTCGCCGGCACGGCCCTGCGGTTCGACCACCCCGTCGGCGCGCCCGCGCGGGAGCGGCTGCTCACCCTGGCCGACACCGAGGCCGTCGACCTGTTCTGCGCCGGGGCCCACCGGTCGCCCGCCGCGGTCGCGTTCTGCGTGGCCCACCACCTCGCCCCCTCCGACGAGATCCGCAGGGCCGTGTTCTTCGTGCGCACCGGACAGCACGAGCAGTACCGGGCGCAGGACCCGGACGGCGCGCTCCTCGCCCTCGGCTACCGGGCCGCCGGCACCGAGGAGCGGGCGGCGCTGCGCGGCGCGATGACCGCCCTGGGCGACCTGGACACCCTGCGGGTGCTCGCGGGGCGGCGCGTCGGCCACGACTTCGCCTCCCTCACCCGGCAGGAACGCGCCTTCCTGGTACGGCGGCTCACCGACCGCGCGGACTGGCCGGGCCTGTGGCGCCTCGTCCCGCTGATGCCGCTGGCCGAGGCCGTGGCGACCACCCGGGCCTTCGGTCCCTGGCGGCCGCCGGGCGAGGAGGACCGGGCGCTCTTCACAGCGCTGCGGGACGCCGACCCGGCGACGATCCGCTACGGTCTCGGCGCGCTGTCCACCCTGCCGTCCACGCTGGAGGCCGTCACCGTCGCCGTGGGCGCCCGCATGGGGGCCGGATTCACCCTGCACGACCTGGACTTCTCCCCGGACGGCCGGCAACTCGCCTTCGTCGGCGGCGCACGGCGGCGGTCCTGGGCGGGAACGGTGGACTTCGGCACCCGGAAGATCGCCGTGCTGCACTCCGCCTTCCCCTTCCGCGTCACCCGGATCGCGCACCTCGGGCAGGACACCGTCCTCGTCGCCGAGGACTACTCCAACCAGAACCCGTCCGCGCCCCCCGACGCCAAGAAGCTCCACCTGATCGATCGCGAGGGCGCCGCGGAACTGCCCTTCGAGGCGGCCCACTACCTCGGCCTGGAGCGGATCGCGGGCGACCGCGCGTTCGTCGCCGCCGTGCAGGGCGCCTCGGCGGCACGGGGTGCCGAGTACGAGCTGTTCACGGGGGCGGGGCCGGCCCGGCCCTCCGACACCGGGGCGCTGCGGCGGACCGCCCGGTTCTTTCCCTGGGCAACCGCGGTCGACCCGTCGGGACGGCGCGTCGCGGTGCTCGGTCCCCGGCACGCCGTGCTCGCCGACCTCCCGAAAGGGACCGTCGACGAACTGGCCAGCGGCCCCGAGAAGGGCGTCATCGGCCGGCCGCTGGGCGCCCTGTCTCCCACCGCCCTGGTCCGGGTCACCCCCGGGGGCCACCTGGACCTCTGGCACGAGCCGCTGACGAAGGGCCGGCTGCCGCGCACCCGGCGCGTGTGGGACAACGGCACCAGCCCTCAGGCGCTCGCCTGGTCGCCCGGGCTGAGCCGCTTCCTGGCGGTGACCGACACCCACCTGGAACTGCTGTCCGTGCCGCCGCGGGCGACGCACAAGGTGCCCGCGGAGCTGGTCGCGCAGCGCATGGAGCTGGCCGGGACCGGGGGCAGGGCGGGCCCCGTACGGCTCTCCCCGGACGGCACCCGGCTCGCCGTGGGCCGCCCCTACGGCACCGTCGACGTCTACGACCTGACGCCCCGGCCGTCCGCCATCATCGAGCCCATGGGCCTGATGGGGCGCGAGGACCTCGCCGAACTCACCGCGCTGCGCGCCGAGCGGGACCTCGGCCCCAGCTTCCACAAGGCGCTGCGGCTGCTGCTCGCCTGCCTGGAGCACCGCTTCCGGCACGACATCGGCATCGGCGACACGGCCGGCCCGCTCGCCGCATCGGACCACGACATCGCCCTCGGCGGCGTCCCGGACGCCCACCGGGCCCCCCGCCCCGGCCACCGCCAAGGAGGCGCATGACCACCCGTATCGGTCTCGACTTCGGCACCGCCAACACGGTCGTGGCGGGCTGGGACCCCGAGCACGGCCGCGGCGTGCCGATCCCGCTGCCGGGCATCGACGTGCTGCGGGACGCCGGCCGGGGACCCACCCAGCGCGTGGTGCCCTCGCTGATCGCATACGTCGACGACGGTGCCGACGGCACGACCCGCCGGCTCGGCGCCCAGGTCACGCCCGAGCTGGCCGAGACCCCCGGCGTCACCGTCTTCGCCTCCACCAAGAGCAACGTCTCCGGCCGCGCGTACGACGCGCCACGCCCGGTCGGCGACCAGAAGATCACCGGACGGCAGGCCGCCACCCGGTTCCTCGGCGACGTCATGGCCCTGGCCGTGCTCGCCGTCGAGGACGACGACCTGGAGATCGTCGCCACCGCGCCCGTCGAGTCCTTCGACGCCTACCGCGACTGGCTGGTTCGCGAGGTCCGCGAGGGGCTGCCCACCGCCCGGCTGCGCGTCGTCGACGAGGCCACGGCCGCCGCGGTCGGGTACAGCGCACGCCTCCAGCCCGGCGACGCGTTCGCCGTGGTCGACTTCGGCGCCGGCACCCTGGACATCTCCGTCGTCCGGGTGCAGGAGCCCGACGCGGTGGGCTCCGGCGCCGGGGTGCGCACGCTCGCCAAGAAGGGGCTCGACCTCGGAGGCAACACCATCGACGCGCTGCTCGCCGAGCACGTCCTCGCCGGCCTGCGGCTGCCGCCCGGGGACCAGATCGGCCGCAACACCGTCTTCCGCCGCCTGCTGACATCCGCCGAGCAGGCCAAGCGCGCCCTCGCCACCGCCGGCGAGGCGGTGATCAGCGCACGGGACGCCCGCGATCCCGCCACCGTGCACCGGAGGACCGTCACCCGCGGCGAGTTCGACGCGCTGCTGCGCGACAAGGGCGTGCTGCGCCGCGTCAACCAGGCGCTGCGCGCCACCCTCGACGCCGCGGCGGCACGCGGCTACGGCACCGCGGAGATCAGGCATGTGTTCCTGGTCGGCGGGAGCTGCCTCATCCCCGCCGTGCAGGACCTCGTCCACCTGCACTTCGACCCGGAGGTGGTGCACCTGGACCGCCCGCTGGAGGCGGTCGCCGCGGGCGCCGCGGGCATCGCGGGCGGTGCCGAGCTGTACGACCACATCCAGCACGACTACGCCATCCGGCATGTGGATCCGGCCACCGGCACCTACGAGTTCGAGGTGCTCGTGGCGGCGGGCACCGCGTATCCGACGCCTGAGCCGGTCAGGACGCTCACCGTCAAGGCGGTGCACGAGGGGCAGCGGCGGCTGGGGCTCGCCGTCTACGAACTGGCCCACGCGACGTACCGGGACTCCAGCGCGGAGCTGGAGATCGCCTTCGACGCGGGCGGCGGCGCGCGGACGGTGGCGGTGACGCCGCAGCAGCGGCAGGAGCGGGCGATGCTGTGGCTCAACGAGGAGAGTCCCACGTTCCTGGTGGCCGACCCACCGGCCGCGGCGGGGGAGGAGCGGTTCCGCCTGGAATTCCGGGTGGACGCCCAGAAACGCCTCACGGTCACCGCGTACGACCTGCGCCGCCACCTCCGCATCCTGGACACCCAGCCGGTGGTCCGCCTGTCATGAGTCACGTCGACCAGTTGGGCACGGGCAGCCGGAAGGGGCGCGGGTCGTGGGGGCCGGCACCTGGTACCCCCACCGGACCCGACCCGGTAGCCCCACCGGACCCGACCCGGTACCCCACCGGACCCGACGGAGACCACCCAACGGACCGGCGGCGACGGACGACGTCGGAACAGCGGCTGACCCAGCCGGCAGAACCCACCCGCACGGAGAGCGCCGGAGGCAGAGAATGTCCCACTTCACAAGGGTTCGCACCGCCTTGCGGAACGCGGATCTCCTGGTGACCGCCCTCGCCACCGTCGGCTTCGACGCCGTGGAGCATCACGACACACCGCAGACGCTGTACGGCTACCAGGGCGACGCCAGACCCGAGCGCGCCGAAGTCATCGTGCGCCGCCGGCACATCGGCCGCCTCAGTAACGACATCGGCTTCCGCCGCCGGGACGACGGCACCTTCGAGGCCATCATCAGCGAGTACGACAGCTCCGCCTACGACCAGGCCTGGCTCGCCCGGGTCACCCGCGCCTACGGCCACGCCGCGGCGCTCCGCTACGCCGAGGAGCACGGCTACGACGTGCAGTCCGACGTCAGTGAGGCGGACGGCACCCGCAGGCTGGTGCTGCGCCGCTACACCTGAACGGGGCGCCCCTCCTCGCTCCTGACGACGGTCCGGCTCGTCTCCGACGCGTTCGGGGCGCACGCCCGTAACGGGCCCCGTTCGGCGGTCCGTTACGGGCTTCCTTGCTACGACCATTGACAATGGTATGACCACCAGATCATGCTGCCTGAGTTCCGGCCGACATCGCACGAGCCGGGCGGAAGCCGCGCCGGAACCGGCGGAGACCGCGCCGGAACCGCGGAATCCACGCCGGAACAGCGGAATCCGCGCCGGCTCCTGCGGGGACCGCGCCGGAACAACCGAAGGAAGGCACACGGAACGATGTCGGACGCGCAGCACACCGCTCCCCGGTCGGTCGGCCTCGTCGGGCTCGGCGCGATGGGGCTCCCCACCGCCCGGTTCCTGGCGAGGGCGGGCATCGACACCCACGTCTACGATCCGGACGGCACCACGATGGACCGGGCCGCGGCCGAGGGCGCGCGGCCCGCCGGCTCGGTCGAGGCCCTGGCCGCCGTGAGCGACGTCGTCCTGGTGATGGTCCCCTCGGACGAGGACGTGCTGGACGTCTGCTGCTCCGCGACCGGGATCCTGCCGTCCGCCCGCCCCGGCACCACCATGCTGATCTGCTCCTCCGTCACCCCCGACACCTGCCGCACGGTCGCCGCCGAGGCCGCACCCCGCGGTGTCGACGTGCTCGACGCCGCGCTCACCGGCGGGGTGCGCGCCGCCGAGACGGGCACGATCAACCTCCTGGTCGGCGGCGACGCCGTGGTCCTCGACCGGGTGCGCCCGCACCTCGCACCCTGGACCGGCAACGTGCACCACCTGGGGGAGCTCGGTGCCGGGCAGGTCGGCAAGACCGTCAACAACCTCTGCCACTGGGGCCAGCTCTCCGCCATCGTGGAGGCACTCCGCCTCGGCCGTGACCTCGGGGTGCACCCCGCCAAGCTGCGCGCCGCGCTGCTCGACGGCCCCGCCGCCAGCCGCACCCTCGCCGAGATGGAGCTGATGCGCCTCACCTGGCACCGCAAGGACCTCGCCAACGCCCTGCGGATGGCCGACGGCGCCGGCCGCGACCTGCCCGTCGCCCGCACCGCGCGGGAGGCCATGGAGCACATCACGGTCGCCGACATCGCCGACCTGTATGCGGAACGGACCGAGGCCGCGGGGCCCAGGACGCCCTGACCGTACGGTGCCGGGCGGCCCAACCGCTGTGCCGGTCGTGCGTCGTGTCCGGGCGTCCCGTCGCTCACGTCTCGCGCCGCCCCGCCGCCCCGCCGCCCACCGCTCACGGGTCGCGTGCGCGCAGCAGCAGCCCGCCGGTGAGCAGTGCGGCGGCGGCCCAGGCGGTGAGGACACCGAGGCCCGCCCAGGGGCCGATGGGACGGCCGTCCTGGTGAACCGTCACCTGCACGGCCAGCCCCGCGGTCATCGGCCCGGCCTGTTCCAGGTGCCGGTGCCAGCCGGGTTCCGCGACCACCGATGCCAGCACCGGGAAGAGGTACAGCAGCGCGAGCACCGTTCCGATGGAGGTGGCCGAGTCCCGTACGGCGGTGGCGACGCCCAGGGCGAGCAGCGCCACCAGCACCAGGTAGAGCACCGTTCCGACGGCCGCGCGCAGCACCGGGCCGTCGGCCGGGGACAGCGCCGGGCAGCCGTCCGCGCCGGTGCCGCCCCGGCCGGGCAGCAGGAGCCGGCCGGCCAGCAGGGACCCGAGCACGGCCATGGCCCCCGCGGCCAGCACCGCGGCGACGACTGCCGCCTTGGCGGCCAGCGCGGTCGTCCGGCGCGGCACCGCGGCGAGCGTGGTGCGGATCATGCCGGTGCCGTACTCGTCTCCGATCACCAGCACACCCAGGACCGCCGCCGCGGCATGACCCGGCATCACCCCGGACAGCGCGGTCCGCGCCGCGTCCCGGCCGGGGCCCACGCCGTGGCATCCGACGGCCGCGGACGCGGCGGCGCCCAGCGCCACGGTCACGACGACCACCGCCGCCAGCAGCCATGCGGGGGCCGGCGCGGTGCGCAGTTTCGTCCACTCCGCGTGCAGCGCCTGCCGGGCGCCCGCCCGGTCCGCGGCACGTATCCGCCGGACGACGGCCGCCCGTACACGCCGGACGACTGCCGTCCCCGTCCGCCCGACGACGGCTGCCCGCGCCCGCCGCACGACCGCCGCCCCGAGGGACATGCCCCCTCGCCCTGCCTCGCGCCCGTGGCCCGCCGGACGTCCGTGGCCCGCCCCGTGCCCGGTGCCCTGCTCATGCGTCCCGCCCGCGCAGGGCGCGCCCGGCCAGGGCCAGGGTGAGCACCGCATAGCCGCAGAGCACCGCGAACCCGGCCCACGGCGCCAGCGGGAAGTACCCGTCCGCCGGGGTGTGGCCGGCGTCGACCTGCGGATAGGCCGGCACGGTCTGCTGGACGGCGAACGCGGCCGCCGGCGTCAGCCGGGTCAGCCACCGCGAGGGGCCCACGGGCAGCACCGAGGCCACCGCGACGATGTACGGCAGAACCACCCCCACCACGGCGACGGTGACCGCGGCCGCGCCGCGCCGCAGCAGGGTGCCCACGGCCAGCGTCAGGACCGCGGCGGCCGCGAAGAGCGCCCCGGTTCCGACGACCACCCGCAGTTCGGTCGCCGTCGACACCGGATAGAGGTAGAAGCCCCTGTGCCGCGCCAGGGCGCCCACCAGCGGGACGGCCAGCGCGGCGGCGGCGAGCCCGGTGAGGAACCCGACCGTTGCGATCACCGCGGCCTTCGCCGCCAGCACCCGGCCACGCCGTGGCGTCGCGAGCAAGGTGGTGCGGATCAGGCCCCGCCGGTACTCGGCCGTGACGGACAGGGCGGCCACGACGATCACCACCATCAGCCCGGCGAACACGCCGACCAGGCTGTTCCCCGTCGTCCTGGTGCTCGAGCCCTGGCCGACCACGGCCGGGGCGACATCGCCGGCACCGGTCACCGTGAACTCGCCGCCGTCCTGCCGGTATCCGGTACCGAGCTGCCGCGCCCCGGCCGGGCCGCCGACCTCCGTGCCGGTCCAGGCGCGCCCCGCCCCCGTGCCGGGCCCCCGTGTGCCGGACGGGCCGGTGCCGGACGAACCGGTGCCCGACAGGTCCACGTGGTCGAAGCGCGAGGTGGCCGCGGTGGGGCCGCCCCGGCTGTTCGCCCCGTGCAGCGAGGGGCTGGTGACCTCGTGGTCGGGGGAGGCCGTGAACAAGCCGGCCTGCACGGTCCCGGGCAGCCCCGGCAAGTGGACGGCGCCGATGGTGCGCCAGTGGGTCCCGTCAGCCGAGTCGTAGCCCGTGAGCACACTGCCGGTGCGGGCGAGCCGCAGCCAGCGCGGCGAGCCGGCGTCGACGCGGCCGGGACAGCCCGCCAGGTCCCCTGCGTAGTCGTACTGCATCCGCACCCCGTGGCCGCCGGTGACCAGCACGGCGGCGTAGTGGGAGCCCTGCCGGGTGCTCTCCTTGATGATGACCCCTGCCTTCGCCCAGGGCCGCCCTCGCCGGCACGGCACCGCCCGCGCTGCTGCCGCCCGCTCCCGCCGCGGCGGCCGTCGCGTCGGCCGGTGTGCTCTCGCTGACGGTGTTCGGGACGGTGGCGGGGGCGGCGGCCCAGTTGGCGGCCCTGTACCGGCTGGGGCTGAGCGGCCCTGGCCAGGCCCGGGCAGCCGCCACCGCGGGCCGCGGTACCGCGGTGCGCCGCGCCGCGGACGCCCTCGCGGCCCGCTGCCCGGCTCCCGTCCTCGCCGCTCCCTGGCTCGTCCTGGCTCTCGCGGCGCCCCGGGCCGCCGGGACCGAGGCCCGGATCCTCACCCTGCTGCTGTCCTCGCTGGCCCCCGCCGCGGCCTGGGCGGGCATCGCCGGGCGGGCGCGCGGCGAGGCCCGGGTGCACCGGGCCGCACGGGAGGTCACCGCGCGCAGCCTCGTCGAGCACACCGCCCGGGGCGAACGCGCCCGTATCGCACGGGAGTTGCACGACGTGGTCGCCCACCACATCTCCGTGATCGCCGTGCAGGCCGAGACGGCCCGGCTGACCACCCCGGGCCTGCCCGACGCGGGAGCCGCGCGTCTTTCGGAGATCGGCGCCACCGCGCGCGCCGGCCTCACCGAGATGCGCCGGCTGCTCGGCGTGCTCCGTCAGGACGCCGAGCCCGACGGCGTCGGGTCCCGCCACCCCCAGCCGGGCCTTCAGCAGCTCAACGAACTCCTCGACGAGGCACGGGACGCCTCGGGCGCCGGCGTCCGGCTGATCGTCTCCGGCGCTCCGGTACCGCTGGACCCGGGGGTGGAACTCGCCGCCTACCGCATAGCGCAGGAGGCCCTGACCAACGCCCGGCGGCACGCGCCCGGCGCCGTCGACGTGGAACTGCACTACACCGCGGACACCCTGCGGCTGCGCATCCGTGACAACGGCCCCGGCCCCGGCCCGGCCACGCCGGAAAGCGGCCACGGCCTGCCCGGCATGCGCGAGCGCGCCGGGGCGGCCGGCGGGGCGCTGCGCACCGGCCCCGCACCCGGGGGCGGCTTCCTGATCGAGGCCACGCTGCCGGCCGGCAGGGCGGAGGCGGCCGCATGACCACCGCCGCCCCGCCCGTCCGGATCGTCGTCGCGGACGACCACCATGTCGTCCGCACCGGCTTCGCCGCCCTCCTGGACACCCAGCCCGACTTCACGGTCGTCGGCACCGCCTGCGACGGCGCCGAGGCCGTCCGAGTCTGCGCGGAAGCGGCTCCGGACGTTGTGCTGATGGACGTACGGATGCCGGGTGTGGACGGCATCGAGGCCACCGAACGCCTCGCCACGGGGGGCCGGAGCGGCCCGCGCGTCCTCATCCTGACCACCTTCGACCTGGACGAGTACGTCTACGACGCGCTGTGCGCGGGCGCCAGCGGCTTTCTGCTCAAGGACGTCACCGCAGAGCGCCTTTTCGACGCGGTACGGGTCGTCGCCGCGGGCCAGGTCCTGCTCGCGCCCACCGTCACCCGCCGCCTCATCAGCGAGTTCACCCGCCTGCGCCCGGGACCCCACCCCGAGCCCGCGCCGCTCGCCACGCTGACACCACGTGAGACCGAGGTGCTCCGCCTCCTCGCCGCCGGCCTGTCCAACCCCGAGATAGCCGCTCGCCTCAACTTCACCGGGGAGACGGTCAAGTCCCATGTCAGCCGCATCCTCACCAAGCTCGGCCTGCGCGACCGCACCCAGGCGGTCGTCGTCGCCTACGAGACGGGGCTGGTCGTGCCCCAGGGCCGCGACCAGCGATAGCGGGGGCGGCCCAGAGTTGCGCCGCTTGTTTAATACGTTTCAGTACCTTTTCAGGGAAGCGCTTCCATAATCCCTGGCGCATTGGCTTACGACCCCTTGCCCAGGGCCACTCATGACCCTAACGTTACGGTCTGGCGCCACTGGCCGCTCTGCTCCAGGGGCAATTAAACGTATCAATCCCCAGCGGGGAAGGTCGTCGTGCGCGCCGTTCTCCCGGGCAGGACGGCCCGGCGTCCTCCCCGTACCACCCGGAGCCCGGACACCGCCCCTCCGTGGGCTCCCGAGTTCGACCGTACGTCCCGGTTCATGCATCCATGCGACAGACACCGCGGCGCGCGCACGGCCGCAGGGAGGTTGACATGAAGCGTTTCCATATGGCAAGCAGAGTCGCCCGCTCCGGCAGCGGGCCCTTGTCGCGCGCCGGACGGCTCGTGGCCGTCGCCGCCCTGGTGGCGGGCGGCACCGCGGCCCTGGCGCCCGGCGCCCCGGCGGCCGCCGGCGCGCCCGCCGTGCCCGCGGCCGTGCCCGCCCCGGGCGCCCTTCTCACCACCGAGCACCTGGACCACGCGCCGGTGAGCGTGCACACCGCCAAGGGCAACCTCGTGAGCTGGCGCGCACTGGCCACCGACTCGGTCGGCACGGCGTTCAACGTCTACCGCGCGACCACGGGGAGCGCCGCGGGCCCGGCGACCACCCCGGGCACGACCGGTGCCGCGGACTCGGTGAAGGCCGTGACGAAGCTGACCGCGGCACCGGTGAGCGGCGCCACGGACTTCTTCGACCCGGGAGCCCCCGC
Source organism: Streptomyces sp. DSM 116793 (assembly GCF_057320905.1). Lineage (NCBI taxonomy): Bacteria > Bacillati > Actinomycetota > Actinomycetes > Kitasatosporales > Streptomycetaceae > Streptomyces > Streptomyces sp. DSM 116793. Next base: position 1,027,299 of record NZ_CM170494.1, on the reverse strand, counting down.
GACCGCCGACTACACCATCCGCCCGGTGGTGCAGGGCATCGAGCAGCCGGAGGCCGAGCACGCCATCCCGTTCGCGGACGGCTACCTGGACGTGCCGATCTCCCCGCCGGCCGGCGGCAGCGGCTACACGTACGAGGCCAACGACGCCGCGGTGGGCGACCTGGACGGCGACGGCGACCTGGACTTCGTGCTCAAGTGGCAGCCGACGAACGCCAAGGACAACTCGCAGTCGGGCACCACCGGCAACACCGTCGTGGACGGCTACACCCTCGAAGGGGCCCGGCTGTGGCGCATCGACCTGGGCCGCAACATCCGCTCGGGCGCGCACTACACGCAGTTCCAGGTCTTCGACTACAGCGGTGACGGCCGTGCCGAGGTGGCGATGAAGACGGCCGACGGCACCGTCGACGGCACCGGCAGGACCATCGGCAACGCCTCCGCGGACTACCGGAACTCCAGCGGCTATGTGCTGTCCGGACCCGAGTACCTGACCATGTTCGACGGGCGCACCGGGGCGGCGCTGAGCACCGTCGACTACGTGCCGCCGCGCGGCACCGTCTCCTCCTGGGGAGACGACTACGGCAACCGCGTGGACCGCTTCCTCGCCGCCACCGCCTACGTCGACGGGCAGCACCCGTCGCTGATCGAGGCCCGCGGGTACTACACCCGCACCGTGATCAGCGCCTGGGACTTCTCCGGCGGCAGGCTCACCCGCCGCTGGACCTTCGACACCAACAGCTCCACCAACTCCGGCAAGGGCTACGACGGCCAGGGCAACCACAACCTGTCGGTCGCGGACGTCGACGGCGACGGCCGGGACGAGATCGTGTACGGCGCCATGGCCGTCGACGACAACGGCAACGGCCTGTGGACCACGCGGAACGGGCACGGCGACGCCATGCACGTCGGCGATCTCGACCCGTCCCGTGCCGGCCTGGAGGAGTTCAAGGTGGACGAGGACTCGTCCAAGCCGTCATCGTGGATGGCGGACGCCAGAACCGGCCAGATCCTGTGGTCGACGCCCGCGAACGGCGACAACGGCCGCGGCGTCAGCGGCGACATCTGGGCGGGCAGTCCGGGCGCGGAGTCCTGGTCGGCCGCCGCGGACGGGGTGCGCAACACCAAGGGCGCCGTGGTGGGCCGCAAGCCGTCCAGCATCAACTTCCTGGCCTGGTGGGACGGTGACACCACCCGTGAGCTGCTGGACGGCACCCATATCGACAAGTACGGCACCAGCAGCGACCAGCGGCTGCTGACGGCGGACGGCGTGCACGCCGACAACGGCACCAAGGCCACCCCCGCCCTCTCCGGTGACATCCTCGGCGACTGGCGCGAGGAGGTGGTGTGGCCGACGAGCGACAACAGGGCACTGCGTATCTACTCCACGCCCTACCAGACCGACACCCGGATCACCACACTCCTCCAGGACCGCCAGTACCGCGAGGCCCTGGCCTGGCAGAACACCGCCTACAACCAGCCCCCGCACCCCAGCTACTTCATCGGCAACGGAATGAGCACCACCCGGCGGTGACCCGACGGCCGACGGCCTGAGCACCACCGGCGGTGCCCCGGCCGTCGATGGCGCGCGGACAACGCCACCCCACTTTTTCGGACGCATGCGCGATAGGAAGGGAACTCCAGGGCTCAGAGAAAATCTGTACCAGTGAGAGTAGACATTGGCGCATGGCGGGGTTACTGTTCTGTCGTACCCAGGAAGTCGAAGAGGGCACGGCAGACACGAACTGCCGTGCAGCCGGTCAAGCAGGAGCGGAACGGCAGCAAGGTGGCGGAGCCGGGACGAAGGCTCCCCACCGCCTGCCGGGCCGGGCGGTCCCCCGGGCCGCCACAAGCAGTACCCGCGAAATCCAGCAGTACAACGAGAAACCGATCAAGGTAAGGAGCAGACACCATCGGATCGCCCGGGCGAGGAGCGAACACCGCCCGGGTACCGCAGGCCCCAGATTGGAAGGTGGTCCCCGGTCACGCATCCGCGATCCCCGCGCCTCCGCCGTCCCAGGCGGACCAGCGGAAACAGAAAGCCGGCGCAGTCCGCCGGCAGATGGTGGTGAAAGCTCGGGGCCCGGGTGCCGTACGGCACCCGGGCCCCCCGACGCGCGCGCCCCCGGAAGAAGAGGCCTATGCCCCCTCGCGGTACCCGCCCCATCCCCCCTCTCGATGACGACGACTACCCCGCCTACACCATGGGCCGGGCCGCCGAAATGCTCGGCACCACCCCGGCCTTCCTCCGTGCCCTCGACGAACACCGGCTGATCACCCCGATGCGCTCGGAAGGCGGCCACCGCCGCTACTCCCGCTACCAGATACGCATCGCCGCCCGCGCCCGGGAACTCGTCGACCAGGGCACCTCCATCGAGGCCGCCTGCCGCATCATCATCCTCGAGGACCAGCTCGAAGAGGCCCAGCGGATCAACGAGGAACTGCGTGCCCAACGCGGTGACCCGCAGCCGACGCAGCCGAAGCCCTCAGCCTGATCACGGCGCGGAGCACGCACCGCACACCGGCCGCCATGGAGCGGCGACGTCGCGGGGGACGGCGCCTTACTTCCTGGCGACGGCCCCGAACGGCTCCTGAAATAGACTCCGCTGTCATGCCTAACCTTGACGAGTTGCTTGTCGCCATCGCGGCCATGGTGGAGTCCGAGTCAAGCAACCAGATGTCGTTGACCGTGGTCGTCGGCGGGGCCGTCATCACCGGCCGACTGGCTCCCGAAGCCACGTGGAAGCAGCGTGTGTGGGAGGTCCTGAAGGACTCGGACCACCTTCACCCCTTCTCCGACGTCTTCTCCGACGATCGGCGAGAGGGCCGGACCGACCACGGGGACGCGCCCACGCATCTGCACTTCCACCTGGCGAGGATCCTGCAGGGCAGCCTCGGGATCCCCGAGACGGGCGGCATGTACCGTGTCGCCATCAAGGACGTCAGCGCCTGGACCGTGGGCGATTTCAGTTACTCCGACCAGTGAGACGGTGCCGCTGTCCCCGCTGCTCGGCCGGGTTCTCCGAGCCGCCGTCGGGGCAGCGGCTTCCTTCCGCCCGTCCTCATACGTCCAGGGGTGCGGGGCCGCCCAGCTGTTGCGACGCGACCTGGAGCGGAGTGCGGGCGGGTACACGCGTCGCCTCAGGGTGATCGTGGCAGGTGAAGCCGAGGCGGGTCATGGCCCGGGTGACTTCGCCGCTGGTGAAGTCACGGCGGTCCTGTCGGGTGATGACCTCGCCCACCTGCTTGACGGGATAGCGGCGGCGGCCGATGGTCACGGACTCGCCCGTGATGAGCTCGGGCGTGACGTCCTTCATCGAGGCCAGCACTCCGCTCTTGGTCAGGTCGAACGGGTACCGGGCGATGACACAGCGCATGATGCCTCACAGGGAGAAGGGAACGGACTGACCGGGGCGCGGCGGATCAGCGGGCGAGGGTGGGGACACCCAGGACCCGGCCACCCTCGCCGAAGGCGACGGGCCGGGCTCCGAACGAGGTGGTTCCGCCGATGACGTCCCGTAGCCGGACCCGGTCCGTGTACGTGCAGCTGTCGCGGAGGGCGTCGAGCTGCGCCCGGGTGACCGAGCCCGTGCACTGGTCGTCCCCGTCACACACGAGCAGGTACTCGGCACGGGCACCGGCCATGACGGACAGGGCCACCTCGACGGTCATGTCGTCCCAGACCCGCGGCGCGGTCGCGTCCGTGTCGTGGCGGACGGTCACGGAAGCGGCGGATGCCTGGTGTCGCTGCGCCTGAACCGGTGTCAAAGCTGCCTCCTGGGAAAAGGGGTGGGTCTGCTGGTCACGACAGGTCTCAGGCTGCCCGGTCGACGGCGGACTGCCGGTGCGCCCCGTGGTGCGCCGGTTCGCCGACCGTGCGGACGTGGCCGGTGCGGCCCCGCGCGGTTCGTGCGGAACCTTCCTCGACGCGGCACGTGTCAAGGAAATCCCGCGCAATAAGAGCGGCGCGGAGAATAACGAGAACGAGCCAAGATGATGAGGACCGGGTCGGTTGCGCCGATTGGCTCGTCCACCTGGACCCGGCCGGTTCTGGTGCATTCAAGCCGAGAGCACCGGGTATTGGCTGGAGCATTTCCGTGGGGTGGCCGGCCCCGGGAAGCGGCGAGCCGGGTCCCGCACCCCGAAGTGCGGGACCCGGCTGCGAAGTATCCGTGAACGTCAGGCGGGAACGATGTTCTCTGCCGCCGGGCCCTTCTGGCCCTGCGCGATGTCGAACGTCACCTTCTGCCCTTCCAGCAGCTCGCGGAAACCCTGGGCTGCGATGTTCGAGTAGTGGGCGAAGACATCGGGGCCGCCGCCGTCCTGCTCGATGAAGCCGAAGCCCTTTTCCGCGTTGAACCACTTCACCGTGCCAGTAGCCATTTCGAATCTCCTTCGGGACGGTGCTCGGAGTCACCCTGTCCGGACTCCGGTCGCCGTGATGATCAACCCGTCGGAAAACCTCTAGGCAACCACAACTGCAACTCCCACCGACAGTAGCATGCCTCGCTCGACCGTGCCCGGGACACAATTTCGCTCCGTCCGCCGGCCCGGGAATATTCATCGCAGGCTGCGTCGAATTCTCAGTTCATGACCACAGATATCGCTCCACCCCAACCACAGTGTTGCCGTCGTAGTCTTCCGGACACAGCGCGGTCTCCTCCTTCGACGGACAGCCCTTCGCAGTCGTGGACGTTCGCTGTCGTGGACGTTCGCCGTGGAGACGTCGACGACCAGGACCTGTTCCGCCCGATCATGGGACTGTCCGGCTGTCGGCTCGTTGCGTCAGGCAGGGGGCGGGGGTGACCTGCCACCCGTTCGGGGTACACCGCCCGGGGTGCGGCACGCCGGGTATTCCCCCAGGTCCGGTGGGGGAGTGGGCGGTCGCCGTTCCCCGGCGAGGGCTCCTCGCGCTGGCAGTGTGCGGGGAATACCGCTTGCCTGGCCGTACGTGCCGCCGACGGCTTGTGCGGCCGGCGCGCGCGTGTCCCGCCGCACTCCCAGGCGGCACGCTCTCCACGACGTGAGGAGGAAGCCATGCCCAAGGCGAACGACCAGAACGCCGCCCTCCAAGAGGTGCGGTCGAGTCTGGAACGGGCCGTCAGCGACGTCGGTCGCGTCCTGGGGCTACAGGGGCTGGAACCAGGGCAGGGCGAGACCACGGCCGGAGTCCGCGACCTGCACAGCACCCAGTCGATCGGCTGCAGCACCCTCAGCATCGGCTGCGAGCCCCGATAGACGCCGAGATGAGTCCAACACGCGGGCATATCCGCCGGGGCCTGTCCCCCTGCCTCGGCGGATGAGTCGTGGACCGTCGAGCGGCCCTGGCCGCCCATCATCTCTTCGGCCTCGTGGATCCCCGGTATTACGAGCCGCTGTCGCGCCGCCCGATCACCCCCGAGTACCGGACCGCCCTCGAGCGTCTGCTGCCGGACACCTGGGGTCTGGAGCGCCGCGACATCTGGCTGCACGCCCGCGCCGCGGCGGCGCCGCAGCGGACGGCCCCACCACCCGTTCAGGGCTTCAAGATCCACGTCTCCTCCGCACCCCCGCACGCCCTACGGCTGCTCGAACTCGCGGTGCCCGTGTGTGTGGGGAACGGCGTCGCGTTCAAGACCGCCGCCGACCCCTTCCTCCTGGGCGTGCTGAACGCGAAAACGCAGGAACGCGGAGTCTCGGGCAAGTTCATGACGATCTATCCGCCGGACGAGGGCGCCTTCACCGAACTGCTCGACACCCTGTACCGGCGGACGGCGCACGAGGCGGTCGACGGACCGTACATCCTCTCCGACCGGCGCTACCGCGACAGCAAGGTGCTCTTCTACCGGTACGGCGGCTTCCGCCCGCCTCGGCGTCTGAACACCGACGGCACGCAGACCACCTACCTCGTCTCGCCCACCGGCGAGTACGTCGCCGATCAGCGCCTGCCCTACTTCCACCTGCCCCCCTGGGTCCGTGACCCCTTCGCCGAGCCGTCCGTCGGCTCGGACGACGCCCCGCCGGGCGGCGAGGGCACCCTCCTGAAGGACCGCTACCTCGTCGAGGGCGCACTCACGTTCTCCAACGCGGGCGGTGTCTACCACGGCACGGACAAGGACACCGCACAGCCCGTCGTCATCAAGGAGGCCCGCCGACTCACCCACTGCTGGACGAGCGGGGACCGCACCTTCGACGCGGTCGACGTCCTGCGCCACGAGTACGACGTACTGCGCCACCTGGAAGGGCTGGAATTCACCCCCCGCCCCGTCGATCTCTTCCGCGAGTGGGAACACACCTTCCTGGTCGAGGAACGAATGGAAGGGGTCGGCTTTCACGACTTCTGGGCGCGGGACGACGTCATCCTCGCCCCGTACATCCACCGGGAAGGACGGGTGGACCGGTTCGTTCCGAGGTTCCGGGCGATCGCCGGCCGGCTGATCGGCATGGTCGAGGCGGTCCACGCACGCGGAGTGGTCCTCGGCGATCTCTCGCCGGGCAACATCCTGATCGACGCCGAGACGCTCCACATGTGGTTCATCGACTTCGAGAGCGCGCTCCGCGAGGACGACGAGGCCTCGCTGCCGGCCTTCGGGACGCGATGGGGCACCCCCGGATTCCTGCATCCGGAGCGTTCCTCCCGCGACAGACTGCTCCCCTGCGACGACTGGTACGCCCTCGCCATGATCCTGCACAGCTGTGTGGTCCCCGCCACTGCGCTGTTCGGCCTCAACCCCGCGGCCGAGGACACCTTCCTCGACGACTTCGTCGCCCTCGGCGTGCCCCATCAGGTGAGGTCCGTCGTCTCCTGTCTGAAGTCCGGTGCGGTGGCGGAGGCGAAGACCGTGCTCGCCGAGTGGGAAGCCGGGTGATGTGATGCCTCCCCTGCCCACCGAGGCCCCCGGGACACGGGGCCGCCAGGAACTCCTGGCCGCGGACGTACGCCGCACCGTCGACGGCATCGCCGGGCTCCTGCTCCGGACCGCCGACGAGCGGCGCACCGACCGCCTGTGGCCCTCGGACCCCATGGTGTTCTCGACCAACCCGCTCGGTGTCGCCTACGGCGCCTGCGGCCCGGCCCTCTTCCTGCGCACCGCGACGACCGCCGGCGCACCGCCGCCGGCGGTCACCTCCTGGATGCTGCGGCAGCCCGTCGGCAACGACACCTACCCACCAGGGCTGTACGTCGGACTCGGCGGGATCGCCTGGGTCTTCCACGCACTCGGGCTCCAGGACAGGGCCGAGTCCCTGATGGCGGCGGCGTACGCGTCACCGCTGCTGTACGAGGAGCCCGGCGTCGTCCTCGGAGCCGCCGGGTGGGGGCTGGCCGCCCTGTACCTCCATGCCGGGACAGGGACGCAGCGCCACCTCGACCAGGCCGTGCGGGCGGGTGAGCACCTTCTGAGGACGGCACGCCACGAGGGCGACACCTCGTACTGGCCGTGCGAGCAGGACGGACGGGTCCACTACGGGTACGGCTACGGAGCGAGCGGCATCGCCCTCTTCCTGCTCCACCTGCACCTGCGCACCGGCGACGCGCGCTTTCGTACCCACGCCGTTCGCGCCCTGGAGTTCGACCTGGCCCACGCGCACGAGAGCGGACTCGGACTGCAGTGGCAGCGGTACCAGGACGACACCGTCATGTACCCGTACTGGATCCACGGCAGCGCCGGGATCGGCAGCGTACTCGTCCGCTTCCACCATCTGCTCGGCATCGAGCGCTACGGCGCGCTCGCCCGGCGGGTGGCGGATGACGCGTTCGTCATGTACTCCTACACCCCCGGTCTCTTCGAAGGCCTGGCCGGGATCGGCGAGTTCATGCTCGACATGCACGGCTGCACAGGCGAGGAGCACTACCGGCGCCGGGCCTTCGACATCGCGCGGGCCGTGTTGTGGTTCAGGATCGTGACCGACGGCGGCAGCGCGTTCCCGGGGCGGTGGCTCACCAGGATCGCCCACGACTACGCGACCGGCTCGGCGGGGGTCGGCCTGTTCCTGTCCCGCCTCCTCCAGCCACGCGAACGTGCCTTCGTGGACCTCCAAGGCGCAGGGTGAGCGCCACGCAGGCCGGCTGAGCGGGCCCTGCGCCAGCGGGACGGCGCCGCCGGCACGCGTCCCGTCCGATCATGTGACTGTCCGGCGTGCCGGATCCGTTGTCCGTCGTCCAGTCGCAGTCGTCCAGTCGCAGTCGTCCGCGCGCTAGGGTCTGCCCGGCTGCTCTTGGCTGATGGTCGCCAGCAGGCGTGTGACCAGGGGATCATGGTCTCTCTCGCGCCAGGCGACGGCCACTCGTGTGCGGGCGGTGCCGGGTTCGATCCTGCGGAAGGCGACGCCTCTGAGGCGGATGCGGCGGATGCTCGCCGGGGCCAGGGAGACGCCCAGACCGGTTTCCACGAGGGCGCACACGGTCTGCCACTCCACCGCGTGCTGGACCACCTGCGGTGTGAACCCCGCCGCGGTGCACAGGCCGATGATCTGGTCGTGCAGTGGCGGGCCGACCGCGCGGGGCAGCAGCACGAAGGGCGAGTCCGCCAACTGCGAAAGCCGCACGCTCCGTTGTGTGGCCAGGGGATGGGTGGACGGCAGCACGGCCACGAAAGGCTCGCTGAGTACCGTCCTGAAGCCGAGCTCCGTCTCGTCGGCGGGGGGTTCGCGCAGGAGACCGATGTCGATGGTCCTGTCATGCAGCGCGGCGAGCTGCGGAGCGGTGGTCATCTCGTGGATGTCCAGGTGCACGCCGGGAAACCGGTGACGGAAGGTGCGCAGCAGACCGGGCAGGATCGTCAGGGCGAGGGAGGCGGCGAAGCCGATCCGCAGGCAGCCGGCCCGGCCACTGCCGACGGCCCGGGCCGCGGCCAGACCGTCCGCGAGGTCGGTGAGTGCCCGCCGGGCGGCGGGCAGCAGTTCGCTGCCGGCTGGGGTCAGGGCGACACGCCCGGGGGCGCGGGTGAACAGCGCGTGGCCGACCCTGTCTTCCAGGCGGCGGATCTGCTGGCTGAGCGGCGGCTGGGCGATGCCCAGGCGGGCGGCCGCGTGGCCGAAGTGGAGTTCCTCTGCGAGCACGACGAAGGCGTGCAACTGCGGTAGGGGGAGTTCGGGGCGCTCCATACGCCCAGAGATATCAGACCATGCATACGGCCGTATTAGACGTATCAGCACTGGTCACTTAGCGTTCGGCGCATGACAGAGCGACGCGCGATCCTCAGCGGCTCGACCTTTGAGGAGCAGATCGGCTATGCCCGTGCGGTGGTCGACGGCGACTGGGTCCATGTGTCCGGGACGACCGGATTCGACTACGCCACCATGACGATCTCCGACGACGTGGTGGAGCAGGCCGAACAGTGCCTGCGCAACATCGAGGCCGCACTCGCCGAGGCGAAGTGCACCTTCGCCGACGTGGTGCGCGTGCGCTACCTGCTGCCCGACCGCGAAGACTTCGCACCCTGCTGGCCGGTCCTGCGCCGCCACTTCGGCGATGTCCGGCCGGCCGCCACGATGCTCGTGTGCGGTCTCGCCGACCCGCGGATGAAGATCGAGATGGAGGTGTACGCGCGGCGGCGCACCCCGCCCCACGGTGGCGCCACGAGTGCTCACGCAAAAGCGCCTGCCGTGCCCGTCGGGGCCCATGAACCCCCCTACTACGTGGCTGTCTTCACCACGGTGCGAACCCAGGACCAGAGCGGCTACAGCGAGACCAGCGCACGTCTGGAGGACCTGGTGCGGGACGTCCCCGGGTACCTGGGGATGGACCACGCGCAGACACCCGGCGGGCTGGGCATCACCGTCGGCTACTTCCGCGACGAGGACGCCCTCACGGAGTGGCGGACCAACGCCGAGCACCGTGCGGCGCAGAAGCGCGGGCGAGACGAGTGGTACCAGAGCTACACGCTGCACGTGGCGAAGGCGGAACGGAGCAACGGGTTCACGCGCGCACAGGTCCCGCAGAGCCCCACCCACTCGTCCGGACGGCCCACAGCCACCTGACCGGGTCACCGGTGTCCGACGCGGAACGGCGAGTCCGGAAGTCGTCTTAACAGGCCCTTGCGCCCCCTTCCGCCGCGACTGACCGAGCCACCGCACGCCAACCATGCGGCCCACGGGGCGCGTGCACGACCGTCCCGCCGCGCGCGCCTCACTCCTCGGGAGGCAGCGGTTCCAAGGCCTGTGCCCCGGAACGGCCGCGCCGGCCCTCCAGCGGGGGTGCCTGCACGGTGCAGTTGACCTTGCACTCGGGCTGCGGCACGCGGACGGCCTCGGGCCGGCGTACCAGCCACACCGCGATCAACGAACCGGCCACCAGGATCCCCGCGCAGATCGGCATCGCCCGGTGGAACACCTCGTTGAACTGCGACGTGGAGCGGTACGCCTGTGCGCCGGCCCCCGCGAGCAGCGGCAGTGCCGCCACCGCGAGCAGGCCGGCCGCCCGCGCCACCGCGTTGTTGACACCGCTGGCGATGCCCGCGTGTGCGGTGTCCACCGACGCGAGCACGGTGGACGTCAGCGGCGCCACCAGCGTGACCATGCCGGCGCCCATCACCAGCAGGGCGGGCAGCACGTCCGAGGGGTACGAGGTGTGCGGTCCCACCCGCAGAATCAGCAGGATGCCCGCCGCGCAGAGCAACGGGCCCACGGTGAGCGGGATGCGCGGACCGATGCGCTCGCCCAGTTGTCCCGACTTGGCGGAGAACAGCAGCAGCAGGACGGTGGTCGGCAGCAGCGCGATGCCCGCCTTGAGCGGTGAGTAGCCCGCCACCACCTGGAGTTGCAGCGCGACGAAGAAGAAGAAGCCGCCGAAGGCGGCGTAGACGCACACCGTCACCAGGTTGACGGAGGTGAACAGCCGGGAGCGGAACAGGGACGGGGGCAGCATGGGCTCCGGCCGCCGCCGCTCGACCACCACGAACGCCACGCCCGCGACCACCCCGGCCACCCCGGCCCAGGCCTGCGGCTCGATCAGCCCGTAGGTCACCAGCACCAGTGCCGCGGCGCCCAGCGCAGCCCCGAGGACGTCGAAGCGGCCGGTGGCCCCGGGGTCGCGCGACTCCGGCACATGCCGCAGGGCGATCGGCACGCACACCAGCGCGAGCGGCACGTTCAGCAGGAACACCCAACGCCAGCCGGGCCCGTCCACCAGCCAGCCGCCGACGAACGGCCCGATCGCCGCGCCCACTCCGCCGAGGCCGGACCACAGGCCCACCGCCCGTGACCGGTCGTCGGGGTGGAAGGTGGCCTGGATCAGGGCGAGCGAGCCAGGGGTGAGCAGGGCCCCGCCGATGCCCTGGAGGGCGCGGGAGATCACCAGGATCACGTCGTTGGGCGTCACGCCGCAGAGCAGCGAGCCGGCGGCGAACCACACCACGCCCAGCACGAAGATGCGCCGCCGCCCCAGGTGGTCGCCCAGCGCCCCGCCGAGCAGGATCAGCCCGGCCAGGGCCAGCGTGTAGGCGTTGACGATCCACTGAAGCACGGCCACGTCGGCGTCGAGGTCCCGGCCGATCCGTGGCAGCGCCACATTGACGACCGTCGAGTCGAGCAGCGCCATGCTGGAGCCGAGCACGGTGGTCGTGACCACCCAGCGGCCGGTGGCGGTGGAGAGCCTGATGCTGCCGGGGGTGTTGTCGTCCATGCCCGGATCATTCCAGACCGGGCCGGGGCGGTCGGCCGCCTCCGGCCGGGGGGCACCGAGCGCGTCACGCGGGTGCGATCCGGCGTCCGGACCGGGTGTGGCCCGGCGGCGAGGGGCGGCCCCCACCTGCTGGTCAGCCCCCCGTCCCCAGGGACCACGACGGCACGACTCCCGCGATGTGGCAGGTGAGGAAGTAGAGGGGGATGGGAGGGGTGTAGGGCGAGTCGTCGCGGGGGCGGTGGATCAGGCGGGGGACATCGGGCCCGGCGGCGGAGTCCTGGTTCGGTACGGTCACATAGCCGTCCACCGCGTACCGGGTGAACGACGGCCAGCTGACATCGATGTCAGATCCAGCCGGCACGATCCACCACCACTGCCGGCCCAGGGCGAAGACACAGCCCACGGTGGGCAGGCTCTTGACGATCCGCCGGCCGTCCTGCGCCGGCATGCCGACCGCGTCGTAGCCGAGGCTGGCGTTGAGCTGTGCCGGGATGGCCAGGCGTGTGCGGTTTCCGTACTGCAGGAGCTGAGTCATGGGCGATCGCAATCGGGGACGGTGCTGCGTTCCATGGGACTGGGCCTTCCGGGCGGGGGCGGGAGGAGGCGGGGGAGGGGTGCGGCGGACCAGCCGGTGTCGGCCGCGGGGGAACCGGCCGGTGTCGGGGGCAGCTCGGCCCAGACCGTCCGTCCCGGGGTGTCCGGGTTCTGCCTGACTCCCCAGGCGCTGCTGAGCGCGCCGACGAGGAGGAGGCCGCGGCCGCGTTCGTCGTCGGGGGCCGGGGTGCGGGGGAGCGGGGTCGCCGCGCCGCCGCCCTGGTCCTCCACCTCGATGCGCAGGCTCGTTCTGCCCGCGTAGAGGCGGCACAGCACTTGGCCGCCGGCCGTGTGCGCGATCGCGTTGGTGACCAGTTCGGAGATCACCAGGGCGGCGTCCTCGCAGGTCCGGGAGCTCAGTCGCCGCTCGCGCAGCAGCCGGCGCACTCCGGCGCGGGCTCTGGCGACCGAGGCGGCGGCCGCCGGCAGGCGGAGTGCGACTGCCCGGTGCAGGGTGTCGTTCCGGGGCGTGGGGGCCGACGGCATGTGAGGGGCGGGGGAAGCCACGTCTGCTGCCTTTCATCTGCCGGCGCACATGGGTGCTGGGTCCGCACCACCCGGTGGCTGCCGCGGACCCGCCCGAGCAGCACCGGAATGTTCGCGCCACCGCCACGCTCGGGGCCCGGTTTCGCCGCGCCCGCCGTGCGACTCCGGCCGGAACAACGCCGAGTCGCCGTGACGGCCCCTCACATCGCCTGTGCTGCCAGGCCTTGTCACCAGGCGGTGACAGTACGTCCACTGTGCCACCTGCAATAAGCGAGCTGCAAGAGATAGATTGCAAATTGCAAGTCGCCAGGTGCATGCTGCTCGCGGCAACCGGTGATCGTGACAGACTGCGACGGCGGGACCCGGCGCAAGGAGGTGGGACGTGACGGCGGAAACCGCATGGGGCGGTGCTCCCCCCGTCCTCCGCATGATCCTCGGCAGGCAGCTCGAGGAGCTGCGGACCAGAGCAGGCCTGACGTATGAACAGGCGGGGGCGGCCATCGGGGTCAGCCATTCGACGATCCGCAGGCTGGAGGCCGCGAAAGTGGCCCGATTCAGGCTTGCTGACGTCGAGAAGCTGCTCCAGACCTACGGCGTCACGGAACAGCGCGAGATCGACACTTTCCTGAAGTCGGTCCGCGAGGCCAACAAGCAGGGCTGGTGGCACACCTACCGGGACGTGATGCCGGACTGGTTCGCCGCCTACCTCAGCCTGGAGCAGGCGGCGCTGCAGATCCGCGCCTATGAGGCCGAGTTCGTGCACGGCCTGCTGCAGACGGAGGGTTACGCCCGCGCCCTGCTGACCGCCGGCAACCCGCACGCCCCGACGGACGCCACGGAGCGCATGGTGGCCCTGCGGATGCAGCGTCAGGAGCTGCTGTCCCGCGCGGAGCCGCCGCGGCTGTGGGTCGTGATGGACGAGACCGTGCTGAGGTGGCCGGTGGGCGGGCCCGCGGTGATGCGGGAGCAGATCGACCATCTGATCGAGGTCAACACCCTGCCCCATGTGACCCTGCAGATCATGCCGTTCCAGAACGGGCCGCACCCGGCGATGCGGGCCGGTGCGTTCCACGTCTTCCGGTTCAAGGCCTCCGAGCTGCCGGACATCGTCTACCTCAACGGCCTTGTCGGGGCGGTCTACCTGGACAAGGACGACGACGTGGTGGTGTATCGCGAGGCTCTGGACCGGTTGGGCGCCCAGGCGGTGCCCGCCAGCAAGACCGAGGCCGTCCTCGGCGCAATTCGCAAGGAGTTCTAGTGCACCACCACATACGCAACGGCATGCCGTCCCGGGACCTCGGCACACAGGGCTGGCGCAAGCCGTGGAGCGACGACGCGGGCGGGGCGTGCGTCGAGGCGATGAAGCTGGGCGACGGGCGGGTCGCGCTGCGCCAGTCGGCCGACCCGGACAGCCCTGCGCTGATCTTCACGCCGAGGGAGATGTCCAGCTTCCTGGCGGGCGTGAAGGAAGGCGAAGCCGACTTCCTGTGCTAGCACTCGGCCCCGGGGCCGCACCCGGCCCCGGGGTGACCACCCACTGACGTGCCGCCCGGCACGGGGCAAACGGACACCACAGCCTGACGAACCTGATGGGAGGGGCGGCGTGCGAGACAACGGATGGCCGGCCGACCGTATCGACACCGAGAGTGCGCACTCGGCGCGCATCTACGACTACATCCTCGGTGGCAAGGACTTCTATCCCGCCGACAAGGAGGCGGGTGACGCGATGGCCCGCGAGTGGCCCGCGCTGCCGGTCCACATGCGGGCCAACCGGGACTTCATGAACCGGGCGGTGCGCTATCTGGCGGAGGAGGCCGGGATCCGCCAGTTCCTCGACATCGGCACCGGCATCCCGACCTCGCCCAACCTGCACGAGATAGCCCAGGCCGTCGCCCCGGACTCGCGTGTCGTCTACGTCGACAACGACCCCATCGTCCTCACCCTGTCCCAGGGCCTGCTCTCCAGCACCCCGGAGGGCAAGACGGCGTACGTCGAGGCGGACATGCGCGATCCCGCCTCGATCCTGGCCGCGCCGGAGTTGCGCGACACGCTCGACCTGGACCGGCCGGTGGCGCTGACCGTGATCGCCATCGTGCACTTCGTGCTCGACAAGGACGACGCCCGCGGGATCGTCAGCCGGCTGATGGAGCCGCTGCCCTCGGGCAGTTACCTGGCGATGTCCATCGGCACGGCCGACTTCGCCCCGGACGAGGTGGCGCGGGTGGCCCGCGAGTACGCGGCGCGCAACATGCCGATGCGGCTGCGCACGCACGCCGAGGCCGGGCAGTTCTTCGAGGGCATGGAGCTGGTCGAGCCGGGCGTCGTCCAGGTCCACAAGTGGCACCCGGACGGCACCGACACGGAGCCGATCAGGGATGAGGACATCGCCATGTACGGGGCCGTCGCCCGCAAGCTCTAGGTCCCGGCGCGCCGGCTGCCTGGCTGTCCGGTTGCCCAGTATTCATCGGAGCCCTCGTTTCCGGCCCACCGGAAACGAGGGCTCTTTCGCGCTCTCCGGCAGGGCCTCACGTTCGCCTCAGCAGGCTCCCCCCGACTTCTGGAAACCGGGCGCTTCCGAGGGAGAATCGGCGTGTGTACGGGGTCGGACCGGCCGCAACCGAAGGATGCCGGGAGCCTTGACGGCCCCCTTGGTCCAGTCCACCATGAAGGCGATAGCTCCGATGTTTCCCGGGAGCTGTATCCCGGATCGAGCCATGTCCCGTCGTGGACATGCGCTGTCCACCACCGGCAGTCCCGGCCCTGGCAGTGCGCCGTGCGCCTCGCGTGCCGCTTCGGCCGTGGCCGAGGAGAGGAAACCGTCGCGTGTCAGAGAACGCCGTTCCACGCCGCATCAGCCGCCGGACGTTACTCGGATCAGCCGCCGTCGCCGCGGTCGGCACGACCCTGCTGCGCCGGCAGCCGGCGTCCGCCCTGCCGGCGGCGACCACACTCTGGTACCCGGACCCGCCCTCCGACGGGCTCGACGCCTTCGAGGGCATCGAGGCCGACCGCGTGGGCGAGCACCCCGACCGCAAGTACGTCGTGGTGGAGGACGACCACTACCGCTTCAACATCTGGAGGGACGACCGGGACTCCACCGGCGGCGGCGACCGCCAGCGCACCGAGTCCAAGGGCATGGTGCAGGACGGGCAGGTCCTCAAGATGACCGACGGCCAGACCTGGACACTCTCCTATGAGATGTACATGCCGTCCTCGCTGCACGGCACCAGCAAGTTCACGCACATCTTCCAGACCAAGGTCCCCGCCGACAACAGCGGCCCCTACGTCACGCTCGACCTCGGCCGCAGTGGGAGCAAGGAGCTGCTGCGCGCCCGTGCCTACGCCAACTCCGGCTCGCCCGACATCGCCTCGACCGACCTGGCGCCGCTGCGCAACAAGTGGATCACCATCCAGTGGACGTTCACGATCGGCTCGTCCGGCAAGGCGAGCTTCGTGTGCCGCAACGGGACGGGCTCCAGCGCGCCCGTGGCCGTCCAGGGCAGCATGTCCGGCGTCAAGATGCCCGACAACGACGACTACCAGCGGCCCAAGTGGGGCATCTACCGGTCCGTCGAGAGCGACCCGTCCGACATCCTCGACACCTACCTGCTCTTCAGGAACTACAAGGCGTCCAGGTAGGGAACGCCGGGCGGGGGAACCCGCCGCCGGGTGCGGGCGTCGCGCCCCGCGGCGGGCCCCAGCCGGCCGCCCGCACCACGCCGCGCGCCCTCACGGCAGCAACCGCCGCTCCGCCGCCACGGCCACCGCCGCCGCCCGGGTCTCCACGCCCAGCTTCCCGTAGATGCGGCCCAGGTGGGTCTTGACGGTGGCCTCGCTGATGAACAGGGCCCGGACTATCTCGCGGTTGCCCAGGCCCCGGGCGAGCTGCCGCAGGATGTCCCGCTCCCGCGCGGACAGGCCGGGCCGGGGATCCCGCATCCGGGCCATCACCCGGTCGGCGACCGGGGGCGACAGCGCGGTGCGGCCGGCTGCCGCGGTGCGGATCACCCCGAACAGCTCCTCCGGCCGCTCGGCCTTCAGCAGATAGCCGGTGGCGCCCGCCTCGATGGCCCGCGCGATGTCGGCGTCGGTGTCGAACATGGTCAGCACCAGCACCCGGGGGCCCGGCGCGCCGCCGGCACCGCCGCCGGCCAGCCGCCGGGTCGCGGTGACACCGTCCATGCCCTCGCCGAGCTGGAGGTCCATCAGCACCACGTCGGGCCGCAGCCGGGCGGCCGGCGCGAGCGCCTCCTCGCCGCCGCCCGCCGCACCGACCACCTCGATCCCCTCGGTGCTGGCCAGCAGCGCCCGCAGGCCGGCCCGCACCACCGCAGGGTCGTCGCAGAGCAGCAGCCTGATCGGCGCGGCGGACCCCGTCGGGCTCATGGCGCGGCCTTTCCGGTCGGCCCGGGGTGAGGGGCACGGCGGCCGAGACGACGGTGCCGTCGCCGGGCGTGGACTCGACGGTGAGCGTGCCACCGAGCTGCCGAGCCCGGGCCCGCATCGCCGGCAGTCCGTGTCCGCGCGCCTGGTCGGTCGTGGTGGGCGGTTCGTGCGGCGCGGGGCCCGGGGCGAGGCCGCGGCCGTTGTCGGCGACGTCCAGGCGGACCTGGTCGCCCAGGAACGTCAGGGTCACCGCGGCGCGGGTCGCGGCGGCGTGCTCGCAGACGTTCGCCAGTGCGCCCTGGGCGATGCGCAGCAGCGCCGTGGCCGCCCGCTCCGGCAGCGGTCCCTCCGGCCCTTCGAGCCGGACGGCGACGGTCAGGCCGGCAGTCATAACCGCGGTCGGCCCCGTGCGCATCATCCGATCGGCCGATACCGACGTCCCCCGAACCGCCCCCGTGCCGCAGCCCGTCCGCGGATGCGGGCCTCCCCACCGACGGGGGACGTCGGCCTACAGATCACCACATTACCGATGAATCCGCCCGAATATGGAGCATAGTGCCGAAAAGGGGCACCGGGCATCGCGCGAGGGGCCCGAACACGACAGAAGGAGACCCGCATGCCGACCGAGAAGAACCTCACCGCCAACCGCGCCGCCCTGGGCCACCGCGTCGGTTACGCCCTGCGCCACCCCGGGCGCGTGCCGCGTCACCTGGTCCGCGCCGCCCGGGACACCTGGCTGCGGTACCGCTGGCCGGACCACATCGCGTACTACCGGGCGGTGATGCGCTCCGACACCCGCGCCGACCCGGACGCCGCGGTCGGCAGCCGCAGCCGGGAGCGGTGGCTGGCGCTCGGCGCGATGCAGTTCGACTACCTGCTCGGGTACGGCCTGCGCCCCGAGCACCGCATGCTGGAGATCGGGTGCGGCAACCTGCGGGCGGGCTGGCGGTTCATCAGGCACCTGGAGCCGGGGCACTACTACGGGATCGACATCTCGCCCGACATCCTCCTCGCGGCGCAGGACACCGTGGTGGAGATGGGACTGCAGCGGCGGCTGCCGGTGCTCACGCCCGTCCGGGACCTGACGCTGCACTTCCTGCCCGACGCGTACTTCGACGTGGTGCACGCGCACAGCGTCTTCTCGCACTCCCCGCTGCACGTCATCGAGGAGTGTCTGGCCCATGTGGGCCGGGTTCTGGCGCCCGGCGGCTGGTTCGACTTCACCTTCGACCGCACCGAGGGCGCCGAACACCACGTCCTGCGTGAGGACTTCTACTACCGCACCGAGACGCTCGTCACCCTGGCGGAGAAACACGGCCTCGCGGCCCGCTTCATGTCCGACTGGGAGGAACTGCCGCACGGCCAGTCCAAGATCAGAATCACCCACACGCCGGCGGACACCGCCGGACAACCCGGTGCCGCCGGGAGCGGCAGGACGGCGGCGGATGCCCACGCCGGCTGAGCCGTTTCTGTAATCGTTTTCTGTCTCTCCTTCCGTACGTGTGTGCCCATAACGCCCTCAGGCCGTGTGACGAGTGGTCAATGAGGGCGGTGGAAAGCCCTTACGCATGCATTGACAGGCACATGCAGCCTCCGTACCTTCATGAGCGCGTGAAATCGATTACGTGACGGGGGGCCACGGGGCGGCTGCGCCATGATCCCGGCTCCGGTGACGTGTCGACCGCACACGGAGCGCCGGTGCCTCCTCTTGCCGGAGGGTGCGGGCGGCGGCCGTCGCCGGCTCGGGGGCCCGGGCGTCGGCCGGCACGGCACGTCACGGAGGACGCATATGACCCGTCAGGCACCGCCTCTGCTGGCCATGCGGGGCATCACCAAGTCGTTTCCCGGGGTGCGGGCGCTCAGCGGCGTCGACCTCACCGTGCACGCGGGCGAGGTCGTCGCCCTGCTGGGCGAGAACGGCGCCGGGAAGTCGACGCTGATGAACGTCCTCGCCGGGGTGCACGCCGACTACGAGGGCACCATCGAACGCGACGGCCGGCCCGTGCGCATCCACTCGCCCCGGGACGCCGCCCGGCACGGCATCGCCATGATCCACCAGGAGCTGAACCTGGTGCCCGAGCTGTCCGTCGCCGAGAACGTCTTCCTGGGCAGGGAGCCGACGTCCGTCCGGGGCACGGTGCGGCGCGGGGAGATGGAGTCACGCACCGCCGAGCTGCTGGCCGGGCTCGGGCTCGACCTGCCGCCGCGCCGGGCGGTCAAGCACTGCCGGATCGCCGAGCAGCAGCTCATCGAGGTGGCCAAGGCGCTCAGCCTCGACGTGCGCCTGCTGGTGATGGACGAGCCGACCTCGGCGCTCGCGGACGCGGAGGTGCGCAGGCTGCACGCGGTGATCCGGGGCCTGACCGCGCGCGGTGTCGGCGTCGTCTACATCTCGCACCGTCTGGAGGAGCTGGAGGAGATCGCCGACTCGGTGACCGTGCTCCGGGACGGCACCTGCACCGGACGCCGTGAGATGTCCGGCACCAGCCGTGCCGAGCTGGTCCGGCTGATGGTCGGACGACCCCTGGACGAGCTGTATCCGCGGCGAGCCGCCCAGGCGCCGGCGGCCGGACCGCGCCTGACCGTCCGGGGCCTGACGCTCGCCGCGACCGAGGACCGCCCTGCCCTGCACGGCATCGACCTCACCGTCGCACCCGGCGAGATCGTGGGCATCGCGGGCCTGATGGGCGCGGGCCGCAGCGAGGTGCTCCAGGCGCTGTACGGCGACTACGGCACCCAGGCCCGCGGCGAGTTCACCCTGGGCGGCCGCCGTTACCGGCCACGCAGCCCGGGGCACGCCATCCGCCGGGGCCTCGCCCTGGTGGCGGAGGACCGCAAGGGGCAGAGCCTGGTGCTGTCGAACACCGTCCGCTTCAACAGCTCGCTGGCGGCGCTCGGCAGATTCGGCACGCCCTGGCGGACGGTCCGGCGGCGCCGCGAGGCGGCCGCGGTGCGCGAGCAGATGACCTCGCTCGCGGTCCGGACGCCCGGCATCGAGAACTCCGTGGGGCTGCTGTCCGGCGGCAACCAGCAGAAGGTGGTGATCGCCAAGTGCCTGCTCACCCAGCCGCAGCTGCTGCTCATGGACGAGCCCACGCGCGGTATCGACGTGGGCGCCAAGGCCCAGATCCACGCCCTGATGGACCGGCTCGCCGCCCAGGGCACCGCGATTCTCGCCGTCTCCTCCGAGCTGCCGGAACTGATCGGGATGTGCGACCGGATCCTGGTGCTCTGCGAGGGCCGGCTCACCGGCGAGTTCCACCGGGACCCGGCGCGGGGGCCCGTGGCGGAGCAGGAGGCGATTCTCACCGCCGCGATGGCACGGCGGACGGTCGCCGACGCGCCCGCCACGGCCGCCGTGGACCCCGGGGCGGCGGACCCGAACGCGCCCGCCCCGGCCGCGGCGCACCGGGAAGTGCCGGGCCCGAGTGACTCGGCCCTGAGCGCTCCGAATCGGGGCGCCCCGAATCGGAGCGCCCCGGCCAGGCGCACCCGGGGCGTGCGCGCCCCGGGCCCGGGCGCGCCGTACCACCCCGAGAGCCCGGCCGGAGACGACCCCGAGAAGGAGCCCGGCGCATGACAAGCACCCTCAAGGCCGCCCCCGAGACGGCGGCTCCGGCGGCGCCCGGGCGGCTGCGGCGCCTGCTGCCGCTCTTCGGCTCGCTGCAGAGCTATATCGGCCTTGTGCTGATCTTCGCGGTCGGCGTCGCCACCAAGGGCGACGTCTTCCTCGACCAGACCAACCTCACCAACGCCGTCGGCAACTTCGCCTCCCGCGGCATCCTCGCCGTCGGGGTCACCCTGGTCATCATCACCGCCGGGATCGACCTGTCGGTCGGGTCCGTGATGGGCTTCGCCTCGATGGCGGCGGCGACGATGCTCTTCCGGCACGACATGCCCGTCTGGCAGATCGTCCCCCTGTGCATGCTGATCGGGGCCGCCTTCGGCTTCGTCAACGGCGCGGGCACCTCATGGCTGCGCATCCAGTCGTTCGTGATGACGCTCGCGATGCTCTCCATCGCCCGCGGCCTCGACCGGCAGATGTCGGACAACACCTCCGTCGGCACCACCGTCGCGCGCCCCGACGGCACGCTGACGCCCAACTCGGCGTCGTTCCAGAGCCTGGGCACCCCGGGCCACAACGTCCTCGTCGGCATCATCGGACCGGACGGCGTGTACTTCCCGGTGCTCGCCTTCGTCGTCATCTGTGTGGTCTTCCACCTGCTGCTGTCCAGGTCGCGCTTCGGACGGCACGTGTACGCGGTGGGCGGCAACCCCACCGCGGCACGGCTGTCCGGCATCAACGTCACCTTCGTGACCATCGCGGTGTTCACGCTCTCCGGGATGCTCGCCGGGTTCGCGGGCCCCATCGACGCCGCCTACAGCGCCTCCGCCGACCCGATGGCCGGCAACGGCTACGAACTCGACGCGATCGCCGCGGCCGTGATCGGCGGGGCCGGCCTCTCCGGCGGCAAGGGCACCATCGCGGGCACCTTCGTCGGCGCCCTGATCCTCACCCTGCTCGACAACGTCCTCGGTCTCAACGCGGTCAGCGACAACTGGCAGCTCGTCATCAAGGGGTCGATCGTCGTCATCGCCGTCGTCCTGCAGCGCCCGGACCTGGTGCGCGATCTCGGCCGGCGCCTCACCGACCGTCCCCACCCGGCGTCCGGTACCGAGATGAAGGAGAAGAAGGCATGAAGCGAGTCATGAGGAGCAAGGCGTCCGTCGCCGCCGCACTGTGCCTGGCGGCCCTGGTCTCGGGCTGTGCGTCCAAGGCGGACACCGCGGGCTCGGGCGGCACCGGCGGCAAGGGCGGCGGCGGGCAGTTCGTCATCGGCTACTCGCAGTCCAACAACGCCGAGCCCTACCGCCAGCAGCTCAACAAACAGCTCGCCTACTACGTGAAGCAGCACAGGAACCTCAGGCTGCTGCCCATCACGGACGCCCGGCAGGACAACGCCACCCAGGTCAGCCAGGTGCAGAGCTTCATCCAGCAGAAGGTCGACCTGCTGATCGTCTCACCGAACGAGCCCGCGCCGCTGACCCCGCCGGTCGAGCAGGCGTGCGAGGCGGGCATCCCGGTGATCATCCTGGACCGCACCGTCAACACGGACTGCTACACCGCCTTCATCGGCGGCGACAACTACGAGATCGGCAGGAAGGCCGGCGAGACGGCCGTCAAGGCGCTGCCGGACGGCGGCAACGTCGCCGAGCTGCGCGGCGTCCTCTCCGACCAGCCGCAGATCGACCGGGACAAGGGTTTCCGGGACGCCGTCGAGGGCCACGGCATCAAGGTGGTGGAGTCCCGCGAGGCCAAGTGGACGCGGCCCAACGCCATCAAGGTGATGAACCAGTGGCTGGCCCGCGGCACCAAGATCGACCTGGTGTACGCGCACAACGACGACATGGCGATCGGCGCGTACGGCGCGGCGGCGGGGGCCGGTAAGGCGGACAGCATCAAGTTCCTCGGCATCGACGGCCTCGCGATCCCGGACGGCGGCATCCGCGCCGTCCAGCAGGGCCACCTGCTGACCACCTTCGTCTATCCCACCGGGGCGAAGGAGGCGGCGGACGCGGCGTACGCGCTCTCCCAGGGCAAGAAGATCGAGAAGAAGCAGACACTGGGGACGGTGACGGTCACCAAGGCCAATGCTCCGCAGGTCTACCGGCAGTTCGACATGACCACCAAGACGGGCTGACGCCCTGCACGGCCCCGATCCGGTGCCGGCCCCGGGCAGGGGCGGCGAACCGCGCGGTCGGCCACCGCGGGCCGGTGGCCGGGGACGGGACCGTAAGGGGGTCGGTCGGGCAGGCCGCCCATGGCGGGGGGTACGCCTTGGAGGCGACCGCTTGGGCCACCTGGGCGGACGAGCGGGTGCGGGGTGGTGCGCGCGGGGCGACGCTTGGGGCATGGCTGTCGTACCCCGAGTGATCGTGGCGCCGCCCTCGCCGAGCGGCGGGCGACGGGTGCGTGTGGACGGCGAGATCCTCGGCCTGGCCTACGGCCTCGGCGACCTGATCGAGTTCCTGCGCCGGGCCGGCCTGGAGACCCTGGACGAGGAGGACCTGCGGCAGGGCACCGGCCTGGTCGAATGGCGCGGCGGCGGCCCCGACGTATGGGCCGCTCCCACGTGAACGGGCCGGGGCGCCGCGGCGCATGCGGGTCGCCCCACCTGCGCGTCGCGGCGCCGTGTCCGCTCAGCCGCCGAAGTAGGAGTCGAAGTTCTTCTGGAACTCCCAGCCGCCGAACCCGTCCCAGTTCACCGACCATGTCATCAGGCCCCGCAGGTCGGGCCAGGTGCCGTGCGGGGTGTAGCCGCCGCAGCCGGTCCCCTTGGTGAGACAGTCCAGCGCCGTGTCCACGTCGGCCGGCGTGGTGTAGCCGCCACCGGCGTTCCCGCTGGCGGGCAGGCCGATCGCCACCTGGGACGGGGAGAGCGCCGGGAACACGTTCCCGGTGTCGCCCGCCACCGGGAAGCC
Source organism: Streptomyces sp. DSM 116793 (assembly GCF_057320905.1). Lineage (NCBI taxonomy): Bacteria > Bacillati > Actinomycetota > Actinomycetes > Kitasatosporales > Streptomycetaceae > Streptomyces > Streptomyces sp. DSM 116793. The sequence goes on along the minus strand of NZ_CM170494.1, from coordinate 1,003,751 downwards.
GGTGAGCAGCATGTCCGTCATGGCGATGTGGAAGTCGGCGCCGCCCATCGTGTGGTACTGGTCGTCGAGGCCCAGGATCGGGCCGGAGTTGTAGTCCTGGACGTGCAGCAGCGTCAGGTCGTCGCGGAGTGCGTGGATCACCGGCAGGTACGCCCCGGCCCGGGGGTCCGCGCCGCTGCCGCCGCCGTAGAACTGGTAGCCGAGCTGTACGAAGAACGTCTCCGGTGCCATGGTCAGCACGAATCCGCTGCCGTACTCGGCCTTCAGGGTCTTCAGGGCGGAGATCAGGTTCACCACGACCGGCGTGGTCGGGTTCTTGAAGTCGGTGTCACCGGCGTCCAGGGACAGCGAGTGCCCCTCGAAATCGATGTCCAGGCCGTCCAGTCCCCAGGTGTCGATGATGTCGCTGACGGAGGAGACGAAGGCGTCCCTGGCGGCCGTGGTGGTGAGCTGGACCTGGCCGTTGGCGCCGCCGATGGAGATCAGCACCTTCTTGCCCTGCGCCTGCTTCGCCTTGATGGCCGCCTTGAAGTCGGCGTCCGACTCGGCGTTCGGGCACTCGGTGGTGGGACAGCGCGTGAAGCGGATGTCGCCGGAGGTGGGCGAGGTCGGCTCGCCGAAGGCCAGGTCGATGACGTCCCAGCTGTCGGGCACGTCGGCCATCGGCACATATCCGGAGCCGTTGGCGAAGCTGGCGTGCAGATAGCCGACGAGCGCGTGGGCGGGCAGGCCGGCTGCGGCCCCGGCGTTCCGGGCGGCCGAAGCGGAGGTGTCCGGCGGGGTGGGGGCGGCGGATGCGGAGGGGACGAGCGCGGTGAGCGCGGCCGCGGGCAGCGCCAGCGCGGCCAGCAGCGTGACGACCGCCCGCCGGCGGACCCGGAACAGCGCTCTCCTGCCGTGCCGGGTCCGGGCGTGGGGGGTCGGGTGACCGGCCATGGCTCTCCTTCGAGAGGAACGTGGGGGAGGCGGGGCCGCGCCCCGTAGGGGGAGCGGCCCTCTGTGGCAGGTACATGACCTTGCGTGGGACGTAGCATAGGAGGACTAGACCAATCAGCCAATAGGTTCGGACCAACGCCAACAGCTGGCCGGTGCCCTGTCTTACGCCGTGCAGACGGTGCGCGGTCGGCCCCGCGGGGCGTCTCCCGCGCCCCGGACCGGACTCCGCGATCCTCGATGGGTACGATCTCACCCAGCGGCCAGGGCAGGCGCCGGCAGGCGCCTGCCGCCCGGCCCACTCACCTCACGTGGAGCGTCGCCCATGCCCCAGCCCCCGAAGCCCACCGGAAACCCGGCACGGCAGAACGTCTCGTTCCCGAGTGCCGGCACCACCGCGCACGGCTACCTGGTGCCGCCGCCCGGCGGCAGCGGTCCCGGCGTCATCGTGATCCAGGAGTGGTGGGGCCTGGACGACCACATCGCCGATGTGACGGAACGCCTGGCCGACGAGGGCTTCGTCGCCCTGGCCCCCGACCTCTACGGCGGCAACATCGCCCACGACCCCACCGAGGCGGTGCGCCTGATGCGGGACCTGCCCGTCGAGCGGGGCGTCCAGTTGCTGTCCGGCGCGGTCGACCACCTCCTGTCCCGGCCGGAGGTCACCTCGTCCACGGTGGGCGCGGTCGGCTTCTGCATGGGCGGCGGTTTCGTGCTGTACCTGGCGGCCGTCGAACCGAGGGTGAGCGCGGCCGTCCCCTTCTACGGCGTCATCCAGGGCGACCTGCCGGACTTCTCCGGGCTGCGGGCCCAGGTGCTCGGCCACTACGGCGACCAGGACGAGAGCATTCCCGCCGAAAGCCTCGACGAACTGCGCCGGACCCTCGCGCAGCAGTCGGGCGTCGAACCCGACCTGCGGCGCTACCCGGCCGGCCATGCGTTCTTCAACGACCAGCGGCCCGCCTACCACCGCGAGTCCGCGGAACGCGCCTGGACCGCCACCGTCGAGTTCCTGCACCGGCAACTGGGCTGAGCCGGACCAGCCGGTCGGGCCCGGCCTCAAGCCCGGGTGTCCCGGCATGGGCGGCGTACTCGCGCCGTGGAGTCAGGCCCTGACGCGCCGGGGGAGTCCGGCCGGGAATTTCGGTGCGGCGCCGTCGAGGCGGTCCCGGGTGGTGGCCGGGAGCCCGCCGTACGAGGTGAAGAACGTCTGCTCGATCCTCCTCTCAGGCCTGCACGGTGAAGTCGCTCGCTCCGGACGGTTCGCTGCGCACGGCGGTGCCAAGGTGGCCGGTCAGGGGGGTGGTCACCTCGTCCTCGACCGGCGGGTCGAGCTCCTGGGCCCGGTTGCCGGTCGCGGCGAAGCACCGCAGCCGGACGGACTCCGGCGTCACGTCCAGGCGGAGGAACGACTTGAAGAACGGCGGCCGCCGCCGCCGGAGACCACGTACTGGATGGTGCGGCCGTCCACGTCCACCGGATAGCGCTGGTAGTTGTGGATGTCACCGCCCACCGCCGCCACGTAGTGGTGCGCCGGATCGCGGACGATGTCGTCGACGGTGCCGCCGCCCTCGATGACGCAGGGGTGGTGCTCGCCGTTCACGTACAGGGGAGACCCGGTGATGAGGAGCTTCGGGCGGGGCCCCTTCGACACCTCGCGTAGCCATGCCCCCTGCTCGGCGTCGACCGTTCCCAGCAGTCCCGTGTACATCCCTATGATCCGCGCATAGTGAATCGTTCAATCCATCACTCCATCGACTGGAGCGGCGGACCGGCAGGCAACTTCCCTGATTGAAACGTTGATTGAACCCTGAGGCCTGGCTAGGGTGCGCCCGGAGTTGAATCGTCCCAACCAAGTGTCACTGCGACCGCGCAGGTCCGGACTGAAAGGGATGCGATGTCGACCGACAGAAGAAGGTTCCTGAAGGGCGTGACCGGAACCGCCGCGCTGGCCGCGGGCGGGGGTGTGCTTCCTGCCGCCGGTGAGGCGTCGGCGGCGGTCGCCCGGGGCCCGGCTCCCGACCTCTCCCATCTCGGCGTCCTGACCGCCCGGAACAACGAGTCGGTGGTGGGGCGGAGCGACTTGGCGAAGGGCTTCCAGACTCCTCCGGCAGAGGCTCTGCCCCGCGTCTGGTGGCACTGGATGAACCAGAACATCACCAAGGACGGCATCAAGGCCGACCTCGACTGGTTCCATCGCATCGGCGTCGGCGGATTCGTCAATTTCGACGGCGCGGGATCGGTTCCCGTCGTCGTTCTCAAGCCGCTCGCTTACATGTCCGACGGCTGGAAGGACGCCTTCCACTATGCGATGCAGCGGGCCGACGAACTCGGCCTCGAGGCCGACGTCGCAGGATCCCCGGGCTGGTCCGAGAGCGGCGGCCCGTGGGTCGCGGCTGAGGACGGCATGAAGAAGTTCGTCTGGACGGAGACGTGGATCAGCGGCGGGCGGCAGGTGTCCGTGCGCCTTCCGCGACCTCCGGACGTGGCAGGCACGTTCCAGGATTCCGCCGCGAAGTCCGCCACCGCGGAACCCCTGCCGAAGCTGTACAAGGACGCCCGGGTGTTCGCGTACCGGGTGGACACCTCGGCCCGGAGCCAGGCGTCCCTGGGGCCCGGAATCTACGGGAGCGGCCGCCTGGCCGGCCCGGCGTCCACCCCGGAAACCAACGGCGACACCGGTGTCCCTCTGGATGCCGACAAGCTCTCGGACGACTCGGTGGCGGATGCCGTCCATCTCCCCGCCACCTCCACCGGGAACCCCACCTGGGTTCGTTTCGAGTATGCGGAGGAGGTCACTGTCAATGGCTTGACCATCGCCGCGGGGGGAAGCTTCACCGGCTGGAACGACGTGGTGGAGACCGGTCCGATTGCCCGGCTCTACAGCAGCCGGGACGGAAAGGACTACCGGCTCATCGCCGAGGGCATCTACAACGGCGTGCAACGGACGAATTTCGTTCCCGCCACCACCGCCCGGTACTTCAAGGTCGTTTTCCTGCCCGCCCAGGACACCGCGTCGACATCGCCTCTCGCCCTCTCCCGGCTGATCCTGCGGACCACCCCCACGATCCACCAGTTCGAGGTCAAGGCAGGCTTCGGGCAGACCGCGAACTACTACCACATCGACACTCCGTCCGCGGGCTCGCTCGACGCCGTGCCCACCTCCGAGGTGCGGGACCTGACCGGCCGGATGGACGCCGACGGTGTCCTGCGCTGGACGGCACCCGAAGGCAGGTGGGTGGTGGTCCGGCTCGGCTTCAGCCTGACCGGGCACCAGAACGGGCCGGCCTCGTCGGCAGCCACCGGGCTGGAGGTCGACAAGCTCGACGCCGGTCGCGTCCGGGCCTACATGAAGACCTACCTCGACATGCTGGAGGAGGCCGCCGGCAAGGACCTGATCGGCTCGAAGGGCCTCACCGGCCTGCTGAACGACAGCTACGAGGCCGGCTACCAGAACTGGACCGACAACATCCTCACCGAGTTCAAGCGGCGACGAGGATACGACCCGTCCCCCTATCTGCCGGCACTCACCGGCACGACGGTCACAAGCCCCCGGGCCTCCGACAAATTCCTCTGGGACTGGCGGCGCACGCTCAACGAACTGCTCGCGCAGAACCACTACCGGGTGGTCACCGAGGAGGCGCACAAGCGCGGATTGCAGCGCACCTATGCCGAGGCGCAGGAGGACAAGCGGGGCTGGTTCGGTGACGACATGGAGATGAGGCAGTACGCGGACGTCCCCATGGGTGCCTCGGGCGGGGCCTTCGCGCCGGGCGACGGTCCGTACGAGACGTACCGGGTCGATTCCAGGGGAGCCGCCTCGGTCGCCCACGTCTACGGCAGGCGGCACGCGTGTGCGGAGACTTTCACCTTCACCCCGCAGGGTTTCACGCCCAAGGACCTGAAGCCGACCGCGGACGAGCTCCTGGTCCAGGGAATCAACCGCTTCATGATTCACACGTCCGTGCACCAGCCCCTCGACCAGGGTCCGGGTTTCACCCTCAGCGGTATCGGCTCGTTCTTCACGCGCCTTGAGACATGGGCGGAGCAGGCAAAGCCATGGACGACCTACCTGGCCCGTTGCAGTCACGTCCTCACCCAGGGCAGGCACGTCGCGGACGTCGCCTACTTCTACGGCCAGGAAGCGCCGATCACGGGCATCTGGGGAAGGTCTTCCAAGCAGACCGATCAACCCGTCGGCTATGACTACGACTTCGTGGGCGGGACCGTCATCCTTCAGGAACTCTCCGTACGGGACGGCAGGCTCGTTACGAAGTCCGGCGCGTCGTACAGCCTGCTGTATCTCGGCGGGCTGTCGTCCCGCATCACGCTGCCCGTGCTCCGGAAGATCGCTTCCCTGGTCGAGAACGGCGCGTCCGTGGCCGGGCCACGACCGGTGGAGTCTCCCAGCCTCGCGGACGACGACCACGCGTTCCAGGAGCTGGCCACCAGGCTGTGGGGCGACGGCACCGAACGGGACCGGGTGGTGGGCGAGGGCCGGGTGTTCAACGGCGCCACGGCGGCGGAGGCGCTCCAGCAACTGGGCGTCCAGCCCGACTGCTCCTACAGCCTGCAGCAGGTGGATCCGCTCGCGTACATCCACCGCACCACCGACGACGCCGACGTCTACTACATCGTCAACCGCAGGAACGTGCGGACCACCATGCCCCTCAGCCTCCGGGCCGCGGGCAAGGCGGTCGAACTGTGGGACCCCGTCTCGGGAACCGTCACCCCGGCCACGTTCACCACGGGCGCAGGCCGCACGTCGCTCACGGTCGACCTCGGTCCGGCGGACTCCGTGTTCGTCGTCATCGCCAGGGGGACGCCTGGGAAGAACACCGCCGAGGCCGTGACCCGGCGGCAGATCGGCGCCGTGGAGGGCGCCTGGAAGGTGTCGTTCCAGCCCGGCAGGGGTGCCCCGGCCGCGACGCGGCTTCCCTACCTGGCGTCGCTGACCGAGAGCACCACACCGGGCATCCGGTACTTCTCCGGCACGGCGACGTACCAGACCGACTTCACCGCGCCGAGCGGCTGGCCCGGGCTCGGGGGACGACTGCTGCTGGACCTGGGCGAAGTGCACGACATCGCCGAGGTGAAGATCAACGGAGCCGTCGCCGGCACCGTCTGGCGGGCTCCGTACCGTGTCGACATCACCGACGCCGTGCGCAAGGGAACCAACACCCTCGAAGTGGCCGTCACCAACAGCTGGTTCAACCGCGAGGTGGGCGACGCCCAGCCGGGCGCCGACAAGGTCGCCTACATCCAGCCGCCATCCGGCGCGAAGGTCACCGCGGACACCGCACTCAAACCGGCGGGACTCATGGGGCCCGTTCGCATCTTCAACGAGAGGTAGGGCGTCAACGAGAGGGACGGCGTCAGCGAGAAGGAGGACGGAAGGGACCCGACGTGGTCCGCCTCGGCCGGCGGTGCGCTTCGATCACGAGGAGGCGCGCCGTCCCCTGGCATGTCGGCCTCCGCGCGCAGGATGCGCCCGTTACATGCAGAATCGTGCTTGATGGGTAGTGTCGTTCCCCATGGAGGTGCACGGCCATGCCGACCTGCATCACACTGATCGACCGGACCGATCAAGAGATCCGGAACAAGGACACCCCAAGCGTGCCGACGCCTTCGCCGCGGTGCCGGAGAAGCCCGGGCGAAGGCGTCGGACGCGTACGGGGCCGTTGACCTCGGCGTCTCCGTCACTGCCGTGACCGCCCGCGAGGCGTCCGTACCCTGCGGCGTGTGCCGTTTCGGTGTGAGATCAGCCGTTATGTGAGCCGCGTCAGCTGCCGCTCTCGTCACGTTGGCGTTGTGCTGCGGGTGACGGGTGGCCCGGCCGGATGTGTCGTACGGCTCCGCGGCCGCGTCGCGCCCGCAGCGGCCGCTTGCCGTGCACCGCTGTGCGGGGCTCATCGTGTCGCTCCTGATATGCCGTCGTGACCCTCGGACAGGGGTGTCCTCATGCGGAAGTCCTGGATCGGTGCCGGGGTGTTCCTGGCTCTGGTGCCGACACAGCTGTTCTGGTCCGCCGGGCCCGCGCAGGCCGCGACCGGCGTGAGCGTGAGCGATGCAGTGCTGCGGATCACCGCGGCATCGGGCGTCTCCCACAAGATCTCGGTGACCGTGATCGGGTCCGAGGTCGCCGTCTTCGATCAGGCGGACTCCCTCACCCCCGGTCCGGGATGTGAGTCGGCGGCGCCAGGGGGTACGGCGGTGGCCTGCCCCATGGCCGGGATCATCGGTATCGAGGCCAAAGCCGGGGACGGCGATGACGCCATCGAGATTTCCGGGGATATCGCCGTGCCCGTCACGATGTCCGGCGGTGGCGGCAACGACAAGCTCACGGGCGCTGGTGGCAACGACGACCTCTACGGCGAGGCCGGCAGCGACCGACTCTACGGCCAGACCGCCCACGACCGCCTGAGCGGCGGGGACGGCGACGACACCCTCTTCGGCCAGGCCGGCCACAACTACCTCTTCGGCCAGGCCGGCAACGACTACCTCGTCGGCGGGGACGACCGGGACTACCTCGGCGGCGGGGACGGCGACGACACCCTCCACGGCCAGGGCGGCCACGACACCCTCGGCGGCTGGACCGGCAACGACGGCCTCTTCGGCGAGACCGGCGACGACACCCTTTACGGCGATGCCGGCACCGACTGGCTCTACGGCGGGGCCGGCACCGACTGGCTCCTCGGCGGGGCCGGCACCGATTCCTGCCACCATGGCGAGCACCACATCGCCTGCGAGTGGTGATCGACGGCGAGGTTCACCGCTTCGGCGGTCGGAACGCGCCCGCGGATCGGCGGGGGCCGGGCACCGCGGGACGAGACGGAACGGACGGCCCGGATGACGACGCCCGACGGCCGGGCCGCGGCGCCCGTTCGTCGCCCGCGCACGAGCTGTGCGGCCTGGAGGGGGCGGCGTCGCCTTGCGGGGCAGCAGCGGCCGGTCTCTGACCCGTGTGCGCGCGAGCGCGGGCGGACGCCGCACCGCCTTCGAGACGCGCGTACGGGCCGGGGCCGCGCTCAGCGCGTCCGACTCACCCAGGGCGTCACCGGCCCTCGGCGTGCCTCCATGCCCGCCCGTACGGGAAGCCGCGGAACTCCCGGCCCCACCGTCGATGGGTCAAGTCCCGGTATGTGACCGCTCCTCGATCTCCGCCGCGTGCTCGTACACCGCCGACCGGCGCTCCGGGTGCCGCTTCACGCACGTGGCGCCCTCGATGGAGAGCTGCCCGGCCAGGTACTCCGCGGCCTCCCACGGCACCGCGCCGTGCCGGGGGTTCAATGAACGTTTCAATCAGGATGGTCACGCACGGAGCGGCCCGGTCCGCGCGCTCCCTGCGGCGAGAGCCGGTCGGTCACAGATCGGCAACGCCCATGATGACCTGAGGCTCTGTGGTCGTCATGGGTGTGCGTCGGTGCCGGGTCTGGACAGCGGCGGCGCTGACTCCTACCATCGCGTCACCCGTTGGATAAAACGATTCACTTCTCCTGGGGCACGGCCCGACCCCCTGGCACCGCCGTTCGTGCCGTGGCGTCGGGTGAACCGTCGGGCAGTTCCCACCCCCTGTCTCCAACCGAAGAGAAGCCTATGAAGAGCTCAGGAATCACCCTCGCGGTCGCCCTCACGGCGGCACTGGGACTCACCGCATCGGGGCTGGCGTCGGCGTCGTCGGGAGCATCCCGGCCCGGACCTCTGCGCGCCGTCAACCTGACGACCGACGACCAGGTCGACCCGATCGGCATCGACGACCGCACCCCGCTGCTCGCCTGGCAGCTCGACGCGCGGAACGGATCTGCGGCCACGGCGCAGGAGGCCTATCAGATCCGCGCGGCCCACAGTGCCGCGGCACTGCGCCGCGGGACCGCCGACGTCTGGGACTCCGGCCGGGTCAGGTCCCGTTCCTCAAGCGGCATAGCCTTCCCCGGAGCCGGACTCACCTCGCGCGAGACCGTGGCCTGGCAAGTGCGCGTCTGGGACACCGAGGGACACGCCTCCGGGTGGAGCGAGCCGGCCACCTGGGAGATGGGCCTGCTGAACCAGTCGGACTGGTCGGCCCGCTGGATCGAGAACGCTGCTTACGACTACACGCGCCCGGACGGCTCGGTCACCCCGCTGCCGGTGTTCGGGAAGTCCTTCACCGTGCGCGGGAAGATCGCAAAGGCCCGGCTGTACATGACCGGCCTCGGCATGTACTCCACCTCGCTGAACGGACACGCCGTCAGCTCCGACGTCCTGGAACCCGGGCAGACGACGTACTCCGCCGAGGTCGACTACCGCACCTACGACCTGACCCATGAGCTGCGGCCGGGGCCGAACGTCCTCGGCATCCAGACGGGCAGCGGCGCCTATCAGCGGGTCAAGACGCCCGGCCACTACTTCTTCGGCGGCAACCTGGAGAAGTACACCGTCTACGGCGAGCCGAAGGCGATCGCCCAGCTCGAGATCACCTATACCGACGGACGCCGGGAGACCGTCGGGTCCGACACCTCGTGGCGCACCGCGCTGGGGCCGACGACATACTCGTCATGGTGGAGCGGCGAGGAGTACGACGCCCGCCGTGCGGCGACCACGCCGACCACACCGGCCGTTCTGAGCGGCGCACCGTGGCAGCAGGCCGCGCTGGTGAAGCTGACCGCGAGCACCACGCCGAAGGACACCACCCCCCTGCGGGCCGACCCGCGTCCTCCCGTCACCGTGGCCGAGACGGTCAGGCCGGTCTCCGCCACCCGCCGCGACGACGGCTCCTACATCCTGGACTTCGGCGCCAACCGGTCCGGTTGGCCCAGCCTGAACGTGTCCGGGCCCGCCGGCACCACCATCACCATGATCCCGGCAGAGCTCCTCAAGAGCGACGGGTCGCTGGACGTCTCGTCCACCGGGGCGTCCGCGGACAACCCCATCGCCTACAAGTACACCCTGTCAGGAAAGGGCACGGAGACCTGGCACCCGCAGTTCACCTACAGCGGCTTCCGCTACCTCCGGGTGGACGGGCTCCCCTCGCCGCCCCGCTCCTCGACCGTGACGATGAAGGTGATCCACGCCTCCAACCCGCGGGCGAGCACCTTCGATTCCTCGAACCAGGTCGTCAACGAGGTGCACGCGATCACGCTGCGTGCGATGCAGAGCAACATGATGTCCGTCATGACCGACTGCCCCGACCGGGAGAAGGGCCCGTACACGGGCGACAATCTGCACAACATCGATGCCCTGCTGACCGACTACGACCTGTCGTCCTACGAGCCCCAACTGGTGCGCAACATGGCCACCGCCCAGCGCCGGCCCGGCGACGAGTCCCCGGGGCTCATCGCCAACATCGCACCCGAGTTCCACCGGGTGGCGCCCACCAAGCTCCAGTACCCGCAGGGCACGATCGAGTTCCTCGACGAGGTGAACTGGGGAGGCGCCGTCATCCGCATCCCCTGGCAGCTGTACCGGACCTACGGCGACACCCGGACCATGTCGCTGTACTACGACAACATGGTCGAGTGGCTTGACTACGAGGCGGCCAACAAGGCGGCGAACGGCGGGGACATCCCCGGGCTCGGTGACTGGTCCGCCACCGACAACAGCACGCCCATGCAGCTGGCCATCCTCGCCGGCTACTACACCGCCGCCGACGACATGGCGAAGATCGCGGGAGTGCTGCACAAGAAGGCCGACCAGACCACCTACCGGGCGCTCGCCACCCGCCTCGCCGCCGAGTTCACCTCCCGGTTCCGGCACCAGGACGACAAGGGCGTCTACTACGGCAGCGACAGCGAGACGTCCAACGCGATGGCCCTGGACGCCGGCCTGGTGCCGGCCGCCGACCGCGCCCAGGTCCTCGACCGGCTCGTCGCCTCCGTGCGCACCGCCGGCAACCACATCACCACCGGGTCCGTCGGCATCGGCCCGCTCTTCCGCGCCCTGCAGGCGGGCGGACGCGACGACGTCATCTACGACATGGTGGTCAACCCCACCTCGCCCGGCTACGGCTACCTCGTCGCCGGCGGCCACACGACGCTGTCGGAGGCCCTGGACGGATCGGGGTCGCAGAACCACCACTTCCTCGGACAGGTCGACGCCTGGCTCGTCAGCGGGCTCGCCGGCATTCGTCAGGCCCCCGGCTCCGTCGCCTACCGCGAGCTGGACATCGCGCCGGCCGTCGTCGGCGGCATGACCCATGCCTCGGGCACCTACAGCACGCCGCAGGGCACCGTGAGCAGCGCCTGGCACAAGGATGCCGCCGGCCGGTTCACCCTCACGGTCTCGGTCCCCGTCGGCAGCACCGCCACGGTGCACGTGCCGGCCGAGGCGGGGGACCACGTCACCGTCCTCGGTCAGGACGCCGCCCCTGTGAGCCGTGACAAGGCGACCGCGGTGTACCACGTCGCCGCGGGGACCCACACCTTCACGGTCTCGTAGCACCGGCGCCGGGCCCCTGCGCACTCCGCGCGGGGGCCCGGACAGGGGGCCCCGGTGGCGGCTCCGAGCGCCGCGTCGGTGGCGGTTCGGGTCAGACGGGTCAGAACCTGATGAGGGCCTTGAGGACACGACGGTCGGCCATGGCCCGGTAGGCGTCGGGGACCTGTTCCAGGGAGAAGCTCTGGTCGAAGACCCGGCCCGGCCTGATGGTGCCGTCCAGTACGTCCGGCATCAGCTCCTCGATGTAGGCGCGGGCCGGGCTGGCACCACCGGTGAGAGTGATGTTCCGCATGATCATGGACGGGCCGACGGGGCCTTCCTCGTACTGCGGAACGCCCAGGCGGCTGACGGTGCCGCCGTCGATGACCGCCCCGAGGGCGGTGTCGAGCGCCTGGCGGGTGCCGACGGCCTCGATGACCTTGCCGACGCCATCGCCGCCAGTCAGGTCCCGTATGCGGGCGATGCCCGCCTCGCCGCGTTCGGCGACGACGTCCGCGGCCCCGAACGCGCGGCCCAGGTCGGTGCGGTCGGTGTGCCGTCCCATCAGGATGATCCGCTCGGCGCCGAGCCGTCTGGCGGCCAGCACCGCGCACAGGCCGACCGCGCCGTCCCCGATGACCAGGACGTGGTCGCCGCGGCCGACGCCGGCGGTGACGGCGCCGTGGTGGCCGGTGCTCATCACGTCCGAAAGGGTCAGCAGCGAGGGCAACAGCTCGGAGCCGGCGGTGACGGGCAGTCTGACCAGGGTGCCGTCGGCGTGCGGGACGCGCACCGCCTCGCCCTGGCCGCCGTCCACGCCGTCGAAACCGTAGCGCCCGCCGCGGCGGCACGAGATGTGCAGGCCCCTCGCGCAGAAGTCGCAGGTGTTGTCGCAGTAGGTGAACGGAGTGACGACCAGGTCGCCCGGCCTGACCGAGGAGACCTCCGGGCCGGTCTCCTCGACCACACCCAGGAACTCGTGTCCCATGGGCCGGCCGGTCCCGGTGGCGGTCATCGCCCCGTAGGGCCACAGGTCGCTGCCGCACACGCACGACAGCACGGTCCGCACGACGGCATCGGTGGGCCGGCGGACCTCCGGGTGGGGACGGTCCTCGATCCGGACGTCCCGGGCGCCATACATCACGGCTGCACGCATGGAGGGGTGCTCCTCAGGTGGGAAAGGACTCATGGGAAATCGGTGCCTTGTGCGAGATGGGTGACCATGCGCCCCGGCACAGGAGGCTGGTCATGCAGCCGGGCGGTTCAGCGCTCCGTCATCCGCATCTCTGCTTCGTTGCGGTTGTCCCCGGCGGCCGGAGGCAGCGCGGTGAGCCCGGCGAGCGGCTCGGCGGTCAGCCGGACGCCGTCGGCGTCGGCGTTCTCCCCGACCGGGTGCGCAGTTTGCTGTGCTTCACGGTGCGGCTTTCCTCTCCTCCTCCATGGGCAGGCGCCCGGCGCTGACGGACGCCCGGCGGTGGCGCGACGGTGACGGGAACAGAGCCTCGTGCCTCTCCGGCCCCGGCGACAGGCCGGGTTGTGCCAGGGAGTGGCGTTCAGGGGTAATGACAGGGCCCCACACGGCTGCCGACGCGGGTCAGCGCGGTGTGACACTGTGCGCATGGCATCCCAGCAGAGCACCGGCAAGGGCGGTGGCATGGAACTGGGCCGGTTCCTGCGCGCGCGCCGCACCCAGACCAGCCCCGACCACGTCGGCCTCACCGTCGGCACCGGGCTGCGCCGCACCCCGGGCCTGCGCAGGGAGGAACTGGCCACGCTCGCCGGCATCAGCATCGACTACTACATCCGGCTGGAGCGTGGCAGGGAGACCCGCCCCAGCCCCTCCGTCCTCGACGCCCTCGCCCGCGCACTGCACCTCGACGACGCGGAGCACCAGCACCTGCGCGAGCTCGCCGCGCGCGCCGCCCACTACGCCCCCGAGCCCCCGCCCACGCCCAGCCGGTCCGTCCGCCCGCACCTCGGACTGCTGCTGGACACGGTGCGGCCGAACCCGGCCTACATCGTCAGCCGGAGCATGGACCTGCTCGCCTGGAACCCCGGGGGCCTCGCCCTGTACGACGGGATGGCCGACTGGCCGGCCGGGCAGCGCAACCTCGCCCGCTACCTCTTCCTCCACCCCACCGCACGTGAGCTGTTCCCCGACTGGGAGAGCCAGGTCCGGGGCTGTGTCGCCCGCCTGCGCGCCCTGGCCGGCACCACCCCCGACGCCCCCGACCTGACCAGCCTGGTGGGGGAACTCCTCCTCAAGAGCCCCGACTTCGCCAGGCTGTGGGAACGGTACGACGTCGTCGGGCGCAAGAACATCCACAAGACGTTCCACCACCCCCAGGTCGGCGTTCTCACCCTCAGCAGCCAGGGCATGCAGCTCGAAGGCACCCCCGGCCAGCGCCTCGGCATCTACAACGCGGAACCCGGCACCGCCGACCACGACGCCATGCTGCTGCTCGACATGACCGAGCCCCGAAAGACGCGGAATCCCGCTCGGAGCCGGCCGGGCCGGCCCTCGTCCTGACCGTCGCGCCGCTCGGAGCCGGCACCACACCACCGCCGCGGCCGCGGAACGGGCTCCGGCCCAGGCCATCAGGCCCATGGGGTAGGCTCCGGGCAACGCGCGACAGGGAGGAAACGGCTGAACAAGGCGACCATACGTGACGTTGCCGCCGCGGTTGGTGTCTCCCCCGCGACAGTGTCGAACTACTTCCACAACCCCAGGAAGCTCTCCCAGGCGACCCGGGAGCGCGTTCGGCAGGCGGTGGAGGAGCTGGGATTCGTCCCGAACGACGCCGCGCGCACGCTGCGCACCGGAGTGAATCCGATCATCGGATACATTGCCTTCGAGCTTGCGAGCGCCACCACCCCGGAGATCGCCAGTGCGATCGAGGCCAGGGTGGCATCGCGCAACATGCACCTCCTCATGGCCAACGACAGAGGTGACGGCGACCGCGAGCGCAGCTACCTGAAACTCTTCGAGCAGCAGCGCGTCACCGGGATCATCATCGCGCCCGTCGGAGACGTGGAGTCCGAGCTCGCCCGGATGCGCGAGCGGGGCATCGCCAGTGTCCTCAGTTCACGACGGGCGAGTTCGAGCGCGCAGGCGTCCGTCTCGACGGACCACGTCGCCGGCGGGCGCCTCGCCGTGCAGCACCTCATCGAGCAGGGCCGCCGGCGCATCGGATTCGTCGCCTCCGCGCTGGAACTCCAGCAGGTCCACGACCGGCTTCGCGGTGCCCTCGCCGCGGTCAGCGCGTCCGGCGAGGCCACGCTCGAAGTGATCCCCGTGCCCGAACGATCCGTCGCGGCCGGCATCGCCTCGGCGGAGGCCATCGCCCGCAGGCCCGCCGTCGAACGGCCCGACGCGCTGTTCTGCGTCAACGACCTGCTGGCCATCGGCCTGGTCCAGGCCTTCACCGCCACGCACGGCATCCGCGTCCCGGACGACGTCGCCGTGGTCGGATACGACGACATCGAATTCACCCAGTCGACCGTGGTGCCCATCACCACCGTACGGACTCCCCACACGGAGCTGGGGGAGGCGGCGGCGGACCTCCTGTTCGAGGAGATCACCCTCCTGGACGGCCGCGGCGGCACAGCCGAGCGGAACGCGCGCCCCCACATCGAGTTCTCACCGCAGCTGGTGGTACGGGCCTCGACCCGCCCCGCATAGGTCCACCCGCGCCGCCCAGGTCCACCGCCCGCTGCCCGGCCACCTCGCCCGGGCAGCCGGTCGCGGGCCGGCTCACCGACATCTTCGGCCCCTTTGGTAAATCGTTTCAATCAACGGGACCCGGAGTCTTGACACTCAAACTCTGGCTGGGTCATCGTGAGTCGGCCCTGTTGGTAAAACGTGTCACCACGGGCCACGCTTCGAGGGAGAAGGAGTTGCCCATGGCCGATACGAGCGCCGTCGCGTCACCCGGACTGGACGGCCGCCACTGGAAGCTTGCCGTGGCCGCGGGCATGGCGTCCTTCCTCGACTCGGGGGCGATCATCGCCGTCGGCCTGGGGCTCGCGATCTGGAAGGACCGCTTCGGGCTCGACGTCTGGACCGTCGGAACCCTCGGCTCCGCCCTCACCCTCTTCATCGCGGTCGGCACGCTCGTCGGTGGGCGCCTTGCCGACCTGGTCGGCCGCAACCGGATCTTCTCCGTCACGATCCTCGTCTACGCGGTGGCGGCCCTGGCCATTGCCTTCGCTCCCAACGCGGAGGTGCTCATCACGGGCGTGATCGCCGCCGGGATCGCGGCCGGTGCCGACCTGCCCACGTCGCTGGCCGTGCTCAGCGAAAGGACACCGGCCGAGGGCCGAGGACGGCTCGTCGCCTTCACCCACGTCATGTGGACCATCGGGGTCGTCGTCGTGACCGCCCTGGGTTTCGGCCTCGCCACGCTCGGCGCCACCGGCATCAGCCTGATCTTCGTCGTGCTCGCGGTGATGGGCGTGGCCACGTTCTTCTTCCGCAGCTTCTACCCTCCGTTCCAGCAGTTGGAGGAGGAAGCCGTCAGCCGTCAGGGCGCCGAGGGCGTGGACATGGCCAAGGCCATTCCTCTCCGGACGCTCCTCACCAATCGCTCCTTCACGGTGATGATGGCCCTCACGGCGCTCTTCTATCTGTTCTTCACCCTGGTGGCGAACACGTTCGGTGCGTACAAGACCTACTTCCTCGTCACCGTGGGCGGCACCAGCCAGAGCACGGCGACCGCCTTCTCCTTCGTCACCACCCTCATCGGCCTGTGCGGGACCATCGCGTTCACGCGCATCGCGGACACCAAGTGGCGCACCCGCTTCTTCGCCGCAGGCGTCGTCGTGTTCACGGCCTGCCAACTGCTGATCGCCGTCACCGGCGGGACCGTGCTGCCCCTGATGTTCGTGGCCCTCGTCCTCTACAACATCAGCTTCCCGTTCGTCGGCGAGGCGCTGTACAAGATCTGGACCCAGGAGACCTTTCCCGTCAACGCACGAGCCACGGTACAAGGAGCGACCATGGCCGTCGCGCGCTCCCTCGCCGCCGCCTTCGCGCTTGTCACACCGGCGCTCATCGACTGGAGCCCCGCGGGTCTGTACGTCCTCCTCACCGTGTTCGCCCTGGTCTCGGGCGGCGTGGGCGCCGTCATCATCCGCCGCCTCAGCCGGGGGACGGCCACCTCTCGGGCACCGGTCGACTCCACGCCCCTCACCACCTGACCGTGCACCCCGGACGAACCTCACCGCGCACCCCCGAAAGATTGGCCCGGAACAGCGTGTCCACCGAAATCACCGTCGAGGCTCCGCGCATCGGCCTCCACCCCCAGGAGTTCACCGGCGAATCCCGCCCCGTCCTGTCATGGAAGACGAGGACACCCATACCGTCCTGGGCGCAGGCGCGTGCGGAGATATCCGTGACCCGGGACGGCGACGAGACCACGGTCCACCTCGACGGACCCGAATCCGTGCACGTTCCCTGGCCCTTCGCGCCGATCGCGATGCGCGAGACGGTACACGTGCGGGTACGGGTGCACGGGACCGACGGCTCCTTTTCGCCGTGGAGCGCCGAGAGCACCGTCACCGGCGGGTTCCTGGACGGCGGCAGTTGGCACGCACGCTTCATCGGCTCGGGCGCGGACGACCCCCACCTGCTGCGCCACGTCTTCGACGTACGCCCCGGCCTGCGCCGCGCCCTGATGTACTCGACGGCATTCGGAGCGTACGACGCGGAGCTCAACGGCCGCGTCGTCGACGACGGGGAACTCAAGCCCGGCTGGACCAGCTACCAGTGGCGTCTCGCCCTGGACGTCACCGACGTCACCGAGCACCTCCACACGGGGGCGAACGCCGTCGGCATCACGCTGGCCGGCGGCTGGTACACGGAACACTACGGCTTCAGGGACGCCGCCCGCCGCTTCTACGAAGGCCATCCGGCAGCCGCCCTGCAACTCGTCCTCGCCTACGAGGACGGCACGGAGGAGACCGTCGTCACCGACGAACGGTGGACGTGGCACGGCGGGCCGGTCGTGTCGGCGAGCCTCTACCGGGGCGAGGCCTATGACGCCCGGCGACGCATCCCCCTCTGGTCCCACCCCTCGTACGACGACACCACATGGCGGAAGGCGCGCACCATCGCCGTGCCCGGCGTACTGCCCGCGCTTCGGTCCGTGCCTCCCGTCCGGGTCGTCGAACGCCTGCCGGTGAAAGAGGTCCTGACCTCGCCCAGCGGGAGGACGATCCTCGACTTCGGCCAGAATCTGGTCGGCCGCCTCCGCATCCGGGTCACCGGCGAGGCGGGCCATACCGTGACGCTGCGCCACGCCGAGGTCCTGGAGGCAGGGGAACTCGGCACCCGTCCGCTGCGCAACGCCGCCGCCACGGATCACTACACGCTCAGCGGCCAGGGCCCGGAGGTATGGGAGCCCAAGTGGACCGTGCACGGCTTCCGCTATGCCGAGATCGGCGACTGGCCCGGCGCACTCGACCCCGCCGACATCACCGCGGCCGTCCTCCACAACGACATGGCCCGGGCCGGCGACTTCCGGACGTCCCACCCGCTCCTGCAGCGGTTCCACGACAACGTCGTCTGGGGCATGCGCGGCAACTTCCTCTCGATCCCTACCGACTGCCCCCAGCGGGACGAGCGGCTCGGATGGACCGGCGACATCCAGGTGTTCGCCCCCACGGCCGCGTTCCTCTATGACAGCGACGCGTTCCTGAGGTCCTGGCTGGAGGATCTCGTCCTGGAGCAGCGTGCCGCCGGCGGTGTCGTCCCCATGGTGGTCCCGGCGGTCATCCCGCAGGTACCGGGGCTTTATGAGCCCGTCGCGGCCTGGGGAGACGCGGTCACGGTGGTGCCGAGCGTGCTGTACGAACGCTACGGGGACCGCGAGGCGCTGCTCCGGTGCTTCGACGCCATGGCCTCCTGGGTGGACGTCATCGCCGGGCGAGCAGGCGAGGACCTCCTGTGGGAGGACGGTCTCCAGTTCGGCGACTGGCTCGACCCCGACGCGCCGCCGGACCTCCCGGACAGGGCGAAGGTGGACGCGGCCATCGTCGCGACCGCCTACTTCTGCCGCTCGGCCCACCTGACGTCCAAGGCGGCCGGTCTGATCGGGCGCACAGCCGACGCGGAGCGCTACGCAGCCCTCGCGGACCGCGTAGCGCAGGCCTTCCGGGACGCCTATGTCACGCCGCGCGGCCGCATGATGTCCGACGCCCCCACCGGATACGCGCTCGCCATCGTCTTCGGCCTCGTCCACGGCAGGCAGCGGGAGGCGATGGGCCGGCGGCTGAGGGACCTCGTCCGCGCGTCGGGCTACCGCATCTCCACGGGATTCGTCGGCACCCCCATCCTGTGTGAGGCCCTCACCTCCACCGGGCACGCCGACACCGCCTCCCGGCTGCTGACCCAGACCGAGTGCCCGTCCTGGCTGTATCCCGTGACCATGGGAGCGACCACCATCTGGGAACGTTGGGACTCCATGCTCGAGGACGGCTCCATCAACCCCGGGCAGATGACCTCGTTCAACCACTACGCCCTGGGGGGTGTGGCCGACTGGCTGCACCGCTCCGTCGCCGGCCTCGCACCCCTCGGACCGGGATACCGCACCATCGGCATCGCCCCGACGCTGCTGGACGACCTCGACGACGCCTCGGCCTGGCACGAGACCCCGTACGGCACGGCGAGTTCCGCGTGGCGGCGGGACGGCGACGACGTCCGGTTCGAGGTCGTCGTACCGCCCAACACCAGCGCCCGGGTGCGGCTCCCGTCCGGTGCGACCCACGAGATCGGCAGCGGAGTCCACACCTGGGTCGAACGCCATCCTCGCCCGACGCCCTCGCGGGGCCCACTCGACCTGAGCAGCAGCCTCGCCGCGATCATCGATGACCCAGCCGCCTACCAGGCCGTTCTCACGGCGATACGCGGGATCGACCCCGCCCGGGCGGAGGTCTTCCGGCGCACCACGCGCTGGACCGCCGGGCGAGAACTGCGCGAGCCCCTCAACAAGGCGCCGCTGACGGTCCTCGACGCGGTCGAGAGAGCGCTCGGGGAGCTGCGCCCGTACGGCGGCCGCAGCACGCGGCAGTGACCCGGGAGGCGCCGGGCCGACGCCCACGCGCCCGCGGGCGGCGCCAGCGCCGCTCGCCCGCGGCCGGGCCGGCCGGTGCGAGGCGAGGGGCCCGGCGCCGTGGCTCAGTCGATCCCGAGGCGCGCGGCGGCCGCGTCCCAGCGCCGGATGTCGCCCGCCGGCTCATACCGGCGCAGCGGCTGCGTGCCGCGCACCAGGGCGCGCATGGCCTGGATGTCGGAGACGGCGCCGTACGCCCGGGCCTGCACCAGGATGTTGCCGAGAGCGGTGGCTTCGGCGGGGCCGGCGACCACGGGCAGGCCGGTGGCGTCGGCCGTGAACTGGCACAGCAGTCCGTTCCTGCTGCCTCCTCCGACCATGTGGACGTGCGTGACCTCCCGGTCGGCGAGCCGCGCGGCCTGCCGCAGCACTCCCCGGTGGGCCAGGGCGAGGCTTTCGAGAATGCACCGGACGACGGCGCCCTGGCTCTCCGGAGGGCGCTGCCCGCTGCGCACGCAGAAGTCGCTGATCGCGGCGGGCATGTCGGCGGGCGCGAGGAAGCCGGGGTCGTCCGGGTCGATCAGGGCACCGAACGGCCTGGCGCGTGCCGCGTCGGCGACCAGCTCCGGCACACCGGGGCGCTCGCCGCGGGCCTCCCATGAGCGCCGGCACTCCTCCAGCAGCCACATCCCCATGATGTTGCGCAGGTAGCGCACCGTGCCGTCGACGCCGGCCTCGTTGGTGAAGTTCGCCGCACGCGAGGCGGCGCTGAGTACCGGGGCATCCAGCTCCAGACCGGCCAGGGACCAGGTCCCGCAGGAGATGAACGCGGGATGCGGCGCCACGGAGGGCACGGCCACCACCGCGGACGCCGTGTCGTGGGAGGCGACCGTCGTGACCGGTGTGCCCGCGGGCAGAGACGTCGCCCGAACGGCATAGGGAAGCAGCTCACCGGCGAAGGTGCCCGGCTCCCGCAGGGACGGCAGGAGCCGGGGGTCCAGACCGACGTGGTCCGACAGGAGGCGGCTCCACGTGCCGGACCGGGCGTCGAGGAGGCCCGTGGTGGAGGCGTTGGTGGTCTCCGCGCCCAGGACGCCGGTGAGCCAGTAGGTGATCAGGTCGGGGATCAGGAGCAGCGTCCGGGCCGCCGCCAGCTGGGCGGTTCCGCGCGCGGCGGCCAGTTGGAAGACGGTGTTGAACGGCACGTGCTGCAGGCCGTTGATGGCGTAGAGCCGCTGCGCGCCGATCTCCTCGCGGACGCGATCGGCGACGGTGGCCGTCCGGCTGTCCCGATAGTGGTGCGGCAGGCCGAGAAGGGCCCCGTCGGCGTCCAGCAGGCCGTAGTCCACCGCCCACGTGTCGACCCCCAGGGAACGGACCGCACCGCCTCTCGCGGCTTTGCCCAGACCGTCGAGGACGTTCCGGAAGAGACCCGGCACGTCCCAGTGCAGCCCGGTGGGCAGGCGAACGGGAACGTTGGCGAATCGGTGCACCTCGGTCACGCTGAGCTCGTCCCGGCCGACCCGGCCGATCATCACCCGGCCGCTGGTGGCGCCCAGGTCCGCCGCGGCGAAGGTGGAGAGGGGAGCGGCGGGCGGGGGTGCGGTGGTCACTGTGGTCTTCCTCGGCTGTGCCTGGACGGACTGGGACGATGACGTGCGGGAGCCGGACGCGCGGAGCCGGACGGGGGGAGTGCCGGACACGCGGGAGCCGGACGTGGGAGAGTGCCGGCGACGGTCGCCGGACGCGCCGGACGCGCCGGATGGGCGGTTGTGCGGGCTGCCTCGGGGCCGGTTGGGCTCGGTGCCTCCGCAAGGCCGGTTGGACTCGCTGCCTCCGCCGGGCGGACGGGGCTCGCCGCCTCCGCGAGGCCGGCTGGGCGCCGCCCCTGCGGGCCGGTCACGCCCGCTGTGTCCGGGGGGCCGGCCGGACAGCCGGTCCCACGGACACCGGGCGCCTCTGCCACCGGACGCCTCTGCACCGAGCGCGCGCCGGTCGTCGCGACCGACCGCGCGGCAGTGGCCGGGGCCGACGGCGCGGCAGTGGCCGGGGCGACCGGCGGAGCCGGCCCCCGGATCACCGCGGCCAGGCGGAACCCGCGGCCTGCGTCACCGCAGGAAAGCGGCGGCCACACCCGCGTCCACGGGGATGTGCAGGCCCGTCGTGTGCGTGAGGTCCCCACCGGTGAGAGCGAAGACCGCGTTGGCCACGTGCTCGGGCAGCACCTCCCGCTTGAGCAGGGTGCGCTGGGCGTAGAACTCGCCCAGCTCCTCCTCCGCCACGCCGTAGACCGCGGCGCGCTTCGCGCCCCAGCCGCCGGCGAAGATGCCCGAGCCGCGGACCACGCCGTCCGGGTTGATGCCGTTGACGCGGATGCCGTGCTCGCCCAGCTCGGCCGCGAGCAGGCGCACCTGGTGCGCCTGGTCGGCCTTGGTGGCGGAGTAGGCGATGTTGTTGGGGCCGGCGAAGACGGCGTTCTTCGAGGTGATGTAGATGATGTCACCGCCCATCGCCTGCTCGGTCATCACGCGTGCCGCTTCCCGGGACACCAGGAAGGACCCCCGCGCCATGATGCTGTGCTGGAGGTCCCAGTCCTTCGACGTGGTCTCCAGAAGCGGCTTGGAGATCGAGATGCCGGCGTTGTTGACGACCAGGTCGACGCCGCCGAAGGCGAGGACCGCCTCGGCGAAGGCGGCCGCGATCTGCGCCTCGTCGGTGACGTCCACCGTCACCGCGACGGCCTTGTCGGGCCCGCCGAGTTCCTCGGCGACAGCCCGGGCACTGTCCGTGTTGAGGTCGGCGACGACCACGCAGGCCCCTTCGGCCACCAGGCGCCGTGCGGTCGCCTTGCCGATGCCGGACCCCGCGCCGGTCACGAAGGCGACCCGGGTGGCCAGCGGCTTGGGTTTCGGCATGCGCCGGAGCTTGGCCTCCTCCAGCTCCCAGTACTCGATGCGGAACTTCTCCGACTCCTCGATCGGCTGGTACGAGGAGACCGCCTCGGCGCCCCGCATGACGTTGATCGCGTTGATGTAGAACTCGCCGGCGACGCGCGCCGTCTGCTTGTCCTTGCCGTAGCTGAACATGCCCACGCCGGGAATCAGGATGATGGCGGGATCGGCGCCCCGCATGGCGGGCGAGTCCTGTGTGGCGTGCCGCTGGTAGTAGGCGGCGTACTCGGCACGGTACTCGGCGTGCAGGGCCTTGAGCCGTTCCGCCACCTCGTCCGGCGATGCCGTGGCCGGCAGATCGAGCACGAGCGGCCGGACCTTGGTGCGCAGGAAGTGGTCGGGGCAGGACGTGCCCAGCGCGGCCAGCCGCGGATGCCCGGCACGGGAGAGGAAGTCAAGCACCGTGTCGGAGTCGTCGAAGTGGCCCACCTGCGGGCGGTCCTGCGAGGCGATCGCGCGGAGCAGCGGGGCGAGCGCGGCCGCCCGGGCCCGTCGCTCCGGTCCCGGCAGAGGCTCGTAGCCCGGCAGGGTGGCGCCGAACGGCTCCGCCTTGCCCCGTTCCGCCAGGAACTCCTCCGCCGTGCGGATGATGTACAGGGAGTTCTCTTCGCACTCCTGCGACGTCTCACCCCAGGCGGTGATGCCGTGTCCGCCGAGGATGCAGCCGATGGCCTCGGGGTGCGCCTTCTTGATGGCCGCGATGTCCAGTCCGAGCTGGAAGCCGGGGCGTCGCCACGGGACCCACACCACGCGGTCGCCGAAGCACGTCCGCGTCAGTTCCTCACCGTCGGCCGCACAGGCGAGCGCGATTCCGGAGTCGGGGTGCAGGTGGTCGACATGAGGAGCGTCGACCAGGCCGTGCATGGCGGTGTCGATGGAGGGCGCGGCACCACCCTTGCCGTGCAGACAGTAGTCGAACGCGGCGACCATCTCGTCCTCCCGGTCCACACCGGGGTACACCTCCGTCAGGGCCCGGAGGCGGTCGAGCCGCAGCACGGCGAGGCCGGACTCGGTGAGGGTGCCGAGGTCGCCACCGGATCCCTTGACCCACATCAGCTCGGCGTCGGCACCGGTGACCGGGTCGGGCACGACGCCCTTGGCGGAGGCGTTGCCACCGGCGTAGTTCGTGTTGCGGGGGTCTGATCCCAGGCGGTTGGAGCGCTCCAGCAGCGCGGCGACCTCTGGAGTGGTGGCGGATGCCATGACGTGTCCTTTGCGAAGATGAGGCGGTCGGCCGTATCGACGAACGGCGCTCGGAACAACGGCGGTCGGAACAGGGCAGGGTGCGAGGCCGGGAGAGGCCGGTGCCGGTGCCGGACCTGAAGGCCCGGTCGGTACCGGACCGACAGGCCGGCCCGGCGGTGTCAGGCGCCCCAGCCGGCCTGCTCGCCGCCGACGCGGGCGGCGACGATCCGCTCGGCCCATCCGCTGTCGCGGTAGGCGGCCATGGGGTCGCCGGCGAGACCGAGCTCCTGGCGGACCTCCGCGAGCAGCGGTCGCACGTCGGTGTTGTAGGCGTCCATCAGGACGCTGTTGGCGCCGAGCACGTCGCCGGAGCTCTGGGCACCGCGGAGCGCATCGCGATCGACGAGCAGGGCCTTGGCCGTGGCCTCCTGGACGTTCATCACCGAGCGGATGATGGCCGGGATCTTCGCCTCGATGTTGTGGCACTGGTCGAGCATGAACGCGATCCCGGACTCCGGGTCGAGGCCGCCGCCCCTGACGACCTCGAACATGATCCGGAAGAGCTGGAACGGGTCGGCCGCGCCGACCATGAGGTCGTCGTCCGCGTAGAAGCGGGAGTTGAAGTCGAAGCCGCCGAGCTTCCGCTCGCGCAGCAGGAAGGCCACGATGAACTCGATGTTGGTGCCGGGGGCGTGGTGTCCGGTGTCCACGACGACCTGGGCCCTGGGGCCGAGCCTCAGGCAGTGGGCGTAGCTCGTGCCCCAGTCCGGCACGTCGGTGGTGTAGAAGGCGGGCTCGAAGAGCTTGTACTCCAGCAGCATCCGCTGGTCGTCACCGAGGCGCTCGTACACGGCGGACAGCGCCTCGGCCAGCCGGTCCTGCCGGACCGCGATGTCGTCCTGGCCGGGATAGTTGGTGCCGTCGGCGAACCACAGCTTCAGGTCCCGTGATCCGGTCGCGTCCATGATGTCGACGCATTCGAGAAGGTGCGCCAGGGCTTTTCGCCGCACAGCGGGGTCCGGGTTGGTGACGGAGCCGAGCTTGTAGTCGTCGTCCTGGAAGACGTTGGCGTTGATCGTGCCCAGCGTCAGGCCCCGGTCCTTGGCGTGGGCGGCGAGGGCCCCGTAGTCGTCGACCCGGTCCCACGGAATGTGGAGGGCGACCGTGGGGGCGACTCCGGTGGCCGCGTGGACCTGGGCGGCGTCGTCCAGCTTCTCGTAGGGATCGCGCGGGACACCGGCCTGACGGAACACCTTGAAACGGGTTCCCGAGTTGCCATATGCCCATGAAGGGGTCTCGATGTGCTGACGCTTCAGTGTTGCCTTGACGGTTGGCAGATCGGTCATGGCACCTTCTATGAATCGTTTCATACCACTCGGACACGCTAGGCTCCGCCGTTCGCCCTGTCAACGGCTGGATGCCCCGAACGTGCGGTTGGGTGTGGGGTCGTTATGGAATCGTGCCGTCGATTCTCCCCGGTGGTCCTGGTTCCGTCGCCAGGTGTGCGACGGGGGAAGCTCTTGGTGCCGGGGCCGCTTCGGCGTCCGGAAGACTCTTGACGCTGGGATGGGGTGGGACTAACGTCCCGGCAACCCCATTGAAACATTTCATCCGTGGGGCCGCGTACCCCGTGGACCGGGAGACCCAGGAGAAGTCATGACCGACCCCGAACCGGAACGGACTCCGGTCCTCGCCCTGGAGGGGGTGAACAAGTCCTTCGGCGCAGTGCGTGCTCTGCGAGACGTCTCCCTGCACCTCCATGCGGGGGAGGCACACGCCCTGGCCGGGGAGAACGGCGCCGGCAAGTCCACCTTGATCAAGACCCTCGCGGGTGTCCACCGGCCCGACTCCGGCAGCATCCTGCTCGACGGCAGGCCGGTGGTCTTCCACGGACCCGCGGACGCGCGCGACGCGGGGGTGGCCGTCATCTACCAGGAGCCGACCCTCTTCCCCGATCTGTCGGTGGCGGAGAACATCTTCGTCGGCCGCCAGCCGCGCCGCTCCTTCGGCCGGGTCGACCACAAGGCCGTCAGGAGGGCCACGACCGCGCTCTTCGAGCGGCTCGGCGTGAACCTGGACCCCGATCGCCCGTCCCGCGGCCTGTCCATCGCCGATCAGCAGCTGGTCGAGATCGCCAAGGCGCTGTCCTTCGACGCCCGGGTGCTCATCATGGACGAGCCCACGGCCGCCCTCACGGGCGCCGAGGTCACCCGGCTCTTCAACGTCGTCAGGACGCTGCGTGAGGGGGGTGCGGCCGTGCTGTTCATCTCCCACCGCCTGGAGGAGGTCTTCGCCCTGTGCCAGCGGGTGACGACCCTGCGGGACGGCGCATGGATCTCCACCGAGCCGGTTCTGGGCCTCACCGAGGACGATCTGGTCCGCAGGATGGTCGGCCGTGAGCTGGCCGAGCTCTACCCGAAGCAGGACGCTGAGGTCGGCTCCGTCGCGCTCAGCGTGCGGAGGCTGACGCGGGAGGGCGTCTTCACGGATGTCTCGTTCGACGTCAGGCACGGCGAGATCGTCGGTCTGGCGGGTCTCGTCGGAGCGGGACGCAGCGAGGTCGCCCGAGCGGTCTTCGGCGTCGACCGGTGGGACGGCGGCGAGGTACACGTGGACGGCAGACCGCTGAAGCCGGGCGCCCCCAGCCTGGCCATGGCGGCCGGCCTCGCCCTGGTCCCCGAGGACCGCAGGGCCCAGGGCCTGGTGATGGAGATGTCCATCGCGCGCAACATCAACCTCACCGGCCTGCGGGACGCCAGCACGATGGGGATGATGAGCCGCGCCGCCGAACGCAGCCGTGCGGTCGACTGGGCAGTCCGTCTCCAGGTCAAATACGGCCGACTGGCCGACCTGGTGGGCACGCTCTCCGGAGGCAACCAGCAGAAGGTCGTCCTGGCCAAGTGGCTCGCCACCCGGCCGCGGGTGCTGATCGTCGACGAGCCCACCCGCGGCATCGACGTGGGCACCAAGGCCGAGGTGCACCGGCTGCTGTCCCAGCTCGCGGCCGACGGCATGGCCGTGCTGATGATCTCCTCCGACCTTCCGGAGATCCTCGGGATGGCCGACCGCGTCCTGGTCATGCACGAAGGGCGACTGACCGCGGAGCTCTCCCGCGGCGACGCGACCGAGGAGTCGGTGATGGAGGCGGCCACCGGTCGTACGAGGAGCGCAGCGTGACCATGACCGTGAAACCGTCTGCCGCCACTGCCTCGAAAGACGCCGAGAGCGGCGGCTTCCTCGACCGGGTGCTCAGGATCCGGGAACTCGCCATCCTCGTCGTGCTGGTGCTCATGCTGGTGGCCACGCAACTCGACAACAGCGACTTCCTCTCCCGGCAGGGCATCAAGGACCTGCTGCTCAACGCCACCATCCTGGTGCTGGTGGGAGTCGGCCAGTCCATGGTGGTCATCACCCGCAACGTCGACCTGTCGGTCGGCTCGACCCTCGGCATCACCGCCTTCGCCGCCGGAGAGTTCCTGCGCGGGGGCGGCGACCCGCTGCTCGCCGTGCTGTTGGCCGTCGCACTCGGTGCCGCGTTCGGCGTGGTCAACGGCCTGCTGGTCAGCCTGGGCAAGGTGCCGGCCCTCGTCGTGACCCTGGGCACGCTCTACATCATCCGGGGCGTCGACTCGATCTGGTTCGGAGCGCAGCAGATCACCGCCGCCGACCTGCCCGGCGGATTCGTGAGCTTCGGACACGGCGGCCTCGGCCCGGTGCCCTATCTCGCCGTCCTCACCGCGATCGTCCTGATCGCCGCCGCCTACTACCTGCGCAGCTACCGCAGCGGTCGTGACCTGTACGCCCAGGGCTCCAGCCCCGAGGCCGCCCAACTGGCCGGCATCCCCGTGCGCAAGCGGATCCTGACCGCCTACCTCGTGTGCGGCGCCCTGGCCGGCCTGGCCGGCGTCCTCTACCTCGCCCGGTTCGGCAACGTCGACTCCGGCACCGGCAACGGCTACGAACTCACCGTCGTCAGCGCCGTCGTGGTCGGGGGAGTGGCCTTCACCGGCGGCTCCGGCAGCGTCTACGGCGCCGCACTCGGTGCCCTGCTGCTCACGTCCATCAACGGCGTCCTGCCCGCCATCGGCGTCAGCTCGGTGTGGGTGCAGGCCATCGACGGCATCCTGCTCCTGCTCGCCATCGCCGTGGACCGGGTGGTCGCGCTGCGGGTTGCCGCCCTGCTCCGTAAACGGGCCGCACAGACAAGGAGTGCCCACCATGCCTGAGTCCGCCACGAGCGGCGCCCACCTGCGGGCCCGGGACGCGCTGCGCTGGGACACGGTCGTCGGTCTCCTGCTGGTCGTCCTCCTGGTCTGCTCGTTCTTGCTGGTCGACAACTTCGGCAACGCGCTGAACCTGTCGTTCCTCATCGGCAACACCCTGCCGATCGCCCTCATCGCCCTGCCCATGACCATGCTGGTCATCTCCGGCGAGATCGACCTCTCGGTCGGCTCCACCGTCGGCCTGTCAGGCGCCATCATGGGCAAGCTCTGGAACGAGGGTCTCGCCATCGAGACCATCATCCCCCTGTGCGTCCTGCTCGGCGTGGTCTGCGGTCTGATCAACGGTCTGCTCGTGACCAGACTCGGACTGCCGTCCCTCGCCGTCACCATCGGCACCCTCGCGGCCTACCGCGGGATCGCGCAGATCGTGCTGGGATCCGACTCCGTCACCGACTTCCCCCAGCAGTACCTCGACTTCTCCTCCGACCGCATCGGCGGCACCTTCATCCCCCAGGCCGCCGTCCCCT
Source organism: Streptomyces sp. DSM 116793 (assembly GCF_057320905.1). NCBI lineage: Bacteria > Bacillati > Actinomycetota > Actinomycetes > Kitasatosporales > Streptomycetaceae > Streptomyces > Streptomyces sp. DSM 116793. The sequence goes on along the minus strand of NZ_CM170494.1, from coordinate 975,489 downwards.
GGGCGGTGCTGCTGCTCATCGCCGTCGTCGTGCTGCACGCCATGCCGGCCGGCCGCGCCCTGTTCGCCGTCGGAGCCTGTGAGGAAGCCGCTCGGTTCGCCGGTGTGCGGGTCAAGCGGCTGAAGCTGTCCATGTTCGTCGCCACCGGCACCGTCTCCGCGCTCACGGGTGTCTTCTGGGTCCTCCACTACGCCAGCGCCCGGTACGACAACGCCACCGGCCTGGAACTGTCGGTCATCGCGGCCGTACTGCTCGGTGGGATCGACTTCGACGGCGGCAGGGGAACGCTCGGCGGCGCGATCGCCGGTGTCTTCCTCCTCGGCACGCTGCAGAACGTGATGAGCCTGGTCAACGTCTCCGCGCAGTCCCAGATAGTCGTCACCGGAGCCCTTCTGGTCGTCTCGGTCCTGGCCCCACGCGTGGCACGCCAGGTCGGAGCCGTCCGGGCCCGGCGCAGGACCACCAAGCAGGAGCGTCCGCCCACGGCGGCGTCGCCCGCCTGATCCCGCCGCCTGGTCCCGCCCCCGGGGCGACCCCGCGGCCCCCTGGTTCCCCTGGTCCCCGTTATCTTCTTCGCGGTCCTGCAAGAGGGCCGCTGGCCTCCGGGTCCGGTATGACTGTGTCCCCCTGTCGATGGGATGACCTGGGGGGTGGTGTCACCGGGCCCGTGGGGTGCCGTGGGAGACGCTGATGAGAGGTCCGACTACCGCCTGGCCGGGCGCAACGCCCGGCATCCTGCGGGCGGCAGGTCTGCATAACGTGGATGCGCGCGTACGGCTCCATCGCCCTGGCCAGCACCGCACGAGCCCTGTTCGGGAGGACGGGTTGTACGACATCGACGACGTAGGCGTCTTCCTCGGCCTGGACGTCGGCAAGAGCGCCCATCACGGACACGGCCTGACTCCTGCCGGCAAGAAGATCTTCGACAAGCCGCTGCCCAACAGCGAGACGAAGCTGCGAGCGGTGTTCGACAAGCTCGCCGCGAAGTTCGGCACCGTCCTGGTGATCGTGGACCAGCCTGCCTCGATCGGAGCCCTCCCACTCACCGTCGCCCGCAACGCCGGCTGCAAGGTCGCCTACCTGCCAGGCCTGGCCATGCGCCGGATCGCCGACCTCTACCCGGGCGAGGCCAAGACCGACGCGAAGGACGCCGCGGTGATCGCGGATGCCGCCCGCACCATGCCGCACACCCTGCGCTCGCTTCACATGACCGACGAGATCACCGCCGAGCTGACCGTCCTGGTCGGCTTCGACCAGGACCTCGCGGCCGAGGCCACCCGCACCTCCAACCGGATACGCGGCCTGCTCACCCAGTTCCACCCAAGCTTGGAACGCGTGCTCGGGCCACGTCTGGACCACCAGGCCATCACCTGGCTGCTGGAACGCTACGGCTCCCCAGCCGCCCTGCGAAGGGCAGGTCGTCGCAGGCTCGTGGAGGTGATCCGGCCCAAAGCCCCACGCATGGCCCAGCGACTGATCGACGACGTCTTCACCGCGCTCGACGAACAGAGCGTCGTGGTCCCAGGCACCGGCACCCTCGACGTCGTGATCCCGTCCCTGGCCCGCTCCCTCGCCGCCGTTCACGACCAGCGCCGGGCCTTGGAAACCCAGATCGGGACACTGCTGGAGGACCACCCTCTTTCGAAGGTCCTGACCTCGATTCCGGGGGTCGCGGTCAGGACCGCAGCCACCTTGCTGGTCACCGTCGGCGACGGCACCAGCTTCCCCACCGCCGCCCACCTGGCCTCCTACGCCGGCCTCGCCCCGACAACGAAGTCGTCGGGAACCTCGATCCACGGCGAACACGCACCCAGAGGCGGCAACCGGCAACTCAAACGCGCGATGTTCCTCTCCGCATTCGCCGCCCTGCACGATCCCGCCTCCCGCACCTACTACGACCGCTGCCGAGCCCGCGGAAAAACCCACACACAAGCCCTTCTCCGCCTCGCTCGCCACCGCATCAGCGTCCTGTTCGCCATGCTCCGCGACGGCACCTTCTACGAACCCAGAACCCCACGCCTCGCTTGACGAAAGACATAGAGGCACCCTCCCGTGCGGAGCGCGACCCCGTCGAGCCCCGAATGAAGCGCACGCCACCGGCACAGCCACGCGCCGTGTGACATGAAAGGAACCCGCATGTCCTTCAGCACCCTCACCGCCCGACGCACCATGGCCGCCATCGCGGTCGTCTCGGCCGTCGCACTGAGCGCGGCCGCCTGTGGTGGAACCACCAAGAAGTCCACCGAGGCCCAGGGCGGATCCAAAGGCTCGGGCGCCGCCTCCGCCTCCGCCGACCCCAAGGCGCCCACCAAGAAGGGGCTGACCATCGCCTACCTGCCCAAGCAGGTGAACAACCCCTACTTCACGGCCGCGGACAAGGGCGGGAAGAAGGCCGTGGAGGCCCTGGGGGAGACCTTCAAGGAAGTCGGCACCAGCAGTGGCACCGACACCGCCGGGCAGGTCTCCTACGTCAACACCCTGACCCAGCAGCGGGTCAACGCGATCGCGGTGTCGGCCCAGGACCCCGGCGCACTCTGCACATCGCTGAACCAGGCGCGCAAGAGCGGTGTCAAGGTGGTCACCTACGACTCCGACACCAACACCGACTGCCGGGACGTCTTCGTCTCCCAGGCCAGCGCCGAGGACCTGGGCCGGACCCAGGTGCAGCTGATGGCCAAGCAGATCGGGAACAAGGGAAAGATCGCCATCCTCTCCGCCGCGCAGACCGCGACCAACCAGAACACCTGGATAAAGTTCATGAAGGATGAGCTGAAGAAGCCGCAGTACAAGGACATCAAGCTGGTCAAGGTCGCCTACGGAAACGACGACCCGCAGCAGTCGTTCCAGCAGACGCAGGGACTTCTGCAGCAATACCGCGACCTGAAGGGCATCATTTCGCCGACCACCGTGGGCATCAAGGCCGCCGCCCAGTACCTGTCCGGGTCCAAGTACAAGGGCAGGGTGCAGCTGACCGGTCTCGGCCAGCCGAACGACATGCGTTCCTACGTGAAGAACGGCACGGTCAGGTCCTTCGAGCTGTGGGACCCCGCGAAGCTGGGAGCGCTCGCCGGCTACACGGCCATAGCGCTTGCCTCGGGACAGATCAGCGGTGCCCCGGGGCAGACGTTCACCGCGGGCGACATGGGCTCGTTCACCATCGGCAAGGACAGCGTCGTCGACCTCGGCAAGCCGGCCGTCTTCGACAAGTCGAACATCGACAAGTACCACTTCTGACCTTCCGGGCGTCGGCACGATGCCCCGCCACATGCGCACCCGGGTCACCGGCCCGCGTCGAGCGGCCGGTGGCCCGGGAGATCACGGGCCCCGGCCTCGGCGATCGATTCGCCTGCGGCACACATTCAACGGCGAACGCGGCCAACGCCCTGTGAAAGAATGCACTTTCAACAGCTGCGGCAGATGCGGTCGGCGCGGCCGGTTCGGAGCATGGAGTCCCATGGTTGGCATCAAGGACGTGGCACGTCAGGCCGGTGTGTCGGTCGGCACCGTCTCCAATGTCATCAACCGGCCGCACATAGTCGGTGAAGAGACCAGAATCCGGGTCCAGTCCGTGATCGACCGCCTCGGCTATGTCCGGAGCGAGTCCGCCCGCCAGCTGAGAGGCGGGGCCAGCCGTATCGTGGCACTGCTCGTCCTGGATATGGGAAATCCGTTCTTCGTCGATATCGCAAGCGGAGCGGAAAGGACCGCGCGCCAGTCGGGCCTCGGCGTCATGGTGTGCAACAGCGCCCAGAACGCCAAGGACGAGGCGGACTACATCTCCCTCTTCGCCGAACAGCGGGTACGAGGCGTTCTCGTCACCCCGGCGGACACGACGGGCCGGAGCCTGGATGCGCTCCGCAGACAGGGCATTCCCTATGTGCTGGTGGACCGCGTGGCACCCGGGGCCACGACCTGCTCCGTCTCCGTCGACGACGTCGTGGGCGGCAGGCTGGCCGCACAACACCTCATCTCCACCGGCCACACCTCCCTCGTCTATGTGGGCGGCCCTCCGGACCTGCCACAGGTGCGTGACCGCCGGACCGGCGTCCTTGCCGCACTGAAGAACGCGGGGCTACCCCCCGACGCGCTCCGTGAGGTCTCGGCGGACCGGTTGGACGTCGCCGCCGGACGGGACGCGGGAGCCAGGCTCATCGGCCTCTCGCCGCGCCCCACGGCCGTCTTCTGCGCCAACGACCTGCTGGCCCTCGGCGTCCTCCAGGCGGCCTTCGCCGCGCGCATCAACGTACCCGAGCACATGGCGATCGTCGGGTACGACGACATCCAGTTCGCCGCGGCGGCAGCGGTGCCGCTCACATCCGTGCGGCAGCCGGCCGTGTCGATGGGTCGCATCGGCGCCGAAATGCTCCTCGAAGAGACCGCCGGCGGCGCCACGGCGCACGAGCACCGCAAGGTCATCCTGGAACCCGAACTCGTCGTACGGGACTCCAGCCTGGCGACGCGCGGACAAGGGGCGCGGTAAGCGGGTGATCCCTCTCCCGCTTCGGTCGGCCGGAAGGGGAAAGTCCGGTACCGAGGGGGATGCGGAGCGATACTCCACGGGCCGCCGAGCGCGCCGAATGCATTTTCCGACGCCATTCCCATGGCGTTTTCAGCAGGCGATCTGTTTCTGCTGTACCCAGTTTTTCCTGACTCATTCCTGTGTTCATCTTCACGAGTTCACATGACCTCCGAAGACCGGCATAGACGGATATAACGAGTGTGAACGTTCGTCTAATGTGCGCCCATGCCCACTACCGGAACCCCGGCCACCGCCGGAGAGACCGCGGAGCGCCGCCCGCAGGAGCACCCTGACGACCGGCCGCACCACGCCGTACGCGTGCTGCGCCACGTGTGGATACCCCTGAAGGACGGTGCCAGGCTCGCCGCCCGGATCTGGCTGCCGGCGGACGCCCGGGGGCCGGTGCCGACCGTGCTCGAGTACATCCCGTACCGCAAGAACGACGCCACCGCGCCCCGCGACGTCACACTGCACGCGCCCTTCGCGCAGGCCGGCTTCGCCTCGCTGCGCGTCGACTGCCGGGGCAGCGGCGACTCCGACGGAGTGATGCTCGACGAGTACCACCCGACCGAGCTGGCCGACGCTCTTGAGGTCCTCGCCTGGATCGAGCGGCAGGACTGGTCGGACGGGCAGGTCGCGATCATCGGCAAGTCCTGGGGCGGTTTCAACGGGTTGCAGATCGCCGCGCTCGACCCGCCCCAACTGCGCTGCGTCGTCACTGTCTGCTCCACCGACGACCGGTACGCCGACGACGTGCACTACGCGGGCGGCGCCCTGCTCGCCTCCGAGATGCTGCCCTGGGCGGCGACGATGCTCGCGTACAACGCCCGCCCCGGTGACCCCGCCGTGCTCGGCGAGTCCTGGCGTCAGCGGTGGCTGGACCGGCTGGAGGCGACCGTTCCGTACGCCGAGGAATGGGTCACCCACCAGCGCCGGGACGCGTACTGGGAGCACGGCTCGGTCTGCGAGGACTACTCAGCGATCAAGGTCCCGGTGTACGCGGTGGGCGGCTGGATCGACCAGTACCGCGGCGCCGTCTTCCGGCTGATGGCCGGCCTCCAGGCGGCGGGCGTACCGGTCAGGGGTCTGGTCGGACCCTGGGCGCACAACTACCCGCACCAGGGGCTGCCGGGACCCGCCATCGACTTCGTCGGCGAGTGCGTCCGCTGGTTCGACCGCTGGATGCGCGGCGGCGCCACGGACGGCACAGCCGCCCCAGCGCGCACGCCCGGTGCGAACGGTGCGGAACCGGGCGGCGGGACCGCGGCCGTAGACGACGAGCCGCCACTGCGGGTGTGGATGCCGGAGCCCGCGCCGCTCGGCGCCGACCGCGTGCACCGCGCCGGCCGCTGGGTCGCCGAGCCGTCCTGGCCGTCGCCGGGTGTCACCCCCCGCCGGCTGCCGCTGGGCGAACTGGGCGGCGCCCCGGGCACGGCCGTGCTGCGCTCGCCGCTCGCCATCGGCGCCGCGACGAGCGACTTCCTCAAGTTCGGCGACGTACCCGGGCAGTACGCCGACCAGGCGCCCGACGACGGGCGGGCCTGCTCCTTCACCGGGCCCCCGCTGCCCGAACGGGTGGAGATCCTCGGTGTCCCCGAGGTCACCCTGCGGGTCACCAGCGACCGCCCGCAGGCCCAGCTCGCCGTGCGGCTGTGCGAGGTCACACCGGACGGCGCCTCCCGGCTGGTCACCACCGGGCTGCTCAACCTCACCCACCGCGCCGGGCACGCCGAACCCGAACCGCTCCAGCCGGGCCGGGCGTACGAGGTGACCGTCCCGCTCTTCGCCATCGGCCACGCCTTCGGTGCCGGCAACCGCATCCGGGTGGCCGTCTCCGCCTCGCTGTGGCCGTGGATGTGGCCCTCGCCCCGGACCGTGGCGCTCGAACTGGACACCGGCCACGGAGAGCTGGTTCTTCCCGTACGGGAGCCGCGCCCGGCCGAGGAGGCCGCGCTGCGCGACTTCGGACCGCCGTCCCCGGTCCCGCCGCACACCATCGAGACCGAGGCGCTGCCGGGCGCGCGCCGGGTGACGTACGACCCCGCGAGCCGGGAGCAGATCATCGTCGCCACGCCGTCCGACGGCTCGACGACCGACCGCGCCGACGGCCTGACCCGCAGCGCGCGCGACCTGAACCGCTTCCGGCTGGTGGAGGGCGACCCGCTCTCCGCGAGCGTCGAGTGCGAGCGGGAGGAGCGCATCGGGCGCGGGGAGTGGGCGGTACGGGTGTGCACCCGGTCCCGGATGACCGCCGACGAGCGGGACTTCCTCGTCGTCAACCACCTTGCCGCGTACGAGGGCTCGGGCGCGGCGGAGCGCGAGGTCTTCGCCCGTACCTGGACTCGCTCGATCCCCAGGGACCAGGTGTGAGCGGCCACAGAGCGGGCCGCCGCGTGGTCAGGCGCACGGCACGCCGCACGGCCGCGCTCACGGCACGCCGCGACGCCGCACCCCGCGAGGGCGCACCCCGCGTGGGCGCACGCCGCGTGGGCCGGTGCCGTGCCGCGGGAGCGGTGCTGCTGGTGCTCGCGAGCATCGCCGCGCTGAGCGGCTGCGGAGCCGCGGCCGCCGGCGGCCGGCCCACGGTGGTGATCGGCGCGAAGGAGTTCACCGAGCAGTGGGTCATCGGCGAGCTGTACGAGCAGGCGCTGCGCAAGGCCGGGTACAGCGTGGAGCTCAAGTCGAACATCGGCAGCACCAACATCATCGACGGCGCCCTGACCTCCGGCCAGATCGACCTCTATCCCGAGTACACGGGCGTCATCCTCCAGGTGCTGGCCAAGCAGACCGAGATCCCCGGCAGCGCGGCCGAGACCTTCCGCAAGGCGAAGGCGTTCCAGGAGAAGCGGGGCCTGACGATGCTGCCGCCGACGCCGTTCCAGAACCGCGACGCGGTGGGCGTGAAGCCCGCCTTCGCCGCCAAGTACGGCCTGAAGACCATCGCCGACCTGCGCAGGGCTCCGCACGTCGTGTTCGCCGAGTACCCCGACAACCTCGTCGGCGCGCTGGGCTACCACCAGCTCGTCAAGACGTACGACCTGCCGAACACCGAGGTGAAGACCCTCAACATCGGACTGCAGTACTCCGCCCTGGACCACGGCCAGGTCGACGCCGCGGACGTCTTCACCACCGACCCGCAGCTCGCACGCGGCGGCTACACGCTGCTGAGGGACACCAAGAGCTTCTACGGCTACCAGAACCTCGCCCCCGTGCTGCGCAAGGGCGTCCTCAAGGAGCAGGGCCCCGGTTTCGCGAAGGTGCTGAACCGGATCGACGCGCTGCTCACCGACGAGGCCGTCCGCGAGATGAACCGGGCCGTCGACACCGTACGCCTGGCGCCCTCCGAGGTCGCCACGGACTTCCTGCGGGCGAACGGGATGGCCTGAGCGCCGCGCCCCCGTGGCGCGCCGCCCGCACCCGCACGTACCGCTGTCGCCATCCCAGGAGAGACCCCGATGAGCCAGGAAACCACCCCACCGAGAAGTCCGGCGGGCGAGCACGACAGCGCTGCCCCCGGCCCCGCCGAAGCGCAGGAGATCGTCTTCGACCGGGTCGTGAAGAACTACCGGGGCTCCGGGGCGCCGGCCGTCGACGAACTGTCGCTGACCGTCCCGGCGGGCGAGATCTGCGTCCTGCTCGGTCCGTCCGGCAGCGGCAAGACCACGGCCCTGATGATGGTCAACCGGCTGACCGACCTCACCGGCGGCGACATCAGGATCGGCGGCCGTTCCATCCTCGACATGGACCCGATCGCGCTGCGCCGCTCCATCGGCTACGTCATCCAGCAGGTCGGCCTCTTCCCGCACCTGTCCATAGCGGACAACGTCGCGACCGTGCCGAAGGTCCTCGGCTGGGACCGGGGGCGTACGAAGCAGCGCGTGGCCGAACTGCTCGACCTGGTGGGGCTGCCGGTCGCCGAGTACGGCAAGCGCTATCCGGCGCAGCTCTCCGGTGGCCAGCAGCAGCGCGTCGGCATCGCCCGTGCGCTGGCCGCCGACCCTCCGGTGATGCTGATGGACGAGCCGTTCGGCGCGCTGGACCCGATCACCCGGGAGCGGGTGCAGGACGAGTTCCTGGCGCTGCACGAGCGGATCAGGAAGACCGTCATCTTCGTCAGCCACGACATCGACGAGGCCGTGAAGATGGGCACGCGGATAGCCGTGCTCCGGGAGGGCGGGCGGCTCGCGCAGTACGACACCCCGCAGGCGCTGCTGAATGAGCCCGCCGACGAGTTCGTGGCCCGCTTCGTCGGCGCCGACCGGGGCCTGAAGCGGCTCACCCTGATCCGGCTGGCCGACCTGGAGCTGGCGGCGGAGGGCACTGCGGCGGCGGCCGCCGAGCCGTCCCGGCTGCCCTCGCTCTCCGGGGACGCGTCGCTGCGCTCGGCGCTCTCCCTGATGATCGCCGAGGGCACCGAGGCGCTGCGCGTGACGGGCCCGGACGGCCGCGTGCTGGGGACCGCGACCCTCGACGCCGTACGGAAGGCGGGCGCGGCATGAGCGCGGCGCTTCCGCTGGCCATGGGCTCCATGGGCTCCATGGGCGCCGTCAGTGCCGTCACCGCCGGGGCACCGGCGGGCGTCGGCTCCGCAGGGCCCGGCCATCCCGTCATCCCCGACTTCGGCGAGCCCAGCAGGTGCGTGGCCCAGGACGCCACCTTCTGCACCGACTGGTTCACCGCCCACTGGTCGACCCTCTTCTGGCCCGCGCTGGTACAGCACATCGAGCTGACGCTGGTCGCGGTCGTCATCGGCTTCGTCATCGCGATGACGGCCGCCGTCCTCGCGCACTTCCAGGGCCGGCTCGCCGCCCCGGTCTCCGCGGTGTCGTCGTTCCTCTACACCGTGCCGCCGCTCGCGCTCTTCCAACTGCTGGTGCCGGCCACCGGCTTCTCGGTGCTGACGGTGGAGGTGGCGCTCGTCGCGTACAGCCTCTACCTGCTCTTCACCACCATCCTCACCGGGCTGCGCGAGGTCCCCCAGGACGCCATCCGGGCCGCGCGGGGCATGGGGCTGACCCGGCGGCAGATCCTCTTCAGGGTGGAGATCCCGCTGGCGGTGCCCGCGATCATCTCGGGCCTGCGCGTGACGACGGTGATGACCATCGGCACGGTCGCCATCGCCGCCTACGTCATCGACGAGGGCCTGGGCTCGCTGATCCTCAAGGCGCTCCAGTCGCCGTTCAACACCCAGTTCGTCGGCGCCGGGGCGCTGGCGGTCGCGCTGGCGCTGGCCGCCGACGGCCTGCTGGTGCTCGGCGGCCGGCTGCTCACGCCGTGGTCGCACCGCAGGAGGACCGCGTGATGGACACCTTCGTCGGCTCGTTCACGTTCATGCGTGACCAACTGCCGCTGCTGTTGGACAAGACCGGCCAGCACCTGTGGATGTGCGGCCTGGTCATCGGCGTCTCGCTGGTCGTCGCGGTGCCCGCCGGGCTGTGGCTGGGGCACCTGCACCGCGGCGAGTTCCTGACCACCAGCATCTCCAACGTGGGCAGGGCGCTGCCCAGCCTCGCCGTCATCGCCATCGGCCTCGGCGTCATCGGCCTCAACTTCGCCAATATCGCCGTCGCGCTGCTGATCTGCGCGATCCCGCCGATCCTCAGCCAGGCGTACCTCGCCGTCGAGCAGGTCGACCAGAATCTGGTGCGTGCGGCGCGGGGGATGGGGCTGACCGCGTGGCAGGTCCTCGTGGGCGTCGAGCTTCCCCTCGCGCTGCCGTTGCTCTTCTCCGGCATCCGGATCGCGGTGGTGTACGTGATCTCCAGCGCCACCCTCGCGACCGTTGCGGGCGGCGGGGGACTGGGTGACATCGTGCTCGGCCAGGCCAACTACGGCTTGCAGGGCGTGATCGCCGCCGCGCTGTGGGTCGCCGCCCTCGCGCTGGTCGCCGACGGGCTGCTGGCGCTGGCCGGGCGGCTGCTGGTACCGCGCGGGCTCCGGGTGGCGCGGGGCTGACGCCGGTCCGCCGGGCGTCGGCACCCGCGGCGCGTCAGTGCTGAAGTGTCACGAAGACCGTTCAGGAGTCGCTTGCCCAACGGTTACCGTTCGGCCCACGGGGACTCACACGAGAGACGGACGAGACAGGATGTGGCACATGAGCGGGATAGACACCTCGCGTGCGCACTCGGCGCGGGTCTGGAACTACTGGCTCGGCGGGAAGGACTGGTACCTGGTCGACCGGGAGGTGGGAGAGCGCCTTTTAGGCGCTTATCCGGGGATTCGGCGGACCGCGCTGTTTCAACGGCAGTTCCTGGTCCGGGCGGTTCGTCACCTGGCGGGCGAAGCACGCATCCGCCAGTTCCTGGATCTGGGGACGGGGCTGCCGACGGCGGACAACACGCATGAGGTCGCCCAGCGGGTGGCGCCCGAGAGCCGCATCGTCTATGTCGACAACGATCCGCTGGTACTGGCGCACGCCCGCGCGCTGCTGACCAGCGCTCCCGAGGGCCGGACCGGGTACATCGACTGCGACGCGCGCGAGCCGGAGCGCATCCTCGAACAGGCGGCCGAGATCCTGGACCTCACCTCACCGGTGGCCGTGACCATGCTCGGCGTCCTCGGGCATATCCCCGATGAGGACCGGCCCGGCCGCATCGTGCGCCGACTCATGGACGCGCTTCCGCCGGGCAGCCATCTGGCGATCAGCGACGGAACCAACACCAACGTGACGCTCAACAGCGCCACGACCGACTACAACGACCATCTGGCCGGGAAGTACACCCTGCGCAGTCCGGAGCAGATCACCGCTTTCTTCGACGGCCTGGAGCTCTTGGATCCGGGGGTGGTCACCATCGAGAGCTGGCGTCCGGAACGCGCCCTCTCCGAGGAGGAAGGGCCGGTGGACGCGGTGTGCGGGATGGCCGTGAAGCCGTGAGCACGCACGGTGCGGGGAGAAGGGCGGTAGCCGCCGGACGATCGATCGGTCACCCACCGTCACTGGTGACGTCGCCGTCGCTCCGCGAACGCCGAACCCTCCGAAGCTCCGGGTGTACCGACCGAGAAGACGGCCGAACTCCTCAGCCATCGGTTCCGCACCCTGCGGTGGTCCTCATCGCCCGCGCGCATGCGCGGGCCGGCAGGGAAGGGGAGTTGCAGGCCGTACCCCGGTGGACCGGTTGCCCCACCCGGCCGGGCGCCGCCGGTGGCCGTCACGGACGGTGTCCGGCTTGTCCGGTCTGGGCCGCCCGCGCGCCGGCCCCGCGGAGTCGGGACTCCTCTATCTCCTTCAGGGCCTGCTCGCGGCCTTCCCAGTGCGAGCCCTCCACCGACTTTCCAGGTTCCAGCTCCTTGTACACCTCGAAGAAATGAGTGATCTCCAAGCGGTCGAAGTCAGCGACATCGGTGATGTTCTGTATCGCCGCGTACCGCGGATCGTGCGCCGGCACGCAGAGGATCTTCTCGTCGGGGCCCTGCTCGTCCCGCATCGCGAACATCCCGATCGCCCGGCATCGGATCATGCAGCCGGGAAACGTGGGCTCCTCGGTGAGGATCAGCGCGTCCAGAGGGTCGCCGTCGCGGCCGAGGGTGCCCTCGATGTAGCCGTAGTCGGCGGGATAGCGGGTGGCGGTGAACAGCATGCGGTCGAGGCGGATGCGGCCCGCCGCGTGGTCCATCTCGTACTTGTTGCGTGACCCCTGGGGGATCTCGACGGTGACCTCGAATTCCATGACGAACTCCCGGGGGAGGTGCGGCGGGCGTCGGTGACGCGGAGTGGTCGCCGCTCGACCGGTCAGGGCTGGAGATCATGATGCCTGTATGGTGCGTAGTACCCGGAATGCCGGAATCAAGGCGTACGCCCGGACTCCGGCATTCCGGTCATGGCCCTCCAACGCCGGGGGTGCGGCCGCCCGGACCGCAGCCCGGCCTGCTCGTGCCGCTCGCGTACGAGGCGGTGCCGGCGCAGGTGCCGCCCGCGTCCTGGGTGAGGCGGTGGTGCCGGCGGCTGCCATGCGCCACCCCTCGGTCGCCGTGCCGCTACCGCTTGACGCCCACTCCGCCCCAGAGGCTGACCTCCGCGTCCGTGGGCTCCCGGTACCCCTCGACGGCCCCCCTGGCCTCCGTGCGCCACCGGCGCACCACCTCGATGCCGGGCCCGACGAGGTCGAGGCCGTCGAAGAAGCGTGTGACCTCGTCCTCGCTGCGGACGCGGAAGGGCGTCCCGCTGTCGTAGCAGATCCGGACGATCTTGTCCCAGGTCTCCGGGGCGAAGTCCGCGGTGCAGTGCGAGACGGCCAGGACACTCCCCGAGGGGAGGGCGCCCAGCAGACGGCTCACGGTCTCGTACGGCTTCTGGGCGTCGGTGACGAAGTGCAGCAGGGCGTTGAGGGACAGCGCGACGGGCTTGGCCAGGTCCAGGACCTGCCCGAGCTGCGGGGCGTTCAGGATCGCGCCGGGGTCGTTGAAGTCCGCCTGGATGTAGGCCGTGCGGCCCTCGGGCGTACCCCGCAGCAGGGTCTGCGCGTATCTCAGCACCAGCGGATCGTGGTCGGGGCCCCTGGCGGCAGTGCGGGGCCCGCGCCGCCGCGGACCGGGTGAGTGTGTCCGGTGCGCGGCGGGCGCGGGCCCCGCGTTCAGGTGTTCCTGTGCCTCTCCTCCTGGTGGGTGACCGTCATTTCTCCTGGTAGGTGATGGTTACCGGGGCGTGGACGCTGTGGCGGGGCAGGGTGATGGTCAGCACCCCGGTGGCACTGTCCCAGTGGTACGCGTGCGGCGACAGGCGCACCCCGGTCGCCGTGACCTCGGTGGGCGCGTGCGTCCCCATGAGGGCGAGCGTCCACCGGCGGTCCCGCACCTGACCGGGGAAGGAGCCCTTCACCGCACTGATCGACACTGTGTGACGGGCACCGGTGTGCCGGTAACGGACGGTCGTCGTGGCGCTCCGGTTCTGCTGCGGGCCTGCCCCGTTGTCCTCGTAGAGGCTGAACGAGCCCTCGGCGCCGGTGGCGACGCTCAGCGTGACGTCGGTCAGGGGATTCCGGTCGTTGTCCGTGACGTCGTGGGTGCGCGTGGGCAGGATGCCGCCGGCCTTGACGAAGACCGGCATCGAGTCGAGGCCGGTGGTGACGTCCTGGGTGGTCCCGCCGGTGTAGGTCTTGCCGGTGAAGTAGTCCGTCCATCGGCCGGGCGGGAACCAGACCGAGGTCGTGGCGGAGTCGCCGGGCGTGGTCACGGGGGCCACGAGGACGTTCGGGCCGTAGAAGTACTCACTGCCGGCCGTCGCGTAGGCCTGCGCCTCGTCGGGATACTCCAGGTAGGTGGGCCGGACGATCGGCACACCGGTGCGGTTCGCCTCGGCGGCGAGCGTGTAGGTGTACGGCAGCAGGTTCTCGCGGAGATTGAGGAACGCGTCGGCCGACTTCCGTGCCGCGGTGCCGTACTGCCACGGCAGCCGGTCGCTGTGGTTGCTGTGCAGACGGTCGATCGGCTGGAAGGCGCCGAACTGGACCCAGCGGGCGTACAGGTCGTCCGGCAGCTTGTGCGTGGTGAGGGTCCGCCCGCCGTCGGTGTACGTCTCCGAACCGGTCAGGCCGGTCGTGTCGTTGTGGCCGCCGATGTCATGCGTGATGGCAGCCATTCCGGTCGCGGCGGACTCGCCCGGGGTGTACCCGACCTCCAGCTTCAGCGTGCCCCACGTGGAGGAGGTGTCGCCGGTGAAGTGGACGGTGGTGCGTTTGTCCGCCCACGGGCCGGTCGGCAGCGCCTGCTGGCCGCTGTACCCGCCGGCCTGCAACGAGCCGTAGGCGCGGGAGAGGACGAAGCCCCGGCCGAGGGTCTTGGCGGTGGCGGTGGCGTACTGCTGGTTGATCCACGCGTCCGGGCTCACGCCCGGCAGCGACGACTGCGACGCGTCGCAGCACCAGTCCAGCCACCAGAAGTCGTTGCCCTCCTGGTCCAGGGTCCGGTGCAGGTCCATGTACGCCTTCAGCTGGTCCGGGTCGCCGAAGTCGAACGTGTAGCAGTTGTCCTCCACCTCGGCGCCCGAGGCGCAGCCGCCCTTGTGCAGTTTGCCCTTCGCCGTGGCCTGCGCCTGGGCGAACTGGGGGTCGGACGCCAGGATGCTGGGGTGGACGTTGAGCGTGTTGTGCAGCCCCTGCGACGCGGACCAGTCGAAGAACCCCTTCGGATCGGGGAACTTCGCCGTGTCCATCTCCCAGCCGCTCCAGTCGTTGACGGCCTTGTAGTCCGTGTCCGTGACCAGGACGTCCAGTGGCACGCCCTCGGACCGGAAGGCCGGCATGATCCTGTTCTCGTAGTCCGCCGCGGTGCGGTCGATGTACTCCGAGTACCAGACACCGTAGGCCCACGAAGGCAGCAGTGCGGGTGGCCCGGTCAGGGTGGCCAGGTCCATGAGCCCCTGCTTGTAGTCATGCCCGTAGCCGAAGACGTAGCCGTCCTGGTAGGGCCGGCCACCGTGGCCGGGCCGCGGCGTGACCTTCTGCGCGGCGGTGTCGTACAGAGCCGACGGCGTGTCGTCGAGCAGGTACCAGCCGTCCCGGTTCAGCAGTCCGGGTGTCGTGACGGGGGCGTCGCCGTTGCCGGTCACGCCGTCCAGACCTCGGCGGTACCCTCCGAGCGCGATGTGCGGCGGGGGCGCCGCCTCGTTCGCGGCGGCCACGGAGACGGTGTCCGCGTTGACGTGGCAGCTCGCCGCGCCCGGGCAGTCGAGGGTGATGTCGTCTGATCCCGCCTTGAGGGTGACCGGAACCGATGCCGTCCGCCAGTCGTCCCAGTCCTTCGTCGCGGGGAACGACAACGTGCGGGTGGCACCGCCCGCGGTGACGGAGCCCTCGCGGGTCTGGTGGAGGCCGTCGCTGCCCGCGCCGTTGGCATAGCGCACCCGCAGCGTGTAGTCACCGTCGGCGGGCACGCCGACCACATGGGTGGTCAGGCTCGACCCCTGGCTGAGCTCGGCGACGAAGCCGCTGCCCGCGTATCCCTTGTGGTCGGTCGCGCTGACCGCCGTGCCGCCGATCCGTCCGTCCTCCGCCTCGCAGCTCACGCCGTAGCGGCAGTCGACGATCGCGGCCGTGGAGGCCGGGGGGTACGCGTCGCCCGGCCGGACGAGCGCGAGGCTGTCGACGTTGACGTCACCGGAGTCCGCGGCGGTCCGGGTGAGGGTGAGGGCGTGGTGGCCGGCGCCGAGCGCGACACTCGCCGTGGCGAGCTTCCAGGTGTCCCAGTCCGCCGTGGTCGGCAGGGTGACGGTCTGCGGATCCCCGCCGTCCACGGAGAGCGTCAGCGTACGGGTGGTGTTCTTGCCGTCGCCGCCCAGGGAGTTGGCGTACCGCATGGCGAACTGGTAGGTACCGGCCGTGCTGACATCGATGTCAGCGGATGCCGAGCTGCCTGTGCTCTCGAACCCCGCGGCAAAACCCGGTCCCGTGTGACCCTCGTGGTCGGAGCTTACGGAGACACCGTTGAGCAGCAGATCCTCGGCCTCGCACAACGCCCCGGGCGTGCAGGTCAGCCGCTGCCAGGGGGTGGCGGTCACCGGGGTGTCGCCGGCGTCCTGCTGCACGGTGAGGTTCTGCGCGTCGAACGGCCCGGAACCGACCCGGTAGCGCAGGGTCATCGCGCTGGTCCTGATGGTCAGCCAGCCGTCAGAGGTCCTGGCGCTGTAGGCGGCCGGTGTGAACCCGGCACGGCCGATCGCGTTGAACGTCGCGTCGTCGGTGAACTTCCGGTCACCCGCGTACTCGGTACGGATCAGCGTCGGCGAGAGGATCTCGAAGCGGGCGTCCCCCGAGGAGACGGTCGGGATGTGAGGGGCGGCGGCGTGGGAACCGCCGGCCGACGCTGGGCCGCCACCTGCCAGCGTCACGGCGGCGGCAGTGCTCAGAACGGCGGCGAGGCCGACCTGCCGCCGCAGGGATCTGGGCCACCGCCGTATGGATGGGCGTCTCATGGGCAACTCCGCTGTCAGGTCGGCCGGACGGCACGTACGTCCACGCCGCGCCGGCCGACGACCGCTGGGACCGAGGGGATCCGTTGCGGCCCGAACTCTTCCATCGTTGGAAATGTGCAGTTGGCATGACAGCACGTTCACAGGAGGATGTCCATAAGACGATGTTTTACGTGGTCGGTGCGGGGAGGCGGGTGCAGCGGCAGCCGGGGCGGCGGAGGGCCGGGTGGTTGCGGGGGCGGCGTTCGCGGCCGGGGCCCGGCCCGGAAGCCGCGTGTCGTCGCCGTGGGACGGGCGAGGCCTGGGAGCCTGTCCTCATGACGTGTTGCTTCCAGCGGTCCGGTGTGGCGGTGGCATGACCCACTGCCTGCCGTCGCATCCCGGGCTGACCGGTCCCGTGGTCTACCTGGACTACAACGCCACGACCCCCGTCGACCCGCGCGTCGCCGAGGCGATGCGGCCCCACCTGACCGACTTCTTCGGCAACCCCTCCAGCAGCCACCCGTACGGCGCCGCACCGCGGGCCGCGCTGGCCCGCGCCCGCGACCAGGTGGCCGCGCTGATCGGTGCCCGCCCGACGGAGATCGCTTTCACCGCTTCCGGTTCCGAGGCCGACCTGCTCGCCCTGCGCGGCGCGGTGCTGGCCTGCGGCAGGCCCCACCCGCATGTGATCACCCAGGCCACGGAGCACCCGGCCGTCCTCCAGACCTGCCGTGCGCTCGAGCGCCTGCACGGGGTGCGGGTGACGGTGCTACAGGTCGACGGCGAGGGCCTGCTCCACCCTTCCGCACTGGCCACCGCCCTCGATGAGGACACGGTGCTGGTGTCCGTGATGGCCGCCAACAACGAGACCGGCACCCTTCAGCCCATCACGGAACTCGCCGCCCTCGCCCACGCGCACGGGGCGCTGTTCCACTGCGACGCCGCCCAGGCCGCCGGAAAGATCCCCCTCGACGTCGAGGCCCTCGGCGTGGATCTCCTCACGGTGGCCGGGCACAAGATGTACGCCCCCAAAGGGACCGCCGCGCTGTACGTGCGCCGGGGCGTGGAGCTGGAACCGGTCGTCTACGGCGGCGGCCAGGAACGCGGCCTCAGGGCCGGCACCGAGAACACCGCGCTGGCCGTGGCGCTCGGTACCGCCGCCCGGCTGGCTGCCGACGACCTCGCCCGCGGTGAGCCCGCCCGTATCGCCGCGCTCCGCGACGACCTGCACCAGCGCCTGGCCGACGCCCTACCCGGCCGCGTCCACCTCAACGGCCCCGCCGAGCGGCGGCTGCCGAACACGCTGAACGTCAGCATCGACGACTCGTCCGGACCCGAGCTGCTCGCGGCCGCACCCGAGATCGCGGCCTCCACCGGCTCGGCCTGTCACAGCGGCACCCACACCCCCTCCCCGGTCCTGACCGCCATGGGCGTGGACCCCGGCCGGGCGCTGGGGGCGCTGCGACTGTCGCTGGGCCGCTGGACCACGGCCGGGGACATCGAGACGGCGGCGGCCGCGCTGACCGAGGCGGCGGCGTCGACCAAGGTGGCGGCCGTGCCGACCAAGGTGGCGGCCGTGCCCTGACGCGGGCCTGTCGGCCCGCGTCAGCGGCCGGGAACCAGCGTCTGCGGGGTCACCATCGCGGTCCCCCCGGCCGGGGACCGCGATGGGCACCCGCAAGGGGCCGGCGGGCCTACAGGGCGCCGGCCCGCAGGGCGTAGGCCACGGCGTGGGTGCGGTTGCTGAGACGCAGCCGGGTGACCACCTTGTGGACGATGCCCTTCACCGTCCGCTCCGAACACCCGAGTCGCGCTGCTGCTTCCTTGGTGCTGAGTCCGTCGGCGAGTAGTCGGAGTACCGCGACCTCACGTTCGGTGAGACCGGAGAAATCCAGGCCGTGCGGCGTGAGAACGGTGTCCCGGATGGTCTTGATCTGGCTGATCAGACTCTGCTGAACACTGTCGGCGGGCTGGGAGCGGCCCAGGGCGGTGGCGGCGACGGTCCGTACGATCCGGTCGAAGTTGGTCTGCGCTCTGTGCAGCAGGCTGACCAGGCCGCAGTCGATCGCCCGCAGCATGGTGTGCTCCGGGAAGTCGTTGGCGACGATGATCAGCGGAAGTCTTGCTCTCCGGTCTAACCGATTCGCACGTTCAACCCTGGTGAGCAGGTCACCTGTCACCATCGTTGCGAACATGAGCAGGACGTCCGCGGGCCGCTGTGTGTTCAGAGCCCGCGCCGCCACTTCCTGGTACGAAGACAGCCGCGCGATCGCGCCCTCACCCGTGATGGGATCGTCGGCGAGCACGGCTACGTCGATGGGTCTCATACTTTGTCATACGTGTCCGGACGGGCGAAGGTTAACTTTCGTGACCAAGCCCACACCGGTCTCACCGGCCCGACAGCAGACTCACGACCGGCGCGAAGTCCCGCATGGCCGACTCCTGCACGCAGACGAACGAGAAGCCGAACCGCTTCCGCCGCTCACGGAGCTGGGCGGCCATCTGCTCCGGGGTGCCGATCAGCACGGTGGGGATGTCCGCGACCTGTTCGGCCGTCAGGTGGGGCATTCGGCGTCGGAGCGACGCGGCAGCCCGCATCCGGTCGCCGGTCACCACCACCGTCTGCGCCAGGATGTTCCGCTCGACGCGGTCCGCGCGTCCCCCGGCAGCCTTCTCGAAGTACCGGACGCGTTCCTCGACGGCCTCGGCACCGAGCAGTTCGAGGGCGCCCCGGGTGGCGCCCGGCCTCAGCACGGCTGCGGAGAAGGAGACGATGTCGGCGTGGCGCCCGGCCAGCCGCAGCACACGGTCGCCGTTGGCCCCGATCATCAGCGGCGGCCGGACCGGCGGGTTCGGGTCGCCGAGCTCCCGGGGGTGGTCCAGGAGCCGGGAGAGCTCGGCGACCGTCTCCTCCAGGCGCCGCACCCGGTCGCCGGCCGTGCCCCATGCGACCCCGGCCTTCTCGAACTCGGACCGCACGTACCCGGTGCCGATGCCCACCTCCAGCCGGTGCCCCGTGAGCCGTGCCGTGGTCATGACCTCCCGGGCCAGCAGCACGGGGTTCCAGAAGGCGCTGTTGAGGACGGAGGTGGCCAGCCGCACCCGCTCGGTCACCGCGGCGGCGGCCATCAGCGCGGGGAACGGTGCCTGGCCGCCCAGATGGTCCGAGACGGTCAGGACGTCGTACCCGAGACGCTCGACGGCGCGGCACTTCTCGAGCCACGCCTGCCGTCCGTCCAGGGAGGTGAGGTTGACCCCGAAGCGGAAAGCGTTCATGAACCCTCCCGGTGGGCGGCGGCGCGGGTGTGGACGGAGGCGAACGAGGGCCCGAGGTCCAGGTCGGCCACAGCCACCGGCAGGTACTCCTCGAAGCGACCCAGCACCCCGGCGATCCCGCCACCCACCGCCTGTGCGTCCTGGGCGCTGATGCGGTCGCCACGGTAGGAGAGCGTTCCCCGTATTCCGCCCGGTGCCTCGGCGAAGGTGACGGTCATGGCGAACTTGCTGATCTCGGTGCCCTGGGCCACGAAGTCCACCGCCGTCAGCCGGGCGTCCCCCAGCTGGGCCGACCAGCGCGCCAGGCCGACGTTGTTGACCATGACATCGACGTATGGCGTGCTGCCGGGTGTCCGGGCCGGCCTCAGGCCCCGAACGACCTCCTCGAAGGGTGCGTCCTGGTGCTCGAAGGCTCCGATGACCTCCTGACGCACCCCCTGAAGCAGGTCGGCCAGGGTCGTGGCCGGAGTGCAGAGGGAGCGCAGCACAAGCGTGTTGAGGCAGGGGCCGATGACCTCGCCGTCCGGGAGGCCGCCGCGGTGGGCGACCGGAACACCATGGGTGAGGTCGCCCAGCCCGGTCCACCGGTGCAGTACCGCGGCGACCGCGGCGGCCTCGATCATGAACGTGGAGACCTTGTGCTGCACCTGCACCGGCAGCAGGGCCGCCGAGGTCCCGGGCGCCAGCGGCAGCACGACGCCGCTGTGCGGCACGGGGACCTCCGGGCGCGGCAGGCCCAGCGAGGCGGGCGCGCCCTCCAGCCGCCGGTGCCAGTAGGCGAGGTCGTCCGCCGCGTCCGAGCCCGCGCTCTGCGCGGCGACCAGGTCCCGGTACTGGTGCCGTGGTGGGGGCGGCGGCTGTGACGCGCCTGCCGCGGCCTCGTAGCAGCGCTCCAGGTCCCGCAGCAGGACCGTCACCGACTCGCCGTCGAGCACCAGGTGGTGCGCGCACAAGGAGAGCACCTGGCGCTCTTCCGCCACGGTGAACAGGCCCGCCCGCAGGAGCCTGCCACTGCGCGGATCCAGCCGCTCCGCAGTGGTGTCGGACCACTTGCGCAGCCACGGCTCCCGGTCCTCGCCGGTCAGCGCCGTCAGGTCCTCCTGGGCCACCGGCGGCGACCACGGCGCCATGACCTCCTGGAACAACCGGCCGTCGCGGTCCACGAAGCGGGTGCGCAGGATCTCGTGGCGCTCCGTCAGCAGGGCCAGCGCACGCCGCAGCACCCGCGGGTCCAACCGCCCGGCGACGTCCCAGAAGAGCGGCACATGGTAGCGGGCGTTGGCCGGGTCGAGGCGCTCGGCGAGCCAGATGCCCTCCTGGAAACGGGAGGCCGGGAACACCGGTCCCGCGGCGCGACCGGTAGGAGGGGGCGAGGCAGGGCCTCCGCCGACCGGGGCGTCCGCCTTCCGCCGCTCGACGACACCGGCCAGGTCACCGAGCACGGGATGCGTCAACAGATCGCGTACGGAGACGTCGGCACGCAGCCGGTCGGCGATCCTGGTCACCAGGGCGGCGGCCACCAGGGAGTGGCCGCCCAGCGCGAAGAAGGAGTCGCGGACCGTGACCTCCGGCACCCCGAGCACCTCGCGCCAGACCTCCGCAAGGGCGTCGACCGTGGCGGGCGCTGCCGCCACCGGTGGTCCGTCGGTCTCGGGACGAGCCTGCGCCGTCGCCGCCGCCGTCGCCGCCGTCGCCGCCGTCGCCGCCGTCGCCTCCGTCGCCTCCGTCGCCTCCTGTGCCGCCGTGGCGTGCGACTGCGTGGCAGCCGCACCCGCAACCGACGCTGACGGGAACCGCGCCAGGCTCTCGGCGAGCGGCCGGTACGGGTCGGCGACCATGTCCGCCACCACCGCCAGGTGATCGGCTGCGAGCGCGGCGACCAGTTCGGGGTCGATGGTGCGGCCGGGGTCCTGCCACACCAGTTGGGTACCGCCGCTGTCCTCCTGGAGCAGCACGTTCAGCCGGTAGTCGGAGGCGCTGGTCGCATCGACCAGGTCCAGCACGGCCCGCCTGCCGTCGTGGAGGAGCTCCAGGCCCCGTACGTCCGCCGCCGCCGCCCGGGTCGCGTTCCAGTAGGTCAGCACCACCTCGTGGGTCCGTGCCCGCGCCCCGGGGCCGAGCAGGTCGGCGGCGCGCAGGATGGCGGGCAGCGGCAGGTCTCCGTGGGCGATCCCGGCGCGCACGTCCGCGCGCAGTCGGCCGAGCAGCCGCTCGTAGGTGTCCTCGCCGCGCAGCCGCTGCCGGATCGGCAGGATGTTGGCGAACGAGCCGACGCTGCGGGCGTGGGCGGGGTCGGTCCGGCCGTGGTAGGGCGTGGAGATGATCAGGTCGTCGGCGCCGGTGCGGAGGTGGACCGCGACGAACAGGGCACCGAACATCACCGTGAAGTACGTGACGCCCAGCTGGCGGGCAACACGCCGGGCGCCCTCTTCCAGCTCCGGCGGGACCGGGCAGATCCACGGGCGGTACGGTCCCTCGCCGCGGTGGGCGGGCAGCGGGCGGGCCGGTGCGCCGGCCAGCGTCTTTCGCCAGAACGACCGGAGCGGCTCGCCCTCGGCGCCGGACGCCAGCTCCCACGAGTGCCGTGCGTAGGCGGCCAGCGGCGCCAGGTCCTGTGGCCCGCCCAGCGGCCGGCCGCGGTACGCCCTGCTCAGGTCGTCCAGCAGGAAGGGGGTGGAGACACCGTCCAGCACGAGGTGGTGGACGGCGAACACCACCGTGGTCTCCCGCTCACCGCGGACCACGTCGACCCGGGCCAGTGGACCGCGGTCCAGGTCGATGGGCCTCAGCCGGGCCTGCGTCACGGCCTCCGCGAACTCCTCGGCACCACCCTCCACGGTGCGCACGACGAAGGGCACCGCGGGCGCGTCGGCCCAGGTCAGTCGCGTACCGCCGGCGGTGTTGACGACCCGGCCGAGCAGCGTGGGATGGCGTCGGCACAGCTCGTCGACGGCCTCGCGCAGCCGCCCGGTGTCCAGGTCGCCGCGGACCGCGAAGGTCAACGGAAGGATGTGCTCCCATCGCTCGGGTGCGAGCTGCCAGGAGACCCACATCGCCTCCTGCACGGCGGACAGCGGTAGCTGTTCGGCGAGCGGTTCGCGCGCGGCCGGGCCGGAACCGCCCGTGACGGTGTCACTCATGTTCTCTCCGATACCTGGCGTCATTGCTCCCGCTCCGCGATGAGGGCGCGCCTGTCGGCCTTGCCGGAAGGGGTCAGCGGGAGGGAGGGCACGTGGACGTACCGGCCGGGCATCATGAAGGCCGGCAGCGCGGCTCTGCCGCGGGCGGCCAGCCGCGCGGCCACACCGTCCTCGGGTACGCCGGGGCGCAGCGAGTAGAAGGCCACCAGCATGCGTTCGCCGATACGGCTGGTGGTCGGGACCACCACGAGGTCCAGCACCCCCTCGGTGCCGCGCAGCACGTGCTCGATCTCGCCGGTCTCGATCCGGTACCCGTTGATCTTCACCTGGTCGTCCGCCCGTCCGGCGTACTCCAGCGTGCCGTCCGGCCGGAGAAGCACCAGGTCGCCGCTGCGGTAGTACCGCCGGGCCTGGCCATCGCCGTCGATGTCGAGGATCGGGTAGCGGGCGGCGCTCAGCTCGGGGCGGTTGAGGTAGCCGATGGCCAACTGCGGCCCCGCCTGGTGCAGTTCGCCGACCTCGCCGGGCCCCACCCGGCGGTCGTGCTCGTCCAGCACCGCCACGTCCACTCCGGCGAGCGGCACTCCGATGTTGAGCCCCGGATCCGGGTCCCCCGGCTTCCTCACGGCTGCCGGGTCGATGTCCTCGGGCAGCAGGCGGCGGTGGGTGGCCAGCACCGTGGTCTCCGTGATCCCGTACATGTTGACGAACTCCGTGGCCGTGCCGAGCGTCCGCCGCCAGTCCCGGACCGCCTCGATGTCCACCGGCTCGCCGCCGAAGACGACATACCGCAGCGCGAGGTCCGCACCGCCCTGCACACGGTCCGTCGCCGCCCGGGAGAGGTAGCGGAAGACCGAGGGCACCTGGTTGAGGACGGTGACGCGGTGCTCGGCCAGGAAGCCCAGCATCGCTTCGGGGGAGCGGGCCACGTCGCCCGGCACCACCGCGAGCCGTGCGCCGTGGCTGAGGGCTCCCCACATCTCCCAGACCGAGAAGTCGAAGCAGTAGGAGTGGAAGAGGGCCCAGACATCGTCCGCGTTCAGGTCGAAGACCCGGTCGCACCCGGCGAGCAGCGCCGTCACGTTGCCGTGCGAGACCAGCACGCCCTTGGGATCGCCGGACGAGCCGGAGGTGTAGATCACGTACGCGGGCATGTCCGGCGTGACCTCCACCGAAGCCGCGGGCTCCTCGCCGGGCCACAGCTCCTCATCGACCCAGACCACCTGCGCCTCGGGGAGCACCGGCGTGGGGTCCTGGTCGGCGACCACCAGGTCCAGCGCCGCGTCCCGGGCCATGTAACGGATCCGGTCGCGGGGGTAGTCGGGGTCCAGCGGGACGTAGGCGCATCCCGCCTTCAGGACCGCGAGGACGGACGTCACCACGTGCGCGCCGCGGCGCACGTGGAGTCCTATGCGGCTCCCCGGCGCGGGCCGGTGGCGCAGGAGCACGGCCGCCAGCCGGGACGACCGCTCGTCGAGTTCGCGGTAGGTGAGGGTCTGGCGGCCGTAGGTGACGGCCGGTGCGTGCGGAGTGCGTGCCGCCTGCCGCTGGAACAGCCGGTGCAGGCAGGCGTCCGCCGGGCCGCTCGTGGTTTCCGCCGCGCCGTTCACGACCGCACGCTCTTCGGCCGCATGTCGGTCCACAGGTCCTCGATCGCCGACAGGCACTCGGACTTCGGCCCGGACACCCCCGCCGGCTCCCAGCCCGCCGGGATGTCGCGGTCGTCGGGCCAGATGGAGAACTGGTCCTCGTCGTTGCGCACCACGATGTAGCGCCGCAGGTTGTCGTCATCCTCGAACACGGTGCGATTCCCTTTCCCCGGCCGCCTGATCGGGCCGGATGTGACCCAGCAGCGTGCCGGTCAGGTCCGAGAACATGGCCGTGCCGCCGGGTTCGTTGTGGAAGAAGTGGCCACCGGGCACGATCCGCAGCCGGAACTCCCGAGTGGTGTGGACCCGCCAGGCCTCCAGGTCGGCGGGGGAGACGACGGCGTCGGCGCTCCCGCCGAACACGCTGATCGGAACGTCGAGCGGCGGCCGTTCGCGGTATTCGTACGTGTGGTCAAGCTCGAAGTCGGCGCGCAGCGCGGGCACCACGAGCCGCCGGATGTCCGTGTCGGCCAGCGCCTCCGCGGGTGTCCCGCCGAGCTCGTCGACCAGCCGCAACAGGTCCTCCTCGGGCAGCAGGTGGTGCGCGAGCCGCGCGCTCCCCAGGGCCGGTGCCTTGTGCGCCGCCACGATCAGCGCGGCCGGCGGGACGTCCGCCGACCGGCACAGCCGGTCGGCGACCTCGAAGGCGATGAGGGCGCCGAGGCTGTGGCCGAAGAGCACGACCGGCCGCCCGGATTCGGCCGCGACCGCCCCGGCCAGGGCGTCGGCCAGCGGTGCCATGCGGGTGAACGGCGCCTCGCGGTGCCGGGCGCCCCGGCCGGGCGGCTGCACCGCGCACACCTCCACCGAGGTGGGCAGCAGGGCCGACCACGGGTGGAACATGGCGGCCGAGCAGCCGGCCCCGGGTACGCAGACCAGGCGCACCGGCGCGTGCGGACGCGGCGGGAAGCGCAGCAGCCACCGGTCGTTCACGGTTCCTCCCGCAGTGGTGCCGTGCCCGCCCGGCGCAGATGCGCGGCGAGGTCGGCGATGGTGGGATGACGGAAGACATCGCCGACGGTCAGCCGCAGCCCGGCCTCCCGCGCACGGTGCATCACCTGGATGCTCTTCAGGGAGTCCCCGCCGATGTCGAAGAAGTCCTCCGCGACGCCGGTCGACTCCCTGGCCAGCACCTGCGACCAGATGTCCGCGAGCAGCCGTTCGACGGCGTCCCGGGGAGCCGTGCGGACCGCCGCGGGAGCGTCCGCGGGTGCGGGGAGGGCGCTCAGGTCCACCTTGCCGCTGGACCCGAGAGGCAGACGGGGCAGGACGACGAACCGGGACGGCACCATGTAGTCCGGCAGCCGCTCCCGCAGCAGCCCCCGGACCGCCGTGACCAGGGCATCCGGGTCGTCGCCGCCGCGCGCCACCAGGTAACCGGTGAGTCCGGAGCCGTCGGCCTTGACGACGGCGTCGCGGACGCCTGGGTGGCCGCGCAGCGTGTTCTCGATCTCCCCGGGCTCGATGCGATAGCCCCGGACCTTCAGCTGGTGGTCGTTGCGTCCCAGGTAGTCGATGGTGCCGTCGGGCCGCCACCGCACCAGGTCACCGGTGCGGTACAGGCGGCTGCCCGGCCGGTTCGCGTACGGGTGCGGCACGAACCGGTCGGCGGTCAGGGCGGGCCGGCCCAGATAGCCGCGGGCCAGGGCGACCCCGCCGAGGTACAGCTCGCCGGTCACCCCCACCGGCACGGGGTGCAGTTCGGAGTCGAGGATCAGCGTCTCCACGCCCGCGATGGGCCGGCCGATGGGCACCCGGGGGTCATCCGAGGGACCGCACTCCCATTGCGTCACCTCGATCGACGCCTCCGTCGGCCCGTACAGGTTGAACAGCCGCACGGCAAGCCGCTCCAGCAGACGGTCCCGCAGCGGTCCCGGCAGCGCCTGGCCGCTGCACAGCACCCGTCGCAACGAGGCGCAGCGGTCCAGATCGGGTTGGCCCAGGAAGCCCTCCAGCATGGGCGGCACGAAGTGGACCGTGGTGACCGCCTCCCGCTCGATGAGGTCGACCAGATAGGCCGGGTCGCGGTGTCCGCCCGGCGCGGCGACCACCAGGGCGGCCCCCACCGTCAGCGGCCACAGCAGTTCCCACACGGACACGTCGAACGTGTAGGGGGTCTTGTGCATGACGCGGTCGGCCTGCGTCAGGTGGTGGGACTGCCGCATGCAGCCGATCCGATTGGCCAGGCCCCGGTGCGGGACCCCGGTCGCCTTCGGCTCCCCGGTGGACCCGGACGTGTAGATGACATAGGCCAGCTGCTCCGGCAGCACGGACCCGCACGTCATCGCCGCACCCGAGCGCGCCGCGGCGTCCTGAGGGAGGTCGTCCACCAGGACCACCGGGACGCCCGCGCCGACCAGCGCGGGAGCCGTGGCACGGGTGGCCAGCACGTGGGAGGCGCCTGAGGCGCGGACCAGGCGCGCCAGCCGGGCCGGCGGGTCGTCGGGGGAGAGCGGCAGGTACGCGCTCCTGGCCGCGAGCACCCCGACCACCGAGGTGACCAGTTCCATGCCCCGCTCCAGGCACAGGGCCACCACCGTCTCGGGCCCCGCGCCCCGGGCGGTCAGCAGGCGGGCCAGCGTACCGGCTCGTCCGACCAGCCGGGCGTACGTCAGCCGCTCGCCCTCGAAGACCACCGCGGTCGCCTCCGGCGTACGACGTGCCTGACGGTCGATCAGCTCGTGCACCGGGCACTCCCAGGGGTGGGCGCTGCCGCCGTGGCTCCACTCGTGCAGGATCCGGTCGCGCTCCTCCTTCCCGTCGGGACGGAACCGGGACAACCGGGTCTCCGGCGCCTGAAGGGCGGCCTCCAGGACTCGCAGGTACTGTCCGGCGAGGCGTGTCGCGGACTCGGCGTCGAACAGCTCCGTCCGGTAGTGCCACGCGCACTCGGCGCCCCGGTGCCGCGGCTGGATCTCCAGCCACAGATCGGTGAAGACGGTGGAGGGGGTGACCGGGAAGATCTCCGCCCGCAGCTCGTGGAACGCCGGGGCCTCGGCTGGCTGCTGGAGTGCGAACATCGTCTGGAACAGCGGGTCGTGACTGGTGGCCCGCCCGGGCACCAGCTCCTTGACGATCCGCTCCAGGGGAACGTCCTGGTGCGCGAAGGCGTCGGCGGAGGTGCGCCGGACGCGACGGAGCAGTTCGGTGAAGGAAGGGTCCCCGGACAGGTCGACCCGCAGCGGCAGGGTGTTGACGAACATGCCGACGAGCGGTTTGAGCTCGGGATCGGTACGGCCCGCGCTCGGGCAGCCGATCACCATGTCGTACGCCCCGGACAGCCGGGACAGCAGCACGGCGTATGCCGACAGCAGCACCATGAACGGAGTCACTCGCCGCCGCCGCGCCAGAGCGCGGACCTCCTCCCACAGCCCCTCGTCCAGCGGGGTGCGGTACGTCGCGCCCTCGAACCCCTGGACCGCGGGCCTGGTGTGCGTGGTGGGCAGCTCCAGCAGCGCGGGCGCCCCGGCCAGCCGCTCACTCCAGTGGCCGAGGGAGGTGCGCAGACGTTCGCCGGCCGCCGCGCCGCGCTCCCGTGCGGCGTGATCGGCGAACCGCAGCCGCAGCGGTGGCAGGTCCGCGGCGCGGCCTTGGCGGTGCGCCGTGTAGAGGGCGGCCAGCTCGTCCAGCAGCAGGCCCATCGACCAGCCGTCGCAGACGCTGTGGTGGCCCACCACGCTCAGGACGTGGTCGACGTCGCCGAGCTTCAGCAGCCTGGTGCGGATCAGGGGCCCGGCCGCGAGGTCGAAGACCCGCGCGGTCTCCCGGTCCACGGCCGCCTGTGCCCGCGGCAAACGCTCCCGCGGTCCTTCGCCGCTCAGGTCCGTCACCGGCAGGTCGACGGCGAGCGCGGCGGCGATCCGCTGGTACGGCTCGCCGTCCACCGTCGTGAACGTGGTGCGCAGTGCCTCGTGGCGGGCCACGACGTCATCCAGCGCGCGGCGCAGCGCGACCATGTCCAGTGGGCCTCGCAGCCGCAGCGCCGTGACCACGTTGTAAGCGGCGTTGCCGGAGCCCCTCTGGTCCAGGAACCACAGCCTGCGCTGGGCCAGGGAGGCCGGTGCGGTGCGCACGGTCACGACTGGCCCCCGGTACCGCTCGGGGCGTCCGTGGCGTCGGCGGCGGCCTGGTAGCCCTCGATCACCCGCGCGAGGCCGCTGACGGTCGGCTCGTCGAGTACGTCCTCGAGGGTCAGTCCCACGTCGAAGGCCTTCTCCGCGAGCGAGACCAGCTCCACGGCGGCCAGCGAGTCTCCGCCGTACTCGAAGAAGTCGGCGTCCGACACGTCCTCGGCAATGCCCAGCACCTGCTGGAACAGCAGCCGCAGGGTCGGCTCCACCTCTCGCGCCGGGGCGCCGCCGGGCACATCCGAGGCCCCGGCCTCGGCAGGCGCGGTGCGGGGCGCGGGCCGCGCCAGGTGCTCGCTCCGCTCGAACGGGTACGTGGGCAGCGGCACACGGCGGCGGGTCGTGCCTTCGTGCAGCCGCCGCCAGTCGATCCGTACGCCCGCCCGCCACAGCCGTCCCACCGCGTCCAGCAGTGCGGGCAGTTCGCTGCCGGCGCCGGTCCCCTCGGCGTGCAGGCAGTCCACCACCTCGCCCGTGTCCGCGGCATCGCGCGGCCCGGCGGGCCCGACCCGCAGCAGCAGCCGTCCCGGCTCATCGCGCAGACCCGCCGCCCGGTCGTCCGGCGCCGCCGCACCCGCGCCTGCTCCCGCCCGGGCCACCGCCAGCGCGAGACCGTCGGCGAGCGGCAGCCCACCGCGGACGCACTCCGCGATCAGCGCGCCGGTGCCGTCGCCGAACGCCGCTGCGGGCACCACGCCCCAGTCCATCAGCAGCCGCGCCAGCGCGTACCGCGCGGTGAAGGACTCGGCTGCCGCCGCCTGCGGACCGCCCGACACCCCGGTGGAGACCGCACGGCAGGCCTCGGCGGCAGCCTGGAACGCGGGGAAGGCGTCGAAGGCGCGAGCCCAGACGGCGTCCCCGGCGCCGGTGTCCGGGAACCGGAAGACGACCGACGGTTCACCGGCGGGCGGCACATCGACGTCGTGTTCCGTCGCGGAGGACAGGGCTTCAAGGGCGTCCGCCCGGTCGGTGCACACGGCGTACCGACGGAAGGAGAAGGCGTGCCGGCCACGTTGCAGGGTGTACGCGACGTCGTCGAGCGACAGTCCGGGATGGCGCCGCAGATGGCCGGCCAGGTCCGCGGTCATGCCGTCCAGCGCTGCCCGGGACCTGGCAGAGAGCACGAGCAGGACCGCGGACGCGGCGGGCGACGCCGGCGCCGGCTCGGGCGCCTCCTCCAGCACCGCGTGGGCGTTGGTGCCGCCGATGCCGAAGGAGCTGACCCCCGCCCGCCTCGGCAGGCGGCCGGTGTCCCATGCGCGGCTCTCGGTGTGCACGGCGAACGGGCCGGCCGCGAAGTCGATCCGCGGGTTCGGGGCCGTGTAGTGCAGGGTGGGGGGAAGCGTTCGGTGCTCCAGCGCGAGCACCGTCTTGATCAGCCCGGCCACGCCCGCGGCCGTGTCGGTGTGGCCGATGTTCGTCTTGACCGAGCCCAGCGCCACCGTGCCGGGGGAGGTGTCGCCGTCGGCGAAGGCCTGTGCCAGCGCGGTCACCTCGATGGGGTCGCCGACAGGTGTGCCCGTGCCGTGCGCCTCGACGTAGCTGACGGACTCGCTCGGCACGTCGGCGGCCAGCAGCGCGGCGCGGATCACCGCGGCCTGCCCGCGCACCCCTGGCGCGGTGTAACCGGCCCGGTGGCGGCCGTCGTTGTTCACCGCGGAGCCGCGGATCACCGCGTGCACGTGGTCGCCGTCGTCGAGCGCGTCCTGAAGGCGCCGCAGCACGACGATCCCGGCGCCGTCGCCCGCCACGATGCCGCGGGCGTCCGCGGAGAAGGTGCGGCAGCGGCCGTCGGGCGACATGGTGCCGCCCTCGCGGTGCCAGTAGCCGGTGCGGGGCACCCGCAGGGTGACACCGCCGGCCAGTGCCATGTCGCACTCCCCGGCCAGCAGTGCCCGGCTCGCCTCGTGCACGGCGACCAGCGAGGTCGAGCACGCCGTCTGCACGGCGACGCTGGGGCCGGTCAGACCGAGGGCGTAGCTCACCCGGGTGACGAGGTGTTCGGGCTCGTTGGCGAGGCTCAGGGCCAGCTCGTCCACTCCCGGGAACCGCTCCGCTAGCGACTGCACCAGGGCGGCGTAGCCGTTCCGCCCGGCCCCGGCGTACAGGCCCACCACGCCCGGCGCCTCGCTCGGGTCGTACCCGGCCCGCTCCAGCGCCTCCCAGGCCAGTTCGAGGAAGACCCGGTGCTGCGGATTCAGCAGAACCGCGTCCCGGGCGGTGACGCCGAAGAAGTCCGCGTCGAAGTCTCCGATGCCGTCCACCACGCCGTGTGCCGGGACGTAGTGCGGATCGCGCAGCAGGTCCGGGTCCTCGCCCCAGGACGCCAACTCCCCACCCGGGATGTCGCGGATCGAGTCGGTCCCGGTCACCATGTTCTGCCAGAACGCCTCCGGCGTCGCCGCGCCGGGGAAGCGGCAGGCCATCCCGATGACGGCCATGTGTGTGTCGATGTCGGTGTCCGTCATGTCTCCAGCCCTTCTGGAAGGGGTCGTGGGCGCCCCGGACCGCCGCCGCGCGGCCTGGCCGCGCTCCGCCACGAGCCGGGCCGGGCCGCGGCGGCGCCGCTCCGCGGCCGCGCCGGTGTCGTCAGGGCGGTCGTCCACCCGCCCGCCCAGGTGCCGGGCCAGAGCCGCGATGGTCGGGTGCTCGTAGAGCCTTGCGATCGTCACCGGACGCCCGAGCTCCCGGGCGAGCCGGTCACCGACCGTCGCCAGCAGCAGCGAATGGCCACCGACGTCGAAGAAGTTGTCGTCCGGGCCGAAGGAGTCGTGGCCTAGGGCGCCCGACCAGACCCGGGCGATCAGCTCCCGCACGGGGTCCGTGAAGGCCGAGCGGCCGGAGGGCGGCGGCACGAGCGCGACCGCGCCGGCGGCCACGGCCCCGCGGTCCACCTTGCCGTTGGCGTTCAACGGCAGCGCGGTCAGTACGGAGTACCGGTGGGGACGCATGTACCCGGGCAGCGAACGGGCCGCGTACGCCTGGAGTTCGGCGGGGTCAGGGGCGGATGCGCCGTTCGTGAGCACCAGGTAGGCGGCCAGCCCCGAGCCGTCGGGGGTGACCACGGCGTCGCGGACGCCGGGGTGGCCGCGCAGCGTGTTCTCGATCTCCCCGGGTTCGATGCGGAAACCGCGGATCTTGAGCTGGTGGTCGTTGCGGCCCACGAAGTCCAGCGTGCCGTCGGCGCGCCAGCGCACAAGGTCGCCGGTGCGGTAGAGGCGGGCTCCGGGCGCCGAGCCGTACGGGTGGGGCACGAAGCGGTCGGCGGTGAGGGCGGGCCGGCCCAGATAGCCGCGGGCCAGGGCCGCACCGCCGAGGTACAGCTCCCCGGTGACCCCGGCCGGCACGGGGTGGAGTTCCGTGTCCAGGACGTACGCCTCCACCCCCGCGACGGGACGGCCGATCGCGGGTGCCTGGTCACCGCCGTGGACGGTGCCCGAGGTCGCCACGACGGTGCACTCGGTGGGGCCGTAGTTGTTCACCAGGCGGAAGGGCAGCGGCCGAGCCGGGGCGTGCAGCCGGTCGCCGCCGGTCAGCACCGAGCGCGGCGCGGCTCCGGGCGGCCACCGCTGCTCCAGGACGCGCTCCAGGAGAGGCGTCGGCAGGAAGGCGCTGGTGACCTGACGTTCGGCCAGCCAGCCGCACAACACGCCCGGCGAGAGGAGGGTTTCGGCCGGCGGGACCTCCAGCGTCGCCCCCGCCGCGAGCGCCGACCAGATCTCCCAGACGGAAGCGTCGAAGCCGGGGGCGGCGACCATCGTCGTACGGTCGCCCGGTCCGATCCCGAACTCCCGCTGGTGCCATGCCACCAGGCCCGACAGCGCGCGATGCTCGACCATGACCCCCTTCGGGCGGCCGGTCGAGCCCGAGGTGTACACCACGTAGGCCAGGTCCGCCGGATCCGGTCGGGCGGACAGGGGCTGCCGACCGCCGTCCCCCCGGATGCCGTCCAGAGTGCGGACCGGCCGACCGCCGTCCGCGGGGAGCGCCTCCCGGTCGGTCAGGACCAGCAGCGGCTCCGCCTCGGCGAGGATGGCCCCCAGCCGTGCGGGCGGCTGCGCGGGATCGAGGGGTAGGTAGGCGGCACCCGACTTCACGATGCCGAGCTGTGCGGTCACGAGGTCCACGCCCCGCGGCAGCAGGGTCGCCACGAGCGCCCCGGGCCCGGCCCCGGCGGCCCGCAGACCGGCGGCGACCTCGTCGGCGGTGCGTTCCAGCTCGCCGTACGACACGGCCCGTTCCGGGGTCCGCACCGCCACCGCGGAGGGGTGCGACCCGGCGTTCCGTGACACCAGCTGGTCCACCCGCTCCGGCTCGGGCCCGGCAGCCGAAGCGCCGGCGGCGGACGCGGAGCCGGACCAGGTCGCCAGCAGGGTCCGCCGTTCCGCCGCCCCGAGCAGGGGGAGCCGCGAGACGGGGGTGTCCGGTGCGGCCAGAGCGGCGGTCACCAGCCGGACGTACCGCTCACCCGCCAGCTCCGCGGTGCGGGCGTCGTAGACATCGGTCCGGTAGTCCACCCACGCCTGAGGCCGCTGCCGGTCCCAGACCACGCGCAGCGTGAGGTCGAACGCGGGGGCCGGCGCCGGGAGCGGCAGTGCGCAGGTCTCGAGGTCCCCGAGGGCGGGCTCCTCGGCCGGCGGTTCCTGGTAGGTGAAGGCGCTCTGGAACAGCGGGTGCAGGGCGGGTGAGCGCTGCGGCCGTACTTCCTCCACCAGCGTCTGGAAGGGCAGTTCCTGGTGCTCCTGGCCGTCCAGCAGGGTGTCCCGCACCTGCCGCAGCAGTTCGGCGAAGGTGGTGCCCGCCCGAAGCCGGACCCGCAGCGGCAGCATGGTGGCGAACAGTCCGACGACGCGCTCGACCCCCAGAGAGGTCCGCCCACTGGCCGGCACCCCGATGACGACGTCGTCCGCCGACGACATCCGGGCGAGCAGTGCCGCATAGGCGCTGAGCAGGACGACCAAGCGGGTGACGCGGTACCGGGACCCGACCGCGTCGGCCTGCTCCACCAGCGTCCGGGGCAGCGGGACGAGGTGGCTTGCTCCCTTGCCGCTCGGCGCCTGCGGCGGCGACAGAGGACTCGGCAACGACGACCGGGGTGGGGCTCCGGCGAGCTGCCGCCGCCAGTAGGCCAGTGCCTCGTCGCGGCCCGGGCCCCCGAGGCGGTCGGCCTCCCCGGCGGCCCAGTCCTGGTACTGGCACCCCGGCGGGGGGAGCGGGTCCGGCAGCCCCCCGACGGCCGCTTCGTAGAGGGCGGACAGCTCCTCGTCGATCAGCCCCATGGACCATCCGTCGGTGACGATGTGGTGGAAGGCCAGGACCAGGGCGTGGTCGTCGTCCGCCCGGCGCACCAGACGGGCCCGGAAGACCGGCCCGTTCACCAGGTCGAACGGGGCCAGCGCCGCCCGCGCCACCTCGTCGTCCAGCGCCGGTCCGCGCGCCGCCTCCGGCAGGTCGCGGAGGTCCCGCACGGTGAGGGGCACCGGCTCGGCCGGGCCGATCCGCATGACGGGGAGCCCGCCGGACAGCGGGAAGGTGGCACGCAGCACCGCGTGCCGCCGGGCAAGGCCGCTCACCGCCCGCTCCAGGGCACCCGCATCCAGCCGGCCGCGCAGTCTGACGGCCTTCGGCACGTTGTACTCGTTGCTGCTCGGGCGCAGTTGCCACAGGAACCACAGTCGTTGCTGGGCGGACGAGAGCCGCGACGACGAGAAGGCCGGCTCGGCGCCGTGCGAGGGTGAACCGTGCGACGGCGAACCGTGCGACGGCACGGTGTCCCGCTGCGGGCGGTCCGGCAACGGCCCGTGCGGGAGCCGGCCCTCCTCAAGCGCGTCCCCGTTCACGGCCGAGGGCTCCCCTCGATGTCCCGGCCGCGTGCCGAGGCGTCGCCGGCAGGCGTCACGAACTCCGCGAGTTCGGCCACGGTCGGCCTTTCGAAGAACTCGGCCAGCGTCACCTCGACGCGCAGATCCCTCCGCATACGGGAAATCACCTGTGATGCCGCCAGCGAATGACCGCCGAGTTCGAAGAAATCGTCGTCGGCGGCGACAGGATTGATACGCAGGACTTCTTCCCATATCGCAGTGATCGTTCGCTGTGTTTCCGAGCGTGATACGACTGGGTCCGTCGGGTCGTTCCGGGAAACCATCCTCACAAGCTCCCTCGCTGTCCGGGGCGTGGGTATGCACCGCCAGGCGTGGTGTGACGGGCTGTGCCGAGCGGGCGCCAAGTCCCATGGCCTGCGACTTTCGCCTGTTCACTCGCCCCGCCGCGCACATCATGGGCGATCTTGCGACGCTGCTCCAAGGAGGTCGCCCCGAAGAGGCGGATCGGTTTGCACGAAAGGGCATTTCCGTCCGCGCACGCTCCGGGAACGTGTCATCGTCTTCCGGGAACGATGGCCGGGGCCTGCTCGATCCGGTTTTCCGTCGGCCGTCGTGCGTCATCAGCGCATGCACAGCAAGGAGTCGCTGTTGTGATGTCCGACACCAGCCGGGTGACCGATATCGATCCGCTGCCAGGGCCTCAGGCCGGCCATCCTCCTTTGACGCCGGCCCAGCATTCGCTGTGGTTCATGGACCGCCTCCATCCGGGAAGTTCGCTGTACAACGTCCCGTTCGCCGTGCGTCTCGGCGGGCCACTCGACGCGGACGTGCTTCAGGAGGCCCTCAACCGGGTGGTCGCCCGTCACGAACCTCTGAGGACGACCTTCCCGCTGCACGCGGACCAGCCCTACCAGCGCGTCGCCCCCCGGGCCCGGATCCCGCTCCAGGTCACCGATCTGTCACCGCTGACCGCCACGGAACGCGACGAGTGCCGCGGCCGGATGCTGGAGCAGTGGTCACAGGAGCCGTTCGACCTGGCCGGGGGACCCGTCTTCCGTGCCCGGCTCCTCCGGCTCGGCGCAGACGATCATGTTCTGGGCCTGTTCCTGCACCACATCGTCTGTGACGGCCAGTCCATGCGCCTGCTCTTCGACGAACTCGGCCGGCAGTACCGGGAGGCCGTCGCCGGGCCACCCCTGCCCATGTCATTCACCGACTGGGCGACCCGGCTGCGGCGGCAGCCGCCCGATCCGTCCCTGACCGACTGGTGGCTGGGCTATCTCGACGGCGCTCCCACCTCACTCGCCTTCCCCTCCGGCACACGCGGGGCCGGCCCCCGGTCCATCGAGGGCGGCGTGCACGGCTTCACGCTGCCCCGGGAAACGGTCCGTGGCGCCGCCGCGCTGGCCCGCGGCGCGCGCACGACGCCCTTCGCGGTGTTCCTGGCCGCCTACGGCGCGCTCCTGGGCCAGCTGACCGGCCGGCAGGACGTGCTGGTGGGCGTGCCCGCCACGAGCCGGCCACTGCCCGAACTGGAAGCGGTGATCGGGCTGTTCGTCGACACGGTCCCGGTACGGGTGGACCTGTCGGGCAACCCGTCCTTCGGAGAACTGATCACGCGGGTGCGCGGATCGCTCCTGGCCGCCCTTGACCACCAACTCCCCTTCGACGCGCTGGTGGACCGGATGCGGCTGCCCCGCGGCCCCGGCGGGACGCCGCTCGTCCAGGCGACCTTCGGCTTCGAGGCCGAGCCACTGGTGAACGCGGACTTCGGCGGACTCGACGCCAGTCTGCTGCCGTTCCCGTCGCTGCCGGCGAAGTTCGACCTGGACGCGGCGATCGTCCCGGCGCCGGACGGCAGCGACCGCTACGAAGGAACGATCGGGTATGCCGCGGACCTGTTCACCCCGGCGGCGGTCGCGCGGCTGGCGGACCGATTCTCCCGGCTGCTCACCGGCGGCGCCCAGGACCCCGGGCGCCGGCTGGCGGACCTGCTGGTGCCGGACACCGTACCCCTGCCGCAGGGCGGGCCCCCGAGGCCGCTGGCGACGCCGGTGCACGAACTGTTCGTACGGCAGGCGCGCGCCACTCCGGACGCCCCCGCCATCCGGGACGGCGGCACCGTGACCACCTACGGGGAGTTGGACGAGCGGTCCGACGCCGTCGCGCGGCGACTGCGCTCGGCGGGCGTGCGGGCGGGCGACACCGTCGGCGTGCTGCTCCCGGGCGACACCGGCACACCGGTGGCGGTACTCGGAGCGCTCAAGGCCCAGGCCACCTACCTGCCGCTGGACCAGCGCCACTCCGCCGCGCACCTGGCCTGGCTCCTCGACCGCTGCGGCGTGCGCCTGGTCCTGACCGACCGGCGGTCGGCCGGCCGGGTGGCCGAGGCCGGAGCCGTACCGGTGGGCGTGGACGGCGCGGCGCGGGCGGGCGCGGGCGTGGACGGCGCGGCGCGGGCGGGCGCGGACGGGGCGGACAACGTGCCGGGCGGACCGCCGACGCCGGAGGTGTGTGCCGGCGGGGCGCCGCCGGAGCCGCACGCGGGGCCGCGGAGTGTCGCGTACGTCATCTTCACGTCCGGGTCGACCGGAGAACCGAAGGGCGTCGCCGCCGAGCACGGCGCGCTGGCCAACCACGCACAGGCGATGAAGGAGAGGCTGGGCCTGACACCCGGCGATCGCGTGCTGCAGTTCGCGAGCCTGTCCTTCGACGTCGCCGCCGAGGAGATCTTCCCGACGCTCCTCGCGGGAGCCTGCCTCGTGATGTGCCCGGAGCCGCCGGCACCCACCGGCCTCACCCGCGTACTCGACCAGGGCGGGGTCACGGTCGCCAACCTGCCGGCAGGCTACTGGCAGCGCTGGGCCGCCTCGTTGGATCCCGGGGCCGGGTTCCCCGTGCCCACGCTCAGGCTCATGGTGGTGGGCAGCGAACGGGTCGACGCACCGACCCTGACCGCCTGGTGCCGCTGGACGGGCGTGCCGCTGATCAACGCCTACGGCCTGACCGAGACGACCATCACCTCACTGGTGTACCCCGTCGAGCCGGGCTTCCAGGACGCGGTCGTCCCCGTCGGGGTACCGGTGGACGGTGTGCGCGCCTACGTCCTGGACCCCGAACTGCGACCCGTTCCGCCCGGTGTCGAGGGGGAGTTGTACATCGGCGGGGCCGGCCTCGCCCGGGGCTACCTCGACCGCCCCGCCCTGACCGCCGAACGCTTCGTGCCGGACCCGTTCGCCCTTGTTCCCGGCGTGCGCATGCACCGTAGCGGCGACCGCGCCCGGCGGCGGGCCGACGGAGCCGTGGAGGTCCTGGGCCGCCTGGACGACCAGCTCAAGGTCCTCGGCTACCGGATAGAGCCCCACCAGGTGGAGAGCGCCCTGGCGGACCATCCCGACGTGCTCCAGGCCGCCGTCACCCTCCATGAGGGGGCCGACGGCACGCCCCGGCTGTACGGCTACGTGGTGCCACGGGACGGCGGCGGCGTGCCGGCCGGCCTCCGCGGGCACCTGGCCGCCCGCCTCCCCTACCACCTGGTGCCCGCCTCCCTGATCCCCCTGGCCGACCTGCCGCTCACCCCCAGCGGCAAGGTCGACCGCGCGGCCCTCCCCAGGCCGGCGTCCTCCGCGGCGACCCCGTCCGCGGTCCACGCGCCGCCCCGGTCCTCCGGGGAGAGGCGGCTCGCCGCGATCTGGCAGGACGTCCTCGGGGTCCCGCGGGTCGGCCGCCACGACAACTTCTTCGACATCGGCGGCAACTCCTTCTCCCTCGCCACCGTCCACGCCAAGGTCGAAGGACTTCTCGGCGTCCGCATGCCCCTCGTCACCCTCTACGAGCACCCGACCATCGCCGCCCTCGCCCGGCACCTCTCCGGCTCCGCCCTTCCCGACGGCTCGTCCGCCCCCACCGACCGGACGCCCTCCGACGTCCGGGCAGGCCTGAGCCGGCTCGCCAAACGCCGCCGCGGCAGGCCATGACGGCCGTCCGCCGCCGCACTCGCCGGGGGCGGGCCCACCGGGCACGGGTCGCTCCGAGCACCGTCTCGTCCGTACGCAACGGGCCGCGGTCCCGCTCCGGGGAGACGCGCCGCCGCGGGCGGGGGAAAAAGCAGACGGTGCGGGCCGAGGCAAAGCGTGTGTGCGGGTCGGGACAGAGCGTGTGGTGCGGGTCGGGATGCGGCCCGCGCCATACGCGCCGCAGAACGACAAAGCCCCACGGCCGCGGGGGGCCGTGGGGAAAGGGTTGTGTCCGAGGGGGGAGTTGGACCAATACCCCACGGATCGCGCCGCTCAGCGCGGAACTGGCGCTGACAGTGCCGTAGCCGCAGGTCGGCGCCCCTGGCAGGAGCCACACAACACGGCTGGTCATGTGCGGGGCGCTGACCTGCGGATTCGCGCCACGGTGCGCGTGGAGGGGCGCTTGCGACTCGCACCCGTTGGGCCGGGAACACGTCGGCAACCGCAGAACTCCAGCAGTTCCCCTCCGCAAGTCGGCCTTCTTCGCAGCAGGACCGGCTTGTCTTGCCCCAGAGGGTGGGGCTGGCGCCGAGGTAAGCCCAACGCCGCCAGTGATTGATCTTGGGGTTCAGCCGGCGCTGGTTCGTCACCCATTCGGCTCACCAGCGCGCTGGGACTCTGCCAGCCAACGTCTTCCGTCCGTTGCCATGGCTGCCTCCTTGGTCTGTCCGCGCCGCCCGAGCTAACATGCGGACGTGCCGCCGCCAGCGCCGGAGCCGTACTGCCGGCCCACGGCACGCCCGCAGGGCGGTGGCTGACGGCGGCATGGGGACCGGGGAGTCCTGGCGGGACTCAGCTCCGTTGCCAGGACAGGCTGCACCTGGCAGCGACTGCCCCCGCGTCTGTCATGGGTGAAGTGGGACCTTCACCATCGCGCGCCCGTGTTTCAGTCACCTCCGACGCGGGCCGGTCAGCCTTCAGGGGGTGAAGTACCACAGCTCGGTCCCGTCGGCCCCACCACAGTAATAAAAGGCGCCCGCAGGCTTGTTGGTGACTTCCAGATTAAGGACTGCGGCATCCTGGGCGCACACAGATGCGCTCGTCTCCTTGCCGACGAACTGGTTTGACCCGGCGAGAGTCTGGGCCGGAGCAGCGGGCGCGGCGACAGCTGAGGGTATGGCCAGGAGTCCGGCACCGACTGCCAGACCTGCGGCGGCCAGGGCTTTTGTAGCCAGGCGGTTCATGTGTTTCCTCATTTGATTAGATGGTACATGGCGTGGGCTCATATCATTCTCTGGAGAATGATATTGCTGTATATCTGCGGGAGGTTCGCAAGGGCCAGTGGAATCCGGCGGCCTCTTGAACGTGATCACGTGCTCGATTGTGAGATCGTTACGGAAGGTACTGGTAGCAACCACCGTTCAGATTCAAATAACCGGCGGGACACTGGCCGTTCACCGCTGGCCCGGCGTAGATGAGATTATCTGTGGTGGTGCCGTTGGAGGGCGCGGCGCTGGCAGTTGGGGCGATGGCCAGGCCGGCAACGAGACCGGCGCCCAGCATTGCTGCGAGACTCCACTTGCGAAGAGCAGTAAGCATCTGTTTCCCATCCGGGTTCGATGAATTGAGGCGTAAACCCTTGGAGTGCGCCGTTCAACGGACCGGGTCGGCGCGTCAGGATCGTCGAGGCGTCTGATCCGTGAAACTACCGTATCGCATACGGTTATGTCGATCCACTGGATGTATGGCCTCCGTCACTCGACATCTCGTCAATGAGCGGTGTGCATCGTGTAGTTGCAGGTCGGGGTCTGGTGTGCACGGACCACGGGATGCTCGGGCTGGTCGCCGGGCGACGGGCCGCTTGCTGTGCCCGGCGGCGAGAGCGTGGATGGTGGCGTCGCGCGGGTGCGTTCGGCGAACCGGTGCCCTGTCGGCCAGGGGCCACGCAGCTGGCTCCACCTCTTCCTGCGGTTCCTCAGGCTGGGCCGGCGTGGGACGCCAGCAGCCACGGTGCCGGTAGACGCGCACTTCTCGGCTGCTTCGCCCCAGGTGGTGCCAGAGATGCCATCGGTCGGCGACCTGGAGGGGCCTGCGGGGCTCCGCCGGGTGGCACCTTCGGCGAAGAGGGGCGCCCGGTCACAGCAGACGATCTCGATGCCGGGCCGCTCGGCAAGCCAGGCCGCGAGCGTGTCCGCCTCCCTATTGGGTAAGGAAGTCGACCGGGGGACGTGTCTCGACGTCGATGAGGAGGGTTCCGTAGACACGGCCCTGCGCTGGGCGTACTTGCCCACGCCTACCACGCGGGGTACTGCGGTGGCGGGTTGGTGATCTTGACCATGAATGGCCTCCGAGAGCGCAGTCAATGTATGCCGGGTTCTTGCCATGAGCGGAGCCCGGACAGTGCCGAGGGCCATGGGAGTCGATCGCGCGGTGCCATAATGATCGGCTTTCGCTCCCGTGCACCTGTTCCAGCAGTCGGGCCCCCGCCGCGTGGGTTACATGCCCCGAATGTGTTTTTCCAAGGCAGGTAGACGCTGGCTCGTGCGAGTCAAGGGGCACTGACCGGCTTGTGGGAGTTGAGCATCACGCCCGCGGCGATGATCTGGATGACGGCGATGAAGATCCAGCCGTGGTGGAAGGCAGCGACGGCATGGCCCGGTTGTGGGGTACCGACGATGCTGACGAACGAGGCGGCTCCGAGGGCGTTGCCGATCTGCTGGAACGTGGACGCGATCCCGAGCGCGGTGGAGGGCCGGGCCGGCTCGACGACCCTGAGGGCGACGGAGGTGAACGAGGGCATGGCGGTACCGACACCCAAGCCGGTGACGACCTGGCCCGGCAGGAAGCCGGTGAGGTACCGCGGTTCCGCGTCGATGCGGAGGACGAGCCAGGCGGCCCCGACGGCCACGAGCAGGCCGCCGATGGCACCGAGGCGGTGCGGCCCGAGCCGCGGCCCGAGCCTGCGGGAGGCGGGGACCGCCACTGTGGCCGCCAGGATCGGGCCCGGGCTCATCTCCAAGCCGGTCAGCAGGATCGATTGGTGCCAGTGCAGGGTGAGGAACTGGGTGCCGGCAAGGATCGCGGCGGAGAAGCCGACGCCGAACAGCAGTGCGGCGCCGACGGCGAACAGAAACGTGTGGTGTCGCAAGAGGCCCAAGTCGAGCGCCGGCGCCTCGTGTAGGCGCGATCGGTGGATGACGTAGGCCAGCAGCACGACCGCCGAGAAGACGCTGACGACGGTGGCCGACGAGAGGAGCCCCCATTCGTCGGTCTTGCCGATGGTGAGTGTGAGGGCGCCGACCCCGACGATCAGCCCGGCCGTGCCGATGAGGTCCGGCATGCGCCAGCCCGCCTGGTCACGGCTTTCCCGCAGCCACCCGGCTCCGAAGATCAGTGCCGCAAGCCCGATCGGTACGTTGACCAGGAAAATCCATCGCCAGTCCGACTGGACGAGTACGGCACCCAGCAGCGGCCCGCTCGCCGCGCCGACGGCGCCGACCGACGCATACGCGCCGAAGACGACGGGTCGCTGCTGTGGCGGGAAC
Organism: Streptomyces sp. DSM 116793; assembly: GCF_057320905.1. Classification (NCBI taxonomy): domain Bacteria; kingdom Bacillati; phylum Actinomycetota; class Actinomycetes; order Kitasatosporales; family Streptomycetaceae; genus Streptomyces; species Streptomyces sp. DSM 116793. Next base: position 933,571 of record NZ_CM170494.1, on the reverse strand, counting down.
TCCGGCAGGACGACGGCCAGCGCCGAGGGAGTGAACAGCGCCGCGCCGGCGCCCTGGGCGATCCGCGCCCCTATCAGCATCCATGGAGAGACCGCGAGAGAGCACGCCATGGACGCGAGCACGAAGAGCCCGAGCCCCACCAGGAAGAGCCGCTTGCGGCCGACAGCGTCGGCGATCCGGCCGGCCGGCACCAACAGCCCGGCGAACACGATCGCGTACGCGGTGAACACCCACGACAGGTCCGCGAGGCCGGTCCCGGGAAAGCTCGCGCCGATGGCCGGCAAGGCGAGGTTGACAATGAACGTGTCCAGTAGGGACACGTACACGGCGACCGACACGATGACGAACGAGGTCCAAGCGTGCCGGCTGTTCGCCGTACCGGTGCCGACACGGGCACGGCTGGTGGGTTTCATCATGCGACTTACGCTAGAGATAGTGAGTCGCATGATGCAACTTACTTTGCTAGCCTGTGGGGCATGTTGGGTCGCATGTACGAGGGGCAGCAGTGTTCGATCGCGCGGTCGCTGGAAGTCGTCGGCGAGCGCTGGTCGTTGCTGATCGTGCGCGACGTCTTCCTCGGCGTCCGGCGCTTCGACGAGCTGCAGAGGAGCCTCGGAGTCACCAGGAGTGTGCTGTCGACCAGGCTCGGACGCCTGGTCTGCGAGGGGGTGCTCGAACGGGTCCCCTACCAGACCCGTCCGCCGCGGTACGAGTACCGGGCCACCGAGAAGGGGCTGGAGCTGTGGCCGGTGCTGATGCACCTCCTCGACTGGGGCGACCGGCACTACGCCGACGAGTCCGGGCCGCCACGGGTCGTGGAGCACGTCGACTGTGGCGGGCGGATGGACCGGGACCTGTGCTGTGACCGCTGCGGCGAACGACTGCGCCCCGACACGGCCGTCTCTCGACTCGTGCACAAACCCGCCCCATGACACGGGGACGAGTTGTTCTCACCGACGCGCCCGGCGGGAAGAAGGTGGGTGGACGCGAGAGACACCTCGTGGTGGACTGCCTCGGCCTGGTCAGAACGTCTTCTCCCTGAGTCCGACATCCAGGAGCCATAGGGCGGCGACCTGGTTCTCGGCCAGGGCCTTGGTGCGGTCGGGCGGCACCGGCCGCCACTCGATGCCGATCGTGGGGTCGGATTCGATCCAGCCCTGGCGCTGGCACCAGCCGATTGCCTTGCGTGCGATGGATAGCTCCCGGTGACGGTGTCGGCGTCCATCGCGTCCGCCCGCGCCGCCGCCAGCTCGGCCGGCACCTCCGGTAGCGCCGGGTCGTCGATCGCGGCGACAGGGACGGCGGGCGGCTTCGCGCCCCGGCGGGCGGATCCGGTCGGCGCGGGTTCGCCGCTATCCATGGACTGCAACCGCGCGCCCACCAGCAGAAAGAGCCCCATGGTGACCGCTCATGACCTCGCCCTTCCATGGCTGCGATCCGCCCGGACACAAGCACCAGCAAACAGTCCCGACCGCTCGCCCCTCTGCGGTTCGCCTTCTACGGACGCGTCTCCACCGAAGACCACCAAGACCCCGGAAGCGTCCCGTCAATGGCAACTCGGCCGCGCCCGCACCCCCATCGAACCCCTCACGGGCACGATCACCGAGGAGTACTTCGACATCGGACAGAGCCGCGCCCTGCCCTGGAAGCGCCGTCCCGACGCCGCAGCGCTCCTGGTGGCACTGGCCGACCCACGGCGCGGATTCGACGCCGCTGTCGTCAGCCAGTGGATGGCCGAGACCCAGGCCCGCCGCACCCGGGCGGAAGCGGATCTGCGTACGGCGGCCGGGCGCCCGGTGGCCGGATGTCCCGTGACGAGATCGCCCGGCTCGTGGCGTCCCGTCAGCGATCTCGCGGCCGTCGTGCGGCAAGCGTAGCTGGCGGACAGGGCGGAGATCTACCGGCAGCTCGGGCTCACCCTCACCTACGACCCCGGACAGCAGAAAGTGCTGGTTGAAATGGATCTCAACCAGCACTTCCCGCAAACCCGTGGGCTATCAGTTGGTGTCCGAGGGGGGACTTGAACCCCCACGCCCGATAAAGGGCACTAGCACCTCAAGCTAGCGCGTCTGCCATTCCGCCACCCGGACTCAGGTGTGCCGCTCGGTTCCCCGTGACGACGTGGAAAACCATAGCAAACATTCCGGCGACCTCGACGCACGGCCGTCGCGCTGGCCGACGGCGTGAACGCGGTGTGACGCAGCCTGCCCGGCCTTGGGCGACGAGGGGTGGGCGCGGCAGGATGAAGAGGTGAGAAGCAGCGACGACCAGCGGGAACAGCGGGAGGTAGCAGCGTGAACGAGTCGAGTGCGGGCAGGACCGGCGCGGGCGTGACCGGCGAGGACGAGGTCGTCGACCTCTGTCGCGATCTGATCAGGATCGACACCAGCAACTACGGCGACCACTCGGGGCCGGGCGAGCGCGCCGCCGCCGAGTACATCGCGGAGAAGCTCGCCGAGGTCGGCCTCGAACCGCGGATCTTCGAGTCGCACCCCGGCCGGGCCTCCACCGTCGCCAGGATCGAGGGCGAGGACCCGTCGCGGCCCGCACTGCTGATCCACGGCCACACCGACGTCGTACCGGCCAACGCCGCCGACTGGACCCACGATCCGTTCGGCGGCGAGATCGTCGACGGCTGCGTCTGGGGCCGGGGCGCGGTCGACATGAAGGACATGGACGCGATGACCCTCGCCGTCGTCCGCGACCGGCTGCGCAGCGGCCGCAAGCCGCCCCGCGACGTCGTGCTGGCCTTCCTCGCCGACGAGGAGGCGGGCGGCATCTACGGCGCACGGCACCTCGTCGACCGTCACCCGGATCTCTTCGAAGGGGTCACGGAGGCCATCGGCGAGGTCGGCGGCTTCTCGTTCACCGTCAACGAGAAGCTGCGGCTGTACCTCGTGGAGACCGCCGAGAAGGGCATGCACTGGATGCGCCTCACCGTCGAGGGCACGGCGGGGCACGGCTCGATGACCAACACCGACAACGCCGTGACGGAGCTGTGCGAGGCCGTCGGCCGGCTCGGCCGGCACACCTGGCCGGTGCGGGTCACCAAGACCGTGCGGGCCTTCCTCGACGAGCTCTCCGACGCGCTGGGCACCCCGCTCGACCCGGAGGACATGGAGGCGACCCTCGCCAAACTCGGCGGCATCGCGAAGATGATCGGCACCACGCTGCGCAACTCCGCGGCTCCCACCATGCTCGGCGCCGGCTACAAGGTGAACGTCATCCCCGGCGAGGCCACCGCCCACGTCGACGGGCGCTTCCTGCCCGGCTTCGAGGAGGAGTTCCTCGCCGACCTCGACCGGATCCTCGGCCCGCGGGTCAGGCGCGAGGACGTCCACCACGACAAGGCGCTGGAGACCAGCTTCGACGGCGCCCTCGTCGACGCCATGCAGGGCGCGCTGCGCGCCGAGGACCCCATCGCGCACGCCGTGCCGTACATGCTGTCCGGCGGCACCGACGCCAAGTCCTTCCACGACCTGGGCATTCGGTGCTTCGGCTTCGCTCCGCTCCAGCTGCCGCCCGAGCTGGACTTCGCCGGCATGTTCCACGGCGTGGACGAGCGGGTGCCGGTGGACGGCCTCAAGTTCGGTGTACGGGTGCTGGATCGGTTCCTCGACGCGGCATGATTCTCCGCTTGATACTCAAACGATCACTCCAATAATCGTCCGCATGTGCGCCATTGGGCTGAGACGAGTGAATGGGACGATCAGGTCGTAGCTCGATTACTCCCTCCTCGTTACAGGAGGTGCGGTCCGCAACTGGGGCCGCGCTGTCAAACAGGAGGAACAATGATCAAGAAGGTCGTCGCTGCTGCGGCCGTCACCGGTGGTCTCATGCTGGCGGGCGCGGGTGTCGCCTCCGCCGACGCCGGTGCCGTCGGGGGCGCGGTGGGCTCGCCGGGTGTGATCTCGGGCAACAACGTCCAGGTGCCCGTGCACGTCCAGGCGAACGCGTGCGGCAACAACGTCGGCGTGATCCAGGTCCTGCCGATCACCGGGGCCAATGTCTGCGGCAACGTCTGACGTTGCGCGTCCCCCTCTGAGGGTCTGAGCTCAGGTCCCGAAGCGCGGTTCGCCTGCGCTTCGGGACCGTTGGGCGCCAGCGCACGCGTCACACGGCACGTGCCATTTCCAGGCATTTTCCGGAAGCTTAAAGACAGGAACAGCTAATGCGACAGGTCATGCGCAAGGGCCTGATCACCGTGGCCGCCGCGACCGGCGTCATCGCCGGCACCGGCGGCCTCGCCCACGCCGACGCGGGCGCCTCCGGCGGGGCCGCCGGTTCGCCGGGTGTGGCGTCGGGCAACTCCGTGCAGGTCCCGGTGCACATCCCGGTGAACGTGTGCGGCAACAACGTCTCGGTCGTCGGGGTACTGCCGATCACCGCGGGCAACGACTGCTCCAACGCCTCGGGGGGCGGCGGCTCGACCGGCGGCGGATCCTCGGCCTCCGGCGGGAGCAGCAACTCGCCGGGCGTGGGCTCCGGCAACAACGTCCAGGTGCCGATCGACGTTCCGGTGAACGTGTGCGGCAACAACGTCCAGGTCGGCGGCGTCGGAGCCGTGAGCAACGCCTCCTGCACCAACCAGGGCGGTGGCATCGACGTACCGCCGCCCACCCTGCCCCCCGCCCAGCCGCCCGAGCACCCGGGCAACCCCGGAAACCCCGGTAACCCCGAGCAGCCGGGGAAGCCGCACCAGCCGTCCAAGCCCGTTGACCACGAGCCGCAGGGCTCCGTCAGTCAGCCGGCGGGGTCCGAGCAGCTCGCGGAGACCGGCAGCGCGCTGCCGCTGGGCGCGACGCTGACGGCGAGCGGGGGCGCGCTCCTCGCGGGCGCGGTGCTCTACCGGAAGACGCGGGCCCGGGCGTAACGGTCCTGCACAGTCCCGCAAGCACAGGGAGCGGGCCCCGGCACCGGGGCCCGCTCCACGTCTGTGTCTCCGTGTGTTTCGTTTATGTCCCTGCGTGTGTCTGTGACCCCGTGGGTCTCTGAATCCCCCGGGTGTCCCGGGGCATCTCTGGGGTCTCTGGGCTCTTTGGGCTCTCGTGGGTCTCTGACAACTGTATTCTCTGTGTTGTCAGATGATCGCTGTGAGTCGTCACCCGGGTGCGGACCGAACGCGACGGGCGGCGGGGCGGGGGATCAGCCGCCCGGGGCGCGGGGCGCCGGGGGCGCCGGCCTCACCATGTGGCGCGTACCTGGCGGATGATCCGGCGTCGCAGCCGCACCCTGCGGCTGCCGTCGGGATCGAGCCGCAGGCGGTGCAGCTCCCAGTGTCCGTACTCGGCGTGGTCCGTGAGCAGGCGCGTGGTCTCCTTCCGGGAGACCCCACGCGGCACATAGACATCGACAAATTCGTATTCCGGCATCGAATCTATTGTGCGGCCACCGGCCCGTTACGGATAGCGTCTGCACTATGTCTGATGCTGCGCAGCCGACCGCTGCCGAGGTACGCACCGCCGCCGAGGCGGTCAAGACCGCGCTCGACCGCCACCTGGCCGCGGTGGAGCGGAGGTCGGGTGACGACGACCCGGCCGTCTACGAGGCGTTCAACGAGCTCGCCGCCGCCGCAGAGGAGTACGACGAGCTCCTCTACGAACGCTATGACGAGGTCACCCCCTTCGAGATCCCCGGCGCGGAGGAGAACCCGCCGTACGCGGGTCCCGAGGAGCCGAACGCACTGAGCGTGCTGATTCGCCGCGACTACTCCATCGTGGCTCCGCAGCGGCTGCTGGCCCAGGCCGGACGGGTCGAGGCCGCCGACGAGGAGGGCGCCACCGACGACGGCGCCGGTGACACCGTGCAGGGCGCGGTGGGCATCCTCTTCGGCGAGTTCGAGCCGGACGAGATCGCCTCCCGCCACAAGGAGTTCGGCCTGGAGGAGGGCGACTCCACGCTCTGGGTCACGGCCGACGACGAGCTTCCGGAGCCCGGCGAGTGGCTCGATGCGCCGTTCGAGGGGGTCGACGCCCAGCGCGTCGTCTGCCGCTTCGACGTCAGCGCCGTCTTCGACGACGAGCAGGACGACGAGGACGACGAGGACGACGAGCTGGCCGACGACTACGACGCGGCGGCGGACGCCCAGGACGACGACGAGCTGGCGGATGTCGACGAGGACGACCTGGAGCCGCTGGACGCCGACCGGTCGCGGTGAGCGGCCCGGGCGTGCCGCGCGCAGGCACGTCTGTCCCGGGCCGTCGGTGAACGGTCGGCTCTCGCGGCCGGTCGCTCCCCGCAAAGGGCTCCCTCAGCTCCCTCACCGCCTTGAAGGCTGGGAGGTACTCCCAGAGATGCCCCCCGGTTCGCCGCGCCCCTGCCGGGGCGCGGGCGGTGTCGTCAGGCCGGGCGGGGGGCGGGGGCGAGCTGTGTCCTCAGGAGGGTGGGCAGGCGGGTGGTGCGCGGCTTTGCGGGGCGCTCCGTGACGGCCCGGGGGAGTGCCTGGTCGGCGCCCTGGACCACCGAGAGATGGCGCTCGCCCCGGCCGAAGGCCGTGTACACCCAGGCCCTGGTGAGCGCCTGGGTGGCGTCGCCGGGCAGCACCACCACGGCCGCCGGCCTGCGCAGGCCCACCGCCTGGTGCGCGGTGAGCGCCCAACCGTGCCGCACGGACTGCTCCACCCGCTCCTTCGGCACCACCACGGGTGAGCCGTCGCAGTCCAGGTGCAGGCCCTCGGCGTCGGCCTTCACCACCCGGCCGGGGGCCGTGCGCCCCGGTGCGGGGGCGTAGGCGACCCGGTCGCCGGGGTCGAAGCCGCCGAAGCGGCCGGGGCCTGGATTCAGCCGCTCTTTGAGCGCGGCGTTGAGCGCACGGGTGCCCGCGGCCCCGCCGTGCCCCGGAGTGATCACCTGGGTCTCCTCGGCGGGCACCCCGAACGTCCTCGGTACCGAGTCCGCGACCAGCTGCACCGTGCGGTGCACCGCCTCGCCCGCGTCCCGCACCGGTACCACCACGACCTCCTTGCCGGGCGCCTCCACCTGCTGCAGCTCACCGGCGCCGACACCGGAGACCAACTCGCCGATCGGGCCGGGGTCGGGGATGCGGGAGGCGATGTGCGGGCACACCCGGGCGGCCAGGAGGTCCGCGAACACCCGGCCGGGCCCCGCGGACCAGAGCACGGCCGGATCGCCGCTGAGTACCAGCCGGGCGCCGTCCGGCAGGGACTCGACGAGCATCGCGGCCGTCTCCACGTCCAGCTGCGGGGCGTCCAGCACCACCAGCAGGTCGGCGGCCGGCGCGCCCTCCGCGTCCCGGCCGGGGCCCTCGTCCCCGGCGAGCAGTCCGTGGACGGTGACGACGGTGCCGGCGGGCGGCGCCGGGGACGACGCGCTGCCCGCGGCCGGGCCGCCGGCATCCCGTGGGCCTGCCACGGTGGCCGTGCCGGGGTCGGCGGGGCCGCCCGCCACGCCACCCGGACCACCCGCGCCCCCCGGTCCCCCCGGTCCGGTCTCCGGGGACCCGCCGCCCAGCGCCGCTGTGACCAGAGCGGCAAAGCGGCGCCGGCTGTCCGCCGTGTGCGTGGCCGCGCAGACCCGCAGGCCGAGGGAGTGTGCCGCGGCGACCAGGGCGGCGGGCTCGGCGCGTGAGGCCTCGCCGCCGGAGTGCAGCACCAGGCTGTGCCCGGCCGTCGCACGCAGCAGCTCCGCCGCGGCGCCGGGCGCCGCGGGGGCCGCCGCCTCCCAGGCCGCCGGGTCCTGGGCCTGCTGGGGCGCGGAGGTCACCAGGCGGGCGAGGCCGTCGGCGAGGCTCTCCTCGGCGAGTGCGTACCGCTCCAGTCCGACCAGGACCCGTACGGGGGCGCCCTCCTCGGTGTCCGCGCCGTCCGGCCCCTGCGCGGCGCCGTCCCGGGCGTACGCCGGGCCGTCCTGCGCCTGCGGGGCGCCGGGGCCGGCCGCCGCGCCGGGGGAGGAGGGTCCGGGGTGGCCGGCCGGGGTGTCCAGGGCATCCTGGAAGACCAGGGCGTCGCCCTCGGCAATGGCGCTCTGCACGGCGGCGTCCGGGTCGGGCACGGAGTACCGGCCCAGGGCGCCGCTCAACGCCGGGGCCTCCAGGGCAGTGTGCCCGGCGAGCGCCGCCTGGTCCAGCAGCCAGACCGTCAGCGCCCTGCCGCGCCGCTCGTCCTCGGGGCCGCACTCCGGGCCCAGCAGCGCCCTGGCGAAGCCGTCGGCCTGGTCGGGCCGGACGCCGGGGACCCTGAGCAACTGCCAGGGGTCGTCCCGCAGCACCTCCGCCACGTCCTCCCCGAGGGCCGCTGCCGCCGGGCCGGCGAGCTGGGCGGGCGCGCCGCCGGCCGCCAGCACGTCGCCGGCCGCCTGCACGGCCTCGTCCGAGGCAGGAGCGGCCGACGGGGGCGTCACGGGCGCGGAACGCTCCGCCGGCGCGGGCCCCCGGGGTGCGCTGCGGGGGGTGCGCTCCGCGTCGAAGACGCTGCTCGACGGCCGGGCGCCGCCCTCCACCGCCCGGACCGCCGCCAGCAGGTCCGCGGCGGTGCCGCTGAGCTTGCGTCCGCTCTCGATGGGCTCCTGCCGCTCGGCCCTGCGCTGCTCGATCCGCCGCCGCAACTCCCGCTGGGCGGCCAGCTCGGCCTCGGCCTCCGACAACCCGGCGCCGTCACCGGGGCTGTCACCGGCGCCATCGCCGGCACTGACCTCGGCACTGACCTCGGCACTGTCCTCGGCGCGATCACCGGTGCCGTCTCCGGCAGCGGTCTCATGCCCCGCGGCGTCACCTGCGCCGTCCCTGCGGTCAGCGCGGTCCGTGCCGCCCGCGTCGCCCGCGTCGTGGTCCGGTGTCCCACCACCGGCCGGCCCGTCGCCGCCGGGTCCGCCGGGGACCGCGCCCTCGTCGTCGGCCGTCCCGCCGGGGCCGGGCACGGCGCTCCCGGACGCCCCTGCGCTCCGGTCCCCGGTGACGCCCGAGGGCGCACCGTCCGCAGGGCCGTCCGCCGCGCGCGCCCCACCGGACTCGGCGACGCCGCCGCCGGCCGGTCCACCGCTGCCGGCCGCCCCGCCGGACTCCGCGTCGCCCCGGGCCGCGGTGCCCGCCTCCGTACCGGGGGGCGTGCCGTCCGCCGGGCCGTCCGCCGGGCCGTCCGGCCCGGCGCCCTGCTGCTGGGCGTGACCTTCGGCGGGCTCCGTGCTCACAGCGTGCTCCAGTCGTGATCGGGGTAGCGGTGCACGGGCGCGGACACGTCGTCCAGCGCCCGGCAGATCTCGTCAGGAAGACTAAGCGCCTCCACTGACAGCACGGCCGTGAGCTGCTGGGCCGTGCGGGCGCCGACGATGGGGGCGGCCACGCCGGGGCGGTCGCGCACCCAGGCGAGCGCGACCTGGAGCGGGGTGGCGGCGAGGCCGTCCGCCGCGGTGGTCACGGCGTCCACGATGTGGCCCGCCGCCTCGTCCAGATACGGCTCGACGAACGGCGCGAGGTCGGAGGCGCCGCGCGAGTCGGGCGGTATGGCATGGCGGTACTTGCCCGTGAGCACCCCGCGGCCCAGCGGCGACGAGGGCAGCAGGCCGATGCCGAGGTCGAGCGCGGCGGGCAGCACCTCGCGCTCGATGCCGCGCTGCAGCAGCGAGTACTCCATCTGTGTGCTGGCCAGCCGGGTACGGGTGCCGGGCGCCGCGAGCTGCCAGGTCGCCGCCTTCGCCAGCTGCCAGCCGCAGAAGTTCGAGACCCCCGCGTAGCGGGCGCGGCCGCTGCTGACGGCGATGTCCAGGGCCTGAAGGGTCTCCTCCAGCGGGGTGCGGGGGTCGAACGCGTGCACCTGCCACAGGTCCACGTAGTCCGTGCCGAGGCGGGCCAGTGAGGCGTCCAGCGCGCCGAGCAGGTGGCCGCGGGAGCCGTCGAAGCGCCGGTCCGGGTCCGGTACGCTGCCCGCCTTGGTCGCCACGACCAGGTCGCGGCGCGGGACCAGGCCCTCGATGAGCCGGCCCAGGACGTACTCGGCCTCTCCGTCGCCGTACACGTCCGCCGTGTCGACGAGGGTGCCCCCGGCCTCCCAGAACGTCTTCAGGAGGTCCGCCGCGTCGTTCTCGTCGGTGTCCCGGCCCCAGGTGAGGGTGCCGAGGCCGAGCCGGGACACACGCAGGCCGGTGCGGCCGAGATGCCTTTGTTCCATGGGCGCTGAGATTACTGGTCGGCCGCCCCGATGTGGCGCCCTGTGGACAACCGGTACGGCGGTCCACCCCCGCGTCGTACCCGGGACACCCGTCGCTGACGGCGCGGGCGTCGGCGCGCTAGGGTCGGCACACACACGTTACTGACGGGTAAGGGGAAGCGGTCATGCAGCTCGGGATCAACCTCGGTTACTGGGGCGCCGGGATGGACGCCGACAACCTGGCGGTGGCCCAGGAGGCGGACCGGCTCGGGTACGCCGTCTGCTGGGCCGCGGAGGCCTACGGTTCGGACGTGCCGACCGTGCTCTCCTGGGTGGCCGCCAAGACCGAGCGCATCGACGTCGGCTCCGCGATCCTCCAGATCCCGGCCCGCCAGCCCACGATGACCGCGATGACCGCGGCGACCCTGGACACGCTCTCCGGCGGGCGTTTCCGGCTGGGCATCGGCGTGTCGGGCCCGCAGGTCTCCGAGGGCTGGTACGGCGTCAAGTTCGACAAGCCGCTCGCCCGCACCCGCGAGTACGTGGAGATCGTCCGCAGGGCGATGTCCCGCGAGCGGCTCTCCTACGAGGGCGAGCACTGGACGCTGCCGCTGCCCGGCGGGCCGGGCAAGCCGCTGAAGCTCATCGTGCACCCCCAGCGCGAGCACATCCCGCTCTACATCGCGGCCATCGGCCCGAAGAACCTGGAGCAGACGGGCGAGATCGCGGACGGCGCCCTGCTGGTGTTCTCCGCCGCGGAGCACCTGGAGGAGACCGCGATCCGGCACGTGCGCGCCGGGCGCGAGAAGGCCGGGCTCACCATGGCGGGCTTCGACGTGGTGCCGACGCTGCCGATCGCGGTGGCTCCCGTGGGCGCGGCGGGCGGCGACGAGGACGTGCGCGCGCTCGCGGACCTCTTCCGTCCCTACACCGCCCTCTACGTCGGCGGCATGGGCAGCCGCAAGCAGAACTTCTACAACCAGCTCGCACAGCGCATGGGCTACGAGAAGGAGGCCGCGGAGATCCAGGAGAAGTACCTGGCCGGGGACAAGGACGGTGCCGCCGCCGCAGTGCCGCACCGGCTCATCGACCAGACCGCGCTGCTCGGCTCGGTGGCCCGGATCGCCGACCGGATGCAGGCCTACGCGGACGCCGGCGTCACCACCCTGACGCTGTCGCCCGCGGGCTTCACGCTCGACGAGCGTCTCGCGTCCCTGCGGGCGGGCACCGAGGCCCTGGAGCGCGCGGGCCTCGCATAGCGGGCGGCCTCTCACAGCGGGCGGAGCCGAGGCATCCGCCCGTGCTCCGCCCGGCACGGGACGGCCGCCCGGCGCGGAACACCTGCCCGGCCCGGAACGCACGCCCACCTCGGGACGCCCACCACCTCGGGGCCTCCGGTCCCAGGACCCGGGCCCCCGGCCCGGGCCCCGAGGCTCCCCGGGCGGTCGGCGGTCGGCGGTCGGCGGTCAATGGTCGGCGGTCGGTGGTTGACGGTCGGCGGCCGGGCAGCCGCACGTCCCGAGCCGGACAGACGGGCTCAAACGCCTCGTCATCCCTCTTTCAGCCGATTCATCCGACTCCTAGGTTGCCGTCCGCTCACGTCAGCATTTGACTCGGTCTCTGCTGACCCCTGTACGGAGGTATCGGATGCTTTCGGCCAAGAGTCTCTTTCTGGAGATCCTCGACAACGACGACTCGTTCCGGCTCTTCTGCTCCATCGCGGCCAGCGGTGAGTCCCAGGGCGGCTGGGAGAACAACCGCATCGCGGCGCTGGTCCCCGAGAGCGAACGGGCGCTCGCACCGAAGGTGGCCCGGCACGGTGCCGACGAGGACAAGCACGGGCGGATCTTCCGCGCGCTGCTGAAGAAGCGCGGCCTGCGCCCGGTCGACGTCCCCCGCGAGACCGACTACACGCTCCTCCTCGAACAGAACGGCATCGGCCTCGCGCACGACAAGCTCAGGGGCGACGAGCAGCTCACCGTGCCCGACATCATCGTCTACCTCGCGCACAGCAGGGTCACGGAGCAGCGCGCGGCCGAGCAGATGGCGCTGCTGCGCCGCATCTTCGCGGACCACCCGGAGGTCGGCCGCGCCGTGCGGATGATCGCCGACGACGAGGACAACCACCTCGCGTACTGCCACGAGGAGCTGCTGCGCCTCGCACGCGCCGGACACGGCCGCACCATCCAGCGCGCGCTGCGCGCGTGCGCGCGCGCCGAGATCCGGGTGCACCGGGACGTGAGCCTCGCCGTGATGGGCCACATGGGACGCATCCTGGGCTGGTCCCGGGCCAGGATGGCGGTGATCAGCGCGGGCGTCCACGCCACCTACGGGTACGAGCGGCTGGGCGGCTGGCGGCGCATGGTGACCCTCAGCATGCCCGAGCGCCGCAACGCGCTGGGCGGCCCGGCCACCCCGGAGCCGGCACCCGAGTACGCCTGAGCACGCGGGACGGGCCCGAGCGGGACGTCCGGCGGCAGCAGCGGGACGGTCCCGCGCGGCCCCGCACGGGCCGCCCACACGCCTCATAGGCCCCCCACACGCCCCATAGGCCCCCGCGCCCCGCACGGCCCCGCGCCCCGCACAGCTCCGCTAGAGCCAGCCGCGGCGTTTGAAGAGCCGGAAGAGGAGGATCTCCAGGACGACCATCAGGGCGATGACGGCCGGGTAGCCCCACCTCCAGTGCAGCTCCGGCATGTGGACGAAGTTCATGCCGTAGATGCCCGCGATCAGGGTGGGGACGGCCACCATGGCGGCCCAGGCCGAGATCTTCCGCATGTCGTCGTTCTGCCGCACGCTCATCTGCGCCAGGTGCGCCGAGAGGATGTCGGACACCAGCCGGTCCAGGCTGTCCACGGACTCGTTGACCCGCGTGAGGTGGTCGCTGACGTCGCGGAAGAAGGGCTGCGCCGTGGGGGCCACGAACGGCACGGTCGACGAGTAGGCCCCGGAGCCGGACAGCCGGGCCACCGGCACGGCCAGTGGGCCCGTGGCCCTGCGGAACTCCAGGACCTGCCGCTTGAACCGGTAGATGCGGGACGCGGTGGAGTTGGTGGCGCCGCTCTCGGGTGAGAAGACCTCCGTCTCCAGCTCCTCCAGGTCGGCCTGGAGCTCCGTCGCGACGTCCAGGTAGTGGTCGACGGTGGCGTCGGCGACCGCGTACAGCACGGCGGTGGGGCCGTGCTTCAGCATGTCGGGCTCCGCCTCCAGGCGCCGGCGCACCGCGGCGAGGGGGGAGATGTCGCCGTGCCGGACGGTCACCACGAAGGCGTCGCCGACGAAGAGCATGATCTCCCCGGAGGAGACCTCGTCGTTGGGCGCGTCGTAGGCGACCGGCTTGAGGACCACGAACAGCGAGTCGTCGTAGATCTCCAGCTTGGGCCGCTGGTGTGCCTTGAGCGCGTCCTCCACCGCGAGGACGTGGAGCCCGAACTCCTCGGAGATGTGTTCGAACTCCTCCTTGGTGGGTTCGTGCACCCCGATCCAGACGAAGGCCTCCCCGTGGGCACGGGCCTGCGCCAGGGCATCGGAGAAGTCGGACGGGCCCTCGGTGCGGCGCCCGTCCTGGTAGATGGCGCAGTCCACGATCACGGCGGGCATTCTTCCCCGCATCGGCCGCGGATGCACCTCCGCGGGCGTGTGCCGTCCATCGCACTTCCCGTCCGACCCTTCGGGCCCCACCGGCCGAAGGGGGCTGTTCCTGTCGCTCCCGGGCCACCGGCCGGTGGCCCGGGAGCAGGACCGCAAGGGACCGGGCGGTGGGCGAGACCCCCTCCGGTGCCGGGACGGGCCCTACTCCTCGGGGACCCGGGCCGTGCTGTGCCGCACCACCAGCTCGGTGCCCAGCTCGATCCGGGGCTCGGTGGTGTCCCCCCGGCGCAGCTGGAGCACCATCTGCGCCGCCGTCTCCGCCATCCTGCGCAGCGGCTGGTGGACGGTGGTGAGCGCCGGGCTCGACCAGCGCGCGAGGGGGATGTCGTCGTACCCCACCACGGAGAGGTCCGTGGGCACCCGCAGGCCCCGCACCCGCGCCGCCTCCAGCACGCCGAGCCCCTGCAGGTCGCTGCCCGAGAAGATCGCGGTGGGCGGGTTCGCGTGGCCCAGCAGCGCCTCCGCGTGCTGGAAGCCGCCCTGCACGTGGAAGTCACCGAAACGGATGAGCTCGGGGTCCACCTCCAGGCCGGCCATGCTCATCGCCGAGCGGAAGCCGTCGACGCGGGCCAGCGAGCAGAGCATGTCCTCGGGCCCGGAGATGATGGCGATCCTGCGGTGTCCCAGCTCGATCAGGTGCCGGGTGGCGGCGAGGCCCCCGGCCCAGTTGGCGGACCCCACGGACGGCACGTCGGGCTCCGGGTCGCCGGCCGGGTCGACGATGGCGAACGGGATGGCGCGCGAGCGGAGCTTGTGCTTCAGCTCGTCCGGGAGCGTGGAGAAGACCAGCACCACGCCGAGCGGCCGGCGGCGCAGCACGCCGTCGATCCACTCGGGACCCGGTGCGTGCCGGGTGCCGGACTCGGTCAGCACGACGCTGGCGCCCGCCGACTTGGCGACGTTCTCCACGCCGCGGATGAGTTCCATCGCCCAGGTGCTCTCCAGCTCGTGGAAGACGAGCTCGATGAGCGGCGCCTCGGAGGCGGCCGCCGAGGACCGCCGGTAGCCATGGGCGTCCAGCAGGCTTTCGATCTTCACGCGGGTGGGCGCGGAGACGTCCGGCCTGCCGTTGAGGACCTTCGAAACTGTCGAAAGGGAGACGCCAGCTTTGGCCGCCACCTGCGCCAGGGTGACGCGCCCGGCGGGCTCATCGTCGTCACGCATGGTGAGAAGGATAGGGCACGGACTCAAGAGGAGGGTCCTGATAACGGTTTGGTAGCGCCCTTCTCCATATGTTGACCACTATGCGGCACAGTCATACCGTCGCTCGGCAATGGACTTTCGGCGAAGCTGCCGAAACTTTCGAAGGGCGACGATGATGAAGGCACCCGCACGGCTCCCACGCGCTCTCGCCGCCGCGACGGCCATGGTCATGGGGCTGTCACTGGCGGCCTGCGGCAACTCGGATTCCGGGAGCGACTCCAACACCTTCCACGTGCTGGTCTACGGAGACACCGGCAACAAGGTGGAGAGGGACATCGTCGCGGAGTTCAACAAGACCTCGAAGGTCAAGGCGGTTCTCGACACCATCCCCGGCGCCGACTACCAGGCGAAGCTGCAGACCATCATCAACACCAAGCAGGCGCCGGACGTCTTCTTCAACTGGGGCGGCGGCAGCATCAGGCCGTTCGTCAAGGCGGGGCTGCTGCAGCCGCTGGACGACATGATCAAGCAGAACCCGAAGCTGAAGAGCATGTTCGTGCCCTCGGTCTTCAACGCCGCCGAAGTCGACGGCAAGCCGTACGGCATCCCCATGCGCGGCACCCAGCCCGTGCTGCTCTTCGACAACAAGACGGTGCTCGCCGAGGCCGGCGTGAAGCAGCCCAAGACCCTGGACGACCTGCTGGCGGCCGTCCCGAAGCTCAAGGCCAAGGGCGTCACGCCCATCGCCCTGGGCGGCGGCGACAAATGGCCCACGCTCATGTGGTTCGAGTACCTCTACGACCGCATCGCGGGCCCCGACCTGCTGAAGAAGGCCCTCGCGGGCGACAAGGACGTCTGGGCCAGCGCCGACAGCAAGAAGGCCCTCACAACGATCAAGCAGCTGGTCGACTCGGGCGCCTTCGGCAAGAACTTCGACTCGGTGAAGTACACCGACGGCGGCTCGGTGTCCCTGGTCAACAAGGGCAAGGCCGCCTTCGAGCTGATGGGGTCCTGGTACTTCTCCCAGCAGCAGGACAGCGCACCCAAGTTCGCCAAGGACGGCCTCGAGTACACCACGTTCCCGACCGTCTCCGGCGGCAAGGGCGACCCGAACGACATCGTCGGAAACACCAACAACTACTACTCGGTGATGAAGAAGGCCCCGCACAAGGACGCCATCGCCAAGTTCCTGGCGTTCATGTACTCGGACCACTTCATCAACGACCAGCTGCAGATCGGCAACCTGCCCACCACCACCAACACCCGGCAGGCGCTGCGCACCTCCAACAACGCCACCTACCTGCAGTACCAGTACGACCTGGTGGCCAAGGCCCCCAGCTTCCAGCTCTCCTGGGACCAGGCCTACACCCAGGACAACTCCACCCAGCTGCAGAACGCCATCCAGCAGTACTTCAACGGCAGCATCGACCAGAACGGGTTCATCAAGGCCATGCAGGCCCTGAAGACCGACTGATCGCCCGCACGGCCCCCGACACCACCTGAGAGAGACTCATTCCCTTGGTCACCCTCGCCGCATCCCCCCGGCATGGGCAGCGACGGCGGACACGGCGCCCGGTCAGCACCACGACCGGGCGCCCGGGCATCGCCTGGGCGCTTCCCGCCACCGTCTTCTTCCTGCTGTTCGCCATCGTGCCGCTGATACTCGTCGCCGTGCTCTCCTTCGCCAGCTGGAGCGGACTCGGCGATCCGGTGTTCAACGGACTCGACAACTGGAAGAAGCTCTTCGACGACCCGGTCATGATCAAGAGCCTCTGGCTGAGCGTGCTGCTCACCGCGCTCGGGGTCGCCGTCCAGACCCCGCTGAGCATCCTGCTCGGCGTCTGGGCGGCCGGGCCGCAGCGCAACCGGGCCGTCCTCTCGGCCATCTTCTTCATACCGCTGCTGCTGTCCGCCACCGCCGTCTCGATCCTCTGGCGCTCCCTGCTCGACCCGAACTTCGGCGTGCCCTCGCAGATGAAGTGGCTCTTCGGCGACGGGAACCTGTTCGGCAACCAGAGCACCGCCATCGGCGTGCTGGTCTTCGTCGGCGCCTGGCAGTACACGCCCCTGCACACCCTCATCTACCAGGGCGCCACCCGCGCCATACCCGAGGTGCTGTACCAGGCCGCCGCCATCGACGGCGCGGGCCGGGTGCGGCAGTTCTTCCACGTCACCCTGCCCCAGCTGCGGAACGCGATCATCACCTCGATGATCCTGATGATCGTCGGCGGCCTGACCACCTTCGACACCGTGCTGATCCTCACCCAGGGCGGCCCCGGCACGGACACCACCATCAGCGCCTACTACATGTACGACAAGGCCTTCAAGGGCTTCGACTACGGCACCGGCGCCGCCGTCGCCCTGCTCCTCGTCGTCGTCGCCACCGTGATCTCCCTGATCGTGGTCCGCGTCTCCGGCTTCGACAAGATGACGGGCACCCAGGAGGGCGTCTCATGAGGCAGCGCCCCAACTACCTCGCGGGCGCGGCCTCCCTGTGCTGGCTGGTCCTGATCGGGCTCCCCGTCTATGTGATGCTGGGCGCCTCCTTCCAGTCCCAGAGCGACTTCAGCGCCGCGGGACCGCTCAGCTGGCCCGCCCACTTCACCTTCGACAACTTCGTCGCCGACTTCCAGAACGGCTTCGGCCGGTACTTCCTGAACACCCTGGTCGTCACCGCCAGCGTGGTGGCGATCGTGGTGCTGCTCGTGCCACCACTCGCCTTCGCCATCGTGCGGAACATCGGCCGCCGCTCCACGCGGAGCGTCTTCCGGCTCTTCCTGCTCGGCCTCGCCGTGCCCGCCCAGGCCGTGATCGTGCCGATGTTCTACGTGATGAGCCAGCTGGGCCTCTACGACAACCTCATCGGCGTCATCCTGCCCACCGCGGCCTTCTGCCTGCCGGTGTGCGCCCTGATCCTCACCGGCAGCATGCGTGAGATCGCCCCCGAGCTGTTCGAGGCGATGACCGTGGACGGCGCCTCCACCCACCGGGTCTTCTTCCAGCTGGTGGTACCGCTGTCCCGCGGCGGCCTGTCGACCATCGTGGTCTTCTCCGCGCTCCAGGCGTGGAACGGCTTCCTCTTCCCGCTGGTGCTCACCCAGTCGGAGTCCAGCAAGGTGATCACGCTCGGCCTGTACAACTTCCGTACGCAGTACGGCACGAACGTCCCCGGCCTGCTGGCCGCCGTCCTGATGTCCACCGTGCCCATCCTGCTCGTCTATCTCTTCGCCCGCCGCGCCCTGATCCAGGGACTGATGGGCGTGGGAGGAAAGTGACCCCCAACGTGACCGCCAACGACACCGGGCACCCGCAGGCAGCAGCGGCGGACGGCCCCGCCGCGCCCGCCCCCGCCCCGACCGGCACCCGGCCCGCACCCGGCAGGACGCCCGTCCCCGACACCGCCCTGGCCCGGGTCGACGAGCTGATCGCCACCATGACCCTGGAGGAGAAGACCGCCCAGCTCTACGGGCTCTGGGCGGGCGCCTCCGCGGACGGCGCCGAAGTCGCCCCGCACCAGCACGACATGGAGGTCCCGCCGTCCCTGGAGGAGCTGCTGCCGCACGGACTCGGCCAGCTCACCCGCCCGTTCGGCACCACCCCCGTCGACCCCGCGCTCGGCGCGCTCTCACTGCTGCGCACCCAGAAGCGCATCATCGAGGCGAACCGGTTCGGCATCCCGGCGCTCGCCCATGACGAGTGCCTCGCCGGATTCGCAGCCTGGGGAGCCACCACCTACCCCGTGCCGCTCGCCTGGGGCGCCTCCTTCGACCCCGCCCTCGTCCACGACATCGCCCGGGCCATCGGCGACGACATGCGCTCCGTCGGCGTCCACCAGGGCCTCGCGCCCGTGCTCGACGTGGTGCGCGACGCCCGCTGGGGCCGCGTCGAGGAGACCATCGGCGAGGACCCCTACCTCGTCGGCACCATGGCCACCGCCTACATCCAGGGCCTGGAGTCGGCGGGCATCGTCGCCACCCTCAAGCACTTCGCCGGCTACTCCGCCTCCCGCGCCGGACGCAACCTCGCCCCCGTCTCCATGGGACCGCGGGAACGCGCCGACGTCATCCTGCCGCCGTTCGAGATGGCGGTGCGGGAAAGCGGCGTGCGCTCCGTCATGCACGCCTACACCGACACCGACGGTCTGCCGTCCGCCGCCGACGAGGAACTGCTCACCGGGCTGCTCCGGGACGCCTGGGGCTTCACCGGCACCGTCGTCGCCGACTACTTCGGCATCGCCTTCCTCCAGAAGCTGCACGCCGTCGCCGCCGACCTGTCCGACGCCGCCGGCACCGCGCTGAGCGCCGGGGTCGACGTCGAACTGCCCACCGTCAACGCCTACGGTGCCCCGCTGCGCGCCGCCGTCGAGGCCGGTGACGTCGCCGAGGACCTGGTCGACCGTGCGCTGCGCCGGGTACTGCTGCAGAAGGCCGAGCTGGGACTGCTGGACGCCGACTACTCGCCGGTGCCGGCCGCGCTGGCCGGCACCGACCCGGAGGCCCCGGACGCCCCCGAGCGGCTGCGCGGCACCGTCGACCTGGACAGCGCCCGCAACCGCGAGCGCGCCCGCGCCCTCGCCGAGGCCTCCGTGGTCCTGGTGCGCAACGACGGCGCCCTGCCCCTTCGCCGGCCCGCCCGGATCGCTCTCATCGGGCCCCAGGCCACCACCCCGACGGCGGTGCTCGGCTGCTACTCGTTCCCCGTGCACGTCGGCAGCCAGCACCCCGAGGTGCCCGTCGGGATCGGCCTGCCCACCCTGCACGACGCGCTGACCGCGGAGTTCCCCGAGGCGGACATCGTTGTCGCCCCCGGGTGCACCGTCGACGGGCCCGGTACCGACGGCTTCGCCGCGGCCCTCGAGGCCGCCCGGGACAGCGACGTCGCCGTCGTCGCCCTCGGCGACCGGGCCGGTCTCTTCGGCCGCGGCACCAGCGGCGAGGGCTGCGACGCCGAGTCCCTCGCACTGCCCGGCGTCCAGGGCCGGCTCCTGGACGCGCTGCTCGACACCGGCACCCCCGTCGTCCTCACCCTGCTCTCCGGCCGGCCCTACGCGCTCGGCGGCGCCGCCGAGCGGGCCGCCGCCATCGTGACGGCGTTCTTCCCCGGCCAGGAGGGGCCCGCCGCCGTCGCCGGCGTGCTCTCCGGCCGGGTCAACCCGTCCGGGCGGCTGCCGGTGAGCGTGCCGGCCTCCTCCGGGGGGCAGCCAGCGACCTACCTGGCCGCACCGCTGGCCCGTGCCAGCGACGTCTCCAACATCGACCCCACGGCCGCCTTCCCCTTCGGCCACGGCCTGTCGTACACCACTTTCGGCTGGTCCGGCCTCACCGTCGAGGACGGGACCGCGCCCACCGACGGCACCCTGCGGCTCTCCTTCACCCTCGCCAACACCGGTGAGCGGGCGGGTGCCGAGGTCGTACAGGTCTACGTGCACGACCCGGTCGCGTCCGTGGTGCAGCCCGTGCAGCGCCTCGTCGGCTACCTCAAGGTCGCCCTGGAGCCGGGGGAGAGCACCCGGGTCAAGGTGGCCGTCCCCGCCGACGTCACGTCCTTCACCGGACGCGACGGCCGCCGCCGCGTCGAGCCCGGCGACCTGGAGCTGCGCCTCGGCGCGTCCAGTGCCGACATCCGGCTGACCGCCCGCACCCGCCTCACGGGCACGGTCCGGCACGTCGACCACACCCGCGCCCTGCACGCCGTGGTCGAACGCACCGGCGAGCCCACCGCGGCGTCCACCGGGGAGGCCACCGGCGGAGGCGACTGACCCGCACGCCGACCCGCCGCCCGGGCGCCCGGCCGCCCGGGCGGCCGGAGGACGTGGACGCCCACGTCCGGCACACCGGAACGGCAGGGCGGCAGGCGCACACCCGGAACGGCCCCGCGCCCGCGCCAGGGGTACGCCGGGGCGGCCGTGCGGCGCCGCACCCGCCGGTCAGGCTCTAGGCTGGCGGGCATGCCCACGCTGATACTCCTACGGCACGGCCGGTCCACCGCCAACACCACCGGTGTGCTCGCCGGCCGCACTCCCGGCGTCGGACTCGACGAACGCGGCCTCGGCCAGGCTGCCGCCCTGCCGGAACGCCTCGCCGGGCTGCCGCTCGCCGTGGCCGTCAGCAGCCCCCTCCAGCGGTGCCGGGAGACCCTGGCGCCGCTGCTCGACTCCCGCCCCGGCCTCGCCCTGCACACCGACGACCGGCTCAACGAGTGCGACTACGGCGACTGGTCGGGCCGCAAGCTGGCCGAGCTCAAGGACGAGCCCCTCATGGAGACCGTCCAGCAGCACCCCTCCGCCGCCGCCTTCCCCGGCGGGGAGTCCCTGCGCGCCATGGCGTCCCGCGCCGCGGAGGCGGTGCGCGAGTGGAACGCCCGCGTCGAGCGCGAGCACGGCCCCGACGCGGTGTACGTGATGTGCTCGCACGGCGACGTCATCAAGTCCCTCGTCGCCGAGGCCCTCGGACTGCACCTCGACCTCTTCCAGCGGATCTCCGTGGACCCCTGCTCGGTCACCGTCGTGCGCTACACCCGCCTGCGCCCCTTCCTGCTCCGCCTCGGCGACACCGGCGACCTCGGCTCGGTGGTGCCGCGTGACACCGCCGCGGACGGCAAGGGAGAAGCGCGGGCCGCGGAGGGCGACGCGACGGTCGGGGGCGGTGCGGGCACACCGTGATCGTTCGCAGCAGTAGGGTGAAGCGATCGCACCGGGCGCGCGCCCGGCGCGGCCACCCTGCCCCCGACCCGACGACCCACCAGACAGACCGGCAACAGACCGGCGTCAGACCCAGCAGCCGATAACTACAGTCGATCCCATATGGAGACAGGACGTGTCCCGTCAGGTGTTCCTCTACGACCCACCGGAACGTTTCGTGGCCGGCACGGTCGGGCTGCCCGGGCGCCGCACCTTCTTCCTCCAGGCCTCCGCCGGTACCAGGGTGACCAGCGTCGCCCTGGAGAAGACCCAGGTGGCAGCGCTCGCCGAGCGGATGGATGAGCTTCTCGACGAGGTCGTACGGCGCAGCGGCGGCAGTGCCTCCGTACCGGCCGTCGCCCCTGCCGAGATCGCCGACACCGCCCCGCTCGACACCCCCGTGGAGGAGGAGTTCCGCGTGGGCACCATGGCCCTGGCGTGGGACGGCGACGAGCAGCGCATGATCGTGGAGGCCCAGGCCCTGGTCGAACTGGACGCCGACTCCGAGGACGACCTCGCCGCGGCCGAGGAACGGCTGCTGCAGGACGAGGAGAACGGCCCGCCGATGCTGCGCGTACGGCTCAGCGGCGCCCAGGCCAGGGCCTTCGCCAAGCGCGCCCTGGAAGTCGTCAACGCCGGACGCCCGCCCTGCCCGCTCTGCAGCCTGCCGCTCGACCCGGAGGGACACGTATGTCCGCGCCAGAACGGATACCGCCGCGGAGCGTGACCGCGGCCGATCTGCTCGCGCACGGCGAGCTGACGGTGCGCGGGAGGATCCGGGAGGCGTCGAACGCGGTGCTGTTCTGCACCGTCGAGTACGAGGGCGAGCGCGCGGAGTGCGTCTACAAGCCCGTCGCCGGCGAGCGGCCGCTCTGGGACTTCCCCGACGGCACCCTGGCGCAGCGCGAGGTGGCCGCGTACGAGGTCTCCGAGGCGCTCGGCTGGGAGCTGGTGCCGCCGACCGTGCTGCGCGACGGTCCTTACGGCGAGGGCATGTGCCAGCTGTGGATCGAGACACTGCCGCCGGACGCCGCGCCCGAGCTCCTCGCTCTCGTCGACGGGGAGGAGCCGGAGCCCGGCTGGAAGGCCATCGGGCTCGCCGAGGTCGCCGAGGGCCGCACGGCACTGCTGGTGCACGCCGACGACCCCCGGCTGCGTCGGCTCGCCGTGCTCGACGCCGTGATCAACAACGCCGACCGCAAGGGCGGGCACCTGCTGCCGGCCGCGGAGGAGCGGCTGTACGGCATCGACCACGGCGTCACCTTCAACGCCGATGACAAGCTGCGCACCCTCCTGTGGGGGTGGGCGGGGGAGCCCCTGCCCGAGGAGGCCCTGACCGCGCTCGCCGGGCTGTCGAAGGCGCTGGCCGACGGGGCGCCGCTCGCGACCCGGCTCGCCGAGCTGATCACCGCCGCGGAGCTGGCGGCCACCCGGAGCAGGGTGGCCGCGCTGCTCGACTCGGGCCTGCACCCCGCCCCGTCCGGCGAGTGGCCGGCCATCCCGTGGCCCCCGGTGTAGGCACGGCGCCATGAGCCACCGCGGCCACGCCCCGGCGGTCGGGCGACGGAACCGGCCCGACCTGGGCGGGCGGCCCACACGCACACACGGCGGGGGAGTGCAAGAGGGCCTTCCCGGCCATCTGTCCTGGTCCGGTTCGTAGGTGGAGCCCTCGTCCGGTTAGGCTCATGACATGCATGCCTGGCCTGCTTCTGAGGTCCCCGCCCTGCCCGGCAGAGGCCGCGACCTACGGATCCACGACACTGCGACCGGCGGCCTCCTCACCCTCGACCCCGGTCCCGTCGCCCGCATCTACGTCTGCGGGATCACCCCGTACGACGCGACCCATCTGGGTCACGCGGCGACCTACAACGCGTTCGACCTCGTGCAGCGCGTGTGGCTCGACACCCAGCGGCAGGTCCACTACGTCCAGAACGTCACCGATGTCGACGACCCCCTGCTGGAGCGCGCGATCCGCGACGGCATCGAGTGGGAGGGCCTCGCCGAGCGCGAGACCGCCCTGTTCCGCGAGGACATGACGGCCCTGCGGATGCTGCCCCCGCGGCACTTCATCGGCGCGGTGGAGGCCATACCCGGCATCGTCCCGCTCGTGGAGCGGCTGCGGGATGCCGGCGCCGCGTACGAGCTGGAGGGCGACATCTACTTCTCCGTCGCCGCGGACGCGCACTTCGGCGCCGTCTCGCACCTGGACGCCGCCGCCATGCGGCTGCTCTGTGCCGAGCGGGGCGGCGACCCCGAGCGGCCCGGCAAGAAGAACCCGCTGGATCCGCTGCTGTGGCGGGCCGCCAGGGAGGGCGAGCCGAGCTGGGACGGCGGCTCGCTGGGCCCCGGCAGGCCCGGCTGGCACATCGAGTGCGTGGCGATCGCGCTGGACCACCTGGGCATGGGCTTCGACGTCCAGGGCGGCGGCTCCGACCTCGCCTTCCCGCACCACGAGATGGGCGCCTCGCACGCCCAGACGCTCACCGGTGAGTTCCCCTTCGCCAAGGCCTACGTGCACGCCGGGATGGTGGCGCTCGACGGCGAGAAGATGTCCAAGTCCAAGGGGAACCTGGTCTTCGTCTCCCAGCTCCGCCGGGACGGCGTGGACCCCGCCGCGATCCGGCTCGCGCTGCTGGCCCACCACTACCGGTCCGACTGGGAGTGGACGAGCGAGGTGCTCGACACGGCGGTGGCCCGGCTGGAGCGGTGGCGTTCCGCGGTCTCCCGCCCCGACGGGCCGCCCGCGCTCGGCCTCGTGGAGGAGGTCCGCGAGGCCCTGGCGCACGACCTGGACGCCCCCGCCGCGCTCGCCGCCATCGACCGCTGGGCGGCGCTTCAACACGCCCAGGGCGGAACGGACCCCGGCGCCCCCGGCGTCGTCTCCCGCACGGCGGACGCTCTCCTGGGCATCGCCCTGTAACCCACCGGCCCCGGCCGGCGAGCACGGGGGCGGGGCTGTCACCTGGTGCGGCTCCGCCGCGTGGGCGCGCTCAGCCTCGCCGAGGCGGTCGGGTCGTCGCTGTCCCGAGGGGCTGTGTCTGTTTCCGAGGGGCCGTGTCTGCCGCGTTCGGAACGACCGGCCGGTGGTGGGTCGGTCGCGGAGTTCCGCGCGCCCCTTCAGGGCGGGGCTGTGCCCCGGGCTTCCTCAGGGGCGCGGGGAACCGCACGACCGGCCTCGACGGGGCGGTCGGGTGGACACCGTCCCGAGGGGGCCGTTTCCGTCGCCGCGGGGCCGCCGGCCGGAGGTGGGCTGGGCGGGCCGACCCCCGCGCCCCTGACGGGCACCGTGGGTCTCGGGTCCCCGCGCCCCGGACGGGGCGCTACTCCTCGGAGGAGTCCTCGCCCTCGTCCTCGTCCCGCCTCGGCCGCCGAGGCGGCCGCGTGCGGCCGCTCGGGTTGTCGCGCAGGAACGAGGAGTCGCCGCCCTCCGTCGCGTGGCCGCCCGCGGCGCCACCCGGACCGCTGCCGTCCCGCCGGCGCAGATAGCGTTCGAACTCGCGGGCGATGGCTTCGCCGGACGCCTCGGGGAGGTCCGCGGTGTCCCGCGCCTCCTCCAGCGTCTGCACGTACTCCGCGACCTCGCTGTCCTCGGCGGCGAGCTGGTCCACGCCCAGCTGCCACGCCCGCGCGTCCTCGGGCAGCTCGCCCAGCGGGATGCGCAGATCGATCAGGTCCTCCAGGCGGTTGAGCAGTGCCAGGGTGGCCTTCGGGTTCGGCGGCTGCGAGACATAGTGGGGCACGGCCGCCCACAGGCTCACGGCGGGCACCCCGGCATGCGTGCAGGCCTCCTGGAGGATGCCGACGATGCCCGTGGGCCCCTCGTACTTCGTCTCCTCCAGGTTCATGGTGCGGGCCAGGTCCGGGTCAGAGGTGATGCCGCTGACGGGGACGGGTCGGGTGTGCGGGGTGTCGCCGAGCAGTGCGCCCAGCACCACCACCAGCTCCACGCCCAGCTCGTGCGCGAAGCCCAGCAGCTCGTTGCAGAACGAGCGCCAGCGCATGGACGGCTCGATGCCCCGGACCAGCACCAGGTCGCGCGGCTTCTCGCCGCCCACCCTGACCACCGAGAGCCGGGTCGTCGGCCAGGTGATCTTGCGGATCCCGCCGTCCAGCCACACCGTGGGGCGGTTGACCTGGAAGTCGTAGTAGTCCTCGGCGTCCAGCGCCGCGAACACCTCGCCCTTCCACTCCCGCTCCAGGTGCGCGACCGCGGTGGAGGCGGCGTCGCCCGCATCGTTCCAGCCCTCGAACGCTGCCACCATGACCGGGTCGACCAGCTCGGGAATCCCTTCGAGCTCGATCACCCAGTGCCTCCTTCCGACGTACCTCCCGTACGTCCCAACCTTACGGCCCCGGCGGGGCCCCTCCGCAGCCCCTTTGCGCGGGTGAGTGAAGTGATCATCGCCCTGTCGGTGATCGCGTAAACTGCTGCTGCCGCGTCCATGCGCGGGCGCTCGCCGCACCCGTGGCACGGCCCCGCCGCGCAGGTGGCCGGGTGCGTGGAGCCGCCCTGTCGCGTTCCGTGCTCACGCCGGGACCCGCCGTGCGTCAGGGCTGATCGGAGCCGCCGGGCCGAGCCGGGTCGGAGTGCGTCAGCCTGCGCGCCGCCGCGACCAGCGTGATCAGAGTGTGGAACGCAGCCACTGCTCGACGCTCGCGATGTGCACCGTCGCCCATGAGCGGGCCGCCTCCGCGTCCCGGTCGCGCAGCGCCGCGAGGATCGCGCGGTGCTCGTGCAGCGTGCGGCTGACCGCGTCCTCCTGCGTCAGGCCGCGCCAGATCCTGGCCCGGGTCGTCGGCCCCGAGAGGCCGTCCAGCAGCGAGCACAGCACGGAGTTCCCGGACGTCTGCACGATGCCGCGGTGGAACTCCAGGTCGCACGCGACCAGTTCCTCCACCGAGGGTGCCGCGCCCAGCGCGTCCAGTTGGAGCGTCAGCGCGTCCAACTGGGCGTTGCTGATCCGGGAGGCGGCCATCGCCGTCGCGGCCGGCTCCAGGATGCGGCGCACCGCGAGGAACTCGAGGACCGTGTCGTCGCGGTGGAAGTCCACCACGAAGCTCAGCGCCTCCAGCAGCACCTGCGGGTCCAGGCTGGTGACGTAGGTGCCGTCGCCCTGCCGTACGTCAAGGATCCGGATCAGCGACAGGGCGCGCACCGCCTCCCGCAGGGAGTTGCGGGACAGGCCCAGGTCCGCCGCCAGCTCGCTCTCCTTCGGCAGCCGGTCGCCGGGGCGCAGCGCGCCGGAGACGATCATTCCCTTGATCTTCTCGATCGCCTCGTCGGTGACAGCCATGGCCCCGCCCTCCCGGTTAGACATCCGATGTCTGAGCACATTATGCGGGTGGTACGAGCCCCCGGCCGCCGCCCCCGAAGGAACCGCCGCCCCGCACCGGGGCCCGGCCGGCGCCCCGCGCCGGAGGCCGACACGACGGCGTGACCGGCGCGTTCGCCGTGCCCCGTGCGGGGGCGGAGGCGCGTGAGCGCCCTGACAGGGGCACGCGGAACCGCGCGACGAGCCACGACGAGGCGGTCGGTTCGGCACCGTCCGAGGGAGGCTGTCTCCGTCGCGTCCCGGGCCACCGGCCGGTGGTGGGTTGCGCGCGCGGTTCCCCGCGCCCCTGCAAGACGGGGCTGCGCCCCGATCACCGGCCCGAGGGGGCAGACCGGGGCCGTGGCCGCGCCGCCGGCCGGTGGGGGGCGGGGCCGGAGGCGCCGGGGTGCCCCCGGCTCAGGCGCGGTCGAGCAGGCGCTGCACCCCGGCCCGCACCCGCTCGTCGTCCAGCCCCCGGATCGTGAGGGTGGTCCGCCGGCGCAGCACGTCCTCGACGGTCTCGGCCCACTCGTGGTCCCGGGCCCAGACGACCTGCGCCCAGATCTCCGGGGCCTCCGGATGGATGCGCTCGGCCAGTTCGGGATGCTCGTCGGCGAGACGGGCGATGCCGAAGGCGAGCGAGCCGTAGTGCGTGGCCAGGTGCCGGGCCGTGTCCGGCGCCATCTGACGGCCCGGCACCGGGTGCTCCACCAGCAGCCGGTGGGCCACCGCGCGAGGGCTCGCCACACCGGGCAGCGGCATCCGCCTCGGCAGCCGCGCCACCGGCTCGAAGTCCTCGCCCAACGGACTGCCCGGCAGCGCCTGGAGCTTGGCCATCACGGTACGGCCGATGTGCCGGAAGGTCGTCCACTTGCCGCCCGCCACGGACAGCATGCCGCCCCTGCCCTCGGTGACGACCGTCTCCCGCTTCGCCTTGGCGGTATCCCCGGGACCGCCGGGCAGCACCCGCAGGCCGGCGAAGGAGTAGGTGATCAGATCGCGCGAGAGCTGCCGGTCGCGCAGCGACCAAGACGCCTCGTCCAGGATCTGCGTGACGTCCCGCGCGGTGACCGAGACATCCGCCGGATCCCCCTCGTACGCCTCGTCCGTGGTGCCCAGCAGGAGCATGTCCTCCCAGGGCAGCGCGAAGGTGATGCGGTACTTGTCGATGGGCGTGGCCAGCGCCGCCCGCCAGGGCGAGGTGCGCTTGAGGACCAGGTGGGCGCCCTTCGACAGCCGTATGGACGGCTCGGCGCCCGGGTCCTCCATGCGCCGCAGGTGGTCGACCCAGGGCCCGGTCGCGTTGAGCACCAGGCGGGCGTTCACCCCGAACTCGGTGCCGTCCCTGCGGTCCCTGAGGTCCGCGCCCGTGACCCGGCCCAGCGTGAAGCGCAGCCCCGTCACCTCGGCGTGGTTCAGCACCACCGCCCCGGCGTCCACCGCCGCGCGGACCGTCATCAGGGCCATCCGGGCGTCGTTCATCTGGTCGTCGCCGTACACGGCCACGGCCCTGAGGTTCTCCGTGCGCAGCTCCGGCACGTCCTGGCGGGCCTTGGCGGGGCTGAGCAGGTGGCCTATGCCGTCGCCGAACGCGGACAGCGCCGAGTAGGCGAGGACACCCGCGCCCAGCTTGGCCGCGCCGTGCGGGCCGCCCCGGTAGACGGGCAGGTAGAAGCGGAGCGGGTTGGACAGGTGGGGCGCCACCTGGCGGGCGACCGCACGGCGTTCGAAGTGGTTCTCCGCCACCAGCCGCACCGCGCCCGTCTGCAGGTACCGCAGCCCGCCGTGCAGCAGCTTCGAGGAGGCCGACGAGGTGGCCGAGGCGAAGTCCCCGGCGTCCACCAGGGCCACCCGCAGCCCGGACTGGGCGGCGTGCCAGGCGGTCGAGATCCCCAGGATCCCGCCGCCGATCACCAGGAGGTCGTAGGTCGCGCGGGACAGCCGCTCCCGGGTCTCGGCGCGGCTGTCCATGCCCCGCGCCGCCCGGGGCCCGGCCGCCGGCCGGGCCCCGTCGGGGGCGGGGACGCTCTGCAGGGTGGTCATGGTGGTGTCTCCCCACGCTTGTGGTGCTTCGGCACGGCGCCGGCGCGGGACCCCGGGACCGCCTGTGCGGATCCCGGGTCGCGCCGTCACCGTGCTCCCGGTGGTGGCCCGGGCCCGGCGCGCGGACGCCACCGTGGTCCGGGCCTCGTGGCCCCCGTCGTCTCAGTCCTCGGACAGCCAGCCCATCGTGCGCTGGACGGCCTTGAGCCACAGCTTGTACTCGCGGTCGCGGGTCGCGGCGTCCATCCGGGGCGTCCACTCCGCGGCCCGCCGCCAGTTGGCCCGCAGCGCGTCGATGTCCGGCCAGAAGCCGGTGGCGAGTCCGGCGGCGTAGGCGGCGCCGAGGGCGGTCGTCTCGGCGACCATCGGACGCACCACGGGCGCGTCGAGGACGTCGGAGAGGGTCTGCATCAGCAGGTTGTTGGCGGTCATGCCGCCGTCCACCTTGAGGGCGCTCACCGTCACGCCGGAGTCCTTCTTCATCGCGTCGGCGATCTCCTTGGTCTGCCACGCGGTGGCCTCCAGCACGGCACGCGCGATGTGCGCCTTGGTGACGTACCGGCTGAGCCCGGCGATCACCCCGCGTGCGTCGGAGCGCCAGTACGGCGCGAACAGGCCGGAGAAGGCCGGCACGAAGTAGGCGCCGCCGTTGTCCTCCACCTGGGACGCCAGCGTCTCGATCTCGGCAGCCGTGCTGATCAGGCCCATCTGGTCGCGCATCCACTGCACCAGGGCGCCGGTGACGGCGATGGAGCCCTCCAGGGCGTACACCGCCTGCTGGTCGCCGATGCGGTAGCCGACCGTGGTGATCAGGCCCGAGTAGGAGTTGATGGCCTTGTGGGCGGTGTTGATCAGCATGAAGGTGCCGGTGCCGTACGTGGACTTGGCCTCGCCCTCGTCGAAGCACGTCTGGCCGAACAGCGCCGCCTGCTGGTCGCCGAGCGCCGAGGCGACCGGCACCCCGCGCAGCAGCTCGCCGAGCGGGCCGCCCCTGACCTCGCCGTACACCTCCGCCGAGGAGCGGATCTCGGGCAGCATCTGCTGGGGCACGCCGATGGAGTTGCAGATGCGCGCGTCCCACTCCATGCTGTGCAGGTTCATCAGCAGCGTGCGGGAGGCGTTGGTCACGTCGGTGACGTGCCGGCCGCCGTTGACGCCACCGGTGAGATTCCAGATGACCCAGGAGTCCATGGTGCCGAAGAGGATGTCGCCGGCCTCGGCGCGCTCCCGCAGGCCCTCGACGTTGTCGAGCAGCCAGCGGGCCTTCGGCCCGGCGAAGTAGGTGGCCAGCGGCAGGCCCGTCTCGCGGCGGAAGCGGTCCTGGCCGACGTTGCGGCCCAGCTCCTTGGTGAGCGCGTCGGTGCGGGTGTCCTGCCAGACGATGGCGTTGTGCACCGGCTGACCGGTCTTCCTGTCCCACAGCAGGGTGGTCTCGCGCTGGTTGGTGATGCCGATCGCCTTGATGTCGTCACGGGTGACGCCCGCCTTGGTGATGGCGCCGGCGACGACCTCCTGCACATTGCGCCAGATCTCGGTGGCGTTGTGCTCGACCCAGCCCGGCCTGGGGAAGATCTGCTCGTGCTCCTTCTGGTCGACGGAGACGATCCGGCCGTCCCGGTCGAAGACGATGCAGCGGCTGGACGTGGTGCCCTGGTCGATGGCCGCGATGAACGGCCCCTCGCCGTGGGAGTGGGAAGCGGTGGTGGATGCGTCGGTCACGGTGTGCTCCAGAAGTTCTCGGGTGGCTTCTCGGCTCGGGGGAGTGGTGACTGGGGCCCACGGGCGAAGGACACGCCCGGGCCCTTGGGGCACGCGACCCGGGGACGGCGCGCTCGCCTCGCCGCACCGCGTCCGTCAGGCGAACGCGACGTTGTACAGGCCGGCCGCGAGGGCGCCGCCGATCAGCGGGCCGACGACGGGTATCCAGGCGTAGCCCCAGTCGGAGCCGCCCTTGTTCGGCAGCGGGAGCAGGGCGTGCACGATGCGGGGACCGAGGTCGCGTACCGGGTTGATGGCGTAGCCGGTGGGCCCGCCGAGCGAGAGGCCGATGCCGACCACCACGAACGACGTGATCAGGGCACCGAGGGTGCCCAGGCCGTTGCCGCTGTCGTTGAGGCCCTGGGTGAGGATGGCGATGACCAGGACGAAGGTGGCGATGATCTCGGTCAGCAGGTTCTGGACGACATTGCGGACCTCGGGGCCCGTGGAGAAGACGCCGAGCACCGGGCCCGCCGCGGGCGCCGCCTTCTGGCCGACCATGGCCTCGTCGGCGGGCTGGGCGGCGACGACCGCGGGGTCGGTGAGGTGTGCCTGGAACTGCCCGTAGTAGGCGAGCCACACGAGCACCGCGCCGATGATCGCACCGAGCAGCTCCGAGCCCAGGTAGACCGGGACGTCGCTCCACTTGGTGCCGCCTTCTATGGCGAGCCCTATGGTCACCGCCGGGTTGAGATGGGCGCCGGAGACGCCGCCCGCGACATAGGCGCCGGTCAGCACCGCGAAACCCCAGCCGAGGGTGATCGCGACCCAGCCGGCGTTCTGCGCCTTGGAACGCTTGAGTGTGGCGGCGGCACAGACACCGCCGCCCAGCAGGATGAGCAGGGCGGTACCCGTGGTCTCGCCGATGAAGATGTCGGAGCTGGACACCCGCGACTCCTTTGTCCTTCGTCCAGGGGAAGGCGAACCCCAGGATTCCCGCCCCGGTGGTCCGCGCCCCTCATCACGTGAGGGTGTTGCGGCCGTGGCGTTGCCACACTCTAGCGCTTATTGCCGTCAAGTGTTCGACAATGCCGACCGACGGACGCGAGTCTTGCTCCGGTATTACTGGCTCGTCAAGGGTCCGGCGGCGAAAATCCGATCGTTCACCGATCCCCGGCCCGGTGCCCTCAGAAACGTCCGGCGCCCAGGTCCCGGGAGACGGCGCGGGCACAGTCGCGCACCGCGGCGATCAGCTCGGGGCGCAGCTCCCCGTCCCGGCACACCCGCTCCACGGCGCCGGTGACGCCCACCGCGCCCACCGGCATCCGGCGCCGGTCGTGGATGGGCGCCGCCACCGAGGCCACGCCCTCCCAGGTCTCCTCTATGTCGGCGGCCCAGCCCCGCGCCCGCGTGAGCGCGAGCACCGCCTCGAAGTCCTCCGGCGAGCAGATCGTGCGCCCCGTGTAGGGCTTGCGCTCCGCCTCCAGGGCCTGGCTGTGCGCCACGGGGTCGTAGGCGGCGAGGACCTTGCCGAGGGCGGTCGCGTGCAGCGGCTGCATCGCGCCGACCTCCAGCACCTGCCGGCTGTCGTCGGGCCGGAAGACGTGGTGCACGATGAGCACGCCGTGCTGGTGCAGTACGCCCAGGTAGGCGGCCTCGCCCGTGGAGCGCGCCAGGTCGTCCGTCCACACCAGGGCCCGGGAGCGCAACTCGTGCACGTCCAGATAGCTGTTGCCGAGCCTGAGCAGCTCCGCGCCGAGCTGGTAGCGGCCCGAGGCGGGATCCTGCTCGACGAAGCCCTCCTCGTGCAGGGTGCGCAGGATGCCGTGCGCGGTGCCCTTCGCAAGGCCCAGGGAGGAGGCGATGTCCGAGAGGCCGAGCCGCCGCTCGCCACCGGCCAGCAGCCGCAGCATCGCGGCCGCCCGTTCGAGCGACTGGATGTTCCGTGCCATCGCCTTGCAGCCTCCGTTCCTCGGCGGCCTCCACCGGGCCACGTCCGCGCATGACCTCCTGAAGGCCCACGTCACACGCATGGCCCCCGAAGAGGCATGGTCGGCATTGCTGAACAGTATCGGTCGTTGCCGACCTGTCGCCAATGGTCGACAAACAGTGTCCGGTATCCGCCCGCCCACCCGGTCGGCCCACAGCCGACCCGTCCGGCGCATCACGGCCCGCCCACGCACGCGCAACGAAGAGCGCTCAGCGCTCGCCCCGCTCGTGCCCCGCCGCCACGGGCCGCCCATGCGGCGCCGGGTGCCCCCGTGCGCCGGGCGCCCCCGTGCACCCGTCCGTGTGCACCCGTCCGTCTCCTGGACGGACCGGCGCACCGGCGCCGGTCCCGGCTACGCTGGCCGGGTGCGCCTTCCCCGGGAGGGCGCAAAGCCGACAGCCGTCGCATCCAGGGAGCTCTCTCATGGCCTCGTCGCCGACCTCTTCCACCCCTACGACAGCGCCCGGCAGCCGAGCGCGCATCGCCGCCCTCCGAGAAGCCCTCGCCACCCGGGTCGTGGTGGCCGACGGAGCCATGGGCACCATGCTCCAGGCGCAGGACCCCACCCTCGACGACTTCCAGAACCTCGAGGGCTGCAACGAAGTCCTGAACGTCACCCGCCCCGACATCGTCCGCTCCGTCCACGAGGAGTACTTCGCGGCGGGTGTCGACTGCGTGGAGACCAACACCTTCGGTGCCAACGCCTCCGCCATGGGCGAGTACGAGATCGCCCACCGCATCGTCGAGCTCTCCGAGGCCGGCGCCCGGATCGCCCGCGACGTCGCCGACACCGTCACCGCCGAGACCGGCCGGCAGCGCTGGGTGCTGGGCTCCATGGGCCCCGGCACCAAGCTCCCCACCCTCGGCCACGCCCCCTACCCGGTGCTGCGCGACGGCTTCCAGCAGAACGCCGAGGGCCTGATCGCCGGCGGCGCCGACGCCCTCATCGTCGAGACCACCCAGGACCTGCTCCAGACCAAGGCCGCCGTGCTGGGCGCCCGGCGCGCCATCGAGACGAGCGGCAGCGACCTCCCGCTGCTCGTCTCGCTCGCCTTCGAGACCACCGGCACCATGCTGCTCGGCTCGGAGATCGGCGCCGCGCTGACCGTGCTCGAACCCCTCGGCATCGACATGATCGGCCTCAACTGCTCCACCGGGCCCGCCGAGATGAGCGAGCACCTGCGCTACCTCACCCGCCACTCCCGCATCCCGCTGCTGTGCATGCCCAACGCCGGCCTCCCGGTGCTCGGCAAGGACGGGGCGCACTTCCCCCTCGACCCCGAGGGGCTCGCCGACGCCCAGGAGACCTTCGTCCGCGAGTACGGCCTGTCCCTCGTCGGCGGCTGCTGCGGCACCACCCCCGAGCACCTGCGCCAGGTCGTCGAGCGGGTGCACGGCACCGTCCCCGCGCCCCGCGAGCCGCAGCCCGAGCCCGGCGCCGCCTCCCTCTACCAGGCGGTACCGTTCCGCCAGGACACCGCGTACCTCGCCATCGGGGAGCGCACCAACGCCAACGGCTCCAAGAAGTTCCGCACCGCCATGCTGGAGGGCCGCTGGGACGACTGCGTGGAGATGGCCCGCGAGCAGATCCGCGAGGGCGCCCACATGCTGGACCTCTGCGTGGACTACGTCGGCCGGGACGGCGTCGCCGACATGACCGAGCTCGCCGGCCGCTTCGCCACCGCCTCCACCCTGCCGATCGTGCTGGACTCCACCGAGGTCGACGTGCTCCGGGCCGGCCTGGAGAAGCTCGGCGGCCGGGCCGTCATCAACTCCGTCAACTACGAGGACGGCGACGGCCCCGAGTCCCGCTTCGCCAAGGTGACCGCGCTGGCCCGCGAGCACGGCGCGGCCCTGATCGCGCTCACCATCGACGAGGAGGGCCAGGCCCGCACCGCCGAGCGCAAGGTCGCCGTCGCCGAGCGGCTGATCGCCGACCTGACCGGCAACTGGGGCATCCGCGAGTCCGACATCCTCATCGACTGCCTGACGTTCACCATCTGCACCGGCCAGGAGGAGTCCCGGCGGGACGGCATCGCCACCATCGAGGCGATCCGCGAGCTGAAGAAGCGCCACCCCGACGTGCAGACCACCCTCGGCCTGTCGAACATCTCCTTCGGCCTCAACCCCGCCGCCCGGATCGTGCTCAACTCCGTCTTCCTGGACGAGTGCGTCAAGGCCGGCCTGGACTCGGCGATCGTGCACGCCTCCAAGATCCTGCCGATCGCCCGCCTGGACGAGGAGCAGGTGCAGGCCGCCCTCGACCTCGTCTACGACCGGCGCCGCCCGGCGCAGGGCGACGAGCCCGCCTACGACCCCCTGCAGCGCCTGATGGAGCTGTTCGAGGGCGTCGACACCAAGTCGATGAGGGCCGGCAAGGCCGAGGAACTCGCCGCGCTGCCCCTGGAGGAACGCCTCAAGCGGCGCATCGTCGACGGCGAGAAGAACGGCCTGGAGGCCGACCTCGACAGCGCCCTCGAGACCCGCCCCGCCCTCGACATCGTCAACGACACCCTGCTGGACGGCATGAAGGTGGTCGGCGAGCTGTTCGGCTCCGGGCAGATGCAGCTGCCGTTCGTGCTCCAGTCCGCCGAGGTGATGAAGTCGGCGGTGGCCTATCTGGAGCCGCACATGGAGAAGTCGGAGGACGGCGGGGGCAAGGGCACCATCGTGCTCGCGACCGTCCGCGGCGACGTGCACGACATCGGCAAGAACCTCGTCGACATCATCCTCTCCAACAACGGCTACAACGTCGTCAACCTGGGCATCAAGCAGCCCGTCTCCGCGATCCTCGACGCCGCCCAGGAGCACGGGGCGGACGTCATCGGCATGTCCGGACTGCTGGTCAAGTCGACCGTGATCATGAAGGAGAACCTGGAGGAGCTGAACCAGCGCGGCCTCGCCGACCGCTACCCGGTGATCCTCGGCGGTGCCGCCCTCACCCGCGCCTACGTCGAGCAGGACCTCCACGAGCTGTACCCGGGCGAAGTCCGCTACGCGCGCGACGCGTTCGAGGGCCTGCACCTGATGGACGCCCTCATGGCCGTCAAGCGCGGCGTGCCCGGCGCCGCGCTGCCCGAGCTCAGGCAGCGGCGCGTACGGGCCGCCACGACCGTGGTGGAGGAGCGCCCCGAGGTCGGCACCGTCCGCTCCGACGTCGCCACCGACAACCCCGTGCCCACCCCGCCATTCTGGGGCAGCCGGGTCGTCAAGGGCATCCCGCTGGGCGACTATGCCTCCTGGCTGGACGAGGGCGCCCTCTTCAAGGGCCAGTGGGGCCTCAAGCAGGCCCGCAGCGGCGAGGGACCCACGTACGAGGAGCTGGTCGAGTCGGACGGCCGGCCCCGGCTGCGCGGCTGGCTGGAGCGGCTGCACACGGAGAACCTGCTGGAGGCGGCCGCCGTGTACGGCTACTACCCGTGCGTCTCCAAGGGCGACGACCTGATCATCCTGGACGAGCAGGGCAACGAGCGCACCCGCTTCACCTTCCCGCGCCAGCGCCGCGGCCGCAGGCTCTGCCTCGCCGACTTCTTCCGTCCCGAGGACTCCGGCGAGCAGGACGTGGTCGGCTTCCAGGTCGTCACCGTCGGCTCCCGGATCGGGCAGGCGACCGCCCGGCTCTTCGAGGACGACTCCTACCGGGACTACCTGGAGCTGCACGGCCTGTCCGTGCAGCTCGCCGAGGCCCTGGCCGAGTACTGGCACGCCCGGGTCCGGGCCGAGCTGGGCTTCGGGGGTGAGGACCCCGCCGATGTCGAGGACATGTTCGCGCTGAAGTACCGCGGGGCCCGCTTCTCGCTCGGCTACGGTGCCTGCCCCGACCTGGAGGACCGGGCGAAGATCGCCGAGCTGCTGGAGCCCGAGCGGATCGGGGTGCGCCTGTCGGAGGAGTTCCAGCTCCACCCGGAGCAGTCCACCGACGCCATCGTGATCCACCATCCCGAGGCGAAATACTTCAATGCCCGATAAATGTGGTGTGCATCACATTGGGCCGGTCGTGTCACTCGTCATGGCCGGTCCGATGTGCCCGGGATGCGCCACGCGGTCGCCGACGCCGCGCGACCGTCACCCGGGAGTCGTAGACTGGTCGGTCCAGCGCTGGCCGGTTGCCCTCTTCCGCACGTGAGGCGACCGGCCTTCTCGTCCCGCACGGAGGTACACCCGGATGACCAGTACCGTCCCCGCTGTCGATGCCCACATGGCCGAAGGCTCCGCTCTGGGAGCCGTGCTGCTCGACATGGACGGCACGCTCGTCGACACCGAGGGCTTCTGGTGGGACGCGGAGGTCGAGGTCTTCGCCAGGTTCGGCCACGCCCTCGACGAGGCCTGGCGCGATGTGGTCGTGGGCGGCCCCATGACCCGCAGCGCGGCCTTCCTGATCGAGTCCACCGGCGCCGACGTCACCGTCCCCGAGCTGACCGTGCTGCTCAACCAGGGCTTCGAGGAGCGCATCACCAGGGCGCTGCCGCTGATGCCGGGCGCCAGACGGCTGCTGGCGGAGCTGGCGGAACACGAGATCCCCACCGCCCTGGTGTCGGCCACCCACCGGCGCATCATGGACCGCATCCTCGTCTCCCTGGGCCCGGAGAACTTCCGGCTGACCATCGCCGGCGACGAGGTCGAGCGCACCAAGCCGCACCCCGACCCCTACCTGCTGGCCGCGGCCGGCCTGGGCGTGCACCCGGGCCGCTGCGCCGTCATCGAGGACACCGCCACCGGTGTGGCCGCCGCGGAGGCGGCGGGCTGCCGGGTGATCGCGGTCCCGTCCGTCGCCCCCGTCCCGCCGGCCGACGGGCGCACCATCGTCTCCTCCCTCGAAGAGGTCGACCTGCCCTTCCTGCGGGGTCTGATGGCGCTTCCCGCGAGTGCCTGAGGGGCCTGACGGCCCCTCCGGTAAGCGTCCGACGGGGTAAGCCGGCCGGCCGGAACGGGGGCGGCCGGCCGGAACCGGCCGCGCCGCCCGGGGACGGTTTCCGGCGGCTTGCGGCCACCCGGCAGGGGCTTTCAGCGGCGTCTTCGGGCCACCGGCGGAACACCCACCCGGCGCGGCACACGGCCTGCTCGCCCGGCGGACATGGCCGACTCGGCCCGTAGGCGGACGGTTGCACCGGACGTACACGGCCGCTTCCGCCCGGAGGCGGACGGTTGCACCGTACGTACACGGCCGACTCCGCCCGGAGGCGGACGGTTGCACCGTACGTACACGGCCGACTCCGCCCGGAGGCGGACGGTTGCACCGTACGTACACGGCCGACTCCGCCGGATGTGCACGGCCGGTTCCACCGGACCTACACGGCCGGTTCCACCGGACCTACACGGCCGCTTCCGCCCGGAGGCGGCCGGGGCTCCACCCGGAGCGCGCGCCGGAAAATCCCCTGGCGTACGCCCCACGAACGGCGGTGTGCAACCGCACGCCGGCTCCGCGCGCGTGGTCTGTGACCTTTCTCACCTTTCCCGAGGTTGAACTGCTTTCCTCGGTATGCCGCCTCCCGTGCGGCCCGCCCTGGCCGGGCGTCCTTGTGTCCCGATTCCGGATGTCCTGCGCGGAACCTTCCTCTGTAATGCTTTCGGTGTGTCCGCGGCCGGTCTCGCACGGTAACGGCGGGCTCGCCCACACCCCGTCGGCGCGCCGGACGGCGCGGACTAATCTCGTCGCGACGACCACCACCACGTTCCCCCCGCCCCGTCGGCACATCATCTCCCCATGCCCGGGGCGCGGGATCGACCGCCCTGGAGACTTTCGAGGATGAACCGCAGGACCTTGACGCTGCCGGTAGTGATCGGCCTCATGGCCCCCCTGCTCGCCGCCTGTGGCGGATCGGGGAGCGGCAGCGGCGACAAGGCCATCGTGGTCGGCACCACCGACCGGTTCTCGGCCTCCAAGGAGGTGCCGGCCCCCCTCGACCCCGCGTACGCCTACGACGCGGGCTCCTGGAACGTGCTCCGGCAGACCCTCCAGACCCTGATGACCCTGCCCCGCGGCGGCGGCGACCCGGTGCCCGAGGCGGCCAGGCAGTGCACCTTCACCGACACCGGCGACGAACGGTACGCCTGTACCCTCCGCTCCGGACTGGCCTTCGCGGACGGCCACCCGGTCACCGCCGCCGATGTGAAGTACTCCGTCGATCGGGTGCTCCGCATCAAGGCCGACAGCGGTGTCTCCGGACTGCTCTCGAACATCGACATGGTGGAGACCCAGGGCCGCGACAAGGTCGTCTTCCACCTCAAGACACCGGACGCCACCTTCCCGTACAAGCTCGCCACACCCGCCGCCGGCATCGTCTCGCCCGCCGACTACCCGCGGGACCACCTCCGCACCGGCTTCAAGGTCGACGGCTCGGGCCCCTACCGGTTCCAGGCCAGGACCAGGGCGGGCACCCTCACCACCGCCGTCTTCACCAGGAACCCGCACTACACGGGCAAGCTGACGCCCAAGAACGACACGGTCGAACTGCGCAGCTTCCCCGAGGACCCGGACGCGATGGGCCGGGCCCTGGAGAAGGGCGACATCGACCTGATGGCCCGCACGCTGTCGCCCGAGCAGATAAAGAAGTACGCCGACCACCCCGCCGGCGATGTCGACCTCGTCGAGTCGCCCGGCCTGGAGATCCGCTACCTGGGCTTCAACACCGACGCGCCGCCCGTGAAGAACAAGGCCGTCCGGCAGGCCATGGCGCAGGTCGTGGACCGTGGCGCCCTCGCCTCCAGCGTGTACGGCACCACCGCGGAGCCGCTGTACTCGCTGGTCCCCGCCACCATCACCGGCCATACCAACGCCTTCTTCAACCGGTACGGCGACCCCAGCCCCGCCAAGGCCCGCGCCATCCTGGAGAACGCCGGCGTCAGCACCCCCGTCCGGCTGACCCTGCACTACACCAGCGACCACTACGGCCGCACCACCAAGAAGGAGTTCGAGACGTTGCAGCGCCAGCTCAACGGCAGCGGACTCTTCCAGGTGGACATCAAGGGCACCCCCTGGGACCAGTACCGCGCCGAGCAACTCAAGGGCCGCTACGCCGTCTACGGGCTGGGTTGGTTCCCCGACTTCCCGGACGCCGACAACTTCGTCGCCCCCTTCCTCGACAAGGACAACTTCCTCGCCTCCCCGTACACCAACTCCACCATCCGCGACCACCTGATACCGCAGTCCCGCCGGGAGGCGGACCGGCTCAACGCCTCCAAGAGCCTCACCCGCATCCAGGACATCGTCGCCACCGACGTACCGGTGCTGCCGCTGTGGCAGGGCAAGCAGTACGTGGCCGCACGCGACGACGTCCAGGGGGCGGAGTGGGCGCTCGACACCTCATCGAACCTCCAGCTGTGGGAGCTCAGCCGCGGCGTCAGCGACTGATCCACCGAGCAGAACGACCGAGACCCAGCACATGCACATGATCTTGCGGAACCGGTGGCCGGCCCTCGCGATCGCCGTCGGACTCGCCGGCGCCTTCCTCACGGGCTGCGGCAGCGACCAGTCGAGTTCGGCGGGAACCGGAAAGTCCGTGGTCGTGGGCATGTCCGACGACGTCCTGGCGACCGACCCCGCCTCCGGCTACGACCCGGGCTCCTGGCTGCTGTTCAACAACGTCTTCCAGTCCCTGCTGAGCTTTCCCAACGGCGCCACGGAACCCGCCCCCGAGGCGGCCAAGTCCTGCACGTTCACCGACACCCGCAGCATGACCTACCGCTGCACCCTGCGGGACGGGCTGAAGTTCAGCAACGGTGACGACCTCACGGCCACCGATGTGAAGTTCTCCTTCGACCGCATGATGCGCATAAACGATCCTGCCGGGCCGGCCATCATGTTCCCCGGCCTGAGCAAGGTGGAGACCCCCGACGCGCACACCGTCGTCTTCACCCTCAAGGTCCCCGACGCAACCTTCCCCAGCAAGATCGCATCCGGCGCCGGGTCCATCGTCGACCACCGCGTCTACCCGGCCGACAAGCTGCGAACCGACGGAAAGGCCATCGGCTCCGGCCCCTACACCCTGACCTCGTTCGGCAAGAAGCGGGCCGTCTTCGGGATCAACCCCCACTACAAGGGCACCGCGAAGGTCCACAACTCCGGCGTCACCCTCGCCTTCTTCCACGGCGACCAGGCCCACCTCAAGCAGGCCCTGCTGGCCGGCGACGTCGACCTCGCCTACCGGGGCCTGGCCGCCAAGGACATCGCCGACATCCAGCGGGACGCCGGCAGCGACAGCAAGGGCATCGACGT
Source organism: Streptomyces sp. DSM 116793 (assembly GCF_057320905.1). Lineage (NCBI taxonomy): Bacteria > Bacillati > Actinomycetota > Actinomycetes > Kitasatosporales > Streptomycetaceae > Streptomyces > Streptomyces sp. DSM 116793. The sequence goes on along the minus strand of NZ_CM170494.1, from coordinate 892,740 downwards.
CGTCGAGGGCACCAGCGCCGAGGTCCAGCACCTCGTCTTCAACATGAACGACCCGGTGGCGGGCAAGCTCGGCGTCCGCAAGGCCATCGCCTACCTACTGGACCGCAACGCCCTGATCGACAAGGTGTACGACAACACCGCCACCCCGCTCTACTCGATCATCCCGGCCGGCATCATCGGCCACAACACGGCCTTCTTCGACACCTACGGCCCCCACCCCCAGCGCGACAAGGCCGAGCAGGCCCTCCGCGAGGACGGCATCACCGGCAAGGTCAAGCTCACCCTGTGGTCCACCCCGTCCCGCTACGGCCCCGCGACCGACCAGGAACTGAGGACCATCGCCGCCCAGCTCAACGCCAGCGGCCTCTTCGACGCCGACATGAAGTCCGTCGCGTTCGAGCAGTACCAGCGCGACATCAACAGCGGCAAGTACGGCGTCTACGTGAAGGGATGGGTGCCGGACTACCCCGACCCCGACAACTTCACCCAGCCGTTCTTCGGCGCCGGAAACGTGCTGGAGAACCACTTCGAGAACGAGATCATCACCAAGGACATCATCCCGGCCACCGCCGCCCGGAGCGACCGCACCGCGACCGTCCAGGACTACGGCAGGCTTCAGGACATCGTCGCCGACGAGCTGCCCGTCCTGCCCGTCTGGCAGGCCAAGCAGTACGCCGTCGTGCACGGCAACGTCTACGGGGTGGAGAACTGCCTCGATCCGTCGACGGTGTTCCGGTTCTGGGAGCTCAGCAAGGACTGAGGCCGGCGGGTCCTGGCCCGGCCCCCCGGGTCAGGTGACCGTCCACCGGTGTCGTCGTGCCCGCTCGCGCAGTTGCCCCCGCCCCCCATCGGGGCGCAGCCCCGCCTTGAAGCGGCGCGGGCGGTGGGCCGGGCACGCAGTCCCCCGCGCCCCCTGAGCGGGCCGGACCAGGGCGGAGCCCGGTTACTGGGCGCCGGGGCGGACCAGACCGCTCTCGTACGCGTACACCGCGGCCTGCACACGATCGCGCAGCCCCAGCTTCGTCAGCACATGCCCCACATGCGTCTTCACAGTCGTCTCACTGACGAACAGATCCGCGGCGATCTCCGCGTTCGACAACCCGCGCGCCACCAGCTTCAGCACCTCCACCTCACGCTCCGTGAGCGTGTGCAGGGTGTCGGGCACCGGCTCGTCACCCGACGGGAGGTGCCCCGCGTACTTGTCGAGCAGCCGGCGCGTGATACTCGGCGCCAGCATCGCCTCGCCCGCCGCGACCACCCGGATCGCCTGCACCAGCTCGTTCGCCGGGGCGTCCTTCAGCAGGAAGCCGCTCGCGCCCGCCCGGAGCGCCTCCACCACGTACTCGTCGAGATCGAACGTGGTCAGCACCAGCACCTTCGCCGGACCGTCCCGGCCGGGCCCGGAGATCTGACGAGTGGCCTCCACCCCGTCCATCCGCGGCATCCGGATGTCCATCAGCACCACGTCGGGCTGCAGCGCCCGCACCTGGTCCAACGCCTGGAGGCCGTCCCCGGCCTCGCCGACGACCGCGATGTCCTGCTCGGCCTCCAGGATCATCCTGAAGCCCGTGCGCAGCAGCGGCTGGTCGTCGACCAGCAGGACGCGGATGGCCACGTAAGTCTCCTTCGCTAGTGGGGCCCCATTCTGCCCTGCGGACCGCCCTCCGGCTCAGCCGCCCCGAGCGGCAGGGCCAGCGGCAGCGGGTACGGCGGGGGAGTACCGCCGAACTCCGGGCACACCGCCTGGTGATCGCACCAGCCGCACAGCTTCGACGGCCGCGGCCGCCAATCGCCCGTCTCCGTCGCCAGCCGGATCGCCTCCCACAGGGCCTGCAGCTTCCGCTCCACCGCCTGAAGGTCCGACAGGACCGGGTCGTACGTCACCACATCGCCGCTGCCCAGGTACACCAACTGCAGCCGGCGCGGGACGACACCCTTCAGCCGCCACACCACCAGCGCGTAGAAGTTCATCTGGAACAACGCGCCCTGCGCGTACTCGGGGCGCGGCGCCTTGCCTGTCTTGTAGTCGACGATGCGCACCTCGCCCGTCGGCGCCACGTCCACGCGGTCGATGATGCCCCGCAGCCGCAGGCCCGACTCCAGCTGCGTCTCCACGAACAACTCGCGCTCCGCCGGCTCCAGGCGCGTCGGATCCTCCAGCGTGAACCAGCGCTCCACCAACTCCTCGGCCTCCGCGAGCCAGCGGGCCATGCTCGCGCCCGCCTCGTCCTCGCCGGCGTCCGCGAACAGCTCCGCAAGCTCCGGCCGGGCCTGCCTCAGCCGCTCCCACTGCCCCGGGAGCAGCGACTTCGCCCGGGGCGCGGTGCGCTGCGCCGCGGGCGCGTCGAACAGCCGCTCAAGCACCGCATGCACCAGCGTCCCCCGAGTGGCCGCCGCGCTCGGCTTCTCCGGCAGCCGGTCGATCACCCGGAAGCGGTACAGCAGCGGACACTGCATGAAGTCACTCGCCCGTGACGGCGACAGCGACGAGGGCCACGCGGCACCGCCGCCCCGTCCGGCGCCGCCCCCGCCCTGCGCGGGCACCGCACGCCCCCCGCCGGCCCCGCCCTCAGCGGTGACCGCGCCCCCGGCGCCGCCCCCGCCGTCCACCGCGACCGCACGCTCCCCGCCGGCCGCGCCGCCCCCGCCCTCCGTGCCGGCCCCGCCGGCCGCGCTGGTCTCCATGACCCAAGACCCTACGACCCGCCACTGACACCCCGCCGCATACCATCGACGCCAGACCCTCTCGCCCTGCATGATCAGGAGCGAGGAATGCTTCGAACGAGGGGACATCGTGGACGAGAGCGGCGGGAGCGGGCAGCCGCTGTCCGGCAGCGGCGACGCGAACCACCGCGGCGCCGACGGGGAACACCCCGAGAACCCCGAGTGTTCAGAGAGAACAGAGCACCCAGAGCATTCCGAGGGCACAGTGGCACGCCCAGAGCAGATCCAGGACACGGCACCGGCGGACCAGGACGCCGGCGCGGGCCGCCCCGCCCCCGGCAGCCCCGGGGCCGCCGCCCGAGAGCACCCCGAACCCGGGCCACCGGCACCCGCGGCGCCCGCCTCCGACACCCCGCACGGCGACGACCGGGTGCGGCTCGCCCACTCCGGCCCCGGCACGCCGGACGCCCCCGACGACCAGCCGACACGTCCTGAGGACGACCACCCGACGCACCCACGAGGCCAAAACCCGGCAGATCCCGGGGACCACCACCCGGCGGACCCCCGAGGCAGCAACCCGGCGGGCCCCGGGGACGACCACCCGGCAGGCTCCGGACCCTACCCGGCCGACCCGGGCGACGGACCCCGGGAACCCCTCGGCACCACCACCCCGCCCCCCGGCAAGGCAGGACCGCCCCGCAAGCCGGGACCCGGCGGCGGCATCCTCATGGGCCGCCCCTTCGGCGTGCCCGTCTACGTCGCCCCGAGCTGGTTCCTCGTCGCCGCCCTGATCACCTGGGTCTTCGGCGGACAGCTCGACCGCGTACTGCCCGAGCTGGGCGTCGCGCGCTACCTCGTCTCCCTCTTCTTCGCGGTCGCCTTCTACGGCTCCGTCCTCATCCACGAACTCGCCCACACCGTCGCCGCCCTCCGCTTCCAGCTGCCGGTGCGCCGCATCCAGCTGCAGTTCTTCGGCGGCGTCTCGGAGATCGAGAAGGAGTCCGAGACACCCGGCCGCGAGTTCACCCTCGCCTTCGTCGGACCACTGCTCTCCCTCGTCCTGTCGGCCGTCTTCTTCGCCGCCCTGCAAGCCGTCGAACCCCGCACCGTGCCCGGCGTGCTGCTCGCCGGCCTGATGGCCTCCAACCTGATCGTCGCCGTCTTCAACCTCCTGCCGGGCCTGCCCCTCGACGGCGGCCGCATGCTCCGCGCCGTCGTCTGGAAAATCAGCGGCAAGCCCATGACCGGCACCGTCGCCGCCGCCTGGGTCGGCCGGGCGCTCGCCCTCACCGTCCTCGTCGGCCTGCCGCTGCTCACCCAGTCGGGCGCCCTCGGCGCGCGCTCCGCCGACACCAGCGGCGTGGACACCATCACCGACGCCCTGCTGGCCGCGATCCTCGCCGCCATCATCTGGACCGGCGCCGGCAACAGCCTCCGCATGGCCCGGCTCAGAGAGCACCTCCCCGAGCTGCGCGCCCGCACCCTGACCCGGCGCGCCATCCCCGTACAGACCGACACCCCGCTGTCCGAGGCACTCCGCCGCGCCAACGAGGCCGGCGCCCGCGCCCTCGTCGTCGTCGACCCCCAGGGCGCGCCGCTCTCCGTCGTCCGCGAGAACGCCATCGTCGGCATCCCCGAGCACCGCCGCCCCTGGGTCGCCGTCAGCACCGTCGCCCAGGAGCTCACCGACGGCATGCGCGTCTCCGCGGAGCTGGCCGGCGAAGAACTCCTCGACGCGCTGCGGGCCAGCCCCGCCACCGAGTACCTCGTCATCGAGGAGACCGGCGAGATCTACGGCGTGCTGTCCGCCGCGGACGTCGAGCGCGCCTTCGTCAAGGCCATGGCCCGCCCGAGCTGACCCCGGCGCGCGGGCCGGACCGCCGCAGCGCGTCCGCCGGGTGTGCCTGCGCCGCGCACGTACCGGGTGTGCCTGCGCCCGGCACGTACCGGATGTGCCTGCGCCCGGCACGTACCGGATGTGCCTGCGCCCAGCACGTCCACGGGGCGCACCCGCACAGAGCACGTCCGCGGCCCGTGCCCCACGCGTCCGCGGGCCGCCGCACCGAGTGCCCGCGCCGGGTGCCCGTTGCCGAGTGCGCGCGCCCGCGCCGCCCCGTCCCGGACGGGCGCTCCGGAGCCCACCCGCCCCGTCGGCACCCCCACCCACCGCCCGGTAGGCTGACCACATGTCCGAACCGACCGGTGCCGCCCGCCGTCGCGGGCCCTTCAAGGTCGGGGACCAGGTCCAGCTCACCGACCCCAAGGGACGCCACTACACGTTCACGCTCGAGGCCGGGAAGAACTTCCACACCCATAAGGGCTCCTTCCCCCACGACGAGCTGATCGGCGCCCCCGAGGGCAGTGTTGTCCGCACCACGGGAAACGTCGCCTACCTGGCGCTGCGCCCCCTGCTCCCCGACTACGTCCTGTCCATGCCCCGCGGCGCCGCCGTGGTCTACCCCAAGGACGCGGGCCAGATCCTGTCCTTCGCCGACATCTTCCCCGGCGCCCGCGTCGTGGAGGCCGGCGTCGGCTCCGGATCCCTCAGCGCCTTCCTGCTACGGGCCATCGGCGACCAGGGCATGCTGCACTCCTACGAGCGGCGCGCGGACTTCGCGGACATCGCCCGGCAGAACGTCGAGCGCTACTTCGGCGGCCCCCACCCCGCCTGGCAGCTCACCGTCGGCGACCTCCAGGACCACCTCTCCGACACCGACGTCGACCGTGTCATCCTCGACATGCTCGCCCCCTGGGAGTGCCTCGACGCCGTGTCCAAAGCCCTCGTCCCCGGCGGCATCCTCTGCTCCTATGTGGCCACCACCACCCAGCTCGCGCGCACCGTGGAGTCCATCCGCGAGATCGGCTGCTTCAACGAGCCCACGGCCTGGGAGACCATGATCCGCAACTGGCACATCGAGGGCCTCGCCGTCCGCCCCGACCACCGCATGATCGGGCACACCGGCTTCCTGCTGACCGCCCGCCGCCTCGCCGACGGCGTCGAGCCCCCGATGCGCCGCCGCAGGCCCGCCAAGGGCGCCTACGGCGAGGACTACGCAGGGCCCAACGCCGACGGCGGCACGCCCCGCTAGCCGCCCCTCCCAGCCGCCGGCCCTCCCAGCCCCTCCCAGCCGCCGGCCCTCCCAGCCGCCGGCTCCCCGGCAGGCAGAGCCGCCGTCCGGTCGCCACCCCAGGCCGCGGCCCCGCGCCGCCGCCCGCCCGCAGTCCGCCAGGGCCGCCGTCCCGTTCCCCCGCCCGGGGCCCGGACGGCGGCCCCTTCTCGTGCGCTCTCCCGTGGGCCCGCCGCAACGCCTCCGCGCCGCCCCCGCAACGACGAACGGCAGCGTCCTGCCACGCCCCGCGACGTCCCCGCAAGCCCCCTCCGCGACGTCCCCGCAAGCCCCCTCCGCGACGGCCCAGCAGGCCCCCGCGACGACCCCTCAGCCCCCCGTGACGTCCCCCGCACGGCCCCCTGCGGACGCCCCCGCAGCGCCCCGTCAAGGGCCGCCGGTACCACGCTTCGGTGTTTCCCTGACGCAACGACAGCCGACCGGTACCCCGGCGTTCCCCGCGGATGTGAGTTATGGCACCATGCTGGCCACCCCGCCTCGTCACACCCCCACCCCCCGCCGGCTCAGCCATCGCAGGAGACACTCCTAGTGCAGCAATCCGTGGTCCCGGAACTCGCACTCGCACACACCGCGACCCGCCCGATCCACTGGGTCGCCACCGCCACGGCAGTCGCCGCGGTCGTAGCCGTCTCCGGCTTCCTGCAGCCCGGCGCAGCCACCGCCGCCCAATCGGGCGCACACGCCACCGGCAGATCCGCCCCGCACGGCACCCCCCTCCCCGCCCCCGACCCGGACGCCGTCTCCTACCCCCTCACATGCGGCCCCGCCAAGGCCCTCGTGAAGACCTCCGCCACCGGCGACCTGGACGGCGACGGCCGGCCCGAGACCCTCGCCGTCGTGCACTGCGACGCAGGCTCCGGTACCCCGCCCGACGGCCTCTATGTGCTCACCGCGCCCGCCGACGACGCCCACGCCGACCCCCGGGTCGTCGCCACCCTCGTCGACCCCGAGGACCGCCGCACCGTCACCGGCCTCACCGTGCGCAACGCCTCCGTCACCGCCACCCTCCTCGGCTACTCCTCCCCGGACATCCCGAGCTGCTGCCCCGACCAGCGGCAGAAAGCCGCCTGGACCTGGCACGACGGCGCATTCGTACGCTCCGATCCCTCCGCCGCGCGCACCATCTGAACCCCCGCGCACCGGACGGCGCACCCCCCGGGAGCCGGCGCACCCCGGCTCACCCGCCAGGCGGACACCCCGCGGCCGTGCCACCCGCAGCCACCCGGCCACACCGGGCCCGGGGCACCCGAACCGCAGAATTCCACCTTGTCCGAAATGCGCCCCTCATGGATACACTCTCCAGGACACTCCCTCACTCAGTTCCCCGACATCCCGCACCGACGGCACCGGCACGGGCACCGTCGCCCCCAGGCTCCCGCAGCAGCCGGCGCCCCGCCCCACACCCGCGAGACCAGCCATATCCAGCGCCGGGACCCCGGGCGCACACTGGGCAAAGACGCCGCCGCCCACACCGGGCCCCGACCGGACCGAACCCCCGGAACCGCACCCACCGGCCCCCGGGAACGGTCCGCTGCCGAACGGTCACCATCCCCGCCCCACGCCGCTCCGAGCAGGCCACCCGCCGAGCAAGTCCGGCCAGCACGGACGGGTGTTGACCGCACCGAACGTACAACTGTCAGCTTCCGGATGTTGTCCCTACGTAGTTGGGTGGGTATCCCCCTGGCGTGAGGGAGAGCGCAAGGGTGAAGATCGGACACACCCCGACCGTCTTTGTGATCTAGGGGTTTCAATCGACACCCACCCAGGTAGGGTCAGGAAGCGTCCAGCTCCCTTTGGAGGAGGTGAGGACCGTGGCAGCCCACGACGACGACATGAACCGCGGCATCCGGCCCGGTCGCGGGTCCGAGGACCCCGCCGGCCAGATCGCCTATCTTGAGCAGGAGATCGCCGTCCTGCGACGCAAGCTCGCCGACTCTCCGCGCCACACGAGGATTCTCGAAGAGCGGATCGTCGAGCTGCAGACCAACCTGGCCGGCGTCTCCGCGCAGAACGAGCGACTTGCCAACACACTCCGTGAGGCCCGAGACCAGATCGTGGCCCTCAAGGAGGAGGTCGACCGGCTCGCACAGCCACCGGCCGGCTTCGGCGTCTTCCTCACGGCCAACGAGGACGGCACCGCCGACATCTTCACCGGAGGCCGCAAACTCCGTGTGAACGTCAGCCCCAGCGTCGAGCTCGACGAGCTCAAGCGCGGCCAGGAAGTGATGCTCAACGAAGCACTCAACGTGGTCGACGCCCTCGAATTCGAGCGCGCAGGAGACATCGTCACCCTCAAGGAGATCCTCGAGGACGGCGAGCGTGCCCTCGTGCTCGGGCACACCGACGAGGAACGGGTGGTCAGGCTCGCCGAGCCACTGCTCGACGTCACCATCCGCCCCGGCGACGCACTCCTTCTGGAGCCCCGCTCGGGCTACGTCTACGAGGTCATCCCCAAGAGCGAGGTCGAAGAGCTCGTCCTCGAAGAAGTCCCGGACATCAGCTACGACAAGATCGGCGGCCTCGGCGGCCAGATCGAGATGATCCGCGACGCGGTCGAGCTCCCCTACCTCTACCCCGACCTCTTCAAGGAGCACGAGCTGCGGCCCCCGAAGGGCGTCCTGCTCTACGGCCCACCCGGCTGCGGCAAGACGCTCATCGCCAAGGCGGTCGCCAACTCCCTGGCCAAGAAGGTCGCGGAGGTCACAGGACAGCCCGCAGGAAAGAGCTACTTCCTCAACATCAAAGGACCGGAACTCCTCAACAAGTACGTCGGCGAGACCGAGCGGCACATCCGCCTCGTCTTCCAGCGCGCCCGCGAGAAGGCGAGCGAAGGCACCCCGGTCATCGTGTTCTTCGACGAAATGGAATCCCTCTTCCGCACCCGCGGCTCCGGTGTCAGCTCCGACGTGGAGAACACCATCGTCCCGCAGCTGCTCGCCGAGATCGACGGCGTCGAGGGGCTGGAGAACGTCATCGTCATCGGCGCCTCCAACCGCGAAGACATGATCGACCCCGCCATCCTCCGCCCGGGCCGCCTCGATGTGAAGATCAAGATCGAGCGCCCCGACGCAGAGGCCGCCAAGGACATCTTCGCCAAGTACCTCACCGACCGGCTCCCCCTGCACGCCGACGACCTCGCCGAACACAGCGGCGACAAGGCCGCCACCGTCCAGGGCATGATCCAGTCCGTGGTCGAGCAGATGTACGCCGAATCCGAGGAGAACCGCTTCCTGGAAGTCACCTACGCCAACGGTGACAAGGAAGTCCTCTACTTCAAGGACTTCAATTCCGGCGCAATGATCGAGAACATCGTCGGCCGCGCCAAGAAGATGGCCATCAAGGCCTTCCTCGAACAGGACCAGAAAGGCCTCCGCGTCTCCCACCTCCTCCAGGCATGCGTGGACGAGTTCAAGGAGAACGAGGACCTTCCCAACACCACCAACCCCGACGACTGGGCCAGGATCTCCGGAAAGAAGGGCGAGCGGATCGTCTACATCCGCACCCTCGTCACCGGAAAGCAGGGCGCGGACACCGGGCGCTCCATCGACACGGTGGCAAACACCGGACAATACCTGTAAAGGCAGGGTGGCTGCGGGTGCCCTCACCGGGGTACCCGCAGCCACCTGTTTTTCACGCCACCACCCCAACCGACCAATGACCGAAATGATCTCCCCACCAGCGCAAAGGCGTTCTAGGCTCTTTCGTACCGCCCCGTCGCGCAGTGCGGGGAAGCACACCGCACACCCGCGCCACCCGCGGTACACGAGCGCCGCCCCCGCCCGGGGCCGCCGCCTGGCAAGGAGGGCCGCATGACCGTACGGCGAGTAATGGGCATCGAGACGGAGTACGGCATCTCCGTTCCCGGTCACCCCAATGCCAATGCCATGCTCACCTCATCCCAGATCGTCAACGCCTACGCGGCCGCGATGCAACGGGCCCGCCGAGCCCGCTGGGACTTCGAGGAGGAGAACCCCCTACGGGACGCACGGGGCTTCGACCTCGCCCGCGAGGCCGCCGACGCCAGCCAGCTCACCGACGAGGACATCGGCCTCGCCAACGTCATCCTCACCAACGGCGCCCGCCTCTACGTCGACCACGCCCACCCCGAGTACAGCGCCCCCGAGGTCACCAACCCCCGCGACGCCGTCCTCTGGGACAAGGCGGGCGAACGCATCATGGCCGAGGCAGCCGAACGAGCCGCCCAGCTCCCCGGCGCCCAGCCCATCCACCTCTACAAGAACAACACCGACAACAAGGGCGCCTCCTACGGCACGCACGAGAACTACCTCATGAAACGGGAGACCCCGTTCTCCGACATCGTGCGCCACCTGACGCCCTTCTTCGTCTCCCGCCAGGTCGTCACCGGCGCCGGCCGTGTGGGCATCGGCCAGGACGGCCACGAACACGGCTTCCAGCTCAGCCAGCGCGCCGACTACTTCGAGGTCGAGGTGGGCCTGGAGACCACCCTCAAACGGCCCATCATCAACACCCGCGACGAGCCGCACGCCGACGCCGAGAAATACCGCCGCCTGCACGTCATCATCGGCGACGCCAACCTCTCCGAGATCTCCACCTACCTCAAGCTCGGCACCACGGCACTCGTCCTCTCCATGATCGAAGACGGCTTCATCGCCGTCGACCTCGCCGTCGACCAGCCCGTCCGCACCCTCCACGAGGTCTCGCACGACCCCACCCTGGGCCACCTCATCACCCTCCGCAACGGCCGCTCACTCACGGCCGTACAGCTCCAGATGGAGTACTACGAGCTCGCCCGCAAATACGTCGAGGAGCGCTACGGGGACGACGCCGACGACCAGACCAAGGACGTCCTCACCCGCTGGGAGGACGTCCTGGGCCGCCTCGAACGCGACCCCATGAGCCTCGCGGGCGAACTCGACTGGGTCGCCAAACGCGAGCTCATGGAGGGCTACCGGCGCCGCGACAGCCTCGACTGGGACTCCGCCCGGCTGCACCTGGTCGACCTCCAGTACGCCGACGTACGCCCCGACAAGGGCCTCTACAACCGTCTGGAGGCCCGCGGCAAGATGCAGCGCCTGCTCGACGAGACCGAGGTGACCAGGGCCCGTACGCAGCCCCCGGAGGACACCAGGGCCTACTTCCGCGGCCGCTGCCTCGACCAGTACGCGGACGACGTGGCCGCAGCCTCCTGGGACTCCGTGATCTTCGACCTGCCCGGTCGGGACTCCCTCCAGCGGGTACCCACCATGGAGCCCCTTCGCGGAACGCGTAATCACGTCAAGGAGCTGCTGGACCGCTGCCGCACCGCGGAAGATCTGGTCAGGGTGCTCTCCGGCGGCTGACGGCCGCCGGGCCGGGGACCTGGTGCCGGCCCGCCCGGGCCGCCCACCAGGGCTGAACAACCTGCCGTCAGGGAATCATCGAGGTGGTTCCCGGACGTTGCAAGAACTGCAGGGCCGATGTCGGACCCTGCTTGTAGGGTCTGATCTTGTACGACTGGTTACGGTCTACATGTCGAAGTCTCGAACCGAGCGGGGTGAGGGTCATGGCAACCAAGGACACCGGCGGCGGACAGCAGAAGGCGACGCGTTCCACCGACGAGGTGGACGAGCAGACTGAGGACGCGCAGGCGTCGGACGACCTCAAGGAACGCCAGGAGAAGCTGAACGATGACGTCGACTCCGTGCTGGACGAGATCGACGATGTCCTCGAGGACAACGCTGAGGACTTCGTGCGAAGCTTCGTTCAGAAGGGTGGACAGTAGTCACATTCATGAACGGGGGAGCTAAGAGGTGCTCGCGGTGCAAGGAGCGTCTTCCTCGCGCCGCGTTCGCCAGCAACAAGGCTATGAGGGATGGCCTCCAGGCGTACTGCCGTAGTTGCTCGACCGAGTACTACCGGCAGCGCCAGGAGGCCAAGGGGAAGACCGTCCGAGTCAAGGTGCCGGTCCCGGAGGGTCACAAGCGGTGCCCTCAGTGCGGCCTGATCAAGCCGCACGATGAATGGCACCGGAATGCCACGGCCTCGGACGGACTGGCCACGCGCTGCAAGACGTGCAAGGCCGCCCAGGGGCGGGCCGGCCACCTGAAGCGGCAGTACGGCATGACCGAATCCGAGCGTGACGCGTTGGTCGCGTCGCAGAAGGGCTTGTGCGTGATCTGTCTGTCCGCTCCCGCGGCGCATGTGGATCACTGCCACAACACGGGTAGGGTCCGTGGCGTACTGTGCTTCAACTGCAACTCGGCCATCGGCAAGTTGGGAGACGATCCCGACACCGTTCGGCGGGCCGCTGCCTACTTGGAAGGAAAGTCGTGGAAGCCAACACTCGTGGCACCGGGCGTCTACCTGCTGCCTTCCTGACGCCTGGGTCCTCGTCCTTCATGGACTTCCTGTCCGCGCACCAGCCCGAGATGCTGCCGGCGAACCGCGCCCTGCCTCCGGTGCAGGGCGCGCTCGAGGTGCCGCACGGCACCACCATCGTGGGGGTCACCTATCCGGGCGGCGTGGTGCTGGCCGGTGACCGGCGGGCCACCATGGGCAATGTGATCGCCCAGCGTGACGTGGAGAAGGTCTTCCCCGCGGACGAGTACTCGGCCGTGGCGATGGCGGGCGTGGCGGGCCTGGGCGTGGAGATGGTGAAGCTCTTCCAGCTGGAGCTGGAGCACTTCGAGAAGGTGGAGGGGACCACGCTGTCCCTGGAGGGCAAGGCCAACCGCCTCTCGACGATGATCAGGTCGAATCTGTCGATGGCGATGCAGGGCCTGGCGGTGGTGCCGGTCTTCGCGGGCTGGGACGTGGACCGTGAGAAGGGCCGGATCTTCACGTATGACGTGACGGGTGGCCGTTCGGAGGAGCAGGGTTTCGCCGCGACGGGTTCGGGTTCGGTCTATGCGCGGGGTTCGATGAAGAAGCTGTACCGCGACGACCTGACCGAGGAGCAGGCGACGACCCTCGTCGTGCAGGCGTTGTACGACGCGGCCGACGAGGACTCGGCGACGGGTGGCCCGGATGTGGCGCGGCGGATCTATCCGTTGATCTCGGTGATCGATCCGGAGGGTTTCCGGAGGCTGAGTGACGAGGAGTCCTCCGCGATTGTGCGCTCGGTCGTGGATCAGCGGCTTGAGCAGCCGGATGGTCCGCGGGCGTCGCTGCTCTGATCGGGTTGTCGCTGGTCAGCGAGAGCCCCGGTAGACATAACCTCTGAACAGAAAGGGACGGACAGCCGGTGTCGACGCCGTTCTATGTCTCACCCCAGCAGGCCATGGCCGACCGGGCGGAGTACGCGCGCAAGGGTATTGCCCGGGGCCGCAGCCTGGTCGTGCTGCAGTATGCCGACGGCATCGTGTTCGTCGGTGAGAACCCGTCCCGTGCGCTGCACAAGTTCAGCGAGATCTATGACCGGATCGGTTTTGCGGCGGCCGGTAAGTACAACGAGTACGAGAATCTCCGTATCGGTGGTGTCCGTTATGCGGATCTGCGGGGCTATACGTACGACCGGGACGATGTGACCGCTCGTGGTCTGGCAAATGTGTACGCGCAGACGCTGGGCACGATTTTCTCGAGTGCGGCGGAGAAGCCGTATGAGGTGGAGTTGGTGGTCGCGGAGGTGGGGGAGACCCCCGAGGGCGATCAGATCTACCGGTTGCCGCATGACGGTTCGATCGTGGACGAGCATGGCTCGGTGGCGGTCGGCGGCAATGCGGAGCAGATCAGCAGTTATCTGGATCAGCGTCACCGGGACGGGATGACGTTGGCGGAGGCGCTGAAGCTGGCCGTGCAGGCGTTGTCGCGGGACACGAACGGCACTGAGCGGGAGATTCCCGCGGAGCGTCTGGAGGTGGCCGTGCTGGATCGTACGCGGCCGCAGCAGCGGAAGTTCAAGCGGATCGTGGGGCGGCAGCTGGCGCGGCTTCTGGAGGCGGAGGGTGCCTCTGAGGGGTCGGGGGCCGGGGACGCGTCGGGTGATGCGGGTGCTTCGGCTTCCGGTGGCTCGGGGGTTTCGGAGGGGAAGGATGCGGGCGCGTCGGATGAGAAGGAGGGCGGCTCGGGTTCGGATTCCCCGGAGGCGTGAGGACGGGGGTCGCCCCCCGTCGGTTGTGTGAGGTGTGCCCGGTCGTTCGGTGGAGCGGCCGGGCACTGTCGTGTCCGGGCAGGCGCTGTCCGGGCGCGTGGGGTGCCGCCGTCCTCAGTCGTGGGCCGGTGGGGGGCCGGTGGAGGCGCGGACGACGAGGTGGCAGGGGAGGGTGTCGGGGGCGGGTGGGTGTCCGTCGAGGAGGGCGAGGAGGGCGGTCATGCCGCGTTCGCCGATGGCCTCCGCGGGGAGTCGGACGGTGGTCAGTTCGGGGTCGATGGCGGTGGCGAGGGTGAGGTCGTCGAAGCCGGTGACGGAGAGGTCCTGGGGGATGCGCAGGCCGAGGCGGCGTGCGGCTTTGCAGGCGGCTGCGGCCATGGTGTCGTCGTCGCAGACGAGGGCGGTGGGCCGTGGGGTGCCGGGGGCGGTGAGGGCGGCGTGGGCGGCGGCGCGGGCGCCGTCCGGGGTGAGGGGTGCGGGGGTGCGGCGGAGTTCGGTGCCGGTGCCGTGCAGGGCCTTCTCGAGGGCGTGGGCGCGGGTGCGGAAGGTCCAGGAGTCGACGTCGGCGGCGAGGTGCAGGATGCGTCGGTGGCCGAGGGTGAGCAGATGGTGTGTCACCTGTCGCATGCCGTCGGCGATGTCGGGGTTGACGGTGGTGGTGGCGGGGTCGGTGGTGGGGTCGCTGTCGAGCATGACGAGGGGGAGGCGGTCGCCGCGGAGGGCGGTGAGGGTGTGGGCGGCCATGGAGGAGGCGATGACGCCGTCGAGTGCGGCGGGGGCGGAGGCGAAGGGGTCGGTGACGAGGGGGGTGGGTTCCGTGTCGCCGGCGGGGGTCGGTGTCCTGGCGGGTCCGGTGCCTTCGGGGGTGGGGTAGAGGACGATGCCGAAGCCGTGGTGGGCGGCGACGCGGGCGGCGCCGGTGTGCACATGGGCGAAGAATTCGCTGGTGAGGGCGGGGACGACGAGGAGGGCGGTTCTGGTGCTGCCGAGCCGTAGGCTGCGTGCGGCGAGGTTGGGCCGGTAGCCGAGGTCGCGGGCGGCGGTGCGGACGCGCTCCGCGGTGGTGGCGGAGACCCTGCCGTGCCATTTGCCGCTGAGGACGAGGGAGACGGCGGCCTGGGAGACTCCGGCGGCGCGTGCGACGTCCCGGCTGGTGGGGCGTGCGGTGTCCCGGCTGGTGGGGCGTGCGGCGTCCCGGCCGGTGGGCCGTGCGGCGTCCTGGCCGGTGGGGCGTGCGGCGTCCCGGCCGGTGGGCCGTGCCTGGTCGCGGCCGGGGGCCGAGGTGTGCCCGGTGGGAGCTTGCTTCCGGGTGTGTTCTCCGGTGGTCACCGGGGGCCTTCCTGTCGTCGGGCCTGTGCCGGGTCCCTAGGGGGCTTCTGATGGATCTCCTTGGCGTCGCGACGCCCGGCACGCACTCTCGCCGCACCGGGCACAAGCCCACGCCACGGAGATCCATCAGAAGCCCCCTAGGTGGGGCCGGCGGTGTCGCGCGGTGGACCGCGGTCCGTGGACATGGTACGTATGACCCCGCGAGGTTATACGTAAAACTAGAGCGTGCCCGGCCGGGCGCCCTGCTCGCGGTCCGGGCACGGGTTACGGGGCTGGGGCGGCCGGAGGCCGTCGAGGGTGCGTGGAGAGGTGGGCGGCGGTTCATGGCGGCCGGGTATGCGGAGATCCTGCGGACGAGACACGCGGTGCGGTTGCTGACGGGCACGCTGGTGGGCCGGCTGCCGAACGCGACGGCGCCGATCGCGGTGCTGCTGTTCGTGCGGGCCGAGGGCGGCTCGTACAGCCTGGCGGGTGCGCTGGCGGCGGTGTACGGGGTGGCGAACGCGGTGGGGCAGCCGGTGCTGGGGCGGCTGGTGGATCTGTGGGGGCAGCCGCGGGTGCAGTTGCCCGCGGCGCTCCTCTCGGCGTTGGCCACGGCGGTGTTCGCGCTGGTGGGCACGGGTGTGCCGGGGGTGGCCTACGCGGCGATGGCGGTGGCGGGGCTGACCGTGCCGCCGTTGGAGGGCGGGCTGCGGGCGCTGTGGCCGAGCATTCTGCGGGCGGAACGGGTGCACACGGCGTACGCGATGGACGCGGTGGCGCAGGAGGTGATGTTCACCGTCGGGCCGCTGCTGGTGAGCGTGTGTGTGGCGGTGTGGTCGGCGCGGGCGGCGTTGCTGCTGATCAATGCCCTGGGCGTGCTGGGTGCGCTGTCGGTGGTGGTGTCGGCGCCGTCGCGCGCGTGGCGGTCGGCGCCGCGGGTGCCGCACTGGCTGGGTGCGCTGCGGGCGCCGGGGCTGCTGGCGCTGCTGGGTGCGTTTCTGTTCGTGGGGATCGCGCTGGGGTCGATCGCGGTGGCCGGGGTGTCGTACGCCGACACGCACGGTGGTGAGGCGGTGTACGGCTGGCTGATGGCGGCGCTGGGGCTGGGGGCGCTGGTCGGGGGCGCGGTGTACGGGGTGCGCCCGTGGGCGGGTGCGCCGGAGCGGCGGCTGGCGGTGCTGGTGGGGCTGCTGGCGGTGGGGTATGTGCCGTTGCTGCTGGTGCCGGGGGCGGTGGCGATGACGGCGCTTTCGGTGGTGGCGGGGGTGTTCCTCGCGCCGTCGATCGCGTGTGCCTTCGTGGTGGTGGACCGGCACGCGCCCGCGGGGACGGTGACGGAGGCGTTCTCGTGGCTGGTGACGACGTTCACGGTGGGTTCGGCGGTGGGGTCCGCTGTGGCGGGTCCGGTGGTGGAGTGGGGCGGGACCGTCCGGGGGTTTGCGGTGCCGGGCTGTGCGGGGGCGGTGGCGTTTCTGGTGCTGCTGGCCACGCGGCGGGTCCTCGCAGCTACCGGGCGTGCGGCGGGTGAGGGGGTGACGTCGGAAAATGATCGGAATGGTGTCCCCGAAGCCGGTTTCAGTGAGCGCGGTCGGGCGTAATGTTCAGTCATGGACCGCCGCATTTTCGGGCTGGAGAACGAGTACGGCGTCACGTGTACGTTCCGGGGACAGCGCCGCCTGTCTCCTGACGAGGTGGCGCGGTACCTCTTCCGCCGTGTTGTGTCATGGGGCCGCAGCAGCAATGTCTTCCTGCGGAACGGCGCCCGCCTCTATCTCGACGTGGGTTCGCACCCGGAGTACGCCACCCCGGAGTGCGACAGCGTGACGGAGCTGGTCACGCACGACAAGGCGGGCGAGCGCATTCTCGAGGGCCTCCTGGTGGACGCCGAGCGCCGTCTGCACGAAGAGGGCATCGCCGGTGATGTCTATCTCTTCAAGAACAACACCGACTCGGCGGGGAACTCCTACGGATGCCATGAGAACTATTTGGTGGCCCGCCACGGCGAGTTCTCACGGCTCGCCGACATCCTGATTCCGTTCCTCGTCACCCGGCAGCTGCTGTGCGGGGCGGGCAAGGTGCTGCAGACGCCTCGCGGTGCGGTGTACTGCGTGAGTCAGCGCGCCGAGCACATCTGGGAGGGCGTCAGCTCGGCCACGACCCGTTCGAGGCCCATCATCAACACCCGGGACGAGCCGCACGCGGATGCGGAGCGTTACCGCAGGCTGCACGTGATCGTCGGCGACTCGAACATGTCGGAGACGACGATGCTGCTCAAGGTCGGCGCGACCGACCTGGTGCTGCGGATGATCGAGGCCGGCACGGTGATGCGGGACCTCACGCTGGAGAACCCGATCCGGGCGATCCGCGAGGTCAGCCACGACACCACGGGCCGTCGCAAGGTGCGTCTGGCGAGCGGCCGTGAGGCGTCGGCGCTGGAGGTGCAGCGGGAGTACTTCGAGAAGGCGGTGGACTTCTGCGACCGCCGCGGCATCCGCAAGGGCACGGTCGAGCGGGTGCTCGAGCTGTGGGGCCGGGCGCTGGAGGCGATCGAGCAGGAGGATCTGGACCGCATCGGCACCGAGATCGACTGGGTGATGAAGTACAAGCTCATCGAGCGGTACCGCAGCAAGAACAACATGACCATGTCGCATCCGCGGGTCGCGCAGATAGACCTCGCCTACCACGACATCCACCGCCGTCGTGGCCTGTACTACCTGCTGGAGCGGAACGGTCAGGCGACCCGGGTCTGCAACGATCTGAAGATCTTCGAGGGCAAGTCGGTGCCGCCGCAGACGACCCGGGCCCGGCTGCGGGGCGACTTCATCCGGCGTGCCCAGGAGCAGCGCCGGGACTTCACGGTCGACTGGGTGCACCTCAAGCTCAACGACCAGGCGCAGCGGACCGTGCTCTGCAAGGATCCGTTCCGCAGTGTGGACGACCGGGTGGAGAAGCTCATCGCCGGGATGTGATCAGCTTCACATCAGCATCGCCTTCACATCCGCACGAGGGCCCCGCAGGCGGCAGCCGCGGGGCCCTCGTGCATGCCGTGCTTCAGGCGGCGGGTGCGCGGCCGTAGAGTGTGGCGGGCCGGGAACACCCCCACTACCTTTCGAGGACTCCGACGTGCGACGCCGACTTGCTGCCTTGCTCATCGTGCCGGCCCTGGCACTGACCGCCTGCGGAGGTGGCGACTCGGGGAAGAAGAAGGAAGCCTCCGCCTCCCCGAGCCAGTCGGCGCAGGCGGTGAACCTCAAGCCGGTGGAGACCGCCGCGCCCATGCCGAAGGTCAGCGGCGAGAAGGGCAAGAAGGCCGCCATCACCATCCCCAAGGGGTCGCCGAGCGGGAAGTTCGTCGTGCACTCCCTGAAGGAGGGCGACGGGCCGGTGGTGAAGCAGGACGACCTGGTCGTCTCGCACTACACCGTCAAGGTGTGGCAGGGCGGCAAGGACCTGGGCAGCTCCTACGACAAGGGCGCCGCGCCGCAGGTCATCCCGGCCGGCAAGAAGACCATCATCGCGGCCTTCTCGCAGGCGGTGATGGGCCAGAAGGTGGGCGGCCGTGTGCTGGTCGTGGCGCCGCCGGACGCGGGCTTCGGCAGCCAGGGCAACCAGCAGCTGGGCGTGAAGGGCACCGACACCCTGGTCCTGGTGCTGGACATCGACCGGATCATTCCGAGCGCCGCGTCGGGCAAGCAGTCCCCGATCCCGTCGGACCTTCCGCAGATCAAGGCCGACAAGCCGGCGCCCGCCGTGATCTCGGTGCCGAAGAAGAACCCGCCGAAGGACCTCGTCTCGCGGGTGCTGATCCAGGGCAGGGGCGCCGAGGTCAAGAGCGGCCAGACGGTGTACATGCAGTACAGCGGGGCCGCCTGGAAGCCGAACGAGGGCAAGGCGGAGGCCAAGCTCTTCGACTCCTCGTACAACGTGGGCACGCCATTCTCCACGGTGATCGGCGAGAAGCAGGTGATCGAGGGCTGGGACAAGGGTCTGGTCGGCAAGAAGGTCGGCAGCCGGGTGCTGTTGGTGATCCCGCCGGAGCTGGCCTACAAGGACCAGGCCAAGGGGGCGGAGCTGCCGGCGAACTCGACCCTGGTCTTCGTGGTGGACATCCTTGCCGCGATGTGACGGCGCGGATGCGAGACTGTCCGGGTTGCCCAACCGTACTGAGCAGGAGCACGTGACGTGAGCATCGAGAAGCCCGAGGTCGACTTCCCGGGCGGGGAGCCCCCGGCGGAGCTGGAGATCAAGGACATCTGGGAGGGGGACGGGTCGGTCGCCAAGGCCGGGGACACCGTCTCGGTCCACTATGTGGGTGTGGCCTTCTCCACCGGTGAGGAGTTCGACGCCAGCTGGAACCGCGGCACACCGCTCCAGTTCCAGCTCGGTGCCGGCCAGGTCATCGCCGGCTGGGACCAGGGCGTGCAGGGCATGAAGGTGGGCGGCCGCCGGCAGCTCACCATCCCGGCGCACCTCGCCTACGGCGACCGTGGCGCGGGTGGCGGCCGGATCGCCCCGGGTGAGACGCTGATCTTCGTCTGCGACCTGGTGGCGGTCTGAGCGCCTCCAGCGGTCTGTCCTGAGATGACCGGATTCGCGTGCCGGGAGTGATCGACCCCCCGGCCGCCGCAGGACCCATGCCCTCGGGCATGGGTCCTCGCTTTTGCCGTGCCGCCCATCAGCGGTACGGTCGGGCGGGCGGAAGGGCCTAGTGAGAGGACGTAGGGGCGGCGATGGCCATTGCCAAGGCCGAGCGGCTGATGAACCTGGCGCTGTGCCTGCTCGGCACCCGGCGCCCGCTCAGCAAGCGTGAGCTGCGGGACTCGATCGAGGCATACGTGGAGGCGGCAGCGGCGGCAGCGGCGGCTGCTGCGGGCAGTGGCGGCACGGCCGGCTCCGACGACTCGTTCAACCGCATGTTCGAGCGGGACAAGGACGACCTGCGTGAACTGGGCCTCGTCATCGACACCGTGGAGAACATCGACGGCGAGGTCGGCTACCTGGCCCGCCGGGACAGCAACCGCCTGCCGCCCATCTCCCTGGACGCCGAGGAGGCCGCCGCGCTCGGCCTCGCCGCCAAGGTGTGGCAGCAGGCCCGGCTCGCGGGAGCGGCCAGCGGCGCCCTGCAGAAGCTGCGTGCCGCCGGCCTGCCCGAGGACGTCGACCCGTATGAGACGCACGGCGCGCTGGAGCCCCGCATCCCCGCCCACGAGGCCGCCTTCGAGCCGCTGATGCTGGCCTGCCGGGACCGCAGGGCCGTCACCTTCGAGTACCGCAAGGCCACCGCCGTCCACCCCGAGCAGCGGGTCGTCGAGCCCTGGGCGCTGGAGTGCTGGCGCGGTCACTGGTACCTCGCCGGATGGGACCGCGAGCGGCGCGCCGAGCGGGTGTTCCGGCTCTCCAGGATCACCGGCCGGGTCAGGAGCCGCGGCGGCGCGTTCACCGCCGAGGTGCCCGACGTTGTCACCGTCCGTGAGACGGTCGCCGCCTGGGCCGGCGAGGGCGCCGACCGGCGCGCGCGCATCCGGCTCCGCGCCGGCGCCGGCTACCCACTGCGCGCCAAGGCGGACTCGGTGCGGGAACTCGGCGACGGGTGGGACGAGTTGGAGATTCCGTACGGGCACGGCCTGGACGCCTGGCTGGTCGAGTTCGGCCCGGACGTGGTCGTGCTCGAACCCGCCGAGCTGCGGGCCGACGTGGTGGACCGGCTGCGCGCCGTAGCCAAGGGCTGAGGGGGAGAGCAAGGACCATGGACGCCACATCCGCGCGCCCCGGCCGGCCGGCCCGGCCCGCCCGGCCGCCGAACGCCATCGACCAGACCCGCCGGATGCTCTCCCTGGTGACCTACCTGCGGGAGCGGCCCGGCGCCCGCGTCAGCGACGTGGCCCGCGCCTTCGGCATCACCGAGGACGAGCTGATCTCCGACCTGGACGTCCTGCCCATGTGCGGCACCAGCTTCCGCGGCGGCGACCTGCTCGACATCGACACCGACGGTGACCGCATCTGGTGGCGCAACCCCGGCGCGCTGGCCGCGGAGGCCGCCGAGCCGCTGCGGATCGCCGCGGACGAGGCCACCGCGCTGCTGGTCGCCGCGCGCGCGGTGGCCACCCTCCCGGGGCTGCGGGAGAGCGACCGGCGGGCCCTGCTGCGGGCCACCGCCAAGCTGGAGACGGCCGCCGGTGAGGCCGCCGGCGCCAGTGCCCGGCTCTCGGTCACCTTCGAGTCCGAGGGAGGCGTCTTCGCCGACGTCGACCGTGCCATCTCCGAGCGGCGCAGGCTCTGGATCCGCTACTACTCGCCGGCCCGCGACGAGGTCACCGAGCGTGAGATCGACCCGATAAGGCTGGTGAGCGTCGGGCACACCTATGTGGAGGCCTGGTGCCGCCGCTCGGAGGCGCGCCGCACCTTCCGGCTCGACCGGGTCGCTGAGATCAAGGTACTCGACGAGCCCTCCGCGCCGCCCGAGGTCGAGCTGCGCGACCTGTCCGAGGGCCTGGTGCAGCCCGCCGCCGAGGATCCCGAGGTGGTCGTCGAGGTGGGCCCCGGCGGGCGCTGGGTCGCCGAGTACTACCCCCACGACAGCGCGGAGGAGTTGCCCGAGGGCGGCCTGCGGATCACCCTGCGCACCCCCGACCCGGCCTCCCTGCGCAGGCTCGCCCTTCGGCTCGGCCGCGACGGCCGGATCGTCTCCCCGCGCGAGCTCGCCGAGAGCGCCCGGCAGGCTGCGGCAGCGGCCCTCGCGGCCTACGACGCCCCCGTGACGTGCCCGGACCCCGCGCCGTCCGCGCCCCCTGTGCCGCCCGCCGCACCGCCCAAGGATCCGGCGGTGTCGCCCACTCCGCCGTACCCGCCGTCCGCCCGGCCCGCGCCGCCGTCCACCCACCCCACGCCGGCCACGTCCCCCACCCCGGCGCCGCCCGCGGCAGCGGGGGACACCGGAGCGGGTGGCCCGGCGGCGCGCCCCGCCGTGGCGGGCGTGGTCGGGCACCCCGGCCCCGGCGAGCCCGCCCCCGCGCCGCGGGAGCGGCCCCCGGTCGCGGGCACCCCGGCACCGTCCGGGCCCGCACCCGCCCCCGGGCCTCTCCCGCCCGGCACACCCCCCGCGCGCACCCCCGATCCCCACACCTCCCCCCACGACAGGCAGGAGCAGAAGCTTTGAGCACGTCGGTCATGTCCGGCACGGAAGGCGCCCAGGGTCACGACGCCCCTCAGCCGGCGCAGGACGACCCCGGCATCGCCGCCGTGGGCCCGGTGCTGTTCAAGGCCGCCTGCCCCGACTGCCGGGCCAGGTTCGAACTCCATGCGGAAGCCCTGCGGCTCGCCATCGGCGCCACCCGCAAGACGACCTTCTACTCCTTCACCTGCCCCGAGTGCGGCGCCGCGGTCCGCAAGCCCGCAGGCGAGCGCATCGTCGAACTGCTCACCGGCGGCGGGGTGCGCACCCTGCGGCTGCACACCCCCCGCCGCTCGTAGGAGGCCTGAATGTTCTGGGCGATGCTCGCGGTGGCGGGCGGCTTCCTCGGACTGGTGGTGCTCGGCGTCCTCGCCGTACGGGTCTACCTGGAGGCCGAGCGGCTCGGCCGGCAGGTGACGCATTCCGCACAGCGCATCGGCCGCGCGGCCCGGGACCTGGAAGAGGCGGCGGAGGCCGCCGAGGCCGCGGCGGCCGCCGCCGGGACCGGCGCGGAGCTACGCTGACCCGCCGCGCCCGGCCCGGTTCCAGGCGCGCGGCGGCCCGGCCCGGCCCGCAGCGGCCTGTCGAAGTGCCAGGCCATGCAGGTACGCTGCTGACCGTGGCCCGAGGACGAGGCGCGGGCCGCGCCGGGAGTACGCTCGGGGATTGCTCCGCGTTTACCCCTGAGGGTTACGATCCCTGACAGCACGGTGGCCGGAGGATGTTCCGGTCGATCGGGCCGCAATCCCGTCCCACGCCGCCTCGGTGAGAAGGTAGAGACCATGTTCGGAAGGCTCGGCGCCCCCGAGATCATTCTCATCCTCGTCGTCATCGTCCTGCTGTTCGGTGCGAAGAAGCTTCCGGACATGGCCCGTTCCCTCGGCAAGTCCGCACGGATCCTCAAGAGCGAGGCCAAGGCGATGAAGTCGGACGGCGCGTCCCAGACCGCCCCCGCCGACCCGCCCGCGTCCGAGCCCTCGCAGCGCACCATCCAGGCGGCACCCGGCGACGTGAGCAGCTCCCGTCCGGTCTCCGAACCGACGGACACCACGCAGCGCTGACGACGCCGGAGCGGCCAGTCATGGACCGCCGCATGAGATGAGGACGTGGGTTGCTCAGGTCTGCCCGCAAGAAGGAGAAGGATCCCGAGGGCCGGATGCCCCTCGCGGATCATCTGCGCGAGCTGCGTAACAGGCTCGCCAAGGCCGTCCTGGCGATCATTGTGGTCACGATCGTCGCCGCCTTCTTCTACAAGGACATCGTCGAGTTCTTCACGAACCCGATCCTGGACGCCGTGGGGTGCCACCGCAGCTTCGGCGACCTCGCCCAGCACGAGAGCGGCACCTGCGCCCGCATCGTCCTGAACGGGCTGCTGACGCCGTTCACGCTGGCGCTCAAGGTCTCGCTGATGGTCGGTGTCATCGTGGCCTCGCCCATCTGGCTCTACCAGCTCTGGGCGTTCGTCGCACCCGGCCTGCACCGGCACGAGAAGAAGTACGCCCGGGCCTTCGTGGGCACGGGTGTTCCGCTCTTCCTCGGCGGGGCGTTCTTCGCCTACAAGACCCTGCCGACGATGGCGACCGTGCTGCTGAACTTCTCGCCCGGCGGCCTGGACAACTTCCTCCCGCTGGACGAGCTGATCGACCTGATCACCCGGATGGTGGTGATCTTCGGCCTCTCCTTCGAGCTGCCGCTGCTGCTGGTGATGCTCAACCTCACCGGTGTGCTCAGCGGCCGGCGGATGCTCGGCTGGTGGCGGGCGATGATCATGGGCATCACCGTCTTCGCGGCCGTCGCCACGCCCAGCACCGACCCGCTCACCATGCTGGCCCTCGCCGGCCCGATCTGGGTGCTGTACTTCGCCGCCACCGTCTTCTCCATCGCCAACGACCGCCGCAAGGCCCGTATCGAGGAGGCCGGACCCGGCGACGACGAGGCGTCCGACCTCGACCTCACCCCCGAGGACATCGGCGAGGTGGAGCCCGTCCCCGCACGTCGCGCCCTGCCCGAGCAGGCCACCGGCGACGAGGACCGGATCAACGGTTACGACGACGTGACCTGAGCGGCCCGCGGCCGGCCCGCCCGGCTTGTAGGGTCCTCCCGCAGACGCCGCCCGGGGGGACCCGCAGTGACCAGCGAGATCAGCCTCTTCGTCAACCCCGCCGCAGGCCGTGGCCGAGGCGCTCACGCGGCGCAGCCGGCCGCTGCCGCACTGCGCACGGCCGGCTTCTCGGTGCGCACCGTCGTCGGCCGGGACGCCCGGGACGCACTGCGCAGGGCCCGTGACGCCGTCCGGGACGGCACCGGCGCCCTGGTGGCCGTCGGCGGCGACGGTATGGTCGGCCTCGCCCTGCAGGCAGTCGCCGGCACCACCACCCCGCTCGGCGTGGTCGCCGCCGGCACCGGCAACGACTTCGCCCGCGCCCTGGCGCTGCCGCTGCGGGACCCGGCGGCGGGCGGCCGGCTCGTCGCCGACGCCCTCACATGCGCCCGGCTCCGCGAGGTCGACCTCGGCCGGGCCGCGGGCCGCTGGTTCTGCACCGTCCTCGCCTCCGGCTTCGACTCCCGCGTCAACGACCGGGGCAACCGGATGCGCTGGCCCACCGGCCGCCTCAAGTACGACCTGGCGATGGTCGCCGAGCTCGCCGCGTTCCGGCCCGTGCCGTACCGCATCACCCTCGACGACGGCACGCCCCTGCACACCGAGGCGACCCTGGTGGCCGTCGGCAACGGCCCCTCCTACGGCGGCGGCATGAGGATCTGCGCCGGGGCCGACCTCGGCGACGGTCTCTTCGACGTCACCGTCGTCGGGGACTGCACGCGCGCCACACTCCTCAAGGTGTTCCCGCGGGTCTACTCGGGCACCCACCTGGACCATCCCAAGGTCACCGTCCACCGTGCCGCCAAGGTCGAGCTGGCCGCCCCGGGCACCACCGGCTACGCCGACGGGGAGCGGGTCGGGGCACTGCCGTTGACCGCCGAGTGCGTGGCGGGGGCCGTTCGGGTGCTGGTGGGTTGAGCGGGGCCCCGCCCCGGTGCGGCGGGGGCCTGCGGCCTCGCGGACCCGCGGTGGTGTGTGTCTCTGCTCCGGTGCCGGTGCCGGTGCCGGTGGCGGTGCCGGTGCTGGTGGCGGTGCCGGTGCTGGTGCCGATGCGGAAGAGAGTGCCCCTTCGGGCCGTGGTGACCTGGCGGTCTCGTCCTCGGCTTGTCGCGCAGTTTTCCGCGCACCTGCCGGGGGCGCGCCCGCCTGCCGGCCCCCCGCCGCGCGGCGCTGTCCGACAGTCCCGTACGGCACCGCGCTGACCAGGAGCGATGCTCCGATCCCCATAAAGATCGTGCTCTGTCACAGGGGGCGGGTAGGCTCGAAAGTACGATGACTGAGGACCTCTCACCGGCCGAGCGGTACGCGGCAGCCCGTAAGCGTGCCGCCGAGCAAGCCACCGCGCTCGGCACCTTCCGCGGGATGTACGACTTCGACCTGGACCCTTTCCAGACCGAGGCGTGTCGGGCCCTTGAGGCCGGCAAGGGCGTGCTGGTGGCCGCACCCACCGGCTCCGGCAAGACCATCGTCGGGGAATTCGCCGTCCACCTGGCCCTGAAGCAGGGCAAGAAGTGCTTCTACACCACGCCCATCAAGGCGCTCTCCAACCAGAAGTACTCCGACCTCGCCAAACGCTACGGCCCCGACCAGGTCGGCCTGCTCACCGGCGACAACAGCGTCAATGCCGACGCCCCCGTGGTCGTGATGACCACCGAGGTGCTGCGGAACATGCTCTACGCCGGCTCGGAGACCCTCCGCGGCCTCGGCTATGTCGTCATGGACGAGGTGCACTACCTCTCGGACCGCTTCCGCGGCGCCGTCTGGGAGGAAGTGATCATCCACCTTCCGGAGTCGGTCACCCTGGTCTCCCTGTCGGCCACCGTGTCGAACGCCGAGGAGTTCGGTGACTGGCTCGACACCGTCCGCGGCGACACCGAGGTGATCGTCTCCGAGCACCGCCCGGTGCCGCTGTTCCAGCACGTGCTGGCCGGGCGGCGGATGTACGACCTCTTCGAGGAGGGCGAGGGCTCCAAGAAGGCCGTCAACCCCGACCTCACCCGCCTCGCCAGGACCGACGCCACCCGCCCGCCGTACGGGCCCGGCCGCAGACGCGGCAGGAGCCTTCGGGAGGCCGACCGCGAGCGTGAGCGCCGCCAGCGCTCCCGGATCTGGACCCCGAGCCGCCCCGAGGTCATCGAGCGGCTGGACGCCGAGGGTCTGCTGCCCGCGATCACCTTCATCTTCAGCCGCGCCGGCTGCGAGTCCGCCGTGCAGCAGTGCCTCTTCGCCGGCCTCAGGCTCAACGACGACGAGGCCCGCGTCCGCGTCCGCGAGATCGTCGAGCAGCGCACCGCCTCCATTCCCCCCGAGGACCTCCACGTCCTCGGCTACTACGAATGGCTGGAAGGCCTGGAGCGCGGTATCGCCGCGCACCACGCGGGCATGCTGCCGACCTTCAAGGAGGTCGTGGAGGAACTGTTCGTGCGGGGCCTGGTCAAGGCCGTCTTCGCCACCGAGACGCTCGCCCTGGGCATCAACATGCCCGCACGCTCGGTGGTCCTGGAGAAGCTCGTCAAGTGGAACGGCGAGCAGCACGCCGACATCACGCCAGGCGAGTACACGCAGCTCACCGGGCGCGCCGGGCGGCGCGGCATCGACGTCGAAGGGCATGCCGTGGTGCTCTGGCAGCGCGCCATGAGCCCCGAACACCTCGCGGGCCTCGCGGGCACCCGCACCTACCCGCTCCGTTCCAGCTTCAAGCCCTCGTACAACATGGCCGTCAACCTGGTCGAGCAGTTCGGCAGGCACACCTCCCGCGAGCTGCTGGAGACGTCCTTCGCACAGTTCCAGGCCGACAAGTCCGTGGTGGGCATCTCCCGCCAGGTGCAGCGGAACGAGGAGGGCCTCGCGGGCTACAAGGAGTCCATGACCTGCCACCTCGGCGACTTCGAGGAGTACGCCCGGCTCCGCCGGGACCTGAAGGACCGTGAGACCGAGCTGGCCAAGCAGGGCGCGGCCCAGCGGCGTGCCGCGGCGGCCGCCGCCCTGGAGAAGCTGCGCCCCGGCGACGTCATCCACGTGCCCACCGGCAAGTTCGCCGGCCTCGCCCTCGTGCTCGACCCCGGCATGCCCGCCGGGCGGGTGGGCGGGCACCGCGGCTTCGACCCGCACGACGGCCCCCGGCCCCTGGTGCTCACCGCGGAACGGCAGGTCAAGCGGCTGGCGTCGATGGACTTCCCGGTGCCGGTGGAGCCGTTGGAGCGGATGCGCATCCCCAAGTCGTTCAACCCCCGCAGCCCGCAGTCCCGCCGCGACCTGGCGTCCGCGCTGCGCACCAAGGCCGGCCACATCGTCCCCGAGCGGCACCGCAAGCAGCGCGCCGCCGCCGCGGACGACCGCGAGATCGCCCGGCTCCGCGCCGAGTTGCGCGCCCACCCCTGCCACGGCTGCAGCGACCGGGAGAACCACGCCCGCTGGGCCGAGCGCTACCACCGCCTGCTGCGCGACACCCACCAGCTGGAGCGCCGCATCGAGGGCCGCACCAACACCATCGCCCGCACCTTCGACCGCATCGTCGCGCTCCTCACCGAGCTGGACTACCTCCGCGGGGACGAGGTCACCGAGCACGGCAAGCGCCTCGCCCGGCTCTACGGCGAGTTGGACCTGCTCGCCAGCGAGTGCCTGCGCGAAGGCGTCTGGGAGGGCCTCGCCCCCGCCGAACTGGCCGCGTGCGTCTCGGCGCTGGTCTACGAGGCCCGCATCGGTGACGACGCCCTGGCGCCCAAGCTGCCGTCGGGGCGCGCGAAGGCGGCGCTCGGCGAGATGGTCCGCATCTGGGGCCGGCTCGACGCCCTGGAGGAGGACTTCAGGATCAACCAGGCCGAGGGCGTCGGCCAGCGCGAGCCCGACCTCGGCTTCGCCTGGGCCGCCTACATGTGGGCCTCCGGCAAGGGACTCGACGAGGTGCTGCGCGAGGCGGAGATGCCCGCGGGCGACTTCGTGCGGTGGTGCAAGCAGGTGATCGACGTCCTCGGCCAGATCTCGGCCGCCGCGCCCGTCGACGGGTCCACGGTCCCGAAGAACGCCCGCAAGGCGGTGGACGCACTGCTGCGCGGCGTCGTCGCGTACTCGTCGGTGGGCTGACGGCCCGAACGGCGGCGCCCGCCCGCCCCACGGCCCCCGCCCCGACCGAACGGCGCCGCTCGCCCGGAGCGGCGCCGCGCACCCGAACGCGAACGGCACCCGAACGCGCACGGCGCCGCCCACTGTGAGCAGGCCCCCAACCGTGCCGCGCGCTCCGCACGGCCCCGACCGCCCCGCCTTCGCGGAGGAGGGGCCGGGGCGGGGCGTGCGGAGGAACAGCTAGGCTCCCTGCCTACCGGAATCGATCACTCCTTGTTTGCGGCGATCACCCCGCGTGTAAATGGGCCAGAGTCTACGCTGCCCGTACCGGTCTGTCAGAGGCTCTTGGAATATGACACGGGCGATGTTCCCGTCGGACTAAACTCCCACGCAGTGCAGCGAGTTGAGGGTATTCACGCGCTTTCTCCCCATAGCTCCCCTGTGGGCGTACGCATGACCCGTGCCTGCTGTCACACCACTGACACACCGTCCCCGAGCCAACAGTTCAGAAGGCATACATGGTGAGTGAACAATCACCTCCCCGTGGCCGCGACGTCCGTTACGCCCGCGTCCTGTTACCGCCCGCACTCCTCATGGCGGGCGGTGCCGTGGGCGCCGCGGCCGCCGTCACGCCGCCCGCCAGGCTCGCCGTCGGCCTGTGCGGGGCACTGTGCACCGTGCTGGTGCTCGCCGTGGCCGCCGTGGCCGTCCGCCGCGGGCGGGCCGCCCAGGAGCTGCGCGCCCGCTTCACCGACCGGCTCGCCTTCCTGGAACGCCGCCTCGCCGCGCACGACGAGGAGACCGTCCGCCTCGGCCGCCGGCTCATCCCCGACGCCGTCTTCCGCCTGAAGCAGGGCGAGTCGCCCGACGAGGTCATCCGTGCCGTCGTCGACGAGGACCCCGCCCACCGCGACCTCCCCCAGCCCCAGCGCGCCCTGCTCCGCTCCGTACTGGAGACCGTAGACGAGGAGGAGGCGCGCCGCGAGATCACCCAGCGCGCCTTCGTCAACATCGCCCGCCGCGTGCAGGCCATCGTCCACCAGCAGGCCGCCGAGCTGCGCGGCATGGAGGAGGACTACGGCCGCAGCCCCGAGGTCTTCGACGACCTGCTCCGCATCGATCACGGCACCGCGCTCATCGGCCGCCTCGCCGACAGCATCGCCGTGCTCGGCGGCGCCCGGCCGGGCCGTCAGTGGCCCCGGCCCGTACCGCTGTTCAGCGTGCTGCGCGGCGCCATGTCCCGGATCCTCGAGTACCAGCGCATCGAGCTGCACTCGATCGTCAAGGTCGCCGTGAAGGGCCCGGCCGTCGAACCCCTCATCCACGCCTGCGCGGAGCTGCTCGACAACGCCACCCGCTACTCGCCGCCGCAGACCAAGGTGCACGTCACCGCCGTCGAGGTGCAGTCCGGGGTGGCCATCGAGATCGAGGACGGCGGAGTCAGCCTCAGCGAGGAGGCCCGGGCCCGGGCCGAGCGGATCCTCTCCGGGCCCGAGGCGGACATCGACCTCAAGGACCTCGGCGAGACCCCCAGGCTCGGCATGGCCGTCGTCGGGCGGCTCTCGCGGATGTACAACCTGCGGGTGTCGCTGCGGCAGTCCGCCTACGGCGGTGTGCGCGCCGTCCTGGTCGCCCCGCACGACATGCTCACCACCGGCCCGGCGCCCGGTCTCGCCCACGGCATCGGCGCCTCCGCCGTACCCCGGATCGCCGAGGACGGCACGCTGGTCACCGCGGTGCCCACCAAGAAGCGCCGCCCCACGGGACCGGTGCCCTCGCCCGTGCTGCCCGCGCAGCGCCCCGCCCCGGGACCCATGGAGGACGACACCCCCGTGGTGACCGAGTGGACCGCCATGGGGCTGCCGCAGCGCCGCAGCCGGGTCAAGACCCCGCTCAGCCGGCGCATCGCCGAGGCCCGCGCCGAGGAGGCCGCACGGCAGGCCGCCGAGTCGGGTTCCGCGTCCGCCGCCGCCCTCGCGGCGCGCACCGCCTCGTCGGGGCAGCAGCAGGCCCCGGGCCCGGGGCCCGAGCCCGGCCTGTGGGTCGAGGCCTTCATGAAGGGCGTGCACGGCGGCGACGGAGCCGCCGCGGGCACCGGCTCCGCCGCGGCCGGTGGCAACGGGTCGGGTTCCGGCCCGGGGTCCGCCTCCGGCACGGGGTCCGCCTCCGGCCCGGGCACCGGGACCGCGCCCGGCGCGCAGGGCCGCGACGACACGGGCGCCGAAGCGGGCGCATGGGCTGAGGCGGACGGACTGGCCGAAGCGGGCCGGACGGCCGAGGCCGGCCTCTCGGCCGCAGCCGTCTCCCCGGCCGCAGCCGCATCTGCCGCAGAAGCCGGCCGGCCGACTGAGGCCGCGTCGCCGGCCGATGCCGTGCCACCGGCCGAGGCCGCGGCGGACCACACCCGGCCGGGCGGTACCGAGCGCCCGGCGGCACGAAGAGACTCCGATGACATGGTGGACGAAGGGGACCCCCAGTGATCCAGCAGCGCGCCAACTTCGACTGGATGCTCAAGGAGCTCGCCGACGGCGTCCCGGGGGTCCGCCAGGTCGTGGTCCTCTCCGCCGACGGCCTGCGCATCGCCCGCTACGGCGGCGAGCCCGACGCCGCCGACCGGATCGCCGCCGCCTGCGCCGGACTCCAGAGCCTGGCCGCCGCTGTGGGCACCGAGTTCCCCGACAGCGACGGCCGGATGCGGATGGTCCTCATCGAGATCAGCGGCGGCTTCTTCTACCTGATGGCGGCCGGCACCGGAGCCTACCTCGCCGTGCTCGCCGACGAGACCGTCGAGGCCGGGCTGATCAGCAACCGCATGCGGGACCTCGTCGTCCGTATCGGCGCCCACCTCACCAGCCCGCCGAGGCGCGACGGGCAGGCCGGATGACTCCTCCCCGGCGCCGGCGACGCCCGCCGGAAGCGGGCCTGGAGGGCAATCCGGAGCGGTTGTACGTGCTCACCGGCGGCCCGGACGGCGGGGAGCGGGCCCCGCTCGACCTGGTCACCCTGATCGTGGCGGGTGCCGAGCCGCCGCCCACCGCGGGGCCCGAGCACACCGCCGTCCTGCGGTTGTGCGCCAACCCCCTGTCCGTGGCCGAGATATCGGCCTACCTCAATCTGCCGTTCAGCGTGGTCACCGTGCTGCTGACCGAGCTGCTGGCGGCCGAACTCGTGGTGGCGCGTGCGCCGATCGTCCGCTCCGCGCTCCCGGACCGTTCCCTTCTCGAAGCGGTGATGCATGGACTTCAAAAGCTCTGACACGATCACGGGCCCCAGAAGCGAGGACGTGCTGCCGGACACGGCCACGGCAGCCGTGAAGATCGTGATCGTGGGCGGCTTCGGCGTCGGCAAGACGACCATGGTCGGCTCGGTCAGCGAGATCCGCCCGCTGACCACCGAGGAGACCATGACCAAGGCCGGCATCGGCATCGACGACGACTACGGCTCCGCGAGCAAGACGGCCACCACCGTCGCCATGGACTTCGGCCGGATCAGCATCACCGACCAGCTCGTCCTGTACCTCTTCGGCACCCCAGGGCAGGAGCGCTTCTGGTTCCTCTGGAACGGCCTCTTCGAGGGCGCGCTCGGCGCCGTGGTGCTCATCGACACCCGGCGGCTGGAGGTGAGCTTCGACGTGATCGGCCGCCTGGAGGAGCGCGGGGTGCCCTTCGTGGTGGCCGTCAACGAGTTCCCCGACGCGCCGCGCTACCCCGTCGAGGAACTGCGCACCGCCCTCGACCTGCCCGAGGACGTGCCCATCGTGTCCTGCGACGCCCGCAGCCGCGCCTCCAGCAGGGACGCCCTGATGACGCTGATGCGGTTCCTGCACTCCCTCGCCCTCACCCCCTGACACGTCGTCAGGGAAACGGCGGCCCAGCCGCGCCGGCACCGGCCGCGGCAGGCCGCCGTCCCGCCGCGCGGCCGGGCCACCGTGCGGCACCGCCCCGCCCATCCGACCCTCCCCTCCCGGAGCCCTCACCGTGACCGACTCCTCCACCCGCCCCGCCCCGGGCGGTACCTGCGCACCAGAGCCGGGCTGCCCGGTGCACGCCGCGGGCGGCACCGGACCCGGCGGCCTGTACCGCCTGAGCGCCGCCGAGGTCCAGCAGGACCTCGCGGACCTCTACGAACGACTCCGCGCCGAGCACGGCCAGGTCGCGCCGGTCCTGCTCCACGACGACGTACCGATCTGGGCGGTCCTCGGCCACACCGAGAACCTGCACATGGTCCGCACCGCCTCGCACTTCACCCGCGACACCCGGCAGTGGCGGGCCGTGCGGGACGGCACCGCCGGCCCCGGCCATCCGCTCGCGCCGGTCTTCACCTGGCAGCCGATGTGCTCCTTCGCGGAGGGCGCCGAGCACCGGCGGCTGCGGGGCGCCGTGACCAGCGCGATGGCGAGCATCGACCACCGCGGCGTGCGCCGCTACATCAACCGCTACAGCCAGCGGCTCGTCAACGACTTCTGCGAGGCGGGCACCGCCGACCTGGTGGGTCAGTTCGCCGAGCACCTGCCGATGATGGTGATGTGCCAGATCCTCGGCATGCCCGAGGAGTACAACGAGCGCATGGTCCAGGCCGCCCGCGACATGATCAAGGGCACCGAGACCGCCATCGCCAGCAACGCCTATGTGATGGAGGCGCTGTACCGCCTGGTCGCCCGGCGCCGCTCCGAGCCCGGCGACGACTTCACCGGTGCGTTGCTCACCCATGAGTCAGGGCTCACCGACGAGGAGGTGGCGCAGCATCTGCGGCTGGTCCTCATCGCCTCCTTCGAGGCCACCGCCAATCTGATCGCCAATGTGCTGCGGGTCGTGATGACCGATCCGCGCTTCCGCGCCCGGCTCGGCGGCGGCCAGATGACCGTGCCGGAGGCCGTGGAGCAGTCGCTCTGGGACGAGCCGCCGTTCAGCGCCATCCTGACGTACGTCGCCAAGCAGGACACCGAGCTGGGCGGCCAGCAGATCAAGGCGGGGGACGGGCTCATGTTCGGCATCGCGCCCGGCAACGCCGACCCGGTGGTCCGCCCCGAACCCGGCGCCCATATGCAGGGCAACCGGTCCCACCTGGCCTTCGGCGGCGGCCCGCACGAGTGCCCCGGGCAGGACATCGGCCGTGCCATCGCCGACACCGGCGTCGACGCGCTGCTCACCAGGCTGCCGGACGTGCGGCTCGCGGTCCCGGAGGACGAACTGCGCTGGACCTCGTCGATCTCCTCCCGGCACCTGGTCGCGCTGCCCGTACGCTTCGACCCCAAACCCCCACAGGACGTCATGCGCCGCCCCAGCGCGGCGCCCGAGCTGCCGCGGGAGACCGACTGGCAGGTGGCCTCGCCTGCCCCGGAGGCCGCCCCCGGGGCCGCCGTGGGGGCCGCTCCCGCCGCCGGTACGGGCGCGGGCACGGCGGGCACCAGGCCGTCACCGGTCCCGGCCGGGGACGCCATGCGACCGGCGCCCGCTTCCGCGCAGGCGGCCGGAGACGCGGGACAGGCGGCTGCGGCGCAGCCGCAGGCGGCCGGGAAGTCGGCGGGGTTCCCCGCGGCGGCGGGGGACGTGCAGCCCCGGGGCACCTGGCGGCGGCTACTGCTCTGGTGGCGCGGCGACTGACGGAGGTGCCCGACGGGACGGACGACTGGCCGACGGTGATGGGCGACTGACGGGACGGACGACTGGCCGACGGTGATGGGCGACTGACGGGACGGACGACCGACCGACGGCGATGGGCGACTGACGGGACGGACGACCGACCGACGGTGATGGGTGACTGACGGGACGGCGGGTGCTGCCGGGGTGGGGCCGAGTGGTTACGCCCCGGCCGACGGTGCGCCGGGCGCGGAGGGGCCGGAGACGGTGCCGCCGGAAGGCTGCGGTCGGTCGGCTCCGGCCGATGGTGTGGCCGGGCAGCCGAGCGGTCGCGCCCCGGCCGGCGGTACGGCCGGGAGGGTGCGACAGGGGTGCGGCCGCGCGGTCAGGCCCCGGAGCCGCCGGGCGGCCGGCTTCCCGGCGGCGGCCAGGCCGTCAGCTCCCGCTCGCTGGTGAACCGGTGGGCCAGGCCCGTCACCGGGTCGCTGAACTCCAGGATGCGGGCCAGCAGTTGCAGCGGCCGGCTGAAGTCGTCGTCCGGCACCCGACCCGTCACCTCCGGATAGATCGGGTCGCCGAGGATCGGCACACCGAGGCCGTTCATGTGCACCCGCAGCTGGTGCGTGCGTCCCGTGCGGGGCAGGAGCCGGTACCGGGCGAGGCCCGCGCGGTGCTCCAGCAGTTCGATGCGGCTGACGGCATTGGGCTCGCCCGTCACCTCGCGCGCCGCCAGCACCCCGCGCTCCTTCTCGATCCGGCTGCGTACCGTGCGGGGCAGGGCGAGGCCGGGGTCGTGGCGGGCGACGGCCTCGTACTCCTTGTGGACCCGCCGGTCGCGGAAGAGCGTCTGGTAGGCGCCGCGTTCGTCCGGGCGCACGGTGAACAGCACCAGGCCGGCGGTGAGCCGGTCGAGTCGGTGGGCGGCGCTGACGGTGGTCACGCCCAGCTCCCGGCGCAGCCGGGCGAGCGCCGTCTCGGTGACATGTCCGCCCCGCGGGGTGGTGGCGAGGAAGTGTGGTTTGTCCGCCACCACGATGTGCTCGTCGCGGTACACCACCGGCAGCGGGAACGGCACGGGTGTCTCGGGCCGGTGCTCCCGGTGGAACCACACCGACCCGCCCGGCGCGTACGGGGCGTCCGGTGCGACGGGCCGGCCCGCGGCGTCGACGAACGCGCCCTCGCGCAGCATCGCGTCCACCACCTCGGCGCCCGGCGCGAGCCGCTCCACCAGATGGTCGCGCACGGTGGCCCACGCCCCGCCGGCCGGCAGCCTGACCCGCACGGCATCGATACCGTCGCGCTGGGGGAGGGGTGGTGGGGCAGTGCGCCGCTTCCGTGTCATCACCAGCAAGAATACGGCCACGACGCCGGACCTCGGGGCCGCCGGCGGCCGTCCCCGCCACCGCCGGCCGGCCGTACCTGTCGGCCGGCAGCCTTCCGCAGCAGTTCCACGGCCCCCGCCCCGTGCCCATGCCGTCCTGTCCCGCACCCACCCGCGCCCGCGCGGACACCCCTGCACGCCCCCTCGGCCCTCTTCTCCCGAAGCTGACGCGAAATGCAGCCTCGGGAGAACACGTCCCTCTCACGGGACTCCTCCGCCCGGTTTCGCGATACATCGCGGCTCGCGTTGACGTCGGGGAGTAGTCGCGTTATGTTCGGCGGCGAATATTCGTCATCAAGGTCCCGCCGAGTGGCGGGTCGGCGACAAGGTGGGAGGTGTCCGGTGGCCGTGCAGCGCCGCAAGCTCGGCAATCCGCTCGCGCTCGCGGTGATGGTGCTGCTCAGCGAGCGGCCGATGCATCCCTATGACATCGCCCAGACCCTCAGGAGGCGCGGCAAGGACGCCACCCTGAAGATCAACTACGGCTCGCTCTACACCGTCGTGCAGAACCTGGAGAAGCACGGCTTCGTGGCGGTGCAGGACGTCCAGCGGCAGGGCAACCGCCCCGAGCGCACGGTCTTCGGACTCACCGAGGCGGGCCGCGAGGAGATGACCGAGTGGCTCTCCGACCTGCTGGCCGTGCCCGCGCGGGAGTACCCGATCTTCGAGACGGCGCTCTCGCTGATGGGGGTGCTGCACCCGGACGAGGTGATCACGCTGCTGGAGGAGCGGCTCGGGGCGCTTGAGGTACAGGCGGCCAGCGCCCGCGGGGTGCTGGCCAAGCTGACCGAGATGATGCCCCGGATCTTCCTCGTCGAGATCGAGTACCAGGCGCACATGGTCGGGGCACAGGCGGCCTGGCTGTCCGGCCTGCTCACCGAGCTGAGGGAGGGCACGCTCGACGGGGTGCAGGCCTGGCGGACGTACCACGAGACCGGAGAGCTCCCGCCCGAGTTCCGGGCCGCGGAGAAGACCACGCCCCGCTCCGCCGGCGGCACCGGGACCGGCACACCGCCGGGCGCGGCCGACAGACCGACGGGAGGATGAGGGACAGCAGACGTCGGACGGCCGGAGACGGCACCCGTGCGGCGGGCGGCCCCCGCGGTACGGGCACGCCAGCGCGGCGCGCCTCGTCCGTGCAGAGACCGTGGCGGAGCCGCGGCAGCTCCACGGCGGATCCGCGCGGAGCCGCGGCAGATCCCCGGCGGACCCGCAGCGAATCCCCTGAGGGAGCCCATCCGTGACACGCCGTCCGCAGAGACAAGCCGTCCGCAGAAAGGCGCATCCGCAGAAAAAGCATTCTCAGAAAAGCGCATCCGCAGAGAAGCGCATAGCAGAGAAGAGACCCCGGCGGGGCTGTTGCAGCAGCGCCCGCCGAGGTCGCGAACCCCGGACCGGACCCGCGAAGACGCAGGGCCAGGCGATCGAGGTGCGGCACACCCACCATAGCCCGGCGCTCTGAGCAGGGACGGTTCGGCATACCCGGGATCCGGCACACGCCCGTGTCCCGGTCCGACCCGACCCCGCTCACACAGGAGAGCAGCTGTCATGAGTACACCCGCGCCCGCCGTCGTGGCGCACCGACTGACCAAGACCTATCCGGGGGGTGTCACCGCCCTCAGCGGCATGGACGTCACCGTCGAGGCCGGCACCGTCTTCGGCCTGCTCGGGCCGAACGGAGCGGGCAAGTCCACCACCGTCAAGATCCTCACCACGCTCGCCCGCCCCGACGCGGGCACCGCAGTCGTCGCGGGGCACGATGTGCTGCGCCACCCCGGCCGGGTGCGCCGCGCCATCGGGGTCGTCGCCCAGCGGTCCGGCGCCGATCCCATGGCCACCGGGCGCGAGAACCTCCGTCTCCAGGGACGGCTGCACGGGGTGCGGGGTGCCGCCCTGCGCGCCCGTGTCGACGAGTTGCTGGACCGGTTCGGCCTCGCCGACGCGGGTGACCGCCCGGTCAAGGGCTACTCGGGCGGCATGCAGCGCAGGCTGGACGTGGCGCTCGGTCTCGTGCACCGGCCCGCGGTGCTGTTCCTGGACGAGCCGACCACCGGCCTGGACCCCGAGGCGCGGACGGCGATGTGGGAGGAGATCGCCCGGCTCGCCGGTGACGAGGGGATGACCATCCTGCTCACCACGCACTACCTGGAGGAGGCCGACCGGCTCGCCGAGCGCATCGCCATCGTCGACCGGGGCCGTGTCGTCGTCGAAGGCACCCCCGACGCGCTCAAGGGTGAACTCCGCGGCGATGCCGTCCACATGGAGCTGAGGGAACCGCTCGGCGAGGCGGGCGGCGCCCGGTTGCGGGGTGCCCTCGACGGGCTGTCCGGCGTTCATGACGTACTGCTCGACGGGCGGCGCCTGAGCGTGCGCGCCGACGACGGCCCCGCCGCGGTGCCGGCACTGCTCGCGGCGCTGGAGCCGGCCGGCGTCGGCGTCGCGGCGGCGACGGTCGCACGGCCCTCTCTTGACGATGTCTACCTGCGCTACACGGGGCGGCGTTACGCGGAAGCGGAGGCCGCGGCGGAGGCTCCGGAAGGAGCCGCGGCGGCCGCACCGCAAGCTGGCCCCGGTGGTCCCGTCGACCAGTCCGAGGCCCTCGCCTCCTCCGGAGGCGCACGATGAGCCGCGCCCTCGCCGACACCTGGTACATGACGCAGCGTCAGCTCATGGCGTCCGGACGCCAGCCCGCGTTCCTGCTGATCACGCTCATCCAGCCGGTGATCTGGCTCTTCCTGTTCGGGAACCTCTTCAAGAAGGTCGTCGAACTCGGCGGCTTCGGCACCACCTCCTACCTCGACTACCTGGTGCCGGGCATCGTCGTGATGAGCGCGCTCGGCTCCAGCATGTGGGCCGGCATGGGGACCCTGGAGGAGATCGAGCGCGGGACGCTCAACCGCTTCCTCACCACGCCGGTCAGCCGCGCCGCCCTGATGAACGCGAACGTGGTGCACAACGGCATCAGCGTCGCCGTGCAGTCCGTCGTCATCGTGCTGCTGGGCCTGCTGGGCGGGGCCTCCTACCCGGGCGGGCCCGGCGGAGTGGTGGTCCTGATCGTCGCCGCGGTGCTGCTCGGCACGGT
This sequence comes from Streptomyces sp. DSM 116793, assembly GCF_057320905.1. Classification (NCBI taxonomy): domain Bacteria; kingdom Bacillati; phylum Actinomycetota; class Actinomycetes; order Kitasatosporales; family Streptomycetaceae; genus Streptomyces; species Streptomyces sp. DSM 116793. The sequence continues at coordinate 854,211 of NZ_CM170494.1, read as the reverse complement.
CTTCGGGGCGCTGTCGAACGCCCTGGGGATGCTGGTGCGGCAGCGTGAGTCCATCATCGGCATCAACACCTTCCTGCTGCTGCCGCTGACCTTCCTGTCCAGCGCCTTCATGGCACCGGCACAGATGCCCGGCTGGATGCGGCACATCGCCGACTTCAACCCGCTCAACTGGGCGATGATCGCGGGCCGTTCCGCCATGTCCGCACATCCGGACCGGCTCGACGTGCTCACCCGCGGCGGCGCCCTCCTGGTACTGGCCGTGGCGGCGGTGTGGCTGTCGACACGGACGTTCAGGTCCTACCAGCGCTCGGTGTAGCGACCGCGGCCTGCCGGCCGCCCGGAAGGCGGGTGGTCGGCAGGCCGGTGGGGCGTCGGTGGCCTACACTTACTTGAGCATTCAATCAAGTGGGCCTCATGGGTGGTCCGGAGGAGTAACGGATGGTGAACGCGATGGTGGAGCGCATGCCCGCCCTGTATCTCTCCCATGGTGCTCCGCCGCTCGCGGACGACGCGGTGTGGACGCGCGAGCTCGCCGACTGGTCCGCGCGGCTCCCCCGACCCACGTCGATACTGATCGTCTCCGCGCACTGGGAAGAGGCCCCGCTCGCGCTGGGCGCGACGACGACGGTTCCCCTCGTCCACGACTTCTGGGGTTTCCCCGAGCGCTACTACGACGTCAGGTATGACGCCCCGGGGGCGCCGGAGCTCGCAGCGTCGGTCCGCAAGCTGCTCGGCCGGGCCGGTACTCCCGTGCAGGACGTGCCCGACCGGGGACTGGACCACGGGGCCTACGTCCCGCTCAAGGAGATGTTCCCCGGGGCCGACGTCCCGGTCTTGCAGGCGTCGATGCCCACGCTGGATCCGGGCGAGTTGCTGGAGATCGGGCGCAGGTTGGCGCCGCTGCGTGACGAGGGCGTGCTGATCGTGGGCAGCGGTTTCTTCACGCACAACCTGGCGGCGCTGCGGCTAGGGGACGGCGAGGTGCCCTCCTGGTCCCTGGAGTTCGACGACTGGGGACGCCGGGCGTTGGCCTCGCAGGACATCGACGCCCTGCTGGACTTCCGGCACAAGGCTCCCGCCGGCCGCCTGGCGCACCCGAGGACGGAGCACTTCGCGCCGCTGTTCGTGACGCTGGGGGCGGCGGAGGGAGACCTCGACCGGGGGTGCAGCGTGATCGACGGGTTCTGGATGGGCCTGGCGAAGCGGTCGGTGCAGTACGGCTGATTCCGCGGCAGGGCGGGGCGGCCCGCACCGCCGGGCGGACTCGGCCGCGTGCGCACGGCCCTGACCCACCCATGGACGGCCGAGCCGTTGTCTCGTGCCGAGGTGCGGCCGCGTACTGAGCCGTGTGCTCGGCCCAGCGGCTCCTGGCCTTGGCGCGGGACGACGGGGTGTCCGCTGGACCGGAGGACGGACCGACGCGTTTGCCCTCCGGCGTCTCGGGGACCCGATGGCCTCCGGAAGTCCGATCAACAGGAGGTGATCGTCGTGCCCGAGCCGGGAAGCAAGAAGTACGACACCCGGCGGGCCCGCCTCCGCAAGGACGCGGAGGAGTCCGGGATCAGCGATCAGGACGCGAACAGGGCGGCCAACGAGGAACTTCAGGAAGGTGACGAGTGGCGCAGCCGGGGCCCGCGTACCGAGCGCGGCCGGGGGCCGAAGGGCGAGCGCCCGGGGAGCAGCGACTGACGCCGGGCGGCCCGGTCCGCGGGGGAAGGGGGCGCGGTACGCCCGGCGGCGCAGGGGACCGCGGAAGGACTCGAGCTCCTGCGCAGGCCCCCTCAGCGCTGCCGCCGGGGCCGGGCCGGCGGCTTGGGCTGCCGTCATGGCGCCAGGCGACGAACCAGACGAAGCAGCGGGGCGCCCATCCGCGCCGGCGTACCCACCGACGCGGGCGGCCGGCCGGGGGCGCGGCTGGTACCGCGGCGACTGCCATGTGCACTCGCTCTCCCGAGGCACCGTGGCGACGGCTCGTGGCGACCGCCCGGGGCGCGGGGCGTGCCGGTCCGCGGTGGTCGCTGTTGCCCGGGTGACCGTGCCGGTTCCGGTGGCCGTACCCGCTCTGGGGACGGTGGCCGCACCACCCCGGGCGGTGGGGTCCCGCCGGACCGCTCCCGTGGCCGGTCAGGAGGCCGCCGGCAGCTCCTGCTCGGCCTCCACCTGTGCGTTCCACTCCCGCTTGGAGGCGCGCCAGCTCTCGTCGTCGTGGCCCAGGCGCCAGTAGCCGGAGATGGAGAGGCGCTCGCGTGGCACCTGCCGCTCCAGGCGCAGGTGGCGGCGGAGCTCCCGCACCCAGCCTGCCTCGCCGTGCACGAAGGCATGCGGCTGCCCCGCGGGGAAGTCGAGAGCGCGGACGGCCGCGAGCAGGGCCTCGCCGACGGCCCGCTCGCCGCGGTGTAGCCAGACGACCTCCGCGGCGGAGGCGATCTTCTGCTCCTCACCGGCGTCGGCCACCTCCACGAAGGCATGGGCGCGGGTGCCGTCCGGCAGCGCCTCCAGGGCCGCGGCGATGGCGGGCAGGGCGCTCTCGTCGCCGGCCAGCAGGTGCCAGTCCGCCGCCGGATCCGGGGCGTAGCCGCCGCCGGGGCCGAAGAAGCGCACGGTCTCGCCGGGCCGGGCGTGCAGTGCCCAGGGGCCCGCGATGCCCTCGTCGCCGTGGATCACGAAGTCGATCGTCAGCTCGCCCACCGCAGGATCCCAGGACCGCACCGTGTACGCGCGGGTCACCGGCCACTGCTCCCGCGGCAGCCGCTCGCGGATCTGCTCCATGTCGAAGGGCTCGGGGTAGACCACGCCCTCGGGGGCGAACAGCAGCTTCACATAGTGGTCGGTGAACTCGCCCGCGGGGAAGGCGGCGAGACCCGGGCCCCCCAGCACCACGCGCTGCATGTGCGGGGTGAGCCGCTCGGTGCGCACGACCTGCGCATGGCGGACCTGACGGGCCGTGCGCGCCGGACGATCTGCCATTTCGGCCTCCCTGTGATCACGAATGCTTAGGCTTACCTAAGTTATCATCAGGGTGCCCCGTTCCCAGGCCGTGTATGTCACACACCTCTCGCGCCATGTCACGCACCACTCACGGTTCACCCCTCCAGCGTGACCAGCAGGCGCCGCAGGGATCCGCCGAGGCCCCAGCGCGAGGCCAGCTCCTCCAGTGCGGCCGGGTCGCGGGGGGCATGCGGCAGGGTGGTGTCCACCTCGGGCAACGGGATGTCGGAGGCGACCCTGACCACTTTCGGGGCCACCGCGAGATAGGGCGCGGCCTCCGTGATCCGCTTGCGCTGCGTGGGGGTGAGCCTGGCGAGCGGATCGGCCACCGCGGCGATGATGCCGGCGAGGTCGCCGAACTCGGCGAGCAGCTTCGCCGCCGTCTTCTCGCCGATGCCGGGCACGCCCGGCAGGCCGTCGCTGGGATCTCCGCGCAGCAGCGCCAGGTCCGCGTAGCCGGCGCCGTCCACCCCGTACTTCCCGCGCAGCAGCGCCTCGTCGGTGACCTGGAGCGAGCCGACGCCCTTGAGCGGGTACAGCACGCGCACCCCGCGGGCGTCGTCTACGAGCTGGTACAGGTCGCGGTCGCCGGTGACGATGTCGACGGGGCCGGTGGCGCGGGCGGTGAACGTGCCGATGACGTCGTCCGCCTCGTAGCCCTCGACGCCGACGCGGGCGATGCCGAGGGCGTCGAGCACGTCCTCGATCACCGGCACCTGGGGCGTGAGGGTGTCCGGGACCTCTTCCTCGTCGGGCCCGCCGGGGACCTCCTCGGCGACCCGGTGGGCCTTGTAGGAGGGGATCAGCGCCACCCGCCACGCTGGGCGCCAGTCCGCGTCCATGCAGGCGACCAGGGAGTGCGGGCGGTGGTCGCGCACCAGGCGGTCGATGAACTCCAGCAGCCCCCGCACCGCGTTCACCGGGGTGCCGTCCGGGGCGCGGACGGAGTCCGGGACGCCGAAGTAGGCCCGGAAGTACAGGGAGGCGGTGTCGAGCAGCATCAGCCGGCGGGTGTCCTGAGTCACGCACCGCATCATGCCGCACCCCACTGACAGCGCGACGGGCAGCGCGCCCGCCCACGTCCCCCGGCCGCGGCGTCCCCCGCCCACGGCGTCCCGGCCGCGGATTCTGTCGGGGCCGCGGCCGGGGACAGGTCCCCACCGCTCCGCGCAACCCGCGCAACCCGCGCAACCCGCGCAACCCGCGCAACCCGCGCAACCCGCGCAACCCGCGCAACCCGCGCAACCCGCGCAACCCGCTAGAAGCGGAGCGCTACCCGACAGAAGTGAACGGGCTGTGAACTGAACCACTTGTGTGTTTGCCTCACCTAACTCAGGGCAGGCGCGCACCCGGAGCGGACCCGGTCGTGTCCGCACGGCGGAACCGGCCGGTCACGCGGCCGGAGCAGGCCGCTCCGGGGCCCGCCGGCGGGGGAGGCGGGCCGTAGTCCTGGTTCGATCCGAGAGGTGTATGTGTCGATGCTGCAAGCCGAGCACCTGTACAAAGTGTTCGGCAGACATCCCGAGAACGCGGTGGACAGGCTCCGCGCCGGAGCGAGCCGGGAGGAGCTGCGGGCCGACGGTGCGACCGCCGCGGTGATCGACGCCTCGTTCGGCGTCGAGCAGGGCGAGATCTTCGTCGTCATGGGCCTGTCGGGGTCCGGTAAGTCCACCCTGCTCCGTATGCTCAACGGCCTGCTGGAGCCGTCCGCGGGGCACGTGCGCTTCGACGGGCAGGACCTGACCTCCCTCGGCCCCAGGGAGCTGCGCGAGGTCCGCTCGAAGAAGATCAGCATGGTCTTCCAGCACTTCGCCCTGTTCCCGCACCGCAGCGTCCTGGAGAACGCCGCGTACGGCCTGGAGGTGCAGGGCATCCCGCGCGCCGAGCGCGAGAAGCGCGCCCTGGAGGCGCTGGACCTGGCGGGCCTCGCGGGCTGGGAGAAGTCCTGGCCCGACGAGCTGTCCGGCGGCATGCAGCAGCGCGTCGGGCTCGCCAGGGCGCTGGCCACCGATGCCGACCTGCTCCTCATGGACGAGTCGTTCAGCGCGCTCGACCCGCTGATCAGGCGCGACATGCAGGACCAGCTCCTGGAGCTGCAGAAGCGGCTGAAGAAGACGATCGTCTTCATCACCCACGACCTGAACGAGGCCATGCGCCTCGGTGACCGCATCGCCGTCATGCGCGACGGCCGGATCGTCCAGATCGGCACCGCCGAGGACATCCTGGTGACCCCGGCCAACGACTACGTCGCCGCGTTCACCCAGGACGTCGACCGCTCCCGGGTGCTGACCGCCGGCTCGATCATGGCCGACCCGGACAGCGCCTACGGCACCACGGCGGACGGCACCCGGCTGCGCACCCCCGAGGACGTGCTCGCCGCCGCGCCCGCCACGGTCACCGAGGACACTCCGATCATCGAGCTGTTCACGCCCTGCGCCACCAGCGGCACCGCCGTCGCGGTCACCGGCGAGGACGGCGAGCTCACCGGCGTCGTGCCGCGCGCCAGGCTGCTGGCCGTGCTCGGCGAGCCGATGACCCCGGCCGACCACGACCAGGGCGGCTCCGACGGGGTGCCCGGCCCCGGCCGGCGTCGCGGCGACGCGGAGGGCAAGGTGACCGCGGGTGCCTAGGCTCAAGTTCGGCGACTGGGTCGAAGACGTCGTCGACTGGCTCCAGACGCACCTGAGCTGGCTCTTCGACCTCATCAGTACCGTCCTGGACGGGATGTACCACGGTGTGGACGCCGTCCTCGGCGGCGGTGAGCCGCTCCTGATGGCCGGCATCCTGGCCGTCGTCGCGTGGTGGCTGCGCGGCCTGCTGCCGGGTGTGCTCGCCTTCGTCGGCTTCGCGCTGATCGACTCGCTCGCCCTGTGGGACGACGCGATGTCCACGCTCTCGCTGGTCGTCGTCGCCGCCGTGATCACCGTCGTGATCGCGGTGCCGCTGGGCGTCTGGGCGTCGCGTAACCGCCGGGTGAGCGCCGCGGTGCGGCCGGTGCTCGACGTCATGCAGACCATGCCGGCGTTCGTGTACCTGATCCCGGGCGTGATGTTCTTCGGCGTCGGCACCACCCCGGGCATCATCGCCACGATCGTCTTCGCGATGCCCCCCGGCGTGCGGATGACCGAGCTGGGCATCCGGCAGGTCGACGAGGAGCTGGTGGAGGCCGCCGACGCCTTCGGCACCAGCCCCCGGGACACCCTCGCCCGGGTCCAGCTCCCGCTGGCCCTGCCCACCATCATGGCCGGTATCAACCAGGTCATCATGCTGGCGCTGTCCATGGTCGTCATCGGCGGCATGGCCGGCGCGGGCGGCCTCGGCGAGAAGGTGTACGCGGCGATCACCCAGCTCCAGGTCGGCCTGGCCGCCGAGAGCGGGGTGGCGGTGGTCATCCTCGCCATGTACCTGGACCGGATGACGAGCGCGCTGAACTTGCGGGTGTCGCCGCTCGGCCGCCGCGCCGCGGCCAGGGCGGCCGCCGCCGTGCGCCGGTTCAAGTTCGCCCACTACCGCCCGGGCACCGCCGTCGCCCTGGTCGGCGTGGTGGTCCTCGCGCTCGTCGCGGGCGGCCTCAACCTGGCGGACTCCGGCGGCAGCGGCGCCCAGGCCGGGGCCGAGGTCGGCGCGGGCAAGACCGTCAACATCGGCTACATCCCCTGGGACGAGGGCATCGCCACCACCTTCCTCTGGAAGGACCTCCTGGAGCAGCGCGGTTACACGGTCAACCTCAAGCAGCTCGACGCGGGCCCGCTCTACTCGGGTGTGGCGCGCGGCGACATCGACTTCCAGACGGACGCCTGGCTGCCCACCACGCACAAGGCGTACTGGGACAAGTACCGCGGCCGGCTCGACGACCTGGGCGGCTGGTACGGTCCGACGTCGCTGGAGCTGACCGTGCCCTCGTATGTGAAGGGCGTCGACTCGCTGGCCGACCTCAAGGGCAGGGGCGGCATGTTCGGCGGGAAGATCATCGGCATCGAGGCCAGTGCCGGTGAGATGGCCACCCTGAACAACAAGGTCATGGGCGCCTACGGTCTCAAGAGCGAGTACAAGGTGGTGTCGTCCAGCACGTCGTCGATGCTGGCCGAGCTGGACAGGTCGATCAAGAAGAAGGAACCGATCGTCGTCACCCTCTGGTCGCCGCACTGGGCCTACGGCAAGTACGACCTGAAGAAGCTCAAGGACCCTAAGGGTGCCTGGGGCAAGGGCGAGCAGATCCACACCGTCGCCCACAAGGGCTTCGCGCAGAAGGACCCCACCGTCGCGAACTGGCTGAAGCGGTTCAAGCTCACCGAGCAGCAGCTCACCAGCCTGGAGAACGCGATCCAGGGCGCCGGCGAGGGCCACGAGCAGGACGGCGTGAAGGCCTGGCTGAAGAAGAACCCGGGCCTGGTGGACAAGCTGGCCCCGGTCCCCGGCGGACAGGGCGGCGCACAGCGGGGCAAGGACGCCGGCAAGACCGTCAACATGGGTTACTTCCCGTGGGACGAGGCCATCGCGTCCACCTACCTCTGGGAGAACATCCTCGAGGACCGCGGGTACAAGACGAACGTGAAGCAGCTCGACCCCGGCCCGCTGTACACCGCGCTGTCCCGCGGCGACATGGACGTCCAACTGGACGGCTGGCTGCCGACCACGCACAAGCAGTACTGGGAGAGATACAAGAACAACCTCGACGACGTGGGCTCCTGGTACGGTCCGACGTCGCTGGAGCTGACGGTGCCCTCGTATGTGAAGGGCGTCGACTCGCTGGCCGACCTCAAGGGCAGGAGCGGCATGTTCGGCGGGAAGATCATCGGCATCGAGGCCAGTGCCGGTGAGATGGCCACGTTGAACAACAAGGTGCTCAAGGCCTACGGCCTGGACGGCGAGTACAAGGTGGTCTCGTCGAGCACGTCGTCGATGCTGGCCGAGCTGGACAGGTCGATCAAGAAGAAGGAACCGGTCGTGGTGGTGCTGTGGACACCCCACTGGGCGTACGGCAAGTACGACCTGAAGAAGCTCAAGGACCCGAAGGGTGCCTGGGGCAAGGGTGACCTGATCCACACCGTCGCGCACAAGGGCTTCGGCAAGAAGTTCCCCGAGCTGAACGGCTGGCTGAAGCACTTCAGGCTCAGCGAGAGCGAGCTGGCCTCGCTGGAGGTGGCCATCCAGAACGGCGGCGCGGGCAACGAGAAGCAGTCCGCCCGGCACTGGCTGGACGCCCACCCGGGCATGGAGGACAGACTCGCACCCGTCGCCGGCTGACCGGCCGGAGACGACACCGGCACCTCGTAGGGGTGGGTTCCGCAGGCCGCGGAACCCACCCCTACGCCTGTCCGCGCTGGCTCCGCCCGCCTGTTCCGCGGCACCCTGGGGACCCGGTGGGCAGCGGTGCGACGCGGACGTGTGCCTCCGGGAGGCGCCCGACCGGAGAGCGGTGTAAGGAGGAGCACAGCACAACCGGATGAAACCGTTTACTGAACGTGCGTAAGGTGCAGAGAACTTCACAGGGCGGCACCGACTGGTGCCACTCCGCAATCCACGAGCCTCAGCACGGAACGTACGGCCGAATGCGCGGGACCATGGAGACTTGAGCGACGACGCACGGCGACACGACGCACGGGAGGGAGCCGGAGCGATGGACGACAAAGAGGCACCCCGGGTGGGTGCGGCCGTCCGGCGGCGGCGCAGGGCCCTGGAGCTCACCCTCGCCGTCGTCGCCGAGCGCAGCGGCCTGTCCGTGCCCTTCCTGAGCCAGGTCGAGAACGAGCGGGCGCGGCCCAGCATGCGCTCCCTGGAGAAGGTCGCCGACGCCCTGTGCACCACGGCCGTCGAGCTGCTCGCCGCGGCCGATCCGGCGCGCAGTGTGGACGTGGTGCGCGCCGACGACAGCCAGGGCCTGCCGAAGGGCGGCCTGGTGCGGCAGTTGGTGCGCGGCCACCACCACCTCCAGGCGATGGAGTTCACCGGCGACCACGACGCGGGCCGCGAGTTCCAGCACCGCAACGACGAGCTGCTGTACGTCGCCGACGGCGCCGCGGAGGTGGAGGCCGAGGGCAGCGCCTACCGCCTGGGCCGCGGCGACGCCCTGTACATGACCGGTGGCGTGCGGCACCGCTGGCGCGCGACGGAACCCGACACCCGGATCGTGGTGGTGGCGCTGGCCGACCACATCGACGCCGTGGAGGACCGCCGCTGAGCGACGCGGTTCGCGTGCGCGGATCGCCACCGTTCGGAAGGGGTGGTTCAGGCCGTCTCCCGACCAGGGCCCGTGACGGGTCGCCCGCGGCCCCCGGATGTCGGGTTGCGCCCCGAGCGAGCGCGGGGGGCGTCAGTACCGGCCGGGGGATCGGCCCGAGGGCCGGCCGTACCCGCCGTGCCCACCGGCACCCGGACGGCCCGCGCGGGCGTCCGCGCCCGCCGCTGCCCTCCCGGGCTCGGCCGCTCACCCTGTGTCGTACCGGCAGGTCAGAAGGGTCCGCCGGGGCAGTGACGAACGGTGCGTACGGAGGGCCGTCGAGTGGCGGGCCCGCCCGGAAGCACCGACGATGTCGTCATGCCTCCCTTCGCCACCGATGTTCCGCCCGCCGCCGGTGTCCGCACGCCCTGGGAGCGTCTTCCGGGGCGTGTCCGCGATGCCGTCGCGGCCATCCTGGGCGGCCCGGTGGCGACCGCGACCACCCAGCGCGGCGGATTCTCACCCGGTGTGGCGGCCCGGGTCGGCACGGTCGACGGGCGGCGGGCCTTCGTCAAGGCGGTCAGCTGTGAGGCGGAGCCCGTCACACCCGGCATGCACCGCACCGAGGCCCGCCACACGGCCGCCCTGCCCGCCCGGGTGGCCGCGCCCCAGCTGCTCGGCAGCTACGACGACGGCACCTGGGTCGCCCTGGTCTTCGAGGACATCCCCGGGCACCAGCCGCACGTGCCCTGGCGGGCCGACGAGCTGAACCGTGTGCTGAACGCCGTGCACGACCTGGCCGGCACCCTCACCCCGTCACCGGTCGACGCGCCGTCCGTGGCGGTGCGTCAGGCGGACGCGTTCTCGGGCTGGCAGCAGCTCCTGGCGAGCGGGGACACCCGCGGCCTCGACCCCTGGGCCGTGCGCCACCTGCCGTACCTCGCCGAGCTGAGCGCGCCGTGGGCCGAGCACGCCGCCGGCGACACCCTCACCCACGGCGACCTGCGTGCCGACAACATCCTGCTCACCGCGGACGGCGGCGTGACCTTCGTCGACTGGCCGCACGCGTCGCTCGCCGCGCCCTGGTTCGACCTCCTGACGCTGCTGCCGGGGGTGCACGCGCAGGGCGGGCCGGCGCCCGAGGAGGTGTTCACCTCCCATCCGCTCGGCCGGGACGCCGACCCGGCCGGGGTGACGGCGGTGCTCGCGGCCCTCGCGGGCCACTTCGTCGCACACGCCCGCAGGCCGTCGCCGCAGGGCCTGCCCACCATGCGCGCGTTCCAGTACGCGCAGGGCGTCGTCTCGCTCGGCTGGCTCAGGACGCGACTGGCGAAGCGGCCCGTACGAGGTCCTGCATGACCCGCAGGTCGTCGCCCATCTCCGGGTGCCACTGCACGCCCAGCACCCAGGGCGCACCGGGTAGTTCCACGGCCTCCACCGTGCCGTCCGCGGCACGGGCGCCGACCACGAGGCCGCTGCCCAGCCGGTCCAGCGCCTGGTGATGGAAGACGGGCACACTGGTCTCCTCCGGCACCAGGCTCGCGTACCGGGTGCCCGGCACCGGTGTCACCGGGTGCGCGCCGAAGACGCCGGGACGGTCGGCATGGCCCTCCAGGTGCTGGACGAGGGTGCCGCCGAGGGAGACGTTCAGGGCCTGCATGCCGCGGCATATCGCCAGCATCGGGGTGCCGGCGGCCAGGGCGGCGTCGATCAGCGCCAGCTCCCAGGCGTCCCGCTCGTGCGCGGGCGGTCCGGTGCGCGGGTCGCGCTCGGCGCCGTACCGGTCCGGGTCGACGTCCGGGCCGCCCGCGATGACGAGCCCGTCGAGCCGCTCGACGGCCTCCGCCGCGTGGCCGGGGGAGTCCGGCGGGAGCATGACGGCGATGCCGCCGGCCGCCTGCACCAGCCGCCGGTAGCCGTCCGGCAGCAGCACCGCGGGCAGCGTCCAGGCGCCCCAGCGCACCTCGGACTCCAGATACGTACTGACACCGATCAGTGGCCTGCCCATCTGGTCCTCCTCCACGGTGCGGCACCGCACCGGCGGCATTCGCCGGGCCCCCGGTCCGGCCGACCGCGCACCGGCCGGACGGACCCCAAAGGAATGTTTTCATACCTTTGTGGGCCCGTCGAACCCTCAGACGACCCGGATCTCCGGCGCCGGGCGGGGCCCGCCGGCTCAGGACAGGAAGCCGCGCAGCAGTGCGGCCGTCCCCGCGCAGTGCTCCCGCATCGCCGCCCGCGCGCCCTCCGCGTCGCCGTCCAGCACCGCCCGCACCACGGCCGTGTGCTGGCGCTGCGAGTGCTCCAGGTTGCGCACCAGCAGCGGGATGCAGTCCAGCAGGTCGTTGAGGGTCGCCCGGACGGCCGCGTACCGGCCGGCCAGCGTCGGCGAACCGGACAGCTCGGCGAGGGTCAGGTGCAGCAGGGTGTCCTGGCGGCGGTAGTCGGCCAGCGGCGCGTCACGGGTGCGCGCGAGCGCACCGCGCAGCCGGGCGGCGTCCCGCTCCGTGAGGCCGTGCGCCGCGCACAGCTCCGCCGCCCCCGTCTCCAGCACCGCCCGGAACCTGAGCACATCCTCGACGTCCACCGCGCCGACCCGCCGCCGCAGCTCCGCCTCGCCCGGCGCCCCGGCCCTGGGCAGCACGAACGTCCCGCCGTACCGGCCGCGCCGCGACTCGACCAGGCCCTGCTCCTGAAGCACCTTCAGCACCTCGCGCAGCGTGACCCGGCTGATGCCGAGCCGCCCTGCCAGGTCCCGCTCGGCCGGCAGCCGCCCGCCGCCGGGGACCAGGCCGAGCCGGACGATCTGCAGGATCTGCTCCAGCGCCTCCTCGAAGCCGTTCCCCGTCCGCACCGGGCGCAGCACGGTGGCCAGCGAGCCGCCCGCCGGCCCCGGGACGCCCGCCGGCTCCACCCGGTCCGTGCGCGCTCCGCCCCCGCTCCCCGACATGCGCCCGCGCCCCCTTCCCAACCAATGGTCTACAGCAATACCTTATGGGGCGGCTGACAGAAGGAGACCTCCCCGTGGCAGACCGCACACCACCGCTCACCGTCGAGGAGCTGACGGCCCTGGTCGCGGGCGGTGAGATCGACACCGTCGTGCTGGCCTTCCCGGACATGCAGGGCCGGCTCCAGGGCAAGCGGTTCGCCGCCCGGTTCTTCCTGGACGAGGTCCTCCGGCACGGCACCGAGGCCTGCAACTACCTGCTCGCCGTCGACACGGAGATGAACACCGTGGACGGCTACGCGATGTCCTCCTGGGAGCGCGGCTACGGCGACTTCGCGCTGCACCCGGACACCGCCACCCTGCGCCGCCTGCCCTGGCACGAGGGCACCGCCCTGCTGCTGGCCGACCTCTCCTGGGCGGACGGCTCCCCGGTGGCCGCCGCCCCCCGGCAGATCCTGCGCCGCCAGATCGAGCGCCTCGCCGAGCACGGCCTCACCGCCCAGGTCGGCACGGAGCTGGAGTTCATCGTCTTCAGGGACACCTACGAACAGGCCTGGAATGCGCACTACCGCGACCTCACCCCGGCCAACCAGTACAACGTCGACTACTCCGTGCTCGGCACCGGCCGCATAGAGCCCCTGCTGCGCCGCATCCGCAACGAGATGGCCGGCGCCGGGTTCGCCGTCGAGTCCGCGAAGGGCGAGTGCAACCCCGGCCAGCACGAGATCGTCTTCCGCTATGCCGACGCCCTGACCACCTGCGACCAGCACGCGATCTACAAGACCGGCGCCAAGGAGATCGCCGCCCAGGAGGGCATGGCGCTCACCTTCATGGCCAAGTACAACGAGCGCGAGGGCAACTCCTGCCACATCCACCTCTCGCTCACCGACACGGACGGCGCGAGCGTCATGCCCGGCGACGGCGAGGCCGGCATGTCCCCGCTGATGCGGCACTTCCTGGCCGGACAGATCGCCGCGCTGCGCGACTTCGCCCTGCTGTACGCGCCGGGCGTCAACTCGTACAAGCGCTTCCAGCCCGGCTCCTTCGCCCCCACCGCGGTCGCCTGGGGCCTGGACAACCGCACCTGCGCCCTGCGGGTCGTCGGGCACGGCCGCTCGCTGCGCTTCGAGAACCGGCTGCCCGGCGGGGACGTCAACCCCCACCTCGCCGTCGCCGGCATGATCGCCGCCGGCCTGCACGGCATCGAGCAGCGCCTCGAACCCCCCGCCGCCTGCCCCGGCAACGCCTACGCCGCCGACTACCAGCATGTGCCCGCCACCCTGCGGGAGGCCGCCGGGCTCTGGGCGAACAGCGCCCTGGCCCGGGCCGCCTTCGGCGACGAGGTGGTCGAGCACTACCGCACCATGGCCCGCGTCGAGCTGGACGCCTTCGACGCCGCCGTCACCGACTGGGAGCTGCGCCGCTCCTTCGAACGCCTGTGAGGCCCCCCGTGCCCGAGACAGCCGCCACCGAGCCCGCAGGACCCGCAGCGGCACCCGGAGCCACCGGCCGCTTCGAGCTCCCGGTGCGCAACCCCGCCACCGAGGAGCTCGTCGCCACCGTCCCCGCCGCCACCGCCGAGGACGTGCACACCGCCGTCGTCCGGGCCACCGCCGCCCAGCGGACCTGGGCGGGCCTGGCGCCGGGCGACCGCGCCCGGCTGCTGCGGCGCTTCGCCGCCGTCGTCGACGAGCACCGCGAAGAGCTGGCCCGGCTGGAGGTCATGGAGGCCGGCCATGTCATCGGCAACGCCCGCTGGGAGGCCGGCAACGTCCGCGACCTCCTCGACTACGCGGCCGGCGGAGTGGAGCGGCTCACCGGCCGGCAGATCCCGGTGCCCGGCGGAGTCGACCTCACGCTCCTCGAACCGCTCGGCGTGGTCGGCGTCATCGCCCCTTGGAACTTCCCGATGCCCATCGCCGCCTGGGGCACCGCGCCCGCCCTCGCCGCCGGCAACGCCGTCCTCCTCAAACCCGCCGAGACCACGCCGCTCACGGCCCTCAGGCTCGCCGAGCTCGCCCTCGACGCCGGCCTGCCCGAGCACCTCTTCCAGGTGCTGCCCGGCACCGGCGAGACCGCAGGCACCGCGCTCGTCGAGCACCCCGGCGTGGCGAAGATCGTCTTCACCGGCTCCACCCGCGTCGGCAAGGAGATCATGGCCCGCTGCGCCCGGCAGGTGAAGCGGCTCACCCTGGAGCTGGGCGGCAAGAGCCCCAACATCGTCTTCGCCGACGCCGACCTGGAGCAGGCGGCCGCCACCGCCCCGATGGCCTTCCTGGACAACGCGGGACAGGACTGCTGCGCCCGCACCCGCATCCTCGTCCAGCGCTCCGTCCACGACCGCTTCCTCGACCTGCTCGCGCCCGCCGTCGAAGCCGTCACCGTCGGCGACCCCGCCGACGAGGGCACCGCCATGGGCCCGCTGATCTCCGCCGCCCAGCTCGCCCGGGTGCGGGGCTATGTGCCCGACGGCGCCGCCGCGATCCGCGGCACCGCGCCCACGGGAGGCGGCTACTGGTTCCCGCCGACCGTCCTGACCGACGCGGACCCCGACTCGCCGGTGGCCTGCGAGGAGGTCTTCGGCCCCGTCGCGGTGACCCTGCCGTTCGACGACGAGGCCGACGCGGTGCGGCTCGCCAACGCCACCCCGTACGGCCTGTCCGGCTCCATCTGGACCCGGGACGTGGGCCGCGCGCTGCGCATGTCGTCCGCCGTCGCCGCCGGAAACCTCTCCGTCAACTCCCACTCCAGCGTCCGCTACTGGACGCCGTTCGGCGGCTTCCGGCAGTCGGGCCTCGGCCGCGAGCTCGGCCCCGACGCGCTCACCGCCTTCACCGAGACCAAGAACGTCTTCATCGCCACGGAGGCCTGAGCACATGCCCGACAACCGCACCGCGCCCGGTGACGAGCGCGACCGGATCGTCTGCCGCCGCCTGGTGGGCCGCACCGCCGTCGTCACCGGCGCGGGCAGCGGCATCGGCCTCGCCGCCGCACGCCGCCTGGCCGGGGAAGGCGCGCACGTGGTCTGCGGCGACATCGACGAGCGGGCCGGCAGGGCCGCCGCCGAGGCGACCGGCGGGACCTTCGTCCAGGTGGACGTCACCGACGCCGGGCAGGTCGACACGCTCTTCAAGGTCGCGAACGACACCTACGGCTCCGTCGACGTCGCCTTCAACAACGCCGGCATCTCGCCGCCCGAGGACGACTCCATCCTCGAGACCGGCCTCGACGCCTGGCGGCGGGTGCAGGAGGTCAACCTCACCTCCGTCTACCTCTGCTGCAAGGCCGCCCTGCCCTATATGCGCAGGCAGCGCCGGGGCTCCATCATCAACACCGCCTCCTTCGTCGCCCTCATGGGCGCGGCGACCTCGCAGATCTCGTACACCGCGTCCAAGGGCGGCGTGCTCGCCATGTCGCGGGAGCTGGGGGTGCAGTTCGCGCGGGAGGGCATCCGGGTGAACGCGCTCTGCCCCGGCCCCGTCAACACCCCGCTGCTGCAGGAGCTGTTCGCCAAGGACCCCGAGCGGGCCGCCCGGCGCCTGGTGCACATTCCCTTGGGGAGGTTCGCGGAGGCCACCGAGATCGCCGCCGCCGTCGCCTTCCTCGCCAGCGACGACTCCTCCTTCGTGAACGCGACGGACTTCGTCGTGGACGGCGGGATCTCCGGGGCGTACGTGACACCGCTGTAGGGGGCGGGGTCACGGGCCCCTCGGCCCTCCCGGCCGGCGTGCGGACCAGGGCGCACACGGCGCCCGCCCGAAGTCACCCGTGCCGCCGGGGCCAACGGCGGAAGGTCCGTCAGCGCATGCTCTACAGTTCCGGCATGAGCATGACGCCGCCGCCCGGCTGGTATCCCGACCCGTCGGTGCCGGCCACGGAGCGCTGGTGGGACGGGACGGCCTGGACCGAGCACCGCAGGGCGCAGCCGTCCCCACCGCCTCAGCCGGCGACCGTCCCCATGGCGCTCGGGCCGGCCCAGCCGGTGCCCGGCCGGGGTCCGGGGCGCGGCAAGGCCATCGCGCTGACGGTCTCGGCGCTGGTCGTCGTCGCGGCGGTGGTCACCGGCGCCCTCGTGCTCGGCGGTGGGGACGACGGCACGGGGGCGGGCGGCACGGCCGCCTCCTCCGCGCCGGCCCCGGCCGGCGGCGGGCCGGGCCCCACCGCGTCCGGCACCCCGTCGCCCACCCCCTCCGCCGACCCCTCCCTGGCCGTGGACGACCTGGACAACATCACGCTGCCGGTGCTCGACGGCTGGACCAAGCCCGAGTACACCGTCGACGACTCCGTCCTGCTCACCACCCCCGGCACCTACGACTGCCCCGGCGACGACAACCAGTGCCACCACGGCCAGGTCAGCTCGAGCACCGTCACCGGCACCGACGAGACCTCACCGAAGGCGGTGGCGAGGAAGGACATCCAGGAGGCCGCCGGCCACTTCTACGACCGCGACGAGCTGGGCAACCGCCCCTTCAACGGGATCACGTCGCACCGGCAGACCAAGGAGGGCTCCGTAGCGGTCGCCGGGCGCGCCGGGTACATGGTGCGCTGGCGGGTGCGGACGGCGACGGGGCCCGGCGGGTATGTCGAGTCGCTGGTCTTCCCCTCAAGCATCGGGTCCGGGTCGCTGGTGTGCGTGCGCTTCGCCTTCGACGCGGGCCCGGACGGGCCGCCGCTCGCCGACATGGACAGGATCACCGAGGGCATCAGGCCCGTCGGGGCCGCGGCGACCAGCGGCGGGGTCGGCAGCAGCGTGGGACCTTCGCGGTAGCGGCGCGGCCGGCGCGCGGGATCCGGCGGGGCTGCCGCGCGGGCCCCGGGGGCAGCGGCGTGCCTCAGAGGAACGTGTGCCCCTCGCCGCGGTAGGTGGGCACGGCGGCCGTCACCCGGTCGCCCTCCACCAGGTGCAGGACGTCGAACCGCTCGCACAGCTCACCGGCCTTGGCGTGCCGGAACCACACCTTGTCGCCGATCAGCAGGTCGTCGGCGGCGGAGCCGAGCAGCGGGGTCTGCACCTCCCCGGGCCCCTCCTGCGGGTCGTACCGCAGCCCGCCGGGGAGGTACGGCACCGGCAGCCGGTCCCGTCCGGCCGCGCCCGAGGCGGGGTAGCCGCCGCCCAGCACCGTCACCACACCGACCCCCGGCCTGCGCACCACCGGCAGGGCGAAGAGCGCGGCGGGACGGCCGGTGAACGACGTGTAGTTGTCGAACAGCCGCGGCACATACAGCCCCGACCCGGCGGCGATCTCCGTCACCGCGTCCTCGGCGGCGGTGCCCTGCACGCTGCCGGTGCCGCCGCCGTTCACGAACTCCAGGTCCGGGGCGAGGGCGCGCACCGCGTGCACCGCCTGCGCGCGGCGCGCGGCCAGCTCCCGGCGGGCGGCGGACTGCATCGTCCGCACCGCGCGGGACCGCGCTGGACGCCCGCGCACCGCGTCTCCCACGCCCGCGATGTGGCCCTCGTACCCCATCACGCCCACCAGCCGGAACCCCGGCCTCCGCAGCACGGCACGGGCCACCTCCGCGAGCGCCGCGGGGGAGTGCAGCGGCGAGCGGCGGGCGCCCACCCGGACCCGGCCGCCGAACAGGCGCAGGGACGTGTCGAGTTCCAGACAGACCCGGATGGTCTCGCGGCCGCCCGCGCGCGCGTCGTCGATCAGCCGCAGCTGTGCGGGGTCGTCGATCATCACCGTGACGGCCGCCGCGAGCTTGGGGTCGCCCGCCAGCTCGGCGTAGCCCCGCCGGTCCACCGACGGGTAGGCGAGCAGCACGTCGTCGAAGCCGGTCCCGGCCAGCCAGAGGCACTCCGCCAGCGTGAACGCCATGATCCCGGAGAAGCCGTCCTTCGCCAGCACCCGCTCGAGCAGCGCCCGGCAGCGCACGGACTTGCTGGCCACCCGGATCGGCTTGCCGCCCGCACGCCGCACGAGGTCGGCCGCGTTGGCGTCGAAGGCGTCCAGGTCCACCAGGGCCAGCGGCGCGTCCAGGTGTGCGGTCGCCCGGTCGTACCGGGCGCGGTCGGCGGAGGGGGCGGTCATGACCGCAGACTGCCAGACGGGTCCGGCCGCGGGTAGGGCACGGGAGACGGAACGTGTGTGACGGCCCGTGGAACGGGGAGGGATTGCGGAGGGGTTGGGCCGGATCCGGGGAGGGCGCGGGATGATACGGACAGATCAACTCTGGCCTGCGAACCGGTTCTCGCCCGGCCGCTGTCAGCCCGTAAAGTGACGCGCACGCAGGCGGGAACGGGTCGGTTCCGGCCCGCGTCGACACACGGTGTCCGCCGGCCCGGCGCACACCGGGGCAGGTGCCGGTACGAGGAAGCGGGGGGCGCATGAGCACGGAGGCGCAGCGCTCACCCGTTCCGCCGCGGCCCACCGCCCCACCCGGGCAGCCCCGGCAGCCGTCCGGGGCACCCTCCGCGACCCCGTCCAAAGCACCCTCCGCGGTCCCCTCCGCGATCCCGGAACAGCCCCCACCGCCCGCCGCCTCCGCGCGCCTTCCCGACACCCCGCCACCACCGGCACCCACCCGGGCCCCCGGTACCGGGCCGTCCGCGCCGGCCGGGCGGGGCGTGGCCCCCGGGCCGTCCGCGCCGGCGGCGGCCCGCAGTACGGACGCGACGGCGGCCGCCCCCGGTACGGATGTGCCGCGGGCTGTTCCCGGCACGGACGCGCCGACGGTCGTCACACGCGGCGCCGGCGCACCCGCCGGCGCGAGTGGCACGAGCGCACCGGCTGCCGTCCGTGGCACGAGCGCACCGGCTGCCGTCCGTGGCACGAGCGCACCGGCTGCCGTCCGTGGTACCAGCGCACCGGCTGCCGTTCGCAGTGCGGGTGCGCCGGCGGTATTCCGTGGTGAGGGTGCACCGACGGCCGCCGCCGACGCCTCGGCGCCGGGTTCGCCGCAACGCCCGCCGGCGGCACCGCGGCGGTCCCCGAACGCGCCCCAGGCCGGCGTGCCCGCACAGCCAGGGAGACCGGCCCGGCAGGACGCCTCGCCGCGTCCCGGGGCCCAGCGGCAGGACGTTTCGGCGCGGCCCGGTACGCCGCCGCGGCAGTCCGCTCCTGAACGATTCGGCGGGTCGCTTCGCCAAGGCGCTCCCGAAGGGGCCGGGGCCTCGCCTCATGAAGGTGCTCCCGGACAGCCTGGTGCTTCTCCTCGCGGAGGTGCTCCCGGACGGCCCGGTGCTTCTCCTCGCGAAGGTGCTCCCGGACAGCCCGGCACGTTGCCCCGACAGGCCGCTCCCGAACGGTCAGGGACCCCGCGGCAGCAGGGCGCTGAGGGACGGACCAGGACGGCGGCCGGTCAGGCTCCTCCGGGACGGCCCGCCACGCCGGCCCAGCGGAGTGCTCCCGAGGCGCCGCGCGCTCCGCTCCAGCAGGAGTCGTCGGCGCGTTCCGGCACCCCGCCACGGCAGTCCGCTCCCGAGCAGCCCGGCTCCCCACGCCGGGAGGGCGTTCCCGAACAGCCCCGTCCCGCCGCCCCGCCCCGCCCCGCGGTGCCGCCCGGCGGGTCTGCGGCCGTCCCACCGCCCCCGGGCCACCCGCCTGCGGGCGGCGCGCCGGCGGGACCCGGAAGCAGGGCGACGGGCGCCGCCGGGGCCGCCCCCGCTGCCGCGCCGTCCGGCCTACCGCCGAAGCCCCGGCCCCCGGTCGTGCCGCCCGGCGCGCCGCCCAAGCCTGCCGTCCCTCCGACCGGCGTACCGCCGAAGCCCGCCGCCCCGCCCCCGGGGGCCGCGGCCGAGGGGGTGCGCGAGGCCACCGCGGCGCGGCGTGCCGTGGGCGCCGTGGACCTGACCCCGGGACCGGGCGCCGGCCGGCCGTTCGTGTTCTTCGCGCGGCCGGAGACCTTCGACGACAGCACCACACGCCTGCGTCCGATACGCGACCGCCGCGCCCTGCGCATGCCGCCGCGCGCGGCCGCCGCCGCGGCCTGCGTGGTGCTCGGGCTCGGCCTCATCGGCGGCGCGGTCACCGGCAGCTGGCTGACCGGCGACAGCTCCGCCGCGCCTGGCCCCGCGCAGTCCTTCGCGGCCGCCGCGGAGCTGTGGCACAACACCCCCGTGGACCAGCTCTTCCCGCCCGTCGTGCACGGCGACGGCGCGGGCCCCGGCGGTGCCGACCGCGTCTGGACCAGGGTCGCCGTGGCCCCCGACGCGGGCTGTGCGCACGCCTTCGACCCGCTGCTGCACAAGGCGCTCGCACCGGTCGGCTGCCTGCGCCTGCTCCGCGCCACCTACACCGACGCCACCCGCAGCAGCGTCACCACCGTCGGCCTGCTCTTCACCAAGGCCGACGCCGCCGCGATGGGCGCGCTGCGCCACCGGTTCACCGACGAGGGGCTCGACCGGCGCACGGACCTGATGCCGCGCCCGTACCCGGCGAAGGACACGGCCGCGGCAGCCTTCGGCGACGCCCAGCGCGCCTCCTGGACGGTGTCGGTGCTCACCGAGGCCCCCGTGGTCGTCTGGGCCGTCTCCGGTTTCGCGGACGGCCGCACCGTCCAGGACCCGCAGCCCGCCGCCGATGCCATGCAGCCCGCGGCCACCACGGCCCCCGCCCAGGCGGGCCTCGGGTTCGACGCGAAGGGCCTCGCCGACCGCGTCGAACGCGGCCTGCGGAAGTCCGTCAGCACCGACACGGAGCACTCTTGAGCACCGCCACGGAGCCCTCATGACCCGCCGGACCGCGCGCGTACGCACCCGGCGGCTGCGCGGCACCGCCACCGTCCTCCTCGCCGCCTCACTCGTCCTGCTGCCGTCCACCGCGACCCACGCCGACGACATACGCGCCCAGGAGTGGGCCCTCGACGCGCTGCACGCGGACCAGGCCTGGACGACCACCAAGGGCAAGGGCGTCACCGTCGCGGTGCTGGACACCGGGGTCGACGCCGAGCATCCCGACCTCGCCGGCAACGTGCTGGCGGGCAAGGACATGATCGGGTTCGGCGCGGGGCGCGGCGACCGGAGCTGGGCCCGGCACGGCACCGCCATGGCCGGCATCATCGCGGGCCACGGGCACGGCGCCGACCACGCGGACGGCGTCCTGGGCATCGCGCCCGAGGCGAAGATCCTGCCGGTCCGGGTGATCCTGGAGGACGGCGACCCCGCCCGCAAGAAGGCCCGCACCACCCGCGGCGGCGCCCTCGCGGACGGCATCCGCTGGGCCGCGGACCACGGCGCCGACGTCATCAACCTCTCCCTCGGCGACGACTCCGCCTCCGCCCACCCGGAGGCCGCGGAGGACGCCGCCGTCCAGTACGCCCTGAAGAAGGGCGCCGTCGTCGTCGCCTCCGCGGGCAACGGCGGCGAGAAGGGCGACCACATCTCGTACCCGGCCGCCTACCCGGGCGTGATCGCCGCGACCGCCGTCGACCGCTACGACATCCGAGCCGGGTTCTCCACCCGCCGCTGGTACGCCACGGTGAGCGCGCCCGGCGTGGACGTCGTCCTCGCCGACCCCGACCACCACTACTACAAGGGCTGGGGCACCAGCGCCGCCTCGGCCTATGTGTCCGGCGCCGTCGCCCTGGTGCGCGCCGCCCACCCGGGGCTCTCCCCGGCCCAGATCAAGAAGCTGCTGGAGGACACCGCGGACCAGCCGCCGGCGGGCGGCCGCGACGACTCCCGCGGCTACGGACTCGTCGACCCCGCCGCCGCCATCCGCGAGGGCGGCAAGCTCAGGCCGGAGGGGCCCCGGTCCGCCGCCTACGGCGCGAAGTACTTCGGCCCCGGACCGGACGCCTCCGACGAGGGGGACGCCATGGACTGGGCCGGCCCCGTCGCCGGCGGCCTCGGCGTGCTGCTGCTGGTCGCGGCGGTACTGCTGTGGCGCGGCCGCGTGTGATCCGGCCTCCGGCCCCCTTTGCACGGGACCCGCGTGCCGGGGTGGTACGGCCGGTTGCGGGGCGCCGGTGCCGCCGTGGCCGTCCGCGCAGTTCCCCGCGCCTCTTCATCGCGGGGCTGCGCCCGATGGGGGCTTGGGGCTGTGTGCCGGGGGCCGGATAGGGTCGGGGCGTGTCCGCCAAGAAGAACATCCCCGACTCCGGCTTCTCCGGTGACGACGGCTCGGCCGACCCCCGGCTCGCCGCCGCGCTGGCCGCGTGGGCCGAGGACCGGTCGGCCGAGCAGCCGGTGCTCGACGCGCTCAGGTCCGCCCGGCTGCTCGTCCCCGTCGTCGCCGTGCTGGGCGAGCTGGCCGACGCCGGGGAGGACGGCGCCGGGGAGGCCGGTGAGGGGCGGCCGGACGGGCACGGCGCGGGGCTGCCGCGCGAGAAGACCAGCGACATGGCCGTCCCCACCCTGCGGGCCGGCGGCCGCACCGCGCTCCCCGCGTTCACCTCCACCGCCGCGCTCGCGCGCTGGGACCCCGCCGCGCGCCCCGTCGCCGTACGGCTGCACCAGGCGCTCGAGGCGGCCGCGCACGAGCACGCCGACACCCTGGTGCTCGACCTGGCCGGGCCTGTCCCCTACCAGCTCACCGGGCCCGCCCTGCGGGCGCTCGCGGAGGGCCGCACCGCCCTCGACCCGCTCGCCGACCCCGCGGTGCGCCAGGCGGTGCGCGCCGCGCTCGCCGCGGAGCCCGCGGTGGCCAGCGCGCACCTCGGGCCGGGCAGCGCCGACGGCACCCTCGCCGTCGTGCTGGACGCCGCGACCGGGCCCGCGGCCCAGGAGGCGCTCGGCGGCCTCGCCCGGCGGCTGGCCGCCGACGAGACCCTCAGGTCCCGGCTGGTGCGCGGCCTCGACCTGGCGGTCCTGCCGCCCGGCACCAGGCCGCCCGGGACACCGCTGTACGAGCGGGCACACGCGCGTACCTAGTGCGGTGACCGGGAAGGTGTGCCGGAAGCTCGCGGCGTCCGGTGCGGTGCATCGCAAGGCGGAGCATCGCCCGCGTACTGGATGTACTCGGGTGCTCGGGTGATGCGACAACGCGGCGAGATGCCGTGCCTGGGGGCACCTCCCACGCCCTTTCGGGCAGTGGGGGAATTGCGAGCCGGTGAACGTTTCCGGTCACAGCACCAGGTGGCGCGCGGGGCTCGGGCGGTCGGTACGCCTGTGGACGCCCCGGATACGGCGATATGGCGGGCTCGCCCCGGCCGGCCCGACATGGCGGGCCCACCCCGCCGGCCCGGGGCTCGCCCCCGCCGGCCCCGGACTCAGCCGAAGACCGCGCCCGTGTACTTCTCGCCGGGCCCCCGGCCGGGCTCGTCGGGCACGTCCGACGCCTCGCGGAACGCGAGCTGGAGCGACCTGAGACCGTCGCGCAGCGGGGCGGCGTGGAACGAGCTGATCTCCGTGCCGCCCGCGTCGACCAGGCCGGCCAGCGCATGGATCAGCTTGCGCGCCTCGTCCAGGTCCTTGTGCTGCTCGCCGCCGTCGGCGAGGCCCAGGTTGACCGCGGCGGCGCTCATCAGGTGCACCGCCACGGTGGTGATCACCTCCACCGCGGGGACGTCCGCGATGTCGCGGGTGATCGTGTCGAAGTCGGGGGCCCGGGCATCCCCGGAGGCGTCCGCGACGAAGGCGTCGGCGGAGGAGGCGTCGGCGGCCTGCGGGGGCGGGGTGGCGTCACTCATGGGCCCCCACCATAGGCCCCTGCGCCCGGCCGCTCGCCCACCGTCACCACGGCGCCCCGCGGGTGGTCTCCAGGGCGTGGGACATCCGTACGGGCGGCCGTCCGGCCAGGCCGGAAAGGATCAACGGCCGCGCGGTTAGCCGGATGCGGCCGAAGCTGCTAACCTTGTGTGACGACCGGCTGGACACCTCCGTAGATCCAGGTGCCCGGCCCGCAAGTGGAGGCTCCGATCTCCCACCTGGCCGTCCGCTGGACGGCGGGTCACCGGTCAGGCGGCAGCGTCCCCGACGCCCGCCCGATGCGCCCCGCGGTCAGCGGCGGTGCTCCGGTAATGACAGGAGCCCCGCATGTGATCGTTCCGGGGCATTTTTCATGGCCCGGCGCGGTTGGTCTATACGAGACGAATACGTTGCGCGGCCCTCCGCCAGATGAGCCGCGTGGTGCTACCGAGGAGGATCCATCAGCGCCGAGCCCCGCATCAACGACCGGATTCGCGTTCCCGAGGTGCGACTTGTCGGTCCCAGTGGCGAGCAGGTCGGGATTGTTCCGCTTGCCAAGGCCCTGGAGCTTGCGCAGGAGTACGACCTCGACCTGGTCGAGGTCGCGGCGAACGCCCGTCCGCCCGTCTGCAAGCTCATGGACTACGGGAAGTTCAAGTACGAGTCGGCCATGAAGGCCCGTGAGGCGCGCAAGAACCAGGCGCACACGGTCATCAAGGAGATGAAGCTCCGGCCGAAGATCGACCCGCACGACTACGACACCAAGAAGGGTCATGTCGTCCGGTTCCTCAAGCAGGGCGACAAGGTCAAGATCACGATCATGTTCCGTGGTCGCGAGCAGTCCCGGCCGGAGCTGGGCTACCGGCTGCTGCAGCGCCTCGCGGAGGACGTCCAGGATCTGGGCTTCGTCGAGTCGAACCCCAAGCAGGACGGCCGGAACATGATCATGGTTCTCGGTCCGCACAAGAAGAAGACCGAGGCGATGGCCGAGGCCCGGGAAGCTCAGGCCGCCCGCAAGGCCGAGCGACAGGGCCGCGGCTCGGCGACCTCCGAGGAGTCCGCCGAGCAGCCCGCCGAGGCCTGATCCCCGGACCGCACGACCCGCGCGTCCGTGCGACCGTGTGCTCCGGGGGCCCACCCACCGATACACCTGACGCTTTCGTGTGCCCGGCCCGATGGACCGGGCATCGAAGCGCCACAGACGAGGAGAGTACGGCGCCATGCCGAAGAACAAGACGCACAGCGGTGCCAGCAAGCGCTTCAAGGTCACCGGCTCCGGCAAGGTGCTCCGTGAGCGCGCCGGCAAGCGCCACCTGCTTGAGCACAAGCCGTCCCGTCTGACTCGGCGCCTCACCGGCAACGCCGAGATGGCCCCGGCCGACGCCAAGAAGATCAAGAAGCTTCTCGGCAAGTGACGCCGCGGCCCCCGTCGGGGCCGCGCGGCGTCAGGACCGGGACCCAGCCGACACCGGGCCGGTGAGTGAAGGACAGCAACCGGCCCCGCTACAAGGAGTTAACAAGTGGCACGCGTCAAGCGGGCAGTCAACGCCCACAAGAAGCGCCGGGCGATCCTCGAGCAGGCCAGCGGCTACCGCGGCCAGCGCTCTCGCCTCTACCGCAAGGCGAAGGAGCAGGTCACCCACTCCCTCGTCTACAACTACAACGACCGCAAGAAGCGCAAGGGCGACTTCCGGCAGCTGTGGATCCAGCGCATCAACGCCGCCGCCCGCGCCAACGGCATGACGTACAACCGCTTCATCCAGGGTCTGAAGGCCGCCAACATCGAGGTGGACCGCAAGATCCTGGCCGAGCTCGCCGTGAACGACTCCGCGGCCTTCGCGGCGCTCGTCGAGGCAGCGCAGAAGGCGCTGCCGGCTGATGTGAACGCGCCCAGGGCTGCGTGACGCCTGCGGCTGGCTTCAGCCGATGCTTCGGACCCGTGGGCCGCAGGCCCGCGGGTCCGGTTGTGCGGGCCCCTGCACCCGGGCTGCTCCCTCGGTCCGCTCGCCGAGACGCGCGCCTGCGGCGGGCCTTGCCCCTTGCGGTCTCTCGCTTGGCCACCCGCCGATGAGGGCTGGTCGCGCAGTTCCCCGCGCCCCTTGATGACGGCGCTTCGCGCCCGTAGGGGCGCGGGGAACTGCGCGAGCAACCAAGACGCGCCTGCGGCGGGCCACCGAGCCGAGCCCCCTGCGGTCTCGTCTCTTCCCACCGGCCGGTGGGGCCTGGTCGCGCAGTTCCCCGCGCCCCTACGGGGCGCCCCGCGCCCGATATTCGTTCCCGTACCGAAGGTGCACCATGCCCGCCGCGTCCGAGTTGATCTCCCCCCGATCCGCGCGGGTGGCCGCCGCACGGCGGCTGGTGCGGCGGAACGTGCGCGGCAAGGAGCGGCGGTTCCTCGCCGAGGGGCCGCAGGCCGTGCGGGAGGCCGTCGCCCACCGCCCCGCGGCCGACGGGGCGCCCGCGCTCGTCGAACTGTTCGCGACCCCCGAGGCGGCCGAGCGGTACGCGGACATCGTCGCCGCCGCCGGGGAGCTGGGCGCCCGGGTACACCTGGCCGACGAGGCGGTCGTCGCCGACATCTCCACGACCGTCACCCCCCAGGGCCTGGTCGGCGTCTGCCGCTTCCTCGACACGCCCTTCGAGGCGGTCCTCGCGGCCCGGCCACGCCTCGTGGCGGTGCTCGCCCACGTCCGCGACCCCGGCAACGCCGGCACCGTGCTGCGCTGCGCCGACGCCGCGGGCGCCGACGCCGTCGTGCTCACCGACGCCTCCGTCGACGTCTACAACCCCAAGGCGGTACGCGCCTCCGTCGGCTCCCTCTTCCACCTGCCCGTCGCCGTCGGCGTGCCCGTCGAGCAGGCCGTGCACGGGCTCGGGGAGACCGGCGTGCGGGTGCTCGCCGCGGACGGGGCAGGCCCCCACGACCTGGACACGGAGCTGGACCGCGGCACCATGGGCGCACCCACCGCATGGGTGTTCGGCAACGAGGCCTGGGGGCTGCCCGAGGAGACCAGGGCACTCGCCGACGCGGTGGTGCGCGTGCCCATCCACGGCAGGGCCGAGAGCCTGAACCTCGCCACGGCCGCCGCCGTGTGCCTCTACGCCTCCGCTCGTGCACAGCGCGCGCCGGGAGGGTGCCGCAGCGTCACCGGAGCCTAGTAGTGTGGCGGGCTCGGGAGAGCCCACCGCGCCGGCTAGGGAGATGGGATCGGGCATGGGTGTCGGCACCAGCAGGCCACGTCAGGCACGCGGAGCGGGGCATGCGCCGCTGCCCGGGCGTGCAGGCGCCGACCCGCTCGCCGTCGATCCGGACGAGCTGCCCGACGGCCTGGTGATCGCCGACGAGACCGGCTCGGTGGTCTGCTTCAACGCCGCCGCCGCCCGGATCACCGCCGTCAGCGCCGCCGACGCCCTCGGCGCCCCGCTGGAGCGCGCGCTGCCCCTGGAGGACCTGGAGGGTCGCCGCTGGTGGCAGCTCACCGACCCCTACGGCGGCCTCGCCATCCGGGTCGGCCAGCCGGAGCGGAACCTGCTGCTGCCCGGCGGCCGGGAGGTCCTCGTCGCCGCCCGCTACGTCCGCGCCGCACCCACGGGACCCGTACAGCGGGTGATCGTCTCGCTGCGCGACACCGAGGCCCGCCGCCGCACCGAGCGCAGCCACGCCGAGCTGATCGCCACGGTCGCCCACGAGCTGCGCTCCCCGCTGACGTCCGTGAAGGGCTTCACGGCCACCCTGCTCGCGAAGTGGGAACGGTTCACGGACGACCAGAAGCGGCTGATGCTGGAGACCGTCGACGCCGACGCCAATCGCGTCACCCGGCTGATCGCCGAGTTGCTGGACATCTCCCGCATCGACTCCGGGCGCCTGGAGGTGCGCCGCCAGCCCGTCGACATCGGCGCCGCCGTAGGCCGGCACATCCAGGCCCACGTAGCCTCGGGACGCCCCGCCGACCGCTTCCTGGTGCGCATCCGCCACCCGCTGCCCGAGCTGTGGGCCGACCCGGACAAGATCGACCAGGTGCTCAGCAACCTGCTGGAAAACGCGGTGCGGCACGGCGAGGGGACTGTCACCATCGACGTCGAGCCCGTCCCCGGACCCCGGGAGCGCGGCGGAGGCACCATGGTCACCGTCAGCGACGAGGGGCCCGGCATCCCGGAGGAGTCCATGAACCGCGTCTTCACCCGCTTCTGGCGGGGCAGCAAGCGCGGCGGCACGGGCCTCGGGCTCTACATCGTCAAGGGCATCGTGGAGGCGCACGGCGGCTCCATCACCGTCGGCCGCGCCCCCGGCGGCGGTGCCCAGTTCCGGTTTACGCTGCCCGTGGGCGCCCCGGCCTTCTGAGCCCGGGCCGCCCGCGGGCGCCGCCGCACACGGCCACCCCGTTAGACTCGGCCACTGGCACCTTTGCGTCCCCCGTCACGGGCGGCCCGGCCGACCAGGCCCCGCACCGACGGGACACCCTGCAGGACGCAGGGGCGGCGCCGGGGACACCGGGGACCATCCGCCAGCCAACCGGAAGCACGGGAAGAGATGTCGGCACCCAATAAGTCGTACGACCCTGTCGAGGTCGAGGCACTGAAACCGGAAGAGATCGAGCGCATGCGGGACGAGGCGCTCGCCGCCTTCGCGGCCGCCGCCGACCTCCAGCAGCTCCAGGAGGCCAAGACCGCCCACACCGGCGGCACCTCCCCGCTGGCGCTCGCCAACCGGGAGATCGGCGCCCTGCCCCCGCACGCCAAGGCCGAGGCCGGCAAGCGCGTCGGCCAAGCCCGCGCCGCGGTGGGCCGCGCGCTCGCCGCCCGGCAGAGCGAGCTGGAGGCCGAGCGGGACGCCCGCGTGCTGGTCGAGGAGGCCGTGGACGTCACACTGCCCTACGACCGCACCCCGGCCGGCGCCCGCCACCCGCTGACCACCTTCATGGAGCGGGTCTCCGACGTCTTCGTCGCCATGGGCTACGAGATCGCGGAGGGCCCCGAGGCCGAGGCCGAGTGGTTCAACTTCGACGCGCTCAACTTCGGCCCCGACCACCCGGCCCGGCAGATGCAGGACACGTTCTTCGTACGCGGCCCGGAGGGCGCCGGCGACGACGAGTCCGCCTCCGGCGTGGTACTGCGCACCCACACGTCCCCGGTGCAGGCCCGCGCCCTGCTCGGCCGCGAGCTGCCCGTCTACGTCGTCTGCCCCGGCCGCGTGTACCGCACGGACGAGCTGGACGCCACGCACACCCCGGTCTTCCACCAGATCGAACTGCTCGCCGTCGACGAGGGCCTGACCATGGCCGACCTCAAGGGCACCCTGGACCACATGGTGCAGTCGCTCTTCGGGCCCGACATGACGACCCGGCTGCGGCCCAACTACTTCCCCTTCACCGAGCCGTCCGCAGAGATGGACATGCTCTGCTACGTCTGCAAGGGCGAGTCCGTCGGCAACCCCGACCGGCCCTGCCGGACCTGCGCCAGCGAGGGCTGGATCGAGCTCGGCGGCTGCGGCATGGTCAACCCCCGGGTGCTGGTCGCCTGCGGCGTCGATCCCGAGAGGTACAGCGGCTTCGCCTTCGGGTTCGGCATCGAGCGGATGCTGATGTTCCGCCACAACATCGAGGACATGCGAGACATGGTCGAGGGTGACGTCCGGTTCACCCGGCCGTTCGGGATGGAGATCTGATGCGGGTCCCGCTTTCCTGGCTGCGGGAGTACGTCGACCTGCCGGCGACGGAGACCGGCCGTGACGTGCAGGCCAAGCTGATTTCGGCCGGCCTCGAGGTGGAGACCGTGGACCACCTCGGCGCCGACGTCAAGGGCCCGCTGGTGGTCGGCCGGGTGCTGACCATCGAGGAGCTGACCGAGTTCAAGAAGCCGATCCGGTACTGCACGGTCGACGTCGGCAGTTCCAACGGAACGGGAGAGCCGCAGGAGATCGTCTGCGGTGCCACCAACTTCTCCGTCGGCGACAAGGTCGTCGTCTCCCTGCCCGGCGCCGTGCTGCCCGGCGGCTTCGAGATCGCCGAGCGGAAGACCTACGGCCGGATGTCCCGCGGCATGATCTGCTCCAGCGGCGAGCTGGGCCTCGGCGACGACGGCGGCAAGGGCATCCTCGTCCTGCCGCCCGAGCACGAGGCGGGCACCGACGCCATCGAGCTGCTGGAGCTCGTGGACGAGGTCCTCGACATCGCCGTCACCCCCGACCGCGGCTACTGCCTGTCGCTGCGCGGCGTCGCCCGTGAGACCGCCACCGCCTACGGTCTCACGCTGCGCGACCCGGCCCTGCTCGACGTTCCCGCGCCGAACACCTTCGGCTACCCGGTCGTGGTCAGCGACCCGGGCGCCTGCGACCGCTTCACGGCCCGCACCGTCACCGGCCTCGACCCGGAGGCACGCTCCCCGATCTGGCTGCAGCGCCGTCTGCAGAAGGCCGGCATGCGTCCCATCTCGCTGGCCGTGGACGTCACCAACTACGTGATGCTGGAGCTCGGCCAGCCCCTGCACGCCTACGACAAGCACCGCATCGAGGGCGCCATCGGGGTGCGCCGGGCCCGGCCCGGCGAGAAGCTCACCACGCTCGACGACGTCGAGCGGGTGCTCGACCCCGAGGACCTGGTCATCACCGACGACCGGGGCCCGATCGGGCTCGCCGGCGTGATGGGCGGCGCGCACACCGAGATCGCGGACGCCACCGCCGACCCCGAGACCGGCGAGGTCGCGGGCAGCACCGACGTCGTCATCGAGGCCGCGCACTTCGACCCCGTCGCCATCGCCCGGGCCGCCCGCCGCCACAAGCTCTCCTCCGAGGCGTCCCGGCGCTTCGAGCGCGGCGTCGACCCCCAGGCGGCCGCCGCCGCGGCCCAGCGCACCGTCGACCTGCTGGTGCTGCTCGCGGGCGGCACCGCGGACCCCGGCGTCACCGAGGCCGCCGCGCCCTCCGTGCCCCGCACCATCACCATCCCCGCCGACCACCCGGACCGGGTCGCGGGCCTGGCCTACGGCCGCGAGACCGTCGTCCGCCGCCTCCAGCAGATCGGCTGCGACGTCCTCGGGCAGGACGAGCTGGTGGTCACGGTGCCGTCCTGGCGCCCCGACCTCGTCGACCCGAACGACCTCGCCGAGGAGGTCATCCGCCTCGAGGGGTACGAGAACCTCCCGGCCACCCTGCCCAGGCCCCCCGCGGGCCGGGGCCTCACCGAGCGGCAGCGGCTGCACCGCCGCGTCGGGCGGGCGCTCGCCGGAGCGGGCTATGTGGAGGCGCTGAACTACCCGTTCGTCAGCGAGTCGGTCTTCGACCAGCTCGGCCTGGACGCGGACGACCCGGCCCGCCGCGTGGTCACCCTCGTCAACCCGCTCTCCGACGAGGAGCCGGCGCTGCGCACCACACTGCTGCCCGGCCTGCTCGGCGCGCTGCGGCGCAACGACGGCCGGGGCAGCCACGACCTGGCCCTCTTCGAGACCGGCCTGGTCTTCCAGCCCCGCGAGCGCCAGCAGGTCGCCGCGCGGCTCCCGGTCGACCGCCGGCCCAGCGACGAGGAGATCGTCACCCTCACCGAGGCGCTGCCCATCCAGCCGCGCCACCTCGCCGTCGTCCTCGCGGGCGCCCGTGAGCAGGCCGGCTGGTGGGGCGGGGACCGCCCGGCCGGGTGGGCCGACGCCATCGAGGCCGCCCGGATCGCCGCCCGGGAGGTGGGCGCCGAGCTCACCGTCCGCGCAGGCCGCTACGGCCCCTGGCACCCGGGCCGGTGCGCCGAGCTCGTGGTGCGCGTCCCCGTCGGCGGCGAGGGCGTCGAGCAGGTCATCGGGCACGCCGGGGAGCTGCACCCGGGTGTCGTCAAGACGCTCGGGCTGCCCGCCCGCACCTGCGCGATGGAGCTCGACCTCGACCGCCTCCAGGAGGCGAGCCCCGGCGTGGTGCAGGCGCCGCGGATCTCCACCTTCCCGGTCGCCACGCAGGACGTCGCGCTCGTCGTCGACGCACCCGTGCCGGCCGCGGACGTCGAGGCGGCGCTGCGCGAGGGTGCGGGAGAACTGCTGGAGTCCCTCCGGCTGTTCGACGTCTTCACCGGCGAGCAGATCGGCCAGGGCCGCAAGTCCCTCGCGTACGCCCTGCGGTTCCGTGCGCCCGACCGTACGCTGACCGTCGAGGAGGCCAGTGCGGCGCGGGACGCGGCGGTCGCGCTCGCCGCCGAGCGCGTCGGGGCGGTACTCCGGGGGGCCTGAGCCCCGGCCCCCGTTCGCCTGCGGCGGGCCACCGGGCCGAGCCCCCTGCGGTCTGTTCGCTCGGCCACCGGCGGGTGGGAGTTGGTCGCGCCCGCGTGGCGGAGCCGCAGATCGACACAGCCCCGCGCCCCTGATCTCGGCGCTTCGCGCCCCGACAGGGGCGCGGGGAACCGCGCGCAACCACGATGCGCCTGCGGTGGGCCACCCTGGCCGAGCCTCGTGCGGTCGTGTGCTTGGCCACTGGCGGGTGGGGGCTGGTGGCGCCGTTCCCCGCGCCCCTTTGGTGGCGTTTCGCGCCACTATGTGCCTGCGGCGGGCCACCTGGCGGAGCCTCGTGCGGTCGTGTGCTTGGCCACTGGCGGGTGGGGGCTGGTGGCGCCGTTCCCCGCGCCCCTTTGGTGGCGCTTCGCCCCACGACGTGCCTGCGGTGGGCCGCCGGCAAGGAGCCGTACGCCAAGGCCGGTTCACACCCCGTGTGAAGGGAAGACTCTCCTGCACGGGCACAGCGATAACCTGCGGTAAGTGCGGCTGCGCAAGCAGCCACCCGCTGCGCGAGCAGCCACCGCCCGCTCGCCCCCCACGCCGTCCTGTCCGCTGCGCGCCTCCGGAGGGCCCGATGCAGCCCAACACCCTGCTCGACGCGATCCTCGACGAAGCGGGCATCTCGCATGCGGGCCTCGCCGCCCACGTCAATCAGGCCGGCAAGGCCCGCGGTCTCGCGCTCAGATACGAACACACCGCGGTCGCCCGCTGGTTGAAGGGCCAGCGGCCGCGCGGACAGGTGCCCGACCTGATCTGCGAGGTGCTCGCCGCCCGGCTGCACCGGCCCGTCACGCTCGACGACATAGGCCTCGGCGTGCCGGGCAGGCCGGCCCCGTCGGGCGCCACCTCGCTCTCCGGGTTCGTCGAGCGGGCCACCGCCCTGTGGCGCTCCGACGAGCAGCAGCGCCAGCACATCCTCGGCGCCCCCGCCGTCACCGGCACCCCGGCCGTGATGCCGGTCTGGGAGTGGGAGAACCCACCGGAGGACGTCGACGTCTCCCGCGGCGGCCGGCGCAGGGTGAGCATGTCCGACATCGAGGTGCTGCGCGCCGCGCGCACGCACTACGAGCAGATGTACCGCAAGGCCGGCGGGGTGGCCACCCGCACCCGCATCGTCGGCTTCCTCAACGCCGAGGCCACGCCGCTGCTGCGCGGCAGCTACCCGGACCCCACCGGGCGCCAACTGCACCGCGCCACCGGCGGCCTGGTCGCGATCGCGGGGATCTGCGCCTACGACTCCGACGCCCACGGCCTCGCCCAGCGCTACTTCCACCAGGCGCTGCGCCTCGCCAAGGCCAGCGGGGACCGCGGCCTCGGCGCGTATGTGATCGCGCTGCTGGTCAACCAGTCGCTGTTCATGCGCGAGTACCGGCAGGCGGTCGCCTTCGCCGAGGCCGCGCTGCGCGCCGCCGGCAAGCACATCACCCCCGCCCTGGCCTCCGACCTGTACGCGATGCAGGCCAAGGCGTATGCGCACCTCGGCGACGGCAGCAGCGCGCTGTCCTGCATCCGGCGCGCGGAGACCGCCGCCGACCGCATCCGGCGCGGCCACGAGCCGGACGAGACGGGTTACGTCCAGCCGGGCCTGGTGAACGTCCAGGTGGCGGAGGCCCTGCTCAGCCTCGGTGACCTGGCGGGAGCCCAGGAGCACGCCGCGGCCGCGGTCGGCACCCCGGCGCACGACCGCGGCCGGGTGCACCGGCTCGCCATCCTCAGCCAGATCGAGCTGCGCCAGGGCAATGCCGATCAAGCGGTGGCGACCGCGGTGCAGATGGCCGAGCAGGCGCGGGGCATGGAATCGCAGCGGTTGCGCGACCGCCTGCGAGCGGTGCGCGAACACCTCGTCCGCACGGGCGGGGCGGGCACGGCGGAGGCCGCCGAACTCATCGACGGCGCACTGCGCGTACCACTCTGAGCACACCCCTGCTGCGATATAGCCATCTATCCGACCGGAAGGTGGCAGAACCGTGCAGTGGAGAAAGCAGAGCGAACAGACCGTCTATGCGAACCGGTGGTTCGACGTCAACCTCGCCGATGTGGAACTGCCCGACGGGAAGCACCTGGACCACTTCCTGATCCGGCTGCGGCCCGTCGCCGTCGCCACCGTCGTCAACGCCGCCAACGAGGTGCTGCTGCTGTGGCGGCACCGGTTCATCACCGACAGCTGGGGCTGGGAGCTGCCCGCCGGGGTCGTCGAGGACGGCGAGGACGTCGCCGACGCGGCGGCGCGTGAGCTGGAGGAGGAGACCGGCTGGCGGCCGGGGCCCCTGCGGCACCTGATGACCGTGGAGCCCTCCAACGGGCTCTCCGACGCCAGGCACCACATCTTCTGGGCCGACGACGGGGTACGCACCGGCCATCCCGTGGACGATTTCGAATCGGACCGCCGTGAATGGGTCCCCCTCGAACTCGTCCCCGGCATGGTGGCCCGCGGTGAGGTCCCGGCCGCCAACATGGCGGCGGCCCTGCTCCTGTTGCACCATCTCAGGGTGGGGCAGGACGCCGTACCGCATCCCTCCTGATCGCGGGGTCAGCAGAGGCCTAGAGGCGCAGCAGCTGCCAGACGGCCACGACCACCGTACCCACCGCCGCCAGTGCGGCCACGGCGGGCAGGGGCCAGCGGGTGTGCTCCAGAGCAGCCACCCGAGTGTTCAGGTCGTCCTGTTCCTTGGCACTCTGCTCGTCGCGCTGGGTGAGCAACGCCAGATGGCCTTCCATCCGGGCGAGGCCCACATCCAGCTGTCTGCGTAACTCTGCGATGTCTTCCAGGACCACGGGATGCTCGGGGTCGGGGGTCACAGATCCGCTCCTTTCCGTAGGTGTCACATCCCCTTGTATCTACGGAAAGTCAATCCCCCCTGGTGGGCGCGGCGAAAGCGTGTGCGGGGGGTGGGTGTGTGTTAGCGGCGCACACGGTGTGTGAAAGGGGCGTGCCCGGCGCTCGCAGGAGTGCCGGGCACGAAACCGACTACACGGAGTGATGTGTTCCGGGGTAGCTGCCCGTGACCAGCGGTGGAGACCCCGTGACCGACTGAGGGAGGCGCCGTGACCTCAGGTGTAGTCGTAGAAACCCGAGCCGCTCTTCCGGCCGAGCCGGCCCGCGTCGACCATCCGCTGGAGCAGCGGGGGAGCGGCGTACAGGGGCTCCTTGTACTCCTCGTACATCGAGGTGGCCACCGAGACGACGGTGTCCAGGCCGATCAGGTCGGAGAGCCGGAGCGGGCCCATGGGGTGGGCGCAGCCGAGCACCATGCCGTCGTCGATGTCCTCCCGGCTGGCGATGCCCGACTCGAACATCCGGACGGCGGCGAGCAGGTAGGGGATGAGCAGGGCGTTGACGACGAAACCCGAGCGGTCCTGGGCCCGGATCGCATGCTTGCCGAGCACCTTCTCGGCGAGTGTCTGCGCCCGGCTGATGGTGCCCTCGGCCGTGGTCAGCGCCGGGATCAGCTCCACCAGCTTCTGCACCGGGGCCGGGTTGAAGAAGTGGATGCCGATGACATGGTCCGGGCGGGTGGTGGCGACGGCCAGCCTGACCAGCGGGATGGAGGAGGTGTTGGATGCCAGGATGGCGTCCCGCCGCGTCACCACGGCGTCGAGCACCCGGAAGATCTCGGTCTTGACCTGCTCGTTCTCGACGACGGCCTCGATGACCAGATCACGGTCGGCGAACTCGCCGAGGTCGGTGGTGAAGCTCAGCCGCTCCCGGGTGGCCTCCTCGTCGGCCGTGCTGATCTTGCCGCGCTCGGCGGCCCGGGAGAGCGAGTTGTACAGCCGGGTGCGGCCGATCTCCAGGGCCTCTCCGGTGGTCTCCGCGACCATGACCCGCAGGCCGGCGCGGGCGCACACCTCCGCGATGCCCGCCCCCATCTGGCCACAGCCCACCACGCCGACGCGTGTGATGTCGGTCAGGGTGTCCGTCACATCGTCCCTTTCGTGATCCTCGACTCCGGCGGCCGCGCGTGCCGTGCCCGCGGGTGCCCGCCTCGGGCTGCACGGTACTCCGGAAGGGCACACCGCCCGCCGGCCGGGTCGGACGTGCCGACCCGGCCGGCGGTGTGCGTGGCGATGAATCTACGGTGGGGCGGGTGTGCGGGGGCGGAAGGTGGGTCCGCGCGTCACCGCGTCGGCTTCTCGGGCCGGACGACCGAGTCGGGGCCCGGGGACATCACGGCCTCGTGCCCGTCCTCGAACCGCACCCGGTACGGGGGGTTTCCGTCGGTGCCGAGAACTTCGACGATCTGCGCGACCTTGTCCTCCTGCCCGACAACCCTGCCGTGCATCAGGAGCCGGTCGCCCTTGGTTGCCTGCATCGGAGTGACCTCCTCGTCACGCCCGGTGGAGAGCCGCCCGGACCGGGGCGGGGCCCTCTCCCGGGGCCAGCGTTCCGTGGTCTGTCCGCGGCTGTCAGTTTACGACCGGGTCGTGGCCGACGGCGATCCGTGGGCGGCAGATGGGCGCGACGCCCGCACCCGGGACCACCCGGCTCGGCGCCGGTGCGCTCCTGACCGCCGCCGGCGACACCGGCCTTCTGTGGTTTCTCCTACCCACGGGAGCGCTGGGTCACCGCGATGCACACCAGGACCGCCACCGCGGTCAGCGGAGCCCACACCGTCAAGCGTTCGCCGAGCAGCAGCACCGACCAGACGAGGGTGAGCAGCGGCTGGCCGAGCTGGAGCTGGCTGGCCCTGGGGATGCCGATCGCGGCCATGCCCCGGTACCACACCACCAGGCCCAGGAACTGCGACCCGGCCGCCAGCCACAGCACCCCGGCGACGCTGTGCGCCGTCAAGGCCACCGGTTCGCGGGTGAGCGCGAGGCAGGCACCGGCCAGCGAGACCGGCAGCACCAGCACCAGGGCCCAGCCGATGACCTGCCACCCCGGCATCATCCGGGCCAGGCGGCCGCCCTCGGTGTAGCCGGCGGCGCAGACCACCAGGGCGGCGAAGAGATAGACGTCCGCCCTGCTCAGCGTGCCGTCGCTCTGCTGCACGGCGTAGGCGACCACCGCGGCGGCCCCGGCCAGCGCGGCCCACCAGAACGGGCGGGACGGACGGGCACCGGTGCGCAGCGCGGAACCCACCGCCGTCGTCAGCGGCAGCAGGCCCACGACCACCGCCGCATGTGCCGTGCTGGACGTCTGGAGAGCCAGCGTCGTCAGGGTCGGGAAGCCGAGCACCACACCGGCCGCGACCACCGCGAGGGAGGCCCAGTGCCTCCGCTCCGGCGGTGCCACCCGCCGGGCGATCAGGCAGCCGCCGGCGAGCACCCCCGCGAGCAGCGTCCGTACCGTCGTCAGCGACCAGGGGCCGAAGCCCGTGAGGCCCCAGGCGGTGGCCGGGAAGGTGAGCGAGAAGGCGGCCACCCCGAGTGCGGCCTCCAGGGCGCCGAGCCGGGCCCGGCGGGGAGCGCGTTCCGGGTGGGGAGGGCGTTTCGTGCGGGGGGCGTGTGCCGGGAGCGAGGCGTCGGCCGGGGCGGGTGCGACCGCCGTGCGCGGGGTGTCCGGCGGGGCGGTGGCGGCTGCCTGGCGCGCGGCGGCCGGCGTGTGGGCCGGCGTGTGGGCGGCCGGCGGGTGTGGGGCGCCCGCCGGACGGCAGGATGTGTCCACTCGGCCGGGTGTGTCCCCGGGACTCACGGGGTGGGCCGGCCGTGGGGCGTGTGCCGGGCCTGGTGTGCCCGCCGGGCCTCGGGCGGCCGCGGTACCGGCTGCCTCCGCTGACCGGGGTGTGCCCGATGTGGCCCTGCCGGGGCGGGGGCCGGAGGGCCCGACCGCTATCCGGGTCTCCGCAGTAGCGCTATCCTCAGCTCTCATGTCAGAGCGTAGCAGTGTGGACGAGTTGGCCGACACCTTGCGTGTTGAGCTGAACCGCTACTCGCCGGGTGGAAAGCTCCCGTCCAGCCGTGTGCTCGTCGAACGCTTCCGGGTGAGCCCCGTGACCGTCTCCCGTGCGCTGGCGCAGCTCGCCGCGGAGGGGCTGGTGGTGACCCGGCCGGGTGCCGGAGCGTTCCGCGCCGGGCCCCGGGCCGACGCGCCCGCCGTGGGTGACACGTCCTGGCAGGAGGTTGCCCTCAGCGCGGACGGGGGCCCCGAGGTGGTGCCGCGCACGGTCGACGCCGCCGGCCTCCTCGCCACCCTCGCCGTCCCGCCGCCGGGCGTGATCCCGTTCAACGACGGCTATCTGCACCGGTCGCTGCGCCCCGAGCGGGCGCTGGCCGAGGCGCTGGCGCGGGCCGGGCGCCGCCCCGGGGCCTGGGACCGGCCGCCCCTGGAAGGTCTGACCGGGCTCAGGGAGTGGTTCGCCCGGGGCATCGGCGGCGCGGTCACCGCCGCGGACGTCCTGATCGCCGCGGGCGGCCAGTCCGCGCTGACCACCGTGCTGCGGGCGCTGGCCCCGCCCGGTGCGCCCGTGCTGGTGGAGTCGCCCACCTATCCCGGCATGCTCGCCGTCGCCCGCGCCGCCGGACTGCGTCCGGTGCCGGTGCCCGTGGACGCCGACGGGATCCGTCCGCCGCTGCTCGCCGCCGCCTTCCGGGCGACCGGTGCCCGGCTGGTGGTATGCCAGCCGCTGTTCCAGAACCCCACGGGGGCGGTGCTCGCCGCGGACCGGCGCGCCGAGGTGCTGCGGATCGCACGGGAGGCGGGCGCCTTCGTCGTGGAGGACGACTATGTGCGCAGGCTGGTCCACTCGGACGCCGGACCGCTGCCCGGGCCGCTGGTGAGCGAGGACCCGGACGGCGTGGTGGTGCACGTCTGCTCCCTCACCAAGGCCACCTCGCCCAGCTTCCGGGTCTGTGCCGTGGCCGCTCGCGGGCCGGTGCTGGACCGGTTGAAGGCCATCCAGGTGGTGGAGAACTTCTTCGTCCCCGGCCCCCTCCAGGAGGCGGCCCTGGAGCTGGTCGGGGCCCCCGCGTGGGCGCGGCACCTGCGGACCGTGGCCGGTGAACTGCGGGTGCGCCGGGACGCCCTGGTCGCGGAGCTGGGTCGCCGGCTGCCCGAGCTGGCGCTGCCGTTCGTCCCGGCCGGCGGCTACCACCTGTGGCTGCGGCTGCCGGACGGCGCGGACGAGTCGGCGTGGGTGGCCGCCGCCCTGCGGGCCGGGGTGGCGGTGGCACCCGGCCGGGTCTACTTCTGCGCCGAGCCGTCCGCCTCGTACGTACGGGTGAGCTTCGCCGGTGTGGCGGACCTGGCCGAGATCACGGAGGGGGTCCGGCGGCTGCGGCGGGCGTGGGACGAGATCCGGGGCTGACCCGCCCCGCGACCCGGGCGGCCGGCGGTCCCCCGGGTCCGCGGCGCTCTCCCGAGCGCGGCTCAGGAGAACCGCACCGAGCGGACGCCCACCAGCGGATAGCCCCAGCTGTCGTAGGGGCTCAGGACGTAGGCGGCGCCGGTGCAGGCCGCGCCGGTGAAGACGGTGGCCGTCGAGTCGGTGAGGTTGCGCGGAGAGTGCGGGGAGGACGTCCCCGTGACCGGGAAGTCGATGCACCGTCGGCTCGGCGGGTCGACCAGGCCGGTGATGTACCGGTCCGTGCCGCTCTCGAAGGAGTACGCGAAGGTGCCGCTGGCCGCGTGCGCGGCGGTGGGCAGCGCGAAGGTGAGGCCCAGCGCGGCGACGGCCGCGGTCAGGGTGCTGCGAAGACGCATGAGGTCGTCCCTAAGAATGGTTGGCGGTCCGGGAGGACCGGGTGTGGCTGATGAGGTGTTGCCGTTGATGGCTCGAAAGGAATGGCCGCCCGGTCCTCCGGGACGCTCCGACCACTGATTGAGAACTGTGGTCATCGCTGGTTAGGGACCTGTCGGCGGGGTGTTCTTCGGGCCACGGAGTGCTGGTCGAGAAGGACATGGAGCAACGGACTTGAGCACGCGGCAGACGCGGATATGGGTCGGTATCGATGCCGGCAAGGGCCACCACTGGGCAGTGGGGCTCGGCCTGGACGGGGAGACCCTGTTCTCGACAAAGGTGATCAACGATGAGGCCCAGATCCTGACCCTCATCGAGACCGCCCGCGAGTGGGCCGAGGATGTGCGGTGGGCGGTGGACATCTCCGGCCGGGCCTCCACGCTGCTGCTGGCCCTGCTGATCGCACACGACCAGAACGTGGTCTACGTTCCCGGCCGGACGGTCAACCGGATGTCCGGCGCTTACCAGGGCGAGGGCAAAACCGACGCCAAGGACGCACGGGTCATCGCCGATCAGGCCCGCATGCGCCCAAAGGGCTTCGCGGTCCTGGACACGCCCCCGGAACTGGTCTCCACGCTCCGGGTCCTGACGAACTACCGGGCTGACCTGATCGCCGACCGGGTCCGGCTGATCAACCGGCTCCGTGACCTGCTGGTGGGCATCTGCCCGGCGCTGGAGCGGGCCTTCGACTACTCCGCGGCCAACGGCCCGGTCGTCATGCTCACCGAGTACCAAACCCCCGCTGCCCTGCGAAGGATCGGCGTCAAGCGGCTGACGGCCTGGCTGGAACGCCGCAAGGTCCGCAGTGCCGGCACCGTCGCGGCCAAGGCCGTTGAGGCTGCCCAGTCCCAGCAGATCGCCCTGCCCGGCGAGAAGCGGGCCGCCAAGCTCGTCTGCGACCTCGCTCACCAGCTCCTGTCCCTGGACGAGCGGATCAAGGACAACGACCGGGAGATCCGCGAGACCTTCCGCGCCGACGACCGTGCCGAGATCATCGAGTCCATGCCCGGCATGGGTCCGATCCTGGGAGCCGAGTTCGTCGCCATCGTCAGTGACCTGTCCGGCTATCGCGACGTTGGCCGCCTCGCCTCCCACGCCGGCCTGGCCCCCGTCGCCCGGGACTCCGGCCGCCGCACCGGCAACTACCACCGGCCCAAACGCTACAACCGGCGCCTGCGGCACATCTTCTACCTGGCCGCACAGACCGCCATGATGCGGCCCGGCCCATCTCGCGACTACTACCTGCGGAAGCGATCCGAAGGGTTGATCCACACCCAAGCATTGCTTGCGCTCGCCCGACGTCGAGTCGACGTGCTGTGGGCCATGCTGCGTGACCAAAGGCTGTTCACCTCCGCCCCGCCGGTCACGCAAGCGGCTTGACTTCATCATTGAGATTCCTTCCGTCGTGTCGCCGTCCGCGGCAGGGCGGCAGGGGGCCGGCGCGGACCGGTGCGACGTCGTCGGACGAGATCTTCGTGCGGGCCGCGTCCCGGTTCCGGCGCCGACGCCCGGAGGGCATACGAAAAGAGCAATGCATCATCCCGTGCTATTCACGGACAAATCCCCCGCATGCGACGGGCGATGGGGCCCGTGCGGGGCTCTGCACGGGGCCCTGCGCGCAACTGCGGTGGTTCCGGCGCGCGTCAGTGGTCTCGGCCCGGCTCCCCGGTACGGCGCGTGTACTCGGTGACGAGGAGCTGGTCCTTCGCCGGTCCCACGACCCGCCAGACGGTGCGCCACCGGTCGGGGCCGAGGACCGTGAACTCGCCCCGGTAGTGG
The DNA here is from genome assembly GCF_057320905.1 of Streptomyces sp. DSM 116793. Taxonomy (NCBI): domain Bacteria; kingdom Bacillati; phylum Actinomycetota; class Actinomycetes; order Kitasatosporales; family Streptomycetaceae; genus Streptomyces; species Streptomyces sp. DSM 116793. The sequence continues at coordinate 812,839 of NZ_CM170494.1, read as the reverse complement.
TCCGCCGCACACGGGTGGTGGGCGACATGGTGGCCGGAGCCCAGGTCGAGGTCGTGGAAGGGGCGGCCGTCGGCGAACTCGACACGGGCGGTGCCGGGCCGGGCGCCCGGCAGGAAGCGCAGCACGCGCTCGGCGGGGCGAGCCGCGCCCTGCCAGCTGAACGTGCCGGACTCCAGGCTCAGCAGTCCCGCGGCACCCGCGGCCGCCCCTTCACCGCGGCCACCGCCCGTGCCCTCCGCGTCGAGCGGCGCGAACACCGTGGTGCCGGTGAAGGTGCCCTCGGCGCCGCTCGACGCATCCCGCACGGTGCGTTCGACGTGCCAGGCGCCGGCGAGGTAACCGAGCACGTCGGAGACCGGCAGGGGCCCGGATACCGCGTCAGGCCCGGATGCCTGCGCCGAATGCGACCGCGAGCCGCCCGTCCCGGTCATCGTCTCCCGCTCCTCGGTGTCCCAGCAGCCATGGCTGAACGGTAGGCCGTCCCACCCCCGACGGGCCACCGGCCCCACACCCGTGCGGGGTCCACCGCGGCACGGAGGCCCGCTGTGGGCGCGGTAGTGCCTGGAGGGTGCGGGGAGCTGCGCGACCGGCCCCGACGAGACCGCCGGGTCGCCACCGGCCCGAAGGGGCTGCCTCTGGCGCCACCGGCCCGAGGAGCTGTGCCCCTGGCGGGAACGGGCCGTGCAGCGAGGAGGGGGACCGCGCCACAGGCCCGGCAGCGACAGCGGCTCATAGGAGCGCCCCCACCGGCTCTCCACGGAACGACGCGCCCGCGCCCACGCCGACGGACAGGACATAGGGATGCGCGAGGGACGCGCCGGCGCCAGGGCCCCCAGTTCGTGGCTGACCCCGGGCACCGGTTCACCGGGTCCGTCGGGCTGTGCAAGGGGAGTTGGGCCACTTCGGCCAGCGTCGTGCCCGCGGCCATGTGATCATGGACGGCGAGAACGCCCGTGGCGTGATGCACCAGGCCGGCTGAGCGGTGCCACGACTGGGCCGGAGGGCACCCCCACCGCGTCGTGGGCCGACACGGGCCGCGTCAGGGGCCGATCGGTGCCGATCTGTGCCGGACCGGGTCACGCGCGGGCGCGCCGGTGGGCCGCGACCCGTTCCCGGGTGGCGCAGCGCCGTGAGCAGTAGCGGCGCTCCGGACCGCTGCCCAGCCTGAGGAAGACGTTCCGGCACCTCGGCGAGGCGCAGACACCGCCCGGGGGCCGCTGCCGGTCCCAGACCAGCACCGTCAGCGCCAGGCAGGACGAGGCGAGGAACCACTCGCCCCAGGGCGCGTCGTCATCGCTGTCCAGGTGTGGATGCCAGGGCGAGCTGCCGCCGTGCGAGGTGAGGCGGAGAGTGCCGGTGCTCTCCGCCAGCAGGGCGTTGAGGGCGGCCGCCGCCCTGTCGGCGTCCTCGGCGGCGAACACCGCGCGCAGCCGCAGGGCCGCCGTGCGCATCGCGGCGACGTCGGCGCCGGTCAGCTCCAGGGGGCCGCGCTCGCCGTGCGCCCGCAGCACATCCACGATCTCCTCGGCCCGAGGGGGCTCGCCGGAGAGGGCGTTCAGCAACGCGGCGGTGCGCCGTGCGGTGCTCAGCACGGAGTGCCGGGTGAACCAGTCGTCTTCTGCGGGCGGCACATCGGCGACTGTAACGCATCTTGCTGGGTTTTTCGTTACCTCCGTAACGTCTTATCTATGGAGAAGCGTTACGGGCTGGGCCGCTTCCTCGCCGGGGCGGTGGCCGCACGTACGGGGGACGAGATGGCGGGGCCCTCGTTGCTGCTCGCCGGGCCCGCGGTGACCGGCTCGCCCGCCCTGGGGCCTGCCCTCATCGCCGGCATCATGATCGCGGCGGCGGTCGGCGGCCCCGTCCTCGGCGTCCTGCTCGACAGGGCGGCGCGGCCTGGGCACCTGCTCGCCTTGGCACTCGGCTGCCATGCGGCCGGACTGGTGGTGCTCCTGGCCGGCCTCGGGCGGTTGCCGGACGGCTGGCTGCTGCTGCTCGCGGTCCTCGTAGGGCTGCCAGGACCCGCGCTGTCCGGTGGCTGGACCTCCCAGCTCCCGCGCGCCGTCCCACCCGAGCGGTTGCCAGGGGCGACCGCGCTCGACGCGATGACGTTCACCGCCGCGGGGCTGGCGGGACCCGCCTGCGCCGGGGGCGTCGCGGTGCTGCTCGGCGCGCCTGCGGCGGTGGCCGTCTCCGGTGCGCTGGTCTGCATCGCCGTGCCGTCCGCCGTCGCGTTGCCGCCGGCCCGTCACCGTGCCGGGCCGGCGCGCCCCCCGTCGGCGGTTGCCGGGCCGGGGCACGCGAGGGCGGCCGCCGCCGACCTCGCCGCCGGCTTCGGTGCCCTGTTCGGGTTGCGCCGGCTGGCCCGGGCGACCGTCGCCTCTGTGCTCTCCTGCCTCGGCGAGGGCATGCTGGTCGCCTCCTGTCCGGTACTCGGGGCGGCGGCGTTCGGGCGGCCGGAGTACGGGACGCTGCTGCTGACCGGGGTGGCGGTTGCCGCGCTCGCCGCGAACGCGGTCGTCTTCCGCCGCCCCCGGCTCGCCGCCCGTCCCGACGCCCTCGTCCTCGGCAGCACGCTCGTACTCGCCGCGGCCTTCGGCCTGGCGGCCGCCGGCGGCCCCGTGCTGCTCGTGCTCGCGATGCTGCTGACCGGCGTCGCCGAGGGGCCGCAGCTCACGGCGCTGTTCGCGGTACGCCACCGGGAGGCGCCCGAGCGGTTGCGCGGCCAGGTCTTCACCACCGGCGCCAGCCTGAAGATCACCGCGTATGCCTGCGGAGCGGGCCTCGCGGGGCCCCTCGCCGCCCGGTCGCTGGCTACCGCCCTGCTGACGGCGGCCGGTTGCCAACTCCTGGCCGCACTCGCCTTCGCGGCCCTCACACCGCGCCGGGTCCGCCCGGTCGGGACGGGGGAGAAGGCGTCCCGGGCAGGGAGGGCGGGAGCCGTCGGCGGAGACAGGATGGCGGGGAGAGCAAGCGGGCACGGGACGACGGGAACGGGCGGCGGGACGACGGGAACGGGCGGCGGGACGACGGGAACGGGCGGCGGGATGACGGGAACGGGCGGCGGCGACGGGACGGTGGAAAGAGCCGGCGGTGACAGGGCGACGGGAGCAGCCGGCGGGCACGGGATGGCGGGAGTGGCCCGCCGGCACCGGCGGGCCACCGCGTTCAGGCCGTCCCGTCCCCGAACGCGTCCACGCCCGTGAGCCGTGCCGACAGCGCCCACAGGCGCGCCGCCTGCTCGGGGTCGACGGCGTAGTCGCGTACGCCGCCCGCGGAGTCACCGCTGCCCGCTGGCTCGGCGATGTCGCAGTCCTCGCAGTACACGCCGCCCTTGCCGGCCAGCTGGGGTGAGGTCGCCGCCCAGACCTGGGTCGCCGCACCCTGCTGGGGCGTCTTGAAGGAGTCGTTCACGGGGTTGCCGTCCTCGTCGATCCAGCCGAAGGCGACCATCTCCTCCTTGGCGAGGTGGCGCTGCAAGGGGGTGAGGATGCCGCCCGGGTGCAGCGCGAACGCACGCACCCCGGCGTCCCGGGCGAGCGCGTCCAGGTGCACCGCGAACAGTACGTTCGCGGTCTTCGCCTGGCCGTAGGCCGCCCACTTGTCGTAGCCGGACGTGAAGTGGATGTCGTCCCAGCGGATGGCGGAGCGCCGGTGGCCGCCGGACGACACCGCCACCACGCGGGCGCCCGGTGCGACGGCGGGGCGGAGCCGGTTGACGAGCGCGAAGTGGCCGAGGTGGTTGGTGGCGAACTGCGCCTCCCAGCCCGGGCCCACCCGGGTCTCCGGGCAGGCCATCACCCCGGCGTTGTTGATCATGATGTCGATGCGGCGGCCGGAGGCGAGGAAGCGCTCGGCGAACCCGCGCACGCTGCCGAGGTCGGCGAGGTCCAGCTCGTCGACCTCCACGCCGGCCACGCCGCTCAGCGCCTCCGCCGCGGTCGCGGGCCGCCGCGCGGGCACCACCACCCGGGCACCCGCACCGGCCAGCGCCCGCGTCGTCTCCAGGCCGATCCCCGAGTAGCCACCGGTGACGACCGCCAGCTTCCCGGAGAGATCGATCCCGCGCAGCACCTCCTCCGCCGTGCTGTCCGCTCCGAAACCCGATCCGATCTTGTGCTGACGAGTACTCATGGCGCGCACGCTACGTATTCGAGCGTTCTCGAAGTCAAGGGCGTGCCTGGGCGGGAACGGGCAAGGCACGGCTGCCGGCGAGCGGGGCCCGCCGGTCGCGCTGGGGAGCGGGGCCGGCCGGTCGCGCCGGAGGGCGAGGGCGCCGGCCGCCGAAGACCGGCAGGTGCTGCCCGGCAGTCCGGACAGGAGCAGTCGGCCGGCCATTGCATAGGTGTGCCGCTCTGCGTATAGTCATGCTGTGGAGGAGGAACCCATGGCCATACGTGCGGCAGTGGCAGGAGCGAGCGGGTATGCGGGTGGCGAGTTGCTGCGGCTGCTCCTCGGGCACCCCGGGGTGGAGATCGGAGCGCTGACGGCACACGCGAACGCCGGGCAGCGGCTCGGCGGCGTGCAGCCGCATCTGCTGCCGCTCGCCGACCGGGTGCTCGAGCCCACCGGCGCCGAGGCCCTCGCCGGGCACGACGTCGTCTTCCTCGCGCTGCCGCACGGCGAGTCCGCCGCGGTGGCCGAGCAACTGGGCCCCGATGTACTCGTCGTCGACATGGGAGCCGACTTCCGGCTCGCGGACCCGGCGGCCTGGCGGCGGTTCTACGGCTCGGAGCACGCCGGGACCTGGCCGTACGGGCTGCCGGAGCTACCGGGCGGCCGCACCGCGCTGGAGGGGGCCAGGCGCATCGCGGTGCCCGGCTGCTACCCGACGGCGGTCGCCCTGGCACTGTTCCCCGCGTACCTGGCCGGCCTGGTCGAGCCGGACGCCGTGGTCGTCGCCGCGAGCGGCACCTCCGGCGCCGGGAAGTCGCCCAAGCCGCACCTGCTGGGCAGCGAGGTGATGGGCTCCGTCTCCCCGTACGGCGTGGGCGGGGTGCACCGGCACACCCCCGAGATGAGCCAGAGCCTCAGCGCGGTGGCGGGTGAGCCCGTCACGGTCTCGTTCACCCCGACGCTCGTCCCGATGCCCCGCGGCATCCTCGCCACCTGCTCGGCCCGCGCCAAGGACGGCGTGCGTGCGCAGGCGGTACGGGCCGCCTATGAGAAGGCGCTGGCGGACGAGCCGTTCGCCCGGCTGCTGCCCGCGGGCAGTTGGCCCGCCACCGCCTCCGTGTACGGCTCGAACGCCGCGCAGATCCAGGTCGCGCTGGACGAGACCGCGGGCCGCGTCATCGCGGTCAGCGCCATCGACAACCTCACCAAGGGCACCGCGGGCGGCGCGATCCAGAGCATGAACATCGCCCTCGGCCTCCCCGAGGACACCGGACTGACCACCGCAGGAATCGCCCCGTGAGCCGGGGCCACCTCCCGGCGGCCAAGGGAGCGGGCACCGCCGCCGGCCCCCGGGCGGCGACGGGAGCCGCGCCCCGGTGCGACGCGGGCGGAGAACCGAACGAGGAGACACAGTGAGTGTCACAGCCGCCAAGGGCTTCAAGGCCACGGGCGTCGCCGCAGGGATCAAGGAGAGCGGCGGGCTCGACCTGGCCCTGGTCGTCAACACCGGCCCCCGCCTCGCCGCCGCGGGCGTCTTCACGTCCAACCGTGTGAAGGCCGCCCCGGTGCTCTGGTCCGAGCAGGTGCTCGCGGGCGGACAGGTGTCCGCGGTGGTGCTCAACTCGGGTGGCGCCAACGCCTGCACCGGACCGGAGGGCTTCCAGGACACCCATGCCACCGCCGAGCGCGCCGCCGAGGTGCTCGAAGGGCACAGCGCGGCGGAGATCGCCGTCGCCTCGACCGGCCTGATCGGTGTCCGGCTGCCGATGGACAAGCTGCTGCCCGGCGTGACCCTGGCCGCCGGCGAGCTGTCCGAGCACGGCGGCGAGAAGGCCGCCCTCGCCATCATGACCACCGACACCGTGCACAAGACCGCGGTCGTGCAGGGCGACGGGGGCTGGACGGTGGGCGGCATGGCCAAGGGCGCCGGCATGCTCGCCCCGGGCCTCGCCACCATGCTCGTCGTCCTCACCACCGACGCCGATGTGGCGCCCGAAGCGCTCGACAAGGCGCTCCGCGCGGCCACCCGCACCACCTTCGACCGGATCGACTCCGACGGCTGCATGTCGACCAACGACACCGTGCTGCTGCTCGCCTCGGGCGCCTCCGGCGTCGTCCCGGGGCACGACGAGTTCACCGAGGCGGTGCGGACGGTCTGCGACGACCTCGGGCGGCAGCTCATCAGGGACGCCGAGGGCGCGAGCAAGGACATCAGGATCGACGTCGTGGGGGCGGCCAGCGAGGAGGACGCCGTGCAGGTGGGCCGCTCCATCGCTCGGAACAACCTCCTGAAGTGCGCCGTCCACGGCGAGGACCCGAACTGGGGCCGGGTGCTCTCCGCCATCGGCACCACCTCCGCCGTCTTCGAGCCCGACCGGCTGAACGTCGCCATCAACGGCGTCTGGGTCTGCCGCGACGGCTCCGTGGGCGAGGACCGCGACCGCGTCGACATGCGCTTCCGGGAGGTCACCATCACGGCCGACCTCGCCGCGGGCCCCGCCACCGCCACCATCTGGACCAACGACCTGACCGCCGACTACGTCCACGAGAACAGCGCCTACTCCTCCTGACCGCTCAGCCGTCCAGTCGCTCAGCCGCTGCCCGGCCGCCCGGCCGACCGCGGCACCCGCCCCCGCGCGAGCGACAGCGGCCCGTGCCCCCGTCCCTCCCGGCCCGAAGGTGCCGCCCGCATGACCACTCGCCAGCACACCGCACTGCCCAAGGCGCAGATCCTCATCGAGGCCCTGCCCTGGCTGACCAGGCACCACGGCAAGACGATCGTGATCAAGTTCGGCGGCAACGCCATGGTGGACGAGGCGCTGAAGGCCGCGTTCGCACAGGACGTCGCCTTCCTGCGGCGCGCCGGCCTCAAGCCCGTCGTGGTGCACGGCGGCGGGCCGCAGATCAGCGCCCAGCTCGACCGGCACGGCCTGGTCTCCGAGTTCAAGGCGGGGCTCAGGGTCACCACACCAGAGGCCATGGACGTGGTCCGCATGGTGCTCGCCGGGCAGGTGCAGCGCGAACTCGTCGGCCTGCTCAACCGGCACGGCCCGCTCGCCGTCGGCCTCACCGGCGAGGACGCCCACACCCTCACCGCCACCAAGCACCTGCCCAGGATCGACGGCGAACTGGTCGACATAGGCCGGGTCGGCGAGATCACCGAGATCGACACCGGCGCCATCGAGGCGCTGCTCGCGGACGGCCGGATCCCGGTGGTGTCCTCCATCGCACGCTCCGCCGACGACGGCCACGTCTACAACGTCAACGCCGACACCGCGGCCGCCGCGCTCGCCGCGGCGCTGAAGGCGGAGACGCTGATGGTCCTCACCGACGTGGAGGGCCTCTACGAGGACTGGCCGAACAGCGACGACGTGATCAGCAGGCTCACCGCGACCGAGCTGGAGAAGCTGCTGCCCGAGCTGGCCAGCGGCATGGTCCCGAAGATGGAGGGCTGCCTGCACGCGGTGCGCAACGGCGTCACCACGGCCCGCGTCATCGACGGCCGCGTCCAGCACTCGATCCTGCTGGAGATCTTCACCGACGAAGGCATCGGCACGATGGTCGTGCCGGACGACCCCGACACCACGCACGCACCGCAGAAGGGGACCGCATGACCGGCATCACGGGAACACCCGCCACGGGAACACCCGCCACGGGAACCCCCGCCACGGGAACACCCACGACCGGCACCAGGCAAGCGCCCGCCACGGAAGCGCGGGACACCGTGCACACCGCCGACGGGCCGGCCGGCGGCAACGCCGCCCTCGTCCGCCGCTGGCAGGGCGCGCTCATGAACAACTACGGCACCCCCCGCATACCGCTCGTGCGCGGCGAGGGCGTCCGGCTCTGGGACGCCGAGGGCACCTGCTACCTCGACTACGTGGGTGGCATCGCGGTGAACGCGCTGGGCCACGCGCACCCCGCGGTCGTCGACGCCGTCAGCCGCCAGATCGCGTCCCTCGGCCACGTCTCCAACCTCTTCGTCGCCGAGCCGCCGGTCGCGCTCGCCGAGCGGCTGATCCAGCTCTTCGGCCGGGACGGGCGCGTGTACTTCTGCAACTCCGGCGCGGAGGCCAACGAGGGCGCCTTCAAGATCGGACGGCTGACCGGCCGCACCCACATGGTCGCCGCCGTCGGCGGCTTCCACGGCCGCACCATGGGCGCCCTCGCCCTCACCGGCCAGCCGGGCAAGCAGCAGCCCTTCCTGCCGCTGCCGGGCGCCGTCACCCATGTCCCGTACGGCGACGTGGAGGCGCTGCGGGCCGCCGTCACCGAGGACACCGCGCTCGTCCTCATCGAACCGATCCAGGGCGAGAACGGCGTGATCGTGCCGCCCGCGGGCTACCTGCGCGCGGCCCGCGAGATCACCCGGGCCACCGGCACCCTCCTCGCGCTCGACGAGGTGCAGACCGGCATCGGACGCACCGGCCACTGGTTCGAGTACCAGGCGCACGACGGCGTCGACCCCGACATCGTCACTCTCGCCAAGGGCCTCGGCGGTGGCCTGCCCATCGGGGCCACCGTCGCCTTCGGCGCCGCCGCCGGCCTGCTGGAGCCCGGCCACCACGGCACCACCTTCGGCGGCAACCCCGTCGCCTGCGCGGCCGGGCTCGCCGTCCTCGACACCATCGCCGCCGACGGGCTGCTGGAGAACGTCAAGCGGGCGGGGGAGCGGCTGCGGGACGGCATCGAGCGGCACGGCGGCCCGGACGGCACCGGGCGCCACCCACTGGTCAGCCATGTCAGGGGCGCCGGCCTGCTGCTGGGTATCGTGCTCACCGAACCTGTTGCGCCCCAGGTGCAGCAGGCGGCTCAGGACGCCGGCCTCCTGGTCAACGCGCCCGCCCCCGACGTCGTACGGCTCATGCCGCCGCTGACCCTGCGCGACGAGGAGGTGGACGCCTTCCTCCAGGCGCTGCCCGGCGTTCTGGACAAGGCGTACCAGGTGTACCAGCAGGGGGAAGGGCCGGCCCGAGAATGATCCGGAGACTGAGACGACGATGAGCCAGGCGCAGGACCACGGACCCGAGCACGGCGGGCCTGCCGTGCCGCAGACCCGCACCGCCCGCCACCGCCGCATCGTGGACATCCTCAACCGTGAGCCGGTGCGCTCGCAGAGCCAGTTGGCGAAGCTCCTCGCGGACGACGGACTCTCCGTCACCCAGGCGACGCTCTCCCGCGACCTGGACGAGCTCAACGCCGTGAAGATCCGCAACACCGAGGGCGACCTCATCTACGCGGTGCCCAGCGAGGGAGGATTCCGCACGCCCCGGGCGCCGCTGGGCGAGTCGGCGAAGGAGGAGCGGATGCGCAGGCTCTCGACCGAGCTGTTGATCTCCGCGGAGGCCTCGGCCAACCTCGTGGTCCTGCGCACCCCGCCCGGTGCGGCCCAGTTCCTCGCCTCGGCGATCGACCAGGCCGAGCTGCACGACATCCTGGGCACCATCGCGGGGGACGACACGGTGCTCCTGATCAGCCGGCAGCCGACCGGTGGCCAGGCGCTGGCCGACCATCTGCTGCGGCTGGCGCAGAACGACAGCTGAACGTCTCCCGGGCGGCCACCGACGTCCCTCGGGCCCGTGAACGTCCCCCGGGGCTCACGCCCCCGTACGCCCGGGGCCCCGTACGCTCGGGGCGCCCCGGGCGCGGGTCCTGGGCGTGGGCCCGGGACGTGCGCCCGGGGGTGAGCGCGGTTCAGGCGTGCTGCGCCCGCCGCGACCGGTGGGACATCCAGGCCGCGACCACGGCACCCGAGACGTTGTGCCACACGGAGAAGACGGCCGAGGGCAGGGCGGCGAGGGGGCTGAAGTGGGCCGTGGCGAGCGAGGCGGCGAGGCCGGAGTTCTGCATCCCCACCTCGAAGGCCATGGCACGCGACGCGGGCATGCCCAGTCGCGCCAGCCGCCCCGCGCCGTAGCCGAGGGCCAGGCCCAGCCCGTTGTGGAGCACCACCGCGAGCAGCACCAGCGCCGCCGCCGACTTGATTGCCGCCGAACTGCCCGCCACCACCACGGCCACGATCGCCGACACCGTCAGCGCGGAGAGCCACGGCAGAGCGCCCAGCAGCCGGTCCAGATACCGGCCGAGGACGAGGCGCACGACGAGACCGCCCAGCACCGGCAGCAGCACCGTCTTGAGGATGTCCGTGACCATGGCGGACGCGTCCACCGGCAGGTACTCGCCCGCGAGCAGCAGGGTCAGCGGCGGTGTGATCAGCGGGGCGAGCACGGTGGAGACCGTGGCGACCGACACCGACAGGGCCACGTCGCCGCGCGCGAGGTAGGTCACCACGTTGGACGCGGTGCCGCTCGGCGCGCAGCCCACCAGGATCACCCCGGCCGCCAGCTGCGGGGACAGCCCCAGCGCATGGGCGATCAGCCAGCCGAGCCCCGGCATGATCACATAGTGCGCCACCAGGCCAAGACCCACCGCCCAGGGCCGCCGTGCCACGCCCCTGAAGTCCCGCGGGGTCATGGTCAGGCCCATACAGAACATCACCACACCCAGCAGGTACGGCACGTCCTCGGCCCACCCGGTGAAGGTTCCCGGCGTCGCCATGCCCGCGGCGCCCGCGGCGAGCACCAGCACCGGGAAGAGGGTGACGGCGCGGCGCGCGGCGCGGTCGGCGTCCGGCGGCGGAGCGCCGGCGGGGTCCGGGCCCGCGGTGGTGCCGTGCGCCTGGGCTGCGGCCGGGCCCGCGCTGCCGTCCCGGTCTTCGGTCTCTTCAGGGTCCGTCTGCACGGCCGCGATGCAACGCGTCCCGGGCCGGGCACGCAACCCTGTCTCGTCATGTGGGAGAGCGCCCGCGGCGCCGGTTCAGAAGGTGGACTCCGGCAGGGGCAGCGGCAGCCCGGGGAGCCCGTCCAGGCTGGTGGCGACGTGCTCCTTCTTCTGGAAGTAGGCGTCGAGCGACGTGTCGTCCTCGCGCGCGAACCGCTTGCCGTGCAGATCCCGGTCGCTCTCGTAGGCCATGTACGGCACGGCGTAGCCGCAGGTGTCGCGGATCAGCTCGGCCGTGACGACGATGATCGCGCGCAGCCCGTGCCGGTGGGGATCGATGTCCGGGAAGTGCCCGAGCAGCTCGTTGAACCGGGGGTCGTCCCGGAACACCGGCTCGCCGCGGCCGTGCACCCGCACGATGTTCGGCGGGCCCTGGAAGGCGCACCACATCAGCGTGATCCGGCCGTTCTCGCGCAGGTGGGCGATCGTCTCGGCGTTGCTGCCCGCGAAGTCCAGATACGCCACCGTGTGCTCGTCGAGCACGGTGAAGGAGCCGGTGAGGCCCTTGGGAGAGAGGTTCACCGTGCCGTCGCCGGACAGCGGCGCGGTCGCGGTGAAGAAGAGGGGCTGTGCCTCGATGAACGAGCGGAGTCTGCCGTCGATGCGTTCATAGGTCTTTCCCATGGTCACCGATTATTCGGTACGGCGCTCCGGCTGCCCAGGGATTATGCGGGCCGTCTCGACTGGCGGGACCGCACCACGGCGGGACCATGGAGCTATGGCGAGCAGCGGACGACAGCAGACGGGGCGGCGCCGGACGGGGCGGCAGGGCGCGCGGGGCACGTCTCACGGCAGCGGGGAACACGGCGGCTCGCGCGGCCGGAGCGGACCGCCGCAGGTCCGCATGCGCCGCGTCTACGATCCGGCGGAGCCCGCGGACGGCGCCAGGGTCCTCGTGGACCGGATCTGGCCGCGCGGCCTGGCCAAGGACAAGGTGCCGCTGGACGCGTGGCTGAAGGACGTGGCCCCGTCCGGGGAGCTGCGGAAGTGGTACGGGCACGATCCCGACCGGTACGGCGAGTTCGCGGAGCGTTACCGTGCGGAGCTGGCCGAGCCGGAGCGGCGGGAGGCGCTCGAGCGGCTGGTGGAGATGGCTGCGGAGGGGCCGGTGACGCTGCTCACCGCGACGAAGGATCTTGCGCACAGTCAGGCTCGGGTGCTGATGGAGGCGCTTACGGGGGGCGAGTGAGGGCCGCGCCCCGGCCCCCTGTGGCCTGCGGGCCGGGTGCGGCCCGCAGGGCGTCGTCCCCGGCTTGCCGCCGGTCGGTGTGCCGTTCTCCGCGGTTCCCCGCGCCCCCTTGGTGGGGGTGCGGTCGTCGGTTTGCCGGCGGTGGGTGGGCTGTCTGCGCGGTTCCCCGCGCCCCTTGGCAGGGGTTGCCGTCGTCGGTGTCCCCGGCCGGGGCGAGGCACCCGTCTGCTGGATTGACGAAACATACGGCGCTATGCATACTCATGCATATCAGCGAATGCACTGTGAGGAGAATCCCGTGACCGAGCGCGTCGTACTCGCCTATTCGGGCGGCCTTGACACCTCCGTCGCCATCGGCTGGATCGCCGAGGAGACGGGCGCCGAGGTCATCGCCGTCGCCGTCGACGTCGGCCAGGGCGGTGAGGACCTGGACGTCATCCGCAAGCGCGCGCTCGCGTGCGGGGCGGTCGAGGCCGAGGTCGCGGACGCCAAGGAGGAATTCGCCGCAGAGTACTGCCTCCCGGCGATCAAGGCCAACGCCCTGTACATGGACCGCTACCCGCTGGTCTCCGCGCTCTCCCGGCCCACCATCGTCAAGCACCTCGTCGCCGCCGCCAAGAAGCACGGCGCGAGCACCGTGGCGCACGGCTGCACGGGCAAGGGCAACGACCAGGTCCGCTTCGAGGCCGGCATCGTCGCCCTCGCCCCCGACCTCAAGTGCATCGCCCCCGTCCGCGACTACGCCATGACCCGCGACAAGGCGATCGCCTTCTGCGAGGAGAAGGACCTCCCGATCGCCACCACCAAGAAGTCCCCGTACTCGATCGACCAGAACGCCTTCGGCCGCGCCATCGAGACCGGCTTCCTGGAGGACATCTGGAACGCCCCGATCGAGGACATCTACGAGTACACGAAGGACCCGTCCGTCCCGCGTGAGCCCGACGAGGTCGTGATCTCCTTCGAGGCCGGCGTCCCGGTCGCCGTGGACGGCACGCCCGTCACCCCGCTGGAGGCCATCCAGCAGCTCAACCAGCGCGCGGGCGCCCAGGGCATCGGCCGGATCGACATGGTCGAGGACCGCCTCGTCGGCATCAAGTCCCGCGAGGTCTACGAGGCCCCCGGTGCGATCGCGCTGATCACCGCGCACCAGGAACTGGAGAACGTCACCGTCGAGCGCGAGCTGGCCCGCTACAAGCGGCAGGTCGAGCAGCGCTGGGGCGAGCTGGTCTACGACGGCCTGTGGTTCTCGCCGCTCAAGCGCGCCCTGGACGGCTTCATCAACGAGGCCAACCAGCACGTCACCGGCGACATCCGGATGACCATGCACGGCGGCCGCGCCGTCGTCACCGGCCGCAGGTCCGGCTCCTCGCTCTACGACTTCAACCTGGCCACCTACGACTCGGGCGACACCTTCGACCAGTCCAAGGCGCAGGGCTTCATCGAGATCTTCGGCCTCTCGCAGAAGATCGCCGCCCGCCGCGACCTGGCCTAGCCGCCGCAGGGGCCGGACCCGCCGGTCGGACGGCAGGCCGCGCCCCGCCGGCACACCGCGTACCCGGTGTCCGCCGGCCACGCCATAGTCTGAACACCGCCTCCCCGCCCGACCGCGGGGAGGCGGTCGCACATCGACGCCTCGCCCGTATGCCGCGGGCCGTGGCACCCGACCCGCAGGACGCAAGGAGCAACCGCAGTGAGCAGCAACAAGGGTGACGTCCGGCTCTGGGGCGGCCGGTTCGCCGACGGCCCCGCCGAGGCCCTGGCCCGGCTCTCGGCCTCCGTCCACTTCGACTGGCGGCTCGCTCCGTACGACATCGCGGGCTCGCGGGCGCACGCGCGTGTGCTGCACCGGGCGGGACTGCTCACCGAGGACGAGCTGGAACGGATGCTTCAGGGCCTGGACCGACTCGCGGCCGACGTCGCGGACGGCTCGTTCACGGGCACCGTCGCCGACGAGGACGTGCACACCGCCCTGGAGCGCGGCCTGCTGGAGCGCCTCGGCCCCGATCTCGGTGGCAAGCTGCGCGCGGGGCGGTCGCGGAACGACCAGGTGGCCACGCTCTTCCGGATGTACCTGCGCGACCACGCCCGCATCATCGGCGGCCTGATCACCGACCTCCAGGAGGCGCTGGTGGGGCTCGCCGAGGCCCACCCGGACGTCGCCATGCCCGGCCGTACCCACCTCCAGCACGCGCAGCCGGTGCTCTTCGCCCACCACGTGCTGGCGCATGTGCAGGCCCTGTCGCGGGACGCGGAGCGGCTGCGGCAGTGGGACGAGCGCACGGCCGTCTCGCCGTACGGCTCGGGCGCCCTGGCCGGCTCCTCCCTGGGACTCGACCCGGAGGCGGTCGCCGAGGACCTGGGCTTCGAGGGCGGCAGCGCCGCCAACTCCATCGACGGCACCGCCGCGCGTGACTTCGCCGCCGAGTTCGCCTTCATCACCGCGATGATCGGCGTCGACCTCTCCCGGATCGCGGAGGAGGTCATCATCTGGAACACGAAGGAGTTCTCCTTCGTCACCCTCCACGACTCCTTCTCCACGGGCTCGTCGATCATGCCGCAGAAGAAGAACCCCGACATCGCCGAGCTGGCGCGCGGCAAGTCGGGACGGCTGATCGGCAACCTCACCGGCCTGCTCGCCACCCTCAAGGCGCTCCCGCTCGCCTACAACCGCGACCTGCAGGAGGACAAGGAACCCGTCTTCGACTCCTGCGACCAGCTGGAGGTGCTGCTGCCCGCCTTCACCGGCATGATGGCCACCCTCACCGTCAACCGCGAACGCATGGCGGAACTCGCCCCGGCGGGCTTCTCGCTCGCCACCGACATCGCCGAGTGGCTGGTCCGGCAGGGCGTGCCGTTCCGCGTCGCACACGAGGTGGCGGGGGAGTGCGTCAAGGAGTGCGAGACGCTGGGCATCGAGCTCGACCAGCTCACCGACGAGCAGTTCGCCAAGATCTCCCCGCACCTGACGCCCGGCGTCCGCGCCGTCCTCGACGTGCCCGGCGCCCTCGCGTCCCGGAGCGCCCGTGGGGGCACCGCCCCCTCGGCGGTGGCGGCCCAGCTCACCGAGGTCAAGGCCGACCTGGCCGTCCAGCGGGCGTGGGCCGACGCCAGGCGCTGACGGCACCCGGCGGAGCGGTGGGCCGGCACGGCGCCGGCCCACCGTGCGGTGCCACCGCTGCGGTGCCGTCGACCTGGTGCCACCGACCGACCTGGCGTCACCGATGCGTGTCACCGATGCCGGTCACCGGTGCCGTGTCACCGGCGCGACGTCACGCGGCCGACTTCGCCTTGGTGGCGTACATGTCCACGTACTCCTGGCCCGACAGCCGCATGACCTCCGTCATCACCGAGTCGGTCACGGCGCGCAGCACATAGCGGTCGCGGTCCATGCCCTCGTAACGGGAGAACTCCATCGGAGCGCCGAACCGGACCGTCACCCGGCCCGGCCGGGGCATGCCGGTGCCGCCCGGCTGGAGCTTGTCGGTGCCGATCACCGCGAACGGCACCACCGGCGCACCGGTCATCAGCGTCAGACGGGCGATGCCCGTACGGCCCCGGTAGAGCCGGCCGTCGGGGGAGCGGGTGCCCTCCGGGTAGATGCCGAACATCCGGCCCTCCTCCAGTACCCGCCGGCCCGTCATCAGCGCGGCCACCCCGCCGCTCGCGCCGTCCCGGTCCACCGGGATCATGCCGACCCCGGTGAAGAACCACGCCATCAGACGGCCCTTCAGGCCCTTGCCCGTGACGTACTCGTCCTTGCCGATGAAGAACACCTGGCGGTCGCAGACGACCGGCAGCACGATCGAGTCGATGAAGGTGAGGTGGTTGCCCGCCATGATCACCGGACCCGAGGCGGGAATGTGCTCGGCGCCCTCCACCCGTGGCCGGAACATCAGGCGCATCACCGGTCCGAGCACTGCCTTGATGAACGCGAAACGGGACAACGGGCCCTCCGTGGTCAAGGGAATCGACTGCTGCGCCTGGTGCACTCGTTGCGGAAGTCTCCGCAGGTGAGGACGATACTCGGGACGCCGTGACGATTGCACATCGGCCACCGGGCGGATACCCGCCCGGCACACGGCGGCCGGGAGTCCCCCACATCCCGCACAGCGCGGCGACACCGCCCAGGTGCGCAGGCCGAGAGGGTGCGCACGGGTGCCGCGGGCAGGCGCTCCTGCCGGCGCCGGCCACCTGACATCAGCCGTCCGTTCCGTCTCAGGTCTCCCCTCCGTCACTCCCCGGCACCTACGATCGGTCGGTCCGGCCGGCCGGACCGGCAGGGCCGGAGCGCAGCCCCGACACGGCAGCACACCAGGAGGAATGCCCATGGCGAAGCAGGCGTCGAACGAGCAGCGACCGGGAACGGGACCGGGCCGGCGGACGGTCCTCGGCGCGGCGGTCCTCGGCGCGGGCGGAGCCGTCGCCGGCCTGCCCCAGGCGGCTCGGGCCGCCGAGCGCTCCGGCGGCACCGGCCACGGGCACGGACTCGACCTGCCGGCGGTCACCGTCATCGGCCACCGCGGCACGGCGGGATACCGCCCCGAGCACACCCTCGGCTCCTACCAGCACGCCCTGGACCTCGGGGCGCACATCGTCGAGCAGGACGTGGTGCCCACCAAGGACGGCCACCTGGTATGCCGTCACGAGAACGACATCTCCGCCACTACGGACGTCGCCCAGCACCCCGAGTTCGCCGACCGCAAGACCACCAAGACGGTGGACGGCACCAAGCTCACCGGCTGGTTCACCGAGGACTTCACCCTCGCCGAGCTCAAGACCCTGCGTGCGATCGAGCGCATCCCCGCCAACCGCCCGGACAACACCCTGTACAACGGCCGCTGGGCGGTGCCCACCTACGAGGAGGTCCTGCAGTGGGCCGACCGGCAGGGCACGAGGCGCGGCCGGCCGGTGTGGCTGTACGTGGAGACCAAGCACCCGACCTACTTCCGGGGCCTCGGCTTCGACGTCGAGAACCTGCTGGCGCGGCTGCTCCGCAAGTACCGCCGGGACCGGGCGGACTCCCCGCTCATCCTGCAGTCCTTCGAGCCCACCAGCATCCAGCGGCTGACCAGGCTCGTCGACTCGCCGGGCATCGTGCTGCTGGACGCCGCGGGCACCCGCCCCTGGGACTTCGTCGCCGCGGGTGACCCGCGCACCGTCGACGACCTGGTCGAGCCCGCGGGCCTGCGGTGGATCGCGTCGTTCGCGCAGGGCATCGGGCCCACGCTCGACCTGATCATCCCCAAGGACTCCAGCGGCAAGCTGACCTCGCCGACCACGCTGGTCCGCGACGCACACGCCGCCGGGCTGATCCTGCACCCCTACACGATGCGCAACGAGAACACGTTCCTGCCCGCCGACTACCGCAGGGGCACCGACCCCAACGCCTACGGCGACGCCTTCGGCGCCTTCCGCAGGTACTTCGAGACCGGTATCGACGGCATCTTCTCCGACAACGCCGACACGGCCCTGCTCGCCCGCGAGGACTTCGTGGCCGGCTGACGGCTCCGGACGGCGGCCACGGCCGGGACGTCGCGGCGCGCCACAGCGAACACGGGCTCGCACGGCGTCAACGGCCGGGGCCCCGCGCCCCGCGGGCGAGTGACAGAGCGGCCGTCCCGGCAACCAGGACCGGGGCGGCCGCGTCACGCCCGGCATGGACAGCACGACATCCCGCACGGCCGGCCCTGGCGCGCCGCACCCCGCCGGCGCCGGCACGGCCCGCCCCGCCGGCTCCGGTGACCCCCGGCCCGCCGGCCGTGACACCGCCACCGCACTCATCGACGACCTGCGCCCGCTGCTCGCCGCCGAGGCCGCGGCCGAGGCGCCCGCGGCGGGTGCCGAGCCGGGCGATCTGGAGCAGGCCGTGTGGCTGCGGCTGCTCGAACTGCTGCACACGGCGGGGCCCCCGAACGACCCGGCGCGCTGGCTGCGCCGCGCGGTCCGCTCGGAGGCGCGCCGCTGCCGCCGTACCGCCCGCCGGTCCTCCGGATACCCGGCGGAGCCCGCCGACGCCTCCTGGCGCGGCACCGAACCTCAGGTCATCGCCGCGCTGCGGCGCCGTGCGCTGCGCGCCGCGGTGCGCCGGCTGCCCGGCCGCTGCGCCACCGTCGTGACGGCACTCCTGTCACCCCAGGACCCCACCTACCGGGAAATCGCAGGACAGTTGGGTATCTCACAGGGCAGCCTGGGGCCGGAGCGTTCCCGATGCCTGGGATGCCTGCGCAGAATGCTCACCGCGGAGGTTGCAGTTCCGGGCCGACGGGGAAAGCACTGATGGACAACCGGCGGAACAGGTGAGCGAGAGGCATGCACACATGGGCATGAGCGTGACCATCTCTGCGGCGGACCAGCAGGACGCGGAGCAGATCCTCAAACTGCAGTACCTCTGTTACCAGAGCGAGGCCGAGCTGTACGGCGACTACACCATCGAGCCGCTCACCCAGACGCTCGACGCGCTGAAGGAGGAGCTCACCCGCGGCCGGGTGCTCGTGGCGCGGCTCGGGCCCGAGGTGGTGGCCTCGGTACGGGGCAGCATCGACGACGAGGGCGTCGCCCACATCGGCAAGCTCATCGTGCACCCCCGGATGCAGCGGCACGGCCTCGGGGGGCGGCTGCTCTCCGCCATCGAGGAGCAGTTGCGTGCCGACGGCGACGTCCGGCGCTTCCAGCTCTTCACCGGCCACCGCAGCGAGCACAACATCCGGCTCTACCGGCGGCACGGCTACGCGCCCGCCGGCACGCAGCGGATCGACGACGCGCTCACCCTCATCACCCTGACGAAGGACCCGCAGACCCCCGCGTACGTGGCCAGCGCCTGAGGCGCCCGGTGCCCGACGCGGGCCCGGCGGCTGACGCGTCCGGCGTCTGACGCCTCAGGCGGACGTCCCCTGGGCGGAGCCGACCGAGCGGGCTGCCCTGCGCAGCCACATCATGGCGGTGACCGGCAGGATCACGGGGATGAAGAGGTATCCGATGCCGTAGTCCGACCAGACCGTGGCATCCGGGAACGCCGAGGGATCCAGCAGCGTCCAGGTGCCCACGACGAGCACACCGGCGAGCTCGGCGGCGCAGCACACCTGCGCCGCCCTGCGCGCCCGCTCGCCGCCGCGCACCAGCGAGTAGGTGATGAAGCCGTACACCACCCCCGCGACCGCCGACAGGGAGTAGGCCAGCGGCGCGTGCTGGAAGTCCGTGCAGATCTGGACGACCGAGCGGGACACCGCACCGACCACCATCACCCCGTACAGCCACACCAGCAGCATGCCCGGCCCGCTGATCAGCCGGGTCCGCGGGGCGCCCGCCCGCTTCCGATCGGTCACCGCCACCTCAGCCTCCCCAGATGTCGTACAGCCGCAGTTCGAGCACGGCGAGCACCACGCCCCCGGCCGCGACGGTCGCCGAGCCCCAGCGGGTGCGTTCCGCCAGCGACATGAAGGCCGCGGCGGGGGTGCAGGCGAACGCGCCCAGCAGATAGGCCACGAAGATCACCGTGCCCTGCTCCGGCTTCCCGCCCCGTGCCAGCTGGACGATGCCCACGACGAGCTGCACCGTGGCCAGCAGGGCGACCACGGCCATGCCGATGAAGTGCCAGTCCTTGGTGGGCTGGTCCCGGTAGGCCGCGAGGCCGCACCAGGCCGCGAGCACGATCGCGCACACGGCGAGCACGATCGTCAGGGCATCAAGCATGCGGCGACCTTATTACGGGGCCGTGCGGCCCCGTGTCCCAGCCCCCGCTCGCCGGTGCCCCCGGAGGGGCGCGGGGATCTGCGCGACCGGCCCCCGCGATGGCCGCGGGACGTCACCGGTCTGAAGGGGCGGTTTCTGCCGTGTCCCGGCCACCGGCCGGTGGGTGGATGGCTGGTCGCGCGGTTCCACGCGCCCCCACGGGGGCACCGTCGGACACGGGGACACCCCCAGGGCACCGTCGGACAGGGACGCGGCCCCGGGGGCACCGGGGCCGCCCACCCCTGAAGCGCGCCGTGGCCCGTCTGCTTTACTGGGGCGCATGACCACGACGAGCAGCCGCCGTTCCGCGACCGAGGCGATCACGACGCCCGGTGCTCGTTGTCGGTGCCGAATGTGCGCCCTCTGAGGGCCCAGCACCGCACTGACGCTCGCGCCCCGAAGCGAGACCCCGGCACGCCGCGCGCCCGGCCCATCGCCGGTGCCCCGCACGGCGCGTCCCGGGCAGGGCACACACCGCCGCCGCCCCGGGCGCCCCTGGGCCGCGCCGTGCCCCGCCCGATTCCGCCCTGCATCCCCCGTGCCCGGCGTCCACCGAGCGCCGCGGCACCCGACGATGACGGACTCCACGTGATCACCACCACAGGCCTCACCAAGGTCTACCGCTCACGCGGCCGAGAGATCACCGCTCTCGACGGCGTCGACCTCCATGTCCGCGAAGGCGAGGTGTACGGCGTCATCGGCCGCAGCGGCGCCGGAAAGTCCTCGCTCATCCGCTGTGTCAACCTCCTGGAGCGGCCCACCTCCGGCACCGTGACCGTCGCCGGCCAGGACCTCACCGCGCTCGCGGGGCGCGGCCGGCGCGCCGGCCGGGAACTGCGCGCGGCGCGCAGCCGCATCGGCATGGTGTTCCAGCACTTCCACCTGCTGTCGTCGCGCACCGTCCAGGACAACGTCGAACTGCCGCTGGAGATCCTCGGCCACTCCCGCAGGGCACGCGCCACCAAGGCCCGCGACCTGCTCGAACTCGTCGGCCTCGCCGACCGGGCCAGGGCCTACCCCGCGCAGCTCTCCGGCGGCCAGAAGCAGCGCGTGGGCATCGCCCGCGCCCTCGCCGGCGACCCGAAGGTGCTGCTCTCCGACGAGGCGACCAGCGCCCTCGACCCGGAGACCACCCGCTCCATCCTGGGGCTGCTGCGCGACCTCAACCGCAGGCTCGGCCTCACCGTGCTGCTCATCACGCACGAGATGGACGTCGTCAAGACCGTCTGCGACTCGGCCGCCCTGATGGAGAACGGCCGGATCGTGGAGTCGGGCACCGTCGCGGAACTCCTCGGCACACCCGGCTCCCACCTGGCCCGCGCGCTCTTCCCGGTGAACGGCGACACCTCCGCCGGCGACCGCACCGTGGTGGACGTCACGTTCCACGGTGAGGCCGCCACGAGGCCCGTCGTCTCCCAGCTGTCCCGCACCTACAACATCGACATCTCGATCCTCGGCGCCGCGGTGGACACCGTCGGCGGCACGCAGGTCGGCCGGATGCGCATGGAGCTGCCCGGCCGCTACGAGGAGAACGTCGTGCCGATCGGCTTCCTGCGCGAACAGGGCCTGGGCGTCGAGGTCCAGGGCCGGCCGGCCCCGCGTGCCGAGGAGGGCGCCAAGTGACCTGGTCCGAGATGCAGCCGCTGCTGTCCCAGGCGTGCGGCGACACGCTCTACATGGTCGGCTGGTCCACTCTGATCGCCGTCGTCGGCGGGCTTCCGCTGGGCATCCTGCTCGTCCTCACCGACCGCGCCGGTCTCCTGGCGAACGCCCTGGTGAACAAGGTGCTCGGGCAGGTCGTGAACATCGCACGCTCGATGCCGTTCATCATCCTGATGGTGGCGCTGATGGGCTTCACCCGGTGGATCACCGGCACCACCATCGGCCGCGAGGCCGCCATCGTTCCGCTGGCCATCGGCGCCATCCCCTTCTACGCCCGGCTCGTGGAGACCTCCGTCCGCGAGGTGGACGGCGGACTCGTCGAGGCCGTGCAGGCGATGGGCGGCAGTACCTGGAAGGTGATCCGCAGCGTCCTGGTGCCCGAGTCGCTGCCCTCGCTGATCTCCGGCGCCACCACCACCGTCGTCGCCCTCATCGGCTACTCGGCGATGGCCGGCACCGTCGGCGCCGGAGGCCTCGGTGACATCGCGGTCCGCTACGGCTACCAGCGTTTCGAGACCGGACTGATGTGGATCACCGTGGCGATCCTGGCCGTGGTGATCTCCGTCATCCAGTTCGCCGGGGACTGCGCCGCCCGCCGGCTGCACCGCCGCGGCGGCCAGACGGGGCCCGCCCCCCGGCTGCGGCTGCTGCGCACCGCCGCGCCGGCCGCCGGGGACACCTCCCACGCCGTCGAGGCGGTGGGGGACGGCCGGCATCCCTGACGGCCAACCAGCCCTCAGGGGCACCCGCCGGCAGACCGGGAATCCGAAAGACCGGGGTCCGACAGGACCGGGCACCCGACAGGACCGGGCGCCCACTCCGGAAAACGTCCCCGCACACCCCTGCGGGGACGCACCGTGCAGAAAGGCACTTTTCGTGCGTCACTTCATCAAGATCACCACTGTCGCCCTGACCGCGGGAGCCCTCACCCTCGGGCTCGCCGCCTGCGGTTCCGGCTCGGCCGAGGACGGCGCGGACGCGCCGCTCGTCGTGGCCGCCTCGCCCACCCCGCACGCCGAGATCCTGAACTACGTCAGGGACCACCTCGCCAAGAAGGCCGGCCTCAAGCTCGAGGTCAAGGAGTTCACGGACTACGTCACGCCCAACACGGCCACCCAGGACGGCTCCGTCGACGCCAACTACTTCCAGCACAAGCCGTACCTGGACGACTTCAACAAGAAGAACGGCACCGACGTTGTGCCCGTCCCCGGCGGCACCGTGCACCTGGAACCGCTCGGCGTCTACTCCAAGAGCGTCAAGAAGCCGGCGGCGCTGAAGGACGGCGCCACCGTCTCCCTGCCGAACGACACCACCAACGAGGCCCGCGCCCTGAAGCTGCTGGCCACGCAGGGCCTCATCGAGCTCAAGAGCGGCGCCGGCCTGGAGGCCACCCCCAAGGACATCGCCGACAACCCCAAGCACCTGCAGTTCAAGGAGCTGGAGGCCGCCCAGGTGCCCCGCTCCCTGGACGACGTGGACGCCGCGGTGATCAACGGCAACTACGCCCTGGAGGCCCACCTCAGCCCCGCCAAGGACGCCATCGCCGCGGAGAGCGCCGAGAACAACCCGTACGCCAACTTCCTCGCCGTGAAGAAGGGCAACGAGGACGACCCCCGGGTTCGAAGGCTCGCCAAGCTGCTGACGTCGCCGCAGGTGAAGAAGTTCATAGAGGACACGTACAAGGGCGCCGTCGTGCCCGCGTTCTGACCGCCGCAGCCGTCCCGCCGGCCCCGGACGCCCGCGCACGGAAGCGGCGCCCGGGGCTCCGGCGTGCGCGGACACCGGCCGCCGACGCCACCCCCGTGGTGCGCCGGCCGGCCGCGATGCTGCATGCTGGGGCACTCGACAGGCCTGAAGGTTCCCGATGATGGTTACGGAGCGGCGCATGACGACACCCTTTCCCGGGTTCCCCGACATCTCCATCAGCACGGAGCGGCTGGTGCTGCGCCCGCTCGACGACGCCGACGTCCAGGCCTTCACCGAGATGATGAACGACGAGCTGGTCACCACCTGGACCCCGGTGCCCGTGCCCTACACCGAGCAGGACGCCCGTGCCCTGATCACCCGCGAGGCGCCCGCACTGCGCGCCGAGGGCCGGGGCCTGGTGCTCGCCGTCGCGGAGTTCCTCACCCAGCGCCTGGTCGGTGTGGTGCACCTGCACCACACCGACTGGCGGGTGCGCTCCGCGGAGGTGACCTACATCATCGCGCCCTGGGCCCGCGGCGAGGGCTACGCCTCGGAGGCCCTGTTCGCGACCGCGCAATGGCTGTTCCACGACCAGAAGTTCGAACGCCTGGAGCTGCGCACCGCCGCCGACAACACCGCGGCCCAGCAGGTCGCCCAGAAGATCGGCTGCATCAGCGAGGGCGTGCTCAGAGGCGCCTGGATAGCCCGCACCAGAACCGAGGACGGCCGCTGGACCGACGTGCGCACCGACCTCATCGTGTGGAGCCTCCTCCCCGAGGACCTGGAGGGCGTCCCGGAACACCTCGCCGACCACGGCGGCTTCTCCACCTACTCCGACTGGAACTGACCGCCCGCTCCGCCCGGACCGACGGGGCACCCACGGTGGGGACCGACCGCTCCCCGGCCCGCGCCCGGCCGGACCGCGGCACGTCCCTGCGGAGTCACCAGGTACGCTCACGGTGCCTCGCCCGAGGCCGAGAGCCCGGGGCACCCCGCCGCGGCAGCCCCTGACGACCTGCGACAACCCCCCAGGAGACTGACGAGAATGGCCGACCGGGTCACGGTGATCGGCTGGGACGGATCGCCGCTGACGGACGCAGCGCGCTCGGCACTGTCCGCCGCCACCCTCGTGGCCGGCGCCGCCCACCACCTGGCGCTCCCCGAAACACCCGCGGGCGCGGAACGCATCCGGCTCGGCAGCGTGGCCCTCGCCGCCCGCCGGATCGCCGCCCACCGCGGCACCGCCGTCGTCCTCGCGGACGGCGACCCCGGCTTCTTCGGCGTGGTACGCACCCTGCGCGCCCCCGAGTTCGGCCTGGAGGTGGAGGTGGTGCCCGCCGTCTCGTCCGTGGCCGCGGCCTTCGCACGGGCCGGTATGCCCTGGGACGACGCCCAGGTCGTGGTCGCCCACCCCCGCACCCTGC
Source organism: Streptomyces sp. DSM 116793 (assembly GCF_057320905.1). NCBI lineage: Bacteria > Bacillati > Actinomycetota > Actinomycetes > Kitasatosporales > Streptomycetaceae > Streptomyces > Streptomyces sp. DSM 116793. The sequence continues at coordinate 788,254 of NZ_CM170494.1, read as the reverse complement.
GCAGGGCCGTGAACGTGTGCCGGGCGCACGCCAAGACCGCCGTGCTCACCTCGCCGGGGGCGGGCCCCGCCGAACTCGGCCTGCTCCTGGAGGGCGTGCACCGTACCTTCGTGATCTGCGAGGAACTCGGCACGGAACGCGAACAGGTCACCGTCGTCACCTCCGACAAGGCCGCCGACCACACCTGGCGCGACCCCAACGTCGTCATCGTCGTCGGCGCCGCGGCCACCGGCGAGACCGGCTGGATCGCGGGCCGCGAGCCCGGCCCCGCACGCGGCTGGGCGCTGCCCGGCGCCGTCTACGGCGGCGACCTGCACGAGGGCGACAGCGCCCCGCTGCGCGCCGCCCAACTCGCCCGGCTCGGCCCCCGGGTGGGCGACCTCGTGTGGGACATCGGCTCCGGCAGCGGCGCCCTGAGCGCGGAGGCCGGACGGTTCGGCGCCGCCGTCATCGCCGTCGACCGGGACGCGGACGCCTGCGCCCGCACCACCGCCACCGCACGCCGCTTCGGCGTCCACCTCCAGGTCGTGCACGGCACCGCGCCGCACATCCTGGAGAGCCTCCCCGAGCCCGACGTCGTCCGCGTCGCGGGCGGTGGAGCGCCCGTGGTGTCCGCCGTCGCCGACCGCCGTCCCGAGCGCATCGTCACCCACGCCGCCACCCGCGACGAGGCCGAACTCATCGGCCGGGACCTCATGGAACACGGCTACGACGTCGAGTGCTCCCTGCTCCAGTCCGTCGAACTCGACACCCGCGCCTGGACCGAGAGCGAACGCAGCGTCGCCTTCCTGATCTGCGGCATCCTCCAGGAACGCCGCGACACCGGCCGCTGACGCCCGGCCCGCACGGGCTCCGGTGCACCCCGCCGGGCACCACCCCGGGCGAAGGCCGGAACCCGCCCGCCCCGTGATCCCGTGCCCGCCCGTCGCGAGGTAGGCTGGCCGACCGATGTACTGCATTCGGGTGTTCTGCGATGTCGTCGCTCAATGTCCGGACAACGGAACCGTTTTGGGGACGCGTGTGGTACGGCGGGTCACGGGGCCGTGTGACGGAACACGTCCCGGGCCGGGTCACAGGGCGTGCAAGGGCGCATGTCCTGCGGTGGAACAAAGGACGCGCCCGGGCGCGATCCACAGCGGGCCGTGGCGGAGTCAGGCCGCGACGGCGGACGGAACGGGGCACGCCCACGAGGGGCGTCGCCCCCGGGTGTTCGTGCCGCGCGGCGGGCACGCTCGTTCTCCATGGCGGGCGGACGTGCGCCGCTCCGGGCGCCCCCGGCCGCGGCGCGGGGACCGTCGAGGAAGCACTAACCGATGGGCGAGGGGTACGCATGACCGAGACCGGCCAGATCCCGGCCGAGGGACTGCCGGAGAACGCAGGCAACGGGGTTGCTTCCGGACCCGCCCCGGGCCCGGAAGTCCAGCACGGCGGCCACACCGCGGACGCCCACCCCTATGTCGACCCCTCCGTGCCCTCCGTGCCCTCTGAGAATCACCATGCCGACGACGACATGCTGCTGATGCCCGGCGCCCAGAGCGCCTGGAAGGAGGGCCAGACGCACGTCCCCGCGGCGTACCCCGAGCCGGCGCCCGCGGGCGCCCCGGGCGGCCACGCCGAGCAGGTTCCGCACCCGGCCCCGGTGGCCCAGGGCGGGGCGGCCGGTGCAGGCGCCGTCCAGCAGGAGACGGTCTCGGCAGGCACCGGCCACGAGGCGGCCCCGCCGTCCGCCGCTCCCGGCACCCAGGACGGCGAACCGGGCGGCGGCGCCCCCGTCCACGGCGCTCAGGCGTCCGCCGGTGTCGCGCAGCAGCCGACCACGGGCGAGCCGACGCCGTACGGAGCGCCCGGCCATGACACCGTTGCCCCCGGCGGCGCCCCCGCCCCGGCGCCCCAGCAGGCCGCCGCGCGGCGCCCGTTGCGCCTCGGGCCGCCCGTCCCCGACGCCTCCTCGACCCTGGTGCGCACGCTCGCCGACCGCGGCCCGGCCAGCGCCCCGGCGCCCCGCCCCGCACCCGTCCCGGCGGGCCCCGAGTACCTGGACACACCCCTCGACGACCCCACCCAGGCCGGGCCCCAGCTCGGTGCCCTCCCGCCACACGGCGGCGCCCCCTGGTCGCCCTACCCCGAGGACGGCCCCGCCGAGCCCGTCGGCCAGGCGCAGCCGGAGCCGCCGGCCACCGGCGAGGAGGCCCTGACCACCGCTCAAGCCCCCGGCACCGAGACCCAGGCCGGCGGGTACGCCTACGGGGACGGCGCGGTGCCGCCCTACACGGAGGGCCCGGCGCTCCAGGACGGCACGGGCCACACCGGTGAGCAGTCCGCCGTGGGCGGGCCGGCCGACGGCACGGGCCATCCGGACGCCTCCGGTCACCCGGGGCCGGGCGCGGGCCACCCGGAGGGCACCCAGGACCCGCACGCGCTCCAGGACGCACCTGCGCACCAGGCCCCGCACGTTCTCCAGGACCCGCATGCGCCGCACGACGCCGCGTCCGGGGCCGGTCCGGCCTACGGCGTGCAGGACGCCGTCCCGTATCCCGCGGAGCAGGCAATGGGTGCCCTGGACGGTGCCGGGCAGCCCCTGCCCGCCGCCCACCCGGGCCCCCTTCCGCACGCCTCCGGGGCGTACGCCGCGGCCGGCGACGCAGCCCAGCCGGTCGGGCAGTTCGTACCGGTGGCCGGGTCCGTGCCGACCACCCCGCACCTGGCGCCGACGCCCCCGCACGCCCTGACGTTCCCGCAGCCGCCCGCCGACACCGCGGAGGCCCTCGCCTTCGGCACCGCGGCCGAGGGACACGCCATGCGGGACGGCGTGCCCGGGCCGGAGGCCGGGGCGACCGGTGCGCACGGCGCCGCCGCGGAGCAGCCCCCGTCCGCCGGCGGGGACATGACCGGCGCCGGGCCCGCCCCCGAGGCCGTGCCCGACCCGTACGCGGCGGCCGGCGACCCGGCCGCCACCGAGACCGAAGGCACCGGAGGCACCGGAGGCACCGGAGGGCCCGGAGACGGTCTCCCGCCCGAGGGGGCCCTGCCGGACGAGCCGATCGGCGGCACCGTGGCCGAGGACACCCCCGCGGGCGACCAGACCGCCGATGCCGTGCAGCCCGAGGGCGACGCACCCGGGGCCGTGCCGGCCGGTGCCGGGGCCCCGGCGGTGGCGGAGACCCCCGAGGCAGCGGAGTCCGCGGACGTGGCCGCCCCCGGCGTCCCCGCGTCGGACCCGGCACCGGACGCTGCCGCCGGACCGGACGCGCCTGACGCGCCGGCCGGGCCGCAGGGCGACCCGAGCGGTGCCGGGGACGTCACCGTCGTCCCCGAAGCGCAGCTCACGGCCGCACAGCCGCACCCGGACCCTGCCGTGGCACAGGACCAGGAAGCCACGGACACGGCCGGAGCTGACGTGGACGTGAGGGACGCGTCCGCGGTGGACGCCTCCGGTGACGCCCGGCCCACCGTGCCGGCCCCCCGCGACGGCGACCACCCCCAGCCGGTGCCGCCGCTCGACGCCGCACGGGCCGACGGACCGACCCTCGACGGCGTACCGGTCGACGCTCTGTCCGCCGACGCCGCGGCCACGGCCGGGGAGGCGGCGACCGGCACGGAGGATCCCGTTCCGGAAGCGGCCGGCCCCGGCACGGCCACCGCCCCGGCGAAGTCGCCGGCCGGCCCCGACGGGCCGGAGAGCGGCACGGGCGAGGAGCCGGAGGGCGCCGCCACTGTCGAGCCGGAGGGCGCCGCCACTGTCGAACCGGAGGGCGCCGACGCCGTGGGCGCCCTCGTGGAGCCCGCCCCGCAGGAGGGCCCGGCCGAGCCTGGCGCCGACGCTCCCGCGGCGGACGACGCGGAGCAGCCGTCCCGTCCCGAGCCGGCCCACCAGGGGCCCCCGGCGGCCGGGTACGCCGACGCCGAGCGCGAGGCCGTCCTGCGGGTGATGCGCGAGCGCCGGGACATCCGCAACGGCTTCCGCGACGACCCCATCCCGCCCGATGTGCTGCTGCGCGTCCTGGAGGCCGCGCACGCCGCGCCCAGCGTCGGCCACTCCCAGCCCTGGGACTTCGTCGTGATCCGCAGCGCGGAAACCCGGCGCACCATGCACGAACTGGCCATGCGGCAGCGCGAGGTGTACGCCAAGTCGCTGCCCAAGGGGCGGGCCAAGGCGTTCCGGGAGCTGAAGATCGAGGCGATCCTCGACACGCCCGTGAACATCGTCGTCACGGCCGACCCGACCCGGGGCGGCAGGCACACCCTCGGCCGCCACACCCAGCCCCAGATGGCGCCGTACTCCTCGGCGCTGGCCGTCGAGAACCTGTGGCTGGCGGCGCGCGCCGAGGGCCTGGGGGTCGGCTGGGTCAGCTTCTTCGACGAGCGCGAGATGGTGCGCGCGCTCGGCCTGCCCGAGCACCTGAACGTCGTCGCGTATCTGTGCGTCGGCTACGTCGACGAGTTTCCCGCCGAGCCCGAGCTGGCGCAGGCCGGCTGGTCCAAGCGGCGCCCGCTGTCCTGGGCGGTGCACGAGGAGACGTACGGGCGCCGCGCCCTGCCCGGGTCGGAGCCGCACGACCTGCTCTCCGAGACCATCGCCGGGATCCGCCCGCTGGACGCCAAGGCACTCGGCGAGGCCTGGGAGCGGCAGAAGCGGATGACCAAGCCGTCCGGGGCGCTCGGCATGCTGGAGATCATTTCCGCCCAGCTCTCCGGACTGTCCCGGATGTGCCCGCCGCCCATTCCCGAACCGGCGGTCGTCGCCGTCTTCGCGGGCGACCACGGCGTGCACGCCCAGGGCGTCACCCCCTGGCCGCAGGAGGTCACCGGCCAGATGGTGGCCAACTTCCTGAGCGGGGGAGCGGTGTGCAACGCCTTCGCCAACCAGGTCGGCGCCGAGGTGTGCGTCGTCGACGTGGGCGTGGCCTCCGACCTGCCCGCCACGCCCGGCCTCCTGCCCCGCAAGGTGCGCGCCGGCACCGGCGACATGACCACGGGGCCGGCGCTCACCCGCGAGGAGGTCAAGGCCGCCATCGAGGTCGGCATCGAGACCGCCCGCGACCTGGTCGCGGCCGGCAACAAGGCGCTGCTCACCGGTGAGATGGGCATCGCCAACACCACGGTCTCGGCCGCCCTCATCGCCGTCTTCACCGGCGCGGAGCCCGCGGAGGTCACCGGCCGGGGCACCGGCATCAACGACGAGACGCTCTCCCTGAAGACCGAGGTGGTGCGCCGCGCCCTTGAGCTCCACCAGCCGGATCCGGCCGACCCCATAGGGGTGCTGGCCGCGGTCGGCGGCCTGGAGCACGCGGCGATGGTCGGCCTGCTGCTGGGCGGCGCGTCCCTGCGCACTCCCGTCGTCCTGGACGGCGTGAGCGCCGGCGCCGCCGCGCTGGCCGCCCGCGCCATCGCCCCCGAGGTGCTGGCCGCCTGCATCGCGGGCCACCGCAGCGCCGAACCGGGCCACGTGGTGGCGCTCACCAAGCTCGGCCTGCGCCCCCTGGTCGACCTGGACCTGCGCCTCGGCGAGGGCACCGGTGCCCTCCTGGCCCTCCCGCTGATCCAGAGCGCGGCCCGCGCCATGCACGAGGTGGCCACGTTCGACTCGGCGGGCGTGACCGAGAAATAGCGCAGCACCTCGGTCCGGGCATGGGCTCCTGGTCTGGCACGAGCCCTTGGCCGGGGGCCCTGGCCAGGACCAGGGGCCCCGGCCAAGGCCCCGGCCAAGGCCCCGGCCAAGGCCCCGGCCAGGGTTCTGGCCCGCGGGCAGGGGCGACGCCTTCGGGCAGGGCAGGGCCCCGGCCGGGACCCACGCCCCTGGCCCCGGCACAGGGCTTTCGGGCAGGGGCACCCGAGCTCCGTTCGGGATCCGCGCCAGGGGGAATCGCTCCCGGCGGGGGCCCGAGCAGTCGGGGCCGGTCGGTCCGCGGGCCGCCGGGGTGGCCTCCCCAGCCAGAGCAGGGGGCGCGCGGGCACCCGCCCCGCGCCCGGACCGTACGCCCCGCTCCCCGGGCGCTCCCCGGGCCCGTACGGACCCGGGTCGCTCTCCGGGCTGGTACGGACCCGATCCCGCCTGTGTGACCGGCCGCCCGCCCCGCTCCGGGGTCCGCGGGTGGCCCCGGCCCCCGACGCGGCGACGAGGCCGCCTGATCCCGCGCCGTATCGTGGACCGCAACCTCCTCAAGGAGCCCCGCACAGTCATGTCCGAACACCCCGCCTATCCCGTCGGTCTCCGCCTGACCGGCCGGCGCACCGTCGTCCTCGGCGCCGGCCAGGTGGCCCAGCGCCGCCTGCCCGCCCTGCTCGCCGCCGGCGCCGACGTCGTCCTCGTCTCGCCGTCCGCCACCCCCTCGGTGGAGGCCATGGCCGAGCGCGGCGAGCTCCGCTGGGAGCGCCGCCGGTACGCAGAGGGAGACCTCGCGGGCGCCTGGTACGCCCTGATCGCCACCAGTGACCCCGAGGCCAACGCCGCTGCGTCGGCCGAGGGCGAGAGGGAGCGCGTGTGGTGCGTGCGCGCTGACGACGCCGAGGCCGCGAGCGCCCTGACCCCGGCCACCGGCCGTGGCGCCGGCGTCTCGGTCGCGGTGCTCAGCGCCACGCTGCACGACCGCGACCCGCGCCGCACCGCGGCCGTCCGCGACGCGATCGTGGAGGGGCTCCGCGACGGTTCGCTCGTCGCCCGCCAGCACCGCGCCCGCACCCCCGGCGTCGCCCTGGTCGGCGGCGGCCCGGGCGACCCCGAGCTGATCACGGTGCGCGGCCGGCGGCTGCTCGCCGAGGCGGACGTCGTCATCGCCGACCGCCTCGGCCCCCGCGACCTGCTGGACGAACTGCCCCCGCACGTCGAGGTGATCGACGCCGCCAAGATCCCGTACGGCAGGTTCATGGCCCAGGAGGCCATCAACAACGCCCTGATCGAGCACGCCAAGGCCGGCAAGGCGGTGGTCCGGCTGAAGGGCGGCGATCCGTTCGTGTTCGGCCGGGGCATGGAGGAGGTGCAGGCACTCGCCGCCGCGGGCATCACCTGCACCGTCGTGCCCGGGATCTCCAGCACCATCTCCGTGCCGGGCGCTGCGGGCATCCCGGTCACCCACCGGGGCGTCGCGCATGAGTTCACCGTGGTCAGCGGGCATGTCGCGCCGGATGACGAGCGGTCCCTGGTCGACTGGAAGGCGCTCGCCGCACTGCGCGGCACGCTGGTCGTGCTGATGGGCGTCGACAAGATCGGCAGCATCGCGGCCGCCCTGATCGCCCATGGCAGGCCCGCGGACACGCCCGTGGCACTGGTGCAGGAAGGCACCACCGCCACCCAGCGCCGCGTCGACGCCACCCTCGGCACCGTGGCGGACGTCGTCAGGACCGAGCGGGTCAAGCCGCCCGCGGTCATCGTCATCGGCCCCGTGGTGCGGATCGGTCCGGACACCCCGGCATGAGCACACCCCCCGAGGCCGCCGGGCCCGCCGGAGGCATCCGGCACGGCCCGGCGCCGCACCCCCGCAGCCCGGCAACGACCAGCAGAGAAGGCGGTACCCCGGTGGCCGTACCCCAGACGGTGGACGATCCCGGCGACCCCCGGCTGCGCGACTACACCGACCTGACGGACGTGGAGCTGCGCCGCAGGCGGGAGCCGGCCGAGGGGCTGTTCATCGCCGAGGGCGAGAAGGTCATCAGGCGCGCCCTGGACGCCGGGTTCACCATGCGGTCGATGCTGCTGTCCGAGAAGTGGTTCGGCACCATGGCCGACATCATCGAGGCCGCCACCGCACCCGTGTACGCGGTCACGCCCGAGCTGGCCGAGCAGGTCACCGGCTACCACGTGCACCGCGGCGCGCTCGCCGCCATGCAGCGCAGGCCGCTGCCCGCCGCCGGGGAACTGCTGCAGGAGGCGCGCCGTGTCGTGGTCATGGAGTCCGTGAACGACCACACCAATGTGGGGGCGATCTTCCGCTCCGCCGCGGCGCTCGGCATGGACGCCGTCCTGCTCTCACCGGACTGTGCCGACCCGCTGTACCGGCGTGCGGTGAAGGTCTCCATGGGAGCGGTGTTCTCCGTGCCGTACGCGCGCGTGCCGGCCTGGCCGGGCGGCCTCGACGCGCTCGGGCAGGCCGGGTTCGAGCTGCTCGCGCTCACGCCGGACGAGCGGGCCGTCGCCCTCGACGAGGTGGGCGCGCACCGCATGCCCAGGGTGGCCCTGATGGTCGGCGCCGAGGGCACCGGACTGTCCCGGCGCGCCCTCGCCGCCGCCGATGTCCGGGTGCGCATCCCGATGGCGCACGGCGTCGACTCCCTGAACGTCGGCGCGGCGGCCGCGGTCGCGTTCTACGCGGTGACGGTGGGGCGGCCGGAGAGCTGAGTCCGGGCGGTTCGGCCCGCCTCACGCGGCCCCACAGGGCGTTCGGAGCCCGCCCGCAGAGGCCGCTCAGGGGCCGCCCGTGGTCCCCGCCCAGCCGGCCGCCCCGCCGACCTGCACGTGGGCCGGTGCGGTGGCCCCGCCGAGCCCTCGGCTCGGGCCCTGGCAACCCTGGGCTGCCGCGATGCCGAGTGCGACCAGCAGGGTCACCACCACGAACACGAAGAGCCGCTGCCGCAGCAACCGCGGATTGGCCGGGCGCCGCCCGGAGCCGGACGGCCGGGGCCCGCTACGGCCCGTGCCACCGCGCGCCGCGGACTTCGCGCCCGGGCGTGTCGTCTCACGGCCCGGCTGGGAGCGTGGGCCGGGGCGTGCCGCGGACGGCCGTGCGCCGCCGGGCCGTGCGCTGCCGTTGCGGGGCGGGGGAGTGCCCTGGGGCGGGACGGGGGCGCGGCGCTGGGTGCGCTGCTCGGCGTACTCCTCGGCGAGCCGTCCCGTGGGTCGGCCGAGGTCGCCGCGCGGGACGGCAGGCCGGACGTCCGTCAGGCCCTGGGCCTCCCGGGCGGCGATCTCCTTGAGACGCAGGGAGAGTTGGAGCGTGCTCGGCCGCTCCTCGGGGTCCTTGGCGAGGCAGGCGCTGACCAACGGGGCCAGCGCGTCCGGCACGCCGTGCAGCTGGGGCTCCTCGTGCACCACCCGGTACAGCATCACCTCGGAACTGCCCTGCCCGAAGGGGGAGTCGGCGGTCGCGGCGTAGGCGAGCGTGGCGCCCAGCGCGAAGACGTCCGTGGCGGGTGTGACGGCGGCGCCGCGCACCTGCTCGGGGGCGAGGAAGCCGGGCGAGCCGACCGCGGTGCCGACATGGGTGAGCGTGCTGGCGCCGGTCGCCCATGCGATGCCGAAGTCGATGATCCGCGGCCCCTTGGGGGACAGCAGGATGTTGGACGGCTTCAGGTCACGGTGCACCACGCCCGCTTCGTGGACGGCGACCAGTCCCTCGGAGAGGGCGGCACCCACGGCAGCGACGTCGGCCGCCGACAGGGGGCCTTCTTCGGCCACTTTGTCGTGCAGCGAGGGGCCGGGGACGTACTGCGTGGCGAACCACGGGCGGTCCGCCTCCAAGTCGGCGGCGACCAGCCGCGCCGTGCAACCGCCCCGGATCCTGCGGGCCGCCGAGACCTCGCGTGCGAAGCGGGACCGGAACTCCTGGTCCTCCGCCAGGTCCGGCCGGATCACCTTCAGCGCGACCCGCTGGCCACGGCGGTCCGAGCCCAGGTAGACGACGCCCATCCCGCCCGCACCCAGCCGCCGGTGGAGCCTGAACGAGCCGACGACTCGCGGGTCCTCGCGCCGGAGCCGCATCATCGCCATGTCCATCCCCGTTGCCCGGTCCGTTTGACGAGCCACAGCTTACGTTTCCGTGGCCTGGTGCGCGCAGAGGCCGCGCCCTCACGGACCGACCGAATCTCGCCATCGGGCGCGAGAGGGAAAACACGCGCCCCCACCGCGCCGCCACACGTCTTCCCTCCGGCACCGCTTCCAACCGTGCGGAAGGACAGGCGCGTTGGGCCTCCGACGACGGGCGTGGCACCGCGCCGGGGGCCATGGCCTGCGCCGGGGGCGCACATCAGAGCGCGCCCCGGAGCGGGCGAGCCGGTCCCGGGCAATCGCACAACCGTTGCGTACGGAACCGGAATAAGTGATCGACATCACTCCCTGTGTCCGTCTCATCAGCGGCGATCTCCGGCCACCGGCGCGCCGGTGGCCATCCCTTGCGGGAAGACCCTGAGACCTAGACGAGTAAGTCCGAAGGCTTTGGTTCAGTGGTCGTAGGCGGTCAGTGAGCGTGTGATGGGTCGGCCTGTGTTGCGGTTGTGCCAGATCGCGGCTGTCATCGCCAGGATGCGTTGTCCGACGCGGGCGAGGACTCCGGCAGGGGTTCTCGCCCTGTGGCGTTCGAGGTCGAGTTGGCCTTTGAGGGTGTCGTTGACCGACTCGATGAGCTGGCGGATGGGCTTGAGCAGGTGTTCGCCGGGGCGGGGCTTGAGGTTGCGGTAACTCGGCCGCAGTAGGGTCATTCCGCGCGCGGCCATGAAGGCGTCGAGATCCTTCGACACGTAGCCCTTGTCGCCGACGATCGTCTGCCCCGGGTGTGTGGCCTGCAGATCCTGGTCGCCCGTGATCATGTCGACCAGCACCTCGCGTTCGTCGACTTTCGGGTTGGCCAGGGCCCAGGCGATCGGCAGCCCGCCGGGGGTGCACATCAGGTGGAGCCGCAGGCCCCAGAAGAACCGGGAGTGGGAGGGGCAGTAGCCGTATCCGGCCCAGCCGGCCAGGTCGGAGCGTTTGACGGTGGGCCGTGAGTGGGCGCACTCGACGGGTGTGGAGTCCACGATCCACACGTCGTCGTGCCACAGGTCGGTGTCGCGGGCGAAGGTGCGGATGAATCGGCTGATCAGTGTGTTCGCGGCCCGCAGGCGCTTGTTGTAGCCGGACTGCCCGGGCAGGTAGGGGAACTCGGCGGCCAGGTGGGCGCGGGCGAAACGCAGCCAGCGGGCTTCGGAGACGAATCCGAGCAGGGCCTGCATCACCGCCAGCGTCAACAGCTCTGCATCACTCAGCCTCGGCGGACGGCCCCATCGGCGCGATCCCACCAGAGAGTCGTCGATCTTCACGTACAGTGCAGTCGCGAGGGTTTCGAGGTCTGTCGTCACAAACGGACCAACGAGACCCTCGCTTCATGCACCCGGCCCCTTTGGACTTACTCGTCTAGGCCCTCTTCTCCACCCAGGGGAGTACTCCGGCCGTGGAGGCTCATCCTCCGGGAGGCCCGGCAATCGGTACGAAGGCATGACGTCCCGGAACGGCCGCGCGCCTAGATTGGTCGTCAAGCGGCGGGTGCAGCACTCGTCCCCCGAGGTCCGACACCCGCCGCCGCAGCACACCGGACACAGCCGGACAGCCGGCACTCAGACCGACCAGGAGAGGGACCATGGCGGACACGGCACCTCGCACGGCGATCCGCGCACTCGGGCGCAGGCCCGCGCTCGGCGCCCGCCCGTCCGGCACCCGCCACCCGCTGGTGGCGGCGGCCATGGTCCTGCCCCTGGCGGCCCTGCTCGTGGTCGCCTTCGGCGGCTGGGACGCAGTGGTCACACAAGCGTCGTCCGTGGGCGTGATGCTGGGGCGCTGAGCGGCGCACCAGGCCCGGGAGAGCGGCCCGGGCGGGGACATCCAGCCCGAAACCCCGTGGGGACGGGGGTGCGGCGGACGGCACACTGCCCGCGCAGCTGGGGAGCTGCGCGGGCAGCCTTCTCTTCCACCGAAGTCGGGGGCTGCGGCGGGACCTTGGTGCGGGTGGCCTCGGTTCGGGGCGGCCGTGTCCGGCCGGGCCCGGCCGCGGCGGGAACGCACGGCGGCCCGGTGGGGCGGGGGGCGGTGGGGCGCGCGGCCCCGGCCGCGGAGGATGGAGCGCGGCACCGGTGATGCGTAGGCTCACCGCGGAGGGGATCGTCGTACGAACGCAGGGAGAACCGGTGACCACAGACGTGCTTCCCGCGCTGACGGCGAAGGTGCGGCGGGCCGTGCACCCGGCCGCCGCGCCGTGCGCCTGTGCGGAGCCGGGCACCGTGCTCGCCGACCGCGCCGACGGCACCGTCGTCCGCCATGGCGAGGTGGTGGCCAAGGCCCACGCCCCGGGGACCGACGCCGCGCAACTCTCCCTGCGGATGGCGGTGGCCGCCCACCCGGCGCTGGACGGTGTACTGCTGGCGCCACTGCACCCGGACGCCGACGCCCTGCGGGACCGCCTGGTGAGCCTGTGGCCACACGGGTCGCCGGTGGCGCCGGACACCGACCCCGAGCGCGCGCCCTGGGCGGAGGCCGCGGCCCTGCTGGCCCGCCTGCACAGGGTGGAGCCCGCCCAACTCTCCCTGCCGCTGCCGCCGATGAGAGGCCCCGCGAAGGCCGCGCGCGCCGTGGCACGGCTGCGCGCCGCAGGGTCGCACCCGGGTGCCGCACCGGTCCTGCGCGCCTGGGAGGCGCTGCCCGCGTGGGCGCGGGACGAGGCCCCCATGCCGGTCCCGTGGCGGCTGTGCCACGGTGATCTGCACCTCGGCCAACTGGTGCGCAGCCCGGAGGGCACGGGGCCCTGGCGGCTGATCGACGTGGACGATCTGGGCCTCGGTGTGCCCGGATGGGACCTGGCCCGGCCCGGGGCCTGGTTCGCCGCGGGCGTCGTGGGCCCCGCGGAGTGGGCCTCTTTCCTGGGCGCCTACCGGGCGTCCGGTGGGCCCGCCGTGCCGCCCGTGGGCGACCCGTGGCCCGTGCTGGACGTGCCTGCCCGCGCCCTGAGCGTGCAGATCGCGGCGCTGGCGATCGCGAAGGCGGTGGCCGCGCGCCGCGCCCTGGACGAGGTGGAGGAGGCCATGGTCGACGCCTGCGTCCGGATGGCGGATGTGCCGGTGGTGACGGAGGAGCCGACCTGACGCACGAGTGAGAAGACACGGGCGGTGCCGAGGGAGGGGGAGAAGGGCGCCGCCAAGTAGGGTGCAACCGACCGAAAGCCGGGCAGCGTTCCGGCGAAACCGAGCCGGACAGCGAGGAGTTGAGCCGGGATGCAGTGTCCCAAGTGCCATGCCCCGATGAACACGTACAACCGCAACGGCATCCAGATCGAGCAGTGCAGCGGATGCCGCGGGATCTTTCTCGACTACGGCGAGCTGGAGGCTCTGACCCGGCTGGAGTCCCAGTGGGCCCAGCCCGCCCCGCCGCCGCAGGCCTACCCGGCGGCGCCGGCTCCGGCCTGGGGCCACGGCGGTCACGGCGGGCACGGTGGCCACTACGGTCACCACGGCCACCACCGGGGCCTCGGGCGCCTGCTCTTCTCGTCCTGACCCCACGCGTTGCCCCGGCCCCGGCACATCTGTACCGGGGCCGGGAGCATCGCCGTCGGCCCCGTGCGCGGGAGCATCGCCGTCGGCCCTGTGTGCGTGTACTTCGTGCCCGGTCCCGCGAACCGACGGCCACCCGGGCGCGCGTCGGGGGTGCGGGTGGCGAAGAAGCCCCCGCCAGGCGCGGCGAAGCCGCGTGGAAAGCAACGAGGGCGGCGTGGTCCGCGTTCTCAACGGACACACGTCGCCCTCGTTCGAGTGGACGATACTGGGATTGAACCAGTGACCTCTTCCGTGTCAGGGAAGCGCTCTCCCGCTGAGCTAATCGTCCCGGGAAAGGCATCGGCGCGACCTGACGGCCGCGCCGCGCCTGCTCGCGTGCGCGATACTGGGATTGAACCAGTGACCTCTTCCGTGTCAGGGAAGCGCTCTCCCGCTGAGCTAATCGCGCGGGGAACCAGCCGTACCGGGCCGGTCCAGTGGACGATACTGGGATTGAACCAGTGGCCTCTTCCGTGTCAGGGAAGCGCTCTCCCGCTGAGCTAATCGTCCATGGAGGTGGAGACGGGATTTGAACCCGTGTAGACGGCTTTGCAGGCCGTTGCCTCGCCTCTCGGCCACTCCACCAGGGGTGTCGCAGTCCCGGGAGACCCCTTCACCCTTCGAGCGGACGACGAGGCTCGAACTCGCGACCTCAACCTTGGCAAGGTTGCGCTCTACCAACTGAGCTACGTCCGCCTGTCCCTTCGGTCCGCTGCCGCGTCCCGGTGACGTGGTGAACTCTAGCGGATTCCGGGGCCAGTACAAAAACGCGTTTACGCAGCGTGCTGCGCTGTGACCACCCCGGGCCGTGATCGGGGCGGCTCGGCGGCCCCCGTTCTAGACTCACACCCGTGCACGTACCCGCTCACGGCCCGACCCCTCCGGCGCGCTCCGGGGGCCCGGCGGCCGCGCCCCGGCGAGGGGCGGCGAGCGGGCCGGCGGCCCCGTGGTCCAGCGGTTTCCCGGTGGTGCCGGTGGACGCCGGGGGCGGAGAGGTGGGGGACCGGTGGCGCCGCCGCGTGCGGTGCGCCGGTGCCCCCGCCGGGGCCGGCGGTGGGCTCGGCACAGGGCGGCGGTGGGCTGCGCACGGCCGGCCGACGGCGCGTCGCCGCTCGGTCGCGGAGCGTGTCCGGCCGTCCGAGGGCGGCGGCCCGGTACCCGCGCCCCCGGCCGCCGGTGGAATGTCCGTTCGGCCGCGGCCCCGGCCCGCGGTGGCGTCCGGGCGGGACGGAGCGGGACAGTGGGAACCAGTACAGCGGCACCCCTGCGGCGCCGGCCCGAGTGAAGGGACCCTTACGTGAAGATCTGGCTCGACGGCGCGCTCCAGGACGTCGCGTCCGCCCGCGTCTCCGTGTTCGACCACGGGCTGACCGTCGGCGACGGCATCTTCGAGACGGTGAAGGCCATCGAAGGGCGGCCCTTCGCGCTGAGCAGGCATCTGGACCGGCTGGCCCGCTCGGCGCGCGGCCTCGGCCTTCCCGAACCCGACCGCGACGAGGTGCGGCGTGCCTGCGCCGCCGTCCTCGATGCCGATCCCATGCCGCTGGCCAGGCTCCGCATCACCTACACCGGGGGGCTCTCGCCGCTCGGCTCGGACCGCGGGGAGCAGGGCCCCACCCTGATCGTCGCCGCGGGGGAGGCCGCCCGCAGGCCCGACACCACCGCGACGATCACGGTCCCCTGGACGCGCAACGAACGCGGCGCCCTGGCCGGCCTGAAGACCACCTCCTACGCCGAGAACGTGGTCGCCCTCGCCCGCGCCCACGAGCAGGGCGCGTCCGAGGCGCTGTTCGCCAACACGGTCGGCGGACTGTGCGAGGGCACCGGCACCAATGTGTTCGTCGTCCTCGACGGTGAGATCCACACGCCGCCGCTCGCCTCCGGTTGCCTGGCCGGCATCACCCGGGCACTGGTCGTCGAGTGGACCGGCGCACGCGAGACGGACCTGCCGTTCGAGATCCTGCGGGAGGCCGACGAGGTCTTCGTGACGTCCTCGCTCCGCGACATCCAGGCCGTCCACCGCGTCGACGACCGTGAGCTGTCCGGCGCTCCGGGTCCCGTCACCGCCAAGGCGATGCGCCTCTTCGACGAGCGTGCGGGGGCCGACCTCGACCCGTGACCTCCGGCGCGCGCCCGGCCGCGCGCAGCGCACACCCGGCGCCGCGCATCGTTGAACGGCCTCGCGCGCGTGGCGGCGGAGTACGGCACACGCGCGTGAGGGACGGTCCGGCCCGGGCGGGTCCGGCCCGGGCCGGACCCGCCACCGATTCGCCCGGTACACGGGTGACGTGCGCGCCGGCATCGGGGTAGAAACCTCGGGATGACCACCACCCTGCGGCCGACCGAGCCGCTCCAGCGCGCCGCTGACGGGGGGCTGTCCCGCCACTACCAGGTGTGTGTGAACAGCCGCCCCGTGGGCGCCCTGCACCTCGCCACCCACCCCGAGTTCGGCCCCCGGGTGGCCGTCATACGGGAGCTGCACATAGAAGAGCGGGACCGGGGTCGCGGCCGGGGAGCCGTGGCCGCGCTGGCCGCGGAGGAGGTGGCCCGTTCCTGGGGCTGCACCCGGATCGAGGCGGTGGCCCTGGCGGAGTCCGAGGCCGCGCTGGGCCTTGCCGGCGCACTCGGCTACAGCGAGCGCGGCCGCGCCTTGGAGAAGGCACTCGGCGGGGAGCGGCCGGAGCTCCCCGTAGGCAGTGTTGCCAGACCCATGACGCAGGCCGAGTACGGCCCGTGGTACGAGGAGCGGAAGCAGGACTACGCCCGCTCCTGGGTCGCCCGGGGCGTCCCGGAGGCCGAGGCCAGGGCCAAGTCGGAGGCCGACCACGCCCGCGAACTGCCCCAGGGCCTGGCCACCGAGACCGTACTGGTGACGGTCCTGGAGCACGCGGGCGAGCCGGTCGGCACGCTCTGGCTGGGCTTCAGGGAGGGATCCGGCTTCGTGCTGAGCGTGGCGGTCCACGAGGCGCACCGCGGCCGGGGCCACGGCAGATCGCTGATGCTGGTCGCCGAGGACCAGACGCTGTCCACGGGCCGCGACACCATCGGCCTCCACGTCTTCGCGGGCAACACCCCGGCACTGCGCCTGTACGCCTCCCTCGGCTACCGGCCGAAGAGCTACGGACTGTACAAGCAACTCGCCTAGACGACAGAGGTCTGGACGCCCAGAGGGGCGAGATCCGGCCAGCGAGGGATGAACCCTGGCCCGGGAGGAGCGCCGCGCGCCGCCGGGCACTGCCTTGTCCGGGAGAGCGGGGAGTGCCCTGCCCGGCAGAGTCGGGGAGCACCCTCCCCGGAAGAGGCCGGGGAGCGCTGCCGGGAGCGGGGGAGTGCCCTGCCCAGGAGCGGCGCGGGCTGCTGCGTCCGGGAACGGGAGTGCTGAGGCTGGGGAGGGGCGCCGGGCGCCGGGCGCGTGGGGCAGCGCCGTGCCTGGGCGGCACGGACTGTGTGGGCGACACCGCGCCCGGCGGAAGCACCAGCTCCTGGGGAGGCACCGGCTCCCTAGGAAGTACCGACCCCCCCAGGAAGCACCGCCCCCCAGGGGAGAGACCTCGTATGGGGCGCGGCCCGGGGTTTCGTACGGGCGCGGCCGGGGCCTCGTACGACCGGGAGGAGCTCTCAGTCGCCCGCCAGCAGTCCGTCCGCGATCTCCTCGATCCGGGCCCGCAGTCCCTCCTGGCTCTTGCCGCCGTCCAGGCGCCGCCCGCCGATCACGTACGTGGGCGTGCCGGTCACCCCGATCGCCTTGCCCTCCGCCTGGTCCGCGTCCACGGCGAGGATGTGCCGGCCGTCGATGAGGGCGGTGTCGAACTCCTCGGCGTCCAGGCCCAGTTCCCCCGCGACCTCGACGAGGAACGGCTCTCCCTTGCGTCCGAGCTCGTCGACCCTGCCGAGCACCGCCTCCACGTAGGGCCAGCCGCGGCCCTGCGCCAGGGCCTCCTCGGCCGCCTGTGCCGCGGCGAAGGCGTGCCGGTGCTTGTCGAGGGGGAAGTGCCGCAACCGCAGTTCGAGGCGGTCGCCGTAGCGCTCGCGCAGCGCGCGCAGGTCGTCGAGCGCGGTGCGGCAGTCGGGGCACTGGAGCTCGCACCAGACGTCCAGGACGGGGCGTGGGGCGGGCCGTGCGGTCGAAGAGTCGTTCATGGGTCCAGTCTCCCAGCCCGGGGGCGCCCGCCCGGCACGGATGGTCGCCGGGTTCCACGGCAGCCGCTCGGCGGGACCTGAGAAGGATCCC
Source organism: Streptomyces sp. DSM 116793 (assembly GCF_057320905.1). Taxonomy (NCBI): domain Bacteria; kingdom Bacillati; phylum Actinomycetota; class Actinomycetes; order Kitasatosporales; family Streptomycetaceae; genus Streptomyces; species Streptomyces sp. DSM 116793. Next base: position 770,760 of record NZ_CM170494.1, on the reverse strand, counting down.
GACCCGGAGATCTCCCTGAAGGGGCGCCCAGGGCGTGGCCTCGGGGTGCGGGCCGGGGCAGGATGGGAGCAGGTAGTTGCCGCCGCCGCGTCCCTGGAGGACAGGATGCTCGCCGAGACCGTCTGCTCCGCCGTGTCCGCGGCGGGCCTGGGCATCGCCGTGGTCACGGCCTACCGCAAGCGCTTCCTCGCGGCCACCCGTATCGCCGCCTACGCCCTCGTACCCGTCGCCCTGGTCATGACGGGAGCCGTGAAATGGCTGGCCCACACGGCGTTCAGCCCCACTGCCTGGGCGGGCTTCGGCGTCCTCGGTGTCGCCTGGCTGCTGTTCATGGTCACGCGCGCCGTCGAGCGGCGCAGGGGCGGCACCCGCAAGGAGCGCAGGGCGGCGAAGGCGGCCAAGCGGGAGTCCGTCGCGCCCGGGGCCTCCGCGCCGGCGCTCGACCCGTCGGCGGGCCGTGCCGGGCAGTCCCAGCCCAAGCCCGCCCGGGGCAGGCAACCTGGCGGTCGCAGCGGTGGCGACGACGACTTCAGCGACATCGAGGCCATTTTGAAGAAGCACGGGATCTGACCGGGCTCTCGCCAGGACGTGCACAGGTGCACGGAAGCCGCTGACCGTCAGCGCGCCATCGGCGTTGGCCCTCAGCGCGCCATCGGCGTTGATCGTCCGCGTGCTATCGGCGTTGATCGTCCGCGCGCCACCGGCGTTGATCGTCCGCGTGCCGCCCACGCTGACCCCGCGCGCCGCCGGCTGACTGCCCGTGTTTCGACGGCGGCTGGTTCCCCGAGTGCCCTGGTTGACGGCGCCCGTGCGGCGGCGGCTGACTCGCAGTGCCGCCCGCCGGCTCACTGCGCGCTGCCAGCGCTGAACCGGCGCTGACCTCCCCGTGCTGCCCGCTGATCGCCCGCAGACCGAAGACGCTGATCCTCCGAGGCTGCCTGCCACGGCGCATTCCGCGGGTTTCCGCGCCCTGGGTGAGCGCCCGCGCGCCGGAGAACTGCTGCGGGCCGTCATTCTACGCCACTCTCCGTCACCTGGCGGTCACCGCGTCACGGAATCCGGCGAACTACCGCACAATTCGGGCGTGTTGATCGCCAAGGGGGCCTGACCTGCGCCATTATCGCCGGCGAGATGCTCGACACAAAGCAAAGCGACGCCGCTCCGGCCACCGAGGAGCGGCGAGGCTGCCTTTTCGCCCTTTCCCAGCCACCTTTGATGATCTTCCTGACGGTGATCGGCTGTCTTCTCCTGCTGGCGTCGCTGCACGATCTGTTACTGCTCTGAGCCGCTGCGCTCCCGTCCGAGAACCGCCCCTGTCCGTTGTCCGTCCGCTGGACCCAGAAGGTCTGGCAGTACCAGGAAGGTCCAGCGGTACCGAGGAAGCTCGCCGTCGCGCTCCGGCTCCGGCCGCGCGCGGCGGTCAGCCGGCGGTGGCCTCCTTGCGTCGCGCACGGTAGGCGGCGACGTGCAGGCGGTTGCCGCAGGTACGGCTGTCGCAGTATCTGCGGGACCGGTTGCGGGACAGGTCCACGAAGGCGTTCCGGCAGTCCGGCGCCGCACAGCGCCGCAGCCGCTCCTGCTCGCCGGCCACCACGAAGAACGCCAGCGCCATCCCGCAGTCCGCCGCCAGGTGGTCCGCGACGGACGCGCCCGGGGCGAAGTAGTGCACGTGCCAGTCGAAGCCGTCGTGGTCCGTGAGCTGGGGCGTCGTCCCCGCGCCCGCCAGCAGTTCGTTGATCAGCTTGGCGGCGCTCCGGGCGTCGTGCGTCGCGAAGATCTCCGTGAACCGGGTGCGTGCCGCGCGTACCGCGGCGAGGTCCCGCTCCGAGAGATCGCCCACGTCGCTCAGGTTGTGCCGGTGCACGAACGAGCGCAGGGCCGCCACATCCGCCAGCCCGTCGGGGGCGTCCGCGTCCGGTGCGGAGTTCACCAGATCGACCACGGCGTCGAGGGCGCACCGGGTGTCGTGGTTGATCAGCACGATTAGCTCCCTGCCCGTCTGGATCGGGCCGGAGCCCGCCGATGCTCGCCGATGCTAGCGGCTTCGCGACACGAACGGCCCGGCCTTCGGATCCGTTCCCGTCCGACCCGGGGGTTCCGGCGCCGCCGGGATGCCGGCGGGCGGGCAGGCCGGCGCGGGTGGCGGGTCGGCGGGCAGCAGGCCGGCGGGGAGCGGGTCGGCGAGCGGGGTCGGCGGGGAGCCGGACCTCGTCCGGTGGGCCGGCGGGAGCGGGTGGCGGGTCGGCGAGCTGTCGGGGTGGCCGGCCGGCGGCGCGCAGGGAGTGGGGCGCCGGAGGACCGGCGCCCGGGTGCAGGGGCGCCCGGGGGCGCGCACCGGCGCCGCCCCCGTGGTTCGCCCACGGTGACGGCGCCGGTCAGTGCCCTATGCGGTTGTCGCGTGGAGTAGTGGTCTCGTGTGGGCGGTGGGCTCGTGTGTCGCTGGACTTGCGCCGTCTCCCCGAGTCGGACGGCGCCGGGGCCGCTCCCGGCCCTGGCCTAGCTCTCGGCCAGGATGTGGGACAGCTCCGTGTCCAGGTCGAAGTGGCGATGCTCCGTGCCCGGCGGCACGGCGGCATCCGTACGCTTCAGGAACGACTCCAGGGCCCGCGCCGGGGCCTCGAGCAGAGCCTCGCCCTCCGGCGAGCTCAGGGCGATGCAGACGACGCCCTGACCGTGGCTGCGGGACGGCCAGACGCGGACGTCTCCCGTGCCGGTGGGCCTGTGCAGGCCCTCGGCGAGGAGGTCGCGGGCGAACACCCACTCGACGGTCTCCTCGGCTCCGGTGTGGAAGGTGGCGTGCACGGCATACGGGTCGGCCGTGTCATACCGCAGTCCCGCGGGGACAGGCAGTGAGGACTCGCTCGACACAACGAGGCGCAGGTGCAGCTCGCAGCTGACCGTGGTGTTCATAAGCGCCAGGGCCTTTCGCTCAGTGTGCGCTCGGGGATTCGCACGTCGGCGAAATCGACATGCCACCTACGGTGCCGTTGTAAACCCCCTTGAGGGTTTTGAGTGTCTTTAGGTAGCTCGTACGGCGGAGTTCTGTTTACCGGTGGCGTCCATTCCGGTGACTGGTTTGCTTCGGGTACGTTTGGTCGTATGAATACGGGGAGTGACGAAATCCGGTCGGGCTCGACCATGGCCGAAGAGCCGCCGGATCGTGGGCTCGGGTCGCGGGCGCCCAATTTCGTCAAGAAGAACCGGACCCTCCACCTGAGCTGGCGGGTGGGTGTCTTCATCGTGGGCCTCGCCGTGGTCTGCGGCGGTGTGCTGCTGCTTCCGCTGCCCGGGCCGGGCTGGCTCGTGATCTTCGCCGGGGTGGGGCTCTGGGCGACCGAGTTCGTCTGGGCGCAACTCGTGCTCCGCTGGGCCAAACGCAAGGTCACCGCGGCGACACGGCGCGCGCTCGACCCCGCCGTCCGGCGCCGGAACACCATCGTGACCTGCACTGTCGTGATCGCCGTCGGTGCGGCCGTCGGGGTCTACGTGTGGCAGCTCGGCTGGACGCTTCCCTGGGACGCGGCACGCTGACCGCCGCCCGGCCCGACCGGCCGTCGGGGGCGGCCGCGGCAGGTCCCCCGGGGGTGGTCACGGGCACCCGCTGACATGCGGTAATGTTCTCTGTGCGCCCGGGCGATTAGCTCAGTGGGAGAGCGCTTCGTTCACACCGAAGAGGTCACTGGTTCGAACCCAGTATCGCCCACCGGAACGAGGATGGCGCCGTTGCGCACAGCGTGGCGGCGCCATCCTCTTTTCGTCGTGCGCCCGCTTTTCGTCGTGCGCCTTCCGCTTTCGCCGTGAGCCGCTCACGGGCCGTGCGCCCGGTTCCGTCAAGGACGGACCCGGCGCTCTCCCGCGAGGCGGGCCCGCCGTCACCGCGCCCCCTGTCACCGCCCGACGGCCTCCGTGACCCCTGCCGTCTTCCTCTGCCCCGGTGACGCCTCCGCCGTCCCTCTCCCTCGCTCGACCTCCCCCCGGCATGCCTCGTGGCGCGCCGGCGAGCGTTGTCATGCGCTGCCTCTCGCGGCCGTTGACGCACCGGCGCGGCGCCCCGGCTGGGGGTGGCGGACGCTCCGCGGGAAGGTCCGCGTACCGCCGTGCGGGGGATGTTCGGGGGCTGGTCCGCGTGGCGCCTTCAGCGGGGCGCGGGCGATCGCGGCACTCTTGCGGGGGGAGAGGTTCCGCTTATTGGCGGATACGGTCCGTGGTCCGTCCGGAGGACGGAAACTGACGGAACTTCACCCTTTGGGAGCTCCTTGCGCCCATGCGCACCCCTGACGGTCCGGTCCGCATTTTCGCAATCCCGGCGATTTCCGTTCCGGCGGGTCGCATTCCGCGCATGCCGGCGGTCGGCTATGCGTTCCCGGCGTACGCGAGAAACGAAAGTCCGGGCAATGCGGCGGAATTCCCTCGGGCACCTCCGGGGAACCCTGCGAGATCCGGCACCGTAGATCCGTTCCGGTCCCCCGCAGGGCGTCACCTGGTCCCGGCGTATCCGTCCGAAAGCCTCTGTATCCGACCTGAACACCCCCGTTCCCGGCGCTCGCATCACCGTCGGCAGACTGGGGCCATGGACTGGTGCCACTACCGATTCCGCAGTGTCTGGCGGCTGCCCGCGGAGCCCGGCAAGGTGTACGAGGTGCTGGCGCGCGCCCACGAGTACCCCGTGTGGTGGCCCCAGGTCCGTGAGGCGACCCGGCTCGACGAGCGCTCCGGCACAGCGCGTTTCCGCTCCCTGCTGCCGTACGACCTCGTGGTCACCGCGCGCCAGCGGCGGCGGGCGCCGGACGCCGGGGTCCTGGAGATAGCGATGAGCGGCGACCTGGACGGCTGGGCGCGCTGGACCGTCGCCGCCGCGCCCGGCGCCCCCGGAGCCGCCACCGGCACCCACGCCCTGTACGAGCAGGAAGTCGAGGTGCGCAAGCCCCTCATGCGGCGGCTCGCGGTGCCCTGCCGGCCCGTCTTCCTCCTCAATCACGCCCTGATGATGCGCGCCGGGCGGCGCGGGCTGCTCGCCCTCCTGGAATCCGTTTGAACCACGGGCACTCGGACCTGTATTGTTCACCTCGTTCCCGGGCGATTAGCTCAGTGGGAGAGCGCTTCGTTCACACCGAAGAGGCCACTGGTTCGAACCCAGTATCGCCCACATATGCGAAGGCGACGTGGGTCCGCAGTGGATGCGGGCCCACGTCGCCTTCGCTGCTTTCCGCCCGGGGCGAGGCCTCCAGCGGCAGCGCCCCGCGCGACCGGGTCAAGGCTCCTGCCGGGACAGGGCTCACGCCGCCGCGGGGAGTTCGGGACGGAGCGGCCAGGACGGGTCCACCGCCTCGGGGGAGCCGCTGTGCGCGAACCACGCCTGTAGGCCCCGGGCCTGGGCGGCATGCCAGTCCGTCTGCAGGGCGTGCAGCTCGGACGGTGTGAGCCGCTCCAGCCGGGCCGCGAACCGCTGGCCCACCGCGCGCACCACATCCATCGCGGCCAGCGCGTCGGCCGCCGCGTCATGCGCGGAGGACAGCTCCACCCCGTACTGCACGCAGAGGTCGGCGAGGGTGCGGCGGCCCTTGCGGTACCGGTCCAGATGCTTGTCGAGCACCCGGGGATCCAGCACGCACAGCGGCGCGCCCGCCAGATACGCGGCCAGGGATGACGCACGGTGCCGGCGCAGCTCACGGTCGAGCAGCGTCAGATCGAACGGTGCGTTCATCACCACCAGGGGGCGGCCCGCCGCGCTGTGCCCCGCAAGCTCCCTGCCTATCTCCTCCATCACCGGCGCGGGCCAGCGGCCCTCCCGCTCCAGGTGGCGCTGCGTCAGACCGTGCACCGCCGTGGCCTCCTCCGGCACCGGCACCCCCGGGTTCACCAGCCAGCGCAGGACGCGCGGCTTCACCCCAGGGGCGTCCTGGACGACGACGGCGGCCGACACGATGCGGTCGGTCTCGACGTCCACACCCGTGGTCTCGGTGTCGAAAGCGGCCAGAGGTCCCTCGTACCAGCACGTCATGTGCACCCCAACTCCCTCATGGCCTTCGGCAGTTGACGCGCCGTCTCCTGCCCCGATTTGGTGATACCCGGGCTGTTTGCGCACTACGCCGTTTGCGCCCGACGGCACACGGAGACAACACGGGTACGGGGCCCGGTGGTTGAGGCCCCACGTGGGGATGCACCAATTCCGGAAGGCCCGTGGGACATGACCCTCGCGCAGCCCGAACGGGGCGGGCTGTCCCCCGCGGACGGGCGGCAGCCCGGCACCACGCCGTCCGCGCTGCGCGGCAGCCTCGCCGTCACCGCCTGCATGGAGACCCTGCAGGTGGGCTATCTGCACGCGGTCGCCGCGGCCGCCGGCTGCTCGCTCTCACAGCCCTTTCCCGACAACGGCATCGACTGGCACGTCAGCCACAGCGCACCGGGGCACACGGTCGACGACGAGGTGACCATCAAGGTGCAGCTCAAATGCACCTACCAGATCCCGCCCAACCCGGCCGCCCGGCGCCCGCCCGGACCCGGCCGGACCGCCCCCCGCCGGACGGGCGAGACCTTCTCGTTCACCCTGGACAACGAGCACCTGGCGAAGCTCGCCCGCACCCCCGTCTCCGTGCACAAGATCCTCGTCGTGATGCTCGTCCCACGCTCCCAGGACGACTGGCTGCGAGCCGGTCACGACCGGCTCGACCTGCGGCACTGCTGCTACTGGATCAACCTCGCCGGGCACCCGATCACCGGCCGGCGCAGGACGACCGTGCGGATACCGACCTCACGCATCTTCGACGACCGTGCGCTCTGCGAGATCATGACGCGGGTCGGAAGGGGAGGCACACCGTGACACACCCACCCTTCGACCAGCCCCCGCGGCCGCGGCCCGCACGGGGCACGCCGCCCGCCCAGGGGCCCGGGCCCGCGCGGGGCCGGGATCCCGGCCCCGGCCGGGGCGGCGGGCCCGGTCAGGCACCCCACGGAGGGTTCGGCGACGGAGGCAGGGAGCACCCCGCCGACACCGAAGGCCCCTGGTACCGGGCGCCCGAGCCGGACCGGGTGGACCCGGCGGTGCTCGGCGCCCTGCTCGCCCGGCACGGCTGGCAGCGCCGCGGCGGCCCGCCCGGCCGGTACGGCCGCTGGACCCCGCCCGGCGCCGCGGAGGGCCGGGGCACGGGCACCAGCCTGCTGGTCCCCGAGAGCCGCGGCTATCCCGACAGCGAGGACCTGCTCGGCGATGCCCTCACCGCTCTGGACCGCAGCGGCACGCCCGCCGCCCGTGAGGTGCTGCTCGCGCTCGCCGTGCCCAGCGACGAGATCCGCTGGTGGCGCGATGTGCCCATCGGCCCCGGGGGCGCCCCCCACGCCTTCGGAGCGGTGGGGGAGGGGGCCCCAGCATGGCCGGTGGAGGAGAGGCTGCGGGGCGCCGCCCGCCGGATGCTGCTGGCCGGTGCCCTCGCGACCCGCGCCAGCGCCGGGTACTACGGCGCACGGCACCGCGGCCCGGCGGCCGCATCGCTGCGGAACGTGCTGGTGGGCACGGCGGAGGGCGGACGGCGGCTCACCGCGTTCCTGCCCGTCGACGTGGCCCGGCCCCTCGCGGTCCGGCTGCACCAGGCGCTCTTCGCCGCCCGGGAGGCCATCGACTACCGGCGTGCCACCGGCCGCATGGACGCCTTCGAGGGCGCCGTGGCAGCAGGCGTCAGCCATGAGCTGACCGAGTCGCTCGTCGCCCTGGTGCGCGGCACCCAGGGCGCCCGGATCGGCGTCGCATGGTCGCCCGCGGCCGGCGCGCCCGAGGGCTGTGCGGCCGCCTCGGAACCCGTCGAGTTCTCCCCGGGCGACCTGCCCGCGCTGCGCGAGGCGAGCGCCCGCTACCAGCGCACCGAGCCCTCCGTACCGGTCCGCGTCACCGGCACCGTCGTCCGCCTGCGCAGCTCCGGCCCACGTGGCGAGGGCACCGTGCGGCTCCGGGTGCTCGCCGGCGCCGAGGTGGCCTGGGTGCGGCTGACCCTCGACGAGGAGGCGTACCGCATCGCGGGGCATGCGCACCTGGTGGGGCTGCCGATCCGGGTGCACGGCAGGCTGGAGAGCCGCGGCGGCTTCCGCAGGCTCACCGACGCCCATGACGTGGTGCCCGTCCAGGTCGACGAGGCGGAGCGGGACAGCCTGATGAAGTCGCTCCAGGAGAACCTGGACTTCTTCGGGGAGGCGTGCAGCGGAGACTGAGACCGGTGGGGGCGTGAGCGGACCGTGCGCCGTGGAGAGCCGCGGGTCCGGCCGACTCGCCTGGCGGGGGGAGCCGCGGGTTCGGTCGGACCGCGGGCGGCCCGCCGCCGGCTGCGGCGGCAGTCCGCGGCGCCTGGTTCGGCCGGGCCCCCGCCGTGGGGGAGCCGCGAGCGCCCGAGGGCCGCCCGGTGGCGACCCGCGGGCCGTGCGGGCCGTGTGCGGTGGGCGACCCGCGGGCCGTGCGGGCCGTGCGCGGGCACCCGCGGGGCCGTGCGCATCGCGCGCCGCGGACGGTCCGGAACTCAGGTGGACCGCGCGCCGCGGACGGGCCGGCCCCGGACCGGCTGTGCGCCGCACGCGGGCCGGCGATGCCGGTCGGCCGGGGCCGCGGGCGGCTGTTTAGCGGTCGGCACCCGGGGCTCGGTACGATCGAGCACCGACGGCGCAGCCGAGCCGGTGCGCCGCACCCACCTTCAGGCAGGAGAGACCGGTGTCAGACGTCCGTGTGATCATCCAACGCGTTTCCGAGCGGGAAGAGCGCGTGGTCACCCCGGGCACTACGGCCGCCGACCTCTTCGCCGGCGAGCGCACCGTCGTCGCGGCCCGCGTGGGCGGCGAGCTGAAGGACCTCGCGTACGAGGTCAAGGACGGCGAGCAGGTCGAGCCCGTCGAGATCTCCTCCCAGGACGGTCTGAACATCCTGCGCCACTCCACCGCGCACGTCATGGCCCAGGCCGTGCAGGAGATCTTCCCCGAGGCCAAGCTGGGCATCGGCCCGCCCATCCGGGACGGCTTCTACTACGACTTCGACGTCCCCGAGCCGTTCACCCCCGAGGACCTCAAGCGCATCGAGAAGAAGATGCAGGAGATCCAGAAGCGCGGCCAGCGCTTCTCGCGCCGGGTCACCACCGACGAGGCGGCGCGCGAGGAACTGGCCGACGAGCCGTACAAGCTGGAGCTGATCGGCCTCAAGGGGAACGCGGCGCAGGCCGCCGAGGGCGCCGACGCCGAGGTCGGCGGCGGCGAGCTGACCATCTACGACAATCTCGACGCCAAGACCGGCGAGCTGTGCTGGAAGGACCTCTGCCGCGGCCCGCACCTGCCCACCACCCGCGCCATCCCGGCGTTCAAGCTGATGCGCTCGGCCGCCGCCTACTGGCGCGGCAGCGAGAAGAACCCGCAGCTCCAGCGGATCTACGGCACCGCATGGCCGTCCAAGGACGAACTGAAGGCGCACCTCGACTTCCTCGCGGAGGCCGAGCGCCGCGACCACCGCAAGCTCGGCAACGAGCTGGACCTCTTCTCGTTCCCGGAGGAACTCGGCCCCGGCCTCGCCGTCTTCCACCCCAAGGGCGGCATCGTGCGGCGCGAGATGGAGACCTACTCCCGCCGGCGGCACGAGGACGCGGACTACCAGTTCGTGAACACCCCGCACATCTCCAAGGAACGCCTCTTCGAGATCTCGGGCCACCTGCCGAGCTACGCCGAGGCCATGTTCCCGCCGCTGCAGTTCGACGAGCAGAACTACCGCCTCAAGGCGATGAACTGCCCGATGCACAACCTGGTCTACAAGGCCCGCGGCCGCTCCTACCGCGAACTCCCCCTGCGCCTCTTCGAGTTCGGCACCGTCTACCGCTACGAGAAGTCGGGCGTCGTGCACGGCCTGACCCGCTCCCGGGGCTTCACCCAGGACGACTCGCACATCTACTGCACCAAGGAGCAGATGCCGCAGGAGCTCGACTCGCTCCTGACCTTCGTGCTCGACCTGCTGCGCGACTACGGCCTGCACGACTTCGAGCTGGAGCTCTCCACCCGCGACCCGGAGTCCGACAAGTTCATCGGCGAGGACGCGGAGTGGGAGGAGGCCACCGAGACCCTGCGCCAGGCCGCCGAGAAGCAGGGCCTGCCGCTGGTGCCCGACCCGGGCGGCGCCGCGTACTACGGCCCGAAGATCTCCGTGCAGGCCCGTGACGCCATCGGCCGCTCCTGGCAGATGTCCACTATCCAGGTCGACTTCCAGCAGCCCAAGCGGTTCGGCCTGGAGTACACCGCCGCGGACGGCTCCAAGCAGCAGCCCGTGATGATCCACAGGGCCCTCTTCGGCTCCATCGAGCGGTTCTTCGCCGTGCTGCTGGAGCACTACGCGGGTGCCTTCCCGGCGTGGCTCGCGCCGGTGCAGGCGATCGGGATCCCGGTCGGGGACAGCCACGTGCCGTACCTGGCTGAGTTCGCCAGGAAGGCCAGGGACCGGGGCCTCAGGGTCGAGGTCGACACCTCGGCGGACCGGATGCAGAAGAAGATCAGGAACGCCCAGAAGGAGAAGATCCCCTTCATGGTGATCGTCGGCGACGACGACATGAACGCGGGCACCGTCTCCTTCCGCTACCGCGACGGCTCCCAGGAGAACGGCATCCCCGTCGACGAGGCCCTGGCGAAGATCGTGAAGGTCGTCGAGGACCGCGCCCAGGTCTGACACGAGCGCGTCGGCGGCACTCCCGACCAGCGGCCCGAAGGCCTCCGGAACCCTCCGGGGGCCTTTGCCCTGCCTGCCCCGTGAAGCCATATGCTGCACACCATGACGAGTGAGCCGGAGCAGCAGATCGGGGTGGGGACGCCGGACGCGTTCCAGCGCCTGTGGACGCCCCATCGGATGGCGTACATCCAGGGCGAGAACAAGCCGACCGGCCCGGGAGCGGGCGACGGATGTCCCTTCTGCTCCATTCCGGCAAAGTCCGACGAGGACGGGCTGATCGTCAGGCGCGGCGAGCAGGTCTACGCGGTGCTGAACCTCTACCCGTACAACGGCGGACACCTCATGGTCGTCCCCTTCCGGCACGTCGCCGACTACACGGACCTCACCGTCCAGGAGACCGCGGAGCTCGCCGAACTCACCAAGCAGGCGATGACCGCCCTGCGGGTCGCCTCCGGCGCGCACGGCTTCAACATCGGCATGAACCAGGGAGCCGTCGCGGGCGCGGGCATCGCCGCCCACCTGCACCAGCATGTCGTGCCCCGCTGGGGCGGCGACACCAACTTCATGCCGGTCGTGGCCCACACCAAGGTGCTGCCGCAGCTCCTCGCGGACACCCGCACCATGCTCGCCGCGGCCTGGCCGACGACGGCCGAGTAGCCGGCCAGGACCCACACGAGGGCGGAACGGAGGGTGCCCCGGCCGGTCCAGGGCACCCACGCTCGTGCCGCGACCTCACTCAGCCGCGGCCCCGGAGGACCGGCCCGGCACCGCAACGGGCCCCAGCCGGCCGTCCGCGCCGGCGCCGCTACGCGTCGTACACATCCGCCTTGCCCGGCGACGGGTCCTGGATCTGACCGCTGAGGGCGCCGGAGCGGCTGCCGAACTTCTCGGTGTCGACGCCGTTCTCCTGCAGGACCTTGATCGCTGCCGCATGGACCACCCGGAGCACGGGAGTGGCGGTGCGCAGGGCGTCGTCGGCCATGAATCGGTGCCGCCACGGCTTGTCCGCCCAGGCGTGCCGGAGGCCGAACGGCTCGGGCAGCGCCAGGCTGCCGCCCAGGAAGTCCAGCAGCGGCGGATACCACGTGAACGGGGCGCGCACGGCGAGCCGCACCACCTCGTCCGGCTTGACCACCGGCAGCGTGATGGACTTGGTCTCCCAGAACCTGATCGGCTTCGCGACCGTCTTCGTCTCGGGCGAGGGCTTCGACGTGAACAGCGAGTGCACCGGCCCCAGCGCATGCCCGGTCACCTCGATGCGCAGCGTCTGGTGGAGCACGGTCACCGTGATCAGCATGGTGATCACGAGCTGACCGTCCCACAAGGTGAACTGCACGCCCAGATAGTGGCGGTTGCCGCTGCCGAACTGCTGCTCGTTGCAGATCCGCTGGATTTCGTGAGGCTTGATCTGGAACGCCTCCACATCGGTGCCGCTCGGCCGGGAGACGCTGTCCGCGTTCTCGCCGATGGGGGTGACGATCCAGTGCCGTACCGACGGGGTCGGGAAGCCGCCCGTGTGGATGGGGGTGCGCTCCAGCAGGCGGAGCTGGTCGTGGATGGCGCGTATCACGTCCCAGCTGCGGAAGGGGTTGATCTCCGTGCCCGGCTCGCGGGGCACCAGGTCCTCCGCCAGCTGCCAGCTTCCCCAGCGGGTGCCCATGCCGAGGATGCCCTTGGGCCCGGCGTAGAACACGGAATTGGACTGCTGCTCCGCGGAGAGCTTGGCCAGGCCCTGCCGGAGCTGCTCGGCGCCGGTCTCATTGGGATGGGTCGGCACCGCCTCCGGGATCTTGGGGCCGACGCCGCCGCCGGAGAGCAGTCCTGCCCACCGGTCGCGGAGATCCTGGGCCGTGCGCTCGCAGATCCGCCGGGCCCAGTACCAGCCGATCACCGGTGCCACGAGGCAGGCCCGGCCGTACCAGGCCCAGAAGCCCGTGAAGGGCAGCTTGACGATGAAGATCACCGCCAGGATCGCGAAGCCCAGCAGCAGCGCGGTGGAGAGCGCGGAGGCCCGCTTGTCGGAGGTCTTGTTGATCAACCGCCGGAGCTGGAAGACCAGCAGCCAGGCGACCAGGCCCGGCAGGAAGATCAGCCCGCACAGCACCATCACGGCCGTCAGCCAGCTGTCGCGCTGGCGGCGGATGCGGCTCGCGGCCAGGCAGTGCTCGACGATCACCTGCGGCTCGGTGCCGAAGGACTGGATGAGCGGCTTGCGCCCCCCGCCCAGCATCCGCACCTGGACGGCACGCGAGAAGGCCTCACCCAGATTGGGCTTGAACAGGGCGATCTTGCCCGGCTTCACCTTCGACTGGTGCCAGTCGCTGTTGGCGTCGAGGATCTTCTCGACGTCGCTGTCGCGGTACGCGGCCGACGCCAGGGCCTGCGTGGCCGCGGTCTGGCCCGGGGCACCCGCGAGCGGGACCTGTGCTCCCGGCCTGAAATCGAATACGTCGTCCGCCACTGCCGCCCCCATCGCCGCCACGCCCGCGCTCTTGCGGGCCCTTCCCGACTTCCCTGCCCGGCACACCTGTTGGTCGGGTCATCGACTTGATCAGGTCATCAGCGTATCGAGGTCGGAAGATCTCTGCTCGGGCCTGTGGAAAACCTCGCCCGCCCTCCCGTGCGCCCGGCCGACTCGGCCCGGACGTGCGCGAAGGCCGCCCCGCCCCGGGGCAGCCCGGCGGCCGGCCCGACCGCTCGCCCACGCCGGCCGGACCTCGCCCCGGGCCTCGCACCCGCTCGGGCGCGCTCCGCCGTACCGGCTCGTTCCGCTCGTCGTGCATGTCCCGCTGGTGTCACGCCCGATGGGGCACGTGCACCCGATGCCGCCCGCACGGGCGGGCATCCGGGCACTCCGTGTCACATCAGGTCACGTCGTGTCGTTCGATCAAGCAGTGTCTCCCCGGTTGTGTGCCGGTTCATGCGACGGCCGTGGCCTGATCGCGGATCCGTTCAGCGATCTGCGGGGGCATCGGCTCGTGCCGGGCGTAGGAGCGCCCGAACTGCGCGGTGCCGTGCGAGAGGGAACGCAGGTCGACCGCGTACCGGCCGATCTCGATCTCGGGAACCTCGGCGCGGATCAGCGTGCGCCCGCCCGGCGCCTGCTCGGTGCCGACCACACGTCCGCGCCGGCCCGACAGGTCGCTCATCACGGCACCAACGTAGGAGTCCCCGACGAGCACCCGCACCTCCGCCACGGGTTCCAGCAGATGGATCCGGGCGCCCACCGCGGCCTCGCGCAGGGCGAGCGCGCCCGCCGTCTGGAACGCCGCGTCGGACGAGTCGACCGAGTGCGCCTTGCCGTCGAGCAGGGTGACCCGCACGTCGACCAGTGGACTGCCGGTCGCCACCCCCTTCGCGGCCTGGGCGCGCACGCCCTTCTCCACGGACGGGATGAACTGCCGCGGCACCGCGCCGCCGACGACCTTGTCGACGAACTCGATGCCGCTGCCCTCGGGCAGGGGCTCCACCTCGATCTCGCAGATCGCGAACTGCCCATGCCCGCCGGACTGCTTCACATGGCGCCCGCGGCCGGCCGCCTTGCCCGCGAAGGTCTCCCGCAGGGACACCTTGTACGGCACGACGTCGACCTGCACCCCGTAACGCGAACGCAGCCGCTCCAGGGCGACGTCCGCGTGGGCCTCGCCCAGGCACCACAGCACCAACTGGTGGGTGTCCTGGTTCTGCTCCAGGCGCATCGTCGGATCCTCGGCGACAAGACGGGCCAGGCCCTGGGACAACTTGTCCTCGTCCGCCTTGCTGTGCGCCTCGATGGCCAGCGGCAGCAGCGGGTCGGGCATCTCCCACGGCTCCATCAGCAGGGGGGTGTCCCGCCCGGAGAGCGTGTCACCGGTCTCGGCCTGCGAGAGCTTCGAGACGCAGGCCAGGTCGCCGGCCACGCACTGCGCCAGCGGCCGCTGCTGCTTGCCGAACGGCGACGTCAGCGCGCCCAGGCGCTCGTCCGCCTCGTGCAGGGCGCGCTCGTCCATGCCGCGGTCCGCCATGCCGTGTCCCGAGACGTGCACCGTCTCGTCGGGGCGCAGCGTCCCGGAGAAGACCCGGACCAGCGACACCCGCCCCACGTACGGGTCCGACGCCGTCTTCACCACCTCGGCGACCAGCGGCCCCTTTGGGTCACAGGCCGGCGTGGGCCGCGACGCGCCCTGCGGAGTGGTCACCGTGGGCACCGGGTGCTCGAGGGGCGAGGGGAAGCCGCCCGTCATCAGCTCCAGCAGCTCCACGGTGCCGAGTCCGGCGCGGCAGCCGGCCGGAGCCGGGGCGGCCGCCAACACCGGGTGGAACACGCCGCGCGCCACCGCCTTCTCCAGATCCGCCACCAGCGTCTTGACGTCGATCTCCGAGCCCTCGAGATAGCGGTCCATGAGGGTCTCGTCCTCGCTCTCGGAGATGATCCCCTCGATGAGCCGGTTACGCGCCTCGGTGATCAGCGGCACCCGCTCCTCGTCGGGCTCCCGCTCCTCGCGCGTGCCCGAGGCGTAGTCGTACACACGCTGCGACAGCAGGCCGGTCAGACCGGTCACCGGCGCGTGGCCGTCCGGTCCCGGCGTGCCGTACAGCGGCAGGTACAGCGGCAGCACCGCGTCCGGATCGTCCGCGCCGAACGCCTCGGCGCACACCCGGGTCATCTCCTCGAAGTCGGCGCGTGCGGCCTCCAGGTGGGTGATCACGATGGCGCGCGGCATGCCCACGGCCGCGCACTCCTCCCACACGGCGCGGGGCGCGCCCATGATGCCCTCCGCGCCCTCCGCTGCCGAGACGACGAAAAGGGCCGCGTCCGCCGCTCGCAGACCGGCCCTGAGTTCCCCGACGAAGTCGGCGTATCCGGGAGTGTCCAGAAGGTTGATCTTGTATCCGCCCCATTCCAGGGGGATCAGTGAGAGCTGTACCGAGCGCTGCTGCCGGTGCTCTATCTCGTCGTAGTCGGAAAGGGTGCCGCCGTCCTCGACGCGGCCCGCGCGGTTCACCGCTCCGGCCGTCAGCGCGAGGGCCTCCACCAGCGTCGTCTTGCCCGAACCGCTGTGGCCGACCAGTACCACGTTCCGTACCGAGGCGGGGTGGCCGGCCGTCGCTGCCCTGCCGGCGGCCCCGGTGTGGGTGTTCGCCTTGTCGCCCATGCTGTGCCTCCCGGTCACGTACTCGGTGAGGTCCTGCCTGGCGCGGGGCGCGCGGGCCGCGTGCGGTGGCGGCTCCGGCGACGCCCGCGGTTGTCTTTCGAGCTTTCCACTCCCGTCATGGTGCGTCCATACGTCGTACGGGATCCCGCCGGCCACGGGTGCCCGGGGGCGGCCCCCGCGCACGCGTGGCTACGATGGGCCATCCGGCGGCCAGCAGGGGCCGCCCGTCCCACGGACCCTCGGGAAAACCATGCTGAACAAGTACGCGCGTGCGTTCTTCACGCGTGTCCTCACCCCGTTCGCCGCCTTCCTCATCCGCCGCGGGGTCAGCCCCGACACGGTCACCCTGATCGGTACGGCCGGGGTGGTGGCGGGCGCTCTGGTGTTCTTCCCCCGTGGCGAGTTCTTCTGGGGCACGGTCGTCATCACCCTGTTCGTCTTCTCGGACCTGGTGGACGGCAACATGGCCCGCCAGCTCGGCCGCTCCAGCCGCTGGGGCGCCTTCCTCGACTCCACGCTGGACCGCGTCGCGGACGCCGCCGTCTTCGGCGGCCTCGCGCTCTGGTACGCGGGCCGCGGCGACAACGACATCCTCTGTGCCGTCACCCTGTTCTGCCTGGCCAGCGGCCAGGTGGTGTCGTACACCAAGGCGCGCGGCGAGGCGATCGGGCTGCCGGTCGCGGTGAACGGCCTGGTCGAGCGCGCGGAGCGGCTGGTGGTCACGCTGGTCCTCGCCGGGTTCGCGGGCCTGCACAAGTTCGGTGTGCCGGGCATCCAGGTGCTCCTGCCGATCGCCCTGTGGGCGGTGGCCGTGGGCAGCCTGATCACGCTCGTCCAGCGCGTCGTCACCGTCCGCAAGGAGGCCGAGGAGGCCGACGCGGGCACCCCGGCCCAGAGCAGCAGCGGGGCCGCCTCATGAGCGGTACGGAGGACTCCTCCGGTGCCCCGGGCGAGGGCCCGGGGCCGCACGGTGCCACGGCGGTGCCGGGCGGCACGGGCCGCGGCCTCGCGGTGCGAGCCACGGAGCACCTGAGTGACGCGCTGTACGGCCTCGGCTGGGGCACCGTCAAGAGACTCCCCGAGCCCGTCGCCGTCCGGCTCGGGCGGACCATCGCGGACACCGCCTGGCAGCGCCGCGGCAAGGGCGTGCGGCAACTGGAGCGCAACCTCGCCCGTGTGGTGCCAGGCGCCGGCCCGGAGCGGCTCAGCGCCCTCTCCAAGGCGGGCATGCGGTCCTACATGCGCTACTGGATGGAGTCCTTCCGGCTCCCCGCCTGGAGCGAGGAGCGGATCCGCAGTGGCTTCGACCCGAAGGACGTGCACCACCTGACGGACGGCCTCGCCTCCGGCCGGGGCGTCATCCTGGCGCTGCCCCACCTCGGCAACTGGGACCTGGCGGGCGCCTGGGTCACCACCGCGCTCCGGACGCCGTTCACCACCGTCATGGAACGCCTCAAGCCGGAGTCCCTCTACGACCGGTTCGTCGCCTACCGGGCCGGTCTCGGCATGGAGGTGCTACCGCACACCGGAGGCTCGGCCTTCGGCACCCTGGCACGGCGGCTGCGCGCCGGCGGCCTGGTCTGCCTGGTCGCCGACCGCGACCTGTCCGCCTCGGGAACCGAGGTGACGTTCTTCGGGGAGCGCACCCGGATGCCCGGGGGCCCCGCGATGCTCGCCCAGCAGACCGGCGCCCTGCTGCTGCCGGTCACCCTCTGGTACGACGGGTCACCGGTGATGCGGGGCCGGGTGCATCCGGCCATCGACGTCCCCGAGGCAGGCAACCGCCGCGAAAAGGCGTCTGTGATGACACAGGCCCTCGCCGACGTGTTCGCCGCGGGCATCGCCGAACACCCGGAGGACTGGCACATGCTGCAACGGCTCTGGCTCGCCGACCTCGACCCCGCCCGGCAGAGCGCCGGGGCCGACCGGGAGACGCCGTGAGGATCGGCATCGTCTGCCCGTACTCCTGGGACGTGCCCGGCGGCGTCCAGTTCCACATCCGCGATCTCGCCCAGCACCTGATCGGCCGCGGCCACGAGGTCTCCGTGCTGGCCCCCGCGGACGACGACACGCCCCTGCCGCCGTACGTGGTCTCCGCGGGCCGGGCCGT
This sequence comes from Streptomyces sp. DSM 116793, assembly GCF_057320905.1. Lineage (NCBI taxonomy): Bacteria > Bacillati > Actinomycetota > Actinomycetes > Kitasatosporales > Streptomycetaceae > Streptomyces > Streptomyces sp. DSM 116793. The sequence goes on along the minus strand of NZ_CM170494.1, from coordinate 752,843 downwards.
CCCCGTGCCCTACAACGGATCGGTCGCGCGGCTCAACTTCGGCATCCTGTCGGCGGCCCGGGTCCGCCGCTGGCTGCACGACGGCTCCTTCGACGTCATCCACATCCACGAGCCCAGTTCGCCGTCGCTGGGGCTGCTCACCTGCTGGGCCGCCCAGGGGCCCATGGTGGCCACCTTCCACACGTCCAATCCGCGCTCCAAGGCGATGATCGCCGCGTACGCGCTCCTCCAGCACGCCCTGGAGAAGATCAGCGCGCGCATCGCGGTCAGCGAGTACGCCCGGCGCACGCTCGTCGAGCACCTGGGCGGCGACGCCGTCGTCATCCCCAACGGTGTCGACGTCGACTTCTTCGCCAAGGCCGAGCCCCGGGCGGCCTGGCAGTCGGAGCTCACCCGGGGGACCGCCGCGGACGGCGGGCGGGCCGAGGGCGGCACGATCGGCTTCATAGGGCGCATCGACGAGCCACGCAAGGGCCTGCCCGTGCTGATGAGGGCGCTGCCGAAGATCCTCGCGGAGCGCCCCGGTGCCCGGCTCCTGGTCGCCGGGCGCGGCGACAGCAAGGAGGCCCTGGAGAGCCTCCCGGAGCACCTGCACGCGCGCGTGGAGTTCCTCGGCATGGTCAGTGACGAGGACAAGGCCCGCCTGCTGCGCAGCGTCGACCTCTACGTGGCGCCCAACACGGGCGGCGAGAGCTTCGGGATCATCCTCGTGGAGGCGATGTCCGCCGGGGCGCCGGTGCTCGCCTCCGACCTGGACGCCTTCGCCCAGGTCCTGGACCACGGCGCGGCCGGCGAGCTGTTCGCCAACGAGGACGCCGACGCGCTGGCCGCCGCCGCGGTACGGCTGCTCGGCGACGACGCGCGCCGCACCGAGCTGCGCCGCCGCGGCAGCGCCCATGTACGGCGCTTCGACTGGTCGACGGTCGGCGCGGACATCCTGGCCGTCTACGAGACCGTCACCGACGGCGCGGCCTCCGTGGCCGCCGACGAGCGCACCACGGGCCTACGGGCCCGCCTCGGGCTGGCCCGCGACTGAGCACCAGGACGCGCCTGCACGGGAGGCGGCATCGCCGGGGCATCGGGGGCGGGGTCGTCCGGGGCGGCCCTGGAAGGGGCCGGGGCCCTGCGGGGCCCTGCGTGCTCGGCCGCCACGGGCCGTGGCGGGGAATCGAGCCGGCATGGAGCAGGACGGGCCCTGAGAAGGGCGCGGGGAACTGCGGCGCGGGGAACTGCGCGCACGGCTCCCACGGCTCCCACGGCTTGCACGGGCCGGCCGCCGGAAACGCGCCCGCAAGGGACAGGGCGAGCGGCGCCCGGGGGCCGGGGGCATCGGGGCCCTGCCCCCGACCGACGGTGGACGCGGGCGGCCGCACCGCACACGGGTAGCCTTGCCGCCCGTGACCACACTGATCTGGATCGTCGTCGTCCTGATCGCGATCGCCCTCTACCTGAGCTGGACCGCGGGACGGCTGGACCGGCTGCACGCCCGCATCGACGCCACCCGAGCCGCGCTCGACGCCCAATTGGTGCGGCGCGCCTCGGTCGCCCAGGAACTGGCGACCTCCGGTGTCCTCGATCCGGCCGCGTCCATCGTGCTCTACGAGGCCGCGCACGCCTCCCGGCAGGCCGAGGAGGAGCAGCGGGAGGTCGCCGAGAGCGAGCTGAGCCAGGCGCTGCGAGCGGTCTTCTCGGAGGCCCAGCAGGTGGAGGCGGTCCGTGAGGCGCCCGGCGGCGAGGCGGCCATCCAGGAGCTCTCCCAGGCCGTACGGCGGGTGCCCATGGCACGCCGCTTCCACAACGACGCCGTCGGCGCCGCCCGTGCGCTGCGCAGGCACCGCAAGGTGAGGTGGTTCCGGCTCGCCGGCCATGCGCCCTTCCCGATGGCCTTCGAGATGGACGACCGGCCGCCCGCGGCCCTGGCGGACCGGCTCGCCGCGTAGACGGGGTTCCGACCTCCGCGGACCCGACCGTCCCGGCCGCGCTCCGGCGCTCTTCGAGGAGCCCGCGACCGGCCCCCACCCGCCGGTGGGCGGGCAGATCGCGGCAAGGCGCCTGTGGGCGGGCAGATCGCGGCAAGGCGCCTGTGGGCGGGCAGATCGCGGCAAGGCGCCTGTGGGCGGGCAGATCGCGGCAAGGCGCCTGTGGGCGAGCAGATCACCGCAAGGCGCCGGTGGGGAGGCAGATCACCGCAAGGGCTCGGCCTGGTGGGCCGCCGCAGGCGCATCGTGGGTGCCCGCACAGCTCCCGCGCCCCTGTCGGGGCGCGAAGTGCCGAGCCGCGCTCCGAGCGCGTGCCGAGCCGCGCTCCGAGCGCGTGCCGAGCCACCGCTCGGCACGAGCCGAGCCCTGCTCAGGGGCGCCTCCGGCCGTGCGGCGAAGGCCCCGTACGGGCCCGCACGCGCGCGTGTCGGCACAAAACGATCCACTGGCGCATCATTGGCCCTTGTAGTGGCCCCTTTGCGCGCCGCACCCTCATGTCGCAGCAATCGCCTTCACCCAAGTGAGGTCATACGTGTCCAGCACGCTTCCCAGCACCACCCAGAACGACGGGGCCCCCGCGACCGGCACCGCGCGCGTCAAGCGCGGCATGGCCGAGCAGCTCAAGGGCGGCGTGATCATGGATGTCGTCACGCCGGACCAGGCGAAGATCGCCGAGGACGCGGGCGCCGTCGCAGTGATGGCCCTGGAGCGGGTACCGGCCGACATCCGCAAGCACGGCGGGGTGGCCCGGATGTCCGACCCGGACATGATCGAGGGCATCATCAACGCCGTCTCCATCCCCGTGATGGCCAAGTCCCGGATCGGGCACTTCGTGGAGGCCCAGGTCCTGCAGTCCCTGGGAGTCGACTACATCGACGAGTCCGAGGTGCTCACCCCGGCCGACGAGGTCAACCACTCCGACAAGTGGGCGTTCACCACCCCCTTCGTCTGCGGTGCCACCAACCTCGGCGAGGCACTGCGCCGGATCGCCGAGGGCGCGGCCATGATCCGCTCCAAGGGCGAGGCCGGCACCGGCAACGTCGTCGAGGCCGTCCGCCACCTGCGGCAGATCAAGAACGAGATCGGCAGGCTGCGCGCCCTCGACGACCACGAGCTGTACGCCGCGGCCAAGGAGCTGCGCGCCCCTCACGAGCTCGTCAAGGAGGTCGCCGCCCTGGGCAAGCTGCCCGTGGTGCTGTTCTCGGCCGGCGGCGTGGCCACCCCGGCGGACGCCGCACTGATGCGCCAGCTCGGCGCCGAGGGCGTCTTCGTGGGCTCGGGGATCTTCAAGTCCGGCGACCCGGCCAAGCGCGCCGCCGCCATCGTGAAGGCCACCACCTTCTACGACGACCCCAAGATCATCGCCGATGCCTCCCGCAACCTGGGCGAGGCCATGGTCGGCATCAACCTGGACACCCTCCCGGAGGCGGAGCGCTACGCCGACCGCGGCTGGTGAGCGGCTCCGCCGTGCAAGCAGGAACCACCCGAGCAACGAGGCACAGGTCACCCCACCGATGAACACCGCCCCTGTCATAGGCGTCCTGGCCCTCCAGGGCGACGTACGGGAGCACGTGTCCGCCCTGACCACGGCCGGCGCCGTGGCCAGGGCGGTGCGGCGCCCCGAGGAACTCGCCGCCGTCGACGGACTCGTCGTGCCCGGCGGAGAGTCCACCACCATCTCCAAGCTGGCCGTGCTGTTCGGCCTGATGGAGCCACTGCGCACGCGCGTGCGTGCCGGGCTCCCCGTCTACGGCACCTGCGCGGGCATGATCATGCTCGCCGACAAGATCCTGGACCCGCGCTCCGGGCAGGAGACCTTCGGCGGCATCGACATGATCGTGCGCCGCAACGCCTTCGGCCGGCAGAACGAGTCCTTCGAGGCCGCGGTCGAGGTCAGCGGTGTCGACGGCGGCCCGGTGGAGGGCGTCTTCATCCGCGCCCCCTGGGTGGAGTCCGTCGGCGCGGCGGCCGAGGTGCTGGCCCGGCACGACGGGCACATCGTCGCTGTGCGCCAGGGCAGCGCGCTCGCCACCTCGTTCCATCCCGAACTCACCGGCGACCACCGGATGCACGCGTTCTTCGTGGACATGGTGCGCGGCCAGGGGAGCCCCCGGTCCTTGTAGGATCTCTGGAGTTCGTTCAGAGATGGGTTACGCGAAGGAGACAGGCAGATGTCCGGCCACTCTAAATGGGCCACGACGAAGCACAAGAAGGCCGTGATCGACGCCAAGCGCGGCAAGCTCTTCGCGAAGCTCATCAAGAACATCGAGGTCGCGGCGCGCATGGGAGGTGCCGACCCGGACGGCAACCCCACGCTGTTCGACGCCATCCAGAAGGCCAAGAAGCAGTCGGTACCGAACAAGAACATCGACTCTGCGGTCAAGCGCGGTGCGGGCCTTGAGGCCGGCGGCGCGGACTACGAGACGATCATGTACGAGGGGTACGGACCCAACGGCGTCGCGGTGCTCATCGAGTGCCTCACCGACAACCGCAATCGCGCGGCCTCGGACGTGCGCGTCGCGATGACGCGCAACGGCGGCTCGATGGCGGACCCGGGCTCCGTCTCCTACCTCTTCAACCGCAAGGGCGTCGTGATCGTCCCCAAGGGTGACCTCTCCGAGGACGACGTGCTCGGCGCGGTGCTCGATGCGGGCGCCGAGGAGGTCAACGACCTGGGCGAGTCCTTCGAGGTGCTCAGCGAGGCCTCCGATCTGGTCGCCGTGCGCAGCGCCCTCCAGGAGGCCGGCATCGACTACGACTCCGCCGAGGCCAACTTCGTCCCCACCATGCAGGTCGAGCTGGACGAGGAGGGCGCGAAGAAGATCTTCAAGCTGATCGACGCCCTGGAGGACAGCGACGACGTGCAGAACGTCTTCGCCAACTTCGACGTCTCGGACGAGATCATGGAGAAGGTCGGCGCCTGACCGCCGCCCCGGCGAGGGCCGCGCACGCCACGGGCCGGCGGGACACCCCGCCGGCCCGTTGTACTGGGCGCCCGACGGCGGTGCCGGGCGCCCACCGGCCGACGTCGGACGCTCTGTCAGTGGGAACCGATAGCGTGCTCTGGACGATTCCGGCAGGCCGTGCAGCGCGGCGAGGGGAGGGCAGATGCGGGTGCTGGGCGTGGACCCGGGCCTGACGCGGTGCGGCGTCGGCGTGGTCGAAGGCGTCGCGGGACGCAGGCTCACCATGGTCGGCGTCGGCGTGGTGCGCACGCCCGCGGACGCGGAGATAGGGCACCGCCTGGTCGCCATCGAGCAGGGCATCGAGCAGTGGCTGGACGAGCACCGGCCGGAGTTCGTCGCCGTGGAGCGCGTCTTCAGCCAGCACAATGTGCGCACGGTCATGGGCACCGCCCAGGCCAGTGCCGTCGCTGTCCTGTGTGCCGCGCGCCGTGGGCTCCCGGTGGCCCTGCACACCCCCAGCGAGGTCAAGGCCGCCGTCACCGGCAGCGGGCGCGCCGACAAGGCCCAGGTCACCGCCATGGTGACCCGCCTGCTGCGGCTGGCCGCGCCCCCCAAGCCGGCCGACGCGGCCGACGCCCTCGCGCTCGCCATCTGCCACATCTGGCGCGCCCCCGCGATGCATCGGCTCCAGCAGGCCCACGCGCACGCCCGTGCGGGCGCCGGCGCCGCCCGCCGGCCCACCGCGCCCGCCACCCCGGCCGCGCCCGGGACGCCCCACCCACCCACGGGCCGGCAGCCCGCCCCGGCAGGGGAGCCGCCCGCGCGGGCGGCCCGCACCTCACGAAAGGCCCCCCGTTGATCGCCTTCGTCAGCGGCCCCGTCGCCGCGCTCGCCCCGGACGCCGCGGTGGTGGAGGTCGGCGGCGTCGGCATCGCCGTCCAGTGCACCCCGGACACCCTCTCCGCACTCCGTGTCGGCTCCCACGCCAAGCTGGCCACCTCGCTCGTGGTCCGCGAGGACTCCCTGACGCTCTACGGCTTCGCCGACGACGACGAGCGGCAGGTCTTCGAACTGCTGCAGACCGCCAGCGGCGTGGGGCCGCGCCTGGCACAGGCCATGCTCGCCGTGCACCGCCCCGACGCTCTCCGCAGGGCCGTCGCGAGTGGCGACGAGAAGGCCCTGACCGCCGTCCCCGGCATCGGCAAGAAGGGCGCCCAGAAGCTCCTGCTGGAGCTGAAGGACCGGCTGGGCGAGCCCGCCGGCTCCGCCGTGGGCGTCGGCACCCCGGCCGGCACCGGCTGGCGCGAACAGGTGCACGCCGCACTCCTCGGCCTCGGCTACGCCACCCGCGAGGCGGACGAGGCCGTCGCCGCCGTCACCCCCCAGGCCGAGGCCGCCGGAGCCGCCCCCCAGGTGGGCCCGCTGCTGAAGGCCGCCCTCCGGACCCTGAACCGCACCCGATGACCCGGCGAAGCCGCGCAACCACACCGGACGCGCACCGGGGCGCCGGAGGCCGCCGCGGTACCGGTCCGCTGAGCGGCGCCCGAGCCCCGGAAAGGGCCCGGAGAACCGCGCGACCTGCCACGAGGAGACCGTCAGGTCGGCACCGCCAAGATGTGCACCGGCACACGCCGTGGCTGCACTGGCACACGCCGTGTCCACGCCGGCAGACTCCGGAACCGCACCGGCACACGCCAGGTCAGCGCCGGCACACTCCCGAGCCACACCGATGCAGTGCCCACCCGCACCGGCGCGCTCTCCGGCCGCTCCGCAGCAGTCCGGAGCCGAGCCGGAGCGGCCAGGATCCGAGCCTGAGCGGTCCGGATCCGCTCAGCAGCAGTCCCGAACCTCTCCGCAGCAGTCCCGATCGGCGCCCGACCAGTCCCGGTCCGGGCCCGAGCAGTCCCGAAGCGTTCCCCGGCAGTCCGCACCGGAGCAGTCCCGAAGCGTTCCCCGGCAGTCCGCGCCGGTGCAGTCCGGAAAGGCACCGGCGCATGCCGGGTCCGCCCCCGGGGCAGACGCCCCCGCACGCGCCGGCGCCCGGTCGCCGGCGTCCAGCCGCACGCCCAGGGCGCGTGCCCGGCCCCCGGCCGGCCGCGCCCGCCGACCCGTACGACACCGCGAGGCTCACCGCATGAACTGGGACGACGACACGACCAGCGGCCCGCCCACCGCGCCCGGCACCCCTGCCGCCCCCGGCGCGGGGGACCGGCTCGTCGGCGCGTTCGCCGACCGCGAGGACCAGGCCGTCGAGGCGGCGCTGCGCCCCAAGGACCTCGACGAGTTCATCGGCCAGGAGAAGGTCCGCGAACAGCTCGACCTGGTGCTGCGTGCCGCTCGCGCGCGCGGTGCCACCGCCGACCACGTCCTCCTCTCCGGCGCCCCCGGCCTCGGCAAGACCACCCTCTCCATGATCATCGCCGCCGAGATGGCCGCCCCGATCCGGATCACCAGCGGACCCGCCATCCAGCACGCCGGCGACCTCGCCGCGATCCTCTCCTCGCTCCAGGAGGGCGAGGTGCTCTTCCTGGACGAGATCCACCGGATGTCGCGGCCCGCCGAGGAAATGCTCTACATGGCCATGGAGGACTTCCGCGTCGACGTGATCGTCGGCAAGGGGCCGGGCGCCACCGCGATCCCGCTCGACCTGCCGCCGTTCACCCTGGTCGGTGCCACCACCCGGGCGGGCCTGCTGCCGCCCCCGCTGCGCGACCGCTTCGGCTTCACGGCGCACATGGAGTTCTACGAGCCCACCGAGCTGGAGCGGGTCATCCACCGCTCCGCACACCTGCTCGACGTGCACATCGAGGCGGAGGGCGCCGCCGAGATCGCCGGCCGGTCCCGCGGCACGCCCCGGATCGCCAACCGCCTGCTGCGCCGGGTGCGCGACTACGCCCAGGTCAAGGCCGACGGGGTGATCACCCGTGAGGTGGCCGCCGCCGCCCTCGCCGTGTACGAGGTCGACGCGCGCGGCCTCGACCGGCTGGACCGCGCGGTACTGGAGGCCCTGCTCAAGCTCTTCGGCGGCGGCCCCGTGGGATTGTCCACACTCTCGGTGGCCGTGGGGGAGGAGCGTGAGACGGTGGAGGAGGTGGCCGAGCCGTTCCTGGTGCGGGAGGGCCTGCTCGCCCGTACGCCCCGCGGCCGGATCGCCACCCCGGCGGCCTGGGCGCACCTGGGCCTGACACCGCCCCCGGCACCCGGCGGCGGCCCGGGCGGAAGTGGGCAACAACACTTGTTCGGGGCATGACGGCGCGGGTGGTCGCCAGGCCAGGAACTGCGGTGCCATGCTGAGCGTTGTTCCATCCGTGCGGACTCGCCTAGACTCCGCCGATGCCGCCCTTGTGGCCGGCATCGACCACCCCCGACCCTGGCCGCCCAGTCCTGTGCGGCCGTATGAAGGAAGTTCCGACCCGTGAGTCTCGTGACCCTCCTCCCGTTCATCGTGCTCATCGGGGCCATGTTCCTGATGACCAGGTCCGCCAAGCGCAAGCAGGCGCAGGCGGCGCAGATGCGGGACCACATGCAGCCCGGTTCCGGCGTCCGCACGATCGGCGGCATGTACGCCACCGTCAAGGAGGTCCACGAGGAGACGGTCCTCCTGGAAGTCGACGCCGGCACCCACGCGATCTTCGCGAAGAACGCCATCGGCGCCGTCCTCGACGACGAGGAGTACAACCGCATCGTGCACGGCGCCGGGGACGCCATCGACCTGGACACCCCGATCGTGCCGGACGACGCGTCCTCCCTCACCGAGACCGAAGACACCGACGAGCCCGCCGACACTTCTGACGGCTCGCCCGTCGACCTCGGCAAGCGGGATGTGGCCGACGAGAAGCCGGCAGAGCCCGCCAAGTCCGCCGAGGCCGACAAGGACGACGCCCGCGCGGCCGACGAGAAGCCCGCGGCCACCGAGGCCAAGGACGCGACCGAGGTCGACGCCGCCCCGGCAGCCGACGACGCGGAGCCGAAGAAGACCGAGGGCGAGTCCGAGGCGAAGTAGCCACGGCCGGGGACCGCGGAGAACCCGCTCGCACACCGCCGTCCCAGGCCCGTGCGGGCTTCGCGCGGTATCTCGACACCATGTCATGGCCGCCCGTGCGCTCCCCGCGCCGGGCGGTCGGAGAGGGAGAACGAGAAGGTGGCAGCACCCACAAGGGGCCGGCGGACGAGCGCCCCGGGTAAACCAGGCCGTGCCCTGGTCCTCATCCTGATCGCGCTCGTCGCGCTCACCGGGGGGATGTTCCTGTCCGGGAACACCACACCGCGCCTGGGTATCGACCTCGCCGGGGGCACGAGCATCACGCTCCAGGCGAAGAACACCCCGGGCCAGAAGAACGCGGTCAACAAGACCAACATGAACACGGCCGTCAGCATCATCGAGCGCCGTGTCAACGGCCTCGGCGTCAGCGAGGCCGAGGTGCAGACGCAGGGCAATGACAACATCATCGTCAACATCCCCCGCGGCACGAACTCCAAGCAGGCCCGTGAGCAGGTGGGCACCACCGCTCAGCTCTTCTTCCGCCCGGTGCTGACCCTGGCCAGCGGAGCGCCCGCGCCCAAGCAGTCCGCCAGCCCGTCGACGGGTGCCAGCAAGAGCCCCGGCGCCGGTAGCAGCGCGTCCTCCGGCAAGGCCAAGGGCGGCAGCGGCCAGCAGGCGACCTCCTCCGGCAGCGCCACCCCGAGCAACTCCGCGTCCCCGCAGGGCAGGGCCCTCTCCCAGGCTCTCAAGGCCGACCCCACGCCGTCGTCCTCGTCGTCCTCCTCGGACAAGGCCTCCTCCGGCAGTGGCACGGCCAGCGCGCCGCCGCCCAGCCCGTCCGACAGCGGTGCGGCCGGTGACGCAGCAACCGCCGCGCTGCAGTCCAAGTTCGACAAGCTGGACTGCACCGACGCCGCCGTGCGCGCCAAGACCAGCGAGGCCGCAGCCAAGCCGGACGACCCCACGGTCGCCTGCGGCAAGGACTCCCAGGGCCAGTGGCAGAAGTACATCCTCGGCCCCGCCGCGGTCGCCGGCACCGATGTGAGCAAGGCCCAGGCGGTCTACGACACCCAGGGTGCAGCGGGCTGGCAGGTCACGATGCAGTTCACCGGCAAGGGCACCAAGAAGTTCGCCGACATCACCGGTGAGCTGGCCAAGAAGCAGTCGCCGCAGAACCAGTTCGCCATCGTCCTGGACGGCGAGGTCGTCTCCGACCCCTATGTCCGTGAGGCGCTGACCGGCGGCAACGCCGAGATCTCCGGCAACTTCAACCAGCAGTCCGCCCAGGACCTGGCCAACATGCTCTCCTACGGTGCGCTGCCGCTCTCCTTCGAGGAGCAGAGCGTCACCACCGTCTCCCCGGCCCTCGGCGGCGAGCAGCTGCACGCCGGCCTGATCGCCGGTGCCATCGGCCTCGCCCTGGTCGTGCTCTACCTGGTCTTCTACTACCGCGGCCTGTCGACGATCGCCATCGCCTCGCTGCTGGTCTCCGCCGCCCTGACGTACACGATCATGGCGCTGCTCGGCCCGACCATCGGCTTCGCGCTGAACCTCCCCGCGGTCTGCGGTGCGATCGTGGCGATCGGCATCACGGCCGACTCTTTCATCGTGTTCTTCGAACGCATAAGGGACGGCATCCGCGAGGGCCGCTCGCTGCGCCCCGCCGTCGAGCGGGCCTGGCCGCGGGCCCGGCGCACCATCCTGGTGTCCGACTTCGTGTCGTTCCTCGCCGCGGCCGTGCTGTTCATCGTCACCGTCGGCAAGGTGCAGGGCTTCGCGTTCACCCTCGGCCTGACCACCATCCTCGACGTGGTCGTCGTCTTCCTGTTCACCAAGCCGCTGATGACCATCCTGGCCCGCAGGAAGTTCTTCGCGAGCGGTCATTCCTGGTCGGGCCTCGATCCCAAGCGGCTCGGCGTGAGACCACCCCTGCGCCGCTCCCGCCGCGTGAGCGCCCCCGTCGACCCGAAGGAGGCGTGAGATGTCCAAACTCGGCACCCTCGGCGCCCGGCTGCACCGCGGCGAGATCGGCTACGACTTCATCGCCAAGCGGAAGATCTGGTACAGCATCTCCATCCTGATCACCATCACGGCCTTCGTCGGCCTGGTGGTGCGCGGGCTCAACATGAGCATCGACTTCCAGGGTGGCGCCGTCTTCACCACCCCGAAGACCAGCGTGTCGGTGACCAGTGCGGAGCACTCTGCGGAGCGGGCCTCCGGCAAGGACGCGGTCGTCCAGAAGCTCGGCACCGGCGGCCTGCGCATCCAGGTCAGCGGCATCGACACCGCCAAGTCCGACCAGATCAAGGACAGGCTGGCCACGGACCTCGACGTCAAGTCGGACGACATCAACGCCGACCTGGTCGGCCCGAGCTGGGGCGAGACCATCGCCAACAAGGCCTGGACCGGCCTCGGCGTCTTCATGGTGCTCGTCGTGGTCTACCTGGCGATCGCGTTCGAGTGGCGGATGGCGCTGGCCGCCCTGGTCGCCCTCATCCATGACATCACCATCACGGTCGGTGTCTACGCCCTCGTGGGCTTCGAGGTCTCGCCCGGTACGGTCATCGGCCTGCTGACCATCCTCGGTTACTCGCTGTACGACACGGTGGTCGTCTTCGACAGCCTCAAGGAGAGCTCGAAGGACATCCTCAAGCAGAACCGCTGGACCTACAGCGAGATCGCCAACCGGTCGATCAACAGCACTCTCGTGCGGTCCATCAACACCACCGTGGTCGCCCTGCTCCCGGTAGCCGGTCTGCTGTTCATCGGCGGTGGCCTGCTCGGCGCGGGCATGCTGAACGACATCTCCCTGTCGCTGTTCGTCGGTCTGGCCGCCGGCGCGTACTCGTCGATCTTCATCGCCACCCCGCTGGTCACCGATCTCAAGGAGCGGGAGCAGGCGATGAAGGCGCTGAAGAAGCGCGTGCTCGCCAAGCGGGCAGCGGCGGCCGCCAAGGGTGAGCCGCTCGCGCCCGCCGCCACCGAGCCCGAGGAGCCGCAGGACGAGGAGCCGGAGGACGCCACCCCGGCCGTCGTCGGGCAGCGCGTCCAGCCCACGTCCCGCAACCGCGGCCGCGGCCGTCCCTCCGGGAAGCGCCGATGACCGAGGTGGGGACCCGAACTCAGACGGGGGAGGCCGTGTCGACCGACGTCCGCGACCTGCTGCTCAGCCGCATCCGGGACGTCCCGGACTACCCGGAGCCCGGGGTGATGTTCAAGGACATCACCCCGCTGCTGGCCGACCCCGCGGCCTTCGCCGCGCTCACGGACGCGCTGGCGGAGTTCACCGTCCGCCACGGAGCCACCAAGGTGGTCGGTCTGGAAGCGCGCGGCTTCATCCTGGGCGCGCCGGTCGCCGTCCGGGCGGGACTCGGCTTCGTCCCCGTCCGGAAGGCCGGAAAGCTGCCCGGCGCCACCCTCGGTCAGTCGTACGACCTCGAGTACGGCTCCGCCGAGATCGAGGTGCACGCCGAGGACCTGTCCGGGGGCGACCGGGTGATGATCATCGACGATGTGCTGGCCACCGGAGGCACCGCCGAGGCATCGGTGCGGCTCATCCGCCGGGCCGGCGCGGAGGTCGCGGGCATCGCCATCCTCATGGAGCTCGGATTCCTCGGCGGCCGCACCCGTCTGGAGCCCTCGCTCGAAGGCGCCCCCCTGGAAGCGCTCATCACACTCTGATGGCGTAACGCACACCCTCGGGGGACGAGCCGCACCGGCACACGGGCGCCCGGCAGCGCCCCGCACCACCCCTTGGCGGGCCCGGAGGAATCCGGCGCCCGCCTCTGGTGTTTTTCAGCCAGAGGCCCGGCTCCATGGCCGAAGACGAGCCAAGGCCCCGAGGTGGCTACCATGGGCTATCCGGGGCCCGACCGGTGGACCCGGACCGCGCGCACGAGGAGCGCCCTTGCCAGACGAGGCCCAGCCACTTGCCGCCGCGCCCGATCAGCAGGCCGACCGGGCAGCCGCGCCCGCTTCCGGCCCGGCCCGCCGGGTGTCACACGCGCCCCACGGACCGCAGAGCACGGGCGAGCGGGCGGTGGATGAGCCGCGCCCCGGTCAGGCCGCCGAACGGCCGCAGCAGCCCGCCTCAGGGCCCGCGAGCGCCACTCCCGCCGCTCGCGCAGGCTCCGGCGCGGGTACCGGTCGCCCCGCGACCGCTCCGGCCCGTCCACCGGCCGCCACACCCGCCGTACGGCCCGCCACGGGCCAGCCCGCCCGCTCCGGCTCGTCCAACCGCGTGCGCGCCCGGCTCGCGCGCCTCGGCGTCCAGCGCTCCAACCCGTACAACCCCGTCCTGGAACCCCTGCTGCGGATAGTGCGCAGCAACGACCCCAAGATCGAGACGGCCACGCTCCGCCAGGTCGAGCGTGCCTACCAGGTCGCCGAGCGCTGGCACCGTGGCCAGAAGCGGAAGAGCGGCGACCCGTACATCACCCACCCGCTCGCCGTGACCACCATCCTCGCCGAGCTCGGCATGGACCCGGCCACCCTGATGGCCGGCCTGCTGCACGACACCGTCGAGGACACCGAGTACGGCCTCGACACGCTCCGGCGCGACTTCGGCGAGCAGGTCGCCCTGCTCGTGGACGGTGTCACCAAGCTGGACAAGGTCAAGTTCGGCGAGGCCGCCCAGGCCGAGACGGTACGCAAGATGGTCGTCGCGATGGCCAAGGACCCCCGCGTCCTGGTGATCAAGCTCGCGGACCGCCTGCACAACATGCGCACCATGCGCTATCTGAAGCGCGAGAAGCAGGAGAAGAAGGCCCGCGAGACGCTGGAGATCTACGCCCCGCTGGCCCACCGGCTGGGTATGAACACCATCAAATGGGAGCTGGAGGACCTGGCCTTCGCCATCCTCTACCCCAAGATGTACGACGAAATCGTCCGGCTGGTCGCCGAGCGTGCCCCGAAGCGGGACGAGTACCTGGCCATAGTGACCGACGAGGTACAGGCCGACCTGCGCGCCGCCCGCATCAAGGCCACCGTCACCGGCCGGCCCAAGCACTACTACAGCGTCTACCAGAAGATGATCGTCCGCGGCCGGGACTTCGCGGAGATCTACGACCTGGTGGGCATCCGCGTCCTGGTCGACACGGTCCGCGACTGCTACGCCGCGCTGGGCACCGTGCACGCCCGCTGGAACCCGGTCCCCGGCCGGTTCAAGGACTACATCGCGATGCCCAAGTTCAACATGTACCAGTCCCTGCACACCACGGTGATCGGCCCCAACGGCAAGCCCGTGGAGCTGCAGATCCGCACGTTCGACATGCACCGCAGGGCCGAGTACGGCATCGCCGCGCACTGGAAGTACAAGCAGGAGGCCGTGGCCGGCGCCTCCAAGGTGCGCACCGACGCGCCCAAGGGCTCGGGCCGGACCAGCAGGGGCGGCCGCGGTGGCCGTGACGCCGACGCGGTCAACGACATGGCGTGGCTGCGCCAGCTCCTCGACTGGCAGAAGGAGACCGAGGACCCCAGCGAGTTCCTGGAGTCCCTGCGCTTCGACCTCTCCCGCAACGAGGTCTTCGTCTTCACCCCCAAGGGCGATGTCATAGCGCTGCCCGCGGGCGCCACCCCCGTCGACTTCGCCTACGCGGTGCACACCGAGGTCGGCCACCGCACCATAGGCGCACGGGTCAACGGCCGGCTCGTGCCCCTGGAGTCCACGCTCGACAACGGCGACCTGGTGGAGGTCTTCACCTCCAAGGCCGCGGGCGCGGGCCCGTCCCGCGACTGGCTGAGCTTCGTCAAGTCACCGCGGGCCAGGAACAAGATCCGCGCCTGGTTCTCCAAGGAGCGCCGCGAGGAGGCCATAGAGCAGGGCAAGGACGCCATCGCGCGGGCGATGCGGAAGCAGAACCTCCCCATCCAGCGGATCCTCACCGGCGACTCGCTGGTCACCCTGGCACACGAGATGCGCTACCCGGACATCTCCGCGCTCTACGCGGCGATCGGCGAGGGCCATGTGGCGGCGCAGAACGTCGTCCACAAGCTCGTCCAGGCCGTCGGCGGAGAGGACGCCGCCAACGAGGACATCGCCGAGGGCGCGCCCCCGTCCCGCGGCCGGAGCCGCAAACGCCGCTCGAACGACCCCGGGGTCGTGGTCAAGGGCGTCGACGACGTCTGGGTCAAGCTGGCCCGCTGCTGTACGCCCGTCCCCGGCGATCCGATCATCGGCTTCGTCACCCGCGGCAACGGCGTCTCGGTGCACCGTGCGGACTGCGTGAACGTCGAGTCGCTCTCCCGGCAGCCGGAGCGGATCCTGGACGTGGAGTGGGCGCCCACGCAGTCGTCGGTGTTCCTGGTCGCCATCCAGGTGGAGGCCCTGGACCGGTCCCGGCTGCTCTCGGACGTCACCCGCGTGCTGTCCGACCAGCACGTGAACATCCTCTCCGCGGCCGTCCAGACCTCCCGCGACCGCGTCGCCACCTCCCGCTTCACCTTCGAGATGGGCGACCCCAAACACCTGGGCCACGTCCTGAAGGCCGTGCGTGGCGTGGAGGGCGTCTACGACGTCTACCGCGTCACGTCGGCCCGCCGCTCCTGAACCGCCCGGCAGGGGAAGCCTTTCCGCCCAGGGGCGGCCTCATACGGGCGCAGGGAACTGCGCGTGCAACCCGCCTCCGGACAGGTGGCCCGGACACAACGGGAATCGCCCCTTCGGGGCAGTGGCGACCTACCACCTTCGCCCGTGGCCTGTCGCGCAGTCCCCCGCGCCCCCTCTAAGTGCACATGGCCGGCGGGGCGAGAAGGGGGTGCCGGGCCCGAAGGCCCGGCGACGGCGGCGGGAACCCGCCCGGCGACAGCGCGGGTACCCGCCCTGCGACAGCGGCGGGAACCCGCCGAAGGGCGGACTCAGCCGCCGAACTCCTGCAACCCCTTGAGCGCCTGGTCCAGCAGAGCCTGGCGCCCCGCGAGCTCCTTCTCGAGCTTGTCCGCCTTGGCGGTGTTCCCGGCGGCCCTGGCCGCGTCGATCTGCCCGCGCAGCTTGTCCACCGCGGCCTGCAACTGACCGGTCAGCCCCTCGGCGCGGGCGCGCGCCTCAGGATTGGTGCGCCGCCACTCCGCCTCCTCGGACTCCTGCAGCGCCCGCTCCACCGCATGCATCCGGCCCTCCACCTTGGCCCGGGCATCGCGCGGCACATGCCCGATGGCCTCCCACCGCTCGTTGATCGAGCGGAAGGCAGCACGGGCCGCCTTCAGATCGGTGACCGGAACCAGGCGCTCGGCCTCCTCGGCAAGCTCCTCCTTGAGTTTGAGGTTCTCCGCCTGCTCGGCGTCACGCTCCGCGAAAACCGCACTGCGCGCCGCGAAGAACACGTCCTGCGCCCCGCGGAAGCGATTCCACAGGTCGTCCTCGTGCTCACGCTGCGCACGGCCCGCCGCCTTCCACTCCGCCATCAGCTCGCGGTAACGGGCGGCCGTGGCGCCCCAGTCGGTCGAGTCCGACAGCGACTCGGCCTCGGCCACCAGCCGCTCCTTGACCCTGCGGGCCTCCTCGCGCTGCGCGTCCAGCGAGGCGAAGTGCGCCTTGCGGCGCTTGGAGAACGCCGACCTGGCATGCGAGAAGCGGTGCCACAGCTCGTCGTCCGACTTGCGGTCCAGACGCGGCAGCCCCTTCCAGGTGTCCACCAGGGACCGCAGCCGCTCACCGGCGGCACGCCACTGCTCGCTCTGCGCCAGCTCCTCGGCCTCGGCGACCAGCGCCTCCTTGGCCTGCCGGGCCTCCTCCGACTGCCGGGCCCGCTGCGCCTTGCGCTCCTCACGGCGCGCCTCGACGGTCTCGCCCAGCGTGTTCAGCCGGGCCCGCAGGGCATCCAGATCGCCCACCGCATGGTGCGCGTCCACCTGCTCGCGAAGGTGATCGATGGCCGCCTGGGCGTCCTTGGCGGACAGGTCGGTCGTCTGCACCCGGCGTTCGAGGAGGCCGATCTCCACAGCCAGGCCCTCATACTTGCGCTCGAAATAGGCCAGCGCTTCCTCGGGGGAGCCCGCCTGCCAGGAACCGACGACCTGCTCGCCGTCGGCCGTACGCACGTACACGGTCCCCGCCTCGTCGACGCGGCCCCACGGGTCGCTGCTCACAGCGCCTCCTCCACATGATGCGCGCCAAGGCCCCGATGGCCCCCCGGCATCTTCCACAGTTTCGTCACGGCCAATCTAGGCGAACGGCACGGCGGCTGTCCGCATCCAGCGCGACCGAAATTTCGCAGTTGGCGCTCAGGATTTCCGTACGGTGGCCTTGTTGATGACCACCGTGGCATTCGGTGCGCCGTCGCCCTGCCCAGTGCTCTCACCGGCCTTGGCGATTTTCTTCAGCACCGTCATGCCGTCCTTGGAAAGCGTGCCGAACGGTGTGTAGTAGGGCGGCAACTGACTGTCCTGGTAGACGAGGAAGAACTGGCTGCCACCGGTGTTCTTGCCCTGCTTGGTCTGCGGGTTGTACTGATTGGCCATTGCGACGGTGCCGGCCGGGTAGACGTTCCCCTTCAGGCGTTTGTCCTTCAGGTTCTCGTCGGGAATCGTGTAGCCGGGACCGCCGGCGCCGGTGCCCTTCGGGTCGCCGCACTGGAGCACATAGATACCGGACGTGGTGAGCCGGTGACACTTCGTGTGGTCGAAGTACCCCTTGTTCGCGAGGAAGTCGAAGGAATTCACCGTGTGCGGCGCCTTCGCGGCCTCCATGCTGATCGGCATGTCACCGCAGGTGGTCTCGAGATTCAGCGTGTAGGTCGCCGACTTGTCGATGGTGAGGGCCGGCTCCTTCTTGAAGCTGAGGTTCTTCACCTTGCCCTTCGCGGGCTTCTCGCACGGGTCGGGCGCCTTGCTGGGACTGGGCGGCGTGCTCGGCTGGGCGGCCGCCGAGTCCTTCGAGCCGCTGTCGAACCCGTCGGTCGCCCAGGCGCCCGCTCCGATGGCCACGACCACCACGACACCCGCGGCGATCGCCGCGTTGCGCCTGCGTGCCTTGCGCCGGGCGGTCTCCCGCCGCTGCTGCTGCCGCAAGAACTTCTCCCGGGCGAGCTGCCGCCGCCGCTGATCGCTGCTGACCACCGGTGTCTCTCCTTGTGAGTCTCGAATAGCCGACCGTGTTCGTTCGTGTGCCCGTACCGTATATGGGTTCGCTGTGTGAACGGCAGCGCCGGTAGGCTCTGAGTCTGCCGCGGCTCCGGCCCCCGGGGCGCGCCGCGGCCTACGCACAGGACGAGAAGCGAAGGACGATCGTGCTCATTGCCGGGTTCCCCGCCGGGGCCTGGGGCACCAACTGCTACCTGGTCGCCCCCGCCGCGGGCGAGGAGTGCGTGATCATCGACCCCGGCCACGAGGCCGCACGGGGCGTCGAGGAGGCCCTGCGGAAACATCGGCTCAAGCCCGTCGCCGTCATCCTCACCCACGGCCACATCGACCACGTCGCCTCGGTCGTGCCGGTCTGCGGCGCCCATGGCGTGCCCGCCTGGATCCACCCCGAGGACCGCTACATGATGAGCGACCCGGAAAAGGGCCTCGGCCGTTCCGTCGGGATGCCGTTGATGGGCGAGCTGACCGTGGGCGAGCCGGACGACGTCCGCGAGCTGTCCGAGGGCACCCGCCTCGCCCTGGCCGGCGTCGAACTCACCGTCTCCCACGCCCCCGGCCATACCAAGGGGTCGGTGACCTTCCGGGTGCCCGAGGCCGCGGACATCCCGCAGGTGCTGTTCTCGGGCGACCTGTTGTTCGCCGGCTCCGTCGGACGCACCGACCTGCCCGGCGGCAGCCACGCCGAGCTCCTCGAGTCCCTGGCCCGTGTGTGCCTTCCGCTCGACGACTCGACCGTGGTGCTGTCGGGGCACGGTCCCCAGACGACCATCGGCCAGGAGCGCGCCACCAACCCGTATCTGCGGCAGGTGGCCGCCGGCCCGGGAGCGGCAGGGGATGCCGCCCCCCGACGAGGAATGTGACGACTCAATTCCGTGAGCACCTTCAAGGCCCCCAAGGGCACCTACGACCTGCTGCCGCCGGACTCGGCCGCCTATCTCGCCGTCCGTGAGGCCATCGCCGCGCCGCTGCGGAACTCCGGCTACGGCTACGTCGAGACGCCCGGCTTCGAGAACGTGGAGCTGTTCGCCCGCGGTGTCGGCGAGTCCACCGACATCGTCACCAAGGAGATGTACGCCTTCGAGACCAAGGGCGGCGACCGGCTCGCACTGCGCCCCGAAGGCACCGCCTCCGTACTCCGCGCGGCCCTGGAGGCCAACCTCCACAAGGCGGGCAACCTCCCGGTGAAGCTCTGGTACTCGGGCTCGTACTACCGCTACGAGCGCCCGCAGAAGGGCCGCTACCGCCACTTCTCGCAGGTGGGCGCCGAGGCCATCGGCGCCGAGGACCCCGCACTCGACGCCGAGCTGATCATCCTCGCCGACCAGGCCTACCGCAGCCTGGGCCTCAAGGACTTCCGTATCCTGCTGAACTCCCTCGGCGACCGCGAGTGCCGCCCGGCGTACCGCCCGGCCCTCCAGGACTTCCTGCGCGGCCTCGACCTGGACGAGGACACCAGGCGCCGGGTCGACATCAACCCCCTGCGCGTCCTCGACGACAAGCGCCCGCAGGTGCAGGAGCAGCTCGCCGGCGCGCCGCTGCTGCGTGACTACCTGTGCGACGCCTGCAAGGCCTACCACGAGCAGGTGCGCGAGCTGATCGCCGCGGCGGGCGTCCGCTACGAGGACGATCCCCGGCTGGTCCGCGGGCTCGACTACTACACCCGCACCACCTTCGAGTTCGTCCACGACGGCCTCGGCTCCCAGTCCGCGGTGGGCGGCGGCGGGCGCTACGACGGCCTCTCCGAGATGATCGGCGGCCCCTCGCTGCCGTCGGTCGGCTGGGCGCTCGGCGTCGACCGCACCGTGCTCGCGCTGCGCGCCGAGGGTGTCGAGCTCGACACCCCGGCCACCACCAGCGTCTTCGCGGTGCCGCTCGGCGAGGAGGCCAGGCGCGTGCTGTTCGCCAAGGTCACCGAGCTGCGCAGGGCCGGCATCGCGGCCGACTTCGCCTTCGGCGGCCGGGGGCTCAAGGGCGCGATGAAGGCGGCCAACCGGTCGGGCGCCCGGTATGTGCTCGTCGCGGGCGAGCGGGACCTCGCCGAGGGCGTGGTGCAGCTCAAGGAGATGGAGTCCGGCGACCAGCGCCCCGTCGCCCTGGAGGGGGTCGTGGCCGAGCTGACGGCGCTGTTCGGCTGAGGGCGGGGGCCTTGCCGGAGCGCACGGCCTGTCCCGGTGAGCGGGCCCCGGGGGAGCGGGCTCGGGGAAGGAATCCGGGGAAGCGGGACCGGGCGGGAGCGGCCGCCGGGTCGCACGGTCCGTCCCGGCGGCCCCGGCCGCACGGGCCGGGCGATGCCCGGCCCGGGGGCCGCAGCCGGGCGCCCGGCCCTACCCGCGGCCCGCCCCGGCCGAGAATGCCCTGTCACGGCTGAGTGGGCACGGTCGTGCACACGTACTTATCCACAAGCCACGGTGAGAGGTGCTCTCGTACGGCACAATGACTGCGGCCAGGTTCCCCACCTCCCTAGCGACGGAACGGCGTGATGAGCAAGACGACGACAGTCAGGGACGACACGTCCCCGGCCCGGGACCGCTCGGGGCCCGAGACCTCGCGCAGCCTCGGCGGTAGCCGGGCCTTCGCCCTGCTCCTGGTGATCACCGGCGCAGCCGGTCTGCTTGCGAGCTGGGTCATCACGCTCGACAAGTTCAAGATCCTGGAAGCCAAGGTCGCCGGCCACACCTTCACCCCGGCCTGCAGCCTCAATCCGGTGGTGTCCTGCGGCAGCGTGATGGAGAGCAAGCAGGCCGCCGCCTTCGGCTTTCCCAACCCGATGCTGGGCCTCGCGGCCTACGCCATCGTGATATGCGTGGGCATGAGCCTGCTGGCGGGCGCCCGCTTCCCCCGCTGGTACTGGCTCACCTTCAACGCCGGCACCCTCTTCGGCGTCGGGTTCTGCACCTGGCTCGAGTTCCAGTCCCTGTACCGGATCAACGCCCTGTGCCTGTGGTGCTCCCTCGCCTGGGTCGCCACGATCACCATGTTCTGGTACGTGACGTCCTTCAACGTCCGCAGCGGCTACCTCCCCGCGCCCCGCTGGCTGCGGAGCTTCTTCGGGGAGTTCACCTGGGTCGTGCCGGTGCTGCACATCGGCGTCATCGGCATGATGGTGCTGACCCGCTGGTGGGACTTCTGGACCGGCTGACGGCACCGCCCGCGACCGGGCGGGCATCCGGCAGGTCCGACGGCCGTCCGGCCCAGGCACCCGGCACGTCCGGCGGCCTCGCGGCCCGGGCGGCCGGCTCCGACCCCGGCCCGGCCGCCGGCCCGGCCGGGAATGTCGGTGCGGTGTCATAGGCTTCAGGGCGTGGAGCCCGATCTGTTCACCGCCGCCGCCGAGGACCGTCAGGAGAAGGACCCGGCAAGCAGCCCGCTGGCCGTCCGGATGCGCCCGCGCACCCTCGACGAAGTCGTCGGCCAGCAGCATCTGCTGAAGCCCGGCTCGCCCCTGCGCCGACTGGTCGGCGAGAGCGGCGGAGGGCCCGCAGGTCCCTCCTCGGTGATCCTCTGGGGCCCACCGGGCACGGGCAAGACCACCCTGGCCTACGTCGTCTCGCGCGCCACGAACAAGCGGTTCGTGGAGCTCTCCGCGATCACCGCGGGCGTCAAGGAAGTACGCGCCGTGATCGACGGCGCCCGCCGCGCGACCGGCGGCTTCGGCAAGGAGACCGTCCTCTTCCTGGACGAGATCCACCGCTTCAGCAAGGCCCAGCAGGACTCCCTGCTGCCCGCCGTCGAGAACCGCTGGGTCACCCTGATCGCGGCGACCACCGAGAACCCCTACTTCTCGGTGATCTCGCCCCTGCTCTCCCGCTCGCTGCTGCTCACCCTGGAGCCCCTCACCGACGACGACATCAGCGGTCTGCTGCGGCGCGCCCTCACCGAGGAGCGCGGGCTCGGCGGCGCGGTCGGCCTGCCCGACGACGCCGCGGCCCACCTGCTGCGCATCGCCGGCGGCGACGCCCGCCGCGGCCTCACCGCCCTGGAGGCGGGCGCCGGCGCCGCGCTCGCCAAGGGCGAGTCGGAGATCACGCTGCAGACCCTGGAGGAGTCGGTCAACCGCGCCGCGGTCACCTACGACCGGGACGGCGACCAGCACTACGACGTCGCCAGCGCCCTGATCAAGTCGATCCGAGGCTCCGACGTGGACGCGGCCCTGCACTACCTGGCGCGCATGATCGAGGCGGGGGAGGACCCGCGGTTCATCGCCCGGCGGCTGATGATCTCCGCCAGCGAGGACATCGGCCTCGCGGACCCCACCGCCCTGCCGACCGCCGTGGCGGCGGCCCAGGCCGTCGCCCTGATCGGTTTCCCCGAGGCCGCGCTCACGCTCAGCCACGCCACCATCGCCCTGGCACTCGCCCCGAAGTCCAACGCCGCCACCCTCGCCATCGGCGCCGCCATGGAGGACGTCCGCAAGGGCCTGGCGGGGCCGGTGCCGCCGCACCTGCGCGACGGGCACTACAAGGGCGCGGCCAAGCTCGGCCACGCGCAGGGGTACGTCTACCCGCACGACATACCCGGCGGCATCGCGGCCCAGCAGTACGCGCCGGACGCGATCAAGGACAAGCGCTACTACCAGCCCACGCGCTACGGGGCGGAGGCCCGGTACGCGGACGTCGTCGAGCGGGTGCGGGAGCGGCTCGCGGGCGAGCCGCAACAGAAGGAGGCCTGACCCACCGCCTCCGGCGCTCTGGACGTCCCGGTCGCCACCAAGGGGTGCGGGGGGACTGCGCGGGCAACCACCCACCGGCCGCCCCCCACTGCCGTGAGGACGTGGGAAGTGCCCTACCGGCGACGGGGAGAAACCGCCCCTCCGGAGCGGTGCGACGTGACGCCTTCGTCGTGGTCGGCCGCGCAGTTCCCCGCGCCCCCGGGCGGGTGCCGTGGTCAGTACCGGCCGGTAGGGTGCCGTCCCGGATCGCCGATTCGGATGCGCGGTGTCCCGGTCACGGGCATTCCCGGCGACCCGGTAGACTGCTACGAAGCGCTGCGTCCCGTGTCCGGCCCAGGTCGGCTCACCAGAGCGGGACAGTCAGCCGGAGCCCCGCCCCCGGGCGGGGAGCTCCAGGAGCGTCGCGCACCGGCGATCGGTGTCGCGGGCAGCCCACCACCCCCGAGCGGAGGTCGGTGGGCCACTCGCGTGCTGCACGTATGTGCCCAGACCAGGGAAGCGGCTGCCCGGCGGGAGCGGCGAATCGTCCGCCCCGCAGGGATTCCCGGGCTGCGGATGCGACCTCCCCTAACCCTGGTGAAGCCGATATCGCTGAAGACAAGAGAGGTTTGGTTCGTGGCGAACCAGTCCCGCCCCAAGGTCAAGAAGTCGCGTGCTCTCGGCATCGCGCTGACGCCGAAGGCCGTGAAGTACTTCGAGGCCCGTCCCTACCCGCCGGGTGAGCACGGCCGCGGCCGCAAGCAGAACTCGGACTACAAGGTCCGGCTGCTGGAGAAGCAGCGGCTGCGCGCGCAGTACGACGTCTCCGAGCGCCAGCTCGTCCGCGCCTACGAGCGCGCCAGCAAGGTCCAGGGCAAGACCGGCGAGGCCCTGATCATCGAGCTGGAGCGGCGCCTCGACGCGCTGGTGCTGCGCTCCGGTATCGCGCGGACCATCTACCAGGCCCGCCAGATGGTCGTGCACGGCCACATCGAGGTCAACGGCAAGAAGGTCGACAAGCCGTCCTACCGGGTCCGCCCGGACGACGTCGTCATGGTGCGCGAGCGCTCCCGCGAGAAGTCGCTCTTCCAGGTCGCCCGCGAGGGCGGGTTCGCGCCCGAGGGTGAGACCCCGCGCTACCTTCAGGTCAACCTGAAGGCGCTGGCGTTCCGCCTGGACCGCGACCCGAACCGCAAGGAGATCCCGGTCATCTGCGACGAGCAGCTCGTCGTCGAGTACTACGCCCGCTGACGCGGACGGATCCGCGCCCAGGCGCACCCGGCCCGCCGCCCTCCCGCCGTCCTCGACGACCGGAAGCGCGGCGGGCTCGCGCGTCCCCGGGCGTCCCGGGGCGGGGGCCCACGCCCCAGGCCCCCTGGCCGGCACGGTCCGGCGTCGTCCGGCACTGGTCCGGCGTCGTCCTGCACTGGTCCGGCGTCGTCCTGCACGGTCCGGCGTCGTCCGGCACTGGTCCGGCCCCCGCCGGAGGCACCGCGTGTGCCCCACTCCCCGTGCCCGGCACAATGCGGTAGGGAACGCCTCCCGCGGCGCGATAGGCTCGGGAGACGACCTGCGCGGGCGGGTCCCCCATGTTCAGCGCGATGTTCAGGGAGCGGTGCTGCGTGTCCGGTGGAGAGGTGGCCGGGATCCTGGTGGCCGTCTTCTGGGCGATTCTGGTCTCGTTCCTCGCCGTGGCGCTCGCGAGGCTGGCCCAGACGCTCAGGGCGACCACCAAGCTCGTCGCGGACGTGACCGAGCAGGCCGTGCCGCTGCTGGCCGAGGCCTCCGCCGCGGTGCGCTCCGCACAGACCCAGATCGACCGGGTGGACGCCATCGCGACCGACGTCCAGGAGGTCACTTCGAACGCCTCCGCGCTCTCCACGACCGTCGCCTCCACCTTCGGCGGCCCCCTGGTCAAGGTCGCCGCCTTCGGCTACGGAGTGCGCCGGGCACTCGGTCGCAGGAGCGCCGGGGAGCAGGCCCCGGCGGCCGAGAGGACCGCCCCGTCCCGGCGCACCGTGATCGTCGGCCGGACCCTGCCGTCCGCCCGGCGGGGAAAGCGGAAGAAGGGCTGACGCTGCGATGTTCCGCCGTACGTTCTGGTTCACCGCGGGCGCCGCGGCCGGCGTGTGGGCCACCACCAAGGTCAACCGCAAGCTCAGGCAGCTCGCCCCGGACAGCCTCGCGGCGCAGGCCGCGCACAAGGCCGTCGACGCCGGGCACCGCCTCAGGGAGTTCGCACTCGACGTCCGCGACGGCATGGCGCAGCGCGAGACGGAGCTGGGCGAGGCCCTCGGCCTGACCAGCGCGCCCGAGGGCCCCGAGGGACCCGGCCGCGCCCAGGCCGCCCGGGTGCTGCCGCCGGCCAGGCCCCGCCCCGCGCTCGGCCCCGCCGGCAAGGCGGCGCCCGCCCCCCGGCGAGCGCCCGGACCCGGCACCCCCGGAGCCGACGACCACCCACCGCACGATTCAACCCCCGGATACGCCGCCAGGACCGAGCGCACGGCGTACTCCCACGACCGGAATGAGGACCACTGATGGAGTCGGCTGAAATCCGCCGCCGCTGGTTGCGCTTCTTCGAAGAGCGCGGGCACAAGGTCGTGCCGTCGGCGTCGCTGATCGCGGACGACCCGACCCTGCTGCTGGTCCCCGCCGGCATGGTGCCCTTCAAGCCGTACTTCCTCGGCGAGGCCGCGCCGCCCGCCCCGCGCGCCACCAGCGTGCAGAAGTGCGTGCGCACCCCCGACATCGAAGAGGTCGGCAAGACCACCCGGCACGGCACGTTCTTCCAGATGTGCGGCAACTTCTCGTTCGGGGACTACTTCAAGGAAGGCGCCATCACCTACGCCTGGGAGCTGCTCACCACCCCCCGGGACAAGGGCGGCTACGGGCTCGACCCCGAGCGGCTGTGGATCACCGTCTACCTCGACGACGACGAGGCCGAGCGGATCTGGCGCGAGGTCGTCGGCGTCCCGGCCGAGCGGATCCAGCGGCTCGGCAAGAAGGACAACTTCTGGTCCATGGGCGTGCCGGGCCCCTGCGGCCCCTGCTCCGAGATCAACTACGACCGCGGGCCCGAGTACGGCCCCGAGGGCGGCCCCGCCGTCAACGACGAGCGGTACGTGGAGATCTGGAACCTGGTCTTCATGCAGTACGAGCGGGGCGAGGGCATCGGCAAGGAGGACTTCGAGATCCTGGGCGACCTGCCCAGCAAGAACATCGACACCGGTCTCGGCCTGGAACGCCTCGCCATGATCCTCCAGGGCGTGCGGAACATGTACGAGATCGACACCTCGCGTGCCGTGATCGACAAGGCCACCGAGCTGACCGGCCGTGCCTACGGCGACGCCGAGGACAGCGACGTCTCGCTGCGGGTCGTATCCGACCACATGCGCGCCTCCGTGATGCTCATCGGCGACGGCGTGACACCCGGCAACGAGGGCCGCGGCTATGTACTGCGCCGCATCATGCGCCGCGCCATCCGCAACATGCGCCTGCTCGGCGCCACCGGCCCGGTCGTCGGCGAGCTCGTCGACGTGGTCATCAAGACCATGGGGGAGCAGTACCCGGAGCTGATCAGCGAGCGCAAGCGGATCGAGACGGTCGCCCTCGCCGAGGAGGCCGCGTTTCTCAACACGCTCAAGTCCGGCACCGCCATCCTGGACAACGCCGTCTCCGAGGCCAAGGCCGCCGGCTCCCGGGTGCTCCCCGGCGACAAGGCGTTCCTGCTCCACGACACCTGGGGCTTTCCCATCGACCTCACCCTGGAGATGGCCGCCGAACAGGGCCTCTCGGTCGACGAGGCCGGCTTCCGGCGCCTGATGACGGAGCAGCGCGAGCGCGCCAAGGCCGACGCCCGGGCCAAGAAGACCGGCCACGCCGACCTCGGTGCCTACCGCGCCATCGCCGACTCCGCCGGCAGCACCGACTTCACCGGCTACGCCTCGTACGAGAACGAGGCCACCATCGTCGGCCTGCTCGCGAACGGCGTGGCCTCGCCCGCCGCCGGCGAGGGCGACGAGGTGGAGATCGTCCTGGACCGCACCCCGTTCTACGCCGAGGGCGGCGGCCAGATCGGCGACAGCGGCCGCATCCAGCTCGACACCGGCGCCGTCGTCCTCGTCAACGACGTGCAGAAGCCGGTCCCCGGCGTGCACGTCCACAAGGGCGTCGTCCAGGTCGGCGAGGTCACCGTCGGCGCGCCGGTCTGGGCCTCCATCGACGTGAGCCGGCGGCGCGCGATCGCCCGCGCCCACTCCGCCACCCACCTCACCCACCAGGCCCTGCGCGACGCCCTGGGCCCGACGGCCGCCCAGGCCGGCTCGGAGAACCAGCCCGGCAGGTTCCGCTTCGACTTCGGCTCCCCGTCCGCCGTGCCCGGCAGCGTGATGGTCGACGTCGAGCAGAAGATCAACGAGGTGCTCGCCAGGGACCTGGACGTCAGCGCCGAGATCATGGGCCTGGAGGAGGCCAGGCGGCAGGGCGCCATCGCCGAGTTCGGCGAGAAGTACGGCGAACGGGTGCGCGTCGTCACCATCGGCGACTTCTCCAAGGAACTGTGCGGCGGCACGCATGTGCACAACACCGCCCAGCTCGGCCTGGTGAAGCTGCTCGGCGAGTCGTCCATCGGCTCCGGCGTACGGCGCATCGAGGCCCTGGTCGGCGTGGACGCGTACAACTTCCTCGCCCGGGAGCACACGGTCGTCGCCCAGCTCCAGGAGCTCCTCAAGGGTCGTCCGGAGGAGCTGCCCGAGAGGATCTCCGGCATGCTCGCCCGGCTCAAGGACGCCGAGAAGGAGATCGAGAAGTTCCGCGCGGAGAAGGTCCTGCAGGCAGCCGCGGGGCTCGCCGAGAGCGCCCGGGACATCCACGGCACCGCCCTCGTCACCGGGCGGGTCCCGGACGGTACCGGCGCCGACGACCTGCGCAGGCTGGTCCTGGACGTGCGCGGCCGGCTGAACCAGTCGGGGCCGTCCGACCGCCCCGTGGTCGTCGCGCTGTTCTCCGTCGTGAACAACCGCCCGCTGACCGTGATCGCCACCGACGAGGCCGCCCGCGGCCGCGGACTGAAGGCGGGCGACCTGGTCCGTGTCGCCGCCAAGACCCTCGGCGGAGGCGGCGGCGGCAAGCCCGACGTCGCCCAGGGCGGTGGCCAGAACCCGTCCGCCATCGGCGAGGCGGTCGCCGCGGTGGAACGCCTCGTGGCCGAGAAGGCGTGAGGCGGGCCACGGCGATGACGGCCGAGAGTACGGCGCCGCACGGTCCCGGGGTGCGCGGTGCCGGGACACACGCCCCGCCGGCGTATGGCCCGGCGGCACGCGGTCGGGTGCCGTATGGCGTTACGGCGCTCCGGCCCCCGGCACGGGCGGCGCACGGTCCGCGGGCGGTGGCGCCGTGACCGCGGGCGGGATGCGCCGCGGCCGGCGCCTCGCGGTGGACGTCGGGGACGCCCGGATCGGGGTCGCCTCCTGCGATCCCGACGGCATCCTCGCCACCCCGGTGGAGACCGTGCCGGGACGCGACGTCCCGGCGGCCCACCGCAGGCTCCGGCAGCTGGTCGAGGAGTACGAGCCCATCGAGGTCCTCGTCGGGCTGCCGCGCTCGCTCAGCGGCGGCGAGGGCCCGGCCGCCGCCAAGGTCCGCGCCTTCGCCCAGCAGCTCGCGCGGGGCGTCGCGCCCGTGCCGGTACGGTTGGTGGACGAGCGGATGAGCACCGTCACCGCCGGCCAGGGCCTGCGTGCCTCGGGCATCACGGTCAAGAAGGGCCGGTCCGTCATCGACCAGGCCGCGGCCGTGGTGATCCTGCAGAACGCCCTGGAGACGGAGCGGGTCTCGGGCCGGGCCCCCGGCGAAGGCATCGAAGTGGTGCCCTGATCGCGATACGGTAACGTTCCGCGCGATGTGCCGGTGTTCGAACAGCTGATGCACAGCAGGAGAGGCGGACGGTGCCGTGCCACGAGCGCCCGGCAGCGGGGCGCCTCGCGGCTCTAGGGGATCGATGACTGAGTATGGCCGGGGCCCGGGCCCCGAACCATGGCATCCGGAGGACCCGTTGTACGGGGACGTCGGATACGGCGGGCAGCAGGCGCCCACGGGCCGGTTCCCCCACGAGGAGCAGCATCCGGAGCAGTACCCCTACGAGGGCCGGCCGCAGTACCACCCGCAGACGGAACCCCAGCATCCGCAGGCACCGCGGCAGCCCGGGGCTTACGGCCAGTCCGGGCCCTATGACCAGGCAGGTCCTTACGACCACTCCGGGGCCTACGACCCGTCCGGGGCGGCCGGGCCCTACGACCACTCCGGGGCCTACGACCGGTCCGCGTACGACCAGTGGGGTACGGGCCGGCGGCCGATCCCCGGCCAGCACCAGCCGGGCGTCCCCCCGCAGGCACCCGGCCAGCAGCACCCACAGGTGCCGGGCCAGCAGACGTATCCGCAGCTGCCCGGGCAGGGGTACGGCGAGGGGTACGGCGACCCGTCGGGCCACGGCGGTCACCCCGGTCACGGCGGCTACCCGGGCCAGGGCCAGGGCCAGGACCCGGCGTACGGCGGGCAGTACCAGCAGAGCGGCTGGGACACCGGTCAGCACGGCCAGGCCCCGGGCGGCGCTGGTGCCGCCGATCCCTACGCGCAGCAGCCGGGCGGACACCACGGCGAGGATGCCTACGGCGGCCCCGGCGGCTACCCGCCGCCCGCACCGGGCGGGCCCGAGCCCCGGCCATCCGCGGCACAGCGCCCCGGTCCCGGGGCCGAACCGGATCCGCCCACCGACTGGGACCCCGGTCCCGACCAGGGCGAACACGCCTTCTTCGCCGGCGACGGCGGCGAGGACGATGACGACGACGCGGGCGACCGCGCCGGCCGCCGCGGCCGGGGCGAGCGCCGCGGGCGCGGCGGAGGCACCGGCAAGAAGCGCCGCAGCGGATGCGCCTGCTTCGTGGTGGCCGTGGTGCTGGTCGGCGGTGTCTCCGGCGCGGGTTGGTTCGGTTACCGGTTCTACGAGGACCACTTCGGACCACCGCCGGACTTCAGCGGCGAGGGGACCGCCCAGAGCGTGACCGTCACGATCCCCGAGGGCGCCGGCGGCTACACCATCGGGCAGCTGCTGAAGAAGTACGGGGTCGTGAAGAGCGTCGACGCGTTCGTCCAGGCCCAGCAGCAGAACCCCAAGGGCCAGACCATCCAGGACGGCGTGTACACGCTCAAGAGGCAGATGTCCGCCGCGAGCGCCGTCTCGCTGATGCTCGACCCCAAGAGCCGCAACAGCCTCATCATCGCCGAGGGCCGGCGGAACGCCTGGGTGTACGACCAGATCGACAAACGCCTCGGCCTCAAGGCGGGCACCACCGAGTCGGTGGCCAGGAAGGACTGGAAGAAACTCGGCCTGCCGTCCTGGGCGGTCAACCACAGCAACGTCAAGGACCCGCTGGAGGGCTTCCTCTACCCGTCCAGCTATCCGGTGGCCAAGGGCATGAAGCCGGAGGACGTCCTGAAACGGATGGTCTCCGCGGCCACCCGGAAGTACCAGGCGGCGAATCTCGAGGCCGAGGCCAAGCGGCTGCACCTCGACGGCCCCTGGCAGGTGATAACCGTCGCCAGCCTGGTCCAGGCCGAGGGCAAGACCCATGACGACTTCCGCAAGATGGCCGAGGTCGTCTACAACCGCCTCAAGCCCACCAACACGCAGACCAACCAGCTGCTGCAGTTCGACTCGACGTTCAACTACCTGAAGGGCCAGAGCAACATCCACATCAGCGAGTCGGAGATCAACAGCGACCACGACCCGTACAACACCTACACGCAGAGGGGCCTCACCCCGGGACCGATCGGCAACCCCGGCGAGGAGGCGCTCGCCGCCACGCTCCATCCCACGCACGACGGCTGGTTCTACTTCGTGGCGACCGACGGGATGAACAAGACCGAGTTCGCCAAGACCTATGCCGATTTCCAGAGGCTCAAGGAAAAGTTCAATGACCACTCGGGCAGCAACTGACGCCCACAGGGCGGCCGTTCTGGGCTCGCCGATCGCCCATTCGCTGTCGCCCGTGCTGCACCGTGCGGCCTATGCGGAACTCGGCCTGAAGGACTGGACGTACGACCGCTTCGAGGTGGACGAGGCCGCACTGCCCGGATTCCTGGCCGGCCTCGGCCCGCAGTGGGCGGGTCTCTCGCTGACGATGCCGCTCAAGCGGGCGGTCATCCCGCTGCTCGACGAGATCAGCGACACCGCCGCGGCCGTGGAGGCCGTCAACACGGTCGTGTTCACCGAGGACGGCCGCAGGGTCGGCGACAACACCGACATCCCCGGCATGATCGCCGCGCTGCGGGAACGCGGCATCGACAAGGTCGAGTCCGCCGCGGTCCTCGGCGCGGGCGCCACGGCGTCCTCGGCGCTGGCGGCGCTCGCCCGGATCTGCTCGGGTGAGGTCGTCGCGTACGTGCGGAGCGAGGCGCGCGCCGCCGAGATGCGGCGCTGGGGCGCACGCCTGGGAGTGGAGGTGCGGACGGCCGCGTGGGGGGCGGCCGGGGAGGCGCTGAGCGCCCCGCTGGTGATCTCCACCACCCCGGCGGGTGCGGCGGACGCCCTGGCGGCGCAGGTGCCCGAGCGGGTCGGGACGCTCTTCGATGTGCTCTACGAGCCCTGGCCGACCGTGCTCGCCGAGCGGTGGGCTTCGCGCGGCGGCGCCGTTGTCGGGGGGCTCGACCTCCTGGTGCACCAGGCCGTGCTTCAGGTCGAGCGGATGACGGGGTGCTCGCCTGCGCCGCTGGGCGTGATGCGGGCGGCCGGCGAGCGGGCGCTGACGGGGCCCTGAGGCCCCGCGAGACCGCGTTGTGAGGGTGTGCGCTCCTTCTTCGGGCGCCCGCCGGTGGGGCGCGCGGTTCCCCGCGCTCCTTTTCTGGGCCCGCGCCCCCCGGCTGCGGGCATGGCGCTGTGATATTCCGGAATTTCCGCTGGTGGGGGCTGGTCGCGCAGTTCCCGTGCCCCTGGGTGGGGGGACAGTGACGTTGCGGTCACCCTGGTCCGCCCCGGAGGGGCGTGGGGACTGCGCGGGGCGACCACCGTGACGCCCGCGGAGGGAAACGCCGCCGCATGGCCCTGCCGGGCGGCACCGCGCCTTGGCGGGGGTCAGCAGCCGCCGGGGCGTCCCGCCCTGTGGACCGCGGGACGTTTCACGACGTGGGACGTGGCAGGATCGGGGGAGGCGGGG
This sequence comes from Streptomyces sp. DSM 116793, assembly GCF_057320905.1. Classification (NCBI taxonomy): domain Bacteria; kingdom Bacillati; phylum Actinomycetota; class Actinomycetes; order Kitasatosporales; family Streptomycetaceae; genus Streptomyces; species Streptomyces sp. DSM 116793. The sequence continues at coordinate 721,041 of NZ_CM170494.1, read as the reverse complement.
CAGGGGCGCGTGGGTGTCCGGTCGCGTTGTGGCAGTGCGGGGCGCGAGAAAGAGGAGCAACGTTGAGCAGGTTGCGCTGGCTGACCGCGGGGGAGTCCCACGGACCGGCCCTGGTGGCGACGCTGGAGGGGCTGCCCGCGGGCGTCCCGGTCACCACGGACATGGTGGCGGACCACCTGGCCCGCAGGCGGCTGGGCTACGGCCGCGGGGCCCGGATGAAGTTCGAGCGCGACGAGATCACCTTCCTGGGTGGAATCCGGCACGGCCTGACCCTGGGCTCGCCCGTCGCGATCATGGTGGGCAACACGGAGTGGCCCAAGTGGGAGCAGGTCATGGCGGCCGACCCCGTCGACCCCGCCGTCCTTGAGGGCCTGGCCCGCAACGCGCCGCTGACCCGGCCCCGGCCGGGCCACGCCGACCTGGCGGGCATGCAGAAGTACGGCTTCGACGAGGCGCGCCCCGTCCTGGAACGAGCCTCCGCGCGGGAGACCGCGGCCCGGGTCGCGCTCGGCGCCGTGGCCCGGTCGTACCTGAAGGAGACCGCGGGGATCGAGATCGTCTCGCACGTCGTGGAGCTGGCCGGCGCCAAGGCCCCGTACGGGGTCTACCCGACGCCGTCCGATGTGGCGCGGCTGGACGAGGACCCGGTGCGCTGCCTGGACGCCGACGCGTCGAAGGCGATGGTGGCCGAGATCGACCAGGCCCACCAGGACGGCGACACCCTGGGTGGCGTCGTCGAGGTACTGGCGTACGGCGTGCCCGTCGGCCTCGGTTCGCACGTGCACTGGGACCGGCGCCTCGACGCGCGCCTCGCTGCCGCCCTGATGGGCATCCAGGCGATCAAGGGCGTGGAGCTGGGCGACGGCTTCGAGCTGGCCCGGGTGCCGGGCTCCAAGGCGCACGACGAGATCGTGCCCGGGGAGACGGGCATCCGGCGCGCCACCGGCCGCTCCGGCGGCACCGAGGGCGGCCTGAGCAACGGCGAGCTGCTGCGGGTGCGCGCCGCGATGAAGCCGATCGCCACCGTGCCCCGGGCGCTGGCCACCGTCGACGTGACCACCGGCGAGCCCACCAAGGCCCACCACCAGCGCTCCGACGTGTGCGCCGTGCCGGCCGCCGGCATCGTCGCCGAGGCCATGGTGGCGCTGGTCCTCGCCGACGCGGTGGCGGAGAAGTTCGGCGGCGACAGCGTCGCCGAGACCGCGCGGAACGTCCGGTCGTACCTAGAGAACCTGCCGATCCGGTGAGCGAGGGGAGCGCAGTGCAGGCGTCGGAGGCACACGGGACGGAGCCTCGTCCGGGCACGGGACCGGTCGTCGTCCTGATCGGGCCGATGGGTGTCGGGAAGTCCACGGTCGGCGCGCTGCTCGCCACCGCGCTCGGGCGGACCTTCCGGGACACCGACGACGACATCGAGACCGTCGAGGGCCGCCCGATCTCCGACATCTTCGTGGACGCGGGCGAGACGTACTTCCGCGAGGTCGAGAAGGCGGCCGTGCACAGGGCACTCGCCGAGCACGACGGCGTGCTCGCGCTCGGCGGCGGCGCCGTGCTGGACGCCGGCACCCGGCGGCTGCTCGCCGACCACCCGGTCGTCTACCTCGCCATGGACGTGGAGGAGGCGGTCAGACGCACCGGCCTGAACGTCGCCCGCCCGCTGCTCGCCGTCAATCCGCGACGGCAGTGGCGGGAGCTGATGGAACAGCGCCGTCCCCTCTACACCGAGGTGGCGCGCGCCGTCGTCGCCACCGACGACCGCTCACCCGAAGAGGTCGCCCAAGCCGTCCTGGCCGCACTGGAGTTGGAGAAGGCATGACCCACGACGCCCACCGTACGGATCCGGCCGGCCAGGACGTCACCCGTATCCACGTCGGCGGCACCGGCACGGATCCCTACGAGGTGCTGGTCGGGCGGCAGCTGCTGGGCGAGCTCGGCCGGCTGGTCGGCGAGCGGGCCCGGCGGGTCGCGGTCGTCCACCCGAAGGCGCTGGCCGAGCGCGGTGAGGCGGTGCGCGCCGACCTGGCGGCCCAGGGGTACGAGGCCCTTGCCGTCCAGGTGCCGGACGCCGAGCAGGCCAAGACCGCCCAGGTCGCGGCGGACTGCTGGGAGACCCTGGGCCGGGCCGGCTTCACCCGCAGCGACGTGGTCGTCGGCGTCGGCGGTGGTGCCGGTACCGACCTGGCCGGCTTCGTGGCGGCGACCTGGCTGCGCGGAGTGCGCTGGGTGGCCGTGCCCACCACGGTGCTCGGCATGGTCGACGCCGCTGTGGGCGGCAAGACCGGCATCAACACCGCGGAGGGCAAGAACCTGGTCGGAGCCTTCCACCCGCCCGCCGGGGTGCTCTGCGACCTGGACGCGCTCGCGTCGCTGCCCACCGCGGACCACGTCTCCGGGCTCGCCGAGATCATCAAGGCCGGCTTCATCGCCGACCCCGTGATCCTCGACCTCATCGAGGCCGATCCCGAGGCCGCCAAGGGCGCGGGGGGACCGCACACCGCCGAGCTGGTCGAGCGCTCCATCCGCGTCAAGGCCGAGGTGGTCTCCGCGGACCTCAAGGAGGCCGGCCGCCGCGAGATCCTCAACTACGGCCACACGCTCGGACACGCCATCGAGAAGAACGAGGGCTACACCTGGCGGCACGGCGAGGCGGTCTCCGTCGGCATGGTCTTCGCCGCCGAACTCGGCCGCCTGACCGGCCGCCTCGACGAGGCGACCGCCGAGCGGCACCGCACCGTCCTGCGGTCGGTCGGGCTGCCGCTCAACTACCGCGGCGACCAGTGGCCCCAGCTGCTGTCGACCATGAAGGTCGACAAGAAGTCCCGTGGCGACCTGCTGCGTTTCATCGTGCTCGACGGTCTCGCCAAGCCGGCCGTGCTGGAGGGGCCCGAGCCCGAGACGCTGCTCGCCGCGTTCGGCGCGGTGGCCGGATAACGGCCACGCCCGGCCCCGGGCGTGAAACCCCCGGGGCCACTGGGCACTTTGCGGCCCTCCCGGCCGTTCGCACAAACGGCGGCCGGGGAAGGGTACCGTTCAGTAGCATCGGGGCCGAGGCCCCCGCCCGCGCCATCGCCTGTACGAGACGGAGTGCCACCGGATGCCTCACGCAGTGGGATCACCGCTGCCGCCGCCCCCTCGACCGGGGCATGGACCGGCCGCCGCACCGCCCCCGCCGCCCCCCGGCGGCCACCGGGGCCCGGTGAGCGATCCTGCGACCCTGTCGATGACCCCACAGGTCCGCGACCACACGCGAGCACCGGGGGGCGGGCCCGCGGATCCGTCGGGGGCGCCGGGATCCGTTCCCGCCGGCGCGCCGGGTGCCGCTCCCGCCGGTTCCCCGGGTGTTCCGGGCGGCCCCGCGCCCATGGGCGCGGCCGTCCCACCGCACCCTCCCCAGGGACCCGGACCCCTCGGGCATCCGCACCCCGGGCCGGGTGGCGGGCCGCATCCGCCGCTCCAGGTCCCCGCGCCGCAGGTGCCCGCCCCCGCGCCCCACGCGCCGGGTCCGATCGCGCCGCCCCCGGCGCCGGTGCCGCCCCGCTCCGAGACGACGGGGCAAGTCCAGCTGCCGCCGGGCGGCCCGGTGGCCATGCCGAGCCCGCCGCCCGCCACGGGCAGCGCCGACCCCACGACCACCACGCTCGCGGTACTGCTGATCGGCCCTGCGGGCGCCGGCAAGACCAGCGTGGCCCGGCACTGGGCCGAGCGGCGCAGGGTGCCGACGGCGCACATCAGCCTGGACGACGTCCGCGAGTGGGTACGGTCCGGCTTCGCCGACCCCCAGTCCGGGTGGAACGACAACTCGGAGGCCCAGTACCGTCTGGCCCGCCGCACCTGCGGCTTCGCCGCGCGCAACTTCCTGGCCAACGGGATCTCCTGCATCCTCGACGACGCGGTCTTCCCGGACCGCCCGGTGGTCGGGCTCGGCGGCTGGAAGCGGCACGTCGGGCCCGGGCTGCTGCCCGTCGTGCTGCTGCCCGGCCTGGAGATCGTCCTGGAGCGGAACGCCGAGCGGAGGGGGAACCGCCGCCTCACGGACGAGGAGGTGGCCCGCATCCACGGCAGGATGGCGGGCTGGTACGGCTCCGGGCTGCCCATCATCGACAACTCCCACATGGACATCGCCGAAACGGCCCACGTCCTGGACGAGGCCCTGACCCGCGCCATAGCCAGCCCCCCGACCTGGTGACCCGGGCGGGGTCGCCCAGGGCACGCCCTGGGCCGGGGGCCGGCCCCACGTATGGGTGCGCACGGAGAGAGGCGCGGCGACCTGCGCGAACGGCCCCACCGGCCGGCGGACCGGGGACGGCAGGGGCTGCCCCTTGCGGGCGGTGGCGACCCGCAGGGACGCGATCGGACGGGGCCGGGGCCGAACCCGGTCAGCCGCATACAACCGGGCCCGGAACGCGTCGGGCCCGTACGCTCGGGTCATGTCAGAGGTGTACGCGGCCCGCCGGGACCGGCTCAGGGCGTACTGCGCGGCCGGCGGCAGCGCCGCCGCGCTGGTCTCCCGGCCCGCCAACGTCCGCTACCTCACCGGCGCCGCACTCCCCGGCGCCGTCCTCCTGCTCGGCCGGGACGCGCTCGGCCGGGACACGGACGTGCTGCTGTGCTCCGCCGCCCCCACCGGACAGCCCGACGAAGGGCACCCCGACGAAGCGCTCGACGCCCGGATCCTGGAGGCCTCCGGTGGCGATCCCGCGGTGGCCGCCGCCGACCTCGCCGCCGCCTCGGGCGCCGACTCGCTCGCCCTGGAGGAGCACGACCTCACGGTGGCCCGCCACCGCGCCCTGCACCACGCGGCCCCGCACCTCAGGCTCGCCGACCTCGGCGGCGCCGTGGAGCAGCTCAGGTACGTCAAGGACGAAGAGGAGATCTCCTGCCTGCGGATCGCCGCGGAGATCGCCGACCAGGCCCTCGGTGAACTCCTGGAGTCGATCCTGGTCGGCCGCACCGAGCGGCACCTCGCCCTGGAACTGGAGCGCAGGCTCGTCGACCACGGCGCCGACGGCCCCGCCTTCCCCACCAGCGTGGCCACCGGCGCGAACGCCGGCAGCCCCGGCCACGTCCCCACCGACCGCAGGGTCGAGGAGGGCGATTTCCTCTCGGTCTGCCTGGGCGCCGCCTACCGCGGCTACCGCTGCGAGATCGGCCGCACCTTCGTCATCGGCACCTCGCCCGCGGACTGGCAGGTCGAGCTGTACGACCTGGTGTTCGCCGCCCAGCGGGCCGGCCGGGAAGCGCTGGCACCCGGCACACCCTGCCGCGACGTGGACCGCGCGGCCCGCCAGGTGCTCGACTCGGCCGGGTACGCGCGGGGCCTCACCCAGCTGACCGGACACGGCGTCGGACTCGAAATCGACGAGGACCCGCAGCTTGCCCCCACCGCCATGGGTAAACTGGACGCTTGCGTGCCGGTCACCGTCGAACCGGGGGTCCACCTCCCGGGCAGGGGCGGGGTCCGGATCGATGACACGCTCGTCGTCCGCCCCGAGGCAGACGGCGGACCCGAGCTACTCACCATCACGACCAAGGAGCTGCTCGCGCTCTAGCGCACGCTCCGCTCTGGTCGTCCACCAGCGTCAGTCCAGGAGATTCCGCAACCGTGGCTTCCACGAACGACCTCAAGAACGGCATGGTGCTCAAGCTCGAGGGGGGCCAGCTCTGGTCCGTCGTCGAGTTCCAGCACGTCAAGCCCGGCAAGGGCCCGGCATTCGTGCGCACCAAGCTCAAGAACGTGCTCTCCGGCAAGGTCGTCGACAAGACCTTCAACGCCGGCGTCAAGGTCGAAACGGCCACTGTCGACAAGCGCGGAATGCAGTTCTCCTACATGGACGGCGACTACTTCGTCTTCATGGACATGGAGACCTACGACCAGCTCCACGTCGACCGCAAGGCCGTCGGCGACGCGGCGAACTTCCTGGTGGAGGGCTTCGACGCGGTCGTCGCCCAGCACGAGGGCGAGGTGCTCTACGTCGAGCTCCCGGCAGCCGTCGAGCTGACCGTCAAGGAGACCGAGCCCGGCGTCCAGGGCGACCGCTCCACGGGCGGCACCAAGCCCGCCACGCTGGAGACCGGCCACCAGATCCAGGTCCCGCTCTTCATCACCACCGGCGAGAAGATCAAGGTCGACACCCGAACGAGCGACTACCTCGGCCGGGTGAACGGCTGACCGTGGCTGCCCGTAACACGGCCCGCAAGCGTGCCTTCCAGATCATCTTCGAAGCGGACCACCGGGACGCCGACGTCCTGACGGTCCTCGCGGACTGGATCCGGCACGCCCAGACCGACCCCCGGCAGCCGCCGGTCAGCGAGTACACCATGCAGCTTGTGGAGGGTTACGCCAAACAGGCGAACCGCATCGACGAGCTGCTGACGCAGTACGCGGTGGGGTGGACGCTCGACCGGATGCCGGTCGTCGACCGCAACATCCTGCGCCTCGGCGCATACGAGCTCATCTGGGTCGACGAGACCCCCGACGCGGTCGTGCTCGACGAGGCCGTCCAGCTGGCCAAGGAATTCTCCACGGAGGAGTCTCCGGCCTTCGTCAATGGCCTTCTCGGCCGACTCAAGGACCTCAAGCCCAGCCTCCGCCGGGAGCCGTGACCCCGGCAGGCTCCCGCCGTGTCCCACGGGATGCGGCGGGAGCCTGCCACCCGCCCGGCAGGGCGAGCGGTGCGCCGCACGGGGACGGCGGCGATGAGCCGCACCAGCACGCCGAGGGCGGGCCCATCGCTGATGGGCCCGCCCTTCGACGTGACGTTTCTCCCCGATTTGGGTGTGCTTCAGCTCTCCTCGTGGGCCACGGCGCGGCGCGCGTCCGCGTCGAGAACACCCCAATTGATGAGCTGCTCGGTCAGGACGGAAGGCGACTGATCGTAAATGACCGCAAGAGTGCGCAGGTCGTCCTGGCGGATCGACAGCACCTTGCCGTTGTAGTCGCCGCGCTGGGACTGGATCGTCGCGGCGTAGCGCTGCAGCGGGCCGGCCTTCTCGGCGGGGACGTGGGCGAGACGCTCCAGGTCCAGGACGAGCTTCGGCGGCGGCTCGGCGGCACCGCCGGGCGTGGTGCCCGGCAGGAGCTCCTGTACCGGCACGCCGTAGAAGTCCGCCAGCTCGGCCAGACGCTGCACGGTCACGGCACGGTCGCCGCGCTCGTACGACCCGACCACGACCGCCTTCCAGCGTCCCTGGGACTTCTCCTCCACGCCGTGGAGGGAAAGGCCCTGCTGGGTGCGGATGGCCCGGAGCTTTGCTCCGAGCTGTTTGGCGTATTCGCTGGACATATGGCTCCCCGGACGCAGTATCGACGTGCGGCTCAGCCGCGTGGCTGGTGACTCACTGTGAGGTTACGCAGCGTTACGGGGGTCCGTCAAGCCGAACCAGAATTGACGGAACCAGACCGTGATCGGTTCCCCGCCTCGCCGGCGGGGGCGCGGGGAACCGTGCGACCGGCACCGGCGGGACCCCGGATGTCGCCATCGGCCCGAAGGGGCGGTCTCTGCCGTTTCCGGGCCACGGGCCCTGCTGGAGCCTCCTGGCGGGGCACCGGGTGCTGTGAGGGGCCTCACGTGAGGGAGTGGGCCAGGGGAGTGAACGTGGCTGATACCGTGGTGGCGGAAGATCGACGTCCTTTAATGTCCGTCCCGTGAGGCGGAGAAGGAGGTCCGTTTCGTATGGACGCGAACGCACCCGGTCCCGCACGGCCCGTTCTTGAGGGCCCCGACATCGCACGGGTGCTGACCCGCATCGCCCACGAGATCGTCGAGCGCGCCAAGGGCGCCGACGACGTGGTTCTGCTCGGCATTCCGACCCGGGGAGTCTTCATCGCCCAGCGGGTCGCCGCCAAGCTCGAGGAGATCACCGGCCGCGGGATCCCGGTCGGCTCGCTGGACATCACCATGTACCGGGACGACCTGCGCATGCGCCCGCCGCGCGCACTGGCCCGCACCGACATCCCGGCCGACGGCATCGACGGCCGCCTGGTCGTCCTCGTCGACGATGTGCTCTTCTCCGGCCGCACCATCCGCGCCGCGCTCGACGCGCTGAACGACATCGGCCGCCCCCGTGCCGTGCAGCTCGCCGTCCTGGTCGACCGCGGCCACCGCGAGCTGCCCATCCGCGCCGACTACGTCGGCAAGAACCTCCCCACCTCGCTGCGGGAGACGGTCAGAGTCCAGCTCGCCGAGGAGGACGGCCGGGACGCCGTGCTGCTCGGGGTGCTCGACGCCGGGCAGGCCGCCCCCGCCGGCCAGCCGTAGCCGCACCCCCAGGCCCGCGCCCGTCCACGCCGGCCCCGCACCTCCGTACCCGCCCACCGACCGGCTGCCGGGCACCCGCATGCCCGCCCGCCACCGCCCAGGCCGGCAACGCCCCGCGCGCGCCGCCACCGCCCTCTGCCGAGTGCGCCCCGCGCTCGCACCTCCGCCCCGGAGCCTTACGGAGCCTGAACGATGCAGCGTCATCTCATCTCGGCCGCCGACCTCACCCGCGACGACGCCGTCCTCGTCCTCGACACCGCCGAGGAGATGGCCCGGGTCGCGGACCGCCCGATCAAGAAGCTGCCGACCCTGCGCGGCCGCACCGTGGTCAATCTCTTCTTCGAGGACTCCACCCGGACCCGGATCTCCTTCGAGGCCGCCGAGAAGCGGCTGTCCGCGGACGTGATCAACTTCAGCGCCAAGGGCTCCTCGGTCTCCAAGGGCGAGTCACTCAAGGACACCGCGCAGACACTGGAGGCGATGGGCGTCGACGCGGTCGTCATCAGGCACAGCGCCTCCGGCGCTCCCTACCGGCTCGCCACCTCCGGCTGGATCGACGCCGCCGTGATCAACGCGGGCGACGGCACCCACCAGCACCCCACGCAGGCGCTGCTCGACGCGTTCACCATGCGCCGCCGCCTGGTGGGCCGGGACGCCGGCCTCGGCCGGGACCTCTCCGGCAAGCGGATCACCATCGTCGGCGACGTCCTGCACAGCAGGGTCGCCCGCTCCAATGTCGACCTCCTGCACACCCTCGGCGCCGACGTGGTGCTCGTGGCGCCGCCCACCCTGCTGCCGGTCGGCGTGGACTCCTGGCCGTGCGAGGTCTCCTACGACCTGGACGCCGTGCTGCCGAAGTCCGACGCCGTGATGATGCTGCGGGTGCAGCGGGAGCGGATGAACGCCGCTTTCTTCCCGACCGAGCGCGAGTACGCGCGCCGCTACGGCCTGAACGGCGACCGGATGGCGAAAATGCCGGAGCACGCCGTGGTCATGCACCCGGGGCCCATGGTGCGCGGCATGGAGATCACCGCCGAGGTGGCGGACTCCGACCGCTGCACCGTGGTCGAGCAGGTGACCAACGGCGTCTCCATCCGCATGGCCGTGCTGTACCTGCTGCTCGGCGGCAACGAGCCCGCCGTGAGCCACACCCGCCCCGCCTCCCAGCCAGCCAGCGAGCCCGCCGCGCCGACCGGCGCGGCCGAGGAGAAGTGACCCACATGAGCAAGATCCTGATCCGCGGCGCCAAGGTGCTCGGCGGCGAGCCGCAGGACGTGCTGATCGACGGCGAGGTCATCGAGGCGGTCGGGCCCGGCCTGTCCGCCGAGGACGCCGAGACCGTCGAGGCGGCCGGCAAGGTCCTGCTGCCTGGCCTGGTCGACCTCCACACCCACCTGCGCGAGCCCGGCCGTGAGGACTCCGAGACCGTCCTCACCGGCACCCGGGCCGCCGCCCTCGGCGGCTACACGGCCGTACACGCCATGGCGAACACCTTCCCCGTCGCCGACACCGCGGGCGTCGTCGAGCAGGTCTGGCGGCTCGGCCGGGAGTACGGCTACTGCGACGTGCAGCCGGTGGGCGCGGTGACCGTCGGTCTGGAGGGCGCCAAGCTCGCCGAGCTGGGCGCCATGCACGACTCCGCGGCCGGCGTGACCGTCTTCTCCGACGACGGCAAGTGCGTCGACGACGCCGTGATCATGCGCAGGGCCCTGGAGTACGTGAAGGCCTTCGACGGAGTCGTCGCCCAGCACGCCCAGGAACCCCGGCTGACCGAGGGTGCCCAGATGAACGAGGGCGTGGTCTCCGCCGAGCTGGGCCTCGGCGGCTGGCCCGCCGTCGCCGAGGAGTCGATCATCGCCCGCGATGTGCTGCTGGCCGCGCACGTCGGCTCCCGGGTGCACATCTGCCACCTGTCCACGGCCGGCTCCGTGGAGATCGTGCGGTGGGCGAAGTCCAAGGGCTGGAACGTCACTGCCGAGGTCACCCCGCACCACCTGCTGCTCACCGACGAGCTCGTGCGCAGCTACGACCCCGTCTACAAGGTCAACCCGCCGCTGCGCACCGCCACCGATGTGATGGCCCTGCGCGAGGCGCTCGCCGACGGCACCATCGACTGCGTCGCCACCGACCACGCCCCCCACCCGCACGAGGACAAGGACTGCGAGTGGGCCGCCGCCGCCATGGGGATGGTCGGCCTGGAGACCGCGCTCTCCGTCGTCCAGGAGACCATGGTCGACTCCGGCCTGCTGGACTGGGCAGGCGTCGCCGACCGGATGTCGCACCGGCCCGCCGCGATCGGCCGGCTGCCCGGCCACGGGCGGCCCGTCGCGGCCGGCGAGCCGGCCAACCTCACGCTGGTCGACCCCGCGTACCGCGGCGTCGTGGACCCCGCGGGCTTCGCCTCCCGCAGCCGCAACACGCCCTACGAGGGCCGGGAGCTGCCGGGCCGCGTCACCCACACCTGGCTGCGGGGCAGGGCAACCGTCGTCGACGGGAAGGTCTCATGATGACCGCTCACTCGCCCCTGCGCTCCCTCGGCGGCCCGGTCGCCGTGCTGGTGACCGTCGCCGGGCAGACGTCCGCGGATGTGAGCGACTGGCCCGCGCGCGCGAGCTGGCTCGTCGGGATCCTGCTGCTGATCGCGCTGGTCTGCTGGCTGATGCGGGAGGGCTGGCGGTGGCGCGCCACCCTCCAGAGCGGCCTGCCCGCGCTGCCCGCCCTGCCGGCCGATCCCGGCACGCCCCGGCTCACGATGACCGGCCGCTACCACGGCTCGACCGCCGCGGGACGCTGGCTGGACCGGATCGTGGCACACGGCCTCGGCGCCCGCAGCAAGGCCGAGCTCACCCTCTACGACGCGGGGCTGAGCGTGCGGCGGCCCGGGTCCACCGACTTCTTCGTGCCCGCGGAGCGGCTCCGCGCGGCCCGCCTCGACAACGCCATCGCCGGCAAGGTCCTCACCGCGGACGGGCTGCTCGTCGTCACCTGGGCGCACGGCGAGGAGCTGATCGACTCCGGGTTCCGCCTGGACCGGGCCGCCGAGCACCCCGCATGGGCCGCCGCCCTCACCACCCCCGAAACGCACCCTCGCAAGGAAGGCGCGACACGATGACCGCCACGCCGGCCACCACACCCGCACCGACCGCCGCCGGCCGCCCCGCAGGGCGGCACCTGCCCCCAGCCGTGCTGGTCCTCGAGGATGGCCGGGTCTTCCGCGGCCGTGCCTTCGGGGCCGTGGGGGAGACCTTCGGCGAGGCGGTCTTCTCCACCGGCATGACCGGTTACCAGGAGACCCTCACCGACCCGTCGTACCACCGGCAGGTCGTGGTGATGACCGCCCCGCACATCGGCAACACCGGAGTCAACGACGAGGACCCCGAGTCGGCCCGCATCTGGGTGGCCGGGTTCGTCGTCCGCGACCCCGCACGGACCCCGTCGAACTGGCGCTCCCGGCGGACGCTGGACGAGGAGCTGGCCGCCCAGGGCGTGGTCGGCATCCGTGGCATCGACACCCGCGCCCTCACCCGCCACCTGCGCGAGCGCGGCGCCATGCGGGTCGGCATCTTCTCCGGGGACACGCTGCCCGACACCGCCGACATGCTCGCCCGGGTCCGCGGCACCGCCGTCATGACCGGCGCGGACCTCGCCGCCGAAGTGGCCACCAAGGAGCCGTACACCGTGCCCGCGCTGGGCCCGGACGGCCGGCCCCTCCCGCCCGGCACGGCCCGTTTCAAGGTGGCCGCGGTGGACCTCGGCATCAAGGGCATGACCCCGCGCCGGATGGCCGAGCGCGGCATCGAGGTCCACGTGCTGCCCGCCACGGCGAGCGCCGAGGACGTCCTCGCCGTCCAGCCGGACGGCGTGTTCTTCTCCAACGGCCCGGGTGATCCGGCCACCGCGGACGGCCCGGTCGCCGTGATGCGGGAGGTCCTCCAGCGGCGCATCCCGCTCTTCGGCATCTGCTTCGGCAACCAGATCCTCGGCCGCGCCCTCGGCTTCGGCACCTTCAAGCTCAAGTACGGGCACCGCGGGATCAACCAGCCGGTCCAGGAGCGGGACGCCAGCGGCACATGGGGAAAGGTGGAGGTGACCGCGCACAACCACGGCTTCGCCGTCGACGCCCCCCTCGACCGGGTCTCCGAGACCCCCTACGGGCGCGCCGAGGTCTCCCACGTCTGCCTGAACGACCAGGTCGTGGAGGGGCTCAGGCTGCTCGACCGGCCGGCGTTCAGCGTCCAGTACCACCCCGAGGCGGCCGCGGGGCCGCACGACGCCGCGTACCTCTTCGACCGCTTCGTCTCCCTGATGGAGGACCAGCGTGCCTAAGCGCACCGACATCCAGTCCGTCCTGGTCATCGGCTCGGGGCCGATCGTCATCGGCCAGGCCGCCGAGTTCGACTACTCGGGCACCCAGGCGTGCCGGGTCCTCAAAGCCGAGGGCCTGCGGGTGATCCTGGTCAACTCCAACCCGGCGACGATCATGACCGACCCGGAGATCGCCGACGCCACCTACGTCGAACCGATCACCCCCGGCTTCGTCGAGAAGATCATCGCCAAGGAGCGCCCGGACGCCCTGCTGCCCACCCTGGGCGGCCAGACCGCGCTGAACACGGCGATCGCCCTGCACGACTCGGGCGTCCTCGAGAAGTACGGCGTGGAGCTGATCGGCGCCAACGTGGCGGCGATCAACAAGGGCGAGGACCGCGACCAGTTCAAGGACGTCGTGGAGGAGGTCCGCAAGAAGATCGGGCACGGCGAGTCGGCCCGTTCGGTGATCTGCCACTCCATGGACGACGTCCTGGCGGGCGTGGCGGAGCTCGGCGGCTACCCCGTGGTCGTCCGGCCGTCCTTCACCATGGGCGGCGCCGGCTCCGGCTTCGCCCACGACGAGGAGGAGCTGCGCCGGATCGCCGGGCAGGGCCTCGCCCTGTCGCCGACGACCGAAGTGCTCCTGGAGGAGTCCATCCTCGGCTGGAAGGAGTACGAGCTGGAGCTGATGCGCGACAAGAACGACAACGTCGTGGTCGTCTGCTCCATCGAGAACTTCGACCCGATGGGCGTGCACACCGGCGACTCCATCACCGTCGCCCCCGCGATGACGCTCACCGACCGCGAGTACCAGGTCCTGCGGAACATCGGCATCGCCGTCATCCGCGAGGTGGGCGTCGACACCGGCGGATGCAACATCCAGTTCGCGGTGAACCCCGCCGACGGCCGGGTCATCGTGATCGAGATGAACCCCCGCGTCTCGCGGTCCTCGGCGCTCGCCTCCAAGGCCACCGGCTTCCCCATCGCCAAGATCGCCGCCAAGCTCGCCGTCGGCTACACCCTCGACGAGATCCCCAACGACATCACCGAACAGACCCCGGCGTCCTTCGAGCCGACCCTGGACTACGTGGTCGTCAAGGCACCGCGGTTCGCCTTCGAGAAGTTCCCCTCCGCCGACAGCGGCCTCACCACCACCATGAAGTCGGTCGGCGAGGCCATGGCCATCGGCCGCAACTTCACCGAGGCCCTGCAGAAGGCGCTGCGCTCGCTGGAGAAGGCGGGCAGCCAGTTCACCTTCACGGGGGACCCCGGGGACAAGGACGAGCTGCTGCGCGCCGCCGCCCGCCCCACCGACGGCCGCGTCAACACGGTGATGCAGGCCATCCGCGCCGGGGCCACCCCCGAGGAGGTCTTCGAGGCGACCCGGATCGACCCCTGGTTCGTCGACCAGCTGTTCCTGATCAAGGAGGTCGCCGACGAACTGGCCGCCGCCCCCGAGCTCACCCCCGAGCTGCTCGGCGAGGCCAAGCGGCACGGCTTCTCGGACGTCCAGATCGGCGGCATCCGGGGCCTGCGCGAGGACGTCGTCCGCGAGGTCAGGCACGCCCTCGGCGTCCGGCCCGTCTACAAGACCGTCGACACCTGCGCCGCCGAGTTCGCCGCCAGGACGCCGTACTTCTACTCCTCCTACGACGAGGAGACCGAGGTCGCGCCGCGGCAGCGGCCCGCCGTGATCATCCTCGGCTCGGGCCCCAACCGGATCGGCCAGGGCATCGAGTTCGACTACTCCTGTGTGCACGCCTCCTTCGCGCTGAGCGAGGCGGGTTACGAGACGGTGATGGTCAACTGCAACCCGGAGACCGTCTCCACCGACTACGACACCTCCGACCGGCTCTACTTCGAGCCGCTGACCCTGGAGGACGTCCTGGAGATCGTGCACGCCGAGACCCAGGCCGGCCCCGTCGCGGGCGTCGTCGTGCAACTCGGCGGGCAGACACCGCTCGGCCTCGCGCAGGCGCTCAAGGACAACGGCGTGCCCGTCGTCGGCACCCCTCCGGAGGCCATCCACGCCGCCGAGGACCGCGGCGCCTTCGGCCGGGTGCTCGCCGAGGCCGGCCTGCCCGCGCCCAAGCACGGCACCGCCACCACCTTCACCGAGGCCAAGGTGATCGCCGACGAGATCGGCTACCCGGTGCTGGTACGCCCGTCGTACGTCCTCGGTGGACGCGGCATGGAAATCGTCTACGACGAGGCACGGCTCTCCGCCTACATCAGCGAGTCGACCGAGATCAGTCCGACCCGTCCGGTGCTCGTCGACCGCTTCCTCGACGACGCCATCGAGATCGACGTGGACGCGCTCTACGACGGCGAGGAGCTGTACCTCGGCGGGGTCATGGAGCACATCGAGGAGGCCGGGATCCACTCCGGCGACTCCGCCTGTGCGCTGCCGCCGATCACGCTGGGCGGCCACGACATCAAGCGGCTGCGGACCTCCACCGAGGCGATCGCCCGCGGGGTGGGCGTACGGGGGCTGATCAACATCCAGTTCGCGCTGGCCGGCGACATCCTCTACGTCCTGGAGGCCAACCCGCGCGCCTCCCGCACCGTCCCCTTCACCTCGAAGGCGACCGCGGTACCGCTCGCCAAGGCGGCCGCCCGGATCTCGCTCGGCGCCACCGTCGCCGGCCTGCGCGCCGAGGGCCTGCTGCCGCCCCGCGGTGACGGCGGCGACCTGCCGCTGGACGCGCCGATCTCCGTCAAGGAGGCGGTGCTGCCCTGGTCCCGGTTCCGGGACATCCGCGGCCGCGGCGTCGACACCGTGCTCGGCCCCGAGATGCGCTCCACCGGCGAGGTCATGGGCATCGACTCGGTCTTCGGGACCGCCTACGCCAAGTCCCAGGCCGGCGCCTACGGGCCGCTGCCCACCAAGGGCCGTGCCTTCATCTCCGTCGCCAACCGCGACAAACGGTCCATGATCTTCCCGGCCCGTGAGCTGGTGGGCCACGGCTTCGAGCTGCTGGCGACCTCCGGCACCGCCGAGGTGCTGCGGCGCAACGGCATCAGCGCCACGGTCGTGCGCAAGCAGTCCGAGGGCCCGGGGCCGAACGGCGAGAAGACCATCGTCCAGCTGATCCACGAGGGCGAGGTCGACCTGATCGTCAACACTCCCTACGGCACCGGCGGCCGCCTGGACGGCTACGACATCCGCACGGCCGCAGTGGCCCGCGGTGTGCCCTGCCTCACCACGGTGCAGGCGCTCGCCGCCGCCGTGCAGGGCATCGACGCGCTCGGGCACGGCGATGTCGGGGTGCGCTCCCTGCAGGAGCACGCCCGGCACCTGACCGAGGCCCGCGTCTAGCGCCCGGGGGGACACCGCGCGGTGTCCCCCTCGCCGTGCCCATCCCGGCCGCCCGCACGGCGGATCACGGTTTCCTCCCACGGACCGACGGACCCCACATGTACACGCTCTTCTTCCGCCTGGCCTTCCGCCGTATGGACCCCGAGCGGGCCCACCGGATGGCGTTCTCCTGGATCCGGGGGGCGGCCCGCGTCCCCGGGCTGCGCCGGCTGCTCGCGGCCCTCCTCGGGCCGCACCGGCCCGAGCTGCGCGTCGAGGCCTTCGGCCGCAGGATGCCGGGCCCGCTGGGGCTCGCCGCCGGCTTCGACAAGAACGCGGTCGGCATCGACGGGATGGCGATGCTCGGCTTCGCCCACGTCGAGATCGGCACGGTCACCGGGGAACCGCAGCCGGGCAACCCCCGCCCGCGCCTCTTCCGGCTCACCGGCGACCGTGCGCTGATCAACCGGATGGGCTTCAACAACGAGGGCTCGGCCGCCGTCGCAGCCCGGCTCGCCGCCCGCCGTGCCGTCCTGCCGGCCACGGTCGGCGTCAACATCGGCAAGACCAAGGTCGTCCCCGAGGAGGAGGCGGAGGGCGACTACGTGACGTCCACCGAGCGCCTCGCGCCCCATGCGGACTACCTGGTCGTCAACGTCTCCTCGCCGAACACCCCGGGGCTGCGCAACCTCCAGGCCACGGACCGGCTGCGGCCGCTGCTGACCGCCGTGCGCGCGGCCGCCGCCCGCAGCGTCCCGGAGCGCCGGGTGCCGCTGCTGGTGAAGATCGCGCCCGACCTGGCCGACGCCGACGTGGACGCGGTCGCGGACCTGGCCCTGGAACTGGGCCTGGACGGCATCATCGCCACCAACACCACCATCGCGCGCGACGGCCTCGGCCTCACCGCGGGCCCCGCGCTCGTCCGGCAGACCGGCGGGCTCTCCGGCGCGCCGCTGAGAACGCGCTCCCTGGAGGTTCTGCGGCGCCTGCACGCGCGCGTGGGCGACCGGATGACCCTGGTGGCCGTCGGCGGCGTGGAGAGCGCCGAGGACGCCTGGCAGCGGATCCTCGCCGGCGCCACCCTGGTGCAGGGCTACACCGCCCTGATCTACCGGGGCCCCTTCTGGGCGCGCTCCGTCCACCGGGGCCTGGCGGCCCGCCTGAGCGCCTCCCCGTACGCCACCCTGGCCGAGGCGGTCGGCGACCCGCGGCACCACCTCCAGAGCCCCGTACCACCCATGTGAGGAGTCCCACATGACCCCGGAACCCTTCGGAGCACGGCTGCGCCGCGCCATGGACGAGCGCGGCCCGCTGTGCGTCGGCATCGACCCGCACGGCTCGCTGCTCGGCGACTGGGGCCTCGGCGACGACGTCCAGGGCCTGGAGCGCTTCAGCCGCACCGTCGTCGACGCCCTGGCCGGCCGGGTCGCCGCGCTGAAGCCGCAGAGCGCCTTCTACGAGCGTTTCGGCGCCCGTGGCATCGCCGTCCTGGAGAAGACCGTCGCGGCCGCCAGGGAGGCCGGCGCGCTGGTCGTCATGGACGCCAAGCGCGGCGACATCGGCTCCACCATGGCGGCCTACGCGGAGACCTTCCTCCACAGGGACGCGCCGCTGTTCGCCGACGCCCTGACCGTCTCGCCGTACCTCGGCCACGGCTCCCTGCGGCCGGCCTTCGACCTGGCCAGGGAGAGCGGCTGCGGGCTCTTCGTGCTGGCGCTCACCTCCAACCCGGAGGGCGCCGAGGTCCAGCACGCCAGGCGCCCGGACGGCCGCACCGTCGGGGCGGCGGTGCTGGCCCGGCTGGCGGAGGAGAACGCGGGGGCGGCCCCCCTCGGCTCGTTCGGCGCGGTCGTCGGCGCCACCCTCGGCGACCTCTCCTCGTACGACCTCGGGATCAACGGGCCGCTGCTCGCCCCCGGCATCGGCGCCCAGGGCGCGACGCCGGCCGACCTCCCGGGGGTCTTCGGCGCCGCCGTGCGCAACGTGGTCCCCAGTGTCAGCCGCGGAGTGCTGCGCGCCGGCCCCGATCCGGCCGCGCTGAGGGCCGCGGCGGCCCGGTTCGCGGATGAAGTACGCGCCGCCGTGGCCATCGGATGACGTCTTCCCTGGTCGGTTCGGTGGCGGATCGGACAGAAAACCGGGGTTTTTTGTGTAAAATGTCCGGCTCGGCAAAGGCTGACCAGGACTTTTCGTCTGTTCTCGCTGACTGAAGCGGACTTGGCCGCTAGTCTCCGTCGAGTGGGGGCGCCTCCCACGCCCCTACGACAGTGGGGGAGCACGGGCAAACGCGTTGCTCGTTGCTCCTCAGGTGTGGGGCGACTAGGTTCCTCACCGGTCCGTATCCAACAGTTCGACATCCGAGGTGACGTAGGCGTGGCTCTTCCGCCCCTTACCCCTGAACAGCGCGCAGCCGCGCTCGAAAAGGCCGCCGCGGCTCGCCGGGAGCGGGCCGAGGTCAAGAATCGACTCAAGCACTCCGGCGCCTCGCTCCACGAGGTGATCAAGCAGGGCCAGGAGAATGACGTCATCGGCAAGATGAAGGTCTCCGCGCTGCTCGAATCCCTGCCCGGCGTGGGCAAGGTCCGCGCCAAACAGATCATGGAGCGGCTCGGGATCTCCGAGAGTCGTCGTGTGCGCGGTCTCGGCTCGAACCAGATCGCATCCCTGGAGCGAGAGTTCGGCGGCAACGCCGCCTGACGTCCCGGCCCCGTACGCGAAGCTGGATAATCGCTGCATGGCTGCAACATCCCGGGGGACGTCCCCCGTACCCCCGGACGCACGTCCGCGGCTGACCGTGCTCTCCGGCCCCTCGGGGGTCGGCAAGAGCACGGTCGTCGCGCATCTACGCAAGGCACACCCCGAGGTCTGGCTCTCGGTGTCCGCCACCACCCGCAGGCCCCGGCCGGGTGAGCGGGACGGCGTCCAGTACTACTTCGTCACGGACGACGAATTCGACAAGCTGATCGCCAACGGCGAGCTCCTGGAGTGGGCCGAATTCGCCGGCCACCGCTACGGCACCCCGCGCGGGGCCGTGCTGCGCAGGCTGGAGGCGGGCGAGCCCGTCCTCCTGGAGATCGACCTGCAGGGCGCCAGGCTGGTGCGCGAGTCCATGCCGGACGCCCAGCTGGTCTTCCTGTCCCCGCCCTCCTGGGACGAGCTGGTGCGCAGGCTGACCGGCCGCGGCACCGAGTCCCCCGAGGTCATCGAGCGCCGTCTCCAGGCGGCCAGGGTCGAGCTCGCCGCGGAGTCGGAGTTCGATGTGACCTTGGTCAACACCTCCGTCGAGCATGTGGCCGGTGAGCTGCTAGCCTTGATGGACGTTGTGTGATCGATGTCCGCTGTGTCCGGCGCCTCACACTGATCATCTCCCCATCTTCCGGAAGGTAGCGCGTGTCCTCTTCCACCACCGCGCCCGAGGGCATCATCAACCCCCCGATCGACGAGCTCCTCGAGGCCACCGACTCGAAGTACAGCCTCGTGATCTACGCGGCCAAGCGCGCCCGCCAGATCAACGCGTACTACTCGCAGCTCGGCGAGGGCCTCCTCGAGTACGTCGGCCCCCTCGTCGACACCCATGTCCACGAGAAGCCGCTCTCGATCGCCCTGCGCGAGATCAACGCCGGCCTGCTGACGTCCGAGTCCGTCGAGGGCACGGGCCAGTAGCCCGGCCCGCGGGCCACCGCCGGCGAGCGGCCGGGTGGTGACGTTCCGCGGTTCCACCGTGACACCAGGGGCCCGGCAGCACCGCTGCCGGGCCCCTGGTGTGTCCTCGGCCCGTGCCTGTCACCCCCGTGGATGTCACCGGGGGTCCGTGGTGTGTCATGGGGAATGTCGGAGGTCCGTAGGGTTCCGGAGGAATGCTCCGGGTGAGATCGGGGGCAAGGATCCGGTCAAGGTCCGGTGAGAGGCTCGGGCGGGAGCCCGCGGAAGGCTCCGATCCGGTTCCGGGGGAAGGCCCCGGATGACGCGAAGGCTCCGGAGGAGGCTCCGGACGCAGGCGGGGAGGCACGGTGGACAGGCCGAAGGTGGTTCTGGGGGTCAGCGGCGGCGTCGCCGCCTACAAGGCGTGCGAGCTGCTGCGCCGGCTGACCGAGTCGGGCCATGAGGTGCGGGTGGTGCCGACCGACTCCGCGCTCCGGTTCGTGGGCGCCGCGACCTGGTCCGCGCTCTCCGGGAACCCCGTCGCCACCGAGGTCTGGTCCGACGTCCACGAGGTCCCGCACGTCCGCATCGG
Source organism: Streptomyces sp. DSM 116793 (assembly GCF_057320905.1). Classification (NCBI taxonomy): domain Bacteria; kingdom Bacillati; phylum Actinomycetota; class Actinomycetes; order Kitasatosporales; family Streptomycetaceae; genus Streptomyces; species Streptomyces sp. DSM 116793. The sequence goes on along the minus strand of NZ_CM170494.1, from coordinate 700,943 downwards.
CCAGTCCGCCGACCTGGTGGTGATCGCCCCCGCCACCGCCGACCTGCTCGCCAAGGCCGCCCACGGCCTGGCCGACGACCTCCTGACGAACACCCTCCTGACCGCCCGCTGCCCCGTCGTCTTCGTCCCCGCCATGCACACCGAGATGTGGGAGCACCCGGCCACCCAGCAGAACGTCTCCACACTGCGCCGCCGTGGAGCCGTCGTCATCGAGCCCGCCGTGGGCCGCCTCACCGGTGTGGACACCGGCAAGGGCCGCTTCCCCGAGCCCTCCGAGATCTTCGAGCTCTGCCGTCGGGTGCTCGCCCGCGGCCTGGGCCCTGCGGACCTCGCCGGGCGGCACGTCGTGGTCAGCGCGGGCGGCACCCGGGAGCCTCTCGACCCGGTGCGCTTCCTCGGCAACCGCTCCTCCGGCAAGCAGGGCTACGCCCTCGCCAGGGCCGCCGCGGCGCGCGGCGCGGGCGTCACCCTGGTGGCCGCGAACACGGCCCTGCCCGACCCGGCCGGGGTGGACGTCGTGCGCGTCGGCACCGCACTCCAGATGCGCGAGGCCGTGGTGAAGGCGGCCGCCCAGGCCGACGCCGTGGTGATGGCCGCCGCCGTGGCCGACTTCCGGCCCGCCGCCTACGCCACCGGGAAGATCAAGAAGGAGGAGGGCAGGGACCCGGAGCCCGTCGCGCTGGTCCGCAACCCCGACATCCTCGCCGAACTCTCCGCCGACCGCCCCCGGCCCGGCCAGATCGTCGTCGGCTTCGCCGCGGAGACGGACGACGTCCTGGAGAACGGCCGCGCCAAGCTCCGCCGCAAGGGCTGCGACCTGCTCGTCGTCAACGAGGTGGGCGAGAGCAAGGCTTTCGGTGCGGAGGAGAACGAAGCGGTGATCCTCGGCGCGGACGGCACCGAGACTCCCGTGTCCCGGGGTCCCAAGGGCGCCCTGGCCGACGTCGTCTGGGACCTGGTGGCGGCCCGCCTCAGCTGAGCCGCGCCCCGGCGCGGGGGCGCCATTGCCCGGCTCCACTCGCGTGTGCGGCTCCACCTCGCGGGTGCGCTCGGCCCCGGCAGGGGCGCGGGGAACACCGGCAGGTGGCCGGGCAGGACCGCAAGGGGGCTCGCGCCGGTGGCCCGCCGCAGGCGACGTGGGAGCTGGTCGCGCGGTTCCCCGCGCCCCTTTCAGCGCGCCTGGGGAAGCCCCGCCGGTGGGGGGAGCGGCCCTGTCGGGCACTGGGGTACCGCCGTCGGCCGGCGGGCCGGACGTGGCAGTCGGGGGAGGGGTGGTGCACACCCGCTCCCCGGCGCACTGGTCCGCCACCCAGCCGGTGACCTGGCGAAACACCGAATGAACACGCTGTGTAGAACCAATGCGCCCGAAAACGATCCGGGGTGGCGTGACCCCGCCCGGCCCCCGCCGTCGTATCGTGGTCCGGATCGACCGGCGCGCGCCCGCCCAAGTGGCGAGACGCCCGGGCCGCGGGCGATTTTGCCCGATAAACTGTTCACGGACGCCGCCGGGCGCAGCCCCTGGCCCGTCCACAAAGATCAGCCAGCAGCCGCTGCAACCCCAGGGAGCGATGTGTCCCGCCGTCTCTTCACCTCGGAGTCCGTCACCGAAGGTCACCCCGACAAGATCGCTGACCAGATCAGCGACACCATCCTCGATGCGCTCCTGCGGGAGGACCCGGCTTCCCGGGTCGCCGTCGAGACCCTGATCACCACCGGCCAGGTCCATGTCGCCGGGGAGGTCACCACCCAGGCCTACGCACCCATCGCCCAGCTGGTGCGCGAGAAGATCCTGGAGATCGGTTACGACTCGTCGAAGAAGGGCTTCGACGGCGCCTCCTGCGGCGTCTCGGTGTCCATCGGCTCCCAGTCCCCGGACATCGCCCAGGGCGTCGACACGGCGTACGAGACGCGCGTCGAGGGCGCCGAGGCCGAGCTCGACGAGCTGGACCGGCAGGGCGCCGGTGACCAGGGCCTGATGTTCGGCTACGCCTGCGACGAGACCCCCGAGCTGATGCCGCTGCCGATCCGCCTGGCGCACCGCCTCTCCGAGCGCCTCTCGGAGGTCCGCAAGAACGGCACCATTCCCTACCTCCGACCGGACGGCAAGACCCAGGTCACCATCGAGTACGACGGCGACAAGGCGACCCGCCTCGACACCGTCGTGGTCTCCTCGCAGCACGCCAGCGACATCGACCTGGAGTCGCTGCTCGCGCCCGACATCCGCGAGTTCGTCGTCGAGCCCGAGCTGAAGGCCCTCGTCGACGACGGCATCAAGCTGGACACCGACGGCTACCGCCTGCTGGTCAACCCCACGGGACGCTTCGAGATCGGCGGCCCGATGGGTGACGCGGGCCTGACCGGCCGCAAGATCATCATCGACACGTACGGTGGCATGGCCCGGCACGGTGGCGGTGCGTTCTCCGGCAAGGACCCGTCCAAGGTGGACCGGTCGGCGGCGTACGCGATGCGGTGGGTCGCCAAGAACGTGGTCGCCGCGGGCCTCGCGTCCCGCTGCGAGGTCCAGGTCGCCTACGCCATCGGCAAGGCGGAGCCCGTCGGCCTCTTCGTCGAGACCTTCGGCACCAACGCCGTGGACACGGAGAAGATCGAGGCCGCGATCGGCGAGGTCTTCGACCTCCGCCCCGCCGCGATCATCCGGGACCTGAACCTGCTCCGTCCGATCTACGCCCAGACGGCCAAGTACGGCCACTTCGGCCGCGAGCTGCCCGACTTCACCTGGGAGCGCACGGACCGCGTGGACGCCCTCCGCTCGGCAGCGGGCCTCCTGTAACCCTCCCGCCCACCGGACGCGCCCCGGCGCCCCGGTGCGATCGGCCCAAGCCGGCCCGGCAGCCCTTCAAGGGGTGCCGGGCCGGCTCCGTTCTCTCCCGGCCGGGGCCTCGCGGGGACGGGCGCCGAGGCCGGCGTCCGGTCGGGTGGGGGAGGGGTTCGTTAGGGCCGGGGAGTGTCGGTGGTCTCTGGTAGGAATGCTGGTGTGAGCAGCGACAACGGGCAGGGTGGCGGTGCGGCGGGAGGCGTGCCGCCGGAGCAGCTTGCGCTGATCCGGGAGAGCGTGCGCAAGGCCGGTACACCGCGGGCCAAGCCGCGGACCTGGCGGGGGGCGGAGCTGGCGGAGCGGCTGCCGGTGGCGCGGGTGGCGGTCGACAAGGGCGTGCTCCATCTCGACCGGTACTTCGACTACGCGGTCCCCAAGGAGCTGGACGAGCAGGCGCAGCCGGGGGTGCGGGTGCGGGTGCGGTTCGGCGCCGGGGGCCGCCGGGTGCAGGGCGGGCGCCGTGAGGGCGGCGGGCTCGTGGACGGCTTCCTGGTGGAGCGGGTCGCCGAGTCCGACTACTCGGGGCCGCTGGCGGCGCTCGCCCAGGTCGTCTCGCCGGAGCCCGTGCTCGACGCCGAGTTGCTGGGCCTGGCCAGGACCGTCGCGGACCGCTACGCGGGCAGCCTCGCGGACGTGCTCCAGCTCGCCATCCCCCCGCGCAGCGCCCGCGCCGAGTCCCGGCCCTCGCCCGAGCCCGCCCCGCCGCCCCCGGTGCCCGACGCGGGCCCCTGGGAGCGTTATCCGCGCGGCCCCGCCTTTGTCGAGGCGCTCGCCACCGGCGGTGCTCCACGGGCCGTGTGGAACGCCCTGCCGGGCCCGCAGTGGGCCGATGCGCTGGCCCACGCGGTGGCGGCGACGCTGTCCTCGGGCCGGGGCGCCCTGGTCGTGGTGCCCGACTGGCGCGCCGTGGCCCGGGTGGACGCCGCCCTGACGGCCCTGCTCGGCGAGGGTCGTCATGCGGTGCTGACCGCGGAGGCGGGCCCGGAGAAGCGGTATGCGCAGTGGCTCGCCGTGCGCCGCGGCTCGGTGCGTGCGGTGGTGGGCACCCGGGCGGCGATGTTCGCACCCGTGCGGGACCTGGGCCTGGTCGCCATCTGGGATGACGGCGACGACAGCCACAGCGAGCTGCACGCCCCGCAGCCGCACGCCCGCGAGGTGCTGCTGCTGCGCGCCGCGCACAGCGGCTGCGGCTTCCTGCTGGGCGCCTGGGGCTGCACGGTGGAGGCGGCGCAACTCGTCGAGAACGGCTGGGCGCTGCCCCTGGTCGCCGACCGGGAGCAGGCCCGCCGTGCCGCGCCCCTGGTGCGTACGGTGCAGGACACCGACCTCGCCCGAGACGAGGCGGCCCGCGCCGCCCGGCTGCCCAGCCTGGCCTGGCAGGCGGCCCGCGAGGGGCTGGCGAGCGGCCCGGTGCTGGTCCAGGTGCCCCGGCGGGGGTACGTGCCGCGGCTGGCCTGTGAACGCTGCCGTACTCCCGCCCGCTGCACGCAGTGCGCAGGACCGCTTCAGGCGGCGTCCGACGGGTCGCTGCGGTGCGGTTGGTGTGGCCGGGGCGAGCCCGCGTGGCACTGCACGGAGTGCGGCGCCTTCCGGCTCCGTGCCCAGGTGGTGGGGGCGCGCCGGACGGCCGAGGAACTGGGCCGGGCGTTCCCCTCGGTGCCGGTGCGGACCTCCGGGCGTGAACAGGTCCTGGACACCGTCCCGGGCAGCCCGGCGCTCGTGGTCAGCACGCCCGGCGCCGAGCCCGTCGCCGAGGGCGGCTACGCGGCCGCGCTGCTGCTGGACGGCTGGACGATGCTCGGCCGCCCCGACCTGCGGGCCGGCGAGGACGCGCTGCGCCGCTGGATCGCCGCGGCTGCGCTGGTGCGGGGCGAGGAGGCGGGCGGCACCGTCGTGGTCGTCGCGGAGCCCACCCTGCTGCCGGTGCAGGCCCTGGTGCGCTGGGACCCGGTCGGGTTCGCGGTCCGGGAGCGTACGGAGCGGGAGGAGCTGGGCTTTCCTCCGGTGTCGCGGATGGCGTCGGTGACCGGACCGCCGGACGCGGTGGCCGGCTTTCTCGCCGAGGTCGAGCTGCCGGGTGACGCACAGGTGCTCGGCCCGGTGCTGCTGCCGGTCAGTCCCCCGGGAAGCCCCCGCCGGACCGGCGCCCCGCCGCCAGGGGAGCAGTGGGAGCGTGCCCTGATCAGGGTTCCCCAGGGCAGCGGCGCCGCGCTCGCCGCCGCGCTGAAGTCGGCCCAGGCGGCCCGCTCGGCGAGGTCCTCCCGTGGGGCTGCGGAGCCGGTGTGGGTGCGGATCGATCCGCCGGACATCGGCTGAGGGGTGCGGGGCTGGGGGCTCTGTGCCGTATGCCTCCGGTGGGGCCGCCCGTTGCCCCGGGTGGGCCGCCCGTTCCGGCGGGCGATCGTTTCCGGTGGGCCGCCTGTGGGCGGTGGGTCGCCTGTGGGCGGTGGGCTGTCCGGTGTCGTCGGCTGGCAGCGATTCGCAACGCCCGGGTCGGGCCCGGCCGCGCGACGGGAACCGTGGCCCAAGACGGCCTCGGGCCACGGCGTACCGCCGGGCCCCCGGCCTACTCGATCCGCGGCCGGTGCCGCCGTGCCCCCGGAACCAGCCCGTGGCACCCCGGCCCGGCCGGCTCCCGGGTCGTACCGCCGGGCCCCGGGCAGCAGCCCCGAGTCGGCCTCCGGTCCGCGCCGGCCGCCACGGAGCCCCGCCGGTCCGCGGCGTCCCTCAGGGGTGCCGCGGACCGGGGAAGGCACCCGGTCGGGGCTCATCGCGCAGTGGGGTGCCGCCGGGAGTGGGCTGACCGGGCATCGAGCGGGCGGCCGGGACCGAGGGCAGCCCACCGGTGAGGGGGAGCGGATGCGTCCCGGCGGCCTGGGTGTCGGTGCCACGCTCGGCCTCGGCGGCGGCCTGGGCCGCGGCGCGGCGGGCGCCGTAGCGGCGGTGCACCGCCTGCTTGGTGACGCCGAGCGCGGAGCCCACCGCGTCCCACGAGAAGCCCAGTGAGCGGTCGAAGTCCACCGCGGCCGTGACCAGGGTCTCCACGCTGTCGCGGAGCTCCTGGGCGAGGCGGACGGTCGGGGCGGGCGCCCGGCCGTAGACGACGAAGCCCGTGGCGGGGCCCGAGCGCCGCGGGCGGTATACGTTGCCCAACTGGGCGGTGAGGGTGCGCAGTGCGTCCACCTGCCGGCGGACCCGCTCGATGTCCCGCACCAGCAGATGCAGGCTGGCGCGAGCCTGGGCGTCGTGGGTTGCGTGGTCGGCCATGGACAAGCCTCTCGAACCGGCGTCGAAAACGGGTCGGGCCGCGTACGCGGCCCATCTGGTCAACTCTCTCTTGACCAACGCGCCACTCCCTGTGTGGTCACGGTGACGGGGCGCAGCGGCATATGCGACCGCGCACGCAGCGCGTCCGCCTGGAGCACCGCACGCGGACGAGCCCCGGGGCGGCGCCCCCGGGTGCGTCGCCCCCTCGGTCAGCGGATCCTGGGGCTCCGCCCGGCCCCCGGGGGGAGCCGCGTGCTCAGTGGGGCTCCGCCCCGCCCCCGGGGAGAGCTGCGTGCTCGGACGTCAGCGGCCGGTACGCCGGGCGCTGACGCGGGGACTCCGCCCGGGGCTTGGCCGGGTGCCCCGCCGCGGGAGTCGTGGTTGGTCGCATAGTTCCCGGCCCCGTGGGGCTGCGACGCTGTCGGGCCGCGCTCCCCTCGGGCCCGCCCCATCGCCGGGTGGCCGGGGACGGGATCCGGAGGACCTCCGCCTGGTGGCCCGTCACAGCCACGTCGTGGTGGCCCGTCACAGCCACGTCGTTGTCACGGCGTCCGCGGACCCCGGCGACCGGACGCGGCCTAGACTGGTGCGCTGCCGTGCGCCCCCGTGCCACGGCACGCGCACGCCCCGACGCTCCCGCCCGAGAGGCCGACAGCCACCGATGAAGCTCGTCTTCGCAGGCACCCCCGAGGTCGCCGTTCCCGCCCTGGACGCCCTGATCGCCTCCGAGCGGCACGAGGTGGCCGCCGTCGTCACCCGCCCCGACGCGCCCGCGGGCCGCGGCCGCAGGCTGGTCGCGAGCCCCGTCGCGGAGCGCGCGGAGGAGGCCGGCATCGAGGTCCTGAAGCCGGCGAAGCCGCGCGACGAGGCGTTCCTCGACCGGCTGCGGGAGATCGCGCCGGACTGCTGCCCCGTGGTGGCCTACGGCGCGCTGCTGCCCCGGGTGGCGCTGGACATCCCGGCGCACGGCTGGGTCAACCTGCACTTCTCGCTGCTGCCGGCCTGGCGCGGCGCGGCGCCCGTGCAGCACGCCGTCATGGCGGGCGACGAGATCACCGGCGCCTCCACCTTCCAGATCGAGGAGGGCCTGGACTCGGGCCCGGTGTACGGCACGGTCACCGAGGCGGTCCGCCCCACCGACACCAGCGGCGACCTGCTCACCCGGCTGGCCCTGGCCGGCGCCGGGCTGCTGGTGGCCACGATGGACGGCATCGAGGACGGCACCCTCAAGGCGGTGCCGCAGCCGGCCGAGGGCATCACCCTCGCGCCCAAGGTCACGGTCGACGACGCCCGGGTGGACTGGACGGCACCGGCACTGCGCGTCGACCGCGTGGTCCGCGGCTGCACGCCCGCGCCCGGCGCGTGGACCGTCTTCCGCGGCGAACGGCTGAAGCTGGTGCAGGTCGCGCCGGCGCGGGACCGCACCGACCTGGCCCCGGGCGAGCTGGCCGCCGGCAAGAACCACGTCCTGGCGGGCACCGGCTCGCACGCCGTGGAGCTGCTGTGGGTGCAGGCGCAGGGCAAGAAGCCGATGCGCGGCGCCGACTGGGCCCGCGGCGTGCGCATCGCCCCGGGCGAACGGCTGGGCGGCGGCGACGTAGTCTGAAGGGTACGGGCAGCCTGCCCGGCTCAGGAACATCAGCGGAGCACTTTTGACCAGCCAGCACGAGCCGCCCGGCCGGCGCCGGGCACCCGGCGGCCCCCGGACGGGGAAGCAGCACAAGCCGTACCGCCGTCCCAAGAGGGACCCCGTCCGCATCCTCGCGTTCGAGGCGCTGCGCGCGGTCGACGAGCGGGACGCGTACGCCAACCTCGTCCTGCCCCCGCTGCTGCGCAGGGCCCGTGAGAAGGGCGAACTCGACGGCCGCGACGCGGCCCTCGCCACCGAGCTGGTGTACGGCACCCTGCGCCGCCAGGGCACCTACGACGCCGTGATCGCGGAGTGCGTCGACCGGCCGCTGCGCGAGGTCGACCCGCCGGTGCTCGACGTGCTCAGCCTCGGCGCGCACCAGCTCCTCGGCACCCGGATCCCGACGCACGCCGCGGTGTCCGCCTCGGTGGAGCTGGCCCGGGTGGTGCTCGGTGACGGGCGCGCCAAGTTCGTCAACGCCGTGCTGCGCAAGATCGCGCAGGACGACCTGGACGGCTGGCTGGCCCGCGTGGCACCACCGTACGACGACGACCCCGAGGACCACCTCGCCGTGGTGCACGCGCACCCGCGCTGGATCGTCTCGGCGCTCTGGGACGCCCTGGGCGGCGGCCGCTCGGGCATCGAGGAACTCCTCGCGGCCGACAACGAACGGCCCGAGGTGACCCTCGTCGCCCGCCCCGGCCGCGCCACCACCGACGAGCTGCTGGCGGCACTGGACTCCCCGGCCGCGCATCCGGGCCGTTGGTCCCCGTACGCGGTACGGCTCACCGAGGGCGGCGAGCCGGGCGCGCTCGACGCCGTCCGGGAAGGGCGCGCGGGGGTGCAGGACGAGGGCAGCCAGCTGGTGGCCGCGGCCCTGGCGGCGGCCCCGCTCGACGGCCCCGACCGGCTCTGGCTGGACGGCTGCGCGGGCCCCGGCGGCAAGGCGGCGCTGCTGGGCGGTCTCGCGGCCCAGCGCGGCGCCACCCTGGTCGCCGCCGAGAAACAGCCGCACCGCGCGGGGCTGGTGGCCCGGGCACTGTCCGGCAATCCCGGGCCGTACCAGGTGGTCACCGCGGACGGCACCCGGCCGCCGTGGCGGCCCGGCAGCTTCGACCGGGTGCTGGTGGACGTGCCCTGCACCGGCCTCGGCGCGCTGCGCCGCCGCCCCGAGGCCCGCTGGCGCCGCCGCCCCGACGACCTGGACGGCTTCGCGCCGCTCCAGCGCGAACTGCTGCGCTCGGCGCTCGCGTCGGCGCGCCCCGGCGGCGTGGTCGCCTATGCGACCTGCTCCCCGCACCTGGCCGAGACCAGGGCGGTGGTCGACGACGTCCTCAAACGGGACGGCGGCGCCCGGCTCATCGACGCGCGACCGCTGATGCCCGGAGTGCCGTCGCTCGGCGAGGGCCCCGACATCCAGCTCTGGCCGCACCTGCACGGCACGGACGCGATGTACCTGGCACTGATGCGCAGAACGGACTGATGCACAGAACGACTGATGCGCAGAACGACTGATGCGCAGAACGGACTGATGGGCGGAACCACGCTCATGGGCAGAGCGCGCTGCCGGGCAGACCGCACACGCACGACGGACTGCCGCGCGCCGCGGTCAGGCACGGCGCACTGCGGCGCACGGCGGAGGCACAGACGGAGTGAGCCCGCGGGCCAGGACGGAGTGACGCACGGAGCGCACGCGCAGAACGGATACGCGGGGCGGACTGCCGCGCAGAACGGACTCTTGGGAAGAACCGACTGACGCGCGGCACGGGCTGGGGAGTTGAGGCGGACGTCGCGGCCGCCCGGGCGGACTCCGGGCGCGGCGGCCGGGGCGGGGCATGGCAGGCTTGGGGCATGGCCCCGCAGATCAACCCCAGCATCCTGTCCGCCGACTTCGCGCGCCTCGCCGACGAGGCAAGGGCGGTGGAGGGCGCCGACTGGCTCCACGTCGACGTCATGGACAACCACTTCGTCCCCAATCTCACGCTCGGTGTCCCGGTCGTGGAGTCCCTGGCCCGGGCCACGGACACCCCGCTGGACTGCCACCTGATGATCGAGGACGCCGACCGCTGGGCCCCGCAGTACGTGGAGGCGGGCGCCTCGTCCGTGACGTTCCACGCGGAGGCCGCCGGGGCCCCGGTCCGCCTGGCGCGCGAGATCAGGGCGAAGGGCGCCCGAGTGGGCATGGCCCTCAAGCCCGCCACCCCCATCGAGCCCTACGAGGACCTGCTTCCGGAACTCGACATGGTGCTGATCATGACGGTCGAGCCGGGCTTCGGCGGGCAGGCGTTCCTCGACATCATGCTGCCGAAGATCCGCCGCACCCGGCAGCTGATCGGCAAGCACGGCCTCGACATGTGGCTGCAGGTCGACGGCGGGGTCTCCGAGAGCACCATCGAGCGGTGCGCGGAGGCCGGCGCGGACGTCTTCGTGGCCGGTTCCGCGGTCTACGGCGCCGCCGACCCGGCCGCCGCGGTCCGCGCCCTGCGCGACCAGGCCCGGACCGCCACGGCAGGCGCGGAGTGGGCCCCGGCGCACGGAGCGTGACCGCACGCCCGTCCGAGCCTCCCGACCACCGGAAGGCATCCGGGACAAGGGCGCGTGAACGCCGGCCATCAGGGCCGGTCGACCTTCCCCAGAGCCCGAAGGGCCTGGGAGGCACCCCCTGGGATCTGCAAGGATGAACGGCGGATCCGAGTGCGAACGACGACAAGAGCAGTGAGGAGATCGCCGTGTCCGGCATGTCGGCGGGTCGGCCTGCTCTGCGGATGGGACCCGCGGAGCTGGTACAGGCGGCGGCCATGGCCCGCCGCTTCTATCTGGAGGGCAAGTCCAAGATCCAGATCGCCGAGGAGTTCGGCGTGAGCCGCTTCAAGGTGGCCCGGGTCCTGGAGACCGCCCTCGAACGCGATCTGGTGAGGATCGAGATCAGGGTGCCCGCCGAGCTGGACGCCGAGCGCTCGGACGCGCTGCGCGCCCGCTACGGCCTGCGGCACGCGGTCGTCGTCGAGTCCCCGGCGGAGGCCCACGAGACCCCCGACCCGGAGAACCTCGGCGAGGTCGCCGCCGACCTGCTCGGCGAGCTGGTCACCGAGGGCGATGTACTGGGGCTGGCCTGGGGCAGGTCCACCATCCACATGGCCGCCGCCCTGGACCGGCTGCCGCCGTGCACGGTGGTGCAGCTCACGGGCGTGTACGACGCGGGCACGGCGGAGCGCGGCTCGGTGGAGGCGGTCCGGCGCGCCGCGCAGGTCTCCGGCGGCGAGGCCCACCCCATCTACGCCCCGATGCTGCTGCCCGACTCGGCCACCGCGGACGCGTTGCGGCACCAGACCGGGATCGCCCGCGCCTTCGAGTACTTCGACAAGGTGACCGTGGCGTGCGTGTCCATCGGCTCCTGGGAAGCGGGCATCTCCACCGTCCACGACATGCTCAGCGAGGAGGAGCGCTCGCACTACGCCTCGCTCGGCGTCGCGGCGGAGATGTCCGCGCACCTCTTCGACGCGGAGGGCCGCAGGGTCGGACGGGACCTGGGGGAGCGGTGCATCACCGTGGAGGCCGACCGGCTGCGCCGCATCCCCGAGGTCGTCGCGATCGCCGGCGGCCAGCGCAAGGGCCCCGCCATCGACGCGGTGCTCCGCTCCGGCCTGGTGACCAGCCTGGTCACCGACACCACCGCGGCCGACTTCCTGATGTCCACGGGACCCGCCCCGCACCCGGCCCTGGACCGCACGGACCCGGACAGCCACGCGGCGTGAGCCGCGGCCGCCGGGCCCGGCGGCACGCACCGAAGGTGGTGGACAGATGACGGACGCGCCGTTCGCCCCGGTCCTGGCGGCCCTGCGGACCACCGGCTGGACCGGCAGCGTCCTGGAGCTCGACGGGGTTACGGAGAAGGCGGCCTTCCTGGACCGCTGCGCCCGGGCGCTGGACGCCCCGGACTGGTTCGGGCGCAACTGGGACGCGCTCGCCGACGCCCTCAAGGACCTCTCCTGGCTCCCCGCGGCCCCCGGTCGGCTGCTGCTGGTCTCCGGCTGGCAGGAGTACGCGGCGGCGCGGCCGGGCGAATGGGCCACGGCCCAGGAGGTGTTCGCGGAGGCCGAGGCGCACTGGAGCGGCCGCGCCGGGGGCTTCTCCGTGCTGCTCACCGTGGGCGCGACGGGACGGGGCCGCGGCTGACCCAGCCGGGCTTGCCGCACGGTGCCTGAGCGGTGCCGGCGCGGCGCACGTGGCCGGCTCGTGCGGCGCTCGTGTTCCGGCTCGGGTCGCGGTTGGTGGGGTGTGCGTGTTCCGGCTCGGGTCGCGGTTGGTGGGGTGTGCGTGTTCCGGCTCGGGCCGCGGTTCGTGGGGTGCGCGTGTTCCGCCCGTGCGGCGGCCGCCGCGGCTGCCCGGGTGACGCCCGGCAGGCGGTTCGCCCGGATGTTCGCGCTCGGGTAATGTCTCCATGTAAGGCAGGTTCTCTGCCCCGGCACTGACAGTGAGGCCCCCGTACCGTGCGCGCACGGACCAGGTATCGGCGGGGGTGTTTTGTTGTGTCCGCGGGGTGGCCTGCGTCGCTTCGCATGAAAATGTGAGACGTATGCATTTCCTTGAGCCCGGCACCGGCCGCCACGTGACCTCGCCCCCGGTCTCCTACGACCTGACCTACGACGACGTCTTCATGGTGCCGAACCGCTCCTCGGTCGTCTCCCGGCAGGACGTCGACCTCTCCTCGCCGGACGGCAGCGGCACCACGATCCCCCTGGTCGTCGCCAACATGACCGCCATCGCGGGCCGCCGGATGGCCGAGACGGTCGCCCGCCGCGGCGGCCTCGCCGTCATCCCGCAGGACATCCCGATCGAGGTGGTCGCCGACGTCACCTCCTGGGTCAAGCAGCGCCACCTCGTGTTGGACACGCCCATCGTGCTCGGCCCCACGCAGACCGTCGCCGACGCCCTCGCCCTGCTGCCCAAGCGCTCCCACGACGCCGGTGTCGTCGTCGACGAGGAGCACCGGCCGGTCGGCGTCGTCACCGACGCCGACCTGAGCGGCGTGGACCGCTTCACGCAGCTGTCCGAGGTGATGTCCCGCGACCTCCTGCTCGTGTCCGCCGACATCGACCCGCGCACCGCCTTCAACAAGCTGGACGCGGCCAACCGCCGCTTCGCCCCCGCCGTGGACGCGGACGGCAGGCTCGCCGGCATCCTCACCCGCAAGGGCGCCCTGCGGGCCACCCTGTACACCCCCGCCACCGACGTGTCCGGCCGGCTGCGGATCGCCGCCGCCGTCGGCATCAACGGCGATGTCGCGGGCAAGGCCAAGCAGCTCCTGGACGCCGGTGTGGACACCCTTGTCGTCGACACCGCACACGGCCACCAGGAGTCCATGCTGAACGCCCTCAGGGCCGTGCGGGCGCTCGACCCTCAGGTGCCGCTGGTCGCCGGCAACGTCGTCTCGGCCGAGGGAGTGCGGGACCTCATCGCGGCCGGTGCGGACATCGTCAAGGTGGGCGTGGGCCCCGGCGCCATGTGCACCACCCGGATGATGACCGGCGTGGGCCGCCCCCAGTTCTCCGCCGTCCTGGAGTGCGCCACCGAGGCACGCGCGCACGGCAAGCACGTGTGGGCCGACGGCGGTGTGCGGCATCCCCGCGACGTCGCCATGGCGCTCGCCGCCGGCGCCTCCAACGTCATGATCGGTTCCTGGTTCGCCGGGACCCACGAGTCGCCCGGCGACCTCCAGCAGGCCGCGGACGGCCGCTTCTACAAGGAGTCGTTCGGGATGGCCTCCGCCCGCGCGGTGCGCAACCGCACCGTGGAGGAGTCGGCGTACGACAGGGCGCGCAAGGGGCTGTTCGAGGAGGGCATCTCCACCTCCCGGATGTACCTGGACCCCTCCCGCCCCGGTGTGGAGGACCTGATCGACTCGATCATCGCGGGGGTGCGGTCCGCCTGCACCTACGCCGGTGCGGCCTCGCTGGAGGAGTTCGCCGGGCGGGCGGTCGTGGGGGTGCAGAGTGCGGCGGGGTATGCGGAGGGTAAGCCTCTGCACGCGAGCTGGAGCTGAGCCACCTGGCGGTGGCGGGGGCGTGACCGCCGTTCGCCGCTCGGCGGCCGAGGCCGTGAGTGCCGGCCGGTGAGGGCGGCGCGCCGTTGCCACCCGCCGGTGGCGGGGGCGGTGGAGGCGTCCCTTCGGGCGGTGAGGGGCCCCGGGTTTCGTCGTGGCTCGGTGCGCGGCACCCCGCGGTCCTTCGGGGTGGCTGGGGTGCTGTGGTGGGCCGCCGGCTGTCGTGGCTTGGCGCGCGGGTCCTCGCGGCCCCTTTGAGGGTCGCGATCCAGGACCGCGCAACGAACGGTCGCGTGAGGTGGGGCGTGCGCAATGGTCTTGTGCCGATGCGCAAGGCTGCTGCATTACGATCGGGAAGGCCCGGCTCGTAAGGTCATGCGCTGTACGCGGCGCGGTGGGTGTCGGCGGCGCGGCGCGGTCCGCACGTGAGGCCGCCCCGGTGCCCACCGTGCCAGATCCCGCAGTGACCAAGGAGCCAGCGCGTGCCCGACCACGGCGCCCCCACGCTCAGCCCCCGCCGACCCGGTGCCCCGCCCACGCCCCGCGACCTCCGGATGATGCGCCGCAAACCGGTGGAGCTGCTGGTCGCAGAGGGTGGCCGGGGTGCGGGCGGCACCCTGCGGCGGTCCCTCGGACTGACCCAGCTCACCATGATCAGCGTCGGTGCCACGCTGGGCACGGGGATCTTCGTGGTGCTCGGCGAGGCCGTGCCCGAGGCGGGCCCGGCCGTCACGCTCTCCTTCGTGGCGGCCGGTCTCACGGCCTTCTTCTCCGCGCTCTCGTACGCCGAGCTGGCCGGCACCATCCCCGTCTCGGGCTCCTCGTATTCGTATGCGTATGCAACGCTCGGGGAACTGGTCGCCTGGATCTGCGGCTGGTGCCTGATCCTTGAGTACGGGGTGTCGGTCGCCGCCGTCGCCGTCGGCTGGGGCCAGTACCTCAACGAGCTGCTCGACGGCACCCTCGGCGTCACCCTCCCCGAGGCGCTCTCCGCCCCGCCCGGCGACGGCGGTGTCTTCAACCTGCCCGCCCTCGCCGTCGTGCTGCTCGCGATGGCCTTCCTGCTCGGCGGGGCACGGGAGTCGGCGCGCGTCAACACCGTGATGGTCGGGGTGAAGATCGCCGCACTGCTGCTGTTCTGCGGCATAGGCGTGGCCGGCGTCCGGTCCGGCGACTACACGCCGTTCATGCCGCTCGGCATGGCAGGGGTGAGCGGTGCCGGCGCCACCCTCTTCTTCTCGTACATAGGCTTCGACGCGGCCTCCACCGCCGGCGAGGAGGCGAGGGACGCCCAGCGTGACCTGCCCCGGGCGATCATGCTCTCGCTCGTCGTGGTGACAGCGCTCTACGTGCTGGTGGCCGCGGTGGCCGTGGGCGCCCGGCCCTGGCGGAGCTTCGCCGGGTCGGAGGCGACGCTCGCCACGATCATGAAAGACGTCACCGGGCAGTCGTTCTGGGCCACGCTGCTCGCCGGAGGCGCGGTGGTCGCCATCGCCAGCGTGGTGCTGACCGTGCTCTACGGCCAGACCCGCATCCTCTTCGCGATGTCCCGGGACGGCCTGGTGCCCCGCGTCTTCTCCCGCGTCCACCGCGGCACCGGTGTGCCCCGCGCGAACACGGTGATCGTCTCACTGTTCTGCGGTGCGCTGGCCGCGGCCGTCCCGCTCGGCAGCCTCGCCGACGCCACCAGCATCGGCACTCTCTTCGCCTTCGCGCTCGTCAACGTCTCCGTCGTGGTGCTGCGCCGCACCAGGCCCGCGATGGCCCGCGCCTTCCGGGTGCCGCTGTCGCCGCTGCCGCCCGTCCTCGGCTTCGCCTTCTGCGTCTGGATGATGTCCGGCCTGTCCCGGGTCACCTGGGTGGTGTTCGGGATCTGGATGGCCGCGGGGATCGTGTTCTACTTCGTCTACGGCCACCGCCGTTCCCGCCTCGCGACGCGAGCGGCTCCACTGAGCCCGAGCCCCGAGCAGCCCGATCACCCCGAGCAGCCCGAGCAGGCCTGGGCAGACCGACCGGACCGAGCAGAGAAGTGACCCACCGCCCGTGCGACTGAACGATCTCGACGAACGCATCGTGCACGCCCTCGCCGAGGACGCCCGCCGCTCCTACGCCGACATCGGCCAGCTCGTCGGGCTCTCGGCGCCCGCCGTGAAGCGGCGGGTGGACCGACTGCGCACCACCGGCGCCATCACCGGGTTCACCGTACGGGTGGACCCGGCCGCCCTGGGCTGGCAGACCGAGGGGTTCATCGAGCTCTACTGCCGCAGCAACACCTCTCCGGAGGCGATCCAGCGGGGCCTGGAGCGGTATCCGGAGGTGGTGTCGGCGTCCACGGTCACCGGTGAGGCCGACGCGGTGGTGCAGGTCTTCGCCGAGGACATGCGGCACTTCGAGCAGGTGCTCGAGCGGATCGCGGGGGAGCCCTTCGTGGAGCGCACCAAGTCCGTGCTGGTGCTGTCGCCACTGCTGAGGCGGTTCTCGTCGGGGGCGCCCGGCTGACCGCCGCAACGAATCGCCGTTCAGGCCCCGGTCGACGCAATGAATGCGCTGGATATGCGCAAGAGTCGGATCTTGTCCCGCTTCCGCGGGCGGCCGTACCGTCGAGGCGTTCCCCGTCCCTGCCCGTCCTCGTGAGGTCCGCCATGTCCGCGCTGCGTCCCGCCCTGCTGCAGAGCTCCGGCCGGCCCGGATCGGCCGCCGCGCACCTCGCGGAGCTGGACGAGGCCGCCGGCCGGGCCCGTGCCCGGCGCACCCTGGAGCTGGTCTGCGCAGCCGTGGACCCGGCGCTCCGCGCCGAGGCCCGCCAGGCCGCCCGCTCCCTGCGCGACCGCCGCCCCGCCCGTTACGCCCCCTTGGTCCGTGACACGGCCTGACCCGGCCGCCGGCCCCGGCCACGGCCTGATCCGGTCGCCGTCCCGGGCCACGCCCTGAGCCGGCTCCGGCCCGCGGCGTGGCCGGAGCCTCCCCCGATCCACCCCTGACCACCGCAAGGAGCCGCACCCCATGACGTCCACGGTGCCCACCGCCGTCCCGCACGCCGCGGCGCAGCAGCCCATCACGATGTTCGGGCCGGACTTCCCGTACGCGTACGACGACTTCCTCGCCCACCCCGCGGGCCTGGGACAGATCCCCGCCACCCGGCACGGCACCGAGGTGGCGGTGGTCGGCGGTGGGCTCTCCGGCATCGTGACCGCGTACGAGCTGATGAGGATGGGGCTGCGTCCGGTGGTGTACGAGGCGGACCGGATCGGCGGGCGGCTGCGCACCGTCGGCTTCGACGGCGCGGCCGACGGGGGCGCGCTCACCGCGGAGCTGGGCGCCATGCGCTTCCCGCCCTCGTCGACGGCGCTCCAGCACTACATCGACCTGGTGGGCCTGCGGACGAAGCCGTTCCCGAACCCGCTGGCGGAGGCCACCCCGTCCACGGTCGTCGACCTCAAGGGCGAGTCGCACTACGCGAGAACGCTGGACGACCTGCCCGAGGTGTACCGGCAGGTCGCCGAGGCCTGGCGGACCTGCCTGGAGGAGGGCGCCGAGTTCTCCCGGATGAACCGCGCCATCCGGGAGCGCGATGTGCCGACCGTCCGCGCGATCTGGTCCCGGCTGGTCGAACGGCTCGACAACCAGACCTTCTACGGCTTCCTGTGCGCCTCCGAGGCGTTCAGGTCCTTCCGTCACCGGGAGATCTTCGGACAGGTCGGCTTCGGCACCGGCGGTTGGGACACCGACTTCCCCAACTCCATCCTGGAGATCCTGCGTGTGGTGTACACAGAGGCCGACGACCACCACCGCGGCATCGTCGGCGGCAGCCAGCAGTTGCCCACGAGGCTCTGGGAGCGTGCCCCGCAGAAGCTCGTCCACTGGCCGCAGGGCACCTCGCTGGCGTCGCTGCACCAGGGCGGCACGCCCCGCCCCGCGGTGACCCGGCTGCACCGCGCCGCGGGCGGCCTCATCACCGTCACGGACGCCTCGGGCGCGATCCGCAGCTATCCCGCGGTGGTCTTCACGGCCCAGTCCTGGATGCTGCTCTCCAAGATCGCGTGCGACGAGTCGCTCTTCCCGATCGACCACTGGACGGCGATCGAGCGCACCCACTACATGGAGTCCAGCAAGCTCTTCGTGCCGGTGGACCGGCCGTTCTGGCTGGACAAGGACGAACGCACGGGGCGCGACCGGATGTCGATGACCCTGACGGACCGGATGACCCGCGGCACCTACCTCCTGGACGACGGCCCCGACCGGCCCGCGGTGATCTGCCTGTCGTACACCTGGTGCGACGACAGCCTGAAGTGGCTCCCGCTCACCGCGCACGAGCGCATGGAGGTGATGCTCGCCTCGCTCCGCGAGATCTACCCGGACGTGGACATCCGGAGCCACATCATCGGCAGCCCGGTGACCGTGTCCTGGGAGAACGAGCCGTACTTCATGGGCGCGTTCAAGGCGAACCTGCCGGGCCACTACCGCTACCAGCGCAGGCTCTTCACCCACTTCATGCAGGATCCGCTGCCCGCGGACAAGCGCGGCATCTTCCTCGCGGGCGACGACATCTCCTGGACGGCCGGCTGGGCGGAGGGCGCCGTCCAGACCGCCCTCAACGCCGTATGGGGGGTGATGCACCAACTCGGCGGCACCTGCGACCCGTCCAACCCCGGCCCGGGCGACGTGTTCCACGAGATCGCCCCGGTAGAACTCCCCGAGGACTGAGCACGGCTCCCCTGCGTTTCCGGTGTCAGGTAGGGGCGCGGGGAACTGCGCGACCGGCCACCACCGGCGGCTGGCCGAGGAAGCTTCCGCAAGGGGCCTGATGGTGGCGCGCGGTGGTCGTGCCTGTTGGTCGCCCGGATGTTTCCGGTGTCAGGTAGGGGCGCGGGGAACTGCGCGACCGGCCACCACCGGCGGGGGGCCGAGGAAGCTTCCGCAAGGGGCCTGATGGTGGCGCGCGGTGGTCGTGCCTGTTGGTCGCCCGGATGTTTCCGGTGTCAGGTAGGGGCGCGGGGAACTGCGCGACCGGCCACCACCGGCGGCTGGCCGAAGAAGCAACCGCAAGGGGCCGGACCGGACAGCCCGCCGCAGGCGAGTGGTGGCCCCTCGGGCGGCCCCCGCGCGGGGGGCAGGAGAGGGGGCGCGGGGGAGACCTACCGCCCCCGCCCAGCCCCGGGCACCCGCACCGCCGGAGAACCGTGCCCACCCGGCAGCAGCGGAGTGAGCAGCATCCGCCCGACGAGCCCGACCGCCGCGTCGAGCCGCTGGACGAACTCCCCGGCGACGACGGGGAACTGCCGCAGTTCCCAGAGCGCCCGCGCCGCGGACCACGCACCGTCCCTCGCCCGCTCCAGGCTCCAGGAGCCCAGCAGATGGGTGAGCGGGTCGGCCACCTGAAGCAGATCGGGTCCCGGCATCACGTCCTCGCGGATCTGCTCCTCCAGCGTCACCAGCAGGTCGCCGACCCGGTCGAACTCGTCCTCCAGATCGGCGGGCGCACAGCCGAGCGCCCGGCAGGAGTCCACGACGGCGAGGCAGAGGTCGTGCCCGATATGGGCGTTGATGCCCGCGAGGGCGAACTGCAGCGGCCGGACGCCAGGATGGTGGCGGTAGCGGAACAACGGCCGCCAGCAGGAGGGCGGGCGGCCGTCGGCGGCCGCCGCGTCGACGGCCGCGAGGTAGTGCTCGGCGAAGCGCACGTCCAGGGCGACCGCCTGGCTGCGATCGCCGAGCCGTCCCAGCGCGACACCGCGGTCCACCGCCTCGGTGACGGACAGGTACACGCGGTTGAAGACCGCGACGCCGTCGTCGGCGGGCAGGACCTCCGCAAGCTCGCGCATCCGCGCGATCACCCCGTCGATCCCCTGCCCGGGGACCGTGGACTGCTCCGAGTGGGCCATGCAGGCAGGATCGCAGCAGCCGGCTGAGTCCGGCGCCGTTCGCGCCCGGACTTCCCCGGAACGAGCGAACGCGCCCCGCCCGGCGCGGCGGTTGGGCCCCGCCGGGCCCAGCACCCTTCACCGGCCCGCCCGTTGAGCGCAGGGACCCATGCATGAATCGTTGCGCGAGGCATTGTCACGTGGATCAGGCACGTCTACGCTCACACGGTCTTGCTCATGAATGATGTTCACGTACATGACCTGCTGGTGAGCGGTTGGTCCCTAGGTGACCCCCACCGTCATCGGTTCCGAAGGAGTGCTCGATGAGCAGAAGACCCCGCCTGCGGCTCGGCGCGGTGGTGGCGGCCGCGGCGGCCCTCGCCGCCCTGCTGGTGCCGGCGGCCTCGGCCGCCGCCCACGACCACCCGGCCGGGCACCAGGGGCTGGTCCCGCCCGCCCCGCGGACGGCCGTGCTCGACGGCAAGCGCCTGCAGGCCGCCAAGCTCCGCCTGGAGCTGGGCGACCCCGGCCTGAAGAAGGCCGTCGAGAACCTCACCGCCCAGGCCGACGACTGGCTCGGCCAGGGCCCGTGGACCGTGGTCGACAAGCCGGCGCCCGCCCCGGGCGGCGACCCACACGACTACCTGAGCCAGGCCCCGTACTGGTGGCCCTCCCAGCCGAAGACCGACGACAACCCGCGCGGCTGCCCCTACGTCCAGCGGGACGGCGAGCGCAACCCCGAGGTCGACACCGGCACCGACCGACCGGACGTCGGCAAGGTCTTCGAGTCCTCCTACACCCTCAGCCTCGCCTGGTACTACACGGGTGAGAGGAAGTACGCGGAGCACGCCGCCGACATCCTGCGCACCTGGTTCCTCGACCCGGCCACCCGGATGAACCCCAACCTGGACCACGCGCAGTTCATCCCGTGCAAGTACGACGGCCGGGCCATCGGCATCATCGACTTCTCGCAGTCGTACACCAGCGTGGTGGACGCCATCGCCCTGCTGGACACCGGCGCGCCCGGGTGGTCCAAGGGCGACCGCACCGCCATGGCCGCCTGGAACAAGGACTTCCTCGACTGGCTGGTGAACAGCGACTTCGGCAAGGAGGAGGGCGCCGCGGAGAACAACCACGGCACGTTCTACGACATGCAGGTGGCCGCGCTCGCCTACGCCACCGGGGACAGGGACCTGGCCCGGACGACGGTGCTGGACGCGCGCCGGAAGCGGATCGACGCGCAGATCGCGGCGGACGGCAGCCAGCCGCAGGAGCTCGCCAGGACGCGGAGCTGGCACTACTCCACCTTCGACCTGGTCGCCTACACCCGGCTCGCGCAGATCGGGCGGCACGTCGGGGCGGACCTGTGGACGTACCGGGGGCCGGACGGGCAGAGCCTGTTCAAGGCGGTCGACTTCCTGCTGCCGGCCGCCACCGGCGCCGCCGACTGGAAGTACCCCGAGCTGGAGTTCTACCGGTACGCGGCGAGCGACATCGTGCACGCCGCCGCCGACGCCGGTGACCGCGACGCGCGCGCCGCGGTGCCACACCTCCAGGAGCCCCCGGGCGGCGACCTGTGGGCGCTGCGCCCCGCCGCAGAGCAACTCGACTCGATCGCGGGCTGAACCCACCGCGCCCCGGCCGGGCCCCACCGCCCCGGCCGGGGCACGGACCACAAGGCCCACCGTCACGACAGGGGCGCCGCGGGGAACCGCGGGAAGAGCTCCCACCGGCCGGTGGTCTGACAGGAGACCACAAGGGGCAGCGCCGCAACGGGGGCGCGGGGAATGGCCACAGCGCCCACCGGCCGGTGGTCTGGTACGAGACCGCAAGGGGTACCGCCACACCAGGGGCGCGGGGAACCGCGCACCACTCCCACCGTCCGCCGGACCGGCACGAGACCCCGAGGGCGCACCCCTGGAACCCGCAGCTGGAACCCGCAGCGCCCCGCCCCGCCCCGCTACGACCGCTCGACCGCCGCCGTACCCTCGCCCGCGGCCGCGGCCGGCACCGCGGGCCTGCCGCCGGGCCGCAACACCCCCGCGCCCACCGCGAGCCCGCACGCCAGCACCGTCACCAGACCGAACGACACCTCCAGGCTGGTGGCCTGAGCGATGCTGCCGACCGCCGAGGGGGCGACCAGGCCCGAGGCGTACATGATGGTGGCGACGCCCGCGATGGCCTGGCTCGGGCGGGGGCCGCTGCGCCCGGCGGCGGCGAACGCCAGCGGGACGACCACGGCGATGCCGAGCCCCATCAGCGCGAACCCGGTCATGGCCACCGCCGGGTGCGGCGCGACGACCACCAGGAACCCGCCGAGCGCGGCGAGCACCCCGCCGCCGCGCACCGTGCGCACCGGGCCGAACCTGTCCACGAGCGCGTCGCCGGCGAGCCGCGCCACCGCCATGGTGAGCGTGAAGCCGGTGGTCGACGCGGCGGCCAGGCCGGCGGAGGTGTCCAGCACATCGCGCAGGTAGACCGCGGACCAGTCCAGGCCCGCGCCCTCGGCGAACACCGCGCAGAACCCGACCGCGCCGATCAGCAGCGCGGAGCGGGGCGGCAACGCGAACCGCGGCGGCGGCTCCTCCTCCTGCGCCGGACGCAGGTCGAGCACCCAGCGGCAGGCGGCGACGCCGGTCACGGTGAGCACGGCGGCGGCCAGCGCATGGTGCACCCGGGCGTCCGTGCCCAGATGGGCGGCGAGGGTACCGCCGGCGGAGCCGAGCACCGCGCCCGCACTCCACATCCCGTGCAGCCCCGACATGATCGACCGGCCGAGGCGGTTCTCTATCTCGACGCCCAGCGCGTTCATCGCCACGTCCGCCATGCCCGCCGTCGCCCCGTACACGAGCATGGCGGCGCACAGCGCGAGCAGGTTCGGTGCGAGCGAGGGCAGCACCAGCGCCAGCGTCCACAGCGCGATCAGCCCCCGCAGGGCGGCGCGGGAGCCGAACCGGTGGCTCACCCGGCCGGCCAGGGGCATGGCCAGCGACGCGCCGATCGCCCCGAACGCCAGCGCGAGTCCCAACTGCCCGGGGCTCGCATGGGCGTGGTCCTGGATCCACGGCACCCGGGTCGCGAAGGACCCGGTCACCGAGCCGTGCACACAGAAGACCACGGCGACCGCGTACCTGGCGTGCCGCACGGCCTTCCCGGCCTGGCCCGCACGGGCCCCCTCGGTCATGTCGCCGCCCCTCCCCGCGTCCCTCGCGGTGCTCGTCCGTGTGGTCGACGGGGCCATGTCGGCACCCGCCCCGTGGGTCCGGCGTAAACTATCAGGAACCCTGCCTGATAAATAGTGGATTTCCCGCTACGGACCGGCCTCGGCAACCGGGCGCACCGGTCACCAGGCTGCCGGGCGCGCGCCCTCCGGGCGTGCAGGGCCCGTCTGAAAGGATCCAGGCATGCCCGCATCACCGAGCACGGCCCGGGCGATCAACGACCGCCTTGCACTGCGCCTGCTCCAGCGCGAGGGCCCGTTGACGGCCGGGCAGCTGAAGAAACTCACCGGCCTCTCCCGGCCCACCGTCGCCGACCTGGTGGCCCGGCTCCAGGGCTCCGGGCTGATCACCGTGGTCGGCGAGACGGGCGCGAGCCGCCGCGGCCCGAACGCCCGGCTGTACGGGATCGTGGCCGACCGGGCGCACCTCGCCGCCCTGGACGTGCGCACCCACGGCGTCACCGTCGTCGTCACGGACCTGCTGGGCGCCTCGCTCGCCGAGGCATCGCTGCCGGTGGACGCCGGCACCCGCACCGCGTCGGCGGTGACCGGCGCCGTCCGGCTCGTCGAGCGTACGGCGGTTCGGGCGGGCGGACGGCCGCTGCACTCCGTGGCGATCGGCGCACCCGGCCTCATCGACCCGGTGAGCGGTGAACTCCGCGGCACCACCGACCTGCCCGAGTGGCACCGCAGCCTCGTCGGCGCCCTCCAGGACCGGCTGCCCGCCCGGGTCCTGGTGGAGAACGAGACCAACCTCGCCGCCCTCGCCGAGCGGCAGGACGGCGCCGCCCGCGACCGCGAGACGTTCGTGCTGCTCTGGCTCGGACACGGTGTCGGGGCCGCGGTGGTGCTGGACGGCGCGCTGCGCCGGGGGGCGTCGGGCGGCGCGGGGGAGATCGGGTTCCTGCCGGTGCCCGGTGCCTCGGTGCCGCCGTCCGGCACCGGCCGCGACGACGGCTTCCACCACCTCGTCTCCTCGTCGGCCATCTGCGCCCTCGCCGCGGAGCACGGCCTCGCGGCCGCCGCCGAGCCGGGCGCATCGCAGGCCGCGGCCCTGGTGCGGGCAGCCGTCGCCGAAGGCGAGAAGCGCTTCCTGGACGCCCTCGCGGAACGGATCGCCCTGGGCGCCGCCGCGGCGGCCGCCGTCCTCGATCCCGGCTGCGTGGTGCTGGGCGGCGAGATCGGCCTGGCCGGCGGGCCGGATCTCGCCACCCGCGTCGGGCGGCGCC
This sequence comes from Streptomyces sp. DSM 116793, assembly GCF_057320905.1. Classification (NCBI taxonomy): domain Bacteria; kingdom Bacillati; phylum Actinomycetota; class Actinomycetes; order Kitasatosporales; family Streptomycetaceae; genus Streptomyces; species Streptomyces sp. DSM 116793. The sequence goes on along the minus strand of NZ_CM170494.1, from coordinate 676,857 downwards.
TGGGCGACATCTCGCCGCTGCACACGGACGTGCGCGCCGGCGAACTCGGCGGCGCCGCGGTGCTGCGCGGCGCGCTGCTGATGGCCCGCGAGGCGGCCCAGGACGAGCTGTTCCCGCCGGGGGCGGCGTCGATCGGGTAGCCGGGGCCGGCGCCCTTGGGCACGGGGGAGCGCGCGTGACCCATCCACCCGGCCGTTGCGCCGCGAGGGCGTCCGAGGAGCCACCGGAGCCGGCGGAGCCGCCTTCCGGCAGCGGCGATCCGACGACGGTCTCGTCGTGTCCGGTCGCGCGGTTCGGTGGCCCCTCGGGCCCACGTCTCCGACCCCGTCCGCGTTCCGCGCCCCTTCCAGGGCGCCGCGTGCCCGTGAGCGGCGCCCCGGCGCGGGCGCGGAGCCGTGCCCCGACTACACCGGCTGCCCGAACCGCTTCGCCAGGTACTCCCCGAAGGTGCGCCGGCCCACCGCCCGCTGTGGGGTGAGGTGGCCGCCCTCCCGCATGGCGCGGTACGCCTTGCCCGCCAGCGGCACCGAGACCACCGGGCGCCGGCGTCCGGTCGCCCGCAGATAGGCGCGGGCCAGCTCGGGAAAGCCCAGCACCTCCGGACCGCCCAGGTCCGGCACCCGGCCGGAAGGCTCACCGACGGCGAGCCCGGCCAACCGGTCCGCGACCTCCGCGACCTCGATCGGCTGATCGCTCACACCGGCCGGCAGCAGCATCACCGGCGGCTTCGCCAGGGCCCCCAGCGCGGTCACCAGCAGGTCGTGGAACTGGGTGGCGCGCAGCAGCGTCCAGCCCACGCCGGAGTCGGCGATGGTGCGCTCCACCGCCAGCTTGGCGCGGTAGTAGCCGAGTGGCACCTCGTCCACGCCGACGATCGAGATGAACACCACATGCCGGACGCCGGTCCTGCGCACCGCGTCGACGAGTCGCCGACCCGCCTGTTCGTCGCCACGGGGCGCGCTCGCGCAGTGCACGACGACCTCCGCGCCGCTCAGCGCCTCGTCCAGGCCGGCGCCGGTGCGCAGATCCACCGCGTACGGCGGCGGCGCGTGCCTGCTCAGCACCCGCACGTCGTGGTCCTGGCTCCGCAGCCGCTCCGTGACCAGTCCGCCGAGATTTCCGGTTCCGCCGGTCACCACGATCGTGGCCATCGCCGTTCAGCCCCTTCGTCCGTGTCGGCGCTCCCGGTGGAGCGCCCGTCACCACTGAGAACCGGCGAGCCCCCCGATGTGTGACAACGGGGCACGGCACCGCCCGGAGCCGGAGCCCCGCAACCGGCTCCGGGCAGCGCCGGCGAGGGGCGCCCGCGAGCTGGCGGGTGACATACAGCAGCTTGTCCGGACCGACCACCGCCCGCACCCCGGCGGTCGGCCCTGTCCCGCACCTCGGCGATCGCCCTGTTCCGCACCTCGAACGATGCCCCCGCGATCAGCCGCCGCCCCTCGTGCGCCGCCGCCCCGGAGCGTCCTCGACCTCGGCGACCGCCCTCTCGATGGCGGCCGTGAGCCGCCCTGTGACGCACCGCGGCAACGCTACCGGCCAGGCCCGTCCCGCGATCGGCCGGCCGGCGGAGAACGCCCGTCCGCCACCGTCGCCCGACGGGACGACGTCCTTGGCCGGCGGGCTACTCCAGCCGGGTGGGGTCGCCCTTGCGGGCCGCCGCCAGGAACGACTCGACGAGCGCACGCTGCCGCTCGGGTCCGGCGCAGCGGCGCCGCTCCGGCGTGACCAGGCGCAGGGCGGCCCTCCCGTAGAGCTGCCGCCCCTTGGCCTCGGGCAGCTCCGGCACGGGCGGTGGTGCTCGAATCGCTGGGCGAGATCAGCGGTCACCCGGCCGGCGTACCAGAGTGGCGGGGCAGCCCGGCACGCCCGGCGCGGCCCGGGGACCCGGCCATGTGCGCGTCCCCGGAGACGGCTGTGAGCCAGCCCACAGCTCGGGCGCCCACCGTCCGGTGCCGGGCGTGGCACACTGTGTTCCGTACCAGAAGCAGCGCACTCCGGGGTCGGTGAAAGTCCGAACCGGCGGTTAAAGTCCGCGACCCGGCCGCATCCAGTGGCCGGTTGACCAGGTGAAATTCCTGGACCGACGGTGAAAGTCCGGATGGGAGGCAGTGCGCGGCGGGCGGGCATCCGTGCACGCCGCCGGTGGTCCGTCTCAGGGCGGGCCCGCGATCCGGCGTCGTTCCCCGGAAGGTTCCACCCGCGCTGTGTGTCGTTCGTCGACAGCCCCGGAGTCCGCGCCCGAAGAGGCAGGAGGACCCGGTGGCCACCCCAGCGGAAGCAGCCGCGATGCGGCGCGCGATCGAACTCGCCGCACACGGACTCGGCTCCACCAGCCCCAATCCCGTGGTCGGCTGCGTCCTGCTCGACGCCGAGGGCCGGACCGTGGGCGAGGGCCACCACCAGCGCGCCGGCGGCCCGCACGCCGAGGTCCACGCGCTGCGCGCGGCCGGCGACCGGGCCCGCGGCGCCACCGCCCTGGTCACCCTCGAACCCTGCAACCACACCGGTCGCACCGGCCCCTGCGCCCAGGCCCTGATCGAGGCCGGCGTCGCACGGGTCGTCTACGCGGTCTCCGACCCCGACCCCACCGCCACCGGCGGCGCCGCCACCCTGCGCGCCGCGGGCATCGACGTCGAGTCCGGGCTGCTGGAGGCGGAGGCCGCCGCCGGCAACGCCGCCTGGCTGACGTCCGTCCGCCTGGGCCGGCCGCACATCACCCTGAAGTACGCCGCCACGCTCGACGGCCGCATCGCCGCCGCTGACGGCACCAGCCAGTGGATCACCTCCGCGGAGTCCCGCGCCGACGTCCACCGGCTGCGCGCCGAGAGCGACGCCGTCGTGGTCGGCGCCGGCACGGCCCGCGCCGACGACCCGCACCTGGCCGCCCGCGGCACCGACGGCGCGCACCAGCCGCTGCGCGTGGTGGTCGACTCCGGCGCCAGGGCCCTCAAGCCGGGCGCCCGCGTCCTGGACGACGCGGCGCCCACCCTGGTCGCCGTCGCCGAGGACGCCGAGACGGCCCACCTGACCGGCCTCGCCGAGGTGGTCCGGCTGCCGCGCACCGGCGCCGGACTCGCCGTCCCCGCCCTCCTGGACGCCCTGCACGGCCGGGGCGTCCGCTCCGTACTGCTCGAAGGCGGTCCGACGCTCGCCGGGTCCTTCGTGGCCGCGGGCGCGGTCGACCGCGTCATCGGCTATGTCGCCCCGGTCCTGCTCGGGGCCGGCCCCGCCGCACTGGGCGAGGCAGGAATCACCACCCTCACCGAGGCGTTGCGCCTCGAGGTGACCGAGACCGTCCGCCTCGGGCCTGATCTGCGGATCACCGCCGCGCCGCCAGCGAAGGAGAGCTGAGTGTTCACCGGAATCGTGGAAGAGCTGGGCGAGATCACCGGCGTCGAGGACCTCGGCGACGCATCCCGCTTCCGGCTGCGCGGACCCGTCGTCACCGCGGGCGCGAAGCACGGCGACTCGATCGCCGTCAACGGCGTCTGCCTGACGGTCGTGGACCTGGACGGCGACGAGTTCACCGCCGACGTCATGGCGGAGACCCTGAACAGGTCCAGCCTCGGCGCGCTGGTGCCCGGCTCCCGCGTCAACCTCGAGCGGCCCACCGCCGTCGGCGCCCGGCTCGGCGGCCACATCGTGCAGGGCCACGTCGACGCCGTCGGCACCCTCCTGGAGCGCAAGCGCTCCGAACACTGGGAGATCGTCAGGATCGGCCTGCCCGCGCAGCTCTCCCGCTACATCGTCGAGAAAGGCTCCATCACCGTCGACGGCATCAGCCTCACCGTCGTCGACGCCGGGCCGGACCACTTCACCGTCAGCCTCATCCCCACCACCCTCGCGCTGACCACCCTCGGCATCAAGGAGCCGGGCGACCCGGTCAACCTGGAGGTGGACGTCGTCGCCAAGTACGTCGAGCGGCTGCTCGCGGCCGAGCGCTCGGCGGCGGCCGACGCCACGGCTGCCGACGCCATGGCTGCCGACGCCATGGCCGCCGATGCGGCGGCCGGCACCCCCGGAGGCCGCGAACCGGCAAGGGACGCCCGGTGAGCACCTTCGACTGGCTGAACTCCGAGGCGTTTACCGCCTTCGGACAGCGCATCATCTGGTCCGACCTGGCCGGCAACACCATCGGCCTCGTCGGGCTGGCACTCGGCTGGCTCAGATCCGTGTGGACCTGGCCCGCCCAGCTGCTCTCCGCCCTCATCCTCGTCGCGGCCAACATCTCCGTGCAGCAGTCCGGCAGCGTCGGCAAGCAGCTCGTGATCATCGTCACCGCCGTCTGGGGCTGGCAGCAGTGGAGCCAGGGCCGCCGCCGGGCCCAGGACGGCGACCTCGCCACCCGGTTCGCGTCCTGGCGCGAACGGGGCCTGCTGCTGGCGACCGCCGCCGTCGGCACCCTCGCGGTCGGCGGCCTCTTCACCGCCTTCCCCTCGCTCTCCTGGAACCCCTGGCCGGACGCCTATGTGTTCGTCGGCACGCTGGTCGCGATGGTGGCGCAGGCGCGCCGCCTCGTCGAGTTCTGGTTCGCCTGGCTGCTGGTCGACCTGGTCGGCGTGCCGCTCAACTTCACCAGCGGCCTGGCCTTCTCCGGCCTGATCTACATCGTCTACGGCGCTCTTGTCCTGTGGGGCATGCGCGCCTGGTGGCTGCGCTCGCGGCAGGGCGCGCAGCCCCCTCTGGAAGGAGCCCCGGCATGACCATCGCACCCGTCCGGTTCCCCACCGGCGACCTCACCGCCGGGGCGACCCGGACCGGGCTCGACCCGGTGGAGCAGGCCATCGCCGACATCGCGGAGGGGCGCCCGGTCGTCGTCGTCGACGACGAGGACCGCGAGAACGAGGGCGACCTCGTCATCGCCGCGGAGGCGGTCACCCCCGAGATCGTCGCCTTCATGATGTCCGAGTGCCGCGGCCTCATCTGCGCGCCCATGGAAGCCGAGGAACTGGACCGGCTGAACCTGCCGCAGATGGTCGAGCAGAACACCGAGTCGATGAGCACCGCGTTCACCGTCTCCGTGGACGCGGCCTCCGCGCACGGCGTGACCACCGGCATCTCCGCCGCCGACCGCGCCCGCACGCTGCGGCTGCTCGCCGACGGCACGGCGGAGGCCGCGGACTTCGTGCGGCCCGGCCATGTCTTCCCGCTGCGCGCCAGGGCCGGCGGGGTGCTGACCCGCGCCGGGCACACCGAGGCCGCCGTCGACCTGGCCAGGCTCGCCGGCCTGCGCCCGGCGGGCGCGATCGTCGAGATCGCCGCCGAGGACGGCACCATGCTGCGGCTGCCCGAACTGGTCGCGTTCGCCCGCAAGCACGGCCTGTCGATCATCTCCATCGAGGACCTGATCGCCTACCGGCGCGGCGCCGAGCCCGCCGTGCGCCGCGAGGCGACCGTGCGCCTGCCCACCGTCTCCGGCGACTTCACCGCCTACGGCTACCGCTCCGCCGACGACGGAGTCGAGCACGTCGCCCTGGTCCACGGCGACCTCCGCGACGGCGAGGACGTGCTGGTGCGTGTGCACTCCGAGTGCCTCACCGGCGACGTCTTCGGCTCGCTGCGCTGCGACTGCGGGCCCCAGCTCACCGCCGCCATGGAGCGCATCGCGGCGGAGGGCCGCGGTGTGGTCGTCTACCTCCGCGGCCACGAGGGCCGCGGCATCGGCCTGCTCTCCAAGCTGCGCGCCTACGAACTCCAGGAGCGCGGCCGGGACACGCTCGACGCCAATCTGGAGCTCGGCCTGCCCGCGGACGCCCGCGACTACGGCGCGGGGGCGCAGATCCTCGCCGACCTCGGGGTGCGCAGTGTCCGGCTGATGACCAACAACCCCGACAAGACCGACGCCCTCGTCCGGCACGGCATCCAGGTCACCGGCCGGGAACCGATGCCCGTCCAGGCCGGCGAGCACAACCTGCGGTACCTGCGCACCAAGCGCGACCGCATGGGCCACGACCTGCCCTGGCTGGACACCCCCGCCATGGCCGCCTGCGGCAACCAGTGACCGGACCCCGGCCGCCCGGGGTCCGTCCCCGGCCCCCGGAGCGGTGCGGGCAGCCCGGACACCACGGAACAGCCCCAGCACCACCCAGCACATCCACCAGCACCACCCAGCACCAAGGAGCGAGAGCGCGTGAGCGGCAAGGGTGCCCCCGTACTGAGCGTGACGAACACCGGAGGCCTGCGGGTCGCGGTCGTCGCCGCCCAGTGGCACGAGAAGATCATGAACGGCCTCGTCGGCGGCGCCCGGCGCGCCCTGGACGAACTCGGCATCGAGCAGCACACCGTGCTGCGGGTGCCGGGCAGCTTCGAGTTGCCCGTCGCGGCCAGGGCGCTCGCGGTGCACGGCTATGACGCCGTGGTCGCGCTCGGCGTGGTGGTCCGCGGCGGCACCCCGCACTTCGACTACGTCTGCCAGGGCGTGACGCAGGGGCTCACCCAGGTGTCCGTCGACACCGGAGTGCCCATCGGCTTCGGCGTGCTGACCTGCGACACCGAGGAGCAGGCGCTCGACCGCGCGGGCCTCGAAGGCTCCCATGAGGACAAGGGGCACGAGGCCGTGACCGCGGCCGTCGCCACCGCCGCCACGCTCCGTATGATCCCCGAGCCCTCACGTCAGGGGATGGCGGGCGCCCGCGTAGAGTAGGCGGCATCATGTCCAAGAAGACGTTCGAGGAGCTCTTCACCGAGCTCCTGCACAAGGCGCAGCACGGCGACCCCGCCACCTCCCGCACCGCGGAACTGGTCGGCAAGGGCGTCCATGCCATCGGCAAGAAGGTCGTCGAGGAGGCCGCCGAGGTCTGGATGGCCGCCGAGCACGAGGGCCGGGAGGCCACCGCCGAGGAGATCTCCCAGCTGCTGTACCACGTGCAGGTGATGATGGTCGCCCGCGGCATCACCCTCGACGACGTCTACGCCCACCTCTGAGCCGCGGCCCGGGGCGGGCCCCGGCACCGGCCGCGGGGCCCGCCCCGGCGGGCCGCGGCAGTCCCCTCCCGACGGACCGGACACCCCGGACCGGTACGCACACTCCCGCATCTTCCCGCAAAGGAACACCACCTCATGCTGCGCATCGCCGTCCCCAACAAGGGTTCACTCTCCGGACCTGCGTCGGAGATGCTCCATGAGGCCGGGTACCAGCAGCGCAGGGACTCCAAGGAACTGGTGATCGTCGACCCGGCCAACGAGGTCGAGTTCTTCTACCTGCGCCCCCGCGACATCGCCATCTACGTCTCCTCCGGGCGTCTGGACATCGGCATCACCGGGCGCGACCTGCTGGTGGACTCCGGCGCCGACGCCGAGGAGATCCTGCCGCTCGGCTTCGCGCGCTCCACGTTCCGCTACGCCACCCGGCCCGGCACGGCGAGCAGCGTGAAGGACCTGGAGGGCATGACCATCGCCACCTCCTACGAGGGCATCGTCGCCGGCCACCTCGCGCAGGAGGGCGTCGACGCCACCGTCGTCCACCTCGACGGCGCCGTGGAGACCGCCATCGAGCTGGGTGTCGCCCAGGTCATCGCCGACGTCGTGGAGACCGGCACCTCGCTGCGCAACGCCGGGCTCCAGGTCATGGGCGAGCCGATCATGCACTCCGAAGCGGTGGTCATCCGTCCCAAGACGCGGACGGGCTCGTCCGGGGGAACCCCCACCACGGATGCCGACGCGGACACCGACCAGCCCAAGGTCCAGCAGTTCCTGCGCCGGCTCCAGGGCGTCCTCGTCGCCCGCACCTACGTGATGATGGACTACGACTGCCGTGCCGAGGATCTGGAACGCGCCGTGGCCGTAACGCCCGGCCTGGAGTCCCCGACGGTCTCGCCGTTGCACAATGAGGGCTGGGTCGCCGTGCGCGCCATGGTGCCCGCCAAGGAGGCCCAGAAGATCATGGACGACCTGTACGCCATCGGCGCCCGGGCCATCCTGACCACGGCCATCCACGCCTGCCGCCTCTGACCGGGCCGCGCCGACCCGGCCGGCCCCGCCGACCGACCCTCTTCGGAGCACCGTGATGACGGACCCGACGCCACCGCACCCCGCACGGCAGGACGCCGCACAGGGCGACGGCACACAGCCCACCGCCGGACGGCCGGGCCCGGCCGCGCCACCCGCCGCCGGGCTGCCGGAGCTGCCCGTCACCTTCCGGCCGGCGGTCACCCGGGCGGTCCTGCTGGCCGGCGGCCTGGCGCTCTTCGTCGTGCTCACGGCCGTCGCCCTGCTGCTGCCCGACCTCGGCGCGGCGGAGCGGCTCAGCTTCGTCGTCACCGCGGCGCTGCTCTGTACGGTGCCGCTCCTGCTGAGCAGGCCCAAGGTGGTCGCCGACGCCTCCGGCGTGACCGTCGTGAACATCCTGGGCGGGCGGCGGCTCGACTGGGCCGAGATCCTCCAGGTCAACCTGCGGCCCGGCGACCCCTGGGTGTTCCTGAACCTCAGCGACGGCACCAGCCTGCCCGCCCTCGGCATCCAGCCGGGGCTCGCCAGGCGCCGTGCCATCGACCAGGCCCGCACCCTGCGGGCCCTCGTCGACGCCCGTGCCGCCAGCGAGCAGGGCCCCGGTGCGGGAGGGGGCTGAGCGCTACGCCGCCGGCGGGCGCTTCGGCGACTTCGGCGAGCATCCGTACGCCCGCACGTCGGCCCGTGCACGTCCGCGCCGGGCGCACAACGGCCCGCGAGCGCCCCTGAGAGCGCCCCGGGGAGACATCCGGGACTCCTCCGGGGCGTTCACACTGCCGCATAAGTGGCTGTCTTGATTAATCTGGTTCCCGAGGCGCATGATGCGCCCTCGCCCCTGCCGTGCCGCACCGGCGCGCGGGGGCTCCTGCTGACCAAGGAGTGACTTCCTCAGGCGATGGACGGTTCGTCCTGCAGTACCTGCGCCGCCCCCTCCCTTCCCCAGTGCCTTGAGGGCATGGGAAACACCCGCCGCGCGGACCGCGTCCGCGGCGGCTCGGAGGCGGCGGCATGATCACCCCGTTGCTGCTCCTGGGAGCGGCCCTCCTCCTGATCCTCGCCAACGGCTTCTTCGTGGCGGCCGAATTCGGCCTGGTGACCGTCGAGCGCCCGGACGCCGAGCAGGCCGCGGCCGCCGGCGACAAGCGCGCGAACTCCGTCGTGTCGGCGCTGAAGGAGCTGTCCTTCCAGCTCTCCGGCACCCAGCTCGGCATCACCATCACCTCGCTCGTCGTCGGCATGCTCGCCGAGCCGGCCCTGGCCGCCCTCCTCGACGCCCCCCTCACCGCGACGGGCCTGCCCGTGGGCGCCGTCCCCGGTGTCTCCGCGGTGGTCGGGATGCTGATCGCCTCCGCCGTACAGATGGTGATCGGCGAGCTGGTGCCCAAGAACTGGGCCGTGTCCCGGCCCCTCCAGGTCGCGCGCTTCGTCGCCGGCCCGCAGCACGCCTTCGCCCGGCTGCTGCACCCGGTCATCTCCGGCCTGAACAGGGTCGCGAACCGCCTGGTGCGGGCCCTCGGCGTGGAGCCCGCCGACGAGCTGGCGTCCGCCCGCACGCCCGGCGAACTGGTCTCGCTGGCCCGCCACTCCGCGCAGGCCGGCGCCCTGGAGCAGGACACCGCCGACCTGTTCGTGCGCACCCTGTCGCTGGGCGAGCTGACCGCCCAGCACGTGATGACGCCCCGGGTGAAGGTCAGCGCCCTGCAGTCGTCCGCGACCGCGGAGGACGTCGTCAACCTCACCCGTGCCACCGGCCTGTCCCGCTTCCCCGTCTACCGGGAGCGGATCGACGAGATCGTCGGCATGGTGCACCTGAAGGACGCCCTCGCGATACCGGTGCACGCCCGGCTGCGCACCTCCGTGGGCCGGATCGCCCAGGCACCGCTGCTGGTCCCCGAGACGCTGCCGGTGCAGCCGCTGCTGGCCCGGCTGCGCAGCGAGCAGCCCATCGCCGTCGTCGTGGACGAGTACGGCGGTACCGCGGGCGTCGTCACCCTGGAGGACATCGTCGAGGAGCTGGTCGGCGAGGTCCGCGACGAGCACGACGCCAAGGACGTGCCCGAGCTCGCCCCCGCCCCCGCCGAGGACGGCCGGCCCGCCTGGGACGCCGACGGCAGCTGCCGTGTCGACACCCTGCGGACCATCGGCCTGCACGTCCCCGAGGGCCCCTACGAGACCGTCGCCGGCCTGGTCGCGGACCTGCTGGGCCGTATCCCGGCCCCCGGTGACCGCGCCGAGTTGCCCGGCTGGCGGCTCCAGGTGAGACAGGTGGGCCACTACCGGGCCGAACGGGTCAGGCTCGTCAGGACGCCCGAGGCCGCTGAGGCCCCCGGGACGACCGCCCGCGTCCCGGCGGCGGCCGTCAGGGCCCGCAGGGGTGCGGTGGAGGCGGTCCGATGACGCTGCTCCAGTTGCTGTTCACCGTTCTGCTGGTACTGGCCAACGGGTTCTTCGTGGGCGCCGAGTTCGCGCTGGTCTCCGTGCGCCGCAGCCAGATCGAGCCGCTGAAGACCGTGCCCGCCCGTCAGGTGCTCTACGGCCTGGAGCACCTGCCCCAGATGATGGCCGCCGCGCAGTTCGGCATCACCGTCTGCTCGCTGACCCTCGGCGCCGTCGCGGAGCCCACCGTCGCGCGGCTGCTGGAGCCGGCGTTCGCCGCCGTCCGGCTGCCCGAGGGCCTGGTCCATCCGCTGGGCTATGTGATCGCGCTTGTGCTGGTGGTCTTCCTGCATCTGGTCATCGGCGAGATGGTGCCCAAGAACCTCGCCATGGCGGACCCGGAGAAGACGGCGCTGCGGCTCGGACCGGGCCTCGTCGCCTTCGCCCGGCTCTGCCGGCCGGTCACCGCGGCCCTCGGGGCCTGCGCCCGGGGTGTGCTGAGGCTCTTCGGGGTCGAGCCCAAGGACGAGGTGGAGGCCGTCTTCACCAGCGAGCAGCTCAACCGCCTGGTCGTCGACTCCGGCGAGGCGGGGCTGCTCGACCCCGAGGAGCAGGAGCGCCTGGGGGACGCGCTGGAGCTGGGCACGCGCCCGGTCACGGACGTGCTGCTGGACCGCGCCTCGCTGGTGACGGTGGACCCCACCGTCACCCCGGGCCAGGTCGTGGCGCTCACCGCCCGCACGGGCTACTCGCGCTTCCCGGTGAGCGCGGACGGCGGTGCCTTCATGGGCTATCTCCACGTGAAGGACGTGCTGGAGCTGGAGGACAGCGACCGCGCCGTGCCCCAGCACGTGTGGCGGCCGATGACCACGCTCAGCGCGGAGCTGCCGCTCGACGACGCCCTGACCGTGATGCGCCGCGCTGCGACCCACCTGGCGCAGGTCGCCGATGCCTCGGGCCGTGTGGTGGGTCTGGTGACGCTGGAAGACGTCCTGGAACTGCTCGTGGGCGAGGTCCGCGACCCCGCCCACCGGGATCCCGGTGGTGCGCCGGCTCCGCGGCTCGGGGAGCCGCGTAGTGCGGCCCCGGAGGACGCGATGGCGAGCTGACGCTCGCGGGGTGCCGACAGTCAGGGCCCGCCCCGTCGGGGTGCCCGTCCCGCTCGGGCCAGGCGCGGTCGTGGAGAGTGACCTGGTAGCCGTCGGGGTCGGCGAAGGTGAATGTCCGGCCGAAGGGGCCGTCGATCGGTGCGGAGACGATGGGGTGACCGTCGGCGACGAGAGCATCGTGAATGGCCTGGACGTCTGTGGCGTGGAGCCAGATCGCGGCACCGATGCCGGGCTGGGCAACGGATGCGAGATCGGTGCCGGGAACGACGTCGCGGAGTGCGAACGCGATCGGCTTCGTCTCGAAATCGACGGCGTCGGAGGTCCGGCCTGCGAGCGGACGAGGCCGAGGTACTGCTCGTAGACCTGCGGAGCATGATCCATTCCCTGCGCGATGGCAACGACGGTGCATAGCCCGTTCCCCGGCGCACGTCTCGCCGCGCCCGGACAGGAGTGCAGCCGAGCCGGGAGACTTCGGGAGCCGTCCCAGAAGGCCCAATCGTCACTCGGAGTGGCCGCTGCACGGAAGCTGGGCCAGAACCACGACTCGGGTTCTGGCTCAGGTTGTGTGAGTCGTCACTGTGTGCAGTCGCTGTGGCCGTCCGGCCGCATATTTCTGTGCAGCCATGGTGGTCGGTCTCATACGGTGCCGAGATGCTGACTGTACGAGCTATGACGGACGCCGATGTTGCGGCTGTGTCAGCGGTACGAGTGGCAGGCTGGAGGGCCGCGTACGTTGGGATAGTGCCTCAGTCCTTCCTCGATGGCCTGACGGTCGAGGCGGATATTCAGCAGCGCCGAAGGCACTTCAGGAGGTCGAAGGAAGGCACAACCAACCTGGTGGCGGTCGACGCCCATGGGCGAGTTGTGGGTTGGGCGTGCCTCGGGCCTTTTCGAGATGACCAGGCAGGTACGAATGTGGGTGAGCTTTACGCTCTCTATGTTCAGCCCTCACTCACTGGGTCCGGAATCGGTCGCGCGCTACTCGAAGCCGTGTACGCTCACGCTGACGCCTATGGCTTCGACGTGATGCTGTTGTGGGTCCTCACCGACAACACCAGGGCACGTCGTTTCTACGAGATGGCCGGCTATGTCGCTGACGGTGCTGTCCAGGCTCACGACTACGACGGAGTGTCCGTACCTGAGATTCGTTACCGGCGCACGCTGTAGGGGTGCGCCATCGACCGGGTGGACCCCTCAGAAGATCAGGCGAGGAGAACCCGTTTCCGTAGGAGACGGAAGCCGGCGCGGCCGAACATCTGGCGTTTGAGCATCTTGAAAGTTACGTGGAATCTGCCGGGGTGACCATGTCCCTCCGGTGGAACCACGGACCGGTCGCCGCCTGCTCGTGCCGGCCGAGCACCGGCCGAACTCACCCGTCACCGGGCACGGCGCGAGCCTTCGACTAGACGCGTGCCATCCGGTGCCCGGCGCTGGTGCCCGAGGGGCGGCCGGTCCGCCCGGTGCGCCGGTGAGGTCACGTCCGCGGCGCGTTGTCCGGCGCGTCCTCCTCCGTCGTGGCGTCCGGGAACACGCGGGTGCTCAGCAGCGCCAGGACGTCGGCCGCCGCCATGATCGTCTCGGTGCTCACGTCCGCCAGGCTCTCCGCGAGCATCGCCTCCACCGCCGCCGTCACCCGTCGCAGCGTGTCGTGGCCCTGCTGGGTCAGCTCGATCAGCTGGACCCGGCGGTCCTCGCCGGTGGCCCGCGCCAGCAGCCCCTGCTCCTGCAACTGCGTTACCTGCCGCGTCACATGGGGATTGCGGACGTCGAGACGTGCCGCGATCTCCCCGATCCGCAGCGGTGCCGACTCATCCGCCAGTGTCCGCAGGACGGCGAGTCCCGGCCGGTCGATCGGCATGCCGGCGGCCGCCACGGACCGCTCGTGCAGCCGTCGTCCCGTCAGCCGGTATGCCACTGCGCTCAGTGCGGACTGGAGCGCCTCGACGGCGTCCGCCCGGGCCGGTGTGGTGGTCACAGGGTCATCATGCCGGACCGTTCGGTTCCGGGGCCAACCATGGGCCGCAGACCGGAGACGCCATTGCACAGCCCGCCGCCGTGGGGTATTGCTTACTTAGGGTAGGTAATAGTCATCAGGAGGAGAACGCCGTGCACCTCGAAATCGATCAGGAACGGTGCTGTGCCGCGGGCCAGTGCGTGCTCGCCGCGGACGACGTGTTCGACCAGCGCGACGAGGACGGCGTCGTGGTCCTGCTCGACGCGGACCCGGAGGGGCCCGCGGCGGCTCGCGCGGCGGAGGCGGCCGCGCTCTGCCCCGCGGGCGCCATCACCGTCGTCACCTCGTGACGTGGCCGAGCCGCCCCCAACCCCCCTCACCCCAAAGCCCTCACCCCCAACCCCCCTCGCCCCCATCTCCGTCAGGAGCGCCTTGCATGGCTGAGACCACGACCGCCCCCGCCACCGCAGAGGACCCCCGCGACTACCCGATGTCCCGCGCGTCCGGCTGCCCCTTCGACCCCCCGCCCCAGCTCGCCCGGCTGCGTGAGGAGGTGCCGTTCTCCCGGGTGCGGATCTGGAACGGCACCATCCCCTGGCTCGTCACCCGCTACGAGGACCAGCGTGCGATCCTCAGCGACGAGCGGTTCAGCGCCGATTGGCGGCGCCCCGGCCACCCCGTGGCGAATCCCGGCTTCGCGGCCCGCATCGCCAACAGCACCCGGGTGCCCTTCATCCTCATGGACGACCCGGAGCACAACCAGGTGCGCCGCATGTTCACCTCGTACTTCTCCGTCAAGCGGACCCGGGCGCTCCAGCCGAGGCTTCAGGAGATTATCGACGAACTGCTCGACGGGATGGAGGCGTCGGGCCCGCCGGTGGACCTGGTCTCGTCGTTCGCGCTTGCGCTGCCCTCGCTGGTGATAGCGGAGATCCTGGGCGTGCCGCGCGAGGACCAGCCGCTGTTCCAGCGCGAGTCGCGGGCGCTCCTCTCCATGGACATCGAGCCCGACCGGGCCGTCAAGGCCAACGACACACTGACCGAGTACCTCGAAGGACTGCTCGCCGAGAAGGAGCGCGATCCGCAGGACGACCTGCTCAGCCATGTGCTCGCCGACCATGTGCACACCGGCGCCACCAGCAGGGAGCAACTGGTGCAGGACGCGATCCTGCTGTTGAGCGCCGGCCACGAGACGACGACCAACATGCTCGCCCTCGGCACCCTCGCCCTGCTGCGCAACCCGGAGCAACTGGCCGCCGTGCGCGACGCCGACGACCCGGCGCACACCGCACTCGCCGTCGAGGAGCTCCTGCGCTATCTGACCATCGTGCAGACCGGCCGGCGGCGCGTCGCGCTGGTGGACGTGGAGGTGTCCGGACAGCTCATCCGCGCGGGCGAGGGCGTCATCCTGACCATCGACTCGGCCAATCGCGACACGGCCGTCTTCGAGGACCCCGACCGCCTTGATGTGACCCGGTCCAACGCGCGGCACCACATGGCCTTCGGCCAGGGCACCCACCAGTGCCTCGGCCAGAACCTGGCACGCACCGAGCTCCAGCTCGCCTACCCGGCGCTGCTGCGCCGCTTCCCGACGCTGCGCCCGGCGATCGAGGAGGACGCCATCCGCTACAAGCACGACGCGGTGGTCTACGGCGTCCACGAGCTGCCCGTCGCCTGGTGACCGCCCGCGCCGCCGGCCGCCGTCCCGCTCCCGTACCGGGACGGCGGCGGGCGGCGCCCGACCGACATCAGGTCCGTGGCGGCGCAGCAGCCCGTCACCCGCTGAGAGGCGAGAACACATGCGCGAGCACATGAGAGGTGCCGCCGGTCGGGACACGACCGCCCCGGTCCGTTCCGCGCCCACCGCCGGGAGGATGGCGTGAACCTTCGCAGGATCGTCGTGGTCGGCGCGTCCGCGGCGGGCAACACCGCGGCCCGGACGCTGCGCGACGAGGGCTTCGACGGTGAGATCACGGTGGTCGGCGCCGAGGACCTGCCGCCCTACGACCGGCCCCCGCTGTCCAAACAGCTCCTGGAGGGCAGATGGGAGCCGGACCGGGTGAGCCTGCCGCCCGCCCCGGAGGTGTCCTGGCGGCTCGGCGTCGCGGCCACGGCCCTTAACGCAGGGGCCCGCCGGGTGTCGCTGTCGGACGGGTCCGTCCTCGGCTACGACGGCCTGGTCATCGCCACCGGCGTGACACCGCGGCACCTGCCGTCCGGGCACGGCCTCGCGGGCGTGCACACCCTGCGGACGCTTCCGGACACCCTGGCGCTGCGCAAGGAACTCCAGGACGCCGCGGACGTCGTGATCGTCGGCGCCGGCTTCCTCGGCGCGGAGGCCGCGGCCACGGCGCGCGCCCTCGGCAGGACGGTGACCCTAGTCGACCCGCTGCCCGCGCCCATGGTGCGCCAGTTCGGCCCCCGGCTCGGCGGGCGGCTCGCGCGGCTGCACACCGAACACGGTGTCGCCGTGCGCACCGGCACCGGCGTCGCGGAGCTGACCGGCGACGGCGGCCACATCACGGCGGTGCGGCTGACGGACGGCACCCGGGTCCCCGCGGACGTCGTCCTGGTCGCCGTCGGCTCGGCGCCCGCGACCGGCTGGCTTTCGGGCAGCGGGCTCTCGCTGAGCGACGGTGTCGACTGCGACGAGTCGTGCCGCGCGGCGCCCGGCGTGGTGGCCGCGGGCGACGTCGCGAGCTGGGTGCACCCCGGCGTCGGCCGCCGGATCCGTCTGGAGCACCGGATGAACGCCACGGAACAGGCCATGGCGGCGGCACGCACACTCCTGGGCACGGGGACCCCGTTCGCCCCGGTGCCCTACTTCTGGACCGACCAGTACGACGTGAAGATCCAGGCCTACGGCGCCTGGACCGACCGGGCCGTGTTCGAGGCCGTCCACGGCGACCTCGACGCCGACCGGTTCGCGGGCGTCTTCCGCGAGCACGGCACCGTCACCGGCGTACTCGGCTGGAACCTGCCCCGCGAGACCCGGACCCTGCGCACCACCTGGCTACGCCCGCACGGCGCCTGACCGCGCATGGCGTCCCACCGGCCGACCACCCCGATCTCATGGGCGGATTCACCCAACTGGGTCCAGACGGTGGCCGACAGCGGGGACGGGATCTCGGCGTACGATTCGTGGATAAAGCCAGGGCACCTTCTGACGTGTCCGGACCACCGGCCGGCGGTGCGTTGCTCGGTCCCACGCGGCGGAGCCGCATATCGACACGGCCCCGCGCCGCTGACGGGGGTGGCGCGGGCCGTCGGCAGACCCGCCCCGACGGGGGCCGAGGCGGGGCGGCGGCGGGCCCGCCACGGGCCGAAGTGGGTCGACGGATCCTGCAAGGTGCCCTTACAACGCCGTGGGGTCGCCGGGGCCCCGCCCCGACAGGACCTCCCCGTACGCCTGCATCAGGTCCGGCAGCCGGAGCGTCGCGAGGTCCGTGCGGCCCGGGGTGCCGGGGTACCCGGAGAGCCGCAGGTCGCGGTAGGCACAGCTCTTCTCGTAGAGGGTGCGCAGGAAGCGGCCGTTGCCCAGCTCGTCGATCCAGCCCTGGTCGACGACGTGCCCGCTGATGGAGCGGAGTTCCTCCAGCGCCTCCTCGTCCCAGACGTCGCCGTTCTCCGCGGCCAGCACCTCGCCGATCGCGGTGAGCTCCAGGGGACGGTACGAGGGGAAGTCGACGCGGGTGGTGAAGCGGGACGAGAGACCGGGGTTGGCGGCGAGCAGCCGGTCCATCCCCTCGGGGTAGCCGGCCAGGATCACCACGAGGTGGTCGCGATTGTCCTCGGCGCGCTTCAGCAGCACCTGCAGTGCCTCGTCGCCATAGGCGTCGCCCTTGCCGTACCCGGTGTTGGACAGGGCGTACGCCTCGTCCACGAAGAGGACGCCGCCGATGGCGGAGTCGATGAGCTCATTGGCCTTGACGGCGGTCTGGCCGAGGTACTCGCCGACCAGGTCGGCGCGCTGCGCCTCCACCAGATGGTCCCCGCCGAGCAGGCCGAGGGCGTAGAAGACCCGGCCGAGGATCCGGGCGACTGTGGTCTTGCCGGTGCCGGAGGGCCCGGAGAAGACGAAGTGGCGCTTCGGGGGCTGCACGGGCAGGCCCTGCCCCGCGCGCAACCGGGCCATGTTGAGCTGCGCGGAGAGCGCCTTCACCTGCCGCTTCACCGGCTCCAGGCCGACCATGCGCTCCAGCTCGGCGAGCGCCTCCTCCAGGAGTGCGGGATCGGCGGGGCCCGCGGGCAGCTGGGGCGGGCCGGCCTGCACCGGCACCACGGCCTTCTCGCGGACGGTGTCGGTCTCGCCGGTCACGCCGGGCGCGGGCGTCGGCTCCGGATCGCCCAGCTTCAGGTCCCGGCCCTCCATCCCGTAGAGCGGATCCGTGCCGTCCACGGCGTCCACGCTGTCCTGCCCGACCCCGGCGAGGGCGATGGCGGCGACGTCTGCGGCCTCGTCGTACCCGTCGCCCTCGGCTATCGCGGCCAGCCGGGCCGAGGTGTCCATGAAGGCGGGGTCCACCCGGTGCACCGCGCGGTACAGCGGCAGGGCCGCCGCGCTGCGGCCGGTGCCCTCGTGGGCGCGGGCCAGCCAGTACCGCAGCTCCTTGCGCTGCGGCTGCTCGCTGCGGCAGCGCATCAGCGCGGCCGACAGCAGCGGCTCCGCCTGCCCGTACATGTCGAGCCGGACCCGTGCCATACCGCCGAACAGGCCCGCCTCGATGCCGAGCATGGGATCGTCGAGCAGCGGATCGGTGTGCCGGACGAGCTGCTCCCAGTCCTTGACGAGATAGGCGCGGCAGGCGTGCAGGAAGCGGACCTGCCCGTCGGCGTCGACCGGCGGGAGCCCCGCCAGCGCGCGGTCCAGCTCGGGGACGTGCCGGCCGTCCAGCCAGTGCGAGGCGTGCGCGAGGAGCAGATCCCGCGGCGACTCCAGCACGGGCTGCACCCACCAGCCCAGCCAGTACCAGGAGTTGAGCGTCCTGCGGTGGCGGGCGCGCTGCTCCCCGAAGCGGTCCCGGTGCTGGAACATCCTGAGCAGGGCGGACGTGGTGTCGATGCGCAGCGCGTGCAGCCCCAGCCAGCCGTCGGCCATACCGGGGTCGAGCCGCACCGCCGTCCTGAACTCCTCCTCGGCCTGCGGATAGGCACCCATCGTGTAGGCGTCGACTCCCCGGAGCCAGGCCAGGTCGGCCGGGGCGGGTGAGCCCTGCGTGCCGAAGTCCATCACGTCCCCCACAGACCGTGCCCCCGTGGTGTGCCGACGGGTTTTGTGCCCGCCGACTCCTTCGCCGAACCGTTGTGCCGTGGACGGGAATTGACTCGGTGCTCTGAGCGGCCGTCCGGTAACTGCATCGCACAGCATCGTACCTGCGCGGCAGTGGCGGGCCGAAGGGTGCCGCACTGTGGGATGGGCCGCGTTTGAAGCACTTGGGGCGCATGCCGGGCCGCTGCCCGCAGAGGTGGCGGACCCAGGGCGAACCCCAGAGCGGTGACCCAGGGTGAGGGAGAGTCGGTGTCTGTGATCAAGACAATGGGGACGCAAAGGACAGAACGAAGCCCCCGATCACGGGGGAACAACCGGGGGCTTCGCGTCTGCGGGGTCTCGAAAGACCGCACATTGAGAACGTAAGACCTGTACGCCCCCGGGGTCAAGCCGAGTTGGGGTACTTATGGAAGTCGTTTTCCGCCTGTTTAGTTAACCGGCGGGTAGTCGTCACGGTATGTGATTGCCTGAGCTGATCCTGCTGTGGGGAACGCGCCGGGAAGTCCTCCCGCGGGTCCCGGCAGTACCGCGTACGCCGGCGGTGGCAGGGGTGCCAGGGGCCGCTCGGGTCCCGGAGATTGCTCCGGCACGCCGGTTCCCGCGTTTTTCCGCCGTCCCTCGGTGGCCACGGCCACCGGCGCTCCCGCCGGCCTCGGGGGCCGCACCCGGTCGCACTGCCGTACGAGGAGGTGGGCGAAGGGGCGGGACGGATCGGCCGCGAAGTGCCGCTGCTCCGCGAGGGTCCAGCCGTCCCAGAACGCGTCGAGCGCGGGCCCGTCCCGGCGCCGGCCGCGCCGCCAGGACTCCTCGCGCGGCAGGTCCATCCAGAGCAGGCAGGCCAGCGCGGGCCGCAGCGCGGCGCGCCCCGCACCGACCCCCTCGACGAGCACGACGGGCGCGGGCGGCAGCTCCACCGCCGGGCCGCGGCGGCGCGCACGCCAGTCGTAGGGGCGGTAGCGCGCCGCCTCGCCGCGGCGCAGGGGCTCGATCACCTCTTCTTGCAGTCGCCCGGTCCAGCCGAACAACTCCTCGTGCGTGGCGAGGTCGTCCAGGGCGAGGACGGGGGCCTCGCCGAGCGCGGCGGCCAGCAGCGTCGTGAAGGTGGACTTCCCCGATCCCGCGTGCCCGTCGACGGCCACCAGGCGGACCGGACCGCAGGACGGCGCCAGCCGGTGCAGGGCGCCGGCCAGGCGGGGGAGTGCGGCTGGTGTGATCACCGTGTCCAGCGTACCTGCGAGGAACCCTTCGCCGGCCGTCCCCTCGCCGGCCGTCCCCCCACTGGCCCCAAGGGGTGGGAGGAGCCCCGGGACACAGCCCCGCTCCCGGCGGCGTGCCCGGACAGGCGGCCTCGGACGTTCACTGGTAGAGGCCAATATTGGTGGCCCTCATGGTCACTTGGCGCTGGCAGAAGGCGGGCCCCAGCGGTCATAGTGGCCCCACAGGCGTCGTTGTGGCCCACCGCCGCGCATCGCGACCTGCCCTGAGGGGCTGAGTGGACTGGGGGTTCCCTGGAATGACCAGAGCAGCCGACAGCAGCAGAGCCATCACCGAGAACGGGACGCCTCCGGCGTCCGCGGGCGACCCCGGCACGCAGGCCGGGGTCGCCGCATCCCGGCGCGCCGTGCTGGCCGCCGCCGCGTCCACCGCGCTCGCGGCGACGGTCACCGCCGCCGTCCCGGCCGCCGCGGCGGCGCGCACCCCCGGCGCGCAGGCCGCGGCCGGCCGCAGTGGGCACGCCCGGAAGGAGGACGGGGTCCCGCAGGTGGACTACCACGCCTGGACCTCGTACGCCGACTGGCGCGGGGGCACCGCGGAGGGCACCCTGGCCGTCGGCGGCGCCCGACCGGGCCTGACCATCGCCACCCCCCTCGGCACCACCGACTACACCGACCCGCACACCGGCACCACCGCGACGTGGGAGTACGCCCGCTGGACGTCCCCCGTCCACCAGCTGACCGTGCCGGCCACCGAGGCCATCGCGTCGTGGAACGCAGCCACCCCCGCGGGCACCTGGATCCAGGTCGAGCTCCAGGGCACCTACTCGGACGGCGCCGCCACCCCCTGGTACGTGATGGGGCGCTGGGCCGCGGGCGACGCCGACATCAAGCGCACCTCCGTCGACGGCCAGTCCGACGGCCGCAGCAGCGTCTACACGGACACCTTCGCGATCGACGACACCGCGTCCGGCCTGCGGCTGGCCTCCTACCGGCTGCGGCTGACGCTGTACCGGAAGCCGGGCAGCAAGGCGGCGCCGCTGGTGTGGCGGCTGGGAGCGATGGGCTCCGACATCCCCGACCGGTTCACGGTGCCCGCCTCGACGCCCGGTCTGGCCAAGGAGCTGACCGTCCCGCGTTTCTCGCAGGACGTGCACGCGGGTCAGTACCCGCAGTACGACGGCGGCGGCGAGGCCTGGTGCAGCCCCACCTCCTCGCAGATGATCATCCAGTACTGGGGCCACCGGCCGTCCGCCGCCGACCTGTCCTGGGTGGACCCGTCCTACGCCGACCCGCAGGTCTGCCAGGCGGCCCGGTACACCTACGACTACCAGTACGAGGGCTGCGGCAACTGGCCGTTCAACGCGGCCTACGCGGCCACGTACCCCGGGCTCCAGGGCGTCGTCACCCGGCTGGGCTCGCTGGGCGACCTGGAGAAGCTGATCGTGGCGGGCATCCCGGCCATCACCTCCCAGTCGTTCCTTGAGGAGGAGCTGACCGGCGCGGGCTACGGCACGTCCGGGCACCTGATGACGGTCATCGGGTTCACCGCGGACGGCGACGTGATCGCCAACGACCCCGCCTCGCCCGACGACGACGCGGTGCGCCGCGTCTACGACCGGCGCGAGTGGGAGAACATCTGGCTCAGGACCAAGCGGTACAACGCCAAGGGCGACGTGGTCTCCGGCACCGGCGGCGTCTGCTACCTGTACTTCCCGGCGGCGCCGACGGCGGCCCAGGCGGCGGCTCTGGCAGCCGTCGGCGTCTGCTGACGCGGGCGCCCGAACGAGCCGGTGAGGCAGCCGGGCCGGCCGGCAGGGAGACGGTGACGAGGCTCCGCCCCGTGAGCGGGGGCGGAGTCCCGTCGGGCGGGGCGGAGCCTCGCCGGCGGGCCCTGGAGAGCGTCGTCCGTCCCGTGCGGCCGGCGCCTCAGCCCGTGCCCTGGTCCTCCGGCACGTCCGGCCGGCTCCAGGTCATGGTGATCTCGCCGCCGAAGTGCACGTATCCGGCGCGCCGGAACGCGTTCGCCATCGGTGTGTTGCCGAGGTCCGTGCCGGCGCGGATGCGGGGCACGCCCTGCCCGGCGAGGACGCGGGTGCCCTCGGCGAGGATGTCGCCGATGTGGCCGCGCCCGCGGTGTTCGGGCAGCACCCCGATGTAGGCGATGATCGGGTTGTAGCCGTTGGGGGCCGGTATGACGAAACCCACGGGCTCCCCGCCGGGCAGGATGGCGACGCGCTACCAGTGACGGGGGCTCGTGTAGCGGGCGAGTTCCGCCTCGTAGTGCCTGACCGCCGCCGCCCGCGCGGACATCCGGGCCAGGTCGGCGCGGCTGTGCGCGTCCAGCGTGCCGTCCAGCACGGCGGTCATCAGGGTCAGCAGGTCCCCGCTGTCCCGCACCGGCCGGAACTCCAGACGGTCACCGGGCGGCGGGACGGGCGTTCCCGGCCGCCACTCCAGGTGGAGCCGCTCGACGAACGGCCGGGCGCCGGCGCGCGCCAGGATCGTCATACGGTCCCGGACGGCGTCCCTGGTGGCCGGCGCCGCACGCCAGTCGGGCGGCACATGGCGGCTGTACTCGGGTGGCCGGGATCCGCTGCGGAGGGTGGCGGCCATCGCGGTGCGCAGCAGCCGGATCCCGACGTCCAGGCGTTCGGGGCCGGGAAGGGTGTCGTCGACGTCGAGTACGTCCAGCAGGAACGGCGTACCGCTCCCGGGCCGGCTCCACCAGGCGACCCTGGCCGGCAGCCGGTCGCCGTGCAGCGCGACCCACATCCACTCCGGCCGTCGGCGGCCCTGGGCGAGGTCGTCCGGCATTTCCGGGTTCAGGACGTAGGGCAGCCGGTTGAAGAAGTCGGTCTCGTGGCGCCCGGTGAGCGGGCGCATGGTCAGGTTGATCGATTCCACGGTTGAGGCACGCTCCGGTGAAGGTGCCCGTCCGCTCCGGGGTCAGCGCTGGTGGCCGCCCCGGGAGGAGACGAGCGCGGTGGTCATGGCAGTCATCGGCTCACCCCTCCTCTCGCTCTGTCGTGGCCCCGCGGTCCGGTGCGGGGCTGGGGGCCACCATGCCTATCCGACCGCGGTGCTGTCCGCAATTCCTTTTCGGGCGCCGGGGACGTCCGCGGGACGGCCCGCGCCCTGGTCCGGCCGAGCCGCGGCCCACTCCTGGAGCAGCGCCTGGTACTCGGCCCGCTGCCGCCCGCTGAGCCGGCCGCCCGAGCGCACCATCAGGGCGCGGATCTGCTCGTTCAGCTCGGCTGCAGACCGCGGTCGGGACTCGGACATCGAGGGCATGGTGGAAGCCTAGGTGCCATTGCTGGCAAAAGCCTATGAGATGGCGTGCATTGGCCGGTGAGCTGCACCACGCGCAGCGTATGACCCGGGGTCACAGCAGTGGGGACTGCCTTGTCCGCGGCGCGCGGTCCTCCCAGGATGGGCCGGACATCCGTCGCGAGGGGAGACCGCCGTGCCGCGCCGAGACCGCCCCGGGCCCACCCCGGTGCCGCACGGGCCGAGGCGTCCGGCGGTGTGCTCCGGCCCCACCGGAAGGCCCTGAGGTGCCCGGGACCCTGCGCGTGCCGCACGACGACCCGCGGCTGCGGTACCGGGGCGCGGTCTCGCTCCAGCGCGGCCCCGGCTGGACGGCGCCCTGGCGGCTGCCGCACGAGGAGGCCGCGCTGCACCTGCCGGAGGGCGGCACCGGGCGCGCCGCGATGCCCGCCGGGGTGCGGGTGACCTTCCGTACCGACGCCCGCGCGCTGCGCTGCCTCTACCAGGCCGACCCGCCGCCGCGGCTGAACGGACCCCAGGAACTGCCGCACCTGGACGTGCTCTGCGGGCAGCGGCTCCGCACCGTGCTGCTCGACGCCGACGGGCGCGACCACGGCTTCCGGGTGGGGCTGCCCGGCCGGCCGGGCGGGGCGCCGGGCCTGGTGGAGCTGTGGCTGCCGACGTATGCGCGGTTCCGGCTGCGTGAACTGGTCTTCGAGGGCGCCACGGAGCTCCTGCGCGACGACCGGGAGGGGCCGCGCTGGGTGCTCTACGGCAGCTCGGTCTCGCAGGGCCGCGGCGCCGCCTCGCCCGCCCGGGCCTGGCCGGCGCTGGTGGCCCGCCGCACCGGCTGGGACCTCACCTCGCTGGCGCTCGGCGCCGCCTGCTACCTCCAGCCGATGACCGCCCGGCTGATCCGGGACCTGCCAGCGGACCTCGTCACCGCCTGCGCCGGCATCAACATCCAGGCGCTGGGCACCCACAACGGCGACTCGCTCGCCGCCGCCGTGGTCGGCTTCGTGGCCACGGTGCGGGAGGGCCACCCCACCACGCCGTTCATCCTGATGTCGACGATCGTCGCGCCCGACCGCGAGGACGTGCCCGGGCCCTCCGGGCTCACGCTCGCCGCGAGCCGGGGACACATCCGCCGGGCCGTCGAACTGCTCCGCCGGCACGGCGACAGGTGGCTCGGCTACCTCGACGGCCTGGACGTCTTCGGCCCGGAGCTGGCCCACCTGCTGCTGGAGCCCGAGGGCATCGACCGGCTGCACCTCTCGCCGGCCGGCCACGCCGTCTTCGCCGACCGCTTCCTCGCCCGGGTGGGGCCCGGCCCCGGGCCCGGACCGCTGCGGCCGACCCCGCTGAGCCAGCCTGTGTGTACCAGTAACAGCATGAACGCAGGTCTGGCTGAAGGCTGACGGCGGGGCGACGATCGGACGGCGAAGGATCGTCCGTCCGCAGAGAGGAAGCCCGTGTCCGGCGCCTCAGAGCCCCCCACGACCGACGCGACGACCGACGAGACACCGCACGCCCCGCCCCCGCAGACGCTGCACTGGGCCCGCTACACCGGCGTCTACCTGCTGCTCTTCCTCATCGGCACCGAGACGTTCCTGATCTCGCCGCTGCTGCCCACCATCGCCGACTCGGTCGGTGTCACCGAGGCCGCGGCGGCGACCAGCGTCACCGCCTACACCATCGTCTACGCCGTCACCGCGCCCTTCCTCGGTGCCGTCTCCGACCGCTTCGGGCGGCAGCCGACCATCGTCGCGGGTACCGTGTTCTTCCTGCTCGGCAATGTCCTCGCCGCCGTCGCGGGCACCCTGACGGTACTGGTCGCGGCCCGGGTGCTGGGCGCGCTGGGCGCCGGGCTCGCGGGCCCCTCCATCTGGGCGCACCTCGCCGAGACCGCTCCGGAGGCGGTGCGCGGCCGGGCCGTCGGGCTCGGCATGGCGCTGTTCTCGGCCGGGCAGGTGCTGGGCGTGCCGGCCGGCAGCTTCCTCGCGGGCTGGGGCGGCTGGCGGTCCTCCTTCTGGGCGCTCGCCGCGCTCACCCTGGCAGCGCTGCCCCTGGTGCACCGTCAGACCCGCTCCCGCCTGCCGCGGCCCGCGGACCGCCCGGGGCTCCGCCTCGGGGCGGTCTTCGAGGTCTGGCGGGACGGGGTGCTGCGGCACACGCTCGTCGTCGTGCTGTTCCTGCAGGCCGCCAACCTCGGCGCCTACACCTACCTGGGGGCGGTCCTGCACGAGCGCTTCGGCCTCTCCGTCAGGGCGCTCGGGCTGCTGGGCATCCTGGTCGGCGCGGGCAGCGCGCTCGGGTCGCTCACCGCCGGGCGGATCGGCGACCGGGCGCGCCGGCGCGGCACGGGCGACGCGCTCTGGATCCCGGTGTGGGCGGCGGTCCTGGGCGGCTCCGCGGTGCTCGCGGTGCTCGGCACGCCACTGCCGCTGGCCGGCGCCGGCGTGCTGGTCTGGTTCTTCGCCGGCGGCGCCTTCGGCACCAACGTCCAGACCCTGCTGCTGGACGCCCGGCCCGCCCTGGGCGCCACCTCCAGCTCCTGGAACAGCGCCACGCTGTACGCGGGCACCGCGGTCGGGGTCGCGGCGGTCGGTCTCTTCCCGGACGCCGGCACCGGCAGCGCCCTCATCGGCGGCGGCCTCGCGCTGCTGTCGGCGCTCACCGCCCTGCCCCTGGTGAGCCGGCTGCGCGGCCCCGGGGACGGCGCCCGGGGCGCGGCAGCCGCCGGCCCGGCCACACCCGGCGGCGTGGCCCCCGCGGCCGACGCCGCCGCGGCACCGGCGGCCATCCACGGACCGTCCGCCGCCCATCCCACGGACGCACCGAAGGCGGTCGATCCGTCATGAGCGCGCCCTCCCCGGCACCGGCCCACGGACCGGGCCCGGAGCCGGCTCCGCCCGGCCACGCGGCGCCGCTCGCCACACAGGGCGGCCGCCCGGCCGCGGCCCCGCAGACCGTTGTCCCGGCCGGCGCCCTCCCGGCCGTCCCCCGCGAGGCCGCCGCCCCCGAGGCCCTCGCCTCCGCGCCCCCCGGCCCCGCCGCGCCCCGGGACGCCGGTGACCCTGCCCCGGAACCGGCGACCCCCGCCCCCGTCGCCGTGGACACCAGCAGGGCGTACGCGGACGCCCTGGACGGCATGCGGGCGATCGCCGCGCTCATGGTGATCGCCCTGCACACCGGGATCTACTCGGGGCAGGTGGCCTCAAGCTGGCTGGGCATCGGGCACGGCGGGGCCCTGGGGCCCGTGCTGTCCCGGTTCACCCTCGGAGTGCCCGTCTTCTTCGTGCTCTCCGGGCTGCTGCTGTACCGGCCCTACGCCAATGCCGGGCGCGACGGCGGCCCCCGCCCGTCCGCGGCCCGCTACCTGTGGCACCGCGCGCTGCGCATCCTGCCCGCCTACTGGGCGGTGACGCTGGTGGCCCTGGCGGCCTTCGCCCCGGAGACCTTCCGGCACCCGTGGGCGACCGTGCGCCCGCTCGCGCTGCTGCACATCTACCAGGCGAACGTCATCCCCGTCGGCATCACCCAGACCTGGAGCCTGGCCACCGAGGCCTCCTTCTACGTGCTGCTGCCGCTGCTCGCGCTCGCCCTGCACCCGCTGCTGCGCAGGCCCGCCGCGGCGCTCACGGCGCTGGGCGCCCTGGAGGCCGTCTCGCTGGTCTCGGTCGTGCTCACCCATCTGCCGGACGCGGGACCCTACCCGGCCGCCGGCTTCTGGCTGCCGCCGTACATCGGCTACTTCGCGGCGGGCATGGCCCTCGCGGTGCTGGCCTCCCGCGGCACCGGACTCGGCGCGCTCGCCCGCCACCCATGGGCGGGCTGGGGCGTGGCCGTGGCCGCCTACGCCGTGGAGTCCACGCCGCTGACCGGCACCACGTCCGTCTACCCCACCGTGTCCCAGGCGCTGCTGCAGCACCTGCTGGACCTGGTGGTCGCCGTGGCGCTGGTGGCGCCGCTGGTGCTGCGCACCGACCGGGGGCCGGCCCCGCTGCTGGCCCGCCGCGCACCGGCCCGGCTCGGCAGGATCTCCTACGCCGTGTTCCTCTGGCACATGGTGGTCGTCGAGACCTTCCTGCGGCTCACCGGCGAACGGGCCGGCGGTGCCGCGTTCGCGGTGCTCTTCCCCGTCACCGTCGCCGTCACCGTCGCGATCGCCGTTGTCTCCGACATCCTGATCGAGAAGCCCGCGCGCCGGCTGCGCCGCGCCACCGACGTCCCCTCGTCACCGACGCCACTGTGAGGAGCACCACCGATGGCCACCCCGAACCCACAGCTCCGCTGGGGGGTCAACCTCCCGCTGCCCGCGGTGCAACCGCGTGAGAGCCGGCGGACCGTGCAGGCGCTGCCGGACCTGGGATACGACGACGTCTGGACCGGCGAGGGCAGCGGTGTCGACGCCTTCACCCCGCTCGCCGCGGCCGCCGCGTGGCAGCCGCGGCTGCGGGTCGGCACGGGCGTGGTGCCGGCGCAGACCCGGGGCCCCGGCGTGCTCGCGGCCACCGCGCTGGGCCTCGCCGAGCTCGCCGCCGGGGGCGTCCTGCTCGGCGTGGGCTCCTCGGTACCCGCCCATGTCACCGCGCTCAACGGCCTGCCGCACGCCGGACCGCTGGAGACGGTGCGGCGCACGGTGCGGGCGGTGCGCAAGGAACTGGCCGGCCGCCCGCCGAAGGTGATCGTCGGCGCGCTGCGGCCCCGGATGCTCCGGCTGGCCTACGAGGAGGCCGACGGGGCGATCCTGAACATCCTCACGGCCGAGGACGTGCCGAAGGTGATCGGCGCCGCGGGCGGCCCGTACCCGGACCGCGAGACGGTCGTGAAGATCTTCCTGTGCCCGACGCCGAACGCCGACGAGGCGCGGCGGGCCGGCCGCGGCTTCCTCGGCTGGATCCTCAACCAGGCGCCGTACCACGCCTTCCACGAGTGGCTCGGCCGCGGCGAGGAACTGCGCGCGTCCCACGAGCGGTACCAGGCGGTGGACCGGCAGGGCGCCGCGCTCGCGCTGCCCGACGCGCTGGTCGACGAGCTGTGGCTGCACGGCGAGCCGGACGAACTGCGCGAGCGCATCGCCCGGTTCGTGCACCCGGGCGTCAGCACCGTGCTGCTGTACGTGGCCCCGACGGCCGCGCTCGCCGCCCGGCCCGACCGGCTGCCCGAGCTGCTCGCCCGACTCAGGCCGCAGCTGTGAGCCCCCGGCCCGCCGACGGCAGCGCACCCGTCGGTGCGACTCGACCGGTCGGTGCGACTCGACCGGTCGGTGCGACTCGACCGGTCGGTGCGACTCGACCTGTCGGCTCGATGCCACCTGCCGGTGCCACGCCGTCCGCCGGTGCCACACCGTCCATCGGGGCCGCCCCGTCCGCCGGTGGCATCCCGTCCGTCGGCGCCACCTCGCGCCATGAGGCCGTCACCGACCCGGTACGGGCATGGGCGCTCGCGGCCGAGGGCCGGGCGCCGCTCGGGCACGGTCCGCGCGGACATCGAGCATGCCGGGCGGCCCGCCGTGCGCATCAGACCCGGCACGGGAGGGCGCCGCGGCACCCTGCTGTACCTGCACGGCGGCGGTTACCGGGCGGGCTCGCCGCGGGTGTCGGAGGGCGCCGCGTCGTTCCTCGCCGCGGAGCTGGACGCCGAGGTGCTGCTGCCGTCCTACCGGCTGGCGGGGGAGCGGCCGTTCCCGGCCGCCGTGCGGGACGCCACCGCCGCCTACCGTGCCCTGCTGGAGGGCGGCACGCCGCCGGAGCGGGTGGCCGTGCTGGGCGACTCCGCCGGCGGCGGGCTCGCGGCGGCCGCGCTGCTGGCCGCACGGGACGCCGGCCTGCCGGGGCCCGCCGCGCTCGGTGGCCTCTCGCCCTGGTACGACCCCACCGTGACGGCCGGCGCCTACGAGCGCTGCCGTACCACCGACACCGTGCTCAGCCGTGCCTCGATGCGCGACTCCGCGGCGCGCTACCTCGCGGGCGCCGACCCCCGCACCCCGCTCGCCTCACCGCTCTTCGCGGACACGGCGGCGCTCGCCCGGCTGCCACCGGTGCTGGTGCAGTGCGGCGCCGGGGAGGTGCTGGCCGACGACGCGGCGGAGTTCGCCCGCCGGGTCACCGCGGCCGGCGGGCGTGCCGTGCACCGGAGCTGGCCCGGCCAGGGGCACTGCTGGCACCTCGCGGTGCCCGGGCTCCCCGCCGCACGGGAGGCGCTGGCGGCCACGGCGGCGTTCCTGGGCACCCATCTCGGATGACGGAGGCCGAGCGCCGGAGACGACCGCCGACCGCCCACCCGGGGTGACGCGGACCTCCCGGCCGAGGCGATCGGGACCGCCCGCCCCGGTGGCCCGGGCCGTCCTCCCCGGGTGGCGCGGGGCACCGGCCGGACGTCGCGCGGGCCACCTGGCCCGGGGTGGCGCGAGTCACCCGCTCGACGCGGCGCGGGCCGCCGTCCGACGTGGCGGAGACTTTAGAGGCTGTGCCCTCGCGCCGCCGCTGCCGACCGTTATGCTGCCCCCCGATTTCCGTAACCAGGCGGCCCTGCGGGGAGGGCGAGGATGGAACTCAAGGCGTTGCCCTGCCACCGCCGACCCGTGTCCGATGCCGGGTCCCCGGGGTCCGCTGACAGCGCCGTCGGACCACTGCCGACGGCCTGACCTGCTGCCATGACTCCGACGAGCGGGAGGCCACAACCCCGTGCACACCCCCCACGAGCACACGCCTGTCAGCGCCCACCCCAAGGAACTCGGCTTATTCCTGCGGGCCCACCGCGAACGCCGCCGCCCCGAGGACGTCGGGCTGCCCCAGACGGGGCGCCGCCGTACGCCGGGCCTGCGCCGCGAGGAGGTCGCCGCGCTGTCCGGTGTGGGCCTCGCCTGGTACACCTGGCTGGAGCAGGGCCGGGTTGTCTCCTCCAAGAAGGTGCTGGAGGCCGTGGCGAGGACCCTGGGCCTGGACACGGCGTCGTACCGGCATGTGCTCGCGCTCGCCGGGCACCTCCCCCCGGACCGGGGCGAGACCGAGCACGGTGCCGTCGCCCGCCGCACCCAGCCCCTGCTCGACTCCTGGGAGACCAGCCCGGCCGTGCTGCTGGACTGCCGCTTCGACATCACCGCGTGGAACGCCGCATACGCCGCCGTCTGGTCCGACCCGGCGCGGCTGCCCGCCAGCCGCCGGAACCTGATGTGGTGCATGGCAGGCGACCCGGCCCTGCGCGAGGGCCTCAAGGAGTGGGAGGACGTGGCCCGAGCGGTGCTCTTCCACTTCCGCGCCCAGACGGCCCGCCGCGCCGAGGACCGCCGCACCCAGGAGGTGTACGCGGTGCTCAACCACGACTTCCCCGAACTCGCCGACTGGTGGAACTGCCAGGGCGTGGACGATCTGACGGCGCGCGAGGTCGCCGTGGTGCTGCCCGCCGGGGAGCTGCACCTGACGTTCTCCGCGTTCCGGCCGGTCGACGACCCCGAGGCCCTGGTGCTGGTGCAGGCGCCGGTGGGCGAGCAGGACCGCGCTCTGGTGTCCCGTCAGCTGCACGAGCGCGGCCGGTGCGGTGAGGCCGCGCTCGGCGGCGGCCTGGTGCGGATCGGTGCGCGGACGGCGATGCGACGGGTGGGGTGAGGCCGTGTGGGGCCTCGCGTCGGGCCCCGGCGCTGCCCCCGCCGTCCGGGGCGCTGCCGTGCCGGCGCCGCGACCTCGCCCCCGCTCCTGGTGGGTGACCCCCGCTGCGGGCCTCCTTCTAGCGCTGCTCCCCGCGCCCCTCCTCGCGCGGCCGATGTCGCGGGTGTGCTTGCGGCGCTCCGGGTCTCTCGCGCGGTTCCCCGCGCCCCCTGGTGGTGGCCGTGGTCGTTCGGCGTATCGAGTTCGGCTCACCGGAAGAACGCCAGCAGTTCCGCGGCCGTCTCGCGCGGCGCCTCCTCGGGCAGGAAGTGCCCGCAGTCCAGGGCCCTGCCGCGTACGTCGTCCGCCCAGCGGCGCCAGACGGCCGGCACATCGTGGTGGCGGGCGGTGGGGGACCGGCCGCCCCACAGCGCAAGCACCGGCACGTCGATGCGCCGGCCGCGGGCGAGGTCGTCGGCGTCATGCTCCGCGTCCGGGCCGAACATGGCCCGGTAGTCCTCGCACATGGCGTGCACGGTCGCCCGGTCGGACACCGCGCGGCGGTACGCCGCCAGCGCCTCGGGGGCGAACAGCCGGGCGTGCGCGCCGAAATAGAAGGCCTCGGGATCGGCGGCGATCAGCGTCTCGGGCAGCGGCGCCGGCTGGGCGAGGAAGAACCAGCGCCACAACCGCCGGGCCACGGCCGCGTCGGTGCGCGCCAGCGCGTCCGCGGTGGGCACCACGTCCAGGACCGCGAGCCGGGTGACCCGCCCGGGGTGGTCCAGGGCGAGCCGGTAGGCGCAGCGTGCGCCCCGGTCGTGCCCGGCCACGGCGAAGCGCTCGTACCCGAAGTGCGCCATCACCCGTACCTGGTCCAGCGCCATGGCGCGCTTGGCGTAGGGCAGATGGCCGGCATCAGTGGGCGGCTTGCCGCTCGCCCCGTAGCCGCGCAGATCGGTGGCGATCACCGTGAACTCCCCGGCGAGCAGTGGTGCCACCGCATGCCACATGGCATGAGTCTGCGGAAATCCGTGCAGAAGAAGCAGAGGTGGGCCGCTGCCGCCCCGCTGCCCGTGCACCGGCACTCCGTCCGCATCCACCGTAAACGACTCGAATCCTGCGAAGCGCATTTGCGACAGCATAACGCCCGGTCCGGCGTGTGGAATTCAGCCAGGCATGGTGTTATCGGGAGTCATAGGATGCCGGGTGGTCCCGGTATCACCTTGATATTGACGGTGCTCACCTCGATTTCTACTGTCGAGCTCATGATTTCGGGGGGAGTCCGCGTACGCGCCACGGCCTGTGGCGCTTGGCACCGGGAACTCTTCCATCGCGTCTGTATCGCCCCTGACATCGCAGTTCGCAAGACACCCGCGAAGTACGGGAGGGCGGTCCGTGCCGGAGAATTCCATGATGATGAGCCACGCCGAGAGAAGTGCGTTGTGGCAGCAGCGCCTCTTCGAGGCCGAAGCGGGCCTTACCCGGTATCTCACGGAACGGCGTGGTGGGCGCGATCTCGCCGACTGGATCACGGTACGGGGCGAGGTGTTCTCGGGGCTGCCGGAGAGTGACGGCGAACCGGCGGCGTGGCAGCGTGTGTTTTTCCGCGCCCAGGCCCTGATGGAGCGCTTCCTCATCTCCCGGTACGGCCATGGCGAACTGCGCGCCTGGGCCGAGGCCAACGCCCAGGTGCACCGCTATGTGGAGCCGGACCGCGGGCAGGGCGCGCTGGACCCGGTGCTGCGCATCGCCCGGCAGGCCGAGTTGTACGCGTCCCGGTACCGGCTGCTGCACGCCGGACGGGACCGCGCCGGGGTCGAGATCGCGCACTGCGCCATCTGGGACTACCGCGAGAAGGCGCGCAGCCGCGGTGTGCCGCTCAGTCTGAAGTCACCCTGCGAGTACTGCACCCACGCCACCGCGGCCAACATCGCCGTCAAGGGGTATGTGCCGCGCCACGAACTGCTGGACGGCCCGGACGGGCACGGTTGCCGCTGGGAGGCCGTCGCCATCGGCGATCCCGCGGCCGGCGATCCTGTGGCCGGCGATCCCGCGGCCGGCGAACCGGCTCCCGGCCACCGCGCCCTCCTCCAGGACCCCCGCGGAGCCGGCCCCGCCCCCGCCCAAGGCCCTCGTGGCGCCGGCCGCATCCCCGCTCCGGACACCCGCGGCGTCGACCACCCCGCGCGGCCCCGCGCCGGAGGGGGCGGCGCATGTGCGGCATAGCCGGCTGGGTGGACTTCGGCCGCGACCTGCGCGGGGAGGCCCGGACGGTGCGGGCCATGACGGACACGATGGTCCGCCGCGGCCCCGACGCCGGCGACGTCTGGCTCGGTGAGCACGCCGCCCTCGGTCACCGGCGGCTGGCCGTCATCGACATCGAGGGCGGCGCCCAGCCCATGCGGGTGCACGACGACCGGGGCCGGCTGCTCGCCGTCATCACGTACAGCGGCGAGGTCTACAACTTCGCCGAGCTCCGCCACCAACTCGCCCTGCTCGGGCACCGCTTCACCACCCGCTCCGACACGGAGGTGGTGCTCCGCGCCCACCTGGAGTGGGGCGAGGCATCGGTCACCCGGCTGAACGGGATGTTCGCCTACGCCGTCTGGGACGCCCGCGCGCAGGAACTGCTGCTGGTGCGCGACCGTCTCGGCATCAAGCCGCTGTACTACGCGCCCGGACCGGGCCGGCTGCTGTTCGGCTCGGAGCCCAAGGCGGTGCTGGCCAGCGGTCTGGTCACTCCGGAGCTGGACGCCGAGGGCGTCGCCGAACTGTTCGCGGTGCCCGCCGCCCCCACCCCGGGTCACGCCGTCTACCGCGGGCTGCACGAGGTGCGCCCCGCGCACACGGTGCGCTTCACCCGCGCCGGCCTCACCACCCACCGCTACTGGGAACTCGCCTCCGCGCCCCACCCGGACACCCCCGAGCGCACCGCGGCACACGTCAGGGAACTGCTCACGGACATCGTCCGCCGCCAGCTCGTCAGCGATGTGCCGCTCGGGCTGCTGCTCTCCGGCGGCCTGGACTCCGGCACGCTGACCGCGCTCGCCGTCGCGGAACGCCGCGGCCGCCACGCGGAGAAGACCGCCACCTTCTCGGTGGACTTCCCCACGGGCGAGGAGCCCGAGAGGCTCGGCGACTGGAACCGCGCCGAGGACGCCCCGTACATCGCCGAACTGGTGTCCGCGCTGGGTACCGCCCACACCTCCGTGGTGCTGCCCGGAACCGAGCTGCTGGCGCACCGCGACATCGGCCTGACCGCCCGCGACCGGCCCGGCTGGGGCGAGCCTGACGTCTCGCTGCACCTGCTCTTCCGCGGCGTGCGGGCGCATGCGACGGTCGCGCTCTCCGGCGAGGTCGCCGACGAGGTCTTCGGCGGCTACCCCTACTTCCACCGGCCGCCGGGCGAGCCCCTGGACGCCTTCCCCTGGCTGACCGGCACGTCCACGCCCGCCGCCCTGCTCAGGCCCGATGTGGCCGCCCGCGTGAGGCCCGCGGAGTACACCCGTGAGCGGCTGCGGGACGCGCTCGCCGACGTGCCCGCGCTGCCCGGCGAGCAGGGCGCCGAGCGGCGCGCCCGGCAGATCACGTACCTCGCCCTGACCCGCTGGCTGCCCGCCCTGCTGGACCGCAAGGACCGCATGAGCATGGCCGCGGGCCTGGAGGTCCGGGTGCCGTTCGCCGACCACCGGCTCGTCGAGTACCTGTGGAACGTGCCCTGGGCGGTCAAGAACGCGGGCGGCACCCCCAAGGCGCTGCTGCGCCGCGCGGTGGCCGGTCTGCTGCCGGGCTCGGTGCGCGGCCGCCCCAAGAGCGGCTACCCGGCCAGCTCGTCACCCGCCTACCGGCGGGCCCTGCACGACCGGGTCGCGGCGCTCACCCGCCGGGACTCGCCCGTCTTCGAGCTGGTGGACAGGGGCGCCGTCCGGGCGCACCTGGAGCGTGGCACGGTCCTCCCCGGGCCGCGCGCCGCCCCGCACCCCACCGGCGGGCTCGACTACCTGCTCGCGCTCGACACCTGGCTGACGGAGTACCGGGTGAGGCTGGTGTGAGGCCCCGCCCGCCCCAGCGCCGCCGGCCCGGCCCAGCGGCGCCCGCCTCCCCCGACCCGTCCCCCGCGGTTCCGCTTCGGCCACCGGCCGGTGGGGCCGGTCGCCCTCCCAGTGCCTCAACGGCATGGGCGGTGCCCCCGACGCGGCGAGGCCGCACGCCGAAACGGCACCGCGCCCCCTGATGGGCGCTTCGCGCCCGTCCCGTACCCCGTGAACGTCCGACTACCCCGGGAGACCGCCGCATTGAGTTCCTACGCCTCCGTGGTCGAGCCGCGCGGCGCGCTGGACGGCGCGCGGTATCTCGCCTCCCTGGACGACGGGCGCGCCGTGTGGCTCGACGGTGAGCGGGTCGAGAACGTCGCGGAGCACCCGGCGTTCACCGGCCCGGTGCGGGAGCTGGCGCGCCTGCTCGATCTCCAGCACCATCCCGCACACCGCGACCTGCTCACCGTCCCCGACCCGGGCGGCGGGCTGCGCATCGGCCGCGGCTACCACCCGCCCCGCAGCATCGAGGACCTGACCGCGGCCCGCAGGAGCGCCGCCGTGTGGATGCGGGAGACCTGGGGGCAGCACGGCCGCGCCCCGGCGTTCATGGCGTCCATCGCGGTCGGCCTCTACGACTTCCGCAACCGCCTGGAGAGCAACAGGCCGGGCTTCGGCGGCCACGCCGAGGCCTGGTACTGCTTCATGGCCGAGCGGGACCTGCTGCTCACCCACGCCCTCGGCGACCCCCAGATCGACCGCGGCGCGAGCCCCGTGGACCACCCCGACCACGCGCTGCGCATCCTTGCCGAGGACCCGGACGGAATCGTGGTGCGCGGCGCCAAGCAGCTCACCACCCTCGCCCCGTTCGCCCACGAGGTGCTGGTCTACCTCTCGGCGTCCTTCGCGCAGCGCGGCGCCGAGGAGTTCGTGGTGTGGTTCGCACTGCCGATCGCCACCCCCGGGCTGCACATCCTGTGCCGCGAGCCCTTCGGCGCCGGCGGACACGGCCACGCCCACCCCTTCGCGTCCCGCTTCGACGAGCAGGACGCGATGCTCTTCTTCGACGATGTGCGGGTGCCCTGGGACCGGGTCTTCCTGATGCACGACGGCGCGCTGGCCCGCGAGGGCCTCGGCCGCATCAACGCCTGGAGCCAGTACGTCGGCCAGGTCCGCTACCAGGAGCGGCTGCGCACCCTGCTCGGCGTGGGCACCCTGCTCGCCGAGGCGATCGGCGTCAGCGGCTTCCGGAACGTCCAGGAGGACCTGGGCGAACTCACCGCCTACGTGGAGATCCTGGACCACTTCCTGGCCGCGGGCGAGGCCACCGCGCACCGCACCGACGGCGGCCTGCTGGCCCCAGGCCCCACCCCTGCGGCGGCGATCTGGGCGGCCTCGGTCGCGGGCCGTGCCGTGGACGTCGTCCGCGCCATCGGCCAGTCGGGCCCCCTGATGCAGCCCACCGAGAAGGACCTGCGGAACCCGGAGCTGCGGCCCTTCCTCGACCGCTGGATGCACGGCAAGGACATCGGCGCGGCCGAGAAGTCCCGCCTGTTCCGGCTGGCCTGGGACCTCACCTCCGACAGCTTCGGCCAGCGCCAGCACCTCTATGAGTCCGTGCACCGCGGCGACCTCGCCCGCAACCGCATCAACCTCTTCCACCGGCACGACCAGACCGACGTCCGCGAGCGCATCCAGGCGCTCATCTCCCGGCCCCTGTGACCGGCCGCCAAGGAGCTGCGATGACACGGAACACCCTGGCCAGGGCCCGGGAACTGGCCGGCTACGACGACGTCAGCCGGATCCGCCAGGCACAGGACCACGACTGGGTGCTGGACCTCGCGCCCCGCCCGCCGCGGCGCATCGCGGACCTGGGCTGCGGCACCGGCGCCCTGCTCGACGCGGCACTCGGCCGGTGGCCCGGGGCCGGCCGGGCGCTCGGCGTGGACGGCGCGCCCGCACGCGTCCGTGAGGCCGCCGCCCGGCTCGCGGGGCGCGCCGAGGTGCGCGAGGGCGACCTGCGGCACCTGCCGCCGCTCGGCGAGTCGTTCGACCTGATCACCATGACCTCCGTGCTGCACTGGCTCTACCCCGACGAGGCACGGGCGTTCGCCTGGGCCGCCGCACACCTGGCCCCCTCAGGCGCGTTCCTGCTCACCACCCACCACCCCGACCTGGACGCGTCGGGGCAGGGCGGCGAGGACGTGGTCGCCCGGGACGCGCTGGCCCTGCTCGGCGCCGGTCCCGGGGCCCTGGACGGGATCGTGCCGATGGGCGAGCGCGCCCGGCCCGCCGACGCCGTCGCCGCCCTGCTCGGGGAGGGTCTGGTGGTGGACCGCTGCGAGGAGCGGCGGGTGCCGGTCAGGACGGGCAGCGCCGAGGAGTACCGGCGCTTCCACGCCGCCACCTTCGGCACCTACTTCAGCCGCCTGGTCCCCGAGGACGGCCAGGAGGACTTCTTCGCCGCCGTCGGCGAGGCCGCCGCACGGCGGATGGCCGAGCACGGCGAGGTCTACGCCATCACGGTGCGCGCCTGGCGCGCCCGGCCCGCCGGGTGACGGACACCCGCACACCGTCCGCACCGACAGACCCGGCACCCGTCACACCGTCCCTCCAGAAGAGAAGAACCGAACGGAGCACCCCCTTGCCCACCCGCAGATCGTTCCTGGCGCTTCCCGTGGCCGCACTGGCCGCCTCGGGACTGAGCGCCTGTTCCACCGACGACGGGGCCGCGCAGGCCGGTGACGGCACGCCGCAGGACGGCGGCACCGTCACCTTCGCCACCGACGTCGAGCCGGACATCCTCGACCCGCACGTCAGCCCCGCCGACATCGCGGGCGCCGTGATGCGCAACGTCTTCGACTCGCTCGTGGCCCAGGACGACAAGGGCGACTTCACGCCCTGGCTCGCCACCTCCTGGAAGATCTCGGACGACGGCAGGGTCTACACGTTCGCGCTCCGCAGGGACGTGGTGTTCTCCGACGGCACACGATTCGACGCCCACGCGGTCAAGGTCAACTTCGACCGGATCGTGGCGCCCGCCACCAAGTCGCAGTACGCCGCCAAGCTCATCGGCCCCTACGACCGCACCGAGATCGTCGACGACCACACCGTCCGGGTGCACCTGAAGGAGGCCTACGGGTCGTTCCTGCACGCGGCCAGCACCACCTACCTCGGCTTCTACTCGCCGAAGGCGCTCAGCGAGCACCCGGACGAGCTGACCGCGGGCAGCAGGTACAGCGTGGGCACCGGGCCGTTCCGGCTCCTGACCCGCGTCAAGGGGCAGCGGCTGGTCTTCGAGCGCAACGCGGGCTACAAGTGGCCGCCACCCAGCGCCCGCACCACCGGCCGCCACCCGCACATCGACAAGCTGGTCGTCAGCTTCCTGCCCGAGAGCGCCACCCGGCTCGGCGCCGTCACCTCCGGCCAGGCGGACATCGCCGACGCGGTGCCGGCCGGCCGGGTGCGCACCCTGAAGTCCGGCAGCTCGCTCGGCATCCGCGGCCACGACTCGCCCGGCATCGTCTACGAGTACTACTTCAACACCGAGCGCGCGCCGTTCAACCAGCGCGACGCCCGGCTCGCCGTGCAGTACGCGGTGGACACCGAGGCCATCACCAAGGCCGTCTTCGCCGGACAGTACGACCGCGCCTGGAGCCCGCTCAGCTCCGTCACCCCCGGCTACGACGCGCTGCTCCAGGGCACCTGGGGGCACGACCCCAAGAAGGCCGGGCAGCTCCTGGACGGGCTCGGCTGGACGGGCCGGGACAAGGACGGCTACCGCACCATGAACGGCAAGCGGCTCTCCATCACCCTGCTGTTCGTGCCGCAGTACACCAAGACCGAGCAGCAGACCTACGACACCGCCGTGCAGGACCAGCTCAAGAAGGCCGGGATCGAGCTGAACCTGGTGCCCATGGACGTGGGCGCCTACACGCCCCGCCGGAACAAGGGCGACTACGACATGATCGCCTTCTCCTGGGGCGGCGGCGACCCCGACCTGCTGCGCAACGTCTTCCACTCCGAGAGCCAGCTCGCCGACGGCGGTGCCAACGGCTCCCGGCTGCACGACGCGGACATCGACCACTGGCTGGACCGGGCCAAGGCCTCCACCGACCGGGCCGAGCGCGACGAGCTGTACGCGAAGGTGCAGCGCCGGGTGATCGAGCAGGGCTTCGCGCTGCCCGCCTATGTGGGCACGCGGCAGATGGCCGTCAACGACCGGGTCAGGGGCGTGACGTTCGACGCCTCTGCCTGGCCGCTGTTCCACGACGCCTGGGTGGTCGACGGCGCGTGAGAAAGACCCCTGACTCCCCGCGCCGGCCCGGGGCGGCCGGCGCGGGGGGCGGAGCCGCGGGTCCCGTCGTCCGCTTCGTGCTGCGGCGGCTGGCCGCGGGGCTGCTGGTGCTGTGGGGCGCCGCCACCCTCGCGTTCCTCGCCCTGCACCTGGTGCCCGGCGACATCGTCGACACGCTCCTCGGCCCCAGCACCACCGCAACGCCCGCCCTGCGTGCCCGGATCCGCGCGGACTACGGCCTGGACCAGCCGCTGCCCGTGCAGTACGCGCACACGCTGGTGTCGCTGGCCACCGGCGACCTGGGCCGCTCCTACCAGCTCGGCGAGCCGGTGACGGCAGTGCTCTCCGGGCAGGTCGCGCCCACCGTCGAACTGGCCCTGGCCGCCTGCGCCACCGCACTGCTGCTCGCCTTCGGCGCTGCCTATGCCACCGCCGGACGGGGACGGGCCGCCCGTACGGCCGCCTCGGGTGTGGAACTGCTGGCCACCTCCGTGCCGTCGTTCTGGCTCGGCATCCTGGGCCTGACGTTCCTCTCCTACCGGTGGCACGTGCTACCCGCCACCGGCGCCGACGGACCCGCCTCCCTGGTGCTGCCGGCCCTCACCCTCGCCCTGCCGATCGCGGGCGTGCTGGCCCAGGTGATCCGGCAGGAGCTGGACCTCGCGCCGACCCGCCCCTTCGTGCTCACCGCGCGCTCCCGGGGCGCATCGGAGCGCCGGGTGTTCCTGCGGCACACCGGGCGGCACGCCGCGCTGCCCGTCGCCACCATGGCGGGCTGGATCATGGGCAGCCTGCTGAGCGGCGCCGTGCTCACCGAGACGGTCTTCGCCCGCCCCGGCCTCGGCCGGGTCCTGGTCACCGCCGTCACCGGCAAGGACATTCCGGTGGTCAGCGCCCTGGTGGTGCTGTCCGCCGCCGCCTTCGTCGTCGTCAACCTCCTCGTGGACCTGCTCTACCTGGCCATCGACCCCCGCCTGCGGACGGAGGCCCCGGCATGACCGGCGCACTCGAAGCGGTCGGCGACCCCGTACGGCCGGACGGGCCGCGGCGACCCGGGCCCGGGCCCGGCCCCGACCGCGGCCAGGCCCCCGGCGGGCCGGGCGGCGGGCGGCGCCGGCGCACGTCGCCCGTGCTCGTGGCGGTGTTCGGCGCCCTCGGGGGACTCGCTCTGCTGGCGGTGCTGGCCCCCGGGCTGCTCGCCCCCTACGCGCCGACCGACACCCATGTGCTCTCGGCCTTCCAGGCGCCCAGCGCGGCCCACCCCTTCGGCACCGACGAACTCGGCCGCGACGTGCTGTCGCGGGTCGTCTACGGTGCCCGGACCTCCCTCACCATCGGCTTCGGCGCCTCCGCCATCGGCGTGGCCGGCGGGGCGCTGGCCGGGCTGCTCGCCGCCGTCGGCGGCCGCCGCGCCGACCAGCTGCTGATGCGCGCCATGGACGTGCTGCTGGCCTTCCCCGAACTGCTGCTCGCACTGCTGGTGGTGAGCGTGGTGGGAGCGGGGACGTTCAACGTGCTGGCCGCGATCGGCTTCGCCGCGGTGCCCCACTACGCCCGTCTGGTGCGGGCGCAGGCACTGGTCGTGCTGCGCTCCGGATACGTGGAGGCGGCGGTGGTGCTGGGCGGCGGCAGGGCGGCCGTCGTGCTCCGGCACGTGCTGCCCAACGTGACGGGACCGCTGCTGGTGCTCGCCGCCATCGGCACCGGCACCGCGGTGGTCTCCGGCGCCGCGCTCAGCTTCCTCGGCCTCGGGCCCGCGCCGCCCGCCGCCGAGTGGGGCGCCATGCTCTCCGACGGCCGCGAATACCTCGCCACCGCCTGGTGGGTGGGCGTCTTCCCAGGGGTCGCGGTGGCCGCCGTGGTGCTCACCCTCACCCTGCTCGGCCGCCACCTGAAGTCCCGTGCCGACAAAGGAGAGCGCCCGTGACCGACAAGACCGAGGGAGCGGACGGGCGCGGGGCGGCCCGCACGGCCGGTGTGTGCCGTGGGGGAGAAGGGGCCGGCGAGGGTGGTGTGTCCCATAAGCGTGACGGGTCTGGTGACGGTGGCGGGTCGGGTGAGGCTGTCGTGTCCGGTGATGGGGGCGGTGGCGGGTCGGGTGAGGCTGTCGTGTCCGGTGATGGGGGCGGTGGCGGGTCGGGTGAGGCTGTCGTGTCCGGTGATGGGGGCGGTGGCGGGTCGGGTGAGGCTGTCGTGTCCGGTGATGGGGATGGTGGCGGGTCGGGTGAGGCTGTCGTGTCCGGTGACGGTGGTGTGTCCGGGGACCGTGACGGGGACGGTGGCGTGGTCGGCGGCGCGTCCGGTGATGGTGGCACGTCCGGTGATGGTGGCGTGACTGGCGACCGTCGGGTGACTGGTGACCGTGCCGTTTCGGGCGCGGCCGGGATGGCAGCCATGGCCGGTGGGGGCGGCGGCACCGATGGCCGCCCCCTGGTCCGCGTGGCCGGACTGCACGTGCGGTTCGGCGCGGTCGGCGCCGTGCGCGGGGTGGACCTCAGCGTCCGGCCCGGTGAATGTCTCGCCCTCGTCGGCGAGTCGGGGTCGGGCAAGAGCACCGTGGCGCGGGCGCTGCTCGGCCTCGCCGGTGCCGGTGCCGAGGTCACCGCACGGCGGCTGGAGATCGCGGGGCGGGACGCGCGGAGCTTCACCGAGCGGGACTGGCGCGGGGTGCGCGGCAGGCACGCCGCCCTGGTCTCCCAGGACGCCCTGGTCTCGCTGGACCCGCTGCGCACCCTGCGTGCCGAGATCGCGGAACCGATGCGGGTGCACGGCACGGTCGCCCGTGAGCGCGTCGCGGAGCGGGTCGTCGAACTCCTCGCGGCGGTCGGGGTGCCCGAGCCCGCGGCCCGCGCCGCCCAGTACCCGCACCAGCTCTCGGGTGGCCTGCGGCAGCGCGCCCTGATCGCCTCCGCGCTCGCCGCCGACCCCGGGCTGCTGATCGCAGACGAGCCCACCACCGCGCTGGACGTCACCGTGCAGGAGCAGATCCTCGACCTCTTCCGCGCCGCCAAGCAGGCGGGCAGGGGCATCCTCCTCATCAGCCACGACCTGGCCGTGGTCGCCCGGATCGCGGACCGTACGGCCGTCCTGAGGGCCGGCGAGATCGTCGAGGAGGGCGCCACCCGGCGGCTGATCCGCCGGCCCCACCACCCGTACACGCGCCTGCTGCTGGCCTCGGTCCCGGCGCCGCGCACCGCGCCGTCGGCCCCGGAGCCCGCCGTGGTGCTCTCGGCCGACGGCCTGCGCAAGAGCTACGGCGGGCGGACCGCCGTGGACGGCGTGGCGCTGCGGCTGCGCAGCGGCGAGGCGCTGGGGCTGGTCGGCGGGTCGGGGTCCGGCAAGACGACGGTGGCCCGCCTGGTGCTCGGCCTGTCCCGTCCGGACGCGGGGGAGGTGCGGCTCGAGGGCGCGCCGTGGTCGGCACTGCCGGAGCGCCGCCGCCGAGCACGGCGGCACCGCATCCAGCTCGTGCCGCAGGATCCGTACGGCTCCTTCGACCCGCGCTGGACCGTCCGCAGGATCATCGCCGAGGCGCTGCCGCGCGGTGCGGGGCGCCAGGACCGGATCAGCGAACTGCTCGCTCTGGTCGGCCTCTCGGACGACCACCTGGCCCGCCGCCCGCACCAGCTCTCCGGCGGCCAGCGGCAGCGGGTGGCGATCGCCCGAGCCCTCGCCCCCGAGCCCGCGGTGCTCGTCTGCGACGAGCCGGTCTCCGCGCTGGACGTCTCCGTGCAGGCCCAGATCCTCGACCTCCTGGACGGCCTGCGGGGCCGCCTCGGCCTGGCGCTGCTGTTCATCTCGCACGACCTCGCCGTGGTCCGCCACGTCAGCGACCGGGTCGCGGTGCTGCACCGGGGCCGGATCGTCGAGGAGAACACGGCCGCCGAGCTGTTCACGGCCCCGCGGCACCCGTACACCAGGCGACTGCTGGCCGCGTCCCCCGCCCTGGCCCCGGCCGGGGCCGCCGGTGCCCCCGGGCATGCCCCCGGCAGGACGGCGGCCCCCGCCGGCGGCGACCGGAGCCGGGACCCCGCATGACCCGATGACCCTGGTGCCGCTGTGGGCGCCCAACCTGTTCGGCAGCGCCTTCTGCATCTTCCCGCTCAGGCAGTTCTTCCCGGGCCTGCCGCGCGAGCTGTTCGAGGCGGCCCGCATCGACGGGGCAAGCTACTTCGGGATGTTCTGGCGGATCGCGGTGCCGCTGTGCCGGCCGGCCCTGGTGGTCACCTTCGTCTTCGAGGTGCAGGCCGCCTGGACCGACCTGGTGCGGCCGCTGATCTACCTGCGCGACCCGAGCCTCTACACCGTGCCGCGCGGTCTGAAGGCCGTGCTCGACCAGTTCGGCGAGGAAGGACAGATGGAGTGGGAGATCGTGTGCGCCGCGAGCGTCGTCGTCACCCTGCCCATGATCTCGTCTTCTTCCTGGGCCGGCGGCACTTCGTCTCCGGCATCGCCACCACAGGACGGAAGGGTTGAATGACGCACCACCACAAGGCCGGCGGACCGGGGGAGCCGGCCGGGCGGGCCGTGCTCGCCCTGGACATCGGCGGCACCAAACTCGCCGCGGGCGTGGTGGCCGAGGACGGCACCCCGCTCTCCTTCACCAGCCGCCGGACCGGTGCCGCCGACGGCCCCGAGGCCGCCCTCGCCCGCCTCTTCGAGCTCGGTGAGAAGGTCCTCGCGGACGCCGACGTGCCCACCGAACGGCTGCTGGGCACCGGCATCGGCTGTGGCGGCCCGCTGGACCCGTACACCGGCGTCCTGATCGCCCCGCCGCACCTGCCCGGCTGGACCCAGATCCCGGTCACCGACCTCGCCCGCGAGCACTACGGGCTGCCCGCGGTGCTGGACAACGACGGCACCGCGGGCGCCGCGGGGCAGTGGCGCTTCGGCGCCGGCCGCGGGGTGCGCCACCTGCTGTACCTGACGGTGTCCACGGGCATCGGCGGCGGTCTGGTGCTGGACGGCCGGACGTTCCGCGGCGGCGCGGGCAACGGCGGCGAGCCCGGCCACGTCAC
Organism: Streptomyces sp. DSM 116793; assembly: GCF_057320905.1. Classification (NCBI taxonomy): domain Bacteria; kingdom Bacillati; phylum Actinomycetota; class Actinomycetes; order Kitasatosporales; family Streptomycetaceae; genus Streptomyces; species Streptomyces sp. DSM 116793. Next base: position 632,777 of record NZ_CM170494.1, on the reverse strand, counting down.
CGTGCGCTCCGACGGCCGCACCTGCCGCAGCTGCGGGCGGCGCCGCCCAGGCCATGGGCCCCGCGGCCCGCACCGCCCGGATCGTACGGGCCGCGGGCGGCGACGCCGCCGGTGTGCTCGGCGCCGCGGCCATCGGCCTGGAACGGCTGCCCGCCCTATGACCGACCCGCACCACCACACCCCTGGGAACGCCTGCACCATGCACGACGTCCTCGCCCGCCAGCTCGCCGACCACCTGCACGCGGCGGAAGGCACCCGGGACCTGCTGCCCGCCCTCGGCCGGGTGGCCAAGGACCTCATCGAGGTCTACTCCGGCGACGGCCGCCTCTACACCTTCGGCAACGGCGGCAGCGCCGCCGACGCCCAGCACCTCGCGGCCGAGCTGATCGGCCGCTACCGCCGCGAACGGCGCCCGCTGGCCGCGGTCTCGCTGACCACCGATCCCTCGGTGGTCAGCTGCATCGGCAACGACTACTCCTTCGACAACCTCTTCGCCCGCCAGGTGCGGGCGCTCGCCAGGCCCGGGGACATGGTCGCGGCCTTCACCACCTCGGGCCTTCGCCCAACGTGGTGCGGGGCCTCGCCGCGGCCCGCGCGGCCGGCGCCGTGACCGTGCTGTTCACCGGCGCCGGCCGGTCCGGCGACGGACCGGTCCCGGCACCCCCACCCGCCGCCGAGCACGCGGACCACGTCCTGCTGGTGCCCGCGGCGGCCACCGCCCGGATCCAGGAGATGCACCTGCTGCTGCTCCACCTGCTCAGCGAACAGGTGGACGTCTGGGCCGCCCAGACCGACCACGACCGTTCGGAGAGCCGGATATGACCCAGCCGCGGAACCTGGCGAGCTCCCCGTCCGAGCCGCAGCACCCCCTGAGCGCCCCGCCCGAGCCGGAGATCCGCACGAGCGCCGTTCTCCTGCCGGAGGCGCCCGTGGGCGCCCCGCCCCGGCCGGGGCACCCGGCGAGCGCCCCGCCCACCACGCCCGAGCCGCCCCGCCCACCACGCCCGAGCCCCCGCACGCCGAGTCCTCCCGGGGACCCGACAGCTATGTGTTCCTGCGCCCGGGCCCCCACGAGCAGGCGCTGCCCGGCCAGTTCTTCCACTGGCAGGCCCCGGATGGCTCCCCGGTCCTGGCCTACCGGCTGCCGCACGAGTACTGCAGCCCCGGCCAGGACATCGTCGGCCACCTGGACAAGGCGCTGACCATCCTGCCGAACGACGATCCGGAGCTGATGGTCTTCTACGGCGTCGGCAACCACGGCGGCGGACCCACCAAAGCCAACCTGGACAGCGTCCGCCGCCTGGACGCGCTCGGCGGCCTGCCCCGGCTCGCCTTCAGCCACCCCCGGGCGTTCTTCGACCGTGTCAAGGATCGCGCCGGCATCCCCGTGCACGCAGGCGAACTCCAGCACCACGGCCCCGGCTGCTACTCGGCGCACTCCGGCGTCAAGCGGTGGAACCGGCGCACGGAGAACGAGTTGCAGCGCGCCGAGAAGTGGGCGGTCGTCGCCCGCGCCGTGGCCGGCGAGACGTATCCGCTGCGGGAGCTGACGGAGGCGTGGAAGCTGGTGCTGTTCAACCAGTTCCACGACATCCTCGCCGGCACCTCCCTCCGCTCCGCCTACGAGGACGCGCGCGACGACTACGGCCGGGCCCGCTCGCTGGCCGCCGAGGTGCTCAACCGCTCCGTGCAGGCGGTGGCGCGGCGCATCGACATCCCGCAGCGCGACGGGACGGTGCCGCTGGTCGTCTTCAACCCGCATCCGTGGGAGCTGCACACGGACGTCGAGGCGGAGTTCGCCCGGGCGACCGCGGTCCGGCTCACCGACGACGAGGGCACCGCCGTGCCGGTGCAGCAGATCCGCTCCGAGGCCGCGCTGAACGGCAACCGCGGCAGGATCATCTTCCGCGCGTCGGTACCGCCGCTGGGGCACCGCGTCTACCACCTGCTCCCCGGCGAGCCCCCCGCGGCGGACACCGGCGCCGTCACCGCCACCGGCACCACTCTGGAGAACGCCCACCTGAGGATCACCGTCGACCCCGAGACCGGCTGGCTCGGGTCGCTGCACGACAAGGACACCGGCACCGAGCTGCTGCCCGGCCGGCCGGGACCGCACGCCGTCGTCATCGACGATCCCTCCGACACGTGGGGCCACCGCATCCGTGCCTACGACCGCGTCGCCGGGGTCTTCGACTGCCGCCGCGTACGGATCACCGAGCGGGGCCCCCGTGCGGGCCGCCCTGCGCATCGAGAGTGCCTACGGGCGCTCCACGCTGGTCGAGGAGCTGGTGCTGTCCGCCGGCTCCCGGCAGGTGGAAGTGCGCACCACCGTCGACTGGCACGAGCAGCTGAAACTCCTCAAGTTCCGCTTCCCGACCGCGCTCACCGACACCACCGCCACCCACGAGATCCCCTACGGCCACCTGGAACGCACCCCCGACGGCACCGAGGAGCCCGCACAGGCCTGGGTGGACGTGACCGGCACCCTCCCCGACGGGCGCCAAGCCGGGCTGACCGTCGCCAACGACGGCAAGTACGGCCACGACGTGACCGGCGGCGAGATCGGGCTCACCGCGCTGCGCAGCCCCGTCTCCGCCTGGCACGAGCCCCACCGACTCGACCCGGACGGCGTCTACGACCACCTCGACCAGGGCCGTCAGGACTTCCGACCTGATCCGCGGGCAGGCCGCCGGACTCGGCACCGACGTCACCCTCACGGTCTCCACCTGTCCCGGCGTCCATGAGGCGCGCCGCGCCGGGGACGTGGAGCGGCATGACGAGCTGATCGCCGCGGAGGCCCGGCGACTGGCCGCGGGGAACGACGTGCTGGTGCTCGCGCAGACCTCCGTGGCCGCCGCGGTCCGCACCCTGCCGCCCGGCGCCCTGGACGTCCCGGTGCTGACCTCGCCGCGCAGCGGAACGGCCCAGCTCGCGGGCCTCGGCGCCCCCGGGGCGGGGGAGCCGGGCGCGTGAGCGGTACGGCGGCGGCCCCGTGCCTCAGGCCACGACCGGATCCACCACCCAGTCGGGGTGACCCGGCATCGGCGGGGTCGTGGCGCCGTACAGCCACGGGCGCAGGAAGCCGGACAGGTCCCGGCCGGCCACCTCGGACGCCAGGTCGACGTAGTCCTGCGTGCTCGCCGCCCGGCCATGGTAGCGCGCGAACCAGGTCCGCTCGATCCGCTGGAACGTGGCGTCGCCGACCTTCTCCCCGAGGGCGTACAGCACCAGCGCCGAGCCGTCGTAGCGCATCTTCTTGAAGAGGCCCGGCCCGGTGGGCCCGGCGGGCGCGCCCACGTCGTGCCGCCACTGGTCGTGCTGGCGGTACGCCTCCTTCATGGCCGCCTCGAAGCTGTCCCCGCCGTGCGCCTCGGAGTAGAGCCGCTCGTAGTAGCGCGCGTGGCCTTCGCTCAGCCAGAGGTCGGACCAGGTCTTCAGGGCCACGCTGTCGCCGAGCCACTGGTGGGTCAGCTCGTGGACCATGTTGGTCTCGGCGTCGACCCTGGTGCCCAGCAGGTCGGCCCTGGGGATCAGCGAGAGGCCCTGCGTCTCCAGGGCCACGCCGAGGTCGGTGTCGCCGACCAGGATGCCGTAGCGGTCGAAAGGGTAGGGCCCGAGCCGCTGCTCCAGCCAGCCGAGGTGGTCCGGGGTCAGCTTCAGGTACTGCTCGGTCGGCGCGGCCAGCGCGTCCGGCACCACGTCGCGGACGGGCAGGCCGTGCGGGCCCGTCCGGTCCACGAAGGTGAACCTGCCGATGCCCAGCTGGACGTACTGCGGGGTGACGGGCTGCTCGGACTCGTAGGTCCACCTGACCCGGCCGTCGGCGCCCGTGGTGTGCCCCGCCGGCCGGCCGTTGGCCACGGCCCTGAGGTCCGGCGGGGTGGTGATGTGGAACGTGAACGGCGCCCGCAGGCTGGGGTGGTCGTCCGCGGGGAAGATCAGCTTGGCGCCGTTCGGCTGCGGGTACAGGATCGTGCCGTCGGGCGTGGGGATCCAGCCGTAGTCCGAGATGGCGTCGTCGCGGTGCCGGGTCTGGGTGGGGTCCGCGGTGTAGGCGACCACGACCGTGAAGGCCGCACCGTCGGCTATCGGCGCGGCGGGTGTGATCACCAGTTCGTCGCCGTCCCGCGCGAACGCTGCGGCGCGGCCGTTCACGGTGACCGTGTGCAGGGTGTTGCCCGCGAAGTCCAGGTCGAAGCGGGAGAGCGCCTGGGTGGCGGTGGCCCGGATCGTGGTGGTCGCCTCGAACGGCGTCCTCGGGGCCTGCCAGTCGAAGTCCAGGGTGTAGTGGCGGACGGTGTAGCCGCCGTTGCCGTCCAGCGGGAAGATCGGGTCGCCGAGCCCCGGGGCGCCCGGCGAGGGCGGTGCGGACAGCGCCGGCGGTGACGCGGCCTGGGAGACGCCTCCGGTGAGGGCGGCCGCGGCGGTGATCACGGCGGCCAGGGCGAGAAGGGCTGATCTGCGGCGGCGGGCGGTGCGGTGGGTGCTCATCGGGGCCCTTCGGTCGGCGGATGCTCTCTGTCGGCCGCCTGGTGGGGGAGCAGGCGTCGCCCGGTCAGACACACGGGGCCCGTGGGGCGTTGTACACCGGCAGGGACGCGGAAGGGCGGGAGCCCGTGAGGCCCCCGCCCACTGCCGTCCGCTCAGGTGATCGCCTTGATCAGCTCGCCGTTCGGCGTGTCGCCGCTGAGCTCCCAGAGGAAGGTGCCGCCGAGGCCCTGCTGGTCCTTGTACGCCATCTTCCCGGCGATGGTCGCCGGGGTGTCGTAGCTCCACCAGTCGCTGCCGCAGTGCGCGTAGGCGGTGCCGGCGACGGTGCCGGTGGCCGGGCACTTGGTCTTGAGCACCTTGTAGTCGTCGATGCCCTGCTCGTAGGTGCCCTGCGCGGGGCCGGTGGCCTTGCCGCCCGGGGCGTCCTGGGTGACGCCGGTCCAGCCGCGCCCGTAGAAGCCGATGCCGAGCAGCAGCTTGTCGGCCGGCACGCCGAGGCTCCTGAGCTTCTTGATCGTGGCGTCGGTGTTGAACGCGGCGTTCGGGATGCCGCTGTAGGACGTCAGCGGCGAGTGCGGGGCGGTGGGGCCCTGCGCGTCCCAGGCGCCGAAGTAGTCGTACGTCATCGGGTTGTACCAGTCGACGTACTGCGCGGCGCCCGCGTAGTCCGCCGCGTCCAGCTTGCCGCCGCCGGCGGCGTCGGCCGCGATCGCCGAGGTGACCAGCTCGCCGCCGAACCTGGCGCGCAGCGCGGCCATCAGGTTCCGGTAGGCGGCCGGGCCGCTGGTGTCGCAGGTCAGGCCGCAGGCGTTCGGGTACTCCCAGTCGATGTCGATGCCATCGAAGACGTCGGCCCAGCGGGAGTCCTCCACCAGGTCGTAGCACGACTGGGCGAACGCGGCCGGGTTCTGCGCGGCCTGGGCGAAGCCGCCGGACCAGGTCCAGCCGCCGAAGGACCACAGGACCTTCAGGTCGGGGTGCAGCTTCTTGAGCTTGCGGAGCTGGTTGAAGCTGCCGCGCAGCGGCTGGTCCCAGGTGTCGGCGACCCCGTCGACGGACTGGTCCGCGGTGTACGCCTTGTCGATGTCGGCGTAGGAGTCGCCCATCGTGCACTTGCCGCCCTGGACGTTGCCGAAGGCGTAGTTGATGTGCGTGAGCTTCGCGGCGGAGCCGGAGGTCTCGATGTTCTTGACGTGGTAGTTGCGGTCGTAGACGCCCCATTCGGTGAAGTAGCCGACGACCCGGGAGCCGGCGGCGACCTCGCTCCCGGCGTCCGGCTGCGCGCTGGCGCTGCCGGCGCCGGCGAGCAGCCCGGCGCCGAGTGCGGCGCAACACGCCGCGGACACCAGGGCGCGCAGGCGTGCGCCCGGGCGCAGGGCTCTGAGAAGACGTGATCTGAGCGGTCTGAGCATCGGTTCTCCTCGTGGGGGAGGGGAGCGAACGTCGTTGACGTGCCGTGCCGTGAACCTCTGAGCGCCCGGCCGACCATATGAGGGCGCTCCCCGCACAGTAGAGAGGACTAGACCATTGCGTCAATGGTTCGTACCAACCATTCCGGGCGGCGCGATGGCGCGCCCCTGACCGGCGGACCGGCACATTCCCGTCCCCCGATACGCCGGTGACGGTCCGCCTCGGATCGGGCATACTCAACCCGCCACCGCCGCTGATCAGCTCCGTCCGCGACCCGGGCGGCCCGCGCCGGCAGCGGGGCAGCACGTTCCCGGGCATGCCCCGGACCCGGCGACGCCGCCACACCCGGTGCGTGCCGTCGCCGCAGCGCCCGACAGGGAGGAGAGCTCCGCCATGACAGAGGCAACGGGGGACGCGCGTAGCGCGCCGGTCGACGGCAGCGGCGGGAGGGGGCCGGGCCACGCCCCGGGCCCCGTGGACCGCGACCTGCCCACCGAGGAGTCCCGCGAACTGCTCGCGCTCGTGCGCGACGTGGTCCGCCGTGAGATCGCACCGGTCGCCGCCGAGGAGGAGGACGCCGGGCACTTCCCCCGCGACCTGTTCGCCCTGCTCTCGGCGTCGGGCCTGCTCGGCCTGCCCTACGACACGGAGTACGAGGGCGGCGGCCAGCCGTACGAGGTCTATCTCCAGATGGTCGAGGAGCTCGCCGCCGCCCGCCTGACCGTCGGCCTCGGCGTCAGCGTGCACACTCTCTCCTGCCATGCGCTGGCCGCCTTCGGCAGCAAGGAGCAGCGCGCGGAGCACCTGCCCGCCATGCTCGGCGGTGGACTCCTCGGCGCCTACTGCCTGTCCGAGCCGGGCTCCGGCTCGGACGCCGCGTCACTCAGGACCAGCGCGGTGCGCGACGGCGACGTCTGGGTGCTGAACGGCACCAAGGCCTGGATCACCCACGGCGGCATCGCGGACTTCTACACGGTCCTGGCCCGCACCTCCGGCGAGGGCGCGCACGGCATCACGGCCTTCCTGGTGCCGGGCGACGCACCGGGGCTGAGCGCCGCGGCGCCGGAGCGGAAGATGGGCATGAAGGGCTCGCCCACCGCACAGGTTCACCTGGACGGGGTACGGGTGCCGGACGCGCGCCGCATCGGCGACGAGGGCCAGGGGTTCGCCATCGCGCTCTCCGCGCTGGACTCCGGGCGGCTCGGCATCGCCGCCTGTGCGGTCGGCCTCGCCCAGGCCGCGCTGGACGAGGCCATGGCATACGCCCTGGACCGGCGGCAGTTCGGCCGGCCGATCGCGGACTTCCAGGGGCTGCGGTTCCTGCTCGCCGACATGGCGACCGCCATCGAGGCGGGCCGCGCCCTCTACCTCTCCGCGGCACGGCTGCGCGACGCCGGCAAGTCCTTCTCCCGGCAGGCCGCCATGGCCAAGCTGCTCTGCACGGACACCGCCATGCGGGTCACCACGGACGCCGTCCAGGTGCTCGGCGGGTACGGCTACACCGCCGACTTCCCCGCGGAGCGGTATCTGCGCGAGGCCAAGATGCTGCAGATCGTGGAGGGCACCAACCAGATCCAGCGCGTGGTCATCGCCCGTCACCTGCTCGGTCCTGAAGCCGGCTGAGCCTGCCGGACGCGACCGGGGGCGCCGCGAGCCCGACCCACTCGGGGTCGTGGCGTCCCGGCGGCGTCCTGCCGCGCTCCGCCCAGGTGCGCAGCAGGGCACGGTGAATCGGCGGGTCCGGCCGCGGCGGGCGGGCCACCCGGGGACCGATTCCGCCGAGACGGGTACCAGAAGGCGGCGGCGACCGGCCGCCGGCCGGGTCGGGACGGTCATACCCGGCCGACGCGGCCACCGCACGCGGGGTCACCGCCAGGCGAGATCATCCGTCAGTTCACGCCGCACGGCGGCCGCGTGGCTCTCGTCCCGTACGCCGTACGGCTCAGGCCGCGGGGCGCCGCATCCGCGGGGTCTGCATCGGACGGGAAGCAGGGCCGCCCACGTGCGAGAACGGCTGTGTGCGCCAGTCGAGGCCCTGAGGGAGCGTCATCAGCAGGGCCGCCTCCTGCTCCTGGGCCTCCGGCGAGGTGTCGGGAGACCAGGCGTCCGCCGCCGGTCGGCCCGTGCCCGCGCAGACCTGGAGGCCGAACGGGTCCCAGGGCGAGGGACACAGCGCATGCTCGGGCAGGACGTCCTCGTCCGCCAGGAGCGCGATGGACTGGGCGCAGTCCGGGCAGATCACCCGGTAGGTCTCGAAGGTGTCGTCGGGGTCGAACTCGGCGTCGGGTTCGACACCCTCCGGCGCGGGCTCGGTGACCGGCTGCTGCCTCGTGCGGGCAGCACGACCGGGGCGTTTCAGACTCTGCATGGATATGTATCCCCCTCGGGTGGGCCGACCAGCCGCTGCGGCCTCGACCACAGCAAGCATTTCCCGTCCCGCCCGGCGGGTAATCGCGGCATGCCGACCCACGCGGCCGGAACATTGTGGTTTTCATCACATGAACCCCGAGGTGTCTGGCGTCCGGCTCCGCGCGGCGTCCCCGCGGCCCCCTCACGAGTACCCGTGGGGAACGGCCGCCCTGTAGGTTCTTGCGCCATGGAGGAGCTGGATCGGCGGATCGTGCGACTGCTCGTCGAGGACGGGCGGATGAGTTATACGGACCTGGGCAAGGCCACCGGTCTGTCGACGTCGGCCGTGCACCAGCGGGTGCGTCGGCTGGAGCAGCGCGGTGTCATCCGCGGCTACACGGCCGTCGTCGACCCGGAGGCCGTCGGGCTGCCGATGACGGCGTTCATCTCCGTGAAGCCCTTCGACCCCAGCGCCCCCGACGACATCGCCGAGCGGCTCGCCGAGGTCCCCGAGATCGAGGCCTGCCACAGCGTCGCCGGCGACGAGAACTACATCCTCAAGGTGCGCGTCGCCACCCCGTACGAGCTGGAGGACCTGCTGGCCCGGGTGCGCTCCCTCGCCGGTGTCTCGACCCGTACGACCGTCGTCCTGTCCACCCCCTACGAGGCCCGCCCACCGCGCCTGTAGCCGAGGGAGTGTCCCGCGGCCGGACGGGCCGCCCGGGCGGGGACACTGGTGCCATGACTCACCGCACCACGCTGCTGCGCCGCGGCACCGTCCACACTCCGGCGGACCCGTACGCCACCGCCATGCTCACCGAGGGCGACCGGGTGGCCTGGGTGGGCTCGGAAGCGGCCGCCGACGGCCTCGCCGACGGCGTGGACGAGACCGTGGACCTCGACGGCGCCCTGGTCACCCCGGCGTTCACGGACGCCCATGTGCACACCACGGCCACCGGCCTCGCGCTCACCGGGCTCGACCTCAGCACGGCAGGCTCGCTCGACGAGGCCCTCGTCCGGATCCGCGCGTACGCCGCGGCCCGGCCCGGCGACCGGGTGCTCCTCGGGCACGGCTGGGACGCGGCCCGCTGGCCCGGCGGCCGGCCGCCCACCCGCGAGGAGCTCGACCGGGCCACCGGCGGCCGGCCGCTGTACCTCTCCCGCATCGACGTGCACTCGGCCGCGGTGACCACGGCGCTGCTCGACCTGGTGCCGGGCATCGCCGGCCACGCCGGCTACCAGCCCGAGGGGCCGCTCACCCGCGACGCCCACCACGCCGTGCGCGCCGCCGCCCACGCCGCCGTCACCCCGCGGCAGCGCACCGACGCCCAGCGCGCCGCCCTGCGGCACGCCGCGTCGCTGGGCATCGGGGTCCTCCACGAGTGCGGCGGTCCCGAGATCTCCAGCGAGGACGACTTCACCGGGCTGCTCGCCCTGGCGGCCGCCGAACCGGGCCCGCGCGTGCTCGGATACTGGGCGGCGCCGGTGACCGGGGAGAAGGACGCCGCCCTGGTGCGCGAACTCGGTGCGCTCGGCGCGGCCGGCGACCTGTTCGTGGACGGCGCCCTCGGCTCCCATACCGCCTGCCTGCACGCGTCGTACGCCGATGCCGCCCACACCGGCGCCGCCTACCTGGACGCCGACGACATCGCCGCCCATGTCGCCGCCTGCACGGAGGCCGGGCTCCAGGCCGGCTTCCACGCCATCGGCGACGCCGCCGTGGCCGCCGTCGTCGAGGGCACGCGGGCCGCCGCCGAACGTGTCGGCCTCGCGCGGGTGCGCACCGGGCGGCACCGGGTCGAGCACGCCGAGATGCTCACCCCCGAAACGGTCGCCGGCTTCGCCGAGCTCGGCCTCACCGCGTCCGTGCAGCCGGTCTTCGACGAGCTGTGGGGCGGCGAGGACGGCATGTACGCGCGGCGCCTCGGCCCCGAACGGGCCCGCACCCTCAACCCGTTCGCGGCCCTGCTGCGGGCCGGGGTGCCCCTCGCGCTGGGCTCCGACAGCCCCGTGACCCCGCTCGGGCCGTGGGCGGCGATGCGCGCCGCCGCGTACCATCGCACCCCGGAGCACCGGATCTCCGTGCGGGCCGCGTTCACGGCGCACACCCGGGGCGGACGGCGGGCCGCCGGCCAGGACGACGGGGGAGCGCTGGTGCCGGGCGCGCCGGCGGACTACGCGGTGTGGCGCACCGGCGAGCTGGTGGTGCGGGCGCCTGACGACCGCGTGGCGCGCTGGTCCACCGACCCACGCTCCGGGGTCGCGGGGCTGCCCGACCTCGCCCCCGGCCGCGAACTCCCGGTCTGTCTGCGCACGGTGGTCGGCGGGCGGACGGTCCACGTGCGGCCGGCCGAGTGATGCCGGCCGAGTGACGCCGGCGCGACGCACCGCGCCGGCGGGTCCAAAGCGGTGTGGCGATGTCCTCACTTTTACCGTTGACCTGCGGTTCTCTCCGGACGGCGAGTTCGGTCGCGGGAGCCTGCCGCCGGCAAAGAGCCCCCTGTCTGCCTCGCCCGCGAGCGAGGCGGACGGTGCGGCCCGGACGGGCCCGGGGCGTCGAGTGGACACCGGCTCTCGGCCGGCACACAGCCGGCGCGTCCCCGGCCGGCCCGGAGGGCGCCGGGCCCCTCCGCCGGATACGACCTGATCGGCGGCAAACGGTCTGTGCCGGCACGGCGCCACAGGCCCTGGCCATTAAGGTGGTCCCCTGTCACGACAGATAGGGGCAGTTAGTGAACGACGGCGATGGGGTGTCCGCGGTGCCCGGCCGTGGGAGCCGGTTCGGCCCGCTGGGGACGGCCCTGGTGATCATCCCGACCTACAACGAGGCCGAGAACATCAAGTCCATCGTGGGCCGGGTGCGGGAGAGCGTGCCCGACGCGCACGTCCTCGTCGCCGACGACAACAGCCCCGACGGCACCGGCAAGCTGGCCGACGAACTCGCCGCCGTGGACGAACATGTGCACGTACTGCACCGCACCGGCAAGGAGGGCCTGGGAGCCGCCTATCTGGCCGGCTTCCGGTGGGGGCTCGAGCGGGACTACGGCGTGCTCATCGAGATGGACGCCGACGGCTCCCACCAGCCGGAGGAGCTGCCCCGGCTGCTGACCGCGCTGGGCAACGCCGACCTCGTGCTGGGTTCCCGATGGGTGCCGGGCGGACGCGTCGTCAACTGGCCCAAGTACCGGGAGCTGATCTCCCGCGGCGGCAGCACGTATTCGCGGGTCCTGCTCGACATGCCGCTCAAGGACATCACCGGCGGGTTCCGGGCCTTCAGGCGCGAGACCCTCGAAGGGCTCGGCCTCGGCCAGGTCGCCTCGCAGGGCTACTGCTTCCAGGTCGACCTGGCCCGCCGCGCGGTCAGGGCCGGTTACCAGGTCGTGGAGGTGCCGATCACCTTCGTGGAGCGGGTGTACGGGGACTCCAAGATGAGCCGGGACATCTTCGTGGAGGCGCTCTGGCGGGTCACCTCGTGGGGCGTGACGGAGCGGTTCGGCAAGCTGCTCGGCCGCCCCGGGGAGTGAACGGCCCCGGGGCCCGACCGTGCCCCGGGCCCGTCCCGGACGTGCGCTGCGGAGCCCGGCGGGAAGAGGCGGGGTATCCGTGCCGGACGGGTCCCTGGCCAGGCACACTGGAAGCATGACGACTGGCGCACCGCCCCCGATCCACCAGGTCCGGCCCCGGCGCTCGCGTGCCCGGGCCCTCGTGCCGCTCGGCGTGGCCCTGTGGGTGGTGCTGGAGATCTGGCTGCTGACCCTGATCGCCGGCGCGGCGGGCGGTTTCACCATCTTCCTGCTGCTGGTCGCCGGCGTGGTGGCCGGTGGTGCGGTGGTCAAGCGGGCCGGCCGGCGCGCCTTCCGTCATCTCAACCGCACCATCCAGGCGCAGACCCGGGGTGCCGCGCCGGAGGACGAGCAGCACGGCGAGGGCAACGGCCTGCTGATGCTCGCCGGTCTGCTGCTGATCATTCCCGGCCCGCTCTCCGACGTCCTCGGACTGCTGCTGCTGATCCCACCGGTACGCGGGGCCGTCCGCCGGATCACGGAGCGGATGGTGGAGCGCAGGCTGCGCTCGGCCGTGCCTGGCACCTGGGGCGAGGCTTTCCAGCAGGCCCGGATGCACCAGCAGGACGGCAAGGTCGTCCAGGGCGAGGTCATCCGCGACGACGAGCGCCCCGGCCGGGGCGACCGCCATCCCGACTCGGGGCCGCGCCCGCCGCTCACCGGCGGCTGAGCGCCCGGCCGACCACCGGGCGGCTGATCCGGAGCCGGTCGCGCGGCGCGCCGAAGGGCGCCGCCCCGGTGGGGCGTGCGGAGGGCTCCGGTCCGCACCGGCGGTGACCCGGAGGTGACCCCTGGGCGATCCGTGCGGTGAGCCGGCAGTGGCCGGCGCCGAGGACGGACACGGCCGCGGGCCGTGACCTTGAGGTCACGGCCCGCGGCCGTGCACGTGCTCCGCCCCCGGAGGGGTCTCTCAGGCGGACTTGCGGCTGTCCCGCGGATGAACGGCGATGTTCATCGCGCCGGACCGCAGCACCGCCAGGCGCTCCTCAAGGACCTCCTCGAGCTCCTCGCGGGTGCGCCGCTCCATCAGCATGTCCCAGTGCGTCCGCGCGGGCTTCGCCTTCTTCTCCTCGGGGCCGTCGCCGTCCACCAGGAGCGCCTGGGCCCCGCAGACCTTGCACTCCCACTCCGGCGGAATCTCCGCCTCGACGGAGAAGGGCATCTCGAAGCGGTGCCCCTTCTCGCATGCGTACTCCACGGCCTGGCGCGGCGCCAGGTCGATACCGCGGTCGGTCTCGTAGCTGGTCACCACGAGACGCGTGCCGCGAAGAGCTCGCTCACTCATGAATCGTGCCTCCCGGGCTTGATGCCCACAGGACAGGTGTCGCTGTCGTCGTCATCCGGTCAACGTCCGGTCGGCGGTAAAGATTCCCGTTCGGGGTCATGCGTCGCCGTCGTAGCCGCAGCCTTGCCAACAATTCCGTACCCGCCGTCGCCCGGTTTGTCACATCTGACAGGAGATGTCACCCAGCGTTTCCTCTTCCTTGACGCGCAGTAACGGTCCGCCCAGCAGGCCAAACGCGTACACTACCGGCCTTTGCCCTCGGGTGCTAAATCCGTTCCGGCACCGGATTGCCCGCAGCCCGGATCGCACGCCGCACAGGTATCCGGGCGAGCAGGGCGAATCCCAGCACGAAGAAGACGATCAGCGACAGGATCGCGCTCCGGTAGCTGCCGGTGAGCTGGTACGTCAGGCCGAACAGCAGCGGGCCCACCCATGCCAGGCCGCGGTCGCTCATCTCATAGGCGGAGAAGTACTCGGCCTCCTTGCCGCGCGGCACCAGGTGCGAGAAGAGCGAGCGGGAGAGGGCCTGGGTGCCGCCCAGCACCAGGCCGATGGCGACCGCCAGCACGAAGAACCAGCCGGGCGCGCCCGCGGGCAGGAAGTACCCGGCCGCCAGTGTCGCCGTCCAGGCCACCAGCGAGCCCAGGATGGTGCGCCGGGCCCCGTGCACGCGCGCGAGCCGCCCCATCCCGAGCGCCCCGCCGACCGCGAGCACCTGCACCAGCAGCACCGCCGTGATCAGGGTGGACTGGCTCAGGCCCAGTTCCTCGGACCCGTAGACGGACGCCTGCGAGATGACCGTCTGGATGCCGTCGCTGTAGACGAGGTACGCGACCAGGAAGGCGAAGGTGAGCGGGCGGCGGCGCATGTCCCGGACGGTCGCCGCCAGTTGCCGCCAGCCCTGTCCGGCGCCGCTGCCGGCCGCCACCGCGCCCGCCGTGTCCCGGCGGGCGTCGCGCAGCCTGCGCAGCGGGATCACGGCGAAGGCACCCCACCAGATGCCCGCGGTGGCCAGGCAGATCCGCACCGCCGTCCCCTCGGAGACGCCGAAGCCGTCGTGGGCCGTGAAGAGCCCCAGGTCCACCAGCAGCACGAGAGCACCGGACGCGTAGCCGAAGGCCCAGCCCCGGGACGAGACCGCGTCGCGCTCCTCGGGCAGCGCTATCCGGGGCAGATAGGAGTTGTACAGCGCCATGGAGACGGCGATCGACGCATTGGCGACGATCAGCAGCAGCCCGCCGAGGAGGTAGCGGTCGCCGGCCAGGAAGAACATCCCGGTGGTGGCCCCCGCGCCCAGGTAGGCGGCGGCCCCCAGGAGGGGCTTCTTGCGGCCGGTGCGGTCGGCGGCCGAGCCGGCGAGCGGCATCACCAGGACCGCCAGGACGACGGAGGCGGACACGCAGTAGGGGAAGAACGAGCCCGCCCGCACGGCCAGCCCCAGCGGGTGCACATACCCGTGCGCGTCGGCCGCGGTCTTGGCCACGTCCGTCAGGTAGGGCCCGAGGAACACGGTCAGCACGCTGGTGGAGTAGACCGAGCACGCCCAGTCGTAGAAGTACCAGCCGCGCTGCTCGCGCCGCCGGGCCGCGGCGTCGGCCGGCGGGGCGGCGTCGTCCCGGGCGTCCCCCTCGGGCGCGCTCCCGCCGCCCGACCCGCCCCTGGTGCCCACGGTGTCGCCGGTCACGCGCCCTCGCCTTCCCTCCGCCCCGGACCGTGCCCCGACACAGGGGGCCGCGGCGGGCTCTCGCGTGCGACACGTGCGATCGTGCCGCACGCGCGCGTGCCACCCGGCCTGCGAGCAGTGCCCACGCGCGCGTGCCGCCCCGCTCGCGGGCCGGCCGTCAGACCCAGCTGCCCCGTTCCTCGAGGACCGCACGCAATGTCTTGATGTGATCGGTCATGATGCCATCAACGCCCAGGTCCAGGAGCCGGTGCATCTCGTCCGGCTCGTCGACCGTCCACACGTGCACCTGGAGGCCGCGGGCGTGGGCGCTGCGCACGAAACGGCGGTCGACCACCCGCACCCCGGACTGCTCCACCGGCACCTGGGCGCACACGGCCGATCTTCGGGGGCCCGTCGGAAGTCCGTACGAGCGCAGCCGCAGGCCGAGCACGCCCCGGGTGCCCAGGGAGGTGGCGAGCCGGGACCCGGCGAGGCGCTGGGCGCGGGCGACGCGTGCCTCGGAGAAGGAGCCCACGCACACCCGGTCCCACGCCTTGGCGCGCTCGATGATCTCCAGCAGCGGAAGCAGCGCGGGCTCCGCCTTCACGTCCACGTTCCAGCGCACCTCGGGGAACGTCTCCAGCAGTTCCTCGAAGAGCGGTACCGGCTCGCTGCCCGCCACCCTCGCCCGGCCGACCTCGCGCCACGGCAGGTCCGCGATGCGTCCCGCGCCGTCCGTCAGCCGGTCGAGCGTGGCGTCGTGGAAGGCGACCAGAGTGCCGTCCGCGGTGGCGTGCACGTCGGTCTCGATGTAGCGGTAGCCGGCGTCGACCGCGCGGTGGAACGCGGCCATGGTGTTCTCCAGGCCGTCCGCGGCGCCGCCGCGGTGGGCGAAGGCGAGGGGGCCGGGGTGGTCCAGATAGGGGTGGCGGGTCTGCGTGGTCACCGCCGCAGTATGGCGTCCCCCGGTGACCCCTTGGCGACGACCGTGCTGCCGGCGGATGCCGGGCGTACGGCGAAGGCCCGCAGGAAGAACTGCGTGAGCGGACCGATCGACAGGGCGTAGAGCAGCGTGCCGGCGCCCACACTTCCACCGAGCACGAAGCCCGTGGCCACCACGGTGACCTCGAGGGCCGTGCGCACCAGCCGGATCGAGCGGCCGGTGCGCCGGTGCAGGCCGGTCATCAGCCCGTCGCGCGGTCCGGGGCCGAAGGCCGCGGCGATGTACAGGCCGGTCGCCAGGCCGTTCAGCACGATCGCCCCGGCCATCAGCGGAACGCGGACGGCCAGCGCGTGCGGTGGCGGCACCACGTGGAGCGTGGCGTCCATCGCGAGGCCGATCACCAGGACGTTGGAGACCGTGCCGATCCCGGGGCGCTGCCGGAGCGGGATCCACAGCAGCAGGATCAGGGCGCCCACCAGGGTGGTGACCTCCCCCATCGACAGGCCCGTGCGCTCGGCGATGCCCTGGTGCAGCACGTTCCACGGTTCGAGGCCGAGGCCGGCCGCCACCAGCAGGCCCGAGCTCATGCCGTAGAGGGTGAGACCCGTGTAGAGCCGGACGAGGCGCCGGATGAGGCGTGCGGCCGTGCGCTTGCCCCGTGAGCTCCGGGTGCGCCCTGAGCCTTCAGCATCGTGTGAGCCTTCAGCGTGCTGTGGGTCCCCAGCGTGCCGCGAGTCCTGCGAGGCCTGTGATCCCCCTGACTCCCGTCGACCCGTGCCGTCCCCCGGCCGCGTCCGGAAGCGGGCCCGCAAGGCGGCGGAGGCACCCCGTCTCCGCGCCGGAGGCGGCTGCCGCACAGGTGCGGACGAGCTGGACGGGGCGGTCGGATCGGGCACGGCTGGTCTCCCCTGTGGCAATGATGGACTGATGCGTGTCACTCTGTGGCGTGGAAAGTGGAGCCATCCATGGCCAATTCGAGGAAGGTGGACTGATCTCCATGGCGCAGTGGACTTCAGCCGTGGGGTCGCCGCAGCTGGCCCGGCTGCTCCGCTCCCAGCAGCACAGGCCCGCGGGGCCGGGCGCCCGGCGGCCTCCGGCGTACCGCGCGCTCGCCGACGGCATCCGGCTGCTCGTCCTGGAGGGCCGGGTCCCGGTCGCCGCGCGACTGCCGGCCGAGCGCGAGCTGGCCCTCGCGCTCTCGGTCAGCCGCACCACCGTCGCCGCCGCCTACGAGGAACTGCGCACCGAGGGCTTCCTGGAGTCCCGCAGGGGCGCCGGGAGCTGGACCGCGGTGCCGGCGGGCAACCCGCTGCCGGCGCGCGGTCTGGAGCCGCTGCCGCCGGAGGCGCTGGGCTCCATGATCGACCTCGGCCGTGCCTCGTTGCCCGCCCCCGAGCCCTGGCTCACCCGCGCCGTGCGGGGCGCCCTGGAGGAGCTGCCGCCGTACGCGCACACCCATGGCGACTACCCCGCCGGACTGCCCGCGCTCCGCGAGCTGCTGGCGGAGCGGTACACAGCCCGGGGCGTGCCCACGATGCCGGAGCAGATCATGGTGACCACCGGCGCCATGGGGGCGATGGACGCGATCTGCCACCTCTTCGCGGGGCGTGGCGAGCGCATCGCCGTGGAGTCGCCGAGCTACGCCAACATCCTCCAGCTGATGCGCGAGGCGGGTGCCCGGCTCGTGCCGGTCGCCATGGCCGAGGGGCTGGCCGGATGGGATCTGGAGCGGTGGCGGCAGGTGTTGCGGGACGCGGCCCCGCGGCTCGCCTATGTGGTGGCCGACTTCCACAACCCCACCGGCGCCCTGGCCGACGAGGACCAGCGCCGCCGCATGGTCGACGCCGCGCGCTCCGCGGGCACCGTGCTGGTCGTCGACGAGACCATGAACGAACTCTGGCTCGACCCGGGCGTCACCATGCCGCGCCCGGTCTGCGGCTTCGACCCGGCCGGCGCCACGGTCATCACCGTGGGTTCGGTGAGCAAGGCGTTCTGGGCGGGGATGCGCATCGGCTGGGTGCGCGCCGCCCCCGACGTCATCCGCAGCCTGGTGGCCGCCCGCGCCTATGCGGACCTGGGCACCCCGGTGCTGGAGCAGCTCGCGGTGAACTGGCTGCTCAGCACGGGAGGCTGGCAGGAGGCCCTGGGCACCCGGCGCACCCAGGCCCGGGAGAACCGGGACGCGCTCGTCGCCGCCCTCCGCCGCGAGCTGCCCGACTGGGACTTCGCGGTGCCCTCCGGGGGGCTCACCCTGTGGGTGCGCACCGGCGGCGTGTCCGGGTCGCGGCTCGCCGAGGTGGGGGAGCGGGTCGGGGTGCGCGTCGCGTCCGGGCCCCGGTTCGGGGTCGACGGCGCGTTCGAGGGGTTCGTCCGGCTGCCGTTCACCGTGAGCGGCGCGGTCGCCGAGGAGGCCGCCGTGCGGCTCGCGTCCGCCGCCCGCCTGGTCGCCGAGGGGGCCAGCGGGGGAGCCGAGTCGCCGAGGACGTTCGTGGCGTGACGACCCGGCCCCGTGCGGCGGGACGCCTCGCACGCCCGGCGGGACGCTTCGCGCCTTCCGTGGTGTGGCGTCTCCGTTCCGGCGCGGAACGGTCAGGGGCCGGCGGGCGCCGGCACCGGGGCCGGCGGGGCGCCGGGCCGCGCCGGGGGAACGGGTCCGGGGAGCAGGTCGAGCACGGCCCGCCGGTGGGCCGCGGCGGCCGCGTCGTCGTACGGGTCCGGGGTCGCCGGGACCTGCAACCGCACCACGGGGCCCGGACCCAGGCGTGCGTAGCCGCGGCCGGGCGGTACGTACGGGACGGGAGTGGTGTGCGGCGGCGCGCCGAGCACGTACGCGATCACCTCGGCCGGTACCGCCCCGAGCACCACACGCGCGTGTGCGTGCTGCCACACCGACGGGTCGAGCGTGTCCAGGGCGTCCGCACGCTCGGCGACGACGACCGTCACCCGCGCGGTGCTGCCGTGCCGCAGGGCCACCCGGAGCAGCGACTGCGGATCCGGGCGGCCGTCCGCGGCGGCGAGCTCGGACAGCAGCGCGGGACGGTCCAGCAGCACCCAGAGCGGGCGCCGGACGTCCGCCGGTGGCGGTTGGCCCGCCTGCCGCGCGGCGGTCAGGGCGACCAGCCGGCGCAGGGTCTCGTGCCCCACCCACTCCAGCCCCGCCGGCGCGCCGGTGAGCCCGCACTCCACCGCCAGCACTCCGGCCCGGCCCGTGAGACAGGCGTACCCGCCCGTGCCGCCGCCGTCGACGATCAGCACGTCGCCGTCCCCGAGCGCCTGCAGGGCGAGCCAGCGCAGCAGCGTCGTGGTGCCGCTGCCCGGGCCGCCCACGGCCAGCAGGTGCGGCTGTGCGCCGCCCGGACCCGTGTGCCACACCAGGGGCGGCGGGTCGCACCCCGCGGGGTCGTCCAGCACCGGAAGGGTCAACGGGACGCCGGTGGGGTCGGTGCAGCCGAGCACCGTCTCGCCGGGCGCCGTGCCGAAGCGCTGGGCCGTGACACCGGTGGGCAGCGGCGGCAGGACGGTGACCGTCAGCTCGTTGGCCTCCTCGTCCCACCAGAAGTGGTACTCGCGGTCACGGCCCGACTTGGCCGGCACAAGACGCTCCACGCGCGCGCGTGCGTCCGCCTCGCCGTCCGTGAAGGACGCCGGGTAGCGCAGCACCAGACGGCACAGGCGGCCGTCCGCGTCGAACTCGTGGTACGGGAACGCGCTCTGCCACGTGCCACCGTGCGCATACAGCGGGTCCGGGTCCCCGGGGCGCGAGAAGTACGGCACGAGCGCTTCGTAGAGGGCGGACAGGCGTAGGCCCGCGGCGTCGTCGTCCGGCTCCGGACCCGCGACGCGGGGCCCGCCGCGGCCGTGCCAGAGCGCCGCCACGGTGAGGGCGGCGAGGGCGAGCGGCGGGCCGAAGGGCACGAGCGCCACGATCAGCACGGCGGAGCCCGCCAGGAACAGCACGGGTCCGCGCCGGCCCTTGGGGGTCCCGGCCCAGCCGCGCCGGCCGGCGGCGGCCAGCCGGCGCAGGCCCCGCGCGACGGTGAGCAGGGGGTGCAGGAGGCCGGTGGCTTCCAGGACCGCCGTACGCGCCCGCGCCCGGCCCGCGACGAGCGTGCCGCTCCCGCTGCGGAGGACACGGGGGAGGGGGCACCGGGCCACGTCGGTCTCCTGAGGGGGGAAGTGTCGGGTCGCACGGACGTCGGGGCGGATGCGGCGGACACCGGGAGGGGCGCCGCACGGACAGCGGGAGGGGCGCCGCACGGACACCGGAGCGATGCCGGGGAGCGTGGCGCGCGTCAGGGGAGGAGCGTCGCGCGCGTCAGAACTTGATGCCGCTGATCAGACCGGCGAGGCTCGCGCCTCCGGCGTGGATGCTCGGGGCGATGGCGGTGCCCGCCAGATAGAAGCCGAAGAGGGAACAGACCAGCGCGTGAGAGGGCTTCAGCCCGTCCTTGCGGAAGAAGAGGAAGACGATGATGCCGAGCAGCAACGCGCCGGAGATGCTGAGGATCATGGATTTCTCCTGTCGAGGACACGCACCGTGGGTGCTTCCAGGCTCACAGCTTGTATCCGTACGACAAAAGGTGCAAATGAGTGAAAAGGCCTCACCTCTCTTCAGTGTGCGGCGTGTTGGGCCATCGCCGGACGCACGGCCCGTACCGGCGGACGGCATGGGGTGATCCTCGCTCGGGCGGCGCCCGGCTCCACGCCGCCACGGGCAGTACCCTGGCGAATCACCCGGACGGCGCGCCGTCGAACGGGTGTCCCGCCGCACTGCCGCAGCCGCCCATGGAAAGGCGTTCCGCACATGATCGAAAGGCGTTCCGCACATGAGTGAAGCCCCGGACCCCGAGGTCGTGGAGCTCGCCACCAAGATCTTCGATCTGGCCCGCCAGGGTGAGACCGAAGCGCTCGCCGCCTACGTCGACGCGGGCGTCCCCGCGAACCTCACCAACGACCGCGGCGACTCGCTCGTCATGCTCGCCGCCTACCACGGCCACGCCGGCACGGTTCGGGCCCTGCTGGACCGCGGTGCCACCCCCGACCAGGCCAACGACCGCGGCCAGACCCCGCTGGCAGGCGCCGTCTTCAAGGGCGAGGACGCCGTGATCAGGGTCCTGCTGGACGCCGGCGCCGACCCCTCCGCAGGCACCCCCTCGGCGCGCGACACGGCCCGGATGTTCGGCAAGACGGACCTGCTCGGGCTGTTCGGCGACGGCTGAGCCACGGCCCGGCCGCCGGGGCGTGCGCCGGCGGCCGACCGGCGGACCTGCGGTGGCAGGCCGGGAGAAATGTGGTCGCGGTGCACCAAACCCCTGCGCCATCATGACGTCGTGATTCACGGACGCGGCGGCTGGGCAGGTGTTGCCGCACCGCGCGGCCCGTGAGCGGCCCCCCCCGCGGGGCCCACCGACGAGAGGCAGAGAAAAGATGGTCTACAGCAGGCTTCGGACGACGACCGCCCCCACGTGGTGTCGCGCTGCCAGGTAGTGCACGATCCCGGTTGCGTCGACGCTTGATGTGAGGCTGTTTCCCATGTTCGAACCGGTCATAGCGCCCAGCGGTACGCTGCTCGGCCTGCTGCAGCGCGGCCGCGGCGACGGCACCCTGCACGCGCTCACCGCCCCCCGGGCCGAAGCGCTCACGGCCCTGAACCAGTGCGTCCGCAGCGACCCCCGCCGCGACTGGCAGGTGGAGAACCGCTCGCTGTACTACGCCCGCCTCTACCTCGACCTGCACGGCGGCCTGGAGGAGATCGAGCAGCACCTCTTCGACCCCGAGGACCTGCTGGACACGGACGAGTCACGCACCGGTCTCGCGCTGTCCGTCCTCGGCCACCTCGCCTCGTACGGCAGGCGTGACGCCCTGGTCCTGCTCCGCCGCTACGCCGCATCGGGCAGCAACTGGGCCTGGGCCCTGGACGAACTGGCCCTGCGCGACGACGACGCGGGCCTCAGGACGCTCGCCGCGCCGGTGCTGGCCCGCTTCCCGGCCGACGCCCAGGGCGATGCCGAGCTGGCCGGCGCCGTGCGGGACGCCTTCGAGCCACGCCCCTGGCGGCTGTGGGCCGAGGACCCCCGTGAAGCGCTCGCCGCCCGGGTCCGCGCCGCACAGGAGAGGGGCTCCTTCGACCGCTGGCAGCGCCAGATGCGGCCGCAGGGCCCCCGGCCTGAGTGGAGCGTCCAGGCCGTCCTCGACTGGGCCGACCAGGGTCTGCAACGCGGCACCCCGCTGCACGCCCCCGCCGCCCGCTGCCTGACCGCCGTCGCCGCGCCCGAGGACCGCCCGCGGATCGTCGAGGCCGCCCGCAGCGGCCCGGACGGCGCCCGCTGCACGGCCCTGCGCTATCTCGCCGACGCCCAGGACCCCCAGGTGCTCGACCTGATCGAGGCCGCCGTCGCGGCCCCCTCGGCCACCGTGGTGTCGGCGGCCGTGGCCGCGTTCGAGCGCATGCGCACCGACGCCGCCGTGGAGAGTGCCCGCCGTTGGGCCCAGCGGCCCGATCCGCTCGGCGCGGCCGCCGGCCGGGTGCTCGCCTGCCGCGGCACCACCCGCGATACCGACCTGGTGCTCGGGGCGCTGCGCGAGACGGTGCGCGGCGAGGGGCCCGACGCACCGTCCCTCGGCCCCCTCGTCGACGGCACGGGGCGGCTCGGCATCGTGTGCGCCGCGCCCGTGCTGCGCCATGTGTACCGCGAGACCGCCTCGTCCCAGCTGCGCGGCCGCACCGCCCGCGCCCTCGCCGCCACCGACCCCTCGTTTCCCGCAGGTTTCGCCGTCGAATGCCTCTGGGACTGTGAGGAGTCCACCCGCGAGGTCGCCGCGCGGCACGCCGAGACGGGTGACGCACGCGTGGTGGACCAGCTCAGAAGGCTCGCGGCCGATCCCGCGGAGGAGGCGGACGTGCAGACCGCGGTGCGCAGCCGGATCGGCCCGGACATCCCCTCCGTATGACCGAAACCGGCCCAACGCTCATGGGACGTTCCTCGTCACGAAAGATCCTCGTTGACGTGGCCACGTCCGGCACGACGACAACACGAGTATGCGTGTCGTCATCGTCAGCGAATCCTTCCCCCCAGACGTCAACGGTGTGGCCCACTGCGCCCTGCAGACTGCCCGCCACCTCGCCGCCCGCGGTCATGAGCCCCTCGTCGTCGCCCCGGCCACCGCGGCCGGACCCGACGCCGACGCCGCGGCGCCCTGCCCCGTGGTGCGCGTCCCCTCCCTCCCCCTGCCCGGCTACGCCCAGGTCAGGGTGGCCCTGCCGAGCCGCAGGGTGGCCGCCGCGCTGACCGCGCACCGCGCCGACATCGTCCACCTGGCGAGCCCCTTCGTGCTGGGCGTGCGCGGCATGGCCGCGGCGGGACGGCTGGGCATCCCCGCCGTCGCCGTCTACCAGACCGACCTCGCCGGCTACGCCCGCACGTACATGGGCGGCGGGGAGTCCGCGGCGTGGCGGCGGCTGCGCGGGGTGCACTCGGCGGCCGACCGCACCCTGGCGCCGTCCACCGCGGCCCTGCGCGACCTTCAGACGCACGGGGTGCCCCGGGTGCGGCTGTGGCCGCGCGGCGTGGACACCGAGCGTTTCCAGCCTGCCCACCGTGACTCCGCCCTGCGCCGCGACCTCGCCCCCGGTGGCGAGGTCATCGTCGGGTACGTCGGCCGCCTGGCGCCCGAGAAGCAGGTCGAACTGCTCGCCGGGGCCTGCTCCCTGGAGGGCGTCCGGGTGGTCGTGGTGGGCGACGGGCCCAGCGAGGACGCGCTGCGCAGGCAACTGCCCGGCGCCGTCTTCCTCGGCCGCCGCACCGGCGCCGACCTGGCCCGGATCTTCGCCTCGCTGGACGTCTTCGTGCACACCGGACCCTATGAAACCTTCTGCCAGACCGTGCAGGAGGCCATGGCGAGCCGCCTGCCCGTCGTGGCCCCCGCCGCCGGCGGGCCGCTCGACCTGGTGGGCCACGGGCGGACCGGACTGCTGGTGCCGCCGGGCGACAAGGACGCCGTCCGGGACGCCGTGCGGACCCTGGCCGCCGACGCCGGCCTGCGCGCCCGGTACGGGGCGGCGGGCCGGGCCGCGGTCGAGGGCCGCACCTGGCAGGCCGTCGGCGACCGGCTCCTCGGACACTACGCCGAGGTGCTCCAGGCCCGTTCGGCGGTGGCGGCATGAGCGACCCGTCCGGGACCGGGCCGGCCCTGCGCATCGTACGGCTCGCCAACTTCGTGGCCCCTGCGTCCGGCGGGCTGCGCACGGCACTGCGCGAACTGGGCGCCGGATACCGTGCGGCCGGGCACGACCCGGTGCTGATCATCCCCGGAGAGCGCATCGAGCGCCGGGAGACCGGACAGGGCACCGTCATCACCCTGCCGGGCCCGGTACTGCCCGGCACCGGCGGCTACCGCGTGCTCGTCGACCGCCGCCGCCTCACCCGCGTCCTGGAGCGGCTCGCCCCCGACCGCCTGGAGGTGTCCGACCGCACCACCCTGCGCTGGACGGGCGAGTGGGCGCGCCGTGCGCGTATCCCCGCCGTGATGGTCTCCCACGAGACCGCCGACGGCGTGCTGCGCACCTGGGGCGTGCCGGAGCCCGTGGCCCGGCGGGTCGCGGACACGCTCAACTCCCGCACCGCTTGGGCGTACGGCAAGGTGGTGTGCACCACCGAGTGGGCCGAGCGCGAGTTCGCCCGGATCGGGGCGCGCAATGTCGTACGGGCGCCGCTCGGCGTCGACCTGCGCGAACGGCACCCGCGGCTCGCCGACCCGGAGCTGCGTCGTGCCCATGCACGCGACGACGAGGTGCTGCTGGTGCTCTGCTCCCGGCTGTCCGTCGAGAAGCGGCCCGGCACCGCGCTGGACGCGCTCGCGGCGCTGCGCGGCCGCGGCATACGGGCCCGTCTCGTCGTCGCCGGGGACGGGCCGCTGCGACCGCGCCTGGAGCAGCGCGCCGGACAGCGGAGGCTGCCCGTGACGTTCCTCGGCCACGTCGACGACCGTGCACTCCTGGGCGCGCTCCAGGCCTCCGCGGACGTCTGCCTGGCCCCGGGCCCCGCGGAGACCTTCGGCCTCGCCGCCCTGGAGGCGCTGGCGTGCGGCACGCCGGTGGTGGCCAGCGCGTCCTCGGCGCTGCCGGGGATCGTCGGTACGGCGGGTGCGGCGGCCAGGGACAACGGCGCGGCCTTCGCGGACGCCGTCCTCGCCATGCTCGACCGGCCCGAGTCCGACCGCCGGCAGGCGGCACGCGCGCGTGCGGAGTGCTTCGGCTGGGACATCGCCGTGGCGGGCTTCCTGCGCGCACACGGCGCGGTGCCGCGGGTGCGGTCCGCCGGGCCCGTCGCCGCGGGCCCGGCGGCTCTGCCGGCGCCGGCCGGGCTCGCCGTACGGTCCGTGGGCACGGCGCGGGCCGCGGGCGGGGGACGGCCCGCGGGCGGAGCGCGATCCTACGGCCCCGAGCGGCCGTCCGGGGCCGCGTGGGACGGGGCGGGTGTGCGGGGTGGACCCGGTGCCGGGGGCGGTGCGGGTGCCTGGGACGGATCCGGTGCCGGGGGTGGTGGGGGATGAGGGCCATACGGTTCGTGGCGCTCGGCGACTCCCTCACCGAGGGGGTCGGCGACCCGGTGGGCGACGGGTGGCGCGGCTGGGCCGCCCTGCTCGCCGGGGGTCTCGGCCCTGCGGGCGCCGTCGAGTTCCACAACCTCGCGGTCAGCGGCGCACGGACCCTGGACGTGCTGGAGCGCCAGACACCGCGCGCGCTGGCCCTGCGACCCGACCTGGTCTCCGTGATCGTCGGGGTCAACGACACCCTGCGCCGCACGTACGACATCGACGTGGTGGCCGCCGGGCTGAGCCGGGTCTACGCGGCGTTCGCGGCCCAGGGCGCCGCCCTCGTCACCGCATGCCTGCCCGACCCGGGGGCCGTGCTCGGGCTACCGCGGCTGCTGGCCCGGCCGCTCGCCCGGCGGCAGCGGTCGGTCAACGCGGTGGTGCACGCCCTGACGGAGCGCCACGCCGCGTTCCACCTGCATCTGGCGGAGGGGGAGTGGGTCACCGACCGGGCGATGTGGAGCGCGGACCGGCTGCACCCCGGCGAGCGCGGGCACCGCATGCTGGCCGTCCGGGTGCACCGGATGCTGGCGGAGGCGGGCATCGCGGCCGGACCGGCACCGCCGGCCGAGCCCGAGCTGCCGCCGCCCACCTGGGCGGCGAAGGCGCGGTGGCTGGCCACCGCGGGCACCGCCTGGGTGCTGCGCAGGTCCACGGACCTGCTGCCGCAGTTGCTCGCCCTGGCCGCGCACGAGGTACGGCACCGGGTGCGCGGCACCAGCGCCCGGCTGGACGCGCACGCGTCCCGGGCGGTGGCCGCGGCGCTGGCGGCGGTGACGGCACAGGAGCGGGCCGCGTCGCCGCGAGCTGCTCCGGTCCCCTCTGTCCCGGTCTCCTCCGTGCAGGTTTCCTCTGTCCCGGTCTCCTCCGTGCAGGTTTCCTCTGTCCCGGTCTCCTCCGTGCAGGTTTCCTCTGTCCCGGTGCCCTCCGTGCAGGTTTCCTCCGTCTCGGTACTATCCGTGCCGGCTTGTTGTGTTCCGGTCTCCTCCAGGCCGGTTTCCTGGGAGCCGGTTTCCTGTGACCCGGTCGCTTCTGTTCCGGTCTGCCGCGTGCCGGCCCGCTGCGTGCCGGGCTGCTCTGCACCGGACCGCGTCGGACCACCTACCGCCGGAGGGTCCCGCGTCGTGTCGCGGCACTCGGCTGTGCCGGGCGGGGGTGCGCCGGGTGGGGATGTGCGGAGTGGGGATGTGCCCGGCGGGGCTGTGCCGGGCACGGCCGTGACCGGCGGAGTCGTGCCGCTCGGTGATGTGGCGTATGAGGCTGTGCCACACGGGGCCGTGCTGTGCGGGGCCACGCCGTCCGGCTCTGCGTCCGGCCCTGCGGCACCCCTCGGGCCGCGCGGTCTGACCGGGCCGCCCGGTCAGCCTGCCTCGGGCGGGGCGGCCGCGGGGGGAGCGGCGCCGGCCGGCATGCCCTCCCCTGCCGGCGGTCCCTCCTCGGCCGCCGCGTCCGATCCGGCGGCGGCCACGGGCGTCGTCGGCGACCCGCCTGCCTCGTCCGACGTCCTCCTGCCGACCGCTGCGAACCGCACCGGTGTGCCCGGTGCCGCCTGGGCGGCGGCGGCCAGCGCGGGCTCCCGGACGACCGCCACCACGGGGTAGCCGCCCGTCGTCGGATGGTCGGCGAGGAACACCACGGGCCTGCCGTCCGGAGGCACCTGTATGGCGCCCAGCACCAGACCCTCACTGGGCAGTTCGTCCTGTACCAGGCGCTTTAGGGGCGGTCCTTCGGTGCGCAGCCCTATGCGGTTGCTCGCCGGGGACACCCGGTACGCGCGCGTGGTGAGCGTGGCGCGTGCCGCCGCCGTGAACCAGTCGTGCCGAGGGCCCCAGGTCACCGGCAGCACCAGCTCCCCGGGCGGCCCGGGCTGCGGGACGGTGTCCACGCGCGCGTGCGGCCCTGCCACGGCCCCCAGCGGCAGGACCGTCCCGTCGGTGAGCGGCGGCGGCCCGAGCCCGGAGAGCAGGTCCGTGGACCGGCTGCCGAGGACCGGGTCCACGGCCACCCCGCCGGCCAGGGCCACATAGCTGCGCACACCGTGCACCGCGGGCCCCACATCCAGGACGCTCCCCGGCGGCACCCTCACAGGGGCGCCCCAGGCCACCGGCCGGCCGTCCACCCGTACCGCGCACGCCGCCCCCGCGACCGCCGCCGTCACCGCGCGACACGCCCGCAGGGCGCAGCCCGTGAGCGTGGTCTCCAGAACGGCGGCGGACGGGGCGTTGCCCACCAGGCGGTTGGCCAGCGCGGCGGCGCCCGGGTCGAGGGCGCCCGAGCGCGGCACCCCCAGATGGGCGTGCCCCGGACGGCCCGCGTCCTGGACGGTCGTCAGCGCACCGGCCCGTACCACCGCCACAGCCCGGTCGCTCACCGCGGTTCCTCGAACGGGAGCGGATCCCCGGACGGGAGCGGGCCCCCGGACGGGAGCGGGCCCCCGGACGCGAGCGGCTCTTCGGGCAGGAAGCGCACCCGAGCCCCGGGCGTCAGCAGGGCGGCCGGCACGCGCTCGGGGTCCCACAGGACGGCGTCCGTCGTCCCGATGAGCTGCCAGCCGCCCGGCGACGTGCGCGGATACACGCCCGTGTAGGGGCCGGCGAGCGCCACCGAGCCGGCCGGGACCGCGGTGCGGGGAGTGTCCCTCCTCGGCACCCGGTAGCGCTCCGGCAGCCCCGTCAGATAGCCGAAGCCCGGGGAGAAGCCGCAGAAGGCGACACGGAACTCGGCTGCCGCATGGATGCCGCTCACCTCCCCGGGACGCACCCCCCAGGCGGCCGCCACGTCCGCGAGGTCGGGTCCGTCGTACCGCACGGGGATCTCGATGACGTTCCCCCCGCGCGCGGGACGTGCGGGAAAGCGCCATGACGGCAGCCGTGCGGCGAGCGCCCCGGGATCCGGTACGCCGTCGAGCAGGACGGTGCGGGCGGCGGGCACGATCTCGCGGGCGCACAGGGAGCCGGCCGCGCGGCGCCGCAGCAGTTCCTCATGGAGCGCCGCCGCCTCGTCACCGCCCGCCAGCTCCACGAGCACCGCATGCTCGCCGACCGGAAGGACGCTCATGCGTGGATCCTGACGCTCCCTCATGCGAACGCCCGCACGGGGACGCCGGCATCCTCCAGCCGGGCCCGCACCCGCCGGGCCAGGTCCACCGCTCCGGGGGTGTCGCCGTGCAGGCACAGCGAGCGGGCCCTTACCGGGACTTCCTGGCCGCAGTGGGAGGTGACCACCCCGAGACGCGCGAGGCGCACCGAGCGTTCGACCACCGCGTGCGGATCCGTCACCACCGCCCCCTCCTCGCTCCGCGGCACCAGCGTCCCCGCGCGCGTGTACGCCCGGTCGCCGAAGGCCTCCGCGACGACCGGCAGCCCGGCCGCGCCGGCCGCCTCCAGCAGCCGGGACCCGGGCAGCCCCAGCACCGGCAGGCGGGTGCCGTCCCCGGCGAGCAGCACCCCGTCGACCACGGCCGCCGCCTGCTCGCCGTCGTGCACGACCCGGTTGTAGAGCGCGCCGTGCGGCTTCACGTACGCGACACGGGTGCCGGCCGCGCGCGCGAAGACCTGCAGCGCGCCTATCTGGTACGCCACCTCGGCCGCCAGCTCGCCGGGCGGCACGTCCATGCCGCGGCGGCCGAAGCCGGCGAGGTCGCGGTAGGAGACCTGGGCGCCTATCCGCACCCCCCGCGCGGCGGCGAGGTCGCACACCCGCCGCATGGTGGGCGCGTCCCCCGCATGGAAGCCGCATGCCACGTTGGCGCTGGTCACGACGGTCAGCAGCGCCGCGTCATCGGTGAGCCGCCAGTGGCCGAAGCCCTCGCCCAGGTCGGCGTTGAGGTCGATGGGGGGAACGGTCATGGGTCCCTTCTCCGGTCGTGGGTGCGCCGCCTCGGACTCGCGGCGCTGTTTCCCTGCGGACTGCGGCGTCTACGCCGCGCTGGGGCTACGGCGGCTACGGGGGCGTGGCGCCGCTCTTCAGCGCCCTTGTGGCGCTGCACGCCGTGGCAGCGGTGCGAGGCGTCCGCGGGCTCCGGCAGTCCAGCGTAGAGCCGCCGAAAGCGCCCGTGAGCGCGCGGCGTCCCTGTGGACCGAGCGCCCAGCCGGCCGAACGCGCCGGGGCCGGCGGGACGTTCGCCCCCGGCCGTCCGCCCGGGCGGTGCGACCGGAGCGCGGGGAGGAGTCGTGGCCATGAAGCGCCTCGCAGAAGGTGAAGGTGCGTGAGAACCGCGCTGTTCCGTCGTGCCGCCGCAGGCGGCCTGTGCGGGAGCCGGGACAGGTGGCCAACCCTCGACCCAAGGTAGAGGATCGTTGAACGATCCCTCAATACCCATGTTGTTCCGTGTTCCTCCCTGCGGTTGAATTCAGGAATGGCCCCACTGCCGGAACTTGCCGACGACCGCGCCCTGCTGGGCCGCACCAGCACCGCGGAGCGGGTGGCCGACATCCTCAGGAGCCGTATCGCCGAGGGGTACTTCCCGCCCGGCACCCGGCTCTCGGAGGACGGCATCGGGGGCGCGCTCGGGGTCTCGCGCAACACCCTGCGCGAGTCCTTCCGGCTGCTCACCCATGAACGGCTGCTGACGCACCAGCTGAACCGCGGGGTATTCGTCCGGGTCCTGACGGTCGAGGACGTCGAGGACATCTACCGGATCCGCCGCCTCGTCGAGTGCGCCGTCGTGCGCGGCCTCGGCGACCGGCCCTGCGAACTGGACGGCGTCGCCGAGTCGGTGACCGCTGGCCGCAAAGCGGCGCGGGCCCGTGACTGGAAGGGCGTGTCCACGGCCAACATCCACTTCCACCGCGAACTGGTCGCCCTCGCGGGCAGCGAGCGCACCGACGAGCTGATGCGCAGCGTGTTCGCCGAACTCCGCCTCGCCTTCCACGTCGTGGCCGACCCCCGCCGCCTCCACGAGCCCTACCTCACCCGCAACCAGCTCATCCTGGAGACCCTGCAGGCCGGCCGGTACGCGGAGGCCGAGGCCCTGCTCGGGGACTACCTCGACGACTCACGACGTCAACTCGTCGACGTCTACGGCCGCCGGGTCGCCGAGGGCGAGCGGAAGGCCCACTGACCCTCGGGCGGGTGCGGGTGCGGGTGCGGGTGCGGGTGCGGGTACGGATACGGGTACGGATACGGATGCCGGTGCCGTCCGGCCACGGCGCGGCGGCCTTCCGGGTCCGGTCCGGCGTCGGCACACGAGCCGCCGGGTGCGGGTGAGCGCGAGGGTCCGGAGCCGGCCGGCGCGGCCGTGGCATTCGTGGTTTGGGCTGTTGTCACACCCAGGACCTAGTCTGTGCACCGTGACTTCGCCCGCCTCGACGGACCACGCTCCGTCCCAGCTCAGCGCGGGGCCGCGCCCCGCGCCGGGCCCGGCCGCCGACGAGGGCCTGGCCCGCCGCCTGCGCGCCCTCGCCTGCACCGCCCCGCTGCACGACCTGGACGCCCGCAAGGCCAACCTCGCGGGCGAGTACTCGGTGTACGGCATGGCGGAGCTCGCCCTCGCGGCCATCGACCTGGTCACCCTGCACATGGACTTCGACACCGGCGCCGACCACGAGCAGGTCGTCGCCAGGCTGCTGCCGCGCATCGCCGCCCAGGCCCCCCGGCGGCCCACCGAGGAGCACGAGCGCGTCGCCCGCTGGGTCCTGGAGAACCTGATCAACGTCGGCAGCGTCGACCGCGGCTTCCGCGCCGTCTACGGCACGTTCGCCCCCGACGGCAGCTACGTACGCCGCGACTACGACTTCAAGCTCGTCGAGGAGGTCCCCGGGCACGGCGGCGGCGTCTGGCTGCGCACCACGGACGAAGCGGTCAACGTCCTCGTCGGAGCCCTGGACACCGACGTCACCAGCGCCCAGATCGCGGCCGAGGTGAAGCTGGAGGTGCTCATCAGCCGCGGCAGGCTCGCCGACGCTCAGCTCGCCGCCGAGCAGGCCCGCTACCGCACGGTGCAGTACGCCGAGACCCTGCGCAGAGCCCTGGAGGCCACCCGGCGCAATGTCCGCGCGGTGGACTGGCTCCGCACCGTCCCCGACCTGATCACCGAGGCCCTCGACCACGTGGCCGACCGCTACCGCCACGAGAACGCCATCCTCACCAACATCCGCAAGTCCCGCGACGAGTCCGAGGACGCCGAGCACAAGCGCCGTGCCGCCGAGCTCGTCGACATCGTGAAGGACTGCATCCGCCGCCACACCCAGCTCCAGTCCCGGCTCCTGGAGGCCGGGCCGCTGTTCCGCGCCGAGCAGGACCGCCAGGCCTTCGCCGCGCCCGCCGCGCGCGCCGGACTCGACCTCTACGGACACCTCGTCGCGCCCCTGCTGCCGCTCCCCGTGGAGCAGGCCACCCGGGTCACCGACGCCTACTTCGCCCGCGGCACGGGCCTGCGGACCCCCTCGTCCGTGCGCATGACGGACCTGGTCGACCTCCTCCTGACGCCACCCATGGAACGCGAGCACCTGGGCGCCGAGATGCCCGAGCCCGACCTCATCGCCACCCCGGACGACAGCCGGTTCAGCGAGGAGCAGCTCGCCGTCGCCATGGAGCTGCTCGACCTACCCCCCGACGCGCCCCGCCGCCTGTCGGGCCTGCTCGCCGAGGCCCGCCGCCGCGACCCCGACCTGCCGTACCTGGTCGCCCTGCTCGCCGTGCACGCCGCCAGCCCCGCGGTCGGCACCGCCTACCGCCAGGGCGAGCAACAGCTCCTCTTCGCCGTCGACGACGGCACGGAGCTGGACGACCCCGAGTTCGGCGGCGCGGACCTCATCGTGGGCACCGCCCGCCTGGACGCCGCGGGCATGGCCGCGGACCGGACGGAGGCGGCATGAGCCCCGGGCTCCGTGCAGCGGAGCGCGTCCCTGTCCGGCACCCCGCGCCTCCGTCGTGCGCGCTGTCGCCGTGGTGTGCCTCGTCGCCGTGGTGTGCCCCGCCCGCGCGGGGTGCGGCATCCCCGCGGTGCGCCGCACCCTCGCGGTGCGCCTCCGGCGCTCGTCCCGCCCCACGGGCCTTCGTCCGTCGTCCCGCCCCAGGGTCCCTCGTCGGCTGCCCCTCCACAGGGGTCCCCGGCCGTCGCCCCGCGACAGGTCCCAGTGGTGCTCGTCCCGTCACCGGTATCCCCAGCGGTCGTCCGACCATCTGTACCCCCGGCGGTCACCCCGTCCCGGGCGCCCCCGGCGGCCACCCGTGCACCCGCACCTCACCACCCAGCAAGGAGCACCAGCCGTGAGCGACCATCACGCAGACGGTGGCGCGTGGGGCGAGCCGGGCGACCGGCCGGAGGGCGGCGCTGGCGCGCCCCTCACCCCGGCCGACGCCGCGGACGCCGCGCGGCTCGTCGCCTTCGGTCTCCAGCCCCGCCTCCAGCCCGCCCGCGACCAGGAGTACGCGGAGCTGCTCCGCCGCTACCGTGACGACCCGCCGTTCGCGCGCCTCGCGGACGCCGTGGCCGCCGGGCTCGGCCTGATCGTGCTGGAGGTGTCCCCGCGCGCGGGCATGGCCGTGACCGCCGCGGAGGACTCGGTGTTCGCCGTCCGCATGGGCGACTACGCGCGCCGCGCCTCCGCCGACGCCACCGACCGCTTCCTGCACGGCCTCGCCCATCTCGCCGTGGCCGCGCTGGCCTTCCCGCGCCCTGAAGACCTAGCCGACGACGGCTACATCGGACGCCTCACGGTCAACGGCGTGGACGCGTTCGTCCGGCAGGCCTGCCGCCGCCTGGAGGAGCGCGCCGAGGAGCAGGGCGAGAACACCGACCCGGCCAGCGACGCCCCCGGCCTGGAGGCCGCCTGGCGGGTCTGGGCGCGGCGCAGCTCCACCGGCGCCACCAAGGACGCCCGCCGCCCGGCCGGCTCCACCACCGGCATCGTCGCCAAGGCCGTCGCCTTCCTCGCCGACTCCGGCTTCCTGCAGCGCACCGGGGACGACGCGGGAGGCACCTACCGCACCACCGCCCGTTACCAGCTCCAGGTCCGCGACATGGCGGGCAGCGCCGCCCTGGCGGAGCTGCTGGAGCTGGGCATCGTGCCCGTCACCGACGGCACGGCCACCCTGCTGCCCCCCGCCGACCCCGACGACCTGGAGCTGGCCGCCGACGCCGGCCTGCCCTTCCACTCCTGACCCGGCCGGGCCCCTGCCGGGCCCGGCTCCCCGACCCGTCCGCCGCCAGCCGGCGCCACCACCACGAGAGCCCGCCGCCATGTACGAGCTGTCCCGCGTCCGCCTCTACTCCATCGGCCCCGCCGGTGCGCGCTACGCCGACACCGTGCTGGACCTGCGGGGCGTCGGTGAGCCCGTGCCCGACCCGGCGCCCACCCAGGGCGAGTTCTTCGAGGAGGAGCCCGCTGGACCGCCGCGCCGCCCCGCCCCGGCCGGTGTGCTCTTCCTGGAGAACGGCGGCGGCAAGTCCGTGCTCCTCAAGCTGATCTTCTCCGTGATGCTGCCGGGGCACCGCAACACCCTCGGCGGCGCCAGCTCGGGGGTGCTGCGCAAGTTCCTGCTCGCCGACGACTGCGGCCATGTCGCCCTGGAGTGGCAGCACACCCGCACCGGCGCCTGTGTGGTCGTCGGCAAGGTGAGCGAGTGGCGCGGACGGCAGGTCTCCAACGACCCGCGGAAGTTCGCCGAGGCCTGGTACTCCTTCCGGCCCGGCCCGGGGCTCAGCCTGGACAACCTCCCCGTCGCCGAGTCCACCGCCGTGCGCCCCCCGGTCGAGGGGGCCTCCTGCGCCCAGGGCCGCCGGCGCACCATGAAGGGCTTCCGCGACGCGCTCACCGAGGCCGACAAGGCGTACCCGCACCTCGACGTCCACTGGGAGGAGATCCACGAGCGCTGGACCGAGCACCTCGGCGACCTCGGCCTCGACCCCGAGCTCTTCCGCTACCAGCGCGAGATGAACGCCGACGAGGGCGAGGCCGCCGGCCTCTTCGCGGTCAAGAAGGACGCCGACTTCACCGACCTGCTGCTGCGCGCGGTCACCGACACCCGGGACACCGACGGCCTCGCCGACCTGGTCGGCGGCTTCGGCAACAAGCTCGGGCGGCGTGCCGAGCTCATGGCGGAACGCGACTTCACCGCCGGCTCCGTCGACCTGCTCGGCCGCATCGTGGAGGCCGCAGGCGCCCGGGCACGCGCGCGTGACATCCACGCCGGGGCCGAGCGCCGCACCAGGACCCTCGCCCGCCGGGTCGCCGCGCGCCGCGGCCGGGAGCGGGAGCGCGCCGCCGAGCTCGCCCAGCAGGTCACCACCGCCGCCGGCACGGTCACCGAGGCGGAGCGGGCCCGCGAACGCAGCGCCCTCATCGCGGCGGAGCTGGCGTACCGGCACGCCTCGCTCGCCCTCCAGGGCGCCGAGAAGGCCGCCGCCGCCCACAAGCGCGAGCTGGCCGACGCACGGAGCCTGTACGCGGCGTGGCAGGCCGCCGAGGCCGTGCTGCGGCACCGGGCCGCCGCCGACCGGTCGGCCCGCGTCGCCGCCGCCATCCGCGAGGCCGAGCGGGACGCGGCCCCGGCGCTGGCCGCCCGCGCGCAGGCCGCCGCCGACCTGGTGCGCGCCCTGCAGGCGGCAGCGGACGACGCCGAGCACCTGGCCGCCGAGGGCGAGGCCCGCTCCCTCGCGCTCCAGGAGACCGGCGAGGCGGCACACCGGGACGCCACCGCCGCCGCGACCGAGGCCCAGCGCGCCCGCAGCGAGGCCGACCACCTGCGCCAGCGGCTCGCCGAGGTCGAGCAGGAGACCGCCGAGGCGGTGCGCGCGGGCTGGCTCGACGACACCGCGCCCGACGCCGACCCGGCCCGTGCCGCCCTAGCCGCAAGCGACGCCGAGAAGACCGCGGTCGCCGCCTGGGACACGGCACGTGAGGCGGCCCGCCGCACCGCGGACGAGGCCCGCGCGGCGGTGGCCGCGGAAGGCCGCGCCGAGCTGACCGCGGCCCGCGCCGCCGACGCCGCGGCCGCCGCGGAGCGCGCCTACGAGGCCGAGCTGCGCACCGCCGACGCCCTGGCCGCCGAGGAGCGCCTGGGGGAGCTGCTCGGCCTGCCGTCCACCCGGCGGGCGGGGCGGACGATCCCGTCGCCGCGCTCTGGCGGGGGCACGGCGGCAGGCGCCGCGGAGGACGACGGCACACCCCGCGCGTCCACCCCGTCCACCGGACCCGGCGGCGCGGCCGGCGGATCCGGCCGTGCGGGCGAGGGGGCCGGCCGTACGGCGCCCGGCCCCGGCCGCGCCGGGACGTCCCCGACCGGCCCGGCGGAGTCCGGCGGTGGGGAGCCCGGCGAAGCCGGCGGCGCCCTCACCGCGGCCGAGCTCGACCGGAACGCCGAGGACCTGGCGGGCCTGCTCGACGAGCAGGTCTCCGCGGCCGAACGGCACCTTTTCGAGCTGCGCACGGCCGCCGCGGACGACGCCCGGATCCTGGGCGCCCTCGGCGACGGCGGCCTGCTGCCGCCCGGTCCCGACGTGCTCGCCACCGTCGAGTTCCTGGGGGAGCACGGCATCCCCGCCCTGCCCGGCTGGCGGTACCTCGCCCAGGCGGTCGACCCGGTCGACCACGCGCGCGTGCTCGCCGCCCGCCCCGAACTCGTCGACGGTGTCGTCATCACCGACCCCGCCGGCCACGCCCGCGCGCGGGAGGTGCTGGCCGACGCGGCCCTGCTGCCCCGCTCCGCCGTCGCGGTGGGGACGGCGGCCGCCCTGCTCGCGCCCGTGCCCGAGCCGGTCGGCGAGGGCGCGGAGGCGGGCGGCGCAGACGCACCGGCGGTCTTCCTGGTGCCGCCCAACCCCGCCATGCACGACGAGCAGGCCGCGGACGAGGAGCGTCACACCCTGCGCGCCCGTGCCGCCGAGCGTGACGAGGAGATCCGGCACCTGGCCGCGCGGCTGGCCAAGGACCGCGAGCTGGCGGCCCGCCTCACCTCGTGGCGGACTGCCTGCCCTGCGGGCCGCCTCGCCGAGCTGGCGGCCGCCGCGGAGTCCGCGCGCACCTTCACGCAGGACGCCGAGGCCGAGCTCACCGAGGCCCGGGCGGCCCGGGCCGAGGCGGAGGAGGCGGCGTCCGAGGCCGCCGCCGTCCGGGACGAGCGCCAGGACGCCGCACAGCGCGCCCGGCGCGCGGCCGACGCGCTCGCGGGCCTCGCCTTCCGGCTCCGGGAACGTGCGGGCTGGCAGGCGCGGCTGCGGGAACTCGCCGACGACGCCGTGGAGTTCCAGGCCCGCGCCCAGGCCTTCCTGGAGCGTGCCCGTGCCGCCGACGAGGACCGCCGCGCCGCGCAGCGCGCCGCCGACGACGCCCACCGCACCGCCCGCGCGCTGCGTGCCGAGCGCGCCGAGATCGCCGGCGCCCCCGACGACCTCCCCGACGCCCCACCGCGGGCGGAGGACGACGGGACGGACGGTCCGCCCGCCTCGCTCCCCGCGCTGCGGGAGGCCTACCGCGCCGCCTCCCAGGTGTACGAGAAGGTCGGCGTCGGCGCCGACCTACGGGCCGAGCAGGCGCGTGCCGAGAGCGACGAGAGCGCCGCCCGCGCGGAACTGGGCCGCCTCAGCAACAAGGTGAGGACCCGTGCCGCGCAGCTCCTCGAATCCCCCGACGGAGCCGACGGCCCTTCCCGGCAGGCCGCCGCGGCCCGGGCCGAGGAACTGGTGCAGCTCCTGGAGAGCCGGGCGTCCAGCGCGAGCGAGCAGCTCGGCAGGCTGCGCGGCGAGGCCGAGCGGCTGGCCCCGGCGGACGGCGAGGCACACACCGAACTCCCCGCCGAGCTGGTCCCCTCGGACACCGAGCACGCCCAGCAACTGCTGCGCTCCGCCACCGCCGACCTCACCGCGCACACCGAGGCGGTGGGCGAGGCACGCGACGCGCACGCGGAGCTGCTGGCCGCCCACCGTGCGGCCGAGGACGCCGCGGGCGGCTTCGACGAGACCGCCGCCCTCCTGCGCGACCTGCTCCGCGACCACCAGGACCACGACGACACCGAGGAGCCCGAGCCCTACCCCGGGAGCCTCGCCGAGGCCCGGCACGCGGCAGGCGAGGCACGCCGTTCCCTGCGGGGCTGCGCCGCAGACCTGTCCGCCGCCGAGGCGGCCGTCCGCGAGGCCTGCGACACCCTCGTCCGCCACGCCAACGCCACCCGGTTCGAGCAGGTCCGCACCCCCGCACGCCAGCAGATCAGGGAGCTGCCCGGCTCGGCCCTCCCGGAGCACGCCGAGAAGTGGGCGGAGGCCTTCGCACCGAGGCTCAGGGTGCTCACCGACGAGCTGGGGCAGCTGGAGCGCAACCGTCACAGCATCGTGGACCGGCTGCGCGGCATGGTCGAGCAGGCGCTCGCCACGCTGCGGTCGGCCCAGCGCCTCTCCCGGCTGCCGGAGGGCCTCGGCGAGTGGTCCGGCCAGGAGTTCCTGCGGATCCGCTTCGAGGAGCCCGACCAGGCCACGCTCACCGAGCGGCTCGGCGACGTCATCGACGAGGCCACCCGGGCCGCCGTCAGGAAGAACTCGGATCTGCGTCGCGACGGGATGTCCCTGCTGCTGCGGGGCGTACAGGCGGCCCTGCAGCCTCGCGGCGTGAGCGTGGAGATCCTCAAGCCGGACGCGGTGCTGCGCGCCGAGCGGGTTCCGGTCGGCCAGATGGGCGACGTGTTCTCCGGGGGCCAGTTGCTCACCGCGGCGATCGCGCTCTACTGCACGATGGCCGCCCTGCGCTCCAACGACCGGGGGCGTGACAAGCACCGGCACGCGGGCACCCTGTTCCTGGACAACCCCATCGGCCGGGCCAACGCCACCTACCTGCTGGAACTCCAGCGCGCCGTGGCCGACGCCCTGGGCGTGCAGCTCCTCTACACCACCGGCCTCTTCGACACCACGGCCCTCGCCGAGTTCCCCCTGGTCATCCGGCTCCGCAACGACGCCGACCTGAGGGCCGGTCTCAAGTACATCAGCGTGGAGGAGCATCTCCGTCCGGGACTCCCCGAGCAGGAGAGCGGCGAGGGCGCGGTGCACGGCGAGATCACCGCGACCCGCATGTACAAACGACCGGCGGCCGCTCGGCCCAGCTGAGCCGAGCCGAGTGCGCCCGGCCGCTGCGCCGCCTGCCGGCGCGGAGGCGGCGGCCAGGAGCTTCCGCAGGAGCCACGAGCGCGCCCGGGTCCCACAGAGGTGCCCGTGATGAAACATCCGGACGTACCCGCCCGGTCCGCTTCCGCTTCCGCTCCGCGGACCCGGGACCCGCCGTCGCACCCTTGTCCCGACCAGGTCACCCGCCGCACTGCCGCAGCATCATGCGCTTGTCGGCGGTGGTCACCGGAAGGTCGTACTTCAGTGAGACCTGGGCGAACCGGACCGAGTAGGAGCAGCGGATCCGCTTGTTCGGGGGCAGCCAGGAGGCCGGTCCCGAGTCGCCCTTCGCGCCGTTGGTCCGGCCGTCCGCCGGGATCAGATTGAGCGGGTCGTTGGCGATGTCCTCCCTCTTCCCCTTCGGCCAGTGCGCGGCGCCCATCTGCCAGTCGTACGAGAGCGGCATGACGTGGTCGATCTGCACGGTGATGGCACGGGACTTGGTCCAGTCGATGGTCTTCCCGGTGTAGGGGTCGTGCAGGGTCATGGCGGCCACCACGCAGTCGGAGCCGGACCGCAAGCGGATGTCCTCACCATCCCGCTTGAGGAGGTCGTTCCGGGAGTCGCAGCCGTTGTGGGCGTAGGGGACGGCGCCGGGCGCCGTGTCCATCCAGGCGTAGCCGAACTCGTCCCGGTCGTATCCGGTCTTCGGGCCTCGGCCCTTGGTGGCGACCTTCTCGATGAGGGCCCGTGCCCTCGCCCTCTCCGCGTCGGAGGTGATGGCCGCCAGCCCCGGCTTCGTACCGTCCGGGTTGTCCAGCGGACTCACCGCGCGGCCGTGTGCCCGGGCGCCTCCGGACCCGGGCGAGGGGGCGCCGTCCTGCACGGCATCGCACCCGGTCAGGGACGCTCCGGCCGCGGCCGTCACCACCGCCAGGAGTATGAGCGGGACGCGTCTTCTGCCCCTGCGCCCCGGGTGGCCGTTCGCCTCTGCGGCGTGCCCTGCCGGCCGACGCCGTATCCAAGTCTCCATCACGGCGCGAAGTGTAAGGACACAGATCGATCCCTGTCCGCCTGCGCCCCCCGCATGCGGTCCGCACCGTCTACGGCGGACCCCTACGAATGAGAGAGCTGCCGTGGCCCCCGTGTCCTGCGTATCCGCCCGGGCCTGCGCTCGGCGGCCCGGGCCTCGCGCCGGGCTCTGCGGCGCTCCCGCCGTAGCTGCCGCGCCGAGCTGTTGGGGGCGGAGACCACGCCATTGCGCTGGT
Organism: Streptomyces sp. DSM 116793; assembly: GCF_057320905.1. Lineage (NCBI taxonomy): Bacteria > Bacillati > Actinomycetota > Actinomycetes > Kitasatosporales > Streptomycetaceae > Streptomyces > Streptomyces sp. DSM 116793. The sequence continues at coordinate 593,178 of NZ_CM170494.1, read as the reverse complement.
TCCACACCTGGCGGGTGACCCAGACGTCGAGGACGCCCCAGGTCGCCACGATCGTGCTGGCGACGCTGCTGAGCACCATGGGGAACGCCAGCCAGGAGCCGGCCAGGGTGCACAGGAAGGCCGTCATCGCCTGGATGAGCGTCAGCGCGACTATGAGGACGGCGCGGACGGCGGCCGTACGCACCGGATCGGGTAGCCGGCGGCGAGGTGAGGGGTCGTCGACCCAGAGCTGCTCGCGGTGCCCCGCGGGGTCGCCCGTGGAGCGGCGCCACTGCTTGGGCACTCCCACCGGCGCGTCCCAGTCGGCCGCTTCGTCCTGCCCTGCCCTGACCATCAGCCTCGTCACTCCCCACCGTCCAGCGGAATTCGCCTCGCCACGGCCCGTGCCCCACGGAGGGGACGCGGGACGTGCGTGAGGCGACTGGTGCGTCCGGTCCACCCGTGCCTGCCCGGCTTGGCCCGCTCTACGCCATCCGGGGTGGACGTGGCTGCTGTGACCCCGTCCGTACCCGGTTCCCGTAGGAGGAGACGAGTGGGCGCGCCCGAAGATTCCCCCGGGACCGAAAGATTCAAGCCAACTGCTGGCCGGACTTCGCCTGAAGATCACCCCTTCCGGTTGCGCCGCCCGGGGATGCAATCTCCCGTAATGGGCGGACAACTGCGGACGCCCCTCCTGCCCACGGCCACGAAACCGCCCGTACCGGCCTTCGAGTTGAGGGGAGGGCAGTAGTAGGCTCGCGCCGTTTCTTGACGTACTTCGCGCACGCTGTTCATGTAGACGCACCGACCCCCGGGCCGCAGGGGGCAAGCTGGGGGAGGCCATGCGCTTTCGCGGGAAATCGATCCGCCGGAAGATCGTGGCGTTGCTGCTCGTACCACTGGTGACCCTGACCGCCATCTGGGGCTTCGCCACGGTCCTGACCGGCCACGAGGCGGCTCAGCTCTGGGGCAACTCGAAGGTCGTCGAGGCGATGAGCTACCCCGTCGAGGACGCCGCCCGGGTCCTGGAGCGCGAGCGCCGTCAGACGCTCATCTACCTGGCCGACCCGCGCGCCGCGAGGGCGCTGGACAACATGCGCGACAGCCGCAAGGCGACCGACGCCCTCGTCCGCAAGGTGCGCAGGAACGCCAAGTCCGAGGCCGTCCGGGACAACATCACCGCCGACGCCGACGAGCGCCTGACCGCCGTGCTCGAAGGCTTCGAGGGGCTGGACTCGCTGCGCAGCAGCGTCGAGGCCGGCGGCATCACCGGCACCACCGCCCTGGACCTCTACGACGAGCTGATCGACCCGTGCTACGCGTTCCTGAGCTCCGTTCAGGTCGTCAACGACCTGAACCTCTCGAACCAGGGCCAGGCGCTGGTCTCCGTGGCCCGCGCCCGCGAGCTGCTCTCCCGAGAGGACGCGGTGATCGCCGCCGCGATGGTGTCGCACCGGCTGAACACGACCGACATCCGCGAGGTCTCCGACCTCATCGCGCAGCGCACCCTGCTCTACGACAACAACCTGCCCCTGCTGCCCGACGAGGACCGCGGTAGCTACGAACGCTACTGGCAGGGCAACGCCACCCGGTCGCTGCGCGTCGCAGAGCAGGCCTTCGCCCAGGCGACGCCCGGTGTGCCGCGCGCGGTCAGCAGCGACATGGAGTGGAACAAGATGGCCGGCAAGGTCCTCCAAGACCTCGCCGACCGCGACAGCGCCGCCGACGACCGCTTCCAGGACCGGCTCAAGCCGGTGGCCGTCAACGTGCTCGTCCGCGCCGGCGTCGCCGGCGTCCTCGGCCTGGCCGCCCTGCTGTTCTCCGTCTTCGTCTCGGTGCGCATCGGCCGCAGCCTCATCCGCGACCTGCGCGGGCTGCGTACGGAGGCGCACGAGGCGTCCGGCGTGCGGCTGCCCAGCGTGATGCGCCGACTGGCCGCGGGCGAACAGGTCGACGTCGAGACGGAGGCTCCGCGCCTGGACTACGACAGAAACGAGATAGGCCAGGTCGGCCAGGCGCTCAACACCCTCCAGCGAGCCGCCGTCGAGGCCGCCGTCCGCCAGGCGGAGTTGCGCCGCGGGGTCTCCGAGGTGTTCGTCAACCTCGCCCGCCGCAGTCAGGTGCTGCTGCACAAGCAGCTCACCCTGCTGGACAGCATGGAGCGCAGGACCGAGGACACCGACGAGCTCGCCGACCTCTTCCGGCTCGACCACCTCACCACCCGTATGCGCCGGCACGCCGAGGGCCTGGTCATCCTCTCCGGTGCCGCCCCCTCACGCCAGTGGCGGAAGCCCGTCCAGCTGATGGACGTGGTCCGTGCCTCCGTCGCCGAGGTCGAGGACTACGAGCGCATCGAGGTGCGCAGGCTGCCGCGGATCGCCGTCGCGGGCACCGCCGTCGCCGACCTCACCCACCTGATCGCCGAACTGCTGGAGAACGCCACCGTGTTCTCCCCGCCGCACACCGCCGTCCACGTCCTGGGTGAGCGCGTGGCCAACGGCTTCACGCTGGAGATCCACGACCGGGGCCTCGGCATGGCGCCCGAGGTCCTGCTGGATGCGAACCTGCGCCTGTCCGAGACGCCCGAGTTCGAGCTCTCCGACACCGACCGGCTCGGTCTCTTCGTGGTCAGCCGGCTCGCGCAGCGGCAGAACGTACGCGTCTCGCTCCAGCCCTCTCCGTACGGCGGCACCACCGCCGTGGTCTTCATCCCGGACGCGCTGCTGACCGACTCCCTCGAGTCCGACACGGGCGGGCTGCGGATCGAGCCCTCGCTCGAGGAGGGGACGGCGACCGGCCGGGCCGGCACGGGCCGCGCCCAGCTGTCCAAGGTGCCGTCCCAGGAACCGGGTGACCTGCCGGCGGACCTGCTGGACGGTCCCGTGGAGCTGGAGCCCCCGGTCCGCTCCGGGATGGACGACCTCGACGACTTCCCCGGCGCGCTCGACGACGACGAGGACGAGCGCGGCGGCCTCTTCCGCCCGCGCCGGTCCGTCGCCGGCGTGCCCGGCGAGCAGCACCAGCAGGCCTCCGAGACCCAGCAGGGACACGGCGAGCCGGCGCGACCCGATGGCCCGGCAGATCCGGCGCCGCTGCCCAGGCGCCAGGCGCCCAAACTGGTCAGCTCGCACGGCCGCCCGGTCGCCCCGAGCAGATCACGGGAGGCGGACACCACGGAACGACACACGGGCACGCCCCCGGAGCCCGCGGTGCAGAGCGACCTGCCCCGGCGCCGCAGGCCCGCGCAGGCCGCGGCTCCCCGGCGGGAGCAGGGGCAGGGCGCCACAGCCCTGCCGCGCAGGGTCCGGCAGGCCAGCCTCGCCCCGCAGCTCAAGAACGGGCCCGACCGGCGGAACGAACGCGATTCCGGCCGGGACGGCAACGGGCCTTTCGAACGTGACGCCGACGAGGTGCGCAGCAGGATGGCCTCGCTGCAACGCGGTTGGCGCCGCGGCCGGGAGGAGAACGCCGCAGGGGACGACGGCCCCGGCGGCTCGGCACAGGGAACGACATTGGAGGGGGACGGTCGATGACCGCACCGAAGGCCGCCGGCCAGACCACGACGCCGGGGGGTGCCGGAGAGCTCAACTGGCTGCTCGACGACCTGGTACAGCGGGTCGCCAGCATTCGCAAGGCACTCGTGCTCTCCAGCGACGGTCTTCCCACCGGCGTGTCCGAGGACCTGACGCGGGAGGACAGCGAGCACCTGGCCGCTGTCGCCTCCGGTTTCCACAGCCTGGCCAAGGGAGTCGGCCGGCACTTCGAGGCCGGTGGCGTCCGGCAGACCGTGGTGGAGCTCGACGAGGCCTTCCTGTTCGTCACGGCCGCGGGCGACGGAAGCTGCCTGGCCGTGCTCTCCGACGCCGACTCCGATGTCGGACAGGTCGCCTATGAGATGACGCTTCTGGTCAAACGGGTCGGCGCGCATCTTGCCGCCGCACCGCGCACCGACCTGCCCGCGGGCGGGTAGTGGGATGGCATGAGAGCAGAAGGTCACGAGACGCCCCGCTGGTTCGACGACGACGCCGGACCGGTGGTGCGTCCGTATGCCATGACCCGCGGCCGCACAGCCACCGCGGGGCAGCACCGGCTCGACCTCATCGCCCTGGTGATCACCGAGCCACGGGTGGGCGACCTGGAGGCGGAGCAGACGCTGTCCCCGGAGCATGTGCACATCGCGGAGCTGTGCCGCGACACGCCCCAGTCGGTCGCCGAGCTCGCCTCCGCTCTCGACCTGCCGATCGGCGTGGTCCGCGTCCTCATCGGCGATCTCGCCGACCAGGAAATGGTGCATGTGACCCGTCCCGTGCCCCCCGCCGAGCTGCCCGACGAGAGTATTCTGCGCGACGTGATCAACGGGCTCCGAGCGCTCTGATCAGGGCAAAAGCGGGAGTGAGATGACAGGCTGGCAGTTCTGGGTCGACCGAGGCGGCACCTTCACCGACATCGTCGCACGCCGCCCCGACGGGCGTCTGGTCACCCACAAGCTCCTCTCGGACAATCCGGGGCGGTACGCGGACGCCGCCGTGGCGGGCATCCGTGAACTGCTGGGGGACGCCGACCCCGGCCGGGCGATCGAGGCCGTCCGGATGGGCACCACCGTCGCCACCAACGCCCTTCTCGAACGCAAGGGCGAACGCACCCTCCTCGTCATCACCCGCGGACTGCGCGACGCACTGCGCATCGCCGACCAGAGCCGGCCCGCGATCTTCGCCCGCGAGATCGCCCTCTCCGAACTGCTCTACGAACGCGTCATCGAGGCGGACGAGCGCATCGCCGCGGACGGCGAGGTGCTGCGCGCCCCCGACCTGGACGCCCTGGCCGGCCCCTTGACGCAGGCCCATCAGGACGGCATCCGCGCCGTCGCGGTGGTCTGCATGCACAGCCATCTGCACCCGGCCCACGAGCGTGCCATCGGTGCGCTCGCGGAGCGCGTCGGCTTCTCCCAGATCTCGCTCTCCAGCGAGGTCAGCCCGCTGATGAAGCTGGTGCCCCGGGGGGACACCGCGGTCGTCGACGCCTATCTCTCGCCGGTGCTGCGCCGGTACGTCCGACACGTCGCCGACGAACTGCAGGGCGTCCGCCTGATGTTCATGCAGTCCAATGGCGGGCTGACCGAGGCCGGGCACTTCCGCGGCAAGGACGCCATCCTCTCCGGGCCCGCCGGCGGCATCGTGGGCATGGCGCGCATGTCGCAGATGGCCGGCTTCGACCGTGTCATCGGCTTCGACATGGGCGGCACCTCCACGGACGTCTCCCACTTCGCCGGCGAGTACGAGCGGGTCTTCACCACCAGGATCGCCGGGGTCCGGCTGCGCGCGCCCATGCTGGACATCCACACCGTCGCCGCCGGCGGGGGCTCCGTCCTGCACTTCGACGGCAGCCGCTACCGGGTGGGCCCCGACTCCGCGGGCGCCGACCCGGGACCGGCCTGCTACCGGGCCGGCGGCCCGCTGACCGTGACCGACGCCAATGTGGCCCTCGGCCGCATCCAGCCGGCCCACTTCCCGCACGTCTTCGGACCCGGGGGCGACCAGCCGCTCGACGACGCCCTGGTACGGGACCGCTTCGCGGAGCTGGCCCGCGAGATCCACGAGCGGACCGGGGACGACCGCACCCCCGAGCAGGTCGCCGAGGGGTATCTGCGCATCGCCGTGGCCAATATCGCCAATGCCGTCAAGCGCATCTCCGTCCAGAAGGGCCATGACGTCACCCGCTATGCGCTGACCACCTTCGGCGGCGCCGGCGGCCAGCACGCCTGCAAGGTCGCGGACGCGCTGGGCATCCGCACCGTCCTCGTACCGCCCATGGCCGGCGTGCTCTCCGCGCTGGGGATCGGCCTCGCCGACACCACGGCCATGCGGGAGCAGTCCGTCGAGGCGCGGCTGGAGCCGGCGGCCATGCCGGGCATCCTGAAGACCGCCGACGACCTGGCGGCCGCGGCCCGGGACGAACTGCGCGCCGAGGACGTGCCCGACGAGCGCATCCGCATCACCCGCCGCGCACAGCTCCGCTATGACGGCACCGACACCGCACTCACCGTGCCCCTCGACGAGCCCGACACCATGATGCGCACCTTCGAGGACCGGCACCGGGCCACCTACTCCTTCACGCTGGAGCGGCCCGTCGTCGTCGAGGCGCTCTCCGTGGAGGCGACCGGGCTCTCCGAGCCCCCCGACCTCTCCGCGCTGGCCCAGCACTCCACCACCCCCGCATCCGCACGGACCGTCACGCTCTACACCGGTGGCACCTGGCGGGAGGTCCCGCTGCGCCGGCGCGAGGACCTGCCCCCCGGCGAGGCCGTCACCGGCCCGGCGATCATCGCCGAGGCCGGGTCCACGACGGTCGTGGACGACGGCTGGCAGGCCGCGATGAACCCCGACGGCCACCTGATCATGGAACGCGTGGCGGCCCCCGAGGGTTCCGAGGTGGGCACGGAAGCCGACCCCGTTCTGCTTGAGGTCTTCAACAACCTCTTCATGTCGATCGCCGAGCAGATGGGCGCCCGCCTGGAGTCCACGGCCCAGTCCGTGAACATCAAGGAGCGGCTCGACTTCTCCTGCGCCCTCTTCGACCCCCACGGCAACCTGGTCGCCAACGCCCCGCACATCCCCGTCCACCTGGGTTCCATGGGCACCGCGGTCAAGGAGGTCATCCGCCGCCGCGACCGCATCAGGCCAGGCGACACCTACGCCGTGAACGACCCGTACCACGGCGGCACCCACCTGCCCGACGTCACCGTCATCACGCCGGTCTTCGACACCGCCCGCCCGGAGGAGGAGTCGCCCGCCGGCGGCGATCCGCGGATCCTCTTCTACGTCGCCTCCCGCGGCCACCACGCCGAGATCGGCGGCATCGCGCCCGGTTCGATGCCGGCGAACAGTCGCACCATCGACGAGGAGGGCGTCCTCTTCGACAACTGGCTGCTCGTCGAGGACGGCCGCTTCCGGGAGGCGGAGACCCGCCGCCTGCTCACCGAGGCCCCCCACCCGTCCCGCAACCCGGACACCAACCTGGCCGACCTGCGCGCCCAGATCGCCGCCAACCAGAAGGGCGTCGACGAGGTGGGCCGCATGATCGGGAACTTCGGCCTCGACGTCGTCCAGGCGTACATGAAGCACGTCCAGGACAATGCCGAGGACGCGGTGCGACGCGTCATCGACGCCCTGGAGGACGGCTCCACGGAGTACGAGACGGACTCCGGGGCGGTCATCCGCGTGAAGATCACCGTGCACCGGGCGGAGCGCTCGGCGACGATCGACTTCACAGGGACGTCGCCCCAGCTGGCCACCAACTTCAACGCGCCCTTCTCGGTGGTCAACGCGGCCGTCCTGTACGTCTTCCGGACGCTCGTCGCGGACGACATCCCCCTGAACGACGGCTGTCTGCGCCCGCTGCGGATCATCGTGCCGCCCGGCTCGCTGCTCGCCCCCGAGCCGCCGGCCGCGGTCGTGGCCGGCAACGTGGAGACCTCACAGGCCGTCACCGGCGCTCTGTACCGGGCCCTCGGAGTCCAGGCGGAGGGCTCCGGCACCATGAACAACGTCACCTTCGGCAACGATCGCCACCAGTACTACGAGACGGTGGCCTCCGGTTCCGGCGCGGGCGACGGCTTCCACGGCGCGCCCGTCGTGCAGACCCATATGACGAATTCGCGGCTGACGGACCCGGAGGTCCTGGAGTGGCGGCTGCCCGTGCTCCTGGAGGAGTTCACGGTGCGGCGGGGCAGCGGCGGCGCGGGGCGCTGGCGGGGCGGGGACGGCGCGCTGCGCCGCATCCGCTTCCGTGAGCCCATGACCGTCTCCACCCTGTCCCAGCACCGCAGGGTGCCCCCCTACGGCATGGCCGGCGGACGCCCCGGCGCTCTGGGCGCCAACCGTGTGGAGCGGGTGGACGGCACCGTCGTCCACCTGAAGGGCAGCGACTCGGCAGACGTGCGTCCCGGGGACGTGCTCGCCATCGAAACCCCCGGCGGCGGGGGATACGGTCCACCGCCGTCCGACCCCAGCGAGGCAGGAGAGAAGACGGATGATGTTCGCCAGAGCTGAGCGGGGAAAGGCGCCGATCGAGCCCGTCACGCTCAAGATCCTGGTGGCCGGCGGCTTCGGCGTGGGCAAGACCACGCTCGTCGGCGCGGTCAGCGAGATCAAACCGCTGCGCACCGAGGAGATGCTCAGCGAGGCCGGGCGCCCTGTCGACGACACCAGCGGCGTGGAGCGGAAGACCACCACCACCGTGGCGATGGACTTCGGCCGGATCACCCTCCGCGAGGACCTTGTGCTCTACCTCTTCGGCACCCCGGGCCAGGACCGGTTCTGGTTCCTGTGGGACGAACTGGCCACCGGGGCCCTGGGCGCCGTCGTGCTGGCCGACACCCGCCGTCTGGAGGACTGCTTCGCGGCCGTCGACTACTTCGAGCGCCGGGCCATACCCTTCGTCGTCGGGGTCAACTGTTTCGAGGGCGCCGCTGTGTACCCCGCTGAGGCCGTGCGGCAGGCCCTCGACCTCGACGACCAGGTGCCGGTGGTGCTCTGCGACGCACGTGAGCGGAACTCCGTCAAGGAGGTCCTGATAGACGTCGTCGAGCACGCCATGCTGATATCGGCGGCCTCCAGAGAGCCCGCGGCCACGCAGAGCTGACCCGGCGCCACGCCCGTCACGCTCGTCCCAGGGGCGCACGGCGCTCTCCCGCTCGTTCCCACCAGCGGCTCGCCGGCCTGCGCGCGGCGCCGGTCGCGGCGGACCGTGCGGCACCGGCCCGGGACCGCACGGACCGGCCGTCAGCTGTTCTCGGCCAGCCATTTCGCCGCGATCTCACCCAGCTCCCGGTCGCGGCCCGCCAGCATCATGCGGATCATCCGGACGTCGCCCCGCAGCGACCACGCCGGATGGCCGAACGTCGCCGGGTTGTTCTTCTCGATCAGGTAGTGCGCCGGCCATGCCGTGCCGTATCCGATCAGCGGCAGAGCGGCCGCGTACCGCTTGCGCCCGCGGGCGAGCCCGTAGGCGCTCACCGCGAGCCCGGTGAGCGTGCCGGCGAGGTGCACCCACCGGGTGGCGGCCTTCGAGTGCATGGCGACGTAATACGGCCAAAATTCTTCATATGAATCGAAGGTCTGCTGCATAGGAGCACGGTAGTGCGCCGCGCGGACATCGGGCATGCCCCGGGCGGTGCCGTTTCCGCGAGTCGGAACGGGGCCTTTGACCTGCCACCTTAGGATCCGGAGGCGTGGCACATACCTTCGGTGAACTCGTCGAGAAACAGCAGTTGGCGGACGAGGCGTACGCGAAAGTCCAGGACCTTCGGGAGCAGTACGGGCCGCCCGCGGCCGCCGCCCAGACGGAGCAGCAGTCCGAGACGTACGAGACCGCGCTGCGGGCCTGGCGGGACCTGGACCGGGAGGTGCAGGCCGCGATCACGGAGTTCGCCAAGGGGCACGGACTCGCCAGGACGGAGGTGGAGGACCAGGTGAGGGCTGAGGCCGGGCGGGACTGAGCCGGGGCGCCGGTACCGTTTCGGGCCGTGCCGGGCCGGAGCCGGCCGCGCGCCGTGTCCGCGCGCCGTGGCGAACGCCGCGTTGCTCCGGCAGGCGGTTCCGGGGCACGGAGAGGCCCGGCGGCACTCCGCACCGAGGCCCGTGCGTGGCCCTCGGACCGCCGGACGCGCGGGATCACGGTCAGCGCGGGCACATCCCCGACGGGGCGTCAGCAGAACCGTGATCGCACCCGGGACGGAGTCAGGGCGTCAGCGACCGCCGTGCGACGGGGAAGTCGAAGTAGGTGCCGGGGAAGACCTCCGGCTGGAAGGTGTAGTGCCACCACTCCTCCGGAAGGTTCACGAACCCCTGCTCGGAGAGCACGTTCCGCAGGAAGTCCCGGTGGGCCCGCTGAACCCCCACGATCCGGGGATCGTCCGTGTGGGCGAGGGTGTCGAAACAGTCGAAGCCCGTGCCCATGTCGATGGAGTCGTCCGGGAAACGCTGCTCCTTGGGGCCGTAGCACGGCTTGAGGGGCTCGCCCGGCACGTAGGGGCGGGTGGGGAGCGCCGGGAGCCGGACCACCGTCAGATCGACCGTGGAGCCGCGGCTGTGCCCCGACTGCTCGGCGATGTAGCCGTCGGCGAACAGCCTCGTCTTGTCGACATGCGGATAGAACTCCGCCTTCATGCGCTGGTCGTCCAGGTCTTCGGCCCAGCGGACGAACCAGTCGACGGCGCGCTGCGGCCGGTAGCAGTCGTACACCTTCAGGGAGTAGCCCTTGGCGAGCAGGTCCTTCTGCGCCCGGTGCAGGGCATCCGCCGCGGCCCGGGTCAGAATGCACATGGGCCGGCGGTAGCCGTCGACCGGCACGCCGGTGAAGTTGTGGGGAGTGAAGTACCGCATCTCCTGGATGATCGTCGGATCGACGTCGCGGAGGGCGACGAACTCCCGGGGGGCCTTGGGCTCCGGCCGGGCGTGCGCCGGTGCGGCCCCGCCCGCGACGGCGAGCAGTGCCGTGAGCGTGACGGCGAGTCTGCGCAGCACCGGGCGCCGGCGTGGCGCCCCTCGGGACGTCGTCCGGGGTGGGGCGAGGCGGTCGGCGCGGCGTCGTCCGGCGGAGGGTGGGAGAAGCATGAGTCGTGTCATGTCCCTGCTGTACCAGGAGGGCGGGTACCGCGGAAGACGCTGAGCCGATGATCGGATACAGTCCGCGGCGTGTCCGCTACCCAACACCCATCTCTCAACCCCGTTCCGAATTCGCACTGTTCGAGCTGCGGGGCGCCCTACGCGGGCGATGTATCCGGCTGGCCCAGGACCTGTCCGTCCTGTGGCCATGTCGCCTACCGCAACCCCCTTCCGGTCGCCGTGGCCCTCCAGCCCGTGTACGACCAGAAGGGCACCTCTCTGGTCGTCGTGACCCGGGCCATCGCCCCCGCGCGCGGGGGCACGGCACTGCCCGGCGGCTTCATCGACGACCGCGAGGACTGGCGGCACGCCGTCGTCCGTGAGCTCAAGGAGGAGACCGGCATCGACGCGGCCAGCCGCGACGTCCGGCTCATCGACGCGATGAGCTCACCCGACGGCCATCTGCTGCTGTTCGGCCTCCTGCCCGAGAGGCCCGCACCCGAGCTGCCGCAGTCCCGGCCGACCGAGGAGACCGAGGGCTGGGACCTGCTGCGCAGGCCGGCCGAGCTCGCTTTCCCGCTGCACACGGCGGTCGTGCAGGCGTGGTTCGAAGGCCGCTACGTCTGACGGCGTCACGCGGCAGCGTCAGGGCGCCGGAGCACACCCTCGGCAAGGGCCCCGTGGGGCCCTCTGACGGTCGATCCCGGCCCCTTCGCCCCTGCCGTCCGAGCCGCCAGATCCGGGCGTTCACACGGCCTTCTGCGGCCGCCCGGATCCCGCCGGCGCACCGGGCCCGCACGGCGGCCCGAGGCCCCGGCAGGGCCCTCGGCCCGGACGGCCGCAGAAGCCGGCCGGGCCTCACAGTCCCCGAATGCGCACAGGACGGCCCGCCGCCCGCGGGCCGTCGTCGGTCTCCCGCTGCACCGTGACCCGGGCACCGGCCCGCAGCACGCCGTACTGCTCGGCCTCCGGCACCGACCACCCGTCCCCCGGGTCGGCGACGACGAGACCGCCTCCACCCCGTCCGGCAGCGGGCGCCCACACCTCCAACTCGATCCCGCCCGCGCCGCCGAGCACCGGCAGCACCGAACCCGCACGCGCCAGCACCGGCACACGGGACAGCGGCGCCGGGACGACGACCTGCCCGGGTCCCTCGTGGACCTCCTCGGTGAACGTGTCGTACCAGCGTCCGGCCGGCAGCCGCACCGTCCGCCGCACCACGCCCGGCGCCACGACGGGCGCCACCAGGAGCGCGTCACCGAGCAGGAACGCGTCCTCGCAGTCGCGCAGCGCACGGTCCTCAGGAGACCCCCACCACACCGGCCGCACCCACGGCGCCCCGGTACGGCGGGCCAGATGAGCCAGCGTCATGAAGTAGGGGCTAAGACGCCGCCGCTCGGCGAGCGCCACGCGCGCGTGCCCCAGCAGCTCGTCCCCGAGCCCCCAGGCCTCGCCGCCCGCGTGCCCCGTCCCGACGGTGCGCAGCAGCGGTAGGAAGGCGGCCAGCTGCAGCCGGCGGATCCACAGCTCCCCGTGGATGCCCCCGTCACCACCGGCCAGGTCGGGCGCAGCGTACGGCACGCCGCAGAGACCCAGCCCCAGCACCACGGACAGTGCCGCGCGCAGCCCGTCCCAGCCGTCGGCCACCGCCCCCGGCGAGGCCCCGCCGTAGCGCTGCATCCCCACCCAGCCGGACCGCGAGAGGAGAAACGGCCGCTCGTCCGAGCGGTGCCGGGACAGCGCCTCGTGGGCTGCCCTGGCCAGGCCGAGGCTGTAGACGTTGTGCGCACCGCGGTGGTCACCGCCATGGCCGTCCAGGTCGTGCCGGGCCGAGCGCGGCAGCGTGGCATCGCCGAACGCCACCCGGGCGACCGGCTCGTCCAGGGTGTGCCAGAACCCGGCGAAGCCCTGCTTCAGACGCTCGTCGTACTGCTCACCCCACCAAACCCGGCCCCGTTCACCCGTGACGTCCGGGTACACCGACTCACCCGCCTGTGCCTCGCCGCGGACCAGCCGGCCCGCCGCGTCCCGCACGAAGACGCCTGCGGACGCCCCGCTGTCGAACACGGCATGGCCGCGCTCGGCCTTCACCGCCGGAGAGACGGCCGACACCAGCCTGATGCCGTCCGCGAGCAGCTCGCCGGCAAGCTGCGGAAGCTTCGGAAAGCGCTCCTCGTCGACGGTGAAGCTCCGCCCGCCCGCACCGTGCCCGAGCCCCAGATGCAGCGCCTCCAGTGGCAGCTCCCGCGCGCGGTGACCCGCCACGATGCGCCGAACCTCCTGCTCGCCGCCCTGGTCGGGAACCAGATGGTGGTGGCCGAGCGCCCAGCCCGGCGGCACCGCAGGAGCGCCCGTGAGCCCCGCCCAGGTGTGCAGCACGCGCGCCGGGGTGCCGACCACCACCCAGCAGCGCAGTGGGCCGCCCTCCATGCGCAGCTCGCACACCCCCGCGCGGTCGTGCCCCGACCCCGCCCCCTCCTCGCCCTCCCGCAGCGTGACCGTGCCGTCCCAGGTGGTGTCGTGGAACACCAGGTGCGTCCCGGCGTCGGCCACCACGAGTTGCACGGGCATCGTGATGTGCAGGGGCCCGTCCTGCGGCCCGTACGCACCCTGGGGGTCGGTGTTCCACAGCCGGTACGCGCCGTCCCGCAGCCGCGGCCCGCAGGCCCGGGCCCCGAGCCCGAAGAAGCGTGCGTCGGCGGCCACCTCCGAGCGCTGTACCCAGCGCGCCTCGCCGCCGTTCTGCGGCTGCCACCAGCGCGGCGGACAGTCGCGGCGCAGCAGCACGCCGCCGGGCGTCTGCACCTCGACGGCGCCGTGCCGGGAGACGACCACGGTCACCCGCTCGGCCACCACGCGCCAGCCGCCGTCCTTGTCCGGCTCCAGCACCGCCCGGGAGTCCGGCTCGGGGGCGGCGCCCGCAAGCGCCCAGGACGGCAGCGGCCCGGCCCCTCCCCAGCCCCAGAAGACCGCGCCGCCCGCCGTCACCGAGACCCGCAGCTCGGACCGCTCGAAGCGGACCACACCGCCGCCCGGGCCCGACTCCACCCCGGTCATCGCACCCGGCACCCGCGCCCGTTCGGCGCCCCGCGGCGGCAGCCCCGCCGCGTCCGTGCGGTACCTGCGCCAGGCCGCACGTATGGCCCGCAGTCCGCCCGCGGAGCCCATCCCGCGCACCGCCTTCACCGAACGCACCAGGTCACGACCGTCCATACCGATCACCCTGCCATCCGCCCGGGCACCCGGAGACGTCGTTCAACTGCCGTTCACCCGTGGCGGGGGCACATCTTCACGGGGGCGACTGTGTGCGCCTCACCCTGGCGTGGAAGTCGATCACGTGGCATCGTCCCAGTCAGCCGTGTCACGCGCACACCCCGCACGTGCGCGACCGACGCACACGACGCGCCGCACCCCCGGGAGCCGCCCATGTCCACAGCGAACCCCTCGCCGCTCTGGCAGCCCGACGAGCGCACCGCCGAGCAGGCGAGGATCACCCGCTTCCAGACCTGGGCCGCCGAGCACCACGGCGCCCCCGCCACAGGCGGCTACGCGGCGCTCCACCGGTGGTCCGTGACGGAGCTGGAGGCCTTCTGGACGGCCGTCGCCGAGTGGTTCGACGTCCGCTTCGGCACACCCTACGCGCGCGTGCTGGACGATCGCGGCATGCCCGGCGCCCACTGGTTCCCCGGCGCCACGGTCAACTACGCCGAGCACGCACTGCGCGCCGCGGACGACCGTGCCGACGACCCCGCGATCATCCACGTGGACGAGACCCACGAGCCCCACGTCATCGGCTGGGGCGAGCTGCGCCGCCAGGTCGGCTCACTCGCCGCGGAGTTGCGCGGTCTCGGCGTGCGCCCCGGGGACCGAGTCAGCGGCTACCTCCCCAACATCCCCCAGGCCGCCGTCGCTCTGCTGGCCAGCGCCGCGGTGGGAGCCGTCTGGACGTCCTGCTCGCCCGACTTCGGCGCACGCAGCGTCCTGGACCGGTTCCAGCAGGTGGAGCCCGTGGTCCTGTTCACCGTGGACGGCTACCGGTACGGCGGCAAGGAACACGACCGCAGGGAGACCGTGGCCGAACTCCGCCGTGAGCTGCCCGGCCTGCGCGCCGTCGTCCACGTCCCCCTGCTGGGCACGCCCGCCCCGGAGGGAGCCCTGGACTGGTCCGCCCTCACGGCCGGCAGCACCCCGCCCCGCTACGAGCAGGTGCCCTTCGAGCATCCCCTGTGGGTGCTCTACTCGTCCGGCACCACCGGACTGCCCAAAGCGATCGTGCAGTCCCAGGGCGGCATCCTCCTGGAGCACCTGAAACAGCTCGGCCTGCACTGCGACCTCGGACCCGAGGACCGCTTCTTCTGGTACACGTCCACCGGCTGGATGATGTGGAACTTCCTCGTCTCCGGCCTGCTGACGGGCACCACCGTCATCCTCTACGACGGCAGCCCCGGCCATCCGGACACCGGCGCCCAGTGGCGGGTCGCCGCCCGCACCGGCGCCACGCTCTACGGCACGTCCGCCGCCTACGTGATGGCCTGCCGCAAGGCCGGCATCGAACCCGCCCGCGCTTACGACCTCTCCCGCGTCCGCTGCGTCGCCACGACCGGCTCGCCGCTTCCGCCGGACGGCTTCCGCTGGCTGCACGGCGTGCGCGACGACCTGTGGATCGCCTCCGTCAGCGGCGGCACCGACGTGTGCTCCTGCTTCGCGGGCGCCGTCGCCACCCTCCCCGTGTACATCGGAGAACTCCAGGCCCCCTGCCTCGGCACCGACCTGCAGGCCTGGGACGCGCAGGGCAGGCCGGTCGTCGACGAGGTGGGGGAGCTTGTCGTCACCCGGCCCATGCCGTCCATGCCGATCCACTTCTGGAACGACCCGGACGGCCGCAGGTACCACGACAGCTACTTCGACACCTATCCCGGCGTCTGGCGGCACGGCGACTGGATCACCGTCACCCCACGCGGCTCCGTCGTCATCCACGGCCGTTCCGACTCCACCCTCAACAGGCAGGGCGTCCGCATGGGCTCCGCCGACATCTACGAAGCCGTCGAGCGCCTCCCGGAGGTCCGCGAATCCCTCGTCATCGGCATCGAGCAGCCCGACGGGGGCTACTGGATGCCGCTCTTCGTCCACCTGGCACCCGAGGCCGTCCTCGACGACGCCCTGCGTGACCGCATCAAGCAGACCATCCGCTCGAACCTCTCCCCGAGGCACGTCCCCGACGAGATCATCGAGGTGCCCGGCGTCCCGCACACCCTCACCGGCAAACGCATCGAGGTGCCCGTCAAACGCCTCCTGCAGGGCACCCCCATGGACAGGGCGGTCAACCCCGGCTCCGTCGACGACCTCGAGCTGCTGCGCTTCTACGAGAAACTCGCGCACGAACGCCGCTGATCAGACGCCGTCCGGCGGCCGGCCCCGGCCCGTTGTCAGTGCCTCCCGTTACGGTGAGTGAGCATTGACCGACCGTGCACAGGGGGAACGATGACGCACACCGAGTCCGGCACCATGCAGCAGATCCTGCACCGGGAGATGCCCGCCACCATCGCGCTCCTCGCCGACGAGGAGGACTTCACGGCGATGCGGCGCTACGGCACCTTCGCCTTCGACGACCACCGCACCTACCTCCGCCAGATCGAGACCCTGCTCAGAAGGCTCGCCGCGGAGGGCAGGCACACCTCGGTGGCCCTCTTCGACCCCGAGGAGTACGAGGAGTACTGCACCGGCACCGGCCTCGAACCGGACACCTCCGCCAGCCGCACCCGCTTCACGGCCGAACTGGCCGCCGGCGCACCCACCATCCGCTACGAGGGCCAGCAGCTCGCCGACCTCGTCCCGGCCCTGGTCACGGCCGCCCTGCGCCAGGCCACCTGGGAGTACGCCACCCTGCTGCTGGCGGGCATCGGCGCCTGCGCCGTCTGCGGCGAGGACATCGGCTGGTCCTCCTACGCGCGCGCGTCCGACCTGGTCGTCCGCGTACTGCACCGGGCGGGACCGGGCACCCACCACCTGGTCTGCAGTGCCGCCACCCCGGCGGACACCCTCCTGTCCGCACTGGACGTCGCCTACGACGGCGACGGCCGGGCCCGCATCGACGAGGCCGCGATCCGGGAGTTCGCCACCGTGCTCGCCACGGGAATCGCCACCGGCTCCGCGGGCGGCCTGGTGGTGCGCACCACCGGCAAGGACACCCGGGACCGTGTCTACGGCTGGCGGCTCACGGGCTGGAAGCTCGAGCCCCTCACCGCCGCCGAGGTCTTCGACGCCTACTGCACCGACACCCTGACCGGGGACGTCATCGCCCCGGAGTCGAACGTCGACTACGGCCCGCCGCCCGACCTCGGCGACGACGGCCCCCCGACGGGCCACGCCCACTGACAGCGGCAGGCCCGGGGAGGCCGTCCCGTGCTATTCGCCGCTGAGCACCGCGGAGGCGGCCTCCCGCGCCCGCTCGGCCGTGTCCTCGGCACGCGCCGCCGCGGCCGCCCGCTCGCACTGGGCCAGCGTGTACCGGCCCAGCGCGGCCCGCACATGGGGAATGGACGCCGCGCCCATCGACAAGGAGGTGACCCCGAGCCCCGTCAGCACACACGCCAGCAGCGGATCAGACGCGGCCTCCCCGCACACCCCGCAGCTCTTTCCCTCGGCCTTGGCCGCCTCCGCGGACAGCGCGACCAGGTCGAGCAGCGCAGGCTGCCAGGGATCCTGCAGCCGCGACACGGCCCCCACCTGACGGTCGGCGGCGAAGGTGTACTGCGCGAGGTCGTTGGTGCCCAGCGACAGGAACTCCACTTCCTGGAGGATGGCGCGGGCCCGGAGCGCCGCCGAGGGAACCTCCACCATGGCCCCGATCTTCGCCTGCAGCCCCGCCGCCCGGCAGGCCTCGGCGAACGCCCTGGCGTCCGTCCGGTCCGCGACCATCGGCGCCATCACCTCCAGGTAGACGGGCAGCCCCTCGGCGGCCGTCGCCAGCGCCGAGAGCTGCGTCCGCAGCACCTCGGGGTGGTCCAGCAGGGAGCGCAGCCCACGCACGCCCAACGCGGGATTGGGCTCGGCGGCCGGTGTCAGGAACTCCAGCGGCTTGTCGGCCCCCGCATCCAGCACCCGCACCACGACCCGCCCCTCGGGAAAGGCCTCCAGCACGGTCCGGTACGCCTCGATCTGCTTCTGCTCGGACGGCGCCCTGGTGCTGTCGTCCAGGAAGAGGAACTCCGTACGGAAGAGCCCCACGCCCTCTGCGCCCGCCTCCACCGCGGCGGCGACGTCTCCCGGCCCACCGATGTTGGCCAGCAGCGGCACCTTGTGACCGTCCGCGGTCGCGCCGGGGCCCGTGACGGCCGCCAGTGCGGCCGCACGCTCGGCCGCCGCGGCCCTGAGCTGCTCCTTCGTGCGCGCGCTGGGGTCGAGGAAGATCTCCCCGGTGCTGCCGTCCACGGCGACCTCGGTGCCCTCGGCCAGTTCGACGGCGCGGGGCAGCGCGACCACCGCGGGGACACCGAGCGCCCGGGCCAGGATCGCGGTGTGACTGGTCGGCCCGCCCGCCTCGGTGACGAAGCCGAGCACCAGGGTCGGGTCGAGCAGCGCCGTGTCCGCGGGCGCCAGATCGCGCGCCACCAGTACATACGGCTCGTCGCTGTCCGGCACGCCCGGCATCGGCACCCCGAGCAGCCGGGCGACGATGCGGTTGCGCACGTCGTCCAGGTCCGCCACGCGGCCGGCCAGGTACTCACCGGCAGCGGCCAGCAGCTCCCGGTAGGCGGCGAAGCCGTCGTACACCGCGCGTTCCGCTGTGCTGCCGTCCGCGATGCGCCGCTCCACGTCGGACATCAGCTCCGGATCCCGGGCCATCAGCGCCTGTGCCTCGAGCACCGCCTGCGCCTCGCCCCCGGCGAGGTTGCCGCGGGCCACGAGGTCGGCGGCGACCGCCTCCGCGGCCTGACGGGCGCGCGCCTGCTCGCGCTCGGCGTCCTCCTTGGCGATCTGCCTGGCAGGGGGCTCCAGAACGGCGGTCCCCATGTGCCGCACCTCGCCGATCGCCACGCCGTGGCTCACTCCGACGCCTCGCAGCGTTGTCTCCATCACACCCGTCTCCGAGATGGGCGGCGGCCGCGGCCACCGCGGTCGTTGTCTACTTGTCGATTTGTCGATGCTCCGGCGGCGCGCCGTGAGGGGGCCACCGGGCCCGCTCTCGTGCCCAGCAGGACCGGTTGCTCAGGCCCAGTCGAAGAGGACGTCGCCGGACTTCACCGCGCCGTCCTCCAGCACGCCCGTGAGCACGTCCGCGGTGGCTTCCAGGGCCACGACCGGGCACACCGGGGACTTGCCGAGGGCTTCGACGGCCGCCGGGTTCCACCTGATCACCGCCTGCCCCCGCGCGACAGTGTCGCCCTTTGCGACCAGCAGCTCGAAGCCCTCACCGTTGAGCTGGACCGTGTCGATCCCCAGGTGCGTCAGCACCCCATGACCCTCCGCGTCCACCACGACGAAGGCGTGCGGGTGCAGCGACAGGATGGTCCCGTCGACGGGCGCGACGGCTTCCGAGGGCTCACGGACCGGATCGATCGCCGTCCCGGGCCCGACCATCGCACCCGAGAACACCGGATCGGGCACCGCGGCCAGTCCGATGGCTCGTCCGGCGAGCGGGGCTGTCACGCTGGTCATGGGGCCTCCCAGGGGCACAGATGAGCCGGCGCCGTCGCTGCCTGACCGGACGGCGCGCTGTTGAGCAGGTTAAGTCATGGGAAGTCCGGGTTCCGTACGGGAGGTCCCGGTTGGCTGGCGTAGGAGCACGCCACAAACGATTTGCGCCTGTCCTATAGGAGCTGTATGGTTGTACTCCTGTTTGGAGCTAGGTGACGCTTCAGCGCCGAGGCTCAGTGACGTCTACTGGTCAGATCGTAACTTCGGACCCGGTCCGGCATGTCCGCGGGGCCGTCGTCGGGGTGCGGAAAATGACCTGGTAGAGTCGGCGAACAGAACGAAGGGAAACGCCCGGAGGAAAGCCACGGACGGGTTTTGTGGCGAGTACAATGGAAGTGTCCGTTCCTTGAGAACTCAACAGCGTGCTAAAAGTCAACGCCAGATATGTTGATACCCCGTGCATCAGGGACCTCTGTCCTTGGTGAACGTGGTTCCTTTGAAGAAACACAGCGAGGATGCTGTGGACGGGTCGGGATCATTCCTCTTGACCTGTCCTGCTCTCGTGTGTGTCACCGGGAGTACCCGGAAGCATTCACGGAGAGTTTGATCCTGGCTCAGGACGAACGCTGGCGGCGTGCTTAACACATGCAAGTCGAACGATGAACCGGTTTCGGCCGGGGATTAGTGGCGAACGGGTGAGTAACACGTGGGCAATCTGCCCTTCACTCTGGGACAAGCCCTGGAAACGGGGTCTAATACCGGATATGACCACCGACCGCATGGTCTGGTGGTGGAAAGCTCCGGCGGTGAAGGATGAGCCCGCGGCCTATCAGCTTGTTGGTGGGGTGATGGCCTACCAAGGCGACGACGGGTAGCCGGCCTGAGAGGGCGACCGGCCACACTGGGACTGAGACACGGCCCAGACTCCTACGGGAGGCAGCAGTGGGGAATATTGCACAATGGGCGCAAGCCTGATGCAGCGACGCCGCGTGGGGGATGACGGCCTTCGGGTTGTAAACCTCTTTCAGCAGGGAAGAAGCCGCAAGGTGACGGTACTTGCAGAAGAAGCGCCGGCTAACTACGTGCCAGCAGCCGCGGTAATACGTAGGGCGCAAGCGTTGTCCGGAATTATTGGGCGTAAAGAGCTCGTAGGCGGCGTGTCACGTCGGTTGTGAAAGCCCGGGGCTTAACTCCGGGTCTGCAGTCGATACGGGCATGCTTGAGTTCGGTAGGGGAGATCGGAATTCCTGGTGTAGCGGTGAAATGCGCAGATATCAGGAGGAACACCGGTGGCGAAGGCGGATCTCTGGGCCGATACTGACGCTGAGGAGCGAAAGCGTGGGGAGCGAACAGGATTAGATACCCTGGTAGTCCACGCCGTAAACGGTGGGCACTAGGTGTGGGTCACATTCCACGTGGTCCGTGCCGCAGCTAACGCATTAAGTGCCCCGCCTGGGGAGTACGGCCGCAAGGCTAAAACTCAAAGGAATTGACGGGGGCCCGCACAAGCGGCGGAGCATGTGGCTTAATTCGACGCAACGCGAAGAACCTTACCAAGGCTTGACATACACCGGAAAACCGTGGAGACACGGTCCCCCTTGTGGTCGGTGTACAGGTGGTGCATGGCTGTCGTCAGCTCGTGTCGTGAGATGTTGGGTTAAGTCCCGCAACGAGCGCAACCCTTGTCCCGTGTTGCCAGCAGGCCCTTGTGGTGCTGGGGACTCACGGGAGACCGCCGGGGTCAACTCGGAGGAAGGTGGGGACGACGTCAAGTCATCATGCCCCTTATGTCTTGGGCTGCACACGTGCTACAATGGCCGGTACAATGAGTTGCGATGCCGTGAGGTGGAGCGAATCTCAAAAAGCCGGTCTCAGTTCGGATTGGGGTCTGCAACTCGACCCCATGAAGTCGGAGTCGCTAGTAATCGCAGATCAGCAGTGCTGCGGTGAATACGTTCCCGGGCCTTGTACACACCGCCCGTCACGTCACGAAAGTCGGTAACACCCGAAGCCGGTGGCCCAACCCCTTGTGGGAGGGAGTCGTCGAAGGTGGGACTGGCGATTGGGACGAAGTCGTAACAAGGTAGCCGTACCGGAAGGTGCGGCTGGATCACCTCCTTTCTAAGGAGCATCTTGGCTGCCAGGCTTGAGGGTCTGGTGGTCCAGAGCCATTTCGTCGGCGTGTGTTCGACGGTGGTTAGCTCATGGGTGGAACGTTGACTATTCGGCCTGGTTCTGGGCTGGAGGCTGCTAGTACTGCCCTTGTGGGGGCGTGGAACGTGGTTCTTCGGGTGGGACGGGTTGAGCACGCTGTTGGGTGTCTGAGGGCGCGGCCGCTTGTTGGTTGTGTCTTCGGTTGCCGGCCCCAGTGAACTCAAGCCGTGTGGTTTGGGGTGGTGGGTGGTTGGTCGTTGTTTGAGAACTGCACAGTGGACGCGAGCATCTGTGGCCAAGTTTTTAAGGGCGCATGGTGGATGCCTTGGCACCAGGAACCGATGAAGGACGTGGGAGGCCGCGATAGGCCCCGGGGAGCTGTCAACCGAGCTGTGATCCGGGGGTGTCCGAATGGGGAAACCCGGCAGTCGTTATGGGCTGTCACCCATACCTGAACTCATAGGGTATGTGGAGGGAACGCGGGGAAGTGAAACATCTCAGTACCCGCAGGAAGAGAAAACAACCGTGATTCCGGGAGTAGTGGCGAGCGAAACTGGATGAGGCTAAACCTTGTATGTGTGAGACCCGGCAGGGGTTGCATGCAGGGGGTTGTGGGAGCTTTCTTTCGTGATCTGCCGGTCGCGAGGCAAGTGAGAAATCGTTGATGTAGGCGAAGGGCATGCGAAAGGCCCGGCGTAGAGGGTAAGACCCCCGTAGCTGAAATGTCAGCGACTTGTTTGAGAGTTTCCCGAGTAGCATGGGGCCCGAGAAATCCTGTGTGAATCTGGCGGGACCACCCGCTAAGCCTAAATATTCCCTGGTGACCGATAGCGGATAGTACCGTGAGGGAATGGTGAAAAGTACCCCGGGAGGGGAGTGAAATAGTACCTGAAACCGTGTGCCTACAAGCCGTGGGAGCGTCGCTGGCGGGAACTTGTTCCTGTTAGTCGTGACTGCGTGCCTTTTGAAGAATGAGCCTGCGAGTTTGCGGCATGTTGCGAGGTTAACCTGTTGTGGGGGAGCCGTAGCGAAAGCGAGTCCGAATAGGGCGGTGGAGTAGCGTGCTCAAGACCCGAAGCGGAGTGATCTAGCCATGGGCAGGTTGAAGCGGCTGTAAGAGGTCGTGGAGGACCGAACCCACCAGGGTTGAAAACCTGGGGGATGACCTGTGGTTAGGGGTGAAAGGCCAATCAAACTCCGTGATAGCTGGTTCTCCCCGAAATGCATTTAGGTGCAGCGTCGTGTGTTTCTTGCCGGAGGTAGAGCACTGGATAGGCGATGGGCCTTACCGGGTTACTGACCTTAGCCAAACTCCGAATGCCGGTAAGTGAGAGCGCGGCAGTGAGACTGTGGGGGATAAGCTCCATGGTCGAGAGGGAAACAGCCCAGAGCATCGACTAAGGCCCCTAAGCGTGTGCTAAGTGGGAAAGGATGTGGAGTCGCAGAGACAACCAGGAGGTTGGCTTAGAAGCAGCCATCCTTGAAAGAGTGCGTAATAGCTCACTGGTCTAGTGATTCCGCGCCGATAATGTAGCGGGGCTCAAGCACACCGCCGAAGTCGTGTCATTGCGATATTACTCTTAACGGAGGTCGTGATGGGTAGGGGAGCGTCGTCTGCTGAGTGAAGCAGCACCGGAAGGTAGTTGTGGACGGTTGACGAGTGAGAATGCAGGCATGAGTAGCGATTCACACGTGGGAAACGTGTGCGCCGATTGACTAAGGGTTCCTGGGTCAAGCTGATCTGCCCAGGGTAAGTCGGGACCTAAGGCGAGGCCGACAGGCGTAGTCGATGGATAACCGGTTGATATTCCGGTACCCGCTGTGAAGCGTCAACGCCGAACCAGGTGATGCTAAGCCCGTGAAGCCGCCCCGGAGCCTTCGGGCAAAGGGGAGTGGTGGAACCGGCGAACCGAACCTGTACTAGGTGAGTGATGGGGTGACGCAGGAAGGTAGTCCATCCCGGGCGGTGGTTGTCCCGGGGTAAGGGTGTAGCCCGAGGGGTAGGGAAATCCGTCCCTCACAAGGGTGAGACCCGATGCCGAGCCGATTACGGCGAAGTGGACGATCCTATGCTGTCGAGAAAAGCCTCTAGCGAGTTTCATGGCGGCCCGTACCCTAAACCGACTCAGGTGGTCTGGTAGAGAATACCGAGGCGTTCGGGTGAACTATGGTTAAGGAACTCGGCAAAATGCCCCCGTAACTTCGGGAGAAGGGGGGCCATTCCTGGTGACGGCACTTGCTGCCTGAGCTGGGGGTGGCCGCAGAGACCAGCGAGAAGCGACTGTTTACTAAAAACACAGGTCCGTGCGAAGCCGTAAGGCGATGTATACGGACTGACGCCTGCCCGGTGCTGGAACGTTAAGGGGACCGGTTAGCTCACTTTCGGGTGGGCGAAGCTGAGAACTTAAGCGCCAGTAAACGGCGGTGGTAACTATAACCATCCTAAGGTAGCGAAATTCCTTGTCGGGTAAGTTCCGACCTGCACGAATGGCGTAACGACTTCTTGACTGTCTCAACCATAGGCCCGGTGAAATTGCAGTACGAGTAAAGATGCTCGTTTCGCGCAGCAGGACGGAAAGACCCCGGGACCTTTACTATAGTTTGATATTGGTGTTCGGTTCGGCTTGTGTAGGATAGGTGGGAGACTGTGATGCGGGCACGCCAGTGTTCGTGGAGTCGTTGTTGAAATACCACTCTGGTCGTGCTGGATGTCTAACCTGGGTCCGTGATCCGGATCAGGGACAGTGTCTGATGGGTAGTTTAACTGGGGCGGTTGCCTCCTAAAGGGTAACGGAGGCGCCCAAAGGTTCCCTCAGCCTGGTTGGTAATCAGGTGTTGAGTGCAAGTGCACAAGGGAGCTTGACTGTGAGACTGACGGGTCGAGCAGGGACGAAAGTCGGGACTAGTGATCCGGCGGTGGCTTGTGGAAGCGCCGTCGCTCAACGGATAAAAGGTACCCCGGGGATAACAGGCTGATCTTCCCCAAGAGTCCATATCGACGGGATGGTTTGGCACCTCGATGTCGGCTCGTCGCATCCTGGGGCTGGAGTCGGTCCCAAGGGTTGGGCTGTTCGCCCATTAAAGCGGTACGCGAGCTGGGTTTAGAACGTCGTGAGACAGTTCGGTCCCTATCCGCTGTGCGCGTAGGAGTCTTGAGAAGGGCTGTCCCTAGTACGAGAGGACCGGGACGGACGAACCTCTGGTGTGCCAGTTGTCCTGCCAAGGGCACGGCTGGTTGGCTACGTTCGGGAGGGATAACCGCTGAAAGCATCTAAGCGGGAAGCCTGCTTCGAGATGAGGGCTCCCACCTACTTGATGGGGTAAGGCTCCCAGTAGACGACTGGGTTGATAGGCCAGGTCTGGAAGCACCGCAAGGTGTGGAGGTGACTGGTACTAATAGGCCGAGGGCTTGTCCTCAGATGCTCGCGTCCACTGTGTTGGTTCTGAAACCACGAACAACCACCCACCCTTGGGTGGGGTTGACGTATATGCGTTTCGGTGGTCATAGCGAAAGGGAAACGCCCGGTTACATTCCGAACCCGGAAGCTAAGCCTTTCAGCGCCGATGGTACTGCAGGGGGGACCCTGTGGGAGAGTAGGACACCGCCGAACTAATCGTGAAAGAGCCCTTGTACCGGACCCAGGTACAAGGGCTCTTTCTTGCTCTGTCGGCTTTGTTCTCTCCGGGGGTCCGGCCCTTTTCCGGCCCCCTCCCCATCTCCGGCCCACCCCTCCGCACCCGTCCCCGCCTCTGCCGGTAAGGTCAGGAGGCATCATTGGCTCGTTTCACCCACAGGAGGCCCCCGGGTGGAGGTCCAGGAGACCCGTGTCCAGACGGACCGGGTCCTCACCATCCCCAACATCCTCAGCATGGCGCGCCTCGTCGGCGTGCCGCTGTTCCTGTGGCTGATCCTCCGGCCCGAGTTCGGAGGGCCGACGAGCGACGGATGGGCATTGCTCGTCCTGGCGCTCAGCGGGATCACCGACTACCTCGACGGCAAGCTGGCCCGCCGATGGAATCAGATCAGCAGCCTCGGACGTCTCCTCGACCCCGCAGCCGACCGCCTCTACATTCTGTCCACATTGGCAGGGCTCACCTGGCGCGGAATTCTCCCCCTCTGGTTGACCGCCGCACTGGTGGCACGTGAACTCCTTCTGCTGGTGATGGTCGGCATCCTGCGGCGGCACGGCTATCCGCCACCCCAGGTGAACTTCCTGGGCAAAGCGGCCACATTCAACCTGATGTACGCTTTCCCTCTGCTACTGCTCAGTGACGGAAGCGGATGGATCGCGTCAACCGCCACCGTTTTCGGATGGGCGTTCGCCGGATGGGGTACAACCCTGTATTGGTGGGCAGGGATCCTGTACGTGGTCCAGGTCCGCCGACTTGTCAGTGTGGACACCGCGGCCGATTGACCCTGCCGGCCGGGCGTCCAGGACGGCTCGGGATGGCCCGCATCTGCTCTGTGCGGGAGAATCGGGATGGGTGAAGTCGGCCAGACCGTCGTCTCTCGAGGAGGACGTTTCCGACATGAAGGCCGTCGTGATGGCCGGGGGCGAAGGCACTCGCCTTCGCCCGATGACCTCAAGCATGCCCAAGCCGCTCCTGCCCGTGGCCAACCGGCCGATCATGGAGCATGTGCTAAGGCTACTCAAAAGGCATGGGCTGAATGAGACCGTCGTCACAGTCCAGTTTCTGGCCTCCCTGGTCAAGAACTACTTCGGGGACGGCGACGAACTCGGCATGGAGCTCACCTATGCCAATGAGGAGAAGCCGCTCGGTACTGCCGGCAGCGTGAAGAACGCCGAAGCCGCCCTGAAGGACGACGCGTTCCTTGTGATCTCCGGTGACGCGCTCACCGACTTCGACCTCACCGACCTGATCAATTTCCACAAGGAGAAGGGCGCACTGGTCACGGTGTGCCTGACGCGCGTCCCCAACCCCCTGGAATTCGGCATCACCATCGTCGACGACGACGGCAAGGTGGAGCGCTTTCTGGAGAAGCCGACCTGGGGGCAGGTCTTCTCCGACACGGTGAACACCGGAATCTACGTGATGGAACCAGAAGTGTTCGATTACGTGGAGGCCGACGTATCCGTGGACTGGTCAGGCGACGTCTTCCCCCAGCTCCTCAAGGAAGGCAAGCCGATCTACGGCTATGTCGCCGAGGGCTACTGGGAGGACGTCGGCACGCACGAGAGCTACGTCAAGGCGCAGGCCGACGTACTCGAGGGCAAGGTCGACGTCGACATCGACGGATTCGAGATCTCCCCCGGCGTCTGGGTCGCCGAGGGCGCCGAGGTCCACCCCGACGCCGTCCTGCGCGGCCCCCTCTACATCGGCGACTACGCCAAGGTCGAGGCCGACGCAGAACTCCGGGAGCACACCGTCGTCGGC
Source organism: Streptomyces sp. DSM 116793 (assembly GCF_057320905.1). NCBI lineage: Bacteria > Bacillati > Actinomycetota > Actinomycetes > Kitasatosporales > Streptomycetaceae > Streptomyces > Streptomyces sp. DSM 116793. The sequence continues at coordinate 566,407 of NZ_CM170494.1, read as the reverse complement.
TCCAACGTCGTCGTCAAGAGCGGAGCCTTCCTCCACAGGGCCGTACTGCACGACAACGTCTACATCGGCCAGCACAGCAACCTCCGGGGCTGTGTCGTCGGCAAGAACACCGACATCATGCGAGCCGCCCGGATCGAGGACGGCGCCGTCATCGGCGACGAATGTCTCGTCGGTGAGGAATCGATCGTCCAGGGCAATGTCCGCGTCTACCCGTTCAAGACCATCGAGGCCGGCGCGTTCGTCAACACCTCGGTCATCTGGGAGTCCCGCGGGCAGGCCCACCTGTTCGGCGCCCGGGGCGTCTCCGGCATCCTGAACGTCGAGATTACCCCCGAGCTCGCGGTGCGGCTGGCGGGCGCGTACGCCACCACCCTCAAGAAGGGCTCCACCGTCACCACCGCCCGTGACCACTCCCGTGGCGCACGAGCCCTCAAGCGCGCCGTCATCTCCGCCCTGCAGGCCAGCGCCATCGACGTACGCGACCTGGAGAACGTGCCGCTGCCCGTGGCGCGGCAGCAGACCGCGCGCGGCAGCGCCGGCGGGATCATGATCCGGACCACGCCGGGGGTGCCGGACTCCGTCGACATCATGTTCTTCGACGGCCGGGGAGCAGACCTCTCGCAGGCCAGCCAGCGCAAGCTCGACCGGGTCTACGCACGGCAGGAGTACCGCAGGGCGTTCCCCGGGGAGATCGGCGACCTGCACTTCCCCTCCAGCGTCTTCGACTCCTACACGGGCTCCCTGCTGCGGAACGTGGACATCTCCGGAATCGCCGAATCCGGCCTGAAGGTCGTCGTCGACGCCTCCAACGGCAGCGCCGGCCTGGTGCTGCCCAGCCTGCTCGGGAAGCTCGGCGTCGACTCGCTGACCATCAACCCCGGCCTGGACGAGTCGCGGCCCACGGAGACCGCGCAGACCCGCAGGGCAGGTCTGGTGCGGCTGGGCGAGATCGTGGCCTCCGCGGGTGCCGCCTTCGGGGTGCGCTTCGACCCGGTGGGCGAGCGGCTCTCCCTGGTCGATGAGAAGGGCCGGATCGTCGAGGACGACCGTGCCCTGCTGGTGATGCTGGACCTGGTGGCCGCCGAGCGCCGCAGCGGGCGGGTGGCGCTGCCCGTGACCACCACCCGGATCGCCGAGCAGGTCGCCGCGTACCACGGCACACAGGTGGAGTGGACGACCACCTCGCCCGACGACCTCACCCGCGTCGGTCGCGCCGACTCGACGATCTTCGGGGGCGACGGCAGGGGCGCGTTCATCGTGCCCGAGTTCAGCAGCGTCTTCGACGGCACCGCCGCGTTCGTACGGCTGATCGGCCTGGTGGCCCGCACCCAGCTCACCCTCAGCCAGATCGACGCCCGCATCCCGCGGGCGCACGTCCTCCAGCGCGACCTGGCGACGCCGTGGGCCGTCAAGGGCCTCGTCATGCGGCGCATCGTCGAGGCGGCCGGCGACCGCTTCGTCGACACCACGGACGGCGTACGGGTCGTGGAGGCCGACGGCCGCTGGGTCATGGTCCTGCCGGACCCCGCGGAAGCGGTCACCCACCTGTGGGCGGAGGGGCCCGACGACGCCTCCGCGCAGGACCTCCTCGAAGAGTGGTCGACGGTCGTGGACAGCGCCGGGCACTGACTGCCACGGTGCGCGCCGGGTACCGGCACACGGCGCGCGCCGGGCACGGGCAACCATGCGCCGGGCGGCTCTTCGCGGGCCGCCCGGCGCGTTCGGTGGGGCCATTCGGAGGAAGCTGCCACGACGTGCGACGATGTGCGGCATGCCGCAGCAGCCCCCCGTTCGGAGTACGTCGTCGTACCCTGCCCGTCCGGACGCGTCCATGTCGCTGCTCACCAACGTCATGGACCATGCCCTCGACGAGGGTTACGCGGAGGCGGCTGCGCGCCGCAGGTCCCAGGCGGAACCCCGCCTGCCACGTGCCCTGCGCGGCCGGCTCGGGCTCGCCGCGGGCCTGGTGCTCGCGGCGGCCGTGGTGACCGTCGGAGCCGCACAGACGCGGGCGGCGGCGCCGGTCGTCGCCAAGGAGCGCGAGGAGCTCATCGACCGGATCGACGCGGAGACCAAGGCGGCCGACAAGCTGGAGTCGCAGGTCGACACCCTCCGCGGCCAGGTGAGCGCGCGCCAGCGCGAGGCACTGCAGAAGGACGGCAGCCCCCAGGGGAACCTGGTGGAGCTGTTGTCGGGAGCCACCCCGGCGCACGGCCCGGGGGTGAAGCTCGTCGTCGACGACGCGAAGTCGGCGGAGCAGGGCAGCGACGGCCAGCGGGAGAGCGCAGGGTTCTCCGACACGGGCCGGGTCCGCGACCGGGACATGCAGCGGGTCGTCAACGGCCTGTGGGAGTCCGGAGCCGAGGCGGTCTCGATCAACGGCCAGCGGCTGACGGCCCTGTCCGCGATCCGCGCCGCAGGTGACGCCATACTCGTCGACAACCGACCGCTGGTGCCGCCGTACACCGTGCTCGCCGTGGGGGACGGGCAGAACCTGAGCACCCGCTTCCAGAACAGCGGGGACGGCCAGTACCTGCACGCGCTGCAGGACAACTTCGGCATCCGGACCGCCATCTCCGTCCAGGACGACCTCCGGCTGCCGGCGGCACCCAGCGTCATCGTACGAACAGCCAAGCCAGGATCACCGAGAACGGAGAAGGGCACATCGTGATCGCCGTACTGGGCCTCGTGGTGGGAGTCGTGGTGGGACTTTTGGTCAGGCCCGAGGTTCCCGCAGTGGTCGAGCCGTATCTTCCCATCGCGGTGGTGGCGGCGCTGGACGCCGTGTTCGGCGGGGTGCGGGCGATGCTCGACGGGATCTTCGACGACAAGGTGTTCGTGGTGTCGTTCCTGTCGAACGTCGTCGTCGCGGCGCTGATCGTGTTCCTGGGCGACAAGCTCGGTGTGGGCGCACAGCTGTCCACCGGTGTGGTCGTGGTCCTCGGTATCCGGATCTTCTCCAACGCGGCCGCCATCCGCCGGCACGTGTTCCGGGCGTGAGGCCGATGAGTGGAGAGCCGACGCCAGGACGCCGCCAGGGCAAGGACCTGCCGGACCTGCGCAAGGAGCTGCCGGCCGAGGTGCCCGCCCCCGCCACGGGTGACCGGGCCGCAACGGGAGCGCGCGAGCCGTCCGGGGAGCGCGGCCCCGCGCAGGACGGTGACCGGGAGCAGAGCGGCCGGGCACCGACCGTGCCCGGCCCCGGCGGCGCCGAACGGGCCGGACAGGGCCGGCGGCCGGCGGCGCCCGCGGGCCCCGAAGCCGGGCCCGGCAGGGGAGCCGACGAGGAGCGGCGGGAGCCGGCGCTGACGGGCCGCCAGCGGCTGGCGAAGTCACTGTGGCCGCCGCGGGTGAGCCGGGCACAACTCACCGTAGCCGTGCTGCTGTGCGGGCTCGGCTTCGGGCTCGCCATCCAGGTGGCGTCCACCAGCGACAACAGCGCACTGCGCGGGGCACGCCAGGAAGATCTCGTCCGCATTCTCGATGAACTCGGCGACCGCACACAACGTCTACAAGATGAGAAGCAGAGCCTGCAGGACCAGCGCACCGAGCTGGAGAACAGCTCGGACCAGGCCGAGGAGGCCCGCAAGCAGACCGCCGAGAAGGAACGCCAACTCGGCATTCTGGCGGGCACCGTGGCCGCGCAGGGCCCCGGGATCACCCTGACCATCGACGACACCAAGGGGACGGTGAAGGCGGACATGCTGCTGGACACGATCCAGGAGCTGCGCGCGGCGGGAGCCGAGGCCATCCAGGTCAACGACGTGCGGATCGTGGTCAACAGCTATGTCACAGACCTGGACCACGGGGGTATCAGTGTGGACGGTCGCACGATCGGAAAACCGTATCGTTTCAAGGTGATCGGCAAACCGGAGGATCTGGAGCCGGCGCTCAACATCCCTGGTGGAGTGGTGCAGACACTGGAGAAAGAGCAGGCCGCGGTGGCGGTGCGGCGGGCCGGGACGGTTGTCGTTGACGCCTTGCGACCGGCGAAGCGTCCTGACTACGCTCAGTCGTCCTCCCGGTGAGAGCGCGGTGCATGGAGGGTGCCGGCCAGGGGCAGGAGGATGCGGGGGGTCGGCGCACCGAAGAAGTGAAGTGTGGTGGAAACTGTCTGGTGCATACGGACGTTGTGAGGGTGTCTGTAGCGCCGACGTACGCCGGTGTGTGCAGTGAGGGTTGGTCCTGCCCCACGGGCGGGTCTGTATCGGTCAAGGGGAATCGCCCGTGAAGTTGTTTGCGAAGTTGTTCGGCAAGACCGCACGAGAGGGCAGTGGCAGTGGCGCCTCCCGGCGCCGTGCGCGCTCAGCGGAGGTGGGGAGAGAGGAGACCGAGCGTCCGCTGTTCCGGGACCAGCTCGCTGCTCCAGGTGGTGACATTTCGGGCGAGCAGGGTGCCGGTTCTGTTGACCCCGCCGCATCGGGCCGCATAGGTTTCGGGGAATCGTCAGCCTCAAGTACGGGTGGAGGGTTCCCGCCCGGCGCGGGGCAGCCACGGCGGGAGGACCCCTCGATGTCCTTGGTGTGTACGAGGTGCGGAAACCGCAATGCACAGGCCAGCCGATTCTGCTCCAACTGCGGGGCGCCGTTGAGGAGCGGCGCGAGCGAGCGCCCGTCCGAGACCACCTCCACGATCTCCATCTCCGGCCTCGAGGCCTACGAGGCGGAGGTCACCGGCCAGACGCCGTCCCCCGCGCTCTCCTCGGAGGCCCAGGCCGCCGTGGACGCGCTGCCCCTCGGGTCGGCACTGCTGATCGTGCGCCGTGGTCCGAACTCGGGCAGCCGCTTCCTGCTGGACGGCGACCTGACCACGGCCGGCCGGCACCCGCAGAGTGACATCTTCCTCGACGACGTGACGGTCTCGCGCCGGCACGTCGAGTTCCGCCGTGGCGCCGACGGTGTCTTCACCGTCGCGGACGTGGGCTCGCTGAACGGCACCTATGTCAACCGCGAGCGGATCGAGTCGGCCCCGCTCTCGAACGGCGACGAGGTGCAGATCGGTAAGTACCGCCTGGTCTTCTACGCGAGCCAGCGCGGCGTCTGACCGTAGGAAGGTCCATGCTGCAATCACCGAGCGGCGGCACCGGCGACGGTGCCGCCGCCGCGGACGACAGGCCGATGAGCATCGGGGCCGTGCTGAAGGTGCTGCGGGAGGAGTTCCCGGAGGTCACCATCTCCAAGATCCGTTTCCTGGAGTCTGAGGGGCTTATCGACCCCCAGCGCACGCCCTCGGGCTACCGGAAGTTCAGCAGCGCGGACGTCGAGCGTCTCGGCCATGTGCTGAGAATGCAGCGTGACCACTACCTGCCACTCAAGGTGATCAGGGCCCACCTGGACGCCCTGGAACGCGGCGAACCCCTCCCCGCCCCTTCAGGGGCGCGCCACGGCGACCAGGAGGGCGGCCGGACCCTCTCCGGGCTGTTCGCCCTGTACGACCTCCACGAGGGCGCTGAGGCGCCGACGGCGGCCCGTGTCGGCCGTGCCGAGCTGCTGGCCGCCGCCGGGATCGAGGAGCGCGACCTCGACGAGTGGGAGTCCTACGGGCTGCTCGCCCCCCTGCCGGAGGGCGACTACGAGGCGGGGGCGGTGACCGTGGCCGCTCTGGTGGGTGAGCTGGGCCAGTTCGGAATCGAGCCCAGGCACCTCAGGGCCATAAAGGCCTCCGCGGACCGGGCCGCCGGCCTCGTCGACCAGGTCGTGGCGCCGTTGCGCCGCCATCGGAATCCGCAGACCAGAGCCCACGCCGAGGCCCGCACCAAGGAACTCGCCGGCCTCGCCGTGCGGCTGCACGCCGCGCTTGTGCAGAGCGCCCTCGGTGTCCGTCTGCCCTGAATGACGGGGGCTGTGCCCCGAATCATCTGGTGTGCGTCGGGTGCCCGACTACCCAAAGGTGGCAGGCACGGCCTAGGGTTGCTGTGTGAATGAGCTCGACGTCGTAGGTGTCCGGGTGGAGATGCCCTCCAACCAGCCGATCGTGCTCCTGCGTGAGGTGGGAGGCGACCGGTACCTCCCTATTTGGATCGGCCCGGGCGAGGCGACGGCCATCGCCTTCGCCCAGCAGGGCATGGCTCCGGCCAGACCGCTGACACACGACCTTTTCAAGGACGTCCTTGAGGCCGTCGGCCAGGAGCTCACGGAAGTGCGCATCACCGACCTGCGTGAGGGCGTCTTCTATGCGGAGCTGGTGTTCGCCAGCGGCGTGGAGGTCAGTGCGCGCCCGTCGGACGCCATAGCGCTGGCGCTGCGCACCGGTACGCCCATCTACGGGAGCGACGGCGTGCTGGACGACGCCGGCATCGCCATTCCGGACGAGCAGGAGGACGAGGTGGAGAAGTTCCGCGAGTTCCTCGACCAGATCTCGCCCGAGGACTTCGGCACCAACAGCCAGTGACCGATGGCGCCCGGTGACCGACTCCGGGGATCTTCGGCGGGGATCTTCGCCGGGCGCATTCGGCCAGCCTTTCCCCGTGGCGGAGTACGGTAAACCACTCGTAGGGTGATTATCACTCGGCGTGCCGAGTGTGGCGATCGTTGACGCACCCCTAGTGACTGCCTACCGTCGTCAGAGCAGGTCAAGGACGGAGGTCGGCGTGAGAAGCAGCGGCGACGGCACGGCTGGGGGTCCCGGGCGCAGTCCGGTGGAGAGCGTTCCGTTCTCGTTGCGTGGGAGCGGGGCCGGCCACCATCCAGGCCTTCCGAAGGCGATAGACGGCGGCAGCGCGGCACCGGAGGAGATCGGCTACCGGGGCCCGGCGGCATGTGCGGCTGCGGGCATCACCTACCGCCAGCTGGACTACTGGGCGCGCACCGGCCTCGTCGAGCCGAGCGTGCGCCCCGCGTATGGATCCGGCACCCAGCGGCTCTACAGCTTCCGCGACATCGTCGCCCTGAAGATCGTCAAGCGCTTCCTGGACACCGGGGTCTCCCTCCAGAACATCCGGGCCGCGGTCCGCCATCTGCGTGAACGCGGCTTCACCGACCTTGAGCGCATGACGCTGATGAGCGATGGCGCCACGGTCTACGAGTGCACCTCACCCGACGAGGTGCACGCCCTGCTCCAGGGCGGGCAGGGTGTCTTCGGTATCGCCGTCGGTGTGGTCTGGCGCGACGTGGAGAGCGCACTCTCCCGGCTGCACGGCGAGCGCGTCGACACCGGCGAGACCCTGATCGGCCACCACCCCGAGGACGAGCTGGCCAGCAGGCGGCGCAATCGGGCGGTGTGAAGGGGCCACGGCCAAGGGCGCTTCCGGGATCCCGGTGCTCCCGGGTCCGGGGTGCCTCCGGGGCGGAGTCCCGGTGCTCTCACGCGCGCCGGAGTGGTGTGCCGCGGCCGTGCAAGGGGCGTGGCGGCGGGTGCGCCCGTTGACACCGCCATCCGCTGACACCGGCCGGCACCCGTTGACACCGGTACAGAAATCCCGCGGTCCGGCGCACCGGGTGAACCGCCCCGTCCGGTACCTCGGACGCCGGGCCGTCACGCACACCGGGCACGTCGCACACCGGGTACACCGCACGCCAGGCGATGGCGCGCCCCGGACACGTCGCACCCCGGTCACGCCGCACCCGGGGCACACCGCAGCCGAGGACACCGCTTGCCGAGCTGTCGCGCGCGCCGGGCCCTGCCGCGTCAGGGCGTCGCGCACACCGGTCACGCCGCCCGCCGCCCGGGACCCGGGGACCCGGCGCCCGGGACCCGGAAGGCGTCGTTCACCTCGCGATGTCAGTGGTGTAGGGCAGCATCGGGAGTGTGAGACGCGAGCCCACCGTCATGCATCTCGACATGGACGCCTTCTACGCCTCGGCCGAGCAGGCGGCGAAGCCCAGCCTGCGCGGCAAAGCGGTGGTGGTGGGCGGTCTCGGGCCCCGTGGGGTCGTCGCCACCGCCTCCTACGAGGCGCGCCGCTTCGGTGTGCACTCGGCCATGCCGATGGGGCAGGCGCGCAGGCTCGCCCCCCACGCGGCCTACCTGGTCCCGCGCTTCGCCCTCTACCGCGACATCAGCGAGCAGGTGATGGGCCTGCTGCGGCAGCTGTCGCCGCTCGTGGAGCCACTGAGCCTCGACGAGGCCTTCGTGGACCTGGAGGCCGCGGGCGCCGCCTGGGACGGCCCCTCGGCGCGCGCCGTGGGGCAGCGGCTGCGCGCCGACATCCGGGCGCTCACCGGCCTCACCGGCTCCGTGGGCCTCGCGGCGTCCAAGATGCTGGCGAAGATCGCCTCCGAGGAGGCCAAGCCCGACGGCCTGGTCCTCATAGAACCGGGCACCGAGCGCGAACTGCTCGCCCCCATGCCCGTCCGCACCCTGCCGGGCGTCGGCCCCGCCACCGGCGACCACCTGCGCCGCGCCGGCATCACCACGGTCGGGGAGATCGCGGAAGCGGGCGAGGACGAGCTGGTCAGGCTGGTCGGCAAGGCGCACGGCAGCGCGCTGTACGCCATGGCGCTGGCCCGGGACGAGCGCCCCGTGGTGGCGGAGCGCGACACGAAGTCCGTCTCCGTGGAGGACACCTACGACGTCGACATCCACGACCGGGTACGGGTGCGCACCGAGGTGCAGCGGCTCGCCGACCGCTGTGTGCAGCGGCTGCGCGCCGCGGGCCGCTCCGGCCGCACCGTCGTGCTGAAGGTGCGGCGCTACGACTTCTCCACGCTGACGAGATCGGAGACCCTGCGCGGCCCCACGGACGACCGGGGCGTGGTGCGGGAGGCCGCCGCCCGCCTGCTGGAGGCCGTGGACACCACCGGGGGAGTGCGGCTGCTGGGCGTCGGTGTCAGCGGGCTCGCGGACTTCACGCAGGAGGACCTGTTCGCGCAGGCCGCGGAGGTGCGGACCGCAGAGCCCGAGCCCGTGGCCGAGCAGGAGCAGGAGGAAACGCCCGTTCCGGCCGGGCGGCGCTGGCCGGCGGGCCACGATGTGCACCATGCCGCATACGGGCCGGGCTGGATCCAGGGCAGCGGCCTCGGCAGGGTGACCGTCCGGTTCGAGACCCCAGGATCCCCGCCCGGCCGCGTCCGCACCTTCCGCACCGACGACCCGGACCTCACCCTCTCCGACCCCCTGCCCCTGGTACCGGAGGCGATCACGGGCACACCACCGGGGCACATGGGCACACCACCGGGGCAGGGACAGGAGGACGGCCCCGGCCTGGAGGAGGGCGGCTCCGGACCGGCGAACGACGGCACCGGGCCCGTGAGCCGGGACCCCGACCCCGAACGAAGACCGAGCGCCGAAGCTCCGGACGGCGGTGCCGCACCGCCGTGAACACCGTGTGCGTGGCCGCCGGCCGGGGCGCGGCGAACCGCGCGACCGGCCACCACAGCACCGTCAGGTCGCCACCGTCGCAAGGGGGCGTTTCCGTCGTCTTCGGGCCACCGGCCCGGTAGGGGGCAGGTCGCGCGGTTTCCCGCGCCCCGCTTGCGGGGCGTCGGCGCGCGCCCGAGTCCGGGGCGCGGGCCGCCAGCACCCCGGTGCCGCATTGCCGTGCACACCGTGAGGTGTTTCCGTGGCCCCGTGCCGGCGCTCGGCCTCGGAGGGCCCCCGCCGTGCGCCGCCCGGGTGTGGGCCGCGGGGTGCGGCCCACATGTGCTCACTCCTCACCCCTCGTCCTGCCCCGCCAACCGCCCGAAGTCACGGTCCTCGGGAGGCGGCGGTGCCGCCGTGTCGAGGCCGTAGTGGTGGTACAGCTGCAACTCCTGGGCGGGCGAGAGATGGCGGCCCACGCCGAAGTCCGGCGCGTCCTTGATCAGTGCCCGGTCGAACGGCACACGGAGCGTGCCCTCCTCCAGGCGGCTCGGCTCCAGGGGTACGAAGGCGTCCCGGCTGAAGAAGCCGGTCCGTATGGCGGCCCACTCGGGGACGCCGGTCGCGTCGTCGAGGTACACCTCGTCGACCGTGCCGATCTTCGTGCCGTTGCGGTCGAACGCCTTGCGGCCGATCAGGTGGCGCGGATCGATGTCGCTCTGCACGATCCCTCCAGTGGTTTCCACATCATCCGTAGGCACTACGAAAAAGCACATTCCGGACGTCGGCCACTCGAACGTTCTGCCGCGGCCCCCGCTGGTAGGCTGGCCGTGGCTGCTGAACCCGTGCGGGAGAGCTCCCCGGCTCAGGCCGTGGGGCGCCGAAGGAGCAAATCCTCCCCGGAAACTCTCAGGCCCACGTACCGCACGGACGAGGTCACTCTGGAAAGCAGAGCGGGAGCCCAGGCCTCCGTTCTCACCGACGGTGAAAGCCGGGCGCCGATGGCGCACCGGTGAAGCTCTCAGGTCGAGATGACAGAGGGGGAGGCCGATTCGGGCACCCGCCGTGGTGTCCCTCGCAGGTCGTAGCAGACCAGGAGGCCTCCGCCATGTCCCTCAACCGTACCCCGCTCGCCCGGCTCGAAGAGGGCATCCCCTTCGCCCGGCGCCATATCGGACCCGACGCAGAGGCGCTGGCCAAGATGCTCGCGCAGGTCGGTTACGGCTCCCTGGACGAGCTGACGGACGCCGCCGTCCCCGACGTGATCAAGGACACCGAGGGCCTCCAGTTGCCCGCCGCCCGCACCGAGGCCGAGGTCCTGGACGAACTGCACGCCCTCGCCCAGCGCAATGACGTGCTCGACTCCATGATCGGACTCGGCTACTACGGCACGTTCACGCCCCCGGTGATCCTCCGCAACGTCCTGGAGAACCCGGCCTGGTACACCGCGTACACGCCCTACCAGCCGGAGATCTCGCAGGGCCGCCTCGAGGCGCTGCTCAACTTCCAGACGGTGGTGTCCGACCTGACCGGCCTGCGTACGGCCGGCGCCTCCCTGCTCGACGAGGGCACCGCCGCCGCCGAGGCGATGGCGCTGTCCAGGCGGGTCGGCAAGGTCAAGGACGGTGTCTTCGTGGTGGACGCCGACGCCCTCCCGCAGACCATCGGCGTGATCCGGACCCGCGCGGAACCCGCGGGGGTCGAGGTCGTCGTCGCCGACCTCGCCGCCGGAATCCCCGCGGAGGCGGCCGAGCGCGGCGTGGTCGGCGTGCTGGTGCAGTACCCGGGCGCCTCGGGTGCCGTGCGCGACATCCGCCCCGTCGTCGAGCAGGCCCACGAGCTGGGCGCCATCGTCACCGTCGCCGCCGACCTGCTCGCCCTCACCCTGCTGCGCTCGCCCGGTGAGCTGGGCGCGGACATCGCGGTCGGCACCACACAGCGCTTCGGTGTGCCCATGGGCTTCGGCGGGCCGCACGCCGGCTACCTCGCCGTGCGCGAGGAGTACGCCCGCAACCTCCCCGGCCGGCTGGTGGGTGTCTCCGTCGACGCCGACGGCCACCAGGCCTACCGCTTGGCGCTGCAGACCCGCGAGCAGCACATCCGCCGCGAGAAGGCCACCAGCAACATCTGCACCGCGCAGGTCCTGCTCGCCGTGATGGCGGCGATGTACGCCGTCCACCACGGCCCCGACGGCCTGCGCGCCATCGCCCGGCGCACCCACCGGTACGCCACGCTGCTCGCCGAGGGCCTGCGGCGCGGCGGCGTCGAGGTGGTGCACGACGTCTTCTTCGACACCATCACCGCACGGGTGCCGGGCCGGGCCGCCGCCGTGGTGCGGGCGGCCCGGCAGGACGGTGTGAACCTCCGCCTCACCGACGCCGACCACGTCGGCATCGCCTGCGACGAGACCACCACCCGTGCCCACCTCGGCACGGTGTGGACCGCCTTCGGTGTGACCGCCGACATCGACGCACTGGACGCGGCGCTCACCGCCGCGGACGGCACCGACGGCGACGCGCTCCCCGAGGCGCTGCTGCGCACTGACACGTACCTGACCCACCCGGTCTTCCACCAGTACCGCTCCGAGACCGCCATGCTGCGGTACCTGCGCAGGCTCGCCGACCGCGACTACGCCCTCGACCGGGGCATGATCCCGCTCGGCTCCTGCACCATGAAGCTCAACGCCACCACGGAGATGGAGCCCATCACCTGGCCGGGCTTCGGCGCCCTGCACCCCTTCGCCCCCGCCGAGCAGGCGCAGGGCTACCTCAGCCTCATCCAGGAGCTGGAGGACCAGCTCGCCAGGATCACCGGCTACGACAAGGTCTCCCTCCAGCCCAACGCCGGCTCACAGGGTGAGTTCGCCGGGCTGCTCGCGGTGCGCGGGTACCACCGGGCCCGTGGCGACGAGCAGCGCACCGTCTGCCTGATCCCGTCCTCGGCGCACGGCACCAACGCCGCGAGCGCAGTGCTGGCCGGGATGCGGGTCGTGGTGGTCAAGACCTCGGACGACGGCGAGATCGACATCGCCGACCTGCGCGCGAAGATCGAGCGGCACCGCGACCAGCTCGCCGTGCTGATGATCACCTACCCGTCGACGCACGGCGTGTTCGAGGAGCACGTCGCCGACATCTGCGCGGCCGTGCACGACGCCGGCGGTCAGGTGTACGTCGACGGTGCCAACCTCAACGCCCTGATGGGCCTCGCCCGGCCGGGCCGCTTCGGCGGCGACGTCTCGCACCTCAACCTGCACAAGACCTTCTGCATCCCGCACGGCGGCGGCGGGCCCGGCGTCGGCCCCGTCGCGGTGCGCGAGCACCTCGCCCCGTATCTGCCCAACCACCCGCTGCAGCCCGCCGCGGGGCCCGAGACCGGTGTCGGCCCGGTCGCGGCCGCGCCCTGGGGCTCCGCGGGCATCCTGCCGATCTCGTGGGCGTTCGTGCGCCTGATGGGCGGCGAGGGGCTCAAGCGCGCCACTCAGGTGGCGGTGCTCAGCGCCAACTACATCGCCCGCCGCCTAGAGCCCCACTTCCCGGTGCTCTACACCGGCCCCGGCGGCCTGGTCGCCCATGAGTGCATCATCGACCTGCGCCCGCTGACCAAGGCCACCGGCATCTCCGTGGACGACGTCGCCAAGCGCCTCATTGACTACGGCTTCCACGCGCCCACGATGTCGTTCCCGGTGGCGGGCACCCTGATGATCGAGCCCACCGAGAGCGAGGACCTCGCCGAGCTCGACCGGTTCTGCGACGCGATGATCGCCATCCGCGCGGAGATCGACCAGGTGGCCGCGGGCGCCTGGCCCGCGGACGACAACCCGCTGCGGAACGCCCCGCACACCGCTGAGTCCCTCGGCGCCGAGTGGCAGCATCCGTACACACGCCAGGAAGCCGTCTTCCCGGCGGGGGTGACCGCCGCGGACAAGTACTGGCCGCCGGTGCGCCGCATCGACCAGGCCTACGGCGACCGTAACCTGGTCTGCGCCTGCCCGCCGCCGGACGCCTACGAGGACTGAGCACCGACACGCAAAGGGGCCGGCCCGGTCAGTCGGGCCGGCCCCATCGGCGCCCGGGCCCGCGCCGCGCGGGACCCCGTGCCGGTCGCCGCTAGGCCGTCACCACCCGTGCCGTGCCGAGCGGCCGGCGCGGCGCGATGACCCGGCCGTCCGGCAGCAGCTCGCCGGTGTCCTCGAAGAGCAGGACACCGTTGCACAGCAGGCTCCACCCCTGCTCCGGGTGGTGCGCCACCGGGTGGGCGGCCTCCCGGTCTGCGGAGTCCGCCGACGGGCACGGTGGCCGGTGCGGGCAGGTGGTCGGCAGCTCGCGCTGCGATGTGGTCGCTGTCCTGTGGCTCGATGCGGTCATTGCCGCCCCCCGTATCGGATCGGTCCTGTCGCCGCTTTCGCCCTGCGGGCGGCGGTCCGCAGGGAATGCGCGGCAGCTCTCCTCACTCGTTGAGGACGCGTCACACGGGCGGTTGGTTCGGCCCGATCGCGGGCGCGGGCGGGTGGTGGGGCGCGGGCCGGGCGGCGGCACGGCCCGGTCGGGCGGCGGTGGGGCGGCGGCGGGTCAGGCGGGCGAGCTCAGCAGGGGTGTCGGGGTGAGCCGCTGGGTGAGCACGGGGAGCAGCTCGGCGAAGCGGTACGGACGGTGCGGGGCGATGCCGGGCGGCGCGGGGGCCAGCGGCACCAGCACATCGGAGGGGGCGGGGTGTCCGGTGGTGGCGTCCGCCGCGCAGTCGCCGTGCAGCCAGAGCGTGAGCATGTACAACTCGGGCACGGAGAGCACGCGCGGCTGGTATGCGGACGGCAGGCTCTCGGCCTGGCGCAGAGCCTGCTCGGTGGCCGTGACGTACGGCCCCTCGAAGAAGTGGGAGAACGCCCAGCCGTCCGGCGTGAGCATGGTGTCGGCGGCGGCCACCGCATGGCCCCCGCTGCGGAGCAGGAAGCGCCACGCGGTGAGGCGGGTGGGCGCGTGTCCGGAGGGCGTGATCCGGTCCAGGACGTGGACGGGCAGCGGGGACTCGGCGGTGATGGGCTGCTGGGCGGCGCGGAGCGCCGGGGTGGGTGCCTCACGGACGGCTGTGGGGGAGTTCAGTGCCATGAGGACGCTGCGCTGGGCCGGCGCGGGAGCAGGGGGGACGTGCAGCATGATGGGTCGCCTCTCATTCGACAGGCAGGGTGAAGCGGGGCACGTGCGGACGGCGCTGTCGGCGGTCGGATCACGGTGGCGGGATTGGCGTGGGACTCACCCACCGGTACCAACTCTCTGCCCCGTCCGCGAAGTTTATACGACACGTGTTCCCACGAAGTTTCGCCTAGCTGTCCCCGATATTGCGAGCAAGGCGCTTTCCGGTCACCATGATGTGGTATTCATCCGCATTTTGCGTGGCATCACGGCCGTGACCTCGAAATCTTCACTTTGAACAGACGGCCGATTCTCGTCTGCGTTTATCGACGGAGGCCTCGCCGAATCCGAGGGAATCCGGACGTAGAGTCCTTCATCGTGCATGCCGTGCCGTGATCAGGCGTGTACGCATTGCTCATGCCTCGTGAATGTGCCGATGGCCGACTAACATCGACCGTACCCGTCCCGAGGGCCGCCCGAGGAGGCGTTTTCGATCACACCGCCAGGGCATCATCCACCGTGACACATCAGCCGGGCCGTGGGCCGCCCATTCGAGGAGGGACACTTCGATGGGGGAGAAGGTCGTGGCAGGCGCAATCGACCTGTCCGATCGGCAGGAGTACCGGGAGAAGCTCAGGCAGTGCCTGTCGGTGCTGGCGCGACTGCTGGAGGAGCAGCGCTTCGACCGTCCCAGGAACCTCATGGGACTGGAGATCGAGCTGAATCTCGCGGGGCCCGACGGCATGCCGAGGATGATGAATGCGCAGGTACTCGAGCGCATCGCAAGCCGTGATTTCCAGACCGAGCTCGCCATGTTCAATCTCGAAGTGAACATCGCTCCACGCCGTTTGGGCGACCGCGTTCTCGACCGCCTCGCCGAAGAACTCCGCACCGGGCTCGGCTACGCTCACCGAAAAGCGAAGGAAGTCGACGCCGGCATCGTGATGATCGGCATTCTGCCCACCCTGGCCCGCCAGGACCTGGTCTCCGCGAACCTGTCGGACGTCGACCGCTATGCGCTGCTGAACGACCAGATCGTGGCCGCGCGGGGCGAGGATTTCACCCTCGACATCGAGGGTGTGGAGCGACTGCGGTGCACCTCGGCCTCCATCGCCCCCGAGGCGGCGTGCACATCTGTGCAATTGCACCTTCAGGTGACCCCGGGGCGGTTCGCGGGAGTGTGGAACGCCGCGCAGGCGGTTGCGGCCGCGCAGATCGTGGTCGGGGCCAACTCGCCGTTCCTCTTCGGGCATGAGCTCTGGCGCGAGTCCCGCCCGCCGTTGTTCCAGCAGTCCATCGACACCCGGCCCCCCGAGCTGCGCGCCCAGGGCGTACGGCCGCGCACCTGGTTCGGCGAGCGCTGGATCGATTCCGCGCGGGACCTCTTCGAGGAGAACCTGCGTTACTTCCCCGCGCTGCTGCCCATCTGCGACGCCGAGGACCCCCAGCGCGTGCTGGACGAGGGCGGGGCGCCGAAGCTCGCCGAGCTGGTCCTGCACAACGGCACCGTCTACCGCTGGAACCGCCCGGTCTACGGTGTCGCCGACGGCGTGCCGCACCTGCGCGTGGAGAACCGCGTGTTGCCGGCCGGCCCCACGGTCGTCGACGTCGTCGCCAACGCCGCGTTCTACTACGGCCTGGTCAGGGCGCTGGCGGACGAGCCGCGCCCGATCTGGTCCCGGCTGCCGTTCCACGCCGCGGCCGCCAACTTCGACGCGGCCTGCCGGTACGGGATCGACGCCGAGCTCGAATGGCCACGGCGCGGCCGGTACGGCGGTCTGGCCCGGGTGCCCGGCGTGTCCCTCGTCCGCGACGAACTGCTGCCGCTCGCCGCGGCCGGGCTGGACGCCTGGGGTGTGGAGCCGGCCGACCGGGACCTGTACCTGGGACTGATCGAGGAGCGCTGCCGACGGCGCCAGAACGGTGCCGCCTGGCAGGCCGCCACCTTCCACCGGGCCCTGGAGAGCGGACTGGAACGGCAGGCGGCCCTCGCGGCCACCACTCACCGTTACTGCGAGCTGATGGAGTTGGGCGATCCGGTGCACACCTGGCCGGTGGCGCCCCCGGGCGCGGTGTCGTAGCCGCACAGCCGCCGCACCGGGGGTCTCCGGGCTCCTCCTGCCCGCCGAACGAACGCCGAACGAACGCCGCCACAGGCCGTCGGACGCGTGTCCCTCGCCCCTCCCCTCGCGGGGCGTCCGCGGGCGGGGCCGTGCCCGTACCGTGCCCCCGAAGGCGCCGGTGGGGCCGGGCATCCGGCAGAGTGGAGTCCTCGGCGCGGACGCGCACGGGACGTGGCGCCGACGCGCGCGACGGGATCACTCCCCAGGAGGCAGGGTGCGGGCGAAGGCGGAGGCGGACGCGGTGGCCGAGGGGCTGCCCGCGCAGGGGCAGGAGCGCCGCGTCCTCTCGCGGGAGACCCTGCTGGTACTCGGGCTCTCGCTCGGTGCCAGCGGTGTTTCCGCGCTGATCAGCTTTGTGGGCTCGGTGACCAAGCCGGGCGGCCTCAAGGACCAGGCGGCCACGCTGAACGCCTCGGCCGCCCCCGGCCGTCCCTGGCTGGACCTCGCCTGGCAGCTCTTCGGCATCGCCACCGCGCTGGTGCCCGTCGCCCTGGTCGCGCACCTGCTGCTGCGGGAGAGGGCCGTGCTGCGGGGGAGTTCCGGGCCACGTGAGGGTTCCGCGCTGCACGGGGGGTCCCGGCTGCGGGAGGACTCCGAGCCGCGCGCGGACTCCGGACTGCGGGGGATCGGGTTCGACGGCGGCCGGCCGCGTTTCGACCTGGCGCGCGGCGCGGTGATCGCGGCCGTGATCGGCAGCACCGGCATCGCGTTCTACCTGGCCGCCCGCGGCCTCGGCTTCAACCTGACGGTGGTGCCGGAGGCGCTGCCCGGCGTCTGGTGGAAGTACCCCGTCCTCGTCCTGTCCGCGGTGCAGAACGCGGTGCTCGAGGAGGTGATCGTGGTCGGCTACCTGCTGCGCCGCCTCGGCCAGTTGGGCTGGAAGCCGGGGAACACGCTGCTGGCCAGTTCGGTACTGCGCGGGTCGTACCACCTCTACCAGGGCGTCGGCGGTTTCCTCGGAAACATGGCCATGGGCGCGGTCTTCGTCTTCCTCTACCGCCGCTGGGGCCGGGTCGGACCCCTGGTGGTGGCCCACTCCCTCCTCGACATCGGCGCGTTCGTGGGGTACGCGCTGCTCGCGGGCAAGGTGGGCTGGCTGCCGACGGCGTGAACGGCGTGCCCGCGGTCGGGTCAGGGGACAGGGTCGGGCGGGGCCGTGCCGTCCTGGTACCGGGCCGCGTCGCCCCCGGCCGCATCGAGGAGCTGCTCGGCGCGGTCCAGTGTCTCGCGGAGGTTGGCCTCCGTCGTCGTCTCCCGCGCCCGCGGAAGGGAGAGCCACCGCAAGGGCGCGGTGGGCCGCTCGGGGCGGGCCGTCTCCGGGGCGCGGGTGGCGAACAGGAAGCGCAGGTCCACGTGGTCGTGCGCCGGCTCCTTCGCCGAGGCCGGCACCGGGACGATCACCAGGTGCACCAGCGAGGCGTCGGGCCAGGGCACGAGGTCGGTGAGGCCGGTCTCCTCGGCGCCTTCGCGCAGCGCGATGTCGAGCGGGCGTGACTCGCCCGGGTCCGCATGACCGCCGATCTGGAGCCAGGCGCCCTGGCGCTCGTGCCAGCGCAGCAGGGTGCGGTGGGTCTCGGGGTGCACGATCAGGGCGGACGCCGTGAAGTGCGGGTAACTCTCGCGTTGCCAGGGATCGCCGGCCGACAGCAGGTCCCGGGCACGGTCGAGGTCTGCGGCCTCCTCGGTGCCCCGGGGCCGGTGACCGGCCAGCACCTCGGCAAGTGAGCCTGTCACCACCGGAGCCTTCCTCACTGTCGGCGTGGCGGGAACCGCGTCGCATGCGTCGGGCACCCGGCGGTGACCGTAATGATGCCGGCGGATGATCGTCAACTGGTTTGAGAGCGCCCCGGCATGGCCGTCAGGCGAGGAGTTCGCCGTCGATGACGGTGACCGCGTGGCCGGTGAGGAGGGTGCGCTCGGCACGCAGCTCGGTCTGCACCAGGCCGGTGCGGGCGGAGGCCTGGAGGCCGGTGAGGGAGGTGCGGCCCAGACGGCGGGACCAGAAGGGGGCGAGGGCGGTGTGGGCGCTGCCGGTGACCGGGTCCTCGTCGATGCCGACCTTGGGGAAGAAGCAGCGTGACACGTAGTCGTAGGGGGAGGACGGGGCCGCGGCCGGGGCGGTGGTGATGATGCCGCGGTCCGAGTGCCGCACGAGGGCACGGTGGTCCGGTGCGAGGCCGCGCACGGTCGCCTCGTCGGCCAGTTCGATCACCAGGTCCCCGACGTGGGGGCCGGTGTCGTGGGCGCTCAGGGGCTTGGCGCCCAGCGCGGTGTCCAGCCCGTCGGGCACCGCCACCTCGGTGAGCGGCGCGGTCGGGAAGTCCATGGTGATGGCGCCGTCCGCGCGGGGCTCCGTGACGAGGGTGCCGCAGCGTGCGGCGAAGCGGATCCGGTCCTCGGCGGTGCCCGTGGTGTGCAGCACGTGCGCGGTGGCCAGCGTGGCGTGCCCGCACATGTCGACCTCGGTGACGGGCGTGAACCAGCGCAGCGCCCAGTCCGTGTCACCGCCCGCGGGCAGCGGGTGCGCGAAGGCGGTCTCGGAGAGGTTGACCTCCGAGGCCACCTGCTGGAGCCAGGCGTCGTCGGGGAAGCTGTCCAGAAGGACCACGCCGGCTGGGTTGCCCGCGAAGGGGCGGTCGGTGAAGGCGTCCACGATTCGAATCCGCATGGGGAGACGGTAGGCCGCTCCCGGGATCCGCCGCCAAGGCCAATTCCGGTGTTCTGGCCTTGGCGGGAGTTTCGTCGTGGCCGGTCGCGCGGTTTCCCGTGCCCGTCGGACACCCCAGCGCGCGGGGGGATGCCGCGCGCCCCAGGCTCAGGCGTGCTGCGGCGCCTCGTCCTTCAGGCCGGAGCGGATCTGCTCCCGTAGTTCGGGGGTGTCCTCGTGGCCGTGCGCGGAAGCGGCGTGCTCCGCGGCGGCGCGGACGACTTCCTCCTCCTCACCGGAGATGGCGAGGGTGCACTTCGTCTCGCTGGGCATGTCTCGGCAGTCGGCTACCTTTCGCATGACACACCTCCTCACTCCCCAGCGTAGATCCGCGACCCGGCAGGCACCCGGGTCCGTCGCCGGTCCGACACCGAGTGGGTCGAGGGAACCGCGGCGGACACGCCCGGGCAGGCCGCATGCGAACTCGCGACAAGAGGCCTTGTCACGAGGCCCGAGGTGATCGGCATCGGTCGGGCCCGCCCGCCGCCGAGGTCGGAGGCCGCGAGGGCCGCGAGGAGCTGCCGGAATCCGTGACGGGCGAACGGCGTCAGGTACGAGCATCGGATATGTCCGACATACATATATATAGAGGATGAACGTCACCTGTTCTCGCTCTTGATCTGTTTGCGTTCTCGGCATTACCGATATATCTTTGACGCATCGCGATCGATCAAAGCGATCGACGAAACGATGAGAGGAGCGATGGCGATGCGTCCACATGGACCTGAGCACGGGCATGGTGGTTGCGGTCCCGGTCACCCCGGTCGGGGTGGCTTCGAGCGGCGCCGTGCCGCCTTCGGGCCCTTCGGCCCCGGCGGTTTCGGGCCCGGTGGTTTCGGGCCCGGCGGCCCCTGGGGCGGTCGAGGCCGTGGCGGACCACGGGGGCGGGCGCGGCGCGGCGACGTACGCGCTTCGATCCTCGCCCTGCTGAAGGACCGCCCGATGCACGGCTACGAGATGATCCAGGAGATCGCCGAGAGGAGCGGCGGGGCGTGGAAGCCCAGCCCCGGCTCCGTCTACCCGACCCTCCAGCTGTTGGAGGACGAGGGCCTGATCACCAGCGCCAGCGAGGGCGGCAAGAAGCTGTTCTCGCTCACCGACGCGGGCCGCGAGGCGGCGGACCAGGGCTCGGAGGCGCCCTGGGAGGAGGCCGGCCGCGGTGTCGACTGGGAGACGCTGAACGAGATCAGGCAGGCCGGATTCGGCCTGATGGAAGCGTTCGGGCAGGTCTGGAAGACCGGCGACAAGGACCAGCGCGACAAGGCCCTGGCCGTCATCAACGACACCCGCAAGCGGCTCTACCTGATCCTCGCCGGCGAGGAGTGACCGCCGGGCCCTCGGGGTACGGCAGGTAGGGCCCGCCTCCGGATGGCAAGAAAGCGAGCAGGAGGTGAGTCCGCGGTGAGCAGAAACGCGCGCTCCGTATGGCGTGCAGGCGGGCGTCCCGCGAGAATATGCGGGGCGCCTGCCGCCGTGGCAATCCCCTGACCGCGCGGACGAACACACGGGCCGGTGGTAAGGAGGCGCGCACAGGTAAGGTCACCGCGGGCCGGAAGTCATCCTTGAGAAGGAGATCCCACGTATGGATGCCCACCCTGTGTTGGACGTGAGAATGCTTCCCCCCGCTGATGACCTGACCGCACGGGGCTGATGGGGTAGGGGAGTGCCACCCCGTATTCCGCGTCAGCCCGCCGAGCGCGGACCCAACCGTGTCGAGCTCGACGCGAGGCTCAGCGCCGAGCTGCTCTCCGCGATGGCAGGCGCCCGCCGCCGCGCCGCGCGGGACGGGGACAGTCAGATCGACACCGCTCACCTGCTGCACTCCCTGCTGGAGTCCGACCCGCAGGTGCGGCTTGTCTTCGACGGTGCCGTCCTGGCCCGGCTGCTCGGCTACCTGGTCCAGCGGAGCATCGGTTACGGCCTGCAGTGGCAGAGTTCGGTGGAGGACTCCGGCAGCGTGCCGGTGGTGCGGGAGGCCGGCTGGTCGCCCGCCGCCGCCTTCGCCATGGACGCCGCGCGGAAGCGCTCCGAGCAGCGCGGCGACGCACAGGCACGCGGCCTCGACCTCCTGGTCGCGCTCGCCGCGGACACGGAGTGCCGCGCCGTCGAGGTACTCGGCCGGGCCGGGGTGCGGGCCGCGGAACTGGAGTCCCGCGTCGAGGCGGCCGAGGACGGCGGCCAGGCCGAGGAAGACATCGGGGTTTAGCCGTTCCCCCCGCTCCGCCCGGCCGGCGGCCTCGGCGTCGACGTCCTCCGGACGGCCGTCTCGGGGTCGACGTCCTCCGGACGCGAGGTGTTCCGTCCGGGGCGGCGCACATGACGGGTTCCGGGCCACTCCCCCACGGAGTGCGGACCGACCGGGCTGCGTGACCCCTCCTCCCCACAGGACCGCCGGCCGTAGGCGTGGGGAGCGGCCGGACCCGCCACGAGATCGCCGGTCGTAGGGGAGGAGACCGGAGCGGTTGTCGCTGCGCCCGCCCGCCCGTACAGTGTCGATCATGCATTCCGACGCACTCGTTCTTCCGCCCCCGGCCCGCTGACGCGGGCCCTCCGGAGCGCAGCCCGGCCGACCGGCCGGGCCGAACGGTGCTGCCCGCAGAGGAAGTCCACGCCCTGACGGGGCGCCATCCGAACTTCTGCACCTCTGCGGAGAATCCACGTGTCGAATGCCGTATCCCCTGCTGCCCCGAGCCTGTCCACGGGCAGAGGTCTCAGTTATCTGGTCGTCGCCGGTGTCGCCTGGGGCACCGCCGGCGCGGCCGCGTCGCTGCTCTACCGGGCCGGTGACCTCGGCCCGATCGCCCTCTCCTTCTGGCGCTGCCTCGGCGGGTACGCCCTGCTGCTCGCCGCCCGGCCGCTACGGCAAAGGCCCCGCGTGATCCGGCATGAGCCACGGCGCAGCAAGGCACTGCGCGTCGCCGTCACCGGCGTCGCGCTCGCCGTCTTCCAGACCGCCTATTTCGCGGCCGTCGAGACGACCGGGCTCGCCGTCGCCACCGTGGTGACCCTCGGGGCCGGACCTGTCCTCATCGCCCTCGGTGCCCGCATCACCATGGGGGAGCTGCTCGGCCTCGGTGGCACCGCCGCCGTCGCCGGGGCCCTGACCGGGCTTGCCGTGCTGGTGCTCGGCGGCAGCCATGCGACGGTACGGCCCTGGGGCATCGTGCTGGCCGTGCTGTCCGCCGCCGGGTACGCCGTCATGACGCTGGTGACGCGCCGGTGGGGACGGAACGGCAGCGGAGACGGTACGGGTACGACCGCATGGGTGTTCGCCATGGCCGTGTTCTGCCTGCTGCCCTTCGCCCTGGCCGAGGGGCTGGTGCCGCACACCGCGCACCCCGGCCGGGTCGTGCTCCTGCTGGTGTACATCGCCGCGGTGCCCACCGCGCTGGCCTACGGGCTGTACTTCGCGGGCGCGGCCGTCGTGCGCTCCGCCACCGTCTCCGTGATCATGCTCCTGGAGCCGGTCAGCGCCGCCGTGCTCGCCGTCGCCCTGCTGGGAGAGCGGCTGACGGTGCCGACGGTGGCCGGGACACTGCTCATGCTGGTCGCCGTCGGGGGCCTGGCCGTGGCGGAGGCCAGAAGCGCGGCCGCGCAACGGGAGACGCCGGCGGCCTGAGCCCGCCGCCGGCCACCCGGCACCGGAGACCGGCCACCCCGGCACCGGTCACCCCGGCACCGGAGACCGGCCACCCCGGCACCGGCCACCC
This sequence comes from Streptomyces sp. DSM 116793, assembly GCF_057320905.1. Classification (NCBI taxonomy): domain Bacteria; kingdom Bacillati; phylum Actinomycetota; class Actinomycetes; order Kitasatosporales; family Streptomycetaceae; genus Streptomyces; species Streptomyces sp. DSM 116793. The sequence goes on along the minus strand of NZ_CM170494.1, from coordinate 543,504 downwards.
CGCGGCACCGGTCACCCGGCTCCGGAAGAACGGGGCACCGGAAGACCCGGGCACCGGCACCTCACCCCCCACGCCGCCGAAGCTGGTGCGCGCGGGCCGCGGAGTCGCGCGCGCCCGCCCGCTCCGCGAGGCCGGCGACGATCTGGTCCTGCACCTCGGGCTCCCTGTGCGTGGCGTACTTGAACTTGGCCCGCACCTGCGTCACCTCCAGCCGCAGCCCCCGGATACCGGGGAGCATCCGGCCGTACGGAGCCTCGCCCACGGCGGCCGGGGCCGACATGCCGGCCGGCTGGAAGTGCCCGACCTGGCGGTTGAGCAGGTCCGCCTTCTGGGCGGCGTCGTCCACGATGTGGGCGGTGCAGCGGAGCTGGACGGCCGCGTACAGGCTCGTCGGCACGCCGTGCTCGGGCGGTGTGCCGTGCGCCGCCTGCCAGGGGCCCGGCACGTAGACGTAGTCGTCGACCACACTCAGCAGCACCTCGGGGTCGGACTCCAGAGCGTGCCAGATCGGGTTGGGGCGGGCCAGATGGGTGATCACCTCGCCCTGCGGGCCGCGCCCGGCGTCATAGGCGAAGTGCAGCGGCTGGACGTGCGGGGGTTCGCCGGGCAGGCCGTTCACGGCGAGCTGCCCGAAGTCGTGGTCGGCGAGCCAGGCCCGCCACTCGGCGTCGTCGTGGGGCGCGTCCCAGGGATGGATCAGCATCACAGCACCGTCAGGTAGTCGGGCACGGCGACCGCGCCGTGCAGGTCCTTTGAGGGGACGGGCGCCTCGTACCCCTTGCGGAGCGGCACCACCCCGGCCCAGTGCGGGAGGGAGAGGTCCTCCGGGTCGTCGTCCGGACCGCCGGTGCGCAGCTTGGCGGAGACCTCTGTCAGGTCCAGGCGCAGGACGGCGGTCGCGGCCAGCTCCCTGGCGTTCCCGGGGCGCGTGTCTGCGGCACGGCCGGGTACGACATGGTCCACCAGCGCGTCCAGGGCGGTGCGCTTCTCATCCGGGTCGGTCACCTGGTGGGCGGTGCCGTGCACCACCACCGAGCGGTAGTTCACCGAGTGGTGGAAGGCGGACCTGGCCAGCACCAGGCCGTCGACATGCGTGACGGTCACACAGACCGGGAGACCGGTGTCCGCGCGCTCGGCCATCTGCAGCGGGCGCGAACCGGTGGATCCGTGCAGGTACAGGCGCTCGCCGACGCGGCCGAACAGCGTGGGCAGCACCACGGGGGCGCCGTCGCGCACAAAGCCCAGGTGGCAGACGTACGCCTCGTCGAGTATCGCGTGCACCAGCGCGCGGTCATACACGGCGCGCTCGCGGGAACGAGTGGGGACGGTGCGGTCGGTGGGTGCGTAAGCGGACTGGTTCGGCATGCGTCTTCCCTCGCGGGCCGGGGCTTGTGAACGGAAGGGGGGCGTGCGGTGGACGCCGGGCGCACCGGGCACCCCGATCGCTTGCTCGCTTGCCAACGGTTTTGTACTAGCGCAATATTGGTTTTGTGCTAGAAGAGTATCCGATCAGGGGCCGGCGCGCAGCTGAGATCGCCGGCAGCGTCGAACGTGCGGTGGGCACCGGCGAGTTGGCGCCCGGCGCCGCGCTGCCGCCGATGCGGGAGCTGGCCGAGCGGCTGGGCGTCAATCCGCATACGGTGGCGGCCGCGTACCGCACCCTGCGGGACCGGGGCGTCGTGGAGACCGCGGGCCGCCGCGGTACCCGCGTCCGGCCCAGACCGGCGACGACCTCCCGTGATCTGGCGCGGGTCGCCGCCCCGCCCGGGGTGCGTGATGTCTCCCAGGGCAACCCCGACCCGGCCCTGCTGCCCCCGCTCGCCGAGGCCTTCGCGGCGGCAGCGGCGGAGGCCGACGCCCGCCCCGTGCTGTACGGCGAGAGCGGAGTGGAACCCGAGCTGGCCCGCCGGGCACGGGCGGCCTTCGACGCCGACGGCGTGCCGCCCGGCCCGGTCGCGGTGGCCTCCGGGGCGCTGGACGCAGTCGAGCGGGTGCTCGTCGCACACCTCAAGCCCGGTGACGCGGTCGCCGTTGAAGACCCGGGCTGGGCCGCCCTTCTGGACCTGGTCCCGGCGCTCGGGCTGCGCACCGTCCCCTTCCGCGTCGACGACGAGGGGCCGCTGCCGGGCTCGGCCGCACAGGCACTGCGCGGCGGGGCACGCGCGATCGTCGTCACCGACCGGGCGCAGAACCCGCTCGGCGGTTCGGTGAGCGCCGAGCGCGCCGACGCGCTGCGGGCGGTGCTCGCCGACCACCCGGACGTGCTGCTCATCGAGGACGACCACGGGCACGACATCGTCGGCCTCCCGCTGCACCCGCTGGCCACCGCCGCGCGGACCTGGGCGCTGGTCCGCTCCGTCGCCAAGGCGCACGGCCCCGACCTCCGGCTGGCCGTCCTCACCGGTGACGAGGTCACCGTCGACCGGTTGCTGGGGCGGCAGCGGCTCGGCCCCGGGTGGGTCAGCCGCCTCCAGCAGCGCGCCGTCGTCCACCTGTGGGAGCGGGAGGCGGTGGGGCCGTCGGTCGCTGCCGCCTACGACGCACGCAGGACGGCCCTGATCGCGGCGCTCGCCGAGCGGGGCGTGCCCGCGCGGGGGCGCAGCGGCATGAACGTCTGGGTCCCGGTGCGGGACGAGACCGGTGCCGTGGCGCGGTTGCTGCACTCCGGGTGGGCGGTGGCGCCGGGCGCGGCCTTCAGGCTCGCTTCCCCGCCCGGGATCCGGATCACCGTCTCCGAACTGACCGGGGACGACATCGGGCGGATGGCGGACGCCGTCGCGGACGCCCTCGGCCCCGCCCCCGCACGACGTTACGACTGATGCCCGCTGTTACGACTGAGCCCGTCGTTACGACTGAGCCCGCACGCCGGCCGCCTCCGCGCCGCCGTCGCGCGCGGGCGGCGTGCCCTGCTTGGGCCGGGACTGCGTGAGCGCCGCGCCGGCGATCACTATCGCGGCGCCCACCGGTGTCGACCAGGTCAGGGACTCGCCGAGCACGGCGACGCCGGCGGCGGTGGCGATCACCGGAATGAAGTACGTGACCATCTGCGCCGTCGTCGGGCCGACCTCGTGCACCAGCCCGTACTGCACCAGCAGCGCGAACCCCGTGCCCAGCGCCCCCAGCGCGACCACCGCCAGCAGCGGGGCCACGGCGAGGCGGGCGGGGGCCGGGCTGAACAGCGGCGTGACGACGGCGAGCTGCACCGTCGCCATGAGGAGCTGACCGCCCGTCATCGACAGGTGGGAGTGCCGGGCGCCGGCCAGGGTGCGCCGGACGTAGATCCACCCGACGGGGTAGCTCAGCGAGGCGAGCAGGGCCAGGGCCGTGCCCCGCACGTCCAGGCCGCTGAAGCCCTGCCAGACGCCGAGCACCGTCAGAACGCCGAGGAAACCGAGGCCGAGGCCCGCGACCCGGCGCCGGGTGGGCCGGTCCTCGGAGAGCGCCACCAGCGACAGCGCCATGCCCCACAGCGGCGACGACGCATTGCAGATCCCGGCCAGCGTGGACGGGATGGTCAGCTCCGCGAAGGCGAACAGCGAGAAGGGCAGGGCGTTCAGCAGGAAGGCGGCGACCGCCAGGTGACCCCAGGTGCGGGGTCCGCGCGGCAGCCGCTCGCGCTTGACCACCATCGCCACGGCGAGCACCGCCGTACCGAAGAACAGCCTCCCCAGTGTCACCTGGAGTGGTGCGTACGCCTCGGTGCCCACCTTGATCAGGAGAAAGCTGAAGCCCCAGATGAGCGAGAGCAGACCGAAGCGGAGCCGCCAGTCCAGCGCGGCACGCCCGGCGGTGGGCGGGGGCGTGGCGCCGGCCTCACCGGCAGCGGCGGAGGCGGCCCCGGTGGTGGCCTCACCCGGGGTTGCGGATGCGGCCGGGGCCGAGGCGGCGGGCCCTGCTCCGGCGGTGGCGCCGGCGGGCCCCGAGCCGGTGGCGGCGGACGGGCGCAGGCGCACGGTGGCACGGGGAGTGACGGTCATATCCGCCAGCATGGGTGTGGCGACGTCTTAGTACAAGTGAGATTTCATTCCATGTATCGCGTAGCATCGCTTACGTGTTGAACCTGGAGCGCCTCCGTACTCTCGACGCCCTCGCCCGGCACGGCTCGGTCAGCGGTGCCGCGGCGGGCTTGCACGTCACGACGTCAGCGGTCTCCCAGCAGATGACGAAGCTGGAGCGCGAGGTGGGGCAGCAACTCGTCGCCAAGAACGGGCGCGGGGTCCGCCTCACGGACGCCGGCCGGCTGCTCTCCGAGCACGCCGCGCGCATCCTCTCCCAGGTGGAGCTGGCCCAGGCGGACCTGGAGGCGCACCGCGGCCAGGCCGTGGGCGAGCTGCGCATCGCGGCCTTTCCCACGGCCGCCCGCGGCCTGCTGCCGTCCGCGGTCGCCGCGCTCCGCACCCGGCACCCGGGCCTGCGGGTCCGCATCGAGGAACGGGAGCCCGAGTACGGCGTGCGGGGCGTGATCCGCGGCGATCAGGACCTCGCCGTCGTCCTCGACTGGCACGACAAGCCCCTGCCGCTGCCCGAGGGCCTCCTGAAGGCCGCGATCCTCGACGACCCGGCGGACGTCGCGATGCCCGAGGGGCACCCGCTCGCGGACCGGACGGAGGTCGACCTGGAAGAGCTGGCGGACGACGAGTGGATCACCTGGCCGGAGGGCCAGTTCTGCGACGAGTGGCTGCTGTCCACGCTGCGTGCCAAGGGCTTCGAGCCGCACATCGTGCACCGCGCGGAGGAGCACCACACACAGCTGGCGCTGGTCGCCGCGGGGCTCGGGGTCTGTGTGGCGCCGCGCCTGGGCCGCGGTCCGGTACCCGCTGGGGTGCGTACGGTCCCGGTGCGGCACCGCGTGCACCGGCATGTCTACGTCGTTTGGCGGGCCGACGCCGACCGGCGTCCGTCCATCCGCGCCGCGGTCGCCGCACTGCGGGGCACCCCACACGCGACGGACGGTCAGGACGGCGGCGGCCCCCCGCCGCCCTGACCGCCACTCCCGGCCCGTCCGCCCCGCCTCCCTGGTCCGGGCGGTGCGGGCGGCCGGGTGCTCAGGCCAGCTTGATCTCGTCGCCGGAGACCTGGATCTTCATGGCCTCCAGCGGCGACGTCGCCGGCGGGTGCTTCACACTGCCGTCCTCGATGGAGAACTTGCTTCCGTGGCACGGGCAGTTGATGGTGCCGCCGGACACGCTCGACACCGTGCACCCCTGGTGGGTGCAGGTGCTGGTGAACGCCTTGAAGTCGCCCTTCGTCGGCTGGGTCACCACCACCTGCTGGTCCTTGAAGATCTTCCCGCCACCCTCGGGGATGTCGGTCGTCTTGGCCAGCGGGCTCGCGGTCTCCTTGTCGGGGCTCTTGGCGGAACCGGACCCGGACCCGGAGTCGGCGGAGCCGGAATCACTGGATCCGCCGCATGCGGCAAGGGTGGCGGCCAGCCCCGCGGCGCCGGCCGCTGCGACGACCGTCCGGCGGGACGGGGAAGAGAGGGATTCCTGCGAAAGGCTCATACGTGCCTGCCTCCGGGCTTGTGCGTGTGCGTGTGCCGTGCGTGACGCCGGTGCCGAGTGACAGCGGCGACGTATGGAGTACGTACGGCCGCGGCCGGGTGTTCAACGCGCTTCCGGCATCCTCGGCAACGGCCCGTGCACCCGTGCGCTCGCCGCGCTCCTGCCGCGCGCCGTCGGCCGCCCCGCGCGCGGCCAGTGGGGGAGACGAGGCTCAGGGGCTCGGCCGTGCGAGGCACCAAGGCTCGGGGACCTGAAAGTGATCTCTGGAGCTCGACGCCGCGGCGAGAACCGGCCTCACCCGGGCTTTTCCCCCGGAGCGCCGGGCGTGATTGGCTGAGGTCATGAAGGCAATTGGTTTTACCGAGTTCGGTGGTCCCGACGTACTTCATGAGGTGGAGCTGCCCACTCCCGAGCCCGGAGCCGGCGAGGTACGGGTACGGGTGCGTGCTGCGGCGGTGAGCCCGACGGACACCGTGCGGCGCAGCGGCGCCCGCGCACGGGAGATGCGGGAGGACGCGGCACCGTACGTGGTCGGGATGGACGTGGCCGGAGTGCTGGAGAAAATCGGCCCGGGCACCGAGACCGACCTGGCCGTGGGCGAGCACGTCATGGGCATCGTCGTGCCGCGGGGCTCGCACGGCGGCTACGCGGAGCAGGTGGTGCTGCCCGCCGACTCGGTGGTACGGGCCCCGGCCGGTGCCGACGACGCCGCCGCGTCGACGCTGCCCATGAACGGGCTCACCGCGCGGATGACCCTCGATCTGCTCGGCCTGCGGGCCGGGCAGACGATCGCGGTCACCGGGGCCGCCGGCGTGTACGGCGGCTATGTGGTCCAGTTGGCCAGGACGGAGGGACTGCGCGTGGTTGCCGACGCCGCCCCGCGCGACCGGGACCTGGTACGGGAGCTGGGGGCGGACATCATCGTCGACCGAGGCGACGACGTGGCCGAGTACATCCGCCGGGCCGTGCCCGAAGGAGCGGACGCACTCGCCGACGGAGCCGTCCTGGACGACAAGGTGGTCGGCGCGGTGCGCGACGGCGGCCGTATCGCGACGGTCCGCTATTACACCGGCGCGCGCACGCGCGGCATCACCTACCACCCGGTACAGGTCCGCGAGTACGCCACCGAGCGGGCCAAGCTCGACGAGCTACGGGATCTCGTCGAGCAGGGCAGGCTGACACTGCGGGTCGCCGGCACGTATCCCGCCGCGCAGGCCGCGGAGGCCCACCGGCGGCTGGCGGCCGGAGGCATCCGGGGCCGTCTGGTCCTCACGTTCGGGGACTGAAGGCCGGTTCGCCGCACTCCATGGCGCCGTGGCGCCGACGTGCACGGTGCTCGCCGGCACCGGGGCGGTGTGCGCCGCCGGCGCTCTGCGCGCCGGCGCGCGAAGCCCGGCCCGGTCAGCGACCCTGGCGGCCTGCCAGCCTGGCGGCCTGGCGGCCTTGCACGGCAGCCGCCCGAGCCCGGTCCTGGAACCGCGGACACCGGCGGCCGGAGGCGACCGTGCGCGTCACCGCGCTACCCGGCGCCGGCGGGGACGGCCGGCCACCCGGCGCGGCGGGGAACTCCCACGGCGCCGTGCGGGTGCGGCCACCGTCGACGTAAAGCGATGGTCAACTATCACTTGCTAGCATGACAGGATGCCGACCCAGACCCGCAGGCCGTTGCGCGCCGATGCGGCGCGTAATTCGGAGAAGATCGTCAGAGCCGCGCGTGAGGTCTATGCCGAGCGGGGGCCCGAGGCCTCGCTGGACGAGATCGCGCGGCGGGCCGGTGTGGGGATCGCGACGCTGTTCAGGCGTTTCCCCGACAAGGGGGCCCTGCTGCGCGCGGTGCTGGACCAGCAGTTCGCGGAACAGGTCATGCCCGCCGTCGGCCGGGCCCTTGAGGACACGGACCCGCGTCGCGGCCTGGCGCTGGTGATGGAGGCCGCGCTGTCGTCGGCGGTCCGCGACTACAACGTGCTGACCGCCGCGCGGAACGCGGGGGAGTTGACGGGCGAGGTCGGCGACCGTTTCTTCGAGGCCCTGGACCTGCTCGTGGAGCGTGGCCGCCGGACCGGGGTGATCCGCGCGGACCTCGTGCCGGAGGATCTGCGCAGGATCATGGCCATGCTGGTCAGCGTGCTGTGGACGATGGACCCCGCCACGGGCGGATGGCGGCGCTACGTCGCCCTGGTGCTCGACGGGCTCTCGCCGGCGGCCGCCGGCCCGCTGCCCTGCCCCGCCCCCGCACTGAGGCCTCCCGAGCGCTGAGACCTCCCGGACCTCCCGGACACTGGGCCTCCCGAACGCTGGGGCGGGACGGTCCGGCGGAGACTCCAGCCTCCGCCGGACCGCGTTCCCTTCGTGCGGGTTTCGCCTACCGCGGTTTCGCCTGCTGCGGTTTCGCCTACTGCGGGTCGTTGCGCACGGAGATGGCCGTCCCCGGGCACATGGCGGCGGCCTGCCTGGCCCGGCCGTGTGCCGAGGGTGCCGGGGCGGCGTCGAGGACGACGACCTTCCCCTCGTCGTCGTCCTGGTCGAAGACCTCGGGCGCGGTCAGGGCGCACTGACCGGACGCGACGCACCTGTCCCGGTCGACTTCCACCTGCATGGTGTCTCCTGAACGGTCGTCCGGCCGGGCGCCCTCGGGGCGGACCGTGGTCACCACAGCACCGGGACGGCGCTGACACCGCCGGTCAGGCGCTCGGAGTGCTCGCGCAGGGTGTGGGGATCCGCGGCCAGGCGCAGGCCGGGGAAGCGCCGGAAGAGGGCGGTGAAGGCGATGCGCATCTCCGTGCGGGCCAGGGCGTTGCCGATGCAGTAGTGCCCGCCGTGCCCGAAGGCCAGGTGGGCGTTGGGCGTGCGGTCCGGGTTGAACGTGTCCGGCTCGGTGAACGCCGCCTGATCCCGGTTGGCGGCGTTGATCGCCACGAGCACCGCGTCGCCGCGGGCGATGGTGACCGCGCCGATCCGCACGTCCTCGCGTGCGTAGCGCATGAGGCCGAGTCCGCCGGGGGCGGACATGCGCAGGATCTCCTCCACGGTCTGCTGGACGAGTCCTTCGGGGTCGGCGGCGAAGCGGTCGCGCCGGGCGGGTTCGCTCAGCAGGAACAGCGTGCCGAAGTCGATGCGGGTCGAGGTGGTCTCGTGGCCGGCGAAGAGCAGACCTGCCGCGAGCCGGGTCATGTCGTCCTCGGTGAAGGTCGGATCCTCGGCCTGCACCTTGAGGATGTCGGTGACGACGTCCTGTCCGGGGTGTTCGCGCTTGGTCTCGGCCAGCCGGCCCATGTACGCCTGGAAGTCCGCCATCGCCGCCTGGGCGTCGGCACCGCCGTGGAGGGCCCCGATGCGCTCGGACCAGTCGCGCAACAGGTCGCGGTCGGACTGGGACACGCCGAGGAGTTCGCAGATGACCTGCACGGGAAGCGGGAAGGAGAGCAGGTCGTGGAGGTTGACCGGGGTGTCCGGGTGCTCGGCGCGGGCGCGCTCCATGTCGTCCAGGCAGCGTTCGGTCAGCTCCTGGATCCGGCTGCTGAGCCGTCGCATGCGCGGGACGGAGAACGCGGGCGTGAGGACCTTACGCATCCGGGCGTGCTCGCGCTCCTCGTCCTCGAAGCTGCCGGTCGGCCCCGACTGGATCGCGGCGCCGGAGATCTTCGACGCCTTCTCGGGGGCGGGGTGGGCTTTGCCGAAGCGGCGGTCGCTCAGGATCGTGCGGGCCTCGTCGTAGGCCGTCACCAGCCAGGCCGGATCTCCGGCGGGGGTCGTCACCCGGGCCAGCGGCCCCTGGTCGCGCAGCAGGGCGAACAGCGGCGCGAGGTCCAGGGGATTGGGGCGGGTGAAGGGCAGTTGCGGTGCGGAGGTGGGGGCGGTCATGGTCTCTCCTCGCGGGGCTCGTGCCGGATCGGTGTTCCGTCTGCTGCACCACCGCCGGGAAGCGCGGGGTGCGGTGGCGCGGCGCGGTGGGGCGCGAGCGCCCGTTCCGCGACGGGAGCGGCCCTGGCTGCGGACGGGCGCCGGGCGGCCCCTGCGGCAGGGTGGCCGGCAGGCACCCCTGCCCGGCCGTTCCGCTCGCCCCATGAGGTGGCCCTTCCGCAGGTGGCGCCAGCCCACCACCAGGTAAGTGATACCTGACTATCTGTTGTGCGGAGCGTAACACAACTGATACCCGGCTATCGGAAGTGTGGCCGCGATCCGGCCGGAACGCCGTCCACCGCGTTCCGCCGTCCCCCGAAGCCGACTTCGCCCCCTGCCCGGCCTTCACACTCTCCGTTTCCGGCGCGACCGCGCGCCGACCGGTCGGGTCGGTGGGGCGGACGGGGCGGGCTGTCGTGGTGCGGGCAGCCGCCGGGAGTGGGCGGTTCAAGCGCCGGTGAGTTGGCCGGATTCCTCCATGCCGCGGGCGGTGGCCACCGCCCGCGGCATGGAGGACGTGCGACGGTGGCGTCCGATCAGCCACCGGCAACACCGCATCCAGCCGGGGCTCTTCCGCACCGGGCCGGCATCGATGAGCCGGGCGCCGTCCACCCCCCGGCGTGTGGCATCGTCATGGCCCGTCAGCGGTGGCGGCAGCGGTGTGCGCCCCGGTGGAGAAAGCCCGGTGAGGCGATATCCCTCGGACGGGACGGCGTGCTGCGTGCGGGTACCGACTCCACGGTCCTGCAGAGGTGGACCGGCCGCTTTCGACTCGATCCGATGTCGTTCGCGGTGTCCGCGGTGGTCGTGCGCAACCAGGGCGACGTGGTCCTGTTGAGCGAGGACGGCTCCGAGGTCTACGACAGCGGGACCGCCGCGGAGGAGGCTCGGCTCGCCGAACTCCACCGGGAGTACGCCCGCCGGGAGGCGGAGGAGAACGCCAAGCCGGTACGCCCGGCCGGCAGCGGAATGGCGACGGACTGGTTCGGCGTGCTGGACCTCTCCGGTCCCTTCACGATCACGTGGATGGAGCGGGTCGACGAGCGTGAGGCCCTGCTCCGGCTGGGCGCCGGTCCCGGGACGATCAGGCCGATGACCTACGAGGAAGTCGTCTCCGCGGCCTTCCCCGACAGCGGCGAACTGGTCATGTGCGCGCTGGCCGTGCCGATCGACGACTGGGTCATGGTGATCGAACCGTGCGGGATCGAAGGCATGGAGCGCGCGCCGGAGGCGTCGGCGCGGACCCAGGCCATCGTCTACCACGAGGGCTTCGACGGCGAACGCGTCTTCGCCTGGTACCGGGACGGGGAAACGGTCGCGGCGTACCAGGACGACGACTCCGACCTCCTGGACAGCGGCGCGCCAGCGCCCGACGGCACGGCCCCCGACGCGATGGTGCCGTTCATGCAGCAGATCGGCCTGGGCGTGTACCGCGAGGACACCGGCGACTTCCTCCCGCCACCGATCGAGATCGCCTGCCTGATGGCCGGCATCGGCCCCAGCCCCGAACACTTCGCGGGGAAACGCCTGGGCGCCGTCTTCGGCACATGGTGACGAGGCGTGCCGTGCCAGCCGAGCGGCCGCACAGCGGACACGGTCGTACCCGGAGGCGACAGGCGACCTCGGCGAGACCCGCCTCGCCCTTGTCCCGGGATCAGAAGATCAACCGCGCCGTCTCCGGTCCGCCGTCCTCGGACCGGTGAGGCGGGATCACGTCGACCGTGTCGCCGGCGCCTCAGGGTGTGGGCGGGGGACCGACGATTTCGATGCCGAAGCGGGCGCCCAAGGTCCTCAGGGCCTCGGTGTCGGGCGGGCCGGGCGGGCCCTCCAGGGGTGCCTCCGGTGGAGTGCCGGCCTCGATCACGAATCGTTCGAACCCCGCGGGCATCACCAGATTGAGAAGGCGCGCGGTCCGCGAGGTGACGACGAGTGCGTGCGGCAGGCGGCGGGGCAGGACGGCCACGACCCCGGGGCCCGCCGTGTACTCGTCGTCGCCGACCACAAAGCGGACGCTGCCGTCCAGTACGAAGAAGATCTCGTCCTCGCGGTCGTGGACGTGCCTGGGCGTCGCGTAACCGCGTTCCGCCTGGTGATCCAGGAGAGCGAAGGTGCCCGCCGTGTGCTCTCCACCGGCACGGATCCGGACCAGCGAGCTCAGAAGTCTTGTCGCCTTCTGAGTGCGGGGGTCGGTCAGCACAGGCGCGGAGGGGTAGGCGGGCAGGTCGGTCATGGTGACTCCTCGGGGCCTTGCCGATGCCCTCCATCCTGTACCACCGGCCGCGGGCACGCATGCTCCAGCAGACCCTCGTCCGCCGGTTCGTCCCAGTCCAAGCAGCGACAGGGGAGAAGCCTTGCTGCGCGGTGGCTCGGGCATGCCTCAACAGCTGTCACCCTCGGTTACTATGCTCACTTCATGCCAGAGGCCGGAAGCACTGGGAAAATGCTGACCGAAGTCGCCGTAAGCCGCTACATCGCGCCCCTGCGTGAGGGGGGATCGCTCCCCGGCCTTGTCGAGGCTGACGACCGGGGCGCCTATGTCGTGAAGTTCACCGGCGCGGGACAGGGCCGCAAGACCCTGGTCGCCGAGGTGATCTGCGGGCGGCTCGCCCGGCGCCTCGGGCTGCGCGTCCCGGAGCTCGTCACCGTCCGGCTCGACCCGGTGCTCGGCCTCGGCGAGCCGGACCCCGAGGTGCAGGACCTGCTCAAGGCGAGCGGGGGGCTGAACCTGGGCGTGGGCTACCTCTCCGGCGCGCTCGGCTTCGATCCCCTCGCCTACGGGGTCGACCCCCGCCAGGCGGGCCGGATCGTATGGTTCGACGCCTGGGTGGGCAATGTCGACCGGTCCTGGCGGAACCCCAACATGCTGGTCTGGCAGGGGGAACTCTGGCTGATCGACCACGGCGCCACCATGATCTGGCACCACAACTGGCCCGCCGCACGGGCCGCCGCCGCCCGCCCCTACGACGCCTCCGACCACGCCCTGGCCGCCTTCGCCCCCGATGTCGCCGCGGCGGCGGCCGAGCTGGCCCCCCGGGTCACGCCGGAGCTGCTCGCCGAGGCCACCGCGGACATCCCCGACGCCTGGCTGGCCGACGAGGCGGGCTTCGCGGGACCCGACGAGGTGCGCGAGGCCTACGCCTCCGCGCTCCTGGCGCGCGCCGCCACCGTCCACGAAACCATCACCCTGGGCCGGCCCGCCGGCGGCCGTCCGCCACAGTCGTCGGGCTGGTTGCAGCCCGCCCCCGCACCCACCGGTGAGGCCACATGAGCGACCGGAACGTCTTCGAGTACGCGCTGCTGCGGGTGGTACCGCGGGTGGAGCGGGGCGAGCGGATCAACGCCGGTGTGATCGTCTACTGCCGCGCCCACGGATATGTGGCCGCGCGCACCCACCTCGACGAGGCCAGGCTGAGGGCCCTCGACCCCGCCGCGGACGTCACGGGCGTGCGAGCCGCCCTGCGCGCCGTGGAACGGGTCTGCCGTGGCGGCGACGAAGCGGGCCAGGCCGGCCGGGACGACGCGGGGCGCCGCTTCCGGTGGCTGATCGCGCCCCGCTCCACCGTCGTCCAGCCGGGTCCCGTGCACACCGGGCTGACGGACGATCCCGAGGCGGAGGCGGACCGGCTGCTCGACCTGCTGGTGCGGTGAGCCCGGCGCACGCCGCGAGGTGAAAGGGGCACGCCGGCCGGCGGGCCGTTGACACCGGATGCCCGGCCTTCTAGCGTCACGCCTACCGTAGGTACTAAGCGGTCGCTCACCCGGCGGGCGCCGTACCGGACCGGCTGTCCCAGGACGAGGGGAACGAGGAGAACCAGAATGCCCACCACAGAGCAGCGCGTCGCCATCGTCACCGGCGCCGCGCGTGGCATCGGCGCCGCCACCGCGGTACGACTGGCAGCGGACGGCCGTGCCGTGGCCGTGATCGACCTGGACGAGGGCGCCTGCACGGACACCGTCGACAAGATCACCGCCGCCGGCGGCAGGGCACAAGCGGTCGGCTGCGACGTCAGCGACGAGGAGCAGGTGGCGGCCGCGGTGCAGCGCATCGCCACCGACCTCGGGGCGCCGACGATCCTGGTGAACAACGCCGGTGTGCTCCGCGACAACCTCCTGTTCAAGATGAGCGCGTCCGACTGGGACACGGTCATGAACGTCCACCTGCGCGGCGCCTTCCTGATGACCCGCGCGGCCCAGAAGTACATGGTCGACGCCTCGTTCGGCCGTATCGTCAACCTGTCCTCGTCCTCCGCGCTCGGCAACCGCGGCCAGGTCAACTACGCCGCGGCCAAGGCCGGCATGCAGGGCTTCACCAAGACCCTCGCCAAGGAGCTGGGCAAGTTCGGCATCACCGCCAACGCCGTCGCGCCCGGGTTCATCGCCACCGAGATGACCAAGGCCACCGCCGAGCGCGTCGGCATGGGCTTCGAGGACTTCCAGGCCGCCGCCGCCACGCAGATCCCCGTCCAGCGCGTCGGGCAGCCCGAGGACGTCGCCAACGCCATCTCCTTCTTCACCGGCGACGCGGCCGGGTTCGTCTCCGGCCAGGTCATGTACGTGGCCGGCGGACCGCTCAACTGATCGCGAGGAACACCCCAGATGACACAGCAGGACAGCGGCAGGGCCGCCCTGATCACGGGCGCGAGCCGAGGCATCGGCTACGGCGTGGCGCAGGCGATGGTCGCCCGCGGCGACCGGGTCTGCATCACCGGCCGCAACGAGGACGCCCTCAGGGAGGCCGCCGAGAAGCTGGGCGCGGACCGCGTCCTCGTCGTGCCCGGCAAGGCCCACGACGAGGCGCACCAGGCGCTCGCCGTCGAGCGCACCATGGAGACCTTCGGCCGGATCGACTACCTGGTGAACAACGCCGGCACCAACCCCGTGTTCGGGCCGATGGCCGACCTCGATCTGGGCGTGGCGCGCAAGGTGTACGAGACCAATGTCCTCTCGGCACTCGGCTTCGCCCAGCGCACCTGGAAGGCATGGCAGAAGGAGAACGGCGGCGCGATCGTCAACATAGCCTCCATCGCGGGCGTCTCCGCGTCTCCCTTCGTCGGCGCCTACGGCATGAGCAAGGCAGCCATGATCAACCTCACCCTCCAGCTGGCCCATGAGTTCGCGCCGCGCGTGCGGGTCAACGCCATCGCGCCCGCGGTGGTCAAGACCCGCTTCGCGAAGGCCCTCTACGAGGGCCGCGAGGAGGAGGTCACCGCTGCCTACCCGCTGGGCCGGCTCGGCGCGCCCGAGGACGTCGGGGGCGCCGCCGCCTTCCTCACCTCCGACCAGTCGGACTGGATCACCGGCCAGACCCTCGTCGTGGACGGTGGCATCTTCCTGAACGCGGGAGTCGGCTGACCGGCCGGCTGACACCGGGACACGCGCTCTTCTCCACCGACGTGTTGGGCGATGCGGCGGCCACCACACCCGCACCGGACGCGCCGGACCGGGCGGTACGGCCCTGCGATATCGTCGGCCGACTCATGGCGTGCCTGATCGAGGAGAGCGCGTGTTCAACCGGATCCGTTGTGTACGGCCCATCGCGGCGACCGCCTCCATATCCGTGCTTGCCGGATGTGGGCTCATGTCCTCAAACGACGCCGGTGATGGACACCGGATCGCCGTGGGGACCACCAGCGCCCCCAGCACACTGGACCCCGCGGCGTCCTGGGACGGCTCCTGGGAGCTGTTCCGGAACGTGTACCAGACGCTGCTCGCCTACCCCGACGGTGCCACGCAGCCCAAGCCGGACGCCGCGAAGAGCTGTACGTTCACGGACGCCGGGAAACGCACCTACCGTTGCAGACTCCGGCCTGACCTGACGTTCTCCAACGGGGACACCCTCGACGCCAAAGCCGTCAAGTACTCCATCGACCGGATAGGACGGATCAACGTGCCGGGCGGTCCTGCCGGACTGCTGGGCAGCCTGGACAGCGTCGAGACCCAGGGTGACTCGGTGGTGGTCTTCCACCTCAAGAAGGCCGACGCCACCTTCCCCTTCGTGCTCGCCACGCCCGCCATGTCCATCGTCGACCCCGCGGACTACCCGGCCGACGCCGTCCGCAAGGGCAACCGGATCACCGCGTCCGGGCCCTACACCCTGAAGAACTACGTGCCCGGCAGGAAGGCCGAGCTCACCAAGAACTCCCGTTACAAGGGGCCTGCCCACCTCAAGAACGACGCCACCACCATCCACTACTTCCAGGACTCGCACGACATGGTCCGGGCCCTGAAGAAGAAGCAGATCGACGTCACCGTCCGAGGTCTGGCCGCCGACGACATCGTCGCCCTCCAGGGCGACCGGTCGCACGAGGGCATCCAGCTGATCGAGGAGGCCGGCACCGAGACCAGCTACCTCGTCTTCAACCCGAAGGACCCCTGGGCGCGCAAGCTCCCGGTGCGCCGGGCGGTCGCCCAGCTCATCGACCGGGGCGCCATCGCGGACAAGGTCTACAAGGGGACGGTCGACCCGCTCTACTCGATGATCCCGAAGGGGGTCCTCGGCCACACCGCCGGGTTCTTCGACGACTACGGCGCCCCCAGTGCCTCCAAGGCCCGTGCGATCCTCACCGACGCCGGCATCACCGAGCCCGTCCCGCTCACCATGTGGTACACCTCCGACCGGTACGGCTCGGCGACCGCTCCGATGTTCCAGGAGATCAAGCGGCAGCTGGAGGAGTCCGGGCTGTTCGAGGTGACCCTGAAGAGCCGTCCGTGGACACGGTTCGAGGCCGGTTACCAGAACGGCGAGTACCCGGTGTTCGGCCGCGGCTGGTCGCCGGACTTCCCCGACCCGGACGACTTCGTCTCGCCCTTCGTGGGGAAGCAGAACGCCCTGGGCACCCCCTACGACTCCCCGAAGATCACCGACGAGCTGCTGCCGGCGTCCCGCGAGCAGAGCGACCGCGGAGAGACCGTCAAGCAGTTCGAGCAGGCCCAGGACATCCTGGAGCAGGACGCCCGGCTGCTGCCGCTGTGGCAGAGCAGACTGTTCGTGGCGGCCGGCGACGACATCTCCGGTGCCGAGAGCGCCTTCGACTCGGGATCGATCATGGAGATGTGGGAGCTGGGCAGGAAGACGAGCTGGTAGGACGGGGGTACCGGCCGAGTGTCAGTGGTCGCCGGTAGGTTCTGTGTCCTGACGGCGACCGCAGGATCCACGCGGCCGCCAAGTGGACGTACCCCGGAGGAAGTTGACGTGACCGACACCGCCATGCTGCCCGAGTCCTGGCGCGGCGTCCTCGGCGAGGAGCTGCAGAAGCCGTATTTCGCGCAGCTCACCGAGTTCGTGGAGGAGGAGCGGGCGAAGGGTCCCGTCTACCCGCCGCGCGAGGAGGTGTTCGCAGCCCTCGACGCCACACCCTTCGACCAGGTGAAGGTCCTCATCCTCGGCCAGGACCCCTACCACGGCGAGGGCCAGGGGCACGGCCTGTGCTTCTCGGTGCGCCCCGGCGTCAAGACGCCCCCGTCGCTGCGGAACGTCTACAAGGAGCTCCATGACGAGCTTGGCCTCCCCATCCCGGACAACGGCTACCTGATGCCCTGGGCCCGCCAGGGCGTCCTGCTGCTCAACGCCGTGCTGACCGTCCGCGCCGGCGAGCCCAACTCACACAAGGGCAAGGGCTGGGAGAAGTTCACGGACGCGGTGATCCGCGCGGTGGCCGAGCGGTCCGACCCGGCGGTCTTCGTGCTCTGGGGGAACTACGCCCAGAAGAAGCTCCCGCTCATCGACGAGAAGCGGCACACCGTCGTCAAGGGAGCCCACCCCTCGCCCCTCTCCGCCCGGAAGTTCTTCGGCTCCCGCCCGTTCACCCAGATCGACAAGGCGGTCGCCGAGCAGGGGCACACGCCGATCTCATGGCGCATCCCCGATCTGGGGACGACCGCGAAGTAGGGCGGGCGCGCCGCCGCCCGGTGAGCCGCGCGCCCGCGCCCCTTGCCGCTCACCGCTCACCGCTTACCGCAGGCATGGGCCCCCGAGGCCTCCGAGGCGCCGGAGGCCCCCGAGGCCCCGGAGGCCCGCGCCCAGGCTTGATCGTGAGGCGCCGGTCTGCCTTGTCCGCGGCGGCGGGCGCCATGCTCGACCGGGTCCGACGAGGGCTCCGCCCCATCACGGAGCCTGGTCGGTCGGTGCGGTTCGGGAGCCGCTGCGCGCTTCGGGCACCGGCGGGCTGCGGCACGGGCGGCCGGCGGTGGCGCGGCAGGGTGGGGCGCCGGGAGGCGACGTCGGCGGCAGGGCGGTGGCACGGCTGGCGGAGCGTCGCCGTCACCGTGCTGGCCCAGTCCCGGATGCGGAGGGCGGCCGGCTCGCGCCATTGTCGGTGGCGGTGGACAGCGGGGTGATGGGGCGGCGGCAGGGCGGCAGCGGGCGGCCGTGTCGCGGGCCGGAGCGTGGAGGACGCGGTGGCGGAGTATCAGGAGGACGCGCGGCGCACGACCGACGACAGGCTGATGACCAGAATCGGCCAAGTGGTCATGTTGCACCACGGCGGCGACCGCGAGGAGGCGCGCGGCCGCTTCCTGGCCCTCTGGGCGGAGATCGGTGATAACGGCGATCCCATCCACCGATGCACTCTCGCGCACTACATGGCGGACACCCAGGACGACCCCGCCGACGAACTGGCCTGGGACCTGCGCGCCCTGTCGGCCGCGGAGGAACTGGCCGGACCGCCGTCCGCCCCGGGTGTCCGAGGCGGCCCGCCCGCCGTCCGCGCCTTCCTCCCCGCCCTGTACCTCAACCTGGCCGCTGACTACGACCGCCTCGGCCACACCGAGGCGGCGCGCAGCCATGTGCGCCGCGCCCGCGGCGCCGTCGCCGACCTGGGCGACGACCGGTACGGAGACGGCGTCCGCGCCGCCATCGGCCGCCTGGAGCGGAAGCTCACCGACAAGTCGACATGACGTCGGCGCCTCGGCGGCGGCCGGTGCCTCCCGCTCAGGCTCACGCCCTTCGGGCCCACACCGCTCCTCGGGCCCGCACCGCCCTTCGGGCCCACACCGCCCTTCCGGCCCACACCGTTCCCGGGCCCGCATCGTTCCCCCGGCCGCACCCTCCCCCTCCGGCCGCACCCTCCCCCGTGGGATCACGTTCTTCCCCCACCGGTGGTGCGCCGCGGGTGCGTCGGGGGCACCCACTCCCCGGGGCTACACCCTTCTCACGGCCACACCCCCGCCGGGCCGCACCCCGCCGTCCCGCCACCGCTCGGGGACCGGCGGCCGTTCGCCGTGCCGAAGGGGCAGGTGCCGGTCCCCGGCGGGGCCACCCAGAGCGGTCCCGCGGGTCCGATCGGAATCGGAACCGGTGGAAACTGTGGGACCGGCGCGCCAGGCACCGGCGCGCCAGGAGCCCGCACGCCAGGCGCCGGCGCCCCTGGATGCGACGCGTACCCGCCCGCGGGCGGCGCCCCGATCCGTGGCCGACGGGCGCCACCGTTCGGCGCGCCCACGTGTCCGTGCGCACCCGGCTGACCGCCCCTCGGTCGCACGCCCCGCCGCGGCTCACCGGCCCGGGGGCGACGCTCGCGGGCCATCCGTTCCAGTGCCTCGAGCGCCGGCGCCCGAACCGTCCGCGGCGGCCTCGCGCGGTCCGGGCCCGGGGCGGGGCCCGGTGCCAGACCCGGCCGGGTCGGGGGAGAGGAGGCGGGCTGGACCGGGCCCGGCGGTGGCTGCACGGTCACACAGGCCGTGACGGCCGAGACCGCCGCGGCGATCAGGAGCGCCGCCGATGTCGTGGTTCTGTGCACTCGGGTAACTCTGCTGTGTCATGCCCCTTTTCTGGGGGTGTATGGGGGTCGGATGGACCGCACGAGTGAACACTCGAACAGGTGTGTACTCCGAGTGTGCGCTCCGAGTGTGCGCTCCGGGTGTGCACTCGGGGTGGGGTGACCGGGTGTGCGCTCCGGGCGGGGCGCCCCTCCGGGTGTCCTCAGCGCCCGGTGCCGAGCAGACCGGCGAGGAGTTCGCGGACGCTGACCCGCAGTTCTTCCGCGGACGGCAGGTCGGCGTGGTAGGAGCCGGCCACGCAGGAGAACATCATCCCGTCGCACCAGGCTGTCAGCGACAGCGCGTGGCGTGCCGGGTCCGTCGAGCCCACCGCCGTCACCATGGCCTCCAGCAGATCGCGGAAGCGCCGGCCCGCGGCGTCGAAGAACTCCCGCAGTTCGGGCCGCCTGGTGGCTTCCAGGGTCAGTTCGTAGCGGGCGGCCAGCAGTTCCCGGTGGTCGTTGACATAGCGGTGCACCGCCAGGGCGAGGCTGTCGGCCAGCGCCTCGGGGCCGCCCCGTGGGTCCGGCATCTCCTCGGGCGCGAGCGCGCGCGCATCGCGTTCGGCCAGCCGCCGCACCGCCGCCTGGAGCAGTGCGAGCCGGGTGCGGGCGTGGTTCGACGTGGATCCCTGGGGGAGGCCCGCCGCCTCGTCGACCGCGCGGTGCGTCAGGCCCCGCATGCCGCGCTCGGCGAGCAGCTTCAGCGCGGTGTCGGCGACGATCTCGGCCCGGGAACGGCGCGCGTACGAGCCGGAGTGCCGGGTGGGGGTGGCTGCGGACATGGGCCCAACCTACCCATGGCACTACAGGTGTAGTAACGTCGACGGTGGATCACTACAGATGTAGTGCCCGCCTGTGGGTTCCGGGGACGGCCGATCGTGCGCCCGAGCGCCCGACGGGCCGGAGAGAGGAGATTCGGATGGCGCACGGCACGCGGGCCGGTCAGGGCACGCGCTCGGGCGCGGGGGCGCCACGGGCCGTCGTGATCGGCGGCGGCATAGGCGGCCTGACCGCGGCGGTGGCGCTGCACCAGCGGGGCTGGCGGGTGACGGTCCTGGAGCGCGCCGCCTCGCTGGAGCCGGTCGGCGCCGCCCTCTCGCTGTCGCCCAACGCGCTGCGCGCTCTCGATGTGATCGGCGTGGGCGACGAGGTCCGCGCCCTCGCCGCCTGGCAGGGCGACGGCGGCCTGCGGGCCCCGTCGGGCCGCTGGCTCTCGCGTACGAACGCCGAGCGGACGGCCGCACGGTTCGGCGACCCCCTGGTGCTGTCGCAGCGCTCGGCGCTGCTGGACCTGCTCGTCGCCCGGCTCCCGGCGGGTGCCGTCCGCACCGCCTCGGAGGCCGCCCTCGCCGACGCCGGCGACCCGGGCACCGCGGGCGCCCCGGAGTCTTCCGGCGTCTCGGAGACCTCCGGCGTCCCCCGCGCCCCCCACACCCCAGGCACCCCCGCAGCGCCCGCCCGCCCGGCCCGGGTGACCACCCCGGAAGGCGACCTGGAAGCCGAACTGGTCGTCGCGGCCGACGGCATCCACTCCCGCACCCGGGCCGCGCTCTTCCCGGAGCACCCCGCGCCCGTCTACGCCGGATTCACCGCCTGGCGCCTGGTGATCCCGGATCCGGGAATCCCCTTCGCACCGCACGAGACCTGGGGCAGGGGTCTGCTCTGGGGCACCCAGCCGCTCAAGGACGGCTCCGTGTACGCCTATGCCGCCGCCCGCACACCGCCCGGCGGCCGGGCGCCGGACGACGAGCGGGCCGAACTGCGGCGCCTCTTCGGACACTGGCACCAGCCGATCCCGGCGATCATCGAGGCCGTTCCCGCGGACGAGGTGATGCGCCACGACATCCACCACATCACGCCACCGCTGCCCGCCCACCACCGCGGCCGGGTGGCGGTGCTCGGGGATGCGGCGCACGCCATGCTGCCCACCCTCGGTCAGGGCGGCAACCAGGCCATCGAGGACGCCGTCGTCCTCGCCCACCACGCCGACCCCACCGCACAGGTCCCCGACCTCGACGCGTACACCTGGGACCGCCGGCCGCGCACCACGGCCATCGCCGCCGCCGCGGTGAGCGCCGGCCGCATGATCATGCTGCGCTCGGCGCCCGCCGTGGCGTTGCGGAACACCGCCATCGCCGTCGCCTCCGCGCTCGTCCCCGGCGCCCTGCTGCGCGGTTTCGAGAAGGTGGCCGCCTGGCGGCCACCCCAGGACACGTATGCTTCCCCCACATCGGAGCACACCCCCTGACTGAACGCTCCGTGACGAGAACCCCGTGACGAGAGCTGAGGAGACACCGGTGAAGGTCGGCTGCATCGGACTCGGCGACATCGCCCGGAAGGCGTACCTGCCGGTGCTCACCGCACTGCCGGACGTCGAGCTCCACCTGCACACCCGCACGCCCGCGACACTGGCCCGGGTGGCCGCCGCCCACCACATCCCGGTCGAGCGCTGCCACGAGGACCTTGACGCGCTGCTCGCCCAGGGCCTCGACGCGGCGTTCGTGCACGCCCCCACCGCGGTGCACCCGGAGATCACCGCCCGGCTGCTGGAGGCGGGCGTGCCCACCTGCGTCGACAAGCCGCTCGCCTACGAGCTGGCCGACTCCGAGCGGCTGGTGCGCCTCGCGGAGCGGCGCCGTGTCAGCCTCATGGTGGCCTTCAACCGGCGGTACGCACCCGGCTATGCGCAGTGCGCAGAGCACCCGCGGGAGCTGATCCTCCTGCAGAAGAACCGGGTCGGCCTGCCCGAGGAGCCCCGCACCTTCATCCTGGACGACTTCATCCATGTCGTCGACACCCTGCGCTTCCTGGCCCCGGGCGCGATCGACCACGTGAGCGTGCGGGCCCGCACGGTGGGTGGGCTGCTGGACCACGTCGTGCTCCAGCTCGGCGGTGCCGGCTTCACCGCGCTCGGGGTGATGAACCACCGCAACGGCTCCGCCGAGGAGATCCTGGAAGTCTCGGGACAGGACAGCAAGCGGCAGGTGGTCAACCTGGCCGACGTCGTCGACCACAAGGGCCAGCCGAGCGTGCGACGGCGCGGCGACTGGGTCCCGGTGGCACGCCAGCGCGGCCTCGAACAGGTCGTCCTCGCGTTCCTGGACGCGGTGCGCACGGGCACTGTGCTCAGCGCGCAGGACGCCCTGGCGACCCATGAGCTGTGCGAGCGGGTGGTGACGGCCGTACGGGAACAGAGCGCCTGAGCACGCGGGCGCTCTCCACCCCGCCGAGCAGGGCCAGCACCAGCAGCGCGCCGTACACGGGCCAGTCCCCGAAGCGCACGTACGGGGTGGTGCCGGTGGCCACCGGCACCTCGTAGACCGCGGTGCCCGCGGTGTCGGTGCCGAGCGGTGCGCCGATGCGCCTGCCGTCCGGCCCGTACCCCGCGGTCGTCCCCGTCAGCGTCGCGTGTACCACCGAACGCCCGGTCTCCGCGGCCCGCAGCGCCGCGAGCGCCGCGTGCTGTGCGGGGGCCCAACTGTGCTGGAACGACGACGTGGACGACTGCACCACCAGCACGTCGGCGCCGTCGGCCGCGAGATGGCGGCTCATGTCGGGGAAGGCGGACTCGAAGCATATGAGGGGCCCGACCCGCAGGTCCCGACCGCCGCCGACGCCGCGCGGCACGTCCATGAGGACCTGCTGCCGCCCGCGGATCCGGTCCTCACCGGCCGCCTTCCCGACGGACGTGGCCCAGCCGAGGACGGCCCGCGCGGGAACGTACTCGCCGAACGGCACCAGGCGCATCTTGTCGTACCGGTCACCGGTGGGGCCGCCCGGGCCGATCAGGACCGAGCTCTTGAAGATGCCGGGGCCGCCCGGGGCATGCGCGGGGGCCGCACGGCGTGCGTCCACGTTCACCAGGACGTCCGCGCCGACCTCCCGGGAGAGACCGGCGATACGGGCGGCGATGCCGGGGTGGGCCCCGAGGTCGACGCCCACACTGCTCTCGCCCCAGACCACCAGGTCGGGGTCCCGGCCGGCCAGTTCCCGGGTCAGCCGCTCCTCGCGCGCCCGCCGCCGCTCGCCGCTGCCCGCACCGGCGACGACACCGGGCTGGACGACGGCGACCCGGACCCCGCCCGCGGGCTCGGGCCGCGGGGCCTCGGCCCACGCGGTGCCGGTGAGCACCGCCATCACGAGCAGGCCGCCCACGGCGGGCGCCCGTGCCGGCGGCGCCGACAGCAGCAGCACCACACCGGTGTTGACGGCCACCACCAGCAGGCTCACCAGCCACACCCCGCCCAGCGAGGCGAGCCGCAGCGCCGGCGCGACCTGCCACTGGCTGGAGCCCAGCAGCCCCCACGGCCCCCCGAGGCCCTGCCACGACCTGACCAACTCGATCACCAGCCAGCCGGACGGCACCACCACCAGCGCCCCGAGTGCCCGGCCAGGCAAGGGGGTTCCGCCCAGCACCCGGCGGACCAGCGCACCCCAGGGCGCCCACAGCGCACCGAGCAGGGCGGCTATCAGCACCGTGAACACATGCAGGCTCGGCAGCAGCCAGTGGTGCACCGCCACCATGAAGCCCGTCCCGCCCAGCCACCCGTCGTACGCGGCCCGGCGGGGGGTGTCCGCGGAGCGCACCAGCAGCAGCCACGGCACCAGGGCCACGTAGGCGAACCACCACCACGCCGGTGCGGGGAAGGCCAGCGCGGGCAGCGCCCCGGCTCCGGCCGCCGCCGCGCCACGCCACCGGGGCGACGTGAGCCACCGGGCGTCCCTCAGCACATCCATCCCGCCCCTCCCGCTCCGGACGCCCCGTTCCCGGCCACCCAGTGTGCGGTCTCGCCGCGATCACCGACAGAGGGCCTCCCCGGGTCCGCGCCGGACCGCCCGGCGGGCGGCGCGGGGCCGTACGCTGTCGACGATGCAGACCTTCGTGTTCGACGTGGGGGAGACCCTCATCAAGGACGACCGCTACTGGGCGGGCTGGGCCGACTGGCTGGGCGTTCCGCGGCACACCGTCTCGGCGCTGGTGGGTGTGGTCGTCTCACAGGG
The DNA here is from genome assembly GCF_057320905.1 of Streptomyces sp. DSM 116793. Lineage (NCBI taxonomy): Bacteria > Bacillati > Actinomycetota > Actinomycetes > Kitasatosporales > Streptomycetaceae > Streptomyces > Streptomyces sp. DSM 116793. The sequence goes on along the minus strand of NZ_CM170494.1, from coordinate 519,341 downwards.
CCGCGACAACACCGACGCGCTCCGGCTGCTCAGCCCCGACATCGACGTGGACTCCGCCTACCACGCCCGGGAGACCGCCGGCCGCGGAGAGTACCTCGACGAGAGTGACCTCTACCCCGATGTGCGGCCCGCCCTCGGGCGGCTGCGCGCGCTCGGCAAGCGGGTGATCGTGGCCGGCAACCAGACGGCGCGCGCCGGTGAGCTGCTGCGCGACCTGGACCTGCCCGCCGACGCCGTCGTCACCTCGGGGGACTGGGGTGTGGCCAAGCCGGACCCGGCGTTCTTCGAGCGGGTCCTCGAACTCGCCAAGGCACCCCCGGAGCGGACCGTGTACGTCGGTGACCACCCCGCCAACGACGTCTTTCCGGCGAAGGCCGCCGGCATGCGCGTCGCCCACATCCGGCGCGGCCCGTGGGGGCACCTGTGGGCGGACGAGCCGGATGTGGCGGCCGCCGCGGACTGGCGCGTCAAGTCCCTTACGGAACTGGTCGGCGCCGCCGGCGGATGAGCCCCTTCGCCCGGGTGCCGCTCACCGCCGTCCGCCTCCGCGCGCGCGTCCGGCGCCCCGCACCGACGCCGGCGCACCCCCCACTGCCGTCGCCACCGTCCGCGCGGAGCGGCGGGCACGCACTGTCCGGGAGCGGAACGCTCGCTCCGGCGGGAAGGAACGCGCTGTACGGAGAGGCCGGAACCGCCGTTGTGCGGACCTGCCGGCGTTATGCCTCCGGCATACGGGGGACCCCGGTATCGAATACGCGGCGCAGCCGTCCCGGCGGGGCGCCGGGGACGTATCCGTGCCGAGGGAGACCGTCATGCCATCGATCCTCATGGTGCTGACCGGGGCGACCCGGTGGAGCCTGAACGACGGAACACAGCACCCGACCGGCTTCTGGGCCGAGGAGTTCGTGGAGCCGCACCGCATCCTCAGCGACGCCGGGGTGGGCATCACGCTGGCCACGCCGGGTGGCCGGCGGCCCGTACCGGACGCGGTCAGCCTGAAGCCGGAGATGAACGGCGGCGACCCGCCGAGGGCGGACGAGATGCGCTCCTACCTGGCGGAGGCGGGCGATGCCCTCGACGCGCCGGGACGCCTGGAGGACGCGCTCCCCGCCGCGTACGACGGAATCGTCGTCCCCGGCGGCCACGGCCCGATGCAGGATCTGGCCGTGAACGAGGAGATCGGCGGGCTGCTCGCGGCCCTGCTGCCCGATTCCTCGAAGGTGGTGGGCTCGCTCTGCCACGGGCCTGCCTCCTTCCTGCCGGCGGGCGACGAGGAGAACTGGCTGTTCAAGGGGCGGACGATGACGTCGTTCACGGATGAGGAGGAACGCCAGGTGGGGCTGGCCGGCAAGGCGCCCTGGCTGCTGGAGTCGCGGCTGCGGTCCGCCGGAGCGCGCTTCGTGGCCGGCCCCGCCTGGTCCTCGCACGTCGTCGTGGACGGCAATCTGGTCACCGGCCAGAACCCCGGTTCCGCCAGGGAGGCCGCGCAGGCCATCGTGAAGGAGCTCGGAGCCCGCACCTGAGCTGCCGTCAGGCAGCCGTCCGGACAGGGGGGCGTCGGCGGATGGGGTGTCGGCACCGGACGCCCGGCCTCTCGGGCGGTCAGCCGCAGATGTGCCGGCCCTGGCCGTTCGTCTGACGGCCGGGGCCTTCCGGTGTGTATGAGGGCGGTCGGGGGCGGATGAGGCAGGTGGTCCGTGCGGCGCTGGGGGCCTCATCTGCGGGGGGTCGTACGGTGGGCCGGGCGCCAGGGGTGCGCACGGCCCCATGCCGAGGGGTCAGGCCGCTTCGATGATCTCCCGTCGCATCGCCTCGGCCCACTCGGTCACCAGTGCCTCGTACTCCCGTCGCTGGTCCGTCGAGAGCGTGCCTCCGGCACGCAGCCACAGCGCACGGATCTGCTCGTTGACCTCGGCAGAAGATCGCACGGGACGACGTGTCTCACGGATAGGGGACATGTTTCAAGCTTAGGGGGTGAATATGACTCCCCGCTCCGCTCTGTCAGTAATCCATTGCCACGTGTAGTTGCCAAAGCGGCTCTGACCAGGCCAATTGCGTGTGAAAGAACCTTGCGTATATCTGATGTGATGTTGGCCGCATCGAGGTTTGGCGCTGGAGGGGCCTGGAGAAGGCAGCCTTCCTGCGTGGGCTCTGTCTGACAGGAAGGCTTCCCGCATGCGTCGCCCTTCCTCTGGATTCTTTCGTATGTCTGTCGGGGGTGGGCAGAAGCCGCTATGGGACGGCTGGTGCGGGCCGCGCGGCATGGGGTTCCCGGGACGGGTGGGTGGTGTGCGCGGGCGTCGGCGGGCCGTGTGTGCGAGCGGGAACCTGACGATGCCCGGGCGGCTGCCCTGCCCTGCCCTGCCCTGCCCTGCCCTGCCCTGGCCTGCCCTGCCCGGCCGGGCACGGGCGCCTCCCATGCCCGCCAGGGCAGGGCTGGGGCGGTCCCAGCCCTGCCCTGGCCCCATGGAAGGTCTCACCGGCGGGTGGGTGTGCGGGGCTTCCGGGATTCCCGCGCACGGTTGTTGACCCTGTCGCTCCCCGGCCCCTAAGTTGCCGCGCAAGGGGGCGAAAGCGCTTGCTATGAAACGATTCACAATCGCCTGAAGGCATCAAGGAGGCCGTATGAACGGTGAGGCCACCCGGACGGCCGGAGACGGCCTCCACGCGACAGCCGCCCCCGCGGCGGGCACGGCGGACCCGGCTGGCCGGACCGGGCCGCGCATCGTGCACACGCACGGCGAGAGCGTCACCGTCACCGAACCGCGTACCGGTGTCGAGCTGTTCCGCTACGTCTACCGGCCGGAAGCGGCGTTCGAGGCGCCGAAGCCCTACCTGCACCCCATCAGGACGCTGACGGGCGACGTGGTCACCGACTACCGGCCCAACGACCACCGCTGGCACAAGGGCCTCCAGATGACGGCCTCGCACCTGTCGGGACAGAACCTGTGGGGCGGCAACACCTATGTGCACGGCGAGGGATACCTCCCGCTGCCGGAGCGGGTGGGCTCCATGGCCCATGTGGCCTTCGACGAACTCGCCGCGCACGGCGGCGGCCTCGTCCTCGCCGAGCGGCTGACCTGGCACCCCTACGGCGGCGAGCTGTGGGCCGAGGAGACCCGGCGGATCGAGGTGCGCGACGTGGACCCGGCCGCCGGGACCTGGGCGATGGTCTGGAGCACCGAGGTGACCAACCGCAGGAAGGAGCCGCTGCGGTTCGGCAGCCCCACGACACACGGTCGTGAGATGGCGGGCTACACGGGACTGTTCTGGCGGGGGCCGCGCGGCTTCCGCGGCGGCCGGATCCTCGCCCCAGACGCCGAGGGCCCCGGCCTGATGGGCCGGCAGGCACCCTGGCTCGCCTACGGTGCCGAGCACGACGGCACCGACGGCCACGCCACCCTGATCTTCGAGCACGCGCCCGAGAACGGCCACGCCGGTGACGGAGGCAACCACCCCGCTCACTGGTTCGTGCGCAACGAGCCCTTCGCCGCTGTCGCACCGTCCCTGGCCTTCTTCGACGAGCTCCGGCTCGCCCCCGGCGACACCCTGCGCCGCCGCTACCGGATCGTCGTGGCCGCCGCGGCCTGGGAGCGGGACGACATCGCCGGCTACCTCCGGGAGCACCCGTGGTGACCCGCGGGCCGGCCCCCGCCAGGACGCCGCGCCGCGGCCGGGCCGCCACCCTGCTCGCCGCCGCCGGCACCGCCTGCGCCCTGCTGCTGTCCGGCTGCTCCGGCAGCGGGGCGGGCAGCGCCGGCGGCGGGCGGATCACCCTCACGTTCACCTGGTGGGGCAACGACGACCGCGCCAAGCGCACGAACGAGGTGGTCGACCTCTTCGAGAAACGGCATCCCGGAATCACCGTGCGCACCACGTTCGCCAGTTACGACACCTATGTGCCGAAGCTCGCCACCCAGGCCGCCGGCGGCGACCTGCCGGACGTGGCGCAGCTCGACTACCGGCAGATCTCGCAGTACGCCGGCAGCGGCACCCTCCTCGACCTCGGCCCGTACCTCAAGAACGGCACCATCCGCACCGCCGACTTCGACAGGAACCTGACCCGCACCGGTGTCTACGACGGCACCCAGGTCGCCATCCCGATGAGCGTGGGCACCACCGGATTCGCCTATGACTCCGTGGTCTTCCACAAGGCCGGGGTGCCCGCCCCCAAGCCCGGCTGGACCTGGGACGACTGGGTCGAGGCGGGCCGGAGGATCAGCGCTCTCGGCCTCAAGGGCCCAGACGGGCGCCCCTACACGGGTCTCGGGGACATCGGCGGCACCGAGGACGCGTTCGAGGAGTGGCTGCGCGGTCAGGGCAAACAGCTCTACGCCTCCGAGCACAGGATCGGCTTCACAGTCCGCGACCTGACCCGGTTCTGGACCTGGACGGACCGGCTGCGCCGCGAGGGCGTGGTGTCGCAGGCCAAGGACACCGCACAGATCGGCAGCGTCGCCGAGGACAGCCCCCTCGCCCGGGGCCTGGCCGCCACCGACTTCAACTGGGACGCGCCCTTCCTGGCCTACCCCCCGATGCTCGGCCCCGGCATCCACTTCGCGCCGGTGCCCTCCACCAGGGGACGGCTCGGCCAGTACTTCAAGCCGAGCATGCTCATCGGGATCGGCGCGGACAGCGCCCACCCCAAGGAGGCCGCCGAGCTGATCGACTTCATCCTCAACGAACCGGACGCCGGCCGGATCCTCGGCGTCAGCCGTTCCACCCCCGCCAACCGGAGGATCGCGGAGTCGGTGGGCAGGACCCTCAAGGGCCCGGAGAAGGAGGTCTACGACTACGGCAGGAAGATAGCCGCCTACGGCACCGACCCACCGCCCGCCGCGCCCCCGCGCGGTGACGTGGTCCTCCAGGTGTCCTTCGGCCGCACCTACCAGCAGGTGATCTTCGAACGGCAGAGCCCGGCCGAGGCCGCGGCGGAGTTCGTGGCGGAAGCAGGGAGGGAACTGCGATGACATCCGCGACCCGCACCGCCGTACCGCGCACAGCCGGCCCACCCAGGGCCGGCACAGCCGGGCGCCGCCCGCCGCGCCGGGAGAGGCAGGGCCCCGCCTATGTGTTCCTGACCCCGTGGATGCTGGGCGTCGGCCTGCTGACGCTGGTGCCGATGGCCGCCTCCCTCTACCTGTCCTTCACCGACTACAACCTCTTCGACCCGCCGAAGTGGGTGGGGCTGCGCAACTACACCGAGATGTTCACCGAGGATCCGCGCTACTGGCGGTCGGTCGGCACCACCCTGCTGTTCGTCGTGGTCGCCGTGCCGCTGAAGCTGGCGCTGGCACTCGGCATCGCCCTGCTGCTGAAGGGCATGCGGCGCGCCAAGGGCTTCTACCGGTCGGCCTTCTACGCCCCGTCGCTGCTCGGCGCCAGCATGTCCATCGCCCTGGTGTGGCGGGCGCTCTACAACGACGGCGGCACCGTCGACAGCGTTCTGTCGTCGGTCGGCATCCACATCGGCGGCTGGGTCAACGATCCCGGTCTGGCCGTGTTCGTGGTGGCCCTGCTCACCGTCTGGCAGTTCGGCGCCCCGATGGTGATCTTCCTGGCCGGTCTCCAGCAGATACCCGTCGACCTGTACGAGGCCGCCGCGCTGGACGGGGCGGGGCGGTGGCGGCAGTTCTTCTCGGTGACCGTGCCGATGCTGTCCCCGGTGCTCTTCTTCAACCTGGTCCTGGAGACCATCCAGTCCTTCCAGGTGTTCACCCCCGCCTTCGCCGTCAGCCGGGGCAAGGGCGGACCCGCCGACGCCACCAACTTCTACACGCTCTACCTGTATGAACGAGGGTTCACCGACTCCCACATGGGCTACGCGTCCGCCATGGCGTGGGTGCTGCTGCTGGCCGTCGGCGCGGTGACCGTCGTGCTCTTCCGCTCCTCCCGTTCCTGGGTCTTCTACGCCGACGAGGGGGCATGATGACGTCCGCCCTGCTGACCGCGGCCCGCCGCCCGCGCGGTGCCCGCCGGATCCTGCTGCACGCGACGGCACTGGTGGTCCTGCTGGTGCTGCTCTACCCGCTGGCGTGGCTCCTCGCCACCTCGCTGAAACCGGCCGACGAGGTCCTCACCAGCCTGAAGCTGCTGCCGAGCCACCTGGAGTGGTCGAACTACACCACCGCACTCGAGGGCGTCAGCGGAGTCACCGTGACCCGGTTGCTCGGCAATTCCCTGCTGATCTCCCTGGGCTGCGTGCTCGGCAACGTCCTCTCGTGCTCGCTGGCCGCCTATGCGTTCGCGCGGCTGCGGTTCCGGATGCGGGGACCGATGTTCGCCTTCATGGTGGCGACGATGATGCTGCCGCAGCACGCCGTGCTGATCCCGCAGTACATCATCTTCAACAAGCTCGGCATGGTGGACACCTACTGGCCGCTGATCCTGCCGAAGTTCCTCGCCACGGACGCGTTCTTCGTCTTCCTCATCGTCCAGTTCATGCGCGGCTTGCCGCGCGAGATGGAGGAGTCGGCGCGCATCGACGGGTGCGGGCCCTTCAGGACCTTCTGGTCGGTGGTGCTGCCGCTGACCAGGCCCGCCGTGATCACCACCGCCATCTTCAGCTTCATCTGGTCCTGGAACGACTTCTTCACCCAGCTCATCTACCTCTTCGACCCGGAGAAGTTCACCATCACGCTGGCTCTGCGGAACTTCGTCGACGAGTCGAGCACCTCCGCGTACGGGCCGATGTTCGCGATGTCGGTGATCTCGGTGCTGCCCATCGTGCTGTTCTTCTTCGCGTTCCAGCGCTATCTCGTGCAGGGCGTGGCGACATCCGGGCTCAAGGGCTGAGCCGGGCACCCGAGTCAGACGGGAGTGATCATGCAGTCCTCCGCAGTGTCCCCGGCGTCAGCGGCGTCCCCAGTGTCCCAAGCGCCCCCGGTGTCCGTTCCGTCCGCGGGGTCCGCGGGATCCGCGGGGTCTCCGGCGTCCGCGGCGTCTCCGGCGTCCGCCGTGTTCGCGCCGGAGCGCCATGAGCCCGGTGAGCCGTTCGGGAGCCGCTTCGTGCTCTTCGCCGACATGCTGGCCATCGGCCTGGCCACGGCCGTCGCCTGCCTGCCGGTGGTCACCGCCCCGGTCGCGTTCGCGGCGGCATGCGCCGTGCTGCGCGGTGCGATCCACGAGGACCGGCCCGCCGGCCTCGGCCGGTACGTGGCGGAACTACGCTCCCACGGCCCGCGCAGGACGCTGGTGGTGGGCGCCGTGACGCTGGCCGGGTGTGCGCTGCTCACGCTCGACCTGCTGCTGGCGCGGGCCGGCCTGCCCGGGGCGGGCGGGGTGTCCGTGGTGGTGGCGGTGGTCGCGGCGGGCGCGCTGGTGGTGGGGCTGCGCGGCGCGGCCGAGCCACGGGTCGCGCAGAGCTGGCGGGCGGCGGTGCGCGCCGCCGCGGCCCGCTCGGCGGCCGATCTGTCCGGTTCCGCGCTGGTGCTGGCGGCGGTGCTGCTCTGCGCCACGCTGGTCTGGATGCTGCCGCTGCTGGCGCCGCTCACCCCGGGCGCCCTCGCCTTCGCCGTGACCGTGGTCTCGCTGCGTACGCCGGCGGGCGCCGCGGCACCGCCCGCCGGGGCCACGACCGCCGAGCCGGCGCGGGAGCCGTAGTCGGCGGAACAGCCGTGAAGCGGTCATACCCACCGCTCGTGCCCAGCCGTGAAGGTCCGCCACCCGGCCTGTGCCGGTAACCTCCACACATCGAACACACTCTGCCCGCAACAACCCTGCGGATGGCCGAAACCACCCGCGTAGACTTCCGCACCGCCAGCCACACCCAACCAGGCTCGGGACAAGGCAGAGGGACTATGAGCAGACACCGCCGACAGCGTGTGATAGGCCGGGCGCGGTCGACCGTCATCAAGACCGCCGCCGCGATGGGCGTGGCCACCGCCATCGCCGCCGGGGCCCACTCCGTCGCGGACAGCCCCGTGCACACCCAGGCGTCCTCCGCACCACGGGACGATGTTCCCGAGACGAGCGAGGACCAACTGGCCACCGCCCAGGACACCGCGGACGCCCGGACACCGGCGGACACCCCGTCGGACCTGGCCACCGACTCCGCGCGTGCGCCGCAGGCGATCCAGCCGGCGTCGCACCACGTCGCGGCGGGCGGCGCGGGCACGGCGCACGCGCAGCAGCACGCCGCCGGCGCGGTGGCCCACTCGCCCTCCGCCCACTCCTCCGCACCCTCGACCGCGGCCACCGCGGCCACCGCGGCCACGCCCGGGACCCCTGCCCCGAGCCAGTCCTCGTCCGCGCAGCCGCCGGCCGGCCAGTCGCCGTCGTCGCCCTCCGACCCGTCGGGCGGCGGCCAGTCCGGCCAGGACGGGCAGGGCCAGGGAGGGCTCCTGACCGGCGTCGTGCACGGTGTCGGCGGCGTCCTCGGCGGACTCCTCGGCTGACGCCCGCGCAGCCCGTTCCGCCCCGCCCGGGCGCGCTGCCGCGCCCCCGGGCGGGGCGTCCGTCGTGGACGACCGGGATCACGCGACGCCGGCGGACGAAGGCTCTGCCGACGCCGCGCCAAGCTGTGTGACCCTGGCCTATTCCGTTTACGAAGGATGCGTGAGTGTGGCAGTGGAGAAGTTTTCATCAGACTGACTTTACGGTTGGCCGGGATCGACAATCCTCTCGTCAACGTTTCGGCGCGGCTCTTCTCGCCGAGCTTCAGGGCGTTCTGGCGGTTCCGCCTGGGCGATTACTTCACCCGGCGCGCAGGTCTCCAGCCTTGCTCTTTCGTGAGGGTCCGTCGATGGTGTCGGCGGACCCTCTCGCGTTTCGGGGTGGGTGACGGGCAGGACCGTGGCCCGATTATCCGTCGGGTGGGCGCCGGGTTGCAGTGCCCGGGGTTGTGTGCGAATGGGGAAGACGTCTGCCCTGCCGGTCGGCCTGGGGTGGTCAGGAGCGCGAGTCGCCCGAGGCGCCTGTGATCTCGCCGATCCAAAGCCAGCGGTCTGGACGATCTCCAACCAGACCTTGCTCTGCGTGGCGTTGCGAGGGGGCAGGTTGGGCAGGCCGTGGACTGGGCGGCCCGGATCCGGTCCTCCGCCCGTTATGGAAGTCCGCGTCTCCAAGCGGAACCCTCTACCGGTCGGCCGCCGGTGCGTCGCACCGGCCAGGGTGTGTCAGGTGCGTGGGAAACCAAGGTCGACACCCCGGGTGGGCAGGTTCTGCCATCGGGAGGTGATCACCTTCTGCTGCGTGAAGAACCGAAAGCCCTCGGCACCGTACGCCTTGATGTCTCCGAACAGGGAGTCTTTCCAGCCACCGAAGGGGAACGAGGCCACGGGCACGGGGATGGGCACGTTGATGCCGACCATGCCCACGCTGACCTGCCTCCGGAAGCGGCGGGCCACACCGCCGTCGTTGGTGAAAACTGCGGACCCGTTTCCGAAAGCGCCCGAGTTGATCAGGCTGATGCCGTGCTCGTAGGTGGGCACCCGCACGACAGACAGCACCGGACCGAAGATCTCCTCCCGGTAGGCTCTGTTGTTGACGGGCACCCGGTCGAGGAGTGTCGGCCCGAGCCAGAACCCCTCGGGGTCGCCCTCGGCCGCGGTCGTGCGGCCATCGACGACGACATCGGCGCCGTCCTGCCGTGCGATGTCGATGTAAGACGCGACCTTGTCTCGGTGCTGCCGAGTCACCAAGGGGCCCATGTCGCAGCCGCGGCGTCCGTCACCGACCCTGAGCTTCGCCATGCGCTCGGTGATTCCCCTGATCATGTCGTCCGCGACCGGCTCGACCGCGACGACGACGGAGACGGCCATGCACCGTTCGCCGGCCGAGCCAAACCCTGCGCTGACGGCCGCGTCGGCCACGAGGTCGAGATCGGCACCCGGCAGGACCAGCATATGGTTCTTCGCACCGCCGAGCGCCTGCACCCGTTTCCCGTGGGCAGTCGCCGTCTCGTGGACGTACCGGGCGGTGGGTGTCGAACCGAGTCTTCGGCTGGGGCACCGGGATGCGCATGATGTCGAGGTGCGGCGAGGTGCCGCGGAGGACCGCGGCCTTCATGGTGCGCGGTGGTGAATGGGGAAGGCACCAGTTACTCCTTTGTCTACCGGGAGCGCCGTGCCCCGGGAGTAGCGGGATGAGTAGCGCCGGCCGTAACGCTCGCCAGCGGATGGACGGTGAGTCGCCGTCCATCCGCCGACCACACGGGAAGGGACAGCCGTCCGGCAGGGTCGGGACACTTGACGGTCGTCCGGGGCACGAGAGACGGGACGGCGGCCCACCGCCGCTCTCCCCGCCCGTGCGGAGTGGTCAATCACACCGCGCATCGTGTGGAACGGCTGCCGGCACCGCGCAGTGGGTGGGATGGCGCGAAGAGAGCGACGGCCCCGGTAACCGCCCTGATCCGCCCGGTCGTCCACCGGGCTTCGATGCGTGCAACGCTCGCTGCTCGGCCTCACCAGCCGAGGAACTCGTTGACCTCCCGCGCGAACTCGTCGGCGTACTGGAAGAGGAAGCCATGGCCCGCGTCGGGGTAGATGGAGAGCTTGGCGTTCGGGAGGTGCTTCGCGAGCAGGTAGCTGTTCTCGGTAGGCACCATGATGTCGTTCGACCCGTTGGCCACCAGCGTCGGCTGGACGATGGCGGACAGACGGCTCAGCCGGGTCTCGTCCGGTATGCCCCAGTCGTATATGGCGGTGAGCTGGCGGTCGCGCGTCACGAGGTCGCTCGGCACGTCACGGTCCTTCTCACGCGCGGTGAAGATCCGCTCGGTGGCCTCCTTCCCTTTCGCCTGGCTGGTCGACGTGGGCTCGTAGAAGAGGAAGTGGAAACCTTCGGGAACGGGCACCTCGCCCGTCGCCACCTCGCGCACCCGGTCGGTCCAGCCGTGCATGTTCCGGCCGCCGCGGGGCCCGGTGCCGGCCAGGACGATCCGGCGCACCCAGTGGCGCCTCAGCAGCGCCACCTCCTGGGCGACGAACCCGCCGAGCGAGAAGCCGAAGAGGTCGTACTGGCGCAACCCGAGCGCGTCGAGAAAGTCGATCGCACCATGAGCCATCCCCTCGACCGTGGTCGGCACCTGGCCCGTCGTGCTCGCCACTCCGACGTTATTCACGAGTATGACTTCGCGGCATGCGGCGATGAGGTCTATGAGGTGGTGATCCCAGTTGTCGAGGTTGCCGCGGAAGTGCTGCAAGAAGACGAGCGGAACGGCAGACGTTTCGGCATTGCCGAACCGGCGATAGGTGTACACAACCCCGTTTGCCGCTTCGATGGTCAAGTTCGGTGCATGCAGTTGGCCGATGATCTCAGGCACGGTCTGTTGCCTTTCGTGAGCCGGGCATGGAAGTTCTCGCGAGAAACAAGGGGCTAACTAGTCGGCTACACCGCGGGAGCGGCACATCGGCAGCGGAAGTCGCCAGCAAAAAGGGAAAAACAAACCCGTTTGGGCGCGCGAAGTTCCAGCCCTCCACCGAATGAGTCACGGATCTCGCCGAGCAGGCCAGCTCAACGCTTCTGCTCTTAGGAACCGCACGGTACACCGATCTGTTTCCTCTGGGCAAGACGGGTCTTCCAGAAGGCCAACTACCCGGCGCCGCCGAAGGGAGGCCCGAAGGCGACTATCAGTCAGTAGACGTTCGAGCCGCGAAGCCCATGGGCAAGCTGCAACAGTGACGGGATCGGTTCGCGCAGGAAACGAGCACCCGGCGCAGCGGTACGGATCAACCGCTAACCCGACTCAGTCGGGGGATCTTGGGGGTCCCCGGCGGGGCAACCTGATCAACGGGCATGCTCGGCTCTGTTCAAGAATCGATGCTGGCCGACTCCGCGAGCGTCTCACCGAGGGCGGCCGAGCCGACCGTCTCCTCGACCTCGCGCTCGCGCGCCTGAAGGAGGCCGGTCTCGTCCGCGAGCGCACCACCCAGCGCACAGCATGCTGGTACTGACTCGCGCCGGTCCCTTTGGGATGAGACAGACGGAGGCGTCATCCTGCCCCAGTCGTCACCCCATCCGACCATCAACACCCAACTGCACGCCCAGCCCCACCGACACCGCAGATCCACACCAGGAAAACCAGAGAATAGCGGCACATCACGGGTGAAAACGACCTCTTTAGTGTCCGCGCAGCCGGTGGCGGGCGCGCCACGCGACCGCGGCTCCGGCCGCACCGGTCACCACGATGAACCCCATCGCGATCAGGAAGACCGGTGACAGCGGCGCAGCGGCCCGGGCGCCCGCGACGACGTACGCCGCCGTGTTCGGCACCGAGCCCAGACAGGTCGCCAGCACAAAGGCCGGCCAGCGCATCCGGGAGACCGCCGCGCAGTAGTTCGCCGCCCAGAACGGCACGCCGGGAAAGAGCCGTATCGCCATCATCGAGCGGAAGCCATGCCTGCTGAGCTGGCCGTCGGCGGCCTTCAGCAGCCGGGCCCTCAGCAGCGGCCGCAGCGCGTCCTGCCCGAGCATCCGGCCGAGACCGAACGCGATCCCCGCCCCGGCGACCGTGCCGGCGAGCGCCGCAGCCAGACCGAGCTGCGAGCCGAACAACGCGCCTGCCGCGAGATTCAGCAGCGGCCGCGGCACGAACGCCACCGTGCACACGCCGTAGGCCGCCGCGAATACCACCGCGGCCGCGGCACCGCCGAGCCGGGGCGGCCAGCCGTCGGCCAGCAACCGCTGCGGCTCGAACAACAGCACACACGCACCGCCGGCCGCCAGCAGCACCACCAGCATCGACAGCCGCGACCACGGGGACAGCAGGGCTCGCAGACAGCGCCCCGCCACGCCCGGCGGCACCGCCGGCGCGGGGTCAGCTGCGGGTGGAGCGGCCGAGTTGAGCACTCCGGGAGACTAACCGAAGCACCCACCTGATCGCCGCATCCGGTCCCCCGGCAGCTCCGGCCACCCCGGCGGACCGCGAGACGCGCGGTCCGCCACCGGCGCGGAGGGGCGGTTTCTGTCGGTTTCCGGCCGTCGGCCGGTGGGTGGTTGCTCGCGTAGTTCCCCCGCGCGCCGTTCGGGGGCGGCCGGCCACCGGCGCCAAAGGGGCGCGGGCAACGGCGCCCGGCCCCCGCGAGACCCGCGGTTCCCACTCGGCCCACGGGGCAGTCCCTGTCGTGTTCCGGCCGCCGGAACCGGGGCGGGGAACCCCGGGGCGTGCCCCGAGGACATCCGTCCTGGCCACGGAGCCGAAAACCATTCGACGGGCGCCCGGCGACCGGTGATGATCGGTGACATGTTCCGGCACGCCTTCCTCCTCGCCGCATCCGCAGCCGCGGATGCGCTGGGTGCTGCCGGCGCACTGGTTCTGACGGCCGCAGCCGACGGCGCACGAAGCTGACCCTTCCCGGATCGTCCGGCGGACCCCGCAGGGGGAGGGTCGGCCGGGCCGACGGGGTCCCCGCTCCCGCCTCGCGGGTAGCTCTCACTTCTCCTCACCGAGGACAGCCATGCCCAAGACGGCATACGTGCGCACCAAACCGCATCTGAACATCGGCACCATGGGCCACGTCGACCACGGCAAGACCACCCTGACCGCCGCCATCACCAAGGTCCTGGCCAAGCGCGGCGCCGGCACCCGCTACGTGTCCTTCGACCGCATCGACCGTGCCCCCGAGGAGGCCGCCCGCGGCATCACCATCAACATCGCGCACGTCGAGTACGAGACCGACACCCGCCACTACGCGCACGTCGACATGCCGGGCCACGCCGACTACGTCAAGAACATGATCACCGGAGCGGCGCAGCTGGACGGCGCGATCCTGGTGGTCTCCGCCGTCGACGGCATCATGCCGCAGACGTCCGAGCACGTGCTGCTGGCCCGCCAGGTGGGCGTGGACCACATCGTCGTCGCGCTCAACAAGGCCGACGCGGGCGACGAGGAGCTCACCGACCTGGTCGAGCTGGAGGTGCGCGAGTTGCTGACCGCCCACGGCTACGCAGGCGACGCCGTGCCCGTGGTCCGGGTCTCCGGGCTCGGGGCGCTGGCCGGCGAGCCCCGCTGGACGGCCTCGGTCGAGGCGCTGCTCGACGCGGTGGACACCTACGTCCCGATGCCCGAACGGTATATCGACGCGCCGTTCCTGCTGCCCGTGGAGAACGTCCTGATCATCACGGGCCGCGGCACCGTCGTCACCGGCGCCGTGGAACGCGGCACCGTGCGCGTCGGCGACCGCGTCCAGGTGCTGGGCGCGGACACCACCACGGTGGTCACCGGCCTGGAGACCTTCGGCAAGCCCATGGCCGAGGCACAGGCCGGGGACAATGTGGCGCTGCTGCTGCGCGGCGTGCCGCGCGACGCGGTGCGCCGCGGCCATGTCGTCGCGGCGCCCGGCAGCGTCACACCCAGCCGGCGGTTCACCGCGCGGGTGTACCTGCTGCCGGCCGCCGAGGGCGGCCGCAGGACCCCGATCGCCAGCGGCTACCGCCCGCAGTTCTACATCAGGACGGCGGACGTGGTCGGCGACGTCGACCTGGCCGAGCAGGGCGTCGCGAGGCCCGGTGACACGGTCGCGATGACCGTCGTGCTCGGCCGTGACGTGCCCCTGGAGGCCGGCCTCGGCTTCGCCGTGCGCGAGGGCGGGCGCACGGTCGGCGCGGGCACGGTGACCGAGGTCGGCTGACGCGCCGGCGCCCGGTGGTGGGCGGCGGCGTGCGCCTGACGAGCCGAGTGGGCGCGTCGGGCGTACGCCGCCGGGCGGCGCCGGGCGGGTGCCGCGGCGAGCAGTGCGCCGCCCGGGGCCCAGCCGGGTGCCGCACAGCACGCACCGACGGCGGGGAGGAGGGGAAGCCCGTGGGTGCGGGCTTGCCGTGCGCCGCCGTTCCCGCACCGTGCACCCCGGGCGCCCGCCGCACGCCCCCGCCCCCTGCAGTCGGCCGGCGGGCGGGCGGCACAATGGCCTGGTGGACGAGTCGATTCCGGTGACCAGGGCCGTGGACCACGGCACCGCCAGGCTGCTGCCGGACGTCGACCGCCCGCACGCCTGGCTGCTCACGGTCGACGGCGCCCCGCAGTCGTACGTCGACCTGGACGACCCCACCCACCTGGAATTCGAGTACGCCCGGCGGGTGGGGCACGTCGTGGACACCATGGCGCCGCGTGGCCGGCCGCTCGACGTCGTCCACCTCGGCGGCGGTGCGCTGACGCTGCCGCGCTACGCGGCCGCCACCCGCCCCGGCTCACGCCAGGACGTGGTGGAGGCCGACCGGGGCCTGCTGCGGCTGGTCACGGAGCGGCTGCCACTGCCTCCGGACGCGGGCATCCGCCTGCACACCGCGGACGCCAGGGCCTGGCTGGAGGCGGCGGAGCCGGCCGCCGCCGACCTGGTCATCGGGGACGTCTTCGGCGGCTCCCGGGTCCCGGCCCACCTCACCTCGCTGGCCTACGCCCGCACGGTGGAGCGGGTACTGCGGCCCGGCGGCGTCTACGTGGCCAACCTCGCCGACGGCGCGCCGTTCACCTTCCTGCGCTCGCAACTGGCCACGCTGGCCGCGGTCTTCGAGGAACTGGCCCTGGTCGCGGAGCCGGCCGTGCTGCGCGGGCGCCGGTTCGGTAACACCCTGGTGATCGCCTCCCACCGGGAGACCGACCTCGCCGCCCTGGCCCGGCGCACCGCCGCCGACGCCTTCCCGGCGCGCGTGCAGCACGGGACGGTGCTACGGCGCCTGATGGGCGACGCGTCACCAGTGCACGACGAGGACGCCACCGCTTCGCCGCCCCCGCCGGACGGCACGTTCAGCGTGGGCTGACGGCCCTGCGACGGCACCGGAGGCAACGCCTCCGTACTGCTCGCGGCCCCGGTGACGGCCACGGACCTCCCGGAACCGGCGGTCGGCACGGCTCCCGGTGCCCGTACCTCCTCCCTGGTGTGCACGGCGTCGGCGGGCTGCACCGTGCGGGTGACCTCCACGGTCCCCGCGGACGTCGTCGCGCCCGCGGTGCGGCGGGTGAGCCGGCGTACGTCAGGCACGAGGAGAACGGCGGCCGTCACCAGCACCACCAGCGCGGAGCACCCCCACAGCGCGGCGCCGCGGCCGACCGCGTGCTCGGCGGGACCCGCGAGCGCGGTGGCCACCGGCACCATGCCGATCGAGTCGAGCCAGTCGTAGGCGGAGACCCGGGAGAACTTCTCCTCCGGAATCTCCTGGTGCATCGTGGTGATCCAGGAGACGCCGAAGACCTCGATGGTGGCGCCGCTCACCAGCATCACCGCACACAGCACACCCACCGGCACCGGCACCGCGAGCGCGGCCGAGGGCAGTGCCAGCGGGAGGACACACAGCGTGCCCGCGAGCAGCGGGCGCCGCGGCCTGAAGCGCACCATGAGCAGCGCCCCGCAGACCGTCCCCGCGCCGAAGGCGCCCAGTGCGAGTCCCCAGGGCCCCGCCCCGCCCAGCCGGTCCCGGGCGACCAGCGGACCGTAGACCGACTCGGCGGCACCGACCACCGCGACCACCACCGAGAACTGCGCCACGATGGACCACAGCCAGGGCCGGCCGACGAACTCCCGCCAGCCGTCCCGCAAGTCCGCGAGCATGCCGCCGCCCGGTTCCCGCGGCGCCATGTGGCCGAGGTCCAGCAGTGAGCGCAGGCCGCCCGCGACCGCGAAGCAGCCGGCGTCCACCACCAGCACCCAGCCGGGACCGAGCGCGGCCACCAGGGCGCCGCCGAGCGCGGCGCCACCGATGCCGGCGCCGTTCATCGCCATGCGGTAGACGGCGAACGCCCGCCCGGCCTGCTCCCCGGACACCGACGCCATCAGCATGCCCTCGGAGGCCGGGCCGAAGAACGCCTGGCCGGTGCCGCCCAGCGAGGTGAGCAGCATCATCTGCCACAGCCGTGGCTCGCCGGCCAGCACGAGGACGCCGAAGGCGGCTTGCGAGAGGCAGTTGAGGGCGTTGGCGGCGACCATCACCCGGTGCCGCGGCAGCCGGTCCGCGACGGCCCCGCCGACCAGCAGGAAGACCACCAGGGGCAGGGTCCTGGCCGCCGCCACCAGACCCACCTCGGAGCTGTCGCCGCCCGTGCCGAGGACCGCGAAGGCCGCCGCGATCAGCGCGCCCTGGCTGCCCAGGTTGGTCACCACCGTGGCGGCGGTCAGCAGGCTGTAGTTCCGGCCCGGCCACCCGGAACGGTGCGTGGCGGGCGCGGCTCGTAGCGGATCAGCATGGCCAGGGCGACGGCGGCCAGCGCCGCGAGGCCGGGCACGTCGTCGGGAGGGGGCACCCCGGGACTGTCGCCGGTGCGCGGGCTGGTCGCAAACGATTTGCCCGGGCCGTGCGTCCGGGCGGGTGCTCTGCGGCGGGCCGTCCGGGCGGTGTCGATGGCCGGCGGCCGGCGAAGGGGGCGCGGTGGGCGGCGACCGCCGGCCGCGCGGTGGGCGACGGGACGAGGCCGTCCCCGGCTGCGTGGCGCCGACCCGGGCCGAGGCCGCCCGGACGGGGCCGCCGTGGGCGCGCCGGCCGGCGCCTTCGCGGTCGCGGAGGCCGTGCGCTCAAGCCGGCCGGCCTCACCGCTTCAGGACCCGGTCGCCTCGGGCCGGGTCCGTCCGGGCCCGCTCGTCACTCGCCGGTGGGCGGGTCCTGGGTGAGGCGCACCGTGCTGAGGATCTTCTGGATGGTCTTCTCGGAGAGCTCGTCCTTGACCCCCTTCACGCCGTAGAGGTCCCAGCTCACGATGTCGCCCGCGCCGTTCTTGAAGGCGAAGGTGATGGCCTTGCCGTCCGTGGCGCACTTTCCGCGCTGGGGGGTGTTCGTGGAGTGCGCCGTGGTGACGCTCCCCTTGAGCCCGGACGCGGTCGTGTAGGGCTTCGCCTTGGTGTACGAGATGCTCTTCTTGTCGGGGTGTGTGTAACCGCCGTAGATCCACCACGGCACCCGGGACTCGGCCGCTTCGTCGGTGTTCTTCGCGCCGTTCTCGCCGCGCGCTCCGGCGGTGGCCAGGGCCGTGTCCTCCGGCGTGCCGTCCTTGTCCGAGTCGTCGGTGCACCACTTGGCCTTGAGGTCCGCGGGCGCCGTGACCGTCGTGCGGTCCGTCTTCCCGCCCTTCTCGTCCCACTCGAAGCCGACGCTCAGGGTCGGTGCCTCGACCTCCCAGTCCGGCGGCACGTCGAAGACCGTGCCGAACCGTGGATTGATCACCGTCTTCCAGCCCGGGATGGTCGGCTTCTCCTTGCCCTCGGTGCCGCGCGGGTTGTCGTCGCTCCCGGCGCTGTCGTCCGGGGCAGGCTGGGCCGGGGTGGAGGCGGCGGGCGAGGACTCGGCGGGGGCGGGGCCGGCCTTGTCGTCCTTCTTGCCGCCCAGGACCAGGAAGCCGGTCACACCGGCCGCGACCACCACGGCGCCCGCGGCCACCAGCGCCGTGATCATCGTCTTCCTGCGGTCGTCGCGCGGCGGCTGGGGCGTGCCTCCCGGCACCGTCGGGGCGGACCACTGCGGCTGTCCGGGCTGCTGTGCCGGCTGCTGGGCGTACGGGTTCGGCTGCTGATAGCCCGGCTGCTGGTAAGGATTCGGCTGCTGGTACCCCGGTTGCTGGTAAGGGTTCTGACTCTGGTTCTGCGGGTTCTGCTCGCCCCCGGGCGGCTGCTCTCCTGGCCACATGGGCAGCACCTTAGTGGCGCCACGGACACGTTTCGGTCACCGGGCCTCGTCAGGTCCGTACCGGAACAGCGGCGCCCGGAAAGG
The DNA here is from genome assembly GCF_057320905.1 of Streptomyces sp. DSM 116793. Lineage (NCBI taxonomy): Bacteria > Bacillati > Actinomycetota > Actinomycetes > Kitasatosporales > Streptomycetaceae > Streptomyces > Streptomyces sp. DSM 116793. Next base: position 500,711 of record NZ_CM170494.1, on the reverse strand, counting down.
CCGTTCGCGGACGGTTCGCGGCACGGTCGCACCACGTCCGGGACCGCACGCCGGGGCTGCATGAGGACTGGCCAGCATTACTACCCGTCGGTAACATCCCGCTCATGACAGTTGAAAGCGCCTCGGCGGGTGACATGCTGGCCGCCGCCGTCCCGATGGTACGTACCCTGAACGTGGAGTTCGTCGAGGTCACCGCGGAGCGTGCCGTGCTCCGGCTTCCGGACCAGCCGGAGTACCACAACCACCTCGGCGGCCCCCACGCGGGCGCCATGTTCACCTTGGCCGAGTCCGCCAGCGGTGCCATCGTCCTCACGGCCTTCGGCGATCAGCTCTCCCGTGCGGTGCCGCTCGCGGTGCGGGCTGAGATCGACTACCAGAAGCTGGCCATGGGATCCGTGACGGCAACGGCGACTCTGGGCCGCCCGGCCTCCGAGGTCGTTGCGGAACTCGACGACGGCAGGCGGCCGGAGTTCCCCGTCGGTATCGCACTACGGCGCGAGGACGGGGCTGTCACAGGGGAGATGACGGTCGTGTGGACCCTGCGCCCGAAGGGCTGAGAGGCGAGGCCCCCTCCGACGCGTAAGGCCGTTCCGGCGGACCTCGCCGTGTGGCTCCCCGCACGGTCGTACCGGCACGGCTGCACGGGGCCCGCCGCCACGGTGACGCGTTGGCGAGGGCGATGAGCAGGCTTATCGTCAACGCGTGTCGATCATTGTGCGCACGTCGCGACCGGAAGACCACCCTGCGATCCTGGACCTGATGGACAGGGCCCGCGGGGAAGGGCTCGGTGATGAGGAGCGCGCCCGGCGAGGGTTCGTCCAGGGCGTCATGGACGAGGCGGTACTCCGCCGATTCCAGCACGGTACGGGCGTTTTCATCGCCGAGGAGGACGGAGAACTCGCGGGATTCGCGATGACGAGCGAGCCGGGCGGAATACCTGAAGGACACCCGGCCGCAATCGCCGTCGAGACCGTTCTGAGGACGTTTCCCGAGCAGGACGGTGAGAAGGTGTTCCTCTACGGGCCCGTTGCGGTCGACGACCGCTACCAGGGGCGTGGTGTGCTGACGAAACTGCTCGTTGCGCTCAGTGGTGACCTGAAGAAGAGCTTCGACCTGGGTGTGGCCTTCGTGGAGCTCTTGAACGAGCGCTCCCTCGCCGTACACCGGCACTACGGCATGAACGAGGTCGCACATTTCGAGACCGACGGACGCTCCTACGCCGCCTTCACCTTCGACCCCGAGGCCCTGGCGCGGCGGGGGAGCTGAGCGGCACCCCCTGTCCCCTCGCGGACCCAGCGACCGGCGGTAGCCGATGTCCCGGCTCGGCGCCACGGGCCGCGGAGCTCGGCGGCCGCGTCAGCGTCGGCGGCCAGGTGCCGGGGCGGTCCGGGCGAGCCACCACGTCGAGCACGGCCTCGGCCGCGCCGTCCCCCCCCGGCCGCGCCGTTCCCCCGGCCGCGCCGTTCCCCCGGCCGCCGTACGGAAGGGCCCCCTCATGGCCGAACAGTCCTCATGGCCGGGGTGGCCCTCACGGCCGACACACCGGTCCCACCGGCCGCAGGGACACGGCGCGCCGGCGGGGCGAACCGGTAGGCTTCGGCGCAGGCGTGCGGGGGGCGCGCGGACAGTGCACGGGGGAGCCTGCGGACCTGGTCCGCGGGCGAGGCGGGGAAGCGGGAGGACCGGCGTTGAACGTCCACGAGTGGCTGACGCACGTACCGGCGGTCAGCGTCTATGCGCTGGTCGCCCTGGTGATCGGCATGGAGAGTCTGGGCATTCCGCTGCCCGGCGAGATCGTGCTGGTGGCCGCCGCGCTGCTCTCCTCCCAGCAGGGACACATCGATCCGGTGGTCCTGGGTGCCTGCGCCAGCGCGGGCGCCGTCATCGGTGACTCCACCGGCTATGCCATCGGGCGCAAGGGCGGCCGCCCGTTGATCGCCTGGCTCGGCCGGAAGTTTCCCAAACACTTCGGTCCCGGCCATGTGGCGACCGCCGAGCGATCCTTCGAGAAGTGGGGGATGTGGGCGGTGTTCTTCGGCCGCTTCATCGCCCTGCTGCGGATCTTCGCAGGGCCGCTGGCCGGTGTGCTCCACATGCCGTACTGGAAGTTCCTCATCGCCAACCTGCTGGGCGGTGTGGTCTGGGCAGGCGGCACCACGGCCGTCATCTACTACCTCGGCGTGGTCGCCGAGTCGTGGCTCAAGCGGTTCTCCTGGCTGGGTCTGCTGCTTGCGGTGCTGATCGGGCTGGCCTCCATGCTGGTCATCCGGCGTCGGGCGAAGAAGGCTGAGCATGCGGGGGCGGCGGGGGTTGAGCGGGAGCCTGAGCGGGCGGGGGCAGAGGCGGAGTAGGCCTCCGCCGACCCGCCCCCCCCCCCGTGCCCCGGCTTTCCTGGTTCGGCTTTCGTGGTTCCTGCTCTGCGGCCGGCCCCCGCGGGTTTCGGGCCCCGGTTTCTGTCCGCTTCGGCTCCGCCGGGCTCGCCGCGCGGCGGTCGTCCCGGCTGGGCCTCGGTGGCCGGGCGGGGGCTGTGTGGGGGGCTTGGCGCGGTGGCCCGGTGCGGGTGCGTCGCGGTTTGTCGCGCAGTTCCCCGCGCCCCTGTTCCGGCCGGTGTCCGCGCACCCTTTTTCCGAATGGCGCTTGGTGGTCCGCTGCGGGGTGCGTCGTGGGTTCCCGCGCAGTTCCCGCGCCCGCCCGTCGGGGTGGGGCTTGGTGGTTTGCCGCGGGTGTCGCGCGGTCGGGGAGCGAGGTGGGGAGTGAGGTGGGGCTACTCCTGGTGGGGGGTGTCGGTGGAGCCCTTGTCCGTGGTGTCGGGCTCATCCGGGAGGCGGAATTCGTGGGCGCCGTGGAGTTTCCTGCCGATGTGGCCCTCCGCGTGGGCGGTGGCGTGCGCCTTGGCCAGTTCGATGTAGACGGTGGCGTTGAGGGTGATGCCCTCGCGCTCCTCGTCCGTGAGCGGGCGGCGCACCTTGGCCGGCACGCCCGCGACCAGCGAACCCGGCGGCACCTGCATGCCCTGCGGCACCAGCGCCTGTGCGGCCACCAGGGAACCCGTACCGATCACCGCGCCGTTCAGCACGGTCGCCCCCATGCCGATCAGGCAGTCGTCCTCGATCATGCAGCCGTGCACCACCGCATTGTGGCCGACGGAGACCCGCTCGCCGATCGACACCGGGAAGCCGGGGTCGGAGTGCACGGTGGAGTTGTCCTGGATGTTGCTGCCCGCACCGAGCTCGATCGGGCTGTAGTCGGCACGCAGCACCGACCCGTACCAGACACTCGCGCCGGCCCGAACGGTCACCTCACCGATCACGACCGACGCCGGGGCGACGAAGGCGCCCTCCTCGATCACCGGCTCCTTGCCGCCCACCGCGCTGATCAGTGCTCGGTCGGTCATCGGCATCTCCTCGCTGCGTTGCGGGCCGTCTGCCCGGTACGGCTGCCGCGCCGGGTCACACTCGTACGGTACGAGACCGGCCTGGCGCGACCGCAGGGTAAGGGACGCGCCCGCACCCCGCACAGCCGGGGTGGGGCGAAGATCACAGCAGGTGCCCCTGCTGGCCCCGAGCCGGCGCTGAGTACGGTGGGTGAGTGCCCAAGAACAAGAACGTGTTCTCGTCCCCGGCGGACTGGGGGCGCCGTCTTGCGCAGTCCCTGGTCCACAGCTGCTGGGCGTGGGCCCAGCGTGCTGGAGCGGTGACCGCGCGGCATCCGGGCCGGCTGCGGTTCGGGGCGATCGGGACCGGCACCCGCCTCGCCTTCCCGCAGGGCACCGTCTTCGGTGAGCCGTGGATCCACCTCGGTGCGCACTGCATCATCGCGGAGCAGGTCACGCTCACAGCCGGTCTGGTGCCGGGCGTCGACCTCGGACCCGAGCCTGTGCTGCGGCTCGGTGACGGTGTCGTCATCGGCCGCGGCAGCCATGTCATCGCGGACACCAAGGTCACCATCGGCGACGACTGCTACTTCGGCCCCTACGTGTACATCACGTCCACCAATCACTCGTACGACGACCCGCACCGCCCCATCGGCAAGCAGTGGCCGCGCATGGAACCCGTGGAGATCGGGCCGGGGTGCTGGATCGGCACCGGCGCGGTGATCCTGCCCGGCGCCGTCGTGGGACGGAACGTCGTGGTCGCGGCCGGGGCCGTGGTGCGTGGCCCGGTGCCGGACCACAGCGTCGTCGCGGGGGCCCCTGCCCGGGTGGTGCGGCGCTGGTGCCCCGACTCGGGCTGGCAGCCGCCCCTGCGCACCCCCGCACCGGTGGCCATCCCGGAGGGCATCACCCCCGAGCAACTGCTCGCGCTCGCCGCCTTCGAGGAGGCCGAGGCGGGGAGGACAGGGGAGGCGGCGAGGACCGCCGAGCCGGGGAGTGCTGCTGAAGCGGGAAGGGCGGAGACAGCGGGGACGGCGGGGACGGCGGAGACCGGGGGCTCCGCGGACGCCGTGTCCGCGGAGGCCACGGTGGACACCGGCCGGTCCTGATCACCGACAGCCGATCCCGACCACCGACAGCCGGTCCTGATCACCACCGACAACCGATCCCGACCACCGACAGTTGATCCCGATCCTCCGAGCCGACGCGCCCCGCTCCCGGAGGCTGGGGCGACCACAGCCGCAGGCCGCCGGGCGCAGCGCCCGGCACTCACCACCAGCCCCCCGGTACCAGTCCCGCCAGCCTCGGGTACCAGCCCCGCCAGCCCCCGGTACCAGCCCCGCCAGCCCCGGGTACCAGCCCCGCCACCCGCGGTAGCCCGACAGGAGGAGGGCCGGCAAGCGAGCGGCCCGCCGCTGGAGCGCCCCGTGCCCGCCGCCCCCGCCCCCTCACCCCGTCGCCAGCAACACCGCTCCGAGCATGGCGAGGCCCGCCCCTGCCGCCTGTATCCCGCGCAGCCGCTCGCTGAGGAACCCGCGGGCCGCGAGGGCCGTGACCACCGGGTAGAGCGAGGCGAGGACCGCCGCCACGGCGACGGGGCCGTGCTGGGCCGCCACGGCATAGGTGCCGTTGGCCGCGACGTCGGCCAGGCCGACGAAGGCGAGCGCAGGCAGGGCACGCAGGATGACGCGTATCCCGCCCTCCGGCGGCAGCGCCGCCGCACCCCTGCGCACCGACCGCACGAGCGCCGCGCCACCCACCACGACATTGGTCAGGCGCTGCACAAGGAGGGCGAGGAACAGGCCCCTGACGGTCGTGGCCGCCTCCGCGATCAGCGCCATCACCGTGCCGAACCCGACCGCCGCCACCAGGGTGAACGCGATCGTCCGGCGCTGCACGGGCTCGCCGCGCACTTCCGGGCCGCCCGCGAGCACCACGCCCGCCACCGCGATGCCTATGCCCGCCACCCGGAGGAGGTCCGGCCGCTCGCCCAGCACCAGGCCCACGGTCACCGGCACCAGGACACTGAGGGAGCCGAGGGGTGAGACGACGCCCATGGGGCCGACGGCCAGCGCGCGGTAGAAGGCGAGCAGAGCGATCGTGCCCACGGCCCCGGCGCCGACCGCGAACCACAGCTTCGGGCTCGCCTCGTGCCAGGCGCCGGTCACGACGACCGCGGTGCCCAGCACCGCGACGGTGCAGGCCTGCGAGACGGCGACCACCGTGAGCGCCGGGATACGGCGGCTGAGCAGTCCGCCGCCGAAGTCGCCCAACCCGAACAGCAGGCTGGTGGTCAGGGCCAGGAGCGCAGTCATGGAGGCCTCGCAGGACGGTACGGGGTGGTACGGGCGGTTCGGGTCGTGCAGGGCAGTACAGTGCACTGCATCGTGAGTACAGCACAGCGTAGTGCAGTTCACTGTACTCTGTCATCTAGGATATTGGACTCAAGGTGTCGGATCTCGATCAGCTCACGCAGTCGCTCGCCCGTAACCTCAAGCGCTGGCGCGGTGAGCGGGGATACACGCTCGACGCGCTCGCCGCACGTGCCGGGGTCAGCCGGGGCATGATCATCCAGATCGAGCAGGCGCGTACCAATCCGAGCGTCGGCACCACCGTCAAGCTCGCCGACGCACTCGGCGTCAGCATCGCCACCCTGCTCGACCACGACCAGGGCCCGCAGGTCAGGCTGGTGCCGGGCGAGGAGGCGGTGCGCATGTGGTCGACGCCCGCGGGCAGCAGCAGCACGCTGCTGGTGGGCGCGGAGCGGCGCGGCCCGCTGGAGCTCTGGTCGTGGCTGCTGATGCCCGGCGACGGCAGCTCTTCGGACCCGCACCCGGTCGGTACCACCGAGCTGCTGCACGTCGAGGAGGGGACCCTCACCGTGGTCGTCGACGGCCTGGAGCACACCGTGCCGTCCGGCTCGTCCGCGGCGTTCGACGCCCATGTGCCGCACGGCTACCGCAACGAGGGCACCGAGCCGGTGCGGATGACGATGGCCGTGTCCGTGCCGCCGCACCCGTGAGCGTCGCCGCCGTACCCGCGACGGTCGCCCCGCACCCCGTCATCTCTCCCCGCGCCCCGCGCCCGTCGTCTCCGCACCCGTCATCTCTCCCCGCGCCCCGCGCCCGTCGCCTCCGCACCCGTGACGACCGCCCCCGCCGCCCCCGCACCGCCGGCTGCTAGCGTTCCCGCCATGCGTGCACCCATCGGAGACTTCGTGGACGCGACGCCCGCCCCCGAGTGCCTGGACCGGCTCGTGGCGCCGGTCGCGGACGCCGTGCGGCGCTGGACCGGGGCCGTCCCCGCCGAGCAACTCCTCCACGTCGACACCGAGCCCGAGTGGGCCGACACCGCCACCTTCGTCGAGCACTACGGGCCCGAGCTGCTGGCCACCTCGGCCAACTGCGTGGTCGTGGCGGGCAAGCGGGGCGGCACCACCACTCTCGCGGCGTGCGTCGTGCTGTCCACCACGCGCGTCGACGTCAACGGCGTGGTCCGCCGCCACCTGGGCGTCCGCAAGGCGTCGTTCGCCCCGATGGAGACGGCCATCGCCGAGACCGGCATGGAGTACGGCGGCATCACCCCCATCGGGCTGCCGGAGGGCTGGCCGCTGCTGGTGGACTCGGCCGCCGCCGACCTGCCGCACGTCCTGATCGGCAGTGGGCAGCGGCGCGGCAAGCTCATCGTGCCGGGCAAGGCGCTCGCCGGGCTGCCGGGCGCCGTCGTCCTGGAGGGCCTGGGCACCTGACCCACCGGCGGCGGCGCTCGCCGGTCCTCCCTCACGGCCCCGCCGGCTGCAGCCGGGCATACACCCCCTCGCGTTCGACGCGTTGGCGGTGGGCGCCGACCTCCGTGATCCGGCCGCCGTCCATCACCACGATGCGGTCGGCGCGCCGGAACGTGGAGAGCCGGTGGGCGACGACGAAGACGGTACGCCCGCACCGGCAGGCCCCGGGGCCTGCCGCACCAGGCCTCCGAGCGGTTGCCGAGCGCGGAGGTGGCCTCGTCGAGGACGGCACTCGCGGGTCCCGGATCGGGGCGCGCGCGATCGCGAGGCGCTGCGGCTGCCCGCCGCACAGCCGGGCGCCGCGCTCCGCGAGCACGGAGTCCAGGCCTGGCGGCGACCGATCCATCAGGGGTCTGATACTGGTGAGCTCGCGTATGCAACTGCCGCAAGTTCTCCATTGCGGTGGCCTGGATCATGACCCTGTGTGGCTGAAAAGGGGAACGTCCTCAAGCTTCTCGTGCTGGCTGGTCGGCCAGCCGGTGATCACCAACCGATGGCGGTATCGGCGGTTACCAGCGGATGTGCTTTGTCAGAGGGATGTAGCGACGACCTGGTCGATCGAGGGCCCGAGGAAGGCGAGCGTCAGTCCTGCCCGTCGGTTGATCCACTGCTGGTCGGTGGAGCCGGAAGTGCCATAGCGACGCTGCCTGACGTCGTTCACGACGTCCGTGGGGGCGCCTAGTTCGGCGAGTACGTCGAGGGCCTCTCCCTTGGTGATCAGTCTGCCGTCCTGCAAGGTCGTTGTTGCTCTGGCCGGGGTCAGCAGGCCGAGGTCGATCAAATGCCGCGCGTCCACTGCCCTCAACACCGAACAGCGGCCGGACGTCGGTGAACCACTCGTCCAGGACGCATGAGTGGAACCACCCCCACCTCCAGGACTACGAGGGCGATCCCGAGGCTCGCTCGTTCACCCGGTAGGAGCTCCAGCGATTCCTCGACTACGCCGACGGCCACGTGGAGCGGGCCATCCGCGGCAGGCGCAAGGGGACATCAGCCGCTTACCGGGACGCCACCCCGTCCAAGGTCATCCACGGGTGGGGGCTTCGCCGGCCCCAGACGTCGAAGCTGGATCTGGTCGACTTCGGCAAGAACCCCAAGGCGCCCCAGATCGGGAGGTACGGGACGCTCAACGCCCGCTACGGCAAGGCCGAGAAGGGACAGCCTCCGCGCCGACGGAACGTCTTGCTGAAGGACTGGGCGGTTGAGGCGGTCGAGGACTACATCGTGAATGTCCGGCCGCACTTCTGACTTTCCGGCGTTCTATCCAGCAGCAGGTCGGTCATGAGTGCAGGTCCCCTGTCACCAGGTCGCGAGCAGGTGGAGAGGGCTGCGGGTGACGGTGCCGTGTCGCCACGGGATGTCGTCGGCAGTGCTGGTGAGATGCAGGGCGGGCAAGCGACTGGCGAGGCGGTGGAGGGCGAGCTGGAGCTCGGCTCGGGCGAGCCAGGTTCCCAGGCAGTAGTGCTGTCCCGCACCGAAGGCGAGGGAGGGCTTCGGCAAGGGTGTGAACAGGTCGTCGTGGGGGTTGCCCGGGAAGGCTGCGGGGTCGCGGTTGGCGGCGACGTGGTCGGTCATGACCAAGGCGCCGGTGCGGATCGTCACGCCGCCGAGTCGGATGTCCGCGGTGGCGGCGAGGACGTGGCCGGGGCGTTCTTCGCGGTCACCGAGGGGGATCAGGTGGAGCAGGCGTTCGGTGAGGACGGCGGCAGCCTGTTCGTCGGCACCCAGTCGGGCCCAGGCCCCGGGCTGTTCGGCCAGCAGGTAGAGCAGGGCGTTGCTGAGCATGGTCATAGTGGTGTCGTGGCCGCCGGCGATCATGGTGGCGATCAGGTTGACGAGCTTGGCCTCGGGGATGCCGCCTTCACGGTCGGCGGCCTGGACGACGGAGCTGACCAGGTCGTCGCCGGGTGCCCTTCGCCGCCTGGTGATCAGCGCGGTGGCGAAATCGGCCAGTTCGCGTCGGGCGCGGTCGCCCCTTTCTGGCGCTGCGGTGGCCCCGGCGAAGGCGTGTTCGGCCCAGTGGAGCAGCCGCTCGGTGGGAACGTCGTCTACGGCCAGCAGCCGGTGCATGACGCTGCAGGGCAGGGGCAGGGCGTAGCCGGTGACGAGGTCGGCGGGCGGTCCCTGCTCGACTAGGTCATCGAGGAGCCGGTCGATGACTGCGGCCACCCACGGTCGCATGCGCTCGACCGCGCGCGGAGTGAAGGCCCGGCCAAGGGCACGCCGCAGGCGCAGGTGCGCGTCGCCGTCCTGCCGGACGATGGAGTCCCGGCTGTCCAGCAGGCTGGCGCTGCCGGTGACCGGCGGCGCACCGGGTGCGTGGACTGGTGAGCGCCCGAAGCGGGGGTCGGTGAGAACCTGGTGGACGTCGTCATATCGGGTGACGAGCCAGACGGGCGTGCCGTTCGGCAGCTCCGTGAGCCTGGGCGGCCCGGGTACCGGGGATTCCACTCGGTGTAGGGGGACGGTACGGGCGACGGGCACGGTGTTCCTCCTAGCTCCTGCTGCAACGACGGGCCCGGGACGGCCGGGCGTGCCTCATACCCAACTGACAACAACCCTGTGATTCAGGTCATCAGGCGACTTCTGGGACTTGCCGGCTCGGTGATCCATCCGTTGGGGTCCCCTGTGGGAACGCATGTGGGAACGCATGCGGGATCGGGGGGATCGCCACATCCGGCGATGTCGGCGCGTGTCGCGTCGGTGATCGACGGGACGGGCTCTCCACCTTCTGCAGTCATACGAACCCTCCCTGTTCCTATGTCCAGGGGGCTTCTGACGGGTCTCCGAGGCGTCGCGACGCCCGGCACGCTCCCCCACCGGGGGCGCCCCCAGAGCACACACCTGGGGGTACCGCCCACGTCCTCAAGGCAGTGGGGAGTCGCTCCTTCACCCACGGAGATCCACCAGAAGCCCCCTAGACGACCAGGACGCCCGACGGGGCGCCGTCAAGCGGATCATGGACAGGAGCGGAAGCACCGAAACCGAAGGGCGGTCAGCCGCACCCGATCGGATGGGAGAGCCCTGCTGGCCGCCCCTGGGCCGCAGCGAAGCCGTCGGTGTCTGCTCGTGGCTGCAAAGGGCCGCGTGATGATCTCCAGACCGTGCCGTGCAGCCATTCCTCGGGGATCACGCCGAGGTTGTCCCCGTAGGAGTGAGCAACTCGCGAGGGGCACGGGTGTACGCGCCGAACTCCTCGTACTCGCCCAGCAGTACGAGCGCATGCGGAAACGGGCCTCCGTCTGGCCAGATCTTCTCCGGGACGAAGAAGTTCTCCAACGGTGCTCCAGCCGTCTGGGGGAGGATCTCGTCCAGGAGGGTGGCGGCCAGGGCCCCGTACCCGGGCACTCACCTTGGAGGCAAGGAACAAGACCGCTGCGTCTCGGCCCGGGCGATTCCGCGAGCGCATGAGCGTCCCGCAGGGCGGCCCGCACCGCCGCCCCGTCCGCGTGCGCGCGCCCGTAGGCGACGCTTCGTGGATGGTGCCCTCGAAGAGGATCGACTCCTGGGGGAGGGCCGACAGGACGCGGCGGGCAGGTGGGGGGCGGACGGCTCGTCGGGGGACGCACCCGCGGAAGGCGGCTGCGTCACGGCTTCATCCCGCCGTCGCCCCAGAGGCATGCAATCCCGTTCTTCGCCCCGCCGGCGGTCCGCGCACGAAGCTGCACGGGAGCCTTGTGCCGCGGGGCGGATGACAGGTATCCACACCGCGGATGACCCGCGTCCGGGCCCTGGGAAGCGCGCGCGGGGGCGTTGACCTGCCCGGTCGGGGAGCGAAGGATCAACGGGAGTCGATCCCGCCACCGCGCGGGAACGCGGGCGAGGAAGGCAGGTGAGGGCGGTGCGGTCGACGACTCAGGCGGGAGCCCGGCCGGGCCCCGGCACCCGGCGGCCCTGGTCCCGCAGATCGGTGCTGCGTGCCGCCGCCGGCTCCGCCGCCGGGACGGCGGTGGCCCCCGCGGTGGCCGGGTGCGGCTCGGCCTCGGGGTCGGGCAGGACGACGGTGCGCATGTGGACCTGGTACACCCAGCAGCAGGAGCAGTTCCTGCGGCTCATCGACGAGTTCGAGCGGCGCCACCCGTCCATCCACGTCGAGAACCGCGTCTTCGGCGACAGCGGCTCCTACCTCCCGGCCCTCCAGGCCGCGGTCGCCGCGGGCAGGCCCCCGGAGATCTTCGCGCCGCACGTGCTCGCCGTTCCCGCGCAGCGAGTAGAGGACGGGTTGCAGAGGCAGCTTGACGAAGGCGGTCTCCGCCTGCTCGGTGTTGACGGCGTTGATGCCGTTGTTGAACACCTTGCCGTCGATGAGCCGGACGGACGATCCGAAGCTGGTGCTCGACCTGGACATGGGCCGCTCGGGCGCCGGCTTGGGACTCCGCTCCGGTCGTCGAGTCGCTGGCCATGGTGCGCATGCCGCTGCATCCGGAAGTAGACGACGGCGATGGGGATGAGGGAGATGGTGAGCGCGGCGCTGAGCAGCGGCCAGTCGGTGCCGTACTGTCGCGGGGAAGAACTGCTTGAGGAAGGCGTCGCCGAGCGCCTTGCGCAGGTCGAGCGCGATGCCCGCGTTGCCGTAGGCGAACGGACGGCGGCAAGCAGTACGCCATCGGGTGGATGGCGCAGACGTTCGGCATGTTCTACCAGCCGAAGCTGTTCCGGGACGCGCGCGTGGACGTCCCCGAGGCCTGGGACGACCTCCTGCGGATCGCGCCCGCGCTCGGCCGCGACAAGATCATCCCCTGCATGCTCTACAACAACCCGGGCAACAACGGCCTGGACTTCTGGCTGCCGCTGATCACCCAGGACTAGGCAGGGCCCGGGCCGCTCCCGGCCGGCCCGCCGCCGGGGCCCGTTGCCCGCATCCGGCCCCGCGCCCGCTCCCGGCGCGGGAAGCACTCACACGGAAAAGGAATCTCAATGACGAAGTCAAGCCGCCTGCGTGACCGGTGGGGCGGGGGTGAACAGCCTCTTGTCACGCAGCATGGCCCAGAGCACGTCGACCCGGCGGCGGGCGAGCGCGAGCAGGGCCTGGGTGTGGATCAGCCCTTCGGACCGCTTCCTGAGGTAGTAGTCACGGGAGGGGCCGGGCCGCATCATCGCGGTCTGGGCCGCCAGGTAGAAGATGTGCCGCAGGCGCCGGTTGTAGCGCTTGGGCCGGTGGTAGTTGCCGCTGCGGCGGCCGGAGTCGCGGGCGACCGGGGCAAGGCCGGTATGCGAGGCGAGGCGGCCAGCGTCACGGTATCCGGACAGGTCACCGACGATGGCGACGAACTCGGCGCCGAGGATGGGCCCCATACCGGGCATCGACTCGATGATCTCCGCGCGGTCGTCGGTGCGGAAGGTCTCGCGGATCTCCCGGTCGTTGTCCTTGATCCGCTCGTCCAGGGCCAGGAGCTGGTGGGCCAGGTCGCAGACCAGCTTCGCGGCCCGCTTCTCGCCGGGCAGCGTGGTCATCTGGGACTGGGCGGCCTCTACCGCCTTGTCAGCGACCGCCTGGGCTCCACGGACCTTGCGCCGTTCCAGCCAGGTCGTCAGCCGCTTGACGCCGATCCGGCGCAGGGCGGCCGGGGTCTGGTACTCGGTCAGCATGACCACCGGGCCCTTGGCCGCGGAGTAATCGAAGGCCCGCTCCAGAGCGGGGCAGATGCCCACCAGCAGGTCACGGAGCCGGTTGATCAGCCGGACCCGGTCGGCGATGAGGTCAGCAGGGTAGTTGGTCAAGACCCGGAGGGTGGTGACCAGCTCCGGGGGCGTGTCCAGCGGGGCGAAGTCCTTCGGGCGCATGTGGGCCTGGTCGGCGATGACCTTCGCGTCCTTGGCGTCGGTCTTGCCTTCACCCCGGTAGGCGCCGGACATGCGGTTGACCGTGCGGCCCGGCACGTAGACGACCTGCTGGCCGTGGGCGACCAGCAGAGCCAGCAGCAGTGTGGAGGCCCGGCCGGAGATGTCCACCGCCCACTGGACCTCGTCGGCCCGCTCGCGGGGCGGTCTCGATGAGGGCGAGGATCTGGGCCTCGTCGTTGATCACCTTCGTGGAGAACAGCGTCTCGCCGTCGGCGTCGAGGGCCACTGCCCAGTGGTGTCCCTTGCCAGCGTCGATGCCGACCCATATCCGCGCCTGCCGCGTGCTCAAGTCCCTCGCTCCGTATCCCTCGTGACCATCACTGCATGGCCCGAAGAACACCCCGCCGACAGGTCCCTAACCAGCGATGACCGCAGTTCTCAATCAGTGGTCGGAGCGTCCCGGAGGACCGGGCGGCCAGTCCTCTCGAGCCATCAACGGCAACCCGACATCAGCCACACCCGGTCCTCCCGGACCGCCAACCATTCTTAGGGAACCTTCATGTCCGTCATGTCGCACGTCGAGATCGGAGTGCGCGACCTCACCCGCTCCCAGGAGTTCTACGGGGGGCTGCTCGGCTTCACCCCCCTCCCCGCCGAGAGCGGCGGCGACACGCTGGTGATGCAGGCCGGCACGGCCCGCGTGAAACTGATCGAGACCGGTCCGGACGGCACCCCGAGCGGCTGGTCGGGCGACGACCTCCAACGCGGCTTCCGGCACTTCGGGCTCAAGGTCGACGAGGTCGACCGCCGGGTCGCGAGGCTCGTCGAGGCCGGGGTGGAGATCCGGGTGCAGCCGGTGGACGCCTTCGGCGGGGTCCGGCTCGCGTTCTTCGCCGACCCGGACGGCGCCCACCTGGAGTTCGTCGCCGGGCCCCTGCAGTACCAGCCGCTGTGGTCGCCCGAGCTGGCCGCGGAGGAGGAGGCGAGCCTCGGCGGCGGCTGGGACGGCGAGCCCCGCTTCGACCACGTCGCCGTCACCGTCTCCGACCTCGACCGGGCCCTGGCGTACTACCGGGACACCCTCGGCATCCCGGTGGTCGGCCAGCTCGACCGGCGGCACGAGGACGAACGCGGCTTCTGCATCACCTACTTCCGCGCCGGCGACACGGTCATCGAGGTGTTCAGCTTCGACGTGGACACCGTGTCCAGCCCCTGGCAGCCGGAGCCCGACCTGCTCGGCATCCGGGCCATCGGCATCGACGTCGCCGACCCCGACGCGACCCGTGCCGCGCTCACCGCGGCCGGCGGCGAGCCGGTCGCGTGGCGGGGCGGCGACCGCGGTGCCGACCTGGTCGCCGACCAGGACAGGGTGGTCGCGGACCTGGTCCGGGTGGCGGACCGGTGAGCCGCACCGCCCGGACCCCGGCGCGTCCCGCGACGGCCCGCACCACCGTGGCCGGCACCGCCCGGCCCCCGGCCCGCGCTGCCAGGACCCTGGTCCGGACCCGCGCCCGTACCGGCTGGACCCTGGCCTGTACCGCCTCGGCCCGTGCCGGATGGGCCTCGGCCTGTACTGCCTCGGCCCGTACCGGCTGGACCCCGGCCCACACCGCCTGGGCCTCGGCCCGTAATGCCTCGGCCCGCCCCACTCGGGCCACGGACAGCACCGCCACGGCCGGCACCACCCGGGCTGAGGCCCGCGCCGCCCGGGCCTCAGCCCGCGCCGCCCGGGTCGCGACACCGCACCACGCCGCCACCGCACGACCGGAGCCGGGAGCCTCATGACCTCCTCCGCAGCAGCCGCCCCCGCCCCCCGCCGAGCTCCCGCGCCGGCCGCTCGGCACGGCGTCGCGGTGCTCAACGCCGCGCCGTTCGCCGCCGGCGTGCTCGCCAAGGGCCCGCGGGAACAGCCGACATACGCCTACCGCGCCATGACGGAACCGGTCCGCGAGCGGCTTGAGGCACTGACCGCGCTCTGCCGGGAGGCGGGCGTGCCGCTCGCCGCGGCGGCGCTGCAGTTCTCGCTGCGCGAGCCGCGCATCGCCGCCATCGTGGTCGGCGTCTCCACCCCGGAGCGGGTCCGCCAGACGCTGGACCTCGCCGCCGTGCCCGTCCCCGACGAGCTGTGGACCGCCGCCGCGGCCTGCGCCCTGCCCCCTGCCCCCCGAACTCCAGCTCGACGCCAGCCCTGGGAGCGCTCAGCGATGACCGACACCGGCCACACGCCCACCGCCGGCCCCGCCGGTTCACCAGCACCGCTCGTCCTGCCCCCCGGCTTCGCCTGGGGCACCGCCACCGCCTCGTACCAGATCGAGGGCGCGGTCACCGACGACGGCCGTGGCCCGTCCATCTGGGACACCTTCGTACGCACCCCGGGCGCCGTCGTGAACGGCGACACCGGTGACGTGGCCGACGACCACTACCACCGCTACCGCGAGGACGTCGAACTGCTGGCCGGCCTGGGTGCCACCCACTACCGGTTCTCGCTCGCCTGGCCCCGGCTGCAGCCCGACGGCACCGGAGAACTCCTCACCGCCGGTACCGACTTCTACCAGCGGCTGGTCGACGCCCTGCTGGAGAAGGGCATCGAACCCTGGGTCACCCTCTACCACTGGGACCTCCCGCAGCCGCTCCAGGACCTCGGCGGCTGGCCGCACCGGGACACCGCGGACCGGTTCGCCGACTACGCGGCACGCGTCTTCGGCAAGCTCGGCGACCGGGTGCGGTTCTGGACCACCCACAACGAACCGTGGTGCGCGGCCTTCCTCGGGTACGGCAGCGGCCACCATGCGCCCGGCCTCACCGACCCGGTGGCCGCCGTGCGCGCCGCCCACCACCTGCTGCTCGGCCACGGCCGCGCGGTGCGGGCGATGCGGGCCGCCGACCAGGCGGGCGGCGGGCGCGAGCACCGGATCGGCATCACGCTCAACCTCTACGACACCGTCCCGGCCCGCCCCGACGGGCCCGCCGACCGGGCCGCCGCGCGGCGCATCGACGGCCTGATGAACCGCATGTTCCTCGACCCGGTGCTGCGCGGCGGCTACCCGACCGACGTGCTCGACCACATCCGCGACCGGGTGGCGGACCCCGCCGGCTGGATCCGGGACGGCGACGCGGAGGAGATCGCCCAGCCCGTCGACTTCCTCGGCATCAACTGCTATGCCCGGCACGTGGTGCGGGCCGCGGACGAGCCGGCGGACCCGGGTCCGTCCGCATGGGTGGGCTGCGAGGACATCGAGTTCGCCGGGACCGGGCGGCCCCGGACCGCGATGGGCTGGGAGATCGACCCCGAGGGGATCCACGATGTGATCAACCGGGTGCACCGGGAGTACGGCGGCGGGGCCGGTCGCCCGCTGCCGCTGTACATCACCGAGAACGGCGCCGCCTTCGACGACCCCGACTTCCCGGGGCCCGACGGCGCGGTCCACGACCCCGAGCGGACCGCCTACCTGGACGCCTATGTACGTGCGGCACTACGGGCCCGCACCGAGGGCGCCGACCTGCGCGGCTACTTCGTCTGGTCCCTGATGGACAACTTCGAGTGGGCCTGGGGCTACACCCGCCGCTTCGGCATCGTGCACGTCGACTACACCACCCAGCGCCGCACGGTGAAGGACAGCGGCCACTGGTTCACAGACGTCGCACGCCGCAGCGCCGCGCCCCCCACCCCGTCCTGACACCACGCCGCGCCACGCCAAGGGGTGCGGGGAACTGCGCGAGCAACAAGGGACGCGTCGGCACGCGGCAACGGTGCTGAGTCTGCGCGGGTGTCCCGCCAAGGGGTGCGGGGAACTGCGCGAGCAACAAGGGACGCGCCGGCACGCGGCAACGGTCCTCAGCCCGCGCGGCGTGTCCCGCCAAGGGCGTTGGGAACTGCGCAAACAGCACAAAGACGCGCCCGCACCCGCCGACCGCCCTCAGCCCGCACCACGGTGCCCCGCCATCGGCGCGCAGGCTTCGCGCGAGCGACCAGGGGGCCGGCCACGTGGGCCGGGGAGCAACCCCGGTCCACGAAAACGCCGCGCGCCCAGGCACGTACAGTGCACGCAGGAGGCATGAAGACGATGGAGGACGCGGGGACCGCCCGCCGCCGGCCGGAGCCGCGCGCCGTGACCATCAGGGACGTCGCCGCGGCGGCCGGAGTGTCCAAGGCGGCCGTGTCCAAGGCGCTCAACGGCAGGCCAGGCGTGTCCGAGGACACCCGCCGTCGCATCCTAGAGACGGCGGCCCGCTTCGGGTGGCGGCCCAACTCCACCGCCGCGGCCCTGGCGCACGGCAGGACCCGGGCGATCGGCATGATCCTGGACCGCCCGCCGGACCTGCTGAGTGCCGACCCGTTCTTCCCCGAACTGCTGTCCGGCGTGGAGCGGGTGCTCGCCAGGCTCGGGTACGCGCTGCTGCTGCGGATCTGCACGGTCGACTCGGCGGACGAGGAGCGGCGGCTGTACCGGCGGCTGGTCGCCGAGCACCGGGTCAGCGGGCTGCTGCTGGCCGACCCCCGCTGCCGAGACGAGCGGTTCCGGGTGGTGCGGGAGCTGGGCGTGCCCGCGGTGCTGATCAGCCGCCCCTGGCGGGAGGCCGGCCTGCCCTGGGTGGGGGAGCGGTTCCCGGCGAGCGGCATCGACGAGGTGGTACGGCACTTCGCCGCGCTCGGCCACCGCCGTATCGGCTATGTGCGCGGCCCCGAGCACCTGGCCCACATCGCCCACCGGCTGCGGGTGTTCCACGAGACGGCGGCGGCCGGCGGACTCGCCGTCACCGCCGTGCACGAGGCCGACTTCACCGCGCCGGGCGGCGCCGCCGCCACGCAGGCCCTGCTGTGCGGGCCGGACCGGCCCACCGCGGTCTTCTACGACAGCGACATCATGGCCATCGCCGGCATCCAGACGCTGCGCGCGGCGGGCCTGTCCGTACCGGGCGACATCTCGGTGGCGGGCCACGACGACCTGGCCATCAGCCAGTGGATCACTCCCCGGCTGACCACCGTCCGCCAGGACGTCCAGGGCCGCGGCGAACGCGCCGCGCTGCGCCTGCTCCGTGAGCTGGAGCCGGACCTGCCCGAACCGGGCCCGCTGCCCGAGTCTTCCCTGGTGATCCGGGAGTCGACGGGGGCGCCGTCCGCCTGACCGAGAGCAGGGCCCGGGCGGAGGGCATGACGCGCAGCGCCGGATGTTCGTGGACACCCTGCGCGCCTACGAGGCGGAGGTGTCCGAGGACGACTGAGCGGTCTCTGTGGGCGGCGTCCGAGCGGGGGACCGGGCGCGTCCGGTGTCCCGAACCGGGGTGTCCGGCCCCGTGCGGGACCGCGCTCCCGCGGTGAACACCCCGTGTGCCGACCGTACTCGCGCGGTGTCCGGCCCCGTGGGGGACCGCAGTCCTGCGGTGAACTCCCCCTATTCCGGCCGCCCGCTCATCAGGCGACGGCCCAGTGAGCTGACCTGCCCCCGCGGCGTCCGCACCCCGCGGCGTCCGCCGTCGCGCCGTTGGGTACCCCCGGCGCGCCCGCGGCCGGCGTGCCCGCGGTCGGCAGTCCATGGCGCATGCGCCCCGTGTCGATGCGCACCCCACCGCCGTGCGCGCCCCATCGCCGCTCGCACTCGACGGCCGTGCGCCCCCCGGGCGATTTCCGCGCGCACGCACCTGGCCACCGCCGAACCCCTCGGTTACCTTCGAAACCGGTGCATCACGAAACCGGTTAACCGGACGGTGGCGGGAGGTCCGGAGCATGGATTACCGGCTGGAGTGGGTGGCGAGTTTCGTCGCGGTGGCCGACCACGGCGGGTTCTCCGCGGCGGCGAGCGCGGTACGGCGGTCACAGCCCCGGGTCAGTACGCATGTCGCGGACCTCGAACGGGCGCTGGGGCTGCGGCTCTTCGACCGCACCCCGGCAGCCGGTGGTGCTCACCCCCGAGGGCCGGGCCCTGCTGCCGCACGCCCGAGCGGCCCTTCGCACGATCGCCTCGCTCGGCTCGGTGGCCGCCGAGGCCCGCCAGGGACTGCACCGTGAAGTCCGCCTCGGCGTGGACCCGTCGGCCGCGCCGTTCCTGCTGCCGAGGCTGATGATGAGGCTGCGTGAGCGGCACCCGGGTATCCACGTCGTCTCCCTGGAGGCGCCCGCCGCCGAACTCGGGAGGGAACTCGCCGCCGGCCGCCTCGACCTGTCCGCGCACGCCTGGGACGGTGCGGCGGCGCCGTCCGGCTCGGCCCTGGACTCCTGCGAACTCTGGCCGGGCACCCCGGTGGCCGTGCTGCGCGACGCCGACGCGCGGGGCGCGGGCGGCGCGGGCGCGGCGCGGGCCGCTGCCGCCGGTGATCTGCCGCTGGCGGCACCGGAGTTGACGGGCCCGCTGGTCGTCTCGGACGACGCTGCCGGCACCGGCCGGCTGGCCGCGGAGGCCGGCCGGGACCGGGACGCCGCCGTCTTCCGCACCGGCCAGATCCAGACCCTGGTGTCCATGGTGAGGCAGGGCTGGGGGACCGGCGTCGCGGACGCGCTCGGTCTCTCCACGGCCGACCTGCACGGCCTGACGGTACGCTGGATCCGCGCCCGGACCGGGGCGACCCGGCTCTGGTGGCGCACGGACGGGCCGGACTCGCCCGCGCGCGGCGCCGTCCGGGACTGCCTGCGCCTGGCCGCGGCACCGGCCACCCATCAGATCCGACGGGTCCTCACGGCGGGCCGCCACGCGGCACGGGTCCCGGCGGGGGAGTGAGCGAGCCGCCTTCCGCCGCCCGTCGGTCGTCATGGGCCGGCGCCGGTAATCGCGGGGCGAACGCGTGCCGTTCGGCCTCACGAATGTGGCGGGCGCGATGACAGCATTCCGTCGGGTGACACGGCGCCGGCTGCTTTCCTCGTTCGATTTGCGGATTTCTTTGCGAGCCCTCCTCGCCGCCGGGTGGCATACGGAAATAGGCGCCTAAGGCAACGTCAACATGCCTTTGACCAGGAGGAGTTGGCCCTGGAGGCCCTTCGTCAGGGCGTGCGCCAAGGGCATTTCATATTACTTTAGGTGCATCGTAACGAAGAACTTTTCTGTCGCTGCAAGATTTGATTTACCCGGCCGTGGCCGGTGGCAGAATTCGGGAGCCGGATCGGCCGCTCCCTTTCCGGTTTTCCCTTTTTCGTACCTGCGCTCCGGCGCAGCAGACCCCCGCCCGACAAGGCCCCTCGACTCGGCTGACCCTCGTCCACTCGGTGACACGGCTGACGCGCGCCCGGAATCCGGCTGCCGGGAGATCCGGCATGCCCGCGGCACCGCGGGACGCGCCGTCGGCACGGCACCGCGGGGCCGTCGGCCTGTCGCCGGCCCCTCTCGCTCCTCCACCCGCGCCACGGCGCCCTCACCCATGGATTGGGAACATGACGGATTCGCTCTCCGCTGCCTCCCCCGACCGGATCGCGATCATCGGCATCGGCTGCCGTTTCCCGGGCCATGCCCGCGACCACCGGACGTTCTGGCGGAACCTGATCGACGGCAGGGACTGTCTCACCCCCACGCCCGCCGACCGGTACGACTTCGCCACCCTCGGCAGCCGGGACAGGGACAGGCCCGGGCGGATGGTCGGCGGCAGAGGCGGATACATCGACGGATTCGACGAGTTCGATCCGGCCTTCTTCGGGATCAGCCCACGCGAGGCCGGCCATATGGACCCCCAGCAGCGCAAGCTCCTCGAGGTGGCGTGGGAGGCGCTGGAGGACGGCGGGCAGCGGCCGGAGGAACTGGCCGGCGCCCAGGTGGGCGTCTACATCGGCGCGTTCACACTGGACTACAAGATCCTTCAGTTCTCCGACCTCGGCTTCGAGTCGCTGGCCGCGCACACCGCGACCGGCACCATGATGGCGATCCTGGCCAACCGCATCTCCCACTGCTTCGACTTCCGCGGCCCCAGCATCTCCCTCGACACCGCGTGCAGCGGGTCACTGGTCGCCGTGCACCTGGCGTGCCAGAGCCTGCTGCGCGGCGAGACGGAGCTGGCCCTCGCCGGCGGGACGCTGCTGCACATGGCGCCGCAGTACACCATCGCCGAGACCAAGGGCGGCTTCCTGTCGGCGGACGGCCGGTCGCGCGCGTTCGACACCGCCGCCGACGGCTACGTGCGCGCCGAGGGCGTCGGCGTCGTCGTGCTCAAGCGGCTGGCGGACGCGCTGCGCGACAACGACCCGATCCACGCGGTGGTGACCGGCACCGCCGTCAACCAGGACGGCCGCACCAACGGCATCACGGTGCCCAACCCCGACGCCCAGGTCACCCTCGTCGAACGGGTCTGCGCCGAGGCCGGCATCACGCCCGGTGACCTGCAGTACGTCGAGGCCCACGGCACCTCGACCCCGGTCGGCGACCGCACCGAGGCGGCCACGCTCGGACAGGCGCTGGCCGTCGGGCGCAAGCCGGGCGCTCCCTGCTACGTCGGATCGGTCAAGACGAACATCGGCCACGCCGAGTCGGCCGCCGGCATCGCCGGGCTGATCAAGACCGCGCTCGCCCTCGAGCACCGCCGCATCCCCCCACACATCAACCTGGAGCGGCTCAGCCCCGCCATCGACCCGGACCTGCCGTTCGAGATCCCGACCCGGGCCGTGGACTGGCCGGAGCACGACGGCCCCGCCAGGGCCGGCGTCAACTCCTTCGGCTTCGGCGGCACCAACGCCCACGTCCTGCTGGAGGAGGCACCGCCGCGGCGGCCGGCGGAAGACTCCGCGAGGCCGCCCGCGTACACCGTGCTGCCGCTGAGCGCCCGGGACCCCGGAGCGCTCCCCGACCTCGCCGCCGGTATCCGCCGGGAGCTGGCCGGCGCGGACGGACCGCCCGCCGCGCTCGCCGACCTCGGACACACCCTGGCCCACCGGCGCCAGCACCACGAGCACCGGGTGTCGGTGGTGTACTCCTCGCCGCAGTCGCTCGACGAGGCGCTCGCCGCCTGCGAGCGTGGCGAGCCGCACCCGCGGGTGCTGACGGGACGCCGGCGTGAGCCCCGGCACCGGCTGATGGCCTGGGTGTTCACCGGCATGGGCCCGCAGTGGTGGGGCATGGGACGCGGCCTGTTCGAGACCGAGCCGGTGTACCGCGAGGCGGTGCTGCGCTGCGACCGCGAGATCCGCCGCCAGGCCGGCTGGTCGCTCGCGGACGAACTCGCCGCCGACGAGGCCGAGTCGAGGATGGCGGAGACCTGGCTCGCCCAGCCCGCCAACTTCGCCGTGCAGGTCGGCCTCGCCGCCCTCTGGCGCAGCCGCGGCGTGCACCCCGACGCCGTCGTCGGCCACAGCACCGGCGAGGCCGCCGCCTTCTACGAGGCGGGGGTCTACAGCCTCGCCGACGCCGTGCGGGTCGTGCTGCACCGCAGCCGCCTCCAGCAGACCCTGGCGGGCACCGGCACCATGCTCGCCGTCGGCCTGCCGGAGCCGGACGCCGCCCGCCTGATCCGGCCGCACCGGGACCGGGTGTCCGTGGCCGCCGCCAACAGCCCCTCGTCGACGACGCTCTCCGGCGACCGGGAAGTGCTGCGCGACCTCGCGGAACAGCTCCGCGAGGACCAGGTCTTCGCCAAGTTCCTGACCGTGCAGGTGCCGTACCACAGCGTCCGGATGGACGGGATCAAGGACGAGCTGCTCGCCGCGCTGGCCGGACTGCGGCCCCGCCCCGCCCGGCTGCCGCTCCACCTCACCGCGCAGGAGGGCACCGCGCACGGCACCGAACTCGACGCCGCCTACTGGTGGCGCAACGTCCGCGACCAGGTGAGGTTCCGCTCCGCCGTCGAACGGCTCGCCCGCGACGGGCACCGGATCTTCCTGGAGATCGGACCGCACCCGGTCCTCGGCCACGCCATCCGCGAATGCCTCCAGGAGGCCGCGCACGGCACCGGGCCGCGGGACGGCGACCCGGAGAGTCTGGTGCTGCCGTCCATCCGCCGTGCGGAGGACGAACCGGAGCGGTTCACGCGCTCGCTGGCCGCGCTGCACGGCGCCGGCGTCGACGTCGACTGGGACGTGCTGCAGCCCGCGGGACGGCCCGTCGCCCTGCCGCCCTACCCGTTCAGGCGGGACCGCCACTGGGTGGAGCCCGCACCCGTACGGCAGGTCAGGCTCGGGGCGCTCGACCACCCGCTGCTCGGCCGCCGCACCACGCACACCCACCCCACCTGGGAGTCCCGCCTCGATTCGGAACGCCTGCCCTACCTGGCCGACCACCGCATCCAGGGCAATGTGGTCTTCCCCGCGGCCGGATACCTGGAGATGGCCGCGCAGGCCGTGCGGGCGCTCACCGGCGGCGGCGAGGCCACGCTCACCGGGATCGAACTGCACAAGGCGCTGTTCCTGTCCGAGGACACCGCAGGCACCGTCCAGCTCACCCTCGACCCCACCAGTGCCCGGTTCACCATCGCCACGCCCGGTGAGGCGGGCGCCGTGCACGCCACCGGGGCCGTCCACACCGAGCAGCGGCGCAGCCCGGGAGCGCCGCTCGACCCGGCGGCCGTCCGCGCCCGCAGCCGCCGGCACCTGAAGCGCCCGGACTGCTACGCGGCGCTCGCGGAGCCGGGCTACCAGTACGGCCCGGCGTTCCAGGCCATCGAGGAGGTGTGGATCGGCGACGGCGAGGCACTGGCCAGGATCCGCCCCGAGACGCCACCCGAGGACGCCGCGGAGAGCCATGTCCACCCCGTGCTCCTGGACGCCTGCCTCCAGACCCTGCTGATGGCGCGGCTCCCCGACGGCGACGCGGCCGGTGCGGCCGGCGGCATCCGCCTGCCGGTGTCGATCCGGGAGGTGCGGCTGCGCCCCGCCGGCGACCGTCCGCTGTGGGCGCACGCCACGGTCGTGCGGAACGACGACGGGCTGACCGGCGACGGCGCGCTGACCGGCGACATTGCCCTGTACACCGACGACGGCGAACCGCTCGGCCGGATCACCGGCTGCACCGCCGTCGACGTCGAGCACGCCGCCGGCTCCGTCGGCCGGGACACCATCGACGGCTGGCTGGCCGAACCCGTCTGGACGGAACTGCCCCCGGTACCCGACGGGGCCGCCCCGCCCGCCGGACTGCTCGTCCTCGCCGACGACGGCGGCGTCGGCGACGCCCTCGCCCGGCTGGCCCGTGACCGCGGCGCCGTGTGCCATGTCGTACGGCACGGCAGCGCCTACCGGCACGGGGCGGGCGGCAGCACCGTACGGCCGGGCCGGCCCGACGACCTGCGCCGGCTCTTCGCGGAGCTCGACGTGCCCGTCGACACCGTCGTCCACCTGTGGAACCTGGACCTGCCCACGCTCGACGCCACCGCCCACGGCGACCTCGGCGAGCACGCGGGACTCGGCGCCTACTCCCTGGTCTGCCTCGCCCAGGTGCTGCCGTCCGCCTGCCCCGACGCCCGGCTGCACATCGTCACCCGCGGCACCCAGGCGGCGGCGGAGCAGGACCGCGTCGAGCCGCTGGGGGCGCCCGCGTGGGGCGTCGGCCGGGTGCTGTGGCAGCAGGAGCTCACCGCGCACCGCGGCAAGCTGATCGACCTTCAGGCGCCCGGCGGCGCGGAGGGAACACCCGACGCCGAGGCCGAGGCGCTGCTGCGCGAGGTGTCCGGCACGGACCCGTCCCGCGACCCCGACGAGGAGGAGATCGCCCTGCGCGGCGGGCGGCGCCACACCTGCCGGCTCCGGCGGCCGACCGGGCTCAGCCGCCCGCTGCCGTTGCGGCTGCGCCCCGACGGCAGCTACCTGGTGACCGGTGCGTTCGGGGCCCTCGGCCGGCTGCTGTGCCGCACCCTGGTCGCGCGCGGCGCCCGCCGGCTGGTGCTGGCCGGCCGTGGCGGACTGCCCCCGCGCGAGCAGTGGGCCGCGATCGACCCGGCGACCCCCGCCGGCCGGCGGATCACCTTCGTCAGGGAACTGGAGGCGATGGGAGCCCAAGCGGTCCCCGCGGCGCTGGACATCACCGACGAGGCGGCGTTCTCCGCATGGCTGGCCGACCACCGGCGGCACGGACTGCCGCCGCTGCGGGGCGTGTTCCACCTCGCGGGACAGGTCAGGGACGCGACCGTGCCGGAGATGGACCGGGCGGCCTTCGACACCGCCTACGGCCCGAAGGCGGCAGGCGGCCTGCTGCTGCACCGGCTGCTGCGCGACGAACCACTCGACCACTTCGTGCTGTTCTCCTCCATCGCCTCCCTGCTCACCACCGCGGGCCAGACCAACTACGCCGCGGGCAACGCGTTCCTGGACGCGCTGGCCCACCACCGCAGGGCCCGGGGCCTGCCCGCGCTCAGCCTCGACTGGGGGCCCTGGGCCACCGGCATGATCGAGGAACTGGGCCTCGTCGAGCACTACCGCAGCGCCCGGGGCATGTACTCGCTGACGCCGGGCGCCGGCATGGCCGTGCTGGAACGGGTCATCGGGCAGCACCCCGCACAACTGCTCGTCGCCACCGTCACCGACTGGCCGGTCTTCCTCGCCTGGTACCCCGCACCACCGCCGCTGGTGGCCGAGCTGGCCGCGGGCCGGGGCGAGAGGCCGGCCGAGGAGACGGACGGCTTCCTCGCGCGCCTCGCCGCGGCCGACGAGGAGACCCGCAGGCACCTGCTGACGGAGCGCTTCACCGCGCTGGTCGCCGACGCCATGGGAATCCCGCCCGCCCGCATCGGCCCGGGCGACGAACTGGGCGCGCTGGGCCTGGACTCCCTGCTGGCGATGGAGCTGCGCGCCCGGCTCCGCACCGAGCTGGGCGTCGCCCTGCCGGTGGTGGCGCTGCTCGGCAACGCCTCCGTCGACGCCCTGGTCACCCGCCTCTCCGACGGCCTGGGCGAGCACCTGAAGCCCGGCGCGGGAGAAGACGGCGCCGGCGCGGACGCGGAGCTCCCGGCCGCCGTGGAGCACACCGACGAGCTGCGCCACCCCCTGACGCACAACCAGAAGGCCCTCTGGTTCCTCAAGCAGCTCAACCCGGACGCGTTCGCCTACAACATCGGCGGCGCGGTCGAGGTGCGCACCGAGCTCGATCCCGACCTTCTGTTCGCCGCCTTCCGCGCCCTGGTCGAGCGGCACCCGTCCCTGCGGGCGTCCTTCGTCCTGGAGGACGGCGGCCCCGTGCAGCTGATCCGGCCCGGGGCCCGCGGGGAGACCCGCCTGTTCGACGTCGAGGGGCGGCCGTGGGCGGAGGTGCACGAGATGATCGTGCGCGAGTACCGCAGGCCCTACGACCTCGCGAACGACCCGCTGATCCGCCTGCACGTGTTCCGGCGCGGCCCGGACCGATGGGTGATCATGAAGGGCGTCCACCACATCGTCTCCGACGCCGTCTCCACGTTCGTCTTCATCGAGGAGCTGTTCGCGCTCTACGAGGGGATGCGGCACGGCAACCCGGTGGAGCTGCCGCCCGTGCGCGCCCGCTACCTCGACTTCCTCAACTGGCAGAACCGGTTCCTGGCGGGCCCGGACGCCCAGCGGATGCTCACCTACTGGCAGGAGCACCTGCCCGCCGAGCTGCCCGTCCTCGCCCTGCCCACCGACAAGCCGCGCCCGCCGGTCACGACCCACAACGGCGCCTCGGAGTTCTTCCGGCTGGACGCCGACCTCACGGCCCGCGTGCACGCCCTGGCCCGCGAGCACAACGTCACCGTCTTCGTGGTGCTGCTGAGCGCCTACTACCTGCTGCTGCACCGGTACTCGGGCCAGGACGACATCGTGGTCGGCAGTCCCGTCACCGGCCGCACCCAGGAGGAGTTCGCCGGCACCTACGGCTACTTCGTCAACCCCCTGCCGCTGCACGTCAGCCTGGCCGGCCCGCCCTCCGCCGGCGACCTCCTCGCACGGGTGCGAGGCGCCGTGCTCGGCGGGCTCGACAACCAGGAGTACCCGTTCGTGCTGCTGGTCGAGAAGCTGGGCCTGCGGCACGACCCCAGCCGCTCCGCGGTCTTCCAGGCGATGTTCATCCTGCTCGCCCACAAGGTCTCCACCGAGCAGTACGGGTACCGGCTCGACTACATCGAGCTGCCCGAGGAGGAGGGGCAGTTCGACCTCACGCTGTCCGCCTACGAGGACCGCGCGGACGGCTGCTTCCACTGCGTGTTCAAGTACAACTCGGACCTCTTCGTGCCGCGTACCGTCCGGCGGATGGCCAAGCACTACGTGCGCCTGCTGGACGCGCTGACCCGGGCGCCCGCCGACGCGCCCGTCGGCGCGCTGCCGCTGCTCGACGCCGCGGAGCGCCGTCTGGTCCTCGGCGAGTGGAGCGGTGCGGCACGGCGGGCACCGGCAGGACCGCCGGTGCACGAGCGGATCCTGAGCGCCGCGGCCGCGTCCCCGGCCGCCGTCGCCGTCACGGCGCCCTCGGCGTCCGGAGAGGCCCGGTCGCTCACCTACGGCGAACTCGACCGCGGCTCCCGGCGGGCCGCCCGGACCCTGCGCCGTCTGGGTGCGGGACCGGGCACGACCGTCGCCGTCTGCCTGGACAAGTCGCCCGAGCTGATCACCACCCTGCTGGCGGTCTGGCGGACCGGCGCCGCCTACCTGCCGCTGGATCCCGAGCACCCCGCCGACCGGCTCGCCTACATGACCGGCCACGCCGGCGCGAACCTGCTCGTCACCCGGCCCGGCGGGACCGTCCCGCCCGGCTGCGCGGCCACCGTCGTCACCGTGCACGACCTGCTCGTGGACCCGGCCGCCGAGGCCGCCGGGGCCGCCGACGACCCGGCAGGCGAGCCGGACGCCACGGTCGGCCGGCACGACACCGCCTACGTCATGCACACCTCCGGCTCCACCGGGCGCCCCAAGGCCGTCCGGATCAGCCACCGGAGCCTCGCCGCCGCCGAGGCGGCCTGGCGCGCAGAGTACCGCCTGGACCACGACGTCCGGGTGCACCTCCAGATGGCCGGCGTCGCCTTCGACGTCTTCACCGGCGACCTGGTGCGCGCCCTGTGCTCCGGCGGCACGCTGGTGCTCGTCGACCGCGAACTGCTCTTCGACACCGCACGCCTGTACCGCACGATGGTGCGCGAGCGTGTCGACTGCGGGGAGTTCGTGCCGGCCGTCGCCCGGGCGCTGATGAGCCACTGCGAGGAGCACGGCACCCGGCTGGACTTCCTCCGGCTGCTGATCGTCGGCTCCGACACCTGGAAGGTGGCCGAGCACCGGCGGCTGCGGGCGCTGTGCGGACCGGAGACCCGGCTCGTCAACTCCTACGGCCTGACCGAGGCCACCATCGACAGCACCTGGTTCGAGGGCCCCGTCGACCACCTCGAACCGGGCAGGACGGTGCCCATCGGCCGGCCCTTCCCCGGCAGTGCCGTGTACGTCCTGGACGGCTGCGGCGAGCCGGTGCCGCCGGGGGTGCGGGGCGAGCTGTGGATCGGCGGCACGGGTGTGGCGGACGGCTACGTGGGCGACCCGGAGCAGAGCGCGGAGCGCTTCGTCGTCCGCACCCTGGACGGCGCGGGGACCGGCCCCGACCGCCTCTACCGCACCGGGGACCTGGCGTGCTGGGACGCGGACGGCGTCCTGCACCTGCTGGGCCGTACCGACAGCCAGGTCAAGGTGGCCGGCCACCGCATCGAGACCGGTGAGATCGAGGCCCTGCTGGTCCAGCACCCCGCCGTCACCCAGGCCTGCGTGACGGTCCGCGGGGACGGCGACGACGGCGCGCTCTGCGCCTACTGCGTGCCGGCCCCGGGCGCCGCCGCCGACCCGCGGGAACTGCGCAGGCACCTCGCCGAGTCGCTGCCGTCCTTCATGCTCCCGGCGTACTTCACCGAGCTTCCCCGGCTGCCGCTGACCTCCAACGGCAAGGTCGACGCCGCCGCGCTGCCGGCCCCCGTCTACGACCCGGGCGGCGACCCCCACGAGCCCCCGGTGACGCTGTACGAGCAGCGGATGGCCGCCCACTGGAGTGAACTGCTCGGCCTGCGGCGGGCCGGCCTCGCCGACGACTTCTTCGCGGCGGGCGGCAGCTCCATCAAGCTGATCGAGCTGATCCACCGGCTGCGCGGCGAGTTCGGCATCGACGTCCCGGTCAGCCTGCTGTTCCGGGTCACCACGCTGCGCGGCATGGCCCGCACCGTGGAGCACGTCGTCACGGGGCGGATCGCGGGCGCCCAGCCGTACCTGACCTTCAACGCGGCCGCGGGCGCGGACCGCACGGTCTTCTGCTTCCCGCCCGCCGGCGGCCACGGCCTCGTCCACCGGCAGCTCGCCGCCCACCTGCCGGAACACCGGCTGATCGCCTTCAACCACCTGCCCGGCGACGACAAGGTGGCCCGCTACGCCGATCAGGTGGCGGCCGTGACCGGGGACACCCCGGGCACGCTCTTCGGCTACTCCCTCGGCGGCAACCTCGCCTTCGAGGTGGCCAAGGAACTGGAACGCCGTGGCCACACCGTGGCCGGCGTGATCATCGTGGACTCCTACCGGGCCCGCGAGGCCTACCCGCTGGACGCCGAGCGCATCGCCGCGTTCGAGCACGAACTCCGCGAGCACCTGCGGCGCCACACCGGCTCCGAGACCGTGGCGGAGGAGACCCTGCACCAGGCCCGCGAGTACCTCGACTTCTGCAGCCGCACACCCAACCTCGGCACCGTCGCGGCACCCCTCACGGTGATCTCCGACGAGGACAAGCTGCCCCTCTACGAGGCCGGCCGGCGGGGCAGCTGGCACGGCAGCTCCACCAGCCGCACCGTGCTGCTCCGGGGCCACGGCCCGCACGAGGAGATGCTCGACGGCGACCACGCCCAGCGCAACGCCAACCTGCTCCGCGCCGTACTCTCCGAGGACGTCACCCGTGCCAGCGCGTGAGGTGGGACCCGACTGGAGCGCACGTGACCGGCCGCTCGGCGCGCCCCCCAGGGTCATCGTCATCGGCGCCGGCGTCGCGGGCCTGGCCACCGGCTGCTACGCGCAGATGAGCGGCCTGGAGACACGGATCTTCGAGAAGCACGTCCTGCCGGGCGGCTGCTGCACCGCCTGGTCCCGCGACGGGTACCTCTTCGACTACTGCATCGAGTGGCTGATCGGCACCGCGGAGGGCAACGACGCGCACCGGATCTGGCGCGAGCTGGGCGCCCTGGACGGCAAGAGCGTCGCCAACTTCGAGCTGT
Organism: Streptomyces sp. DSM 116793; assembly: GCF_057320905.1. Lineage (NCBI taxonomy): Bacteria > Bacillati > Actinomycetota > Actinomycetes > Kitasatosporales > Streptomycetaceae > Streptomyces > Streptomyces sp. DSM 116793. The sequence continues at coordinate 470,697 of NZ_CM170494.1, read as the reverse complement.
TCAACCGGGTGGTGGACGTGGACGGCCGGTCGGTGACGTTCTACAACGACCCCGAGCGCCTGCAGAAGCACCTGCTCGCCCTCTCGCCCGGCGACGGGCGCCGGATCCGGGCGTTCTGCCGCGACCTGAGCCGGTTCACGCGGCTCGACCTGTACCCGTTCCTGACACCGCCGCCGCTGCGTTCGCTGCGGGAGCGCGCCGAGCTGCTGCGGACGGTGCTGCCCAGGTTCCGGCTGCTCTGGCGGACCGCGGCAACCCCCATGCACGCCTACGCGGACCGCTTCCGCGACCCGCTGCTGCGCCGCGCGTTCCGCAACATCTTCTTCCAGGACCCGGAGGACTTCCCCGTGCTGCCCTACCTGTTCAACATGGCGGCGGCGCACAACCGCAACGCGGGCTTCCCCCAGGGCGGCTCCCTCGGCCTCGCCCGGTCCATCGAGAGCCGCTACACCGGTCTCGGCGGAGTGATCGGCTACCGCTCCCGGGTCGAGCGGATCATCGTCGAGGACGGCCGCGCGGTCGGCGTGGAACTCAGGGGAGGAGCCCGGCACTACGCGGACCACGTCGTGTCGGCCTGCGACGGGCACACCACGGTCTACGGGCTGCTCGGCGGCCGGTACACGGGCCCCCGCATCGAGCGGCTCTACCGGGACATCCAGCCCCGGCCCGGCGCGCTCTTCCCCGCCGTGGTCTCCGTCTTCGTCGGCGTGCACGGCACGGTCGGCGAGGGGGACCCGCACAGCACCACCTACCTGCTCGACCCCGAGGAGGCCACCCGGCTGCCCGGCGCCCTGCAACACAGCCTCGTGGTGCAGCTCCGCTCCCGCTACACGGAGGGTCTCGCCCCGGCCGGCAGGTCCCTGCTGCACTGCACCTACTTCAGCGACCACCACTCCTGGAAGGATCTGCGCACCCGCAGCCGCCGCGCCTACCGGGCACGCAAGCAGCAGGCAGCCGACGCGGTGCTGGACCTCCTGGAACGCCGCTACCCCGGCATCTGCGGGCGCGTCGAGGTGCTGGACGTCGCCTCGCCAGCCACCACCGAGCGGTACACCGGCAACAGCCAGGGCAGCATCCTCGCCTGGAAGGCGTTCTCGGAGGCCGACGACGTGGCCGCCCGCCTGGTGGCCCGGGACCGGATGCGGCTGCCCGGCCTGCGCGGCTTCTCCATGGCGGGGCAGTGGGTCGGCCTCGGCGGCCTGATCAGGGCCGCGTCCACCGGCCGGTTCGCCGTGCAGTACCTGTGCGAGGAGCTCGGGGTGCCGTTCCGCGCCTGGGAGAGCACCGACGACGAGCCCTGGCACAGCGGAAAGCTCGGCAGCCTGCCCCAGCTCGACCGGTGGAAGGCACACCGGCCGGGGGAGACACCGGCGCGCGGCCGGACGACGAGGGGAGGACGGGCATGAGCGCGGACCGGCGGACCATGGTCATCGTCGGCGGCGGCCTGGGCGGGCTCTCCACGGGCTGCTACGCCCAGATGAACGGGTACCGGTCCACGATCCTGGAGATGCACGAGCTGCCGGGCGGCTGCTGCACCTCCTGGGACCGCGGGGCCTTCACCTTCGACTGCTGCGTGAGCTGGCTGCTCGGCTGCGGCCCCGGCAACGAGATGCACCGCATCTGGCTGGAGCTGGGCGCCCTCCAGGGCAAGCAGGTACGGCACTTCGACGTCTTCAACACCGTCCGCGACCAGCAGGGCCGCGAGGTGCGCTTCTACTCCGACCCCGACCGTCTGGAGGCCCACCTGCTCGCCATCTCCCCGGCGGACGCCCGGCCGATCCGGCGGTTCTGCGCCGGGCTGCGGGCCTTCAGACGGTGCCTGCGGCACTACCCGTTCCTCACCCCCGTCGGCCTCATGCCACCCCTCGAACGGTGGCGGATGCTCGCCCGCTTCGTGCCGTACTTCCCCGCCATCCGCCATGCGATCAGCACCCTGATGACGGACTACTCGGCGCAGTTCCGCCACCCGCTGCTGCGTGAGGCGTTCAATTACATCCTCTTCGAGAAGCACCCGGCCTTCCCGGTGCTGCCGTTCCTCTTCCAGCTCGCCTCCCACGCCAACCTCTCCGCCGGGGTGCCCGAGGGCGGCTCCCTGGGGCTGGCCCGCTCCATCGAGCAGCGCTATCGGCGGCTGGGCGGCGAGATCCGGTACAACGCCAAGGTGGTTGAGATCCTGGTCGAGCGGGACCGGGCGGTCGGGGTGCGGCTCAGCGACGGGCGCGAGATCCGCGCGGACATCGTGGTCTCCGCCTGCGACGGGCGGACCACGCTGCTCGACCTGCTGGGTGGCCGCTACCTCGACGACACCTACCGCGAGCTGTACACCAGGACCATCGACGAACCCGGAATGATCTTCCCCGGCTATGTCACGGTCTTCCTCGGACTGCGCCGCCCCTTCCCCGCCGCGGCGCCCTGCACGACGTACCTGCTGGACGACGCCCGCGCGGCCGACCTGGTCGGTATCCGGCACCCCAGCATCAACGTGCAGTTCCGCAGCGCCTACTACCCCGAGCTGTCGCCGCCCGGCTCCGCGGTGGTCTACGCCAGCTACTTCAGTGATGCCGCCCCGTGGCGGGAACTGAGCACCGGCGAGGAGCAGACCAGCCGGGTGCGGCGCGGGCAGGAACTGCACACCCTGCCGGTCGGCCGGGGCCGCGCCTACCAGCGGGCGAAGCGCAGGGTGCGGGACACGGTCGTCGGCCTGCTGGACGAGCGGTACCCGGGCCTCGCGTCGGCCACGGCGGTGCGGGACGTGTCCACGCCGCTGACACAGGTGCGCTACACCGGCAACCACGACGGCACCGTGCTCGGCTGGCAGCCGTTCGTGGCGGGCGGCGAGACCATCGAGAAGCAGATCAAGCGGTACGGCCCCACGCTGCCCGGCCTGCGGAACTTCTACCTCTCCGGCGTCTGGGCCACCACCGGCGGCCTCATCAGGGCGGCCGCGGCCGGGCGGCACGTCATGCAGTTCGTCTGCCGGGATGACGGCAGGACGTTCCGTGCGAGCATCGACGAGACCGCCGCCCCGCCCACCCATGTGGTGCTGCCCGTCGGTCAGTGGGAGGGTGCGTCGAAGACACAGCCGCCGGCGACCGGACCGCGAAGGGACCAGTAATGACCAAAGCACCCGAGGTGGGCTCCGCCGCACCGGACTTCACCCTGCCGGGCCTGCTGCTCGGGCCGGACGGCGCCGAGCGCGGCGAGTACCGGCTCGCCGACGCCAAGGGGAGCCCGCTCGTGCTGGTCTTCTACCCCGGCGACGACACCATGGTGTGCACCAAGCAGTTGTGTGCGTACACCTCCGACCTGGATCGGTTCCGGGACCTCGGAGCGGACGTGTGGGCCATCAGCCCGCAGGACCTCGACAGCCACGAGCGGTTCGCGCGCAAACGCTCGCTCGCCTTCCCGCTGCTGGCGGACGGCGGCGAGGCAGTGGCGGCGTCCTACGGCATCACGGCGCCGGGTGTGGGCCTGCGCCGCTCGGTGTTCGTCCTGGACGGCGACGGCATCGTCCGCTGGCGTCACATCGCCCTGGTGGGACTGACGTTCCGCAGCAGCGACACCCTCGTGGAACAACTCGCGCTGCTGCGCGACGGTCGGTGAGGGGCCGCCGGGCGTACGGCGGGGCACGCGCCGGGCGGTGAGCGGCCAGGTCCAATGCGGTGCGGGCGCGCCCGGTGGGGCGGGCGGCGCTCGGCGCGGTGCGGCGCACTCGGTGTGGCGGGATGCGCCCGGCGTGGCGAGGGCGCACTCGGTGGGGTGAGGCGTGCTCGGTGGGGGCGAGCGCACTCGGTGGGGACAGGGCGTACTCGGTGGAGGCGACGACCCACTCGGTGGGGTGAGGCCGCTCCCGGCTCGGTGAGGCCTGCCCCCGCGGGATCCCTCGCGAGGCCTGCCCCCGCGGAGGGATTCCGCTACCAGGCGACCGGCAGCTCCGCCACGCCGCCCTGCTGCACATACGGGGCATGGCCCGGCACCTGCCCGGCGGGCACCGCCAGCCGCAGCGCGGGAATGCGCCGGAGGAGGGTGGTGAGCGCGATCTCCAGCTCGGCACGGGCGAGGATCCGGCCGATGCAGCTGTGGATCCCGTGCCCGAACGCGGCGTGGCGCCCGGCCGCGCGGCGGATGTCCAGGGTGTCTGGCTCCGCCCAGACCGCGGGATCCCGGTTCATCAGCATCGTCGAGACGATCACGCCCTCGCCGGCCCTGATGGTCCGCCCGGCCACCGGAATGTCCTCCACCGCCACCCGGGGCAGTCCGTCGGCGACCGACACGAGCCGGGTCAACTCGTCGACCGCGGTGGCCACCAGCGAAGGATCCGCACGCAGCCTCCATAGCTGCTCCGGGTGCTCCAGCAGGACGAGCACGGCGGAGGCGAGGGTGGTGGCCGTGCTCTCGGAGCCGCCCAGCAGTACCACGCAGGTCATCGCGACCTCGTCATGGCTGAGCCCCGGGTCGGTGGCGCGGTGCGCGATCAGGTCGTCGATGAGCCCTTCGCCGGGCTCCCGTTCGCGCGCGGCGACCAGGCCGGTCAGGTACCGCCGGATCTCGGCGAAGGCCTCCTCGGGCGTGCCGTCGCCGTCGTCGCGGGGCGGGGAGAGCATGCGCCGGGAGCGGTCCGCGAACCAGGAGTGGTCCCGCTGCGGGATGCCGAGGGCCGCGAAGGTGGTGGCGAAGGTCAGCGGCATCGCGTAGGCGGTCACCAACTCGGCCTCGCCGCCGTCCGCTCCGCCGCCGGCGGCGAGCATCGCGTCGATCAGCTCCCGCGCGGCCCGCTCGATGCCGGGGCGCAGCTCCGCGACCCGCCGGACCCCGAAGGCGGCGGCCACCCGTCGGCGCTGCCTGGCGTGCTCCGGATTGTCGGCGCCGACCAGCGGAAGCACCACGCGCTGCGCGCGCTGCTGCACTTCCTGACGCTCCGTGAAGTAGGGGAAGGCGGGGTGCAGCGCATCGGAGGACAGCCGCGGGTCGAGCAGCAGGGCGCGCCCCTCGGTGTACCCGGACACCAGCCACACCTGCCGTCCGTCGTACAGCCTCACCCGGGACAGGGGACCCTCGTCGCGCAGGCGCGCGTAACCGGGCGGCATCTGGTACGGGCAGACGCGCTCCATCGGGAACGCCGGGGCCGGGTCGGGGTCCGGTGGGGCCGGCTCGTCGTCCGGTGAGGCCGGTTCGTCGTGCGGTGGGGCTGAGCCGGGGTGCGGCGGGGGCGGGTACGGGTCCGACGGGGTACTGGTGGCTGCCACGGCTCTCCTCACTCCGCTCGGCACCACACTCGGCCTCTCATCGCACGGACACCAGACGGAGCGAGGGAAAACCCCTCGTATGTGTGTCATTCCGGCCTCGGGGAACGCTCGGGCACCGCGGCGCGCCGCACGTCGTGATCGCCGCGTACACCCTGGCGGGGCACCCTCTGGCAGCGGTCCACGCCGACGAGCCCGGGATCGCCCCGCCGCAGCCATCGAGTCCGCCCCTCGCTCACCCGGCGGCTCGCCGCCGGGTGCGAAGGCCTGCTGCTTCGTGGGTGATCGCAGCGTCCCGGTCACGAGGGGGACTGGGCGAGGAGCCGCTCGGCCAGCAGCAGGGCGCCGATGACGGCCATCGCCGCGCCGGAGCAGCGAGTCACCGTTCGGGCCATCGCCGGCCTGGCCCGTAGCAACAGCCGTGCCATGGTGCCGACGCCCGTGTAGACCACGGCGCAGTTGGCCGTGTGCACCAGGCCCAGCAGCGCGATCTGCGCCGCGAACGGCCAGGTCGTGTCGGGGGCGATGAACTGCGGCAGGAGAGCCAGGAACAGCAGCAGCCCCTTCGGGTTGAGGCCGCTGACTCCGGCGCCCCTGGCGGCTCGCCGCAGCCACGAACCGGCGCTCTCGTCGGCTCCGGCCCGGGGCGTGGAGGGGCGGGTCAGCGTGGCTGTCCCCAGCCAGACGAGGTAGAGCGCGCCGACCGCCGTGAGCGCGGTCAGCACCCAGGGGGAACGGGCCGCGAGCGCGCCCACTCCGGCCGCGACGACCGCGGTCAGCGCGAGGTAGCCGACCAGCAGACCGCCCACGGCCGGCAGGATCGTCCGGTCCCGCAGCCCGGCCGCGATCGCGTATGACCAGTCCGCGCCGGGCACCAGCACCAGCAGGAACGACACCGCCCAGAACGCGGTGACGCCACCGACCGCCATGGCGGTCTCCTCTCGTAGTCCGCGGGTCTCGTGCGTCTGTGAGAGGCGAGATTAGGCGATTTCCACCAGAAGATGTTTCCAATGTTTCCACGCTGAGCCGGGTTGAGTGGAAGGATCTTCCCCATGGATGAAGTGGACCGGAGGATCCTTGCCGAGCTGCAGCGCGATGGGCGGCTCACCCTCACCGAGTTGGCAGAGCGGGTGCGCCTGAGCGTCTCCCCCTGCCACCGCCGCCTGCGTGCTCTGGAGCGCTCCGGCGCCATCACCGGCTACCGCGCCCAGCTCGACGCGGCCGCGCTCGGCCTGACCTTCGAGGCGCTCGTCTTCGTGACCATGCGATATGAGGACCGCGAGACCATCTCCGCCTTCGAGTCGGCCGTCGCAGCCGTCCCCAACGTCCTCCAGGCGCAGCGCCTGTTCGGTGACCCGGATTACCTCCTGCGCGTGGTCACCCGCGACCTGACCGCCTATCGGGAGCTCTACGACGAGCGCCTGGCGACTCTTCCCGGGGTCCAGCGCCTCAGCTCCACCCTCGTCATGAAGGGCGTCGTCGAAGCCCGTCCCCTGCCTCTGTGATCAGGTGCCGCGACGTGGTCGCCTCACCCGCTGCCGGGGACGGGCGAGTCCACCGGCGAAGCCGGCCCTTCGATCCCGGCCAGGTGCCCGGCCGCGGGAAGGCGGATGGTGAAGACGGAGCCGTGGCCGGGCCGGCTCGTGGCGGTGATGTCGCCGCCGTGGGCCTCGGCGAGCTTGCGGGCGATGGACAGGCCGAGGCCGCTGCCCCCCGTGTGGCGGTTGCGGGACTTCTCCGCCCGCCAGAAGCGCTCGAAGACGTGCGGGAGGTCGTCGGCGGCGATGCCGGTCCCGGTGTCGGCGACCTCGATCAGGGCGTGGTCGCCGTCGTCGCGGCAGGTGAGCGTGACGGTGCCGCCGGGCGGGGTGTGCCGGACGGCGTTGGACACCAGGTTCCCGACCACCTGCCGCAGCCGTACCGGATCCGCGGTGAGGGGCGCGGTGGCGCCGGGCCGCACGGCGAGGGTCACACCGGTGGCGTCGGCGGTGGCCTGGTGAGCGGTGGCGACCTGCGCGAGGACGTCGGCCGGGTCGACCGGTTCGGTGCGCAGCCGCAGCTCTCCGGCATCGGCGCGCTCCAGGTAGCGGCGTATCAGCTCGGCCTGCTTCGGATCGTCCTCCGCCACCAGGACATGTGCGGACATGCGGGCGAGTCCAGGCCAGCGCCCGGGGCCGGAAGAGGTCCCGACGGCAGAGGCGAGCGCCGTGCGGCGCACCGCACCGGACTGCGCCGCGGCCCCGTGCGGGAGCGCGGGGAACAGGGAACAGCGCGCCCAGCCTCTCCCGGCCGGTGGCCGGGAGCCAGAGCGCAACGGGCCCGGCCGGTTGCCCCGTCCGGGGATCCGAAGATCCCGCGGTGGTCCGCTAACGGAGGGACTTGAGCTCGATCGCCGGGCAGCGGTCCATGACCATCTCCAGGCCCGCGGCGCGGGTGCGCGCGTACGCCTCCTCGTCGACGACCCCGAGCTGGAACCAGACTGCCTTCGCGCCCTTGGCGACGGCGGCGTCCGCCACGGCACCGGCGAGGTCGCTGTTCACGAAGACGTCCACGACGTCGACGTCGAAGGGAATGGCGTCGAGGGACGGATAGCCCTGTTCCCCGTGCACGCGCTCGGCCTTCGGGTGCACGGGGACGATCCGCTTCCCGTGGCGCTGCAGGACCTGGGCGACTCCGTAGGCCGCCCGTCGCTCGTTCGAGGAGAGGCCGACGATCGCCCAGGTGTCTCCGAGCTCGTCGAGGATCTTGCGGATCGTCCTGGTGTCGCTGTGCACGCTGTGCCTCCACGGGTCGGATGTCACCGCACCATGCCAACGGCCGACGGCTGCCCGCCATTCCTGAGCGGTCCTCGCGAGCCGGCGGGCGCGGCGCCCCGGCCGCGACGAAGGACCGCGCCCCGTGGTTCCCCCGGCCCGGCCGGCGCATACGCTGGGCGGATGCCGGACGAGTACCGCACCCTGGCCCGCGAGGGCAGTCACGAGACCGAGGTCAACCGCTCGCGCTTCCTGTGCACCCTCGCGCCCGCCGGCACCGAGCGGCAGGCCCAGGAGCTGATCGCCCGCGTCCGCGGTGCCAACGCCGACGCCAACCACAACTGCTTCGCCTACGTCATCGGCGCCGACGCCTCCGTGCAGAAGGCCGGCGACGACGGTGAGCCGGGCGGCACCGCGGGCGTCCCCATGCTCCAGATGCTGCTCCGCCGCGACATGCGGTACGTCGTCGCCGTGGTCACCCGGTACTTCGGCGGGGTGAAGCTCGGTGCCGGGGGCCTGATCCGCGCCTACGGCGGCGCGGTCGGCGAGGCGCTGGACGCGCTCGGCACCGTCACCCGCAGGCGCTTCCGGCTGGTCACCGTCACTGTCGACCACCAGCGCGCCGGCCGCCTCCAGAACGATCTGCGCGCCACCGGGCGCGACATCCGCGACGTCCGCTACAGCGAGGCGGTCGACCTCACCGTCGCGCTCCCGGACGCCGACGTCCCCGCCTTCCGGGACTGGCTCGCCTCGGCCACGGCGGGCGCCGCCCGGCTCCGCCTCGGCCCGGAGGCCTACGGAGAGGTCTGACCGGTCCGCGCCGGGCGCGGGGCCGGGGGAACCGCCCGGCGATCGGGACGCGTCCGCCCGGCCGCGGCTCCCCGGCCGGCACGGCGGGGTCCTGCAACAGGCGGGTGGTGCACCCCTGACCGTGCGCCGCGGAGGCGCGGGGGGCGGGGCGCGGTCAGAGGCGGCGGGGCGCTGTCAGTGGTGGCCGATAGGGTCGGGGACCGTGAGGTTGCTGCATACGTCGGACTGGCACCTGGGACGCTCGTTCCACCGGGTCAGCCTGCTGGACGCCCAGGCCGAGTTCGTCACGCACCTGGTCGACACGGTCCGCGAACGGGCCGTGGACGCCGTGCTCGTGGCGGGCGACGTCTACGACCGGGCCGTACCGCCGCTCGCCGCCGTCGAGTTGTTCGACGACGCGCTGCACCGGCTGGCCGCCCTCGGCGTGCCCACGGTCATGATCTCCGGAAACCACGACTCGGCCCGCAGGCTCGGCGTCGGCTCCGGGCTGCTCGGCCGCGCCGGCGTCCACCTGCGCACCGACCCCGCCCGCTGCGCCACCCCCGTCCTGCTGTCCGACGAGCACGGGGAGGTGGCCGTCTACGGCCTGCCGTACCTCGAACCCTCCCTGGTGAAGGACGAGTTCCAGGTGACAGGACCGAGCCACGAGGCGGTACTGGCCGCCGCCATGGACCGCATACGCACCGACCTCGCAGGCCGGCCCCCCGGCACCCGCTCCGTGGTGCTGGCGCACGCCTTCGTCACCGGCGGAGAGGCCAGCGACAGCGAGCGTGACATCACGGTCGGCGGCGTCGCCGCGGTGCCCGCCGGTGTCTTCACCGGCGTCGACTACGTCGCACTCGGCCACCTGCACGGCAGCCAGACCATCACCCCCCGGGTGCGGTACGCGGGCTCCCCCCTCGCCTACTCCTTCTCGGAGGCCGCCCACCGCAAGAGCATGTGGCTCGTCGACCTCGCGGCCGACGGTGAGGTGACCGCCGAGCGCGTCGCATGCCCGGTGCCGCGCCGGCTCGCCCGCATCCGCGGCCGCCTGGACGACCTGCTGGCCGACCCGGCGCTCGCCGGGCACGAGGACGCCTGGGTGGAGGCCACCCTGACCGACCCCGTCCGGCCCGCCGAGCCCATGGCGCGGCTGGCCGAGCGCTTCCCCGGCGTCCTCAGCCTGCTCTTCGCCCCGGAGCGGCCCCCCGGCGATCGGGACGTGTCCTACGCCCGGCGCCTCGCCGGCCGCGACGACCAGCAGATCGCGGAGGACTTCATCGCCCACGTGCGCGGCGCGGGCCCCGACGAGGACGAACGCACCGTGCTGCGCGAGGCGTTCGACGGCGTCCGTGCCGAGGACACGCTGCGGGAGGTGGTCCGGTGAGGCTGCACCGGCTGCGGCTCACCGCGTTCGGGCCCTTCGGCGGGCGCCAGGAGGTGGACTTCGACGCCCTGTCCGCCGCCGGCCTGTTCCTGCTGCACGGCCCCACCGGCGCCGGCAAGACCTCCGTCCTCGACGCCGTCTGCTACGCCCTCTACGGCTCGGTGCCCGGCGCCCGGCACACCGGCGGCCAGGGCGGCGGGCTGCGCAGCGACCACGCCGACCCCGGCACGCGCACCGAGGTGTGCCTCGAGTTCAGCGTCGCCGGACGGCGCCTCGAAGTGACCCGGCAGCCTCCCTGGGAGCGCCCCAAGCGGCGCGGCAGCGGCACCACCACCGACAAGGCGCAGAGCGCCCTCAGGGAGTACCGCGCGAGCGAGGGCACCTGGCGCGACCTCAGCCGCTCCCACCAGGAGATCGGCGAGGAGATCGGCGCCCTGCTCGGCATGAGCAAGGAGCAGTTCTGCCAGGTCGTGCTGCTGCCCCAAGGGGACTTCGCGCGCTTTCTGCGGGCCGACGCCGAGGCCCGTGGCCGGCTCCTCGGCCGGCTCTTCGACACCCGCAGGTTCGCCGCGGTGGAGCAGCACCTGGCAGAGCGCCGCCGGGCCGGCGAGGCCGCCGTCCGCGAGGCGGACGCCGAGCTGCTGGCCGACGCCCACCGCATCCAGCAGGCCGCCGGTGACGCCCTCGAACTCCCGCTGCCCGACGCCGCACCCGGCGACCCCGGCCTCGCCGAGACCCTGCTGACCTGGGCCGCCGTCGCCCGCAGCAGCGCCCGCGAGGTGCTGACCGTCCGAGCGGCCGCCCTCTCCGCAGCCGAGACCGCGGCCGCCTCCGCGGCCGAGCGGTTGGACGGTGTCCGCGAACTCCACCGTCTCCAGCGGAGGTTCGCCGAGGCCCGCGAGCGCGCCGAACGCCTTGCCGAGGCCGCCGATGCGCACCTCCGCGACCAGCAGGCCATGGAGGGCGCCCGCAAGGCCGACACCGTGGCCCCCGCCCGCCAGCTCCGGGACGCGGCGGCGGCCGAGCACCGCGCGGCCCGCGCCGCGGAGGCACGTGCGCGTGCCGCCCTGCCGGCCGAGCTGGCCGGCGCCGGTGCCCCCGGCCTCGCCGCCGCGGCACGCAGGGCCGCGGAGGAGCTCGGCGGCCTGGAGACCGCCCGGCGCGCCGAGGCCCGCCTCGCGGAGATCACCGAGGAGCGGGCGGCACTGGACCGCCAGGAGCGCGCCGACGACGAACTGCTGGAGGAGGCCGGCGCCTGGCTCGCCGACTGGGAGCCGACGAGGACGGCACTCCAGGCCGCCGTCGACACCGCACAGGACGCCGCCGCCCGCTCCGAACAGCTCGCGGGCCGGCTGGAGGCGGCCGAGGCACGGCTCGCCGCCGCCCGCCGCCGCGACCGCCTGGCCGGGGCGGCTGAGGCCGCCCAGGAGCAGGTCCTCGCCGCCCGCGAACGCGCCACCACCGCCCGCGAGTACTGGCTCGACCTCAAGGAGCAGCGCCTGCGCAGCATCGCCGCCGAGCTGGCCGCCGGCCTTGTGGACGGCCGCCCCTGCGACGTCTGCGGCGCCACCCGGCACCCCAGCCCCGCCCGCAAGGCCGCCGGTCATGTCGACGCCCGCGCCGAGGAGGCCGCCCTCGCCGCCCACCAGCGCGCCGAAGAGGCCCGTGCCGAGGCGGAGCGGACGCTGAGCGAGGCCCGGGAAGCCCTCGCGGCCGCCACCGCCGAGGCGTCGGCGACCCCCACGGAGGACCTCGCGGAGGAGACCGAGGACCTGCGGCGACAGCACGCGGAGGCGCACCGCGCGGCCTGCGGGGTGCACGCCGCCCGCGAGGCCTTGGCCCACGCCGAGCAGGAGCACGGCCGCAGACTCGCCGCCCAGCAGGAGGCCGCCCGCCGCGCCGCCTCCCGCGCGTCCCTGCGCGACGTGCTGGACCGCGAACGGGTCACCCTGGAAGCGGAGCTGACCCGCGCGCGGGGGGACGCGGACAGCGTGGCCGCCCGCGCCCGCCGCCTGGAGCGCCGAGCCGCCCTGCTCACGGACGCCGCGGACGCCGTACGCACCGCCGAGGACACCGCCCAGCGGGTGAAGGACGCCGACGCCCGCCTCGCCGACGCCGCCTTCCGCGCCGGGTTCGACACCCCCGAGGCCGCCGCCGACGCGTTCCTGAACCCGGCCCTCCAGCGCGAGCTGCAGCGCCGGCTCGACGCCCGGCGGCAGGACGAGGCGGCCGTGCGCGCGGTGCTCGCCGAGCAGGACACCGCGCGTGCCGCGGAACGCCCACCGGCCGACCCCGGCGCAGCCGAGCGCGCCGCCGCCGGCGCGGAGACGAGGTTCCGTCAGGCCGCTTCGGCGCACGACGCCGCCGCCCGCCGCTGCGCCGAACTCGACCGCCTCTCCGCGCGCGCCGCCCGCGGGGCGCGGCGGCTCGCGCCGCTGCGCGCGGGCCACGACCGGGTCGCCCGCATCGCCGCCCTCACCGCCGGCACCTCCGCCGAGAACGAGCGCAGAATGCGACTGGAGTCCTATGTGCTGGCCGCGCGTCTGGAGCAGGTTGCCGCGGCCGCCTCGGCCCGGCTCCAGCGCATGTCCCAGGGCCGCTACACCCTGGTGCACTCCGACGACCGGGCCGGACGCGGCCGCTCCGGCCTCGGCCTGCACGTAGTCGACGCGTGGACCGGCCGCGAGAGGGACACCGCCACCCTCTCCGGCGGTGAGACCTTCTTCGCCTCGCTCGCCCTGGCGCTCGGCCTCGCCGACGTCGTCACCGACGAGGCGGGCGGCGTCCGGCTCGACACCCTCTTCATCGACGAGGGCTTCGGCAGCCTGGACGACCAGACCCTCGACGAGGTGCTGGACGTCCTGGACGCCCTCCGCGAGCGGGACCGCAGCGTCGGCATCGTCAGCCACGTCCCCGACCTGCGGCGCCGGATCCGCACCCAGCTGGAGGTGGTCAAGGGCCGCGGCGGCTCGTCCGTACGGCAGCGGGAGGGCGGGGACTGAGCATCCGTGCCCCGCTGACCCGCTGACCCGCTGACCCGGCGACCGGGGGAGGCCGGTGCCGGCCGTACGGGGGCCGGCGCGCCGCGGGGCGGCAGGGACCGGTAAGCGGGGTCGTGGTGCGCCGGGCCGGCGCGAGGGAGAGGCGGCGGTATGGAGGCGGCGGTACGGCCACGGCGCGCCGGGGGGGAAGATGGCCGGGGCCCGGCAGTGTGGCGTGTCACGCCGGGAAGAAGGCTGGGCCCCGCGCGGAAAACCGGGTGCGGACCCGCCCGCACCCCAGCAGGATGTCGGGCCATGCCCCTTCCCCCTCCGCCCACCGCTGCCGAACTCCGCCGGGACCCGCTGCCGTTGCGCGGGCGCACGGCCCTGGTGACCGGAGCCAGCCGCCGCGACGGCATCGGCTACGCCGTGGCCCGCCGGCTGGCCGCCTACGGTGCCAGTGTGTATGTGCACCACCATGTGCCGCACGACGCCGCGATGCCGTGGGGCGCCGACCGCGTCGAGGACGTGGTGGCCGGCGTCCGGGAGGCGCTGGCCGACGAGGAGGCCCTCGTCGCCGACGGCCCCGGCGACCTGGCCGATCCGGCGGCCCCCGCGGAACTGGTCGGCCGTGCCGCCGCAGAGCTGGGCGGGCGGCTCGACATCCTCGTCGCCAACCACGCCCTCAGCGGCTCCGACGGGTCCCTCGACACGATCGACGCGGCCATGCTCGACGCGCACTGGGCCGTGGACGCCCGGTCGGTGATCCTGCTCGTCCAGGCCTACGCCCGGCTGCGGGCCGCACTGCCGCCCCGCACCCCCGGCGGCCGGGTGGTGATGATGACCTCCGGGCAGGACCACGACGGCGGCATGCCCGGGGAACTGGCCTACAGCCTGCAGAAGGGCGCCCTGGCCTCCGTGACGGGCTCCCTCGCGGCCACGCTCGCCCCGCACGCCGTCACCGTGAACACCGTCAACCCCGGCCCCGTCGACACGGGCTACCTCACCGGAGAGGCATACGACCGGATCGCCGCCATGTTCCCCGCGGGGCGCTGGGGCATGCCCGACGACCCGGCCCGGCTCATCGCCTGGCTCGCCACCGACGAGGCGGAGTGGATCACCGGCCAGGTCATCGACTCCGAGGGCGGCATCGCCCGCTGAGCGGGACGTGCCCGCGCGGGCAGCTCCGGTGGTGCCCACCGCGGTGCCCCGGCGCGCCGGGACGTGGACATCCGGCGCGCCGTGCATCCGAGCGCCGGCCGCCTACAGCTTCGACAGCTCGTCCACCAGGTCGTCCAGCCCCAGCGAGCCCTGGGAGAGCGCCGCCATGTGCCAGGCCTTGGCGTCGAAGGCGTCGCCGTGCCGCTTCCTGGCGTTCTCACGGCCGAGCAGCCAGGCGCGCTCACCCAGTTTGTAGCCGATGGCCTGGCCGGGAATGGACAGGTACCGGGTGAGCTCGCTCGCCACGAAGTCCGCCGGGCGGCTGCTGTGCTTGCCGAAGAACTCCTGGGCCAGCTCCGGTGTCCACCGCTCGCCCGGGTGGAACGGCGAGTCCGCCGGGATGGCGAGGCCGAGGTGCATGCCGATGTCGACGATGACCCGGACGGAGCGCATCATCTGCGCGTCCAGGTAGCCGAGCCGCTCCTCCGGGTCGGTGAGGAAGCCCAGCTCGTCCATGAGCCGCTCGGCGTAGAGCGCCCACCCCTCGACGTTGGCGCTCACCATGCCCAGACTGGCCTGGTAACGGGAGAGGGACTCCGCGACGTGGATCCACTGCGCGAGCTGGAGGTGGTGGCCCGGCACGCCCTCGTGGTACCAGGTGGAGACCAGGTCGTAGACCGGGAAGCGGGTCTGCCCCATGGTCGGCAGCCAGGTGCGGCCCGGCCGTGAGAAGTCCTCCGACGGCTGCGTGTAGTACGGGGCCGCGGCGCCGCCCGGGGGAGCGATGCAGGACTCCACCCTGCGGACCCGCTCGGCCAGCTCGAAGTGGGTGCCGTCCAGTGCGCCGATGGCCTTGTCCATCAGGCCCTGGAGCCAGTCGCGGACCTCGTCGACGCCCTCGATGTGCCGGCCGTGCCGGTCGGCGTGCGCCAGCGCCTCCCAGGGCGTGGCCGCGCCGGGCAGGACCTTCTCCGCCTCGGTCCGCATCTCGCCGAGCAGGCGGTGGAACTCCGACCAGCCGTACGCGTACGCCTCGTCGAGGTCCAGGTCCGTGCCGTTGTAGTAGCGCGACCAGCGGGCGTAGCGCTCCCGGCCGACCGGGTTGGGGGCGCCCTCGACGGCCGGCGCGTACACGCCGCGCATCCAGTCCCGCAGCGCCACCACCGCCTCGCCGGCGGACCGGGCCGCCTCGGCAAGCTCACCGCGGAGGATCCCGGGTCCGGCGTCCGAGAACTCCTCGAACCAGCTCCGGCCGGTGTTGCCCGGGTCGGCCCACTCGGTGAGCTGCTCGACGAAGGTCGCCGTCGGCCGGGGCCCGGCGAGCAGCTTCCGCTCCAGGCCCAGCTCGAGCGAGGCGCGGTATCCCTCGAACGCGGCCGGCACGGCCCGCAGCCGCTCGGCGATCGCGGCCCAGTCCGCCTCGGTCTCGGTCGGGGTGACGGTGAAGGCCTCACGGACCGAGTGCACCGGCGAGGAGATGTTGCTGACGGCGCGCAGGTGCTCGTCCGCCTCGTACACGGCGAGTTCGGCGGTCAGCCGTTCGCGCAGCAGGCGCCCGCAGCGGCGCTCGATGTCCTGCTCTGCACCCGGGGAGCGCTCCGCCTCGTCGAGCCGGGCCAGCGTGCGCCGCGCCAGCTCGGCACGTGCCCCGTGGCCGGCGGGGGAGTAGTCGGGCAGCTTGCTGTGGCTCTCCTTGACACCGAGGAAGGTGCCGGCGACGGGATCGAGGGTGATGAACTCGTCGACGTAGGCGTCGGCGACTGCACGGGGTAGCGTGATCTTCGTCTCTGACATGGAGCCATCCTCATACGGGGAAGGGGTCGGCGTCAGCCGGATTCCGGGCACGTGGCCACAAGATCACCGGACGCTAAGAGTGCGGGTCCGGTGCGGCGCCCGCCCGGCGGCGCCCGGCCGGGGCGCGGCGGTCCGGGCGGGCCGGTCGCCACGGTCTGCGCGCCAGGACGCAGGCCCCCGGCACGGGTGCGTTCTCCGCCTGCCGGACCAGGGTGGCCTGCACGGACAGCCCGGCACCTGCGGCCAGCCCCGCGACGTGGCCGGTGGGCAGCCGGTGGACGTCTAGCGCCATCGGGTGGCCGCCGTACCCCGTCGTCTTGCGCCGCTTCTCGTCGCCGACGTGGAAGCCGAGCAGCAGGTGGCCACCGGGCGCCAGCACCCGGTGGAACTCCCGGAACACCGTCGGCAGCACCTCCCTCGGGGTGTGGACGATCGAGTACCAGGCGACGACGCCGGCGAGCTCGCCGTCCGCCTGCTCCAGAGCCGTCATGGTTCCCGTCTCGAACCGCAGCCCCGGGTGGTCCCGCCGGGCCACGCCGACCATCGAGGGGGAGAGGTCGATGCCGAACGCGGCCAGCCCGAGGGAGGCGAGATACGCCGTCACATGCCCGGGTCCGCAGCCCACATCGGCGACCGGGCCGCCCCCGGCGGCCCCCACCAGCTCCGCGAACGCGCCCATCATGGCGCGCCCCAGCGTGTCCTTTCGGAACGCGGGCGGCACGAGTGCCGCGTAGTCGGCGGCCACGGTGTCGTACGACGTCCGGATCTCGCGCAGGTGCGTCGGCTCGGTCATGTACGGACCCTACGGCGCGGCACTGACACCGCCCGCCTCCGGGCCGGGTGCCCCCCCGGGCCCCGCACCCGGCCCGGAGGGGATTCAGGGGCGCTGCCGGTGGCTCACCGGTGCCGGCCGTCCCGCAGGTGTGCGGGGACCCGGGCCGGCGCCGGGTCGAGCCGGGCCGTGATCACGAGGGTGCCCTCCTCGATCTGGTAGTCGAGCGGCAGCCCGAGGCCGCGCATCGCGGCGACCATGCCGGTGTTGGACGCCCGGGTGACGGCGTAGACGTGCGAGCAGCCCGCCTCGGCGGCCATGGCGACCAGCCGCCCCAGCAGCTCGCGGCCGATGCCGCGGCGCTGCCAGTCGTCCTCCACCAGCAGGGCGACCTCGGTCTCCTCGCCGTCCCACAGCAGATGGCCGAGGGCCACTATGCGCCCGGACGCCGTCTGCGCGGCGAGGGTCCGGCCGAAGCGGGGGCTGAGCAGGTGGTCGAGGTAGCCGTCGGCATCGTCGAGGGGACCGTGGTAGCGCATGCCCAGGGTGTGCGTGGAGCACCGTCCGTGCATCGCCCTGGCCGCCGCGAGGTCGGTGCTGTCCGCGCGGCGCACGGTGATCGCCTGGCCGCGCGGCAGCGTGAGGACGTCCCGGCCGCCGGGGACGCGGGGGCCGAGCCGTGCGTCCAGCTCGACGAGCGCCCGGGCACGGGCGAACTCCGTCGGGGTGAAGGGCAGATAGGGCCGCTCCACGGTGATCAGCCCGCCGTCGGGCGCCCGCAGGTGCAGCACCGTCCCTTCGAGCGTCCCCTCGACGGGCGGCAGGGGGCCCTGGCCGGCGGCCCGGTCACCGCCGTCAGGACCGGCGGTCCCGCGGGCGGCCGGGGGAGGCACCGGGCCCGCGGGAGCCCCGGACGCCTCCCGGGCACGCCGGATGGCCGTGCTGTGGGCGCCGGGTGCGCAGGGCGCGGAAGGGGTCTCCTCGGCGCCGCCGCGGGCGTGGTCGGCGGCGGGCGCGGGGAACGAGCGGATGGTGCAGCGGCCGAGCAGCCCGCGCAGCGCGAGCGGCAGCTCCGCGGGGTCGAGGGCGGTCCGGGTGGCGAGTCCCAGCACACGGGTGGGCGTGTCCACCAGGTCGTGGGCGTCGGCACGCTCCATCCAGGTGTCCCCGCCGCCCACGGCGCAGACGGCACCGCTGACGTCCGCGGCGGTCAGCCGGGCCGGGACGCGCAGCAGGAACTCGTCGACGGTGCCCTCGGCCAGCGGGTGCGTCTGCAGACTGAGGATGTCGATCTCCCGTTCGGCCATCGCGGCGCACAGCACGGCCAGCGACCCCGGCGCGTCCCGTACGGTCGTCCGCATCCGCCACAGGGTGGTCGGGGGCATGGCGGACTCGGGGGCGGTGACCGGCGGCTCTGCGGACGCGGCCGGGGCGGGAGAGGGGCCCCGGGGTGTGCCGGGCGGCGTGTGCTCGGGCGGTGTGCCCCCGGATCCGCCGCTGCCGGGCGCGGCCGGCGCGCCCGGGACGGTCAGCCCGGCGGCGGCGCGCGGCGGGTGGGCGTCGGGCACCGGTGCCGGCGGGGCGTGGCTGTGGCGGCGCGCCCACCACATGTGGAAGCCGGCCGTGGCGAGCAGGACCAGCGCGGAGACGCACAGCAGCAGGGGGCCGTCCGGGCCGTGTCCGATGAGGTTCGCCATGACGTCGGCGACCGCCACCGCCGTGAAGAGCGCGGCCAGCTCCACCAGGTCCCGGCGCCAGTGATGGACCGGGCGGCCGTGCCGGGCACGCGTCACATCAGACATGTCTGGACTCATGGTGCCACTCTGTACAGGAGGTGTTGCGGCGTCACGAACGCTTCGTGACCGTCAGGTAAAGCCGGGCGCCGGTGCCCGCACGCCGCTCGGCCAAGGGCCCGTTCTGCCTGGTGGGGCGGCCGGTGCCGGGGCCGCGGGGCCGGCCTCGGGACACCGCGCGGCAGGCCCGGGAGCGGCGTTCTTCGGCCACCGTGGCCACTCTGCGTGGTCCACGGCGTGCCCCCGGACCGCCGGCCGTCGCGGCCGGCGGTCCGGGGGCCGGCCCGGGGCCCTCGCGAGCCCCTGTGCGGAGCCGGGGCGCCTGCGCGATGCCCGGGCGACCACGGCCGCGCGCGGCGCGCCGGGCCCCGGCGCGCGGCCGTGGGCGTGGCCACTGCCGACCGCGAGGCCGACCCCCCTGGCTCCTGCCCGACCTCCGGGCGCCCCCGGGCTACTGTCCGACCCGGCCCGGCTGGAGGACCTGGGTGAACAGCACGCCGCCGCCCTGTTCCCGGAGCCGGACGGTCAGCTCGCCGCTGTGCCCGTCGATGTCGACCTCGCCGAAGTACTGCGGGGACTCGGCCGGCGACACATTGGGCCGGTCGGGCGCCTTGACGAACGCCTGCCGGGGACCGAAGGTGCCGTCCAGCGCGGTGGCCTGGAAGCCGCCCGCGGCCAGCGGGCCCGACACGAACTCCCAGAACGGCGCGAAGTCCTTGAACGCCGCACGCGACGGGTCGTAGTGCTGCGCGGAGGTGTAGTGCACGTCCGCCGTCAGCCAGAGCGTGCCGGTGATGCCCTCGTGCTTGATGTACCGCAGCAGTTCCGCGATCTGCAGCTCACGGCCCAGCGGCACGCCGGGGTCGCCCTGCGCCACCGCCTCGAAGTTCACCGCCCCGTCGGTGACCACGAGGCCCAGCGGCATGTCCGAGGCGATCACCTTCCACACCGCCCGCGACCTGCTCAACTCGCGCTTCAGCCAGGCGAGCTGATGGGCGCCCAGGATGCCGGTGGCGTCGTCGGGCTGCCGGTCGGGCGAGTTGGGGTTGCGGTAGGTGCGCATGTCGAGGACGAACACGTCGAGCAGCGGTCCGTGCCGCAGCACCCGGTACACCCGGCCGTCCGGGTCGCCCGGCGGCAGTGTGGAGATCGGGAAGTACTCGCTGAACGCGCGCAGGGACCGCTGGGCGAGCACCCGGGTGTCCTTGACCGTGTACTTGGCGTCGTCCAGGATCTGCCCCGGGTACCAGTTGTTGTGGACCTCGTGGTCGTCCCACTGGGTGACGGTGGGGACCTGCGCGGAGAACGCCAGCAGATTGTGGTCGAGGCGGTTGTACCGGAAGGCGCCGCGGAACTCCGCCAGCGTCTCGGCCACCTTCGACTTCTCCTCCGTGGTGACGTTCCGCCACACCCGGCCGTCCGGGAGGGTCACGCTCGGGGGGATCGGGCTGTCCGCGTAGATGTTGTCGCCGCTGCACAGGAAGAAGTCCGGATCGAGGCGGCGCATGTCCTCGAAGACCCGGTAACCGCCGAGGTCGGGGTTGATGCCCCAGCCCTGGCCCGCGATGTCGCCCGACCACAGGAACCGCACTCCCGCGCGTCTGCCCACCGGCGAGGTGCGGAACGTGCCGGCGACCGGCTCGCCGGTGCGCCGCGGGTCGTCCGGGTCGGCCAGCAGCACCCGGTAGTGGATCTGCTCGCCGGCCGGCAGCCCGTGCAGCGGCGTGGTGCCGGTGAAGTCGGTGTCGGGCCCGAGCAGCGGCCCCTGCCGGCGCACGGGATTGCGGAAGGACTCGGTGGCCGCGGTCTCCACGATCATCCGTGCGGGCCGGTCGGAGCGGACCCACGCCAGGCCCGAGTGGGCGGTGACGTCCCCGGCCTGCACACCCCACCCCGCGACCGGCCGGCCGGAGCGGACGAGGGCCGGTGCCGCGACAGCCGGCGCCGCGGAGGCCGCGGAGGCCACCGTGGGCACGGCGAGCGCCGCGGAGGCGGCGAGCGAGCCGCGCAGCACGCTGCGGCGACCGGGGAGCGGACGGTGCGGAGTGGATGACATGCGGCGCCTCCAGGACGGGTACGGGCGATTGCCGAGTCACACCTACTGGGGAGTGACCACGCGGGCTCAAACGCCAAGTGAACAACCGCCCTTGGCCTCCCGCCCACCCTGTTGCCGACGACGCGCCCGATCCGCCTGGACAGCGGCGCGCGGGTCCGGTGGGATGGACGCGTGCGGACGGATACGGCGACCGAGGTCTTCGAAGAGCACCGCCCTGTGCTGATGGGCGTCGCCTACCGCATGCTCGGCCGGGTGGCCGACGCGGAGGACGTCGTCCAGGAGACATGGCTGCGCTGGTCGGCCGCCGACCGCGCCGAAGTGCGGTCCCCGCGCGCGTACCTGGTGCGCGTCACCACCCGCCTCGCCGTCGACAGGCTGCGTCAGATCGCCGCACGCCGCGAGGCCTATGTGGGCCCCTGGCTGCCCGAACCGCTCGTGACCGACCTGGGCGGGACCGCGCCCGACGCCGCGGAGCGCGCCGTGCTCGCCGACACCGTGTCGCTCGCCGTGCTCGTCGTCCTGGAGTCGCTGTCGCCCCTGGAGCGTGCCGTCTTCGTGCTCAGGGAGGCCTTCGCCGTCCCCTTCACGGAGATCGCCGCCATCCTGGACCGCAGCGAGCCGGCCGTCCGCCAGCTCGCCAGCCGGGCCCGCAGGCACGTCGACGAGCGCCGGCCGCGCTACGACGTCGACCCCGCGGCCCGCCGCGACCTGACCGAGCGCTTCCTGGCCGCCGCGCTCGACGGCGACCTGGACGGCCTGCTGGCCCTGCTCGCGCCGGACGCCAGCCTGGTGGCGGACAGCGGCGGCAAGGCCAAGGCGCCGGTACGGGTCATCGAGACCGCGGACAAGGTGGGGCGGTTCCTGCTCGGCGTGGCGCACCGGTCCCCCGCCGATCCGCGGTTCCGCTTCGTGGAGGTCAACGGAGGCGACGCCCTGCTGGTCCTCTCCGGGGACAAGCCGGACAGCGTCTTCCAGGTGGAGGTCTCCGAGGGGCGCATCCAGCGCGTCCACATCCTGCGCAACCCTGACAAGCTGATCCATCTGGGCGACGCCTGAGGCGCTCGGCCGCGGCGTGCCCTCGGCGGTGGGGCGGCCGTCGGAGGCGGCCATGGCAGTAGCGCCGCGACGCACCTCGTCGCCGCGCGGCGGGGGGCGTCGCCGTGCCGTGGCACCCGTGTGCGCGGGTGGGCCGCGCCGGAAGAACACCAGTCGTACGCGTGGTACCGGTCCCGGATTGGTCTTGACCAACTCCGGGCGTCGCCGTATCGTCAGCCATAGTGCAGGAACCTTTAATAAAGAACGAAGTCAAAACTCTGCCAGGAAACGGCGATTGCGGAGGACAGGGTGGGGACCACGCAGCTCGAATCGGTGCCGGAGCCCAAGTACTGGCACCTCAGGACCGTGCTCAGTGAGGCGCTCGACTCCGAGTTTGCGGTCGGGGAGATCCTGCCGAACGAGAGGGACCTCGCCGCCCGCTTCGGCGTCGCGCGCGCGACGCTCCGGCAGGCCTTGGAGCAGCTCGAACTCGAAGGGCGCCTGCAGCGCCGCCGAGGCGTCGGCACCACCGTCGCGCCGCCGCGCGTGGGCGTGGCCGTGGGCCCGTCCGGCCATGCCTGGCCGGGTGCGGCCGACGACGCCTGGCAGCCCGTGGACAGCACGCTGACGACGCCGCCGGCCGCGGTGGCGCGCATGCTGGAGACCGACGCCCAGGAGCCCGTGCACACGGTCCGCCGCAGCCGGGTCTCGCACGGTCAGCCGGTCGCCGCCGAGCTGCTGTACATCCCGTCCGCCTCGGTCCCCGACCTCTCCGGCATAGACGCGCCGACGGGCACCACGCGCGCGCGTGCCGTGCTCAGGGAGCTGCAGCGGCGGCCTCTGGAGGGCCAGGACCGCTCCGTCGAGCTGGGCTCCGCGGGCGCCGACGACGCCAAGGAGCTGGACCGCCTCCCCGGCGCCCCGGTGCTGGTCGTCACCACCCGGTTCTCCGCCGAGGGGCGCACGGCCGCGGTCTCGGTGGCCACCTACCGCGCCGACACCTGCCGCCTCACCTTTGGCGACTCCGGAGGCGTCGAGATCCACCACGGCCCGGAGACCCGCGCCTCCTGACGACGCACCCCGCGAGG
This sequence comes from Streptomyces sp. DSM 116793, assembly GCF_057320905.1. Taxonomy (NCBI): domain Bacteria; kingdom Bacillati; phylum Actinomycetota; class Actinomycetes; order Kitasatosporales; family Streptomycetaceae; genus Streptomyces; species Streptomyces sp. DSM 116793. The sequence goes on along the minus strand of NZ_CM170494.1, from coordinate 447,845 downwards.
GCGAGGCGAGTCGTACGCCCCGGCCCCCGGCCGGTGGGGTCGGTGCCCTGAGGCGCTGGGGACGGCCGCCAGGGGTTCTCGGCCCTTCGGGCCGGCGCACCTCTGCGGTGCCTGGTGCACGTGGGTGCCGTGCCTGGTGCACGTGCGCCGTTTCGTGCGCGTGTGCTGTGCCCGGTGCGGGTATTCCGTGCCGCGTGCAGCGTGCCGTACCTGATGTAGGCGTTGCTCCCTCGTGCACGTCCGCACGCGCCCGGTGCACGTAGTAGGGCCGTGCTGCACGCGTCCGTGTGTGTCACGACGCGTCCGTGTGTCACGCGTGGCCGCCCCGTGCGGGGAGCGGCTCAGTGCCGGGCCGTCACCGTGCTCTCCACGGCGAACAGCTCCTCCTCCACATGGTCGAGCGCAAGCCTGAGCGCTCCGGTCGCCACCGCGGCCTCGCCCAGCACCGACAGGGCCACCCGCGGTGGCCTCAGACAGTAACGGGCCAGCTCGCCGCGGAGCGGCTCCAGGACGCCGTCGAGGCCCGCGGCCCAGCCGCCCACCACGACCAGCTCCGGATCGAGGGCCAGCACCAGCGCCGCCACGTCGTGCACCAGGCGCTGGATGAAGCGGTCGACGGCCGCCCGCGCCCCGGCGTCACCCTCACGCGCCTTGCGGAAGACCTCCGCCACCGCCTGCTCGTCCAGCGGGTGCAGCGGCTCGTCCGTGGTGGACAGCAGCGTCTCCGGGGTGGCCTCGCGGCCCAGCAGGTGGAGCGCTCCTATCTCGCCCGCCGCGCCCCCGTACCCCCGGTGCAGTCGCCCGCCGATGAGGGACCCGGCCCCCGGGCTCAGCCCCGCCAGGACGAACACCACGTCGTCCGACTCGGTCGCGGCGCCCTTCCAGTGCTCGGCCACCGCCGCGGTGTTGGCGTCGTTCTCCACGAGCACCGGGCACTTGAACGAGCGCTGCAACCGCTCGCCCAGCGGCAGACCCGTCCACTCCGGCAGCGCGGTGCCCAGCCGGACGGTCCCGTCGGCCTCCACGATGCCCGGACTGCCCACACCGACCGCCCGCAGCGAGCCGCGCGGGACGCCGGCGCGGCGCAGCAGATCGGCGACCACCGACCGCAGCCGGTCCAGCCGTTCGTCGGCGGGCGCGGTCTCGGGCACCTCCTTGGAGGCGGTGCCGAGCACCCGGCCGTCCAGGTCGGACAGCAGGGCCGCGACCCGGTGGGCGCCTATCTCAAGACCCAGCAGATGCCCCGCCTCGGCACGGAACCGGAACCTGCGCGCGGGCCGTCCCTGACGCCGTGTCGCACCCTCCTCCGCCGCGGCCTCCACCACGAGGCCGGCCTCGATCAGGCCCTCGACGACGCCTTCCACCGTGGGCCTGGACAGGCCCGTCACCTGAGTGATCTCGGTCAGCGTCGCTAAGTCCGTGGCGCGCAGCGCGTGCAGCACCACCGCCGAATTGATCCTCCGGAGCAGAGAGGGATCCCCGCCGGTCAGCCGCCCCAACGTCCGTCCTCCCAGCCAGTGCGCGTGATGGCCGGATGTTACTCGCCAGGAGGGGTCGGCGGCGAGTACGGGGGCGCGGGTGCCCGGAGCACGGCACCGCCGCCCGCGCCTGGTGCGGCACCCGTGGGGGCACCCGCGGGCCTGCCACCGGCGACCGCGGGCCTGCCACCGGCGCCCGCGGCACCCGCGGCTCGAAACGGTCGCCGACGGCCTCGAAACGGTTGCTGACGGGGCGCCAGGACCCGGTGTCAGTGGGGGCGGGTTTACTGGAGGCATGAGCGCAGCCCCGCACCTTGCCGCCATCGACGCGCTGTGCGCCCGGGAATTTCCCGCGACGCACGGCAGATCGGACCCGGGCACCGGTGGTCCGGGCTATCACCTGGCGGAGTGGAGCGCGGAGGGCGTCGCCTGGGACGAGCCCGACTGCGCCTCGCGCGAGGCCGCCGAGGAGCAGTGCGAGGCCGAGCGCGACGCACTCTCGGCCCGGCTCGCCGAACGCTGGGGCGCGCCTGAGATATTCGGCCTCGGCGGCGTCCTCCTCCGGGCGATGGAGCACGGCGAGGACATGCCCGAGCCCTGGGCACGGCTCAGCGCCCTCGCCTCCGACGCCCATGTGTGGCACACGGGCAGCCGCTGGATAGCCCTCGCCGTCTCCCGGCTCGACCCGGCCCGGCCGCCGTCCCTGCTGGCCGCCGTCACGGAGACGGACCCGCCGTAGCGGAGCCGCGCAGGCCCGCAGGGCTCGCGGGCCGCCGGGGCCCGGCGGGCGGCGCCGCGACCCGCCGGAAGCCCGCTGCCGGATCGTCGCCGCGCAGGACAGGGCGCCGCCACCGGCGTTCCACGGGCACGAATCCCCGGCCACGGGTGGTCCGACACGCGCGGTGGTCCGACATACGAGGGCGGTCCGACACGCGCGGGTGATCCACGGCACCCGTGATCCACCGGGCACGACGGGAGGGCACCGTGCGCCCTGCCGGGCATCCGGCCTCAGAGGGGGGCTCGGGGGGCTCCGGCTCAAGGGGGGATCGGCCGTCCCTGGATGAGCTGTGCCTTCATCCCCGGCGGAGCGGAGTGGATCGTTGGCGGTGGCGGGTGTTCCGCTCGTGCCTCCCGCACGAGGGCCCGCCACCATCCGTGAGGAGTCCCGTGAGCCAGAACAAGATCGCCCTGATCACCGGCGGGAACCGTGGCCTGGGCCGGGCCACCGCGCTCAAACTCGCCGAGGAGGGTACCGACGTCGTCCTCACCTACCGGTCGCACAAGGAAGAGGCCGCGGCCGTCGTGGACGCCGTCAAGGCGGTGGGCGGCCGGGCCGTCGCCCTGGAGTTGGACACCACCGAGTTCGGCGCCTTCCCCGCTTTCGCGGGCGCCGTCCGGGAGGCTCTGCGGACCGTCTGGGACCGCGACACGTTCGACTTCCTGGTCAACAACGCCGGCGTGGCCGCGACCACCCCGGTCGGCGAGACCACCGTCGAGGCGTTCGACCTGCTCGTGGACGTGCACTTCAAGGGCGTCGTCTTCCTGACCCAGGAACTGCTGCCGTTGCTCGCCGACGGCGGGCGGATCGTGAACCTGTCCACCGGACTGGCCAGGTTCGTCGGTGCGGGCTGGTCGGTGTACGGCTCGGTCAAGGCCGCGGTCGAGACCTGGACGCGGTACCTGGCCAAAGAACTGGGCGGCCGGGGCATCAGCGTGAACGCGGTCGCGGCCGGCCCGATCGCCACGGACTTCGCCGGCGGTGTGATCCGGGACGACGAGGGGTTCCGGGCGCTCACGGCCTCCCAGACCGCGCTGGGCCGGGTCGGTGAGCCCGAGGACATCGGAGGCGTGATCGCGGCTCTGCTGGGGCCGGGCACCGGCTGGATCACCGCCCAGCGCATCGAGGCCTCCGGCGGCACGCTGCTCTGAGGGACTCCCGGGCGCTGCCCGTGCGCCCGTGCGGCCTCGCCCGGCCGGCCGACGCCCAGCCGCCCTGCCGCCGCGCCCAGGGGCCCTATCCCCGCGCCCAGGGGCCCTATCCCCGCGCCCAGGGGCCCTATCCCCGCGCCCAGGGGCCCTATCCCCGCGCCCAGCGGCCCCGCCACCGCGCCCAGCGGCCCCGCCACCGCGCCCAGCGGCCCCGCCACCGCGCCCGGCCGCCGGCCATCCGGCCCCCCACCGCCGCGCCTGCCGACCCGCTGCGGCCGCCGGACTGCCGCGCATGCCGGGCTGCCACGCCGCCGCGACGGCTGCCCAGCCCTCCGCGCCCGCCGGGCCGGCCGCCCGCCGGCCCGCCCGCCACGCCCTCGCGCGCCGCCCGGCCGATCCAGCCGACCCGGCCGATCCAGCCGACCCGGCCGATCCAGCCGACCCGGCCGGTCCTGCCGTCACCGCCGAGCGAAAGTGACAATGTGTCCATGGACCGTGAACAACTGGCGGACTTCCTGCGTGCCCGCCGTGCCGCCCTCCAGCCGGAGGACGTCGGGCTGCCGCGCGGACAGCGGCGGCGGACCCGCGGGCTGCGCCGCGAGGAGGTCGCCGCGCTGTGCGGGATGTCCGCCGACTACTACACCCGCATCGAGCAGCAGCGCGGGCCCATGCCGTCCGAACCGATGCTCGCCGCCCTCGCCAGGGGGCTGCACCTGTCCCTCGACGAGCGCGACCACCTCTTCCGCATAGCCGGGCACAACGCCCCCGCCCGGGGCCCCGGCGGCGACCACGTCAGCCCCGGCATGATGCGCATACTCGACCGCCTGGCCGACACGCCCGCCCAGGTCATCAGCGCCGTCGGGGAGACCCTCGTGCAGACCCGCCTCGCCGCCGCCCTGCTCGGTGACGGGACCCGGTACACGGGGCTGGACCGCAGCCTCATCCACCGCTGGTTCACCGATCCCCCGGCCCGCCGGATCCACCCCCCGGAGGATCACCCGAAGCACAGCCGGACCTTCACCTCGGACCTGCGCGCCGCCTACTCCCGCCAGGGTCCCGACTCCCGCGCCGGGGAGATCGTCGCGTCCCTGCTGGCACGGAGCGAGGAGTTCGCGGCCCTCTGGGCGGAGCACGAGGTCGGCGTCAGGATCCACGACCGCAAGCGCATCGCCCACCCGGAACTCGGCATCGTGGAGGTGCACTGCCAGGTCCTCCACGACCCCGGGCAGGCCCAGTCGCTGCTCGTCTACACCGCCACCCCCGGCACCGAGAGCCACGACAAACTGCAGCTCCTGTCCGTCCTCGGCGACCGCCGGCCGCACCTGTGAACACGGCGCCCACCGGGCGGGCACCGGGCCCGGGGCCGTGGAGCGGCCGGCCCGCCCGCCGGCACGGGGCCGCGGCGGTACCGGCCCGTGCTCAGGCCTGGGCCGCCTCCCGCAGCCGGGCGAACTCCTCCGCCATCGTCGCCGCCGTCCAATGGGCGTTGAGGCCGCTGGGGTTGGGCAGCACCCAGATGCGGCTGCTGCCGATGGTGGTCCGCTGCGGCCCGATCACGGCGCGCCGGTCGCCGAAGGCGGTGCGGTAGGCCGTTATGCCGGCGACCGCGAGCCAGGCGGGGCGCAGCCGGGCGACCTTGTCCGTGAGGATGCGGCCGCCCTCGCGGTACTCCTCGTCGGTGAGCTCGTCGGCGCGTGCGGTGGCCCTGGCGACGACGTTCGTGATGCCGATGCCGTGGTCGAGCAGCTTGTGCTGCTCGGAGGGGTGGTACTGCCGGGGCGTGAACCCGGACAGGTGCAGCACCGGCCAGAAGCGGTTGCCCGGCCGCCCGAAGTGGTGGCCGGTCGCGGCCGTCCAGAGGCCCGGGTTGATCCCGCAGAAGAGCACCCGCAGCCCCTCCGCGACCACGTCGGGCACCAGGAGGTCGCGCGCGGCCTCCAGCTCCGCGGTGGTGAAGCGCGGCATGGCGGCGCCCCCGTCAGAGGATGGCGCCGGGCGTGTACCCGGCGGCTTCCGGATGCTGCTTGACGACGGCGTCGATCCGCCCGACGACCGCCGCCACCTGGTCCGCGGCCGCTCCCGTGAAGGACAGCCGGTCGGCCATCAGGGCGTCGAGCCCCGCGCGGTCCAGCGGGATCCGGTCGTCGGCGGCGAGCTTGTCCAGCAGGTCGTTGCGCTCCGCGCCCTGCTCGCGCATCGCGAGGGCCGTGGCGACCGCGTGCTCCTTGATGGCCTCGTGCGCCACCTCACGGCCGACGCCCCCGCGCACCGCACCCATCAGCACCTTCGTCGTCGCCAGGAACGGCAGGTAGCGGTCGAGCTCACGGGCGACGACGGCGGGGAAGGCGCCGAACTCGTCCAGCACCGTCAGGAACGTCTCCAGCAGGCCGTCCAGCGCGAAGAACGCGTCGGGCAGCGCCACCCTGCGCACCACGGAGCAGGAGACATCGCCCTCGTTCCACTGGTCGCCGGCCAGCTCGCCCGCCATGGACGCATAGCCGCGCAGCACCACCATCAGGCCGTTCACGCGCTCGCAGGAGCGGGTGTTCATCTTGTGCGGCATCGCGGAGGAGCCCACCTGGCCCGGCTTGAACCCCTCGGTGACCAGCTCCTGGCCCGCCATCAGCCGGATGGTCTTCGCCAGCGACGACGGCGCCGCGGCGAGCTGCACCAGGGCCGTGACCACCTCGTAGTCGAGTGAGCGGGGGTAGACCTGGCCGACCGAGTCGAACGCGTGTGAGAAGCCCAGGTGACCGGCGACCCGGCGCTCCAGATCGGCCAGCTTCGCGGTGTCCCCGCCCAGCAGGTCCAGCATGTCCTGGGCGGTGCCGACCGGGCCCTTGACGCCGCGCAGCGGATACCGGCCCAGCAGCTCCTCCAGGCGGCCGTATGCCACCAGCAGCTCGTCGGCCGCGGTCGCGAAGCGCTTGCCCAGGGTGGTGGCCTGCGCGGCGACATTGTGGGAGCGGCCCGCCATGACCAGCTCCGCGTGCTCGGACGCCAGCTTCCCGAGGCGGGCCAGGACCGCCACGGTCCGGTTCCCGACCAGCTCCAGCGAGCGGCGGACCTGGAGCTGCTCGACGTTCTCGGTGAGGTCGCGGGACGTCATGCCCTTGTGGATCTGCTCGTGGCCCGCCAGGGCGTTGAACTCCTCGATCCGGGCCTTCACATCGTGCCGGGTGACCCGCTCGCGCTCCGCGATGGACGCCAGGTCGACCCGGTCGAGCACCCGCTCGTACGCGGCGAGCGCGTCCTTTGGTACGTCGATCCCGAGGTCCCGCTGGGCCCGCAGCACCGCCAGCCACAGCCTGCGCTCCAGCCGCACCTTCTCCTCGGGGGACCACAGGGCGGCGAGCTCGGCCGAGGCGTAGCGGCCGGCCAGGACGTTGGGGATCACGGGCTTGGCGGCGCCGGACGCGGCGGACGGCGCGGAGGGTGCGGAGGAAGTCACGTGGACCGATTCTACTGGCGGTCCGCCGGCGGTCCGCGCAGGCCGGTGACGGCGGCGGACCGCGGGCCCCGCTCTCGGAGCCCGCCGTCGGGGCCCGCGCCGGTACGGCGAGCGGACCCCGCCGTCGGACATGCCCTTGTACGGGACCGGAGCCCGCCGTCAGGCCCGCCCCAAACGCAGCGGAACCCCCGCCCTCAGACCTCGTCCTCGTACGGCAGCAGCTCGGGGCGCTTGGGTGGGCGGCCGTCGCCCGACGAGCGGCCCGTGAGCCTGCGGCCGATCCACGGCAGCAGGTGCTCGCGCGTGAACCTCAGGTCCGCGGCCCGCCGCGCCGCCCAGCCGGGCAGCACCGCCGCGGGCAGCTCGGCACGCCAGTCGCTCTCGGCCGGGTGGCCGAGGGCCTGCCAGACGGCCTCGGCCACCCGCCGGTGGCCCTCGCCCGTCAGGTGCAGCCGGTCCGCGTCCCACAACCGCGGGTCGCCCAGCACGGGCGCGCCGAAGAGGTCGACGACGAGTGCGCCGTGCCGGGCGGCCAGCTCGTCTATGCAGGCGAACAGCGCCTCCACGCGGGGCCGCACCCGCTCCAGCACCGGGCCCCGGCGGCCCGGGCTGCGCATCAGCACCAGCCGCCGGCACGAGGGCGCGAGCCGCTCCACGGCCTCCTCCAGAAGCCCGCGCACCCGCCCCATGTCGCAGCGCGGCCGCAGCGCGTCGTTCAGCCCGCCGACCAGGGTGATCACATCCGCGCCCATGGCGGCGGCCGTCTCCACCTGCTCGTCGACGATCTGCCCGATCAGCTTGCCGCGCACCGCGAGGTTCGCGTAGCGGAAACCGGGCGTACGGGCGGCCATCCGCGCGGCGAGGAGATCGGCCCAGCCGCGGTAGGAACCGTCGGGCAGCAGGTCCGACATGCCTTCGGTGAAGCTGTCACCGACCGCGACCAGGCTCTTGTAGTCGACATTCTCTTGCATAGCGCAGCGATCGTATCCCGGCGCGCCGGCACCCGGCCGACGGTCAGGGGCGCCCCCGGGCCCGAGCCCGGGAAGGGCGCGCTCACACCGGCTGGCCGAACAGCTCCCGGAGCACGTCCGCCATGGTCACCAGGCCGGCCAGCCGGCCGTCCGCGCCGCGCACCGCCGCGATGTGGGTGCGGCTGCGCCGCATCGCCGTGAGCGCGTCGTCCAGCGGACTCGTCTCCCGCACCTGCGTGATGGCGCGCATCTCGCTCCTGCGGAACGGCTCGTTGCGCGGCATGGCGTCCAGCGCGTCCTTGACGTGCAGGTAGCCGACGATACGGCGGCCCGCGTCCACCACCGGGAAGCGGGAGAAGCCGGTCTCGGCCGCCAGCCGCTCCAACTCCTCCGGAGTGATGCCCAGGCGCGCGTAGACCACCCGCTCCAGCGGCAGCAGCACGTCCCGCACCGTGAGGCGGCCCAGCTCCAGCGCATCGTGCAGGCGCTCCTGCGCGCGGTCGTCGAGCAGGCCGGCGTCGCCCGAGTCCTTCACCAGGCGGGCCAGGCCGGCGTCCGAGATCGTGGCCGCCACCTCGCCCCGCACCTCCACCCGCAGCAGCTTGAGCGCTCCGTTGGCCAGCGCGTTCACCCCGAAGATCACCGGGCGCAGCGCCCGCGCGATGCCGACCAGCGGCGGTCCCAGCAGCAGGGCGCTGCGCACCGGCTCGGCCAGCGCGATGTTCTTCGGGATCATCTCGCCGAGCAGCATGTGCAGGTATGTGGCGGCGACCAGCGCGATCACGAACGAGACCGGGTGCACCAGGCCCTGTGACAGGCCCACGGCGTGGAAGACCGGCTCCACCAGGTGCGCGATGGCGGGCTCCGCGACCACGCCCAGCACCAGCGTGCACAGTGTGATGCCGAGCTGGGCCGCGGCCATCAGCGCCGACACGTGCTCCAGGCCCCACAGCACGCTGCGCGCGCGCCGGTCGCCGGCCTGCGCCCGGGGCTCCACCTGGCTGCGGCGCACCGAGACCAGGGCGAACTCCCCGCCGACGAAGAAGGCGTTGGCGACCAGGGTCGCGAGGCCGATGAGCAGTTCGAGGACGGTCATGGGGCGCTCCCCGCGCCGCCGCCGGTGCCGGACCCGGGGGCGGGTCCGGGCCCACCGCCCGGGCCGGCGCCGCCGCCCGCCCCCGGCCCGTCGCCTGGGCCGGGTGCGTCGCCTGGGCCGGGTGTGTCGCTTGGGCGGGGCGAGCCGCCTGGCCCGGCCGGCCCCGCCGCTCCGGGTGCGCCGCCCGGCCCTCGGCCGTCGTCCCGCCGGGTGCCGTCCGCCTCGCCGACCGGGTGCCCGCCGTCGCGCCTGCGGCCCCGCCCGGGGTGCAGGTCGGCCCGGGTGCTGCCGTTCCCGCCGTCCCGGCCGCTGGGCGGCGCGTGCAGCATGACGCGCGCCGCCCGGTGGCCCGAGGCGTCCACCACCTCCAGGCCCCATCCGTCGACGTCCACCCGGTCGCCGGGGGACGGAATCCGGCCCAACTCGGTCGCGATCAGCCCTGCAAGCGTCTCGTAGGGGCCCTCCGGGGCGTGCAGGCCGATCCGCTCCAGCCGGTCGATGCGGGCCGAGCCGTCCGCCGCGTACAGGGCCCGGCCCTCCCGGTCCCGGCCGCTGCGGGCCAGGTCGGGCAGCTCGTGCGGGTCGTGCTCGTCGCGTACCTCGCCGACGACCTCCTCCACGATGTCCTCCAGGGTGGCGACCCCAGCCGTGCCGCCGTACTCGTCGATGACGACGGCCAGCGTGCGGCGGGTGGCGAGGCGGTCCAGGAGGCGGTCGACGGTGAGCGTCTCGGGCACCAGCAGGGCCTCCCGCGCAAGCGCCGTGACGGGGGTGGCCGGCCGGTGCTCGGCGGGTACGGCCAGGACGTCCTTGATGTGCACCACACCGGTGACGGTGTCGAGGCTGTCGCGGTAGACCGGGAAGCGGGACAGGCCGGTGGCCCGGGTCGCGTTGGCCACGTCCTCGCACGTCGCCTGCGCGTCCAGCGCGATCACCTGTACCCGTGGTGTCATCACGTTCTCGGCGGTCAGCTCCGCCAGGTTGAGGGTGCGCACGAACAGCTCCGCGGTGTCCGCCTCCAGAGCGCCCTCCCGTGCCGAGTGCTCGGCGAGCGCGATCAGCTCCTGGGGGTTGCGTGCCGAGGCCAGCTCCTCGCGCGGTTCGAGGCCGAGGCGGCGCACGGCGCGGTTGGCGGTGTTGTTCAGGTGCGCGATGAACGGCCGGAAGGCGGTGCTGAACACTCGCTGCGGGGTGGCCACCCGCCGCGCCACGGCCAGCGGTGAGGAGATCGCCCAGTTCTTCGGCACCAGCTCGCCCACGATCATCAGGAAGACGGTGGACACCGCCGTGCCCAGCACGAGCGCGACCGACCGCGCCGTGGCGTGCGAGGCGCCCAGGCCCTGCAGCGGACCGGCGAGGAGCGTCGCGACGGACGGTTCCGACAGCATGCCGACGACGAGGTTGGTGACCGTGATCCCGAGCTGTGCCCCCGAGAGCTGGAAGGTGAGCTGCCGCACCGCCCGCAGCGCCCCCCGGGCCCCGCGCACGCCGCGCTCCACGGCCTCCTCGAGCTCGCTGCGCTCGACCGTGGTGAGGGAGAACTCCGCCGCGACGAAGGCGCCGCAGGCCAGCGAGAGCAGCACCGCCACGAGGAGCAGGAGCACTTCGATCATCGGGTCACCTCCGTCCCATCCTCGGGCAGGCCCGGGGCGGCCGCGCGGTCTCGCGGCCAGGGGGCACGGGGGAGCGGGCGGGAACGCGGGGGATGGGCAGGCTCGCCCATGGGGGGAGGCCGACACCTTTCATGCGGGTAAGGGTGTCCCGTCATCGTAAAGAAAGGCATCGGCACGGCCGCCGCGCGCCGCACCGGCACGAGTGCCCCGGAGCGGTCGCCGGCGCCCGCGGTGCGGCGAGCCCCGAGCGGACGGAGCCGTGATGCCGTGCGGACGGAGCCGTGGTTCCGTGCGGGCGACGCGGTGAGCCCCCGCTGCCGGGGGGCGCGACGGCGCCGTCGCCCGTCGCCTCTACAGCGGCTTCACCCAGCGACGCCAGTGGTCTTCCCGGTGGTAGCCGGCGGCCGCCCAGGTGTGGTGCGCTCGCTCGTTGGCCTCCAGGACCATGGCGTCGACCCGTCGTCCGCCCAAGGCGCCGAATCGCTGCTCCGCCGCTTCGAGGAGGGCTGTGGCGATGCCCTGCCGGCGGTGGTCCGGGTGTACGGCGAGCCGGTAGGCGGAGCAGCGCCAGCCGTCGAAGCCGGCTATCACGGTGCCCACGAGGCGGCCGTCGCGCTCCGCGAGGAGCAGGGCGTCGGGGTCACGTGCGAGGAGCCGGGCCACTCCGTCGTGGTCGTCGCTGATGCTCGTGCCCTCCGCGGCTTCGCGCCAGAACCGCAACACGTCGTCGACGTCGGAGAGGCCGGCGCAGCGGATATGGAGATCGCTCATTCGGATGAGCCAAGCAGAGCGGCGCCGCGCCGGGCGAGCGGTTTTCGCGCTGCCGCCCGGCCGCCCCGCTCGCTCCCCGGACGCCGCACCCGGGCGGCGACGGAGGTGGCGCCGGCATGCCCGGGTGGTCCGGCGCCATCGGGCGAGGACACACGATGCACGGAACGGCACATGCCGTGGCGAAAGCCCCGGGAGGTGGTCCCGGCGCGGGCGGCTGGAGACGGCAGGCGCCGGGTGAACCCCGGCGTGGTCGTCGATCCGCTTGCCATGCTAGCGACCGGGCGCTAGCGTTCTGGTATGGCGAAGACTCAGTTGAATGTGCGGGTGGACGAGGACACCGCCCGGACCGCCCGCGAACGCGCGCTGGCCCGGGGCATGAGTGTCAACCGCTACATCGAGGAGCTCGTCAGACAGGACGCCGGAGAGGTGGGCCAGACGTTCGTGGACGCCGCCGCCGACTTCATGAAGCAGTACGGGTCCATATTCGCCGAAGAGTTCGGCTCGGAGCGCGAAGGCCGTCGTTGAACCTGCACATCGATCTCGCCTGGCTCCTGATGATCGCCGAACAGAAGACGCCAGGGGACCCCCAGGTCACCGACTGGGGAGCGCTCGTCGCCGCGGTCAGCAGGCACGAGGCGGACATATTCGGCATCCCCGTGTACGACACCCCGCAGGCCAGGGCGGCGGCCCTGCTCCAGCTCCTGCTGCACATCCCCGCGCTGGAGCGCTCGAACGCGATGTTCGCCTCCGCGGTGGCCTACGCCTATCTCGTCGCCAGCGGACTGAAGGTCGTCACCTCTCCCGAGCAGGTGCGGTCGCTGGCTCGCCTTGTGAAGGACGGCAGCGCGAGCGTGCACGACATCGCGCAGGAGCTGCGGCACTGGAGTCTGTGAGCGGCGGTCTCGGGGCCCGGCACCCCGCCCGGCCGTGCGTGGCCGGCGTGCCGTGGAGCCGCCCGGTCATGGGAGGCACCCGGTCGCGGGAGCGGCACCGTTGGGCGGCCGGCTGTGGGGCCTGCCCGGCCTCGTGGTCCAGTGGCCGGTGCGTTCCGGACGGTGCGCCGTGCCGGCGACACAGTACGAGGTCGGGGTGCGCAGGCCGCGCTCCGGCACCAGCAGCCGTCGGTAGGGGCCCAGCTCGAACCCGGCGTCCCGCAGCGCCCCGAGGGTGTCCCGCCCGACATGGCAGCCGCCGAAGAGGCGCGGCCAGACGGTGCGGTCCAGAGCTCGCTGCACCGTCACCATCGCGCCGCCCTGCCAGGCCCTGCCGTGTTCGAAGAACCTCAGCTCGCCTCCGGGGCGCAGCACCCGCCCGATCTCGGTCAGGGCCCGAGGCACATCGCGGACGCTGCACAGCACCAGCGAGAGCACCGCTGCATCGAAGCCCTCGCTCTTCACGGGCAGCGCCTCGGCCGCGCCCGGCACCACGTCCACCGGGACGTCCGCGCGCAGCGCCGTGCGCGCCGCGAGCTGCCGCAGCCGGTGTTCCGGCTCGATGGCGACGACCTCGGAGACGGTCCGGGGGTAGTACGCGAAATTCAGGCCGTTGCCCGCGCCGATCTCGATGACCCGCCCGCTGAGGCCCGCGAGCAGACGTGCGCGGTGCGGGCCGATCCAGGGCTCGGCGGCCTCGCTCATCCGGGCGTAGCAGCGTGCGAAGAGAGGGTGGTGGACTGCGTCCTTCCGTACCTTGCCCGGCCACACCGGCATGGGACCGCCTCCTCGGGTGGGGCGTCCGCCCGGGGCGGCGGACACGGACGTCGGTACGTGTCGATTGTCTCTCCGAACGACCGCGGTGGCCCGCCACGGCGCGCCTCATCGGCCCCCTGCCCGGGCCCGGCCCGTCCCGGGGGCTCCTGGCGCCTCCCGGTCACCGGGGTGCGTCCGGTTGGTCGCGGGGTTCCCCGCGTGCCCTGTGCCGAGTGGTGCCCGGCGCCCCGTGCCGCGTGCCTCCCCGCGCCCCCGTGCCGCGCGGTTCCCCGCGCCCCTTGCGGAGTGCGGGGAACCTGCTTCCGGGAGGGCTCAGGACGGGCTCGCCGGGTAGCGGGTCGTGAACCGTGCCGCGTCCCACCGGCCGCCCAGCGGAGGCGCCAGCCAGTCGGCGGCGCGGGCGCGGAAGGCGGGCGGGGGCAGGGCGGCGGCTCCCTCGGGCAGGGCGCCCAGGAGGGGGGCGCCCGCGGCCACCGGCAGGTCGACCAGGTTGCAGCGCTCGGCGAGACCGGGCTCGCGCGGCCAGGAGCCGAGGACCACCCCCAGCTGCGTCAGGCCACGGGCCCGCAGCGCCTCGGCGGTGAGCGTCACCGAGTTGAGCGTGCCGAGCCCCGGCGGGGCCACCACCAGCACCTCGGCCGCCAGCTCACGGGCGGCGTCGGCGAGCGTGGCGCCGGTGGCGTCGAACCGCACCAGCAGGCCGCCGGCCCCCTCGATCAGGACGAGGTCGTGGTCGGCGGCCAGCTTTTCCGCGGCCACGGCGACGTCCTCCGGCGGCACCGGCGGCAGGCCGGCCCGCAGGGCCGCCGTCGCGGGCGCCAAGGGGTCGGGGAAGCGGGCGAGCTCCAACGCCGTGACCTCACCCGCGAGCCTGACCACCTCGGCGGTGTCGCCCGGTTCGCCGGGCGCCACCCCCGTCTGGGCCGGTTTGAGGACCGCGACGGAGCGCCCGGCCGCCCGGGCGACGGCCGCCAGGGCCGCCGTCGTCACGGTCTTGCCGATCTCCGTGCCCGTGCCCGTCACCACGACGACCGTCATCGCTCTCCACCTTCTCCCGCGGTCGGTGCCGTTCCCGTGCCGCTCACCACCGCTCCCGCGGCGGCCGCCTCCGCCGCCGCGCACACCGCGCGGCAGATCCGCGCCACGTCCTCGTCGCCCGTGACATACGGCGGCATGGTGTAGAGCAGATCGCGGAACGGCCTGAGCCAGACGCCCGCGTCGACCGCCGCCCGGGTCGCCGCGGCCATGGCCCGCTCGTCCAGCGCACGTTCCAGCTGCACCACGCCGATCGCGCCGAGCACCCGGACGTCCCTTACCCCGGGCAGCGCCGCCGCCGGCCCGAGGCCGGTGCGCAGGCCCCGCTCGATGCGCCGGACCTCGGCGGCCCAGTCCTGCCCGAGGAGCAGCGACACGGAGGCATCCGCGACGGCCGCGGCCAGCGGGTTGCCCATGAAGGTCGGGCCGTGCGCCAGCACCGGCACCTCGCCCCTGGCGATGCCGGCGGCGACGCGCGCGGTGCACAGCGTCGCCGCCATCGTCAGGTAACCGCCGGTCAGGGCCTTGCCCACACACATCACATCGGGTGTGACCCCCGCCTGGCCGGCCGCGAACAGCGTGCCCGTGCGGCCGAAGCCGGTGGCGATCTCGTCGAAGACGAGCAGCACACCGTGCCGGTCGCACGCCTCCCGGAGGACCCGCAGATAGCGGGGGGAGTGGAAGCGCATTCCGCCCGCCCCCTGCACCACCGGCTCCACGATCACCGCGGCCAGCTCGCCGGCGTGCCGTGCCACCAGCTCGTCCAGCGCCTGTGCGTACCGCTCCTCGTACCCGGCGGGCGGCGGATCCGCGAAGATCTGGCGCGGCAGGACGCCGGACCACAGTGCGTGCATGCCGCCGTCCGGGTCGCAGACCGACATCGGCTGCCAGGTGTCGCCGTGGTAGCCGCCGCGCCAGGTCAGCAGCCTGTGCTTGGCCGGGCGGCCGAGGGAACGCCAGTACTGCAGGCACATCTTGATCGCGACCTCGACGGAGACCGAGCCGGAGTCCGCCAGGAAGACGTGCTCCAGGCCCTCGGGTGTGATGTCGACAAGTCGCTTCGCCAGGCGGATGGCGGGCTCGTGGGTGAGGCCGCCGAACATCACATGGCTCATCCGGCCGAGCTGCCGGCGCGCCGCCTCGTTGAGCACCGGGTGGTTGTAGCCGTGGATCGCCGACCACCACGACGCCATGCCGTCCACCAGCTCACGGCCGTCCGCGAGCCGCAGCCGCACTCCCGAGGCGGACTCCACCAGCAGGGGCTCCTGGCGGCCGGGCATGGGTCCGTACGGGTGCCAGACGTGCCGGCGGTCGAGCTCCAGCAACTCCGGAAGCCCGGGTGCCTCCCGCAGCGGCCCCGGCACGACGCCCGCCCGGGCCGCCTCACGCATTGGGCGCGAGATCGGTGCCGGCGCCGCGACGGCGCAGGGCCACCAGGTCGGCGTGGGAGACGGGGGCGGGCTGCTCCGCCGCACCCGCGCCGCTCCCGCCGGGCCGACCACCCGAGCGCTCGCGGTCATCCGAGCCATCAAGGTCACCCGGGCCATCAAGGTCACCCGGGCCGCCAAGGTCACCCGGGCCCCCACGGCGGTCTGTGCCCGCCAGGTCCCCCGAGCCCTCGCGGCCGTCCAGGCTCTGGTGGTCGCCCCCGCAGCCGCACCCCCCTGTGCCCCCGCACCCGCCCTGCACCGGGTGGCCGGCGGACGGGCGCCGGTGGTCGGGGAGTGTCGTGGTGTCGGTGCCCTCCACCTCGAATCCGGCGTCCGCGATCATGTCGAGGTCCGCCTTGCCCGCCTGGCCCTCGCTCGTCAGGTAGTCACCGAGGAAGATCGAGTTGGCGAGGTGCAGGGCGAGCGGCTGGAGAGTCCGCAGGTGGATCTCGCGCCCGCCGGCGATCCGCACCTCCGCGTCCGGGCAGACGAAGCGGACCATGGCCAGGATGCGCAGGCACTGCTGCGGGGTCAGGTTCCACTCCGTGCCCAGCGGGGTGCCCTCGAAGGGGATGAGGAAGTTCACCGGCACCGAGTCCGGGTTGAGCGCGCGCAGCGCGAAGACGACATCGACCAGGTCCTCGGCCGTCTCGCCCATGCCCGCGATCAGCCCCGAGCAGGCGGACAGCCCGGCGGCCTGTGCCTGCCGGACGGTGTCCACCCGGTCGTCGTAGGTGTGCGTGGTGGTGATCTCGCCGTAGGTCGCGGCCGAGGTGTTGAGGTTGTGGTTGTAGGCGTCGGCGCCGGCCGTGCGGAGCCGCTCGGCCTGGCCCGCGGAGAGCAGCCCGAGGCAGGCGCACACCTCCACGCCCTCGTTCTGCTCCTTGATCGCCGCGATGGTGCCGGACACCCGGTCGACGTCGTGGTCCGTCGGTCCCCTGCCGCTGGCCACCAGGCAGACCCGCTTGGCGCCGCCCGCGACCCCGGCCGCCGCGGCGCGTGCGGCCTCGTCCGGTTTCAGCCAGGTGTATTTGAGGATGCCGGTCTGCGAGCCGAGGCGCTGCGAGCAGTACGAGCAGTCCTCGGGGCACAGGCCCGACTTGAGGTTGACCAGATAGTTGAGTTTGACCCGTCGTCCGAACCAGTGCCTGCGCACCCGTCCGGCCGCCGCCACCACATCGAGGAGTTCGTCGTCGGAGGTCGTCAGCACGGCGAGCGCTTCCTCGCGGGTCGGCGGCTCGCACCGAAGTCCCTTGTCCACCAGTGTGTTCAGCAGGTCCATGGACTTGATCCTTGCGCACGGAGGAGCCCCGAGCCAAGGAGGATTCGCACAACACCACACGCCCAAGGTGTGGGTATTGCCACAGGCTGGGTAGCCGAGGCGGCGGTTAGGGTCTGTGCATTGCCTACAAAACCACCTCTGCCCTTCCGGAGCCCCGCATGCCCACAGCGCCCTTCGACTGGATCGACGCGCAGGCCCGCGAGCGCGATGCCGCCGGTCTGGTCCGCTCCCTCCGCCCCCGGGCGCCGGGCGCCCAGCGGCTCGATCTGGCCGGCAACGACTACCTGGGCCTCGCCCGCCACCCGGAGGTCACGGCCGCGGCGGCCGAGGCGGCCCGGCTCTGGGGTGCCGGGGCCACCGGTTCCCGGCTGGTCACGGGCACCACGGAGCTGCACGCGGAGCTGGAGCGCGAACTGGCCGCGTTCTGCGGCGCCGAGGCCGCCCTGGTGTTCTCCTCCGGCTATGCGGCCAACCTCGCCGCCGTCACCTCGCTCGCCCCGCGCGGGAGCCTGATCGTCTCCGACGCGGGCAACCACGCCTCGCTCATCGACGGCTGCCGGCTGGCCCGCGGCGCCAAGCAGGTGGTGCCGCACGCGGACCCCGAGGCGGTGCGCAAGGCGCTGGCGGGGCATCGGGGACCCGCGATCGTAGTCTGCGACTCGGTGTTCTCGGTGGACGGCGACGCGATCCCGCTGGCCCCGCTCGCCGCCGTCTGCCGTGCCGAGGGCGCCGGCCTGGTGGTCGACGACGCGCACGGCTTCGGCGTGCTGGGCGACGGCGGCCGGGGCGCGCCCTGGGCTGCGGGGCTCGCCGGCGCCGGGGACACCGTCACCGTCGTGACCCTCTCCAAGGCCCTCGGCAGCCAGGGCGGCGCCGTGCTCGGCCCGGCCCGGGTGATCGACCACATCCTCAACACCGCGAGGACGTTCTTCTTCGACACCGGCCTCGCGCCGGCCGCGGTGGGTGCCGCACTGGCCGCCCTGCGGCTGCTGCGGCGCGAGCCCGACCGCCCGCGGCGCGCCCGCGCGGCCGCCACCGCCCTGCACACCCGCCTCACCGGCGCCGGCCTGACCGGCGCCCGCCCCGACGCGGCGGTGGTCTCCGTGCACGCCCCGTCCCCGCAGGAGGCGCTGGACTGGTCCGCCGCGTGCCGCGCCGTGGGCGTGGAGGTGGGCTGCTTCCGCCCGCCCTCCGTCTCCGACGGCATCTCCCGCGTCCGCCTCGCCGCCCGCGCCGACTTGACGGCGCGTGAGATCGACCGCGCCGTGGAGACGGTGCTGCGCACCGCGCCCGAAGCCGCCGGGGCCCGCACCGGCCCGCCCGGGTGTGAGGACGTGAGGGGAGGGTGAGGAATCGGCCAGTGCGGTGCTTGAGGACGGTCCCGTAGGGGAAGGAATCAGCCCGTCCTGGGGGTGCCTCGCAGGCCCTTGAGGCTCCCCGTGTCCTGAAGGCCTGGGAGGTGTCCGCAGGGGGCAGCCCCCCGGACGTTCGGGGACGAGCCCACCGGGCGATCAGCGAGCCGGTCTCCCGACGGACGGCTGGCCGGGGGCGAAGGGCACGCACAACCGCATCGAGGTCCGATCCACCCCGGGCACACCAGAAGGGACCCGCCATGGAGCGAGCGGCGATCCGGCTGAGGGGACTGACGAAGACCTTCGGCCCGGTGCAGGCGGTGGCCGGGGTCGACCTAACCGTGTCCGACGGCGAGTTCTTCTCGATGCTGGGGCCCTCGGGCTCCGGCAAGACCACGGTGCTGCGCCTGGTCGCGGGGTTCGAGACACCCACGTCGGGCTCGATCGAGCTGGCGGGCCGCGACGTGACCCGCCTCGCGCCCTTCGAGCGCGACGTGCACACGGTCTTCCAGGACTACGCGCTCTTCCCGCACATGACGGTCGAGCAGAACATCGCGTATCCGCTCAGGATCCGGGGCGTGCCGAAGCCGGAGCGGCTGCGCCGGGCCGGTGAGGCGCTGGAACTGGTGCGGCTCACCGGCTACGGCGGGCGGCGCCCCGCGCAGCTCTCCGGCGGCCAGCGGCAGCGCGTGGGGCTCGCCCGCGCACTGGTGGGCCGCCCGCGGGTGCTGCTCCTGGACGAGCCGCTGGGCGCCCTCGACCTGAAGCTGCGCGAAGAGATGCAGACAGAGCTCAAGCAACTCCAGCGGGAGGTGGGCATCACGTTCGTGTTCGTCACCCACGACCAGGAGGAGGCGCTGGCGATGAGCGACCGGATAGCCGTCTTCCACCGGGGCCGGGTGGAGCAGGCCGGCACGCCCGCGGAAATCTACGAGCGGCCGGCGAACGCCTTCGTGGCGGGTTTCGTCGGCACCTCCAACCTGCTCACCGGCGAGGTCGCCAAGCGGCTCCTCGGCGCCTCGGGGACCTTCAGCGTCCGCCCCGAGAAGATCGTCCTGACGGCCGGCACCGGCGTCCGGGACGGCCCCGAGCACATCGCGGCCTCGGGCACCGTCGCCGACGTCGTCTACCTCGGCGACACGACCCGGTTCCTGGTCGACCTGGACGCCGGCGGCAGCCTCACCGTCCTCCAGCAGAACCTCCAGGCCTCGTCCGAGGACGTCGCCGCCCACCGGGGCGCCCGCGTCGGCCTCCGCTGGCACCGCCGGCACACCGTCCCGATCCCGGACCCCGGCTGACCACCCCACCGTACGTACGCCCCGCCAGTCCCCTCACGTCTGGAGAATGTCGTGCGCGTGAACCCCGCTCTCAAGGCCGCAGCGACCGTCGCTGCGCTTCTCGTGGCCACCGCCTGCGGATCCTCCGACTCCGGCGGCTCCTCGCGGTCGCCGGGCGCCGGCGGACTCCATCCGCCGCACCTCAAGGCGCAGTCCGAGCTGGGCAGGACGGAGGGACAGGTCAACCTGATCGCCTGGGCCGGCTATGTCGAGGACGGCTCGAACGACCCCGAGGTGGACTGGGTCACCGACTTCGAGAAACGCACCGGCTGCCGCGTCAACGCCAAGACGGCGGCCACCTCCGACGAGATGGTGTCGCTGATGAAGACCGGCGACTACGATGCCGTGTCGGCCTCCGGCGACGCCTCGCTCCGCCTGATCGCCTCCGGCGACGCGGCCCCCGTCAACACCAAGCTGGTGCCCGACTACACGGACGTCTTCGCCGGGCTGAAGAACCAGCCCTGGAACTCCGTGGACGGCGTCCCCTACGGCATTCCGCACGGCCGCGGCGCCAACCTCCTCATGTACAACACCCAGAAGGTCACCCCGGCCCCCGACTCGTGGTCCGCGGTCTTCGACGACGCCTCCCGGTACAAGGGCAGGGTCACCGCTTACGACTCGCCGATCTACATCGCGGACGCCGCGCTGTACCTGATGGCCACCAAGCCGGGCCTCGGCATCAAGAACCCGTACGCCCTGGACCAGAAGCAGTTCGACGCCTCGGTGGACCTGCTGAGGAAGCAGAACGCGGACGTCGGCGAGTACTGGAGCGACTACCTCAAGGAGATCTCCGCCTTCAAGAGCGGCGACTCGGTCGTCGGCACCGCCTGGCAGGTCATCGCCAACCTCGCCGCATCCGAGGGCGCCAAGGTCAAGGCCGTGCTGCCCAAGGAGGGTGCCACCGGCTGGTCCGACACCTGGATGCTGGCCGCCAGGGCCAAGCACCCCAACTGCGCCTACAAGTGGTTCGACTGGATCATCTCGCCGAAGGTCAACGCCCAGGTCGCCGAGTACTTCGGCGAGGCCCCCTCGAACGCCAGGGCCTGTGCCGAGACCGCCGACAGGAACCACTGCGCGGTCTTCCACGCGAGCGACGAGCGGTACTGGAAGAAGGTGCACTACTGGACCACGCCCATCGAGCAGTGCCTCGACGGCCGCACCGACGTCCGGTGCGTGCCGTACGCGAAGTGGGTGCAGGCCTGGAACGAGATCAAGGGCTGACGCCATGACGTCGACCGGGCAGGCCGCCGGAGGGGTCCGGCGGCTCGCCGGGGCGCTGCACCGCCGTCCACGGCTGCGCCTGTCGCTGCTGCTCTCCGCGCCGCTGCTGTGGCTGGTGGTGGCCTACCTCGGCTCCCTCGCGGCGCTGTTCCTCTCCGCGTTCTGGACCACGGACTCCTTCACGTCCGAGGTCGTGAAGGTGTGGTCCACGGAGAACTTCTCGTCCCTGCTCTCCGATCCGCTGTACCGGAGGGTCGCGCTGCGCAGCGTCGGGGTGGCGCTCGCCGTCACCGTGCTCTGCGCCGTCATCGCGTTCCCCGTCGCCTTCTACACGGCCCGGGTGGCGCGCCCCAGGCGGCGGCCGCTGCTGGTGGCGGCGATCCTCACCCCGCTGTGGGCCAGCTACCTGGTGAAGGTCTACGCGTGGCGGCTCATCCTGGCCACCGGCGGACCGCTCGACTGGGCGCTGGCGCCGCTCGGCCTGAGCGGTCCGGGGTACGGACTCGCCGCCACCGTCGTCGTGCTGACCTACCTCTGGCTGCCGTACATGATCCTGCCGATCCACGCCGGGCTCGAACGGCTCCCGGAGAGCCTGCTGGACGCCTCCGCCGACCTCGGGGCGCGCTCGTGGCGCACCTTCCGGTCGGTGGTGCTGCCGATGGTGCTGCCCTCGGTGGCCGCGGGCTCGGTCTTCACGTTCTCGCTCAGCCTTGGCGACTACATCACCGTGCAGATCGTCGGCGGCAAGACGCAGTTGATCGGCAACCTCGTCTACTCGAACGTCACGCTGAACCTGCCCCTGGCCGCGGCGCTCGGCATGGTCCCCGTCGTCGTCATCGTGCTCTACCTGCTGGCGGTGCGCCGCACCGGCGCGCTGAGCGGCCTCTGAGGCAGTCCATGAGGAGGATCGAGCCATGCGCCTCACGCGTTCCGCGCGCATAGCGCTGCGCGCCGTCGCGGCCCTGGGTTTCGCGGTCGTCTACCTGCCGCTGCTGGTCGTCCTGTTGAACTCCTTCAACCGGGACCGCAGCGCCGGCTGGCCGCCGTCCGGCCTCACCCTGCACTGGTGGGCGGCGGCCTGGCAGAACTCCGGTGCCAGGCACGCGCTGTGGACGTCCGTGCAGGCGGGTGCCGCGGCCACCGCGGTTGCCCTGGCGCTCGGCACGCTGATCGCGTTCGCGGTGCAGCGGCATGCGTTCTTCGGGCGCGAGGCGGTCTCGTTCGCCGTGGTGCTGCCCATCGCGCTGCCCGGCATCGTCACCGGGATCGCGCTGAACTCCGCCATCAAGACGGTACTGGAGCCGCTGGGCGTCCAACTGGGCCTGTTCACGGTCGTCGTCGGCCACGCCACCTTCTGCGTGGTGGTGGTCTTCAACAACGTTGTGGCACGGCTGCGCAGGGCGCCCGGATCCGTCGAGGAGGCCGCGATGGACCTGGGCGCCCACACCTTCCGGGCCTTCGCCGACATCACCTTCCCGCTGGTGCGCTCCGCGCTGGCCGCCGGCGGGCTGCTGGCGTTCGCGCTGTCCTTCGACGAGATCGTGGTGACGACCTTCACGGCGGGGCCGGGAGTGCAGACCCTGCCCCTGTGGATCTTCGACAACATGGCACGACCCCAGCAGGCCCCGGTGGTCAACGTGGTGGCGGCGGTGCTGGTGCTGGTGTCCGTGCTGCCGATCTACCTTGCGCAGCGGCTCGCCTCCGACACCGCGCCGGGCAGCAGGATCTGACCGGCGGCCCGCCTCAGCGCACGCCCGTGAGGAAGGCCCGCCACGCGCCGGGCGAGAACAACACGGCGGGCCCCGCGGGCCGCTTGGAGTCCCGCACCGCCAGCAGCCCGGCCCCCGGACCCGCCGTCAGCGCGGCCGCCTCCACGCAGTTGTTCGCTCCCGTGCTGTGGCTGCTGCGGCGCCACGCTGCGCCGTGCAGTGCGGTGCTGGACGGTACGTGCCGAAACCGTGCGGCCATAAGAGTGCTCCCTACGCTCCCTCGCCGACGCGGGCGATGAATTCCAGTGAATCCTCGGGGGAAAGGGCGTACCCCTGAAGTGAGGTGAAGGCAACTGTGTACGCCCAGAGGTCTTCTTTCCGCTCCAGATAGAGGCTACTCGTTAAATGGTCGAGAACGACGACATCGAGATCGGAAATGTTCGGAAAAGATAGAACAACAAAGGGGCCGGTGACCCCGATGTGCGCCCCGGCGGCGAACGGCAGGACCTGGAGCCGTACATGCGGCCGGCCCCCGGCCTCCAGCAGCGCCCGCAGCTGACGGCCCATCACCGCGGCGCCGCCCACCGAGCGCCGCAGCACGGCCTCGTCCAGCACCGCGCTGAACTGCACCGGCGGCTCCGCACGCAGCACGTCCTGGCGCGCCAGACGCACCTCCACCAGCGCCTCCACGCGGTCGTCCGGCGCGGAGCCCAGCGCGGCCCTCGTCACGGCGCGGGCGTAGTCAGGCGTCTGCAGCAGCCCCGGCACCACCGAGGTCTCCAGCGTCCGCACCCGGCACGCCTGTGCCTCCAGGCTGATGAAGTCCCGATAGGCGGGCGGCAGCAGACCCCGGTAGGCATGCCACCAGTCGTGCCGCCCGCCGTCGTGCTCCGAGCCCGCGAGGGCCGCCAGGAGCTGGCGCTGCCCCGGGTCCGTCACCCCGTAGGCGTCCAGCAGCAGGCGTACGTCGCCGGGGCGCACCCCGCTCCTGCCGGTCTCGATCCGGCTCACCTTCGACTGGTGCCAGCCGACGAGCGCCGCGGCTCCGCCGCTGGTGAGCCCGGCGCCCAGCCGCAGGGCGCGCAGTTCGGCACCGAGTCTTCGCCGGCGCACCGCGGGACCGTACCGCATGGCCGTCTCCTCTCCGACTCTCCCCGGGCCGCCTCGGACAGCAGCCCGCTCGCTAGAGGAAGCGCCCTGCCGCGCCCAAATACGGTCGATCGCAGCAGAGTTCACCGCATCGAGGGACAGATATATGCACTTCTCGGTGGATCGGCACCCCTGACCGGTGGGCGGGTGGCAGTCTGGCGCCCAGCACCGGTCCGGGGCCGCCCCTCGAGCCATCCGCCATGTGTCGGAGCTCGGCCCCGGTGGGAAAGGGACGACGCCGTCATGGCAGACCTTCAGGAAGCATCCGTCACTCTGCCGAGCGATCCAGCCTCGGTCTCCGCAGCGCGCACCTACGTCGGCAACCTCCTCACCCAGTGGGGGCTGCCCGGGGAGGCGGACGTGGCCGACACCGTGCGGCTGATCGTCTCCGAGCTCGCCACCAACGCCGTTCAGCACACCCTCGGACAGTCGCCCACCTTCACGATCGACGTCGCACTGGAGCGCGACGAGCAGCTCCGCATCGGCGTCACCGACAGCCACCCGCGGCACCCCAAGCGGTTGCCCGCCGCCGTCCAGCAGGACAACGGCCGGGGCATGGTGATCATCCGCTGGCTGATCGCGGAGTACGGCGGCCGGCTCTTCGTCGACCCCACCCCCGAGGGCGGCAAGACGGTGTGGATCACCCTGCCCTGGGTGGCCCCTGTGCGGGAGGGCCCGTTCACCGGGTAGGGCACGGCCTACCGGGTAGGGCCACCGCCCGGCGGGCCGTCTGCCGGCGCGGAGGGCCGGCCCGGGGCGGCCGTCCGGCGTCGTGCGAGCATGGGCATGACACCCCACAGGCCGGTGTGCAGCAGGAACACCCCGATGCCCGTCACGATCCCCGCCGCCCTGCCGAGCGCCACGTCCACGACCAGCAGCACCGATCCGGTCACCGCCAGCGCAAGCGTGGCCATGCCGACGATGGCGAGCCGCGAGGACATCTCCACGATCTGCGGCTTGGCGTGCCGCCGGAACAGCCAGCGGTGCAGCGCCGCGGGCGCCATGAACAGCGCCGTGGCGAGCACCGCGAGCAGCAGCGTCCCCACGTACACGCCCCGCTGGGCGTCGTCCAGCGAGGGGAAGCGGGGCGTGAAGGCCAGGGTGAGCAGGAAGGCGGAGAGGATCTGCACCCCGGTCTGCGTGACCCGCAACTCCTGCAGCAGCTCGGAGAAGTTGCGGTCCGCCCGCTCCATCGGGGTCTCATTGCGTGCGTGCTCTGCAGGCTGCTCGTCCATAACGCCATGAGTAACCCGTCCGGCGCACGCGTACGCCCGCCGGCGCGAGCGTCACGCGGAAGGCCCGTCGGCGTGCCGGTCCGGCACCGTGACCCGGGCGGCGCGCCGCTCGCCGTCCAGGACGCGCAGCGCACGCGTCAGGGTCTCGGCATGCAGCTCGCTCTCGCCGCGCTGGTGCATCAGCACCAGCGCGTCCCGGAGCGTGGCAGCCTTGGACACCAGCGCCTGGGCGGCGCGCAGGCCGCTGTAGGTGTCGCCGGCGCGGGCCGGGTTGATGCGGCCCAGCAGGTCCACGACCGCCAGGTAGCTGTCGATCAGGTCGCCCTCTGCCCGGGTGAGGGCGGGCAGCGGGGGAAGCTCGGGTGGCAGCATCGGCACCTCACTTCGCATCGAAGTACGAGTCCGAACTCCTGCGGTTGGGCACGACGCGGTCCGCCAGGCCGTACTCGACCGCCTGCTGGGCGTCGAGGATCTTGTCCCGCTCGATGTCGATGCTGATCTGCTCCTTGCTCCTGCCGGTGTGCCGGGCGAGCATCTCCTCCAGCAGCGAGCGGGTGCGCAGGATCTCGTCCGCCTGGATGGCCAGGTCCGAGGCCTGGCCCTCGATGGGCTCGGCGAACTCCGGCTGGTGGATCAGCACCCGGGCGTCCGGCAGCGCGGACCGCTTGCCGTGGGTGCCCGCGGCCAGCAGCACCGCGGCCGCCGACCCCGCCTGGCCGAGGCAGATGGTCTCCACCTCGCAGGTGACGAACTGCATGGTGTCGTAGATCGCCGTCATGGCGCTGAAGGAGCCGCCGGGGGAGTTGATGTACAGCGAGATGTCCCGGTCCGGCGCCAGGTACTCGAGGTGCATGAACTGCGCCATCACATCGTTCGCCGAGGTGTCGTCGATCGGGGTGCCGAGGAAGACGATCCGCTCGTCCAGCAGCTTGGAGTACGGATCCAGCGTGCGCTGGCCCATGCTGGTGCGTTCGGTGAACTCGGGCAGGACATAGCGGCCGGTGGGACCGGAAGAACCGGACGGACGGGTCATGGCAGCGCCTCCTGGGAGCGGCGGTCTCCGTGGGTGCACGCCTCAGCGAGGCGCGTCTCACACCCCTGTAAAAAATGTACAGGATGTACGTGACGTTATGATGAGGAGCATGGCCTACGAGATTCCGGTGACGCAAGCGCGGGCAGAGCTCGCCGATCTGATCAATCGCGTCGTCTACGGCGGTGAACGAGTGGTCGTCACCCGGCACGGCAAACCTCTGGTCGCCCTGGTATCGGCCGCCGACCTGCGACGTCTCGAAGAGGAGCAGGGCGCGGTCGGGGAGCAGGTGATCAGCTCGGTGTCCGCGATCGGCGCGGTGCCGTCCGCTCCCGGTGAACCCCAGAGGTTCGGCATCGCCGCGGAGCACCGCAGTCCCGACGCCCACTGACCCGCCCCCTGGCGCCGCGGGGCGCGCCGGTGGGCGCCCCCGCGCGACCGGACGCGGTCAGCGCCGCGGATCCGCGGCATGGTCACCAGGGGTCCCATCGCCACGCCTGAGGGTCATTGGCGGCAGAGAGAATGATCGTTCATTCTTTGTCGGCGGGCGCCCACCGTCACATGGAGTCCCGACGTGGGTGTCGAGTCCTGGCATATGTAGAGAATGAACGTTCAACGATGAGCTGATCGCCGCGATCGTCAGGGAAGTGCAAGAGCTCCTGGGGGGCGTTCGAGGCGGCGGCACCGGAGGGGGCGTGAGTCGTCGTCCGGTGGAGGGTTCCGGGGTGGGCGGCGCCTGATCCGTGAGGCGTCCGTCCGCTTGTGGGTCGACTGTGCTCGCTTTATGGGTGGGATGTGCCCGGCAAAAGGGGTGTGTCTTATTAATTGCGCTTTTAGGTGAGTGATACGCCCTGACAGGGCCCGGTATTTCAGTCACTCATTGGCGGAAACGCAACTGGCCTCACAGAGGCAACCCGCCTAAGACTAAGAAAGGTTAAAGAAACCGCCAAGTAGGGAGGTCTGTCATGGGACTTGCGATCAACGTCGACATCTCGGGTTTTCGGAACCCTGAGGAGCCCGAGCTGGCCACCAGCGAGGTGCAGATGCTGAGCGACATCGAGGCGGAGAGCACCACGACCGACTCGCGCAACGCGGACGCCGTCTAGTCGGTGAACGGGGGCCGAGGCCAGTGCAGATGGCCTCGGCCCCCGTGCCGATTGTGCCCCCCTGCGCTGCCGCGCACAGCGGAACCCGCGAAGACGACAGCGCGAGCCGGCGAAGGCAGCCGCAGCCAGCGAAACCGACAGCCGCAGCCAGCCAATCCGACAGCCGGAACCGGCGGAGCCGACGGCCGGATGCCGCAGAGGTGCGAGCCGAACGCTCCTCCGGGCCGGCCCTCCGCGTGGTACCAGGACGACAGTCCCACGCCGAGAGACGAGAGAGAGGAGAGGGCCCCCGTGACCGCTTCAGCCCCCACGACCGTCACCGACGCCCCGCAGTACGGTGAGCGGGCCGCCTCCCTCGAAGAGGCCGAACGGCACGCGAGCGCCGCCGCCGCCGAGTTGGGCATGACGTGTTCCCTCAGGCCGCTGCCCGCCGGGGCCGCCGAGCCCGGTGCCTGGCGCTGCGACCTCCACCGTGACGGGGCGCCGGTGTCCAACGGCGTCGGCTT
Source organism: Streptomyces sp. DSM 116793 (assembly GCF_057320905.1). NCBI lineage: Bacteria > Bacillati > Actinomycetota > Actinomycetes > Kitasatosporales > Streptomycetaceae > Streptomyces > Streptomyces sp. DSM 116793. The sequence continues at coordinate 420,435 of NZ_CM170494.1, read as the reverse complement.
CGGCAAGGGCGCGGGAGCGGCGGCGCGGGTGGGCGCCGTCTTCGAGGCGTTCGAGCACCACCTCAGCGAGATGCCGCCCGTGGAACAGGTCGTGCTGTGCGACGCCCACCGGGTCGTCGCCGCCCTGGGCAGACAGGACGCCGTGCTCGCCCTGCTGGCGGACGGCCCCGACCGGCCGCTCGCCTGCCTGCCCTACCGCTCCGTGACGGGCGGCCCGGACACGGACGTGCCCGCATTCCTCTCGATGCCCGCCTACCTGGAGCAGCCGGCCGCGGCGCGTCACGCCTGCGGCGACGCCTACGACTACCGCGTGCTCTGCCGCTACTCGCTCAACAGCGGCTGGGCGGCCGGGGTGACACGCGCCGATGCCATGGTGCACGCCATCAACGAGATCATCGAGCGGGACGCGATGTCGCTGCTGCTGATCCGCCAGTTCCTCTCCCGCACGCCCCCACCGTTGCGCGTGCTGGACGCCGCCACCCTGCCCGCACCGCTGGCCGCGCTGCACCACGCCGCCGAGGAGTACGTCGGCGGCCGGGTGTGGCTGCTGGACATGACCAGCGACCTGGGCGTACCGGCCTACTGGGCCTATCTGCCCGCCGAGCCCGGCGCCGCGGCCCGGGTGCGCGGCTGTGGTGCGTCCCTCTCACCGGCGTACGCCGTGGAGCGCGCGCTGCACGAACTGATCCAGTTGGACAGCGGTGTCGCCGACGCCGAGGAGGAGGCGGCGGCGACGATCCACACCGAGGCCCACCCGGCGCTGCACCGTTGCTACCTCGCCGACTTCTCACCCCGTCTCGGGGACGCGCGCACCGTGCCGTTCCGGGCCGTCGAGAGCCCGCGCACTCCCCAGGGCCACCTGGACGCCCTGCTGGCGCTGCTGCGCCGGCACGGCCACGGCGCCTGGGTGTGGGACAGATACGTCAGCGACCACCTGGCCGTCGTCAACGTCTTCGTCCCCGGCATGGAACGCTTCATGGTCGTCACCGACGGCCAGGTCGTCCTTCCCGGCCCCCGCGGCCTCGCCGCGCGTGTCCGGGGGAACGGCACGGGGTGAGACCGGGCCCGGGATGCGCAGTCAGCGGCCGGACGCCCCTTCCCGGGCGGGGCGCATCGGGACGGGGCCGGGCACACGGGACGGGGCCGGGCACACGGGCCGGGACCGGGCGCGGCGCCGCGCGGGCAGGGAAGGGGTCCCGCTCGTCCGGAGGAGTGCCGCCTGGTCAGGAGCGGTGGCGGGCGAGCCAGGCGGCCTCGGCCGCGTAGTCGAAGAGGCCGGTCCCAACGTCGTATGCCCGGGCCAGGTCCGGGAACGCACTGCGCCAGTCGCGGCCGTGCAGCCGTGCGGTGAGCCACTCCACCGTCTCCGGCAGGGAGTCCCGGTAGGTGGTGACGGGACGGTAGCCGAGTTCGCGTTCGGCCGCGGTCATGTCGTAGACGACGGGGTGCGGGGTGGACCAGGGGGTGCCGCCGACGCCCGACGCCGGCGGCTCGCCCGGCAGCAGCACGGTCTCGGTCCGGACGCCCATGACCGCGTCGATCGCCGCGCCGATCTCCTGGACGGTCGGCGCCTCGGGATCGCCCGCGTTCAGCACCCGGGAGGCCGGGCGGGCCGCCGCCAGCCGGATCAGCTCGGCGAGCGTGTGCACGCTCACCGGGTGGAAGCGGCTCAGCCCGCGGTGCGCGAGCACCCGCACCCTCCTGCCGTCCAGATTCCGCTTCACGAAGTACAGCTCGCGGGGCGTCCGGCAGTGCGGCCCGTGGATCGCGCCCGCCCGCAGCAGCGTTGTCGGCAGCCGGTCGCCCGCGGCCGCCAACTCCCGCTCCAGGGCCACCTTCCGGGTGCCGTAGCTCTGCTCGCCGGCGGGCACCGTCCGCTGGCTCTCCGGGAGGGGCACCGGGTAGCGGGGGAAGCCGTCCGGCTCCTGCTGGGTGTCGAAGCTGCGGTTCTCGGCGTCCGCGTACACCGCCCCGCTGGAGATCACCACCGCGGAGCCGATCCGGTCGGCGAAGGACAGCAACTGCCCTGCTTCCGCCGGCCCGTAGGCGACCATGTCGACGAGCACGTCACAGCCCTCGCCGAGCACGGCCGCGAACGCGTCGTCGTCGGCGCGGTCCACGGGCACCGCCCTGACCTCGCCCGGCCATCCGTCATCCCGGCCGCCGCCGCGCGACGCCGCCGTCACCGTCCAGCCGTCCCCGGCGAGAGCCCGCACCGCGGCCCGTCCGATCTGGCCCGTCGCCCCGATCACCACTGCATGTCGTCCCATGCACGGACCGTATGAGCGGACCGGCCGGCGCGGCCAGCATGTTTCGCCGACCGCAGAGTGGCCGACGGCACCTGCGACGTCTCGGCGCCGGCACGGGGAGTCAGCTCAGCGGCATCCGCGGGAACTTCCTGCCGCGCTCGGCGCCGCCCGTCTCGCCCCCCTGCTCGGCGGCCTGCTCGGCCTTGACCACGGCCGCGTACTTGTCCACGTACTCCTGGCCCGACAACTCCAGGATGGCGTACATGATCTCGTCCGTGACCGCGCGCAGGATGGCCTTCTCCTCCTCCATGCCGTAGAAGCGGGAGAAGTCCAGCGGTGCGCCGAACCTGATCGTCACGGGGCGCAGGCTGGGCAGCACCTGGCCGGGCGGCTGCGCCTCGAAGGTGCCGATCATCGCGCACGGGACCACCGGGACCCGGGCCTTGAGCGCCATGGCGGCCACGCCGACCTTGCCCTTGTAAAGCCGGCCGTCGTGCGAGCGGGTGCCCTCCGGGTAGATGCCCAGCAACTCGCCCTTCCCCAGCACGCCCAGGCCCTCGCGGATGGCCGCCTGCCCGGCCTCCTTGCCCGACCGGTCCACCGGGATCTGGCCCACGCTGTGGAAGAACGCCGCGGTGAGCCGGCCCTTGATGCCGCCCCCGGTGAAGTACTCGGCCTTCGCCAGGAATGTGATACGCCGCTTCAGGATCGCCGGCATCAGGAAATGGTCGGAGAACGACAGATGATTTCCGGCGATGATCGCCGCGCCGGACGCCGGAACATGGTCCAGACCCTCGATCCTCGGCCGGAACAGCAACCGCAGCAGTGGGCCCAGGAACACGTACTTGAGCACGTAGTAGAACACGGGTGGCTCCCTGATGAGTCGGCTCCGGGCTGCGTACTGCGATTGCGTTCTGCCAGGTCACAGCGTGTTTAGGAGTGATCAGTGTAGGTCCAGGGGTCGTCGTCTGTAACCACTTCTGATCGGAGTCGTACGGACTCGTGACAGAAGAGCACCGCCGTTTCTGGGCACTCCTGACCGGGAGCGGTGCCGGCGCTTCCCGGGCGGGGGCGCGCGGGGGCTCGGAGGCACCGGGCACCGAGGGTCCCTCCTGCGCCGGGAGCGGGGCCGGGGCGGGCGGGAGCCGTTGCACGCCGTCCCATGCGGACCGCCGCCCAGCCGGTGGGGCGGGAGCCGAGGAGCCGGTGGTACCGGGGTGACGGCTGAGGCGGCGGACTGTCAGGGGAGCCGCTGCCGGGGACCGCGGGACGGGACGGTCGCCGGTGTGCGGCAGTTTCCGGTGCGATGTGCCGTGCCAGCCGGATGTTCGGGAGGGTGATTGCGTTGGCGATTATCCCCGGGAGCCAGGAGATTTATACGATTAATATCACGGATTTGAATGCGGGGGACTTCCCGAGGCGGTTCAGGAGGATTGCTGGCCGGAATCGTATGCGTTCCGCACGGTATCGGTCCGATGGATGAGCGGCAGGTCACGGGGCTCTTCCCGGATCCTCCGGGGGCGCCTGGGGCACACCACGGGATTCCCTCCGGGCGCGTCAAGCGGAGAATCGGACGAGGCCTTCCGGGTATGTCGACCTGCCGGTCTTGACGGTCTGATTTCCCTTCCCGTAGCGTTTTGCAAAGGCAGCCGCAGGACACGCTGCAGACGGTTGCACGATGACGGCGAGGGTGTGTGCCGGTGGAATTCCGGCCCGCATTCTCCGCGCAGGGGGAGAGCGTATTGAACAGGACACGGGCGGACACGGCCGTCCCCCGGGCCCCGGTCCGGGGCGCGCCTCCACCGCGGCTCGGTCGGCCGCGCGGGGCCCGCGTCGAGGCGGACCAGCTCCTGATGACCAAGGTCGGACTGCGTTTTCCGGCCGAGCTGAGTTTCGCGGAGTGGGAGCGTGCTGGACACCACCTCTCCCGCATCGTGGATTCCTCGGCCTGGTGCCTCGGCGACTGGCTGATGTACGGCAAGGAGCATTACGCCGACCGTTATCAGCGGGCCATTCGCGCCGCCGGACTCCAATACCAGACGTTGCGGAACTACGCATGGGTCGCCCGCCGGTTCCCGCTGCACCGCAGGCGCGCGCGACTGAGTTTTCAGCACCACGCGGAGGTGGCGTCGCTGCCGCTGGACAAGCAGGATCTGCTGCTCGACCAGGCCGAGCGGCTGAAGTGGACCACCAAGCAACTCCGGGGTCATATCCAGGACGAGCGCTCCGGCGCCAAGGGGCCGCGGCAGGAGTTCGCGCTGATTCCCCGGATCCAGGTGCCGAGCAGCCGTCTGGTGTCCTGGCGCAGAGCCGCCCATCACTCGGGCACCGAATTCGACCACTGGGTGCTGACGGCACTCGACCGCGCCGCGGAACAGGAGTTGGGCGAGCTGCCGGACGAGTGAGGGCGGATCCGCCGCCCCTGCGGTGCCCGATCCGCCCCCTGCGGTGCCCGGTGGGCCCTCGTTGCCCTCGGTGGCCCGTTGCCCGCCGGCCCGTTGCCCGCCGGCCCGTTGCTCCCGTGGTCCGTCGCTCGCGTGGTGCGCCACCGGGTGGCGGTGCCTGGTCGTTGGGCGGGTGGGTCTGTGCGGGCCGTGCCGATCCCGGCCGGCCTGGGCGTGTTCCGTGCCGCGCCGGTGCGCAAGGTGTCTTCCGCGCCGTACCGTCCGCCCGGATGCCTTCCGCGCGGTGCCGTCCGACCGACTGCGTTCCGCCTCGCGGACGTACGGGGCTGCCCGGACCTGCCGCCCGTGTACGTGCCGTCGCCTGGCGCCCGGTGCCGGCGGATGCGGCCCACCGCCGGCACCGGGCTGTCGACGCGCGGCTCCGCACGCACGATGGCCCGGAACGCGCCGGGACCCGCGGGCGGCGGAGGCCGGACGGCCGCCCGGCGGCGGTCGGTTGGCGGTCGGACGGCGGCCGGTTGGCCGCCGCCGTCCGGGCCGACGAGGACCGCCGGCCCGGACGGCGGGTGCCCGCCGAGCCGGCCGCCGTCCGGGACCGCGTCCCGGCCCGCCGTCACGGACAGGAGCGTGCCGGCCGCTCCGCCTCCGCGAGCGGCTCCAGCAGATACCCGCGTCCCCAGGCCGTGCGGATCGCGAGGTTGACCGGGACGAGGCGCCTCCTGAGCCGCATGATGTGCAGGTCCAGGGAGTTGCGCGTCGGGTTGCTCAACGCGGACCTGGCCAGGCGCTGTCGCAGCTCGTGACGGGGCACGACCGCCTCGAAGCGCTCCACGAACAGCTCCATCAGCTCGGTCTGGGTGGTGGATATCGTCACCCACTGCGCATCGAAGTAGAGCGTGCCCGAGGAGTCCAGGACGGGGGTCCTGCGACTGCGTGCCCGGTGCCGGAGGGTGGCGACCCGGGCCTCCAGGTCGGTACGGGATATCGGGGCACGTACCCAGTCCTCGCGCGGATCGCTGCACAGCGGTGGCTCCGCCCCGCCCTCCACCACGAGCAGACAGGGAATTCCTTCTCGCTTGCAGTGGCTGCGTAAGTTCGCCTGGGCGGGCCATCGCACGAACTTCACATCACTATTGGAGCTCTTGTACACGGCGACCCCCAGAGTGAATGGTCCCTGGCGCAGGCGGCGCCAACAGGATCAAAGAACCCTAGCAAGAGGATCGAAGGCCGGACAAGAACAGATTAATTTTCCTTGAGGATCCGGCGCCTGTTTTCTCCCGTGCCACAGCGGTTTCCCGGGGCTCTCCCGGATTCGGGAACGTCCTGTCGACAGGACATCCGGCAGGTAAGCGGAACGTCTGGTATCGCGAAACCCGCGCTTTTCGCGCGGGGCGCATTCCGGTGTTCCATGACGCGCCGTCGAGTCAGGATTTCGCGCCGTTTCCGGTCGTCACACCGCCGATGGGTTTCACGCCTCCCCCTCGGCCGGGCGCCGCGCCGGGTACCGGGAGCGCACCGCGGGGCTCGCGGCCGGACCCGCCGCGAACACGAGCGCCCCGGTGTCGACCCGGCGGCCCGTGGCCCGGTCCACCAGCACCGGCTCCACCTCCTGGCCGGTGGCGGCGTCCACCAGGACGACACTGCGCCGCTCGGGAGGCAGCCGGCCGTTGGCCCACGCGGCCAGGGCCAGCAGGACGGGCCTCAGCGAGCGGCCGAGGTCCGTGAGTACATAGGCGTCGTGCCGTGGTTCGCTCTCGCTCGGCAGATGCGTCATGAGGCCGGTTCTGACCAAGGTGTCCAACCGATTGGCAACCATGTTCGGTGCTATTTCCAGACTGTCGCGGAACTCTTCGAAGTGCGTGTGCCCCTCGCATGCCTCATGCAGCAACTCCAGCGCCCACCAGTCGCCGATGTGCCGCACGGCCCATGTCAATGGGTGGTCCTCCGTGCGCGCGCCCACCGTCATTTCCCTCCGCATCGCGCGCCGGTCGCGCAACAGTGCGCCGACGCGGTTGAGGCCAGAATTAAAAGGTTGAGCCTCAAATCTTCTGCGCACACTATTACGAGGACCCCGCCGGGCGTGCCCGCTATGTCGCCGTCCTGTCAGCGACCGGGACAGACGGCCTCCCCCCGACCGGGGCAGACTGCCCCCCTTCGCCCCGCACCCCCAACTGCCCCCCTTTCGCCCCGCACCCCCCGTGACCCCCTACCGTTCCCGCTCGGTGCCCCATGCCCGCCGACGGACCTGCCCGGAGGGCCGCGCTGCCCGCACGGGCCGGACGTGGGCGGTCCGGCCGGACGGACGATCCGGCCGGACCGGCCGGACCGGCCGGTCAGACCCTGTCGTGGCGCTCCGCCCGACGGCTCAGCGCCCGCCGGCCGCCCAGCAGCGCAAACGTCCAGGTCGCGGCGAAGGCCCAGATCACACCCGGGTTGGACGTGCTGATGCCGACCACCAGGAGGATCAGCGAGGCCAGGGCCGCCATGGCCATGAAGAACCCGCGGGCCGCTCCCGAGGCCGCCCACGCGCTGTGCAGCCGGAAGCTGATGCGCACCGCGCGCAGCCGTCGGTTCAGACGGTGGTCACGGTCGAGGGCCGCCTCCATCTCGTCCAGGATCCGTTGCTCGCGCTCGGGGAGCCGGCCTTTCGCCATGATCGCTACCTCCCACCACTCGTCTCGGCTCCGCCACGAGTGCCCCGGCACCCCTCAGCCCTAACGACACGGCCGCACCCACCGGACGCGGCGCCCCCGACCGCCCGGCGACGCCCGTGGTGGGCGGGGCGGAACGGGCCGTTCGGCGCGCAGGTCCGGCCCCTGTCCGAGACGCTTCCCGCGGCCCGGTAGGGTCCGATGGTCCCGGAGCAGGGACCCGGGGCCCGGGACCCATGACCCGGGGCCGGAACCGGGGCAGGGACCGGTGACCCGGGACGGCCGCGCGGGCGCGCGGCGCCGGGCGGTGCCGGGGGTGTCGAGGGGAGCGGAACCGTTGGGGCGGCAAGGTGCGAATGACGTTTGACTGGCGTCGGCGGCGTCCGGTGGTGGTGCGGACCCGGCGCGAGCGGATCGTGCGCGGCATCCTCCTCGCGGGCGTCGTGGTGCTCGCCATGATCGCGGTCCTGTCCATGTGCGGCACCGGCGCGCCCCGGGAGACCACCGGCGCCACCGGGCCCGAGCGGCCCCCGCGCCCCAGCTTCCCGGTGCCCGCCGGCTACGACACGGGCACGGGCTGGGACGTGTCCGGTGTCTCCGAGGAGTACGCGGTGGCCGAGAACACCGGCAGCGTCGCCGTGCTCGACGACACCGGGCGGGACCGCGCCGTCCGGGTGCGCGCCATCGACGTCACAAGCGGCAGGACCCGCTGGACGAGTGACCCCGTGAGGCCACTGGCCCGGTCCTGGACGAGGCCGCGGCTGCTGGCCGTCGCCAAGGGCCGCCGTGAGTTCTTCGTGGCCTGGTCCTACGGCGACGTCAGCACATCCGTCCTGGGCGGCGCCAGGACCGTCGTCTCCCTGGACATCTACGACGCGGCCTACGGCACCCGACGGCACCTGGAGGTGCCCTGGTCCGAGGCCCCCGACGTGACCGCCGGCGGTCCGGGGATCCTCATCGGACGCGGCGGCGACCACGCCGCCGTCGTCGATCCCGCCGACGGCGAGGTGACCAGCACGGCGGCGAAGGACCTCAAGTACCCCCGCGGTTGCGGCTCCTGCCGCCGCGACACCGACATCCGCGGGCTGACGTCGGACGGCCTGCTGGTGAGGGGCGCCAGGGAGTTCTGGGTGCGCGGCGGCTGGTACGGCCGCAGGACCGCCCCCAAGGGCACCGACCCCGCCTCCGGGGTGCCGGTCTCCGTGACCGCCGACCGCGTGCTCGTCAGATGGCGAAAGAGGCCCGGCAGCAAGAAGGCCGCCGAGTTCGAGACGTGGGCCGTGCACGACGCCCACAGCGGCAGGGTGCTTGCCGCCGCCGACTGCCACCGGCCGGCCGTCGACCCGGGCAGGTACCCGGAGCTGGTGTTCTCCTTCTCCGGCCGGTACGCCGTGTCCGGGGCGCTCGCCTTCGACCTCACCGGCCACAGGGGCTACTGCTTCGACAAGGAGGCGGGCAGCACGCACGGCGGCGCCCCACAGGCCCCCGCCCCGGACGCGGCCGACCCGGACGACCCCGCGGTCGACAAGGCCCCGCGGCCGCTGACCCTGACCACCGTGACCGACCAGGGCGTCGCCTACGGCACCACCGGCGTGCACACCGCCGCCGACGTACGCGCCGGCGCCGGCAAGCCCCTCCAGGTCTTGCCGGGGACGCACGCGCCCCACCTCCTCACCCCCGCCGCCCACCTGCCCGCCGCCGACCTCGGCGGCTACGGCCTCTTCATGTACACCGACACCAAGGACGTCCAGCACCTGGTCGGCTACCGGCGCACCACGGCGGACTGACCCGGCGCACTACGGCGGACTGACCCGGCGCGTACGGGCGTTGGCCCACACGCGCCCGGGCACGTTCGCTACCGTTGATCACCCGTGGCGGCGGGTGCCCGCCACGGTGCGGGCGGATTGGGGGAGGTGCGGGATGGTCGATCCCCTCTCGGTGGCGGCACTCACGGCCATGGTCGGCGCCGTCGGCTCCGGCATGGCGAACGAGGCCGGAAAGCGTGCCTATGAACTGCTCGGCGGCCTCGCCACCCGCATCGCCGGGCGCGAGGTCCCCGCGCCCTCCGCACCGGCCGAGTGGGACGCCCTGGTGCGGCTGCTGCGGGACGGTGCCCAGCGCGACCCCCGGCACGCCAGGAGCCTCGCCGGCATGCAGGCCCTGGTGCACACGGCACTCGACCGCTCCCACGCCCGGTACGGCGGCGCACCCCCGTTCCCGCCCGGCGTCCGTTCCTTCACGGACCGTCAGGAGGCCCTGGCCCGGCTCACCCGCGAGGCGTCCCGCAAGGCCGACGGCCGCCCGCGCCGCGCTCTCGTGCACGGCCCGGAGGGCATCGGCACCAGCGCCCTGGCCGTGCAGTGGTGCCGCGCCAACGCCCGGCGGCACCCCGACGGGCTGCTCTATGCCGACCTCCGCGGCGAGGGCCCCGGCCACGGCCGCGACGCCACCGTGGCCCTGCGCGACCTGCTGACCGGGCTCGGGCTCGCGCCCGAGGACATCCCGCCCGGCCACGACGAACGCGCCCGGCTCTTCCACCGGCTCACCGAGGACCGGCACCTGTGCGTCGTCCTCGACCACGCCGAGTCGGCCGCCCAGGTCGAACCCCTCCTCAGCGGCGGCTCCGGCGTGTTCACCATCGTCGTCGCGCACCGCCTGCTGCCCGGCCTGGACGCCGAACCGGTACCGGTCGGACCGCTCAAGCCGCGCGACGCGACCCGGCTCCTGACGCAGGTGGCCGGCAAGGAGGCTGTCGCGGCGGCGCGCGCCGTGCTGCCCTCGCTGCTGGAACGGTGTGCCGGCCGGCCCTACGCCCTGCTGGCCACCGTGCCGGACCTGGCCGCGGCGCCGCACGGAGCGCCCGGCCACCGCCGCGACACCGCAGGCGCCGTGCCCGGGACGGACCCCGTGGCGGCCATCGCCGCACGGGCCTGCGCGCGCCTGCCGGAGGAGGCCGCCCGCTGCTACCGCCTGTGGGCCCTGCGGCCCTGGCCCGCCCTCGGCCCGGCCGCCGCCGCGGCCATCGCCGAGGTCCCCGAGCAGGCCGCCGCCGAACTCCTCCACCGACTCGCCGAGCAGCGCCTGCTGGAGTCCGCAGGACCCGGCCGCTACCGCTACCGGGACGGCGTCCGCCGGCACGGGGAGGCCGAAGCGGTACGGCAGGACGGGCTCGCCGCCTGCGCCCGCGCCGTGCGGCGCGGAGTGGCCCACTACCTCGACTTCGCGGTGCACGCGGATCTCGCGGCGCTGCCGCAGCGCTGGCACCTCGGCCCCCGCTACCGGAGCGCCGCACCGGACCGGTACGCGGGCCCCGGCGAGGCCGTCGCGGCCCTCAAGGCCGAACTCCCCAATCTCGTCCAGGCGGTACGCGCGGCCGAGGAGTTCGAGGACGGCGACTCGGTGTGCCAGCTCACCGAGGCCCTGTGGGCGGTGCAGCTCAAGGCGGGCCGGCACGATGAACTGCTGCCGGCGCTGCGGATCGCGGCCCGCGTCGCCCACGAGCGGTTCCCCGGCACCCGGATGGCGGGACGCATGCACACCCAACTCGCCTTCGGCCTCAAGGAACTGCGCCTGTTCACGGAGGCGGAGGCACAGCTCGGGCGCGCGGCGGACGCGGTCCGCGCCGCCGGGCACACCCAGGGTGTGGCGACCGCCGTGGAATCGCTCGGCCTGCTCAGGCTGGACCAGTGGCGCTGGCAGGAGGCCCTGGACTGCTTCACCGAGGCCGCCGCCGTGCTCGACGGCATCGCCCCCGGCGACGAGGGCCACGCCGACCTGCCCCGCGCACGCGCCCTGCTGCACCGGCACCGGGGCCGGGCGCTGCGCGGCCTGGACCGGCTGCCCGAGTCACTTGAGGAGTCGGCCACCGCGCTCGCCCACTTCCGGTCCAGTGGCGAGCGGTACAACGCCGCACGCACCCTCTCCGACCTCGCCGAGACCCACCTGAAGGCCGCCGACCCGCGGGCCGCGCGGCCCCTCGTCGACGAGGCGCTCGCCGCGCTGGAGAGCGAGCAGGCCGACCACCACGTCATCCACCTGCGGGCACTGCGCGCCCAGTGCGTGGACGCCCTCGGAGCACCGGGCTGACGGTCACTCCAGGGCGGTGACGGTCACCCGGTGGGCGCCGTGCCCGGTGCGTACCGTCAGTCCGCTCGCGCACAGTTCCGCCAGGGACCCGCCGCCCGCGAGCCAGGCGTGCAGCGCGGATGCGTGGACGGCTGGGTCGGCGCCGTGCGGTTCCCCGGTGAGCCGGACGAGACGGCCCTGCCGGGTGCGGACCGTGCAGTGGCCCGGCGCGGTGACGTACGCGGTCAGCGCGCAGTAGCGGAAGCGTTCCAGGGTCTGCGCCGTCCACTCCTCGGGCGGGCCGAGCCTGGGGTCCTCGGCGGCCGCGTACTGGAGGATCACATCCGCCTGTGCCAGCAACCCCGGGTCCAGGGTGTCCTCGTGCACAGCGGTGTGCGCGGCGCCGTCCTCGGCCGGTTCGTGGGACGGGGCCGCATACCGGGTCACCGCGATGTCGCCGGGGCCCAGGAGCCGGGTGAGGACGCGCAGGGGAGCGGTGCGGACGACGGGCTGGTACGGCGGCAGCGGCAGCGGATCGAGCAGGGCCGGAGCGGCCGGTTCGGGCACGCCCATCAGGCTGTAGAAGCTGCGGCGCAGCAGCGCGGCGGACCGGCCGGGCGCGGAGCTGGTGAGCCGTGCGGGCCCCGGCAGCGGCCGGTGCTCCGCGAGCACCGCGTCGAGCTGGGGCCGCAGCGGGGCGTACGGGTCGAGTCGCGGCGCCTGACGGACGAACGCGGCAACGGGGGAGTCCGCGCCGAGCACCGAGAGGGCACCGGCGCCGAGGAGCACGGGGGTGCCGAGGGCGGCGGCGTAGTAACTGACGGAACCGAAGTCGCCGAGCACCGCGTCCGCGGCGATGAGCGCCTGGCGCCAGCCGGCCAGCGGGTCGACCAGGGTCAGCCCGGCGCGCCGGGCGCGGTCCAGCCAGGTACGGATCTGCCCGGGGCCGTGACCGTGCCAGATGTTGGGGTGCAGGACGGCGGCGAGGCGGTAGTCGTCGGCGGGCAGCTCGGCGGTCAGCCGCGGCAGCAGCAGGGGGAGGACGTCGTCCGTGCCGCCGTCGCCGAAGAGCGACTCGGGGTTCCAGGTGGAGTTGAGCAGCAGGAGCCGCTGGCCGTGCGCGACGCCCAGCGCCCTGCGGAAGCGGGCCCTGCGGGGCCGGGCCGCCAGGATGCGGTCGTAGCAGGGGTCTCCGGCGAGCACCGCGGTGGGGGCTGCCTCCGGGCAGGCGGCGCGCAGCCGCCCGAGCTGCTCGGGGTGCGACAGCACCAGCGCGTCCGCGATCGGCTCCCCGTCGGCCAGCAGTGACGCCCGCGACATCCCGAACACCCCGGGATCCGGCCTGCCCGACCACCCATCCCCACGGCCGTCAGGCTCTGCGGAAGCGTTTCCGTACTGCGACTCTCCGGGCGTCCGCGCCTCCGGGTCTCCGTTCTGCGGTTCTCCGGCTTCCGTGGCTGTGCGGCTTCCGGGCTTCCCGGTTTCGGGCTTCCGGGCTTCCGGGCTTCCGGGCTTCCGGGCTTCCGGGCTTCCGGGCTTCCGGGCTTCCGGGCTTCCGGGCTTCCGGGCTTCCGGGCTTCCGGGCTTCCGGGCTTCCGGGCTTCCGGGCTTCCGGGCTTCCGGGCTTCCGGGCTTCCGGGCTTCCGGGCTTCCGGGCTTCCGGGCTTCCGGGCTTCCGGGCTTCCGGGCTTCCGGGCTTCCGGGCTTCCGGGCTTCCGGGCTTCCGGGCTTCCGGGCTTCCGGGCTTCCGGGCTTCCGGGCTTCCGGGCTTCCGGGCTTCCGGGCTTCCGGGCTTCCGGGCTTCCGGGCTTCCGGGCTTCCGGGCTTCCGGGCTTCCGGGCTTCCGGGCTTCCGGGCTTCCGGGCTTCCGGGCTTCCGGGCTTCCGGGCTTCCGGGCTTCCGGGCTTCCGGGCTTCCGGGCTTCCGGGCTTCCGGGCTTCCGGGCTTCCGGGCTTCCGGGCTTCCGGGCTTCCGGGCTTCCCGGCTTCCCGGCTTCCCGGCTTCCCGGCTTCCCGGCTTCCCGGCTTCCCGGCTTCCCGGCTTCCCGGCTTCCCGGCTTCCCGGCTTCCCGGCTTCCCGGCTTCCCGGCTTCCCGGCTTCCCGGCTTCCCGGCTGTGGGCAGCCTCTTATTATAGCCAACCCCGTGGGAGAGTATGAGGAGTTTGCCCGGAATGCTCTTCAGGTCCCCGCCGAGGCTTGCCGAGATCGCCAGGTCCACGCGGGTGCGCAACGCCTGCTCCCACGGCAGCACCGGCACGCCCACCTCCGCCAGCAGTTCTGCCACACCGTGCTGGAAGGGCGAGGAGCCGGTGCAGGTCGCCAGCAACTGCACGCCGAGGTCGTCGCGGAAGAGCGGCAGGACGTCGAGGAGCCTGGTGGCGGAGGTGACGTTGTGTACGACGAGCAGGACGGTTCGGCAGCGGCCGCGGGTGGTCCAGCGCAGCGCGTCCGCGCCGACCGGTACGCGTATCCAGCCGGCCTCCGACTCCGCCACCGCCACTCCCTGGTCTCCTGCCCCTCCCGCGCGGACCGGGCAACGATAACCAAGGCCCGGGGAGCGGTGTCGTGGGCCCCGGGGCCCGCGGGCCGTGGCCGGGGCACGCCTGACGGGTCGGGCCCGCCGGCCGGACGCCACCGGACGAGGTGCGGCTCAGCGTGCGGCGATCATGCCCAGGGTGATCAGGCCGAGGACGACCCAGCCGAACCACAGCCAGCCGTTGCTTCCCATAGCCACCGTGTAGGCGGTCACCACGACCAGCGCCCCTACGGTGACGACCCCCATCGCCTTGGTGGAACCGGGCATCGCGGCACCCTCCTCACACCGGCCGGGCGGAGCCCCGCCCGCGCCGCGGTCCGACGCGATCTCGGTGCCCATCATCCTCCCGCCGGACGGCCCCGGACCAGCGGCCCTTCGGACACCCGGCGGGCGGTCAGTGCCCGCGGGCGTGGAGGGACGCCAGGTAGGCGTTGTACGCCTCCAGCTCCTTGTCGCCGTCCCGGTCCGCGGCCCGGTCCTCGCGGCGCGCCTGGCGCTGTTCCGAGCGGTACCACTGGAACAGCAGGGCCAGCAGCACCAGCACCGACGGCACCTCGCTGAACGCCCAGGCGATGCCGCCCGCCGCGGTCTGGTCGGAGAGCGCGTCGACGCCCAGCGAGGCAGGCGGATGCCGGTAGGCGCCGACCAGCGGGGTCGACGCCATCATCAGCGCGATCCCGAAGAACGCGTGGAACGGCATCCCCGCGAACAGCTCCAGCATCCGCAGTACATAGCCCGGGCGGTGCGGCCCCGGGTCCACGCCCATGATCGGCCAGAAGAAGGCCAGGCCGACCACCAGGAAGTGCACCATCATCACGAGGTGGCCGGTCCTGGACTCCATCAGGAAGTCGAAGATCGGCGTGAAGTACAGCCCGTAGAGGCTCGCGATGAACAGCGGGATGGTGAAGGCGGGGTGGGTGACGACCCGCATGAACCGGCTGTGCAGCAGCTTCAGCAGCACTTCGCGCGGCCCGGTGCGGCCCCGGCCCGCGACCGGCAGCGCGCGCAGCAGCAGCGTGACGGGCGCGCCGAGCAGCAGCAGGATCGGCGAGAGCATGCTGATGACCATGTGCTGCACCATGTGCACGCTGAACATGACCATGCCGTAGTCGTTGAGCCCGGTGCACATCACCACCAGCACGGTCAGCACGCCCAGGGTGAATGCCGCGGTCCTGGCCACCGGCCACTGGTCCCCGCGGCGCACCAGCCGCACCACGCCCCACCCGTACAGGCCGAGCGCCACCAGGCAGGCGACGAGGAAGAACGGGTCGGCGGACCAGGCGAGCCCGCGGCCCAGCGTGAACGGCGGCAGATCCATCGTCATGCCATGCCCGCCGTGATCCATCCGCCGGCTCCTGTTTCTGGGACATCCCCGGCCTACCGGGCCCCCTCACCGCCGGAAAGGCGTGGAAGGTACCGCCGGGGAGGATTGTGCGCTGCTGTCCGCACCAGACTAGGCCTGCCGTCCGCCGGACCGGCGACCGGGGTGCGGCGCGCGCCGCGGCTCCCGGCGGGCCGCGGCCCTCACAGCACGCACTCGGCCTCGGCGTACCGCTGGTCGGGCACGGTCTTCAACGTGTCCACGGCATCGGCCAGCGAGACCATCCGGATGTCGGTGCCGCGCAGCGCCGTCATGTGCCCGAACTCACCGCGGTGCACGGCCTCCACCGCATGCCAGCCGAACCGGGTGGCGAGCACGCGGTCGTACGCGGTGGGGGTGCCGCCGCGCTGCACATGGCCGAGGATCACCGGCCGCGCCTCCTTGCCGAGGCGTGCCTCCAGCTCGACGGAGAGCTGGCGGGCGACGCCGGCGAAGCGCTCGTGGCCGTAGACGTCCGTGCCCCCCTCGTCGAAGTCCATGGAGCCCGCGCGGGGCTTGGCGCCCTCGGCGGCCACCACGATCGCGAACTTCTTGCCCGCGGCGAAGCGGTCCCCGATCCGCGCCGTCAACTCGTCGATGTCGAAGGGCCGCTCGGGCACCACGATGGCGTGCGCGCCCGCCGCCATGCCCGAGTGCAGCGCGATCCAGCCGGTGTGACGGCCCATGACCTCCACGATCAGCACCCGCTGGTGGGACTCGGCGGTGGTCTTCAGCCGGTCGAGCGCCTCCGTGGCGACGCCCACGGCGGTGTCGAAGCCGAAGGTGACGTCCGTGCCTGCGATGTCGTTGTCGATCGTCTTGGGGACGCCGACGATCGGCAGGCCCGCGTCGGAGAGCATCCGGGCCGCCTTCAGCGTGCCCTCGCCGCCGATCGGGATGATCGCGTCGAGGCCGAGGTCGGCGAGGTGCCCCTTCGCGCGCTCCACGCCGTCCCGCAGGTGCGCGGGCTGGACGCGGGAGGAGCCGAGGATGGTGCCGCCACGGGCCAGGATGCCGCCCACCGCGTCCAGGTCGAGCTTGCGGTAGTCGCAGGTGAGCAGGCCCTTCCAACCGTCCTGGAAGCCGATGACCTCGTCGCTGTGGTCCACGAGGGCGCGGTGCACGATCGAGCGGATCACGGCGTTCAGGCCGGGGCAGTCGCCGCCGGAGGTGAGGACACCCATACGCATAGCGCTGGCTACCTTCATATCTTTACAACGTGGGCCGACGGCCGGACCGCGTCGTCCGGCTGGATCCCCGCCAGCCTACCGGCGCCGGGCGGCCCCGCCGAACCGGCGTCCGCCTGCTGGACGGGGCCGCGCTCAGGTGTTCGGCAAGGGGCTCAGGCGGGCTGCTGGGCGGCGGCGATGCGCTCGGCGCGGAGGGCCTCGTACCACCGGTCGTCGGCCGGCGGCAGGGCGTTCACATCGAGCGCCAGTTTGAGCAGCAGGTCCGCGATGCCCGGGTTGCGGGCCAGCACCGGGCCATGCATATACGTACCGAAGACCGTGTCGTTATACGCACCCTCGGTGCCGTCGCCGGTGCCGTTGCCCTTGCCGAGGCGGAGCCGGGCCAACGGCCTGGCGCTCGGGCCGAGGTGGGTGATGCCCTGGTGGTTCTCGAAGCCGGTGAGCTGCGGCAGGCGCAGCTGCGGGTCGATGTCGGCCAGCACGTCCCCGACGCACCGCTCGCCCTCGCCGCGCGTGGAGACCACGTCGAGCAGGCCGAGACCCGGCTCGCGCTCGCCGAGGTCGTTGATGAACTCATGGCCGAGGATCTGGTAGCCGGCGCACACCGAGAAGACGATGGCGCCGTTGCCGACCGCCCGGGAGAGGCCGCCGTCGCGGCGCAGCCGCTCGGCCGCGAGCCGCTGCGGGCGGTCCTCGCCACCGCCGATCAGGTAGATGTCGCCGGAGGTGGGCACCGGCTGGTCGCTGCGCACGTCGATACGGGTCACGGCCAGGCGCCGCTGCCGGGCCCGGCGCTCCACGACCAGCACATTGCCCTGGTCACCGTAGGTGCTGAGCAGGTCCGGGTAGACCCACACCACACGCAAGCTGCTGTCGCTCATGCTGAAAGGCGTCCTTCTCGGTTCTTCGGGCTCGGCGTGTCAGTTCCCGACGCGGCGGCGCAGGTCCTGGAACGCGGTGTAGTTCGCGATGGTCTCGATCCGGCCCGGGGGCGCCGCCTGTACCGCCTCGTCCACGTTCGCACAGACCTGGAACGACTGGTTCGCGACCTCCAGGCGCACCGCCAGGTCGAGCTTGCGGTCGCCGATCACGAAGATCGGGTGGCCGGTGAGCCGGGTGTAGTCGACGTCCCACAGCCAGGAGGTGTCGGTGCCGTCCGCGCCGCGGGCGTTCACCGAGAGGATGACCGGGGTGGGTGGCTGGTCGATCAGCGAGAACGTCTCCAGCCAGCCGGCCGGGTTCTTCGCCAGCAGCAGCCGCAGGTCACGCCCGAGGAACTGCACGACGTCGTACCGCCCGGCGACCGCCTGGACCTGGTACATCCGCTCCAGCGCGACCTGCGGCGGCACGCCGAAGGCGGCGGCGACCGCGGCGGACGTGGCGGCGTTGGCCTTGTTGGCGCGGCCCGGGAGCTGGAGGTGGATGGGCCAGGCGGAGCCCTGCGGGTCGATCACGTGGTCGCCGGCGAGCGCCCAGCTCGGGGTGGGGCGGCGGAAGCCGCACTCGCCGCAGAACCAGTCCTCGCCGGGGCGCTGCATCACACCACCGCAGGACGGGCAGGACCAGGCGTCGTCCTTCCACATCTGCCCGGCGGCCACCCAGACGACGTTCGGCGAGGAGGACGCGGCCCAGACCACCAGCGGGTCGTCGGCGTTGGCGATCACGATCGCCTTGGAGCCGGCCAGGCCCTCGCGCCAGTGCTCGGCGAGCATCCGGGTCTCGGCGGCCCGGTCGAGCTGGTCGCGGGAGAGGTTCAGCAGCGCGATGGCCTTCGGCTCCACGTCCCGGGCGACGCCGGACAGGTACTTCTCGTCGACCTCTATGACGCCGAACCTGGCGTCCGAGCCGCCGGCGAGGGCCGAGGTGATACCGGCAGGCATGTTGGCGCCGAGGGCGTTGGAGACGACGGGGCCCACCGCGCGCAGCGCCTCGGCGATCAGCCGGGTGGTGGTCGTCTTGCCGTTGGTGGCGGAGACCAGGACCACGTCCAGGTGCTGGGCGAGCCGGCCCAGCAGCTCGGGGTCGAGCTTGAGCGCCACCCGGCCGCCGATCACGGAACCGCTCCCGCGGCCCGCTGCACGGGATACCGCCGCGGCGGCCCTGCCCGCCGTCACGGCCAGCTTGGCCCGCGGCGTCAGCGGGTCCGAGTTGCCTGCCATTGTCGAGGTTCCTCCTTGGATGCAGCGCTGTGCCGGCCCCGGGCGAGTGGGTGCGGCCATCACGTGCCCCTCAGCCTATCGAGATCCGGTCACGGGCCCGAACAACGGCACTGTTACGGATCGGCCGCCGACCGGCCCCGGGCGGGGGCGTGCCGTGCGGACCGTACTCTTGCCGTCATGCGACACGGCTCGATACCGGGCGCCAGAGGGCGCGTACGACCGCTCGCCCTGTTCGGCGACCCGGTGCTGCACACGCCGTGTGCGCAGGTCACCGACTTCGGGCCGGCCCTCGACCGGCTAGTTGAGGACATGTACGCGACAATGTACGCGGCCCACGGGGTGGGGCTGGCCGCCAACCAGGTGGGGCAGGGACTCGCGGTCTTCGTGTACGACTGTCCGGACGACGACGAGCGGCGCCATCTGGGGCACGTGGTGAACCCGCGGCTGGTGGCGGCGGACGGTGACGTGGTGCGCGGGCCCGAGGGGTGCCTGTCGCTGCCCGGCGTCGAGGCGGGGACTCCGCGCTTCGACCATGCGGTGGTGGCGGGGGTCGATCTGCGGGGTGAGCCGGTGACGGTGCACGGCACCGGGTTCTTCGCGCGGTGCCTGCAGCACGAGGTGGACCACCTCGGGGGGCGCGTGTACACGGAGCGGGTTGTGGGGTGGCGCCGGCGGCGTGTGCGGCGGGCGGTGGCTCGTGTGTCCGGGGGGCGCGCCCCCCAGTCCCCCGGGGATCGGCCCCCGGCCTCGTCCTCGATCGCCGGGTCGGCTTGATCTGCCGCCCCTCGGGCTCGTCCTGAAGCGCCGGACCGGCTTGATGCCACCGTGCGACCGGCCGCGTCAGAAGCGGGGGCCGCCCGCCACGTCGCCCGCCGCGGCCAGGCGGCCCCACAGCAGGTCCGCGAGGCTGTGCACGAGCTCCGAGCGGGAGCAGGGGCGGTCGGCGAGCCACCAGTCGCCGGCCGCGTGCATCATGCCGACGATGCCGTGGCCCCAGACGCGGGCGAGCAGCTGGCCCTCCGGGCCCAGGTCGACGCGTTCCTCTATGACCTTCGCCAGTTCCTCCCCGAGGCGGCGCAGCAGGGGAGCGGAGTGGCGGCCCACGTCGAAGCCGGCCTCGCCCCCCGGGGAACCCTCCGACGGGTGCATCAGGAAGCGGTACACCTGCGGGCGCGCCTCGATGGCCGCCAGATAGGTGTCGAGGGTGGCCTCCACCCGCTTGCGGCGCTCCGCGGGCGCGTCGAGCGCCGCGCGCAGGGCCTCCAGCAGGGCGTCGGTGTGCCGCTTGGCGAGCGCCGCGTAGAGTCCTCCCTTGTCGCCGAAGTGGCGGTAGAGGATCGGCTTGGTGATGCCCGCCTCGGCGGCGATCGCGTTCATCGAGGCGCCGGGTCCGTCACGCAGCACCACCCGGTCGGCGGCCTCGAGCAGCTCGCGCCGCCGCTGCTCCGAGGACCGCTGCGGTGCGGTCCGCTGTGTGATGTCCATGAATTCTCCCCGCCCGTGGTGAGTCGGTGACGCCTGCGCAAACTAACACTTGCGGAAGGGTTGGCCTCGAACGCGCTGCCGGGCGGGGGTGGGGCGGCGGGAGTTGACATCGGCTACCGGCCGGTAACAGACTCCTGTTACCGCAAGTAATAGCGGGGAAAGACAGTGCTGGAGGGGACATGGCGGAGTTCACCATGGAACTCAACGACGAGCAGAAGGAGGTCCAGGAGTGGGTCCACGGCTTCGCCGCCCAGGTCATACGTCCCGCGGCCGCCGAGTGGGACGAGCGTGAGGAGACGCCCTGGCCGGTGATCCAGGAGGCCGCCAAGGTGGGCATCTACTCCCTGGACTTCTACGCCCAGCAGTACTTCGACCCCACCGGCCTCGGCCTCCCGATGGCCATGGAGGAGCTGTTCTGGGGGGACGCGGGCATCGGCCTGTCGATCGTGGGCACCGGCCTCGCGGCCGTGGGCGTCCTCGCCAACGGCACCGATGAGCAGATAGGCACCTGGATACCCCAGATGTACGGCGACCCCGACGACGTCAAGGTCGCCGCCTTCTGCTCGTCCGAGCCCGACGCAGGCTCCGACGTCGCCTCGATGCGCACCCGCGCCGTCTACGACGAGGCCAAGGACGAGTGGGTGCTCAACGGCACCAAGACCTGGGCGACCAACGGCGGCATCGCCAACGTCCACGTGGTCGTCGCCGTCGTCGACCCCGAGCTGGGCTCCAAGGGCCATGCCTCCTTCATCGTCCCGCCCGGCACGCCCGGCCTGTCCCAGGGCCAGAAGTTCAAGAAGCACGGCATCCGCGCCTCGCACACCGCCGAGGTCGTGCTCGACGACGTACGGGTGCCGGGCTCCTGCCTGCTCGGCGGCAAGGAGAAGCTGGACGAGCGGCTGGCCAGGGCGAGGGAGCGCGCCAAGGGGAGCGTGAAGAACGCCGCCATGGCCACCTTCGAGGCGTCCCGCCCGGCGGTCGGCGCGATGGCGGTCGGCACCGCACGCGCCGCGTACGAGGTGGCGCTCGACTACGCCAGGACCCGTGAGCAGTTCGGCCGGCCGATCATCGACAACCAGGGCGTCGCCTTCCAGCTGGCCGACATGCGCACCCGTATCGACGCGGCCCGGCTGCTGGTCTGGCGCGCCTCCTGGATGGCCGCGAACGGCAGGAAGTTCACCTCGGCCGAGGGCTCCATGTCCAAGCTGTTCGCGAGCGAGACCGCCAAGCAGGTGACCGCCCAGGCCGTGCAGATTCTCGGCGGTAACGGCTACACCCGTGAGTACCCCGTGGAGCGGATGCACCGGGACGCCGCGATCTACACCATCTTCGAGGGCACGAGCGAGATCCAGCGCCTGGTCATCGCGCGGACCCTGTCGGGCATGCCGATCCGCTGACGCCCGCCGGCGGCGGTCACCCGGCCCCCGGGGGGCTCCGCGCTCCGCGCTTCGAGCGGAGCCGGGACGGTGGAGGGCGGTGGCCGGGGGCGGCCGCGGCTGTCCCTGTGAACTCCTGGACGACCGGATCCGCGTCCCCGTCGCCCTCACCGCCGGGGGCCGTGGCGGTCCGCGCGTCCCGTGGTGGCCGGGCGCGCGGTTCCCGTGCCCCTGTCGGGGACGGGCACGCCCGGACGCTTCCGGGTCAGGGCACGGCGGGCGGGCGGTCCTCCGCCACCCGGGGCCGCGGCCGACGGGTGGCGGGCGGCGGGCCGTGCCTGAGCGGGGTGAGCTGCTCGATGTCGTAGCGGCGGCGCAGCTCTGCGATGGCCGCGTGGTCGGGCGGGCCGCCGGCCGCGAGGATCTCCAGCAGCTCGTCGAAGTACCGCTCGTGGTCGGGTGGCGGTGAGGCCTGGAAGAACATCTTCGCGGGGCTGTCCGTGGGGTTGGCGAACGCGTGCGGGCAGCCCGGCGGCACCACGATGACGGTGCCCGGCGTGGCCCGCACCACCCGGTTGCCCGACGCCGACTCCCAGCGCTGCCAGCGGTCCGGGGTGCGCACCCGGGGCTCGAAGGCGAGCACGTCCAGCTCGCCCTCCAGTACGTAGAACAGCTCCTCGCTCTTGGTGTGCACATGAGCGCCCACGTCGAAGCCGGGCGGCACCATCACCTCGAAGCTCGACGCGCTGCGCGAGTGCGAGCCGGTCACCTTGAACGTCACCTGCTGGGCGGGCGTGCGCACCGTGCGGCCGTGCCCCGGCGGCACCAGCAGGCCC
Source organism: Streptomyces sp. DSM 116793 (assembly GCF_057320905.1). Lineage (NCBI taxonomy): Bacteria > Bacillati > Actinomycetota > Actinomycetes > Kitasatosporales > Streptomycetaceae > Streptomyces > Streptomyces sp. DSM 116793. The sequence continues at coordinate 398,123 of NZ_CM170494.1, read as the reverse complement.
TCGGGCGGGGTGAGCGCGGTCATGGGTCTCCCTGGAGACGGTTCGGACGGTCGGTGCCTCCCGGGCCCGCGGGGCCCGGGAGGCCGTGTTCACCGGAGCACACGGGCGCCGGTCACCAGGTGACGGGCAGGGCCTCCGGGCCCCGGATCAGCGCGCCGCGGCGCCACGGGACCTCCTCGGGCGGCACCGCGAGCCGCAGCCGGGGCAGCCGGTCGAGCAGGGTGTTCACCATCAGCTCGGTCTCCATCCTGGCGAGGATGCCGCCCGGGCAGTAGTGCGGGCCGTGCCCGAAGGAGACATGCGGGTTGGGCGTGCGGTCGAAGTCGATCCGGTCCGGGTCGGGGAAGACGTCCGGGTCGCGGTTGGCGGCCAGGTACGAGACGTACACCGGCTCGCCCTTGCGGATGAGCGTCCCTCTGATCACCACGTCCTCCATGGCGATCCGGGAGAGGCCGACCGCGGAGCGGTGCGGGATGTACCGCAGCAGCTCGTCGATGGCCTGCCCGCGCACGCCGGGCTCGGCGCGCAGCCGGTCGGCCAGCTCGGGCCGGGCCAGCAGCAGGTAGAACATCTGGCCGCTGTTGTTGGTGACCGCCTCGCCGCCGATCTGGATCAGCACCGCGAGGCCCACCGCCTCGTCCAGGCTCATCTCGCCCCGGCCCACCGCGGCGCCCAGCAGCGAGGTGACGTCCTCGGCCGCGCTGCCGCGCCGCTCGCCGATCAGTTCGGTGTAGCGCGCCGCCATCTCGTCCTTCGCCCGCTCACTGACGTGGGCGCCGTGCGACGAGGAGAGGATGAGCTGGGTCCAGGTGTGCATCCGCTCGTGGTCCTCGTCCGGTACGCCCATCAGCTCGCAGATCACGGCGATCGGGAACGGGCTCAGTACGCGCTCCGTGAGGTCGGCGGGCGGGCCGTCCGCGAGCAGCCGGTCCACCAGGGAGTGCAGCGCGGCAGCCGACCGCTCGCGCACCGCCTCCACGCCCCGCGCGGTGAACGCGGGTGCCACGGCCCGGCGCAGCCGGGTGTGGTCCGGGGGATCGGCGAAGCCGACCGCGCCCGGCACCGGGATGAAGTGCGGGGCCAGCCGGGTGACCTGGCGCTCCATGACGGCCTGCCGGCTGAACCGGGGATCGTTCGTCACCATGCGCACATCGTCGTGGCGGGTGACCAGCCAGGCCCAGCCCTCGCCGTTCGGCAGCCGGATCCGGGTCACCGGGCCCTCGCGCATCAGCTCGGCCAGTACCGGGTCGAACTCCACGGAGGTCAGGTCCAGCGCGGGCCAGAACCGCACGGGCGGCAGGGCGCGGGGGTCGGAGCCGACCGTGTCGTCCGCGCTCCCGGGGGGTCTGTCGGCCGGCTCCTCGAGGGCCGTGGGGCCGGCTGTCGTGTCGTCGGTCATACGGTGACCTCCACCGCGGTGGGGACCCGGTCGTCGGACGTCCAGTTGCCGAGTGCCATCTCGGCCGTGATGCCCGGTCCGAATCCGGCGAGCAGACCACGGGCACCGTCCTCGGCGCCCCCTTCGTCGAACAGCCTGCGCAGCGCGTCCAGGACGACGGCGCTGGCGATGTTCCCGTACTCCGTGAGCGTCTCCCTGCTGAAGCGGAACGCTTTGGGCGGGACGCGCAGGAACTTGGTGAGGTCGTCCAGGATCCGGGGACCGCCGGCATGGATGATGTAGAAGTCCAGGTCGGAGGCGTCCCAGCCGTGGAGTCCCGCGAGCTGCTTGAGCGCGGGAGCAAGCGGCTCCATGGTGCCAGGCACGCGTTTGTCCAGCAGGAAGTGGAATCCGGTCGCGCGGACGTCGTAGGCGATCCAGTCCTCCGTCTTGGGGATCAGGTACGAGCCGTTGCGGACCAGTTGGACGCCGGTGCCCCCGGAGCCGCGCACCACCGCGGCAGCGATGCCGTCGCCGAACAGCCCGTTGGAGAGCAGCGAGCCCACGCCGAGATCCATCGGCTGGTAGCACAGCGAGCAGAACTCGCAGGCGACGATGAGTGCGTTCTTCTCGGGATAGGCGGTGCAGAAGTCGTGGGCGCGGTTGATCGCGGCGCCGCCGGCGGCGCAGCCGAGCTGGGCGATCGGTATCTGGCGGGTGTTGCTGGGGAAGTCCAGCGTATTGATCAGCCAGGCGGTCAGCGACGGCATCATGAAGCCCGTGCAGGACACGTAGATGATCACGTCGATGTCGCCGGGGGACAGATCGGCGTCGTCCAGGGCGCTCAGCACGACGCCGGGCACCCGGGCCTTGGCCTCGGCCTCGTACAGTTTGTTGCGCTGCTCGAACCCCGGATGCTTCAGGGTCTCCGAGATGGGCTGCACGATGTGCCGGGTCAGGACCCCGGTGTTGCCGATCAGCCGCAGCGCCAGCGGGAGTTGAGGGTGGTTGGCGTGGAGGGTGCGCGCGAGGTCGAGCGTCTCCTCCATGGTGATGACGTGTTCCGGCACGGAGACCGTGGGCTTGCACAAAGTGGCCATGAACCTGAACCTTCTCTCGCCCCCCGAGTGTGAAGGTGGATGTCCCCACGATCTCCCGACCCGGCGGGGATATCGCGCCGGACTACTCCAGACCGGGTGAACATCGCACGCCGCGGGCCACCAGGTCGGCCCGGGCGGCTAGCGGCCAGTGGCCGGTGCGCTGTCGTCCGGCCGGGATGCCGGCTCCTGCCCGTGCCACCGCTCGGGGGTGCGGACGTCCGCGCCGGGCGCGGCACGCACGTACACCTCGGAGACGGGCGGCAGGATCAGTACGTGGGGGTGGCGGTGTGCCATGGCGTGCGCACCAGGCCACCATCTCGGGGCGTCCGGCGCCCACCGCCCGTGCGGGTGACCCGCAGCCGGGTGACCGGCGGACGCCCAGAACCTCCCGTGGCCGGCGGGCGGACCGCCGTCCGGCCGGGTGGCGCCGAGGACCAGCCGGGTCTGCGCGCACGCGGTGCCCGATGCGAACGGTGCCATGGCCCGGGCGGGGGAGCGCTGCGCCGGGGCGGACGGCTGATCGTCGAGAGCCGCACAGGCGATGGGCACCACGGCGGTCAGTGCGGCGAACACCGCACCCGTGGTGACCAGACGCGTACGTGGGTGACGGAACCACATCGTCGGGGATCCTCACTGCTCGTCGGCTGGATGGCGCCCACTGTGGCAAGGAGCGAAGGCCGCGGATACCCCTAGTTCGGAAGCTTGCGGTCAAACCGCCGGTTTGGTGTATGTATTCACAAGACAGTCATCTAGGACAACTGGCTTCATCGGTCAGGACGCATGCAGACTCAGTCGTGACCGGTCGCTTGTGGTCATGTCCGGTCGGGTGAGTGCCGCGCCGGGCGGTTTCGCCTCAGTCGCGGCTGCCACTGCTGTGCGCGATGCACGCCACGTCGATGCGGTCGGCCAGTTTGGCCAGCTCGATGGTGAGCGTGGCGACCGTGTCCTCGTCGAGGTCGTCCCGGCCGGAGTGCACCAGATGCAGCCAGTGCCCGCCCACGGCGCGGAGCAGCTTGCTGACGTCGGCGGCCGCCACGTGCAGCTGGCCGTGGTGGTCGATGATCAGGGGCGGTGTCACTTCACGACCCACTGGATCCTCCCGGGGGACGACGACCCTGTGGATCGTAGCCGCTCCGGGCGCGTGCGCCGCGCAGCAGCGCGCGCGCCGGACGGCGTGCCGGGAGAGAGAACGCGCGGCCCGAACCCGGCACGCGCCCGTCCGGCGGCTCAGTCCCGCTGCCAGACGGTCGTGATGTTGCAGAACTCGTGGATGCCGTGCCCCGACAGCTCCCGGCCGTAGCCGGAGCGCTTCACGCCGCCGAACGGGAACGCCGGGTGGGAGGCCGTCATGCCGTTCACATACACACCGCCGGCCTGGAGATCGCGCGCGAAGCGCGCCACCTCGGTGTCGTCCCGCGTCCAGACGTTGGAGCTCAGCCCGAAGGGCGTGTCGTTGGCGAGCCGCACGGCGGCGTCCAGGTCCGGCACCCGGTAGAGCGACGCCACCGGCCCGAACGCCTCCTCGTGGTGGATCCGCATGGCGTCGGTGACGTCCGCGAGGACGGTCGGCGCGTAGTACCAGCCGCGGTCGCCCAGTTCCTCGGGCCGCAGCCCACCACACAGCACCGTGGCGCCCTTCTGCACCGCGTCCGCCACGAGCCCCTCCAGGTCCGCCCGGCCCTGCTCGCTGGAGAGCGGCCCGACCTCGGTCTCCTCCTCCATCGGGTCGCCCACCCGCAGCGCCCGCATGCCCTCGGTGAAGCGCTGCGCGAAGGCGTCGTAGACGTCCTCGTGCACGATGAACCGCTTCGCCGCGATGCACGACTGGCCGTTGTTCTGCACGCGAGCCGTCACCGCCGTCCGCGCGGCCTGCTCCAGGTCGGCCGAGGGCATCACCACGAAGGGGTCGCTGCCGCCCAGCTCCAGCACCGTCTTCTTGACCTCGTCCCCGGCGATCGACGCCACCGAGCGGCCCGCGGGCTCGCTGCCGGTGAGCGTCGCGGCGGCCACCCGGGGGTCGCGCAGCACGTCCTCCACCGCACGCGACCCGATGAGCAGCGTCTGGAAGCAGCCCTCGGGGAAGCTGGCCCTGCGGAACAGGTCCTCCAGGTAGAGCGCCGTCTGCGGCACGTTCGAGGCGTGCTTGAGCAGGCCCACGTTGCCCGCCATCAGCGCCGGTGCGGCGAACCTGATCACCTGCCAGAGCGGGAAGTTCCACGGCATCACGGCCAGCACCACACCCAGCGGGCGGTAGACCACCCGCACGCGGTCCGCGCCGGAGTCCTCGATGTCCGTGGCCGAGGGGTACTCGTCCGCGAGCAGGGACTCCGCGCGCGCCGCGTACCAGCGCATCGCCTTGACGCACTTCGCGGCCTCCGCGCGTGCCTGGGCGAGCGGCTTGCCCATCTCGGTGGTCATGACGCGCGCGATGTCCTTCTCGTCCTCCTCCAGCAGGTCGGCGGCGCGCCCGAGCAGCACCGCGCGGTCGCCGAAGGTGGTGTTGCGGTAGCTGGCGAAGGCCTCGGCGGCGGTCGCGATCCGCTGTTCGACCTCCCCGGCGCTCAGGGCGTCGTAGGTCTTCAGCGTCTCGCCGCTGGCCGGGTTCACCGTCGCGATGGGCATGGGGACGACCTCCTGAAGCCGGTTCCTCGACCTTGACCCCGCACACGCCGCACCGCAAACGGACCGCGCCCGGGTCCGCCCGCGTACCCACACGCGGCCGGCTCATGCGCCGGCGCACGAGGCGGGCCGGACACCCCGGCCCCTGGCAGGAGCATGGGGAGGCCCCCACCGGGGGCGGGCGGGGGAGACGGGGCCCTGGGGGCGGGGGCTGCGCGACAAGGCCCCACGGGGGATGGCTGGTGAGGAGACGGGTAGGGGCAGGGCCTTGGTAGGGGCGCGGGGAACTGCGCGACAAGGTCCCACGGGGAGTGGCTGGGAGGAGACCGGAAGGGGCAGGGCCTTGATAGGGGCGCGGGGAACCGCGCGACAGGCCCCACCGCCAGGTGGACGGAGAACAGCGAGCGGTACGCTCAGCTCCCTCACCCCGAGGCGACCCGCTCCGCGAGCCGCTCCAGGAACACCACCTGCGCCTTCACGATCCGCCCCCCGGCCTCGGCGAGGCGGAACCACGCCACCCGGTCGAGCTCGGGAAAGACGGCGGTGCGCCCCGAGCCCCGCGGCCACTCCATCGTGAACGTCCCCGGCGTCACCGCCCCCGGATCGAGATCCCCGGGCACGGCCCACGCGGTGACGACCTTCCCGCCCGACTGCCGTACCTCGCCCAGCGGCACCGGCTCGCCCTCCGGCGGCGGCAGCCCCAGCTCCTCCGCGAACTCGCGCCGCGCCGCCTCCCACGGATTCTCCGGCGGCTCGTACTCGCCCTTGGGCAGGGTCCAGGCGCCGGCGTCGCGGCGCGCCCAGAACGGGCCGCCCATATGGCCGAGCAGGACCTCCGTGTCGTCCACCGCGGCCTGTCCGCCGCCCCCGGACGGCGGCCGGAACAGCAGCAGTCCGGCGCTGCGCTTCTCCGTCATGATCCCAGTGTGACCGGGGCGCGGCCGCCAGTGCACAGGGGCCGGCCGCGGTCACGCATGGGCGGACAGGACCGTTTCCACGGTGTCCGCCTCCTCGGGCGGCTTGTCCTCCCGGTAGCGCACCACCCGTGCGAAGCGGAGCGTGACGCCCGCCGGGTACCGCGTGGAGCGCTGCAGGCCGTCGTAGGCGATCTCCACGACCAGCTCGGGACGGACCGTCACCACATGGCCGTCGTCGTGCACCGCGAGCTCGCGCAACCGCTCGGTCTGCCAGGCCAGCATCCGGTCCGTCAGGCCCTTGAACGTCTTTCCGAGCATGGCGAACGAGCCGTCGGGACGGCGGGCGCCCAGATGCAGGTTGGAGAGCGTGCCGGTGCGCCGGCCGTGGCCCCACTCGGCGGCCAGCACCACCAGGTCGAGCGTGTGCACCGGCTTGACCTTCAGCCAGGACGCGCCGCGCCGGCCGGCACTGTAGGCGGCGTCCAGCGCCTTGACGACCACGCCCTCGTGCCCGCGTGCCAGGGTCTCGGCGAGGAAGGCGTCCGCGGCGCGGCGCGCCCGCTCGTCGGCCGCGTCGGTCACCACGGTGCGCCGCACCCGCATCGGCTCGGCGACCAGCCGGGCCAGCTCGTCGTGGCGCCGGTCGAACGGCAGTGCGAGCAGGTCGCTGCCGTCCACGGACAGCACGTCGAAGAAGACCGGTGACACCGGAAGCTCAGCGGCGGCCGTCGCGACGTCCAGCCGGGAGCCCACCCGCCCGGCGATGTCCTGGAAGGCCCGCGGCCGGCCGTCCTCGTCGAGCGCCAGCACCTCCCCGTCCAGGATGAAGCTCTCCACCGGGGATTCCAGGGCCACGGCGGTGACCTCGGGCAGCCGCTCGGTGATGTCGTCCAGCGTGCGGGTGTAGACCCGTACGTCCCGGCCCCGCCGGTGCACCTGGATGCGGATGCCGTCCAGCTTCTCCTCCACCGCGCTGGGCCCGAGCCGGTCCAGCGCGTCGCCCACCGAGGCCGCGGTGCGGGCCAGCATCGGCTGCACCGGGCGGCCGACCGTCAGCGTGAACTCCTCCACGGCCCCCGGCCCCCGTGCGAGCAGTGCCTCGGCGACGGCCTGCAGCGAGCCCGCCAGCATGACCGCCCGCCGCACCTCGGCGGCGCGGGCGCCGGTGGCCTCGGCCAGGCCCTCGACGGCGAGCGCGTCCAGCGCGCCCTGCCGGACCTCGCCCGTGAGCAGCCCGATCAGGAACCGCTGCTCGTCCGCGGTGGCCGCGCCCAGCAGCGCCGCGACCAGCCGACGGCGTTCGGCCCCCGATCCCGGGCCCGCGACCGCGCCCAGCTCGGTGAGGGCGGCGTCCACCTCGCGCACTGTCAGGGCCGGCTCCGGCGCGGGCGGCACCGGGTGCCGCAGCACGCTCCAGCCGATGCCGAGCCGGCCCTGCGGGAGCCGGCCGGCGAGGTACGGGATGACCACCGGCACGTCCGCGGGCTCGGCGTCCCGGAACAGCTCCGCCAGCAGGGCGGTCTTGCGGGACCGCGCCGAGGTGGCGGCGACGTCCCGGGAGACCTGGGCCAGCCGGGCAAGCAGCATGCAGCCATCGTGCACCCCCACGGCCCACCGCGCCCAGCCCGCCCACGGCTCCCACCCGGGGCAGCTGTGCCCCGGTGCGTACCAGCGGAGCGGGGAACTGCGGGCCCGGCCCCGACGCGTCGGCGGGGGCCACCGGGCCGAGCCGGCGATCTCCGGCCCGCCAGTGCTCGGTGAGCGCGGACGACGCCCCGGCCGTGGAGAGGGACGACGCGGGTGTCGCGTGATCACGACATGTGTCCGGATATCGTTGGTGCTTCCGGCGCACGAGGTTTGAGAATTGCCTCACATACCGCACGATCATGGAGGCACACACTCGTGAGACCGACCCGCACCGCGCTGTTCGTCGCTGCCACCGCCCTGACGCCCGCCCTCCTTTTCACCGCCCCGGCATTCGCCGCCGCTCCGACGGCCACGTCCACCGCGGCGACGGCCACGTCCGACACGCCGGTGGACGAGATGACGGAAGCCGAACTGCGTGCCGCGATAGCCGACATCCTGGCGAAGAACAGCGGGGTGGCAGTCGTCCGAGAAGCCGACAAGGCTCTCAACGGCACCGTGGAGGACATGCGCGCGTTCCTGGAGACCGGGTACCGGCAGGCCCAGTTCGAGGACGATCGGGTTGCCATCGCGCGCATTCTGTACAAGGCGATGAAGGATGGCGACAAGGCGGTCATCGCGGGGTGCAACGAGGCGCTTGACGCTGGCACGCCGGAGGCGGCACGCGCGTTCCGGACGACGGGATATCGGCTCGCCCAAGCGGAGGACGACGCCGTCTACATCGCCCGCATGCTTGCGGACCCGAACATCAGCGACGCTCTGCGCGCCGCCGCCGGGGCGGCCCTCGACGACGGCTCCCCGGAGGCCCTGCGGTACTTCCGGGTGACCGGGCAGTACGAGGTGGACGGCTAGGACCCGTCAGGCCGATCATGATCGGGCCGGAGGCGGACCAGGGGCGGACCGGGGGCCGACCGGGTGATGGGGTGGGCGGGCGGCAACGGCCGCCGGCGCAGGTGGCGTCCGGTGGTGAGGTCGCCGCGCGATCCGACACCCCGACGAGCAGGTGCTCGGGTGGACAAGTCCCAGGGGTGCGGGGTGTGCCCTGTGTGGTTCCTGCCCGGCGACCGGTCGGTGGGGCCCGAGCGTGCGCTTCGCCGCGCCCCTGCCGGGGCCGGGGCGGCTGCCCCGGGTTGAGGAAAGTTTTGCCGATGGCCTGATCATTGCGGTCCGGGCCGTGCACCCCGGCCCGGACCGCCTGGCGGAAGAGGCATTCCGGAGGAACGCATTCCGCCGCCCGGATCGCCGGGCGGCTGGAATGCAGCGGTGTCGTGGCCCGCATTGTCAAGGCCACGTTGACCTTCGTAGCCCACGTGACCCACGCTCGTAACATAGGTGCTGGATACAACTGATTCCGCTACCGGCGCATTCTTGTGCAAACCCCTCTGACCAATGCGGTGCCTATCGGCCGGTACGGAGTCTGAAATCGGGAGGAAAACGGGATGTGTGGCATCACCGGCTGGGTCTCCTTCGACCGTGATCTGGCGGCATCCGCCGAGACATTGGATGCAATGACGGAGACCATGTCCTGCCGGGGCCCCGACGACCGGGGCACGTGGATCGGCGGACCCGCCGCACTCGGACACCGCAGGCTGGCGATCATCGACCTGCCTGGCGGCCGTCAGCCGATGAGCGCGGAGACGCCCGAGGGCGCCGTCGCCATGGTCTACTCCGGGGAGACCTACAACTTCACCGAGCTGCGCAGCGAACTGGCCGGCCGCGGCCACCGTTTCAGGACCGACTCGGACACCGAGGTGGTGCTGCGCGGCTACCTGGAGTGGGGCGAGGCGGTGGCCGACCGGCTGAACGGCATGTACGCCTTCGCGATCTGGGACGGCCGGCACGACAAGCTGGTGATGATCCGCGACCGCATGGGCATCAAGCCCTTCTACTACTACAAGACGCCCGACGGCGTGCTGTTCGGCTCCGAACCCAAGGCGATCCTGGCCAACCCCCTGGCCCGGGCCCGGGTCACCCTGGACGGCTTCAGGGAGCTGTTCACGGTCATCAAGACGCCCGGCCACGCCATCTGGGACGGCATGCGCGAGGTCGAGCCCGGTACCGTCGTCACCGTGGACCGCTCGGGGCTGCGGCGGCACGTCTACTGGCAGTTGGAGACCCGGCCGCACACCGACGACCGCGCGACCTCCATCGCCACCGTCCGCGAGCTGCTCGACGACATCGTGCGCCGCCAGCTCGTCTCCGACGTGCCGCGCTGCACCCTGCTCTCCGGCGGCCTGGACTCGTCCGCGATGACCGCGCTGGCCGCCCGGCAGCTCGGCGAGCGGGGCGAGCGCGTGCGCAGCTTCGCCGTGGACTTCGTCGGGCAGGCCGAGAACTTCGTCGCCGACGAACTGCGCCAGACCCCCGACACCCCCTTCGTGCACGACGTGGCGCGCGAGTCGGGCACCGACCACCGCGACATCGTGCTGGACTCCAACGCCCTCGCCGACCCCGAGGTGCGGGCCCGGGTGATCCGCGCCCGGGACATCCCGGCCGGCCTGGGCGACCTGGACGCCTCGCTGTACCTCCTCTTCAAGGCCATCCGCGAGCACTCGACGGTGGCCCTTTCGGGCGAGTCCGCGGACGAGGTCTTCGGCGGCTACCTGCAGTTCTTCGACGAGGAGGCCCGCAAGGGCGGCACCTTCCCGTGGCTGGCGCAGTTCCGCACGCACTTCGGCGACGACGCGGGTGTGCTCCGCGACGACCTGCACGGCGTCCTGGACCTGGGGACGTACGTCGACGACAGCTACCGGAGCGCGATATCGGCCGTGCAACGGCTCGACGGCGAGAGCGACTTCGAGTTCACGATGCGCAAGATCTGCCACCAGCACCTGACCCGTTTCGTCCGGGTGCTGCTCGACCGCAAGGACCGTGCCAGCATGGCCGTCGGCCTTGAGGTGCGGGTGCCGTTCTGCGACCACCGGCTCGTCGAGTACGTCTACAACACCCCCTGGTCCCTGAAGTCGTTCGACGGGCGCGAGAAGAGCCTGCTGCGCGAGGCCACCGCCGACGTGCTGCCGCGCTCGGTGTACGAGCGGGTCAAGAGCCCCTACCCGTCGACACAGGACCCGAAGTACGCCGTCGCCCTCCAGGAGCACGCCAAGGAGCTGCTGTCCAAGCCCTCTCATCAGGTCTTCGACATCATCGACCGGGGCAAGCTCGAAGCCGCCGCGCACCGCGAGTCCCCGCAGATCGGCCAGGCGTCCCGGCGCGGCCTGGAGCGCACGCTCGACCTCGCGCTCTGGTTGGAGATGTACAAGCCCGAGCTCGTCCTGAGCTGACGAGCCCCGGCACCCGGGCCGGCGCGGCGCCCGAGCGCTGCCTCGGCCCGGAGAAGCGCCCCGGGGACATGGGTGAACGGGTGTGCGGATGCCGCGGAGGGACAATCGGACCATGTCCGTCTCTCCGCTGCACCCCGCACTCGCCGGCCCGTCGCTCCTCGACACGTCCGCGGGACAAGGACCGCGGCAGTTCGCGGAGTTGGCGGTGGCCCTGCTCCTGTCGTCGCTGATCGGCCTGGAACGGGAGGCGCGGCAGAAGAGCGCGGGGCTGCGCACCCACACCCTGGTCGGGGTGGGCAGCGCGCTCTTCATGGAGGTCTCGCTGCACGGCTTCGGCGCCATGCTGGGCCTGGACAGCGTCGCCTTCGACCCCTCCCGGGTGGCCGCGCAGATCGTGTCGGGCATCGGCTTCATCGGCGGCGGGCTGATCTTCGTCAGGCGGGACGCCGTGCGTGGACTCACCACGGCGGCGACCGTCTGGCTGACCTGCGCCATCGGTATGGCATGCGGCGGAGGCCTGGTGCTGCTGGCCGCGGGGGCCACGGCGGTGCACTTCCTGGTGATCCGGGGCTTTCCCCGGATGTTCGCCTGGCTGCCCTCCGCGCCTGCCGCCGGGCGGGTGGAGCTGCGCGTGCGGTACATGCCGCGCAGAGGGCTGCTCGCCCGGGCCCTGGAGCTGTGCACCGGACGTGGCTTCCAGGTCGTGGACGTCCAGGTCGCGGGCCGCCCCGAGGGTGGAGCCGGCCCCGTCGACGTGCTCCTGCGCCTGGAGGGCACCGGCACGGCGCACCAGCTCGTGGCGGAGCTGGCGGAGTGGGACGGCATCAGCGGGGTGCGCCTCGGGCGGGAGCCGGACCGGACGGAGTGAGTCGCCGCACGGCCACTCGTCCGGCTGCGCGGCGTACGGCTGTCGCCTGCGTCGCCTGCGTCGCCTGCGTCGCGTGTGTTGCCTGCGTCGCGTGTGTTGCCTGCGTCGCCTGTGGCCCGTGCGACCGTTGGCAGTCCTGCCACACCCTGCCGCCGGCGTCCTGGCTCCCGTCACAGGGTGCCCGGTGGCTCCCGTCACAGGGTGCCCGGGGCGCCACAAGGCGCCCGGGGTGGCTGCCCCCGCCGGGGTGTCCGGCCCCGCCGCCCCCTCTCGTCCCGTCGCCTGGTCGTCCCGCCCCGCACGGTCCGGCGTTCCCCGTGGCCCGGTGTCCCCGGCCCGTGGCTCACGCCGGCGAGCGGGCGCGAGAGGGCAGGATAGTCAGCCAAACTTTGCAGTTAACCTGTCTACATTCTATGCTGAGTGTATGCAGCACGCAGTCGATACGACCTCGGTAAGCCAGTGACCAACGGCAGCCCCCAGGACACCGGCGCACGGCCCACCATCCCCGGGCCCCGCGCTGTCGACCACCCCGGCACCTCCCGCCCGGCCGTGCTGGCCGGCGGGCAGGCGCACGCCGCGGAGCGGCGGGTACGGACCACGGACGCCCGGGCGGAGGCCGCGGGCGGCACCGGGCGGCCGGAGAAGGGCCGTGGCGAGGAGCGGCGCGGCTTCAGCGGCCGGCTCACCGCACCCCTGCTCCTCGGCTCCCTGCTCAACCCGCTGAACACCACCATGATCTCCACCGGTCTGGTGGCGATCGGCCATGCCTTCGGCATCGGCGCCGCCCAGACCGCCTGGCTGATCTCGGTGCTCTACCTGGCCAGCGCCATCGCGCAGCCCGTGCTCGGCAAGCTCGCCGATGTGCTCGGGCCGCGCCGGGTGTTCCTCGGCGGTCTCGTCGTGGTCGCCGCCTCGGGCCTGGTCGGTGCCATGGCACCGACGTTCGCCTGGCTGGTGGTCTCCCGGCTGCTGCTCGGCATCGGCACGTCCGCGGCGTATCCCGCGGCCATGTCGGTACTGCGCGACGAATCCCACCGGATCGGCCGGAGAACGCCACGCCCGGTGCTGGCACGGCTCTCCTTCGCGGCGCTCGGCAGCGCCGCCGTCGGCCCCACGCTGGGCGGCCTGCTGGTGACGGCGGTCGGCTGGCGCGGCATCTTCGCGGTGAACGTGCCGGTGGCCCTGATCGCGTTCGTCAGCGCCCTCCTGTGGATCCCGGCGGACCCGCGGCGCGGCTCGGCGGGCGCCGGCCGGCCGGCCGGGTCCGGTGACCGGCCGCAGGCGGCGCTCGACCCGCTCGGCATCGGGCTGTTCTCCACCGCGCTGACCGTGCTGGTCTTCTTCCTGCTCGACCTCTCCCACCCGATCTGGTGGCTGCTCGCGCCGTTCGCCGTGCTGAGCACCGCCCTGGCGGTCTGGCAGCTGCGCTGCGCCCACCCCTTCATCGACCTGCGCATGCTCGCCGGCAACGCCGCCCTGGCCCGCACCTACCTGCGGCACGGGGTGAGCTACCTGCTGATCTACTGCGTGATGTACGGCTACACGCAGTGGCTGGAGGAGGGGCGGGGCTTCTCGTCCGGTCACACCGGGCTGCTGATGCTGCCGATGTCGGTGTGCGCGCTCGTCTGCTCGCTGCTCGGCTCCCGTACGAAGGGCATCCGGGTGCCGCTCATCGTCGGCAGTGTGCTGCTCACCGTGGGCGCGGGCGGGCTGATCCTGGTGGGTGGTGCCACCCCGCTGGCCGTCCTGCTGCTGGTCGGCGCCTGCTTCGGCATCCCGCAGGGGCTGATCGGCACCAGCAACCAGGCGGCCGTGCAGTTCCACGCCCCGGCGAACGACATCGGCGCCGCGGCCGGGCTCCAGCGCACCGCCCAGTACCTCGGCGCCATCACCGCGTCCAGCCTGATCGCGCTCGCCTACGGGCAGCGCGCGAGCGACGGAGGCCTGCACCTGATGGGTATGGCCTCCGGTGTGCTCGGCGTCCTCCTCATCGCCCTCACGGTCACCGACCGGGCACTCAGGCGCCGCGCCTGACCCTGTCGGGGGCGCCCCCGGCCGGGGCCGCGGTCCGCGGAGGGGCCGCGCCGAGAGCCCTCAGCCCCGGCGCAGCAACGGCGGCAGCCACCGCAGCTGGACCGCCTCCTGGAACGGGCCGCCCCCCTCGTGGTCGTTGAAGTCGTACACCTCGATCGCCTTGTCGGGGTTGGCGTAGGCGTTGAACGCCGCGAAGACGGTGGACGGCGGGCAGGTCTGGTCCTCGAGGGCCGTCGAGAACAGCGCGGGGGCCCGGCCGCGGGCCGCGAAGTGCACGCCGTCGAAGTACGCGAGCGTCCGTCCCACCTGCTCGGTGCGTCCGCGGTGCGCCTTGAGGTACCTGCCGATCTCGCGGTACGGGTCACGGTCGGTGAGCGTGATCGCGCGCGGGAAGTCGCAGAGGAACGGCACGTCCGGCGCCACCGCCACCAGGTCGGGCACCAGGCCCGAGACGGCGAGGGTGATGCCGCCGCCCTGGCTGATCCCGGTCACCGCGGTGCGCGCGGCGTCCGTCAGCGGGTGGGACCGTGCGGCCTCCACGGCGCGCACGGCATCCGTGAAGACCCGCCGGTAGTAGTACTCGTGGGGATCCTCGATGCCCCGGGTCATGGAGCCGGGGTGGGCGGGCGCGCTGCCCGCCGGGTCGGGGGTGTCGCCGGGGGTGTGGCCACTGCCCTGCCCACGGGTGTCCATCACGAAGTGGGCGAAGCCCGCCGACGCCCACAGCAGATGGGAGTGTGCGAGTCCGCGCCCGCCGCCGTACCCCACGAACGTCACCACCAGGGGAAGCGGCTCGCTCGTCCCGGCGGGAAGCGTCAGCCAGCCCTTGACCGGGTGGCCGCCGAACCCCGCGAACGTCACGTCGAACACGTCGACCGTGCGCAGGTGCGTGTCCACCGGATCGAACCGGGCGTCCAGCGCGTGGGTGCGCGCCTCGGCGAGGGTCTTCGTCCAGAACGCGTCGAAGTCGCCGGGCTCGGCGGACGAGCTGCGGTAGTCGCGGAGTTGGGCCAGTGGCAGGTCGAACAGAGCCATGGGGAACCGCCTTGAGATGGGGAATCGGCCATCCGCACGGTACGTCGTCGCACGCGATGACGGCAGTGGCCCGGACCACGGCCGCCCTTGGCGGCGGTGGGACCCGGCCACCCGGATACCATCGGCCTGTGGCCACCGGGAGCCCGCCGTCGTCCACGCCCACCGGAGGAAACCGTGCCGTCCCAGCCGCCGTCGTCCCACCCCGCAGAGGGCGTCCTCGCCCGGGCCGGCGAGCTGCTCGGCGACGCGGCCCCGGAGCGCGGTGGGGCGCTGTGGCGGCTGGCCGCCGACGGCAGGCAGCTGGACGCCAACCTGATCAGGCTCGCGCCCGGCACGACCGTGCCGGAGCACGTGGAGTCCGCCCTGGACGTGCTGGTGTGCGTCGTGGCCGGCGACGGACGGCTCACCACGGACGCCGGCGACCAGGAGCTGCGGCCGGGTTTCGTGGCCTGGCTGCCGCGCGGCGCCCGCCGGGCCGTACGCGCGGGCGCCGCGGGCCTGGCCTATGTCACGGCACACCGCCGCCGTCCGGGACTGGCCATCGCCACCCGGGACGGCGCGGCGGCAACCGGGGGCGGAGCGGCAGGCACCGCGGAGGGAGCGGCCCGCACGCCGGACGAAGCGGCCCGTACCCGGGACGACGAGGCGCGCCCCGCGGCCGACGAGGCGCACCCCGCGAGGGACGCGGCACACCCCGGAGACGACGCGGCACACCCCGCAGACGACGCGGCGCGCCTCCCGGCCGGCGTGCGGCGCCCCGCGGCCGACGAGGTGCGGCCCCGCCTCCTCCCCGCGGTGCCCGACGGCGGTGAACCGGCCTGCCTGCTGCACCGGGTGTGCCCCGAGTGCGGCCGGCTCGCGCAGGAGAACGACGCCCGCTACTGCGCCCGGTGCGGCGAGCGGCTGCCCACCGGGTAGCGGCTGCCCACCAGTAGCCGCAGCCGACGGAGAAGGCCGGCGCGGAAGGCATCCCCGGGGACAGCGGCTTCCCATCGGAACGCATGGCCGGGTCCAGCGGCTGCCCACCGGAAGGCACCCCCCGGCCCAGTGGCTCTCCAGCGGAAGGCACCCTCCAGGGAAGCGGCTGCCCATCGGGTGCCGCCCGGCCGGCGGTGGGCCGTCCAGCGAGGAGTGGCCGCCCACCGAGTGACGGTGCCCGCCGACGGAGTGACCGCGGCCCGGCACCACCGGGCGCGCCGCCCGTCCCGCGCCCGGCGGACTGCCACCGTGGTCCTGCACCCCGGCAGCGTCATGCAGCCGGCGCGGAGCGTGCCGCACACCGGCACACGCGGTCGCACACGGCAGGGGTGGTCCTGCACACCAGCAGCGCGGGTAAAGGAGCGGCCCATTGCGCCGGGACGGCACGCAGCCGGCCGAACGGGAGCGGCAGGGCGGCGCGCCCGACGACGCCCTGCTGGTGGCGCGCGCCCGCGAAGGCGACGAGGACTCCTTCGAGGAGCTGGTGCACCGGCACGGTCCCGCGCTGCTGAGCCTCGCGACCCGGCTGCTGGGCGACCGCGCGGAGGCCGAGGACGCCGTCCAGGACGCCTTCGTGGGGGCCTGGCGCCGCCTGCCCGAGTTCCGCGGCCAGGCGGCGTTCCGCACCTGGATGTACCGCATCGTCACCAACCGCAGCCTCAATCTGCTGCGCGCCCGGCGGCCCGTCACCGGCCTGGAGGCGGTGGCGGAGCCCGCCGCCCCGGAGCACCAGGCGTCGCCCGAGCGGCTGGCCGAGTCGGACGCGGCCCTGCGCGCCCTCGCCGAGGCCATGGCGGGCCTGTCGCCCGAGCAGCGCGCGTGCTGGGTGCTGCGGGACCTGCACGACCTGTCGTACGACGAGATCGCGGACGTGCTCGGAGTGGGGCGGCAGGCGGTCCGCGGGCGGATCTTCCGGGCCCGGCGGCATCTGATGGCGGCCATGGAGGCGTGGCGGTGAGCGAGAACCAGGTACCGCCGGGCGGCGATCCGGACGACGAGGTGCTCCCCTGCGGCAGGCTCCTCAGCGCGGTCTGGGAGGCCTACGACACGCGGACGGTCGCCCAGGACCCGCACCTGCACACCTGCCCGCACTGCACGGCCGCCCTGCGCGAACTGCGGGTGCTGGACCATGTCGTCGAGCAGGCGCGCGCCATGGCGGACCGGCCGCACCGCCGCACCGCGGACCGGCGGTCCGCCGCCGGCCGGCCACCGGACACCGGCGAGCAGCCACCGGACACCGCGGTGCCGCCGCCCGGTGCAGCGGGCCGGCCGCCGGGCGCCGCGGGCGACCCGTTCACTTCCCGGGTGATGGACCTGGTCAGGCTGGAGCTGCGGCCCGGTGCCGCGCTCCCGCTCGGCCGGGCCGAGGAGGACCTGTGGATCGCGGAGACGGCGGTGGCCAAGGCGTTCCGGTCGGCGGCCGACGCGCTGCCGTGGGTGCGCGCGGGCAGCTGCCGGGTCCGCGTCGCGAGCCCCGCCGCCGACGGTCCCCGGGGCCCTGTGCTGGTGCGCATGGACGTGGTGACGTCCCTGGAGCGCAACCTCCAGGACGTCGCCGAAGCGGTCCGGCACCGGATCCTCGACACCGCCGGGCGCACCCTGGGCCTCCAGGTGCACGCCGTGGACGTGACCGTCGCCGACGTGCTGGACGACGGCGGCCGGGCGTACGGAACCGCCTTCAACCGGGCGGGCGGCGGCCCCGGCACCGGTCGTGCGGCCGGCAGCCGGGGGGCCGGGGACGGCCCGTGGAGAGGGACGGACCGATGACGACGCAGGACGTCCGCCGGGAGATCGAGGAGACCGTCGCCGTGGCGGCGGGCCGGGTGCCGGGCGTCGCGGCCCTCAGCCCGCGCCATTCGCGGCTGGTGCGCGACGGCACCGCCGGGCTCGCCAGGGCGGGGGGCCGCCCGGAGCAGGTGCCGGGCGTAGCGGCGCGGCTCGACGCGGGGCGGCGGACCTGGCACGTCGAGGTGACGGTGAGCACGCTCCGCGGCCACCGTGCCCTGGACGTCGGCCGTGCGGTGCGGGCCGCCACGGACGAGGCCGCCCGGGGTGTGCTCACCGGGTCGCGCGACGCGGTCGCCGTCACCGTCACGGTCACCGCGCTGGTCTGAGGGCGCCGGCCCCGCTCCGTCCGTGAGTGCCGGCACCGGCTCCGGAGCGCGGGCCCCGGTCCGTGAGCGGGGCCACTCGAAAAGGCGGCCCGGCCGGTCCCGAAAGGCGAGCGGTCACGAAAGGCGGGGTCGTCCGAAAGGCCGGGCCGGAAACATCGACGTCACGACATTTTGACACGACCTTGACAAATCCTCGGGGGAATTGCGAGCATGCAAAAGAATTGAGCTGCCGCGCAAAAATCTTTTGCATTCTGTGCAATAAGTCGCTTGTCATGTCTTCGGGTTGGAGGGGCCCTCAGCCCCCGTCCCGGGGCGCCAAGCGCGTCCCACCAGCGCGTCAGCAGTGCACACCAGGAGCAAGCGCGGCCGGCGCGCGCCTTGCCTGACACCCCACGCACGTCAGGAAGGAAAAGGCTCATGTCACGACACCCCCGCAAAGGGTGGAGACTGATCACGGCACTCGCCCTGATCATTGCCGGTGGGGCCGCTGTCGCCGCCCCGGCCGGCGGTGCACCACAGGACATTCCCGCCGACGACTACCAGCAGGTCCAGCTCGCCGTCGGCCCCGACGAACTGGGCGAGGCCATGTCGCTGGCGGTGCTGCCCGACCGGTCCGTCCTGCACACCTCACGGGACGGCACCCTGCGGCTCACCGACGCCGCCGGCAACACCAAGGTCGCCGCGAAGCTGAACGTGTACACCCATGACGAGGAGGGGTTGCAGGGCGTCGCGGCGGACCCGCACTTCGCCCAGAACCGCTTCGTCTACCTGTACTACTCGCCCCGGCTCGGCACCCCGGACGGGGACGCCCCCGTGAACGGGTCGGCCGCGGAGTTCGAGCCGTTCAAGGGGCACCTGAACCTCTCCCGGTTCGTGCTGAAGAGCGACGGCACACTGGACACGGCCAGCGAGAAGGTCCTCCTGGAGGTCGGCAACGACCGCGGGCAGTGCTGCCACGTCGGCGGTGACATCGACTTCGACAGCAAGGGCAACCTCCTGCTGACCACCGGCGACGACACCAACCCGTTCGAGTCGCAGGGCTACTCACCGCTGGACGAACGCGGCGACCGCAACCCGCAGTTCGACGCCCAGCGCTCCGCGGGCAACACCGACGACCTGCGCGGCAAGCTGCTGCGCATCCACCCGGAGGCGGACGGCACCTACACGGTCCCGGCCGGCAACCTCTTCCCCGCCGGGACCGCCAACACCCGCCCCGAGATCTACGCCATGGGCTTCCGCAACCCGTTCCGCATGCAGGTCGACAAGGCCACGGACATCGTCTACCTCGGCGACTACGGACCCGACGCCGGCACCACCGCCGCCGACCGCGGCCCCGGCGGGCAGGTGGAGTTCGACCGCATCACCAAGGCGGGCAACTTCGGCTGGCCCTACTGCACCGGCACCAACACCACCGACGAGACGTACAACGAGTACACCTTCCCCAGCGGCCCCTCCGGCGCCAAGTACGACTGCGCGGGCGGCCCCACCAACAACTCGCCCCACAACACCGGCCTGCAGAAGCTGCCGCCGGCCCAGCCCGCGTGGATCCGCTACGGCGGCGACGCCGGTTCCCCGCCGGAGTTCGGCGGCGGTTCCGAGTCCCCGATGGGCGGCCCGGTCTACCACTACGACGCGGCGCTCGACTCGCCCGTGAAGTTCCCGCAGTCGCTGGACGGCACGTTCTTCGCCGAGGAGTACGGCCGCAAGTGGATCAAGCCGATCACGGTCAACGCCGACGGCTCCCCGGGCACGATCGAGAGCTTCCCGTGGACCGGCACCCAGGTGATGGACTCCGCGTTCGGCCCGGACGGCGCGCTGTACGTGCTCGACTACGGCACCGGCTCCGGCAACCAGGCCCTCTACCGGATCGAGTACGTCGGGGGCAGCAACCGCAGCCCCATCGCCAAGGCGGCCGCGGACGTCACCTCCGGAAAGACCCCGCTGACCGTGCACTTCTCCTCGGCGGGCAGTTCCGACCCCGAGGGCGAGGCCCTCGGCTACTCCTGGGACTTCGGCGACGGCCAGACGTCGACCGAGGCCAACCCGACCCACCAGTACACCAAGGAGGGCACGTTCGCCCCGACCCTGACCGTCAAGGACCCCGAGGGACTGACCGGCACCGCGAGCCTCGTGATCACCGCGGGCAACACCGTGCCCACGGTGAACCTCACGACCCCCCTGGACGGCCAGCTGTTCAACTTCGGTGACACCGTCCCCTTCTCGGTGCAGGTGAGCGATCCCGAGGACGGCCAGGTCGACTGCAGCAAGGTCAAGGTCACCTATCTGCTCGGCCACGACAGCCACTCCCACCAGATCAGCACCAAGACCGGCTGCACCGGGTCGTTCCCGCTGCCCACCGACGGCGAGCACGACAGCGCAGCCAACCTGTTCGGCGTCTTCGACGCCGAGTACACCGACGCCGGCGGCCTGACCACGCACAGCACGAGGAAGCTCCAGCCGCGGCACCGGCAGGCCGAGCACTTCGGCAGCCAGTCCGGCATCGAACTCGCCGGGCACGGCGCGGCCGAGGGCGGCAGCACGGTCGGCTTCACCGACGACGGCGACTGGATCTCCTTCACGCCCTACGCGCTCGGCGACGCCGGGACGTTCACCGCGCGCATCGCCTCCGCCGGCCCCGGCGGCACCCTGGAGGTGCGGGCCGGCTCCCAGACGGGCACCCTGCTGGGCACCGTCACCGTGCCCTCCACCGGCGGCTGGGAGAACTACCAGAACGTCACCGGCGACCTGAGCGGTGGCCCCGCCGGCACCACCAGCCTCTACCTGGTCTTCAAGGGCCCCTCCGGACAGGGCAACCTCTTCGACCTCGACTCCTTCACGATCGGCTCCTGACATGAGACGACCACACATGGAACGAGCGGACACCCGCCGGCGGCCTGCCGGGCGCCGCGGCCGGGGCGGGCACGCCCTGCACCGGCTCGTCACCGGCATCGCCACCGCCACCGCCCTGGCGCTCGCCGCGCTGTTCGCGGCACCCGGCGCCCAGGCCCACCCCGACGCCGGCTTCGACGTGCTGGTCTTCTCCAAGACCGCCGGATTCCGGCACGACTCCATCCCGGCCGGCATCCAGGCCATCACCGAACTGGGCGCCGCGAACGGCTTCACCGTGACGGCCACCGAGGACGCGGCCGCCTTCACCCCCGCAAGGCTCGCCCCGTACGAGGCCGTCGTCTTCCTCAGCACCACCGGCGACGTCCTCGACGACACCCAGCAGACCGCCTTCCAGGGCTACATCGAGAACGGCGGCGGTTACGTCGGCGTGCACGCCGCCGCCGACACCGAGTACGACTGGCCCTTCTACGGCACCCTGATGGGCGCCTGGTTCCAGGGCCACCCGGCGCCGCAGCAGGCGACCGTGGTCACCGAGGACCATGACCACCCCGCGACGGCGGGCCTGGACGACCGGTGGACCAGGACCGACGAGTGGTACAACTACCGCACCAACCCACGCCCCGACGTGCACGTGCTGCAGAGCCTGGACGAGTCCAGCTACAGCGGCGGCACCATGAACGGCGACCACCCCATCACCTGGTGCCACCCGCAGGGCAAGGGCCGCTCGTTCTACACGGGTCTCGGCCACACCCAGGAGTCGTACACCGAGGCCGCCTTCCGGTCCCTGCTGCTCGGCGGGATCCGGTACGCGGCCGGCGCGGTCGCCGCCGACTGCGCTCCGCCCACCGCCCAGCAGGCCGGGACGCCCTCGCCGAACGTCCACCTCTTCTACTACCCGTGGTACGGCACACCCGAGGTGAACGGCGACTGGCGGCACTGGCAGCAGGGCGGGCACACCCCGCCCGAGGACATCGGCGCCGACCTCTACCCCAAGCTCGGCCCCTACGACTCCGGCGACGTGGACGGAGCCGTGGCCCAGCACATGAAGTGGGTCCGGGAGTCGGGCGCCGGCGTCATCGTCTACAGCTGGTGGGGGCAGGGCAGTTACGAGGACACGCTCGCCCCGCGCGTCCTCGCCGCCGCCCAGGCCGAGGGCATCAAGGTGGCCTGGCACATCGAGCCCTACCAGGGCCGCACCGCCGCCTCCGTCGCCGACGACATCCGGTACATCGACGCCACCTACGGCGGCAGCCCGGCGTTCTACCGGTCCGCCGACCACGGCAACCGCCCCGCGTTCTACGTCTTCGACAGCCTGCAGACCGGTGACTGGTCGGCGCTGGACGCGGTGACCGGCGACAACATCGTGCTCGCCCAGACCACCGACACCAGCAAGATCAGCCACTTCAACGGTCTCTACACCTACGACGGCATCGCCGGGGTCACCGCGCCCGGCTGGAAGAACGCCGGTGACTACGCACGGCAGCACGGCCTGGTGTGGTCGCCGTCCGTGGCACCCGGCTACATCGACGACCGGGCGGTGCCCGGCAACACCACCCCGACCGTGGGCCGCGCGGACGGCGCGACCTACGACCTCGAGTGGTCGAACGCGCTGGACCCCGCCATCGGCGGCTCACCCACCTGGGTCTCCGTCACCTCGTTCAACGAGTGGCACGAGGGCAGCTCCATCGAGCCTGCGGCGGCGAACCCGCCCGCGGGCCACGGGTACCAGACCTACGACGGCGCCTACGGCAGGACCGGCAGTGCGGCCGAGACCGCCTATCTCGACCGCACCGCCGAATGGGTGGCGACCTTCGAGGCCGCGCGCCGGGAGTGACGGCGACGGCCGCGGGCACTCCCCCCGGGGCTGACCCCGACCGCCGGGGACGGCTGCCGGGCCCCGACGGGCCCCGGCAGCCGGCCCCGGCACACCGCGGCACGTCGAGGTGCCGGTGCGCCGGGGGAGTACCTGTGGGCACGGCGGGCTCCGGTGCCTGAGCGCGGTGGGCGTCCTCACCCGGTACCGGGCCGGGCGCGGGCGCTCTCAGCCCGGCCCGTCCCGAGCAGCGGTGGGTACGACCAGGACGCTGCACGCGGGCCTGCCGGCCACCATCGCCGCCAGGGGCATCCGCGGTTGCCCGACCGCCAGCCCGCCCGGCCGCCGCGCCCGGCCGCCGGTCCAGGCGCCGCGGTCGGCCCCGGGCAGCCCCCGCCCCGGCCCGCGACCGGGCCGCGGGGCCCCCTACGCGTTGCCGGTGCTGCCGGCGAAGAGCACCTCGGCGGTGTCGTCGTCCAGCGAGTGACGGATCTTGTCCGTCACCGCGCCCTGCGTGGCCTCGGTGACCACCTCCACGACGCACCGCGCCTCGTGCACCGCCTTCGGATAGTCCGCCCCGGAACGCAGGGCCACCCGGTCGAAGAACTCCGGCCGGGTCATCCGCACCCCCGTGCCGGGCTGGTCGGGTGCCATGGCGACCCTGCGCAGGTGCTCGCCGATCTCCATCGGCAGCTGTGCCGCGAGATTGTCGGCCAGGGGGGCGGGCACGCGCTCGGCCAGGGTCTCCAGAGTCGCCCTGGTCGCGGTCTCCGCCGCGCCGCGGCTGCTCAGCCGGGCCCGTGCCTGCACCTGGCCGACGAAGGTGTCGTGGTCCATGAGCGCATCTCCTGACTACTCGGCCGTCATGATCTCGCCGACCTGCTGGGCCCTCTCGGTCCTCCTCCGCTGCCGGCGCCGGGGCACCCGGGGCCCATGGCCCCGGTCGTTGCGGGGATGCCCCGGGGTTCCGGCGGCGGGTACCCGGCAGGTTGCCGGCCAAGCCTCACTCCTTGCCCTGCCGGCCCTTCTTCCGCATCCGGCGGCGTTGGCGAGGTGTCAGGTCCCCGCGTCCCGTCCGGCCCAGGTAGACCTGTCTGCGCTGATCGTTCTGCATGGTGCGGGGCCTCCTCGGTGCGGTCGCGGGCCTGCCCTGCGGGCGCGCCCGCAGGGCAGGGCGCTGGTAGTCGTACGTCCACCATGAACCGGGAAGCCGGCCGGCCGCGACCGCGGACGCCGTCCCACCCCGGCGGCCGCGGTCCCCCGGCACCGCGTGCCGTGGACGGCCGGGCGCCGCCCGCCGGGGTGGACTCGATAGGCCGGACGGCCCCCGGGGTGAGCCGCCGCCGGGCGGCCGGCGGCAGCCGCGCACTACCGTCCGAGACACCGTCCATGGGCGCCCTGCGCTGCCCGCACTGCAAGAGGAGCTGACCCTTCATGGCCGTCTGCGAGGTCTGCAAGAACGACTACGAGATGGCGTTCGAGGTGCACGCCGCGGGAGCGGTGCACACTTTCGACAGCATCGAGTGTGCCGCCCAGAAGATGGCCCCCATCTGCGACAACTGCCAGTGCCGCATCCTCGGCCACGGGATGCAGGCGGCGGACGGGCGGTTCTTCTGCTGTGCGCACTGCGCCCGCGTGAGGGGTGTGGACCGGCTCATGGACCACGCCTGACGCGCTCGCCCGTGGGCCTGCCTCCCGTGCCGCCCCACGGAGGCGGGCGGGTCAGAAGCCCGGGAAGACGCGGCGCAGGTCGTCGAGCGTGAAGGCGCCGGTCGCGGTGACACCCGGGGGAGTGTGCTCGGGGGCGTGGCGTCCCGTGACGAGCCGCAGCCAGTACTCCGCCGGTGCGCTCAGCTCGCCGTCCGGGTCGGTCGGGGCGTCCGTGATCCCGGCCTTCTCCCCGAGATCGAGGCCGAGGGTGCGTTCGGGAGCGGTGAGCCGGACGCCGATCCGCCCGGCGAGCGCCTCGGGCTTGGCGACGAAGGCGGTGAGCATCGCCGAGGTGTCGAACAGCAGCGGGACGGCCTCCGGCGCGAGCGCCGCCGTGGTGTCGAACACGACATCGATGTCCCAGGCATGCAGGGTGAACTCGCTCAGCCGCAGCGCGCCGTATCCGGCCACGTCGAGCGGGGCGGGCAGAAAACCGAGCGTGATGCGCAGGTCGGCGCGCTGCCGCGGGGTCAGCTTCTCCAGCGCGGTGACCAGTGCCTCGTCCGCCGTCAGAAAGCCCTCGGCGCGCTCGGCACGCGACATCGCGTCCCAGCGGGCCCAGACGGAGGCGTTGAAGTCACCGTCGGGGGCGCCCGTGCCGTCCAGCGCGCCGCTGACGGTGGCGAGGCCGATCTCGGCACCGCTGCCGAGGTGGCTGAGCACCTGGGAGACGTCCCATTCGGACGCGCCGGAGGGACGGCCGAGGTCGTCGGCGGAGAACTTCCGTATCAGGGCGGACAGGCGGTCGTGGCCGCTGCGCAGCGCCGCGATCACCTGGTCGGCACGTTCGGTCATCAGTACTCCATGAATCGTCGAAAGCACACAGGCGAAGGACGGCCTGCGTCACGCGGGAGTTACCGGCGTGATGACGGAACACCCGTGTGCCTGCTGAGGATTCCGCGCCGCGGTGGGGTGGGCGCAGACGCCGGCCGGTGCCCGCGGGACACCGGTCCTTAGGGCGTCACCGGCGCAGGCGGAGGCCGGACTCCTCCTCCAGCAGGGCCACGGCCAGGAGTTCGCCGTCCACGGGGCCGTAGCGGTCGAGGGCCCGGCCGTGCAGGTCCAGCACCGCGTCCGTGATCCCGTGCGGCGTGCCGAGGTGCCGGGCCGCGTCCGCGACGGCCGCCAGCTGGTCGTGGATGCGGTCGAGCCGGTAGGAGCGGAGGTAGTCGCCGTCCAGCAGCGCCGGCAGGTCCTGCCGGATGAATTCGCTGCCCGCGGCGCTGTCCGCCAGGGCGTCGCGCAGCACGGTCAGGTCGACGCCGGCGCGGCGGCCGAGCAGGAGCGCCTCCGCGGTCGCCGCGGCCTGGCCGAACCACAGGAGGTTGATCAGGAGCTTGACGGTGTAGCCGGCACCGTGCCCGCCGACATGCGCGATCCGGTGCGGATCGGCGACCGTCTCCAGCAGCGGGCGGCACCGTGCCAGCACGTCGGCGTCGCCGCCCACGAACATCCGCAGCCGGGCGTCCCACGCGTCCTTCGGGCCTCCGCCCAGGGGCGCTTCGAGCACCTGGACGCCGTGGGCGTGGGCGCGGTTCCTGACCGGCCCGGCGGCGACGGGCGTGTTGCTGGTCATGTCGATCCAGACGGCGCCCGGCGCGAGCGCCGCGAACACCGCCTCGTCCAGCGCCGCCACCTCGGCCGGCCCGGGCAGCACCGTGACGAGCACGTCGGCCCCCGCGGCGACGTCCTCGGCCGAGCCGCCCCAGGACGCCCCGGCGTCGAGCGCCGCCCGCGACCGGTCCGGCCGCACGTCGCAGGCCGACACGGTGTGACCCGCGCGAACGAGGTGCGCGCACACGGGAGTCCCCATCCGCCCCAGCCCCAGGAGCCCGATCCTCATCACCGTTGCATCGTAAATCTTCCCGGTCGGCTGCTCACGAGGCATGCTCGCCAGGTCGCCGGGGGCGGGGGCGGCGCGGGCTCAGGACGACGACGGGCGGCTCCGGGGGCGCAACGCCAGCCAGCCCCAGCCCGCCATCAGCACCGCCGCGGCCCCCGCCGCGACGAGCGTGCCGGTGCTGAAGAGGGGACCGGGCCGGGCGGCGGGGGTCCGTGCCGCGACCCGCGCCACGCGGCGCTCCGCGTGCGGCTGCGGCAGCCTCCCCAGCGAGCCCACCGGCCGTACCTCCCCGGCCGCGGCGAAACCCCAGTTCAGCAGGGAACGCGCCTCGCTGTAGACGGCGTGGCCCTCGCCGGACTCCGGATGCATCACCGTCACCAGGATGGTGCGCGAGCCGCGGTGGGCGGCGGCGATGAGGGTGTTGCCGGCGTTCGTGGTGTAGCCGTTCTTGACGCCGATGAGACCCTCGTACTGGCCCACGCCGTCCGCGCCGGTGAGCAGCCGGTTGGTGTTCTCGATGCCGAACGAGCCCCGGCTGTCGGGGAACCGCGCGAAGCCGGTCGAGCAGTACCGCGCGAACTGCTTGTCCGCCAGGCCCGCCCTGCCGAACACCGCGAGGTCGTACGCCGACGAGACCTGGCCCCGCTCGTCGTAGCCGTCCGGCGTCACCACGTGCGTGTCCCGCGCGCCCAGCTCCACCGCCTTGGCCTGCATCTGCCGCACCGCCGCCCGCTCTCCGCCGATCATGGACGACAGCACGTGCACGGCGTCGTTGCCGGAGCGCAGGAACACCCCGCGCCACAGGTCGTCCACCCGGTAGGTCTGCCCCGGTTCCACCCCGACGAGGCTGCTGCCCTCGCCGACGCCCGCGAGATCCTTCGCTGTGACCTTGTGCCGGGTGGCCGGATCGAGCCGCGGGAGGGCGGTCAGCGCGAACAGGGACTTCAGCGTGCTCGCCGGCGGCAGTTTGCGGTGGGCGTTGTGCGCGGCCAGCACCTCGCCGGTGGTCGCGTCCGCGACCAGCCACGACATCGACGACACGTTCGCCGGCAGGGCCGGTGCCCCGGCCATCCGACGCACCTGCGTGCCGGGCCGGTCCAGCAGGGACTGCGGCGGCGCGGGCCGGGGCCGGGGCGGCTCGGGCTCGTGGGGAAGGGCAGGACGGGCGAGGGCCGTGCCGGCCGAGCCGGGCAGCAGCAGGAGCGCGCTGGCGGCGAGGGCCGCGGCGCGTGCGGTGCGGCGGCACGGGTGTGATCTGATGGCCATTCAGCCACGGTAGGAAGAACCTGGCCGGTTCGCAGATCGGCTTGCTCCGCCTGGCGTCCCCGTCCTCCGGACGGACCCGGCCGAACGGAGTACTTCCCTGTCGGGCCGTGCGCCGGCCCACCTGGCGGCGCGGGGAACTGCCCGGGCAACCCCGACGCGCCCGCGGCGGGCCGGCGGGCCGAGCACCTTGCGGTCACTCGCCCGACCACCTGCGGGGCTGGTCGCGCCCACGCGGCGGAGCCGCATGCCGAACACAGCCGACGCCCTGAACGGATCGCCGTGCTGCGATCGGGTCACGGGCCCGGAGTGCCCGTAGGCGTGACGGGACCGCGCTGCCTAGCCTTGCACCGTGCCTCAGGGAGAGAAGCGGCGCTATCCCGCCACACTGACCTTCCTTCCGGTCGCCGTGATGACGATCGTCGTCGTCGTGGACGTCTCCCTGGGCCCAGGAGGCGGCCTGCTTCCCCTGGTGGCGCTCGGGCCCGCCTTCTCGGGGCTGGTCGGCAGCTGGCGCCGCACCGCGCTGATCGGCCTCGTGTCGCTGGGGTTCTGCATCGGCCTCGGCATCTACGACCACCTCTTCCAGGAGCGCCGCGGCTTCACCGCGATGGCGTCCGTCGCCGGGGTGACCGTCGCCGGTGTGGTGGCGGCCGTGACCCGCCGCCGCCGGGAGGCGGAACTCGCCACCGTCCGCTCGATCGCCGAGGCCGCCCAGCGGGTGGTGCTGCGCCCCGTGCCGCGCCGGGTGGGATCGCTGGCCCTCGCCGTGTCCTACACCTCCGCCCTCGCCGAGGCGCGGGTCGGCGGCGACCTCTACGAGGTGGCCGACACGCCCTACGGAGTCCGGGTCATCATCGGTGACGTGCAGGGCAAGGGCCTGGCCGCGGTGGAGACGGCGGCGCTGGTGCTCGGCGCGTTCCGGGAGGCGGCGCACGACGAGCCGGACCTGGCCTCCCTCGGAGCCCGGCTCGAGCGGAGCGCGGCACGCGAGCTGGAGGGCGAGAAGTTCGTGACCGCGCTCCTCGCCGAGGCGCGCGACGACAACAGCCTGGTCCTCCTCGACTACGGCCACCCGGCACCGATGGTGGTGCGACGGGACGGCCGCGTCGAGTTCCCGGAGCCGCCCGGCCACGCCACCCCGCTCGGTCTGAGCGTCGCGGGCGGCGCACGGCCCACGCCGTACCGGGCCGACCTCGGCCCTGGCGACCAGATGTTGCTCTACACCGACGGCGTCACCGAGGCCCGTGACACGTCCGGCGTCTTCTACCCGCTCGCCGAGCGCGCCGCGTTCCTGATGGAGGCGGATCCGCAGGCCGCCCTCGAAGCGCTCCGCGCGGACCTGGTCCGCTATGCCGGCGGGCCCCCGCACGACGACGCGGCCATGCTGGTGCTGCGCCGCCTGGCCGAGGACACCACGGGGCCCTGGGGCGCCACCGCCGTCAGATGACGTGGACCCAGGCCGCCTTGGACGGCGTGCCCTTCTTGCTGGTGGCGAAGACCATGTACCAGCCGGACGGCACCAGGGTGCGGTCCTCGGGGATCGTCACCGTGAGCCGCCCGGCGCCGTGCTGCACGGACAGCGCGATGGAGCGCTGGTCGAAGTCGGTGACGTGGGTGGCGGACCCCGGCCGCATCAGCCGCATCGTGGCGACGTCGCCGGCGTCCGGGCTGCGGAAGACGACCCGGCCGCCGCGCTGCACCCTGGCCCGGCCGTCGAGAGTCAGCCGGGGGCGGTGGCCGTGGTACAGGTACGGCGGCGAGTACACCTCCACACGCTGCTCGAACCGGCCGAGCCGGGTGTTGGCCTTGTCCGAGAAGAGCGGGTCGGAGCCGAAGACGGCCACCCGCCCGTCCGGCAGCAGCAGCGCCTCGGTGTGGTAGTTGCGGCCCACGGACGGCGCCGCGGCGGGGGTGAAGCGGTTGTGGGCCGGGTCGTAGAACTGCGCCCGGAGGATGTTGCTGGCGCCGCGTCCCCGGTAGTCCCGGCTGCCGCCCGTCGTGAAGAGGGTGTCGTCCGGCATGATCACGCTGTTCAGGTAACGGGTCTTCTCGGGCAGCGGGGGCCCGTTGCGGAACGTCGGTGTGGCGGACTTGAGGTCGATGATCGCGGTACGCGCGGTCGCCTTGGTCGACTCGCCGACGCCGCCACCGCCGAGCACCATCACCCGCTGGTCCTGGGCGGGCGGCAGCAGCACCGAGGACGACGTCTCCAGGATGTCCGGGTGGGTGAGGCCGGAGACCGGGGTGAACGTGTTGTCGTCCAGGTTCCACAGGCCCGGCTTGCGTCCCACGGTCGCCGGGCCGTAGCCGGCGTTGGAGCCCGTGTAGAAGATCGTGTCACGGCGGGTCAGGAAGAAGGACGGGTAGGTGGGGAAGAACCGGGCCGGGGCGGCGGACCAGGTCTTGGTCCACGGGTCGTAGATCTCGTTCTTGCCGGGCACCACCTGGCCGATGTCGTCCAGGCCCGAGACGGCGAGGACGCGGCCGTCGGTGAGGGTGGTCAGCGTCGGGTACCAGCGGGCCTCGCGCATCGGGGCGACCCGCGTGTACTTCTCGGTGGCGGGGTCGAACTCGTAGGCGTCCCTGATGCCCTGGAAGTCCTTCTTGTCGAGGCCGATCTTGTTCGCGATGCCGTAGACGTTGCGGGCGTCCTCGCCCTTGAGGCCGCCGATGGCGTACTGCTCGGTGGTGTTGGTGATACCCCGGGGGCCGTCCTCGGTGGCCTCGACGTAGACGCGGGCCTCGCTCGCGGTGACCCGGACCTTTCCGGTGCGCCCGCTGACGGCCTTGGTGGCGGGCGGCACCCGGATGTCGGCCTGGGTGCGGTACGCCATGCCGGAGGGGGAACGGAAGACGGTGCCCTTGGGCAGCACCCGGGCCCTGTCCGGATCCTCGTTCTTGACCAGCATCGCGCCGCCGGCCCGCTTCACGTCCCCCTTCAGCGTCTCGTACCGGCCGGTGCCGCCGGCCACCAGGATCTTGCCGTCGGGGAGCTGGGCGTGTCCGGCGCAGAACATGTCGTCCGGAGTGTCGATCTTCCGGAAGGTGTTCTTCACCGGGTCCCACAGCGTGCTGCGGAAGCTCCCGCCGTGGAAGTGCTTGACGTCGTTGCCCGAGCCCGCCACCAGCAGCACCTTCCCGGTGTACAGCAGCACCGCGTGGATCGAGTTGAGCTGGTACTTCTTCGGCATCGCGGCCAGTGCCCAGTGGCCACGCGCCGCCTTGTACGCGGGCCGGTTGATGGCGTACTGGTGGTACTCGTCCCGGGCGAAGCCGACCACCGCTGGGGCGTTCAGGCCGATCAGCACCAGCACCACTCCGGTGCCCAGCCAGGTCTTACGGGCCTTCAGACGGGACGGGCGCGAAGTCATCGGCTGCCTCCGGAAGCGGAACGGACCTGACTACCGACGACTACCGCACCCGCCGATGCCGTCGGCGCAGACACTCTGGAGGGCCCGGGGGCAATGGTCCGAACCGGGCAACGAGCCGTCGGACGCCTGCCGTCCGACGCGCAACGGCCGGCCGTACCCGTGTCCCACGGCGGATACGGCCGGCCGGCGGACAGTGACGCGCCCGATGACCAGTCGGGGCGGTCACTCTGTCACCCCTGCAGGCGTGCGCCTGCCCCCGCCCCGGCCGCCTACACCTGTCGTCCCGCACCCGCGTGCCCGCCGCCGGTCCGTACCCGCCTGTTCTCGGCCTTGATCACATCGTTCCCGGCCATGAGCCGGCCGGGGACGTGACGCGTCCCGGGGGAGAACGGAGCGGAACTTGGCGATTTCTTTACAACCGCAGGTCCCGTGACGGGCTCTCAAAGGGTGACGGGCACAGCACCACCAGGCCGGACCTGAGGTGCACGCACCATGCTCGACCGTGCCGCGCACCACGACGGCACGCCCAGGACCCTTCGAGATCGGGATCGGCGGGATGCGGATGGACGCCGTGCACGACACAGCGTCACGCCCGGCGGGCGGACGGCGGGCGAGCCGTGCCCGGGAGGCCGCCGCCGCGGAGCTGTTCGCGGCGGTCTACCCCAGGCTGGCCGGCTGGTGCCGGAGCCTGGTGCACTCCGACGAGACGGCACACGAGATGGCCGCCGAGGCCTTCACCCGGCTCTGGTCCCGCTGGGGAACGGTCGACGCGCCCGTGCCCTACCTGTACTCCATCGCCTCCAACCTGATCAAACAGCACTGGCGGCGGACCGACCGGGAGCACCAGGCGCTGCGCCGGCTGGCCAGGGACGCCACCGAGCCCGCACCCGCCGCGGACCGGGGAATGGTGATCAAACACCTGGTCCAGGGCCTCCCGGAGCGGCAGCGGGTGCCCGTGCTCCTGCACTACTACGCAGGGCTGACGATCGGCGAGATCGCCGCGACCCTGCACCGCCGCCCGGGAACGGTCAAGAGCGACCTGCACACCGCACGTCAGATTCTGAGGGCAGAACTGCGAGGACTCCATGAAACCACGACATGATCATGACTATCCCGACGGTGAACGGGAGCCGTCCGAGCTCTCCGACGCGTTCCACCGGCGGACGACCCCGCTGCCGCCGCCGCCCGGCAGCTTCGAGGAGATCCGGGGACGGGCCAGGGCCCGGCGCAGGGCCCGGGTCCTGTGGACGGGCGTCGCCGCCGCCGGCTGCGTCGCGGCCGTCGCCGTCGCCCTGAACATGACCAACGACTCTCCGCCGGCGGCCGTGGCGGTGCGGCCCGCCGGCACCCTGGCCTCCCACCCGGCCACCGGCCACTCCGAGGACGACGGCTCCACGGCGCCCTCCAGCACTCCGGACGACTCCGCGCCCGCCGCCGGCGACCAGCAGCGGACCACGTCCGCGCCCCCGCAGACCGGCACCAAGGCCGCACAGGGCCCGGCCACCTGCGAGACCTCCGACCTCACGATCACCCTCGGCACGGGGGAGGGGGCAGCCGGCTCGCAGTACCGGCCGCTGCGGGTCACCAACGACGCGGACACGCCGTGCTCGCTGTTCGGCTTCCCCGGCGTCTCCATGGTCGACGGCCAGGGGCACCAGATCGGCAAGCCCGCCGACCGGGACGGCTCCCAGGCCCATGGCCGGGTGGTGCTGAAGCCCGGGCAGCGTGCGCAGGTCACGCTGCGCATCGTGGATCCGGGGGTGTACGCGGACAGCACGTGCCACATCACGGACGCCGCGGGCGTCCGGGTGTACCCGCCCGGGGAGAGGGCATCCGTGATCGTGCCGGCCAAGGGGCTCCGAGGGTGCGCGAGTGACTCCGTCACGACCTTGAGCGTCACGTCGTACGGGGTCCACTGAGGCGCGGGGCGCGCGGGGCGCGCGAGGCGCGCGCAAGGCCATGCGGGTTCGGCACGGTGGGTCGGTGCGGGTTCGTCGTGGTTGGTCGCGCAGTTCCCCGCGCCCCTTTTTTGGCGCTTCGCGCTCCGGCTGCATGGGGCTTGTCCTGGTGGGTCGGTGCGGGTTCGTCGTGGTTGGTCGCGCAGTTCCCCGCGCCCCTTTTTTGGCGCTTCGCGCTCCGGCTGCATGGGGCTTGTCCTGGTGGGTCGGTGCGGGTTCGTCGTGGTTGGTCGCGCAGTTCCCCGCGCCCCCTTTTTTGGCGCTTCGCGCCCCGGCCGTATCGGGTTCGTCCTGGTGGGTTGGTGCGGCTTTGTTGTAGTTGGTTGCGCCGTTCCCGCGGTCCCTTTTGGTGCTTCGCGCCCTCGTGGGTCGGGGGCCGGGAGGGGCGCGGGGAACTGCGCGACCAGCTTCCACCGGCCGGTGGGGGAGACGGGAGCGGAAGGGGTTCGGCGGGGCGGCCGCGCCCCGGTGCACCCTCCGGTTGCGGCCCCCGTCCCCTCCGGTGACCCTTGAACTCACCCACCGCATACCTCGCTGGACGGTGAGTCGGGCCCTGCCGCAAAGGAGCACAGATCCATGACCGCGCCGGTCAACTGCTACTACGTCCTCGAAGTGCAGGCATCCGGGGAACGCGACCCGCACATCCGCAGCATCCTCGCCGCCCACCTCCGCTACTGGGGCCTGGAGCAGCACATCACCCCCGTCTGCCGGGGCGTGCGGGAACTCTTCCTCAACGTGGCCCGGCACGCGGGCGAGAACAAGGCCTGCGTGATCGAGCTCCGCTGGAACGGCCGGTTCCTGACGGCCGCGGTCTCCGACCGCGCACGGACCCTGCCGCAACCCCTCGGCCCGGCGCGGGGCGGCCTCGCGACCGTCGCCGCGGTGAGCGACACCTGGGGCGCCTGCCCCACCGCCGACGGCAAGATCGTCTGGTTCACCCGGCGCGCCACCAGCAGCGACGGCCGACCGCTGCACTGGCCGCGGCCGAAGCCGGCCCCTCCCACGGCCGCGCGCCCCCTGCACCGCGTGCCGTCCTGACCGGGCCCCGGCACGCCGGACGGTGCCGTAAGGAAGCCGGGGCGGGACCCGCCGCACACCGACCGGCGGCGGTGCACCGCCGCGCTCGCCGCCGCGTCGCGAGCGCCGCCGGACGCGCGGCGGTCGCGAGCACCGCCGAGCCCGCCGTCGGATCGCGTCTTGCGCCAGCTCGGTGCCGGGCTCGATGCGCCCCACGCTCAGCACGGCGAGCCGGCCACAGGACAGCAGCGCCGCAGCGGTGAGCCACGTCCACGTGTGTCCGGTCCTGCCGTTCCATTGGGGCACCGGCGGCGCGGTCGGGCGGTCGTGGTGCGCTACGCGGCGCCGCTCGCCGCTCTCCGCGCTCGCGACGGCACGGCCTCCCCGGCACGGCCTCCCCGGCACGGCCCCCCGGCACGGCCCCCCGGAAGGGTCCCGCGCAGGGGCCCCGGGCCCGCGCCTTGTCACCGGCCCCACCGGTATTAAATTGGTTGATGTCAAGCAAGTAATTGTTCGAGTCGTCGACCGCGGTGGGAGTGGTTCGCGTGGGACAGGCTGCTGAGGTGGGGAAGGCGGGTCCCCCACAGGCGTCGGCCGGGTCCGGGTACAAGTGGGTCGCGCTGTCCAACACGACCCTCGGCGTGCTGATCGCCACCATCAACCAGTCGATCATGCTGATCGCGCTGCCCGACATCTTCCGGGGCATCGGCGTCGACCCGCTGCAGCCCGGGAACACCAGCCTGCTGCTCTGGCTGATCATGAGCTACCTCGTGGTCACGGCGGTCCTCGTGGTCAGCTTCGGCAGGCTGGGCGACATCTACGGCAGGACCCGGATGTACAACCTGGGCTTCGCCGTCTTCACCGTGTTCTCCGTGCTGCTCTCCGCGACCTGGATGACGGGCACGGACGGCGCGGTGTGGCTGATCGCCATGCGCGTCCTGCAGGGCGTCGGCGGCGCCATGCTGATGGCCAACTCCAGCGCGATCCTGACCGACGCCTTCCCGGCCCGCCAGCGCGGCCTCGCGCTGGGGCTCAACCAGGTCGCGGGCATCGCGGGATCGTTCGTGGGCCTGGTGCTCGGCGGCCTGCTGGGCCCGGTCAACTGGCGCCTGGTCTTCCTGGTGTCCGTGCCGTTCGGCGTCTTCGGCACGATCTGGGCGTACCTGCGCCTGCGCGACACCGGTGTGCGTACCCCGGCCCGGCTCGACTGGTGGGGCAACGTCACCTTCGCGGTCGGCCTGATCGCCCTGCTCACCGGCATCACCTACGGAATCCAGCCGTACGCGGGGCACAGCATGGGCTGGACCAACCCGTTCGTCCTCGCGGCCATGGCCGGCGGCGTGGTCGTGCTCGTCCTCTTCTGCGTGATCGAGACGAGGGTCGCCTCGCCGATGTTCCACCTGGATCTGTTCCGGATACGGGCCTTCACCGCGGGGAACCTCGCGGGGCTGCTCGCCTCGCTGGGCCGCGGCGGACTGATGTTCGTCCTGATCATCTGGCTGCAGGGCATCTGGCTGCCCCGGCACGGCTACAGCTTCGCCCAGACGCCGCTGTGGGCGGGCATCTACATGCTGCCTCTGACGGTCGGCTTCCTGGTGGCGGGCCCGGTGTCCGGCTGGCTCTCGGACCGGTTCGGCGCCCGCACCTTCGCCACTGGAGGCATGGTGCTCGCGGCCGCCACGTTCGTGGGCCTGGAGGTCCTGCCGGTGGACTTCTCCTACGTGTGGTTCGCCCTGATCCTGCTGCTCAACGGCATCGGCATGGGGCTGTTCGCGTCGCCGAACCGTGCCGCCATCATGAACAGCCTGCCCCCCGACCAGCGCGGGGTGGGCGCCGGCATCAGCACCACGTTCCAGAACTCCGCCATGGTGCTGTCCATCGGCATCTTCTTCTCGCTGATGATCACCGGCCTGGCCGGCTCCCTGCCGCACGCGCTCACCACCGGCCTGACGGCCCAGGGCGTGCCCGCCGCCGACGCCGGCAAGATCGCGGCCCTGCCGCCGGTGGGCGTGCTCTTCGCCTCGCTCCTCGGCTACAACCCCATCAGGACGCTGCTCGGCCCCCATGTCCTCGGCCAGCTGCCCGCCGGGCACGCCTCGTACCTGACGGGCCGGCAGTTCTTCCCCCAGCTCATCTCGGGGCCGTTCGCCGACGGCCTGTCCGTGGCCTTCGCGTTCGCCATCGCCTGCTGCCTGGTCGCGGGCTTGGCCTCGCTGCTGCGCGGCGGCCGGTATTACCACGACGACCGCGGACGCCGGACGCCCACGCCCCCGGCCGTCCACGCCTCGCAGGCACCGGACGCCCTGGGCGGCGAGCCGGAGCCGGGGGCGCCGCGCTCCGCCACCACCCGACCGAGGAGCACCTGATGCCCGCCCACACCCCGGGGCACGGCGCGTCCGCCCGGCCCGCCGACGCCGCGGCCGAGCCGGACGCCGCCACGGAGCCCGCCGCAGGGCCCGGGCCCGACGCCGCCGACTACGGGCTCGAGGCTGCCGGGCCGGAGCCTGCCGGGCCGGAGCCTGCCGGGCCCGAGCCTGCGGACGCCGCCGGGCTGGCCGCCCGGCTGCGTGCCGCGATCCAGCACCTGATGCCGCTGCTGCGCGCCCAGAGCGTGCACAGCGACCTCACCCCGAGCCGGCTGACGGCGCTGGCCGCGCTCGCGGACGCCGGACCGCTGCGCATCAGCGATCTCGCCGGCCGCATGGGCATCGCCCTGTCCACCACGTCGCGGATGATCGACCTCCTGGAGGGGCTCGGCTGGGCCGAGCGCCGCCCCGACCCGGCAGACCAGCGTGCCAGCCTGATCAGCCTGAGCCACGAGGGACGCGCGGTCCTGGACGCGGTGCGCCAGGAGCACACGGGCAAGCTCGCCACCGAGATCGCCCGCCTGCGCCCCGACCACGCACGCCGGCTGTGCGAAGCCCTCCCCGCCCTGGAGGCCCTGGCCGCCGCCGCACCGCCGGACGCCGGCCCCGGCCCCGCGGGCGGCCGGGCGGAGGGCGAGACCGGCATGGACCCGCACCGGACAGCCGCGCCGCGGGAGGCGCCGCACAGGACCGCACACCGATGAGAGGCCGCCGTCTGCGGCAGGACCGCCGTGGGCGGCGGACCCGCCACCAGACGGCAGAACGAGGACGCCCGAGGGCACGGCCGCGGCTCACCGCGGCTCACGGCCCGGGGGCACGGACGGCGGCCCGACACGGCTGACGGCGGCCTGACGCGGCTGACAGGGGGCCCGACACGGCTGGCAGGAGTCCGCCAGGGCTGGCGACGACCCGGCGGCAGCACGGCCCGGTCACCAGGTGCCGTGCGGCCCGGGTCACCAACTTCTTCGTGCGGCCGCCGGAGCCCGTGGTTGTCCCGGCCCCGCCGGGACGGAGGCAGCGGGCGCCCCGCTCCCTCGTCACTCCGTGGCCACGGGCTGGGTGCCGATCACGACGGTGGCCCCCAGTTCCGCGTCGGTGGTCAGGTGCGCCACCAGGCCGCCGGCGGTGAACGCCTCGATGGCCGCGGCGGCCTGGCGGGTGCTCGTCTCGACCAGCACATGACCACCGGGCGCCAGCCAGCGCGGCGCCTGAGCGGCCACCCGCCGCAGCACGTCGAGCCCGTCCGAGCCGCCGTCCAGGGCGACCTGCGGCTCGTGGACGCGCGCCTCCTGGGGGAGCAGGGCCATGTCGCCGGTGGGCACGTACGGCACATTCGCGGTGAGCACGTCGACACGGCCGCGCAGCGTCGGCGGGAGCGGTTCGAACAGGTCGCCCTCGTACACCGTGCCGTCCGGCAGATTGCGGCGGGCGCACCGCACCGCCGCCGGGTCGACGTCCGCCGCGTACAGCTCGGCCACCTCCAGTGCGGCGGCGAGCGCGGCGGCCACGGCCCCCGAGCCGCAGCACAGATCGAGCACCACCACGGGGCGCGGCGGGGCGAGCGCTACGGCCCTGCCGACCAGGAACTCGGTACGGCGCCGGGGAACGAAGACACCGGGGGCCACGGCTATCCGCCGGCCGCGGAACTCGGCCCAGCCGAGGACCTGTTCCAGCGGGAGCCCGGCGACGCGCCGCTCCACCATGGCGGCCAGCTCGGACGGCGCCTGGGCCTCGGCGAGCAGGAGGTCCGCCTCGTCCTCGGCGAAGACGCACCCGGAGGCGCGCAGCCTGGCGACGACGGCGGCACGGTCGGGACCGGCCCCGGAGAGGCCGGTCCCGGTGAGAGCGGCCTCGGTGAGACCCGCCGCGTCGGCTTCGGCGTCGGCCGCGGTTCCGGCGGCGGACTCCGTCGCCGCGGGACCGGGGGCCGCGGGGGAGGCGGAGGCGGGGGATGACGGGGATTCTGACATGGGACAGGAGAGCCTTTCGGGACGCCGAGGGGCACTCCCCGGCCTCTCCGGCCTCTCCCGGTGTCCTACACCGAGGGGACCGGACGGTCGCGAAGAGGGAGCACCCGACCTGCTACAGCGGTAATGGGTCTCACCTCCTCGGTCGTCCATGGCCTGGACCAGCCACACTACCCCAGTGCGTCCGGGAGCGGCCGGCCGGGCCCGGCTCAGCCCTGGTCGAACAGCGCGCTGACCGACTCGCCGTTGTGAATGCGCCGGACCGCCTCGGCCAGGGCGGGGGCGATGGACAGCACCCGCAGCTTCGGCGTGATCTTGCCATCCGGCACCGGCACCGTGTTGGTGCAGACGATCTCCAGCACGTCCGGCTGCTCGTCGAGCCGCCGCAGCGCATCGGCCGCGAACAGGCCGTGCGTGCAGGCGACCCGGATGGACCGCGGGCCCAGCTCGCGCAGCCGGTCCAGCAGTTCCAGCACGGTGCTGCCCTTGGCGATCTCGTCGTCCAGGACGATCACGTCACGGTCGGCGATCTCCCCGATGACGGCGCTGATGCTGACCCGGTCGTCGGCGAACCGCTGTTTGGCGCCGGCCGCCACCTGCGCCCCCAGCATCCGTGCGAACGCCGCCGCCTCCTTGGCGTTGCCGAGGTCGGGGGAGACCACCGTGGCGCGGGACAGGTCGTGGCCCTGGAAGTGCCCGGCCAGCTCCCGCAGCGCGTGCAGGTGGTCCACCGGCACCGAGAAGAACCCGTGCACCTGCGGGGAGTGCAGGGTCATCGCGAGCACCCGGCTCGCGCCGGCCGCGACCAGCAGGTCCGCGATGAGCCGTCCGCCGATGGAGATCCGGGGTGCGTCCTTCTTGTCGGAGCGCGCGTATGAGAAGTGCGGCATGACGACGGTGATCCGCGCGGCCGACGCGCCACGGGCCGCGTCGCACATCAGCAGCAGCTCCACCAGGTGCTCCTGCACCGGGGCGACCAGCGGCTGGATCAGGAAGACGTCACGCTCGCGGCAGTTGTCCTGCAACTGGACCTCGAGGCAGTCGTTGGCGAACCGGCTGGAGCGCACCGGGCTGAGCGGCACCCCCAGGTGCGCGCACACCTCCGCGGCCAGCTCCGGGTGGGCGCTCCCGCTGAACACGGCGATGTCACGCACGAATCGCTCCTCGCACAGGTCCGTCTCCGGCACAGGTCCATGCCGGCCGGTTCCATGATCGGCCGGACGGACGCCATGGTACTGAGCGGCCCGCCGCCCCGGCTCAGGACGCCCGTTCGTAGGCGAGTTGCGCGGCGCTCCGGACGGAGCCGCGGTGCAGGGGACCGTGACCCGGCAGGAGGGTGTCCGCGTCCAGCTTCTCGATGATCCGCAGGGACTCGCGCGTCTCGGCGCGGTCCTTGTCGAACATCACGGGCAGCAGCTGCGGGCCGCGCTGTCCCGTCG
This sequence comes from Streptomyces sp. DSM 116793, assembly GCF_057320905.1. NCBI lineage: Bacteria > Bacillati > Actinomycetota > Actinomycetes > Kitasatosporales > Streptomycetaceae > Streptomyces > Streptomyces sp. DSM 116793. The sequence goes on along the minus strand of NZ_CM170494.1, from coordinate 358,555 downwards.
CGGCATGGCCGCTGACCAGGGCGTCGCCGCTGATCACGAGGCCCGCCTCCGGCAGGTGGTAGACGCAGTGGCCCGCGGTGTGCCCCGGGGTGTGGACGGGCACCGGCCCACCGGGCAGGTCCAGCGGCTCCGCGGCGGGGAACGCCTGCGGGGAGCTCACCCGGACGTCCCCGAGTCCGCCGGCGCGCACCGCGTGCACCACCCAGGGCAGCACACGCGGCCGCCATGCGTTGGCGAGGACCTGGCCGACGGAGACCTGGTGCAGGAACTCCCGCCGGGCGTGCGGCACTTCGGCCTCGTGCAGGTACACCGGTGTGCCATGGGTGGCGTTCAGGTACTCGACCGACCCGATGTGGTCCGAGTGCGCATGCGTGACGAGGATCGCGCGCACCGCCTCCGGGCGGTGGCCGAGGATCGCCAGCGAGTCGAGCAGCAGGCGGCGGTCGCCCGGGTAGCCGGTGTCGATCAGGGTGACGTCGTCGCCCTCGGCGATGACGACCCAGTTGGTGTTGCTGCCGTGCACCAGATGCACACCGGCGGCAGCCTGGACGATGGTGTCTTCCCGCATGACCTTCCCGACGTCGAGCCCCGGCCCGGACAGGGCCGCAAGGAGGTTAGACGATCAGCGTTCCGCCTCCACCGGCGGCCCCCGCTCCCAGCGGCTCCCGGGTTGGCCGCCCTGGGAACGGACGCCGTCGCCGGACCGCGGCGTGCCGCCCGGACACCGGGCGCCTCCCGGAGCGACCGGCGGCGTGCGCGCAGGTGCCGGTCCGCCCTGGCCGGAGGCGGCTCCGGTCAGGCGATCGTCCTGTGGCATCATCCGCGACGGAAGTACGGACGACCGGCCGACCGACCGACCGGACGGCCGACCGACCGGACGACCGGCCGGCCGGCCGACCCAGGATCTGCGCCGCCCGCCGCGGGTCCGCCGCGGCGCGCCGCGTACGTCGCCCGTCCCTCGAACCCCCGCGGCAAGGAAACCCTCATGCTCCAGGTGCTCTGGCTCGGCACCCTGCTCGGCGCCGGAGCGGCGCTGTCCGTCGGCCCGATCTTCGTCACCATCCTGCAGACCGCGGCCACCCGCGGCTTCGGCCCCGCGCTGCGCGTCATCCTCGGCTCCGCCACCGCCGATCTGATCCTGCTCGTACCCGCGCTGGCGTTCGCCTGGGTCATCGCCGCCGTGGCCCGGGCCTCCTTCTGGGTGGGCCTCGCCGGAGCCGTCTGCTTCCTCTGCCTCGCCGCGGTGGCCGTCCGCGACGCGCACCGGTTGTGGCGGGGCCGCCTGTCCACCGGACCGGGCGAGCCGTGGGCCTTCTGGAAGGGCGTCACCGCCAACCTCGCCAACCCGCTCACATGGACCTTCTGGCTGGCCACCGGCACCCCGACGATGCTGCAGGCGCGGCACCTGGCCGGCTGGCCCGGCCTCGCGCTGTTCACGGTGGTCTGGTTCGTCGTCGGCTCCGGCCTGGAGGCCGCCTTCGCCCTGGCCGTCGCACGTTCCGGCCGCCGCATGGGCGCCCGCGGACAGAGCCTGGTCACCGCCCTGTCCGGGGCCCTGTTCCTGGCCCTCGCCGCCGCCTTCGTCGTCCACGACGTCATCCCGGTCAGCTGACCGGGGAGCCCCGGAGGGCGTGCCGGGGGTCCGGGTGGTCGGCCCTGGTGTCCGGTGGGCAGGGGCAGGGGCAGGGGCCGCATCGCGAGGGCGCGGGTGCCCTGGCGGGGGCGCGGGCCGGGGGAACCGCGCGCTCGGCCCTCGACAGCCGACGGCCGCAAACGGACCGCAAACGGACCGCAAACGGACCGCAAGGGGCACAGGCCCCCGGGCCCGCGGCAGGCGCCCCCGCGCCGGAGGGGCGCGGAAACGCCCCGAAGCCGGTAGGGCCCGGAAGGTGAAAACGTCCCGAAGCCGTGGGCACCCGGAGCTGAAACGTGCCGAAGCCGAAACCTCCGAAGCCGAAACGGCCCCAAGCCGAGAATCCCGAACCGAAAGCGGCCCCAAGCCGGTGGGCGCCACAACCGTGGGCACCACGAACGGGGCGCGACAACCGTGGACGCCACAGCCGTGGACGCCACAGCCGTGGACGCCCCAACCCACAAGCACCCGAAGCCGGGACTCACCGCACCACGTGCGAAGCCCCCGCGTCCGCCACGGACCCCCCGAGCCCGCCGGCCCGACCCCGCACCCCGGGCGGCTCCGCACACGATCCCCGCACCACCAGCCGAGTCGGGAGCATCACCTGCCCCTGTGCCGGCTCGCGCTCCGCGAGGAGATCCAGCAGCATCTCCACCGCCCGCTGTCCCATGAGCTGCAGCGGCTGCTCGATGGTGGTGAGCGCGGGCTCCACCATGGTGCTCTCGGGGATGTTGTCGAACCCGATCACCGACAGGTCATCGGGCACCCGCATGCCGAGGGTCAGCGCGGTCTCCATGGTGGCGATCGCGGACACGTCGTTCGCCGCGAAGACGGCAGTGGGCCGCTCGGGCAGCGTCAGCAGCGCCCGCGCCGCCTGCACCGACTCGTCGTCCTCGTAGCCGGCGTTGCGCAGCAGGTCCGGGTCGAAGGGCACCCCGGCGGCCTCAAGGGCGGTGCGGTAGCCCAACTCCCGCTGCCTGCTGGACTCCAGGTCCCGGGGCGGCCGGCCGAGGAACCCGATGCGGCGGTGGCCGAGACCCAGCAGGTGCTCCACGGCCCGCCGCGCGCCGCGGACGTTGTCCGCCGCCACCGTCCAGCCGCCGTCGCCCCCGCTGTGCGGATCCACCGCGACCACCGGCGAGCCGATGTCCGCCGTGGAGACCGTGGGTGTCACCAGCACCGCGCCGTCGATCAGCGTGCCCGACAGCCGGGACAGGTACCGCCGTTCCCAGCCGACCCGTCCGCCGGCCTCCGCACCGGTCGAGTACACGACCAGCTCGTACCCGGTGCCCTTGAGGCCGCGGGCCACGCCCTTCAGCAGCTCGGCGCTGTACGGCTCGATGGCCCACACCAGGACGCCGACGACGTTGGTGCGGTGGTTGCGCAGGCTGCGCGCGACCAGGCTCGACTCGTATCCGAGCTCGTCGATGGCGGCGCGCACCCGCCGCAGCGTGCTCGCGGCCACACCATGGCGGTCGTTGAGCACCTTGGAGACGGTCGCGACCGAGACGCCCGCGTGCGCGGCGACCTCCCGGATGGTCACTCGGTTGCTGGTCACGGTCCGGATTCTACTGGCCTGTCCCACCGTCACCGATAACGTTATCGATAACGATTGACATCCCTGCCGGGGTGCTAGCACGATGGCCGGGCGCCGCGGCGAGGCGCCTCGCCGCGGCGGCGCGAGGTGTCCGGTGACACGTGAGCGGCACCGGTCGGCAGGCCATCACTTCAGGGGTCGTGGTGGCCTGCACCGCCGGTGACCGCATGCGTGCCAGGGGCCGCGGCGGCGGAGGCCGTGGACGAATCCGATCAAGGGGGAAGCAGCTCAACGGAGTTGCAGCGCGCCGTCGCCGATCGCACTACCATCCGCAGGCGACCCCTGGGCGTGGTCCCGGTAAGCGCTTGCAGCACTGGTGCCGCGCCATCCCTCCATCCACACCCCTGGACACGCTGTCGTGGCCAGGGAAGAGAGGCGGACAGCATGACGGCATCGGTCAGCTCACGAAGGACCGTGCTCGCGGCGGGCCTTGCCGCCCTGTTCGGCGGCGCCGTGGCGGGCTGCGGCACCTCGGGCCCCAAGACGGGCGGCACGGGCGGCTCCGGTGACGGGGCATCGGCCTGGATCCTGAGCGGCGTGACGGAGCAGGTCTTCCGGAACTCCTTCAACTCGTGGAACGACGCCCACCCCGACCAGAAGTTCACCGTCCAGTCCTTTGCCAACGACCCGTACAAGCAGAAGGTCCGTACCGCGGTGGGTGCGGGCCAGGCGCCCACGCTGATCTACGGCTGGGGCGGCGGCGTCCTGGCGTCCTATGTGAAGGCGCACGCGGTGGAGGACCTCAGCGACCTCGCCGCCGACCCCGATGTGAAGAACCGCTTCCTCTCCTCGGTCGCGGCCGGCGGGAAGGTCGACGGCAAGACGTACGCGCTGCCGAACAACGGCATCAAGCCGGTGATGGTCTATTACAACAAGGAGCTGTTCGACAAGATCGGCGCTGAGCCGCCGAAGACCTGGGACGAACTGATGAGCCAGGTCGCCGAGTTCAAGCAGGCCAAGATCGCCCCGTTCACGGTGAGCGGCCAGGCCAAGTGGCCGCTGCTGCCGTGGCTCTCCTACCTGATGGACCGCATCGGCGGCCCCGGAGTGCTGAACGACATCCTGGCCGGCAAGCACAAGGCGTGGTCCGACCCGGCGGTGACCGAGGCGAACACCAAGATCCAGGAGCTTGTCGACGCCGGCGGGTTCGTGGACGACTTCGCCTCCATCACCACGGACAGCGGCGCCGACGTGGCCCTGCTATACACCGGCAAGGCGGCCATGACACTGGCACTGCCGATCGCCTACCAGACCATTCAGCAGGCCGACCCGAGCTTCATCAAGGACGGCAAGCTCGGGTACTTCCCCTTCCCGACGGTCTCCGGCGGCAAGGGCGACCCGCACGACGTGGTCGGCAACCCCTCCAACTTCTGGTCGATCTCGGCGTCCGCCTCCGACGCCGCCAAGGAGGCAGCCCGTGCCTACCTGAAGAGCGGTCTGCTGAACAGCCAGTACGTCGGCGATCTGCTCACCGAGGGCAATGTGCCGCCGGTGGCCGATCTCGGCCCGCGGATCGCCAGGTCGAGCGATCCCGACTACTTCTCCGCGGTCTATGACATGTCCGCGAAAGCCTCGAACTTCGCCCTCTCGCTGGACCAGGCGCTCACCCCCAAGGCCGGGGACGCGGTGCTCACCAACCTCCAGCAGATCTTCCTCAAGGAGATCACCCCGGAGAAGTTCGCGGCCAACATGAACGCCACCCTCTCCGCCTGAAATCGAGTTGACGTGTCGGTCCTTCACCCCCGAACGCAGGCGGCCCGCTCCCCGCTCACGGGTGAGCGCCGCCCCGGCGCCAGCGGACTGCTGGTGCTCCCGGCGCTGCTGATGTTCGTCGTCTTCGCCCTGGTCCCGCTCGTGGGCGCCGTGGTCCTCAGCTTCACGCAGTGGGACGGTCTCGGTGCCATCCGCTGGGCCGGCTGGCACAACTGGTCCACCGTGGTGAAGGACCCGGTCACCGGCAACGCCCTGCTGCTCACCTTCAAGATCATTGTGGTGTCCTGGCTGGTACAGACCCCGATCAGCCTGCTGCTCGGGGTCTTCACCGCCGGCACCCAGCGGTACCGCGCCGTGCTCGCCGCGCTGTACTTCCTGCCGCTGCTGCTCTCCTCGGCGGCCGTCGCCATCGCCTTCAAGGCGATCCTCGACCCGCACTTCGGCATCGGCGGCGCGCCCGGCCTGGGCTTCCTCGCCCAGAACTGGCTGGGCGATCCCGACCTGGTGCTCTATGTGGTGATCTCCGTGATCGCCTGGCAGTTCGTGCCCTTCCACACGCTGCTGTACCAGGCCGCCGTACGGCAGATCCCGGCCTCGCTCTACGAGGCGGCGACCATCGACGGCGCCGGACGCCTGAAGCAGTTCCGCTACGTCACGCTGCCGCAGTTGCGCGGCACGATCATCACCTCGTCCACGCTGATGGTCACCGGCTCGCTGACCTACTTCGACGTGGTCTTCGTCCTCACCGGGGGAGGTCCGGGCAACAGCACCCGGCTGCTGCCCCTCGACATGTACCTCACCGGCTTCTCCGCCAACGACATGGGCGCCGCCAGCGTGCTGGCCGTGATCCTCGTCGTGATCGGGCTCGCCCTGGCGCTCGCGCTGACCAGGTTCACGGGCTTCAGCCGGATGCGCAGCGACCAGGAGGGGCTCTGATGGCCACCACGACCACCCCTGCCGCCGGGCCCCGCAGCCGGACCGGCCGGCCGTCCGTCCCGCTCGGCCCACGCCGGCCGCGCACCCTGCGCAGGCGGCCCAACGTGCCCGCCGCGGTGGCCGGGTTCGTCTGGCTCGCCGTGATCATCCTGCCGGTCTACTACGTGGTCATCACCAGCCTGCGCACCCAGAGCGGCTTCTTCCTGGGCAACCCGCTCGCCCCGAACAGGGACCTGACCCTCGGCAACTACGCGGAGGTGCTGGAGAAGGGCTTCGGGACCTACTTCCTGAACAGCGTGATCGTCACCGTCGCCTCGGTGGCGCTGACCGTCGCCCTGTCCCTGACGGCCGCCTACGCGGTGGTGCGCGGCCGGGGCCGGCTGGTGCGCTCCGCCTTCTCCGTCTTCCTGCTGGGGCTCGCCGTCCCCGTGCACGCCACGATCATCCCGCTGTACTACATGATCACCCGCGTGCACCTCTACGACAGCCTGCTGGCGCTGATCCTGCCGTCGATCGGCTTCGCCGTGCCGGTCACCGTACTGATCCTCGCGAACTTCATCCGGGACATCCCCGGGGAGCTCTTCGAGTCCATGCGCCTGGACGGCGGCAACGACGCACGGATCCTGTGGCACCTAGTCGTCCCGCTGGCCCGGCCCGCCATCGTCACCGTCGGCATCTACGACGCCCTGCACGTCTGGAACGGCTTCCTCTTCCCCCTGATCCTCACCCAGAGCCCCGGCCGCCGGGTGCTGCCGATGGCGCTGTGGGCCTTCCAGGGCGAGCACACCATCAACGTCCCGGCGGTGCTGGCCGCCGTGGTCCTGTCCACCCTGCCGATGCTCGCCGCCTACCTGGTCGGGCGCCGCCACCTCGTCCGCGGTCTGACCGCCGGGTTCAGCCGGTGAGCGCGGGGCGCGGGTGCCACCCCGGGCCGGCGACAGGCCACCGGACACCTCGCGGCACACCGCCGCAGCACGCAAGGAGTACCTCCCCCATGAACGACCCGTCCGTGATGCTCCAGGTCGAGGACGACCACCTCGCCACCGCCGCCGGTGAGCCGGTGCGGCTGCGCGGCGTCGGTCTCGGCGGCTGGATGAACATGGAGAACTTCATCACCGGCTTCCCGGCCACCGAGGAACTCCAGCGCGCCGCCCTCCGCCGGGTCGTCGGCGAGGAGGCCTACCACGCCTTCTTCGACCGCTTCCTGGAGGTGTTCTTCACCGACGCCGACGCCGCCCTGCTCGCCGGCATGGGCATGAACTGCGTCCGGGTGCCCTTCCACTACCGGCACTTCGAGGACGACGACCGCCCCATGGAGCTGAAGAGACGCGGCTTCGAACTGCTGGACAGGGTGGTCGACAGCTGCGCACGGCACGGCCTGTACACGGTGCTCGACCTGCATGCCGCCCCCGGCTACCACAACCAGCGCTGGCACAGCGACAACCCCACCCACCGCTCGTTCTTCTGGACCCACCGGCACTTCCAGGACCGCGTGGTGCACCTCTGGGAGGCGCTGGCCGAGCACTACCGCGACAACCCGTGGGTGGCGGGCTACAACCCCCTCAACGAACCCGCCGACTCCGACGGCCACACCATCGGCCCGTTCTACGAGCGGCTGCACGCCGCCATCCGGGCCGTCGACCCGCACCACGTCATCTTCCTGGACGGCAACCGGCACGCCACCGAGTTCGACCTCTTCGCCGACCCCTGGCCGAACACCGTCTACACCGTCCACGACTACGCCCTCGCCGGCTTCGCGGACAGCGGCGACTACCCGGGCGTCTCCCGCGGCCAGTACGTGGACCGCGACTTCCTCGAGAACCGCTTCCTGACCCGCTCCGCCTACATGCGCAGCACCCGCACCCCCATCTGGGTGGGCGAGTTCGGCCCCGTCTACAGCGGCGACCCGAAGCGCGACGCGGACCGCTACCAGGTGCTCGCCGACCAGCTCGCCCTCTACGACGAGCAGGGCGCCGGCTGGAGCCTGTGGACGTACAAGGACATCGGCCTGCAGGGCATCGCGCACCTGCCCGCCGAGTCGCCGTACCTGCGCAGGATCGCCCCCGTGCTGGAGAAGAAGGCCCGGCTCGGCGTGGACGTGTGGGGCGGTGTGGACACCGGTGTGCGGCACATCCTGGACCCGATCGAGAAGACCGTCGCCGAGGAGTTCCCCTCCTTCGACCCGCTGCCGTTCGGCCAGCAGCAGTGGATCCACGTCCTGGTGCGGCACATCCTGCTCGCCGAGCCCATGGTCGACGACTTCGCACGCTGCTTCGCCGGGCTCGACGCCGACAACATGCGGGCGCTCGCCGACTGCTTCGCGCTGGAGCGGTGCACCGTGCGCACCCCGCTCGTGGACGTGCTGAAGGAGCACCTGTGAGGATCACCGCGATCGAGACGCTGCTGCGCGGCCCGCTCGCCGTCGTCCGGGTGCACACCGACGACGGCCTCACCGGCATCGGGCAGACCGCGCCCTACGAGGCGGCCACCAGCGTCGGCGTCCTGCACACCATGGTCGCCCCGCTGTTCCTCGGCCGGGACCCCTGGGACGTGGAGGCGCTCGTCGACGCCTGTGTGCGGGAGCACTACAAGTTCTCCGGCGGCTTCCTGCTGCGTGCCCTCGCCGGTGTGGACACCGCCCTTTGGGACGTCCTCGGCAAGGCCGCGGGACGGCCCGTCAGCAAACTGCTCGGCGGGCACGTGAGGCCGTCCGTGCCGGTGTACGCCTCCAGCATGCGACGCGACATCACACCGGAGGCGGAGGGCGAGCGCCTTGCGGAGGAGGTCGCCGAGCGGGGCTTTCGGGCGGTGAAGGTCCGGGTGGGCGACGCCATGGGCCGTGACCGGGACGCCGCGCCCGGCAGGACCGAGCGGATCGTCCCGCACCTGCGCCGCGCGCTCGGCGACGACGTGGAGCTGTCCGCGGACGCCAACGGCGGCTACGCGGCCGGCCGCGCCGTCCGGGTCGGCCGGATGCTGGAGGAGTACGGCTACTTCCACTTCGAGGAGCCGTGCCCCTTCTCCGACATCGAGCAGACGGCACGGGTCGCCGCCGCGCTCGACATCCCCGTCTCCGGCGGCGAGCAGGACACGTCGCTCGCGCAGTTCCACCGCATGATCACCACCGGGGCCGTGGACATCGTGCAGCCGGACATCGGCTACCTCGGCGGTGTGTCACGGGCCCGCAAGGTCGCCGTGCTCGCCGAGGCGGCGGGCATCCCCTGCACCCCGCACTGCGCCAACGACTCGCTGCTCCAGATCTTCACCCTGCACCTCGCCGCCGCGCTGCCCGCCTGCAGCCGGTACCAGGAGTGGAGCATCGAGAGCACCCCGTGGACCCGGGGTGTGTACGCGCCGCTGCTGAAGGTGGTGGACGGCGAGGTGGCCGCGCCCACCGCGCCGGGCTGGGGCATCGAGCTCGACCCGGACTTCGTACGGGCGGCGGAGAGCCGTCGCTCGGCGCTGTGAGCCGGGCGCCGCACTCCGGTCACCCGGCGGTGTGAGCCGGCTCCCGGTGCCGTCGCCCGGTGCCGCGGGCCGGCCCCGGAGCGCCCCCGCCCGGCGGAGTGCGCCGGGCACCGGAACGGTAGGTGGCAGGGGCACGCATTCGCCCGCCGACCTGCCGTTCCCGACCTGCCGCGACCTTTTCGACCTTGGGCTGTCACGAGGGGTGCGCAAGCGGCCCGAAAGCGCTGTAATGACCAATTGTGGTCAGCGACGGCTCGACGGGACGGGAAACGGGAGCGTTGCGTGTCGAAAGTGCCCTGGAGGCGCTGCCCTCGGATCTGGACGCCAAGGAACGTGCACGGTCCGTCATCGAGCAGGTCCTGGTCTTCACCGGTGCCGCGTTCGCGGCCGTCTACCAGCCCGCGAGCGGCGGCGAGGAACTGCGCCTGACCGCCGCGGCGGGCGTGCCGCGCTCCCTCTACGGCCTGACGGACGGCTACCCCGCGGGCGACGACGCCCCGGTGGCCGCCGCGCACCGCTCGGGGGCGCCGCTCTGGCTGACCGCGGAGGACCTCGCGGCGCGCCGCGGCGCCGGGGAGACGGCGTCCAAGGACATGTCGCTGGCGGCGCTGCCGCTGAGCGGCGACGGCTTCGGCCGCGGCTGCCTGCTGGCGGTCGTGGACGGCCCGGACGGCTTCGGAGCAGAGGACCGGCGGCGCCTCGAACTGTTCGCCGGCGCGGTCGTCGCCCCGCCGCCGCGGAGGATGCCGCCCGGCGCCACGATGGTCACGCCGGACGGCGACCTGCCCGCGAGCACGTTCACCCTGGCCATGGACACCGGCCACATCGAGGTCGCCGACCATGTGCTGGAGCTCTTCGGCATTCCCCCGGAGGACTTCGACGGCCGGGTGGAGACGCTCCTCGCGCTGACCGTGCCGGAGGACCTGCCCACCCTGATGTCCGTGGTGGAGCCGGGACACATGGCCATCGGCGACCGCGAGCTGGACTTCCGCATCCGCCGGCCCTCCGGCGAGCCCAGGTGGCTGCGGCTGCGCGGCCAGGTGCTGCCCGGCGGCCCGGGCCGGCCGCCCCGGCTGCTCGGCACCGTCGTCGACACCTCCCTGCTGCGGCCCGGCGCGGGCGACGTCTTCCGCGTCCAGCAACTGGCCGCCGTGCTGGCGGCGGCCGGCACCGTCCGCGACGTCGGCCACGCCATCGTCGCCGCCCTGCGGCACCCCCTCGGCGCGGCCCGTGCCGCACTCGCCGAGCTGGAGTCGGACCGGCTCGTCGTCACCGTCCTCGACCCGCCCGAGCCGGAGGCCTGGCCCGAGCTGTGGCGCACCGAGTGGCGCACGGAGTGGCCCGACGCGCCGATGCGCGCCATGCCCACCGTCGCGGCCGCCGTCCACGACGGCCGGCCCGTGGTGTGGCCCGCGAACGCCTCCCTCGAACCCGCGCTCGCCGGCGTCGGCCCCGGCGGGCTCGCGGTGCTGCCGCTGCCCGCGCGGGGACGCACGGTCGGGGTCTGCCTCATTGGCTGGGACGAGCCGCACACCTCGGGCGCCGACGAGCGCGCCCTGCTGACCGCCGCCGCCGGGCTCGCGGGCCAGGAGCTGATGCGGGTGCACGCCCTCGACGCCGAGCACGAGCTGGTCGGCATGCTGCAGCGGGCCCTGCTGCCGCCCCGGCTGCCCGAGCTGCCGGGCGGGAAGGCGGTGGCCCGCTACCTGCCCAGCACTGTCGGCCTGGAAGTCGGCGGCGACTGGTACGACGTCATCCCGATGCCCGACAGCCATGTGGCCCTGGTCATCGGCGACGTCCAGGGCCACAACGCCGGGGCCGCCACCCTGATGGGCCAGATGCGCACCGCGCTGCGTGCCTACGCCGTCGAGGGCCACCCGCCCGACGTGGTGGTCTCGCACGCCAACCGGCTGCTCCTCGGCATGGAGAGCGACCTCTTCGCCACCTGCTGCTACGTCGACGTCGACATGGAGGAGGGCACCGCCTGGTGCGTCCGGGCCGGGCACCTGCCACCGGTGCTGCGCCACCCGGACGGCTCGACACAGCTGGTGGAGACCGAGGGCGGGCCACCGCTCGGCGTGGTCACCGAGGCAGAGTTCCCCATGACGCCGCTGCGGCTCCAGCCGGGCTCGCTGCTGGTGCTCACCACCGACGGTCTGGTGGAGTCCGCCGAGCTGGATCTCGACGAAGGCCTGCGGCGGCTGCGCGAGCGGCTGGAGCGTACCGACCCCGGCCACCTCGGCCAGGTCGCCGACACACTGCTCGCCGGGGGCAACCGCAATGACGACGTCGCCCTGCTGCTGTTGCGCTACGACGGCATGGCGGTACGCCCGCTGCGGGAGAGCTGGACCATCTGGCGGGTGCCCGAGGCGCCCCGGCACGCCCGCCGCTTCACCACCCGCACCCTGCGCGCCTGGGGTGTCACCGAGGAACTCGACGCGGTCCTGCTGGTCGTCTCCGAACTGGTCACCAACGCCCTCGTGCACACCGAGGGACAGGTGCGCCTGGAACTCACGCTCATCAACGACCGGCTGCGGGTCGCCGTGGGCGACTCCTCACCGCGTACCCCGATCAAGCCGACGAACATCGGCTGGGAGGCCACCGGCGGCCGCGGCATCCTGCTGGTGCAGGCCGTCTCCGACTCCTGGGGGAGCCTGCCGGTGAGCGGTGGCAAACAGGTGTGGAGCGAGATCGTGGTGGGCTGAGCCCCAGGCGTGTCGGTGAGCGGCTGCCCGCCGGTCAGGCCCCGGGTACCGTCTGGTGGATCCGGCGGAGGAAGGCCGCGTTGTCGGGGGTGCCGCGCAACCGGTCGAGCAGGGTGCCGAGGGCGGCGTGGCCGTCGCCGGCGCGCAGGGCCCGGCGCAGGCCCCGCAGGGCCGCCAGCTCGTACGGCGGCACGAGGAGTTCCTCGCGCCGGGTGCCGGAGCCGGGGATGTCGACCGCGGGGAAGACCCGCCGGTCGGCCTGCGCCCGGTCCAGTCGCAGTTCCATGTTGCCGGTGCTCTTGAGCTCCTCGAAGAAGTAGTCGTCGGCGCGGGAGCCCGTCTCGACGAGGGCGGTGGCGAGGATGGTGAGGGAGCCGGCCTCCTCGGTGAGGCGGGCGGCTCCGAACAGCCGCTTGGGTCCGTGCAGGGCGGCGGCGTCCACCCCGCCGCTGAGGGTGCGCCCGCCCGCGGCGGCCGCGTTGTTGTGCGCGCGGCACAGCCGGGTCAGGGAGTCCAGCAGGATGATGACGTCCCGGCCGTCCTCGACCATCCGCTGGGCGCGTGCCACGGCCAGCTCCGCCAGGGCGATGTGCTCCCTGGCCGACCGGTCGAAGGTGGAGGCGAGCACGTCGCCGCGCACCCGGCGGCGCATGTCGGTGACCTCTTCGGGACGTTCGTCGAGCAGCACCACCATGAGGTGGCACTCGGGGTGGTTGGCCGCGAGCGCGTCGGCGAGCTGCTGGAGCAGCACCGTCTTGCCCGCCTTGGGCGGCGCCACGATCAGCCCGCGCTGCCCCTTGCCGATCGGGGCCACCAGGTCGACGACGCGCGCCGTGAGGCCACCGCCGGTGTGCTCCAGGCGGAGCCGTTCGCGCGGGTGCAGAGGGGTGAGGTCGTGGAAGTGCGGTCGGGGGCCCCGGCCGTCCGGCGGGCGGCCGTTGATGAGGGCGACCTGGCCGAGTGAGTCCTGCCCGTTGCCCTCGCCCACGACGACGTCACCCTTGCGCAGTCCCAGCCGGCGGATCTGTGCGGCGGTCACCTGCGTGTCGCCGGGTGCGGGCAGCAGGTCGCGGCCGCGCAGAAAGCCGTGTCCGTTCCTGGTGATGTCCAGTACGCCGGCGGTCTGCTCCGGCTGCGCGGGGCGGGGGGCTCGGGGTGTGGTGCGAGGGGCGGATCGAGGGGTGGAGCGGGGTGTGGATCGTTCGAGTGTGGTGGTCATTCAGGTCCTTTCCGGTTCTTCCGGGGGATGGCCCGACGGGGCCGGGAAGCGGCGGGGCGCACGGTGGGACAGCACTGCGCCCGCACCGTGCCGGGAACGGCCCGGCGCGGTGTTGCGACGGCACACGGGTGGCCGGGCAGCGGAGGAACGGCAGAAGACCGGAAGGCGGCTTCATGCCGGAGCGAGCGAAGGAGCAGACCGCTGCGGGAGACCGAGCGCCAGAAGGAGGAGATGCGCAATCGGTGGGGGAGGAGAAGCACGGGCGCCCAAAAAGCGGCGCACACACGCGCTGCACTCAATATACCACCGGTGGTATCCGGTGGGTAGTACACACCGGACACCACCGGTGGTGCACACCGGACAGGTGGATGCCGGACAGGTGGATGCCGGACAGGTGGATGCCGGACAGGTGGATGCCGACGGCGGCGCCGGTGTCGTCGAGGCGGCCGGTGGTGCCGGCGTCGTCGAGCGGTGTGGTCACGACCTGGTTGGTCCGCGGCCAGGCGAGTTGCGACCCGGGCTCGGGTGACACCTCGGGCCCCGGCCACGGCGAGGGTGCGGGCCCCGGTGCCACCGGGGCGACCAGGGGGTCAGCCGGCGAAGATCTGGGAGTCGTCGGCGAACGCCTTGAACTCCAGGGCGTTGCCGGCTGGGTCGAGGAGGAACATCGTCCACTGCTCGCCGGGCTGTCCCGCGAACCGCACGTAGGGCTCGATGACGAATGACGTGCCCGCGGCACGGAGCCGTTCGGCGAGTGCGTGGAACTCCGGTATGGCGAGGATGAGGCCGAAGTGCGGCACGGGGACGTCGTGGCCGTCCACCCGGTTCCTGGCGCGCTCAGGGCCGGCCGGGGCGAGGTGGGTGACGAACTGGTGGCCGTGCAGATTCCAGTCCACCCAGGTGTCGGAGCTCCGGCCTTGCTCCAGGCCGAGCACTTCGCCGTAGAAATGCCGGGCGGCGATCAGGTCGTCGACCGGCATCGCCAGGTGGAACCGTGGGATCGGCGCGTCGGGAACAGTCATGTGGTGTTCTTCCTCTCTGGACGTGGCATCCGTCTGCCGAACCACCACATTCGTGGTCGGTGGCGCCCTCCAGGCTGTCAGTGTCTTCCGCGGCCTGGAAGGGGAGGTGCATCCTGACCGGGCGCTCGACATCGGAAGGAACACCCTCGTGCCGGAAGGCGAGACGCACCAGGCCGGCGCGCACGGCGAGCACTGTGTGCTGCGACGGCGCCGGGAGTCGCCGCCCGGCTCGGGCGTCCGGTGCCCGGAAGTCGGCGAGCGGGTGCGCCACGACGTCGAGTCCACCCGCACCGCCCGACTCAGCGACGAGAGGACACCGATGCCGAGCGAGACGAAGCGCACCCACCCCGACCCTGTCGTCTGCGACGGCCGGGGCCCGCTCCCGCTGCCCGCCAACCGGCCGGCGAACCGCCCGTACCGAGGAGGCAGCGGGATCGCCCGGTTCCGGGGCGTCGACCTGCCCGACGACCGCCGGCCCGAGGACTTCCTGGCCTCGACGACCGAGGTCTTCGCCGGTGGGGGTGTGGGGCTGACGGTGCTGCCTGACGGGCGGACGCTCCGCGCGGCCGTCCAGGAGGACCCGTCGGCCTGGCTCGGGCCCGCTCACGTCCGGACGTTCGGTGCGAACACCAAACTGCTGGTGAAGCTCCTGAGCACGGATGAGCGGCTGTTCGTCCACTACCATCCCGACGCCGCCTTCGCCGAGCGGCACCTGGGCCGCGACACCGGCAAGACGGAGGCCTGGGTAGTCCTGGACACCGTCGGCGACGGCTACGCACTCGTCGGCTTCACCGACGACGTCACCGCGTCCCAGGTCGAGTCATGGGTGGCCCGCCAGGCCGTGGACGAGATGCTCGCCGCCATGCGGAAGGTGCCGTTGCGGCCGGGTGACACGCTGCTCGTCCCCGCCCGGACCCCGCACGCGATCGGCCCCGGGGTGACGCTCGTGGAACTCCAGGAGCCGAGCGATCTCTCCCTGCTGCTGGAGTACCGGTCCTTCGGCCTCACGGCCGAGGACGCGTTCCTCGGTCTGCCTCCCGCGACGGCCCTCGCGGGACTCGACCGGATCGCCATGGACGACACCCGGCTCGCCGGCCTGCTCAACGCCGCCGGTGGCGCCACCGGTCCCGGGGAGCCGCTGCTGTCGCCCGGCGCCGAACCGTTCTTCCGGGCCTTCCGCCGGAAGACCGACGGCACCGACCACCTCGACCCGGGCTTCGGCGTCCTCGTCGTCGAAGAAGGCGAAGGATGGCTTGGGAGCCGGGAGCGGCGGCTCCCGCTGGCCGCCGGCACCTGTGTGCTCATCCCGTACGGAGCGGGCCGGGTGACGCTCGGCGGGACGCTGTCCGCGATCCACTGCACACCCCCTGCGCCCGGCTCGGCACCCTGATCCCGGACGGCGGACACACCCCGCCTCAGGGACTCGGTGCCACCAGCACGGCCACGCTCCGTGCGAGGTCGCGGCGTTCGTCGTCGGTCCAGCGGGGTGGCCCGGCGAGGTTTCCCATGGCCAGGGCGAGGACGTGGTCGAGCAGCCGGCCGGCCGGCAGGCGGTCGCTGACGAGGCCGGCCGCCTGCGCCCGGGCCACGGCGGAGACCTTGTCGGCCATGGCGCTCGCCACCGCGGGCATGGTCTGCATGAGGTCGGGGCGTTCCAGGTACTGCCAGAGCCTCAGCCGGACCAGGTGCGGGTTGCCGCGGTAGACGTCGAAGACCTGCTGCGCGTAGCCGGGCAGGTCGGCGGGGTCGAGGGCGACGGCGCTCTGGGCGAGCAGCACGTGGTGCTGCAGGACGGCGTCGAACAGCCCGTCCTTGTTGCCGTAATAGGCGTAGATCATCCGTGGGTTGGCCTGCGCGCGCTCGGCGATCCGGGCGACCCGTCCCCCGGACAGACCGGCTGCGGAGAACTCCTCCGTGGCGGCCTCCAAGATCCGCCGCCGGGTCGCCTCCGCGTCCCGCGTGGCCCTGTCCTGCGCCGTGCCCACTGCCGCACCACCCGCTCGCCGTCCGTACCTGTGCCGGCCGCCTCGTCGGCGACTCCGCGGGAGGAAGCCTAGTGCCGCGGCAGGCGACGTTTGCCCGTCAAGGAGCGGCGTCCGGTGCGTGCTCTCGGTGTGCCGGCCGGAAGTCCTCGTACTGGATGTACTTGGGCTTTCGGCCGGTGCGGCGAGAGGGCGTGCCGGACGCCGCGACGGGGCGAACGTTGCCTGTTGCGGCACTAGTTCGCCACCGGTACGCCGTCGGCACGGATGGTGCCGAGCTTCTCCCCCAGCACCCTCGGTGAGCAGACGACCACGTACCCGGGAGGGGACGGTCACCGCGTGGTCGGACGAGGCTGCCGCCCTGCTGGAGCTGCCGGCGCGGGCCGTGATCGGGCGTCCGTTCCACGATCTCGTGGTGGATGACCCGGCCGCCCGGACCACGGGCCTTGCCCCCTCTCCGGGGGTGCTGCGCCTCAGGCGCGGGTGGCCGGGCCGGACGGACGTGAGCGTGTGCGTCATCCGCCTCAGCCGGCTGCGTACGGCCATACAGACCTATGCCGACCTCGAACTGGAACCGGGAGAGCTGCTCGCCCATGACCGAGCAGCCCCCGAACCCCGAGGACGGGCCAGGCGCCCCCCGTACTCAACCCGCTCTGAGTGCCGGGCCGGGGAGCGGGCGGGCCGCCTGAGGGGTGGGCGGGCGCCGCGGGCGTCCGCTGTGCAGAGGCGTGGGACGACGGCGTGTTCAGGGTTCTGAGGCGAGGGGACGCGGCTCCCCGTGGAAACCCCGCCCGGCCGGCAGCCCTCGGCCCGGCCGCCGGTCGGCCCGCACGGCGGCCAGGCGGCCGGTGCGCTGTCGCCGTCCGTGCCGCCGGTCTGCACCGAGCCGTCCGGCCACTCCGGTCGGAGCGCCGGCGCTCGGGGCCCTGGTGCCGGGCGAGCGGCCGACGCTCGCGCAGTGGGTGGGTTGCGCGCTGGTCCTGGTCGGCGCCTACGCCACGACGGGGGGCGTGCTGGGGAACCGCGGCGATGGCGGTCCGCGCGGACGGCGCCACGCCGGCGTTCGCAGCCGGTCGTGGTGGACGCCCACCGCGGTGCCCGCGCGCCGCCCCGCGAAGCCCCGCCCACTGCGGCCGCGCCCGCCGGTGCACCGTGGCCCGTGCCCCGGCGGAGGCGGGTGAGGCGGCGCGGCCGCGCCTCCCGGACCGGACGGTCGGAGACCGGACGATCAGCGGTCGGGCGGTCAGAACTCCTCGTGATGGTCCGGATCGCCGCCGATGCGCCGCTGGCCCCGGTCACCGATCGCGGCGAGGTCCGCGGCGGAGAGTTCGAAGCCGAAGACGTCGATGTTCTCCCGCTGCCGGCCCGGGTCCCCGGACTTGGGGATGGGCACCGCACCGAGCTGGGTGTGCCAGCGCAGCACCACCTGGGCCGGGCTGACGCCGTGGTTCCGGGCCACGGCAGCGATCGCGGGGTCGGTCAGCAGGTCGCTGCCTCGGCCGAGCGGGCTCCAGCTCTCCGTGACGATGTTCCGGCCCGCGTGGAAGGCGCGCAGCTCGTCCTGGGGGAGCAGCGGGTGCATCTCGACCTGGTTGACCGCGGGGAGCTCGCCGGTCTCCTCCTGGAGCCTGCGGATCTGCGCCGGGGTGAAGTTGGAGACGCCGATGGAGCGGACCAGGCCGTCCGAGCGCAGCTTGATCATGGCCTTCCAGGAGTCCACGTACTTGCTCACGCGCGGCAGCGGCCAGTGGATCAGGTACAGGTCGACGTACTCCAGGCCGAGCCGGGCCCGGGACTCCTCGAAGGAGCGGAGCGTCTCCTCGTAGCCGTGGTCGCGGCCGGGGAGCTTGGTGGTGACCATGATCTCGTCGCGCGGCACATCGCTGCGGGCGATGCCGCGTCCGGTGCCGGTTTCGTTGCGGTAGTTGGTGGCCGTGTCGATCAGCCGGTAGCCGAGCTGCAGGGCGCCTGCGACGGCCTGCTCCGCCTCGGTGTCGTCCAGGGGATAGGTACCCAGACCGAGGCCGGGAATGGTCGAGCCGTCGTTGAGCGGGTACGCCGGGACGCTGGGCACGGATGGCTCCTCTTTCCGGGTGCTGGCTGGCCCGGTCAGCGTATATCGGCCATCCGGCCCGGTTCCGGTCCGGCCGTCCCGGCGGGCGGTGCGGGCCGGCCGAGGAGGCCGGTGGGCGGCGGGGCCGGACGCGCACCCGGGTGCGATCGTGCGGCCGGCGGGTGTCGGACGGGGCACGCGGGGAAGATCGTGGCAGACACCCCCTAGCTGGTATCACGACGCATACGCAAAGGACAGGGCATGAACAGCGCGGCACTGCTGAGCGACGCATACGGGCGCATCAAGGAGGAGGTGCACTCCGCGGTGGAGGGCCTGAGCGCCGCGGAGCTGAACGAGCGCCTCGACCCGGGCGCGAACTCCATCTCCTGGCTGGTCTGGCACCTGACCCGGATTCAGGACGACCACGTCTCCGAGGTCGCCCAGCGGGAGCAGGTGTGGATCGCCGAGGGCTGGGCCGGCCGCTTCGGCCTGCCGTTCGCCGACGAGGACACGGGCTTCGGTCACACCGGCAAGCAGGTCGGCCGGGTGAAGGTGGACTCCGGTCAGCTCCTGCTGGGCTACTACGACGCGGTGCACGAGCAGAGCATGGAATTCGTCCGGGGCCTGAAGGACAAGGACCTGGACCGTGTCGTCGACGAGAGCTGGACGCCCGCGGTCACCCTCGGCGTACGGCTCGTCAGCGTGCTCGGGGACGACCTGGAGCACGCCGGGCAGGCCAACTTCGTACGGGGTGCCCTGGAACGCCGTTGAGGCACCCGGGCCGCCTGCGGGCCCGTCCCGGCGGCCCCGCACGACGCGTGCCGGCCCGGCCGCCGCCCGCCCGGCACCCCCGGCTCAGGGCCGGGCCAGCAGCGCGTACATCAGGGGAACGCGCGGCGCGGTGTCCGGCAGGCGCCACCAGCCGGAGTCGGCGCGCAGCATCCCGGACCACCGCGGCCAGGGCAGCTCATGGCTCTCGCGGAGCCGCTCGACGCGCAGTCCCGCGCCGGTCACCGCGGTCACCACCTCGCCGATGCCGTGCATCCACTCGAAGCACTCGGTGGCGCCCTGCACCGCGGGCCCGTCGGTGTACGTGCGGCGGGCGTCCCTGCGCAGGGCGCCGCGGCCCTCCAGGTAGTCGTGGCGCAGCAGCAACTCCTCGCCCCCGTCGGCCTCCGGAGTGAGCCCGAGTGCGTTCAGCAGCGGGTGGAACTCCACGACGTAGAGCCGTCCGTCCGGCCGCAGCAGGCGGCTGATCGTTTCTGCCCAGAGGTCCAGGTCGGGGAGGTAGCACAGCGCGCCCTTGCCGGTATAGACCACGTCGAACCTGCGGCCGCCCAGTGCCCGCACGGCGTCGTGCACATCGGACTTGACGTACTCGACGTCCGCTCCCGCCGAGCGGGCCAGGTCCGCCGCGGCCGCCACCGCGGCACCGGAGATGTCGAGCCCGACGGTGTGCGCTCCGCGGCCCGCGAAGGCGAGGGTCTCGGTGCCCAGGTGGCACTGCAGGTGGATCACGTCGCGCCCGTCCAGCGGCCCCATGTCCTGCCACTCGAACGGGGCGAACCAGCGTGCCGGATCGAGGCCTTCGGCGATTCCATAGAAGCGGCTGGCCAGGTGGACGGGGGTGCGTGCGTCCCAGTTGGCCTCGATGGCCTGTATGCGCTGCCGGTCCGCGGGGCTCAGCGGGGCGGGGGCCGGGGATCCGGGTCGTCCATGTGCCTCGGTCATGGGGTCATCTCACCACGACAGGGCGCCGCCCGGCCGGGGTGCCGTCCATCGGAAACGGAAGGAGGCATCGCATTCACGCCAAGGCCAACCGGAGAAAGTAGACGCTCGCGTACACAATCAGCGTGATTTTCAGACGCGAACCTACCGGCGTGTCGAGGTTTGGGCCCGGACAACCCCAGGTCGGGACTGTCATGTACAAGCCTGAAACCCAAGGTGAGGGCGGTGACCGGCCGAATCGTCCCCCGCGGCGATCTGGCCGGTCTGTATGTCGACCGGTTAGGAGCCCGAGGCATCTAATGAAGATCGGCAAGGCAGACTCACCGCTTGCGAGGACCCCCCGATGACTGAAACCGTTGCCTTCCCCCAGGATCGCACCTGTCCCTACCACCCGCCGAAGGCCTACCAGCCGATGGCCGAGCAGCGCCCGCTCTCCCGGGTCACCCTCTACGACGGCCGCGACGTCTGGGTGGTCACCGGCCATGCGGCCGCCCGCCAGCTCCTCGTCGACCCCCGGCTCTCCAGCAACCGCAACAACCCGGCGTTCCCCATGACCAACGCACGGTTCGCCGCCATACGCAACCGCACCACGGCGCTGCTCGGCGTCGACGACCCGGTGCACAACACCCAGCGCAGGATGCTGATCCCCAGCTTCACGCTCAAGCGGATCAACTCGCTGCGTCCGCGGATCCAGGAGACCGTCGACCGGCTGCTCGACGCCATGGTCGAGAAGGGGGCTCCCGCAGAGCTGGTGAGCGCGTTCGCGCTGCCTGTGCCGTCCATGGTGATCTGCCACCTGCTGGGCGTGCCGTACGCCGACCACGACTTCTTCGAGGAGCAGTCACGCCGGCTGCTGCGCGGCCCGCGCGCCGAGGACTCCCAGGCGGCCCGGGACGAACTCATGGCCTACCTGGACGACCTGATCACGAAGAAGCAGCAGGAGCCCGGCGAGGGCATCCTCGACGACCTCATCGTCGAGCAGTACGCCAAGGGCACGGTGGACCGCGAGGAACTGATCAACCTCGCGCTGATCCTGCTGGTGGCCGGCCACGAGACCACCGCCAACATGATCTCGCTCGGCACCTTCACGCTGCTCCAGCACCCCGAACAGCTCGCCGAACTGCGGGCCGACTCCTCGCTGATGCCCGCCGCGGTGGAGGAGCTGCTGCGCTTCCTGTCGATCGCCGACGGCCTGGTGCGGGTGGCCAAGGAGGACATCGAGGTCGGCGGCACCACCATCCGCACCGACGACGGCGTCCTCTTCTCGACCTCTGTCATCAACCGCGACGAGGACACCTACGAGAAGCCGGACTCCCTGGACTGGCACCGCTCCGTCCGGCACCATGTCGCGTTCGGATTCGGCGTCCACCAGTGCCTCGGGCAGAACCTGGCCCGCGCCGAGATGGAGATCGCCCTGCGGACCCTGTTCGAGCGGCTGCCCGGGCTGCGCCTCGCGGCTCCGGCCGAGGAGATTCCGTTCAAGCCGGGAGACACCCTTCAGGGGATGATTGAACTGCCCGTCGCCTGGTAGGGAATGGAGCGTAGCGGCGACTCGAGGAAAGGCGTGACGCGATGGACATCGCAATCGACAAGGACACCTGCGTCGGAGCGGGCATGTGCGCCCTGACGGCTCCGAGCGTGTTCACCCAGGACGACGACGGGTTCAGCGAGCTGCTGCCGGGCCGTGAGGACGGCGGCGGCGACCCGCTGGTGCGCGAGGCCGCCCGGGCCTGTCCGGTGGGGGCCATCAAGATCGCGGGCGACTAGCGGGCCCGGGGCCCGAAGGACCTCGACCCGACCCGTCCGCCGTCACGGCACACGTCACTCCGGCGGACGGGCCGGCTCGCCGGCCGTTCACGTCACTGCTGGGGCGGATTCTCGTCCTGGCCTCGGCCGAACTCGTCCTTGGCCTTGTCCCGGGCGGTGTCGACCTTGCCCTGGTACTTGCCCTGCGTCTTTTCGTTCGTGTAGTCGGCACCCTTGTCCGCGGCCTTCTCCGCCTGCTGGGGGTGGCCTTTCATCATGTTCTTGATCTTGTCCATGACGGACATGATTCAGCCTCCTTGAACGGCCTTCCACATCCCCCGTCAGCATTCAGGGTTCCCCGTGTGGCGGGACAATCCCATCCGGCCGCGCATTCTTTGCGTTCTCACCCGCGGTGAGAAATCGGCTACCCGCCGGCCGCTACCCGGTGCCGCCCTGCTGCTCCGCCGCCAGCGCCGGAATGGTGCCGCCGGCGAGCACCGTGCGCCTGCGGTGCGCGGGAAGGTGGTGGTGCAGGCGGTACTCCTCGCCGCGGGTGGTGTTGACCGCGACCAGGGACGGCTCGGCGTCGGAGGCGAGCGCCGCGCGCAGTCCGTCCAGGCGCAGCTCGTCGCCCTGCCGTACCCGCTCGTAGTCCGCCGGGTCGTCGAATTCCAGCGCGAGGACGCCGAAATTCGCCAGATTCTGCCAGTGAATACGCGCATATGATTGCGCGATCACCGCACGCAGCCCCAGATAGCGGGGTGTGATGGCCGCGTGCTCGCGGGACGAACCCTGCCCGTAGTTGTCGCCCGCCACCACGATATGGCCGCCCTTGTCCTGGTACTCGGCGGCGCGGCGCGGATATTCGGGATCGATACGGGTGAACGTGAACTCGGCGAGCCGGGGAATGTGCGAGCGGAACGGCAGCGCCTTGGCGCCGGCCGGCGAGATCTCGTCCGTGGAGACGTCGTCGCCCATCTTCAGCAGCACCGGTCCCCGGATCGTGTCCGGCAGCGGGTCGAGCGTGGGGAGCGCGGAGATTCCGGGGCCGCGCACCAGGCTGATGCGGGCCGCCTGCTCGGCGGGCAGCGGGGGCTCCAGCATGGCCGGGTTCCGCGCCGCGCGCCGCATGGTGCCGTCCGCCGGGTACGACGCGCCGGTGTCCGCGGCCCACTCCCGGGGATCGGTGATGACGCCGCTCAGCGCGGAGGCGGCGGCGGTCTCCGGCGAGCAGAGCCACACCGCGTCCTCCTCGGTGCCGGAGCGGCCCGGGAAGTTCCGCGGGAAGGTGCGCAGCGAATTGCGGCCCACGGCCGGCGCCTGGCCCATGCCGATGCAGCCGAGGCAGCCCGCCTGGTGGATGCGGGCGCCCGCGGCGATCAGGTCGAGCACGGCACCCGAGCGCGTGAGGTCCTGCAGGATCTCACGCGATGTCGGGTTGACGTCCAGGCTGACTCCGGCGCCCGTCTGCCTGCCCCGTACCATCGCCGCCACGGTCGCGAAGTCCCGCAGGCCCGGATTGGCGGACGAGCCGATGACGGCCTGGGAGATCTCCTCGCCCGCCACCTCGCGCACCGGCACCACGTTCCCGGGGGAGGTGGGGCGGGCGATGAGGGGCTCCAGGGCGGCGAGATCGATCTCCTCCTCAAGGTCGTAGCGGGCGTCCGGCTCGGGGGCCAGTGGGGTGAAGTCCTCCTCGCGGCCCTCGGCCCGCAGGAACGCGCGCACCGCGTCGTCCGCGGGGAAGACGGTGGTGGTCGCGCCCAGCTCCGCGCCCATGTTGGCGATCACGTGGCGGTCCATCGCGGTGAGGGAGGCGAGGCCGGGGCCGTGGTACTCCAGCACCCGGTTCACCGCGCCCTTCACGCCATGCCTGCGCAGCATCTCCAGGACCACGTCCTTGGCGCTCACCCAGTCCGGCAGCGCGCCCGTCAGCCGTACGCCCCAGATCTGCGGCATGGTGATGCGCAGCGGGTGGCCCGCCATGGCGAGGGCCACCTCCAGGCCGCCGGTGCCCACCGCGAACATCCCCAGCGAGCCCGCGGCGCAGGTGTGCGAGTCCGAGCCGGCCAGGGTGGCGCCCGGCCGGCCGAAGTGCTGCATGTGCACCGGGTGCGAGACCCCGTTGCCCGGCTTGGAGTACCAGATGCCGAAGCGGCTGGCCGCGGAGCGCAGGAACGCGTGGTCCTCGGCGTTGCGCTCGTCGGTCTGGAGGATGTTGTGGTCGACGTACTGCACGCTGACGTCGGTCTGCACCCGGTCCAGGCCGAGGGCCTCCAGCTCCTGCATCACGAGGGTGCCCGTGGCGTCCTGGGTGAGCGTCTGGTCGATCCGCAGGCCGATCTCGCCGCCCGGTTCCAGGGTGCCCTCCACCAGGTGGCCGGCGACGAGCCGCTGGGCCACGGTGCCGTGCGCCCCGTTCGCGCCGTGCGCGCCGTGCTGTGCGGCGTCTGCCGCCGTGTGCGTGCCTCCTGCCATGCCGCGCCTCCGCCTGAGCGACTGTCCTTTGGTGCCCCGGCCCGTTCGCGGCCGAGCGCTGTGCCGGCCGGGTACCCGGCAGGGCCACGCTGACTCCGCTCCGGAAGAGGGCACGGGGCTGGGTCCCGCGGCCACCTCCCACGTCCTCAAGACAGGGGGCAGGCCCTGCCGCGTGGGCGCGCTCGGCCCCCACCGGCGGGTGGCCGGAGCCGAGCCGGGAGGGACTGGGCGGACCGGTCCGGGCCGGCGGACCGGCCCGCCGGCCCCGGCGCCGCCGAAGTGGGCCACTCGCCGCCATGCCGATCGATTCAAGCCAGTGTCCCTCACGCACATCCGCACCCGGGGTGCCGGGCGCATATGCCGTTCCGGTGGCGACCCGCGCGCCCCGCACGGTAACCTGCGGCCGCCCGGGCGCCGGCTGATCGCACAGGAATGCGCAGCCCCTCGTGGCTGATGATCATCTGTGAGGCATGGGGCGGCTGCGAGCCCCGGAAGCCGAGGGAGTACTGTGCCCGCGCACGAGCTTCACCCCAACTACACATCTTGTGTGGAGGATTCATGAATGGACCCACCCGGGCCTGGCGTCGTCCGGGCTTTCTGATAAGCAGCGCCGTGGCGGGCATCGCCGCGGTCGGGCTGTGCTCCGTCCCCGCGTCGGCGCACACCCCGAACTGGTCGGTGGACTGCTCGCAGGTGACGGTCGACCTCACGGCCTACAGCGGCAATGTGAAGAACACCGTCACCATCACCGTGGACGGCAAGGACCTGCTGGCCACCACGCCCTTCGGCAGCTCGTTCCACAAGACGATCGCGCTGCCCGAGCACACCAGCGAGCTGCCGGTGCACCTCGTGGTCAAGGCCGGCGATGGTGACCAGTACTCGAAGGACGACACGAAGACGGCCCCGGTGTGCGCCTCGGCGCCCGCCACCCCGCCGCCTTCGAAGCCGGCGACGCCCACGCCGTCCAAGCCGGCGACGCCCACCGCGGCCCCCACCTCTGCGTCCCCGGCGCCCAGCACCTCGTCCGCGAGTGCCGCGCCGGCGCCGAGCAGCAAGCCGAGCCCGTCCGATCTCGCCGAGACCGGTTCGTCCAGCTCCACGCCGATCATCGCCGGCGCGGCCGCCGTGGTCGTCGTCGCCGGTGGCGGCATCCTGCTGGCCACCCGCAAGCGCGCTGCCGCTCGTCGCTGACGTTCCGTCAGGACATCGCTGTCGTAGGACATCGCTGTCGTCGTCACGCCGGCCTCGACCGAGGTCGGGCCGGCGCTGACCGCCATGCCGTCTCGTGCCCTGTGGCCCCCTGTCACCGGGGCACGGTTCGGCGGCCCGCCGCCTCTCCCGGCGCCGGGCCCCTTTTCTTTCGCAGTCCCCGGCTCCGGCTCTTCGCCCGCCGGCCGCCCAGGGTCGAGCCCGCCCTCAGAGGCCAAGGTAAGGCCCCCTCGGGCGTCCGCGAGACGGGCCTCCTCCAGGTCCGGGGAACGCGGGGTGACCAGCGCGATCACCGCCTGTGGACCGGGGCCCCGGTGCCCCGCCTGATCAGGACCACCACGCCCGCGAGCGCCGCCCAGACGAGCGTGCCGGCGGCCCGCTCCGGTGGGGCCGGCCGGCGCCATGGTCACCTGCCGCGCAACGCCTTCGGGATCAGCTCGCCGTGGGCGGCGAACAGTTCGTCGCACATCTCCACCGCCTGCCGGGTGGTGAGCACGCTCGCCGTGTTGGGATCGAGCAGGGCGGCCTGGTAGACGTGGTCGCGGTCGCCGTCCAGCACGGCGCGCACGGTCAGCTCCACGACGTTGAGGAAGGTGCGGTTCAGCGCCGCGAGCTGCGGCGGCAGGGCGCCGACCGGCTGCGGATGCGGGCCCTCGGCGTCCACGACGGCGGGCACCTCGACGCAGCACTCGTCGGGCAGACTGGTGATGAGGCCGCCGTTGCGGACGTTGAGGTAGATCTCCCGCGGCCGGCCCGTCCGGTGGGCGTGGATGAACTCCGAGGCCAGCTCCGAGGTGGTGTCGACGGGCAGCGGCCCACCGTCCTCCAGGGCGCGCCGGGTCTCCTCGAACTCGTCGATGTTCCGCTCCGAGCGCCGCAGGTACTCGCCGACCGGGACGCGGAAGTGCTCGACCTCGCCGGGGTGGCGCATGAACCACGGCACGTACTCGGCGCTGTGCTCGCTGGACTCGGTGGGGAAGTAGCCGAACCGGCGGAAGATCTCCACCCGGACGCGGCGCCGCAACTCCGGATCGGCGTCGACAGCGGCGCGCAGCGCCGGATAAAGGTCCCGCCCACGGTGCTCGAAGCGGAGCACGAACGCCTGGTGGTTGAAGCCGGCGGTGACGAAGTCGATCTCCTTTGAGGGCACCCCGACCAGCTCACCGAGCGTGCGGTGCGTGTCGCGCACCGAGTGGCACATGCCGACGACCCGCTGGAACGGCGAGCCCGCGTAGACCGCCCACGGCAGCATCGCCATCGGATTGCTGTAGTTCAGCAGATAGGCGTCCGGCGCGACCTCGGCCAGCTCCTCGCCGATCCGGATCAGCACCGGGATCGTCCGCAGTCCCCGGAAGATGCCGCCGATGCCGATGGTGTCCGAGATGGTCTGATGCACCCCGTACCGCTCGGGGATGTCGAAGTCGGCGCGGGTGGCCCGGTACCCGCCCACCTGGATCTCGTTGATGACGTAGTCGGCTCCCTCGACGGCGGCACGCCTGTCGAGGCTCGACGAGACCCGGGCACCCGCCCCGGTCTGCTCGTTGAGGCGCCGCACCAGCGCCTCCGCATGGCTCAGCCGGCCGGCGTCGATGTCGTGGAGGGACAGCTCGAGCTGCCCGTGGAACTCCGGGTACGAGCAGAGATCGCTGACGACATTCCGGGTGAACTCGACACTGCCGGCCCCGATGAACGCAACCTTGGTCATGCCCGGCACTATGACCGCTGCGTCAGCGGACGCACAATAACGAACGAGAAACGCGCAGTTTTTTTGCGCAGAAGTGCGCGGTGGATCGCGGTGGATCGGCGAGGGCCCACGGGGATCACACGAGCACGACGTCGCAGCCCTGCTCCCGGATCCGCTCCACCTGGCCCCGCTCCGCCCGGTCGTCGGTGATCAGGACGTCCACCGCCGACAGCGCGCAGACCTGCGCGAGCGCCAGCCGGCCGAGCTTCGTCGCGTCGGCGAGCACGATCCGCCTGCGGGCCCGGCGCAGCAGCTCGCCGTTGGCCCGTGCGCCCGCCGGGTCGTAGTTCGTGCAGCCGGCCGCGGCGTCCACGCCGTCCACGCCGAGGAACGCCACGTCCAGGTTGTACTGCGTGAAGAACGCCTCCGTGTTGTGGCCCACCGTCTCCTGGCTGCTGCTGCGCAGCTCGCCGCCCCCGACGAACACCCTCAGCCGCGGGTTGTCCAGCAGGTGCAGCGCGACGTTGAGGGCGTTGGTCACCACGGTGAGCCCCTCGTGGTCCAGCAGCAGGTGCGCGAACTCGGCCACCGTGGTGCCGCCGGTCATGCCGACCACGCGGGCGCCCTGGACGTGCCGGCGGGCCTCGTGCGCGATCCTGCGCTTCTCGTCCAGGTCCTGGGCCGTCTTGTAGTTCAGCGGCATGTCGGTGAACGCGGAGTGCGTCGTCGCGCCGCCCCGGGTGCGGCTCACCAGGCGCTGCTGCTCCAGCAGTTCGAGGTCGCGGCGGATGGTCGCGTGGGACACGCCGAACTGCCGGGCCAGCGCGTCCACGTCCATGGAGCCGTGCCCGACGATCACGGACAGTATCTGGTTGAGGCGTTCTCTGCGTCGCATGGTCGGAACCTAACGCACGGGCGATCGGACGGGCTGCGCGTTTCACGGGTCGACTGCACGCAAGCTGCGCATTCTCTCTGACATATCCCCCTGAAAGGGGCGGACGAGGCATTGCCTTCTTCCGCGGACCGAGGGGCCACCCAGAGCGTAAGCACAGGGAAAGCCGGGGGAAAGTTCCGTGCATCGAGTGGTTGACGCCTGGCCGCTCGCCTGCAACAGTCCTACGCAAGCAAGCATCGTGATCGAGAAACGCGCGATTAGTTGCTTGATTAATGCGCGAAATGCTCGCTAGCGATGGTCGACTTGATTGCCCCTCGCCTGTCATCCGCCGGGGGCGTGCCCGCGTCGGCGCGATCACGCCCGGGTTGGCCAGGGCCCGTCACACGTCCGCCCCGTTCGTCCGCACCGGATGGTGGCGGTGGGGGCCCGCAAGCCCCCGACGTGTCCGCGGCGCGGCGGGACATCTTCCCCATGAGAGAGGTGTCGCCCAATGCTCTCCACACGACAAGGCGTCAGAGGCGCGGTGGGACTCTCCCTCCTGTCGTGTCTCGCGCTGGCCACCACCGCCTGCGGCGGGGGCGGCACCACGGCGTCGTCGGCGACCCGAGGGGTGACGATCAACGTCGCCCTCGCCATCCCCTCACCCCCCAAGGCGTCGCTCGACGCGTTCACCAAGTCCACCGGCATCACGGTGCACTGGACGAACATCGACTGGGACAGCCTGCAGACGAAGATCGCGGCCGCCGCCACCGCCCACACCTACTTCGCGGACGCCACGGATGTCGACTGGTCCCGGGTGGGCCAGCTGAGCAAGCTCAAGTGGTTCCACCCGATGCAGGACTACCTCGACACCAAGGCCCTGGCGCCGGACATGCCGCAGATGACGTCGTTCACGGTGGGCAAAGAGGTGGTGGGCGTCCCCTTCGACGCGTCCTTCCTGACGACCACCGTCAACAAGAAGATGTTCGCGAAGGCCGGCATCACCACCATGCCGAGGACGATGGCGCAGTACACGGCCGACCTCAGGAAGATCAAGGCGAAGGGTGTCGTCGACCACCCCCTGGACATCCCGTTCGCCGCGGCGGAGGGCCTGTCCACGTACTGGTACCAGACCACCGCCGCCTTCGGCGGCACCATACTCGACGGGCACGGCAGGCCGCAGTTCACCAGCCCCGGCTCCGCCGGATACAAGGCCGCGCAGTGGATGACCGACGCCATCAGGCAGGGCCTGGTCGCCCCCGGAAACATCAACACCACCGACAGCCAGGGCACCCAGACGGAGATGGCGAAGGGCAGGGTCGCCAGCGTCTTCAGCGACTACTCGGGCAACGTCGGCAGCCTCTACGACGTCCCCTCCTCCTCGACCGTCACCAAGCAGGTGAGCTACCTGCCCACGCCCGGCGTGCGCGGGCCCGCGCCCAACCTCAGCAACCCGGACGGCATCGGCATCCCGGCGACCGCCAAGTACCCGGCCGCGGCAGCCAAGTTCATCAAGTGGTTCACCGCCGCCGACCAGCAGGCCGCGTTCGCGGGCATCGACGGTCCCGAGAAGACGCTGCGGACCTACAGCCTGCCCTCCCGGCTGAGCGCGGTGCACCGACTCGCCGCCAAGGGAGACCTGGTCGGCGCCACCGCCATGAGCACCATGCTCAAGTCGAGCACCAGGCCCGTCTTCCCGCAGGGCGCGCCGCCGTGGTACCCGCAGTTCTCCAACGCCGTCTACACCAACCTGCACGCCGCCGCCACCGGGAGCCAGAGCGTCCAAGCGGCGATCAAGGCCATCGCCGCCACCGCGAACCGGCTCGCCGCCGGATCGTGACCGAGCACGCGCCGGCCATGAGGAACCGCCCATGACACGACTGAAGCTCGAGGCACCGCAGGCGACGGCGCCGGACCCCGGCACGCCGGGCGCCGCAACGCCCAGCGGCCACCGCCCCGGCGGGGCCCGCCGGCGCCGCTTCGACCCGCTGCCCTATGCGCTCGTCGCACCCCTGGTGCTCTTCATCGTCCTCCTTGCGGCGGTCCCCGCCGTCTTCACGATCGTCGAGTCCTTCTTCCGGGTCGACGCGCTCGACCCGCCGACGCGCTTCATCGGCCTCGGCAACTTCCGGAGCCTGTTCCACTCCTCCGCGGTACGCGCCGCCGCCGGCAACACCGTGCTGTACGTGGTGATCGGCGTGGCGCTGTCCACCGTCCTCGGCATCGCGATGGCGATCACCCTGCAGCGCCGGTTCGCCGGCCGTGCCGTGCTCATCGCCGTCCTCATCCTGCCGTGGGCGCTGCCCGGCGTCGTCGAGGGCATCGTGTGGAGCGGCATCTGGGACGGCAACTCGGGGCTCCTCAACAGCGTGCTCACCTCGCTGCACCTGATCGACCACTACCAGAACTTCCTCGGCCAGAACCGGCTGGAGACGATCGCGCTGATCGAACTCGTGCAGGTCTGGCAGATCACTCCGCTGTCCGCCCTGCTGATCCTGGCCTCGCTGCAGAACATCCCGCACGACCTGTACGAGGCGGCGACGCTCGACGGCTGCTCGTCCTGGGGCGCGTTCCGGCGTGTCACGCTGCCGCTCGCCAGGCCCGGCATCGCGGTCGCGATGGTGCAGGCGGTGATCGCTACGCTGAACGTCTTCGACCAGCCCTATGTGCTCAACGGCGCGGCGTCCACCGGCTCGTCGGTGATGGCGCAGACCTACTACATCAGCTTCCAGAACCTGGACTTCGGCGCGGGCTACGCGCTGTCCCTGCTGGTCACGGCGGTCACCCTCGTGCTGTCCTTCCTCGTCGTCAAGTTCGTGCACCGGACGGTGGAGTACTGATGTCCTTCCACGTGACCCCGTTCCGCGTGATGCCGTTCGGCGTGGTCCGCCGGTTCCGCGTCCGGTGGCTCGGCATAGCGTTCATCCTGCTGTGGTCGCTCGTCCCCATCTACTGGACGATCAACACCAGCCTCCAGACCGAGGCCCAGGCGGGCAGCAGGCCCGCACACTACGTGCCGCCCGCGCCGACCCTGCGGAACTACTCCACGCTGCTCGGCGGCTCGGGCGAGGTCCCGGGGCAGATCCGGCAGTCCGCGGCCAACATCTTCATCGAGTGCGGCGCCGCCACGATCGTCACCGTGGTGCTGTCCACACTCGCGGCCTACGCCTTCGCCCGGATGTCGTTCCGAGGCCGCGGCGTGCTCTTCTACGGCGTGCTCGCCACCATGGCCTTCCCCGCCTACACCACGCTGATCCCGCTGTACCGCATCCTCGGGGACCTCCGCCTGGTCAACACGTACACCGGCATCGTCCTGGTGTACGTCTCCGGCTTCCTGCCGCTGGCGACCTGGATCATGTACAACTACCTCCGCACCCTGCCGCCCGCCATCGAGGAGGCCGGGCTCGTCGACGGCGCCAGCCGGCTCCAGGTCCTGCGGCACGTCCTGCTGCCGCTGGCGGTGCCGGGCCTCATCTCGGCGACCGTCATCACCTTCCTCTTCTCGTGGACGCAGTTCCTCTTCCCGCTGGTGCTCTCCACCGACCAGTCCACCGAGCCGCTCACCGTGGTCATCGCCGCACTGCAGGGGCAGCACGTCGTCCCCTCCACCCTGCTGAGCGCGGCCGGCGTGATCACCATCGCGGTGCCCGCGGTCATCGCCATCGCCCTCAACCGGTACATCGTGAGCGGGCTGGTGAGCGGAAGCGTGAAATGACGTCCACGACCGGCTGACCTCGGGCCGCGTCCCGGCACCGGCCGCACGCCCCAGGTCCCGTGCGTTCCCCTCCGGTCCGTCGTGGCAAGCTGATCCACACCGGATGGACGGCCGCACCGGAACGGCCCCGCGCCGCGGGCGGCGCACACCCGCCGGCCGGGAGAAAGGAAGCACCACGGTGGCTCAGGAAGTGCCGGGGCACGATCAGACCCACGTACCGTCGGACGTCGGGTGGACGGCCCTGATGACCGCCCACATGCGGGCCATCGAGTCGGCGCGGGACGACCGGCTGTTCACGGACCCGCTCGCCATGGCCCTCGTCGACATGCTGCAGGACACGGTGCGCACCGGCCGGGACGCGGTCCTGCCGACCGGCCCCGCCGAGCTGACCGGCCCGCTCACCGAGACCTGGTACATGCTCGCCACCTTCCTGGGGGTGCGCACGCGCTACTACGACCGGCTGGTGCTCTCCGCCGTCGAGCGCGGCACCCGGCAGGTGGTGCTGCTCGCGGCCGGGCTCGACGCGCGCGCCTTCCGGCTCGGCCTGCCCGCGGACACTGCCGTGTTCGAGGTGGACACCGAGCCCGTCCTGCGGTTCAAGGACCGGGTGGTGAGCCAGGCGGGGCTTCGGCCGACGGCGCGGCGCACCGCGGTGCCGGCCGACCTGCGCGGCCCCTGGCAGGACGCGCTCATGGGGGCCGGCTTCGACCCCGGCCTGCCCACCGTCTGGCTGGTGGAGGGGCTGTTCATGTACCTCGCCGGCAAGGACTGCGACGCCCTGCTCGACCGCCTCACCGAACTCAGCGGCCCCGGCAGCCGGATCGCTCTGGAGTACTACGAGGACAATCCGCGGCACGCGGACGTGGGCGTGGCCGACGAGGTCGAGGACGCGGTCATCGCCCGCATCCTGAGCTTCTTCCAGTCCGGCCCCGCCCTTCCGCCCGGCCCGTGGCTCGCCGCCCACGGCTGGCGGCCCGAGGTCACCACACTGGCCGCGGAGATCACCGCCGCCGGCCGGCGACTCCCCCTGATGTTCAGCCCCGGCCGCCCCCACGAGGTGAACCTCTGGCTCGCCCACGGCACGGTGGGCACCCCGTAGGGCCGGGGGCACCGCGTGAGCGACCCCGGCGCGCCTGCGGCGGGCCACCGGGCCGAGTCCCCGGCGGTGGCTGTGGCCACCGGCTGGCGGGCGCCCCGTGGGGGCGCGGGGCACTGCGCGAGCGACCACATCGTGCCCCCGGTGGACCACCGGGCCGAGCCGCTCGCGGAGTGGTGTGACCACCGGCTGGTGGAGGTGGGGCGTGCAGTTCCCCGCGCCCCTCTCCTGGGAACGGCTTGACACCGGGGCTTGATGTCGGGGCTTGCGGGGCGCCGCACAGGGGCGCGGGGAACTGCGCGAGCAACCACGGTGTGCCCGCGGCGGGCCACCGGGCTCGGCCCGTTGCGGTCTCGCGTGTGGCCGCCGCCCGCCGGCCACCGCACGGCGGACCGAGAGGCCGAGACGGGGGAGCCGGGGGCGTCAGCCCCCGGGAAGGACCTGGACGGTGTCGCCGACGGCCCGTTCACCCGTCGCGTCGGACGGATGGTTCACGAGGCGTCCGCCGACGGCCATCGCAGTGGAACCTCCGCCGTCCAGGTTCAGCGCCCGAACCGCGCCGAGCGACTTCATGAAGGCCGCCCCCTCGGCGAGCGTGAACCCCTCGCTGCCGCCGGCGAGGCGGCCGTCGACGGTGACCAGCAGCAGCCGGCCCTTGCCGTCGACCCCGGCCATCGTGCGGGGCTGGCGGGTGCCGGCCCAGGCGTAGCCGAACGACAGGTCCGACGGGTCGACGGTGCCCTCCGCGGCGGCGTCGATGTGCACCCGACCGTCCGACACCAGCATGGGTGCCGCGCTGACGATGCTGTCGTGCGGCCCGAGAGCCAGGGCCCTGCCGTGGTCGTCGCGGACCACGGTCCGCACGGTGGCCTCCTGGCCCACCACGGCATGCCCGGTGAGCCATCCGGCGGCGGCGCCGATGCCCTGGAGCACGGTGTGCCCGGGAGAGACCTCGCCACCGCGGCCGCCGACGGACACCACCCGGCCCCGCGCGTCGAGCACCACCTGGGTGCCCGCGCCGGCCGGGAGGGCGTGGCCGTACTCCGGGGTGAAGGCGACCAGGTCGTCCCGTTCGGTGCAGGTGACGTCCTGCCGGGGCAGTGCCGTGGGCGAGCCGCCGGGCTGGCCGCAGTCGCGCACCAGGCCCGGCGTGCGGTTCAGGCCGTGCACGGGGTAGCCGGAGCCGCCGATGCGCGCGGTCGCGGTCGTGGTGAGGTTCGCGATGCCGACCCGCCGGCCGCCGTCGCCGAGGACCAGCGCGGCCCGGGATCCCGACGCGAGGGACTCCAGCCGGCCGCCGTATGCGCCGAGGCCCGCCTGGAGGCCCTGGGCCCCGTCGGCGTCCGACGTGATGAAGAAGCCGCCGTTCACCCCGACCAGCGAACCGAGGCCGGCGGCCACCGACGATGTCGTCCCGCGCTGCGCGAGGCGCCCGTCGTGGGTGGCCTGGACCGAGCCGGTGAAGGCGCCCGGGTCGACGACCGCCACGTGGATGTGCTCGACGTCCGCGGGCTGGTCGGAGTCGTATCCCGTCCACTCGACCGCGGTGTGGAAGCCCGCCGCCGTGAGGCGTGTGGCCTGCTCCTGCGCGGTCTGCTGCGACGGGTACGAGCCGACCCGGACCCGGACGCCCATCAGACCCCGCGGCGTGTCCGCGTACCGCGGCCACGGGATCCTGGCCTCGGTGGGTGTGAAGCCCGCGGCGCGCAGCCGGGCGGTGGTCTGCGCCGCCCACGCCGTGCCGCCGACCTCGGCCCAGGCCTGCGCACCGGTGAACGCGGCCTTCACCGGCGCCTGTACGGTCACCGTCCAGCTCGGTGCCGCCGCCGGGTCGGTGAGCGTGCCGGTGCGCACCTGCACACCGGGGGCGACGCGCTGCGTCGTCCAGTGCGCCGTGGCCGTGCCCGCGGATGTGGCCGGTGCGGTGGGTGTGTCCGCCGCGGCCGAGACCGTCGCGGCACCGCCCGCGACGGTGAGCGGAGCCGCCACGGCGAGCGTCATCGCGATCCGCACCGCCGGCCGGATACGGCGGCCACCACTGCCACTGCCTTTGCCTCTGCCCGGAATGTTCATGCCTCTCCTTCGTCGTCGGGCGGCCGGCCGGACCGGCGGGTGAAGAGCGGGCGGGTGGCTCCCGCGCCGGACCGTCGCCCGCTCCGCGCCGGACCGTCGCCCGCTCCGCGCCGGACCGTCCCCCGCCCGCGCCGTGCTGGAGTCCAGTCCTTCCGTGCGAACACGCGCCCAGGCACACCGGTACGGGGGGCGGCCCACCGGTGAACGGCCGGTGCCGCCCCGCGGACCCGTCACCACGCCCGGGGCGACCACTCACGCAACGTAGTCCCTCAGGGCCGATCCGCGGCAGGGTGCGGGAACAAGCCGCGGCCCGTGCGGGTACAGACGGCGGCCCGTGTGGGCACGGCCGCGGCCCTGCCGGAACAAGCCGGGGCACATGCGGCGGTGAGCGGAGGCGCACGCGGGAGCGGGCCCCGGACCTGAGAGGCTGTAGGGCGCGGCTTCACGGGAAGCCGGCTGGTGGGCCTGCCCAGCCCACCCCTTGGACGAGACGGGACCCGGACCATGGCACGCGGCAAGCTACGCATCTACCTGGGGGCGGCGCCGGGTGTCGGCAAGACCTACGCGATGCTGTCCGAGGCCCACCGCCGCCTGGAGCGCGGCACGGACGTGGTGGTCGCGTTCGTCGAGCACCACAACCGCCCGCGCACCGAGCTGATGCTGCGCGGCCTCGAACAGGTGCCGCGCGCCGAGCTGACCTACCGGGGCGGCACGTTCACGGAGATGGACGTGGACGCCGTGCTCGCCCGGGGACCAGCCGTCGCCTATGTCGACGAGCTGCCGCACACCAACGTCCCCGGCTCGCGCAACGCCAAGCGCTGGCAGGACGTCGAGGAACTCCTCGGGGCCGGCATCGACGTCGTTTCGACGGTGAACATCCAGCACCTGGAGTCGCTCGGCGACATCGTCGAGTCGATCACGGGGATCCGGCAGCGCGAGACCATCCCCGACGAGGTGGTGCGCCGCGCCGACCAGATCGAGCTGGTCGACATGTCACCCCAGGCGCTGCGCCGCCGGCTGGCGCACGGCAACATCTACCAGCCCGACAAGGTCGACGCGGCCATGTCGAACTTCTTCCGCATCGGCAACCTCACCGCCCTGCGGGAGCTGGCGCTGCTCTGGGTCGCCGACCGGGTGGACGAATACCTCAAGGAGTACCGCAGCGAACACCGTGTCTCGAAGATCTGGGGCTCCCGGGAGCGCATCGTCGTCGGCCTCACCGGCGGTCCCGAGGGCCGCACGCTGATCCGCCGCGCGGCCCGCCTCGCCGAGAAGGGCGCGGGCGGCGAGGTGCTCGCCGTGCACATAGCCGGTGCCGACGGCCTGGCCTCCGCGTCCCCGAAGGAACTCGCCGTCCAGCGCAAGCTGGTGGAGGATCTGGGCGGCACCTACCACCACGTCGTCGGCGACGACGCGCCCACCGCGCTGCTCGCCTTCGCCCGCGGTGTGAACGCCACCCAGACCGTGCTCGGCGTCTCGCGCCGCAAGCCCTGGCAGTACGTCCTCGGCCCCGGTGTCAGCGCCACGGTCGCCCGCGAGTCGGGGCCCGACCTGGACGTGCACATCGTCACGCACGAGGAGGCCGCCCGGGGCCGGGGGCTGCCCGTGGCGCGCGGTGCGCGGCTCGGCCGCTCGCGCGTCATCTGGGGCTGGCTGGTCGGCGTGGCCGGCCCCGCCGTGCTCGTCGCCCTGCTGGACGGCGCCGCGCCGGGCCTCGGCCTCGCCAACGACATGCTGCTGTTCCTCGCGCTGACGGTGGCCGCGGCCCTGCTCGGGGGAGTGCTCCCGGCGCTCGCCTCGGCGGCCGTCGGCTCGCTCCTGCTGAACTGGTTCTGCACCCCGCCCGTGCACCGGCTCACGATCTCGGACCCGGAGAACATCCTCGCCCTGGCGATCTTCGTGGGGGTGGCGGTATCGGTGGCCTCGGTCGTCGACCTGGCGGCCCGGCGCACCCACCAGGCGGCCCGGCTGCGCGCCGAGTCGGAGATCCTGTCCTTCCTCGCGGGCAGCGTGCTGCGCGGCGAGAACAGCCTGGCGGAGCTGCTGGAGAGGGTGCGGGAGACCTTCGGCATGGACTCCGTGGCCCTGCTGGAGCGGGAGAGCGAGGTCGCGCCCTGGACCTGTGCGGGCAGCGTCGGACCCCGCCCCGAGGACGAACGCCCGGAGCACGCCGACGTGGAGATGCCGGTCGGCGACCACATGGCCCTGGTGCTCACCGGCCGGGTGCTGCCCGCCGAGGACCGCCGGGTGCTCGCCGCCTTCGCCGCCCAGGCGGCCGTGGTGGTGGACCGCGCACGCCTGAAGGACGAGGCGGAGCAGGCCCGCATCCTGATGGAGGGCAACCGCATCCGCACGGCCCTGCTCGCCGCCGTCAGCCACGACCTGCGCACGCCGCTCGCCGGCATCAAGGCATCGGTGTCCTCCCTGCGGTCCGGGGACGTCGCATGGTCGCCGGCGGACCGGTCCGCGCTCCTGGAGTCCATCGAGGAGGGCGCCGACCGGCTCGACGGCCTGGTTGGCAACCTCCTGGACATGTCCCGGCTGCAGACCGGCACCGTCACCCCGCTGAGCCGTGAGACGGACCTCGACGAGGTGGTGCCGATGGCGGTGAGGGGCGTGCCCGAGTCCAGCGTGGTCCTGGACATCCCGGAGACCCTGCCGATGGTCGTCGCCGACTCGGGCCTCCTGGAGCGCTCGGTCGCGAACGTCGTGGAGAACGCCGTCCAGCACAGCACGGCCGGCACCGTCGTCCGCATCTCCGCGAGCGCGCTCGCGGACCGTGTGGAGGTGCGCGTCGCGGACCGCGGTCCGGGCGTGCCGGACGAGGCCAAGGACCGCATATTCGAGCCGTTCCAGCGGTACGGGGACGCCCCGCGCGGCGCGGGCGTGGGCCTCGGCCTGGCGGTGGCGCGCGGCTTCGCCGAGGCCATGGGCGGCACCCTCGCAGCGGAGGACACGCCCGGGGGCGGTCTGACGATGGTCCTCACCCTGCCGGCCACCGGGGGATCCCCGGTGACCGGCGAGGCGCCGGTGGTGAGCGGCTCCGCGGAGACGGGCGGTTCGACGGCGGCGGACGACTCCGCGCCGGCGGGTGACCCGCCCGTGGCCCGGGCGCGCCGCTAGGGCACGCCCAGGGCGGCCCTAGGAGGCGTCCTGCTTGCCGGGCGCCGGGGTGGCCGCCGGCACCACCGGGGGCCGGTCCGTGGCCTCGGTGGGCCGGGCCGTCTCCCTCGTGTGCTGGTACGACCACAGGTCCCTGAAGAGCCCGTCCTGGGCGACGAGTTCAGGGAAGGTGCCCTCCTGGACGACACGCCCCTTGTCCAGGACCAGGATGCGGTCGGCGACGGCGACGTTCGTCAGACGGTGGGTGATCAGGACGACGGCGCGGGTCTCCGCCAGCCGGCGCAGTCCCGCGAAGATCCGGTGCTCGCCCAGCGGGTCGAGCGCGGCGGTGGGCTCGTCCAGGACCAGCAGGCCGGCAGGGCGGTAGAAGGCGCGCGTCAGCGCGATGCGCTGCCACTGTCCCCCGGAGAGCTCCTGCCCGCCCAGCCAGTCGCGGGCCAGCACCGTGTCGAGGCCGGACCGCAGCTCGCCGACCACCTCGTCGGCGCCCGACGCGGCGCACGCCGTGTGGATGCGGGCGTCACCACCGGGCGCGGGCTGTCCCAGGGTGATGTTCTCGCGGGCGGTGAGCGGCCAGCGGGCGTAGTCCTGGGGCACCAGGGCGACACGGGACCACATGGCCGTGGGGTCGAGGTCCCCGGTGGGGACGCCGTCCCAGGTGACCGATCCCGTGGTGGGCAGGTACAGCCCGCTCAGCAGCTTCGCCAGGGTGGTCTTCCCGCTGCCGTTGTACCCGACGAGCGCGATGACCTCGCCGCGCCGCAGGGTCAGGGAGACCCCGCGCAACGCGTCGTGGGCCGCCTCCTCGTACCGGAAGACAAGGTCGCGCACCACGATCTCCCGCGGCCCGGCCGGCACGGTCGTGCCGCGCCGCATGCCGAAGCCGCCGGCCTCCGCCAGGAACTCGGACCAGTCGTCCATGTACAGCCCGGTACGCATGATGCGCGCACCGCCGGTGACCAGGCCGCGCAGGGCGGTCCCGACGGTGCCCAGCGCGAAGACGGCCGTCCCGGCGTGCCCGACGCTCATCCGCCCGGTGGCCAGCAGCCACACCACCGCGCCCCACACGGCCGCCGAGGCCAGCCCGCCACAGAGGGCGCCCAGCAGCGACATCCACGCGCCGGTGTCGGCGGCGCGCCGGTCGGCGGCGTTGATGCGCTCGGTGATCCGCCGGTAGCGGTCGACGAGGAAGTCGGACATGGTGCCCGCACGGATCTGGTCGGCGGCGTACCGGTCGCACACGTGCCAGCGCAGAATCGACAGCATCCGGTGGTCGCCGTTGGAACGCAGCCGGGCCAGGTACCGCACCCGTGCCGCACTGATCTGCGCCACCGCCTGCGGGAAGCTGGCCAGTGCCAGCAGGGGCAGGAGCGCGGGGTGCAGCGCCGTCAGCACACCGGCGCCGGCGATCAGCGAGGCGAGCGAGGCGATCAGGTCCTGGCCCTCGGACACCAGGTCCTGGGCCACCTCGGCGCCGCGGTCGGCGGCCTCCTTGCGGTGGTTGAAGCCGGGCGCGTCGTAGGCGGACAGCTCGACCCCGGTGACCGCCCGCAGGAGCCTGCGCTCGGCCTCCCGCGACATCTGCGGCCCCAGCCGGGAGGCGAGCCAGGCGACGGTGATGCCCAGCAGCGCGCGCAGCGCGGCGGCGCCCGCGAGCATCGCGAGCGACGGCCACGCGGACAGCAGCCGGCGGTAGATGTCGCCCTCGGACAGCAGGGCGGCGAGGGTTCCGCTGACCGCGAGCAGCCCGAGGGCCTGCAGCGCGCCGGCGGCGGCCTGGCAGACCAGCAGGCCGACGGCCGCCCAGGGGTCGATGCTCCACGCCAGCGCCACCGACCGGCGTACCAGCTGCGGCAGCCGGCGCGCCATGTCCAGCAGACGGATCTGCCGGATGGCCCGCTCCCGGCTGCCGGTCCTGTCGATGAACCGCAGCTCCTCCTCACCGCCGTGGTCCACCCTGGCGCTCCGCTCCTCTTCACCGTTCAGCTTCTCCGCGCCGCTCTGCTCCTCTCCACTGTTCCGCTCCTCCTCGGGAGCCGGTCCTCGTCCACCGCGCGGTGCGCGGCGCCGGTTGCTCGCCATCTGATCCTGGTCTCCTTCCACGGGTTCCTGCGGGGCGTACGGGATGCAGGCCGGGCGTCAACGGCGCGCCGGGGGCGGTCCTCCACCCCGCGGTGGCAAGGCGGGGGAAATCGAACGCCGGGGGTGGGGGACGGTGGTGGGTGCCTTGATCACGATTCCTCCGGGAGGGGCCGCGATGGGTACAGGTGCTCTAAAGAACGCCCCCGTCCGTGGGCCCGTAACGGGCTGGACGGGGGCAGATCATGAACAGATGTTCCAGCGCGGGGGCGGAGGTCGAGGGACGGCTGTGTGACACCGATCGGTAGTTGGCCATCTCGTTCGACAGTTGGCCAGTCCCCTCGATCGGGTGGTCGTGAGGCGGCGTTTTCTGATCAAGTACAGGCTTCTGTACGCGGGCTATGAACAGGGCTGCTGTGCTGCTTGCGTGAGTGGTACGCGGAGGCGGGCAAGGGTGGCCTCGGACGCGTGCGGGCTGGAGCAGTTGGTCGCCCCGTACGCCGTCGGCGAGGACGTACAGAGGCGATGGTCGCTGGGCCAGGGCTGGCTGGGGCGGTGGATGACGACCTGGCGGTTCGAGGGGGAGGAGGTCGTCTGGGCGGCGCGGGATCTGGAGTCGGTGCCGTTGTTCACGTCGCAGCCGGTACGCCGTTTCGGCTGGGGGACCCGGCAGCGGCACCGGCCGGGGCTGCAGTTCATGGTCTCCACCGGCCGGCACCACGGGTTCGAGTCGTTGGAGGAGCAACGCCTGCTCCTCGCACTGGACTTTCTGCGGGTGAGGGAGGTGCTGCCGCAGCCGTTCCGGCTGAGCTTCGAACATGCCGGGGGACGGATGGAGCACACTCCCGACTTCCTGGCGGTCATGGCTGACGGCGGCCGGTGGCTCCTGGACGTGAGGCCGCGGCCGCGGATCGGCGAGGACGACAAGCTGAAGTTCGCCGCGACCAACGAGCTGGCGCTGTCGTGTGGTTGGCGATATGCGGTGGTGACCGGCTGGCGCCCGCACGTGTGGTCGGTGCTGGACGCCTTGTCGGCCCAGCGCCGGCCTGTCGATGATCCGCTCGGGCTCCAGGAGGAGCTTCTCGCCGCTGCC
Source organism: Streptomyces sp. DSM 116793 (assembly GCF_057320905.1). Lineage (NCBI taxonomy): Bacteria > Bacillati > Actinomycetota > Actinomycetes > Kitasatosporales > Streptomycetaceae > Streptomyces > Streptomyces sp. DSM 116793. The sequence goes on along the minus strand of NZ_CM170494.1, from coordinate 317,329 downwards.
GAGGACCCGGTGGCCTTCGGCGAGCCGGTGCAGGCCACGCGGCTGCCGGTGGTGGCCCGCGCCCACGCCTTGCACCTGATCTGGCACGGACGGCTCGCGATCGAGCTGGCCGAGCCGCTGCGCGATGCGACGCTGGTCTGGGCGGGCGCCGGACGGGCTGCCTGATGCCGGACGGGATGCTGGCGTTGGCGCCGGGAGCCGGCATCCGGCTCAACGGTGTCGAGTGGACGGTTGAGGACGTTGAACCGCAGGCCGGCGCCGTGGTGCTCCGGGATGTCGCAGGTGAGGTGGAACGCCGCCCGATCCGATGGCTCATGCACCACCCGGACTGCCGGCCCGGCAAACCGGCTGCGGAACAGCCTCCACGGCCACGCGGGCAGCTGCTGAAGACCAATCTCAGCGATCACCAGCTGAAACGGGCACGGCTGCGGGCCGAGCACGTGCTCGAGGCGGAGACCGGCTACCGCGCCGGCCACCCCGCGCGGGCCCTGCCGGGCGAACCGCGACCCGAGTACGACCCGGCCACCACCACGGTGACCCAGCGGCGCCGGGCCAAGGCCGCCGAGCTGAAGGCCCTCGGGCCCGCGGAGGCAGCCCGCGGAGGCGGAGATGCTGGGGCTGGCGCACATGAGCGAGCGCACGCTGCGGCGGCTGGCGGCGGGGAGCATCGAGGACATCGTGGCCGGCTGCGCGGATGGCCGGTGGACCCGCCGGGGCGGCGGGCACCCGAGCGTCACCGAGGAGATCCGGGAGGCGATCTTCGCGGTGAGACGCGAGTGCCTGCAGCGCTCGCGCATCAGCATGCGGGCCAAGCACCGGCTGCTGCACCAGTACGTCCGCGAGGTGTTCTCGGACTTCCCGACCGAGAAGGTCCCCGGCTACGACACCCTGGCCGCGGTCTGGGAGGAGTGGTTCGGCCCGGACGGAGCCCGGCAGCGCTACCAGCGCACGGCGGACGCCATCGGGGACACCTCCGCGCGGGTGGTGGTGCACCGCCCGGGCCAGGTCGTCGCGCTGGACACCACTCCGCTGCCGGTGAAGGTCCGCGAGGCGGTGTTCGGCGATCCGGTGTCGGTGATGCTGACGATCGCGCTGGACTGCTACACGCACTCGATCGTCGCGTTCCGGCTGACGCTGGTGTCGGACACCTCGGTGGACATCGCGATGCTGCTGCGGGATGTGATGATGCCGCTGCCCCTGCGGGAGGGCTGGGGCTCGGAGATGGAGTGGCCCTACCCCGGTGTCCCGGCCACGGTGGTCGCCCAGTTCGCCGGCCACCGGGTTGCGGCTTTGCCGTTCTTCTCCCCGGAGACGGTCACCACCGATCACGGCGGGCCCTACAAGAACCACCACGTGGTGGAGGCGGAGGGGACGCTGGGCTGCAACATCCTGCCCGCCCGCGTTCTGCGGTCGACGGACAAGTACGCCGTTGAGCGGGCGTTTGCCGCGATCAACAGCATGTTGCTGGAACACTTGCTGGGCTTCACCGGGGCCGACGTCGCCGACCGCGGCGCCGATCCGGAGGCGGATGCGGTGCTGTCGATGGCCCAGATGGAGAACGTGATCGCCTCCTGGGTGGTGAAGGTCTGGCAGAACCACGTCCTGGGCGAGTACGCGCCGGCCTGGGGCCCGGGCGAGGACCACAGCCCCAACTCGCTGCTCGCCGCGGCGATGCACCAGGGCGGCTTCGCCCTGCAGATCCCCAAGCCGGAGCTCTACTACGGCCTGCACAAGGCCCATTACGTCAAGATCCACCCGGGGCGAGGGGTGAAGATCGGCGGGCTTTGGTATCAGGACGAGGTGCTGGACGACCCCCGCTTCCACCAGCCATCGAGCCGGGGCGGCCGGCACAAGGGCCAGTGGGTCATCCGCTCCGACCGCCGCGACCGGCGGACGGTACCCCCTGCGCTGGACCGGCCTGCCGCGGGAAGGTGAGGTCCCGGCGTTCTCCGACAAGACGGCCGAGGCCCTGCTGGCGGAGGTTCGCCGGCGGAAGCTGGCCCCGCGTTCGGACGCTGAACTCCTCCCCGTCCTGCTGGACTTGCTCGGCTCGGTGATCCCGGTCGAGAAGTGGCCGACGCAGATGACCAAGCGGGAACGCAGGGCCCGCTCCCGCCAGGCCGAGCAGGCCCGCACCGCCGGCACCGACCGCCCGAAGACGGCCGCGGAAGAGTCGGCCGAGAGCAAGGTTCCTGCCCTGGCCCGAGCAGGTCCGCAGTGTCGAACAGGCCGTCGACGACGACCGGCGCCGCCGCCGCGGGGACGTCGCCCGGAGCCGGCCGGCTCCCGTCCCGCCGCCGCGGCTGGGCGACTCCCTGCGGCGCCGGTCCCTGTTCCTTCTGCCGCCCGACGATGACGAGACCACAGCCCAGCACAAGGAGCACGGGTGAGCCAGGAACCGGACCGCCACCATCTCGCCGAGGCCCTGATCCGGTCGTCGCCGCGGCGGGACACCTACGCCGGCTGGCAGCGCTGGCGCACGACGCGCGGCCCGTTCACACCTGCCCCGCGGCTCACCCTGGCCGAGTGGCGAGCCCTGAGCCCGGCCCAGCGGGCCCTGCACGACCTGCACCGCACGGCCACCCACGTGAACCTGCCGCTGCAGGAAACCCCGATGTCGCTGAAGGTGGCCCGGCTGGTCAACCGGCGCATCCGCAACAACGCTCTCAAGACCCGGCCTCCACCCCGGGCCGGGGTGATGGTCACCGGCTGGGGCTATCAGGGCAAGACGGAGACGGTCTGCGAAGTGGCCGCCGCGTTCGAGGACGCCAGGCTGGCCATGCACAACTACGTCCATCCCGGCGCCGTGGACGGCACCCGGGATCTGCATGCCCCCGTCGCCTACGTCCAGACCCCCGTCACCGCGAAACCGAAGAGCACCTGCCAGTCGATCCTGGGCTTCTTCGGCGCGCAGGCCCGGCGCCTGACCCTGCCTCAGCTGATCCGGCAGGTCGCCGACTCCCTCGACGACCACGGCACCAAGGCCCTGATCCTGGACGACATCACCCGTCTGCGCCAGGCCCCTGCCCCGTGATCGCTCATGCTCGGCTACAACCACGACACCACAGCCCGGCTCGCCGAAGCCTGGCGTCACTCTGCCCCGGTGACCACTCACGGTGACCACAAACCGTCAGAAGCTGAAGAATCGGCGACTCCCGATCACGCGAGGTGGCCAGTGTCACACCCCTTCCCGAGCGAAGTCACGCACCACATGCCTCTGCGCGAATGAGATTTGGGTACGCATACTCATGCACATCACCACCAGGCTCGGCACCCTGCAGCCATGGCAAATCACCCCCCAGCGCCGAATCGCTGGTGCCCCTGGTCGCACCGGACACGCCGGGGCGTGGACCTTGCCCTCGCGATACCGCTGTTCCTGCTGGAGACCGCGTGGCTGGTGCTGGACTCGGTATTCGGTCTCGGCCTGGAGGTATGGGCGGCGCAAGGCGACCAAGCGCGGGTCGACGCAGCCACCCTCGCGTACATTGATCGGGTCTGGGTGCTGCTGGTCGTCGTACTCATCGTGGCAGTTCTCGCTGGACTCTTCCGCACTCGCTGGACGGTGATCGCACACCTGCTGGTGGCTCTCCTGGCTGGATTGGTGCTGGCGGCCACACAGCACCAGTGGAATACCGACCACGCCCCGCCCCCGGGTGCATCCGCTATAGCGCGAACTGCTGAGACAGCCGGGCGCCGCTCATATCTCGGGCGTCAGGGTCAGCAGGAAGCGGCCCATTGGGAACGCGGCGGAGGGTCGAGCCGCGTGGATGGCGTGGGCGGCCGCCCAGGAGTGCCCGGCGTAGACCCCGGCCGTGAGTTCCCGCATGGCCACTTCGCGCATCACCTGGCGCCGTCGGCCGCCAGCCATGCGAACCGAGGCGTGAGCAGAGGCGAGGGAGCGGCTCAGAGCACCGCCGCGTCCTCTGCCGGTCAGGCCGGGGCGAGCTCGGCCGTTCGGCGCCGGGCGTCCCCCGACTGTCGGGCTGGGCTCACTTGCTGGTGACGCTCCAGGTACCGTCGCCTCCCTTGGCGGTGTTGCCGAGGGCGGTCCACTCGGCGTCGTTGAGGTTGAGGGCAGCGAGGAGGTAGGCGGAGATCGCGTCGGCGAGGAGGACGACGCGGGCGGGGTCCTCGTCGGTGGTCTCGGCGACCATCTCGCCAGCGATGCCGCCCATAGTGTGCTCGGCCTCGGCGATGGTGAGCAGGCTCTTGGGGGCCGGGCTGAGGTGGTAGGCGTCGGTGAACCACTCCGGCCCCCGGGTGGAGAGCTGCGACTGATCCTTGCCGCCCGCGACAACCAGGGTCGGGGTAGTCATGGTGGAGAAGTCCGGCTTCATGAACGGAAGGTTCTCGGCGGCGAACGGGGTGAGGGTATCGCCGGTTCCGGTCGCCGCGATCAGCGCGCCGGCCGAGACCGCGGAGTGGGAGAAGTCCTCGCCGGGAACGCCGTCTGCGTCCAGCACGCGCGCACCGAGGAGGGCGCCTGCGGTCTGGGCGCCCCAGGAGTGGCCGACCACGGCGGTGCGCTCACGGTCGGCGCGGGTCTCCAAGCCAGCCTGAGCCAGGATGTCGCCGAGGTTGTCGAGGACCGCGTGGAGGTCGGCGATCCGCACGCGCCAGATGGTGGCGAAGCGCGGGTCGTCCCAGGCGATGGCGTTACGGCGGGAGTCCAGGTGGGTGGGCTGCACCACGACGAATCCGGCGGCGGCCCACCGGTCGACGAGGGGCTCGTACCCGTCCAGGGACCACGCGTTTCCGTGGGAGAAAACGATCAGGGGCAGGTTCTGGCCCGACCGGGGGGCGGTGACCTTCACCTGCAGGTCGATCCCGCGCCCGGGCGCGGGAACGGGGATGGGCTTGACCGAGACGATCTGCTGGCCGAGGGGGCGGGAAGACATGGGAGACCTGTGCTTTCTCCGGAGCGGCTCTGCCACACTTTGACGGAGCGACGTTCCGCCAACTTAGCGGAACATTGTTCCGCGAGCAAAGGGAGGCATCGTGCCGGAGTCGGTCGGGGTACGCCAAGCACAGGCGCAGCGCACCCGCAGCGGCGTACTGGAGGCTGCTGCGGCGGTCTTCGTGGACCAAGGCATCCAGGCGCCCGTCCGCGACATCGCCGAACGCGCCGGCGTGGGTGTCGGCACGGTCTACCGGAACTTCCCGACCCGCGCAGACCTCGTCACCGCCGTCTACCGGCACCAGATCGACGCCTGTACCGCTCTCGCGCCCCGGCTCCTTGAGGAATCCGCCTCGCCGTTCACCGCGCTGACCCTGTGGACGGACGCGTTCGTGGACTTCCTCGTGACCAAGCACGGCCTCGGCGCGGCACTGGGGTCCGGTGATCCGGGTCTGGAGAACCTCCACGCCCTCATGCTCAACACCCTGGTCCCGGCCTGCGCGACGCTGCTGGACGCCTGCACCGAAACCGACGAACTCCGCCCCGGCGTCACCGCCTACACGCTCATGCGCGCCATCGGAAACCTCTGCATCACCGGCCCCGACTACGACCAGGCCGACGCCAAGCGCATGGTCGCCCTCCTCCTCACCGGATGCCGCAACAGGGCATGACAGCAGGCCCGGTGCCCCGCGCCGCCCGCACAGGTGAGGAGGGCACGGTCCACGGGATGTCCGGGCGCAAGAAGAAGACCCCCTCGACAGCCCACGCAAGCACCAGGCCGCTTCGGAATTCGTCTGGTCGCGCGTCACCGGCAGCGAGCGCGCGCTCGCCCCTCTCATCCCCGCCCTGCCGCCCCAGCTACGGGACCGCAGGCACTGGGATCGATCGCCAACTGCCTCGCGACCCCGGGACCGAACACCCATTACGCCCAGCTCAAGCCACTCCTGATGGAGTACGCCGACGAGCTGGCCGCAGCCGTCGACCAACTCCCGACTGGCCGACTACCAGCCGACATAATGGCCAACTACGAATCGTCACAACCGCCTGACCAGTGAAGACCGCGGGGCCGCTGGCCACCTAGCGATCGAGGTCACACGGCTGGTGTGACCTCGGCCGATGGCTGACCGTCGCGTTCGACAGGGACCCGTCCCGTTCGACTGGTGGCGGGTCCGCACGGCGGGGCGGTGGCGAGACTCCGACTTCTCGGGACGGGTGACACCTGATCTTGGTGGTCGAACCACCCCGGCAAGCGGGAATCCGTACCGGATTCCCGCCGTTGCCCCCTCCCGTGCCCGCACCGCGCTAGCGTCGGTCCCGTGATCGTATGGCTCAACGGCACCCACGGTGCGGGTAAGACGACGACCAGTGCACTCGTACAGCAACTGATTCCGGATTCACGGGTGTTCGACGCCGAGAAGGTCGGCGAGACGCTCATGGACATCAGGCCGGGGCTGCCCGCGACGGACAACTTCCAGCACTGGCCGCCGTGGCGGCAGCTCGTCGTCGAGACCGCCCGCCGCGTGCTCGACTACACCGGCGGCATCCTGGTGATCCCGATGACCGTCCTGGTCGAGCAGTACTGGCGCGAGATCAGCGCGGGCCTCGCACACCATGCCATCCCGGTACGCCACTTCGTCCTCCACGCCGACCAGGACACCCTGCGCGGGCGTATCCGGGGGGACACTCTTCTTGGCCCTTCCACCTTCCGTCTCAAGTACCTGGAGCCCTACGCCGAGGCGGCCCGTACGTGGCTGCACAGCGAGGCCGAGGTCGTCGACACCACGCACCTCACGCCCGCCCGGGCCGCCCTGCAGATCGCGGAGGCCGTCAAGAGCTGAGGTCCGCCCGCCACAGGGCCTCGTGCGGCCTGGCGCAGGTGATCGCATCGCACGTCGTGGGGCGAGGAAGGGTCGTGGGGCGAGGAAGGCGCGTCCCCGCGACCTGCGCGGCGTGCCGGTCCGCTGCCGGTCCGGCCGAAGCCGCCGGCGCCGGCCCATGGTCCGGCTGTCGGGTGCTCGGGGACCTTCGGCCCCGTGACCCGGGCCCACCGGGCGTCCGACAGTGGCTGTGGCACTAGGCAAGGAGCGGACCAATGGCGCACACAGTCGAGTGGAAGGTGCACCTCCACCTCTTCGAGGACGAGGGCACGACAAAGGCACGAGCCGTGGTGGACACCGGGGCCAACTCGGTCGTGGGCAACGGCCTCGCCCGCTGCAACCCGAACGACCGCGAGGTCCCGGAGATCGGCGACGAACTGGCGGCCGGCAGGGCGATGCGCGACATCGCCCAGCAGCTCCTGGGCACGGCACAACGCGACATAGAGAGCGCGAACGCACCGTCGCAGCAGGGGAGCGAGGCGGCCTGGCCCATGTGAGCGGACCAGCCGCGGTCTCGGCTGCCCCCGGGGGGCGGTGGCGGTCCGCGGATCTCGTCGTGGCCGCTCGCTGCCCCACTGCCTCAACGGCGTGGGCGGTACCGCCGACGCGGCGGAGCCGCATCGCGACACCTCGGGGGACGCCTTCAGGGCGGGGCTGCGCCCCGGAACCCCAGGAAAGGAGACGGCGCCGTGCCGGACGCCACCATCACCGACCTCTACGAGGTCACCATGGCGCTGTCGTACCTGGAGGAGGGACTGACGGCGCCCGCGACGTTCAGCCTGTTCGTCCGAGACCTGCCGCCCGAGCGTGGCTTCCTCGTGGCGGCCGGTCTCGAGTCCGCGCTCGACTACCTCGCGGAGTTCCGGATCGGCCGCGCGGACACCGAGGCCTTCGCGGCCGCCCTGCACCGGTCGCCCGACGACCTCGAACCCCTGGTGGGGACCGGCTTCACGGGCGAGGTCCGTGCCGTGCCCGAGGGCCGGACGGTACTGGGCGGGGAGCCGCTGCTGGAGGTGACCGCGCCGCTGCCCGAGGCGCAGCTCGTGGAGACCTGCCTGCTCAACATGGTCAGCCACCAGACACTGGTGGCGTCCAAGGCGGCACGCTGCGTCCTCGCCGCGGACGGCAGGCAGGTCGTGGACTTCTCGCTGCGCCGCACCCACGGCCTGGAGGCCGGTATGCAGGCGGCGAGGGTGGGCGCCATGGTCGGCTTCGCGGGCACCAGCAACGTGGCGGCCGCCCTCGCGCAGGGGATACGCGCCCGGGGCACGATGGCGCACTCCTACATCGAGGCGTTCCCTGACGAGGAGACCGCGTTCCGCGCCTTCGCCCGTGCGCACCCCGGTCCCATGACCTTCCTCGTGGACACCTACGACACCAGGCAGGGCGTGGCCACCGCGATCCGGGTGATGAAGGACCTGGGCCTGGGCCCTGACTGCGCCGTCCGGCTGGACAGCGGGGACCTCGGCGGTCTGGCCCGCCACGCCCGGCGGATGCTGGACGACGCCGGGCTTGCGGAGGTGCTGATCGTGGCCAGCGGCGGGCTCGACGAGTACCAGCTGGCCGACCTGGTGCGCTCCGGGGCGCCGATCGACGTCTACGCCGTGGGCACCCGCGTGGGCGTGTCGGCCGACGCGCCCTTCCTGGACTCGGCGTACAAGCTCACCGCCTACGACGGCCGACCGGTGATGAAGCTGTCGTCCGCGAAGGTCACGGCACCCGGCGCCAAGCAGGTGTTCAGGACCGCGGACCACACCGACGTCATCGCACTGCGCGACGAGGAGCCGCCGGAGGGCGGCCGTCCGCTGCTGGAGACGGTGATGACGGAGGGCCGGCGCGGCCACGACGTGGACCCGCCGTCGCGGGCGCGCGAGCGCTTCGGCCACGACGTCGCGAGCCTCCCGGCGGCGGCCCGCCGGATACGCCACCCGGAACCGCCGCGGCCGCGCATCTCCGAGCGGCTGTGGGACCTCACGGAGCAGGTGCACCGCAGGATCGAGCGCGAGAACCCGCCCGCGTACCGCTGACCGGCCGTCTGCCGGCGCCCGTCGGAGCCGGTGGAGCCGGTCCTGCCGGTGGAGGTGGGTTCGGGTCGCTCCCGCGCCCGCCGGCCGGCCGCCGGGCTGCCACGAGTGACGGTCGCGGGTGACGGTTGCATGTTCCCCTCAGTGCCGGCGCACGGAGCCGCACCGTCGCCGGGCCGCCGACGGTCGCAGGACCGCCTGACGTCACCGGTGCTCCGTACCGCTACCGGGTCCGCCGGGCTCCCCGTTCCGCTACCGGGGTCCGTGCGTCTCCAGGCCCGCACCTTCCGGTGTGCCGAGGGAGCCTTCGTCCCCACCCTCGCGCAGCGCCGACGCACCCGGATCGAAGCGGACGTCCACGACCCCTTCCACGGCCCGCACGGCCCGGATCACCAAGGGGATCAGCGCCCCGCCCGGGACCTCGCCGACCAGGGTGACCACCCCGTCGCGCACGGAGACGTCCGCCGGCGCGGGCGGAGGCAGGCCGGGGAGCACGTCTTCCCTGATCTCCGCGGCGATGTCCTCGTCCGAGCGGAGGAACACCTTCAGAAGGTCACCGCGGCTGACCACACCCTGGAGCAGGCCGGTCTCGTCGGTGACCGGCAGCCGCTTGATGCCCAGCCGGGCCATGGTCCGCGCGGCCTCGGCGATGGTGGCGTCGGGGCGCACGGTGACCGCGGGGCTCGTCATCAGGTCCTCGGCGTACTGGGCGGCGGCCTTGGCGGCCGCACCGAGGTCCGCCGCGGAGGGCTCGGGGTCCTCGGTCCGGTACTCCTCCTTGGGCAGCAGGTCCGCCTCGGATACCACCCCGATGACCCTGCCCTCGCCCGCCAGCACCGGAAGTGCGCTGATGCCCCACTGCCGCATCAGCTCGACCATCTCCTTGTAGGCCGCCCTCGGCCCCACTGCGACGGCGGTCGGCGTCATCACATCGCTCACGGTGTGCGGTGCCGCGGTCATGCGGCTTCCTCCTCCGTCCCGGTGCACGACCGGTCCGTCCCGGTGCACGGCCGGTCCGTCGACGGAGCGACGGTGCGCGTGTGGTCCGTGCGTGACCGGTCACGCACGGACGGCCCGAGTCGGGGACGCGGAGCCCACCGCCGCAGCCGTGGGCCGGCACACCTGCCACCCCATGGTTCAAGGATGCGGCCGTAGGGCCCGGGCCGTCAGGGCCGGACGGGGCAAGTCTGCGGGCCGGCCGGCACGCGTAGGGCGCGAGGTCCGGCGTGACTCCGGCGCGGGCCCCGCGACGGCCCCTTGGGGAGTGAGCGTCCGCGGGTCTCGTCGTGGCCGGTCGCGCAGTTCCCCGCGCCCCTCCCGGGGCGGGGCCGCGCCCCGGCTGGGACCGCACGCGGCGCCACCGCACGCCGGTAGACAGCACCACCATGCCGGCACACGGCGCCACCGCACGTCGACACAGCCCCGTCACGCCGGCGCACCCGCCGCCTGGCGGACGCGGTGGCCCGGCTCCGGGCTCAGTCCCCGCTCAGCGGCACGTCCCAGATCAGCGCGGTGCCGCCGGAGGAGGGCGTGGTCAGCTCCAGGGCACCGCCGAGCTGCTCCGCGCGTTCGGCGAGGTTCCGCAGGCCGCTGCGGTGGCCGTGGCCCCGCCTGGGCATGCCCACCCCGTCGTCGGAGACGGTGAGCCGGACACGCCGGCCGTCGGTGTGCAGCACGACGTCCGCCCGTGCGGCCCGCGCATGCCGCGCGACGTTGCTCAGCGCCTCCGACACCACGGCCACCACATGGTCCGCCACGTTCGCCGGCACCTGGGTGTCGAGCAGCCCCTCCAGCCGCACGCCGGGCGAGAACCCGAGGGCGCCCGCCGCCTCGCCCGCCGCGCGCACCACCCGCGCGCGCAGGCCCTGCCCGCCGGACTCGTCGTGCTCGCGCAACCCCAGGATCGTGGAACGGATGATCTTGATGGTCTCGTCCAGGTCGTTGACGGCCCGGTCCACCCGCTCCTGCGCCCCGGCGTTCTCGATGAGGCGACCGGCGCTCTGCAGCGTCATGCCCGTCGCGAACAGCCGCTGGATGGCGAGGTCGTGCAGGTCCCTCGCGATCCGGTCACGCTCCTCGAGGAGCACGATCTGCTCGGCGTCGCTGCGCCGGTCGGCCAGCTCCATGGCGAGCGCTGCCTGGCCAGCGAAGGCCAGCAGCAGCTCGGTCTCCTTCTTGGAGAACACCGTCTCCCCGGCCCTGCGGGCCAGCAGCACCACGCCGCGCACCCCCGCACCGGTGCCGACGGGCACCGCCACCGCGGGCCCGAGGCCGGTGAACCGCGGGTGGCCCACCGTCACCCGGACGTCCTGCCCGACGTCCGGGCTGATCACCGGAGCCGCCGCGCTGAAGGCCGCCCCCATGAAGGTGCCCTCCACGGGCAGCACGCGCCCCGGCTGGTCGGTGGCCTGGTCACCGATCGCCAGTTCCACGGTCAGCGTGTCGCCGTCCTCGGTCGGCACCGCGACCACGGCCAGCGACGCCACCATGATCTCCCGGGCGCGCTCCGCGATCAGATGCAGCACGTCGCCGCGCGACCCGCCGGACAGCAGGCCGTACGTGATCTCGGCGTTGGCGCGCAGCCAGCGCTCGCGTCGCCTGGACTCCTCGTAGAGACGGGCGTTGTCGATGGCCACGCCTGCCGCCACCGCGAGCGTGGACAGCACCGACTCGTCCTCCTTGTCGAAGCGGGCCCCGCCGCGCTTCTCCGTCAGGTACAGGTTGCCGAAGACCTGGTCGCGGACCCGGATGGGGACCCCGAGGAAGGTGTTCATCGGCGGGTGGTGCTCCGGGAAGCCGTAGGACGAGGGGTGCTCGGAGATCTTGTCGAGACGCAGCGGGTGCGGGTCCCGGATCAGCTCGCCGAGGATGCCGTGGCCCTCGGGGTAGTGCCCGATGGCGGCGATCTCCTCGTCGCGGACCCCCACGGTGAGGAAGTCGGAGAGCCGCTTGCCGTCCGGCGCGATCACACCGAGCGCGGCGTACCTGGCGTCGACGAGCACCGCCGCCGCCTCCACGATGCGGCGCAGCACCTGCTGGAGGTCCAGCTCGCTGCCGACGGACAGCACCGCCTCAAGCAGCCGGTGCACCCGGTCGCGGGTGCCGCGGGCGGCGTCGAGGCGGGCCTGCAGCTCTTCCAGCAGTTCGTCCAGCTTGAGCTGCGGCAGTGGCACGGGGACGCCTTCGGAGCTCTCCACCGCTGATTCCTCCCGGCCGGGCCGGCCGATGGATTCCGCCTTCCACCTGCCACGCTACCCGCACCACGCACCACAGGCGCCCCGGGCGGCGCCCGAGCCCCGAAGGGGTGCGTGTGGCCCCCGGGGCCGCCCGGGGCGCGGGGGGAGTGGACCCCGGCTCACGCCGAGCGCTTCTTCACCTCGATCCGCTTCGCCTCGGACGCCGCCCGGCGCATCCCCACGCTGATCGTGAGCATCCCGTCGGTGTAGCCGGCCTCCACGTCGTTCTCGTCGGCCCCCGCCGGCAGCGGCACACTCCGCATCAGGGTCCCGTACCGTATCTCGCTGCGCTCCTTCTCGATGTCGCGCTCGACGCGTTCGGCCCTGATGGTGAGCACACCCTCCTCGACGGTGAGGTCCAGGTTCTCCACGTCGACGCCCGGCAGTTCCGCACGCATCATGTAGCGGTCGCCCTCGGCGTACGTCTCGATCCGCATGGCATACAGATCGGACATGCCAGGCAGGGCGAACCGGGACGGGAACCCCTCGAACCACTCCGGCAGCTCCGGGAACGAGAACCGCTGCTTGCGTGCGAGTGCGTTCATGACCATGCCTCCTTGTCGGGGTCTTCCGGGTCTTCCGGGTCTTTCCGGTCTTCCTTCGGGCCTCTCCGGCCTCCTCCGGGTCCGGAGAAGACCGCGGTTCCCAGTGCAGCGCGCGGAAGGCCCCCGTGCTGGTGCCGAACAGCCCGCCTTCCGGACCGAACGTCCCCGTGCCCCGGCCCGCCCCACCACCGGGGACGCAGGCCCGGCCGGCGGGCCTGGTGCCTACGGCGGTGTCGCGGGCCCGGTCGCCGGACGGGACCGCTCGGCCCTACCGGCGGCGGTCCCACCGGCGCGAGGCTGACAACGGACGGGTCGGGCCCGCGCACCGGCGACCCTCCGCGGAGCCCCGCGCACCGGCCCGAACGGCGGCCGACCGGACCGGAGGTTCAGGCGACATGACGTGGCAGACCATGACGGCCGGTGTCGACGGCACACCGGAGAGCTTCGCGGCCGCCGTCTGGGCCGCCGAGGAGGCCGCCGGCCGCGGCCTGGAGCTGCGGCTGGTGCACGTCTTCGACCCCGACGCGGCACCCGCCCGGCAGGACGCCGCCGACGCCGCGCGGGAGCGCGGACGGCGGCTGCTCGACGAGCTGGCTGCGGAGGTGGGCTGCACCCGCCCGGCGCTGCACGTGGCGACGGCCCAGCCCGAGGGCGAGCCGGTCGCCGAACTGTGCCGGGCGGCCCGGGAGACGGAGCTGCTGGTGCTCGGCTCCCGGGGGCTCGGGGGCCTCGCCGGCTTCGTCGCGGGCTCCGTGTCCCTCGGGGTGCTGGCGCACGTCAGGCGACCGGTCGTCCTGGTCCGGGAGCGGCGGGCGCGTCCGGGCACGTGGCCGGACGGCGAGGTCGTGGCCGGGCTCGACCCCCGCGGCAGCCACGACGACGTGCTGGACTTCGCCTTCCGGGCAGCGGAGCGGTACGGGGACGGCCTCCGGGCGGTGCACGCCTGGTCGATCCCCGGCCTCTTCGGGCCCGACCTGGCCGGCTGCACCTCCCTGGTGCGGACCGACTGCATGGGCGCGCACGGCCGGGACCTGGACGAGGCCCTCGCGCCCTGGGCGGAGAAGTACCCGGCGGTCACGGTGCACAGGCAGAGCGGCCAGGGGCGCGCCGCTCAGGCCCTCGTCGAGGCGTCGGGGCACGCCAGGCTGGTCGTCGTCGGGCGCAGGAACCGCCCGCCGGGGCCGCGGGGCCGCATCGGCCCCGTCACCCACGCCGTGGTGCACCACGCCGAGGCGCCGGTCGCCGTGATCCCGCACGACTGAGCCGGGGCGCGCCCGGGTGGGGCGCGCGGGGGACTGCGCGAACGGCCACCGCGAGACCCCCGCATCGTCGCTGCCGTCGCTGCCGTCACTGCCCCAAGGAGGCTGTTCCTGCCGTGTCCCGCCCACCGGCCGGTGGGCGCACAGACCCGGCGTGCCGGACCGGCACCCGGTCCTCACACGACCGACAGCACCTCGCCCAGCGGCCTGCGCGGCGTCGTCGGCGGCTGCGGACCCTGCCCGAGGCGCAGCAGCATCTGCGCGTACCCCATGGCGGCCAGCGGCTCGTGCAGTGCCCAGCGCAGCTCGCGCCACTCGACCGCGGCCGCGTCGAGGGACAGCGCCAGGTCGTCGAGCGTGGCACGCAGCAGCACGCGCTCCAGCGCCTGGCCCGCCCGGAGCCAGTCGAGCGGGCCGTCCTCGCGGGTGCCCAGCACGGCGAGCGCCGGCGCCTCGTCGAACGCGGCGGTGCCACAGCCCTGCGGCGGCACGGGCTCGGTGACGTCGACGGGACCCGGACCGGCACCTCCACCCCGTCCACCCCGCGCAGCGGCCGCGGGCACGGCCGAGGCCAGGGCGGCACCGGATGCGTCGACGGGACGGTTCCTGCTCCAGCGAGCCACCACGCCGCGCACGTCCTCGGCCGACATTCCCGGTGCCTCGGCGTCCTCGGCGAGGTCCAGCAGCCGCTGGGCCTCCCAGGCATCAGGGAACGCCAGCCGGGCACCTTCCGCGACGGCCGCGCCCCGCAGCTCGTCGAGCAGCACGGCGGGCAGCTGTCCGCCGGTGAACGGGCGCCCGCTGCCGTGCCGGCCGACTGCCGGGTAGAGCTCGGCGAGGTCGTCCCGCTCGTCGCCGGCCCGTTCCAGGGCGGTCACCGCGAGCAGTTCGGGGTCGTCCGGTTCGGGCAGCAGCAGGGTCCGCGTCCGCCAGCCGTGGTGCGCGGCGGAGACCCGCAGGTTGAACAGCGCGGCTCCGCACTCCAGGCACGGTTCCCGGGGGGCCGGGTGCGCGTGGGGCAGCGCGCGGGAGAGGTCCATGCGCAGCTCCAGCGCCGCGCCGTCCCGCACGAACCGGAACCGCCATGGCTCCTCGTGGTGCGGCGAAGGCGCCGTGACGGCGTCGCCGACCAGCGTCGCCACGATCCGCTCGTCGAGCGTGGAGGACACCGCAGCCTCCTTCATGCGTGCGTGCCGGAAACCGGTGGTCATACCGGCATGGTCGGCACCCGGGGCCGCGCCGGGGAAGGGCCGAGGGGCCCGGTGCGGGCGCCGGACGGGCCTGGCCCACGCATGGCCGGCCGCGACCCGGCACCACGCCGGACGCGGCGGGCACGCATGCAGGACGGGGCGGGCACCCACGCCGGACGGTGGCGGGCACGCATGCAGGACGGGGCGGGCACCCACGCACAAGCGGTCCGGCAACCCGTGCCTTCAAGCAGCCGACGCCCTCAAGCAGTCCGCAACCACTCACGACACGACCCGGCACCCACCCCGGACGGTCCGGCACCCACGTCGCCCGCGGCGGGCACCCACCCCGGCCGGTCCGGCACCCACCCGGCCGATCCGGCACCCATGTCGCCCCGCGGCGGGCACCCGCCTCGACGACCCGGCACCCACCCGGCCGATCAGGCATCCCCCACCCCGGCCGATCCGGTACCCATGTCGCCCCGCGGCGGGCACCCACCTCGACGACCCGGCACCCACCCCGGACGGTCCGGCGCCGCACCCGGGTCGTGCTACCCGGGCCGGGGCGTCCTCAGTCGTGTGGCACCACGGCCACCGGCGCGTCCGAGTGGTGCAGGACCGTGTGGGTCACCGAGCCGATGTGGCCCGCACCGAGGCGGCCCCCCGCGAGCCCCCGGTTGCGCCGGCCGACGACCAGCAGCGCCGCTCCCCGCGACGCGTCCACCAGGTGCGAGGCCGCCTTGCCCACCACCGGCTGCTCGATCACCTCGACGCCGGGGAACGCCTCCTGCCAGGGCCGCAGCGCGTCGGCGACCCTGCCGCGCGCTCCCTGCCGGGCCTTGGGGGCACCGGCGTCACGGCGTACCAGGCCGTTCTCGTCGCCGTCCGGGTCCGGTGGCGAGCCACCGTGCACGACCCGCAGCCGGGTCCCGCGCACCGCGGCGGCCTCGAAGGCGAACGCGATGGCGGGCTCCGGCGGGGCCCGGGCGTCGAGGCCGAGCACCACGTCCCGGTACGCCACGGGAACGCCCTCCGCACGGGACTGGGGACCCCCGGGCCCGGCCGCGCCGCTCGCGCGCTCGCCGACCACGACGACCGGCCGTACACACCGCGCCACGGCCGCCAGCGCCACCGACCCCACCAGGTAGCCGGCCACCATGCTCAGCCTGCGGGCGCCCAGCACCAGCAGCTCGGCCTCCCGCGCGGCATCCACCAGGGCGGTGCCCGGCTGCCCGGTGAGCTGCTCGTGGCTGACCCGCAGTCCGGGCCGTGCCCGGGTCAGGTCGTCCCGCACGGCGTCGAGCAGCGGCGCGCGCCGCGCTGTCCGGTCGCCCCTGAGCCCCGGTCGTGGCCCGGCCGGCGGCGCATACGCGTAGGACTGCCACACCCAGGCGTGCACCAGGTGCAGAGGCAGATCGCGCAGCACCGCCTCGTCGGCGGCCCACTCGGCGGCGATACGGCTCTCCCGTGAGCCGTCGAGCCCCGCCACCACGCTCCTGGCCATCGGCGTGACCTCCTCCGACCGGATGCGCTCCCCAGGGTCCGCGGCCGCGCGGCACCCGGGGCAGGGGCCACCCGTCCCCGTGGGGGGCCGGCCGGCCCATCCGGGCCGGGTCCGGGCCTGCACGGCGCGCCCCTTCCCGGGCGGCCGATCAGCGCGCCCAGCTCCAGTCCGCCACCTCGGGCAGGTCGTTGCCGTGCTCGCGCACCCACGCGTGGTGGCGCAGCCGGGTGTCCTCCATGAGCTGCCGTACCGGGGCCGCCCGCACCGCGAGGCCCGGCACCCGGTCGATGACGTCCATGACGAGCCGGTACCGGTCCAGGTCGTTGCGGACCACCATGTCGAACGGGGTGGTGGTCGTGCCGATCTCCTTGTAGCCGCGCACGTGCAGGTGCGGGTGGCCGGTGCGCCGGTAGGCCAGGCGGTGGATCAGCCACGGGTAGCCGTGGTAGGCGAAGATGACGGGCTTGTCCCGGGTGAACAGGGCGTCGTACTCCCGCTCGGTCATCCCGTGCGGGTGCTCGCCCTGGGGCAGCAGGCGGGCCAGGTCGACGACGTTGACCATGCGGACGGTCAGCTCCGGCAGGTGTGTGCGGAGCAGTTGCACGGCGGCGAGCGCCTCCTGCGTCGGCACGTCGCCCGCGGCCGCCATCACCACGTCGGGCTCCCGGGTGCCGTCCTCGTTCCCGGCCCAGTGCCAGATCCCGGCGCCCCGGGCACAGTGCGCGTTGGCCTCGTCCAGGGACAGCCAGTCGAAGCAGGGCTGCTTGCCGGCCACCACGACGTTCACGTAGTCCCGGCTGCGCAGCACGTGGTCGGCGATGGACAGCAGGGTGTTGGCGTCCGGCGGCAGGTAGACCCGGACGGCCTCCGGGGCCTTGTTGAGGATGTGGTCGACGAAACCGGGGTCCTGGTGCGAGAAGCCGTTGTGGTCCTGGCGCCAGACGTGCGAGGTCAGCAGGTAGTTGAGCGAGGCGATGGAGGCCCGCCACGGGAGCCTTCGGGTGATGCGGAGCCACTTGATGTGCTGGTTGACCATCGAGTCGACGATGTGCGCGAACGCCTCGTAGCTGGCGAACAGGCCGTGCCTGCCGGTCAGCAGGTAGCCCTCCAGCCAGCCCTGGCAGGTGTGCTCCGAGAGGATCTCCATCACCCGGCCGTGCCGGTCCAGGTCCTCATCGACCGGGAGTTGCTGTTCCTGCCAGGCCTTGCCGGAGGCCCCGTAGACCGCCTGGAGGCGGTTGGACGCGGTCTCGTCGGCGCCGACGAGCCGGAAGTTCCGGCTGTCCGCGGTGGCTCGCATGATCTCCTCGAGCAGGTCTCCGAGCACCCGGGTCGGCTCGTGTGCCGTCCTGCCGGGTGCCTCCACCGGGACGGCGTACCGCTCAAGTGGCGGGACGGGCAGCTCACGCAGCAGCAGCCCGCCGTTGGCGTACGGCGTGGCGCCGAGCCGCCGGGCGCCCTCCGGTACGCAGTCCAGCACCTCCGGGCGGGGCCGCCCCTGCTCGTCGAAGAGTTCCCGCGGACCGTAGGAGCGCATCCAGGACTCCAGCTGCCGCAGGTGCTCCGGGTTCTCCCGGACCGCGGCCAGCGGCACCTGGTGGGACCGCCAGGTGCCCTCGACGGGCAGCGAGTCGACCTCGGCGGGGCCGGTCCAGCCCTTCGGGGTGCGCAGCACGATCATGGGCCAGCGGGGGCGCTCCGCCGACCCCTCGTGCCGGGCGCCGCGCTGGATCAGGGCGATGTGGTCGAGGGCCGTGTCCATGGCCTGCGCCAGCGCGCGGTGCACCGTGTCCGGGTCGTCCCCGGTGACGTGCAGGGGGGTGTGCCCGTAGCCGCGCAGCAGGTCGTCGAGTTCGGCCTCGGGCAGCCGTGCGAGCACCGTCGGGTTCGCGATCTTGTAGCCGTTGAGGTGCAGGATCGGCAGCACGGCTCCGTCGTGCACCGGGTCGAGGAACTTGTTGGAGTGCCAGGACGCGGCCAGCGGCCCCGTCTCCGCCTCGCCGTCCCCGATGACGCAGGCGACCACCAGGTCCGGGTGGTCCAGCGCGGCCCCGTAGGCGTGCGCCAGGGAGTAGCCCAGCTCACCGCCCTCGTGGATGGAGCCGGGGGTCTCGGGCGCGACATGGCTGGGCACCCCGCCGGGGAAGGAGAACTGCCTGAAGAGCCTGGCCATGCCCTGGGCGTCGCGGGAGACGTCCGGATAGGTCGCCGAGTACGACCCCTCGAGCCAGGAGCC
Source organism: Streptomyces sp. DSM 116793 (assembly GCF_057320905.1). Taxonomy (NCBI): domain Bacteria; kingdom Bacillati; phylum Actinomycetota; class Actinomycetes; order Kitasatosporales; family Streptomycetaceae; genus Streptomyces; species Streptomyces sp. DSM 116793. Next base: position 298,564 of record NZ_CM170494.1, on the reverse strand, counting down.
CGCGAGCACCGCGGGCCCTCCGTGTCCCGGACCCCAGACACACAGCATGTCCTGGTCGCGGGCCTTGATCACCCGGTTGAGGTGGGTGTAGACGAGGTTCAGCCCCGGGGTCGTGCCCCAGTGACCCAGCAGCCGCGGTTTGACGTGCTCGGGCCGCAGCGGCTCGGTCAGCAGGGGGTTGGCCATCAGGTAGATCTGGCCGACCGCCAGGTAGTTGGCCGCCCGCCAGTGGGCGTCGAGCGCGCGCACCTCGTCGTCCGTGAGCCACCCTGTCGTCTTCTCCGGAGCGTCGAGCATGAGGGTTCCTTCCGCGGTGAGAGACGGATGCACGTCTTCTTCCACCGGCCGCCCCGGCACACGACCGCGGCAGGGCCGGACGGGCTACCGGGTGGCCGCCCCGACAGAACCGAAACCGCCCCCGGACGCCCGCCGACTGCTGCCCGGCCCCCGGCAGGGGCGCGGGGATCTGCGCGCGCGACCCGAGTGGACTCGCGGACTGCCACCGGTGGAGGGGGCAGTTCCTGCCGACCGGGCCACCGACCGGAACAAGGCGACACGCAGGCCGCCGGGGCGCGCCGGCGCGCCCCGCACCCCCACCTGTGGCGGGACACCACAGTCCCCGCACCCCAGGTGTGTGCCCCGCATCCGCTGGCCGCCCGGCGCCCAGCGCCTACGGTGCGCTGAGACCCCGGGCCGGCCCGGCCCCACGACGGCCCCCACGGGCAGCGTATGGCCCACCCGAAAGGGAGGGCACAGCCCGCACACCGCCGCACCACGCCGGGCCGCCCGACTGCCGGGTCGCACCCCCACTCCTACTCGAACGGGAGGCCACATGACAGCACGTGACCGCACCCGCAGATTCCGGCTCCGCTTCCTCTGGGCGGCGCTGGTGGCGCTGCTCACCGGGATGCTCGCCATGCCGCAGAGCGCGTCGGCGGCCGGCCTCACCCAGGTGACGGGCTTCGGCTCCAACCCGGGCAACCTCGGCATGTACGCCTACCTCCCGGACGGACTGCCGTCCGGCGCGCCCCTGGTCGTCGCCCTGCACGGCTGCACGCAGAGCGCGAACGACTACTACAGCCACTCCGGATGGCCGAAGTTCGCCGACGCCGACGGCTTCGCCGTGGTCTTCCCACAGACAACGGCCGCCAACAACGTCACGTCATGCTTCAACTGGTTCCAGCCGGGCGACTACACCCGGGGCCAGGGCGAGGCCCTCTCGATCAGGCAGATGGTGGACTACGCCCTCGCGCACTATGGCAGCGACCCCCGCCGGGTCTACGTCACCGGGCTCTCCGCGGGCGGCGCCATGACCGCGGTGCTGCTCGCCGACTACCCGGACGTGTTCGCCGGTGGCGCCATCGACTCCGGCGTCCCCGCGGGCTGCGCGACCAGCCTGATCACCGCCACGACCTGCATGTACACCGCGGTGAGCAAGACACCGACGACCTGGGGCAACCTGGTCCGCAACGCCTCCGGCGGCTGGCGCGGCCCCTGGCCCCGGGTGGCGATCTGGCACGGCACCAGCGACACCACGGTGGTGCCCGCGAACGCCACCGAGTCGCGCGACCAGTGGACCAACGTGTGGGGCATCGGCACCACCCCGTCCGCCACGGAGAGCCTGCCCGGCGGTACCACCAGGGCGGTCTACACGGACGCGGGCGGGCAGTCGGTCGTGGAGACGTACACCGTCTCCGGCATGACCCACGGCCTCGCCGTCGATCCCGGCTCGGGCGCCGAGCAGTGCGGCACGACCGGCGCCTACTACCTGGACCGGATCTGCTCCAGCTACTACACGGCGCGGTTCTGGGGACTGGACGGCTCGTAAGGAAGGGAAGACCCGAGCCGCCGGCCGCCCACCCCGGTCCGCGGGACCCGTGGACGGCCCGGCCCGGGCGTGGCCCATGCGCCCGAGGGCGGTGCCGCGGCGTGCGGCACCGCCCTCGGGCGGGCCGGGCGGGGTGCTCAGAACACGAACGGGCCCGGGTCCTGCGGCGTGGTGGCCGTGCAGGTCGCCGTGATGCCGATGACGGTGACCTTCAGGGACTGCGCCTCCAGGCTGTCGCCGGCGGCTACGGTGCCGGTCAGCGGCCCGGAGTCGACACCGCCGCCCGCGGGGATGCCGGGGTTCGACTTGCCGCTGAAGGTGACGGTGTCCGAGCCGTTCGCGGTCAGGGTGAGGGTGGACGAGGCGGAGCCCGCCGGGATGTCGAACGGGGCGGTCACGGCGTCCGTGGCGATCTCGATGGTGGCCGACGTGCCGTCCTGGTTGGCGGTCAGGGTGGCCGTCCCCGAGCCGAAGCTGCCGCAGTCGAAGCCGATGGTGGCCGACTCGGGGGTCACGGCGGTCGCGCAGGGGGCCAGGGCGAGGCTGGCGGCGGCCACACCGGCGGCCAGGGCGGTGCTGATTCCAGGCGTGCCGAGTTTCACGGTGATCCTGCTCTCCTGTGGGGGGATTTCGTGGGGGGTGTGCAGCATCCCGCCACCGACGCCTGGCATGGCACAACTCATGCGCGGCATGGGGGAGTTGTACGCCGATGCGCCGCCAGTGGCGTGAGCGTTGCCCATTGAGGCACGCACGGGTTCCGAGGGCAAGACCGCTGACGCCCATTGTTGACATGACCGAGACAAAGTCAGCCGCCTCCGCTCACCGCGCTCGCACCCGGCCGCACCCGGGCGTCGCGCGCCGAACCCGGAAGAGGGGCGCGGGGGAACCGCGCGAGCGACCACGACGAGAGGTGAGGCGAGCGCACCGCGCACCCCGCCACCCGGAAGCCCGTTTCCGCGTACCGCAAGCCGGGCATCGATGTCTCGGCCCTGCGTCAGAGACGCTGCGTCAGAGGCCCTGCGTCAGAGACCGTGCGTCAAAGGCTCTCAGCCGTACCCGTCGTACCCGTCGCACCCGGTGAAGGGACACCCATGACGTTCTCCCTCGGCATCGTCGGCGCAGGGCAGTTCAGCGGGCACTTCGCCCAGCTCTTCCAGGCCCACCCCGGCGTCGGCGAGGTGTACGTCACGGATCTGCTGCCGGAGCGCGCCGAGCGGCTCGTCGCGGACAAGGGCCTCGCCGGGACCTTCGCCTCCTACGGGGCGATGCTCGCCGCGCGGCAGCTGGACGCGGTGGCCGTCTTCACCCAGCGCTGGACCCACGGACCGCTGGTCCTGGCGGCCCTGGAGGCCGGCAAGCACGTCTACTCCGCCGTGCCGATGGGCGTCAGCCGTGCGGAGATCGCCGCCATCGTCGACGCCGTGCGCAGCACCGGCCTGATCTACATGATGGGGGAGACCAGCCAGTACAACCCGGCCACCGTGCACGCCCGCAACCAGATCGCCGCGGGCGCCTTCGGCCGCCTCTTCTACGCCGAGGGCGACTACGTGCACGACATGGACCTCGGGTTCTACGCCGCCTACCAGTACAGCGGCGGGGCGAACTGGAAGGCCACGGCGAGCTACCCGCCGCTGATGTACCCCACGCACTCGATCGGCGGGATACTCGGCGCCTGGGACACCCACGCGGTGAGCGTCTCCGCGATCGGGGTGCGCGACGAGCGCGGCGACGGGGTCTTCGACAAGGAGGTCAGCCAGTTCGGCAACGACATCTCGAACGCCACCGCCCTCTTCGAGACGGCCGGCGGCGGCTCCTTCCGCACCAACGAGTTCCGCCGCGTCGGCTACCCCTCGCACATCCGGGAGTCACGCTTCCGGTTCTTCGGCACGGAGGCCAGCATGGAGCAACTGGCCACGGTGAGTCTCTGGCAGGACAAGAAGGGCGTCACCGACATCACCGAGCAGCTCAGGCCCAAGCCCACCCTGGCGCCGGACGACCCCTCGCTGCGGCACGTCGACCCCGCGCTGCGGGCCGCGTTCACCTCCGGCTCCGCGCCGGTGCACGACCGGCGGCGACTGCCGCGTGCGTTCGACCTGCTGCCCAGCGGCCACGAGGGCAGCCACCACTTCCTCGCGGACGACTTCGTGACCGCGGTCAACACCCGCACCCTGCCGTCCGTGAACGCCTGGGTCGCCGCCCGCTACACCCTGCCCGGCATCGTCGCCCACGAGTCCGCCCGGCAGGGCGGCGCCCGGCTGCCGATCGACGACCTCGGCGACGCCCCCGGGTCCTGGCCCGTGTAGCGGCCGGTGACGGGCCCGTGCCCTGAGCCTGTCCGGTACCCGGGCCCGTCCGGTACCGGGCCTGTCCGGAACCCGGCGTCAGCTCCGCTGCCGCAGCGCCCTCAGCTGCTCCTCGAGTGGCCCGAGCCCCACGTCGCGACGGCGCTCGTCGAGGTCCTGCGGGTTGCGGATCTCGTACGGGCGCAGGGTGGCGGGGTTGACCCGGGTGCCGTAGAACTGCGGCCTGCCCAGCTCCACCGCGCAGTGGTCCGCGATGTAGGCGTGGTGCACGGCGGGACAGGTGCCGTCCGCCGCCGCCTCGGCGATCAGATCGCGGCAGCTGAGCTGGAAGGACAGGTCGGGGGTGTGCAGCAGGACCATCAGCCCCGCCGTGGACGCCTCCTCGCCGACCGCATGTGCGGTGGGCCAGCCGTGCCGGCGCACGATGGCCTTCAGCGCCTCGCCGTTCTCGCGCCGGCAGACGGCCACCCGCCGGCGTACGAGGTCCGCACGGGGCGCGGCCTGCGCCTCGCCCGTCAGCCGGCGGTCCTCGCCCGCCCTGCGGACCAGCTCCGCGGCCAAGTCGGCCGCGAGGGCGGGGGCCAGCGCCCGCCGTGCGCCGCCCGCCCGCGCCGCACCGCTCATGCCCGGCTCCCCACGCAGAGCGTGAACCACACCTTCTTGCCGGTGCCGTGCGGGTCGGGCGGCTCCGTGCCCCACTCGTCGACCAGGGCGTCGACGATGGACAGCCCGCGCCCCGACTCGGCGGCGGCATCGGGCGTCCGCAGCCGGGGCTGCAGCGGTGAGGGATCCGCGACGGTCACCCGCAGCTCCCGGTCGGTGCACTCCAGGGTGAGGGCGATGACGTCCCGGGGGTGGCTGCTCGCGTGTCGCACCGCGTTGGCGAACAACTCGTCCGTCGCCAGGACGGCGTTGTCCACCAGATCGGACAGCCGCCAGAGCTTGAGGTGCGCGGTGACCATGCGCCGTACCCCGGAGGCGTACGAGGGGTGCGCGGGGACGGCGGTCTGGAAGAGCAACGGCTTGCTCAGCGGAATCAAGGCCACCTCACCACGCAGTCCCGGCCGGTCCAGGTGCGCTGCGCCGACCGGTGGGCGCGGTGAGCCGGTGGGGGAGAGGGCCTGTGGCGAGGCGCTCCCGATGCCGTCATGGGTCGTCCTTCTCTGCGTGCAGCACGAGTGGGGGCAAGGCAGCCGCAGCGGCTGTACGCGCAGCAAACAGCCCCGGACCGTGCGGTGGCCAGGGGGTGTGGGGGTTGTCCGGTTGGTGGGGCGTAGTGGCGGCGCACCCCGCGGTGTCGTACGGGGACGGCGGGTGTCGCAGGGGAGCGGTGGTGTACGCCGTATGTTTCGATGATGCGATGAATGTGAGCGAGGGCCCGGCCCCCGGGCGCCCGCGGGGGTTCGGCCAGGGACCGGGCATACGGGGAAAGCGGGTGGTGGTCACCGGCGGCGGCCGGGGGCTCGGTGAGCAGATCGTACGTCTCCTGGTGGCCGAGGGGGCCTCGGTGGCGACCTGTGCCCGCACCCCCGGGGACCTCGCGGCGCTGGCCGCGTCGCTGGACCCCGCGGACCGGGAGCGGTTGTACACGCAACCGCTCGACGTCACCGAGCCCGATCTGCTCGAAAGCTTCGTGGCTGCCGCGCAGAAACGTTTCGATGGACTGGATGGCGTGGTGGCCTGCGCGGGCGGCTCCCGGGGCGGTGGCCTGGAGCGGTCCGACCCGGCCGACTGGGCCGCGACATGGGCGGTGAACGTGGGCCACACCGTCCGCCTGATCCGCGCCGCCGTGCCGCATCTGCGGGCCTCCGGAGGCGGGTCCGTGGTGGTGATCGCCTCTATCTCCGGCTGGAAGCCCGCGCCCGGCGCCCAGTACGGGGCCGCGAAGTCCGCTCAGATCCACCTGGCCGCCTCCCTGGCCCGTGAACTCGGCCCGGACGGCATCCGTGTGAACACCGTCTCGCCGGGCTCGATGCTGATCCCCGGCCGGCGCTGGGACCGGATGCGCACCGAGCGTCCCGAGGCCTTCGAGGCCTTCACGGCGGCGGAACTGCCGACCGGCCGGCCCGTCGCGCCGCAGGAGGTGGCACGGGTGGTCGCCTTCCTGCTGTCCGACTGGTCCAGCGGCATCTCCGGGGCTCACCTCCCTGTCGACCGCGCCCAGAACGCTCCGACTCCCGACGGCTACTAGGGTTCGCCCTGGCGCACCCCACCGCGCCGCTCAGGCCGCCATGCCGAGCACCGCGCGCGACCTGCGCTCGAATTCCTGGACGAGGGGCTCCTTGCGGCGGGGTTCCAGGCGCATACGGAAGTCGCGCAGGGCCTGGATGGAACGCTCGCTGTGCACCGAGCCGAGGGTGTCCAGCGCCTCGGTGGCGGTGCCTATCGCCTCGTCGAGACGGTTCTGCTGGAGGTGGGCCGTGGCCAGCACGGACCGGCTGATGGCCTGGCGGCGGCGCCGGTCGGCGTTGGCGCTCACCGACTCCCCGGCCATCCGCTCGGCGTCGGCCGCAAGGCCCAGGTCCCGATAGCACACGGCGGCCTCGGCCTGCAGGTAGTGGTGGTCGAGGAAGCGCACCCAGGGCGACTCGTACGCCGGGCCCCGGCTGGCCTCCCACTGGTCCTCCGCGGCCCGCAGCGCCTCGCACGCCTCGCGGCGGTGGCCCTGCGCGGCGTGCCCGCGGGCCGCCATCGCGTACAGCCGCATCAGGCCTAGCGGGCTGCCGCCGGGCCTGGCCGTGGCGATGCCGGCCCTGGCCAGCGCCACGCCCTCGTCGGGCCGGCCGAGGTTGGTGGCCAGGTGTGACATCCCGGCCAGGATCTGACCGCCCAGCACACGGTCCCGCCCTTCGGCGCACAGCCGCAGGCCCTGGGTCATGTAGCGCTGCGCCAGGCCGTACTCCCCGGCGTCGTACGAGCTCCAGCCGGCCATGGCCGCAAGCCGTGCCGCCGCCGCGAAGAGCTGCCGCTGCTGGTGCGACGGCGCCCCGCGCTGCTGCAGCATCGGGACGACCTCCGTGGCGAGGTAGTGCACGATGCTGGTGCGCACTCCGCCGCCGCCGTAGTTGTTGTCCATCTGGTCGAACATGCTGATCATCGCGTGGACCTGCTCGACCGGACCGCTCGACGACACCGCCGCGAGCTGGGCGGCCCCCCCGGGCCCGGCCTCCTCGATGTGTTCCACGAGCCAGAGCAGCCAGGCGCGCTGAGGGCTGGTCAGGGCTCCCGCGACAAAGGGCACGGTACCCAGCAGGGTGCGCCGGGAGATATCGGTCGAGCCGAGTTCTGCCAGTGTGTGCAAGGTCTCCCCCACGTCCTCGCCGTAGACGAGTGCCCGGCTCACCACCGGGCGTTGCTGATCGGTGAGAAAGCCGAGGTCCGCGGGGGAGACCGAGTGGCCGAGGCGCTCGGAAAGCACGGCCGCGATGAGTTCTGGAGTGTTGCCCCGGGGCTGCTGCCCCTGGAGCCAGCGAGTGACGGACGCCTTGTCGTAGTGCGGCTCGGAGCCCTGCCGGCGGCCCAGTTCATTGACGCGGTGGGCCAGCGAGGCATAGGAACACCCGGCGTCCTTGAGCGCGGCCGCCAGTGCCTTGTTGGTCCCACCGGCACCCTTCGCAGGGTTCCTTGCTTGTCCGTTGGTCACGGTGGCCATCCAGGTCTCGCATCACGGTCCCATGCGGCCCGGTCCGTCATGCAAACAGACCGGGCCGCTCCCGGCCGCCCCGCTCCCCAGAACCCCCCGGTTTCAGCAACGGCAGCGGAGACGACCAAGCTCACACAGCGCCAACCCCGCCCCGGGCACGCCGGGTTGGTGAACCGCAGCGGGGTGTGCAACAGATCACGTGCTCACTATGAGGTGCGACACAACCATTCCGCAACCAGCATTCTGATAATTTCATGTCGATCCCAGCGCGTACGTTTGTATCAAGGGTGGCGTGGCAGACTGCTCGCTGTGACAACAGGACCGGGAGGTAGCACGTGAGCGACGGCCGCTCCGGTGGTAGTGCCCCCACCGTCCTGCGGATGGTCCTGGGCAAGCGCCTGCGTCAGCTACGCGAGCAGGCCGGGGTGTCCTTCGAGGAGGCCGCGTCGGCCATCGAGGTGACGCCCCTGACGGTCCGCCGCATGGAGAAGGCGGAGGTCGGCCTGCGCATCCCGTATGTGCGCGAACTACTGCGTACGTACGGGGTGGCGGACACGGAGGTCGACGACTTCCTCACGATGGCACGCAAGGCCAATCAGCCCGGGTGGTGGTACAAGTACCGCGACGTGCTGCCCGATTGGTTCAGCGCCTACGTCAGCCTGGAGAGCGAAGCCACCGTCATCCGGGTGTACGAGCCGCACTACGTCCCCGGCCTACTGCAGACCCATGACTACACCACCGCGCTGATGCGCGTCGGCTTCCCCAACGAGTCGGACGAGGAGATCGAACGCCGCGTGGCCCTGCGCATGCGCCGGCAGGACCTGCTCGCCAAGCCCGAGTCGCCGGCCCTGTGGGCCATCCTTGAGGAGACCGCGCTGCGCCGCCCGGTGGGCGGCACCGAGGTGATGCGGGCCCAGATCGACCGGCTCGTGGAAGCACTCGACCTGCCGAAGGTGCGCATCCAGATCATGATGACGTCCGCCGGCGCGCACCCCGGCGCCTACGGACCCTTCCACTACTTCCGCTTCGGGTTCACCGAACTCCCCGACGTCGTCTACACGGAGAGCGTGGCCGGCGCGGTCTACGTCGACCAGCCGCGCGACGTCGTCTCCTACCTCGAAGTCATGGACCGGATGACCGTCCAGGCGGAGCCGGTCGCCCGCACCCCGGAGATCCTCGCCGAACTGCGTAAGGAGTTGTGACCCATGGGATCCCAAGGCCCCATCTACAGCGGCATGCCCGCCACCGACCTCGGCACCGAGGGCTGGCACAAGCCCTGGAGCGGGACCAACGGCGGCAGCTGCGTCGAGGCCAAACGGCTGCCGGACGGCAGCGTCGCCTTCCGCCAGTCGACCGACCCCGAGGGCCCGGCCCTGGTGTACTCCCGGCACGAGGTGGCCACCTTCCTCGCCGGCGTCAAGTCCGGCGCCGCCGACTTCCTGATCGCCTGACCGTCCCCCCCCGATCGCCTGACCGACCCCCGCCGACCGGTCCGCGCCCGGTAGCCGTGCCGGCCATGGCTGCTCAGGCCCCGGCGCCCGGCCGGACCGGCCCGCCGCCCCCGACCTCTCGGCTCCGAGCCCCTTCCCACCCGGCTCCGCAACCCTTCCTGCACACGCGCCACTACGGCCGCACAACCGGACAACCCCCGCATGCCCTCCCGCCGCGGGAGGCGCCCGCCCACACTGGGGGCGGCGGGGGCCCGGTGCCGCCCCGGAATCCAGCGAGCCGAGTTCCGAAGGGGAGTGGCACGGATGAACCTCCAGGAGGCCATGACCCGGTACCGCACCCTGGTCGTCGACGGCCGTGACGGCCTGAGCAGAGCCGCGCTGCTCGCCGACCTCGCCCACCACGGCTTCCTGATCAGACACACCTCCCGAGTACTGCACCACCTCGACCCGACCCAGCCGTTCCGGGAACTCCTCGCGGGCCCGGGGCGGCTCGCCGTCGACGGCAGCATCATCCGCGAGCTGGTCTACGGCCCTCTGCGGCACGGGCGCTCCCGGGTGACCTGGATCCAGGCCCTGGACTTCGCGGAGGCCGTCGCCGAGCGCGACGGGGCGCTGATCCACATGACCGAGCCCCGCGTCCCGGAGCAGGCCAGGACCGCGGACGGCCACCGCTCGACCGCCGCCCAGCACCTCGACGACACGGACGACGAGGCCGCCGACGCACGGGCCGCCTACGAACGGGCCTTCCGCACCCTGGCACAGCACGTCCCCGTGGTACGGGTGCACCCCGGTGATGCCGGCGCGCACGGCCTCACCAGACCGGGAGCCGTCCGCCGGCGCACGCAACGCATGTGGATCACGCGGCAGTTGCCGGTAGGTTGATGACAGAACCCGCATCGTGCAAGGCAGGAGACCCGTCATGGCAGACGCCCGGCCGACACCCGACCAGGACGCATTGTCCAAGATCGACACATCGGTTCCCCACTCGGCCCGCATCTGGAACTACTGGATGGGCGGGAAGGACAACTACGAAGTCGACCGGATCGCCGGCGACGCGTACCGTGAGACCGCGCCGAACATCGAGACGATGGCGCGCGCCTCCCGTGCCTACCTGATCCGCACCGTCACCCACGTGGCGTCCGAGTGCGGCATCCGGCAGTTCCTGGACATCGGCACCGGCCTGCCCACCTACGACAACACCCACCAGGTCGCCCAGCGCATCGCCCCCGAATCCCGCATCGTCTACGTCGACAACGACCCGCTCGTCCTGCGGCACGCCCAGGCCCTGCTCACCAGCACCGCGGAGGGCGTCACCGACTACATCGACGCGGACCTGCACCAGCCCGAGCGGATCCTTCAGGCCGCCGGCCGCGTCCTGGACTTCAGCAAGCCGGTCGCTCTGATGCTGATGGGCATCCTCGGTCACATCCAGGACTACGAGGAGGCCAAGTCGATCGTCCGGACGCTCCAGGCCGCCCTGCCCTCCGGCAGCTACTTCGTCCACTACGACAGCACGGACACCGACACCGCGCTGCAGGAGGCCCAGCAGGGGTACGACGACACCGGCGCCATCCCCTACGTCCTGCGCAGCCCCGAGCAGGTCTCGGCCTACTACGAGGGTCTCGAACTGCTGGAGCCCGGGATCGTCTCCTGTCCGCTGTGGCGCCCCGAGCCGGGGACCACCCCGGAGCCGACGGACGTGTACGGGGGCGTGGCACGCAAGCCGTGACCCCCCGCCGTGGGGCGCCCGGTCTGTCAGGGGCGCCCCCAGCCCCGTCCGGCGGGTGTCGCCATCCCCGTCGGCGGCGCGGCCTCGCCCCTGGGGCGCAGGGGACGGCCCGCGTCACCACGACACGCCGACGGCGGGTCTCGGGCAGGCCCCGTGCGGTCCGTTCACCGGCCGGCGGCCGGTGGGGGCCGGGGCCGCGGTTTCCCGCGCCCCGGCAGGCCGCGCCCCCACAGGGCGCGGCCCTATGGGGACCCAGGCTCCGTCGTGCCGTCATCGGGCGGAGGGGGCGCGAGGCGGTTGGACAGGCGGTAGGTGATGCGGACGTCGCGGTAGCGCACGTCGGGTGCCACCGGCTCGTCCAGGTTGTCGCGGGTGCTGCGGCTCACCGACCTGTGGCCCGGTGAGCCGCTGAAGCGGACGTCCGTGCGGGGCGGGCCGCGGAAGCGCAGCTCACGGCTCCGGACGTCCGAGGTGAACTCGATGTCCGTGGGGCCCTCCTCGGGCGGCGTTCACGGCGGACGGCTCTCCGGCCGTTCCTCCGCCCCCCGGCTGCGTGTCACCCGGCGCGCCTGCTCCTCGCCGCCGCGGGCCGCGCGGCGCTCGCCGCCGGGTGCCCTTCTGGCCGGCCGGGCGGCCGCGCGCTTTCTGCGAGCGGCGCCCGCGGTCCCGCCGGCCGCCCCCGCCGCCTGGTCCGTGGCCTCTTCCGCCACCTCACCCGCCCGGCCGCCCGCCTCCCGCGCGGCACCGCCCGCCTCGTCGACCGCTTCCCGGGCTCCCCTGCCCGCCTCGCCCACGGCCTCCCCGGCGCCCTCGCCGACGTCCTCGACGGTGCGCCGTGCGCCCTCGCCCACCTCTCCGGCGGCCTTCCCCGCCCCCTCGCCCACGTCGCCGACGGCTTCCCGGGCGCCGCCGCCGACGTCCTCGACGGCCCGGCCCGCACCCTCGCCGACGCTCTCCACGGTGCGCCCCGCGCCCTGGCCCACGTCCTCGACGGCCCGGCCGGCGCTCTTGCCGAGGTGCCCCACCGCCTCGCCGGCGTGCTCGCCGACCGCTCCCACCGCGGTCCCCGCGCCCTGGCCCAGTTCGCCCACGGCCTGCCGCGCTCCGGTGCCCACCTCCTGCGCCGCCGACCCAAGGCCCGAGGTGATCTGCTCCAGGATCTGCGGATTGCGGTCGATCGTCGTCAGGACCCTGCTGATGACGTCGGCGACGTTGTCGAGCCGCACCTTGAGCAGGGCCTGCGCCGACACCCCCTTGATGTCCAGGTGCACCGCGCCCAGCGAGACATCGGCGCCGACGTTGAGCCGCAGCAGGTCCAGCACTTCGGCCTGGAGCGACACCCGGGCGCGCAGCTCCTCCACGTCCAGAGCGATCTCGTCTACCTTGACCTCCGGCACGTCCAGGTACACATCCGGCTCCACGGACGGCTGCCGGGCCGGCAGCTCCTCGTCCGGATACGCCTCGGCCTCCTCCCCGTAGGCCTCGTAGGCGTCCTCCTCGTACCCGCCGGCCGGCTCGGCTTCACCCCGGTCGTCACGGGCGTGCTGCTCGTCGTGGCTGTCGCGGTCCTCGTACGTCTCGTCGGCATTCTCGGCACGGTCCATGGTGGGCTGCCCATCATGCTGCGGTTTGTACCGTTCGTACTCCTCCCACGGTATCCGTGATCGCCGCCTGCCGCCTGCCGCCTGCCGCCCTGCCGACTTCCTTCCCCACATCGGCCACCGTGGCGCCGACCGCTGTGACACCGGCCGGTCCCGGCCGTTTCCGGCCGTCCGCCGGGACCGGCGGCGTCCGCGGGAACCGCGGAAGGCCGGATCCGCGTGCGCGAATGGGGACCGGCGTCTGCCGGTTCGACCGAGCGAGGGAGCGCAGCGGAGTGCGGATCTACATCAGCGTGGACATGGAGGGCATCACCGGGCTCGTGGACGCCGCCGACGTCCAGCCCGGCGGCCGGGACTACGAGCGCGGGCGCCTGATGATGGCGGAGGATGTGAACGCCGCCATTCGCGGTGCCGTCGCCGCGGGCGCCACCGACATCGTCGTCAACGACGCGCACGGCCCCATGCGCAACCTGCTGCCGGAGGCCCTGCACGCCCCGGCCCGCCTCGTGCGGGGCAGGCCCAAGCCCATGGGCATGCTCGCGGGGCTCACCCCCGAGTACGACGCGATGATCTGTGTCGGCTACCACGCGCGAGCCGGTGCGCTCGGCGTGCTCAGCCACAGCTTTATGGGGCACGAGATCGAGGACATCTGGCTGGACGGCCGACCGGTGGGGGAGATCGCGCTCGCCCATGCCACGGCCGCATGGCTGGGCGTGCCCGTGGTGACGCTCACCGGTGACGACGCTGCCTGCGCGGAGATGGCGGACTGGGACGGCTCGGTCTTCACCGTGGCCGTGAAGTACGCGCGGGACCGCTTCGCCGCCGAGTTGCGTCCGCCGGCCGAGGCCCGCCGGGACATCGAGGAGACGGTCGCGGCCGGTCTGTCCGCGGTGCCGAAGGTCCGTCCCGTGGTGGCGGATTCGGCCACCCTCGCGGTCCGCTGGCAGTCGGCGTCCGTGGCCGCAGTCCTGACGGGCATCCCGGGAGTCACCGCCACCGACAGCCGCACCGTGCAGGCGCAGGGCGAACTGCCCGCCCTGTACCGGCTGTTCGGAGTGTGGATGCGGGTGGCGGCGTCGCTGACGGATCAGCCGCCGTACTGCTGACGCGCCCGGAAACCGCTGTCCGGCGCGGGGCGCGCACCGGTACGGATCGGCGGAGTCCACACACTGAGCGGGAATGTCCACGCCCCGAGTGGCACAGTCCCGCACGGCCCCCTCCGGACGCCCTCCCGGTGCCCGGTGGCGGGGCCGCAGCGGCGTGACGGCGGGCCGAGCGGCCCAGCCGGGGCACGGCCGAGCACGGGCGCACCTTCCCCCACTTCTGAGGAGCGACGACATGACACCGAACAGACACCACCGGCGACAGCGCGGCCTGGCGGTTCTCGTACCGGTACTCGCCGTGCCCGCGGCCCTGCTCGCGGTGCCCGCGGCGGCGACGCCCGGGCCCCACCTCCAGGCGGTGGCCGCCGCCTGGCCCACCCCGACGGGGCAGCAGAACGTGAGCAGCACCATCCAGGTCAGCGGCACCCTGGACGGCAGGATGGTCCGCTACGTAGGCAGCGGCGACCTCGGCGACGGCGGCCAGGACGAGGGCCAGGACCCGCTCTTCGACCTGGCGAACGGCGCCACCCTGCAGAACGTCGTCATCGGCTCGCCCGCCGCGGACGGCATCCACTGCGAGGGCACCTGCACCCTGAAGAACGTGTGGTGGGAGGACGTCGGCGAGGACGCCGCCACGCTGAAGGGCAAGTCGTCGTCGCAGACGATGACCATCGACGGCGGCGGCGCCCGCAAGGCCAGCGACAAGGTCTTCCAGCACAACGGCCCCGGCACCATGGTGATCCGGAACTTCCAGGTCCAGGACTTCGGCAAGCTCTACCGGTCCTGCGGCAACTGCAGCTCGCAGTACGCCCGGCACGTGCAGGTCCAGGACGTCACGGTCACCGCGCCCGGCAAGGCCATCGTCGGCATCAACACCAACTACGGCGACACGGCCCGGCTCTCCGGCATCACCGTGATCGGCGACAGCAGCCACAAGATCGTCCCGTGTCTGAAGTACAGGGGCGTCACCGACGGCGAGCCCAGTGAGATCGGCAGCGGTCCGGACAGCACCAACTGTCTCTACGCGGCCTCGGACATCAGGTACCAGTAACCCCGAGGCCGCCGACGGTCTCCGCCCCATCGGACCGTGGCGCAGAACCCGGCGGCGCACAGCACCCGGTGGCGCACAGGGCTGGTGGCGCACAGCACCGGTGACACGCAGCACCGGTGACACTCAGGACCCGGTGGCGCACGGACGCCCACGGAGGGCCGGTCCTCCGTGGGCGTTCCGCTGCCGGCCACCCGCTCCCGCCGCACGGGAGCCCGGCTCCGCAGCATGGGAACTCGGCAGGTCCGCGGCGTGGGGACGGTGGCGGTCCCACCCGGCGCGGAAGGCACGGAAGGCGCGGGGGAGCGGGGCGGGTGCGTCGCGTCCCCGGCAGGTGTGAAAATAGCCGCATCATGCCTCACGCACGGGCGGCCGACGGCGCCGCGCTCCACTACGAGGTCCACGGCGCGGGCCGGCCCCTGGTCCTGCTGAGCGGCCAGTCCAACGACCTGCACTGGTGGGACTCCGTCCGGGACGCCTTCGCGGCCGAGTTCTCCACCGTCGTCCTCGACTACCGCGGCACCGGGGGCAGCGACCGGCCCGACACCGACACCTACAGCACCCCCGGGTTCGCCCGCGACGTGCTGGCCGTGCTCGACCACGCCGGCATCGACCGCGCTCATGTCTACGGCACGTCGATGGGCGGCCGGGTCGCGCAGTGGATCGCCGCCGACCATCCCGAGCGCGTGGACCGGCTGGTGCTCGGCTGCACCTCGCCCGGCGCCCCGCACGGTGTGGAACGCGGCCCCGGGATACGGCGCGCCCTGGCCCAGCCCGACGCGGCCGCCGCGCGGCGCACCCTGCTCGAGCTGATGTACACACCCGGCTGGCTCGCCACCCACGACGGCCCGTTCCACACCCTCGGCGACCCGACGATGCCGGGCCACGCCCGCCGCCGTCACCTGCAGGCCAGCGCGCGGCACGACGCGTGGGACGCGCTGCCCCGCATCGCCGCGCCCACCCTCGTGGTGCACGGCACGGACGACACGTTCAACCCCACCGCCAACGCCCCCCTGATCGCTGGCCGGATCCCCGGCGCCCGCCTGCACCTCGTCCCCGGTGCGCGGCACGCCTACTTCGAGGAGTTCGCGGACGTCGCCACACCACCGGTGCTGGAGTTCCTCACGGCGCGGGGCACCTGGTAGGGAAGATCCCTGGCGCAGTGGTGACGCTGCGGCGGGCGGCCCGCAGGATGCCGGTGAAGGAGAGACGATCGGGATCGATCCGGCGGGCGGCAGCCGTTCACGACATCAGCACTCGCAAGGCGTGGTGGACCAGCGGACGCGCCCAGATCTGCTGACGCACCCTCTCTGGTGTCTTGCCCGACAGGACCACCCTCGCCCCACACTGGTGGGTCTTGATCTCCCCGTACCCGGACTCGATCTTCCAGCGCTGGTGGTAGAGCGCAGCCAGCTCCCCAGCCGGATACTTCGTCGCGTGCAGTAGATCGGTCACCAGGCGGTATCCGCCCTCTTCCACCCCGGGAACGCCCTTGAGCCGGTGGGTGATCACGCGGACGCAAGTGAGCCGTCAGCGTCAGCTCCCCGACCCGTCAGCCGTCCGACTCCGCATCTGGATGCGGCGGTACCGGCGGCGCTCGAGCCGTGGAGCAAGGCCCGGGCGGTGCACGATCAGGGCAGGGTCCTGCTGGATGTCGCGCTCGCGGTGGCACTGGGCGGGGAGGATCTCCGACTCAGGTCACCAGTGGCCGGAGCACGAGCCCTGCGGCGGACGATCGGGTTAGGCTCGGTGCGGCTCCACCCTCCGGGCGGGAGACGTCCGGGCAGGTCACGGAAGAGAGGCCCGAGGGATGACCGGAACGGTGACTGCGGTCAGCAGCAACGGCACCTACTCGTTCACCAAGCCGAACAAGGACAGCATCACCCTGCTCGCCGGTCTCGGGGTGGAGGGGGACGTGCACGCCGGTGTGACCGTCAAGCACCGCTCACGCATCGCGCAGGACCCCACGCAGCCGAACCTCCGCCAGGTCCACCTCATCCACGAGGAGCTCTTCACCGAGGTGGCCGACGCCGGGTTCACGGTCGCTCCCGGCGAGCTGGGCGAGAACGTCACCACCCGCGGTATCGACCTGCTGAGCCTGCCGGCCGGCACCCTGCTCGGCCTCGGCCCCGACGCCGTGGTGGAGGTGACCGGCCTGCGCAATCCCTGTGTCCAGATCGACCACTTCCAGGACGGCCTGCTGAAGCAGGTCGTCGGCCGCGACGAGTCGGGAGCCGTGGTGCGCAAGGCCGGCATCATGAGCATCGTGAAGGAGGGCGGCGTGGTGCGGCCCGGCGACACCATCACCGTTCGACTGCCCCAGCCACCGCACCGGCCGCTGGAGCGGGTCTGACAGGCACGGCGGGTCTGACAAGGCACTGCGGGTCTGACAGGGACACGAACAACGTCGGCTGCCCGGAACGCCGACGGCCCCAGAACCTCCGCGTGACGCCGGAACGTCCACGACACCGGAACATCCGCGACGCCGGGACCCCACGACCCGGGGGAACGACTGCGGTCCGGCACGAGCAGTGAGCCGTCAGGCCCCTCGTCCGTGCTCTGCCGGCGCCTCCAGCGCCCCCGGTGCCCGCCCGGCGGTCCCCGGCGCCTCGGCCGGGGCACCCGGCGGCAGTACCGCCTGCGCCGCCCGGGCCCGTAGCGCCCTGAGCCCTTCGGCTATGGGGCGCTGGTCCCGGCTTCCCGTGCGGATGCAGGTCATGACCCGGCGGGCGACCGGCGGGCGGTCGCCGAGGGGCACGCGGACCAGCCGGGCGTGTCCGGTGAGAGGCACCAGGCGCGGTACCAGGCACACGCCGAGACCATGGCCGATCAGCGTCAGCACCGCATGCCAGTCGTCCGCGTGGTGCACCATCCGGGGTGAGAAACCGGCGGCTGCGCACAGTGCCTGGATGAGCTGGTGGTGGTCGTGGTGCGGTGAGATCCAGTCCTCGGCGGCCGCGTCGGGGAGGACCGCGCCGGCGCGGGCGGCGAGCCGGTGGCCGGCCGGGACGACCAGGTCGATCACGTCGTCCAGCAGGGGCTCCTGATGGAACCGCGGGTCGTCCACCGGAGGCACGCCCGGCAGCGGCGGCAGCACCCCGATGTCCAGCCGTCCCGACAGCACCTGCTGGTAGCACGCGCGCGTGTCGACCTCCGTCACATGGGTGCGGACGGGCGGCGCGGAGTGCAGCAGATCGGCGGCGGCCGGCGCGAGCAGCGAGCCGATGCTCGTGGCGAACCCGCCGATGCGCAGCAGCCGGTGCGGGCTCTCCTCGTGGCTCGTGAGGTCGGCGCGGGCCCGCTCCCACTGGGCCCACAGCGCGTCGGCGTGCCCGAGCAGGACATGGCCCGCCGAGGTGAGGCGCAGACGGCGCCCCTCCGGCTCCAGGAGCGCCGTGCCCACGTCCCGTGCGAGCTGTTTGAGCTGCTGCGAGACCGCGGAGGGGGAGAGGCTCAGCTCCCGTGCGGCGGCCGTCACGGTGCCCTGCTCGTGCAGCACACGGAAGGTGCGCAGCAATTCCAGATCCATCTTGCAGCTCCTCTGCACGGTTCCCTGCCGGATTTTGCGATGGACGTGCACATAGGCTCCCGGAATGCTCGGGTCCATGACAGGGCCTCAGCAGCATGAGCATCCACAGCGGCACGGACAGGACGATCCTCGGCGGCAGGAACGGGAGCAGCACCGGTGCACGGCGTGCGGCTGGCCCCTGCGTGCGGAGGAGACCGAGGTCTCGCGCCACCGGGTGATGGGAGGAGCCGTCGTGTACGCCCGCTGCCCGTGCGGCCGGCTGCGGGTCTGGTTCGAGCCGGAACGCACCGGTGCCCGGGTACGGCTGGTGGTGGAGGGGAGCGGACAGATATCCGACCCGGCGTGGCGGCCCGCCCTCCGCACCCGGAAAGGTCCCCATGGCCGGGACACGCACACGTCCTGACGGCCCCGAAGGACCCCCGGCGGCGGCGTCCGGACGCCCCTGGGGACGGCCGCTGCCCGCGCCCGTCCTGGTCCTGGGCAGCGTCGTCAGCGTGCAGACCGGTCAAGCGCTGGGCAAGCGGCTCTTCGAGACGACGGGCGGTCCGGCCGGCGCGGTGGCGCTGCGGTTGTCCCTCGCCGCACTCGTGCTGCTCGCGGTGTGGCGTCCCCGCCTGCCGACGCGGTGGACGGACCTGGTCCCGGTCCTGGGATACGGCACGGCGATCGCCGGTATGAACCTCGTCTACCCGGCCATGGCGCGGATGCCGGTGGGGGTGGCGATGACCGTGCAGCTCACGGGCCCCCTTGCGGTTTCGCTTGCGACGGCGCGCCGCTGGCGCGAGGGGGTGTGGGGGCTGCTGGCGACGACGGGGGTCGTGCTGTTCCTGCTGCCCGGCCCCACCGGCCGCCCGCTGTCCCCCGCCGGTATCGCCTTCGCCGTGGGGGCGGCGGTGGCGATGGGTGGCTACCTGCTGCTGAGCCGGTGGGCAGGAGCCACGATGTCGGGCGGCGGTCCGCTGGCCCTCGCACTGTCATGGGCCGCGCTGGTCACGCTGCCCTTCGCCCTGGCGGACGACGCGGACAGGCTGGTGCGGGCGGACGCGCTGCCGAGCGGGCTGCTGGTCGCCGTGCTGTCGGCGGCCCTGCCCTACTCCCTGGAGCTGACCGCTCTGCGCCGCCTGCCCGTCCGGGTGGTGGGCGTCATGCAGAGCTTGGAGCCCCTCGCGGCCGCGCTCGCCGGACTGCTGCTGCTCGGCGAGCGCCTGACGGCGCCGCAGTGGCTGGCGATCGGATGTGTCACCGCTGCGTCGGCCGGCGCGGTGGCCTCCGGGCGTATCCCGGAACCGGACAGGAACGGTCAGGGTGGGAACGATCAGGGCAGGATCGCGTCCACGTAGCCGCCGTCCACCCGCAGCGCGCCGCCCGTCGTCGCCGACGCCTGGTCCGAGCTGAGGTAGACCACCATGTTCGCGATCTCCTCCGGCTCGATCAGGCGTTGCAGCAGGGACTGCGGCCGGTACGTGCGCATGAAGTCGCGCTGGGCCTCGTCCCAGGGCAGGTCGCGGTCGACCAGCTCGTAGACGAAGTCCTCCACGCCTCCGGTGTGGGTGGGACCCGCGATCACCGAGTTCACCGTCACCCCGGTGCCCGCGGCCTCCTTGGCGAATCCCCGACCCACGGCGAGCAGCGCCGTCTTGGACATCCCGTACTGGATCATCTCCTTGGGGATGGCCACCGCGGAGTCGCTGGCGATGTACTGGATGCGCCCCCAGCCGCGCTCCACCATGCCGGGCAGCACGGCCCGGGTCAGCCGGACCCCGGCCAGCACGTTGACCTCGAAGTAGCGCCGCCACTCCTCGTCGGTGATCTCCAGCGCGGGGCGGGCGCCGAAGATGCCGAGGTTGTTGATGAGGATGTCCACCTGCGGCAGCAGCTCCGTCACCCGCTCGGCGCCCTCCTCGGTGGTCACGTCCGCCGGCACGGCGACGAAGTCCGCGCCGGGCACCAGCGAGAACAGGTGCGCCACGGCCTGCGCCACGCCGTCCTTGCTCCTGCCGTTGACGCCGACCCGTGCGCCCGCGCGGGCCAGGCCCGCCGCAATGGCCGCCCCGATGCCCTGGGTGGATCCGGTGACCAGCGCCGTACGTCCGGAGAGATTGATCTGCATCAGCACACTTCCTCATGTCTGCGATCGCCTGTCGGTCTGCTCCTACCCGGTTACCCGATCTTGTCGATCATGAGCGGCACCCCGCCGCCCACCCGGCTCCCTGCTGTCAACTCAGGGTTGACGATGGTGTGGGTGTCAACCTAAGGTTGCCTCATGGAGGAGCCCACACGCATCCAGACATCCGTCCGTCTCGACGACCTCATCGACGCCATCAAGAAGGTCCACACCGAGGTCCTCGACCAGCTCACCGATGCCGTCCTGGCCGCCGAGCACCTGGGGGAGCTCGCCGACCACCTCATCGGCCACTTCGTCGACCAGGCGCGCCGTTCCGGTGCCTCGTGGAGCGAGATCGGCAAGAGCATGGGCGTCACCCGGCAGGCCGCCCAGAAGCGGTTCGTCCCCAAGGACCTCGGCAGCCTCTCCGACCTGGACCCCAGCCAGGGCTTCAGCAGGTTCACCCCGCGCGCCCGCAAGGTGGTGGTGGCGGCGCAGAACGAGGCGCACGCCGCCCACCACGACAAGATCCTCTGCGCCCACCTGGTCCTGGGCCTGCTGAGCGAGCCGCAGGGGCTGGCCGTCCAGGCGATCACCGCGCAGGGCGTGACACCGGACCGCGTCCGGCAGGCCGCCAAGGAGGCCCTGCCCCCGGCGGCCGAACAGTTGCCCGCGCTCATCCCGTTCGACGCGAGCGCGCGCAAGGCCTTGGAGCTGACGTTCCGTGAGGCCCTGCGGCTCGGGCACAACTACATCGGCACCGAGCACATCCTGCTCGCCCTGCTGGAGTGCGAGGACGGCGAGGGGGTGCTCAGCGGGCTCGGCATCGGCAAGGCGGCCGCCGAGGAATCCGTCACCGCCGCGCTCTCCGCGATCGTCGGCCAGCAGGCGAAGGAAGGAGAGAAGGGCTGACGGCCCGAAGGCCCCCGCCATCCACCCGGGCTCCGGAGCACGCACCTCGTGCCTCGGAGCCCCTGCCCGTGTGCGGTTTCCACACCAATGACCCCATGTGGGCAGCACCTCGAAAGCGGTGCGGGAACCGCGGCGCATCTCCGCCGGCATCTCCGCCGGCCCCTGCGCGCCCTCGTAGGCCGGCCTCGCCGCCTCGCCGCCTCGCCGCCTCACCGGCCTCGGCGACGGTCCCGGCGCATCCGACGCGCGCTCTCGACAGTGACCATGGGAGATCGATATACCTGGCGGGTGCCGGGCCGCACCCGCGGTGGAACCCGGCGCGGCCCCCCGGCAGCCGGCGGCGGCTCCGACCACCACCGGACGAAGATCCCAGGCCGTCGGTGTGGAAGCCGCCAGGCCACCCGCGGCGCAGGACCCGGGGCCATCAGCGGGCGAAGCCCGCAGGCCGGCGGCGCAAGAAGACGGCAGGCCAGCAGCGGAAGGCGAGCAGTTCACCGTGAAAGCGCAACTCCGCCGGGCTCGGCACGGCGGGACCTCGTCGTCCGGGTCGGCGCCGACGTCCGGTCCCGCACCAAGGGACCCTGAGGACCCCTGATGCCGTGCAGCCGCGATCCGGGCGCATCGACGAGGAACCGGGCGCCCTGCGGGACCACGGCATCCCCTCACCCGCAGCTTCCCGTACCGGCCCGACCCGATCCCGCCCCGCCCCGCCCGCTGGAACCCGTATCCACCCCACAGGAGTCGCCCATATGAAGATCCGCTCGGCCGACGTCATCGTCACCAGCCCGGGACGCAACTTCGTCACCCTGCGCATCACCACCGACGACGGCCTCACCGGGCTGGGGGACGCCACCCTCAATGGCCGCGAGCTCGCCGTCGCCAGCTATCTGCGCGACCATGTCGCACCGCTGCTGATCGAGCGGGACGCCGGCCGGATCGAGGACACCTGGCAGTACCTGTACCGCGGCGCGTACTGGCGGCGCGGGCCGGTCACCATGGCGGCCATCGCCGCGGTGGACACCGCCCTGTGGGACATCAAGGCCAAGGCCGCCGGGATGCCGCTCTACCAACTCCTCGGCGGCGCGTCCCGCACCGGGGCCCTCGCCTACGGCCACGCGTCCGGGCGCGACCTGCCCGAGCTGATGGACTCGGTACGCGCCCACCTCGCGCAGGGTTACCGCGCCATCCGCATCCAGACCGGCATCCCCGGGCTCGACTCGGTGTACGGCGTGGCCGCCTCCGCGGCGGCCGGCGGCGACCGCTACGACTACGAACCCGCCAGGCGCTCCGGCGCCGGCCGGACCCTGCCCGTCGAGGAGACCTGGGACACCCGCGCCTACCTGCGGCATGTACCGGCGGTCTTCGAGGCGGTGCGCGCGGAGTTCGGTCCCGAACTGCCGCTGCTGCACGACGGCCACCACCGCATGACGCCCATCCAGGCGGCCGGACTGGGCAAGGCGCTGGAGCCCTACGACCTGTTCTGGCTGGAGGACGCCACACCCGGCGAGGACCAGGCGGCCCTGCGGCTGATCCGCCAGCACACCACCACCCCCCTCGCCATCGGTGAGGTCTTCAACTCCGTCCACGACTACACGACCCTGCTCAGCGAGCGGCTGATCGACTACGTGCGCTCCGCTGTCACCCACACCGGCGGTGTCACCGCCATGCGCAAACTCCTCGACCACGCCGCGGTGTACGGCATCAGGTCCGGTCTGCACGGCCCCACGGACATCTCACCGGTCGGCATGGCCGCCGCGCTCCACCTGGACCTCGCCGTGCACAACTTCGGCATCCAGGAGTACATGCGGCACTCCGCCCGGACCCTGGAGGTCTTCCGCACCTCCTACACCTTCACCGACGGCCTCCTCCACC
Source organism: Streptomyces sp. DSM 116793 (assembly GCF_057320905.1). Taxonomy (NCBI): domain Bacteria; kingdom Bacillati; phylum Actinomycetota; class Actinomycetes; order Kitasatosporales; family Streptomycetaceae; genus Streptomyces; species Streptomyces sp. DSM 116793. The sequence continues at coordinate 275,441 of NZ_CM170494.1, read as the reverse complement.
CCTCCGACACGCCCGGCCTCGGTGTCGATCTGGACGACGAGGCCGCGGCCGCCTTCCCGTACACCCCTGCCTACCTCCCCGTGAACCGTCTGAGGGACGGCACAGTCCACGACTGGTGATCCGCGGCACCTGGCCTGTCCCGTGGACGGCCCGCGATGCTCGGCGGTTTCGGTCTTGCTGACGGGGCCGGGGTGGTTCCCGGAGCCGGTCCGGCGTTCGAGGACGAGCCCGGAGGATGACCTGGGGAGCCCGCCCGGCGTTCGGGGACGAGCCCGGAGGGCGATGGACGGCAGGCGGCACGACCGGCACCGCCCCCGGCCGGCCGCCGCGCCGAGCGGCCCTCACCCCGTGAGATCCCCCTCGCGCTCGTTGACGGAAGCGAAGTACCGCACCTTCTCCTCGTCCACCCGCACCCCGAGCCCCGGCCCCGTGGGCACCCGCAGCCGCCCCGCCTCCAGCCGCAACGGCTCGATGATGTCGTCCGCGTGCAGGTAGTACATGCTGTCGATGGCCCGCGAGAGCACCGGCGTACTCGCCACCACCGCCAGATGCGCCGCGGTGGCGATACCGAGCTCACCCCCGCTGTGCAGGTTCATGCCGAGCCCGAACGTCTCGCAGTGCGCGGCGAGCGCCTTGGTCGCCGCGATCCCGCCCCACTTGTAGACGTCGCCGTGCACGACGTCCACCGCGTTCAGCCGGACCGCGGGCGCGAAGTCCTCGAAGCGGACGACGCACATGTTGGTGCAGAGCGGAATGCGCACCTTTGCCGCCACCTGGCTCATGCCCTCGATCCCCACGCACGGGTCCTCCAGGTACTCCAGGTCCAGCTCCTCCAGCGCGATCCCGGCGCGCACCGCGTCCGGCACCGACCACGCGGCGTTCGGGTCGACCCGCAGATTCACGCCCGGCAGGGCGTCCCGCAGCGCCCGCATGACGGCCACGTCGCCCTCGACGTCCCGGGTGCCCTTCAGCTTGACCGCCGTGAAGCCGCCCTCGGCGACCACCCGCGCCGCGTGCTCCGCCAGCGCCCGCGGTAGCCCCGCGGCGTCCGCGCCGGGCGCGTCCGCGCGGGTGACCAGCGCGGTGATCGGCACCTCGTCACGCACCGGGCCGCCCAGCAGGTCCGTGACCGACTGGCCGGTGACCTTGCCCATCACGTCCCAGCAGGCGACGTCCAGGGCGGCGATCGCCGCATAGCCGAGGTAACCGTAGAAGAACGGCACCATGTGCTGCTTGCGGTGGAACCGCTCCAGGGCGAACGGGCTCGTGCCGATCAGGTCCCCGGCGATCGACCGGATGATCGCGGCCACCGGCCCGCCCCACATCGTCTCGCCCCAGCCCTCCACGCCCTCGTCCGTGCGGAGCCGGACCACCGTCCGCGTCTCGCCCGTCTTGGTCTCGAAGGAGCTCGTGAACGGGTTGGTCAGGGGCAGGTTCACGACCTGCACGTCGACATCTGTGATCTTCATGCCTCTCCTCGGACGGCAGCGGTGGGCGCGACGGCGGTGGCGGCGGTGGCGGTCATGGGGTCCGCGGCGGTCGCCGCGTCGAACGCGCGGATCGCCCTGGCCAGGCCCCGGGCCCGGGCGTCCAGCAGTCGCCGACCCTGCTCGGCTTCGGCACCGGAGGCGTCGTCCGTGGCCCCGCCCACCCGCGCCCACTCCCCGTGCCGCTCGACGGTGAGGCCCGGGTGGGGCGGACGGTCGAAGAGCGGTGGTGGATCGACCGGAGCGCGCGGCGGCACCGGCGTGCGCACCAGCGCGGGGTGGGCCGCGAGCATCAGCGACGTCTCGAACCAGCCCGCGTGGCCGGGGGTACGGTCAGGGCGTTCGCCGGGCGCCTCCCCGGCCGCCAGCGTCCAGTAGGAACAGGCGGCCACCGTGGCCCGCGCACGCAGCGTGAAGCGCTTCGCCGCCAGGCGCATGATCTCGTCGTTGCCGCCGTGCCCGTTGACCACCATGATCCGCCGGTAGCCGCTGGTCACCAGCGAGTCGAGCAGGTCGTCGAGGACCGCGGCCAGGGTGGACGCGGAGAGCGAGAGCGCCGCCGCGAAGAGGTGGTGCGGGCTGTGCCCGAACGGCAGGGTGGGCAGCCGCACCAGCGCGGGCGCACCGGGCTCCGCGGCGAGCAGCGCCGTCGCCCGGTCGGTGACCGCCTCGACGAGCAGGGTGTCCGTACCCATCGGCAGGTGCCCGGCGTGCTGCTCCTGGGAGCCGATGGGCAGCAGGGCGATGGCGCGCTCGCCGGCGTCGCGGACCTGACGCCAGGTCAGCTCGGTGAGGCGGGCGGTGCTGGTGGACGCGGCCCGGGCGGCACCGTCCGGAACGGCGGGGGCGGTCCCGCCACCGGAGTCGTCTCCGATGCCGGTGTCCGATGGTGCGATGGAGGTACGGCCCGTGCCGGCCGGGTCGTCCGCCGGGGGCTCGGTGCCGGTGGCGCGGAATGCGCCCGTGGTGTCGGTCATGGGGGTACGGTCCTGGTCGGGGCGGTTCTGTCGGGTCACGGTGCTGCCTTCCGTAATCTCACGGCTCTACCTCAGGAAACGCCACGCGTGGCAGAGTCGGCGCATGGTGCATGAACGTCCTCCGCTGCGGCTGGTGCCCGAGCCCGCGACGCCCCCGGTCACACCGTCCGCCCCCCGGGTGCTGGGCGCGGTCGAACTGCTGCCCGGGCGTGTCAGGGCGGCCGTGCTGACCGTCTCGGGCCGGGTACTGGAACGCACCGAGGCGGCGTACGACGCGGCGGCACCCGCCCCCGCCGAGGTGGACGCGGCACTCGCCCGTGCCGCCCGGGTGTTCGCCGGGCGGGCGCCCGTGGGCGTGGGCATCGCCGCCGCCGGGCTCGTCGATCCGGACGCCGGTGTGATCACCGAGGTCAACGACGTGCCCGCGCTGCACGGCTACCCGGTGGGCGAGCGGCTGCGGGCGCTGACCGGGGCACCGGTCCGGGTGGAGCACCGGGCGCGCCTTCAGGTGCTGGGCGACCGGTGGTTCGGGCCCGGCCGGGGCCGGCGCACCTTCGCGTCGGTGTCCACCGGTGAGGTGCTGGGCGTCGGCATCCTCTACGAGGGCGAGGTGCTGGCCCCGCACGGCGGCCGCAGCGGCGCCCATATGACCGTCTCGGCCAGCGGCGAGCGCTGTACCTGCGGCAGCCGGGGATGCTGGAAGACCCTGGCCACCACCCGCTGGCTGCGCGCCCGCGCCCGGGCGGCCGGTCTCGGCCCCGACCGTTCGCTGGCCGCGCTCGCCGGGCGCGACGACGAGCCGGCCCGTGCCGTGGTGGCCGAGTACGCGGACCATCTCGCCCTCGGCCTGGTCAACGTCCAGCAGCTCTTCGCACCCGGCCTCTTCGTGCTGCACGGTGAGGCACGCGAGGGCGGCGAGCGCTTCCGGGCGTTGATCGAGCGGCGGCTGCGGTCCGGTGTCGCGGCGGCGGGCGCGGAGGAGCCCCGGGTCCTCGTCAGCGACGCGGCCGTGGACGACGTCGCCCTGCTGGGCGGTGCGGGGCTGGTGCTGTCGCATCTCTAGCCGCCGAGCCCGCCGGGCCCGCCGAGCCCGCCGGGCCCGATGGGGCCGCCGGGCCCGATGGGGCCGCCGGGCCCGATGGGGCCGCCGAGACCGCCGGGCCCGCCGAGACCGCCGGGACCGATGGGGCCGCCGGCGCCCGGGTCGCCGTGGCGGCCGTCCGCACCGTCGGCGTCGGCCGCGGCGCGGCAACCCTCCGCGTCCCCGGCGCCGGATGCGCGGGGACGGCCGCCCGCAGCCGCGGTGCCGCTGTCGGCGCCGGCGCCCTTCCCGCCGCGGCGGCCGCCCGCGCGGCGGGCCCGGCGCGGGTCGGGGACCGGCACCGCGTCCAGCAGCCGGCGGGTGTAGGGATGCCCGGGTGCGTGGAAGACCCGCGCGGCGTCACCCACCTCCACCAGCCGCCCCCGGTGCATCACGGCGACGCGGTCGGCCACCTGCCGCACCACGGCGAGGTTGTGTGAGACGAAGACGTACGTCAGACCGTGCCGCCGCTGCAACTCGGCCAGCAGCTCCAGGGTCCTGGCCTGCACGGAGACGTCCAGGGCACTGGTCGGCTCGTCGAGCACCACAAGCCGGGGCTCCAGCGCGAGAGCACGGGCGATGGAGACGCGCTGCCGCTGGCCGCCGGAGAACTCGTGCGGATAGCGGTCCTGCATCGCCGCGTCCAGGCCGACCGCCGCCAGGAGTTCGCCGACCCGCTCCCGGGTGCGCGCCCTGCCCCGCCGGCCGCGGGCCGCCGGGTCGTGGGTGACCAGCGGCTCCGCCACGACGTCGGCGATGCGCCAGCGCGGGTTCATGCTGGAGTACGGGTCCTGGAGGACCACCTGCATCTGCCGCCGCAGGCGCCGCAGCCCCGCCGGGGAGAGCGCCGCGAGGTCCTGGCCGTCGAAACTCACCCGCCCCGCGGTGGGCGTGAGCAGGCGCAGCAGCAGCCGGGTCAGCGTCGTCTTCCCGCAGCCCGACTCGCCGACCAGCGCCAGCGTCTCGCCCTCGTGCACGGTCAGGGACACGTCGTCGACGGCGAGCGAGCCGTGCCTGCCGCCGAACTCCTTGCGCAGACCCGCCAGTTCGACGAGCACCGGGGACGAGGGGCCGCCCGCGGGCGTTGTGGTGGTGGTCATGCCCGCTCCAGACGGGGGGTGGCGTCCAGCAGCCGGCGGGTGTAGTCGTCTGCGGGGTGGTCGAAGACATCGAGGACAGGACCGCTCTCCACGACCCGGCCCCGGTTCATCACCACGACGCGGTCGGCGGTCTCGGCGACCACGCCCAGGTCATGGGTGATCAGGACCACGGCCATGCCGTGCCGCCGCTGGAGGCCGACCAGCAGGTCCAGGATCTGCCGCTGCACGGTGACGTCCAGCGCGGTGGTGGGCTCGTCGGCGATGAGCAGCCGGGGCCGGCCGACCAGCGCCGTGGCGATCATCACCCGCTGGCGCAGGCCTCCGGAGAGCTCGTGCGGGTACTGCCCGTAACGACGCCCGGGCTCGGGCACGCCCACCTCGTCCAGCGCGGCGAGCGCCTGCTCCCGCGCCCGGGCGCGGGACAGCCCCTGGTGGTGCCTGAGCACCTCGGCGACCTGGGCGCCCACCCGCTGGAGCGGGTCGAGGCTGGTCATGGGGTCCTGGAACACCATCGCGATGTCCCGGCCGCGGATCCGGCCCAGCTCCCTCGTGGACAGGGCGAGCAGGTCGCGCCCGCCGAAGCGGATCTCGCCACCCGCGTACACGCACGGCGGCTCAGGGTTCAGCCGCAGCACGGACAGCGCGGTGGCGGTCTTGCCGCTGCCGGACTCCCCGACGACGGCGACGGTCTCACCGGCCGCCACCCGCAGGTCGACGCCGCGGACGGCGTGCACCACGGAGGAGCCGAGGCGGAAGTCGACGCTGAGGCCGGCGATGTCGAGCAGCCAAGTGGCCTCCGCCGGGCCCGTGGCGCCCGCTGGATCCGCCGCGCCTGCCGGGTCCGCCGCGCCTGCCGGGCCCGCGGCGCCCGGCGGGTCCGCGGCGCCCGGCGGGGCGGTCGGTGGAAGTGTGGCCGGGTCCGGGGTGGCCGGCTGGGATGCGGCCGGGTGTGATTCGGTCATCGGCGGTACGCCTTCGGGTCCGCGACGTCCCGCAGGGCGTCGCCCGTGATGTTGACGGCGAGCGAGGTGAGCATGAGGGCCACCCCCGGGAAGACCGCGACCCACCAGGACGTGCCCAGGTAGAGCTGGCCGTCCGCGAGCATCGAGCCCCAGGTGACGGTCTCCTTGGGCACGCCGAGCCCCAGATAGCTCAGGGACGCCTCGGCGACGATGGCCGCCGCGACATGCAGGGTGCCGATGGTGGCCAGCGGCGCCATGACGTTGGGCAGCAGGTGCCTGCGCATGATCGCGGCGTCGGTGGCCCCGATGGCCCGCGCCTCGGTGATGAAGTCCCGAGAACGCAGCGACAGCACCTCCGAGCGGACCACACGGGCGTACGACACCCAGCCCGTGAAGCCCAGCACCAGGATGACGTACCACAGGCCCGAGCCGGTGAAGCCCACGATGGCGAGGGCCAGCAGGATCGGCGGGAACGCGAGCTGCACGTCCGCGATCCGCATCAGGACCCGGTCCGGCCAGCCGCCGAAGTACCCGGACGCCAGGCCGATAACGGTGCCGAGTGCCCCGGCGAGCAGCGCGGCGCCCGCGCCGACCAGCAGCGAGACCCGGGTGCCGTAGATGACACGGGAGAGCATGTCCCGGCCGAGCTGGTCGGTGCCGAGCGGGTGGGCGCCGCTGCCGCCGGCCTGCCACGCCGGCGGGCGCAGCCGCATCAGCAGGTCCTGCGCGTCGGGGTCGGCCGGGGCGAGCAGCGGCGCGAAGAGCGCGGCGACGACCAGGACGGCGAGGAAGACCAGCGCGACCACGGCCAGCCGGTTGCGCAGCAGAGTGCGCAGTGCGATCGACCGTGGGCTGAGGCCCTTGGGGGCCCCGGGCGGGGCGGTGGGGACGGTGGTGGTCGTGACGGTCATGAGGAGGCCCTCACCCTCGGGTCGAGCAGCCGGTAGGAGAGGTCGACCAGCAGGTTCACCACGACGAACGTCGCCGCGAAGAACAGCACGGCCGCCTGCACCAGTGGGAAGTCACGGTGGGAGATCGCCTCGATGGTGAGCTGGCCGACGCCCGGCCAGGAGAACACCTGCTCGGTGAGGATGGCCCCGCCGAGCAGTCCTCCGATCTCCAGGCCGACGACGGTCACCACCGGCAGCGAGGCGTTGCGCAGGCCGTGCGTGAGCACCACCTTGAGCGGGCCGAAGCCCTTGGCACGTGCGGTGCGGATGTGGTCGCTGGCGAGCACGTCGATCAGCGATGAGCGCAGCAGCCGGGCTACGACCGCGACCGAGTACACGGCGAGAGTCACGGACGGCAGCACCAGGTTGGCGAAGGTGCCGTACCCGGAGGCGGGCAGGGCGTGCAGCCCGACCGCGAACACCAGGATCAGCAGGATGCCCACCCAGAACGGTGGCGTGGACTGGCCGAGCAGGACGCCCGTCATCACGCTCCGGTCGGTGGCCCGGCCGCGCCGCATGGCCGCGATCACCCCGGCAGGCAGCGCCACCGCCAGCGTCACCACCAGGGCGCCCGCGGCCAGTTGCAGCGTGGCGGGCAGCCGGGCGGCGAGCACCTGGCCGACGGGCTGGTGGTAGAAGAGCGACGTGCCGAGGTCGAGCCGGGGCAACCCCCACAGATAGTCCAGGTACTGCGTGAAGAGCGGCCGGTCCAGGCCCAGGCCGGCCCGCAGCACCGCCTCCTGGTGGGCGGTGGCGTCCGGCGGCAGCAGGAGCTTGACGGGGTCTCCGGAGAGCCGGACGAGGAAGAACGACACGGTCGCCGTGCACAGCAGGACGAACACGGCGCTCGCGACCCGGGTGAGCACCATCCGCAGGAGGCCCGCCCAGTGGCCGCCCACGGCGGCGCGGGCCCCGGCGCCCTGCCCCTCGGCCGCCTGGCCGCGGGCGAGCCCGGCCCCGTTGCCCCGTCCCGCCCCGCCGTCGGGTCCGTCGCCGGGCGCCGCGCCGCCGCCGGGCCCCGCGCCGCCGCCGGGCCCCGCGCCGCCGCCGGGCCCCGCGCCGTCGCCGGGCGCCGCGCCGCCGCGGGCGCGCCGGAAGGAGAGGCCGCTCATCGGGAGACCTCCGCACTCGCCATGTCGAGCACTCCCGCCGCCCCCGGCCGCCAGTGCGGCCGGTCATTGCGGGCGTAGATGGTGTCGGTCTGGTAGAGGAAGACGAACGGAGCCTCCTCGCGCATCAGCCGCTGAAGGTCCGAGAAGGCCCGCTCGCGCCGCGCCGGGTCCACGGACAGCTCCTCGAGGTCGACCAGGTGGTCCGCCTCCTTGGAGTGCCAGCGGCTCTGGCGGCGGTCGCTGCGGACGTTCGACTGCACCATGCTCTCGCCGTCCAGCGTCCACACCGTGCTGGCCGCCAGGTACATCGGCCCGAGCGCACCGTGGTCGGTGCTGGTCAGCCGCTCCGAGTAGGTGCCGGGGTCGAGCAGGTCGACCTTGGCGTGCACCCCGGCCCTGGCCAGCAGCCCGGACAGTGCCTCGGCGACGTTCGAGTCGACGTTGGAGGCGGTCAGGGTGGTGCTGAAGCCGTGCGGGTGGCCCGCCTCGGCGAGCAGCCCCCGCGCGGTGGCCACGGATCGGGTGAACGGCCTGATGGCCGGGTCGAACCCGAAGGCGCCGCGCGGGACCATCGCCGGCACCTCGCGGGCCTTGCCCCCCAGCACCGCCTTGATCAGCAGCGGGACGTCGATGGCGTGGTTGAGGGCCTGGCGTACCCGCCGGTCCCGCAGCGGCCCCTCGTCGAGTGTGTTGAGGGAGAGGTACGAGGTGCGGATGCCGGTGTGACTCTCCAGCGTGACGCCGGTGTAGCCGTCGAGCTGCTGGGCGGCGTCCGGGGTGAGCCCGGTGACCAGGTCGACACCGCCGCTCTGCAACGCGGCAAGCGACGACGAGGCGTTGGGCGCGGGGCTGAAGACCAGCTCGTCGACGCGCGGCCGGCCATTCCAGTGTCCGGGCCAGGCACGCATCCGCAGCTCGTGGTCGCGCTGCCAGCGGACGAACGTGAACGGTCCGGTGCCCACGGGATGCGTGGCGAACGCGTCGTCGCCGACGTCCCTCAGATGGCGCGGCGGCACCACGACACCGCCGAACAGCGACAGCTTGTCGGGCAGGATCGGGTCGTGCAGTGTGGTGTGCAGGTCCACCGTCAACCGGTCGACGACGGTGACGCCCTTGACGTACCGCAGCTCCACGATCGGCGACTTGGTGGCCGGGTCGAGCAGCCGCTCGATGCTGAACTTCACCGCCGCCGCGTCGCACGGCTCGCCGTTGTGGAACCGCACCCCGGGGCGCAGCCGGAACCGCCACACCAGCGGGCCCCTGGTCGACCAGGACAGCGCGAGCCGGGGGCGCAGCCTATTGTCCCGGCCGCGGGTGGTGAGGGTGTCGAACATGTTGATGAGGGCGTTCATCGACACCATGTCGCCCTGCTTCTGCGGGTCCATCGTCTCGGGATCGCCCGGCTGGGAGACCCGCAGCACATTGCCCGCCCCGCGACCCGGCGAGGCGCCGCACCCGGTCAGCAGCGCCGGTGCGGACAGTGCCGGGACGAGCAGCCCGCCCAGGCGCAGCACGCTCCGCCGGGACGCCCGCACCGGGCCCGGCGCGCCGCCCCGCCCACCGGCCCCGCTCCCGGCGCGGCCCACCGGACCGCCGCCCGCGATGTGCTCCGGGCCGCCCGCTGGGGAGCCCATGGACGCGCTCGCGGAGGAGCCCGCCGGCCCGTCTGCGGAGGAGCCCACCGGCCCGCCCGCGGGGGAGCGGCCCGAGTCGGGCGCCGGGCAGGGAGCCGGCCCGATCGCCGGGGAGCGGTCCGGCCCGCTCGGTGGCGCGGCGCCCGGAATTCCGTCCCGGTCCGGTGTGTCGCGGAGGGCCGGGGGCCCGGCTCCCTCCGCCGTGTCGCGTTGGACCACGGTCCACCTCCGGCCCATCGTTCCGTTGAGCATGATGAGCGTTCCGGAAAACGGAACGCGGTGGGGTTAAGCTAGGCGACATGGTGAAACCGGTCAACACCTCTGCCAGCGCGCACGAACCCGGGAAGGGCCCGGTCGACAAGGCGATGGAGGTGCTCGACGCCCTCGCGCGGGCGGATGGTCCGCAGCGACTCGGCGAGATCGCCCGCCGTACCGGTCTCACCAAGCCCACCGTCCACCGCCATCTGCGGACCCTCGCCGACTGCGGCTTCGCCCAGCAGACCGAGGGCGGCGCGTACCGTGCTGGGCCGCGCCTGCTGGGCCTGGCGGCGGCCGCCCTGCACGCGGGCACCGACCTCCGGCTCACCCGCCCCGTCCTCGCGGACCTGCGCCGCCGCACCGGTCAGCTCGCCCACTACGCCGTACGGGACGGGGCCGAGGCCGTCCACCTCGCACTGTCCGAGCCCGCCGGCGAGTACCGGATGGCCATCGAGCCCGGCGACCGTGCGCCGCTGCACTCCAGCGCCGTCGGTCTCGCCATGCTGTCCGCGCTGCCCGCTCCCGAGGCCGCCGCGGTACTGTCCGGCGCGCTGCTGGACGGCGCCGCGCTGCCCGCCCGCACCCCGGCCACTCCCACCGACCCCGCGGCGCTCCGCGCGGAGCTGGCGGAGACCGCCCGGCGCGGCTATGCGATCGACGACGAGTACGACGAGCCGGACGTGCGCTCCGTCGCCGCGCCCGTGCTCGACGCCGAGGGGCGGGTCGTGGGGGCGATCGGCGTCTCAGGGCTGACCTTCGCGCTGGACGACGCGAGCGTGGCGGTGTTCGGCCCCATGGTGCGCGCCGCGGCCCGCGCCGTCTCGACGGGCCTCGGCGGAGCACCGCCCCGGCTCGGCCCGGTGGCATCGGACGGGACGAAGGGCGGCCGGGCGTGAGCGCGCTCGCCGGTCTGCTCGCCGCGGGGCGTGAGCGACGTGTGTACTCCGGGGCCGCCTGGTCGGTGGGCACCGCCGACGGCCCGCTCGACCGTGGCTGGACGGGCACGAGGAGCTGGGGCGGCGACGGCCTCGGCGACAGCGCCGGCGCCCCCTACCGCGCCGGGGCGGCCCGTGGTGCTCCGGACGGGACGGCCGGGCAGGGCCGCGGTACCCCGGACCGTACGGCGGAGCCGGACGGCGGCGCTCTCGACGGCGACGAGCTCTGGGACCTCGCCTCCGTCACCAAGCCGATCGTCGGGCTCGCCGTGCTGGCTCTCGTCGAACGGGGTGCGCTCGCCCTCACCGACACCGTGGGCGGCCACCGCCCCGAGTACCGGGGCGGCACCGCCGCCGGCCTGACGGTGTACCAGCTCCTCACCCACACCTCCGGGCTGCCCGGGCGGATCCCCCTCTACCGCTCCTACCCGACCAGGGCGGAACTGCTCAGGGCGCTCGGCGAACTGCCCCTGCGGGCCGCGCCGGGCACCCGGGTCGAATACTCCTCACAGGGCTTCATGCTGCTCGGCCTGGTCGCCGAGGCCGCCGCGGGCCGGCCGCTGGACGAGCTGGTGGCGGACCTGGTCTGCACGCCGCTCGGCATGACCGGCACGGTCTTCAGGCCGGACGCGGCGGGCCGGGCGCGCGCGGTGGCCACCGAGCGGTGTCCCTGGCGCGGCCGCACCGTCGTCGGCGAGGTGCACGACGAGAACGCCGTGGTGCTGGGCGGCGTCTGCGGGCACGCCGGACTCTTCGCGCCGCTCGCCGACCTGGAGCGGCTGGGCCGCGCCCTGGCCGGCGGCGCCCGCGCGCTCCTGCGGCCCGACACCTTCGCGCTGATGACGGCCCCGCACACCGACACCCTGCGACTCCGCCGCTGCCTCGCCTGGCAGGGCCAGGACCCCGAGGGCTCACCCGTGGGTGACTCCTTCGGCCCGGACGCCTACGGGCACACCGGCTTCACCGGCACAAGCATCTGGCTCGACCCCGCCACCGGCCGCTATGCGGTCCTGCTCACCAACCGCGTCCACCCGACCCGCGAGGGACGGGGCATCGAGGCCGTACGGCACGCGTTCCACGACCGGGCTGCGGAACTGCCGCCCGCCGGGCCCGGGGCCGTCGCGCGGCAGTGACACCACGTCCACCGTCCCCCGGCAGACCCCGAGGGTGTCACCGGCGCGCACGGTCGGAATGCCGGCGGGTACGCCGGATGGCTGCGCCGGCCGGGTGTCGGCGCGCGGTGCGGCACCGGTGGTGCTCGAATGACGGAGGGCACCTCCGCACGGACCGCGCACCATCGGCCCGGCGACCGGAACACCCGCGGCCGGAACGCCAGGACGACCGGGACGCCAGGACGACCGGGACGCCAGGACGACCGGGACGCGGGCCGCGGCGGCCGGGGCGGGCCCGGAGCGCGAAGGCGACGCGGGAGACCGGACGAGGCGACGCGGGAGAGCAGATGACGGACACGGACCGGGCCCTGTACACGACCACGGTGGCGTCCCTCGGCGGGCCCGACCGTGTGGAGACCGTGGGCGACGGGGCGCACCGCCTGCTGGTCAGCGCGCCGCCGGCCCTGACGTCCACGGACCGCCAGGCCTGGAACCCCGAGCAGCTCTACGCCGCCGCCGTCGCCTCCTGCCTCCACCAGGCGCTCGGCGTCGTCGCCAGTGAGACCGGCGCGGACCTGACGGGCAGCGAGGTGCACGCGGCGGTCACCCTTGAGCATGCCGGGGCGCTCCGCTACGACTTCACCACCCGGGTCAGCGTCCACCTCCCGCGCGTCGACGCCGGCCGGCGCTCCGCCCTGATCGAACAGGCCATGAGAAGCTGCCCCATGGCCGCCGACATCCAGCTGGAGGAGGCCGCCACACCGTAGGCGGCGCGGGCCCGGGCGTGCGGGGCCGCTGCGTCACCGGCCCCTGCGGGCCCGCGCGCCCACCGGCCCGTACGTCCCCGGACCCGGGTGGGCGCCCCACCCACCCGCCGACCCGTATGCCGACCGGCCCGGCGTCCAGCCCCGTACGTCCACCGATCCGTACACCCCTCGCCCCGCGCCCACCGGACCGTCCCCCGGTCGACGGGGGTCAGACCACCGTCCGCGCCCGGGGGAAGTGGCAGGCCGTCAGCTGGTCGGGGCCCTGGGGAAGCAGAGCGGGGCGCTCCGTCTCGCAGCGTGTCCGGTCCCCGGCGTCCAGCCGGGCGAACACCGGGCAGCGGCCGCGGAACCGGCAGCCCGGGTCGCGGTGCGTCGGGCTCGGCGGGTCCCCGGCCAGCAGGATCCGCTCCCGGCGGCGCTCCCGCGGGGGATCCGGCAGCGGCACGGCGGACAGCAGCGCCTGGGTGTAGGGGTGCCGGGGCCGCGCGAAGACCTTGTCCACCGCGCCCGCCTCCACCGTCCGCCCCATGTACATCACGCTCACCCGGTCCGCGATGTGCCGCACCACGGACAGGTCGTGCGAGACGAAGAGGTAGGCGAGGCCCAGCTCCGCCTTGAGCTGCTGGAGGAGGTTGAGCACACCCGCCTGGATCGACACGTCGAGCGCGGACACCGGCTCGTCGAGCACCAGCAGCCGGGGGCCGACCGCCAGCGCCCGCGCGATGCCGATGCGCTGTCGCTGCCCGCCGGAGAACTCGTGCGGAAAGCGCGCCGCGTGCTCCTGCTCCAGCCCGACGAGCTCCAGCAGCTCCGGTATCCGGCGGCGGATCGTCGCACGGTCGGTGCCCAGCGCCTGCAGTGGCTCCGCGATGATGTCGGCGACCGTCATCCGGGGGTCGAGGCTGGCCATCGGGTCCTGGAAGACGATCTGCACCCGGCCCCTCAGCTCCTGGGCCTGACGCCGGGTCAGCCGGGCGGTGGACCGCCCGAGGACCTCGATCTCACCGCTCTCCGGCGGCCGCAGCCCCAGGATCTCGTAGAGCGTGGACGACTTCCCGGACCCCGACTCGCCCACCAGCCCGAGTGTCTCGCCGCGGCCGACCTCCAGCTCGACCCCGTCGACGGCGTACACACTGCCCGTCCTGCGCTTGAAGACACTGCCCTTGTAGAGCGGGAACGTCTTGTACAGCCCGCGCACGCTGAGCACCGGTCCCGCGTCCCCCGCCGGGGCCGGCTCGGCGGCGGGGGACGGCAGCGCCGGCACCGGGAACACGTCCGCAGGCCCGAGGCGGCGCGCCAGGATCTCGTCGGCCCGTATGCAGGCAGCGAGGTGGTCCGCGTCGGGCCCGGGCCCCGGTGCAGGGGGAGCGGTGGCGTCCGGGCGCGTCCCCGTCCCGCTCCGGCTCCGGCCCCCGGGCAGCAGTCCCGGTTCGGCCGTGCGGCAGGCGGGCTCGGCGAGCGGGCAGCGCGGCGCGAAGGAGCACCCGTCGGGCAGCGCACCGGCCGCGGGCGGCGACCCCGGGATCGGCACCAGCACGGTGCGGGACGGCACGCCGCCCGAGCCACCGGCGTCGGACCCGTCGCCCCTGCCCGAGCCGTCGGCGTCGAACTCGCCGCCCCTGCCCGAGCCGTCGGCGTCGGACCCGCCGCCCCCGCCCGAGCCGCCGGCCCCCGACTCGCCGCTCCCGCCTGAACCACCGGCCCCCGACTCGCCGTCACCGTCGGGACCCTCGCCCCGGACAGCAGCCCGCTCCGGCGCCGGCAGTGCCCCGTCCAGCCGGGGCACGGCGCCCAGCAGGCCGAGTGTGTACGGCATCCGGGGCCGGGCGAACAACTCGTCCACGGGTGCGGTCTCGACGATCCGGCCCGCGTACATCACGGCGACCCGGTCCGCGCTGCCCGCGATCACGCCGAGGTCGTGGCTGACGAGCACCATGGCCGCCCCGGTCTCCCGCTGCGCGGTGCGCAGCACATCGAGGACCTGCGCCTGGATCGTGACGTCGAGAGCCGTGGTCGGTTCGTCCGCGAGGATGACGTCGGGGTCGTTGGCGACGGCCATGGCGATCATGGCCCGCTGCCGCATGCCGCCCGAGAACTCGTGCGGGAACGCTGCGGCCCTGAGCTGCGGCTCGGGTATCCCGACGAGATCGAGCAGCTCCACGGCGCGCTGCGCGGCCTTCTCCTTGGGCACGTCCTGGTGCGCACGGATCGCCTCGGCGATCTGCTCGCCGATCCGGTAGACCGGGGTGAACGCCGACAGCGGGTCCTGGAAGACCATGGCCACGCGGTTGCCGCGGACGGTGTTCAACAGGCTCTCGCCCGCCCCCAGCAGCTCGGTTCCGTCCAGGCGGACCGAGCCGGTGGCCGTGGCGCCGTCCGGCAGCAGCCCCAGGACAGCCAGCGCGGTGACGGACTTGCCGGACCCCGACTCGCCGACGATGCCGAGGACTTCGCCCCGGCGCAGCGTGAGGTCGAGCCCCCGCACCGCCGGGGTGCCGCCGAAGCGGACGGTGAGGTCGCGGACCTCGAGGAGAGCGCTCACGCCCGTGCCTTTCGCGCCGTCGGGTCGAACGCGTCACGCAGCCCGTCCCCGATGAGGTTGACCGCGAGCACGAACACCACCAGCAGCCCGGCCGCGAAGAAGAACATCCAGGGGTAGGTCACCGCCGCGCCGGTGTTGTCGGCGATGAGGGTGCCCAGGGAGACGTCGGGCGGCTGCACACCGAACCCGAAGTACGACAGGGCGGTCTCGCTCATCACCGCGCCGCCCACCGCGATCGTCGCGTCGATGATCAGGAACGAGGCGATGTTGGGCAGGATGTGCCGCACGATGATCCGCGCGGGCCGCACCCCCATGTACCGGGCCGCCCGCACGAACTCCCGCTCGCGCAGGGACAGCGTCATCGACCGCACCACCCGTGCCGTGATCATCCAGGCGAACAGCGTGAGCAGTCCGACGAACGCGAGCCACCCCGTCGCCCTCAGCCGCGGCGCCGCGATCGCGATGATCAGGAAGCTGGGGAACACCAGCAGCAGGTCCACCAGGAACATCAGGCCCCGGTCGGTCCAGCCGCCGAAGTAGCCCGCGCTCGTCCCCACCACCGCCGCGAGCACCGTCGCCACCAGGCCCACCAACAGGCCGATCAGCAGTGACTTCTGCAGGCCGCGCACGGTCTGTGCGAAGACGTCCTGGCCGATGCGGTTGGTGCCGAACCAGTGGTCGGCGGAGGGGGCCGAGCGCAGCGCGGTGTAGTCGATGTCGGCGTAGGACCAGTGCGTCAGGAACGGGCCCGCGAAGGCCAGCACGAACAACAGCACCACCACGACCACCCCGGCCACGGCACTCCTGCGGGCCAGGAACCGGCGCAGCACCGTCCTGCCGCGGCCCGGCAGGGCGGCCGCGCCCAGCGGCGCCTCGACGGCGGCGGCCGCCACCACACTCTCGGTCGTCATGTCCGGATCTCCCTCAGCTCCGTACCCGCGGGTCGAGCGCCGCGTGCAGGACGTCCGCCAGGAAGCCGGACAGCAGGACGACGACGGCCGCGAAGGCGGACACGGCCACCACCGAGTTGACGTCCTCCTTGCCGATCGACTCCACCAGCCACTCGCCCATGCCGTGCCACCCGAACACGATCTCGGTGAAGGTGGCCCCCGTGAACAGCGCCAGGAAACCGTACGAGAAGTAGGTCGACATGGGGATCAGCGCCGTACGCAGCCCGTGCCGCAGCAGCGCCCGGCCCCGGCTCAGCCCCTTGGCGCGCGCCGTGCGCAGATAGTCAGCGCCGAGCACGTCCAGCATGGTGTTGCGCTGGTAGCGGCTGTAGGCGGCGATGGTCACCAGGCCGATGGAGAGCGTGGGCAGCAGCAGGTGCACGCCCCGGTCGCGCAGCAGAGCCAGCGCGCCGCCGTGCAGGTCGGGGTCCTTCTCGCCGGTGAACTGGATCAGATCGGTGCCCAGCACCGAGTTGAGCTTGATGGCGCCGATCTTCAGCAGCACCGCGAGCAGGAACGTCGGCGTGGACAGCAGCAGGAACGAGGCGAGGGTCACCGCACGGTCGGAGATCCGGTACTGCCGCACCGCCGTCCAGGCGCCGGCCAGCACGCCGACGACGGTACCCAGCACCGTCCCCGTGATCAGCAGCCGCAGGCTCACCCCTAGCCGCCGGACCAGCTCGGCCGTGACCGAGGTGTCGTCGATGGTGCGCCCGAAGTCGCCGTGCACCGCGCCCGTGAGCCAGTGCCAGAGCCGCTCGGGCAGCGGTGTGTCGCCGTTGATGCCGAGCACCGTGAGCTGGGCGCTGACGGTCTCCGGGGAGGGGCGGGGCTGGCGTCCCTCGAAGTAGGCGCGCGGATCGAGCGCCGTGGAGGCGAGCACATACGAGATGCAGACGGCGGCCACCAGCAGAACAGCGTAGTAACCGAGCCTTCTGGCCAGATAGGCCGTCACAGGGTGTTTCCTCTCTCCGCTCGACCACCAGTCGATCTTCGTATCAGAACATTGCTGCTCTGTTAAGAGGGAATGTCAGATGCGCGGAGACGGGTACGGCCGGGCGGTTGTGGATCTACCATCCCCACGGCTGCGCCGCACGCTCCCCGTGCCGGCCTTGTATGTACCGGAGGAACGTCATGTCCAGACCCTCGCGCCCTGTCACGCTCACCGTCGCCGCCGTCTCGGCAGCGCTGGTGATGGCTGGATGTGGCTCCTCCGGCGACTCCCACGAGGCGCGCAAGAACGGCACGGCGCCCGCGGCCGATGCCCAGGCCGTCAACGCCCAGCCCGTGTCGGACGTACGCCAGGGCGGGCGGCTCAAGCTCTCCGTCCAGAAGTGGGTCCACCAGTACAACTGGTACCAGGTGGACGGCACCGACGGCGACGCGGTGGCCATCCTGGAGCAGGTCGAGCCGGTGCTGATGCCCCGCGACGCCAAGGGCGTCCCGCACCCCGACCCCAACTTCCTGCTCTCCGTGAAGGTCACCTCGACCAGTCCGCAGGTCGTGACGTACAAGCTCAACCCGAAGGCCAAGTGGTCCAACGGCAAGCACCTGAGCTACCGCGACTTCCAGGCCATCTGGAAGGCGGTGGGCGGCGGCGACGACAGGTACCTGGTGGCCGACTCCAGCGGCTACGACCAGATATCCAAGGTGGCACGCGGCGCCGACGACCAGGAGGTCGTGGTCACCTTCAGCAGGCCGTACGCGGACTGGCAGCGGCTCTTCCGCCCGCTGCTGCCGGCGGACGGCATCGACACGCCGGAGAAGTTCAACAAGGGCTGGATCGAGCGGATCCCGATCACCGGCAGTTCCTGGAAGATCAAGTCCTTCGACAAGACCGGCCAGACCGTCTCCACCGTCCCCGACCCCAACTGGTGGGGCCCCAAGCCCAAGCTGGACTCGATCACCTACCGGGCCCTCGAACAGCCCGCGGACACCGAGGCCTACCTCAACAAGGAGATCGACTACGCGCCCGCCATCCTCCCCGAGGACTACAAGCGGCTCGCCAAGGCGCCGGGCACGGACATCAGGCGCGGCGCCCGCTGGGACGAGGTGCACATCACGCTGAGCGACCGGGGTCCCCTCAAGGACCTGAAGGTCCGGCAGGCGCTGGACCTCGCCATCGACCGCAAGGGCATCGTGGCGGCCTTCGCCAAGGACCTCGACTTCCCGGTGCAGACACTCGACAACCACTTCTTCATGCCGAACCAGGCCGGGTACGAGGCCAACGCCGGCAAGTGGGGCACCTTCGACCTGGCGGGCGCGAAGAAGCTGCTCGACGAGGCCGGCTGGAAGGACAACGGCCCCGGCAGGCCCCGCACCAAGGCGGGGCAGCAGCTCAGCCTCGACTACGTCATCTCGGCGGGCACCTCGTCGGCAATGCTCGACCAGGCCCAGATCGTGCAGCAGCAGCTCGGCCAGGCCGGTTTCAA
This sequence comes from Streptomyces sp. DSM 116793, assembly GCF_057320905.1. Classification (NCBI taxonomy): domain Bacteria; kingdom Bacillati; phylum Actinomycetota; class Actinomycetes; order Kitasatosporales; family Streptomycetaceae; genus Streptomyces; species Streptomyces sp. DSM 116793. The sequence goes on along the minus strand of NZ_CM170494.1, from coordinate 257,142 downwards.
GATCAACATTCAGAAGGTCCCGGACGCCGACTTCTCCGACAAGTACCTGGACCGCGGCGACTTCGACCTGACCAGTTTCCGCAACGTCGACTACATCTTCCACTCCCAGCTCTTCCCGACCTTCCGGCAGCCGAAGGGCAAGCAGACCTATCTGAACTTCGGCGGCATCGGCTCCCCGGAGATCGACGAGCTGCTCAGCCGGGCGGCGGGGGAGACGGACGTCGCGAAGTCCAACGCCCTCTACAACCAGGCCGACACCAAGATCTGGGCCGAGGCCCACTCCATCGAGCTCTACCAGCGGCCCCAGATCCTCGCGGTCCGCTCGGGCCTCGCGAACTTCGGCGCCAGCGGGCTCGGTGACCTCGACTACACGAAGGTGGGCTGGGAGAAGTAGGTGTTCTGCCGGGACGGTTCGCCGCGGGGCGCCGACGGGCCCCGTGGCCGGCTCCCCGTCAGGGGCGCGGGGACGGCTCCCCGCGCCCCTGTCACGGTCAGGACGCGAGCGCGGCAAGCTCGGTACCGGCGAGCAGGAATCCGCCCACGCCGAAGTCCGAGGTGCTGTCGTAGGTGACGGGCTGGCTGGAGTCGGGCCGGTCGCCCACCCCCTGCACATAGCCCAGGAAGCCGTCCGGATGGACGGCCGTCGCGACCAGCCCGTTCCAGGCCCGGGCGGCCACCGGGAGCCAGGTCGCCCGGTCGACCAGCCCCGCGCCGACCGCGTACGCCGTGCCGTACGTGAAGAACGCGGTGCCGCTGGTCTCCGGACCCGGGAAATGGTCCGGATCGGCCAGGTTGACGTTCCAGAACCCGTCCGGGCGCTGGATCGGCCCCAGCGCCGTCACCAGCCGCACCAGGGCGTCGCGGTACTCGGCGGCGTGGTCCGCATCGTCGGGAAGGGCCTTGAGGGTCTTCACATGTCCGCCGGCGACCCAGCCGTTGCCGCGGGACCACACCACCGGTTTGCCGTTCGGCGACCCGATCCCGCCGGGCAGGAAGTTGTCGTCGCGGTACCAGAGCCCGGTCCCCGCGTCGTACAGGCCGGGCCCGCCCTGCACGTTCTTCGTGTGGTCGTACAGCTTGTACAGCTTGTCCCAGAACGCGGGGTCCGCGCGCAGTCTGCCGAAGCGCGCGAACGGCGGCATGCCCATGTGCAGGGCGTCGTCCCACCACCAGTCGTCGTTCTTGTCCGGCTGGTCCGTGATCATGTGCCGCAGCGTCGCCTCCGCCGCGGCGATCTTCTGCTCGTCGGGCCCGGCCTCGTAGAGGTCCAGATAGGCCTGGATCGCCGTGAAGTCGTCCGCGTTGCGGGTGGTGGTGCCGCCGGATATGCCGTACGAGTGCTGCTCGGCCCAGGCCCGCGTGTAGTCGAGGTAGCGGCCTTCCCCGGTGAGCCGGTGGAGCGCCATCAGCCCGCTGTAGAAGGTCGCGCGGGCCCATTTGTTGTCGCCCGCCCCGTTGGAGGAGATCCAGTGGTCGGCGACGCGCCGCAGGACCCTTGTGATCTCGGCACGGGAGGGCAGCCGGCCGGACGGGGGCTCGGCCGCCGATGCGCTGCCGCGGGCGCCCGGGAAGGCGCCGAGCACCGGCGCCGCCACGGCCAGCGCGGCTCCTCCGAGCAGTAGCCGTCGTCTATCCATGTGAACCACCTTCCTTGACGCGGAATCACCCATCATGAAGGTCTGTACCTTTGCTCGTCCATGGTGCGGAAGCCACTCTTCATCTCGGGCGGCGGCATCCCGACCATCGGTGGAGCCGCCCCGACGCCTCCTGAGCTGATTCATGCGAGTAAGTAATGTTCCTCTACGTGAACAACCGGCTCCTGGTGAGCGGGCGATCTGCTCCGGCCCTCGGGCACGGGAGAGCGGCGCCGGCGGCCCCTTGGGAGGCACCCGGAGAGCGATGCCGGCGGCCCTTCGGAGGCACCGGGAAACGGACGTGCGGCCGGGACCGGGGGATGTCACCCTCTTCCGGGTGACCTCGACCGAGACGAGCCGGTCCCACCTGCGCGGCCGGTCGCCCGCCGCCGCGTCCACCGGCGTCCTCCGCCGCGTCTTCTGGTACACGCCGGGAGCGTACCGAGCCACGCGGTCGGCCGAGCGGATGCGGCGCTGCTAGTCTTCCGCCGTCGCATTGCCCACGGACGGAGGACGGCGCCATGGCGTCTGGGGTGTGGCCCGGGGATGAGATACGCACCACCGACCGCGTCTGGCGCTGGGCGGCCTTCCTCGTCGTCCTCGCCGACCTCGCCCTGACGGCGTTCGAGATCCGGCACTACGACGGTGCCTACGACGACTGCGGCCTGGACGACCACGCCTGCCGGCAGGGCGTCAGCCACCACCTGGACACCTCGCACACCTGGCTGGCCGTCGCCGCCGTACCCCTGGTCGTGGCACTCTTCCTGCCCCTGAGGCAGCGGACGACGCCGTGGCGCATCGCCTGCGTGGCGGTCCTCGCGCTGTGCTTCCTGGCCAGGCTGATCCTGATGGTGTCCACCTGACGCCCCCGCCCCGGCAGTCGGAGAGGCCACCGCGCCCTGGCAGCCGGGGCGAGGCAGCCGCGGACTCATCCCCTGTGGCGGGCCACGAACTCCTCGACCGTCGTGGCGACCAACGCGGGATCCTCCAGCGGCATCGCGTGGCTGACCCCCGGCAGCACCCGGGTCTCGGAGTGCGGCAGCCACGAGGCGAGTTGGGCGCTGCGCGCCCGGTGGGGCGTGCCCAGCCGTTCTCCCTCCCCGCCCACGACCAGCAGGACGGGAGCGGTGACGGCGGCTGCCTCCGCGGATCCGAAGGACCACGCGGCGAAGGCGGCGGCCTCGGCCGTGAAGAAGTACCGGCTGCTCGCGACGGCCGCCCGCAGCCCGTCCTCGCCGAGCTCGCGGACGAACACCTCGCGGAAGCCCGACCCGCTCACACCCCCGAGGAAGAGGTCGAAGGCACGCGCGTAGTCGCCCTCGCGGGCCGCTTCGACAGCGCGGGGCATCGCCGGTTTCCCGGGCTCGTCCGGCGCATAGGGGAACGCGGGCTCCAGGAGGACGAGTGAACGCACCAGGTCGGGCCGGGCCTGGGCGAGTTGCAGCGCGACCGAGCCGCCCGTGGAGTGCCCGGCCACGTGGGCGCTCGGCACGCCCGCCGCCTGAAGAACCCGCACGGCGTGCCCGGCGTGGGCCGCCACGCCGGCACCGCCCGCCAGATCCTCGCTCTGACCGTACCCGGCCCGGTGCACACGCAGCACGCGGTACCCGTCCTCGACGAGGCGCCGGCCCGCGGGGGCGAACCAGTCCGCGGAGAAGGAGCCGTGCAGCAGCAGCACTGCGTCACCCTCGCCCTCGTCCGTGTAGGCGATCCGTGCGTCGCCTGTGTCCACCGGCCTCATCGCCGTTCTCCCTCGCATGCCCTCGGGACCGTCTTGGCTGTCTGCCGAGGCGGTCGCTCCAAAACGCCCTTCCCCTGATCAAAGGGGCAGAGCGGACGGTGCTCACGGTATCCGCTCCCGGTTCAGCCCATGTCGTGCGCGTCCGGCGCGTCCCACGCCCCTGCGCACGCTGTCCGCGGGCGTGGTGTCCTCCGGCAGACCGGCGAGGGCCTCGACGTCCTCCGGCCGGTAGGGGGTGGGGCCGTTCCACTCCAGGAGCAGCACGGTGGCGTCGTCGCTGAGATGCCCCTCGTGGTGCAGAAGGTGACGTCGGAGCAGGCGGCGCAGCGTCCCGGGCACCGGCAGGCCGGCCTCCCGGGCACCGGCAGGCCGGCCTCCCGGTGCCGGGCGAGGAAGTCGGTGAAGCGGGCCAGTCCGAACTCCTCGCCCATCCGGTTGCGGGCCTCGGTGATGCCGTCCGTGTAGAGCAGCAGCCGGTCCCCGGGCTGCAGCCGGGCCCCGCACACCGCGGCGGGCAGGCCCAGGTCGGTGCCCATCGGTGGCGCGGGAGGACAGAGCAGCAGGAAGGCGTGCCCCTGCGGAGTACCACGGGCGGATGGTGGCCGCGGCTGGCCCAGGTGAGCCTCCCGCTGCGGGTGTCCAACTCGGCCAGGATGCCGGTGGCGTACCGGGCGCCGTCGAACCGCTCCATGAGCGCCCTCTCGACCGCCTGCGCGGTTCTCCATGCCCCGCTGCGCTGCCGCCGGTGGTTGCGGGCCGCGGCCATGGCGAGGTTCGCGGTCAGACCGGCCGCGGTGTCGTGGTCCATGGCGTCGAACAGGCTCAGATGGACGACGTCCCAGGCCCCGATCACCCGACCTACCCACCGGGGACGCACCCGTACCGCGTCCCGGCCGGGCCTCGCCCTATCGGGCACCGCGTGCGGGCCATTCGGCGGCCGGTGCGGCACCAGCCCGAGCCGCGCCCGCCCCGGATCCGCGGCGCCCTCTCCTTGACCCGCCGAGCCCCAGCGGGTATCACGTCCCTCGCTCCCGGACGCCGGCACCCCGGGGGACGTGCGCGCCGAGGGGACGACCGGTACCGGGGGAGAGGATGACATGTCCACACAACGAACGGACGCCCGGACGCCCCACGCCCCGGACGCCCCACGCCCCGGACGCCCCACGGCAGGAAGGCCCCATGCGATGAACCCCGACCCCGCCCCGGCCGCCCGGCGCGGGCGGACCACCGGTGCCCTCGCCCTGATCGCCTGCGCCACCCTGCTCGCCGCGGCCTGCGTGCCCGGCACCGACGGCTCGGGCGCGGCCCGCGGCGGCGTCGGGGGAGGCACCGCGATACCCGACCCCGGCAGGGCCGGGAAGGTCACCCTGACGGTCTGGGACCAGGAGGTGCGCGGCGGCCAGAACGCCGAGATCGAGCGGCTCAACCGCGGATTCGAGGACCGGTACCCGAACGTGCGCGTCAAACGGGTCGCCCGCAGCTTCACCGACCTCAAGACCACGCTCAAGCTCGCGATATCCGGCAACCACCCGCCGGACGTGATCCAGGCCAACCAGGGCTACCCCGACATGGTCTCCTTCGTGCGCGCCGGCCTGCTCACGCCGCTCGACGACTACGCCGGGATCTACGCCTGGAACACCCGCTACCCCGGCACCCTCCTCGACCTCAACCGGGTCTCCGCCGACGGGACGCGCTTCGGCACCGGCCGTCTCTACGGCATCTCCCAGACCGGGGAGTACATCGGCGTCTACTACAACAAGGACATCCTCGCCAGGGCCGGCCTGCGACCGCCTGCGACCTGGCGGCAGTTCAGCGCGGCGCTGCCCAGGCTGAAGCAGCGGGGCCAGCTGCCCGTGCAGTTCGGCAACCTGGACAAGTACCCTGCGATCCACCTCTTCGGAGTGCTCCAGGACGAGGCGGGCGGCGCGACCGGGACCCGGGACACCGTCCTCGGCCGCGGCCCCGGCTTCGACAACTCCGCCACCCGCGCCGCCGCCCGGGAACTCGCGGACTGGACCAGGCGCGGCTATCTGCCGCCCGGCGCCAACGGCACCGGCTATGACGCCGCCGCACGGCAGTTCACCGCCGGCAGAGGCGCCTTCCTCATCACCGGCACCTGGGAACTCGCCGACCTGAAGAAGACCATGGGGAACTCCCTCGGCATCATGCCGCCCCCGCCCGGCGAACCCGGCGGAGCGCCCGTGACCACCGGCGGCCAGGGACTCGCCTGGTCCATCACCTCCCGGTCGAAGCACCCCGACGTCGCCGCCGCCTACCTCGACTTCCTCACCGACGCCCACGCCGCCGACGTGATGACAGAGGAAGGCGTCCTCCCCGTGCTGCCGGGGAAGGCGGCCCACCGGCTCCCCGCGAACCGCGCCGAGGGGCAGATGGTCGCCGGCTGGGAACGGCTCAACGCCCACGACGGTCTCGTGCCCTACCTCGACTACACCACCCCGGACTTCTACGACTTCCTCGCCGCGAAGCTCCAGGACGTCATCGGCGGCCGGCTCCCCCCGGACGACCTGCCCACCGCGATGCAGCACGAGTACGCCTCGTTCACGGCACGGCAGAACGCACGCCGGGGCGGCGGGCAGGGCGGCGCGGCGCACCTCGACGCGGGGCAGGCCGGTGCCGGTCGGCAGGCCGCCCGATGAGGCCGGCACGCGGCGCGGTCCGCTTCCGGGACCGCGTGCGCGCCCGCTACCGCCGGCGGGCGCCCGGCGAGCCGCGCGCCGTCGGCTACCTGTACGTCCTGCCCGCACTCGCCCTCTACGCCGTCTTCCTGCTCTTCCCGTTCGGGCAGAGCGTGTGGCTGTCGCTGCTGCACTGGGACGGCCTGAACGTGGCCACCTGGGCCGGCTGGGACAACTACCGCGACCTGGTCGCCGACCGCTCGCTCCGGGCGGCCTTCCTGCACGCGCTGGTGCTGCTGCTGTTCTACGCCGCGCTGCCGGTGGCCGTGGGGCTCCTGCTCGCCGCCGCGCTGACGCGCTTCCGGGTGCGCGGCATGACCTTCTTCCGCACCGTGCTGTTCCTGCCGCAGGTGCTGGCGATGGTCGTGGTCGGCGTGACCTGGCGCTCGATCCTCGCCCCCGACGGGCTCGTGGACGACACCCTGCGGCTGCTCGGCCTCGGTGCCCTGGCCCGCCCCTGGCTCGGCGACGGCACCTGGGCGCTGCCCGCGGTCGGCGTGATCGGCACCTGGGTCGAGACGGGGCTGTGCCTGGTGCTCTTCCTCGCCGGCGCCCAGCGCATCCCCCGGGAGCTGTACGAGGCGGTGCGCCTGGACGGGGCGGGGGCCCTGCGGGAGTTCCGCACCGTCACCCTGCACGGGCTGCGCCCCCAGGTGGCGGTCGCGCTGACCCTCACCATCGTGGCGGGGCTGCGGAACTTCGACCTGGTCTACATCACCACCGGCGGTGGCCCCGGGAACGCCACGTCCGTGCCCGCGTACGAGGTGTACCACCGGGCCTTCGAGACCGGCGAGGTCGGCTCCGCCGCCGCACTGGGCGTCGGCCTGACGGTACTGATCTTCGTGCTCACCGTCGTGGTGGCACGGCTGGCGGAGGGGCGCAGCGCATGACGGGCCGATTCGAACGCGGTGTCACCTACGCCATCCTGTCGGTCTTCACCGTCCTCAGCCTCACCCCCGTCCTCGGTGTCCTCTCCACCGCGCTCGCCCCGGGCGGTGCCTCGGGCACCGGGTTCCGGCTGCCGTCGGGACTCGACTGGGGGCACTTCTCCGCCGCCTGGAGCCGCGGCCACTTCGGCACCTACCTGGTCAACTCGGTACTGGTCACCACCGCCGTGGTGGTCGTCGGCGGGCTGCTGTCCATACTCGCCGCCTACGCGTTCGCCGTGCTCCGATTCCCCGGCTCCACGGTGCTCTACCACCTGTTCGTCATCGGGCTGACGCTCCCCGAGGAGGCCCTGGTCGTGCCGCTCTACTTCGATCTGCGGAGCTGGCGGATGACCGACACCTACTGGGGGCTGATCCTGCCGCAGACGGCGCAGTCCCTCGCCTTCGGCGTGTTCTGGATGCGCACGTACTTCCGGCACAGCCCCCGCTCCGTCATCGAGGCCGCGCGGATCGACGGGGCCACCAGCTGGACCACGCTGTGGCGCATCCTGGTCCCCATGGGCCGCCCGGCGGTGTCGACGATGGTCGTGATGGTCTTCATGTGGACCTGGAACGAGTTCCTGATCGCCCTCGTCATGGTCAGCGACGAGCGCTACCGGACCGTCCCCCTCTCCCTCGCCTTCTTCCAGGGGCAGTACGGCTCCGACACGGCCCTGCTCGCGGCCGCCTCGGTCCTCGTCGCGCTGCCCGTGGTCGTCGTCTACGCCGCCCTGCAGCGCAGGTTCATCGCGGGCATGCTGAGCGGCTCCGTCAAGGAGTGACCCCCGCGCGTCCCTCACGGAGTGACCCTCGCGTCCCTCATGGCACGTCCCACCGTGCCCCACCGGTCCTCCTGGCGTGGCGACCCCCAGCCCGGACGCGGCGATCCGACGCGCTCACGCAGGCTCTCGCGAGTCGCGCGCCGGGCCCACGTCCCGGCATCCGCGGCCCGACCTCATCGTGCGGCACACGTCATGCGCACCCCGCGCGGCGAGATCACTGTCAGGACCGGACCGCAGACCGGCACCGCGCCGAAGACGCCGACGCGCAGCCGGACCACGTCGGCGCTCTGCGGCAGGGACTCCGTGAACGCGAGCGGTGCGCGCAGCAGGGGCACGGTGTGACCGATCAGCGGCGCCGCGCCGCGGTCGGCCACGTCACCGCTGAGCCAGGCGACCTCCAGGCGGTTGCCGCGTTCGATGTCGTGGTGCATGGAGGAGGTCATGTCGGCGGGCACCCGGTCGGTGAACGCCAGCCGGTCATCGGCGTAGTCCTCGGGCAGCGGCACGCCCTGCGCGCGGGCCACCTGCACCACCTCGTCCATCACGCCCCGCAGGAACGCCCGGGAACGGGGGTGGTCGCGGATCGGGCCGATGGGGGAGCGCGCCGTGGTCGTCGTGGCCGAGAGCCCCACCAGGAAGACGAACTTCTCCCAGACGGCCCGCTCGATCGCGTCGCTGACCTCGACATCGATGCCGCTTTCCGCGCAGGCGTCGCGGAACGCCCGCACACGCGGTGAGAGCCGGCCGTCGTACTCGCGAGCCGGGCGCCGAAGTAGCCGCCCACGCCTCCCGCACCCACGACCGCGATACGCATGACACCGTGGGACGCAAGCGTGGATTCGATGTCCAGGACGCCCTCGACGCGGCTCTTGAGACCTTCTGGGAGCATGGCTTCGACGCCACGTCGATGCAGAGTCTGTGCCGTGCCATGGGCTTGCAACCGGGCAGCGCCTATGTGGCGTTCGGCAGCAAGCGGGACCTGTTCGTCGCCGCCGTGCGCCGCTATGCCGAGACGGTGTCGGCCGAGGCGGTCGCCCTGATCAACTGCGCGCCCAGCGGCCTGGGGGGCATCCGGGCGTACTTCGCCCACCTGGTGGACGCGATGGTCGACGGCAAGCGCCGCTGGGGCTGCCTGATCACCAACTCGCTCGTCGAGTTCGCCGAACGGGACCCCGAGCTGGCCGGCATGGTCCGGATCCATCTGGCCAATCTCCAGACGAGCTTCGCCGCCGCCCTCGCCCGGGCCCGCGCCGAGGGGGAACTGCGGCCGGGCGCCGGTCCCGACTCGGCCGCCCTCCTGGTGGCCGTCGTCCAGGGCATGAACGTGATGGCCAGGAGCCGCCCCGGGCGCCAGGCCCTCCAGACGGTGGCCGATACCGCGCTGGCCGGCCTGCTGCCCCCACCCACCGGCCCCTCGCCCACCGGTTCCTGACGGCACTGCCGCACGCGGGGCGTGCGGCGGCGGCCGCCGAGGGCGATACGACTCCGCGCCTCCGTCCGTCGGCAACGGGACGGACGGCTGACGGGAGCGGCCTTGCGGACCTGGGGCGCCGCTTACCGTTCCTCAGCCCTTGACCGCGGAGCTGGCGATGCCCTGGACGAACCAACGCTGGAAGAAGGTGAAGACGATCAGGACGGGCAGGACCAGGAGGACTCCGAAGGCGAGGATCTGGCCCCAGTCGGGAGGCTGCTGGCCCTGGAAGACGCTCAGCTCCAGGGGCAGGGGACGGACCGAGGGGTCGGAGACCATCAGGACCGGCCAGAGGAAGGAGCCCCACTGGGTGAGGAAGGTCAGGATCGCCACGGAGGCGAACACGGGCCTGCTCATCGGCACCACGATGGCGAAGAAGGTCCGCCAGGGGCCGGCGCCGTCGATGCGGGCGGCTTCCTCGATGCTGACGGGCAGCGCGCGGAAGAACGTGGCGAACTGGTAGATGGAGAAGGCGTTGGCGACGAAGGGTACCGCCTGGATGACAAGGGTGTTGCGGGCCCCGTTGAACAGGTAGAACAACGGGACGGCGACCGCTTCGAAGGGCACCAGCATCAGGAGCAGGATCAGGGCGAAGAGCGCCGGGCTGCCGCGCCAGCGCAGCCGGGTGAGCCCGTAGGCCGCCATCGAGTTGACGACGAGGCCCCCGAGGACGACCACCGCCGCCAGGAGCAGGGAGACCCCCATGAAGTGCCAGAAGTAGCCGGTGCTGTCGGAGTCGAGGGCGGCCAGGACCGCCCGGTAGTTGTGCAGGGTCAGATGGGTGGGCAGGAAACCGGACAGGCCGCTGAGTACCTGGTCGGACGGCTTGAGGCTGCCGAGGAACAGGTACAGGGCGGGCAGGACGAAGATAAGGGCCAGCACGCTCAGGACGAGGTAGTCCAGGGTCCGGCCGAGCGGCGTTCGGGTCATCTCAGTCCTCCGGGTCGGGGCGCACGAAGCGGCGCTGGAGCAGCGTCAGGACGACGACGATCAGGAAGAAGACAACGGTCACCGCGGCGGCCTGCCCGATGTCGTTGCGGTCGAAGGCAGTGGTGACGGCCTGGTACATCACCGTGTGAGTGGCGTTCTCGTTGAGCCCGCCACCGCGAATCAGGATGTAGACCTGGTCGAAGACGCGGAACGACAGCACGGAGGTGAGCAGGGCGACGAACACCAGGGTGTTGCGGATTCCGGGCAGCGTCACGTGGCGGAACCGCTGCCAGCGGCCGGCGCGATCGAGTTGGGCGGCCTCGTGGAGTTCGGCCGGTATCTGCTGGAGACCCGCGAGCAGGATCACCATCTGGAAGCCGACGCCCTGCCAGATGGACAGCACGATCACCGAGACCATGGCGGTGGCGGCGGAACCGAGCCAGTCGTGGGCGCCCCAGTGGCCGAGGCTGAGGTGGTGCAGGACGGAGTTGAGCATGCCCTGGTCGCTCCGGGCGAGGATCAGCCGCCAGACGACGGCGACCAGCGCCATGGGGAAGACCACCGGCATGAAGAACAGCGAACGGAAGAAGCCGATGGCCTTCAGCGTGCGGTTGAGCAGGATCGCCAGGCCGAGGGCCAGTGCGGTCTGCACGGGTACCACGACGGCGGCGAAGACCAGGTTGTTCAGCAGGGCCCGCAAGAACGGGCCGGACAGGTCCGGATCGGTGAACAGCCTTCGGTACTGCTCCAACCCGAAGAAGCGGGGCGGCAGCGGGGAGCCGAGCCGCACGTTGTAGAAGGACAGCACGACGGCGTAGCCGAACGGCACACCGACGAAGGCGATCAGGCCGACGAGCGCGGGCGCGGACATCAGCAGTCCATGCACCCATTCGCGGCTTCTGCGCACGGGCCGTCCGGGCCGTCCGGGCCGTCCGGACGCAGGCGGCGGCGCCGGTACCCGGCCCCCGGCCAGGGCCTGCGCGGGGCTGTCTGAGGTCACGGTGGGGTCCTGTTCCCGGCCGCTGAGCCGGGATCCCGTTCACAGGGATCCCCGCCGGCCGATGTGTGCTACGGGATCTTGTAACCCTGGTTGTCCGAGAAGTCCTGGTCGATGGCCCTCGCGGCCTTGGTCAGGGCCGCCTTGGGATCGGCTCCGCCGAAGACCGAGTTCAGTGCCTCGCTGAACTGCGAGGTGATGGCCGGGTAACCGGCGGTCACGGGCCGGGTGACGGCGACGCAGGACGAGGTGATGTGCGTGTCACCGCAGGGCTTGGCGAGCTGGTCCGCGAGGAGCTGGAGCGGTCCGCCGGGCTTGTAGAGGGGGCTCTTGGCGAGCGCGGTCCTGGTCGCCGGCGGCGCGCCGTTCGCCGTGGTCATCGCCGAGACGTTGGTGTCATCGAGCAGGTAGTCCAGGAACGCGCCGGCGGCCTTCCCGTTCTTGGTGTCGGCGCCGATGCCCCAGGTCCACGAGCCCTGTCCGGTCTTGGGGCCGTTGCCGAAGTCCGGGAGGGGCAGCACCGTCAGGTCGGAGCCGAGGGCCTTGTGGTAGGCCGGGTACATCCAGTGTCCGACCCAGCTGAGGGCCACCCGGCCCTTGGCGAAGGCGTTGCCGTCGGTGTTCGGGTCGGTGTACGTCTTCCATGACTGGAAGGTCCTGAGCGCGGAGACCGCGCCGGGGGAGTCGATGGCGCCGGCCGCCTTGCCGTTCTTGAGCAGGGCGCCGCCCGCGGACCAGACGATCGGTGCGAACTGGTACGTACCGGCCTCCGTGTCCAGGCCGGTGTTCTCCTGGATGTCGAGGCTCTTGCCGTCCGGGTCCCGGGCGGCCAGCTTCCGGACCGCGTCCGTGAACTGCTTCGCGGTCCAGTCGTCGGACAGGCCGGTCGGGTAGCTCACGTCCGCCGCCTTGAGCAGCTTCTTGTTGGCGAACAGGCCCATCCCGGAGTCGTACATGCCGAGGGCGTACAGCTTGCCGCCCACCGTTCCCTCGGCTTTGACGGCGCTGGTGGCGTTGGCCACCGTCTTGCCGGAGACGTATGAGGTGATCGGGGTGATCTTCCTGTTGTAGACGAAGTTGGCGACCGTCGGTCCGTCCATCTCCAGGACGTCCGGGAGCTCGGAGGCGTTGGTGGTGGTGATCGTCTTGGTGTAGTCGTTCTGGGGTATCAGCTTCAGCTTCACCCTGATCTTGTGCTGTGAGCTGTTGAAGCCCTGTACCGCCTTCTGCAGGGCGGTGTCCTCGTTGGTCTGCCCCTGGTGGCCCCATACGGTGATGACGCCGGAGCCGTTGCCCGCGGACGCCTTGGCGGGCGTACCGCCCGTGCCGCAGGCGGCCACAGCCACCAGCGGCAGGGTGAGGGCGAGGCCGGTCAGGCTTTTCATGGGCAGCCGTCGTTCCCTGACGGACATGATCTCTACCTCCGTGTTGTGTGGATCGCGTTGAACGTGTGCGCGCGCCCACGGAGCCGTCGGCGGCGGCCGGCCCGCACCCCGGGGATCACTGGGGACGACGCGGGTTGGGCGGGGCGGTGGTGTCGCGGAGCTTCAGACGGATGGGAAGCTGCACGTGGGCGGGCGGTGCGAGGTCCGTGTGCTCCAACTGCCGCAGCAGCAGCCCGGCGGCCTGTGCGCCCTGGGCCGCGACGGGCTGGGCGATGGTGGTCAACCCGATCACGTCGGCCAGTTCGTGGTCGTCGAAGCCGATGATCGACACGTCGTCGGGCACCCGGAGCCGGTGCAGCCGCAGCGCCCGCAGCGCGCCCATCGCCATCTCGTCGGACTGTGCGAACACCGCCGTCGGTGGCCGGGAAGCGGCGAGCAGTTCCGTCATGGCGCGCTCGCCGCCCTCGACCGTGTAGCCGCCGTCCGCCTCCAGAGCAGGGTCATAGGCCAGCCCGGCGTCCGACAGAACCTCCAGGTACGCCTGTCTCCGCTGCACCGGTGCCGTCCAGTGCTGCGGTCCGCTGTCACCCGAGATCATGCCGATCCTTCGATGCCCGAGGTTGACCAGATGCCGTACCGCACTCTGCGCACCGGCCCGGTCGTCGATGCCCACCACCGTGAAGCCCGGTCTGGGCTCACCCACGATGGCGGCCAGCGGCACGCCGAGTGATCGGAGCGCGTCCGCCTCGTCGTCGTCGGGCACCAGGAGCGACAGCACCGCGTCGACGCGTTTGCGTACCGGCAGCTTGGTGAAGAACCGCTTGCGCGCCTCCGGCGAGCCGAGGTTGTACAGCAGGACGTCGTATCCCGCGGCACTGAGCACATGCTCCGCGGCGTCCACGACGGTGCCGAAGAACCAGCGTCCGACATACGGCACGACCACTCCGATGCTGAACGTCCGCCCGCTGGCCAGGCTCGACGCGGAGCGCGACGCGGTGTAGCCCAGCGCGGCGGCCACCTCCACGATCCGCGCCCGCACTTCGTCCGACACCCCGGGCTGGCCGCGCAGTGCCCGGGACACCGTGGACGCCGATACCCCCGTGGCACGAGCGACGTCAGTGATGCTGGCCGTCACCGTCACTACCTCCGATCCGGGCGCACATCCACGTGAGCCGCTGGCGACCAGACCGTAAAGCTGTGACAGTCAGTTGCGCAAGCGCTTGAGCTCAGTTTTACTGGGCGAGATCTTTGGTAGCTGGGATATCGCTGCTGTAGTAACGCATACGTTTGCGTTATGCGAGCGAGCCAACCGACAGGAGCTGTCCGTGCGTTACGCCCCGCCCGGCCTGTGTGTGAACGACTTCGCGCTCATCCGCCACCCGGACGGCAGCCACACGGTGCTGCACCTCCAAGGCCCCTGGACCCGGGAGTTCGACCATCTGCGGATGGAGACCTCCTTCGGGCGGGCCACCACCACCGACCTGGTGCGCTGGGAGACGCAGGGCACCGCGTTCGGCAACGGACTGCCCGGTCGCTTCGACCAGCAGGCCGTATGGACCATGCACCCCCTCGCCCATGGCGACGGTCTTGCCATGTTCTACACCGGCGTGTCGGGACTCACGCCGGGCGGCTGGCCGCTGCAGTCGGTCGGCCTGGCCCGGTCGGACCGCGGGGACGGCACCTCCTGGCGCCGACACGGCACCGTGCCGGTGGTCGAGGCCGACCCGCGCTGGTACCGCACCGGCGAACGCATGGCCTGGCGGGACCCCTTCGTCGTGCGCGACGACGAGGCGGACGGCTGGCTCATGGCCGTCTGCGCCAGCGACGCGGCCCTGCCCGTCGAGACAAGCGGTTGCGTGGGCCTCGCCACCTCGGACGACCTGGAACACTGGACCGTCCACCCGCCGCTCCTTTCTCCCGGGGACGTCGACGAACTGGAGTGCCCGACGTTGGAGCGACTCGATGACGGGTCCTGGCTGCTCCTCGGTTCCATAGGCGCCACCCGCGGCTTCGAGTCCTGGACCGCGCCGAGGCTCCGCGGCCCCTGGACCCGCCATGGGCAGCTCGGCCCCACGGGCACCTACGCCCCCCGCATCACCACCACCGCCGACGGCTCCCGTGTCGTGTTGCACACCACGCCCCGCCGTGTCGGCCTCTCCGACACCGGTGACCGCTGCCGGGGCATGCTCGCCCAGCCGAAGCTCCTCGTCACCCCGCAGGGCGGGGCTCCCCACCTCGCCTGGTGGTCAGGCCTGGACCCCTGGCTCGGAGAGGAGACCGGCGAACCCGTCCTGCACGGTGTCGCCGACATCCCCGTCGCGGGCCGCCTGGAGGTGACCCTGCGCACCGACCGGCCCGGCGGTGCCGCCGCAGCCCTGGCCGTCCGATACGACGGCCGGGACCTCCGGGTCACGGGCCCGCACGGCACCACGCTCGACCGGACCATCCTGTCCCGGACGCCCGACACTCTGCGGATCCTCACCGTGGGGGAGTACGTCGAGGTCTACGCGGACGGCGTCTTCGTTCTGACCAGCCTGAGCTACGCGGGTCACCCCACACGGTGGACGCTGGCCGCGCCGGCCGGCAGGCGTCCTGTGCCGGTGCGGCCGGTCCGCCTGCCGTACCTGGACCGTGACGACGCCTCCGCGATCTGGCCCGGCCCGTCCGTCTGAACGGCGGCCTGCCGCCGCACCGTGCGCGGCTGCCGTGGCCCGGGCGATGAGAGCGAGCGCCGCCTTTCGACTCCGGCGGCTTCGCGCGATCGAGGTGAAAACTTCTCGGATTATTCATCGAACACTTTCGCATCGCAAGAGTCCGTGCTCTCCGGTCTCGGTCATGAGTGCAGGGGATACTCGCTGAAGACGTGAGGCTTTGATGGGTCTATACCCCATTGGTCGGTCAAGGGGAGAGCGAAATTGTTCGAAACGTCGGACGGCGGGTTCCGATAGAAGGCAGTTGCGGTGAGAGGTATTGACGTACTTCGGGGGACGCATATCATCGCTGGCTGTCCGAGGTACTGAAAAGCGTTCGATATTTCAAACGCAGTGGTGTCAACACGCCCATCGCGCAGACGAGAAGGACACACGACAGCCGTCACCTGAGAGGCCGTCCTCGCAACAGCCCCATGCTCTCGGGAGAACCGCGTCACCCCTTGTCCGTCCGACACCTCCACCAAGGAGAACGATCCCCTGTGTCCCCGCCTCCTTCCCCACACAGCCGCAGGCAGGTGTTGAAGGCCGCCACCTCTCTGGCCGCGGCCGGCGCCCTGCCGGTTCCGTTCGCCTCGCCTGCCGCGCCGTCCACCGCGGCGGGGCCGCGGCCCGGCGCCGGGGCGACCTTCTCGAACCCGGTGATCTGGCAGGACTTCGCGGACGTCGACATCATCCGCGTAGGCGACACGTACTACCTGTCGGCCTCGACGATGCACTACTCGCCGGGCGCGCCGATCCTCCGCTCGTACGACCTGGTGAACTGGGAGTTCGCCGGTCACTCGGTGCCCACGCTGGACTTCGGCCCGGCGTACGACCTGAACGGCGGGCGGGCGTACGTCAAGGGCATCTGGGCCTCCTCGCTCAACTACCGCCCGAGCAACCGCACGTTCTACTGGATCGGCTGTATCGAGTTCGCGAAGTCCTACATCTACACGGCCGGGCGGGTCGAGGGACCCTGGACCAGGCTCGCGGTGATCGACAACGCCTATTACGACTGCGGGTTGCTCATCGATGACGACGACACGATGTACGTGTCGTACGGCAACACCGAGATCAGCGTCGCCCAGTTGTCCGCGGACGGCAGGACCCAGGTCAGGGCCGAGCAGGTGTTCACCACGCCGTCGAGTGTGGGAACCCTGGAAGGGTCCCGCTTCTACAAGGTGGGCGGGAACTACTACATCTTCCTCACCCGCCCGGCCAACGGTCAGTACATCCTGAAGTCGACCGGCGGTCCCTTCGGCCCGTACACGATGCAGCAGGTTCTCCTCGACCTTCCGGGTCCGATCCCCGGGGGCGGGGTCCCGCACCAGGGCGGGCTCGTGGAGACCCAGAACGGCGACTGGTACTACATGGCCTTCGTCGACGCCTACCCCGGCGGCCGGATGCCCGCCATGGCCCCCATCACGTGGAACTCCGGCGGCTGGCCCGTACTGAAGACCGTGGACGGAGCGTGGGGCACCTCGTACCCGGTCCCGAACCTCCCGGCCCGTCCGGTCACCCCGCTCGTCGGCGTCGACACCTTCGACGGCACGTCCCTGAAGCCGCAGTGGGAGTGGAACCACAACCCCGACACCGGCAAGTTCTCCGTCGGCAACGGCCTGACGCTGCACACGGCGACCGTCACCGACGACCTCTACTCGGCCCGCAACACGCTCACGCACCGCATCCAGGGGCCCACCTCCACGGCGACGATCATCCTGGACCACACAAACATGAAGGACGGCGACCGGGCCGGCCTCGCGGTCCTGCGTGACTCCTCCGCGTGGATCGGCATCAAGCGCGAGGGCGGCAGGGCCCGGGTCTGCATGGTCAACGGCATCACCATGGACCGCAACTGGAACACCTCGGGCACCGGCGCCGAGGCCTCGAGCGCCGCCGTCTCGGGCACCCGGATCTGGCTGCGCGCCCAGGCCGACATCCGCCCCGGCTCCGGCCGACCGGTCACCTTCTCCTACAGCACCGACGGCCGCGCCTTCACCACCCTGGGGCCGACGTTCGCGATGGGCAACGCCTGGCAGTTCTTCATGGGCCACCGGTACGCCGTCTTCAACCACGCCACCCAGGCGCTCGGCGGCTCGGTGAAGGTCGAGCGGTTCGAGTTGTCCACGCCCTGACCGGGCCGTCCTCATCGTCCCCTCCCACCGGGGGGAGCACGACACACCGCGCGCACACCCAACCCTTCCTGCACCACCGACCGATTCAGGGAGAGTCATGAAGCGCCTGTCCAGACTCCGCCGACGCGCCACCATGGCGTTAGGAACGCTCGGGGCCGCCACGTTCGTCGTGGCGGGGGCCGCCGTGGTGCCCAGTTCCGCGGCCAGCACCCTGGGCGCGCAGGCCGCCCAGTCCGGGCGCTACTTCGGCACCGCCGTGGCCGCCGGGAAGCTCGGTGACTCGGTGTACTCCGGCATCCTCGACCGGGAATTCAACATGATCACCCCGGAGAACGAGATGAAGTGGGCCACCACGGAGCCCTCCCGGGGCTCTTTCAACTTCGGCCCCGCCGACCAGATCGTGAACCACGCCGCGGCACACGGCCAGCGGATGCGCGGCCACACCCTCGTCTGGCACTCCCAGCTGCCGAGCTGGGTCGGCAACATCAGGGACGTGAACACGCTGCGCAGCGTGATGAACAACCACATCACCACCGAGATGTCCCACTACAGGGGCAGGATCTACGCCTGGGACGTGGTCAACGAGGCCTTCGCCGACGGCAGCACCCAGCACCGCAGCTCGGTCTTCCAGAACGTCCTGGGCAACGGCTTCATCGAGGAGGCGTTCCGCACCGCCCGCTCCGCCGACCCCTCGGCCAAGCTCTGCTACAACGACTACAACATCGAGGACTGGAACGCCGCCAAGACGCAGGGCGTCTACGCCATGGTCAAGGACTTCAAGTCCCGTGGCGTGCCGATCGACTGCGTCGGATTCCAGAGCCACTTCGGCTCCAGCGGCCCGCCGGCCAGCTTCCAGACCACGCTGTCCAGCTTCGCCGCCCTCGGTGTGGACGTGCAGCTCACCGAACTGGACATCGCCCAGGCCCCGTCGAGCGCGTACGCGAACACGGTCAGGGCCTGCATGAACGTCTCCCGCTGCACCGGCATCACGGTGTGGGGCATCCGCGACAGCGACTCCTGGCGCACCGGTGAGAACCCGCTGCTGTTCGACGGCAACGGCAACAAGAAGGCCGCCTACAGTGCCGTCCTGTCGGCGCTGGGCGGCAGTGGTGTGGCCGGCGCGCGGCACCCGGCGCCGGCCGCCGCGACGTCTGCAAGGTCCAGGGCAGCAACCAGTACCTGCTGATCGTCGAGGCCATCGGCTCCGACGGCCGCCGCTACTTCCGCTCCTGGACCTCCGGCAGCATCAACGGCTCCTGGAGCCCGCTCGCCGACACCGAGTCCAACCCGTTCGCCCGGGCCAACAACGTGACCTTCCCCGGCGGCGCGTGGACCAAGGACATCAGCCACGGCGAGATGATCCGTGCCGGCTACGACCAGACCCTGACCATCAACCCCTGCAAGATGCGGTACCTCTACCAGGGGTTGGACCCCTCGGCCGGGGGCGACTACAACAGCTTGCCCTTGCGTCTGGGCCTGCTCACCCAGACCAACTCCACCTGCTGACCGGAGACGGGAGCCCCCCGGCCGCGGCGCGCGCGACGCTGCGGCCGGGGCGGCGTCGGCGGTCCAGCGGCCGCGGTTCGCCTGTTCGGCCTGACGGCGGCGCCGTCCGTCCGCCGCCGCGGCGATCAGTCGATCGTGATCTCTCCCATGGCGCTCCATCCCTGCGCGCCCGGAATCGTGGTGCTGACGATGTCGGGGGTGCGGCGCAGCAGGGGACGCATGGTCTCCAGGCCGGCGCGGAAGTGATCGGACGTGACGTGTGCCTCGGCGGCGTCGTCCTGGAAAGCCTCGACCAGTACGTAGGTGTCGGGATCTTCCAGGCTGCGGGACCACTCGAACCAGAGGTTGCCCGGTTCCTGCCGGGTCGCGGTGGTGAACGCCTCGACACGCCGGGGCCATTCCTCGGCATGCTCCGGCTTCACGGGGAACTTGACGACGATGAAGATCATTGCACCACCTTACGCCTCCGTCCCGCGCGAGAGTGCCTCACCGCCAACCCCGCACGGACTCGTCAGGTGGGCCGAGGGCTGGGGGAGGAGTTCTCCCTCTGCTTCGTCGTCGTCCAGCTGGCCAGCAGACGGAGGGCCTGCTCGGAAGGGGACCCGGGTTCCGCGGTGTGTACGGCGAAGGTCTGCTCGTCCTCCCCGACCGGGGCGAAAGCCTCATAGCCCAGCGTCAGTGCGCCGACCAGGGGATGGTTGTAGTGCTTCACACCACTGCTGCGGCGCAGTACGTCCTGATCGGCCCACCAGCGGCGGAAGTCCTGGTTGTGCACGGAGAGCTCACCGATGAGCTCGGTGAGCTGCGGGTCGTGGGGGTGGCGACCGGCGTACAGGTGCAGTGCGGCCACCGCGTCGCGGGCCGCCTGCTCCCAGTCGGCGTAGAGCTGCTGAGCGGCTTCGTCGAGAAAGATGAAACGTGCCATGTTCCGCTCGCGTCGGGGCACGGCGTCGAAGTCGGTCAGCAGGGCTCGCGCCAGGTGGTTGGTGGCCAGGACGTCCAGACGCCGTCCGGTGACCATGGCGGGGACATCGGTGAGGCTGTCGATCAGCAGGTGTATGCCCGGCCGGACACGTTGCGGTGGCACCGGACGCCTGGGTACCCGCCGTGCGGGGCGAGCCAGAGTCATCAGGTGTTCACGCTCTGTGCCGTCCAGAGCCAGGGCACGGGCGACGGCGTCCAGCACGGCCTCGGATGCCTGGATGCGACCGCGTTCCAGACGCACGTAGTAGTCGACGCTGATGCCTGCCAGGAGGGCGACCTCTTCGCGGCGCAGGCCGGGAACGCGACGGATTCCCGGTTGGGGCGCCAGCCCCACGTCTTCGGGGGAAACCCTCGCTCGACGGGAGCGCAGGTAGGCCCCCAGGTCGATCTGTCCTTGCGGGCCGGGGGCGTGGGCGGTCATGCGTTCAGGCTAGTGCGGCGCAAACGGCCATGGGGTGCCCAGAGGGGGTCTGACGTGCCCCCGGAAGGATTCGGCCCCTTTGGTCACGCTCGGCAAGCGGGCCGGGTGCTTACCTGGAGTGGCCACCGGAAAGGGTGGCCGAATGCCATGGATGGTTGTGAAAGGCGGGGTGGACGTGCCCTCGGATTCTGAAGCGGGCAGCGCCACGGTCACGGTCGGGGATTCTCTGACCGTGGGCCGTGTCGGTTACGGGGCCATGCAGCTCACCGGCAGGCAGGTGTGGGGAGAATATCCGGACGAGGCGGGCGGCATCGCCATGCTGCGTGCCGTCGTGGACAGCGGGATCACGTTCATCGACACGGCCGACGTCTACGGTCCGCACAGCAATGAGATTCTCATCCGAAAGGCCCTCCACCCCTATCCGGAGAACCTGGTCATCGCGACCAAGGGCGGCTTCGTACGGGGTGGTTTCGACTACTCGACACTGGATGCCGTCGGCAACAGGAACTACCTGCGGCAGAGCGCGCACATGAGTGCGCGCCGGCTGGGTGTGGAGGAGATCGACCTCTATTACCTGCACAGTGGCCGGGCCACCGACGTGCCGTTCGAGGAGCAGGTCGGCACACTCGCGGAACTGCGCGAGCTGGGTCTGATCCGCAACATCGGGCTGTCCAACATCACCGTGGAGCAGTTCCACGCCGCCCGGGCCATCGTCGAGATCGCCGCGGTCACCGCGCTGTACAACGTGAGCAATCGCAGCGGAGCCGCCCTGCTGGCGGCCGCCGAGGAGGCAGGGGCGGTCTTCTCCCCCTGGCACCCGGTCACCACCCATGACGGCCCCCACACCGAACGTGTCGAGCAGACGCTTGCGCGGATCGGTGCCCGGTACGGCGCGAGCGTGCAGCAGGTGGCACTCGCATGGCAACTGCATCGCTCACCCGTCTCGCTACCGGTCCCGGGGACCACGAACCCGGAGCACCTCAAACAGAACGTCGAGGCGGAGGCCGTACACCTCACCGACGCCGAGGTGCGGACACTTGTCGAACTCGTTCCCGAGTCCTGAAGCGGCGGCCAGGACACGTTCACCGGACGCGTCAGACCTCCCCCGCGCCGATGCCGCCGGCCACCGAGGCCCCGCCCACCCCTCATCGCCGGAGCCAACCTGACGCTCGGCGCCGGTGATCTGCCGCGGCTGCGCCGGTTCCACAGAGGCCTGGGGTGGGAGGAGCTGCCATCCAGCGGCGAGGGCTGGGCGAGCTTCCTGCTCGGCGGCCCGTAGCGGACCCGCGACCTGTCGACCGGGTGGCCACGGCCCGCTCAGGTGCCGCGGGCCGGTTCCCAGATCGAGCAGTCGTGGGCAAAGAGCACACGGCGTGGGTCGAAGTCGGCGAGCCTCGCCAACCAGGGCTGGACGGAAGGAAGCGGCTGACCCACGCCGTCGAGTGCGGCCTGGCGGGCCAGGTGGTCCGACGCGAACTGGGACGCGGAGTCGTGTGCCTGGCCGGCGAGGACCACGGTGCCGTCGCCTTGTCGGAGGACAAGCGACTGGTGTCCTCGGGTGTGCCCGGGGGTCGGAACGATCCAGACTCCTGGCCAGACCTCCGCCTCCCCGGCGAGTTCCTCGTAGGTCGCGCCGGAGAAGTCGACGAGTTCATCCACGGTGTAGTCGCCCCGGCGGGCCGTGGCCAGTTCCGATTCCTGGACCAGGACGGGCTTGCCGGTCAGGAGAGGATTGCCTCCGCAGTGGTCGAAGTGCAGATGGCAGTTCACGACGAGAGAGATGTCGCCGAGGCCTACTCCGGACGCCGACAGGGCGTCCGGTAGCGGACGACGCCGGGGGCGGTAGTGCGCTTCGGTCTCGTGGTCCGCCGTGCCGATGCCGGTGTCGAAAAGGATCAAGCCCTGGTCGTGGCGGACCAGATAGGCGAGCACGGGTTCCACCCGCGGCTGCGGTCCGCCGGTCTCCGAGGCGGGCCGGATGAAGTACCCCAGGTCAAGCCGGCGCACTGCGATATTGCTCCCCATGCGGCCATTCTGGCAGGCTGCGACGTCCCGTCGAGCCGCTCTGCCGACAGCAGATTCACCACCGGCTGCCCTCAGCGTGGGACGTTCCCGCTCCGGGGATTCAGCCTGCGCCCGAGTCCTGCTGGCTCGGGTTGCGGCCTTGGCCACGCAGTCGGACACGGTGCCGGCCTCGCCCGTGGTCGACCTCCCGCAGGGACTTCGCGCGGGGTCAGGCCCACGGCCCGGCAGCACGCCGACGCGGGGCCACGGGCGTGAGGCGGGACGGCCGTACGCTTCCCGTAGTCGGCGCGCTGACCATGACCATGGTAATTTTCGCGCATCGCTCATGGCGGGCGAGAAGCCGATCCCCGATCCCCGGGCCCCTGGGCCTGGTTCTCGGCCGCCTCCGGCTCTGCCGAGTCCGTTCGGGGAGGGACGTCTCAACGGCGTCGTGGTGATCATGAAGATGCAGCAGTGCGGGCTCGGGACGGGGTTCGGGGCGCTGAGCACTGCCGCGCAGGTACTTCAGGGCACCTCTCTGTCGGGAAAGCTGGCCGTGGTGACAGGGGGGTACTCGGGGATCGGTCTGGAGACGACCCGTGCACTGGTGGGCGCCGGTGCGCACGTGGTCGTCCCGGCGCGACGGACGAAGGTGGCGCAGGAGGTGCTGGGCGGTCTCCCGCGCGTGGAGATCGAGGAGCTTGACCTGGCCGCGCTGGACAGCGTCCGGGCGTTCAGCGACCGCTTGCTCGCCTCCGGCCGCGGCATCGACATCCTTGTGAACAACGCCAGTGTCGCGGCCTGCCCGGAAACACGCGTCGGGCCCGGATGGGAGTTGCAGTTCGCCGTCAACCACCTCGGCCACTACGCCCTCGTGAACGGTCTGTGGCCGGCGCTGACGCGGGGCGCCCGCGTGGTCTCGGTGTCGTCCCGCGCCCACCACGACTCACCTGTGCGGTGGGACGACATGCACTTCCGGAACGGGTACGACAAGTGGTTGGCATACGGGCAGTCGAAGACCGCCAACGTCCTTTTCACCGTACGTCTCGACGAGCTGGCCAAGAGGAGGGGTGTACGGGCGTTGGCGGTCCACCCCGGGACCATCGTCACCACGAACGCGTTCCGCCACCTCAGTCGCAGCGAGATGGCGGAAAAGGGATGGATTCACCCGGACGGCACCGCCGCCGCGGCCTCGGCCAAGACCGCCGAACAAGGCGCGGCCACACAGGTATGGGCGGCTACGTCCCCCCAGCTGGAAAACATGGGCGGTGTCTACTGTGAGGATTGCGATGTCGCCGAGCAGGCGGTCGACGGGAACAGCACACGCGGTGTGCGGGACTACGCCATCGATCCCGAGCAGGCCGAGCGTCTGTGGCGCCTGTCCGCCGAACTGACCGGGATCGACGCCTTCGTCCAGGACCTGTCGGCACATGGTCCACACCAGCAGATCATGTGACGACGGGCCCTGGTGGCGGTTGCCTCAGAAGGCCTGCTCCGCCGGCCGCGGCCGGCGGACTCGGTGGCTCAAGTCCGCGCTCGCGTGCGGCCGACCGTCCGCGCGGTGATGCAGTTCGAGCGGTGTCCTGAGCGCCGCCGGGTGGCAGCGACGAGCGTCATGTGGGGCTGAGGAACAGGTAGTCCGCGGTATAGCCCACACGGGCCCGCGGCTGCGCGGACGGGTTGCAGGTGCCCGCTGGAGCGACGCCACCGACCGTGTTGAGCCGCAGGACGGTCTGCGTCTTGGCGAGGACGCCTTGCGGGCTCCCGGTCTGCTTCGCGCTGAGGAACAGTTCGGGGATGTTCGTCGCGCCGTTGTCCAGCTTGTTGATCACAGATCCGGAGACGGACGAGCCGTCGGGGGCGACCCACTGCGGCGGTCCGGCCGGGCCCGGCCTGGCGAACGTGTGCTTGATGCCGCCCGACAGCGTGGCGTCCACGTTGTCCTGGGTGAACCTGTGGGCGCCGTCGGCCTGCTTCGTGCAGGCGTAGACCTGGGTGCCCTTGATGACGGGGTGAGCCGTCGAGTCCCGGATGGCGTCGGGCAGGGAAACCCTGGTGGGCAGCGAGAACACCTGGCCGCGGACGGCACCGCCGGGGAACTCGTCGGTGTGCAGGTTGAAGTAGAAGTTCTCCGGGTGGGCCTCGATGTCCCGCAGCAGCGCGTCGTCGGTCACCTTGGCCGTGCCGAAGACGTACTTCTTGCCGTCGGCGAGCTTCGTCATGAAGAAGGGGATCTTCACATCGCCGTTGACTCCCCGCGCGCCCTGGTGGATGTGCCCCATGGTGGGGGCCCCGATGCCGGTCCAGGCGAAGGCGAACGAGACCTCGTGGCCCTGGATGCGCATGAGCGCGATGGCACTGCCGTCCTTGTCTCCGACCGGCGGTTTGCCCTCGACCGGAACTTCGTTGTCGCCGCTGAGCACCGAGGCGAAGAACGTGGCGCCCGGGGCGTCCTTGCCGTACCTGTCGAGCACGCTGATCGGTTGCCCGGCGCCCCCGGCGGCGCTCGGCGCCCCCGCGGCCGCCGGCGCCGACGACGCGGTGGCGCCCGCAGGTGTCTGCGCGGTGCCCTTGTCATCGGTGCAGGCGGTGAGTGTGAGCCCGACGGCGGCGGTGAGCGCGGCAGCGGCCAGGGCCGCTCTCGGTAGTCCTCTGGACGTCAATCTCCGGCCTCCTGTTGCTGGTGCTGTGGACTCGGAAACGTCCACGCGCTCTAGAACGGGAGCTGGGCGCCGTTGGGTCACCTGACGGAATGAGACGTATGCCATAACCCCGAACCGTCCCTCTGCGGTCCCTCGCGTGATAGGCGGGCCGCCTGCGCCCGCCTCATAGCACCGCGTCGTGAGGCGCGGCGCCCGGCATGCCGGGCTCGCGGACTCGCCGACCCGCCATGCGTTCCCACACGTTCCGGGGCGTCGGGCCCAAGGTCATCCCTAGACAGCCGGGGAGCCCCGCACGCGCCTACGGCACCCGCCGAGCCGAGTCCGCCGCCGAAGCGGCTGCCTTGACGCGCATGGCGAGCGGACAAAAAATTGTCGCGATCACGTCACCTACGAGTGAGGCGGAAAAGTTCCGTGTTCCGTTCCAAGATCAAGGCTGCCGCGGTGGTCCTCGCCGTACTGTCGGCGACGACCCCCCTGTGGGCGGCCGGGCCGGCTTCGGCACGGAGCGACGGGCCCCAGTGCGTCGGCTCCGTCGCGCCCCTGTCGGTCGAGGAGAACCGGCTGAGCTGGGTCCTGCCCGACGACGCCGACCCCGCGAACCCCGAGCCGACGTCGTTCGCCCAGCAGATGATCAAGGGCGGCGGGTTCCAGGACTACGGCCCGGCGTTCACGCAGGCCCTGTGCCGTACGCCGAACCTTGAAGCCGCGACGGCATTCGTGAAGCGCGAGGGCCAGGACCTCTGGCAGGCGGCGGTACAACGGGCCCAACAGCGCGGCCCGGTCGCCGGCGACCTGCCCTACAGCGACGACCGCCCGCTCTACTGGACCCGCCTGCAGTCGACCGCCACGCTGCGCCGCTGGACACCCGACTTCCCGCTGTCCGACACGCAGCGATCCACGCTCATCACGACGTTCGACCGGGCCTCGCGGGGGATGTTCGACATCCACTTCCCCGGCGGCAAGGGAGTCAAGCGCGTCATCATGAGCGGTTTCGACCCGTACACGCTGGACGGCGGCACCACCGGCAGCGCGGCGGGGACGGTCGGCAACAACATCCGCCACGGCAACCCGTCCGGTGCCACCGCGCTCGCGCTCGATGGCACCACGTACAAGACCCAGGACGGCCGGACCGCCTACATCCAGGCGTACACGCTGCCGGTCAACTACACGGAATTCCGGGCGGGTTACCTGGAGGACACCGTCGGGCCGTTCATGCGTCCGGGTCCCCGGCGGGTCGACGCGTCGATCACCGTGAGCCAGGCCGGCGACTCGGTGTTCGACCTCGAACAGTGGAACGGCCGCTACCACGGGGTCTCGCCGGGCAACGACCACAGTCAGCCCTGCCCGACGGTGAACGGCACCCCGCAGCTGGCGGTCGACAACCACGGCTGCGACTCCACGGTCGTCGGCCGCTGGGGCGGGCCGAAGCAGTTCAGCCTGACCGATCCACCGCAGTGGACCACCACCACGCTGCCGATCGCGCAGATGATCAAGGCGAACACCGGCGCCTCGATCCCCCGTCCGCCCGGCGACGAGTGGCCCGAGAAGTCCGTGGCGTTCGGCGTGGTCTGGCACACCAACTACACCGAGTTCCCGGACTGCTCCGCACCCCGGCCGGTGGCCCGCAACAGCCCACCCCCGACGGACTACCCGCCGACGACCGCCCCGACGCCGCCGGACGCCGACTCGTGCTCCTACAGCGGTGGTGGCGGCAACTACCTGTCCAACGAGAGCGCCTACCGCAACACCCTGCTCCGGGACCGCATGGGCCTGAAGATCCCGGCCGGCCACATCCACACGCCGGACATGCAGCGCTTCGAGAAGCCGTTCGACGTGAGCGACGGCACCTTCGACGCCTGGCGCCTCGCCATCGTCGCGCAGGCCGGCAACCTCATCCGTGTGGTCGCCGACAACTCCTGAGCAACGACCACGGCCAGAGGGCACATCGATCACCGTGGCCGCCGTCCCGGTTCTCCGGTGCGGCGGCCACCGCCGTGTCAGGGGGTCTCGATGCGACGGCGCCAGGGCGCGGCGCTTGCTGCCTGGGCGAGCCGCGGAGTGCGCCGTCATGACCGGCCACCACGGATGACGGGGACTGGCGCCTGACGCCGAGTTCACGCGCAGGGGTGAAGCCGGTGGCACCCGCCGGGTTACCGGGTTCTCCGGTGGTCACGGCCGGGGAGTCGGCCTGATGTTCTGGTTGGCGTGGAAGAGGTTGTCCGGGTCGTAGGTCCGTTTGACCTGTGCGAGCCGGTCGTAGTGGGTGCCGTAGGTGGCGCGGACCCGCTCTTCGTCCTCGCCCGCGCCCATGAAGTTCACGTACGAGCCGCCCATCGAGTACGGGTGCATCTCCTCCCAGTAGTCGACGCACCACTGCTTGATGGTCTCGGCGTTGGCCGGGTCGGGGTCGATGCCCGCGAAGACGCCGGACCAGATGGCGTGCCGGTAGCTCCACGCGGTGTCGTGCGGTCCCACCCGGTGGGTGGCTCCGTCGACGGGGTAGAGGTGCATGAGCGACAGCGGGGTGGGAATGTTCTCGCCGTACTTGAGGTGTAGGTCCGAGGCGGCGTCCGGGATGTGGTCGAAGAAGTCGCCGCGCCAGTACCACTGGTATCCGGAGGGGATCAGGTCGTCGAACATGCTCTGCAGTGCGGGGTAGGGCATGGGTGCCGTGAAGTGGAAGGCGGGTGGTGCGGGCTCCCGCACCGACGTGAGCGCCTCCGGGAGGCGGCTCGGGTCACCGGTGTAGCACCACACGACACCGCACACCTTCTGCCCGTGGAGTTCGTCGGGGAACGGCGGGGCGGGCGGGATGGTGAAGAGCGCGAAGAAGCCGTACACGTCCTCGGGTGCCTGCGGGAGGAAGTCGCGGTACCAGGCCAGCACCTCGCGGGTGCGGTCGACCGGCCACACCGTGATCGCGGCCCCGACCGTGTCCACCGGGTGGAGCCGGTACGTGAAGGAGGTGACGATGCCGAAGTTGCCGCCGCCCCCGCGCAGTGCCCAGAACAGGTCCGGGTTCTCGTTCCTGTTCGCGGTGGTGAAGCTGCCGTCGGCGAGCACGACGTCCGCGGACAGCAGGTTGTCCACGGTCAGGCCGTACTTGCGGGTGAGGTAGCCGTGACCGCCGCCGAGGGTCAGGCCCGCTGTGCCGGTCATCGAAACGATGCCGGTGGGTGTGGCGAGGCCGAAGGCGTGGGTGGCGTGGTCGAGGTCGCCGAGACGGCTGCCGGCGCCGACCTGGGCGGTCCTGGCGGCGGGGTCGACGCGTACGCCCCGCATCGGCGAGAGGTCGATGGTGACGCCGCCGTTCACCAGGCACAGGCCGGGGCCGCTGTGTCCGCCACCCCGGACGGCGAGTTCGAGTCCGTGGTCACGGACGAAGGTGACCGCGGCCATGACGTCCGCAGCGTCCGCGCACCGCACGATGGCAGCGGGACGCTTGTCGATCATTGCGTTGTAGACCTTACGGGCCTCGGGGTATGCGGCGTCTTGCGGGCCTATGACCGGCCCGCGCAGCGAGGTCTGCATCGCTTCCAGAGTTGTGCTGTCCATGACGCTCTCCTCGATCGGGGCTGTAACCTCGTCCCCCGGCCCGGGCCACGCGAGCGGACGCTACAGAGCTCTCACAACCAGCGTCCCGCCTGCCCCGGGGCCATGCAATTCCCCTGGCCCGCCGCCCGCCGCCCGCCGCGCTCCCGGCACGTTCACCGGGGGTTCGTCACCCGCACTCTGTGCGTCCGGGACCACACGTGATGCCACGGGGCGGTCACCCGGTGAAGCCGGAAGCCGGGGCCCGACCAGCCCTCACCCGCGCCCCCGGAAGCCGCTGCGCATCTCCATGCAAGCCGGCCACCGCTGTCTGCCAGGGGATGCGGCAAGACGGATGCGCGACAGCAACCGCACCGCGCGTCGGGCATGGCTCAGGGTCTGTGGGCGATCGTCTTCTCCCGTATCAGTTTCTCCAGCTCTGTGTCCGACAGCGGGTGCAGAGTGTTCAGGAGACGGTGTAGCCCGGCTTCGCCGAGGGTCTGGCTGGTGACCTCGGCCTCCGCGTTCCGGTGCCGGCGAGTGAGGGTGACGGCGCGGCCGCTGCCGGGGAAGTCGCGGACCGTGCGCATCTCGCCGTGCGCGTCCACGGTGCAGGTCACGTCCTCTTCCGCGAGCCCGGGGCACTGAAGTTCCGGCGTGAGCGGCGAGCGCACCGTGAGGGCCACGTAGCCGTACCGCCGAACGGAGTGGTACTCGACGCTGAAGGAAGCGGGGCCGACTTCGGCACGGGCTGCTCGCATGCCGGGCGGCGTAGCGATCACGTACAGCAGCTCCGGATGCTCCCGGTACCGCGCGACCTCCGCCTCGTGCCGGCTCTGCCGCGACTGCGCCGGGCCGAGGAAGCCGCCATAGGCCACCCCGGCGGCCAGCGCGGCCACCGCCCCCAGCCGCACCCACCGGCTCGGCACGAAGAACGCCGCGGCCACGGCGTACGGCACTCCCGTCAGCACGAGCCTGGCATTGGCGCTCCCCAGGGCGACGTCCCTGCTGTAGGCGGCCAGGCCTGCCAGGACACCGAGTGTGCCGAGGACGAAGACCAGCACCGCCCAGCCGAGCCGCCGCGGCACGGAGCGGCACAGCGGCACCACGGTCCGCGCGGGTGTGCCCGCCGTGGCCAGCAGGCCCACCGTCAGCGGCACACCCAGCGCCAAGAGCAGCGCCGCCGCACCGGCACCACCCCTCCACTCCGTCACCAGAAGCCCTAAGCCGAGCGCCGGCACCATGGCCGTCATCGTCGCCCAGACCAGGAAGAGATGCAGGCCCGTCAGCGCCCGTCTGCCGCTCGTCATACCGCGGATCCTGTCAGCCGGCGTCCTGGCACACATGAGTTCTCGTACTCAGCACGGAACCCAAGGTGGGCTTCGCGTCACTTGGGAGGCCGGGGAAGTGGATGACGTTCGGCGCACAGTGCGGGCCGTAGCGAGTTCTGCCTGTCGGGTGGTGTGCACGCGGCCCGGCGATGCGGGCCAGGGGGCGAGGGCGTCCGTCGTACGAACGAAGCGTGGCATTCCCGCCACGTTCCGCAATCTCTGCGGTGTGGACTCCGCCCGGTCAGTGGCGGTCGGGGTCGATCTCGTCCAGGGACGCACCGGCAGCCAGGCGATCGAGGGCCGTGGTCATGGCGGGGCAGTCGCGGGCGGGGTGCTCGGCGGGGCAGGCGAGAGCGTGGCCCAGGAATCTCTTCGCCGCCTGTGCCCGGGCGATGAGCCGGTCGAGATCCGCGGTCTGGTCGCGCAGGACCTGCTGCCACTGCGGGCCCGGCTCGTCCAGCACCGCGGCCGCGGCGTCCCGGCGTATGCCCAGGAACCGGGCGATCTTGAGGAACGCCAGCCGGCGCAGCTCATCCTGCCCGTACAGGCGCCGCCCGCCCTGGCGAGCCGTCGGGCGGACCAGCCCGCGTTCGTCGTAGTAGCGCAGTGTCGAGGCTCGCATGCCGAGCCGCTGCGCGGCCTCGCCGATGCCCATCAGGTCCACTCCTCCAGTTGACTTCAAGCCGGCTTGAACCCGCAACCTGGGCGGTGAGGGAAGGAGCGGAAGCGATGACTGCGATCGTGGGAGTGCTCGCGGCCCTGCTGGCGGTTGCCACGCTGGTCCCGGCCATGGCGCACGTCCTCGAACGGCCGGGCAAACTCCGTCTCAGCCGCGCCGAGTACGCCGTGGTGCAGCGCGTCTACTACCCCGGGTTCACCCGAGCCGGCCTCGCCGAGGTCCCCGCCGTGCTCATGACGGCTGCCGCGGTGGCCCTGACCGACACGGGCGGCGCGGACACCGCCCTGCGGACAACCGCTCTCGCCGCCCTGGCCGCCGTCCAGGTCGTCTACTGGCTGCGGGTGCACCCGGTGAACCGTTTCTGGCTGGCAGGCCAGGACCTGGACCGCTTCAACACCGGCTTTTTCGCTTTCCACGCAGGAGCCGGGAAGGACGGCGAGGGTGTCGCGACGCAATGGGAGCAACTGCGTGCCCGCTGGGAATCCGGCCATGCCCTCCGTGCGCTCCTCGCCACGATCGCCGTCGTCACCCTCGTGGTTGCCCTCGCATGACGCCGTTCTCGGCCGCTGCGCGGGAACACCTGCGGCGGGACCCTCTCCGCGGACGGCCGGATCGCCGCCGGCCCCCGGGCCACCAGGCAGGCCGTGAAACCCTCCGGGCCCCGGGGGAGGTGGATCAGGGTGGGGAAGCCGCCCAAGCCGGTGCCGTGTGGGGTCCGGGGACGGTCGCCGAGGACGGCGCGCTGGGCAGGACCAGGTGACCGCCGGATTGACAGGGCCGTAGCCGGACGTTGACCGGCGGCGCGGTGCAGGGCCATGCTTTCGGAACGGACGGGGAGGCATTCCGCCTTCCCGCCCCGCCCCGACCCCGTGGAGACCGACGTGGGGACACCGGCGAGGCGGGCCATGACCGTTGCACGGACGAGAAGGAACAGAGCGCAGACGACGAAGGGCAGGATCACCGAAGACGCCTCGGCAGGGCCACCCGCAACGGGTGGCCGCAGTGCCGGGGCAGCACCGACCGGGTCTCCGGAAGCCTGAGGCAGGCCGTCCGGAAGACCGAGGACGCCTTCGGGCGCGACGGAAGCGGCACCCGATGATGTACGACCAGACACGCGCCCAGCAGCCCGCGGACGGAAGCGGGGGTCCCGCCGAACGCCGTGCCCGCGGCCCGGAGCCGCTGCTCCCGTCGGCCGAGGGGAACGAGATCGCCCTGCGCCTGCGGCACGCGCTCAACACCTTCGCCGACGCTCCGCGCGAGGCGGTGGAAGAGGCCGAGAGCGCCTATGACGAAGCCACCGCCCAGCTCGTGAACGTCCTCGCGGAACGGCGGCGTCTCCTCCGCGCCGGCTGGCAGGACCAGGACCCCGGGGCGCAGTCCGACGCATTCCGGCACGCGCTGAGGCAGTACCGGGAGATCACCCAACGGCTGCTCCATCTCTAGGCCGCCGCGGCCCCGGCCGCGCGCCCGGCACTGAAGCCCGACGGCACGTCCCGCGGCCTCCTGGACGGTGCCTGGTGGCCCCGCTCCGGGGATCTGTCGAGCGAACTGCCCGCACTGCCCGATGCCTTGGACCTCCGGTGGGGCCGCGTCACCCGCATCGCCGTCAACCGACGTGGTTCCCGTCGCAGGGCAGGCAGCCTCCGGCCCGGCCGAAGTCACCCTGGCCGCCCGAGAACCCCGCTGAGCCGAAGGTGACCAGCGATATCCCGGATGGATTCCACAGGGTTGCCTTGGGGTCATGCGAGCGCGAAGTAGAGCAGCCAGACGTAGATCAGCGAGATCGCCACGGTCGCCGCGGTCACGATGAGGCCGTACTTGGTGAACTGCCAGAACGTGATGGGCTGGCGGTTGCGTTCGGCGATGCCGAGGACGACGACGTTGGCGGAGGCCCCGATGGCGGTGGCGTTGCCGCCGAGGTCGGCGCCGAGGGCGAGTGCCCACCACAGGACGTGGTCGCCGGAGCCGCCCATGTTCCGGACCAGGTCGCTGGTGAGGGGAGCCATGGTGGCGACGTAGGGGATGTTGTCGACGATCCCGGACAGCACCGCGGAGCCGCCGAGCAGGGTCAGGGAGCCGCCGAGTTCGCTGCCGCCGATCACGTCCGCGAGGTGCTGGGAGACCGTGCCGACGACACCGGTGTCGATGAGGCCGCCGATCATGACGAACAGTCCGGCGAAGAAGGCGAGCGTGGGCCACTCCACCTCCGACAGGACCTCGCCAGTCCCGACGGTGGAGATGGCTATGAGCAGGCCGGCGCCCAGCAGGGCGACGACGCTGGGTTCGTAGTGCAGCACGGGGTGCAGGACGAAGCCGGCCACCACCAGGGCCAGGACGACGAGGCCCTGGACCAGCAGCCGGGGGTCCTTGATCGCCTCACCCTCCTGGAGCGCCATGATCTCAGCGGCGCGGTCGCCGTCGTACCGGAAGGCCTTGCGGAACATCACCCGGCACAGCAGCAGCAGGACCGTCACCAGCACGACGGCCAGCGGGGCCAGGTGCACGAGGAAGTCGTTGAAGGTGAGGCCGGCGCGGCTGGCGATGATGATGTTGGGCGGGTCACCGACCAGGGTCGCGGTGCCCCCGATGTTGGCGGCGAATACCTCGGCGATCAGGAACGGGGGCGCGGGAAGCGCGAGGCGTTCGCAGACCAGCAGGGTCACCGGGGCGATCAGCAGGACGGTGGTCACGTTGTCGAGCAGGGCGGAGGCCAGGGCGGTGATGACGACCAGCGTGGCCATGACCCGGAAGGGTCTCGCGCGCGCCCGCTTGACCGCCCAGATGGCCAGGTACTCGAACATCCCGGTCTTCCTCAGCACACCGACGATCATCATCATGCCCATCAGCAGGAAGATGACGTTCCAGTCGATCCCGGAGTGCTCGGAGTAGAAGGCCGACTTGTCGTCGGTGGCCCTGATCGCCAGCATCAGGCCCGCGCCGCCGAGGGCGACGGCGACGCGGTGGATCTTCTCGCTGATGATGAGGGCGTACGCGCCGACGAAGACGACGATCGCGGCCCAGCCGTGCCAGTCGTTCACGGTCCTCCGGTTCCTTCGCTGCTCTGTATGACGGGGCCCCTGGCGGCCGTCTCATCCGCCGTGCCCACCAGGTCGTCGACGTCGAAGGCCCTGGCGATCGGCACGTCCGTGGAGCTGTGGGCGACGATGGAGAAGGCGATGCACACCGCGACGAGCGTGAACGCTTCCTGAGCGTGCGGAATGCCGGACCGCAGCACGAGCAGCCCGTACACCACCGAGGCGAAGCCCTTCGGGCCGAACCACGCCGCGACCAGCTTCTCCCGCCGGGAGAGAGTGGTACCGATCAGGGACAGCAGCAGCGATGCGGGCCGGATCAGGATGATCGCCAGGAGCACGGCCGCATAGCCGCCGAGCGGCAGCCCGCCCAACAGCCGCGGGGTGAGCAGCGCGCCGAAGACCAGCAGGGCCGCGAACTTGGCCAGCTCCGCCAACGCCTCGCCCAACGCCTCGAATGACCTCTTCGCGTCCGGCGAGACATGCGTCACGGTCGCGCCGGCCGAGAATGCGGCCAGGTAGGGGTTGGCGTGGGTGAGGTGGCACAGGGCGTAGAGGATGGTCCCGGTCGCCAGCGGCAGCAGCGGTTGGAGCCTCGCCTCCGAGCCCAGCAGCCGGAATCGTACGAGACCGCCCACCAGCAGCGGCAGCACGACACCGAAGACCAGCCCCAGCAGCAGTTCCAGCGCGATCTTCGCCGGGGAGGCCGCCGTGCCGGCGGCGGCGGCCGGGCCGGCCGCCGCGATCAGCACGAGGACGACCGGCAGCGCCAGCCCGTCATTGACGCCGCTCTCCACGTTCAGCAACTGGCGGAGTCTGGGCGGCACTTCGCTACGCCCGACGATCGCCGAGGCGAACACCGGATCCGTGGGCGCAAGCACCGCACCCACCAGGAACGACGTCGTCCAGTCCAACCCCACCAGGTAGCGGGTGACCAGGGCCATGAAGACGAAGGCCAGGGGCATGCCCAGGCCGAGCGCACGCGCCGGGTTCCTCCAATGGGCGCGCAGCGTCGGCAAGGAGACGTGCATGCCGTCGGTGAACAGCACCGCGAACAGCGCCAGGTCGGCCGTCACCGCCACGATCCCGCTGTCCGGCGTGATGTGTATCAGACCGAGGAAGCCGTCGCCGACGAGGGCGCCGCCCGCCAGGAAGAGGAAGGAGGTGGACAGTACCGTGCGTGCCGCCAGGCCCGACAGCAGCACCGCCACCAGCAACGCGACACCGAACACCGCTACCAGCACCATGACACGAGCCCCGATCGGAGAGATCTGTCCTCTGCTCGCCGACCAGGCTTCCCGGCACACCGCGATGAACCTTACAGGTCCTTGATGCCTCTTTGACAGGTTCTTTGCGGGCACCTCGGCAGGTGCTGGGATTGCCGGGTTCCGGCAAGGAAGGAACGGCGGCGGGTGCGGTGGTCCCCGGTCGCGGCGGCCCTGGTGCTCAGTGCGCCGCGGCAGCCAGGAGGCGTTCCAGCAGGTGGGAGGCGGTGATCACGCCGAGCAGCCGCCCCCCGACCTCGCCCGTCCTGCCCCTTGTGTCTGTTCTGCCCGGGTCTACCACGGCCACCAGCGGGGTGCGGACCTGTGCCATCTGGGCGGCGATCTCCAGCGCGGTGTCGTCAGGCGCGACCACCATGGGCGGCGGGGCCGTCCTGGACAGGCAGTCACGCACCCTGCGGCCCGCCAGCGCCTCGCAGAGGCGGTCCGCATGGCGCTCGTCGACGATGGCCGCGAGGGTCGGGTCCTCGATGACGTACCCGGGGACCAGGAGTTTGACCATCTGCGAGGCCGGCAGGATCGCCTTCGGCGCCCCGTGCTCGTCGACCACCAGCAGCGCCGGCAGGCGCTGCTCCGCCATCAGCCGGGCGGCGTCCAAGGCGTCGCTGTCGAGTCCGACCGTCTCGTACTCCACTGCCAAGTCCCGTGCCCGCACGCCCGGCTCCCCGTCCTGCCTCCGACGAACTCCCGACCCGCCGCGTCGCGCCGCCGGGTACGGGTGGTCACACGGCCACGATACCGCCGGCGAGCGGTGTGACCCGCCGCCGTACGAGGCCTTCACCGGGCTGACGGACCAGCAGCAGAACATCGTCCGCCTCGCGGCGTCCGGGCTGACCGACTCGGAGATCGCGGCACGCCCGTACCTGTCTCCCCGCACGGTCCGTTCCCACCTGTGCCGGGTATTCCCGGCACTCGGCATCACGCGCCGTGCCCAACCGCATGATGCGGTACTCCGGGACATGCCGGTCGTTCCCGTCCGAGGGCGGCCCCACGGGTGGGCCGCCCGGGCGGGTGCTACTTGAAGCCCACGGGCGTGTGCGGCACGTAGGGGGCTTCCAGGTAGCCGGCCTCCTCGTCGTCGAGGGTGAAGTCCACACCCGCGAGGAGGCCGTCCAGCTGCTCCGGGCGGGACACCCCGATGATCGGCGCGGTCACCACCGGGTTGCGCAGCACCCATGCGAGCGCCACGGTCGCCGGCGCCACTGTGCGTCGGGCGGCGACCTCCAGGACCCGCTCCGTGATGACGCGGTCGTCCTCCCCGTACAGGGTCTTGCCGAACTCGTCCGTCTCGGACCTGGCCGTTGCCGAGTCCCACGGCCGGGTGAGCCGGCCGCGTGCCAGCGGGCTCCACGGGATGACACCGATGCCCTGGTCCGCGCAGAGCGGCAGCATCTCCCGCTCCTCCTCGCGGTGCAGGAGGTTGTAGTGGTTCTGCATCGAAACGAAGCGCGTCCAGCCGTGCAGCTCGGAGAGGTGCAGCGCCTTGGCGAACTGCCAGGCGTACATCGACGACGCGCCGATGTAGCGGGCCTTCCCGGCCTTCACCACGTCGTGCAGTGCCTCCAGGGTCTCCTCGATCGGCGTCTCGTAGTCCCAGCGGTGGATCTGGTAAAGGTCCACGTGGTCGACCTGGAGCCTGCGCAGACTGTTGTCGATCTCGGTGAGGATCGCCTTCCGGGACAGGCCCGCGCCGTTCGGCCCCGGCCGCATCCGGTTGTAGACCTTCGTCGCTATCACCACGTCGTCGCGGTGGACCCCGAGGTCGCGCAGCGCACGGCCGACGATCTCCTCGCTGGAGCCGTCGGAGTAGGTGTTGGCGGTGTCGAGGAAGTTGATCCCCGCGTCCAGCGCCTTGCGGATGACGGGGAGGCTGGCGTCGTAGTCGAGCGTCCAGTCGTGGTTGCCACGTGTGGGGTCCCCGAAGCTCATACAGCCGAGGCTCAGCGCCGAGACCTGAAGGCCGGTCGATCCCAGTCGTGTGTAGCGCATGCCGGTGTGCTCCTAGCGTTGAGGGAGGCGAGTCCCGTCCTGCCCGGCCGGCAGAGCCGATGCCGTCCTGGCAGGGACACCGGCAGACTGCACGGTACGTGTACCACGCATCGTAGTCCCCGGGATCCACGACACGGCGGGACCCCTGCGCGCGAGCTGCGCCCGGAAAGGGGCATGGACCTGTGCCTCGCGTGGGCGTGCGCCTGAGCCCTGAAGGGCGCGGGAACCCGCGTGACCGGCTGCAGCGGCTACGCGGGAACCCGCGTGACCGGCTAGCGGCCACAGGGAGACCCGCGCACCGTCACCGCCCCGAGGGCTGTCCCCGCCGGCTCCGGGCCACCGGCCGCGGGCGGCGTGGCCCCGCTTGCCGCGCGCCGCAGTCCGCCGGCCCCGCCCACAGGCGCCCTTCGCCTCAGCCGTCGTCGTCACCGCGGGCCCCGTCGTCACCGCGGCCCCCGTCGTCACCGCGGCCCTCTCCCGTGCCACGGCCATGCGCCGTGCCCCCGGCCCTCCGCCCGGTCGTCGGGGTGCTCTCCCGCGTCGGGGCGCTCTCCGTCGTCTGGGGGGTCGTCGTCGTGGGGAAGCCCTCCGCCGTCCGGGTGCTCCCCGTCGTCGGGACGCTCCTCGCCGTCAGGGCGGTCGGCACCGTCAGGGTGGTCGGCACCGTCCCGGCGCTCCTCGCCGTGCTTGTCCCGCCAGTGGTGGCGGATGCGGCGGGCCAGGAGCGCCGCCACCACGACGACGGTGGCGATGAGCAGCCACATCTCGGACTGCCGGATCGCCGGATAGAGCGCGGAGATGTGCTGGCCGGCCAGATAGCCGACGGAGACCCACGCCCCCACCCACAAGGCGGCCCCCAGCGCGTTGTAGAGGAGGAAGCGCAGCCAGGACATGTGGACGATGCCGGCGATGAGTCCGTTGGCCTCGCGCATGCCCTCGATGAACCGGGCCGCGACGATCACCTTGCCGCCGTGCCTGAGGAAGAAGTTCTCGGCCTTCGCGACCCGGCGCGGCGGCAGGAACACATAGCGGCCGTAGCGCGCCACCAGTCGGCGGCCGGCCGTCCTGCCGAGCCAGTACCCCATGTTGTCGCCCACGACGGCCGCGAACCAGGCGACGGCCGCCACCCCGAACACGTTCAGCCGGCCGGCCCCCGCATAGACGGCCGCGACGATCATGACCGTCTCGCCCGGCAGCGGAATGCCGAAGTCCTCCACGCCCACGAGGGCGCCGACCGCCAGGTAGCCCCAGTGGTCCAGAAGCGGTGCGAGATCGGCCAGGACGCCGGGGAGGGGCGGCATCCCCGCCATGGCGGTCTCCTCGGAAGAGCGGTCAGTGCGTACACGGCCGACCCGGTCGGGTCCGGTCCGCCGCCGGCGTCCCGGAGCGGGTCCCGGCCCGGCGCTGCCACACGGCCCCGGGCGACACGGCCGACTTTTTACGGTACCTCCGCAGCCGCCGGTACCCGGATCGCCGGGCCGTGGCGGCACCGCGCACCCCCGGCGGAGCCCCGGGGCGACCCGGCCGGGTCGGGCGGACCGACCGCGGTTGTCCCGGCCGCCACCCCACGTGACACTGAACCCGTGCCGCGGCGGCCGGAATGCGGCAGGCCCGCGGGTCGCGCAGCAGCGCCCCGGCCGCGGCGGGAGCCGCAGAGCCGTCCACAAGCCGGTCGGCGCGCCGAAGGACGTGACCACGCCGTACGGGAGGACACCACGGATGGTGACGATCACCGACGGACGGTCCGGCCAGCCCACCGAGGTGCGCTCGGCCCGGCGCGGGCTGCTGCGGCTCTGCGAGCACCTGGCGCTGCCCGGCGGCGCTCCCGGCATCGACGACATGCGCGTCGTGGTGGTCGGCGACGTGCTGTCGCGCACCCTCGAACGGAGCGGTGTGCAGGTGGTTCTGGTGTGGTGCGTGCCGGACGACGAGACGGCGCGCCGGGGCCCCGCGTCGTTCCACCCCGCGGTGGCGGCCCTGGGCGCCCACCCTCCGTCCGACGTGGTCCGCGAGCCGGGGGTCGCGGCCGCGCTCGGCGGTGCACCCGACGTGCGGGTGGGCCGGGCGCCGGGCCCGGACGGCGGCCCCGGCGCCTGGCTCAGGACCGGGCCGACCACCGCAGAGGCCCTGCCGTCCCCCGTGGCCGGCGGCCCGGACCTGCTCGCGGCCAGAATGGCCCTACTCGCCCATCCGCGCGCGGACCCCGCCGGGCTCGGCCCGCACTCCCTCGAAGCCGCGGACCGGGAACTGCGACGGTGGCGCGCGCTGACGGCCCAGTGGGCGACCAGCCCCTCACGCCCGGTCCCCAAGGACGTCAGACAGCACGCGGACGCCTGCCTCGCCCGCGACCTGGACACCCCCGGGGTCCTGGACCTGATGCGCCGG
This sequence comes from Streptomyces sp. DSM 116793, assembly GCF_057320905.1. Taxonomy (NCBI): domain Bacteria; kingdom Bacillati; phylum Actinomycetota; class Actinomycetes; order Kitasatosporales; family Streptomycetaceae; genus Streptomyces; species Streptomyces sp. DSM 116793. Next base: position 217,947 of record NZ_CM170494.1, on the reverse strand, counting down.
ATCACCACCAGCGACGCCATCCCCGATGGTGCCAAGTTCGAGACGTTCGCCCTCCTCGACGGCATCCTGGGCCTGGAACTGATCCGAGAGATCACCTGACCCGACCGCGACTGGACAGGGCCGCGGGGAACCGCGAGCAACCACGAACGCACGGGACCCGGCCCACTCCCGCAGACCCACGCGGTCCGGCTTCCGCCCCCTGCCCGGTCGCCGTGGGTCCGCCGACGCGCCCCGAGGGGCCGCGGGCAACTGCGCGAGCACCACGGACCACGAACGCACGGGACCCGGGGCCACCTGCCCACAGGCTCACACGGCCCGGCTTCCGACCACCCTCTCCGAGGCCGCGGTCCGCGAGCGCAGCCGACAGGGGCACGGGGAACCGCGCGAGCGACTACAGACGCACCGGAGCGGCTCACCCCTGCGAGCCCCCCCGCGAATCGCCCCGGCCGCCGGGCCGGACCACTCAGCGGGTCTGTACCGTATGCCAAGATCGGATGGCGTAATCCACACGGCCGAAGGAGTGGGCCATGAGCGATCCGGGGTCCACCGGGCCACCGGGCGCCCTCCAGCGCCGGCTGGGACTGCTGGACGCGGTGGTGATCGGCCTCGGATCCATGATCGGCGCAGGCGTCTTCGCGGCGCTGGGCCCCGCCGCCCGCGCCGCCGGCTCCGCCCTGCTCCCCGGCCTCGCCCTGGCCGCCGCGGTCGCCTACTGCAACGCCACCTCGTCCGCCCGGCTGGCCGTCCGCTATCCGGCCTCCGGCGGCACCTACGTCTACGGCCGCGAACGGCTCGGCGACTTCTGGGGCTACCTCGCCGGGTGGGCCTTCGTGACCGGCAAGACCGCCTCCTGCGCGGCCATGGCGCTCACCGTCGGCGCCTACGCATGGCCGGATGAGGCCCATGCGGTCGCGGCGGGCGCGGTGGTGGTGCTGACCGTGGTGAACTACACGGGTGTACAGAAGTCCGCGCTCGTCACCCGCGCCATCGTCGCCGTGGTCCTCGCCGTGCTCGCCGCGGTGGCCGTCGCCGCGCTGACCTCCGGCGCGGCGGACGCCACCCGGCTGGGCATCACCTCGGACGCCGGCTTCCCCGGGGTGCTCCAGGCCGCGGGGCTGCTCTTCTTCGCGTTCGCCGGTTACGCGCGCATCGCCACGCTGGGCGAGGAGGTCCGCGACCCGGAGCGCACCATCCCCAGGGCCATCCCGGTCGCGCTCGGCATCACCCTCGTGGTCTACGCGGTGGTGGCCGTCGCCGCCCTGGCGGTGCTGGGCCCCGGGGGCCTCGCTGCGTCCACGGCCCCGCTGTCGGACGCCGTGCGGGCCGCGGGCGCCGCCTCTCTCGCGCCGGTGGTGCGGGCCGGGGCCGCCGCGGCCGCGCTGGGCTCGCTGCTCGCGCTGATCCTGGGCGTCTCCAGGACCACCCTGGCCATGGCGCGGGACCACCACCTGCCGCACGCGCTGGCCGCCGTACACCCGCGGTTCAAGGTGCCGCACCGCGCCGAGCTGGTGGTCGGGGCGGTGGTTGCGGTGCTCTCGTCCGTCGCGGACGTGCGCGGCGCGATCGGCTTCTCCTCGTTCGGCGTGCTCGCCTACTACGCGCTCGCGAACGCCTCCGCCTGGACGCTGCCGGCCGCAGGCCGCCGGGCGCGGCGCGTCGTGCCCGCGGGCGGCCTCGTGGGCTGCCTGGTCCTGGCCTTCGCTCTGCCGCGGTCCTCGGTGCTCCAGGGCAGCGCGGTGCTGGCCGCGGGCGCCGCCCTCTACGCCGTCCGCCGCGCCCGTACGGCGCGCGGGGCGCGGTAGGGGTCAGCGCGGCGTGCCGGACACACCGCCTGCCGGACGCCACGGGCGGCCGCCGCCCGCGCCGCTGTCGGTCGCCCGGCTGGGCGGGCGGCCCGGCGGCCGGGTAACCGGCACGCAGCGCACCACAGGGCACCGATCGCCCACTCGCCCCGGGCGGGAGCGACACAAGAGCACCCGGCCAACCCGGCCAGGATCAGGGAGCATCCGGCCCGGACCACCAAGCGCACCGGCCGGGACCACCAAGCGCACCGGCCGGGACCACCACGCGCACCCGGCCCGGGGGCACCATGCGCACCCGTCCCGGGGCACAGTGAGTAGCCGGCCAGGTCACAGCGCGCAGCCCCGGTCACCACGACCCGCCCAGGCTCACAGCGAGCGAGGTCCCAGGTCACCGCGAGCGCAGCGAGCCCGCACCGCTCACGAATGCGCGGTGTGGCCGAGGATTTCCCGGGCCAGCTCGGCGAGCGCCCGCCGGTCCTCCGCGAGGGCCTGCCTGCCCTCCGCCGTCGCCCGGTACAGCCGTCTGACCCGGCCGTCCACCGCGCGCTGCTCGGACACCAGCAGCCCTTCCGCCTCCAGCCGGTGCAGTGTCGGGTACAGCGTGCCGGGGCTGATGGGGTGTCCGTGCCGGGCCAGCTCCTCGGTCATCCATGCGCCGTGGATCTCGCCCTCCGACGCGTGGTGCAGGATGTGCAACCGCACCGCACCCCGCTGGAACTCCCGCACCCCTCCACCTCCACGCCCGGGCCGGCAGCCACGGAACCGACGTCGGACGCCGATCCTAGCCGCGCGCGCGAGCACCCACCCGCCACGCCGGGGTGGTAACGATCACTTCCGGCCGTGCGGCGGCGCCCCCCTCCGGCGCGCCCCGGCACCGTCGGCATGTTTGGCTGAGGGGATGAGCGTCCATGTCGGCACATCGGGGTGGCAGTACAAGGACTGGCGGGACGTGCTGTACCCCGCAGGCACCCCGCAGCGGCTGTGGCTGGAGGAGTACGCCAAGGCGTTCGCCACGGTCGAGCTGAACAACGCCTTCTACCGGCTCCCGGAACGCACGGCGTTCGCGGCCTGGCGGGACCGCACGCCCGAGCACTTCACCATGGCCGTCAAGGCGAGCCGCTACCTCACCCACATCAGGCGGCTGAAGGAGCCGGAGGAGCCGGTACACCGGCTGATGAGCCGCGCCGAGGGCCTCGGCGACCGGCTCGGCCCGGTCCTGCTGCAACTCCCGCCCACCCTGCGCGCCGACCCGGCGCTCCTGGACGCCTGCCTGCGCTGCTTTCCGGCCGGTGTCCGGGTGGCGGTCGAGACCCGGCACGCCTCCTGGGACGTGCCCGAGGTGCGCGCCGTGCTGGCGGACCGGGGTGCCGCCCTGTGCTGGGCCGACGCCCGGTCCCGGCCGGTCACCCCGCTGTGGCGGACCACCGACTGGGGCTACCTGCGGCTGCACGAGGGCCGCGCCCGGCCCTGGCCGCGCTATGGCCGGCAGGCGCTGGACACCTGGGCAGGGCGGATCGCCGACACCTGGCCGGACACCGGTGACGTCTACGTGTACTTCAACAACGACCCGGGCGGCGCCGCCGTCCACGACGCGATCACCTTCGCCCGTGCCGCCCGGGCCCGCGGCAGCACGGTCAGCCGCGTTCCGTAGCCCTGCCCGGCCCCCGTGCCGACTCACGCTCCATCAGCACGGGCGGCAGCAGCACCGTCCTGCGCGGTGCGGCGGGGTTCGTGATGCGGGTGAGGAGGAAGTCGACGGCCGTGGTGCCGACGTCGTCCGCGGGCAGCCGGATGGTGGTGAGGGACGGTTCCATGCAGCCCGCGAACGGGTGGTCGCCGTAGCCCACCAGGCGCACGTCGTCCGGGACGGCGAGGCCGCGGGCACGCAGGGCCTTGTGGATGCCGAGGGCGAAGTAGTCGCGCTCCGTTCCGCAACGACCGCTTCGCACGCCGGACCGGGCGCTCAGCTCCTGCCCACGAGGTAGATCCGCAGTTCAGCCGTCGGCGCGGTGCCACCGACGCGGCAGCGCAGCCGGAGCCACTGTCCGAAACCGGTCACCTGCCGGCTCGTCGGGCCCACCGCGTCCGCATGGTGGGCGGTGCCGTCGAGGCCGCACCAGCGCAGCCCGTCCGGCGAGATCTCCGTCGTGAACTCCAGGGCGGTGTCCGGCCCCGCCACCTGGAGCACCTGGACGAAGAACCGCGCCTCCGCGGCCCACGGGATCTCGTACGGCTCGGTGCTGAAGTCCTCCGTCACCGTGCGGTTCCGTTCCAGAACCGCCGTCATGGTCGACCGCATGCCGGGCTACCGACCCACCGAGATGAGAACCGAGCCGGGAAAGAGGAAGTTTCTGACGTCCGCGTGCGTACGTACGGAGAAGTAGGAGTTCAGCGGGTTGTCGAGCGTCCGGTACCGGTCCGGGTAGACCGGCACGGGGATCTCGCGCAGGTCCAGCACCGCGTCGTTGAGCTGGAGCTCCACGTTCGCCCGCCGCCGGGTGTCGATCAGCCAGCGCAGATAGTGCCAGTTGATCTTCGTGGGGACCTCGTTGACGCACAGCTCCACCGGATCGCCCGTGTACCGCCAGTCGTCGGGGTCGGGCGCGGTGAAATCGGCCGCGTAGGGGAGTGCGAACCTCCCCTCGAAGTGGTCCGCGGGGTGGGTTCCGGCACGATCGGGTACTTCCAGCGGCGGGTGAGGCGGCCGTCCACGTCGGTGTTCTCGTACCGCATCACCGTGTGGTAACGGACGCCGTGGCCCGAGCAGATGTCGGTGGCCACCGTGCACGCGCCGAACTGCGCCTCGGCCGGATGGCGGTTGCCGTCCCATGCGACGGAACCAGGGTCCCACTCTCGCCCGGCACCGTGAACGTTCATGTGCGGCCGCCCAGTTGCCACCCGCACGAGGTCGATGAGGCCGAGGATGACGCTCCGCATCAGCCGGACCACGGTCGCGTCGACCGTGGGGGCCGCCCGCCGGCGCGCTCCTCGTCAAGGAGCCCCCGCACCCGGGGGACCAGAGGACCGTCGAAAGTCCCTCCGCCGGGGCGGCGGACCGGGGCGCCGGCATCCCGACGACCGTCGGGGGACGCCCCCCCCACGGGCCGGTCATCGGCAGGTAAAGAGGGGTAAGCCCGGATAGCTTCCGCGCACCTCACCGCGGCCGAAACCGGCCTTGAGCGTGGCCACCGGCGTGCCCAGACTGACACCCCGGGCGCGCCCGCATGGTGAGCGGCCCGCGTCCATACACCCGGTCCCCGGCCGGCCGAGGCGGGGGACGGCCCCTATGTGCCGGGAGAGGCCATGCGCGGACAGGACAGACCGGAACCACCAGGGCACGGCGGTGTCTCCCGGCGCGGCTTCCTCGGCCGCACCGGCGTCGTGGTGGCCACCGCCGGTGCCACCTCGGCGCCCCTCGCCGCCGAGACAGCCGAGGCCGCCGCGGCACCCGCCGACGCCCCCGGCGAGCACCTCGTCACCGTGCGCATGAGGGTCAACGGCCGCGCCCGCACCCTGCGACTCGACCCGAGGTCGACCCTGCTGGACGTGCTCAGGAACCGGCTCGACCTGACCGGCACGAAGAAGGGCTGCGACCGCGGGCAGTGCGGCGCGTGCACCGTGCACGTCGACGGCCGCCGCGTGGTGTCCTGCCTGACGCTCGCGGCCACCCTGGACGGCCGCGACGTCACCACCATCGAAGGACTCGCCGACGGCGACGAACTCCACCCCATGCAGGAGGCGTTCCTCGCCCACGACGGCTTCCAGTGCGGCTTCTGCACGCCCGGTCAGATCATGTCCGCCGTCTGCCTCGCCGACGAGGGGCACGACGGATCCGACGACGAGATCCGCGAGTACATGTCCGGCAACATCTGCCGGTGCAGCGCGTACCCGTTCATCGTCGACGCCATCAAGGACGCGGGGCGGGGGAACGGCTGATGCGCGCCTACGAGTTCGCCACCCCGGGCAGCGTCCGCGACGCCCTGGACCGCGCCGGCGACACCACCGCCTACCTGGCCGGCGGCACCACCCTCGTCGACCTGATGAAGCTGGAGGTGCTCACGCCCGACCGGGTGCTGGACATCCGCCGCCTCCCGCTGCGCGGCATCGCCCTCGACGACGAGGGACTGCACATCGGTGCCCTGGAGCACATGAGCGACGTCGCCGAGCACCCCCTCGTCCGCCGCCACTACCCCGTCATCGGCGAGGCGCTCCGGCTCAGCGCCTCACAGCAGGTGCGGAACATGGCCACCCTCGGCGGAAACCTCCTGCAGCGCACCCGCTGCGGCTACTTCCGCGACATCTCCACTCCCTGCAACAAACGCGAGCCGGGCAGCGGCTGCGGTGCCCTCGACGGGGTCAACCGCCACCACGCCGTACTCGGCACCAGCGACGCCTGCGTGGCCACCCATCCCAGCGATGTCGCCGTCGCCCTGGTCGCCCTGGACACCCGGCTCCACCTGCACGGACCCGCCGGCACCCGCACCGTGCCGCTCGGCACCTTCTACCGGCTGCCCGGCGGCACCCCGCACCTGGAGAACCGCCTGCGGCCCCGGGAACTCGTCACCGGGCTCACCGTCCCCCCACTCGACTGGGCCGCCCGCTCCACCTACGTCAAGGTCCGCGACCGCGAGTCGTTCGACTTCGCCCTCGCCTCCGCAGCCGTCGCCCTGCACCTGCGCGGCACCCGCATCGTCGAGGCACGCGTCGCCGCGGGCGGCGTCGGCACCCGGCCCTGGCGGCTCCCCACCGTCGAGGAGGCCCTGGCGGGACGGCCGGCCACCGCCGCCACCTACGAGCGTGCGGCGGCCCACGCCGCGGACGGTGCCCGCACCCTCACCGGCAACGCCTTCAAACCGGAACTGCTCCGGCGCACCGTGGTGCGCGCCCTGACCCGCCTGGGAGACGCCCGATGACCACCTCTCCCGTGGGCCGTGACATCCAGCGCGTCGACGGCCGCCTCAAGGTCACCGGCCGCGCCCCCTACGCCGCCGACCAGCGGATCGAGCACACCGCCCACGCCGCCCTCGTCCTCAGCACCATCGGCAAGGGCCGCATCCGCGGTATGGACACCGCCGCCGCGTCCGCCGCCCCCGGTGTGCTCGCCGTCCACACCCCCTTCGCGCCCCTGAAGCTCTACGCCCCGCGGGGCGGCTTCGGCGAGACGCGCGCGCCCCTGCAGGACGACGCGGTCCGCTACCACGGCCAGATCATCGGCATGGTGGTGGCCGAGACCTTCGAGCAGGCCCGCGACGCCGCCCTGCTCGTCCGCACCGCCTACGACGCGGAGCCCGTACGGGCCTCGCTGCACGACGGGCTGCCCGGCACCCCGCCGCCCGGCGGCCGCGGGCCGGGCGGCGCCGGCGCCCCCACCACGGTCCTGGCCGACGGCATGCACTCCATCGACGACGCCCTGCGCGCCAGTGACGTCGTCGTCGAGACCACCGTCACCCAGCCGATCCACCACCACGCGGCCATGGAGCCGCACGCCACCACCGCCGTCTGGCGCGACGACCACCTCACGGTCTACTGCGGCACCCAGGCGCCCGGAATGTACGCGTCGGGCATCGCCGGCCAACTCGGCGTCGAGACCGACCGGGTCCGTGTCATCAGCCCCTACGTCGGCGGCGGGTTCGGCGGCAAGGCCGGCGCCCTCGGCGACGCCGCGCTGGTGGCCGCCGCGGCCCGCGACCTCGGCCGCCCCGTCACCCTCAGCCTCGCCCGCGAGCAGGTCTTCACCCTCGGCGGACACCGCTCCACCCTGACCCAGACGGTCCGCCTCGGTGCCTCCCACGACGGTGTCCTCAACGCCGTCAGCCACACCTCCGCCGCCTCCTACTCAGCCTCGGGCGGCTGGGTGCTCACCCCGGCCTCCGGCACGTCCGGCGTGTTCTACAAGACGCCCAACCTCGCCATCGACGAACGCGTCGTCACCCTGGACGTGCCGCCGGCCGCCGCCATGCGCGCCCCCGGTGAGGCCCCCGGCTCGTTCGCCCTGGAGACGGCGATGGACGAACTCGCCGTCGCCACCGGTACCGACCCCGTCCGACTCCGGCTGAAGAACCACGCCACCGTCCAGCCCGGCACCAGCACCCCCTGGTCCAGCAAGTACCTGCGCGACTGCTACCTGATCGGCGCCGAGCGCTTCGGCTGGTCGGAGCGCCGGGGCGCACCAGGCACCCGGCGGGACGGCGAATGGCTGGTCGGCACCGGCATGGCCACCGCCGTCTACCCCGCAGGACGGATGCCCGCCACGGTCCGCGTTCGCTTCCGCGACGACGGCACCGTCGCCGTCGCCACCGGCGCCGCCGACATCGGCACCGGCGCCTGGACGATGGTGGCCATCGTCGCCGCCGACGCCCTCGGGCTGCCGCTGGACCGGATCGAGCCGCAGATCGGCGACTCCGCCCTGCCGCCCGGCGCCCCCGCCTTCGGCTCCATGACCACCGGAAGCACCGCGCCCGCCGTACAGGCCGCCGCCACCGCCGCGGTCAGGGCACTGCTGCAGTTCGCCGTCGACACCCCCTCGTCGCCCTTCCACGGCCAGGACCCGGCCGCCCTCCGCTACCGGGACGGCCGGGTCGAGGGAGACGGCGCCTCCGCCACCTTCTCGCGCCTGCTGACGGGTTCAGGCACGCACTCCGTGGCGGCCACCGCCGGGGCGGCACGGGGCGGTGAGGGCACCAAGTACGCCTTCCACAGCTTCGGCGCCCACTTCTGCGAGGTCCGCGTCAACCGCTTCACGGGCGAGCCCCGGGTCAGCCGGTTCACGACCGTCGTCGACGTGGGCCGCGTCGTCAACGCCAAGACCACCCGCAGCCAGATCGTCGGCGGAGTGATCTTCGGCATCGGGCAAGCGCTCCTGGAGCACGATCCGCTGGAGGAGCACACCGGACGCCTCGCCGCCGCCGGCCTCGGCGAGTACCTGGTCCCCGTCAACGCCGACATCCCGCCGATCGACGTCCACTGGCTCGACCACCCGGACCCGCACTACAGCGAGTTCGGCGCCCGGGGCCTCGGCGAACTCGGCACCGTCGGCTCGGCCGCGGCCGTCGCCAACGCCGTGCACGACGCGACGGGGATCCGCGTGCGGGACCTGCCCATCACCCTGGACAAGCTGCTGGGATGACGTCCCGCGCGGGCGCCGGTGCGCGCGTCCGGAAAGCGCCGGCGCCACCCGGCGGGGGCCGGGGCGGGCGGGCGACGGACCAGGCCGGGAGGCTAGAGTGAACGGGTGGCGGTTCCTGATCTGATTCGTATTGTCTCGCGTGATTCGCCGATGGCGCTGGCGCAGGTGGAGCGGGTGCGCGCGGAGCTGGCAGCGCGGCACCCCGGCCTGAGGACCGAGGTCGTCCCGGTGAAGACGACGGGCGACAAGTGGCTCGGCGCCCTCTCCCAGGTCGAGGGCAAGGGCGCGTTCACCAAAGAGGTCGACGCCGCCCTGCTGGCCGGAGAGGCCGACCTCGCCGTGCACTGCGTCAAGGACGTCCCGGCCGACCGCCCGCTGCCCGCCGGCACCGTCTTCGCCGCCTTCCTCAAGCGCGACGACATCCGGGACGCCCTCATCCACCCCGACGGCCTCACCCTCGACCAACTCCCCGCGGGCACCCGCGTGGGCACCTCCGCGGTGCGCCGCCGCGCCCAACTGGCCGTGCTCAGGCCCGACCTGGAGTGCGTGCCGATGCGGGGCAACGTCGGCCGCCGCCTGGAGCGCCTCGCCGCCGGCGACGCGGACGCCCTGCTGCTGGCGGCCTGCGGCCTCGAACGGCTCGGCCACAGCGAGCTGATCAGCGACGTGCTCTCCGCCGAGCTGATGATGCCCCCGGTGGGGGCCGGCATCCTGGTGCTGCAGTGCCGCGAGGACGACACCGACCTGATCGACACGATCAGCGACCTCAACGACCCCGCGACGCACCGCGAGGCGACGGCCGAACGCATGCTGCTGCACGTCCTCCAGGGCCACTGCAACAGCCCCATCGCCGGCTACGCCCGCAACGAGCCCGACGGCAACCTCTCCCTGCGCGCCTGCGTCTTCAGCCCGGACGGCAAGACGGTCCTCCCGGCCCACGAATGGGCCGGCCGTCTCGACCCGGCGACCCTGGGCACCTCGGTGGCCGTGGCGCTGCTCCGCCAGGGCGCCCGCGAGGTCATCGACTCCATCGCCCACTGAGCCTGTGCCGTCCATCGTCCGCCCAGGGCGGCCCCGCCCGTCGAGCCCCTTGCCGCGCTGCTGCCCGGCGGGGGGCGCCGAGCGCTACCGCGACCCGTAGGACCCCACGGCAACCGGCGAAGCCGACACGGACCCCACCGTCGCCCTGCGGGTCAGGCGGTGAGGGCCGCCCGGGCCGCCGCGAGCGCCTGCTCGGCATAGCCGCGGCCGAAGAGCACCGTGTGCACGAGAAGCGGGAAGAGCTGGTGCAGGGGGATGCGGTCACGCCAGCCGTCGGCGAGCGGCGCCGCCTGCCGGTAGCCGTCCAGGACCTGGTCCAGGTGGGGGCAGCCGAAGAGGTGGAGCATGGCGAGGTCGCTCTCACGGTGCCCGCCGTGGGCGGCGGGGTCGATCAGCCACACGTGGCCGTCCGCGCCCCACAGCACGTTGCCGTTCCACAGGTCGCCGTGCAGGCGCGCCGGCGGCTCGGCCGGGCCGGCCAGCTCGGGCAGCCGCTCGCAGACGGTCTCGATGACGGCCGCCTCGGACCGGCGGACGGTGCCCGCGTCGACCGCGCGCCGCAGATAGGGCAGCACACGGTGCTCGGCGAACCAGCGCGGCCACTGCGCGCCGGGGACGTTGCGCAGCGGGGCGAGCCCGATCCAGGCGTCCTCGGGGCCGCCCGGTGGCGGTGCGCCGAAGGCGGGCGCGCCGGAGGCGTGCAGCGTGGCCAGATTGCGGCCGAAGCGGGCGGCAGCCCCGGCGCTCGGCCGGCCGGCCGGGACCCTCTGAACCACCAGCAGGTCCCCGTCCCGGCCGTGCACGGCCGGCACCCGGACCGCACCGGCCTCGGCGAGCCAGCGCAGCCCCGCGGCCTCCGCCCGCGCCGCGCCGGGACCGTCGCCGTGCTTGACGACCACGGTCTGTCCGTCGTCGAGGGTGACCTCCGTGAGCCCGCCGGACAGCGGGCGCTCCGCGGCCACCGCACGGCCGGTGACCCGGGCCGCCACGGTGCCCGGCCCCCGGTCGCCACCGGAGGGCGTTCGGACGGTCATACGCCGGGCCTCCCGCACATCACGTGTGGGAGGAGCCATGGGAAGAGCCACCCGCACATGCCGTGTGTGAAGAAGGGCCGTTCGGCACGCTCAGTGTCGCCTGGGCCTTCCGCTGTACCGCCGGACATGTTCTGCATCCTTTGGGAGAGTCCGTGAACGATCACGTGTTCGGGCATACCTTCCCTCCTGCGGGTCACACGACCAGTGCGCCGCGAGGGCTTCTCGAAGCGCTCAACTTCCCTTGTGAATCCCGGGAGTTGATGTTCCTCTCTCGATCCTTGAGGAGAAGGTCATGGACTTTGCCGCCACTGTGAGTGTGTTCGTCGCCGTCGCCGGTTGCATCGGGATCCTCTGACGAGCAAGCCGCTGCTCGGGGCAGCACGGGCGTGGGCCCGGCCACCCGGCCGGGCCCTGCTCGCCCGCCCGCGTCCAGGGCGCCCCGGGGCCCGTCACCGCACCAGCTTCAGGCCCGCCACACAGCCGACGATGCCGGCCAGCAGCACCACCTTCAGCGCGCTGACGGACTCGCCCCCGAAGACCATGGCGTACGTGGCGGTGAGCGCCGCGCCGATGCCCACCCAGACCGCGTACCCGGTGCCCACGGGCACCGTCCGCAGTGCGTACGCCAGGCCCGTCATGCTGAGGGCCAGGCCGAGGGCGAAGACGACCGTCGGCAGCGGACGGCTGAAGCCGTGCGACTTTCCCAGCGCGGTTGCCCACACGGCCTCCAGCACACCGGAGGCCACCAGGACGATCCATGCCATGTCGGACTCCCCTGCGCCGTCTTGTCATCGGCTGGGTACGGCGCACCTCGTCCAGGAGCTGATCGAGCTCTGTCCGCCATGTTTTCACATGCCACGGCAGGGGTGCCGCGGACGAAGACGGGTACGGCCATGACCCCGCGTGGGCAGAGGACGTGCGGTCCTCCCGGCCCCGCCGGCCGGGTGAGTGCCTCACCCGGCCGGGCTCCGCCGTCCCCGCGTCCCCGCTAGGAGTGCCTGCGCGGCCAGGTGGCCCGAGGCGCCGTTCAGACCCGCGCCGGGATGGGCGGACGCGCCGATGTGCCACAGCCGGCGTACGGCCCTCCGATGGCGGGCCGCACTCGGCACCGGACGCCACACGAGGCTCTGGTCCAGCTCGCAGGAGCCGGCGTAGGGGTCCCCGTCGACGGCGTCGGGGTTGAGCGCCTCGCCGAGCGCCCCGTACGCCGGGCCGGACGTGAACAGGGGGTGCCACGAGGAGAAGGTGCCGTGGCGGTAGCCGGGAAGGGTGCGCTCCTCCGTGGCGATGAAGCCGCCCAGCCGCTCACGGCGTTCGAACAGGCGTTCCGTCCAGCCCGCACCGGCCAGCTCGGCGGCGGCCACCAGGCCGTTGACGCCCCCGCCGATCACCACGGCGTCGGTGACGTCCGCCATCGCCGTCTCCCTGCGGTCGTGTCGCACGGCGACGGCCCACCACCCGCACATCTCCGCCCAGTGCCGTACGACCCCTGGGGGACCGCCGCGCGCCGTACGAGACCCTGCGGGTACCGGCCTGCCCACCGTACGACCCTGCGGGGGCGTCGCGCACGGTCCGCACCCAGTCTGCCCCCGGTGGCGCCCGTGCCGGAGCCGTCGAGCCGGAGGAGTGGCCCCGCGCCGCTCAGACGTCGGTCATGTAGGCGTTCAGCTCCTTGGGCCGCATGCCGAACCGCACCTTGTACGCGCCGTTGCGCCGCCCGCCCTCGAAGACCGGCACGCCCACCCGGAAGCCCAGTTGCAGCATGCCGGCCATGAGCAGGTAGTAGGCACTGAACGGCAGGCCCTTGCGCCGGTCCTCGAACCGGTCCCAGCCGCCCGCCCAGGCGTGGATCTTGGCCGGCTCGACGAACATCACCGACTTGGCGATGATCTCGCCGTCCAGCACCACCTCGACGATCCGCGCCCCCTTCTGCGTGTGCCGCAGGAAGGACGCGAAGCGCTCCTTGCTGTAGTAGCCGGCGGAGCCCACGTTCTCCATCAGCGCCTCGAAGAGCCGGAAGCTCTCCGGGTCCTCCTGGAGGTGGGGATCGCGGTCGATGATCTTCACGCCGCTCTCCTCGGCCCGCCGCAGGTGGCGGCGGAACTCCCGGCGCGTCTTGGACGGCAGGTGCGCCAGGTACCCCTCCCAGTCGCCCAGGCCCGAAAGGTCGACGGTGTAGCGGGTGTCCAGCGGCGTCGCGGCCAGGCCCGCGGCTTCGAGGACGGCGGCCGTCGGGGTGTCCGCCGCCACGTTGATGAGGCCGCAGCGGGACAGCCCCGCTCCGGCGGCGATCCGCCGCATGGCCGCCACCACCAGGCCCGCGACCTCGGGCGTCAGCGCCGTGCTGGCGAGCTGGGTGTCCGAGCAGTGCCAGACATGGCTGAGGAGCGCCTGCTCGCCCTCGGCCAGGCCCAGGGCGCGCAGCGGGTCGCCCTGGACATAACAGGGTGTCAGGCCGACGACCTGGTCCGCATCGTCCAGCACCTCGATGTAGTGCACCTCGCGCACCGGCTGGATGGGCTGCCGCTCGTACGCGCCGAGGAACTCGTGACCGTAGTAGAACTCCGACACGCCCGCGGCGGCGGCCAGGCCGGCCGTCTCCGGTGCGAGGTCGTCGACACTGCGGACGATCCGGGTGCGGTACCCGTCAGTACGCTTCGAAGTATTCACGATGCTCCCAGTCCAGAGGTGTGTCGTCGCCGTCCGCCTGCGCCGTGTCCGCCCGCCACGCCGCGTGGCGCCGTGACTCACTGTCCTTGAGCAGTCGCAGACAGTCCGCCAGAGGGCCGCCCAGCATAGCGCGGAGGACGGGGTCCTCCTGAAACGCCGTCAGGGCCTCTTCGAGACCGCGCGGCAGCGGGGCGTGCTCCTGGCCGTGCGGGTCGCGTGCGGGCTTGCCCGGGGACAGTCGCCGCGCGACGCCGTCCAGGCCCGCGGACAGCTGGGAGGCCATGTACAGGTAGGGGTTGGCGCACGGCTCGCCGACGCGGTTCTCCAGATGGGTCGCCGCCGCGCCGAACCCGCCCAGCACGCGCAGGAACGCCTCACGGCTCTCGTGGGACCACGCGATCCGGCTCGGCGAGAGGGAGAACCGGCCGCTGAGGCGCCGGTAGCCGTTGACGGTCGGCACGCACAGCAGCGCACCGGCCGCGGCATGGTCGAGGAGACCGCCGAGGAAGTGCTCGCCGAACGGGGACAGCAGCGTCTTACGGTCCGCCGCCGCGAAGAGGTTGGCCCCGGTGGAGCGGCGGGCCACCGACTGGTGCAGGTGCCAGCCGCTGGGGTCGAAGCCGGGCAGGCCGGGCAGGGCCATGAAGGAGGCGTGGTGGCCGAGGCGCGCGCACACCTGCTTGGTGACCGTGCGGAACAGCAGCATGGCGTCCGCCGCCGCCAGTGCCTCCATGGGGGCGAAGGTGAACTCCAGCTGGCCCGGCCCGGACTCGTGCTCCACGGTCCGCAGTGGCAGATCCAGCCTCAGCAGCGCGTCGGCCAGCGGCTCCACGACGTCGGCCAGCGCGTCGGTGGCGGAGTCCAGGTTGAACTGGTAGCCGCCGTCGACGGGGGCGACGGCCGGCGGTTCCCCCTGGATGCCGAAGCCGCCGACCGTCCCGGTGAAGGACTCCGACAGGCGGCGGGTGAGGTACCACTCGACCTCGAGCCCCACCACGTACTCCATGTCCCGCTCGCCCAGGTCCGCCGTGAGCCGCCGCAGGGCGGCACGGCTGGAGAGCGGGTGCGGCCGGCCGGAGCGCAGGTACTCGTCGCCGATGACCCAGCCGGTGCGGGCACGCGGGTGCGGCAGGACCCGGAACGTCAGCGGATCGGGCACGAGGAAGAAGTCGCCGGCGCCGGTGATCTCCCCGACGCCGATGCCGCCGCCGTCCGCGGTGAAGTCCACGGCCACGGCATGCCCGGTGTCGAAGACGAAGGGCCCCGGGCTGAGATCCATGCCGTTGCGCAGCACCGTCCGGAAGGCGTCCGGGGTCAGGGTCTTGGACCGTGCGAGCCCGTGCGGATCGCCGAAGACGATACGCACGAAGTCCAGGGTGTCGAGCGCGGCCCCGAGCTCCGCTGCGGCCTCCTGCTGCCGGGCGTCCCACAGGCCGTGCCGCGCGACGAAGTCGTGCTCGCCGGTGCTCAGCCGGTCGTAGGCGGTGCGGCCCTTGCGGACCTGCGAATCGGTCATCGGTCACCGGCTCTCTCCCCGAAGGGGGCAATGGCGTGGCGGGAGGGGGCAGGAGGCAGGGGCGGGCCGGGCAGGGCCTCCTGGAGTGCTTCCGCGAGGTCCAGGACCACCGCCTCGCACCACTCGTGGCCGACGATCTGCAGGCCGGCCGGCAGGCCGGCCGCGCTGAGGCCGACGGGGACGGAGACCGCCGGCAGCCCCGTGAGGTTGAACGGGTAGGTGGCGGGTGTCCACGCGAGCCAGTCGAGCGGTGCGCCGCCGGCCGGGCCCTCCGGCCGCCAGGCGTCGACGGGGAAGGGGTCGACCGGCACCGTCCCCGTCACCAGCACGTCGAGGTCCGCCATGCGGGCGCGCAGCCGCTGCCGCAGGTGCGCACGCCCGGTCTCGGCCCGCAGCAGGTCGGCGGCGCTCAGCCGCCTGCCGTGCTCGACGATCCGCAGCCGGGCGGGGTCCGCCCACCGGTCGTCCTCGGGGCGCGACCCGGCCGCCTCGGCGGCGGCCAGGATCGTCACCAGGGCCGGGTAGGGGTCGTCGAAAGGCGTCTCGATCTCCTCGACCCGGTGGCCGAGCGCGTCGAGTACGTCCACGGCGGCCCGCCAGCACTCACCGAGGCCGGGCGCGGCGGGCGCGCCGAGAGAGCTGATCCAGCCGATCCGCAGCGGGGCCCGCGGGTCGCGGACGGCTGGCGGAGATGCCGGCGGATCCGACGAGAACGGATCGTCCGGGTGTGCGCCGGACATCACCGACAGCAGCAGGCGCGCGTCGTCCACGGTCCGCGTCAGCGGCCCCATGTGGGCGAGCCGCTCGGGTCCCGACGGCACATAGGGGACCCGGCCGAAGGTGGGCTTGAGCCCCACCACCGAGCAGAACGAGGCGGGGACGCGGATCGAGCCGGCGCCGTCCGTCCCGGTGGCCGCGACCCCCAGCCCCGCGGCGACGGCCGCCGCGGCACCACCGCTGGATCCGCCGGCACTGCGCGCGGGATCAAAGGGGTTGGCCGCCGGCGGCACCAGGCGGTTCACCGTGGCCGCACTCCAGCCGCCCTCGGAGGTGGTGGTCTTGCCGATGACCACGGCGCCGGCCGCGCGCAGCCGGGCGACCGCGGGGGCGTCGTGGGCGGGTGTCCAGTCGCGGCGGGCGAGCGAGCCACGCGTGGTGCGGATGCCCTCGGTGGGGGTGAGGTCCTTCACGGAGACGGGCACGCCCAGCAGCGGGCGTCCGTCCCACGCCGCCGCGCCGAGCGCCGCGATACGGCGTTCCGCCTCGCGCGCCTCGGCCCGGGCCCGGTCGTGCGCCACGGTGACGAAGGCGCTCAGGTACGGGTTCAGCTCGTCGGCCAGGTCGAGGGTGGCGTCCACGAACTCCACCGGTGACAGCTCGCGCGCCGCGTACCGGCGCCGCAGCCCCGCGGCGCTCTCGCGGCGCAGTGCGTCATCCATAGAACTCCCGGAACCAGTCGTTGCCGAAGTCGCTCACCTGGGTGTCGTACCGGCCCATCGCGTCGTGCAGCAGCGCCAGGACACCGCCCACGGCGACCGCACGGCGCAGGTCCCGCATGCCGTACGGCGGCTCCGCGGCCCGCATCACCCGCAGGTCGTGCACGCCGGGCAGGTACCGGCCCTCGAAGTGCAACCCCAGGGGCACCCGGATGGCGTGCCGCACACCGAAGGTGACGTGTCCGGTGTGGTGCTGGTCCGACCACTCGGTCACGTCGGGCATGGTCGGGGCGTAGAACCAGTCGGCGCGGCCGGGCTCGCGGTCCCAGACGCCGAGCGAGTGCGGAAGGTAGTGCCAGGTGTTGAAGCGCATCCGTGCGCTGTAGGCGCTCAGGACCTTCACCAGGCCCGCCCGGTCGGACTCGAACCGGCGGGCGAAGTCCGCGCTCGGCACGACACAGCAGTAGAAGTCGCCGGTGCGCAGCGCGAGCGGGTCGTCGGCGCCGGACGCGCCGGCGCGCAGCGGCTTCAGCGAGCGAGGGCCCCGCCCCATCGCGACGTCGGACTCCAGTGCCTCGGCCGCGGCGCTCAGGAAGTCCTTCAGGAACCCTTCGAAGGCGGTGGTGAAGCCGGCCGGCGGTGCGGCGGCGTGCAGGTCGGCCGCCAGCCGGGCGACCGCGGGCGCGGCCTCGGACAGCGACGTGGCGTCACGGGGGATTCCGTGCGAGGCGAGGAACGACCGCAGGGACTCCGGCACGTCCGCGTAGCCGGGGGCCGGCCGCAGCAGGTGCTCGGTCTTGTGCAGGTTCAGGCCGTTGATGCGCCGGTAGAACACCGCCCCGGAGTCCTGCGCTCGCCGCCGGTCCGCCCGGCAGGCGCGTGCCAGCTCCGCGAGCCGCTCTCCCCGGGATGCGCCCGGGACGCGGGGCGGTTGTCCGCCGTACCGCCGGATGCGGCCGGTCAGGAACGCCTCCAGCTCCGCCGGGCCCAGCTGGGCGCCGTTGAACTCCTCCGCGCGCACCGGGCTTCCGCTGTCCAGCAGGAGGTTCAGGCAGGCCACGAAGCAGGCGTCCTCCGCAGACCACTCCTGCACGGGCACGCCGGCGAGCCGGGTGAGGACGCTGCGCTCGTCGGGCTCGGAGAGGGACTTGCCGGGGAGGTTGCTGAACCCGCCCAGATTCGAGTAGCAGGAGTCGCCGACGTGGATCAGGACCGGGGCCATGTGCACCACCGTGTGGGCGATGCGGTCGAGCAGCGCCCGCACCTCGCCGGGCGGCCGGGCACAGAGCCACGTGTGCATCTCGGCCCGTTCCGCGGCGTCGTCCCGCGACCGGGCGGCGTGCTGGGAGCGTGCGGCGTGCGCCCGGTCGTCACTCCACCGCGGCGCTCCTATCACTTCGGCGCCGGGCGGCGGCGACGTGCACCCGAGCGCGGTGCGCACCCGGCCCGTCCGGTCCAGAAGCAGCAGGTCGCCCGTGCGCGCCGCGGGGTCAAGCGGCACGTCGCCCGTGCAAAGGGCGTTCAGGAACAGCCGGTCCGCATTCGTCATCGCCTTACGGGCGATCCGCTCGGGAATACGCCCGTCCAGGGTGATTGCGGTGTGCGCGGCTAATCGCACCACTCCTGCTTTTCTGGACTCCTCCGCGGCTTTCTTGATTATGCGTGCGAAGCCCTCGGACCGTAAGGAAACCATCCCCGTTGCCCCCGGCAGACTGGGAACCGTGAGACATGACCCCCGGTTCGTGCGGATTTCCGCGCCGTCCATGGAAGTTGACATCCATTCGGGCGCAAACCGATGGAGAACCATAGCATTCGCTGCTCGCCGCAGGCACCTCCAAGGAGAAATATGACACAGGTCATAACCGCCGGGACCGCTGCCGAGATAGGTGTCAAATACAAGAATCTCAGGGGGAGGGTTGACGTGGAAAATAACGTTGTGCAGGATCGGAGTCGATGCCTTGATCTCGGATGATCTCTCCAGTGCATTGGCCTGCAGTGCCGACCAGCAACGGGAACCACTGATTCCGGAAGTCTGCCTCGTCTCCGGTCAGCAATATGCAGAGGCGACGGGACGGGCGGGATGGGGGACGCATGACCGGAGAATTACAGGAAAGGGGCAGACCGGCTTCTGCCGCCGAACTGGCCGCGCTGTACGCGTCCGTCAGCAGAGGTGACCCGGAGTTCGACACCCTGGCCCCCGCGGTCGTCGTGGTCGAGCCGTGTCACGGCGGGCGGCTCTTCTCACGGCTGACCGAGCGGCTGCGGCCGTTCGGTGTGCACGTCCTGGCCATCGACCACGCAGAGCACGCCGAACACGCAGGGGACGCTGAACACGCCGAGCCCGGCGTCGCAGCCGCGGGCGGCGAGGGCACCGGGCCCGCGCGCGTGCCCGGCCCGGGGGTGTTCCTCCTGTCGGGACCGCTGCACGGCTGGTGCCTGCGGCCCGCCGACGCGGACGGCCGGGCCCCGGACCCGGAGACCGCTCACCCGGCCGAGGACAAGGACGTCTCCACGGTCTGCGAGGCGGTGGTCTCGGCCCGCCTGCGCACCTTCACGGCCGCGGCACTGCCCGCCGCCACGTTCACCCGGACCCACCGGCCCGGCTCCGACTCCATCGGTGTGGTGCAGTTCAACGCCGGCAAGGAGATCGTGGCGAAGATCGGCCCGTCGGACGTGATGCGCGCGGAGACGGAGTTCGTCTCCCGCGCCAACGCCGAACTCGCCGGGATCGACCGCCCCCCGCTGTTCCCCCGGTTGTACGGGGTGCACGCCGAGGGCCGTCAGACCGTCAGCCTGATGGAGGCCGCGGGCCCCACCGACCTCATCGAGACGCTGTTCAGCGATGACGCCAAGACCGAGGTGCGCCCCGACGCCGTGGCGACCCTCTCGCCCTACCTGGAGCAACTGGAGAGCTGGTACCGCCTGACGGCCTCCCGGGAGGAGCCCACGGCGGGGGACTACCTCTACCGCGAGCGCTTCCACGCGCTCCGTGCCCACCCGGCGTTCCGCGCCACCTTCTCGTCCCTCCTGCCCGGCTGCGACCTCGACGAGACACTGGCCGCCGAGGTCCTCCTGCCGAACGGGGTGAAGGTCCCCGGCTACACCGAGGCGTCCCGGTGGCTGGACCGCGTCGCACCCTCCCTGCTGCCCCGCGGCGGCAGCCGGGTACACGGTGACATCTACCTGACGAACATGCTCCGCCGCACCGACGGCGGCCCCGTCTTCATCGACCCGCGCACCGTGTGGGACGGCCGCGAACGTCCCGACGCCGGGTACGGAGATCCGGCCTTCGACCTGGCCACCCTGCTGCACGGCCTGCTCCCCATGGCGGCCGTCCTCGAAGCGGTCAGGCGCAGGACCGAGCACCGGCTCTTCGGCGCGGAGGCGGCCGTCGGCACCGGAGGAAGGCCGCACGACCTCCGCTCGATGCGTCTTCCCACGGAGTTCTCCGACGCGCTGCGCACCGTGGAGCAGCGGCTCGTCGAAGGCTGCCCCGGGGACGAGCCGCGCGAGGTGGTCCGCTGCCGGCTGTACATCGGGGCGGCCTGCTCCCTCGCCGGCTGGCTGAAGTACGAGCGGTCCCTGCGCAGCCGCCCCGCGTGGCTCGCCACGTACGCGTACACCCTCTGGTATCTGGAGCGCGCCAAGGCCGTCCACCAGCAGTACTCATGGTAGGGAGAGAGCCCCCATGGCCACGTTGAACTACGACCTGCACGCCGCCGAGTACGCCCGCCACCGCCGCCCGTACGCCGGGCTGGTGGAGCACATGGTCGAGCATGCCCGGCTGACCGGTGCCTCCAGCGTCCTGGAGGTGGGCTGCGGCACCGCGAACCACCTGGCGGGCGTCGTCCGGGCGACGGGAGCCCGCGGTGTCGGTGTGGACCCGTCCCGGGAGATGCTCAAGGAGGCCGAGAGCCACCCGGTCGACCTGCACCTGCTGACCGGCACCGCCGAGGAGCTCGACCTGCCCGAGGACTCCTTCGACCTGGTCCTCTCCGTCGACGTCATCCACCATGTGCGGGAGCCCGGCCGCTACTTCGAGCGGGCCTTCCGGCTGCTCAAGCCGGGTGGCCTGATCTGCACCGCCACCGACTCCGAGTGGATCATCCGCAACCGCGTCCCGCTCGCCCGGTACTTCCCCGCCACCGTCGACGTCGAACTCGCGCGCTACCACGCGGTCCCCGCGCTGGTCGCACAGTTGGGGGAAGCCGGATTCACCTTCGAGCACGAGCAGCTGTTCGAGAGCCGCTACGAGCTGACCGACGCCCGGAAGTTCGAGGAGAAGGCGTTCTCGTCGCTCCACCTGATCCCCGAGGAGGACTTCCGCTCGGGCCTCGCCGCCCTCCGCGCCGACCTCGCCCGGGGACCCGTCGAGGCAAATATGCGCATCTGCGCGCTGTGGGGACGGAAGCCCGCATGATCCCCCGGTACGCACACCCCGAGATGGCCGACCTGTGGACCGACGAGGCGCGGTACACGGCCTGGGTCCGGGTGGAGGTCCTGGCCTGCGAGGCGCAGGCCAGGCTGGGCACCATGACGGACACCGAGCTGGCCGCCGTCCGCGCCGCGCCCGTGCCCACCCCCGAACAGGTCGGAAAGGAGGAGCTGACCCGCGACCACGAGATCCTCGCCTTCCTGGCCGCCTACACCGCGGGCATGCCGAGCGAGGCCGCGCGATGGGTGCACCACGGCATGACCAGCTACGACCTGGTCGACACCGCACTCGGCCACACGCTGGCCACCTCCTGCGACGTCCTGCTGGCCGCCGTGGCCAGGCTGAGGGCGTCGCTGGCGCGCCGGGCCCTGGAGCACTGGGACACCGTGTGCGTGGCACGCACCCACGGCATCCACGCCGAGCCCACCACCTTCGGGCAGAAACTGGCCGGGTTCGCCTTCGGGGTGCAGCGGTCCATCGAGCGGCTGCGGGCGGCGCGGACCGCCGTCGCGGTCGGCACCGTCTCCGGCCCCGTCGGCACCTACTCCCGCATCGACCCGTTCGTCGAGGAGTACGTGTGCGGCGCGCTGGGCCTGGGCGTGGAACCGGTGCCCACCCAGGTGGTCGCGCGCGACCGGCACGCGCAACTGCTCGACGCGGTGGCGCTGCTCGGCGCCGTGGTCGAGCAGATCGGCCTGGAGCTGCGGCTGCTGCAGCGCACCGAGGTGCGGGAGGTGGAGGAGCCCCGCAGCAGCGCCTACCAGGGCTCCAGCGCCATGCCGCACAAACGCAACCCCACCCTGAGCGAGCGGATCTGCGGCCTGGCCCGCCTGCTGCGCGCCAACGCCGGCGCGGCCGCCGAGAACGTCGCCCTGTGGCACGAGCGGGACCTCGCGCACTCCTCCGTCGAGCGGATCGTGCTGCCCGACAGCCTCATCGCGGCGCACTACCAGGCGACCTCGGCGGCCCGGATCATCGAGGACATGCAGGTGTACCCCGAGCGCATGCGGCAGAACCTGGAGCTGACCCGCGGGCTGATCCACAGCTCCGGGGTGATGCTCGACCTGATCGCCGCGGGGGAGGACCGGGAGACGGCGTACCGTACGGTGCAGTCGGCGGCGACCGCGGCATGGCGCGAGGACCGCCACCTGTCCGAGACGCTGCGCGACCACGGCATCGAGACAGGGCCCGAGCAGTACGACCCCCAGCTCTTCCTGAAGAGCCGTCAGATCATCCGAAAGCGTGTGGAGGAACTCCTCGATGTGGAAGTGTGATGTCGCCGATGCCGCCGGGCTCGACGTCGCGGAGGTCGCGGCGCTCTACCGGGCATCGGGCCTCGGGGCGCGCCGCCCCGTGGACGACGAGGAGCGCTTCGCCGCCATGGTCCGGAACGCCAACCTGATCGTCACCGCCCGCGTCGACGACCGCCTGGTGGGCATCTCCCGCGCCATGACGGACTTCGCCTACACGACCTATCTCAGTGATCTCGCCGTGGACCGCGCCTTCCAGCGCCGCGGCATCGGGCGGGACCTGATTGCACGGACCCGGCAGGCCGCGCCGCGCGCGAAGATCGTGCTGCTCTCCGCCCCGGCCGCCACCGAGTACTACCCGCACATCGGCTTCACCCGGCACGGCTCGGCGTGGGTCCTCGATTCGGAGCAGTGAGCGGTACCGGACAGGCACCGCCGCACACCTCGTCACGATGGCAAGGAGAACGGACCGCGATGCCGAGCAGGATGACGCTGTTGCTGCTGGCCTTCGGCGCGTTCGCGGTGGGGACGGACGGCTATGTACTCAGCGGCATCCTCCCGCTCATCGCCGGCGACCTCGGCGTCTCCGAGGCCCTCACCGGTCAGCTGGTCACCGCCTTCGCGCTGACCTACGCGATCAGCGCGCCGGTGCTGATGACCGCCACGGCCACCCTCTCCCGCCGGGCCGTGCTACAGGGCTCCCTCGCCGTCTTCCTGCTGGCCAACGCGGTGGGGGCGCTCGCCCCCGACTACCTGCTGCTGATGGCCGCCCGGATCCTGGCCGGCGTGGGCGCCGCGGTCTACATGAACACCGCGGTGGCCACGGCCGGCGCGGTGGTCCCCGACAACCTGCGCGGCCGCGCCCTGGCCCAGGTGATCGCCGGTCTCACGGTGGCCACCGCCCTGGGCGTGCCCATCGGCACCCTGGTGGGCGGGCTCGGTGACTGGCGGCTGACGCTCGGTCTGGTCGCGGTGCTCAGCGCGCTGGTCATGGCCGGGCTCGCGGTCTTCCTGCCCGCCATCGACAGACCCGCGCCGATCAGCATGGCGAGCCGGCTGCGCGTCGCCGCGCAGCCGCCGGTGCTCTTCGCGGTGCTGGCCAACCTCTGCGCGGTGGCCGGCAGCTTCGTGGTCTTCACCTATCTGGCGGTGCTGGCCGCCGACGTGACGCCGCTGCACGGCGCGGCCCTGAGCGCGCTGCTGTTCGCCTGGGGCGTCGCCGGCGGGGTGGGCAACGCCATCGGCGGCCGGCGGGCCGACCGCCTCGGCGGCGACCATGTCTTCCGTACCGGGGTGCTGGGGGTGATCGTCTCCTTCGCCGCGCTGGGCGCGATCGCGTGGCTCACCCCGTTCGGGAGGGTGCCGACCACGGTGGCCTTCGCGGCGGCGGTCATGGTGTGGAGCCTGCTCTACTGGATGATTCCGCCGTCACAGTTGCAAAGAGTCATGGTGCGTGCCGTCGACGCTCCCGCCGTCGCCATGTCCGTGAGCAGTTCCTCCTCCTACTTCGGTGTGGCGCTCGGCGGAGCGGTGGGCGGGGCCGTGCTCGGCACCACGTCCGCCGGCGCGCTGCCCTGGGCCGGCATCGCGCTGGAAGCCGCCGCTCTCGGGGTGCTGTCCGTCGCCCGGTGGCGGGAGGGCCGCGCCGCCGGCCTCGGGGAGAGCAGGCAGCGGCCCGCGCGAAGCCGCATCTGAGCCCGGCGTCGGTGTCGCCGACCGCCGTCCGGCCCCGCGGCCTGGTCACCCGATTCGGCCTCGCCCACAGCCGGCTCATCGTGGAACGGGTCACGAAGGCCGGCACACGCTGCTCTCACGTCCACGAGGAGCCGTCCCGGTACGGGCATGATGCCTTCCTGATGGACGTGCCCGCCTGTCCCGACAGGGTGGCGGAGTGGCCCGACACCCTTGCGCGACCCCCTGCGGACGGCCGCATCCTGGCCGTCCCGACCACCCCCCTCGACCAGGAAGACAGATGACACCGACGCTCGACGACGCCGCCGACCCCGGCCCCCCGCCCCGCCGTCCGGTGCGCCTGATCGGCAGGGCCGTGCAGCGCCCGCTGGTGCCCGACCGGCCCGCACGGCGGACGACGCAACTGCTGTTCGGCCTCTGCCTGTACGGCGCCAGCGACGCCCTGGTCGTCATGTCGGGGCTCGGCGTCGAACCATGGGACGCCCTCAGCCAGGGCCTGTCGCGCACCGTCGGCCTGGGCATCGGCATGTGGACCAACATCATCGGTGCGGCCGTGCTGCTGCTGTGGCTCCCGCTGCGCATCAGGCCCGGGCTCGGCACGGTGCTCAATGTGCTGCTCGTCGGCACGTCGATGGACGTGGTGCTGACGTGGTCCCCCGAGCCGCACGCCCTGTGGATGCGCTGGATCGTGCTGATCGCGGGCATCCTCCTCAACGGAGTGGCCACCGGCGCCTACATCGGAGCGGGCCTCGGCCCCGGCCCGCGCGACGGTCTGATGACCGGCTGGGCCGCCCGGGGCCACTCGATCCGCGGCGTACGGTGGGTGATCGAGCTGACCGTGCTCGCCATCGGCTTCCTGCTGGGGGCCACCATCGGGATCGGCACCGTCCTCTACGCCCTGGCCATCGGACCGCTGGCACAGGTCTTCATCCCGGGCCTTGCGGTGCGGCGCCGCACGTCCGCCGGCTCCGCCGAGGGGTCCCCGGCAGCCGCCGGCTCTCCGGAGGCCTCCCCGCCCGTCGCCTCTCCGCAAGCCTCACCGGCCGCCGGAACTGCGGAAGGGTCCGCGGCCGCCGGCCCGCTACCGTCCTCGCCGGGACCGGGCCAGGACGGCGGGCCCGCCTGAGGCACTCCCCGGGGCGATGAGCGCCTCGTTCATCTCCTCCAGCGCCAGCCCGTTGGTGGTCGGACCGAGCAGTCCGATGTCGAGTGCGATCAGGACGAGCGTCACCGCCACCGCGAGGAAGAGCACACCCGAACCGTACGAGTCGAGGAACGGCACCATCATGAAGGGCATGGCGGCCGTGCAGATCCGGGAGACGGAGTACGTCCAGCTCACGGCGGAGACGCGGTGTGCCGTGGAGAAGATCTCCACCTGGTAGACGTGGTAGGCGTTCGAGAAGACATTGCTGACGGCGGTGTACACCAGGCCCGAGGCGATGATCATCGCCTCACTGTCCGCGTACCCGAAGAGCATGCCCGAGGCGGCCATCGACAGGGAGGTCGCGACGATCAGGTACTTGCGCTCGACCCGCTCGATCAACGGGACCGACAGCACCGAGCCGAGCGGGTAGCCCAGGAACGTCACCGCGCTGAACAGCAGGGAGTGGACGATCGAGTAGCCCTTCTCCGCCAGCACCAGCGGTGCCATGGTGCCGAAACCGTAACCGCCGAAGGCCTGGAGGAGATGGAAGACGGCCAGCATGCCCACCCGGCGCCGGTGCAGGGGCGAGAGCCGCTGCTTGCCCGGCACGCCGGCGGCCGGGACCACGGCGGCTGGCGCGACGGGCGCGGGGGCACCGGCGAGCCCCGCCGGGTCGGCCGGGGCCGGTGCCGTACCGGATCCGGCCGGAACAGTGGGCGCTGCCGGGACGGCGGGACCAACCTGACCCGTGGGCGTCGCCGCGACCGTGGGCGGCGCCGCCCGTACCGTACCCCGGCCGTCCTCAAGCCTCAGCAGCTCGGCCTCCGCCTCCTCAAGGCGCCCCACCGACGCGAGCCAGCGCGGGGACTCGACGAGCCACCGGCGCATCGCGAGGACGCACAGACCACCGGCCGCCCCGATGAGCAGCAGCCATCTCCAGCCGTCCAGGCCGAGCGGCTGGCGGGGCTGGAGCCAGCGGGCCATCAGGCCCACCGCCGGCACTCCGGCGAAGGCGATGGTGTACGCCCAGGCGGTCAGCCGGCCGCGTGAGCGGACCGGCAGCAGGTCGCCCAGGTAGGCGTCCGAGAGCGGTAGCACCGGCCCGATGCCCAGCCCCGCCAGGAACCGCATCACGACCAGGACCCACACGTTCCCGCTGAACGCCCCGGCGGCGGAGAGCACGGTGTAGATCGCGACGCCCACCAGCAGTGCCCGGCGCCGGCCGATCCGTGGGGCCACCCGGCCCATCGCGAGCACGCCGACGAACATGCCGGCGAAGACGGAGGCGATCACCGCCGAGGTCTCCGTCTGGCTCAGCTGGTGGCGTTCCTGCATCACGGCGGCGAGCATGCCCGACATGAAGATCTCGAACATGTCGAAGAACATGGCCAGGCCCACCGTGGCGATCACCCGGCGCAGCACCGGTGTCATCGGCAGGCGGTCCAGACGTGCCGTGAACTGCGTGGATCCGTAGGCCATCGTCGTCTCCTCGGGCACGTCGGCGGCGGGCTCCGGCCGGTCGTGGCGAATGCTGGTGGTTGACGGAAGTGGGGGGTGACGGAACTCGGGGGTGACGGAACGTGGGGGTCGAAACCGAGGTGGCAGGGACCGGGGCGTGGGCAGAGGGGACGGGGGTGCCCGGACAGCAGGCCGGGTGGGGGAGGGCCCCGGACAGCCGGCCGGACGGCTCCCCGAGTGGCGGACGGGGATGGCGGCCCGGGCAGCCCGGTGGCCGGTCGCGGCGGCTCAGGCCGGCTCGTTCTCCGGGGCCCACTTGATCGAGCAGCCCATGCTCGGGTGATGCGGCTCGGGCACCGCCTCGCCGGCCAGCACATGCCCGATCGCGGTGCGCAGCCTGGCTCCGGTCACCGGCCGGCCGTTACCGGGTGTCGAGTCGTCGAGCGAACCGCGGTAGGCCAGCCGCCGGTCCGCGTCGTACAGGAAGAAGTCAGGCGTGCAGGCCGCCCGGTACGCCCGCGTGACCGACTGGTCCGCGTCGACGAGGTAGGGGAAGTCCCACCCCGTACGGTCGAGCTGGGCCCGCAGGCCCGGCACGGCGTCGTCCGGTGAGACGCCGGCGTCGTTGCCGCACACCCCCACCACCGCGCAGTCGGGGAACTCCCGGGCCAGCTCGCCCAGTGCCTTCTCGACGTGCCGGACATAGGGGCAGTGGTTGGACAGGAACGCGACGAGCAGCGCGGGTGCACCGGCGAAGTCCGCGAGCCGGACCTGCCCGGCCCCGTCGACGGCGGGCAGGGAGAGCTCAGGAGCGGGAGTGCCGAGGGGCACCATGAAGGAGGACACTGGCATGGTCAGGGCCTTTCTGCGGGGGTTCGTGGAGCACCCGTGCCGGGTCCGTGCGGGTCCGCGCGGACCCGTAGGCGGCCGTGCGGGCCCGTGCGGCGCGCACGGCCCGGCGCGGGCGGTGACGGTGTGCCCGGTCAGTCCTGCGGCGCGTCCGAGAGCAGCAGCGGAGCGTCCGGGTCCAGGTCGCGCGAGTCGTGGACGACCTCGACGTACATGCCGTCCGGGTCGAGGACGAAGAAGTAGTCGACGAGCGTGCGCCCCCGGGCGATGCCCGTCACGTCCCCGATGCCCGCCGCGACGATCTCCGCACGGGTCTTCTCCAGGTCGGGCACGCTGAACCCGAGGTGCTTCACCCCGATCTCCGGGAGGTTGTTGCCCACCGTGAAGACGGGCCGCGGACGGGTGCCGTCGTCGGCGTAGTGGAACAGCTCCAGGACGAAGCCGTCCTCCTTCCTCAGGTGGGCGATGGTCAGTGACTTGTCGCTCTTGCTCCACTCGGCCACGAGCCGGAAACCGAAATACCCGTAGAAGGACTTCGAGGCGTCCAGGTCGTGGACCGTGAGGGCGATGTGGTGCGGCGTGAAGGTGGCCATGAGGTCTCCCTGCCTGCTGCCTGCTGCCTGCCGGCGGCTGTCTGGTGGGGGTGGAACGGGCCGTCGCCCGGGTGCTCGCGGGTACTCGGCCGGGGGAGGGGCACTACCCGGCACCCGGCCGGCCCGGGGCGCCACACCCGTGCTCGGCCGGGGAAAGGGCGTCACACGGGTGCCTCGCCGAGCCGGCCCGCGGTGTGCACGGGCTCCAGCAACTCCATCCGCGGCGGGCCCTGGACGTACTGCGGGTGCCGGGCCAGGAACTCGGCGGTCTGGGGGGTGGCACGGTGTTCCAGGAACGCTTCACGGTTCCGGTAGATCTCGTAGAACACCCGGGCAAGTGGCTCGCCGTCCACCCGGTGGATGGCGTACGCCACCAGCCCCGGCTCGCTGGCCGCGGCCTCCTGGATCCGCCAGTGGGCCAGGGCGTCGAACTCCTCCACCGACTCGGGCTTCACCTCGAACCGGGCGACCACTGCGTACACGCACACCCCTCCTCGGAAGTAGGTCCGGTCACGGCCGTGGGTACGGCCACGGCGGCGGGCCCGCGGCTACCGGCCGCCATCGGTGGCCAGCAGGGGGAAACCGCCCTCGTACGAGACGCCCTGGGCGATCTCCTCCTCGTTGGCCGCGATGCAGTCCGCCAGGGCGGACACCCAGGACTCCTCCAGACGCCGCGCCTGCGCGGTGGCGAGGATCTGACGGAGCGGGTTCACATGGGCCTCGGACAGCCCCCGCAGGCTGAGGATGTGGTCGTCCGTCACCTCGTGCGGGAAGGAGACCGGCACCGGGCTGCCGCTCACCCGGAAGTTGAGGATGGTGCGGATGCACTTCTCGCAGCGGCAGCAGTTGCGGTCCTTCTGCTGGCCCTGCCAGCACACCCGCAGGTTGTCGGCGCCCTCCGGCCACAGCCGGGCCAGCCCCGCCACCTTCTCGTTCCGGTCGATGCCGGCCGCGTCGTGGTGGATGCGTATCCGCCCGCCGGAGAGCAGCGGGTCCGTCACCGGGTTCGAGCCCCACGGCAGCAGCAGCGAGGCGTACGGCTCGGAGCTGGCGACCACACCGTGCCGGAACCCGCCGCTGAAGAGGGTGAGCACGGAGGTCACACCCGTTCCGAAGGCGTCCTCCCAGTGGCTGAGGTCGCTGTGCCACAGGGTGCGGAAGTTGGTGACGACCGGAATCAGTTCCACGCCCACCTTCTGCAGCACCGGCGCACTGCGCTGCCGCAGGCTCTCGTACGCCTCGCGCTCCGTCAGGGGAATGTCGAAGCCGTGCACCATGACCGCACCGGTCAGCTCCAGGGACGACCGCCCCGCGTCCTTCGACACATGGCGGATCGTGGAGAAGTGGCTGTCCACGCCCCCGGAGAAGGACTGCACCGCGGACCGGTCGTCGGGGCCCTCGCGGTCCGGCAGCTCCTCCTCGGCGGTGACCGTCACACGGTGGTACCGCTCGGGGCGCCACTGCAGCCAGGCGGCCTGGAACTCGTCGAGATTGTCCAGCAGCGTGCCGGTCACCCCGCCGCCGATGTGCAGGTGCTCCCCGGTGCGCATGGCCACGAACAGGGTGGCGAGCGCGAACGGGTCCATGGTGTCGGTGAGCAGCGGCTCGTGGCGGCGCTCGATCCGGTACCACAGCCGGTCGGGCTCCGACGGCCTCGCGTCGCTGGTCACCTCGACGCCGATCTCGACCCAGTCTCCGTCATACGTACGAGTGACAGCGCTTGTCTTCATGCCTTCTTCCTTCTTCGCGGTGTGCCGGTGGAGTCTTGATGTGTACGCGGGGCTGTGGGGTGGAGCGTCGGGCCGCGGCGGGTATGGGCTGACCGCACCGTGTGCGGGCGGGCTGCGCGGTGTACCGGGGCTTCGAGGCGGACCCGTGCTGCCCGGTGCCGCGGGCGAGAGGGCCGCCGAGAGGACGGCCCGAACGCGCCCGCTGCGTCAGGTGCCCGGCCGGGCCGGCGGCTGGATCAGCTCGATGAGGTTCCCCTCGGGGTCCCGGAAGTACAGGAACCTGGTCCCGCGCGCGCTCGCCGGCTCGTCCACCTCGACCGGTCCGCCCACGACGTCGACGTCCAGTTCCCGCAGCTGCGCCGCGGCGGCTTCGATGTCGGCGGTGCGCAGCGCCAGGTGGCGCAGGCCGGGGGCGTTGGCGGGGGCCCGGGGGTCGGCCGCGGGGTGGTGCTCGTCGTACATGGTCAGCTCGACGATGGTCTCCGCGCCCGGGATCCGCAGGTGGACGGTGCGTGCGGTGGCGCCCGGGACGCCGACTCCCGCCCCGAAGACCGGGGTCGTCAGCTTGAGTTCCTTGACGGTCGAGGCCCCCAGCAGGTCCTGGTAGAAGGCCACCATCCGGTCGATGTCCCGGGTGACGACGGCCACATGGAGGAGTGCGCTCACATCGATCGCCATCAGACCAGCGCTCCTTCGGGAAGCGGGGCCGTGGCCGGGTCCGCCACAGGACGCGTGGCGGAGGGCGCGAGCGCGGGCAGGACTCCTGTCAGCCGTTCACGCTGACGCTGTTCGAGATGGGCCAGGAACGAGCGTCCGATGCCCGCCTCCAGACCCATCCGGAACGACGACAGGACCCACTGCTGGAGCGCGTCGCCCCGCACCGGGGCCGGGGCCCGCAGGTGGTGACCGCCGCCGGCGACGGCGGACGCGATGACCGTGTTGTCGTGCAGCACCCGCTGGAAGTCGACCCGTGCGCCGGCGTCACCGCTGAGCGTCTCGAACGCGTGCGACATCATCCCCAGCATGTTGTCGTCCTCGGTGAACAGGTGCTTGGCCAGCACGGTGTCCCCGCGGCTGAGGATGACGCCCGCCTTGATGTCCGTGAACTCCTCGCAGATCGGTGCGTAGGTCGCATGGATCGACAACTGGTCCCGGCAGAACAGGTCCAGACTGCGCACGATCGTCGGGTGGCGGAGGTTCGAGTAGTGGATGAAGGACGCGCCCGAGGCCGCCCGGCCCACCAGCACCCCCTCACCGAGCCGCAGCCGCTCCCCGCCGCGCACGCCCAGGTCGGTCTCCTCGACGTGCTCCAGCGACCGCACCTCGCCCGTCAGGTCGGCGCCGATGTACAGCTGATGGGGTATTTCCACCTCGAAGACCGTCGGCGAACCGGAGCCGGAGGCGCCCCTGCGGCGCAGGCTGTCCGCCCGCCGGTCCTTGGAGAAGTTGGTCACGCACAGCATGGGGCTCAGGTCGTAGCGGGCCACCAGGTCCCGCACCGTGGTGTGCACCCGCGAGTGCAGGTAGTTGCGCACCAGCACCGCCGCCGACGACGCCAGGACCTCGCCCACCTCGTCGACGAGGTCGGGAGCGACCAGGAACGGCTTCTCGATGACGAACCTCCGGTACCCGGCGCGCCACCACTCCACGAGGGCCGGGGCCAGGCTCCGGCTGGGCAGGCACAGGTCGACGATCGTCGACTCCGGGTCCGCCCCGGTGAGGTCCGCACGGCCCGTCACCACGTGCTCGGGCAGGCCGTCCGCGGCCAGCAGGGCGGCCAGCTCGCCGCCGGCCCGCCCGGCGTGGTCGACGAACCGTATCCGCGCCCGGTCCAGCCGGCCGGAACGGGCCAGCCTGGAGTAGGCGCGGTAGTGCAGCGAGCCGGCCTTGCCGGCACCGACGATGACGACGTTCATCAGGTCGTGGCCGCCTTCACGTGCTCGACCGCACCCTGGAAGTCCGCGTCACCGATGTGGAAGGCGAGATAACGGAGCGTCTGCGAGCCGGTGTTGCGGATCCGGTGCTTCGTCCCCCGCGGAATGCGGACGCACGAGGAGGGGCCCAGCTGGTGGATCTCCCCGTCGAACTCCAGCTCCGCCTGGCCGGAGACGATGAAATAGGTCTCGTCGGTCCTGGGGTGGTGGTGCAACTGCCCGCCCCGACCCGGCTCCGTGGTGGCCATGGCCACCCGCACCACCCGGGTTCCGGGGCTGTCCGTCGTGGTGTACAGCAGGGCCCGTGTGACGTCTCCGCCGTACACCGACTGCGTCAGGGCGTCCACATCGATCAGGGGATTCATCGACTCGTCCGCCTTCACAGCAGCTCGCAGGACTTCATGATGGTCTCCAGCTCGCCGATCCGGTGCTCCGCGAGCGGGGTGAGCGGCAGACGCGGCTCGCCGACGTCGAAGTGCGCCAGCGAGAAGGCCTTCTTGAGCGCGATCGGGTTGGTCGCGAAGTAGATCGCCCGGTAGAACTCCGCGAACTTCAGGTAGAGGTCCCTGGCGGTCACGAAGTCGTCGGCGAGGGCGGCCTCCACGATGGAGCGGCTCTGCCGGGGCATCACGTTCGCCGCGACCGACACATGGCCGTGCCCACCGAACAGCAGCGCCGGCAGCGCGGTGAAGTCGTTGCCGGACAGCACGACGAAGTCGGCGTCGCGGACCAGGTGGAGGACCCGGCGCAGCCGCACGACGTCCTGGTTGCCTTCCTTGACGCCCACGATGTTGGGGTGGGCCGCCAGCTCGGCCATCTGCTCGGGGGAGGTGTCCACGGTGGTGCGGCCCGGCAGGTTGTGCATCAGCAGCGGGATGCCGACGGAGTCGGCGACCTTCCGGAAGTACTCGACCAGGCCGCGCTGGGTGGGCGGGTCGAGGTAGGGCGTGAAGGCCAGCACGGCGTCGGCACCGAGCGCCTCGGCCCTCTTCGCGAGCTCGATGGTGCGGGTCAGGTTCTCGGTCCCGATGTCCGGGATGACCAGGGCGCGGCCGGCGGCCTGCTCGACGCAGATCTCCGTGATCCGCAGCTTCTCCTCGTCGGTGAGGGCAGCCGCCTCGCCCGTCACGCCGTTCGGGCACAACCGGGTGACGCCGTTGTCGAGCTGGAAGTCGACGAGCCGGCGCAGCGCCTGCTCGTCCAGCTCGCCGGACGGCTGGAAGGGCGTCAGCAGCGTGGTGTAGGCGCCGACGAACCGGCTGGTGCTCTTACTGATCACAAGGACTCCTGTCGATGAGAGGGCCCACCGGCGCCCACCGGTCGGCGGAACGGCGCGTCGGGGCAGAGCGGAGCGGGGTGAACGGCGAGATGCGGGAGACGGGAGGGAACGGACGGCGCGGAGAGACAGGGAGACGACAGACGGGACACGGGAGGTAAGTCCGGATGGAGCACGGACGGACGTCGCACGGGGCACCGGAGGACATCGGACGGAGGATGTCGGACGGGGCACCGGAGGACATCGGACGGAGGATGTCGGACGGGGCACCGCAGGATGTCGGACGGAGGATGTCGGACGGGGCAACGGAGGATGTCGGACGGAAGGACGGAAGGACGGAAGGACGGAAGGACGGAAGGACGTCGGACGGAGCACGATCGGTGGGCCCCGGGACCGGCGTGCCCGGGGACGAGGCCGGGCGCGGGAGGACGCGGGGGTGACCGATGACGACGGAGAGGGGGCGCGAGCACCTGGGCAGGGGCGCGGGAAGAGGAGGTGGGCGCGCCGCCGATCAGGCGGCCACCCGGCGCGGAAGCCGCTCCCACAGCGCGCTCGCCATGGCCGCGGGGGCGGCCCCCGGTTTCTCGACCACACCGCGTTCCACCAGCAGGATCTCCAGCGCGGTCAGCACCGGCAGGAGATCGAGCGGCGCCACCGCCCCGATGTGGCCGATCCTGATGATCTTGTCCTTCAGCCCGCCCTGTCCCCCGGCGATACGGAGGCCGAAGCGGTGGTACAGCTCGGTCACGAGGCCGTCGGTCCGCGCGCCGGACGGCAGCCGGACCGCCGTCAGGCCGCTCGACGGCGGCGCGGACGGGAAGAGTTCGAGCCCCATGGCGGCGACACCGGCGCGGCAGACCGCGGCGGCGTGCGCATGGCGCTCCCACACTTTCGTCAACGCCTCGGCCTCGATGGCGTCCAGGGCGGCGCTGACGGCGAAGAGACCGGCGTTGGCGGGAGTGTTCGGCACGGTGCTGTCCCGCGCACTGGCCCGCAGCACGTGGAAGTTCCAGTAGGAGTAGCCCTGGGAGGGCCTGACGCGTTCCCACGCCTGGTCACCGACCGCCACGAAGGCCACCCCGGGCGGGCTCATCAGGCCCTTGTGGGAGGCGGTGAGGGCGAAGTCCACCCCCCACTCGTCCATGTGGAAGGGCTCGACGCCGACGGACGTCATGCTGTCCACGGCGACGGTCGCCCCGAAGAGCCGGCCGAGCCCGGCCAGGGTCCGTACGTCGTGCAGCGCCCCGGTCGAGGTCTCGCAGTGCGTCAGGAAGAGGTGCCGGGGCCGGTGCCGGGCCAGCTCGGCCTCCACCGCGGCCGCGTCGAACGTCGCCCCGTCGGCGACCTCGTGCACCCGTACCTCGGCCCGGTAGGTGCGGCACAGCTCCGCCCACCGCCTGCCGTACTTGCCCGCCGCGAGTACCAGGACGTCGTCGCCCGGCGCGACGAGGTTCGCCACCACGGCCTCCATGCCGCCGCTTCCGGAGGCCGGCAGCACAAGGATCTGACCGCCGGTGCCGAAGAGCGCCTGAAGTCCGCTGTGAATCCTGTCGTACAGTTTCCGAAATTCCGGAGTCCGGTGGTGGGTCAGTTTCGCAATTGAGGCGAGGCGCACGCCGAGGGGCACATGAGTGGGCCCGGGCGTGAACATGTCGGCGTCTAACATCGTGATTCCCCCGAGCTCAGAAAACCGCCGCACGGCATTACGAGGAGAGAATTACAGCCTGCTTCCACAAGGGCCGGAGCGGCTATTGAACGGAGTGTTCCCACTGACACGCAGAACACTGGCATACCGGCGATGGGTCCGCAATGCCCACCCGTCCTTTCCGTTCCACTCAGCGAAAAGCGGCAGGCCACGGCCGCGTGCGCGAGAATATGCGGTTCTCTGGTCGAGGGTGCGGACACGGTAGCGCCCGCACCGGTGCTCGGGGCCGGCCCCGGCGGTGTAGCGGCCACCCGGCCGGTGGCGGTCGTTCACGCGCTTCCCCTGCGGGCGCCGCCCTGCGACCGCAGAGGCCCGGTGCCCGAAGGGCGCGGGGAGCCGCGCGAAAGGCCACGGAAGTCACGCGGAATGCGCCGGTCCACAGGGGCAGTTCCGGCCGGACTCGTCCACCGGCCGGTCAACCGGCCGTCAGCGCCGCTTCGGAGTCGGACGACAAAAGCCACCGCACCTTCTCCGCGGTATCCGTACCGGGCACGGGGTTGTACAGGACAACCGTGAGATCGGGCCTGGCCGGCATCCGGAGCTGGCTGGTCTCGAAACTGAGCGTGCCCACCACGGGGTGCTCCACCTCGTTCATCACCACACCGGCCGCCCCGACGTCCTGGCGCGCCCACAGCTCGGCGAAATCCGGGCTCTCCGCACTGAGTTCCCTGATGGTTCGCCTGACGTCCCCGTCCTCGGGTTGCAGCGCCGCCGCCGCACGGAACGCCGCGACCACCGCCGGAGCGGCCTTCTGCCACGCCGCTGGCCGATTGCGGAACATCGGATCGCGGAAGAAGGCCACCAGGCAGTTCCGCTCGGCACGGTCCATGCCGAACACCAGCCGGGCCGACTCGTTCTGCGCCACCGTGTTCCAGCGGGGATCGAGCATGGCCGCCGGATTCGGCCCCCATGCCTCGATCAGGCGCTGCAGCCCCTCGCAGTACGCCACCGCCGGCTTCCCCTCCAGGGGCGGGGGATTCAGCCCGGCCAGCGTGTAGAGGTGCCGCCGCTCCACCTCGTCCAGCCTGAGCACCCGGGCCACCGAGTCCAGGACCTGCGAGGAGACGTTGATCTCCCTGCCCTGCTCCAGCCACTGGTACCAGGAGGGGGCGATACCCGCGAGCACCGCCACCTCCTCGCGGCGCAGCCCCGGCGTCCGCCGCCCGCCGCTCTCGGGCAGCCCGGCCGCCGCCGGGCTGATCCGCGCACGGCGGCTCCGCAGGAAATCGCGCAGCTCACTCCGGCGGCCGATCTCGCCTGTCCTGGGCACTCCGGTTCTCTCCCCTTCATCGCCTCGATCCCTCCGTACCTGGTGGTGGGAACACCAGTGGCACCACGGGCTCCCCACTCCGCCCGTGCCCTCAGGAGCCTTACGGGCATGACGACAGCACCCTCATCGACCGGCAGGGCGGGCGACGAGCATGCCGCTCGGCCGGCCTCCGGCCACCTCGGTGCCCGCGCGAAGCTCGTCCTCTTCGTACTGTGCGCCTCTCAGTTCATCATTTCGCTTGATTTCTCCATCCTCAATGTGGCGCTGCCCGTCCTCGGCAAGGACCTGGGCATGGACCAGGCCGGACTCCAGTGGGCCATCACCGCCTTCGCCCTCCCGTCGGGGGGCTTCCTGCTGCTCTTCGGCAGGGCGGCCGACCTGCTCGGACGCCGCACGTTCTTCCTCGGCGGCATCGCGGTGTTCACCGCCGCCTCCGTCCTGGCCACGCTGACCGGCAGTCCGGGGGTGTTCCTGGCCGCCCGCGCGCTCCAGGGTCTCGGCGCCGCCGCGGTCATCCCGACCGGCATGTCGCTGCTGACCACGATCTTTCCGGAGGGGCCGCAGCGCAACCGGGCCCTCGCCGTGAACGGGACGGTGCTGTCGCTGGGCTACACCATCGGCATGCTGCTGGGCGGTGTCATGACCAGCGGCCTGGGCTGGCGCTCCACCATGGGGCTGCTGGCCGCCGCCGGCGCGGTCCTGGTGGTCGTCGCCCCCCTCCTGCTGCCCGAGAGCCGCAGCACCGAACGGCCCCAACTGGACGTGCCCGGCGCGATCACCGTCACCGGCGGCCTCCTCTCGATCATCTACGCCATGTCCACCGCCGCCGACCAGGGCTTCGGCCGGACCGACGTCATCGTCTCGATCGTGCTGGGCGTGCTGCTGCTGACGGCCTTCGTCGTCGTCGAGTCGCGGGCCGAGCAACCGCTCGTGTCCCTCAAGCTGCTCGCCAGGCCCACCGTGGCCTTCGGCAACCTGGGCGGTGTCACCACCTTCTCGATGATGAGCTCGGTCATCTTCCTGCTGACCCTCTATCTCCAGGAGGTGCTCGGCCTGTCGTCGCTGCAGACCGGGCTGGTCTTCGGCGCCCAGGGCGTGGTGCTGGCGGCGACCGGCATCCTCTCCTCCAAGGTGGTCGCCCGGATCGGTGCCCGCGCCACCCTCACCGGCGGTCTCGCGGTGCAGGCCGTCTTCACCTCCGGCCTGTTGCTCATCGGGGCACGGCAGGGCGTCTGGCTGGCCGTCACCGTTCTCTGCCTCGCCTCCTTCGGCCATATGTCGGCCGTCGTCTCCTACGGCATCAACGCCACCTCCGGCCTGTCCGACGACGAACAGGGCCTGGCCACCGGCCTCATCACCAGTGCGCAGCAACTGGGCATCACCATCGGCATCCCGATCCTCAGCGCGATCCTGGCCGGCCGCGTGGGTGCCCTGGAGGCCGCCGGGAAGGACTTCGACACCGCGATGATCGGCGGACTCCACCTCGGCTTCGGCCTGGACGCCCTGCTGGTCCTCACCTCGACGCTGCTCATCGGCTACGGCCTGTTCGGCCTCGGCCGCCGGCAAGCCCGCCGCTGACGACGAGCCGGACCGCCGTGGACGACCGGGCAGCGGCAGGCTCCGGGGCGGGTGTCGTCCGTCACCCGCCCCGGAGCGCACCGTCAGCCCCTGAACGCGCGGTTCGCCGCGGAGACCAGGGCCCTCATCGTCGCCGTGACGATGCTGGAGTCGGTGCCGACGCCCCAGAGCCGCTGGTCGCCGATGGTGCACTCCGCGTACGCCGCCGCACGTGCGTCACGCCCCGTGGACATGGCGTGCTCCTGGTAGTGGAGCACGTGCACGTCGATGTCCAGCCCGCCCAGGGCCGTGGCGAACGCGTCGATCGGGCCGTTCCCCACCCCTTCCAGGGTGCGCCGGGCGCCGTCCAGCAGCACCTCGGCCACCAGGGTGTTCTTCCCGTCGTCCGAGACGGTGCTGGAGTGCGAGAGCAGCGACAGGCGGCCCCCGGCGTCCGTGCGGGCACCGGGCCCCTCGGGCCGGTCCCCGTCCTGCGCCAGGGCGTACTCGTGGCAGAAGATGCCCCACAGCTCGGCGGGGGTGATCTCCCCGCCCTTCAGGTCCGTGCGCGCCTGGACCACCTTGGAGAACTCGATCTGGAGACCACGTGGGAGGTCCATCCGGTGCTCCGTCTTCATGACGTGCGCGACACCGCCCTTGCCGGACTGCGAGTTGACCCGGATCACGGCCTCGTAGTCACGGCCGACGTCCTTGGGGTCGATCGGCAGGTACGGCACACCCCACGGGTGCTCGGCCACCGGGGTCCCGGCCGCCCGGGCGTCCCGCTCCAGCGCCTCGAGGCCCTTCTTGATCGCGTCCTGGTGGGACCCGGAGAAGGCCGTGTAGACCATGTCCCCGCCGTACGGATGCCGCGGGTGCACCTCGAGCTGGTTGCAGAACTCCACGGCGCGGCGGATCCCGTCGATGTCCGAGAAGTCGATCATCGGGTCGATCCCCTGGCTGAACAGGTTCAGCCCCAGCGTCACCAGGCACACGTTGCCGGTGCGCTCACCGTTGCCGAACAGGCAGCCCTCGATGCGGTCGGCGCCCGCCAGATGGCCGAGCTCCGCGGCCGCCACGGCCGTCCCCCGGTCGTTGTGCGGATGCACGGACAGCACCACGGATTCCCGCCGGTCCAGGTGACGGCCCATCCACTCGATCGAGTCGGCGTAGACGTTGGGCATCGCCATCTCGACGGTGGCGGGGAGGTTCACGATCGCCTTGCGGTCCGGCGTCGGCTGCCACACGTCGATGACGGCGTTGCAGATATCGGCGGCGAACTCCAGCTCCGTGCCCGTGTACGACTCCGGCGAGTACTGGAAGCTGATGCCGGTGTCCGTGAAGCTCTCGGCGAGGTCCGCACAGATTCTGGCACCGCGCACGGCCAGGTCGGTGATCTCCGCACGGTCCATGCCGAACACCACCCGGCGTTGCAGCGTGGACGTGGAGTTGTACAGGTGGATGATCGCGTGATGGCTGCCGCGCACCGCCTCGAAGGTGCGCTCGATCAGCTCCCGCCTCGTCGGCACCAGCACCTGGATCACCACGTCGTCCGGGACGCGGTCCTCCTCGATGATGCGCCGGATGAAGTCGAAGTCGGTCTGGCTCGCCGACGGGAAACCGACCTCGATCTCCTTGTACCCCATGGAGACCAGCAGGTCGAACATGCGGATCTTGCGCTCCCAGCCCATCGGGTCGATCAGCGCCTGATTGCCGTCACGCAGGTCGACCGCGCACCACTGGGGGGCCTTGGTGACGGTCTTCCCGGGCCAGGTGCGGTCCGGCAGATCCACGGGGGTGAAGGGGGTGTACCGCCCGGCAGGCATGCCGGAGGGGCGCTGTGCGGGGAAGGGTCGGGGGCTGGAGGACGGCTGCTGCCGGTCGCTCACGTGCATGGCGGAGGTACTCCTCGATGTGTGTGTCGTCTAGGCCGACGACTACGGGGCAAGCCCAACACC
Organism: Streptomyces sp. DSM 116793; assembly: GCF_057320905.1. Lineage (NCBI taxonomy): Bacteria > Bacillati > Actinomycetota > Actinomycetes > Kitasatosporales > Streptomycetaceae > Streptomyces > Streptomyces sp. DSM 116793. Next base: position 178,471 of record NZ_CM170494.1, on the reverse strand, counting down.
GCGCCGAGGAGGTCGGCCTGGACGGCCCTCGGCGCGGCACATAAGGAGGAGGCTCCACTGGCACACGTCATGCATCGCTGTCACCTTACAAGTACTCTGCGTGCGGCGTCGGCTTTCCCGGCAGTACGCCGGAAGGCCCTTTCACGTGCCGACCCGGCTGCCCTCGACGGGTATCTCGGGCGCCACCGGGTCTCTGGGGCTCAGGGCGTGCTGGATCCGCGAGGCCGTCTCCATCAGCACGTCCCGCCACTGCTCGACCGCCTCGGGCGCCCATACGCACAGCCCGATGGCCGCGGCCGCGGCTCCGCTCTCCCGGACCACCGGAACCGCCACGGTGCGCAGCCCCGGCACCACCGGGTCGGGCAGCACCGCGCAGCCCCGTCTGCGGATCTCCGCGAGGCGGTCGTCCGGATCGAGCGCCAGGCCGCCCTGGTGCGCGAGGAGGGCGAGCCCGGCGGCGGACTCGATCAGCGGCCTGCGCAGCCCGCGGTGCCCCTCGGCGCTGCGGTGCCGCCGCGCACGCAGGTACTCGACGAAGACGGCGTCGGAGCCGTCCTTCACCGCGAGGTACACGTCTTCCCGCGTCACCTCGTACAGCCGCTGCAGATACGGCATGGACACATCGCGGACGTGGGAGAGCGGGGAGGCCAGCGAGCCGACCTCCCACAGCCGAAGGCCTATCCGGTAGCGGCCGTCCCCCTCCCGTATCAGGGCCCCCCACGACTGCAGCTCACCGAGCAGACGGTGCGCCGTGGTCGGCGGAATGCCCGTGCGGCGGGCGATCTGCGACAGCGAGAGGGCCGGATGGCCCCGGTCGAAGCTGCCGAGAATCGCCAGCACACGGCTGGTCACGGACGTCCCCATCTCTCGCGTGTTGCCGGCCACTGTCCCCTCCTGAACCCCGCGCCGGTAAATCCGCCCCCCGGGTCGGACGCACGGCCTGCGCCGGCATCCGCCCTCGGCACTGCTGCCTGACCCGAACCCTTCTCCTCCGACCGGTGCGCGACGACCCCGGACGCCGCGCGGCGGAGGGCGCTGCGCGGCCGACGGCCGCGGCGCACATGCCTTCCGTGCCCTCACCCCGGACCCGCCCCCCTCACCGAACCCACCCCGTGCGTCACCGAGCCGGCCCCCGCACCGCAGCCCCGTCCCGTCACCGGAGTCCCGCTGCCGCGCGCAGCGCCCCGACCCGGTCGGTGCGCTCCCAGGTGAAGTCCGGGAGCTCACGGCCGAAGTGACCGTACGCGGCGGTCCGGGCGTAGATCGGGCGGAGCAGGTCCAGGTCCCGGATGATCGCCGCCGGGCGGAGGTCGAAGACCTCGCCGATGGCCTTCTCGATCTTCTCGGGGTCGATGGCGGCGGTGCCGAAGGTCTCGACGAAGAGGCCGACCGGCTCGGCCTTGCCGATCGCGTAGGCGACCTGGACCTCGCAGCGGCGCGCGAGGCCCGCGGCGACCACGTTCTTGGCGACCCACCGCATCGCGTACGCCGCCGACCGGTCCACCTTGGACGGGTCCTTGCCGGAGAACGCACCGCCGCCGTGCCGGGCCATGCCGCCGTACGTGTCGATGATGATCTTGCGGCCGGTCAGGCCCGCGTCACCCATCGGCCCGCCGACCTCGAAGCGCCCGGTGGGGTTCACCAGCAGCCGGTATCCCTCGGTGACCAGGTCGAGGCCCGCGCCGGCGAGGGCCTGCAGCTCCGGCTCGACGACATGCTCCCTGATGTCCGGCGCCAGCAGCGAGTCCAGGTCGACGTCGGAGGCGTGCTGGGAGGAGACGACGACGGTGTCCAGACGGACCGCCCGGTCGCCGTCGTACTCGATGGTGACCTGTGTCTTGCCGTCCGGGCGCAGGTAGGGGACGGTGCCGTTCCTGCGGACCTCCGTCAGGCGCCGGGCGAGCTTGTGCGCCAGCGTGATCGGCAGCGGCATCAGCTCGGGGGTCTCGTCGCAGGCGTAGCCGAACATCAGGCCCTGGTCGCCGGCGCCCTGGCGGTCGAGTTCGTCCGCCTCCCCGCCCGGTGCGGCTCTCCCGACCCGGGTCTCGTACGCGTCGTCCACGCCCTGCGCGATGTCCGGGGACTGCGCGCCGATCGAGACGGTCACGCCGCAGGAGGCGCCGTCGAAGCCCTTCGCCGACGAGTCGTAGCCGATCTGAAGGATCTTCTCGCGCACCAGCGTGGCGATCGGCGCGTACGCCGTGGTCGCCACCTCGCCCGCCACGTGGACCTGCCCGGTGGTGATGAGCGTCTCGACCGCCACCCGGGAGGCGGGGTCGTCCTTCAGCAGGGCGTCGAGGATGGTGTCGCTGATCTGGTCGGCGATCTTGTCCGGGTGTCCCTCGGTGACGGACTCGGACGTGAACAGCGTGCTGGACATGGGTGTCTCCTCTCTCGCTTCGAACACGGCCCGGGGCGTGGGTGTCACGGCGCGGAGAAGCCGGGGACCGTGACGACGCCCGGCAGCCCGGCGGCCCGTTCGAGCACGAGACCGGCGATGGCCACGTCCAGCGAGCCCAGGCCGAACGGCGCGTAGACCGCCGTCCTCGTGCGGTCGGGACGCGCCGTGGAGAGGAGGTAGTCCCCGATCGGGCGGACCTCGTCCGGGGACACCGTGCCCTCGTCGACGGCGAGGGCCAGCGAGGTCTTCTCCCGCAGGGCGTGCGACACCTCGTCGACCACGTGCGCAGCGCCGGCGAGCGCGGCGGGAGCCAGGTCCCGCAGGGACATGTGCAGCACGACGGCACCGGGCTCGAACCAGTCGGGCCCGGACACGTACGGGACGACGGCGGTGGTGGCGAACAGCACCACGTCCGCACCGGACAGCGCCTCCCGCAGCGTGTCCGCCACGCTCACCTCGCCGGTGGGGAAGGTGCCGGCGTGCTCGGCGGCGAAGGAACGGGCGCGTTCCGCGTCGAGGTCGTGCACCGCGACCTGCCGGCACGACCAGCCGAGGCTCGCCAGGACGCGCAGGGTGGTGCCGGAGATGTACCCGGTGCCGACCACCGCGAGCCGCGCCACGGACCGGTCGCCGTCACGCAGCGCCTCCGCGCCGACCGCGGCGGAGAGTGCCGTGCGGTGCGCGCTGATCCGGGCGCCCTCCACGACCGCCCGGGGAAAGCCCGTCCTGGGGTCGTTGAGGGCGATGAGGGCCGAGGCGCGAGGGAGCCCGTGAGAGAGGTTCTCGGGGAAGCTGGATATCCACTTGATGCCCATGGCCGGTAATTCACCGGCGACATAGGCGGGCAGGGCGATGACGCGCTCGCGGCGCTCCGGATCGGGACGCAGGAACAGACTGTCCGGATTTACCAGGTTTCCTTTCGCGGCCTCGATGTAGATCCGCTCGACGATGTCCTTGGATTCCTTCCCGAGCGTGTCTAGGACCTTTTGGACGACCGCTGAGGGAACGATGACGAGGTCGTGCGAATGGGTCGTGTCGCTCACGTTGTGCCTCTCGTGTCAAGGTACTGCCGGCCGCCGCACCGCGCCGCGGCGGTCAGCGCAGCAGGGAGAACTTCTTGGTCAGCGGGTCGACCACGTCGCGCGGTCCGAACACCGCGACGCCGTAGTAGTCGAGTTCCTGTTCCGGACGCTTGCGCATGCGTTCCTGCTGATCGGCATAGGTGCCGCCGGTCATGTCCGAGGTGAAGTCGGTGCACAGCAGCCCCGCCGCCCGCGCCTGCTCCCGCAGCCGCCGCAGCCAGGCAGGCCTGCCCTCCAGAGCCACCAGCGAGAGTCCGGAAATGGGCGCGTGCTCGCCCCCCTCGGAGTCGGGAAAGGCGAGGAACGACATGCGGGGCAGCAACTCGGGGCGCTCGGCCACGGCCTTTGCGACGAGTCCGAGGCACAGGTGGGAGGCGGCATTGGTGGCCACGCCGTGTTCGAGCTTGGATTTCAGCGCGACGACGAACTTGTGATCGGTGTCGACGGCCGACGGGTCGACGATGACAGCGGTGCTTTCCGGCACGAGAGTACCCCCGGGCGCTCTTCGTTGGTGGCTGAGGGAGAAATCGACGAGAACGGGACGCGGTCCCGGCTGGTGTGGGTCAGGCGCCGGTCGAATGGGCGAAGAACCGGCCGACGCGACGCGGATTCAGACGGTATCCGGGGCGGCCCTGTATGACGGCCTCCGGCTCGGTGGGCAGCTCGGTGGTCTCCTTGAGTACGGCCTCGCAGGTGTTGCGGAATCTGCGGACGGTCTGGGCCAGCGCGCCGGTGGTGCGGCCGGTGCGCCTGGACAGTTCGGCTGCCGAGAGGAACGGCACGTCCCTGCCCTCCTGGCGGCTGCGGGTGAACTCCTCGCCCAGGACGGTGAGGACGTCCAGCAGGGGAGGCGGGGTCGACTCGTAGATCGTTATCCCCTCCAGCGACAGGAGCTGGTCGTAGAGGACGATCTCCAGGCGGGGCTCCGTCGGCCACGGGATGTCCAGGCCTAGGGAGAGCAGGTCCGGTGCCAGGAGGTCGGCGCGCAGCCCGGCGTACCTGCCCAGCATCCGGCTGCTCTCCGTGTGCTCCGTGGTCTGGAGGTAGTCGACGGCGACGGAGAGCGCCCTCGGGATCTTCGGGCGGAGGTCTCCGAGGAAGCGCGTGATCCAGTCCAGCGCGTCGTCCCTGCCGTGCAGCCGCGCGTACAGGATCGCGGCATCGAGGAGGACGAGGTTCGCGTGCTCCTCCATGCCCGCGTAGCCCAGCCTGTTGTTCAGGCCCAGCGCCGTCTCGACCAGGACCTCCGCCCTCACCTTCACCCGGAAGCTGCGCAGCATGCGGTGCCAGCGCTCGTGGGCGGTGAGCGGGATGTGCCAGCCCTGCCCGCCCTCGCCGTACCGGTCCGCGAGGTGGCGCAGGATCCGCGGGTAGGGAGAGCGGTGGAACGTCACCCACCCGAAGGAGAAGATGTCCAGACCGGCGTCGAAGTCCCGGCGCGAGCCGTAGCGGCAGGCGGCGATGAAGCGCTCGCTGGCGCGCACGTAGCGCATGAGCAGCTTCTTGTCCTGCTCGGTGAGCCCGGTGGGGCGCAGCGTCGCGGACTCCACGAACGTGCTGTAGCCGCCGCTCTGCAGGTCCCCTAGGTGGAAGGTGGCGGCCTGGCTGTCGTCGGTGACGGCGGTGTCGTGCGCCGTCATGAGCTTCTCCACGTAGTGGAGTTGGGCGTCGTGCACGCGCCTGGCCTCGTCGAGCTGCCCCGCGAGCAGCCGCGCCAGGATGAGGTCGGTGAAGAGCCAGGCCGCGTCCGCGTAGTAGAGGTACCTCTGGTAGCGCTCCAGGGACTCCTCGAAGAGGCCCGCGGCCCGCCCGGCCTCGTTCTCGGCCGCGGCCGCGAGACCCTGGCGCCACAGCAGGAAGGAGACGCGTGTGAGGGAACCGGCCGGCATGTCGAGGCCCCGCTCGCCGGCGAGCCGGGCCAGGGCCGGCGGGAAGACCGAGTCGGCGTACTCCGGCCAGCCCTGGCTGAGGTGGTCGGCGAGTTCCGTCAGGGTGTCGGGCGAGCCCTCGTCCACGCCGCGGTCCAGGAGCTCGATCATCTCCTTGGCCCGGGGCAGCACCCTGCCCGAGTACAGCAGCGAGGCGGCCATGTAGCGCTTGGCGACCTCCTGGAGGACGGGCGCTGCCGAGGCGCCACCGTCCAGGCGGGCGCAGACGGCACCGAGCAGCAGAAGCATGGCCACGTCGTGCTCGTCCATGTGGCAGAGTTCGGTGACCGACAGGTCGGCGAGCTGCTGCACGGCGAAGGGCGCTCCCCCTGCGGCGTGCTCTTCGAGCGCTCGGCGCGCCTCGGTCACACTACCCATCCTCGATTTCTTCCCGTCTTCTTCCTTGGGGCCACTCTTCCGCTGAAGTGGACGACCTCTACCGGCTATTCCCGGCGCGTACCGTTCCAGAAGTTCCGGCAGGCAGTGGAGTCTCGCCAATGACCGCCATCCAGCCGTCATTGTAGACCGTGTCCTCATACTTCTCCCCGCCGTCGGCGCACACGCACAGCGGGTCGACGACGTCGGGATGTTCCTCCAGAAAGCGAACGCAGGCCGCCAGAACGGCACCCGATGACGCGCCAAGATGTATTCCGGCCTCACCTAATATTCGGCGGCAATAGTACGAAGCCTCTCCCACGCTGACATATGAATAGTGGTCGACCAGTGACTCCTCAAGGAATGAAGAGCGGCGGCTGGCGCCGATTCCGGAGAGATGGCGGGGCCCCGGGGTTCCGCCGTACGCCACCGAGCCGTTGATGTCCACGGCCACCATGCGGGTGTCCAGTCCGCGCTCCCGGAAGCACCGGCTGACCCCCGCGAAGGTCCCGCCGGTGGAGACCGCGATGAAGACGGCGTCGGGCGGTGTCTGCATCTGGTTGAGGATCTCGGGGCCCGTCATGCGGCGGTGGATCTCCGGATTCCGCGGGCTCTCGTACTGGTTGACCCACACGTACTTGTCGTCCGCCGCCAGGAGTTCCTGCACCTTCGCTATCCGGGAGAGCAGGTAGGCGCCGGCCGCGTCCGCCGTGTCGACCATGAGGACCCGGGCCCCGAGGTCCTCGAGGCGGTTGCGGCACTCCCGCGTACTGAGCGGGTCGACCACCGCGGTGAAGCCGACCCCGAGATACCGGGCCATGCTCGCGAGCGCGACGCCGAGGTTTCCGGACGTGGACTCGAGCAGTTCGACGCCGGGCTTGATCCTGCCCTCTTCAACGAGCCCCCGGATGAGGCCGTAGGCGGTGCGTGCCTTGATCGATCCGGTGATGTTGTAGCCCTCGAGCTTCAGGTGGATCCTGCGCTCCCGTCCGAGAACGTCGAGCGTGATCGTCTTCACGGGAGTGAGGCCGAGCAGGGCCTCAAACCGGTCCAGGTATCGCTGCATGGACTGCGCCGACTCCTCACACACGTTCGCTTCCATGGCTTCGCGTACGCACCTTCCCCGTGTGGATGTCATAACCGAACCACGAGATGACAATGTGTCGTCATCTTACGTAGGGTTCATGAGGTATGAAGGGGTGTCTCAGGATCTGAGCCGGACCGTGGCGCGGTACAGGAGGAAACGAACTGGTGGTAACCAGGAGCAAAGGTGCGAGCGAACCGGATGAGAGGCGCCGGTTGCTGCGGGACGCGCTCGGGATCGGCGTCGCCGTCGGCGCGTACGGCCTGTCGTACGGGGCGCTTGCGGTCTCCAGCGGCCTCACGGTCGGTCAGACGCAGTTCCTCTCGCTGGCGCTGTACGGCGGCTCGTCCCAACTGGCGCTGGTGGGTGCGCTGGTCGCGGGCAGCGGCGGCGCCACGGCGAGTGCGACCGCCGTGCTGCTCGGGATGCGCAATCTCTTCTACGGCATCAGCCTGCGATCGGTGATCGGGCTCCGCGGCCGGAACCTGGTGCCCGCCGCGCACCTCCTCAGTGACGAGAGCGCCGCGATGGCGCTGGGCAGGCCCGGCAGGACGGCCGGGCGCTTCGCCTACTGGGCGACCGGCCTCACGGTCTTCGCGTGCTGGAACCTCGCCACGCTGACGGGCGCCCTGGCCGGCTCCCTCCTGACGGACCCGAAGGTGCTCGGGCTGGACGCCGCCTCCTCCGCGGCCTTCATCGCGCTCGTCGCGCCGAGGCTGAAGGAGCGCGCCCATCAGATGGTCTTCCTGCTGGCGTGTGTCGTCGCCGTGGGGCTGAGCCCGCTGCTGAGCGCGGGGCTGCCGGTCGTCGTCGCGGGGCTGACGTCGCTCAGCGTCCTGCTCGTGCCCCGCGGCGGTCCGCCGGAGTCCGTACCGCCGCAGCCCGTGCCGCCGGCGGACGCGGCCGAGCGGCCCCGCGCGTCGGACGGGGCCGTCGACCACGGTGGGACCCGGAACACGCGAGACGCGGAGGGTACGTCATGAGCTGGACATGGATCGTCGTCGCCGCCGCGGGATGCTTCGCGCTGAAGTTCGCCGGGTTGCTGGTCCCGGAGACGTTCCTGCGGAACCCGGCCGCCGCACGTGTCGCCGGTGCGATCCCCGTCGCCCTGCTGGCGGCTCTGATCGCGGTTCAGACGTTCACCGTGGAGCGGCACATCGTGCTCGACGCCCGGCTCGCCGGTGTCGCCGTCGCGGCCGTCGCGGTACGTATGCGGGCGCCGTTCCTGCTGGTGGTGACGGCTGCCGCGGTCACCACGGCGCTGCTCAGGTGGTTCGGGGCGGCCGGCTGAGGCTTCGCAAGGCCGACTGCGGCACCAGGGTGCCGGCCCCGGCTTCCGGCCGCACGGCCCGCGGCCGCGGCGCGGCAGACGTCGCGGCCCGGCGGTCCGCCGTTCCGGGAACTCACCTCGCACGGCTATGGATTCGGCCATTGCTCCGAGTAACTGCTCAGATACTGAGACGCCCCTTGCGTGTCATGTTAGCCACTTGGATGATCCTTGTCAGTCATCCAGAGGAGGCTACATGACAACGGCCGAGGGTTTCGGGGAGCTGCAGTACGGCTGGGAGAAGGCCTACCAGGAACAGGGCGAGACCCCGCTGTGGCAGGAAGACCCCATTCCGGTGATCCCACAGGCGATCGAGGCGCTCACCGACCGCGCCGTCCGCACCGTGGTGGACCTCGGATGCGGAGACGGGCGCAACCTCGCCGCTCTCGCGGGCGCCGGCTTCAACGCGATGGGCGTCGACATCGCACCGACGGGGCTCGCGCACGCCCGCGGCGCGATCGCGCAGCGCGCGTTCCTGCTGCGCGCGGACGCCACGAAGCTGCCGCTCATCGACGATTCGGTGGACGCGGTGACGTGCTTCGACGTCTTCGGGCAGATCCAGGACCCGACGGACCTGATCGCGGAGGCCCGCCGCATCGTCGCGCCCGGCGGCCTGTTCGTCACGAACGCCTTCACGCTCAAGGACGAGACCTACGGCGAGGGTGAGGAGATCGCTCCGCACACCTTCGCCTACAAGGACACGCTCTTCCGCTTCTACGAGGAGGACGAGATGCGCGCTCTGTTCTCCGACTGGACCATCCATGAGATCCGCCGCATCTCATGGGACGACCCGCCGCACGGTGACTTCCGGCCGTACCCGCACAAGCACGACAACTGGGTGGTGTACGCGTCTCCTGGCGAGTGAGCCGGCCGGCCGCGGGGACCCCCCGCTCCGCGGCGGACACGGTTCACCGGTGACGGGCCCTCACCCGTGGGTGAGGGCCCGTCGCGGCGTGTCCGGGGGTTGCCTCGGGGCACGCGCCGTGTGGCCTCCGTGATGACGGACGGGTCCCCGCAGCCGGATTCCGTCCTGGCCGGTCCTGGGGATCAGCCCTGGGCGGGAGCCGCCTGCGACCCGGCGCCGGACTCCAGCGCGAGCGTCGCGAAGGTGGCCAGCCAGTGGTCGCTGGCCCAGGTGCCGGTCGCCACGTACGGCAGCGAGGCGGCGAGTTGCCCGGCGGCCGCGGTGGAGAGGACGGGCACCCGTGGATCGTCGGCCGGCAGCGCACGCGCGATCGAGCTGAGCGCCGCCGCGCGACTGAGCCCCAGCCCCAGCAGATGCCCGATCTGCGGGTCGTCCGGGTCGGACACCTCGGGCGGGCTCAGTAGGCCGGCCGGCTCTCCCTCGGCCAGGCCCGGCAGGAAGCCGGTCAGCCACCGCGCGAACTCCCCACCCGGCAGCACCCGGCGCACCGCGTCCGCCTCGGTGAGCGCGGGGGAGAGGAAGTCCTGGCCGGACGGCTCCCAGCCGGCCGGGTAGTCGCGGTCGGCGAGGAACCAGCGGCGTATCGCGTCCGTCGCCGCCTCGGTGGCGGTGTCCGCGTCGAGCAGCAGGCCGAGCGCGAACGCGCTGTTGGTGTGCACACCGTGCCGGACCGGATAGGTGGCTTTGCCCAGCCATGCCTCGACCAGTTCCCGGACCGTGTCGGCGGCCGGCCGCAGGGCCTCGGCCCAGGTTTCGGCGCCCTCGATGCCGTCGGCACCGGCGTCCCGGCACTCGGCGGCGAGCCGTGCGAGCCAGGCCCAGCCGTAGGGTCGTTCGAAGGTGCGGTGGGCCCGCAGGTGGGCGGCCTCGGCGGCCAGCGCCTCGGCGGTCAGGTGGGCGTCGAGCACCTCGCGTACGACCCCGGTGTCGATGTGCGTGGGCGCCTTGCGCAGCAGCCGCACCAGGAGCCAGTGCATGTGCACGGACGAGTGCCAGTCGTACGAGCCGTAGAAGGCGGGGTGCCGGGTGCGCGGCGCGGTGAGGTCGTCGGGCCCGGTCAGCAGTTGCTGCGGGGCGTAGGGGTAGGCGCGGGTGACGTTCGCCGCGGCGAGCCGGGCGTAGGAGTCGGCGTGCTCGGCGAGAGCGGTGGAGTGCCGGACTGGTTCTTGCGCGGGGGACACGGTGCTGCTCCGATCGGAGGGTGTGATGACGGGGGGAGGGGAGGGAGGGACGGGGCGGACGGGCCTCACCTCCGGGGCGGCCGGATTGGCGAGCCGAGGGCTTCGGCCGCCGCAGCGAGGACGGGGCCGTGCAGCCCGAGCGGCACCTCGCAGGGGCCTCGCAAGGCGAACCGGGGCCTCGCAAGGCGAACCGGGACCTTCGGATGGCCAACCGGCGCTTCGGATGGCGGACCGACGCCTCGGAAGGCGAGTAGGCGTCAGAAGGCGAACACGCACATGATGGCGATGTTGCAGAACAGCATCGCCACGGCCGTGGGGGCCTGCGCCTTGATCGGCCCGTAGGTGTCCTTCAGCTCCAGCAGCGCGGCCGGAACGAGGTTGAAGTTGGCGGCCATCGGCGTGAGCAGCGTGCCGCAGAAGCCGCTCAGCATGCCCACGGCGAGCACCACGGCGGGATTGCCGTGCGCCTGGTCGACGAGGACCGGCCAGCCGACCGCCGCGGTCATCACCGGGAAGGCGGCGAACGCATTGCCCATGATCACGGTGAACAGCGCCATACCGACGCAGTACACGGCGACCGCGGTGTACGTCTGGCCGCCCGGAAGCAGGTGCGTGGTGATCCTGCCGATCTGGTCGCCGACCCCTGCGGTGGCGAAGATGGCGCCGAGAATCGCCAGCATCTGCGGCAGGACCAGCGCCCAGCCCATCGACTCCAGCATGGAACGGCCCGCGTGCACCGGGACGGACACCCGCCGCTCGTGCAGGAGGACCATCCCGACGACCAGCGCCACGAGCGCGCCGATGCCGAGGCCGAGCAGCGTCTCGGAGTCCTTCTCCAGGATGGGTGTGCCGCTTACGCTCCAGCGCTTCACCAGCACGGAGCAGAGCACGGCCACCACGGGAATGCACAGGGCCGGGATGAACAGCTTGTTGCCGTACCGGGCCGCGAACGCCTCCCGCCGCTCGGGCGGTGTGCCCTCCGCTGTGCCGCGTCCCGTGAGCCCGAAGCCGGCCAGGGCGGCGATGACCAGCACGGCGACTCCGAGCGGCTGGGCCGGGGCCCGCTTGTCCACCACCCATGTGCTGTAGACGAAGCAGATCCCGAGCAGGCCCCAGAAGGCCGCGCTGCCGTAGCGCTTGGGGTTGGTCGTGTCACGGAGCATCTGCAGCGCCATCACCACGAAGACGGCGCCGACGAGCCAGTAGAACCACTCGGCCTTGATCATGCGCCGGCCTCCTCGGACGTGCCGGCGGGGGCCGCGGTGGCGGCGGGCTTCAGCTCGCGCGCCAGCCGCCGGTCCTGGTGGAGCAGCCGTCCGCCGTGGATGAACAGCGCGCAGACGGCGCTCGGGATGGCCCACAGCGCGAGGTTCAGGGGCTCCAGGTGCGTGTGGTAAGTGGCGTTGGTGAACCCGGTGATCAGCAGGATGGAACCCACCGCGAGGAAGATGTCCTCGCCGAAGAACGCGCCGACGTTGTCCGCGCTCGCCGCCAGCGACCTGATCCGCTCGCGCACCTTCTCGGGCAGGGTGCCGTACTGCCGTTCCGCCGCGCCCTCGGCCATGGGCGCGATCAGCGGGCGCACGGTCTGTGCGGGCCCGCCCATGTTCATCAGGCCGAACGCCGCGGTGACCTGGCGCAGCAGCAGGTAGAGGGCGAGGACGCGCCCGGTGGTGAGCCGGGCGAGCCTGGCGATCAGGGCCCTGCCCTGCTCACGCAGGCCATAGCGCTCCAGCAGGCCGATGACCGGCAGGGTGATGACGAAGACCGTCACCGACCGGCTGGAGGCGAAGCTGGTGCCGAACGTGGTCAGGATCTCGTTCGGGGACTGGCCGTCGATGGCCGCCGTCACGATCCCGGCGACCGCGACGACCAGCAGGGGATTGCGTTTGGTGGCGAACCCGAGGATGACCACGAGTACGCCGAGCAGGACGAGCATCCTAAGCCCCTTTGGACGGTTGTGCTGGTATCCGCCCCGCCGAGACGGCAGGACGGCTCGCCCGGGAGATTAGGATGTTGTTCAACAATCCATCAATATGCTGGCTGTTTCTTTCTGGCGTCGTCTCTTGACATTTCACCAGAAACGGGCGTCGAGCAGGGGTTCGGCGGCGGTCACCGGACCCCTGCGCGGCGGTCGACCGACCCCCGTCAAAGGCCATCGCCCCTGCGCGAGGGCGCCGTTTCCGGGCCGGTCAGTTGACGGCCAGCACTGCCGTGTTGTTGGAGGTGTCCGGGTCGAAGGCGAACGGGAAATCGCCGGGCGAGGAGGGGTGGATGCTCACGGCACCGGTCGTGCCCGGCAGCACGGTGTCGATCCGCAGCGAGAAGGCGAACGTACGCTCCGTGTCCTCCAGCACCCAGTACGGCAGGTCGCAGTCATAGCGGGGAGCACCCGTCCGGTGCCCGTAGTAGCCGCCGGCGAGGGTGTGCGGAAGGCATCCGGCCGGGACGCCGGTGACCGTCGTGCCCTCGGGGACGATCAGCCGCACGACGGCGGCAGGCTCGCCGGAGCCGAGGTTGCCGAACCAGGCCGGACCGTGGTTCTCGAACGTGAGCCGGGCCCCGACCGTCTCACCCGCGGTGCCGGAGACCGCATCGCCGGTGACCGAGAAGTCGGCGGTGTTGTCGGCACCGATCTCCAGCGCCAGGTAGTTGTCGCCGGGGGCGAGGTCCTCGGCGCCCGCTCCCGGCTCGACGCTGATGTCGAGCCGCTCGTTCAGCGCGCGTTCGGCCGGTGTGACCGTCAGCGGCTCGGGCAGCTCGAAGGAGTCGCCCGGTGCCAGCTCGTCGTCGAAGAAGCAGTCGGCCGTCGTCATCGGCGCGTACTCGCCGTCGTTCGAGTGCGTGTAGGTGCAGGCGGCGTACCGGGTCAGGTCCTGAAGGCCGTACGAGGCCATCAGCCGCACGGTGAGGCCGTGTGCGCTCTCGCTGCCGCGGTTGGTGATCCTGAGGGGGATCGTCCGCTCCTCGCCGGGCTCCGCGTGCTCGACCGGGTCGATGTCGGCGATGGCCAGGTCGGGCCCCGAGCCGGCGGTGAGCGTGGTGTCGAAGCTGCCCTGCGGAGCGGTGAGTGTCCCGTCGGGGCCGCCGGTGGCCGTCGCCTCGTAGGTGATCCGGCCCTGCGCCCCGGCGGCCGCGCCGTCCGCGGCACGCACCACCAGGTGCACCTGCGGTGTGTACCCGGCTCCGATCACGGGCACGTCCGGCACGTCGCACACCGCGGTCGTCCCGCCCGGTGTGCAGTTCTCCGGCCAGGTCACCTCGGCGACGCCGGCGATCCCCGAGACGTCCACGGTGAGCCGGCCGCCGGTCACGGTGAAGGTGTCGTTGTCGTGGTAGAGGCCGATGTCCAGCGGCCGGTCCTGCGGCTCTCCGCCGTTCGCACCCAGCGGCAGCGTCTGCTCGTAGGGCTGGTCGATCCAGAGCGTGTCGCTCTGCGGTTCGTCGGCGGATGCGGGCAGCGCGAGGCCGGCCACGATGAGGCCGGCCGCCGCGGTGACACAGGCTCCGAGGCGCCCCCAGCGCCCGACGGAGTCAGGTCTCATTGCGTCTCCCAGGGTGTGTGGCCAGTCGCCTGGCACACCGGGGTCTCCGGCGTACGGGTTGGACGAACCCGGGGTGACGAAGGTTGTACGCAAAGTCGCCTGGGCGATCCCGGAATCGGCCCCTTGACGGCCTACGGCACGGGCACGGACGGCTGGACGGCCACACCCGCGACTCAATGCCCGTGCCGCCTCTCCCCGGCCCGCGGACACCCACCGACGCCCTTCTGCCGCACCGCCTGAGCTGGCATCTTCCCCCATCCACGGCTACCTTCCCGTACCGGGAGAGGGGGCCGGACGGACCGGGACATACGCACGGTGGACGACGTCCTGAGACTTCTTGACGGCCTGTTCGCACCGGAGGCCGACCGATGGACGACCGATGGACGACCGACGCGGGCCCGTGGTGGGACATCTTCTACGCGGACCGCACCAGGCCGGTGCCGTTCTTCACGACGAAGCCGGACGAAACCCTCGTCTCGTACCTCGACCGGGGCCTGATCGCTCCGGGCCGCGCCCTGGACCTGGGCTGCGGCCCGGGCGCAACGCCCTCCACCTTGCCTCACGGGGTTTCCAGGTGGACGCCGTCGACCTCTCTCCCACGGCTATCGCCTGGGCCGAGGACCGCGCACGTGAGGTGGGGGCCGACGTCCGCTTCCACTGCGGCGACGTCTTCGCCCTCACCGGCTCGGCAGCGAGGTGCGCGGCTCCTGCGACCTGATCTACGACTCCGGCTGCTTCCACCATCTGCCACCGCACCGCCGCATCAGCTACCTCGCGCTGCTCGATGACGCCCTCACCCCGGTGGATATTTCGCCCTCGCATGTTTCGCGGCCGGCCGGATGGGCTCCGAAGCGCCCGACGCCGTCTTCTACCGCGACTTCCGCCTTCACGGCGGCCTCGCCCATACGCCTCAGTCCATTCGCTGGATCTTCGCCGACCTGACCGAGGTCGAAGCACGCCCGATGCACGACGAGCCACCCGAGTCACCGTTCTTCGGGGAGCCCTTCCTGTGGACGGCTCTGTTCCACCGCGCCGCACAGCTCCGGGAGCGTCGTCCTTGGAACTCCTGACGAATGATCTTTGAGGTGGTGGTTGGATCACTCTGAGGGGGGCTGGGAGTCGGCGATGCATTCGGCTTCCTGGGCGGCCATGACCTCATCGCCATCCTCGAAGGCCCATGCTCCGACAGTGTCGATGGGTGCCGGCAAAGTGCGACCCAGCTCGGTGAGTTGGTACTCAACATGCGGTGGCGCTCCGGGGTGTGCCTGCCGAACCACGAGTCCGTTGGACTGTAGGCGCCGTAGCGTCTCGGTGAGGACTTTGGAGCTGATCGCCCCGATCAGCCCGCGCAGTTCGACCGGGCGCCGGGGCCCGTCGCGCAGTGCCCAGAGCACGACCGCGTTCCAGGTGTTGGAGAGGAGGTCGAAGGCGAGGCGGGCGCGGCAGTCGGAGAGGAAGCGTCGGTCGTCACGTACCAAATGGTGCCCGACAGGCCCTCTGGCGTCGATGCGAACGGTCCAAGCAGGCCTCGGGAGGGAATGCGTGATGAGAAGCGGCGTACTGGGCACGGGCCGGTATGTCGTAGGCCTTGTCGGCGCGCAGGCGCTGGGGCTTGACGTCAGGACATGTGGTACTCGCCCGGATGCGAAACCGTCAGCGGAGTCCCGGCATGCGGCCTCAGCGCTGCGGCTGGGTGCGGAGTCCGTCGAGGATGAGCGCGAGCATGCGGGGCGACCGGTCTTCGGGTCCGGACGCGGCGCGCCAGAGGGCGCCGGTGAGCTGGAGGAAGTCGGCGGGGTCGGCGTCCGTGCGGATGCTTCCGTCCTTCTTGCCGGCGTCCAGGAACTCCGTGATCGCGGCGATGACCGGCCCGTAGGTCTGCTCGCTGACCGCCTGGTGCGCGCTGGGACTGAGTGCATCGCCGAGGCCGTGCTTCCTGCGCATCGCTTCGACGAGGTCGGTCGTCCAGTGGCGGAGCGCCTCAAGGGGCGGCATCTCGGCCAGCAGCCCCGGCACGCTGCCGATGATGCGTGCGACCTCGTCCTGGTAGACGGCGAGAGCGAGTGCTTCGCGGGTGGGGAAGTTGCGGTACAGGGTGCCTGCGCCGACGCCGGCGCGCTGGGCGATCTGGTTCATCGAGGCGCTGCCGTCCTCCGCGAGGGCTTCGCGGGCGGCTTCTAGGATGCGCGCCCTGTTCTCGCGAGCGTCTGAACGGACCACGGGACCCCACCTTGCTAAGCGGAGAGCTCTCCACTACGTTATGTGGAGACCTCTCCAATTACTTTAGAGGAGCATCATGCGGTACATCAAGCTCGGCGCCACCGGCTTGGACGTGTCACCGATCGCGATCGGCGCGATGACCTACGGCGAGCCCGACCGGGGCCACCCCGTCTGGTCGAAGGGTGAGGAGGAGGCGCGCCCGCTCATCAAGCACGCGCTGGAGGCGGGGATCAACTTCTTCGACACCGCGAACATGTACTCGAACGGGTCCAGCGAGGAGATCCTCGGCCGCGCGCTCAAGGACTTCGCCGACCGCGACGCCGTGGTGATCGCCACGAAGCTGCGTCATCCGATGCGGCTGGGGCCGAACGGCCGGGGGCTGTCGCGCAAGGCGATCATGGCCGAGGTCGACCATTCGCTGCGCCGCCTCGGCACGGACCACATCGACCTTTACCAGATTCACCGCAACGACCACGCGACCCCGTGGGAGGAGACGCTCGAGGCGCTCAGCGACCTGGTGAAGTGCGGCAAGGTCCGCTACCTCGGCGCGTCCTCGATGCACGCCTGGGAGTTCGCGAAGGCACTGCACCTGCAGAAGCAGAACGGCTGGGCGCGATTCGTGTCGATGCAGAACCACTACAACCTGCTCGCCCGTGAGGAGGAGCGGGAGATGATTCCGCTGTGCCTGGACGAGGGTGTGGGCACGATCATCTGGTCGCCGTTGGCCCGCGGCCGCCTCGCCCGCGCGTGGGACGACGCCCGCTCGACGGTGCGCTCGGAGACGGACGGAGCCTACGCGGACCTGCTCTACTCGCCCGAGCAGGAGGCATCCAACCGCGCGATCATCGACGCGGTCGGTCAGGTGGCGGACGCTCACGGCGTCAGCCGTGCGCAGGTCGCGCTCGCCTGGCTCCGCCGCCGGCCGGTCGTCACCGCGCCGCTGGTCGGTGCCGGTTCGATCCGGCAGATCGACGAGGCCGTGGCCTCTCTCGACGTCGAGCTCACCGACGACGAGGTGCGCGCCCTGGAAGCCCCGTACACGCCGCGGTACGACTGGCAGGGCGTCTCGGACGAGGCCGAGATGGAGGCCGTCCGCCGGCGCGTCCCAGGAATGGCCCTCTCATGAGCCCCATCGTCCGCCCAGGTGTTGCCGACCGCGCCGGTGCCCTCCTCATCCTGCCCGGCAACAGGATGGCGATCGCCGTCGGAGCCGGCGGAGCCCGCATCGGTCCTGGGAGGGGCCGGTCGATCGCGAGCATCGCGCCCGGCGCCGTCGGGCTGATCGCGTCCGGTCTTGATGGCCGACGTACTCACCGGCTGGATGTGGCACATCGGCATGGTCGAGCGCGCCGTGATCTACCCGCTCATGACCGGCCACGCCCTTCTCGGCAGCAGCGTGGCCGCTGCCCGGCGGGTCATGCGACGCGCCCGCCGACACCGGCGGCTTCGGCGTCGGCGAGCCTGCCGCGCAGCATGGCGTCCATCACCGCCATGAACCGCTGGGTCCTGGGCCGGCCGAGTACGAACGGATTCACTCCATCGGGATGGCTCCGGAGCTGCTCGGCGCGCACAAGACCCTGGTCGTTGGGATGGTTGGACAGCTCCACGTCCACGTTCGCCGACCGCATGCGCGCCCGGAAGGAGTGGATGGAGGTCAGATAGGTACGCAGCTCCGTGACCGTGGCGGGCGGGTTGGTGCCGCCCCACAGCATCGCCGTGTGCCGCCGGCGGCCCGACCACACGGGGAGGATCGGCGAGACGGTGCCCGGGGTGTGACCCGGGGTGTAGTGCAGATGGATCGTGGTGCCGCCGAGCGTGAGCCGCTGCCCGTCCGTGATGTCAAGGTCGCGTGCGGGGGCACCAGCCGGACGGGTGCGGGCGATGAGGTCCCAGTCGGCCGGCGCCATCATCACACGTGCCCCATAGCGGTCGGCGAGGTACTGCGCACCACCGAAGTGGTCGTAGTGGCCGTGCGTGACGACGACGTACCTGATCGTCGCCGGATCGGCCCCCAGCTCCCGCAACCCCGGTACCAGGGCGGTCTCGGCCTCGTCGGCGGAGGTGAGCGAGTCGATGAGCACGATCCCGTCGTCGGTCAGCACCGCCATCGCGGAGACCCAGCCCACGCTGAGCATGGCGAGGTTGTCGAAGAGCCTCAGCGGCGCGGGTGCGGGCGGGCGGGGGACGGTGGCACCGGGAGTCAGCGCAGCCACCAGGGTCCGCAGCACCGGATCGCTCCCGGCCAGCCGGCGCGCCCGGTCGTAGTGAATCCGACCATCCGCTCCGGCGGCCTCCGCTCGCGAGACGAGAGTGCCCGACCCGGCGGCGGCCCCGACCCCAAGGGCGGCGAGCCGACCGAAGCCACGCCTGGAAAGGTGGCCTGAGGCGTTGTCGGGGTGGCACAAGGACGTCATGAACAATCCTCCTGGGTGATGGTTGCGACCCGCGCGTCATGGCTGACGGCCAGGGTGAAGCGGCGGCAGACGTGCACGCGGGTGAAGTCGCGGCGCAGTTGCTCCTCGTCGGCGAGTGAGGCATGCAGAAAGGCCGTGATCGGGCGCAGCCCGGCACGACGGGCACCGACTGCGCGGTCGGGCTCCCCGGGGTCGGCGTAACGGTTCGCGTAGACGTGGAGGTAGTGCTCGCTCTCACGGAAGCCCATGGCCCGGTACGAGCTCAAGGTCTCCGGGTCGTCTCTGGTCCAGGCGTCCAGGGTGGTGACATTGCACGACCGGAGACGCGTCCGGGCCGCACCGAGCAGGGCACGGCCGAGGCCGCGGCGTCGGTGATCGGGGTGGACGGCGACGGTGTCGATGGTTGCCAGGCCGGCTTCGACGGTGACGTCCATGATCCCTGTGGTGCCGCCCGTCCCGTCCGTGGAGACCAGTTCGAACCCTGGCCGGGCGATGGACGGTTTACCGGTGCGGACGTCGTCGTAGTAGGCGGTGTCGGGGAAGGAGAGTACTCGGCAGCGCAAACAGGAGCGCTCGTCGGCCTGGTCGTAGTCGCGGATGGTGTACGTCATGAGTGTGATCCCTGCTGGGGCGTATGTACCGTGTTCGTGCGTGTCGCCCATGACCCCACGCCCCGGACATCGCACAGATCCTTCACATCGAGCGCAGACTATGCGACGGGTCTGACAGTCGATCGACGAACAAGCACCCCACCGGGGGGAGTTGGCCTGATCTCCATGGGAGGTATGGCCGGATCCGGCGCGCTGGGCCGGGCGCCGCGAGCCAATCGGCCGGCACGGCGACGGGCGGCCGGAGTGGCGACCGGGAGAGCGATCAGCGCCCGACGCCGGCAGCCGGGCGCTGGACCCGGAAGAGCCCCGTTGCGTGGGCGCAAGGGAAGTGAACTGATCCGGGCTGACGTTACCCGGAGCACCGGACTGGGAATCGACGATCCGGAGCCGACGGCCGGAAGCCCTCCGGGGGGAGACGGACGGGGTCGATGGACGGGGCCGGCAATTCGACGACGGAGGCAGGATGAGCGACAGGACCACCACGGGGCTGCTCAACGAACAGTCCGCGGTGCGCACGCTGACCGTGGGCGGTACGCGCCTGACGTATGTGCTCGACGGGGCCATGGAGATGGAGACGGCCGGATTCTTTCCCGACGTGCCGCCCTCCCACTGGGCGGACCACCCTGAGGCGCTCACGCCACGGGGCCGGGTGGCCGCCTCGGTGGGCGGCGTGCTCGTGCAGCGGGACGGCCGGAACCTGCTCGTCGACGCGGGGCTCGGTACCGAGACCATCCCGCCCGCTCTCGGGGCGTGCCGCTCCGGCGCGCTGCTGGACACCCTTGCCGCACTGGGCGTGGCGCCGGAGGACATCGAGGCGCTGGCCTTCACCCACCTGCACACCGACCACACCGGCTGGGGCTTCACCGCCGACGACGGAGGCGCCCCGCGCAAGACCTTTCCGCGCGCCGCCTACCTCGTGGCCGACCTGGAGTGGGAGCCGTACTGGCGCGACGAGATCGTGATCGGTGCGCCCTCACGCCCCCGCTTCGTGGAGCCGCTGGCCGGCGTGCTCACCCGGATCGAGGACGGTCAGGAGGTGTTCCCGGGTGTCACCGCGCTCGTCACCCCGGGCCACAGCCCCGGGCACACCACCTACGTCGTGTCCGATCCGGACAGCGGGCAGCGGGTACTCGTGCTCGGCGACGCCTTCCACACGCCCGGCCAGATGACGCACCCCGAGTGGCCCTCCGGCCCCGACGTCGATCTGCAGGGAGTCGAGACGGCCCGCAAGATGCTGCTCAAGGAGCTCGAACGGCCCGACACGCTGGGCTTCGCCTTCCACTTCGGCGACCAGGTCTTCGGCCGACTCGTCCGGGACGGCGCCGGCCGCCGCGTGTGGGAGCCCGTCCCCACTGAGCCGGTTCTGCCGACTCCGTTCCAGCTCACCTGACCCGTCACCCCTTCAGCGCCCTCCTGCCTGAGGCGGACGGCGCGGGAGGTTCCCCTACCTCTGAGGCGGACGGTGCGGGAGGTCCGCCCGCTCCGAGGCGGACGGTGCGGGCGGCCCCCTGCCTCGGTGGGATGTGTGCCCTGCCCGACCGGGGGAGCTCAGCCTCCCGCACCGGAGAACCTCCGCGCGAGGTCGCGATGCCTGTCCGCCGCCCGCTTCGCCCGGGCGGCGCTCACCGTCGATCCAGGCATACGGCCGAGGCGTTCGACCTCTCCCGCGAGGCGCAGGTGCTCGACCCGCGCATGCTCACGGCAGGCAAGGCAGGTGACACGATCCGGCCGCGGCGAGGTCATCGCATACGGCACCCGCAGCCCGCATCCGGTGGTGACGACGCTCGGCAGGTCACCGGCCAGCCCGAACGTGGATGCCAGCATGGTGCGGACAGCGGCGTCGCTCCGTGCGACCTTCGACTGGACATGGACGTGCGGATCGTTCCCGCCCATGCGCCCTCCTCGCCCCGGCGCCTCGGCCGACCGGAGGACTCCGGCCGCCCATGGACTGCGGGATCAGTCTGCCAGGCGTCCAGGGCGCCACCGCGCCGCGAGGCCTCCGGGCAGCTGCCCGCCTCCACGGCGTCCGGGTTCACGTGACGCACCCACCCGGGCCGGGCGGGCCGGCGGGACACCGCCGGTGCGCCCGGCCCACACGTGGTGCACGCCGCCCGCCGGCGGTGCAACCGGCCCGCGCCTCAGCGGGCGGTCTCACCCCTTCGCAGGAGGCGGAAGTCCATGACCCGGCTGACCTCGCGCCACGTCTCCTCAGCGGTCTCTCTGACATCGGCGGCCACGTCGCCCCGTTCCTCGACAAGTCGGGCGTAGATCGGCGCGTCGGTTCGCTGGGTGGCGCTCACCGTGGACTGGTCCTTTCTGTGACGATCGAACCCCGCTGCCGCGGGGCCGGGGTGATGGCCGAGTCTACGGAGTACCACGCGCGAGTCTCCGGGGCCCCCGCCGCCGCGGGTGCGGTCCGGGCCGGGAGGGCGGGGGAGGTGAGCGCGGGCCCCGGGGGCCTGGGAGGTGGCCCCCGCCGCGGTCCGCGCCCGGTGCCGCCGGAGGTCGCCCCCCGGGGGAGGCAGGGGGAGGCGTCAGCGCGTCAGCCCACTGACTCGTCCTGCCTGGTGCGGGCGAAGGCCAGGGCTCCCCACAGCTCGGCGGTGCCGTCGAGCGTGCCCGCGAGCAGCCGTACCGGGCCGGCGACCGCGGGCGGTGCGAAGCGCCGCAGGGCCTCGCCCACACCGTCCAGGATCGCGGGGCCCGCTGCTCCGAGGGCCGCGTCCGTCATGATCGCCTCGGGGTTGAGGAAGACGCAGAGGTCGGCGAGCGGACGCCCGATGGTCCGGCCGATGTCGACGAGGATCCGTGTGACCGCGGTGTCGCCCTCCGACGCCAGCCTCAGCACGTCCCGCAAGCCGAGCGGCTCCTCGTGCGCCGGCTGCACCAGCGTCACCAGGTGCCGGGCCTCGTGCTGGGTCCGCAGGCAACCCCTGCCCCCGCACACGCACGCCGGTCCGTCGTCCCGGACGTGCAGGTGCGCGATCTCGCCGGCCAGGCCGTCGCGCCCGCGGTGCAGCCGTCCGTCGAGGAGGACCGCCGCGCCCATCCCGTCCAGCGCCTTGACGAGGACGACGTCGCGCAGTCCTCGGGCCGCGCCGAAGTACGCCTCGCCGAGCACGGCGAGGTTGGCGTCGTTCTCGGCCCACACGGTGACGCCGAGCCGCGCGGACAACTCGGCGGCCGCGTCCTCCTCCATGAGGCTGCGCCGGCTCGCCGACTGGCGGCGTTCCCGGTCGGGGGCCCGCGTCCGGAACTGCGTACGCCCGGTGGCCGGGTCGATCGGGGCCGGCAGCCCGAGCACCGTACAGGCGAGGTCGTCGGGCCGGGCGCCGGCCTCGTGCAGCAGCTGCGCCAGCAGGTCGTGGGCGGGCCCCACGACGCCGCCGGGTATCTCCGCCAGGTCGCGCCGCAGCGGGCCCGCCGCGAGCCGCGCGTCGAAACCGAGCAGCGCCGCCCGCAGGACGCCGTTGGTGAGAACCACGGCGCCCACCAGGCCTGTTCGGGGGGTGAGGCGCACGAGCCTCGGCGGCCTGCCGGTCCGGGGGCCGTCGTCGACGCGGCCGGTGCGCTCGCTCACCACACCCGCGGCCCGCAGCCGGGCGAGGCAGTCGGTCACGGTGCTGCGGGGGAGGCCTGAGAGGCGGGCGAGGTCGGAGCGCGAGAGCTCGCCGTGCCGCCGCAGTGTGGCGATCAGCCGACGCTCGGCGTGCCGGAAGGACGAGGTGTCGGGCATGCGCGCAGCGTAGTCCTTTTGCCGTATCCGGCGAAACTGCTCCTTACGTCCCCTCAACAACCCCTGTCGGCACAGCCATTGACCTCTGAAAGAGCGCAGACCTACCCTTCCGTCGTTCGGCATACAAGGAACATCAGGGTCAACAACGCGTTCTTGTTCTTCTGCCGTATACGTTTAAATCCCGGGCGGCCCGAGCCCGGCGGGCGAACGGGAGGACCGGCCCAGGACGCACCTTCCACGGACACACCTTCGCCACGAGAGTGATCGCGCCTCGTCCCGTCCGCAGTCCCCCCTCTGCCCGGTTCCTGATCCCGATGCCGCCGCCCGGGTCGCAGACGGCCCCGGCAGCGGTCCGCGCCGCCCCGGTGGCGCGTGACCGTGCCCCCCGATCCCTCACCCCCCGGAGGAACGACAGGATGAGCATCTCCCGCAGATCCGTGCTCAAGGCGACAGGAGCGAGCGTCGCCGCGGGCGCAGCTTCCGTGATCTCCGTCCCCGCGTCGGCCGCCTCCCCGCAGACGGTCGCCACCGTGGACTTCGCGGGCCGCGTCCGGCAGACCACCGTCACCCAGCCGGGCTCGTCCGCCGCGCTGAAGAGGGCCAGGTCCCTCGTGGCGGAGATGACCCTCGACGAGAAGATCGCCTACTGCCACGGCACCCCTGCCGGGAAGGGGTACACCGGGCTCATCCCCGCCAACACGCGCCTGGGCATCCCCGCCCTGCGCCTCGCCGACGGCCCCAACGGCGTCGGCAACGGATCCGTCGGCGTCACCCAGTGGCCGGACGCCAAGGCGCTCGCCAACTCCTGGGACCCGGACCTGGCGCTCGCCTACGGCAAGGCGTACGGCAACGAGCAGGCGGCCAAGGGGCACAACGTCGCGCTCGCGCCGTGCGTCAACATCCTGCGGCTGCCGAACTGGGGACGGTCCTTCGAGACGTACACCGAGGACCCCTACCTCAACGGGGAGCTCGCCCAGGCCGTCATCCGGGGCATCCAGTCGAACCACGTCGTCGCGACCGTGAAGCACTTCGTGGCGAACAACCAGGAGGTGCTGCGCCACACCATCAACGCGATCGTCTCCCGGCGCGCGCTGGAGGAGCTCTACTTCCCCGGCTTCAAGGCGGCCGTGCAGAAGGGCGGCGTGGGCGCCGTGATGACCTCGTACAACAAGGTCAACGGCACCTGGACGGCCGAGAAGCGCGACACCGTGCAGGAGACGCTGCGCGACACGTGGGGTTTCGACGGCATGGTGATGTCGGACTGGGGCGGCACGCACTCCACCGTGCAGACGGCGAAGGCGGGGTCGGACATCGAGATGCCCGGCTCCACCTACCTCGGCTCCGCCCTCAAGGACGCCGTCCAGAGCGGTGCCGTCAGCACCGAGACCCTGGACGCCATGGTCACGCACGTCCTGACCGGCATGATCCGCGTGGGCCTCCTCGACCACCCGCTCGCCGACCCCGCGACGGTGGTGGACAAGGTCGTCAGCACACCGGAACACCTCGCGCTCGCCCGCACGATCTCCACCAGCGGCAGCGTGCTGCTCAAGAACGACCATGGCATCCTGCCGCTCTCCGCGCCCCGGTCGATCGCGGTCATCGGGGACGCGGCCGACGCCCACCCCCAGACACACGGCGGCGGCTCCGGGAACGTGGGCGCGGACGGCACGGTCTACAGCCCGCTGGCCGGCATCAGGGCGAGGGCCGGCTCCATCCCGGTGACGTACACCCCCGGCACCCTCGGCATCGCGGCCCTGCCGTCGGTCCCGGCGAGCGCGTTCGGCACGGGGCTCACCGCCACGTACTACGCCTCGACCGACCTCAGCGGCCCGGCGATCGGCAGCGAGACCGTCGCGGCCCTCGACTTCAGCGGCGCGCCCAAGGCGGTGGCCGATCAGACCGACGGGTGGTCCGCCCGATACGCCGGCACGTTCACCGCCGCCACCGCCGGTGCCCACCGGTTCTCCCTGACGGCCGGCGGCAACGTGCACATGACCATCGACGGCAAGGACGTCGCGTCGTACAAGTGGGGCTACGAGGCCGTGCAGAACGGATTCGTCACCCTGACCGGCGGCCCGCACGACATCGAGGTCACCTACCGCAGCCCGGCGCCCGTCCCGGGGGAGAGGGCCCCCTCGCCCAGCCTGCACCTCGGCTGTCAGGCCGGGTACGACGCCCTGATCGCGGCGGCCGCGAAGGCGGCGGAGAGCGCGGACGTGGCCGTCGTGGTGGTGGGCGACCTCACCTCCGAGGGCATGGACAGGTCCACGCTCGCGCTCCCCGCCGACCAGGACATGCTGATCTCGGCGGTGGCGCGGGCCAACCCCCGCACGGTGGTCGTGCTCAACACCTCGGGCGCCGTCCTCATGCCCTGGCTGTCCGACGTGCAGGCCGTCCTCGCCAACTGGTACTCGGGCCAGGAGCAGGGGCACGCCCTCGCGGCGATGCTCTTCGGCGACAGCGAGCCGGGCGGCCGCCTGGCCGAGACGTTCCCGGCGAGCGACCGGCAGGGACCGGCGAAGACCACCGCCGAGTTCCCCGGTGACGGGCGGGAGGTGTACTACGACGAGGGCCTCGCCATCGGCTACCGGTGGTACCAGAGCAGCGGTGAGCAGCCGCTCTTCCCCTTCGGCTTCGGTCTGTCCTACACCTCGTTCGAGATGAGCGGCCTACGCGTGCGCCGCTCGGGGGACCAGAGCGTCGAGGTCAGCGTCGACGTGCGGAACACCGGCCGGCGCACCGGTTCCGAAGTGGTCCAGGTGTATGTGACCGCGCCCGACGCGGCCGGCGAACCCGCACCGCAGCTCAGGGCGTTCGGCAAGGTGACGTTGGCGCCCGGCAGGTCGCGCACCGTACGCCTGACGCTGGCCCGGGAGGCGTTCGCGGTGTGGCTGAACGCGACCACCGGCTGGACCGTCGTGCCCGGGTCGTACCGGATCGCCGTCGGCAACTCCTCGGCGCACCTGCCGCTGCACGCGCGGGTCGACATCGGCTGACCGCGCGCGGTTCGCCTCCCGCCTCCCGCCTCCCGTGAAGGGTCCGCTCCCGCGGCCCCCCGAGTCCATCCCTCCGGGGCTGTCCCCACTTCGAAGGAATCCGAACAGCCCTCTCGCGCACGGACGAAGGGAACCTTCCTTGATCCAGCCGACGAACGAGTGGAAACGCACGCTCAGCCTCGCGGTCGCGGTGATGGCCGCCGCGGCCCTGACTCTCCTGTTCCTCCCCGCGGCCGGCGCGACCCCCGAAGCGCCACCGAAGAGCTCGGCCGGCCTCTCCGTGACGGTGGCGCAGGGCAAGATCAAGGGCGAGGCCGAAACGGACTACGACGCCTGGCTCGGCCTTCCGTACGCGGCGCCGCCGGTGGGGAACCTGCGGTGGAAGGCGCCCCGGCCACCTGCCGCGTGGCCGGGGACGCGGCAGGCCACGTCCTTCGGCGACCGGTGCGTCCAGGGCACGAGCTGGGATCCCGGCTACAGCACCGCCAAACTCAGTGAGGACTGCCTCTACCTGAACGTCTACGCCCCCTCCGGTGCCCGCAAGGATCTCCCGGTGCTCGTGTGGATCCACGGCGGCGGCTTCCAGGGCGGCGCCGGACAGGACATGGACCCGCGCCAGTACGTCGAGAAGAACGACGCCATCGTCGTCAGCCTCAACTACCGCCTGGGCACACTGGGCTTCCTCGACCTGCCCCAGCTGCGTGCCGAGAGCCCCGACGGCGCGGGGAACTTCGGCCTGCTCGACCAGCAGGCCGCTCTTCGCTGGGTCCACGAGAACATCGGCGCCTTCGGCGGCGACGCCGGGAACGTGACCGTCGCCGGGCAGTCTGCCGGCGGCAGCTCGGTCTGCGACCAGCTCGCCTCACCCACCGCCAAGGGCCTGTTCCAGAGGGCCGTCATCGTCAGCGGCGGATGCACCATGCAGACCGCCGCGTCCGGTGAGGCGGCCGGCAAGAAGGTACTGACGGCACTGGGCTGCCCCGACGACGCCTCAGCGCTCACCTGCCTGCGAGGCAAGACCCCCGCCCGGATCGTCGCCATGCAGGCCGCCGGCACCTCGGCACAGCCTGCCGTCGGTGGTTCCGCGTTCCCCGTGAACCCCGCAACGGCGGTCGAAGCCGGCACCTTCAACCGGGTTCCCGTCATCAACGGCCAGACCCACGACGAACGCCGGCTCTTCACCTTCCAGAACTACGACAACGCCGGCAAGCCGCTCACCGCCTCTCAGTACCGGAGCATGATCCGCAGCGAGTACGGAACACACGCCGACACCATCCTCGCCGAGTACCCCGTCACCGAGTACTCCTCGCCCGGCATCGCCTACGCGACCGTGGAGAGTGACGCGGGCACCGCCTCGCGCCGGACGTTGGACGAGGATCTGTCCAAGTGGACGCCTACGTACGCGTACGAGTTCCACGTCGAGGACACCCCCCAGTTCGCGTCCATCCACCTGCTCCAGCAGAAGGGGGAGCCGGCGAAGTCTTTCCCCTTCGGAGCGACTCACGTCGACGACCTGCCCTACCTGTTCCAGTACCTCGGCATGACGCTGCCGATGAACACCGCGCAGCTCGCGCTCTCCGACCAGATCACCGATTTCTGGCGGAACTTCCAGAACACCGGCAACCCCAACGGCCCCGGCCTGCCCACGTGGTCGCGCTACACCCAGGGCTCACCCGACTGGATGGAGTACCTGGCCTGCGCGGCGGACCCGGCGGGCAACCAGCTCTCCGGCGCCTGCTCCAAGGCCGGCACGTCGTACGTCACCGACCACCACCTGAACCTGTGGGCCGCCGTCGGCCGGAAGTAGGCCCAGCAGTTCACCCAGGCCGGCCCCGTCTTGACACCCACGACCCTCGCGGAAGGCTTGCCATGCCCGTCCCCGGAGTCCCCCGCCCCTTCCGTCACACACGAAAACAACGACGACGGTGGTGTCTGGCACTCGCCAGTGCCTGCCTCCTCCTCATCGCCCCCCTGCTCACGTCGTCGGCGCAGGCCGACGAGACGGCGACGCCGAACGCCGCGGCCCCGGTGGCGTACCACACCTCGACCGTGCTGCTGGGGAAGGACCAGGTGATCGGCGCGCTCTACCAGGCCGACACCCCCGACGGGAACCAGTCCACCGCACTCATCCTCACCCACGAGAACAACGACTTCATCGGCAGCGTCCCCTGCGTGCAACTCGCACAGCGCGGCTACACCGTGCTGTGCGTGAAGTCCCAGTACGCCGACCAGGCGGCGGCCGACTGGGACTCGCTCGCGCTGGACGTGTCGGCGAGCGTCACCTACCTGCGCGGCCTGCCGACGGTGCAGAAGGTCGTCCTCGTCGGCTGGTCCGGCGGTGGCGCGATCATGTCGTACTACCAGAACGTCGCACAGAACGGGCTCGGGGCATGTCAGGCCGCGGCACGGCTCGACCCGTGCGGTGACGACCTGGCGAACCTGCCTCCCGCCGACGGCGTGGTACTCCTCGACTCCATCCCCGGCATCGCCTTCTCCGACCTGACCGCGCTCGACGCGTCGGTCACCGACGAGAACGACCTCCGGGTCCGCGACGAGTCGCTGGACATGTTCGCCGAGCAGAACGGCTACGCGTCCGACGGCTCCAGCGCCTACAGCCAGGCGTTCGTCAACCGCTACCTGGCCGGCCAGGCCACGCGCGAGAACGGGCTCATCTCTCGGGCGCAGAGGCTGCACGAGCAGATCGCGCATGGCGACGGCCAGTACTCCGACGTCGCCCCCATGCCGGTCGGCCGCGACAGCGCCCGCCTGTGGGAGGCCGACAGCAGCCTGCTGTCGCACACCAAGGGCAAGTACCCCCTGATCTCGCCGCAGCATCCGAACGGCGGTGCCCCGCAGGTCGTGCACTCGCTCCGGGTCGCCTCGGCGGATCCGGCGGACAACGCGGCCTGGGACTCCAGCAAGGGCGGCTTCACGGACGACTCGTTCCTGTCCGTGGGCGCGATCAGGGCGACGAACCCGAAGATCACCGCGGACTCGATCAGCGGCATCGACTGGTCCTCGTCCAACACCGCCACCGTCGACAACGTCAAGGGCATCAGCTCGCCCCTGCTCATCATGTCGATGACGGGCCACTACTGGCTCATACCGTCCGAGATGTACTACGCCAACGCCACCCACGCGAAGAACAAGACCCTCGTCTTCGTCGAGGGAGCCAGCCACGGGTTCACGCCGTGCACGGCCTGCGCCACGACACCGGGCCAGTTCGGCGACACGGTCGCGGAGACCTTCGACTACGTGTCGAACTGGCTGCACGAGAACTACGGAGCCTGAGGCACCGTGCCGGCCGGAGCGACTCGCCGCGCCCGGCCGGCACGCCGCTTCCCGCGGTGCCCGGCGGTCAGGCGGTGTTGCCCAGCAAGGTGCGGCGTACGTGCTTGAGGTGGGCCCTCATCGCGGCACGGGCGGCATCGGCGTCCCGCTCCTTGAGGGCGGCCACGATCTGTTCGTGTTCCCGGCAGTAGCACAGGTGCCGTTCGGTATCGAAGGTGCGCTTCTTCAGGCCGCCCCACACGGGCTGCCGGCGGGCGGCGATGAGCAGGGAGCTGACGTCGATCAGGACGGCGTTGTGGGTGGCCACCGCGAAGCTGTGGTGCAGGGCTGTGTCCCAGCGCTCGAA
This sequence comes from Streptomyces sp. DSM 116793, assembly GCF_057320905.1. Lineage (NCBI taxonomy): Bacteria > Bacillati > Actinomycetota > Actinomycetes > Kitasatosporales > Streptomycetaceae > Streptomyces > Streptomyces sp. DSM 116793. The sequence goes on along the minus strand of NZ_CM170494.1, from coordinate 149,009 downwards.
CTCCTCCGAGGTGCCGGCCTGTTCCCCGCCGCGCAGGCAGCGTTCCATCTCGGCGAGGTCGGCGCCGGTCGCCGAGACCACGGCGAGGGGCATGAGCTCGGGTTCCAGGACCATGCGGGAGGCCATGATCTCGGAAGGGCTCGGCAGGTGATCACTGCCGGCCGGGGCCGCCGGGGCGTCGGGGGCGAGGAATGTGCCGCGGCCGACGTGACGCCGTACGACGCCCCTCTGCGCGAGGTCGTCCAGGGCCGCGCGGACCACGGCGCGGCTCACTCCGGTGGCGGCGGCGAGGTCGCGTTCCGTGGGCAACCGGTCCCCGGGCTTGAGGCCCTCCTCGTCGATGTGCTGCTCGACATGCCGCACCACGGCGACGGCAGCTCCCACGAGGTCTCCCATGACTCCTGAACCCTCTCCACCGTTGGACCAATATGAACCAATCATAGCAGGGTGAGCCGCCGTGGTCGCTGCAGCCATCGTTGACCTCGTCGGAGCACATGCCTAGGCTCACCAATAGGAACCGATACAGAGAATTGGTTCACATTGGTTGGAGGTTGGGTGCGCTACGCAAGGATTCACACCACGGACGGCCCGTGTGTCTGCACGGTCGACGGACGAGGAAGCGCCCGCCCGGTCAGCTTCTCCGACACCGGCGAGCGGATCACCGAACTCCAGCAGATCATCGCCGCCGGGCCGGGCGCCGGTGCGCGGCTGAGGGTGGCGGAGCGTCCGGCTGACGGGAAGCTGCTGGCCCCGCTGGTACCCCACCGGAACGTCTTCTGTGTGGGGCGGAATTACACGGAGCACGCCGCCGAGTTCGGCAGGAGCGGCTTCGATGCCACGGGATCCGCCGACGGCCGCCACGTGCCGGAGCGTCCCGTGGTGTTCACCAAGCCGGCCGGCTCGGTGATCGCCTCGGGTGACGCGATCGACCCGCACACCGACCTCACGTCCGCGCTCGACTACGAGGGCGAGATCGGGGTGATCATCGGCCGCCGCTGCTCGAAGGCCGGCCGCGACGAGGCCATGCAGTACGTGTGGGGCTACACCCTCATCAACGATGTCACCGCCCGGGACCTGCAGCGCGACCACAAGCAGTGGTTCATCGGCAAGTCCCTGGACACCTTCTGCCCGCTGGGGCCGTGGGCGGTCAGCGCGGACGAGATCGACATCGGCGATCTCCCGTTGCAGACGCGCGTCAACGGCGAACTGCGGCAGGACGCCAACACGGCGCAGCTGATCTTCGACGTGGCCACCATCATCGAGACACTGTCGGCGGGGATCACCCTGGAACCCGGGGATGTGATCGCCACCGGCACCCCGGTCGGTGTCGGAATCGGCTTCGACCCGCCGAAGTACCTGGCAACCGGCGACCGGGTGACCGTCTCCGCACCGGGCCTGGGCGACCTGACCAATGTGGTCGGCCCCGTGGCCGGCGGCGACCCCCTGGCCCCCGCAGCCTCCGCGCGGCTGTTCGTGGAGAGGTCCGGACAGGGCTCGCCCGTGGTCCTCATCCACGGCCTGGGCGGTGCCACCACGGTCTACGACCCACAGGTGGCGGCCCTCGCCGAGGACCACACGGTGCTGCGCTACGACCTGTCGGGGCACGGACGTTCCCCACGGGCCGGAGTCCCCAGCATCACGGGCTGGGTGGAGGAACTGACCGCGCTCCTGGACGCCGAGGGCATCCAGGAGACCGCCGTGGTGGCCCACTCCATGGGCACCCTGGTCGCCTCGCACTTCGCCGCCGCCCACCCGGGCCGGGTCACCAAGCTGGCCCTGCTGGGCCCGGTGCGCGCGCAGGGCGAGCAGGCCAAGGCGGCCACCCGCGCCCGAGCGCGCACGGTGCGGGAGGGCGGGATGTCGGCCGTCGCCGACACCATCGTGTCGGTGGCCACCTCCCAGCGGACCCGCTCCGAACGGCCCCTGGCCGCCGCCCTGGTGCGCGAACTGCTGCTGGGACAGGACGCTGAAGGCTACGCCCTGGCCTGCGAGGCCCTGGCCGCCGCGGAGGAACCCGACTTCGCGGGCATCAAGGCCCCGGTCCTGCTGCTGACCGGCAGCGAGGACAGGACCAGCCCCGTGGCCGTGAACGAAGAGCTCTCCTCCCTGCTGGCCAAGGCACGCCTGCGGGTGCTGGACCAGATCGGCCACTGGCACACCCTGGAAGCACCGCACGACGTCACGGAGGTCCTGAGGGAATTCCTCTCCCCGTCCTGACTCCCGTTGGTTCGAAAGGAAGGTGACGACGATGTCACCGAGCACGTCGACCCTGTTCACCAACGTCCGCATCTTCGACTCCAGCGGCGCCCAGCCGTTCGCCGGCGAGGTCCTGGTCAGCGGCGAGCGCATCGTCGAGGTCCGCCGGGGCGGCGGCGACCACGAGGGCGCGCGCGTCATCGACGGGCAGGGCCGGTTCCTCATGTCCGGGCTGTGTGACGCCCACACCCACTTCTCCTGGATCAACTCCGCCGACCTGCCGGGGCTGGGGCGCCTGGGAGTCGAAGAGCACACCCTGCTGTCGGCGAAGTCGGCCCTGACCTACCTCGACTCGGGCTACACGATGTGCGTCGGGGCGGCCGCCGCGAAGCCGCGACTGGACGTCGTGATCCGCAACTTCATCAACGAAGGGCTGATCCCCGGCCCCCGCTACCTCGCCAACTGCCAGGAGATCGCCGTCACCGGCGGTGAACTCGTCGACGGCATCACCGCGTTCGCCGACGGGCCGGAGGAGATGCGCAAGCAGGTGCGCCGCAACGTCGCCTACGGGGCCGACCTGGTCAAGCTGAGCATGTCCGGGGAGGAGATCACCGGCAACAAGCACGCCGAGGACAACTACTTCTCCGACGAGGAAGTGCTGGCCGCCACCACCGAGGCGCACCGGCGCGGGCTGCGGGTCTGCTCCCACGCCCGCTCGGCGGAGAGCGTGAAGATGTCGCTGCGGAACAACGTCGACATCATCTACCACGCCAGCTTCATCGACGACGAAGGCATGGACATGCTGGAGGCGAAGAAGGACGAGGTGTTCGTCGCGCCGGGCCTGAACTGGCTGGTCGCCACGCTGCACGACGCCGCGGAGTTCGGCTACCCGCCACAGGCCGCGGAGGCGGCCGGGTACAAGCACGAACTGGACTGCGCCATTGCCGGACTGCGGGAGATGCGGCGACGCGGTATCCGGGTGCTGCCCGGCGGCGACTACGGATTCGCCTGGACCCCGCACGGCACCTACGCCCGCGACCTCCAGCACTTCGTCGAACTTCTGGGCTACACGCCGATGGAGACCCTGCTCGCCGCCACGAGGACGGGCGGCGAGATCATGCGGATGCCCGACGAGCTCGGACAGGTCAAGCCCGGTTTCTACGCCGACCTGATCCTCGTCGACGGAGATCCGCTTCAGGACATCGCCGTCCTGCAGGACCGCGACCGGATCACCGGCATCATGAAGGGCGGGGCCTTCCACAAGGACCCCGACAGCTCAGCCCTGCGCGGCGTCCCCTCCCTCACCGAGCAGCCCCTCGTCACCGCCTGACGGACACGGATTCCGGCACCCACTCTCCCGCCCTGGTGGCACAGGCGGCGCTAGGACGACGCGGTGAGCGGTACCACGGCGGGCGGGGGCGGGCTCACGCTGTCGCGTACCACGATGTGGGTGCCGAGCAGGTGCCGGGCGCCGGCGGTTCCGCCCGGATCGCGCAGGGCAAGACGGACGGCGGCGCGGCCCAGTTCCTCGGCGGGAGTACGGACCGTGGTGAGCGGGGGATCGAGGTCCTCGGCGAGCGGAATGTCGTTGTAGCCGACGACGGAAACGTCGTCGGGGACGCTCAGGCCGGCCTCGGCGATGGCACGCAGGGCACCGGCCGCGACCATGTCGTCCCCCGCGAAGACCGCGGTGGTTCCCGTCCGCTCCCCAAGGAGCCGGGCCATGGCGCGCCGGCCGGCGGTGCGCCCCAGGCCGCAGTCGACGACATGCGCGGCTCCGGGCGGCAGACCATGCGCGGCCAGGGCCGCTCGGTAGCCGGCGACCCGGGCGTCCAGGGCCGTGTTGCCCGGCAGTCCGCCGAGGAAGACGATGCGGCGGTGGCCGGCGGACAGCAGGTGGCTGGTGATGGCGTGGGCCCCCGCCTCGTTGTCGAACGCCACGACCGTGGCGGGCAGTTCAGGATCGGGCGAGGGGCGTCCGCACAGAACGAGGCGGGCGCCGGCGGCGTCCAGGGCGTGGGCGTAGTGGGCGACGCGCCGGCGATAGGCGTCGTCCTCGACGACGCCACCCACGAGGATCACCACGCGCGCCCCCTCCTCGCGCATGAGCCGCACGACGTCCGTCTCCCTGTGCGGGTCGCCGCCGGTCGTGGCCACCAGGCACAGCCGGCCCATCGTGGCGGCCTCCGCCTCGACCCCCTCGGCGACCTGGGCGTAGAAGGGACTGGTGACCTCGCGCAGGACGACGGCGACCGTGGTGCGACCGCCGCCGACCAGGGCGCGGGCACGGGCGTCGGCGACGTAGTCGAGGGAACGGGCCGCACGCAGGACCCGGCTGCGGGTGGCGGTCGGCACCGGGCGGTTGCCGCTGAGCACGCGCGAGACCGTGGCCGCGGACACGCCCGCCCGCTCGGCGACCTCGCGGATGGTGACCCGATCCCTTGCTCTCATGTCGCTGCCCGTTCCCGTCGACCACGCATGCGCTCGTGAGCCCGCTGCCGCCTCATGCCGAGCCCGCTCCACCACCTGGCCCACAGGCCGACGACGGCCACGTGCTCCTTGAAGGCGATGACTTTTGCCGATCAGGGGGCCGAGTGGAGTGAAGTTAAGACGTTGTCAGAGAGACGGTCAATAGTTCTGTTCGAGTTAGTGCATTACTCGTCAGTTTGGTTCATTCGGCTCGTTCAACCCCTGGTTCCCGTGGGCCTCCTGGTGTAAGCATGTGGGGCGCACGCCGGCCGCGCACCGGGGCCGGCGGCTGGGCGACGCGGGCCCCGGCAGCGGCTGCGGCGCTCTCCTCGGCCGTCCCGCGTCACGCCCCTGTGACCGCAGGCCGCGGCCCGTCCGCGTACATGGCCGCGCGCCGTTCCGCTTCGCTCGTCCACACGACGGCGTCCCAGCATCTCCCCGCGCGGGCACGGCACCGAGCACTGCCCGAGTCCCCGTCCCAGAAGGAGTGGAAGAAACGTGGGCCACATCAGTCGACGCACCGTGCTCTCCTCGGCGGCCGGCGGGGGCGCCGCGCTCCTTGCCACCTCCGGCACCGCTCGCGCGCAGCGGCGGCCCGCCGTGACGAGGGCCCCGGCAGAGCCGGCCGGCCACGCCCCCGTCCGGCTCCGGTGGCTGGAGAGGGACACCCCGTCCGAACTCGCCGGAGGCGCCACGTGGGGAGTGCCGTGGCCGCGCGGCGCGTTCGCAGACGACCAGGAATTCGCGCTGACCACGGCATCGGGGGAGGCGGTTCCGGTCCAGACATGGCCCATCGGCTGGTGGCCGGACGGCTCGGTGAAGTGGACGGCTCATGCGGTCGGTGGCACGGCCCCGCGCGACGGCGCCTACAGTCTGGCGCCCGGTCCCGCCACGCGCCCCCGATCGCCCCTGACCGTGCACACCGGTCGCGACCGGATCACCGTCAGCACCGGAGTCATCGACGTGGCGTTCGCACGGAGCGGAGACCGGGTCATCACGTCGATCCGCCGTGGCGACGAGATCATCGCCAAGGACGGCCGGCTGGTCGCCTCCCGCCAGGACAGGCCGAGCACGGACGGTTCTCCGGTGATCCGGACGGAGGCGTTCACCGGCTTCGTCGGCTCCGTCTCGATCGAGCAGGACGGCCCCGTGCGCGCCGTGGTCAAGGTGGCGGGCAAGCACCGCAAGGGACGGCGCGCCTGGCTGCCCTTCGTGGTGCGCTTCTACCTGTACGCCGGATCGGACGCGGTTCGAGCCGTGCACAGCTTCGTGTTCGACGGACACGCCGGCAGCGACTTCATCAACGGCCTCGGGGTGCAGTTCGCCGTTCCGATGCGCGGCGCCCCGCACGACCGGCACGTCCGGTTCGCCGGAGCGGGGAAGGGCGTACTGGCCGAGGCGGTGCGCACCGTCACGGGCCTGCGCCGCGACCCGGGGGAGTCGGTCAGGACGGCACAGTACGAGGGACGGACCACCCCGGACACCGGTACCTGGGACAGCCGGGTCACCTCCCGTCTGAAGTACATCCCCACGTTCGGCGACTACAGCCTGCGCCAGCTCACCGCCCACGGCTTCGAGATCCACAAGCGGACGAAACCGGGGCACTCCTGGATACGGGTGGACGGGGGCCACCGGGCCGGCGGCCTGGGGTACGTCGGCTCGCCCGGCGGAGGGCTGGCCTTCGGCATGCGCAACTTCTGGCAACTGCACCCCACCGAGCTGGAGATCTCGGGAGCCGCCGGTGACGAGGCACGGGCCACCGTGTGGATGTGGTCCCCCCGTGCGGGCGCCATGGACCTGCGCTTCTACCACGACGGCATGGGCCAGGACAGCTACCCGGAGCAGCTCGAAGGCCTGGAGATCACATACGAGGACTACGAGCCGGCCTTCGGCTCTCCGTACGGCGTGGCCAGGACCACCGAGCTGACGTTCTGGGCGCTGGCGGGGACACCGACCGGCGAGCGCTTCACCGCACTCGCCGCGGCCAACGCCACGCCGCCGCTGCTGGTCACCAGCCCCGAGCACAACCACTCGACGGGAGTCTTCGGCTCCTGGGCCCCCGTCGACCGCTCGATTCCAGCCAAGGCGGAACTGGAGGACAAGCTGGACGCGATGCACCGCCACCACCGGGAGCAGGTCGACCAGCGCTCCTGGTACGGGTTCTGGGACTACGGCGACATCATGCACAGATACGACAACACCCGGCACGTGTGGTGCTACGACGTCGGCGGCTACGCCTGGGACAACTCCGAGCTCTCCACCGACCTGTGGCTCTGGTACCACTACCTGCGCACGGGAGATGCCACGGCGTTCCGCTTCGCCGAGGCGATGACCCGGCACACCGGCGAGGTCGACGTCTATCACCTCGGCAAGTACCAGGGCCTCGGTACCCGCCACGGGGTCATGCACTGGGGCGACAGCGCGAAGCAGGTCCGGATCAGCAACGCCGGCTACCGGAGGTTCTACTACTTCCTGACCGCGGACGAACGCGTCGGCGACCTGCTGCACGACCTGGTCGACGCGGACCGGAGCTTCCTCGTGCTCGATCCTGAGCGCAAGGTGCGGGAGGGCGGTCCGTACGACCCCGATCCCAGGGCGCTGGGCGTCAGCACGACCACCGACTGGGGCGCGCTCGCCATGGCCTGGCTCGCCGAGTGGGAGCGCGACGGGGATCCGGTCGCACGCAGGAAGCTGATCAACGGTGCCACGACGATCGCGGCGCTTCCCAACGGGTGGGCGCAGGGCGGAAACGTCACCTACGACCTCTCCGACGGCACGTTCTCGGGGCCGGCCGAGCGGAGCGTCTCCGTCGGCGCCCTGAGCTCCGTCTTCGGCCTGATCGAGGTCATGACGGAGCTGATCGACCTGATCGACGACGCGGAGGTGAAGGCACAGTGGGTGAGCTTCTGCCGCCTCTACAACGGCACCAAGGAGGAGCAGGTCGCCGCCACCGGGGCCTACTGGGGCGACCTCAATCTGCGCCAGGCGTACTCCAGGGCCACCGCCTATGCCGCGAAGCAGCTCGGGGACGACGAGCTGGCCAGGCGGGCCTGGCAGGAACTGCGCACCGGTCATGCGGGTTATCCGGAGGACCACTCCTTCGCGTCGCGGCGCATCACGGGCCCGGACGTGCTCAATCCGGTCGATGAGGCGTCTTTGACGACCAACGCCAGCGCCCAGTTCGGTCTGGCCGCCATCCAGTGCCTCGCCCTCGTCGGAGACCGGATGCCGTAGGTGTGCCCCTTCCCGCCCCTTCCCGCCGCGGCCGCGACCCGTGCTGCGACCCGGCTGCGGCCCGTGCCCGGAGCGCGATCGACGGCCCTCCTCTAAGATGCTCAAGATCTCTTCAGGGGAGGGTCCATGGCCGACATGCTCGTCGCGCAGCGGCGTCAGAAGCTGCTCAGCGAGCTGGAGGCGTCGGGTGGCCTGAAGGTCGTCGACCTCGCCGCCCGTCTGGACGTGTCACGTGCCACGGTGCGGCGGGACCTGGTCGATCTCGAGGTCGAGGGCAGGGTCAGGCGCGTACGCGGCGGCGCCGTGCTGGCGACGCCGGGGCCGGGCACCGGGCCGGCCGGGACACCGACGCCTGCCGCGCCCGGGAGGCCCGCGGCATCCTCCGTACCCGGGTCGTCTTCCGCCCCCGGCCGTCCCGGCCCGGAGCGGACGCTCGGACTGCTGGTCCCGTCCGCCACGTACTACTACCCGCGCGTCGTCGCCGGGGTGCAGGCCGTGGTGGCCGGGCGCGGTGCCCGTGCCGTCATCAGCCTGAGCGACTACGGGCGCGCCGACGAGGTCCAGCGGATAGCCGAGCTCTGTGCCTGTGGCGCCTCGGGACTGCTCGTCGCCTCCCCGGGAGGCCATGACGTGCCGGACGAGACGCTTGAGCAACTGGAAGCCACCGGGCTCCCGTTCGTGCTGATGGAGCGGCAGCCTCTCGATCCCTTCCTGCCCTGTGAATTCGTCGCCACCGACCACCGCCAGGGCGCCTTCGCGGCGGTGCGGCACCTCATGCGCCTGGGCCACGGCCGAGTGGGCCTGTTCACCAACGGCAGTCCGACATCCGGCCTGGTGCACGAGGGATACCGGGCGGCGGTCGCGCGGCTGGGGCTGGCCGCCGACGCGCCGGTCCGTGACAGCGGCCGGCCGACCATGGGTTCGGCGGAGGCCGCCCACCACTACGACGGTTTTATCGAGGCGTGCGTGTCGGGGGGCGTCAGTGCCGCGTTGGTGCACTCCGACCACGACGCGATCGAGCTGATGCGATGCCTGCGCCTACGGGGCATGCGCACACCGGAGGACCTGGCCCTGATCGCCTATGACGACGAGATCGCCTCCCTCGCGGACGTTCCCCTCACGGCGGTGGCCCCGCCCAAGCACGAGCTCGGAGAGCACGCCGCCCGGCTCCTGCTGGACCGGCTCGACGCCGCGGAACCGGGCGCCGTCCCCGTCCGCCAGCTCCTCCTGCAGCCCCGTCTGGTCATCAGGTCGTCCTGCGGAGCCGCTGCACGGGCCTGAACCACCGCCGTGGCGACCTGCGCCGTCAGGTGCGGGCCTTTCCGTTCACGCATCAACCTGACGCTTTCTCTTGACACTTGAGGGTCTGGAGCGCAGCATTATGAAGCAATCTGCTGCTCTGTGATTCAAATGAGCCGCAAGGACTCACGGAGTCGTCAGGATCCCCGGGCCACCATGGACTGCCGGATCGCCGCTTCGGCCACGCCTCGTCCCTGCCGCTCCGGTCACGGCTGACCCCGTGCTCTCGCCGGGCGCACCGATGTCGCACGACAGGGGCTCCGGGGCCGTCGCGGCCGTGCACGTGCCCTGCCCGGATCCGCCTTGGCTGCCGCATCGACATGAGGGCTGCCCGCACCTGTGTGCATGTCCGCCGACTACCCGAGAGAGGCGTGGAACGTGGCAACAGGACAGGAACGTGAGCGACGGACGGACGGCGTGCGCCGCCGAACGGTGCTGCTGGGTGCCGCGGCCGGTGCCGGGGCGGTGGCGCTCGGGGCCGGCGTCGCGCCCACACGGGCGCAGGCCGCAACGTTCATCCGGGGCGCGGACATCAGCTGGGCGCCCCAGATGGAGGCCAACGGCTACATCTGGCGCGACAGCGCCGGGGCGCAGCGAGACCTGTTCACCATCCTCAAGGGGTACGGCATCTCGGCCGTCTCCCTGCGCACCTGGGTGAACCCGTCCAGTGACCCGGCGAACGGGCACTGCTCCATCGAGGAGACCGCCGCGATGGCCGCGCGCTGCAAGGACGCCGGCCTACGGGTGCTGATCGGCATGCACTTCGGAGACACATGGAACTCGGCGGGCGTGCAGAACCCGCCGGCCGCGTGGGCCGGCCTGAGCTACAACGCCATGCTCACGGCCATGAAGAACTACGTCACCGACGCCATGAACAAGATCAGGTCCCGGGGTGTGACGCCCGCCTGGGTGAAGATCGGCAACGAGACCAACACGGGCATCTGCAAGCCCACCGGCAGCCTCAGCAAGCCCGCACAGATGACCGGCCTGCTGGTGGCCGCGTACGACATGGTCAAGCAGGTCTTCCCGGCCACCCCCGTACTGGTGCACCTGGCCCAGCCGCAGAACCTCTCCGGCGTGCAGAACTTCCTCAACGCCTACCGGGACAACGGCGGGAAATGGGACATCACCGGCCTCTCGTCGTACGCCCAGGGCGGCAACGTCCCCGGCGTGCTGGCGAACATGCAGACCATCCAGGCCGGCTACGGCAGGCCGGTCATGCACGTCGAGTACGGTGGCCCGCTGGATAAGCCGACCCAGGTGCGCGACTCGCTGAAGGCGTTCGTCTCCGGCCTCACGGGCTTCGGCGGCCTCGGAACCTTCTACTGGGAGCCGGAGGGCTATGCCCCGTTCACCAGCTACGGCAGCAGTGCGTGGGATCCGTCGACGAAGCGCCCGACCGCTGCTCTGGACGGCTTCCTCTGAACGTCTCCGGTGACTGAACGTCTGAGGTGACTGAACGTCTCAGGTCACTGAACGCTTCCTGGCACTGAAACGCTCCGGCCGGCACCGCGAGCGCCGACGCCGGGGCGCAGACAGCGACGAGGCGTCCACGTCCACGCGCACTCAGCCATCTGGAGTGAGTCATGAAGCCTGCCATGATCGTGACACGTGCCCTTCTGACCGCGGCCGTCACGTTCTCCTTGAGCTCCCTCGCGATCCTCCCCGGTTCGGCAGCCGCGCACAGCCCGGCGGCCGGAAAGGTCTATTACGTCGCTCCGCACGGCGACGACGGCGCCGCGGGGACGCAGGCCGCTCCCTGGGCGTCGATCGCCCACGCCCAGACCGTCGCCGAGGCGGGCGACACGGTCTACGTCCGGGGCGGCACCTATTCCCATACCCATGGGATCGCCGGCTGCGAGAGCCGGACGGACCGGGTCGACGCGATCCGCCTGGACAAGAGTGGCAGCCCGGGCAACCCGATCCACTACCGGGCCTATCCGGGAGAGAAGCCGGTCTTCGACTTCTCCGGCATGAAGGACGACTGCCGGATCAAGGGCTTCGACGTCACCGGAGACTGGATCCACATCAAGGGGCTGACCGTCACGGGGGTGCCGCAGAACAACGATCTGAACCACGAGTCCTGGGGGATCTGGATCTCCGGGAGCAACAACACCTTCGAACAGATCGACGCCTACGGCAACATGGGGCCCGGCCTGTTCATCCAGGACGGCGGCGGCAACCTCGTCCTCAACTCGGACTCGCACGACAACTACGACCCGCACAGCTCGGGCGGGGCCGGTGAGAACGCCGACGGGTTCGGTGCGCACATCTCGGCCGGTCATCCCGGGAACGTGTTCCGTGGCTGCCGCGCCTGGTGGAACTCCGATGACGGGTTCGACCTCATCGACGCCTATTCATCCGTGACCATCGAGAACTCATGGGCGTGGCGGAACGGATACGTACCGGGGACGACCACGGGTTCAGGCAACGGAAACGGCTTCAAAGCCGGTGGTTACGGTGGCGACTTCGACCCCGATGCGGTCAAGCACACCGTCCGCTTCTCGGTGGCATTCGACAACAGGGCAGCGGGCTTCTACGCCAACCACCACCCGCTGGCGAACGACTTCTACAACAACACCGGCTACGAGAACCACCCCGACTTCAACATGCTCGGAGTCTCCCCGAGCGGTGCCGGCGTCGGGCTGGGCCATCTGCGCAACAACGTCGCCTACCGGGGCACCCTGCTGTCGAACATGACGGGTGCCGACGATGCGGACAACTCCTGGAACCTGGGAGTCACCCTGTCGGACACGCAGTTCCAGAGCGTGTCGACGTCCGGCTGGGACGCGGCCCGCGGAGCCGACGGCAGCCTGCCCGAGCAGGCCGGCCTCCGCCCCGCGGCCAAGAGTGTCCTGATCGACAAGGGTGTCGACGTCGGCCTGCCCTACAAGGGCCGGGCGCCGGATCTCGGTGCCTTCGAACACCCCGGCGGCACCGTCTAGGGGCCGCAGACCGTCCTGCTGCGCCGGGCGGGCGGGACTTCTCCCCGCCCGCCTGCAGCGTCAGCGGCGCTTCCGCCACTGCCTTTGACGTCCGTCAGCAGGATGCTCCCAGCGCGACGGCACGATCCAGGGCGGGCACGGCATCAGCAGATGCGCGGGAGCTGCTCGCCGACCGGCAGGTCCACCACCCGGGTCCCGCCGAAGCGGGACCGGGCCAGCACCCCACCGGGATGATCCGCCACACAGTGGCCGATGACGACCGCACCCGAGCCGCAGGGATGGGCCCGCATCGCGGCCAGCACCGCGTCCGCGTCCGCGGCCGGAACGCACGCCACCAACCGGCCTTCGTTCGCCACGTACAGCGGGTCGAGCCCGAGGAACCCGCAGGCGCCGGCGACCGGCTCCGGTACCGGGACCCGGTGCTCGTCGATGACGATGCCGGTGCCGGAGGCCGCGGCGATCTCGTTGAGCGTGGTGGCGAGCCCACCGCGGGTCGGGTCGCGCAGGACGTGCAGATCGGCCGCGACCTCCAGCATGCTGCTGACCAGACCGCCGAGCGGCGCGGTGTCGCTGGCGACGTCCACCCCGAACTCCAGGCCCTCGCGCACGCTCAGGATGGCGATGCCGTGCATGCCGATGGGCCCGCTGACCAGCACCGCGTCGCCGGGCACCGCACGCTGGGGGCGGATGTCGACGCCGTGCGGGATCAGACCGATGCCGGACGTGGTGACGTAGACGCCGTCTCCGTGCCCGGCGTCCACCACCTTGGTGTCGCCGGTGACGACGGTGACACCGGCCGCCCGCGCCGCCGCCCCGATCGCCTCCGCGATCCGCCCCACCACCGCCAGCTCCGTGCCCTCCTCCAGGATGAACGCGCACGACAGGAAGGCCGCGCGCGCCCCGGACATGGCGAGGTCGTTGACGGTGCCGTTGACCGCGAGGTCGCCGATGCAGCCGCCCGGGAAGAACAGCGGCCGTACGACATAGGAGTCGGTGGACAGCGCGATCCGGGCGCCGCCCAGCTCCACCGCCGCGGAGTCGGTGAGGTCCGCGAGCACGTCGTTGCCGTACGCCGGCGCGAACAGGTGCTCCATCAGCTCCGCGGACAGGGCGCCGCCTCCGCCGTGGCCCATGACGACCACGCCCTGGTCGCGCAGCGGTGCCGGACAGGCCCAGGCGCTCGGGTCGAGCACGGTGTCAGCCAACGGGGGTCGCCTCCTCGGTGCCGGCCGTCCGAGCGGCGCGCCGGGTCGCGGCGGCCGGTTGCAGCCGCCGGTAGTGGTAGTACGCGGCACAGGCCCCCTCGCTGGAGACCATGGTCGCGCCGAGCGGGGTACGCGGCGTGCACAGCGTGCCGAACGCGGCGCACTCGTGCGGCTTGAGCAGCCCCTGGAGGACCTCGCCGCTGCGGCACACGGCGGGCTCCTCGGTCGTCACCCCGGTGACCTGGAAGCGGTGCTCCGCGTCGAAGGACCGCCACGCCGGCGCCAGACTCCAGCCGCTGCCCGGGATCCTGCCGATGCCCCGCCAGGCCCGGTCCGCGGGCACGAACACCTCCGCGAGCAGGGCGAGCGCCGCCGGGTTGCCCGCGTCACGCACCGCGCGCGGATACGCGTTGTCCACCCGGTGCTCACCGCGTTCCAGCTGGTGGACGGCGCGCCGGATGCCCTCCAGGATGTCCAGCGGCTCGAAGCCGGTGACGACGATCGGCACCCGGTACCGCTCGGCCAGCGGCGGGTACTCCGCGAGGCCCATCACGCTGCACACATGGCCCGCCGCCAGGAACCCCTGCACCCGGCACCGGGGCGCACGCATGATCGCCTCGATCGCGGGCGGCACCCGCACGTGTGAGACCAGCATGCTGAAGTTGCGCAGCCCGAGACGGCGGGCCTGGTGCACCGCCATCACGTTGGCGGGCGCGGTGGTCTCGAAGCCGATGCCGAAGAAGACCACCTCGCGGTCCGGGGTGCTCCGGGCGATCCGCACGGCGTCCAGCGGCGAGTACACCACCCGGACGTCCCCGCCCGCGCTCTTCACCCGGAACAGGTCCCGGTCCGTGCCCGGCACCCGCAGCATGTCTCCGAAGGAGCAGAAGACGACCTCCGGCCGGGACGCGATCGCCAGCGCCTTGTCGATCATCTCCAGCGGTGTCACGCAGACCGGGCAGCCGGGGCCGTGGATCAGCTCCAGTCCGTCCGGCAGGAGCTGGTCGATGCCGTGCCGGATGATCGAGTGCGTCTGGCCGCCGCACACCTCCATCAGCGCCCAGGGCCGGGTGACGGTGGCCCGGATGTCGTCCAGCAGCCGTGCCGCCAGCGCCGGGTCGTGGAACTCCTCGATGTACTTCATCGTGCGTCCTCCGGTACGGGGCCGGGGCCGGGGCCGCCGGCCGGGCGTGGCGGGGCGGCGGTCGTGGCCGGCGCGGCGGGCGGCACGGGAGCCCCCGCCTCCGCCGCGGCCCGCTCCCAGGCGTCGCCGAACTCCTCCTCCAGCGCGCCGATACGGCGGAAGAGGTCCAGGGTGGCCAGCGCCGACTCCTCGTCCAGGCGCTGCAGGGCGAAGCCGACGTGGACGATGGCGTAGTCGCCGACCTCGATGTCCGGCAGGTAGGCCAGGCACACGTCCTTGACCACACCGCCGAAGTCGACCTTCGCCATGAGGGTGCCGTCCCGTTCCTCAGTGGCCACCACTCTGCCGGGCACTGCCAGGCACATGGGCCCTACCTCCTCGGGGTGCGGGGTGTTGTGCGGGATGGTGGACGGTCGCGGCGCCGCCGGGCCCGCACTGCTGCCGGCGGGCCGCGACCAGGAGCTGACCGAGCGCCAGTCCGCCGTCCCCGCAGGGCACGGCCCGGTGCCGCAGCACGGTGAACCGCTCGGCCCGCAGCCGGCGGGTGCACGCCTCCTCCAGCAGGGCGTTGGCGAACACCCCGCCGGTCAGCGCGACGGTGCCCACGCCTGTCGTGCCCCGGGCGGCCCGGCAGGCGCCCGCGACCGCGTCGGCCACGGCGTGGTGGAAGCGGGCGGCCAGGACGCCGGCCGGGGCGCCCGCGCGCAGGTCGTCGGCGAGGGCGCGCAGTACGGGCGCCGGGTCGAGCCGGCCGTCCGCGGTGCGCCCGAACGCGGGGGCCAGCCCGCAACCGTCCATCTCGGGGACCGCGCACGCCTCCAGCTCGACGGCCGCCTGCGCCTCGTACCCCGCTCGGTGGCAGACCCCCAGCAGCGAGGAGACCGCGTCGAAGAGCCGGCCCATGCTGGAGGTGGGCACGCAGGCGATGCCGCTCTCCAGCTGGCGCCGCAGCACCTGGCGCTCACCGACCGGGCAGGCCGCCACGCACGGCAGGCCCGGGGACCAGTCGATCCCCGCGGCCCGCAGGTGCGACAGGGCCATCCGGTACGGGCGGCGCACCGCGGCGTCCCCGCCGGGCAGCGGCACACAGGCCAGCCGGGTCAGCCGCCGGTAGCCGGCGTAGTCGGCGAGCATGATCTCGCCGCCCCACACCGCGCCGTCGTCCCCGTAGCCCGTGCCGTCGAACGCGACACCGATCACCGGCGAGCGCCCGTCGAGGCCCGCGTCGCCCATCGCGGAGGCGATGTGCGCGTGGTGGTGCTGCACCTGGTGCAGGGGGCGGCCGCGGGCGGTGCGGCGGGCCCAGCGCACGGAGTGGTAGCCGGGGTGGCGGTCGGCGGCCAGCAGTTCGGGGCGGACTCCGGTGAGGGTGCCCAGATGGTCGAGCGCCTGGTCGAGGACCCGGACCCCGGCGGGGTCCGCCAGGTCGCCGATGTGCTGGGAGAGCCATGCGGACCGGCCCTCGGCCAGGCAGAACGCGTTCTTGAGGTCCCCGCCGACCGCCAGCGACGGCGGCACGTCGAAAGGCAGCGGCACCGGCTCCGGCACGAACCCCCGTGACCGGCGCACGAGCAGCGGTGTGCCGTCCGGCCGGACCCGCAGCACCGAGTCGTCGCACGGCGTGACGATGCCACGGTCGTGCCCGAGCCACGCGTCGGCGATGCCGTCCAGTCGGGCCAGGGCCTCGGCGTCGTCCGTGACGATGGGCTCCCCGGAGCGGTTGCCGCTGGTCATCACCAGCACCCGGGGCCCGAGGGGGTCGCCGGGGAGCCCGAAGAGTAGGTGGTGCAGCGGGGTGGAGGGGAGCATCACGCCGATGTCCGGGCTGCCGGGGCAGACGCTCCCGGCGAGCACCGGCCGACCGCGGGCGCCCGCGGGCTCGCGAGCGTCCCGCACCCCGCCGGGCTCGCGGACACCCCCCGCCCGAGCGGGCTCACCGGTATCCCGCACCCCGGCGCACCCGCGCGTCACGGCGACGTCGTCGAGCGCGGTGCGTGCGCCCGCCGCGGCGCCTTCGCCGGACCCGGCACTTTCGCCGGACCCGGCTCCCTCGTCGGATGCGGACCGCCCCGCCGCCGCACCGTCGCCGGCAGAAGCCCCGTCGCCCGGGCCGCCCCTCGCCGCCGCGGCGCGCCGCAGCAGTACGACGGGGCGCCGTCTGCCCGTCAGTTCCCGGGCCTCGGCCGGGGTGACCGGGGCGAGCGTACGGGCGGTGGAAAGGTCGGCGGCCAGTACGGCGAACGGTCTGCTGCCGCGTTCCTTGCGGGCCCGCAGCCGGGCCACCGCGGCCTCGTCGACCGCGTTGCACACCAGGTGGTAGCCGCCGATGCCCTTCACGGCGAGCACCGCACCCCCGGCGAGCAGCTCCCTGGCGCGGGCCAGCGCCGCATCGCCGGCCAGCCGCGCGGCGCCGTCCGCCGTGCGCAGAGACAGCCGGGGGCCGCAGTCGCGGCAGGAGACGGGCTGGGCGTGGAAGCGCCGGTCGCCGGCGTCCGCGTACTCGTGCGCACACCGCTCGCAGAGCGGGAAGCGGGCCATGGTGGTGGCCGGGCGGTCGTACGGCAGGCCGGTGACGATGGTGAAGCGCGGCCCGCAGTGGGTGCAGGTCACGAACGGGTGCCGGTACCTGCGGTCGGCCGGGTCCGACAGCTCCGCCGTACAGGCGTCGCACACGGCGGCGTCCGGCGGGACCAGGGTCCGCCCGGCGCCCCGCTCGGACGGCCGGATGACGAACTCGGGCGCACCGCCCCTGGGCGGCAGCGGGCACCGGGTCACCCCGGTGACGGCGGCGAGCGGCGGTGCCTCCGCCCGCACCCGTTCGCAGAACGCCCGGACCTGCTCCGGCGCGCCCTCCACCTCGGCCACCACACCGGCGGCGTGGTTGGTGACATGGCCGCCGAGACCCAGACTCCCCGCCAGGCCGTGCACGAAGGGCCGGAAACCCACACCCTGCACCACACCGCTGATGGTGAGCCGCAGCCGGACCACCCCGGCCACCCCGGCCACCCCGGCCGTCCCGGTCACCTCGGCCGTCCCGGTCACCTCGGCCACCCCGGCCACCCCGGCCGTCCCGGTCACCTCGGCCGTCCCGGTCACCTCGGCCACCTCGGCCACCCCGGGCGGCCCCTGGTCCGTATCCGCCTCGGCCACGGTCTCCCGCGCGGCCGCCGCCCCGGGCCCCACGGCTACCGGACCTCCGCGGTCCCGGCGCGCTGCGTACCGCCCGGCGCGCCGGCCCCGGGACCGTGCTCGGGGTGCCCGGTCGCCTTGTCGTCCCGGTGCTCGCCGTGCCCGTGCCGGAATCCGCTCAGGTGCCGTTCCGCCAGCAGGGGCCGATGGGGCGGCGTCCCCCGGCACACCGCCGTCACCCGCTCCACCAGCGCCTCGACGCCCTCCCCGTGGCGCGCCGACGTCCTGACGATCTCCACCCCGGGGTTGACGGCCGCGACATGGCGCTCGAACGCCACCGTGTCGAACTCGGCCGCTGCCAGCAGGTCCGTCTTGGTGAGCACGACCAGATGGGCGAGGCCGAAGGCGGACGGGTACTTCAGGGGCTTGTCCTCGCCCTCGGTGACCGACATCAGCGTCACCCGCAGGCTCTCGCCGAGGTCGTACGCGGCGGGGCAGACGAGATTGCCGACGTTCTCCACGAAGAGCACCTCGGTGTCCGCCGGGAGCCAGCCGTCGAGCTGCGCACGCAGCTGCGCGCACTCCAGGTGGCACAGCCCGCCGGTCAGCACCTGCCGCACGGGTGCTCCCGAGCGGGCGAGCCGCCGTGCGTCGTTCTCGGTGGCGAGGTCGGCGGTGAGCGCGGCGACCCGCGTACCGCGCTCGGCGCAGCGCCGCAGCAGGGCCTCCAGAAGTGCCGTCTTGCCGCTGCCCGGGCTCGACAGCAGGTTGACCAGCACGGTTCCACGGGCCGCCAGGTCGGCGCGCAGGGCCGCGGCCAGCGTGTCGTTCTCGGCGAGTACCGCCTGCCGGACATCGACGACTCGGCACATCAGGGGGCTCCTTCATCCAGTTCGACGGCGGTGATCTCCAGCTCCCGGCCGCTCACCACGCCCGAGGCGGGCGTCTCGCAGTGCGGACACCACAGGAACGGGGGAGTGCCCACCGCGAAGGTGCTGCCGCACGGCGTGCAGCGGGCCCGGGCGGGGACGTCCTCGACCAGCAGCACCGCCGCGTCGGCCGCCGTGCCCGCCCGCGCCAGCTCGAACGAGAACCGCAGCGCGTCCGGGACCACCCCGGCCAGCTCGCCCACCCTGATCCGCACCGCCGCCACGGTCGCGTCGCCGTGCCGCCGCGCCACCTCCTCGGCGCGCTCGACGAGGGCGGTGGCGATCGACAACTCGTGCATGGTGCTCGTCGCTCCCGCCGGGTGGAGAGGATGCAGGGTCTCGGGACGTGCGCTACGGGGGTGGGGCGGCGTGCGGCGTGCGGTACGGGGCGCCGCGGGGTGCCCCGCACGGGCGGGTGTGGGGCACGGCTCGGCGCCCGCGGCCGGATACCGCGGGCCGGCACCGCGTCCGGCCGGACGACGGCGACGCGTCCCACATGGCGACCCGTGTCCCACTCGGCGGCGCCATGTCCCACTCGGCGGCGCCGCGTCCGCTCACTCTAGGAACGGCCGGCGCACCGCACCGGCGCGCACGCCCCCGTGTGCGGCTGTGTTCCCCCGTCCGGCGCAACTGCCCACCGGTATCGGCCGGGCCGCACCGGAAGTCGGCTCATCACACGGCACGATCCCTGTGTCGCGCCCGCACCGCCGCGGGCCGGCCCGGCGGTCCGCGGCGCCCCGTCCGCCGAGGGCCTGCCGTGGCGCAGGCGCCACCCGGCGCCGTCGTGGACGCCGGGACGCCGAGGGCCGCCCGGCCGGCGCCCCGGCACCCCCCGAACCCGACGCGGCACACGTCACCAGGAGGTCGTGGTGCGGATCCTGCTCATCGCAAGCGCGTTCAACAGCCTGACCCAGCGGGTGCACGCCGAGCTGCGCGACCGGGGACACACCGTCGCCCACGCCGTGGTGCGTGACGCCGGCGGCGCCCGGGCCGCGGTCGACCGGCACGACCCGAAACTGATCATCGCCCCCATGCTGCGGATCGCCCTGCCCAAGGACGTGTGGTCGCGCCGCACCTGCCTGATCGTGCACCCCGGGCCACCCGGCGACCGGGGCCCCTCCTCACTCGACTGGGCGATCCAGGAGGGTCAGGCGGCCTGGGGCGTCACCGTCCTGCAGGCGGACGCCGAGCTGGACGCGGGCGACATCTGGGCCTCCGCGTCCTTCCCGATGCCGACGGCGGCCAAGAGCGACATCTACCGCGGGGAGGTGGCCGACGCGGCGCTGGAGGCGGTGATGCTCGCCGTGGGCCGGTTCGCCTCCGGCTCCTACCGCCCGCGTCCGCAGCAGGACCTCCAGGTGCGCACCAGGTCGGCCCTCGACCAGGCACGGCGCCGCATCGACTGGAAGGAGGACAGCACCGCCACCGTGCTGCGCACCCTGCGCGCCGCCGACTCGCGGCCCGGCGTCCTCGACGAACTGCTCGGCGAGGAGTGGTACCTGCACGGCGGCCACCCCGAGGACCAGCTGCGCGGCCGGCCGGGCAGCCTGCTGGCCACCCGCGCCCAGGCGATCTGCCGGGCCACGGCGGACGGCGCCGTGTGGATCCCGCAGCTCAGGCCGCGCCGGGTGCCCGGCGGCCCGGCGACCTTCCGGCTGCCCGCCACGCTCGCGCTGGACGACCGGCTGCCGCCGCTGCCCGAGGTGCCTGCGCCGCTGGAGATGCCCCCGAGCCGCCGCACGTACAGCGAGATCCGGTACCACGAGGAGGCCGGCGTCGGCTTCGTCAGGTTCGCCTTCCCCGGCGGCGCGATGAGCACGGTGCAGTGCCGCAGGCTGCTCGCCGCCTACCGGTTCGCCTGCACCCGGCCCACCCGGGTGCTGGTGCTCGGCGGTGCCCGGGACTTCTTCTCCAACGGCATCCACCTGAACGTCATCGAGGCCGCCGGCAACCCGGCCGACGAGTCCTGGGCGAACGTCCAGGCCATGGACGACGTGGTGGAGGCCGTGCTCACCACCACCGACCGGCTGGTGATCGCCGCCCTGCCCGGCAACGCGGCCGCGGGCGGCGTGATGCTCGCCCTCGCCGCCGACGAGGTGTGGTGCAGGTCAGGCGCCGTGCTCAACCCGCACTACAAGCTGATGGGCCTGCCAGGATCCGAGTACTGGACCTACACCCTGCCGCGCCGGGTGGGCCCGGAGACCGCGGAGAGCCTGACCCGCGACACCCAGCCGGTCAGCGCGGCCGCCGGGCGCCGTCTCGGCCTGGTGGACCAGGTCCTGGTCAGCACCCCCGGCGCGTTCGCCGCCCAGGTCGCGGCCCGTGCCGCGGAACTGGCCGACGACCCACGCACCCACCAGCGCATCACCGACAAGAAGAAGACCCGGGCCCGCGACGAGGCCATCAAGCCGCTCGCCTCGTACCGGGCGGAGGAACTCGCCGCGATGCGCCGCGTCCTCTACGACCCGACCGCCCCTTACCACGCCCTGCGCCGGGCCTTCGTCCGCAAGGAACCCCCGCCGCGCCCCGGACGGGGCCGCGGCGCCGCTGCGCCATCCGGGGGAGACGGGAAGCCGAACATCGGATTGTAGCGATATGGGTGGTATGTGAGATTGGGCGATATGCACCGGATCGCGACCCACCGGCCGTGGACCCGGTGGCAGCCGAAGGGACGGCCTCATGCAGACGGAGACAGCCACCACCACGCCGGCCGCCGGCCTCGACGAGGTGCACATCCTGTGGACCTCCGAGGGCATGAGCTGTGACGGCGACACCGTCTCGGTGACCGCGGCCACCCTGCCCAGCCTGGAGGACGTCCTGCTCGGCGCCGTCCCCGGCCTGCCCAGGGTCCACCTGCACAACAAGGTCCTCGCCTACGAGACCGGCGAGGACTTCCTCACCCCCTTCCGCCGGGCGGCGGAGGGCAATCTGGGCCCGTTCGTCCTCGTCGTCGAGGGCTCCGTCCCGAACGAGGAGATCAACGGCGAGGGCTACTGGTCGGCGATGGGCAACGACCCGGAGACCGGCGAGCCGATGACGCTCAACCGGTGGATCGACCTGCTCGCGCCCAAGGCGTGGGCGGTCGTCGCGATCGGCACCTGCGCCACCTACGGCGGCATCCACGCCATGGCCGGCAACCCCACCGGCTGTATGGGCCTCGCCGACTACCTCGGCTGGGACTTCCGCTCCGCGGGCGACCTGCCGATCGTCAACGTGCCCGGCTGCCCCGTCCAGCCGGACAACTTCACGGAGACCCTGCTGTGGCTGCTGCACCAGGCGGCCGGCCTCGCCCCCACCATCCCGCTGGACGACCAGCTCCGTCCCACCTGGCTGTTCGGCAAGACCGTGCACGAGGGCTGTGACCGGGCCGCCTACTACGAGCAGGGCGACTTCGCCAAGGACTACAACTCTCCCAAGTGCATCGTGAAGGTCGGCTGCTGGGGCCCGGTGGTCAACTGCAACGTCACCAAGCGCGGCTGGATGGACGGCATCGGCGGCTGCCCCAACGTCGGCGGCATCTGCATCGGCTGCACCATGCCCGGGTTCCCCGACAAGTTCATGCCGTTCATGGACGAGCCGCCCGGCGGCAGCGTGTCGTCGGGCCTGATGAGCGCCTACGGGCCCTTCGTCCGGGCGCTGCGCTCGGTCACCAACGCCACCGTCAACAAGGAACCCCGGTGGCGCCACAAGGAGCCCGTGCTGACCAGCGGTTACGAACCGCGCTGGACGGGACGCGGCTGAACCCGCGCGGGCCGCCCGCCCCTGCCGCCCGTCCTGCCGACTGCCGCCCGGCACCGGCCTCCTCCCCCCGCCCCCGCAGCACCGCACGGCCACCCGCGAGAGGAACCCCCACGTGGCGACCGCCCAGAACACCCATGCGGCCCGGCAGCCCGACCTGACCGGCCGCGACCTGACCGAGGTGGCGTTCGACCCCATCACCCGGATCATCGGGAACCTCGGCATCTACACCAAGATCGACTTTCCCGCTCGGGAGGTCGTGGAGTGCCGCAGCACGTCGTCCCTCTTCCGCGGCTACAGCGTCTTCATGAAGGGCAAGGACCCGCGCGACGCCCACTTCATCACCAGCCGCATCTGCGGCATCTGCGGCGACAACCACGCCACCTGCTCCCTGTACGCCCAGCAGATGGCCTACGGCGTCAAGCCCCCGCCGCTCGCCGACTGGATCGTCAACCTCGGCGAGGCCGCCGAGTTCATGTTCGACCACACGATCTTCCAGGACAACCTGGTCTTCGTCGACTACTGCGAGCGGATGGTCAAGGAGACCAACCCCGGTGTGCTCGAAAGGGCCGAGCGCACCGCTGCCCCGCGCGGCGACCAGCACGGGTTCAGGACCATCGCCGACATCCTGCGCTCCTTCAACCCCTTCGAGGGCCGGACCTACAAGGAGGCCCTCCAGCTCAGCAGGCTCACCCGGGAGATGTGCTGCCTGATGGAGGGCCGGCACGTGCACCCCTCCACGCTCTACCCGGGCGGCGTGGGCACGGTCGCCACCCCGCAGGTCTTCACCGACTACCTGGTGCGCCTGATGCGCGCGATGGACTTCGTCAAACGCGCCGTCGCCATGAACGACGACGTCTTCGACTTCTGGTACGAGGCGCTGCCCGGCTACGACCAGGTGGGCCGCCGCCGCACCCTGCTGGGCTGCTGGGGCAGCTTCCAGGACCCCGACGTCGTCGACTACGACTACCGGCACATGAACGACTGGGGCAAGGCGATGTTCGTCACCCCAGGCATCATCGTCGACAACGAGCTGGTCACCAACGACCTCGTCGACATCAACCTGGGCATGCGCATCCTGCTCGGCAGCTCCTACTACGAGGACTGGGCCGCCGAGGAGACCTACGTCGACAAGGACCCGCTGGGCAACCCCGTCGACAAACGCCACCCCTGGAACCAGACCACCGTGCCCAAACCGCAGAAGCGCGACCTGGACGGCGGCAAGTACAGCTGGGTGATGAGCCCCCGGTGGTACGACCGGCGCACCGGCGACCACCTCGCGCTCGACACCGGCGGCGGCCCCCTCGCCCGCCTGTGGTCCACGGCCCTCTCGGACAGGGTCCGCACCCCCTACGTCCGCTCCACCGGGCACAGCGTCGAGATCGACCTGCCCAGGACGCCGTCCACGCCCGAGGTGCGCCTGGAGTGGAGCCCGCCGCCCTTCCCCAACACCCTGGAGCGCAACCGCGCCCGGATGTACTTCGTCGCCTACGCCGCCGGCATGGCCCTCTACTTCGTCGAGCGCGCCCTCGCCGAGGTGCGCGCCGGGCGCACCAAGGTCTTCGAGGACTTCAAGGTGCCCAAGGAGGCCATCGGCGTCGGCTTCCACGAGGCGGTGCGCGGCGTCCTCTCGCACCACCTCGTCATCCGCGACCACAAGATCGCCAACTACCACCCGTACCCGCCCACCCCCTGGAACGCCAGCCCCCGCGACCACTTCGGCACCCCGGGCCCCTACGAGGACGCCGTCCAGGGCATGACGATCTTCGAGGAGAACGGGCGGGAGAACTTCAAGGGCATCGACATCATGCGCACCGTCCGCAGCTTCGACCCCTGCCTGCCGTGCGGGGTGCACATGTACCTGGGCGGCGGCAGGACCGTCACCCGCAGCCACACGCCCACGCTCGGCACCCTTGCGTGAGAGGAGACGACGGCATGTCCCTCGACGACACCGAGCTGCGCGCCCATGTGGCCCGCACCGAGGCCCTGCTCACCGGGCTGCACGACCTGCCCGACCGCACCGTCCGCACCCAGGCCCTGGACGCCGTGCACGCCCTCGTCACCCTCTACGGCGCCTGCCTGGAACGCGTGCTGCGGCACACCGGCGCTGACACCGCCCAGGCGCTCGCCGCCGACGAGCTCGTCGGCCACCTGCTCCTGGTCCACGAGCTGCACCCCGACCCGCCCGCCGACCGGATCCGCCGCGCCCTCGCCGGGCTCCCCGGCCCGGCCACCGCCGAACTCACCGCGCTGGACGGCACCACCGCCCGGGTGCGGGTACGGGTGCGTCCACCGGGGTGCGGGTCGCCGGGCCCCGGCTCGCCGGCCGGCGGGGTGCGGGAAGGCCAGGCCGGCGGGGTGCGGGAACAGCCGGCACACGGGATGCGGGAGCACGTGGAGGCGGCGATCGCCTGGGCGGCGCCGGAGGTCGAACGGGTGGAACTCTCCGAGGAACCCGCGGCGACCGCGGACGGCGGCAGGCCCGGAACGCTGATCCCCGTGGAGGCGCTGCTGCGCCCCGCGGCCCTGGGCGGCGGTCCCCGGTGACTCCCGCCGCACCGCTCGCCGCGCCCGCGCTGCGCGACCTCGCCCGCCGGCCGCTGCCGGTTCCGGAGGCCCGCGAGGAGCGCTGCGACGTGTGCGCCCTTCCGGTGCCGGCGGAGCACCGCCACCTCCTGGACCCCGCGGCCGACGCGATCCTCTGCGCCTGCCAGGCCTGCGCCCTGCTGTTCACGACCGAGGACCCGGCGCCGGTGCGCTCCGTCGGAGATCCGCCGCCGGTGCGGTGCGCCGGGAACCGGGGGCCGGGCCGCTCCGGCGGGGGCCCGGGGCCGCGTCACTCCGGCGGGGACCGGGAACCGCTCGGCTCCGGCGAGGACACGGAGTCGGAGGAGCCGGCCGCCGGAGGCCGCGGCCGGGTGACGCGCGGGCCGCGCTACCGGCTGATCCCGCGGCGCCGCCTGCGGCTTCCCGGCACGGCCGTGGACGACCTCGCCTGGGCCGCCCTGGGCGTGCCGGTCGCACTCGCCTTCTTCGTGCGTGCCGTGCCGCCCGCACAGGGCGCGACGGTGGGGTACCCGAGCCCGCTCGGCGTCACCCGCGCCGCCGTCGACCCGGAAGCCTGGGCCCGGCTCGCCGCCCGCCACCCGGCGCTGGCGGCGCTGGCACCGGGCACCGAGGCCCTGCTCGTCGACCGCTCCCGCGGCCGGCGCGCGCACTGGATCGTCCCCCTCGACGACTGCTACCGGCTGGTCGCCGTGCTGCGCACGCAGTGGAAGGGGTTCACCGGGGGAGCGGAGGCCGAGGAGCACGTACGGCGCTTCCTGGCGGGGCTCGACCCCTCCGCGCCGGACGACCGCGCCCCCGGCACGCCCGACGGAGAAAGGAAAGGCCATGACTGACATCAGGGTCGGAGAGCCGGACGTGCGCCTGGACGCCCCGGCACACACCCCCGGCGTCCGGCAGGGCAACCACGAGGGCGTGTACAAGCGCCAGCCCGGCCACCTCCCCGACGACCGCTCCACCGCCCGCAGGTCCACCGGCATCTGCCCGGACGCCAGGAACCCCATCCTGCCCGGCATGCCCAACCTCTCGCCCGCATGACCAGGGCAGGCAACCCCACCACCTCCGGTCCCGGGCCCGCGGAGGACGACCGCCGCCGGCCCTCGGCACCCGGCCCCGGTGCCGCCGCGGCCGGGCCCCGCCCCGACCTCCCCCGCCTGGCGTTCACGGTCACCGGTGTGCGGCCGCTGGAGCACGCCGCGGTGCCGACGTTCGCGTTCCGGCTGGCCGTCACCCGCACCGGCGGCGGCCCGGTCCGCTCCCTGCTGCTGACCACCGCGATCCGCATCGACGCCGCCCGGGGGCCCCACGAGCACACCGACGCGGCAGCCCTCGCCCCGCTCTTCGGGCAGCCGGAGCAGTGGGCGACCAGCATGCGCCCGCTGACCTGGGCCCAGCTCACCACCGTCGTACCGGCGTTCGACGAGCACACGCGGGTCGACCTTCCGGTGCCCTGCACCGGCGACACCGAGCATGCCCTGCGCACCTACTTCCGTGCCGTGCGGGACGCCGACGTGCCCCTGGACCTGCTGTTCACCGGCACGGTCTTCCACACCGACGGCACGGGCCGGCTGGCCACCGCCCGGATCCCCTGGGACACCGAGGCCACCTGCCGGCTGTCCGCCGCGCTCTGGCACGACCTGACGGCGCGGTACCACGGCCCCGGCCGGTGGCTGCGGGTGAGCCGGGCAACCGGCGAGCGGCTCGACGCCTACGGCGCGGCGCACGGCCTGCTGGACGCCGACCGGAGCGTGGCGGCCCTGCTGGACGGGGCCACGGGAGCCACCGAGCCCGTGGGGGCGGCATGGACCCGCTAGCCGCCGTGGCGAAGATCGCCCACACCTGTCTGTACGAGGGCTATCTGCTCTGGCCGTACCGCAGGTCCGCGCTGAAGAACACCAAGCGCTGGACGTTCGGCGGCGTCTACCCCCGGGCCGTGGCGGGCGCCCTCGGTGAGCCGTCGCTGATGCGTACCGAGCTGCCGCTCGAGACCGGTCCCGGGACGGTCGTGTCCGTGCAGGTGCGGTTCCTGCACGTCGTGCACCGGCAGGTGTACCGCCGCGGCCGGGGTCCGGCCGCGGCATGGGAGGCCGTCGACCGGCTGACGGTGGGCGACACCACCCACCTGACCTGGCAGGAGGCCACGGAGCGGACCTGGACGCTGCCGACCTGGCGTCCCGGCGAGCGCCGGGAGCACACCGTGGAGATCCCGGCCGGCACCGCCGAGGAGCCCCTGCACGACGCCGCAGGCCGGACGGTCGGGCGGTTGGTACGGAGCTGGCAGCGGCTGACGGGCCGCATCGAGCTGGCGGCCGTGCCGGTGGCGGAGCACGCCGCGCGGATCGGCGTGACCGTCGAGAACACCACCGCGTGCCCGGCCCCCGCTGGCGAGGAGCGCGACGGCCGCGACCTGCTCGCCCCCTACGCACTGGTCTCGACGCACACCGTGCTCACCGCCACCGACGGCACGTTCGCCTCCCTGATCGACCCGCCGGACGCCCTGCGCGAGGCGGCGGCCGCCTGCCGCAACGAGGGCACCTGGCCCGTGCTGGTGGGCGACCCGCCGGGTGCCCCGGGCCACGACCCGCACCGGGCCGCCGCGGTGCTCTCCTCTCCGGTCACCCTGTACGACTTCCCGGGCGTCGCCCCGGAGAGCCCCGGTGACCTCTTCGACGGCGGCGAGATCGACCACCTGCTCATCCTCAACGTGCTCAGCCTCACCCCCGGGGAACAGCGCGAGGCACGCGCCACCGATCCGCGCGCCCGGGAGATCCTGGACCGCTGCGCGTCCCTCGCCCCCGGCGACCTGATGGCGCTGCACGGCACGATCCGCGGCTTGCGGCCGGTGGGGGAGTGCCCATGACCGCGCCGCGGACCGGGACGCACGAGTACGGCGGACCGCCGCCGCGAGGACCGATGCCCCACCACACCGGCGAGCCGGCCACCACCGGCACGCAGTCCGGCGGCGCCGGGAGGCCGCAGACTGTGCCCTTCGGGGCAGTCGGCGGACCGTCCGCCGTGTCCGCCGTGTCCGCCGCGCCCGTCGGGACCGCCGGGGCCACTGGGCCTGGCCGGCCGGCCGGGGCCGCCGGGGTCGTCTGCGGACCGTCCACACGTGCGGTGACCGTCGGCGGTGTGCCGCTGACCCGTGGCAGCCGGGTGCGGCTGCGCCCCCGCGCGCGGGGCGACGTCCTCGACCTGGCGCTGACGGGCCGGATCGCGGAGGTCGACGCCGTCGAGGAGGACGATGAGGGCCGGACCCACCTCGCCGTCACCCTGGAGGCGGACGAGGGCCGCTACTTCACCACCGGCCTCGGCCACCGGTTCTTCTTCGCGCCGGACGAGGTCGAGCCCGCGGGGCCGCCCGGCGAGCGCACCGTCCGGCTGCTGGTCGCCGGGATCGGCAATGTGTTCCTCGCCGACGACGCGTTCGGCCCCGAGGTCATCGCGGCGCTCGGCACGGAACCCGGCCGGCTGCCGCCCGGCGCCCGGGCCGCCGACTTCGGCATCCGCGGACTGGACCTGGCCTACCGGCTCCTGGACGGCTACGACGCCGCCGTCCTCGTGGACGCCGCACCGCGCGGCGGTGCCCCCGGCACGCTCTACCTGATCGAGCCGGACACCGGCAGGGACGCCGGCCGGGCCACCGGGCCGGACGCCGGTGCCGCGCCCGATGCACACGGCATGGACCCCGTCCGGGTCCTCGCGCTCGCCGAGCGACTCGCGCGGGACGCGGGCGCACCACTGCCTCGTGTCGTGGTGCTGGGCTGCGAGCCCCTGGTGCGGCTGCGCGGCGACGAACCCGATGTCACCGTGGGGCTCAGCGCACCGGTCCGCGGCGCGGTCGGCGCCGCGGTCACGCTGCTCGGCCACCTGGCCGGGACCCTGCTACGGGACCCCGGTGCCGCGCTTGACGCGCTCCCTGTGCCCGCCCCGGATCCGCTGCCTGCGTCCGCCGCGGACACCGGCACCCTGAGGAGGTGAATCCCGTGAAGCACGGCATCCGCATTCCCGCGACGGCCGTCCGCGTCATGATGGCCGCCCTCGCGGCGACCACGCTGGCGGTGGTGGCGTTCAGTGCGCCGGACATGGTGCGGTACATGAAGATGCGAAGCATGTGAGCTGGCCGGGGGCCGCCGGCCCGCCCCGGGGCGCGCTGCCCCGTGCGGGGACGTGCGCCGGTCTCCTCGCGTGCGGGCCCCGCCCGCGGCCATCGGCCGGTGGCCTCGGACGGCCCGGCCGCCCCTCGGGGCGGGGGCGATGTGCGGCTTCCGTGTGGGCTGGTCGCGCAGTTTCCCCGCCGCCCCTGCCGGGCCTTGGCCTGGCAACGTGTTTCGGTGCGCTGCGGCGCCGTGCGGCTCTGGGCCGGCCCGGGCGTGTCCACCCGGTGGCTGCGGGCTGACGGAGTAGGTGCCGCCGGGTCGCCGTGCCGGCGCGGACCGCGGCCGGGCGGGCGGCCGGGAAAAGGCGGGCGGTGTGGTCCAGGTCGCCCATGCGTCCCGGCAGGAGCCGCGCAGGGTCCGCGCCCGGCCCAGCCCCGCGTACAGCCGGGCGATCGCGCTCGGCGAGAGGCAGTTGCCGAGCGAGCGCCCGATGGGGACGCCGAACACCGCGTCGGGGGTGCACACCACCAGGTCCCAGCAGGCGGTGACGACGAGCCCGGCGCCCACCGCAGGGCCCCGCACCACTGCCACCGCGGGCATCCGCAGACCGGCGAGGCGGGCGACCGCACGGCCGACGTGGTGCTCGTACGCGACACCGTCCGCGCCGGAGGCGACGGCACGGAACTCGCGGATGTCGGTGCCGGCCGCGAAGGCGCCCTCGCCGGCGCCCCGGTCCTGCCCTCCGGAAGAGGGGTCGAACTCCTCCGCCGTGCCCCGTGCCCTGACGTGCGGGTCGTGCTCGGGACCCGCCGGTGGTCCAGGACCGGCCCGGCCGGCACGCCCGCGTCCAGCAGCGCCACGCACTCCTGCGTGCTTCTCCCGCGCGGGCAGCCCCTCCAGGGGGCGATCCGCTCGGCACGGTGCTCCATCCGGGCCGTGCCGGTGGCCGACCGCTCGTCGTCGGCGAGGTGCTCCGGGCCGACGACGGTGCCGGGGGTGGCCGCAAGCCGCCTGGGGAGGTCGCCGGGCACCGTGCGAGCCGGCCGGCGCAAGACCCTGGTGACGGGACGACCGCGCAGGTCTATTGTCTACGATCGCCCTGCCGGGCGGGGCCGGTCACGACCTCCCGGTCGCGGGCGAAGTGGCGGGGCCGCCCTGCCGGCACGGCAGATGGGGAGAGGGATGAACCCTTCCGGGGACGCGCGGCGGCTCGATCCGCGCTCCCGCACGGCCGCCGGCCACCCGCGCACCGGTCGGAGCCGGTGGATCGGGCGGAGCCGGTGGATCGGGCGGAACCGGCGGGCCGGCGGGGGTCCCGCGCGGAGGCGCCGTAGGAGGGCGCGAGCCGCCGTGATCTGATGAACGGGACAGGACAGCATCCGCCGCCACCGCCCCGCGGGCCCGGCGCCCCGGCCGGACACCGTACCCGCACCCGCACCACTCAGCAGGAGGAACGTTGGACCCGAACGCTCTGTCGCCCGGCTCTGTGCTCCCCGAGGATGCCGACCGTGCCACTCTCGTCGCCCGTGTGCACGAGCCTGAGTGGGGCGGACCGTGTGTGGCCGCGGTGCGCGGCGAGCACGTCGTCGACCTGACCGCCCTCGCCCCCACCGTCTCGGACCTGCTGGAGCGCGACGACGCCGCCGAGCTGGTGCGCGGTGCCGAGGGCGGCAGGACCTGGCGGCTGGGCGAGCTGCTGGCCGCCACGGCCGGGGGCCGCCGCGACGTGCCCCACCTGCTGGCCCCCGTCGACCTGCAACTCCTCAAAGCCGCGGGCGTCACCTTCGCCCGCAGCATGCTGGAGCGGGTCATCGAGGAGCGCACCGGCGGCGATCCGGCGGGCGCCGAGCGGGTGCGGGAGATGGTGGTGAAGGCCGTCGGCGGCACCCTGGCCCATGTCCGGCCCGGCTCGCCGGAGGCCGCCAGGGCCAAGGAGCTGCTGATCGCGGAGGGACTCTGGTCCCAGTACCTGGAGGTCGGCATCGGCCCCGACCCGGAGGTCTTCACCAAGGCGCCCGTGCTCTCCGCGGTCGGCACCGGCGCCGAGATAGGCATCCTGGCCTCCTCGGTGTGGAACAACCCGGAGCCCGAGGCGGTGCTCGCCGTCGACTCCCGCGGCCGGGTGCGCGGCGCCACTCTCGGAAACGACGTCAACCTCCGCGACGTCGAGGGCCGCAGCGCGCTGCTGCTGCCCCGCGCCAAGGACAACAACGCCTCCTGTGCCATCGGCCCGTTCCTCCGGCTCCTCGACGACGGCTTCACCCTCGACGACGTCCGGGCGCTCGACATCGAGCTGCGGGTCGACGGGCCGGACGGCTTCGTCCTCCAGGGCCTCAGCTCGATGCGGGAGATCAGCCGCGACGTGCTCGACCTGGTGGCCTCCGTGCACGGCCCGCACCACCAGCACCCGGACGGTTTCGTCCTCTTCACCGGCACCCTCTTCGCGCCCACCGAGGACCGCTCCGTGCCGGGCGAGGGCTTCACCCACGAACGCGGCGACGTGGTGCGGATCTCCAGCCCCCGGCTCGGCGCCCTGGTGAACACCGTCACGACCAGCGAGACCGCACCGCCCTGGGAGTTCGGGATCACCGCGCTGATGCGCAACCTCGCGGCCCGGGGACTGCTGTGAGCGGCGAGGCGGCACGGCCCGTCCCGGTGGGCGGCGGCACCGCGCGGCCCGCCGCACCCAACGGACCGGGGCCCCTGCCGCCCGCCGGCGGCCCGGAGGGTCTCCGCGCCGCGCTCGCCGAGCTGGCCGCGCATCTCCCCGACGGCGCCCTGGTCACCGACCCGGACGTGCTGGAGGCCCACCGCGGAGACCGCGCACCGTTCTGCCCGAGCGGTGACCCGGCCGCACTGGTGCGGGCCCGCACCACCGACGACGTCTCGCTGGTGCTGCGCACCGCGCACCGGCACCGCGTCCCGGTGGTGCCGCAGGCCGCGCGGACCGGGCTCGCGGGCGGCGCCAACGCCGTGGACGGCTGCATCCTGCTGTCGGTGGAGCGCATGGACCGGATCCTGGAGATCGACACCGTCGACCAGGTGGCGGTCGCCGAGGCCGGCGTGGTGAACGCCGAGTTCTCCCGCGCCGTCGCCGAGCACGGCCTGTTCTACCCGCCCGACCCCTCCTCGTGGGAGATGTCGACGCTCGGGGGCAACGCCGCCACCAACGCCGGCGGGCTGTGCTGTGTCAAGTACGGCGTCACCGCCGACTTCGTCCGGGGCCTCACGGTCGTCCTCGCCGACGGCGCGGTGCTGCGCACCGGCCGACGCACCGCCAAGGGCGTCGCCGGATACGACCTCACCCACCTGTTCGTGGGCTCCGAGGGCACCCTCGGGGTCATCACCGAGCTGACGCTCGCGCTGCGTCCGGCCGCGCAGGCGCCACTGACCGCCGTCGGCTTCTTCCCGGCGCCGGCGGCGGCCTGCGCGGCGGTCGCCGACTACATGGCGGACGGCACCCGGCCCAGCCTGCTGGAGCTGATGGACCGGCCCACCATGGACGTCGTCTCCGCCTACCGCGACCTGGGCTTCCCCGCCGACGCGGGCGCGGTGCTGATCGCGCAGTCGGACCGCGGGGACCAGGCGCCCGCGGACCTGAAGCGGTTCGCGGACGTCGCCACCCGGCACGGCGGCGACGCTGTCGTCGCCGAGGACCCCGCGGAGGCCGACCTGCTGCTGGCCGCCCGGCGCCTGGTGGCGGTGGCCACCGAGCGGCTCGGCGCGTACCTCGCGGACGACGTGTGCGTGCCGCGCCGGGTCCTCGCCGACCTGGTCGACGGCGTACAGGACATGGCCCGCGAGCACGGGGTGCGGATCACCTGTGTCGCACACGCCGGCGACGGCAACCTCCATCCCCATGTGCTCTTCGACCCGGCGGACCCGGACGAGGTGGCGCGCGCGCACCGGGCGTTCGGCGCGGTGATGGACCTCGGCCTGGCCCTCGGCGGCACCATCACCGGCGAGCACGGCGTCGGGACGCTCAAGCGCGACTGGCTCGAGAAGGAACTCGGCCCCGTGGGCCTCCGGGTCCACCAGGACGTCAAGCGCGCCCTGGATCCGCACGGCATCCTCAACCCGGGCAAGGTCCTCGCCGCGGCGCCGCCGCCCGTTCAGGTGGGCGGCGCCGCGGAGCGCCAGGACCTGTCCGACGGCTCCCGCCAGGCGTCGCGGGACCGGCGGGAACCATCGGACAGGCCCTAGAAGACCCTGACCCCGTAGGCGCTCAGGGGTTCGACGACGGGCTGGAAGAACGTGGTGCCGCCCGTGGTGCAGTTGCCGCTGCCGCCCGAGGCGATGCCGTGGGCGGTGTGGCCCGAGTACAGCGGGCCGCCGCTGTCGCCGGGCTCCGCGCAGACGGTGGTCTCGATGAGGCCGGACACGATGTCCCCGCCGCCGTAGTTCACCGTCGCGTTGAGGGCGGTCACCCTGCCGCAGTGCACTCCGGTGGCGGAGCCCGTGAGGCACACGCTCTGGCCGACGGACGGCGTGCGGGCGTCCACGATGTCGGTCAGCGTCCCGCCCGGGCCGCGCACCCCGCCCTCCGCCTGGCTCTGGTCGCCGTATCTGATGAGCCCGTAGTCGCTGCCGGGGAAGCTGCTGGACACCACGGGCCCGATGGACCAGGTGCCGCCGGTCTGCGTGCAGTGGCCGGCGGTGAGGGCGTACTTGACGCCGCCGGCGTCCTCGACGTTGAAGCCCACCGTGCACCGCAGCCCGCCGGGCCCGGTGATGACGTCGCCGCCGGCCACCCGCTCGGCGAGCCGGCCCGGGCTGCGGCGGATCTCCAGCGCTCCCGCCGGGACGCGCACCGCGGCCCTGAGCCGTGCGATGTCCTCGGCGCCCACGGTGCGGTCCGCGGTCACCACGAGGGTGCCCCGCGCGGGGTCGGTGTACCAGGCCGTGCCCGGGACGTCCGCCCGCCGGGCGGCCAGCTCGGCGGCCGCGAGCTGTGCGGGGCCGGCCCCGGGCCGGGCCGCGTCCCGCGCCATGGCGCCCGGCGCGGCGCCGGCGACGGCGGCCAGCAGCGCGGAGACGACGGCGATCCTGCGGACGCACCGTGTGGAAGTGGTGTTCACGGCATCCTCCCTTGGTCCCGTTCGGACGACGGCGAGGGTGCCTGGCACGGTCATATCAGCCCCCTCGGTGCATGGTCCTCCGGCCGCCGGACACCGGACAAGACACCGATCCGGCCGCCGGCCGGTGGGGAGCGGAAAGGGAGGAGCCCCCGTCGCGTTGACGGGGGCTCCGCGTACCGGTTCGTTCATGAGTGGGTTTCAGCTGTTCTGATTGAATACGGGATAGTAGCCGTTCGCGTGGCCGGTTGCGGTGGGGTGGTACGACTCCCAGCTCGGGGAGACGACCAGGGAGTGCAGCCAGTCGTCGCCGGAGCAGAGCTCATGGCCGTTGAAGGTGGTGCGCACATCGCCGAAGACGAAGCCGTGGGCGGCGGCGCGGGCGGAGATGACCTGGTTGAGCACGTCGGCGGCCTCGTCGATCTTGCGGTGCTTGGTGTCCGACAGGCCGACGCAGAACACGTTCAGGGTGTAGATGCGCGGGTAGCCCAGCACGACCACCTTGGCGTTGGGGGCCTTGGCGCGGATCGCGTCATAGGTGGCGTCCAGGCGGCCGGGAAGAGTGTTCTGGGCGTAGCTCTCCGCCTGGTTGACCCGGTTGACGCAGGTGCTGTCCGAGCCGGTCACACAGGTGGTCATCACATCGGAGAAGCCCGCGTCGTTGCCGCCGATGGTGAGCGAGACCAGCCCGGTGGACGCGTTGAGGTGGCCGAGCTGCTTGCCCGTCACATCCGTGGTCACGGCGCCCGAGCAGGCGTCGTCGTAGAACGAGGACGGTTGGTGGGCGTTCTTCCACAGGTAGGGGTAGGAACTCAGGCTGCGGTGGCAGTCGCCGCTCGCGCTGTCGTAGTTGCCTGCGCCGTTCCCGGACGAGTACGAGTCCCCCAGTGCCACATAAGCAGGTCCGGCAGCTTGTGCCGGACCGGTCAGAACCAGGCTGATCACCGCCGCCAGGGTGAGGGTGACGAGGGCGGACAGCGTCGATCTGAGTCTCACGGAGCCTCCTTGGGCGCGACAGATTGCTACTCATTGGTAGCAAGCGGAAGCGCTCAACGGAAGTGTCCATGTCAATAATGAGGGAGCGTCAGGGGGCGCTAGGGGGCGCAGGGTTCGCTGTGACGTCAGGTGCCGAGGAGCTCCGCGAAGCGCCCGGCGCCTATGTTGCCGCCGGAGGCGATCACGCCGACACGGGGCGGGAGAGGGGTGACGCGCCGGGCCAGGAGGGCGGCCAGGGCGACGGCGCCGCTCGGTTCCACGACGATCTTCAGCCGTTCGAAGGCCAGCCGCATCGCCGCACGGATCTCATCGTCGTCGACCACGACGATCTCGTCGACCAGGCGCTGGTTGATGGAGAAGGTGAGTTCGCCGGGGATGTCCGCGGCCAGGCCGTCCGCGATGGTGCGCGGCACGGGGACCGCGACCCGGCTGCCCGCGGCCAGGGAGCGCTGGGTGTCGTTGCCGGCTGCCGGCTCGACCCCGATCACCCGGGTCCCGGCCGCCACGCCCTTCACGGCGGTGGCGCTGCCGGCGATCAGCCCGCCGCCCCCGACCGGCACCACCAGTGCGTCCGGGGCGCCCGCCTCCTCGACGAGTTCGAGGGCGGCGGTGCCCTGGCCCGCGATGACATGTGGATGCTCGTACGGCGGGATCAGCGCGAGGCCGCGCTCCTCGGCCAGTGCCTCACCGAGCGCGACCCGGTCCCCGGTGTAGCGGTCGTAGGTGACGATCTCGGCGCCGTACCCGGCGGTGGCGGCCAGTTTGGCGCGTGGGGTGTCCTCCGGCATCAGGATCATGGCCGTCGTGCCCAGCTCCCGGGCGGCCAGGGCGACCGCCTGGGCGTGGTTGCCCGAGGAGTAGGCGGCGATGCCCTTGGCCAGCTGGTCCGGCGACAGCCGGGACGCGGCGTTGTACGCGCCGCGGAACTTGAACGCGCCGATCCGCTGGAAGTTCTCGCACTTGACGAGGACCTCCGCGCCGGCCATGCGGTCCAGGGTGCGCGAGCGCAGCACCGGGGTGCGGTGCGCCACGCCCTCGATCTGTGCGGCGGCGGCGCGCACGTCCGCCAGGGTGACCTGGGCCGTGTCCGTCATGCTGGTGACTCCCTCCCGAACCGGTGCGTGCCGGCACCGGCCGCCGATCAGGAGCCTAGTCCGGCGCTCCCGCGCCCGGGCGGCGTGGGTCGCCCACCCGCCCTTCGGGCGCCGCGGTCACCCGGGGCCCGGTCATCCGGGGCCCGGTCATCCGGGGCGAAGATCTCCTCGCACCGAGACCGGGGAAGGGCCTGCCCCTCGTCCACCAGATGGCGCTCGCCGTGCTCGGCCGGGTGCCGGGCTGCTCCCGGCCGCACCGGCCGGGGGTGCGTGTCACGTCCGCCAGGGGAAGGCGTCGCGCGGATCGGCGGAAGGCGTCGCGCCGGTCGGGGTCTCGGTGGGGCCGCCGTGGGCGCGGCACCGTGGCCGTCCGTCAGGCCATCGCCTCGTCGACGAAGCACCACCGCCAATCCTCACCCGGCTCGTAGGACTGGACGATGGGGTGCTCGGTGGAGGCCGCATGCCCGCGGGCATGCCGGCCCGGGGAGGAGTCGCAGCATCCGACGTGTCCGCAGGTGAGGCACATCCTCAGGTGCACCCAGCCGGTCCCCGCGGCCAGGCACTCCTCGCAGCCCTGCGGGGTGTTCGGCGTGACGGGGCGCACCATCGCGAGGTGCGGATCGGGTTGCATGGTCATCGAATTCGTCCCCTTCGTCCGGTTCGCCCTGTTTCCAGTCTCCTGTATTCGCCGCCGTACCGGATTCGCGGCGGCGAACGGAGGGGACTGAGCGCCGCGACCCGCTGACGCAGGGCGGGCGTGGAAGCCGCTCCCCGGCTGCCCGGGCTCGCCCCCCGCCCGCCCGGGGTTCGCCCCCGCACGCCCGGCCCCCGCTCCCTGCCCGTCCGGGACTCGCTCTCCGTCGGTTCCGGGCCCGGGGCTTTCCGTCCATCGGCGGCTATCGTCTACAGTTCTGTAGACGAAAGTCGGCGTCTCACGCTCGGCCTCCCGCACCGGACGAGGTCCCGCCCCGGAGCCGTGTCTTCCGTGCCCGCCGTCCTCACACCCGTACGAAAGAGAACCGATGAGCGTGATCAACGTCGGCCAGGCCGTGATACTCGGGGCCGTGGAGGGGGTGACCGAGTTCCTCCCGGTCTCGTCCACCGGACATCTGAAGATCGCCGAGGGCCTGATGGGCATCCCGGTCGACGACAACGCCGTGATCGGCTTCTCCGCCGTCATCCAGGTGGGGGCGATCGCCGCCGTACTGGTCTACTTCTACCGGGACATCGTACGGATCGCCGGCGCCTGGCTGCGTGGCCTGGCGCACAGGGGCGAGCGGTACCACCACGACTACCGGTTCGCCTGGTGGGTGATATGCGCCACGATCCCGATCGTCGCCGTGGGCCTGGCCGCCAAGCCGCTGATCGAGGGGCCGCTGGCGTCGCTGTGGGTGGTCGCCGGGTCCCTGATCGTCGGCAGCGGGGTGATGTGGGCGGCGGACCAGATGGGCCGGCACAAGCGCGGCGAGGACGACGTCTCCTTCAAGGACGCCATGCTGGTGGGCTGCTCGCAGATCCTCGCGCTGCTCTTCCCCGGCTTCTCCCGCTCGGGAGCGACCATGTCCACCG
Source organism: Streptomyces sp. DSM 116793 (assembly GCF_057320905.1). Lineage (NCBI taxonomy): Bacteria > Bacillati > Actinomycetota > Actinomycetes > Kitasatosporales > Streptomycetaceae > Streptomyces > Streptomyces sp. DSM 116793. The sequence goes on along the minus strand of NZ_CM170494.1, from coordinate 111,322 downwards.
CCCTGGTGCTCGACCTGGACCGGGTCGCGGCCACCCGCCTCTCCTTCTTCCTCGGCATACCCGCGCTCACCGGTGCCGGCCTGTACGAGCTGAAGGACGCGCTCGGCACCGGCGTGGGGGCCGCGCCGCTCGCGGCCGGCACGCTGGTCTCCTTCGTCGTCGCCTACGCCTCGATCGCCTGGTTGCTGCGCTTCGTGGCGAAGCACTCGTTCAACGCCTTCGTCGTCTACCGGATCGTCGTCGGAGTGCTCCTGCTCGGCCTGCTGGGCACCGGCGCGCTGAGCTGACGGACGGCAGCGCGGCCCGGGGCGCCGTGGCCCTTCCACGGGGGCCGGGCAGGATGCGGTCGGGATGCGGACGGCCGCTTTCCGCCGGGACGGGACGTCCCCGGCCCGCTCAGGACCCGGGCCGGTAGCACCGGCCCGGCGGCACGTCATCGGCCCGGCGGCATGTCATCGGCCCGGCGGCATGTCATCGGCTTCCCGGCCATTCCCCCTGGGCCACCTCCACGCCGCGGTGCAGGACGAGGGCCCCGGCGGCGGCCGTGGCGGACGACACCCCGGCGCACAGCGTCAGCAGCGTGGCCAGCGCCACCACCAGCCGACGGGGGCCCACCGGGTGCCGCAGCAGCGCCGCCACCCGCTGGGGCACGGGGCCGGTGGTCGCGGAGGGCAGGAACGCCGGACGGGCACCCGAGGTGCCCCGGGCGGCCAGCGCGGCCCGGCCGATGGCCTGGGCGGTCAGCCGCCGGTCCCCGGTCACGCGGGCCGCGGCCTCGTCCGCGGCGCGCTCGGCGGCCAGGGCGACGGCGCCGCGCAGCGTACGGAGCCCCGGATGGCAGCGCGCGGACAATTCCGCGGCGGCGAGGAAGAGATGGTGCCGCCCCGCCAGGTGCGCGCGCTCATGGGCGAAGAGCGCCGCGTGCTCCCGCGGTGTGAGGGAGCGCAGCATGCCGCTGGTGACCACGATCCGCCCCGGGCTGCCCGGCAGGGCATAGGCGTCGGGCCGGTCGTCCTCGACGATGCTCAGATCACCGGCTGCATGCCGCCCGCGGGCCGCCGCACGCGCCCGCTGATACAGCCGCCACTGCCGGACGACGGAGCGCGCCGTGGCCCACCCCCAGACGGCGAGGGCGCCCGCCGAGAACAGCGTCGCCGGATACAGCAGCTCCCCGGGCCCCACCGCGAGCGGGTGGACCAACTCGCCCAGCTCGGCGGCCGGCGGCAGCCCCAGCACCCCGGACAGCAGCAGCCCGCCGAGCGAGACCAGCGTGCTCGCCCCGAGGACGGCGCCGGCGACCGTGAGCGACCACAGCGCGGCGACCGGGTGGCGCGAGCCGGCCAGCCGCGCCGCGAGCAGCGGGGCCGCGAACGGCACGAGCAGGGGGACGACCAGCAGCGCGATCACCGGTCACCGGCCTCCAGCAGCTCCCTCAGCACCCGCTCGTCGTCCGGGCTGAGCTGCGAGACGAAGCGGGCCAGCACCACCTCGCGGTCGCTGTCCTTGTCGAGCTCGTGGTGCATACGGCGGGCGGTGAGACCGTGGGCGTCCTGGGCGGGGGAGTACGCATAGCCGCGTCCCGCGCGCGCCCGGACCACCGCGCCCTTCTCGTGCAGCCGCGCGAGGATCGTGGCGACCGTCGTCCTGGCCAGCGGCATCGGGAGGCTGTCCTGCACCTGGGTGGCCGTGCGCGGCCCCTCGGCCGCCCAGAGCGCGGCCAGCACGCTCGCCTCCAGCTCACCCGCCGGTCGTCGCTCCGCACCCGTGTCGGACACGGTGAGCCTCCTCTCATGCTCCGAGCTGTTGTCTACACTGATGTAGACATCGCATCGATGCAAGCCGCCCGGGCATGCCGTTTCGCTGCCCGGCACCATTATGAGAGGCCCCCCGACCATGGCCGCACCCCTGTTCGCCGCGGGCCCGCTCGCCCTGAACGTGCTGGACGCCCAGTCCCTGCTGTCCGCCTTCGGTGTGCTGGGCATCGCCCTGGTGATGTTCGCCGAGACTGGGCTGCTGATCGGGTTCTTCCTTCCCGGCGACTCGCTGCTGTTCACCGCGGGACTGCTCTGCACCGCGCACGCGGGCCGCGGCACCGTCCTGTCGCTGCCCCTGGTGCTGCTCGCCTCGGCGGGGGGCGCCCTGATCGGCGCCCAGTGCGGCTACTGGATCGGGCGGCGTGCGGGCGGCGCCCTGCTGGCGCGGAGCCGTTCCCGCCGGCTGCACGAGGGCGCCGAGCGCGCGGAGGAACTGCTCGCCCGGTACGGGCACGCCAAGGCCATCGTGCTCGCCCGCTTCGTCCCCGTGGTCAGGACGGTGCTCAACCCGCTGGCCGGAGCGCTGGCCGTGCCGGTGCGGACGTTCACCTTCTGGCAGGTCGCGGGCGGTCTGGTGTGGTCGGTGGGACTGGTGGTCGCCGGGTACGCACTGGGCTCCTCCGTGCCGAACGTGGACCGCTACCTGCTGCCGGTCGTCGTCCTGATCGTCGTGCTCTCGCTGCTGCCGCTGGGTGCCGAACTGCTGCGGTCCCGCAGGCGGGCGCAGGAGGGCGGCAAGACACGATGACGTCCGAGGACCGGCCCGGCACCGGCGGGGACGTCCGCACCACCGCGGGGGCGGGGGATGTCCGCACTTCCGCGGGGGCGGGGGACGTCCGCACTGCAGTTGGCGCGGGGAGCGGCCGCACCGCCGCCGGTCCGCCACCGCCGCCGGGCCCCGCGGTTCCGTACGGGGTCCGACCCCGCCTGCCGCTCGGGGCCGGACTGGCGGCCCTGGTGGCGTTCGCGGGGCTGGCCACGGCGGTCGCGGTGGCCTCGGGCCGGCCCCTCCTCGCCGACGAGTCGGCCCATCTGTGGGGTGTCGAGCACCGGGCGCCCGTCGCGGTCGCGGCGGCCCGTGCCGTCACCGCCACGGGCACCGGAGTCTGGCCGTACGCGCTGGTGGCGCTGGCCGGTGTCGTCATGGGCCGCGGCGCCCGCGGGCGACTGTGGGCGGCGGTCTGCTGCCTGGTCTGCCTCTGCGCGGGGCAGGGTCTGCGCACCGGCGTGCTGGTCCTGATCGCGCGGCCCCGGCCGCCCCTTGGCGACTGGGCGACCCACGCGTCGAGCTGGTCCTTCCCGTCCGGCCACGCCACCACGTCCGCGATCACGGCCGGGGTGCTGATCACCGCCGTCCTCCTGCGTTCCCCGCCCGGCAGGGGCGTGCTGGTGGCCGTGATCGGCTGCTGGGCGGTGGCCGTCGCGCTGACCCGGGTCTACCTCGGCGTGCACTGGCTCACCGACGTCGTCGCCGGCTGGTGCTTCGCCGTCGCCTGGCTGTGCCTCTGCGGTGCGGCCCTGGGGCGGCTGACCTGGGGGCGGCCGGCGCCGGTGCGGGCGCCTCCGCCGGCCCGGGCCGGCGGGACGGAGGCGGCCCGCGGCTCCGGCTGACCCCGGATCGCGTCCGGCCGGGCGGCCGTCAGGGGGTGTGCGGCCGGTGGCCCCGTTCCTGGCGCGGCATCGACTGGACGTCCGGCACGGTCGGCGAGGGCAGCGTCGCCGCCTCCTCCACCTCGCGCTCGTACAGCGGCGCCGGGTCGGGCAGCCGCGGGAACGACGCGTCCGGACGGCCCAGTCGCAGCGCCGAGGTCAGGTCGCCGACGGTTCGGCGGCGCCAGGCGCTGATGTGGGGCTCGTGGACGCCGAAGCGGCGCTCCAGGAGCCGCAGCATGGAGGTGTGGTCGAAGACGTCGCTGCACACCCAGCCGCCCCGGCTGAACGGCGAGATCACCAGCGCCGGCACCCGGAAGCCCAGGCCGACGGGTCCGGCGGTCCCGGCGGCGTCCGGGGGCAGTGGTGCGGTGATCCACTCGCCGGGGGTGCCGGGCGGCGCGGTGGGCGGGACGACATGATCGAAGAAGCCGTCGTTCTCGTCGTAGGTGAGGACGAGGACGGACTTCGCCCAGATGTGCGGCCGGGAGGCCAGCGCCTCCAGCGCGTTGTAGATGTACTCCGCGCCGGCGGCCGGCAGTGCGGGGGCGTGCTCATTGGCCTCCGGCAGCCCGAACACCGAGGGCAGGTACTGCGAGTCCAGCCACACCACCGACGGCAGCCGGTCGTGCAGGACGTCGTCGGCGAAGTCCGAGGGGTGGTGCGGCGTCATCGCGGCCACGTGGAGGTCCGAGCCCGGCTCCGCCTCGCGGAACTGCCGGAACCAGCCGAGGTTGGTGTCGAGCGGGTTCGCGGTGTAGTACTTCCAGCTGACGCCGGCCGCCTGCAGCCGCTCCGGGTAGGTGGTCCAGGTGAACGGCGCGGCCGCGGTGAACGCGTTGCTCACGACCGGCCCGCCGTGCGTGCCCGCCGGGTCGATCGTGCCGCTGATCGACATCACCCGGTTGGGGTGGGTGGGTCCGAGCACCGAGCAGAAGTACCGGTCGCAGACGGTGAAGGCGTCCGCGAGGGCGTAGTGGAACGGAAGGTCCTCGCGTGTGTAGTAGCCCATCGCGAGCGGCCCCACCACGTCCCCGTCGGCGGCCCGGTGCGCGGGCATCCAGGCGTCCATCCGTCCGCCGTTCCAGGACTGGTGCTGCGGCCCCCAGGCGTGGGTGGTGGTGGGGACGGCCGCGGAGCTGGTCGTCGTGGTGTCCAGGCGGAACGGCAGCACGTAACCGTCCGGGTGGACGCTGTCGGGCTGGTGGAACACGCTGCGGCCGTCCGGCAGCGTCATCGCGTGCGGGTCGTCGAAGCCGGCGACGCCGGGCAGCGTGCCGAAGTAGTGGTCGAACGACCTGTTCTCCTGCATCAGGAAGATGATGTGCTCGATCTGGTCGAGCGACCGCAGCGGCTCGGCCTCCGCGGCCAGCGCCTTGCGCACCGACCCGGGCAGCAGGGAGAGGCTCGCGGCACCGGCCGCCGTGCCCGCGGTGCCGAGGAAACGGCGTCTGGTGACGCCCTTGGAGCCCTTGTGTCGCATGGCTGTACCTCCCGCAGCGTGGCCTGGCCGACACGAGAGGATCCCAGCACGTGACCGGCCGCCGCCAGCGGGCACCTGTCCGGCCGGGGACAGGAGTTGACGCCCCGGCGGTCCCCGCGGTCGTGCCCCGCGCCGTACGGGTCGGGGACCGCGGGAGCCGCCTGCGGACCGCCGGATCAGATGACCGCGGCCTCCGCCGACTCCGGCGCGAACAGCTCCTCGGGCGTGAACAGCCGGTCGGAGAGCCCCTGCTCGTGGTGGTAGCGCAGGAACGTCTCCAGCGTGGTGCGGTTGGCGTCGACGCCGTAACTCCAGTAGTCGTCGCCGAGGAGGTCGCGTGCCTCCTCCACTCCCTGGATCAGCCAGGGCAGCATGAAGCGCAGCGCCGAGCTGTCGTAGATGGTGTTGTACGCCTCGTTCTTGGCCGTCAGCAGCGCCTTGTAGAGGGATTGGGCGACCCACGGGTGGCGCTCGTAGACGTCCCGCCTGATCACCACCACGTGCATGATCGGGAAGATCCCGGTGGCCGCGTAGTACTCCTTCTCGCTGGCCACCACGTCCGGGAAGAGCCTGCGCACCCGCGGGTCGCGGGCGGCGAACGGGCTCGGCACGCGTGGCGTGCACAGCGCGTCTATCTCCCCGTCGGCCAGCATCCGGGAGAGGGTCCGGTCCTCGGGTGCGCGGCTGATCCGGACCGACTCGGCCAGTTTCAGGGTGGCCTTCTCCACCCGGCCCGTACTCTCCTGACCGCCGGTGACATAGCTGACGGAGTCGAACGGCACCCCGTACCGGTCCCCGAGGATGCCCCGCATCCACACACAGGCGGTGAGCTGGAACTCGGGCGTGCCGACCACCTTGCCCCGCAGGTCCTCGGGCTTCTCGATACCGGCCGCGGAGTTGAGGTACAGCGACCCGTGCCGGAACATCCGCGAGGTGAAGACGGGCAGCGCCACGAACGGCGACGGATCCTGCTGCAGCGACACCACGTACGAGGACAGCGACAGCTCGGCGACCTCGAACTCCTGGTGGCGCATCATCCGGAAGAAGGTCTCCTCCACCGGCAGCCGCAGATAGGTCAGGTCGATGCCGTCGGGGCGCACCGTGCCCTCCTGGAGGGCACGCGTGCGGTCGTAGTCGCCGCAGGCGAAGGTGAGATGCAGTGGGGCCACGGTCGTGCTACCTGCCTTCCGAGGTCAGTCGTGCGTCCAGCCGCGGGTAGACCCGCCGGGCGTTGGTCTCGAACACCTTGCGGCGCTGCTCCTCGCCGAGCGGCAGCCGGTCGATGTAGTGCTTGGTGTCGTCCCAGGCGCGTCCCGTGTCGGGGTTGGTGCCCCGCACCGCACCCAGCATCTCCGACGCGAACAGGATGTTGTCGGCCGGCACCACCTCGTGCAGCAGGTCGATGCCGGGCTGGTGGTAGACGCAGGTGTCGAAGAAGACGTTGGCCATCAGGTGCTCGGCGGGGTCGGGCCGGCCGAGCCGGGTGGCGAGCCCCCGGTACCTGCCCCAGTGGTAGGGCACCGCGCCGCCGCCGTGCGGCAGGACGAACCGCAGCCCGGGGAACCGGTCGAACAGGTCCGTCTCGACGAACTGCATGAACGCCGAGGTGTCCGCGTTCAGGTAGTGGGCGCCGAGCGCGTGGAAGTTCGGGTTGCAGGACGCCGAGACGTGCACCATCGCCGGCACGTCCAGCTCCACCATGGCCTCGTACAGCGGGAACCAGTAGGGGTCGGTGAGCGGCGGGGACGTCCAGTGGCCGCCGGAGGGGTCGGGGTTGAGGTTGCAGCCCACGAAGCCCAGCTGCTCGACGCACCGGCGCAGTTCGGCGACGGAGTCGTCGAGCGCCCCGCCGGGGGTCTGCGGAAGCTGGCAGACCGGCGCGAAGTGCCGTGGGAACAGCTCGGTCACCCGGTGCACCAGGTCGTTGCAGGCCCGTGCCCAGGCGCGGGCGGTGGCCGGGTCCGGCACATGGTGGGCCATCCCGGACGCCTTGGGGGAGAACAGCATCAGGTCGCCGCCGCGCTCGCGCAGCAGCCGCAACTGGTTCTTCTCGACGCTCTCGCGGATCTCGTCGTCGCTGATGGGCGCCTGCTCGGACACCGGCAGTGAGGCGTCGGAGAGCCGGGCGAGCTGGGCCTCGCGGAACGCCTGGTGCTGCGGGGGAGCGGTGGTGTAGTGGCCGTGACAGTCAATGATCATCGGTTCCGTGGTCCTTGCTGGGGTGGCGGGCGGGACGGGCGCGGCCTGCCGCCGGGGGCGCGGACACCGGTGCTGCGGCGCGATACCGGCACCGCGCGGCCCGCGGCGGCTGCCCGACCGCGGCGGGCTCAGTCGCCGTCCTCGTCCAGGTCGACGTAGGTGAGCCCCTTGCGGGCGAGCCGCTCGCGCATCGCGTTGACGTCCAGGCCGAGTTCACCGCGCGCATAGCGCTCGCGCGACGCGGCCTCCTTCTCCTCCCGGGCCCGGGAGGCCGCGAGGACCCCGGCGGCGGAGAGCCGGGGCACGGTCACCACGCCGTCGTCGTCGGCGACGATGACGTCACCGGGCTCGATCCGCTGCCCGGCGCAGACCAGCGACGTGTTGACGTCGCCGAGGGTCTCCTTGACGGTGCCGAACGCCGAGATGTGCCGGGCCCAGACCGGGAAGTCCATGGCCTTCAGCTCGGCGATGTCCCGGCAGCCCGCGTCGATCACCACGCCCCGCACCCCGCGGGCCGCCACGGAGGTGGCCAGCAGCTCGCCGAAGTAACCGGCCTCGGAGGGGGAGGTGGGGGCGATCACGAGGACGTCGCCCGCCCGGCACTGCTCGACCGCGACATGGATCATCCAGTTGTCGCCGGGCGGCACGCTGACCGTGACCGCGGTGCCCGCGATGTGCGCGCCCGGGTAGACGGGACGCAGGGCGGGGTCGAGCAGCCCGGTGCGGCCCTGTGCCTCGTGGATGGTGGCGACGCCGAAGGCACCCAGGGCGTCCACCGTGGCCTGGTCGGTGCGGCGGGGGTTGCGGACGACGGTGCTCACGCGGCCTCCCCCCAGGGCAGCAGGGAGACGTGCACGGCGTCCTCGCCGCCCTCACCGCCGACGGTGCGGATGGCACGGTCGGTGTCCTCGAGACCGAAGGTGTGGGTGCTCAGCTTCTCCAGGGGGAATCGGCCCGAGGCGAGCTGTTCCAGGGCGAGTTCGCAGGAGCGGTAGCTGTGCCCGCGGGCGCTCTTGAGGCTGATGCACTTCTCGGTGAGCTTCTTCAGCGGGAAGTCGGGGAACGCGGCCAGCTCGCCCTGCACCACCATGGTGCCCTCCCGGCGCTTGAGGGCGTCCACCCCGAGCAGCACCGGAGCCGTGCCCGCTCCCGCGGTGCAGTCCAGCACCACGTCGACGCCCCGGCCGCCGGTGATCTCCCGTACCCGGGTGAGGGCGTCCTCCTGGCGGACGTCGATGACGTGGTCCGCGCCCAGCTCCCTGGCCAGCGCGAGGCGGGCGGCGTCCCGGGTGGTGCCGGTGACGACGATGCAGGACGCGCCGGCCTGCTTGCAGGCCACCACCTGGGACAGTCCCTGCTGGCCCGGGCCCTGGATCAGTACCGTGGAGGCATAGCCGACACCCGCGGTGACCAGCGCCCACTCGATGCCGTTCGACAGCGGGGTGACGAGGCCGGCCAGCTCGGCCGAGACACCGTCGGGCACCTTGTGCGTCACCGAGTTCCACGGCAGGTAGAGGTACTGCGCGAAGCCGCCCCACAGGTGGTAGGGATTCTCGGCGGACGTGTAGCCGTAGCGCCGGGCGTCGGGATTGGTGCGCCAGTCGGTGGCCTCGCAGTGCCGGTACTCGCCCTGGTGGCACCACTCGCAGCGGTAGCAGCCCACATAGTGCTCGACGAAGATCCGGTCGCCCTCCACGAGCCCCTTGCGCTCGGTGAAGGTGCGGCCCGCCTTCGCGATCACGCCGACGTTCTCATGGCCCATGATCACCGGGTCGTCGAAGGGCGGCTTGCCGTACATCTTCACGTCGGTGCCGCAGATCCCGGCCACCTCGACCTTGAGCAGGGCCCCGTCGTCGGGTATGTCCGGCATGGGGAACTCACGCAGCTCCGTCGTGCCCGGCGCCGTCCTGACCGCCGCCAGCACCTGCTCAGCCATGACCTCTCCTCACCTCGGCGATCTCTGCGAGGCAGCACCCTACCCTATGGCCTTATGGACTGACCATGCTACCTTTCCGGACTGAGATTCCAACGGTCCTTCGATCCCGGCCGGCCGCCGTAACCGGTGTGCCGTACCGGCAACGCCGCACCGACACAAGGGAGACGGGCTTCCGACATGGCCGAACCGCACCCCACCTCCGTACCGCGGCTCACCACCGTGACCCGCACGCAGGGCAACAACGCCGCACTGAAGGACGGCACGGTCACGCCGCAGGGTTTCCGCTTCGCCTTCGAAGAGGTGCCCGTGCTGGTCAAGGCCTTCCGGCGGATGGTGCGCGGCCTGGAGTTCGACATCAGCGAGATGGCGCTCACCACCTACCTCGTCGCCAAGGAGCACGGCGTGCCGTTCACCGCCGTGCCGGTCTTCCTCGTGCGCGGCTTCCACCACGGCGCGATCCGGTACGACCCGGCTTCCGGCATCAGGAGCCCGAAGGACCTGGAGGGCCGCAGGGTCGGCGTGAGCCGCGGCTACACCGTCACCACCGGGGTCTGGGCCCGGATGGTGCTGCAGGAGGAGTACGGCGTCGACCTCAGCAGGATCACCTGGGTGCTCTCCGGCGACGAGCACGTCAGCGCCTACCGCCCGCCCGCCAACGTGGAGCCCATCGAGCCCGGTCGCACCCTGGAGGGGGAACTGGCGGCCGGGAACCTCGCGGCGGTCATCGGGGCCGGCTACGACACCCCCGACCTCGCGCCGCTGATCCCGGATCCCGAGGAGGCCGGCTTCACGGCGCTCCGCGAGCGCCGCCTGTACCCCATCAACCACCTGGTGGTGATCAGGGACGAGCTGCTGAAGGAGCACCCGGGCCTCGGCGCGGACGTCTTCGACGCCTTCGCGCGGGCCAAACACGGCTACGTCGAGCGGTTGCGGATCGGCGACATCGCCGACCCCGGACCGGCCGACCGGATGTACCGGCGCGTCCTGGAGCAGACCGGCGGCGCGGACCCGCTGCCGTACGGGATCGAGCCCAACCGGCAGATGCTCCAGACGCTGCTGCACAGTGCCGTGGACCAGCGCATCCTCACCCGGCCCAGGCCGCTGGAGGAGCTGTTCGCCGAGGGCACCCACGACCTGACGGCGTGACGGGCGGACGGCGGCGGACCGGGAGCGGACAGAGCAGGCGGAGGAGACACCATGCGCATCGCCCTTGCCGGGGACCACAACGGCATCGCACTCAAGGCACGGCTGACCGTCTGGCTGACGGAGCGCGGTCACCAGGTCGAGGACCTGGGCGCTCCCGACGGCACCGAGATGGTGGACTATCCGCCGCTGTGCGCCGCGGTCTGCCGCCGGGTGACCGAAGGGGCCGTGGACCGCGGGATCGTGCTCGGCGGCAGCGGGCTGGGCGAGACGATCGCCTGCAACAAGATCCACGGCATCCGTGCGGGTCTCTGCCACGACCTGTGGAGTGCCCGCATCTCGCGCGGCAACAACGACTCCAACGTGCTCGTGCTGGCGGCGAAGGTGCTGTCGCACGGGACGGCGGAGGAGATTGCGGGGGTCTGGCTGGAGACGCCGTTCAAGGGGGGTGTGCATCAGCGCCGGGTGGCGCAGATCGCCGATTTGGAGCGTGGCGCGCGGTAGTTCCGTGACCGGACCCGGGGCGGTCGCCCCCCGCGGGTTCGCGGTCGGCCGCGGGTCGGTGACGGTTCTCCGCGCGGTTCCCCGCGCCCCTGGAGGGGGTGCCTCTTGTGGGTTCCCGGTCGGCTGCCGGTTGGCGGTGGGTTGCCGCGCAGGTCCCCGCGCCCCTGGGGCGGCGCCCGGGGAGGGCACAACGGCTCGCCGTTCACAGGCCCGCCTCCCGCACGGGTCCGTCGAGCGGACGAAGGGCCGGGGCCGTGCCCCGAAGGGGGCGGCCCCGGCCCTTCCCGCGTTCGCGACCATCGCTACGCCGCCGCGGCCGGCACCCCGTCCAGGAAGCGGAGGATGCGCGCCGGTGCCGTATCCTCCGTCTGCTCCGCCACGGGGACGTCCCAGTACTCGGTCCGCGGCAGGCACTCCTGCAGGTAGCGGGCCGCGGACGTGGCATGGGAGTCGTCCTGGCCCGGGACGATCAACGCGGGCACATCGAGCTCCATCAGGTCCTCGGGCTCGGGTCCCGGCACGGTGTCGCGGTCGAAGAGCAGCCGCACCATGCCGGACACCAGGGTGAGGTACCGCCCGGGATCCGTGGCCGCGTAGCGGGCGGCGAACTCGGGGTCGCGCCGGAGCACATTGACCCAGGGCCCCAGGCGCGGGTCCTTGGTGAAGCCGGCGTCGGTGCTCCGGGCCAGCGCCACCACCTGCTCCAGACCCTCCGCCTCGGCGTACGCGAGATGGCTGGTGAAGCGCGCGTGCTGCTTCATCCGGTACCGTGCGCCGCCGGCGGGGGAGTAGAGCACCATGCTGAGCACCCGATCGGGGTGGGCCACCGCGACCGCGGCCACCGTGGAGCAGCCGACGCAGCCGCCCATCAGGTGGGCCTGCCCGATGCCGAGGTGGTCGAGCAGCCCCACGCCCTGGCGGACGTAGTCGGCCCAGGAGACCCGTTCGAGGCGCCCGCCCGAGCCGCCCGACTCGCGCCGGTCGAAGGTGATGCAGGTGTAGCCGCGGGTGAGGTGGTCGAGCAGGCCGAGACGGCGGTAGACGCCCACCGTCCGCCAGCCCTCCAGGGTGGCGTCGAAGCCGCCGGGCGAGAACATCAGCAGCGGCGGCCCCTCGCCCGCCACCTCGTAACGGGTCACCAGCCCGTCGATGACGGCGGTGGGCATGCGCTGCTCCTCTCCTCGGTGCCGATGGGACCGCGTGCCGGTGGCACGCGCGGTGCGGTGCGGGCCGTGTCCTCAGCCCGCCGGATCCGGCGGCACGGGCACGCCGCCCGCGATCTGCCGCCCGGCCCGGACGTCCCCCGTGTACGCGGTGATCGCGTCGAGCGTGATCTGTGCGACGTTCGCATAGGTGACCGGGGGGTTGTCGATGGCGGACTCCGCGTATCCGATGGCCGCGTGGGCCATCCGCATCCGCCCGTCGAGCCAGGGCCCACCGCCGAAACCGCCGACGACCGGTATGGAGACGGCACCGGCCACGGCGGCGCCCACCACGGGCCCCGAGTTGGTGAAGTTCAGCAGCACCGCGCCGGCGTCCTGGAGCCGCTTGGCCTCCGCGATCAGCGCGTCCCGCATCTCCACCGGTACCTGGTCGGCGGCCGAGGGGATGGCGCGGTACTCCACGCCGTACCGCAGCGCGGTCTGCGGGGTGATGCCGAACTGCGCGAAGACGGGGATGCCGGCCCGGGTGATCGCCTCCACGGCCTGAGGGAAGTCGGGCGCCGCATCGACCTTGACCATGTCGACGCCGGCCTCCTTGACGAACCGGATGGCCGCGCGCACCGCGCTGTCCGTGCCCTCCTGGAGCGGGCCGAACGGGAAGTCCGCGCTGAGCAGCGCCCTGCGGACGCCGCGCCGCACCGCCCGGGTGACCGTGATCATCTCGTCCATCGTCACCTCGAAGGGGTTCGACTGCCCCCAGAGGTTCACGCCGACCGTGTCGCCGACGGAGACGATGTCCACCCCGGCCCGGTCCACGATGCGGGCGATCTGGTAGTCCCAGACGACCACTCCGACGATCTTCTCGCCGTCGTCCTTCATCCGCTGCAGGCCGCGCACGCTGACCTTGTCGGGCATACGTTCTCCTCGTTCCCGTCCTCACACCTTGCCCGCCCGTGCCCGCCGGGGGCGCGGCGGGCACAGGACCTGGGGGGTTTCTGACCCCTAGACCCTGAGCGCCGTCAGCAACTCGGTCACATCGCTCTCGTCCGCGGACAGCAGCAGCACCCGGGCGTACGGCCGCAGCGCGGCGACCGCGTCGTCGGCCTCGAAGTCCTCGCCGAGCACCACGCCCGCGGTGGTGATGCCGCCCGCGCCGCACAGCCTGCCGATGGCCGCCGCGTACCGCTCCCCGCTGTCCTCGGTGGCCAGTACGACCACCACATCGGTGCCGCTCAGCACCTCACCGAGCGGCGCCGGCCTGCCGTCGAGCCGGTGCAGCACGGTCTTCTCCGGGGCCGCGCCGGGGTCCGGGGCGGCCTGGCAGGTGTAGAACGTGGCCTTGGCCCAGGGCCGTCCGGCGACCCGCCGCGCGACCGCCGTGGCCCGGTCGTCCAGGGCGATCACGCGTGCGTTGCGGGCCGGCCGGATCGGTACGTCGATCCGGAACCGCGACTCGCCGGGTGCGGTCGCGCGGGCACACTCGCTGAGGTGGACGGATGGCGCGCGCATGTCGGTGCCCGCCACGTCAGACCGAGGACTGCGGGACGCCGGGCATGACCTTGACCGCGTCGCGGCAGGAGTCCAGGAAGGACTCGGCCTGCGGCAGCACCACCGCGGCCGAGCGCACCCGGTGGTGCTCCGGGTTCACACCGGGCGGGGTGATCCCCTCGTCCCTGAGCGCGATGGCGGCCTTGCGCAGCTTCTGGCGGGCCTTGATGATCCCGCTGTCGGCGGGCACCAGGCGCTCCTTGCTGCGGTCCACGATCGGGCCCATGCTCTCCTGGAGCGAGGCGTCCTGCATGGCGATGCCCGCCACGCCGGAGTAGGTCTCGCCGCGCTTCTGCGCCTCACGGTCGATCAGGTAGTCGTTGTCCATGTTGGCGGCCGGCCGGTAGGTGCCCGGGATGTTCTTGCTGTGCACCCCGTGCCCGTCGATCATGGCCTGCCGCTCGGTCGCGGTGAGCGGCCTGACGGGGTGGTAGTCGAAGGAGTACGTCCAGCAGTTCTCGTCGTCGATCGGCACCCAGAAGTGGCCGTGCACCGGGTGGTCGCCGCGCGGCGGCACCATCGTGAAGGCGGGCATCACCCAGGGCGTGATGCGCCAGTAGTAGCTGCCCTCCTCCGCGTTGCGCCGGGCGCCCACGAAGAGCCCGCCGTCGCTGTCGGCGACCTCGAAGAACGGCTTGGTGTCCTTCATGTTGTACTCGTTGCCCTTGGCGCCCTTGAAGAGCGGGTCCGTCTTCAGGCCGCCGGAGTGCAGGAAGGTGACATGGCTCGAGTCGATGCCGCCCTCGAAGGCCTGCAGCCAGTTGCACTGCTGCCAGCGCTTGGAGGTGTAGGTCTGCTCCGGCGGCACATGCACGAACTCGAACTCGGGCAGCGGGGGCTGCTTCGCCGGGTCGCCCATGTACGTCCAGAGCACGTCGCCGACCTTGACCAGCGGGTACGAGGTCAGCTTCACGTTCTGGCAGAAGCTGCTGTTGTCGGCCTCCGAGGGCACCTCGATGCACTGGCCCGTGTAGTCGTACTTCCAGCCGTGGTACGGGCAGCGCAGCCCCGCTTCCTCGTTGCGGCCGAACCACAGGGACGCGCCGCGGTGCGCACAGAACTCGTCGACCAGGCCGTACCGCCCTTCGCTGTCGCGGAAGGCGATCATGCGCTCGGACAGCAGCTTCACCCGTACCGGCGGGGAGTCGTTCTCGGGAAGCTCCTCCGCGAGCAGGGCCGGTATCCAGTACTGCCGGAAGAGCTCACCCATCGGCGTACCGGGACCGGTCTGCGTCAGCAGCTCATTGATGTCTTTTCTCAGCACGGCCGTTTCCCTTTCACGTGATGGCCCGCCGGCGCGGTGACCCGGTGACCGGGTGCCCTCGGCGGCGCGGTGACCCGGTGGGGCGGCGGCCCGGCGGGTGGCGCCGTGCCGGGCCGGGCGCCGTTCGCGGCGCGGGGGTCAGGGCTGCTCGGGAGGTATCTCGACGGTCAGGCCCTCCAGGGCCTCGCTGACCCGGATCTGGCAGGCGAGCCGGCTGGTCTCGCGCCGCTCGGAGACCGCCATGTCGAGCAGGTCCTCCTCCATGTCGCCCGGCGGGCCGACGAGCGGCGCGAACTCCTCGCCCACCCAGACATGGCAGGTCGCACAGGAGCAGTTGCCACCGCACTCGGCGACGATTCCGGGGACGCCGTTCTTGACCGCGGCCGACATGACCGACTCGCCGTCCGTGGCGTCCACGGTGTAGGTGCGCCCGGCACTGCCGATGAAGATCACTTTGGACAAGATCCTCATGTCCTCTCACGGTTGGGACGGTCCCCGGAGCAGCGAACAGGCCGCTCTCCTGAGCGACGTCCGTTGGTATGTCCATTAGACCAGACGGTCTCACGGGCGCACAAGCATCCGCATGCGCCCCGGTCCGCCGCACTCCGCCGGCGCCCTCGCCGACCTGCGGCGCCGCACCCCACCGCGCCCCCGGGGCGCCCGGCCGCCGACCGCGTGGGCCAGGATGCGGCCATGAAGACGCTGATCCTCCTCCGCCACGGCGAGAGCGAGTGGAACTCCCGGAACCTCTTCGCGGGCTGGGCCGACGTCGACCTGACCCGCGCGGGCGAGGAGCAGGCGCGCCACGCCGGCCGGCTGCTGCGCACGGCCGGCCTGCTCCCCGACGAGGTGCACACCTCCGTGCTGACCCGCGCGGTCCGCACCGCCGACCTGGTGCTGCGGGCCGCGGACCGCTCGGACGTCCCGGTCGCCACACACTGGCGGCTGAACGAGCGCCACTACGGCGCCCTCCAGGGCCAGGACCGCGCCGCCGTGCTCGCCCGCTACGGGGAGCGGCGCTACCGGCACTGGCGCCGCTCCTACGACGGCACCCCGCCGCCCATCGACCCCGCCGGGCAGCGGGCACTGGCGGACGACCCGCGCTATGCCGAGCTGGCCGGGCGGCTGCCGCGCACCGAGTCGCTCGCCGACGTCACCGCCCGCCTGCTGCCCTGCTGGCACGGCGCGCTCGCCCCCGCGCTGCGCGCCGGGCGGCGGGTGCTGGTGGTGGCGCACAGCAACTCCCTGCGGGCGCTCGCCGCCCACCTCGACCGGCTCGACCCCGCCGAGATCATGACGCTGGACATCCCCACCGGCATGCCGCTGCGCTACGACCTCGACGACGGCCTGGTGCCGCTGGAGCGCGGCGGCCGGTACCTGGAGCCGGAACGCGCCGCCCGGCGCGCCGCGGCGGTGGCCGAGGAGGGCCACAGGCGCAGGGAGGGCTCGGCGCCGGGGCGGGCGTGACGCCGTCCGTGCCGTTGACAGGGGGAAATCCATGGACTTAGGGTCCTACCAATGTGCCGCCGCGGTCCTCCCGTCCGACCCGCCGCCCCGCCCCTTCCGGCCCCGCCGGCATCAGGCCGGGCCCTCGCGCAAGGACCGGCCCGCGGCCGTGCCGGCCCGGTGTGGGCCCCAGCCAAGTCCGAGCAGGAAGGGCCGCTGCATGGCCAGGGACGCAATCGTCAACGACAGCCTGGCGGCGAAGTTCGCCACCGAGAAGGACTCCCCGTACACGCGCTGGGTGGCCGACGAGGGGCTCGACATCATCGCCGCCCACTACGTGCCCGATCTGCGCACCGTCGAGCTGAAGCCGTGGGAGCGCCGCGGCGGCCGCGGCGTCTTCATCAACCACGAGGCCACCCGTACCTCCAACGACTGCTATGTGTGCGAGATCCCGGCCGGGGGCCGGCTCGCCCCGCAGCGGCAGCTCTTCGAGGAGATGATCCTCGTCCTGGACGGGCACGGCTCGACCAAGGTGTGGAACGACGCCGGTGCCGAGGTCACCTTCGAGTGGGGGCCCGGGTCCCTCTTCGCCATCCCGCTCAACACGAACCACCAGCACTTCAACGGGTCCGGGCAGAAGACGGCGCGCTTCGTCTCCTCGACGAACCTGCCGCCCGTCCTCAACCTCTACGACGACGTCGACTTCGTCTTCAACACCGCACGGGACTTCCCGGCCCGTTTCGACGGCGAACCGGACTATTTCGCGCCCAAGGGCGAGCAGAAGGGCCTGCTGCTCGACACCAACTTCGTCGCCGACGCGGCCAGCCTGCCGCTGATCGAGGCCAAGGAGCGCGGCGCGGGCGGCGGCCACATCCGCTTCGCGATGGCCAGGGGCTCGATGAACAGCCATATCTCCCAGTTCCCCACGGCCACGTACAAGAAGGGCCACCGGCACGGCCCCGGTGCGCACGTCATCATCCTCACCGGCACCGGCTACAGCCTGATGTGGCCGGAGGGCGAGGAGCCGCGCCGCTACGAGTGGGGCCCCGGCAGCCTGATCGTGCCGCCGAACATGTGGTACCACCAGCACTTCAACACCGGTCCGGAGCCGGGCCGCTACCTCGCCTTCAAGCACGAGGGCGTGTCGGTGCGCAACGCGCAGGGCGTGCCGAAGGCATGGATCAGCCAGCGGATCGGCGGTGACCAGATCGACTACGCGGACGAGGCGCCCCTGGTCCGCGAGATGTTCGCCGAGGCGCTGGCCGAACACGGCATGAAGCCGCAGATGGACGAGGCCTACGCCGCCGAGCTGGAGACGCTGCCGCCCAAGCCGTGACCGGCGGAGCCGGAGCTGCGAGGCGGGGGCCGCAGGAGGCGGATCCTCTGCCTCTCCCGAGCAGGTGCCGGACCGCCGGCCTGGTCCGGCACCGTTGACTGTGCGGCCCGCCAACTCCCCGGCGGGCCGCACTCGGCGTTCCCGGGACCCGCCCCGGACACCGGACCGCGGCCGCTCCCCGAACTCGGGCTCTCCACGCCGGATCCCAGCCCCCGCCGCCGGATCCCAGCCCGTCTCCCGGACCCGCGGCAA
Organism: Streptomyces sp. DSM 116793; assembly: GCF_057320905.1. Taxonomy (NCBI): domain Bacteria; kingdom Bacillati; phylum Actinomycetota; class Actinomycetes; order Kitasatosporales; family Streptomycetaceae; genus Streptomyces; species Streptomyces sp. DSM 116793. The sequence continues at coordinate 93,584 of NZ_CM170494.1, read as the reverse complement.
CCCGCCGCCCGGCCGCACGCGGACGGCCACGCCCCCCGAGCACCACGAGGAGTTCGCCCGTGACGCACACCGCCCACCACCCCGACGAGGCGCACTCCCACCACCCCCCGCAGCACGGCGAGGACCGGCCGCGCACCGTCTACGCGGCTCACGTCCCCGACCACGACCACGTCCACGACGACGAGGCGCTCAGCCCGCTGGAGGAGAACCCGATCTGGCAGCAGGACAACGTCACGCTGCACAGCGTCGGCATGGACATCGGCTCGTCCGGCACCCAGGTCGTCTTCTCCCGCCTGCACCTGCGCCGGATCAGCGAGGAGCTGACGAGCCGGTACATCGTGGTGAACCGGCAGACCGTGTACCGCTCGCCGGTCGAGCTCACCCCGTACGCCGACGCGGAGCTGATCGACGCCCGCGCGCTGGGCGGCATCGTCGACCGGGCCTACGACGCGGCCCGGGTCGACCCCGCGGAGGTGGACACCGGGGTGGTGATCCTCACCGGTGAGGCGCTGCGCCGCCGCAACGCCGAGGCGATCGCCCGGGTGCTGGCCGAGCGCGGCGGCGAACTGGTCAACGCGACCGCGGGCCACCACATGGAGGCCATGCTCGCCGCCTACGGCTCCGGTGCCGCGAAGGCCTCCTACGACACCGGGCAGCGCATCCTCGTCGTCGACATCGGCGGCGGCACCACCAAGCTCGCCGTGCTGGAGGCCGGGCGGGTGGTCGGCACGGCCGCGCTGCACATCGGCGGCCGCCTCCAGGTCGTGGACGAGGACGGCAGGATCGTCCGCCTGGACCCGGCCGGCCGTGACCACGCCGAGCGCGCCGGATTCGACTGGCACCTCGGCGACACGGCGGCTCCCGCGGAGCTTCAGCGGGTGGCGCGGACCATGGCGGAGACCCTGGTCACCGCCCTGACCACCACCCCCCTGCCCGCGGACGTGGAGAAGCTGTACCTCACCGAGCCGCTCACGCTGCCCGGACCCGTCGACGGGGTGATGTTCTCCGGCGGTGTCGCCGAGTACGTCTACGACCGCGAGCAGCGCTCTTTCGGCGACCTCGGCGCGCCGCTCGGCCGCGAGCTGCGTCGTCTGGTGGACTCCGGCGCGCTCCCCTTCCCGCTGCTGCCCGCCGGCGAGTGCATCCGCGCCACGGCACTCGGCGCCTCCGAATACAGCGTCCAGCTCAGCGGGAACACCGGCTGCATCACCCACCCCGACGCCCTCCTGCCGCGCCGCAACATGCAGGTCATCAGGCCCGAGTACGAGCTGGGGGAGACGGTCGACGCCGCGGCGGTCACCGCCGCCGTGCGCACCCACCTGGCGGCGCTGGATGCCGGCCCCGACGGTCCGGACGTCGCCCTCGCCCTGACCTTCACCGGTCTGCCCGGCTACGACCGGCTGATCGCCTTCGCCCGCGGCGTCCGGGACGCCCTCGCCGAGCGGATCGACCGGGGCCGCCCGGTGTACCTGATGCTCGACGGGGACGTGGCCATGACGCTCGGCCGGCTGCTGCGGGAGGAACTCGGCGTCACGGCCGATCTGCTCGTCATCGACGGGCTGAGCCTGCACGACTTCGACTACATCGACATCGGCCGCGTCCGCTACCCGTCGAACACGGTGCCCGTCACCATCAAGTCCCTGGTGTTCAGCGTGGACCCGCGCAACGCTTGAGCGGAGTGTCCGGCCCGGTGGCGACCCACGGGCTTCGCCGTGGCCGATCGCAGGGGCCGGGCCCGCCCGGGCCGGCGCGCCGCATCTCCGCGCTGGCGGGCGCCTGACCCGGGACAGCCCACCGGGCGGGCCCACCGAGGTGGTCGCGGAGCCTGTCCGTGCTGACCCGCCCCGGCCCGCCCAGGGGCGCGAGGCCGTGTTCGTTATGCGGCTCCGGCGCGTGGCGGCGGCCGGCCCCGATAAGACAGCTGCCATGCGGTTGGTGATCGCCGAGGCCTCTGCGCTGCCGCGCGAGTGCCTCATGCGGCTGCCGGCCGACGAGGGGCACGAGACGGTCGCGGCGGTGCACGATGCGGACGTCCTGCCGGCCGCGGCGGCAGCGGGGCCTCCCGTCGTCCGGCCGCACTGGAGCGGGTGCACGGCGGCGGCACGGAGTGAGCGATTCCGGGATCGTGCGCCGCCTCTTCTGACCAGCCGAATTGCCGTAGCCAAGGCACGCACCGCGCTCCTCGCGCTGAAGCCCTCCGGCCTGACCGACCTGCCCGGGGGAATCGTCGACAGCATCCAGCACCTCTACGGCGGCGACTTCGTCCCGTGGGCCGGAGGTGTTCTGATCACCGAGGGCGATGTGATCCTCGGTGCGGCAGGCGCATCCGGTGCCCACGCCCTCGAAGACGAAGAGGCCGTCCAGACGGCAGTGCAGCGCTGGCAGAAGAGCCGCTCCGCGCGAACAACCGGCCCTGCGGCGCACCCCCACCCGCATGGGGGCGCCCCCGCTCCCGGGTGCGGTCGCCGGGAGCGGGGGCGCGATTCGGGGGCGGCGATCAGGCCGCCGGCGCCGGATTGGCCGGCGCGGTGATGAGGGACTTCAGGGCCGTGTCGCCGTCACGAGCCGGCTCCGCGGGAATGGTGGCCCCCTTGTCGAGCGCCCTGCGCACTGCCATGTAGTCCGCCGGACGATTGACCGCATCGGCCGCGATCAGCCGCCCCCGGCGGTAGTAGAGCACCGAGAACCGCTCGCCCTCCGGGTCGCCGCGCAGCACATACGTGTCATGCCCCTGCGAGAGCCCGGCGATCTGCAGCCGCAGGTCACCCTGGAACGACCAGAACCACGGCACCTGCGCCGCCCCCGCGGGCCGGCGGCCGAGCAGTGTCGCCGCCGCGACCTGGGCTTGCGCCACGGCGTTGTGCACGGACTCCAGCCGCACCCTGCCCCGCCCCGTCACCGGATGCGGCTGCACGGTGCAGTCGCCGGCGGCGACCACCGCAGGGTTGCTGGTGCGCGCGGCGGCGTCGACCACGATGCCGCCCTCGCACACCAGCCCCAGCTGCTGGGCGAGCTCGGTGCGGGGCTGTGCGCCGACGCCGACGAGCACCACGTCGGCGGGCAGCCGGGTGCCGTCCGTGAGCCGCACCCCGGTCACGCGGCCGGCCTCGCCGTCGAGCGCCGTGACGCCCGTGGAGAGCCGTATCCCGCTGCCGCGGCGCCGGTGGGCGGCCGCGTAGAAGTCCGAGACGACGGGCGCCACGGCCCTGCCCATCAGCCGGTCCGCGGCCTCGACCACCGTCACCTGCGCACCGAGGGACCGGGCCGCCGCCGCGGCCTCCAGGCCGATGAAGCCGCCGCCGACCACGACCACCCGGGGGCCGCCCGCGAGCAGGCCGCGCAGCCGTGCCGCGTCGTCGTGGTCCCGCAGATAGCAGACGCCGTCCAGATCGGCGCCCGGCACGTCGAGACGCCGGGGCGCGGCCCCCACCGTCAGCGCCAGCCGGTCGAAGGGGAGTCGCCGGCCGCGGTCGGTGGTGGCCACGCCCGAGCCGGCCGGACCCGCGTCGGTGAGCCGCACCTCGGTCACCCGCTCGCCGCAGACCAGCTCGATCCCGGCCTCGGGGTAGTAGGAGGGCGCGCGGAAGGCCAGTGCGTCGGGCTCGGCCTGCCCGGTCAGGAACTCCTTGGACAGCGGGGGCCGCTGGTAGGGCGGCCGCGGTTCCTCGCCGACCAGGGTGACCGGTTCCGTGTCGCCGAGTTCGCGCAGCGACACGGCCATCTGGAGGCCCGCCTGACTGGCCCCCACGATCAGGGTGCCGCCGCTCATCGGACGCTCCCGCCCGGGCGCGTGACCACATGGCGGGCCTGCCGGGCCACGGGGCCGCGCACGGGCCGCGGGGACCGCCAGGACGCGGCCCGGCGCTCTGGGCATGGACGCAGGTCTGTGCGTAGCATCGGCAAATCTCTCTGACTCAGAGCTATTAATGTAGGACCATTAAACCATCGGCGCCCGCCGTCCGGGAAGAGCCGCTCTCGAAGGCCCGTGTCGCGCCGTCCCCGGTGGGAGCCAGCCGCTGTCGGATCCGTTGACGGCCCAGGGGTCCGTTGATATAACGGTTAGGCCATTGGAGATGAGGGTGGTTATGTCTGTTCCGTGCAGGTCAACCACCGTGGACAGGACGGCAGTTCGAGCACACGGCAGCGCTCGCTGCGCCCGCGTCACCCCACCGGGCCGCGGCCGGTTTCGGCCGTCCGCGCTTCCCGGAAGCGAAGTCCATTGAATACCGCGCCCGTGCGATCCCCGGGCACCCCGCCACGCGGCGGGGCCCGTGAGCGCCCGGTATCCCGCCCCACAGCACCGCGGGGCGTGCGCTGCACACCGGAACACCGACGGTCGACTGCGAGCGCCAGGGCCGAGGCCGGCGCCGAGACCAGGAGGAGCAGAACTGTATGAGCGGCAAAAAGGGCCGGGTCTTCCTCAGGGGGATCACATCGGAGACATACGGGCTGAAGGAGTTCCGCCGCAAGCAGCTCGACGCCCCGCGGGTCCGCGACGACTCGGTGGTGGTCGACGACGCGAAGGTGGCCCACTCGGGCGACTCGGAGAAGTCCCGCACCTGGTGGCGCATCGGCCCGGGTGACGACCCCTTCCTCACCCAGAGCCTCCAGGTCCACTTCGTCGAGCTGCCCCCGCAGTCGTCCAACCACGGCCACGGGCACCAGAACGAGGCCGCCTTCTACATCCTGGAGGGCCGCGGCTACGAGATCCACGACGACCAGCGCTACGAGTGGGAGAAGGACGACCTGGTCATCGTCCACACCGACTCGGTGCACCGGCACTTCAACCCCTACGACGAGACGGCCCGCTGCCTGATCTTCAAGGCCAAGTCCATGTGGATGTACGCCGGCCTGATCCAGCAGGGCCGCAGCGGACCGGTGGAGAACGAGGACCGCTTCGGCCCCCGCGAGGACTGGTCGCAGGTGTGGACGCCGGACGTGGAGAAGCGCCGCAAGGTCGTGAAGTCCTCCGACACCACCTGGGAGACCACGCCGCTCGGCCGGGTGCGCAGGCTGTCGGGCCCCGGCGACGACGTGCGCACCTTCAGCGTCGACGCCTTCGTCCTGGACATCCCGGCGGGCAGCCGGTCCGGCAAGCGCTGGCACATGGCCGACGAGGTGCTCTACGTGCGCTCCGGTTCCGGCTACAGCCTGCACTGGGAGGTGGAGGCGGAGATCGCCGAGAAGTACTACGCGCGCATCGCCAAGGAGCCCACCCGGCACGAGATCAAGGCGGGGGACACCCTCTACGTCCCGCAGAACACCGTCGCGCAGCACTTCTCCGCCGACGGCGAGCCGCTGGTGATGATCTCCGGTCAGAACCGCCTGTTCAAGCAGCTCGGCTACGACAACGTGGTCTACCTGGAGAACGCTCCCGAGTACGACCAGGCGTAGTACGCCGAGGCGGCGCACGGGCACCGGCCCGTCCCCGGACCGCCGAGTTCCTCGCAGTCACGAAAGGCCCCGCAGCCAGCAAGGAGACGAGATGCCGGAGCAGAGCCGAACCGCAGCAGCAGTCTGGTCCGACCCGGACTTCGCCCGGGCCTGGCTCGGGGCCGATCCGCAGGGGGCGGCCGACCTGCTCGAACTGCCGCGCAGGATCGCGGCCGGGCTGGTCGCCGACGCCACACCCGAGCCGGGCCTGGTCGTCGATGTCGCGGGCGGCGCGGGCAAGTTCCTGGCCGTGCTGCTCGACGCCTTCCCCGGCGCCCGGGGCGTCTGGCTCGACGTCTCCGAGACCATGCTCGACCGCGCCAGGAGCGACCTGGCGCGGTTCGGCGAGCGGGTCGACTTCCGGATGGGCGACATGACGGCGCTGCGCGCCGCGGGCGTCCCCGAGGGCGCCGACGTCGTGCTGTCCTCCCGCGCCAGCCACCATCTGAGCCGCGCCGAACTGCACGGCTTCTACCGAGAGGCGGCCGGGCTGCTGAAGCCGGGCGGCTGGCTGATCAACCTCGATCACATCGCACCGGACGACGATGTGTGGGACCGCCGCTACAGAGCGGTGCGCACCCGCTTCACCCCGCCCAGGCCCGCCGCCACCGCCCACCACCACGACGGCCCCCTGCCGTGTGTCGGCGACCACCTCGACGGCTACCGCGCCGCCGGGGTGAGCGAGGTGGACATCGCCTGGAAGGCCTTCTACACCTGCCTGTTCGCGGGCCGGACACCGTCGGCCTGACCATCGGCAGGCGCGCACCGATCCGCCCCCCGCCTCCACCCGCCGCCCCACCCCCGACGGCCGGCCCCGTACACACCTGCCACCGGACCGCAGACCGGCACACACCGGCACCCGGCGTCCGGCGCGCGCTCCACCCACCGGCAGATCCCGGGGTTTTACGCGCACCACACCCACCCTCCGCGAGGCCGCCGGCCCTTCCCGGTCGGCGGCCGTCCCGTTCACGCCGCCGGCCCGCCCGGCCGCACCTCCCGCAAGAGCCGCGCAAGGATCACCATGACCACCGACACCGAACCGGGCACCGGCCGGCACGACAACGCACGCAGCGCGCTGCGCGGCAGGCATCTGTACAGGTGGCTGCATGTCAGCCTGCCCCTGCTGATCGCCTTCTCGGTCGCCCAGTTGAGCAAGTCCTCCATCGGCGTCATCGTCGCCGACGGTCCCTTCAGCCACCAGTTCGGCCTGGACCGGCACCCCGGCTCGGTGGGCTGGCTGACCAGCCTCTTCCTGTACGCGTACGGGATCGCGCTGTTCGGCTGGGGATTCGTGCTCAAGCGCCTCGGGCCGCGTACCTCCATGCTCATCGGCACCGCGATCTGGGTGGTGGCGCTCGCCCTGCCCCCGTTCGTGAACTCCCTCAACGAGCTGTACGCGACCCGGGTCCTGCTCGCCATCGGCGAGGCCTGCTTCTATCCGGTCGCGCACACCCTCACCGCCCGCTGGTTCCCCATGCACGAGCGGGCCCGCGCCAACGCCTCCTGGCTTTCCGGGATCTTCGTGGGCTCGGCGCTCGGCAGCTCGCTCACCACCACCATGCTCTCCTCCGCGGGCTGGCGCGTCACCTTCTTCGTCCAGGCGCTGGTGGCCGCCCTGTTCGCCTTCTGCATCGTGCTGGTGCTCCTCAAGGACCGCCCCGACGACGCGCGGGGAGTGAGCGAGGAGGAGGTGCAGCACATCGTCGAGGGCCGTTTCGAGTCCACGACCGTCATCCCCAAGCGGGGCCCCGAGTCGCCGTTCCGCAACTACCGGTACTGGCTGACGATGCTGATGTACATCGGCACCAACGCCCCGTTCTACGGCCTGGTGACCTGGGTGCCGCTGTACCTGCGGGACGAGCGCCATGTCGACCTCGGCGACATCGGCCTGCTGCTGACCGTCGCCAACGTGCTCTCGATCATCGTGATGCTGCTGGTGGGCCGGGCCTCCGACCGGAAGGTGAAACGTGCCGGGTGGGCGGCCTGGGGGTTCGCCATCGAGGGGACCGGGATCGCGGGCACGGCACTGTTCGGCAACGCGGGCGTCGACAGCTTCTTCATCTTCCTCGGCCTCGCCGGCAACGCCTGGTGCGTCGTCACCAACTGGTCGCTGCTGCACAGCCTGATGCCGACCCGCCAGTCCGAGTACTCCAGCAGTGTCTTCTCCTCGCTGACCAACCTGGTCGGCGCCGCACTGCCCGGTCTGATGGGCACCCTGCTGACCGCCACCGGCTCCTACACCGCCGGATTCGGCGTGCTGTTCGCGTCGGTGGTGGTGTCCCTCTGCTGCTGCCTGGTGCTCCGCCCGCAGGGGTACTGAGGGCGCCGAGGCGAACCGGTGCTCGCGGACGACGGCGCCCCCGGGGTCTCCCGGGGGCGCGGGCGTTCTTCCGGCACCAGGTGGTGCGCGGCGCAGAAGGTCCTGCGGAACCGTACGGCGTCAGCGGCGGGTGGCCACGGCGTCACGGTGCCGGCGGCGCGGACGCCGCGGCATCCTGCTCCGGCTCGTCCAGGCAGAGCCGGTCGGCCGTGCGCGACAGGTGCTCCCGCATGATCCGCGCACCTGCCTCCGCGTCACCGGACTTGATGGCGGCGAGGATCGCGCGGTGCTCCTCCAGGCCGCGGTGGCCCATCTCCGGTGCCGTGCTCTTCGCCGTCCGCAGGGACATCAGCAGCGGGCCGTGGAAGGAGCGCACCAGCATCTCGAACGCGGTGTTGTGGGTGGCCGCGGCGAGCCGGGTGTGGAACTCGGCCGAGAGCGAGACGTCGTACTCCCCGCTGGCCAGGGCCGCCTCCTGGCGGTCGCAGATGGCGGTGAGGGCGGCGATGTCCGCCTCGTCCGCGTGCGCGCAGAGGACCGGGATGATGCCCACCTCCAGCACCATACGGACCTCGGTGACCTCGCTCGCCGTCACGGACGACAGGGTGAGCAGGTCGACGATGCTGGCGCCCACCCGGTCGCTGGTGGGCTGGGTGACGAAGGCGCCGCCGTGGGCGCCGACGCGGATCTCCACCAGGCCGCCGGCCTCGAGCACCCGCAGGGCCTCGCGCACGGTGACCCGGCTGACCCCGAACCGCTCGCACATCTCGCGCTCCGGGGGAAGACGGTCACCCGGGGTGAGCTTGCCCTCGTGGATGAGCGTGCGGACCTGGTCCACGATCAGCGCGGAGATCCGGCGGTCGTTCACCGGACTCAGCAGTCGGCCGGACTGGCCGTCCGCGCTGTTCGCGGAGGCTCGGCGGGGCGGCATAGGGGGTCCTTTCGTTACGCGTTGACGAGTCTAGCGTAGCGGATTAGGGTATGACCAATAGTCCCTGGGTGGGGACCGCCCCCGTGCGCCGGCCGACTCGTCCCCACAGTGACATCCACGCGCGCATGTGCGTGCCGGAACCGGGAAACCCGCGGCGGCCGCCGGAATCCCACCGGCGGACCGCGCAACCGCACCCCGGCGTGGCGCGCGCCCGCTCGCACGTGGTCGCCGCCCGGCGGAGAGAACGACAGCGACTCCGGACGAGGTGCCAGCGTGGACGAAGCACTGCCCGAGCGAGCCCGGGCTGCGGTGGCCGAGGGGCCCTGCACCACCCGGCTGCGCGACCTCCCGCTGCCCGTGACGGGCCCGGACGAGGGCCTGTTGCGGGTGGAGGCGACCGGCGTCTGCGCCGCCGACTGGGAGAGCTACCGGCGCGGTCCCGGCGGGGTCATCCTCGGTCATGAGACGGTCGGGAGGGTGTCGGCGCTGGGGGAGCGGGCCGCCGAACGCTGGGGAGTGGTGGTCGGCGACCGGGTGGCCGTGGAGGAGTTCCTGCCCTGTGGCACCTGCCGCCCCTGCCGCCGCGGCGACTACCGGCTGTGCCGGGCCGCCGGCGACGGCGGCGGGGTCCGCCCCCCGGGCTACGGCCGTACGCCGGTGGCCTCCCGCCCCGGCCTGTACGGCGGCTTCAGTGACTACCTGTACCTGCATCCGCGCGCCGTCGTGCACCCCGTGGGGGAGGCCGTCGACGCCCGGTCGGCCACCCTGTTCGCGCCGCTGTCCAGCGGGATCCGCTGGGTCGTGCGGCAGGCGCGGCTGCGTGCCGGGGACACCGTCGTGGTCGCCGGTACGGGCCGGCAGGGCCTCGGGTGCGTGCTGGCCGCCCATGACGCCGGCGCCGGCACCGTCGTCGCGGTGGGTCCCGCCGCCCACTGGCAGCACCTGCACCTCGCCAAGCACCTCGGCGCCGGCCACGTCGTCTTCTGCGACGAGGAGGACGCGGTCGGCAGTGTGCGCGAGCTGACCGGCGGGCGCGGGGCGGACATCGTGGTGCACCTCACGCCCCGGGCGGGCACCGTCGCGGACGCCGTCGCGATGGCCGCCGACGGCGGCAGGGTCGTGCTGGCGGCGCGGGGCGCCGGCCCACTGCCCGAGGAGTTCCCCTACGAGACCGTCGTGCGGCGGGAGTTGCGCCTGATCGGCGCGCACGGGCACGACCACCGGTCGGTGGAGCCCGCGCTGGACATCATCAGGTCCGGGCGGTACCCCCTCCACCTGCTGACCACCCATCACTTCCCGGTGGCCGACACCGACCTGGCCCTGCGCACGGCGGCAGGACACACCGGGGAACACGCCCTGCACGTCAGTGTGGGGGCCTGAGGGGTCCCTGACGAGCCCGTCAGGCCCGCCGCAGTCCGCAGAGCACTTCCCGTCGCTTCCGGGCCCCTCCGCCGGCGGCCGGTCGCGCGTACGGTTCCCCCCGGCCCGTGCCGGGTTGCGGCCCCCCGGGCCGGTGGCACGAGGCGTCACGGCCACCCCGCGCATCCGCACCGTCACGCCCGCACACCCCCGCGCGGGCGTACCGCAGGAGTGTTGAAGAAAAGCCTGCCGCTTCTATTGCAATGGTCATACCCTCAGCCCAGAATGACAGGGATTTTTCGCGGCGGTAACCCATCGATATCAGCCACTGCCCGGTCTTCCCCGTGGGCCTCTACCGGAAGTTGACCGCATGCACCAAGAGCGAGAAGCGCAAGAGCAGCACGAGCGGCAGGAGATGCGAGAGCCGAGCAGGCAACGGAACCCGCGGACCCGCGCCGCGCGCGGCAGACGGCGCACCCCGGCCCGGGCGGCCGGAGCGGCCCTGCTGGCCGGCGTGCTGACCGCCTGCTCCAGTGGGCTCGCCGGCACCACCACCCGCGTGGCCCCGGCCCAGATGCCCGAGGACCTGCTGCCCAAGGCGGCCGAGGAGGGCAAGGTCCTCTGGTACACCACGTTCGCCGACGACGACGTGAACGGCATGATCGCCGCCTTCCAGAAGGAGTACCCGAAGGTCAAGGTGGAGGCGCTGCGGCTGAGCGCCGACAAGCTGCCCTCCCGCCTGATCACCGAGCAGCGCGGCGGCAAGTACAACGCCGACGTCATCACCGCCGACAGCGAGCCGGTCTACCAGCTCATCAAGGTGGGCACGCTCGCCCCGTACCGCGTCCCCGAGACGCCGGACCTGCCCAAACAGCTGCGGAACCTCCCGGAGGGCTACGGCAACGTCGTCTACGTCAACACCAGCGCCATCGCCTACAACCCGAAGTCCGTCGCCGCCCAGCACCTGCCGGTCCCGCACGCCATCGAGGACCTGACCAAGCCGGAGTGGAAGGGCCGCTTCTCGATCAACCCCAACGCCATCAACTGGTACGAGGGCCTGATCTCGGCCATGGGCCACGACAAAGCGCTCGCCCTGGTGAAGAAGCTCGGCGACAACTCCCCCCGCCTGGTGGAGAGCCACACCCAGTCCCTCACGGATGTCCAGTCCGGCGACCCGGCCGCGGTGGCCAACGCCTACGGCTACAAGGCCGCGGCACTGGCCAAGAAGACACCTGGCCGGATCGCGTTCAGCAACACCGATCCCCTCCCGTCGGCCGCCGTGCTCGCGGAGATGGCGAACAAGCCCCCGCACCCGGCCGCGGCCCGGCTCTTCATCGACTGGATCATGTCGAAGCGCGGCCAGCAGCAGGTCGTCAGCATCAGCAACCACGTCTCGCTGAGCGACACCGAGCACGACGACACCTCGGTGTGGAACCCCGGCAGGTGGACGCCGGCCTGGTCGACCCCGGTCATCCCCGCGGACACCTACGACCGCTACCTGGAGGAGTACCAGAAGGCGCTGCACGCGGCCTGACACCCGCGCGACGGTCCGCCCTGCGGACACCCACCGCTCCGGCACCCCACGCCCCGACACCCCCCGCCCTGACATCCGCCCCGCCCACCGACACCAGGACGGCCACGACATGAGCCTGATCAGCCGCTCCCGTCCCGCGCCACCACCGGCACGGGCCCCGCTACGCCCCGCACGCACCACCCGACTGCACACCGTCCTGGAGTGGTTCCGCGACCCGCGCCACATCCTGCTGGCCGTGGTGGCCCTCGTGGTCGCCTACCTGGCCGTGGTGCCCGCCGCCACCATGCTGGTGGCCAGCCTGCAGTCGTCCTTCCTCAACACGGGCCCCGTCGAGTGGACCCTGCGGCACTACACCGAGACGCTGGGCAGCGCGGACTTCTGGGTCCTGGTCGGCAACTCCTTCGCCTACGCCGCCGCCACCGCCGTCCTGTGCACCGTGATCGGCTTCGGCCTCGCCTACCTGGTGACCCGCACCAACACGCCGGCCAAGTTCTTCGCCCAGGTCGCCGCGCTGGTGCCGCTCATCATCCCCGGCATCCTCAACACCGTCGCCTGGGCGCTGCTGTTCGCACCGCACACCGGCGCGCTGAACGTGCTGCTGCGCGACCTGCACCTGCCGGCGTTCAACATCTACTCGCTCGCCGGCATGGTCCTGGTCCAGTCCATGCACGTCGCGCCGGTCGCCTTCCTGATGGGCACCGCGGCCTTCACCTCCATGGACTCCTCCCTGGAGGAGGCCGCGCTGAGCTCCGGGGCGCCGCCGAGGCGGGTCTTCCGCACCATCACCGCCCGGCTGATCAGGCCGGCCATCATGTCCGCTGCCCTGCTGATGTTCGTGCAGACCATCTCCACGTTCGAGGTACCGCAGCTCATCGGCGTGCCCGGGCACAAGTTCGTGTTCGTCAGCAGAATCTACAAGGCACTGCAGACCTTCCCCACCGACTACGGGACCGTCGGCGTCACCGGCATCTTCATCCTCGCCGTGGCCACCCTCGGTCTCTGGCTCTCGCGCCGCCTCAGCGGCTCGGGCGCCGCCGCGCAGACCATCACCGGCAAGGGCTTCCGGCCCACCGTGACGGACATCGGACGGTGGCGGTGGCTGGGTTTCGCCGTCTTCGTGCTGTTCTTCATCGCCGCCGTGGCCCTGCCGCTGCTGATGCTGGTCTGGTCGTCCCTGCTGCCCGGGTACGAGCCGCCCTCGCTGTCGGCACTGCACCACCTCACCCTGGCCAACTACCGCAACATCCTCGACACCCCCGCCCTCACCAGCTCGGTGCGGAACAGCCTGATCACCGCGGTGCTCGCCGGGGTCATCGTGACCGTGCTCAGCTCGCTCGTCGCCTACATCACGGTGAAGACCAAGGTCCGCGGCCGGGGTGTGCTGGACGGCCTCGCCACCGTCCCCCTCGCCGTGCCCAGCGTCGTCATGGGCGTCGGCATCCTGTACTGGTACCTGACCGTCCCGATGCCCTTCCAGATGTACGGCACCCTGACGATCCTGGTGATCGCCTTCGTCACCATCGGGCTGCCCTACGGACTGCGGTACATCGTGCCTGGCATGTCTCAGATCAAGGACGAGCTGGAGGAGGCCGCCGCGGCCAGCGGCGCGACCTGGCTGCGCACCTTCCGGCGGATCTACGTGCCGCTGCTGGTGCCCTCGCTGCTCGCGGCGTTCCTCTACACGGTCATCGTCGCGTTCCGCGAGATCTCGGCCGCCATCTTCCTCTACACCCAGGACACCCAAGTGGTGTCGGTGACGATCTATCAGGAATGGTCCAACGGCAGCTACCCGATCGTGGCCGCCCTCGGCGTCACCATCGTCGTCTTCCTGGCCCTGATCGTCGCGCTGGTCCGCCTGCTCGGCAGCAAGACCGGACTGAACCGTCAGTGAGCCTGAGTACTCAAAGGAGAGTGTCGTGATCGAGGTACGCGGCCTGGTCAAGCGTTTCGAAGGACGGGCGGTGTCGCGCAACGCAGTCGACGGCATCGACCTGGACGTCCCGGAGGGGAAACTCGTCACCCTGCTCGGCCCCAGCGGCTGCGGCAAGACCACCACCCTGCGCCTGATCGCAGGCCTGGAACGGCCGGACGCCGGGAGGATCACCATCGGCGGCAAGCTGGTGTGCGCGCCCGACGAGGGCGTCTACGTGGGCGTGCACCAGAGGCCCATCGGGGTGGTCTTCCAGTCGTACGCCGTCTGGCCCCATATGACCGCCATCGAGAACGTGATGTTCCCGCTGCGGTGCGGCCAGAAGCGGCTGCCACGCACCGAGGCGCGCCGGCGCGCCATGGAGGCCCTCGACCTGGTCGGCCTCGCCGACCTCGCCGACCGGCCGTCGCCCGCGCTGTCCGGCGGTCAGCAGCAGCGCATCTCGCTGGCCCGCGCCCTGACCAGGGAGCCGGAGGTGCTGCTGCTCGACGAGCCGCTGAGCAACCTGGACGCCGGCCTGCGCGACCGGGTCCGCGACGAGATCCGCGGGGTGCAGCAGCGCCTGGGTATCACCACCGTCTTCGTCACCCACGACCAGGACGAGGCGCTCGCGGTCTCCGACGAGGTGATCGTCATGGACCGCGGCCGGATCGTGGAGCGGGGCGCCGCGCAGGAGATCTACGCCTGGCCCCGCGAGGAGTTCACCGCACGCTTCATGGGGATCTCCAACAGCCTGCCCGGCACGGTCAGGGGCCGCAACGGCGAGACGGTGGAGATCGACCTCGCGCAGGGCCGGCTCAGCTGCCTGCCCACCGGAACGCTGAGCGAGGGCACCAGCGTCAACGTCTTCCTGCGCCCGGAGAGCCTGGTGCTGTCCCGCAAGGACCCGACGGGACGCGGCTGGAAGGGCACCGTCGAATTCAGCATCTACCACGGCGACTGCTGGGACTACCACGTACGCGTCGGAGACACCCTGCTCCGCTCGCGGATGTACCGGGAGAAGATCGGCCTCGCGCACGGCGACCCGGTCTACGTGGTCCCCGAGGAGGCGACGGCCATCGCGATCCCGGTCGGGGACCGCGCCGGTGCGGGCTCCGGTGCCGGCACCGGAGCCGAGGCGGGCACCCCCTCCTTCTCCGCGACCGCCGCGAAGGGCGCCGGCGGCGTCCGCTGAGGTCACGGACCCGGAGCGTCCGCTGAGGTGCCCCGGCACCCCGGGCCCGGCCGGGCCGGTGGCGCACCCGTGCGTCTTGGCCCCGGCCGGGCGGGGCGTCCCCGCCCGTGCCGCCGCACGGCTCGTGACACGTGCGGTCGTCGTCCGGCCCGCCACCCGGGCCCGTCGTGCCGTCACGCGTGCCGGACGCGTCGGCCCCTCGGCTCGGCACACGTGTCGTCACACGTGCAGGAGGCCGCTCAGCTCGTCCGCGTGCAGCGGGACGGCGTAGACGTTGGTGCCCGGCTGGTGCTTGCGGCCGCCCCGGCCGAGGTCGCCCACGTCGACCGCGTCGAACCCGATGTCCCGGATCAGCCCGGACACCACCGCCTTCGCCTCCGAGTCGGTGCCGGAGACGGGAATGGCCAGCCGCTCCGGGTCGCCCTTGGGGCGGCTGCCGTCGCGCAGAGTCTCCCAGTACATGGCGTTGAACGCCTTGACCAGGTTCGCGCCGGTGAACTGCCTGATCTTCTCGCTGGACGTGGTGACGTCGTCGTCCAGGTCGGGGTCGTGTCCGTCGCGCTCGGGATAGTAGTTGGCGGTGTCGACGACCACCTTGCCGCGCAGTTCCCCGGCGGGCAGCTCCCGGTAGCGGCCGTAGGGGATGGACACGACGACCACCTGGCCGAACTCGGCCGCCTCCGCGGGCGTCACCGCCCGCACCGATCCGCCGATGCCCGCCACCAGGTCCCTGAGTGTCTCGGGTCCCCGGGAGTTGCTGAGGGCCACCTCGTGGCCGATCCCGGCGAAATGCCGGGCGAGGGTGGCGCCGATGCGCCCCGCCCCGATGATGCCGATCTTCATGTCTGCCTCCCTCCGTGGCCGGGCGTCCGGAGCGGCGCCACGGCCCCGCGGCACCGGCCGTCCGCCTCGCCCGCCGTCCCGGCACCGCCGAGTGCCCTGAGGCGGCGCCGCCGAAACGCCGCGGGAGGCGCGTGCGCGGGAGGCGCGGGCACCGGTGGGCCCGGGTGCCGTCGTCCCCGTCCCGGGCCACGAGCGCGGCCCCGCCGATGCGTGCGCCCGGCATCGGGATTCCACGCCGCCCACGGATCGGTACGACGAACGGTTGTGCTTTCTTGCGTTGCCTTGCCCTGACCTGCCCTGACCGGTCCGGTCGGTTGTTCGCTCCCGCCGGCTCCTCGTCCGTGGCGTGTGCGGCGGGGGCGCGTACGGACGTGGTGGGACGGCGCCCAGAGCGGCGCAGGGGCGCTGAAGGGAGCGCCTGAGCGCGGCGTGGGTAGCGCGTTGGTGCTGTCGGTGTGCGCGGGCGTGCCATGTGCCTGGCGCCGTACGCGAGGGGTGTGGCCCGGGGCTTTGCCAGCACTTTGACGGTAATTGAGCGTGCCTCTGGGGCTCCGGCGCACACTGGCAAGTTCAGCGGCCCGGCTGCCGTTCCGGTGCACCGCCGGCCGGCATGGCCGCATGGGGAGGAATCATGCCATCACCACATTCATCCCACCCCTCGCCCCAGCAGCACCACGTGCCCGCGCCCCGGCCCACCGCCGAGTCCGGAGCGGACGAGGCGGCCCCGCCCCCGGAGGAACCCGGAGCGGCCGAGCCGGACTCCGGCCCGCCCGTCGTGGGCTGGCTGCTGGTGCCCGCCGGGCTCTGGACAGAGTTCGATGCCCCGGAGGCCGGGCGGCTGCACAGCCTCGGGCTTCACAACATCACCGGTCTGCACGACATCGCCGACCCGCCCGCGCCGGCTGCGTAGACGTCTGTCCGGCCGTCTCCCCCCTGGGCCATCCGCCCAGGATCAGCGCCCGGCGGCCTCGGGGGCCGGCGGTCCGGGCGCGGGCCCGTCCGGTGCGTACAGCAGGCGCACGAACTCCTCCAGCGCGGCGTCGACGCCGGTCCGGTCGCCGGTGGCGAGCAGGTCGAGCAGCAGCCCCCGGACGACGGCGAGCGCCAGCCGGGCCCGGGCGCGGGCCGTGGCCGGGTCGGTGCCCTGTGCCGTCTCCGCGCCGGCGATCGGCTCCAGCCAGTCGGTGACCAGCCCGTCCAGGACCGGCACGGCCTCGGGCCGGCCCTGGAGGGCCTGCCCGCAGATCTCGAAGAACAGCCGCTCCTGCGCCGCCAGCCGGGGGTCGGCGAGCCGGCGCCACAGACGGCGGGCGGCGTCGGCGGGGGAGAGGTCCGGATCGCTCGTGAGCCGGGCCAGGTGTTCGCGCTGGCGCTCCTCGGCGGCCCGCACGATCTGGACGAACAGGCCCTCCTTGGAGCCGAAGTGGTGGATCAGCATCCGGTGGCTGGTCCCGATCGCGGCGCCCAGGCGGCGCAGGCTCAGCCCGGCGATGCCGTGCTCGGCCACGTAGTCGGCGGCCGCGTCCAGCATCTGCCGGCGGCGCTCCGCACCGCCCCCGCGACCCCGGACCTCACGCCCGCTTCCCGGGGCCCGCCCGTGCTGCCCGTCCCGCCCGTCACCGGTCCGCTCACGTTCCTCTGCCACGCCCTCACTGTACCAATTGGTACATGGCGGGTGTACCGTATGGTTCATGAGGTCTGTCACCGTGTCGATCGACGTACCGCAGGCGCCCGAGCCGGTCTACGACTTCCTCGACGTCATGGCCCACCACGAGTCGTTCACCGACCACTACCTGACCGACTGGCGTTACGGCGGCCCCGAGCGCGGGGTGGGAGCACGCGTCACGGTCACGGCCTCGCTGGGCGGCGCGCGTGCCGACGTCGGCATCGAGGTCGTCGAGGCGGAGCGCCCGCGGCGGATCGTCGAGCGGAACACCAGCGCGGGCGGCCGCCGCAGGGCGCGTGGCACGTACCGCATCGAGCCGTTGCCCGCCGGCGGGAGCCGGGTTGCGTTCGAGTACGCCTGGCTGCACGCCCCGCTCGCCGACCGCCTGCTGGCCCCGCTCGTCAGGGCCGCGATCCGCAGGGCCAACCGCGTCGGCATGCGGCGCATGGCCGCCGAACTGGCCCGCGCGGACTCCGCGACCACGCGCTGACGGGGCCCGGGCGGCGACCTCGGCGACGACGTGCGGGGCCGCCGCCGGCGAACGCCGGGCTCCTCGGACCAGGCCGTGCCCGCCCGGCCGTGCCTACCCGGCGGCCGGCCCCGTCCAGTCCGCCCGCACATGACCGAGGCGCACCCGCTGCGGGTGGTCGCCGACCGGCACGGACACCCTCTTCTGCCCGGTGGCGAAATTGATGGCGGTGACCTGGTCGGCACCGCTCTCGGAGACGACGCAGTCCTTCCCGTCACCGCTGACGGTGGCCCAGTACGGCTTGGCGGCGGTGACGAGCGGCCCCTCCCGGAGGCTGGAGCGGTCGACGACGGTCGCGTAGTCGTCCATGGTGGCCGCGACGCACAGCTTGCTGCCGTCGGGGCTCATCGAGATGCCGTGATCGCGCGAGTCGTTGACCATGGTGGTGCGGTCGTCGCTGGTCGCCGGGTTCTTGGGGAGGGTCTTGACGCGGGTGATCCGGTCGGTGGCGACGTCGTACTCCAGGAAGCCGTTGAAGAAGGAGACCTGGAAGTAGAAGGACGACTCGTCCGGTGAGAACACGGCCGGCCGCACGGCGTCCGAGAAGTTCGTGAGCCCCGCGGCGTCCAGCCGCTCGCGCATGTCGATGACCTTCACCTGCCGGTAGGTGGTGGCGTCGACGACGGTGATGTGCCGGTCGCCCTTCGTCCAGTCCAGCCAGGGCTCGTCGAGGCCGGTGTTCACCTCGCCGATCGACATGTTCCAGAGGTGTCTGCCGTCCTCGGTGAAGATGTTCTCGTGCGGTTTGTCGCCGGTGGCGAACGAGCCCAGTTCCTCGCCGGTGGCGATGTCCAGGACGTGCACCTTGTTCGCGGTGGAGGCCGAGACGGCGACCCGGGTTCCGTCGGGGGAGAGGGCCATGTGGTCGGCGCGGTAACCCGCCACGGGAAAACGCCAGTTGACCTTTCCGGTCGTCAGGTCGAGGGAGACCACGTCGGCGAAGCTGGGCCGCGAGACCACCACGGAGGAACCGTCCGGGGTGGAGTACATGTCGTCTGCGAACTGGTCGTGACCTTCGCCGACGGTCTCCCGGATGGCCTGGTAGTAGATCCACCTGATGGGGTCGGCCCTGATCTCCGCCAGCCGCTCCGCCTTGTCCGGGATGACGTTGATCCGTCCGAGCCTCGCGAAGTCGCCGGTGGACGCGATGACGTCCGCGGTGCCGTCCCAGTTGTTGCCCACGAACAACACCTCCCGCAGGTCCGCGGCGGCGTGCCGGGTGCCGGCGGCCGTGGCGGCGGTCCCGGGCGCGGTGACGGTCAGGACGAGGGCGGCGGCCAGGGAGCACAGGTACCTGGTGGTGGTGGCAGGCATGACTGCTCTCTCCTCTTCGGGTGACAGCTTTGGTGGGGACATGCCAAGCGCGCGAGCAAGTCTGAACAGCGGCACATTCAGATTGACCTACCGAAAAGTAAGGAAGGGGCCGCCTGCTCCACAAGACCGCGTACACGACAAAATTGGCGGACGGAGGGACGAAGAGGGGGAGGAGGCGGTCCGTGACCGGCAGGCTCAGGGCGCCGACCGGCCGCTACCGCGGCAAGTCGGCCGGCGAGCGGCAGGCCGAGCGCCGCCGCCGGTTCCTCGACGCGGCACTCCAGCTCTTCGGCGACACCCCCGGCTACCGGGGCACGACCGTGGCTGCGCTCAGCGAGGCGGCCGGCCTGTCGACCCGCCAGTTCTACGAGGAGTTCCGCACCCTCGAGGACGTCCTGGCCGCGCTGCACCTCCAGGTCAACGGCTGGGCCGAGCAGGCGGCGCTGGCCGCCCTCGGCGACGCCGCCGGCCTACCCGTCGAGGAGCGTGCCGCCGCGGTCTTCCGCGCCTACGCCACCAACGTCACCGGCGATCCCCGCCTGATCCGCGTCGCCTTCGTCGAGATCATCGGCGTCAGCCCCCGGATGGAGCGGCAGCGCCTGGCCCGCCGCTCCCGGTGGGTCCGCCTCATCTGCGCCGAGGCCGAGCAGGCCGCCGCCCGCGGGGAGGCCGCCCGCCGTGACTACCGGCTGGCGGCCACCGCCTTCATCGGCAGTGTCAACGGCCTGCTGCACGACTGGAGCGCCGGGTGGGTGGAGGCCACCCTGGACGAGGTCGTCGACGAGCTGGTCCGGCAGCTGCTCGGCATCCTGCGCCCACCGGACTGGCGGCCCCCGGCGGACAGCGGGAGCGTGCCCTGAGCGGTGGTGCAAGGGCCGGAGGCAAGTACGGTGGGAGCGGCAGGCGGACCGCAGCCGCGCAGGGCCGACGACCGACACCAGGAGCGCGACGCGATCGGCCCGCTGATGACCGCCGCGGGCGCCACCGGCGCGATCCGCCCGGACACCACGCCCGAGACCGTCTTCCGCGCCATGGGCGCCTTCTGCGCCTCGCACGGGGCCCGGCTGGGAGGCCGGGGCACAGGCCGTGGTAGGTCTGCTGTACGACGGGCTGCGCCACACCGCCCCCGGCCCGCGGTGAGCACAGGGAGAACCTCGCCATGGACGACGACGGCCGCCACCACCCGGCCGGCCCGGAGCCGTACCACCTGCACGTGCGCCGGCTCGCCATCGCGCCCGACACGGAGCGCGCCTACGCCGAGCTGTTCGCAGGCAGCCGGCACAGCTTCTGGCTGGACAGCGCCTCCCACGCCGACGGCGACGCCCGCTTCTCCGTGCTGGGCGACGGCACGGGCCCGCTCGCCGAGTACGTCACCTACCGGGTCGGGGACCGAACCGTCCGGGTGGAGCGCGCAGGCCGGCCCGACGAGGAGATCGCGCAGGGGTTCTTCGACTATCTCGCGGCCCAGCTCCGCCGGCGTGCCCTGCCCGTCGACGAGAGGCTGCCGTCCGCCTTCAACCTGGGCTACGTCGGCTACCTCGGGTACGAGCTGAAGGCCGAGACGGGCGGCACCGCGGCACACACCGCCCCGACCCCGGACGCCGCCCTCCTCTTCGCCGACCGGGCCGTGCTGGTCGACCACGCCGACCACACCGTCCACCTGCTGGCCCTCGCCACCGCGCCGGACGACCCGGACACGGAGAAGTGGCTGGACAGCACGGCGGCCCGCCTGGAACTGCTGAGCCCCGAGCGCCCCCGGCCGCGGCGGCCTCTCGTCACGGCGGCCCCGCTCGCCGAGGCGGCCCTGGTGGAACGGCACGGCAAGGCCGCCTACCTGGCACGCATCGACCAGTGCCTGACCGAGATCAGGAACGGCCAGTCGTACGAGATCTGCCTCACCAACACGCTCTCCACCACCCGTGTCCTCGACCCGCTCCCCACCTACCGGCTGATGCGGGATCTCAGCCCCGTCCCGTACGGGGCGCTGCTCGACTTCCCCGGTGTGGCGGTGCTCAGCGCCTCCCCGGAGCGGTTCCTGTCCATCGGCGCCGACCGGACCGCCGAGTCGAAGCCGATCAAGGGCACCCGGCCGCGCGGGGCCACTCCCGAGGAGGACGCGGCGCTCCGGGACGACCTGCGCACCAGCGAGAAGGACCGCGCGGAGAACGTGATGATCGTGGACCTGCTCCGCAACGACCTCGGCACCGTCTGCGCGACCGGCTCCGTGCACGTCCCGGAGCTCTTCGACGTCGAGACCTACCCACCCGTGCACCAGCTCGTCAGCACCGTCCGCGGCACCCTGCGCGACGGTGTGTCCGCGGTGGACTGCGTACGGGCCTGCTTCCCCGGCGGCTCGATGACGGGAGCGCCAAAGCTCGCCACCATGGAGATCATCGACCGGCTCGAGGACGGCCCGCGCGGTGTCTACTCGGGCGCCCTCGGCTGGTTCTCCCTGGCCGGGGCCGCAGACCTCGCCATCGTGATCCGTACCATCGTGAGCACCCCGCACGGCGCCTCCTTCGGGGTGGGCGGGGCCGTGATCGCCTCGTCCGACCCCGCGGCGGAGTACGAGGAGACCCTCGTCAAATCCCGCACGATGGCGGCGGCGATCGCGGGGCAGGGCTCCGTCCCGGACCCTCCTCACACCCCCGACCAGCAAGGACCCCACCCATGAACGCCACCCCCGCCGGGCCCGAGGCCCCGTCCCCTCTCGCGTTCGGCACCTGGCCGACGCCCGTGGAGCCGCTGCCCAGGCTCGCCGCCGCGCTCGGCCTCGGCCCCGACGACCTCCTGGTCAAGCGCGACGACCTGACCGGTCTGGGCGGCGGCGGCAACAAGGTGCGCAAGCTGGAGTGGACGGTGGGCGCGGCAGCCGCCGACGGCGCGGACACGCTGGTGACCACGGGCGCGCCGCAGAGCAACCACGCCCGGCTGACCGCTGCCGCCGCCGCACGCCAGGGCATGCGCTCCGTACTGGTCTTCCCCGGCACCGCGGGGCGCTCCCGGTCGGGCAACCTGGTCCTGGACGGGCTCTTCGGCGCCCGCGTCGTCTACTCGGGAGCCACCGGCCAGGAAGACCTTGACCGGGCGGCGCAGGACGTCTGCGCCCGGCTGCGGAGGGACGGCGCACGCCCCGCCCTCATCCCCTTCGGCGGCTCCAGCGCACTGGGCGCCCGCGGCTACGTGCGCTGCGGGCAGGAGTTGCGGGAGCAGGTGCCGGACCTGCGGACGGCGGTCGTCGCGGTGGGCTCCGGCGGCACCATGGCCGGGCTGGTCGCCTCGCTCGGCGCGGACCGTGTCCTCGGCGTCGACACCGGGGCCCTGGAAAGGCCCGTGGACGTGATCGAGTCCTTCGCCACGGAGCTGACCTCCGAGCCCCTCGGCACCGGCCGCCTCCGGGTCCGCCGCGACCAGGTGGGTGCCGGCTACGGCACGCTGACCGAACCCGTCAAGTCCGCCCTCACACTGGTGGCACGCACCGAAGGCATCGTGCTGGACCCGATCTACACCGGGCGTGCCATGGCGGGCTTGATCGCCGCCGCCCGCGAGGGCGCCATCCGGCCCGGCGAGCGGACCGTCTTCGTCCACACGGGCGGCCTGCCCGGTCTCTTCGGGCACGAGGACGCCGTCGCCCACGGGGAGGGCTCCCTCCTCACCGGCGACTGACGGTTGTTCCGCCCGCTCGGCGGGGGCGGCCCTCCCGCCGGGCCGGCCGGGGGCGGACCGGCGGTCCGGGCCCGCTCGTGGGAGCGCCGGCAGCCCTAGACTGGTGGTGTGGCGAGGTGGGCCGCCCCGCGGCCCGGCCATCGGCGTGCCGCACGCATAAGTGGCGCACGGTCCCCGACGCCCGCACGCCGTGGGCACGCAGTGGCGACGCAACCGTCCGTCCCCGCCGCGCTCGCGAAGGATCGTGGCCATGGCGAACCCGACTCGGAGTTCCACACCCGCCGCCCCGCCGTGTCCCGCCGTGCTGGAGCTGGACGGGAGGGGCCGGATCCAGTGGTGCAACGACCGGATGGCCACGTCCCTCGGCCGCACGGCCGACGAGGTGCGCGGCGCCGTCCTCGCCGATCTGCTGGACCCTGGTGCCGCGTCCGTCAGGGACTGGGGCCTGGTCGCCTCGCAGTCCGAGGGCCGTCCGATGATGATCAGCTTCCGGAACCTGGCCGACCCGGCCGCCGTGCCGGTAACGCTCCTGGTCAGGGCCGAGCGGCCGGCCGACGAGGAGGCCGGGCCGCCGGGACCGTCGCCGCCGGGACCGTTCCCGAGGGTGCGGCTGACCGAGGTCGAACCGCGCGACGACCTGGACCGGCTCGCCGAGCCCCTGCACCTGGTCGGCCGGCTCAGCGGGACCGGGATGTGGATCTGCGCGCCCCGGGACGAACGCATCGCCTGTGTGGGCACCACCGCGCCGCTGCCCGGCCTGCCCCAGCTCACCCAGCTCCACGTCTCCGAACTGCTCTCCCGGGTGCACGAGGAGGACATCGGCAAGGTGCGGCAGATGCTGCTCGGCACCCCGGCCGGCACCACCGAACCGGCCTGGACCCGGTTCCGCATCCGGAGCCCCGGCGGCGGCTGGCGCCGGCTGATCGGCCGCGGCGGCTGGTACCGGCAGGGCCCGGGCGGTGAAGCGGTCCACATCGGAGTGGTCCGCGAGGACGAGCCGCCGGGAGAGGGCCGGGAACACCTGCTCGGGCAGATACGGGTGGAGCGGGAGCGCAGCGCCCAGGTGGCCGACGTCTCCGCCTCGCTGATCAGCGCCACCACCGAGGAGGAGTTCTCCCGCGTCATCGTCGACAAGGTCGCGGAGGCCTTCGGCGGCATCGGCACCGTGCTGGCCTTCGTCGACGACGACCGGCTCCGTGTTCCCGGGGGGCTCGGCCTGGACGCCTGGCACCAGCGCGTCATGGACGGCATGCCGCTCACCGAGTCCCGCATCCTGCCCTACGCCATCCGCACCGGCGAAGCGCAGTTCATCGACAACCGGGAGGAGTTCGCCGAACGCTGGCCCGCCGCCGAGGAGTTCCTCAAGAGGTTCGACGCCAGGTCCGGCGCGGTGGTCCCGTTCGGAACCGGCGGGCGGTCCATCGGCGGCTGGGGTGTCATGTACGACACCGAGCACATGCCGCCCGAGGACGAGCGCATCCTGATGCGCACCCTCGCCTACCTCGCCGGGCAGGCGCTGGAGCGCATCCAGCTCCAGCAGGCCAGGCTGGACATGGCCCGGGTACTCCAGCGGAGCATGCTGCCGCCGCGCATCCCGTGGATCCCCGGCCTGCGGACCGCCGCGCGCTACGCGCCCGCCCAGCGCGGCCTCGACATCGGCGGCGACTGGTACGACGCCTTCCTGCTCGGCGACGAGACGGTGGCGCTGGTCATCGGCGACGTACAGGGACACGACGTGGACGCCGCCGCCTTCATGGGCCAGGTCCGCACCTCCATCCGCGCCTTCGCCTCCCTGGAACCCGACCCGGGCACCGTCCTCGCCCGCACCAACGACCTGCTCGTGAAGATGTCCGTACCCACCTTCGCGAGCTGCACCTTCCTGCGCTACCACACCCGCGACGGCCACATCGACGCGGCGCGCGCCGGGCACATCCCCCTGGTGTGGGCCTCCGGCGACGACTCCCACGGCGCCCTGGACCTCAGCGGCGGGCCCGTCCTCGGCGTGGTGGCCGACGCGGAGTTCCCCACCCGGAACTTCACCCTGCCGCACGGCTCGGTCCTCGCACTGATCACCGACGGCGTGGTGGAGGGCCCCGCCCAGAGCCTCGACACGGGCCTGGCCCGGACCAGCGCCCTCATCGCCGAGACCCTGCACCAGGGCCTCGGCCCGCAGGCGACCGCCGACCGCCTGCTCGCCTCCGCCCAGGCCGTGGGCCACGAGGACGACGCCGCACTGCTCGTCCTCCGCCGCCCCTGACCGCCCGGGCCCCGGTACCCACCGCCGGCGCCCGACGGACGGCCGGCCGGTGGGCCGGGGTGCGGCGGGTCCGGGCCGTCCGGTCCTGCCGCCGGCCGGACCCTCGGCGGCCCCGGGCTGGTGGTGCCCGCCTGCCGGCGGCGGGCACCCGGCGGTCACCCGGCCGGCACGAGCGTCACCTTCGACGGGTCCACCCACAGGTGCACCGAGGTGCCCGGCTCGATGGACCGCGTCGGGTGTGAGCGGATGCGCATCTCGCGCTTGCCGACCCGGACCACATGGTCGACGGCGTCGCCCAGGTACGCCCGGGTGAGCACCTCGCCCGTCCACCGGTTGACCCCCTCGGAGGGCTGCTCGGTGCCGATGTCCACGGCCTCCGGACGGATGGACAGCAGCACGTCGCTGCCCGCACCGGGCGCCGCCGTCCCCGCGCTGCCGTGCGCCGTCCGGCACACCACCCGGCCGTCCGGGGTCTCCACGGACACCTCGTCGCCCGACACCGACCGCACCACGCCCGTGACGAAGTTGGAGACGCCGATGAACTCGGCGACGAACCTGGTGGCCGGCCTGGTGTAGATCTCCCGCGGGCTGCCGATCTGCTCGATCGCGCCCTGGTTCATCACCGCGATCCGGCTCGACATCACCAGCGCCTCGGACTGGTCGTGCGTCACGTACACGGCGGTCAGGCCGAGGTCGCGCTGCAGCCGCTTCAGCTCAAAGCGCATGCTCTCCCGCAGTTTGGCGTCGAGGTTGGACAACGGCTCGTCCAGCAGCAGCAGTTCGGGCTTAACGACCAGCGCCCGGGCGAGCGCCAGGCGCTGCTGCTGGCCCCCGGAGAGCTTGGTGGCCGGGCGGGAGGCGTACGCCGACAGCTCCGTGACCTCCAGCAGCCGCGCCACCCGCTCGTCGATCTCCGCACGGCCAGGCCTGCGCCCGCGGGGCAGGACGTCCAGCGGGAACGACACGTTCTTGGCGACGGTCATGTGCGGCCAGATCGCGTACGACTGGAACACCATGCCCAGCGCACGGCGGTTCGCGGGCACGCTCACCCGTCTCGTCGCGTCGAAGAGCACCCGGTCCGAGAGGGTGATCCGGCCGCCGTCCGGCGTCTCGAGGCCGGCGACCGAGCGGAGCGTCGTGGTCTTCCCGCAGCCCGAGGGGCCCAGCAGGGTGAACAGCTCACCGCTGTGCACCTCGAAGCTGGCGCCGCCGACCGCGTGGACACGCGCGCCGTCCGCGCCGCCCCGCCGCCGGCCGCGCGCCCCGGGGCCGTAGCTCTTCACCAGGTTGTCGACGATCAGCATGTCCAGGTCCCTCCTGGCTAGTTGGCGGTGTCGGACTGAAGGCCGGTGCGGGCGCCGAGGCGCTGGGCGAGCAGGACCAGCACGACGAGGATCAGCACCATGCAGACGCCGAGCGCCGCGAGCGTGGTGAGCTGGCCGTTCTCGAACTGCTCCCAGATGAGCACGGAGAGGACCTCCGTGCCGGGGCTGTACAGCAGGATGGTGCTCGACAGCTCGCGGAAGGACACGACGAGGATGTAGATCCACCCGGCGATGAGACCGCTGCTCGCCAGCGGCACCAGAATCCGCCGGAACGTCTGCCACCAGGAGGCGCCGAACACGGTCGCCGACTCCTCCAGCTCGCCGGACATCTGCGCCATCGCGGCCGACGCGTACCGCATGCCGTACGGCAGATAGCGGGTGCAGTAGGAGATCAGCAGGATGAGCAGCGTGCCGTAGATCGGCAGCGGAACCCTCAGGTACACGAACGCCAGCGCCAGGCCGAGGACCAGGCCGGGGACGACGATCGGCGTGAACGCCAGCAGGTCGAGCAGCCGCCTGCCGGGGAGCCGGGTGCGCACCACGGCCCAGGACACCACGGCCGCCAGCGCCATCACGACGGTGGCCGCGCCGACGCCGAGGATCAGCGAGTTCTTCAGTGCCGTGGCCGCGAGCGGCAGGTGCAGCACCGTCGAGTAGTTGTGCAGCGACATGCCGTGCAGTGCCTTCATCGACGGTGTCGAGTACGTCCTCAGCAGGGACGCGTAGACCAGCACCGCGACCGGCAGCACCACGGTGAGCAGGAAGTACAGCACGACCGCGGCGCCCACCCAGGGCCGGGCCCGGCCCAGCGCCACCGGCTGCGGGCGGAACGCCTTGCCGGTCACCGTCTGGAAGGACCGTCCGCCGCGTTGCAGCCACGTCGACAGCAGCACACCGACGACGGCGATGGCGAGCAGGCCGACCGCGTAGGCGCCCGCGCTCCCGTAGTCGATGGGGTACGACCGGAGCACGAAGTAGATCCGGCTGGTGAACACGTAGGTGCCGTTCTGCAGACCGAGCAGCCCCGGCACCTCGAAACTCTCCAGGGACTGCACGAACATCAGCAGCGCCGCCGAGATCAGCGCGGGCCGCATGAGGGGCACGGTGATCCGGCGCAGCACCGTCAGCCGGGACGCGCCGGACATCGCGGCGGACTCCTCCAGGGAGGGGTCCATGCCCCGGAACGCGGCCACCATCAGCAGGAAGGCCACCGGGGCGAGATGCAGCCCCTGCACCCAGATCATGCCCCAGACGGTGTACACGTCGACCGGGCTCGCCCCGAACAGCGGCTTGAACACCAGGGTGTTGACGAGCCCGATCGAGGGGTCGCCGAGGAAGATCCAGGCCGCCGCGTACAGAATGCCCGGCACGATCAACGGCACCAGGGACGCCGCGAAGAGCAGACCCTTGAACGGCAGGTCGGTGCGGACCTGGAGGTAGGCGAGCACCGACCCGACGACGAGCGCGAACGCGGCCGCTCCCACGGCGAACTCCAGGGAGTCGAGCATCATCCGGCCGGCCTGGGCGTTGCCGCCGTAGGCGCGTCTGAACGCGTTCAGGGACAGGCCGTGGTCGCCTACGAAGGTGTCGTGCAGCAGGTACCCGAGCGGGACGAGGGCGAGGAAGCCGACGACCAGCATGGCGCCGCCCACGATGAGGATCTGGGGCGTGAGCAGCCGGCGCAGGCGGGCCGGCTCGTCGGCCACCGGCGCGGGCGCCGCGGGCCCGGCGGGCAGGTCGGTCGTGACGGTCATATGATCACCTCACGTGGGAAGGGAGGGGCGGAGGGCGGGGCGGGAACGGGGACGGGCTGCGGGCGGTGTCCGGTGTGCCTATGTGCCGTCCGCGAGCACCCCGCGGAGCTGCTCGTCGTACCGCTTGTCCCAGGAGCCGCTTGAGGTGGCCAGGGTCTTGGCGTCGAACGGGACGAGGTTGAGGCCCTTGAGGCTGGTGTCGCCCGGTACCTTCGTGGACGGTGTGAGGTGCTGGGAGACCAGCACCTTCTGGCCCTCGTCGAGCATCCAGTCGTAGAACAGCCAGGCCGCCGCGGGGTGCTTGGCGCCCTTGAGCATGCCGACGCCGTTCGGGCGGGGGAAGGCAGGGATGGGGTTGGTGCCGTCGGGCAGCCGGTACGACACGGGGGCGCCCTTCGCCCGCGCCTGCTGGGTGATGTACGTGTAGTTCATCGAGTCGAGCGGTGTCTGGCCGGCGCCGAGCAGCGACATGATGGTGGTGTGGCCCTTGGTCACCTTGCCGTTGGCGACGATCGCCTTCCACAGTGCGCTGACCTGCCGCCGGGTCTTGCCGTGCGTCAGCCAGTAGTGGGTGACGTTCTCGTACCAGTCGCTGTCGGTGGGTTCCAGGGTGAGCTTTCCGCGGTATTCGGGGTCCGCCAGGTCCTCCCAACTGCGCGGCGCGTCGGCGGGCTTGACGAGGTCGGTGTTCCACGCCGGCAGGAAGACGTTGAACCGGTCCGCCGTCCAGCCCTCGAAGCGGCCCGACGCGGCGACCCGGGCGAGCCCGGGTCCGGTGTAGCGGGCCAGGACGTGCTGCTCGCCCAGCTCCGTCATCTCCAGGAAGTCGCTCTCGACCGCGTCGGCGCCCAGCTTCCTCGCCTGCGACTCCTGCAGGACGCGCTGGAGGATCGTCTCGGAGTTGGCCCGGAACATCGAGACCCTGATCCCGAACCTCTTCTGGAACGTCTTCTGCACCACCGCGGCGACGTCGTCCGTCAGCGAGGTGTAGACCTTCAGGGTCCCCTCGTCGCGGGCCAGCCGGACCGCCTCGGCGCGCTGCCTGTCCCGTGGCAGCGACTGGATGTCGTCGTACACCTTCTGTGCCGCCTCGGAGGCGACGTCGGCCACCCGGATCTGGCCCGAGTCGGCCGCGCCGGCCCCGCAGCCGGTCACGAGCAGAAGAGAGAAAACGCAGGCCACGCCGCACGTTCGGGTCCGCATTGCCCTTCCTTTCGGCCAGATCTGCTGTCGCGCGTCTAGCTGTCTTACCATTTGCCCTTTCGGGCGGGAAGGGGGTGCGCACGGCCTTTGCGGCGGGGAGCGGACGTGCAGCGGTGGGCCTTTGGAGCGGTTCGGGTGCGATGGCGGGCCGGCCCGGGGAGTGGCGGGCGGACGGGAGGGCCGAGGCGGGCGCACGTGCCGCGCGACGCACGGCGGCCCCGTCCGCTCGTCTCGACGACGCGGCGGACGGGGCCGGAGAAGGGAGCTGACGGTCAGTCGCGGATGCGAAGGTGGAGATCCAGGCCACCCGTCCCGGGTACCTCCGCACCGGGCAGTAGCCGCATGTCATGGCCGTAGTCGCCGCCGTCGAGCCGGCGGAACGGGACAGGCTCCGCCGTCCAGAGCCGCTCAAGCCTGGCACGGTACGCCTGCTTCGCTGCCGCGAACCGCTCTTCCGGCATCCCGGGTGTCTCGTACAGCGCGAACGGCTCCAGGGGCGTCATGCCGGTGAACCAGAACAGGCCGTGCTGGATGGGGTACAGAACATCCGCGAGCCGGCCGTGGATGCCCCGGTCGGAGAACGCGGACTCCCGGGCGCCGATCGTCACCGACACCATCGCACGCCGCCCCGCCAGCGCGCCCTCGCTGTACGGCGGGGGCAGCGACGGGCCATGGGCGAACTCGAAGGTGAAGACCCGGTCGATCCAGCCCTTCAGGAGCGCCGGCACCGAGAACCACCAGAGCGGGAACTGCAGGATCACCATGTCCGACCACCGCACCTTCTCCTGCTCCGCCGCGATGTCCGGCGCCAACCGCCCGGCCAGCGTGGCCCGGCCCGACTCCGCGAGGACGTCAAGCCGCCGGTCCGGGACGTGCTCGGGGAAGTCGTCGGCGTCCACGCCCGCCTTCCACTTCATCGCGTACAGGTCGGAGACCCGCACCTCGTGCCCGGCCGCACGCAGTTCCTGTGCGGCGAAGGAGGTCAAGGCGGCGTTGAGCGAACGGGGTTCCGGGTGGGCCGTGACGATCAGGACGTTCTTCTTCGGGGGAGTTTCGGTCATGACGCCACGTTCTCCCGGGCGGCGCCCGGCAGCCAGCACCCGGTTCGACCGTCGGAACGCCGATCCTGGTACTGCGCGGACCACCCATACTGGAACGCATGGACAGTGTGGACTACGCCGAGCGCACGGTCGCCTCCGGTGGCAGCCCCGGGCACGCCGACGCCGGTGGCCGCCCCGGCGGCGCCGGCCGCGCGGCAGGCGGTGACCCCGCAGGCGGCCTTGACCGTGCCGACCGGATGCCGGGTGCCGGCGGGGCCCCGGTCGTCGACGGGTTCGGCGACGCCCGGCGTGCCCTCGGCAGCTTCCTCCGGGCCCGCCGCAGCCGGGTGGCACCGGAGCACGTGGGCCTCGCAGGCGGCCGACGCCGGCGGGTGCGGGGCCTGCGCCGGGAGGAACTCGCCCAGCTCGCCGGGATCAGCGTGGACTACTACGTGCGCCTCGAACAGGGCCGCGCCACCCAGCCGTCCCAGGAGGTACTGGACGCGCTGGCCAGGGCACTCGGCCTGGACGCGGCGGAGCGCAGGCACCTCGCCACGCTGGCCGCCGGCAGGACCGGCTCTCCGCCCACGGCCCGCGTCAGCCCGCTGCTGCGGCGGCTGATGGCCGCCATGGACGGCTTCCCGGCCGTCGCGATGAACCACCGGCTGGACGTGGTGGCCTGCAACGCCCTGGGCGCCGAGCTGATGGGCGGCCTGGCCGAGCCCGGCCGCCGCGACCCCAATCAGGCCCGGTTCATCTTCCTCGACCCCGCCTCCCGGACCGTCTTCCCCGACTGGCCGGACAGGGCCGCGGAGGCCGTGGGCATGCTGCGGGTCTCCGCGGGCCGCTTCCCCGACGACACGGAACTGGCGGCGCTCCTCACCGGGCTGTCCGCGCACAGCGCCGAGTTCCGGCGGATCTGGGACACCGGCGAGGTCGTGATGTGCGCCTCGGGCCGCAAACGGCTGCGGCACCCCGAGGCAGGGTTGCTGCACCTGGACTTCGAGACCCTGCACGTGCCGGTCGCGCCCGGCGAGACCGGCCTCGTCGTGCACGTCTTCGGCGCGCAGGAGGGCAGCACGGAGGCCGCCGCCCTCACCCGGCTGGCCGCGACGGTCACGGACCGTCCGCACCGTGACGCCGGGCTAGACGCACCGTGACGCCGGGCGAGACGCACCGTGGCGCCGGGCGAGACGCACCGTGGCGCAGGACGAGACGCACCGTGACGCGGGATGGGACGACGAGCGCCGCACACGGGACGAACGAGGGTCGGCCTGGCGGGCGTGCACGGTACGTCGGCCGGCGCTCACGGTATGGCGACGGGCTCTCACGGTGTGCCGACGGGCGCGCGGAGCCCGGGCCCGCCCGAGTTGCCCGTGCGGCGTGCAGCGGCGAGCCTGCTGGAGGGGCCACCCACGCGGGCCGGAGGCGGGCGGGCGAGGCGACGGTGCGACGGCCCGGGCCACGCCCCGGCACACCGGCGACGCGGCGGTTCAGGAGGCAGCGGTGACATCGCAGATCACGTCCTCGTCCACGTCCGCGTCCACGAGTGAGGCGTGGCCCCGGCTCAGGGTGACGGACTGGACCGGCACCCGGGACACCCTGCACATGTGGACCCAGGTCGTCGGCAAGATCAGACTCGCCCACGCGCCCCTGGTCAACCACTGGTGGCAGGTCACCCTGTACGTCAGCCCACGCGGCCTGACCACGTCCGCCATCCCCTACCGCACCGGTGCCTTCGACATCGAGTTCGACTTCGTCGACCACCGGCTGCGTATCCGCAGCACCCGCGGGACCACCCGCGAGGTCGCCCTGGAGCCCAAGACGGTCGCCCGGTTCTACGGCGAGACGATGCACGCCCTCGACGAACTGGGCATCGAGGCACCCATCCAGGCCCGCCCGAACGAGGTGGAACTGTCCATCCCCTTCCCCGACGACGACCGGCACGCCTCGTACGACCCCACGGCCGCGCACCTGTTCTGGCGCCAGCTCGTCCAGGCCAACCGCGTCATGAGCGAGTTCCGCTCCCGCTTCGTCGGCAAGGTCAGCCCCGTGCACTTCTTCTGGGGCGGCATGGACCTGGCCTGCACCCGCTTCTCCGGCCGCCCCGCCCCACGGCACCCCGGTGGCGCGCCCCACTGCGGGGACTGGGTGATGGAGGAGGGCTACTCCAAGGAGCTCAGCAGTTGCGGCTTCTGGCCCGGCGGCGGAGAGGAGGGAGCCTTCTACGCCTATGCCTACCCCGAGCCCGAGGGCTTCGCCGAGAGCACCGTCACGCCCGGGGAGGCCTACTACAGCAGGGACAACGGCCAGTTCCTCCTCCCGTACGAGGCGGTGCGCACCGCCGCCGACCCCGACCGCGCCCTCATGGGGTTCCTGCAGAGCACCTACGAGGCGGCCGCGGAGCACGGACACTGGGACCGAGCCGCGCTGGAGGACGACCCGCGGCGGTGGGACCACGTACTCGACGTACGGCGGTGAGCCCGCGACGCCCCGGTCGGTGGCCCACGCCGCCCGGCCGGGCCGCGCCGTGGGCCGTCCTGCCCGGGCCTTGCCAATTCCGCAAGCGCTCTGTCCGGGCCGCCGGGAACCTGCATGATCGTTGTTGTCGGGTCCGTGGCCGTTGGCCGTCGGCCGCCCGCCGTCGGTCAGCGGCCGCCCGGCCCTCGGGGGCCGCCGGAACGACACCGGGCCCGGGTACAGCCCGCACGCTCACCGTGTCCGTCTCCGCCGCGCGAACGGCCCAGGAGGATCCATGCCGCAGACACCCCCGGCCGACCACACACCTTGGGGGGCCGCCACTCCCGGCGCGGCCGCCGCCGCTCGCGGCGCCGCCATGCCGCCCGGCCCCTCCGCCACACCGGACTCCACCCTCGCACCGGACCCCGTCGCCACACCGGACCCGGCCCCCGCGGGGGACTCCGCCCTCGCACCGGACCCGGCCCCCACGCCGGGCCCCGCCCGCGGCGCGACCCCGGCCCACCGTGCGCACGACGCCCACCGCGGGCAGCTCACCCACCGCCTGGTGCCCTCGCCCGCCGGCCGCACGCACCTGGTGGAGCAGGGCGAGGGGCCGCTCGTGCTGCTCGTGCACGGCTTCCCGGAGTCCTGGTACTCGTGGCGCCACCAGATCCCGGCGCTGGCCGCGGCCGGCTACCGGGTGGCCGCCGTAGACGTGCGCGGATACGGCCGCTCGTCCAAGCCCGGTGAGGTCGGCGCCTACCGGATGCTCGACCTGGTGGAGGACGCCGCCGCCGTGGTGCACGCCCTGGGCGAGCGCTCCGCGGTGATCGTCGGGCATGACTGGGGCGCGAACATCGCGGCCACCTCCGCGCTGGTGCGGCCCGAGGTGTTCCACGCCGTGGGGCTGCTGAGCGTGCCCTACACGCCGCCCGGCGGGCCCCGGCCCGGCGAGGTCTTCGCGCGGATGGGCGGCCCGGACGAGTTCTACGTCTCCTACTTCCAGGAGCCCGGCCGTGCCGAGGCGGAGATCGAGCCCGACGTCCGGGGCTGGCTGGCGGGCATCTACGCCGCGCTGTCCGCGGACACCATGCCGGCCCCCGGCGCGCCCGACCCGCACTTCGTCGGCCCCGGCGAGAGGCTGCGCGACCGCTTCCCGGCCGACCGCCTGCCCGCCTGGCTGACCGAGCGGGATCTCGACGTCTACGCCGGAGAGTTCGAGCGGACCGGGCTGACGACCGCGCTCAACCGCTACCGGAACATGGACCGCGACTGGCACGACCTCGCGGACCTCGCGGGCGCACCCGTCACCCAGCCGTCGCTGTTCGTGGGCGGCGCGCTGGACGCCTCCACCACCTGGCTGGAGGACGCCATCAAGGCGTATCCGACCACGCTGCCCGGCCTCGTGGCCTCCCACATCCTCGAAGGCTGCGGCCACTGGATCCAGCAGGAGCGCCCCGATGACGTCAACCGGCTGCTGACGGACTGGCTCGGGACCCTGCGCCCGTGACGTGGGCCCACCACCCCGGGCCGGCGGCCGGAATCGGTACCTCCGGAACGACCGCCAGGGGCGATGTGGCACGGTGAGCAGGTGAACCGCCGACGGAGAGAGCACCGGCGACGGATCACGCAACCGATCACAGCACACCGAGCACAGAGGAGGACGAGCCGTGTCGAACCCACCGCTGTCCGAGGCCGCCATCGCCATGCTGGAGAAGCCGAACCCGGCCGTCATCGCGACGGTACGCGCGGACGGTCAGCCGGTGTCCACCGCCACCTGGTACCTCTGGGAGAACGGCCGGATCCTGGTCAACATGGACGAGGGCCGCAAGCGGCTCGAGCACCTGCGCAACGACCCCCGTGTCACGCTGACCGTCATCGACGACGAGGACTGGTACACCCACGTGAGCATCATCGGGCGCGTCACGGAACTCGTCGACGACAAGGACCTGGCCGACATCGACCGGCTCGCGCAGCGCTACCTCGGCAAGTCCTACCCGCAGCGGAGCCGTGACCGGGTCAGTGCCTGGATCGAGGTGGACCGCTGGCACGGCTGGGGCAGGCTCAAGGACAGCAGCCAGCCCGGCTGACCGGCACCCGGTTCGTCGGCCGGGGCGGCGGGGCGGGGACACGGAGTTGGGACTCCTCCCGCCCGCCCCGGCCATGTTCGCACGGGCCGTCGCTGCCTTCGGCGCGCCGGCCTCAAGCCCGTCGTGTGCACGCGCCACGCCTCGCCGTGTACCTCCCGTCCCGGGGCCCGCGCAGGCGCGTGCGTCCCCGGCCCGGGTGACGAGCACAGTGAAGGGCGCCCGCTGACCTGAGTACGACTTCCGGCGTGGGCGCCCTTCCGAACGGCACTCTACGTGTGTGCCGGCGCCGCCATGACCTCGTACTACCCGATCGGGCGATCATCAGATCGGGCGATTGTCCTCACCGGCCTCGAACCAAGACTGGGCCGGTCCGCGGGAACCGAACGCCGCTGCCGGCACCGGACCTGACGGCGTCGTACCAAGCCCTGACGGCGCCGAGCCCCCATCCGGTACCGTCCAAGAAAACCGAACACCACGGGCATGCGAACGAGGGGGACATGGCGCGCGACAAGGACCTGTCGAACGGGCGGGATCCCCGGGTGCAGCACCTGATCGAGCAACTGCGCCTGCTCAAGGACGTCAACGAACTCAGCATCGCCCGGATGGCGGCCAGAACGGGATACAGCAGGGCGTCGTGGGAACGGTACCTGTCGGGCCGCAACCTCCCGCCGAGGGAGGCCGTGGAGCGGTTCGCGGTGGCCTGCGGTGTGGACCCGACGCGTCTGCTGACGCTCCATGAGGTGGCGGCCGATGCCTGGGCCGCATCGAAGACGGCGTCCGCCGGCCCCGCCGAACCCCCTCCTTCCGCGGAACCCGGTCCCCGCGGGCCGGGGTTCCTCCGGCATCGCACGAGACGCGTCGCCGCCGTCGCCGTCGCCGTACTGGTGGTGATCGCCGGCACGGTCCTCCTGGTGGTCCGGCCCTGGCACCACGAGGAGCCGACCGCTGCGCCCCACTACTCCTGCCACCTCACCAGCAGCGGCGGCCGCCTGTACGCGGGCCTGAGCGAAACCCGTACCGCCATCGTCCAGGAGGGCATGGCCGGCCGGCAGGTCGCGGAGGTGCAGTGCCTGCTGCGGCACGTGGGGTTCTCCCCGGGGGACGTCGACGGCGTGTACGGCGAGATGACACAGCGTGCCGTCCGGCGCCTGCAGACGAAGGACGGACTGGTCGTCGACGGTGTGGTCGGCCCCGACACCTGGAGAGCACTGCGGGGATGACCGGTGCCGATCTGCCACCCGAAGCCGCGCGGCTCGCGGAGGGACTGCGTGAGGTGAGGAGCCGCTCGGGCCTGAGCCTGGCCGCGCTCGCCGCCAAGACCACCTACAGCAAGTCCTCGTGGGATCGGTACCTGAACGGCAAGTCCCTGCCGCCCCGCAAGGCGATCGAGGAGCTGTGCGCCCTGAGCGGCACATCCCCGCGGCGCCTCCTGGTCCTGCGGAGCCTCACCGCCCGACACGACGGGAACGCCTCACCGGCCGCGCCGCCCGACGACTCGGAACCCCCGCCCCGCCCGACCATACGGACACTCCTGGGCCGCGGGGCACTGCCGGCGGGCATCGTCCTCGGCTGCCTGGCGGCGGCCGGAGGCCTGACCATCGCGCTCTGGCCCACCTCGGCCCCACCCCGTCCGGGCGTGGGCTGCCACGCCACGTCCTGTGAGGGAAAGAGCGCGGGCAGCACCTTCTGCGCCCGTCATCTCACCACCCTCGATTCCCGGCACGCCCCTTCCGGCGAGCAGGTGGACATCCGCTACAGCCGCCCGTGCGGGGCCGTATGGGTACGGCTGAGCCGCTCGCACGTGGGCGACCGGGTCACGCTGACCACCGGCAACGGCCCGGCACAGCGGGTCCGCGTCATGGACACCTATGACGCGCAGGGCTACCTCTCCACCCCCATGGCCGCCGTCACCGCCGGCCACACCGTCCACGCCTGCGTACACCCCGCCACCGGCCGCACCACGTGCTTCACCGCGCGTGTCCGCTGAGGGCGCGGTGGCCACGGCCGCCTGGCCGGCACGGCGGCCGGCGGGCGCCGTGGGGCGTGCGTCACGGGGCGTGCCTCACGACCGGGCGTGCCTCACGGGGCGTGCCTCACGACCGGGCGTGCGTCACGGCAGGGTGGTGCGTTCGACGGGCCGTGCGTCACGACCGGCTCCGTAGGAATCGGCGACACGGGGACGGACGGATGTGTGGACGGATTGAGGTCGGCACGCTTGTTGCCGTTCGCTTCACTCGTTAACTTCCTTCTCGTATGTGGCACGCGTTCGGCTATCTGAACAACTCCCATCCTGAGGAAGGCACTTCACACATGAAGAAGCCCTTGAGCCGCCGCACCTTCCACCAACTCTCCGCCGCTCCACTGCTCGCCGCGCCGGCCGCGGCCCTCGCAGCGGCTCCCGCGCGGGCCGCGTCGCCGGCTTCGACGCGGTCGGCACGCTCCGCCTCTGTGGAGGCCATGCGCCGAGCGGCCGTCCACATGGACCGGGTCGTCTCCTACCGCGGGGCGTACGTGTGGAACTACCTCCCCGACCTGTCCGTGTCCTGGGGGGAGATGGAGGCGCGGCGCTCGATGTGCTGGGTCCAGCCGCCCGGCACGCCCTCGATGGGCCACAGCATGCTCGACGCCTACCACGCCACCGGCGAGGAGGTCTTCCTCAGGGCGGCCGAGCGCACCGGACTCGCGCTCGTCAAGGCCCAACTCCCCGCCGGCGGCTGGAACTACGTCCATGACTTCGCAGGAGAGGCCTCGCTGCGCGAGTGGTACGCCACGATCGGCGCGAACGGGTGGCGGCTGGAGGAGTTCCAGCATTACTACGGCAATGCGACGTTCGACGACGCGGGCACCTCGACCGCGGCTCAGCTGATGCTGCGCCTCTACGTGGAGCGCCGCGACCCGCGGTTCGGGCGTGCGCTCGAGCGGGCGATCGACTTCGTACTGGCGGCGCAGTTCAAGGGCGGGGTGGCGGACGGCGGCTGGCCGCAGCGCTTCCCCGCGTACTCCGGGTCGGTGAGCCGCACGCCCTGGCCCGAGCATCGTCCGCCGTGGCTGCCCGGGGACGCCCAGCACGGCATGGAGGACGGCGACTACACCCACCATGTGACGTTCAACGACGATGTGCTGGGCGAGAACATCAAGTTCCTCATCATGTGTGTGTCCGCGCTCGGCCGGCGCGACCTGGTCGCGCCGGTGCGGCGGGCCATGGAGTGCCTGCGCCGTATGCAGCAGGCCGCGCCACAGGCGGGGTGGGGGTTGCAGCATCTCTCCCGCGCACAGGGCGGCAGACCCGCCGGGGCCCCGGCGGGGGCGAGGTCGTACGAACCGCGCGCTCTGACGACGCACACCACGCAGACCAACATCCAGCAGCTTTTCCACTACTTCCGGCTGACCGGGGACCGCACGTTCCTGGAGCGTGTCCCCGACGCACTCGACTGGCTGGAGACATGCCGTCTGACGCCCCAGCAGATCGCCGAGAACCCCCTGCTCGCCGGTGACACCCACCCCACCTTCGTGGAACTGGGCACCAACCGGGCGAAGTTCACGCACCGCTTCGGCTCCAACATCCGCAATGGCGCCTACTACTACGACTACGACCACCACGACACGCTCAGCCACTACTCCTCGGGCCGCTCCATCGACGTCGAGGGCATGCGCGCCACACACGCGGAGCTTGCGGCCCTGAGTGATGCGGAGGTGGCGGACCTGCGGGCCCGCTCACCGCTGACACCCGGGGTCAGCGTCCCGTTGCCGGCCTTCTACTCGGTGCGCGACATCCAGCTGTCCGACCTCCTGCGGGGCGCACCGCTCGACCTGCCCGCGGTGTCCGAGGCGGAGGCCGCGGACCTGGTGGCCCGCCTCGGCACGCGCGACTACTGGCTCACGCCGCTCGAAGCGGTCACGAACCCCTACCGTGGCCCCGGCACGACAAGCCCCTACGACGGCGGGGCCTACATGAGCAGAAACGTCGGCGACCTCCGTGACACCTCGCCCTACGACCCGCAGAAGCCGCCGGAGGAGCGCCCCTACATGCCGCGCGAGAGGCCGCTGGGCATCAGTACGTCGGCCTATATCGCGAACACGGGGAAGCTGATCGCCTACCTGCACGGGAACTGACGACCCGCTCCCACCGGCCTGTCCGCCCCGCCCGTCCGACACCGGCCACCGTGCTCGCCGCAGCACCGCGGACCACGCGCGTGCGGTTGGCGGCACGGCCCGGGGCGGGCGCCGCGGGCTGGCCGCCACGTCGTGCGGCCGGCCGCTGCACGGTCGGTCGCGTGCCGGTCGGGACCACCGCATCGCGTGCGCATGGTGCCCGTGCGGGGGAGTGGCGCTCGAGGGAACCGGGGTGGAAGCGCCGGGCACACACTCCGCCCCGCGCCGCCGCCGGCACCACCGACCTCACTCGACCGGCGCCGCACAGACCGGGCCCGGCATCAGCCGCCGGGTGTCGGGGAGGCGACGGGGCTGTGGTGGCCGGCACGGTTCACCGCGCGGATGCCGAAGAACACGTTGTCCTTGGACAGGTCCACCGTGTACCTGGTCACTTGGCCGACCTCGATGACATGCGTCCATTCCGGTGCCGTCGTCTCGCGCCACACCACCTCGTACCCGGCGAGGTCGGGCTCCGTGCCCTGCTCCCAGACCAGTTCGGTGTCGTTGGTCAGGTTGCTGGTGACGATCTTCGCGCCGCGCGGGGTGCCGGGAGCCTGCGCGAGGCTCCACAGCGTCGCGCCGTTGACCCGGGCGACTCGTGCGATGTAGTCGAAGTCGCAGAACTCGGGCAGGTCCCCGTACTGCTTGCCGTTCTCGACGCGTACGTCCTGGTGCTGGTGGGCGAAGTCCTCCGCGGGCTCGGTGAAGCGCGCTGCTGGGTAGGCGCGTTCGAGGAACGGGATGTGGTCACCGCCGCGCAGGTAGCGGTCCCGGCGGTAGATCACGCGGACCCGCACGTCGGTGGCGTCGTTGTCCGCGACGTCGCGGACGAACCGGGCGAGCTGGCGCGTGGGTGAGTCGTTCTCGCCGCCGACCGAGAGCCGCACATCGGCCTGCTCGGGCGTCTCCGAGGTGGGCACGCCCTCCGCGAACAGCCGCACGGTGTGCGGGTCGCGGGTGCCGTCGTCGGCGCGGGAGCTGCCGACGATGTCGTTGGTGAACATCCCCTGGACGTCCGCGCCCGCGGCCTTGAAGGACTCGGCCAGGTGTGTGGCACCGTACAGCCCCTGCTCCTCGCCCGCGACGGCGGCGAAGACGAGCGTCGCGGCGGGCCGCCGCCGTGCCATGACCCTGGCGAGTTCCATGACGACCGCGACCCCGGAGGCGTCGTCGTCCGCGCCCGGCGCATCGCTGGTCGCGTCCATGACGTCCGTGCACCGGGAGTCGTAGTGGCCGGAGACGACGTAGATCCGGTCGGGGTCGGTGGCGCCGCGGAGGGTGGCGACGACGTTCGTGATACGGGTCGCGGTGGGGATGCGGGAGGCGGGTTCCTGCACGTACGACTGGAGCTCGACGGTCATCCGCCCCCCGGAGGCCGCCGCGTAGGCGCTCAGTCGGCCGTGGATCCAGTCGCGCGCGGCGCCGATGCCGCGGTCCGGGTCGTCCTGGGTGGAGAGCGTGTGCCGGGTGCCGAACGCGGCGAGTCTGCGTACGGTCGCCTCGATCCTGTCCCGGTCGATCTCGGCCAGCAGCTCCCGCAGTTCCCGGTCGGGCCGCTGGGCGGTGGCGGCCCGGTCCGCGGTGTCCCTGGCGGGGGCCGCGGCCGCTGGGGTACTCCCCGTGCCAAGGGGCACGCCTGCCGCGACCGCCGCGGCGGCGGTCGACAGCACGGCTCTTCGGGTGGTGGGCGTGGGATCGGACATGGCGGGTCCCTAAGAATGGTTGGCGGTCCGGGAGGACCGGGTGTGGCTGATGTCGGGTTGCCGTTGATGGCTCGAGAGGACTGGCCGCCCGGTCCTCCGGGACGCTCCGACCACTGATTGAGAACTGCGGTCATCGCTGGTTAGGGACCTGTCGGCGGGGTGTTCTTCGGGCCATGCAGTGATGGTCACGAGGGATACGGAGCGAGGGACTTGAGCACGCGGCAGGCGCGGATATGGGTCGGCATCGACGCTGGCAAGGGACACCACTGGGCAGTGGCCCTCGACGCCGACGGCGAGACGCTGTTCTCCACGAAGGTGATCAACGACGAGGCCCAGATCCTCGCCCTCATCGAGACCGCCCGCGAGCGGGCCGACGAGGTCCAGTGGGCGGTGGACATCTCCGGCCGGGCCTCCACACTGCTGCTGGCTCTGCTGGTCGCCCACGGCCAGCAGGTCGTCTACGTGCCGGGCCGCACGGTCAACCGCATGTCCGGCGCCTACCGGGGTGAAGGCAAGACCGACGCCAAGGACGCGAAGGTCATCGCCGACCAGGCCCGCATGCGCCCGAAGGACTTCGCCCCGCTGGACACGCCCCCGGAGCTGGTCACCACCCTCCGGGTCTTGACCAACTACCGTGCTGACCTCATCGCCGACCGGGTCCGGCTGATCAACCGGCTCCGTGACCTGCTGGTGGGCATCTGCCCCGCTCTGGAGCGGGCCTTCGATTACTCCGCGGCCAAGGGCCCGGTGGTCATGCTGACCGAGTACCAGACCCCGGCCGCCCTGCGCCGGATCGGCGTCAAGCGGCTGACGACCTGGCTGGAACGGCGCAAGGTCCGTGGAGCCCAGGCGGTCGCTGACAAGGCGGTAGAGGCCGCCCAGTCCCAGATGACCACGCTGCCCGGCGAGAAGCGGGC
This sequence comes from Streptomyces sp. DSM 116793, assembly GCF_057320905.1. NCBI lineage: Bacteria > Bacillati > Actinomycetota > Actinomycetes > Kitasatosporales > Streptomycetaceae > Streptomyces > Streptomyces sp. DSM 116793. The sequence goes on along the minus strand of NZ_CM170494.1, from coordinate 51,984 downwards.
CGCGAAGCTGGTCTGCGACCTGGCCCACCAGCTCCTGGCCCTGGACGAGCGGATCAAGGACAACGACCGGGAGATCCGCGAGACCTTCCGCACCGACGACCGCGCGGAGATCATCGAGTCGATGCCCGGTATGGGGCCCATCCTCGGCGCCGAGTTCGTCGCCATCGTCGGTGACCTGTCCGGATACCGTGACGCTGGCCGCCTCGCCTCGCATACCGGCCTTGCCCCGGTCGCCCGCGACTCCGGCCGCCGCAGCGGCAACTACCACCGGCCCAAGCGCTACAACCGGCGCCTGCGGCACATCTTCTACCTGGCGGCCCAGACCGCGATGATGCGGCCCGGCCCCTCCCGTGACTACTACCTCAGGAAGCGGTCCGAAGGGCTGATCCACACCCAGGCCCTGCTCGCGCTCGCCCGCCGCCGGGTCGACGTGCTCTGGGCCATACTGCGTGACAAGAGGCTGTTCACCCCCGCCCCACCGGTCACGCAGGCGGCTTGACTTCGTCATTGAGATTCCTTTCCATGACTGCGACGGATGGCACCTCGGGCCCATAGTCATGTCCAGAACAATCCACGACAAGACCGCGACCACCCCGGCGTCGTGCGATGTCGGATCAGGCCCGCAGTCCCTACCGGTCGACGCCCCCGCTCGCCCCGCCGCGCGGCCTGGCAGCCCGGGCGTGGCGGGACACAGGCCCTGTGCGGCCGTTGATGCCGGCGGGCGCCCACCATGCACGGCAACCCCCGTCCGTGCCGAGCCGGGCCCGCCGGCGGCAAGCAGAGCTACTGTCACCCTCGGAGCTCTTTCTTCTTTCCTTCGTCCTGCGGGCGGCGTGCATCGAAGCGAGGGGTGACGGCTGGTCAGGGAGAGAACGACGGTCGTGGTGGTCGGCGGCGGGCCCGCCGGGCTGACCGTGGCCGGCCTGCTGCGCCGCTGTGAGGTGGACTGCATCGTGCTGGTACGCACCCTGATGGCCACCGTTCTGGAGGAAGGTGGCGACCTGCGCTTCGACGCGGCCGAGGTGGGGCTGCACGACCTGCCCGCCTGGCCAACCTCACCTCCGACAGGGGCAGAGACGGGGGCAGAGGTAGAGACGGAGACGGAGGCGGAAACCGAGGCGGAGACGGGGGCGGAGACAGAGGCAGGCCGCGTGGTCGGCGGACGCGTCATGGGTATCGCGCACCGCGGCCAGAGTGTCGGACGCCGCTTCGGCCACGCGTCGCCCCGTTCCTGCTGCGGCGAGCTCGCCGATCACCTGTTCGACTCGTTCGGTGTCTGGCCGGTCATGCACGGAGCGGCGGATTCAGAACGGAGTCATACGCCCGATCAGGTCGATCGGCTCGTATGTGGGCCTCGAGCAGGGCGTGAACGCGCTCATTCGGCGCCGTTCGGGTGGCCGGGAGGCGAGTCCGTGGTGTTCTCCTTGGGGGGTGCGGGGCGCCGGTAGGAGAGGCCCCCGAGCATGAACAGCAGGGTTGCGACCACGATGGCGATGACGCCCAGTGCGTAGCCGATGGTTTCCAGTGCGATCACAACGCTCTCCGAGATGCCCGGCCAGATTGGTGTCTTTCCTGCATTCTGGACTAATCGCGTCTTATCGGCTAAATGATCTATGCGGCGGGGGCGCTCACCGGCGGCGCCCCGCACGCGGCAGCCGGGTGCTCGGCCTCACAGACCGGAACTGGCCGGCGAATCCGTGCCCGCCCGCGGGGAAGGAGGCGTGCGGGGGCCGGCCGGTGCGGGGGCCGGCCGGCCGCGCCGGCCCCCGCGGTCGTTCAGTGGAACGAGCGGTGCGGACGCGGCAGGTCGGCCCGGGCCGGGCCCTGCCAGCTGCGTTGCGGCGCGAACAGCGTGTCCGCGGACGCCGACCGCGTGGGCGGGACCACAGGCAGGGTGATCCCGCTGCCGGCCAGGTCGACGGAGACGGCTGCGCCGGTGGCACGGTCGGACTGCACGTCGTCGTCGGTGCCGATCAGCACCAGGGCCAGCCGGTGCCCCGCCTTGAAGGTGTAGTCCTGCGGCAGCGTCTCCCACGTCACGCCGTAGGCCTTGCCCGGTGTCAGCGGGGCCGGGCGGCTCAGCGAGAGGCGGTTCTGTGCGTCGATGTAGCCGCGCGCGACCACATTGACGTCCGAGGTCACCGTGTCGGTGACCACCTGCCTGTAGCAGGCGTCGTCCACGGCCGTGCTCTGGCCGTGGCAGTCCTCCGTGCCCAGGGTCTTCACACCTTCACCCGCGCCGAGGTAGTTGATGCGGGTGTCGGTGCCGTAGTCGACGAGCAGCGCACCGAGGTTCGCGGTGGGCTTGTCGAGCCGCACCGAGAGGCTCACCTTCGGCGTCCCGGAGACCCGCAGGTCGTGCGCGAGCGGCGGCGTCGTGTAGGCCAGGCGCCCTGGCACGGTCGTCTCGGGGGCGGCGACCGCGGTGTCCTCGGGCAGCAGGGTGTCCGTGTACGTGCCGGTTCCCGAGCCGGCGCCGAGGCCGAGGGAACCGTCCGCCTGCGGGTGGAACGTCATGGGCGCCGCGCCGGGCGCCGGCCAGTCCTTCTGTGTGGCCCACTGGTCGGGGCCGACCTCGACGTCGGCGCGCGGCTGCCGCATGATGTCGTTGGGAATGCGCCACAGCCAGTGGTCGAACCACTGGTGGAGGGTGTCGACCCAGGCGTCGCGCCGGTAGTCGAACGGATCGACGTGTCCGTACTGGGAGAGCCACACCTTGCGTGGCACGCCCTGCTCCGCGAGCGCGGACCACCAGGTGGAGAACTGGTTCGGCTTGACGTTCAGATCATTGAGGCCCTGCGCCGCGAAGACCGCGGCGTGCACCTTGCGTACGTCGGCGACGGTGCCGTCGCGGTAGTCGCGCTCGGCCCAGAAGGCGTTGTAGTCGCCGGTGGCGTCGTCCTGCCCGGCTGCCAGCTGCTGCTGCACGGCCGCGCACTTCGCGGGCGGATCGGTGTCGACGGTGTCGGCGAGGCCGTCCTCCTCACCCCGCGTCAGGAGCGTGCCGTTCATGCGGCTGTAGTCGTACCAGGAGCTGATGGCCGAGATCGGCACGATGGTCTCCAGGCCCTGCACGCCGGTCGCCGCCACCGCGTTGGCGAGGGTGCCGTCGTAGGACTTGCCGATCATCGCGGTCCGACCGTTCGTCCAGGTCGCCCTGGTCTGCTTGCCGTCGGCGTCGAAGGCCTTGGCGCGCCCGTTCAGCCAGTCGACCACGGCCTTGCCGCCCAGCACGTCGGAGGCACCGCCCGTGGTGGGGCAGCCGTCGGACTTCGTGGTGCCGTCCATGTCCACCTGGAGCACGGCGTAGCCGCGCGGCACGAAGTAGTTGTCGTAGAAGAGGGGGAACTTCGCCGGATTCCCGTCGGCGTCGTACGTCTTGCGCTCGGACTCGTTGCCGCGGCCGAGGTTGTCGTAGTAGGGGCTCTCGTCCATGATGACGGGGACCTTGAGCCCTTCGCCGCTCTCCTTGGGCCGGATGATGTCGACCCGGATCAGGTCCTTCTTTCCGTCGCCGTCCGAGTCCACGCTCGACTGGACGTTGACGTACTCCCTGATGGCGTCCTGGTAGGAGAAGACCGGCTGGGTGCCGTCCGCGGTCACCTTGATGGAGTGTTGCTTCGCCGCCGCGTGCGCGGCCGGCATCCCGGCCGCCGCGAGTGCGGCCGTGATGACGATCGAGCCGAGGACTCTTCGCCGTGACAATATGCGCATGCAGTAGCCTCCTGCCACCCTGGGCTGTTACCGGGAGACTGTACGGGTCACCGACCGGGCACCGCCTCCAACACCCGGAATCCATCCGGGCGAACGACTGATACACGCGGCAACCGGATGGACTGGTTCACGCTGCGGGCATCGGCCGGGAAGATCAGGCGTATCTTCTCAGCATGCGCAGCGCAGGGCCCTGTCGTTCTCGCGATCGGTGCGAAACGATCACGTGGGTCCGAGGGCGGCCGGCGTCCGGTTCCCGGCCGACCCTGAGGGCCAGGCCCACGGCGTCCGCCCCGGACTGAAAGCGGACCGCGTAGGGCGGCACCCCGCCCGTGCCACCGCCGAGGAAGCCCCGTCCCCACGCCGAGCGCCGCCCTGCTCCAGGGTCAGGGGCACCCCGGCTCCGTGCCGGCCAACCATGACGGACGGGGCGGCGTACGCCGACGCGGTGTCGGAGTACGCCGCCCCGGACGGGGGCGTGCTGCCGGAGGCGGCGCGTGCGGTGCTCCCGGCTATTCCGGGTCGCGGTTGAAGACCGCCTTCGACCAGAGGTAGCCCAGCACGGTGAGGACGAGGCACCAGGCGATCGCGAGCCACCCCTCGTTGCCGATCGGGCTGCCGAGCAGCAGCCCGCGCAGGGTCTCGATGGCCGGCGTGAACGGCTGGTACTCGGCGATCGGCTGGAACCAGCCCGGCATCGCGTCGATCGGGACGAAGGCGCTCGAGACGAGCGGCAGGACGATCAGCGGCAGCGCGTTGTTGCTGGCCGCCTCGGCGTTGGGGCTGACCATGCCCATTCCGACCGCGATCCAGGTGAGCGCAAGGGCGACCAGCGCGAGCAGGCCGAACGCCGCCAGCCACTCAAGGGCCGTGGCATCGGTGGAGCGGAAGCCGATGGCCGCGGCGACGGCACCCACGAGGACCACGCTCACGACGGACTGCAGCACGCTGCCGATGACGTGCCCGATGAGTACGGACCCGCGGTGGATCGCCATCGTGCGGAAGCGGGCGATGATGCCCTCGGTCATGTCGTTGGAGACGGACACCGCGGTTCCGACCACGGTGCCTCCGATGGTCATCAGCAGGATGCCCGGGACGAGGTAGGCGAGGTACTCGGAGCGGTCGGCGCCGCCGCTGCCGATGCCCGCGCTCATCACGTCGCCGAAGACGTAGACGAAGAGCAGTAGCAGGACGATGGGCGTGAGCAGGAGGTTCAGGGTGAGGGACGGGTAGCGCCGGGCGTGCAGGAGGTTGCGGCGCAGCATCGTGGACGAGTCGCGCACAGCGAGGGGAAGGGAACTCATCGGGCAGCCTCCTCGGGCTGGCCGGGCCGGGTGGACGGGCCGGGTTGGGCGGAGCCGGTCAGGGCGAGGAACACGTCGTCGAGGTCGGGGGTGTGTACGGTCAGCTCGTCCGCCTCGATGCCGGCCGAGTCCAGCCGGTCCAGGAGGGAACGCAGCTCGCGCTGGCTGCCGTCACCGGGGATCTGCAACGACAGCGCCTCGTCGTCCCTGGTGACCTCGCGCAGCGCGCCGGCGGCGTTCCGGTACGCGGCGGGGTCGGCGAAGCGGAGCCGGACGTGGCCGCCGGGAACGAGCCGCTTCAGCTCCTCGGCGGTGCCCTGGGCGGCGATCTTGCCGTCGTTGAGCACGGCGATACGGTCGGCGAGTTCATCGGCCTCGTCCAGGTACTGGGTGGTGAGGAAGACGGTGACGCCGTCGGAGACCAGTTCGCGGATGATCTGCCACATGGTGTGGCGGGAGCGGGGGTCGAGGCCGGTGGTGGGCTCGTCGAGGAAGATGATCCGCGGGTCGCCGACCAGGGTCATGGCGATGTCGAGGCGGCGCCTCATGCCGCCGGAGTAGGTGGAGGCGGGCCTCTTCGCCGCTTCGATCAGGTCGAAGCGCTCCAGCAGCTCGGCGGCGGTGCGGCGGCCCGCACGCTTGGACAGGTGGTGCAGGTCGGCCATGAGGAGCATGTTCTCCTCGCCGGTGATCAGGCCGTCGACGGCGGAGAACTGCCCGGTGACGCCGATCGCGGCGCGTACCCCGTCCGGTGATGCGGCCACGTCGTGGCCAGCGACCTGGGCCTGGCCGCCGTCGGCGGCGATGAGGGTGGACAGGATCCGCACGGTGGTGGTTTTGCCCGCTCCGTTCGGCCCGAGCAGCGCGAACACGGATCCGGCCGGTATGTGCAGATCGATGCCGTCGAGCACGGTCTTGTCGCCGTACGACTTGCGCAGACCGATGGTGGAGACGGCGGCTGGCGGCTGCGGACCGCCCGGCTGCCTGGACGTGGGCATGACAGATGAACGCATGGAGTCCTGCCGTTCGGAGGTGGAGTGACGGGGAAGTGGGCGAGCGGGCGGGGCCGGTGCTCAGCCGCCGGCGCGGCGCACGTCGATGTTGCCGTAGCGGGTCCGGGCGCGGATCTTGACGGTGTCCTCGGAGTCCCCGGGGGTCTCGGACACGGTCAGCGTGTTGCGCACCTGGCCGTGGTCGGAGCTGACGTCGAGCCAGGCGGCGGTGCCTTCACGGATGCCGACCTCGATGGCCCCATAGGAGGTCTCCAACTGGACGGCGCCGCGAGCGACGTCGGTGACGCGCAGCGTGCCGTGGGCGGTGGTGGCGGCGACCGAGCTCTCCGCACGCCGGATCTCGATGTCGCCGTTGGCGCCGCTCACCCGCAGGTCACCGGTCGCGGCGCCGACCGTCGTGGTGCCGTGGGAGTTCTTCAGGACGGCGGGGCCGTCGACGGTGCCGACGCGCAGGCTGCCGGAGCTGGTGGTGATCTCGGCCAGGCCCTCGATCCGGTCGACGGTGATCGAGCCGTGGGCGGCGGTCAGCTGGAGCGGTCCGGTGGTGTCGAGGCGGACGTCGCCGGAGGAGGTCTTCACCCGGATCTCACCGAGCCGGCCCTCGCCGAGCACCTGGGCCCAGGCGCCGGTCATGTCGATCCGCGAGCCCGTGGGTAGCTCGACCGTCACGTCGACGGTGCCGGTGCGGCCGAACAGGTGGCGCTGCTTGGGCGTCCTGACGGTCAGGACGCCGCTCGCGTACGTGACCTCGGTCTGCTCAGCCGACCGCACGTCCTGGTCCTTCTTCAGGTCGCGGGGCTGCACCTCGACGACCGTGTCGGGGCGGTCGCCCGCGGTGAACCGGATGGAACCGGCGTCCACGTGCGCGGTAACCGAAATCGGTTCGGGAGTGTCGAAAGAAGGCATGGCTGTACCGTCCTCATGGGTCCTGGATCGTCCCCGCTGGTGGGACGTGGTGTGGGTGACGTGGGTAGGCGAACCGCAGCGGGCGAAGTGGGGCAGGCGAAGTGGGGCAGGTGAAGCGGGGTGGGTGAAGCGGGGTGGGGAAGTGGTACGGGTGCGGCTAGCGCACCCAGCCCGTGAAGCTCTGCCCGATGGTGCGGGTCCTCTGCGTCGTGCGCGGCGTGCCACCGCCGTCGACCGCGGCCGACACGGCCCGCACCAGCCACGCGTTGACCGACAGGCCCTCGCGGCTCGCGGCCTCCTCGGCGCGCGCCTTGAGGTGGGCCGGCAGACGCAGATTGACGCGGGCGGTGCCACCTTCGTCGCTGTCGGCGGGCGCCTGCGCCCTGAGCGGTTCGACGGGCGCGGCCGGCTCCGTGGGGCCGCCGTCGGCGGGCGGCGGTGTCACCACGAAGTCGGGGTCGAGCCCGCGTAGCCGTACGTCGACCGAGCCGGGGGCGAGCTCGCGGGTGATCTCGTCCATCGCCGCGGAGAGCACGTTGAGCATGGTCAGTCGAGTCGCCGACTCCAGAGGAGCCGTGAGCCGCTCGGCCAGCTCGCGGGCATCTTCCCCGCCGGCTTCGGCGGCCACCGCGAGTTCGCGGCGGAGGGTGTCGACATACGGGGTGAGGTCCATGGCGTTATAGTGGCACCACAATGGCGCGATGCGCAAGCCCAGATGGCGCCTTATGGGGCACGAGCTGGAGGATGTCCCCCTGACCTGGGCGAACGTCACGGGGGTGGCCCGAGTTATCGCGGTCTCACCCGTACTCAGATGCTCTCCAGGAGCGCCGAATGGTGCCGTTTGGGCGCCATGTGGCACCGGATGGCGCTACGCGATGCCATATCTGGATGCTGCGTAGCGCCATGTGGTGTCACAAGGAGGTCCTCTGGCTCCGCCCCGCGGTCCACCGCTGAGCGGCTGGAGAAGACCGCCGCCCGAGAGGGCTTGCGCGGAGGATGCGGCTCGTCAGTCTTGGTGTGCCTCGGACAGGGCCTCGGTGATCATGCGGGTGGCGAAGTCCGGGTCGTCGGTGAGGCGGTTGATGTGCTCCGCGAGCAGGAAGGCGGTGGCTTCCAGGGGAGTCATCTCTTCGTCGGTCCAGTATCCGTACTGTTTGCGCCACAGGTTGGGGCTCAGGCCGGTGCCTGCGGCGACGACCAGGCCGGCCATGGTGGGAATGACCTCGGGGCGGATGCTCTTGGGCATCATGCGCATCGTGGCCACGAGGTTGGGCACCACGCACGCGATGACGTCCTCGTTGTGGTCCTCGTAGGCCATCCGCAGCCACTGCATGAACATGTAAATGAGTGTGCACGCGCCGTCCAGTACGTCATCGACTCCGCTGGGGCCCAGGGAGGCGGCGAACTGGTCGATCAGCGCCCGTTGTTCGGGGTCGATCCTGGTCTTGCCGTCGTGGACGGCTTTGAGCCGAGAGTCGATCATCATCAGCGCTGCGCTCACATCGCCGGCGAGAGCGTGCTGTGGGTCACAGGGCGATGACACAGGAGTCCTCCTCATGTGGCTGCGGTGGGCAGCGCGGCGTGTCCGTACAGTAGGCCGCCGATGAGGCAGGGGGTGGCGAATGCCATCGATTGTTCCCCGAGGTCTGTCAAGTGCTCTCTTCGAGCGTTGTATCGCGACGGCCCACGATCATTCCTGACAGTTCGCGAGTTCGGCCTGCGGGTCGTCCGCGAGGTCTTCTCGAACCGTGCTGAACGATCAACAGGCCCCGAGGGTCGTCGCCGACGCCGGCGAAGCGTTGGTGACTGCCGGCGCGGCGGGAGCTCAGGCCCGCCGAGCATCGCCGGGGAGGCATCAGCCGCACGGCCGCACTCACTGCCCCGCCTTCTCGCCCGTGGGCCCGGCAGCGAACCAGGTGCCGTCCACGCCCTGACCGTTGAGGTCGCCCGGCTTGGAGTCACCCGAGTAGCGGTAGAGCGGCATGCCACCCACCGTGATCTGGACCGTACCGTCCTCGCGGCGGATGGCCCCGACCTGCTTCTGGTCCACGCCCGCGAGGTAGACGTTGCCGCCTTCCTGGATGGTCACCGGCGGCCACTTGGTGGCGCACTGCCCGTTGCAGGCGGACCGGCCGGAGCCGGGCGTGTCCTTGTCGAAGCGGTACAGCGCCGCCTGGTTGATGTTGATCAGGTGGGGCGAGGCGAGCGGCGGCGAGGTCACCGCGGAGAGCTGGACCCACTTCGGCGGCTGCTCCTGGACCGCGTCGCCGACCACCGTACCGCCGGTGCCCGTCCTGCCCGACTCGGCGGCCGTGTTGTCGACGACCTGCAACGTGGCGTTGCTGGAGGGCTGGCTCGGGGCGCCCGGGGGTGTGCCGGGGGCGGACGAGGCCGGGGCGGGTGCGCTGCTCGACGGAGCCGTCCCGGCGCTGTCGCTCACCGAGATGGTCTTGCCACAGGCGCTGAGACCGACGGATCCGCACAGGACGACGGCGGCCGCCACACAGGCGCGCGCGTGCCGGCGGGCGAAGGAGCTGTTTCGATGGGGCATGAGGAACGTCACGTCTCTTAGACGTGCGCCCGGCCCGCAACCGTTCAAGGCGATCGGGCCCGATTCCGGCCGGCTCTCACCACGGATGCGCCCGACCGCCCGTCCGCGGCGGAACCGGGGACTCCCTGGCACGCCGGCGCAACCGGGGTGAACGAAATCTGCCGGCACCACGTATGGGTCAGGGGAGAGCACCCAACACCACCGCCGACATATGGGGAGTCATGTGTCCGGAGACATCTTCATTCCCGGAGACGAGTTGGACGCGGCGCGCCAGGCCCTCGGGTTCGTGCACGACAACATCGACATCGGGCATCACACGTTCGACTTCGAGAAGGCCTTCGGCCCGGAGCTGGCCGGCCACGGAGCGGCCCAGAACTTCGAGAACAAGTGGCAGGACGGCAAGCAACAGCTCCGCAAGCAGGTCGAGGATCTGAAGAAGGCCATGGACAACATCATGGACAGTTTCACGAAGACGGACAACGACGCCGTGGCCAACCTGGACGACGGCTCGGGAGGCGGCCAGTGAGTTCCGCACAGCGTTTCCTACTGGACGTTCCCGACGCGTGGAAGCAGGTCGACCTGAGCGGCGGCGCCATGGCCGCCGCGCGCGCCGAGGCCCTCGCACGGACCGACGATCCGGCGGCGCGGGCACGGGTGAACGACATGTTCCGCCAGGGGCGCGACCTGCTCAGGTCCGCTCGCAACCACGGTGCCCTGCTGTCGACGGGCACCGTCACGCAGTACGACGACGGCCTGTTCATGGCCTACGCGATGGTGTTCGCCGTGTCGACGCCCGACGGTGTGGAGCTCACCCTGCCCCTGATCTCCGCACAGATGGGGGTGGCGTCGGCGAACGGGAAGGCGCCGAAGGACCGGGCGGTCACCTCGGTGCGGATCGCCGAGGTGGGCAGCGTCGCCCGGGTCACCGGCACCGAGACCACCCGGGTGACCGCGGACATCGACGTGCAGCTGCTCACCATGCACACGATCATGCCGGTGCCGGGAAGGGCCCGCGACTATCTCGTGGTCACCTGCGCGAGCCCCAATCTGCCGCTGAAGGAGACGGTGTACGACCTCTTCGACGCGATCACGGGCACCTTCCGTTTCGTCTCGGAGGACGGGAAGGTGATGAGCGGCGTGAGCTGACGGCCGACGGGGAGAGACACACACCGCGAGGGCGGTCCGGTCGAGCCGGACCGCCCTCGCGGTGTGTGCCGTGCGCGAAGGTGCTCTCAGAGGTCCGTCACGTCCGACAGCGGCACCTGCACCGAGATGAGGGTGCCGTCGCCGAGGTGCAGCACGCCGCGACCGGGCTGGGGCGCGCCGCCGACCAGGCCGCGGGTCAGTTTCACACCGATCACCTCGCCGTCGGCGAGGGACTGCGGTGAGAGCAGCATGCCCGTGCGGTTCCGCTTCACCTGCCCCACCCAGCCCGCGAGGCTCAGCGACAGCGACTCCGCGTTGCCGCCGACCACGAGACCCCAGCCGTTGCCCGCGCCGCCGCGGGCCAGCAGCGTGAGGTCGGCGTCGATCTCACTGCCGATGAACAGCTCGGCGTCGTCGACGACGATGACCGCGTTGTCCTCGGGCACGTTGCCCAGCACCTGCCGGAAGTCCGCCACCGACACATCGGCGTCGGTGATGACCGCGGTGACGCCCGCCCGCCCCTCGAACGACCGCATCGGCGACCTGCGCGGTGCCAGGACCACCAGGCCCGCACCCGCGTCGAGCACCGAACGGGCGGCGCTGAGCAGTGCCGTGCTGCGCCCGGTGCGGGGCGGCCCGGCGATGACGAACGAGGGGACGTCCGCCAGGTCGGGCGCGAGGCCCGTCAGGGTGTCGCCGCCGACCGCCACCAGCGGAAGCATGGGTCCCGTCCGAGGGCGCAGGGCGACGGCCTGGGCGTAACCGATCCGCTCCGGCAGGACGTCGAGCCGCGGGGCGCGACGCTCCGCGGGCACCGCCGCCTCGCGCTGAGTGATCTCCTCGCCGAGTGCCGTGAGGGCCTGGGCCTGCCCGGTGCCGGAGAGGTCGGTGCCGAGCACGGCGAGCTGGACCTCGCAGAGGTCCTGGGTGCGCAGGGCGCGCCCGGGGGCCGGGTCGGTGGGTGCCGACCTGGTGGCGATGCCCACCGAGGAGTAGTCGGCCTTGTCGTTCAGCCGCAGCACGAGCTTGGCCTCGGTGGTGCCCGCGTAGCGGCTGTTGCCGAGGACCCGGTCCCCGGCGAGCACCGCGTGGATGCCGACGCCGGCGCCGTCGCGCAGCAGCCTGATCATGCGCTCCACGTAGCTGCCGTTGTCGAAGGAGGCGTACTCGCGGTCGAAGACCTCGAATCTGTCGACCATGAGCACGATGTGCGGCAGCCGCTCACCAGGCTCGGTCATGCTCCGCAGCTCCGCTAGGTCGGCGGTGCCGCGGGAGCCCAACGCGCCTTGGCGCGCCGTGAGTTCCGCGGAGAGCCGGTCGAGAAGGCGGCCGAGGCGCTCGGTCTGGTTGCGGTCGACGACGGCACCGCAGTGCGGCAGCGACGTCAGCGCGTTCAGGGCTCCGTTGCCGCAGTCGATGCCGTAGAGGTGGACGTCGTCGGCGCCGTGGGCCTGGGCCAGCGCGGCGGCCAGCGTGCGCAGGGCTTGCGATCTGCCGCTGCGGGGCGATCCGATGATGTGCAGGTGCCCGTCCCGGTCGAGGTCGAAGGTGAGGCCCGAGCGGCTCTGCTCGGCCGGCAGGTCGACCATGCCGTACGTGACGGCGGGCAGCCGGGACGCGCGTTCGGAGGACTTCTTGGGCGCGGCGGCGGGCGTCCACTCGAGCACGTCCGGCAGCGGGGGCAGCCAGGGGCTCGGCTGCTGCGGCACCCCGGCGAGGCGGGACGCCTGGGCGATGGCTGTGGTGAGCACCGCCAGGTCGGTGACGACCTGCGCCCCGCCGCTTCCCGACCGGCTCCCCTCGCCGGCGCCCACGAGGGGGCCGCCGAGTTCCTGCCAGGACACCGTGCGGGCACGCACCGGCACCTCGGTGTCGGCGGCCGCCTGGGCGCCGGGGCGTCGCCCGCCGACCCGGCCGGACTGGAACGGCAGCAGCGCCGAGGGACCGAGCCGCGCATACGCACGGCCCGGCGTACCGGGGGAGATGTCCCCGGCGTCCGGGGCGTCGATGATGTCCCGGCTCTCCGAGGTGTCGGTGGTGCGCAGCGCGATCCGCAGGTTGGTGTTGGCGCGGATGTCAGGTGTGACGGCGCCGCTCGGACGCTGCGTCGCGAGGACCAGGTGGATGCCGAGCGACCTGCCGCGCTGGGCGATGTTGACGAGGCCCGAGATGAAGTCGGGCAACTCGCGCGCCATGGACGCGAACTCGTCGATGACCAGCAGCAGCCTGGGCAGCGCCGGGAGTGTGCCGCCGCCGCGGGAGCGCTTGTCGAGGTAGTCCTCGATGTCCTTCGCGGCCGCCTGCGCCAGCAGTGTCTCGCGGCGCCGCAGCTCGGCGCCGAGGGACACCAGGGCGCGTTCGACGAGATGGGTGTCGAGGTCGGTCACCAGGCCCACGGTGTGCGGGAGCTCGGCGCACTCGGCGAACGCGCTGCCTCCCTTGTAGTCCACGAGGACGAACGTCATCTCGTCCGGGCGGTTGACCACGGCGAGGCTCGCCACGAGGGTCTGGAGCAGCTCGGACTTGCCGGACCCGGTGGTACCCGCGATCAGCGAGTGCGGTCCGTCGCGCACCAGGTCCACCGCGAAGTCGCCGTCGTAGCCCGTACCGAGGACGGCCCGGGTGGAGCGGCCGGACAGCGACCAGCCGGCGACGACGGCCTCCGCCGTCGGCGGTTCCACGCCGAGCAGGTCGAGCAGCCGCACCGAGCCCGGCAGCGCGCTCTCGTCGCTGTCCCCCACCCCGCGCAGCGGTGCCAGGGAGCGGCCGAGGTGCTCGTACCAGGCGCGTTCCGGGGAGTCCGTCCGCACCTGTTCGAGCGCGGCGCCGCCTCCGGTGCGGACCTTGGCGAAGGTCGTGGAGCCGGGCTCGGTGACGACGACCGCGCCGCACTCCTCGGGCAGCAGCCGTTCCTCGCGGTCCATGCAGAGGGTGTAGACGCCGACGGCGGGGCCGTCCCGCAGCAGGGAGACGACCCCGGGCAGCGAGCGGGCCCGGCGGGCCTGGTCGAGGACGACGAGGATGTCGGGGAAGCCGACCACACCGCCGCGCACCAGTTCCGGTCCCGCCTGCACCCGGGCGGAGACGATCTGGCCCAGTTCGCCGATGCGGCGGGCGAGGGAGTCGGTCGTGGAACCGACGAGCGCGTACGCGTCCTCACCCGCCGGCTGCGTGTGCGGCAGCCAGCGGGTCCAGGCCCAGTCGCGTTCGCCCTCGGGCCCGGCGAGGACGACGATCCTGAGGTCGGCGGGGCTGTGCAGCGACGCGGCCTGGGCGCTCAGCCAGCTCGCGACGCGGCCTGCGCCGGGGCCGGCGACACCGGTCACCCCGGCCCGCCGCAGCGGCACCGAGACCGGTACCTGGTGCAGCGTCGGCACGGTGGTGCGGCGGTGTTCGTCGCGGGTGGGGTCCTGCACGGACACGGAGGAGGGCAGGTCGGCGGTGCCGACGCGCAGCGCGAGGAAGTCCGGGTCCTGCCAGCGGCGCTCCCACAGCCGCTCGGAGGGCTGGCTCGCCATCTGGAGGAGGGTCGCCGGGTCGGGCAGGGCGAGCCGCAGGTTGAGCTGCTCCGCGACGACCGCGGCCTCGATGTCGTCGCGGATCCGGGCGAGTGTCTTCTCGTACTCCTCCTTCTGCTCCTGGTACTTGAGCATGGCCTGCTTGCGGCCGCCGAACTGGGTGACGAGTGCGGCGATCGGGGAGAGCAGGGCGATGAAGACGAAGGACCAGCGGTGGGTGACGAGGATGGTGACCAACGCGCTGCCCGCGGGCAGCAGCAGGATCGGCAGCAGCGGAATCGGCCGCTTGTCCGGCTTCACGGGTGGCGCGGGCAGCCGGAAGGTTCCCTCGGTCGCCGGGGGCAGGAACCGCGGCGGCCGGTTGAACTCAAGACCGAGGCCGTCCGCGGCGGGGGTCAACGGCGCCCGCGCGGACACCCGTGAGGTGAGCTCCAGCAGCATGTCGCCGACGGCGAGTTGGCTGCCCTCGCGCCAGGGGACAGCCGCGTCGACGGGCTTGCCGTCCAGCTGGGCCTTGACGGTGACGAGCAGCTCCGCGGTGCCGTCGAGACGCACCCGGACCCGGGCGGCGACCGGCGGCGCCTGTCCGGACAGCCTGATACGGCAGGCGCCGTCGCTGCCGATGTCGTAGTCGCCGGGCACCAGGCGGAACACCGTGCCTGCCCCGGGACCCGACACCACCTTCAGTTCGGTCCTGCCCTCGGGCTCGGCCTCCTTCGGCAACGGCGTGCCGAGCCCGAGCGTCATACCGTCGCGCACCCCGGCGGACTGGATGGTGGCTTCGCCGTCGACGGGCTTCGCACCCGTGTAGAGGGCCGGTGCGCCCATGCCGTCGTCGTCGCCCAGGCCGACGGCGCGCGCCAGCTCCGCCGCGAACCGGCCCACCTGCGCGGAGGGCTCGGTGTCGACGACGACGGTGGTGGGTGCCTCCTCCGCCAGCGGGTCACGCACACTGACCTTCAGTCGCACTACTCGCGTCCTTACTTCGGTTGAACAGGTGGGATGACGGGCGAGCCGCTCGAGCGGAGTGGGACGACGGCGCTACGGGCCGGGGACAGCAGCCCGGCCGAGGGCCACGTCACGCGCCGGCGGCCGGTTTGGGAATCCTCCTGTTCGCCGCGTCTTCCTTTTCCTTGTTGAATTGGTCTATGAAGGGTTTTGCCGAGTTGTCACCTGTGAAATTCACGTTGACGTTCTGAAAGCCGGAACCGTGCACGACAGCGTGCTCCACGTCATTCGTGAAGGCTTTCCCGACGTCCGACACGCTCCCGAAGCGGTCGTTCAGGGCCTTGACTAGGTCTCCCTTGTCGATGTCGAGCGAACGTGCGAGGTTGTCGATGTTGTCCGCGCGGTTGTCGAAGCCCTTCGCCTCGTTGCTCACTCCCAGGTGGACGGAGCGGCTCGCGGTGTCCTTCGACGGTCCGTGTGCGTCGATCGTCTGCTGGTCGCTCAGCGGCCTCGCCGTCAGATGGAACTTGTCGATGTTCACCGTCACGTTCGAGGACAGGGGGTCGCCGGGGACTTTCTTCTCGTTGCCTCCGCTGAGCGTTGCGTTGAGATGGACGGCCACCTGCACGTCCTGACCCTGCCTGTTCTTGAGCGTTATCACCTGGGGACGGGAGACGATGTTCTTGCCACCGTTGTTGTGAGTGTCACCGCCGAACGAGAAGCCGCCGAGGGTGCGACGCGGTTCGTTCGGTCCGGCCGTTCCCGTGATCTTGTGCCGGATCTGGTCCTCGGTCAGGGGCCTCACCGCGTTCCCTTGGCCCACAGCCGCCTGGGAGCCGCCAGGGAGCGTCCGGGTGCCGACGCCACCGGAGGGCCCGGCCCCCGAACCCTTCTGCGGGAACGGGAGTTTCTTCGCCCCCAGTCCCGCTCCGAGGGCGCCGCCCGCGAGGCCGAAGGCGCCGGCCTGGGCGATGGAGCCGGCGTCGAGGGGTTTGCCGTCGATGACCTCTGAAGCTGCTTCTTCGCCCGCCTCCTCCGCGCCTTCCTCGACCGATTCCTTGGCGACCTTGGTGACGGGGTTGTTGAGGACGCCCTGGATGGTCTTGGAGTTCTTGATGGTGTCCCCGACTTTGGTGATGCTCCCGGACACCTTGCCGATCACACCGCCCCCCGTGCCCGCGCTGCCCGCGAACTTGGCCGCGCCCGGGAGCGCCTTGGCGGCGCCGCCCAGCGCGGTGGCCGCCTTCCCACCCACCTTGAGGAGCCCGCCACCGGGTATCAGGCCGAGCAGTCCGGTGAGTACATCGCCGAGTGTGAGGGTCCCGCTGGCCGCTCCCACGATTGTGGTGAAGGCGAATAGTGCGCCCCCGAGGATCGCGCCGACGACGGGGAAGAAGATCGAGGTGATCGCGATGAGGGCGCCGAGGAGGATCTGGACGAAGGGGAAGTCCTTGAAGAAGTCGGCGATCTTCTGGAAGATGTTCCGCTCGGGAATGGCCTCGCCGGCCGCCCGGTCCAGCACGTCCGCGCAGGTGCGCTGGGCGGTTTCACGCATGGACTTGGCCTGCTGGGCCAGGTCCTTCGCCGCGCTCAGCTTGTCCTTCGCCTGATCGATCTGGTCCTGCTGCTTCTTGGCATCGCTCTTCTGCTGGTCGGTGGCGTCGTCCGGGAGGGGGGCCACGGACTGTCCCGCCTGGCCGGCGACGTCGAGTGCCTGGTCCATGGCCTTGTCGAGGAGGTCCTGCGCCTCGACGAGCTTGGGGCCGTAGGTGGTGTAGGCGTCAGCCGCGTCGTGGTACGAGCTGACGGTCTTCTGGAGCTTGTCGGGCAGGTCGTCGATGCGCTCGCGGAGCTTGTCCATCGCCTCACCCCGGCCGGTCTCGACCTGCCCGCCCTTCTTCAGGAAGTTCAGGGCCACTTCCGCCTGGTCGCCGATGCTGCGATAACGGTCCCGGACCCGGTTCATTTCGTCGATGTCCCCGGGAGTGGGATCGCTGTCCATCCCGACGACCTCAAAGCCCGATGTGTGCCGACGTGCCACGGGTGCTCCCCGGAGGTTTATGTGCCAACCGCTGTCGCTCCACACACGAGCCACGCCCTCGAACCGTTCACCCGGATTCCGGGAAGAAGCGGACAGACCGCGGCCCCCGGGGGCGGACCGTACGCAACGGTGCGTGCGGCCGTGACCCGGGGGCCGGTAGCAGGGGCCCGGGTGGGCTACGAGAGGTTGGAGCCCAGCTGCTCGTCGGTCTGGCTGAAGGCGTCACCCACGGACTTCACATACTGACCGATGCCCTGGAGACCCTGGTTGACCTGGTCGAATCCCTTCGCGAACTCGTCGAAGAACGGCTGGAACTTCTGCTGGGCCGCGGGCGTCTGATAGCCGTTGGCGAGCAGCTGGCTGATCTTCCCCTTCACCTCGTTGAGCTTGTCCACGCACTGCTGGAAATCGTTGAGCAGCGCCTGCGAAGTGGAAGCCGTCTCGTCCGAGTTGACCTTGTAGTCGGGCATGCCGTTACTCCTTGCTGGCTACGTGATGGGCGGGGCGGTTCCCGGGCGGCGTCACGGTGTACGCGCGGACCGGGAGGCCCGGCAGGACCGGGAGGTCCAGCCCCGCAGGTGTCCACGGTGGCCGACTCGCAGAGCCGCACCACCGTCTCTGCCGGGGGTCCCCGGTTGTTCCCACGGTGTGTCTACGTCCTACACGTAGGGGTCCGGATGGTCGTTCACGTCCTTTTCGAACTCTCTCGCAAGCGGGCCCGTGTGAAGGGTGAGGCACCGCTCGCCGACGCCCCGCGAGGGGCACCGGCGAGCGGTGGCGAACTCGGCATCACGACGTGCAGGGGTGGGATCAGATGAGGGAAGACACCGAGGTCATGCCTCGGCACCGGCCGACGGGCAGGGGCAGGAGGCACGGCCGGCACCGGTTGGTCCGGGCCGTGGCACTCGTGCTGCTGGGCCTGTGGGTCCTGCTGGGCACGAGCCCGTCGGCGCAGGCGGACAACGGGGACGGCATCGTCAAGGTCTTCGTGGTGCAGGACCCCGCCAAGAACGGCGGGCAACTCGCCACGCTCCAGTCGGTGGCGGCGAGCACGTTGGGCGACGCCTCGCGGGCAGGTGAGATCTTCACACTCAACCGCTCCCTCACGCAGCCCGACGGCGCGGCCCTCACCGACCCCGGCCAACCGCTCCACCCGGGTTGGATACTGCGGCTGCCCGACGACGCCTCAGGGCCGGACGTCCAGCTGGCCAAGGACACCTCCAGCCGGCAGCCGACCCCGCCCCCGGCGGACGGCCAGGGCGGCGCGCCGGCCGCACCACCGGCGGCCCAGCAGCAGACGGCAGTGCTGACGCTGCCGCTGCCCGCGGTCATCGCCGGAGCCGGCGCGGTGCTGCTGGCGCTCGTGACGGCAGGCATCGTCGCCAGGCGCCGGGTGAAGAAGGGCTTCGCCGCGCTGCGGCGCGCGGTGCACAGGCTGGGCGAACCCGCCCGGCGGCGGCGCCGGTTGATCGCCCGGCGGTCGGTGGGTGCCCGGTTCGCGGCCGACGTCGAGATCATGCGGCGCGCTTACGGCGCCCTCGCCGAGTTCGCACCGACGCAGCACAAGGCCGAGAGGCCCGTGCACGCCATGCGTCTGGACGGGGCCGGCGTGACGGTCTGGGTCCCGCCGTCGGCCGATACCCTTCAGGAGCCGTGGCAGAACATCGGGGGTACGCGGTGGCGCAGGCCGTCGACCAGGACGCACTGGCTGGAGAGCGGCGGCACGCGAACCGGGACGATGTCGCTGGCCGCCCTCGACGCGGCGTGCTTCGTACGCGTGGGCACGGACGACGACGGTGAGCCGGTGTTCGTGGACCTGAGCAGGCTCGACGGCGTCCTTTCCGTGACCGGCGACCAGGCGGTGGCCCGTGACGTGGTGCAGAACCTCCTGGCCGAGATCGCCCGCGGCAAGCCCCGTACCCCGGTGACGGTGTTGCCGGCCGCCGCCGGCACGCCGCCGGTCAGGGTTCCGGCCGGGCTGCAAGAGATCACCCGGGTCGATCCGGGCGGTGTGCGACCGCCCGCGGTGGCAGATCGCACGGTGGTGGGCGCCGCAGCCCGCCGGCCCGTGAAGGGGCTCGTCGTCATGGCCGGGACGCCGACCGGCCGCGAAGCGGCGGAACTCGCGGCGCTCTGTGGACCCGGTGGTGCGGGCTGGACGGGGCTTGTGTGCGGCGAGGCGAACGGCGCGCACTGGCGTTGGTACACCGATGCCCACGGCAGCGTGGACATCCCCGTACTGGGAACGAGACTCACGGTTCCGGCCTGACGACCCGCTCCCCGACGGCCGGGGCACGCGGGTCGGATCCGCGCCGGCGGGGTGGGGCCACCGGGGCCCGTTCGTCCGGACGGCCGCGGGCACGGGGGCCGGCTGGCCGAGCACACAGACCACCCGGGGATCGTCTCCGGCTGCCGTCCTGCGGATTCTCCCGTCCGCCGCCTCGCGGAGGCAGCGCTCGATCAACCTCACACCGATGAGCGATCAGCGTTGAATCTAAGAGCAATCCATGGGCGATCCGATAGGGTGTGCTCCGGAGGTGAACCGTGCCCAACGATGAAGACGCACTGTTCGACGCGGTCGATGCGCTGCTCGAACAAGTCGCACAGGACCCCCTGCCGCCCCCCGCGGAGCGGAAGCGCCTGCGGGAAGCCGCCGGACTCAGCCAGGGCCAGCTCGCCAAGGCACTGCAGACCCGGCGCGAGTCGGTGGGCAACTGGGAGAGTGGCCGCAGCGAACCACGGCCGCCCAAGCGCGCCGCGTACGCCCGGCTCCTCCAGGGCCTTGCCGCTCGCTTTCCCGCTCCCCCTGCCAGCGGCCCCCAGGCACCGTCACCGAGTCCCCCTTTCGCCGACCCCGTGGCGGCAGCCGGGACGACGTCGATCCCGCCGACATCCGTTCCATCCCCTCCGCCTCCGCGGGTCCCGGAAGACCTCGGGACGCCGGTGGCGACGAAGGTCTCAGCCCACGCCACCACCACCCGGCCGTCGACGTCCACGCGGCGCCCGGGTGCGAAGAGGGCAGAAGGCAAGTTGCCCTCCACGGCGGCCGCGGCCGACGCACGCTTCGAGAACGGCCCGCTGGCCGTGGTCGACGTCGACAGCGACCAGGTGGTGGCGTACTGCGTCGGCGGCCTGGTCCTGGACGTGCCCGCCAAGTCCCTCCCGGCGCTGATCGAGTGGACGCTGGCCGAGGCCGGCCTCGGGCAGGCCCGCCTGCACCGCCACGGCCGCGACGCCGACCCGGTCCTCGTCCTCACCGCAGCCGCGTTGGAGCGCTACGGCCTGCCTGCCACCCTGTCGGAGGAGGAGCGGCGCGCCGGACGGCTCGCGGACGGCCACAAGGCCGTCAGGCAGCTCGTCCGCGCAGACTGGAAGCTGACCCAGCGCGGGTTCGGGCCGTGGGCACGGATCTACCGCCCGGCCGAGGGGCCCAAGCGCAACTGCGTGCAGCTGTGCATCCCTGCCTGGAACGCCCTGGACAGCCGTGAGTGGGACAACAAGGACGACCCGCGGCTGCCGACGATGCACCCGGCGGACCTTGCCCGCTACCTGGGGGCCTACGCGGAGCGGGTGATGACGCCGCGCGGCACCGCGGCGGTCACCGGTTTGGAACTGATGACCGCGCTGCGCCCGCCGACCCGCGCGGAAAAGGACACGGCCACCGGCGAGTTCAAGCAGGCCTTCAACACCGATGCGCTCACCCATGTGTATGACGTGGTGGAGTGCGAGGTCCCTGACGAGCACCCCGTCCTCAAGGGCAGGTTCGCCCGGCACCACCTGCGCACCCCGGCCGAGATGCTGATGGAGGAGCCCTACGACTGGTGCCGGCCGCTGACCGACGAGGAGTGCACGCGCAGGTACCTGGTCGCGATCGACATCAACATGTCGTTCGCCGCGGCCGCGAACAGTCTCACGGTCGGGCTGAACGGGCCGACCCGCCTCACCGGCAATCCGACGTTCGACCCGTCACTGCCCGGCTCGTGGCTGGTCGACCTGAGCCACGTCGACCTCTCGCGCGTGGACGTCGGCGGCCGCACCGTCGACGGTGAGCGGCTCCCCAGCCCGTTCACGCCGAAGGGCGACCGGCCCACCGGCCCGGCCTGGTACGCAACTCCGACCGTCGCCTACGCGGTGGAGCTCGGCTTCGACGTCGCGCCGATCGAGGCGCACGTGCGCACCCGGACCGGCCGCTACCTGGACGGCTGGTACAAGCGGCTGCGGGACGCGTACGTGGCGACGATGGCCGACCTCGGCGTCACCACCGACCTCTCCGGGAGCGAGTTCCTGGCGGCGATGGCCCGCGCCAAGCAGGTCGACCCGACGATGGCGCTGCTGGTGGGCGCGATCAAGGCGACCGCGAAGGGCGGGATCGGCAAGCTGAGGCAGCGCAACCGGGGCCAGGTGCCGTACTACGAGCCGTGGCCGGCGCTCAAGCGGGAGACGTGGCGCCCCGACATCCGGGCCGCCGTGCTGGCGAACCAGCGGATCGGTCTGCACCGCAAGCTGATGAAGACCGCCGCCGCGGCCGACCTCTACCCGGTCGCGATCGGCACCGACGCCATCGTCTACCCCTCGCCCGGCCCGTCCCCGCTGGACGTCCTGCCGTTCACGCCCGACGGCAAGCCGGCGCCCGGCACGTTCCGGCTCGGGGTCTCACCGGGCATGGTCAAGCACCAGGGCACCCAGACCGTCCTGTGGGCCGAGGAACAGTTCGAGGAGCACGGCGGTGTGTTCAACGTCGCCAACCTCATCAAGAACGACCCGGCCACCGGGGAAGGGGAGTAACCGCCGATGGTGGACTCGCTCGCGGACAGCCTGGACCGCGCTCTGGAAGGGGCGTTCACCCGCCCCATCCCCAAGAGCGCCCGGGCGCAGATGAAGTACCTGGTCAAGCAGTTCAAGGGCACCAGACCGGTCGCCCAGGTCCTCGGGGTGTCCCAGCGCACCGTGGAGCGGTACGTTGCGGGCAAGCTGAAGCGGCCCCGCCGCGACCTGCGCGACCGCATGGAGCGTGAGGTCAGGAAGCGGTGGCAGCCGCAGATCCGGGCCAGGGCCAAACAGAAGGCGGCCTCCACCGACGGCCTGGTCGTCTCCACGCGCGCCCGGTTCGGGTTCACCGCCGCGCCGGGCACGACCGACGACGCCAGGATCCGCGACATCACCCAGGCCCTGCCGCCCCTCTACGCCGACCGCCTGTTCACCGCCCGCGAGCAGGGCGCCAGTGAACAGCAACTCCAGACCATCGCCGCCGAGGGCCTCGCACAGATGTACTTCCGCGCCGACAACACCCGCGCGCACGGCCTGAGCGTGGAGTTCACCGACGTGGAACACATCGACATCGAGCTGTAGCCCGGGCTCCAGCACAGAGCAGGGACATCCCGCAGAAGGTGACGAACTCCTCTCCCCTCAGCGAACTCCTTGACCGTGTGTGTCATAACCGCAGGGTCCCCGGCAGGATGGCGTGGACCGCCAAGTCGTACCTGGGGGAGGCCGTCCTCGCCCCGCTCCTGATGCGGCGGGTCCCTCCGCCCCTCCGCCCCTCCGCCCCTCCGCCCCTCCGCGCCCGGGATTCGCCCCCGGCCGTCCCCGCCCGTTTCGGCGGGGATGAGCGGGCCGACCTCCAGGACGCCGTCATCCGAGCGCGCCCTCCCCGAGACCCGCCCGTGCCCGGACGTCCCACGGTTCACCGTGGGATATCGTGGTGCGGAGGGGGCGAGGGACGCCCCGCCGAAGTGACGCCCGCTGAAGTCCTTCCACCTGGCTGTCCGCACCCAATGCCATATGTCACTCGTTCACGTCTTGAGACGTCACCGATCGAGGACAACCAGCTGACCGGCAGGCCCTCTTCTGCGACCCTTCTTGTGACGGCTCGCCGAGGACGCACTCACCTGTCCAGCGAGGCCAGGTAAGGCGCCAGTTTCGCCGGATTCATGATCCACATGATGCGTTCGATGCCCCGTGCCGACACCTCGACGGACAACAGGGCCACGGCGTTCCCGTCGGCCGAGACGAGGACGGCCGGCCGGCCGTTCGCCTCGACCCACCGAAGGTCCGTCCCGGGCCAGAAGCGGGGAGCGAAGGCGGCCAGGTACTTCGCGACACGGGGACGGCCGACGACCGGGATCCTGGATGCCCCGCGCATGCCTCCGCCATCGGAGTAGCTGACCACGTCCGCGGTGAGAATCTCCTCGAGCACGGACAGACTGCCCGTCTGCGCCGCGGTGAGGAACACCTCCAGCAGCCGCCGGTGCGCGGTGGGGCTGACGGCTTCCCCGCGTTCCGCCGACAGACGCTTGCGGGCACGGCTCACCAACTGGCGCGCATGCACCTCGTTCGTCTCCAGCATGTCCGCGATTCGCTTGTACGGGTAGTCGAAGGCCTCCCGCAGAATGTAGGCCGCCCGCTCCACGGGGTTCAGCTTCTCCAGGAGGAAGAGCACCGCCAGGCCGAGTGCCTCGGCCCGCTCCGCACCCAACTGCGGGTCCGCGCTGGTGTCGACCGGCTCCGGAAGCCAGGGCCCGGTGTACGACTCACGGCGCATCCTGGCGGACTGGGCGAGGTTGATCGCCAGGCGGGTGGTGATCGTGACCAGGAACGCCGCCGGTTCGTGAACGCCGGTGCGATCGGTGTTCTGCCACCGCAGCCACGTCTCCTGGACGATGTCCTCGGCTTCAACGGCACTGCCGAGCACGCGGTACGCGATACCGAAGAGCCGGCGACGCACCGCCATGAAGTCTCTCGTCGCCTGGTCGAGGGAGTCCGTGTCGTCCCAGGCGCGCATAGCTGTCCTCCAACTCGGGATCACCCCACTCGGGATCACCATGGTCACTGGCCGTCACAGCGGCACGTTCGCCACCGTGCGCGGGGTGCCCCGGTCACCGCCGGCGGGGACCGGCGAGCCGGCGCACCCGGCTCCCGCGGCCAGCTTCGCATGGAAGCCCCCGGTGGTGCGCGTGCGGCCCCCACGACGGCCGGATCGCGACATGCCCGGCAGCTGCCCAGGCCTCCGTTCCCGGCACATGGGCTGTGACGGTGCGGAAACCCATGGCAGTCCCGGTATCAGGATCCACCACCGTCATGAGGACGTAGAGGGGGCACCGGGTCGAACACGCAGGGGTAGGAGGCGGCGAGACCCGCGCGCTCCACAAGCCCCGTGAGCATCATGGTGTTGCCGTACATGCCGATGACCCGCACGTCGGGGAAGACCTCGGTGCGCAGCAGGTCCCCGGTGTCGGGGTCCATGTGCGTCCCGCCCCAAATGATCGCCTTGACATGGTTGTTGATGACCTCCACCAGCTCGTCGTCACCGGCGAACCGCTCCAGCAGCGGGGGAGTGGCGGCGACGACCTCTATGCGCTGGCTGCGCAGGACACGGCGGCACTGTCCCACGAGGTGGTCCGTGTAGGCGTGGACCTCGTCGGTCCTTCCCGCGGCGACCAGCCTCCTGACCCACCGGGGACCCATGTCGATGGTCAGGCCCGTGCCGCCGAGTCCGGCCGTGGCGCGCTGGAGGACGTCTCCGACGAGATGCGGACCCGTCGGCGCGACGGTCAGCCAGTGGGCGCCGTCCGGCAGGCCGTGGGCCCTCAGCCGACTGCGGACCTGGTCCGCACTGCGCCCCATCGAGTCGGCGAGTTGGATCACGCGCTTGGGCGCCCCGGTGGTGCCGCCGCTGTCGAAGAGGTTCAGCAGCCTGGCGCGGGGGCCGTAGCCCTGGGGGATCAGGTCCGCGACCGGCGCGTCCCGTAGCTCGTCCGTCATGTCGGGCCTCGGCGTGGCCTCACCGCCCGCGTCGCTTCCCTGCCCGCGTCGCTTCCCTGCGGCCCGACCTGGTCCGCACCTGGGCGGGCGGCAACGGCCTGATCAGCGCTCGGTACGTCTGGCATCCACTGGCCGAGATCTGGCAGGACGAGGTGGAGGGTGACCGGTACATGGACGAGCTGGTACCCGAGTCCTTCGCCAAGGACCTGGTGACCGGTTTCGACGTCCCCGCCGAACGGGCCGAGGAGATGGCCGCCCAGGTGGACGGGCCGATGAAGGACAGCATCCTCAAGCTCTACCGTTCCGCACTGACGGTGGGTGCGGAATGGGAACCGGCGCTGGCGAACGTGTCCGCGCCGTCCCTGGTGTTCTGGGGAGCGCTCGACCCTGCCTGCCAGGTCGAGTTCGGTGAACTGCTCGGCGCCGCCGTCCGAGCGTCCCGGGTCGTGAAGCTCCACTGCAACCACTGGACGGTGCTGGAGAAACCGGCCGAGGTCGCCGCCGCACTTGAGACGCACTGGGACCGGCCCCGGCAACCATGACGTGCGAGGGCGGACCACCCACAGCGGCCCCGCGCAAGCGCGAGCCGTCGGCCTGACGCCTCGCGTGCATGGGTGTGTCGGGCAACCCCCCGGAACACGGTCGGACCGGCTCCCGCCGGTCTCAACAGGATCGGACCGGCTCTCACCGGTCGGCAGAACGATCCAGTGTGCCCATGGGCATCTTTCGCCCCGTCCCGCCGCCGTGGCCCGAGGGAGAAGACACATGTCCCAGTCGCCCGGATGACTACTCAGTGCGAGGCGGTGTCGCGCAGTTCCTCACGCGGGCGCCGGCAGAGTGTCGAAAACGGACTCCACTCGACGTGCCAGGTCGAGGAGTTCCCTGTCATGACCATGTGCGCCGTCGATTTCGAGTCCGATGGGCAGGCCGTTTCCGGTCAGACCTATGGGGATGCTGATGCCCGGCAGCCCCGCTCCGCTGGCGGGAACGGTGTTCTTCGCGAGGAACCGCTCATCGACCTCTTCGCCCGCGACTGTGAACCTCGACCGATGTTCGATCATCGGTGCGGGGCAGGGTGTGGTCGGCAGGATCAGCGCATCGAACCCGTTGTGTGTGAATACTGTGCCGAGCCGGTGCTGGAGTTCCGGTCGATCGACGGACAGCGTCGCCTCGTAGGCTTCCTGAGAAATATAGCCCTGCCCGCTCGGCAAGACGAGATGACTCCAGATCTCCTTGAGCTCGGGCTTGAGTCCGCCGTAGATCTCGTCGAATGAGACAGGGAGATTATTCCGGCGCAGAAAGTCCGACACCGATTCCATCGTCTCGCGGAAGAAAAGGTTCCACGCCAACCGATCCGCTAGCTGGGAGAAGTCCTCACCCAAGTCTATTTCAACAACCTCTGCGCCGGCGTCCCGCAGGCGCAGAAGCGCATTCTTGAAGTGCGCCTCGGTATCGGGATCGATCGGCTCCATGTACTGCCTGGGAGCATAGGCGAATTTCGCACCATGCAGATCGGTGCGGTCAGAAGGGGGAGCGGCTGGATCCTTGGTGACGATCTGATCGATCAGCGCGCAGTCCTCGACGCTGCGCGCCAGGATTCCTGTCGTGTCGAGCGTGGGCGAAACCGGCGCGACGCCACCCCTCGCCCACCGTCCCGTCGTCGGCTTGAAGCCGACCACGCCGCACAGTGACGCGGGCACCCTGATGGAGCCAACCGTGTCGCCCCCGAACGCCGCAGGCACGATCCGAGCCGCGACGGATGCGCCGGAGCCACTCGAAGACCCCCCAGGCACGTGCTCGGGGCTGTAGGGGTTCTTCACCTGTCCATAGCGGCTGTTGTCGCCGGTCAGCCCGAAGGACATCTCAACGAGATTGATCTTGCCGAAGACATGGCCACCGGCCTTCTTGACCGCGTCGACGACATCGGCGTCCTCGGTCGGCACGAACGTGTCCAGGGCCTCCACGCCAAGCGTCGTACGGAGACCACGCGTCGCATAGCTGTCCTTCACCCCGATCGGAACGCCCAGAATAGGAGCACTGGAACCCGCAGCGCGCGCCTTGTCCGCGCCCCGGGCCGCGGCGAGCACAGCGGATTCATCTACCGTGATGAAAGAATTCAGAGCCGAATATTCCCGCGCGCGCCGCAGAAGTGCGGCAGAGTATGATTCGGCCGTGATCTCGCCGTTCCGAATCGCGGCGGCCGCAGCCGCCACACCAAGTTCGGCCGGCTCATTCCCCCCTGATACCGACGGTGCGCCAACGGGTATTGCCGTGTCCTTGTCCGTGTCCTTGTCCTTATCCGTCATGAATACCTCTCTTGAACCGAAGCAACGTTGGCAAGCGATCAGCGCATACTTCTGGGGACCGCTCGAAATTGGCTTTACATTACGATTGTGGGATGGCAACGCCGGACCCAATGTCCGTCGCGCGGCACCGCAGCCGTCGCGGTGCTTCGGCGGTCCCCAGGAGAGACAGCGTTTCCGGACCGATGTCCGCCGGCACGCGCCGGCCCGTACCGGCCGCACTGGTCCTTACCGGTCGTCCGCCGCGCCCGCGGAGAGGGCCGAGGGCACGGGAACGTCCAGCACCCCGAGGAGGTTGACGACCTTGCGGTCCAGTTCCAGCCCGATGGCTTCGATGTCCGGGACACCGAAGCTGGCAAATCGGGTGCTGGGCTGGTCGATGGAGAACCGCGTGACGCCCTGCCGATCCCGATGAATCGTCGTTCGCAGCGGGGCATAGAGCATCACCGCCGGATCGTGCCGGTACATGCGTTCGGCGATCGTGTGATTTCCCATCAGATACATAGCGGTAGATCCCGAATGACCTGCGAGCTCCATGAGTCCGACATCGGTGCTCCAGAACCGCATGAATCCGTGCGGTGCGTTCTCCGCGGCAACGGCGAGCACGGTGTCCCAGCTCGCTTGCTCGGCGCGGAGCTGCGCCATCCGGTCAAGGTCCAGTACCGGTACAGCAGCTTCGTACCGAGCCCGGAAGTCCTCGAAGGACGTTCCTGTGTCGAACGACCACCGGACGACCTCATGGGGAACTGCGACGAAGTTCTGAATGGACATGCTTGCGGTCCTTCCTGATGTGCAAGTCTAAGAAAGAGCGGACTGTCCGGCCACGCGAGCCGAAACGAGCGGAAACCAGCGCCCGAATCACCGAGCACAGCCTGCTCCCACGTGGTCACGACCTCATGTGGCCGCCCGACCGGATCCTGACCGACCTTGTCGACCGGCGAGCACCGGTCCCGCCGCCGCGAGGCTCGACGACGGGTGGGTGCCGTGCAGCGGATCAGCCAGGCCTGCGTACGGATGAGGCACGAAGACTCCACGAAGTAAAGTGATCGTTGTACCTGAACCTACCCTACGCTCCTCACAAAGTAAAACGGTCGCTATACTTGACTGGCATGGGAACGAGTGAGGCGACGGCCGGTGCGCGCAGAGGCGGGCGCGGAGCGCGGGAGAGGATCCTGCGCGCCGCGGTCGAGTTGTTCGCGCGTGACGGTATACACGCCACCGGTATGGCGAAGCTGACAGAGGTGGCGCACGTGTCGACTCGCACGCTCTACCAGCACTTCCCGAGCAAGGAAGCGCTGGTCAGCGCATACGTGCAACGTGTCGAATCAGACTCGGAAGGACCCCTGCACGTCGAGACCGCTCTGGAACGCAGCGACCTCAGCGCCCGCGAACGGCTCCTGGAACTGTTCGACGGCTCGCTGCCGCCCGGAAAGGTCGTGCGTGGCTGCCCCCTGCACAACACCGCCGTCGAAACAGCCGGAACGATGCCCGAGGCCGCAGCACTGGTCGAGCGCCACAAAAGGGAGTTCACCGCGCGCGTGATCAAAACGGCCGCTGAGGCAGGCGCGCACGAGCCGGAAACCCTGGGACGGCAACTCGCCGTGCTGTTCGAGGGCGCCTGCGCCCTGTCCACCTCGCTCAACGACAGGCAACCGTTCCAGGACGCCCGAGAACTGGCCACCACGTTGATCGACCAGGCGACAGGACCAACCTGACGGCGCCATGGGCTCACCCCCCGGTCACACCGGTCAGCTGGCCCGACCGATACCGGAAGATGCCACGCACCGTGGCCGTCCGTCGCACTGTGGCCGTTCGGCGCGCCTGTGCACATTCTGGTTTCCCGTCTCCTCAGGTCTGAGGGCTGGACGGGGGGACTGGGTCGGCCTCCGGATGCCGCGCTGTGATCGGCCGCTCGCTTGCTGACCGGCCGCCACCGCAGTGTCGGCCGGGCCGCTTGTCACGCAGCCGCATGCTGCGAGCAAGTTCGACCGGGTGCTGCGACAGTTCGACCGGATCGCGCGCCGGTCTGGGTGTTCGTCCGGCGGTGGGCCGCGGTCGTTCGACGCGGGTGGTGCGCGCAAGCGCCGGGCGTGCAGCGCTTGCCGCCCCCCACTGTGTACCACCGGCTGTGCCGGGACACGGTTGGTCGGCTCGGCTCTGCCGGCGGTTGCCCGGGTGGGTTTCGGTCGGGTCGACTGTCGGGGGCGGCATCGTGTGGAGGTGTCACTGCCGAGTGGGCCGAGTGGGGCCTGTCGGGTGGGGCTTGTCGGGTGGGCGGTTGCCGGTAAGCGGGGGTGTGAGTGGCGGGTCGGACTGGCGTCGGTGGTGGCCTGGCTGCCTCCGGGGATTCTGGGGGTTATGTGGCGAGGAAAGTGAGCAGGGCTTCGTTGACCTCGTCAGCGTGGGTCCACAGCAGGCCGTGGGGTGCGCCGTCGATCTCGACGTAGGTGGCGGAGGGGAGGGCTTTGTGGAACGGTCGCCCGGTGGAGTCGATGGGCAGGATCCTGTCGGCGGTGCCGTGCAGGATCAGGGCTGGGACGTCGATGGCGGGGATGTCCTGGCGGAAGTCGGTGAACCAGGTCAATGGGGCGGCGGCGGCCGCGTGGGCTCCGCCCGCGGCTGCGACGGCGGAGCTGTTGCGGACGGCTTCTTCGCTGATGCGGGTGCCGAGGTTTTCGTCGAGGTTGTAGAAGTCCTGGTAGAACGTCGTGTAGTAGGCATAGCGGTCGGTCTTGACTGCGTCGACGACACTCTGCGCGAACTCCTTGGGTGCGGCGCCGTTCGGGTTGTCTTCCGTCTTGAGGAGGTAAGGCTCCAGCGAGGCGAGGAAGGCCACCTTGGCGATGCGGCGGAGCCGTAGGTGCTCATGTAGCGGGCGACTTCGCCGGTGCCCATGGAGAAGCCCACAAGGACCGTGTGGTGCAGGTCGAGGGTCTTCAGCAGGGTGTGCAGGTCCGCGGTGAAGGTGTCGTAGTCATAGCCGTTGGCGGGCTGGCTGGACTGGCCGAAACCGCGGCGGTCGTAGGTGATGACGCGGCAGCCGGCGTCGAGGAGGGCTGCGGTCTGCTTCTCCCAGGAGTGGCCGTCGAGTGGGAAGCCGTGGATGAGGACGACGGGTTGGCCGGTGCCGTGGTCCTCGTAGTAGAGGTCGATGGAGGTCGAGTTTTCTGTGCCGACGGTGATGAACGCCATGGCTGTCCTTTCGTGACCGGTCGTGTGAGAGCGCGGCCTGAGCGCGCGTTGGTTCGCCGACGCGGGGGATGGGTCCCGAGGCGGTGCGGACGGCCGCCGCGCTCCTGGATGCGGACCGCCGCATGTCCCTGCCGCTTCCCCCGTCCGGCAGTGGTGTGAGTCTGGACCGGTAGCCATGGCCGCCGGATCTCGGGCGTGCCGGGGAGCGTTTCGCCATGCTGTGCAGGGATGCCGGCCAGTGTGTGTCAGGTCGCCGCCGGCGGTATGTCGGGTGTTGGGTGTTGCAGGGTGTTCCGGCTGCCGGCCCGGGTAGGCGGCAGCATTGGCAGCCCGGTTCCGGGCGTGGACTGGGCTGGTGGGCCTAGACGAGTAAGTCCAAAGGGGCCGGGTGCATGAAGCGAGGGTCTCGTTGGTCCGTTTGTGACGACAGACCTCGAAACCCTCGCGACTGCACTGTACGTGAAGATCGACGACTCTCTGGTGGGATCGCGCCGATGGGGCCGTCCGCCGAGGCTGAGTGATGCGGAGTTGTTGACGCTGGCGGTGATGCAGGCCCTGCTCGGGTTCGTCTCCGAAGCCCGCTGGCTGCGTTTCGCCCGCGC
The DNA here is from genome assembly GCF_057320905.1 of Streptomyces sp. DSM 116793. Lineage (NCBI taxonomy): Bacteria > Bacillati > Actinomycetota > Actinomycetes > Kitasatosporales > Streptomycetaceae > Streptomyces > Streptomyces sp. DSM 116793. Next base: position 20,988 of record NZ_CM170494.1, on the reverse strand, counting down.
CCACCTGGCCGCCGAGTTCCCCTACCTGCCCGGGCAGTCCGGTTACAACAAGCGCCTGCGGGCCGCGAACACACTGATCAGCCGATTCATCCGCACCTTCGCCCGCGACACCGACCTGTGGCACGACGACGTGTGGATCGTGGACTCCACACCCGTCGAGTGCGCCCGCTCACGGCCCACCGTCAAACGCTCCGACCTGGCCGGCTGGGCCGGATACGGCTACTGCCCCTCCCACTCCCGGTTCTTCTGGGGCCTGCGGCTCCACCTGATGTGCACCCCCGGCGGGCTGCCGATCGCCTGGGCCCTGGCCAACCCGAAAGTCGACGAACGCGAGGTGCTGGTCGACATGATCACGGGCGACCAGGATCTGCAGGCCACACACCCGGGGCAGACGATCGTCGGCGACAAGGGCTACGTGTCGAAGGATCTCGACGCCTTCATGGCCGCGCGCGGAATGACCCTACTGCGGCCGAGTTACCGCAACCTCAAGCCCCGCCCCGGCGAACACCTGCTCAAGCCCATCCGCCAGCTCATCGAGTCGGTGAACGACACCCTCAAAGGCCAGCTCGACCTCGAACGCCACAGGGCGAGAACCCCTGCCGGAGTCCTCGCCCGCGTCGGACAACGCATCCTGGCGATGACAGCCGCGATCTGGCACAACCGCAACACAGGCCGACCCATCACACGCTCACTGACCGCCTACGACCACTGAACCAAAGCCTTCGGACTTACTCGTCTAGGCAGTTTCGTTTGGATCAGTGAGTCGTTGGTCCGTGTGTGCCGTTGACTGATGCGCAGTGGGCGCGGATCGAGCCGTTACTTCCGGATCGGAGGCCTCAGCGGGGTGGCCGGTGGCGTGATCACCGTGAGGTGCTCGACGCGATCGCTTACAGGTTCCAGACTGGAACGCAGTGGGTCCACCTGCCCGAGAGGTACGGCAACTGGCGAGGCGTCTACAACCGCCTGCGCATGTGGGCCGTCGATGGGACCTGGGAGCGGGTGTTCATCGCCCTGATGGCCCAAGCCGACGCAGACGAGGACTTGAAGTGGGCCGTCTCGGTCGACTCCACGATCGTGCGGGCTCACCAGCACGCAGCCGGGGCCCGCAAAAGGGGGCCCCGGCCGGCGAGCCGCACGACCATGCCATCGGACGGTCCCGCGGCGGGCTGACCACGAAGATCCACCTCGCCGCCGACGGCAACTGTCGACCGTTGGCCTTCGTCCTCACCGCCGGGCAGGCCGGTGACGCCCCCGCATTCATGGATGTGATGGCCCGCCTGCGCGTACCCCGGCGCCGTGGACGGCCGCGCACCAAGCCGGACGTGGTCCTGGCGGACAAGGCGTACTCCTCCCGCGCGATCCGCCATCACCTTCGTCACCGTGGCATCCGGGCAGTGATTCCCATCCCGGCGGACCAGCAACGACATCGGCTACGTCGAGGCAACCGGGGCGGCAGGCCACCGGCCTTCGACCGGCAGACATACAAGCAGCGCAACACCGTCGAGCGGTGCATCAACCGCCTCAAGCAGTGGCGGGGCATCGCCACCCGCTACGAGAAGACCGCGACCATCTACCTGGCCGGACTCCACATCGCAGGCATCTTCCTGTGGTCCGCCCGATGATCCAAACGAAACTGCCTGGCCGGTGGTTGTGGCTGTTAGGGGCGGGTTGGTGGACTTCGTGCTGTGGGGTGGGGGGGTGAAGTGGCCGGGCCGGCGGTCGGGGGGGCCACGTGGTAGGCCCATGAGCAGGTGCGGCGGCGGGGGTGTGGGAAGGGTCTTTTGAGCGTGGGGGGCTTGTGATGGGTTCGATTGAGTGTGGGGGCCTTGTGATGGGTCCGACTCGGCTGGTTCGTGGGTGTGGTAGGGCGTTATCTCTCGGTTCGGTGTCGCGGTGAGGGTTTGCGTTGTGGGTTCGTTCCGTTCGTATCTTCCTTTGGTCGGTGTGGCGGTTCATGGTGGTGCGGGCTGGGTGGGCTGCCGCGGTGAAGGTGTTCTGGGGTGTGTAGTCGCTCGGTGGTGGGGTCGAAGTCCTTCGCTTTTGTGCGGGTCTTCTTGGAGTTCTGTGCCGGATCCGCGCTGTGGTTGGGGTGGTCGTCGTTGCGGGGTCCGGCCTCCGTCTCACACTTCCGGCTCGTACTCCCGGGTGGAGTTGCTGGGAGCTGTGTGGGCACGGTGGGTGGTTGGCGCTGCGGGCCGACCGGCCGTGGGTTGTCGCTCCTGCGGTCAGAGGTGTAACGTCCAGGGTGTTAGCTTTCTTGAAGAAAGGAAATGTTATGTCTTTGAGGTCGGACTGGTCGGACAGGCCGTGTCCGATTGCTCGCGGTCTCGACGTCCTCGGTGATCCGTGGACGCTGCTGGTCCTTCGCGAGGTGTTTGCCGGCAACGTCCGCTTCGAGGGCCTGCGTGCGGCGCTCGGCTCGTCCGACAACGTGCTCGCGGCCCGGCTCGCGCGTATGACCGGGGCCGGCCTGGTGGCGCGGGTCCCTTACGGGGGTGCGGTGCGCCCGCGGGTCGAGTACCGCCTGACCGGCGCCGGGTGTGATGCCCTGCCCGTGCTTCACGCCTTCGCCAACTGGGGGGCCAGGCACACGGCGGCACCGCAGTGGGCGCGGCCGATGGTGATCACGTGCACCGAGTGCGGCCGGCCGGCGCAGTCCGCGGACTGGTGCACCGGTTGTGATCAGTCGCTGACCGTGGAGCGAACCGAGTGGACCCGGCCCGGCACCGAGGGGCCTCCCCTCCACCTCGCCACTGTCGTGTGAGCTGTATCAGGTCGCAGGGTCCACTGCTGACGGCTGTTGTCCATGTGTGCAAGAGGATCAATGCAGACACGTTGCAAGAGGAGATGTCAAGTGCCTGAAAATATTCGGTCATCGTGGCGTGTGCTGGCGTTGCCTCCTGTGGCTGAGGAGCGCTTGCGTGATCTGTTCGATCCATTGGGTGTGCAACTCGGCGTTCCCGCTGTGCGGGACAGGGCTGGGGTGCTGGCGGCGTTGGAAGACGTCGATATAGTCATAGGTGACTATACGGGGGTGCTCGCGTTCGACGCCGACGCCGTGGTGGCAGCTTCACGTCTCGCCTTTTTGCAGGTTCCTCGGGTCGGACTGGATTCTTTCGACGTGGCGGCCCTTACGGCGGCGGGAGTTCCGGTTGCAAACACGCCCGGGGCGAATACGCGAGCGGTGGCCGAATGGGTGCTTGCGGCCACGCTTGACTTGTCACGCAGCCTTACCTGGGCGGACCGGCGGATGCGTGAAGGCGGGTGGCCGCAGTTCGACACGACCGCACGCGGCGCCGACGAACTGGGTGATCGTCGTGTGGGTGTTCTGGGGATGGGAGCGATCGGCACGGAGGTCAAGCGGCTGTTCGAGGCGCTGGGTTCCCCGGTTGTGTACTGGTCGCGTCGACGTCGGACCGAAGGGACGTTCCTTGAGGTGGAAGAACTTCTTGCCACCTCCGATGTCGTCGTGGTGTGCCTGCCTTTGACGGCTGAGACTCACGGCTTTCTTGATGCGCGGCGAATCGGAATGATGAAGGAAGGTGCTTTTCTGGTGAACGTCGCTCGTGGAGGGATCGCGCCGGATGACGCCGTCCTTGCTGCTCTGGAGAGTGGTCGTTTGAAAGGGGCCGCGCTCGACGTGTACGAGCAGGAACCTTTGAGTGTCGCTCACCCGCTGCGCAGCCACGAGAACGTACTGCTGTCCTGTCACACTGCGGGGGCCACGCGTCAATCCGTGCGAAAGGTCTTCTCCATGACGTTCGAGAACGTCAAGGCTGCCATCGAGGGGAGACCGGTGGCCAACGTGGTCAACGGAATCGATCCTGTCATTGTCAAGCGCCGTTGATCCTGATTCGTCGACGGCGCCATCGGGGAGCGCGAGCGGTTCTCTTGGGCGTGCAAGAGCCCGATGTGGAAAACGTTTGACGGTCCACTCTTGGAAAGTGACATACGGAATTGATATCCGTGCAGAGTCCAGACACCCCCGCAAGTCCAGACATCTCCGCAAGTCCAGAGGTCTCCGTAAGTCCAGAGGTCTCCGTAAGTCCAGAGGTCTCCGTAAGTCCAGAGGTCTCCGTAAGTCCAGAGGTCTCCGTAAGTCCAGAGGTCTCCGTAAGTCCAGAGGTCTCCGTAAGTCCAGAGGTCTCCGTAAGTCCAGAGGTCTCCGTAAGTCCAGAGGTCTCCGTAAGTCCAGACATTCCCGCAGCGGCGACTGCCCGTCCTGGAGATGTCGTCCTTGAGGGGACGCCGTGCTGAGTACCATGCAGGATGTGCCGCTGACGGTGACTCGTATCCTTCACCATGGCATGACGGTCCACGCGGCTTCGCAGATCATCACGTGGACGGGTCACGACCAGCCGCGGCGCCGGAGTTTCGCCGAGGCGGGCGGTCGCGCCGTGCAACTCGCGTCCGCCCTCAGGCAGGACCTCGGCGTCATGCCCGACGACCGTGTGGCGACGCTGATGTGGAACAACGCCGAGCACGTCGAGGCATACCTCGCGATCCCTTCCATGGGCGCGATCCTCCACACTCTTAACCTGCGGTTGCCCGCCGAGCAGCTGGTCTGGATCGCCAACCACGCCGATGATCGCGTCATCATCACCAATGGCTCCCTGCTGCCGCTGCTCGCGCCACTCCTCGCCCGCCTTCCGAGGGTCAGGCACATCATCGTCAGCGGCGCCGGCGACCGGAGTCTGCTGGAGGGGACCGAGGCGGAGGTGCACGAGTACGAGGAGCTCCTGGCCCGTCATTCCCCCGCTTTCGCTGAGTTCGCGTGGCCCGTTCTCGATGAGCGTGCCGCAGCCGCCATGTGCTACACGTCCGGCACCACGGGCGACCCTAAGGGTGTGGTCTATTCCCACCGCTCGGTCTACCTGCACTCGTTGCATGCGAACACGACGGCGGCCTTCGCTTTCACCGACCGGGACCTGACCCTTCTCGTCGTCCCGCAGTTCCACGTGAACGGGTGGGGGGTGCCTCACGCTGCGTTCATGGTCGGCGCGAGCATGCTGATGCCTGACCGGTTCCTGCAGCCCGCGCCGCTTGCCGACATGATCGAGCAGGAACGGCCCACTCACGCCGCCGCGGTCCCGACGATCTGGCAGGGTCTGCTGGCCGAAGTCACCGACAGGCCCCGCGACCTCACATCGATGGCCCGAGTCACCATCGGCGGCTCCGCCTGCCCGCCCGCGCTGATGGCCGCATACGACAAGCTCGGCGTCCGGCTGAGTCATACCTGGGGCATGACGGAGACGTCGCCCCTCGCCACGACGTCCGACCCGCCCGGCGGCCTCACTCCCGAGGAGGAGTGGCCCTACCGGATCACACAGGGCCGCTTTCCCGCCGGTATCGAGGCCAGGCTCGCCGGGCCGAGCGGCGAGATCCTGCCGTGGGACAACGAGTCGACGGGGGAGCTGGAGGTGCGGGGCCCGTGGGTGGCCGGCGCGTACTACGGCGGCGGCGACGGCCTGGAACTCAGGCCCGGGGGCAAGTTCAGCGAGGACGGCTGGCTCAGGACGGGGGATGTCGGCGTCATCAGCCCGGACGGGTACCTCACCCTGACTGACCGGGCCAAGGACGTCATCAAGTCCGGCGGCGAGTGGATCTCCAGCGTCGTCCTGGAGAACGCGCTGATGGGACATCCGGCTGTGGCGGAAGCCGCGGTCGTGGCCGTCCCCGACGACAAGTGGGGCGAGCGGCCGCTTGCGACCATCGTACTCAAGGAGGGTAGATCCGCCGATTACGGCGACCTCAAGGAGTTCCTGAGCGGCCGAGTCGCCAAGTGGCAGGTCCCGGAGCGCTGGGCGGTGGTGCCCGCGGTGCCGAGGACGAGTGTGGGGAAGTTCGACAAGAAAGCCATCAGGAAGCAGTATGCGGACGGCGGGTTGGACGTCACGCGACTGTAGCCACCGGCTCCCGGCCGAGGGCCGGTTCCGACGGCGTGTACGGCGGCGCCGGGAACGACCTGCGACCTCCCGGACGACGAGGCAGGGGCGGCGGCGCGCGGTGTCGTACGGCGTCGGCCGTCGGGGGCCCGGTCGTGTGGCGTCATGATGGTGAGCACGGCCTGAGGGGGCGCGCATGACGGATGGCGGAGCCAAGGGGCGTTAGAGCTCCGGCGGAGCGACTACGACAGATTCAGCACCTCATTGAGAAGATCCGGCGGCGTCGGGCGGCGGGCCTGCCCCCAAGCCGCGGCAGCACCGTCGTCGAACGCAGCTGTACCCCAGCGGTCGGCCGAAGCCGGCATGGCAGCCCGTGCGCTACCGCAGGTGCCGCCGTACATGGGCCCGATCAACGAGGCGCACGTGAGTGAGCCGGGCCTGGTCGTCGTCGACGCCGCGTCCGCCGTCGACGCCACTGCGCCCGCCTTCCAGCAGTTGCTCGCCGACCGGTGGGCAACGAACGACAGCGGAGCACACGGCGCACGACGTCGCCTTCCAGCAGTTGTTCGCCGACCGGTGGGCAACGAACGACAGCGGAGCACACGGCGCACGACGTCGCCTTCCAGCAGTTGTTCGCCGACCGGTGGGCAACGAACGACAGCGGAGCACACGGCGCACGACGTCGCCTTCCAGCAGTTGTTCGCCGACCGGTGGGCAACGAACGACAGCGGAGCACACGATGCACGACGTCGACCAGCACCGTGGTCAGGGGCTGTCGTCGCGATGGAGACGGCTGGGGGCGGTCGGCAGCTCTCAGCGCGATCGGTCTGCGTTTCTGCGATCGATGAGACAGGGCGGGGCGGGGCGGGGCGGGCTGTTCCAGCGCTGCCGCGGGGATTGGTGGGAGTTCCGGCAGCGGCACCACGCCGAGCGCCTGGTCGACGCGCCTCGCCTGTCAGCCGCCCGGTGCGCCGGGGACGTACGCGTAGTCCCGGCAGGTCCGCCGGCAGTAGTGCCGTCTGCGCCCCGTCCGAGGTGCGTCACCGGCCCGCCGCACCACGCACACCGGTCCGCACTAGGCGACGTGCCCGCACTGTTGTCCATGTCCGTGGGTACCCGCTCTCTGAGCCACCACGGCAGCCGGTACCCGGCGTCAGCGCTGAGACGCAACCCACGAGCGTGGTTCCGCGCCGCGGAGGGTCGGGGGTGCGCCACGCCCCGACCGCCGCTGTCCCGGTGCGGCAAGGGAACGGCAGGGGACATGAGCAGCTCCTGACGTACGCCTCGCCGTGCCGGACACGGCGACGTTCTCCAGCAAGGTGCGCCGGCCGGCCTGGCAGAGCAGACAATTTCCTGCCGCCGCCATTTGGTGGCCTCCTGCGGACCCTCCTTGGGTCCCGGGCCTGCCGCCATCTCCTGATCTTTCCAGGTCACCGGCATGGTTGGGCGCCTGGCCTGTCCAGTCACAACCCCTCTGGTTCCCCTTCGACACCTACACCTGGAAAAAAAGGAGAGTGGGGGTGGGTGTCAGTGCTTCAGGAGACCGTCGGGGCCGGGGGCGCTGCGGGGCTTTCCCGCCCGTCCCGGGGCGCGTCCGGGGTGAGGAGCCGGTCGCGGATGGATGGGGGTGAAGGACGGTGGCGGGTAGGGGGATCACGAATCCGGCAGGATCGTCGAACGCGTTGCGCGCGGACGTGCTCCGGGTGCTCGGTGTGCTGAAGGTTGCCACCGTCGACCAGATCCAGCGTATCGCGGCCCCGCACCTGACCTGCCGGCACGTCACGAAGCCGACACCGGCGGCATGCGAAACGCGGCCCGGAGCGCCGCCCGCCTGTTGGTGCTGCGGGCCCTGCGGGAGTCCCGCACCGACGTGGAAGCTGAGCCCTCGATCTCACAGCCGAGCGGCTGTGCCACCTCGGGGACGCCTTCACCGCAGCGGTCGGCCGGGCTCGCGCCACGATGGACCGCTACGCGCACCGCGACGATGCCGAGAGGCCGCACCCCGGTGCGCGAGGACGGCCAGCAGGCGCACCGCCCGCAGGTGCCCGGACAGTGCCGCGGCCGGGAGGCCGGGCACTGAGTGCACCCGATGCCGCGCATCCGGTGATGTGCATCGCACCGGCGATGCCGCGCATCCACTCCACTCGGTGGATGCGATGCCGCGCATCCACTCCACTCGGTGGAGTCCATTCCACCGAGTGGAGTGGAGTCCACCGGCCGGGGAGTGGACGACATCGCCGGGACGATGCCGTGCATCCACCCGGCGGGCACCCGCCGGGTTTCCCCTTGACCGCGGCTTGTGTCAGGGGGAAACGCGCCGCCCCCACCGGCCCGCTCCACCGCACCGAGTCCACTCGATGCGCACCGCTCCCGTGCCGCCGGCCGTTTTCTCTGTCAAGTTGAGCGTGTTGAAGTGAGGTAGCCCGCGGGCAGCTCAGCAGATGACTGGGCTACGGCGTTGGACCGGGTCCACGCCATCGCTTACGGCCTGCGGTAGAGACGATCTGAGGGCTGGGGAGCCCTCTGATCAAAGGTGGTGTGGGTGCTGTCCGTTTTGCTGGCATTGCCGACTTCTGCTGCGTGCGTGAGTCGTCGGGTGATGAGTTGGTCGAGGCGTTCCCACGCGGGGCTGTCGATGCCGAGGTGTCCGGCCAGAAGGTCGATGGTCTCCGGTGGCACGCGGTCGAAGCCGGGGAGATCGGAGAACATCGTCATGCGCAGGGCGAGCCGCGTCGCCGCATGGGCGAGCTGATCGAGTCGGGGATCGTCCGGGCTCCAGTCGATGGCGTCGTCGTAGCCGCGGAGGACGGCAACGTAGTCGTCGTCGTCTAGCAGGGCGGTGCGTGAGGGCAGGATGGTTCGGGTGAGGTCGGGGGCGAGGGCGTAGCTGAGGATGAAGCCGTCGCGGATCGCGTGCTCGTGGCGTTCGGACAGGCCGATGGTACGTAGGTGGTCCATGTACTCGATGGCTTCGGGCGGTAGGCAGAGGCGGTCGGGCTGGTCGAGGTGGCGAAGCCGGGTTCGACGTTGCTGGAGTTGGCGGATGCGGGTGCGTAGTTCGGCATCGATCCGGCCGATCTCTTCCGTGGCCTGGTCGGCGTCGGCGTCCAGCACGTCGCGGATGCGGGCCAGCGGGACGCCGGCTTGGGCGAGGGTGACGATCCGGGTCAGGTCGATGATCGCTTGGGCGTCGTAGCGCCGGTATCCGGAGGCGTCCCGGTCGGGTTCGGGTAGTAGGCCCTTGGCGTGGTAGACGCGGATGGCCTTGGTTGACACGCCGGCATGTTTGGCGAGCTGCCCGATCGTAAGCATCCCTCATCATGGTCCTTGACCTTGCCCCAAGGGCAAGGTTTCAGGCTGGTTTCGTGATCGATCAGGACTTCGATGAAGACACCCTTCGCGCGCTCGCGGACGAAGGCAGCGAGGCCGCGCTGGACCGTCTCGCCGACCTCGCCGATGCCCGCGGCGACCTGGACGTGCTGTCCGAGCTGCTCGACGAGGGCAGCGAGCGTGCCGGGCGACTGCTGACCCGCCGTGCCGTCGAGCGGGGTGATCTGCGCGAGCTGCAACGGCTGTGTGACGCAGGCAGCAAGGATGCCGAGACGGAGCTGGAACGGCTCCTTTGCGACGGGCGCCGGTCGTGACCAGTGACGTGCCCGGACCGGCGCTGATATCGCCGCGGGCCGGTGCGGCCGCACCCGCGATCGTCGCGACAGACCTGAGCAAGGCGTTCGGGAAGAACGTCGCCCTCGATGGCGTCTCGCTCACAGTGCCACGAGGGTCGGTGTTCGCCCTCCTTGGCCCGAACGGGTCCGGGAAGACCACTTTGGTGCAGGTGCTCTCCACCCTCCGCCTTCCGGACGCCGGAAGTGCTGAGGTGCTCGGCCACGATCTGCGCATGGCACCGGCCAAGGTGCGGGCCCAGATCGGGGTGACGGGCCAGTTCTGTGCCGTGGACAGCATGCTCACCGGACTGGAGAACCTGCTGCTGGTGGCCAAGCTCTACCACCTCGCCCGTGACGAGGGCGAAGCCCGGGCGCGTAACCTGCTGGAACGCTTCGACCTCAGCGAGGCCGCGACCCAGCCCCCGGCGACCTACTCCGGTGGGATGCGGCGGCGGCTCGACATCGCCATGACCCTGATGGGGGATCCGGCGCTGATCTTCCTGGACGAGCCGACCACCGGGCTCGACCCGCGCAGCCGGCAGACGATGTGGCAGATCGTCCGCGAGCTCGTCGCCGAGGGCGTGACCGTGTTCCTCACCACGCAATATCTTCAGGAAGCTGACGAGCTCGCCGACCAGATCGCCCTGCTCGACCACGGCCGCGTCGTCGCCCATGGCACTCCCGCCGAACTCAAACAACTCGCACCAGGCGCGCACATCACCCTGCGCTTTGCGACATCCGCCGACCTCCACGCCGCGGCCCTCTCGGTCCCAGGCAGCATCCCGGACGGGGACGCGTTCATGTTGCGGTGCCCGATGGCAGTCGACGGCGGGGCGATCAAACGAGTCCTCGACCGGGTTCCCGACGGACTGCCCATCGAGGACATCACCGTGCACACACCAGACCTGGACGACGTGTTCTTCGCCCTCACCGGTACCGCCCCGCGGACCGGTACCGAGAACACCACGCAGGCCGAGAGCCACCGATGACGATCGCTACCGCCACCCAAGACTCCTCCGCCATGGTCGGCCGGGAACTGCGACATCTGCGCCGTTACCCGCTGTTCCTGGTCGCCTCCGTCGCCCTCCCGGTGCTCATGTTCGTGCTGTTCGTCTACGTCTTCGGCAACTACGTGGGAGCCGGCCTTTCCGGGTCCGGCAGCACGCTCAGCTACGTGGACTTCCTCACCCCCGGCATCCTCGTCATGACCGTCGCCGCCGGAGCCCTGCCCTCCGCGGTCAGCGTGTCCACCGACATGTCCGAAGGCATCATCGACCGGTTCCGCACCATGCCCATCGCCCGCAGCGCTGTCCTTCTCGGACACGTCGTCGGCGGCATCATCCGCACCGTCCTCGCGGCCGTTCTGCTCACTCTGGTCGCCTTGCTCGTCGGGTTCCGGCCCGCCGGCAACCCCCTCGCCTGGCTCGCCGCCGCCGGCCTCGTCCTCGCCTTCGCCTTCGCGCTCACCTGGCTCGCCGTTGCCATCGGCCTCGCAGCCAAGACCCCCACAGGCGCCAACAGCATGACCCAGATCATCTCCACCGTCCTGCCGTTCCTATCCAGCGCGTTCGTGCCGACCGAGTCCATGGCCGCCGGAATCCGCTGGTTTGCCGAATTCCAACCCTTCACCCCCGTCGTGGGCAGTGTCCGGGCGCTGTTGACCGGCTCCCCGGCCGGCAACAATGTGATCTTCGCTCTCGTCTGGTGTGCTGCCATCGCCACCGTTGGCTGCGCGTGGGGTCTCCGCTCCTTCCGCACCAAGACCGCATGACAAGGCCCGCGGGTCGAATAAGCGCTCTCATGCTGGTATGGGTGTGACCGCCTTCCCCGACGAGCTGGTGCAGACGCAAGCCGCCTTCAATGCCACCTACAAACGCGCTCGCCGCACCTCGCCCCCCGCGACACCACCGCCCTGCGCCGCCGCCTGCTGCGCCTGTCCGTCCGGCTGCGGTGGCACCCCTACTGGGAGACCGCGCCCTCGGTGCCCGCCGGGCGCGCTCCGAGCTGCGCCCGGCTGGCCCGTGCCCGGGGAGGGGGAGATGTCCGGGCCGCGTGACCAGATGCCTCAGTCGACCAGGAGCACGGGGCTGCGGCGAAGGTTGCGCCTATGGGGGTGCGCGACCCGAAAGGACCGCTCCTGTGTCCGCACAGGTCACCACGCGGGTTCGCCGTGGTCGGCCCGCAGACATCACCGTTGTGGCCGCTTGGTCATGTCTCTGGCTGGAGTGGAAGGAAGGGACGGGCGGGATGGGCGGTGCGGCCGCGGTAGGGGGCGGGGGCCGTCACTGGTTGGGGGCGGGGGGCGTCACTCAGCCGGTTGCGCGTCAGGCCGTGCCGCTGCGCAGTGCCGCCGTCAGTGCGGCGATGTCGGGTGGGGAACGTCGGCGGGGGAGAGGTCGGGCCGGGCGCGATGCCAGCGCGCGGGATGACGCCACCGGCCGGAGGGGTCACGGGCGACATCGACGCCGACTTCCACCACCAGCTCGGGTTCCACCAACGTGACGTCCAGCTGCTGTCGGCTGTCCCACCCGGCGGAGAACGACCAGCCCGTCCACGGATGCCCGTGCCGCCCCGCGGTGAGCAGGCCGGCGACCGCCGCGCCTGCCTGGCGGGCGAGGGTCGTGGTGCGGCCGACGTACTGAAGGCGGCCTTCGGCGTCGTACCTGCCGAGCAGCAGCGTCCGCGGAGCGGCCAGCGAGCCGGTGACCGCGCCGACGATCGCCTCACTCGTCTTGCGGACCTTGTACTTCTCCCAGCCCCGCACCGATGGCCGGTAGGTGTCGGTGAGCCTTTTGAAGACCACGCCCTCCATCCCCACCGACGCCCACGACAGCCACGCGCGCACGGTCTCCGGGTCGGTGGTCGACGGGCACAGCGCCCACGGCGCCGTGAGCCGGCGGGCAGCGAACACGGTCTCCAGCGCGGCCCGCCGCCTGCGGTACGGCCACCCGGTCGTGTCCGTCCCGGACAACCTGAGCAGATCGAATGCCACGAAGTGGGCCGGCCACTCCTGCGCCGCCCGCATCGCCCCCACGCCGCGCCGGGCAAGCCGGTTCTGCAACCGCTCGAACGCGAGGCGACCTGCGGCGTCCCATACGACCAGCTCGCCGTCCATCGCCGTCGCATCCGGCAGCTGCACGGCCCCGGCCACGACGTCCAAAAACGCCGGCCCCATGTCCGTGCCGCGCCTGGAGCGCAGCACCACCCGGCCCGCGTCGACGCAGACGGCCACCCGGAACCCGTCCCACTTCGGCTCGGCCGCCCAGCCCGGCCGCAGCGTGGGTGTGGGTACGGGGGTGCTCAGCATCGGCTCCGGCAGCGTCCACGTCACACCGGATCCCTTCCACTGCGCGACGACGAACTACTCGCCGTGCCGCTGGTGGGCTACGGTGCCGTGTGCCGCCCGGCGCGTCGCGTGGTCTGCCGCGCGCGGTCCGGTACTGTCCCCCTGCCAGGCCAGGGACGGTCTGGAGGCGAGCGATCCGCCCGGGCGGAGTCGCAGATGTCTCAAGGGTGGGATGCCCGCTCCCGCAACACACGTTTCTCGGTGTCCGTGCATGCATTCCTCCACGGCTGCCGCCCCGGGGGCAGCCGGAGCAGGAACCCCGTGCCGCACACGACCGACAAGCGGATCAGCAAGGAACTCGCGCGGCTTTTGTACCTGGGACGACTCCCGGCGAAGGACGGCCGCGGCCCCCCTCTGGATCCCACCGACCGCGGGCAGCCAGCCTTCCAAGCCCTTCTCTTCGAGTGCCTGATGAGCGACTATGAGCACCCGCATCCCCAGCAACAGCCGCGAAGAGCGCGATGGCCAGCATCATCTGCCGTAGCGCGAGAGGACTACTGGTGCCCGAGCTGGAAACGGGAGTTTGCCTGTGATCTGGGAAGGGGCCGTTCGTGGGGATCGGGTCCGTGAAGCGGCCTGAACGTGTTGCTGTCATCGGAGTGGGCGTCATCGGGGCGAGTGTGGGCTGGAACCTGTCCCGGCAGGGCGCCGAGGTGGTCTTCATCGACGCAGGCCAGCCGGGCGCAGGTGTCACCAACTGGTCTTTCTCGTGGGTCAACGCGAGCAACAAGACCGCGCGCAGGTCCTACGTCGTCCTGAACGTCGCGGGCATGGCAGCTCACCGTGAGCTTGCCGGGGCCATCGGGCCGGACTCGTGGTGGTATCCCAGCGGCCACTTGCGCTGGGCAGACGATCCCGCAGCGGAGGCGAAGTTCCTGAGAACAGCGGAACTGCTGGCCAGCTGGGACTACCGGGTCGAGATGTACACGGGGGCCGAGGTCCGCAGCCGCTTCGAACCGGCTCTCACGATGCCCGACGATGTACCGGTCCTGTTCTACCCCGACGAAGCCTGGGTGCACGGACGCCATCTTGTCGGCCGCCTGGTCGGCCAGGCCGTCGCATCCAGCGCCGAGCTCCGGTCCGGCAACGCGGTATGCGACATCGGCACCGGTGCCGATGGAAGCATCCGGTCAGTTGCTCTGTCCGATGGGAGCCGTCTCGACGTCGACATCGTCGTGAACGCGGCGGGCCCCGGCGCCTCCCATGTCGCAGGGCTCCTCCCACGGCGCTTGCCGATGCGCCGGGAACCCGGCGTCGTCGCCCGGATCGACTGTGCTCAGGTCCCCGTTCAGCGGGCCATGCACGCGCCTCACATCGAGATTCGTCCTGCCGGAGACACCTCGGTCGTCCTCCACAGCCGCGAGATCGACGCACTCATCGACACAGGCGAAGATCCAGGCCAACTCGCACAGCTGCTCCACGAATCGGCGCGCCACGTCGTCCCCGAGCTCGGAAACTCCCGCATCGCGAAGACACGAGTCGTCGACCGGCCCGTCCCTGCCGACGGATGGCCCTCGGTGGGAGCGGTGCCGTCCGTGCCGGGCTACTACGAGGCCGTTTCCCACAGCGGGATCACGCTTGGGCCGGTGATCGGGCGACTGCTGGCTTCGGAGATCCTCAGCGGGAAGAGAGACGAGCTGCTCGCGGACTTCCGCCCCGAGCGGTTCCCCTCCTGACAGCCCGGGCGGGCGCCACCACGCCTCAAGTAGGCGGGTGCGCCCCGCGCGATCCCGGGCACCGTCGGTGTGACGACGATGAGATGGACGGTGGTCGGGCAGCCGCCGCCATCACGGTCGCGGCGGCGCTCCCCCCGTGCAGGGGCAGTGGTGGCACGGCACCGACCGCGCCACCGCCGGCACCTCAGCGCTCGGCCTGCTCGCGCAGGAAACGGCGCTCCTTGATCCATCGACGCGCCTGCCACCAGCGCGCGGTGTAGGCGAGGCCTTCCCGGCAGACGTCCGCCTCCACGCCCCTCGTGATCACGTGCACCTTGGTCCCGAGCACATGATCAGACGAAGGCCGCCTCGGCATCCGGCGAACGCCCAGGCCGGTGACCCAGTTCGAGGCACATTTCGACATCGGATGCCGCGGCGCCGACGACTGGGGAGAAGCCAGCCAGCGAACCCGTCGAGGCCCTACGCTCCCATAGCACCTTGCACGAATCGCCGAAGGTGCGCACGCACGGCGCCAGGCCGCTCCAACCAGGGCTCGTGCCCCGCGTCCTCGATCCGAGTCAGCGGAAGAGCGAGCCGGAGCGCAAGTGAATCAAGAGCCGACACAGGGCGAGGATCGTCGACACCACCAAGGAGCTCCGTCCGCGCGGGAAGGCACGCACGTAGCTCGGCAAGGTGTTCGTCTAGCGGATCCGCGCGTCGCTCCTTGCCCAGTTCGCCGTTCATGGACCAGTTGACCGGGCGACGCCGCCGGGCACCCTGGGCAGCCCAGTGCCACCCGCGTTCGGGATCGGCATGGTCGGTGAACCAGGCGAGAGTGAGCAGCTCGACTTCCTGCTCCTCGGTACGGTGCGGCAACTCTTCCAATTCGCGGAGCCGCTCCTGCTGCACTGTGGACATGCGGCGCTGGCGCTCCGCTCGGTCCCCGGTACGCCCATCACCGACGAACGGCCCACACATCAGCAGCATGGCGGCAACCCGGTCAGAGTGCCTCAGACAGAACCGGCTCGCCAGATCGGTGCCGTAGGAGTGCCCAATCAGCACGGCCTGGGGCACGTCCCACGCGTCGAGCAACTCGGCGAGATCGTCGACATGCCGAGCGAAGGAATGGCGCCCCCGCCACGGGGATCGGCCCGTGCCACGCTGGTCGTACCGGTACACAGGCGCGAGGTCCGCGATCATGAGGGCGACATCACCCAGATAGTCCGGCAGCCCCGGACCGCCATGGAGCAGGACCACAGCCGGCTGCCGAGACGTGTCCCCCAGCGCCATCCAGCGCAACCGCGCTCCGTCGCTCATCGACACGTGGCCCCGTGCCTCCATCAAAGTCACCGTGGAGAACCTACCGGTGTCACTGAGGCACCGCCAAAGGTTAAAGAACTTCCCAATGACGATGTCAAGCCGCTGGCGTTACGGTCGGTAGAACCTCGTAGCACTTTCCGTCTCGAAGCATTGCCCACAAGACGTTGGCTCGTCGACGGGCCAGAGCGAGCAGGGCCTGCTTGTGCCCCTTCCCCTCGTTCCGCTTGCGCCCGTAGTAAGCCTTGGAGGCGGAGCAGGTTCTCAGGCTGGACATGGCGGAGAGGTAGAAGGCCCGGAGCAGACCTCGGTGGTAGCGGCGCGGGCGGCGCATGTTGCCGCTGACGCGGCCGGAGTCCCGCGGCACTGGTGAGAGGCCGGCGAAGGACGCCAGGCGATCGGCCGTGCCGAACGCCTCCAGGTCGCCACCGGTGGCGGCGATGAACTCGGCGCCGAGGAGGGTGCCCATGCCGGGCATGCTCCGGATCACCAACGCGTGTCGGTGCTCGTTGAACCGGGCTTCGATGAGCGCGTCGAGTTCGGCGATCTCCTCGTCCAGGGCCAGCACGCCCTTGGCGATCCGGGCCACCATGGCGGCCGCGAGGGTCTCGCCCGGCAGTGCGGTGTGCTGGGCCCTGGCCGCCTCGACGGCCGTCTCGGCGAGCGCCGCCGCGTTCTTCACCTTGCGGTTCTTCAGCCAGGTTCCGATCCGCCTGGCCCCGCTGCGGCGGATCGCTGCCGGCGCTTGGTAGCCGGTCAGCAGCACGACCGGACCCTTCTTACTCAAGGCCAACACGCGCTCCAACGCGGGGAAGAACTCCAGCAGTTGTGCCCTCAACCGGTTGGTCTGACGGGTCCGGTCGTTGACTAGGTCCAGGCGGCGGGCGGTCAGGGTGCGCAGGTCGACGGCTATCTCGTCGCCGGGCCGCAGGGGGCCAAGGTCCTGTCGCATGCGTGCCTGGTCGGCGATGACGAACGCGTCCTTCTCGTCCGTCTTGCCCTGGCCGCGGTAGGCCGTCGAGGCCTGGTGCACGGCGAGGCCGGTGATGTAGACCATCGGCTGCTGGTGGCTGAGCAGGAGGCCGATGAGCAGGGCGGCGCCGCCGTGGTTGATGTCCACCGCCCACAGGGCGTCCTCAGAGAGCGTGAGCACGTCTGCGATGAGCTCCAGCAGGGCCGGTTCGTCATTGAACACTCGGCGTGAAAGGAGGCGCTCGCCTCGCTCGTCGACCACCACGCAGTGATGGTGTTCCTTGCCGATGTCCACTCCGGCCCAGATCTGAGGCACGGGTCACCTCCGCCAGCTCGTCGTCACAGACTGTCCCGCAGACGACCTCGCCGACGTTGTCCTACACAGCGATCGAGTCGCGTATCCCAATTAGCGGTCGAGTCGTCGCGGGGCTCCGGGCGGCCAAGTTCTTTGAGCCATCCAACGGCGACAAGCTCACAGCCATACCCAGAACCCCTGGGCCCGCCGATCTTACGAAGGACCAGCTCAGACCCACGCTTGGAAGGTAGGACAAGCTCAGCGCCAACGGTCTGCGTTTCTGCGATCGATGAAACAGGTGGCTGGGGCGGGCCGGGCTGGGGCTGCTCCAGCGCTGCCGCGGGGATCGGTGGGAGTTCCGGCAGCGGCACCACGCCGAGCGCCTGGTCGACCGCCTCGTCTATCAGCCGCTCGGTGCGCCGGGACACATACGCGTAGTCCCGGCAGGTCCGCCGGCAGTAGCGCGGCCTGCGCCCCGTCTTCGGCTGCGTCACCGGCCCGCCGCACCACGCACACCGGTCCGCCCCCGGCGACGTGCCCGCACTGCTGTCCATGCCCGTGGACCGTACCCGCCCCCGCAGCCACCACAGCAGCCGGTACCCAGCGTCACCGCCCGCCCGCCGCACCGTTTCGCTGGAAGTTGCGCAGGGGTCACATCTACTGCGCCAACTCCCACGCCATCTCCTACGCCATCTACCGAGCCATCTACTGAGCCATCTACTGAGCTGCTCTCCGTGACCGCCCGCGTTGTCGCAGGCCAGGGCCCGTGGTGGGCGTGGTCGGGGTGCTGACATCCCCTCTGCTGCCGCTACTCCACGACGAAATGAAGAAAAAAAGGGAGGGTGGGGTGGGTGTGGTCGGCGCGGCGGCATCGGGGATCGGGCGCGGCGGGTGCTCTGCGGCGCGCGGCCTGGCGGCCGGCGCGATGGCGGTGAGCGCCCGCCGCGGCGGGAAGGTGGGAGCGTCGCGGGCCGGGCGGCGTGGTGTGCGACTCGCGGGACGCCGGGATCACGGGTGCGGCCTGCGCTGCCCAGTCGAGTCCGAGGGCGGCGAGCGCGGTGAGTTTGTCGGTGGTGAGTTTGGCGCGCCTGGTCTTCGTGTTGGACAGGAACACCCCGAGCTTGACCTCGGTGCCTTCCGGAAGCTGCTCTACGTGGGCCCTGGGGACGGTCACGGAGCGGGTGCGGGCCTTGTACTGCTCCAGGGCCGCCACGCCTCGCTCGAAGGCCCCAGACGCTGCCTTGGGGGCTTTGGCGGGCGGTTCCTGCTCCGGTGGCAGCGGCACGACGCCGAGCTGCTCCAGGAGCTCGCGCTGTTCGTCCATCAGCCCGGCCCAGACCGTGTGCTGCCGTTGGCGGGCCAGCCACTTGCCGACGTCCATCCTGTGCACGGTGACGCCGGGCAGGACATCGGCCCGGCCCTCTTCGTCGCGTACCAGCTCCCGCAGCGCGGCGTAGTGCCGTTGCCATTCCGCTGGCCACGCCGGGTTCCAGTGCTCGTCCACGGCCTCCAGCGCGGCCTTCCACTCGGGGTGGCCATCCAGCGCACCGGGACGCCGCAGATTGGACAGCCATTGCTCCACCGGCCGGTCCAGCATCGTCGCGGACCGGGGCGCGCACAGCGTCCGGTGCTGCTCGTAGTACGCCTTGGCGGCTTCCAGGTTCTCCTGGAGCCGCTCATCCGCTACCGACCACACCATGCCGAGCCGTTCCAGCCGCTGTGCGCGCTGCCCGCTCATCTCCCCGGCCGCGTGGACCACAACAGCTCCCTCGCCGCTGATACGCGATGGGAAACGCGCGTACGTCCTCAGGCCCAGCCTCAGTCTGTCGGCCTGACCCGCCGTGCCACCCGCGGTGTCCGAGAGGCCGAGGCTGAGGCCGGGGGAAGCTCAGGTGTGAGAAGGGCAACACCGTACAAGTGATCGCGAACGGGCTGGATTCCGTCTTCCGTTTGTGACGGGTCGCGTCGGCGGGGCCGGCGCCTGTCACTCGGACCGGAGCTGCACGGTGCTCCAGCCGGGCACATGGCGCCTCGTTCTTCCCCGCGTGCGGTGCCAGAGTCCAACTCATGCCCATAAAGGGGATTCAATGACTCAGTTCGAGAGTGTCGACGTGAACGTTCAGGGCGGTGACCTGCCCGGGTCCTACGCCTTGCACGCCAGGTCCATGTTCGATGGGTTCACGATGTCAGGTCCGGCGACCGTGCATGTGGAGGACGGCCAGATCCTCTTCGTGGACCGGACGGGAGCGATACCGTCCGGCAAGCATGTCGTCGACCTGGGCCCCGACGTGTGCCTCTTGCCAGGACTGGTGGAGGCCCATATGCATCTTGCTTTCGACGCGGGCCCGCAGGCCGTCGAGTCGCTCAAGGCCGTCGATGACGAGCAGCTCCTGGTCCAGATGCGCGAGGCGGCCCACAGCGCGGTACTCGCGGGCATCACCACGGTGCGGGACCTCGGCGACCGGAACTTCTTGTCGCTGACCCTGGCGGAGGAGTTCAGGAAGGCGCCGGAACGAGGGCCGGAGATCCTCGCCGCGGGTCCGCCCATCACCACCCCCGGCGGGCACTGTTACTTCATGGGCGGGGAGACACAGGGAACGGACGCACTGATCGTCGCGGTGCGGGAACGCCACCACCGCGGATGCGCGGTCGTGAAGATCATGGCCAGCGGCGGCAACATGACCGCGGGATCCGATCCCGGCTCGTCGCAGTACACCAGGGACGAGATCCGTACCGTTGTCGAGGAGGCGCACCGGCTGGGTCTGCCCGTGGCAGCGCACGCGCACGGGATGGAAGCCATCATCGACGCGGTGAGCGTCGGCGTGGACACCGTTGAGCACGTGTCGTTTTTTGAGCGCGAGCTCAAGGAACTGGATCACGACGTGCTGCGCGGTATCGCCGCGAGCGACACATATCTCAGCCTGACGTTCGGCATGCCGGTGAGCGTCGACGCCCTTCCGGAAGCGGGCCGGAAAACCATCGCGAGGGCGCGGGAGATCAGCCAGTACCTGATAGGTATCGGTGCCAAAGTCGTGATCGGATCGGACGCCGGCGTCCATTCCGTCAAGCCGCACAATGTGCTGCCGTACGCCGCCCTGGATCTTGTGGAGTGCGGATTGTCTCCGCTCCGGTCGCTGCAAACGCTCACCAGTCAGGCTGCCAGGGCGTGCCGGGTCGAAGGGCGCAAGGGCCGTATCCAGGCCGGCGCGGACGCCGACTTCCTGGCGGTTCACGGCGATCCGCTGGAAGACCTGAACAGGCTGCGGGACGTCCGGGCGGTCTTCCGCTCCGGGCTCCGGGTCCGCTGAGGTGCGCCGGGAGGCGCTTTGCCCGCACGGGCAGCGCCTCCCGGTTACGCCCGGCAGTCCTGACGTGTGAGCGGTCATCGTGCCGGTGCCCGGCGGTCCGCTGGCGCGACCCGACGGAACAGACTAAGCATCAGATGCCGGGAATAAACATCGGGAGAAAACGACCTCTTACGCCGCCGCCCGTCGTGGAAGGCGGCACGACCTGGTGCACTCACCAGTCGTCGGGCGCGCTGCCCACCCACGCGATCGGCTGCCCCGCGCTGTTGCGGCCCCAGTGCGGTTCCTCCATCGAGGTCTCGTGACCGTCGTCCAGGACACAGACGCGTCCCCAGCGGCCGTGCTTGCCCGGGCATTGCGACCTGACGTGAAAAGGAGTTGATTGTAGGACAGCTTCCAATTGCGGTGCTGTGCGGAAGATGAAGGTTTTGTGGCCCTTCGGAGCCGCCCTACGGGGGGAGGCTTCAAACCACCTCATGCTGCGTTGGCTTAAGACCGTCGTGGTGAGCGATGAGGAAAAGGCGTCGTGAGAGGCGTCAGGTGGGGAT